>OY970235.1:0-5038178 GCA_963714145.1 uncultured Actinomycetota bacterium | reverse complement strand
CCGGCGTGAGCACGACGACCTGAACCCGGCCGGCATCAACGTGATCCGGGCCTTCCCGGGCCGCGGCATCCTGGTCTGGGGCGCCCGCACGCTGGCCGACGACAGCGCCTGGCGCTACGTCAACGTGCGCCGGCTGTTCAACTACATCGAGACCTCCATCCTGGCCGGCACCCAGTGGGTCGTGTTCGAGCCGAACGACCTGGAACTGTGGCAGCGGATCAAGCGGACCGTCGCGTCCTTCCTGCTCGGCCTCTGGCGGGACGGTGCGCTCTTCGGCGCCACGCCGGAGCAGGCGTTCTACGTCAAGTGCGACGCCGAGACCAACCCGCCGGACGTCGTCGACGCCGGCTACGTGGTGATCGAGGTAGGTATCGCCCCGGTCAAGCCGGCCGAGTTCGTGGTGTTCCGCATCGCCCAGCTGCCGACCGGCGGCGGGGTCCAGGAATAGCCGGCAGTAGCCGGAAACCCCGTCGTAGCAGCAGAAGGAGTCGGTTCGGATGCCCATCGGTGAAGACGCCCTAGGCAACTATGCCTGGCAGGTCGAGGTCGACCAGGTCACGATCGCCCAGTTCAAGGAGGTCTCCGGGCTCAGCGCGGAGATCCAGGTGATCGAGCACAAGGAGCTCAAGCCCGGTGGTATCCCGGTGGTGAAGAAGCTGCCGGGTGCCCGCAAGTGGGGCGACATCACGCTCAAGCGCGGCAAGACCGACGACGCGAGCTGGTGGAAGTGGATCAAGGAGGTGCAGGACGGGAAGATCGACACCGCCCGCCGCAACGCCTCCGTGGTGCTCTACGACTACGAGCGCGGCGAGAAGGCCCGCTACAACATCATCAACGCCTGGCCGTCCAAGGTGAGCATCGGCGGCCTGCAGGCCGGTGGCAGCGAGATCGCCATCGAGGAGTGCACCCTGGTCCACGAGGGGCTTGAGCTGGCATGAGTGAGCGCCACGCGCCGCCGGCCGCTCGGCCGGCGGCGCGCTGCCGGGAGGGGTGGGCAGGGTGCCGGTGATGGAGGCCGCGGCCACCGGGCTGCGGACCGAGTTCGCGTTCGAACTTCCGGTCGGCTACCTGGACGACTCCGGCGAGCTGCACAAGCAGGGCACCATGCGGCTGGCCCGGGCCAGGGACGAGATCGCCCCGCTGCGCGACCCCCGGGTGCGCGACAACGAGGCCTACCTGACCGTGCTGCTGCTGGCCCGCACGGTGACCGGGCTGGGCACCATCACGTCCATCACCCCCGCCGTCATCGAGAGCCTGTTCACCCCGGACCTGGCGTTTCTGCAGGACCTCTACCGCCAGGTCAACTCGGAGGGGCACACCCGCGCCGCGGTCAGCTGCCCGTCCTGTCACACCGACTTCACGGTGGACCTGGCAGGTGGTGCCCCGGGGGGATCCTGATGTACGCGGCCGACCAACTGCTCGACGAGGTCGCGTACATCGCCGCTGTGTACCACTGGTCGCTGGACACCATCCTCGACCTTGAGCACCCCGACCGGGCCCACTTCCTTGCGGCCGCCCGGCGGCTGATGGGCGAGGAGTAGGCCGTGCTGGGGAGGTTATTCCGGCGTCGCGACAGCGGCGCCGGTCCGGCTGACCCGGGTTCGTCCACTTCGGACGCCACGGGCAGTGCACCGACCGCGCCACCGGCTCCGGCCGGCGCGCACCGGCCGGCGGTGCCGGCCTGGACCGAACTACCGCCGCTGGCGCAGGTCGGCGGCCCGCCGTCCGGCACCGACAGCACCGGGTTCGCCCGCGGCCTGACCTCGCGGCGCCCGGCTGGAACCGTGCTGCGGGCGCCCGAACACGCGGTCAGCTCGGACATCGGCGGCCGGGTCTGGGGCCTGGCCTCGGTGGCCAACCGGCACACCGAGGCCGCCACGCTGCCCGCGCCGGCCGTACCGCTGGTCACCCCGCCATTGCGCGAGCGGGGTGGTGCGGTGCAGCGCTCGGCCCGCACCGCCGCGGCGGCACCGACAGCGCCGGCCGGCCCGGTGGCGCCACCCGGCCCGGCGCCGGTGCCCAGTGCACCGGCGGCAGGGCCGGCCGCACCGGCGCCGATCGCCCGCCCGGTCGGCGGGGGAGCGCCCAAGACGGTGTTCCGGTCGGCCGCCACCATCACCCGACCCACCAGCACGGCGCCCGTCGCCGGGCCGGCCCGGCGACTGACGCCGATCAGCCCGCCGGTGGCGCGCTCGCTGCCGGCACTGCCGGCACCGGCGCCGGCAGTGCCGACGCCGACGGCACCGCCGGTCCTGCCCTCCGCGGCCGCGGCCGTCGCTCCGGCCACCCCGCCCACATCGCCGGCCACGCCGCCGGCCAGCGGGCCGGTCGCGCCGCCGGCAGCGGAGCCGGCCGGCGCCGGCCAGCCCGCGCCGGCTCCCGAGCAGTCGGCCACCCGCCCGGTCATCGACCGGGCCCGGTCGATGACCGTGGCCCGCTCGGTCGCCACCGCCGCCCCGGCCACCACCGCGCCCACCACCCCGAGCCCTCCGGCCGGCAGCGCCGGCACCGGGACCGCCGGCGCAGCGGCCCAGGCGCGGCCCGGCATTGGCCGGCCGGTGCGTCCGGCCGCGAGCCCGACCAGCGGCCCGGCACCATCGCAGGTGGACGCCGCACCGGCCCGGCCGGTCGGCCCGGCGCCGGCCCGACCGGCGGTGCCGACCGTCGTACAGCGGTCGGCGAGCGGCGCGGCACCCGCGGCGGCCCCGACCGCCCCGGCCGCGCCGGTCCGCGCCGGGTCGCCGGCACCGGCGCCGGACAGCACCCCGGTCGTTGCGACGTCGACCGGATCGCGGCCGGCGCTCCGCCCGCTCGGGATCGGCCGGCCGACCCACCCCCCGATCACCCCAAGCACCCGGCCGGCCGCACCGGCCGTCCAGCGCAGCCCGCTGCCGGACCTGCCGGACCCGGGCCCAGCCGAGCGGCCGGCGGCGCCGGCCGCGGCCGAAGCATCCACTGTGGACACCGTGCGGCCGGCTGCCGCACCGGCGCCCGCGATCGCCGCGCTGCCGCCGGCCCGCCGGCTGCCCGGCCTGACGCAGCGGCAGGCCGAGCCCGCCGCCCCGTCCGCGCCGCCCATCCCGGCCATTGCCGGTCCGGCACCGGCCGGACCGGCGGCGGAGCTGGCGGCATCCGTTCCGGACCTGCCCAGGCCCACCGCCCCCGTCCCGGCGGCGGCCGACGTGCCCGCACCGGCGCCGGCCCCGGCGGCCGGGTCCCGGCCGGCGGTCCGGCCGCTGACCGCGGTGCTGACCGCCACCGCGCCCACCGTGCACCGCTACGCCCGGCCCGAGCCGGTCGAACCAGCCGCGGCCCCGACTACCGCACCGGTACCGGCCCTGGCGGCCGGCCCGTCCATTGTGGACAGCCCGTTCCGCCGCCCGGTCCAGCGTGCCGCGGCGGCCACCCCGGCGGCGGCGCCGCAGCCGGCGTACGACCCGGGCCAGATCGCGGTCGCGGCGGGCCTGGCCACCCGGGCGCCGGACAACTCGGTGGTGTTCGCCCCGCCGCCCAGCGCCGGCGGCAGCGTCCCGCACATCGCCCGGCAGGCCGCCGCGGCACCCCCGCCGGCCGCGGCGCCGGCGCCGGGCGGCACCGACCGGGCGGCCCCGGACCTGGCCGAGATGGCCGACGCGCTGTACAGCCGGATCGAGTCCCGACTGCGCACGGACCTGCTGCTGGAGCGGGAGCGCCGCGGCGCACTGCCGGACTACTGATACCTGACCGTCCAACTGCGACATACCCGATACCCGCGACCGACCCCAGGGAGGGGCGATGCCCGATCCGGTCAACACGCTTCGTTTCGACGTCGCGATCGACGGGCTGGATCTCGGCTCGTTCACCGCGATGGACGGGCTGGGCGCCGAGTACGAGGTGGAGTCCTACTCGGAGGGTGGCGAGAACGGCTACGTACATCAGCTCCCGGGCCGCCTGAAGTACAGCAACATCAAGGTGTCCCGCCCGGTCGACCTGGAGTCCAAGGCGCTCTACATCTGGTTCGGGATGCTGGCCAAGGGCGTCGGCGTCCCGCGCGGCACCGCCACTGTGATCGCGTTCAACGACAACAGCGAGCCGGTCGCGGAGTGGACGTTCGTCGGGGTCTGGCCGGTGCGCTACACCGGCCCGTCGTTCTCCATCGACAACGGGAAGGTCGCCATCGAGACGTTCGAGTTCGCCCACACCGGGCTGATCTTCTAGAGGCAGGACACGATGGAACTCCCCAAGGCGAAAGCCTTCCTGGCCGAGAAGGACAACCCGTTCTCCCGGGTCGACTTCCACTTCAACCCGAGCACGATCAGCTTCTCCAAGAGCGCGCGGTACGGCCGCAACCCGAACCAGGGTGGCGAGGAGGACCCACCGGTGCAGTTCCAGGGCACGGAGGCGACCTCGCTGCGCCTGCAGATCCTGCTGGACGCGGTGGAGGACCAGCCGATGGGCAGTGTCCAGTCCGAAGTGGAGCGGCTGCTCTCCTGGACCAGCGTGTCGAACGGCCTGACCGGGCCGAGCAGCAGCCCGCCGGAGCTGCGCTTCATCTGGGGCGCACTGAAGATCAACAAGGCGCACACGTTCGTCGGGCACCTGGAGCAGGTCGACGTCACCTACGAGATCTTCAGCCGGGACGGCCGCCCGCTGCGGGCGCAGGTGGACCTGACGCTGAAGTCCACCTCGAAGGAGCCGGGTGCGCAGAACCCGACGTCGGGCGCGGAGCGGTCCCGGCGCAGCCACGTGCTGCGCAGCGGCGAGACCTTGCAGTCGCTGGCGTACGCCGTCTACGGCGACGCCGGGGCCTGGCGCAGCATCGCCGCCACCAACCAGATCGACGACCCGTTCCGGCTGCGGCCGGGCCGCGAGCTGCTGCTGCCGGACACGACCGAGCTGGCCGGGGTGGTCCGGTGATCGGTATGCCCGGCGGCGCCAGCCAGGTCGGCGCCCGGCCGGCGCTGTCGGTGAACGGGTCGCCGCTCGCCGACGGGGTGCAGGGCCAGCTGCGCTCGGTGCTGGTGGACACCGACGGCGGCGGGCCGGATGCCTGCCGGGTGCTGCTGGACGACCCGACCCGGGACGTGTTGAAGCGCAGCAGGATCGAGCTGAACACCACGCTGACCGTGACCGCGGGCCGGGTCGGTGAGGAGAAGGGTGACCGGATCTTCGACGGCGTCGTCTACTCGCTCGGCTTCGACTTCGACGACCGCGGCGCGTTCAGCACCGTGGTCGCGTACGACCGGTCGTACGGGCTCTACAACGGCCTGCACACCAAGACCTACCAGAACCTGACCGACTCCGACCTGGCGACCCAGCTGGCGGACGAGGTCGGCCTCGGCGTGGGCACGGTGACCGCGACCGACGTGGTGCACGACCACCTGGCTCAGGTGAACGAGACGCACTTCGAGTTCCTCACCCGGCGCGCCCGGGAGGTGAACCGCGTGGTCCTGGTGACCGGCAGCAAGCTGCACTTCACCGAGCCGCCGGACGCGGCCGACGGCCCGGCCCCGGGCGACTTCCAGTCCTCCGGCCGGCTGCAGCTGGTCCCCGGCGGCAACGTGGAGCGGATCACCGCCCGCGTCACCGCCGCCCAGCAGGTGTCCGAAGTGGAGGTGCGCGGCTGGGACCCGCAGCGCAAGCAGGCCGTCTCGGCGACCGCGCCGGCCCAGAGCAAGTCCGCCGAGCTGCGGGACAAGCCGGCGACGGTGGCCAAGGACTTCGGCTCGCCCCGGCACGTGACCGTCGATCTGCCACTGTCCACTCAGGCCGAGTGCGACGCGGTCGCGTCGGCGCAGGCGGAACGGCTGGCGAGCACGTTCGCGCATGCCGAGGGGGTGGCGCAGGGCGACCCGCGGATCATCGCCGGCGCCGCGGTGAGCCTCGGCCAGACCGGCGGCCGGTTCGACGGCAAGCTCACCGTCTCCCGGGCCAAGCACGTCTGGGACCGGCACGGCTACCACACCTCGTTCACCGTCAGCGGCGGCCACGACCGCTCGGTGCTCGGCCTGGTCAGCGGCGACGACCACCGGGTGCGCGGGCACCGGGTGCACGGGCTGGTGCTCGGCGTCATCACGAACTGCTCGGACGACCGCGGCCGGGTCAAGCTGAAGTTCCCGTGGCTGTCGGACGACTACGAGTCCGACTGGGCCCGGGTGCTGCAACTCGGCGCCGGCAAGGACCGCGGCCTGGTGCTGCTGCCCGAGGTGAACGACGAGGTGCTGGTCGGCTTCGAGCACGGCGACACCCGCCGCCCGTACGTGCTCGGCGGTCTCTACAACGGCGTCGACACCGCCCCGTTCGGGTCCGCTGTGGACAGCGGCTCGGGCGAGGTGGTCACCCGCGGCTTCCGCAGCCGGGCCGGCAACGAGCTGATCTTCACCGACACCGAGGGCAAGGAGAAGATCGAGCTGCGCACCAAGGACAGCAAGGTCTCCTTCACCCTGAACGCCGCGGACGGCAGCCTCGTCGTGGAGACGAAGGGCGATGTCACGGTCAAGGCGACCGGGAACGCGACCGTGAGCACCGAGAAGGATCTCACCATCGAGGCCGGCGGCGCCGGCACGATCAAGGCGACGAAGGGGTTGACCCTGCAGAGCGACGGCAACGTCACCGTCAAGGGCAAGCAGATCGCGCTCAACTGACAATCCACAGTAGACAGTTCAGACAGGAGCAGCGATGGGGCAACCCGCGGTCGTGGCGAACGACCGGATCGTCGGCAGCTGCGCTAACCACATGGTGCCCAGCCCGTCCGGTTCGCCGATGCCGTCGCCCGGCCCGCTGCCGTTCTCCGCGCCGCTGACCACCGGGCTGGCCACCACGGTGAAGATCGGCGGCAAGTTCGCCGCCGTGCAGGGCAGCAGCGGGGTGAACAAGCCGGGGCACCCGGGCCTGCACGCGAGCGACCCGTTCATCGTCGCGCCCAGCCAGAAGGGCAAAGTGGTCGCCGGCAGCGGCTCAGTCACGTTCGACGGCAAGCCGGCCGCCTACTCCGGCTGCCAGGTCACCTGTTGCGTGGCCCCCGGTCAGGTGACCGGCACCGCGACGAAGGTGACGGTGGCGCCGTGAACCCGGAGAACAGCTTCGTCGGCACCGGCTGGAACTGGCCGGTGGAGCCGGACGCGACCGGCGCGATCGCGCTGATCTCCGGCACCGAGGAGCTGGAGCAGGCGATGTACCTGGTGCTGGCGACCGCTCCGGGGGAGCGGCCGATGCGCCCGGAGTTCGGCTGCCGGCTGCAGGAGTACGTGTTCGCGCCGGCCGACGCCGCCACCGCCGGGATGCTCGCCGCCGAGGTGCGGGCCGCGCTGATCCGCTGGGAGCCGCGGGTCGTCGTCGATGACGTGGTGGTCAGCGCCGACTCGGACGAGCCGTCCACGCTCTGGATCGACGTGCGCTACACCGTCCGCTCCAGCAACGACCGGCGGAACCTGGTCTTCCCCTTCTACACAATCCCGCAGCACGAATAGACCCGAGTAGAGCGGACGTCATGAGCGTGAGCCGACAGTGAGCAGTCTCCCTACGCCGAGCCTGGATGACCGGACCTTCCAGAACCTCGTCGACGAGGCGAAGCGGCACGTGCAGCGGCGCTGTCCGGAGTGGACGAACCACAACGTGTCCGACCCGGGCGTCACGCTGATCGAGACGTTCGCCTGGATGACCGACCTGCTGCTGTACCGGCTGAACCGGGTACCGGACCGGAACTACGTGAAGTTCCTCGACCTGCTCGGGGTCACGCTGTTCCCGCCGGCGGCCGCCCGGGTGGACATGTCGTTCCGGCTCTCCAGCCACCAGCCGGTGCCGGTGCGGATCGCGGCCGGCACCGTGATCTCCACCCGGCGCACCGCGACCGAGCAGTCGGTCACCTTCACCACCGTGCAGGACCTCACCGTGGTGCCGGCCGTCTCCCGGGTGGTCGGCACGGTGGCCGGCGGCGAGCAGGGCGGCGAGTTCGTCGACCGCACGCCCGGGCTCGGCTTCGGCGCCGCGTTCCGCACCTTCGCCGAGCGGCCGGTGCCCGGGGACGCGTTCTACATCGGGCTCGACCAGCCGGCGCCGTCGAACATCGTGCTGCTGCAGTTCGTCTGCGAGGTCGGCGGCCACGGCATCGACCCGCAGCGGCCGCCGCTGGCGTGGGAGGCGTGGACCCCGGATGGCTGGGTCACCTGCGAGCTGGAGCGGGACGACACGCTCGGGCTGAACGTCTCCGGCGGCGTCGAGCTGCACCTGCCGGCGACGCACGGAGCGTCCACAGTGTCCGGTGTGCCGGCGGCCTGGTTGCGCTGCCGGGTGACCGACCGGCCGGGCGTGCCGGCGTACCGGTCCTCGCCGCTGGTCTCCTCGGTGACCGCGGCCACCGTCGGCGGCAACGTGCCGGCGCTGAACGCCGACCCGATCGAGCAGGAGGCGATCGGCGTCTCCGACGGCACGCCCGGGCAGCAGTTCGCGGTGCGCCGCCCGCCGGTGCTGCCGGACCCGGACCAGCCGCTGGTGCTGGAGGTCGGTGTGCCGGAGGCCCGGCCCGGCGACGCGGACGCCGACGACCCGCCCGGCTGGGTGGCCGCGGTGCCGCCCCCGGTCGGCCCGGACGGCGCCGAGCCGGCGAGCTGGGAGATCTGGACCGCGGTCGACTCGTTCGCCGACAGCGTCCCGGACAGCCGGCACTTCGTCGTCGACGCGACCCCCGGCGAGATCCGGTTCGGCCCGGCCGTGCGGCTGGAGGACGGGACGCTGCGCCGGTACGGCGCGATCCCGCCGAAGGGCGCGGTGCTGCGGCTGCGCGGCTACCGCACCGGCGGCGGTGGCGGCGGCAATGTCTCAGCCCGCGCCGTGAACGTGTTGCGCACGTCGATCCCGTACGTCGCGGCCGTCTACAACCGGCGGCCAGCGCTCGGCGGCGTGGACGGCGAGACGGTGGCCGAGGCGACCCGGCGCGGTCCGCTGGAACTGCGTACCCGCAACCGGGCCGTCACCGCCGAGGATTTCGAGCAGCTCACCCGGCAGGCGGCGCCGGAATTCGCCCGGGTGCGCTGCATCCCGGTCGAGGCCGGCCCGGACGCCGGCGCGGTGCGGGTGCTGGTGGTGCCGGCGGTGCCGGGCATCGGCGGCCCGATCCCGCTGGGCCGGCTGCGGCTGCCGGACGTCGCCCGCGACCGGGTGCTGCGGGTGCTGGAGGAGCGGCGGATGGTCGGCGTGCGGGTCAGCGTCGAGCCGCCGAGCTACCTGGGCGTCCGGGTGGACGCCCGGATCCGGGCCCGCTCGGACGTCGACCCGGAGCGGGTCGAGCGGGACGCGCTGACCGCGCTCTACGACTACTTCAGCCCGCTCACCGGCGGCCCGGACGGCGGCGGCTGGCCGTTCGGCCGCCCGGTGCAGGTCGGCGAGGTGTACGCGGTGCTCGGCCGGGTGCCCGGCGTCGACTTCGTCGAGGAGGCCGTGCTGTTCCGGGCGAACCCGGTCACCTCCGAGGTGTCCGAGCCGCAGGACCGGCTCGACCTGGAGCCGACCCACCTGGTCTTCAGCGTCGAGCACCAGGTGTACGTCGAGGGTGGGACGACCCGGTGAGGGCGGCGATCGAAGGGCTGCGGCCGCCCCGCTCGCTGGCCGCCGGGCTACCGCCGGCGTTCTTCGGCAACGACTTCACCGCCGAGCTGATCCGCGCCTTCGACGAGGTGCTCGCCCCGGTCTTCGCCAGCCTGGACGACTTCGACGCCTACCTCGACCCGCGCTACGCCCCGGACGACTTCGTCCGCTGGCTGGCCGGCTGGCTCGGCTTCCCGATGGACGAGCGGTGGGCGGTGCCGCTGATCCGGGAGCATTTCAGCGACGCCCGGGAGGGCCTGCTGCGCCGCGGCACCCTGGCCGGGATCGCCGCCGCGGTGCGTGCCTACACCGGCAGCACGCCGCGGCTGGCCGACAACGGCGGGGTGGCCTGGTCGACCCGACCACTCGGCCCGCTGCCCGGCGAGGCCCGCCCCCGGCTGCTGGTGCAGGTGGACGATCCACACGGGACGGTCGACCCGGACGTGGTGGAGCGGATAGTGACGGCCACCAAGCCGGCGCACGTGCTGCACGAGGTCATCGTGAAGACCGGCTGAACCCGCCCCGCCCCGCTCCGGCCCGCCCCGCTCCGGGCCGCCCGGTCCGGGGCTCCGGGGTCAGGCCAGCGGGACCGGCACGCCGATCTCGGCGAGCATCTCGTGGTAGGCCGCCCGTGCGGTGGCCGCCGCGGCCGGGTGCCCGTCCGCCCCGAGCGAGTCGATCAGCAGCTGCCAGAGCCGGTCCCGGTAGCGGTCGCGCTCCAGCCCGAGCCGGGCCACCCGGGCCACCTCGGCGTGCTCGCCGGCCGCGGCCCGGTACGCGGCCAGCTGCTCGCAGGCCGCCGCGACCGCCTCGCGCAGCTGGTCCCGCTCGGTCACCACCCACTCGGCCGGGCCCTCGTCCGGCAGCAGATCGCCGGTGTACGCGGCGATCGCGTGCTCCAGGTGGGCGGCCGCACCGGCCTGGTCGCCGGCCCGGGTGGCCGCCCGGGCCGCGTTCAGGTGCGCCTCCAACCGGCGCACATCGCTGTCGGCCGGCGAGTCCACGCTGATCTGGTAGCCGCTGTCCTGCCGGCGCAGCAGTGTCCACTCGCCGCGTGGCGCGTCCGGCTCCAGCATCCGGCGCAGCTCGCTGATCGCCACCTGCAGGCTGTGCTGGCTGCGCTCCGGGTCGCGGCCGGCCCAGAACCACTCGAGCAGCTGCTCCCGGTGCACCGTCCGGTTCGCATGTAGACAGAGCACCCGCAGCAGGGCCCGGTGCTGCGGGCGCAGACCGTCCACATTGATCGGCACACCGGCCCGCTCGACCGAGAACCCACCCAGGCAACGGATCCGCAGCCGGGACCGGCCGGCCGGCTCGACCACCACCGGCTCCGGTTCCAGCGGCAGCGGTGGGCTCGGCACCAGCGTGGCCGGCTGGGCCCCGACCGGGACGGCGGCCGGCGCGGGTAGCTCGCCGGCGAACCGGCCGTCCGGCCCGGTGGCGCCGGACTTCGCGGCCAGCCGCAGCGCCAGGCTGCGGGTGCGCTCGGCCTGCACCGGGTCGGCGGTGGCGGCCGCGACCGCCAGCAGCGCCAGCGCGTACGGCAGTTGGCCGGTCACCCCGGCGGCCCGCTCCACATCGGCCAGCCGGTCCCGCCCGTACGGCTGGCCGGCCCGGGCGGCGGCCAGCGCGGCCGCGGCGGTGGCCCAGGCGGCCAGCGCCGGCGCGGCCAACTTGCGGAACTCCCGCTCGGCCGCCTCCAGCGTGGCCACCGGGCTCCCGCCGGTGGCCAGCTCGGCGAACCCGGCGAACAGCCGCAGCAGCGCGCTGCCCCAGGCGTCGCCGGCCTGCTCGCACTCGCCGAGCAGGTGGCCGATCCGGCCGTCGTTGGTGCAGTCCGCGGCGGCCTGCAGCCCGTCCGCCAGCCGGGCCAGCACCGGCGCGCCGAGGTGCTTCGCCGCGGCGGCAGCCTCCTCGCGGGCGGTCCGGGCGCCGGGCGCACCGGACATCGTCAGGCTCACCGCCCGGCCCAGCAGCGCGCCGGCCTCGCCCAGCGCCGGCAGCTCGCGGCCGTCCGCGGCCCGGTCGAACGCCTCGACCGCCTCGGTCAGGCCACCGCTGATCAGGTGCGCGAAGCCGAGCGCCAGCTGGCTGCCCGGCGTCGCCGGGTGCGCCGTGCGCAGCTGCTCGCGCGGGTCGACCAGCGCCGCCCGGATGATGTGCACCCAGTCGACCACGACGCCGAACGCGGGTGTGATCCAGGCCTGGAGCAGCCGCAGCTCGCTCGCGGCCACATTGCTACCGCCCTGCACGGCGAACCGCTCCACGGCCCGCTGGTAGGTCTCCGCGGCCCGGTCCAGCACGCCCTCGGCGACCAGCCGGCGGCCCAGCGCCAGCAGCGCCCACGGGTCACCGTCCCGGATGGACACCGGCAGCGCGTCGATCCAGGCGCCCGGGTCGTCGGCCAGCGAGGCACCGCCGATCGACAGCACCCGGCGGACGTCCTCCCAGTCCTGCGCCCGGCAGTACGACCGGATCGCCTCGGCGTAGGCGCCCTCGGCGGCCAGCAGGTCGGCCGCGCGCCGGTGCAGCGCCCGCTCCGCGGCCGGCCCGAGCCGCGCGGACACCTCGGCGAGCAGGTGCGAGCGGAGCACCTCGTGGTACGTGTAGACCCACTCGCCGCCGTCCCCGGCGTCCGCCTCGATCGAGGTGAACAGCCCGATCCGGTCCAATTCGGACAGTCGGGCCGCGGCGTCGGTGGTCTCCAGCAGCGCGTCGCAGCGGGCCGCGGTCAGCTCGTCCAGCACGCTGGAGCGGATCAGGAACTCCTGCAGTTCCGGCGGGATCTGGTCCAGCACGTGCCGGGCCAGGTAGTCGCGGGTGAGCCGGCCGGCGGGCGTGCTGCCGGCCAGCAGCGCGGCCCGGCTGGACGGCGGCCGGCGCTGGGTGGCCAGGTGGAACAGTTGCAGCCCGGCCGCCCAGCCGCCGGTGCGCTGGGTCAGCGTGGTCACCTCGTCGGCCCGCAGCCGGACGCCGTGCCACTCCCGGAACAGTTCCTCGACCTCCCAGGTGCGGAACCGGAGGAGGTCCGCGTCAACCTCCATCGCGGCGCCGGTCAACCGCCACCGCGGGATGTCCACCTCGGGCACGGTGCGCGAACCCAGCGCGATCCGCAGGAACTCCGGCTGGTACCGGATCAGCAGCCGGATCACCTCGGCCGCCGGCTCGCCGTCCACCGTGTGCACGTCGTCCAGCACCAGCAGCACCGGCTCGGTCAGCCGGTCCTCCAGGTCGGCCAGCGCGACCTCCGCGGTCGGCCACTCGTCGGCCAGCCCGGGCACCGACCCGAACGCCGCCCGCAGGTGCGCCAGCAGCACCGGCTCGGCCACGGTCGCGGTGTCGAGGGTGAGCCAGGCGACGTGGCCGCTGGCCGCCTCGGCGAGGTGCGCGAGCAACGTCGACTTGCCCGAGCCGGGGGGCGCGACCACCAGGATCAGCCGGGGTGCGGACGGGCCCACCAGCGGGCCGACCAAACGGCTCCGGCGCAACCCGGCGGCCGTAGGGCGACGCACACGGCCCCGCACAATGGCCCCGGACGCGGCCGGCGCTGCTCCGGTCATGGCCTCACTCTCAGTCGCTATCCGAGTTCCGGTTCGTGGAACGGTGTCCATAATGGAACGTTCCGTACTAGTCGGTGCTATCAGCATTCAAGCTGAGTATCGTTCAGCCAGACGGGGAGGAGGGGTCATCGGTTCAATCGATCAGGGGAATCCATCGCCGGAGGAGCCGTCCGGCGATGACGACGTGCTGGCGCTGCTCGCGCCAGGTCAGCCCACCGGTGGACGGCCCCGTCCACCGTCGCTGGGCCGAACGCGCAACCGGGCCCCGGCTGTTCCACCCGGCCCGGTGCCGCCCGCGCCGGGCGACCGGGCTCCGCTGACCCCACCGTCGGCTCCCGATATCGCGTCCCACAGTTTCCCGGCACCGCCGGCGCCCCCGGTTCCAGCCACCCGGTCGGCCCCGCCCGTCCCGCCGCCGGCTCCGGCCGCGTTGCCGGTCCCGCCGGTGCCCCCGGCTCCGGGCGCGTTGCCGGTCTCGCCGGCCGCCCCGGTCTCGCCTGCGCCCCCCGTCCCGGCCGCGTTGCCGGTTCCGCCCGCGATCCCGGCCGCGTTGCCGGTTCCGCCGGCGGCACCGCCGGTTCCGCCCGCGCCGGGAGGCGCGGCCGGACCTCCGGCTCCGGCTGCGCCGCCGCCCCCGGCCGCGTTGCCGGCACCGCCGGTCCCGCCCGTTCCGGACCTGCCGGCCGCGCTGCCCGTTGCGGTACCGCCCGGTGGTCCGTCGGGTTGGGTTCCGCCGCCTGCGCCGCCGGTCACTCCGGCGCCCGGCCCGGCCGGCTGGGCTCCGCCGCCTCCGCCCGCGCCGCCGGCTGGCCAGTCGTCGGGGTGGGCGGCACCTACCGTGCCGCCGGTCGCGGCACCGCCGGCGAGCCGGTCGGATCGGGTTCCACCCAGCGGGCCACCGGCAGCGCCGCCCCCGGGCGCCTTCGCCGGTTCCGTTCCAGCTACCGGAACGCGCATCCCCGACCCGCCCGCGGCCAGCGCGCTGGCCGCACCCGCGGCCGTCGGTCCGCCGGCTGACGGGCCGGCCTGGCAGCCGCCGCCCGGCGGCTCGCCGGCTCAGGTCGCCGAGCCGTATCCCACCCCGCCGACCTGGCAGCCACCCGCGCCAGCACCGCCGGCTGCAGCGCCGGCAGCCTGGCAGCCACCCACGCCACCCGCGCCGGCATCGCCGGCTCCAGCACCGACAGCCTGGCAGCCACCCACGGCAGCACCGGCTCCAGCACCGGCGGCTCCAGCGCCGACGGCTGCGGCACCGACGGCCTGGCAGCCACCCGCATCGCCACCGTCAGCACCGCCAGTGGTGCCGCCGGCGCCAGCACCGGCGGCTGCGGCGCCGGCGGCCTGGGAGCCACCCGCGGCACCCGCGCCGGCACCGCCGGTGCTGCCGGCCGCGGAGCGGCCGGGTGGCCCACTGGGGCTGGGTCAAGGGTTGGTTGAGGCGGATCTTTCCGGTCTGGTCGCTTCCCGTCCGGGCAGAGTTGACCGGCCGTCCGGGCGGTCTTCCAGGCCCGCGTCCGGGGCGGGGTCCGGGCCGGCGTTACTCGCAGCGACCGTTGCGGTCGGGCGGCGGTTCCAGCCGCTGCCCGGCACGCCGCCGGTCCGTCCCGACCCGGCCGGCGCGGTGTTGATGGCCCCCGCCGGCACGCCGGCGCACGCGATCGCCGCCGGGGTCGTCGACCGGCCCGCGGACGGCGTGCTGCGGCTGCGCACCGACGACGGGCTGGAGTTCGGGTACGCCCGGCTCGCCGTGGCCAGCGTCACGGTCGCGGACGGGTCCTGGGTGCCGGCCGGCGCCGTCCTGGGCACGGTCGCGCCGGCTGACGGCGGTCCGCCGCACCTGCTGTTGGCCGCCTGGGACGCGACCGGCGCCCCGCTCGACCCGGCCGGCCTGCTGCTCGGCCTGCCCGACCCGGCCGAGCTGGGCTACACCTCGACCGGCTCCGGCCTCGGCCTGGACCCGGATGCACTGGATCGTGAGTTGGCCATGGTGGAGACGGCATGATCGTTTGCAATCGTTGCCGGGAGCCGAACCCGGACGACGCCGTCCACTGCTCGTCCTGCCGGGCGTACCTGGGCTGGTCGCGCGGCAACGCCGCGCCCGGTGGCCAGACCCAGCAGCAGCCACCCGCCCCGCAGTCGCCGCAGCAGTGGCCCGGCCAGCAGCGGCCGGGCCAGCAGTGGCCGGCCCAGCCGCCCGCGCAGCCGCCCTACGAGCAGCCCCAGCAACCTCAGTACGAGCAACCCCAGTACGAGCAACCGCAGCAGTACGAGCAGCCGCAGTACGAGCAGCAGCGGCACGACTCCGGCCAGCCATACGAGCCGTACCAGCAGCAGCCCTACCAGTGGCCCGGCCAGCGCCCGGCCCGGCAGTGGCCCGATCCGAGCGAGCAGCGCAGCCAGCCCGCGCAGCCGCCGGCCCAGCAGTGGCCCGACCGTGACCCGCGGCAGCCGCCCGGCCAGTACTGGCCGGAGACGCCGCAGCCCGGCCCGTACGGCAGCCAGCACGGTAGCCAGCACGGCGGCCCCGCGGCACCGCCGGGGATCGACACCGGGCCGGTGCCCGGCCCGCCGCCGGAGCAGCCGCCGCCGCGCGCGGTGGTCACCCCGCCCGGCGCCAGGCGCACGGTGAACACCGTGCAACTGGGCCGGGTCACGCCGATCGATCCGCTGGCGCCGCGGGTGCCGGAGCGGACCATCGGCGTGAGCATCGCCGGCGACCAGCAGACCCGGGTCGCGCCGCGCAACCCGACCGGCCCGCCGCCCCCGCCGGACCAGTCCGGCCCCGGTGCCGGGGCCGGCAGCGGAATCAGCGGCGGCTTCGACGCGGTGCAGCCGCAGGAGGAGGCCGACCTGCCGCGCCAGCCGCTGGGCCGGGTCACCGCGCCGCACGGGGTGCCGGCGCCGGCCCCGGCCCCCTCGGCGGCCCGCCCGCTGGAGCTCGGCGAGCTGCGCTGCCCGGTCTGCGGCAACGCGGTCCCGGCCGGCCGGCGGTTCTGCCGGTGCGGCAACAGCCTGGTCCGCCCGGCCACGGCGGCCAGCACCGGCACGGACACCCACCGGCTGCCCTGGTACCGCCGGCTCGGCGAGATGTTCGGCAGCGGTCGGGACTTCCGCCGCTCGATGCGGGCGGCCAACCGCGGCATGCGGGCCACGTACAACGTCGGAGCGTCGGCGCGCACCCAGCTGTTCCGGGCCACCTTCCTGCTCGGCAGCCTGGGTATCGGCGTTGCCCAGTTCGGGCCCTGGGGCGGCGATCTGCGCGCGCGGGTGACCAGCCAGATCGATCGTTTCCTGCCGCACTCGTACGAGAACGTGCCGGTGGACCAGGCCGCGACCGACCCGGCGACCAAGCCGCTGCCCGGTTTCGACGTGGGCTTCGCGGTGGACGGCGACCCGGGCCGGGCCTGGGCGGCGCCCTGGGCGCCGGTCGGTACGAACGGCCAGCCCTGCCACCGGGCCGGCGGGGCGCCGGCGCTGGTGATCACGTTCAAGCAGCCGTCCGCGGTGGCCCGGGTGATCGTCCAGGCGGGCCTCGCCGAGGGCAACGACGAGCGGCCCCGGCAGGCCCGGCCGCGCCAGCTCGACCTGCTGTTCTCCGACGGCACCTGCACGCCCGTCGACCTGACCGACAGCGCCGGCCCGCAGCAGTTCGACGTGAAGGCGGCCGGCGTGACCAGCGTCCGGGCGGTGATCGTGGACGCCTACGACGCCCGGGACGCCTCCGGTCCGCCGCTGGTCAGCCTGAGCGAGCTCACCTTCCAGATCCAGAAGTGAGCCGGCCGGCGGCCGCCGGGTCGGTGCCGCCGGAGCGAGTTCGCATGTGGACAGTGCGCGGTTGTCCGCTGTGCCGGGCCCGGCCCGGCTGCGGGCTGGCCGGGCCGGTGTGCGACGCTCCAAATGGCGGGGTACGCACCGGTGCGGTACGACTAGGTGCCGGGAGGGAGTGCGCGCGTGGGTGAGATGAAAGATCGCATGCTTCGGGGCGACCTGTACCGCCTCGACGGCGATCCGGACCTACGCGCTGACCTCGACCGGTGTGCCGAGCTCGTCTGCGAGTACAACGAGACGCGCGGTGCCGACCAGGGCCGCCGGCCGGAGATCCTGGCCAAGCTGCTCGGCGCGGTCGGGGAGCACACCTGGGTGCTGCCGCCGATCCACCTCAACTACGGCTACCAGACGACGATCGGCAGCCGCACCTTCATCAACATCGGCGTGGTGATCCTGGACGTGGCCACGGTCACCATCGGCGACGACGTGCGGATGGGGCCGAACGTCCAACTGCTCACGCCGACCCACCCGCTGGACCCGGCGGTGCGGCACACCGGGCTGCAGTCCGGCGAGCCGATCATCATCGGCGACGGCGCGTGGCTGGGCGGCGGCGCGATCGTCTGCCCGGGCGTCACCATCGGCGTGGACGCGGTGATCGGCGCCGGCAGCGTGGTCACCCAGGACATCCCGGACCGGGTGCTGGCCGCCGGCAACCCCTGCCGGGTCATCCGTCCACTGTAGACAGGCTGGGGCGCCCGGGCCTACGGCGGCGCGACCAGCCGGGCTGCCGCCGAACTGTCCACAGTGGGCAGTGCGGACAGCGGGGCACCCGCGGGTCAGCGGTCGCGGGGCGAGCGGGCCGGCAGCGCGATGGTGAACGTGGTGCCGGCGCCGGGCTGGCTCTCCACCCGGATCTGGCCGCCGTGGTCGGCGACGATCTGCCGGGCGATGGCCAGCCCCAGACCGCTGCCGCCGGTGGCCCGGCCACGGGCCGCGTCGGCCCGCCAGAACCGATCGAACACGTGCGGCAGGTTGGCCGCGGCGATACCGACCCCGGTGTCCCGGACCGTCAGGGTGGCCCAGCCGCCGACCGGCCCGGCCGCGTCGAGCGTGACCGAGCCGCCGGCCGGGGTGGCCCGCACCGCGTTGGCGACCAGGTTGCCGAGCACCTGCCGCAGCCGGTCCGGGTCCACCAGCGCCACCACCGGCCCGTCGGCCGCCACCCGCAGCGTCACCCGGGCCGCCTCGGCCACCGCCTGCTGCGCGTTCCGGCAGGTCTCCAGCAGCTCGGTCAGGTCGGTCGAGGCCATGTGGTAGGCGAGCACGCCCGCCTCGGCCAGGGCCAGGTCCTGCAGGTCGTCCACGATCCGCTGCTGCAGCACGGCTTCTTCGTGCAGGCTGGCGAACAGCTCGGGGCTGATCGGCAGCACGCCGTCCTTGAGCGCCTCCAGGTAGCCGCGCAGGTTCGCCAGCGGGGTCCGCAGCTCGTGCGCCACGTCGGCGACCAGCCGGCGCTGCCGCTCCTCGCCGCGCTGCAGCGAGTCGGCCATCCGGTTGAACGAGCGGGCCAGCTGGGCCAGCTCGTCCCGGCCCACCGCCGGCACCCGCAGGCTCAGATCGCCGGCACCGAGCCGGTGGGCCGCCGAGGTGAGCACCCCGATCGGCCGCAGCACCCGCCGGCTGAGCAGCGCGGTGCCGGCCAGCGCCAGCAGCGCGACCAGCACCGCGGCGGCGATCACCGGCCCGGGGGCGAGCCGACGCGAGGCGTCCCCGACCGCGCCGAGGTAGACCCGCAGCGGCACCGGGGCGACGTCCTCCACCTCCGCCGAGAACGCCTGCTGCAGGCAGTTGCCCAACTGCGGGGAGACCTTGGCGCAGGCGTTGATGCTGATCTCCTGGCTGCTGGTCCGGTCGGTGGCGCCGGCGGCCGCCCGGCAGAGCGTGACCGGGTCCGGCGCCGACCGGGCGTTGGCCGGGTCCACGCCGTACCGGGGCACGCCGAGCGGGTCGGCCAGCACCGTGGTCCGCACCCCGTGCCGGCTCAGGCAGGCCGCCAACCGGACGCCGGACCGGTACAGCTGGATCTCCCGCTGGGTCACCGCCATCGCCACCCAGGTGAAGCCACGCCCCAGCTTGGCCTCCTCGGCCAGCTTCGGGTCGCTCACCTGCACCGGCGCTTCGGTCCGCGGCAGCCCCTGCGGTGGGGTCGGTGGGTCCGTTACGCCCGGTGTGCTCGGCGGCAGCGTGGACTGCGCCGTTGGTCCGTCGACCAGGATCGTCCCGTACGGGTCCAGCCTGGACAGATCGGCCGGCAGGCTCAGCCGCGGGCGCGGGTCGACCAGGGTCGGCTGGCTGGTCACCGGGCGGGTGGCCCGGCCGGCCAGCGTGTCGGTGTCCACGATCACCTGGCCGTCCTCGGTGACCAGCCGGATCCGCTGCCCGGTGGTGCCGGTGAGCACCTCGACGAGCCGCGGCACGCCCTCCCAGGTGCCGTGCAGCCGGGCGAAGTTGGCCAGGTCGGTGACGATCCGGTTGGTGGTCGCGGAGTCGGCCGCAGCCGACTCGGTGACCTGCCGGGACGCCTGCTTGAACGCCAGGTACGCGGTCGCCCCGACCGCGGTCACCGCGACCAGCGCGACCAGCGCCAGCACCCGCAGCCGGAAGCTCACGCGGCCCCGGCCGGCGGCGCCCCGGCCGGCGGCGCCCCCGTCGGCGGCGCCCCGGCCGGTTCGGCCAGCCGGTAACCCCGGCCGTACACGGTCTGCACGTACCGTGGCTCGGCCGGGTCCTGCTCGATCTTGCGGCGCAGGTTCATCACGTGGGCATCGACCGTACGCTCCAACACGTAGTGGTCGAACCCGAACGCCCGGTCGATGATCTGGGCCCGGGTGAACACCCGGCCGGGCTCGGCCGCCAGCACCTCGAGGATGCCGAACTCCTTGGCGGTCAGCACGATCGGCCGGCCGCCGATGCGCACCTCGAACCGGGCCGCGTCGATCTCCAGGTCGCCCACCGCGTGCAGGTCGGCGGCGACCGGGGTGCCCTTGCCGGCCCGGCGCAGCAGCGCGCGGACCCGGGCGGCCAGCTCGCGCGGGCTGTACGGCTTGGTCACGTAGTCGTCGGCGCCGATGTCCAGGCCGAGCAGCTTGTCGTCCTCGGTGCTGCGCGCGGTCAGCAGCAGGATCGGCAGGTCGGACTCGGCCCGCAGGATCCGGCACACGTCCAGCCCGTCCACCCCGGGCATCATGACGTCGAGCACCAGCAGGTCGGGCTTGCGGGCCCGGCTGTGCTCGATCGCCCGGCGGCCGTCGTGCACGACCAGCACGCTGTGCCCGTCCCGCTCCAGGTACACCCGGATCAGGTGGGCCTGCTTGGGGTCGTCCTCGGCGACCAGAACCCGTGCGCTCACCAGCCGATTTTGCCTGGGCCCGCCCGGATTGCGGTGAAGAACCGATGAAGGTCCGGGCCAGGGGTGGGCCTGGCCCGGACCTCCAGTTGGCGCCCCGGCCCCCCGACGGCCTGGCGGCGCCGGCCGGTGACGGCTCTACCCGGCCGCTGGCGGGCCCGCACCCGCCCGGTGACGGACCCACCTCGCCGGTGATGACTTGGAGCAACCGGTGATGGCTGTACGCCGTCACCGGCGTGCCGGAGCCGTCACCGCCGGAGCGACGCCGTCACCGGTGGCCGGAATCCATCACCCGCCGGGCGTACGGGGCGTACGGGGCGGTCAGGGCGGATGCTCGGGTCAGGGGCGGAGCGCTGGGACGGCCGGGTCGAGCCGGCCGGTCCGGCGGAGCAGTTCGTGCAGCGGGACGTCCGCCGGCTCGTGCCCCCAGGCGTGGTCGCCGCCGGTCTCGGTCAGCAGGCCGAGCAGCTGCCGCTGCACCGGGGTGAAGTCGGGCAACCACGCCGGGATGTCGTCCCGGCTGGCCACCCAGCGGTACGTGTAGCCGAAGAACACGGCCTTGCGGGTGATGTCGGAGTGGTTGTCGGAGCGGGCGTGCCAGATCCGCCGGTCGAACAGCACCACGTCGCCGGGGTTGGCCAGCACCTCGATGGCGCCGGCCGGGTCCGGCCACGGCATGTCCCGGCGTGGCGGCCCGTCGATCCAGTTGGTCCGGTGGCTGCCCGGCACCACCCGGAAGTTCCCGCGCCCCGGCTGGGACACGTCCGAGAGCCAGTACGCCGACTTCACCGACATCCGCGGCCGCGGGTCGGTCTCCAGCTCCCGGTTCTGCCGGCCGCCGTCCTGGTGCCACTCGAACCGGTACGGCTTGTCGCCGGCCACCCGCGGGTGCACGTCGATGTGCGAGTGGTAGACGTGCACGTTCCAGCCGAGCAGCGACCAGACCGGCCCGAGCACCCGCGGGTGGTCCAGCAGCGGCGCCAGGTCCGGGCAGGTCGGCACCGCGCTGAGCTGGTGCATCGCCGCCCCCGGAGCGATCCGCCCGGACCGCTGGCAGCGCTCGTACAGCCGGTCGACGATCCCGGTGTACGTCGCGATCTCGGCCGGGCTCAACACGCCGGGCAGGATGATGTAGCCGTCCCGGTCGAACGCCGCCCGGTCCGCGTCGGTCAGCGCCGGCCCGGCGTCCTGCAGGGGTGCCGCCGCCACGCTCGTGTCCATTCGGATCGCTCCTTGTCCGTTCGCCGCACCGGCGACCACCGGGTCCCGGAACGGTAAGAGCGCACCGATGAAGAACTCTTCAAGAAGCCATCACACACCTGCGCGGATTTCTCCCCCGCCGCCCGGCCCCGCCGGACCGTCCGGTTCCGGGCGTGCCGGCGGGCACCGTCCGCAGTGGACGATGCCCGCCGGCGGGGTGCTCAGACGGTGAGGGAGGGCTCGAGGGAGTCGGTTTCGGGGGTGGGCTCGCGGGTCTCGAAGCCGCGCAGCGGGTGCTCCTTGATGAAGAGGGTCAGCAGCGTGGTGATCACGGCGATCGGAACCGCCCACCAGAACATGTGCGAGGTGGCGAAGGCGATCGCGTGGTGGAAGCCGTCCTGGACCGTGGCGGGCAGGGTGCTCAGCACGGTCGGGTCCAGGTTGCCGCCGGCCTTGTCGACCTGGGCGGCGGCGTCGGTGCCGAGCCGCGCGGCCACCTCGGTGCGCAGGTTGCTGGCGAAGATCGCGCCGAACAGCGCCACCCCGAACGAGCCGCCGATCGAGCGCATGAACGTCGACGTGCTGCTGGCCACGCCCATGTCCTTGGGATGCACGCTGTTCTGCGAGATCAGCGTGGTGTTCTGCATCAGGAAGCCGAGGCCGGCACCGAACACCAGCATGAACAGCGCGGACATGACCCGGGTGGTGTCGGCGCTGAGCCGGGTCAGCAGCAGCAGCCCGGCGACCATCAGGACACCGCCCAGGATCGGGAAGATCCGGTACCGGCCGGTGCGGGTGATCGCCTGACCGGAGATCAGCGAGGTGAGCAGCAGGCCGCCCATCAGCGGCAGCACCAGCAGGCCGCTGTTGGTGGCCGACGCGCCCTGCACGGTCTGCTGGAACAGCGGCAGGTAGTTGATCGCGCCGTACATGATGAAGCCGACCAGGAAGCCGATCGCGGAGACCAGCGCGAAGTTGCGGTTGGTGAAGATGCTCAGCGGCAGGATCGGCTCCGGCACCCGCCGCTCCACCACGAAGAACCAGCCCAGCGCGGCCACCGCGAGCACGGCCAGCAGCATGATCTGCGCCGATGCCCAGCCGTACTGGTGCCCGCCCCAGGTGGTGATCAGGGTCAGCGCGGTGATCCCGGCGGACAGCAGGCCGGCGCCGAGCCAGTCGATGCGGTGCTCGGACCGGCGCTTGGGCAGGTGCAGCCGGGTGGCGAGCACCAGCAGCGTCACCGCGCCGAGCGGCAGATTGATGTAGAACGCCCAGCGCCAGCTCAGGTGGTCGGTGAGGAAGCCGCCGACCAGCGGGCCGCCGACCATCGCGATCGCCATGATGCCGGCGAACCAGCCCTGCACCCGGCCCCGCTCGCGTGGCGGGATCAGGTCGCCGATGATCGCCATCACGCCCACCATCAGGCCGCCGGCGCCCAGCCCCTGGATGGCCCGGAACGCGATCAGTTCGATCATCCCGGGGGCGGCGCCGGACAGCGCCGAGCCGACCAGGAAGATCACCACCGCGGTGATGAAGATGCCTTTCCGGCCGTACAGGTCGCCGATCTTGCCCCAGAGCGGGGTGGAGACGGCCGTGCCCAGCGTGTACGCGGTGACCACCCAGGCGAGATGCGACAGGCCGCCCAGTTCGCCGACGATCCGCGGCATCGCGGTGGCGACGATCAGGTTGTCCAGCATCGCGAGCATGATCGCGAGCATCAGCCCGGGCAGCACGACCCGGACCTCGCGGGCGAGTGGGGCCCTCTTCTCGGACATTTCGCTTCCCCTTCGGCTGGTTTCCAGCTTACTTGCCGACCGGCTAGCTAGCTTGCTTGCCGTACGGTAAGTTGGCTACTAGCCGGCCGTCAAGTAGGTTCCGGGAGCAAGGCGGAAGCAGGTGGGGAGCATGAGCGAGCGGACCGGAGACACCCGCGCGCGGATCAAGCAGGTCGCGCTCGAACTCTTCACCGAGCAGGGCTACGAGCAGACCTCGCTGCGCGAGATCGCCGAGCGGCTCGGGGTGACCAAGGCCGCCCTCTACTACCACTTCAAGAGCAAGGAAGAGATCGTCAGCTCGTTCGTCGAGGAGCGGGTCGCGGCGATGGCGGACCTGGCCGAGTGGGTCAGGTCGCAGCCGCCCAGCCCGGAGACGCGGCGCAAGTTCATCGACCGGTACGCCCACGAGCTCCAGTCCGCCGCGTTCCACTCGCTGATGCGGTTCTTCCAGGAGAACCAGCCGGCGCTGAAGGGCACCAAGGTCGGCGAGGCCATGCGCACGCAGATGTTCGCCCTGGTCGAAGTGCTGGCCGGTCCGGACGCCGCCCCGATCGACCGGATGCGCACCGCGTACGCCGTGTTCGTGCTGCACAGTTCCTGGTTCCTGCTGCGCGACGCGGAGATCACCGACGCGGAGCGGTCGGCGGCAGCGCTGGAGATCGCGCTGGAACTGGTCGACCCGCCCGCCAAGTAGCCCATGATCGGCGCCGCCCGGTGGGCGGCGGACCCGGCCGGATTGCCGGCCCGTTCGGGGCGTCCCCGGTCGGCGGCGGCCCCGCACCGGTCGGCGGCCGGGGCCGGTCAGCGACCCGGCCCGGGCGGCCGGCCAGCCCCGACGGGCGGTGCCGCCGCGGGGGGGAGCAGACTGCCCGCGGCGAGAGGAGCCGGCGTGAGCCAGCCGTTCGGTGCGTACCAGAACGAGATCTACCTGCAGGGGCTGGCCGGCCAGTTGCCGCCGTTCACCACCAACCCGGACGGTCTGGAGGCGACTGCCCGCGAGCAGTTGGAACCCGGCCCGTACTGGTACGTAGCGGGTGGCGCCGGCTCGGGCGCGACCATGCGGGCGAACCGGGAGGCGTTCGACCACTGGCGGATCGTGCCGCGGATGCTGACCGACGCCAGCCGCCGCGACCTGAGCGTCACCGTGCTGGGCACCGCGATGCCGGCGCCGGTGCTGCTCGCCCCGATCGGCGTCCAGTCGATCCTGCACCCGGACGGCGAGCTGGCCACCGCCCGGGCGGCCGCCGCGCTGGGCCTGCCGATCGTGCTGTCCACCGCGTCCTCCAACACGATCGAGGACGTGGCCGCGGCCAGCGGGCTCGGCCCGCGCTGGTACCAGCTCTACTGGCCGAACGACCCGGACGTCTGCGTCAGCATCCTGGACCGGGCCCGCGCGGCCGCCTTCGAGGTGCTCGTCGTCACGCTGGACACCTGGACGCTGGCCTGGCGACCGAACGACCTGGACCGGTCGTACCTGCCGTTCATCCGGGGCACCGGCACCGCGATCCCGTTCTCCGACCCGGCGTTCCGGGCCGGGCTGGCCAGCGCGCCGGAGGACGACCTGCCGGCAGCGGTGCTGCGCTGGGTGCCGATGTTCACCGGCACCGACCACCACTGGGACCAGTTGGGCTTCCTGCGCGAGCACTGGGACGGCCCGATCGTGCTGAAGGGCATCCAGCACGCCGACGACGCGCGCCGGGCGGCGGACGCGGGCATGCAGGGCGTGATCGTCTCCAACCACGGCGGCCGGCAGGTGGACGGCGCGGTCGCGGCCCTGGACATGCTGCCGGAGATCGTCGCGGCGGTCGGCGAGCGGATCGCGGTGCTGTTCGACTCCGGCATCCGCACCGGCGCGGACATCGTCAAGGCGCTCGCGCTCGGCGCCCGGGCGGTGCTGCTCGGCCGGCCGTACGCGTACGGGCTGGCGCACGGGGGCGAGGCCGGCGTCCGGCATGTGCTGCGCAGCGTGCTGGCCGATCTCGACCTGACCCTGGGGCTGGCCGGCCACCGCCGCCCGGCCGAGCTGACCCCGGCGACGCTGCGGCAGCGGTAGCCCGCTCCGGCCAAAATCAGCGGAATTCCGACCAGCGCTCTCGTTACTATGCGGCAATGGCCGGTGACTCTCGACTGTCCACACCGGACGGTCACCGGCCGCGTCCGGAGCCGGCGTGACCGCCCTGCTGGTGGCGCGGGACGCGGAGGTGACCGCCGCGCTGCGGTCGTTGGGCCCGGCCCGCGGGCCCGGCGCGCCGCGCGGCGTGATGCTCGTCGGCCCCGCCGGGGTGGGGAAGACCGCGCTGGCCGCCGCGGTAGCCGAGGCCGTCGCCGCCGCCGGTGTCCCGGTCAGCTGGATCATCGCCACCGCGGCCAGCCGGCTGACCCCGTTCGGCGCGCTCGGCTCGCTGCTGCCGGCCGACGCCGGCCCGGTGCCGCCGGTGCTGGTGCCGCAGTTGCTGCTGGCCCGGCTCGCCCAGCTGCCCGGTGGCCCGGCCCGGCTGCTGGTGGTGGACGACGCGCAACTGCTGGACGACCACTCGGCCGCGGCGATCCTGGCGGTGGCGACGGCCGGCGCCGCCCGGGTGCTGGTCACCGCCCGGGCCGGGGCCGCCGCCTCGGACGCGGTCACCGCGCTCTGGAAGGACCGCCTGCTCGACCGGATCGACCTGCACCCGCTCGACCGCGCCGCCACCCGGGCGCTGCTGTCCGGCCGGCTCGGCGGGGAGGTGGCCGCCGGCGCCGTCGAGCTGCTCTGGACCCGCAGCCAGGGCAACCCGCTCTACCTGACCGAGCTGGCCCGGTTCGGCGCGGAGACCGGCCGGCTGCGCCGGGAGGCCGGGGTCTGGTGGTGGAGCGGCGGCAGCGCGGTGCCGCCCCGGCTCGGCGAGCTGCTGGCCCGCCGGCTGGACGAGCTCTCACCGGCCGGCCGGGACGCCCTGGACGTGCTCGCGCTGGGCGAGCCGCTGCCCTACGACACGCTGGCCGCGGTGGTCCCGCCGGCCGCGCTCGCCGAGGTGGAGGACCGCGGCGTGGTCCGCAGCGATGAGCGGGACGGCCTGGTGCGGCTCCGGTTCGCGCACCCGCTGCTGCACGAGGTGGCCGAATCGCGGCTGACCCCGGCCCGCCGGCGCGGGCTGGCCGAGCGGCTGCGCCGGGCGCCGGCCGGGCACGTGGACCTGGTCCGCCGGGCCGCCTGGGAGGACGCCGCCGGCGGGCCGCCGGACGTCGACCTGCTGCTGGCCGCGGCCGATTCGGTGCTGCTGTCCGACCCGCGGACCGCGGTGCGGCTGGCCGAGAACGCCGCCCGGCACGACAAGGGTCCGCGGGCCGCGCTGCGGCTGTGCAGCGCGCACGCCGAGCTGGGCGCCCCGGCCGCGGCCCGGGTCGCGCTGGGGTTGGCGGCCGAGCGGGTCCGGGACGACCAGGACCGGGTGGCCGTCGGGTTCGAGGAGCTCAGCCTGGTGCTGTGGAGCGAGCGCCGGCCGGCGGCCGGGCTGGCCGTACTGGACGCGATGCGCACCGACCTCGGCCCGGCGTTCGCCGCCGAACTGGACTCGGCGCAGGCACTGGTGGAACTGTTCGCGGCCCGACCGGCCAGCGCGCTGCGGCTGGCCGAGGCGGTGCTGGCCAGCGGCCCCGGCCTGGACACCGCCATCCGGGCCGGCACGGTCGCGATGGCCGGCCTGGTGCTGGCCGACCGGCCGGAGCCGGCGCGGACCGCCCGCCGCGACCTGCTCGCGGCGCTGGCCGAGCACCCGGTGAACGCCACCCGCACCGGGCTGGCCTACGCGCTGGTCGGGATGGCCGAGCTGTTCCTGGCCGAGGCCGGCCTGCCGGCCGCACCGGGCCGGGCCGGCCGCTGGCCGGCAGCGCCGTCGCCTGATCCCGACCCCGGCCGCGGTCCTGAGTTTGGTGCCGGTCCTGACTCTGGCACTGGTCTTGACTGTGGCGCTGGGTTTGGTGCCGGTGCCGGTGCCGGGGTCGGCGCTGGTGCCGGTGCCGGGGTCGGCGCTGGTGCTGACCGTGGCGCCGGCTTGGGCAGCGATTCCGATCGCGGCAGTGGTGCCGGCTTTGGCAGTGGTGCCGGGTTTGGCGGTGGTGCCGATCGTGACGGTGGTGCCGGGTTTGGCGGTGGTGCCGATCGTGGCGGTGGTGCCGGCTTTGGCAGTGGTACCGATCTTGGCGGTGGTGCCGAGTTTGGCAGTGGTCCCGGTCGCGGCACGGGGCCGGAGCCGGCCGGGCCGGCCTGGCCGCTGCTGGACGGCGTCCGGTTGAGCATGCAGGGCAACTGGCCGGCCGCGGCGGTCGTGCTGCGCGAGGCCTACGTGCAGCAGCGGTCCGGCGAGGCGCTGTTCCGGTCCGAGGCGACCGGCCTGCTGGTCGCCGTGCTCGCCGCCAACGGCCAGGCGGACGAGGCGGCCCGGCTGCTCGCCGACGACCCGCCGGACGACGTCGGCCTGTTTCCCGGCCTGCGCGGCTGGGCCGACGCCGCGGTCGCCGCCGCGACCGGCCGGCTTGCCCTGGCCGGGCAGTTGGCGGTGGCCGCGGCCGGGCAGGCGGCCGCGGCGGGGGCACTGGCGCCGGCGGTCTGGTACCTGGGCGACGCGAGCCGGTACGGCGCCGCCGCCGCGGCCGCCAGCGCGCTGGACGCGCTGCCAGCCCAGCCCGGCTCGCGGGTGGGGCAGGCCCGGGCGGCCGGCATCCGGGCCCGCGCCGCGCTCGATCCCGGCCTGCTGCTGGCCGCCGCGGAACAGTGCCTCACCGCCGGCCTGCTCGCCGACGCCGCCAGCCTGGCCGACCTCGCCGTCCGGCCCCGACCCGGGTCCAGGCCGCCTGGGTCTGAGCTGCCGGGGTCTGAGCTGGCGGCGCGGGCGGTTGCGCTGGCCGCGGAGGCGCGGCGCCGGCTCGGGCGGGTGCCGCGGCCGTCCGGTGCGGCCAGCGGTGTCGCGGCGGCCGGGTTGACCCGCCGGGAACGGGAGATCGCCACGTTGGCCGCCGCCGGCCGGTCCGACCGCGAGATCGCCGACCAGCTGGTGATCTCAGTCCGGACCGTGGAGAGTCACCTGGCCGCGGCCTACCGCAAACTCGGGATCCGGTCCCGCCGCGAACTCGCCGCTGTGTTCGGCGAGGCAGGATCCCCGCGGTGACGGGTTCGCCGTCCGGGTGACGCCGTCGTCCCGCGGGTGACGAGTTGGGGTCACCGGTGGTGGCGCACAGCCGTCACCGGGCCACCCGAAGCCGTCACCGGCGACCCAAAGCCCTCACCGGTCACCCGTAGCCGTCACCCGGGGCTGCCCGAAGCCGTCACCGGGTACCCGAAGGCGTCCGAGCTGGTGATCTCGGTCCGGACCGTGGAGAGCCACCTGGCCGCGGCCTACCGCAAACTCGGGATCCGGTCCCGCCGCGAACTCGCCGCTGTGTTCGGCGAGGCAGGATCCCCGCGGTGACGGGTTCGCCGTCCGGGTGACGCCGTCGTCCCGCGGGTGACGAGTTGGGGTCACCGGTGGTGGCGCACAGCCGTCACCGGGCCACCCGAAGCCGTCACCGGCGACCCAAAGCCCCTCACTGGCCACGCGAAGCCGTCACCCGGGGCTGCCCGACGCCGTCACTGGCTGCGCGAAGGCGTCACCCGGACTGCCCGAAGCCGTCACCGGGTACCCGAAGGCGTCACCGGCTGCGCGAAGGCGTCATCGGCTGCGCGAAGGCGTCATCGGCTGCGCGAAGGCGTCACCGGCTGCGCGACCGACTCGGCGGGCGGGCGGTTGGCACCGGGCGGGGGGCGGGGTCCAGTAGCGGTCAGCGTTGGTTCAGGTAGGTCGTCGCGATGTCCCGCAGCCGGCTGTGGCAGCCCTCGTAGGCGGGGTGGCCGGCCGGCCCGCCGGGCAGGTAGCGCTTGTCGAGCTTCGCGACGAAGGTGTAGTTCGGGTCGCAGACGTTCGCGACTGGTGCCTCGCCGGTCTGGCTGATCAATTGGTACGCGTCCAGCGGGTCCAGCCCGTGCTCGGCGGCGACCCAGCTGACCAGGTCGTGCTGGCTGATCCGGTAGGCGTCCTCCAGCGGCCGGGTGGAGCCGGTGCTCATGATCGCCGCGTCGGTCTCGAACCGGGGCCACGGCGTGGTCGCGCCCTTGATCACGTCCACCACCACGGCGGTGTTCATCGCGGCCTCCACCCCGGTGCCGCAGACCTCGCCCTGGCCCTGCCGGCAGTGCCCGTCGCCGAGGCCGAACAGCGCGCCGGTCTGGTTCACTCCGAAGTAGACGGTGGTGCCGGCGCGTACTTCCGGCGAGTCCATGTTGCCGCCGTGCGCGTCCGGGGTGATCGTCTGCCGGGCCTCGAAACCAGCCGGCGCGACGCCGACCGTGCCGTGCATGCAGTCCAGCGGGAGTTCGACGCTGAAGTCGCCGCGCCGGGCGTGGTAGGTCACCGTCCGCGCGGCGCGGTCGACGTCGTAGCGCCAGACCAGTTCCTCCAGTGGTGGCTGCAGCGTGGCGGTCTGGTGCGTGCTGGTGAGCGCGCCGAAATGCGGGAACGTGGATGACACGGCCCAGTCCCGGGCCGGCTCGATCGCGGCGAAGTGCAGCGCCAGCGTGTCGCCGGGCTCGGCCCCGGCCACCGCGATCGGGCCGCTCACCGGGTTCAGGTACGGAAATTCGCACACCTGCGAGGGCAGGTCGTCGACTGTCCTAACGCGACCGCCGAAGCAGTCCTCCGTGTACAGCTCGACGACCGTTCCGGGTCGCACGGTCAGCACCGGGGCCAGCCCGCCGAACGTCCAGGCGTACTCGGTGGGGGTGTAGCTGACGACGTCCATCAGACCTCCCGTGCGTCCAGGCCGGCGAGTTCGGGGCGGCGGCCGGTGAACCAGAGGAACCCGGCGACGACCACGCCGACGCCCAGCCAGATCAGGCCCACCTCCTGCGCGGCCACGTTCGCCTTGATCACCACGAAGGTCAGCACCACCAGGCCGCAGAGCGGCGCCAGCAGGTGCCGCAGGTAGTCCCGGCTGCCGCGCCGGATCACGTAGTGCACGATGACCGAGACGTGCAGCGCCAGGAACGCGGTCAGCGCGCCGAAGTTGACCAATGTGGACAGCAGGGTGATCCCATCGTCCCGCTGGGCCATGTAGATGCCGACCGCGAGCGAGACGGCGGCGACCAGGAACGTCGCGTACTCCGGCACCTTCCGCTTGTGGTGCACGGTGGCCAGCACCGACGGGAGTTGCTTGTCCCGGGCCATCGAGTAGAGCAGCCGGGAGGTGGCCGCCTGGGCGACCAGCGCGTTCGCGAAGCCCCAGGCGATCGCGGTGGCCAGCGCCGTCAGCACCGACAGCCAGTGCCCGCCGCCGAACTCGGCCGCGTCGTAGAACGCCTGCCCGCTCGGGTCGCCGTCGGCCAGCAGGGCCGCCTTGTTCGGCACCAGCAGCGCGGCCACCCAGGTCTGCACGACGAACAGCGTGCCGGCCAGCGCCAGCGCGGCCACCATGGCCCGGCCGATCTGCCGGGCGCCGTCCCGGTTCTCCTCGGCCAGCGTGGAGATCCCGTCGAAGCCGAGGAACGAGAGCACCGCGATCGACACCGCGCCGAACGCCACGCTGACCGAGAAGGTGGACGAGTCGTACAGCGGGTGCCAGGAGAAGCCGCCGCCCTTCCCGTCGACCACCGCGGCGATGCCGATCACCAGGAAGATCGCCAGCACGATCAGCTCGGCGACCAGCATCAGCCGATTGACCCGTGCGGTCACCGCGATGCCGAAGTAGTTGATCGCGGTGTTGGCGATGATGAAGCCGACCACCCAGACCCAGAGCGGAACGCCCGGCACGAAGCTCTGGATCGCGGCCGCGGCGACGATGTAGAGCAGCGCCGGCACCAGCACGTAGTCGAGCAGGATCTGCCAGCCGGCGAGGAAGCCGACCGTCGGGTGGATGCCGCGCCCGGCGTAGGTGTAGACCGAGCCGGCCATCGGGAACGCCCGGGACATCTCGGTGTAGGCCAGGGCGGTGAACGCCATCCCGACCCCGCCGATCACGTACGCCAGCGCGACCATGCCGCCGGACGCCTGGTAGACGCTGCCGAAGATGCCGAACGGAGCGATCGGCACCATGAAGATGAGCCCGTAGACGAGCAGGTCCCGGAACGTCAGGGAGCGCTTCAGTTCCTGCTGGTAGCCGAAGCGCTCGACCGACTCGGCGGCGCTGACCGCGCTGGTGTCGGCTGTGGGCGCGTCGCGCGGGGTCGTGCCCATGATCGCCCTCCGGGGGGTCAGACGGGGCAGAGCATCGCGAAGTTAGCACCCGGTTGCCCGGTTCGCTGCCCGGCAGATCGGTGAGATCGGCCGGCGATCCGGTCCCGGCCGGGCACGTATCCTCGCCGCAATGGTTGGTCGAAAGCGGACGGAGCGGGCGGCGTTCGAGGCGGCCTACCCGGACTACCGGAGCACCAGCCGGATCGATGAGCTGCGCGCGAGCGAGTACGGGTACCTGGACGAGCGCGGCGAGACCTACCTGGACTACGCCGGCGCCGGGTTGCCGGCCCGGGCCCAGCTGCGGGCGCACGCCGGCCGGATCACCGCCGGCTACTTCGGCAACCCGCACTCCGACAGCCCGGCCTCGACCGCCTCGACCGCGCTGGTCGAGCACACCCGGGCCGCGATCCTGGCGCACTTCAACGCCGACCCGGCCGAGTACGCGGCGATCTTCACCCCGAACGCGACCGGCGCCTGCCGGCTGGTCGGTGAGGCCTACCCGTTCGGCCCCGGCACCCGGCTGGTGCTCACCTTCGACAACCACAACTCGGTGAACGGCATCCGCGAGTTCGCCCGCGCCCGCGGCGCGGTGACCAGCTACGTCCCGCTGACCCCGGAACTGCGGGTGGACGAGCCGGCGCTGGCCGCCGCGCTGGCGGGCTCCGCCCCGCGGTCCGGCGGCGGCCGGCCGGGCCTGCTGGCACTGCCGGCGCAGAGCAACTTCAGCGGCGTGCAGCACCCGCTGCGGCTGGTCGAACTGGCCCAGCGGCTCGGCTACGACGTGCTGCTGGACGCGGCCGCGTTCGTGCCGACGAACCGGTTGGACCTCAGCCGGGTGCACCCCGACTTCGTGCCGGTGAGCTGGTACAAGGTGTTCGGCTACCCGACCGGGGTCGGGTGCCTGCTGGCCCGCCGGGAGGCGCTGCAGCGGCTGCGCCGGCCGTGGTTCTCCGGCGGCACCATCCAGGCGGTCAGCGTGCAGGGCGACTGGCACCTGCTCGCCGGCGACGAGTCCGGCTACGAGGACGGCACGGTCAACTTCCTGTCCATCCCGGACGTCGCGTTCGGACTGTCCTGGTTGGACGGCATCGGCCTGGACACCGTGCACCGGCGGGTCGGCCAGCTCACCGGCTGGCTGCTGCACCGGCTCGGTACGCTCCGGCACAGCACCGGCGCGCCGCTGGTCCGGGTCTACGGTCCGTCTACTGTGGACGGTCGAGGGGCCACGGTCGCGTTCAACTTCCTCGACCCGGCCGGCCGGATCGTGGACGAGCGGATCGTCGGCCGGGACGCGGCCGCCGCCCGGATCTCCCTGCGTACCGGTTGTTTCTGCAACCCGGGAGCCGGCGAGGGTGCGTTCGACATCCCGGTGGACGCGCTGACCGGCTCGATCCGGCGCCAGCCACGGACCATCGACGAGTACCTGGAGCTGATCGGCCTGCCATCGGCCGGGGCGATCCGGGTCTCGCTCGGCATCGCCTCCAACCTCGCCGACGTCGAGCGGCTGGTCGAGTTCGCCGGGTGCTACCGGGACATCGAGCCGGACCGGGCCGGCCTCAGCCCGCGGTTGCGCTGCTGAGCCCGCGACCGCGGCTCGGGGCCGGCGGGCCGGTCCGGCGGGCGAGCAGCAGCCAGGCCCAGCCGAGGAACGCGATCGTGAAGCCGGCCAGGATCGTCCAGTCCACCGGCACCGCCCGGCTGAACGTGTCGCCATAGGACGCCAGCAGCGGCGGGCCGAGCGGGGACGCGCCGGAAGCCCACCGTCCGTTCAGGTCGACCGCGTGGCCGAGGCCCTCGAACGTCCATCGGTTCGACATCGGGTAGCTGAGCGCCTTGCCGACCACCGCCATGATCGGCACCGGCAGGATCGCCCCGGAGAACAGCACCTGCGGGAAGCACAGCATCGGCAGCGCCAGGGTCGCCTGGCCCGGCTCGGCCACCGCCGCGGAGGCGAGCAGGCCGAGCGCCAGCGCCGCCGCCGAGGAGAGCAGCAGGGTGCCGAACATCGATCCGTACGCGGCCAGCCCCGCCGCCGGTAGCCGGTCGGTGGCCCGCAGCACCGCCAGCATCGCCGCGTCCACCACCGCGAGCAGCGGCAGCAGCAGCGCCAGCTTGGCCAGCAGGTACGGCCCGAGCCGCAGTACCACGAACCGCTCCCGGCGCAGGATCGCGACCTCGGTGCAGATCTGCAGCAGCCCGTAGGTCAGGCCGAAGAAGAAGCCGCCGAACGCGATCCAGAACAGGATCATCGCGGTCGCGCTCGGGCTGAGCGTGGCCGGCGCGAAGGCGTGCGGCCGGAACAGCGCCACGATCATCAGCAGCACCGCCACCGGCGAGCCGATCAGGATCGCCAGCGTCAACCGGCTGCTGGTCAGGATGTCGAGGTTCCGTCTGGTCAGCAGCGCCCACTGCCGCACCGCCCCCACCGGCCGCGCACCGGCCGGGTCGGCCCGGCCGGCCTGGTCGGCCTTGCCTGCTGCGATGGCTCGGCTGGCCCGGTTTGCCTGGCCGACCGGGCTTGTCTGGACGACTGGGTTGGTCTGGCCGGCCGGGCTTGTCTGGCCGGCTTGGTCTGCCTGGACGGCCGGGCTTGTCTGGTCGGCTGGGTCTGCCTGGACGGCCGGGCTTGTCTGGTCGGCTGGGTCTGCCTGGACGGCCGGGCTTGTCTGGTCGGCTGGGTCTGCCTGGACGGCGGCGGTCCAGTCGGCGGCCCAGTCGGCGGCGGGGCGCTCGGCCAGCCGTTGGTAGATCTGCTCGGTGCTGGCGGCCCGGAAGTGCCGACGGGCGTCGGCCGGTGCGCCGGCGAACGCGAGCCGGCCCGCGCCGGCGAGGCAGCCGACCTGGTCGCAGGATTCCACGTCGGCCGGGTTGTGGGTGGTGAACACGACCGTGCTGCCGGCGTCGGCGAGCTGCCGCAGTGTGCCGACGACCTCGGCCGCGGTGGCCGGGTCCAGACCTGACGTGGGTTCGTCCAGGAAGAACGCCCGCGGCCGGGTGAGCAGCTCGACCGCGATGCTGGCCCGCTTGCGCTCGCCGCCGCTGAGCTGGCCGACCGGCGCGCCGGCCCGCGCGGTCAACCCCAGCGTCCGCAGCACACCGGCGACCGCGTCGTCCACAGTGGCCGGTGCGGTGCCGGCCGGCAGCCGCAACCGGGCGGCGTACCGCAGCGTGCGGGCCAGCGGCAGTTCGCGGTGGATGATGTCGTCCTGCGGCACATAGCCGAGCACCGACCGGTACGCCGCCGGGTCCGCGTACGGGTCGGCGCCGTCGTAGCGCAGCGTGCCGCCCGCCGCCGGGCGCAACCCCGCCAGCGCGTCCAGCAGCGTGGTCTTGCCGGCGCCACTGGCGCCGATCACGGCAACCAGCTGTCCCGGTCGGACGGTCAGCGAGACGTCCAGCAGCGTGGTCCGGGCGCCGGCCCGCTGGGTCAGCCCGTGCGCCTCGATCCGCAACCCGCGCGTCGGCACCGGCCCGGCCGTTCCGACCTCCCCGGTCACCGTCCGCCCTCCAGCCGGCCGCCGCCGGCACCACACCGGCACGCCCATCCTCGACCATCGGGTGGGCGCGCCGGGACGGCACCCCGCCAGGCTACCCACCCGGCGGCGTGCCGGGACGGCGTCGGCGCGGCTGGTCCGGCCGGACGGTCAGCCGGTGGGCCGCCAGGTGGGGCTGGGGACGTTGCGGACCCGGGTGCTGGTGGCGGTGTTGCCCAGTGCTTCCAGGGTGACCTGGCCGAGGCCGCCGGTGCTGGCGTCGTCCGACCAGACCGCGAGCGCGATCGTGTTCGTACCCTGCTGTCGCAGGATGCCCTGCGGCAGCACGAACGTGTGCTGCGGCCCGACGTCGTTGATGTACTGGCCGAGGTTCCAGCCGTTGACGAAGATCAGCACCCGGTAGTGCCGGGTCGGATCGTCGGTGAACCGCAGCCCGACCGGGATGTCCTGGCCGGCCGGCAGTGTCAGCCGGACGCTGGTGCGGTACCAGGCGATGCCGGGTGCGGTCTCCGGGTGCGGCAGCGTGACCGCCGGCCAGGCGCGGTCCGGGAAGCCGGGCAGTGACCAGCCGGCGCGCTCGCCGAACAGGCCGCCGCTGTTCTGCGGCCCGCGCACCGGGTCGGCCAGCGCCTCGCCGCCGCGGGTGCCCTGGATCCGCCAGGAGACGGCGGCGTCCGACCCGAGCAGGGTCGCCGCGAGCAGCCCGCGCGGTGCCTTCTGCGCGTCGTTGCTGCCGCCGTCCTCGTTGTGGCCCATGTTCCGGACCAGCACCGAGAGCACGTTATCGGCGTCCGGGCGGAGCAGCCCGGCCGGGAAGGTGAACGTCTGGCTGGAGTTCTGGTTGCCGCTGGCGGTGCCGGTCCGGACGGTGCCGAGCGGGGTGCCGTTCAGCCAGACCTGCCAGGCGCCGGCCCGCCCGGTACCCGCGGTCAGGGTGATCCCGGTCGCCGTACCGCCGCCAGGGCCGGTCGCGGCGAGGTGGCCGCGGTACCAGACGTCGCCGTAGTGGTAGCCGTAGTCATCGGTGTAGAGGACCGGCAGGGTGGCCGGCCTGGTCGGGTTGGTCGTGGTCGGGTGGTCGGCCACCGTCCAGCCGGCGTCGTCGAAGCCCGGCTGGGCTTCCGGCGCCTCGGCCGAGTACTTCCAGCCGGTCAGCGCCGGCAGGGTCACCGGTCGCGGACCGGCCACCGTCGTCAGCTCCGAGCCGGACGGGGTGCGGCGGGCCAGTTGCAGCCGGCCGTTCCAGCTGAGCAGCGCCCGCGGGTCGAACACCTCGAGTTCGCCGGCCTGGGTCGCGTCGCCGGTCAGGGTCAGCAGCGGTCCGACCCAGCGCGCCGTCCGGACCAGGTAGGCACCCCGGACCAGCAGCGGCCCGCGATCCGTGTCGACCCGCCAGAACGTGGACGCGGTCGCGTCGTCGGCCAGCAGCAGCATCAGCGGTGCCCGCCCGCCGCCGCTGATCCGGACCCTGGCCAGCCCGTCATGCCGGTAGTTCAGGCGCAGGTCACCGCGCGCCCCGTCCCACGTTGCCGCCACGGTGCCGGCCAGCACGTCCACCCGGGGTTGGCTGGCGTACCGCAGCACGGTCTCGCCGTCCTCACCGGCCCGGCCGTGCAGCAGCGCCACGTCGGTGCCGCCGGCCCGGGTGTGCGTGTAGATCTCCGAGGTGGAGTAGACCAGCCGCTGCCGCTCCAGGTCGTAGCCGGCGGCCAGGATCTTGAAGTCCCGCCCGTTGATGTGCACCGCGGTGCCCGGCTGCTGCGGCACGAGGTAGCTGCCGTCCGCACCGTCCACAGTGAACTGGGTCGAGTCGTCGGTGGTCGCGGTGCCGGCGCCGGCGTGCCGGACGAAGTAGAACCGGGCCTGCGTATCGGGGTTCTGCTTCACCCAGACCCGGATCGCCGGATTGGGCCCGTCCTGCTGGCCCACGTCGTCGGCCTTGCGCAGGTCGGTGACGGTCTGCACCAGGTAGCCGAGCTGCTTGAGCACCGGCACCTTCTCGGTCAGCTGCCGGCTCTCGGAGAACGCGGCGCCGTAGTCGTAGGAGGTGTAGACCACGTTCGGGTCGGCCTGCCAACCCCAACTGGTGCCGCCGTAGGTCATGTAGAAGTTCTGCGCGGTGAACTGGTTCTCGATGTTGTTGGCGTAGAACAGCCGCTCGAACGCCGGGCCGGTCAGCTGCCGGCAGCGGTCGTAGCCCGGGCCGCCCCACGGGTCGAACGCGCCGCCCTGGAACTCGGCGAAGAAGAACGGCCGGTCGCCCACCCCCGGCCGGGGCGGCGTGAACGTGCTGCCATCGCGCAGGAAGCGGTAGTCGGTCACCCCGGGCGCCGAGCCGCGGGTGCAGTCGAAGCCGGCCGGGTAGGTGTCGGTGGCGTAGATCTCCGGCGCGCCGGCGCCGGCCGACCAGCGCAGGTTGCGGCCCTTGTCGTTGTGGAAGAGCGGGACCGTGATGCCGCCGGCGCGGGCGGCGGTCTTCAGCTCCTCCATGTACACCGCGTCGCTGCCGTCGTACTCGTTCTCGATCTGGTAGAGGATCACCGTGCCGCGCCCGTCGGTGAACTGGTGCCGGGCGATGATCGGGTTCACCGCCGCGAACCATTGCTCCCAGGCCGCCTGGTAGCTGTCCGCGCTGCTGCGGGCCCGGCCGGCCACTGTGGACAGCCAGGCCGGGTAGCCGCCGGAGTCCAGCTCGGCGTTCAGGTACGGCCCCGGCCGGGCCAGCACGTACAGGCCGACGTCGGCGGCGATGTCGAGCAGCCGGTCCAGGTCCCGGACCCCGGTGAAGTCGTAGACCCCGGGCGCGGGGGAGTGGTAGGCCCAGCTGATGTACAGCGAGACCGCGTTGAAGCCGGTCGCCTTCAGCTTCTCCAGCTGATCACGCCAGAGATCCGGGCTGGGCAATCGGTAGTAGTGGAACTCGGCCGACCAGATCCAGACCCGCTGCCCGTCCAGCATGAACGAGTACCGGTCGTACGTGACGGTGTGTGTCTGCCGGGGCGCCGCTGCCGCTGCCGCTGCCGCGGCCCGGCCCGGCGCCGCTCCGGCGGGGACAGCACCCCAGCCGACCAGCAGCCCCACCAGAATCGCCAGCGACATCCACCGGAAAGGACGCCCCGCCATGCGTACCGGCACCAGCCGCACCGTGGGGATCGCGGGGGCTCGGCCCCCGCGGCCAGCATAACGGGCGCGCCGGCGAGCACGCCGTGCGAGCAGAGTGGTGCCAAGTCCGCGCATCTCGGAACTCCTCGCTGTCAGCAGGTATCACCCACCGACCCGCGAACGTCCGAAAACCCCCGCTGGTACGCGGCTCCGGGGACGACCGGCTCAACGTATCCATCGAACCGGCATTCGACTAACTGTCGAACGTGTTCCGTCCACTGTGGACGGTTTGGCGGGTCAGCCGGCGGAGCGGCCGGACAGGCCCAGGTACCGCTGCTCGGCCAGGTGCAGCTCCTCGTAGGCGAGCGCGGTCACCGCCGGGTCGGCCCCGGGCACCGTCAGCTGGTCGAGCACGGCCTGAGCGATGCGCAGCCGGTAGGCCGCCTCGCCCAGCTCGGCCCACTGCCCGATCTCGGCCCGTCCGATCTCGGCGCTGCCGCTCAGCGCCGTCACCCGCTCCACCTGCGCCGGCGCGGTCGCCGGGCCGGCCCGGTGGGCCCGGAGTACTCGATCCGCCATCCCTACCACCTCCTTAGGCAAGGCTAACCTAACTTTCCTAGCTACGTGTCTGAACTGGGTAAACGCTGGGATAAGTGCCCCACAGTCCGGATCCAGCCCCGACGGGCCGCAGTTGACATTCCGCTCAGCTGCGCCGCGGCCCGGACCGGGCACGGTGCGGGCATGGTGACGCTCGACGAGCGGGCGGCGGTGATCCGGCTGTTCGACCGGGCCGGCTTCGGGGCCGGCCCGGACGAGATCGACGCGGCCGCCCGCCTCGGGTTGGCCGGCACGCTGGACCGGCCGCTGGCACCGGCCGGCGCGGACCGGGGCGCGGCGGCCACGCCCGTGCGGTCGATCGGCGCGCTACCGGCGCGACCGCGGGCCGGGTCGGACCGCCGGGCGTACACCGGCGCCGTCCGCGCAGCGGGAGCAGCTGGTCGGCTGGTGGATCGGCCGGATGGTGCGGGCCGACCAGGGCTGGCCCGAGCGGCGCACGCTGTTCTGGCACGGGCGACCTGAAGGTCACCACCGACTTCCGCGACGTCTACGCGACCCGGCCGGAGAAGGTGCTCGACACCGGCCCCGGTACGGTGCTGCCCGGCCACCGTAGCCGGGCAGCGTTCCGGTAGGCCGGCCCGCCGGCTAGTCCGGCGGGAGCTTGCTGAAGCAGAGCACCTGCCAGTTGGTGTACGTGGTCGAGCCGCCGACCGTGACGGCGATCGTGTAGCCGCGGCCCGGGGTGCAGTCGAAGCCGATCGCCTCGAAGTCGTTGAACCGCGGCGCGGGCGTGCCGTCGATCGTCCAGCGCAGTGTCTGCCCCGGCGCCTCGAAGAAGCAGTTCATGTGCCGCAGCGCGGATATGCAGTCCGGCACACCGTCGGCCCGGGCCGGGGTGGCGGTGACGGCCGCGAGGGCGGTGGCGCCGAGCAGGGCCGCGCCGGCCCGGCGTAGCGAGACGCGCATCGTGGTGCCTCTCTGTCGGGCCTTCCTGTGCTGAAAGCGCTTGCTGAAGGCTGGCGGCAGCATAAAGATGCCAGTGAGTGCCCGTCCAGCCTTAGATGTCCGGATCGGCGAATCTGGCACGGCGACGGATCCTGCCGGACCATCCCGGCCGGGTGCCGTACCGCCACGGCCCGACCTGGTCGACGCCGCCGGCCTGGCCCGGGCGGTCGCCTTCAGCTTCACCGGCCGCCGGCGTGCCAGCGGCCGCCCGGGCTGAGCCCGATCGGCGGCGCACCGCCCGATCGGGCGGGCCCTGGGCCGGTTGAACCGCTACGCCTGCCCGCGGCTGGCGAAGTAGTCGCGCAGGTAGGGGTCCTGGATCTGGAGCCGGGGCACCGGCTGGGTCGGCGTGATGGCGAACCCGGCCCGGGCGGCGAGGTAGTCGCGCGACTCGTACGCCAGCGTGCGCAGCCGCACCAGGTCGAGCCCGACCAGTTCGCCGGCCCACTTGCGGATGCTGCCGCCGACGATGACGGTGTCGATGTTGCGGGTGTCGGCGCCCTGCACGATCGTGGCGACCGCGTTGTTCAGCGGCAGGTTGTTCACGTCCTCGGCGCGGATGGCGACGATGTCGGCCTGCTTGCCGGGCGTGAGGGTGCCGGTCACCGCGCCGAGCCCGACCGCGTCCGCGCCGCGGGCGGTGGCGAACTCCAGCACGTCGGCGGTGCAGATGAACTCGGGCGCGGTCGGGTCGTGCCGGTAGCGCCGCTGGGTCGCCTGCATCCGCTGGGTCAGCAGCACGCAGCGCATCTGCGTGAACATGTCGTTGGACAGCGAGATCTCGACGTCCACGCTGAGGCTGGGCCGGATGCCGAAGTCCAGCGCCTTCTGCACCGGCGGCACCCCGTCAGCCAGGCCGAGCTGCTCGTCCGAGGTCGGGGCCAGCGTGATCCGGGTGCCGGCGTCGGCGATGTACCGCCAGGCCGGGTCGGACATGTCGGTGGCGTGCACCAGCGTGACGTCCGGCCCGAGCACACCCTGGCGGCCGAGCTCCGCCACCTCGGCCGAGGACGGCGGGCCCATCACCCCGTCGAACGTGATGCCCAGCCCGTACCCGCGGGCGATCCGGACCAGCTCGGCCGGTGGCAGCACCCGGCGCAGGTCGATGCCCATCCGCAGCGTGGTGAGCCCGCCGTCGGGGCAGTAGGCCTCGCGCAGCCGGGGCAGGTCGGCCGGGAACTGCTCCTCCCACTGGCCCGCGTTCGGCGGGGCGGACGTGTGCACGACCCGGATGCCCGCCTCTCGGTACGCGGCGAACACCGCGTCCGAGTGCGCGCGGGACCTCGAGTTGTGCGAGAAGTCCAGGACCGTGGTGAAGCCGGCGTCGAGCGCTCCGGCCAACGTGACGAGATCGCCGGCGAACATGTCCGCGGGCCGGTAGTGCAGCGCGGTGCTGCCGTGCGTCATCGCGATGTACTCGTCGATGCCGGCGTCGCAGAGCAGGTGCCGCAGCTGGTTCTGCCAGCAGTGCCGGTGCCCGTCCACGAAGCCGGGCAGCAGGATCATGCCGGCCAGGTCGACCGCGATCGCGGCCGGCCCGGCCCGGTCGGCCAGGTCGACGCCGACTGCCTCGATCGTGTCGCCGCGGATCAGCACGTCGCCGGCCGGCAGGTCGGGCACCGCGGGGTCGACGGTCACCACGGTCGCGCCGCGCAGCAGCACCGGCGTGGCCGGGGCAGCGGCCCGCAGCCGGGCCAGCAGCGCGGCGTTCCCGGCGGCGTCCCGCTCGTGGTACGACCGCGGCGCGGTCGGTCCGGTCATGGTGCCCCCTCGGGTCAGGGAGGTCGGGTCCGGCCGCCGGGCGGGCCGGCCGGGCGGTGTGGCCGGCCGGTTGGCGGGGCTGGCCGGCGGGGTGGCTAGCCGGGTGGTGCGGCGGCGGAGGCGCGGACCATCAGCCGCGGCGGCAGCGTCAGCGAGGACGGCGGCCGGTCCGGCGCGGCGATAGCGGCCACCGTCATCTCGCCGACCAGCCGGCCCAACTCGTCGCCGTGCAGCCGGACCGTGGTCAGCGGCGGGGTCACCCGGTCGACCTGCGGCAGGTCGTCGTAGCCGACCACCGAGATGTCGGCCGGGCAGCGCAGCCCGGCGTCCCCGAACACCTCCAGCGCGCCCAGCGCGATCAGGTCGTTCTGCGCGAACACGGCGGTCGGCCGGTTCGGGCCGCGGGCCAGCAGCAGCCGGGCCAGCCGCTGCCCCTCCCGCAGGGACGGGATGCGGGCCGCGTCGCCCAGTTCGAGCTCGACCGCGCCGGCCGCGGCCACCGCCCGGCTGAACGCCGCGCCCCGGTCGACGAACGAGCTCACGTCCTGCGGGCCGGGCAGCTGCACCAGGTGCCGGTGGCCGAGGTCGAGCAGGTGCCGGGCGGCGAGCGTGCCGCCCGCGTCGTTGTCGTGCGTGCAGGACGGCAGGCCCGTCTGCGGCACGTTGCGGTCGGCCAGCAGCAGCGGGATCCGGCGGTGCGCGATGTCGAGCAGGATCGGCGCGTTGCCGAGCCGGGCCGCGGTCACGATCACCGCGTCCACCCGGCGCTCGACCACGTGGTTGAGCACCCGGGCCAGCCGGGCCGGATCGTCCTGGGTCTCGGTGATCAGCGGCATCAGGCCGGATTCCTCCAGCCGGTTGGCGATGCCGCGCAGTACCGGCGCGATGAACGGGTTGCCCAGGTCGGCGACGATCACCGCGACGGTGTGGGTGCGGCCCCGCTTCAGCCCGCTGGCGCCGAGGTGCCGGCGGTAGCCCATCTGCTGGGCCACCGTCTCGACGTGCTGGCGGGTGGCGCCGCCGACCCGCCAGGCCTGCGCCGGGTCCAGCGCCCGGGACACCGTCGAGTAGTGCACGCCGGCCGCCCGCGCCACATCCTGCAGCGTCACCGGGCCGGCATGCTCGGCCGCGCCGGCTGGCGGTTCGGGTGCCGGCGCGGCCCCGTCCGGCGCGGCCCGGCGGGACGCTCCGTCCGTCCGGCCAGCTCGCGCGCCCATGGCACCCCCTCGCGTCGGCTGGCCACTCGATTGAGACCGATCCAGCAAGCGTTTGGCAAGGACGGAGCGTACACCAGCCTCTCGCTGTAACCAGGGCCTGCGTCGAAAGTCCTTAAACAGAGGGGATCTCTGCTTTGCGTCGACGGGTTCGGCCGTCCAGGGGAGAGCGGCATAACATCTTGGTAACGGTGAACAGCAAACGTTTGACGTCGATCTTGACTCGCTCCTAGCGTCGCCGCACGGCCCCGGACGGTGGCCGCGGCGCAGGTTCGTCGGTCGGGGGTGAGCCCGGTGACAGCAGCTAGCGCAGTGCGTGACGATGCCCCGGACGTGCTCACGCTCCGTCAGGTGCGGAAGGTGTACGGCGCGACGGTCGCCGTGGACAGCCTCACCCTGGGCCTGGCCCCGGCCGCGGTGCACGCGCTGGTCGGTGAGAACGGGGCCGGCAAGAGCACCGCCGCGCTGCTGGCCGCCGGCGTGGTCGCACCGACCGCGGGCCAGGTGGAGTTCGCCGGCGAGCCGGTCAGCTTCGGCTCGGCCCGGGACGCCGAAGCGCTCGGCGTCGTGCTGATCCCGCAGGAACTACAGCTCTACGACTCGCTCAGCGTGGCCGAGAACCTGTACGTGGGCCGCCGCCGGCCGCGCGGCCGGACCGGCCTGCTGGCCCGGGGCCAGCTCGCCGCCCGCGCGCAGCGGCAGCTGGGCCGGGTCGGGCTGCGGGTGTCGCCGGGTCGCCGGGTGCACGAGCTCAGCCACGGCAACCGGCAGCTGGTCGCGATCGCCCGGGCGCTGATGCTGGACGCGCGCGTGCTGATCATGGACGAGCCGACCGCCGCGCTGGACGAGTGGGAGGCGCAGCGGCTGCTGGACGTGGTGGCTTCGCTGCGCGAATCCGGGGTGGCGGTGCTGTACGTCTCGCACCGGCTGCCCGAGGTGCTGCGGATCGCCGACACGGTGACGGTGATGCGGGACGGCCGGTTGGTCGCCACCGGGCCGCGGGCCGACTTCGACGAGACCACGCTGGTCACCGCGATGCTCGGCCGGTCGCTGGCCCGGCTGGCCCGGCGCGCCTCCCGGGTGCGGGACGAGGTCGCGTTCGCCACCAGCGGGCTGACCCGCGCCGGCAGCTTCACCGGGGTGGACCTCGAGGTGCGGGCCGGCGAGGTGGTCGGGATGGCCGGGCTGATCGGCTCCGGGCGCAGCGAGTTCGCCCGGGTCGCGTTCGGGCACGACAAGCTCACCAGTGGCACCATCCGGGTCGGCGGCACCGAGGTGCGCATCCGCAGCGTCCGGCGGGCGATCGAGCTGGGCGTCGGGTACGTGCCGGAGGAGCGGCAGTCGCAGGGGCTGTTCCTGCCGCTGTCCAGCCACCAGAACGTGTCGCTGCCGGCGCTCGCGAAGATCGGCAGCTTCGGCGTGCTGTCCCGTCGCCGGGAAGACGCGTACGTGGCCGAGGCGCTGGGCCCGTTGCGGATCAAGGGCCGGCCGGAGGACCCGGTCAGCACGCTGTCCGGCGGTACCCAGCAGAAGGTGCTGCTCGGCCGCTGGCTCGCGCTGCGGCCTAAGGTGCTGATCCTGGACGAGCCGACCCGCGGCATCGACGTCGGCACCCGCGCCGACATCTACCGGTTGGTCGACGAACTCACCGCCACCGGCGTCGCGGTACTGCTGATCTCGTCGGACCTGCAGGAGTTGTTGCAGCTGTCCGACCGGGTCGTGGTGATGCGGGCCGGGCAACTGGTCGCCGAGTTCAGCGGGGACGAGTTGACCGAGCTGAATATCGGCTCGGCCGCCCTCGGCGCGAGCCATCCGGGCAGCGCCGCCGCTGCTGCCGGGCCACCCGACGGCGCCGGTCGGGGTGCGAGCCAGCCGGGGAGTGCGCCATGACCGAGCGCACTCGACCCGGTCTGTGGCCGGCGGCCCGGGCGGCGGTCGCGCCGGCCGGGCCGCCGGTGGGGCCGGCCGGGCGCCCCGGCTCCCCGCCGGCCGGGGAGTCCACCGGGCGGCGGTCGGCCCGGCCGCGGCTGCTGGTACTGGTGTCGCAGCCGGACGCCGCCGCGCTGGCCGCCCTGCTGGCCGCGACCGTCGCGTTCGGACTGTTCGCCCGCGGCTTCGCGACGATCGACAACTTCCGCAGCATCCTGATCTCGGTGGCCATCGTCGCCTGCATGGCGCTGGGGGAGAACCTGGTCATCCTGGCCGGCGAGATCGACGTCTCGGTCGGCTCCACGCTGGCGCTGGCCGGCTTCGTCGCCGGCCCGATCGCCGTCGACACCGACAACATCTGGCTCACCCTGGCCGTCGGGGTCGGCGTGGGTCTCCTCGGCGGGCTGATCAACGGGCTGGTGGTGGCGTACACCCGGGTGCCGTCGATCGTCGCCACCCTGGGCACCCTGTACGCGTACCAGGGGCTGGCGCTGCTCTGGTCGCACAGCAAGAACGTGGTCTCGGTGCCGGAGGGCGCCAGCGTGCTCGGCGCCGGCAGGGTGCACGGCTTCCCCACCCCGGCGCTGGTGGTGCTCGTCGCTTTCGTGCTGCTGACGCTCTGGCGGCGCAACACCAACGTCGGGCGGGATCTGATCGCGGTCGGCGCCAACCGGCAGGCCGCGCGGACGATGGGGGTCCGGATCAGGGCCGAGCTGATCCTGGCGTTCCTGCTCTGCGGAACGCTGGCCGGCCTCGCCGCGGTGCTGTACCTGGGCGAGGTCGGCGGCATCCAGACCTCGGTGGTCGGCACCAACCTGGTGCTGCAGGTGATCGCCGCGTGCGCGATCGGCGGCACCAGCATCCAGGGCGGCCGGGGCACCGACCTGGCCCCGCTGATCGGCGCGCTGCTGGTCGGCGTGATCACCAGCGGGGTGGTCGTGCTGGGCGTGCCGGGGGTCTGGTTCCCCTGTGTCTACGGCGGTTTCATCCTGCTGGCGGTGGCGCGCGACCGGCTCTGGCAGCCGCGGGTGGTGAGCTGAGATGGCGCTGACGGTGCCGGTGGTACTGCGCCGCGAGCCGGTGCTGCGGGCGGCCAGCCTGGTCGTCCTGCTGGGGCTCGAGTTGGCCGTGTTCGCGGCGATGTCGCCGTCGTTCCTGACCGAGTCGAACGTCTACAACATCGCCACCCAGGGCACCGAGAACGGCATCCTCGCGCTCGGCATGGCGATCGTGATCGCGTCCGGCGGCATCGACCTGTCGGTCGGCGCGATCCTGGCACTGTCCTCGATCATGATCGGCTACACCGTCGGGCACGGCCTGCCACTGTCTGTCGCGGTGGCCGTCTGCCTGCTCACCGGGCTGGCCTGCGGGCTGGTGAACGGCCTGCTAGTGGTGCTGCTCCGGCTGCACCCGCTGCTGGTCACACTCGGCACGTACGCCGTCTACCAGGGCCTGGCGCTGGGGATCTCCAAGGGCTACGGGTTCTCCGGCTTCCCGAGGTCATTTGAGTACTTTGGACAGACGTACATCGGGGCGGTCCCGGCGCAGTGCGTGTTCTGGTTGATCCTCGCCGTCGTGGTGTACCTGGTGGTCCGGATGACACCGGCCGGCCGGCGGCTGCTGGCGGTCGGCATCAACGAGGTCGCCGCCCGGTATGCCGGGGTGCGGGCCGGCGGCGTCCGGCTCGCCGTCTACGGCACCAGCGGGCTGCTGGCCGGGATCGCCAGCCTCATCTACTCGTCCCGGGTGTTCAGCGTCCGCGGCGACTCCGGGGCCGGGCTGGAACTGCTCGCGATCGCCGCGGTCGTGGTCGGTGGGGCCACCATCCGCGGCGGCGAGATCTCGGTGCTGCGTACGACCCTGGCCGTTCTCGTCATCGGCGTCATCCCGAACGGGCTGGCGTTGGCGGGCATCGACACCAGCCTGCAGTTCGTGACGATCGGCGTTGTCATGGTCGCCGCGATTGCGATCAACGAATTGTTCGTCCGGCGGGTGCCGGCCGTTGCCTGATCCACAGTTGCCGCTTGGCACTGGGTGCCCGGGCCGGTTGCCCGGGAACGGCGAAGGAGGAACGACATGACACGTGTCCACTGTAGACAGACGAGGCGTGGCACGATCGCGGCAGCTGCGCTACTGCTCCCCGTCACCCTCGCGGCGTGCTCGACCGGGACCAGGAACAACGGCAGTTCGGCCGGCACCGGGGGCACGCCGGGCAACGGTTCCAAGGTGATCGTGCTGATCCCGAAGCAGACCAGCGACCCGTTCTTCACCAACGCCGAGCAGGGTGCGAAGGAAGCCGCCGGCGAGCTGGGCTACACCATCAACTACGTCGGCCCGACCACCGCGGACGCGGCCGGGCAGGTCACCACCATCGAGAACGCCATCCAGACCAAGCCTGCAGCGATCACGATATCGGCGAACGATCCGAACGCGGTCGCGCCGGCGCTGAAACGGGCCGCCGCCGCGGGCATCGTGGTCTCCTCGTACAACGCCGACGTCGCGCCGGATGCCCGGCAGTTCTTCATCAGCCAGGCCAGCGACGACGGGCTGGCGAAGACCATTGTGGACACGATGGCGGAGCAGACCGGCGGCAAGGGCCACTTCCTGCTGGTCACCTCGACGTCCACGGCGGCCAACCAGAACACCTGGCTGGCCAAGATGAAGGAGTACATCCCGACGAAGTACCCGGACATGGTCATCGACCAGGTGGTGCCCGGCAACGACGACCCGGCCACCGTGTTGAGCGTCACGAGCAGCTACCTGGCCGCGCACAAGTCCGACACCACCGGCGTCTGGGTGATCGGCGGCGGCATGTCCGCGGCCGTCAAGGCGCAGCAGCGGCTCGGCATCGACCCGAAGAAGATGCCGGTGGCGGGGCTGTGCATCCCCAGCGACGTGCGGGTGGCGGTCAAGTCCGGCCTGATCAAGAACTGCGTGCTGTGGAGCCCGGCCGATACCGCGTACGCCGACGTGTACGCGATCGACGCCAAGATCAAGGGCAAGCTGCCGACCGGCAGCGGCACCCTGGCGGCCGGCCGGCTCGGCACCCTGCAGGTGGCGGACGGAATCGTGAGCGTGGGCAACCCGGTCACGTTCACCGCCGACAACATCGACAAGTACCAGTTCTGACCGGATCCGCGGTCGCAAGCCTGTCTGCGGTCTCAAGCCTGACAAACTCGGTGGAGGCGATACATGGAACGTCCAGTCGTTGATGAGCACCCGCAGAAGGTGCGGGTGGCCGACGTCAAGCCGTCGGAGGAGCACAAGCCCGAGGACGGCTGGATGGGCATGGCCGTGCAGTGGGTCATCACCCGGGCCAGCGGCGGTTCGGAGCGGACCGTCTTCGGCATCACCACGTTCCCACCCGGCGGCCGGCACGACATCCACCGGCACCCGAACGCGGAGGAGGTCGAGTACCTGATCGAGGGCGAGGGGCTGGCCCGGGTCGGCGATGTCGATGTCCGGATGGTGCCCGGCGACGTCGTGGTGGCCAAGGTCGGTGAGGCGCACGGGTTCTGGAACACTTCGGACACCGATCGCGCCGTGCTGCTGTGGTGCTATGGCGGTGCCGCCAGCCTTGAGGAGGCCGGGTACATCCATGAGCCAGACTGATCGACCCGCCGCGCCGGACGGCGCCGGGGTCACCTTCCTCGGCGTCGGCCGGATGGGCGAGGCGATGGTCGAGCGACTGCTCGCCGGCGGGGTCGGGGTCGCGGCCTGGAACCGCACCCCGGCCCGGCTGGACGGAGTGGTCGGTCGCGGGGCCAGCGCGCTGGCGGCGCCGGCCGGCAGCGCCGCCCCGGTCGCCATCAGCATGGTGTTGGACGACGCCGCGCTGGACGCGCTGTGGCAGCGGCCGGACGGGCTGCTGTCCGGCCCGACCCCGCCGGCGGTCTGGCTGGACTGCTCCACCGTCTCGGTCGCGGCGTCGTCCCGGGCCGCTGCCGCCGCGGCTTCGTCCAATGTGGACTTCGTGTGCGCGCCGGTGAGCGGGAACCCGGGCGTGGTCCGGGCCGGAAACCTGATCTTCGCCGCGTCCGGTCCGGCGGCCGCGGTGGCCCGGGTGCTGCCGCTGCTGGACGTGATCGGCCGGCGCACGCTGGTGGTCGGCGACGCGCACCAGGCCCGGGTGGTCAAGCTGTGCGTCAACGCCGTTCTCGCCATCCACGCGCAGGCGCTGGCCGAGGCGCTGGTGCTGGCCGAGCGGAACGGGGTGCGCCGGTCGGCGCTGATGGAGTTCATCAACGACAGCGCGGTCGGCTCGCCGTTCACCCGGTACAAGACCGACGCGTTCGTCGGCCTGGACCTGACGCCGGCCTTCACCCCGGAGGGCCAGCGCAAGGACCTACGCCTGGCGCTGGGCCTGGCCGCCGAGGGCGAGGTGCCGCTGCCGCTGGTCTCGGCCACCGAGGTGATCTACTCCCGGCTGGTCGCCTCCGGCCTCGGCGCCGGCAAGGACTTTGCCGCGCTGCTGCTGCTCGCCGCCCGCGACGCCGGCCTCGAACTCGAGCCCGAAGCGGGCTGAGCCGCGCCGACCGCCGGCCGCTGGCGGCCGGATCGTGCCGAGCTGAGCTGGGCTCCGACCGGGAGCTGGCCCCGGCCCGGCCGGCCGGATCGGGGAGGGCCGGGGCGGGTCAGGGGCCGGTCCGTAGCGGCCGGGGCGCGGTCAGCGCCGGGTCGAAGAGATACTTGATCTGCTGCCCGTCCCGGACCGACAGCGGCCGGAGTCCGTCCGCGACGATGTCGGTGAGCGGCCGGACGACCGGGGCCAGGTCCGTCCACACCGGAGGGTCGGCGGCGACCAGGTCGACCGCGTCGGCGTAGTCGCGCCGGAACGCGTGCGCCATGGTGCCGGTCAGTTCGCGCTCGCCGAGCGAGACCAGCCGGAAGTCCAGCTCCACCGGCTGTGCCTGGTGCCCGACGACGACGATGCGCGCGCCTGGCCCGGTCAACGAGAGCGCGGCCCGCAGCGCGCCCGCGGTGCCGGTGCACTCGAACACCAGCTGCGGCGGCGCGATCTGGTCGCGCAGCTGGTCCAGCAGCGGCGCCGCCGCGATAGCGGTGATGGTGCGGGCCACCCCCAGCCGGGCGGCCAGCCGCAGCCGGTCCGGGTCCAGGTCGACCGCGGTCACCGCGGCGCCGAGCCGGGCCAGCGCGCAGCAGACGAACATGCCGATGCCGCCGGTGCCGAGCACCGCCACCTCCTGGCCGGCCGCCGGGTCGCCGCGGCGGACCGCGTGCAGCGCGATCGACATCGGCTGCGCCAGCGCCGCCAGGTCGGCCGAGATCCGCCGCCCGGCCAGATTCAGGCAGGCCGCCGCCGGCACGCTGACGTAGTCGGCCAGCGCACCGTCCCGGTGGATGCCGACGGTCCAGTAGTGCTCGCAGAGGTTGGTCCGGCCGCGCCCGCAGGGCCCGCACCGTCCACACCAGACACCGGCGCCGGACGCGACCAGCTCGCCCTCGGCGAACCCGGCCACGCCCGGGCCGACACCCGCGATGTACCCGGAGAACTCGTGCCCGGGCACCATCGGTCCACTGTGGCCGGTAGCCGGGTCGGGCCGGTCGATCGGGAACATCATCGGGCCGCGGGCGTACTCGGCCACATCGGTGCCGCAGATGCCGGCGGTCGCGACCCGCACCAGCAGCTCACCCGGCCCGGGCGCCGGCACCGGCCGCTCGGCCAGCCGGACGTCCCGCTTGCCATGGAACACCGCGGCCCGCATCGTCGGCACCGCCTCAGCTCCCGTCCACGTCGCCGGCGGTGAACCGGGCGATGATCAGCGCGATCAGGATGATCCCGCCGAACGCGGCCGAGATCCAGAACGGCTCGATGTTCGACAGCGTCAGGATGTTCGCGATGATCCCGAGCAGCAGTACGCCGCTGAGCGCGCCGACCATGCTGCCCTTGCCGCCGTTCAGGCTAATCCGGCCGATCACCGCCGCGGCGAACACCGTGAAGATCATGTTCTGGCCCTGGTTCGAAACCACCGAGGCCAGCCGCCCGGTGAGCATCAGCCCGGCCAGCGCGGCCAGCAGCCCGCCGACGATGTAGACCACCCAGACCACCCGGTCGACCCGGATGCCGGCGGCGCGGGCCGCCTCGGCGTTGCCGCCGACCGCGTAGATCGCCCGGCCCCACCGGTGCGAGCGCAGGAACAGTCCGGCCACCAGGTAGAGGAAGCCGGCCAGCCAGACCGACACCGGGACGCCGACCCACTCGGCCGTGCCCAGGTAGGTGAACGAGCCGGGCAGGTCGTACAGCGTCTTGCCGCTGGTGAAGCCGATCGCGATGCCCCGCAGCAGGATCAGCATGGCCAGCGTGGTCATGAACGCGTTCAGCCGCACGTAGACGACCAGTGCCCCGTTGACCGCCCCGATCGCCGCGCCGAGCAGCAGCAGCACCGCGAGCCCCAGGTACTGGTTCACGTCGTGGCCGGAGCCGCCGGTCTCCGCCGAGATCACCAGCCAGGCCGCGAACGCCGGCGCCAGCCCGACGATCGACTCCAGCGAGAGGTCGAACTTGCCGGCGATCAGGATGATCGCCTCGGCCAGCACCAGGATCGACAGCTCGGACGACTGCCGCAGGATGTTCACGATGTTGGTCTCGGTGAGGAACGCGTCGTTGACGAACGCGCCGATCACGATCGCCAGCACGACCGCGGGCAGCAGCGCGAACTGGTCCAGCCGCAGCACCCGCAGCCGCCCGCCGCCCGCCGGCCACCCCGCCCGATGCTCACCCGCCGCGCCACCGGCGTCCACTGTGGAGTCCGGTTCGACCGGGCGGTGGGCCGTCGCCGCCCCGTGGTCGCCGCGGTACTCGCTCCGCTGCTCGGTCATCGGCGCAGTCCCTCCATCGCTTGCACCACCTGGTCGTGGCTGCGGTCCGGCCCGAGGTCGGCGACCAGCCGGCCGTCGAACAGCACCAGCACCCGGTCGCAGAGGGTCAGCTCGTCCAGCTCGTCGGAGACCAGCAGGACGGTTGCCGCCGAGGCCCGGATCTGCGCGTACAGCGCGTTCTTGGCGGCGATGTCGACGCCCGCCGTCGGGCTCATCAGCACCAGCAGCCGCGGCTCGGCGGCCAGCGCCCGCCCCATCACGGTCTTCTGCTGGTTGCCGCCGGACAGCTCGCCGGTCGGCTGCCGCGGCGAGCTGGCCACGATATTCAGCTGCCCGATCAGCCGGGCCGCCAGCGACTGCCGCCGCCGCGCCGACACCGTCCCCCACCGGCCCAGCCGCCGCAGCACGGTCGTGGTCAGGTTCTCCGCCACCGAGAGGTTCGGCGCGAACCCGCGGGCGTGCCGGTCCGCCGGGACGTAGCCGACGCCGCGCCCGATCGCCCGGTCCACCCGCCCCGCCGGCAGCCGCGCGGCGTCCACCAGCACCTCGCCCCGGCTGGGCCGGAGCATGCCGGCGATCGCGTCGGCCACCTGCGCCTTGCCGGATCCGGCCAGCCCGGCCAGCCCGACCCGCTCGCCCGGCGCGACCTCGAAGCTGACCCCGGCGCACCACCCCGGCACCGTCAGGTTCCGCACCCACAGCGCCGCCCCGCGACGGTCAGCCCCGGCTGGTCCGCCGGCCCCGGCTGGTCCGCCGGCCCCGGCTGGTCCGCCGGCCCCGGCTGGTCCGCCGGCCCCGGCTGGTCCGCCGGCCCCGGCTGGTCCGCCGGCCCCGGCTGGTCCGCCGGCCCCGGCTGGTCCGCCGGCCCCGGCCGGCTGGCCTGCCGGGCCGCGGCTGGGGCCGTCCGGGGCGGCAGCCGCTCGGGGTCCGCGGTCCGGGCCGGTGGCCACTCGGGTTCCGGCGGCCGGGTCGAGGCCGGTGTCGCCGACCATCGCGTGCACGAGCGCGTCCCGGCCCAGACCCGCGACGGCCGCGGTGGTGACGACCGCGCCGTCGCGCAGCACGGTGACCTCCTCGCACACCTCGTAGATCTCCGCCAGGTGGTGCGAGATGTAGAGGAACGTCACGCCGGCCGCCTGCAGCCGGCGCATGTGCCCGAACAGCTGCACGATCTCCCGGCCCTCCAGCCGGGCGGTCGGCTCGTCCAGGATGATCAGCCGGCTGCCCTGGTGCAGGGCCCGGGCGATCTCCACCAGCTGCCGCTGCCCGACGCCCAGCCGTGCGGCCGGCACCTGCACGTCCACATCGAGTTCCCATTCGGCCAGCAGCCGCCGCGCCTCCCGGCGTAGTGCCGGCCAGCTGACCAGACCTTGTCCCCGCCCCGGCTGCGCGTTCAGGAACAGGTTCTCCCCGACGGTCAGCTCGCCGATCACCGTGGGCTGCTGGTAGACGCACGCGACCAGACCGCGCCACCGCCCGCGCTGCGCCGCGTCCGGTGCCGGCTCGCCACCGAACCGAACCTCGCCGGCGTCCGGTTTGGACAGTCCGGTGAGGACGCGGACCAGGGTGGACTTGCCGGCGCCGTTGCGGCCGACCAGCGCGTGCGAGGCGCCCGGGGAGATGGCCAGCGAGACGTCCCGCAGCGCCACCGTGGCGCCGTGCCGCTTGGTCACCCGGACCGCTTCAGCCAGCGGGACAGCCCCGCCGCCGGTCAACGTGCCTCCGATCCGCTGCGCTCCGCTCCGCTCACTGCTGGGCCTGGTTGCCCCACAGGGACTTGTCGTCCACATTGGACTTCGTGACCAGGACGGCGGGCAGCAGGTCCATCCGGTTGCCGTTGAAGTCGACGACCTTGCTGTTGTGGTCGGTCGGGCCGAGCGGCAGTTCCTTGCCGGCCATCGCGGCCTGCAGGTACTGGATGCCGTACTTGGCGTACTGGTCCAGCGGCTGGCTGATCTCGGCGTCGAGCACACCCTGCCGCACCAGGTCCAGGCCCTGCGGCGTGGCGTCGATGCTCACCAGGTAGATGTGGTCCGGCTCGCCGACCTTGGCGGTGCGCTTGGCCTGGGTGAGTACGTTCAGCGTGGCCGAGAGCGCGTAGTCGGCCTGCTGGAAGACGCCCTTGAGGTCCGGGTTCGCGGCCAGCACGGTCTGGAACGCGGCGACCTGCTTGGCCGCGTCCCAGTCGGTGGGACGCTCGATCAGCTTGGATGTTCGGGTACTGCTTCATGCAGGTGGCGAAGCCCTCGCTGCGCTCGCGCCCGTTGATCGAGGTGAACGCGCCCTGCAGGGAGAGCACCTTGCCCTTCTCGCCGATGGCCCTGGCCATGTCCTTGCAGGCGATCTCGCCCATCCCGATGTTGTCGGCGCGGACGATCGCGGCCACCTTGCCGCCGTCCGGGCCGATATCGATCGACACGACCGGGACCTTCTGCTGGTCGGCGTACGCCAGCGCCGGCACGACCGCCTTGCTGTCGTTGGCGACCACGATCAGGCCCTTGGCGCCGGCCGAGATCAGGTTGCGGACATCGGTGTTCTGCTTGCCGGAGTCGCTGTCGGCGTTGGTCGGGGAGAGCACCTTGAGGCCGGCGGCCTGCGCCACCGAGACCGTGGTCTTCTGTAGCACCACCTCGAACTGTGCGGTGAGGAACGGTGCCGAGTAACCCATCGTGAACGAGCCGTTCGTGCCGCCGCCGGAACCCGAGCCGGCGTTGCCAGCATCGTTCGAGCCGCCGCAGGCAGCCAGCAGCAGGCCGGCCGCCGCGATCAGCGCGGCAGCCCGGGGCCGCCGCCCGGCCCGGGTTCCCGCAGTGGTCTGGGCCGCGGATACACGGATCATCGTCAGCCGCCTCTCACCCGGATCCGGGCTGGTCATCGGCGGGACGGCGCTGGCCGCGTCGCCTGCTCGCCGGACTCTGCAGCATCATGCAATGCATTGCATTGCGTTGCACCGTAGGCTTCGCGCCAGCGGGGTGTCAAGGAAAACCCGAGGTCATCCGGGGTCTGCGACACCTGCTTGCCGGGCCAGGAAGGATGGGACGGCAGTGCGTCGGGGTCCGACCGGCTCGGCGAGCCGACTGAGGGGCGTTGGATGAGCAAGGTCACCCTCCGCTACATCGCGGAGAAGACCGGGGTGCACCCGTCCACGGTGTCCCGTGCGCTCGACCCGGCCCGCGCGTCGCTGGTGCACCCGGGCACCCGCGAGCTCGTGCAGACCGTCGCCGACTCGCTCGGCTACCGGCCCAACGCGCTCGCCAGCGGGCTGCGCCGGGGCCGCACGAACACGTTCGGCGTGGTCGTCGTCGATCTCGGCAACCCGTTCGTCGCGCCCGTCATCCGCGGCATCGAGAACAACCTGGAGAGCCGCGGCTTCATGGCGCTGATCGCGGAGACCCAGGACGAGCCGGCCCGGCTCGGCCGCGCGCTGGACCACCTGCGCAGCCGCAAGGTGGACGCGATCATCACCACCGCGGCCCGGGCCGGCGACGAGGCGGTGCTGCGCCGGGTCGGCCGCACCATCCCGACCGTGCTGGCCGTCCGCCACCTGGCCGGCAGCGGGCTGCCCGCGGTCACCCACGACGACACCCTCGGCGGCCGGCTCGCCGCCGAGCACCTGATCTCGCTGGGCTGCCGGTCGCTGGCCCAGCTACCCGGCCCGGTCGCCATCTCGTCCTTTGTGGACCGTGGCGCCGGCTTCGGCGCCGCCGCCGAGCGGCACGGCACGCGGGTGCTGCCGGTCGGTGACCACGCCGCCCGGCCCGACATCCCGGAAGGCGAGCGGCTGATGGAACTCCTGCTGGCCGCGGCCGGCGACGAGCCGCCGGACGGCGTCTTCGCGCACAACGACCAGATGGCCATCGGCGCCCTCGCCGCGCTGCGCCGCCGCGGCCTGCGCTGCCCCGAGGACGTCCGCCTGATCGGCTACAACGACTCCCCGCTCACCGCCTACACCGCCCCACCGCTGAGCACCATCCGCCTGCCCGGCTACGAACTGGGCCGCATCGCCGGCGAGGTCGCCGTCTCCCTGATCGAAGACCCCACCCGCACCGTCCCGCCGCTCTCCCTGCCGCCCGTCCTGGTCCCCCGAGCCTCCAGCACCGGCCTCGCACCCGACCCAGGCTAGGAAAGGCGGTGCACGGCCCCGCCACGACCGGCGGCGCCGGGGGCCGGGGGGCGCTAGCGTCGGTGCCATGCCTCGCACTACCCACCTCGGCGCGTGTCCGCTGGACTGCCCGGACACGTGCACCTGGCAGCTGACGGTCTCCGCCGGGCGGGCGGTCGCGATCAGCGGCGACCGCGACCACCCGTTCACCCGCGGCGCGCTGTGCGGCAAGGTCAACCGCTACCTCGACGCGGTCAACGGCCCGGACCGGCTGACCTTCCCGCTGCTGCGGGTGGGTCCGAAGGGCGTCGGGCCGGCGTCGTTCCGGCGGGCCACGTGGGAGGAGGCGATCACGCGGGTCGCGGCCGGGTTGCAGGCGACGATCGACCGCGACGGCCCCGAGGCGATCCTGCCGTACTACTTCGCCGGCACGATCGGGCACGTGCAGGGCTGGACGATGGGGCCCCGGCTGTTCGCGCATCTGGGCGCGTCGCGGCTGCTCACCACGATCTGCACGGCGGCCGCCAAGGCGGCGCTGCGCTCGCTGTTCGGGGCTCCGGTCGGCTTCGAGCCGGAGTCGATCGTCGAGGCCCGGCTGATCCTGCTCTGGGGCGCCAACCTGGTCTCGGCGAACCTGCACCAGTGGCCGTTCGTGTACGAGGCCCAGGCGCGCGGGGCGCACGTCGTGGCGATCGACCCGCTGCGCACCGACACGGCGGCGCGCTGCGACGAGCACATCGCGCCGCTGCCGGGTACCGACGCCGCGCTGGCGCTGGGGCTGATGCGGCACGTGCTGGATGCCGGCGGGGCCGACCGGGCCTGGCTCGACGCGCACACCGACGGCTGGCCGGAGCTGGCCGCCCGGCTCGCCGAGTGGCCGGTGGAGCGGGCCGCGGCCGAGTGCGGGCTGGACGCCGGCGTCGTGCGCCGGCTGGGGGACCGGGTGGCGACCACCCGCCCGACCGCGGTCCGGGTGGGGCTGGGCCTGCAGCGCCATCACGGCGCCGGCCAGGCCATCCGCGCGATCTGCGCGCTGCCGCTGGTCACCGGCGACTTCCGGTATCCCGGCGGGGGAGCCCTGTGCATGACGTCCGGGCATCACCGGATCGACGCCGACGCCGTGGTGCGCCCGGCCGACATGCCGGCGCCGCCGGCCCGGTCGATCAACATGAGCCGGCTCGCGGCGGTGCTCACCGGTGAGGCGGACCCGGCCGTCACGTCGCTGGTGGTCTTCAACTCCAACCCGGCGGCCACCGTGCCGGACCAGAACCGGGCGCGGGCCGGCCTGCTGCGGGACGACCTGTTCACCACCGTGCTGGAGCAGCGCTGGACGGACACCTGCGACTACGCCGACGTCGTGCTGCCGGCCACGATGCAGCCCGAGCATCTGGACCTGCACTCGTCCTACGGCCACCACTACACGACGCTCAACCTGCCGGTCGTGCCGGCGCCGGGGGAGGCGCTGCCGAACACCGAGATCTTCCGCCGGATCGCGGCCGCGCTGGGGCTCGACCACCCGCGCCTGCGCGACACCGACGAGGACCTGGCGCGGCAGTTGCTGCGCGGCGTACCGGTCAGCTTCGAGGAGCTGCGGAGCCGCACGTACGCGCGGACGACGGGCGTTGCCGCCGGCTCGGCACCGTTTGCCGCCGGCGGCTTCCGCACGCCGACCGGGCGGGCGCGGCTGCTCGACCCGCAGCTCGAGCAGCTCGGCGTCGACCCGCTGGTCGGCTACACGCCGCCGGTCGAGGCGGCCGACCCGCGGCTCGCGGAGCGCTTCCCGCTCGTGCTCGTGTCCCCGGCGGGCCGGTTCTTCATGAACTCGACGTTCGCCTCGCTGCCCTGGCACCTCGGCAAGATGGGCCCGCCGCGGGTGCACCTGCATCCGGACGACGCGGTCGCCCGCGGGCTGGTCGACGGCAGCGCGGTGCGGGTGCGCAACGACCGCGGTTCGTTCCTGGCGGCGGTCGCCGTCGACGACGCGACCCGGCCGGGCGTGGCGTTCACGTACAAGGCGTACTGGGCGCGGCTGAGCCCGGGCCGCAGCACGGTCAACGCGGTGACCGCCGTGCACGACACCGACCTGGGCGGCGGTCCGACGTTCCACGACACGCGGGTAGAGGTCGAGAGCGTCCCCGCGGAGCTGCTGGACGCCGGCCCGGACGTCGAGCGGGTCCCGGTCCCAACCTGACGCCGCCATTGACTATGGACTGCCCATACCGAATACTCGCCGCGTGGTCGACGAGGGCCGGCCAGCCCGTCGGGCCTACCGGTCGAACCAGCGTGCGGCCGCGGCCCGGCTGACCCGCGGCCGGGTCCTGCAGGCCGCGACCGCCGTGTTCGTGACGTGCGGCTGGAGCGGGGCGACCGTCGCGGCGGTGGCGGCGAGGGCGGAGGTGTCGGTGCCGACCGTCGAGGCGCTGTTCGGAACGAAGGCGCGGCTGCTCAAGGCGGCGATCGACGTGGCGATCGCCGGCGACGACGAGCCGGTGCCGATGCTGGAGCGGCCGTGGGCGGCGGCGGCCCGGCAGGCGGGGAGCGCGCCGGAGTTCCTCGTGACCGTCAGCGACGTGCTCGCCGTGGCGCAGGCGCGGTCGGCCGGCCTGGTGCTGGCGGTCTTCGACGGCGCCGCGCGGGATCAGGGGCTGGCCGAACTGGCCGCGCAGATGCTCGCCCAACGGGCTGTCATGGCGGCCTGGATCGTCGACGGGCTGGTGCGGCATGCGCCGCTCCGGCCGGACAGCAGCCGCGGCGAGGCGGTGGACACGGTCTGGGTCCTGATGGATCCGGCGGTCTTCGACCGGCTCATCCGGCGACCCGGCTGGACCCCTCGGCGGTACGCGCGGTGGTTCGCCACCTCGGTGCTCCGGCTGCTCACCGCCGACAGCCCGCCACCCCCATCCCGATCACCCGCCGACGGAGGCACCCGACGATGAGCAGCGACCCCTACCAGCCCGGCCAGCACCCGCTGCCCGGCCAACTCAGCTACCTGCAACTGCCCGCGCTCGACGTGTCCGCGTCCGCGGCGTTCTACCAGGCGGTGTTCGGCTGGTCGGTCGAGCCCGGCCAGCCGGGCTTCGAGGCGCCGGGGCTCATCGGCCAGTGGACCACCGAACGGCCGCCGGCCGCCGGCAGCGGGCCGCTGCTGTGGCTCTGCGCCGACGACATGGCCCGCACGCTCCAGCGGGTCCAGTCGCACGGCGGCCGCGTGCACGGGCCGCCGCAGCTCGACGGCGGGGAGCGGTGGCTGGCCGAGATCGACGACCCGGCCGGCAACCACATCGGCCTCGTCCTGCCCGTCCGGCCGCCGCAGGCCCAGACGCTCATCGCGGTGCGGGACGTCGAAGCGTCCAGCCGTTGGTACCAGACCCTGCTCGGGCTACGGAGCGACCACGGCGGCCCGCACTACGAGCGGCTGCTCGCCGGCGGCACTCTCGTGTTGCAACTGCACCACTGGGGCACCGAGCACCACCACGGGCGCATCGGCGACCCGGACCGCGAGGTGGGCAACGGGGTACTGCTGTGGTTCGGCGAGACCACCGACTTCGACGGGGTGGTCGCCCGCGCCGGCCAGCTCGGCGCGACCATCGTCCGCCCGCCCGAGCGCAACCCGCCCAAGGGCGAAGGCAACGGCCCGGCGCACCGCGAGATCTGGATCAAAGACCCGGATGGCTACACGGTCGTCGTCGCCAGCCCGGACGGCGAAGCGTTCGAGTTGGGATGAGCCGGACGGGTGCCACCACGGTTTGCCGTCGCACCTCGTCGCCGGCCGACCTGCGGTGGCCGCTCGTTCCGCTATTGAGGCGCCGGCGGCCGTGCCGGCCGCGGTGTCGGCAGGCCCCGTCCGGTTCTGCAGTCGATGGCGGCACCGCGCCGGTTGCCGAGCTGACCAGGGAGTTCATGCCGATCTTCGCCCGGAACAGCGCATAGCCGGCTCGGTAAGAGGCATAGCTTCCGGCCTTACCGTGCCGATTCCACTCGGTACTGTCGGCGTCCGGCGCAGGTGCCAGCGCCGGACAGTGCCGACCGGCCCGCAACGACGGCACTGGTCGTTGGGCCGGCGCGGGTCGCCGCGAATTCCTCCCTACTCCCGAGTGAGGTTCAGCATGCCTGCCATCCGGAAAGCCGCTCTACTCGCAGCCGCCGCGCTCGCCCTGCCGATCAGCCTGATCCAGGCCGGGCCGGCGTCGGCGGTGCCGCAGTGCACCATCGACCTGGTCTGGCAGAACGCCTACGTCCCAGGCGAGGACAGCGGCTCCTTCTCGCCCAACTGCCAGATGGGCCAGGGCGCGGTCAGCAACGCGGTCCGGGAATTGCAGTTCACCCTGAACCAGTGCTACCAGAAGAACCTGGCGACGGACGGCAACTTCGGGCCGGCGACCCGGTCCGCCCTGATCTCGGTGCAGCGCGCGGCCGGCGCCTCCGCCGACGGCGTCTACGGCCCGCAGACCGCGCGGGCGATCAACCACCCCATCGTCGCCAGCAGGCTCTGCAAGCGCATCACCTTCTGACAGTGCCGGACCGCCCGCCCGGCCCGGCCGCACCGACCGGTCCGGGCCGACGGATCCGCCTGACCATCCACAGTGGACTTGTCCGATCCGGATGGTCGGGCCCAGCCCGCCGGCCGTGCGGCCCGCCGCACCGCGGGTGTGCGGCGGCGGCACGGCATCGACGCGACCGCCGGTCAGGGGCGGGGGATGTTGCGCAGGTTGCTGCGGGCCAGGTCGATCATCTTGCCGACGCCGCCGCCGAGCACCGTCCTGGTGGCCGACTCGGCGAACCCGCGGATCTGCTTCCCGGTGATCGCCGGCGGGATCGACAGCGCGTTCGGGTCGGTGACGAACTCCATCAGCACCGGCCCTGGTTCGGCGAGCCCCTTCCGCAGGGTGTCGCGCACCTGACCGGGGTCTTCCACCCGGAAGGACGGGATGCCGACCCCTTCCGCGATCGCCGCGAAGTTCGTCGGCTCGTGGTCGGTCTCGTAGTCGGGGATGCCCTCGACCATCATCTCGAGCTTCACCATGCCGAGTGACGCGTTGTTGAACACCACGATCTTCACCGGCAGCCGGTGCAGCCGGACCGTGATCAGCTCACCGAGCAGCATCGACAGGCCGCCGTCCCCGCTCATCGAGATCACCTGCCGGCCGGGCGCGGCGAACTGGGCGCCGATCGAGTGCGGGAGCGCGTTGGCCATCGACCCGTGCCGGAACGAGCCGATCACCCGGCGGCGGCCGTTGGGGGTCAGGTAACGCGCGGCCCACACGTTGCACATGCCGGTGTCGACGGTGAAGACCGCGTCGTCGGCGGCGAGCTCGTCGAGCTGCGCGGCCAGGTACTCCGGGTGGATCGGGCGCATCTTCTCCACCCGACGCGTGTAGGCGCTGACGACCTTCTCCAGCGCCTCGGCATGGTCGCGCAGCATGGCGTGCAGGAACCCGGGGTCGGTCTTCTGCTCGATCAGCGGCAGCAACGCGCGGATCGTCGCGCCGACGTCCCCGTGCACGGCCACCTCCAGCGGGCTGCGCCGGCCCAGATGCGATGCGTCGGCGTCGACCTGCGCCGTCCTGCGCTGCGGCAGGAAGTTCGCGTACGGGAAGTCGGTGCCGAGCAGGACGAGCAGGTCGGCCTCGTGCGTGGCCTTGTGCGCCGCGCCGTAGCCGAGCAGCCCGTTCATGCCGACGTCGTAGGGGTTGTCGTACTGGATCCACTCCTTGCCGCCGAGCGCGTGCCCGACCGGTGCCAGCGCCCGGCCGGCCAGCTCCATGACCTCGTCGTGCGCGTCCCGGCAGCCGGCGCCGCAGAAGAGCGTGACCGTGCGCGCCGAGTTGATCGCGCCGGCGAGAGCCCGCACCTGCTCAGCCGGGGGGTGCACCGGCGAGGGCGCCCAGACCATGGCGCTGGGCACGGTCGGGCCGCCGGACTCCTCGGCCGCCAGGTCGCCGGGCAGGACGACGACCGACACCCCGCGCCTGCCGACCGCGGTCTGGATCGCCACCCGCAGGTTGTGCGGCATCTGCTTCGGGGTGACCACCTCGCACCAGTACGAGCATTCCTGGAACAGCCGCTCCGGGTGGGTCTCCTGGAAGAAGCCCATCCCGATCTCCCGCGATGGGATCTGCGAGGCGAGGGCCAGTACCGGGGCGCCGCTGCGGTGCGCGTCGTACAGCCCCTGCAACAGGTGGGTGTTGCCGGGGCCGCAGGAGCCGGCGCAGACCGCCAGCCGGCCGGTCACCTGGGCCTCGGCGGCAGCGGCGAACGCGCCGCCCTCCTCGTTGCTGACGTGCACCCACTCGATGCCGTCGGTGTGCCGGACGGCGTCGACGATCGGGTTGAGACTGTCGCCCACCACGCCGTAGATCCGCTCGACGCCGGCGTCGCGCAGCATCCGCACCAGCTGGGCGGCGATCGTCGGATGCGACATCGGAGCTCCTCCGGAAGACGGACGGGGACGGGGCCGTCGGCTCAACCCGAGCTTGCCCTACCGGCCCGCCGCGCGCCCACCCGGCCGCGCTGGTCCGTCGGGTCCCGGCGGTAACCTCGCGGCCCCGGGGCATCCTTTGCGGAACTACTTGTCCTACCCGGCGGACAGCGACGTCAGCAACGGTGAGGATCCTCTTGTCGTCGGAGGCTCGTGAGCGGACAGCGCGGCCATCGCGGGTGGAGCCGGAGCGGTCCTGGCCGCGTTCGGGAGGTGGGACCAGTCGATGTCCCGGCGTAGTCGGCGGGAGGCGGCTCGGCGGCAGGCGGCCCGACAGCGGCGGCTCCGGTGGCATGACACCTGCGGTTGTTCGATCTGAAGCACACGACTACCCTGTAGTCGTGAGTAGGCGCGCGGCTACCCCGGTGCGGTTCGAGCATGCGGTCGGCGAGCGGCTGGCCGCCTACGTCGCCACGCATCCAGGTTCCTCCATGTCGTCGACGGCGAACCGGCTGGTCGACGAAGGGCTGCGGATGATCGAGCACCCGAACATCGTGTTCCGGGACGGGTCGACCGGCCGGCGGGCCGGGCTCGTCGGCGGTCCCGACGTTTGGGAGATCATCCGCGCGGTCAAGTCCGCCCGTGCCGCCGAGCCGGAGCTGACCGAGGAGGAGATCCTCGCGCTGGTCGAGACCAACTCCGGGGTACTCCTGCGGCTGGTCCGGGCCGCGCTGCGGTACTGGTCGTCCTACCCTGCCGAGATCGACGCCGAGATCGACGCCGCGGTGGCCGCCGAAGACGCCGCCGAGGAAGCCTGGCGGCGCGAACGTCAGCTACTGGCCCGCGAGCGGTGAGCTACCCGCTACTGCTGGACGAGATGCTCTCCGACGACATCGCCGACCAGCTCCGCAAGCGCGACCACGACGTCCTCGCGGTGGTCGCCGACACCGCCCTCGTCGGGCTACCCGACGATCAGATCCTGGCGCGGTCCGCCGCCATGGGCCGAGCCCTGGTCACCGTCAACATCAAGGACTTCATGCCGCTAGACATCCAGTACAAGGCGTCCGGCCGGCAACACCCGGGGCTGATCTTGATATCCACCAAGACCTTTCCGCAAGACCGCTCCTGGACTGGCGCGGTCGTCGACGCGCTCGCCGCCCTGCTGGCCAGGCCAGACGGCATCGGCCCGGATCGGGTCGCCTTCCTGGCTCGCTGAGCCTCAACCACCACCCCGGGCGCCGACCACGAATTATGTCGGCTGGGGTGAGTCAACCAGTTCGATGCCGATGGCGATGACGCCAAGCATCTCGCGCTCCGGCGGATAGATCTGGCGAATGTTGGCGAGCTGTTCGTCGCGGGTGGCGAGCGGGTTGATCGCGGCGAGCTCTTCGTGGTCGAACATTTCATCGAAGGTGTCGTAGCGGGCCGTGCGGGTGACGCGGGTGAGAACCTGGTCGCCCTGGCAGCGGAACCGAATCAGCGACCCTTCCTTGATGTCGCGGCGGCTCGCGTCATTGACCCGGATCTCGGTGGTCTTGCGCCCAGTGGCGATCAGATCGAAGTAGCGTCCGTAGATGCCCATCTCGTGCGTGCGGGACAAGGCGATCACGCTCCCCGGCCCGGCGCGGAGTCCACCGACTAGGCCAGATTCGCGTGCCGGGAAGCGGACACGTGCGCCAGGAATTCGTCCAATTCCTCGTCCGACTCGAAGATGTGCGGCCTGGGCATGTCGTGTACCGACCGCACCGGGCCGACGCCCTGCTGGCGCGCCAACTCGTCCAGCGACACGTCATCGCCGGCGGACGGCCGCTGCGCATTGTGCGTCCTCATGGCCACCTCCGCTACGCTCACGTCGATCATCGCACCTCCTGTGGTCGGGTCCGGATCCTCGCTCATGGCTGACCCGGCGTCTCCGCCCAGCACGGACGCACTCGACGACCACGGACGACACGGCCGGTCCGCGTTCTCGTCATCGGCCCGGCCGCCCGGCGGAGCCCACCGGACGACCGGACCTTCTCCGCGTGCTATTCGGTGATGAGAACCAAGCCGTGGTGGTGGACGAAGTCCTCGTAGTCCTTCACATTGCGGGTGGCCAACGGGAGCCCTTCGGCCAGGCAGCAGGCCGCGATCCACATGTCGTTCTGTGGGCGAGGGCGGCCTCGGCGGTCGGCGGCCGCCGCAAGTTCACCCCAGGTCCGTGCGATGGGCCGATCACACCATATCGCCTGCCGGCGATCGACCCAGCGGTCCAGAGCGTCACGCCGCCGTTGGCTCCGGTTACGTGCCGCTGTCCACTTCGTCAACTCGCCCACCGTGACGAAGCTCAGGACCGGCACGACCATTGCAAGTCTGCCGGCAATCGGCCCGGTCAGCGTGCCCTTGTGCGTACGCGTTGCGATATCGGTGTCGAACACGACGTACTTCATGGCGAGCGTCAGCCCAAGCCGGACCGCCGTGACTGGTACAGCTGTTCGAGAAACTCCTGCAGTTCCTCCTCGGACTCCCAGATCTCGTCATCACGAAGCTCGTCGAGCGATTGGATAGGTTGGGGGTCTAGCCGCGCGATCTGCTCGGCCAACGACTCGGGCCGAGCCGGACGACGCGGCTCACCCGCGTGCGGAACCTCGGACACCTTGGCCACCTCCACAGACTCCTCCTGATGGTCTCACCGGCGAGCCAGCTTGTCCCGGCTCGCGCTGCGGGCTTGCGCCCGGGTCGGCCTTCTCCGCCCGGGTAGCGCGTACGTGTGGCGGGCGCCGTCCGGCTCGCGGAGCCTCAACAGGTCGCGGCTCCGACGAGCGCGACCACCGGCCCGTACGGCGGACGCGCGGTTGGGCATGGCCTGACGCGGGAGCCGGGTGCCCGGCGCCGCGAGGAGGCGGCGTCGGGCACCCGGGCGGTCAGCTGAGTTGTGGGTGGGTGAGGGTGTGGGCGGTGGTGGCGAGGGCGTGGCTCAAGGTGTGTTCGGTGGGCAGGTGCATGGCGGCGGTGGCGAGGGTGAGGGTGTGCGTCCAGGCGTCGAGGGCGGCGGCGAGCTCGCGCAGCCGCCAGGCCGGCAGGCGCAGGACGGCGGCGGGGGCGGGCTGGCCGGTCTCCGGGTCGGTGACGGTGGAGCCGTCGATCTCGATCGTCTCGCCGCCGGGGAGGGTCTGGTGGGCGTGGCGGGGGTCGGTGGGGTGGTTACGCTCGTGCACGGGTCGTTCTCCTATGTAGGTAGGAGCGATGGCCAAGGCCCTGGGCGGGTGCTGTGAACACCTGCCTGGGGCCGCCTTCGCGGCAGCGGCCGGGGGCGGCTACTGACGTAGCCGACGCTATGCGGGGCGGCGGGTATGGGGTAGCTGGCGGGGCGGATCTGTGGACGAAGGATTCGCCTGTGGACAGAGATGTGCGCTGGCCGCGGGCGTGTGGTAGCGGCGGCACTGGACGCGCCGCCAGCAGGCATCGGATCGGACTGGCCTCGGCTTCGGCGCGGCGAGCGCTGGCTGCCTCTGAGCTTGTCGGTCAGCGCGCGCCGGAAAGTCGCTCGGCTGCCGTACTGGTAGGTGTGGAGTGTTCCCGCTTTTTTGGACAGCGGTTTTAGGCTGCCAATTGGTTGAGGTGTCTGTAGCCTAGTTCGTATTCTGCGGGTGTCAAGTATTCGAGGGTTGAGTGGCGGCGGATGGTGTTGTAGTAGGTTTCGATCCAGTCGGACGTCTCTTTCTTCAGGGTTTTGAGAGTCGGCCAGGGCCGGGTGTGGATGAGTTCCTTCTTGTAGGTCGCGAAGAATGATTCGGAGACGGCGTTGTCGTAGCAGATTCCGGTCCGGCCGAGTGATCGGCGTATCTTGTTCTTCGTGCAGTACCGGTCGAACTGGCCAGACGTGTATTGCGTTCCGCGGTCGCTGTGGAAGATGACACCGGCCGGTGGGTGGCGCCGGGCGATGGCCATGTCCAGGGCGGCGGTGACGAGGTCGGTGCGCATGTGGTCGGCGATGGCCCAGCCGACGACGGTCCTGGAGTGCAGGTCGATGACGGTCGCGAGGTAGGCCCAGCCGTCCCAGGTTTTGATGTAGGTGATATCCCCGCACCAGCGCTGGTTCGGGTGTTCGGCGGTGAAGTTCCGGCCGATCAGGTCGGGTGCGGGGACCGGGTGGTCGCCGGCGATGGTGGTGCGTTTCCAGGCTCTGGGGTGGCGTCCGCGCAGGCCAGCGGCGCGCATCAGGCGCCAGACCCGTTTGTGGGACAGGTTGCGGCCCAGCGCGGCCAGGCCGGCGCGGACGCGGCGGACGCCGGGGTTGCCGCGGCCGTGCCGGTACAGGGTGGCGATCAGGGTGCTCAGCGCCGCGTCGTCGGTGGCGCGGGCGGACGGCGCGGCCGTCAGCCAGGCGTAGTAGCCCGAGCGGGACACGTCCAGCTGGCGGCACATGAACGCGACGGGAAAGGCTCCGGTGTCAGCCCAGTCCGCGATGGCAGCGAACTTCACTGCTTTCCCTTCGCAAACCAGGACGCTACTTTTTTTGCGAACTCGACCTGCATCTGCAACTCGATGTTCTCCGCGCGGGCGTCCTTCAGTTCCGCGCGGAGCCGCACCAGCTCGGCCCGCTCCGCCTCACCCAGCGGCGCGTCCGCCGGTTTCGGCGGCTCGGCGTCGTCCTTCGCTCTGTTCACCCATTTCCTCAGCGTCATCTCATGGACGCCGATGTTCCGCGCCACCTCGGCAACCGGCCGACGGTCCTCAATGACGAAAGCTACCGCCTGCGCCTTGTACTCCTCGGTAAAACTACGGCGTGTCGAACCCATTCCGTATCTCCCGGCGGACCGGGCAGCTAATCACGGTGTCCACCAAAGCGGGAACGGTCCAGTGCGCGGCATCAGCCGCGGCGCGTGCGGTCCGGCCCGGCGCTTGGGTGCTACCTCCCGCCCTGGCGGGGCTCGCCGTCCGGGTCGCCGGCCAGGGTGTCGCTCAGGCGGACGACGGCCCTCTCCAGTCGGGGGAGATCGTGATCGACGGTGGCTTGCAGGATCGCGTGGGTGGTGTCGAAGTAGCGGTGTGCCAGGTGGTCACGCATCCGGGCGATCTGCTTCCACGGGATGGGCGGTTCGGCGTCGAGCAGGTCGGCGGGCACCGCCTTGACGGCCTCGCCGATCTCCAGCAGCCGGATCCGGGACGGCGTCGAAGACCAGCCATCGGACAACCCGCCGCGCTCGAGATGGGACCGGATCGCCTCGATCGCGGCCAGGATGTCGCTGAGCCGGTGCCGCTCCTGGTACGTCACAGCGGCACCAGCTCGGCCGCGACCCGGGCTCCGACGTCGGGCTTGAGCCCCGCCGCGGGAATCAGGTCGACGCTGGTGTGGACGATCGCCTCCAGCTCGGCTTGGAGCTGCAGGAGGCCGAACATGCCCAGGTCGGCCGGCAGGTCGGCCAGGATGTCGACGTCGCTGTCCGCACGGTCCTGCCCGCGCGCCACGCTGCCGAACACCCTCAGGTTGGTCACGCCGTGCGCGGCGGCCGCGGCAACCAGATCGTGCCGGTAGCGGCGCACCCGCCGCCCCACCGGGCCGGACAACCGGGCCAGCCGGCGCCGCTGCGGCCGTAGCCGTACGACCAGTTCGTAACCGGCGGCGTCGACCAGGGCGGCCAGTGTCGGCAGTGCGGGTTGCCGACGGCCGGACTCGTAGGCGCTGATCACGCTCTGCGTGACTCCGGCCCGCGCGGCCAACCCGGCCTGGGTGAGCCCGGCCCGACGACGCGCCTGCCGCACCAGGCCCGCAGCATCGTCAGCCTCGGCTCCCACGCCTCCAAGCATAGCGGATCGTCACTATTTGATCATGGTCTGCCGACGACCAGCGTGGTCTACCACCCCGCCAGGGCGGCCCGCCTGCTGCCGCTCTGACCCGGTGGCGGCTACGAGTTGGGTGGGCTGGCGCGTTCGCACCGGCCGGCCAGGTCGCAGCGCACGGCGGCGGCGTGACCGGCCGGTAGGAGCGGGTCCCGGAGGATGATCAGCAGATGGCCGTCGTCCTCCCAGGTCGACTCCCACAGCCCGGTTTCCGGTGTGCCGGCGCCGGTCAGCCGGGTGCCGAACGGCTGTTCCGCGCCGGTGTCGAGGTCGCGGAGCTGCCCGCCGGCCAGCAGTACGCGGCGGCCGTCGGGCGAGATCGCGGCCGGCTTCCCGGTGCCGCAACCGCTGTAGACCTTGGTGCCGGCGGTGCTGATCACGGTCCGGCACCGGCCGTCCGGCGACTCGTACATCAGCCGGTCCGAACCCGGCCCAGCGGTGACCGCCGCCGCGTCGGTCAGCGTCCGGTGCTCGGTCAGGTCCGGTGTCCACAGCACCGTCCGCGGCGCCTGTGCTGACATCACCGTGACGACCTGCTCCCCGCTCCACCCCGCCACCGAGGTGGCCGGCTCGGTTGGTTGGGTGCGGTTCTGCTGGGTGCCGACGTCGACGACGGTGAGCGTGGCCGATGCGCCCGGGGTGGCCGGGGTGACCGCGTACGCCACCCGGGCGCCGTCGGCGGACACCGCGGCACCGCCGGCCGTCCCGAGGTAGCCGGTGACCAGGATCGTGTGCGCCCCGTCCGGCTGGAGCAGGACGAGCCGCTCGTCGAAGTCCTCGGCGCCGGTGAAACCCGGGCTGTGCCAGATCGCCAGCAGCCCCCGGGTCGTGGCGCCGCGCACCGACAGCAGGCCGGGTCCGGGGCGGCGGTAGTCCCGGCCGGCGTACCGGAACGTGGCCGGCCGGGCCGGGTCCTCCAGCGCCAGCCGCGGGCTGATTTCGCCCTGCGGCAGGCTGCCGAGCCAGGACCGGAAGGCGGCCGGATCCGGCGGCGCGGGTGTGGCCGGGATGGTCGCGACCGGTGGCCGCTGGTCCGGGCCACTTCCGGCGCGGGCTCCGACGAGCACCGCCGGCACGGTGATCCCGACAGCGACGGCGACCGCCGCCAGCACCGTCGCCTGCCGCCGCCGGACCGTGCGGGCCCGCCGCAGGCAGCGGACGGCCAGGTCGCCGGGCGGGTGCAGGTTCTGCACCTGGCCGGTGAGGGTACCGGCGATCCGATCTTCGAGGTCGTTCATGGCTGACCTCCCACCGCGGCGTCGCGCGCCGCCTCCGCCCCGAGCCGGTCGCGCAGAGTGGCCAGCGCGCGGTGCGCCTGGCTCTTCACCGTGCCGACCGAACAGTCCAAGATCCGGGCGGTTTCCGCCTCGGTGAGATCTTCGTAGTACCGCAGCACGACGACCGCCCGCTGCCGCTGTGGCAGGGCCTGCAGGTGCGCCCAGAGCCGCTGCCGTTCCACCGCCACGCCGGCCGCGTCGGCCAGGGCGGTCGCCGGCAGGTCCGGCAGTTCCGCGGCCGGCCGTTCCGCCCGCCACCGCCGGCGCCACCACGAGGTGAGCGTGTTCACCATGATCTGCCGGACGTAGCCGTCCAGCGCGCTGCGGTCCCGGACCCGGCCCCAGCTCAGGTACGTCTTGGTGAGCGCCGCCTGCAGCAGGTCCTCCGCCAGGTGCGTGTCCCCGGTGAGCAGGTACGCGGTCCGCAACAGGGCGGTGCCCCGGGCCGATACGTAGGCACAGAACTGCGCTGCCCGATCCTCATCGCCGGCCACCCTGCCTCCTCGACCCGTCCACACTCGCCGGACGCGGTGGGCCGCGCGGAAGGTTGTCACCCGAGGGTGACCGTGTGCGTCCGGGTATCGCGGGGTGATTACGATGGGTGGCGATGGGCGCGACGCTGGTGGCCAAGGGATTGTCGGTCAGTTACGGCGATCAGCTCCTGTTCTCCGATCTGGATCTGGTGGTGGCGCCCGGTGACGTGATCGGGCTGGTCGGGCCGAACGGTGCCGGGAAGTCGACGCTGCTGCATACCCTGGCTGGCCTGCGGCCGGCGGACGGGGGCACGGTCGCGGCCCGGCCGGCGGCGGCGACGATCGGTTACCTGCCGCAGGAGCCGGCGGCCCGGGACGGCGAGACGGTCGGGGCGTACCTGGCCCGGCGTACCGGGGTGGCCGCCGCGCAGCGCCGCCTCGACCAGGCCACCGAGGGGCTGGCCGGCGGTGACCCGGCGGCCGGCGACGCCTACCCGGCTGCCCTGGACCGCTGGCTGGGCCTCGGCGGTGCGGACCTGGCCGAGCGGGCCGAGCGGGTCGCCGGGTCGCTCGGGCTGACCGTCGGCCTCGACCAGCCGATGATGGCGCTGTCCGGCGGCCAGGCGGCCCGGGCCGGGCTGGCGTCGCTGCTGCTCAGCCGGTACGACCTGTTCCTGCTGGACGAGCCGACCAACAACCTCGACCTGGACGGCCTGGGCCGGCTGGAGGAGTTCGTCGCCGGGTTGCGGGCCGGGGCGGTCGTGGTCAGCCACGACCGGGAGTTCCTGGCCCGGACCGTCACCGCCGTGGTCGAACTGGACCTCGCCCAGCACGCGGTCCGCCACTACGGCGGCGGCTACGCCGGCTACCTCGACGAACGGGAGCTGATCCGCCGGCACGCCCGGGCCGACTACGAGGAATACGCGCGGGTCCGGTCGGCGCTGGAGGCCCGCGCCCGCACCCAGCGGGCCTGGGCGGAGAAGGGCGTCCGCAACGCCCGCCGGAAGGCCACCGACCACGACAAGAACGTCCGGGCGCTGCGGGCCGAGTCGAGCGAGAAGCAGGCCGCCAAGGCGCGCCAGACCGACCGGATGATCGAGCGGCTGGACCAGGTCGAGGAGCCGCGCAAGGAGTGGGAGCTGCGGATGGAGATCGCCGCCGCGCCGCGGTCCGGCGCGGTGGTGGCGGCGGCCCGTGGCGCGGTGATCCGCCGGGGCGGGTTCACCCTCGGGCCGGTCGACCTGGAGATCGGCTGGGCCGAGCGGGTGGCGATCACCGGCGCGAACGGGGCGGGCAAATCGACCCTGCTGGCCGCGCTGCTCGGCCGGCTGCCGCTGGCCGGGGGCCGGGCCGGGCTGGGTCCGGGAGTGGTGGTCGGCGAGGTGGACCAGGCCCGCGGCCTGTTCCTGGGCGGCGAGCCGCTGCTGGACGCCTTCACCGCCGCCGCCGGGCTGCTGCCGGCGGACGCCCGGACCCTGCTGGCGAAGTTCGGGCTGCGCGCGGCGCACGTGCTGCGCACCGGCGCCAGCCTCTCGCCCGGCGAGCGCACCCGGGCCGCGCTGGCGCTGCTGCAGGCCCGCGGGGTCAACCTGCTGGTGCTGGACGAGCCGACGAACCACCTCGACCTGCCGGCCATCGAGCAGCTGGAAGCGGCGCTGGAGAGCTACCCGGGCACCCTGCTGCTGGTCACCCACGACCGCCGGATGCTGGCCGGGGTCCGGCTGGACCGGCACCTGGAGGTGACCGACGGGCAGATCATCGATCACGGCGCCCTGCCCGACGCCATCCCCGGTTGAGCCGGGGCCGCCGGGCCGGCGGCCGCCAGCCGGGCGCACCTTCCAGCGCAAGATTCTTGGACGGCGATGTCGAGAACCGGCGACCGGCTCCGTCCCAGCGGTGAGCGTGACCAAGATGGGTCGCATCAGCACCGAGGAGAACACGATGGCCAAGTACCTGCTGCTGAAGCACTACCGCGGCGCTCCGGCCGCGGTCAACGACGTGCCCATGGACCAGTGGACGACCGACGAGATCTCGGCGCACATCCAGTACATGAACGACTTCGCGGCCCGGCTGGAGGGGACCGGCGAGTTCGTCGACGGTCAGGCGCTCGCCGCCGAGGGGACGTTCGTCCGGTACGACGGCGAGGGGCGCCCGCCGATCACCGACGGCCCGTTCGCCGAGACCAAGGACCTCATCGCCGGCTGGATGGTGATCGACGTCGACAGCTACGAGCGTGCCGTCGAGCTGGCCGGGGACCTGTCGGCCGCCCCTGGTGCGGGCGGGAAGCCGATCCACGAGTGGCTCGAGCTGCGCCCGTTCCTGACTGAGCCGCCCACCATCACGGAGTGACCGCTGCGGTGAATGAGGTCCTGCTCCGCAGCCTCACGCCGAGCGTGCTCGCGATCCTCGTCCGCCGCGGAGCCAACTTCGCGGCGGCCGAGGACGCCGTGCAGGACGCGCTGGTGGAGGCGCTCCGGGTCTGGCCGGCGGACCAGCCGCGGGACCCGAAGGGCTGGCTGGTCACCATGGCCTGGCGCCGGTTCCTGGACGCGACCCGGGCCGACGCCGCCCGCCGCCGGCGTGAGGACCTCGTCGACGAGGAGCCAGCGCCCGGGCCCACGCCCGTGGTGGACGACACGCTGCTGCTCTACTTCCTGTGCGCCCACCCGTCGCTGACGCCGTCGTCCGCGGTCGCGCTCACGCTGCGCGCCGTCGGCGGGCTGACCACCCGCCAGATCGCCCAGGCCTACCTGGTGCCCGAGGCGACCATGGCGCAGCGGATCAGCCGGGCCAAGCGCACCGTCTCCGGCGTGCGGTTCGACCAGCCCGGCGACGTCGCCACCATGCTGCGCGTCCTCTACCTGGTCTTCAACGAGGGTTACTCCGGCGACGTCGACCTCGCCGCCGAGGCCATCCGGCTCACCCGGCAGCTCGCGGCCGCGATGGACCCCCGGCACATCGGCTACAGCGAGGTGGCGGGGCTGCTCGCGCTCATGCTGCTGCACCACGCCCGGCGCGCCACCCGGACCGGGCCCGACGGCAGCCTGGTGCCGCTCGCCGAGCAGGACCGCGGCCGGTGGGACACGGAAATGATCGCCGCGGGCGTCGAGACCCTGCAGGCGGCGCTGGCCCGCGACCGGCTGGGCGAGTTCCAGGCCCAGGCCGCCATCGCGGCCCTGCACGCGGACGCGCCCACCGCCGAGGAGACCGACTGGGTGCAGATCGTCGAGTGGTACGACGAGCTCGCGCGCTTGACCGACAGCCCGGTCGTCCGGCTCAACCGCGCGGTGGCCGTCGGCCAGGCCGACGGACCGCGCGCCGGGCTGGCGGCGCTCGCGGCGCTGGACGACGCACTGCCCCGCCATACGGCGGTGGCGGCCTACCTGCACGAGCGCGACGGCGACCTGGCGACAGCGGCCCGGCTGTACGCCGAGGCGGCGCACAAGGCCCCCAACCTCGCCGAGCGCGACCACCTGACCCGCCAGGCCGCCCGGCTCAACGCCCGCCGGCCCCGCTGACGTGTCGCGCCCGGCTGGCTGAGTCGCGCCGGCGCCGCCCGCACCGCGGCGCGCTGAACCGGCTACCCGGCTGGCGGGGTGGTCGACCGCCCGGGATCGGGGCGGGACCGGCGGGGGCGGGGGGCGGTGGACTCGCGGACGGTCAGGGTGACCGGCAGGACGGTGCCGGGGGTGGCCGCGGTGGCCGGGGTGCCGCCGAGCCGGGTGAGGAGGAGGCGGGCGGCGAGCCGGCCCATCTGGTTGAAGTCGACCCGGACGGTGGTCAGCGCCGGCTGGAGTCTGCCGGCCAGCGGCATGTCGTTGTAGCCGACGACCGAGATGTCGCGCGGGCAGCGCAGGCCGAACTGGGCGATCGCGTCGAGAGCGCCGACGGCGATCAGGTCGTTCGCGGCCACCACGGCGGTGACGGACGGGTTGTCGCGCAGCACCGTGCGCATCGCCCGCTCGCCGGCCTCGATCGAGAACGCGGCACACCCCAGCACCGGTGTGTCCACTTCGGACAGGCCGAGGGCGGCGGCGCGGTCGCGGAACGCGGCGGCCCGGTCCAGTCCGGAGGAGACCGTGGCCGGGCCGGCGAGGTGCGCGATCGCCCGGTGCCGCAGCCGGTGCAGGTGCTCCAGCGCCTGCCCGATGCCGTCCCGGTCGTCGGGCAGCACCACCGGTACCGCGGTGGCCGCGTCCCGGGTGGTGCGGTTGGCGAGCACCAGCGGTACGCCGTCGGCGCACAGCCCGGCCACGGTCGGGTCGGTCGCCCACGCGGTGAGCATCAGGAAGCCGTCCACCTGGCGGGCGCGCAGGGCGGCGGTGGCGGTGCGTTCCTTGCCGGGGTCGCCGTCGGTGTTGGCGATCAGCGCGGTGTAGCCCTGTTCGGCCAGTACGTCCTCGATGCCGCGGATCAGCGGCGGGAAGATCGGGTTGGTCAGGTCGGGCAGCAGGATGCCGACGGTGTGCGTGCGGCTGGTGCGCAGCGCCCGGGCGACCGCGTTCGGCGCGTAGCCGAGCTCCCGGGCGGCCACCACGACCCGCTCCACGGTCGGCCCGGAGAGGCGCCCCTGCTGCCTGGGGTCGAGCGCGCGGGACGCCGTCGCCGGGTGCACCTGGGCGCGCCGGGCGACGTCCGCCAGCGTGACGGGCTCGGCCACGCCGGGAGTCTAGGTCAGTTGGCAATCGATCGCACAGTGACCACGAGCACCGCTACCCGTCCTTGACATGCTGCTGAAACCAGAGACAGGATGGCCGGAACGGCGCCTGACAATCGATTGCACGATCGCCTGATTCGACGGGCCGCCCCGCAGGTCTCCCGATGCCGAGGAGGCGCGATGACGTCCGCTGGCCCGCTGGTGCCGACCCCGGGTCGCACCGCCGTCGACTTCGAGGAGCGGGTCGACTTCGGCCGGCTCCGGGCCTACCGGCTCGGCCGGGCCCGGGCGGCGCTCGACCGGTCCGAGCTCGGTGCGGTGCTGCTCTTCGACAACAACAACATCCGGTACGTCACCGCCACGATGATCGGCGAGTGGGTCCGGGACAAGATGGCCCGGTACGCGCTGCTGGCCCGCGGCGCCGAGCCGGTGGTCTGGGATTTCGGCTCCGCTGCCCGGCACCACCAGTTGCACGCGCCGTGGCTGCGGCCGGAGAACTCCCGGGCCGGCATGCTCGGCCTGCGCGGCTCGGTCGCCCCGGACGCCGGCCTGTTCGAGCGCGCCGCGACCGAGATCGCCGGCCTGCTGCGCGACGCCGGGGTGGCCGACCAGCCGATCGGCATCGACATCGTCGAGCCGCCGATGCTGTTCGCGCTGCAGGCCGCCGGGCTCGACATCCGGGACGGCCAACAGATGATGCTGGACGCCCGGCAGATCAAGTCGCCGGACGAGATCTCCCTGCTCGCCACCGCCGCGGCCATGGTGGACGGCACGTACCAATCCATTGTGGACGCTCTCAAACCGGGCATCCGGGAGAACGAGGTCGTGGCGCTGGCGAACAAGCGCCTGTACGAGCTGGGATCCGACGACGTGGAGGCGATCAACGCGGTCTCCGGCGAGCGCTGCAGCCCGCACCCGCACAACTTCACCGACCGCATCATCCGGCCCGGTGACCAGGTCTACTTCGACATCATCCAGGCCTTCAACGGCTACCGGACCTGCTACTACCGCACGTTCGCGGTGGGCCGCTCGACGCCCGCCCAACGGGACGCCTACACCAGGGCCCGGGAATGGATCGACGCCGCGATCGAGCTGGTGAAGCCCGGGGTGACCACCGACCAGGTGGCCCGGCTCTGGCCGGCGGCGACCGAGTTCGGCTTCCCCGACGAGATGGCCGCGTTCGGGCTCCAATTTGGACACGGCCTCGGCCTGGCCCTGCACGAGCGGCCGATCATCAGCCGGCTCAACTCGCTGGCGAACCCGGTCGAGCTGCAGGAGGGCATGGTGTTCGCGCTGGAGACGTTCTGCCCGGCCACCGACGGCTACTCGGCCGCCCGGATCGAGGAGGAGGTCGTCGTGACCGCCGACGGCCCGCGGGTCATCACTCTCTTCCCAGCAGAGGAGCTGTTCGTTGCCAACCCCTACTGAGCTGGGCCTGCCCGCCACCCCGGCCTTCGAGTCCACAGTGGACACCGAGCGCGGGCTGGCGCTCTACACCGCGATGCTGCGGATGCGTCGGTTCGAGAAGCGCGCGTACGACCTGTTCATGCAGAGCCTGGTGAAGGGCACCAGCCACCTCAGCCTCGGCCAGGAGGCCATCGCGGCCGGCGTCGGCGCGACCCTGCGCGGCGACGACTGGACCTTCGCCACCTACCGCGGCCACGCGCACACGCTGGCCCGCGGCGTGCCGATGGAGCCGGTGATGGCCGAGCTGCTCGGCCGGCGCACCGGCCTGATGGCCGGCAAGGGCGGCTCGATGCACCTGACCAGCGTCGAGCACGGGATGATGGGCTCGTACGCGATCGTCGGCGCGCACCTCACGATCGCCAACGGCGCGGCGTGGTCGGCGAAGCTGCGCGGCACCGACCAGGTGGCCGCCTGCTTCTTCGGCGACGGCACCACGAACATCGGCGCCTTCCACGAGGCGCTGAACCTGGCCGCGCGCTGGCAGCTGCCGGTGGTGTTCGTCTGCGAGAACAACCAGTGGATGGAGTACACCGCGATCGGCGACGTGACCGCGGTGCCCCGCCCGGCCGCCGACCGGGCCAGCGCGTACGGGCTGCCGCCGATCGTGGTGGACGGCAACGACGTGCTCGCCGTGCACGCCGCCGCCAGCGAGGCCGTCGACCGGGCCAGAGCGGGCGGTGGACCGAGCCTGATCGAGGCGCTGACCTACCGGCACGGCGGCCATTCCCGGGCCGACCCGGGCAGCTACCGGGCCGACGCGGAGATCCAGGCCTGGCTGGCCCGCGACCCGATCGACACGTTCGCCGCGCACCTGACCGCGACCGGCGTGGACGAGACCGTGCTCAAGCAGATCGACGTGGACGTGCTGCGCGAGCTGGACGCGGCGACCGAGGCCGCGAAACAGGCCGAACCGCCGGACATCTCGGTGATTCCCCAGGACGTGTGGGCGGACGGGAGCTCGACATGGCGCAACTGACCTACCGGGACGCGGTCAGCCGCGGCATCGCCCAGGAGATGGCCCGGGACGAGCGGGTGGTGTTCCTCGGCGAGGACGTCGGCGCCGCCGGCGGCGTGTTCAAGGCGACCGGCGGGCTGCTCAAGCAGTTCGGCCCGGTCCGGGTGGCCGACACCCCGATCAGCGAACAGGCCATCCTCGGTGCCGCGATGGGCGCGGCGATGACCGGCATCCGGCCGATCGCCGAGATCATGTTCTCCGACTTCCTCGCCGTCTGCTGGGACATCGTCGCCAACGAGATCGCCAAGACCCGCTACATGACCAACGGCCAGGTGACGCTGCCACTGGTGATCCGCACCGCGAACGGGGGAGGGCTGCGGTTCGGCGCGCAGCACTCGCAGAGCGTGGAGAACTGGGCGATGGCGGTGCCCGGCCTCAAGGTCGTCGCGCCGTCCACCCCGGCGGACGTGATCGGCCTGCTGGCCGCGGCCGTCCGGGACGAGGACCCGGTGATGTTCTTCGAGCACAAGGGCCTCTACCCGACCAGGGGCGAGGTGCCCGACGGCGAGATCGTGGACGAGCTGGGCAAGGCGGTCGTCCGCAGGCAGGGCACCGACGCGACCCTGGTCGCGCTGGCCGCGATGGTGCCGAAGGCGCTGGCCGCGGCCGAGGAACTGGCCAAGCTCGGCATCGAGGCCACGGTGGTGGACGTCCGCTCGCTGGTCCCGCTGGACACCCGGACAATCCTGGACGCGGTGGCCCGTACCGGGTTCGTCGCGACCGTCGAGGAGAATCCGCGGCTCTGCGGCTGGGGCGCCGAGGTAGTGTCGATCGTGGCCGAGGAGGTGTGGTCCGATTTGGACGGTCCGCCGGTCCGGATCACCAGCCCGCACGTGCCGCTGCCGTCAGCCGACGCGCTGGAGGACGCGACCATCCCCTCGGTCCAGCGGATCGTCGAGACCGTCCGGAAGGCACTGGATTAATGGGTGACGAAGCACTGGCCCTGGCCCCGACCGAGCTGCGGATCGGCGCCGACTGGCGGCCGGCCGAGGCCGGCGGCACGTTCGAGGTGGCCGATCCGGCCACCGAGGAGGTGGTCGCGACCGTCGCCGACGGCGGCGTGGCCGACGGGCTGGCCGCGGTCGAGGCGGCCCACAACGCGCTGCCGGCCTGGGCGGCCACCGCACCGCGGGAACGGGCCGAGGTGCTGCGCCGGGCCTGGCAGCTGATGGTCGACCGGGCCGAGCCGCTGGCCCGGCTGATCTCGCTGGAGAACGGCAAGGCGCTGCGGGACGCCCGCGGCGAGATCACCTACGCGGCCGAGTTCTTCCGCTGGTACTCGGAGGAGTCGGTGCGCGCGCTCGGCTCGCTGCAGACCGCGCCGGCCGGGGCCAACCGGATCCTGGTGCTGCACCAGCCGGTCGGCGTCTGCGTGCTGGTCACCCCGTGGAACTTCCCGGCCGCGATGGCCACCCGCAAGATCGGCCCGGCGCTCGGCGCCGGCTGCGCGGTGGTGCTCAAGCCGGCCAGCGACACCCCGCTGACCGCGCTGGCCATCGCCGCGATCCTGACCGAGGCCGGCGCCCCGCCCGGCGTCGTCAACGTGGTGCCGTCCCGGTCGTCCGGGAAGGTCGTGTCGGCGATGCTGCACGACCCGCGGGTGCGCAAGGTCTCCTTCACCGGCAGCACCGAGGTCGGCCGGATGCTCCTGCACGAGGCCGCCGACCAGGTGCTGAACGTGTCGATGGAGCTCGGCGGCAACGCGCCGTTCCTGGTCTTCGACGACGCCGACCTGGACGCGGCGGTGGCCGGCGCGATGATCGCCAAGATGCGCAACGGCGGCGAGGCGTGCACCGCGGCGAACCGGTTCTACGTGCAGCGCGGGATCGCCGCCGAGTTCAGCCGCCGGTTCGCGGACGCGATGGGCAAGCTGGTGGTCGGCCCCGGCCTGGCGCCGGGCACCGACCTCGGCCCGCTGGTCAACTCGCCGTCCCGGGACAAGGTGGCCGAGCTGGTCGGCGGCGCGCTGGACGAGGGCGCGAAGGCGCTGGTCGGCGCGACCCAGCCGGACCGGGTCGGCTACTTCTACGACGCCACCGTGCTCGCCGACGTCCCGCCGGACGCCGCGATCCTGCGCGAGGAGGTGTTCGGCCCGGTCGCGCCGATCGTGACGTTCGGCGACGAGGCGGAGGCGGTGGCGCTGGCCAACGACACCGAGTTCGGCCTGGTGTCCTACCTCTACACCAGGGATCTGGCCCGCGGCCTGCGGGTCAGCGAGGCGCTGGAGGCCGGCATGGTCGGGCTGAACCGGGGCGTGGTCAGCGACCCGGCCGCCCCGTTCGGCGGCGTCAAGCAGTCCGGCATCGGCCGCGAGGGCGGGCACGAGGGCATGCTCGACTACCTGGAACCCAAGTACGTCGCCACCGACTGGTAGCCGGTCGCTTCCTGCCGGCCGCGGGGCCGAGCCCCGCGAACCCGCGTTCCCACCAGGTCACCGGTACCAGGGCTGCGGGGCCGGGGAGACCGTCGGGCCCGGCAGGATCTGGGTGTCGGTCCGGGCGTCCGCGTCGGTCCGGCCGTGCAGCCCCGTCAGCAGGTCGACGAAGTACTGGGCCAGCGGCGCCCACTGGCCGGGTGGCAGCCGGTCGGAGGTGGCGCCGACGCGCGGCGGCCGGGTCATGTTGCGCAGTTCGAACACCGGCCCGCTGCGCGGCTCGGCGTCGCGCGCCGAACCGGCCGGGTGCACCGGCTCGGCCGGCATCTGCTTGAACAGACCTTCGTCCAGGTACGGGGTCACGCCGTCCGATGTGGACTGGAACACCGCGTCGACGAAGTCCCCGACGCTGGTCGTGAACGGCCGCCGGCCGGGCCCGTGCCACGCCTCGGTCGCGTCGGTGAACAGCATGCTGCCGGAGCTGCGCGCCGCGTTGGCGAGCAGCGCGGCCCGCAGCGCCTGCCAGTTGCTGCGCGCCCAGCCCTTCTCGCTGCCGTTCGGGTCCACGTCCGTGTCGAGGCCCGGCACCTGCTGCAGGTAGACGTGCGCCAGGTCGGTCCGGGACAGCAGCGGCACGATGTTCTTGTCCAGCGCGCCCCCGCCGTCCTGGCTGAAGTGCCGGCCCATCAGCAGGTACTGCGCGACCAGCGTGAGCAGCCCGCGCAGGTTGGCCAGGCCGGCGAGCCGGTCCCGCCGGCCCGCCTGCGCCCGCCGGCCCAGCGCCGCGGTGTCCAGGTCGGGCGTGATGTCGTACGACCGCAGGCCCAGGCCGACCGTCGCGAGCTCCACCGGCGCCGAGTCGGCGACCTGCTTCAGCACCGCGCTCGCCACGTCCGGCGCGCGCGCCGCCTCCTGGAGCACCATCGAGATCAGCTTGGGTATGGCCTGTTGAGTCTCCTTCGTCTTCACGCTCCGCAGCGGCCGCTGCAGCGCCGGGTGCAGGGTCTGCTGCTTGACCAGGTCGACCTCGTTGATCGACTGGGACTCGGTCCGGTCGCCGTGGTGCTTGACGGAGAACATCGGGTTCGGCTTCTTGTCCTTGCCCAGCACGCTCTGCATCAGCGATGGGAGCTGGGCCAGGTCGACGGCGAACGTCGACTGTACGGACGCGTCCAGGCTCTGGCCGGCCGCGGCCGGGTTGCCGACGTGGGTGCCCGGGTTGGTGATTGTCGTGCCCGCGGCGGTGTTCAGCGCCGCCCGCTGGGTGAGGCCGCCGGTGATGCCGTGGATCAGGCCGGCCAGCGCGGCGGCCTCGGCCAGCGCGGTGACGACGGCCTGACCGCCGGCCGGGGTCTCGGCGTCGTACGCGCGGGTCACGATCTCCAGGATCGAGTGGTACGTCTCGCCGCCGAGGTACTGCTCCACCGGGTGCTCGGTGGACCACTCGGAGACCTGCTTGGCCGTCTGCGTGCGGTACTCCCGGGTCGCGCCGGGCGGTGGCGCCGCGCCCGCGCCGGTCCAGAACGCGCGATGCGTCGTGGCCTCGACGGCCACCGTCTGCAGCGAGTTCGCCGCCTCCTGGAAGCGCCGCCGCCGGTCCGCGTCGTTCGGCTGCGGTAGCTGGCACCAGGCGTTGATCAGGTTGATCAGCGCCTGCAACGTCTGGGCCGCCGGCACCGACGCCCAGTTCGCCAGCTGCCCGCGGTACGCGGCCGCCAGGTCGGTGGCCTGTGCGACGTCGAACTGCGGAATCTGCACCGGCATCGGGGTGCTCGGCAGGTCGCTGAACTCGTGGCTGACGTGCGACAGCGCGATCGGCAGGTCGTCGGCCAGCCAGCGCGGGACGGGCCGGGTGTCGGCGGTCCCCGTCGGCAGGGTCAGCCGGCTCGCCGACCCCGGTGGCAGGTCGTACCCGCCGAGCTGGATCGGGCCGCCCTTGTACCGCGGGATCTGCCGTGCGGTGGACCGGCTCGCCGGCTGCGGGGTCGGGGCGGTCACCTTGTCGCTGTGGTCGACGGTCAGCTCGATGTTCTCGGTGCCGTAGGTGCCGAGCGGGATCTTCTCCGGCAGCGGCCGGCCGTCGATGTCGACCAGCACCAGCATCTCGATCTCGAAGCCGAGCTTGGGTTGGTAGACGCGCTGGGTGGCGGCGGCACCGGTGCGGTGGGGGAGCGCGGCGGGCTGGCCGCGGGCGGCCCGCTCGCCGGCCGCGTCGGCTTCCCGTTCCAGGGCGGGGTCGGTGCGCAGCGTGGCGCCGTGGCCCTGGGCGCCGGCGACCCGGCCGGCCCGCTGCTGCAGGACGTGGGCCAGTTCGTGCGCGAGCACCTGCCGGCCCTGTGCGGTTTCCGGCGCGTACCCGCCGGGTCCGAAGTAGACGTCGTTGCCCGTGGTCAGCGCCTGCGCGCCGACCCGCCCGCAGGCCGCCGCCGCGGCGCCGTCGGTGTGCACCCGGACGTCCGCCAGGTCGGCCCCGAACGACGCCTCCATCGACCGGCGCACCGGCGGCACCAGCGGACCGCCCGAACCTGTATGCAGGGCCTGTACGGCCCGGTTCCCGGCGGCCCGCTGCAGCGCCAACATCGCGGCCTCGGGTGGCGCGGCGGTGGCGGTGGCGGCCCGCCGGGCGGCCGGTGACGGTGCGTCGTGGCGATGGCCCGCCTGCCGGCCACGGCCGCCTGATCCGGACATCGTCCGAGCCTCCCGCGCGGCCGGCTCGCCCGTCCCGACCATATCGGGCAGCCATCGGGGCAGCCATTGGGGCCTGCCCCGGTGCCCGTACCGGCTGGCGGGTCAGCCGATGCCGAGATAGGCCTGCTGGACGCGGGCGTCGGCGAGCAGTTCGCCGGTCCAGCCGGCCAGCGCGATCCGCCCGGTTTCCAGGACATAGCCGTACTCGGCGGTGTTCAGCGCCGCGTCGACGTCCTGTTCCACCAGCAGGACGGAGGTGCCGCCGGCGGCGATGTCCGGCAGCCGGGTCATGATCTCGTCCACGATGACCGGGGCCAGCCCGAGCGAGAGTTCGTCGATCATGATCAGGTCGGGCTGGCTCATCAGGCCGCGGGCGATCGCGCACATCTGCTGCTCGCCGCCGGACATCGTGCCCACCACCTGGCTCAGCCGCTGGCCGAGCTGCGGGAACAGTTCGAGCACCCGGTCCAGCTCGGGTTCCCGGGCGGGCCGGCTGGCCCTGGCGGCCCGCCAGCCGGCCCGCTCGCCGGCCACCCGCCAGGCGCCCAGCCTCAGGTTGTCCCGGACGGTCAGGCCGGGGAACAGTCGCCGCCCTTCGGGGACGTGCGCGACGCCGACCATCACGATCTCCTCGATCGACCGGCCGACCAGCTCGCTGCCGCGGAACGTCACCGAGCCCGACCGCGGCGGGATCATCCCGCTCAGCGCCCGCAGCAACGTCGTCTTGCCCGACCCGTTCGGCCCGATCAGCGCGACGATCTGGCGCGCCCGGACGGTCATCGTGATGTCCCACAGCACGCCGACCCGGCCGTACCCGGCGCACAATCCCTTGACGGCGAACATCCTGTGTGTTCACTGCTCCCGTCGGGCGTAGCGGTGGCCGAGGTAGGCCTCGATCACGCGCGGGTCGGACAGGACGTCGCGCGGGGCGCCGTCGGTCAGCACCCGGCCCTGGTGCAGGACGAGCACACGGTCCGAAATGGACAGGATCGCCTTCATCACGTGCTCCACCGCGATGATCGTCATGCCCTCGGCCTTGAGCCGGTGGATCAGCTCCAGGCTCGGGTCGATCTCGGTGTGCCGCAGCCCGGCCATCACCTCGTCCAGCAGCAGCAGGCGCGGCCGCAGCGCCAGCGCCTTGGCGAACTCGAGCCGGCGGGCGTCGGTGATGGTCAGCTCGCCCGGAGTGGCGGCGGCCTTGCCGGCCAGCCCGACCCGGTCCAGCACCTCGTCGGCCGCGGTGAGCGCCGCGGCCATCCGGCGCATCCCCTGCCGCCCGTACAGCAGCCCGATCGCGACGTTCTCCCGGACGGTCATGCCGCGGAACGGCTTGACGATCTGGAAGGTCCGCGCGACGCCGGCCTTCGCCACCGTCCACGGCCGGGCGCCGGTCAGATCCTGCCCGGCGACCTCGACCCGCCCGGCGGACGGGCGCAGGTGCCCGGTGACCAGGTTGATCAGCGTCGACTTGCCCGCGCCGTTCGGCCCGATGATGCCGAGCGTCTGTCCAACCGGGACGGTGAAGCTCACGTCGGCGACCGCGTGCAGCCCGCCGAACCGGCGGCTCAACCCTTGCACAGCCAGCATGTCCACTAGAGCCGGTACTTTCGGATGTTGTCGAGCAGGGAGAAGTCGCGGTTGCGCCAGGCCGAGCCGGCGTAGCTGACCACCCCCTGCGGGAGCAGGATCACCGCGACGATCACGATGGCGCCGAGGATGAACGGGTGCGCCTCGGTGAAGTGCTGGCGCAGGTACTCGGACACGAACTGCAGGAACGCCGCGCCGATCACCGGGCCGACCACGGTGCCGCTGCCGCCGATGATGACCATGATGACCATGAGGACGGTGAAGTTCACGTCGAACAGCCGGGCCGGGAAGATCGTCACCTGCTGGAAGCCGTAGGCGGCGCCGAGCAGCCCGGTGAGGAAGCCGGACAGCGCGAAGACGGTCACCTTGGTCCGGGTGGTGTGCACGCCGAGCGAGGCGGCGGCGTCCTCGTCCTGGTTGATCGCCCGCAGCGCGAAGCCGAGCTTGCTGGCCGACACGATCGCGACGACCAGCACCGAGACCGCGGCCAGCAGCAGGAAGAGTACGTAGAAGCCGTCGTTGCCGAGGTAGCCGGTGGTCGCGTCGGCGCCCACGGTCGGGATCGAGATGCCGGCGCCGCCGCCGGTCAGGCTCGGCAGGTTGGTGACCACCTCGCGGGTGCCCTCGGCCACGCCGAGCGTGGCGACCGCGAAGTAGTGCCCCTTCAGCGGCAGCAGCGGCAGCCCGATCAGCGCCGCCCAGATCGCCGCGAGCAGCCCGCTGGCCGGCAGCGCGAGCCAGAACGAGACGTGCGCGTGCGCCATCAGTGCCGCGGTCGTGTAGCCGCCGAGCCCGAAGAACACCACCTGCCCGAAGCAGGCGTACCCGGTGAACCCGCCGATCAGGTTCCACGCCTGCGCCAGCCCGACGAACATGAACACCGTCGCGACGGTCCGCTCCTGCCCCGCGTACAACTGGCTCTGCAGGCCGAAGCAGGCGGCGAGGACGAGGCCACCGACAGCCCACGGCAGCCAGGCGCGCTGTGTCACTGGCGAGCGGGTGGAGGCCGCCGAAGGCGGTGCCTTCCCGCCGTGCCGTGCCGCGCCGCCGCCGGGGACTTCGTCCCGGCCGGCGTCGGCGCGTCGCGTCAGTCCGGGCACCGCCGCGGCCTCGCCCCGATCGCTGGTCACACCTCCACCCGGGCGGCGTAGTGGGCACGGCCGATCAGGCCGGACGGGCGGACGATCAGCACCGCGACGAGGACGGCGAAGGCGACCGCGTTGACCAGCGTCCCGGGCAGGTACTGGCTGCCCCACGCCTCGACCAGGCCGAGCACCAGCCCACCGAGCAGCGCGCCGTACATGTTGCCGAGCCCGCCGAGGACCGCGACCACGAAGCTGAACAGGGTGAACCGGCCGGCGTCGGCGGGGCTGAACGTGTCGACGGTGCCGACCATCGCGCCGGCCGCGCCGGCGATCGCCGCACCGATGCCGAACGTCAGCGCGTACACGTGCCGGGCCCGGATGCCCATCAGCCGGGCCGCGCCGCGGTCCATGCCGGTGGCCATGATCGCCAGCCCGGTCCGGGTGCGGCGGACCAGTGCCACCAGCGCGAGCGTGATCCCGATCGCGACCGCGAACGCGAGCAGCCGGCCGACCGGCACCCGCACGTCGCCGGCCAGCACCAGGCTCCGGGACGCGTACGAGGTGCGGATGCTGCGGTAGTCCGCGGAGAACAGCAGGATCAGGCCGTTCACCAGCAGCAGTTCCAGGCCGAACGTGAGCAGCAGCGTGATGAACACCGGCGCGTTCACCACCAGGTTCACCAGCAGCCGCTGGATCGCGTAGCCGGCCGCGAACAGGGCCAGCGCGGCGACCAGCATGCCGAGGAACGGGTCGACGCCGACCCGGCTCAGCTCCCAGGCCAGGTAGGCACCGACCAGCACGAACGCCCCGTGCGCCAGGTTGACCACGTTCATGACGCCCCAGACCAGCGAGAACCCGGCCGCGATCAGCGCCAGCAACCCACCCTGCAAGAGCCCGTAGATCGTCGCCTGGAAAAACTGGCTCAAGAGAGTCCGGGCCAGATCAGCGGGGCTTCGGCGTCGGACTTGGGCCAGACGGTGACCGGTTTGCCGTGCTGGATCTGGATGACGGCCATCGGCTTGGCGACGTTCTTGCCGGTCGGGTCGAACGTGATCGGGCCGAAGAAGCTGGCCGCGTTCAGCCCGGCGACCGCGTCCCGGATCTTGTCCGGGTCGGTGGTGCCGGCCTGCTGCGCGCCGAGGACCAGGGTCAGGCAGGCGGCGGTGGCTTCGGCGTTGTGGTACTCCGGCACCCGGCCGAACTTGGTCTTGAACGCGGTCACGTAGTCGGCGGCGGTGCCGAACCAGTCGTCCTCGCCGCTGGTCTGCGGGGTCCACTGGGTGGAGCCGAGCACGTTCTCGGCGATCGGGCCGAGGGTCTGCACGAAGTCCGGGGTGGGCGGGGCGACGGTCTCGCCGAACCCGCCGGCCGGGGTGATGCCCAGCTCCTTGGCCTGCTTGATGATCGCGACACCCTCGACCAGGTGCACCGAGCCGATGATCACGTCCGGCTGCTTCGACTTCACCTTGGTCAGGCTGGCGCTGACGTCGGACGCGCCGTTCGGGAAGTACTCGGTGGCGACGACCTCCATGCCCTGCGCCTTCGCCTCGGCCGTACCGCCGGCGGTGACGGTCTTGGAGAAGCCATCGTCGGCGGACAGGAACGCGATGCGCTTCGGCCGCGGCTGCGCCAGTTCGGCGATCGCCTTCACGATCGAGGCGGCGTACCTGGTCGCGGGTGAGAGCACCGCGAACGTCCGGGTGTAGCCCTTCTCGAAGATCTTGTCGTCGGCGCCGGCCGAGTCGGCCATCACCTGGTGGTTGCGCTCGACGACGGCGGCGGCCGCCTCGGTGGTGGCCGAGCCGTACGGGCCGAGGATCAGCTTGACGCCCTGGTCGTTGAACTGGTCGACCAGGGTGCCGGCGGTGTCCGGCTTGGAGGTGTCGTCCTGGTACCGGATGTCGAGCCGGTACTTGCGGTCACCGATCGGGACGCCGCCCTTGGCGTTCACCGTGGCCTGGCAGAGGTCGTAGCCCTCCTTGGTGAGCAGCCCTTCCCGGGCCAGTGACCCGGTCAGCGACATGGAGGCGCCCAGCACGAGCGAATCCGGGCTGCCGGTCTGGGCCCGTTCACCCTTCGACCCGCACCCGGACGCGAGCAGCGCGAGCATGCAGCCGCCGGCAAGCAGTCTTGATCGTGATCTCACCGTGCACCGCCCCTAGCAGAGAGTCGGCGAAACAATCTGAATTCGCTGTATACAGTGACGGGCGTCACTCCGTCAACGGTCTGCCGGGGGTAGCGGGTCAGTCCACCAGCCGGCGCAGCGGGTCGGTCGGCGGCGCGACCACCTGCTGCATCGAGGCGACCAGTTCGGCCCGGGCGGTCGCGATGCTGTCCACCAGCAGCGCCCGCAGCGTCTTCCCGTCGCGGCCCCGCAGCGCCGCGACCATCTCGGTGCGCTGCGCCTGGGCCTGCGTCCGCGAACCGAGCACGTGCGCGTGCACCCGGGCGTACGGCTCGACCAGGTTCAGCACCTGTACCACCAGCCGGATCGCGTGCCGCCGCTCGGAGAGCTCGTACAGCCGGCGGTGGAACCGGTAGTTCAGGGTCGACCATTCCTCGGACTGGCCGGCTTCCAGCTCGTCCATCGACGTCACCATGCTGGCCAACTGCTGCACATCCACCGGCCGGGCCCGGGTCACGATCGGCACCGCGAGCGCCGGCTCCAGTTGCAGCCGCAGCTCGTACAGCTCGTTGACCTCGTCCGGCTCCAGTTCGGTGACGACCGCGCCGAGGCCGGTGTTCATCACGACCAGGCCCTCGCCGACCAGCGTGCGCAGCGCCTCCCGCAGCGGCACCCGGCTCACCCCGAACCGGCGGGCCAGCTGATCCTGGTTCAGCACCTCGCCGGGGGCGAACACGCGCTCCCGGACCGCCCGACGCAGCGCGTTGGCGATCTCATCCGGCCGCATCCGGCTTCCCGATTCCACTGTAGGCAATGTATACGCCGGCCCCGGCCGGCGGAGCCGAATCAGCCGCATCGCGGCGGCGCTGCCAAGCTGGCCGGCCGTGGCGGCGGCCCGCCGGGGCGACGGGGCGGCTCGCGGCGCGGTTCCGGGTGAGCGGCGCGGTGCCGGATCGGTGAGCTTCGGCCGGCGGGCGACGGTTCAGCCAGCCCCGCCGGCGCCCGTGCTGCGCGACCCCCTAGTCACGCGGCTCACGGCTGGCGCGGATCAGGACGGGCAGCGCGACGAGCATGGCGATCCCGCGCAGCACACCAGCGATCGGGTACGGCGCGCGCAGGCCGAACACGTGCGCCACCAGCCCGCCGGTCAGCGCGCCGAGCGGGATGAGGCCCCAGCCGAGCATCCGGTAGACGCTGTTCACCCGGCCGAGCAGCTCGGACGGGACGATCTGCTGGCGGAGGCTGACCGTCACGATGTTCCAGAGCGTGGTGACGAAGCCGTTGCCGGCCAGCAGGGCGGCGAGCACGACCGCGTTCGGGCTCAGCCCGATCCCGACGAAGATGACGGCGTTCGCGCCGAGCGCGGTGAGCAGGGCCGGGAGCGCGCCGATCTGCTGGACCACGCGCGCGTTGAGCAGGCCGCCGAGCAGGCTGCCGAGCGCGGCGCCGGCCAGTAGCAGGCCGTAGCCGCGCGCGCTGAGGTGCAGCGTCTGGGTGGCCAGCAGGACCAGGGTGGCGGCGCCGAGCTGGAAGCAGAACGTGTTGACGCCGAGCAGGATCGCCAGCGTGCGCAGCAGCCGGTGCCGGGCCAACCAGCGTAGGCCGGCCGCGATCGCGGTGCGCATCGGCGGGTGCTCGGCGTGCCGGCGGCCATGCCTGGGCAGCGTCGCCAGCAGCGCGGCGGACAGCGCGAACGAGCCGGCGTCCAGCCCGAACGGCAGCGCCACGGCGACCGCGAAGAGCAGGCTGCCGATCGGTGGTCCCAGGAACTGCTGGCCGATCGTCGTGATCGTCTGCTGGTTGCCGTTCGCCTTGTGCAGCAAGGGTTTCGCGACGAGGTCGGGCAGGATCGCCTGGGCCGCGTTGGCGAAGACCACCTCGCACGCCCCCAGCCCGAAGGCCGTGATCGCGAGCACCGGGATGCCGATGTGGCCGAGTGCGGCGAGCACCGCGACGGCGCTGACGATCACCGCCTGGATCGCCTGCGAGCGCCACATAAGGCCGACCCGGTCGTGCCGGTCGACGAGCGCGCCACCGGGCAGCGACAGCAGCAGCCAGGGCAGGTACGTCGCGGCGGACACCACCGAGACGAGCCGGGGGTCGCGGGTGATCGTGACGGCCAGCAGCGGGACCGCGGCGGCGAAGGCCCCGTCACCGATGTTGTCGATACCCACCGCCCACCACAACCGCCAGTAGGCCGCGGGCAGGCGTGGCGGCGCGTCGATCCGGGTCATGCCGGGATCCTCCGGGGCCGGGCGCCGGTCGGACAGCATTTAGCTTATTGCTACATACTTCAATGGTGGCGCTGACGGTCGACATCGGTGTGGCCGAGCTGGCGGCGACCCGGTTCGCGATCTCGCCGCTGTCGGAGACGGTGTCGGCGCTGCAGCTGTTGGGTGGTCGCGGCCGGCAGCCGGCCAACCTGCGGTGGTTGCGGTGGGCCGCCGACCGGCTCGCCGGCGACCCGCTCGACCTCTCGCACACCTGGCCGCTGATCGTGACCGACCGGCCGAGCTGGCCGGAATTCCTCGTCCCCGCGCCGCCCGGTGCCGGCGGGTCCATTGTGGACGACCTGGCCGCGGTGCGGCGGACGACGGCCCGGCAGGTACGGGCCAGCCTCCGGCGGGTGTACGGCGACGAACTCCCCGCCGACGCCGCCGCGCTCGCCGCCCGGCCGGCGGCGGGCCTGCGGGCGATCGCCGCGGAACTGCGGGCGGCTCACGACCGGCTCATCGCGCCGCACTGGGCCCGGATCCGGGCCGTCCTCGACGCGGACGTCAGCTACCGCGCGAGGCAGTTGGCCCGCGGCGGAGCCCAGCGGCTGTTCACCGACCTGCATCCGGATCTGCACTGGCGCGACGGCCGGCTGCTGCTGGACGGGGCCCGCCGGCGGGTCGTGAATCGCGGCCCCGGTGGGCTGGTCCTCATCCCGGTCGCGCTCGGCTCGCCGCACGTGCTGATCAAGGGGAGCACGTCCACGCAGACCACGGTGCGGTATCCGGCCCGGGGCGTCGGGACACTGTGGACCGCGGGAACACAGCCGCCCGCTGGTAGCGCGGTCCGGTTGCTCGGCCGGCCGCGGGCCGAACTGCTCGAGGCACTGCGCTCACCCGCCACGACCACCGACCTGGCCCGCGCGCTCGGCGTCACGCCCAGTGCGGTGTCGCAACACCTGAGCGTGCTGCGCGCCAGCGGGCTGGTCGCGCGGGAGCGCTCCGGGCGCAACGTCCTCTACCTGACGACCGCCCTCGGGGCCGCCCTGAGCGGGACAACCAGCTAGCTGGCGAGCCCGGCGGCCACCAGCGCCCGCACCGCGGACTCCGGGTCGGCGCTGGTGACCAGGCCCTCGCCCACCAGCACGGCATCGGCGCCGGCCGCGGCGTAGGCGAGCAGGTCGTCCGGCCCGCGTACACCGGACTCCGCGATCGTGATCACATCGGCCGGCAGCCGGGGGGCGATGCGCGCGAATACGTTCCGATCAACCTCGAGGGTGTGCAGGTCGCGGGCGTTGACGCCGACCACCCTGGCGCCGGCGGCCACCGCGCGGTCGGCCTCCTCCTCGGTGTGCGTCTCGACCAGGGCGGTCATGCCGAGGGACTCGACCTCGCCGACGAGGGTCACCAGCGCCTCCTGGGCCAGGCCGGCGACGATCAGCAGCACCAGGTCGGCGCCGTGCAGCCGGGCCTCGTGCACCTGGTACGGGCCGACCACGAAATCCTTGCGCAGCAGGGGCACCGGCACCCGGGCGCGGACCGCGTCCAGGTCGGCCAGCGAGCCGCCGAACCGGCGCTGCTCGGTGAGCACGCTGATCCCGAGCGCACCGCCGGCGGCGTACCGGGCGGCCAGGTCGGCCGGCTCGGCGATGTCGGCCAGCGCGCCCCGGGACGGGCTGCGCCGCTTCACCTCGGCGATCACGCCGACGCCGGGCTGCCGCAGCGCGGCCAGCGCGTCCAGCGCCGCCGGCGTCGCGGCCGCCGCGGCCCGCAGCTGGTCGAACGGCAGCATCGCCATCCGGTCGGCCAGGTCGAGCTTGACCCCGTCGATGATCGCTTCGAGCACGCTCACTGTGTCCGCTCCTACTCTGCGCCTCACTCAGCGCCGCCCCTCCCGGCCGGCGAGCCGCCGGCGGTTGTCCACCCGGTTGTCTCGCTGGCCCAGCGGTGGCCGTGGTACCCGAGGTCCAGCGCCCGGCCGTCGAGGGCGGCGCCCGGTTCGGCGACCGCCGCGGGTACGGCCGGCACCGTGCACGACTCAACGTCGCATAGCTGATCCTCCTCGGTTGGCAGTAAATCAGTTGAGGCGTTCGTCGTGGAATCTCGTCACCGTTGTCCCGAACCGGGGCAGGCCGCCGGGGCGCCGCCGCTTCCCCCTGGGCCGCAGCCCGATCTCGCGTTTCAGTGACGCTGTGTGGGCGACGCTGTGTGGGCGGCGCTGGGCGGCGGATAGGGCGTCGCGGTCAGGAGTGGCGACCGGGGCGGCGCTCGGGGCGGCGCGGCCGGGTCGGCGCCGGCGCAGCCGGGTCGGCGTCGGCGCCGGCGCGGTCAGGGCTTGGCGGCGCGATCCAGCCGGGCCCGGACCTCCGGGCGGCGCAGCGGTGGGACCGTCGCCGGCGGCTGGCGCCGGGCCGGCAGCGCGTCCAGCAGTCGATGCGTCGCGGCGGTCACCTCGGCGATCGTCGCCTCGTACGCCTCGACCACGTCGGGCGGCGGCTGCCGCAGCCCGCTGATCTTCCGGATGAACTGCCGCGCGGCCGCCTCGATCTCCTCGTCGGTGGCCGGTGGCTGCAGCCCGCGCAGTTCGGTGATGTTGCGGCACATGCGTCCACGCTAACCCGCCGCGCGCCCAGCCGCCGCGACGCGGTGCCAGCTGGCCGGATCGGCCGGGACCGCCCCCGGCACGAGGCCGGCCCGGGACTGGTGTCGGGTTGTGATCGCGGGTGTCGGTTTGCGGTGGTCGGTGATGGGTTCGGGGTCGCGGGTGATGGCGCTGCGGCGTCACCGGCCCGGAGAACCCGTCACCGGCGCGGAGAACCCGTCACCGGCGCGGGGAACCCGTCACCGTCGGGGCGTGCGGTGGCTGCGCGCGGCGAGTGGCATCGCCAGGGCCTAGGACTGGTGTCGGGTCGTGGTGGCGGGTGCCGGTTTGCGGTGGTCGGTGACGGGTTCGGGGTCGCGGGTGATGGCGCTGCGGCGTCACCGGCCCGGGGAACTCGTCACCGGCGCGGGGAACCCGTCACCGTCGGGGCGTGCGGTGGCTGCGCGCGGCGAGTGGCATCGCCAGGGCCTAGGACTGGTGTCGGGTCGTGGTGGCGGGTGCCGGTTTGCGGTGGTCGGTGACGGGTTCGGGGTTGTGGGTGATGGCGCTGCGGCGTCACCGGCCCGGGGTACCCGTCACTGGCGCGGGGAACCCGTCACCGGTACGGGGAACTCGTTACTGGCGGGGAGACTCGTCACCGTCGTCGCGTGCGGTGACAGCGCGGGGGCGCTGTGGCGGATGGCATCGCGGGGCCTGGGGACTGGTGTCGGGTTGTGGTGGCGGGTGTCGGTTTGCGGTGGTCGGTGATGGGTTCGGGGTTGCGGGTGATGGCGCTGCGGCGTCACCGGCCCGGGGAACCCGTCACCGGCGCGCGGTACCCGTCACCGGCGCGACGTACCCCGTCACTGGTGCGGGGAACTCGTCACCGGCGAGGGGCGTGCTGGCGCTGCTGCCGGGTGGTGGCGGCCGGAACGTCCACTCTGGACCGTTCCAGCGGATCGACCGAGGTCTTGACAGCCCGAGGGCGCCTTGAGAACGTTCACATCGGACTTGTCTCCGCAGCCCGGCGGTACCGGCAGTAAGCCTGTCAAGCCGGGGCATAGCGCCGTGCGCCGGCTCCGTGCCCTCGCTGCTCGCGCCGGCGCCCCCCGGGCCCGGGGCCCGTCTGTCCACAGTGGGAGGACAGGCCATGCGCGGTGAACCAGGCAGTGTCCGATCGGCCGGCGGGAGCGCGATCAGCCGCCGGAGCCTGCTGCGCGGCGCGGTCGCCGCCGGGGTCGGCATCGGGGCGGCCAGCCTGACCGGCTGCTCGGTACCGGTGCTGAACGGGCTGACCGCGTCCCGGGAGGAGCCGGGCACGGTGCAGTTCTGGAACCTGTTCGGCGGTGGCGACGGTGTCCGGATGCAGCAGATGCTGGACGGCTACCAGCGGTCGCACCCGGCGGTCACGCTCGTCGCGACGACGTTCGCCTGGGGCAACCCGTACTACACCAAGCTGTCGCTGGCCACGGTCGGGGACAAGCCGCCGGACGTCGCGGTCGCCCACCTGACCCGGATGCGCAACCTGGTCGCCGGCGGCCTGCTGCAGGAACTGCGCCCGGACGACCTGGACCGGTTCGGCCTCACCCGGGACAAGTTCAACCCGCAGACCTGGGACGCCGGCCTGGTCGACGGCAAGGTGTACGCGATCCCCATCGACACGCACCCGTTCGTCATGTTCTACAACACCGAGATCTGCCAGAAAGCCGGCCTGATGGACGGGGACAAGATCCGCCCGATCGACCAGCGAGGCGGCGTTCGCGGACGCGATGCGCAAGGCCAAGGCGGTCACCGGCGGCTACGGCGGGGTGGTCGCGGTGATCAACGAGAACGCCACCCCGTGGCGGATCTTCCAGTCGCTGTACGCACAGCTCGGCGGGAAGATGCTGGCGGATGAGGGCCGCGAGGTGGTGGTGGACGACGCGAAGGCCAGCCAGGTGCTCAACCTGTTGCAGGGCCTGACGAAGGACGGCACGTTCCCGCGGACCGCCGACTACCAGGGCTCGATCGCGACGTTCGCGAACGGCCAGGCCGGTTTCCTGTTCCAGGGCGAGTGGGAGATCACCACGTTCCAGACGGCCAAGATGCCGTTCTCGATGGCGCCGTTCCCGAACGTGTACGGCGGCAGCAACTACGCCTGCCAGGCCGACTCGCACACCCTGGTGCTGCCGCGCCGGCCGGGCGCCGACCCGGCCCAGCTGGACCGTTCGCTCGGCTTCATCCGGTCCATGTTGGACCAGAGCAAGACCTGGGCCGAGGGCGGGCACGTGCCGTCCTGGCTGCCGTTCCGGGACAGTGACGAGTACAAGCAGATGACGCCGCAGTCCTACTACGCCGCCGCCGCGGATGCCGCCGTCTACGACCCGGACGGCTGGTACTCCGGCTCCGGCTCCGGGCTTCGAGATCGTCACCGGCGCCGCGATCGGCAGTGTCCTTTCCGGACAGTCGACGCCGGCCACCGCGCTGCGCCAGATCCGCACCAAGCTGGGCAACCTCGCCGCGACCGCGACACCGATCTAGCACACCCCGAGCACACCCGAGCGCGCCAGGCCGACGAGTCCCCGGAGGTCGACCGTGTCCACTGAAGCCATCCCGCGGGCCCGCACCGACGCCCCCCGGCGGGTGGCCGCGGGCACCCGCCGGGTCAGCGACGAGAGCCGGCCGGCGCTCGGCTTCCTCGCCCCGTTCGTGCTGCTGTACCTGCTGTTCGTGATCGGCCCGGCGCTGTACGGCCTGCTGATGAGCTTCTTCCACACCAGCCTGGTGAAGCCCGGGCTGAACGGCTTCGCCGGGCTGTCCAACTACAGCGAAGCGCTGCGCAGCGCGGACTTCTGGTCCTCGCTCTGGCACACGCTCTGGTTCACGATCCTGACCACGCCGCCGCTGGTCGTGCTGGCGCTGGGGTTCGCGCTGCTGGCCGACCGGGTCGGGTTCGGCCGCTGGTTCTTCCGGTTCGCCTTCTTCGCGCCGTACATCCTGCCGTCCGCGGTGGTGGCGCTGATCTGGATCTGGCTCTACACGCCGGGGCTCGGCCTGCTCGACACCGCGCTCGGCAAGGTCGGCCTGACCGCGCCGAACTGGCTGGGTAGCGAGAACTTCGCGATGATCTCGCTGGCGATCACCACGGTCTGGTGGACGCTCGGCTTCAACTTCGTCCTGTATCTCGCCGGCCTGCAGGACATCCCGCGCGAGCTGTACGAGGCCGCCGCGATCGACGGCGCCACCCCCTGGCAGCAGATCAGGACGATCACCGTGCCGCTGCTGGGCCGGACCACCACGCTGGTGGCGGTGCTGCAGGTGATCGCGTCGCTGAAGGTGTTCGACCAGATGTACCTGATCACGTTGGGCGGCCCGAACTTCAAGACCCGCTCGATCCTGCAGCTAGTCTACGACGAGGGCTTCACCAACTTCCGGACCGGCTACGCCGCGGCGATCTCGATGCTGTTCTTCGTCGTCGTGCTGGCCGTGTCGGCCGGCTGGTTCATGCTGGTACGCCGGCAGGAGAGGGAGGTCTGACGGTGGCGAGCGCGACCCTGGCGCCGGCCCGCGCCGGTGCGGCCGGTGTGACCCCGGCCCAACTGGACTGGCGGACCAGCCTGTTCAACCGGATCTGCGTCGGCGTGCTGATCGCCTGCGCGCTGCTCTGGCTGGTGCCGCTGGCCTGGGCCGCCGACACCGCGCTGAAGCCGAACGCGGAGACCACCAAGTCCACCTGGCTGATCAGCAATCCGACCTTCAGCGCGTTCACCAACGCGCTGCGCGACACGGACATGCTCAAGTGGTACGGCGCCAGCTTCATCACCTCGGCGCTGGCCGCGGCGTTCACCGTGGTCACCGCGAGCCTGGCCGCGTACGCCCTGTCCCGGATGCGGTTCCGGTTCAAGAACTGGGTGTTCTGGTTCATCCTGGCCGGCATCATGATCCCCGGCCAGGTGCTGATCGTGCCGCAGTTCCGCGAGTTCGGCTCGGTGCACCTGCTGAACACGTTCTACGCGGTGTTCCTGCCGCAGGTGCCCACCGCGGTCGCGGTGTTCGTGTTCAAGCAGTTCTTCGACGGGCTGCCCAAGGACCTGGACGAGGCCGCCCGCATCGACGGGGCCAGCTCGCTGCGGATCTACCGGCAGGTGATCATGCCGCTGAGCCGGCCGGCGGTCGCCGCGGTCACCATCTTCATATTCGTCACCAGCTGGAACAACCTGCTCTGGCCGCTGCTGGTGCTGACCAACCCGGACCTGATGACGATCCCGGTCGGGCTGGCCACCGTGCAGGGCGCGTTCGGCATCCGCTACGCCGACACGATGGCCACCGCGATCCTCGGCGCGCTGCCGCTGATCGCGGTGTTCCTGCTGTTCCAGCGGAACATCGTGGAAGGCATCGCCGGCACCGGGCTCAAGGGCTGAGGCGCCGGGTGCCGGCGGCCAGCCTCACCATCGACTCCGCGTTCCGGATCGGCCCGGTCGACCCGCGGCTGTACGGGTCCTTTGTGGAGCATCTGGGCCGGTGTGTCTACACCGGACTGCACGAGCCCGACCACGAGACCGCCGACAAGGACGGCTTCCGGCAGGACGTGGCCGATCTGGTCCGCGAGCTCGGAGTGCCGATAATCCGCTATCCCGGCGGGAACTTCGTCTCCGGCTACAACTGGGAGGACGGCGTCGGCCCGGTCGGGCAGCGGCCGAGGCGGCTGGAGCTGGCCTGGCGCTCGATCGAGACCAACCAGGTCGGCACCGACGAGTTCGTCAAGTGGGCCGGCAGCGTCGGCGCCGACCCGCTGCTGGCGATCAACCTGGGCACCCGCGGCATCGACGCGGCGCGCAACCTGGTCGAATACTGCAACCACCCCGGCGGCACCTACTGGTCGGACCTGCGCCGGGCCAACGGCAGCCCGCAGCCGCACGGGGTCAAGGTCTGGTGCCTCGGCAACGAGATGGACGGCCCCTGGCAGATCGGGCACCAGACCGCGGCCGAGTACGGCCGGCTGGCGGCCGAGACGGCCCGGGTGATGCGGCTGGTCGACCCGGGCATCGAACTGGTCGCCTGCGGCAGCTCGCACCGCCGGATGCCGACGTTCGCCAGCTGGGAGGCGACCGTGCTGGCCGAGGCGTACGACGCGGTGGACTACGTCTCCATGCACGCGTACTTCGAACAGCACGGCGCCGACCGGGACAGCTTCCTGGCCTGCGCGGTGGAGATGGACCAGGCGATCGAGGAGGTCGTCGCCACGGCTGACCACGTCCGGGCGGCCGGGCGGCACCGCAAGCGGCTGGGCATCTCGTTCGATGAGTGGAATGTCTGGTACCTGAGCAGGTTCCAGGCGGCCGAGGAGCAGTCCGAGCGGGACTGGGCGGTGGCGCCGCGGCTGCTCGAGGACGTCTACTCGGTCACCGACGCGGTCGTGGTCGGCAGCCTGCTGATCACGCTGCTCCGGCACGCCGACCGGGTGAAGATCGGCTGCCTGGCCCAGCTGGTCAACGTGATCGGGCCGATCATGACCGCGCCGGGCGGCCCGGCCTGGCGGCAGGCCAGCTATCACCCGTTCGCGCTCACCTCCCGGTACGGCCGCGGCACGGTGCTGCGGCTGGAGCCGACCAGCGACCGGCACGAGACCGCCGAGCACGGCGACGTCCCGTTGCTGGACGCGGTCGCCGTGCTCGCCGACGAACCCGGCGGACCCGGTGAGTCCGGTGAGTCCGGTGAACTGAGGCTGTTCGCGGTGAACCGGCACCAGCACGAGCCGCTCACCCTGGACGTGGACCTCCGCGGGCTGCCCGGGCTCGCGGTGGCCACCCATCTCGCCCTCGCCGACGACGACCCGGACGCGATCAACACCGCGGCCGAGCCGGACCGGGTCAGCCCGCGCCGGCTGGCCGACCGGACCATCGATGCCGGCCGGCTGCGGACCGTGCTGCCGCCACTGTCCTGGAACCTGCTCCGCCTCAGCCCACCCGGCTGAGCCCCGGCCGGCCCCGGCGGCCCCGGCGCGCCGGCCCGGCTCCGCGCCGGCCGGGCCGGGGGCGTCACGGCCAACGGGTGCGGACGGGTAGGTCGAGGAAGCGCGCGTACGGCTCGAATGACTTGTCCACTGTGGACTTGTCGGCGGCGCGGAGCTTGGCCAGCGGCTTGATGTCGACCGTCACCTGCTTCTTGGTCGCGGTCCGCTTCCAGGTGCCGATGACCCGGCCGGACCGGACCAGGGTCGGCTGGAAGACCCCGTTGCCGCCCGGGATGATCGCCTGCTGGTGCGCCTCGTCGACCATCAGCGAGCGGTCCTTGTAGCCGAGCAGGTACTCGTCGAACCCGGGCAGCGCCCGGACGCCGTCCGCGTCGTGCCTGATGCCGGGCGCCGGCCCGCCGCCGTCCAGCAGCGCCGGGTCGAGGTGCATCTCCTGCCCGTCGACGGTGACCGAGGTCAGCGCGTCGCCCGCGGCGGCCAGGCCGCGCTTGGCATCGGTCATTCCGAGCCCGGTCCAACCGGCGAAGTCCTTGCGGGTGGTGGGGCCGTGGCTGCGGAAGTAGCGCAGCACGATCGTGGCCAGCGCCTCGTCCGGACCGGGTCGGTGCGGGTCGGGCGCCCAGTCGTCCAGCAGCGCGAAGGTCTGCTCGGTGCCCCGGTTCGGGGCGATGCAGGTGACCCCGCGCTGGCTGGCGTACCAGAGCAGGTGGTACGCGAGCTGCCCCGCCGCGTCGACACCGGCCGCGCTCATCGCCGCGACGCACTCTGCCCGCGTCATCCGGCCCCCGTCGGCCAGCGCGGTGCCGAGCGCGTCCACCGCCTTGTCGGCCATCTTCTCGGTCAGCCCGAGGTACTCGCGCCGCTTGGCCGCGCCCGCCAGTGCCTTCCCGCCCATCAGCTCGAGCATCCAGTGCGCGTCCTGGGGCGGGATGAGGTGCACTGTCCCGCGCATCGGCCAGGTTCGCAGCGCCTCCCGGCGCTCCAGCGCGGCCTGCACGTCGGCCAGCGTGAGCGCGGGCAGCCGGGCGCCGAGCGACCAGAGCCCGCTGCCCAGGTCCTGCGCCTGCATCGCGCCGAACCAGGTCACCACGCCGGCCACGTCCTTCGGCCGGGCGGTGATCCCGTCCGGAGCGCCCGCGGCGCCGATCCAGTCCCGGTCGGTCAGCAGCAGGCTGGCCATCCGCAGGCGTAGCGCGTCCGCCGTCGTCAGTTCCAGCACCGGCCACCCCCAGCCCGGCCGGGCCGTCCGGCCGAACGGCCACCGTACCCGGCCGGCTGGTTCCACCGCCCGCCGGCGCCGGCCGCCGCCCCGGCCGCGACCGCTAGCCGGGGATTTGGACGATCAGCTCGCCGGCGGCGTCAACGGTGACCGGGTAGACCGGGACCGGCGGCTGCCCGCTCCGGGAGCAGCCGGTGGCCAGCTCGAACACGTGCTGATGCAGCGGGCAGACCAGCACGGCGCCGTCGGTCTGGGCGTCGGCGAGCGGCCCGCCGGCGTGCGGGCAGCTGGCGCCGACCGCGTGCAGCCGCCCGCCCCGCAGCCGGAACACCGCGACCTGGGTGTCGCCGACCGCGTACGCCCGCCCCTCGCCGAGCGGGATCGCCGCCGCCGGCCCCAGCCGGTGCCGCCGCGCCGGCCGCGCGGTTGCCGCGTGCGCGGTCATCGGGTCGGGACCAGCGGAAGGTCGACGAGCGGGAGGGACGGGCGGAACTGGCCGGCGGTCGCCGGCTGGGCACCCTCCAGCCAGGGGTCGCGGTAGGCGGCCACCGACTCGGCCACCGCGGCGTCCAGTTCAGCGGCGATGCCGTCGCTGTCGTCCACCAGCACCGCGCGCAGCCGTTCGATGCCCAGCCGCGGTACGAACGCGTACGTGCGCTCCAGCCAGTTCGCGTGCTGCCGGTAGAACTGCAGGAACCGGCCGGTCAGCGCGAGCACCTCGGCTTGACTGTCCACAGTGGCCAGCAGGTCGCCCTTGCGGACGTGCGCGCCGGCCGCGCCGCCGACGTAGATCTCCCACCGGCCGCCGTCCACCGCGACCACGCCGACGTCCTTGACGTAGGACTCGGCGCAGTTGCGCGGGCAGCCGCTGACCGCGAGCTTCATCTTGGCCGGGCCCTCCAGGCCCTGGAACCGGGACTCGATCGCGATGCCCAGCGCGGTCGAGTCGCCCACCCCGTACCGGCAGAAGTCGGTGCCGACGCAGGTCTTCACGGTGCGGAAGCTCTTCGCGTAGGCGTGCCCGGATGGCAGCCCGAGGTCGGCCCAGACCGCCGGCAGGTCCTCCTTGCGGACGCCGAGCAGGTCGATCCGCTGCCCGCCGGTCAGCTTCACCAGCGGCACCTGGTACTTCTCCGCGACGTCGGCGATCCGGCGCAGTTCGGCCGGGGTGGTGCAGCCGCCCTTCAGCTGCGGCACCACCGAGAACGTGCCGTCCCGCTGGATGTTGGCGTGCACCCGGTCGTTGATGAACCGGGCGTCCCGCTCGTCCACGTAGTCGTTCGGCCACATCATCCGCAGCAGCGAGGCCAGCCCCATCTTGCTCTTCGCGTCCTCGGTGCCGTCCGGGGCGAGCTCGGCGAACACGGCCGAGACGGAGGTCAGCCGGCGTTCCCGGATGGCGGTCATCAGGTCCGGCTTGGCCAGCGGGATGCCGGGCACGTACCAGCTGTCGGACGGGTCGGCGGTCGCGGCGCCGCCGGCGGCCCAGCCGACGATCTGCCCGACCAGCGACTTGCAGGAGCCGCAGCCCTTGCCGGCCCGGGTCCGCTCCATCACGCCGGTGACCGTGCTCGCGCCGGCCGCGACCGCCTGGACGAGCGCCCCCTTGCTGACCCCGTTGCAGTTGCAGACCTGCGCGTCCTCGGCGAGCTGGGCCGGGTCGAGCGCGGCCCCGCCGCCCGTGCCGCGGTCGAAGAACAGGTCGATCCGCTCGGCCGGCAGCGGGACGTCCCGGTCGATCGCCTGCACCAGGAACGCGGCCCGCGCCACGTCGCCGACCAGCGTGGCGCCGATCAGCCGGCCGGCCCGGATCACCGCGCTCTTGTAGACGCCCCGGCCGGGTTCGGCGTAGCAGACGAACTCGTCCTCGCCGGCCGGGGTGGTCAGGCCCAGCGAGGCGACGTCCACGCCGGCCACCTTGAGCTTGGTGGCCACCCGGGAGCCGGTGTACGCGGCGGCCGGGTCGACGCCGGTGAGGTGGTCGGCCAGCACCCGGGCCTGCTCCCAGAGCGGCGCGACCACGCCGTAGACCCGGCCGCGGTGCTCGGCGCACTCACCGACCGCGTAGACGCCGTCGGCCGCCCGCAGCTGGTCGTCCACCAGGACGCCGCAGTTGACCGGGAGGCCGGCGGCCGCGGCGAGGTCCACGTCCGGCCGGATGCCGGCGGCGATCACCACCATGTCGCAGGGCAGTTCGCGGCCGTCGGTCAGCCGTACCCCGGTGACCGCCTCGGTGCCGAGGATCGCCGCGGTGCGCGCGTTCAGCTCGACCCCGATGCCCAGCCGCTCGACGCTGCCGCGCAGGATGCCGCCGGCCTGCGGGTCCAGTTGCTGGTTCATCAGGTGCCCGGCCGCGTGCAGCACGGTGACCCGCAGCCCGTACGCCTGCAGCCCGCGGGCCGCCTCCAGCCCGAGCAGCCCGCCGCCGAGGACCACCACGTGCTCGTGCTCGCGCGCGTAGCGGACCATCCGGCGGGTGTCGTCGATCGTCCGGAAGCAGAACACGCCCTGGTGGAAACCCCGCTTGGGTTCGCGGGCGCCGGCGATGTCGGGCACGAACGGCCGGCTGCCGGTGGCGATGATCAGCCGGTCGTAGGGCGTGACCGAGCCGTCCGCGGCGTGCACCTGCCGGGCCGGCCGGTCCAGCGCGGTGACCCGGATGCCGGCGCGCAGCGTGATGCCGTTCTCGGCGTACCAGGGCAGGCTGTTCAGGAAGATGCCGGCCTCGTCCTCGGCGCCGGCCAGCACTCCGGACAGCAGGATCCGGTTGTAGTTGCCGTACGGCTCGGCACCGAACACGGTGATCTCGAACTGCTCGGACCCGCCCCGGCGCAGGATCTCCTCGACCGTACGGGCCCCGGCCATCCCGTTGCCCACCACCACCAGCCGCTGCCGCACGCTCGTCACCGCTCCTCGCTCGGGTCGCCCGGATCATGCCTGCCTGCCGTGCCGCGACTGTCCACTTCGTCCGTCCGAATGCGACTGTCGAGCTGGTCGATCCGGACCGGTGGGTCCGTCCCGCCGGTCCGGACGCGGCGGACGGAAACCGCGCAGAGCTTGAACGCCGGCATCCGGGAGAGCGGATCCAGTGCCGGGTTGGTGAGCGCGTTCGCGCTGGCCGGGCCACCCCAGTGGAACGGGGCGAAGACGGTGTCCGGCCGGATCGTGTCGGTCAGCGCGGCCCGGAACCGGGCGCTGCCGCGCCGGGTGCGCAGCTCGATCAGATCGCCGGGGCCGATGCCGTGCCGCCGCGCCAGGTCCGGGTGCAGTTCGGCCGTCGGTTCGGTGCCTTCGGTCAGCGCCCGGACCCGCCTCGTCTGGGTGCCGCTCTGGTACTGCCGCAGCACCCGGCCGGTGGTGAGCAGCTGCGGGTACTCGGCGTCGGGCGGCTCGGCCGCGTCCCGGTGCTCGACCGGGAAGAACCGGGCCCGCCCGTCCGGGGTGGCGAACGACTCGGTGAACAGCCGCGGCGTACCCGGGTGGTCGGCGCTCGGGCAGGGCCAGAACACGCCCTGCTCGGCCTCGATCCGGCGGTAGCTGATGCCGGCGTAGTCGGCCGGCCCGCCGGCGCTGGCCCGGCACAGCTCGTCGAACACCTGCTCCGGGTCGGCGCAGAAGTACTTCCCGCGGCCCAGCCGGTCGGCCAGCGCGGTCAGCAGCGCGAGATCGTCCCGCACCCCGGGCGGTGGCCGGACCGCCCGGCGGCGGCGCAGCACCCGGCCCTCCAGGTTGGTCATCGTGCCGTCCTCCTCGGCCCACTGCGTGGTCGGGAAGACGACATCCGCCTCGGCCGCGGTCTCGGACCGGAAGATGTCCGCGACGGCGAGGAAGTCCAGGCCGCGCAGCCGGTCCAGCACGTGCCGCGCGTTCGGGGCGGAGACCACCGGGTTGGAGCCGAGCACCAGCAGCACCCGCACCCCGCCGGGAGTGCCGAGGCGGTCCAGCAGTTCGTACGCCGAGGGACCGGGGGCCGGCAGTTCGGCCGGGTCGATCCCCCAGACCGCGGCCACGTGCGCCCGCGCCGCCGGGTCGGCCAGCTTCCGGTAGCCGGGCAGCTGGTCGGCCTTCTGCCCGTGTTCCCGGCCGCCCTGCCCGTTGCCCTGGCCGGTGATCGTGCCATACCCGGACGCCGGCCGGCCGGGCAGCCCGAGCGCCAGCGCCAGGTTGATGTAGCTGTGTGCGGTGTCGGTGCCGTTGCTGTGCTGCTCGGCGCCGCGGGCGGTGAGGATCAGCGCCGAGCCGGCCGTGCCGAGGATCCGGACCGCCTGCCGCAGCAGGGCTTCCGGCACGCCGGTGATCCGCTCCACCCGGTCCGGCCAGTAGCTGTTGACGACCGCGCGGACCGCCTCGAAACCGGTGGTGCGGGCCGCGACGTAGCCGGCGTCCAGGTGGCCCTGCCGGATCGCCAGGTGCAGCAGGCCGTTGGCCAGCGCCAGGTCGGTGCCGGGGGCCGGTTGCAGGTGCAGCGTGGCGGCCCGCGCGGTCGGGGTGGCCCGCGGGTCGACCACCACATGCTGGGCGCCGGCCGCCTTGCCGGTCTCGAAGAACCGCATCGCCGGTGGCAGCGTCTCGGCCGGGTTGCCGCCCACCACCAGCACCGCCTCGGCCAGCGCCACGTCGGCCAGCGGGAAGGGCAGTCCGCGGTCGATGCCGAAGGCGCGGTTCGCCGCGGTGGCCGCGGACGACATGCAGAACCGGCCGTTGTAGTCGATGGCCGACGTACGCAACCCCACCCGGGCGAACTTGCCGAGCAGGTAGGCCTTCTCGTTGGTCAGCCCGCCGCCGCCGAAGCAGCCGACACTGTCCCGGCCGTGCGCGTCCTGGCTGGCGGTGATCGCGGCGCTGACCCGGTCCAACGCGTCGGGCCAGCTGGCCGGGCGCAGCGGGCTGCGCCGGTCGCCCGGGTCCGCGCGGACCAGCGGGGTGCGCAGCCGGTCGGGATGGTCGAGCAGGTCGGCCGCGGTCCAGCCCTTGGCGCACAGGCCGCCGAGGTTGGTGGGAAAGTCGGGCTGCGGCGCGAGGGTGAGGCGGGCCGGCGCGGCGTCGAGTGTGATCCCGCACTGCAACGAGCAGTACGGGCAATGGGAGTCGACGATCCGGACCACCTCGCCATCATCGGCGTCGGCTATTTCCGGAGATTTCCGTTGGCGTAACACCATCTGCACATCGTCCACCTGGCTGTTGTGCGTTCTCACCGGGTGAATTCCGGGCCGGTGCGGCAGATGTTTCCCAGCCGACGCCGGCGCCGTATCGCCGGGTAACGGGGCCCTCATACGGTCGTCCGCGTCACCACACCAGGAGGTGCCGCCGTGCCGGTTTCCATTACTGAACGGTCCATTGTAGACAGTGCTCGGTCGGCGCCGCCGCGGCGGCGGCGCTGGATCGACGACTGGCGGCCGGAGGACCCGGCGTTCTGGGCCGGCGGCGGCGCCACGGTGGCCCGCCGGAACCTGATCTTCTCCATCTTCGCCGAGCACGTGGGCTTCTCGGTCTGGAGCCTCTGGTCGGTGTTCGTGCTGTTCCTCGGGCCGGAGTACCACATCGACCCGGCCGGCCGGTTCCTGCTCACCACGCTGCCGACCGCGGTCGGCGCGGCCATGCGGCTGCCCTACACGCTGGCCGTCCGGCGGTTCGGCGGTCGCAATTGGACAGTGGTGAGCGCCGGCCTGCTGCTGGTGCCCTGCCTGGCCGCCGCGGTGGTGCTGCACCCCGGCGTCTCGTACGGCACGTTGCTGCTGGTGGCGACCCTGGCCGGCGTCGGCGGCGGCAACTTCGCCTCGTCCATGGCCAACATCGACGCGTTCTACCCGAGCCGGCGCAAGGGCTGGGCGCTCGGCCTCAACGCCGGCGGCGGCAACATCGGGGTGGCCGCGGTGCAGTTGGTCGGGCTCGCGGTGCTGGCCGGCGCCGGCCGCGGGCATCCCCGGCTGGTGCTGGCCGTCTACCTGCCGCTGGTGGTGCTCGCCGCGCTCGGCGCCTGGCTGTTCATGGACAACCTGGCCGGGATCCGGAACGAGCGCCGGGCGCTGCGCGACGTCAGCCGGGACCGGCACACCTGGGTGATGTCCGTGCTCTACATCGGCACGTTCGGCTCGTTCATCGGTTTCGGCTTCGCCTTCGGTCAGGTGCTGCAGGTGCAGTTCAAGGCCGACTTCGACACCCCGTTGAAGGCCGCCTACCTGACCTTCCTCGGCCCGCTGGTCGGCTCGCTGGTGCGTCCGCTCGGCGGCCGGCTGGCCGACCGGTTCGGCGGCGCCCGGGTCACCTTCTGGAACTTCGTCGCGATGGCCGCCGCGGCCGCGGTGGTGCTGGTCGCCTCGGTACAGGCGTCGCTGCCGCTGTTCCTGCTCGGCTTCATCGCGCTGTTCGGTTTCAGCGGGATCGGCAACGGGTCGACCTACAAGATGATCCCGGCGATCTTCCGGGCCAAGGCGGAGCTCGCGGTGGCCGCCGGCGCCGAGCCGGCGGCCAGCGACCGGAACGCCCGCCGGCTGTCCGCCGCCCTGATCGGGGTGGCCGGCGCGGTCGGCGCGTTCGGCGGGGTGCTGGTTAACCTGGCATTCCGGCAGTCGTTCCTGAGCTACCACAACGGCAATGCGGCGTACGCCGCGTTCATCGCCGGGTACGCGCTCTGCTTCGGCCTGACCTGGTTTGTCTACATGCGACGGTCGACCGGCCGGCTGGCCGGGGTCTGAGCCGGGCGGCCGCGGGCGGCGCAATTAGCACGCCGGTAACGGCCGGACGCATCGGATGAAACCACCGGCACCCAAGCTCCGGGGCGTGACCGGTGACGCGTTGCCGCTGGCCGGCTTCTGCGTGGCCGTGACAGCGGCCCGGCGGCGCGAGGAGCTGGCCGGGCTGCTGTCCCGGCGCGGCGCCCGGGTGGTGTCCGCGCCGGCGATCCGGATCGTCCCGCTGGCCGACGACGCGGAGCTGATGCGGGCCACCCAGGCCTGCCTCGCCGCCCCGCTGGACGCGGTCGTGGCCACCACCGGGATCGGCTTCCGCGGCTGGCTGGAGGTCGCGGACGGGTGGGGGCTGGGCGAGCAACTGGTGGCGCACCTGCGCGGCGCCCGGCTGCTGGCCCGCGGCCCGAAGGCGCGCGGCGCGATCCGCGCGGCCGGGCTGGTGGACGCCTGGTCGCCGCCGTCCGAGTCGACCTCGGAGGTGCTCGAGCACCTGCTCAGCCAGGATCTCGCCGGCCACCGCATCGCCGTCCAGCTGCACGGCGAGCCGCTGCCGGACTTCGTCGAGACGCTGCGCGCGGCCGACGCGGACGTGGTCGAGGTGCCGGTCTACCGGTGGGCGCCGCCGGAGGACCTCGCCCCGCTGTACCGGCTGATCGACCTGGCCGCCGACCGGCAGCTGGACGCGGTCACCTTCACCAGCGCGCCGGCGGTGGCCAGCCTGCTGCAGGCCGCCCGGGACCGGGACCGGGAGACCGACCTGCTGCGCGCCTTCCGGGGCGACGTGTTGCCGGTATGCGTCGGACCGGTCACCGCCGGGCCGCTGGAACGGGCCGGCGTCCGCACCTTGCAGCCGGAACGGGCCCGGCTCGGCGGGCTGGCCCGGGCCGTGGTCGAGGCGCTGCCGGCGCGTACCCGGGCGCTGCCGGTGGCCGGGCACCGGTTGGAGGTGCGCGGCCACGCCGTCCTGCTGGACGGTGCGGTGCTGCCGCTGCCCCGGGTGCCGATGGCGGTGCTGCGGGCGCTGAGCCGGGAACCGGGCCGGGTGCTGTCCCGGGCCACCCTGCTGGCCGCGCTGCCCGGCGAGGCGGACGAGCACGCGGTGGAGATGTCGGTCACCCGGCTGCGCGGCGCGCTCGGCGACCCGCGGCTGATCCAGACCGTGGTCAAGCGCGGCTACCGGCTCGCCTTCGACCCGGAGCAGGTCGACGACTGCGCCGACCGCGCCGCCGACTGAGCTACCGACCGGGCTGCCGGGCTGCCGGCTGGGCTCCCGGGCCGGACTGCCGGCTGGGCTCGCGGCCGGGCTCCCGGCCGGGCTCCCGACCGGCGGCCGGCTGCGTGGCCGGCTCGGCCGCGGGCGGGCTGCCGGCGGCCGTTGCCGCGGCGTGGCTACGTCCAGGAGGCGGATGACCAGCTCTGGTCGACCCAGGTGCGGCTGGACCAGGTGGAGTCGACCCAGGTGCGGCTGTCCCAGCTGTTGCCGACCCAGGTGCGGGTCACCCAGGTGCGGCTGCTCCAGGTGCCGCCGGTCCAGTTGGCGGTCCAGGTCGTCGCCGCCCAGCCGGTGGGCCGGGCCCAGGTGGAGCCGGTGTAGGCCGAGCCGTTGAACGTACCGCCGACCCAGGCGCTGTTGGCGGCGACCGCGGCCGCCCAGTTCGCCGGCCGCCAGAGCCGGCCGAAGATGTCCACCTCGCCGGCCAGGGCGGCGCCGCTGCTGACCACGTGGTTGCTGCCCCGGGCGCCCTCCAGCGTGCCCAGGCCGGTGGCCGCGGCGTAGACCTGCGCCGGGATGCCGGCGAGGCTGACGTCCTGGGTCACCTTGTCGGCGTCGACGGTGCCGAGGCCCTGCCAGAGGTCCTTGGTCGCGTCGGACTTCGTGGCCGCCCTGGTCAGCAGGTACTTGACCTGGTCCGGGGTGGCGGTCGGGTATTTCTGCGCGATCAGTGCGGCGACGCCGGAGGCGACCGCGGTGGCCTGTGAGGTGCCGCTGCCGCGGATGAACCGGGTGCCGACCCGGCCGGCCGGGTTGTTCTGGTCCACGTAGCTGTTCGGGTCGCGCAGGCCGAGGACGTGCACGCCAGGCGCGATCACGTCCACGTGCCGGCTGTTGGTGCCGCGTTGCGCGAACGCCGGCACGGTGTCGTCCTTGGTGCTGATGGTGTTCATCGGGTCGCCCGCGCCGACGGCTATCACGTACGGGTTGATCGCCGGGTCGGCCAGATTGGACCTGGTGGTGCCGTCGTTGCCGGCGGCCACCACTACCACGATGCCGTGCTTCCAGGCCTGCTCGACCGCGTAGGACAGCGGGTCCAGCGCGGCGGATTGCACGCTGTCGGTGCCGTACGAGAGGTTCAGCACCCGGATGTTCAGCCCGTCGGTGTGTGCGTGCTGGGTGACCCAGTCGATCGCGGCGATCACCTGGGAGACGTCAGCGGAGCCGTCAGAGGCGGCCACCTTCAGGCTCACGATCCGGGCGTCCGGGGCGACCCCGGTGAACTTGCTGGCGTCCGCGTACGAGGCGGGCGTGCCGGCGGCGTCCCGCCCGGCGATGATCGAGGCCATGTGGGTGCCGTGGCCGAACGTGTCCAGGTAGCGGACCTCGGGGTGCTGCGACTCGAAGGAGAGGTCCGGCCCGTTGATCACGTTGCCGCTGGTCAGGCCGGTGACCGTGGCCACCCCGGAGTCGATGAGCGCGACGTCGACGCCCTTGCCGGTGTAGCCCCTGGCCCAGGCCGCGCGGGCGCCGACCGACGTACCGATGAACGAGAGCGCGCCTTCATCGGTGACCTGGTCGTAGCCGAGCGTCGGGTCGACCGACGCGAGGTGCCCGCTCGCGTTCGGCGTCACCGAGCGGACGCTCGGCTCAGCGGCCAGCGTGGCCAGCGCGGCCACCGGCACGGTGGCGGCGAACCCGTGCACCAGCGGCAGTTCCCGGCCGACCGTGCCACCGGCGGTGCTGACCAGCCGTTGGGCCGCGCCGGTCGACCCGTCGGTGGTGACGATCACCCGCGCCGCCGGGACCGCGGCCGCCGCGGCCGGCAACGCGACCACCTGCAGCGTCGCTGCCGTGAGCGCGGCGACAACCGTGCCGGCGAACGCCCCCTGGCGCAATGTGAGCTGGCTGATCCGGCGCACGGGATGCCCTCCTTGGCGATGGCTGAACCGCCGGGGTGCCGGCAGTTGTCCAATCGGTACGCACCCGCGGGCCCGCAGCGCCGATCCGCTCCATGTCGGCTGGGCCGTCCGGCCTAGCCGACGAACCGGGCGGGACCCGCCCCCGGTAGCCGGCAGGCCCGGGGCGATCAGGGCGGGTGCGGCGGGCCGGACGGGTGGTGGTGCGGCGGCGGCGGGGGCGGCTCCGGTGGGCCGGCCGCGGGCGCCGGTTCCGGCCAGACCAGCAGCACCGGGCAGGGCGCATGGTCGACGATGAACCGGGTGGCCGGGCCGAGGCTGCGCGGGCCGCGCCGGCTGCGGTCACCGTCGCGGGCGAGCACGAGCAGGTCGGCGCCGGCGGCCTCGGCCAGCACCGCGCTCTCCGGCCGGCCGTGCCGGCGCAGCAGCGCCGCCGGCCGGCCCAGCCGCTCGGCCGCGCGGTCGAGCAGTTCGGCTGCCGCCTCGTCGGCCAGCGCGGCCAGCCGGGGTCCCGGGTCCCGGCCCGCACCCCGGCCGAGCAGCCCGCTGAATGCCGCGTGCGCGGCGGCCGCCTCGTCCCCGGTCACGTGCAGCAGGATCAGGTCCGCGCCGGCCGGGGCGAGCGCCCGGGCGGCGTCCACCGTCGCCGGCCAGGTGCCGTCGGCCACCCAGATGAGCACCGGCACGCCAGTCAACCTCCGATCGTGTGCAGCGTCGCCCAGAGTGCCAGCACCGCGGCCGCCAGCGTGGCCGGGACGGTGAGCAGGCCGAGGCGGAGGAACTCGGCGGCGGCCGGGCGCGCGTCGTGCTCGCGCAACACCCGCCGCCACAGCAGGGTCGCCAGCGACCCGGCGTAGGTCAGGTTTGGCCCGACGTTCACCCCGATCAGCACCGCCAGCACCGGCCCGGGGCCGCCGGCGGTCGCGATCGGCAGCAGCGCCAGGACCGCCGGCAGGTTGTTCACCAGGTTCGCCAGCACCGCGGCGGCGGCCGCGACGCCCAGCAGCGCCGGCAGCGTCGTGCCGGTCGGCAGCAGGTGCCGGGCAGCGCGGCCCAGCCCGTTGTCCACGACCGCCCGCACCAGTACGCCGAGCGCCAGCACGAACACCAGGAAGGCCGGGCTGGCCGCGGCCAGCAGGCCGGGAACGGTGCTCCGCCGGCGGGCCAGCGCCCGGCCGCCGAGCACCAGCACCCCGGCCAGCGCGGCCCAGGCCGGGCTGGCCCCGAGCACCGACGCCAGTACGAACCCGGCCAGCGTCGCGGCCACCACGACCAGGCTGACCACCGGCACCGCCGGCCGCTCCGGATCCGTGGCCGGGCCGGCGGCGACCGCCAGGTCGGTCGCGAAGAAGCGGCGGAACACGGCGTACTCGACGGCGATCGCGGCCAGCCAGGGCAGGCTCATCAGCGCCGCGAACCGGACGAAGGACAACCCGCTGGCGGCCAGCGCCAGCAGGTTGGTCAGGTTCGACACCGGCAGCAGCAGCGAGGCCGAGTTGGCCAGGTGCGCGCACGCGTACACGTGCGGCTTCGGCCGGGCCCGCAACCGGGCCGCGGTGGCGAACACCACCGGGGTGAGCAGCACGACGGTGGCGTCCAGGCTGAGCACCGCGGTGGTCAGCGCGGCCAGCACGAACACGGCCGGCAGCAGCCGGCCGGGGTGGCCGCGACAGGCGCCGGCCACCGCCGCGCCGGCCGCACCGAACAGGCCGTCCTGATCGCACAGTTGGGCCAGTACCAGCACCGCGGCCAGGAACCCGACCACCGGCAGCAGTTGGCGCACCTCGGCCAGCGCGTCGGCCGGGGCGACCGCGCCGACCGCCACCACCAGCCCGGCCGCCGGAACCGCGGCCACCGCCTCGGGCCAGCCGCGCGGCCGCAGCACCGCGAACGCCAGCACCGCCAGCAGCAGCGCGACCGCCAACAGTTCGGCGCCGATCACCCCCGCGCCGGGTCCGCGTCGCCAATCATCGGCCCAGCTTAGGGTCGTGACCGGGGCTGGATAGGTTGACCACATGGGGCCGTCAAGCCCGGAGCCGGATGTGATCACGCTGCTCGCGGTCGCGCTGCGGCGGCTGCGCGACGAGTTGGCCGCCGAGCTGCGCGCGGCCGGCTTCACCGACCTGCGGCCGGTGCAGGGGTACGTGTTGTCCAGGCTGTCCTTCGGCGGGGTGACCGTCGGGCAGCTGGGGGAGCACCTCGGCCTCGGCAAGCAGGCCGCCGGTCAGCTCGCGGACGAGTTGGCGCGGCTCGGCTACGTCCGCCGCGAGCCGCATCCGGCTGACCGGCGGGGCAAGGTGATCGTGCTCACCGACCGCGGCCGGGCCCGGGTCCAGGCGGTCGAGCGGGCGCTGGCCGGTATCGAAGTGCGGCTGGCCGAGGGGCTCGGCCTGCCGGCGCTCAAGTCGCTGCGGGCCGGGCTGGCCGCGTTGGGCACCGGTGGCCAGGCCGCGCTCCGGCCCGACGCCCGGCCGCCGTGGTGAGCCTGCCGCTGGCCCGGGTGGATGTCGAGCGCGGCCCCGGCTACGACCCGGGTGGCTGGTACTGGCAGGTGCCGGCGGTCGCCCAACTCGGCGCCGAGGGGCTCGCGTTCGACACCGGGATCACCGTGCTGGTCGGCGAGAACGGCACCGGCAAATCGACGCTGGTAGAGGCGCTGGCCGCGGCCTGGGCCGGCCGGTTGACCGCGCAGGTGCACCACTGGGCGCCGCCGGCCGGCGCGGCGGACGCCGACCTGCACCGCTGCCTCCGGATAACCGGGCAGCGGCCGCCGCCGCAGGGCGGCTGCTTCCTGCGCGCCGAGGCGATGCACGGGCACTTCGCCGAGATGGACGCCGGACCGGAGCTGCGCGCGTTCGGCGACCGCGGGCTGAACGCCCGCTCGCACGGCGAGGGTTTCCTGGCGTTCCTGGAATCGCGGCAGTTGGAACGTGGGCTCTACCTGCTGGACGAGCCGGAGGCCGCGCTCTCGTTCCGGTCCTGCCTGGCGCTGCTCTACCTGCTCTCGGACGCGGTCGCGGCCGGCTCGCAGGTGATCCTCGCGACGCACTCGCCGCTGTTGGCCGCCGCGCCGGGCGCCCGGGTGCTGGAACTGACCGACGCCGGCATCAGCAGCCGGGACTGGGCCGAGCTGGAGATGGTGCGGGACTGGCAGGAGTTCCTGACCGCGCCGCAGCGCTGGCTGCGGCACCTTGCCGACTGACCGTATTTCCACCCGGACGTCCCGCTGCGGCGTCCGAAGCCGACGGTGGGTGCCAAATGGACAGATGTATGCACCGCGCGCAGACTGGGCCCGACCCGGATCGGCGGCCGGCACCGATCAACAACCGATCGCTGGGGAGTTGCCCGACGATGCGCAGACGCCCATTCCGCTCGAGTTTCACCGTGCTCACCGCGGTCGCTGCCGCCCTGCTGCTGTCGACCACGTCGGCGCAGGCCTCGGCGCAGCCCGCGCACCAGTCCGGCTCCGGTCACGGCGGTATCCGGTTCACCCCGGGCGCCGCCGGCATCGGCGACTCGTACTTCCCGCTCGCCGGCAACGGCGGCTTCGACGTGCGGCACTACAACCTGGACCTGGCGTACGACCCGCCCACGCACGGGCTCACCGCGACCGCCACGATCAGCGCCCGGGCCACCCAGAACCTGTCCCGGTTCGACCTCGACCTGCAGGGCCTGACCGTGCAGTCGGTGTCGGTGAACGGCCTGCCGGCCCGGTTCACCCGCGACGGCCAGGAGCTGGTCATCACGCCCCGGTTCGGGCTGCTCGCCCGGCTGCCGTTCTCGGTCAAGGTCCGGTACAGCGGCAGCCCGGAGACGATCAAGGGCTCGCCGATCGTGTTCGGCTCCGACTACGGCTGGATCTACACCGACGACGGGGTGTTCGTCGGTTGCGAGCCGAACGCCGCGTCCACCTGGTACCCGTCCAGCGACCACCCGGCGGACAAGGCCTCGTTCAGCTTTGCCGTGACGGTCCCGAATGGACTGACGGTGGCCGCGAACGGCCGGATGGTCAGCCAGCGCACGCACGGCGCGACGACCACGTTCCGGTACGACGAGGCGGCGCCGATGGCCACCTACCTGGCGACCATCGACATCGGCCGGTTCACCGTCGAGAGTGGACGGACACCGGGCGGGATCAAGAGCCTGGTGTTCACCGACCCGGCACTGCCGGCCAGCACAACCGACGTGACCGCGGTCACCGGGGCGGTCACCGACTACTGGAGCCAGCTGTTCGGCCGGTACCCGTTCGACTCCACCGGCGCGATCGTGGACAACACCCCGGTGGCCGGCTTCTCGCTGGAGACCCAGACCCGCCCGCTGTACTCGGCGGTACGCAGCGAGAGCACGATCGCGCACGAGCTGGCGCACCAGTGGTTCGGCGACGATGTCTCGGTCCAGACCTGGCAGAACATCTGGCTGAACGAGGGCTTCGCCACGTTCTCGCAGTGGCTGTGGAGCGAGCACACCGGCGTCCGCACCGCGGTCCAGTCGTTCCAGAACGCGTACGACAGCCGGCCGGCGGCCGCCGCGTTCTGGACCATCAAGGTGGCCGACCCGCAGCGCGACTCGATGTTCGCCAGCGCGGTCTACCAGCGTGGCGCGATGACGCTGGAGCAGCTGCGGCTGAAGATCGGTGACGCCGACTTCTTCCAGCTGCTGCGGACCTGGGTGGCCAGCCACCGTTACGGCAACGGAACCACCGCCGAGTTCACCGCGCTGGCGCAGCACATCTCCGGCCAGGACCTGACCAGCTTCTTCACCACCTGGCTGCTCACCCCGACCAAGCCCACCACCTGGTAACACCGTCCACAGTGGATCAGATCCACAGTGGACTACCGAACTGACCCCCGCGGGCGCCCGGCCGGTCGGCCGGGCGCCCGCAGGCTGTTCGGTCCGGCCGCGCCGGTCACGGCTGCGCCGGTCACGGCTCCGCCGGTGCCGGCGGGGCGGCCGCTGGCGGGGCGGCCGCCGGCTGCGGCCGGCGGCGGGCGGTGCGGGCCGACCAGCAGAACTCCTCCAGCAGTTCGGTCCGGACCACCTGGCGGCGCTCCACCCAGACCCGGACCACCCCGGCGGCCATCGCGCCGGACATCAGCCGGCGCAGCCGTACGCCGTCCCGGGTGGGCTGCAGGGCGCGCTGGAACAGCAGCCGGGTCGCCCCCTCCGTCCCGTACGTGCTGAGCCCGGCGCAGAGCACGAACCGCTGGTCGGGCACCTCGCTGCCGGGCACCGTCGCCAGCACCAGCAGGGCCAGATCCTCCTGCGGGACGCCGCCGGAGATCTTCTGGTCGAACGTGCGGTTCCGGTTGGCGACGCCGATCACACCGGCCGGGGCGTCCAGCACCAGTCGGGCCTCCGGGTAGGTGTCGTTCACGTAGTCGAGGAAGCGTTGCGCGTAGGAGTTCCGCAGCGGGCCACCCAGGATCAGCGTGTCCGCCTGCAGGCGCCCGGCGTACTCCTCGCTCATGAACACGGAGACCTTCTTCTCCTTGTAGAGCGGCAGCACGGTCCGGGCGCCGACGGCGACCGAGCGGAGTTCGCCGACGGCCGTGGTGTACGTCTTCGCCTCACCCGTGGACGCCTTCAGGGTCGAGTTCGTGGAGGCGATCACTTCAACCGGCCGGTCCTTGCCGAGCTTGAGGAAGCGCCGGGCCGGCCGCCGGTTCGTCGCCCAGCGGAGCAGCAGCGCGGTGTACGGCAGCACCCCGAGGACGAGCCCGAGAAAGCCGATCAGTCGGTCGTAGTTCACCCAACCACCCCCGGATGTTTCCAGAAGGCTAGGCGACCATCGACGCCTACCGGGGTGATTTCCGGGGCATCCGGCGCACGCCGGCCCGAGCCGGGCCTTCCCGGCGACCTTCCCGGTGGCCGGGCCGGCGGCCTTCCCGGCGGCCTTCCCGGTGGGCGGAGCCGGCGGCCTTCCCGGCGGCCGGGGCCGGCCCGGGGTGGCGGCCGGGGTGGTCTCTTCGGGACGTGCCGGCCGGTGGGGGAGCCTCGCCAGGTCAGGCCGGCGGGCTGGGCACGTCCTCGGTGCCCTTCGGCTCCGCTGTGTCGGCCGGCTCCGGCTCCGGCGGCGTCCCGGCCGGGGTGGGCGGCGGAGCGGGCGCCGAGCCGGTGGCGGCCGGGGCGGGCCGGGCCTCGTCGCCGAGCGGCACGCCGCGCAGCGAGAGCAGCAGCACCAGGATCGCGCCGCAGGTGAGGCAGCTGTCGGCGACGTTGAACGTGGCGAAGTGGCGCAGCGAGATGAAGTCCACGACCGCGCCGCGGCCCACGCCCGGGGCCCGGAGCAGCCGGTCGGTCAGGTTCCCGAGTGCGCCGGTCAGCAGCAGCCCGAGCGCGACCGCCCAGGCGGTCGAGGTCAGCCGGGACGCCTGCCGGGCGATCAGCACCGCCACCGCGACCGCTACCCCGGTGAACAGGATCGTCATGGTCGGCGCGAACGAGAACGCCGCGCCGCTGTTCCGGGACACGTGCAGCGTCAGCGTCTGCCCGATCACCCGCAGCGGCGGCTCGCCCTCCCGGGTGGCCACCATGATCACTTTGGTGACCTGGTCGACCACCAGACCGGTCAGCGCGGTCAGCCAGACGACGGCACGGGCCGGAGCAGCGGTGGACACGCCGCCCAGTATCCCGACCCGCCCCAGCGGCCCGTCCGCCCGCCCCTGCCAGCCGTCCGCGCTGTTCCTCGCCGGGTCCGCCGCCTTCCCGGCCGCCCGCCGCCCCGGCCGGCTCAGCCGCTGGACGCGGCGGCGGAGCGGTGCAGGTGGTCGGCGTGGCCACCGGCGCCGATCGGGCGGCTGAGGTCGGCCCCGGCGGCGCGCATCGCGGCCTCGCCGGCTGCCGCCTGCCGGCCGGCGGCCCGGGCCGCCAGCGCCGGCAGCAGGCCGCGGACCGGCAGTAGCGCGCCCACCCAGGCCGGCGCGTAGATGTGGCTGGCCCGCCGCTCGATGCCGGCGACCAGCCGGGCGACCGCGGCCGGCACCGGGGAGGTGCGGTTGAACGGGAACGGCAGCCGGGACCGGTGCCCGGCCATCCCGGGCACCGCGTCCGCGCCGCGGACCAGGTCGGTGTCCACCCAGGACAGGTAGGCCACGCCGACGCCCACCCCGTGCCCGGCCAGCTCCAGCCGTACCGCGTGGGCGTACGAGTCGACCGCCGCCTTGCTCGCCCCGTACGCCGCCCCCAGCGGCATCGGTGTCAGCGCGGCCAGCGAGGCGATCTGCAGCAGGTATCCGCGCCGGTCCAGCAGCTGCGGCAGGAACGCCCGCGCGGTCCGGACGCTGCCCAGCACGTTCACCTCGATCACCCGGTCGAACGCGGTCGGGGCGGCGTCCCGGAAGCTGCCGGCGACCCCGATGCCGGCGTTGGCCACCACCACCTCGGCCGGCCCGAGCCGGTCCGCCACCTCGGCGGCGACCGTGGCCAGCCGGGCGCCGTCGGTGACGTCCACCTCCCACCAGGCGCCGCCGCAGCGATCCGCCACCGCGGCCAGCTCGGCCGGCTCCAGGCCGAGCAGCGCCAGCCGGGCGCCCCGGGCGGCCAGCTGGCCAGCCAGCTCGGCGCCGATGCCCCGGGCGGCGCCGGTGATCACCACGACCCTGCCCCGCAGTGGCGACTGCTCCATACCTAGCTCCTTCCCTCCGACCCTGTCCTGCCCAGCTTCGCTGTGCCGATCGTGCCGGCTCGGCGCCGCCGGGTCACCTGTTGTCCGGTCGCGGTCACCGCCGGCGCGGCCGATCGCGGCGCCGGACGCCAGCCGGGTACGCGGCCCGGATGCCCGCCGCTTTCAGTGCGGTTAGCATCGGTTGATCCCGAGTATCGGTAGTGGTACCAGGCGCTCGGCGGGCGCCGCGTCGACCGGAAGGACGGTGCGGCATGACGATCCATCGTGGGCGGACCTGGCTGGGGGTGGCGGCGCTCGGCGCGGCCACCCTGCTCGGCCCGGCCCTACCGGCGGCGGCCGGAGCCACCGGCAGCGCCGGCCTGTCCGGCCGGTCGGCGGGCGCCGGCGGGCCGGGCTCGGCCGGCCAGGGGAGTGGGCTGGTGGTCCGGACCGACGCGGGCGCGGTGCGCGGCGTCCGGGCCGGCGGTGTGGACAGCTTCCTCGGCCTGCCGTACGCGGCCGCCCCGGTCGGCGCGCTGCGCTGGCGGCCGCCGCAGCCCGCGCCGGCCTGGTCGGGAGTCCGGCCGGCGAGCCGGTACGGCAACCGGTGCCCGGCCACGGCCAGCACCAACGGACCGCGCTCGGAGACCGAGGACTGCCTGTTCCTGAACGTGCAGCGGCCGGCCGGCGCGCGGCCCGGCGCCCGGCTGCCGGTGTACCTGTTCATCCATGGCGGCGGGCTGCAGAACGGCTCGTCCAGCCAGCACGACGGGTCGCTGATCGTGACCGGGTCCCGGGTGCTGGTCGTGACGATCAACTACCGGCTCGGCGTGTTCGGGTTCCTCGGCCACCCGGGGCTGACCGCCGAACGCGGCGAGTCCGGCAACTACGGGTTCCTCGACCAGCAGGCGGCATTGCGCTGGGTGCGCCGGAACGTCGCCGCGTTCGGTGGCGACCCGGGCCGGGTGACGATCGGCGGCGAGTCCGCCGGCGGGTTCTCGGTGTGTGCGCACCTGAGTGCGCCCGGCTCCCGCGGCCTGTTCGCCGCCGCGATGATCCAGAGCGGCAGCTGCCCGAGCCAGACCCAGGCCGCCGCCGACGCCACCGGCACCACGCTGGCCGGCCGGGTCGGCTGCACCGACGCGGCCACCGCGGTCGGGTGCCTGCGCGCGGTCCCGACCGGGCAGCTGCTCGACGTCGGCGCCCCGGCCGCGTTCGTCCGCGGCGGCCCGACGCTGCCGCTGGACCCGGCCGTCGCCGTCCGGACCGGCCGGTTCGCCCGGGTGCCGGTGGTGATCGGCGCGAACCGGGACGAGGGCCGGACCTTCGCGCAGGGCTTCGTCGGCGGGTCGGAGGCGGCGTACACCGGGTTCGTCCAGTCCAGGTTCGGGGCTGCCGCGGACGCGGTGCTGGCGCACTACCCGTGGCCGGCCAGCGCCGACCAGTTCACCGCCGCCTACCTGGTCGGCGCCGTGTTCACCGACTCGGGGCTGCTGGTCGGCATCGGCGGCTGCACCAACCTCGCGCTGACCGCCGAGCTGGCCCGCTGGACGCCGACCTACGCGTACGAGTTCGGCCACCGCACCGGACCGGGCCTGGCGCCGACGCCGGCCGGCTACGTCTGGGGCGCCGGGCACGCCGCCGAGTTGGCCTACCTGTGGCCGAGCTTCGACAACGGCACCCCGATCGCGCCGACCTTCGACGCAGCCGAACGCCGGCTGGCCAGCGACATGGTCCGGTACTGGGGCTCGTTCGTCCGGTCCGGCCGGCCGGGCGCCGCGCACCTGGCCGGCTGGCCGCGGTACGCGGGGCAGCCGCGGGTGCTGTCGCTGCGGGCCGGCGGTCACTCGGTCGCGCTGCCGGCCGCGGCGGTCGCGGCGGAGCACCAGTGCGGGTTCTGGAACTCGCTGCCGGCCGGCTGACCCGCAGCGCCGCCGGGCCGGCCGTCACGGTCGGCCCGGCGGCGCCGGGACCCGCTACCGTGACGAGGTGCTCAGATATCCGGATTTCGCCTGGAAGGCGCTCAGCCGCAGCCACCGGGCGATTTTCGACCTGACGAACGGGCAGTTGGGCAACCGGTTCCTCGGCATGCAGGCGCTGAAGCTGACCATGACCGGCCGGAAGTCCGGCCAGCAGCGGCAGATCATGCTGACCACGCCGGTGTTCGACGCCGATCGGGTGGTCCTGGTCGCGTCCAAGGGCGGTGCGCCGCGGCACCCGACCTGGTACCTGAACCTGCGGGCGAACCCGAAGGTGACGATCACGATGGGCGGCCGCAGCCGGGAGATGCTGGCCCGCACCGCCACCGCGGCCGAGAAGGACGGGCTCTGGCCGTCGATCGTGGCCGGCTACCGCGGCTACGCCCGGTACCAGGTCCGCGCCGGCGACCGCGACATCCCCGTCCTCATCCTCGAACCCGTCCGCGAGTCGATCCGGTAGGCCGGGGTCGCGCCGCCGGTCGCCCGGGGTGCGTCACCGTCCGTCCGGCCGGCTCCGGCCGATCGGGCTACCTCCGGGCGTCCGGGCGCGTCCCCCGATCGGCTCGCCTACCTGGGGGGATATCGGCGGGACACGCCGTAGCTGCCGCGGCCGGGGCCGTCACGCGGATAGGGTCAGGGGGTGGCGGAGAAGGCAACTGACCGGCTGGTGTGGGTCGACTGCGAGATGACCGGGCTCGATCTCGGCAAGGACGCGTTGATCGAGATCGCAGCCCTGGTCACCGATGCGGACCTGAACGTGCTCGGCGACGGCGTCGACGTCGTGATCTCCGCGCCGGACGCGATGCTGGACGGCATGGAGAAGATCGTCGCGGACATGCACGGCGCGTCCGGGCTGACCGACCTGGTCCGCCACTCGACGCGGTCGGTGGCCGAGGCGGAGCGGCTGGTGCTCGAGTACATCCGGGCGTACGTGAGCGACGCCCGCAGCGTCCCGCTGTGCGGCAACTCGATCGCCACCGACCGCGCGTTCATCGCCCGCGACATGCCCGAGTTGGACCGGTTCCTGCACTACCGCATGATCGACGTCTCCTCGATCAAGGAGCTGTGCCGGCGCTGGTACCCGCGGGTCTACTTCGCCCAGCCGGCGAAGGGGCTGGCGCACCGGGCGCTGGCCGACATCTGGGAGAGCGTCCGCGAGCTGCGCTACTACCGCGGCACGGTGTTCGTCCCGATGCCCGGGCCGACCAGCGACGAGGCGCAGGCCGCGGCGAAGACCGTCGCCGGGACCGGCTAGCCCTCTGACGGCGACCCCCGCGCCGGCCCGGCGGGTGCCGCGGCCGAAACCCCCCGGCGGGCACCGGACGGAATTGGCTATCATCAACCCGCCACGGGCACCAGACGGGGTGCACGGTGGGTGTAGCTCAGTTGGTAGAGCACCGGGTTGTGGTCCCGGGTGTCGCGGGTTCAAGTCCCGTCACTCACCCCAACGCAAGGGGCCGGTCGCGCTACCGCGACCGGCCCCCTTCTGCTGCGCGCCCAGCTCACCCGCTGGCTCTCAGCTCACCCACTGGCTCCATGGAATCGTCCAGTCGAAGATGTCGCCGTCCTTCGGGCCCAGCTTGACCGGCGTGCCGACGACCTCGACCACATCGCCGACCTTGGAGTAGTTGAAGAACCACTGCGCGTTGCTCGGGCTCAGGTTGATGCAGCCGTGCGACACGTTGGAGTGCCCCTGCTGCGCCACCGACCACGGCGCCGAGTGCGCGAACTCGCCGTTGTTGGAGATCCGGGTGGCCCACTCCACCTTCGCGGTGTAGCCGCCGGCGTCCAGCGCCAGCCCGAACGTCCGGGAGTCCATCGTCTTGACCCGGTTCTTGTCGATCACCACGTGCGGCCCGCTGTGCGTATACCGCCCGGGGACCTCCTTGCCCATGCTCGCCGGCAGGGTCCGGACCAGCTTGCCGTTCGTGTACACCTTCATCTGGTGGGTGCGCGTGTCCGCGATGCTGACGTGCGAGTCGCTGGTGGTGAACTGGATGTGGCGGTTCGCGTTCAGCCCGCCCCAGGTGCCGCCGCCCAGGTCGACCCCGTACAGCGAGATGTCCAGCGCGATCGTGTCGTGCGCCGGCCAGTACTTCTGCGGCCGGTAGTGCACCTCCGTGTTGGAGAACCAGTGCCAGGCGCCGTCGACCGGCACCGAACTGCTCACCTTCAGGTGGTCGATCGCGGCCTTCTTGTCGGTCACCGGTGCGTTGAAGTACACCCGGATCGGCAACCCGACCCCGACCACCGAGTCACGCAGCGGCGCCACCGCCGGGAAGACCTGCGCCTTCGCCTTCACGGTGGTGAACTTGCTGGTCGCGTTCGTCGCCTTGCCGCCGGCGTTGGTCGCCGTCGCGGTCACCGAGTAGGTGGCGCCGAACGCCAGCTTGTCGATGGACGTCCACGTCGTCTTCGCCCCGTCCAGCGAGCCCTTGACCTTGCCCGCCTTCCCGCTCACGGTCACCGCGCTCAGCGTGCCGCCGCTGGCCTTCACGACCACCGGGCTGCCCGGCGCCACCCCCGTCGCGTTGCCCGCCGGCTCGATCGCCACCGTCGCCGCGGGCGCGTCACCGCCGCCGGCCTTCCCGCCGTTCCCGCCGTCGCTCCCCGGGGCGCTCGCACCGCCGGAGGACCCCGTACACGCCGCCACGAGCACCAGGACCAGCGCCAGCAGGCCCAGCCAACCCCCTTGGCGAACCCCGCGCTGCTCTGCTCGGTTCATCGGACTACCTCTCAACGAGTCGTTCCCCACGACCTACCCATCATCCCAAACCGGTACGACGGAACCAGACGCCCTGCTGCACCCCCACGTTGACACGGCCGGTGGTTAGTCAGTTGGTCACCCCCCAACCCCACCTGCTACCCTCGGCACCCGATTGCGCCGCTAGCTCAATTGGCAGAGCAGCGGACTCTTAATCCGCGGGTTCGGGGTTCGAGTCCCTGGCGGCGCACCCGTTGAGCTGGGCGTTCATCGCCCAGCTCTGTCGTTTGTGGACCGTGGATGTCATGTGGGTGCGACGCCGGTGCTTGCCGTTCCGCCGCCGGGACCGCCTGGGCCGTACGGGTTCTGGTCTGGGCGTGGCCTCGGTAGCAGCGGACTTCGTCGGCGGGCCGGCGGTGGGCCGCTTGCGCCGCTTGGGGCCGCGGGCTGCGGCGGCCAGGACGAGTCGTGCGGTGGCTTCGGCGGTCTTGTGGTGTTTGTCGGTGAGCACGCTGGTGTAGGTGTCGGCGGTCAGCACGATGCTGGTGTGCCCGAGTTGCTCCTGGATGGTCTTGAGGTCTGCGCCGGCGGAGTGGGCGAGGCTGGCGGCGCCGTGGCGGAGGTCGTGCAGCCGCACCGGCGGCAGCCCGGAGTCTTCCACGAGGCGGCGGAAGCGGCGGGTGAGGTAGTCCGGGTGCAGCGGTTCCCCGTCGGTGGTGGTGAAGACGTAGCCGGTGTCCTTCCAGACCTGCCCGGCCAGGGCCCGTTCCTTCTCCTGCCGACGTCGATGTGCCCGTAGGACCGTGGCGGTGATCCGGTCCAGGGCGATGGTGCGGCGGCTGGCGACGGTCTTGGGCGGCCCGACGGTCACCGTGCGGCCGTAGGCCAGGCGCTGCTGATTGATCGTCACCGTCCGACCGTCGAGGTCGACGTCGACCCAGCGCAGCCCGGCCGCTTCGCCACGGCGCAGGCCGCGGAGTGCGATCAGCCACCACATCGCGTACAGCCGGTCGACCGCGACGAAACGGAGGAACTCCGCGAGCTGGTGCTCGGTCCACACCGCCACCGTGGACCGCTCGCCTCGCTCCCGCCACGCCTGCACCCGAGTAGCGGTCCAGACCTGCGCCGACGGGCGGCGCGGGGTCCGTAGCTCGATGTGCCGGGCGGGGTTGTCCCGCAGTAGCCCTTCGCGGATCGCGGCGTTCAGCGCTGCCCGCAATGTGGCCCGGATCCGGTGCAACGACGACGGTGTCAACGGCCGCCCGTATCGCGCTGGCGTCTCCGATAGCGCGGTGAACATGTCGGCCACGTCTCGGCCGGTGAGGTCAGCGAGCCGGATCCGGCCCAGGTAAGGGACGAGGTGCCGCTGGACGTGGTCGGTGTAGGAGCGCAGCGTGCTCGGCCGCAGACTCCGCCGCGTCCCCAACCACCACACCAGCCAGCGGCTCACCGTCCACGTCTCGGCCGTCGCGTCCTCCGCCGACCGCGCCAGCAGGTCATCACGGGCCGCCTCGGCCGCACGTCGGGACGGGAACCCGCCTCGCCGCACCCGCTCGGTCCCGACCAGCACGGTAGGTACCGAGCAGTGGAAGTACCACGAGCCGTGACCCCGCAAAGCAAGCTGCGGGCAGCCAGACTCCAAGCGTCGCCCGGTCAGCTGGTTCCGGCATCCACACCGCTTGAAGATTCCGCTACGGCTCATACCTCGCTCCTCGGCTCGGGGTCCGCGACCGACGGCACCCTCACTTGGTCCGCAAACCGGGCATATGTGGCAGTTCATTTGGCCAGACAAGGGTCTGGCCGGTGATCTGCCACAGAGCACTCGATTGGCCACGTCTCACATGTCACCGTAGGGACTCAGAACGAAGCTGTGGGTGACATACCAGGACCCAGTCCGGGCTCGACGCGACGGCTCGTCGGCCAGCGCACCTGGCACGTCTTCATGGCCTCGGAGGCTCCATCGATGTCTCTCGACGGAGGTGACCCTTGAGCCCTCGCCGCCCCCGGTTCAGTACCGGACGACGTCCCGATGGCATGCAAGATCATCTTGACTGGCTCGGTCTCGTTGATGTCTCGGGCCCGTTCTTGACGTTGCCGGTACTGACCCGGGTTTGGCCGACCCTCGACGCCTTGGAGTCAGGTGTTCGCGAACGGCTCCGCGTCACATCGCACCACGCGGCCGCAGACCTGGCCGAGACGACGGGATGGATCCGCTTCGTCATTGACGAGATGCTGGGCTGGGGGGACGCGTATCGGACGCATCAGCTGGATGATCTTGCCCTCGTCCTGCCTGGGCAAGAAGGGACGTTGACGCCACGGTTTGCCGTCATGGATCCGCAGGATAGCTCGCCGAAGCTACTCGGCATGTACTGCCCAACGGACAGTCATCCGACGGCCAGGGCCTCCGGCGAGGCATGGCGTTCGACGCCGGCTGATCGGATGGCAGCTCTGTGCAAGCACAACAATGTGCCGCTCGGCCTGGTCACCAACGGCCGCTGGTGGGCACTGCTCTGGGTGCCGCCCGGAGGTGTCGTGACCAAGGCGGTATTCGACTCGGGCACGTGGGCTGAGAAAGCGGACTGGGTTGCCGCGCGAGCATTTGTGTCCGTACTTAGCCGACGCCGGTTCTTCGGCGTCCCAGCCGAGGAGACGCTGCCGGCGTTGTTGATGGAAAGCATGCGCAACCAGGAAGAAGTCACAGAGGTCCTCGGCGTGCAGGTGCGGCGAGCGGTCGAGCAACTCGTTGAAGCGATCTCCCGGCACGATCTAGCACTGCAAGAGTCCAACGGACGCGGCCTCGACACAGTCGCTACCGCCGGTGATGTCTACCGGGCAGCGGTCGTGACGCTGATGAGGATCGTCTTCATTCTCTTCGCCGAAGAACGACGGCTGCTTCCCGCCGACGACGACCTCTTTGCGGCAAGCTATTCGGCGCAGCGGCTCTGCGAGGACTTGGAGCGCCGAGTCAGCGAGACAAGTGAGGAGGAGTTGGAATACAGCACCGCCGCATGGCTCAGACTCCTCGCGCTGTTTCGTCTACTCTACTGGGGTGCTGAGCACCCACGGCTCGCAATTCCGGCCTATGACGGCTCCGTCTTCGAGCCTGAGCGCTACGCTTGGCTGGAATCAGTCTCCGTAGATGATCGCACGATCCTGCACATGCTCCGTTCAGTCCAGTACGTGCAGATCAAGCGTGAGCGACGTCGACTATCGTTCCGAGCATTAGATGTCGAGCAAATCGGATACGTTTACGAAGGGCTCCTATCCTATGACTGCCGGCGCGCCGGCGAGATACTTGTTGGTCTGATCGGGCAGATCGGCCTAGAGGAGGAAGCGTCGCTAGATGAACTGGAACTGCTCGCTGCCGGGGCCGGTGACGGACAGGTACTAGCGCAGGCACTGGTCACGAAGTATCAGGCCGCAAAGCTCGGCTCGACAAGCGCGGTAGCGAAGCGGATAGTTGTTCTCGGCGGCCCGGAACGCGCGGAGGCAATGCGTTTACTCCTGGCCGCTACTGGAAGCGACTGGGAAATTGCTGAGCGATTGCTGCCATTCTTTGGACTCATCCGCCGGGACCTCCGCGGAATACCAGTGGTGATCATGCCTGGAAGCCTCTACGTGGCCCTGTCGGCCGGACGGAAGAACAGCGGCGCGCACTACACGCCCCGCGATCTGGCAGAGCGAGTAGCTCGGGACGCGCTGGAGCCGTTGGTGTACTCGCCTGGTCCGCTGCAGGAACCTGACGAGAAGTTGTGGGCGTTGAAATCCTCCACCGATATTCTGAAACTTCGCGTCGCGGATATTTCAGTGGGCTCGGGTGCCTTTCTGGTCGCTGCATGCCGCTACCTGGGAGAGCGACTCCTAGAGGCCTGGGCCTTGGAGGGTGATATCCGAGCCCGCGAGCACCTGACAGCACGGCAAGGGGGCAACACCGATGCCGAATCCGACGTCGTCACAATCCAGGCTCGGCGGCATGTGATTCAGAACTGTCTCTACGGTGTCGACATCAATCCTATGGCAATCGAGATCGCCAAGCTGTCGCTATGGCTGGTATCGCTCGACCCGCGCGACCTGCCACTCGGCATGCGGCGTCCTTTTACTTTCCTTGAGGATCGCCTCGTTGTCGGTGACTCATTGCTCGGCGTTACTACCGTTGAGCAGTTGGAGACCATGCATCTCGACCCCGTCGTCGGCCGGGCATTGCACGACCGTGCCGTACTGGACTTTACGGCTAGCTTTGCCCAGGCTATCCGTGGAGTGCTGGAGGACGCCGCTGAGCGGCGACAGAAGCTAGGGCGACAGAAGCTAGCAGGTACAGATGACGTCAACCTGGCTACTCTGGCTGAAAAGCGGCAGATGCTCGCGACAATCAGTAGCCGGATGCGCACCGCAATGCTCTTCGCTGATCTTACGATCGGGGCCGCCCTTGCGGCAGCGGGGAAGAGCGGAGAAGTTCGACGAGAGACAGCCGTCGCGGCAGCACACCTCGCCTGGCTCGTCGGTGAGGCAGGTACCCTCGTGGATGTGTCTGCCGATAGTGCGGCTGAGACCGGCGACAGGTCCAGTGAGACGAAGTCGGTTGGCCGAACAGAGGAGAAGGCCCATCAACAAGCAAGACGGTGGTTGGACACGGACTTGCCCGAGCATGGCCCTTCGAGACAGCCGTTGCACTGGCCGCTAGTATTTCCCGAGGTCTTCACACCATGCAGGTCAGACGACGGTCGACTTGAACCGGGTGGCTTCGACGCTATCCTCGGGAATCAACCCTATCTCGGTGGGCAGAAACTTACCGGCGTTCTTGGCCACGCTTACCGGGAAACGCTCGTTCGATGGATCGGCAACTCGGCCCGAGGAAGCGCAGACTTGGTTGCGTACTTCGTGTTGCGCACTCACGAACTTCTCAACAATTCTGGCCAAGCCGGCCTGATAGCGACCAACACCCTTGCCCAAGGCGACACGCGAGAGGTTGGGTTGGATCCCCTCATCTCCGCCGGCGTCGAGATCCGGAAAGCAGTCAAGAGTGCGCCTTGGCCAGGCAAGGTTGGAGTGCACTACTGCGCGATCTCGACATCAAGAGCACGGCTCAGTAGCCGAGCTGTCAGGCAGATCGATGGCGCACCAGCAGCACGAATCGGACCCACGCTCGATCCTCTATCGAGAGCTACCGGAAATCCCTACCGGCTTGCAGAAAATCGGGGCATCGCGTTCATGGGTTCGACCGTACTCGGACTAGGATTCATGCTCGAACCCAGCAGAGTGCAGTCGCTACTTAGACAGGATCCCGCGAACCAGGCGATCCTATTCCCATACCTGACTGGCCAGGATGCAAATTCTCGGCCGGACTGTTCGGCAAGCCGATGGGTAATCAACTTTCACGACTGGTCACAGGAGCGTGCGTCTACGTACCGGGAGTGTTTCGACCAAGTTGTTCGGCTCGTTAAGCCTGAACGTGCCATCAATGCCGACCGGCGGCGACGCGAAATCTGGTGGCGCTTTACCCGACCAGCAGTGGAGCTGTATGCTGCGATCGAGGAACTGAACCAGGTTATCGTGATCACGTTGGTAAGCAAGGCCGTAATGCCGGTGATGGTGCCGGCTGGGCAAGTGTTCTCTCATGCGCTTGACGTGTTTACGACTGATGCTCCGGCCATGTTGGCATTGTTGTCAAGTGCGCCGCATTACTGGTGGGCGATCAGTCGTGCCTCGACCATGAAGGGCGATGTTCGCTATACGTCGACCGACGTGTTTGAGACGTTCGCGCGACCGGCGCCAACGCTGGAAGTTCAGGTGTTGGGCGAGCGGTTGGATGCGTATCGGCGGGAGTTGATGCTGGCGCGGCGGGCCGGGCTGACGGCGACGTACAATTTAGTGCACGATCCGGCCTGCGGTGACGAAGATATTGCCGAGCTGCGCGACATCCACCGAGGCATCGATGAGGCAGTAGTGCGCGCCTACGGGTGGGACGATCTGGCAAACGAACTGAGCCACGGATTCCAACCCACCCGACAGGGCACGCGGTACACGCTTGCCTCCGCGATCCGACAAGAAATGCTAGACCGTCTCCTGGAACTTAACCATGTCCGGCACGCCGAGGAGCAGGAAAGCGTTGCTGAGCGCGGCAGTCAGCGCCCTCTTTTCTGAGGCCGGCTTCACATGCCGCCCAACAGCGCTAACTTTGGGTCGTCGATTGGGACGACGAAGCGGCGGTCGAGGAAGCGGTTGCCGCGTTCGCAGGTGGTCTCGGAGACGAACAGGCAGACGTGGCAGGCGGCGCCGTGCAGGAAGTCGGCCGGTGGCTGCGGTAGCCGTTCGGCGCACAGCGGGTCGGACGAGCAGTGCTGCGCCTCGTCCAGCGCCCGGCGCAGCAGCCGGCCGAGGATGTCGGGCTCGGCGAGGGAGGCCAGGCCGCCGAGGGTGCCTTCGGCGTCGGGGACGGCGGTGTAGATGAGGATGCCGGCACGCGGGTTGTCGGCGGTGCCGGCGTAGATGCGTTCGGAGAGGCTGGCGGAGTTGTAGCCGCATTCCAGCGCGATGGTGCGGATCAGCAGGTGCGACAGGGTGTGCAGGGCGATGTACCGGGGCCCGGGCCAGCCGCGCATGGGGTCGAAGTCGATCTGGATGCGGTCGGAGTAGCGGTTGCGGCGGAACTGGGCGAACGCCTCCCGGTGGGCGGCCAGCGCGGCGCTGTCGGCGACCCGGGCCTCCCAGCCGGCGAGGAGTTGTTCGTGTAGCCGCAGGAACAGCCCTTCGCCGCGGACTTCGCTGGCTGGTACCCAGGTCGGCCAGCTCCGGCACAGCGGGGCGCGTGGGACCAGGTCGGGGTCGTCCGGGTCGGGCGCGTCGAGGCGGCTGAAGCCGACCAGCGCCCGGACCTCGCGCAGCCGTTCGACCTGCACGATGTCGGCAAAGACCGATCGGTACGCGGCGGGGATGCCGGCGTCGTCGCGGGCGGCGAAGTCGTCGGTCGGCGGCGGTAACGGCTTGGCCGTGAGGATCTCCCACTCGGGCGTGCGCAGGTCCGGGTAGCCCGGTGGTTCGGTGGCCGGCGTCGCGGTGAGCGTGGCGCGGTACGCCTCGATCGCCGCCCATACCTCGTCCTTGGGCCAGCGCTTGAGGGCGCCGAACCCGACTTGGGCCAAGGTTCGGTGATTCGGGGGCTGGCGCGTCTGTGACCTGCGGGTTCGCCCTGGCGGGCACGCACTAAGTGGGTGGTTCTAGGCTGCCGGGTTGTGGCGTATGTCCGGACGGTGCGGACGGCGTCGGGGGCGCGGGCGGTGCAGATCGTGCATTCGCAGCGTCGGGGGTCGCGCGACATCGAGCACATCGGCTCGGCGCACACCGACGCGGACCTGGAGCTACTCAAGGCGGTTGCCGCCCAGCGGCTGGCCGCCGGGCAGGGCGAGCTGGACCTGCGGATGCCGGGCGGCCCGGCCAACGGTGGGGCGGCGCTGCCGATCACGTCCTCGCGGATGGGGCACCTGCTTGACGCGCTGGCCTGCGGCTACGACGCGCTCGGGTTCGCCGCGGCGACCGGGCGCGATGAGGTGTTCCGGGCGCTGGTGCTGGCGCGGATCATCGAGCCGACTTCCAAGCTGGACTCCCTGCGGGTGCTGGAAGAAGCCGGCATGGACCCGCCGTCCTACCGGACGGTCAAACGCCGGCTACGCCTCTACGCCGGCGCCGACGGCGACACCGCCGAGGCCAGCGAGGCGGCGCCTGTCGATGCTGCTGGTGGCCGGTGGCGGGCACGGCTGGCCCGTGCCTGCGCCGATCACGTCCGGCTCGGCCCGGCGACGCTGCTGCTCTACGACGTGACCACGCTCTACTTCGAGACCGACACCGGCGACGGGTTCCGCGAGCCGGGGTTCAGCAAGGAACGGCGGCTGGAGCCACAGGTCACCGTCGGCCTGCTCACCGACGCCGCCGGGTTCCCGCTGATGGTGCACGCGTTCGAAGGCAACAAGGCCGAGACCACCACCATGCTCCCGGTCCTGACCGCGTTTCTGGCCGAACACGACCTGGCGCAGGTGACCGTCGTCGCGGATGCCGGCATGGTGTCGGAGGCGAACAAGCGTGGCATCGAGGCGGCCGGGCTGTCGTTCATCCTCGGCGCTCGCCTGCCCGACATCCCCTATGTCGTCGGCCAGTGGCGCAAGGCCCATCCCGGCGAGCAGATCGGTGACGGGCAGGTGTTCGTCCAGCCCTGGCCCGCCGGCCCGGCCGACAAGCGGCGCGACCACACCTTCATCTACTCCTACCGCGCCGACCGGGCCCGCCGCACCCTGCGCGGGATCGACCAGCAGGTCACCAAAGCTGAAAACGCCGTCGCCGGCAAGACCCCGGTCAAGCGGAACCGCTACGTACGCCTGACCGGCGCCACCAAGACCGTCGACCGGGCACTGGAGACCAAGAACCGCGCCCTGGCCGGGATCAAGGGCTACGTCACCAACCTGCCCAACCCCGACCCCCAGCAGGTCATCGCCGCCTACAGCCGCCTGCTCAACGTCGAGCACAGCTTCCGGATGAGCAAGACCGACCTCGCCGCCCGACCCATCTACCACCACACCCGCGAGTCCATCGAGGCCCACCTGACCATCGTGTTCGCCGCCCTCGCCCTCAGCCGCTGGATCGAGAACACCACCGGCTGGTCGACCCGCAAGTTCGTCACCACCACCCGCCGCTACCGCACCATCACCATCCAAGCTGGCGACCACACCATCACAGCCGCCGACCCCCTCCCCACCGAGCTTCAAGCCGCACTCGACGCCATCCACGGCACGCACTAAATGGCCCAAGTCGGGTGGGACCAGGTCGGGGTCGTCCGGGTCGGGCGCGTCGAGGCGGCTGAAGCCGACCAGCGCCCGGACCTCGCGCAGCCGTTCGACCTGCACGATGTCGGCAAAGACCGATCGGTACGCGGCGGGGATGCCGGCGTCGTCGCGGGCGGCGAAGTCGTCGGTCGGCGGCGGTAACGGCTTGGCCGTGAGGATCTCCCACTCGGGCGTGCGCAGGTCCGGGTAGCCCGGTGGTTCGGTGGCCGGCGTCGCGGTGAGCGTGGCGCGGTACGCCTCGATCGCCGCCCATACCTCGTCCTTGGGCCAGCGCTTGAGGGCGCCGAACATCGGCAGGTTCCACAGTGCGTCCAGTACGGCCGGCACGATCGCGTCCTGGAGGTTCTGCCAGAGCGCGAGCACGGTCGCCTGCAGGGCGCTGGCTCCGGTGGGCGGCACGGCGAGGACGGCGATGGTCTCGGCGAACCACTGGTTGGACGCGCCGACGACGAGCAGTTTCGGCGTCGCCTGGCAAGTGTTGAACGTGGCCAGGTGCGGGTGCCGACCCCGGCAGGCCGGCAGGTTGCTCGCACCCAGAGCTCCCATGGCTTCGCGGATGTTGCGCTGCTGGCCGCAGTTCGTGCACTTGATCTGGACGTTGGCGCCGAGGTTGCCGCCGTGATCGGCCATCTTCAGGGTCGGATGTGTCGCCTGTGGACAGACGTCGCCGCGGTGTACGAAGTGGACGTACGGGAAGTCGTCCAGGTGTCCGTTGACGCAGGCGAGCACGAAGCGGGCGGGCACGGCGAGCCGTTTCCGGCCGCCGCAGTCGTCGTGGAAGAACCGGGCCTGGTCGGGCCGGCGGGGCTTGGCGTTCTCGAAACCGAAGGTGCGGGAGTCCAGCGGCGCCAGCGTGTTGCACCGGGTGCAGCGCAGCCACTGCGGGAACGGCAGCACCGGCACCCCGACGAGGCTCGCCGGCCCGCGCGGGTCGTTGTCCAGCCCGTCCAGCCAGGGCGCCGGTCGCAGTTGCTCGACGCCCGGGTAGCTGAGCCGGGCCCGGACCGCGGCGAGCAGCCGTGGCTCGGCGATCGGCTGCCAGCTGGGCACGTTGTCGTAGGACCAGTCGTCGGTGCCGCGCACCAGGACCGTGAGGTTCGGCAGGTCGACCAGGCCGCCGACGCCGCCGGTGAACATCAGGTGACTCGGCCGGACCGAGCCGACCCGGCGCCGGTACGTCGCGGTCACCGGCGCCGCCTCCCGTCGTCCAGCGGCGAGTCGCCCATCTCGTCGCCGTCACTGTCGGCGTCCGGCGGGCCGGGGGCGCCGGCATCCGCATCGGGCGGGGCGAAGGTCCAGTCCGGCGCGTTGTACGCGGGGTCGAACAGGCCGCTGGACGGAACCAGCAGGTTGATCTCGTTCTCCGTCTCGCGCATCGAACGTCCGACGGTCAGCTCGGTCCATCCGCCCTCGCCGGCGGCCTCCAGCAGCCCGACGATCTGCTTGCCCTTCTCGCGGGCCTGCCGGTAGCCGAGCCGGGCCGAGCCGCCCTTGGCCTGCGCCCACCGTTCGGTCAGCGCGTCGATCCGCTCGCGGAGGTACCCGCGGGCGCGCGGCCCGCCGGCACGTTCGGCGCGGTCGAGCAGCCGCGCGGACACCCCGGTGACCACGTCGCCGCCGAGGTCGACGTCGTAGGCGGCGGTGTTGGGCGAGTACGGCTCGGTGCTGTTGCGGACGGCCGCGACGTAGGTGGCTGCGGTGCCCCGGTCCAGCGCGCGGCGAGCGTACGGGGTCACCGACAGCGCCTCGACCTGCCGGTAGAAGGTCGCGTGGTAGTACTCGAAGTCCTCGAAGTGGGCCAGGTCGCGGGGGCGGGTCCAGTTGTAGAGGGTGACCACCAGCCCCGGCCGGGCCGCCTCGCGGCCGACCCGGGAGGACGCCTGGATGTACTCGGCGGTGTTCTTCGGCTGCCCGACGACCAGCATCAGCCCGAACCTGGGCACGTCGACGCCGACCTGGAGCATCGACGTGGCCAGCACCACGTCGACCGGCAGCCGATCCCGGCGCGGCACCACCGCCTCCCGGTGCTCCTTGCGTGCAGCCATGAACTCTGCCCTGATCCCGCGCCGCCGCACCGCGGTGTCCACTTCGGAGTCGAACTCCACCTCCAGCTGGGCCAGCACATCGGCGATGTCACCGGAATTGATCCGCGAGGTCAGCTCCGTCACCGTCAGCATCCCGGTGCCCAGCAGCCGGTCGGACAGGCCCTTGCTGCGGCCGTGCCAGCGCAGCCGGGTAGCGATATCGTCGTCGAGCAGCCGGCGCATGCCGGCCAGCTCGCGGACCGCGTTGAAATACCCGACCAGCGTCAGGTACGGATCAGCCGGGTCGCCATGCCGGTCGAGCAGCGTCTGCCCGGCCAGCAGCAGGATCTCGGCAAGTCGGATCTCGGCGGACTTCAGCCGCACCCCGTGCGCGCACACCCCCAGGTAACGCCGTCCCGGCGTCGTCGGGGTCAGCCGGCATCTGGGTGGAGAAGAACGTGTCGGCCACGTCCAGCACCGGCGGCGGGAACACCGCCAGATCCCGCGCGAACAGCCGCAGCACCTGGGTCGGCGGCGCGCTTGGTCGTGGCGGTCGACGCGACGATCTTCGGGCCGGTGCGCCCGCCGCCGGGCGCGACCCACCCGCACAGCTCGTCCACCGCGCCCTCGAACAGGCCGACCATGGTGCCCAGCGCGCCGGAGATCAGGTGCAGCTCGTCCTGCATGATCAGGTCCGGTGGCCGCAGCCGGGTCACCGGGACCGTCTCGCAGCGCGGCAGCCCACCGGCCGGGTTGTGCCGGTCGGCGCAGTCGGTGCGTTGGTCGAGGTCCGGGTGCCGGTAACCGTGCCGGGGGCAGCGGCGGCTGACCCGGCCGAACAGCATCCCGGCGAAGCCATACCACGGCAGCTGGGCCAGCTTGTCGACCGTGGCGATCAGCAGGCTCGGCGGGTGCCGGTAGATCTCCTCGTCCACGGTGAGGATCGGCAGCCCCTCCCGATCGGCCTTCGCCCGCGAGAACGGGCAGGCGTCGGCGCCCTCGCCGTTCGAGCAGTACAGGATGATCCGCCGCAGCGTGTCGTCCGGCCGGATGTCCCGGTGCGCCGCGAGCCGGCTGCCGCACCACGGGCAGGCCAGCGTCTGCAACACGTTCGCCCGCTCACCCCGGCCGGCCTCGCGGGCCTCCTCGACCTGCGCCTTGGCGTCCGGGTACCAGTTCGGCGACACCGAGTTGCCGACCCACAGCCCGATCCGGAACCGCTGCGCGCCCCACGTCGCCGGGTCGTCGCGGCGCAGCACCTCGGCCGCGCACACCAGCGCCGCCGCCCGCTGGAACTGCTGCGCGGTCAGCAACCGCAGCGTGTACCGCATCAGCACGGCCACCCCGTCGCCGCCATCCCGGGCGTCCGCGCCGACGCCGACCACCTTCTGCAGCCGGCGGATGGCGAACGTGTACGCCGCGAGCCCGAGGTACGCCTCGGTCTTGCCGCCGCCGGTCGGGAAGAACAGCAGGTCGACTAGGTCGTTGCGGTCGGGATGCCCGGGGTCGGTCAATGCGGGCAGGTTCAGCAGCACGAACGCGAGCTGGAACGGCCGCCACGACGCCGCCTTCGGGCCTAGGGCGGCGATCTGGTCGTACGCCTGCCGGTGGTCCAGCGTCTGGTCCGCGGCCCGCAGCGCGGCCGCCGCGGTGGTCCGCCGCTGCAGGGCCATCGCCCGGTTCGCGAACGCGAACCCCCGCCGCGCGTCCCGGTCGGCGGATAGCACGTCGATGCCGGCCGCGAGCCGGCCGGCCGCCACCCTGGCCCGGCGGAGCGCCGCCTCGGCCGGCCCGCGCAGCGGCTCGGGCAGCGCCGGGATCCGCTGCTCCTGCTCGGCCAGCCAGGCCGTGTAGTCGCTGGCGAGCGGGGCGAGCGCTGCGGACAGGTGTGCTGGGTCGCCGTCGGCCAGCGCGGCGAGGGCGTCCATCGACGTTTCCAGCGCGGCCAGGCGGCCGGTCGCGGCCGTGGTCGCCGGGACGTCGTACGTCGGCAGCCAGGTCGTCGCCAGCCGCCACGCGTCCCGCTCGCTGCCTCGCACCTCGGCGTGGACGGCGACGTTGTGCCCGATCGCGTGCCGCAGCCGGTCGCGGTAGAGCAGCCGCAGATGCTGATCCTCCGCGTCTGCCCCAGGCGCCTCGACGGCGTCGAGCGGGTCGTCAATCGACTGGAACACCGCCGCCGCACCGTCCAGGGCCGTCACCAGGATCCCGGTCTGGAACAGCCACGCGGTGTCCTTCGGCGTCACGCCCTCCGACTGCCCATTCACCAGGATCAGCCGGACGACCCACCGCCCGCCGTACTCCCGCGTCTCGGTCGCCAGCCACACGCCGACGTCGTCCCCGTCCGCGCCGACCAGCCAGATGCGACCGCTGCCCACCGCACCGACCGCCATCTCGACCTGATGCGACACCGGCTCCCGCGCCCACACCCGCCGCGACCCGCCGTCCTCGGTCTCGGCGTCGACCTGGCCGTACTGTCCCCAGTGGACAGTCACCGCGAGGCGGGACACGTTCCGTGCGACCGCGAACGACAGGCCCATCGAGGACGCCCAGAGCCGGCCCACGTTCTGCGGCGTCAGCACCTCCGGTAGTTCTGCGTCAGCCCCACCCTCAACGCCGATCTCGACATCGGACGCCTCCCCGGCATCCGCACCGCTCCCGCCCGGCGTGTGCTTCGGGCCGAGCATCCCGACCAGGTACCGCTCCCGCGGCCCCTGCGCCCGCGGCCGGAACTGCTCCTGCTGACCGTCCCACGGGCCGAGCAGATCCCGGCTGATCAGGTCACCAAGCTCGTCCCGCACCTGGTAACTGCTGGCTGGCTCGAACTCCTGCGGCACCGCCCACGCCGGCGCGCCCGCTCCCATGCCGGTGCTGTCAGTCATCGTCGCCACCTGCCCCGGTCATCCGGGGCCGTCGTGCTGACTGCGGAGGCCATCAGAACAGGCCCTCCTGCGTGCTGTCCCCGCCACCCTTCGCCGCCTGCTCGGCCGCGTACCGCTCGTGGTTCAGCTCCAGCAACCGGTCCAGGATCTCCTGCCGCACCACCGGCCCGACCGTGTGCCGGATGCCTTGCCGCGTCTCGTGGAACCCGTGGTCCAGCCCGCCGGCGAGCAGGTCATCCCACTCGTACGCGCGGGCCACCGCCTCGTCGATCTGCCGGTGGATCTCCCGCAACCCGACGATGTCCTGATCCGTGCAGGCCGGATCGTGCACCAGGTTGTACGTCGCCGTCAGCCCCGCCTGCCGCGCCAACATCAACTCCCGCCGATACGAATCCAACCGTTCCCCCAACAATCGCATTTCCGGGGTCAACTCCGGCCGCGCTAACGTCTCAAAGATATCGGTTGGCGTATACCGGAGATCGCGCTTTATCGTCGAGCCTCGACTGATCGCCCACCAGTAGTGCGGCGCGCTCGACAGAAACGCCAGCACGGCGAGATCTTCGGCCGCAAATACGACGAGAGCGTGTGAGAATACCTGACTGGCGTCGACGAGTGTCGGCATTACCACCTTGCTATGGTGAATGATTACTATCACTCGGCTCAAGTTCGAGATCGCCTGCAAGAGTAGCGGGCGCCGACGAGCATACCTCCACCAAGGCCCCACCCTTCGAGATGGTGCCAGTCTATTCTTAAGTAGGTCGAAGCACTCCGGGTACTCTGAAGCCTGCTCCTGCGTCCAATCATGAAAATTGAGCGTCCAACGACTCGCCGATGCGTCCGGGCGTGAACCTAGGTCCTTGCCATTTAAGAACGGAACGACTACTTCTCGGCTCCGTGGATCTTGTTGAAGCAGTTCTTCCGCGAGTTTCTGCCCCACGACAAACAGGTCAATGTCGACCTTTGACCCCTCAAACGAGTAGCCCTCGTTTGCTGACAACCTGTACGGCAGACCCGCCGTCCGTGAGACCGCGTCAAGAGTCGCCGTAATTTGCCCGGCAGGCGAGCCGTCAAGACTCCGCGACGCACCGTCTGGAATCGGCGCGCAGGAGGTCCAAACCACACAGTACTGCAAGACTGCCGACCGGGCTGGCCACGGCTCACTCTTGACGGCTCCTCGCAATTCCACGCCCGCCTCCAAGAGCTGATCTAAACCGACCTCCCGAGTGTCGCCCTGCGCAAGGGTGTTGGTTGCCACTAGGCCGGACTGCCCGTTGATGGACAAGACAGCATGTACGCGGAGGACAAAGTAGGCAACCAAATCCGCACGCCCCCGGGTTCCATTCCCAATTGCGGCGACAAGGTATGTTCGATAGGAGTCTCCGGCTATGCCTACGATTTTGTGCCCGCCGAGGAACGGGGGGTTTCCCACCACCGCGTCGAAACCGCCGTGCTCGAAGACCTCGGGAAATTCCAGGGGCCAGTGGATCGGGCGACGGTCAAAGCCGCCGTCGGGTTGGTCGATGGCGAGCCAGCGGGCGGCCAGTTTGTGGGCGCGCTCCCCGGCGTCCGGAACGCCGTCGGTGACAAGGCGGGCGTGGTTGGCGGCAGCGATGGCGCCATCTTGTTGGTCGCGTTCACCGCGTCCGGCCGTCGCGAGGGCGGCGCCGACGGTGAGGTCGGCGAAGAGGCGCGCGCGGTCGGTCTGTTCCCGCGCTTGGTTGAGGAGACGGCGTTTGGTGTCGAGGTCGGCGAGGTTGTTGCCGGCCAACCAGGCGAGTTTGCGGCGCTGGTCGGCGACTTCGGTGAGCAGGCCCCGTACGCCGGCGGTGAAGTCGAGGATGGCGCGTTCGTGCAGGGCACGGCCCTTGGCGACGTCGAGGTGCATGACCTCCAACTGGTCGAGGGACGTGATGCCGAGGAGGGAGTCGCCGGCGATGAGGCGGTCGTCGAGGAAGGTGAAGGGGCGGTCGGCGTCCATGGACACCAGCCAGAGGGAGAGTTTGGCCATCTCGACGGCCATCGGGTTGATGTCTACGCCGTAGAGGCAGTGTTCGATGATGTCGCGGCGGGCCTCGGATGACGACGGGGTCGGCTTCGACGTCGACGGCGACGGGTCGTCCGGCGGCAATGTGTTCGCGGGCGCGGATGTCGCCTTCGGCGGCGCGGGCTTCGACGAGGCGGGCGGCGAGGTAGCGGCAGGCGGCGACGAGGAACGCGCCGGAGCCCATGGCGATGTCGGCGACCCGCAGCTCAAGGATGTCGGTGCTGCGCCGGAGCGTCCACTGTGTCCGGTCGGCGGTCTGGAGCGGGCCGGGTGAGTAGACCAGCGGTTCGAGGGCTCCGTCGACGACCTGTTCGGCGAGGAACCGGGGCGTGTAGTGGGTGCCGGTGTGCTTGCGCAGGTTGGACTGGGTGACGTAGAGGGAGCCGGCGCGGATCACGACGGGCAGGCCGCGCAGGTCGCGGCGCAGCAGGCCGGAGAGCGGCAGTAGCCGTTCGGCGAGGTCGCGGTCGTTGCTGGTCGCGGCGAGCAGCAGCCGCAGCGCGTCGGCGTGCTCCGGGCCGGTCAGCGGGGCGAGTCGTTTCGCCAGTGCGGTCGGCGATCCGATCTTCGAATCCTTGTATTTCTCGGCCAGTGCGGCGGCGAGTGCCGGCACGTCGGGGGTGCGGGCGGCGAGCTGTTCGAGGTCGCGCAGCGGCACCTCCTCCTCGATGCCTTCCTTGCCGACGAGGCCGACCATCGTCGTCTCGGCGCGGAAGCCCTCGTAGGACAGCAGGCCTTCGTAGACGTAGCCGATCTGTTCGACGTCCAGAGCCCGGAACGACAGGCGCCGGCGTTCCCGCTTGATCTGGACGTACTGGACTGAGCGCAGCATGTGCAGCACGGTGCGGTCGTCCACCATGACCGAGGCCAGCCAGGTGTGCGCGTTCGGGTCGAAGATCGAGCCGTCGTAGGACGGCAGCCGCAGCCGTGGGTGGTCGACGCCGCTGTAGACCGCGTCGAACAAGGCGAGTAGCCGGTGCCAGGCGGCGGTGCTGTATTCCAGTTCTTCCTCGGTGGCTTCCTGTGCCGAGCGTTCCAGCTCGTCGCAGAGCCGCCCGGCCGAGTAGGCCGCGGTGTAGAGGTCGTTGTCGGCGGGCAGCAGCCCGCGTTCCTCGGCGAACAGCAGGAAGACGACCCGCATCATCACCGAGACCGCGGCGCGGTAGACGTCGTGCGCGGTGGCGACGCCGTCCAGCCCGTCGCCGCCGGCTTCGCGGGTGCGCAGGTCGTGCCGGCCGACCGCGTCGACCAGTTGCTCGACCGCGCGACGGACCTGCACGCCGAGCGCCTCGGTGACTTCCTCCTGGTTCTTCAGGCTCTCGTCCAGCAACACCGGCAGGGTCTCGGCTGCGGGTACGGCGAAGAACCGGCGGCGGTGCAGCAGCGAGACGAACGCGCGGACCACGACCCGGTCGGCGGACTCCGGCCAGGTCACCGAGTCGAACACCGCCGTGGTCGTCACCCCGCCACGGGGCGCCCAGACCAGCGCCCACCAGCGGCCGTCGGTGACCAGGCCGAGCGGCACGTCGTGGTGGCGGCACAGCAGCGCGGCCGGTCGACCGGGGTCGCCGCCCAGGTCTCGCCGGGGATCCGGCCGCCGGGCTGGGTGCCGGGCGGGCAGACGAGCCCGAGCAGCCGCCGTGCCCCGGTCTGCGTGTCGGCCAGCACGAAGCTGGGCTCGATGCGGGCGTCGTGCTCGGGCACGTCCAGCCGCCAGCGCGGCCATCCCGTCGCGGCCGATGGCGTCGCCCCAGCCGAGCAGTCCATTGAGGACAAAGTCGAGCCAGCCGGCCGGCTCGTCGCGGGAGCCGGCGTGTGCGGTCCGCAGCGCCTCGCGGGTGGCCGGCTCGACCGCGTCCAGGGTGGGCCAGACCCGGCGCAGCACCGGCAGGGTCAGGAACGGCCCGGAGACCTCGACCATGGCCAGCCAGTCCAGGTGTTCCTGCCGGCCGTCCACAGGCCGCGGGCCGCCGCGCCGGCCGATCACCGGGTCACCTCGCGTCGGGGCACCACGAAGACGACCGCGACCGGGAACAGGTGCGGCTGCGGGTCGGCGTAGCGAGCGGCGATCGCGGCCAGGTCTCGATCGCGGTCGCCGGCCAGACGGGCCAGACGGTCACCCCAGGACGCCCGGTCGCGGCGGCGCTGCGCGAGTTCGTTCTCGTCGGCGAAGTCCAGCGCCAGTTGGGCGTCGTCGGGTTCCTCGGCCAGCTGGGCCTGGAGCGCGGCGGCGAACCGGTCCAGGTTGTCGGTGACCCGGCGCGCCTCGTCCTCCTGCCGGCGGGCCAGCTTGGTCTCCAGCGACTGCCGACGCTGCCCGGCCCGCCAGTCGAGAGCGGACACGACACCGTCGCGGGCGCGCGGCCACGCCTGCACCAGCCGGGCCTGGATGTGGCCGGGGACCGGCGTGCCGGTAGCCAGCGCGCGGCCGAGGATGCCGCCGAGGACGGTGAGGTTCTCCAGCCGAGCGAACCGGCCGCCCTGTCGCAGCCAGCCACCGGCGTGCCAGCACCTCCTCGTGCAGCCGGATGCCGTCGCCACCGACCAGCACGAACCGCGCGTAGCCGGCGACCAGTATCTCGGTCAGCTCCGGGTCGTCGCTCACCACGGCGGTGACCCGGCGCAGGCCGGTGTCCACACTGGACACCGCCGCCCGCAGCAGCCGGGTCGACATGGCCACCAGCGGGTGGTTGAGGTGCGCGAAGACCACGTCTTCGCGGCGCTGCCGGGCGATCTCCGGGTCGAACGTGACCGGCCGCCACGTCGCCGACTCGTCCAGCTCGTCGGGTTCGCCTGGCCGGTGTCGCCGGGCCAGGCCCGCGGTGGCCCGCACCCAGGTGCCGGTCAGCGGCGGCACGTCGTACACCTCGTCCGGGTCGTTCGCCGCCGCCAGCGGCTCCTGCCGGGCCAGCCGCAGCGCCGTCATCGACCACCCGGTGCACGCTGGCCGGGGTCAGGTCCAGCGCCTCGACCGTCTCGTCGAGCTGGCGGCGCAGCCGGCGGACCTGCTCGCCGACGTTGGCGTCCGAGGCCACCTGGCCACGGCGCTGCTGCCGCGCCTTCTTCTGCAGCTCGCCGTCGATGTCGACGGCCTCGCCGAGCATCCGGCGCTGCACCGCGTCGGCCAGCACCGCGTTGACCGCGCCGAGGTCCTCCTCCATCTGCGCGACCTTGCGGGCCACCCGGGACAGAAACTCCAGGTCCGCCTCGTACGAGTCGGCCGCGCGCTGCCAGCCGAGCCCGACGAAGTGGCTGACCTCCGGGTTGGTCCGCTGGCCGTACCGGTCGATCCGGCCGATCCGCTGCTCCAGCTTGTTCGGGTTGAACGGGATGTCGTAGTTGACCACCCGGTGGCAGTGCCAGTGCAGGTCGATGCCCTCGCTCGCCGCGTCGGTGGCGATGCAGGATGCGGACCCGGTCTTCGCTCGGGTCGGCCTGGAACGCCTGCCGCAGCGCCTCCCGTTCGTCCCGCGCCATCCCGCCGTGCAGTTGCGCTACCCGGTCGCCGGCCATCCCCTCCTGGCCGAGCAGCCGCACCAGCCAGCGCTGGGTGTCGCGGTACTCGGTGAACACCACCACCCGCTCGTTGCTCCACAAGCGGCCGTCCGGGCGGCAGACCGCGGTCAGGTACTCGATCAGCTTCGCGGCCTTCGCGTCCGGGTTCGCGCTGTGATTGCGCGCCCACTCCTCCATCCGCACCAGCAGCTCCACCTCGTCGGCCGCCGCGCCCGGCTGCAGCGGCCCGGCCCGCCGCACCGCGATGTCCTCCTCCTCGGCCAGTTCCTCGTCGGCAAGGTCGGCCGCGTCGGCGAAGAAGTCGGCCAGCCACTCCGGCACGTCGTCCGGCTCGCCATGCACCGCCGCATCCAGCGCCCGGCCGCCGCGCAGCGTCTCCAGGTACACCCCGACGGTGTGCTCGAACGCCAGCGGCGAGGAGAACAGCCGCTTCTTCAACAGCAGCGTGACCAGGTCGGCAGCCTTCCGACCCCGCCGGGATGCGCCGAGCCGCCGGGCCCGGGACGCCGCGAACCGCGCCAGCAGCGCGTGCACCCCACGCTCGTGCTCGGGGTACGCGACCTCGATCGACAGGCTGACGCGCTCCCGGAACCGGGGCGTCCCGTCCGGCTCGACGATGTCCCGCTTCAGCCGGCGGACCACCACCTCCCGCTGCGCGACCGGGTCCGGGTCCATCCCCCGGACGAACCGCTGGTCGTCGACCAGCTCCAGCAGCGCGGTGAACGACTCCGGGTAGCCGTTGTGCGGGGTCGCCGACAGGAACAGCCGGTGCTCGAAGTGCGGCGCGATCCGCCGGATCAGCTTCGTCTGCTGCGAATCCACCGCGTACCTCTGCTGCGGCGCGGCCGGCGCGACGTGATGCGCCTCGTCCAGGATCAGCAGGTCGAACTCGCGCCGCTCCGCCGGCCCGTCCGGCGGCAGCACCTCGTCCAGCAGCCGCTGCGCCCGGGGTGACCGCAGCCACGGCAGCGACACGACGACCAGCGGGTACACCCGGAACGGGTTGGCCGCCGACCCGTGCGTGCGACGCAGCACCGCGCACTGCGCGGAATCGACGATCGTGAAGTCCTGGCCGAACTTCTCGGCCATCTCCGCCTGCCACTTCACCGTCAGCCCGGCCGGGCACACCACCATCACCCGGCGGGCCCGGTGCCGCAGCAGCAACTCCTGCACGACCAGCCCGGCCTCGATCGTCTTCCCCAGGCCAACGTCGTCAGCCAGCAGCAGGTTCACCCGCGGCGCCAGCAACGCCCTAGCCACCGGCTCCAACTGGTAGTTCTCGATCGCCACCCCGGACCGGAACGGCGCCTGCAACGTGTTGACGTCCGCCGAGGTGACCGCACCCCAGCGCACCGCATCGAGGAACGCCGCGAGCTGCTCCGGCGGGTCGAACCCGTCCCGCTCGACCTCCGGCAGCGGGCTGGCCGGCAACACCCGCCGGCGCGGCTCCACCTCCCAGATCACCGACAGCGTCTCGGCGTACCGGCCGTCCTCGACGCTCTGCAGTTCCACCAACGTGCTGCCACCCGGGTCGACCTCGGCGACCACCCACCGCTGACCGCGTACCTCAACCAACGAACCAACCGCCGGACCGTCCACTTCGTCCTGGGTGCCGATCAACGGCGCTGGCCTCCCCGACTCGACCGGAAGCACTCCAACACGGTGCGTAGCGCACCGGTGAGGCAACATTGTGCCGGAACCGGTCTGGTTTGGCGCAGCAATGCGCCAAACTAGTGATCCAACTGCAGATCGCTCGACAAACTTGACACGGGATCGCCATTCGATGACATTCCGTGATCGTTGCCGTCCGTGGATCGGGGCTCGCTTGACGAATTGGACGCTCTCTACCGATGCGGACGTTTCGTCGCTGTTGCCGGACGGTGCGACGGCCATAGCCGCAACCGCGCCGGCCGCCGTCGGGCAGGACTTCGAAACGCACGTATTCGCGGCCCTGCAATGCGGCGGATGGTTCGTCGAGCCGAACCCCAAAGAGCGCGACCTGCTGGACCGGGACCTCTTCGAGATCGACGCCGTCGCCCGCAAGCCGTTCGCCGCTCACGGTCAGCGGCTGCTCGCCGTCGAGGCGAAGAGCGGCAACTGGGGCGCCACCGACGTCATGCTGCTGCTGGGGCGCGGCAGCTACATCGACGCCGAAGGCGCCGTGTTCGCCTACCGCCGCGACAGCGACCGCGGCCCGCTCGAGCAGCGCATCACCCCACGCCTGCTCACCCTCGGCGTGCGGACCATGCGACTGCTCGACACCGACCACCCGACACCGGCCAACGTCCTCGCCGCCATGTACCACGCAACCGGCGTACGGCCGCGGCCCGCCGACCCAGCCTGCTTCCGCACCTGGCTCGACTCACACGCCCTGCAGAACCGCCTGCGCCCGTCCTGGAAACCGCTGCTCGACCAACATCCCGGCTCCGACGCCGTACGCGCCGCCTACCGCTGGAACGTCCGCGTCTACGAGAACCTCCCGCTCGTCGCGAGCCCGGTCGACCGGCTGCAACGGCAGACGGAGAGCTTCAACGACTTCGGCCGGCTGCTCGCCCTGCGGGTCGCGATCGAAACCGGCTCCACCGACACCGACACGTCCCGGCTGCCGTGGGCGGTGATGGAAGCCGGCCAGAACGCCTGGCTCCAGGCCGCCCTACTGCTGCAGCACGCCGCCCGGCTGGCCCTGCTCGCCACCGTCGTGGAAATCGGGGTACTGCTGCCCGAGGACGACGTACGCGCCCTCGTACTCGGCTCCGACCCACGGCTGCGCCCCACCTGGCGGTCCCGGATCAACTACCTGCGGCAAAACCCACCGGCCACCCGCTGGCCCCTGCTCTGGCAGACCTACCTCGGCTGCTGGGGCGGCTTCCTCGTCACCGAACGCCGCACCGACGAGATCGCACTGCTTGCCGAGGAAGTCGACCTGAGCCCCGCCGACGCGGCCGCCGGCCTCGCCGCCTTCGACACCCTCTTCCCACAACGCGAGGGCGGCCACTGGCACCGCAACACCGACGACGGCCTCGAACTGCTCACCCTCGTACCGGCCGCACTGCGCGGGCTCGGCGTCGTCCACCGGCTGCGCCGCCACGGCCTGTACGAGGTGGACGGCACCGGCCGCGGCGTCATCGCCACTACGCTGCAGAACGACTACGGCATGAGTCCCGGCGCAGCCCGGCGCCTGACGACCTGGCACGACATCGGCGTCGCCACCCTGCTCGGGGGCATCGCATGACCGGGCGCTCAGTTTGCGTGGCACTGGAATAAGGGGGACGTGTGCCAGGTGATGGGATCTTCTTGAAGGCGGGCGACCAGTTGGCCGTCTTGGAGGCGACGCCGTACGACTCCGAGGCGGTGCTGCAGGAGGCGCTCGCGCACTATCCGGAAGTCATCGCGGGACCGACGACCAGCGGTGACAACGAGGCGCGGCTGCTCCTGATCCGGCGCGAGATGGGCGTGCCGGGCGCCACGGGGGCGGGCGCGAGCTGGAGCCTGGATCACCTCTTCCTCGATGCCGACGGCATCCCGGTGCTGGTTGAGGTCAAGCGTTCGAGCGACACCCGGATACGCCGCGAGGTGGTTGGCCAGATGCTCGACTACGCCGCCAACGGCGTTCGCTACTGGCCAGTGGCCGCGCTGCAGGCATCGCTGCAGAAGACCGCAGACGAGCACAACCGTACGAGCGAGCAGCTCCTCGCCGAGTTGCGGCCCGACCTCGACCCCGCAGAGTTCTGGATGACCGTCGAGACGAACCTCACCGCTGGGCGCATACGCATGGTGTTCGTGGCCGACGCCATCCCGCCGGAACTCGTCCGGATCATCGAATTCCTCAACGAGCAGATGAGCCCCGCCGAGGTGCTCGGCGTCGAGCTACGCCAGTACGTCGGCGGCGCCCACACCGCTTATGTGCCAAGGGTCGTCGGCCGGACCGCTACCGCCGTCGCAGCCAAGACCGTTGGTGGCCAGCAGTGGGACCGCACCACCTTCCTCGCGGCCGCCACCGCGCGATGCTCCGCCGCCGAGGTGGACCTCATGCGCCGCCTCCTCGACGACGTCGACAAACAGGGCTCCCGGCTGTCCTGGGGGAAAGGCGTCACCCCCGGCGTCGCCGGCTGGTACCCCCTCGCCGGGCAACCCACCGGCGTCTGGGTGCTCAACGCCAACAACGAGAACCCGACCACCCGCGCCTACCTCGTCTTCTACCTCGCCGACGTCGCGAAACGACTCGGCGCCGACCGGGTCGAACGAGCCGCCCGGATCCTCCAGACGATCCCCAGCTTGACATCCAAGATCGACGACGCCCAGGCCAGCGGATGGAACAAGTACCCATCGGTCTACCTCGCCGACGTCCAGACCGAAGACCACCGGCGGGTGATCTTCGACGCCATCAGCGACCTACTCATGCCCGAGTGATCGACCAGCCCCGCCGTAGCAAGTACGACGGCAGCAGCAGGCACCTGGCCGGGTGGCCGGGGGGCCCGTTACGAGCGCGTGTCGACGCTCACATAATTCCCGGGGCTGTGTTCAGATAATTCCCCAGGGGGTGGGCCTCGGGGGTTGTTCTACTGGTTGGCCTCCTTCGGTGTCGAGGCGGCTCGCCCGGGTCGCTTGTTGGGGCGGTAGCTGGGTCCGGTCATGAGGATCTGGTGGCTGGTGTTGATGAGCCGGTCCAGCAGGGACTCGGCGACGACGGGGTTGGGGAACAGCGGGTACCAGTCGGCGGGTGCGCGGTTGGCGGTGATGATGAGTGACCGGCCGGTGCGGGCGCGTTCGGAGACGAGTTCGTAGAGGTCGTCGGCTTGGGTCGGGGTGAGTTCGCGCATGGCGAAGTCGTCGAGGATGAGGACGTCGGGTCGGGTGAGTTCGGCGAGGCGGCGGGGCCAGGTGCGGTCGGCGTGGCCGCCGGCGAGGTTGGTCTGCCTCGCATTTTCCGGACAGTTGATTTGTGGTTAGTTCATGCTGCCCGGTGCGTGTTCAGGTAGTCGTTGTAGGCCTCGGCGGGGGTGCGGTAGCCGAGTGCGGAGTGGAGCCTGCGGGTATTGTAGCGGAACTCGATGTACCGGGTCACGTCTTTCCGGGCGTGTTCCCGGGTCGGGTAGACGGTCCGGTTCACTCGTTCCACTTTCACGGCGGCGTTGAACGATTCGGCTTGGGCGTTGTCCCAGCACACTCCGGTCCGGCCCACCGAGCGCCGCACGCCAAGTTCGGCGGCGTGGTCGGCGAATTCTTGAGACATATATTGCGTGCCGCGGTCGGAGTGGAAGATGACGCCGTCGGCGAGCGGGTAGTTCCGGGCGGCCATGTCCAGGGCGTCGGTGACGAGGCTGGTACGCATGTGGTCGGCCATGGCGTAGCCGATGCAGGCTTTGGTGTGGCAGTCGATCACGGTCGCCAAATAGAGCCATCCCTCCCAGGTCGGAATGTAGGTGATGTCGGCGACGAGTTTCGTTCCGGGGGTGGCAGCGGTGAAGTCCCGGCCGAGCAGGTCGGGCAGGCCGGCAGCGTCGCCGGCGATGGTCGTGGTCGGCCGCCACGGCCGCGGCTGGCAGGGCACGAGGCCCAGGTCACGCATCAGCGCGCGGACCAGTTCGGGGCTGGCCGCGGTGCCCCAGCGGGCCAACTGGGCGTGCACGCGGCGGTGGCCGTAGGTGCCGTCGGAGTCGGCGAACACGCGGCGGATGAGCAGCTTGAGCCGGTCGCGGCGGGCCGCGGTCGCTGACGCTGGCCGGTCACGCCACTCGTAATAGCCGGACCGGGACACGCCAGCCCAGCCGCACATCGCGGTCACCGGATAATTCGCCTTCTCCGCGTCGATGAACTCGTACTTCGCGGTCACCGATAGTCCCGGGCGAAGAAGGCTGCCGTTTTCCCCAGGAACTCGGCCTTCATCCGCAGCTCCCGGTTCTCCCGCTCCAGTTCACGCAGCCGCGCCCGTTCCGACACCGTCAGCGGCGGCTCATCACCGGCGTGGGTGGCCCGGTACTTCGCCACCCAACTCCCGAGCGTGCCCTCATTGACCTGAATCTCCCGAGCGACCTCGGCGACCGGACGAGACGTCTCGATCACCATTCTCACCGCCTCGTCCTTAAACTCGGGCGAGAAACTTCCTCCGCCGTTCCGGCATTCCCATCCTCCATTCCAGACCGGGACCTTATTGGGTCCCCTGTCCGGAATCTGGGAGGCTCGCCAGGTCGGCCAGGGCGCGGCTGGTTTTGGTGAAGCGGACGTCGGCGCCGCGGCGGATGGCGAGGTGTCCGAGGCCTTGTGCGACATGGGTTTTCCCGACGCCGACCGGGCCGTGCAGGATCACGGACTCGCCAGCGGCGAGCCAGCGCAGGGCGGCGAGGTCGCGGATCTGGGCGGCGGGGAGTTTGGGGTTGGCGGTGAAGTCGAACTCCTCGAGGGTGACGGGGTGTTCGAACCGGGCGCGGCGCAGCCGCCGCTCCATGCCCATGGCTTCGCGGCGGGTGATTTCGTCGTGGCAGAGGACTTGGAGGAAGTCCAGGTGGCCGAGTTCGCCGGCTTGGGCTTGGACCAGGCGGGCGTCGAGGGTGTGCAGCATGCCGGAGAGCTTCAGCGCGCGCAGGCTGTCGTGCAGGGCGGTGTCCAGGACGGTCATCGGGTCTCCTGCTTGGGCTGGCGGTCGGGCTGGTAGAGGAAGCCGAACACGGCGCTCATCAGGTCCACCCAGTTGGAGTGTTCCCGCTTTTTTGGACAGCGGTTTTAGGCTGCCAATTGGTTGAGGTGTCTGTAGCCTAGTTCGTATTCTGCGGGTGTCAAGTATTCGAGGGTTGAGTGGCGGCGGATGGTGTTGTAGTAGGTTTCGATCCAGTCGGACGTCTCTTTCTTCAGGGTTTTGAGAGTCGGCCAGGGCCGGGTGTGGATGAGTTCCTTCTTGTAGGTCGCGAAGAATGATTCGGAGACGGCGTTGTCGTAGCAGATTCCGGTCCGGCCGAGTGATCGGCGTATCTTGTTCTTCGTGCAGTACCGGTCGAACTGGCCAGACGTGTATTGCGTTCCGCGGTCGCTGTGGAAGATGACACCGGCCGGTGGGTGGCGCCGGGCGATGGCCATGTCCAGGGCGGCGGTGACGAGGTCGGTGCGCATGTGGTCGGCGATGGCCCAGCCGACGACGGTCCTGGAGTGCAGGTCGATGACGGTCGCGAGGTAGGCCCAGCCGTCCCAGGTTTTGATGTAGGTGATATCCCCGCACCAGCGCTGGTTCGGGTGTTCGGCGGTGAAGTTCCGGCCGATCAGGTCGGGTGCGGGGACCGGGTGGTCGCCGGCGATGGTGGTGCGTTTCCAGGCTCTGGGGTGGCGTCCGCGCAGGCCAGCGGCGCGCATCAGGCGCCAGACCCGTTTGTGGGACAGGTTGCGGCCCAGCGCGGCCAGGCCGGCGCGGACGCGGCGGACGCCGGGGTTGCCGCGGCCGTGCCGGTACAGGGTGGCGATCAGGGTGCTCAGCGCCGCGTCGTCGGTGGCGCGGGCGGACGGCGCGGCCGTCAGCCAGGCGTAGTAGCCCGAGCGGGACACGTCCAGCTGGCGGCACATGAACGCGACGGGAAAGGCTCCGGTGTCAGCCCAGTCCGCGATGGCAGCGAACTTCACTGCTTTCCCTTCGCAAACCAGGACGCTACTTTTTTTGCGAACTCGACCTGCATCTGCAACTCGATGTTCTCCGCGCGGGCGTCCTTCAGTTCCGCGCGGAGCCGCACCAGCTCGGCCCGCTCCGCCTCACCCAGCGGCGCGTCCGCCGGTTTCGGCGGCTCGGCGTCGTCCTTCGCTCTGTTCACCCATTTCCTCAGCGTCATCTCATGGACGCCGATGTTCCGCGCCACCTCGGCAACCGGCCGACGGTCCTCAATGACGAAAGCTACCGCCTGCGCCTTGTACTCCTCGGTAAAACTACGGCGTGTCGAACCCATTCCGTATCTCCCGGCGGACCGGGCAGCTAATCACGGTGTCCACCAAAGCGGGAACGGTCCAAGTCGGTGCCCGCCGGTGGCGGGTAGCTGTGGGCGGTGAGTACGTCGGCGAGATCAAGGATCAGGCCGTAGGTGAACCGGGGATCGGCCGCCGGTGTGGGCAGCGGGTAGGCCGGCCCGGCGGCGGCGTGGGCGGTCTTGGTCTGGGTGGTCTGGGTCATGGCGCTGTTCCCTCGGCGCGGTCGTCGTCACAGCCCTCACCGTGGCCGGTGTGGGCCTCGCCCGAGGTGGCCGGGTCCTGGCCGAGCGGGCCGGTCGTGGTCGGCAGGGGGACGGTGGGCAGGGGGACGACGTTGGAGAACAGCTGCGTCGGGCCACGCAGGTGCGCGGCGGCACCGCCGTCACCGGCGGCCGGCGCGGGCGGGTCGGTCTCGACGCCGGCGGCGAGGATTCCTTTGATGGTGCGGTAGGAGGGGTCCCCGACTGCGGTGGCCTTGGCGCAGGCGGCCTCCAGCCGCGCAGTGCTGTATTTGTCGGCCAGGCCGAGCACGCCTTGGGCGGCGCGGAGCCGGAACAGTGCGTTGACCGCCAGCAGGCCGGCGATCACCTCGGCGGTGGCCGGGCCGATCTGCCCGGCGCGGGTGCGGCACCAGATCGGGGTCCGCATCCGGAACGCGACCTTCTCCGGCGGGTAGTGGGCGAAGTCGGTCTGCTTCCCCTGCGTCTTGACCGGGTGCGTGGCGACCAACTGTCCATTGTGGAACAGCTGCACGGTGGTCGGGGTGGCCCGGGCGTCGAGCCGCTCACCGATCAGCCGCCAGGGCACCGAGTAGATCGTGCGCCCGACCTTGGCGTGGATGTCCGGCCCGACGGTGGCCCTCGACCAGCTGGCGAGCACGAACTCCCGCGCCGGCAGCGGCCGCAGCGCCGCGGCCTCGATCGCCGCGAACACCGCGGCGGGCGCGGCGCCGTGCAGTGGCCGGCATGCCCGCCGGCCGGCGACCTGCAGGGACCACTCGACCGCGGCTGCCTGCATCTGCGCGAGCGAGGTGAACTCCCGCCCGCGCCAGAAGCTGTCCCGGATATAGGGCATCGGCCGCTCGATACGGGCCTTGTCCCGCGGCTTGCCCGCCCGCGCCGGGTCGACCAGCACCCCGTGGTGGTCGGCCAGCTCGGCATAGGACCGGTTGATCTTCGGGTCATACAGGTCCGGCCGGTCCACCCCGGTCCGCAGATTGTCCGGCACCAGCCGCGCAGGGGCGCCGCCGAAGAACGCGAACGCCGCCACGTGCGCCTCGGTCCACGCCCGCTGATCCATCACCAGGACCGGGCGCACGAACAGGTACCGCGAGCAGGCCAGCACCATCGCGAACGCCCACACCCGCCGCCGCCGGCCCGTGCCCGGCTCGACCCAGTGCCCCAGGTGCCCGTAGTCGATCTGAGCTTCCTCACCGGGCGGGGTGTCGGTCTCCTCCCGCAGCACCACCACCCGGTCCCGCCGCGCCTCCTCCGCGACGTTGGCCGCCACATACCGCTTCAGCGACGCCACACTGGCGGCCAGACCCTGCTCGTCACGCAGCCGCTGGTGGATCGTCGCCTGCGTCACCCCGGCCTTCAGCATCTCCACGATGTACTCGTGATGCGCGGCGATCTGCGGCCACGTCGTCTGCCGCAGCCTGGTGTCGGCCAGCTGCGGGAACCAGCCAGCCACCAGCTCGCCCCAGTCCCCGGCCGTCATCGCCGGCCCACCCGGGGCCAGCCCCGCGGCCACCGCCGGGGCCAGGTACTTACGGATCGTCTTGCGGTCCACCCCCAGCGACACCGACACCTCGCTCAGCGAGCGGCCCGCATACCAGTGGATCAAGATCTCGGTCACATCGACCACGTCGAACGTTCTCCTCGCCATCGGCTCCCCCGTCACCCGGACGAGGCAGCACCCTGCACGACTAGCGAGGACCACCACCCGACGGCACGCTCGCCGTCCCCATGGGAATTACCTGAGCGACGAGCAACCGGGGTGGGGAATTACCTGAGCGTCAAACCCGACAACTGGGGAATTTCGTGAGCGCCGACACGCGAGGGTCGGGCTGGTCTACAAGAGCGGTCAGGGCGGCCGTGGACAAGCCCGGCTCCGATGCCAGCGCAGATTGCGCGTTGGTGTGGGCTACGCCGAGGTCACCCGTGCTGCGGGCCAGCACGTCAACGACGGTCAGCGCCGGGTCGGCCGCGCTCGGCTGAAGGGTGCCATCTCACCCGACTTAGGCCATTTAGTGCGTGCCGTGGGTGGCGGTCACCTCGTGCCTGCCGGTCGGGGCGCCAGTCCGAGCACGTCATCGCGGCTGACAAGGGCACACGGGCGGTCCATCCGCGAGCGCGTGACCGGCGGCACGCCCGCAGCTGGCCGACCCCCGCTGGCAGGTGCCGGTCTGGCCCGTCCTGCATCGCTTTCAGCCCGCTGCTGTGCTATCGCCGCCCCCTCTCTGTCAGCAGGCCCTACGGTCCGCATCGGTGTGCGGCGAACCGATGTTGCTCGATCTCGCGTGGCTCCCGACGCAGCGAGTGCGGACTGCAGCGTCGTCGCCCCAGACGCCGTCCTCATCTTCCGGGCATACACCACAAGTCCGGCAGGGTAGAGCGCCTGCTTAGTGCGTGCCTTCGAGCGCAAACATGCAGGTCACAGGGCCGCCAGTACCCCAATCACCGAACCGTGGCCTAAGTCGGGTCTCACGGTTCGGAGCTCCGGCGGCGTCCGCCCGGTGCGGCGGGCCGGCGCCGGTCCGTTCGCCGCTCAGCGGGTCGGGGACGCGGACGGTTCGGTGCAGGTCGGGAACGACGACACCGGCCACCTGACCGGCTGGTCCAGAGCTGAATAGGTCATGAGTACGGTCTACGCGGCGGGTGTCGACCCGGTGTCGGCGCGGGTGCGGACCCGAGCCGGGGTTTGCGTTCGAGGCGGGAAACGACTGGGAGGTGGCGGTTGGTGAGCGCAGGCGGTGGGCGGGATCGGGTGTGGCTGGTCACGGGTGCGGCGTCCGGGTTCGGTCGGGCGTTGACCGAGGCCGCGGTGGCGGCCGGTGACGTGGTCGTCGGGGCCGGCCGGCGCCCGGAGCGGCTGGACGATCTGGTGGCGGCGCATCCGGGCCGGGTGAGCGCGGTGGCGCTGGACGTCACCGACACCGACCGCGCCGCCGCGGCGGTGCAGGAGGTGGTCGACCGGTTCGGCCGGCTGGACGTGCTGGTCAACAACGCGGGCCGGACCCAGGTCGGGGCGCTGGAGGAGACCGCGGAGGCGGACCTGCGGGCCCTGTTCGGGCTGCACTTCTTCGGTCCGGCCGCGCTGACCCGGGCGGCGCTGCCGCACCTGCGCCGGCAGGGCGGCGGTGCGGTAGTGCAGATGTCCAGTGTGGGTGGTCAGGTCACGGCGGCAGGGTTCGGCGCGTACTGCGCCACCAAGTTCGCGCTCGAAGGCCTGACCGAGACGCTCAGCCAGGAGGTCGACTTCGGGGTCCGGTTCCTGATCGTGGAGCCGGGGGCGTTCCGGACGAACCTGTTCGACCCCGACGCGGCGCACGTCTCGCCGCCGATGCCGGAGTACGCCGCCACCGTCGGCCCCACCCGCGACTACCTGCGCACCGGCCACCACACCCAGCCCGGCGATCCGGCCAAGGCCGCCCAGGCCATCCTCACCGCCCTGGACGCGCCCGACCCGCCGCTGCGCCTGGTCCTGGGCGGTGACGCGGTCGACAACATCCGGCGCCGGCTGGACGCCGTGAGCACCGAACTGGCCACCTGGGAACCCGTCAGCCGCGCCACCGCCCTGGACCAGCCGCCCACCGGCTGAGCCGGCGCGTTCGCCGAGGCGGCCGCGTAGACCGCACGGGGCCGCCGTCCACAGTGGACGGCGGCCCCGCGCGGTCAGTCATTCGACTGCGGGGAGGACGTCATCGTTGATGATCGACTCACCGTCGAAGGTGTCCTGGGTGGCGTCGCGGGTGTTGGTGGTCATCACGACGACGAGATCCAGATCCTTGATGATGTAGATCATTTGACCGCCGAACCCCCAGGCCATCGCGACGTGGTGACCGGCGATGTCGCGCAACCAGAAATCGTAGCCGTAGCTGTACGGGGCTCCGGCGTCCACCTGGTTCGTCATCGACGCCTCCACCCAGGCCGCGGGCACGAGCTGGGTGCCGTTCCAGCGGCCGCCGTGGAGGTAGAGCAGCCCGAACTTCGCGAGTTCGCGCGGCGTCACGTAGAAGTTGTACCCGCCGGAGAAATAGCCCTGCGGGTCGCGGCCCCAGTGCTCGGCGGTGATGCCCAGCGGGGCGAGCAGGTGCTGGTGGATGAACTCGCAGGCCGTCGTGTTCGTCGCCGATGTCAGCACGGCGGAACTGAGGTGGGTGTCGCCGGTGCTGTAGTTGAACACCGTGCCCGGTGGCGCGGCTCTCGGGAGTTCGAGGATGGCCGCGATCCAGTCGGGCGTCCGCTCGATCCGGGTCTCGGTCGTGTTTTCGTCCCACCGGCTGCCCGAGGTCATCGTGAGCAGGTCGCGAACCGTGATCGTCCTGGTGCTGGGGCCCATTACCGCGACATAGCGCGGCGGAAGCGTCGAGGCGATCGTCGCGTCGACGCCGGGGATCCGGTGCTGGTCGATCGCGATGCCGATCGCTGCCCCCCAGATGCTCTTGGATGCCGAGTGGACGTTGTTGCTCTGGTTTTTCGCGCTGCCGTGGTAATAGCGCTCGAACACGACGGTGCCGTGGCGGATCACGAGGAAACTCCACGTGTAAGGCAGGTCGGCCAAGGCGGCCGAGGCCCGCTCGAGCCGGTTCGAATCCATGCCCTGCGCCGCCGGGGTCGAGAACGTCCACGATGCGCTGTCGTCAACCGGATCGACATAGGTCGGGTTGTCCTCGTAGAACGTTCCCGTCGACCGGGGGCCTTGGATCGCGCCGCAGTCGAACGCGCCAGACCCGGCGCTGGTTGCCGCGGGTGATGGCGCGGGCCGGGAACAGGCCGCGGTCACGCTCAGCACCGCCAGCACGGACATACCGAGGCGCGGAATCACCAGGGTTCTCCTGCGCCCGGCGATATTCGCGCTGTCAGCCACCCACCCCGAACCTCCATGTCCGGCGCCCCGGCATGCTCTTACCGAGCCGAATCCTCCCAGCTGGGTATGACCGCGGCCGCGGCGGGGTTGGAACCGCGACGAACGTCATGCTACTGCGTGAATGTCCCCGATAATGATCCCCGGCGGCCTCCCGGTCCTCTCGACCGCGGCGGTTCAAGATCCCCTTCATGATCGGTTGACCGTCCACAGTGGACCAAACCGTGCTCCAAACGGGATCCTTGGTCGGGACTGGGACGGCGTTGAATCCGCTGGTGCCCCTCCGGTGACCCGGGCCGCACGGTGCGTGTTGAGCCGTGACCGACCGCATACGCCATGCTGGTTACGTCTTGTAGTCGACTTGGCGGGTGCGGGGGCGGGTGCCTCCTCCTCGATCCCAGCCGCACCGGTGCTTCGTTCCACAACGGATTCCGGCACCGGAACCGACACGTTAGTGATCTCTTGTGTAGAGCATCTTAAGTCATCTAAATTAAGGATAAGAGGCCTTTGCTGGTCTGGTCGGAGGATGGCTGCGTCGCTGGCCGTCTTCCCCATCCTCCTTTGGAGGACACATGCGAACTGGCGATCGGTCCCTGCGCTTTCACTGGAGCGACGCGCGGTACGTGCGGACCGAGGAGTTCTGGACCATCTGCCACCGGCTGTGGGGCGCCGACGGCCCGGTCGACTTCGCGGCGAAGGAGGGCGAACGGGCGTGACGATGACCCCGTACATGCGCGTGGCCGGCGGGGTGAGCGCCGGGCCCGACGGCGGTGTCGACCTCGCCACGTTGACCGGCGACTACGCCTGCGCGGCCGCGGTGCCCGGCGGGATCTCCCGGCTTCGCACCGAGCCGCGCGACGGAGCCCTGCGGGTGAGTGCCTTCGGGCACGGCGAACCGGGTCCGGGTGACCTCGGCGAGGTCACCGCCGACGCGGTCCTCGCCGACGCACCGCACTCCCGGGTGGGGTACGCGTTCCTGGCCACCTTCGACGACGGCCAGATGTGCAGCCGGCTGCAGACGTACCAGGGCCTCGGCGTGGTCGTGGTGCACAGCTTCCACAGTTTCCGCGGCCGGCGGCAGGACTACTTCAGCCGCGAGTTCTTCGTGCCCGCCGACAAGCAGCCGACGAGCCGTCCAGCCGACCCGGTGGCGGTGGCCGCGGCGGTGGCCCGCGTCGGCCCGTGCGACCCGGCCGGCCTGGTGGGCTCCTGGACGAACGTGAACCCCGCCGCCACCGGGGTGTCCGAAGTGGAATGCCGGCCGTGCGGGGCCGGCCTGGTGGTGCGTGCCAAGGGGGCGGGCGACGCGGCCGACTGGGGCGAGGCGCTGCCGCACCTGTACGCCGACGCGGCCAACCCGGCCGGCCCCCCGGCGTTGCTGGCGACATACGACCACGGGTTCGTGCGCGTTCACCTGCAGGCGCGGATCAACCGAGGACTGCTCGTCGTGGCCGAGTACGCCGAGTTCACCGACGGCAGCGGCCGTTCGGACTTCATGATGCGCGAGGTTTTCTGTCGCTAGAAGGGGATGCCCCCATGCCGACTGAGTTGCCGGGACCGACCAAGGTGTCGGGCCGACCGAGATGACGGGGCCGACCGAGCCGGCGCGGCCGCTGCGCTACCACTGGAGCCTGTCGTCGGTCGACGACACGCTTCGCCGCTCCCGGGCCTACGACACCCTCGACGGCGTCCCCGACCTTGACCAGCACATCGCGTTCAGCCGGCTTGCCGAGCGGTACGGGATCGACTCGTTGCTGGTGGCGATCGGCAGCGGCCGGCCCGAGCCGTACTCGTGGGCCACCGCGCTGGGCCGGGCCACCGAACGGATCCGGTTCCTGTGTGCGATCCGGACCGGACTGTCCGCGCCGGCCTACTTCGTCCAGCAGGTGAACACCGTCTCGGCGCTGATCGGCGGGCGGATCTGCCTCAACGTGGTCACCGGGCACTCCCGGGAGAACCGGATCTACGGCGACTTCCTGGACCACGGCGAACGCTACGACCGCAGCGACGAGTTCTGGACGATCTGCCACGCGCTGTGGCGGCGCGACGGCCCGATCACGTTCGGCGGCAGGTACTACCAGGTGGAGGATGCCCGGCTGAACACCCCGTTCGTCTGCCCCGACCGCGACCGGCCGGAGATCTTCTTCGCCGGCTCCTCCACGCAGGCGGTCGCGCAGGCCGCCGTGCACGCGGACTGCCTGTTCCAGATGGCGAAGCCGCCCGCCGAGATCGCACCGGTCGTTGCGGCGCTGGCGCCATCCGGTGTCGAGGTCGGCATGCAGGTGTCGATGATGGCCCGCCCGACGCGCGAGGAGGCAGTGCGCGCGGCCGTCGAGATGGTGGCCGGGCTCGGCGAGTCGTCCCGGCAGGTACATCGCGACCTACGCCGCGGCTCGGACTCGAACGCCTACACCTCGGTTTACGCGCTCGCCGACGACGAGTCGTACTGGGCGACGCCGTACCTGTGGACCGGTGCGGTGCCGGTGCTGGGTGCGCCGGCCGGTGCGCTGGTGGGCGGGCCAGGTGAGATCGCCGACGCGATCTGCCAGTACCGCACCGTCGGCGTGAGCAACTTCATGTTCGTCGGCTGGCCGGACTTCGAGACGCTGGAGTTCTTCGCCCAGGAGATCATGCCGATCGTGCGACGCCGGGAAGCCGCCGCCGGTCTGTCCCCCGCACCCGCGGCCCGATGACAGCCCACCCGCCCGTGGCCATCGAGTTCCTGCCGCCACGTACCTGCCCCTTCGATCCACCGGAAGTCATGGCCGAGCTGCGGGCAGCCGAGCAGCTGGGCACAGTGTCCATGTGGGACGGTCGCCAGGCGTGGCTGGTGACCAGGTACTCCGACGCACGTTTCGTCCTCGGCGACCCCCGGTTCAGTTCGGACATCGACAATCCCGGGCTGCCTTCACTCAGGCCGGGCCTGGGTATCGCCCGGCATCGCGCCGCCCTCGTGCGCATGGACAACCCGCGGCACGCCGAGATCCGTCGTATGGTGGCGCCCGAATTCACGCCGAGCCGGATCACCGCGCTGCGGCCGGAGATCGAACGGATCGTCGCCGACCAGATGGACACTCTGCTCGGCCGCACGCCCCCGGTCGACCTGCGCGCGGAGTTCGCCCTGCCGGTCCCGTCCAGGCTGATCTGCGAGCTGCTCGGTGTGCCGCTGGAGGACCAGGATTTCTTTCAGGAGTGCACCAGGAAGTCGCGCGCTCGCGGGCTCACCAGGAAGCAGGGCATCGCGGCGGAACACCAGATGTACGACTACTGCGACCAGTTGGTGGCGCGGAAGGAGAAACAGCCGTCAGCCGACCTGATCGGCCGCCTGATCGTTGACGAGGTGCGTCCCGGTCGACTCACCCGGGAGGAACTCGTCACCATGGCGAAGGCCCTGATCAATGCCGGTCACGAGACCACGGCGAGCATGATCTGCCTGGGTGCGCTCACCATGCTGCTGCACCCGGATTGGTTCCGCGCCATGCGCGGTGTTCCCGAAGCGGTCCCGAACGCCGTCGAGGAGTTGCTCCGCTACCACACGATCGTGCACGACGGCCTGCCGCGGGTCGCGACCGAGGACGTCGTGGTGGGCAACACCACGATCAGGGCGGGTGACGGGGTGATCGTGTCGGTGGCGTCGGCCAACCGCGACCACACGACGTTCGACAACCCGGACGGGCTCGACCCGGTCCGGGTGGACGCCCGGCGGCATCTCGCGTTCGGCCACGGTGCGCACCTGTGTCTGGGGCTGTGGCTGGCCCGTGCCGAACTGCGGATCGCTCTGTCCACAGTGGCCGCCCGGGTGCCCAGCCTGCGCCTGGCCGTGCCGTTGTCGCAGCTGCGGTTCAGCGAGGACATGCAGATCTACGGCGTACGTGAACTGCCCGTCACCTGGTGACGCGCGCGGCGTCCCGCTGGGCCGGCAAGCCGATGTGAAGAGGAGCACGGAGCATGACCGACGCAGACTTCATCCCGCCCCGAACCTGCCCGTTCGACCCGCCCGAGGCGCTGGCAGGTTTGCGGGAGCGCGAGCCCATCTCGACGGTGCACATGTGGGACGGGCGTCCAGCGTGGCTGGTCACCCGGTACGACGACGCGTATGCCCTGCTGCGGGACCGGCGGATCAGCGCCGACTCCACGAATCCCGGATTTCCCTCGTTGAGCCCTGGCCGTACCGTGCCGATCGTCCGGCGCAGCTTCAGCCGGATGGACGACCCGAAGCACGCGGAGCTCCGGCAGATGGTGGCACCGGAGTTCTCCGCGGTGCAGGTCGAGCGGTTGCGGCCTGACATCCAGCGACTCGTCGACCGGCAGGTCGACCACTTGCTCGGCACCGAACGGCCCGCCGACCTCGTGTCGGAGTTCGCCCAACCGATATCGACGACGGTGCTGAGCGGGCTGATCGGGATTCCCCGCGACACCATGGCGTTCTTCCTCGGACACGCCGAGACCGTGATATCGCGCACCAAGGTCTCGCGCCAGACCGCGACGGCCGAGACAGCGATGCACGGCGTGCTCCACGCGTTGGTGACCGAGCAGGAACGGGAGCCCGGCGACACCCTGATCGGGCGGTTGGTGGTGAACGAGCTGCGCCGCGGCACGCTCAGCCACGACGAGCTGGTCCGGATCGTGCACCTCCTGATCATCGCCGGGTTCGAGAACCCGGCGAACATGATGGGGCTCGGTATCCTGTCCATGCTCATGGACCCGTCGTGGTTCGACGCGGTCAGCACGCAGCCCGAGCGTCTTGCCGACCTGGTCGAGGAACTGCTGCGCTACCACTCGATCGCCAACCATGACGGGTTGCCGCGGGTAGCGGCCGAGGACATGACGCTGCGGGACGTGACGATCCGGGCCGGCGACAGCGTGATCGTGTCGCTGGCCTCAGCCAACCGGGACGAGGAGGTCTTCCCCAAGGCCGCCGAGCTCGACCTCAGCCGCGACCCGCGGCGCCATCTCGCGTTCGGCCAGGGCGCACACATGTGCCCGGGCCGCTGGCTGGCCCGCGCCGAGCTCCAGATCGCTCTGTCCACAGTGGCCGGCCGGATTCCCACGCTGCGCCTCGCGGCGCCGGTCGAGCAGATCCCGTTCCGGGAGGACATGCACTCCTACGGCGTGTACACGCTCCCAGTGACCTGGTAACCAGTGACCTGGTGGACCGGTGACCGGGGTGGACTGGGGCGGCACCGCCGAGCTGCTCGTGCGTGACCTGATCGCGATGGGCGAGACCGAGCGCCTGCAGGGCCGGTACGCGCAGGCCGCCGGTCACTTCGAACGGGCGCTGGAGACCGCATGCGGCACCAGGAACCGAACCGGCGAACAGCACGCGCTGGCCGGCCTCGGCTACACCTACCGGGTGCGGGGGCTGTACGACAAGGCGGCTGAGTACTACGGGGCGACCCTCGACGTCGCGCGCGCCAACGGCGACCGCGAATGGGAGGCGCACGCGCTGCGCTGCCTCGGCCACCTCCACCGCGTTCAGGGGCGGTATGAGCATGCCGTCGAGCACTACCGGCAGTCGCTCGACCTCGCCCGGCTCACCAGCAACCACACCGCGGAACACAACGCGCTGTACGGCCTCGGCCACGTCCACCTGGCGAGGGGCCAGCACGAGGAGGCGGTCAATCACTTCGAGCGAGCCCTCGCCATCGCCCGCGCCGCCGGCAACCGCACCGCCCAGTTCGACACCCTCGACGGCCTGGGTCGCGCCTATGTCCACATAGGACGCTACGAGGGCGCCCTGGCCCAACACCGCGCCGCGCTCTCGCTCGCGACCGAACTCCGGCACCCCACCAACCAGGCCCGTGCCCACGACGGCCTCGCGAACGCCCACCGCGACGCGGGGCGCCCCGAGCGGGCGCACCAGCACTGGCAGGCCGCACTTGACATCCTCACCGCCCACGACCTCGACCGCACCTACGATCCGCAGATCACCGCCGACGCCATCCGCGCCCACCTCGCCGGACGCCCTGACTCTTCGAAGCCGTGAGACCGCACCCTTCAGGCCGGCCGCTGCGGCTGTTGACGAGCTCGTAGACGGTGCGATCGGTGTTGCGGGCGATGGGCGCCCACTGCTGCTCAGACGCACCGTCGCAAGTGCGCTGCACGACCGCTTCGCCGTTCGCGAACGGGTTGCCGAAGAGTGGACCTGCTTCGGCTGTCGGGCTAGGCGAAACCGACGACCCAGCGCTGAGCGAGGGTCCCGTTGCACTGGAACAGCTGCATCTGCACGCCGGGAGTTGTGGCCGCGACGGCGGCCTGCTGGTGCGGGTGCGGCTGCCCGCCGCGGGGGGCGGCACCGAGCGTTCCGCCGGCCTCAACCCGGGCCCGATGGCGCCGACGACCCCAGAACGAACAAAGACTGCCTCAACCACAGATTTGTTATTGGAAGATTGGGTAAACTTGCGTCCGGCCGTCGGCCGTGAACTCGTCGCGGACACCCCAATTTGTGCCGGTGTCGTCGGCACGCCCGCGCGAGGACGGAGGACTCAGCCAATGCGTCTTGTGGTGCTGTCGAGCCGTCGACTGTTCGGTGAGTCGTTGGCGATGGTTCTCAAAAGTTGTCCGGAAGTGACGTTGGTCAGTCGGGTGGCGGACACCGAGAGCCTGTTCTCCTTGTGTGAGCTGTCCCCCTTCGAAGTGGCGGTGATCGACGCCAACCGCGACGCCTCGGCGGTGGTGCCGATCTGCCGGCAGATGCGAGACCGGTTTCCCGCCATCTACCTGGTGGTGATGTACGAGGCGGTCGATCGTGCGGACCTCGCCACGCTGCGGGCCAGCGGTGTCTATGCGTTGGTGCCGTGCTCGCGCGGGTTGACTGCGCTGTTGGCGACCTTGCGCGGTCGGCCGGCCGAGGTTCGCTGGCCACAGCCGACCGGCCTGTCCGGCCGGCAGCGGGACGTGTTGACGCTGCTCGGCTCCGGCCACAGCGTGGTGGAGATCGCCGCGCTGCTGGGCATCACGCCCGGGACGGTGGAGAACCACAAACGGCGGCTGTACGCGAAGCTGGAGGCCGCGACCGGGGTGCAGGCGGTGGCCCGGGCGATAGCGCTCGGGATCATCGACGAGGGCCTCAACGAGGCCCGGCAGTTACCAACCAGGCGGCCGCCCGACGAGCCCGGTCGACCGCTGGTCGTGGTGGCCTATGGCGGCGACGAGGCGGTGCTGGAGGCGGCCGTCGAGGTCATGGTCCGGCACGGGCTGCCGGTCGTCCGCGAACACCGCCCGCGCAGCAGCCGGTCCGACCACTGGTCGCGCTGGCACCGTGGGCCGGTGGTGGTGCTGCTGGTCGACCCGGACCTGGCCGACTGGCGGGTCGTCCAGTCCTACCACCGGCCGGTGGTGGTGCTGTACTCCGACCCGGCCGACCAGGCCGACCTGGCGGTGGCGCTGAACACCGGCGCCGCCGCGGCGTTGACCGCCGACTGGGTCGACGACCGGCTCGTCCACCTGCTCAAGGTGGTGGCCGAGGGCTACCTCGTGGTCGGCCGGGAGCAGGCCAACCCGCTGCTGCACCGGCCCGGCGGCCCCGGCGCCGCGGCCAGCGCGGCGCCCGCCATCACCGCCCGCGAGCACGACATCCTGCGCTCGATCGCGCAGGGCCACACCATCCGGGAGACCGCCCGCACGCTGGACATCGCGGTGAAGACGGTGGCGAACGCGCAGTCCCACCTGTTCCGCAAGCTGGGCGCACACAACCGGCCGAGCGCGCTGGTCGCTGCGCACTCGTACGGGCTGCTGCCGGATCCACCGCTCACGCCGGCAGACCCGCCGAACGCCGCCTGGCGCAGCGTGTCGTGACCTTGACAAGTCGGGAGTGGACGGTCCGGACGACGGGAGCGGGACCCGGGCCGTGGCCCGGGTCCCGCTGCCTACTTCCCTACTGTCCTACCGTCGAGCGTCGTGCGGTCGACCTCCTTACAGTCGGGCCAGGTCCGGCAGGGTGGTGGCCGCCGGAGCGACCCGGAAGAGCCCCCACATCCCAGCGGCCGTCAGGCTGCTGCCGGGTGTCGCCGTACTTGAAGTCGCCGGCTTGGCCCTGCGGTGGGCTGGACGCGCCGACCATGATCGCGTCGAGCGTCTCGCCGGCGGTGACCACCCGCGCGGTCAGCAGCGACGACCGTCGGTCGGTCGTGCCGTTCCACATGAGCGGTTCCTTCGGGAAGACGTGCCCGCCGACGTTGAACAGGTGCAGCTGGTCGGAGGCACCGATGCCGACGCGCATCACCACCGGGTCACCGGCGTACGACCGCAGTATCGGCGTGGACGGATCGCCGTGCACCGCCGAGCTGAACGCCGTCGAGTAGTTCGGTGACGGGTTCGGCGGCGAGGTGGTCAGCCCGAGCCGTACGGTGAGTGGTTCGGTGGTGTAGTTGATGTTGCTCCAGCCCTTGTCCGCGATCGGCACGTTGCCCGCCGTGAACGTGCTGTTCACGCCCGCACCGGCGACCACGTCCTGGTACGGAACGATGCTCCGGGCCAGGTGCTGGTCGGTGGTCCCGAGGGTGAGCGCGAACTCCCGGAACCGCTGGTTGTTCGGCGCCCGGATGATGGCCTGCGTGCTGGTCGCCGTGGCGGTCAGCGCACTGCCGGTCCGGCTGTCGAACCAGGTCGATCCCTGCGGTTCCACGATGAGCAGCCCGTACGCGCCGTGCCGCTGGGACGAGTCACTCCCGGCGTTCCGGAAGATCGCGGTGCCCAGTTGCCGGTCGGCGAAGTACTGGAAGGTGCCCGTCCCGCCGGCCGCCACCGTGGTGTCCGGGTTGAGCCCGATCGCCGCGCCGCCGGAGTTCTGCGGGTTGGACAGCAGCAGGCTCTGGTCGAACCCGGCCCGGGTGCCGCCGTAGAGCGAACCCGTTGGTACCCGGTTCCGCAGGGTGATCTGGACGCAGTCGCCCGCGTTGGCCCGGATCACCAGCGGCTCCACCTTCTTCGTGCCGCCCTGGATCGCCGCCATGTCCGAGGTGAGCGAGTAGATCACCCCGTTCGGGTCGGCGAACGGTTCGGTCGGCAGCGCCTTGGTGAACAGCGACACGTCGTAGTTCCGCCGTGGCGCGGCGGCCGGGCAGGCGCTGGCCGTGTTCGTCACCACGCCGGCCTGGCTGGCTGGCGGTGGGTTCGGACCCGGCGTCTGCTGGGTGTTGCCGCCGGCCGCTGTCAGCACCGGGAACCCGGCGCCGGTCGGCGGTGCGGTCCGGCCCGGCAGCACCTGCAGGTTGGACTGCCGCCGGTCGTGCACCCGGAAGATGCCCCAGGCGCCGGTCTCGAACGCGAAGTTGCGGGCGCTGTAGTACATGTAGTCGCCCGACATCCGGGCCGGACCACCGGCCCCGCCGTCGAGGACGTAGTCGAACCGTTCCGAGATACCGGTGGTGGCGGTGTCGACGAGCTGGCCGTCGCCGTTGAACCGCTCCGGCCGGAACCGGTGGCCCTGCAACCGCAGTGCCTCGTTCTTCTCGTTCAGCCCGATCGTGCGGATGACCACCGGGTCACCGACGTACGCCCGCAGCAGCGGGGTCCGCGGATCGCCGTACTTCACCGAGGAGAACACGTGCGGGTCCACAGTGGACACCGTATTGGGCGTGGTGTTGTTCCCGGTGCCGTCGTTGATGTTGCTGGTCGGGTTGCGGCACACGCTGCCGTCGAACTCCTGCCGCTGAGCGGTGGTGTTCGGATCGGCGGGGGTGGCGCCGCCCGGCACCCGTTCCCCGATCGGTGCGGCCCGCAGGTTGATGGAGCCCTCCTCGCACTCCTGCCCGAAGTTCCGGTTCTGCCCGCCCAACCCGAAGAAGTTCGGGTTGGTCAGCTCGGGTCTACCACGGCGTCCGTTGCTGAGCCAGATCATGTACTCCCGGAACGAGCCGGACTGGCCGGTGCCGACCGAGCCGTTGGTGACGATGTCCGCGATCGCGCCGCTGCGGATCGCCGCACCGGTCACCGGGTCGCGGTAGGTGGAGCCCCGCGGCTCGATGATGTGCGCGCCGAACAGGCCGTGCGCCCACGACTTGATGCCGTTGACGTGGTCGTGCCAGAACACGGTGCCGGAGTCCACATCGGAGAACCAGCGGTACTGCGCGAACTCGACCGTGACCCGTTCACCGCTGGCGTGCGCCTGACCGAGCGCCGGGGTGACGGTGACCGTGCTGCCGTTGATCGCCGTGATCTTCCGGATCTCGATGTCGGGCCGCCCGGCGCCGATGGCCACCGAGACACCGACCCGCAGGCCGGTCGCGTCGGTCAGCGGAACCGTGGTGGCGCCGGCCGCGGCGGCCGCGGTCGTCGCGTGGTTGTCGTGGTTGTTGGCGTAGACCGACTGCTCGTAGGAGAAGCCGGTGATCACGCCGTCGGACGCCTGCGGGTCGAACTGCACGAAGTGCGTGTGCATGTTGACCTTGTGCTGGACGGCCGGGTTCAGCTCGCTGGACAACGTGATCGCCACGCAGTCGCCCACGTTGGACCGGATCGCCAGCGGCTCCGGCGACCGGGTGCCGTTCTGGGCGGCCGCGATGACCGCGTCCTTGTTCTCGTTCAGGACATAGATCATGCCGTCCGGATCCCGCTCCCGGATCGTCTGCTGGAGCGGCACGCTGATCGCCGTGACGTTGTAGGTCTTCAGCGGTGCGCCGCTCGGGCAGAGTCCGTCGGGCCGGGTGGAACTGGTGTTCTCACCCAACCACGGCGCTCCGGAGTGCCCGTTCGGCGAGAACGGTGGTCGTTTCGCGAAGTGCGGTCTGAACAGCGGCCAGGCGTACCGTCCGTTGTTCGGGTTGAACATGATCTGTGGTCGGACACCCGGGGTGGGTGAGGTGTAGTCAGGCCAGACCGTGGTGTCCTCGGGTTCACCGAGGTAGACCGGCGCCGCCGCGGTGCCGCCCTTCTGCCAGTCCCAGACGGTGGCGTCGTTGTCGTCGAGTCGGGTGCCCTGCGGCGGAAGCTGGCCCTCGACCAGATCCTCCAGCGCGACCTGGGTGGTGGCGTTGGTGAGGTTGGCCCGCAGCACCACGGTCTTGCCCGCGATCGTCCGGCCGAGCAGGCCGGCCGAGGTGACCGCGGTCGGCGCCGCGGCCCGGCCGGGCAGCGTGGCCAGGTCGCCCTGCCGGGTGTCGAACACCCGCCAGAAGCTCCACATCCCGGCGATGTAGTGGTGCGCGATGTGGCAGTGGTAGAGGAAGTCGCCGGCCGCCTGCTGGCAGCCACCCGCCCCGCACTCGTGCTCGAGGTTGTAGGACTCCTGCGGGCCGATGGTCTGCGAGTCGAGCCGGATGGACCGGGCGTTCTGCACCGGGGTCTTGCGCAGCCCGCCGGCGATGTCGGTGTCGTCGGCGTCCGGGTTCTGCCGCCAGCGGTCGCCGCCACCGTGCAGGTGGTGCACGTGCAGTTGCTCGAACCCGGGGTGTACCAGCCGGGTCTTGGTCGGCTCACCGAGGTAGGACCGCGGGATCGGGGTGGCCGGGTCGCCGTTCTGGTAGGAACCGTAGGCCAGCGACTCGTTCTCCATCAGGTTCTGGTCGGTCTTGCCCTTGTCGCCCTGGATCAGCAGCCGGCGCCAGTGCGGCTCGCTGCGGTAGTTCAGCGCCTTGCTGCCCGGGCGGTAGGAGCTGGTGTTGGCGCCGTCGAGGCTGATGCCGACGTCGTCGACCATCGCGATCGGCTGCCCGAGGCCGTCCGGGTCGGGCAGGCCGTTGGGCCGGTTGTCCTCCCGCGGCGGCCGGCGGACGTTGAAGTTCTCGTCGCCGATCTCGTGGTACATGATCGTGAACTCGCGGAACGTCGGCTCGCCGGGAGACTGCACCATCGCGTCCCAGCTGTTCCAGCTGACGTCGTTGGTCCGCTCCTGACCGGTCCTCGGGTCGAACCAGCGCGACCCGGGCAGCTCGGCCACCAGCGTGCCGAACAGGCCGTGTGCGGTGAGCTGGGTCGACTCGCCGCCACTGCGGAACGGCTTGGCGCCCTCGCCCATCAGCGGGTCGAGGAAGAACCGGTAGGTGTGCGTGCCGCCCGGCGGGATCAGCAGGTTGGCCGGGTTGTTGCCGACCGCCTCGCCGCCCTGGGCGATGTCGTAGGACACGCCCTGGATCTCCATGGAAATGGACGGGATGCCGCCCGGCTGGGTCAGCACCGGCTGGTTACCGCCGTTGCGCAGACCGTTGCCGCCCCGCGGCGGAGCGGTGAGCTTGTTGGTCAGATTGACCACCAGGCAGGTGCCGAGGTTTGCCCGCAGCACCAACGGCTGGATCGGGTCGGCGCCCAGCCCGGCGGACACCTTGGCGCCCTGTGTCTCACCGTTCGGGTCCCGGCCGGTGGCCTGGAGCGCGGCCTCCTGGGTGCGGACCGCGTTCTCCTGCCCGGTCAGCACGTACATGTAGCCGAACGGGTCGTGGTCGCCGAACCGGTTGACGGTGATGTCCACGTTGATCGCGGACACGTCGTAGTTGCGGGTCGGCGCGGAGCCGCAGCTGCCGGTGGCCTCGATCGAGACCCCGCCGCCCGGTCCGGGCGCGGCGGTGGCCGGCAGCGTCGGCGAGGTCAGCCCGATCATCCCGGCGGCGGCCATGGTGAGGCCGACGCGCAGCGCGCGGCGGGCCCGCCGCACCGGGAGCCGGTAGGCCAGCCCGGCCGAGATGGCCAGCGCGGCGACGAACACCGCCGGCTGGGCCGCCAGGGCCAGCCGGACCGCCTGCATCAGGTAGCCGGCCAGGTCGGCCGGCGCGGCCGCGCCGTGCTGGTGGCCGGCGCTGCCGTGCAGCACCTGGTGCACGCCGCTCTGCACGGCCAGCAGCGGCACGGCCAGCGGCAGCCAGAACAACGCGACCAGGCCGGCCTGCCGCCCGCCGGTCCGATAGTTGTCGACCGCCAGACGGTCGGCCAACCAGACCGCGGCGGCGAGCGCCGGGATGGTCAGCATCAGGTCGAGCGCTATGTCCCGGGCGTGGTCGGGCCAGATCGCGCCGGCCGGCCCGGTGGCGGAGACAGCGCTCAGCAGGTGAAGCCAGAGCACCGCCGCGGCGGAGATACCCACCGCGAGGACCACCCGGCGGCGGAACTCATCCGGCGCTCGGGCCGCTGTCCGGCAATGTGGGGTCGGTCTTTCCGGTGGATGCACAGTGCGCCCCAATCAAGTCGGCGGTCGGATATGCCGAACAGGGACATCCCTGGGTCAGCCGAATCCAGTTCTGTTGGCCAGCACGTACCGGCCGCCGCCGCGCCCGTGCTCGTGAAGTCCCCTAGTGGGAGTGCTGCGCCGGCGAGCCCTGGGAGTCCACCGCGAGCCGGGCCGTCCGGCCACCGCGCGTCCACTCCAGCACCCACTGGTGTTGCCCGGCCCGGTCGGTCGGGACGTCGAAGAAGACGCCGCCGGTCACACCGCTACTCGGGTTCAGCCGGGAGAATCCGCCGAAGGTGTCGCCCTGGGCCGGCCAGTTTCCGCCCTGCCTGTCGTACAGGGTGAACTCGGTGACCGGCTCGACGGCCCGGGCCTTGCCGGCGTCGTTGGACAGGTTCAGGTTGATCAGCAGCCGGGAGTGGCCCGCGGCCGGCATCCCGGGCATCATCGCGGCCGGCATCGCGTAACCGGCCTGGCCGGCGGTGCCGCCGTTCGTCGTGAGGCTCGGGTCCATGTCGTCATGGTTGAGCCACCGGGCCTTGGTGACCTCGGCCTGCATGCCGTCGAGCGCGGCGTGCGCCTCGGGCGGCCCGGTCGCGGCCCCCTGCACGATCAACCCGGCCTGCACCAGGCCGACCGCTGCGGCCACAATCGACAGTCCAACGACGGCGCCGATGCCGATGCGGCCGGATCGAATCCGCCGCCACCGCCCAACCGGCTGGCTAGCTGCCTTTTTTGGTGTGCGTTCAGTGCGTGTTAGCGTCCGAGACATTGGCGGTTGCCTCGCGATCCGAAGTGGCGGAACGCCTGCTGATCGACAGGCGAGGCGATCGTAGGTCTGCGGAGGCATCGGCCGGCAGACCACGAATTCTCCCGGGGGTACGGTCGGAAAACCCCCCGGGAGTCCGGCGCCGGCAGGCGTGGAAGCGCCACGCGGTGCTGTCGGGATGGCCGCCGCCGGCCGGTCCGGACCGGTGCCGAAACCAGGGCTGGACCCATCCCGGACCACGCCGGGCGCGCCGGCTGACCGCGGCCGGAACCCCGGTCGCGGGCACGTGCACGACAGTCGGCCGGCCGCCCCGGCGCGGGGTCACCAGGTGATCGGCAGCTCCTTCGGGCCGCGCACCAGCATGCCCTTCTTCCACTCCACCTGGTCGGCCGGCACCGCCAGCCGCAGCTCCGGGAACCGGCCCAGCAGACCGGCCAGCGCGACCTGCAGCTCCATCCGGGCCAGGTGTGCGCCCAGGCAGCGGTGCGGCCCGTAGCCGAACGCGACATGCGGGTTGTCCACTCTGGACAGATCCAGTTCGTTGGGGTTGGTGAACACCCGCTCGTCCCGGTTGGCCGAGTTGACCGCCGGCAGCACGGCCTCCCCGGCGCACACCGGCACACCCTCGATCTCGACGTCGGTGGTCGCAACCCGGGCGTGGCCCTGTGAGGACGGCGCGCCGGTGGCGAGCGGCACGAAGCGGAGCAGCTCCTCGACCGCGGTCGGCATCCGGGACAGGTCCGCGCGCAGCCAGGCCAGCTGCTTGGGATGGGTCAGCAGCGCGTAGGCGAAGTTGGCCAGCTGGTTGGCGGTCGTCTCGTAGCCGGCCGACAGCAGCATCACCCCCTGCGTCACCAGCTCGTTCTCGCTGAGCTGGTCGCCGTTGTCGCGCGCCAGCACGAGCGCGCTGAGCAGGTCGTCGCTGGGCTGCTCGCGCCGGCGGGCGACCAGGGTGGCCAGATACGCGCGCAGCTGCTGGTGGCCCTCGTGGATCTCGTCCTGGGTGTAGGCGGTCGTCGACAGCTGCGCGACCGACCAGCTCTGGAACAGGCCGCGGTCAGCGAACGGCACGCCGAGGATCTCGCAGATCATCGTGATCGGCAGCGACACCGCGAAGTGCTGGACGAGGTCGACCGGCGGCCCGTGCTCGACCAGGTTGTCCAGCAGCCCGTCCACGACGGCCTGCGCCCGCCCGCGCAGCGCCTCGACCCGCCGCACGGTGAACGCGGCCGTGACCAGCCGGCGCAGCCGGGTGTGCTCCGGCGGGTCGAGGCTGACCATCGCGTCCGCCCGCGGCCAGATGGGGGTGCTGCGCGGGGCATCCCCGTTGGCCGCCCGCGCGCGGCTGAACCGCGGGTCGCCGAGCACCGACTTCACCGTGTCGTACCGGGTGGCCAGCCACGCCTCCCGGCCGTACGGCAGCTGCACCCGGGCGATGGGTTCGGTCGGCCGCAGCATCGCGTACAGCGGGTCGGGATCCAGGCCGTGCGGGTCGCCGTGGGAGTAGCGGTAGGGCGTTCGGCGTGTCCCGGCCATCGAGCCTCCTGGGAACTGGATGATCCGGCCGGCCGGCGCTGGGGTCAGCGGCGCGCGTACACCGGCCGTAGGAAGTAGTTGGGTCGTCCGCTGTCGTCGGTGAACTGGCTGTAGATGGCGACCACCAGCAGCCCGAGGTTGAGCCGGCACTGCAGGTCGACCCGGAGGAACCCGTGGTCGAACGTGGCCAGGAAGGCCGGCCCACCGCCGCTGCTGGAGATGTCCGCGTAGTGCGGCGGGACCTGTCCGGCGTCGTCCGGCCCGACCGCGGCGCGCTGGCCGCCGGTCATCGAGATGTCGGCGAACAGCTCGGCCGGCACCTCGCCCCAGTCGATCAGCCCGTCCGGGCCGAGGCCGGCGACCCGCGCGTACAGCTGCCCGTCCCGCAGTTCGACGTCGATGTCGCTGATGCCGCCGGAGGCCTGGTCCGGGTTGCGCCACCGGCCGACGATCTGCTCCACACCGACCGGGCCGTGCAGCATCGGCAGCCGGTCGTCGCCGCGCGTGTACGCCACTTCGGTCTGCGGCACTGTCGTGTCCACTGTCATGCCCGCCTCACGCTTCCCGCTGGTAGAACTCGCGGGTGAAGTAGTTCTGCCGGCCGCTGCCGTCGGTGAACCTGGTGTAGAGGGCGAGCACGGTCACCCCGTGGTTCTGGTTGGTCTGCACCAGCGTGTGCGCGTGGCCGTGGTCGAACCTGGCGGTGAACGCGCAGCCCTTGGCCGACCGCGGGCCGTCGGAGTAGAGCGTGTCGACGGCGACCTCGCCCCAGTCGTGCGACTGCCCGGTGTCCGGGTCGCCGCCCCAGGCCCGCACCCATACCTGGCCGTCGCGTTCGGACACCACGAACCGGGCCACCCCGCGGCTGCGCGGGTTGGTGTTCGTCCACCGGCCCAGGATCGGCGCCAGCTGGAGCGGCCCCAGCCGCAGCGGCTCGCCGTCGGGGATCCGGTCCGCCTCGCGGACGTAGCGGATGGACGTGCCGGTCTCGGTCACGGACCTCGCCTCCTCTGGCTGAACCGCCGGGCCAGCGCTCAGCCGTCCAGGGCGGGGAAGTAGGACTGCAGGGTTCCCCGCCGACGTATGTCAGTCGTGCAGCAGTGAAAACTACCGCCGAATCCGTACACCGCGTCGAACGGGCACGGAATCACGTCGAAACCCAATCCCTTGAGCTGGTCGATGAACGGCTCCTCTGCCTGCTCCACGACGACCGTGTGCTCGTCCAGGCAGAGCACGTTCATGGAGATCCACTCGCTGACCTCCCACGGCCGGGTCTTCCGCTTCGGCCGGGCCGACGGGACCGGCGCGACGACCTGCCAGCCGTTGCTGGTGAACAGGTCCATGCCGCCGTGCCGGGCCGGCCGCTCCGGGTTGGCCAGCACCAGCCCCGGCCGCAGCGGGACCATCGTCGCGTCGATGTGGATCGGCTGCCGCTGGGCGAACTCGATCCGGTGGATCCGGTACTCCGGGCCCAGGTGCCGCTGCAGCCAGTCGGCCCCGAACTGGTTGCTGACCAGATCCGGCTGCCAGACGATGTCCCGGCCCAGCCGGGCGAAGCAGGCGGCGTCGAAGCACGGCTCGGTCTCGGTCAGGTTCGGGTGGCTGGCCAGGTCGTAGGGCCGGGAGGCCTCCTCGTAGCCCGGCACGTACATCTGGTCGGCCATCGACGGCTTGGGCGCGGCGGTCCACCGGGCGCCCTGCCGGAAGTACTCCCGGATCAGCGGCCGGTACGCCAGGTGCTCGAAGTACCGGGCCCGGTCGGACATGGTCGCCTCGATGATCTCGTCGCCGACCACCAGCAGCACGTCCCGCGGGCAGGTCTGGGCGCGGCCGGCGTCGGCGACGAAGTCCGGCGTCTGCACCCGGCGGACCTGGTCCAGCGGCTCCGGCCGGCGGACGACGACGCCCTCGGCCGCCAGCAGCGCGGCGAACCCGTCGAGCTGCCGCTCGGCGGCGTCGATGGCCTCGGGCGGGTGCCGGTCGCTCTGCGTGCCGGGCCGGCTCGGCGCGGCGGCCGGCCGGACGGCGCCGCGGGCGGTGCCGACGATGATCTCCTCGAGCGGGTCCCACTCGGTGTACGAGCAGACCACCGGACCGCTCGCCCGCGCCCGGGACGGCCGCTCCGGGGATACCTGGGTCATGACGCTTTTCTCCCTCCAGAGTCGCCGTCGCGGGAGCGCGCGGCGACATCTCCGTCGGCCTCGCCGGCCGTGCCCATCCGGGTCATCCGCGGGATCCGCAGCGCCGCCACCAGCACGACGGCGCCGAGCACCAGGGCCCACCAGAAGCTCCGCCCGAACGCGGTGGCCAGCCGCTCGCGGGCCTCCGGCGCGGTGGCGCCGGAGACGTCGGAGAGGCTGCCGCTGCCGCCGAGCCGCGGCATCATCAGCCGGATCTGGATCTGCAGCACAACCGCCGCGGTGGCGGTGCCGAACGAGCCGGCGACCCGCGCGACGATGTTGAACAGCATGCTCGCCGCCGGCACCGCCGACCGGACCAGCTCGCGGTAGATCGTCGCGGTCAGCGCCGGCAGCACCAGCCCATGCCCCAGCCCGACCACGAACATCGCGGCGCCGAGCACCTGCAGGCTGGTGTTCGGGCCGACCTGGCTGTAGATGACGGCGCCGGCGAGCACCGGCACCATGCCGACCAGCACCCGGCTGCGCGGGCCCCGGCGGTCGACGACCCGCATGGACAGCACCATCGTGCAAGCCGCGCCGACGCCCCACGGCGCGATCAGCAGCCCGGCGCTGAGCGGGTTCTGGCCGCGCACCGTCTGCAGGTACAGCGACAGCACGAAGTCCATGCTCAGCACGGTGGCGGTGTAGCCGAACAGGCCCCAGGAGGCGGCCCGGAAGCTGCGCAGCCCGAACAGCCGGATGTCCACCAGCGGGGTCCGGGTGGTGTGCAGCGCGTGCCGGCAGAAGGCGATCAGCAGTAGCGCGCCGGTGCCGGCGCAGGCGGCAACCCGCGGGCTGGTCAACCCGCCCGGCCCGGCCGCCTGGGACAGCCCGAAGGCCAGCGTGGCCAGGCCGGGGGACAGCAGCGCCAGCCCGAGCACGTCGAGGTGGCGGCCGCGCTGGCGCTCGCCGTCGGCGGGCAGCATCCGCACCGCCAGCACGATCGCGGCGGTGCAGACCGGGACGTTGATGAAGAACATCCACCGCCAGTTCAGGTGGCTGATGATCAGGCCGCCGAGCACCGGGCCGAGCACCGGCGAGAACATCGCCGGGATCGCGATCACGCTGGCCATCCGGCCCATCTGGTGGGTGCCGGCGGCGCGGGCCAGCATGGTCTGCCCGGCCGGCAGCAGCAGCCCGCCGCCCATCCCCTGCAGCACCCGGAACACGATCAGGCTGGTGATCGACCAGGCGAAGCCGGACAGCACGGAACCGACCATGAACAGCACCAGCGAGACGACCCAGGTCGGCTTCGTGCCGAACCGCTCGACCGCCCAGCCGGTGATCGGGATGGTCATCGACAACGCCAGCAGGTAGCCGGTGACCACCCACTGGGTGGTCGACAGCGGAGAGTGGAACTGGTGGTCCAGCGTGACGATCGCGATATTGACGATCATCGCGTCGAGGCTGGTCATCATGCTGCCGACCACGACGACGAGGGCCAGCCGGCGCAGCGCGGGATCCAGCCGCCGCCGGGCGCGCGGCGACAGTTCGGGATCGGCGCGCACTACAGGCTCTTGGCGAAGCGCTGGACCTTCTCGAACGCGGCGACGATGTCGTCGACGTCCGCGCTGCCGCCCAGGAACGCGGTCTGGCGGATCACCAGGCCACGCTGGGACACCCGCTCGGCCACCGGGCAGGAGGCGGTCAGGCCCAGCTGCCGGGCCGGGTCGGCGCCCACCGGCCAGCGCCGCTCCCGCAGGCCGGAGAGCCAGGTCGGGGCCCGGTAGATGACCGGATCGGCCGGACGCACCGGCACGCCCTCGGCGGCCAGCGCGGCCACCAGCCGGGCGAGCGGGACGTGCTGGAACTCGGCCGGCTCGATGTTCACCGCGACGCCGAGCGCGTTCTGCCGGGTGACCTGCGGCTGGGCGGCCAGCGGGTGGACGCCGGGGACCGCCCGGACCCGGTCGCGGAACAGCTCGATGTTGGCGGTCTTGCGGTCGATCTGCTCGTCCAGCCGGTCCAGCTGGGCCAGCAGCACGGCCGCCTGGAACTCGGTGATCCGGTAGTTGCCGCCGAAGCCCAGCGGGCTGTCCGGCCGCCACTGCCGGCCGAGGTTGCGCAGGCCGTAGATGCGGTGCGCGAGCCCCTCCGCCGAGGTGACCAGCACCGCGCCCTCACCGGCCGTCATCGGCTTGGACTGCTGGAAGCTGAACGAACCGAGGTCACCCAGCGAGCCGGCGGGCCGGCCACGCCAGCTCGACCCGTGCGCGTGCGCGCAGTCCTCTAGCACCCGCAGCGAGTGCTCTCCGGCAATGTCGAGCAGGCGGTCCATATCGGCGAGCTGGCAGAAGGGGTGCACCGGCAGGATGGCGCGGGTGGCCGGGCCGACCAGCCCGCGGACCGACTCCGGGTCCAGGCACCAGTCGGACTCGCGGATGTCGGCGAACACCGGGACCGCGCCAACCTGGACGATCGCCCACGCCGGGGAGATGAAGCTGAGCGCGGAGAGGATGACCTCGTCGCCGGGGCCGATCTCGAGCGCGCGCAGGGCGATCTCCAGGCTGAGCGTCCCGTTCGGCACGCAGAAGGCGTACGCGGTGTCGCAGAGCTCGGCGAAGCGCCGGTTGAACTCGGTTTCCATCGGGCCGTCATACGACCAGTTTCCGCTCTCCAGCACCGATAGCAGGAGCTCCCGTTCCCGGTGCCCGTGCACCGGCCACGGCGGGAACGGATCTGGACGTACCGGCGAACCACCCAGCAATGCAAGTTCCGTCGTCACGGAGCCCGTCTCCTGACTGCTACGGCACGAGCCCGGTGACGATGACCCGCTCCCGGGGGCCGGTGACCGGGCGCTGGTAGGTGAAGAGCGCGCTGCTGGCCTCAGTGAAACCGGCCATCTCCACCTGCCGTTGTAGATACCGCCCAGATAGCCAGGTGAACCCTGGTACCGCCGGATGCTGCTCGGTGTCCACCTCGGTCCGCGGGCTGTCGTTGGAGACGACCAGCACGCCGCCGGCCGGCAGCCACGACCGGAACCGGCGCAGCGTCGGCTGCAGGCCCTGCTCCGGGTCGTACAGGTGCCCGAGCAGCCCGTCGGCGTACACGACGTTCCATCCGCCGGGCGGCGGCGTCCAGGTCATCACGTCGGCGCAGACCGCGTCGATGCCCTTGCCCAGAGCCAGTTCGACCGCCTCGGCCAAGGCGTCGACGCCGAGCACCCGGTAGCCGGCGGAATGCAGCGCGGCCTCGATCACCGCGTTGCCGCAGCCAACGCTGAGCAGGCCGGGGTCGGCGGTGCCGTCCAGGTGTTTGCGCAGCAGGTTCTCCATCCAGTGCTGGTAGGACGGGCTGTAGGTGGACGGCGTCACCGAGTCGCCGACCGCGCCGCCGCGCTCCCAGACGTGGAAGACGCTGCGTTGGCCGTCGGCGCTGGACAGGTAGAAGCCTCGCAGGGACAGCAGGTCCGTCACCAGATGTACCGCCTTTCGCTGCTGGTTGGCGGCGGCCTCCGCCGACTGCCTACTGGCTAGGGCTTGTAGAAGGAGGCGTCGTGATCCCGGCCGAGGACGCTCTTGCCGATCACGGCGAGGATGTGGTCGTCGTTGTCATGCCGGACGTAGAAGGTCAGGTCGCGCAGGATGCGCTCGACCGGGCTGGGCCGGACCAGGCAGCGCGCGCCGCAGGCGCGGATGCAGTGGTCCACAGTGGACAGAGCAAGGTGCTCGACCAGGTGCCGGGCCCGGCTGCCGGCGAGCTGGGCGGCCGGCCGGTGGCCGCCGTCCCACAGGCCGGCGACGTAGTGCAGCCACAGGTACGCGGTGTCCAGGTCGACCGCCATGCTGCCGACCCGCTGCTGGACGTACGGGTCGCCGGTCTTGTCCTGCCGGTCCAGGTAGCTGCGGGCGTAGTCGAAGGCACCTTCGGCGGCGCCGAGGAAGCTGGCCGCGTAGTGCGGGATGAACGCGGTCTGCCAGCCCTGCCGCAGGTAGTCGCCCGGGTTGCCGATCTGCCGGTCGTCCGGGATGAACGTGTCGTCGAAGCGCACCACATGGCTGACCGTCGCCCGCATCCCGACCGGATCCCACCAGGACCCGTCGACGCTGATCGAGGGGTCGGCCAGATCGCAGGCCAGCAGCAGCAGGTGGTCGTCCAGGCCGACGGCGTGCCGGGCGCCGCCGGGACCGGCCGTGTTGACCAGCAGGATCGCCCAGTTTGCCCCCGAGGCGCTGGAGGCGAACGCCTTGCTGCCCGCTACCACCCAGCCGCCGTCGGCGCGGGTGACGGTGGTGCCGAAGCGCTGCTTCTCGCCGGGCTTGCGGGCCTGCGGCTCGCCGCTCCAGGCCACCCACTTCTCGCCGCGGGTGGTGACGCCCTCGAACCAGCGGGCTTGCTGCTCCGGCGAGCCGAGCGCGTCGATCAGCACCAGCGAGTTGACATGCCCCTCCCAGCAGCGGGCCAGCGAGAGGTCAGCCTTGGCCAACTCCTTCGTCATCATCCACAGCGGATAGGTGTCGCCGCGGATCGGCCCGAGCCCCAGCCCGCCGTGCTCGGCCGGCACGGTCGGCGCGTTCAGCCCGGCGGCGAACAGGTCGTCGAAGTCTGCGGCCGGGAACGAGGTGGTCCGGTCGTACTCGTCGGCCCGGTCGGCGAACACGTCGGCGGCCAGCTTGGCCACCCGACCGACCGGCTCGCTGCCGACCGGCTCGCCGAGAATCAGGGCGGTCATGGCCGAGCCTCCTGGCCGGTAGCGCGCTGGCGGCGCACCGTTGCCATCGCTCACTTCCTTCCAGCGGCGGGGCTCGCCGCGTCGCGGGGGCGGACGATATGGGCGAGGTCGGGCATCCGCCGTCCGGTCATCAGCCAGAACTGGTCGGCCACCTCGGCCAGCAGCACCTGCTGTCCGTCCACTGTGGTCAGTTGGCGGTCGCGGGCGGCGGTGACGAGGGCGGTCGGGGTGGGTCCGTAGACCATGTCCAGCACGGCCGCGTCCTCGTCCAGGTCGGCGACCCGGACCGGCGACTCGGCCCGCAGCGGGGTCGCGTTGACCAGCAGCGAGTAGCCGGCCGGCGCGAAGTCGGCCAGCGGCACGAACGGCAGGCCGAGCAGGTCGGCGGCGAACCGGCCGCGTTCGGCGCCGCGGTTGACCAGCGTCGGCTCGGCCCCGGCGGCCAGCAGCCCGTAGGCCACCGCCCGGCCGGCGCCGCCGCAGCCGATCACCGCCACCTTCCGGCCGGCGAGCGGGATGCCCGCCTCGGCCAGGGTCCGCACCGCGCCCTCGGACGCGTCGGCCCGCCCGCGGCCGCCGAGCCGGACCAGCGCGTTGGCGGCGCCGACCGCGCGGACGGTCGCGCTGCCGCTCTCCGCGACCTGCAGCGCCGATTCCTTGTGCGGTGAGGCGACCGTGACACCGCGCAGCGTGATCCCGAGCCCCGCCAGCTGGTCGGCCACCGAGGGCCAGAACCGCGCCAGGTTCTCCACCTGGAACGGCAGGTAGAGGCCGGGCAGGCCGAGGGCGTGGTAGGCGGCGTTGTGCAGCCGGGGGGACAGCGAATGATCCACCGACCTGCCGACGATGCCGCAGACGAACCGAAGCGCCGGCAACGCCGGCAGCGGGTAGTCGGTGCGGAGCTGATCGATGCTGGGCAGCCCGTCGGTGTCCGGGCCGGCGGGACCGGTGCCGCCGAGCCGGCCGTAGGCCACCGGGGCACCGAACCACGGCGCGAGCAGCCGGCTCCAGGTGCCGGCCGCACCGGCGCCGAACGCGGTGACGTCCGACCGGCCGAGCCGGGCCAGCAGCAGCAGCGGCGCCAGCGCTTCCTCCGCGGTGGTCACGGTCGGCGCCAGCAGGTAGAGCCGGGCCGGGGTGCGCGTGGCCCGGCCGAAGGCGTCGGTCAGCGCGGCCAGGTCGACCGGCGCGGCAACCGGGCCACCGTGCCAGGAGACGCGCCGCTGCGCCGCCGGGATCTCGGCCAGCACCTGCGGGGTCAGGTCGAGGTCGGCTTCCAGGTCGACCAGGTCGTAGCTGGCCCGGGCGCGGACCAGCCGCTCGTGCCGGCTCGGCAGCGAGCCGCCGTCGTGCCCGCCGGCGCCGGCGCTGCGCAGGGTGTAGCAGATCGGGCCGCGGAAGCCGCGGCGCAGCGGCGCCGGATCGATGTCGCCGACCAGGTCCGCCCGCACCTCCAGGCCGGTGACGTCCGGCGGCGGGGTCGGCCAGCCGCCCCCGTTCGCCGCCGTCAGCGTCGCCACCAGCGCGGCCCGCCGCCCGTTCGCCGGCTGGCTGGCCGGCCGGGCTGCCGCCGGCTGCGGGTGCTCTGCCGCCGATCGCGGCCGCACCGGTCAGCCCCCCACCGGCCGCGGCCGGCATTTCCACCAGCCGGCGGAATAGATACCGCGGCGGTGCGGCGCGGGCCGGAATATCTGCACGGTAGGGTGCGGCGGCGTCACTGCCTGCATCTGCTCGGGGCTTTCCGTTAGTGGCGGAATTCTCGATTCGGCGCCGCCGGCCGGGCCGGGCCGGCTGGAATATCGATGGGTGTTCGACATTTCCCGGGCGCCGGGCATCCGGCGGCTATCCAGCGGTCGGACTGAGTGCCGGGAGTTCGGTGAGTCGCTGGCGGACGAGGGACTGGATGCGTTCGGCGAGTCCCTGGTAAAACTCGGCCGGCTGGCGGCCCGGGCTGGGCAGGTCGGCGCCGGCCGGGTCCAGGCAGTAGGTCTTGCCGGCCGCGGCCGGCGCCAGCGCGAGCAGTGCCTCCCGTTGGGCCGCGGTCATCGTGTAGATGATCGTGCTCTGGTCGCACAGCTCGCGCGTCAGCCGCTGGCTGCGGTGGTCGCAGGCGGTGATGTTCAGCCGGCGCAGAGCGTCCACCGCCTGCGGGCTCATCGGCGCGCCCGGCTCGGTGACGTCCAGGCCGGCCGCCTCGACCAGCCAGTGGCCGGTGACGCCGGTGAGCTCGGCGCGGGCGATCGCGGCCGCCATCGGGGAGCGGTCGGTGCTGTTGCCGCAGACGAACAGCACCCGGGCCGGCGCGGGCAGCAGCCCGGTCGCCCGCCGGCCGCCGACCCAGGACATGGTCGTGAGCCAGGCCCGGATCGCCGGGTAGCTGAGCGCGAAGGCCGCGGCCACCACGCAGGCCGCCGCGACGAACTGGGCCTGGCTGGGGGCGGCGGTGCCGTAGATCGCACGCAGGCCGAAGGTGGCCGCGACGCCGGCGAGCAGGCTGGCGCAGACGTGCACCGGCATGCCGAAGGCGAACTCCCGGCGGTCCAGGAAGATGTGCGTGGTGAAGATGAACAGGCCCTCGTAGGCGACCCCGATGGCGAACGCCCAGGGTGCGGCCGGCGTGGTGAGGAAGGTGGTGAAGCCGGCCCGCAGCGCCTGCATCGCCGGGCCCTGGCCGATCAGCGCGAACGCCGCGAGGATCAGCACCAGCATGACCGGGGTGGTCATGTGCTCCTCGACGAAGTACCTGCGGTCGCCCGGGCCGCCCGTCTTGGCGTGCTTGCTCATGATGCTGAAGCGGCCGGTGTAGCCGGCCAGGTAGGTCAGGATGCTCAGCGCGGCGGCGACGGTGAGGTGGTAGTTGTCGACGTCGGTGAGCGTGACGACCGCGGCCAGCGCGCACAGCGCCAGCGCCACCCACGAGTAGCGGCTGATCCGCCGCCGCCGGATCAGGTCCACCCCGGGCGCCAGGACCAGCGTCTCCAGCCGCTCCAGCACCAGCACGAACAGGATCGAGATGCCGGCGAACGTGAAGTTGAGCGTCGTCGTGCCGACGATCAGCGCCATGAAGAACGCCGACGCCGCGGTCTCCCGGCCCGGAAACGGGACCCGGACGCCGGCGATCCGGCGCCGCCGGGCCAGCCGCCACCAGCCGCTGGCGGCCAGGAACACGACCATGGCGGTGAGCAGGCCTAGGGCCGAGGGGGGCAGCAGCTCCAGGCCGCGGACCGGGCGGTCCATCCCCGGCAGCCGCCCCTCGGACACGGCTCTGGCCAGGCCGGTGTACGGGGTGAAGAAAGCGAAGTAGCCGATGCCGAGCCCGAGCATTCCACCGCCCACAATCCAGCGCGGGCTCATTGCCCGACCGTGGACGATTGCCGGCTCTGGCGTGCTTGACATCGTTCCTCCAGACCAGCCCTGCCCAGGCGTTCGCATGGTCTTTTGAACGCCTTGGGGGAGCCGGCTCAACGCTTACACGCCGACACCCGGGTGATCGAGTCGGCAATTCCCCCCGGGACGGGTCGGCGGGTGAATGCGGCGCGCGCCGGGGCGGAGTTGAGGCCGGGACGGCGGCAGGCCGTCATTGTGTACCGGACCAGGCCGGTCGTGTTGGCCTTTCCCGGTATCCGGACAGCCGGGGCCGGCCGGCTGCCCCGGCAGGCCGACCGGCGGGGTCAGCTTGGCGGTCCGCTGGCCCGGTTGCCGGACCTCCAGCCGGGCCGGCGGCCGGCCGGGCAGCAACCGCGCGCCGGCGCCGGCCCGGACCGGTGGGTTGGGCAGCAGGCCGAGCGAGTGGGCGACGACCAGCGCGCTGGCCCGGTTGTGCGCGCCGAGCTTCCGGAACAGGTACGACTGCGCGTTCTCCACGGTCTTCGCCGCGATGCCCAGCGTGCGGGCGGTCTCCCGGACGGTGTGCCCGCAGGCGATCGACCGCAGGATGTCGCACTCCCGGGCGGTGAGGTCCGGCGCCGGGCTCGGTTCCGCCCGACGCATCGGCAGCCCGGGCAGCGCCGCCGCCGCGGCCGGCCGCTCCAGCACCCGGCAGCCCTGGGAGACCACGCTGAGCAGGTGGACGAGCCGGTCGTCGAGCCAGCCCGGCGGCACCACCGCCGCGGCGCCCCGACCGAACGCCTCGTCGGTCTGCGCCTGGTCGACCGGCGTGGAGTAGTGCACGATCACCGGTCGGACCAGAGCGAGCGCCGCCTGCCAATCCTCCTCCGCCGGGTCGATGACGAGCACCACCAGCGGCCCCCGGTGCCACCGCGACCAGTGGTCGGATCTGCTCATGCGCGGCAGGTTCTCCCGGGCGACCGGCACCTGGTGCCGGATCAGCACCTCGACCGCCTCGTGCACCAGGGCGACGCTGGTGCCGTGGACCACGGCCAGCAGGGCGTGGCCGAGCTTGCCGTCCGGGTGCCGGGTGGGCTGCTGGCGGGGCGCGCCGGGCCGCGCCGGCTCGCCGCCGTCGTCGTCGCGGCTGCCGAACTGCGTCGCCGCCCCCGCGACCCCGCGCACGGTGTCCTGCGCGTCCAGCTTCGCGTACATGCGCCGCTTGTGGTTTTCGACCGTGCCCGGGCTGATGTCGAGCAGCGCGGCGATCTCCGGCACGCTGTGCCCGGAGCCGAGCAGCATCAGCACATCGCGCTGCCGGCGGCTCAACCCGGCCGGCTGCCGGGCCGGTCCGCCCGAGCGCCGGTTGCGTACCGTCGCGACCAGCGTGGCCAGGCCGCGGGAGACCGGCACCAGCGCGTCGACGCCGACCATCCGCAGCGCCGACAGCGCGGTCGGGCTGAGCCGGTCGTACACCACCACCAGGTAGATCGACCGGAAGCGCTCGCGCAGCCGGTGGCAGACCGGCAGCACGGCGGCCGCATCCCGGTCGGCATCGAGCACGGCGACGTCGAACGGGCTGCGCTCGCACGCCGCGAGCAGCCGCTCCGGCGAGGTGACCGGGTCGACCGCGGTCACGTCCGAATGCACCCTGAGCACAGCCGCCACGGACTCGCCGAATAGCCGTCGACCCGTGAGCACCGTGACGCGCATTGACCCACTGATCCTTCGTTTTCAGGGGGAACCGGGCTCGAATGACCGCAACCCCGCGCACATTTGACCACCGATTGGCGGCAACTCAGTACGCCAGCTAGGCGACCCGATCCGGCGCCAGACGGGTGAACTTGTCGGCCAAGGAGCACGTTGGGCCGCGGGCGGGCCGCCCGCGGGGCCTGTTGCGGCCGCGCCGGGCGGCCGGCGGCGGTGCGGCGGCGACCCGACCGCGGCTGTGTCGAATACCCCCCGGGGTGGGCGCCAGAACCCGGCCTGACTGCTTGTCTGGACAACAGCCGCTCTGCTACTTCCGACAGCGGTGGCCGCGGTCGCGGCGACCGGTGCGGCGGTGGACGAGCGATCGGCTGGTTGCCGCAATCGTCGGAACACCTGCGACCAAGGGGCCTTATGGAGCCGCGGCACATTACCGGGGTCAGTTCCATGGGGACGTCCCGGCCGGTCTCCGCAGCCCGCCCGGCCGGACCGGCGGCCGGATCAACCGGCCGGTCGGACGGGCCAGTGCCGAGGGACCACCGGCGCGCGGCGGTGGTCGCCGTGCTGGCCCGGCCAGCCGGCGCGGACGGGCTGGGCCTGGACCACCTCAGCCATCAGGTCACCGGGCTGGAGGTACGGGCGGACCTGGCCGGCGATCTCGATCCGCGGCTGCTGCGGCATCATTTCTCCGGTGAGCTGATCTACAGCCTGCGCAGCACCGCCGAGGGCGGCCGGTTCGGCGGCACCCCGACCGAGCGGTGCAGCCGGCTGGTGGCCGCGGCCCGCTACTACGACCTGATCGACCTGGAGATCCGGGACCTGACGCCGGAGGCGCTCGCCCGGATACCGGCGCGGCAGCGCCGGATCTCCTGGCACGGCGGCCCGCTGGACCTGCCGGCGCTGCGGGCCCGGTTCACCGAGCTGGCGCGCACCCCGGCCCGGCTCTACGTGCTGGCGCCGCGGACCACTTCGTGCGGGCAGGCGCTGATCCCGCTACAGCTGCTGCGGTCGCTGGGCCGGGCGGACGTCACCGCGTTCGGCACCGGGCCGAGCGGGACCTGGAGCCGGGTGCTGGCGGCCTGGCTGGGCGCCCCGGTCGTGTTCGGTCGGCTGCACGGGCCGATCGAGGCGGGGGTGCCAACGATCCGGCAGCTGCTGGAGGACTACCCGGTGCCCGCGCTGCCGCTGCTGCGCCACCTCTACGGCATCGTCGGCGGCTCGCTGCACCGGTCGATGTCCCCGCGGCTGCACAACAACGCCTACCGGCAGCTCGGCCTGCCGGCGCTGTTCCTGCCGTTCCACGTGGAGGCGCTGGCGGCCGGCTGGGCCCGGCTGGCGTCCGGCCTGGATGAGATCGGGCTGCCGCTGCTGGGGCTGACCGTGATGGGCCCGCACAAGGAGGCGGCACTGGCGCTGGCCGACGCGGTGACCCCGACCGCGCGCGCGGCCGGATCGGCCAACGTGCTGCTGCGGCGAGGGAGCCGCTGGCTGGCCGAGACGACCGACACGGATGCGGTCGCCGCGGTGCTGGCCCGCGCCGACGTCCGGCTGGCCGGCCGCAAGGTGGCCGTCGTGGGCTGCGGCGGGGCGGGCCGGGCGGCGGCGGTCGGCCTCATGCGGGCCGGCGCGGAGACCGTCCTGGTCAACCGCGGCCGGGACCGGGGCCGCGCCGCAGCCGCGCTGCTCGGGCTGCCGTTCGTGCCGCTGGCCGCGTTCCGGCCCGACGGGTACTCCGTGGTGGTGCACGCGACGCCGCTGTGCGACGAGCTGCCGTTCCCGGCCGACCGGCTGCCGGCCGGCGCCGTCGTGGTCGACCTGGTCTACCGGCCCGGCCCCACCGCGCTGACCGCGATCGCCCGGGACCTCGGCCTGGTGACCATCGACGGGTGGGAGGTGTTGGAGACCGAGGTGACCCGGCAGTTCGGCCTGATGACCGGCCGCCTGCTGCCGCACACCGACGCCCCCGCGCTCAAGTCGGCCGGATCGGTGGGTGAGCTGAGATGATCGAGCGCTCCGGCGAGTGGGAAGCCCAGGATCTCGCCGGCACCGCGTTCCGGCACACGCTGGGGCTGTTCCCGACCGGCGTCGCCGTGCTGACCTCGGGCGAGGGCGACCGGTTGGACGGCACCACGGTGAACTCGGTGGTGTCCGCGTCGCTGGTACCGCTGCTGGTGCTGGTCAGCCTGCGTCGGCAGGCCCGGATCCTGCGCCAGATCACCGCCGAGGAGAAGGCGTTTACGCTCAACATCCTCGCCGCGGACCAGGAGCACGTGGCGCGGATGTTCGCCCGGTCCGACCGGTGCCGCGGCGCGGCGGCCGCGGCCTACCTGCGCGGCACCTCGACCGGTGCCGGCGGCCTGCTGATCAGCGGCGCCCAGGCGGCGGTGGAGTGCGAGCTGGACCAGGTGTACCCGGCCGGCGACCACGACCTGGTGCTCGGCCGGGTGGTGGCGCTGCACGCCGGACGCACCGCGGCCGGCCCGCTGATCTTCCACCACGGCGCGTACGGCGGCATCCACACCGCCGACCCGGTGCCGCCCCGGCCGCGGCTGCTGCGCTGACCGGTCGGTCCGGCGGTGCCGGCCGGCGCCGCCGGCGGCTACAGGCTGACGCCGACGAGCCGGGGCTGCACGGCCAGCGCCACCCCGTACCGGTCCGACACCGCGTCCCGGATGCCGCGGGCCAGCGCGATCAGCTCGGCCGTGCTGCCGCCGCCGTGGTGCACCAGGGCCAGCGGATGTCGCTGCGACACCCGGACCCGTTCGTTGCCGTATCCCAGGCCGATGCCGGCGCCGCGGACCAGCCAGGCCGCGGACAGCTTGGTGCCCTCGGCCGTGGGCCAGGACGGGTAGCCCGACCCGGCCGCGAGCCGGGACTCGAACCGGGCCAGCTCCGCCGCCGACACGACCGGGTTGGCGAAGAACGACCCGACCGACCAGGTGTCCGGGTCGTGCGCGTCCACCAGCCGGCCGGAGCGCCCGCGCAGGGCGAGCGCCGCGTCCCGGACGTCGGCCGGCGGGGCCACCGCGCCGACCGGCAGGCCGAGCTCGGCCGCGAGGTCGGCGTACCCGATCGGCGCCGGCCGGGCCGACGCGCGCAGCCGCAGCGTCACCGCGAGCACCACATACCGGTCCGACCGCAGGAAGAGGCTGTCCCGGGCGCGGAACCGGCAGGCCGCGGCCGGCAGGTCGAGGGCCGCGCCGGTGGACCGGTCCAGCACCCGGACCGCCGCGACGGTGTCCGCGAGCTCCTGACCGAAGGCCGCGATGTTCTCCACCGCGGCGGCGCCGGCCAGGCCGGGAATGCCGGACAGGCACTCCAGCCCGCTCCAGCCCTCGGCCACCGTGAACCCGACCGCGTCGTCCCACAGTTCGCCGGCCCGGATGGTCAGGGTGATCTCGTCGCCGTGCCGCATGACCGTGCTGCCGGCGCACCGCAGCAGCACGACCACGCCGGCCCAGCCGGCGTCGCCGATGACGAGGCTGCTGCCCCCGCTGAGCAGCAGCACCGCGGCGCCGGCGGCGTCCGCCTCGCGGACCGCGGCGATGGTCTCGTCCTCGGTCCGGACCTCGATCAGGCTGGCGGCCGGACCGCCCAGCCGCAGCGTGGTGAACGCCGCCAGCGGCACTCCTTGCACCACCGTGTTCGCCGGGTGGCCGGCTGGATGTGAGCGCAGCGGGATCGCCTCCTCCCGACCAGCTCCACCGCGTCTACTGTGGCCGATCCGGCCAGGGTGGGCTAGGCCCCCGGGAGTAATCCGGCCGCCGCCCGTCGCCCGCGGTTACCGCGGGATTGTCCGCCGATAGACCGGATGGATGTTTCTGACAGTAGCACTGGTGTTACGCCGGTTGAACCAGAGACACTCGCACGGCTGGTTGAGTCACAACTACTCCGGAAGGGGACATCTGGTGGACAGGCGGGTGCGGCTAGCGATCGGCGCCAGCGTGGTCGTGGCGGCGGCTCTGATCACGACGGGGGCCACGGCCGACGTGGACAAGTCCGGCAGCACGCAGGGCGTCGTGCTGGAGCGGCTGAGCGGGTACGCCGAGACCCCACTGGCGCTGTCGACGACGGGCACGGGCCGCTTCGTGGCCCGGATCAGCTCGGCGGGGGACCGGATCACCTACGCGCTGAACTACTCGGCACTGGAAGGCACGGTGACCCAGGCGCATATCCACCTGGGCAGCGCCGCGCAGAGCGGCGGCATCAGCGTCTTCCTCTGCTCCAACCTCGGCAACGGACCGGCCGGGACGCAGGCCTGCCCGGCCGCGCCGGCGACCGTCACCGGGACGCTCGTCGCGGCCGACGTGATCGGCCCGGCCGCGCAAGGGATCACCGCCGGCCAGTTCGCTGAACTGGTCGCCGCGATCCGGGCAGGCTCGACCTACGTCAACGTGCACAGCACGCTCTATCCGGCGGGCGAGATCAGGGCCCAGCTCGGGCACGGCCACTGACGCCGACCCCACCCAGCCGCCCCCGGTCGGCCGGCCCTGATCAGACCGCGACGTCCTCGTAGACGAGCGATTCATCGATCTCACGCTCTACCGGGTCGATGACGAGGTCGAGAGAGCCGGCACGTCCACGTGTCCACGGTGGTCGTTCTCCGTACCGGGCCTGGAAAGTTCAGTACCGGCTACGGATCCGGGCGGTTAGGTCCGTGCCGGAGGCTGGCCTGACACCACAGCCTCGTACCGGGAGTTGGCATGACCGCACCGCCGCAGCAGAAGTGCCCGTCCGCCCAGGTCCAGACGACCGTACGGGCCCGCTTTCTCGGCGCCCAGCCGGTGCCGTCCGGCCAGGTGGGTCAGATCCTCGGTCTTGCCGCCGACGACCGGTACGTGTACGCGACGTACCACCGCACGATGGCCGCCGACGGGCACGACTCACCGGCCGACGGCGAGTTGATCGTGCTCGACCAGCTCCTGCTGGCCGACCCGGCCGCCGATCCGGTGGTCGCCCGCCTCCCGGTCGGCAGGCAGCCACGCGCGGTCGCTGTCAATCCCCGCACCGGCAAGATCTACGTGCTGAACTGGGGCCAGCAGGGTGACCACCCGTACAGCCTCACGGTGATCCGCCGGTCCGGGTCGGCGTTCGCGCACGCCGCCTGGATCCCGCTCGGCATCGGGCTCGCCGACGTCGCGGTGAACCCGCGCACCAACCGGGTCTACGTCGCCAACCAGACGCAGTCCACCCCGGGCGGCGGCCCGCAGGCGTTCGGCCGGATCCACGTGATCGACGGGAGCACCGACACCGAACTGAAGGCGCTGGCGATCCCGGTGCAGCGGCCGCTCGGGCTGGCCTTCGACGAGAGCACCGACACCCTCTACGCCGCGCTCGCGCACGCGCCGGTCGCACCGGACGGACCGGTCGACGCCGTCGCGGCGATCTCCTGCGGCCGGGACGGCAGCACGCACACCGTGCAGAAGGTGGTGCCGGTCCCGGCCGGCTCCCGGCCGTACGCGGTCGCGGTGCACGCCTCCCGGCTCTACCTGGCCTGCATGGGCAACACCCCGGGCGGCAGCATCGGTCCGAACGTCACCCGGTTCCGGCTGGACGGAAGCTGGGCCACCAGCACGGTGGGGACGGCGTTCGGCGGGCCGGTCGCGCTGGCCGCGGACGCGGGCGCCGGGCAGCTCTACGTCACCACCAATGCCGGTTTCCAGTCCTACGACCTGGCCGGCGAGACGATCACCGCGGCCACGCACACCGGGCCGTTCCCGCAGTCGGTGGTGGTGGACGCGGCCGGCCGGGTGCACCTCGGCGACGGCACGGACGGGCAGCTGCGCACCGTGCTGCCGGTCGTGACCACCAGCCCGCTCGGCGAGCACTGGACCGCCGAGGCCGCGCAGCTCGGCGCGCCGGTCAGCGGTGTACTGGCCGTGCCCGGCGACGATCCGCGGGCCGTGTACCAGGTCTTCGAGCAGGGCGCGGTGTTCGCCTCGACCCGGTTCGGCGCCGTCACCGTGTCCCGGGAGCTGGCTGCGGCCTGGCAGGCGCAGCCCGCGACGGCCCGGGCCGCGCTGGGACCGGTGACCGAGCCGGCCGGCGGGCGGGCGCTCACCCTGGCTCGCGGCAGCGTGGTGCCCGCCCCTGCCGCCGCCCGGGCCGCGGCGCCGGCCGGGTTCGTGGTGCTCACCGAGATCAACGCCTGCTGGACGCTGCACCGCGGCGACCTCGGCGAGCCGATCGAGAACGAGTCCACGCTGCCCGACGGGGGCCGCCGGCAGCGGTTCCAGCGCGGCGAGATCTGCTGGCGGGCCGACCTCGGCGCGCAGGCGGTCTGGGGCCCGATCCACGACCAGTGGGCGCCTACCGGCCCGACCGGCCCGTACGGCTACCCGACGGAGACGATCTCGTCCAAGGTCTACGGCCAGGACGAGGGCGCCGTGTCGTGGGACCGCGGCGTATTCGAGCACATCGCGATGCACTTCCCGACCGGCGGCGGCTCCGGGTGGATCCTGCCGATCGGCATCCAGCGGGCGTGGGATGAGCGCGGCGGGCCGTCCGGCCTGCTCGGCTTCCCGGTCGACACTGCCCGCGGCACCCCCGCCGGCGGCACGTACATGGATTTCCAGAACGGGGTGGCCGTCTGGCACCCGGAGGGCCACCCGCACGCCGGCACCTGGAGCTTCAGCTCGGCCCAGATGCGGATTCTCTCGTTCCTCATCACCGGCAGCGACGGCTTCCCGGACGGGGAGCTGGACCTGTTCGTCCGGGCGGTGCTGGAGCGGGTCGACCCGGACGGCACCCGCACGAACATCCTCAACAAGCGGTTCCCCAAGGACGACAGCGACTACGACTCGGCCGACCACACGTTCAACCCGCCGTTCACGATGGAGCTGGCCAAGCCGCTGCGCGGCGGGATGCGGTTCGAGACGATGTTCGCCAGCTACGACGCCGAGGGGATCGGCGCTGACGAGGCCACCGGCACGGTGAACCACGGCCTCACCCACGGGGTCTGGGACGACGATCCGTACAACTGGGACGTCCAACCGGCGTACACAGTGGACAACCTGTGGGGGATGGCGGAGCCCGACACCGAGCACCGTCAGCACCGGTTCACCGCGACGTACCGGATCGCCGAGTTCGCGGAGGAGTGGAAGGAGGGCATCCCGTTCCGCAAGCAGTGGTGGTGGAAGGTGAACAACTTCTCCACCCCGACGCTGACCAAGGAGCAGTACGCCCGCACGTTCGCCGACGTCGACTCCTCCTCGGTCTGGGGCAACATCAACCCGCTGTCCTATGTGGACGAAGGCTTCGAGGCGCTCTACTACCACCTCGTATTCAAGACCATCTGCGACCCGGGCAACTGTTTCGGGATGAGCCTGGAGGCGATCTACTCCCAGAAGGGGATGTCGCTGTTCCCGCAGCCGGTCTACAAGTACGGCCACCCGCAGCCGGAGTCGGCGAACGAGCACCGCGGCGAGCCGGACCCGGTGCTGGACGCCGGCCTGATCCACGAGTTCAACATCAAGCACGCCTACCAGACCGGCCACTCCGTGGTCGGCTGGTTCCTCCGGCAGTTCGGCCAGGGCCTCACCCACAACCCGAAGGAGGTCTTCCGACGCAGCCGGAAGGCGTTCGAGGAGGGGAACCTGCCGCTGCTGAACTTCAGCCGGTCGTTCAAGTTCAAGGCGCACACCGTGCTGCCGTTCAAGTGGGAGGGCGGTGTCGACGGCGAGGAACTGCCGGACGGCAGCTGGGGCCGGATCTGGATCGCCGACCCGAAGCACGAATGGATGCGCGACATCGACGACCTGGACGGCGACCCCACCACCGACCACGACAGCGACGACCTGTGGCACGTGACGATCCGGCCGGACAACTCGTTCTCCTACGACGGCTGGCACGGCGGGACGCTGTTCAACAACCGGATGTTCTACGTCCCCTGGGACCGGGTGAACGCGGTGCCGACGCTGCCCAGCTGGGACGTGCTCACCGAGCTGGCTCACGGCTATCTCGCGCTGGTCGCGGGCGACGCGGTCACCGAGCAGGTCACCGACGGTGTCGGCCGGAACCTGTTTCGGGTCGCCACCGGGCAGCCGCCGGAATCCTGGGACGACATCGTGCCGGGTGCCGGCGAGCGGATTCCCGACCTGGTGCCGTTCCCGCTGATGGGGGAGGAGAACGAGCCGGCCGAGCCGCAGCCGCTGCTGCTGTACGGCGAGGGCCGCAACGTCAGCCACACGTACGCGGTTCGCGGCGGCGGCGGGACCTACCGCTGGGCGTTCCGGGCACCTGCCTTCGGCGCCGTGCTCACCAGCCGCGCCGCCGCGGTCGCCGACCGGATCTCCGCCGCCAGGGCAGGCGAGGACTCCTCGGTCGCCTTCACCGTGGATCCCGGCGGCAGCGCGAAGGAGATCTCGTTGATCCTGGACGGGATGCCGCGTTCACCGCGGACCAGGCAGTTCCTGGTCGACCGACTCTCCGTGGCGCCGAAGCAGCGGATCGCCGCCCGGCTGCGGGACGGCGGCCGGGAAGTACTGCTGGAGAACAGCGGCGGCGAGACCACCGCCCGGATCCGGGTCCGCGCGGAGCCGGGGACGGCCCCGACGCCGGGCCGGCAGGTGCCGCTGGCGGCCGGCAAGGTCACCCGGGTCCGGCCGACCGACTGGTCGCCCGGCCAGGTCGGCACCGCCCCGCTGCGGGTCGAGGTCCGCGACACCGTGGACGGACCGCCGGTGCGCTGCTTCCAGGTGTGAGCTCGAGGCGGACGGCGACCGGGAACGGTCGCCGCCCGCCTGATGGGTGCCACCTCACGGTTCGGACCTCCGGCGGCGTCCATTCGGCGCCGGCGGCGACCCTTGAGCTCGACCCGTTGGTGTTGTTGGAGGCGGTAGCAGTCTGGTCAGCGCTCGTGCGCTGCTCGACGTCGCGCCGCGCAGCCGTGCTGCGTCCTGCGACGGCGGTGCGCCGAACTGCCTGCGGTACTCGCGGCTGAACTGCGACGGGCTCTCGTAGCCCACCCGCGTGCTGACGCCGGTGACGTCGTTGGGGTAGGTGGCGAGCAGGAGACGGGCCTCCTGTAGCCGGATCTGCTTCTGGAACTGGATGGGGCTCATCGCCGTGACTACCTGAAAGTTGCGGTACAACGCGGAGACACTCATGCTGGCCAGCTGCGCGAGATCCTCAACACGGATGGCCTTCGCGTAGTTGTCGCGGATCCACCGCACTGCCGCGGCGACGTGGGTGAGGCTGCTGTCGGCGAGACCGAGCTGACGGACGAGGGCGCCCTGCTCGCTGGTGATGAGCTGCCAGAGGATCTCCTTCTTGATCAGGGGTGCGAGCACCGGCTGATCACGTGGCCGATCGAGAAGGCGCGCGAGTCGGGTCGCCGCGTCGACGAGCTCGTCGGGCGCGTCACAGACGGCGATGCCGCTGGGCGTGCTGCCACCGGCAAGCGCGCGGTCTCCCGGGCCGGCCTGCAGGAGCAGTTCGGCGATGGTCGCCGGATGCAGGACTAGGCCGATGCCTAGTGCGGGGCGTTCCGGGCTGGCCGCTGTGAACTGACCGGTGATCGGCATGTCGACCGAGGCGACGAGGTACTGCCCGGGGCCGTAGGAGTACACGCGGTTGCCCAACGCGATCCGTTTCGACCCTTGCACGATCAGCGCCAGCAGCGTGCCCGACATCGACGGCGAGGGTGGGCTGGACTGCCCCACCTTCGAGATCAGGACGCCGTTGATGGATGTGGTCCCGTCGGCCCGGGCATGCCGACACAGCATGGTGCGCAGTTCGTCGAGGTCCACGGCGCGATTGAAGCACCTTGCCGTAGATCCCACCAGTGAGAGTATTAGGCAAGTAAAGTGGAGTTCTGATCTAACAGATCCGCTGGTCAAGATGGTTTTCTAGGTCGGCCCGACATCCCAGGAGCGCACAGCAGCTCCGCCACCGAAGAGGAATCGTCATGACCGTCCAACACGGCTTCCACGCCACCATGACCGCACATCCGGGACGAGGTGACGAGCTGGTCGACATGCTGCTCGACGCGCCCTCCCTGCCGAACGAGGACTGCGTGGTCTTCCTGGTCGGCCGCGCGGCGGCAGACCGCGACGTCGTCCACGTCACCGAGGGGTGGACCACCGAGGTCGCGCACAGCACGTTCTTCGCGACCGATCGGGCGCAGGCGTTCGTCGCGAAGCTTCAGCCACTGGTGTCCGACTCCCGCTACGTCGATCTGGTGCCGGTCGGCGGGAAGGCCGACTTCTGATGGAGCTCACCCACGAAGGCGATCTGGCCACGGCGCTTCCACGACCTGCCCTCGATCCCGAACTGCGCGCGCTGCTCTCCGATCTGCCGTTGCGATCCGGGCTCGATGTCGAAGCCCTGGCGCAGATCCGTCCCTACTCCTCAGCGCCGGTCGAGCCCCTACTCGAAGGCCGCGCCGTTCAGCGGCGAGAGGTCACCCTCGACACCCCGGACGGTGCCCGGCTGCCATTGTCGATCTTCAGCCCGGCCGGCGCGGGTTCGACCGTGGCCCGTCCGGGTATCGTCTGGCTCCACGGCGGCGGCATGGTCATGGGGGATCGCTTCTCGCAGATCGACATCCCCCTCGAGTGGCTGGACGAGTTTGCCGCTGTCGTCATCTCGGTGGACTACCGGCTGGCGCCGGAGGTCAGCGGCACGACGCTGGTCGAAGACTGCTACCAGGCGCTGCTGTGGACCGCTGGGAACGCCGACGAGCTGGGCATCGATCCGGCCCGCCTCATCGTCGCCGGCACCAGCGCCGGCGGCGGCCTGACGGCAGGCGTCACCCTCATGGCACGCGACCGCGCGACCCCGGCGATCGCCGCACAGGTCCTGATCTGCCCGATGCTCGATCACCGCAACACCACGACCTCCAGCCGTCAGTACTCCGGCGATCCCGGGGTATGGACCCGCGAGATGAACGAGTTCGGATGGCAGTCGGTGCTCGGCGACCGTTCCGGCGATGACGTGCCCGCATACGTCTCGCCCGCACTCGTCGACGACCTCGCAGGGCTGCCGGCCACCTACATCGACGCCGGCACGGCGGAGGTCTTCCGGGACGAGGACGTCGACTACGCAAGCAGGATCTGGGCAGCAGGCGGCCAGGCCGAACTGCACGTGTGGGCCGGCGGGTTCCACGGGTTCGATGCGCTGTACCCACAGGCCCAACTCTCCTCAGCGGCGCGCCGCACCCGGACGGAATGGCTCGCGCGAGTGCTGCGGCTACCCGCAGATGCCTCCTCCTCGACGAGCGACCCTGCGGGTGCGTGAGCGGATCGGGTCCTCAGCGCTCGACTTCGGTGATCCGCCAGCGCCAGCGCGCACGACAACCAGCCACCACCCCGGCGCCGCCCCGACCGGCCGACTCCGACCTGCCGGCGGCGCTGATGAGAAGAACCCACGGCGCCGGACGGACTAGCGCGTGTGGTGGGCGAGAACCTGGAGCAGGCGAGTCCGGGTCTGCTGCGGGTGATGATGGAGACGTTCGCGAACGCGCTGATGAGCGCGGAGGCCGATGCGGTGTGTGGTGCTCGGTACGGCGTGTCGAGTCCGGGGCGGACGAATCGGCGTAGCGGGTATCGGGATCGGGAGTGGGACACCCGGGCCGGGACGGTGGAGCTGGCGGTGCCGAAGCTGCGGGCCGGCAGCTACTACCCGGACTGGCTGCTGGAATGGCATGGTCGGATGGTTGATGGTGCGGCTACGGAGACCGACGTGCGGGTGTGACGGGCCTGCCAGTTGACGGTGGGCGCACTGTGCGGACCGGCGCGGGCTTGCGGATCGTGCGGCCCTCACAGCGGGCTGCCGGCGTCGCCGCGCCGAGGACCGGTTGGCTGGGGGTGCGTGCCCGTGCGGTCGACCGGACTGGGCACCGGGTCATGGCTGTCGCCGGGCGAACCAGACCTCCTCGACCGGCCATTGCCGGGCCCATTCCAGGGTGACGAAGTCGCCGTCGGTCTGGGCGTCCTCGGGTGCGTACACCTCGATCATGTCCTCGATCACGAAGCCGGACCGCCGCAGCAGACGGATCCAGTCGCCGTGGCCGAGATGGAACTCCACGCCCGGGTCGGACTCCCAGCTCATCCGGTGCAGCCCGGCCTGCGGGCGCAGGAGACGATCGGTGGCCACCCCGACGTCGGGCACACACAGCATGTGCAGGGTGGAGTTGCGCAGAAACACCAGCCGGCCACCCGGGCGCAGCAGCCGGGCGGCCTGCGGCACCCACCGGTACGGGTCACACCAGATCGAGGCGCCGTACTCGCTGATCACCAGATCGAAGCGGGCATCGGCCAGCGGAACACGCTCCGCATCGGCATGGACCAGCGGGAAGTCCAGACCGAACTCCCGCTGCAGTTGCCGCGCGGTCGCCAGCTGCCGTGCCGAGTTGTCCAGCCCGACCGGTCTGGCCCCGGCCCGGGCCGCCCACGCCGACACGTACCCGGTGCCGCAGCCCAACTCCAGCACGTCGGCCCCGGCCAGCTCGGCGGGCAGCATCGGCACCTGCGCCTGCGGCACGTCGAAGTTGCCCCAGCTCGGCTCAGTCTGCGCCCACAGGCGCCGAGCCCGCAGGGCATACTCCGCAGCGAGCACGTCCCAGTGCGCCCGGTTGACCTCCACGTGTGACATGGCCACATCATGCCGTCGCCCGAACCCTTGACCGTGCGGCGGTCCACCCGCGGCCACCACGCCGGCCGCGGTGTTCCGGCCGCCGGAGGGGGCCACCGGTGGCTGTAGCGGACCGTCGATGACGCGACGGGTGTGCGTCACAGCGGCATGACTGCGCTGTTGATCATGACGGGAAACGCGGTGCCGTAGCTGACCGCGTTGGCGATGATCGCGCGAGGCGGGCATAGATCTCGATGCCGGTGCACATCAGCGGGGCTCTAGTTGGGTGAGCATGCGGTGAGCGAGCTCGAGCCGGGCCCGGACGTGGCTTGCGCGTAGCCGTCCACTGGCCTGGAGGGTGGCCAGGCCGTGCAGCGCGGACCAGGCGACTTCGGCCTGGGTCCCGTCGGCATCCGGGAATACGTCCTGGATGCCCGCGAACGCATGCCGCAGCGGTTGTGGGGTGTCCTCGGCCGCGAAGGCCAATCCTGAGGGCAGTGAGAACATCGCCTCATAGACCCGGGGGTTCGCGGCAGCGAAGTCGAGGTAGGCGCGCATCCGTGCCAGGGGTGAGGCGTCAGCCGCGTGCAGCGCCGCGGCGATGTCGCTGAAGCCGTTGAGCGCGACCGCGTCGATGAGTGCCTGGCGGCTGGTGAAGACCGAGTAGAGCACCGGCTGGGTGAGGCCAAGCTGCCCGGCGAGGTGGCGCATCGTGACGGCGCGCCAGCCGTCGGACTCGGCGAGGTCTCGCGCGGCGTGGACGATCTGATCGCGCCTCAGGTCGAGATCTGGAGCCGGTCGTGGTGACATGGCCCATAGGCTAGCATCGTTATCTAACGTTGCTAGCGAACCTGGAAGGGGCCTTCACCATGCGTCTGGTCGCCCTCGTGGTCGCGCTCCTGGCCTGTGTCGGCATCATCGCCATAGGCGGCCGCTTCCTCCTGGCACCTCGGCGGGCGATGCTCGGCTTCGGCGTCGCCGCGGACAGTCTCCACGCCCTGACCGAGATCAAGGGCGTCCGCGACATCACCTCCGGGGTAGTCCTGCTCGTGGTCTGGGCGGCCGCCGGTCGCACGACACTCGGGTGGGCGCTGCTCGCCGCGGCGATCACACCGACCGCGGATGCCGTGATCGTCCTCACCAATGGCGGAAAGCGCGCGACTGCGCTGGGCATCCACGGGCTCACCGCCGGACTGCTCGTCACAGCGGGCCTCATTCTGGCGCTGGGTTGACCGACGCCGCCGGTCCACGCTGGATCGCACGCGGCGCACACCACACCGCCCTCGACCCAGGCCGGCCGAGTCACGCTCGCGAATGCATCGACGTGCTCGTTGGACTCATCCACGAGTACCAGCACGCCGCCTGAATCCTCAGCCGCACCCGCCGGCACCGACCTGCCAGGCCCATCCATCCGCCAGCGACTCACAACGAATAGCCGACCCGCCTCTCGCCGGCGACCAGCACACCAGACCACCACCGCCCACGACGCCGTCGGCTGCCCGGTCCCGGCCTGCCGCCGCACCGCGGCCGACGCCGCCGGAGCCCTGAAACCTGAGATGGCACCCTTTAGGGATACCGGCTCCAGCTGATCGGGACGACGTCCGGCGACGGTGCCGGGAGCGGGCCGTCGTCGCTGGCCGCGGTCCGGGCCGGGCCGGCCGCCGCGGGCCCGGCGGCGAGCAGGCCGCCGGCGGCGGCGAGCACGAGGGCGAGGGCGGCTACGGCGGCGGTGCGGCGGATCGTACGGGGCGCGTTCATGCGGGCTCCTCGGGTCGGCCGGCCGCCGCCCAGCGACGGCGACCGCGAGGCTGAAACTGGCCCATCGCACTGGACGGATTCTGGACGGCTGGTGAACAGCCGGCCGTGCCACCCTGCCGTCAGTCGCGACGCTGCCCTGACCAGCGGGTACGGCGTCGGCTCCAGTCGCGGCGGGGTGGGAGCCGGCCGCGCTTCTGGTCCAGGAACCGCCCAACTCACTCTGCCAGGCTCCCGGCACGGGGACGGCATAGCGGGCTGGACTCCAGGAGGGCTGAGTGTCGACCACGAACAAGGAACCGAAGCGGCCGGTCCGGCGGTGGCGCCGGACGGTGCAGTTCATGCTGCTGGTGAGCGTGGCGTCGGGCTTGACGGTGCTGAGCAACCCGGGCACCGCCGCCGCGGACGACTCCTACCCGTGCCCGACGCTGCCGCTGACGAACGCGGCGTCCGGCGTCGGCGGCACGGGCGGCATCGGAAGGCCGATGCTGGTCCGCGACCCGAAGGGCGTCCGCCAGGAGCGGACCCCGGACGGGATCTTCATCCGGATCGAGCGGTGGTACCAGATCACGCCGATCTCGGCGACGCCGGAGTTCATCGTGAGCGACGGCCGGGTCGTGGACAACCAGACGAACGAGGTGATCCAGGCGACGTTCACCTCGCAGCAGACCCGGCAGATCAGCATAACGGCGTCGTTCGGGCTCGACTTCCAGGTCACCGAGAAGCTCAAGACCAACGTGAGCAGCCAGATCGTGCAGAGCCGGACCACGGCCATCGGCATCAACGCGGCCGTGGCAGTGCAGCCGCACACCCGGATGATCGGTGAGTACGGCCTGCAGGCGTTCGCCGCGACCTACGACATCTACGTGTTCGACTCGTGGAACCGGTACCGGTGCTTCGACCGCGGTACCTGGCGGGAGTCCACCCATGCCCCCACGGTGCTTGAAGGCTGGCGGTTCACCGTCGCCTGAACGCACCACACCGCACCACCGCACGCCGCCGCCGGGCTGGTCCCCTTCCACCCCCGGCGGCGGTGTGCTGTGCTCACCCTGCCGGCGAGTTGGGGCCGCGGCCGCCCAGCACGACCAGGTCGATGCCGAAGCCCCGGCCACCGTCGGCGCCGGTGCGGTCGGAGTGGGTGCGGCCCGGCGGGCAGCCTGCGCTCACCCGCGCCCGCTGGTCGCGGCCGGGAGGGCGGCGAGGGCGGTCCGGACCGCCGCAGCCTCGGGCGCGGCCAGGTCGGTGTAGAGGGCCAGCGCGAGCCCCCAGTGGTCGTACGCCTGGCCGGGGACGCCGAGCGCGCGGTACGCGCGGGCCAGGCCGTCGTGGGCGAGCGCGCGCTGGTACCGGTCGCCGGTGTCGGTCGCGACCGCCAGCGCCGCCGCGTGCAGGTCGCGGGCCCGGTCGTGGTCGCCGGCCGCGAGCGCGGTCTGCCCGAGCCCGTTGAGCGGCTCGGCCTCGCTGCCCCGGTCGCCGGCCTGCCGGAACAGCTCCAGCGCGGCCAGGTGGTGCCCCGCGGCCTCGTCCAGCCGGCCCTGCCGGACGTAGATGTCGCCGAGGCCGGTCAGCGCGTACGCCTCGGCGTCCCGGTCGCCCACCCGGCGGAACAGCTCCAGCGCGGCCAGGTGGTGCCTCGCGGCCTCGTCCAGCCGGTCCAGTCGGACGTAGACGTAGCCGAGGTTGCTCAGCGCGCGCGCCTGCCCGACCTGGTTGCCGGACTGCCGGGCCAGGTCCAGCGCCCTCTGGTGGCTGTCCGCGGCCGGACCGTACCGGCCCTGGCTGCTCTGCACGTTCGCCAGGTTGGTCAGCGCGCGGGCCTGCCCGGTCCGGTCGCCGGCGTGCCGGGCCAGGTCCAGGGCCAGCTGCAGGCGGCTGGCCGCCTGCGCGTACCGGCCCTGCCGCCAGTCGACGATCCCGAGGCTGTTCAGCGCCCGTGCCTGCGCGGCGAGGTCGCCGGTCTGCCGGGCCAGGTTCAGCGCCTGCTGGAGATGGTCGGTCGCGGGACCGTACCGGCCCTGCCGCCAGTACGTGGTGCCCAGGTCGATCAGCGCGCCGGTCTCGCCGGCCCGGTCGTTCGCCCGGTGCGCGGCTACCCGGGCGTGTCCATGCACGGCGAGCGCGTCCGAGTGGTGCCCGCCGGCCTCGAGGTAGCGGAACAGCGTGCCGGCCAGCGCGACCGCGTGAGCGCTCCAGCCGTGCGCCGCGGCGTACCCGCAGACCGCGCCGAGCCCGCCGCGTTCGGCGTCCAGCCAGGCCAGCGCCGCCGGCCCGGTCGCGAACGCGGGTACCGGCACCTCCGGCGGCTCGGTGCCGGGGCGCTGGCCGGCCTCGGCCGGGTTCCACGCGTCCATCGCCGCCGCGGCCGCCGCCACGTAGTAGTCGAACAGCCGGGTACGGGCCGCCCGCAGCTGGTCGGCTGCCTCCTCGACGGAAGCCAGCTGGGCGGCGTACGCCCGGAGCAGGTCGTGCATCGCGAACCGACCGGGCGGCACTGCTGGCTGTCCCGCGGGCGGCACTGCGGGCGGCGCCGTGGGCTGCACGAGGTGGGCGCGGACCAGCGTGTCCAGCGTGCGGTGCGCCTCATCGAGCGACCCGCCGGCGAGCGCCGCTGCCGCGTACCGGTCGAAGTCCGCGCCGGGGTGCAGGCCGAGCAGCCGGAACCCGCGGACCGCGCCGGCCGGCAGGTGCCGCACCGACCAGGAGAACACCGCCCGCACCGCGGCCCGCCGGTCGCCGCCGGCGTCGAGCAGGTCCAGCCGGCGCTGCTCGTCGGCCAGCTCACCGGTGAGCGCGGCGAGCGGGGTGGCCGGCCGGGACCCGGCCAGCTCGGCCGCGACCCGCAGCGCCAGCGGCAGCCGCGCGCACTGCGCCGCGAGGGTCGCCGCGGCCCGCGGTTCGGCCGCGACCCGGGGCCCGACCAGCCGGCCGAGCAGCAGCACGGCGTCGGCGGGCGGCAACAGCCCGACCTCGAGCCGGTGCGCCCCGTGCACCGCAACCAGGCCGGGCAGGCTGTCCCGGCTGGTGGCCAGCACGACCGCCGACCGGGTGCCGGGCAGCAGCGGGCGGACCTGCTCGACCGACGAGGCGTTGTCCAGCACGACCAGGATCTGCCGGTCGGCCACCTCGGTACGGAACTGGGCGGCCCGGTCGTCGGCGTCCACCAGTACGTCCTGGGCCGGCACGCCGAGCGCGGTCAGGAACCCGACGAGCGCGTCGCCCGCGGCAACCGGCTGCTCGGGGTCGTACCCGCGCAGGTCGACGTACAGCTGCCCGTCCGGGAACCGGCCGCGTGCCCGGTGCGCCCACCGGATCGCCAGTGCGGTCTTGCCCACGCCGGCGCTGCCGGTCACCACGCAGATCCGCATCGCGGCTGGCCCCGCGGCGCCCGCCGGCTGGTGCGGGTCGGCGGTCGCGGGGTCCGGGCCGGTGCCGAGCAGCCGGTCGAGCTCGGCCAGCTCGGCGTCCCGGCCGGTGAACGCACCCACCTCGGCCGGCAGCTGGGCCGGCACCGGCCGGCGCCCGCCGCCCGCCGGAAGCACCGCCCCGCCAGGCGCCGCGGGCCCTGGGGGCTGTGCGGACTGGCCCGGCGCGGTCGCGGGCCGTAGCGTGGCCGGCCCGGCCGGCCCGGCCGGCTCGGGCGGCTCGGGCGACCCGGCCGGCGGCTCGGGCAGCTGGCCCGCTGCCGGCGCCGCTACCCCGGCCGCCCGGCCGTTGCGGCTGCGGTCCGCCCGGTGGGGTGGGTCCAGCTCCGGCGGTGGCGACGCCGGCGGGTAGGCGCTGGTGCCGGCGGCGCCTCCGGTCGCCGCGGCACCGCCGTCCCCAGCACTGCTGGCCGCGCCGGAGCGGGCCGCAGCGCCGGCGAGCAGCGTGGCGTGGGCGGCGGCGAGCTGCGGCCCGGGGTCGACGCCGAGCTCGTCGGCAAGCCGGCGGCGGGTGCGCTGGTAGTGCTCGAACGCGTTGGCGCGCTGGCCGGCGGCGTGCAGCGCGCGGATGAACCGGGCCTGCGCGGCCTCGTCCAGCGGCTGCCCGGCGGCGGCTTCGGTCAGGATCGGCAGCGCGTCGGCGGCGGCTCCGGCGGCGATCATCGCCTCGGCGTAGTGGGCGAGCGCGACCTGGCGCTCGCCGGTGAGCGCGACGACCTTCGGGTGCCCGGCGAGGACCATGATGCCCGCCAGCGGGGGGCCCTGCCACAGCCGCAGCGCCTGTCCGAGCAGCGCGGCCGCGTCCCGCTGGTCGTCCCGGGCGTGGGCGGCGTCGGCGAGCTCGACCAGCCGGCGGAACCGGGTGAGGTCGACGTCGCCCACCTCCGGGCGCAGCGCGTACCCGCCGCCGGTCGTCGGCAGCACCGCGCTGCGGCTGTACGGCCGCCGGTCGAGCTCCAGCAGCCGGCGCAGCCGGCGGACGTGCGTCTGTACGACGTTGGTCGCGGTCGGGGGCGGCCGCTGCGGCCAGAGGCCGTCGACCAGCTCGGCCAGTGACACCGGCTGGCCGGCGGCGAGCACGAGCAGCCCCAGCACCGCCCGCTGCCCGGCCGGTCCGAGATCCACTTCGGCCCCGTCCCGCCACCCCCGCAGCGGGCCCAGCACCTGGATCCGCAAGCTTCACCCCCGGGCGCACGTCGATATGCGCAAGTCTGGCGCAGCTGCCCGGATCGGGCCAGCCTGATGCGGGATGTCCCCGCCTGCGCCGAGGTCGGCGACATGGCTGGGGTGAGGTTGGCGAGGCGACCCGAGGAGTTGGCCGAGAGCGAGGGTCTCGACCCTGGGCCGGAGCTGGTGGAGCTGATGGAGCAGTTGCTCGGCGAGGACCGCCCGGCCGCTGACCTGATGGCGACGGTCGCGCCAGCGCAGCTGCCGGCCGACGTCGTCGGCTTCGCCGGACGGGCCGCGGAGCTGGCCGCGCTGGACCGGGTACTGGCCGAGCTGCTCCGCGGCGCGCGGCCGTCAGCCGTGTGCACACTGGTCGGCCCGGGCGGTATCGGCAAGACCGGGTTGGCGCTGCACTGGGGTCACGCGGCCGGCCGGCACTTCCCGGACGGCGCGCTGTACGTCGACCTGCGCGGCACCGGGTCGGGTCGGTCGCTGGACCCGGACGAAGTACTGGAGTCGTGGCTGCCGATGCTGGGCGTACCGGTCGCCGAGGTCCCGATCAGAACCGCGGAGCGGTCGGCGGCGCTGCGCACCGCGCTGGCCGGCCGTCGCCTGCTGCTCGTGCTGGACAACGCCGCGTCGACCGCGCAGGTGCGGCCGCTGCTACCGGGCGCCGGCCGCAGCGTGGCGCTGGTCACCAGCCGGCACCGGATGGACCCGCTGACCGTCGTGGCCGACGCAGTGCAGGTGCCGGTCGGCGGGCTGCCGGCCCCGACGCGGCCGCGCTGATCCGGGCCGCGGCGCCGGCCGGTGCCGCGATGGCCGAACACGACATTGCCGCACTGGCCCAGATGTGCGGCGGCTTTCCGCTCGCACTGCGATCGCCGCGGCTCGGCTCGGCGGCGCCGGGAGGCTGTCGTTGCCGGCGCTGGTCACGGCACTGGCCGACGAGAGCCGCCGGCTGCGGGAGCTGGCGATCGGTACGCCGGTCGACGAGCTCGCCGTCGCGGCCACCTTCAACGCCTCCTACGAGCGGTTGACCGAGCTGGCGCGGTCCGGCTCGGCATGCCGGTACTGCCGGCGTCGGCCTGGCGGCTCTGCGCCAGCCTGGCAATCTGGTTGGTGCGCCGGGCCACCCGAGCCTTGTCCTGGTCACCCGGCGGCGGTCCACCTCGACGACGAACAAGCACGTCTTCGCAAAGACCGGTAGGTGTCCTTTCGCCCGCCCGATCGTCCCTTCGCAACATGATCATCGCAGGCCGACAAGGGCACCCGTGTCACAGCGCTACTCGCGGATTCGGGTCAGAAGACGTAGGCCCAGAGTTCCCAGCCCACGCTAGGGTTTTGCAGGCTGCAGTAGAAGCCGCTCCACACGCCGGCTCGGACGCCCCACTCGCCGGAGATCTGGCAGGTTTGCGCATCCCCGGAAATGCCGACCAGGGTCAGCGTGGAGGCGTCGGCGGGTGGGCTGCAAAGGCCGATCACGGCGGCTGCGGTGGCGAACATCAGAGCAATACGCTTCGGCATGGTAAAGGTTTAGCAGCATGGCCGGTATTCGACCATCCGCCATCCAGTTGATGGGATGATGGCCTCGACAACCACATCCTCCGCTCAGGGTTGGCGCGGCTCAGGCCGGCGCGGCGCGGACCGGCACGGTCGGGCGGACGGCCAAGTCCGGGACCAGCGGCGGCCGGACGATAAACCGGCCGCTATCGACGAGTTCCATCATCGAGTGCAGATCGCGCTCGCCTGGCTGGTTCTTTCCTGACACCTACTGCTCCGCACCCGTGACGTTGATCAACGACAGTAGGACATGCCGCCCCGGCCGCAATCCGCCTAAAGGCGAATACCGGCCCGCCGGCCGGGACGGCAGACTTGCCTCTGCGCGCTCTTCGGCGCCACACGCTCCGGCGTGGACTCCGTCCGGGCCCGGCTCCGGCGGCCGGTTCGCGCAGTCGTGGTGACCCGTTCCGGCGCCGCCCGGCGATCAGTACGTAGACGTCGAACCCCAGTCGTCACGCGCGGTCGGGGAGCGCGGTATGAACTCGTCGGATGTGTGTCGTCCGAACTCCTTGAGGTGCTGCATGACTGGCATCTTTGTGAACTACCGCAGCGCTGACAGCGGATGGGCGGTACTGCTCGACCGCGAACTCTCCGCCCGGTTCGGTCCCGACAGCGACCGATACGACATCGGTCGCCTCGTCACCGAGATCACCGAATACCTCCCCAACAACACGCAACGGCACAGACTGTCGCTGCCCGTCGCGCCAGCGAGTCCGCCCTGCCGCCTGCATCCCATCCCATGAAGCCACCCCAATGCCGACTCACACGCGACAAACCCGCCCGACCATCCCCCGTGTCTGGCCCGCGGGTGGCCCGTGATCTGGATGGCGCTCACCCCGCTACCGCTACCCAGGAGAACCTACGGATCATGATCGTTTAGGCGGCTGCCTGGGTGCCGCAAGGCACGGGCTCGTGGCGTTCATGCCCGACTTGCCTCCGCTGCCGACCTGCGTCTTGGCAACCGGAACTATCCTGACCTGGGACGACTCGCCCGCCTTGTCCGCGTCGTAGCTCGTCTTCTAGGTTCGGACGCATGAGCCTCCTGCGGATGAAAGCGGCGGGTATCGGGCGGTCAGCGAGAGTGCTCGCGCTTCTCGGTCTGGTCGCGTTGGCCGGCTGCGGCGGCCAGGACGAGGCCGGCGATCCCGCGCAGCCCGCTGGCAGCGCTGCCCCGACCACCGCCAGGCCTGCGTCCGCCACTCCGACCACGACGTTGCCGCCGCAGCCGGTGGACTCGGTGCGGACGGCGTTCCGGGCTGCCTATCCCGGCGCCCGCTCGGTGTCGTTGATCGACGACGACTGCGTCTGGCTGGGAGACGGCCGGCGGCCGCAGATCGCCGAGCAGAGCGCCACCGCCCGCGACCCGCGGGCGGACGAGTGGCTGTGCCGGTTCCTTGACGGGGTGCAGTTCTTCCGGTTGACGCAGGTGCGGCCCGGCCTCGGCGAACCCACCGACGCCACAGCATGCCGGCAGCTGTCCACCGAGGGCTTGAGTACCGGTGGGCGCATGCAGCTCAACCGGTACTACTGCGTGGCCACCGGCGAGTACAAAGCCGTCCTCTACATACACCTGACCGGCTCCGCCACCACCAACGTCGCCGACCGACCCTACGAGGTCCTCTTCGCCGTAGTCTCCTAGCGCGGGTCGGCCGGGCACCCGACCGGTCAGGCCGTCGGTGCAGGCCGGAAGTGGCGGGGTGCGCCGCTCGGTCGGTAGGGCCCGATGTGCGCGTCGGTGACTCCGGCGTCGAGGAGTTCGTCCACGACGATGCGGATCAGCGTCCGGGCCATCGGCCCCCACATGCCGCCGTTGGTGTCGGTCAGGACGTATGGGCCGCGGGGGTCGTCGAGCCCGGGATCGCCGGCCCAGCCGGAGGTGAGCAGCGCCTCGCCGTCCGGACGTCGCGGCGTCCCGGGGCCGTGAACGAGCTCGATGAGTTCCTCGTCGGACGCGTACTCGCGGCCGCGCTCGTCGACCCGGCCGAGCCGCGCGGACGCGGCGCCGAGGGCGGTCAGGACGGCATCGGTCGTCTCGGCGACCTGGAAGCACGCGGAGATCGGGCTCATGTCCCAGTCGCTGGCGTCGATCGGTTCGACCGTGTCCGGAGCCACGTGGATACCGGGGGCTTCGGGGCGCGGGTACTCCGCGCCGATCGCGCGCGCCATCCACTCGCGGTACCGCAGGGGGTCCTGGATGTAGGCGTCGGTGGCCAGCCACGCCCATGTGCTGCCGCCGAGCGCGACCGCGCCGGAGAACCACGGGTCGGCGACGTCCCGGTGGGACGGCGGCAGCCGCCGGACGAGGGCGAGCCCGACCCGGAACGACGCCTCCGCGTCGCCGTCGTGGGCCAGGTCCTGCAGGCGCCGGATCTCGCCGTCACCCGGCGGCTCCCCAGCCCACAGCGCATCGACGTCGAGCAACTCCTCGTACGGCAGCGGGCGGGAGATCGGCACGGTTCAGGCTGCCACGCTTGCGGTCAGGGCGTACGTGCCGGGGCCGCCGCTGCCCGGCCGGACGAGCAGCCGGTACGTACCCCCGGCGACGCCGGTCACGCTGGTGGCAGTGCACGTGCCGGACCGGACGACCGCGGCGGTCGCGTCGGTGAGGAGATCCCAGCCGAGCCCGGCCGGGCACGCCGACGGGGTGACCGAGAGGGTGTGCGTTCCACTGGCGACAGTGAACCGGTAGACGTCGTGTGCGGCGGGGGTCTCCAGGTTCCCCGCGCCGGCCGCCGCCGCACCGTTCACGGTCCCGTTGCCGACCACCAGCGGCAGCGTGGCGGCGAAGACCTGCGGCGGCTGCACGGCGAGGGTGTACGTGCCGGTCAGGCTGGCTGGGTAGACGCGCAGCCGGTAGGCGCCCGCGGCGACGGTGCCCAGCGAGGTGAAGGTGCAGGCGTTCTCCCTGGTGCCGACGACCGTGCCGGTCGCGTCGTTCACCAGCGCCCACGACAGCCCGCCGGTGGGGCAGCCGGCCGACCCGACGGCCAGCGACTGACCACCGGCGGGGACGGTGAAACGGTAGACGTCTTCGGACGCCTTGGTCTCCAGGTTTCCCGCCCCGGCCGCGGTCGCGCCGTTGACGGTCCCGCTGGCCACGGTGAGCGGCACCGCCGTGGTGAACGTCTGCGGCGGCTGGATCGCGAAGGTGTACGTGCCGCTCTGCGCCTCGAAGGGCCGGACCCGCACCTGGTAGGTGCCGGCCGTGAGCGTCCCGAGGGCCGTGAAGCGGCACGGCCCGTCGCCGCCGGCGAGTCGGGCGCCGGTGCCCTCGCTGACCAGGTCCCAGGTGAGCAGGCTGGTGGGGCAGTTCGCGGGGCCGGCGTTGAGAACCTGACCACCGGCGGGGACGGTGAAGCGGTAGACGTCTTCGGACGCCTTGGTCTCCAGGTTCCCTGCCCCGGCTGCGGTCGCGCCGTTGACGGTTCCGTTGCCGACGGTGAGCGGCACCGCCGTGGTGAACGTCTGCGGCGGCTGGATCGCGAAGGTGTACGTGCCGCTCTGGCCGCCGAACGGCCGCACCATCAGCCGGTAGCTGCCGGCCGGCACAGTGCCCAGGGCGGTGAACTGGCACGGCCCGTCGCCGCCGGCGAGTCGGGCGCCGGTGCCCTCGCTGACCAGGTCCCAGGTGAGCAGGCTGGTCGGGCAGTTCGCGGGGCCGGCGTTGAGAACCTGGCCACCGGCGGGGACGGTGAAGCGGTAGACGTCCTCGGATCCCTTGGTCTCCAGGTTTCCCGCCCCGGCCGCGGTCGCGCCGTTGACGGTCCCGCTGGCCACGGTCAGCGGCACCGCCGTGGTGAACGTCTGCGGCGGCTGGATCGCGAAGGTGTACGTGCCGCTCTGGCCGCCGAACGGCCGCACCATCAGCCGGTAGCTGCCGGCCGGCACAGTGCCCAGGGCGGTGAACCGGCACGGCCCGTCACCGCCGGCCAGGCTGGCGCCGGTGCTCTCGCTGACCAGGTCCCAGGTGAGCAGGCTGGTCGGGCAGTTGCCCGGGGCCGCGTTGAGGGCCTGGCCACCGGCCGGCACGGTGAACCGGTAGACGTCCTCGGACGCCTTGGTCTCCAGGCTTCCCGCCCCGGCCGCGGTCGCGCCGTTGACGGTCCCGCTGGCCACGGCCAGCGGCACCGCCGCGGTGAAGACCTGCGACGGCTGGACGTTGAACGTGTAGGCGCCCGACAGCCAGAAGAACGGCGTCACCTCGAGGCGGTACGTGGCCGCGGGCAACGTTCCCAGCGACTCGGCGCGGCACCCGCCGGTAGTCACCTCGGCGCCGGTCGCGTCGTTCACCAGGCGCCACTGGAGGAAGCCGCCACTTGGCCCGGGGCATGGCCCGGGGCCGACGGTCAGCGTCTGCCCGCCGGCCGGCACGGTGAACCGGTACACGTCGGTCGACGCCTTCGTCTCCAGGTTCCCGGCTCCGGCCGCGGCCGCACCGTTCACGCTGCCGTCGGTCACCGTGAGCGGGACCGTGGCCGCGAACTCCTGTGGCGCCGGCACGACCACGACGCTGAGGCTGTACGTCCCCGCGGTCGGCGAGAAGCCCGGTTTCAGGACGAGCCGGTAGGCGCCGGCCGGCACGGTCGGGGTGACCTCGGTGAGGCAGCCACCGTCGACCACCGAGGCGCCGGTCGCCTCGTTCACCAGGTCCCAGTGGGTGTACTTCGGTCCGGGGCAGGCCGTGAGGTCGACGAGCAGCTTTCCCGCGGCGGGGAGGGAGATCCGGTAGACGTCGGTGGACGCGCGCGACTCGAGGTTGCCGGCGCCGGTGGCCGACGCGCCGTTCACCCGGCCGTTGGTGACGGTCAGCGGCAGCGCCGCCGGGAATGTCTGCGGCGGCTGGAGGGCGAACTGGACGGTGACGTTGTCGACGCCGTAGCCCTGCGCCGCGAGGCCGTTGACGTTCGCCGCCGAGAACGAGGCCCGCAGGGCGGGGTCGATGTGGTCGACCGCGACGACGACGCGGTGCCGCGTCCACGGCGCGCCGTTCGGCATCGTCCCGCTCGCGGTCGGCGTGCCGAGCGCGGCCCGGTTCGCCGACCACACCTGGGTGCCGTTCAGCGCGAGCCGCACGGTCTCGTCGTCGGCGTCGGAGCCCCAGTCGCCGACCACGAGCACGTCGAACGTCACCGTGGCCCGGCTGTGCGCCGCAAGCTGCGCGACGTTGAACCCGTAGGTCTCGGCGTTGCCGAACGGTCCGGCGAACCTCGTCGCGGTGGAGCCGGTGGACAGCCGGGTGGGCAGCACGTTGCGCGGGAGCGTCCCCTCGAAGTCCCATGCCAGCCGGCCGGTCGCGTCGACGGGGGCGTCCTGACCGTCCGCGATCGGCGCGGTCACCGTGCTCGCGGCCTGCGCGAACACCTGGCTCGAGGTGACGACCACGTCGAGCACGCAGTCGTCGAACTGCGGGCCCTCCGGGACGCCGGCGGCGGTGCACTGCCCGGCGGCCGCGGTGGCGTCCTCCGGCGCGAGGTCGGCGACCGTGATGACCCGCGCCGGGAAGGTGCGGTCGGTGTAACTGGCGGTGGACTTGCCGGGTGCGTAGGTGAACCGCGACTCGGCGTCGGTGATGCGCCACGAGTCGGCGTACGCGCCGTGGATGGCGGCCGCGCCGGTGGTGTGCGGCAGCTGGGTGCCGTCGCTCAGGCGCAGGTCGTTCTGCCACTGCCCGTCGGCGTTGCCCAGGAGCCCGGACACGTCCGGCGTGCCCTTCGGCACGTACGTGGCGATCCGCTCCAACGACGGGATGTACCAGAGGATCGGCCGCGCGGTCTCCCCGGGCCAGATCGCGATCAGCGAGGTACGGCCGAACTGGTCGTCCGCGCGGACGAGCGCCGAGCCGTTGCCGGTGTAGAGGTACTGGCCGTGGGCCAGCGGCCGGGCCGCACCGTCCACGAGGATGGTCCCGTCGCGGGCGAGCTCCACCTCGAAGCCGTTGAGATCGAAGGCGATCCGCTCGGTCTGCGACACGGAATCGGTCGACGGCACCAGCCGGGCCTGCACGTCCAGGTTCATGCTCGGCGACCGGACCAGGTGGAACTCACCGGCCGCCTGCAGGTCGTAGTGCAGCCCGTCGAGGGTGGCGTAGTGCGGGTCGCCCCAGCTCACGCTGTGGAACTCGTTCTCGAAGAAGATCTTCCACTGCTCGATCCAGGTCGGGTCCTTCAGCCAGTCCCAGGTCGCCGCGCCGCCCGTCGAGATCCCGTCCCAGGCCAGCTCCAGACCGTCCACCGCCGGGCAGACGAACCACTTGCAGACGGCGTTGCTCAGGTCGACGCCGCTGCCGACCAACTCGGGGTCCGGGGCGGGCGCCGGCCGGGTCAGCACGTCCTCCGGCACGATCGGGACCTCGATGTTTTTCCGGTCGTACCAGAGGATGTCGGCCCGCTGCCGCCCGACGATGGTGAACTCCCACTGCAGGTTGGGGCTCACCCCGCTGGCCTGGCGCTCCCGGTCCTTGTTCACCCAGGCGATCGCCCGGGCCTGCCCGATGTACTCCGCCTCGTCGAGCGTCCGCCGGCCGCCGCACGCCCCGGACTTCTCCGCGTAGACGGCCCCCTTGTCCGGCCGCATGGTCAGGCAGCTGGCCGCCAGCCGGCCGCGGATCGACGGCAGGACCGCGCCGGCGATGCACTCGTTCGGCCTCGAGTCGGTGCCGGGGTACTCGCTGGGGTGGTCGTTGTCGCAGACCGCGGCGGCGATCGGAGCCGCCGGGGCCGGTGTCGCCGTGCCCCGATCGCCGGTCGGTCCGGCGACCGCGGCGGCCGGCGTGAGCCCGCCGCCCAGGACCAGGGCGACGACCAGCGCGCTCGCCCACGCCGACAGGCCCCGGCGAAACTGCCTACGGCTCACGGCACACTCCCGCTGTCTCATCGGCACAGCCAGGGACGGTAGCTACGCCGACTGGACGGAAACCTTGCGACGATCTGGCGGTGGGTAGTCGCGACGCCGACGAGTTGCCCGAACGGCACTTGTCGTACGTTCCCGGCCCGACTTGACTGGGCGGATGAAGTGGGTGGCGGCCGGACGTGGTTGAGTTCCGGCTGCTGGGCCCGGTCACCGTCCAAGCCGGTGACGAGCAGGTCGACGCCGGTCCGCCCCCGGCAGCGGGCGGTGCTGGCGGCGCTGCTGGTCGACGCCGGCCGGCTGGTGACCCTGGAGACGCTGATCGACCGGGTTTGGGGTGAACGACCGCCGGCGAAGGCCCGGGACGCGCTGTACTCGTACGTCGCCCGGATCCGGCGGTTGCTGACCCGGGTCGAGCAGCTCGACGGGAGCCGGCTGGTGCTGGCCCGGCACACCGGTGGGTACATCCTCGATGTTCCCCCCGACCGCGTCGACTGGTTGCACTTCACCGGCCTGGTCCACGGCGCCCGGGCCGCCGTCCGCGCCCGGACCGCCCCGGCCGCCGACCTGGCGGCCGCGCTGGCCCTGTGGCACGGGCAACCGCTCGCCGACATGCCCGGCGCCTGGGCCGCGCGGACCCGGCAGGCGTGGACCGAGGAACGGATCGAGGCCGCGACCGAATGGGCCGACCTCCAGCTGGCGGCCGGCCACCCGCAGACCGTGCCACCGGTGATCCGCCCGCTGGTCGCCGAACACCCGCTCGCCGAGCGGCCCGTCGCGGTGCTGATGCGGGCGCTGACCGCGGCCGGCAGATCCGCTGAAGCGCTGGCCCTGTTCGCCGACGCCAGCCGGCGCCTCGCCGACGAGCTGGGCGTCGACCCCGGCCCAGAGCTGCGCCGCCTGCACGAATCCGTACTGCGGGGAGAACTCGACGCAGACGGTCAGACGGCCCGCGATCCCGGTCCCCGGTCCGACGGCCCGTGGCCGACCGACGGCCCGGCGCCGGCGCAGCTGCCCGCGGACGTCGCCGGGTTCACCGGTCGGACGGCCGAACTGGCAGCGCTGGACGCCCTGCTGGACCGGCCGGCGGACGTCCCGGCGGTCGTCGTCACCGCCGTAGCCGGGACCGCCGGGGTGGGCAAGACGGCCCTGGCGGTCCGGTGGGCGCACCGCGTCGCCGACCGGTTCCCCGACGCGCAGCTGTACGTGAACCTTCGCGGCTTCGACCCGGGCGGCCGGGCGATGTCACCAGCGACCGCGGTACGTGGGTTCCTCGACGCCCTCGGGGTGCCGGCCGAGCGGATCCCGACCGGCCTGGACGCCCAGGCGGCGCTGTACCGCAGCCTGCTGGCCGGCAAGCGGATCCTCGTCGTGCTGGACAACGCCCGCGACGCCGAGCACGTCCGCCCGCTGTTGCCGGGCACTCGCACCGCGTTGGCGGTCGTCACCAGCCGCAACCCGCTCACCGCCCTGGTCGCCGACGGCGCCCACCCCGTCGCGCTCGATCTGCTGTCCACTGCGGACGCCCGGGAGCTGCTCGCCCGGCGCATCGACCCCGGCCGCGTCACGGCCGAACCGGAAGCGGTCGAGCAGATCATCGCCGCCTGCGCGCGGCTGCCGCTGGCACTGGCGCTGGTGGCCGCGCGCGCCGCGACCCACCCCAGCTTCCCGCTGGCCGCGCTCGCGGGCGAACTCGCCGCCGGCGATCGGCCCGGTCGGCTGGACACGAGTGACGTGCTGGGCCAGGTGCGGGCGGTCTTCTCCTGGTCATACACCACCCTCACCCCGGCCGCCGCCCGCCTGTTCCGGCTACTGGGCCTGCACCCCGGCCCGGACGTCTCCGCACCTGCCGCGGCCAGCCTCACCGCCGAACCCCTGGCCGGCACCCGCCGATCGCTGGCGGAGCTGGCCGGCGCCGGGCTGCTGACCGAACACGCCCCCGGCCGGTACGGCTTCCACGACCTGCTCGGTGCCTACGCCACCGACCTCACCTCGACCGTCGACTCCGACGACGAGCGCCGGGCCGCCATCACCCGGCTGCTGGACCACTACACGCACACCGCGCACACCGCCAACCGGCTCCTGGAGCCGGCCCGTGACCCGATCCAGATGCCCCTCCCCCCACCCGCCCCCGGCACCGCTCCCGAACAGCTCGGCGACCTGCCGGCGGCGCTGGCCTGGCTGACCACCGAACACCCGGCCTTGCTCGGCGCGCAGCGACTCGCCGCCGGCACCGGACACGACACCCACACCTGGCAGCTGGCCTGGACACTGGAGACGTTCCTGGACCGGCGGGGGCACTGGCAGGACCTGGCCGGCGCCTGGCAGACCGCCCAGGTTGCCGCCGACCGCCTCGGCGATCTCACCGCTGCCGCCTACGCTCACCGCCGCGTCGGGTGGGCCGGCAGTTTGCTGGGTTGGTCCGAGTGGGCACACACCCATCTCCGGCGCGCCCTCGACCTGTACGCCGAGGTCGGCGACCAGATCGGCGAGGCCGGCGTCCACCTTCTCCTCGGTGGCCTGTGCGAGCGGCAGGACCGGCCCGATCAGGCACGCGACCACGCCCAGCAGGCCCTCACCCGGTACCGGGCCGCCGGCCACCGCCGTGGCCAGGCGATCGCGCTCAACAATCTCGGCTGGATCCACGCGCAGCTCGGCGATCACGCCAGGGCTCTCCCCAACTGTCAGCAGGCCCTCTCGTTGCACCAGCAACTCGACGATCGCGACGGGGAGGCCGCCGCCTGGGACAGCCTCGGCTACGTCCATCACCACCTCGATCAGCACACCGAGTCCGCCCGCTGCTACGAATACGCCCTGGCCCTGTTTCGCGATGTCGGCGACCGGCGCGAGGAAGCCGCCACCCTGTCCCGCCTCGGCGACGCCCACTCCGCCGCCGGTCAGCCCGACGCCGCCCGCATCGCCTGGAACGGTGCCCTGACCATCTTCACCGACCTGCACCACCCCGCCGCGGACGCCGTCCACGCCAAGCTGACCCGACCTCAGCAGGTCACCCCACCGGCCGCCGCCAGCCCGCCCGTCGGAGCACTCGACAGCGCCGGCAAACGACACTGACGACACAATCACCGGCCACGTGCCATCCCCACGCTCGCCGGGGCGGGGCGAGCGCGGGGATGAACGACCGCGCCGCGGATCAGTAGTTCTGCGTGCCGTACCCGAACCGCATGGTGGCGTGGTTGATCCCCCGCCAGTTGGCGTCCGGGTGCTGTAGCAGGGTGCCGGACCCGCCGAGGCGGCGGATCAGCGTGGTGGAGTTGTTCGCGGTCTGTGGCCCCCAGACGCCGTCGATGTTCGTCGGGTAGCCCCAGACGTAGTTGAGGCAGGCCTGCAGGTGTTGCACCTGGGCCTCGGAGCTGGTGACGAACCGTGCGGCGCCGGGTGTGCCGTAGTCCAGGTTGTCGATGTGGATGTGGCTGTGGTGGTCGGAGTTGTAGAGGTAGGTCAGCACATTCCGGAAGTGGTAGTGCAGGCTTGCCGCGGTGGCGAAGTACCGCTTCCGCGCCGTGATGAGCGCCGACCCGGTCCGGTTGTCCCAGATGTCGAAGGTCTCGAACCCCCAGGTCCACACCCCGTTGACGTGCGGCCGGAGCCGGCTGAGGTCGAACCCGCGGCCGGCGTCGTGCGCCGCACTGCCCCGGTCGTTGTGCGCGCCGAGGCTCCAGATCTCCATTTCCGGCGTCCAGCCGACCGGGGTGTTGTTGATCCAGAACTGGACCCACGTCTCGAGCTGGCTGTAGAACGTCGGGTTGTAGCCGAACGACGATCGGCGCGCCGGGTTCACCTCGTCGTAGTAGACGGTCGGCTGGTTCGCGATCTCGCTGTGCGACACGATCGTGCCGTGGGCTTGCGCCGACCGCGTGCCCACCACGTTGAGCCCGGCCGCGGCGGCGCCGGCCAGGCCGAGCGCGGCCCCGCTCAGTTTCAGCACCTGCCGGCGTGACGGGTCCACATTGGACGATTCCATGGCTGCCTCCCGCATCGGAGTTGGCGTGGCCGGGCGACCGTAGGTGTCTGCACTGGACGGAAACCTTGCGATGATCTGGCGGTGATCCGGGTGGCGGCGAACCGCGCCACCCACCGTCGACCGGCTCGTCGAGGCGTGGAGGCGTGGAGGCGCGCATGGTCTGGCCTCCGCACCGCCGCACGTGCCGTCGTCCCGCTGGCAGGGTGGCGGCCGGCTGGTGCCGGTCAGGTCGCCCGCGCTGTCGCGGAATCGGGCGCCCGGCTGGCGGGTGCCTGTTGACGGGGTAGCTGTCGGTGACGTGGCGGTAGATCATGTCTGCCGGTGGTAGCTGGCGAAGCGGGCGCGTTCGCGGGCGACGTCGGCGGCGTCGGGGCGGGCGGCGGCGCGGGTCGAGGCGTCGGCGAGTTGGGGGACGGCCATCACTTCCAGGGCGCGCAGTGCGGCGCCGGCGACCTGTGGGGTGTCGGCGGCGGCGGCCTCGGCGAGCAGCGGGGCCAGCGCTTTGCCACCGAATTTCACGATCGTCAGGCAGGCGCCGGCCCGGACGGCGGGGTCGTCGGCGGCCAGGTGCACCCGCAGCGCGGCCACGCCCGGCTTCTCGCCGAAGCTGCGCAGCATGAGCGCGCCGAGGTAGTGCTCGGCGGGGTCGGCGAGCATCCGCCGGGCGACGACCGCCAGCGCGGGGGCGTGCCCGACCCGGCGCAGGTGCTGTACCGCGCCGTGGCGTACCTGCCAGTCGTCGTCGTCGAGGCGGGCCATCGCCGCGCCGATGCAGGGGCGGTTGCGCAGTTCCCCGGCGATGTCGAGGGCGCGCCGGCGGACCTGCGGGTCGGGGTCGTCCATCGCCGCCGCGAGGACCCCGCCGGCGACCGCCGGGTCCAGTTTCCGGCCGGCCGCGATGGCCGCGTCCCGGTCGGTGTGCTCGAACTGGCGCAGCTTCGCGGTGAGCACGCCGATGTACCTGTCGACCTTGCCGGCATCAACCGGGCCCGCCGGCGCGATCGCCGGTGCGGTGCCGGTTTCCGCGGGTAGCTGCGGGGCAGCGAGACCGAAGCGGGCCAGATCCTGTTCGAGCAGGCGGGCGAACGCGATGCCGGGCAGCCGGCGGTTCGTGCCGGTGTAGTGGATCGCCAGCCGGAGGTCCGGCTCGCGGGTGAGTACCAGCGCGGCCTTGCGGGCGCTGCGCTGGCCGCCGAACGTGATCAGCCGCGCCGCCCCGCTCGCGGTGGCCGGCGCCGCGCTGTCCAGTCGCCACGGCGCGAGTTCCCACAGCACCCGCCGCAGCTCCTGCGCCCAGCGCGGTGCCCACTGCGCCTCGTGCATCGACAGCGGCTCACCGGCCAGCACCCGCGCCACGCTGCCGCTCGCGCCGACGCCGTACAGCGCCAGGGCGGCGGCGATGTCACCGGCGTCGATCAGCTCCAGCGACCGCCCGGCGCGCTGCTCATCACCGGCGACGCCCCACCGCTCGGCCGGCGGCGGCACCACCACCCGGGCGTCCCACATCCAGCGGGCCCGGTCCCACCGGTGCCGGTGGTTCTCCCCGATGAGCGGTTCGACGGCGAGCTGCAGCTGCCCGCTCCGGGCGACGACGTGCAGCCACCGGCGGCGCCCGCAGTCCTGCGGCCCGTAGCAGCAGAGCAGGACCCGCTCGCCGGTCGCGACCCGGCCGTTGTCGCCGCGCGGGAACAGGCCGGCGATCCGCCGCACCGCCAGCGCCGCGAGGTCCGCCTCGAACCGGCGCCGCTCCTCCGCCGGCAGCTCGGCCGCGACCGCGACCGCCGCGGCCTGCAGACTCGCTGGTGGCTGCGGCGGCGGCGCCTGGAGGATGCGGGCCAGGTGGTCGGTCGCCGGCGGTGGGCACCGCAGCGACGGCGGCCCGCCGGCCAGCCCGAGCCAGGTGCCGAACGCGTCGGCCACCACCTCGATCCGGCAGGAGAAGACGTCCTCGCCGGGCTGCCCGTCCGCGCCGTGCCCGGTCAGCTGCCAGTGCGGCACGCCGTCCCCGGGGAACGGGTCGCCCCAGGACTTCACGTCGGGCCGGAGCGAGACCGGCATCACGCTGACGTAGCCGGGCCGGCCCGGCACGAAGACCTTCAGCCCGAGGCCCGGGTACGACGGCAGCGGGCCGAACTCGAACACGCAGTCGTGCGCGTGCGCGCGGAACGGGCCGTCGAGCAGGCTCAGGAATTGCCGGCGGGCCTGATCGCTCGGCGAGGATGGCTCGTCGCTCACCCGCGGCATGCTCGCCGCCGCCGACCGGCCGCGTCAACACGCGCAGCCCCGGCCCGGAACGGTCAGCGACGTTCGGCCCCGGGCCGGGCGGCGGCAGGCTGCGGCGGCTGGCCCGATCGAGTGGGCGCCGGATCGGCCAGGAGGCCGTGCGGGCGGTCCACCCGGACGGGTTCGGCGGGCGCGACTGGCCCAGGCGCCTTCGCCTCCTCGGTGAAGCCCCAGTGCCCACCCTTGCGGCTGATGTCCCGCGGACCGGCATGCTCGGTCTTGCCACTCCCGAGGCCCACGCAGAGGACTGTACTCACCGTCATCGCGGCACGACCGGATACTTGATCATGGATTCTGTTGGTCGACAAGGCGGGGTGTCTCTGTGGCGTTGTCAAGCGGCGGCGACAGTGCCCAGGGGAGCCGGCTATGCCGCGGTGCCGTCATCGGCTGGTGTGGCCCGGCTGATTGGTTCGAGTACGAGGACCGGGATTTGCCGGTCGATCGTGCGCTGGTAGTCGGCGTAGTCCGGGAAGGCGTCGACCGCCCGGCGCCACCAGAGGGCCTTCTCGTCCCTGAACACTTCGCGCGCCCGGTACTGGCGGGTCACTGTGCGGTCCTGGAGTTCGATGACCGGCTCGGCGAGCAGGCTCGGGTACCACTGCGGGTTGGTCGGTTGGGCGCCATTGGACGCGACAGCCGCGTAGCGGCTGTTGTGTTCGACCCGCATCAGCGGCGTCTTGCGGATCTTGCCGGTCTTGGCGTCCCGGTAGGTCATCAGCACCACGGGCCGGTCTTTCATCGTGACGCCGTCGGTCCTGCCGGTACGCACGACCTGCTCGACATGCTCGCGCACGAAGCCCAGCCCGCTCGGCTGGTAGTCGCCAGTCATCGGCGCGCCCTGACCAGTACGGCCGGCCCGTCGCGATTGCGCGACCGGACCGTGCCGGCGGGCGTGCGGGCGGTCGGGGCGCCTGGTGTCCACGTTGGCAGTCACCGTGTTCAGGATGCCGGGTAGCTCCGCCACGGTTTCGGCGGGCAGGCCGGTCACGGTCTCCCGCGCGAGAGCGCACCACACGTCCTTGACCTGGTCGGCGAGCGCGTTGCCGCGGTCGGTGAGTTCGACGATGCTGGCGCGCTTGTCAGACGGGGCGGGTGTGCGGCGGATGTGGCCGGAGGCCTCGAGCTTGCCGGTCATGAGCGTGACACTGGGCGGTTCGCAGCCGAGCGCTTCGCTGAGCTGGGCCTGGATCATCGGACCGGTCCGGGCCAGTTCGAGCAGGAACGCCTCCTGTCCAGGGTGCAGGCCGAGCGGGGCCAGCAAGGCCGCGGCCCTGGCCCGATGGCGCAGGCTCAGCAGGCGGATGGCCTGGTTGATGCTGTCGGCTTGCTCGAAGTCCACGGTTCTCCCCACAGAACTAGTTACGTGCATAACGTTATGCGCATAACTGACTGCGCGTCAAACCCAGGCAGGCCGACATGACCGAGAAGGTCGCCATCTGTCATCTACTACAGCGCGACAGGCACTCGCCCGCATTCGCACAGGCCATCACCGAGGGCGTCGCCTCAACCGGCGCCGAGGTCCGGCCGCTGCGGGTCGCCGAGCTGGCACCCGCATCTCAATCACTATGCCTTCGGGTGCGATCACTGCAACTCCCCGTTGAAAGATCGATCAAGAGCAGCCGGTCGCGCTTGAGATCAGCAACCACGGCGTTGTTGGGGGTTGCAGCCAATACGGTGTGACCAGCGGCAATCCAGATGGGCCTTCCGTCGCCAGTCGAAAGTAGAATTTCGCGACCGCTTTGCTGGGCCCAAATTACATCGCCTACAACGGGTATGGACGCATCCGCGTTCTGCTGGCAGGCCGAGCCGGTCGCAGTCCCAAGATCCAGGTCGTCACGATGCCACAGTTTCTTGCCACTCATGTCCAAGCCATCAGTCACGCAGCCGGCGGACCCGCAGGCAGTAGCCGATGGTGGCGGCCGCCAGGAGCGGTCCCCAGACCAGGAGCGGGAGGTAGCAGGCGAGCATGACGAGGGCCGCGACGCCGGTCGGGAAGCCCGGCTCGGGATCGGCCTGAAAGCCTTGGTCGGTGGCCAGACAGACCTGCACGCTGACGAGTGTCAGCAGCAGGGCCGCCAGTGTGGCCGGGACGATCGCCACTGCCGGCGGTACCCGGCGGCCGCCGAGGCCGGGCAGCCAGCGGGGGTAGACGACGCCCCAGGGACGGATGAACCCGAGCGTGAGCAGCGCGCAGGCCTCGCTGACCACGCTGAGCCCGATCAGGTAGAGCGATCCCCAGCCGGGGACGTGCCCGCGCTCCTGCGGCTGTTGCGTGATCTCACCGCCCCGACACCGGCACCCCGTCCGGACCACGAGGTGCGGCTCACCGAGCGGGAACGGCAGGTCGCCCGGCTGGTCGCCGACGGCCGGACCAACGCCGAGATCGCCGCCACGCTGTTCCTCTCCGCGGGCACCGTCAAGAACCACGTCGCCGCCGTCCAACGCAAACTCGGGGTCAGCAACCGGGTGGGCATCGCGGTCTGGGCATGGGACTCCGGCAACGCCACCCACTGACAGGTGCACCGGCCTTCGATGACTCGCCGGGTTCCGAGCCGACGCAAGTCCGTCCGGCGGCGCCGTCCCGAAAAGCTTGGCCGTCCGGGCAGACATCGGGTCCGGCACTGAATAGCGTGGGGACCATGACGTGCTGGGCGCGGGTGGCACCGACGAACAGTTCACCTGCGTACCGGAGGCCGGCCAGGGCGGCGGCGCAGCTCCCGCCGGCACAGGACGAGCTGCTCGCCCTGCAGCGGACGGGTGGCAACCGCGCGGTGACGGGCCTGCTGGCCGGGCGAGCTCCGGTCGTGCAGCGGGCCTGCAACTGCTGCGTCGAGGACGTGCGGGTGGAGAACATCAAGCCCAGCGTGGACAAGCGGGCGCACGACTTCGACTTCGTGATGGACGTCTCCTACCACGCCAGCGCCAAGGAGGGCGAGTGCGAGGTGGAGTGGTGGGAGAAGACCAACCGCGTCTACAGCTCGCGGGTCCAGGGTGACAAGCCAGACACGTGGTCGAACGTGTTCGCCAACGTGGAGCGGGAGCTCGCGGCCGAGATCCGGGCCCGCAACGAGTACGGCAGCGGCTCGGCGATGAAGACGGACCTGACCAGCTACACGGCCGAGGAACTGGACCACCTCCGGAAGAACGTCTCGGGCTTCAGGTTCATCACCGAGGAGTACCTGCAGTACGTCCGGCAGCGCCGCAACCCGAAGGACTGCGCCGGCCAGAACCGGACGATCCGCATCACCGACGGCCCCGGGCTCGGCCTCGACCCGAACGCCGAGCGGTACCTGGACTTCCTGCTCATCGGCAAGAGCGGGAAGGCCGGCTCGTGCGCCCGCCAGGCCAGGTACGTCACCGCGTCCCAGTTCCTCAAGATCGCCAACGACAAGGTCGAGGCGAGCGACTTCCGGGCCAACGTCAGCCTGACCGAGGAGGCCGTACGGCACCGGCTCCGCCCCGGCATGGACCCCGAGGACGTCCTCGCAGCGGTCGTCCAAATGATCGGCGCGAGCCGCGATACCGCCCTGCACCCGCGTTACGTCGAGCTGCTGTGGACCTTCTACCTGCGCGACGACCTCCGACCACCCGGCGTGTCGCTCGCCGAGATCCAGCAGAACCTCACCCGCAGCATGGAGTTGCTCGGCCAGGGCGGCAGCCCGCTGCACCAGCGCCTCAACCGCGACGTGGTCAACCTGTTCGCGAAACTCCGCAGGTAGTCCCGCGGCGGATCACCGTCCGGTCCGGTTCGACGGGGGAGAACTCGTCCGCTTGCCGGCGGGCGAAGTCGGCGAAGCTGATCGGCGCCACGCCGAAGGCGCGGTGCGCGGCCAACCCTCGCAGTTCCCAGCCGCGACGGCTGACCGCATCCTGCTCTGCTCGTTCGGGCGGGATCCTGGCCGACCGGCGCCGCGACGGCCCGGCCGGCCCGATCGGTTGGCTACGCTGGCCTGGTGCTGGCCGCCGCTGTCCCGCTGTCCAGGTCGGTCGCGTTCGGGCGCCGGACCGGGGCGTTGGCCGCCGGCCGCCGCGGCGGCACCGCGGGCTGAGGCACGATGCAGCGCAAGCGTCGGCACTCGCGCAAGATCAGGCATCCGCGGGCCCGGCGCCCCAACCTCAACCCCAGACCCCGCCGGCAGCCGCCGCGCTGGCGGAGTTCGCGGGCCGAGCTGATAGGCGCGTCGGTGGTGGGAACGCTGCTGATTGCGTTCACGCTCCTGCTGGCTGGGGGCGTCGTATCCGACTTCCTGGACGCGCGGGCGCTGCGCGACCACGGTGTGTATGCCGACGGGGTGATCGTCAAGGTGCACCACGGCTTCGGCCGGGGGCGCGACTACGTCGTCGCCGAGTTCACGACGCGCGACGGCCGCCAGGTCACGGCCGAGGTCGACAACATCTACTGGCGGCCGGTGCCGCAGGTGGGCGACCGGACGAGCGTGGTGTACGACCCCGCCAAGCCGGCCGACAACGTCGCCGACGCGGGCCGCGGGCCGGACTACATCGTGCCGTGGGGGTACGCCGTCGTCGCCGTGATCTTGGGGGCGGGCTCAGTCGCCATCGTCCGGAACATCGTCAGGATCAAGCGGCGCGGGTGAGGCCAGCACGTATCGGTTACGCAGCCGCCGACGGAACCTCTACCTGGGTGGCGGGTGTTGGAGCCGCGGCCCGGCGGCGGTAGCCGTACCGCTACGGCCGGCCAAGGGTCTCGTCGCGCACGGCGGCCAGGGTGTCGAGGGCGGTGAGCAGCTCGTCCCGGCTGGGCGCGAGGACGGCGACGTTGCAGTGCGCGACGCCGTTGGCCGCGTACGCCGCCAGCAGGTGCGCGTCCACAGTGGCCGGTGCGACCCCGACCGGCACCGTGTCGGGGTCGCGGCCGGCCGCCGCGACGAGCTCGCGGAACCGCGGGATCGACCGGGCCAGCGTCGGGTCCGCCAGCGGCGGCGTCGGGTACCAGCAGTCGGCCCAGGCGGCTGCGTGCCGCATGGTCACCGGGCCGTTGCCGCCGAGGTGGACCGGCGGGTGCGGCCGCGTCACCGGCTTCGGCCAGGCCCAGCTCGGCTGCAGGTTGACGTGGTCGCCGGCGTACGAGGCGACGTCCTCGGTCCACAGCTGTTTCATCAGCGCGACCTTCTCCGCCACGATCGCGTGCCGCTGTCCGAAGTGGACACCGTGGGTGCGGAACTCGTCGGCGTTCCAGCCGAACCCGACACCGAAGACGAACCGGCCGCCGGACAGCCGGTCCAGCGAGGCGACCTCCTTGGCCGTGTGCACCGGGTCCCGCAGCGCCACCAGGCAGATGCCGGTGCCGATCCGCAGCCGGGTGGTGGCCGCCGCGGCGAAGCTCAGCCCGACGAACGGGTCGTACGTGCGCCGGTAGAAGTCCGGCAGCACACCACCGCCGTACGCGGCCGGGTACGGGGTGTCCCGGCCGGCGGGGATGTGCGAGTGCTCGGTCAACATCAGCGCGGCGAAGCCCCGGTCCTCGACGGCCCGGGCGAACTCGCCGGGGTCGATGTCGCGGTCGGTGGCGAAGGTGTAGACGCCGACGTCCATGGCGACAAGTTGGCCCGCCCGGGGCCGCCCCGGCTGTCCGAGATTGGGACACCGGACCGTCCTATCCGGACTGTCGCAAAGTGACACGGCCGCCGCCGGAGCCCGGCCCGCACGCTGCGCCGAGCGGTCGCTGCTGGAGAGGACGGGCCGATGTCACTGGGATTCGCGCGGCGGATGTGGGCGCTGGACTGCCCGACGCTGACGGTCGACGCCAGCACGCTGATGTACGGCCTGGGCGGGATGCTGACGATCCCGATGCCGTCGTTCCTGATCGAGCACGCCAAGGGGCTGCTGCTGTTCGACACCGGTATCGCGCCGGAGGCCATCGAGGACCCAGCCGGCGTCTACGGGCAGGAGCTGGCCGACGGGCTGGGCATCACCGGCACCGCCGAGCACCGGATCGACCGGCAGGTGCAGGCGCTCGGCTTCAAGCTCACCGACGTCACCCACATCGTGTCCTCGCACCTGCACTTCGACCACTTCGGCGGGCACCACCTGTTCCCGCACGCCACGTTCTACGTCGGCCAGGGCGAGCTGGCGTTCGCCCACTTTCCCGACCCCATCGGTGCTTTCTGCTACATGCCCGACCAGCTGCGGCGGACCCGCGGCTTCGACTGGCGGGAGATCCCGGGCTGCGACGTCGACCTGTTCGGCGACGGCTCGCTGGTCGCCCTCTTCACGCCCGGGCACACCCCCGGGCAGCTCAGCCTGAAGGTGCGGCTGGCGTCGCGGACGTTCCTGCTCACCGGCGACGCGGTGCACCTGCGGGCGGCGCTGGAGCGGGAGTGGCACTTCCCGATCGACGCCGACACGAAGTCCGCGCTGCGCACGCTGCGGCGGATCAAGCGGCTGCGCGACAGCGAGGAGGCCACCGTCTGGATCAGCCACGACCCGGATGACTGGGCCGCCTACAAGCACGCGCCCGCCTGTTACGAGTGAGCCGGCCGGCGGGCCGGGGCGCCGGGCCGTCCGCGGGGTGTCCCAATCCGGGACGGCGCCGGCGGGCTTCCCGTTCCTAGCTTTCCGGCGAGACCACCGGAGGGGGTGGCGATGAGCGGCGCACCGCACGCGATGTCCCCGGCGTTCGCCCGCCGGCCCTTCAACCTGCCCGGCCGCGGCATCCTCGGCGCGAACGTGGCGCTGGTACTGGTCGCGCTGCTGCCGCTGGGCATCGACCTGTTCGGCCGCGGCAGCCTGACCACGCTGACCCCGGTGATCGGCGTGATGGTGCTGGTCGCGCTGGGCCAGGCGTTCGTCATCGGCACCGGCGGCATCGACCTGAGCATCCCGTCCACGGTGACCCTGGTCGGCGTCGTGATCCTGAAGGACGCGGCCGGCCGGAACGCGGACCTGTGGCGGGCGCTGGCGCTGTGCCTGCTGGCCTGCCTGCTCATCGGCCTGCTCAACGGCGTCCTGGTGGAGTTGCTGCGGCTCAACGCGCTGGTGGTCACGCTGGCCACCGGGCAGCTCATCGCCGGCGCCACCCGGATGTACCGGGGCCAGGCGCTGGCCGTGACCCGGGTGCCGGACACGCTGTCCGTGTTCGCCCGGCGCAGCGTCGGCAACGTCTCGGTGATCCTGCTGATCGCGGTGGCCGTGGCGGTCGCGGTCGCGCTCTGGCTCAGGTACCACACCAGCGGGCGGCGCCTGGCCGCCGCCAGCGTGGCCCGGTCCGCGGCCCACCACAGCGGGCTGGCGGCCACCCGGCAGCGCATCACCGCCTGGGTGATCGCGACCGTGCTGGTCGGCCTCGGCGCGGTGCTGCTGGCCGGCCAGATCACCACGCCGGACCTCACCCTGGGCAGCCCCTACCTGCTGACCTCGGTGGTGGCCGTGGTGCTGGGCGGCGCGGCGATCGCCGGCGGCCGGGTCAGGGTCGCCGCGACCGTGCTCGGCGCGCTGTTCATCGTGCTGCTCAACCAGGTCTTCCGGATCGAGGGCTACTCGTCCGGGGTGAGCCTCACCGTGCAGGGCCTCGTCCTCGGCGTCGGGCTGGCGCTCGTCGCGTACACGAAGAACGTCCGGTGGCTGTCGCTGCGGAGCCCCGCCGCAACCGCCGAGTCCGGCGTCGCCACGAGTCAGGAGTAGGTCGTATGAGGAAACCCACGGTCGCCCTGGCCGCCGCCTGTGTCGCCACCGCTTGCGCGCTCGCCGCCTGCGGGTCTTCGCAGCCGCCCAGCAGCGGCGGCAGCGGCCCCAGCGCGGGGGCGTCGGCGACGGTCGACGTCAGCGATGCCGACGTGCAGAAGACGGTGGACAAGGCGTTCCTGGCCGACATCTCGCTCGGCTCGCTGCCGGCGACGGTGCAGGAGACGTTCCGCCGCGCCACCCTCACGCTGTCGACGGACAAGCTCGACAAGGCCTACGAGTGCTGGAACGGCGCGTCGTGCACGATCCCCGGCGGCGGCAACGTCACGCTCGGCATCGCCGACGGGTTCGGGCAGAACCAGTGGCGGAAGTTCTCCAAGATGGAGATCATCCTGCAGGCGCTGACCTACCCGCAGGTCGGCAAGATCATCTCTACCGACGCGCAGGGCGACCTGGCCGCGATGCAGTCCAACATCCGCAGCCTCGCCGCGCAGGGCGCCAAGGCGATCGTCACCTACGACGACTTCGGCGCGGCGGCGGTACCGGCGTTCCAGGCCGCGGCCGCGCAGGGCGCGAAGATCTCCTCGTACGTGGGGCCGGTGCCGGGCGCGCCGCAGACCGCGGTGCAGACGCAGGTGCACGGCGACACCTGCGCCGCCGGCAAGGACATGGCGACGGTGGCCACCGACGACCTGAAGCTGACCGGCGACGTGGCCATCTTCAACGGCACCCCGGGCAACCCGCAGGGCCAGTCCTGGAACAAGTGCTTCACCGACCAGTTGGCCGGCAAGCTCACCGTCGGCACCAAGCTGGACACCTCGTGGACGCCGGCCGGCACCTTCCAGGCGGCCTCCGCGCTGGTCAGCTCCGGCAAGACGTACACCGGGATCTTCTACGATTACGCCGACCCGATGCCGCAGATCGTCCAGGCGTACGAGAAGGCCGGCAAGGTCACCCCCGCGCTGGTCACCTGGACCTCGAACAATGGATTGTTCAAAGACTGGGAGACCCGGCAGGGCACGCCGAAGGCGTTCGAGCTCTACTTCACCAACGGGCTGAACTGGCAGGCCCGGGTGTCGGTGACCGCGGTGATGGACCTGCTCGACGGCAAGACCGTGCCGAACGAGCTGGTTGTGCCGCAGCCGTTCGTCAAGGCGACCAAGGGCATCTACGACTCGGCGCGGCCGGACGACTACCCCGGCCCGAGCGTGCTGGTGCCGGACTCGCTGATCGACCGGATGCTCCAGTAGCCGGCCGCGGCCCCGTCCAACCCTGCCCGTGACCGAAAGGCGGCCCGGTGTCCGAGACCACCTTCAGCCCGGCGTCGCCGGCCGCCGGCACGGCGTCCAGCACGGCCTGCGTGCTCGAAGCGGCCGGGCTGGCGAAGCGGTACGCCGCGGTCCAGGCGCTGGACGGTGTCGGGCTGACCCTGGCCGCCGGTGAGATCCACGCGCTGGTCGGCGAGAACGGCTCCGGGAAGTCCACCCTGGTCGGTGTCGTCGCCGGCACCGTCGCCCGGGACGGCGGCACGGTCCGGATCGGCGGGGTGGACGTCGGGCGGGCCAGCCCGCGGCGGGCGCAGCGCCTCGGCGCGGTCACGGTCTTCCAGGACGGTTCGCTGATCGGGGAGCTGTCGGTGGCGATGAACCTCTACCTCGGCATGCCGGCGCGGCTGCGCCCCGGCTACCGCCGGGCCGGGCCGTGGGCGGCCGAACTGCTGCGCGGGTACGGCTTCGACGCCGACCCGGACCTGCCGGCCGGGCAGCTCCCACCCGGAGACCGGCAGCTGGTCGAGATCATCCGCGCGGTCGCCAGCCGCCCCCGGGTGCTGATCCTGGACGAGGCGACCTCGGCGCTGGACCCCACCGGCGTCGACGTGGTGCTCGGGCTGCTGCGGCAGGCCGCGGCGGCCGGGGTGGCCGTGCTGTTCGTGACCCACCGGCTGTCCGAGGTGATGCGCGTCGCGGACGCGGTCACGGTGCTGCGCGACGGCCGGTACCAGGGCGTGTACGCGATCGGCGAGGTGACCCCGCGGCGGCTGGTCGAGCTGATGGCCGGCACCCGGGTGGACCTGGAGTTCCCGGACCGGCCGGCGGCGGTGGCCGCGCCGGTGGTGCTGTCCGCGCGCGGGCTGGGCGGCGCCCGGTTCGGCCCGGCCGACCTGGACCTGCGCGGCGGCGAGATCGTGGGGATCGCCGGCGCGGCCGGGAACGGGCAGGTGCCGCTGCTGCGCGGGCTGGCCCGGTGCGGCGCGGACACCGGCGGCGGGGTGGTGCAGGTCGGCGGGCGGCGGATCGGCAGCTACGCCGACGCGGTCCGGGCCGGCGTCGTCTACCTCAGCTCGGACCGGCGCGAGGAGTCGCTGTTCGCCGGGCTGACCGTCGGCGACAACCTCGGCATGGGCGTGCTGCCGGAGCTGTCCGACCACGGGCTGATGCGCACCCGGCGCGAGGCCGGCTTCGTTCGGTCCACAGTGGACAGATATCGGATCAGGGTCGGGCACGTGAAGCAGGGCCCGGCGCAGCTGTCCGGCGGCAACCAGCAGAAGGTCGCGCTGAGCCGGGTGCTGGCGATGCGTCCGGCGGTGGTGTTGATCGACGAGCCGACCCAGGGGGTGGACGTCCGGTCCCGGCTGGACATCTACCGGTTCCTGCGGGAGATCGCCGGCGCCGGCAGCTCGGTCGTGGTGGCCAGCTCGGACGCCTCCGAGCTGGCCGGCCTGTGCGACCGCATCCTGGTGATGTCCCGCGGCAAGGTGACCGGCTCGCTGCTGGGCGCGCAGGCCTCGGAGGAGTCGATCGTCGGCGCGTTCGCGGTCGAGCACGAGCTGGCGATCGACGAGGCGGTCGTCGACGACCCCGCCGGGCCCGGCGTCCCGGCCGGAGCCGCCTCGGACCACACCGCCCCCGCCCCCGCCCCCGCCGGCCCGGATCGCGGTCGGGACGGGCCCAAGCTGGACGGAGCGGGGCGCGCCGGTGCCGGGCCGGCCGGCGCTCCGGTGGCCGTGGCGGGGCCGGCCGGGGCGGCCCGGCGGCGGGCCCGGCGGTCGCGCGGGCTGTCCGCCGACGCCGTCCGGCTGCCGGCGCTGCTGCTGCTGATCGTGCTGCTCGGCGGCTACGCCCAGGCCCGCAACGACACGTTCCTGACGACGCTGAGCGTCTACAACGTGATGCTGCTGGCGCTGCCGCTGGTCGCGGTCGCCGCCGCGCAGTATTCGGTGCTGCTGGTCGGCGGCATCGACGTCTCGGTCGGGGCGACGATGACGCTCACCGTGGTGGTGGCGTCCTACTGGGTGCTGTCCGGCGGCACCGGCGCGGTCGTGGTCAAGGCGGTCGCCGTGATCGCGGTCTGCGGGGTCGCGGTCGGCGCGGCCAACGCGGTGCTGGTCGAGTGGATCGGGCTGTCCCCGGTGATCGCCACGATCGCCACGCTGGGCATGGCGTCCGGCATCGCGCTGATCCTGCGGCCGACCGCGGCCGGGCTGATCTCACCGGAGCTGACCCGGATCGCCGTCTACCGCACCGGACCGGTCCCGTACTCGCTGATCGCGCTGGTCGTCGCGCTCGCGCTGGCCGACGGGGTGCTGCGGCGCACCGGCTTCGGGCTGCGGGTCCGCGCCGTCGGTCTGAACGGGGTCTTCGCCAGCCGGCTCGGCATCCCGGCGCGGCGGGTCCGGGCGGCCTGCTACCTGGCCTGCTCGGTGCTCGCGGCGCTGGCCGGGATTCTGCTCGCCGCGCAGGTCGGCATCGGCGACCCGAACGCGGGCAACTCGTTCACGTTGCTGGCGATCGCGGCGCCGGTGCTCGGCGGAGCGGCGCTGTCCGGCGGGCACGGCTCGCTGGTCGGCGCGGCGGCCGGCGCGCTGATCCTGGTCATCGCGCAGAGCTTGGTCACCGTGCTCGGCCTGACCGACGGCGCCAGCCTGATCTTCACCGGCGCGCTGACCCTGCTGGCGCTGCTCAGCTCCGCGGACAGCCTCCGCGGCCTGCGCCGGCTGCTCACCCGCTAGCCGATCAAGGGGGGATGCCATGCCGACCGGACGGATCGCGGCGCTCACCGGCCCGCAGCAGCTGGAGGTGCAGTCCTACCCGGTGCCCGAGCCGGGGCCGGGGGCGGTGCTGCTGCGCGTCCGGCGGGCCAACGTGTGCGGCTCGGACGTGCACCAGTTCCACTACGAGAGCGCGGCGCTGCGCCGGGCCGGGCTCGGGCACGAGTTCGTCGGCGAGGTGCTGGCCCTCGGCGCCGGGGTGGACACCGACTTCGCCGGGGCGCCGGTGGCGGTCGGCGACCGGGTCGTGGCGGTCTACTACCTGACCTGCCACCGCTGCCCGGAGTGCCTGCGCGGCGAGCTGCACGCGTGCCGCAACGCGCTGGCGTCCTGGGCCACCGCGCCATCGGTCGCGCCGCACTTCCGGTCCGCGTTCGCCACCCACTACCACCTGCAGCCCGGCCAGTACTTCTACAAGGTGCCGGACGCGGTGGACGACGCGACGGTGGCGGGGGCCAACTGCGGGCTGGCCCAGGTGCTGTTCGTGCTGGACCGGGTCCGGCTGGCCGCCGGCGAGACCGTGGTGATCCAGGGCGCCGGCGGGCTGGGGCTGTACGCGGCGGCGGTGGCGGCCGACCGGGGCGCCCGGCCGGTCATCGTCGACGGCATCGGCGAGCGGCTGGAGCTGGCTCGCCGGTTCGGCGCGCAGGAGACGGTGGACATGCGCGAGCACCCGACCGCGGCCGACCGCGGCGGCGCCGTGGACAAGCTGACCGGCGGCCTCGGCGCCGACGTGGTGCTGGAGGTGACCGGAGTGCCGGCCGCGTTCACCGAGGCGATCGAGCTGGCCCGCACCGGCGGCCGGGTCGCGTCGGTGGGCAACCTCAACGCGGCGACGGCGGTGCCGATCACGCCCGGCATCCTGACCCGCAAGAGCCTGACCGTGCACGGCGTGCTCCGGTACGACCCGTGGTACCTGCACCGGGCGGTCGCCTTCCTGGAGCGCCGGCACGACCGGTACCCGTTCGACGCGTTCACCGACCGGGCGTACGGCCTGGACCGGATCGTCGAGGCGCTGCGCAGCGGCGAGCGCCGGTCGACCGCCCGCGCCGCCGTCGTCCCGCAGTGAGTGAGCCGGGCCGTGAAAGGAGTGCCGATGACCTTCCCCACCCAGTTGCATGTGGACGGAGCCTGGGTCGACGCCGAGAACGGCGCCACCTTCGACGTGCTCGACCCCGCCACCGGCGAGGTGGTCGCCAAGGTCGCCGACGCCTCCGCCGCCGACGTTCGCCGGATGGTCGACGCCGCCGCCGCGGCGCAGCGGCCGTGGGGTGCGGCGCCGGCGCTGGACCGGGCGCTGATCATGCGTCGGGCCTGCGCGCTGTTCGAGGAGCGGATCGACGAGTTGGGCCGGCTGCTGACCCGCGAGCAGGGCAAGCCGCTGGAGCAGTCGGTAGGCGAGTGGCGGTACGGGATCGGCTTCATCGACTGGTTCGCCGAGGAGGCCCGCCGCGTCGGCGGCGTGACGATCCCGGCGACCACCGCGCACAAGCGGATCATCACGCTCAAGCAGCCGCTCGGCGTGACCGCCTGCATCACGCCGTGGAACTTCCCGGCGATCCAGATCATGCGGAAGCTCGGCGCCGCGCTCGCCGCCGGCTGCACGATGATCGTCAAGCCGGCCGAGCTGACCCCGCTGTCCGCGCTGCAGATCGCGCACGTCTTCGCCGACGCCGGGCTGCCGCCGGGGGTGCTGCAGGTGGCGACCGCGCTGGACCCGGTGCCGGTGACCGCGGTCCTGATGGCCGACCCGCGGGTGCGCGGGATCTCGTTCACCGGCTCCACGGAGGTCGGCAAGCTGCTGATGCGCGGCGCCGCCGACACGATGAAGCGGGTGTCGCTGGAGCTGGGCGGGCACGCCCCGTTCATCGTGTTCCCGGACGCCGACCTGGACCTGGTGCTGCGCGAGGCGATGGCGGTGAAGCTGCGCAACATGGGCCAGACCTGCGTGTCGGCGAACCGGTTCTACGTGCACACCGACGTGGCCGAGGAGTTCACCCGCCGGCTGGTCGCCGAGTTCGCGGCGCTGCCGGTCGGCAACGGCCTGGCCCCCGGCACCGCGGTCGGGCCGCTGATCGAGGAGGCCGCGTTGGTCAAGGTCGAGGCGCACGTGGCCGACGCGGTCGGGCGCGGCGCGCGCGTGGCCACCGGGGGCGCGCGGGCCCGGGTGCCGGGCGGGTCGGCGCAGTTCTTCCAGCCGACCGTGCTGACCGGCGCGGACGAGTCGATGCTGCTGGCCCGGGAGGAGACGTTCGGCCCGGTGGCGCCGGTGTTCACGTTCACCGACGAGGACGACGTGGTCGCCCGCGCCAACGCCACCCCCTACGGCCTCGCCGGCTACTTCTTCACCAGCGACCTGAACCGGGCGATCCGGGTGGCGGAGCGGCTGGAATACGGCACCGTCGGCGTGAACGACGCCTCGATCTCCGCGGTCCAAGCCCCGTTCGGCGGGATGAAGGAGTCCGGCACCGGCCGGGAGGGTGGCCCCCTCGGAGTCGAGGAGTACCTCGAAGTCAAATATGTATCCGTCGGTGGCCTGTGAGTGCCGACCGAAGCGAACCGGAGACACCGTGACGGGGTTCGTCACCGGGGTTGGCTTGACGCCGTTCGGGCGGCAGCCGGGGTTGGACTCGGTGGACTGGCAGTGCGCGGCCGCCGAGGCGGCGGTGCGGGACGCCGGCCTGCCGGTGGAGCAGCTGGACACGGTGATCGCCGGTTACTCGACCACCGCGGCGCACCTGATGCCGGCCAACGCGTTCGCCGAGCGGTTCGGGGTGCGGCCGGCGGTCGCGTTCGGGATGAGCGTCGGCGGCGCGACCGGGCTGGCGATGGTGGCGGCCGCGGCGCGGCTGGTCGGCACCGGCGAGGCCCGGCACGTGCTGGTGGTGGCCGGCGAGGACCGCGCGTCCGGGCAGACCCGGTCGGCGTCGACCCGGGTGCTGGCGCAGGTCGGGCACCCGGCGTACGAGGTACCGCTCGGCGGGACGGTGCCGGCGTACTACGCCCTGCTCGCCTCCCGCTACCTGTGGATGTACGGGCTGCCGGCAGACGCCCTGGCGCCGCTGCCGGTGCAGCTGCGCGAGCACGCCGAGCACAAGGTCGGCGCGCACTTCAGCAAGCCGATCACGGTCACCGACGTGCTGACGTCCCGGCCGGTCGCCGAGCCGCTGCGGCTGCTGGACTGCTGCCCCGTCTCGGACGGCGGCGCCGCGTTCGTCGTCTCGGCGGCCCCGCTGGGGGAGCGCAGCGTCGAGATCGCCGGCGTCGGGCAGGCGCACCGGCACCAGCACCTGTGCGCGCTGGACCCGGCCGACACCGGCGCGGCGCAGGCGGCCGGCCAGGCGCTCACCGCGGCCCGGATCGGACTGTCCGATGTGGACGTACTCGGCGTCTACGACAGTTTCTCGGTCACCGTGGCGATGCTGCTGGAGGAGATCGGCGTCGCCCCGCCCGGCCGGGCCGGCTCGTACGCGCGGGCCGGCGCTTTCGAGGTGGACGGCCGGTACCCGCTGAACACCCACGGCGGCCTGCTGTCGTACGGGCACAGCGGGGTGGCCGGCGGGATGGCGCACCTGGCCGAGGTGGTCACCCAGATCCGCGGCGAGCGCGGCGCGGCGCAGGTGCGGCGGTGCCGGACCGGCTACGTGCACGCCGACGGCGGGGTGCTGTCGGCCCATGTCGGCATGGTGTTGCGGGGTGGTGGCCGGTGAACGACTGGACCTCCGGGGTGGCCCGGATCGTGGTGCACACCTGCGCCCGGTGCGGCACGTCGTGGTACCTGCCGCACGAGCGGTGCCCGTCGTGCTGGTCGCGGGAGTACGGCAGCGCCGCGGCGGCCGGCACCGGGATGTGCGTGGCGGCGACCCGGCTGCACGTGACCGCGGACGGCGGCGAGCCGGTCGCGCTGGCGCTGGCCGAGCTGGACGAGGGCGTGCTGGTGCTCGGCCACGCCGAGCCGGGGCTGCGCCCGGGCGACCGGATCCAGGTCCACTTCGGACCGTCCGGTCCCGACGCCGGAGCGCCGCTGGCGCCGGCGTTCCGGCGGCCGGCGTGACCGGGCTGGGCTACTTCCACCGGCCGGCGTCGGTCGCGGTGGTCGGCGCGTCCGACGACCCGGAGAAGATCGGTGGCCGGCCGCTGCGGTACCTGCGCGAGTTCGGCTACGCCGGCCGGGTGTTCGCGGTCAACCCGCACCGGCCGGCCGTGCAGGGCCGGCCGACCGTGCCGTCCCTGTCCGAGGTGCCCGAGGTGCCCGAAGTGGCGCTGATCGCGGTGCCGGGGCAGGCTGCCGTCGATGCGGTGACCGCCGCGGCCGGGATGGGCGTGCGCGGCTGCGTGGTCATGTCGGCGGGCTTCGGCGAGACCCCGTCCGCGCAGGGCCGGCGGCAGCAGGCGGAGATGCTCGCCGCGGCCCGGCCCGCCGGCATGCGGCTGGTCGGGCCGAACTCGCAGGGCCTGGCCTGCTTCGACTCCGGCGCCACGCTGTCGTTCTCGACGCTGTTCACCGAGGAACCGCCCGCCGACGGCCCGGTCGCGGTGGTCAGCCAGTCCGGCGCGATGTGCTCGGTGCCGTACGGGATGCTGCGCCGGCGCGGCATCGGCGTGCGCTACTGCCACGGCACCGGCAACGACGCCGACGTGACCGCGGTCCAGCTGGCCGCCGAGACGCTGGCCGATCCGGGCGTCCGGCTGCTGCTGCTCTACCTGGAGAACGTCGGCGACCCCGAGGACCTGATCGACCTCGCCGACCGGTCCCGCCGCAACGGCGTGCCGGTGCTGGCGCTGATCGGCGGGCGCAGCGAGTCGGGCCGGCGCGCGGCCGCGTCGCACACCGGCGCGCTGGCCACCGAGCGCCGGGTGCTGGACGCGTTCCTGGAGCGGATCGGCATCTGGCCGGTCGGCAGCGTCAGCGAACTGGTCGGGTCCGCCGAGCTATACCTGCAGGGCTGGCCGGACCTGGGCGACCGGCTCGCCGTGGTGTCCAACTCCGGGGCGGTCTGCGTGCTCGCCGCCGACGCGGCCGAGGCGGCCGGGCTGCGGCTGGCGGCGCTGGCGCCGGCGACCGTCGACGCGCTGCGGGCGCAGCTGCCCGCCTTCGCGACCGCGACGAACCCGGTCGACGTGACCGCGGCGCTGCTCACCGACAGCGGCATCTTCGGCCGGGTGCTGCCGGTGCTGGCCGCCGACCCGGGCGTGGACGCGTGCCTGCTCGGCATCCCGGTCGCCGGCCGCGGCTACGACGTGGCCCGGTTCGCCCGCGACGCGGCCGTCTACGCCGCCGGCCGGCCGCTGGTGCTCGCCGTGCCGCAGCCCCGGGTGGCCGAGCCGTTCCGGGCCGCGGGGCTGGCCGTGTTCCCGGACGAGGCGACCGCGGTCGGCGCGCTCGGCCAGTACCTCGCCCACCGCCGCCGGATGCGCGTCGCGGCCGGGCTGCCGCGCCCCGGGCGCCGGCGACGGGCCGCGGGTCAGGTGCCGCGCAACGAGTCGGACAGCCTGGCCGAGCTGGCCCGCCTCGGCATCCCGACCGTCCGGCACGAGCTGGTCGGGTCGCCGCCGGAGGTGGCGACCGCGTTCGCCCGGCTCGCCGCCGATCGGGTCGTGGTGAAGGGCTGCACGGCGGCGACCGGCCACAAGTCCGACCTCGGGCTGGTCGAGCTGGGCTGCGCCGACGCGGCCGCGGCGGTGGCGGCGGCCGGGCGGATCGGGGCGGCCGCCGGCCGACACGGCCTGGCGCTGGACGGCTACCTGGTCGCGCCGATGGTGGCCGGCCTGCACGAGGTGCTGATCGGCGCGCACCAGGACCCCGCGTTCGGACCGGTGATCGTGCTCGGCGCCGGCGGGGTGCACGTCGAGTACAGCCCGGACACCGAAGTGCTGCTCGCGCCGTGCACCCCGGCCGAGGTGCGCGCCGCGATCGGCCGGCTGCGGCTCGCCCCGCTGCTGGCCGGCGTCCGCGGCCGGCCACCGTCCGATGTGGACGCATGGGTGGCCGCGGTCGTCGCCGCCTCGGAAGCGCTGGTCGCCGGCGGGTCATCGGTCACCGGTTTCGACGCGAACCCGGTCATGCTGCTGCCAGCCGGGCACGGCGTCGTCGCGGTGGACGCGGTGGTGCTGACGGCTCAGTAGTACGCCTTGTCCGGGTCCAGGTGGTAGGACTGGAGCTTGCGGTAGAGGGTCGAGCGGGAGACCCCGATCGACAGCGCCGCCGCCTGCTTGTTGCCGTTGTGCCGGCGCAGCGCTTCCAGGATCGCGTTCAGCTCCAGCTCCTCCATCGCGGTCAGCTGCCGCTTCTGCGTGGTGCTCTGCAGCTCCACCGGCAGGTGCTCGGGCCGGATCTCGGCGCCGACCGTGGTCGACACCAGGCTGCGCATGCAGGCATCGAGCTGGCGCAGGTTGCCCGGCCACGGCGCCCGCACCAGGCACCGCAGCGCCGCGGCGGACAGCACGACCGTCTTGTCGCCGCGGTGCTTGGCCAGCAGCGCGACCGCGGCCGGGCCGATGTCCTCGCGCCGGTTCCGAAGCGGCGGCAGCACCACCCGGCCCACCCCGATCGTGTCGATCAGCCGGCGCAGGTACGGGCTGACCGGCTGCTGCGGCGAGCTGGTCAGGGTGGCGAGCAGCCGCGGGCTCCAGTCGCTGCCGATCACCTCCTCGAGGATGGACGCGCTGGCCGCGGCGGCGTCGGCGCTGAGCGACTCCAGGTGCCGCAGCACCACCGCGTCCGGCCGCAGTTCGATCTCGCGCAGCAGCACGTTGACGAACCGGCCGGCGCCGGCCCAGCCTCCGGCCGCGTCGATCGTGGTGACCCGCACCGGGTCGATCTCGGCGCTGGCCAGCACCGCGCGGGCCAGCGACAGCTTGCCGACCCCGGGCTCGCCCTCGATCAGGATCGGCACCTGCTTGGCACCGAGCCGGGTGGCCAGCGACACCGTCTGCGTCAGCGCGGCGCTCTTGCCGGGCAGCGCCAGCGCGGCCCGGCCGGTGGCCGGCGCCGGCCGGGGCTCCCGCCGGTCGTCCCGCGGCACCTCGAACTCGACCAGCGCCCCGACCACGGTGCCGTCCCGCTCGATCGGCTGGCACCGGGCGATCCGGAACCGCTCCGGCGACAGCCCGTACTCCGCGCCGTCCCCGCGCGAGCCGGTGGCGACCGCCCGGACGTACTCCCACAGCAGCGCCTGGTCGATCCCCTCCAGCAGCTCGGTCACCTTCGGCCCGGCCATCAGGATGTCCGGGCCGACCGCCGCGATCGGGCCGCGGCGGGCGCTGACCGCCACCAGGTACTCGTCCAGCAGCTGCCGCTCGACCACCGAGGCCTGGTCCAGGATCCGGTGTTCGATCTCCTGCGCGGTGCTGGTCATCAGCGGGGTGAGCAGCGGGTTGGCGGCGTTCGCCCGGCAGGACATCGTGATGACGCCCTCCAGCCGGCGGGTGATCGGGTGGTGGATCGGGACGCCGACGCAGGTGAACAGGTGCAGCGCGGTGGCCAGGTGCTCCGGGCCGGAGATCTGCAGCGGGCCGCCGTGCTCGATCACCGAGCCGACCCCGTTCGTGCCGACCAGGTCCTCGGCGATGTTGAAGCCGGCGTCGGAGTTGATCCGGTCCAGCAGCGGCCGGATGGAGGTGTCCGCGACCCAGCGCTGCACCACGTTGGCCTCCGCGTCGGCCAGCAGCACGCCGGCCTGCAGCCCGCGCAGCCGCTCGGCCAGCTGGCCGAGCACCGGCTCGGCGGCCAGCCGCAGGGCGGTCGTGACGTGGCTCTCGCCGCGGTAGGCGAGCGCCGCGTCCGGCCGGGCACCACCGAGCACCGACCGGCGCCAGGACGCCAGCACGGACGGCCGGACCGCGCGGGCCAGGTGCTCGGGCAGCCGCCCCTCGGAGAGCAGGTGGTCACGGGCGATCTGTACGGCTCGGAGCTGGCTCACGGTGACGCCTCCGTTCGACGTCCTGTGCGGCGCATTACAAGCGTGGTTTGCATTACACATCGCCGTAACGACCGCGGCTGGGTCATGTCCCAAACCGCTACACCGATGCGCCTGCGGCTGGGGGGATTCTCCTGCGGGTGGGGATGTCTGTGTCCGACAGCCGGCCGGTGGACGTGTCTGACCTGCGGGATCGGGCATATCGCCTTCGCCGGTCGATGCTGGAGATGACCCGGGACAAGGGCGAGGGCTACATCGCGCAGGGCCTGGCGATCGCCGACTGCCTGGCCGTCCTCTACTTCGGCGAGCTGCGGCACGACCCGGCCCGGCCGGACTGGCCGGACCGGGACCGCTTCGTGCTGTCGACCGGGCACTACTCGCTGGCCATGTACGCGGTGCTGGCCGAGGCCGGCTACCTGGACCCGGCGGAGCTGCCCAGCTACGGCCTGGACGGGTCGGCGCTGCCGATGAGCACGTTCGACACCACCCCGGGGGTCGAGGTCGTCGGCGGCTCGCTCGGCCAGGGGCTGGGCCAGGCGGTCGGCATGGCGCTGGGGCTGCGGCTGGACGGCCGGCCGTCCCGGGTCTTCTGCGAGCTGTCCGACGGCGAGCTGGAGGAGGGCTCGACCTGGGAGTCCGCGATGGCCGCCAGCACCTTCGGCTGCGACAACCTGGTCGCGCTGGTCGACTGCAACGGCGTCCAGGCCGACGGCCCGGTGACCGTCGCCGTCGAGCCGGTGGCCGGCAAGTGGGCCGCCTTCGGCTGGGACGTGTCCGAAGTGGACGGCAACGACCCGGCCGCGCTCGCGGCGGCGCTGTCCCGGTGCCGGGCGCCGGACGGCCGGCCCAAGGCTGTGGTCATGCGCACCACCCCGGGCGCCGGCGTCCCGTCCCTGGCGGCCCGCCCGCGGGCGCACTTCGTCCGCATCTCGGCCGCCGAGTGGCGGCTCGCCCTGGCCGAGCTGGCGGCCGGCCGGTGACCCGCCCGAGCGGGCCGGGGCGTACCCGGGGGATGGGCGAGCTGGTCGAGCTGCCCGGCCAGCGGACCGAGCGGGCGCCGTTCGGGCACGCGCTGGCCGAGCTGGCCGCGCAGCGCCCGGAGGTGGTCGCGCTCACCGCGGACATGGGCCGCTACAGCGACATCCTGCCGTTCCGGGACGCGCACCCGCGGCGGTACTTCGACGTCGGCATGGCCGAGCAGAGCCTGGTCGCGACCGCGGCCGGCCTGGCCAAGACCGGCAAGATCGCCTACTGCACGACGTACGCGGCGTTCGTCACCCGCCGCGCGTACGACTTCGTGGCGATCGCCGCCGCGCACTCCGGGGCGGCGGTGAAGATCTTCGCTGGCATGCCGGGGCTGACCAACGGCTACGGCGCCACCCACCAGGCCACCGAGGATCTCGCGATGATGCGCGGCATCGCCGGGCTGACCGTGATCGATCCGTGCGACGCGACCGAGCTCAAGCAGGTGGTCCGCGCCGTCGCCGACATCCCCGGCACGGTGTACGTGCGGCTGCTGCGCGGCGAGGTCCCGGTCGAGCTGGGCGCGGACTACGCGTTCCGGCTGGGCCGGGCGGCCGAGCTGCGGGCCGGCTCCGGCGTCGGGGTCATCGCGACCGGCCAGCTCACCGCGCGCGCACTGGCCGCGGCCCGGGCGGCCGCCGAGCGGGGCGTCCAGGCCGGCGTCCTGCACGTGCCGACGATCAAACCGTTCGACCGCGCCGGCGTGCTGGCCTTCGCCGGCCGGTACGACCGGCTGGTGGTGGCGGAGAACCACAAGACCTCCGGCGGGCTGGCCACCCTGGTGATCGAGGCGCTCTACGACGCCGGGCTGCTGCGCCCGCTGATCCGCATCGGCCTGGCCGACAGCTTCTTCGAGTGCGGCTCCCAGGAGTACCTGGAGGCCAGGTACGGCCTGGACCTCCCCCGGTTCGTCCGCGCCCTGGTCGACGGCACGTGACGGTGCCGCCCGGCGACCGCCCCCGCGCCGCGGCGGCCACCTCGTGACGCGGGTGTTCGCCGGACCGCGGCGGTACGTCCAGGGCGCCGGTCTGCTGGACCGGCTCGGCGAGCTGCTCGCACCGTACGGGCCGGTGCCGGTCGTCGTCGCCGACGCCACGGTCATGCGGCTGTTCGGGGACCGGCTGCGGCGGGCGCTCGGCCTGGCCGGGCTGCGCCCGCAGCTGCGGGTGCTCGACGGCGAGCTGACCTACGACCGGGTCGGCGCGCTGGTCGGCTCGCTCGGCGGCCGTGACCCCGCCGTCGCGGTCGGCATCGGCGGCGGCAAATCGCTGGACGCCGGCAAGGCGGTCGCGCTGGCACTGCGTCTGCCGGTCGTCACGGTGCCGACGGCCGCCTCGAACGACAGTCCGGCCAGCGCGGCCATCGCGATGTACGACGAGAGCCACCGGCTGGTCGCGGTCGACCGGCTGCCGCAGCACCCGGATCTCGTCGTCGTCGACACCGCGGTGATCGCCGCCGCGCCGGTCGCGCTGCTGCGGTCCGGGATCGGCGACGCGGTGGCGAAGAAGTTCGAAGCCGAGGGCTGCCGGGACGGCACCGGCGGCACCCCGGTCGGCGGCCGCCCGCTGCTGACCGGGCTGGCGATCGCCGACGCCTGCTACCGGACACTGCGCGCGCACGCGGTGGCCGCGCTGGCCGCGGCCGGCCGCGGCGAGGTCAGCGCCGAGCTGGAGGCGGTGATCGAGGCGACCGTGCTGATGAGCGGGCTGGGCTTCGAGAACGGCGGCCTGTCGCTGGCGCACTCGCTCACCCGCGGCCTGATGGATGCCCGCGGCGCCGGCACCGCCCCGCACGGCTGCCAGGTCGCCTGGGGCACGCTCGTCCAACTCGCCGCCGAGGGCCGGCCCGAACTGGCGGAGGTGGCGGGGTTCCTGCGCGACACCGGCCTGCCGGTCACCCTGGCGGAGCTCGGCCTGCCCGACCCCACCGGCGCGGAGCTGGCCGGGATCGCCCGGCTGGCGCTGGCCGCCCCGCACATCCGCAACCTCCCGGTCCCGGTCGACGCCGCGGCCGTCACCGCCGCGATCGGCCGGGTGGAGCGGCTGACCGTCCCGCCCGCGTCCGGATTTAGGACACTCGGCCCGGCCGCGCCGCTCCCACGATGACCCGGACGCCGTAACCGGACGGGAGACGCAGAGATGACCGAGGCTCCGACGACCGACAGCACCGGGCTCACCGCGGCCGGCCGCACCGGGCCCGAGCCCACCGAGGTCGACGCGGTGGTGATCGGCTCCGGCTTCGCCGGGCTGTACGCGCTGTACAAGCTCCGCGACGAGCTGGGGCTGCGGGTGCAGTCGTTCGAGAACGCCGGCGGCGTCGGCGGCACCTGGTGGTGGAACCGCTACCCGGGCGCCCGCTCCGACACCGAGGTCACCGCGTACTGCTACTCGTTCGACCGGGAGCTGTTCGACAGCTGGGCCTGGTCCGAGCGCTACCCGCGGCAGGCCGAGATCCTGGCCTACCTCAACCACGTCGCCGACCGGCACGACCTGCGCCGCAGCATCCAGTTCGACACCCAGGTGCGCAGCGTCGCCTGGGACGACGAGGCGGCCCGGTGGACGGTGCGGACCGACCGCGGGCAGGCGTTCCGGGCCCGGTTCCTGATCGAGGGGGTCGGGCTGCTGTCGGCGACGAAGATCCCGGAGTTCCCGGGGCAGGCGTCGTTCCGCGGCGAGATCCACCACACCGCCCGGTGGCCGCACGCGGGCGTCGACCTGGCCGGCAAGCGGGTGGGCGTGATCGGCACCGGCTCCAGTGGCATCCAGGTCATCGGCGACATCGCCCCGGTCGTCGGCCACCTCACTGTCTTCCAGCGCACCGCGCAGTACGTGGTGCCGTCCAAGCACCGGCCGATCGACACCGGGTACCTGCAGTGGATCAAGGACAACTACGCCGACTACTGGCGCGGCGTGCTGGCGTCGGTGACCGCGTTCGGCTTCACCGAGAGCCAGGTGGCGGCCGAGGACGTGCCCGCGGCCGAGCGGGAGGCCACGTTCCGCAGGCAGTACGAGTCCGGCGGTGGCTTCCACTACATGTTCCAGGCGTTCAACGACGTCGGGGTCAGCCTGGTCGCCAACACCGCGGCCACCGACGTGATCAAGGCCAAGATCGCCGAGATCGTGGCCGACCCGCAGACGGCCCGCGCGCTCACCCCCACGGAGCTCTACGCCCGGCGCCCGCTCTGCGCGGACTACTACTACGAGACGTACAACCGGAAGAACGTCGCGCTGGTCGACGTGCGGGCCGACCCGATCGCCGAGATCACCCCGACCGGGCTGCGCACCCGCGACGGGCGGGAGTACGAGCTCGACGTGATCATCCTGGCCACCGGGTTCGACGCGGTCTCCGGCAACCAGCTGAAGATCGAGCAGATCGGCCGCGGCGGCGTCCGGCTGGCCGACGCGTGGGCGGACCGGCCGCTGGCACACCTGGGCATGATGACCGCGGGCTTCCCGAACATGTTCATGATCTTCGGGCCGATGGGGCCGTTCACCAACCAGCCGCCGGCGCACGAGGCGCAGGTGGACTGGATCGCCGGCGTGATCGCGATGATGGGCGAGCGCGGCGTGGAGGCGGTCGAGCCGACCGCGGCCGCCCAGGCCGAGTGGATGCGGGTGTGCGACGAGATCGCCGGCGGCACGCTGTTCCCGCGGGTCAACTCCTGGATCAACGGCTCGAACATCGACGGCAAGCCGGTGACGGTGATGTTCTTCATGGGCGGCATGGGTGCGTACATGAAGCACATGCAGGCGGCGCTGGACTCCGACCTGGCCGGCTTCGAGCTGCGCCGCCGGGTCGGGGTCTGAGCCGGCCGGTGGCCGAGTTCACCTTCGCCCCGCTCACGCCCGCGTCGTTCCTGGACCGGTCCGCGGCGGCCTTCGCCGACCGGACGGCGATCGTGGACGGAGTGCGGCGGCTCAGCTACGCCGACTTCGCCGAGCGGGTCGACCGGCTGGTCAGTGCGCTGGCCCGGGCCGGCGTCGGCGCCGGCGACCGGGTGGCCGCGCTGTGCGCGAACAGCTCGACGATGCTGGAGCTGCACCAGGCCGTACCGCTGCGCGGCGCCGTCCTGGTGGCGCTCAACATCCGGCTGGCGCCGGCCGAGATGGCCCACATCCTGGCCCACTCCGGCGCGTCCCTGCTCGTCGCCACGGCGGGCTTCGCCGCGGTCGCCACCGACCTGGCGGCCGACGCGGGCATCGGCTGCGTGGTCGCCGGGCCGGCCGGCGACTACGACCGGTGGGTCGCCGGCCCGGCCGACCACCGGGACCGCGCCGCGGTCGACGAGCGCGGCCTGCTCGCGATCAACTACACCAGCGGGACGACCGGCCGGCCCAAGGGCGTGATGTACCACCACCGGGGCGCGTACCTGCAGGCGGTCGCGATGGCCTACCACGCGCGGCTCGGGCCCGGAAGCCGCTACCTGTGGACGCTGCCGATGTTCCACTGCTCGGGCTGGTGCTTCACCTGGGCGGTGACCGCGGCCGGCGGCACCCACATCTGCTTGTCCACAGTGGACACCGGCGAGATCTGGCGGCTGCTGCGGGCCGAGCGCATCACCCACCTCAGCGCCGCCCCGACCGTGCTGTCGATGATCGCCGAGGATCCAGCCGCCGGCGTGCTCCAGCCGGCGGTGCACGTGGACACCGGCGGAGCCCCGCCGTCGCCGGCGCTGCTCGCCCGGCTGGACCGCCTCGGCATGGCGGTGACCCACCTGTACGGGCTGACCGAGACGTTCGGGCCGATCGCGGTCAACGAGTGGCAGCCGGAGTGGGACGCACGGGAGCCGGCCGGCCGCTACCGGCTGCGGGCCCGGCAGGGCGTCGGCAACCTCGTCGCCCGGCCGCTGCGGGTGCTCGACGAGCACGGCCGGGACGTCCCGGCCGACGGCGAGACGCTCGGCGAGCTGGCCGCGGCCGGCAACGACGTGATGCTCGGCTACTACCGGGACGAGGCCGCGACCGCGGCGGCCACCAGATCCGGCTGCTTCCTCACCGGCGACCTCGCCGTCCGGCATCCCGACGGCTACGTCGAGATCCGCGACCGGCGCAAGGACATCATCATCTCCGGCGGCGAGAACATCGCCTCGGTCGAGGTGGAGCAGGTACTGGACAGCCACCCCGCGGTGCTCGAGTCCGCGGTCGTCGGCGTGCCGGACGACCGCTGGGGCGAGATCCCCGTCGCGTTCGTCACCGTCCGCCCCGGCCAGCCCCTCGACCGCCTCGACCTGATCAGCCACGCCCGCCAGCACCTGGCCGGCTTCAAGGTCCCCCGCCGCATCGAGTTCACCGACCTGCCCCGCACCTCCACCGGAAAGATCCGCAAAGACATCCTGCGCGCCGCCGCGACCAACCCCGCCCCGCCCGCACCCACCGCCCCGGACTGACCACCCCGGCTCAGTCGGCATTCTGTCCGGGCGGGCGCTGAGCCTCACCTGACTACCACGCAACGGCTGAAGGGTGCCATCTCACGGTTCGGGAGCCGCCTGCGTCGACGGCGACGATCCCCGCCAGACTGCACGGTATTCCTTTGGCGAGATGCCGATCCGCCGGTGAAAGGCCGCTCGCACCGAGGCCGGCGCGCCGAGTCCGGTGAGGCGGCCGATGTTCTCGACCGACTCGGTGGTCGTCTCCAATATCTCGCGCGCCCGATCGATGCGTGCGTCAGCGAGCCATGCCATCGGAGACACGCCGGTCTCTTCACGAAATCGACGGCTCAATGTTCGTCGAGACATATGTGCCCGCGTCGCGAGCGTGCCGAGGTCGAGTGGAAATGCGATGTTTTCGAGCATCCAGTCGCGCAGCGGGCCGAGTTGGTCGCCGCTCGCGTCTGGCATGAGCCGCTCGATGAACTGCGCTTGCGATCCCTGACGCTGTGGCGGAGCCACGAGGGCGCGGGCCCGCGTGTTGGCAGCCGCGGAGCCGAAGTCGCGCCGGATGAGATGGAGGCACAAGTCGATACCGGCGGTTACGCCAGCCGCCGTGAGGATGTCGCCGTCGTCGACGAAGAGGCGGTTGGGCAACACGCGGATCTTGGGGTAGCGGTGTTGGAGCTCAGCGGTCCGCCGCCAGTGGGTGGTGGCGGGACGGCCGTCGAGGACACCAGCCGCGGCGAGGGCAAAAGCGGCGGTGCAGATCGATACCAGTCGGGCGCCCCGGGCGTGTGCCGCACGTATGGCGTCGAGGACCGCCGTCGAAACGGTGGCGTCGACACCCTCGTAGCCCGGGATGATCACAGAATCCGCGCGCTTGAGCCCCTCAAGCCCGGCGGGGGTGTTGATAGTCAACCCAGATTCAGGGAGCGACGCAGTCCGACCTTCAGCGCATACGGCCAGCCGGTAATGCGGGTCGCGACCGAAGATCTGCGTCGCGGTCCCGAGTTCCAGCGGGAGCACGGCCGGTAGTGCAAGCACGGCGACGCGATGGGGGCGCTCGGAGAGCATGGCCCGATCGTAGCGGTAGATGGCTCTCGGGCCACTGTTTGCCGGACCGCGATCTCCCTACGCTCGAGCCACATGAACCACATCCTCGTCCTCCCCACGGGGGCGCTTGCCGATGCGAGCCTGGCAATCGCCCGCTCCTCGGTCAGCCGGTCGATCCTCGATCACAGCGTCCGCAGCTTCCTGTTCGCCCGCTTGCTGGCCGACCATGAGGGTTGTCTGAATGACGCCGACTATGACGAGGACCTGCTCTTCGCCGCCACCGTGCTGCACGATCTTGGACTCGGTGAGCAGGCGACCGGCGAGGCCCGTTTCGAGGTCGAGGGCGCCGATCTGGCTGCTGCCGTCCTTCGGCGGCACAGCGTCGCCGAACGCGACATCGACCGAGTTTGGGAAGCGATCGCACTGCACTCGTCTGTCGGCATCGCTCACCGGCGCGGTCTGCTCACCTCCCTCACGCACAAGGGGGTCTTCATAGATGCGGGCCGAATCACCGACGCCATACCGGACCGCCCGCGACAGGAGGTACTCATCGCCTATCCCAGACCCGCCGGAGACCGCTCCATCGCGGACGCCATCGTGGCCCATGCGACCCGTTCCGAAGCGGCCGCGCCGCGCGGTTCGCTCGCGTTCGAACTCCTTCGCCAACACCGGGAAGCCGAGCGCGCCTGAGTGCGGCGCCAGGAATCGACCAGCGGACTAGAGGAGGCTATTCAGATGAGCGCCGAAGCGAGTTCGCCGATCAGTACCTACTTCCGGGTCTGCGACGGGGTGCGAGTGAGGTTCGCCGATACCAGGGCGGGCTCGGACATCACCGTACTGCTGCTGGCGCCGTGGCCCGAAAGCCTCTGGGCCTTCCGTCGCATCTGGCGCCGCGTTTCCGCGGTCGGCCGGGTGGTCGCCATCGACCTGCCAGGATTCGGCCACTCCGATGGTCGCCCGGAGTTGATTGCCCCGGACGCCTCGGGAGCGTTCCTGGCCCGTCTGATCGACGAGTGGGGCCTGGGCGCACCCCACGTCGTCGGCCCGGACGTCGGCACGGCCGCGGCGCTCTTCCTTGCCGCGAAGGAGCCCGACCGCGTCACCAGTTTGACCATCGGCGGCGGCGCGGTCCGCTTCCCGATCGAAGCGGGCGGCGCGCTCAAGGAGATCATCGAGGCGCCGAGTCTGGACATCGTACGCGGGCTGGACGCCAGAACCAACATCGGCTACGCGGTCGAGCCGGGTGCCGCCAGCGACAGCGAGCCCGACGTCCACGAGGACTATGTCAGCGCCTACGACCTCGGGCGCTTCGCGGAGTCGGCCCGGTTCGTGCGGCATTACCCCGAGCAGAACCCAGTGTTGCGGGACCTGCTGCCGACGATCAACACGCCCACCCAGATCGTGGCCGGGCGCGACGATGACCTCGTGCCGTGGTCGAACAACCAGTACCTCGACGACCTCCTCCCGAACAGCGAGATCCATCCGCTCGACGCCGGTCACTTCGCGTGGGAGCAAGCAGCGGAGGACTACGGCCGCTTGGTCGTCGACTGGGTCAGCGGCGGGTACCGGCGCGTCGCGGCGGGCTGAGCCCAGCGCCGGCCCGCTCGGCGGCGCGACTTGCGGCTCCGTGCGTCCGCTCGGCGGGTGGCCAGTGGCCGCACGATCCTGGCTGGCGCTCGCGGGAGCTATGGCCGGGTCGGCGCGGTGATCGCTGCGCCCCGGGGTGGGCCGGAGTCCGGTAGGCCGTCGTAGTCGGGCAGTTCGGGGCCGCCGACCGCGCGTTCGATCAGCGCGGTGATGGCGGCCATGTCGGGCTCCGGGCTCGGCTCGGCTGTCGGCTCGGGGGCGGTGAGCATCTGGACGTGCATCCGGCCGATCTCCTGGTTGTCCTCGACGTAGGAGCGCATCCGCTGCTCGTAACCGGCGAACCCGGCCACCGGGTCCCAGTCGGCGGCGGCGAGCTCCCCGGCCAGCAGGTAGGCGCCGACCAGGGCCAGCCCGGTGCCCGCGCCGGACATCGGCGACGCGCTGAACGCCGCATCGCCCAGTAGCCCCACCCGCCCGCTGGACCAGCGGTCCATCACGACCTGGGCGACCTGGTCGAGGTAGAAGTCACCGGTGTCGTCCAGGTGCGTGAGGATGCGCCGGGTCTCCCAGCCGAAGCCGGCCATCTGCTCGCGCAGCAGCTGCTTCTGGGCCCCGACGTCGCGGTGGTCGATGTCGAACCCGGGTGCCGGGAACGACAGCATGGCGATCGCGCGGGTGGCGTCGCGGACGGGCCGCAGCCCGGCCCAGCGCCCCGCCTCCTGGTAGTCGATCAGCCAGCGGTCCAGCCCGAACTCGTTGGGCACGGTGTAGAAGGCCAGCACGAGTCCGAGGTGACGGACGAACTGCTCGCGCGGCCCGAAGACCATCGTCCGCAGCGCGGAGTGCAGCCCGTCGGCGCCGATCACCAACTCGAAGCGCCGCCGGTCGCCGCTGGCGAAGGTGACGTCGACCCCGTCCGCGTCCTGGCTGAGCTCGGCGATCCGATCGCCGAAGATGTACTCGACACGGTCGCGGGTGTCGTCGTACAGCACCTGGGAGAAGTCCCCGCGCAGGACCTCGATCTCCGAGATGTACCCGTCGCCGTCGTTCTCCTCGGCGCGGTGGGTCTCCAGCACGTTGCCGGCCGCGTCCACCGTGTACGCGCCGGCGGTGTCGGTGCAGACCGCGCGGACGGCCGCGTCGAGTCCCATCCGCCCGATGACCTTCTTGGCCACCCCACGCGCATCCACGGCCTGACCACCCGGCCGCAGCCCCGCTGCCTGCTCCACCACGGTCACCGCGGCACCCCGCCGGCACAGCCAGTGCGCCACCGCGGGACCCGCGATGCTCGCTCCCGCCACCAACACCCTGATGTCGCTCATCGTGCCCCCTGGTTCGTCCGTCGACCGACGCTTGTCCGACCACATGATCGGCCACCTCTATCCGTCCACGAACGGACGACCACGGATCCGACACCCGCCGACCCGACGACGCCACGACCGCTGCGACCCGACACCGCCCGCAGGGTGGGCTGCGGGAGACCGTTCGGCTACTTTCTTGGCGTGGCTGAGGTGGTCGTGGTGGGGAATGTCGGGATAGACACCAGCGTGTTTCTGCCCGGGCGGGATATCGACTTCGACGTTGAGGCGAATTTCACCGAGAATATCGACTGTGTCGGTCAGGCCGGCGGGTACTCCAGCCGCGGGTTCGCCCGGCTGGGCCGCGGCACCGCATTCATCGGGTATGTCGGCGACGACTATCCGGGCCGGTTCGTCCGGGCCGAGCTGGCCGCGGCTGGGGTCGATCTCACCGGGCTGTTCGTCGACCCGGCCGGGACGAGTCGCAGCGTCAATCTGATGTACCGGGACGGGCGCAGGAAGAACTTCTACGACGGCAAGTCGCACCTGACGCTGCGGCCGGATGCCCAGGTCTGTGCCCGGCTGCTGGCTGGCGCCCGGCTGGCCGTCTTCCACCTGCCCAATTGGGCCCGCACGCTGCTGCCGGTGGCCCGGGATCTGGGCGTGCGGGTGGCGTGCGACCTGCAGGACGTGCAGGCCGTCGACGACCCGTACCGGAAGGACTTCGTCGAGGCCGCCGACGTGCTGTGCTTCTCCGCGGCCAACCATGCCGACCCGCAGCCGCTGCTGGAGGCGTTCGCGACCGCCGGCACCAGTCCCGGCCGGGAACGGGTGGTGGTCTGCGGCATGGGCGCGGCCGGGTGCGCGGTGCGCTGCGATGGGCTGTCGCAGCGGTTCCCCGCGGTGGACATCGACGACCTGCCGGTGGTGGACACCAACGGCGCCGGGGACGGCCTGGCCGTCGGCTTCCTGACCAGCTTCGTACTGGACGGGCTGGACGTCGCGGAGTCGGCCCGGCGCGGCCAGGTCGCCGCCCGCTACACCTGCGCGCAGCGCGCCGACTCCGCCCGGCTCATCACCGCCGAGCAACTCGACCGGTACGCCCGCTGAGACCCGGCCAAGCTCCGTCCCGCCGCTGGCCTGCGGCGGGTCGGACTGCTCGGGTTGATGGGTGGTTGGCGGGCTCGGTTCGCACCGAGCCCGCCGCCAGCTTCACCCGATCCTGATTGGCAGCCGTGACGTGAGTCGGGCCTGCGTCGTCGTCAGCGCTGCAGTGTCAGCAGACCCGGCCGGTAGGGCAGGAGGCCGTAGTCGCCGCCGGAGCTGGGGGAGCGTCCCTGGTAGAGCAGTTGCAGGTTGCAGGGGTCGATGGTCATGGTCTGGTCGGCGTTGGTGCGGATCAGTTCGCCGTGGCTGATGTCGTTGGTCCAGGTGGCGCCGCTGTTGGCCTTGCCGGCGAAGGGGTTGCTCTCGGTGGCGGCCTGCGGTGTCCAGGAGCCGCCCAGGCTGGTGGCCGTGAACGAGCGGAAGTAGCGGCCGTTCGCGCCGATCGCCTCGACGATCATGAGGTACTGGTTCTGGCCCTGGACCTTGTAGACCTGGACGGCCTCGAACAGGTTGTTCGTCGTGTCGCTCATGATCATCGGTCGAGGTCGATGCCGAAGTTGCCCGGGAAGTTGCCGATGGGCATGCTGGCCCGGTAGATCTTGCCGTTGTCGCCGGCGAAGAACAGGTACATGTTCGTGCCGTCACCGATGAGGGTCTGGTCGATGGGCCCGGTGCCGGAGCCGGTGATGGTTCCGGAGAACAGCGTCTGCGGCGCCGACCAGCCGTTCGGGTTGGTGGGGTCGCTCGAGGTCCGGTAGGAGAAGGCGGTCGCGCCCCACTGGTAGGCGAGCACCCAGATGTTCCTCGGGGCGAAGTAGAACAGCGTGGGCGCGACGGTGGCGGAGGACATCGTGTTCTGGCTGGCCGAGGCCATGTCGGACCAGTTGGTGAACAGGCTGAAGTTCATCGAGCCCCAGGTCGTCCCGGTGTCGTGCGTCGTGCGCGTAGACGAGGTGCCGGCCGTTGTAGGGGGCGTGGGTGAAGTCCTTGAGCGAGACCCACCCCGACTTCGGGGTCGCCAGCGGGCCCGTCGACGTCCAGCGGTAGGTCGACGGCAGCGTGCACGTGCCCGGCGGCGTGGTAGCGCCGACGCGGACGAGTTGCCATTGCTGGTTGGCGCCGCCCCAGTCGGTGTACTGGACGATGTTGCCGCCGTCGGTGGTGGCGGCGCCCTGGACCTCGACGGCCTTGCCGCTGTTCCGGTTGATCAGCCGGACGTAGCCGCTGTCGGAGTCGGCGAGGCGGAACTGCTGGTTGGTGCCGTTGGCGTCGGTCCACTGCTGATCGCCGCGCCGTTGGCGGTGGACCAGTTGGAGACGTCGAGGACCTTGCCGGACTAGCCTGGACCTCGAGCCGGTAGTAGCCGCCGCCGGAGTCGACGAACTGCCACTGCTGGTTGCTGCCGTCGTTGCGGGTCCACTGGGTGATGCGGGCACCGTCGTTGGTGGCGAGGTTGTAGACGTCGAGGGCCTTGCCGCTGTTGCGGTTGACCAGCACGTACGAGGCGCTGGTGTCGACGGTGGCGGCCGAGGCCGCGGGCGCGTTCACCGCGATGGTGATGCCGCCGCCGAGGACGGTCAGGGCCGCGAGGGCGGCCGGCAACCACCGCCGGCGCCGGCGGTCGGGACGGCGAGGAGCCCGCTCGGGGCTGTCGCTGAGGGGATGCATCGGGTGCTCCTTGACGATGACGGGTGGGGCCGCTCAGGGGTGGCCTGCCGTCCGGACCCGGTCCATGCCGACGAGTCACGCAGCATGGCCAGGCCGGCCCCGGTCGCGGTCGCTGTAGTCGAGTTCGGGCGACGTTGTCGGCGTTTCCGTACCGGACACCGGAGTGGAGTTGACGCCACTGGGCCCGGTGCCGCGGAATCAGCTGGCGCCGCGCTACCGCGCTGGTTCGCGGCGTAGGTCGAGCAGCCCGTGGCCGCTGCGCCGGCACGCACCGCGCCGGGCGCGCTCCGGCCGGCGACGAGGACGATGACCGGGCGGCGGCCGACCAGCCCGCACGGGACCGGGCCCACCGAAGGCGTACGACACGGCGCATTCCTTCCGCTTCCACCGGCACCGACGCCGATGTAGGGGCGGCGCCCCGCCGCCGGGCGCCCTTTTCATGTGAATACCAAGACTTAGCGCCAATAGGGCAGATGTCAAGCCATGAGATCCAGCCCGGGCCGGCGACTCCATGAGGCTCTCCGGAATAACAGAAAAGCATCCGACGATTTCCCTCGTCGGGGTTCGGCTAGATGCACGGTGTGGCAACCGACAGGGCCGTGGCGAGGCGGGTACGAGAAAGCGCGCGAATTGGAGAGGTTCTAACTGTTGGTGACTCGGCGCCAAGAGTCACGCCGACCCGACTGGCATCGCCGCAGGCCATGCCACCTTCTCCGGGAATGGCACCGGTCAGCCGAGATCAGCCGTCGATCGCCAGATCAGCGGCAGCAGGCGGCCGACCGCCCGTCAGGTGCGGTAACTGCCGTGGCGGAATTCGTCGACGAGCGACGGGCGCGACGGGCGCCAACCGAGTGCATCGCGAGCCCTGGCCGCGACGGAGCTCTGATCGAGCAGCAGCACCTCGGCGAAGTAGTCGCCGAGGCGGGCCCGAGCCTCGGCCTCCGAACCGGGAACCGCTCCGGGAGCGCCGACGGCGACCGCGGCCGCCGCCGTGAGTTCGGCGACGGTCGGGTTCGATCCGTCGCCGATGACGTAATAGCCACGGGCGGAGTCATCCTCCAGGGCGCGCCGGAAGGCATCGGCCAGGTCCGCCACGTGCACTGTCGACCAGTGCTGCTGTCCGGTCCCGAGCATGATCAGGTTTCCGGCGTCGTCCCGGGGCGAACCGAGAAGCAGCCCGGGCACCCCGCCGCCTCCGTCACCGTAGGCGAGGCTGGCGACGACCACGACTCCGCGCATGTCGCTCGCGTCGAGCACTCGCCGTTGGATCGGCTCCTTCCACGACACCAGCGCGGGCGAATCGAACGGAGACTCGTCGCTGATGGCGGAGTTGGACCCGTAGATCCACGCACCGCTGGTGTGGATGTACGGCTTGGCGGTGCCGGCGAACGCCTCGATGACCGCATCGACGACCGCGGAGTCAAGGTCTGCGCTGGTGGCGTCGCCGGGGCTGGCGGTGTGGATGGCGGCGTCCGCGTTGCGCAGCAGGCCGGCGACCGCCGGTCGATCGTAGAGGTCGACCACGCTCGGGGTGGCGCCGCGGGCCGCGACGAGGTCCGCCTGGGCGTCGTGGCGGACCAGCGCGGTCACCTCGTGGCCGTGCTCATGCAGCGCGGTCAGCACGTGGGATCCGACGAACCCGGTTGCGCCGGTAAGCGTCACCTTCATGGACGTACAGCCTCCGGTCAGTCTTGGAACGTCGAGGGGCACGATCGCGGCAGCCGGGGCGTGCTCCGGCCCGCCCCGACCACAAGGGTCACCTGCTCACTCGTGACGCCACCTCCACCCCCTGAGGTTCGCCGCCGGGCAGGTGAGAAGTACTCACCGGATTCCGGTGATCCGCCTGGCTAGCTGCCCGCCGACTGGACGTCGCCGCCGACCGTGTCACTGATCGCCACGGCGAGGAGCACGGCGCTGGACGCGGCGATCCCGACGATCAGCGTCAGCTGTGCGGCGGTCACCGCGAGAAGCGCGAGCGCGGCGAGCCCCAGCGCACGTGACAGCGGGGTACGCCGGAATGCCGTGCGCTGGAACAGCAGCTGGGCGAGCAGGAACAGCGCCGGTCCGCCGAACGTGAGGGCCGTGAAACCCAGCGTGGCGTCGTCGCCGGGGTGGGCGATCGCGAGCTCATCGCCGACAGCGATCGCGATCGTCGCGAGCACGATGAGCGTCAGGGCCCAGGTACCCCACACCGCGACCGCGCCGGCGTCCTCGGCCGTCTCGGCCGCCCGGGCACCGAGCGCCTCGGCGCGCTGGAAGTAGCACCACCACAGCGCGACGGCCCCGGCGAAGCCGATCGCCAGCGCGAGCAGCCGCTCGAGCTCGTACGGTTCGCCGGCGAAAGCGCTGCCGACCCGCAGCACGGTCTCGCCCAGCACGATGATGAAGAACAGCCGGAACCGCTCGACCAGATGCCCAGCCGCGATCCCGGTGTTCTCGCGGTCGACGCGCCGGCCCCGCGAGGGCAGCCAGTGCTGAGCCCATGCGCCGCCATAGGTGACCGCGACCGCCAGCCCCCACAGCAGCAAGCGCGCGTCGCCGGCGGCGACCGCACCGGCCACCCAGAAGACACCGGCGACCAGCTCCCAGACCAGGTCGTTGACGAAGTGTTCGCCTTGCGGCCGGCCGCGCAGGGCGACGATGAGAAACGCACAGCGCCCGACCTGGAGGAGCAGGTAGCCGGTGACGAACAGCCACGCGCGGTCCTCGAACGCACCGTCGATCGCGGCGGACATGAGCAGGCTGGCGAACATCAGCCCGACGAGCGCCAGCCGCACCGGCAGCGGGTCGGGATCGAGCCAGTTCATCCCCCACGCGACCATGTACCAGGCGTAGAAGACGGCGAGCGCCATGATCACCGTCTCGGCACCCGTGCGCGAATCCACGTGCGTGACCAGGTGCTGCGAGAGCTGCCCGATCGCGAAGACGTAGACGAGATCGAAGAACAGCTCCAGCGACGAGACCTCGCGGTCGACACCGCGCTCGCGCCAGACAGCGAGCTTCACCGGCGGAAGCCTACCGGTTCGCCAGGATCCACCGCCCGTATAGGGCCTGTACCTGCGCCGGGCTCAAGTCGCTGAACAGCGGGTCGGGTGACTCGCCTACGAATGGGGCAAGGACCTTCGGGCAGGCGGTGTTCGCCGCGAGCAGCCGCCGGGTGGGGCCGATCCGCTTGCCGGTCCGGGCGGAGCGGATGTCCACCGTGTATGACCGCCCGGACAGGGTGAGCGTGAACAGGCGCCCTTCCTCGGTAAAACTGCCTTCGTACCGGCACCGCCGGATGAACGCCCCTGGACGCATCGTTACGCAGGCCACCAGCTGCACCAGGTGGACGTCGTTGGTCTCCCAGGCCGACGGGATGGGCGGGTAGTCCTTGTCGAGGCCCGGCCGGTTCCCGATCGTGGTGTTGATCCGCGTCATCGGGTGCGGGCCGGGACCGCGGTACTCCGGGGCTGCCGGGACGCCCGTGCCGCCGCACACCACGTCGTACCCCGACGTGTCGCCCGGCAGCACTGATGGGTCGGTTTCCGCCGGAAGCGGCAGCGTCGCTGTCGCCCTGGCGCCGGTCTTGGCGGGACTGCCCGTGGCCACGGTGGCGCTGGTGAACACGGACGGTGACGCGGTCGGACCCGTGGTCGCCCTACCGCCGCCCGTGCACGCCGCCGACCCGACCAGCAGCCCGGCGACCACAACCACGCCGGCAAACCCCTCCGGCCTGATTGAACTCCTCACGGCCGATTCCTCCCAGACAATCGCCCGCTGTCATTATCAGGTCTATTTGCGTAGACCGGATCGCTGGAGCGGGCGAACTGTCCGGGCGGCCGAACGCCTCTTCCTGAAATGGCACCCTTCCGGCTCAGCCGTGGTTGACGGTGCTCAGCAGGCCGGTCGTGGTCACACTGGGTTGCCGGCCGTCCAGCCCGTCGTGCCAGGTGACCTTGTCCCGGGTGCCGGTGACCGAGATCGTCCCGGCCAGGTCGATGGTGACCTCGTTGCCGGCGCCGGTGATGTCCACCCGCGGGCACCTGCCGACCAGGTGCAGCCGGGTCGCGGCGGCGCCGGCCAGGCCGAGCGCGGCCCCGCTCAGTTCGGCACCTGCCGGCGTGACGGGTCCACATTGGACGATTCCATGGCTGCCTCCCGCATCGGAGTTGGCGTGGCCGGGCGACCGTAGGTGTCTGCACCGGACGGAAACCTTGCGATGATCTGGCGTGATCCGGGTGGCGGCGAACCGCGCCACCCTCCGTCGACCGGTTCGTCGAGGTGTGGAGGCGCGCATGGTCCGGCCTCCGCACCGCCGCACATGCCGTCGTCCCGCTGGGTGGAACCGGCGCTGGTGTCGCATCGTCGATGCGGTGTGTGGCGTCGGAGTGGTCTGAACCTGCTGCTGCGCCTGTGGCGACGGAGCGTCCTGGTCAGCTTGGTGGGCGCCGTGCTGGGCCTGTTCTTCATGGTGGTCATCAAGGGGTGGCCGCCGAGCCATGGACTATCGAGATGGCGATCGCTGTGGCCATGGTTGCGGCTGTGGACCGCGGTGTGCATCATCTGGCTGATTCCGGCGGGCATTTTCTGGTGGGGGCTGGCCACCCGGCGGCCGGGGATCGGCCAGGTCGCGCCGGAGCCGGCGCTGCCAGCCGGTTTCCTGCGGGTAGGCGGGCCGGCCGGTGATCGCCGAGGCGGTGTACCGGCACGCCGCACTGGCCGGCGATTCGGCCGCGATGACCAGGCTCGGCGTCCGACTGGTCGCTGCCGGGCAGCCGGCCGACGCCGAGGACTGGTACCGGCAGGCCGCCCAAGCCGGCTACCCACCCGCCATGCGGCTGCTGGCCGAACTGCTCACACGGATCGGGACGGACGCCGAGGCTGAGCAGTGGTACCGGGCTGCCGCAGCGACCGCCGACCCGTCGCCATGTGCGGCCTGGCCGTCCTGCTCTGGGACCAGCAGCGCGTCCTCGAAGCAGAAGGCTGGTTCCGCACCGCCGCCGCGTGCGGCCACACCAAGGCCAGGTACCGCCTCGGCGTGTTCCTCGAGAACACCAACCGCACGACGGCCCTACAGTCGGTCCACTCGCGACACACCTGCTGTTATGGGCGGCCGGAGCTCCGCTGGTCTGGTCCACCCGGCTGACGTCCGGCCGCGCCCGGTGCGAGCGCCCTGATCTCCGCGGCCGCAGGGCGGAGGCCGAAGCCGTCGGTGAGCGCCCACGCCGCGAGCAGCAGCGCGACCGCCTCCAGCACCGCGGACACGAGACCTTCCGGTGGCTTCGTCCACTTCCCCACCTCGGACTCGAGATGAGGCAGCCCGACGGTCTTGCTGAGCACGAGGCCGAGCGCTGTCAGGCCCGCGGTGCCGCCGCCGATGAACCAGCCGGTGCGGGGGGCGCGGTACATGAGCAGGGCCGCGCCAACCGCCGTACCGATCCCGGACAGCACGAACCCGACGAACAGGTACCGGATGCCGACCCCGCCGAGGTCGGCGAAGTGGATGATGGCTGCCGCGATCAGCAGCAGCGCTCCGGCGACCCGCGGCCAGCGTCGCTCGGCCCGACCTTGTTGTGTCATGGCGGGAGCTTCCAGCATGTCCACTCCTCGGAGCGTGGCGGGTCGGAGGCCGGCTCCACTCCGACACTGTCTGGTGTGAATGAGCCCTACCCCGGCCACTCCGGGACAAACGGCCGCGGTGTCGCCAGCGGCCCGCGGGGACAACCACGAACTGGCGCAGTGTCAGGTCGCCGAAACGCTACCGCGCCGCAGGCCGTGGCCCAGTCTCTGGTCGGGTGGGCGGTGGTCCCGGCCAGGTGAACGATGCTCGACCTCGACGACGAACAGGACGCCGATATGGACATCCGCGTGGTACGAACGGTCAACGGCAGGAGCCGCCGCGGGTGACTATGCCGGTGGGGCGGTCGGCCGCTCATCGAGCGCCAGGTCGCGCCGAAGTTGGTCGACGATGCGGTGGATGTTGGCCTCCAGGCTCTGCTGCGGGGTTTGCGGGCAGTTACGGGCGTACAGGTCCTCGAACTGGTAGCTCCGGTACTGTCCTGGCGCAATGAAGCGGTTGCGGTGCAGCCAGTCGAGATAGCCGCCGATGACTTCGACCCCGAGTTCAAAGCCCGTTGCGGCGACCGTGTGCACGGCCTGGGAGAGAACGATGGCGAAGTCCGTAGCCGGATCGAACAGGTGGATGAAGTCATACGGGTTGCGTTCACCGTCTATGACATAGGATCCAGTGGGCAGCAGTAGTGCCCGGAGGTGGTCCAGGCCGGCCGTGAAATTGGTCTGCAGTTTTTCCACGGAGTGGCGCGTGAGGCGCCGGACGTACTCGTCCATTGTGCTGCATTTCGTGGTGAACGAATGTTTAGCCCAGCCCCCGGCCGGCAGCAATTCGTAGCCGAGTTCAGCCGCTATCGCCTCCGCCACCGGCGTCTTACCCGTCCGGCTAAGGCCCAGCATGAACACCTTCACGCACACCCTCCGTCGAACCGGCTGGAATTCGGGTGATCAGGGTTGTGGTAGTGTATCCTGCTCACCGGGGCGGTGAGACCATCTCCGTGAGGTAGTTGTGCGTGAGCATCCGGGTCTTCCTGAGTTCGACCTTCTCCGACCTGCGGGCCGAGCGGCTGGAAGTGATCGAGGTGTTCCGCCGGCTCCGCTTCACCGCCGGCTTGGACATCGACTTGGTGACAATGGAAGACTTCGGGTTCTCGCCGGCTACTCCGCTGGACCGGTCGTTGGCGCTGCTCCGGGAGTCGGATGCGTACCTCGGCCTGCTCGGGCACCGGTACGGGTCAGTGCCGCCTGGTGGGCGCATGTCGTACACCGAACGGGAGTACCGGCTGGCCCACAAGCTCGCCAAACCGGTCTTCCTGCTGGAGAAGTCCGGCCCGATCAACTCGGTGGACATCGAGAGCGACCCGGCGAAACTCAAGCGGCTGAACGAGCTGCGCGCGCACGCCCGCGCCCAGCACCTCGTCTTCCGGTTCGACGGCGTCCTGGAGTTGGGCAGGGTGCTGGCTCAGCACTTGCCGGACGAGCTGCTGCGCCGTTTCCCGACGGTTCGGGGATCCGAACACCCGGAACTCGTCGTGCCGTACTTCCAGCTGCGTGAGCGGCGCCGTGACTTCACCCAGGACCGGGACCGCCCGGCCACGCTTGACGTGCTTGCCCTGTCCGCGATCGGGTTGCTTCGGGACCGCGGGACGCTGCGACGGTACCTGTCGGCAGGGTGTCACATCCGGGTCCTCGTGGTACAGCGAGGCGGTGCCGCTGCCGCGTTGCTTTCCCGCCGCTACCCGGGCATCGATAACCACCTGCACGAGGCTGCTAACCGCGCCCACCGCATTAGCGCGGACGTAGCCCGGGAGAACTCAGCGGGTGCTTTGCAGCTGGCTGAGATCGATTGGGTGCCGCCCGCAACGATCTTCTGCTTCGACGCCGGCACCTCGAGCGCCATTGGCTGGATAGGAACCTACACGCCGGATCTCACGACTCCGGCCAACGAAAAGTGGGTGGTCGAGCTCGCCGCCGCCCGCGGCGGCTCGGCGTTGGCGTTCTACTCCGATCAATTCGAGCGGCTCTGGAACGAATCCAGACCCGTCGAACTATAGGGCCGTCAGGCTTCCTGGATCTGGGGGTGACAACGTGGGACGGCGCATCCGGAATCCGGAGTGGGCCCGGCTGCAGCAGCCCGTCGTCGCTGCACTGGACCGCTGGCTGGAAGGCCAGGACTGGGACCTCGGACTGCGGCGTTGGTTCGACGACGGGCTGAGCGGCGCCGAAGTAGCATTGGTGACCCGCACCGGAGCCAACCGAGACGACCAAGTTGTCATCAAGTTCTTCTTGGCAGGTCCGGCCGAGGTCCGACGGTGGAAGGACGCGGTGCGCGGAGCCGGTGAGTACGCCGACCGTCACCTTGTGAAGCTCGTCGACGACGGACCGCTAGGCCCCGACCCGGATGGTCCCTGGCTCGCCGTGCTCCGCATAGCGGGCGGTGACCTCGTGCGCTTCCGACCGCTCCAGCAGGCGCTACGGTCGGGCGATGGCAGCGCGGCCGAGACATTGCGAACGGTCGTCAGTTCGGTCCTCCTCGAGTGGTACGTGCAACCACCCGTCCCACCGGCGACCGACCGCACCGCCAGCGACTACCTACGTTCCCTGTTCGGTGCTGGTTGGCTGGACGAGCGGCTAAGCAGCGGCGCGCCGCTGCGGGCCTGGATGGACCGGCAAGGAATCGCCCTGGACGCGCCGGTCGTCGACCGCCCGGATCCACTGGCGAACCCGGTTGCGCTCGCGGTGCAGCCCGGTCTAACCGACGGTTCCGTCCACGTCTTCCACGGCAAGTGTCATGGTGATCTCCAGGTACGCAACGTGTACCTGCCCATCGAACCGGCGGACCCGAACCAGTACCGGCTGATCGATCTCGGCGGGTACGCGGCGGCGGCGCCGCTAGCCCGAGACCCGATGCACCTACTGTTGTCCGTCGCCCTCGAATGGCTGCGTTCCGGGATACGCCCCGCATCGCCAACCGGCCGCACTCTCATCGAGGCAATCGTGCCCACCGACCCTACGAAGGTCCCGGACAGCATGGTCGCCTACCACGAGGTCAGTCGAGCGATCCGAGAATGCAGGCCACCGCGGCTGGAAGAGGACGGCTGGGGCGCCGACTGGACCGGGCAGCAGTTGCTGGCGCTGGCCGGTTGCGGGTTGCTGTTCGCCGGCCGCCGGTTCCGCACTGACGGCGCCGCGGTCGAGGACCTCCGCGGATGGTTCTTCGACCTGGCCGCGGTGGCGGCCCGGGCCTACCTGATACACACCGAGCAGTGGGCGCAATTTCAGCGACAAGCCCGGACGACCGCCCCGGCCACCCCGATGTCCGCGGCTTCTGCGCAAATGGCCGGCGCCGACGTCCTCCCGTTCCGCCGATCGGAACAGCCGACGCCGCAGTGGCCGCCGCCGCGGCACCCGGCGGACAGCTGGGCGGAACTCCGGCACGAACTGTCCAGGGTGAACTTCGGCACCGTCGACTGGCGGATCCTGGCGGCCCGGACGGAGCGGCTGCGGGTCGTCATGACCGCTCACCGCGACCACCCAGACCTTGCCGGGACGGACATCGCGGATCTGCTAGAGGACCTCGAGGTCACGATCGTGGAGGTACTCACCCCGGCCGCCAGCCCGACACAGCTCCGTTCGGCCGCCGAACACGCGACCAGACTGCGTTCCTGGCTGCTGGATAGCTTGGAGTGACCTGGAGCCGTCGCTGTGCCGTCCGGTAGCGGCGGCCAGATCCGACCGATCCTGCACGCCATCGCCGACTCGCTGGCGCGGCTCGAGCAGGAGTGCCGGGTGCTCAGCCAGCTGGAGCGGCGGATCAAGAGGTTCGCCCGCGACGTTGCGGCGCTCGACGACGACATCGATCGAGCGATCCGGCTATCCAGCAAGGAGACCGGCCGTGCGCTGGCCCAGCACTCCCAGCGAATACGCGACGCGGTCGATAGCTTTCAGGAGTATGTACGGGGACGTCAGAAGCGGGCCGAGCACGAACATCTGATCCACCGGACGGATATGGGTGAGCATCTGCGGAAGGTGCTCCACGACGCCACGGTCTTCATCAAGGAGCTGCTCCGTACAGCGTCGTCGGGCAACGCCCAGCTGCGTGTGTCGGGAAGCAGCCCGCTGAGCAGACCGATTCACCGTGCCGAGCATTTGCGGCGACAGGCCTGACCGCCGCAGTGGTGGCCTACTCGTCCGCCGCGCCGCCGACGGCCGACCGCACCGGCGTGGTGTCGAGGTGTACCCGGACACCCGCCAACCCGCGCGACCGGCCGCCGGCGGATTGCGGCTCAGCCGTGGTTGACGCTGCTCAGCAGGCCGGTCGTGGTCACACTGGGTTGCCGGCCGTCCAGCCCGTCGTGCCAGGTGACCTTGTCCCGGGTGCCGGTGACCGAGATCGTCCCGGCCAGGTCGATGGTGACCTCGTTGCCGGCGCCGGTGATCTCCACCCGCGGGCACCTGCCGACCAGGTGCAGCCGGGTCGCGGCGGCGCTGATCGTCACGGTGTGGTCGCGGCAGTCGAACGTCCCGGTGGTCCCGGCCCGGCTGATCACCGCGGGCGCTTCCGGTGCCCCACCGCCCGGCGGCGGACTGCCCGGCGGGCGGCCACCCGGCGGCGGGGCGAGCGGGGCCAGGGTCAGCTCCACCGTCTCCGACACCAGCCGCACAGTCTGTCCACAGGTGACGGTCGCGGTGCCGGACGGGGCCAGCGCCGGGGCGAGGGACTCCATCGTGGTCCGGTACGACCCGGCGGTCGAGGCGAGCAGCACCGAGCCGCTGGCGGTGCGCTGCCGGAACGCGAACTGCTCGCCGACCCGGGCGTACGTGCCGTCGGCCTGGCCCTTGATCGTGGCGGTCGCGGTGTACGGGCCGACCGCGAACGCCGCTGGCTTGCTGCCGTCCGAGCTGAGCGTCCACCGGCCGTCCGGCCGGAAGTCGACCAGCAGGCTGCCGCCGTTCCCGCTCGGCTTCGCCGGCCCGGCCGGGGTGTCGATGGTCTCCCGGCCCACGATGCTGCGCACCGCGTGCCGTCCCAGGAAGCACTCCCCGCTCGGCGGTGTGGGCTGACCGGAGGCTGCGGCGTTGTCCGGGTTGGTTGAGCTGTCCGGCCCGCCTGCCCCGCCCGGTGCTGCCGGTGGTGCCGCGGTGGCCGAGCCGCCGCTGTCGTCCTGGACGCCGACACTGCAGCCGCCCAGCAGCGCCGTCGCCAGCGTTGCGAGCAACGCCGCCCTGGTCGGCACCGGAAACGTGCTGCCGCCCGGCCGCCGCTGTACGGTCCGGCCGCCGCCCGCAGGCTGGCCTGCCCGTCGATCCATCTCGCCCTGTCCCTCCGTCGCAGTACTGACACTGCTGGCGAACCTAGTGGGCGGCTGTCGCCCCCGTATGCCGGTTCGGTCGCAAAGCTGAGACCGCCCGGACCCATCCCGGAACGACCTAGCGGGCGAGTGGGAGCCGCAGGGTGACGACCGTGCCGAGTTGCTCGCGGCTGCGCAGCGTGGCCTGCCCGCCGTGCCGGGCCACCACGGTCCGGACCAGGGCGAGGCCGAGACCGGTGCCCGGTACGCCCCGGGCGGCGCGGCCGCGGGCCAGCTCGGTCCATACCTCGCTGAGCTCGTCGGCCGGGATGCCGGCGCCGGTGTCGGCCACCTCGACGACCAGGTGGTCGCGCTCCTCGGCGGCGCGCAGCTCGACCGTGTCGCCGGGCTGGCTGAACTTGACCGCGTTCGAGGCGAGGTTGTGCACGGCGAGGAAGAGCAGGTCGCGGTCGCCGGACACCGGCGGCAGCGGCCACGGGGCCTGCGGCAGGGTGAGCGTCAGGTCCCGGTCGGCCGCGTCGGGCAGCTCGCGGACCGCCGCGTGCACCTCCCGCAGCAGGTCGCCGACGTCAACCGGCAGCCGTTCGATCGGCTGGGTCTCCAGTTCGGCCAGCTTGCGCAGGTCGGCGACCAGCCGCCCCAGCCGCACCACCTGCGCCTGCACGCTGCCCAGCGCGCCGTCGCCGTCGCCGCTCGCCGCCCCGGCCGTGGCAGCCCGCAGGTTCGCGAGTCCAATGTGGATCGCGGTCAGCGGGTTCTTCAGCTCGTGGTCCAGCCGCAGCAGCAGCCGGCGCCGGTCGGTCGCCGCCCAGCCGGCTGCCTCGGCCGCGGCGCGGGCCCGGACCCGCCCGACATACGCCCGCAGGCCCAGCGTGCCGGCCACCAGCAGGCTGACCAGCAGGCCGCAGCCGGCCACCGCCCACCGCGCCGAGGTCGTCGCGTACACCCGCGTCCCGCCCGGCAGCACCGGTGCCACCGCCGCCGCGACCACAGCCGGCGCCGCGGCCAGCCACCACCACCAGGTCGGGCGGCTCACCGGGCCGCCCGGCGTCTCACGGCGCATCGACCGGCGCACCAGGCCGCCCGGCGCCTCACGGCGCATCGACCGGCGCGGCGAACCGGTAGCCGAGGCCGGGCACGGTCTCGATCCAGCGCGGCTGACCGGCGTCGTCGCCGAGGATGCGGCGCAGCTCGGCGATCCGGTTGTCGACCGCCCGGGTGCCGACCGGGTGGTCGAACCCCCACAGCAGCTCGAGCAGCCGGTCCCGGGTGAGCACCTCGTCCGGGTGCGTCATCAGGTAGTCCAGCAGCGTCATCGCCTTCGGGGTGAGCTGCAGCTCGCTGTCGCCCAGCCAGACCCGGCGGGACGCCCGGTCCAGCCGCAGCGGCCCGCTGCGCAGCCGGCCGGTCGCCGCCAACGGGGGGCGACCGGGGCGGGCCCGGCGCAGCACCGCCCGCATCCGCGCCACCAGCTCCTGTGGATCGAACGGCTTGTTCAGGTAGTCGTCCGCGCCCTCCTCCAGCGCCATCGCCCGCTCACCTGCCTCGCCGACCCGGGTCAGCAGCACGACCGGCTGCCACTGGCCGGCGGCCCGCAGCCGGCGCAGCACCTCCCGGCCGTCGAGGCCGGGCATCAGCACGTCCAGCACACACAGGTCCGGGTCGAGCTCGGCCACCGCGGCCAGCGCCGCCGGACCGTCGCTGACCACATGCACGGCGAACCCGGCCCGCTCCAGGAACGGCCCCAGGTTCGTAGTGATCGCCGGCTCGTCGTCAGCCAGCAGCACCCGCGGCCGCCCGCCGCCCACCGCATCCGCCACGGCCGCGATCCTAGGTTCGCCCACCCCCGAGCGGAGGCGGGTCGCCCGGCGCGGGGCCAGAGTTTGCCGGCAGCCAGCAGAGCTCGACCAGGCCGGGGACGGACCCACCCAAGGGTGACCAGGGCGGCCCGCCGGACCGTAGTCAGCCAGCGGAACCTCCGGTGAACCGTTCGCCCCGGCCGGTACGACGAACAGGGGTGTGGATGGGAGCCGCATCGCCGGGCGGGTGACTCTTGACCTCGTCGAGCTACCGGAACCGGGAGGTCACGCATGCTGACGCGACCGCCGGACCGTCGGGAGGACTGCCAGCTTCTCGCGGCGATCACGGACGGCGACCGGGAGGCGTTCGCCGAGCTGTACCGGCGGCACCTGCCGTGGCTGTTGGTGCGCCTGGGGCGGCGGTGCTCGTCCCCGGAACTCGTCGACGAGGTCGTGCAGGACACGTTCGTGGCGGTCTGGCGGTCGGCCGGGCGGTGGGACGGCCGGGGCGAGGTGGCCGCGTGGATCTGGGGCATCGGTATCCGCCGCCTGGTCGACGCGCTGCGGCGGGGCCGGCCGCCGGCCGATGAGCTGACCGAGTTCGCCGGCGTCGAGACGTCGGCCGAGGAGCACGTGCTGCTCGCGGTCCAGTACGGCGACGTCGGCGCGGCGCTGGCCAGCCTGTCCCCGGAGCTGCGGGCGGTGGTACAGGCGACGGTCCTGGACGGGCTGACCACGCGGGAGGCCGCCCGGCTGCTGGGCATCCCGCCGGGCACGGTCAAGACACGGATGATGCGCGCCCGCGCTCAGCTGCGGGAGCGGCTGGCATGACGGGGAGGCTGGCATGACGGGGAGGTCCGGATGACCGGCTGGCACCTGGATTCCGACGCGATCCGCCGGTACGCGCAGGGCACCGCCCCGCCGGACCTGGCCGCGTCGGCCGAGGCGCACCTGATGAAGTGCCCGACCTGCCGGGACGCGATCGCGTCCCACCTCGATACCCGGCGGGTCGAGGCGATCTGGCGGGAGGTGGTCGACCGGGTCGACGCCCCCCGGCCGAGCTGGCCCGAACGGATGCTGGCCCGGCTCGGCGTCGGCGAGGCGACGGCGCGCCTCGTCGCCGCCACGCCGACCCTGCGGGGGCCGTGGCTGCTGGGGATCGCGGCGGTGCTCGCGCTCGCCGCCTGGGCGGGTCAGGTCGACGAGCGCCTGCTGCGGATGTTTCTCGTGGCCGCCCCGCTCGGGCCGCTGACCGGTGTCGCGGTGGCCTTCGCCGGCGGCCTCGACCTGACCCGGGAGATCGGGCTCGCCACGCCCTACCCGGCACTGCGATTGCTGTTGATCCGCACCGCCGCGGTGCTGGCGGTCACGGTGCCGATCGTGGCCGCGGTCGGGCTCGCGCTACCGGGCTCGCACTGGCTGGCCGCCGGCTGGCTGCTGCCCACGGCCGGGCTCACCTGCGCCGCGCTGGCGCTGACGGCCCGGATGACACCGGTCGTCGCCGTCGGCGTCGTGGCCACGGCCTGGGTGCTGGTGACCACCCCGACCGCCATCGCCGGCCACCTCGACCTCGCCTTCGGCGTCGGCGCCCAGATCTGCTGGCTCGCCGTGGCCATCGGCGGCGGCACCTGGCTCGCCGTCACCCGTCACACCGTCACGGTCAAACTCGGGAGAAGCGCATGACGGTACGCGTGCGGAGCGCGACGAAGTCCTTCGGCCGCACGACGGCGCTGGACAGCGTCGACCTCGACGCCGGCCAGGGGGTGACCGGCCTGCTGGGACCGAACGGCGCCGGCAAGACGACGCTGCTCCGGATCATCGCCACCGTGCTGGCGCCGGACCGGGGCACGGTGACCCTGCTGGGCCGTGATCCGTCGCGCCCCGACGACCGGACCCGGATCCGCGAACGCCTGGGCTACCTGCCGCAGGAAGCCGGCTTCCACCGGGGGTTCACGGTCTTCGAGTTCATCGACTACGTGGCGATCCTGAAGCAGCTGACCGACCGGCGGCCCCGGCACGACGAGGTCCGCCGGGTCATCGAACTGACCGGGCTGGCGTCGGTCAGCGCCAAGCGGATCCGGGCCCTCTCCGGCGGCATGCGCCGGCGGGTCGGCCTGGCCCAGGCCCTGCTGGGCGACCCCGACCTGCTCGTCCTCGACGAGCCGACGGTCGGCCTCGATCCCGAGCAGCGGCTGCGGTTCCGGGAGATGATCTCGCACGCCGGCGAGGGGCGCACGGTGGTCCTGTCCAGCCACCAGACCGAGGACATCGCCGCCCTGTGTACCCGGATCGCCGTGTTCGGTCAGGGCCGGGTCCGATTCACCGGTACCCCGAACGAGCTGACCGCGCAGGCCGCGGGCCGGGTGTGGGCCGGCACCCAGAGGTCGGCCGCCGCCCTCGCCGCGTGGCGCACCGGCGACGGCACCTTCCGCAACGTCGGCGACCCGCCGGCCGGCGCCGAGCTGATCCCACCCACGCTGGAGGATGCGTACCTCCTGCTCATGGGCGAACCCGAGCTGGAGGTCACCCGCTCATGAGCGAGCTTGCGAGCGAATCATGGGCACAGGGCGCTTGGAGTCTCGTGCCGGGTCCGCACGCCGGCCATCGTCCGGCGGCCGCTGTACCCGGCGCGGTCATCGAGGCGGAACCGGCATGAGCGGGCTTGCGAGCGAATCAATGTCACAGCGCGCCTGGTGCCTCATGACCGGTCCGAGCGCCAGCGAGGAGCGGGCATGAGCAACGCCATCCTGATCGGTCGGGAGGCCCGCCGCCTCGTCCGGCACCCCGTGCTGTGGCTGGTACCGGTCGTCGTGGCCGTGACCGCGGCCGCCGACTCGGCCAGCGACGGCCGCAACGCCGACTACTGGTACGGCACCATCTTCACCGCCGTCGCGTTCTTCGGGCCGATCCTCGTCCTGTTCGCGGCGAACCTGGTCGCCAGCGGCGCCGGCCGCAGCCGGGCCGAGGAGATGCTGCAGGTCACCCCGACCCCGGACCCGCGCCGGACCTGGGCGATGAGCCTGGGCATCGCGTTGCCGCTGGCCGGCATCGGCGCCGTCGCGGCGGCGGCCATGGCCGTGATCAGCAGCCTCAACGACATCCCGGCAAAGGATCTGATGAACGCCGGCGAGCTGGCCCAGCTTCCGCTCGTCATCGCCGGCGCCGGGCTGCTCGGCGTCCTCGCCGCCCGCTGGCTGCCCTTCGCCGGCGGCGTGCTGATCGTATTCGTGGTCGCGACGCTGGGCGGTCTCGTCGCGTTCCGCCGCTTCGACGGCGGCGTCTGGTGGATGTGGTGGACGACCGGGATGACGTTCGAGGGCTGGACGCCGGTGCCGGGCCGGCCGTGGCTGCACGTCGCGTACCTGACCGGGCTCTGCGCGTGCGCCGCCATCGCCGCCGCGTACCGCTCCCAGGGCCGCCGGCTGGTCCTCGTCGGCGGGCCGGTGCTGGCCGCCACCCTCGTCCTGGGCGGGCTCCAGCTGTCGTGACACCGTCCGTGGCCCGGGAACTGGTCCGCACCGGCCACCTGGTACGCAGCCTGCGCCTGGCCCCGTTCGCGACGAGTGCCGCCGCCGTCGCCGGGTACCTGGCGGCGCGCCTCGGCGACACCCACGACGCCATCGGCGACCTGCGCGTCCTGGGTCTGCTGCTGGCCCTGGGCAGCGGCTACGCGCTCGACGACAGCGCCGCGATCACGCTGCAGGCCAGCCCGTACGGCCTGGCGCGCCGGCTGTGGCTGCGGATCGCCGGTGCCGCGGCGGTCGTCGTGCCGGTGTGGGCGGCGGTGCTCGCGGTCTATCTCCCCTCGGCTCCGGCGGGCGATCGGTGCAGCCTCGGCCTCGGCCTCACGACCGAGCTGGCCGCCGCGGCCACCGTGCTGTGGGCGGTGGCCGCGTGGGCCCGGCACCAGGGATTCGATCAGCCCGGCATCATCACCACGCCGGTGCTGCTGGCGGCGCTGTTGCTGGCCGCGTCGATTCCCCAGGCCCCGATGCTGGTCGGTTCCGGCCCGGAGTGGACGCCCGCTCACCTGCGCTGGTCAGCCATCGTGGTCGCCGCGACCTGCGCGCTCGTGGCCGCGATGCGCGACCCGGCCGCGCGCTGGGCGACCCCGGGGTGACCGCAACAGTACGGCCGGGCCGCCGGCCGCGTGCTGCTGCCGCGCGCACCGAGGGTCCCAGCCTCGCCGACGACCACCGACCCGCCGCCACCCGCGCGAACCGACTCACGCTGCCCGTTGGGGACGGCGTTTGATCCCCTCTGGTCCGTTCTCGCGTGCACGTACGAACATGTCCGTTGCCCTACAGTTTGGGGTGAGTATGCCGTCGGTATCCGCTTTTTGCGGGTGCTCGGACGTCAAGAGCTGGTCATCGTAGGAAGGTTGGGTTTCGGTGGCTTCGTTCGCGGACCGGCAGAGCGACTCTTGCGGTGCAGGGCGAGCTGGTCATCGCGAGCGCGGCGCAACTCGCGGCAGATCAACAGAACATACCGAGAAGATACTGCCCGGTCGTATGGAATCCCGCGGCGGGCAGATTTCGAGTAGGACACTTGTCGAATTGCAACGGGCCGCCGGGAACAATGCTACGGCTGGCGCGCTCGCGCGCGGCAAGGCCGACTCGGCGGCTGTGGTGGTCCAGCGGAATATCGGCCTCGAAATCGAGTTCACGAACGGAAACACCGCCAAGGGAATGGCGCTGGCGCCGACTGGTTCGGCAGAATGGGAGAAACGCTATCCGGTCAAGTCGTTTGATACCTGGGACCTCACGCTGGACGACACCCCAGGTGTCGGGGAATACGATGCGGAAGGTACCGAATGGGATGAGGAATTTGCCCCGAAGGAGCCGCTAGGGAAAGGACCCTTTCGGAAGTACAACCTGGAATTCATTCTGCATGGCGGCGGTGCCACGGGAAGGCATGGCTTTCTGGACGGGGACATCGAGGGGCTGCTCAAGGCGGTGGAGGCCATCAAGGAGTTCTGCACGTGGCCCCAGTATCCGAAGAATATTCAGACGATCTCCGCCGGCGCGAAGAGCACCCTGCACGTCCACTTTCCCACCCAGGTGCCCGACAGTGCCAATATCCAGTTGACGGCGGGGACGTCGCTGGCCGGCCTGTACCGGCTATTCGAGGACCACCATAGGCTAGCCACCCAGCACGGCGCCGGATCGTTGAACATGAGAGGTAGCCTCCAGGAGGCTTCGAAGGGCGGCAGAAATCAGATCGACCCCCTCGTGTTCGGGGACGATCACCAGGTAAACCTAGCGGCAGCTCATGTCTCCGCCGAAGAGGTTGCCGCCGTATTCCGGAGTGGGGGACAGGTGGCGCCCGGTTTTCGGCGCGCGCTCCACGCGGTGGCGGCGATGCTCACGCTGGTAAAGACGTTCCTGCTCAATCAGGAAAAGGCGCGGAGCAGCAAGGGCAACATCAAGGAAGCTACGCCAATGCTCTGGAAGACGCCGCTGCACCTCTTTCTGGAGTCCGCGGACATTTCAGACTACGAGGAAACTATTCGTGGTAGTTGGCCCGCGCTACTGGATGTGACCTTTCCCGGCTGGCAGTCCGAGGAGATTGAGCACCCGCCCGGGAACAAAATTGGCGTATGGGAGTGGCTGACCCAACTGCCCGACCGGGACCTGCTGACCGAGGCGGACGCCGAGTATGACAAGTCGTTCGGCGGCCTGGGCGCCCTGGAGGGCGGAAAAGAGCCATCCGCAGGCCATCCTATTCTGGAGTTCCGTTCAGTACCCAACACACTGCACGACCTGGAAAAGAATCTCCTATCCTCCATAGAACTACTGCGGAGGATCAATATCTCCTCGTCCGGGCAATGACGCTCGGTTCGGACGGTTCGCCCCATCACTCGGCGTCGGCGTTGGCCATCGGCGCCGCTGGCGGGGTCTTCCGCACCGGCACGCCGGCCGCGGCGAACGCCGCGTCGAATGCGAGGCTGAACATGGTGTCGCGGTCCCGGATGAGGAACCGGAACCTGGCCGTTCGGGCACCCGTCAGGGCGCGCCCGCGGAGGCGTCGAAATCCGGGGTCTGGACGGTGGCGTGCTCGGCGAGCACCGCCCGTGCCTGCGCGTAGTCCTCCGGCGCCAGGGCCGCCGCCGGGTGCTGGCGCCGGCTCTCCCGGGACAGCAGCGTGCCTTCCTGCGAGTCCGACGCGAACGTCTGGTAGGCGCCGTCGATGTCATCGACCGGCAGGCCGCAATAGCTCAGCAGCTTGATCAGGGTCGGCTTCGGCGCCGCCGTGATCTCCTCGTAGCCGGCGGCCAGGAACGGCACGCCGGCCTGGCGCAGCGCGACGTACCTGTCCATGATCGAAAGCCAGTTCAGCGTGTAGGTCTCGACCAGGGTGGGCTGGCGTCTGTGCCGCCGGATGAACGGCATCAGCAGCGGCGCCGACGCCATCAGGAACCGGGTGAACACCGGCTCCGCGCCCGGCCCCGGCAGGTTCGTGGTGAAACCGGCGTGCATCGACTCCAGCCACCGCTCGGCGTGCCGATAGAGAAAGAGAATGTGGGCGTCCGGGAAAACCTGGTAGAACAGGTCGGCGAGCTGGATGCCGCTGGCCCGGAACTTGACCGCGAGGGTTTCGGCGCCCCGCCCGAGCAGCCGGGTACAGCTGGAGATCAGCTGCGCGTACTCCTCGTCGCGGCGCCGATTCCGGTGCCGGAGCATCGTGATCTGGGTGAAGACGTCCGGCTCGGAATAGCTGCGCACGCCGGGCACCGCGTTCAGACACTGGCTGATCAGGGTCGAACCGCAGCGCCCGACCGAACAGACCAGAATGAGATTCCCGGGATCGGGCAGCGTGCCGGCAATCTCGTGCAGCGTGTCGTACGGCACCGCGATCAGCCGCTGCGCATGCTGGTACTGCGCCAGGTAGCAGAACGGCGCCGCCGTCAGGTCGACCCCGGACGGCGTCTGCACGAACAGCGCCTCGCGGGTCTCCTCGTCCAGGCAGTAGAGGCTGACGTCCGGGTCGTCGAGCACGATCTGTGGCGACACCGGCCCGCCCGGTTCGAGCACGAAGTTCTGCGGTACGGCCGGAAAATACTCCAGCGGTGACACTTTCTCGACGATGTTCAACAGGCGTGCGCCGCTGGCGTCAGCTTTCTGAGTCACGGGAGGCCTCCGGAGAACGGCGGCGACCCCGGCCGGCCCCCGCCTGAACCGAGGGAGTCTAACTGATCGTCTGCCCCTGAGTGTCCGGCTTTGCCTGGTCTTGACCTTCGTCAGCGGTGTTGGCCCGCCGCGCCGCACGGCACCGTCCACGCGGTGACCACGGCGTTCGCCGAGGGCCACCGCCAGGGACGGGCCGCCGACCGCGCCGGCCAGCGTCACCGCCGCCTCGACGATGCCGAACGCCGCCATGATCCGGCCGAGCGCCGGCCCGGCACGGCGCGCTGGACGACCGCCCGGCGCCCGGCGTATGTCACGCGGCCCGTCCCAGCTATGCCGTGGTATTTGGCATTAGCCGCGAAGGTCAGGTCAATGCAACGCTCTCGCTGCCCAATTCGCGCGACCGGCCCCGCCGGGAATTGGGAATGTCGCAGTGCCGCGACAACGGATCCTGCCGGCTGACAGAAAGAGGACCGATGCGCATTCTCCGAGGCGCTCTCATGGCGGTACTACTCGCCGCCGGCCTGGGCGTGGCAACCGCGGGCGCGGCCGATGCCGCCACCCCCAACTGCACGAGCTACTCCACCTACTACGCGCCGTACACCACCAGCTACGTGATTCATGTGCCCAGCGCCGGCTACCAGACCGGCACCGTCAACTGCATCCTCAAGCTGGGCGCGCGGAACGACGCGGTCACCGTCCTGCAGCGCGCGCTCAAATATTGCTACGGCTACAACATCTCCGTCGACGGCGAGTACGGTCCGCAGACCAAGGCAACCGTCAAGGCCCGGCAGAACCAGGCGAACGGCGATTACAACGCCGGTCTCGTCGAGGACGGCGAATACGGGCCGAAGACGCGCCAATGGATTGTGTTCCCGGACTGGACGTGGCCGGCGAATGTGCGGACCAACCGCTGCGACTGGCCGCCGGTCTGAGCTGACCGACTTGTTCGTCGGCCCGGGGCGAGCGATTCCTGCTCGCTCCGGGCCGCTCCATGCACAACCATGCCGAACTCGGGCACGGACGCTGGCATATGCAGGCAGCTACCGGCGCGGCGTGCGCGCCGAACGCGCCGATGTCGTCCGGTCAGGTGACGGCGACGCCGACCTTGGCGAACACGCCGGCGCCGTTCGTGGTCCGGTTGAAGTAGCGGATCTCGTAGTCGAACCTGGCCGTGCTCGGCACCGCGAACTCGAAGCGGCACCGCACCGCGTGGGTCGGCCCGGTCCACTTCTTCGCGTCGCAGGTCGTGCTGCGCGGGATGTCGGTGCGTTCGATCCGGATGGACTCGACGTACGCGCTGTAGCGGAAGACGCCCTGCGGCGCGGCCTCCTCCGCGTTGAAGACGTCCACGAACGCCTGCCGCACCGACTCCGACGCCACGTATCCCCAGCGGTGCTTGAGGAAGGTGTTCGGGATGTCCGCCCACGGGGTGCAGGTGACCTCGGAGTACGGCCAGCCGACCGGGACCACGGCGGGCCCGAAGCACGGCGGGAGCTCCGTGGGCGCCGCGCGGGCGGCGGAGTTGGCGGGGGCGAGCAGGGTGGCGGCGGCCAGGCAGAGGGCCAGGCGGCGGAGTCTCATCGGACGATCCCTCTCCGGGTCAGTAGTTGCTGTGGCAGCCGGAGCCATCGGTGTGGAACCAGCCGAGGAGCCAGGCGGCGTTGCCGCTGGGGTAGTACTGCGGCCCGTGCAGGCCGGTCACGTAGCCGTGCGCGGCCTGGTAGGCCTGGTCGAACGTGGTGCCGCTGGCCGTGAAGTCGGGAATGATCCACGCGTGCGGGAAGAGGGTGTCCTGGGCGCAGAAGTGCCAGGTCTGCTGGGTAGGCGGCTCTGCGCAACCGCCGGCGACCGGGTTGCCGACGGCGGTGAGCTGCCAGCCCGATGCGCCGTACGACTCGGTGGCGAACTGGTTCGCCAGTGACGTCGCGGCGGCCTGGTCGGTCGCCATGATCGGCAGGTAGCCGTCGGGGACCGCGTTGCCGGACAGGCAGAACGCGAACCAGGCCACGGGCGGCTGGATCTGCGGGTCGAACGGCGTGCCGTCCGGCGGCGGCGCGGGGATCGGCTGGCCGCCGGCGTCGACCGGCACCGGCTGCTTGTCGCTGAGCGGCACGAGCTGCATGGCCCCGTGCACCGAGAGCTTCTCCTCGCCGGGCGTGCCGGCGCCGACGCTGCTGTACCGTCCACTGTGGACATCGCGATGCGTGCCACCGACGGCGGTGACGGTGATGCCGGTTCCGCCGTCGGACATGCTGACCCCGTCGTAGGTCCACAGCTGTGTCTGGCCGGGCAGCACGGACACCGGCGTGGTGTTCCAGGCCATTGGGCCGTAGAGCTTCTGCCCGTTCTTCTCGGTGATCGTCGCGTGGGCGCCGTGCTGGTAGAGCTGGCCGTTGGTGCCCGGGTAGACGATGTGCAGGTGCAGGTCCGTGCCGGAGAGTGTGGTGATCATGCCGACCGGCGCGTGCGCGATCACGTATCCCGGGGAGGAGTGCGGCAGCGGCTTCCAGCCGGAGTCGGAGAACGGTCCCCACTCGCGGTAGTAGAGGTAGTTCAGGAAGCCGCGGGTGACGAGGACCAGGGTGTCGCCGGCCACGGTGGCGTGCACCTGCCTGTTGGTGTCCTGGCCGGTCAGGCGCTTCCAGCCGCCGACACTCACCTCGTACTGGGCGAGGTAGATGCCGTTGTCCACGCCGGGCGCGACGACATGCAGGTTGCCGTTCCAGGTGATCAGCGTCGGCCCGGCGGCGAACCGTTGCGGTGACAGGTCGCCGATCCAGGTCAGCGTGGGCGTGAAACCCCACGCGTAGCGGCCGATCCAGTCTGTCGTGAGTCGGGTCGTCCACAGGCGACCGCCGTCGTCGACGATCCCGACGTAGAGGGCGCGGCGGAACTCCACGACCGAGGGCGCGTACGGGGTGCGCATGTTGCCGGGGATCTCGGCCCAGCCGTACCGCGGCCAGGTCGCGTCCACGTCGCCGATCTGGTTGTGCCCGAAGGTGACCACGACCCTGCCGTCGGCGGTGCGCGCCACGTACAGGTCCTTGCCCGTGCCCAGCCAGTGGGCCGTCGCGACCCTGCCGTACGCGCCGGGCTGGGTCGTCCACGGGTCGGGGTTCAGGTGCGTGTGCTCGGGCAGCCCGGCCGTCCACTCGGGGGAGTTGTACGCGGCCACCGGCAGCACGTTGATGCTGTCGGGCATCTGCTCCCACTGGGTGAAGCCGGCGGACGGCTCGAGCAGCAGCGGGTCCGCGGCGGTGTGCCGGACGCGCAGCTTGCCGATCGTGTAGTCGCGGCCGATCTGGTAGACGGCGACCTCGCCGGCGTTCGCGGTCGCGACCGGCGCGAACCTTCCGCCGGAGACCTGCCCGGGCCGGGCGCCCGGTAGATCGCGGACCTGCGGGGCCCACGCCGACGAGTCCGGCGTCAGCACGTCCCGCACCTGGTAGCGCAGCGACGAGTTCACCGACGCGCGCAGGATCACCTTGAGGTGCTCGGAGCCGCCCGGCGCCGGGGTGACGACCGCGGCTGGGGCCGCCTCCGTCTCGAACGTGCCCGGCACGTCGCGCCAGCCCGGGTCCAGCGAGCTGGTCGTGCGGTAGCGGACCTTGCTGGTGCCGTCTTCCCGGGCGACGAGATAACTGGCGTGGGTGATCGTCGAGTACGCCGCGGCGACCGGGTCCTTCGTGACGATGCCGGGCCCGAGGTAGTCCGACCAGCCCGTCCGCCAGCCCCCGACGCCGAACGAGAACGACCGGTGGAAGATCCGGCCGGTCGGGGCGACGGCGACGATCAGCCCGCCCGCCGGCCCGCTGGCGTCGCCCGGCGACTGCATCAGCAGCGTCGGGGCGACCTCCGTCGTCGGGACGACGCCGGTGCCCTCCTCCGGCACGGGCAGGTCCGACCAGGCGCTCCACGTCCAGCTGCCGCTGGTCAGCACGGACCGCTGCAGGTCGCCCTCGCGGTCGACGGCGATCACCATCCACTGCGTCGTGCCGTTCGGTCCGTTGTAGCGCCCGATCGCCGGCGCGTTGTACGTGATCAGGTCGCCGGGGACTGCCTGCCACTGGCCCGCCGCCGGGGTCTGCGCCGGGTCCTCGTGCTTCCAGTAGAGCGAGACGCCGGACCGCGCGATCACGAGGTCGCCGGGGCCGACGCCGGGGGAGGCGGCGATGTTGTGGACGGGACCGGGGAGGTGGCCCGCGTAGATCGGCTCGGCCGCCGTCGCGGGAGCGGCCGGCGCGGCGATCGCGGCGACGGGTACCAGCAACAGCGCCGTCACCGCGGCAGCGGCCGATCGCCCGGCCCGGGTCAGCGTGCGCATGACAGTCCTCCTCGGGTCGCGACCCGGCGGGCCGCGTACGGGGAGGAGAGCACGGGGAGCGGGCCGCTGATCGGGCGTTACGTAGTTCTGCGTACGGCCCGGCACACCGGCGAGGGGCGCCGCTTCGTGCCGGGCACGGGATGGCCGCGCTGAGGCTGCCGCTGCGCGGCACCGGCGAACAGCTGGGCGGCGCTGACCGGGCTGGGTGATGGCGCATCCTGTAGGGCGTGCGCCGAACGCTCGTTGCCATCGGGACAGCCGTCGCGCTCGCGCCGGCGGCCGCCTGCGCCGGCACCACCTCGCGCTCCCGGCCCGGCGCGGCCGCGACAGTGACCGCCTCGCCGGAGACATCCGCCCAGTGCGCGGCACGCCGGCCGCCCTACGGCGATGTCATCTTCGTCTGGATGAATTCGATCGGCGGTCCGATCGCGACCAAGCTGCCCGGCGGCTGGGTCTACAACGAGACAACCGGCACCTGCCAGACCACCGTGGCGTACCGGCTGAACACCACCCCGACCGGTCCTGGAAACTGCGTCCAGGTAGCACTGGTCACCGACAACCCCGAGTACGACGTCGACGCCGAACCGCTGCCACCGGTCAACAAGATTCGCGACTCTTACGGCAACTGCTCCGCCGCGACCCAACCGGCGACCCGGACCCCGTGAGACCCGACGATGACCGAACAGCCAAACCTCCACGCTGGCCATCGACTGAGCTTCCCCGTCTCGCAACGCTCGCGGCAGATGCGGTCGTTCGATCATGAACTGGCGCTGGCCGCATGAGCGGCGTCACGACGGCAGATGACAATGCCTATTGTCGCCGCGCCATAGCGGAGGTCGGAGCATGTGCGATCTCATACAGGAGTGCAAATACTAGGCCATCTGCCCTAGTCCTCGAAGTCGAGATTGACTGGTCGAGTAGGTAGGGGGTCGGGGCCAGTACCGCCGGTCGTCGGCACAGAGTCGCCTACCTCGTCGAAGCGGATCGCGTCGATCCAGACAACACCGGCCCCTTGGAGTAGTAGTCCGAAGGCGATCTCCACGGCATCGCTGGTCACATCCAAGACGCTCTGATAGCGCTGCCAGCTGTGAGAACCTCGAATGGGCCGATCTGCCATATTGTCGAAGCCGAGTAGTCTACCGTCCGATCCGTCCACCCGCATCCATAGTCCAGCCCAATCCTCGACGTCCTCCGCTTTCACCCAGGCAGTCATGCGTAACCGTTCACCACGGTATTCCCTAGCATCGATCTCCTGCATAAGTGTGGCGAAGCCACGCGCGCCCGGACGCCCTCGGACGAACCCAGAGACGTCCCCCAAGTAGCTCGTACCGCGGTCCACACCTGTCTCGTAGTCACCACGATTGTCGCCGCTGGCCAACCATCCCCGCGGTGCACCGCCGGTGCCCAAGATCGAATCTGGCACGGCATGCACCTCGCTCAACAACTTCGCCGTTTGCGCGTGTATGTGCTCCGTCTCGGCATCGATCTTCCGCACTTCAGCCTGAGTCTTCTTCCGCATCGATACGTAGGTAACGATCGCCACAGCAGTGCCACCCAGCAATGACGACGCCAGGCCAAGGGCAAGCTGTCCACTCACTCGCTACCTCCCACCCGCATCAACCTCCGCACCACGCCCCTCGGCCAACAGCACGAACCGCGACAGGTCAAGTCTGGGGGCTACACGGAGCAACATCAACGCTCCGCTTCCTCACCGATGCCGGGCGCCAACTGCGCACTCGCCTGGGACGATCACCGCGGCCGACGCGGCGAACTCGCAGACCAAGCCGCGCCCCGTCCTGGCTCAACAGGCCTCAAGAAGTAGTCGAAGTCCGGCCGGCCCTGCCGTGCTGCTCGCCGGCACTCCACCGACCGGTGGCCGACCAGCAGAACGAGCAGTCAGACGGCGGCGGTCAGGCGCTCACCGCGGACGTCCTTAGCACTGTCCAGTCAGACGGAGGTATCGACCAGCAGACGCAGCACGAGCGACGCCGTCGACCCAGCCCGCTGCTCCAGCAAGCCTGGGCCCACCCTACTGCCAGTCCCACGAACGAACAGCGGCACGACAGGACGGTCCCTGGTGTCGATATCCGGTCGGCGGACGGTGCCTGGTTCGGGATCATGGGCGGGTGTGTACGACGGAGGAACTGGTCACGCTGTGGCGCCCGACTGGGCAGTAGGAGTTGGCGCTGGTTGAAGCAGCCGATTGGCGGCGGTGGCCGCCGCGGCTGCCCGAGCAGCCGATCTTCTACCCGGTGCTCACCAAGGAGTACGCCACGAAGATCGCCCGCGACTGGAACGTGCCGCAGTCCGGTGTCGGGTACGTCACCCGCTTCCAGGTCCGCAAGGCCTTCCTCGACCGCTACCAGGTCCACCAGGTCGGCGGCCGGACCATCCTCGAATACTGGATCCCGGCCGACGACCTGAACGAGCTCAACGACAACATCGCCGGCACCATCGAACCGACCGCCGAGTACCACTAACCCGAGCCAAACGCGGGGTAACAGCGCTGTTGATCACGATCCTCGTGTCTGGTGCGAGGGCGTGTCACAACGGCCCGAGAGTGCTGTTGATCAGTGCGGTGGCGGGGTGCAAGAGTTCAGTCCAGGTCGGCGGCCGCGTCACTGCCGGGAGATCCGTGAGGTCAGGTCCTCGACGAGGCCGCATTCCCGTCCGCCGCGGCAGTGTCCTCCGAGCGCCGTTGTCGGCCGGCGTAGGCGCGAGACCGACGCATGACCGCCCGGTACAACGACCGGCCATCCCACCTTCCTCAGCACCCGTAAGGAGCCCAGCTTGCTTGACGGCTCGATAATCCGCGCTAGCACCAGTTCCCAAAACACCTCGTCCCTGTCCGCTGCGGCGGCCACCCGAGTACGATCTGTAGTTCGAGATGCCTCGGCGGTGCCAGACAGCATCACTTGGCAAGATTCTCAAGTAGGGATCTAGATTGATGCGATGGCGGACAATAGCACTTGCGATCCTCGGCGTAGGGGTTCCAATCGGATCTGCGGTGGCACTTCGACAGGAGGTCGAAGATAACCCCATCTTGTCTGCAGTTCTCCTGGGGGCGTACGGATTCGTACTGCTGTTAGCATCCAGCGCAGTAAAGATATATAAGGAGCTCGAAGGTAGATGGATTCGAAGAGTTAGCGACAGCATAGACGATTGGATTATGCGTAAAATTTCCTCTTTCGAGCGACGATACAAGGAATATCTCCACGCAGTCAACCGCGATGTCGACGTAAAAGGGTTGCCGACGGTCGGGATGTTCTCTCTTGGGATTGCGGATGTCTACATCGATCTAAGTCTTGTCCCGACACCGCCACACGACGCCACGAGCGATCCGTTGGGCGGTGGTGAGTCCATCAATTACGAGCATAGTGCATCTGCCCCCTCGTCGATCGGTCGGCATGATATCTGGTATTATCTTGGAGCATTACACGGTTTCAGAGAACACCTTGCCGTAATTGGACCCCCCGGCGCAGGAAAGACCACACTACTCAAACACGTTGCACTGGAGCTTGCTCAATCTAGGCGCAAAACCAGAACAAAAGTCTACCTGCCGTTCCTCCTCCTGTTGCGTGAACATGTAACAACCATTGTGAGTAACCCAGAGATAAGCCTCGCCGACATAATACGGGCCTCACTTGACGCGTCTGTAATAAGGCATGAACCGAAGGGTTGGATCGAACGGAGGCTCGAGAAGGGCGCCTGTCTCCTTCTATTCGATGGCTTAGATGAAGTAGGCAGGCCAAGTGACCGAGCAGCGGTCGTCGCTTGGGTCGAAGGCCAGATGGCTACCTTCTCGCGAAATTCATTCATCGTGACATCTAGGCCGCACGGCTATAGAGATAATCCGATCAGAGGCGCGATGGTCCTACGAATCAGACCGTTTAGCGAGGCCCAGATGGGCAGATTTCTCCAGTCCTGGTACAGGATCATCGGGATAATGAGCACTGGTGGTCGGGACGACATCGGCGTACGACGCACAGCGGAGGAGGGGGCGAGTGAACTCATGACGAAATTGCGCGAGAACGATTCTCTTTACGAACTGGCGGTCAACCCTCTCCTGCTCACCATGATTGCGCATGTGCACTACTATCGAGGTGCATTGCCGGGTCGTCGAGTAGAGCTCTACCGGGAAGTATGCCAGGTCTTCCTCGGTCGCCGTCAGGAGGCAAAAGGTCTCAAATCAGATCTCTCCACCGATCAAAAAGAAGCCGTACTGCAGACGGCTGCTTTCCAGCTGACAACCGCTCACGAGCGAGACTTTGACGAGACACGAGCGGCAGAGATCCTTGGTAGCGCTCTCAGTGATGTCGGATCCGACGCCTCTCTAGCAACAAGCTTCGTCAAATATATTGAAGCGTCAAGCGGTCTATTAATAGAACGCGAAGCGGGTCAGTACGCCTTTGCTCATTCTACGATACAAGAGTACTTGACTGCCGCGTACCTTAAGGAAATCAGCAATCCATCCCTCCTGATCGAAAACCTAAGCGACGAGTGGTGGAGAGAAGTCTTCATACTCTACGCCGCGCAGAGCGACGCCACTCCTATCATTGACGCGTGCCTCTTGAGCTCTTCAGTCTACGCTCTCGTCCTTGCCGAGGAGTGCGCCGAACTTGCTCGGGGACTACGGCCGGACGTCAGAAGAAAGCTGGAATCGCGTCTCGGTAGTCCAGTTGGAACAGGTCATGGGCCTTTCGGAAAGATCGCCCTTGCACGAAAACTGCGTCGGGCGACAAGAATCGCACCAGACACTCACATATGCCGGGAGCCAGTAACCGTTCTGGACTTCAAACTCTTCCTGGAGAACATGGGCAGCAAGGCTGTCTACTATCAGCCTCCGAAGTGGAAGACAGTCCGCCATGAGTACGGGGACGCTACGGCGCCGGTAGTCGGAGTAAGCTTCGAAGCGGCATCGGCATTCGCAAATTGGGTTCAGGCCGAAGTGCTCCCCGAATGGATCTTCCGACTCCCATCTCAACGAGATCCGCTCAGTGGCCATAGGACAGCAGCACGGACCGTCATGAGCGCAGTCAACTGCTGGACCATGGAAGCCAGTTTGCTGGGTGAAGGCCAGAATGTCGGACGCGATGAGTTAATGGATGCCTTAGGCGGGGCATGTATCGACACTGTCTACTGGCACTCTCCAGAAGTTCTTGCTCGCGTACCGCTTGGTGATCAGTTGCCCGAAGCGAGAATTGATGCTAGCGCTCCGTGGTCCAGTCTGAATTTGGAGCCAATAGTGGAGCTAGCACGAGAAATCGGCCGGCGATACGAGTCCTTCGGACATCGCACCGACTTCCTCGCCAGGAAACTAGGATCATCCTCCGAACGTGAGGAGGTAGGTTCGTTCCTGGATGTCGTCGAGAAGGTCCCCGCCACGGATGTCGTTCGTCCACTTAGTCAGGTCCTGGATTTGCTCGACATGATCGATCGTTTGCTCAGACGAGAGATGGTCGGCCGAGGCGAAGTATGGCGACATGTAGCCGAGCACTGCAGTTACGCCGCAACTCGGATAGGCATGGTTCTCGGGGTGCTTCCTTGGTCCCGTGAATTCGGCGTGGAAGCACCGCATGATAACCCTGCGAAGCGAGCCGAAAAGATGGCTATGGTTATGCGCGAGACGTGCACCCTAATTTCATCTTCGCTTATTGAACTTGATGGTACAGCTAGACGTTTCGGCTGGTGGGCTGGTCCCGACCCACGCCCAAGAGGACTGGTAGAGGATTTCGAGGAGGCAATGTCTACCCATACTCCATACGCTGATTCCAGCGCCGTTCAATTCGCATACACTCGGTTAGTGCAATGCTTGGTGCCATCCGTGCTGCGGTATGGACAAGAGAAGGGTCTGCTTGCGCCTTTCGCAGGCATCATCCTGGTACGAAGTAGTGGTTCACGTAGACTGTGATTGGCCAATCGGACGTCGGACTGGAGTAGGTTGGCTGCGATTGCCGCTCTCTTAACGCGGCCGCCATCTTGCCATTTCATTACTATGCGGCCGTCCACATGTCTGAACATCGTTGGCAATCCCGGCGCTAGAGGTCGCCACGCCCATGCAATGGATGATTCCAACTCGGAGCACACCACCCTGCGCCTGAGAGTTTTGGTCGCTTCCTGCCCGCAAGATCGATTGGCCTGGATCAACCGTCCGACTCTCGGCACGAGAGGGTGGTCCATTCGGCGTCTCCCCGGCACAAGGAGACTGGTCGCATGCCCTCTCCTGCGCCAGCCTGGAGTGGCACCACTACTGGCCGGCTATGTCGCCTGACGGGCTGACCCGCAGGAACCCGGCAGGGCCGGCGCCCGGAACATCCCGGGCGCCGGCCCTGTCCGATGTGGACTGTTCACCGGGGGCGGAGCGGCATCATCGGTCGTTGGTGGAGCGGTTCGATCATGGGGCGTCGAGGGTCAACAGGAGGCGTGCCAGGTGATGCTTCTGATCTGCAACCACAGGCTCGGGCTCACCATTGGCACCACTATCTGACGGTCCCAGGTGTACACGTCACTCGGGCCCGAGGAGCGCCCGTTGGCGGGTACCATCCGCGGCGAGTCGAAGGCAGGGCTGGCCGCCCGGAAGAGGAAGCGGCCCTGGCCGTCGAAGAAGTCGAAGGTGCTGTGCCAGATGTCGGCGCTGTTGGTGTGGTCGGTAGCACTGACGCCATGCAGCAGAACAGTGACGTTGTTCGTGCCGCCCAGGACGCCGACGAGGGTCGGGGCGAACACATGGCAGTCGCCGACCTTCCAGTCCTGGGTGACATTGAAGCCCCAGACAAAGGGCGGGACCGGGCTCGCCAGCGGTACGAACGCCCAGGTCTGGTCCCTCGAGGTCGAGGACGCGTAGGACGTTCCGGGGGCCGCGAGCAGCGTCGTCACGACAAGTGCGACCGCGAGACCGGCGACTCGCCAGATCCGTCCCCATGCATTGGTGGTGCTACCGCCCAGCCGTCTCGTTCGGTTGTCTCCCGTGCCGATCGTCATGTTGCCTCTTTCCCGTCTGGCAGTTGGCGTTGGGGGATGGGATGCCGGGCAGGTCCGCGTGGTCGGTGAACTCGCGTCCGGCCACTCACGCCACCCGGCGCGATGTGGTCGCTACGGCCAGATCTGCATGAAGTAGCCGACCATGAGCGGCGCGACCGGCTGGTACCAGGTGATCTGGGTGCCGCCCAGGCAGTTGCCGAGCGCGCCGGACAGGATCTCGAGTCCCTTGTCCAGTGCGCGCGCCGGCGCGGCCTGTGCGCTCGGGACCGCGACAGCGAAGACACCCGCGACCGCCATCGAGACGACACCGACGGTCGTACGGAACCAGGGTCGAGTTCTGCCGTTCAATCCTCGCCTGCTTTCATCGGGCCGGAATTACCGGAAGGCGGAAAGGGGAAGCACCTGTCCGCTCCGGTGGAAAGACCGGGGGCCAGTGGCCCGCCAACAGGCCCCGAGCGAGCCCGACTCGGCGGATCTGTTCGGGTAATTCTCTGGCAGCGCCCCCGATTGGCTGGCCCTTCTTGTGATGGACAGTTGGCGGCCAGGCACCGCGATCGACGGTAGGCACGCTGGCGGGGTGGCGGCTGGGGCAGGACCGCCGGTGCGGACGGTGTCAATGCCCGGCACGCGGTTCCGCATACGCTGCCGTATGCGCGGTGAGTCCGGCCGGCAGTCGGGACGGATCTGGGTCGCGATCACCGGCCGGGTCGGGTGACGCTTTCAGCGGCAGCGATGCGACGTTTTCTGGTGGTTTGGAGGTGTCGTGGAGATCCGCATTCTCGGTCCGGTGGAGATCCGCCGCGGCACGGGCGTCGGCGTGCCGGCGCGGCGGATGGCACGGGTGCTGCTGGGGGTCCTCGCGTTGCGGGCGAACACGGCGGTGTCGGTCGACTGGATCGTTGACGCGCTGTGGGACGGTCGGCCACCCCGATCGGCCGCCGCGAACCTGCGCTCGTACCTGGCCGACCTACGCCGACTGGTCGACCACAACGGTCCCGACGGTGTGCGGATCGACTCCGGATCAGGCGGCCGGCTGGTGCTGCGGATCGACACCCCGGCCCTGGACACGCTGCGGTTCTACCGGCTGGTCGCCGAGGGGCGAGGCAGCCTGTCCGACGGCCGGCATGCCGCCGCGGCGCAGGAACTGACCCAGGCGCTGGGGCTGTGGCGCGGCTCGGTCCTGGACGGACTGGAGATGCCCGACGCGCTACAACCGGACATGCGAGTGCTGGAAGACGCCCGACTCGACGCGCTGGAAGACTGCATCGACGCCCGCCTCGCGCTGGCCCAGCACACCGAACTCGCCGCGGAACTGGGCGCCCTGGTCACCCGGCACACGCTGCGCGAACGGCTGTGGCGGCAGCTGATGCTCGCGCTGTACCGGACCGGCCGGCAGGCCGACGCGCTGGCCGCCTACCTGCACCTGCGCGCCGTCCTCGACGACGAACTCGGCGTGTCACCCACCCCCACCACCCAGCACCTGCACCAGCAGATCCTCACCGCCGACCCCGCACTGCACCTCCCTACCCACCCGGCCGGCCACAACCTTGAGGCCGGCCGGGCAGCGGGCCGCACCGGGCCGGCGCAGCTGCCCCCGGCGGTCGCATCGTTCGTCGGCCGCGCCGAACAGCTACACGCCCTCGACACCGTGCTGGCCGACGACCCGACAACGACCGCGGTGGCCATCTCGACGATCACCGGCACCGCCGGCGTAGGCAAGACCGCGCTCGCCGTGCACTGGGCGCACCGCGTCGCCGACCGGTTCCCCGACGGGCAGCTGTACGTGAACCTGCGCGGGTTCGACCCGGGCGGGCGGATCATGCAACCGGCCGCAGCGGTCCGCGGCTTCCTCGAAGGCCTCGGCGTGCCGGCCGAGCGGATCCCCACCACCCTGGACGCCCAGGTCGGCCTGTACCGCAGCCTGCTGGCCGGCAAGCGGCTGTTGGTGGTGCTGGACAACGCCCGCGACGCCGACCACGCCCGCCCGCTGCTGCCCGGCACACCCACCGCGGTCGCGGTGGTGACCAGCCGCAGCCAACTCACCCCTCTGCTCGCCACCGACGGCGCCCACCCGATCACCCTGGACCTACCGACCCCCGACGAGGCCCGTGATCTGCTCGCCCGTCGCCTCGGCCCCGCCCGGGTGACCGCCGAACCGCAGGCGGTCGAACAGATCATCACCGCCTGCGCGCGGCTGCCGCTCGCGCTGGCGATCGCCGCCGCCCGCGCCCAACAGTCCACCTTCCCGCTCGCCCTCCTCGCCGCCGAACTCACCGACGCCAGCCGACGGCTGGACGCCCTCGACGCCGGGAACCCGACCACCCAGGTACGGGCCGTGTTCTCGTGGTCCTACACCACCCTCACCCCGCCCGCCGCCCGGCTGTTCCGCCTCCTCGGCCTGCACCCCGGCCCCGACAGCGCCGCCCCGGCCGCCGCCAGCCTCGCCGGCCTGCCCCTGCCACAGACGCGACGGCTGCTGACCGAACTGACCCGGGCCGGGCTGCTGGGCGAGCAGGCACCGGGCCGGTACGGCTTCCACGACCTACTGCGGGACTACGCCACCCACCTCATCCACACCGTGGACACCGACCAGCACCGCGAGGCGGCCACGGTGCGGCTGCTGGACCACTACACCCACACTGCCCACACCACCAACCGGCACCTGCGCCCGGCCCGCGAACCCATCCAGGTCCCCCTCACCCCACCCGCCCACGGCACCATCCCCGAACCACTCCCCGACCAGCAGTCGGCGCTCGCATGGCTGGACGCCGAACTGCCGGTGCTGCTGGCCAGCCAACAGGTGGCCGCCGTCAGCGGCCGGGACACCCACGCCTGGCAACTGGCCTGGGCACTGGACACCCTGCTGAACCGGCGGGGGCGCTGGCCCGAGCTGGCCGGCACCTGGCAGACCGCCCTGCCCGCCGCCGACCGGCTACCTCACCCCGCCGCCGCGTACACCCACCGGCTCCTGGGTGCGGCGATGACCATGCTGGGCGACGACGAACAGGCCCACACCCACCTCCACCACGCCCTGCACCTGCACACCAACGCCGCCGACCCGACCGGCCAGGCCCACACCCACCGAGCCCTCAGCATCCTGTGGGAACGGCGGGGCCGGCCCGAACGCGCACTCGGCCACGCCCAGCAGGCCCTCACCCTGTTCCAGGCCACCGGCCACCGCAGCGGCCAGGCGCACGCGCTCAACGCGATCGGCTGGGACCACGCCCTGCTCGGCGACCACACCAGCGCCCTCACCTACTGCCAGCAGGCTCTCACCCTCCACCAGGAAGCCGGCAACCGCGACGGGCAGGCCGCCACGTGGGACAGCCTCGGCTATGCCCACCACCACCTCGGCCACCACACCCACGCCGCCGACAGCTACACCCACGCCCACACCCTCTACCGCGACCTCGGCGACCACTACAACGAGGCCGACACCCTGACCCGCCTCGGCGACACCCACCACGCCGCCGGCCAAACCCACCAGGCCCGCACCGCCTGGACCGCCGCGCTGGACATCCTCACCGACCTCGACCACCCCGACACCGACACCATCCGCGCCAAACTCGCACGCCTCGACCAGCAGCCCGCTCCATCCGCCGCCACCGGTGCCGAGTGATCGAGACGAGCGGTCCCCGGCCGCTGATGCGCCTGTCGACGAACCCCGTCGTACAGTGCGTGTTGGGCTGGCTCGACCGGGTGCCGGCGGAGTCGACCACCCTGCTCCGGCTGTACGCGACGGCCCGGCGGGCGGTAACCAGCCACACCCGCCCCGTCGGACAGTCCACAGTGGACGTCCACATGCGACTCCGGCCCGGCCGCGGTTACGCCCAGCGGGCCTGGACCGGCCGGCCGACGAAGTGCGCATACGGCTTGAGCGCGTCCTCCACCCGGGAGCGGTCCGCGGCGCCGAGGCGGACCAGGGGCCGGAGCTCGACGACGGCGCGGGCCCGGGTCAGGGTGCGCTTCCAGGTGCCGATCACCCGGCCGCCGCGGACGATCGTGGCCTGGAACACGCCGTTGCCGCCGGGGATGATCGCCCGCGTGTGCTCGGCGTCGAGCATCAGGGACCGGTCCTTGAACCCGAGCAGGTACTCGTCGAACCCGGGCAGCAGCAGCACCTCGTCGTCGCCGGCGGCTGGGCGGGTGGTCGGCGCGTCGAGCAGCGCCGGGTCCAGGTACATCTCGCGGCCGTCCACCCGGACGGTGGTCAGCCCGGCGCCGGCGGCGGCGATGCCGCGCTCGGCGTCGGTGGCCGGCAGGCCGGTCCAGCCGGCGAAGTCCTGCCGCGTCGTCGGCCCGTGGCTGCGGAAGTACCGCAGCGCGATCGTGCCGAGCGCCTCGTCCCGGTCCGGCCGGTACGGCTGCGGCGCCCATTCATCGAGCAGCACGAACGACTGCTCCTTGCCGATGTCCGGCCCGAAGCAGGTGACGCCACGCTGGCTGGCGTACCAGAGCAGGTGGTGGCGGAACTGGCCGGCGTCGCTGATGCCGGCGTCGGTCAGCGTCTGCAGGCACTGCGCCCGGGTCAGCCGGGCGCCCCCGGCCAGCGCCGCCCTGAGCACCTCGACGGCGCGGTCGGCGGTCTCGCCGCTGAGCCCCAGGTACGCCCAGCGGGTCGCGGCGCCGGCCAGCATCCGTACCCCCAGGACGTCGAGCATCCAGCGGGCGTCGCGGGCCGGGACGAGGTGCACGGTGCCGCGCATCGGCCAGGTCCGCAGCACCTCCCGGTGCTCCAACGCGGCGTGCACGTCGTCCGCGGTGCACCCGGGCAGCCGCGCGCCGAGCGACCAGGCCACACTGGCGAGGTTCTGCGCCTGCATCGCCCCGAACCAGCCGACCACGCCGGCCACGTCCGCCGGCCCGGCGTCGCTCCAACCGGGACGGTCGGCCAGCAGCAGGCTGCGCATCCGCAGCCCCAGCGCATCGGCCGGTGCCAGCTCCACCGCGACCACCTTTCCCGTCCGCCGCCGACCCCGAGATCCGCTCCGGACGACGCGACCGTACCCGCCGGCAGTGACCGGACCTGGGCACGGCCGATGACACGGCGCTCGTCGTGCCTGGCACTGGCAACAGTCCGAGCGGCCCGGGGAACAACGGCCGGCTGCTGCGGGAGAAGTTGAGCCTGCTCGGGTGGGTTGGCCGCGACCGGCGAGGTCGGCAGTATGAGCGGATGCGCGAACTCGCCGCCGAACTGGCCGGGCTGGCGGCCGGTTCCGCGGCCGAGGCGGCTGACCTGCGCCGGCTGCGCCGGCTGGCGGCCGGCGCCGACCCGTGGTCGCGTGCCGCGCCGGTGCACGTGACCGCGTCCGCGGTCGTGGTGCACCCGCCGACAGGGCGGGTGCTGCTGCGCTGGCACGAGCGGATGGGGAGTTGGCTGTTCGTCGGCGGCCACGCCGACCCCGGCGAGACCGCGCCGCTGCGTGTTGCGCTGCGCGAGGCAGCCGAGGAGACCGGCCTGCCCGACCTCGCCGGCTGGCCGGAGGCGACCGACCCGGTGCCGATCCACGTCGCGGTCGTACCGGTGCCGGCCGGGCGCGGCGAGCCGGCGCACGAACACGCCGACATCCGCTACCTCCTGGCCACCGGGCAGCCCGACACCGCGACCCCCGAATCGCCGGCCGCCCGGCTGCGCTGGCACCGACTGCCGGCCGCACTGAGCACCGTCACCGAGGCCAACCTCCGCCTCACCCTGCAGCGCATCGAACCCCTGCTGGGCTGACCGCCGGCCAGCGACTCGACCGCAGCGCATCGTCTGAAACCAACCTCCCAGCCAGATACCTCAGGTGTCCGGTGGGTGGGGTGTGCGTCTGGCGGTGCCGGGCTCTCCTGGTGGGGAGCCCGGCACCGGGGTGGGCTGGGATTGTTCAGAGCTCGGGCAGTTGGTGTTTCCCGGCGACAGAGTCGAGCCGGGACCTGGCCGGGCTGATCACCCGACCCTGGGGTCACACACCTCAGGTCATCAGAAGCGACCGGTGCACAGATCGCCTTCGCCCGGGCTCTCCGGCTGGCTGAAGAACCCGAACTGCCCACAAGCGTTGTAGTGATCATTGGCCGGTTTGTCGGCGATCATGTATGTCCAACTCGTTTGGCCCAGGCAGGCCATGGCATGATCGCCGACGAGCCGCTGTCTCGCGGTTATCGACCCCGACGTGAACTGGATGATGTTCACGAAGAAGGCACAGGTCGGGTCGAAGGTCTGCACCGTGGCCCGAGCCCAGAAGGCGTCGCAGGCCGACGAGTAGCGTATGTCAATCGTCACGGACTCGATGCTGAACTGCTTCTTCGTCACGGCGCCGCTGCTGCATCCCATGGTCTGCGGATCGTGCCCGGCGCAGCTGCTGCCGGAACAGCTTGCGGCCATGGCCGATTGTGAGCCGCACAGGATTGCGCCGAGCGCCAGCAGAAAAGCGGTAGCGACTCGTGCCAGGCCGACCCGCCGGCGGTGGAATAGACGAGCGAGGTGACTGGACAATAGACACATCCTCTCATGTGGCAATTCCGGCTGGTACCACAGCCGCACCTTCACCCCTGCGTGATCGGCGATGGCGATCCGGCCGTGCCGGGCGGCGAATCCTGTCCGGATTCGAGACGGTCCAGCTTCGCACCTTTCCTGCTCGGTCCACCGCACTCCGGCCCGCTCCTGATGATGGGGCGGGTGCCTGGAATAGATGTTGAATGAATGTTGAACGGATCTGACCTGTCGTGGCAGGATCGGAGCCGAATTCGACGCTGGCCGTCGGCATATGGGGGTACGGGTCTTGTTTCGGCTGCTGGGTCCGACCGAACTGGTGGTCGCCGGCCGGCCGGTGGAGCTGGGCTCGACCAAGCAGCGGACGGTGCTGGCGGCGCTGCTGGTGGATGCCGGGCGGCCGGTGTCGCCGGCGACGCTGGTTGACCGGGTGTGGGACGACCCGTCCGCGGCGAACCCGCAGCGGGTGCTGCACACGTACGTCAGCCGGTTGCGGCGGGTGCTCCAGCAGGCGGCTGCGGCCGAGCCGCCGGCTGCGGCCGAGCCGCCGGCTGCGGCCGAGCCGCCGGCTGCGGCCGAGCCGCCGGGTGTGGACGCCGCCGTTGAGTTGGTGCGCCGGCCGGCTGGGTACGTGTTGGAGGTCGAGCCGGACCGGGTGGACCTGCACCGGTTTACTCGCATGGTCGCCGCCGCCGGCAGGGTGGACTCCGATGCCGAGCGGGCCGGGCTGCTCCGGCAGGCCCTGGGGCTGTGGCGAGGTACGCCGCTGGCTGACCTGCCTGGCCAGTGGGCCGCCCGGGTCCGGGACAGCTACACCCAGCATCGCCTGGACGCGGTCGTGATGTGGGCAGAGGCTGAGCTGCGGCTGGGCCGGCCCGGGGCGGTGATCGACCCCGTTCGGCAGCTGATCGCCGACCATCCCGCCGCCGAACCGCTCACCGGAGTGCTGCTGCGGGCGCTGGCCGCGGCCGGGCGGGAGGCCGAGGCCCTGCAGGCGTTCGCGGGCCTGCGGGCCCGGCTGATCGACGAACTCGGTACCGAACCCGGACAGCAGCTCAAGCTGCTACACGAGGCGCTGCTGCGTGGACAGCCGCTCGCCGATCCCACCCCGCAGCCGGCGATGCCGGCTGCGACCCCGGCCCCGGCGACACCGCGGCCGGCCCAGCTTCCCGCTGATGTTCCGCACTTCGTCGCCCGGGCCGCGCACCTGCGCCAGCTCGCCGCACTACTGCCGGGTCCAGACCGGCCCGCGTCGACAACGGTGGTGATCTCGGCGATCACCGGCACGGCTGGCATCGGCAAGACCACCCTGGCCGTGCACTGGGCACACCAGATCGCCGACCAGTTCGACGACGGGCAACTGTATGTGAACCTGCGCGGGTTCGACCCCGACCGGCAGATCATGCAACCGGCCACCGCCCTGCGCGGGTTCCTCGACGCGCTAGGCGTCCCGCCCGAGCGCATCCCGACCGGCCTGGACGCGCAGGCCGCCCTCTACCGCAGCCTGCTGGCCGGCCGGCGGATGCTGGTGGTGCTGGACAACGCCCGCGACGCCGAGCACGTCCGCCCGCTGCTGCCGGGCACCGCGTCCACGCTGGCGATCGTGACCAGCCGCAACCAGCTCACCGGTCTGGTCGCCGACGGCGCGTATCCACTGGCCCTCGACCTGCTCACCGGCCAGGAGGCCCGGGATTTCCTGGCCCGCCGCATCGACCCCGGCCGGGTCGCGGCGGAGCCGGCGGCGGCTGAGGAGATCATCGGCGCCTGCGCCCGGCTGCCGCTCGCGCTGGCCCTGGCGGCCGCCCGCGCCGCTACCCACCCCACCTTTCCGTTGACTGCGCTGGCCACCGAACTTGCCACCGCCGGCGGCCGGACCGGTCGGCTGGACGCCGGCGACGTCCTCGGCCAGGTGCGGGCGGTGTTCTCCTGGTCCTACACCACCCTCACCCCAGCCGCCGCCCGCCTGTTCCGCCTCCTCGGCCTGCACCCCGGCCCAGACACCTCAGCCGCTGCCGCGGCCAGCCTCACCGCCGCACCCATGGCCGACACACGCGCATCGCTGACCGAACTGACCCGCGCCGGCATACTGACCGAACACACCCCCGGCCGGTACCACTTCCACGACCTCCTGCGCGCCTACGCCGCCGACCTCACCCAGGCGCTCGACTCCGACGAAGAGCGCCGGACCGCCACCACCCGGCTGCTGGACCACTACACCCACGCCGCGCACACCGCCGCCCGGCTCCTGGACCCGGCTCGGGACCGGATCCGAATCCCCTTCGCCCCACCTGCTATCGGCGCCGCCCCCGACCAACTCACAGACCTGCCAGCGGCGCTGGCCTGGCTGACCGCCGAGCACCCGATCCTGCTGGCCACGCAGCGACTCGCCGCCGGGACCGGGTTCGACACCCACACCTGGCAGCTGGCCTGGACCCTGGAAACGTTCCTGGACCGGCGGGGGCACTGGCACGACCTGGCCGGCGCCTGGCAGGCCGCCCTGACCGCCGCCAACCACCTCGGTGATCCCACGGCCGCCGCGCACGCCCACCGCCACCTCGCCCAGGCCCGCATCCGGCTGGAGGATTACGACCAAGCCCACGCCCACCTTCGGCACGCCCTCAACCTGTTCACCCGGGCCGGCGATCAGGCCGGCCAAGCCGCCCACACCCACCTGGACCTCGGCCGGCTGTGGGCCCGGAACGACAGGTCCGACCGGGCGCTCGATCATGCGCAGCAGGCCCTCACCCTCTACCGGGCCGCCGGCCACCGCCGCGGGCAGGCCTACGCGCTCAACGCGGTCGGTTGGTGCCACGCCCTACTGGGCGACCAGACCCAGGCAATCAGCCACTGCGAACAGGCCCGCACGCTGTTCCAGCAGGCCGGTGACCGCTACGGGGAGGCCGCCTCCTGGGACAGCCTCGGCTACACCCACCATCACCTCGGCCACCACACCCAGGCCGCCGACTGCTACCGGCACGCCCTTGCCCTCTTCCGCGACCTCGACGACCCCTACGAGCAGGCCACTACCCTGACCAACCTCGGCGACACCTACCACGCCGCCAGCCAACCCGACACCGCCCACAGCGCCTGGACCGACGCCCTGTACATCCTCAGCGACCTCGACCACCCCAACGCCGACGCCGTCCGCGCCAAACTCAGCGCCCTCAACCGGACCCCGCCGCTACCCGCCGGCCGCCGCACCAGCGCCCCTGTGGCCCAGGTAAGGAGCGCGTCGTGACGAGCGGTCGGACGTGCTGGACGAAGCCGCGGGCAGAGATCGCCGTGGACCCGCGGCACCCGTCGTCCGTCCACACGGGACGGCGAGCGGCCCGGCCACGCGGATCAGGCCGGCTGGTACCGGAATATGCCAAGGATGCACCTTCTCTGGACGGCTGTGGCGGCTGGGCGCCGGCGGGTCAGGTTCGGAGGTGTTGGCGGAGTCGGTCGTGGCGGAACTGGTACACCGCTCCGGCCTGACGAAGGACGCCGCGTCGATGGGCGTCGTCGAGGAAGGCCATGACCGGCCAGGGGAGCAGGCCGCGGCGGGCGAGCCAACGACGGGCGATGAGGAACTCCCCCGACGGCATCCCGGAGTACGCCAGGAGCCCCGTCGCGAGCCCGACCGCGAGCCCGCTGGTAAGCCCGCCGGTGAGCCCGGTCCCGAGGCCGCCCGCGAGGCCGGCCGCGAGCCCGAGGTTGAGCCCGACCGCGAGCCCGATCGCGAGCATGACGGCGATCGTGAACCACCTGTCCTCCCGGTAACTGTCGGGCGGGCCGGTGATGCGGCCCGGGTCACTGTCCAGGCCGAGCACGGCCGCGAGCACGAAGGCGGGCGCGACCGCTAGTCCGACCGCGAGTCCGACGGTGAGCCCGCCGGCTCTGGGCCCGTCCGGGAGCCCGGCGAGGAGCCCGACGAAGAGCCCGCCCGCGAGGCCGAACGGGAGTCCACGCCTGACACTGGGTCCGGAGAACCTGATCACCCGGGGGGTGCCGGTTCCCGCCAGGCGCTCGGCCATGGGCGCGTATACCAAGCCGGAGCCGAGCCCGAACACGAGCGCCACCCCGAGCCCGCCGAACCCGAAGTCAGGCACCAGCATGACCCCGAGCCCGAGCCAGAGTGCCAGCCAGACCGTGAACGCGGCCGCGCGTCTGGCCCGGCGGGGCAAGGTGTTGTAGAGCCGCCACCAGGCGATGTCGTTGGCGGGGCCGGTGTGCTGGGCGAGGTAGGTCAGCGCCCGGGTGGCTTGTTCCGCGCTGTGCGGCGGGCGGGTCTCGGCGCGGTAGACGGCGGGGATGAATGCGGCGAGCAGGTGGTCTTCAAGCCGGGCCGGGTCGGCGTGGTTGTCGGCGAGGATGCCGGTTTCGGGATCGGCGGGGTCGGCGCTGGTGTCGCTGTAGGCGGTGCGGGCGAGGAAGGTCATCAGCGGGCTGGTCAGCACGCCCAGCCGGGCGGCGGCGGCCGGGTCGGTGCGGTGGCCGGCCAGGTGGTCCAGGACGGGCTGCCACTTGCCGGCCTGCCCGGGCCGGGTGCTGCGGGGCAGGTAGTCAGCCAGGTCGGCGAGGTTCAGCGGCCGCAGTTCGATGACCGCGGCGGCGGCGAGCACGCCGGCGGCGGCGACGGCGGTGCCGTAGTCGTTCTGATCGTTGCGGCTGGTCAGCAGGAACGGTTCGGTGACCGGCAGTTCGGTGTTGATCGCCGATACCGCCCGGGCCCGCATCGGCTCGGGCATCTCGTCCAGCCCATCGAGGACCGGCAACACCCGCTGGCGGCCCACCAGTTCGGCCGCCAGCGTCCGGCCTGCGCCGGGCCGAGCGCGCAGGCCGACATCATCGGCTTGCAACTGCGCGGACATCCACTCGGCCAAGGTCTGAACCTGCGGGTCCCAGGTCGCCATCCGGAAGATCACCGGAACCCGCCCGGCGAGGACCGGGTCGCGATCAGGCCCGGCAAGCAGGTCGAGGGTGAACCGCATCGCCAGCACGGTCTTACCCGCCCCACCCGGGCCCAGTACCACCAGCCGGCGTGACGGCACCCGCGCGAACACCTCGGCCACCTGATCGAGCGCTCCGTCCAGCCACAACGGCGTGCCGCCGGTGCGGGGATCAGGATCGCGGCGGATGTTCGCCCAATGATCGGCGAGCCCCGGCGGCACCGTGACCCAACGCACCGGCAGCGGGATCGGCTCGGCCACCCTGCGCAGCGATTCCTCCCGCTGCCATTGATCCCGGACGGCCCGGGCCAACCCCGCCGCCGCGTAGTCGGCCAGCGCCTCACCATCCTGCCCGCCCGGCCCACGCCCCAGCCGCCACCACCACCCGGCCAGGGCGCCAAACAGCGCCAGCACGGCGGCCAACCAACTTGCCTGCTCCAGACCGCTGTGCCGCCACACCCAGCTAACCAGGCCGGCCACCACCAGCACCGCCGCAGCCGGCAGCCCGCGTCCTCGCATCGGCCCATCCTGGCCCACGCGCAGCCAAGGGTCGGCATGTCCGCTGGCGTTCGCATCCGGGATGCTAGGAGACGATGCAGTACCGGACGGGTCCGCGTGTCGTCCGCTGGCTGAGTGGGTTGGCCGCCAGCGGGGCCATGGTGGTTGCGGTGACCGGTGCCGTCGCGCTGCTCAAGCCCTATGTTCCGGTGCTGAGCCTGCTGGTGCTCTACCTCCTCGCGGTGCTGCCGGTCGCGGTGGTGTGGGGAGCCGGGTTGGCGGCACTGACGTCGGTCCTCAGCGTCGGGATCTTCGGCCTGTTCCTGCGGCCGGCCGGTTCCGTCTGGGTGGCCGACTCGCGGAACCTGACGGCGCTCGCGGTGTTCCTGCTGACGGCGGTCGTGGTGAGCCAACTGGCGGTGCGGTCACGGCGTTCGGCGGTGGAGTCGGCGCGGCTGACCGAGGAACAGTCGGCGTTGCGGCGGGTCGCGACGCTGGTTGCGCAGGCGGTCCCGCGCGCGGCGGTCTTCGAGGCGGTCACCCGGGAGGTCGGGCTGCTGTCGGGCGCTGATCTCGCTCGGATGGAGCGCTACGAGGCCGACGGGACCGTGACCGGGGTCGGCGGCTGGAGCCGGCTGCCGGACCAGCTAGCCGTCGGCACCCGGTTCGACCTGGACGGGCTGAGCGTCGCCCGCGACGTCCGGCGGGCCGGTGGTCCGGTCCGGCTCGAGACGTTCGCCGGTGCCACCGGCGGGATCGCCCGGGAGGCTCATGACCTGGGTATCCGCTCGTCGGTCGGCTGCCCGATCATGGTGGCCGGGAAGCTCTGGGGGGTGGTCGCCGCCTCGACGACGAGCGATGAACCCTTTCCGGCGCACACCGAGTCACAGCTGGCGCGCTTCACCGAGCTGGTGGCCACCGCCATCGAGAACGCCGAAGCCCGTGCCGAGCTCCGCCGCGTCGCCGACGAGCAGGCCGCCCTGCGACGGGTTGCGACACTGGTGGCCCGCGGGGTCGCACCCGAGCAGGTCTTCGCCGCGGTTGCCGCCGAGGTCGGTCAGCTGACCGGCGCCGACGCCGCGGGGATCCTTCGCTTCGACGCCGACGGAATGGCGACGCTCATGGCCCTGTGGGGGATGAACGGCGACGACGGGGTAGGGGTCGGCGGGCGCTGGAAGCCGGAGCCGCCCGCACCGACGGCGGCGGTGCTGGCGACCGGCCACTCCGCCCGGTACGACTCCGCCAGCCCGACGCTCGAGGCGGAAGCCGTGCTCCTCCGGGGCCGTCAGGTCCGGTCGGCGGTGGCCAGCCCGATCACCGTCGAGGGCCAGCGCTGGGGCACGATCAGCGTCGTATCGCGGGATCGCCCGTTCCCCCCGAACACCGAGCCACGGATGGTCGAGTTCACCGAGATCTCCGCGCTCGCGATCGCGAGCGCGGAGAGCCGGGTGCAGCTCGCGGCGTCACGTGCGCGGGTGGTCGCCGCCGGCGACAGGACCCGCCGGCAGATCGAGCGTGACCTGCACGACGGGGCGCAGCAACGGCTGGTGTCGCTGGCGCTTGAACTGCGCCTCGCCCAGGACACCGTGCCCGCGGACCTGCCGGCGCTGCGGGCCGGCATCGGCCGGGCCGCCGACGGCGCCACCGAGGTGCAGGAGGAACTGCGCGAGATATCCCGCGGGATTCACCCCGCGACCCTGTCCGAAGGTGGCCTCGGCCCGGCACTGCGGACGCTCGCCCGCCGCTCGGCCGTCCCGGTCGAGTTGCGTGTGGACACCAGCTCCCGGTACCCGCCGTCGGTGGAGGTGGCCGCGTACTACGTGGTTTCCGAGGCGCTGACGAACACGGCCAAGCACGCCGGGCCGTCGCCGGCGGAGGTGGTCGTGCAGGAGCGGGACGGCACGCTGCGGGTGGTGGTCAGCGACGACGGTGTCGGCGGGGCGGAACCTCAGCGGGGATCGGGTCTGATCGGCCTGCGTGACCGGGTCGAGGCCGTCGGCGGGTCGATCGACGTCATCAGCCCCGTCGGCCAGGGCACGACGATCCAGGTTTCGCTCCCGCTCCACCCGGACCCGGACCCGGCCTAGCCAGCGCGCCGATCCGGCTCAGCCGGCGCCGCCGGTCAGGGCGGCGACCTCCTCCCCGGTGAGCCTGATCGCCGCGGCGGCGATGTTGTGCTCCAGGTGGGACACCGACCCGGTGCCCGGGATCGGCAGCATCGACGGCGACCGGGCCAGCAGCCAGGCGAGCACGGTCTGCCGCGGTGTCGCGGCGTGCCGCTGCGCGATCTCCCGCACGATCCGGTTGCGGTCCAGGTCCTGGATAGGCGCATACGGCAGGAAGGCCAGCTCCTCCTGCTCGCACAGGTCGACCAGCGACTCCGACCGGCGGTCGTCGACGTTGTAGCGGTTCTGGATCGACACGATCGGGGTGAGTCGCTGCGCGCGCCGCAGTTGCTCCTCGGTCACGTTGGACACCCCGATGTGCCGGATCTTGCCCTGCTCCTTGAGGGTGACCAGCGCGCCGATCGAGTCCTCCAGCGGCACCGCGGGGTCGGGCCGGTGGAACTGGTAGAGCGGGATCTGGTCGAGCTTGAGCCGCCGTAGGCTCCCCTCGCAGGCCTCGAACAGGTGCTCGGGCCGGCCGTCGGCCGACCACTGGCCCGGGCCGGAGCGCTCGAGCCCGCCCTTGGTCGCGATGACGAGATCGTCCGGGTACGGGTGGAGGGTCTCGGCGAGGAGCTCCTCGCTGACGTCCGGCCCGTAGGCGTCGGCGGTGTCGATGAAGTTCACGCCGAGCTCGACCGCGCGGCGCAGCACCGCCTTGGCCTCGTCGCGGTCGGCCGGTTGGCCCCAGATGCCGTCACCGGTGATACGCATCGCGCCGAAGCCGAGGCGGTTGACCGTCAGATCGCCGCCCACCGAGATCGTGCCGGCCAGCGCGGCGGTCCCTGATTTCGTCTCTGCCATCGATCAGAACTCCTTCGATCGGTTCGGTCTCATGCAATACGCGCGGCTGCCCGCGTGTCTACCAGTCGAGCTTGGCCTGCGCGCCGAGCGGCGGGTCGCACCGGGTCGGTTCCGCGGCTGCGGGGATCGTCGAGTACGGCAGGGTGTCCACCGAGTGGTCGGCCGGCGGGGGACCGGCGGCGCCGCCGCGGGGGGCGAGGACGGCGGCCAGCGCGGCCGGGTAGGCGTCGGTGAGCAGTGCGTGGATGGCGTCGTGCGCCGGCCGTGCGGCCGGGTCCTTGGCCAGCAGCCGGGTCAGCAGGGGCTGGAGGCGGGCGGCCCGCCGGGTCGGTGCCGGTGGGTCGTGCAGCACCGCGGCGAGGGTGGGCACCGGGTCACCCGGCGGGAAGGGCGGCCGGCCCTCGACGGCGGTGTAGAGGGTCGCCCCCAGCGACCAGAGGTCGGCCGGGGGGCCCGGCGCCTCGCCGCGGACGACCTCGGGGGCCATGTACGCCGGCGAGCCGACCACGTCGCCGTTGCGGCGGGCCGGGTGGGCGGGCTCGTCGCCGGTCTCGGCGATCCCGAAGTCGATCAGCACCAGCCGCCCGTCGTCGCCGAGCAGCAGGTTCGCCGGTTTCACGTCGCAGTGCACGACGCCGGCGGCGTGGACGGCCTGCAGCGCCGCGAGCAGCTGCAGGCCCAGCGCGGCGACGATCCGCGGCGGCAGCCGGCGCCCGCCGCGCAGCAGCGCGGTCAGGGTCGCCCGGCCGTAGTAGTCCATCACCAGGCCGTACGAGCCGTCGTGGGTGATGACGTCGTGCACGGCGGCCACGTTGGGATGCCGCACCCGGGCGGCGATGCGCGCCTCGGCGACGCCGTGCGAGTGCCGTTGGTGGAACCGCTTGACGGCCACGTCCCGGTCCAGCAGTACGTCGTGGGCCCGCCACACACTCGCCGTCGCCCCGCTGCCCAGCAGCTCGGTCACCCGGTAGCGGCTGGCCAGCAACACGCCGGCCCGCAAGGCCGCGGCCCGGTCGGCGGGCCGGGGCTGCGCTGGGCCGGCGGCCGGGCGGACCGACGGGTGCTGGCACCGAGCGATCATGATGGCCGTCCTTCCGAACCCAGCGGCTGATGCGGTTGAGCATCGCCGGAGGCGGCCCGCGTGTCGTCGCCGCCAGCATGAATCCGCGGCTCCGGCCGGCTGGAGTCCCGGCATACCTGCTAGTGTCCTGCGTCTGAAATTCGTCGGAGATATCGGGTGAGGGAGTCGAGGATCTCGTCGGCGGTCTTGGTCCAGATGAAGGGTCTTGGGTTGGTGTTCCAGTCTTTGATCCAGGCGCGGATGTCGGCTTCCAGGGCTTGGACGGACTTGTGTGCGCTGCGGCGGATCTTCTGGTCGGTGAGGTAGCCGAACCAGCGTTCGACCTGGTTGATCCAGGAGGATCCGGTGGGGGTGAAGTGCAGGTGGAAGCGGGGGTGTGCGGCGAGCCAGCGTTTGATCGCGGGGGTCTTGTGGGTGCCGTAGTTGTCGGCGACCAGGTGGACGTCCAGGTCGGCGGGGATCCTCTTGTCGATGGTGGTCAGGAACTTGCGGAACTCGGTTGCGCGGTGCTGGCGGTGTAGTTCGCTGATCACGGTTCCGTCGGCGATGTTGAACGCGGCGAACAGGCTGGTGATGCCGTGGCGGACGTAGTCGTGGGTGCGCCGCTCGGGCATGCCGGGCATCATCGGCAGCACCGGCGCCGACCGGTCCAGGGCCTGTACCTGGCTTTTCTCGTCCACGCACAGCACCACCGCACGTTCGGGCGGGTTGTGGTACAGGCCGACGACGTCGACGACCTTCTCCACGAACAGCGGGTCGGTCGACAGCTTGAACGTCTCGGCCAGGTGCGGCTTGAGACCGAAGTCCCGCCAGATCCGCCCGATCGTCGAACGCGACAACCCGCTGCGTTCGGCCATCGACGCCCGCGACCAATGCGTCGCGTTCCGCGGCGTCGCCTCCAACGTCGCCACCACCACCTCCTCCACCCGGTCCAGACCGATCGAGGCCGGGCGACCGGGCCGGTCCTCATCCACCAGCCCGTCCAACCGCCGCCGCACGAACCTCGAGCGCCACTTGCCCACCGTGTCCGGATGCACCCCCAGATCGGCCGCGACCCGCGCGTTACCCGCCCCCGGCTCCGCACACGCCAACACGATCCGACACCGCAACGCCAACGCCTGCGACGACTTCGCCCGCCGCGCCCACCGCTCAAGCGTGACCCGCTCGTCCTCGCTCAACACCAACGCGGCCTTCGGCCGCCCAGTCCTCGCCACCCACCCAGAATAGACTTACCCGACGAACTTCAGACGCAGCACACTAGCTGCCAGCTGGGCCGCCGCGAGATCCGTGGGCCGCCGTACGGCGCAACCGGTATTGCAGCTGACGGGTACCGCGGGCCTCCCGCCAGCCGGTAGCGATGATGGGCGCCTGCTGCGACGACATTCGATCCAGCTGAGCAGACCGTTGAGCGATGCGAACAATATCCCGAACGGCCGCGGCGCTGGCCGGAGTCGCCGCCGTGCTGGTGGCCGGGCTGGCCGCCTGCGGCAGCAACAACAGCTCCCCGGGTACCGCCGCGCCCGCGAACACGAAAGTGGGCATCCTGCTGCCCGACACGGCATCCTCGCCGCGCTGGGTCTCCGCCGATCCCAACGAACTCAGCAAGCAGTGCATCGCCTACAAGCTGACCTGCTACGTCGACAACGCCAACGACAGCGCCACCACCCAGCAGTCACAGGCGCAGGCGCTGATCAACGCCGGCGTCGGCGTGCTGCTGGTCGTGAACCTGGACCCGGGCTCCGGCAAGGCCATCGAGGCGCTCGCCCAGCAGCACAACGTCGTCACGATCGACTACGACCGGCTCACCCCCGGCGGCACCGCGTCGTACTACGTGTCGTACGACAACGTGAAGGTCGGCGCGGACCAGGGCACCGCGCTGACCCAGTGCCCGCAGGTGACGGGCAAGAGCACGGTCAACTACGTCGAGATCGACGGGGCGGCCACCGACAACAACGCCACGCTGTTCGCGCAGGGCTACAACTCGGTGCTGTCGAAGCAGCCCGGCTGGACGAAGCTCGCCGACCAGAGCGGCAACTGGGACGCCGCGACGGCGCAGACCGTGTTCACCACGATGCTCGGCCAGCATCCCGACATCAACGCGGTCATGGTCGCCAACGACACGATGGCGCAGTCGGTGGTCAACGTGCTGAAGTCGCAGGGCCTGGCGGGCAAGGTCGCGGTGTCCGGGCAGGACGCCACCGCGGGCGGCCTCGACAACATCATGTCCGGCACCCAGTGCTTCACCGTCTACAAGCCGGTCGCTGGTGAGGCGGACGTGGCGATCAAGCTGGCCAGCCAGATCCTCGCCGGCCAGAAGCCCGCCGCACCGGCGACGACCAAGGACCCGACGACCGGCCGCCAGGTCCCCTCGTTCCTGGCCACCCCGACCGTGGTCACCAAGACGAACGTGGCGCTGCCGGTGACCGACGGCTACCTGACCGGCGCGGCCGTCTGCCCGACCCCCGCACTCGCGCGGCTGTGCACTGCCAACGGCATCAAGACCAGCCAGTGATCGCACCTCGACCCGTGGGGTTGGCGTCGCACCGGCGCCAACCCCACGCCCGACAGAGCAGGTGATACGACATGACCAGTCCCATGCTGGAGCTGCGGGGTGTCGAGAAGTCGTTCGGCCCGGTCCACGTGTTGTCGTCCGTGGACTTCACCGCGAACGCGGGGGAGGTGACCGCCCTCGTCGGCGACAACGGGGCGGGCAAGACGACGCTGGTCAAATGCATCGGCGGCATCCATCGCGTCGACGCGGGTGAGCTGATCTTCGAAGGCTCGCCCCAGCCGGTGCGCGGACCGCGGGACGCGGCGCTGCTCGGGGTCGAGATCGTGTACCAGGACCTCGCGCTCTGCGAGAACCTCGACATCGTCGAGAACATGTTCCTCGGCCGCGAAGAGATCACCGGGCGGCGCACGCTCGACGAGAACTCGATGGAGAAGCTGGCGGAGCGGGCGCTGGCGTCGCTGTCGGTGCGGACGGTCCGGTCGGTGCGGCAGGTCGTGGCGAGCCTGTCCGGCGGCCAGCGGCAGACCGTGGCGATCGCCAAGTCGGTGCTGTGGAAGTCGAAGGTCGTCATCCTGGACGAGCCGACGGCCTCGCTCGGCGTCGCGCAGACCGGGCAGGTTCTGGGCCTGGTCCGCCGGCTCGCCGGCCAGGGCGTGGCCGTGATCCTCGTGTCGCACAACATGAACGACGTCATGAAGGTCGCCGACTCCATCGGCGTGCTCTTCCTGGGCCGGATGGCGGCGCAGGTCCGGCGCGCGGACGTGACCCAGACGCAGGTGGTCGAGCTGATCACCGCGGGCCGCTCGGGCGACCTTGGCCTGTCGCCCGCCGAGTCGACCGGAGCGGCGCTATGAGGGAGCGAAGCGCCGACGAAATCGCTGCGCGGCACGGCGCGTCGCCCATCGCGGCATCGCGGCGCGACCGGAGGCCGGCATGAGCGCGCAGGCCGACGAGATCCTCGCCCGGGACGAGCCGGACGGCCCGGAGCCGGACGGCCGGCAGCCGGCCGAGGGGCCGGCCGCGCTGGGCGCCTACACCAGGGGCTACCTGGCCCGGGTCCGGGGCGGCGAGCTCGGCTCGATTCCCGCGCTGGTCGGCCTCATCGTCATCACCGCCGTCTTCGCCGTGGTGCACCAGGGCTTCCTGAGCGCGTACAACATCGAGGCGCTGGTGATCCAGGCGGCCCCGATCATCGTGATGGCGATGGGCCTGGTCTTCGTCCTGCTGCTCGGCGAGATCGACCTCTCCGCGGGCACGACCGGAGGCCTGTGCTCGGCCATCACCGCCGTGCTGATCCTGCGGCACGGCGCGTCCTGGTGGCTGGCGCTGGTCCTCGGCCTGCTGGCCGGCGCGGTCATCGGCTTCGGCATGGGTTGGCTGCGCGCCCGGGTCGGCATCCCGTCGTTCGTCATCACGCTCGCGACGTTCCTGGCGTTCCAGGGCGTCACGCTGATCCTCATCGGCGGCCAGGGTTCGGTGATCCTGCCGGACAGCTCACCGCTGATCAGGCTGGAGAACAGCTTCGTGCCGCTGTGGCTCGGCTGGGTGCTGCTGGCGCTGTTCGTCGCCAGCTACGCCGCGATCAAGCTGACCGACGCGCTCGGCCGCCGCCGCGCGGGACTCTCCCGGGTGCCGTTCACGGTGATCGCGGCGAAGGTCGTCGCGCTGGCCGCGCTCGGTGCGGCATTCACCTACGAGCTGGGCATCAACCGCAACCTGACCACCAACGCGTTCTTCGCCAACAAGGCGCAGGGCATGCCGTGGGTCGTCGTCCTGCTGGTGATCCTGTACGCGGTGTGGCACTTCGTCCTCACCCGCACCCGGTACGGCCGGCACATCTACGCGGTCGGCGGCAACGAGGAGGCCTCGCGGCGGGCCGGCATCGTCGTGTCCCGGATCCGGATCTCGGTGTTCGTCATCTGCTCCGGCATGGCCGCCGTCTCCGGCATGGTCGCGGCCTCGCTGCTGCAGTCGGTGCAGTCGAACGCCGGCGCCGGCAACACCCTGCTGCTGGCCGTGGGCGCGGCGGTCATCGGCGGCACCTCGCTGTTCGGCGGGCACGGCCGCGTCATCGACGCCGTCCTCGGCGGCCTGGTCGTCGCGGTCATCACCAACGGCATGAGCGACCTCATCCAGGGCGCGAACTCGGCGGGCTACGAATGGGTCGTCACCGGCGCGGTCCTGCTGCTCGCCGCGGGTTTCGACGCGGTCGTCCGGCGCGCCCGCGCCGGCTGACCGACCCCGCCGAACCCGGGCTCGGCGGGGTCGACATCTCGTCCCACCGCGGCCGCCGCAGGGGTGACAACAGCGACGGCCGCGCCTCAGCAGACGAACTCGCCGGGTGAGATTTCCACGCACTTGCCGGTGGCCGACGCCGGCGTCGCGGTCAGGGCGACGATCCCGATCGCGGACACGGCGGCGAGCAGCGCGGCGACAACGGCACGACGAACACGCATGTGGAACCTCCATAGGAGACAACAGGTCCGGAGAGCGTACCGACGGGCTGTTGCCGACACCGTCCGGTCCGCCGGCGCCTGGCTCAACCGCGACCGGGCCACGATGATTGGTCGATGACCGGCAGCCGGCTCGGCGAGGTCTACGACCCGACCGGGGCACACCTGCAGGACCCGTACCCGCTGTTCGAGCGGGCCCGCCGGTCCGAGCCGGTGTTCTACTCGGCGCGGCTGCAGGCCTGGGTGGTGACCAGGTACGACGACGTCGACGCGATCCTCAAGGACCCCGGGACGTTCTCGTCGACCAACAGCCTGCGTCCGGTCGGCGAGTTGTATCCGGCGACCTTCGCCGAGCTGGCCGCCGGGTACCCGCCGACGCCCGACCACGTCACCTCGGACGGCGCCGCCCATCATCGGCTGCGTGCCGCCTATGCCGCGCGGTTGACCGCCGGCGTCGTGCGGACCCTGGAGCCGGTGATCCGGGCTCGCGCCGAATCGCTGATCGAGGAATTCGTCGACGACCGCCGGGTCGAGCTGGTCAGCCAGTTCGCCTCCCGGTTGCCGATGGAGGTGGTGGCCGAGCTGTTCGGGATCGCCGCCGAGGACGTGCCGGCGGCCAGGTCCGGTACCGAGTCCTTGTTCCAGTTGGGCAACGCCGCCCTGACCGCCGGGGCGCAGGCGCAGGCGGCCGCTCGGTTCGTCGCGTTGCAGCGCCTGCTGGCCGGCTACATCCGCGACCGCCGCGCCGCCGCGACCGGCGACCTGATCAGCCATGTCGTCGCCGAACTCGCACCCGGCGACGAGCCGCTGACCGCCGAGCAGGAGGCCGAGCTGGTGAACACCGTGTCCGGCACGATCGGCGCCGGGCACATCACGACCACGCACACCATCACCATCGCGGTTCGCTGGCTGCTGACCGAGCCGGAGCAGTGGTCGCTGCTGCGCCAGCGCCCCGACCTGGTACCGAACGCGGTGGAGGAGACGCTCCGCTTCGACGCGCCGGTCGCGACGATCTTCCGCCGGTGTACCCGGCCAGCCGCGCTCGGCAGTACGACGATCCCGGCCGACTCCGATGTCCTGGTGGTCTTTGCCTCCGCCAACCGCGACGGGTCACACTTCCGCGAACCGGACCGGTTCGACGTGACCCGCCCACCCAGCCGCCACTTCGCCTTCGGCGCCGGCCCGCACACCTGCCTCGGCGCGGCACTGGCCCGGGCCCAGGCGCGCATCGCCCTGCGGGTGCTGACCGAACGCCTTCCGCAGCCGCGGCTGGTACCCGGCCAGCCCATCGGCGTGCACTCGTTCAACCTGCGCGGTCCGCAGGCTCTACGACTGCACTGGTGACCTCCGCCGCGGTCAGCCGGTTCGCGCGCCGGCGGGTCGCCGGGTAGCCCGAGACCTCCGTGATCGAACGCCCGCCCGCACCGCCACCGGCCCGAACAGCAGCTCAGTATCCGCTCGTGCGCTCCCGGGCGGCTGGATGATCGGCCGGTCGGATCAGGGGATCTCGCCGCCGCCGCTGGTGTAGATCGTGACGTAGCTGCCGGCGGCCACGGTCGTGCCCACGTAGGGGAACTGCCCGATAACGTAGCCGGTGCCGGCGCCGCGCACGTCCGGCCAGAGGCCCGCGACGATGATGACGTCCACGGCCGCATCGACCGGCAGGAACGTGACGTGCGGCACGATAACGGTGCCGGTGAGCGCCGCAGGACGGACTACCGCGGCCGCCGTGGCCGGCCCGGCCGAGGGTGCGGCGGCCGCGGACGTCGCCACTCCGAAGGTCAACAGCAGGATCGTGGCCGTCAGGCCGGAAGCGCGCACGGGTGCCTCCCCGGTGACCGATGATGGGGGCGTCCCGCCGGTGCCAGGGGCGGCGATCGGACTATCGCACGGTTGTGTCGTTGCTGTCGTCGGCCGATCAGGTGCCCGGCGCCGCCTGTCGGGCGCCGGCGCCGCCTCGGCGGCGCCTGGTTCAAGGCCAGCAAGTCGAACTCGTCGGAGGTTCCGAAGTCGCCTCAGGCCGGAACGGTGTGGTGAGCACCGAGGTAGGTGGCTGCGGTGCGGCGGAACTCGGCGATGGCTGGTTCTCGCGCCGGGGTGCCGAGTTGCCGTAGACCGGCGCGTAGGTATTCCCGGGCTCGGTGGGAATGGACGCCGGTCAGCAGTCGGAGCGCGTTCTGGCCGCAGGCCAGTGCCTGGTCCTGGTCGCCGTGTTGCAGGTGTGCCGACATCAGGGTGAGGTGGTGCGGGCCCGCGGAGCGGGTGTAGCGGGGCGGGCGGCGCGCTTGGCGGTCCCAGGTGAAGGCCAGGTCAGGGCGGCGCAGGTCGCGGTATGCCTCGGTCGCGTCGGCACCGCCACCGGTCATGGCTGACGCAAGAGGTCGTCGACGTCGCGGAGCAGGTTGGCCAGGACACGCCCGCACCGACCGTAGTCAATTCCCTGTCCCGGGACGTCGACGAAAACCTCGGCGCGGGCGCCGTCACCTTCCACCCGGACGTCGACGGTGACCGCGCCCTCAAACGTCCGCCAGTCCGGTGGCAGCACCGCCTCGATCGTGCAGCCCCTCGATCTGTCCCTCACGGTACGGACGGGATATCCACCGCGGGCGAGTGCGCACAGGAAGGCGACCAGCACCGTGCCGATCGGCTGCCGAAGGGTCGCGCCCGCGCCGCGCCTTGTCTGGACACCCAGGCGCTGCCACAGGCGACGCCCGAGCCTGACTTTCAGTGGCTCGTTCGAGGGGCGGTAAGCGATCGGTGTGTGCCCTGCGGCGTCGACCGGCGGCGCGGACCCACCAGCCCGTTCGATCTGCGCCCGAACCTCCGGGTGACTGATCAGGAGGTTGTACCGGTACTCCCGCGCCCACTGACTCATGTCTGTCTGATGGACGCAGTGCCCGCGATGTTCCGCTCAGGTGTCGCGTGCCAGGCTCGCAGACCGATCCGCCGAGCCTCCGCCGGCCCCACACGCGTACGAACACCTCAGGCTGCCGAGCCATCACCACCTCCAGCCCGACAGCCTCCCGGCCAACAGCAGGCAGATCAACCCGACCCGACTACACCGCCAACATTTCCTGACGCTAGCGAGGCAGGCACCGTGCCCGGGTCGACACTGTCCTTTGTGGAAGCCGATGACGAGCTATAGCGCGAGTACGGCGTTCTGGCCGCGCGCCTACGGGCACCCGGTGGATGACATCGTGTCCCTCGCCGCGCACGCGGACCGGCGCGTGGCCGTGCGCGGCGGGAAGGTCGTCGCCGGCGGCCTGAGCATGCTGATCCCGCAGTGGTTCGGCGGCCGACCGGTACCGGCCGCCAGCCTGGGCTGCGGATGCGTCGCACCCGAGGACCGCGGCGAACACATCGCCGGCCGCCTGACCGACGAACGACTGCGGCCCATGCGCGAGCGAGGTGCGGTGCTCGCGACACTCTGGACCGCCTCCGCCAGCTACGTCCGCCGGATGGGCTGGGAAGTACCCACCCAGGCGCACTCGTGGACCGTCCCCACCGATGCGCTCCGGCGGCGGTTCGACGGGTCCGACTTCGAGATCCAGCACGGCGAGACCGAACAGCTCCCGCCGCTGCGTGTCTCACTGGCGGCGCGCTGGAACGGCGCCTGGCAGCGTCCGGCTTGGTGGCCCGACTGGCAGCAGCGCCGGCACCCCGGCCTGGCCGCCTAGCCGGTTTCTCTGGCGACCGCCGACCGGGAACCCTGGCTCGCCGACCACTTCTGACCCTGACCCCGGCCCGTTGGAGACGACCCGCTCGTGACCGCGGAAAGACCGATCCCCGCCGAACTGCGCCACTGGGTCGACGACCACCTACCCGGCGCACACCAGATCACCGACGTGTCCTGGCAAAGGGACAACTCCCAGGTCTGGCACGTAGCCGCCGGAGCAACGGCGGCCTTCGTGAAGCTCAGCCCGACCGCGGAGGACTACCAGCGCGAGGTCGCCGGGTACGCCTACGCCGGCCGGGTCCTCGCCGCTCACGAGGCACCGCGGCTGATAGCCGCGGACCCGCACCTGCTGGCGATCATGACCTCACCGCTGCCCGGCAACGTGGTACGCGGACTGCGACTGGAGGTGACCGAAGAACGCCGCGTGCACCAGCTCGCGGGCAACCTCCTGCGGCGCTGGCACGACCGCTCGCAGCCCCCCACCGAGGCGCACCGTCACATCGTCCGCACAGCACTGGCGACCCAGGCGCAGGAAGCCGCCGACTGCCTCGCGAGCACCGCCGGACACCTCGACGAAGCCCAGCGCACCCTGGTACAGGCCGCATCCCAGGAACTGCCCCAGCAGGCCGCGCAGCTCCCGCTGGTCTACAAGCACGGCGACTACTCCACCCGCAACTGGCTGTGGCATCCCGACCACGGCCACGGCGTCATCGACTTCGCGATGGCCGAACACGGCATCGCCGTCGACGAATTCGTCTGGCTGCGCGCCGCGGTCTGGGCCACCCGCCCAGACCTCAAAACGGCCTACCTCACCGGCTACGGCCGGCCGCTGTCGGACACCGAAGAGCGGGTGCTGCAACTGCTCACCACCAGGCTCGGCGTCTCCTACCTGAACACCGGCCTCCTCAACAACCGCCCCGAGTTCGCCGAACGAGGCCGCCTGATTCTCACCCGGATGACCCGCGACCACCGATAGCCACACGTCCATCGGCGTCCGTGTCGCCCGGGCCGCGAGCTGCTGGAATGATCTGCCGCAGCGCGCGCTCTGCTCCGGTATTGGTATTCGTACCTTCATGGCTTAGCTGAGGTCGAGCTGATCCAGATCGAGGTCGAGGTTGGCCTCGTCGGGTGGTCGGCCTGCAGTGCGCTGGTTGGTGGTGACCCAGTCGGGCACGGTGTCGAGGCCGGTGACGGGGACCCCGTAGCGCTGGTGGAGTTGTTGTGTGGCGGTGTCGAGTGCCGCCTTGTCTGGCCAGCACGAGTCGGGGAGGGCGATGCGGACGACGTCGGCGCGTTCGGCGCGCACGCCGCGCATGTCGGCGAAGACGCGGCCGGTGCAGGCGATCTCGGCGTAGGCCCACAGGTCGTCGTCGTGAGCGGTGTCGAGCAGGTAGCCGGGCAGCGAATCGAGGGTTCCGGCAACCGCGGCGTAGATGCCGCAGCGGCAGCCTGCAGCCGGGGCGGGGTGGTCTTCGTAACAGGATGCGACGCTGCTGACGTCCGGCCAGGGCGGCGGGTCGGGGTCGTGATACATCGGCGAGGACAGCACGAGGTCTGCACCGAGGGCGCGCACCCGGAACAGCCGCCAGGCGCGCAGCGGCGAATCGGGTGGGTAATGCAGTTCGCGTTCCTCGATGACCATCGCGACGGAGGATAGGCCGGGCCCCGTCGACGGCTACAGCGAGTTTCACCCCGAGCCGGACGGCCAACCCCGCGCCCACACCACCGACGTCCGCACAATGCGCCGGCGAGTCGGCGACCCGTGCTCCCGCCTCGGCCAGCGGCGCGGTCCGTTGCGGGCCGCGGTTCCAGACGGTGACGTCGCGGCCGGCGTTGACCAGCCGGGTGGCCATCGGTGTTCCCATCTGGCCGAGGCCGAGGAAGGCGATCTTCGAGATGGTGGTCAGATCCGTTCCGGTGCGGGGCCGGCGAGGGCGGGGCGGAGCGTCCACCGGTTGAGGCGGCGCCGGTCCGGCGCGTGCTCCGGGCGGTAGCGGTGCAGCCACCAGGTCGCGGTCATCAGCAGGACGAAGCTGCCGGCGGCGATGAGCAGGTGGTCCTGGCTGGCGGTCAGGGTGTCCCAGGTGGCGTGCAGCCAGATCACGCCGGCGAAGACGGCGACGAAGCGCAGCCAGCCACGCCACCGCCGGGCGCTGCCGCGGATGCTGAACAGGGCGGCGCAGGCCAGCCCGGTCCAGGCCGCGTGCCCACCGGGCTCGGACACAGACCGGATCATCAGGATATGGGTGACCGCGTCCAGGTTCCCGCCCTGCTGCAGCAACGCGACCAGCGCGTACCCCATCGTCTCCAGCATGGCGAACGCGCTGCCCACGGCGACGCCGAGCACTACCCCGTCCAGCGGCGACGGCCGGCGCCAGAGCAGGAGGGCGGCCGGGATGGCGAGCTTGGCCGACTCCTCGATCAGTCCGATGCCCCAGGCCGGCAACGACCCGAGCTGGTGGGCCGCCGCGTACTCCAGCGGCCCGGCGACCACCACCGCGACGATGCCGCCGACGGCCGCGGCCGCGGCGATCCGGGAGAACGACAGCACGCCGCCGCGGTCCAGGCCGCTGACGAACGTGATGAACGCGACCGGCACCACGGCCGCGCCGAGCAGCAGCAGCGACGGCACGTACAGGACGTCACCGGTGCCGATCACGGCGGCGAGCACGGCCGCGTACAGCGCCGCCCCGACGACGAGCACGGCGATCCAGGGCAGCTGCGGTGACACCAGCCGCCGGATCGGTCGCTCCGCAGTGACGGTCATCGTCGCTCCTCAGGGGTGGCCGGGCGCGCTTCCGCGTGCTTGCTGACTGGGTCGGTGCACTCGGTCAACCCTGGCAACCAGGGCGGCCCGCGTCTTCGCCGCCAACGCCCAACTCCACTACCGGCCAGCAGGAATTCGCGGACCCCAGCCAGCAACCGGCCGCCCGCGGTCCGGGCGGATCACAGTGCTCGCCGGAGTGATCGGCCAGCCGCTAGGTTCGATCCATGACGACGGTGGCGCACCAGCGCCGGGCCGCCCCGGTCGGCGCCGGCCCGGAGCGGACGCCGTGACCGGGCTGCGGGTGGTCCTGGCCGAGGACGACGTGCTGCTGCGGGAAGGCCTGGCCAGCCTGCTCGGCCGGTCCGGATTCGAGGTGGTGGGGCAGGCCGGCGACGGCGTCGAGGTCCTCGCCCTGGCCCGGGACACCGCGCCCGACCTGGTGGTGGTCGACATCCGGATGCCGCCCACCCACACCACCGAAGGACTGGAGGCCGCCCGGGTCATCCGTCAGGAGCTGCCCGGCACCGCGATCCTGGTCCTGTCCGCGCACGTCGAGGTCGAGCACGCGATGGAGCTGCTGGCCACCGGCCGGGGCATCGGGTACCTGCTCAAGAGCCGGGTCACCGACGTGGCCGAGTTCGTCGAGACGCTGGAACGGATCGGCCGGGGCGGCTCGGTGGTGGAGCCGGCGCTGGTGGCGGAGCTGGTGTCCGCGCGCCGGCGCAACGACCCGCTGGCCGTGCTCAGCGCGCGGGAACGGGAGGTGCTCGCGCTGATGGCCGAGGGCCGGTCCAACGCCGGCATCGGCCGCCGGCTGTGGGTCACCGAGGGCACCGTCGAGAAGCACGTCCGGAGCATCCTGGCCAAGCTCAGCCTGGCCGAGACCGACGACGACCACCGCCGGGTGCTGGCCGTGGTCACCTTCCTCGAGGCCCGCTAGCTGACCGGGGCGCTCGGGTCGTGCTCGCCCTGGCTGCCCAGCATGGCGCGGATCGCGCCGCCGGACAGCTCGGACTTGGACAGGAACCCGATCGCCGGGCTCGCCGCGATCAGCTCGGCGTAGTCCTCCTCGGCGTGGGTCGAGATCAGGATCGTCGTCGCCGCCGTGGTCGCCGGCTGCCGGCTCAGCTGCCTGGCCACTTCGAAGCCGCTCTCGCCGGCGAGGTCGATATCCACCAGCGTGACGTCCGGCCGCAGCTCCGCGGCCAGCTCCAGCGCCTCGGCGCCGGTCGCTGCCGCGCCGACGACAGTGAGCCCCTGGCGCTCCAGCAGGCCGCGCGCGGCATCCAGGAAGCGCCGGCTGTCATCGACGATCAAGCACCGCACGTTCATCCCTCCAGCATCGCCGGGCGGCCCGTGGCGCGCCTTCCTGCTGGCCGGAAAAGTAGGCGTCCCGGATCGTCCCGACGGCTCGACACGCGGGTCGTCGGTGGCCCTGATGGTGCGCATCGTTCCGTCGCGCTCCCGTCCGCGCTGTGCCCGGCGGCACGGTCGCCGGCGCCGGTCGAGGAGGTGGCCGGAGCGACCCGCGACCCGGAAGTTGCCGGCCGGGCTCAGCCGCCGGTGCGCCCCGCCCCCGTCCCCGGCGCCGCCGTCCCCGGCCGGCCGCTGACGCGCAACCGGCCGCCGCTGACCGCGGCCAGCCGCGACGGCAGCGGGGGCCGCTGGCTGGTCAGGTGCCGGGACGTGGCAGGAATCGTGGGGTGCGTGGCGTTGGCGCCACCGGTCGTGACCGCGAGGATGGGATGGTGTCCAGCCGCCTCGTCGTGATCATCGCCTACCCGGGCCTGCAGCCGTTGGATGTCGTGGGGCCGCACGAGGTGTTCGCCGGCGCGACGCGGGTGTTGCACGGGTCCGGTCGCGGCGGCGGGTACCGGCTCTCGCTGGTGTCCCGCACGCCCCAGGAGGTGGTCACCGAGAGCGGCCTGCGGCTGGGCGCGGACCCGTTGCCGGCGCCGGGTCGGCGCCTGGACACGCTGCTGATCCCGGGCGGTCTCGGGGTCCAGGCGGCCCGCTCGGACCCGGTGCTGGTCGACTGGATCCGCCGGGCCGCCGGCTGCGCCCGGCGGACGGCCGCGGTCTGCAGTGGCGCGTTCCTCGCGGCGGAGGCCGGGCTGCTCGACGGGCGGACGGTGACCACGCACTGGGCCCGGGCCGCGTTGCTGGCCGCGGACTTCCCGGCGGTGCGGGTGGATGCCGATCCGATCTACCTGCGGGACGGGCCGGTGTGGACGTCGGCCGGGGTCACCGCGGGCATCGACCTCGCGCTCGCGATGGTCGGCGCCGACTACGGGGCCGAGGTGGCCCAGACGGTGGCCCGGTGGCTGGTGATGTTTCTGCATCGGCCCGGTGGCCAGACGCAGTTCGCCGCGCCGGTGTGGACGCCGCGGGCCGAACATGGCGGCATCCGCGCCGCGCAGGCGCACATCGAGGCGGACCCCGGGGGTGATCACCGGGTGCCGGCGCTGGCCCGCGTCGCGGCGATGAGCCCGCGCCACTTCGCCCGGTTGTTCACCGAGGAGGTCGGCGAGTCGCCCGGCCGCTACGTGGAGCGGGTCCGGATCGAGGCCGCCCGCCAGGAACTCGAGACCACCACGGACACGCTCGACGTCGTCGCCCGGCGATGCGGCCTGGGTACGGCCGAGACGCTGCGCCGGACCATGCACCGCCGCCACGGGGTCAGCCCCGACGCCTACCGCCGCCGCTTCCGGGTCGCCTGATCCGCCGGCAGAGAGCCGCCCCCGCCACCGCCAACCGCGAGGAGCCCGACATGCGCGTCGCCATACCCATCTTTCCGCGGCTCACCGCGCTCGACGCGATCGGCCCGTACGAGGTGCTACAGCGGATCCCCGGAATCGAGATCGTGTTCCTCGGCCACGAACGCGGCCACATCCGCACCGAGAACGGCATGCTCGGGCTCAGCGTCGACGCGACCTACGAGGAAGTGCCCCGCCCCGACGTCGTCCTCTTCCCGGGCGGTATCGGCAACCGGCCACTGCTGACCGACGAGCGGGTCCTGGACTGGGTGCGCACCGCGCATGCCACCGCCACCATGACCACGTCGGTCTGTTCCGGCTCGCTCGTACTCGCCGCGGCCGGCCTGCTCACCGGACTCACCGCCGCGACCCACTGGAGCGTCTACGAGCGGCTCGCCGAACTCGGCGCGATCCCGGTGCCGGAGCGGGTTGTCGAGCATCTCGACCAGCGGATCATCACCGCCGCCGGCGTCTCCAGCGGCATCGACATGGCCCTGCGGCTGGTCGAGATCCTCGTCGACGACACCGCCGCGATGGCCGCCCAACTGCTCATCGAGTACGACCCGCAACCACCCTTCGACTGCGGCTCGGTGGCCAAAGCCGGCGACCGCGTGCTGGCCCGCGTCGCCGAGTACGCCGCGCAGCGGAACTGAGCCACGGCGGCCCGGTCCCTAGCCTCCGCACAGCGGGCCGGTCCATAGCGTCCGCACAGCGAACGGGCCTAGCCTCGACACATGGCAGTCGAGCAGCAGCGCCGGTCCGCGCGGCCGCTGGGCCTGCTGGCCGCGGGCGCCGTCGTGCTCGTCGCGCTGATTGTCGCAGTCGTGATGCTTTTCTCGGGTGGTGGGGACTCGGTCGCCGCTCCGGGGCCGACCCCGACCCCGACGCCGACCGCCAGCCTGAGCGTGTCGGAGATCTATCAGCGGGTCGGCCCGTCGGTCGCGGTGGTGCGGACGGCGCGCGGCGCGCTGGGCACCGGGGTGATCGTGACGGGCGCCGGCACGGTGCTGACCGCGAACCACGTGATCTCGGACGGCAGCGCGGTCACGGTCGTGTTCGCCGACGGCACCCGGTCGGCGGCGAAGGTGGCGACGGCCGACCCGAAGCAGGACATCGCGACGCTCACCCCGGCGACGCTGCCGGAGACGGTCGTCCCGGCCACCATCGGCGGCGGTGCCGAGGTCGGCGGTCCCGTGGTCGCGATCGGCAACCCGCTCGGGCTCACGTACAGCGTCTCCTCGGGGGTGATCTCGGCCCTGGACCGGACCGCGAAGACCGACGGCGGGCGGTTCACCGGACTCATCCAGTTCGACGCGTCGGTGAACCCGGGCAGCTCCGGCGGGCCGCTGCTGGACGCCGACGGCAACATCATCGGCATCGTGATCTCCATCGCCGATCCCGGCGGCGACGACGCGTTCGCGGGCATCGCCTTCGCGGTGCCGGTCGGCACCGCGCTGGGCGGCGGCCCCGGCCAAGGAGGAGGACCCCGGAAGTGACGAGCTCTCCCGGCATTCATCCGCTCGAACAGGTGCTGTTCGAGGTCAAGCGCACGATCGTCGGCCAGGACGTGCTGCTGGAGCGGATGGCGGTCGGCCTGCTCGCCGGTGGCCACCTGCTGGTCGAGGGCGTGCCCGGGCTGGCCAAGACGCTGGCCGTGAAGTCGCTGGCCGCCGCGATCGGCGGCCAGTTCCAGCGGATCCAGTTCACCCCCGACCTGGTGCCGGCCGACCTGACCGGCACCCGGGTCTACCGGCACCAGACCGGCGAGTTCGAGACCACGCTCGGCCCCGTGTTGACCAACCTGCTGCTCGCCGACGAGATCAACCGGGCCCCGGCGAAGGTGCAGAGCGCGCTGCTGGAGGTGATGCAGGAGCGGCAGGTGACCATCGGGCGGGAGACCTTCCCGATGCCGAACCCGTTCCTGGTGATGGCGACGCAGAACCCGATCGAGTCGGAGGGCACCTACCCGCTGCCGGAGGCGCAGGTCGACCGCTTCATGATGAAGGTCGTCGTGCGGTACCCGACCTCGCCGGAGGAGCACGCCATCGTCGGCCGCGCGCTGGAGCCGCCGCCCTCGACGCAGGCGATGCTGACGCCCGGGGACCTCGTTCGGATGCAGGCCCGGGTCCAGGAGGTGTACGTCGACCCGGCCGTCGTCGACTACGCGGTCCGGCTGGTGACCGCCACCCGGGCGCCGGGCACCGTCGGCCTCGGCGACCTCGACCGGTACGTCACGTACGGGGCCAGCCCGCGCGCGTCGATCGCCCTCGTGCTCGGAGCCCGGGCGCTGGCCTTCCTGCGCGGCCGGGACTACGCGCTCCCGCAGGAGGTCAGCGAGCTGGCCCTGGACGTGTTGCGGCACCGTCTCGTGCTGTCGTACGAGGCGCTGGCCGACGACATCGAACCGGACACCGTGATCGCCGGGGTGCTCCGCGCCGTAGCGATGCCCGACGTCGTGCTGCGGGACCGCTGACCCGATGGCGAGCGCACCGGACCGGCTGCTGCTCCGGCTGGAGTGGCGGGTGCTGCGCCGCCTCGACGGGCGGATGCAGGGCGCATACCGCACGCCGTACCGGGGATCGGGGCTGGACTTCGCCGGGCTGCGCCCGTACGTCGAGGAGGACGACGCCCGGCACATCGACTGGAACGCGACCGCCCGGCTGGACGAGCCGCAGGTGCGGCAGTTCACCGAGGACCGGGAGCTGACCGCGTGGCTGGTGCTGGACCGGTCGGCGTCGATGGCGGTCGCCGCCAAGCGGGCCGTGTCCGGCGAGCTGGCGCTGAGCCTGGCCCGGCTGTTCGGCCGCGGCGGCAACCGGGTGGGCGCCGTGCTGCACGACGGCGCGGCGACCCGGGTCGTGCCGCCGGGCACCGGTCGCGGGCACGCCCTGCGGATCGGGCACGAGCTGGAGCGGGCCGCCACCCCGGCCGCCGTCACCACCGACTTCGCCGTGATGCTCGACGCCGTCGCGTCGCTGGCGCGGCGCCGCTCGCTCGATCGTCGTGGTCTCCGACTTCATCGGCACCGGCGACTGGGATCGGCCGCTGCTGCGGCTGGTGCACCGGCACGACGTGGTGGCCCTGCGGGTCATCGATGCCGCCGACGACGAGCTACCCGAGGTGGGCCTCGTCGTCGTCGAGGACGCCGAGACCGGCGAGCAGCTGATCGTGGACTCCGCCGACCCGCTGTTCCGGAGCCGGTTCCGGGACGGTGTCGACGAGCGGGACGCCGTGCTGTCCGGGCGGATGCGCCGGGCGGGGGTCCCGCTGCACCGGGTCGGCACCGACCGGGACGTGCTGGACTCGCTCGTCGAGGTCGTCGCGGCCACCCGGTGGCGGCGCGGATGAGGTTCGCCGCGCCCTGGTGGCTGGCCCTCGGCGTCCCCGTCGTGGCGGCGCTGGTCGCCGGCGCCGTCATCGCGGCGCGCCGGCGCCGGGATGCCCTGGCCGCGGCCGGAGTGGCGGCCGGCCGCGGCCGGACCCCCGCCGGGCTCTGGTTCAGCCTCGCCGGGCTCGCCGTGCTCGCCGTCGCCGCGGCCGGTCCCGCCGCCTCGGTGCCGGTCGTCCGCGCGGCCGGGACCGTCATCCTCGCGGTGGACGTGTCGAACAGCATGGCCGCGACCGACGTGGCGCCGACCCGGCTGGACGCGGCGAAGAAGGCGGCCGGCGCGTTCGTGGACGCCCAGCCGGGCAGCGTCGACATCGGCGTGGTCGCCTTCCAGAACGGCGCGCTCACCACCAACCGACCGGGTGCCGACCACGCGGCCGCCGCGGCCGCGATCAACCGGCTGCGGGTATCGGGCGGCACCTCGCTCGCGGCCGCGATCCTCACCTCGCTGTCGGCCATCACCGGCAAGAACGTCTCGGTCGGCAAGGACGGGACCGTGCCGGACATCGGCTACTGGGGATCCGCGACGATCGTGCTGTTCTCCGACGGCGAGGACGAGGCCGATGCGGACGCCACGGCGGCGGCCGCGGCGGCCGCCGAGCAGGCCGGCGTGCACATCGAGACCGTCGGCGTCGGCACCGTCGAGGGGGCGACCGTCGAGGTCGACGGCTACCGCGTCCACACCGCCCTGGACGAGGACACGCTGAAGACCCTCGCGGCCACCAGCGGGGGCTCCTACCACCCGGCGACGCAGGCGTCCGAGCTCGACGGCGTCGCCTCGACCATCGACCTGCGGCTGACCACCTCCCGCGAGGACCTGCCGCTGGCCGGCGCGGCCACCGGGCTCGCCGTGCTGCTGCTGGTGGCCGGCGGGGTGCTCACCGTCCTGCGCACAGGAAGGCTGGTCTGATGTCGCTCGCGTGGCCGTGGGCCCTGGCGGCGCTGCTGGCCGGGCCGGTCCTGCTCGGCATCGCCTGGTGGTCCCGGCGCCGCAAGCGCCGCGCCGCCGTCCGGGTCACCTCGATCGCGCTGGTCCGCACCGCGCTGCCCGGCCGCACCTCGTGGCGGCGGCGCGTCCCCGCTGCCCTGCTCGTGCTGGGACTCCTGGTGCTGGGTGTCGGCGCGGCGCGGCCGCAGGCGTCGGTGGCGGTCCCGTCCAGCTCGACGACGATCCTGCTCGCCCTCGACGTCTCCCGGTCGATGTGCTCGACCGACGTCGAGCCCAACCGGCTGACCGCCGCGCAGGCGGCCGCGGCCGACTTCATCAAGGCCCAACCCTCGCACGCCCGCATCGGCCTGGTGGCGTTCGCCGCGGCGGCCGGCCTCATCGTGCCGCCGACCGATGACACCGACGACCTGCTGACCGCGCTGAAAGGCCTGACGACCTCCCGCGGCACCGCCATCGGCCAGGCGATCCTGACCTCGCTCGACGCGATCGCCGAGATCGACCCGTCGGTCAGCCCGACCGGGGTGGACGTCCCGGCCGGCTCCGGCCCGTCGGACTACGCGGCCAGCACCATCGTCGTGCTGACCGACGGAGCGAACACCCAGGGCGTCGAGCCCAGCACTGCCGCCGACATGGCCGCGGCCCGCGGCGTGCGGGTCTACACGATCGGCTTCGGCACCACCGAGCCCGCGCCGTCGGTCTGCGCCAGCTCGCAGCTCAGCGACGGGGACTTCGGCGGTGGCCGGGGCGGCGGCTTCGGCGGCGGCCCCGGCGGCCGGAGCCCGCTCGTCGCCGACGACGACACGCTCAAGCAGGTCGCCGCGACCACCGGCGGCCGGTTCTACAAGGCGCAGAGCGCCGACCAGCTCCAGGGTGCGCTGTCCGACCTGCCCCGCACGATCACCGTCACGCACGAGGACAAGGACCTCGCCGCGTGGTTCTCGGGCCTGGGCGGACTGCTGATCGCCGCCGCGGTCGGCCTGTCGCTGTGGTGGAACCGGGTCCGCCACGTCCCGCCCGCCGCCGCATCCGCGGCGACCCGACGTCAGGACGGGTGACCGGACGGAACCCGGCCGGGCTCACGTAGCGTGGCCGGTATGGGCGTCGTCGTTCTCCCGTACCACCAGGACGATCAACTGGAGCCGGGCACGATCCCGGTCCCCGCGGGCGCCACCGGCCTCGCGCCGGAGCTGCCGGACGGCGACCGGTGGGAGCGGATCGCGGCGCTGCACCGGGCGGTCGCGGACGCGGTCGTCGCCGGGGACACGACCGTGGTGTCCGGTGACTGCCTGGTGCTGCTGGGCACGCTGTCCGGCATCCAGCGCGGCGGGGTCGACCCGGGGCTGGTGTGGTTCGACGCGCACGGGGACGCGCACACGATCGCGTCATCCGCGTCCGGCTACCTGGGCGGGATGGCGCTGCGGATGGTGCTCGGCGGCGACCCGGACGCGCTCACCGGGCGGCTGGGCATCCGACCACTGGCCGAGGACGCGGCGGTGCTGGTCGACGCCCGCGACCTGGACCCGCCGGAGCAGGAGTGGCTGGCCGCCAGCGCGGTACGCCGGATCCCGGTCGCCGAGGTCGGGCCGGACCTGCTCGGCGGCCGGCCCCTGATCGTGCACGTCGATCTGGACGTGGTCGACCCGGCCGAACTGCCCGGCCTGATGTTCCCGGCACCCGGCGGGCCGTCCGCCACCGACGTCATCGCCGCGGTCCGGCGCCTCACCGACCGGGCCGTGGCGCTGCACATCGCCTGCCCCTGGCACCCGACCGACGACCCCACCCTCGACGCCACCCGCGCCCACCTGCTGGACCTGCTCATCAACTGACCAGGCGGTGCGGGTGGAGTCGGGCTGAGCGTTGGATGGGAGCCCGCCGGGTGCGGTCACCGGCGGACTCCCGTTGGGGTGTGGTCAGTGCGGCGGCTTGCGTCGTGCGGCGAGCCGGGCCCGTAGTTGGGCGATCCTGCGTTGGTTTTCCGGCTTGGCGGCGTACCGCTGGGCCTTGTGGATCAGTTGCTGCCCGCGCGGGCCGCGGATGAACTCGGTGAGCTTCGTCATTGACCGCATGTGGGCCTCCTTCCACCACCCACCCTGCCGGGCCGGGGGCCGTTCGGGCACTGTCCGGCCGGACGAGTCGGTGGCGTCGTGGTTGCCGGGGCCCGGCAATGTGGTGGCTACGGGGGTGGGTCGTCCGGCCAGCCCAGGGCGCGGGCGCCGAGCAGCGCCGCGTGCAGCACGAACCGGTCCTGCGGGCGGGTCGGCTGGTAGCCGGTGAGCTGGTGGATGCGGCGCAGCCGGTAGGTGACGGCCCGTACGGACAGGTGTAGCCGGCGCGCGGCGATGGTCGCGACGGCGCCGCTGTCGACGTAGGCGTCGATGGTGTCGAGCAGTGGCCGGGCGCCGCCGCGGGCGGATCGCAGCGGCTCCAGTACCGCGTCGATGAGGTCGGTGATCGCCTCGCGGTCGCGGATCAGGACCCGGTAGACCAGCAGTTGATCGGCCCGGACGACCGGGTCGCGCAGGCCGAGCCGGTCGGCCAGGTCCAGCGTGTCCAGCGCTTCCTCGTAGGACCTGGTGACTCCGGCGGCGCCGGGATGGGTGCGTCCCACGGCGACGGTGGCCTGGTGCTGGCGGGGGAGTGCCTCGACCGGCGCGGTGCCGGGCAGCACCGCCACCAGCGCGCCGTGCCGGGTGGTGATCAGGAAGTCGCTGCTGCCGGCGGCGATCAGGGCGGCGGTCGCCTGGGCGAGGCGCGGGCTGGTGTCCTGGATCGGCCGGGCGCCGCGGACCACCGCGACCGCGTGCGAACCGGCCAGGTCGAGCCCGAACCCCTCGGCCTGGTCGAGCAGTTGCATCGGGTCGCCGGTGCCGGTGAGCAGGTCGTCGACGAACTCGCGGCGGTTGGACACCTCGAGCCGTACCGCGGCGCGGCGGGCGGCCGCGTGGCCGTCGCCGACCGCGACGACCGTGTCGTCCACCGCGTGCAGCACGATCTCGCCGGCCCGCCGGATCGCCTCCGGGTCGTCCGCCGCGACCGGCGGCAGGTGCCGCCAGGCGCGCCAGGCGGCCGACAGGTACAGGTCGATCACGGTGGCGAAGGCGACCCCCTGATCGGCCGCCTGCGCGCCGAGCGCACGGAACCGGGCCAGGTCGGCCAGGCCGATCCGGTTGCCGGTGCCGCTGGCCTCGGCGAGCCGGGGCAGGAAGTCGCCGAGCAGCTCCGCGCCCGGGCTGCCCGATTCGGTGGCCGCCGCCGCCGCGACCTCAGCCCAGTCCACCGGCCCGGCCATCACGCCCAGCTCATCAGGAGAACCACCTTCATTGCCGTGGTCCGGCAATAATAGCGGGCCATGCATTTGCGATCGGGAGGCCGGTCCACGTAGTGTGGAGCGCGCCGAGGGGAGTATTCGCCCACGGTTGCGCCGTCATCGCGGCCCAGGCCCTGCCCTGGTGCCCGGCGCGCCGGCCCGCCACTGGCGGGTGAAGAGACCACGGCAGACGACAAGCTCGCCTGCTGGAGGTCTGCGTATGAACGTCCCGAGTTGGGCCTGGGCGGCGGTGGTCGCCGCGATCCTCGGCATGCTCGCCATCGACCTGCTCGCACACCGCCGCGCGCACACCGTCACCCCCCGCGAGGCGCTCACCTGGAGCGCGATCTGGGTCGGCGCGGCGGTCGCCTTCGGCGGCATCGTCTGGGCCGGGTACGGCGGCGGCGCGGCCGGCGCGTACTTCACCGGCTACGTCATCGAGAAGAGTCTCGCGGTCGACAACGTGTTCGTGATCGCGCTGCTGTTCACGTCCTTCGCCGTGCCACGCGCGTACCAGCACCGGGTGCTGTTCTTCGGTGTCCTGGGCGCGCTGGTCTTCCGGGCGGCGCTCATCGTCGGCGGCGCGGCGCTGCTACACCGGTTCGGCTGGATGCTGTACGTGTTCGGGGCGTTCCTGGTGCTCACCGGCATCCGGATGTTCCGGCACCGCAACGACCACGCCGACCCCGGCCAGACCGCGGCGCTACGGCTGATCCGGCGGCTGGTGCCGATCACCGACGACTTCCACGGCCAACGGTTCTGGGTCCGCCGCGCCGGCCGCTGGACGGCCACACCGCTGTTCGTCGTACTGGTCCTCGTCGAAACGGCCGACATCGTCTTCGCCGTCGACTCGATCCCGGCGATCTTCGCGGTGACCCAGGAGCCGTTCCTGGTCTTCACCAGCAACGCCTTCGCCATCCTCGGCCTGCGCTCGATGTACTTCCTGCTGGCCGACCTCATGCACCGCTTCGTCTACCTGAAGATCGGCCTCGCCGCGATCCTGCTGCTGGTCGGCGTGAAGATGCTGCTGCTGGACGTCTACAAGGTCCCGATCGCACTGTCCCTCAGCCTGATCGCCGCGGCCCTCACCACCTCCATCGTCGCCAGCCTCCGGGCCACCCGGGAACCGGCGTCCGGCCGCCGTCCGGGTGAGCGGGCCGGGCTGAACCGGTGACCGTGGTCAGCACGGCGATGCGCTGGCCGCGGGTCAGCCCGGCAGGGCGGCCACGTGATCGGGCCCGGCCAGCGGAGCGCCACAACTGGTGAAGATCGTCAGTGCCTGCGCCCACCGCTGCTTCGCCGGCGTGGCCCGGCCGGACCGGTGCAGGGCGCGGCTGAGCACGACCAGCGCCCGGGCCTCACCGAGCCGGTGGCCGGTCTGCCGGTACGTCTGGACGGCTCGCCGGGCGTCCGCGGCGGCGCCGGTGTGGTCGGCCTGGCGGAGCCGGATCGCGGCCAGGGCGGTCAGGGCGTGGCCTTCGATCACCCGGTACTCGCCGCGCCGGGCGAGCACACCGGCGTACTCGGCGTCGGCGCCCGCGCGGACCGGATCGCCCAGCTGCGACTGGACGACCGCGAGCCGGCAGCTCAGCTCGGCCTCGTGGTAGTGGCTCCCGGTGTCCCGGGCCATCTGCCTGGCCTGCTGGTACAGGTCGGCGGCCGCGGCGGGTTCGCCCCGGCCGGCCCGCACGGCGGCGAGTACGCCGAGCGCGCTGACCTGCAGACCGCGGTGGTGCACCTCGCGGGCCAGGTCGAGGGCCGCGTGGGCGAGCCGGTCGGCATCGGCGTACCGACCGGTGTCCAGCCGCACCGACCCGAGACGATGCAGCGACTCCGCCTCGCAGACGCGGTTGCCGAGCTCCCGGCTGAGCGCGAGCGAGCGGTCCAGCAGGTCGCGCGCCGCGTCCAGCCGGCCCAGCGCGCGGCACGTCTCACCGTGCTCGGCGAGGACGACCGCCACACCGACCCGGTGGCCGGCCGCCCGGTAGAGCGAGATCGCCTGCTGGGCCTGGTCGGCAGCCAGGTCCAGCGAGCCCAGCTCGTAGTACAGGGAGGCGAGGTTGCCGAGCGCGGCCGCCACCCCGCTGGGCCGGTTGAGCTGGCGCTGGATCGCCAGGGCCTGCTCGTAGCAGTCGGTCGCGAGCCGCAGCCGCCCGACGGCCGCGTGCACCAGCCCGAGGTTGTTCAACACGGTCGCTTCGCCCTCCAGCCAGCCGGCCTCCCGGGTGAGCCGCAGCGCGGTCGCGTAGTGGTCGGTGGCCGTCTCGGTGCGGCTCTGCCGGGCGCGCAACAGAGCCAGGCTCAGATGCCCGGCGGCCTGTGCCCGCAGGTCGCCGTCGGTGCTGGCCGCGGTCAGGCCGTCGGTGGCTACCGCCTCCCAGTCGGCCAGGTGCATGCGCAGGTAGAAGTACATCCGGAGCAGGTCGGCCAGCCGCCAGGCGGCTGGCCGCGGTCCCTGCTCGGCGGCGTGCCGCACGGCGGCGACCAGGTTGGGCCGTTCCGTGTCCAGCCACGTCACCGGGTCGCCGGCGGCCGGGTCGCCAGCGGCCGGGTCGCCGGGGGGCGGGTCGGCGGCGGCCGGGTCGGCGGGGGGCGTGGTCGGGGGCGGCGCCGTGGTGGGCGGCGGCAGCCGCAGCGTCGTCGGGTAGAGGACGGCCGCGGCGGCGGTCACCCGGGCGATGTAGTGGTCCAGCAACCGCCCGAGCGCCGCGTCCCGGTCCGGCTCGGTCTCCTCCTGGTCCGCCCGCTCGGCGGCGTAGAGCCGCAGCAGGTCGTGGAAGCCGTAGCGGCCGGCCGCACGCTGCTCGACCACGTGCGCGGTGACCAGCCGGGTCAGCAGACCGGCCACCAGTTCGGCGCTGTCGCCGGCCAGCGCGGCCGCGGCGGCGACGTCCAGGTCCTGGCCCGGCACCAGGCCGAGCAGCCGGAACAGGCGCCGGGCCGGCGCCGGCAGCGCGGCGTAGGACCAGTCGAACGCGGCCCGGACCGCGGCCTGCTCATCGCCGGCCACCTCCAGCGCGGCCAGCCGGCGCTTCGCCAGCTCGAAGGTGTAGCCGGCAACGGTCTGGTCCGGGTGCTCGGTCAGGTTCGCCGCGGCGATTCGCAGGGCCAGCGGGAGGTACCCGCACTGCCGGGCCAGCTCGCCGACGGCGTCGGCCTCGGATCGGACGGTGTCGGCGCCGACGAGCCGGCCGAGCAGTTCGACCGCCTCGGCCGGCGCGAGCACGTCGAGCGGCTGCCGGTGCGCGCCGTTCCGGGCGACCAGGCCGGACAGCCGGTCCCGGCTGGTCACCAGCGCGAAGCAGCTCTGGCTGCCGGGCAGCAGCGGGCGCACCTGGTCCGGGTGTGCCGCGTTGTCCAGCACGACCAGCGTGCGGGTGCCGGCCAGCAGCGTCCGGTACAGGCCGGCGGCGTCCTCGACGTCCGCCGGGATCTGGTCGCCGGTCAGCCCGAACGCCCGCAGCAGCCGGCCGAGTGCCTCGATCGGCGGTACCGGCGGCGTCAAGGCGAAGCCGTTCAGGTCGACGTACAGGCTGCCGTCCGGGAAGCGATCCGCGACCCGGTGGGCCCAGTGCAGCGCGAGGGCGGTCTTGCCGACCCCGGCGGTGCCGGTGATCACCGCCACCGCCGCCGGCGCCGCGCCGTCGCCGTCGAGCAGCGCATCCAGCCGCCGCAGCTCCCGGACCCGGCCGATGAACCCGGCCGCCTCCGCCGGGAGCTGCGCCGGCCGGCGCCGGTGCGCCGGGTCCGGTGGCTTCCCCGGCCCGGGCCGCGGGTGCTCGGCCGGCGCGGGCGCCGACGGAGCCGGTCGGGCCGGCCCGACGTCGGGCCCGGCCGCGGTCCCGGTCAGGATCGTCTGGTGCAGCCGCTGGAGCTCGGCCGACGGGTCCGCCCCCAGCTCCTCCCGCAGCCGGACGCGCAGCTCCGCGTACGCCTCCAACGCCTCGGCGTGCCGGCCGGCGCCGGCCAGCGCGGTGATCAGCTGCTGCCAGAACGGCTCGCGCAGCGGGTGCCGGGCGAGCAGGTCCCGCAGCGGCTCGACGGCCTCGGCATACCGGCCGGACGCCAGGTCCAGCCTGATCCTGGCCTGCCTGGCGCCGACCCACTCCTCGGCCAGCCGGGGCAACTCCCGCTCCAGCGCCTCGCTGCGGATCCCGGCGAGCGGTTCGCCCCGCCACAGCCCGAGCGCTTCGTCGAGCAGCGCCCGAGCCGCCGCCGGGTCGGCGGCGGCCGCCTGCCGGACCAGGCCGCGGAACTGCAGCAGATCCACCTGCTCAGGCGCCACGTCCAGGCGGTAGCCGGACGGGACCGTCTCGATCACGCCGACGCCGAGGGACCTACGCAGCCGCAGTACCAGGCTGGCCAGGCTGGGCCGGACCCGCTGCGGCAACTGGTCGCCCCACACCCGGTCGGCGAGGGCCTCGGTGGCGACGGGCCGCCCGCCGGCGAGCCCCAGCACTGCCAGCACGACCGTCGGCCGCCCGGCCGGAACCGCGACCACCTTGCCGTCGACCTGCGCCTCCAGCGGCCCGAGCAGCAGCAGCCGGAAGCCGGTCTCGGCCATCACCACCCTCCCACCCGTGCCCACGGCGTAAATCGCGAGCCTACAACGGGACGAACCCGCAGTTCCGGCCGTCAACCTCGCCGAGCCACAGCTGGACGGCGTCGACCCGGCCGCCCGACCCAGGGCGAGGAGTCGAGGCGCGGAGATCGCCGTGCGGGGGGATGCGGTCGCGTCACAGCCCGGCGCTGCGCATCTCCTCCAGCAGGATCGGGACCGAGGCGGTCACGCCGTGGATGCCGAGCACCGCCGCGATCTCCATGATCTCCAGGATCTCCTGCGGCGTCGCGCCGTAGCCGATCGCGTTCTCGATGTGCAGCTTGAGCCCCTTGACGTACAGGTGGGTGGCCGCCGTGTCGAAGGCGATGTAGATGAACTCCTTCACCTTCGGTTCCAGCGTGCCGGTGCGCCAGGGCACCGAGGAGAACTCGGTGTAGGCGGCGAAGATCTCCGGGTCGAGTTCGAGCATCTCGTCCCAGAACTCGTGCCAGTAGCCGCGGGTCCGGATGAAGTCGGCCTTGACCTGCTCCTGGTAGTCCGACAGCGGCGCCGGGCCGGTGCGCATCCCCTTCTCCGCCAGCACCTCGACCAGGATGGGGACGCCGATGTTCATGGCGTGGATGCCGAGCGTCGCCGCCAGTTCGAGGACCTCCATGAGTTCCTGCGGGGTCGCGCCGAGCTTCAGGGCCGCCCTGATGTGCTGGCGCACGCCGGGCAGGTACATGTGGGTGGCGTTGGCGTCGACGGCGATGTAGATGAATTCCTTGGTCTTGTCGTCCAGGTGGTTCTTGCGCCAGGGCGTCGCCGAGAAGTCCAGGTACGCCTTGAGGAAGTCCGGGTCGAGCGCCAGGATGCCCTCCCACGCCTCGCTCCAGGTGCCGCGGACGCGGATGAACTCCGCCTTGATCTCCTCCTGGCGGGCGCTCAGGGTCATCCGGTCCCTCCTTGTTGAGTACGCAGCCAGGTGACCACTTCGGTGTGGTCGGCGCCGGGCGGCAGCGACTCGGCGGCCCGCGCCCACAGCGCGGTGGCCTCCTGGCCGAGCGGGCCGGGCGTGCCGACCCGGTCGGCCAGGTCGGTCGCGATGCGCATGTCCTTGAGCATCAGGCGCAGCGCGAACCCGGAGTCGAACGTGCCGGGGAGGATGAAGTTGGGCCACTTGTTCTCGGTCGAGCCGCTCCGCCCGCTGGACGAGTTGAAGATCGACAGCATCGTCGCGGGGTCGAGGCCGAACCGCTCGCCGGCCAGGACCGCCTCGCAGGTGACCAGCAGGTGGGTGGCCGACAGCAGGTTGTTCAGCGCCTTGACCGCGTGCCCGCTGCCCACCGCACCGGCAGGTACGACCTTGCCCATCCGGCCGAGCAGCGGGCGTACGCGGTCGAGGTCGGCCGCCTCGCCGCCGGCCATGATGGTCAGCTCGCCGGTCCGCGCCCGGGGCACCCCGCCGGAGACCGGCGCGTCGAGCAGGGTCACCGCGCGGGCGGCCAGCTCCGCGGCGAGAGCCCGGGTCCGCAGCGGCTCGGAGGAGCTCATGTCCACCACGGTCGTGCCGGCGCCCACCGCGAAGCCCCGGTCGCGGACGGTCGACTCGACGGCGGCCGAGTCGGGCAGCATCAGGATGACCACGCCGGCGTCCCGGACGGCGCCGGCGAGGTCGGGCGCGGCCACCCCGCCGGCGTCGGCCAGCGCGCGCCGTGCCGCGCCGGCCAGATCGAAGCCCTGCACGCGGTAGCCGGCCCCGAGCAGCCGGGCGGCCATCGGGCCGCCCATGTTGCCCAGGCCGACGAACCCGACCGTCTCAGCCATCGTTCCCGCGCTCGGCCAGCACCTTCTCGGCCACCCGGAAGGACTCCAGCGCGGCCGGCACGCCGACGTACACGGCGGTCTGCAGCAGGGTCTCCTGCACCTCCTCGACGGTCGCGCCGTTGTTCAGCGCCCCGCGTACGTGCACGGCCAGTTCGTGCGGGCGGTTGAGCGCGGTGAGCATGGCCAGGTTCAGCAGGCTGCGGGTCTTGGGCGGCAGCGCGTCGCGGGTCCACACGGCGCCCCAGCAGTACTCGGTGACCAGCTCCTGGATGGGCCGGGAGAACTCGGTGACCGCGGTGAGCGAACGGTCGACGTGGTCGGCCCCGAGCACCCGGCGGCGCATGTCCAGCCCGAGCTCGTAGGTTTCCTTGCGGGTCTGCTCCGCGGGCATCGACGGTTGGCCTTTCACTGGGCGTCCGGGTCGGCGTCCGGCTGGGCGTCGGCCGCGTAGTCGGTCTCGGTGACCTCGTCGGCCCAGTGCGTGACGCCGAGGGAGATCGCGGTGTGGGTCAGGAACGACTCCGGGGCGGCGCCGTGCCAGTGGCGCTCGCCGGCCGGTACCAGGACAGTGTCGCCGGCCCGCAGCCGCTGCGGTCTCCCGCCGTCGGCGCAGACCAGGCCGTTGCCGGCGAGCACCTGCAGGATCTGCCCGTGTTCGTGGTGGTGCCAGTAGGTGCGCGCGCCGGGCGCGAAGAACACCGTGGCGATCGTGGTGCCGTCGGTCGTGGGCAGCAGCGGGTCGGCCCAGACCTCTCCGGTGAAGGTGGCCTCGCGCCGCTCGGACGGTTCACCGCGGTCGCTGCCGTGGACGATTCGCATGCCGGCCCCCTAATCGGTGTGCAGCCGGACGCCGCCGGAGAGGTCGCCGATCGCGTCGACCACGGTGTTGCTGATCTCGTCGGCGTACCCGAGCGCCCGGGCCATGCCGAAGCTGGCCACCGGCCCGGCGGCGTTCAGGCTGGCGACCCCGAGCCGCGCGGCGAGTTCGACGTACAGGTTGACGTCCTTGAGCATCAGCGTGTTCGTGAGGCCGCCCTTGAGGTAGTCGCCGTGGATGATCTTCGGGAACCGGTTCCGCGTCGCGAAGTTCACCCCGGAGCTGGCGTTGAGCACGGCGAGCAGCACCTCCAGGTCGAGGCCGGCCTTCTTCCCGGCGACCATCACCTCGGCGGTCGCCGACAGCGCGACCGCGTTGAGGAAGTTGTTGAGCAGCTTCACCGTGTGGCCAGCGCCGGAGGCTCCACAGTGGAAGATGTTGCTGGCGAACAGGTCCAGCACCGGCCGGGCGCGGTCGAGCACCTGCGCGTCGCCGCCGACCATGAGCGTCAGCGTGCCCTGCTCCGCGGCGGCCGCCCCGCCGGAGATGCCCGCGTCCAGGTAGTGCGCCCCCCTGCCGGCCAGCTGCCGGTGAATGTCGCGAGTGGACTCCGGCGCGGCCGTGCTGAGGTCGACCACCACCTGACCGTCGCGGGTGTGCGCGAGAACCCCGCCGTCGCCCAGCACCACAGCCTCGACCACGCGACTGTCCGGAAGGGACAGCAGCACGACGTCGCTGCCGCCGGTCACCTCGGCGACCGAGCCGGCCGCCCGCGCGCCGGCCGGCTCGATGTTCTCCGCGCGGACGTCGTAGCCGAGCACTTCGCGACCGGAACGCGTGATCCGGGCGGACATCCGCCCGCCCATGTTGCCCAGCCCGATGAAGCCGATCTTCATGGCCGCTCCCCGTACATCGCGGTGTCCACCTGGCGCGGGTCCCAGGCCCCGGCGCCGCCGGACGGGCGCACGGTGTTGACGACGCTCGCCCCGCCGTCGGCGGAGAGGACCTGCCCGGTCACGTACGCCGCGTCCGGGCCGAGCAGGAACGCCACCACGCCGGCGATCTCCTCGGCGGTGCCGGCCCGGCGCAACGGGGTGGTCGAGGCGCGCCGTTCCATGTCGTTCCGCCCGCCGGGGCTGCCCGCCGCGGCGGCGAACAGGTCGGTCGGCACGATGCCCGGCGCGACGCCGTTGACCCGGATGCCCAGCGGGCCGCCGTAGACCGCGGCGCCGCGGATGAGCCCGACGACCGCGTGCTTGGAGGTGTGGTACGGCAGCAGGTCGGCGCTGCCGGCGAGGCTGGCGATCGACGCGGTGAGCACGATGGCGCCGGTGGAGCGCTGCTCCCGGTAGCAGCGGAAGGCCGCGCGCAGGCCGAGGAACTGCCCGCGGACGTTGACCGCCAGCACCCGGTCGAACTCCTCGGCCGTCAGCTCGGGCAGCGGCGCGAAGCTGCCGAACACGCCCGCGTTGAGGTGGTGCAGATCGATCCGGCCGAAGCGGGCCAGCGCGGTGTCCACATAGGACTGCACCTGGGCGGGGTCGGCGACGTCCGCGGTCACCGCGATCGACCCGGTGGGCAGCGCCGCGGCCACCGCCTGGACCGGACCGGGGTTGATGTCCACGGCGACCACGTGCGCGCCCTCGGCGGCCAGCCGCTGCGCGGACGCCCGGCCCAGCCCGCTGCCGGCGCCGGTGACCACGGCCACCTGCCCGTCGAACCGGCCCATCACGCCCCGCCCATCACGCCGTGCCGATCGTCGCGGCCAGGCCGGCGAGCTCGCCCGGGAGCGGGGTGAAGCGGCCCAGCGTGCCGGGGTCGTGGCCGGACACCAGGTGCCGCACCTCGCCCGCGTCGACCATCGCCCGGATCCGGTCGAACGCCGCGTACATCTCGACCAGGCAGGCGACCTGGGTGAAGGGCATGTCGCGCTCGTACTCCTCGTAGTAGTGGATCGCGTCGGAGGCCAGCAGCACCACGCCGTCGTCGGTGTCCACCCGCACCACGCTCTGGCCCGGGGTGTGCCCACCGACCTCGATGAGCCGGACGCCGGGCGCGAGGTCGTGGCTGCCGGCGAATGTCTCGACCCTGCCCTCGCCGCTGGCCCGGCGCAGGTAGGCCAGCTCCGCGTCCTCGACCGAGTGGTGCAGCTGCGCGCGGTGCGCGTGCGGCCCGGTCCAGAAGGCGTACTCGGCCGCGGCCATGATCACCGGCGAGGCGGGGAACAGGTCGAGGTTGCCGATGTGGTCGTAGTGCGCGTGGGTGACCACCACCGGCGGGGCGGTCCGCGGGTCGACGCCGAGCGCGCGCAGCGCGGTGGCGACGTCGAGCAGGGAGGTGCGCTTGCGGTTGGCGCCACCGGCCGCGGAGAAGCCGGTATCCACCACGATCGTGCGGTCGCGGTTGCGTACGACCCAGAAGAAGTAGTCCATGCCGATCGGCGCGTCCGGCTCGGCGTAGACGTGGTAGTTGAGGAAGACGTCGCTGCGGACGGTGCTGCGGGTGCCGTACCTGACGATGACGACCTGGTAGCGGTCGCGGCCGGACCCGCCAGCGCCACCGGTGGCGGGGTCTGTCACGTCGGCCTCCTCGCGGCGGAGCCGGACACCAGCGACTGCGCCGATAGATTGTATGATCGTCAGACAACAGAGACAAGACGCTGCGGGCAGCTGTCCGGGCCAGGTCACCCGGCCGCTGCCAGGACGTCATGGATAGCCAGGCCGGCGCTCTCGACGGCGGCTCGGGCGCGGTCGATGGTTCGCGTCTGCAGGGCGAAACCGTGCATCTGGCTCTCGAGGTGCCGATGGTCGACCTTCACGCCGGCCCGGGCGAGCCGCTCCGCGTAACGGATTCCCTCGTCCCGCAGCGGGTCGAACTCGGCGGTGAGCAGCACGGTGGTCGGCATACCGGACAGATCTTCTGCCGCCAGTGGGAAGAGGTAGGGGTCGTGCCGGGACCACCGGTCCGGAAGGTAGTTCTGCCAGGCCCAGGCCATGAACTCGTAGTCGAGGGAGTAGCCGGCGGCGCGCTCGACATAGGACGTGGTGGGCGGGTCGAGATAGTCCGTGACGGGATAGAAGAGGACCTGCAGGTCGATACGCGGTCCCCGTCGGTCCCGGGCGAGCAGCGCGGCCGCCGTGGCCAGCGTGGCCCCGGCGCTGTCGCCGGCCAGGCACAGCCGGGATGGATCCGCGGCGATGACATCGCTGTTCGACCCGGCCCAGGTGAGTGCGGTGTACGCGTCGTCGACCGCGGCCGGGTACCTGGCCTCCGGAGCGCGCCGGTAGTCGACCGAGACCAGCGCGCAGCCGGCTCGACGCGCCAGCAGCCGGCTGAGCCGGTCGTAGGTATCGAGGTCGTGCACGGTCCAGCCGCCGCCGTGGAAGAAGAGAATGAGCGGCAGCCTCCTGCCTGGCGCGGGGTGGTAGATCCGGACCGGGATACCACCGTGCGGGCCCGGTATCGCCATGTTCCGGATGCTGGCGATCGGCTCGGAATCGCCCTGAACGTAGGCCGCCCGCATCCGGGCGCGCGCCTGCGGGATCGGCAGCCGGTAGAGCGGCGGCAAGCCGCTCGCGGCCGCCGCGTCGAGGACGGCCTGTGCCTGCGGGTCGAGCGTGCTCATCGTGGATCTTCCGGGCCCGGGCGCGGCGCCGGGGCCGGGGCCGGAAGCCCGAGGGCCCGGCGCGGGTTGTCGACCACCATCGTCGCGATGTCGTCCGCGGCGCAGCCCAGGAAGTGCAGTTGCTCGGCGAACATGCGCAGCATCTCCGGCTGCGGCGGCACCCACCGGGAGAACACGTCGGTGGTGAGCACGCACCGGTGCGGCCCGACCGCGCTGATCGCGTCGAAGGTGCGGCGGACGGTGAGCCGCGCGTCGGGGTGCACCAGCGGGGCACCCGGGAACTCGATCAGCGCGCCCAGGTCGGCCAGTTCGACCAGCTGGTCGAGGGTGTCGACGTAGTCGAGCGGGTGGGTGATGACCAGCCGCGGCCCCCGCCCGGAGCAGTACTCCGCGACCGCGCGGCTCTCGGCGGGGGAGGCGTGACCGGTGGCCAGCAGCAGGCCGCGCTCCCGGCAGGCGTCGGCGACCTCCCGCACGTTCGTGCCGAGCCGGCCGTCCGGGCCGGTCAGCTCGATCGCGGTCGCCCGCTGGTACGCCGGGAACGACGGCGCGACCGAGGCCAGCAGCCGGGCGATGTACCCGCCGCGCTCGGCGTCGGCGCGCGCGGACCAGGTCGGCAGGAAGACGACGGCCGCGCCGTGCGCCGCCGCCAGTTCGACCACCGCCGGCTCCACCCCGCCGACCGGCGGGTTGAGCGTGACGCTGCCGAACACCGTGAAGCCGGTGCCGGCCATCTGCTCGGTCAGCAGCGCCGCGCGATCCGTCGTGGCCCACAGGTGCGACTTGAGCACCCAGCCGCGCAGGCCGTACGCGTGGGCGAGGCGCACCACGTCGAGGTCGGGGCCCCGGTTGACGTACGCCGTGGCGAGGTCGGGCTGGCCGTGCACGTGCAGGTCGAGGGCGCCGGTGGTCAGCCTGGCGAAGTCCGCCGGCAGCGCGGAGACGATCGAGGTCACCACGCGATTGTATGATCGTCGGACCAGTTGTGGAGCCCGGTCTCAGCCGGTGACCGGTGCCCAGCGGTAGCCGTCGCCGGCGCGGGTGACGCGGCCGGGGAGGCAGCCGGGGAAGTGCGCGGGCACGAGCAGCGCGCCGGAGCCGGCCGCGTCGGCCAGCAGCCGCCGCCGGGCCCCGGTCGCGGCCGCCCGGTCGACGCAGAACGTCGTGCTCCAGTCCGGGTGCGCGAGCTGGATCGCGTGGTGCACCATGTCGCCGCAGAACAGGGCACGGTCGCCGGCCGAGCGCACCTCGACGCAGACGTTGCCGGGCGTGTGGCCGGCGGCCGCGACCAGCCGGACGCCCGCGGCCACCTCGTGGTCGGGCGGCACCAGGTCGAGCACGCCGGCGTCCAGCAGCGGTCGCACACCGTCGGCGACGTGATCGCCGATCCGGGCCAGCTGATCCGCCGCGCCGGGCCCGGTCCAGAACTCCAGCTCCGCCGCGGTGACCAGGTGGCGCGCGTGCGGGAACGACGGCTCCCAGCGCCCGTCCCGCCGGGTCGTCGCGTAGCCCACGTGATCACCGTGCAGATGGGTGAAGATGACCAGGTCGACGTCCGCGCGCCCGACGCCGGCCGAGCGCAGCCGGCCGAACCAGTCGTCGGCCCGGTGGTGGAAGGCCTCGACGGCGCGGTCCTTGCCGTTGCCGACCCCGCAGTCGACCAGCAGCGTCGCCGTCGGGGTCCGGACCAGGAACCCGCCCATGTCCAGGACGAGGTCGCCGGACGGCAGGACGTACGGGTCCCGCCAGTACCAGCCGTCCCGCGGGGTATCCGGGTCGATCTGGTCGAACAGCCGCTGTGGCGGCATCGCCCGCCGGAGCTGGACCAGCGGCGTGATCGTGATCTCCCCGACGCGGACGGCCGGCACGGCAGCCCCCTTCTGCGGTTGCGGAACCAGCCGGACCCGGCCGGCGGGCGCAGGCTCAGCCGCGGGCGGTCAGGGCACTGGTCGCGGCGGCGCTGGCGTTCTCGACGTGCCGCTGGCACGCGCGCGTGGTCCGCTCCGCGTCGCCGGCGTCGATGCCGGCCATGATCTCGCGCAGCTCCGCCACGCTCTGGTCGGTGCGGCCGGGCAGGGTCAGCGACAGCGCGCGGAGCGCGCGCACCCGCGCGTGCAGGCCGATCGCGGTCTGCTGCAGCGCCGCGTTGCCGCCCCCGACGAACAGCACGTCGTAGAAGCGGTCCTTCGCCTCGAGGATCGGCTCGCCGCGGGCCGCGAGCCGCTCGATCGTGCTCATCGCCTTGACCAGCGCCCGCCGGTCGGCGCCGGTCGCGTTCTCGACGAACAGCCGGCCGGCCAGGCCCTCCAGCACCGAGCGCACCTGGTAGAGCTGGCGCGCCTCTTCCGCACTCAGGGTCGCCACGACGGTCCCCTTGTTGGGGACGGTCTGCACCAGGCCCTCGGCGGCCAGCTCGCGCAGGGCCTCGCGGATGCTGGTGCGGGAGACACCGGTCAGCTCGACCAGCTCGCGCTCGATCAGCCGCTGCCCCGGCGCGAACTGCCGGTCCAGGATCGCCTGCCGCAGGTTGTCGAGCACCTGGGTCCGTACCGGCGCGGGGGTGCGCTCCACCCGCAACGACGGACCGCCGACCATGAGCCCTCCACCTGCGTATGTCAACCAGACAATCGTACCGACTGACAACGCAACCGCGTGCTCGCCGGGCCCGGCGCTCAGCGGGCAAGGTAGCCGCCGTCCACGCTGAGGATCGTGCCGGTGATCCCGGCGGAGCCAGGGTCAGCGAGGAACTCGATGGCGCGGGCCACCTCGTCGGCGGTGGAGAAACGGCCGATCGGGTGCCGCTCGAGCGAGATGCGGCGCGATCGGTCCGGGTCGGGGTCCCGGGCCCGGTGGGCGGCGGTGAAGTCGGTCTCGATCGCGCCGGGGGCGACGGCGTTCACCCGCACGCCGTGGGCCGCGTACTCGATCGCCAGCGCGCGGGTGAGCTGCACCAGCGCACCCTTGGTGATCGCGTACACCGACTGGCCCGCGACCCCGACGAAACCGGATGTCGACGCGGTGGTCACGATGGACCCGCGGGCCTGTGCCAGCAGCGGGAGCGCGGCCCGGGAGTGGACGAAGGCCGACCGGACGTTCGCGGCGATCAGCCCGTCGAACTCCTCGTCGGTCACCTCGGTGATCGGCTTCTGCAGGAACCGGCCGGCGTTGTTGACCAGGACGTCGAGCCGCCCGAACTCGTCGCGGGCGGCCTCGACGGCCCGCGCGGCGGTGGCCGCCGACCCGGCGTCGCCGCGGACCGCGACGACCGCGCCGGGCGCCGCCAGGTCGTCCACGCCCGCGGCGATGTCGACGCCGACGACGCGGTACCCGCCCGCGCGCAAGCGCGCGACCACCGCCCGGCCCACCCCGCCGGCGGCGCCGGTGACGATCGCGACCTGACCGTCGGTGCTCACGGCTGCCCCCGGTCGGTCGGCGGCAGCACACCGAACACCGCCAGTTGGGTGGCGACGAGCTGGTAGTAGCCGACCAGCACGACGAGCTCGAACAGGCCGCTCGTCCCGAGCGCGGTGACCGCGGCGGCGAACTCGGCGTCGGTGAGCGTCCCGGTGCGCAGCATCGCCCGGGTGGCCGCGTGCACGGCGCGCTCGGTCGGGTCCGGGAAGGTCGGGCCGGGCGGTACGGCCAGGCCGTCGATCTCGCCCTCGGACAGGCCCGCGGCGCGCCCGGCCGGGCGGTGCGCGTACAGCTCGAAGGCGCTCGCGCGGTGGTACCCGACGAGCAGGATCGCGATCTCGCGGCAGCGGTCGGACAGCGCCAGCTTGAAGCGCACCGTGCCGCCGAGTTGCTCCAGCACGCCGCCCAGCGCCGGGCTGAGCAGCCAGGCGTTGGGCGGTCCGATCAGCCCGCCGTCCGGGTGCAGCAGCGTGAACGGCGAATCCGGCGCGACCCGGGGGCCGGTGCGGAACCGGTCGTAGAGCTCGCGCTGTGCCGGCGACATCTCCTCCTCCCGGAACCGAGGCAGCCGCTCGACCGGTGTGTCCTGGCTCATCGACGTCCCTTCTCCGCGAGCGACCGTCGCCCGCCCAGGTGGATGCCGTGCCGTCCGAGCAGCCGGGTCATGACCAGGTAGCGCAGGTGCGTGCCCGGCCACTGGGTGACGTTGGCCCCCGATTCGGCGTGGTAGTAGTTGTGGCAGCCGGCCTCCATCGCCGACGCGCGGGTCGCGAGCTGGCGGTCGATCCACCGGACGTACCGCGCCTGCGCCGCCGGGTCGGTGTGCACCGCCGCGCCCGGGCGGCGCTCCAGCGCCCGCACCCACCGCACGGCCAGCTCGGCCTGGCGCTCGAGCTGGGCGATGATCGAGACGCCGCCGTTGGTGTTCGGACCGTAGAGCACGAACAGGTTCGGGAAGCCCGCGATGGTGACGCCGAGGTACGCCGAGGCGCGCTCGGCCCAGGCGTCGTGGATGCTGCGGCCGTCGAGCCCCTTCACGTCGAGGCTGGCCAGGAAGCGGGTCGGCTGGAACCCGGTCGACATGATCAGCACGTCGATCTCGCGCTCGGTGCCGGTGGCGTCGACGATGCCGGCCGGCGTCATGCCCACGACCTCGTGCGGGACGAGTTCGACGGTGGGCCGGTTGAAGGCCTCGTAGTACGTGCTGGCCAGGATCGGACGCTTGCAACCCCACGGATAGGCCGGGGTGAGCGCGGCCGCCACCGCCGGGTCGTCGACCGTGCTGGTGATGAAGTCGGTGCACCGCTGGCGCATCCGGGCCTGGGTGCTGCTGCTGACGTCGTAGCCCTTGAACCGGCGGGCGCCGAGGTGGAACAGGTAGGCCCGGTGCAGCTTCTGGGCCAGTGGAACCGCCCGGTAGACGGCGCGCTCGCGGGCGGTGAAGGCGCGCTCGAGCTTCGGCTCGACCCAGCCCGGCTCGCGCTGGAACACGTAGAGCCGGCCGGCGGCCGCGGCCACGGCCGGCACGACCTGCGCGGCGGTGGATCCGGTCCCGACGACCGCGACCCGCTTGCCGGTCAGGTCGTGGCCCGGCTCCCAGCGGGAGGTGTGGAACACCGGCCCGGTGAACTCGTCCAGCCCGGGCCAGCTCGGGTAGCGCGGGTTGCTGAGCAGGCCGAGCGCGGTGATGACGACGTCGAACGTGTGCTCCTCGCCGGCCGCGGTACGCAGCCGGTAGGACCGCGTCTCCTCCTCCCAGCGCAGGTCGTCGACCTTGGTGTCCAGCCGCAGCAGCGGCCGCAGCCCGAACCGGTCGACGACCTCGTTCACGTACGCCAGCAGCTCCGGCTGGGTGGCGTGGGTACGCGGCCAGTCGTACCGGAGGAAGGAGAACGAGTAGGCGTGCGAGGGCACGTCGACCTCGCAGCCCGGATACCGGTTGTCGAACCAGGTGCCGCCCACCCCGGACGACTGCTCGAAGATCACCACCTCCGCGCCGGTACGCCGGCGCAGCTTCACCGCGGCGGCGATCCCGCCGAAGCCGGCCCCGATGACCGCGACCCGGACCCGCCGCCGACCCGACCCCCGCCCGCCGACCCGACCCACTCTCCCGAGCATCCACGACACCCGGCGAGTGTAGTATCGCCATACAATTTTCTCACCTCGACGAGGCAGCAGGATGCCAGCTCACGGTTCGGGCCTCCGGCGGCGTCCGCCGGTGCGGTGAGCCCCGGGACCCAGTGGCTGGTACGGCCGGTTGATTGCGACCCGAAGCCGCTCCCAGTACAGTCTGTGAGCGCGCGATTACAGTGAGTCGCTCGGCGGCGAGGAGGACCACGTGAAGGTGACGGTTACCGCAGTAGTCGAGCATCGGACCAGTGGGCAGCAGCCGCTTCCGTTGCGCGGAGCGCCGGAGCAGTATCTGCCGCTGCCGGGAGCGAGCTCCTGCTGCGGATCGGGCTGCTGTTCGTCCAGCTGCTGCTCCTGCTCGTGGTAGGGAGACCGCCATGGTTGCCAGCCTCATTCTCTGCAACGTACCGACCAGCAACTCCGAAGCCGCACAGCGCTTCTATGGAGCCCTGATCGGCGTCGACCGGTTCGCCCGCGCGCTCAACGACCGGGTGGAGTCCTACTTCGCGCCGCTGTCCCGGGACGGCATCGACCTGACCATTACCCAGCGCTTCGACGACAACGAGCGGCTAACCTGCTATTTCGCGGTGGACGACCTGGCGGAGTCGGTAGGCCAGCTTAGTGAGCTGGGCGGACGTGTCGTGGTCGAGCCGCGCGCCGTGGCGATCGGGCCGGACCGCGCCAAGCGTTTCTATCAAGAGTTCGCGAAGCGCGAAGGCCTTGAAGTCGGCGACAGCATCGGGACGATGGCAGTCATGTTGGATCCCGACGGCAACCACGTCGGACTGATGCAGCTCGAGGAGCACGCCAAAGTGCATTTCCGGGTCGGTCGCTATGCCCAGCCGCTCGATCCGGACCAGACGGAAGAGTTCGACCGGGCCCGCGAGGCTGGCGCGGAGTTGTGAGTGGTCGCTCGCAGTGCTGAACGGACCTATGCCGGCTGCAGAAGGGCCGGCGTCGGAGGCTGACGCGCAGCGCCTGACCGCGGCCGTGTACGCGAATAGCTTCCGCCTGCTCCAGCCGGCGGTCGCCGCGACCGGCCTGCGCGGCTGGCCGTCGCGGCGGGATGGACTGCGTCATGACGGCGCCGCCCGGGTGGCCGAGGAGTTCCTGGTCGCCTCTCGACTCCGCCGCCGCGATCTGGACTTCGAGATGTCAGTGGGGGAGTACTTCACCGACAACGGCGCCGCCCTCTCGGAACTGGTCGATTGGGTAGCCGCCGATCCGCCTGACTCGGTGGAGCTGCCGCCGGCCCTGCCGCTACCGCTCGCGCTGGATCGGGTACTCGCCCGCCGCTCCACTGTGCGGGCATACACGGGCGAACCGGTTTCGTTGGCGCAGGTCGCCACGCTGGCGTACGGCGCCGCCGGGATCACGCACGGGCGACCGCGGCAGCCATTCCGAGCTACCTCGAGCGCGGGCGCGCTCTATCCGGTCGAGCTGTGGTTCGCGGCGGCCCGCGTGAACGGACTGGATTCCGGGGTATACGCGTACCGTCCCCGCGGTCATCGGTTCGAGCCCAGGGGCGGTGTCGAGGCGATGGATCGCCTGGCCGGCGCATTGGCGGCGGCGGATGCCGCGATCATGACGAGTCAGGCGGCCCTGGTGTGCCTGCTGGTCGCTCGGCCGTGGCGCAGCATGCGAAAGTACGGCCCGCGTGGAATGCGGCACGTCTTCCTCGAGGCGGGAACTATGGCTGGCCACCTGAATCTGGTCTGCGCCGCGCTCGGCCTCGGCTGCGTGGATTGCTCAAGCGTCTACGACGACGAAGTGCATGAGGCTTTCGGTATGGATGGCCTCTACGAGGCTGTCGTGCATGCCGTGGTTATCGGCGTCGCCGCGGAGACCCGATGAGCGGCACCGCCCGTCCCCGGTTGAAGCGCCAATTCTCGGTCATCGCGCACAGCGCCAATATCGTCGAACTCCGGCAGGGTGTGTGGAATCCGGTCGCGTACACGTTCACTGACGAGTCGGCGACCGGACGGCTGAGCCGGGTGCTCGCGCTGCTCGACGGGCAACGGACACTGCCGGAGATCGCGAAGACGGCCGAGGTGAAGCGCGGCGACGTCGAGGCGGTGGTCGAGCAACTCGCCGAGATGGCTCTCATCGAGGATTCCGCGCACAATGCCCTGGACCACTATCTCGACTTCGCCGTACCGAACCTGCTGCCCTTCGGTGGCCGGCCAAGCGCTCCGGTCGGCGTTCCGGTAATTGCCGGGCAGGGAACCCTGCCGGCCGAGGTTGCCGCTATTCTCGCGCGCTGCCTGCCGGCTACCACCATCGAAGTCGCCGGTCCCGATCACCAGCTGGTGCGGCGACTGGGCGCCAGGCGCGCGGACTGGCTGCATGACGGCTTCGCGTTCGAACGCTACGCGGAAGAATTCGCCGACTGGCGCGGCCGGACGGTGATCTGGGCGGCCGACACCGTCCGTCCCGACCTCCTCTGCGCGCTCAACCGGATCTGCCTGCATCACCAGATCACGTGGTTGCACGCCTCGGCGGATGGGCCGTTCCTGCTGGTCGGTCCGGCGTTCCAGCCATACCGGACCGCGTGCTACGAATGCCTGGACACCCGGGTGCTGATGAACCTGCGCGAGTCCGGGAGCTATCAGCGGTACAAGCAGGCGCTTGCGGCCGGCCGGGTCCATGGTGGACTGGCCCCACTGGATGCGATCCTTTCCAGCATCCTTGCCGCGCATACCGCGATGGAGGCGCTGAATCTCCTCACCACCGGCGCGACGGTGACGCTCGGCAAGCTGCTCGCCATCTACGTGCCGACGATGGAGTTCACGTTCAGCGATGTGCTGCGACTGCCCGGCTGCCCGGCTTGTGCGCCGGTTCCGGAGTCCGACGACCGGGAGCTCTACTTCGAAGTCCGCTCCCTCCTCGACGGGGCCGTCCCGGAGCAGGGCAGATGATCGACTTGGCGGTCCGTCCGCACGGCACCCACCTCGCGCCGGCAACCCGCCGACTCCTGGGCAGGCTCACCGGACCCTTGTCGGGACTGGCCACCACGATCGGGTTCGTCGGTCGAGGGGCAGGCGAGGCGAGGCTGGTCATCGCTGGCGGTGAGATGACCGGTGTGCACGTCCTGCGTGGGCAGCCGCCACCAGCGGCCGGCGCTTACCACATCGGTGGCGCCGGATTCACCTACGACGAGGCGCTGATCCGCACCCTGGGGGAGACCGTCGAGCGGTATGCCAGCTTCCTGACCGCCACGGTCCGAACCCGGTCCGTCCGGCAGGCGCGATGTGCCGAGCTCGTCGGGGGCGGAGCGCGCGTCATCGCCCCGCGGGGGCTCCGCTGGTTCACCGAGGCGCAGCTGGCCCGACCGGGCTTTCCGTTCCAGTCGATCACGGCGGACACGTCGGTCGGCTGGACCGCCGCGCGGTCGCTCATCACCGGCGCCGAGAGCTGGCTGCCCGGGCAGGAGGCCTTCCCCGGCTACCTGGGACAGCGCGGCGAGCCCCGGTACGTCAGCGGAGTGACGACCGGGAGCGCCGCACACAGCCGGCTGGACGCCGCCCTGCGTAACGGTCTGCTCGAGCTGGTGCAGATCGACGCCGCCATGGGGCACTGGTACGGCCACGCTACGGCGGTACGGCTCAGGTCATCACCGCGCACGCACGTGGTGGAACGGGCAATCCGTCGCCGGCTGCCGCCGGGTGCCGAACTACCCCGGCTGTACTGGCTCCCGAGCGCCGACCTGCCGGGTTTCGCTGTCGCCTGCCTGATCGAGTCGCCGCGACCACCGCTGCTCGGAGTCGGACTCGGCTGCGATCTCCGCCTTGATGCCGCCCTCGGCAAGGCGTTCCTGGAGGCCGTCGCGGTTGCTCAGCTGGCCAAGGTGATCCTGTTCCGGAACCGCCTGCAGGGCCGGCGTCCCGACCCGGGCGCGCTCTACGACCTGGACCAGAACGTCGCGTACTACGCGACCGAGCATCGTCCCTTGCTGGCCGCCCGGTTCCCACCCGCGGACGCCGTCGATGCCGAGGACCTGCCGCCGGAGCAGTCTGGTTCGCCGCGGGAGGACGTGGCCGAGCTGGTCCGGGCATTCGCAGCGACAGGAAAGGATCTCGCCCTGATCGACCTCACCACCGCCGACGTGCGTGAGCTGGGGATGTGGGCGCTGCGGGTGTGGTCGCCAGATGTACTCACCCTCTCCCTGCCCAGCGCGCCGCCAATGGCGCACGACCGCTTCGCCGCGTACGGCGGCGCCCGCGACGATGGCCCCCATCCGTACCCCTGAACTCGTCGCCTACGCCACGGCGCTCGTAGCGGTCGGATCGGTGAGCTCGGCCGGTGTCGCGGGGCTGTTGCATCGCTGGATGGCGCCGACCCGCCCGGCCGCGTTCCTGCCCATGTACGTCGGGGTGATGGCGACGGTCATCGTCGTGTCAGTTCCAACCCTGGCCGCACTCGATCGCTCCGCTGTCGCGTGGACCGCGGTGGGAGGCTGGCGGGTGCTGGGCGGCGTCGCGGGTGGCCTGCTCGCTGGCCTACTCGGTCTGGCCGGCGAGGCGCGGGTTCGCCGGCGACTGTTGACCCGCCGCGCGGTCCCGCCGTGGTCGGCCCCCATCTCGGTCGGCCCGCCGCTGTCCGGCGCGCAGGTGCTGGTCCGCCCCGATCAGGCGAGTGTCGGCGCCTCAGGTCGCCCTGCGGTGCTGGCCTGGCTACTGATCGTCGCTGCCGGCGAAGAGGTGCTGTTCAGGGGTGTGGCGGTCACGCTCGCGCTCGCCCTGCCGACCCGGCTGCTCTCGGTGGGCGGGCTGCTGGCGGGCCTGATCTTGTTCTGCCTGTCGCACCAGCCCATGGGATGGCGGGAGACGGTGGGTAAGGCACCGATCGGAGCGGTGACGCTCGCCGTCGCGCTCGCCGATGGGACCGTCCTGCCCGCGGTCGTTGCCCACGCGCTCTACAACGCCCGGCGTTGGGCTGACCCGCTCCGCCCGGTGCCCGGCTGGCTCCCCGGCCCGCGATGAACGAGGTGCTGGCCTGCCTGGGCGTCGCGGCGTTCTACGGGCTCGGCTACGGCCGGATCGTGGCCCGGTGGGGGAGGGTCGTCCAGGCAGTCGTCGCGCGCACGTCGCTGCCGGCCAGGCATCCGCAACGGGACGTGGACGCGACGTCGAAGCTCGTCTGCGTAGCCGCGGTGCAGGGGGCCTTCGCCGTGATCTTGATGGCCGCCTCCGACGTCTCCGCCTCGGACCTGGTTCGCCCATTGCAGCCGGCCGTGCTCCTGCTGGCCGTCCCACTGGCGCTGGCTGAGCTGGCCCTGGCGGCACTCCTGTGTACCGTCCTCGTGGACGTCAACATCGCGGCTACCAGGCGGGAATCACGGCAGGCGGCGCAGCGGTGGTCGACCGCCGGTTGCGGCGGGTGGATGGCGCAGTTCGCCGCGGTCCGCCGGATCTGCCCGTGGTGGGTCTCGACGGTGATCGTCGCGAGCTACGTGGCCGGAGAGGAACTGGTCTTCCGCGGAGTGCTCGGGACATTGCTGCGGACGGATGGGCTGCCGCTGACCCTCGCGGTTTCGACGCTGCTGTTCGTCGGTGCCCAGGTGCCCGGCATGCCGGGCTGGCACGCCGCGGCCTTCCCTGCCATCGGCGCCATCGTGGTAGGGCTCATACACGGCTGGCTGTTCTGGCAGACCGCTGACCTGAGCCCGCTGATCGTGGCGCACCTCATCTTCATGCTCGGGGCCACTCTCGGCGACCGGCGACCAGCCGTGGCGGACCGGACGTGACCAGTAGCGACGCCGGAGGGTGGGCCGACTGGGCCGGCCGCTGGGAACGCTTCCAGAACGCCTACGTGCCCGATCGGGGTCAGCAGATCAGCACGGTGATCGACTACCTGGACGCGGCCATCGAGGCCCGGCGGCCTGGTGCCGCGGACCGACCGCCGCGGCTCCTCGACCTGTGCTGCGGCGCCGGCTCGATCGCGGCCCGATTCCGGGTCCGCCGGCCCACCGCTCGGATCGTCGGGATAGATGCCGACCCATGGCTGCTGGCGATGGCCGAAGCCACTGTGCCCGGCCCGGACGTGACCTGGCTGGAGGCCGATCTGCGTCGGCCCGGGTGGCCTGCGTTGGCCGGCGGCCCGTTCGACGCCGCCGTGTTGTTCACGGCGGTTCACTGGTTCGAGGCCGACGAACTGCGAGCGCTCTACGCCGACGTCTTCGGTCTGTTGATGGACGGCGGGGTACTAGCGATCGGCGATGTCGTTCCGGACGAGCAGCCCGTCGGGTCTGGTTCCGCCCCGCCGCGGCTGAACCTTCCCCGGCTCGGCCTGGAGAGAGTGTTCCGAGCCCAGCAGGCGGCGCTGCGGATCGACCCGGCGGCCGCCTGGCCAGCGTTCTGGCGGGCCGCCGAGGCCGAGCCGGCGTTCCAGCCACTGCTTGCCGCGCGGGCTGCCCGGCTGGGGCAGCGACGTCCCCGGCGGTTCCTGCCGACCGGCTGGCACCGCGCGGCGCTGACCGACGCCGGCTTCACCCAGGTCTGTCAGGTGTGGCGTCGCGACGCCCTCGCCGTCCTGGTCACCACCGTCGCGACCGGGGCATGATCGCCGGCTCCGGTCGGTACCGCCAAGATCGCAGGGGGCGTCCTACGGTGCGGCGATGACGTCGGCGACGATCGGCCCGGGCCGGCCCGATGACCTTGACGATGTCCGGCCGGCGGTCCGCGGTCACCGCGGCGTACGCCGTGAGCGATGACGGCCGGGTCGGCGGCCGCAGCTCGCCGGACACCACCGCCCAGCCGATGGCCACCATCTGGTCGTGCCACCAGGCGCGCCAGATCCCAACCCGACCCACGAAACCGGCCGGTCACTTGGTCTGCTCGGCCAGCGCGACCAGGATGCCTGCGGGGCCGCGGAGGTAGCAGAGCCGGTAGCTGTTCTCGTACTGCACCAGGTCGCCGAGGAGTTCGGCTCCGTGTGGCCGCACGCGGTCGAGGATGTCGTCGATGTCCTCGACGGCGAACATGACGCGATGCATGCCCAGCGTGTTCGCCGGAGCGCGCGGGTCACCGGCTCGGCTCGGCGGCGTGTGGTACCTGGTCAGCTCGAGCCGTCCGTGGCCGTCCGGGGTGCGCATCATCGCGATGTCCGATCGGACTCCCTCGAGCCCGACGAGGCGATCCACCGCGTCGCCCTCGACTGTCGCCTTGCCTTCCAGGTCCAGTCCGAGTGCGGTGAAGAACGCCGTAGCGGCCGCGAGGTCGTCGACGACGATGGCGACGTTGTCCATCCGCTGGATTGTCCCGCGGCCAGGTCGGGGGTCCGGCTGGTCGGTGTCGGCCATGATGATCTCCTTTCGGGGCGGGCCGCCGGGTTCGGCGGCGCGGGTGCGGGTTCAGGCGCGCTGGCGTTCCTTCTGTTGCTGCGTCAGCTCCTCGATGGCGGTGGGCAGGGTTTCCTGAAGTCGATCAGCTTGGCCCAGGATGGCTTCACCACGACCCGGACCATGCCGTTGTCGAGCGACGTCACGCCCTCCTCCCACTCGGTTCGCGCTCCTCAGTTGTAGTAGCGGCGGGCGCTGGATCCGACGCGGGTGATGTCGGTGCCGTAGATGTGCAGGCTGATGGCGGTCTCGTCGCCGACGTTGCGGATGCGGTGGATGTCGCCGGGCGGCGCGAAGCCGCTGACCTCGCCGGGAGGGTTGTCCCGCGTGTCAATGGGGTTGAGCGCTTCGTCGAACAGTTCCTCGTGCTCGATGCCCGATAGCACGCCCACGACGCACCAGGTGATGTGGTCGTGGATCCGGGTGGTCTGGCCGGGGCGCCAGACCAGGCCGAGGATGGAGAACGCCCCGTCGGGCTCGGCGTGCAGCAGGTGGCCCACGACCCGGTCGGGCCGGCCGAGACGCTGATCGGGCGTCAGGATCTCGGGGCCGGGCAGGTGCGCGCGGAGCTGACCGGCGACCAGTTCCGCGGTGTCCGTCCAGCCGGTCCGCACGTCGATCGCCTGGCGCACGGCCGCGGCGAGATCGGTGAGCGTCGCCAGTGAGCGGGTCATGGCCGCGTCCTCCTTTGCAGAGCGGGTTTGTCCCCTCAGCGTTCCGCGGGCCGACTCATTCGTCCAATGACAATACTTGAGCGAACTCATGCGTATTCTTTATGCATGCTGGATATCCTGCGGTTACGGGTTCTCGCGGCGATCGCCGCGGAGGGCTCGGTCACCAAGGCCGCCAAGCAGCTGAACTACTCCCAGCCCGCCGTCAGCCATCATCTGGCCAGGCTGGAGGCCGAGACCGGGGCCAGGCTCGTCCAGCGGGTCGGCCGGGGCATCCGGCTCACCCCGGAGGGCGAGCACCTGGCCCGCCGCGCCACCGAGATCGTCGGCCGGGTCGACACCGCCGCCGCGGAACTGTCCGCGATGGTGGGCCTGCGCACCGGCCGCGTCCGGGTCGCCGGCTTCCAGTCGGCGCTCGCCGCGCTGGTGCCGCACGCCGCGGGCACCCTGCGCCGCGAGCACCCCGGCATCGAACTGCACCTGATCGAGGCCCACCCGCGGGTGGCACTCGACCTGCTGCGGGCCGGGCAGGTCGACATCGCGGTCGTCTTCCGCTACGACGACACGACCCCGGACGACATCCGCGCCACGCATCTGTTCGACGACCCGATGTACCTGCTCAGCCTCGAACCCGACCAGACACTGGCCGGCAACCGCGACTCCGCCTGGATCGCGGGCTGCGATAACTGCCGGCGCGAGTTCCTCGCGGCCTGCGACCAGGCCGGCTTCGTCCCGCCCATCGCCTACACCAGCGACGACATCATCGTCCAGCAGGCGCTGGTCGCCGCGGGCATGGGCGTGACCACCATGCCGGGGCTGGCACTGCGCACCCACCACGCGCCCGGAATCGAGGCCAGCGTCCTTCGCGACTTCCAGCGGCACGTCTACCTGGCCACCTATGGCGACCCGCCGGATCCGCCCGCGACCACCGCCTTCGTCAGCGCGCTGCGCCACGCCACCCAGCAGCATCCCGCCAGCCGGGATGGCTTGACTCTGGGCCTGGTGGAGAGTTCTAGCCTGCGGGCGTGATGCTGATCGGCCGCTTCGCCCGCCGTAGTGGGCTGTCGGTCGGCGCGTTGCGGCACTACGCCGAGGTCGGGCTGTTGACGCCGGCTCGGGTCGATCCGCAGACCGGGTACCGGTACTACCGGGAGGACCAGCTGCCGGTGGCCCGCCGGATCGCCGTGCTGCGGCAGTTGGACGTGCCGCTGCGGGTGCTGCGTTCGGTGCACGACGTGCCACCGGCGCAGCTGCGGGACCGGCTGGCCGGCTACCGGGCCGAGATCGAGGCGACGATCTGGCGGTTGCAGCGCCAGTCCCACCGGCTGGCGCACGTCATCGACATCGAGGAGGCTGCCATGCCCACGCCGACGTTCACGCTCGACCCCGACGACGAGCGCCGGCTCGCCGGGTCGCTGTTCAACCGGGTCTGGGACCTGCTGGAGAAGACCGACCGGGACACCACCGACGAGGACGCCATGCTGCACGCGGCACATGCCAGCCGGCACCACTGGGGGGTGGTGGGGGAGCCGGTGCGCTGGGCGCGCGGGGAGTGGCAGATCTCGCGTGTGTACGCGGTGCTCGGCCGGGCTGAACCCGCCCTGCACCACGGCCGGCGGTACCTGCAGCTGGCCGAGCAGCACGAGCTGGGGCCGTTCGACTTCGGCTACGCGCACGAGGCCATCGCCCGGGCCCACCGGCTCGCCGGCCAGCCGGCGGACGCGGCCAGCCACCTCGACCTGGCCCGCGCCGCCGCCGGCAAGGTCACCGACGCCGAAGACCGCGACCTGCTGCAACAGGACCTGGACCAACTCGCCGACCCGGCCCCGCCGCCGGCCCCGGCCCCGGCGGATCACTGATCCACGGTCGAGCCCGGCGCCCGGGCCGTGCCGAGCCCGGGCGTCCGGTCGGGCCGAGCGCCGGCGACCCGGGCCACCGGCGATCTGATGGTCCACGGCGGGGCCGCCCGGCGCCTGCCCTAAAGGGCGGGCTTCGGCGTACCGCGAATTGGCGGCCCGCGCCGGGGCGTCCGTACGGGTGTGGATGATCAGCGGGTGGCGCTCGGGGTGCTCGGTCCGCTGGAGGTCACGGTCGGCGGGCGCCGGGTGCGGTTGCCGGCCCCGCGGCTGCGGGCGTTGCTCGCGTTGCTGATCGCGCACGCTGGCCAGGTGGTCAGCGTCGCGGCGCTGGTGGACGGGTTGTGGTGGGGGGCCGAGGCGCCGCCGGACGCTGAGCGGACGGTGCGGGCCTACGTTTCCCGGCTGCGGGCGGCGTTGCGGGCCGGTGCCGGCGGGTTGGCCGGTGCCGTGGTGGTGACCCGCGCGCCGGGGTACGTGCTGGTGGTCGAGCCGCATGCGGTGGACGCCGGCCGTTTCGAGTCGTTGGCCGCCGACGCGCGGCAGGCGCTGCGGGGTGGTGCGGCGCGGGAAGCGGCGGACCGGCTGGCGGTCGCGCTGCGCCTGTGGCGGGGCGAGGCGTACGGCGAGTTCGACGCCCCGGGCCTGCGCGCGGAGGCGGTCCGGCTGGAGCGGGTGCGGCTGGTCGCTGTGCAGGACCGGGTCGACGCGGATCTCGCCGTCGGGCTGGGTGGCGAGCTGGTCGCCGAGCTGGAGGCGTTGACCGGGCGGTATCCCGGGCATGAGCGGCTGTGGGGGCAGCTGATGGTCGCCTTGTACCGGGCCGGTCGGCAGGCTGAGGCGCTGGCGGCGTTCCGGCGGGCCCGCCGGGTGCTGGTCGAGGACGCGGGGGTGGAGCCGACCGCTGCCCTGCTGGACGTGCACCGGCGGGTGCTGGCGCAGGACCCCGCGCTGCTGCCCGCGCCGGCCCGCCCGGCTGCGCCGGCCGCGCCGGCGGCGGCTGCCCCGGTGGCTGCCCCGCCGGCTGCCCCGGCGGCGGCTGTCCCGGTGCCGGCGGACCACGCGGTGCCGCACGAGTTGCCGGCCGGCGCCCGCTTCTTCATCGGCCGGGAGGAGCAGCTCGCCCGGCTCACCGAGCCGGTGGACGGCGCGCGGACGTCGGCGATTTGCGCGGTGGACGGGATGGCCGGGGTCGGGAAGACGGCGCTGGTGGTGCTGGCGGCCCACCGGCTGGCCGCGGCCGGCGGGTTCCCGGACGGCACGCTGTTCGTGGACCTGTGCGGCTTCGGCAACTCCGGCCCGACCGACCCGATGGACGCGCTGGAGGTGATGCTGCGCGGACTGGGGGTGGTCGGCGAGCAGATCCCGCCCGGCCGCGAGGCCCGGGTCGGGCTGTACCGGAGCGTGACGGCGCGTCGCCGGGTGCTGATCGTGTTGGACGACGCCCGGGACGAGGCGCAGGTGCGGCCGCTGCTGCCCGGCACACCGACCTGCCGGGTCCTGGTCACCAGCCGCCGCCGGCTCGCCGGCCTGGACGACGCCGACCTCCTCACCCTCGACAGCCTCCGGCCGCAGGAGGCGGCCCGGCTGTTCCGGGCGGTGGCCGGCGCCGGCCGCGACCTCGGCGACCCAACCGTGGTCGAGCAGATCGTGCAGGCCTGCGGGCTGCTGCCACTGGCCGTCCGGGTCGCCGCGGCCCGGCTGCGCGCCAGCCCGGCGTGGACCGGCCCGGCGCTGCTGACCCGGCTGCGGCACGCCCAGAACCGGCTGGCCGAGCTCGACGACGGGGACCGCAGCGTCGCCGCCGCGCTCGCGGTGTCGGTCCGGCAGCTCGCCGCCGACCAGCGGCGGGCGTTCGCGGTGCTCGGGCTGCACCCCGGGATCGACTACGAGCCGGACGCCCTCGCGGCGCTGCTGGGTACCACGGCGGAGGTGGCCGGGCCGCTGCTGGCCGGGCTGGAGCGGGTCAACCTGGTCGAGGGGTCCAGCCCCGGGCGGTACCGGTTCCACGACCTGGTCCGCACCTACACCGCGACGATGCCGGTCGATCGGGAACCCGCGCTGGACCGGCTGTACGACCACTACGCCGCCGCCACCACCGCCGCCGTGCGCCTTGCCTACCCGTACGCCGACCTGCCCGCGCGCGGCGACCGCCCGGCGGCTCCGGGTGACCGTGCCGCGGTCGAGCCGGGCGGCCCCGTCCCGCCGCACACCGTCGCCACGGCACTGGCGTGGTTGGACACTGAGCTGCCGAACCTGCTCGCCGCCGCCCGGCACGCCGCCGACCGCCGGCGCCCCGACCACACCGTCGCTCAGGCCGCCGCCCTGCACGCGCACCTGCGCACCCGCGGCCACTACCCGGACGCGGGCCTGCTGCACCGGCTGGCGCTGGCCCGCACGGATACGACGACAGCGGACCGCGCCAGGGTCATCGCGCTGAACGGCCTCGGCGACATCGAGCGCATGCACGACCGGCACGGCGAGGCGGCTGACTACCACACCAGGGCGCTGGACGAGGCCCGCGTGCTCGGCGACCGGGTTGGCGAGGTCCGCGCGCTGATCGGCCTCGGCTGGGTGCACTGCCTGCGGGGCCGCCATCAGCAGGCCACCGACTGTTACACCGCGGCGACGCGTGCCGCCCGGGCCGCCGCCGACCCGGCGGGTGAGCAGAACGCCCGGCATGGGCTGGGGTGGGTCCACTACGCGCAGGGGCGGCTGGACGAGGCCGGGGCTTGCTGGGCCGAGGCGTGGGAGCAGGCGCAGGCCCTCGGCGACCGGCAGTTCGCGGTCACCGTGCTGACGGATCTGGGCTGGGTCCAGTACGCGCACGGCCGGGTGGACGAGGCCGGCGGCTCCTGGACCAGCGCATGGGAGCAGGCTCGGGCGGACGGTTACCGGGTCGGTGAGCTCCGTGCCTGTCTCGGCCTCGGCGCGATGCACCAGGCACAGGGCCGCTACGGCCCGGCCGCCGACTGTCACGCGGCGGCACTCCAGATCGCCCGCGCGATCGGGCATCGGGACGCCGAGCTGAACGCGCTGGCCGGCGTGGCGGAGGTCAGCCGTGCGCAGGGCGAGTACGGCGCCGCGACCGGCTACTTCGAACAGGTGCTGGCCCTGGCCACCGAACTCGGGAACAACAACTGGCAGTTCGAGGGGTGGTTCGGCCTCGGGCGCAGCCGGCTGGCCACCGGGGCCCCCCGGCGGGCCCGCTCGGCGTTCCGACGCGCGTTCGCCCTCCTCCGGGAACTGAACCATCCAGCGGACGAGGTCAGGGTGCACGATCAGCTGGGGCACGTCTATCAGGCGCTCGGCCGGCCGGGTCGGGCCTGCCGGCACTGGCGGCGGGCGCTGCGCGTCCTCACCGGCCTGGACGTCCCCGCGTTGGGCGGCGTCACCACCGAGGCGCTCCGCGGCCAGCTCAGTGCGTCCGGATACACCGACCCGGCCACCGCCGGTGCGGTGATCGCCGGCACCGCGGCCGGCCACTGACCTGCCCGGTCCGCCGGACGCCCGGTCCGCCGGACGCCCGGTCCGCCGGACCCGCGGCGCTGCGCTGGGTCCGGCGGCCGGGCGGGATGCGGACTACGGGCAGATCTTGGGCTCTATCGCGAGCGTGATGCCGACCGCGGTCCCGGTGGGGACCAGCGCACCGGCACGCGGGTTCTGGCTCATCACCGTGTTGGGCATGAAGTTGCAGAACCTGTCGAGCGCGCTGTTGACCGCGCCCAGCGTCAGGCCGACCGCCGTGAGTTCGTCGCTCGCTCCGGCCCGGGTGTCACCGGACAGGTCCGGGACGGCGACCAGGCCGACGGTGGTCATCGGCACCGACAGCGTCCGCGAATCCTGGCTGAGCGTCAGGTTGTCGCCGACCACCGGGACCGTCGTGCCGTCCGAGAAGGTCAGGTCGAGGCGGACCGAGAAGTGCCAGGTGTCGTTGCCGACCGGCGTGATGGCCAGCCGCACCGAGCCGTTGTTCAGCTGGCCGGCGGTGAACCCGCCGTTGACCGTCAGCGCGAACGGGCCGTTCGTCGTGTTGTCCGGGAACGTCCCGGCGGTGACGTTGGTCAGCGCCGCGGTGCTGCCGCCGGGGGTGAGCGCCTGGACGCTCAGCGCGGTGTCGAAGTCCTTGTCGTCGTTGGTGGTGAAGAACCTGATCTGGGCCGCGGTGAGCACGGCCGCCGGGTCGGTCGACGCGGTGGCGGCCGGCGGCCCGGCCTGGTGCGCGGCCGGAGCCGCGCTGGCCGGTGCCGCCGCGGCGGCGAGCAGGGCGAGCCCCGCCACGCCGGCGAGTGCCAAGCTGCGCAAGGTCGATCTCATAGTGCGTCCCCTCTGCTGGGGCGCCCAAGTCGGGCGCTGACGCAGGCGACGCTAGGAACGGCCGGCGACACCTCAGCGACGTCCCGACGACGCCGACGACGCGGCGCCGCCAGCCGGCGCGGACCTCAAGTCCGGCGGTAGTCGCCGGTCCTACCCGCGTCTTCGACGTGGCCAACTTCCTGGGCATCTCCTGGACGTTCGGCTACCTCGGCGCGCCGGCGGCGCTGGTCGGCCTGGTCGCGGTCGGCGGGCTGCTGCTCTACCTGGAGACCCGGCAACGCCCCCGGAAGGCCGCCTACGCGCTCGGCCGACGCATGGGCCTGACCCGCGGCACCCACCTGCGCTCGCTGCTGGCCGAACTCGGCACGCTGCTGATCACCGCGCTGGTGTTCGGCGCCGGGCTGGCCGCCGCGGCCGTGCTGCTGGTCTACCGGCGGCTGAACGTCGACCCGGCCCGGCCGCCGGCGCCGCTGCTGACCGTGCCGACCGCGACGCTCATCGGCGCCGGAGTCGCCGTCGCCGTCGTCACCGTGCTGGCCGCGGCATACGCTCAGCGGGCGGCTGACCGAACCAATGTCGCGGAGGTGCTCCGCCTTGGATCCTGACGACTTCGACCGGACCGCCGGCCCGCTGGGCGGGGCCGAACCGGCCGCGGTCTGCCGCGACGCGCACAAGACGTACCTGATCGGGGACAAGCAGATCGAGGCACTGACCAATATGGACAGAGAGCGGGTCGATGTGGCCGAAGAACGGGGACGGGTGTGACGACGCTGCGGTTCGACGCGGAGGATTCGCGCCGGGTTGAGGCCGTGTATCTGACCCCGGACGTGGTCGAGCAGCGTCGGGAGGTGGTGCGCCTGCTGGCTCCGGTGGCCGGTGAGCGGGCGCTGGACATCGGCAGCGGGCCGGGGCTGCTGGCCGGGGAGTTGGCCGCGGCGGTCGGCCCGACCGGTCGGGTCTGCGGGGTCGACCTCAGCGCGGACATGCTCGCCTTGGCGCGGGCCCGCGATCTGCCCGCCGGCTGCGCGCCGGTGGAGTACCTGGATGCCGGGGCGCAGCGGCTGCCGTATCCGGCCGACACGTTCGACCTGGCCGTGTCGACCCAGGTGCTGGAGTACGTGCCGGACGTGGCGGCGGCGCTGGCCGAGGCCTACCGGGTGCTGCGCGCGGGTGGGCGGCTGCTGGTGCTGGACACCGATTGGGACTCCCTGGTCTGGCACGCCCGCGACGCCGCGCGGATGCGGCGGGTGCTGGCCACGTGGGACCAGCACCTGGTCGACCCGTACCTGCCCCGGACGTTGACCGGCCGGCTGCGCCGGGCCGGGTTCACGGTGGCGGCGCCGCGGGTGCTGCCGCTGCTCAACACCGGGGCGTCCGCGGTCGCGGCCGGGGACGCCGGGCCTGCCACGTACAGCGCTGGCCTGATCAACGTCGTAGCGGCCTTCGTCGTGGACCGGGATGGGCTGACCGAGGCGGACGTGGCCGGGTGGACCGCGGACCTCAGCTCGCTTGGACCGGACTACTTCTTCAGCCTCAACCGCTACCTGTTCACCGCGCGGAAACCGCCGACCTCCACCGGCTGAGCCGGCCTGGACCCCTGGCCGCGAGCCGGCCTGGCCGGGGGCGGCTCAGTGCGGCCGGCCGGCTTCCAGGCGTTGCAGGATGCGCTGGGCGTCCTGGCCGAGCCGGCGCAGCCGATCCGGCGGGAGCGCGTCGATCACCAGCCGGCGGACGGTGGCGACGTGCCCCGGTGCGGCGGCGACCAGCGTGTCCAGGCCGGTCTGGGTGAGCACGGCGTTGGTGAAGCGGCCATCCGTCGGGTCGGGCTCGCGGCGGACGAACTCGCGCTGCTCGAGCCGCTTGATCAGGTGCGACAGCCGGGACAGCGACGCGTTGGTGACCTCGGCGAGTTCGCTCATCCGCATCGTGTGCTCGGGCCGTTCGGAGAGCATCGCGAGCGCCTGGTACTCGGTCATGCTCAGCCCGGACTCGCGCTGCAGTTGGCATTCCAGCGCCCACGGCAGCTTCATGAACAGCCGTACGACCGCGAGCCAGGCGGTCAGTTCGGCGGGGCTCAGCCACTCGGCTGCCTCGCCGCACGGACCGCACCCCGGAGTCTCGCTGGCCATGTCCCGATACTACCGACGGCCGGGGCCGTCAAGAGGGCGTCGCTCTGCCGGGTGGCAGCTGACCATGACGCGGATCACGCAGGTCCGGCCCGCGGTATGACTTGACGGTTCAAGTGACCACGCCTAGGTTCTTGAGTTGAAGGTTCAAGTCATGACCCTGAGATTTCCGGAGGCCCCGCAATGTCCCTGTTCCGACTGGACGCCAGCATCCGCGTCGATGGCTCGCACAGCCGCGCGATCGCCGACATCGTCGAGCGTGAGTGGCGCGACGCGCACCCGGCCGACGAGACCGTACGGCGGGACGTCGGGCGGAAGCCGGTGCCGGCGACCGCCTGGGCGGCGTCGGTGACCGCGGGCTGGACGCCGGAGGCGGACTGGAGCCCGGAGCAGCGCGAGGCGCGGGCGCTGGCCGCGACCCTCGTCGACGAGTTGATCGCCGGAGATGAGCTGCTGTTCGCCGTGCCGCTGTACAACTTCGGGGTCTCCCAGCACTTCAAGACCTGGGTCGACCTGGCGATCAGCGACCCGCGGCTGGCGGCCGGCGCGGCGCCAATCCTGGCCGGCAAGCCGGCCGTGCTGGTCACCGTCCGCGGCGGCAACTACTCGGCGGGCACGCCCCGCGAGGGCTGGGACCACGCCACCGGCTGGATGCGCCGCATCCTCGCCGACGTCTGGCAGCTCGACCTCGAGATCGTCGAGACCGAGTTCACCCTGGTCGGCGTCAACCCGGCCCTCGACGCCTTCAAGAACCTTGCCGCCGAACTCCGCGCCACCGCCGAGGACCAGGCCCGCGACTACGGCCGCCGCCTCACCGCCGTCACCCGCGCCGCCTGATCCGGGCCTGCCGGCCCAGGTCCCGTTTCGGCAGCGGGGGAGTGGGGCGTTCGGTCGGGGTGGGTCGGGGCCGGCCGGCCCCGACCCACCTGCTCCGGCGCCGCCGGCCCTGTTGCCGGGCGCAGCGCAGGCGCGCCTTCCCCGCTGCTACTTCCGGGGCAGCCGTACGTACCAGCCGTAGTTCGGCAGCAGTAGGCGGTACTCCTCCTCGACGGCGTAGGAGCTCGAGCAGCAGGCGAAGTGAACCACCCGGTCGGTCGCGGACGACAGCGGGTCGATGATCGACTTGAGTGAGGTCTTCTTCTCGACCGTGACCGGTGCGCCCTCGATGGTGAGCTCACCCGGCGGTCCCACCGTGTAGTTGATCATCTGGTCGCCCGGGCGGAACTCCTTCGGGTAGTCCGCGGGCAGCGGCGTGGTCCGGTACGTGTCCTTGTGCTCCAGTACCAGCTGTGCCCTGACCGGGTACCGGCCCTGCTCGATGAGGTTCGCGACGTCGTTCTCCAGCCCGGCGCCGGGTGGCGCGTAGACCCGGATCGTCACGCCCTTCGGGACGAGGAACGTCGGCAGCTTCTTCCGGCCGACCGCCTCCAGGAAGTTCTTGTTGAACTCGCCGTGCCCACTGATGACCAGGTCCCCACCGGTGACCTCCATAGTCATTTCCCCCCTGACAGCTCTGCGACAACATTGCCTCGTCACCATGCTCCATCGCAGTGCCCGGGCGGCCGCGTTTCACCGGAAGCCGGTCGCCCAGCGCAACGCGACTGCCCCGACGGGCCGGACCGCGACCTCCCGTAGCGGGTGCGGTGGCACACCACCGCCGGGTCAGCCGGCGGTGCGCACGTAGTAGGCCTTGACGACGGTCTGGTACTCCAGCGCGCCGGTGCCGTCGCCGACCAGGACGATCCAGCGGGGTGCGGACATGTCGATGCCGGTGCGGGCGCCCCAGACAGCTCCGTGCTTGGTGCAGGAGTAGAACCCGATGTAGGTGGGGTGGGACCTGGGGTGGCCCCACGCGCCGCCGTTGCGGATCCGGCAGTGGTCGCCGTCGCTGAGCTCCAGGCCGAACGGCTGCGGTGCGGCGACCGCGCCGACCGGCGCCAGCGGTGTGGAGGTCGCCAACTCGGTGAGCGTCGGCACCCAAGGGTCGCGCAGGCACAGCACGTGCCGCGGCGTCGCCGACGCCCAGCAGACGTCCGCGGCGGCGGCACTCGGGTTGCACTCGTGGACATTGCGGCTCAACGAGACGGCAGCGGCCGCACCCTCGGGGCAATCAACGGCGCCGGCCTCGGTGACGGTCCGGTAGCCGGCGGCGGCCGTACCGCGGGCGGTGACCGGAGCGATGACGACCTTCCGCGTCGCCGCCGGGGCGGAACTGGTCGTCGTGGTCGACGCGGCGGTCGTGGTCGGCGCCGCGGTGCCGGGCGGGCGCACCGATCCGGTCGGCGGGGCGGGTTGCCCCGGGTCGGTGGTCGATGCCGCCGTGGTGGGCAGCGCGGCGGATGGCGTGGCGGCATTGCCGCACGCGGTCAGCGCCAGCGCGCCGGCCGCGGCCAGCACGGCCAGGATGGGGGTGGTACGCATGCCAGAACCTCCGTTACTCAGCAGGATTTCTGCTGGGTAAAGACGCCCTGTGCGGGGGCCGGTTGGCCGGCGTCGATGTGACGGTTGCCATCACCGGCGCCGGACAACACGGGGGTCGGCCGCGGCGTCAGAGCGGGAACGTGACGCCGGTGCGGTCGGTGCTCAGCGGAGGTGGGCGGCCAGTGTGCCGGCGACGGCGGCGGCGTGGTCGCGCGCCTGCTGGACCGCGGCGGCGGCGGTCTGGTCGGTGGCGGGGGCGCAGTGCTCGACCAGGAGCCCCAGCCGCTCGTGCAGCAGCGCCCAGGCCGGCTGGCGCCAGGGCACGAGGTTGCCCATCGGGTAGTACATCTGGAAGGTGAAGCCGGCGGTGCGGCCGGGGTGTTCGGGGCCGACCGGCAGCCGGGTCAGCGCCACGGCGAGCGGCCGCAGGACGTTGGCCATGAGGTCGATCGCGCCGCCGATGAGGACGCGCAACTGGTCGTCGGTCTCGTCGGTGTGGGTGAAGAACCGCAGCAGCAGTTGCAGGACCATCTCGTAGCTGACGCCGGCCAGTTCGGCGATGTGCCGGGTGGCCGGGTCGGTCAGGACGGTCTGCGGGGCGGTGATGTCGTACGGCTGGCAGGTGAAGCCGGGCAGTACCGGGCGGGCCGGCTCGAACGACGGGTCGCCCTCGCGCAGCGCCTGGTACTCGTCCCAGATGGCCAGGAACCGGCCGTAGTGCGCGGTGCGCCACTCGCCGCGGGCGCCCTCGCCCTGCTCGATGATCTCCTCGACGGCGGCCAGCGCCGAGGCGAGATCGGTGACCGCGATCAGCTGCGGCCAGTGCAGCAGGTCCGGGGTGGCCTGCGCGCGGGGCGAGCCGACGAACACCGCCGGCTCGCCGTGCCGGTCGACCAGGCCGCGCAGCCCGGCGGCGATGCCCCGGTAGAGGTGGCCGATGGTGGCGAACTCCTGCCCGCGCGGCAGCAGTTCGCTCGCGTCGACCGGCGCCCGGGCCGGCGCGACCGGCACGAACCCGTCGGCGTCCTGGCGCTCCATGCCCTCCGGCCGCTCCAGGTAGAGGAAGTGCCGCAGCGCCTGCTCGCCGAACGGGACCAGGTCCAGCTGTACGCCGGCCGGGAAGTAGCCGGACCGCTGCGGGAAGTTGGGCCGGCCGACGTTGGGTGCCGCACCGATCGCCGCCATCAGGTTGGCCACGAGCGCGAGGTGCAGCATCTCCTCGACCGCGATGCCGCGCAGCGCCGTGCGCCACCGGTCGACCGCCTCGGCCTGCTCCCCGGTCAGCCCCTCGGCGGTGCCGTCCTTCAGACTGAACTCGGCGTACAGGTACTGGCACATGATCATGTGTTCCAGCTGCGCGGCCTCGGCCAGCAGCCACCACAGGTGCTCGCGGTGCGCGACCACCACCCGGGGCTCAGTCATGGCGGCCATTCTGGGTCATTGATTACACCGTTACAAACTGGATGGGCGAGCCGCCCTCAGGGCGCTGCGGCAGGCCCGGTCGTAGCATCGGCCGCAACCGTCGGAACGGCCCCGGGAGCATCGAATGCGGGCTACGCACGACGTGACCGGCAGGGCGCGGCGATCACCTGATCGTCCGCCCCGCGACGCGCCGGCTCCGCTCACCCACCGGCTGCTCGTCCTGCAGTCGGAGGTCGGCAACGCGGCGGTGACTCGTCTGCTCGGCCCGCAGCGGCCGCCGGTGCCGGTGCAGCGGGTACGCGTCGAGTTGCCGGACACGGCGGCAATCGAGACCGAGGATCTGAGCCAGGCCGAACTCCGCGCGCTGCGGACCAGGTACAAGGACCATGTCACGGTCGCTGATCGGCTACACCAGGCGATACGGAATGGCAACTTCCGGCGGCCCGGGCAGCCCGGGAAGGCCACGCCGGGGGAAGCGGTGGAGGGAGAGCCGAAGACGGAGACCGGTCGCGCCGAGACGAAGCGCCGGCGCACCACGGAGTCGACCGGGCCGCAGGACGCACCGGTGCCGACCACCGTGACGACGCCCGAGCGGCCGGTGGCAGCGGAGTCGGTACCCGAGAAGCCGGAGAAGCAGGAGGAGGAGACACCGGCCTCCCAGCTCGAGGAGAAGCAGATCGAGGAGAAGAAGCCCCCGCTCGAGTCTGCGACCAGCTACGCCGGCCGGGTGTTCCTGGTGGGCGAGAAGCATGACCGGGGCAAGTCGGAGCGGCAGGCCCAGCGCGCCGCCGAGCTCGGCTGGGGCTTCGGGTCCGAGCTCACCGGGGTCACCGTCGCCGATCCGGAGTTGGCCGCGCGCGTCACGTCCGGAACGACCGAGCACAAGGGCGGGACGCTGGGCGTACCGCTCGAGTCGGTGCTGGTGCGCCGGCTGGGTGACGCGCTGACCGTGATCGGGGTGCTACGCGAGGACGTCTGGAGGTCGGGCGAGCACGGGTCGCCGGGCAAGCCGGGTACCGCAGCCGACCACAACCTGGCCAACCTCGCTGCCACGATGGCCGAGGTGCTGGCGGTCAAGGGCGTGGACCTCAGCGGCCTGGGCGACCCGGGCGCCTTCGCCAAGCGCACGGAGGCCTACCGGGACGGGCAGACGGCCTGGCGGGAAGCGACCGTGAACTTCCAGCAGGCCGAGCAGCTGATCGAGTACTGCCAGCGGTCGACCGGCGTGCTGAAGGAGCTGGCACTGCGCGAGTACGCCTCGGTCGGGCTGGCGGACCATCCGGCGACGCGGGAGGCCATGACCGGCATCGACAGCGTGCTGGCCAAACCCACCTACATCGGCGCGCTGACCAGCGTCGGCAGGGCCCGCAGCCTGATGACCGTCGGCCTGCTCAACCGGTACGCGCAGAAACCACCGGACCAGCCGCAGCTGGTGAAGATCGGCGTGCAGCACGTCAAGGACATCAGGGCGTCCGGGCTGGAGCTGCCGGCGGCGATCACCGTGTGCGCCGACTGGACGGCGTTCGTGCGGAAGGTGCCCGAGTTCAAGAAGACCTGAGCCGGGCCCCACGTCCGCGCGTTCGGCCGCGTCGGGCGGGTCGGTCCGCTTTGGTTCGAACGCCTGCGGCGAGCGCGGTCGGACGGGCACCTGCTCGGCGATGTCGCACTGTTGCGGCCTCGGGTGTGGGCGGTGCCGTACTGTCCGGGGTCGATGTGTCAAGAATGCCTTATCGAGCGGTGTGCGGGTGACGGCGACCCGGCGGGTAGCGGGTGCGCCGGGGCGCCGGCTCGAACCGCCGCGGCGGCGGACCGGCCGGCCGGGACCTGGGCCGGGCGCCTCGGGCCGCCGCTGGCGGTGTACGCGGGGGTGCGCGCGCTGCAGTTGGCGGTGCTGGCCGCGGTGCCGGCGGCGCTGCCGGTCCGGGACCGGCTCACCGGGCACGACGGGCGCTGGTACGCCGCCATCGCCGCGCGCGGGTACCCGGACGCGCTGCCGGTCGGGCCGGCCGGCGTGCGCGCCAACCCGGTGGCGTTCTTCCCCGGCTACCCGATGGCGGTGCGTGCCGTGGCCGGTGCGGGCGTGCCGGTGTGGCTGGCCGAGGTACTGGTCGCCGTGCTGGCCGGCGCGGTCGCCGTAGCCGTGGTGTACCTGGTGGCCGAGGCGGTGGCCGGGCCGGTCGTCGCCCGCAGGACCGCCGTCGGCTGGGCGCTGGCTCCGCCCGGCTTCGTGCTCGGCCTGGCCTACCCGGAGGGATTGTTCGTCGCCGCCGCCGGCGGCTGCCTGTACTGCCTGCTGCGGCAGCGGTGGCTGCTCGCCGGCCTGTTCGGCGCGGCCGCCACGGCCACCCGACCCACCGGTGCCGCCCTGGTGGTCGCGGCGCTGGTCGCGGCCGTCCCGGTGCTGGTCCGCCGGCCGGCTTTCCGGCCGCTGACCGCCCTGGCCCTGGTGCCGGCCGGTGGGATCGGCTACCTGGGCTGGCTGTGGCTGCGCACCGGCCGCCCGGACGCCTGGTTCGCCACCGAGCGCGAAGGCTGGGGTGCGCGCACCGACTTCGGGCTGGCGCTGGCCAAGGTCGCCGGCTACTGCCTGCTGCACCCGACGGGGCGGCCGCTGTACTGGGTCGTGTGCGCGACGGCCGCGGTGACCGCGGCGCTGCTCGCGCTGGCGGTCCGGCACCGGCTACCGGCACCGCTGCTGGCCTACTCGCTCGCCGTCGTCCTGATCGGCAGCACCTCCGGGATCGCCACCATCGGCTCCCTGCCGCGGATCGTCTACACCGCCTTCCCGCTGCTCATCCCGGCATCCGTCGAACTGCGCCGGCTACCGCCATGGGCCAGGTACGCCCTCGCGGCCGGCTCGCTCGCGCTCCTGCTGCTGGCCACCGCGCTCACTGTCACCCCCGCCGGCTACATCCCCTGACCGGAACGCACCGACTCGCAGACCGGCCGGCCCGGCGGCGCACCGGAGCGGTTGGATAGCGTTCGTCGGGGATTCCAACCGGGGGGTGCAGGTGGACCAGCTCAGCCTGGCGGTCATGGCGCGGTCGCTCAAGGACCACGAGCGGCGGCTGCCGATTCACCCGCAGCACATCGAGCGGATCGACGCCGACCTGCGGGCCCGGATCTTCCTCGAACGCGGCTACGGCGACCGCTTCGGGGTGCCCGACGAGCGGTTGGCGCCACATGTCGCCGGCCTGCTGCCGCGGCAGCAGCTCATCGCCGACTGCGACGTGGTCCTGCTGCCGAAGCCGCTGCCAGCGGATCTCGCCGAGCTGCGGGACGGGCAGGCCCTGTGGGGCTGGCCGCACTGCGTCCAGAGCCGCGAGGTCACCCAGTTGGCCATCGACCGACACCTGACGCTGATCGCCTTCGAGGCGATGAACCACTGGTCCAGCGACGGCGAGTTCCGCCTGCACGTCTTCCACAAGAACAACGAACTCGCCGGCTACTGCTCGGTGCTGCACGCGCTGGAGCTCACCGGCACCACCGGCGACTACGGCCGCCAGTTGCGGGCCGCCGTCATCGGGTTCGGCGCGACCGGCCGCGGCGCGGTCACCGCCCTCAACGCGCACGGGGTGCACGACGTCGACGTCCTCACCCACCGTGGCGCGACCGCGGTGGCCTCACCGATCCACTCGACCCGCATCCTGCACTTCCAGCCCGGCGCCGGCGGTCCCGGCCAGAGCGACGTCCTGATGGAGACCGGCCCGGTGCCGATGCCGGCCTTTCTCGCCGAGCACGACATCGTCGTCAACTGCGTGCTGCAGCACACCGACCGGCCGCTGACCTTCGTCACCGACGACGACCTGGCCGCGTTCGCCCCCGGCAGCCTCATCGTGGACGTGTCCTGCGACGAGGGGATGGGCTTCAGCTGGGCGCGGCCCACGTCGTTCGCCGCACCGATGTTCACGGTCGGCGACAACGTCGGCTACTACGCCGTCGACCACAGCCCGTCCTACCTGTGGAACTCGGCCACCTGGGAGATCAGCGAGGCGCTGCTGCCGTACCTGCGGCCGGTGCTCGGCGGCCCCGCGGCGTGGGAGGCCACCGCGACCCTCCGGCGGGCCATCGAGATCCGGGACGGCGTCATCCAGAACCCGCACATCCTGTCCTTCCAGCACCGCGCGCCGGAGTACCCCCACCGCACCCGGGAGGCCGGGCCCGGCTAGCCGACCCGCACCAGCCGGCCGACCCGCGGTCCGGCCGGCTGCCGGCCACCTCCCGATCGTGGTCGGCTGGACCGGGAAGTCAGGATTCGAGGCGGTCGGGGATGAAGCGGCCGGCGATTCGGTCGCCGCCGTCGCGTACCCGGCGGCCGAGCCAGACGTGCAGCCGGCCGTCGGCGCCGCGGGCGGCCTGGAACCGGCGATCGACCCGCAGGCCGCTCGGCGGCACCGCTTCCTCGGCGATGTGCAGCGGGCGGTCCGGCTCGAGGATTTCACCGCGGGGCAGCCGGGCCGCACGCTCGGCCGGGTCGTCGGTCGCCATCAGCGCCCGCCGCAGGTGGACCTGCTCGTCGTCGCCGCGGACCGGCACGAACGGGATCCAGTGCGACGGGACCCACGGCAGCGCCCGGTACCGCCAGGCATCGGCGAGTACGGGGGCCGGAGCCGGCAGCGGCCGCTCGCCCCGGCGGTCGACCGGCCGTCCGCCGGAGCCGACGACGCGGCGCTCGATGGCCCAGGTGAGGTTCGACACCTCGTCCCGGGCCAGGTCGACGCGCTCGAGCACCGGCCCCTGGTCCACGTCGGGCAGGGCGGGGGCGAGCAGCAGCCACGGCGGCCGGCGCCGGGTGCGCTCCACCGCGTCCGGCCCCTCGTCGGCACCGAGTTCGAAGAACCGCCACGGCCGGCCGGGTCCGTCGATCACGGCGGCGGCGGGGATGTCGTGGCGCTGCCCGTAGTCGTCCAGCACCACCACGCTCGTGACCCGGGCCAGCGTCCCGACCGGCAGGGTGCACGGGACGCTCAGCCAGTCGTCGGCGTAGAGGGCGGCGAAACCGGCGACCACCGCGCGCGGCAGGTCCTCGGGACCGCCGACGAGGTCGCCGAAGGAGACGTCGGTCCCCTCGATTTCCCAGAACCGCGGCGCCGGCATCCCCGGGAACCGCAGCGGCGCCGGGAGCAGCGTGCGGACCCGTCTGGTCGGCCCCGGCCCCGGCGCCGGCCCGTCGCCGTCGCCGCCGGGATCGTCCGGGTCCGCCACCGGCGGCGCCTCGCGGCCGGGGACGGCCGGGGCCCCGCCGGCCGCACCCGTCGGCAGGTCGTCGGCCGCGACGTCGAAGTGGTACCAGTCGAGCGTCCCGCCCCGGTACTCCGAGGCGGCGAGGCGCACCGACCCGCCGGTTGCGTCCGCCGACACGCCGAACCGGTACTCGAGGTCGCGGGCCTGCCACGAGCGGGCGCCGTCCGGCTCGTCCACCAGGTCGGCCATCGACGACCCCCAGCGGCGGACGGCCGCCAGCGCGGCCCCGGCGCCGGCGCCGGGCACCGCGGCGAGCCGTACCACCTCGGCGGCGAGGGTGGGCTGCTGCCCCAGGTCGCGCCCGAGGGCGAGGCCGTCGAGGGAGCGGCTGGCGAGGAGGGCGAGCGCGGCGACGCCGGCGGGGTCGTCGCCGTCGTCGGCGGGCAGCCGGACCCGGTAGCGGCCCCGGAGGGCGTCGATACCCGCGGCGGTGGCACCGAGGCTCAGCAGGGTGCGGACGAGGTGCCAGCCGGTGCGGACCGCCAGCCGGGCCCGCAGCGCGCCGGTGACCGGCTCCTGCTCGGCGAGCGTCTCGAGCGGGCGGCCGGCCCGCCCGCGCGGCACCGCCCGACCGTCGCCCGCGGTGAAGCCGGTCAACGGGATCGTCACCACCTCGACGCCGACGAGGACCGGGCTGGCGGCGTCCTCGCCGTGGAACTCGCCGTGCTGGAACTGGCGGGTGAGCAGCCAGAGCGGGTCCGCCACGCGCGCCTCGAGTCCCTCGGTGACGTCGTCGTCGACGCCGGCGCCCTCGAGCCGCAGCCAGTTCACGATTCCTCCACCGGCCCGAGCACGGCCGAGTCGGGCGGCAGGAAGACGCCGGGGATGAACTGGCCGCCGGAGAGCAGCAGGTCGGGACCGACGCCGCGGATCATGAGCCGGTGCAGCGTCTGGGCCAGGCAGTCGTGCAGGTAGGCCATCGAGAACCGGGTCCGGGCGGTGGCGAGCAGGATGGCGTTCGGGGCGTACGCCGACGGCCGGTCGAAGTGGATCGCGATCCCGGTCGGCACCGTGGTCGCCGGGATGACCTCGGTCCACGACGCCACCTGGAAGCCGGCGACGGGGCCCGCGGGCGGCGGGCCGGTGATCGAGCACCAGGTCGAGGCCGCGCCCCGGTCGGGGCGGGCCACGGCGAGGCGGGGTGCCAGCAGCGCGGTGCCGACGACGGCCTCGGCCAGCTCCAGGGCTTCCGCCGTGGTGCCGAGGTCGCCGTGCACGAGCCCGGTGCGGGCCAGCCACAGCCGCTCGTCCTCGGTCGGCGACGGCCCCGCCGACCACGCGACGCGCAGCGGCGCCGGGACCCCGGCGGTGACGACGGGCAGCACCGGGACGCCCGGCCCGGCGGCGAGCCGGACCCGGTCGAGCAGCAACTCGCCCTGCCGGGCGACGGTCGTGCCGGCGTCGACCGGGTGCGCCGCCTCGTGGCCGGCGACCGCGTCGTGGCGGGGGTCGCCGGCCGGCACCCGGGCCAGGGTCGCGGCGAGGCGGGCCGCCAGCTCGGTCAGGTCCCAGCCGTCGCCCGGCGCCTCGCCGGGCGCCGCCAGGTGCGAGGCCCGCAGCGGTCGCAGTACGGCGAGCGCCGCCTTGACCGCGCCGGCCACGGCGAGGACGTCGCCCAGCGGGCGCTGGCCGGCCGCCAGCTGCTGCCGCCCGGGCGAGACGACGGTGTCGGCGCCCAGCGCCGCAGCGACCGCGGCGACCGGGTCGGCCGCCAGGACGAGATCGAGCGCCCCGAGTCCGGCGCCGGCCAGGGTCGTCGGCGCCCGCGTGGTGGTGCCGTCGGCGGCGGTGGTGATCGCCACGGCGAGCACGTCCGCCGGCGGGCCCAGCAGGCCGGCCACCCACGCCTCGACCTGGGGCGACCCGGCCGCGGCCGGGCTGGTCGGCGCGCCGGGCCAGGGCCCGGGTCCGGACGCCGGCAGGAACCCGAGCGCCCGCGTGGTCAGCACCCGGCCGCCGCGCCCGGACACCGGCAGGTCGATCGCGGGCAGCCCGGCGTCGCCCGACCCGGTGGCGGCCAGCGCCGCGGCCGCGGCCGGGCTCTCGCCCCGCAGCAGCGAGTGCACGGACTGGGCGAGGACCAGGTCGGCGACGGCGTCGAGCTCGGCCACCGTGTCGTCGATCGCCGCCGCGACGCCGGCGTCGGCGCCGGCCAGCGCCTGCAGCGGCAGCCGCAGGTCCTCCTCGGCCGGGGTACGCGGCACGCCGTCGCCCATCGCCCGCGCCACGAGCAGGCCGTCGACCACCTGGCCGGCGCGGTTCGACGCGCCCGGCACGGCGGCGACCAGCTCGCGGATCTCGTCGATGGCGGCGTCGCGCCGGCGGTCGTGCAGGTGCCGCTCCAGCCGGGCGCCCAGCAGCGTGGTCAGCTCGAGGCCGGCGGTCATCGCCTCGACGATCCGCTTCGCCGCCCGCACCCGCGGGGCCGACAGGTCGACGGCCATCGGCGAACCCGCCCCGCTGGTGCCGAACGCGCTCCACCCGCTGCGGAGCACGGCCGCGGTGGTGGCGTGCGGGAGGCTCGGTGCGTGCACGAAGCCCTGGGACGGGCGGCCGGCGCGCGGCGTCACCCGGACCAGCCAGCCGTAGCCGCCGACCTGGAGGCCGAGCCGCCGCCCGGTGCGCCCGGTCGCCAGCGCCTGGCTGGCCAGGCTCGTCACCCAGGCGTCGATCCGGTACATGGCCGGCCCGAGGGCGGCCCGCAGCAGCCGGTCGAGGTCGTCGAGCGCGGTGCCGGGCGCGTCGTCGAGGTGCTGGCGCAGGCGGGCGAGGCCGTCGCGCACGGCCACCGCCTGCGCCGGCTGGACCTGCGCCACCGCCACCCGCAGGAGGTGCTCGAGCAGCGGTACGGCCGTCGAGGCGTCGTACCCGCCGTCGCCGCCGGCCACGACCGCCCCGGCCGCCGCCAGCAGGGCGTCGAGCCAGCGGCCGACGCGGGTCGCCGCCGCGTCGTCCCGGGCGGCGTCCACCAGCGGCCCCACCGCCACCTCCGCGCCATCGCCGGCGTAGCTGGCGGTGTAGAGGCGGGGCGCCCGCTCGGCGCCGAGATGGTCCTCGGCGCCGAGGCGGGCCAGGTGCGGCTGGCCCTGCTCGACCCGGGAGAGGTGGTCGACGGCGAGGCCCCACAGGTCGGCGGTCGGGCCGTCGGTGGACGCGTCCGACGTGCCGGGCATGATGTAGTTCGCCACCAGCCCGGCGGCCGCGGCGTTGTGCTCGGTCGTGTTGAAGCCGGCGATCGTGTCGGCGAGCGAGCGGATGGCGTCCACCTGCGCCTGGGCTCCCCGGGCCCCGCGGCAGTCGGCTTCATGCTCGGTGAACGCCTGTACGTACGGGCTGTGCGAGAGCTGGTCGGGAGCCCAGAACTGGCCGTCCAGGTCGGGCACGAGCTGGCAGAGGAACTCCGCCACATCCAGGCCGTGGGTGAACGCGTCCGCGGTGTCGGCGCGCGCTTCGTCCACGCCGCGGAGCACGAACCGGCGCAGGTGCGGCACGGCGCCGAGGGCGCCACCGACGGCGGACGCCCTGGCCGCCGCCTCCTCGTCACTGCCCGGCGGCCGGTCCGTGGCGTCGGGCGACAGGACCGGGACGGCGTCCTCGAAGCCACCCAGGCTGTCCTCGATGCCGGCCAGCACGTCCTCCAGCGACTCGAGGGTCGTGGCCGGGTCGGCGATCGGGAGGTTCGTCCGGACCGGGAGGAGGCCGTAGGGGTGGTTGCCCACCTGCAGTGTCGGCAGCGGGCCCTCGGGCCGGACGAAGTCCGCGACCCAGTCCCGGGTCGACAGCATGCCGGTCGGGCCGAGCAGCGACGTGCCGTCGTCCGCCCAGCTCAGTGACCCACCGAACCAGCCGCCGAGGGTGGCCGGCCAGAGCGCCTGGTTGGCGGCCCGGGCCAGGTCGGCCGACGGGTCGGCGGCGTGCCGGGTGCGGTCCAGCGCGGTCCAGCCGGCCAGCCCGAACGCGATGGCGGCGGCGTCGGCGGCGCCCAGCCCGAACAGCTCGGCCGGCTCGCCGAGGAACCGCAGCGGCGGGATCACCCGCGGCGGATCGAGCTCGGTGTCGAAGTAGGCGTCCACGTCGTCGTGGTCGGCGCCGATGCCGGCGGCGGTGGCCGTGGTGTTGGTCGGCGTCCCCGGCGGCAGGATGCCGAGGCCCTGCGTGGCCCGGTGGGCCTCGAGCAGCTCCGCCATGGCCGTGTGGTGGTCGTCGCCGGCCGCCACCCCGAGCACCACCAGCCGGTCGTACCCCTGCGGCGGCAGGTCCGGGAGCGCGGCCAGCGGGATGCGGATGGCCATCCCGGCCGCCACCGCGGCGGCGATGTCGGTCAGCCACCCCATCCCCTGGGCCTCGAGGAACTGTCGGGCGTCGGCGCCGGGCGGCAGGTCCACCAGGCCGGGCGTGACGGCGAGGTCGGCGGCGACCGGTCGCTCGGCCCAGAACGGGCCGGCCTGCTCGCCCTCGAACTCGACGTAGGCCGCCCAGCGGGCGGGCAGCAGCCGGGCCCGCCCGGGCGCCGGCGAGGTGCGCTCGGCAACGATCGGCCAGGCCGGCGCCGGGTCGAGCGGCACGTCGGCGGGTACGGCGGCGGCGGGCGCCTGCCCCGGGTTGGTCGGCGCCGTGCTGCGGGCGACGTAGGCGGCCCGGGTGGTGCCGAGGTCGGCGGCGAGCCAGCGCCGGGCCTCAGTGGTAGCCGCGGCGTCGCCACCGCCGCGCCACACCTCCTCCCAGTAGCGGTGACCGAGCTGGACCTCGACGGCCATCAGGGCCGGGTCGTGCGCGTCGACGTGGAACGCGTCCGGGAGGACCCGCACGACCAGCTCGGTCGGCTCGACGCCCGGCCGATCGGGCAGGAAGCGCACCTCGAGGCGCACCGGCAGCAGGGCCACCGGCAGTTCCGGGTCGAGGCCCGCGGCGATGACCTCCGGGTCGATCTCGAAGCCGCCACCCGGGACGCCGCCGCCCGGCAGCCCGCCGCCCGGGACGCCGCCGCCCGGGATGCCGCCGCCCGGGATGCCGCCGCCCGGCGGGCCGCCGCCCGGCGGGCCGCCGTCGAGGTCGGGCCGGCGCGGGGCGCTCACGGTGTCTGCTGGTTCGCTCCGGTCGGCCGCTAAGGCGGCGCCTTCCCGGCGCGACGCGCTGGGCATGTCGCGGCGGTCCAGGCGCCGCCGCGGCCGACCTGCGCTCACGCCGGCACCAGCGTGGTGGCCGGGAACAGCCGGCGGTACGGCCGCCGATGGACCGCGGCGCCCTGGTGGGCGCTGTTGCGGCCCCAGGTCACGTCGTCGATCGTCAGCGACGGCAGGCCCGGCACCGTGGTGGCGGGCACGTTGACGGCGTCGCCGAACTGCGCCCAGGTCAGCTCGTCCCAGGTGGTCGGCGTCGACGCCCGGCCCAGGTCGAGGCCGAAGCGGGGGGCCACCACCCGCTCCTCGAAGCCGACGAACCACTCCTCGCCCGCGCCCTCGCCGCGCAGGTCCCCGGTCGTGACGTCGAACCCGAAGAAGCGCATGTCGCTACCGAGCAGCCCCTCGAAGATCGGCCCGAGCGCGGTCGCCAGCTGCGGCTCGCCGCCCACGCCGGGGGCCACGAACACGTGCAGGTCGGGATAGCGGGCGACGACGTCACCGCGGACGACGATCACCGACGAGGCGCCGACCGCGCCGGCCCGGCTCTCCAGGGTGGCGCCCGCCGGCCACGCCTCGATGGGCTCGATGTCGTTCCCGCCGTCGAGGTGGTCGAAGAAGCGGCGGAACGTGGTGGCCCCGAGGTCGGCGGGGTACTCGCGCCAGAGCAGCTCCCGGGCCATCTCATGGTTGGCCCCCAGCAGGAACGAGGCGACGAAGGCGCCGTTGACGCCGACGAGGCGCACGCCGTTGTCCGGGAAGCCGGCGGCGCCGGGGAGCACCATGCCGCGGTCGACCTCGAGCAGGTCCCAGAACAGCGGGTCGGGGAACACCGGACCGATCCGTACCCGGCACGGCAGCTCCCCGGCGCCGAGCAGCGGCTCGAGCGCGGCCACCCGGGCGACGACGCTGCGCCGGCCGAGCTCGAGCGGGTCGAACGCCGCCACCACCGTGGCCAGCGTGCTGACGTCGACGAGTGCGGCGGGTTGGGTCGGGAGCTCGACCGGCGTGTCGTCGGGCCGCTCCGGCAGCCCGCCGTCGTCGGTCCTGGCCGCGGCGGCCGGGACCGGTCGGGCCCGCCGGGCGGGGACCCGGCTGAGCGCGGCGGCACCGGCCGGGTGCGGCGCGCCCCGCACCACCGGACGCCGCGCGGCGGAGCGGAGGTCGTCGAGGTCGAGCTCGACCGGCAGCGTATGCGTCAGCACGTGGTTGATGGCGCCGGCGGTGAGCACGCCGTCGAAGCCGCCGCCGCTCGACCCGGCCGCGCCGGGCTGGAAGCAGCCGGCCGGAGCACCGGTCGGCTGAAAGTCGAGGCTGCCGGCGAACCGGCCGGGTGCCGGTGCCGTGGCCAGCAGCATCGCCGTCGACGCCCGGGTGCCGGGCGGGCGGGGCGCGTGCCGCAGCCACGCCGCCCCGGCGAGCGCTACCGGCGCTGCGCTCGAGCGCAGGGCGGCGAGCGCCGGACGCCCGCCGAGCGTGGCGAACGTCAGCAGCGGGCCGGCGGTGGCCACCGCGTCGCCGTCGTCGGTGGCGGCCAGCCGCGCCTGCCAGCTGCGGTCGATCTCCGCGGCCAGCCGGGCCCGGTTGAGCTCGTCGTTGGCCTCGCGCAGCTGGCCGGCCTGGTCCCAGGCCGCCGCGAGCAGCGGCTCCTGGGCCCGCCGGACGGCCTGAGCGCCGAGCCCGGCCGCGATCCGGCGGTCGGTGCGGGTGTTGGCCCACAGCAGCCAGCCGGCCGCGGGGATCCCGGTCGCGCCGGCCCCGCCCTCGGCCTGGTGCTGCCCGTACAGCGGGAGGCTGATGACCGGGTCGTCGCGGAGCGGGTCGTACCGTGCCGGCACCGGGAGGTCGGGGCGCCGGGCCAGTGCCGTCTCCAGCAGCGGCAGCGTGGCGGCGCGGAAGTCCTCCGTCCCGACCGGCGGCAGCGGCGAAGCGGCGTCGAGATCCCAGAGCGCGCCGCCCACCGGGTTCAGCACCGGGGCCGGGACGTCCCAGGCCACGTCGACACCCGAGGCACTGACGTCGACGTCACGCAGGCCGAGGGACCCGACCGCGGTCGCCGGGACCAGCCGCTCGCACAGCAGCTCGAACGTCGCGGCGTCGGCGGCGGTCGTGAACGTCCAGGAGTCGTAGACCGCCAGCTCCGCCGCCTCGGTGCCTCCGTCGGTCCAGGCGGGCGCGAGCGTCCCGTCGGCGCCGACCGTAAAGGCCCGGACCAGGGCGACCCGGTAGCTGCGGTCCGGCTCGAGCCGGCGCGGGGCGAGGAGGCGGGCGGTGGTGACCGCGGGGTCGGTGGCGGTGCCGGCGTCGAGGTCGGCCGCCGGCACCGTGGACTGCACGTGCGCCCACGCCCACGACTCCGCCAGCGGCGGCAGCAACGCCCGCTCGGCGCCGCCGACGGTGAGCCGGTCGGTGCCCCCGGACAGCGACGTGAACGTGACGCCCTCGCCGTCCGCTGGCACCACGACCAGCACAAGCCAGGGACGCAGCCGACCATCGGGGCCGGCGGCCGCCGGGGTGTAGCGCCACGGGAGGTCGGCGGACGCGAGCTCCACCAGCGGGAACCACGCCACCTCGGCGCCGGTGCTGCCGGGCACCGGGTAGCGGCGCAGGATCTCCGCCGCCCCGATCGCCTGCACCGTGTCGGGCCCCAGGATGCGGACGTCCCGGGCCACCACCGTCCCGTCGACCGTGACCGAGGCCCGGATGGTGGCGGCCGGCAGCGGGCCGGAGCCGGCGTCGACGCGGGCGACCGAGCGGATCGCGCCCCGGCGCTGGTACGGCAGGAGGTGCAGCTCGGTCGTCATCCCGGCACCACCGCGTGCAGCGGTACGACCCGCCGGTCGGCCGTCGCGGTGCCGCCCAGCGACCGGACGGCGGCGGCGAACGACAACCCACCGCCTGACCCGGTCACCGGCGGCAGCGGCACCGCGCGGCTTGCCCGGCCGGGCCGGGACAGCGGCACCGCGCCGGTTGCCCGGCCGGTCGGGGTGGGCGTGCCGACCGGTGCGGCCCGGCCGTCGGTCCGGTCCACCACCGCGTACCGGGTGGTGGTGACCGCCACCGCGCCGAGCGGCACCGTGGTGCCGTCGGGCCGGCGGACGGTGGCCGTCCCGACGCCGCGGCGCAGCGGTGGGGCCGGCACCGCGGTCGCGGCGAAGGCGACCCGCGACCGGCGGGTCCGCGCGTCGCCGACCGGCCCGTAGACATCCTCCTCGGGCAGCCGCGACACCGACCGGCACTGTCCGGCCGGGTCGGTCGGGAGGTCGACGGTGTCGTCGGCCAGCACGACGCCGGCGGTCATCAGGTCGTACGACGGCGCGGAGAGGCTGGCGGCGCCGGCCAGGCGGTCGAACTGGGCCGGGGCGAACCAGTCGTCGACCCAGTCGGGCGTGGCGTCCACCACCCGCCCGATGGTGGGCGCGGTGAGCGCCACGGTCGGCGCCGTCGGCGTCAGCTCGCCGAATGCGGTCAGCTCCCGGTTGAGCGGGGCCACCGACTGCCGGACGACGAGCGACTGGTCCGGCCGGATCGCCGGGCCGGTCCACCCGCCGGCCGTCGCCCCGCCCGGAGCCGGCGGGGCCGCCGCGGCCGTCACCAGTCCGGCGGCCCAGTCCGCGCCGCCGGTGCCGGGCTGCCAGGCCGCGTCGTCGTCCAGCGCGGCGCGCACCCGGGCGCCGACGTCGACCGGATCGCGCGGCGGGATGGCCGGCGGCTCGCCGATGTCGAAGAGGTAGTCGACGTGGAAGCCGAAGAAGTCGAACACCGCCCGGCCCACGGCGTGCCACGGGTCGGGGCCCTGCAGGTGCAGGCTCAGGTCGACGCCGAACAGCTCGCGGTCGCCGGCCGACACCGACACGCCGGCGACCACCTGGGCGCTGAGGGACAGCGGCGTGAGCGTGAGCAGCACGTCGAAGCCGACCCACCCGCGCGCCGTGTAGGTGGTCAGCAGCACCTCGACCGAGGCCTCGAGGTCGACCCGGGCGCCGAACTGCACGGTGTTCGACGTGATGGCCAGGTACGACTCCAGGCTGATCGAGACGTTCTCGCTGAGCTCGACGGCGAAGCGCATCACCCGTAGATCCAGCAGCGACGACGGCATCGCGCCCGGCGGCTTGAACTCGGGGTGGAAGCCGCCGATCGACAGCACGAAGAACGGCTGACCGGACAGCGCGGCGTGGAAGCCGACGTCTCCGCTGAGCTCGAAGACGCCGAGCAGGGTGGAGTCGTAGAGCGAGGCGACGACCGTGATCGTGCCGGCCGGGACGTCGACGGCGCCGAGGACGTCGGCGTGCAGGGTGAGGATGGCGGCGTCGGCGTCGGGCAGCACGGCGGTGATGCTGGCGAGCAGGACGACGATCAGGTCGGGGACGACCACCATGACGCCCACCTGCGCCGACACCAGCTCCGGGACGCCCCACCCGATCCGCACCACCGGACCGACCACGGTGCTGCCGTCGGCGAGCGGGAACCACTGGTCGAGGTTGCCGAGCAGGGTGAGCGCGTCCTCGGCCGGGTTGTCGGGGAACAGCACGGCGTCGGCGGCGCCGGCGCGCAGGCCCAGGGCCAGCGCGTCGACGTCGACGGTGCGGTTGACGGCGAGGATGCCGCCCACCCCGGCGAGGGTGAAGCCGAAACCGATCGGGATCGGCACCGGGAAGTCGGCGGCGAGGGTGGCGTAGAGCGCCCAGCCGCCGCCCGGCAGGTCGGTGTCGACCACGGCGAAGGCGGTGATGCCCACCCCGGCGATGTCGATGGCGAGGCCGCCGGCGTACCGCGGGCCGTCCCGGTCGATCAGGATGAAGCCGCCCCCGGAGCACAGCGGCGCGACCAGCGTGGCGCCGTAACCCCGGGGCGGCAGCGGACGGGCCCGCAGCAGCAGCGGCCCGATGCTGTCCGGGCCGCCGTCGGCGGGGCCGACGCCGAAGGCGATGCCGAGGCCGTCGACCGAGAACGTGAACGGTCCGAGGGTGGCGGTGGCCGACAGCCGGGCCGACAGCTCCAGCGCCGAGCCCGCGCCGTCCGCACCGCCGTCGGTGCCGACGACGGCGGCGAGTTCCAGCCGGTCGAGGAACACCGGGCCGATGTCGCGGTCGAGGTTGACGGTGATGAAGACGCCCACCGACCCGGCGATCGTGAAGCCGGACTCCGTCGACCACCGCAGCTCGAGCGCGAACGGCGCGGAGATCTGCTCGGCGCCGAGCAGCACGGCCAGGAACGGCGACCCGGTGGCCAGCACCACCTCGGCGTCGCCGACGCCGGCCGACAGCACCACCTCGCGGCCGGCGCCGGCGATCAGCTCGACGCCCGCCTCGGCCGAGCCCACTTCGAGCCGGGTCGACGCCGGCGTGCCGAACGGACGCCACCGGGGGCTGGCGGTCCTGGCCACCGTGACGCCGAGCGAGCCGGCGGCGCCGCCGGCCACGTCGGTGGTCCGGCCCGGCTCCACCAGCAGCGCCAGCGCGCCGCTGAGCTCGGCGGTGCCGGCGACGGTGAGCGTCCACCCGCTGGCCGACGTCGACGACAGCGACGACGCGCCCCAGGCCAGGTTCGCCAGCAGCAGGGCGTCGGCCGGCGTGCCGCCGCCGGCGGACACCGCGGCCAGGATCACCCCGAGTTCGGCCAGCGCCCCGAGCTCGCGCTGGAACCCCGACACGAACGGCACCTCGACCGCACGGGTGTCCGCCGGTTGCGGCCCGGGCAGCAGCTCGGCCAGCGCCGGCCGCAGCGGGCGGACCCGGCCGTCCAGGCCGAGGTCGGCCACCGCGTCGCTGAGCGGGCCGGTGAGCCAGTCGGGGGAGAGCGCGCCGCCCCAGCCGGCCTGGCCGGCGAACGTGCCCGGCAGGTCGCCGATGGCCGGCCCGAGCGCGTCCAGGCGCAGCTCGAGCGTCCCGTCGGTGGCCCGGACGATGATCCCGGCGAGCGCGGCGAGCCCGTGCAGCACCGGGAGCCGCTGCTCGATCGCCTCGATCACGAGCCGGTCGAAGGCGGTGGCGAGCAGCGCCGCCCAGAACGCCGGGTCGCGGTGCTCGGGCCCGAGGCCGAGGTTGGCCAGGTCCCAGTCCGACACGACGGCGGCCACCGCGGCGAGTTGGCCGGCCACGGTGCCGGCGGCGTCGAGCAGCGCGCCGGCCGCCTCGGCCCGGGTGTCGGCGTCGTTCGACCCGAGCTCGCCGGCAGCGTCGGCCGCGTCCTCGACCGCGCCGGCGATGGCCGCCGCCGGGCCGGCGAGCCCGCCGACGACCGCGGCGAGGGCATCGACATCGAACCGGACGGCAGGATCGAGAGAGCGCACGAAGCCAGCGAAGCGGGCCTCATCGCCCAGCAGGGTCGGCAACGGGGCGAAGCACCGCACCAGGGCAGCGAGCAGCGGGCCTATAGCGGGATCGGCCATGCGGATCACCCCGGCTCGGCTGACGCTATTGCCGAACCTACCGACCGGACGGCTCCGTCGTACTGGAAACCGGGGCGTCCGGTCCGGACCGGACGTACGCTCCGGCGGCGGGCGGTCCGCACGCCGTGGACCGCGCCGCCCTTGGGGGCACCATGCCGGACGCCTTCCTGCTGGCCGAGATCCAGGAGCTGGGCCGCCGCGCCGCTGACGCCCCGGCCGCCGACGCCGTCGAGTGGTCGGGCATGCGGGTCGGCGACGACGACCTGCGCGCGATCCACGCCGCGCTGCACCCGTCGCTCGTGCTGGCCGCCGTCGCCGGCTACGAGCCGGAGGAGGTTCTCCTCCTGCCGCCCGGCGGCGCCGACGTCCTCGACATCGTGCTCTCGCCGCGGATCGCCGGCGTGGTCGGCGCCGACCAGTACGACGTCGCCGGCCTCCTGGACCCCGGTTCGCTGACCGCCGTCATCCGGCTGCCGACCCGCCCCGGTCTGCGCGGGACGGCCGTCCCGCCGCCGGCCGGCAACGTGGTGGAGGCGCCGGACGGCAGCTACCTCGTGCTCGACCTCGGCGCCGCGGCGGCGGGCGGCGCGCCCGTCGACGTGGTGGGCGCGCTGCTCGATGCCCAGGCCGACGTGGTCGACGGGCTGGCCGCCGCCATCGCCGCCGCGCACGCCGACGCCGGGCCGACGCTCACCGGCCTGGTGTCGGTGCTCGACCCCGCGCTCTGGGATTTCCCCGACGAGCTGGTCGAGGGCAGCGGCAGCACCACCGAGGCGCTGCGCGACCTCGGCCGGCCGATCGCCGCCGCCGCGCTGGCGGACCGCGGCAGCCTCGAGGCGTTCCTGGTCGAGGAGGCGAACGGCCGGCTCACCGACGGCGACGCGCTCCCGTCGGTGCAGCGCCGGCTCACCGGCGACCTGGCCACCGCGGTGCCGGTCGACCCGCCGTTCCCCGACGACGACGCGCGGGAGCTCGAACGGGCCTGGCAGCGCGAGGCCGAGGCGCTGTTCGACGACCTGCACCCCGACGTGGCGGTACGGCCGCCGTTCCGGGTGCACGACCACCGCCGCCTCACGTACCTCGAACTCGTGCTCGACGCCATCAACCAGGGCCTGTTCGGGACGGTGGCGTTCGACCTCGACACGCGGGAACTCGCCTACGGCGGCCACGACCTGCGCTACACCCGCGTCCCGCCGGCCGGCGGCGTCGATCCGACCGACCGCGACCCCGACCCGGACGTGCGGGCCGCGCAGACCTACGTCTACGGCGGGGTGGCGGTCACCGCCACGTTCGCCTCGGCGGCGGCCACGCCCAGGTTCGTGGGCGAGCTGCGCGACGACCTGGCGGCAGTCGGCTTCGGCCCGCTGGCCGACGCCGACGTGCTCACCCTCGACGGCAAGGTCCAGAACGCCGCCCGCACCGCCGTGGCGCGCCGCCGGTTCGGCGCGTGGCTGGAGGCGGCGCTGCGCGAGTTCCAGATCTACGCCGCGATGCCCCAGGTGGCCCGCAAGCCGCTGGCCGCCGAACCCCAACCCGGCGCCGGCGGTCGCAGCCTCGGCTCGACGCTGATCCCGGTGGCCAACGACCACCAGTACACCGGGCCGCGCAGCGGTGTGCTGAACGCCGAGACCCGCGAGCTGCTGAAGATGTGGGTCGAGCGGGACTGGCACTGCCCGGTGGTGGTGGAGAACCGGACGCTCTCGTCGGCCCAGCTCACCGCCCTGCGCGACGCCGGCCCGGCCACCAGCCGGACGGCCACCGTGCTCGCCGGCGCGCTCATCGACCAGAACGTGTGGCGGGCTCGCCAGGTCGAGGCCGGCTCGTTCGTCGGCTGGGACCACACCGGCCGGGCCACCGTCGAGCCGTACCGCCCGGGCCAGCCGATGGTGCTGTGCCGGTACGTCTCGGCCAGCTGGGGCGGCGCCGGCGCGTTCCAAGCGCGCCAGGACGTGACCTCGGCCTACCTGTACCCGTCGGCCGAGATCACGCCGGCCACCGCCGCCGCCGAGCTGCCGGACCGGGCCGACGACCCGGCGTTCTGGTCGACGTTCCGGGTGGCGCGCGCCGTGTCCGAAGTGGAGTCGATGGGCTACTTCGACGGGCTGAACGGCTACGACACGGCCATCACCTCGGGCGGGCCGTTCCACTGGACGCTCGGGCTGATGAAGTCCGCCGGCGGCGGCAACCCGGCCACCTTCTGGGACGACGCCGTGGCCTACCCGGGCGAACTGGGCGCGTTCCTGGCCTACCTGGACGCGACCGAACCGGCCGAGTTCGGCGAGCTGTTCGGCCGGTTCGGCATCCGGCCGCACCCCCGGTGGGTGGGGGCCGCCGGGCCGCACTACGTGCCCGGCCATCGCAAGTACACCGGCTGGGTGGCCTTCGAGGACGACGACAGCGCCTGGGTCGACCTCCGCCGGCCGCAGGTGCTCGGCGCCGACCCGGTGGCGTCCCAGCAGGACTCGCTGCTGGCCGAGAGCCTGAAGACGTGGCACTGGACGCACCGGATCCTCTACGCGTCCCGCACCTCCCCGACCATGACCGCGCGGATGTGGGAGTTCAGCCGGGCCAGGCTCCGCGAGCTGCTGTCCACGCCGTGGCGGGCGGACGGCGTGGTCAAGACGATCACCGACCACCACCCCGACGGCACGCCCTTCGACCGGACCTGCACCATCGGCGACGTCTTCACCTCCGAGCAGGCCGTCGCCATGATCGAGCGCCAGCACGTGTTCGACCCGCACCAGGTCTTCGGCATCCGGGACAAGGCCGCCCAGTGGCTGGGTGCGGGGGCCGACGACATGGACCTCACCGAGCTGCAGGACCTGTACGACATCGCGGTCGCCGTCGCCGGCCACCAGGATGCCGCCGACTGGGGGGACGACGAGCAGGCGGCGATCATCGCCGCCATGCTCCTCACCAGGGTGGTGGTTGTGGACGGGAAGAACACAACGGTCAGCGTGCACATGAGTGGCGTCGGTTACGAGGAGGCGGCCAGCTGGCCGATCTGGGGCGTGCCGCCCGCCGGCAACCCCCGCCGCTACGACCGGTCGTGGCTGCCGCAGGCCACCCTGTCACCCTCGATCGGGCCGCTGCCCAACCTGCACGTCCAGCCGGGCGACGCGCCGGTCGTGGTGGCGGGCGCCCGGCGGGTGAGCGGCGCCGGCCTGCTCATCGTCGACCTGGCGATCGAAGACCCGCCGCCCGGGCTCGAGATCATCTCGGTGGACGACGACGCCGGCCGCCTGCAGGTCCTGCTGCCGCTGGACGCCGAGGGCCGCTGGGTCGGCGTGGTCACGGCCACCGACGGGCTGTTCACCACCACCCGCCGCTTCGACCTCGACGTCAGCGAGAACGGTGGGCCCCCGTCGCCCACCGGCTACGAGGAGGTGGTGGCGCGGACGCAGCTCGACCCCCGCCACCGGAGCTTCCAGCTGGACGCCACCCCCCTGCTGCCGTTCCCGGCCCCAGCGGACTGACCGACCCGCCGGCCAGCCCACCGTTTCATCCACTGTGGACGGCGGGTTCATCCACTGTGGACGGCCGGCGCGGCGGCTGCCGCCCGCCGGCCCCGGGCGGCGTTACGCGACCACGCTCAGCCGTGGCCGCATCGGGGCCGGCAGCCGTTCCAGGGCGGCCTGGACCGCGCCGTGCCGGGCCGCCTCCCGGCTCCCGTGGATGATGCGGACCGGACCACCCCGGTCGACCGCGTGCTCCAGGGCGGCGGCGGAGAAGGCGTCGAAGAACGACTGCGCCCCGTGCGTGAACGGGGTGGCGGCGAGTACCACCAGGGACGGGTTCAGCAGGTTGACCAGCCAGGCGGTGGCGGCGCCGAGCGCTTCGGCCGCCCGGGCCAGCACCTGGTCGACGCGCCGGTCGGCGAGCCCGGCGAGGTCGGTGAGGTTCGCCCGGTCGAGCTCGGGCAGCCCGAGTGCGTCCACCGCCGCGGCCCGGACGGCCCACCCGGCGGCGACGGTCTCCAGGCAGCCGTGCTTCCCGCACCGGCAGATCCGGTTGGTGCCGATCGGGCAGTGCCCGAGTTCGCCGGTGACGCCGCCCGCACCGCGCACCAGCCGCCCGTTCGCGATGATCGCCGCGCCGATGCCGGCCGCGAGGAAGATCAGGACGATATCCCGGTGGTCGCCGGCCGAACCGGTCGACACCTCGCCGACGATCGCGGCCTCGGCCGGGCTGAGCAGGCTCACCGGCACGCCGAGCCGCGCCTGGAGCCGGGCCCGTACCGGCACGTGGTCCCAGCCGTGCGGCGGCAGGGTCACCGTGCCGTGCACGTGATCGATGAAGCCGGGGAGTTCCACGGTCAGGGCACCGAGGGAGCCGGCGGCGCGGTCCAGCCGGCGGGCCTCCCGCACCACCAGGTCGAGGGCGCGGTCGGGATCCCAGCTGGTCTGCCGGGACCGCTCCGCGATGACGACACCGTCCGCGGTCGCCTGCCACAGCGACAGCTGCCCGGTCCTGAGCTTGGCCCCCACCACGGTCCGGACCGCGCCGTTGAACCTGAGCAGCGAGCCGGGACGACCACCCCGGTCGGTCGAGACGTCCCGGGCCGGCCGGGTGCCCGATTCGGTCACCACCCCGGTCGCCAGCAGCGAGGAGACGATGGCCATGACGGTCGGCCGGGTCAGCCCGGACGCCCGGACCAACTCGGCCCGGCTCAGCGGCCCGGACTCACGCACCAGCCGGACGAGGTGGGCCACGTTCGTCTCCCGGACCACCGAGGCGGACCGCGAAGTGCCCTCGGGTCTCCGCTCCGGCGTCTCGGCCACGCCGCGATCGTAGCCGCGACGCAGCGGTGCTACCTGCCCTTGACACCACCGATACCTGGGTGAAAAGTGCAGCGAGGTTATGGAAAGGACGTTTCCTTAACCCGTGCGCCGCAGGTCGGCGTCAGCGCAGCAATCCCCGATCGAGGAGGAGCTCCGCCACGATGAGAATCACTGGCCGCAGCCGCCGGGCGGTCCGCGCGGCGACCCTGACCACAGCCGGCCTGGCCGCGGTGGCCCTCGCGGTGCCGGCCGCGACCGCGGTGTTCGCCGGGCCACCCGGTAGCGCCGGCGCCGGATCCGACCACCGCACCGCCGGCAGCACGATCGTCCGGACCGACAACGGCGAGGTGCGCGGCGACAGCCGTACCGGCGTGGCGGAGTGGCTCGGCATCCCGTACGCGGCGCCACCGGTCGGCGACCTGCGCTGGCGGGCGCCGCAGCCGGCGGCCAGCTGGACCGGTGTCCGCGACGCCACCCAGTTCGGCAACCGCTGCGTCCAGGGCAGCGGCTGGGATCCCGGGTACGCGACGCCGAAGCTGACCGAGGACTGCCTCTATCTCAACGTCTACGCGCCGCACACGACGCAGCGGAACCTGCCGGTGCTGGTGTGGATCCACGGCGGCGGCTTCACCGGCGGGGCCGGGCAGGACACCGACCCGCGCCAGTACGTCCAGAACGGCAACGTCGTCTACGTCACGATCAACTACCGGCTCGGCGCGCTCGGGTACCTCGGCCTGCCGCAGATGGGCCGCCAGAGCGCCGACGGGCCGGGAAACTTCGGCCTGCTCGACCAGCAGGCGGCGCTGCGCTGGGTGCAGCGCAACATCGGGCGGTTCGGCGGCGACCGCGGCAACGTCACGATCGCCGGGCAGTCGGCCGGTGGGTCGTCGGTGTGTGACCAGCTCAGCTCGCCCGCGGCGGCCGGGCTGTTCGCCCGCGTGATCATCATGAGCGGCGGCTGCAGCATGCAGACCGAGGCGCAGGGCCAGACGGCGTCGGCCTCGTTCGCCCAGGCCGTCGGCTGCACCGACACCGCGACGGCGCTGGCCTGTCTGCGGGGCAAGAGCGCGGCCGAGATCCTGGCCGGGCAGCAGCAGGTCTCGATCCGGCCGGCGCTCGGCGGTCGGGCGTTCCCGCTCGACCCGGCGACCGCGGTGCGGACGGGTCGGTTCACCCGGGTCCCGGTGATGTTCGGGCAGGTGCACGACGAGCGCAACCTGTTCGTGTTCCAGGGCAACGACTACCTCGGCCACCCGGTGACCGCGGCACAGTTCGAGTCGACCGTGCGCGCGACCTACGGCGCGAACGCCGACCGGGTGCTCGCCGCCTACCCGCTGTCGGCGTACTCCTCGCCCGGAGTCGCGCTCGGCCGGCTGCAGAGCGACGCCGCGAGCTACACCCGCAAGCTGCTCGACGACCAGTTCTCCCGGTACGTGCCGACGTACGCGTACGAGTTCGCCGAGGAGCAGACGCCACAGTTCGCGTCGATCTACCTGCTGCAGCAGCAGGGCGAGCCGGCGCGGTCGTTCCCGTTCGGCGCGACGCACGTCGACGACCTGCCGTACCTGTGGGAGTACCTCGGCATGCGGCTGCCGTTCACCGACGACCAGCTCGAGCTGTCCGACCAGATGATCACCTACTGGTCCGGCTTCCAGTCGGCATCGGATCCCAACGCCCGGCCGGAGACCCCGCGGTGGCCGCGGTACCACCCCTCCCAGCCCGCGTGGATGGTGCTGAACGCCTGCGAGACCGACCCGGGCAGCACCCGGCCGCCGGCGGCCTGTTCCCGGGCCACCACCGGGTACGCCGCCGACCACAAGTTCGGCCTGTGGGGCGGCATCGTCAGCTGACCGACACCGACCGAGCCCCGGCCTGCGCAGCACGCCGGGGCTCGGTCGCGCAGGTAGGCGCCGCCGGTCGCCGGCGCCCCACCCGGGACTGGGCGATCACCGGCAGGTTGTGCTGATGTGTTCACGTTCGGGCGCCCGTGGTGGGTCCCGGCTCGAGAAACGCCCGAGCGGGAAGCATGCGTCCTCGCCCGCGTTGATACGATGGCGCCGGAGAATCGGACTCGTCGTCGACGACGACTATCCTTGGTCGCCAGACCAACCCGCCGGCGGTTCCGGGTTCGTTGGAGAGCCTGCCGAGGCCGGTTGTGTCGCTCCTCGGAGGTCGGGCAAGTCGCCCAAGAGTCGAAGCACCAGGTTCTCTGCTTGAACGTTCCGAGCCGTCCCCGGGACTTGTGCGGCATGCTGCCGCGGCGACCGTGCCGCGGTGTTCCAGAGGAGGAATCTGTTGGCTCGACCAGGCCAGCGCCAGACCGGTGCTCGCCGTACTGTCCCGCGGAAGCAGCTACCCGTCCACGACCGCGGTGACGTTGTCTCGGTGCTCGCCGGAACCGTCCGTGAGGTCGAGGCGGCTGTCCGGCGCGGCCGGGTGACGCCGGGCGTGCGCACCAAGTTTCACGCCGTCACCCTGGTGCTGCGGGACGAGCGTGCCCGGGTCCGGTCGGTGGCCGGAAGCGACAGCCGTCGGGCTGAACAGCTCAAGCGCCTGGACGGCATCGCGACCATCCTCGCCACGACCGCGGTCCGGGACGCCGGGCTGCTGGCGTTGCTCGCCGAGGACTCCGACGTCTCCGACGCGGCCCGGTCGCTGCAGCGGGAGATGCTGCGGGACCTCGGCATCGCGCCGGCGCCCGACCAGATCGCGCCGGCGGAGACCGCTCCCGCCGGTACGGAGCGGCGGGTCGTGCCGCAGTCGGTGATCGCTGGACGGCTGGCGAACCCCTTCCTCGCTCCTGACTTCTCCGCCGTTCCGCGGCGCACCTCCGGTCCGCGTCGGCTGGCCGGCTGGGAACTGCTCGGCCCGCTGCTGAGTTCGTTCGAACGCGCCGGTGGCGGAGCCCCGGCCTGCATGGCGCTCCCGGCGCCGACGGCGGTGCGCACCCCCGCCGGCCTGGAGCTGATGCCGCACCAGGGGCAACTGGTCGCCGCGGCCGCTGCCGGCCACCGGACGTTCCTGCTCGCTGACGAGCCGGGTCTGGGCAAGACGGCCCAGGCGTTGCTCGCCGCGGACGTGGCGAACGCCTACCCGCTGCTCGTCGTGGTGCCGAACGTCGTCAAGACCAACTGGGCCCGGGAGGCGGCCCGCTGGACGCCGCACCGCTCGGCCACCGTGGTGCAGGGCGACGGCGAGACCGTCGACGGCTTCGCCGACATCGTCGTGCTCAACTACGAGCTGCTCGACCGCCACACCGGCTGGCTCGGCGACTTCGGCTTCCGCGGCATGGTCGTGGACGAGGCCCACTTCATCAAGAACAAGACCTCGCAGCGTTCGCAGCGCGTCCTCGCGCTGTCCGACCGCATCCGGTCCCTTCGGCCGCGGCCGCTGCTGATGGCACTGACCGGCACCCCGCTGATCAACGACCTCGAGGACTTCCGGGCGATCTGGCAGTTCCTCGGCTGGATCGACGACAGCAAGCCCCTCGGTGAGCTGCTGGACGCGCTCGAGGACACCGGCCTGACGCCCGCCGACCGGGGCTTCTACGCCGCGGCCCGGCAGTGCGTGGTCGACCTCGGCATCGTGCGCCGCCGCAAGCTCGACGTGGCCGCCGACATCCCGGCCCGCCGCATCGCCGACATCCCGGTGGAGCTAGACGGACGGGTCGGCCGGTCGATCCGGGCGGCGGAGCGGAACCTCGCCGACCGGATGGTGACGCGGTATGAGACCGCGCTGGCCAACCGATCCTCGGACGCCGGCGTCGATGGCATCGACCACGACCTCGTCCGCCGGGTGGCCCGGTCGGAGCTGAAGGACGCGACGACCGCGCAGTCCGGCGAGAACGTGTTCACCATGATGCGACGCATCGGCCGGGCGAAGGCCGAGCTGGCCGCGGACTACGCGGCGCAGTTGGCCCGCAGCGCCGGCAAGGTCGTCTTCTTCGCCAAGCACATCGACGTGATGGACGCCGCCGAACAGGCCTTCGCCCGGCAGGGGATACGGTTCTCGTCCATCCGCGGCGACCAGACGCCGAGGGCGCGGCAGGCGAACATCGACGCCTTCGTCGACGACCCGGACGTCGCGGTCGCGGTGTGCTCGCTGACCGCGGCTGGCGTCGGCCTGAACCTGCAGGTCGCCTCGAACATCGTGCTGGCGGAGCTGTCCTGGACCGCCGCGGAGCAGACCCAGGCCATCGACCGCAGCCACCGCATCGGGCAGCTCGAACCGGTCACCGCCTGGCGCGTCATCGCCGCGCAGACCATCGACCCCCGGATCGCCGAGCTGATCGACAGCAAGGCCGGGCTTGCCGCCCGGGCGCTGGACGGGTCGGACGAGGAGGTCTCCGCCGCAGCCGACGTGCAGCTCGAGGCGCTGGTCGCGGTGCTGACGGATGCGCTGCAGGCGTAACCGCACCTCCTGATCCGCGGGTTCTGCTCGCGTAGAGCGCTCGCCGACCCACTCGTCATGCTGGCCGCGGGGGCCGAGCCCCCGCGGACCGCACGGTGCGGCGGGCGCCGGTTCCTATTGCGGACTCAGGCCGATGTCCCCGGTCCCGGTTTCGGGTTTCGGGTTATACGCCGTGTCTAACCTGCTACCTTGTGGTGCATGGAAGCTGGTCAGGCACGATCTCCGTTGTCGCAGCTTCGCCGGGGCGTGCTGGAGTACTGCGTGCTGTCGCTGCTGGCCGACCGGCAGGTGTATGGCTTCGACCTGGTCCGCCAGCTCGCCGAGGTGGACGGGCTGGTCATCAGCGAGGGGACGATCTACCCCCTGCTGTCCCGGCTGCGGCGGGATGGGTGGGTCAGCACCTCCTGGATGGAGTCACCGGCCGGCCCACCTCGGCGCTACTACACGCTCACCCCGGCCGGCCGTGCCGCCCTGCACGCCTTCGTACTGGAGTGGCGCCGCTTCCGCGACGCCGTGGACTACGTGTTGGCCAAGGAGACCCGATGACCGCCAGCCCGCCCAACCCATTGGTCGAGGACTACCTGACCCGCCTGGCCGCCGCCGCTTCGATCTTGCCGGCCGACCAGCGCGCCGAACTGCTGGCCGGCATCAGGGAGCACATCGACGCCGCGCGTGCCGCCGCCGGCGACACGGGCGGCGAGGCGGCCGTGCGCAGCCTGCTCGACCGGCTCGGTGATCCAGCCGAGATCGTCGCCGCGGCCATCGAGCCACCGGGCAGCCATGGCTCGCTCCGCCCGGCCGCGTCCGGCCTGGGCCCGGCCGGGGCCGGCAGGGAAACAGCGGCGGTGACGCTACTCGCCGTCGGCGCCCTGCCCGGCCTGCTGGCCGCGGCGGCGGGGCTCGACGTCGTACTCGCCATCCTGCTCGCATTGCTGGGCTGGACGAGCGGTGCCGTGCTCCTCTGGACTTCGGCATGGTGGCGCCCGAACGAGAAACTACTCGGCACCCTCGTGGTCCCTGGCGGGCTCGGCCTACTGGTGGTCATGGCCTTGCTGCCCGTACAGCAGTGCGTCATTGTCGACAACCTGGACGGCACCGCCGGCGTGGAAACCTGCACGGGTTCCACGTTGCCGCCAGCGGTATCCATACCGCTAGCCGCGGTCCTGCTCATCGCGCCGCTGGCCGTTGCCGTCGTCCTACTCATCCGAGCCCAGAACCGCCGACACCAGGCGGTAGCCGTCATCCGGTAGACGTGGTTCTCCCCGTCGCCGGCCGCGGGGATGGTGATCGGCCGGCTCTGGACGGCCGAGGATTCTGCGCCACGACCCGGGACTGGCCGGACGCCGCGGACCGCGTGCCGGAACCGCGCTGGTCTACCGGCCAGTTCAGGGTCAGTGCCGCAGGCCGGCGTCCAGGCGTTGCACGATGCGATCGGCGTCCTGACCGAGCCGGCGCAGCCGGTCCGGCGGGAGCGCGTCGATCACCAGCCGGCGGACGGTGGCGACGTGGCCGGGGGCCGCGGCGACCAGCGTGTCCAGGCCGGTCTGGGTGAGCACGGCGTTGGTGAAGCGGCCGTCCGTCGGGTCGGGCTCGCGGCGTACGTACTCGCGCTGCTCGAGCCGAACCGGTGGGTTCTGGCCTGGGGCCGTTGACAGCACTGAGTTGGGCCGTATTCTACAAATATCCACAAATGTTAACGCTCACATCTTGCCTCACATGGCGCTCGTCCGGGCACCACGCGTCGTAGGCGCGTACTGCAGCGGGACGCACCGGGTGGTCGCGCGCGCTGGAGCCCGCCTGCACAGGTAGCCGGCTCGACCCGGTCGACCGGGGTCCATCAAGGAGCTGATCCACATGGTCAGACTGCCCACCCGACGTCGCGGGATGCTCGCCGGTCGCATCGCGGCGGCGCTCATGTTGATCGGCGTCACGGTCGTGACGGCCACCCCGGCGCAGGCGAAGCCGCCGGCCGCACCGCCCAGACCGCAGGGCCCGTGTGACATCTACGCCGCCGCCGGAACCCCCTGCGTCGCGGCCCACAGCACCACCCGTGCCCTCTACGCCGCCTACAGCGGCCCGCTCTACCAGGTCAGGCGCCTGTCGGATAACAGGCTGCGCAACATCGGCGTCGTTGCCCCCGCCGCCAGGCCGGCCGCGGATCCGGGCGGCTACGCCGACGCCGCGGCGCAGGATGCCTTCTGCCGCGAACACGACCTGCTTCATCACTGTCCTCTTTGACCAGTCACCCAAGCACAACGACCTGACCCAGGCGCCCCGCGGCGGATTCAGCGGCCCGGCCCTGGGCGGCTTCAACAACCTTCCGATCGCGGACATGGCGCCGATCACGATCAGCGGCCACAAGGCGTACGGAGTCTTCATCGAACCGGGCATGGGCCTGCGCGACGACGACCCGGTCGGCACTGCCGTCGACGACCAGCCCGAGGGGCAGTACTGGGTCATCAACGGCCATCACTACAACGACGGCTGCTGCTTCGACTACGGCAACGCCGAGATCGACAGCCGCGACGACGGCAACGGCACCATGGAGACGACCTACTACGGCAACGCCACCGCCTGGTATCACGGCAACCCGCCGGGCCCCTGGATCATGACCGACCAGGAGAACAACCTGGTGGGTTGCGTCAACCCGGGGAGCACTTCCAAACTCTGCCCGGACCTGCCGAACATCGACTGGCGGTTCGTGACCGCGATGGCCAAGGGCGAGCCGCATCACTGGGCCTCCCTCGGCGGCGACTCTCAGCAGGGCCCGCTGTCGACGATGTTCGACGGGCCACGCGTCGACGCCAGCTACGACCCGATGCGCAAGCAGGGCGCCATCCTCCTCGGCAACGGCGGCGACAACAGCGTCTGCTCGCAGGGCACCTTCTACGAAGGCGTGATGACCACCGGCTACCCGACGGACGCCACCGACAACGCGGTCCAGGCCAATGTCGTCGCCGCCCGGTACGACCTGCCGGCGTTGAGCCTTTCCCCGGCGTCGGCACCGGCCACCCCGCCGGGCCTGCAGACGTTCACGCCGCGGTCCGCCCAGCAGGACACCGTGACGTTCACGAACACCACGGGCTCGCGCGCGGTCGGCGTGACGTTGAGCCTGACCGTGCCGCACGGGTGGTCGGCAGTCGTCGCCGGTACCCGGAGGAAGTCTGTGACCTTCGGTTCGGTCGCGCCCGGTGCCAGCGTGAGCGCCACCTTCTCGATCACCTCGGGACGGGCCGCGTTCAACGGCGACCTGCTCGCCAACGCCGCATGGATCGGCTCCGGCCTGCGGCGCTCGACGACGACCGCCGAGAAGGTACGCAACGTCAGCCCGATCAAGATCAACGAACTCCGGAGCGGCGTCACGGGCAACGCGACCAACGCCTTCATCGAGCTCTACAACGCCGGCACCAAGGGCGTCGACATCTCCCGCTGGACCCTGACCGAGCACCCGACCCAGCAGGCCGTCTTCTCGACCGTGACCTTCCCGGCCGGAACGACGCTCGCGGCCGGCGGGCACTATCTGCTCGGCCTGGCCAACTCGGGGTTGGCGGCCCCCGCCAGCGCGGGCGACACCGCCATCAACGTCAGGAACGTCACCGGCATGGCAGCCGGCGACCAGATCGACATCGACGCCGGCTCCCGGACGGAAACCCGCACGGTCCTCGCCGTCGGGACGGCCGCCACCGGCAACACGACACTCTGGCAACCCCTGCCCGACGGTCCGGTCATCACGATCCCGGCCGGCTCGACCAACGTGCCCGTCACGAACACGGCCGGCTTCACGGTCGGCCAGAAGATGGGCATCGGCTCCGGCGACAGGTACGAGACGGCAACGGTCACCGCGGTCGGCCGGCAGGGCACGCAGGCCCGCCTGTCGGCAGCGGCACCGGCGGGCGCGACCAACATCAAGGTCACGTCCACCGCGAACATCACGGTCGGCGACACGATCAGGCTGGACATCGCCAGCCCCGGCCACGGGATCGACACGGTCACGGTCGCCGCGGTCGGCACCACCGGCGCCACCGGCACCGGCCTGGACCTGACCGCCCCGCTGCGGTTCGACCACGCGGCCAACCTTCCCTTCAGCGCGCGCGGGACGGGGATCACGTTCACCCCGGCGACGACCAAGGCGCACTCGAGCAACGAGCCGGTGCAGGCACTCGGCACCGGCATCACCGTCGACCAACCCCTGGCCAACGGCCACCCGATCAACACGCTGGTGCGTGATGCCGCGGTCACCACCGCCGGATACCAGGGACAGCCGGCGCCCAACCAGTGGTTCGGCGGCCCCGCCCTCTCCGCCAACGCCGGCAACATGGTGCTGCGCGACGCCCACGGCCTGGTTGTCGACAGCCTCAACTACGGAACCCTCGTCGACCCGTGGCTCGCCGAGGGATATCAGGGCACCTCGGGTGCCGGGCAGGGTGGCTGCCGGGTCGCCGCGCCCGGCACGGCCGGTGCCGCCGGCCGGAGCGCGGGCCGCTTCCCGGATGGCACCGACACCGACAGCAACTGCACTGATTTCGTCCGGTCGAACAACCCCACGCCCGGCGGCGCCAACCAGGGTTTCACCCTCGACCCCGGCCCGCTGGTGTCGCTTCAGGCCACCACGCCCGGCAGCACCTCGAACTACATCAAGCACAACGACGCCGACGACGGCGTGGTGACCGCGCCGGTGACCGAGGCGAGCCCGGCCATCGACAAGCAGGACGCGACCTGGGTGCAGACGGCCGGCCTGGCCAACCCGAGCTGCTTCTCGTTCGAGTCGATCAACCGGCCGGGCAGCTACCTGCGGCACCAGAACTTCCAGTTCCACCTGCAACCCGACGACGGCAGCACCCTGTTCTCCCAGGACGCCACCTTCTGCCAGACGCCCGGCAACAGCGGTCAGGGCGTGTCCTTCCAGTCGGTGAACTTCCCGACCAGGTACATCCGAGCCTTCGACAACGTCGTCTACATCGCCGGCAACGGCGGCACGAACCCCTGGGACACCACCACTTCATGGGCCGAGGACTCCAGCTGGCTGGTGGCCGCACCCCGAGCCCCGGTCCCGTAGGCGCCGCCGCCCCCCCGGCTCGCTCACCGCCGCTGCGCAGGTGCACCTCCCGGCGGGCGCCGCTCTTGCCCGCAGGGGGCGGCTCGGCCGGGTGGCCGCCCGGTTGGTCGTCGTCGGCTGGCCGGCGCCGCCGTAGGCTCCCCGGCATGACTGGCGAGGTCGAACAGCTTCGTGCGGCGCTGGACGGGCTGCGCGCCAGCGTGCTGACGAAGCTGGCCGGGCTCAGTGAGGCCGACGCCCGGCGCAGCACGGTTGATTCGGGCACCAACCTGGCTGGGCTGGTGCAGCACCTGACGTTCGTGGAGTCGAAGTGGTTCGAGGAGATCGTCGCCGGCGGGAAGGCCAGCAGGATCCGGCGGTCGATGCAGGTCGATCCCGCCGTCTCGCTGCGGACCCTTCGAGCCGGGTACCGCGCCGCTTGTGCGGCCAGCAACGAGATCATCGCCGCGGTCGGTGACGCGAACGCACCGGTGACCCGCGACGGGAAGACACGCGATCTTCGGTCGGTGATGCTCGCGGTGATCGAGGAGACCGCCCGTCATGCCGGGCACGCCGACATCATCCGCGAACAGATCGACGGCCAGACCGGTCGTTGATCCCGGTGCTCCAGCCCTTCGCTGTGGTCCGACGGACGGCCGGGCAGGGAGTCATCGAGTATCAGCGGATCCTCGCCGTGGCTAACCTGCCCCAGTGACAGACGTGACCGAGGGGCGCCGGCGTGACTTCGATCGGCTGCTCACGTTCGTGGACGCCATCGTGGCCATCGCGATCACCCTGCTGGTCCTGCCGCTGGCGGAACTGTCCTCCGACATCGGCGACCAGCCGGTCAGCCACCTCCTGCGCACCCATCAGGGGCAGTTCCTCTCGTTCCTGCTGAGCTTCGCGGTCATCGCCAGGCTGTGGTTCGCGCAGCACGAGAGCCTGCGGAACGTTCTGATCGCGCCCGACCGACTGGGCGTGCTGCTGATGGTCTGGACCGCCACGATCGTCTTCCTGCCATTCCCGACGGCACTGCTGGCGGACGCCGGATCGCAGGCGCTGACCAAGGTGCTCTACATCGGCACCATCACGCTGAACGTCGCCGTCGTCGCGGCCATGGACCTCCTGGTCCGGCGCCACCCGACCGTGACCGGCGGCCAGACACCGCCTGACCTCGCATCCGCCGTGATCAACGTGATTCTCCTCGTGTCCGCCCTGGTTCTGGCCCTCCTGCTGCCAGGTTCCAGCTACTACACGCTGCTCCTACTCACACTCGACCGGCCGATACTGTCGCTCTGGCATCGCAAGCGCGGCCGGGCGCCGGCATAGCCCGCCAGCACACGCCAACCCACCTCCCGCGCATCCGCCCGATCGCCCACCCGACCCGCGGCAGTCCGGTAGCGCCCTCCGCGGCTTCTTGCGCGGGTGGGACCACGCTACCCAGGCGGGTCTTCAAAGCCGGCGGACGCCTGACCAACAGACCTATTGCGGAGGGACCGGCTGTTCGCGGCTGTCGTACAAGCCGCTAGGCCGTCAACTGATCAATCGGCAACGAGCGATCCGAGGTCATCACTCGAAAGCTCGCGGGACCTGTCGGCCTTCCCATCCACGAAGACGAGACCTTCCCGCTGAAGCAGTTCGACGGGGGCGCGGTGGTCGTCGGGGTCAGTCCACGCGAAGTGCTCAGCGGTGCGTCCTTCACGTGTGAGGATCCGGTGAGCGTTAGAGCACTGCTCGCAGTGGGTGACGTGGTTGCCAAGCGGTTGCGGCGCCGTGCCTATCGCGTCGGCAAGGCTGCCGTATGTCGTCCAGCGGCCGGGTGGGATTGCCTCGAGGATGGCGTGCAGCGTTGACCAGTCGAAGGTTCGTGAGGGCTTCGCGGGTTCCTCCCCGGTGAAGGCAGAGCGCACGTCGACGAGCTTTCGGCCGTCCGGCAGACGCCAGAAGTACCAGCCGTTCGTCGGCCCGCCCTTCGCGTGCTTACCGGCACCCGAGGGTGAGTCGAACGTCTTGCCATCGAGCTCGATGAGCCCGTCTGCGCGCACGACAGCGGTCCGGCCCTTCCACTGACCGCCGCGTGGCGTCAGCACGGTGCCCGGCGATAGGAGCTTCGCCGCCACGAGGTGCTTGATCTGGATCCAGTCCTGCGCCTTCGCCTGTGGATCGATGACCGCGCCCTCATGGCCCTCGGGGACAGGCCACACCTGCAGCAGGATATCGACGTGGCGGCTCGTGCGGGCGTCGATGCCGTCCTCGTCCCACGTGCCCTGCTGGGTTGCCGCGAGGAGCCGGCTGTTCATCAGGAGCGTGTCGTGCAGCTGCAATGCCTCGCGCTTTCCGGTCCACGGACCGTTCGATACTTTCGAGTTCAGATTGTTCGTCAGCAGCGTCAGGTTGCCCAGGCGGTGCACGTGGTTGGCGCGGTTCTGCTCGGCCTCGAGCCCGTCAACCGGCCAGTTGTCTGTCCACTTCTGCGGGAGGACGTGCTCGATCGGATAGCCGCGGCGAGACACCTGAGGCTGGTTCGTGCCCTGCCGGTGATGATCCTCGATCGCTTCCAACAGCATGCGGAGCCGGCCCCGCTTGAACCGGCGGTACGCCTGATCGGGCAGCAGCGCCTGCCGGATCTCCTCATCGCCAGGCCAGTAGTTGCTGGAGACATTCAGGCGGGAGAGGTGGGTACGCACACGCTCTGGCAGCTCTGCGGCCGGCGCGTCGGAGTGGTCCCGGATGAGGTCGGCGATGATGCGGCCAAGGTCCGAACCAGTCAGCCGCAGCAGCTGACGCCGCACGACCCAGCTCTCAGCAGCGGCGATGACTTGGTCGATGACTGACCGCGGTAGGTCACGACCCGGTCTGTGCAGCCAGATGAGCAGCGGCTTGAGCAGCTCAACGTCCGAGGCCTTCATCCGATACACGGCGAGCTCGACCCGGGTCAGCTGCCGGTCCGGACTGTCGGCCGCAACCGTCCACGCCTCGTATAGGTCCGCCTGCTGCTTGATGGTCGGCAGCAGATCTGTCACCTTCTGGCCGCTTTCCCGCTCGACGAAGTGCTTGAAGCGCGTGAACGTCGACTTCGGGCTGACTTCCTCGCCGGCACGCGATACCAGCCACTGGTTGAAAAATAGGGAGCTACGGCTGACCGGGTAGCGGCCGACGCTGACCTCGGTCTCCCAGAACTTTGCGTCGAAAGGCCAGTCCTCGGTATAGGCCCGCTTGGTGTCGGCGCCTTCGGAGTCGAGGCGCTGGAACACAAAGTTCTTAATCAAGTCCGCAGCGGTCAAGGGTGTGCCGCGAGCGTTGAGGGTTTCGAAGATTTCCTGCGAGTTCTCATTTACCGCGAGGTTGATGGCCACCAACTGAAGGCCGCGAGTAAGCACTTGGACCAACGTGTCCGCCCGCTCCGCGAAGTTGTCCGCGGCGAAGTCGCCGAGCCATTCCGCGACCGCGCTGGTGAAGTACTCATGCGCATGCGCCACCAGGGACCCCGAATGCCGCAGCCCTCCATGATCGACCGGCGGGTCAGCGTTCATGACCTCGTCGAACGCGGCCCGATCCCGGTTCGTGTGTCTCACCTTGAGTCGGGTCGAACCGTCCGGCACGTACATCGTCTGGTTATGCGTCAAGACGTCCAACTGGGCCGCCAGCGCGTCCTTCCCCGCCTCTTCGAGCACAGCGCCCGCCGCGTCCATCAGAAGTTGGAGAGTGGTCAGGCGCTGCTGGCCGTCGATGATGTTGCTTCCCTGCAGGTTGCCGGGCACTTGCTCCTGCGCCTGTACGACCACGGCACCGAGGAAGTGCGTCGGGTTGGAGAACCGGTCACCGAGCCGGATCTCTGCCAGGCGGCGGACGTCCTGCCACAGCGGCACCCACTGCTCGTCCTTGTCCCACACGTAAGCACGCTGAAACGGTGGAACCACGAGGTGCTGCGGCTGCAGGAAAATCTCCTGCGGGGTCCTTACGTGCGTATCCATGCTGGTCATACTGCCGTGCGCCCCGACAGTTCACGACGAAAGCCGGCCAGATCACCTCGGTGTCGAGATCGCTGTCCCAGTCGACTTGCGGCCCGCCGACACCACCGTCGACGAGTTCGCCGGCAGTGATCATCTTGTGCCGTCGTAGGTACAGCTCCGCCCGCTCGGCCAACCCGATCAGCAGCTCGGCCCGGCCTGGGTCGGTGCCGACCTGACCATCGAGGTCCGCGCCGACCGTGCCCTGGAAGCCGACCGTGGCCTGCAGCCGCCAGTGTTCCCTGGCCGCGACCAGCCAGGCCGGACGAACCGGTTGTCGATCGACGATCAGTCCCAACACGTACAACCAGACCTCAAGCTTCAGGTCGCGTGCCCAGAACCCGCGACCGCGGTACTCGGTGAACGAACTACCCACCCGACGTTCGTACCACCCGACGCCGGCCACCACCGACCGTGTGCCCTCTCGCCGAGGCGAGGCGGCCCACGCCGGCTCGCAACGGCAGCCAGCTCTGACGACACGAAATGCCGGGGCTAGTCGATGCCGTTGAGTAGCGCCGGCGGGGGGAGGGGCGACGGGGGGCGTGCGGCGCAGCCGCAGGACTCGCGGTGCATGAACTGCGGGGCGAGCCGGACGGTGCGGGGTGGCCGGTGCGGGTCGGCGAGCCGGTCCATCAGCAGGCGGACCGCGGTGGTGCCCAGGTCGAACCGGGGCTGCGCCATCGTGGTCAGCCGCGGGGTGAGCAGGTCGGCCCATTCGAAGTCGTCGAAGGCGGTCAGCGCCACGTCGTCGGGCACCCGCTTGCCCGCCTCGCGCAGCGCCCGCAGGGTTCCGATGGTCATGAGGTTGTTGCTGACCACCAGCGCGGTGGGTGACTTGGGCAGCTTCAGCAGCCGGTGTACGGCCTCGCGGGCGGGCTCGATCTGCGAGCCGCCGTCCACGACCAGCGCCTCGTCGTAGGGGAGATCGGACCGGGTGAGGCCCAGCCGGTAGCCGGACAGCCGCTCGTCGGTGGTGCTCAGGCCCGCCAGGCCGGCGACCATGCCGATGCGCCGGTGGCCGAGCTCGGCTAGGTGCCGGGTCAGCGTCGCCGTCGGCTCCTCGTTCTCCGGGCCGACCTGGTCGAACTCGTCCGAGGCGAGCCGGTCGACCAGCACGGTGGGCACCGAGTTCGCGGCGAGATAGGCCAGCGACCGCCGCTGCGGGTCGGCCGCCGGTGCCACGATGATCCCGTCGACGCGGCGCTCCCGCAGCGCCCGCACGGCCTGCAGCTCGTAGGCCGGGTCCTCGCGCGGGTCGACGAGCAGCAGGGTGTAGCTGGCCGTCGAGGCCTGGGTCTCGATCGCGTGGATGACGTCGGTGAAGTACGCGTTGGTGATGACCGGGATCGCCAGGCCGATGGAGCGGGTGCTCGCGGTGACCAGTGCGCGGGCGATCGTGTTGTGCGTGTAGCCGGTCCGCTCGATCGCGGCGAGCACCGCGGCGCGGGTCTCGTCCCGGACGATGCGGGTGTCGTTGATCACGTGGGAGACGGTCGAGACCGAGACGCCGGCGACCCGCGCCACATCCGCCATCGTGATCAAGGCATCTCCTGACAGTGCTCTCGGACGAACGACGGACAGTCTCCTATGCCGCCCGGAGTCGGGGCGGAGCAGCTACCAATCGTTGTAAAGCGATTGCGCAAACGCTAGCGCAAACGCTTGCGCGGCGATAGTCACACGGTCTACATTCCGCCGCAACCACCGAGCAACCTGAGCTCCCGGCGGCGGTCAAGGAGGCCACGGATGTCTGAGCTGGCGAAACCGGCACACCTGAGGCGGCGAAGCGCCGGCACTGACGGCGCCCCGCCCGGCGCTACCCGCACCACCCGCACCACCGACCCCGGCGCCGGGCGCCGGCCGGACCGCTCGCCGCGCCGGCGGGCCGGTGGCATGGCCGCGCTCGCGATCCCGGTCGTGCTCGCGCTGACGCTGGCCGCCTGCGGCAGCTCGGACAGCGGCAGCGGCAGCGGCAGCGGCAACGGCAGCTCCGGCGGCGACATCACCGTCGGGCTGATCACGAAGACCGAGACCAACCCGTTCTTCGTCAAGATGAAGGAGGGCGCGGAGAAGGAGGCCCAGGCCAAGGGCGTCAAGCTGATGACCGCGGCCGGCAAGTTCGACGGCGACAACGCCAGCCAGGTCACCGCGATCGAGAACATGGTCGTCGCCGGCGTCAAGGGCATCCTGATCACCCCGAGCGACACGAAGGCGATCATCCCGGCGATCCAGAAGGCGCGGGACAAGGGCGTGCTGGTCATCGCGCTGGACACGCCGACCGACCCGCAGAGCGCCGTGGACGCGCTGTTCGCGACGAACAACTTCACCGCGGGCGAGCTCATCGGCAAGTACGCCAAGGCCGTCGAGGGCAGCAAAGCGGTCAAGATCGCCACCCTCGACCTCGCGCCGGGCATCACCGTCGGCGTGCTGCGGCACAACGGCTTCCTGTCCGGCTACGGTCTGGCCACAGTGGACAACACCGCCAGCGACCAGGTCACCGCGCCGAGCGTCGTCTGCAGCCAGGACACCCAGGGCGATCAGGCCAAGGGCCAGACCGCGATGGAGAACTGCCTGCAGAAGGACCCGGGGATCAACCTCGTCTACACCATCAACGAACCGGCCGCGCTGGGCGCGTACACCGCGCTGAAGGCCGCCGGGAAGGAGAAGGACGTCCTGATCGTGTCGGTCGACGGCGGCTGCACGGGCACCAAGGCCGTCCAGGATGGCAAGATCGCCGCGACGTCGCAGCAGTACCCGCTGAAGATGGCCGAACGCGGGGTGGACGCCGTGGTCGACTACGCCAAGACCGGCAACAAGGTCTCCGGCTACACCGACACCGGCGTGACGCTGATCGCCGCCAAGCCGGCGTCCGGGGTCGACTCGAAGGACGTCGCCTTCGGTCTGGCGAACTGCTGGGGCTGATGGTGCCGGCGCGGTGGGCCGCTGCCGTGCGGCGGCCCACCGCGCATCCCGCCCGCCAACGAATCCAGGGACTGTCCATGATGGAACCGTCAGTCGTCGGCGCCGAGGCTGAGCCGCGCACCGGGGCCGGGCCGTTGTTGCGGCAGGCGCTCGGCCTGTCCACCCTCGGCCCGCTCGCCGCGCTCGTGCTGGCCGGGCTGTTCTTCTCGATCCAGTCCGACCGCTTCCTCACCGGCGGCAACCTGTCGCTGATCGTGCAGCAGGTCATGGTCGTGGGCACACTCGCGATCGGCCAGACACTGGTGATTCTCACCGCCGGGATCGACCTGTCCAACGGCGCCGTGATGGCGCTGGGCAACATCGTGATGACCAGGCTGGCGGTGGCCTCCGGGCTCAACGTCTACCTGGCCATCGCCCTCGGGCTGCTGACCTGCGCCGGGTTCGGCGTGCTCAACGGCGGCCTGGTCACCGGGCTGCGGCTGCCGCCGTTCATCGTCACGCTGGGGACGCTGAGCATCGCGTTCGCGCTCACCCATATCTACTCGAACGAGCAGACCGTCACCGGCCTGCCGTCGCAGCTCACCTATCTGGGCAAGACGTTCGCGTTAGGACAGACGGACATCACCTACGGCTCGGTGCTGATGGTGGCCCTGTTCGGGCTGACCTGGTACGTGCTCAGCCAGACCGCCGCCGGCCGGCACCTGTACGCGGTCGGCAACCACCCGGAGGCGGCCCGGCTGACCGGCATCCGCACCCGGCGGGTGCTGCTCGGCACGTACACCGTGGCCGGCCTCATCTACGGCCTCGCCGCGCTGCTGCTGGTCTCCCGCACCGGTGTCGGCGACCCGAACGCCGGGCAGACCGACAACCTCGACAGCATCACCGCCGTGGTACTCGGCGGCACCAGCCTGTTCGGTGGCCGCGGCAGCGTGATCGGCACCCTGCTCGGCGCGCTCATCGTCGGGGTGATCCGCAACGGCCTGCAGCTGATCGGCACCAAGTCGATCTACCAGACGCTGATCACCGGGATACTGGTGATCGTTGCCGTGTCCGTCGACCAGCTCGCCCGCAGGAGGCAGCGGTGACCGTCACTGCCGAACAGCCCGCCGACAGCAAGGTCGGCGACGTCGTATTCGAGGCCCGCGGCCTGGTCAAGCTGTACGGGCATGTCACCGCGCTGGACGGCTGCGACCTCGAGCTGCGCGCGGGCGAGGTGCTCGCCGTGATCGGGGACAACGGGGCCGGCAAGTCGACGCTGATCAAGGCGCTGTCCGGAGCCGTCGTCCCGGACCGCGGCGAGCTGCTGCTGGACGGCACCCCGGTCCGGCTGCACACCCCGCTGGACGCCCGGCGGTACGGCATCGAGACGGTCTACCAGGATCTGGCGCTCGCACCGGCCCTGGACATCGCCAGCAACCTCTACCTCGGCCGGGAGATCCGCCGCCGCGGCGTGGCCGGCTGGCTGCGGATGCTGGACAAGCGCGCGATGCGGCGGCAGGCCCTGCGGCACATGAGCGAGCTGAAGATCGGCCTGCGGTCGATGACGAACGCGGTCGAGGACCTGTCCGGCGGCCAGCGGCAGGGCGTCGCGGTGGCCCGGGCGGCCGCGTTCGCCCGCCGGCTGGTGATCATGGACGAGCCGACCGCGGCGCTGGGCGTGCGCGAGTCCGGCCAGGTGCTCGACCTGATCCGGCGCATCCGCGACCGGGGCCTGCCGGTCATCCTGGTCAGCCACAACATGCCGCACGTGTTCGAGGTGTCCGACCGGATCCACGTGCAGCGCCTGGGCCGGCGGGTCGCCCTGGTCCGGCCGCAGGACCACACCATGTCCGACGTGGTCGCGATCATGACCGGAGCGATGCCCGGGACCGAGCAGGCCGCCCCCGCCGACCGCCCCCCGGAGCCGGCCCCGGACCACACCGAGTGACGCCGCGGGCCGCCCGGGAGCCCTCGCACCATCCGGTCCGGGAGCGCATCTGACCGCGGGGATCGGCGGGCCGGGTCAACTGTCGGTGGCCGGGCCCTCGGCGGGCTGGACCTCGTAGACGCGCATGGTCCTCTCCAAAAGATCTTGACGGATTTCTGGTGGGGGTGTCGATCCGGGCGGTGGGTTTTCGTGGCCTGGATGAAGCACCGGCACCGAGCCGGTCGAGACCACGGAGGACACCATGACCGCCGCCGTCATCACCCGCCCGAGCACCGGCTCCTACGTCCGCGTCGGGCTGGCCGCGACCGTGGCCGCGGCCGCCGCCACCACCGCTGTCGCGGCTGCCGGGCGGGCCGCCGGGATCAGCCTGGACGTGGCCGGCGCGCCGATCCCGCTGCCCGGGTTCACCCAGCTGACCGCGGTCGCCGCGCTGCTGGGCCTGGCCCTGGCCGCGGTACTGGTCCGGACCGCCCGCAGCCCGCAGCGTACGTTCGTCCGGGCGACCGCCGCGCTGACCGCGCTGTCGCTGGTCCCGGACCTGATCGTGCCGGCCGGCCCGGCCACCCGGGCGCTGCTGATGGCCACCCACCTGGTCGCCGCCGCGATCGTGATCCCGGCCATCGCCCGCCGGCTGCCCCGCTGAGGGCACCCGCCGGCCCTACCGCTGGACGAACCCCGCGGCGCCGGCCCACGCCAGCAGAGCGAGGGGCTGCCGCGGTGCGCCCCCGGTCGACTACCGGAAGGAAATCCATGGGCAAGGTCGTGTTGTACATGTCGATGTCGGTGGACGGGTTCATCACCGGCCCGGATGACGGGATGGAGCACGGGCTCGGGGTGAACGGGGAGCGGCTGCATGCCTGGCTGGCCGCCGGTGACGGTGTGGAGCCGGGTTCGTACCGGCCCGCCGAGGAACCCAACGCAACCGTGTTCGACGAGTTGATGGCGACCGGAGCGGTGATCGTCGGTCGGCGCACCTTCGACGTCGCGGGCGGCTGGGCCGGTGATCACCATGACGGGGTCCCGATCTTCGTGCTGACCCGTGCCGCACCCGACGAGCCCGCGCCGGGGCACGCCCGCTACGTCACCGACGGCATCGAATCGGCCGTCGCGCAGGCCAAGGCCGCGGCCGGTGACCGCGACATCCTGCTGCACGGCGCCGCGACCGCGCAGGAGTGCCTTCGGGCCGGCCTGCTGGACGAGCTGGAGCTGCACCTGATCCCCGTGCTGCTCGGGCAGGGCCGTCGGCTGTTCGCCGATATGCCGCCTGAGCACATTGAGCTCGAACTGCGCCGTGCCCTGGACGGGCCGGGCGTGCTGCACCTGCGCTACCGCGTCCAGCGCCCGTGACCCGCCCGGGCCCGCCCGGTCCGAGCCGCAGCCGCTGACCGCCGGCGGGCCACCCGGCCGCTGCCACCTCCGGCCATCCGTGGAGCCGGTTGCCGCTGTTCGCCGAGGAACTGGACCCGCGCACCGGCCGGCGCTCTCAACCCCCGGGCCGGGCCAACCCGTCAGGTGGGTGTGGCCGAGGATGCGGACAGCGACTTCAGTGCCTACGCGGGTGCCCGGGTCGGCGCCCTGCGCCGGTCGGCCTACCTGCTCTGCGGGGACTGGCACAAGGCCGAGGACCTGGCGCAGACGACCCTGGTGAAGCTGTACGTGGCCTGGCCGCGGGTACAGCGGGCGGAGCGCGTCGACGCGTACGCCCGGGCCACGCTGGTCCGGGCGTTCCTGGATGACGGCCGCCGGCGCTGGCGGGGCGAACGGCCGACCCGCGACCTGCCCGACCTGCCGACCCCGGACCCGAGCGGGGGCTGGTCCGACCGGCTGGACCTGGCCCGGGCGCTGGCCAGGCTGCCGGCCCGGATGCGGGCGGTGGTCGTGCTGCGGTGCTGGGACGACCTGTCCATCGCCGAGACCGCACGCGCCCTGGACTGCAGCGAGGACACCGTCAAGAGCCAGACCTCGCGCGGGCTCGCCCTGCTCCGGCAGCTACTCGAGGAACCCGCCAGGGCAACCCAGACCGAAGGAGACCACTGATGAGCAGCGACCTCGACATCCCGCCGAGCGTGCTGGCGGCGCTGCGCGGCGGCGTCGGCGAGGAGCCGCCGCTGCGGCTGACCGTGCCCGACCTGATCGCCCGCGGCCGGCGGGCCCGGCGCGGCCGGCAGCTCCGGCATGCCGCGGGCAGCCTGGCCACCGTCTCGCTGGTCGGCGGCGTGGCGGCGACGAGCGTGGCGGTGCTGCACAGCTCGCCCGGTACCGGCGGAGGTGGCAGGTCGGCCGCTCAGCCGAGCCGGTCGGCGTCCGGCAGCCCGACCACGCCACAGTCGAGCGCCGAGCCGGCCGTCCCGCCGCCGGCGACGGAGCCACCGGCCCGGGCGACGGCTCGGCTGGACCGGGCGCTGGACGCCGCGCTCCGGCTGCCTCCCGGCGGGCGCCGCGTGCGGGTCACCGGGAGCCCGGACGGCCGCGCCGGCGCGTTCTACGCCAGCCAGGGCGGCTACAAGTCGGTCCTGGACATCGTCGACCCGGCCGGCGCCGGCAACCTGTTCATCGAGGTCGACGGGACGCGGCGGCCGTCGTGCCGCACGGCCGGGACCGAGACCACGTGTACGGCCGACTCGTTGCCGGCGTACCAGTGCCCGGCCCCGCAGCCGAACCTGAGCTGCACGATCTTCGCCGACGGCACGATGGTCACCGTGACCCGCCAGTCCGAGGCGCACGGCGTGATCCGCTGGACGGTCAGCGAGACGCGCCCGGACGGCAACTCGGTGCTCGCGACCGCGCTGAACTACGGCGCGAACAGCGTCCCGCAGGTGAAGAACCCGCCGGACCCGGTCGCCCAGCGGCCCATCCCGCCGCTGACGATCGCGCAGCTCACCGCCCTGGTGCACGACCCACGGCTGGCCTACTACCCGCGGAACTGATCTTTCCCGATGGTCCCGGCGGTCCGGCGGGGTCAGGCTGGCGGCGGGTCGGCGACGGGCTGGGCGGGTGGGGTCTGGTCGAGGATGGCGAGCTTGGCGCGGACGGTGTCGGCGTCGGGGTGGACGAGGTCGGTGAGGATGCCCAGCGCGGCGGTCCAGGCGGTACGGGCGGCCTCGGGGTGGCCGGCGGCGTGGTGGGTGTCGCCGAGGTGGGTCAGGGTGCTGGCTTCTTCGTAGCGGTCGCCGAGGTCGCCGTAGAGGCTGAGGGCGAGGGTGTAGCACTCGGCGGCGGCGGTGTGGTGGCCGAGGTGGTGGTGGGCGTAGCCGAGGCTGTCCCACGTGCCGGCCTGCCCGTAGCGGTCGCCGAGCTGCTCGTAGAGGGTGAGAGCCTGCTGGCAGTGGGTGAGGGCGCTGGTGTGCTCGCCGAGCATGGCGTGGTACCAGCCGACCGCGTTGAGCGCGGCCGCGTGGCCTTGATGATGGCCGGTGGTCTGGTAGAGGGTGAGGGCCTGCCGGGTGTGGTCGATCGCCTGCTCCGGCCGGCCCCGCTGCTCCCACAGGAAGCCGAGGGATTCGTGCGCGTGTGCCTGGCCGACCGCGTCGCCGGCCTCGGCGCACAGGTGCAGGGCGCAGTCCAGGTGGGTGTGTGCCCGCTCGTGGTCACCCAGCACGGCCGCTGCCAGGCCGAGGGCGCGGCGGGTGTACGCGGCGGCGGGGTGGGGCAGCCCGCCGGCTGAGGGAAGGGCGGTCTGCCAGGCGCCGGCCTGCTCGTGCCAGCGCCCCCGCCGGTGCAGCGCGGTGTTCAGGGCCCAGGCCAGTTGCCAGGTATGGGTATCCCGGCCGCTGTCGGCGGCGCGTTGTTGGGCGGCCAGCAGCACCGGCCACTCGGCGTCCAACCAGCCCAGCGCGGTGTCGTGGTCGCCTGGTTGTTCGGGGGTGGTGCCGGGGGTGGGTGGGGTGAGCGGGACCGGGATGGGGTCACGGGTCGGGTGCAGTTGCCGGTCGGCGGTGTGGGCGGTGTGGGTGTAGTGGTCCAGCAGTCGCACCGTGGCCGCCTCCCGCTCGTCCTCGGTGTCTTCGGTTTGGGTGAGGTGAGTGGCGTAGGCCCGCAGCAGGTCGTGGAAGCCATACCGGCCCGGCACCTGCTCGGCCAGCAACCCGGCCCGGGTCAGCTCGGCCAGCAACGGCCGCACCTGCGCCAGTGGCAAGCTGGCGAGACTGGCGGCGGCTGGGGCGGCGGTGTCGGGGCCGGGGTGCAGGCCCAGCAGCCGGAACAGCCGGGCCGCGGGTGGGGTGAGGGTGGTGTACGACCAGGAGAACACCGCCCGCACCCGGCCGATCACGTCGGCGTCGTCCGGCAGGGACGCCCGACCGGCGGCGTCGGCCAGTTCGGCGGCCACCGCGGCCAGGGAGAAGCTGGGATGCGTGGCCGCGCGGGCGGCGACCAGGGCCAGCGCCAGCGGCAGCCGCGCGCATACCTCGACGATCCGCGCGATGGCGTCCGGCTCGGCGGCGACCCGGCCGGGGCCGAGCCGGCGTTCCAGCGCTTCCCGCGACTCGGCCTCGGTGAGCAGATCCAGGGCCAGCGGGTGGGCGCCGTCGGCGACCAGGTCGGTGAGAGAGTCGCGGCTGGTCACCACCGCCAGCGCGGTCGGGCTGCCGGGTAGCAGCGGCCGGGCCTGGTCGGCGTCGCGGGCGTTGTCGATCACCACCAGCACCCGTTTGCCGGCCAGCATGCTGCGGTAGAGCCCTACCTGCGCGTCGAACCCGGCCGGCACCCGCTGCGGCGGCACCCCGAACGTGTCGAGGAAGCCGCGGACGGCTTGCGCTGGGTCCATCACCTCTCCGCTGCGGTCGAATCCGCGCAGGTTCACGTAGAGCTGCCCGTCCGGGAACCGGCCGGCGACGCGGTGCGCCCAGTGCACCGCCAACGCGGTCTTGCCCACCCCGGCTGTGCCGGAGACCGCGGAGATGACAACCGCGGACGGCTGGCCCGCGGTGCCGGTGCCGGCGGCGAGCGTGGCGTCGAGGCTGGCCAACTGGTCGCGCCGGCCGGCGAAGCCGTGCACGTCGGCGGGTAGCTGAGCCGGCACCGCCGAGCTCCCGGTGGACGCCGGATCGAGGGTGCTTTGCAGGATCCCCTGGTGCACGGCCTGTAGTTCGGCGCCGGGGTCGACGCCCAACTCCTCGGCCAGCCGGCGGCGGACCTCGGTGTAGCGGTCGAGCGCCTCGGCGCCGCGGCCGGCCGCGTAGAGCGCCCGCATCAGGGCCGCTGCCAGCGGTTCCACCAGCGGGTACTGGCCGGCCAGGTCGGTCAGGGCGGCGATCACCGGGCCGGCGTTGCCCAGCCGCAACTCGGCTTGCGCCCACCCCTGTACCGCGTCCAGGTACAGCTGCCGCCACCCTTCCCGGCTCGCCGCGGCCCAGGGCCCGGGTAGCCCGGCCAGTGGCTCACCCCGCCACAGGCCGAGGGCGGTGCGCAGCAGCGCCGCCCGCTGCCCGTCGTCCCGGCCGGGCTCCCGGGCCTGGCCCACCAGGCCGCGGAACCGGTGCAGGTCTACCCGGTCCGGGTCGGCGTCGAGGACGTACCCGCCGGATCGGAACACCAGCCCCACCGGCTCGCCGCCGGCCCCGGCCGACTCCAGCAGCCGCCGGAGCCGGGCGATGTAGACGTGCACGGTGCGCCGCGCGCCGTCCGGCGCCTCCGGCCAGACCCGATCGATCAGCGTCTCCACCGCCACCGGCCGGCCGGCGTCGGCCGCCAGCGCGGCCAGCACGTGCCGCTGCTGCGGTGGGCCCGCCTCCACCACCCGATCGGCAGCGACGATCTCCACCGGACCGAGCACCCGAAACTCCATCGCGCCCCCCGTCGACCGCCCACACCGAATCATCGCCACCCACCGCCGCACAAATCCGGCGCGGGGCGCGGCCGGTTCCCATCGCTGGGCAAGCCGGCGGCCGCTGGCACCCAGCGGCCGTGGCCGGCCGGCCGAGATCCGTTAGCAATCTGCTAAGCGGCCGGTCCAAGGCTATGCACCTGAGCGATTCAGGTGGCAACAACACAGGCCGCGAGACCGTGGAGGAAGAATGTCGGGTTTGAAGCAAGCGAGACGCGTGGCGCTGCTGGCCGTCGCCGTGGCGGCGCTCGGGATTGGCGGCGCATCGATGGCCAGCGCCGCACCGGCCGCGGGAGCGGCGCACAGCAGCTCGCCGCAGGGCGCATCCGCGCCGACGACGGCGCCCTCGGCGCTGACGACCCGGGCCGCTCACGGATCGACCCGGGTGCTGGCCATCGCACCTGGCCCGCTCCCGGCGTTCGTCAACGTCCGCCGGAAGTGCGATCTCGTCTTCAGGCTTGACGAACCCTGGAGTGTCACAGTCTGCCGCGGCTTCGACTACAACCCGGCCAGCAACAACCTGCGCGGCTACGGACTCATGGATGGAAACGACTCGCGCATCCACGTGCAGGCCGAACCGTTGAACCTCGGCGACCGCAACGGTGTTCTGGCCAGCGTGACGGCCAACTCGCAGACCGGTCTGCTGGAGATCGACACCGGCGCGGTCGACTGCCATCGTCCGAACGGCATCTACCGGGCCAACATGCACTACTCGATCCGCTGGCCGGACGGCGCGCTGACCAGCGGGCAGCAAACCGGCCAGTACGAGCAGCCGGCATCGGTGATCTGCACGTAACGCGGGAGACCACCGGGGAGCAGGCAGCACCGATCTGGAGCTCCGGCGGCCCGCCGGAGCTCCAGACGGTGCGGGCTCGGGCGGCGGGCCGACCGGGATGCGGGGTGGTGCCTGATCGCGCACACCTGGGCGGGTCGGCCGCATCGGCATAACCGCCCTCATCCTCAGGCCTGAGGATGAGGTGGTTGCCGCTGATCTGAGAGGTTTCGCATGCGAGCCCGATTTGTGACCGTTGTGGTCGTCACCGCCGTCGTCGGCCTGCTTTCGCCGGCCGGTCCTGCCGCCGCGGGTGGCTGCGTCTATCGCCTGGACACCCGGCTGTCCGCGCCCGCCGGCTTCACCAACCCGGTCGTCATTGCCGGCGACGGCGCGGCCGGCTACGTCGGTTTCGTACAAGCCCGGGACAGCGATGCGATCTGGCCGGTGGTCTGGCGAAACGGGCACGTGCGGCTGCTGCCGGTGCCGGCGGGTGTGCGGGCCCTCGCCTTCGGCGTGAACCGGCTCGGGGACGCGGTGGGCATGCTGATCGACGGGCCCGGGATCTACCGGGCGGTGCTGTGGCCGGGCGGGGCCGACCCGATCCCGCTCGCGCCGCTCACGCCGGGCCGCTCGGCCGCCGCGCGGGACATCAACGAGGCCGGCCAGATCATCGGTGATGCCGAGAAGCCCGACGGCCTGTCGCAGATCGTCACCTGGTCGATGACCGACCCCGGCACTGTCACCACCGTCCCGGTAAGCCCTGAGCAGCCGCAGACGTTCGCCGGGACGATCTCCTCCGAGGGGGTTGTCCTCGGCGGCGGGTTCGTGGGCAGCGTGGCAGGCCTGCACCTGGTGCCCAGTCCGCAAGGGGTGGCCCCGACGGCCGCGGCCGTCGCGGCCAGCGGCCGGTTCCTGGCCGGCAGCTACGCCGAGGTGGATGGTTCGCTCACGGTGCACGCGCTGGTCTGGGAGAACGAGGTGCCGACCGTGCTGTCCACCGCCGACAGCTACGCCACCGGGGTAACCGCCACCGGCATCGTCAGCGGGGTGGACGTGGCCAGGCAGCGGGCGGTCGTCTGGCGCGGCGCGGTGATGCACACCCTGCCGCTGCCGCCGGCTGGCACGGACCGGCTGCAGTCCGACACCGTCGCGATCGCCGAGGATGGCACGGTGGCCGGCAGCGTCTTCTTCCCCCGTACCGGACGCGGACTGTTGGTGCTCTGGCACTGCCGATAGGCGATTCGGCGGTACGACTCAGCCCGGTGCCCGCGACCACGGAGTCGGCACCGGGTTCCTCCCCACCTCGGCGACCGCACGGTCTTCCGGTGCTTCATCTTCTTCGTCCGGCTGGCGCCTTTCTTGGCGAATACCACGAATCCGGTGGGCGGCTGTCCGGCCGACAGGACACCGCCACCGCTGGCGCCGGATTTCGACTGCGCCGGTCACTGCACTGGTAGCGTCGAGCACCTAGGGCTATGCCGTCAGTCAGATCACCGAAGGGCGAGTTCCGGATGTTCGTTCCCACGCAATATCGCGAACCGGACAGTTCGTGGATGGTCGACCTGATTCTCAACAATCCACTGGCCCTGATGGTGAGCAACGGAAGCCCGGCCGGCGCCCCGTTCGCCACGCATCTGCCGGTGATCCAGGATCCGCGGATGACCGGTGAATGGTCCGCCGACCTGGCCGGTGCCACGTTACTTGGGCATTTGAACAGGGCAAATCCACACTGGTCGGCGCTGGAAACGGGCAGTGTCGTCCTGCTGGCGTTCACCGGGCCGCACGCCTACGTCTCGCCGACCGTCTACGCGGTGACGCCGGCTGCCCCGACCTGGAACTTCACCTCGGTACATGTCCGCGGAGTGGTCGCGAAGATCGATTCACTCGAAGAGACGATGGACGTGGTGCAGTCCACCGTACGCGCTTTTGAGGGACAATTCGGCGGCGTCTGGGACATGACCGAATCGATCGACTACTTCCGCAAGATCGTGCCCGGGGTGGGTGCGTTCCGGGTCACGGTGTCTGGCGCCGAAGGCATGTTCAAGCTCAGTCAGGAACAGAACTCCGAGGTTCGGAACCGCGTGCAGCAGTCGTTCGGTCTGGGCGAATGCATCGGTCACCTGGAGACGGCCAAGCTCATGAGCCGCTTGCCCTGAGCTGCGAAGGCCCGCACTCCGGGTCGGAGTGCGGGCCATTGTTTCGTATCGTGCGCCCGGGCGCGGACGCCCGGTCGGGACTAGTCCAGCGCCCGCTCGGCCGCGTGGTCGAGGGCCGCCAGCACCCACTGTTCGAACTCGATTCCCGACTCCGCCGCGGCCCGGTGCCACCACTGGATGCGGTTGCCCGGCACCGTGAGCCGCCGGGTGGTCTCGATCTCGGCCGGCTTCCCCTCGCGCGTCGCGTCCTCCCGGGCCAGCCTGATGGCGCCGCGGAGCTGTTTGGTGGTCCAGTGCATCTGCTCGGCCCGGTCGAGCCACAGCTCCTGCTCGTCGACCGGCAGGGAGGCGAGCTCGGCATGGTGCTGGAAGGTCAGCGCCGCGCGCCGATGATGTAACGCGAACCGCCTGGACACCCACGCGTAGTTCCGGAGGGTCTGATACTGCAGGCCAGCCGCCCGGATTCCGCGCTGGTACCGGTCGGCGTAGTGATCCTTCCCGTAGACCAGCCAGTCGCCCAGCCACCAGGAAGATGAATCCTGGATTCCGGAGAGCTGCCGGCCGGCCCGCTCCCATTCGTCGAAGGTCAACGCCGCCGGAATTTGGAGACCCAACTTCGTCGTAAGCATCTGACTACGCGAATCGTCTCCGTGGACTCTTCGCTGGGGCTGCGTGGAGTCGGATTGCTGGCGTAATGGCACGGTTTTCGCGCCCTGCAGGGTTCTCGCCGGATTCATTTAGCATGTCCGCCGTTTCGATATGCATCGAACAATTTGCATCGGACAGCTCACCTTAGCATGACCGTGTCCGATCGGGGCAAAAGTCCCATTTTTCGCGCCGTCGCCAATCCGTCTGACGCCGCCGGCGATCGGGATCATGTCCCGGCATCATGGCGGGTGCCCAACTTTTGGGTTGGCGCCGGCCGGACCGGCCCGCGCCGTTTTCGACCATCCTGCCCGGCGGGCCCGCGAAGGCCGCATCCGGCCGAGCCCGGTCGCTTCGCCCAGCGACCACGGTTATCGCCGTGAGGCGGGCCCGGGAGGATGAACACGAACGATGTACAAGTCCTGCTCGAACATTGTGCAAGAGTGCCGTATCCTCAACTCATGCCGCGCGACACGCTGACCCGTGAGCGGATTGTCCAGACCGCTGTCGAATTGCTGGACGCCGAAGGTCTGGAGGGCCTGAATATGCGCAGCCTGGGCGATCGGCTCGGCTCCGCGGCAACGGCCGTCTATTGGCATGTGAAGAGCAAGGACAATCTCGTGGTGCTCGCCGGCGACGAGGTATGGAATGAGATCGAGCTGCCCGACCTCACCGCGGTCGATTGGCGCACGGCCGGTACGACAATGGCCAAAGAATTGTACGCGATGCTCACCAGGCACCCGTGGCTCGGGCCGGCCATGGGCACCCATCCGTTCCATGGTCCCGGCAAGGCCCGGCACGACGACCACAGCCTCGCGGTCTATGAAATGGCCGGGTTCGTCGGCGCGGAGGCGGACCAGGCGACGGCCACTGTCTTCATGTTCGTGCTCGGCAGCGCCCTTGGTGAGTCGGCCAGAGTGTCGCTGCGCCGGCGGTTGCGGCGCGATGGCGGTGACCCGGACGAACTGATTCGGGACACCATGGCGCAGCAGGTCAAAATCGCGATGCAGTTCCCGCGACTGCGGGCCCGCATCGACGCGGTGGCCGCCGCCGACTACGCCGCGGCACCGGACAAGAGCTTCGAGTTCGGTCTCGAGATCATCTTCGACGGCCTCGACGGTCAACTCCGCCAGGGCTGACCCTGCCGGTCGGCCCCCGGTAGACCGGACGAATGGGTGGCCGGGTGAGCCGGGTCCAATTTCTGCCGGCTCGGCGCAGGGGCGGGCGCCAGGTCACCATTGGGACAGCGCCCGGTCGATCAACCCGGCCACCCCGGACGGGTTGGTGGCGGATAGCAGGTGCCCTCCGGGCAACCGGACCACCTCGCAACGACCCGTCGTGTGGGTCGCCCATGCCTCGAGTTGGACCAACGCTGCGTCGTCCGTGCCGCCGATGACCTGAATGTCCCCGGTGACCGTCAGTTCGCGCGTCGCGTCGATGAACGACTGGGACAGCCGCAGGTCGTCCCGGATCATCGGATAGGCCCGCTCGACCACCTGCGAGTCGGCCATGACCTCGGCCGGAACCTGGCCGCCCAGGGCGGTCAGCGCGGCAACCGCGGCGCCCATGGAATCTATTTCCTCGATCCTGATCCGAACCCGCACCGATGGCGGGGAATTCGACGCGGCGAGCAGGAGCGGTCGCCGCGGCTGGTCGATGACATCGGTTACCGCCAGGCCGATATACGCGCCGAGACTCTCGCCGTAGATGGCGTCGACCCGGCCATCGAGCTGGGCCGCCGTGTCCAGCACGGCGACGCTGGCCCGGGTGACCAGGGCTTCGCAGTAGCGGCGCCCGTGACCGGGCAGTTCGACCGCGCGGAAGTCGACCCGGTCGCCGAGCGCCCGGCGCAGCCGGCGGAAATATCCCGCCCCGCAACAGGAGGGTGGGATGAACGCCACCACCGGCCTGGCCCGGTTACCGCTGGTCATCGCTGTTGTAGAGGATCGCTGTCGGGCTGGCGTCGTTGCTGTGCGGGCGCCGCCGTTGTGCGGGCAGCGCCGCACCGGCCGCGGGTGGCCGGGCTCCAGGACGCTGCCTGGAACCCGGCCCCGCGGTCGTCAGGGCGCCGATACGGTGCGGATGGGCGTCCCACGGAGCGTCTCCGTGACAATCTTGTTGTGGCCGAACTCGTCCCGGCCCCGGGCCAGCACGGCGCCCCACTTGTCCAGCGAGATCGACCCGCCGTACTCCTCGATGTGGTCGGTGTCCGGGTAGATGCGCACCTTGGTCGGCACGTACCGGGTGGCGAAGCCCATCCGGTAGTCCTTGCCCTTGCTCGTGTTCGGCAGCGAGGCGTGCATCAGCGTCGACCAGAAGATCACGCACTGGCCCTTCTCCATGACCAGCGAATACGCGTCCTCTTCGGCCGGCTTCCAGTCGGCGTGGAACTGGAGCTGGCGGTAGTCGTAGCCGAAGAAGCCGCGCGGGACGCCGTCCTTGATCTTCGCGTTGATGCGTCCCTCGTCGTAGTTCATCTGCTTCGTCTCGTCATAGTTCATCGTCTTCTGGGTGCCCGGAATGATCTGCAGGCAGCCGTTCTCACGAGTGGAGTCGGTGAACGCGGTCCAGACCGTGATCGTGCCGGCACCGAAGTCCTCCGCGGACTCTCCCGGCCACAGCAGTTGCGGTTTGCCGCTGGCGTTGGCGAACGTGTCGGCCTGGTGCCAGTCGGTTCCTTCGTCCCCGGGGTACTTGGGGAAGAACTCGGACCGCCAGCACAGGATGTCCGGGCCGAGGATCGCGGCCACCCGGTCGACGATCTTCTGGTTGCAGACGTGCTCGACCAGCAGGTCGATGTCGAGGTGCCGGTCGTAGTTGAAGATATTCGGCGCCCCGATGCTCGCGTCGACCTCCGGGTACGCGGCGTACGACCGATCGAGGGTCTCCCGGTGGACCTTCCGCCACAGCTCGGCCATCTCGGCCGGGGTGTAGATGGTCAGCGGGCCGAGATAGCCGTTCTTGTGGAAGAACGCGAGTTCCTCGGCGGCGAGCGCGGTGTTGGTGGGCTCGGCAGTAGTGGTCATGGTGTGCTTCCTAACCTGCTGGTCGGCTCGGCCGGCCCGATCGGCTGCATCGCGGCCACGGCCACGCTGAGCTGATCCCCGTACGCGCTTTTCTGGTCGAGGACCACGCCGAAGGACTCGCCGAGGAACTTGTTCAGCTTGGAAAAGGTCAGCGAATGACCGCCGACGTCGAGGAAGTTCTCGGAACTGGTGATCGCCGGGTCGTCCAACTCGGCCCGCAGCCACTCGACGACCGATTGTTCGACGTCCGTTTGGCCGGCGCTGCGAGCTGCTTCGCCGCTCGTCGTCGAGACCTGCATCGAGGTGCCCTCCTGTCGGTGTTCCGGTGTTCCGGTGTTCAGTGGACGGTAGGCCGGGCCCGGCGGCAAGTAGGCCGGCGGTGCGGGCAGTTCTGACGATATCCCGATGCCGCCCGGCGCTGGTGGCCGACAACGACCGGCGCCCGCGGCCGCGAATTTCGCCGGTGCCGCTCCTAAGCTGAGTTCGAACGTACCATTGGCCCGGCACCGGTCAGGTGAAATGCCCGGCCCAACAGCCGGGCGGTCTCCATATACGGTCCGGTCACCGGGTTGCGCTGTCCTGTCAACCGGACGGCGCCGGCCGGAAAATCGACGTCCGGGCCGCCGACGTCGGGTCGGAGCCGGGCGGAGCCTTGAGGAGATTCCCGCCGGGGGCTTAGCGTGTGCTGATTTTCATCGCGAGCAAAGGGGGATCGGTGAACACCCATCAGGTGGTCTTTCTCTTGCTCGACCTCGCCCTGATCGTCATGCTCGCCCGGTTGCTCGGCGCGGTGGCCAAGCGGGTCGGCCAGCCGCCGGTGATCGGGGAGATTCTGGCCGGGATCCTGCTCGGGCCGACGCTGTTCGGTGACGCGTTCTCGGCCGCGCTCTTCCCGACCGATATACGCCCGTTCCTGACCGCGCTGGCGAACGTCGGCATCGCCGTGTTCATGTTCGTGGTCGGGCTGGAACTGAACGGGCGGTTGTTGCGCGGACGTGGCCCGATCGCGGTCACGGTGTCGGTGAGTTCGATCCTGCTGCCGTTCAGCCTCGGTATCGGTCTGGCGTTCTATCTGCTCCGGACCCATCCCGCCGAGAATCGGCTGGGATTCCTGCTGTTCATCGGTGCGGCCATGTCGGTCACCGCGTTCCCGGTGCTGGCCAGGATCCTGACCGACCGGGGAATCACCCACACCGTGCTCGGCGGCCTCGCGTTGACCTGCGCGGCGGTCGACGACGTACTGGCCTGGTCCCTGCTGGCCGTCGTGGTCCTGATGTCCGGGAACGGCGGCAGCGAGCAGTGGGCGATCATGCTGACCCCGTTCTATCTGATTGTGATGTTCTGGGGTGTGCGGCCGCTGCTGCGACGCGCCCTCACGGCCGACGTCCAGCTGGGCAGCGGGCACCTCACCACGGTGCTGGCCGGTGCGCTGACATCCGCGGCGGTGACCGAGTGGCTCGGCCTGCACTTCATCTTCGGCGCGTTCCTGTTCGGTGTCGTGATGCCGCGGGCCGGCGCGGAAGCGCTCCGGAAGGCGATTCTCGAGCGGGTCGCCGAGTTCAACTCCGAGGTGCTGCTGCCGGTGTTCTTCGTCGTCGCCGGGCTCAAGGTGCAGCTGTCCGGGATCGGCCTGTCCGGCCTGGGCGAACTGGGCCTGATTCTGCTCGTCGCCATCGGCGGCAAGTTCGGCGGCGCGTACGCCGGTGCCCGCCTGCACCACCTGCCGGTCCGGAATTCCGCGGCGCTCGCCATGCTGATGAACGCCCGTGGCCTCACCGAGCTGATCATTCTCAGCGTCGGCCTGCAGCTCGGCGTGCTGGACCAGTCGCTGTATTCGATCATGGTGGCGATGGCCGTGATCACGACGGCCATGGCGGGACCGCTGCTGCGGCTGATCTACCCGCCGTCGCTGGCCGACCGGGATCAGGCGGTCGAGGCACACCTGCTCCGGCCCCCCGCGCTGGTCCCCGCGGAAGCCGCATCGTGACCGCGCTGTCGTCCGGGCAGCGTCGGTCGTGGTTCCTCCAGCAACTCGGCGATCCAGCGGCGACCTACAACGTGCCGCTGGCGCTGCGCCTGGTCGGAGTGCTGGATCCGACCGTGCTGACCCAGGCGCTGCGGGACGTGCTGGCCCGGCACGACGTGCTGCGTTCGGTGTTCGTCGAGGACGACGCCGGCGAGCCGGACCGGCGGACCGGACCAGCGGCGCGGTTGCCGGTGCTGGCGGTGCCGGCGGCGAACCTACCCGCCGCGGTGCTGGCGGCGGCGAGCCACCGGTTCGACCTGGCCGCGGAGATCCCGGTCCGGGCGTGCCTGCTGCGGTGTGCGCCCGAGGAGCACCTGCTGGTGCTGGTGTTCCACCAGATCGCGGTGGACGCGGCGTCGCTCGCGCTGCTGACCGCTGAGCTGCTGACCGCGTACGCCGCCCGGGCACGGTCGGTACCGCCCTGCTGGGGCGGGGTGCCGGCGCAGTATGCGGACTACGCGGCGCGGCACCGGGAGTCGCTGGGCGACCGGTCCGATCCGGCCAGCGTGCTGGCCGGGCAGACCGGGTACTGGCGTGCCGAGCTCGCCGGCCTGCCCGCGCCGCTGCCGTTGACGGTCGACCGGCCCCGCCCGCCGGAGCCGAGCCACCGCGGCGGGACGGTCGGGTTCGGGTTGGCGCCCGACCTGGTCGCGGCCGTCCGGCGGCTGGCCGCGGATCGCGGCGTGACGATGCCGATCGTGCTGCAGGCCGCGCTCGCGGTGCTGCTGCACCAGTCGGGCAGCGGCGCCGATGTGCCGATCGGGTCGCCGGTGGACGGGCGCGCCGATGCGGCGGTGGCGGGTGCGGTCGGGCCCTTCGCCGGTACCTGGGTCCTGCGGCTGGATCTGGCCGGCAATCCGCCGTTCGCCCGGGTGCTCGAGCAGGTGCGGGACAAGACCCTGGCCGCCGCCGCCAACCGGGACGTGCCGTTCGAGCGCCTGGTCGAGGCGATCGCCCCGGACCGGTCCATGGCCTACCACCCGCTGTTCCAGGTGCAGCTCGGGTGGCAGACCGCACCGGCGTCCCGCCGCGAACTGCCCGGCCTGACCGTGACCGTGGAACAGGTGCGGACCGGGACCGCGAAACTCGACCTGTCGGTCACGTTCACCGAGGTCCCCGAGGTTCCCGGCGGCGGCAGCGCCGGCGGCGGCGCGGTCTCGGGCGAGATCGGGTACGCCACCGACCTGTTCGACCGGACGACCGTGCAGGCGCTGGCGGCCCGACTCATCCGGGTACTGCGGCAGGTGGCGTCCGACCCGCAGGTGCGGGTGGGCGGCGTCGACGTGCTGGCGCCGGCCGAACGGCACCGGCTGCTGGTGGAACTGGCCGGCACCCCGGCGCCGGTGCCGGACGTGACGATTCCAGCGCTGGTCGGCCGGCAGGTGGCCGCGACCCCGGACGCGGTGGCCGTGCTGTCCGCGGGCCGGTCGCTGACCTACCGGGAGCTCGACGCCCGCGCCGACCGGCTGGCCCGGGAACTGGTGCGGGCCGGGGCCCGGCCGGAGTCGGTGATCGGGCTGGCGCTGCCACGCACGGCCGACCTGGTCGTGGCACTGCTCGGGGTGCTGAAATCGGGCGCCGGGTACCTGCCGATCGACCTGCGCTATCCGAGCCAGCGGCTGGGCTACCTGCTCTCCGACGCCGCCCCGGACCTGATCCTCACCGACTCCGGATCGGTGCCGGCGCTGCCGACCCACAGCGTCCCGTGCTGCCTCCTCGACCTGCTCGACCTCGACGGCCCCGGCCCTGACGGCCCCGGCCCTGACGGCCCCGGCCCTGACGGCCCCGGCCCTGACGGCCCCGGCCGGGGCGGGGCGGAGGACGCCGGCACCGGGCCGGCCGGGACGGTGCTCCGGCCGGCGAACCTGGCCTATCTGATGTACACGTCGGGTTCGACCGGGACGCCGAAGGGAGTGGCGATCAGCCACGCCAACATCGTCAACGGCGTCTCCCGGTTGGCGACCGTGATGGGCCTGCGGCCGGGGTCGCGGGTGCTGGCCGGGACGTCGATCAACTTCGACGTGTCCGTGTTCGAGGTCTTCGCCGCGTTGAGCACCGGAGCGACCGTCGAGGTCGTCCGCGACGTCCTCGTGCTCGGCGAGCGCGGCGGCTGGACCGGCACCGTGCTGCACACGGTCCCGTCGCTGTTCGCCGAGGTGCTCGACCAGACCGCGGGTCGCATCGACGTGGACACGGTCGTGTTCGCCGGCGAGAGCCTGCCGGCCGGCCTGGTCCAGCGGGTGCGGCAGGCGATGCCGGCGGCGACCGTGGTCAACGCCTACGGGCAGACGGAAAGCTTCTACGCCACCACGTTCACGGTCCCGGCCGGCTGGGACGGGGCGGGCGGGGTGCCGATCGGGACCCCGCTGGGCAACATGCGCACCTACGTGCTGGGCCCCGGGCTGGCTCCGGTTCCGCCGGGCGTGGTGGGGGAGCTGTACGTCGCGGGCGCGGTGGGCCGGGGCTACCACGCCCGGCCGGGGTTGACCGCCGAACGGTTCGTAGCCGATCCGTTCGGCCCGCCCGGGCAGCGGATGTACCGCACCGGCGATCTGGCCCGCTGGAACCCGGACGGGCAACTGGAACACCTCGGGCGCGGCGACACCCAGCTGAAGCTGCGCGGGTTCCGGATCGAGCCGGCCGAGATCGAGGCGGCCCTGGTCACCCATCCAGGCATCGCGCACGCGGTGACGATGCTGCGGCCCAGCCCGGGTTCCGGCGGCCACCGGCTCGTCGCCTACATCGTGCCCGCCAACCCCGGCGCCGACCCGGCCCCCGGTTCCGACCCGGCCCCCGGTGCAGACCCGGCCCCCGGCGTCGACCCGGCCCCCGGTGCAGACTCCGACCACGGTGCCGGCGCCGGCCCGGTGGCCGACTCCGACCACGGCGCCGACTCCGACCACGGTGCCGGCGGCGGCCCGGCGGCCGACCTCGACGTGCGCAAGCTGCGGCGGTTCGTGGCCGACCGGCTCCCGGCGTTCATGATCCCGGCGACGTTCGTCGTGCTGGAGCGGCTTCCGTTGGGCGCGAACGGGAAGCTCGATCTGGCCAGGCTGCCCGAGCCCCGGCGCGCCACCAGCGCCCAGCCCGCCGCCAGCGCCCGCCCGGCGCCCCGCACCGACCGGGAACACCGCCTGGCCGGCCTGTTCGCCGAGGTGCTCAAGCGCGACCGGATCGAGCTCGACGACGATTTTTTCGAGCTCGGCGCCGGCTCATTGCAGGCCATCCGCCTGGTCCGCCGGATCCGCGCTGAACTCGGCGTGGATCTGCCTATTCGGGTGCTGTTCCGGGCCGCCACAATTGCCGCTGTCGCCGATTATCTGACCGCCCGTGCGGTAGCCACGCCGCAGCACTGATGGTTTCCCGGCGGACGGCTCCGGCCAGGCCCGGACCGGGCGCCCCGTGTCCCGCCGACAGGACGCCTGATTGGCGCCGGCGGCACCGGAAATGCGGTGTACTGATCTCACTGCGGCGGTGCGTGCTAAATTGAACTCGGGCATTCATCCAGCCCATTGCAGACCGCGTCGCCGTGCCTGCCCGACGTGCTCGAATCGCCACCGGCGGTTCGCCAACTGGCCGAGATTTGCGACCCAAGGGAAACCGAGTGCTGCCACAAACAGCTGACCGCCGCTCGACGTCCGCCAGAACGGCGCGACCCCGGCACGTCCTGATGTGCAAGCCGACGTATTTCGATGTCTGCTACTCGATCAATCCATGGATGGACCCGAGTAAACCGACCTACGTGGACACCGGCCTGGGCCAGTGGAAGTACCTGCATGACCTGTTCGTCGAGCTGGGGCATCACGTCGAGCTGGTCGCGGCCCGCCCCGGCCTGCCCGACATGGTGTTCGCCGCCAACGGCGCGACCGTCATCGACGGGAAGGCGCTGGTCGCCAAGTTCCGGCACGCCCAGCGGCGCGAGGAGTCCGAGGCCTACCTGGAGTGGTTCCAGCAGCGCGGCTGGCCGGACGTCAGCATGGCCCGGCACGACAATGAGGGCGAAGGCGACATCCTGTTCACCGGCACCGAGATCCTGGCCGGCACCGGGTTCCGCACGGTGCCGGCGGCGCACGCTGAGCTGGCGGAGTTCTTCGACCGGCCGGTGGTCAGCCTGACCCTGGTCGACCCGCGCTTCTATCACCTCGACACGGCGCTCGCCGTGCTCGATCACGGCGAAGTGATGTACTACCCGCAGGCCTTTCACCCGGCGAGCCAGGAAGTGCTCGCCGCCCGTTTCCCCGGTGCGTTGCTGGCAGCGGAGGCCGACGCGGAGGTCTTCGGCCTGAACGCGTTCTCCGATGGCGCGCACGTCGTCCTGCCGGAAGCCGCCGGCCGGCTGGCCGGGCAGCTCAAGGAACGCGGATTCGAGCCGATCGGCGTCGACCTGGTCGAGCTGCTCAAGGCCGGTGGCAGCGTGAAGTGCTGCACCCTGGAACTGCGCCGATAGAAAGCCGTCGACGCAGGAGCGACGGCCCGGTGCACGACCACCGGTTACCCCCTAGCGGGCCCCAGGAACCGTACCCCCCACGATTCCTGGGGCCATTCCTTTTCACCGTCAACAGTGCCGCGGGCACCAGCGGCCCGGCCGAAATCGCCGGGCCGCGGCCGGCTATCAGCCGGCTGACCGCGCATATTTGCCGATTCAGCGGGCTGTATCAAAGCGATAGATGAGGTGCAGGAGATGGCCGGTCAAGTGAACACCGCCGCGGTGGCGACAGCACATACGGATGCCAGTCCGGCGGGGCCCGGAGCGAGCCTTCCGGCGGCGCCCCCGGTGGCGGTCAGCGAGCAGGCGGAACTGCTGCGGATCGGCATGGACTCGCTGCATCGCACCGACCCCGAGCTGGCCGTGCTGCTGGAAGCCGAGGTGGGGTACCAGAGCACGACCCTGGCGATGATCGCGTCGGCGAGCATCGCGGATCCGTCGGTCCTGGCCGCCGGGGGAGCGGCGCTGTCGAATGTGACGGCCGAGGGATATCCGGGGGCGCGTTTCCATCCCGGCACCGCGCAGTTCGACCAGGTCGAGAACCTGGCGGTGGAGCGGGCCAAGCAGCTCTTCGGAGCGCGGTACGCGAATGTGCAGCCGCACTCGTGTTCCTCGGCCAATCTCGCCGTCCTCGCCGCGCTGCTCGCGCCGGGCGGCACGCTGCTCGCCCTCGACCTCGACGCCGGTGGCCACCTCACCCACGGATCACCGGCCTCGGTGACCGGACGCCACTACCACGCGGTGCACTACGGCGTGGACCACTCCGGTCGCATCGACTACGGCCAGGTCGCGGAGCTGGCCCGCGAGCAGCGGCCCAAGGTGCTGATCGCCGGGGCCAGCGCCTACCCGCGCACGGTCGACTTCGCCCGGTTCCGGGCCATCGCCGACTCGGTCGGGGCATACCTGATCGCGGACATCTCGCACATCGCCGGACTGGTGGCCACCGGACAGCACCCGAGCCCGATCGACCTGGCCCACATCACGACGACGAGCACGTACAAGCAGCTGGGTGGCCCGCGCGGCGGTCTGATCCTGATCGGCACGGAGCACCAGTCCGTCGGCCCGGACGGGCGCACCACGCTGGCCCGGCTCATGCAGCGGGCGATCTTCCCGCAGTTCCAGGGCACACCGAGCCCGGCGACGATCGCCGCGAAGGCGCGCGCCTTCGCGCTCGCGGCCCGCCCGGAGTTCGCCCGGACGACGCGGCTGATCGTCGAGGACGCCCGGGTGCTCGCCACCGAGCTGTCCGCGCTCGGCTACCGGCTGCTGACCGGTGGCACCGACAACCACATGGTGGTGCTCGACCTCAGCGACCGCGGGCTGACCGGGGTGGTGGCCGAGCGCGCGCTGGAGGGCTGCGGGATCCTCGCGAACCGCAACCGCATCCCCGGCGACACCAAGCCGCCGCTGGTCACCAGCGGTCTCCGGCTGGGAACCAACATCCTCGCGCAGCGCGGCATGGGCCCGGGCGAGATGCGGGAGTGCGCGCGCCTGCTGGACACGGCGCTCGGGGCCACCACCGCGCTGAGCGACACCGAGTACCGGATCGACTTCGTGCTGGCCGGCCAGGTCCGGGCGGACGTCCAGAAGCTGTGCGTCGGGCACCCGCTGCCGATCGACAGCTACGACAGCAGCCGCGACTTCTCGATGCAAGCGGTCCGGTGAGCCCCGCCGTGGGCCCCGTCGTGAGCCCTGCTGTGAGTCCCGTCGTAGGCCCCGTCGTGAGCCCTGCCGTAGGCCCCGTCGTGGGCCCTGCGGTGGGCCCCGTCGTGGGCCCGGGCGCCGGGCCGCTGGAATGGCCGCCGGTGCGGGTGCCGACCGACCGGCCGCGCCGGCCGGGAGTGCCGGCGCGCTGCTCGGCGGTGCAGCGGGCCGACCTCGACGTCGATACGACGGCGGTCGGGGCCGCCCGCGAAGACGTGCTGCTCGCCGGCCTGGCGGCGCTGCTGTACCGCTACACCGGCCAGGACCGGATCAGCCTGCACCGGGCGGCCGGCACCGGCCGGACCGGGCAGCTGTGCCTCCCGGTCAGCGCCGCGTCGACGCTGCGGGACCTGGCGGACAGCAGCGCGGCCGGCGGCCTCCCGGCGTCCGACGGCCTCCCGGCCCCGGGCAGCCTCCCGGCGGCCGGGGGTCGCCCGGCGGCCGACAGCCTTCCGGCCTCGGGCGGCCTTCCGGCCTCGGGCGGCCTTCCGGCCTCGGGCGGCCTTCCGGCCTCGGGCGGCCTTCCGGCGGCCGACAGCCTCCCGGTGGCCGACAGCCTCCCGGCGGCCGGGTCCGGCCCGGTCGGCGTCCGCTTCGCCGCCCCCGGCGACCCTGCCGGCGGGGATCTCTTCGAGCTCCAGTTGGTGGTACGGGCCGGTACAGCGCTGGAACTCCACTACGACACCGGGCTCTTCGACCCGACCACGGTCGCCCGGTTGCTCGACCACTACCGGACGCTGGTCGAGGACGGGGCCCGGTTCCCGGACCGTCCGGTGGCGCAGTTGCGGCTGCTGACCGACCCGGAGCGGCGGCGCGTCCTGGTGGAGTGGAACCGGACCGGGCGCGAGCTGCCCGGCAACGGCTGCCTGCACCAGGCCTTCGAAGAACGGGCGGCCAGGTCGCCCGGTGCCGTCGCGGTCGTGCAGGGCGCCGAGCGGTGGACGTACGGGCAGATCAACATCGCGGCCAACCGGCTGGGCCACCACCTGCGTGCGCTGGGGGTCGGCCCGGACGTGCGGGTCGGCCTGTGCCTCGACCGCTCGGCCGGCCTGCTGGTCTCGATGCTCGGCATCCTGAAGGCCGGCGGCGCCTACGTGCCGCTCGACCCGGACTACCCGGCCCAGCGGATCGCGGCCATGGTCGAGGGCACGTCGTGCGCCGTGATGATCAGCCGCACCGAGCTGACCGCGAACCTGCCCACCGCGGGCACCCCGCTGGTGCTGCTCGACCGGGACACCGGCGCGCTGTCGGCCCGACCGCAGTACAACCCGAGCGGCGGCGCCGGCGCCGAGAGCCTCTGCTACGTCATCCACACCTCCGGGTCCACCGGTGCGCCCAAGCCGATCGCGCTGCGGCACGGCGGGGTGACCAACAACCTCGCCGACCTCAACGCCCGCTTCCAGGTGGGCCCGGGGGATTCGGTGCTGGCCCTGTCCTCGCCGAGCTTCGACATGTCGGTCTACGAGTTCCTCGGCATCACCGCTGCCGGCGGCACCGTGGTGGTCCCGGACCCGGGCCGGTCCAGGGACCCGGCGCACTGGGCCGAGCTGATCGCCGGCGCGGACATCACGATCTGGAACTCCGCGCCAGCCCTGCTCGGGCTGCTGGTCGACCACCTGGAGCAGACCGGCGGGCAGCTGTTCCCGATGCTGCGGCTGGCGATGCTCGGCGGTGACTGGGTGCCGGTGACGCTTCCCGACCGGGTCCGCGCCGCCGCCCCCGGGCTGCGTTTCGTCGCGCTCGGCGGTGCCACCGAGGCCTCCATCCACTCGACCGGCTACGAGGTGGCGGCGACCGATCCGGCCTGGACGAGCATCCCGTACGGCCGCCCGCTGGCCAACCAGCGCACCTACATCCTCGACGGTGCCCGCCAGCCGGTACCGCCCGGAGTCCCGGGCGAGCTGTACCTGGCCGGCGCCGGGCTCGCCCGCGGCTACCTGGACCGGCCCGAGCTGACCGCCGAACGGTTCATCGAGTGGTCCCACGGCGAGGTGGCCGGCGAACGCCTCTACCGCACCGGGGACCTGGCCCGGTTCGGCCCGGACGGCCTGATCGAGCTGCTCGGCCGGATGGACTTCCAGGTCAAGATCAACGGTTTGCGGGTGGAGCTCGGCGAGGTCGAGGCGGTTCTCGGCTCGCACCCGGCGGTACGGCAGACCGTGGTGATCGCCCGGGCGGGCCGGCTGATCGCCTACCTGGTACCCACCGACGCCGCGGCCGTTCCCGGCACCGACGAACTGCGCGCGCTGGCGGCGGGCCGGCTGCCGGCGTACATGGTCCCCAGCGCGTTCGTGACGCTGCAGCGGCTGCCGCTGACGCCGAACGGCAAGCTGGATCGGACCGGGCTGCCCGAGCCGGACGTCGCCGGCGCCGAGTACCGGGCGCCGCGGTCGGCCGCGGAGAAGACCCTGGCCGACGCCTACGCGGAGGTCCTGGGCCTGACCCTGGTCGGCGTGGACGACGACTTCATCGCGATGGGCGGCGACAGCATCCGCTCCATCCAGGTGGTCACCCGGGCCCGGGCCCGGGGCATCGAGATCACCCCGCGGCAGCTGCTCGAGTCCCGGACGGTCGCCCGGCTCGCCCTCGCCGCGACCGGTACCGGCCCGCCGGCGGTCGCCGGCGCGGATCCGTCCGCGCCGCTGGTCACGGTCGGTCCGGACGACCTCGAGGCCTGGACCGTGCGTTACCCGCGGCTCGCGGACGTCTGGCCGCTGACCCCGATGCAGTCCGGGATGCTGTTCGAATCGATGCTGACGGACACCGGCCCGGACCCGTACCACCTGCAGACGGTGTACCACCTGTCCGGCCGGGTCGACCCGGCCCGGCTGCGGGCGGTGGGCCAGGCCCTGCTCGAGCGGTACGCCAACCTGCGCGCGGCCTTCGTTCCGGACGCCGCCGACAACCTGGTGCAGCTGGTGGTGGACGGCGTCGAGCTCCCGTGGCAGGAGCTCGACCTGCGGGACCTGGCCGGCGGCGGGCGGGACGCGGCGTTCGCCCGGTTCCTCGCCGTGGACCGGGCCGCCCGCTTCGACCTGACCACCCCGCCGCTGCTGCGGATGGCGCTGGTCAGGTTGAGCTCCGACCGTGCCGAGCTGGTCCTCAGCACGCACCACGCGCTCATCGACGGCTGGTCGGAGCAGATGCTGGCGCATGACCTGCTCCGGCTCTATGCCGCAGGTGGGGCCGCCGGCACGGCCGCCGGCCGGGCCGCCGGTGCGGCCGCCGGCAAGGTCGCCGGCGGGGCCGCCGGTGGGGCCGCCGGGCTCGAGCCGGTCCGCGGCTTCCGGGACTACCTGGCCTGGCTGTCGCGGCAGGACCGGGAGCAGAGCGCCCGGGCCTGGGCCGACGAGCTGGCCGGTGTCGACGGGCCGACCACTCTGGCCCCGGCCGGCACGGCCCGGACGCCGACCGCCGACATCGGCGAGGTCGCGCTGACGCTGTCGCCGGACGAGTCGAAGCAGCTGGCCAGCTGCTGCGCCGCGGTCGGCGTCACGGCGAACACGCTGGTGCAGGGCGCCTGGGCGGTGCTGCTCGCCGCGTTGACCGGCCGCGAGGACGTGGTGTTCGGCGCCACCGTGTCCGGCCGGTCCGGCGGGCTGGCCGGGGTGGAGTCGATGGTCGGGCTGCTCATCAACACCCTGCCGGTCCGGGCCCGGTGCGCACCTGGCGATACGGTCGCCGAACTGCTGACCGGCCTGCAGAGCCGGCAGACCGGGCTGCTCAGCCACCAGCACCACAGCCTGACCGAGATCCACCAGGCCGCCGGCCTGGCCGCGCTGTTCGACACGCTGGTGGTGTTCCAGTCCAACCCGGCCGACCCTGCCGCCGAGGCCGCGGCGGCCGCGGCGGCCGGGATCGAGGTCACCGGCATCGACTCGATCGGCAGCGGGAACTACCCGCTGACGTTGATCGTCGCGGCCGAGCGGCTGACCCTGCAGTACGACCGGAGCCTGTTCGACCGGGCCGCGGCCGAGGATGTCGGCACCCGGTTCCGCTCGGTCGTCCGCCAGCTGGCCGCCGACGCCGGCCGGCGGATCAGCACGGTGGACGTGTCGCTGGCCGGCGAGCACGACCGGCTCGGCGGCGGGGTACGGCGGGAGCCGGTCGTCCGGCCGGCCGCGGCGACCCCCGTCGACGGCGGGTACCGCGGCGGGCGCACGGCACAGGAAGCGGCGCTCTGCGGGCTGTTCGCCGAGATCCTCGGCGTCGAGCAGGTCGGCATCGACGACAATTTCTTCGTACTCGGCTGCAACTCGCTGAAGGCCACCCGCATCATCGGCCGCATGCGCCGGACGCTCGGGGTCGAGGCATCGATCCGGACGATCTTCCAGTATCCGACGATCGCCGAGCTTTCCGGCCGGGTCCAGGTCGCGGCCGCCGACAGCCGGCCGGGCCTGCGCCGGATGACCACGGAATAGCCGGCAGCGCGGTACGCGAAGGGCCCGTCAGCGTGGCTGACGGGCCCTTTCGCGGCGGCCTTGGTGCGGTGCCGGTCAGCCGGCCCGGCCGGCCAGCACGAGGGACTCGCTGGCTCCGTGCTCCCACTCGGCGCGCCGGTGGACGATGGAATCGGCGATCTCACCGCTGCGGACGGCGATGTTCGACAGCAGGGATGCGGCCAGTCCGTGGGTGCGTTCGGTGCCGCCCTGCAGGTAGATACCGCACCGCAGGCCGGCCGTGGTGGTGAGCCGGTAGTCGCGTTCCACCCGGAGGTTTCCGGCATCGTCCCGCAGGCAGTAGCGGCCGACGTCGCCGAGCATGCTGGTCGGCTCCATCCCGTCGTAGCCGGTGGCGAAGATCAGCGCGTCGACGGACAATTCCTGGGATTCCCGGTCGAGCAGCGAGTACAGCGAGACCCGGGTCTCGGTACCGGCCCGCCTGACCTCGCTGACCCTGGTCAGGTTGAGGAACTCCAGGCGCCGGGTGTTGCGGATGCTGTCGTCGTACGAGCGCCGGTACAGGTCCCGGATGACCTCGTTGTCGACGACCGAGTAGTTCGTGTTCTTGTGGTAGCGCCAGAATGCTTCCCGGGTCCCGTCGGTCCCGAAGAAGTAGTGGTCGACCGCGCTCGGATCGAACACCTGATTCGCGAACGGCGTGTCGTCCGCGACCGAGTATCCGTAGGACGGGATGATCGCGGAGACGCGGGTGTCCGGGAGCATGTCATACAGGAACCTGGTGATTTCGGCCGCACTCTGGCCGGCCCCGACCACCGCCACCCGCTTCAGCTCATGGGGATTCACCCGGCGGTACTTCTCCAGGAACTCCGAGCTGTGCCAGACCCGCTCGTCGCAGCGCACGCCGTCCGGCATCCGCGGTACCAGCCCGGTCGAGATGACCACGTTGCGGGCGTTGATCACTCTGGTGCCGGCCCCGAGGCTGTCCCGGACCTCGAGCTGCAGATGCTCGGCCGACTCGGCGCTGCAGCCCGGCGGCAGCCGCAGCCCGGCGACGTCCGAGCCGTAGTACGCGGCCCGGTTGGCGAGGCTCGATTCCACCCATTCCAGGTACTGGTGGAACTCCTCACGGGTCGGGTAGAACGCCTGGTTGTTGACGAATTGCGCCAGCCGGCCCGCCTCGTGCAGGTACGAGACGAAGCTGAACCGCGACACCGGGTTGCGGAAGGTGGCCAGGTCCTTCAGGAAGGATATCTGCATGGTCGTGGCCGGCAGCAGCATGTTGCGGTGCCAGCCGAACGAGGGCTGCCGTTCGAAGAACGCGGCGGTGATCGGATGGGCCGGAACGTTGGCCCAGTGTTCCTCCAGGGCGATGGCGAGCGACAGGTTGGACGGGCCGAACCCGATGCCAACCACATCGTATTCCTCGTGTGCGCGAGTACCCATAGACAATTCTCCCGCTTAGCGTCGCTGTGACAGGACCAGCCGCATCTTCGACGGGTCATTTTCGGTAACCAGGGGGATCTGGTCGGAACTGCTGGCCCCGCACGGTCGCGGCTGTGTCGAGATCTCGATCGGTGACCCGGGAGACATGTGTTCAGTATTACGAATTAACACCCTTGAGGCCAATCTAGAGCAGCCGGGTGGAGGTTTCAAGAGGTGCGCCGCCGGGTAACGCCGGGCGCTGTCCTGCCAACCGGACGGTGCGCCGGCCGGCCACCGGGTCCGGCCTGGCCGTCCCGGCACTATAGCCGGCGGACCTGGCGCCATTCAGGTCCGCTGGGTAGGCTGGTCGTAAAGGCGAACCAATTTCTCGCCACCTCGAATCAACACCCCGCCGGCACCGCACTGCCGGGCTTGTCGCAGGACGCCGCGAGGTGGCCGAAGTACCTACCCGCAAAGGATACCGATGACCGAGTTCGCTGATCGCTGGGGCTTCAGTCCGGACAAATTCTGGTTGCGTGGCGAGCAACGGGACGAGCATATCGAGTTCGATCCGGACCTTGGTCTGTGGAACGTCTACGGATATCCCGAGGTGGCCGAGATCCTCAATGACTCCGCGGCGTTCTCGACCGACTCGGGGCGGCTGTTCGAGGTCGACGAGGAGACCGCGAAGTACTTCCAGGGCGACCTGGCCCAGATGACCGGGCCGGAGCACGCGCACATGCGCAAGCAGGTCGCCCGGGCGTTCAGCCCGAAGGCCATGGACGACCTCGAATCGCGGATCTTCAAGCTCGCCAACGTGCTGCTCGACGGGCTGGCCGGGCGGGACCGGTTCGACCTGCTCGGCGACTTCGTCGGCGAGCTGTCCGGGATCCTGTTCAGCGAGCTGCTGGGCACCCCGGTCGACGACCGCGCGATGTTCAACCTGGTGGACCAGACGATGGACAACGAAGCCCAGATGACGACGGTCGACCAGGGCGCGGGCGCGGGCTACTTCGAGGACCTGGTGGCGCCGCTGCGCCCGCTGCGGGACTTCCTCGGCGAGCACATCGACGCGCGGCAGCAGCACCCGCGGGAGGACCTGCTGAGCCTGATGGTCCAGTTCCGGAAGCTCGACGGCACGTCGATGTCCCGGGACGAGGTCATCAACTTCGCGATCAGCGTGCTCGGCGCCGGCCACCTCACCAGCCCGATCCTGATCGGCAACACGACGCTGTGCCTGGAGTCCTTCCCCGACCAGGCGGCGCGGGTGCGGGCGGACCGGTCGATGGTGCCGACCCTGCTCGAGGAGTCGATGCGGTTCCTCACCCCGGGCAACGCGTCCTACCGGGCGACCAGCGTCGACGTGGAGGTCGCCGGGACGAAGATCCCGAAGGACCAGTTGGTCATGTTGTGGTTCGGGACCGCCAACCGGGATCCGCGCCAGTTCGCCGACCCGAACACGTTCGACGCGTCCCGGCACCCCAACCCGCACCTCGGGTTCGGCCGCGGCGCGCACTACTGCGTCGGCGCCCAGATGGCTCGGGTGGAGACCCGCATCGTGTTCAACATCCTCATGGACCGTTTCCCGGACCTGCGGATGGACCCGGACAACCCGCCGGTCTTCTTCGGCTCACCCGACTTCACCGGGGTGCGGTCGGTGCCGGTCCGGACCAGTTGACCGGAGCAGACAAACGTCCGGCTGGGGAATTCCCCAGCCGGACGTTTCGCGTGCGGCGGTCGGTTACCCGAACAGTTCGGCGAGGGCGGCCATGTCGATCGGGACGGGGGTGAGCCGGTATCCCGCCGGTGGCTCGACACCCAGGAGATGCCGGACCAGGAAGTCCCACCGGCGCCGGTTGACGTAGTGCTCGTAGCCGAAGTAGATGTGATCGGCATCCGGGACGATGAGCAGGTCGAAGTCCTTGTCGGCGGCGATCAGCCGCTCGGCCAGCCGCAGCGTCAGGTGCGGCGAGACCCGGTCGTCCAGGCCGCCGTGCACCAGCAGCAGCTTTCCCACCAGCCGGTCGGCGCGGTCCACATTGGCCGCCGCGGCGTAGGTCGCTTCGTCGAACGGGCCGTTGTACGCCTCGGCCAGCCCCAGGTCGACGTACCGGAAGTCATGCATTCCGGATTCCGCGACGCCGACCGTGAATACGTCCGGGAAGTCCAGCATCGCCCGGACGGCGGCGAACCCGCCTCCGGACATGCCGGTGACGCCGACCCGGTCGAGGTCCATCCAGGGCCGGGTCGCGGCCAGTTCGCGCAGCGCTGACACGTGGTCGGCCAGGCCGCCGGCGTCCGCCAGGTGGCCGTACGAGGCGTCGTGGAACGCCTTGCTCCGCCCCGGCGAGCCGCGCCCGTCCACCGCGATCACCACGAATCCCAGCGCGGCTAGTGCCTCGGCGTCGTACCCGTAGTAGCCGGGGTCGAACGACGGGCTCACCCGGTTCGCCGTCGGCAGGCCGTACGGGGTGTCGATGACCGGGTAGCGCCCGGCGGGATCGAATCCGTGCGGCCGGTACAGCAGGCCGTAGATGGCGGTCTGTCCGTCGGCCGCGGTCGTGCGGAACCGCTCGGGCCGGCTCCAGCCGGTCGCCTCCAGCCCGGCGATGTCCGCGCGCGCCAACTCGACCAGCACCCGCCCGTCCCAGCCGCGCGCGGTGGTCACCGGCGGGGTGGCGGTGGTGGAGGCCGAGTCGATGAAGTACTCCGCGTTCGCCGGCACGGTGACGACGTGGTCCAGGTCGTCGTCGGTGATCCGGGCGAAACCGGAGCCGTCCAGCCCGACCCGGCACACCGACCGGCGGTACGGGTCCGCCTCGACCAGCCCGGCGGCGACGAAGTAGACCACCCGCCGCTGCTCGTCGACATGCAGGATCTCCTGCACCGACCACGGCCCGGAGGTCAGCTGCGCGCGCAGCTCGGCGGTCCCGGGGGTCTGCGTCCGGTACAGGTAGAGATGGCCCCAGCCGTCCCGCTGCGAGTACCAGAGCAGCTCGTCGCCGCCGGAGAGGAGCTTGACCATGGGCGGCTGCAACTGCTGCTGCGCCGGTTCCACCCGGGTCGCACCGGTCTCGGTCAGCACCGTGCGCACCGCGCCGGTGCCCGGGTCGAGCCGGTTCAGGCGCAGCGTGCGCGCGTCCCGGGTCCAGCTCAGGTAGTACACCGCCGAGCTGTCCGGGGCCCACCACGCCCACCGCTGGAAGATCGGCGACATCATCGACATCGGCACCGGCTCGGCCAGCGCGGGCACCACCGAGCCGGTCGTGACGTCGAGCACGACGTACTCGGCGAGCGGCATCCGGTCGTCGCCGGGCAGCGGGGAACGCTGGGTCAGCAGTCCAGGTCCGCCGCCGTCGGCCGGCGCGCTGCGCACCAGGTGTCGCTGCCGGACGCCGCGCTGGTCGGTCCGGTGGGTCAGCACCCGGGTCGAGTCGGGCGACCAGGCCGCGGCCGGCGGCAGGTGCGGGATCCCGATCTTCGCCAGCAGGGTGGAGTACATGAGGTAGTCGGGGTTGGCGCCGTAGTCCAGGTCCTCGGTGCCGTCGGAGGTCAGCGCCCAGTCCCGGGCGCCGTCCAGGGTGCGGGCGCGGAGGTCGTGCCCGGCCCGGTACACGGCGACTTTGCGGTCCGGCGCGGCGATCTCGAGCGGGTTGCCGGGCGGGTCACCCTCGGCCGCCGCGCATACGTAGCTGTCCAGCAGGCAGCGCCAGTGGGTTCCGAACGCGTCGAACTCGACCGCCCCGGTGCTCGGCTCGATGGCCGGGAACGGTAGCGCGCCGGCGTCCACGGGCTGCCCCAACGCCGCCGCCAGCGCGGCCGCGAGCCGGTCGTGGTCGAACGCGGCGCCGACCCGGCCCGCCTTCGGATCGGCGCGCATGAACCGCTTTCCGGCCGCACCGGTCACGGTGTACCAGAAGCGGTCCCCGGCCCCGATCCAGCGCGGCGTGACCTTGCCGCCGGTGACGAGTTCCGCGCGGTTGTGCCGCAGCAGCCGCTCCGCGGTCGCGTAGGCCCGCGCGTCGAGTGTGGTCACTGCCCGGTGCCCAGCGGGAGCGAGCGGACGCCGATCAGGTCCGGCGACGGGAAGAACGTGGGCGGGTTGGCCGGGTCGGTGTGCAGTTCGGGGAAACGGTCCAGCAGGCTGTTCAACGCGATCGAGCCTTCCATCTTGGCCAGCTGCGAGCCGATGCAGAAGTGGACGCCGTGGCCGAACCCGAGATGCGGGTTCGGGCTGCGGGCCGGGTCGAATACCTCGGGGTCGGTGAACTTCGCCGGGTCCCGGTTCGCCGCCGCCGGCCAGACCAGGATCAACGTCTCGGCCGGGATCCGGACGCCGGCGATGTCCACGTCGGTGGTGGTCCGCCGGGACAGCGCCGCGGACGGGGTCAGCGTGCGCAGCGTCTCCTCCAGCGCGGTCGGCACCAGCGACCGGTCCTTACGCACCCGGGCGAACTCGTCCGGGCTGGAATCCAGGCAGGCCACCGCGTTGCCGATCAGCATGGTGGTGGTGATGTGGCCGGCCACCAGCATGATGTTCGCGATGTTCACCACCTCGTTGTCGGTCAGCCGCTGACCGTCGAGCTCGGCCAGGACGAGGTGGCTCAGCAGGTCCTCGCGTGGGTGCTGGCGGCGCTCGACGACCTGCCCGCGCATGTAGTCCAGCATCGGCCGGAACTGGTCGACCGCGGCGTCGATCTGCTGCTGGGCGCCCTCCTCCTCGCTGAGAAACGCGACCCCGTTCAGCTGTTCGATGATATTGAAGGCCTGCTTCTTGAACAGCTCGAGGTCGCTGCCCGGAATCCCCAACAGTTCGGCGATGACGATGACCGGCAGCGGGTAGGCGAGATCCTCCACCAGATCGATCTGGTCCTTGTGGGCCATCGCGTCGAGTAGTTCGTCGGTGACCTCGCGGATCCTCGGTTCGAGGCCGGCGACGATCTTCGGCGTGAACGCGCCGCTGACCAGCTTGCGGTACGCGGTCTGCCGCGGCGGGTCCATCTGGGCGAAGTCGCCGTCGTTGAACGACTCGTCGATCGTGACCGCGGCCAGGTACGCCGTCTTGGACGAGAAGGTCTTCGGGTCGTTGATGACGTTGAATACTTGCGGGTAGCCGTAGACGTTCCACAGCCCCATGTTCTGGTCGAACTCAACCGGCTGCTCCGGCCGGATCCCCCGCAGCCACAGGTGGCCCGGGTGGATGTTCCACCGGTCAACGACGGTAGGCACAGGAACTCTCCTTCTACTACTAGGCGGCCGTGGCGGTGGCCGCGGCGGTCGCCGCGTCCAGGGCCATGGCCACGCGCAGGCTCTTCGGCCGCAGGTCGGTCCAGTTCTCCTCGACGTACTTCAGGCACTCCGGCCGACCGCTCACGCCGAACGCGACCTGCCAGCCGGCCGGGATCGCGGCGAACTCCGGCCACAGCGAATGCTGGTCCTCGGCGTTCACCACGATGAAGAAGCGGCCGCTCTCGTCCTCGAATGGGTTGGTACTCACTGGCGAACTCCATCTGTCGTTGATCACGTCGTCACACGGCTCGGTTCGGCTGCCTGGAGGGCCCGGCTGATGATCTGGCAGATCTCGCCGGCCGGCCGGGGCAGGTACAGGTCGGCGTGCGTACTCGCAATGTCGTACTGGTGTACCGCGCCGCGGACGTACGGCCGCCAGAGGTCGGCGATCGACCCGGCCGGGTTGGGCACCGCCCGGAACAGCAGGGCGTCGCCGCGGAAGGTCGGCTGGGCGAACCCGGACATCAGCGTCGTCTGGTTGAGGACGACCGAGACCGCGTTCGCCACGAACGAGTCGAAGTCGTCCGCACCGGCCAGGCTGGTGAGGTGCTGGCGGAAGTACTCCCGGAAGTCGGCCGCGGTCGGCGGCGGGCCGCTGGCCAGCTGGCTGCTGGGCACACTGTCCAGGACGGCGAGCAGCGCCACCTGGTGGCCGTGCCGCTGCAGTTCGGCGGCGACCGCGTGGGCGAGCGTGCCGCCGATGGAGAAGCCGATCAGGTGGAACGGGCCGGCCGGCTGGACGGCCAGGATCTCGGCCGCGTAGTCGGCCACGATCTCGGTGATCGACTCCGGCAGCCGGGTCACCCCGTCGAAGCCCTTCGCCTGTATCCCGTAGATCGGCCGGCCGGCCGGGAGCTGGCTGGCGAACCCCAGGTAGGGCCAGCACAGCCCGCCGCCCGAATGGATGAACCAGAGCGGCTCGCTGTCGCCGTCGGTCCGGATCGGCAGCACCGCCGCGAACGGGTCGGTGCCCTGAGCTGATCCGCCGGCCGAGTCCAGGTGGGTGGCCAGCTCGGCGACGGTGGGGGCCTGGAACACCAGCCGGATCGGCAGGTCGACGCCGAGCACGGTACGGATCCGGGTGATGAGCCGGATGGCCAGCAGGGAATGCCCGCCGAGGGCGAAGAAGCTGTCGTCGATGCCCACCCGGGCCAGCCCGAGCACCTCGGCGAACAGCCCGCAGAGGATCTCCTCCCGGGTGGTCCGCGGCGGCCGGCCGGTCGACGCGGCCGCGTAGTCCGGCGCCGGCAGCGCCCGCCGGTCCACCTTGCCGCTCGTCGTCATCGGCACCTCGCCGATGAGCGTCAGCGCCGCCGGCACCAGGTGCTCCGGCAGTTGCCCGCGCAGGTAGCCACGCAGCTCGGCGATCAGCTCCGCGGCCGGAGCACCCGCGGACGGGCCGGCGGCGGGCGGACCGGCGGCGGCCACCACGTACCCGGCCAGCCGCCGATCGCCCGGCTTGTCGTCCACCACCACCACGGCCCGGTCGACGCCGGGGTGGGCCAGCAGTGCCGCCTCGATCTCGCCGAGCGCGATCCGGAACCCGCGGATCTTGACCTGGTCGTCCACCCGGCCGTGGAACACGAGTTGGCGGTCCGCGGTCCAGGCCACCTGGTCGCCGGTCCGGTACATCCGGGCGCCCGGCTCGCCGAACGGGCAGGCCACGAAGTGCTCCGCCGTCAGGTCCGGCCGCCCGACGTACCCGCGCGCCACCCCCGAGCCGGCGATGTACAGCTCACCGGCCACGCCGACCGGCACCGGCTGCAACGCCCCGTCCAGCACGTACACCTGGGTGTTCGGGATGGGCCGCCCGATCGGGTACACGCCGGTGCCGGCGGTGAGTGGCGCGCTCAAGGTGACCGCCACGGTGGTCTCCGTCGGCCCGTACGCGTTCAGCATCCGCCGGCCGGTCGACCACCTGGCCACCAGCTCCCGGGACGTCGCCTCACCACCGACCACCAGGCAGGCCACTGTGGACAGTGCGTCGGCCGGCATCGGGGCGAGCAGCGCGGGCGGCATCATCACGTGCGTCACCCGGTGCGCGTCAATGGTCCTGGCCAGCGGCAGCCCCGGAGCCAGCTGCTCCTTGTCGGCCAGCACCACGCTGGCCCCGGACAGCAGCGCGGTGAACATCTCCCCGAGCGAGACGTCGAAGCTGGGCGAGACGAGCTGCAGCATCCGGCTGTCCGCGGTCACCTCGAGGCTGGCCACGTGCGCGGCGACCAGGCTGGCCACACCGCGATGGGTGACCGTCACGCCCTTCGGCCCGCCGGTCGATCCCGACGTGTAGATGACGTACGCGGCACGGTCCAGATCCGTGGCGTGGTCGATGGCACCGCGCCGGTCGATGGCGCCGGCGCGGTGACCGGCGGCCGGCTGATCCATCCGCAGCGACGGGATGGGCTGGCCGGCCAGCGCCGCGGCCGTGGTGGTGTCCACTATGGCCAGACCGGCACCGGAGTCCTCGACCAGGTAGGCGATCCGCTCGGTCGGGTAGGCCGAGTCGACCGGCAGGTACACCCCACCGGCCTTCGCCACGGCCAGCAGCGCGATCACCAGGTCCGGTGAGCGCCGCAGTGACACCGCCACCACCGACTCCGCGCCGACGCCACGGCGGGTCAGCTCACCGGCCAACCGGTTGGCCCGGCGGTCCAGCTCCCGGTAGGTCAGCGACGTCGCTTCGAAGTAGACCGCGACCGCGTCCGGCGTCGCGGCGACCTGCCGCTCGAACAGCTCGGGAATGGTGCCCTCGAGCCCCGGCACGGCCGGGTCGTTGAGGCCGACCAGCAGCCGGGCCCGTTCCGCCGGGTCCAGCACAGCCAGCCGGCCGACCGGCAGGTCCGGGTCCGCCGCCACCTGGCGCAGCACGGTGGCGAACCGGGCGGCCATGCCCGCGACCGCGTCGGCGTCGAACAGGTCCTGCTGGTAGTGCAGGACGATGCGCAGGTGCGGCGCGGCCGAGGCGGCGATGCCCAGCGGGTAGTGGGTTCCGTTCGCCGTGCTCACGCCGGTGATCGCGACGCCGGTGTGCGGATCGCTGAGGCCGCCGCGGTCGATCGGGAACGACTCGAACACGGTGACGGTGTCGAACAGGACGTTCATCCCGGCGGTCCGGTAGATGTCGGTCAGCCCGTGGTGATGGTGGTCCATCAGCCGGTTCTGCCGGCCCTGCAGGCCGGTCAGCAGCTGGCCGAGGGTGTCGCGGGGGCGCAGTCGCACCCGCACCGGCAGGGTGTTGATGAACAGCCCCACCATCGATTCCACCCCCGCCACGGCGGGCGGACGACCCGACACGGTGGCGCCGAACACCACGTCCTGGCGGCCGGTCAGGCTGCCCAGCACGATCGCCCAGGCTCCCTGCACCAGGGTGTTCAGGGTGATCCCCAGTTCGGCGGCGCGGCCGGACAGCTCCCGGGCGGTGTCCACCGGCAGCGGAACCTCGAGCTGCCCGATCCGCGCCTGGTCGACCTGGTCGACCTGGTCCAGCCGGTCGCCCGCGATCAGCGTCGGCTCCTCCACCCCGGCCAGCTCGTCCGCCCAGGCCCGAGCCGACCCGGCACTGTCCTGTTCGGACAGCCAGAGCAGGAAGTCCCGGTACTTCCGGACCCGCGGCAACCCGGAGTCGTCGCCGTCGGAGCCGTAGAGGCGCAGCAGGTCCTGCAGCAGGATGCCCATCGACCAGCCGTCGAGCAGCGCGTGGTGCGAGGTCAGCACCAGTTCGGCCCGCTCGGGCGCGGTCAGCAGCAACGACAGCCGCAGCAGCGGCGGGGTGGCCTGGTCGAAGTGGTTGCCGAGATCCTCGGCCAGGAACTGCTCGACCGCCCGGGCCCGGGCGCCGGCGTCCAGCTGGCGCAGGTCGAGCTCCTGCCAGGGCAGCTCCACCCCGGTCAGCACGAGCTGCACCCGGTCGCCGGTCGAGTCGCTGATGAACGCGGTGCGCAGGTTGGCGTGCCGGTCCAGCAGAGCCTGGCCGGCCGCGCGCATCCGGGCCGGGTCGACCGGGCCGGACAGGTGGTACACGACCTGCGCGTGGTAGGCGTCGTAGCTGGCGTCGGCCAGCATGGACTCGAAGAGCAGCCCGGACTGCAACGCGGTCAACGGCCACACGTCGACCAGGCCGGGATACCGCTGCTCCCAGGCCTCGATCTCGCTCTGCCGGACCGGAACCAACGGCAGATCCGACGGGGTCAACCCGCCGGCGCCGGGCCCGGCCGCGTGCCTGGCCAGCGCGTCCAGCGCGGCACACCACAGGTCGGCCAGCCCCTGCAGCTCGGCCGGGGAGAGCACCCCGGCCGGGGCGCCGAACATGGCGCCCAGCTCCGGGCCGGCCGCGGAGTCGGTGACCGCGGCGTTGATCTCCACCGTCGACATCGCGGGCATGTCCGCATCCGGCGCCGCGACCAGCTCGGTCGTGCCCGCGGACGGCGTCCAGCCCAGCCCGCGCAGCTCCGCGGGGACGTCCGAGTCGGAGAACCGGCCCAGGTAGTTGAACGCGATCTGGCCGGTCGGGTACGCCGCCAGTGACCCGGCCGTCGCATCGTTCAGGTACCGGAGCAGGCCGAAGCCGATGCCCTTGTCCGGGATCGCCAGCAGCTGTTCCTTGACCGCCTTGAGCACGGCACCCGCGGCGGCCCCGCCGGCGAACGCGTCGTCGAGGTCGGCGTCGCCGATGTCCAGACGCACCGGGAACATGCTGGTGAACCAGCCGACCGTGCGGGACAGGTCGGCCCCGGGCACGGTGTCCTCCTCCCGGCCGTGGCCTTCGGACCGGATCAGCACCGACGGCTCGTCGACGCCCCGGCCGCGGCGCCAGGCGGCGACAGCCAGTGCCAGGCCGGCGAGCAGAGCGTCGTTGACGCCGCCGTGGAAGGCAGCCGGAGCCGTCGTCAGCAGCGTCTCGGTCGCCGCGACCGGCAGCCGCACCCACACCCGCCGCACCGTGGACGTCAGGTCCACCTCGGGGTCCAGCGGCCGGGATCCGAGCACCGGATCCGGACCATCCACAATGGACTGCCACGCCGGCAGTTCGGCCGCCCGCCCGGGGGCGGACGCCGCGTCGACCAGTGCGTGCGCCCACCGCCGGGCCGACGTCACGACCGTCGGCAGCTCCGGGGTCCGACCGGCCCGTACCTGCTCCCACGCGGCGGCGAGGTCCGGCAGCAGGATCCGCCAGGAGACGCCGTCCACCACCAGGTGGTGCCAGACGATCAGCAGCCGGCCCGGGCCGGCCGCGCCCGCGTCGAACCAGACGAACTGCGCCATCACTCCGGCGGCCGGGTCCAGCCGGCCGGTGGCCAGGTCCAACTCGGACTCGGCCAACTTCAGCCAGGGCCCGTCCCAGCGGCCGTGGCACCGCACCCGGCGCAGCAGCGCCGGCACGTCCACCGAACCCGGCGCGCCGACCAGCAGCCCGTCGGCGACCAGGCGCGAGCGCAGCAGGTCGTGCTGGTCCAGCACGGCGGTCAGCGTCGCGATCAGGCCCGCCTGGTCGATGGCGGCCGGCAGATCGACCACTGTGGACATCGAGAACCGGTTGACCCGGCCGCCCAGTTCGACCAGGTACCTCGCGACGGGCAGCAACGGCAGCCAGCCGGTGCCGCCGCCGTCGAGCTCCTCCAGCACCGGGATCGCCGTGGTCCGGCCGTCGGCCAGCGCGGCGAGCTCAGCCACCGTCCGGTGCTCGAAGATCTCCCGCGGGCTGACCTCCACACCCTGTGCCCGGGCCCGGGAGACCACCTGGATCGAGCGGATGCTGTCCCCGCCGACGGCGAAGAAGTCGTCCTCGGTCCCGACCAGGTCCACCCCGAGGACCTGTGCGTAGACCTCGGCCAGGATCACCTCGGCGGCCGTGCGCGGGGCCCGGTACTCGGACCCGGCGAACTCCGGCGCCGGCAACGCGTTCCGGTCCACCTTCCCGTTCGGATCCAGCGGCAACCGGTCCAGCAGCACGAAGGTCGACGGCACCATGAACTCCGGCAACCGGGACAGGACGAAGCGCCGCAGCTCCCGGGCCGAAACGTCCAGGGTCAGGTCGAGCTCGTTCGGTCCGCTGTCGGCGGCCCGCACCGGTACCACGTAGCCGACCAGTTGGGTGCTGCCGGCCCGGCCCACGCAGGCGGCGACAACCGCCTGCGCCACGCCGGGATGCGCGGTCAGCGCGGCCTCGATCTCGCCCGGCTCGATCCGGAAACCGCGGACCTTCACCTGCGCGTCGCCGCGGCCGAGGTACTCCAGCTGGCCGCCGTCGTTCCAGCGGGCCAGGTCTCCGGTGCGGTACATCCGCGACCCGGCCGGACCGAACGGATCCGCGACGAACCGCTCCGCGGTCAGCCCGACCTGGCCGAGGTAGCCCCGGCCCACGGTCAAACCCGCGACGTACAACTCGCCGGGGACGCCCGGTGGCACCGGTTCGAGGCCGGCCCCGAGGACGTACGTGCGGACGTTGTCCAGCGGTCTGCCGATCGGCGCGTTCGCCCGGCCGGTCCACTCGTCCGTGCCGGCGAGCGAGAACGCGGTGGCGTAGAAGGTCTCGCTCTGCCCGTAGCAGTTGACCACCCGCACGCCCGGGAACGCGGCGCGGACCCGGGACACCAGCGACGCCGGCAGCGTGTCGGCGCCGAAGACCAGAGTGTCCACAGTGGTCGTCGCCGCGATCTGGTCGATCAGCTCGGCGAACACCGACGGAACCGAGCTGACCACACCGCCCGGCCAATCGGCCCGCTCACCCAGGACCAGCACGTCGCGGGCCACCTCGACGGTGCCCCCGGCTGACAGCGTGGCCATGATCTCGAACACCGACACGTCGAAGTTGATCGACGTCCCGGCCAGCATCCGGGCGCCCGGCGCGGCGACGGCCGACACCAGGGCCGGCAGGCAGCTCATCACGTTGCGGTGCGTGATGGACACGCCCTTCGGCGCGCCGGTGGACCCGGAGGTGTACATGACGAAGGCGAGGTTGTCCGGCCGCGGCGAGGTTCCCGGGTCGACACTGCCGGCGCCAGCGGCGCCGTCGAGACTGCCGGCGCCAGCGGCGCCGTCGAGGTCGAGGTCGCCGAGGTAGAGGTGCGGGACGCCGCTGTCCAGCCACGCCTTCGAGGCGGCCGCGTCGGTGAGGATGAGCCGCGGCCCGGCCTGGGCGAGCATGTAGCCCAGCCGCTCGCTCGGGTAGCGCGGGTCGACCGGCAGGTACGCGGCGCCGGACTTCAGGATGCCCAGCATCGCGACGACCAGGTCGGCCGACCGCGGCAGGGCCAGCGCCACCAGGGACTCCGGCCCGACCCCGCGCCCGGTCAGCTCGGCCGCCAACCGGCTGGTGCGCTCGTCGAGTTCCCGGTAGGTCAACGCCACCGGGTCGGACAGCACCGCGACCGCATCGCCGGACGCGGCGACCTGCCGCGCGAACAGGCCGGTGATGGTCAGCTCCGACACCGGCACGGCCGTGTCGTTGTATCCGGCCAGCAGCGCCCGCTCGGCCGGCACCAGCACATCGACCAGCCCGATCCGCCGGGCCGGCTCGGCCACCACCTGCTCCACCACCCGCAGGAAGCGGGTCGCGAGGTGCTGCGCCGTGGCCCGGTCGAACAGGTCGGTCCGGTACTCCAGGTAGCCCATCACGCCGACGCCTGGGATGTCGCCCATGTTGAAGAAGAGGTCGAACTTCGCGGTCGCCGTGAACGCGGGCTCCGCCCGCACCTGCAACCCGTGTAGTTCGAAGTCGGCCCGCACGATGTTCTGCCAGGCGAACATCACCTGGAACAGCGGGTGGTACGCGGTGGAGCGCTCCGGGTTGAGCAGTTCCACCAGCCGCTCGAACGGGGCGTCCTGATTCTCGTACGCGGCCAGCGCCTTGTTCCGGACCCGGTCCAGCACCTGCTCGAACGACGGGCTGCCGGACAGGTCGGCCCGCAGCACCCAGGTGTTGACGAAGAACCCCACCAGGTCGGCCAGTTCGGCGTCGGTGCGGTTGGCGATCGGGGACCCGATGGTGATGTCCTCGCCGCCGCCGAGCTGGCTCAGCAGCACGGCGAGCGCCGACTGCAGCACCATCGACACCGTCGCGCCGCGGGCCCGGGCCAGCTCCGCGACCGCGGCCAGCACCTCGGGCGCCAGGCCGAACTCCACGAAGTCGCCGGCCGGGCTGGCCACCGGCGGCCGCGGCCGGTCGGCGGGCAGGTTCAGCGGCTGCGGCACGCCGGCCAGCTCGTCCCGCCAGTACGCCGACTGGACGGCCAGCGCGCTCGCCGGGTCGTTCTCGTCACCCAGCAACTCGCGTTGCCACAAGGTGAAGTCGACGTACTGCACCGGCAGTTCCGGCCAGTCCGGGGCCGTGCCCTGCTGGCGCGCCGCGTAGGCGGTGGCCAGATCCCGGGCCAGCGGGGCCATCGACTCGCCGTCGGTGGCGATGTGCGGGATCACCAGCAGCAGCACGTGCTCTTCGGCGCCGCACCGCAACACCGATGCCCGCACCGGAATCTCCGCGGACAGGTTGAACGGGTGCGTCACCGCCCGCGCCACCGTGTCGGCCACCGCGGCCGGCTCCACCTCGATCAGCGGCAGGTCCAGCGGCACCTCCGCCGCCGGTACCACCTGCTGGTACGGATGCCCGGTGTCGTCCTCGACGATCAGCGTCCGCAGGCTCTCGTGCCGCCGCACCACGTCCTGTACCGCCGCGCGCAACGCCGGCAGGTTCAGGACACCGAACAGGCGCAGCACGTGCGAGTGGTTGTAGGTCGCCGACGGTCCTTCGAACCGGGCCACGAACCAGAGCCGGCTCTGCGCGAAGGACAGCGGCACCCGGTCCGGCCGGGTCGCCACCCGCCGCAGCCGCGGCCGGGCCGGCCCGGTGGAGGTCAGGTGCCGGCTCAGCGCGGCGATGGTGGGGGAGTCGAACACCTGCCGGATGCGGACCTCCGCGCCCAGCGTCGCGCGGAGCCGGTTGACCAGCCGGGTGGCCAGCAGCGAGTGCCCGCCCAGGGCGAAGAAGTCGTCGTCGATGCCGATCCGGGCCACGCCGAGCACCTCGGCGTACAACCGGCACAGCACGTCCTCGTTCGTGTTGCGCGGAGCCCGGTACGCGCCGCCGGTGAACTCCGGCTCGGGCAGTGCGGCCCGGTCCAGCTTCCCGTTGGGCAGCAGCGGGAACTTCTCCAGCGTCACGAACGCCGCCGGCACCATGACGTCGGGCAGCCGGGCCGACGCGAACTCGCGCAACCCGGTGGCCACCCTGCCCTCGGCCGGCAGCACATACGCGGCAAGGTATTTCGCCGGGCTCGCGGCCCGGCCGGCGCGAGCCACCACGACCGCCTGATCGATATCGGGATGGGACGTCAGTACCGCTTCCACCTCAGCCGGCTCGACCCGGACGCCGCGGATCTTCACCTGCGCGTCGCCGCGGCCGAGGTACTCCAGCTGGCCGCCGTCGTTCCAGCGGGCCAGGTCTCCGGTGCGGTACATGCGCGCTCCGGCCGGACCGAACGGATCCGCGACGAACCGCTGGGCGGTCAGCCCGGACCGGCCCCGGTAGCCACGGCTCACGGTCGAACCCGCCACGTACAACTCGCCGGCCACGCCCGGCGGCACGAGTTCGAGCCCCGACCCGAGGACGTACACCCGGACGTTGTTCAGCGGCGCGCCGATCGGCGCGCTGGGCCCGCCGTCCCACTCGTCGGCCGCGGCCAGCGAGAACGCGGTGGCGTAGAAGGTCTCGGTCTGCCCGTAGCCGTTGACCACCCGCACGCCGGGGATCGCCGCGCGGACCCGCCGCACCAGCGATGCCGGCAGGACCTCGCCGGCGAACGCCACGGCCTCGACCTGGATCCTGCCGGGCAGGTCGTCCAGCAACTCGGCGAACGCCGACGGGACCGAGCTGATCACGCCGCCGGACCAGCCACCGCGCTCGCTCAACACCAGCAGGTCGCGGACGATCTCGACGCTGCCGCCGGTGCACAGCGTCGAGAAGATCTCGAACACCGAGACATCGAAGTTGATCGACGCCTGGGCCAGCATCCGCGACCCGGGCGCGCCGACGCTGGCGGCCAGCCCGGGTACGCAGTTGGTGACGTTGCGATGGGTGACCGCCACGCCCTTGGGGGTTCCGGTGGAGCCGGAGGTGTACATCAGGTACGCCACCTGGTCCGGCCGCAACGGCTGCCGCCGGCTCCCGTCATCGCGATCGGGATCCTCAGTATCGGGATCGGGGGCCGGCGCGACGACATCGGCCGGGCTCAGCCGGGGGATGTCGGTGGGTGGGAGGATCCCGGCGGTCCCGGCATCCGTGAGGATCAACGCCGGACTCGCGTCCGAGAGCACGTACTGGAGCCGCCGGCTGGGGTAGGCCGGGTCGATCGGCAGGTACCCGGCGCCGGACTTCCAGACGCCGAGCAGCGCGACGACCAGTTCCGCCGACCGGGGCAACGCCACCGCCACGATCGACTCCGGCCCCACCCCGCGCCGGATCAGGCCGCGCGCCAGCCGGTCCGCCCGCTGGTCGAGTTCCCGGTACGTCAACGACGTGTCGCCGCACACCAGCGCGACCAGGTCCGGCGTCGCCGCGGCCTGCTGCTCGAACAGCCCCGGGACGGTCGCGTCCGGCACCGGCACCGCCGGCTCGCGCCGGCCGCGGGACAGCTGCTCCCGCTCGGCGGCGGCCAGCACGTCCACCGACCCGACCGACCGGCCCGGATCCGCGGCCAGCTGCCGCAGCACCCGCTCGAACCGCTCCGCGATGGCCTGCACCGCGTCCCGGTCGAGCACATTGGGCTGGTACTGCAGGGACAACCGCAGGTTCGGGTCGGCGTCGGCCATCACGGTCAGCGGGTAGTGGGTGCCGCTGAACGGGGTCAGACCGCGGATCGCCACACCGGCCGCGGTGTTCGCCTCGCTGAGGCCGACGTGGTCGACCGGGTACGACTCGAACACGACGACCGTGTCGAACAGGCTCTTCATGCCGGCGGCCCGGTGGATCTCGGTCAACCCGTAGTGGTGGTGGTCGAGCAGCGCGGCCTGCCGGTCCTGCAGCGCGGTCAGCAGGTGGGCCAGCGACTCGCCGGGGGCACACCGGACCCGGACCGGCAGCGTGTTGATGAACAGACCCAGCATCGAGTCCACGCCCGGCACCGCCGGCGGGCGACCGGAGACCGTGGCACCGAACACCACCTCCGGCCGGCCGGTCAGCTGACCCAGCAGGACCGCCCAGGCGCCCTGCACCACGGTGTTCAGCGTGACGCCGAGGTTGGCGGCGCAAGTGGACAGTGCGCGGGCGAGGTCCGCCGCGAGCGGCACATCGACGGTCCCGACGTCGGCGCTGGCTCCGGACTCCGTGCTGCCGGCGAGGGTGCCGCCGGCGAGCAGGGTGGGCCCGTCGATCCCGTCGAGCTCGTCCGTCCAGGCCGCGGCGGCCGCGGCGCGGTCCTGCCGGGACAGCCAGTCCAGGAAGTCCCGGTAACCGTGCACGCGCGGCAGCGCCGAGTCGTCACCGGCGGATCCGTATAGCCGCAGCAGGTCCTGCATCAGCAGCGGCACGGACCAGCCGTCGAACAACACGTGATGGGCGGTGAGGACCAGTTCCGAACGGTCCGGATCCAGGGTCACCAGCGACATCCGGAGCAACGGCGGCGTGGCCGGGTCGAAGCGCGCGTTGCGGTCCTCGACCAGCAACCGCTCCAGCTCGTCCCCGCTCGGCTCGTCCCCGTCCTGGCCGCCCGAGCCGGCCCCGCCGCTCAGGTCGGCTCCGCCGCTCAGGTCGATCTGGCGCCATGGCAGGTCGACCCGGCTCGGCACCACCTGCACCAGGTCGCCGACCGTGTCCGGCACGAAGGCGGTGCGCAGGTTCGGGTGCCGGTCCAGCAGCGCCTGCCCGGCGGCGCGCATCCGGTCGGGGTCCACCGGGCCGGACAGGTGCAGCACGAACTGCATCTGGTACGCGTCGTGCGCGGCGTCGTCCAGCATCGAGTGGAACAGCATTCCGGACTGCAGGGCGGTCAGCGGCCAGACGTCGACCAGCCCCGGGTAGCGCTGCTCCCAGGCCTCGATCTCGGGCTGCCGGACCGGGACCAGGGGCAGGTCCGACGGCGTGCGGCCACCGGCACCAGGCTCGGCAACGTGCCGCGCCAACCCGGCCAGGGCGGCCTGCCAGAGGTCGGCCAGCTGCCGAACCTCGGCCCGGGACAGCACCCCGGTCGGGAAGCCGAACCGGGCCACCAGCTGCCCGGTGTCGGCGACCAGCGCATTGATCTCCAGCGTGGCCAGTGCGGGCAGGTCCGGGTCCGGGGCGGCGATGAGCTCGTTCGTGCCGGCGGCCCGGGTCCAGCCCAGCCCGCGCAGGTTCGCCGGCATGTCGGTCGCGGCGAACCGGCCGAGGTAGTTGAAGGCGATCTGGCCGGTCGGGTACCGCTCCAGGACGGTGCCGGTCCCGTCGTTCAGGTACCGCAGCAGCCCGTACCCGAGACCCTTGTCCGGGATCCGCAGCAGCTGCTCCTTGACCGCCTTGATCGCGCTTCCGGCGGCCGCGCCGCCGGCGAACGCGTCATCGAGGTCGGCGCCGCCGAGGTCGAGGCGGACCGGGAACATGCTGGTGAACCAGCCCACGGTGGCGGTCAGGTCGGCGCCGGGCACGACGTCCTCTTCGCGGCCGTGACCTTCCAGCTTGACCAGCAACGGCTGCTCGGACACCCCGCGGGCCCGGCGCCAGCTGGCGACCGCCAGCGCCAGCCCGGTCAGCAGGCCGTCGTTGGCTCCACTGTGGAACGCCGCCGGTGCCGTGGTCAGCAGCGCCTCGGTCACCGGGGCCGGCACCCGCAGCCAGACGTAGTCCACAGTGGAGCTCACGTCGACGGTGGGGTCGAGCGGCCGGGAACCGAGATCCGGGTCCGGACCGTCCACAATGGATTGCCACAGCGGCAGCTCGGCGACCCGGCCGGCGGTTGCCGCCTCGTCGATCAGCGCGTGCGTCCACCGCCGCACCGATGTCGCGACCGCCGGCAGCGCCGGCGCCCGCCCGGCGCGCACCTGATCCCAGGCGGCGGCGAGGTCCGGGAGCAGGATGCGCCAGGACACCCCGTCGACCACGAAGTGGTGCAGCACCACGAGCAGCCGGCCGGCGCCGGCGGAACCCGCGTCGAACCAGACGAACTGGGCCATCACCCCGGCGGCCGGGTCCAGCCGGCCGGTGGCCGCGTCCAGCTCGGCCGTGGCCAGCTCGTCCCACCGCCGGTCCCAGCGGCCGTCGCACTCGACCCGGTGCACCAGCGTGGCCACCGCGACCGATCCCGCAGCGGCCGCCTGCAGTTCGCCGGACACCAGCCGGGTCCGCAGCGCGTCGTGCCGGTCCAGCACCGCGGTCAGCGTCGCGACCAACCCGGCCCGGTCGATGCCGTCGGGCAGGTCCAGCACGGCCGACATCGAGAACCGGTCGTGACCACCACCCAGCTCCCGCAGGTACTTCGCCACCGGCAGCAGCGGCAGCACACCCACGCCGCCGCCGTCGAACTCGGCCAGCACCGCGGTCGCCGCGGCCCGGCCGCTGGCCACCGCGGCCAGCTTGGCCACCGTCCGGCACTGGAAGATCTCGCGCGGGCTGACCCCGATCTCCCGGGCCCGGGACGCGACCTGGATCGACCGGATGCTGTCCCCGCCGATCGCGAAGAAGTCGTCGTCGACGCCGACCCGGTCCAGGCCGAGAACCTCGGCGTACACGCCGGCCAGGTGCTCCTCGGTCGCCGAGGTCGGCGCCCGGTAGACCTCGCCCTTGAAGTCCGGCGCGGGCAGCGCCGCGCGGTCCAGCTTCCCGTTCGGCGCCAGCGGCAACCGGTCCAGCACCACGAAGACGGACGGAACCATGAACTCCGGCAACCGCTCGGACACGAACCCGCGCAGCTCCGCCGGCGAGACGCCGGCGGTCAGGTCGACCTCGAGTTGAGCCGGGCTCCCGCCCTCGGTGCCGGTGCCGGCCGAGATGACGCCTACCGGGACCACGTAGCCCACGAGCTGCTTGGCGCCGAACCGCTCGTGCACGGTCACCGCCGCCTGCGCCACACCGGGATGCGCGGCCAGCGTGGCCTCGACCTCACCCGGTTCGATCCGCAGGCCGCGGATCTTGATCTGGGCGTCGTCCCGCCCCGCGTACTCCAACTGGCCGGCGGAATTCCAGTGGGCGAGGTCGCCGGTGCGGTACATCCGGTCGCCGGCCGGGCCGAACGGATCCGGCACGAACCGCTCCGCCGTCAGTCCGGCGCGACCGTGGTAGCCACGCGCCAGCACCCCCGCCACGTACAGTTCGCCCACGACGCCGGGGGGAACCGGGGTCAGCCCCGGGCCCAGCACGTACGTGCGCATGTTGCCGATCGGCGCGCCGATCGGCGCGCTGCCGGCCGCGTCCCAGGGCTGCGACCAGTCGACGGCGAAGGCGGCGGCGTAGAAGCTCTCGGTCTGCCCGTAGCCGTTGACCACCCGGACACCCGGGAACGCGGCGCGGACCCGGGTCACCAGCGACACGGGCAGCCCTTCGCCGGCGAACACCAGTGTGTCCACAGTGGTCTTGGCCGCGATCTGGTCGACCAGTTCGGCGAAGACCGAGGGGACCGAGCTGATCACGCTGCCGGACCAGCCGTCCCGCTCGCCCAGCGCCAGCACGTCGCGGACCACCTCGACGGTGCCGCCGGTGCCGAGGGTGGTGATGATCTCGAACACCGACACGTCGAAGTTGATCGACGTCGCGGCCAGCATCCGGGACCCCGGCCCGATCCCGACCGACGCGGCCAGCCGGAGCACGCCGTTGACCACGGCGCGATGCGTGATCGCGACGCCCTTCGGAAGACCGGTCGAGCCGGACGTGTACATCACGTAGGCCACGTTGTCCGGCCGCACCGGCGCCACCGGCGCCACCTGCTCTGCCGGCGCCGCCGGCCCGGCGGTCGCCGCCGGCTCGGCGGTTTCGGCCGGCTCGGCGGTTTCGGCCGGCTGGTCACCGGCGAGGTCGACGTCGCTGAGGAAGAGGCACGGGATGTCGGTGTCCAGCAGCACGGGCGCGGTGCCGGCGTCGGTGAGGACCAGGGTCGGCCGGGCCTGCGACAGCATGTGGTCCAGCCGCCGGCTGGGATAGCGCGGGTCGATCGGCAGGTACCCGGCGCCGGACTTCAGGATGCCCAGCATCGCGACCACCAGATCGGCCGACCGCGGCAGCGCCAGGCCCACGATGGACTCCGGCCGGACGCCGCGCCGGATCAGCTCGCCGGCCAACCGGTCCGCCCGCGCGTCGAGCTCCCGGTAGGTCAGCTGCACCGATTCGTAGACCACCGCGACCGCGTCCGGCGCCGCGGCGACCTGCCGCTCGAACAGCCCGGGAATGGTCAGCTCCGGCGTGGCCGCGGCCGTGTCGTTGCGCCCGGCCAACAGCTCCCGCTCACCGGGCAGCAGCACATCCACCGCACCGGCCAACCCGGCCGGATCCGCCGCGAAGTGCCGCAGTACCAGCAGTAAGCGCGCGCCGATGCGCTGCACGGTGCCCCGGTCGAACAGGTCGGTCGCGTACTCGAGGACGCACCGCATGCTCCGCCCGGCCGAGTCGGTGGCGAAGTTGAACTCCAGGTCGAACTTCGCGGTCGGCGTCGCGATGGCTTCCAGCCGCGCGGCCAGCCCGGGCAGGGCCAGGTCGATCCGGTCCTCGTTCTGCCAGGTGAACATGACCTGGAACAGCGGGTGGTACGCGGTGGACCGCTCCGGGTTCAGCGCCTCGACGACCCGGTCGAACGGCGCGTCCTGGTTGTCGTAGGCGCCCAGCGCCGTGTCCCGGACCCGCTCCAGCACGCGCGCCACCGTCGGGTTGCCGGACAGGTCGGCGCGCAGCACCCAGGTGTTGACGAAGAACCCGACCAGGTCCGCCAGCGCCTCGTCGGTCCGGCCGGCGATCGTCGCGCCGATCGGGATGTCCACCCCGGCACCCAGCTGGTGCAGCAGCACGGCCAGCGCCGACTGCATCACCATCGGCGTCGTCATGCCGTGGGCGCCGGCCAGCTGGTCCACCGCGGCCAGCAGGTCGGCCTCGATCGCGAACTCGACGACGTCCCCGCGATGGCTGGGTGCCGGCGGCCGCGGCCGGTCGGTCGGCAACCGCAGCCGCGCCGGAGCGCCGGCCAACTCGCCCCGCCAGTACGCCAGCTGGGTGGCCAACACGCTGCCGGGGTCGTCCTCGGCGCCGAGGAACTCCCGCTGCCACAACGTGTAGTCGCCGTACTGGACCGGCAGTTCCGACCACTGCGGCGGCTCGGACCGCAGCCGGGCCGCGTACGCGGTCTCCAGATCGCGCGCCAACGGCACCATCGACTCGCCGTCCGCCGCGATGTGATGGATGGCGAGTACCAGCACGTGCTCGTCCGGGCCGCAGCGCAGCAGCGACGCCCGCACCGGAATGCCGGCGGACAGATCGAACTGGTGCGCCGCGACCGCCGCGGCGGCGGCGGCCACCTCGCCCGGGTCCACGTCGGTCACCGGCACGGTCAGCCGCAACTCGGCGACCGGCACGACCCGCTGCGCCGGAACACCCGCGTCGTCCGCGACGAACATCGTGCGCAGGCTCTCGTGCCGGACAACCACGTCGCGCACGGCCGCGGACAGCGCGGCCGCGTCCAGGGCTCCGCTCAACCGCAGCAGGAACGGGACGTTGTAGGTCGCTGACGGTCCCTCGAATCGGTCGATGAACCAGAGCCGGCGCTGCGCAAAGGACAGGGGGATCATTAGGGTCTACTCCTAGATTCACATCGCGGTGCGCTCGCAAGACCACATTGGTACTTCCGGCTGGCCCGGTAGTGAGGTGGCCATGTCGGCGATCGGCCAGCACAGCCACCTCACCCTGCCCTGCCCGGATTGCGGCCAGGGCACGATCCGACACCGGTTTCTCCGGTCTTCAGCCAGACCGGTTCGTCCCGTGCTGCGCAATCGCAGCCGCCATCCCTGCTACGGATGGACGCTCATAGAGTTCCTGCGTTGTTATCCGGACGGCCAGCTCGGTGTCGACCAGCGCGAGTAACCGGGTCGCCCGCAGCGAATTGCCACCGAGTTCGAAGAAGGAATCGTCCCGGCCGATCTCCGGGCGGTTGAGCGCGGCCGACCAGATGCGCGCGATGTGCCGCTCCAGCGGGGTGGCCGGCGCGGTGAAGGTGCGCCTCGGCCCGGCCGCGGTGTCGAACAGCAGCCGGGCGGTGTCGACGTCCCCGGTGGCGTCCCGCGGGATACCGGACACCTCGACCAGTCGCACCGGGACCGGGCAGCCACCCACGCTCCGCACCAGGGCCGCCCGCACGGCCGCCGAATCTGCGCCGGCGGTGGTGTAGGCGATCAGGAGCTCGGTGACGCCGACGCGTTCCGCCGCCAGCTCATCGACGATCGCCGGATTCGTCAGATCGAGGCCGACCAGCAGGTAGTGGTGCGGCATCCCGACCGCGGTGAGGAACAGCCGCAACCCGTCGGCCGGCTCGATGGACCGGAATCCGCGGTGAACCGCGGCCGCGGTCGGCTGGGTCCGGTTCATCCCGACCTCGGCCCACATGCTCCAACCGAGGCAGCGGACCGCACGGTGCCGTTCGTGGTGCCAATGATCGGCGAAGCCGACCAGGAAGCAGTTGGCCGCGGAATAGGCGCCGAACGAATGTCCGCCGAATTCGCCGTTGACCGAGCCGAAAAGCACCAGCGACGCGTCCGGGCGGGTTTCCAGCATTGCCGCGATGGCCAGCGTCCCGCCGACCTTGGCCCGGTACTGCGCGGCGAATGTCGCCGCGGACTCGTTGCCGAGCGTGTGCCGGACGAGATCCGCCCACTGCGCGGTCGGGTCGGCTCCGGCCAGATGCAGTACCCCGTCGAGCCGGTGCCCCCAGCGCGTTTCCGCCGCGGTCACCGCCGCCTGCAGCGCGGCCGCGTCGGCGACGTCGAGCTGGCGGTAGACGACGTCGCCGAGCCCGGTCAGTTCGGCCAGCCGATCGGCCTTCTCGGCAGCAGCCGGTGAGCGGCCCACGAGCAGCAACCGGACCCCGTAGCTGGCCACCAGGTAGCTGGCGATCTCGTGGGCGATGCCGCCGAGCCCGCCGGTGACCAGGTAGCGCCCGCCGGCGACCACCGGCGGCCCGACCGGGCCCGCTGCCCCGTCGTCGCCGACCGGGGACAACCTCGGCTGCCACCGCTGTGCCTGCCGCGCGGCGACGATCCCCGCGTGCTCCCGATCGGCGAGTTCGGCCCGGACGGCGGGCGCCCACTCGCCGGGGTCGGCCGGTAGATCGAGCTGCCGGATCGTCAGCCCGGCAGCCTCGCTGATCGCGGTCCGGACGAGTCCGGGCAGCGCGCAGGTACCGAGATCGACCCGGTCGCCCGGCTGCACGTGCACCGAGCCCGCGGTGAGCACGAGCACCAGCGGTCGGCCGAATTCGCCGCCGGCGAGCACCGCGATCAGGGCGGTCAACTCAGCGGTCACCGCCGCGAGCCGGCCGGCCGGGTCGTCGCCACCGGCCGGGTCGTTGCCACTGGCCGGGTCGTTGCCACTGGCCGGGTCGTTGTCCGCGGCCGGGTCGTCGCCGGTCGCCGTGGCGTCGCCGAGGGGCGGCGGCGCCAGGGGCAGCGGCGCCAGGGGCGGCGGCCCGGCCGACAGGGGCGGACGAGACAGCGGCGTGGGAGACAGCGGCCCGGGGGCCAGCGGCCCCGTGGCCAGCGGCCTGGCGAACACGACCGTCGATATCGGGCCGTGCTGATCGGTGACGGCGGTCAGCAGCCGGCGCAGCCCGGCCCGATCGCTGACGGCGACCCGGAACCGGCCCGCCGGGCCCGCGGCGAACCCGTCGCCGCTGCCGACCGTGACGAGGGGCCCGTCAATGGCCAGCCGCCGCACGGTGTCGTCGTCGGCGAAGACGAGCCGGATCCCGCCCTCGCCGGCCGCCCGCTCGCCCGCGGGTTGCCCGCCGGCCGCCCGCTCGGCCGCGGGTTGCCCGGCCTGGGAAAGCTGGGCCTGGGGAAGCTGGGCCTGGGGAAGCTGGGCCTGGGGGAGTTGGGCGTGGGGAAGCTGGGCCTGGGGGAGTTGGGCGTGGGGAAGCTGGGCCCACTGCCGCCGGACGAGCCAGCTGTCCGCCTGGTCCGCGGGCGGGCCGGCCGGGCCGGATCCGGGTATCCGGTCGGCGAACGTGCCCGCGCGCAGTCCGGCCACCAGCGCGGACCGTTGGATCTTCCCGCTGCCGGTCTTCGGGAACTCCGCCTCGGTGACCGGTACGAGCAGGTCCGGCGCCAGCCCGACCTCGCGGCCGAGGGTGGCCCGGATCGCCGCGGTCAGCCCGGCGAGCGCGTCGGTGTCCCAGCGCCGCGGCACGAAGAAGATCACCAGCTGATCGGTGCCGGCACCGGGCTCCCGCACCCCGGCCGCGGCCACGAACGTGACCCGCACCCCGTCGACCCGCTCGACGACGCTCTCCAACTCGTGCGCGAGGTAGTTGACGCCGCGCACGATGATCTGGTCCTTGATCCGCCCCGCGATCACGACCTCGCCGGCGCGGACGAACGCGAGGTCGCCGGTGCGGAACCAGCCGTCCCGGTCGTACGACTCGCGGTTGGCCGTGTCGTTGTTGAAGTAGCCGCGCATCATCGTCTCGCCGCGGATCCGCAGCTCGCCCATCCGGCCTTCCGGCAGCACCGAGCCGGCGTCGTTCACGACCCGCAGCCGCACCCCGGGGATCGGCCGGCCGACGGTGGAGAGCACGACCGCGTCCCGGTCGGTCGGGTCGAGCTGACGGATGGCGCCGCTGAGTGAGGCCGGGTCGATCGCGACGGTGCCCGCGGTCTTCTCGTCCCGGTTCTGCCGGGTGTACGTCACGCCGGAACAGGTCTCGGACATGCCCCAGCACGGGGTCATCGTGTCGGCCGGCAGTCCGTGCGGCGCGAGGAGTTCCAGGAACCGGTGGCTGGTGGCCGCGATCACCGGCTCGCCGGCGTTGGTCATCTCGCGGAGGCAGGACAGGTCCCAGGAGCGCTCGCGGATCTCCGCGGCGCGTTCGTTGATCATGGCGAAGGCGAAGTTCGGCGCCCAGGTGTTCGTCACCCGGTAGCGGTCGACCCAGTCGAGCCAGCGCAGCGGATCGCCGAGGAAGTGGCTGGTCTTCGCATTCACGTGCAGGCACCGCAGGACCACGTCGCGGACGTTGTACATGGCAACCGTGACGTGGTCGAACGGCATCCAGATGAGGCTGACGTCGGCGCTGGTGAGGCCGCAGTGCTGGGCCACCGCAAGCGACCGGGCGACCACGCTCGCATTCGTGTGCTGGACGCATTTGGGCACGCCGGTGCTGCCCGAGGTGAGCAGGTTGAGCACCGGGGAATCGGGCCTGGCCGGGAACCATTCGGTGTCCGGTGGGTATTCGCCGAGTTCCCCGACCGTACGGATACGCACCGCCGGCTCGGCCCAGAGTTCCCGTACCGCGGCGAGTGCGGGCATGGTGCCGGCGTCGGTGAGCAGCAGCGGGCGGCCGAGCAGATTCCAGGCGTTGTGCAGTTTGCGGTTCACCTCGTTCGGCGACTCGTACGTCGTCGCGACCGCGACCGGCGCCGGCACGAACCCGCCGAGCACGCAGGCCCAGAACGCGGTGAGGTAGTCCCGGTTGTCGTCGAATACGAACAACGCGGCGTCGCCCGGCCGCAGCCCGGCCGCGCGCAGCCCGGCGAGCACCCGTTCGGCGTCGGCGAGCAATTCGGGATAGGTCTGCAGGACGTCCGCATTGCCGTGGGTGATGAAGATCGTGCCTTTGTCCGGGGCCAGTTCGGCCGCCGCCCGCAGGGCCTGCTGCAGGGTCGCCGGCGCGCCCGCCGGGATATGTACCGGACCGCCGTCCAGATCCGCCGCCGGTTGGCCCGGGTCCGTCGCGACGACCGCCGCCGGCTTCGGCACGCTGGCCGGCGCGGCGGCGGCCCGGACCCCGGTGCGGACAACCGCGACCGCGTCGGCGACGCCCGGAACCTCCTGCGCGGCGGCCAGGATGCCGTCCAGGACACTCTGCCGGGCCACCTCGGGGTTCGTCATGCGATCCTCCGCTCCGGCTGGGCAGCCAGCATCTTCCGGCCGATGAACGCGACCACCTCGGCGGTCGATTCGAGGAAATAGAAATGGCCGCCGGGGTAGATCTGCATGCTGAACTCGGCGGTCGTGTACGCGCGCCACCGGTCCACCGCCGCCAGCGGTGCACGCGGATCCGACGCACCGCAGAGCACGGTGATCGGGCAGTCCAACGGGGCCACCGGGGTCGCCTGGTGCCGCTCCCAGAGACCGAAGTCGGTCCGCAGCAGCGGCAGCAGGGAAGCCATGACATCGTCGTCTTCGGCGATTTCCGGCTCGATGCCGCCGAGCGCGACCACCTCGGCCCGGAACTGGTCCGCGGGCAGGTCGTGCAGCTGCCGGATTCCGGTCACCTCCGGGGCTGGCCGCGCGGACAGGAACAACTGGTCCGGTCCGCGGCGGCCGCGGGCGCGCAGCGCCTTGGCCACCTCGTACGCGAGCGCGGCGCCGCCGGAATGGCCGAAGAATGCGAACGGACCGTCCAGGACCGGGCGGAGCGCGTGGGTGAGCACGTTGATCAGCGGCCCGGCGTCGGTGAACGGCTCCTCGACGATGCGGTTCTGCCGGCCGGGTAGTTGCACCGCGACCAGTTCGATCTCCGGCGGCAGCAACCCGGCCCAGTCGGCGTATGCCGCCGCACCGGCACCCGCGTGCGGGAAACAGATCAGCCGGTGGCAGTGCCCCGGGTTGCGGGCGCGCCAGATGTACGGACTCTCGGGGACAAGTTCCCGGCTCTCCAACGGGATCATCTGCGACCGGTGCTCCTAGCTCATCTTGCGTTACCCGGGGCCGCTCATCGGGCGGTCTCGTCCCGGGTTTGTCCACGGCATCAAGGCCAGGATCGAAAACTGGCCGGCGGCGATGAGTATCGATTTCAACGGCAACCGGCAAACATTCAAGCCACGACCTCGTCGGGCCTCGTCATTCAGTTCGACGACTGCCAATACCTTCATGCCTGCGAGCCGCCCGAGTCAAGCCGGCGGCCCGGTTGTACCGCCCCGGCCGGGTTGCTGCCGTGTCCGGTCGACAGGACACCGAAATCAGCGCCGATCTTCCCGTTTCCGCGTACGTTTAACCCATGCGAAGTTGGCGCCACCGGTGTTGACATGAAGTTTGGCCGAACTGCTGGAGATCGCCGTCGAGTTTGTCGCGTCCGGTCGGCGGCCGGTGGTCCAGATGTGCGTGTTCCGCTTCGGCGCGGAGCCCGCATCGACGGCTGTCCCGGTTTTTTGCCGGCGTTCTCGAATTTCCACCCTGGTGCGGTGGTTTGTCCACCCTGATCGGCGCCGCCCGGGCGCCCTGGTGGCGTCCTCGGTGCGCTGTTCGAACAAACTTGTACGCTGTTCGAGAAAGTTCTTGGACATTGTCGCAAATCTGCTCTACTGTCCTACTTGAACGATGTACAAGTTATCAAAGGAAGCCGGAGGAAAATCATGACCATCACCCACACCCATCCACCCGGTATCGGCGTCCGGGCCCGGACCGCTATCGAGGTGAGGGGGCTCCGTAAGTCGTACGGGGATCAGGTGGTGCTGGACGGCATTGATTTGACTATTGCGGAGGGGTCGGTTTTCTCGTTGCTGGGTCCGAACGGCGCGGGCAAGACGACCGTGGTGCGGATCCTGTCGACGTTGACCGCCGCTGACGCTGGTGAGGTCGTGATCGCCGGGCACGATCTGGTCCGGGCGCCGGACGGGGTGCGGGCCGCGATCGGCGTGACCGGTCAGTTTTCGGCGGTGGATGTGTTCCTCAACGCCGGCGAGAACCTGCAGTTGATGGCGGATCTGTGGCACCTGCCGAAGCAGCATGGTCGGCGGCGGGTCACCGAACTGCTCGAACTGTTCGACCTCGTCGACGCGTCGAAGAAGCCGGTGATCACGTTCTCGGGAGGCATGAAACGCCGGCTGGACCTGGCGATGACGCTGGTCGGGTCACCGCGGATCATCTTCCTCGACGAGCCCACCACCGGTCTGGACCCGCGCAGCCGGCGCGGGATGTGGGAGATCATCCGCAATCTGGTCCGCAACGAGGCCGTCACGATCTTCCTGACCACCCAGTACCTCGAGGAGGCCGACCACCTCGCCGACCGGCTCGCCGTGCTCGACGGCGGCAAGCTCGTCGCCGAGGGCACCGTGGAGGAGCTCAAGCAGCGGATGCCGGGCGGGCACATCCTGCTGACCTTCACCACCGTCGCCGCCCTGGACACCGCCGCCCGCGCGCTGGGCCAGGCGGTCACCCGCAACGACGAGGACCTCACCCTGCAGGTCCCCAGCGACAGCAGCGCGGTCTCGGTGCAGTCCGTGCTCAACCAGCTCGACAGCCAGAGCGTCCAGAAGCTCTCGCTGCACACGCCCGACCTCGACGACGTCTTCCTCGCCCTGACCGGTCAGCACACCAACAAGAAGGCTCAGCCATGACCAATGCCGTGATCAACACCGGTACCGACACGGTGCAGCCGAACGGTGTGCGGCCGACCCCGGTGCGGTCGGAGGTGGTGAAGATCTATCCGGTCCGGGACAGCCTCACCATGCTGCGGCGCAACATCAAGAACCAGCTCCGCTACCCGGTCACCGTCATCGCCATCGTCGGCATCCCGGTCCTGTTCCTGCTGCTGTTCGTGTACGTCTTCGGCGGCGCCCTCGGCACCGCGGTCACCGACCTGGGCTCGGCCCACTACGTCGACTACGTGCTGCCCGGCCTGATCATCATGACCGCCGCCGCCGGGCTCCTCGGCACCTCGACCTCCACCAGCGTCGACATGACCGAGGGCATCATCGCCCGGTTCCGCACGATGGCGATCTTCCGCCCGTCCATCCTCATCGCCCGGGTCATCTCCAGCGTGCTGCAGACGCTCGCCAGCATGGCGGCGGTGCTCGGGGTCGCGCTGCTCATGGGTCTGCGGCCCACCGCCACCCTCGTCGAGTGGGGCGCGGCCATCGGCCTGCTCGTCTACATCAGCTTCGCCCTCACCTGGCTCGGCCTCGCCTTCGGCCTCGCCGCCAAGACCGTCGACGCCGCCAGCAACGCGCCCTTCCCGCTCATCCTCCTGCCGCTGGTCGGCTCCGGAATCGTCCCGACCGACTCGATGCCCACCGCCGTCCGCTACTTCGCCGAATACCAGCCCTTCACCCCGATGATCGAGACCCTCCGCGGCCTCATGCAGGGCAGCCCGATCGGCAACAGCGCCTGGATCGCGATCGCCTGGTGCACCGGCATCACCATCGTCGGCTTCCTCTGGTCCACCAAGGCTTTCAACCGCGACCGCGCGCACTGACCGCCGGGATCGTCGGATCGGGTTGGCCGGTTCCGGCCAACCCGCCGGCGGCCGCCCGCGGCTACGAGGGCGGGCCGAGCTGATCGGCTAGCAGGCTGGTGACCTCGTGCCAGGCGGCCGGGGGAAGGGTGGGGTAGCGGCGCCGCGCGTACGCGACCGCCTCGGCGGTGTTGACGAGGACGGCCCGGTCGCCCGCCTCGGTGCCGAGCCTGGCGCATTCGACCAAGGTGTCGATGACCGCCGGCGCCGTCGAACGCCGCGCCAGCAGGCAGATCGCCCTCACCCCGAGCGTCTGCGCGAGGGGAGCCGTGTATGCCGACGGCAGCAGCGCGACGAGCCGCCGGTAGATGCCGACCGCTTCCTCGATCGGTTCCATCGCCTCGGCTGGACGGCCTGCCTGGCAGAGCGTCTTGCCCAGGTTGTGCAGGGCTGAGGCGAGGTCGTTCTCGAAGAGGTTCGGGTAGGCCTCGACCAGGCCGCGGCGGCAGTCGACCACCTCCCGGTGGTCGGCCAGCCCGCCCGCGACGTCACCCAGCTCCAGTTTCCGGTTGGCGGCGTTCACCCGGGCGCTGGTAGCGACGACGGTGAGCCACGGGTCCGGATCGCTGACCTGGTCGTAGAACCGTAGCGCCCGCTGGGCCGCGTCCAGACTGGTTGAGGTCCGGCGGAGGGCACCGAGGATGTTCGACAGGTTGACGAGAGCCTGGACGAAGCCCATGCCCTCCGGATGGCTGGCCTCGCCGGCCACGATCCGTTCCCAGGTCGCCACCGATTCCAGCGCCGCCGGCAGCGCGTCCGCCGGCTCGCCAGCGGAGCTGTGCGCCACGGCCAGCAGGTCGAGCGCGGCGGCGAGGCCGACGCTCGCTTCGCCATCCGATGCCTGCCGCCGGATCTCGACGGTCTCCGCCGCGGCCGCCCGCGCCGGGCCGTACCTGCGCAGTTCGAAGTGGATCCGGGACTGCTGGAACAGCGCTTCGGCGAGTTCCAGCCGGTAGGTCGCCGGGTCGTCCGCGGCCATCCGACGGTAGGCCGCGACGAGGACCTGCTGTGCCTCGGCGAGCCAGCCGCCGAACAGCGCGGGCGCCGCCGTGGCGAAGGTGGTGACCTTGCTGAGAACATCCGGCCGGTCGGCCAGCTCCGCGGCCAGCGGCCGGACAGCGTCTAGCAGCGGACCCGGATGCTCGATGCGGGTGGCGGCGACGACCGCGGCGGGTCCCAGGGTGTCGGGCCGCGCGGCGACCAGCCGGCGAAGGATGCCGGAGACCTGCGGGTAGTGGACGGTCGCCCGGCTGAGCGTCATCAGCGACTGGTGCTGTTGTTCGAAGCCGGTGCCGGCGAGCAGATCGTCGAACAGATCAGGCCGATCCGCGAGAACCCGGCCCACCAGGTACTCGCCGAGGCGGTCGGGCTGCACCTGCCCCCAGTACGCCCCGTCCGGCGCCGGGTACAGGTCGTGCAGCCACTCCGCGACGGCCAGCAGGCGATCCTCCGGCTGGTCGCGTAGTCCGGCCAGCCGGCCGAGCACCGTCTGCGCCTCGGCCTCGTCGGCGGCGCCGCGGACGGTGGCGGCGGCGACCGCCCGCGGCAGCGTCCGGGCGTGCCCGAAGGCCAGGCCCCGGGCCGCGGCGGTCCGCGCCCAGTACCGCTCCTCGTGCCGGAGCAGCATCTCCTCGACCGCGTCGCCGGCAGCCGCCGGCACCGCGGCGGGGCTGGCTTGCAGGAGCCCGACCAGTGCGGTCATGTGCAGCGCCAGGACCGATCCGAACCGCTGCTGCGCCAGCCCGGCCGGCGGCCCGGCGGCCAGCGATGCCCAGTCGATGTCGCCGTATCCGGCTACCGCCGGCAGCGCCGCGGCGAAGTGCCGGGCCGCGGCGCGGACCGCCGCGGCGCGACCGTCCACCGACTCCTCCAGAGCGGGCAGCGGCACCACGGCGGCGGTTCCGAGCATCCGCTCCGCCCCCGGGCTCGCCCCGACCAAGCTGGCGCCACCAGTCCCCACCCGACCGCGCCAGCAGCAGCATCCGCAGCCGGTGTCCGGACCGTTGCGCGGTCGCGATCCGCTCGACGATCAGGCCCAGCTGCTCGGTCCTGGTCTCGGCATAGTCGGCGATGAGCAGGGTCGGGACGGTCGTCTCGACAAGCAGGTCCACGTCCTCCGCCCGCGCACCGGCTGGCGGGCGGGCCAACCACCCGGTCACCCATCCTTCGGCGGCCAACCGGCCGGCCAGCTCCTGAGCCAGCCTGGTCTTGCCCTGCCCGCCGGGTCCGGTCACGAGCCGGGCGGCGAACCCGTCCGGCTGAGCGGACCAGGCCGACAGCTCGTCGAGCAGGACCGACCGTCCGTGGAACGGTACGACCGCCGCGTCGGGTCGCAACAGGAACGCCGGCGAGGGCGCGTCGCCGCCCGGCTGCGCGGTCTCGAACAGCCCGGCCAGCTCCACCGATTCCAGCCCGCGCCGGCCGGTATGAGCGGCGAACGCGGCGTCCCCGGCGAACACCTCGGCCGGGAGCGCGGTCAGCCGCCGGCTGGAGAAACCGTGCGGATCGGCGACCAGCACCCCGATGAGCAACTCACCGCTGAAGACGGCCGCGCCGGACATGCCGCCCCAGACCGAGGAACGCGGCTGGGCCGTCGGCCCCTGGGGTATCAGGACGTCGTAGCGGCGCGCCTTCGCGCGGGTACCGGGATTGACCGTGGCGCTCAGGTGCTCGCTGTCCCGGACGTCGTCCGGCCCACGCAACGCGTCAGGGAAGCCGACAGCCTCGCAGGGCACTCCGCCCCGCTGGCCGGTCAGCCGCCCCCACCGCACCGGCGGGACAGGAGGCGGCTGCCAGGCGGGGTCGACGACCTCTACCAGGGCGACATCGGTTGCGGCGTCCCGGCGCCACCAGGCGACCCGCCCGGCCAGCCGTCGGCCGTCCCCGAGGAACCTGACTATGACGTCGGCACCAGGGCCGGGCCCGGTGACGACCGCATGTGCCGCGGTCAGCACCAACCGCGCGGTGATCAGGTAGCCCGAGCCGTACTCCCACCCGCCGTCAGCACGCCTGGCAAAGGTCTCCGCTACCCGAGCGAACTCCACCACCTGCCACCGCTCCCGCCTGTCGCAGCCACCGGCAGGTCACCGCTCCGGTACGTCCCGGCCGGCCGAGGACACGTGAGCGGGCCGGCCCGACGCGTCCTGCGGCATCAGGACCAGCTTGACGCGATGCGTGGATCCCGACGTCACCGTGCCCCGACCGCCGAACGAGACCACGCCGAACCGCACCCCGGCGTCCGCGCCCGCCTCCCGCCGGATGTCGACAAGGAACTCCAACTCCACCGGACCCAGCTGGAAGCGCAGCGTCGAGCCTTCCCCCTCGGTGGTAGCGGCCACCAACTCCCGGCGCAGCGCGCGCACCACATCCGCCAACTCCAGCCACCCGTCCTCAGCCACCCAACGCACCTTTCCGACCTCATTCATCCGGCCCCGGCAACCGACCATCGTTCCAGACCCGGCCGCGCCGCCCCATTCATTGCGCCCGATCCGCGCCCGGCCCTGCCTACGGCGGGCTGGTGTGCCACCGGCGCCGGGCCGCTCGGCGCGGCCGCCAACGCCCCGGTGCGCACCTCGCGGTGTCGGCTGATCCGGGCCGTGCGCGGTGGCCCGGCGGGCGGTCGGCGCGGTCTGGCCAAGCAGCGTTGCCTTCTGCGGGTCCGGGTCAGATTGAATGACGGATATCAACCTGATCGACCGATGGTAGGTGGGTCGGCGGGTCGTCGGTATACCACGCGTACTCCATGCAGTCGATATATCCGGCCGTGACCCAGATCAGGATTTCGCCGGTTTCGCGCCGACCTGATTCGGTCACGAATGCCCAGCCTGGGACGGGTCCATCTGGGCAGGGAGAGGTCGGCGCCGGCGGGTTGACGCGCAGGTCGAGCATCGTGATCGGACCCCCGACCACCTCAATGTTCGGCACCTGCTGGAGCAGTTCGTCGTGCCCGGGGAACGTTACCCGCCGAAGGATGTGGGCGAGGAGACAGCGAACCTGTCGAGTCGCCGCCCCGCCCTGCACTGGATCGGTCATGGCGTGAACGCCGTGCCGATCTTGACGACCCCACCGTTGATGATGACGGTTTGCCCTTCGATCCGTGTCTCTATCCCGCCAGGACCTTTCACCCCGATAGCGGTCCGACTCCGCCTTCGTCGCCACCGACCTACAGAAGCTGGCCCAGCAGCGGAAGCGGGGATACCACAACGGCAATTGCAGATAGTTGATCAAGGTACCTTATTTGGCCGCGAAGGCTCACCCGGCGCTGTCCCTCCGAGTTGTCGTACGCCCGGGCCGTCCGCGGCTCCCCGGATCACGGGAGGGGCCTCCGGCCTGGCATTTCATGCGGCCCCTCGCGACGGGCAACCCGGCGGCAATCTTGCGACAGTTCCAGCGGGGCGAGGAACAGCAGCCGCACCCGTCCGCTCGGCCCGGGCCGGCGTTGTCCAGTCGTCGTTCAATGCTTGTCCAGGCGCGGTCGTCAGGCTGACGGCTGTTGCCAGGCGTCTGCGACGGAGGGAACGGCTATGCGGACGAGGTTCCGGGTGGCGGCAACGGCCGCCCTCATCGTGTCGGCCGGCGGCCTGACGGCCGCGGTAGCACCGTATGCCGCGTCCGCCCAGGCCGCCGGTCCCTGCTGCATCGTGCGCGGGGAACGCTGGTTCACCGGCCCGACCCAGGCCGCCGACTGTGCTGCCGCCCGCGCGGCCCTGCTCAGCAGCTGGGACTTCGTCTCCGCCTGCACCCCGATGGGTGATCGGACCCATCTGGTCTACAACCGGATCATCTCCTGACCGCTGCCGACCGGCGGCCAGGACGACCTCCGGCCCGGTGCGGCCCGGGGGAGGGGCGGCCGCGCTTCATCCGCTCGTGTCCGGAATACCGAAGTCGGCGGACAACGTCGACGCGCGCTGGGCGTGCTCATCGGCGATCTCGTGCCGGTCGAGGGTGCGGTGGGCCTGACCCAGGCCGCGGTGGGCGCGGGCCTGCTGCTCCAGGTCGCCGATGTCGACGGCGATCGCCAGCGCCCGGCGGTGCTGCACGATCGCGTCGGACGGGTCGTCGGCGGCGGTCGCGGCTTCGCCCAGCCCGTTGAGGACCGCGGCCTCGGCCTCGCGCTCCCCGATGTCGCGAAAGACGGCCAGCGCCCGCTGGAGCGATTCGCGTGCTTCGGCGGGGCGGCCGCAGGTCAGGTGCAGCATGCCCAGGATGTACAGGGCCTTGGATTCGCCCTCCACGTCGCCGGATCGCCGGAGCATGTCCAGGGCCTGCTGGAGGTGACCCGCGCTCGGCCCGTACCGGCCCAGCCGCGCTTCGATATCCCCGACGTTGGCCAGGGCGCGCGCTTCGCCGAAAGTGTCGCCGGCCTGCCGGCACAAGGTGAGCGCCTCCCCGAAGTAGGCGGCGGCCGGCCCGAAGCGTCGCTGCTGGGTCGCGATGATCCCGAGGCCGCTGAGCGGGCGTGCCTGGCCGGCCGGGTCGCCGGTGGCGCGGAACAGGCTCAGCGCGCGCAGGAGATGGTCGATCGCGCGGTCCCGCTGGCCCAACCTCAGGTAGGCGGCGGCCACGTTGTTGAGGGCGTGGGCCTCCCCGCCGACGTCGCCGGTGTCACGGGCGGCGGTCAGGGCGTGGCTGTGGATGGCCAGGGCATCGGTGTGGTGGCCGCCGTCGAGGTACCGGAACAGGGTCGCGGACAGCTGGATGGCATGGGTGGGCCAGCCGCCGGCGCCGCTGCGGGCGACGACGCTGACGAGGTTGGCGCGTTCGGCCGCCAACCACTCGACCGCCTGGTCCACATTGGACCGGTCCGCGGTCGCCGTGCTCGATCGGGGCACAGCCGGTCGGCGATGACTCTCCGCGGGATACACGGTGTCCATCGCGGCGGCGCTGGCGGCGAGGTAGTGGTCGAACAGGCGGGTCAGCGCGGCCCGGCGTGCCTGCGGGGAGTCCTGGTCGAGGCTGCGGCCGTCGGCGTACGCGCGCACCAGGTCGTGGAAGGTGTACCGCCCCGGCCGCTGCAGTTGCAGCAGATGGTCGCGGCGCAGATCGTCCAGCAGCGCCGCGGTGCCGGCGACGTCATCCCCGGTCAGGGCGGCGGCGGCGGACACATCGAAGTCCGTTCCCGGATGGAGCGCGGTCAGCCGGAGCAGTCGCCGCGGCGTGGCGGGCAGGTGCCCGTAGGACAGGTCCAGCGCCGCCTCGACCGCCGAGTCGAGACGTCGGTCGGCGTGCCGCTCGTCCAGCCGGTCGGCGTGGTCGGTCAAGGTCCAGCCGGTTGCTTCGGCGATGTGTGCGGCCACCAGCCCGAGGGCCAGCGGCAGGTTCCCGCACCGCCGGGCGATTCGGGCCACCGCGTTCGAGTCGTCCCCGACCGGAACCCCGGTCGCGGCCCGGGCCACGTAGTCGCGGGCCTCGCCGGCGCTGAACACGCCCAGCTCCACGTCGAGCACCGGGTGCCCAGCGCGGGTCCGGACCCGGTCCACCGCCGGGGCGAGCGGGCGTCTGCTGGTGATCAACACCGGGCAGTCCGCGGTGTGCGGGAGCAACGGCTCGACCTGCGCGGCGTCGGCGGCGTTGTCCAGGACGAGGAGGGTCCGGGTCCCGGCGATCCGGGCCCGGAACGCCCTGGCGCGAGCGTCGAGGTGGTGCGGGACCAGGTGGCTCGGAACGCCCAGGAGGTGCAGGAAGCCGTCCAGGACGGCGGCCGGGTCCGCGGCGGGCCGGCCCGGGTCGGGATCGAACCCGCGCAGGTTCACGAACAGCACCGCGGCCGGCCCGCCACCCGCGGTCGGACCTGGCTGGGCCAGCTCACGTGCCACGCGGAGGGCCAACCGGGTCTTGCCGACTCCGGCCATCCCGGTGATGACGCAGACCGGGTTGTCGCCGGCCTCGCCGGCCTCGCCGGTGAGCAGGGCCGCGCGGATCCGGCGCAACTCGCTCGTCCGGCCGACGAAGTCGCCCGCGTCCGGCGGCAGCGCGTCCTGCACCTGGACCTGCGAGGCGGCGTGGCTCTGCCCGCCGATCACCCGCAGCGCCTGGCGCCAGCGCGAACTGTACGAGGGGTCGTCGTGCAACGCCTGCACCACGGCGGCCACCAGTTCAGGGTTGAGCCGGCGCCGCCCGACCCGGAAGCAGTCCACCACCGTCGTCCGGCCGACCAGGTCGACGGCCGGCCGCCCCGCCGCGGACCAGGCCGCGTTGACTCGCTCCGTGATGGCCCGGTAGGACGGGTTTCCGGCCCAGATCTTCAGCAGCTTCAGCTGATCGACCAACTCGTTCAGGGACCTGGCCCGGCTCGGGTCGGGCAGCGACACCGATGCGTCGTCCGGGCGTCTCCGAGGCGACATCACGCGCCCCCGATGCGGACACCGACCACCCGCGGAGTGTAATCGCCGGCGTCGCCGGCCCTGATCCCGATTTCCCCAAGGTGCTGATCCCTGCCGGCGCGGAGGTCGACGGCAGCCGCGGTCGGGATCGGTCGGGATCGTCGACCGTGCCTCGCCCCGCCGCGAGCCTTGCCCTGGCCGGCCCAGCGGCGGCAGCGCTGCCGCCGTTCGGTATCTCCGGTCCGATGAAAGCAGGTGAGGATTGAACGGCAGAACTCGACCCTGGTTCCGTACGACCGTCGGTGTCGTCTCGATGGCGGTGGCGGGTGTCTTCGTTGTCGCGGTCCCGAGCGCGCAGGCCGCGCCGGTGCGCGCGCCGGAGCTCGTCGCGCCGGCCGACCCGGCGGCCCTGTCCGGTGCGCTGGCGCATCGTCTGGGCGCCCGCAGCGCGGGCTCCTACTTCGACCGGGCCAGCGGGAAGCTCGTCGTGACGGTCACCGACAGTTCCGCCGCGGAGATCGTCCGCGGCGCCGGCGCCGTGCCGCGTCAGGTCGCCCGCAGTGGCGCCGACTTGGCCCGCGCGACCGCCACGCTCGACCGCTCGGCCCGGATCCCCGGCACCTCCTGGGCGGTGGACCCCGCCAGCAACCAGGTGGTGGTCTCGGCGTCCACCTCCGTCAAGGGCGCCGATCTGGCCAAGCTCAGGTCGGTCGTGACGAGTCTGGGGGCGGCGGCCAGGCTCAGGTACCTGGACGGGCAGATGACGGCCACGGCCACGGTGATGAAGAACGGCACCGCGATCTTCAGCGGCAGTCACCGGTGCTCCCTCGGCTTCAGCGTCCAACCGATCGGGAACACGGACCCGAACCTCCACTACTTCCTCACCGCCGGGCACTGCGTCGCCGCCGGCTCCACCTGGTACGCCAGAAACGGCGACACCAGCCTGCTCGGGAGCAATTCCGGCCCGGGGGTCTTCGGTGCGGGTGGCGACTACGGCTTCGTCCACTACACGGGTGCGGGTATCCGGGTGCTGAGCCAGATCGAGGGCCGGAGCAATGTGATCACCCGCACGGACGATCCCTACATCGGCGAGGGGGTGGCCCGCAGCGGCAGCACCAGCGGTGTGCACAACGGCACCGTGACCGCGCTCAACGTCACGATGACCTACGAGCGCAGTAGAACGACCGTGACGGGCCTGATCGAGACGAACGTGTGCGCCGAGCCGGGCGACAGCGGCGGCCCGCTCTACGCCCTGGACAAGGGGCTCGGGATCACGTCCGGCGGGCTCGGCAACTGCCTGGGCGGCACCCAGATCAGCTGGTACCAGCCGGTCGCCCCGCTCATGGCCAACTACTTCATGCAGATCTGGCCGTAGGAACCACGCAGCTCGGATCCACCGCGCCGGGTGGCGTGGGTGGCCGGACCCCGGACGACGGATCCCGTCAAGGGATCTGTCATCCGGGGTCGAGGGAGCACCCGCCCTTCGGTAAATACGGTGACCACCGGGCGGGTGCTGCCGGGCTGTCGAAAGTGGACAGCACCAGGTCGGCCGCGAGGGCGACAGCGGCGATGCCGAGATGCTCGCGCGGCCGGCTCGTACCGGGTGGTTCAGCGCAGTTGCGCGGCGCGCCGTGCGGTGTCGGCGAGGTCGCGGACCGTGGCGTCGTCGAGATCGCGGGCGGCCGCCGCGGCGGCGGCCGCGATCCCCGGCAGCGCCGAGCGGTCGTTGCTCCGCAGCGCCTCGGCCAGCCGGGCGGCCACGACGTCGGCCCGCAGCCAGCGCGACGTCGCCGAGCCCGATCTGTCCACATCGGACAGCTGGATGTCGCGGCGGGCATCGGCCGGCGACCGCTCACCCGGGTTCACCCAGTGCACCTCGACCGTCCCGATCCGACCTTCGGCATCCGGCCGCAGCCGTATGTCGTACAGCGCGGTGACGGTGTGGCCCGGCCCGACCTCACCGCCGTCGACGGTGTCGTCCTTGAAGTCGCCGTCGGCCACCGCCCGGTCGGCGTAACCGATCAGCCGGTAGGACTCCACCACCCGAGGGTCGAAGCGCACCTGCGCCTTGGCGTCCAGCGCCCGTACCTCGATCGTGGCCGGCAACTGCTCGACGAACACCCGCCGGGCCTGCTCCGGCTCGCTGACGTACACCGCGAACCCGTCGCCGGAGTCGGCGAGCCGCTCCATCAGCGTGTCGCCGTACTGCGAGCCCACGCCGACGCCGAGCAGCGCGATGCCCTTGCCGGCCTGCTCACGGACCTGCCGCAGGATCGGTTCGGCGCTGGTGTTGCCGACGTTGGCCAGCGCGTCGGACAGCAGTACGACCCGGTTGCTGGCGCCGGCGCGGAACCCGTCCCGGGCCACCCGGTAGCCCAGTACCAGGCCGGCTTCCAGGTTCGTCGAGCTCTCGGTGTGCAGGTCCTCGATCGCCGCGTCCAGGTCGGCCCGCTCGCGGACCGGCGTCATCGACTGCACCACCCGGGCGGTGTCGCTGAACGCCACGATCGCCACCCGGTCGCTGCTGCGCAGTTGGCGTACCAACGTATGCAGCGCGTCCTTGGCCAGGTCCAGCCGGCCGGGTTCGCCCATCGAGCCGGACACGTCGATGACGAACGTGAGCGCGGCGTCCGGGCGGTCGGCCTGGTCGCGGCCGCGGGTGCGCAGCCCGACCCGGAGCACGTGGCCGGCCGATCCCTCGGCCTGCACCGGGGTGCGGCCGCCGTCGATGCTGATCGAGAACCCGTCGCCGGCCGGATCCGGGTAGTCCTGATGCAGGGCGTTGACGAACTCCTCCGCCCGCACGGTCCCCGGCTGCGGCCAGACGCCGTCGCGCAGTTGTCGCTGGGTGAAGCCGTACGAGGCGGTGTCCACGTCCAGCGCGATCGTCGATACCGGGTCGACGCTGGTCCGGGTCGGCCCCACCGCCGGCCCCTCCGTCGGCGTGGGCTCGTCGGGACCGTAGTCGCCATACCCGCTGCCCGGCGCCGGCGCCGCCGCCCCACCGGCCCGGTCACCCGGCGCGACTCCCGGCGACCGCGGCTTCGGCGAGTGCGACCCCGACCCCGACCCCGACTCCGAGCCAGCCTGCGCGGCACCCCCCGCCGCGGCCGGCCGCTCGGACCCCGACGAACATCCCGCCAGCCCGATCAGAACCGCGACCGCCGCCGCCGCGCCACGTCCCCACCGCCGAACGTTCGAGCCCATCGCACATCCCTCCGCGTCGGTTCCCGTTCGGGCCTCGGACGCGGTGTGCCGCGCCACCGGACCACCGCGGCGCTCGGTGATGCGAGATCGTGATGTAGCCGGCAGACTCTGCTGGTGGCGTACGACGTGGAGCTTGCCGACCGGGTCCGGGCCCTGCTGTCGGCCGAGCCAGGGGTGACCGAGCGGCGGATGTTCGGCGGGCTGGCGTTCCTGGTCCGGGGCAACATGGCCGTCAGCGCCAGCGGCCAGGGCGGGCTGCTGCTGCGGGTCGACCCGGCGCAGACCGGGACCCTCATCCGGGAGCCGCGGGTACGCCGGTTCGAGATGCGCGGCCGGGAGCTGGCCGGCTGGCTGCGGGTGGCTCCCGAGGCGGTCGACACCGAGGACGAGCTGCGCGACTGGGTCCGGCACGGCGTGGCGTACGCCCGGTCACTGCCGCCGAAGTAGCGTCGCCACCGGCCGCGTTGGCGCCGCCCGGCGGTGCCGTCAGGTCGGCCGGCGCGCGGGGTAGCGGTGCGGAGACTGCGGTGTTCGCGCCGTCACGACGCCGGCGTTTCCGACCGCCCAGACCCCCGCCCGGGTCATTGAGGTGATCCCGCGCCGGTCCGGCGAGCCCGGGCCGGTGCGGAAGCGGTCACAGACGGAGGCTATTGACAAGATATCTTGTCAATAGAATGCTCGCCGGCGTGCTTGACGTCGAGGTGATCGAGGATGCGGCTGTGGCTGTCGCCGCGCTCGACCCGGTGCGTGCCGCCGTCCTGGCGGCCCTGGCCGAGCCGGGGTCGGCGACGACGGTGGCCCGGCAGCTCGGCCTGGCGCGGCAGCGGGTGAACTACCACCTGCGCACCCTCGAGGAGCACGGGCTCGTGGAGCTGGTCGAGCAGCGCCCGCGCCGGGGCCTGACCGAGCGGGTGCTGCGGGCGACGGCGCGCGGCTACGTGGTCTCGCCGGGTGCCCTGGGCCGCAGCGGTGCCGATCCGGCCCGCACCGACCGGCTGTCCACCAGGTACCTGATCGCCGTGGCCGCGCGCCTGGTGGGAGAGGTCGGCCTGCTGGCCCGACGGGCGGAGGCGGCCGGGCGGCCGCTGGCCACCCTCACCGTGGACGCTGAGATCCGCTTCGCCTCGGCGGCCGACCGGGCCGCGTTCACCGCCGAACTGACCGACGCCGTGACGTCCCTGGCCGCCCGGTACCACGACGAGGCGGCACCTGGTGGCCGGGTGCACCGCCTCGTCGTCGCCGCGCATCCACTGCCCGGCCCGGATCCGGGCACCGCCCCGTCGTCCACCACGTCATCCAGCACGTTGCCCACCCCCGCGACCACGACCGCTACCGACGGAGAGGCCTGAGCATGTCCGACACCCCGCGTTCCATCGACCTGAGCATCGAGGTCCCCGGAACCCCGGAGGAGGTGTGGCGTGCCATCGCCACCGGTCCGGGTATCTCCTCCTGGTACGTGCCGCACCGCGTCGAGGAACGAGCGGGCGGGGCCGCCAGCGCCTCCTTCGGCCCGGGTCCGGAGATGGAGGTGCCCGGCCGGGTGGCCGCCTGGGAGCCGCCGCACCGGGTGGTCTTCGACGACGGCGAGGGCGCCGGTGGGCTCGCCTTCGAGTGGCTGGTCGAGGCCAAGGACGGCGGCTCCTGCGTCGTCCGCCTGGTCAACACCGGCTTCGGCGACGGCGGCGAGTGGGACGACCAGTACGACGACCTGCAGGAGGGCTGGAAGCTGTTCCTGCTCAACCTGCGGCTGCACCTGGAGCACTTCCGCGGGCGGGAGGCCGCGTCGGCGCAGCCGGTGGGCATGTGGCAGGTGGACTCGCAGACGGCATGGGACACCGCCACCGGCGCGCTCGGCATCCCGTCGACCATCGCCGTGGGCGACCGGCTCGACCTCGACAGCGGGGACGGCGCCCGCCTGGCCGGCACCGTGGCCGACGTGGCCGAGCGCCGCATCGCCCTGCTGCTCGACACGCCGGCCGCCGGCACCGGGTTCGTGGTGGCCGAGGGGCACGGCCCGAGCTGCGCCCTGTCGGTGTGGGCCTACCTCTACGGCGACGATCGCGACACGCTCGCCGCCGACCTCGCCGCCGGGTGGGAGCGCTGGCTGACCGCGCACGCCCCGGCGCCCGCCTGAGGTCTCGACCGCCGATCCCGGCCGGCCAGCTGGCCGGCCGGGAATCGGCGGCCAGGGTTACCTGGGGGGCGCGGCCGGTGGTTTGGTCCAGGTCAGCGAGTAGCGCCAGAGCAGGTGGCGGCGGTACCGGACTCCGGGCAGGAGTCGCTGGGCGAGGCGACGGAGCTGGGCGTGCGTATGGGCCGGCGGCCACACGGTGGGGGCGGGCTGGTGCCACTCGGCCCTGGTCAGCCGCAGCAGCCGGTGGGTCAGCACCCCGGCGGCCTCCCACGGTAGGTCTGCCGGCAGCCGGCTGCGGGCGCAACCCACGACGATCAGGACGCCGCCGGGCCGCAGCAGCTCGGCCATCCCGGTCAACGCCGGCGCCGGCCGCATGTGGTGGAGTGCGGCCACGCAGGTGACCGCGTCGAACGAGCCGGCTGGGAACGGGTGGGTGCGGAAATCGCCGAACTGGTAGCCGATCCGGGCGTCCGGGTCCTGCTGCCGGGCCAGCTCGATACTGCCCGGGTCGGCATCGATACCGACGACGTACGGGACCTGCCGGCGTAGCAGCCGGGTCAGCATCCCCTCGCCACAGCCCACATCCGCAACCCGTTCGGTGCCGGCGGGAAGCGCGGCCGAGACGAGCCGGTAGTAGTGGATGTTGTGGTTCCACCGAGCCGCGTCCGGCACCATCCGCCCATCATCCATCGCCGGCGACCTCACCTCGTGAGCACACGACAGCCAGCACCGGGCCGTCGGTGCCCGCCGAATGGTCAGAACATGCCGTTGGGGTTCTTGCTGTGTTCCGGCACGTCCTGCATGACGTCCCAGTGTTCGACGAGCTTGCCGGCGGCGACCCGGAAGATGTCCATGATCGCGACGCCGCGCTGCCCGGGCGCCCGTACCGCGTGCACGTGCGCGGTGACGTGGTCGCCCTCCGCGATCAGCCGGGTGACCCGGACCGTCAGCTCGGGCGAGGCGTCGGCCAACTGCCCGAGCCGCTCCAGCAGCCCGGGCAGTCCGTCCCCGATCGCCGGATTGTGCTGCACGTATTCCGGGCCGATGAACGCCGCGACCGCGTCGATGTCCTTGCGGTTGAAGGCGGTTTCGTAGAAGTCGAGCACGAGCTGCTTGTTGCTGGCAACGCTCACCGAACTGCCTCCGACCGTACGAGTAACGCTACACGCGTAGCGCTACGAATGTACGGGTAGCATTCCGGCCGTGCGCCGAGAACGCAATCCCCGCGGTCAGGGCGACCGGCTCCGCGCGGAGATCCTGACCGCGGCGCTGGCTCTGCTCGACCAACTCGGCGACGACCAGGCCCTGTCGATGCGCGCGGTCGCCCGCGCTGTCGGCACCGCGGCGACCTCGGTGTACCCGCACTTCGCCGACCGGGACGCGCTCGTGCTCGCCGCGCTGGAGCGCTGCCACCGCGACCTGGTCACCGCCGCCGACGCGGCCGCCGATGTCGCCGCCGGCGACCCGGTCGCCGCGCTGCGCGCGCGCACCCTGCTGCTCGGCACCTGGGCCTACGAGCACGCCGGGCTGTACAAGGTGCTGCATGAGAGCACGCTGGGCCGGCGCGCCCGAATGCCGTTCAAGCAGCAACTGCTCGACCGGACCACCGAGGCGGTAGCCCGCTGCATGCGTGCCGGCGCGATACCCACCGACGACCCCGCCGCCGTCGCGCTCGACCTCCGCGTCGCCATCCACGGCGCCGTCTCGATGCGCCTCAACCAGCCGGACCACCCCTGGCCACCGCTAGCCGAACAGGTCGACCGCCTCCTCACCAAGCTCGTCGGCGTGCCACCCAGGTAGCCGGGTCACCCGCCCACCCGGTCTGCGACTGACACGTCCGCGCGCTGCTCCGATGGGTGGAAATGTCGATAGCATCTGTCCGGCGCTGAGCCGGTCGACCTTCGTCCCTGACCTGCCCTGTCTAGGCAACCTGGCGTCACGCTCATCGGATGGCGTACCGGGTCGCGCCGAGGTGCGGTCCGACAAGGAGATGGCCATGATCAAGGTGACGTTCGCGCTGCGACGGCGCAAGGACCTGTCGGTGGAGGAGTTCCACACCTACTGGCTCGAACGGCACGCCCCGCTCGTGCGGCGGCACGCGGAGGCGCTGGGAATCCGGCGGTACGTGCAGTCGCACACGGTGGCGACCGTGCTGGACGGGCCGCTGCGCGCCGTCCGCAGCCTGGATCCCGAGCCGTTCGACGGCGTGGCCGAGATCTACTTCGACAGCGTCGAGGCGGTGGCGGGCGTCCTGACAACCGAGCAGGGGCAGGCCATCGGCGCCGAGCTGGTGGCGGACGAGCGGGAGTTCGTCGACCTCGACCGCTCGCCGATCTGGATCACCGAGGAACACCTGATCGTCGGGTAGCACCCGACCCTCGGACGAGCGGCACCCCTCAGGCGGCTACTCGTCTACTTGAGCTACGGCTGGTGCCCGGCCAGGCTTCGAACGGAGCGGTCCGGACAGGAGCGGCCCAGCATGCCCGGCCAGGCACAACCAGTCGGCAGGCTGACCGCTGATCCGAAGCAGCTGGCAATCACATGTCCATGGCTGAGGTATTCGTCATGCGCGACGGCAAGATCGCCGAACGCCGTGCCTGGGTGACCGTACTCAAGGAGAACGATTATCGCTGAGCCGACAGCGCGTTTGGTCGCGTTCGATCCGTGGCCGGTGGCCCGGGTGCACGTGGAGTGGGGGCACGTGGGTGCCCGGCTGGCGGCGGCCCGGGGGGACGATGTGGTGATCGTGGATGTGTTGTCGTTTTCCACGACGCTGACCATGGCCGCGGAACGTTCGATCGACTGCTACGTCTACTCCGGCCCGGAACTGGCTGCCCGCGGCGGCCGGGAGGCGGTCGCGGCCGCGCTGGGAGCGGTCGCGGCGGTGCAACAGCGGGCGGCCGCGCCCGGTCGGTTCTCGTTGTCCCCGGCGAGCCTGGTGGACGTCGGCGTGGTGCCGGCGGCCCTGTTCACCTCGCTGAACGGGGCGCTGGTGGTCTCGGCCGCCGAGGGTGCGCCCTTCCTGGCCGTCGGCTGCCTGCGGAATCGGCGGGCGGTGGCCCGACTGGTGGCCGACCGGCTGCGAGCCGACCCGGGCCGGCGGGTGACCGTCGTGGCCTGCGGCGAGCAGTGGTCCTCGGTCTCCGGGGAAGAGGGTCTGCGGCCGTGCCTGGAGGACCTGCTCGGGGCCGGCGGGATCTGCGTCGAACTGGCCGCGCTGGGGCTGCCCGGCTCACCGGAGGCGGCGGCCGCCGGCGCGGCGTTCGCGGCGGCCGGTGGACTACCAGCGGAGGTGGTCAGCGCCCGCGAACTGGTCGCCACCGGCTTCGCCGCGGATGTCCGGCTCGCGGCTGAGGTTGACGTGACCGACGCGGTCCCGGTGCGTGCCGCGGACCGCACCGGCCGCCGGTTCACCGCCGCCCGGCCGGACCACCGGCCGAGCTGACCGCCGGCCGCTGGCCAACCGCCGGCCGGGCGGCCGGCGAGGCGGCGCCGGCGGCCGGGCGGGTGGTCTAGCGGGGGTGGCCCAGCGGGGCGGTGCCGTCCCGGGACCGGGCCGCGGCGGTGCTGAGCACCCGGATCCCGTGCACCGAATGCGGGTCGATGCCGGTGAGCTCGTGCGCCCGCCGCAGCCGGTAGTCCAAGGTCCGCGGGTGGACGCGCAGGGCGGCCGCGGCGCGCGGGCGGCTCATGTTGCTGAGGTAGTACGCGTCGAGGGTGGCGAGCAGGTCGGGTCCGGTGCGGAGGCGCCGGACCAGCTCACCGAGCCACTGGTCGACCTGCGGGATCTGCTCGGCGCCGAGCTCGGCGAAGAGGTCGGTGACCGAGTGCAGGTGCCGCACGGTGGCCTGTGGCGGGGCGGAGCGGCAGACCCGCCGGGCGAGGGTGACCGCCTCGGCGAGGGCACCGGCCCGGCCGGTGGCGGTGCCGACCGAGCAGGGCAGGCCGAGGACCTCGGCGCAGTCCCCGGCCAGGGCGAGCGCCCGGTCGCTGGCCCGGCCCGGCTCGTCCGAGCTGAGGTCGGGGACGAGCCCGACGACCTCGTGGTCGGCCAGGCAGCTGATCGGGATCCGGCCGCGCTCCAGCAGCGTCTCCACGACCCGGTGCGGGGCCGGCAGGGGCGGGTTCGGGCGGTCGGTCCGGATCTGGACCACCGTGACGAGGTAGCGGTCCGGCGCCGGCATGCCCAGGCTGCGGGCGAGCTGGCCGGCCGCCGGGTCGTCGGCGAGCAGCAGTTGGGCGAGCTGCTCGACCCGGCTGGTCTCCGGCAGGACGGACCGCTGCCCGTCGAGGAAGCCGCCGGTGTAGGCGTTCTGGGCCGCGGTCCCGTTCGGCGGGAGCCAGCCGAGCAGGCGCATCACGTCGTCGAGGTCCTGCGGACCGGCCGCCTCGTACGCCTCCCGCAGGGTGAGCGTGGCGTGCAGGCCGAGCACGCGGCGCTGCGAGGAGAGCGGCACGCCGCGCTCGCCGCGGTCCCGGCCGACCGACGCCATGTGCGCCAGGTCGGCCGGGCCGAACGGCTGGCCGGCGTCCGCGAGGTCCGCGGTGCGCTGCCGCAGCAGCACCGCGAACTCCAGCATCTGGGCCCGGCCCCGGGCGTCCGTCGTCACGCGGCTGAAGTCCGGCAGCTCCGCGAGGTAGAGGTCGACGGCGTGCTGGGCGTTGGCGCCCACCCGGCGGCTGAGCTTCCGAAAGAGTGCGGCCATCCCGTCGTCCTCCGCGGCATGTTCGCCCCGTCCGCGATGAGTATGACGAACAAGCGGCCGCCTCGGGATGCCTTGGGGGTAAATGCGAGGTACGCCCTAGCCTCCGTTCAGGGTGGCGATCAGCTGCGGCAGCGCGGCCTGGGCGATCGACCAGCTGGTGTTGCGGGCGGCGATCGCCCACGCCGCCGACGCCGGGTAGGCGCGGCCGGTGTCGCCGTTGAAGGCGGTGCAGGTGTAGTACTCGATCTGGCCCTGGATCCGGAACGGGACGCAGGCGCCGGGTGGCGGGCCGATCTTGGCGAGCACCGCCTGGTACGCGCTGATCTCGTCCTGCAGGATGAGGTTGATGCCTTCGGGGAGGCCGGCCCGGGCGCGGGCGGCGAACACGATCGCGAAGATCGAGCCGACCAGGAAGCCGATGTTGTCGGCCGCTTGCGGGCTCTGCACGGCCCGGCCGAACGCCGTGGCCAGCGTCGCGCACTGGGTGGCCGACTGCGCCCACAGGATCAGCGGCGTCCGCGGCAGGAAGTCGATGTTCGCGAACTCGATGGTGTTGGCCTCCACGCACGCCTGCACCTCGGCGCTCGCGATCAGGTCGGTGTGGTTGATGATCTCGGTCTTGGCGGCCTCGACGGCGGCCATCACCTGCCGCACCGCCGCATCGGAGCTGCCGCCACCGCGCAGCAGGCCGATCACGGCGATGGCGGCGCCGATCCAGTCGAAGGCCACGACCGAGGTGGTCGCCTCCGGGGGGCGCTGCGGCTGACCGCCGGCCTGCGCCGGCGCGGCGGTGCCGGCCACGCACAGCGTGGTCGTCAGTGCCACTGCGACGAGACTGCGTCCCGCCCTGGACCACCTTCTGGTTCGCACGTCCGGCGCTCCCATCTCGAGTTGTACGGTTTCTGCTGCCCGTCGCGGTGGCCGGCCCCGGCGGACCGGGGTGGCTGCGAGCGACCACCACGATCCGCCGACGCCGGACGCCGGACGCCGGTCAGCCGGTCAGCCGGTCAGCGCGGCCCGCAGCGGCGGCAGCGCGTCCCTGGCGATCCGGAAGCTCGTGTTGCGGGCCGCTATAGACCACGCCGCCCTGGTGTTGGTGGCCATGCCGATATCGCCGTTGTAGGCGGTGCAGGTGTAGTGGTCGACGCGGTTCTCGATCCGGACCGCTACACACGAACCGGGAGCGGCCGCCGGCCAGTCGAGCTTGCTGTACACCCATTCGTACGCAGTGATCTCGTCCTGCAGGATGAGGTTGATGCCTTCGGTGAGGCCGGCCCGGGCGCGGGCGGCGAACACGATCGCGTAGATCGAGCCGACCACGAAGCCGATGTTGTCCACCGCCTGTTTGCTCACCACCGCCCCGGCGAACGCGGTGGTCAGCGTCGCGCACCGGGTGGCCTCCTGCGCCCACAGGATGAGGACCGTCCGCGGCAGCAGGTCGATGTTCGCGAACTCGATCGTGGCGGCCTCCACGCAGGCCTGTACCTCGGCGCTGGCGAGCAGGTCGACGTGGTTGATGATCTCGGTCCTGGCGGCCTCGACCGCGGCCATCACCTGCCGTACCGCCGCGTCGGAGTTGCCGCCACTGCGCAGCAGACCGACCACGGCGATGGCCGCACTGACCCAGTCGAACGCCACCACCGACGTGACCGGCCCGGTCGGCGCCGCGTCCGGCCGCGCCCGCGGAGCCGCGGCCTGCGCCGGCGTCCCGGTGCCGGCCAGGCACACCGCACCCGCCACCGTGACCACCACCAGGCCACGTCTGACCCCGGACCACTTCCCGCGCACACTCATGTCCCGCCCTCCCGGCTGGGTTGTCGGTTTCCCCGCTGGTCGGTCACCGCCGGTCGACGCATTTCGCCGGCCGGCGCCGCGCTACAGCCCCGCCAGCTCCGCCCGCAGATCGGGCAGCAGCACCCGGGCGGTGTTCCAACTGGAGTTGGCGCCGGCCTCGAGCCTCAGCTGCTCCACGTCGACCTTCGGCGTGATCCACTGGCCGGTCACGATGTTGCGCATGTCGGACCGCTCGAGCGTCGTACCGTCCGCCCCGGCGCAGGTGTGCCGGGTGATGACGAGCCAGTCCGATGTACTCGGCTGTACGGTCGACGAGCAGCTGGGCGCCAGCCGCTGCAGGATCGTCTCGTTCGCCGCTATGTAGGCCTGCAGCGCCGTGCGGACCGATGCGGTGCTGTAGCCCGCGTCCCGGATGGTCGACATCACGTAGAGGTAGGCGACGTTCAGCGCCTGCCCGATCTGGTCCGCGGACCGCGGGTCGGTGGTGGCGTTGAGCTCGGCCTTGTCCAGCGAAGCACTTCGGAGGGCATCCATCACGAAGATCGCCAGCACGTCCTCGTCCGAGGCGATGGTGTTGTAGCTGAGCATCTCGATGGACAGCGCCTCGGCCTCGCCCACCGCCCGGGCCGCGGCGTGCGCGTCGAGGTGGACGAGCACCTGGTCCTTGGCCGCGGTGACGGCCCTGATCAGTTCCACCACGGCCTTCGCCAGGTCGGCGCCCGCCGCGGGGCCCTTGAAGAGTTTCAGCGCGGCGAAGCCGAGGTTGACGATCGGGGTGGCCGGCACCTCGGCGTAGGCCGGTTGCACGGTGAGCCCCGCGCCGATCGAGGCCGCCACCGCCACGGCGGCGAGGCGGCGGCTGAGTCGTGCTCGCATACTTGCGCTCCTTCCAACCGGCCCCGGCGGGGCGGACGGCACCAGGCCGGGTGCGGCCGGGCGAGCGCATGGAGCCTTACAGCCGGCCCCGCTCACGTCTTCGTGACCGATGACAAGCTGGCCGGTGCGGATCAGCCGCCTTTGTCAGCCGGACCAGCCGGCCCCGGTCCCCGGGCCGGCCGCACCTCGAAGCCCGGACCAGCTCGGCCCTCGGTCGGCTCCCGGGTCCGGGTGCGGGTTCAGCGGGCTCCGGCAGCGCGCAGCAGCGCGATGGTCTTGTCGAAACCGGCACTGGTGGCGATCGGGAGCGGGGTGCGTCCCTTCGCGTTGGGCGCGTTCGGCTGGGCTGGGCCCCAGCAGAAGGCGGGTCAGTCCGTCAGCCAGGGCCGGAGCTTCTCGGGGTTGAGTATCGCCCAGATGTGCCTGATCCGATCGCCGACGATGTCGAAGGCCAGCACCGCGACGGTGCCGCCATCCTGCTGAGTCACCAGGCCGGGCTGACCGTTGACGGTGCGCTCCAGGATCCTCAGGCCGGGTGTCCGCCCGAGGAGACCGACGCAGCTGGACGCGATCAGTTCGCCGCCCTGGACCGCATCGGCCACCGCGTTGGCCAGGCCGCCGCCGTCGGCGATCGCTATGGCGTCGGGGTCGAGCAGGCCGACGAGGGCGTTGATGTCCTTGGCTTCCCAGGCCAGCTTGAAGTCCCTGACGATGGCGGCCTGCCGGGCCGTCGGGGGCGTGCGAGCCCGCGCGGCGCGGATGCGGCGGCGGGCGGAGGAGGCCAGTTGACGGCAGGCCGCCGGGCTGCGGCCGACGATCTCGGCCACCTCGGCGAAGGGGTAGCGGAAGACGTCGTGCAGGACGAACGCGACGCGCTCGGCCGGGGTCATCGATTCGAGCACGACCAGGAAGGCCATGTTGATCGACTCGTCGAGGGTGACCCGGTCGGCCGGGTCCATGGTGGCGCCGCCGGACCACTCGGTGATCCACTCGGTCCGTTCGGGCAGCGGCTCGGGGATCCATTCGCCGACGTAGGTCTCGCGCCGGGCCCGGGCTGAGCTGAGCAGGTTGAGGCAGATGCGGCTGGCGACCCTGCTGAGCCAGGCGCCGGGGGAGTCGATGGCCTCCTGCTGCTGCGGGGACATGGCGTACCAGCGGGCGTAGGTCTCCTGGACGGCATCCTCGGCCTCGGCCACCGAGCCGAGGAGCCGGTAGGCGAGATTGATCAGCTGGCGCCGCTCGCTCATGATCACGCTCAGGGCCGGATCGGGCCGGCCGGGTCCTGGCCCGGACTGGTTGGTCATGGGTGTCGCCGGCCCTCCTCGGTAGCAGCTGCCCGTACCACTTCGACAAGACACCGCACCGGAACGTGAGGTCGGCGCCCGGCCTCACATTCCGTCGGCCCAGATTGTCGTACCGGACGAGACGAACACATCAGCCAGCGAGCGGGACGGGCCCGGCCGGGAGCCACCTCGGCTCCCCGGGACGGCACCACCCGCTCGCGATGACCTGCCACCCGACCAGCCAGGAGGCACCGTGACGACCTCGATTCCGACCCCTTCGTTCACCGACCCGGCGCCAGCGGAGCGGCTGGAGCGGGCGGGTGCTGCGCTGCGGGCACACAATTTCACCGTCGAGATCCTCGATGACACCGCGGCCGCGCGCAGCCGGGTCAACGAGCTGATTCCCGCGGGCGCCAGCGTGTTCACCGGGGCCAGCGAGACCCTCCGCCTGTCCGGCATAGACGCGGACATCAACAACAGCGGGCGGTACGAGTCGGTCAGGTCCCGCGGCACGACCATGGACCGCGGCACCCAGATGCGCGAGATCTGGGCGATGCTCTCCTGCCCCGACGTCATCGTGGGCAGCGTCGCCGCGGTGACCGAAACCGGCTCGCTGGTGGCCGCCTCGGCCAGCGGAAGCCAGCTGCCTGGCTACGCGGGCGCCGCGGCCAGCGTGATCTGGGTCGTCGGGGCGCAGAAGGTGGTGCCCGACCTGAGCGCAGCGCTGCACCGCGCCGAGCACCACTGCCTCCCGCTGGAGAGCGAGCGCGCCATGGGGGTCTACGGGCAGCCCAGTGCCCTCAACCGCATTCTCATCCTGAACGCGGAGCCCCACCCCGGGCGGGCCACCGTCCTGCTGCTCCGCGAAGCCGTCGGATTCTGAAGACCGGCAGGAGTCATCCGGCCGGGGCCGACGGCGTCGGGGCGGCCGGCCCGCCGGGGTCCGGCCGCGGCTAGATCCGGGTCAGCAGGTCGTGCACGAGCGGCCCGCACGAGTCGGCGCCGTGACCGCCGCCCTCGACCAGGCAGCCGAAGGCCAGGTCGCCGCGGAAGCCGATGATCCAGCCGTTGTCGGGGCCGGCGGTCTCGGCGGTGCCGGTCTTCGCGGACACCCGGCCGGGCAGGCCGCCGAGCGTGCGGCTGGCGGTGCCGGTGAGCACGACCTGCCGCATCATCGCGCGCAGCGCGGTCGCGCTGGCCGCCGGCAGCGACCTGGCCGCCGGCACCCGCGGCGCGTTCGGCGTCAGCCGCGGCTGGGTGAAGGTGCCGGTCCGGACCGTCGCCGCGACCGAGGCCATGGCCAGCGGGCTCATCCCGACCGTGCCCTGCCCGATCATGTCGGCGGCCTTGGTCACGACGTCCGGCGGCACCGGCACCGAGCCGTACTCGACCGTCTCGCCGAGCCCGATGTCCCACCCGGTCAGCCCGTACACGTCCCGCGCGGTGCGGGTCAGCGCGTCGTCGCCGATCCGGTCCCGCAGGCTGATGAACGCGGTGTTGCACGACCTGGCGAAGTCGTTGGTCAGGGTGAGGCCGCCGGACACGATGCCCTCGGCGTTGTGGAATGTCTTGCCGTTGACGGTGATCGTGTTCGTGCACGGCACCACCTGCGGCGGGGTCACGCCGGCCGCCAGCAGCGCGGTCGCCGTGATCACCTTCATGGCGGAGCCGGGTGCGAGCCGGGCCAGCAGGGCGCGGTCGGTGCCGGTGGCCGGCGCGTTCGCGATCGCGAGGATGTCACCGGTGGACGGCTGCAGCACGACCAGCCCGGACTGCGGCCGGGGCGCGGTCACCTTCTCCGCGGCGTCCTGGATGGTGGCATCGAACGTGGTCGGGATGGGGGCGGCCGCGGTCGGCGGCACCAGCGTGGCCAGCGTCGCCCTGGCCACGCCGCTGACCCGGTCGGCGAGCTGTACGGCCTGCCCGGGATGCCCGCTCGGGCCGAGCTGGGCGGAAGCGAGCTTGTCCACGATCCCGATCAGGCTCGGGTGGCGCGCCAGCTTCCGGCCGTCGCGGTCGACCAGCGCGGCGGTGCCGCCGGGGACCTGGCCGACCTGCAGCACGGTGTCGTCGGTCAGCTTCGGGTGCAGCACGGCCGGCGCCCAGCGCACCAGCGGGCCGTCGCTGCCCCCGATCACCTGCAGCGAGGAGGCGTACCGCCAGGCCCCGGCGGTGCCGACCCGCAGCGACACGGTGAACCTGACCCCGGCCGACCCGATGGCACCCGGCCTGATCGTGACCGCGCTGGCCTGCAGCCCGTCGGTCCAGTCCGTGAGCCCGCCCTCGGCGCCGGTCGGGTCGTCGGTGAGCGCGGCCGCGTCGGCCAGCTTCCCCCTCGCCCAGAAGCCGAGGAACTTCCGGGCCGTGTCCGCCGCCGCCGCCGCGCCGACCGGTGCCGGCGCGGCGCGGCCGCGCTCGGTCCCGGTGCCGGGGTCGGTCGTGGTGCCCGCCACCGGGTCGGCCGTGAAGCGGGACCTGACCATCGCCACGCCGGTGACCCCGGCGGCCACGAGCACGGCAACCGCGGCGGCGATGACCACGGCGTCTCTCCGCATGCCAGGCACGCCTGATGTCCTTCCTGCAGCCCAACCGTCGTACCAGCCCACTGGCGGGCGCTCAGCCTCGGTGCGATCAGCCCGGGGTCAGTGGCTGCACCCGGATGTCGGTGCCCCCGATCCGGAGCGGGGGGTTGCCCGGGCTGCTCGGCAGCCGGGACCAACTCCACCTGCGGTGCTCCGCCGGCGAGTATCACGGCCAGCCGGTCAAGTGTAGGTCTCATCGACGTGCCCACCGCCTGGCCTGGCCCGGCGTAATGTCTGACGCTGTGGACCCCGGTGCCGGAATTGTGCCGCCGACCACGGGTCCGACGTGGAAACACGACGCCGGAATGCCTTTGATCGGGCGCGACCACGACATCGAGTTGGTGCGTTCGTTCGTCGATCATGCGATTGCCCATGGCGACGCGCTCCTGCTGTCTGGCGACGCGGGTGTCGGCAAGACCGCGCTGCTGGACGCGGCGGCCCCGTATGCGGTGGCGATCGGCGCTCAGGTGGTGCGGGCTTCTGGTGCCCAGTTCGAGGCGAGCGTGAGCTTCGCCGGTCTGCACCAGCTGCTGTATCCGCTGTTCGGCTACCTTCCCGAGTTGAGCGAGCCGCAGCGGTCCGCGCTGGCCAGCGCGCTCGGCCTGGCAGTGGGGCCGCCGTCGGACCGGCTGATTGTCTCCAGCGCGGCTCTGGAGGTCTTGATGCACGCGGCGGCCACCGCCCCGCTGGTGCTGATCGTCGACGATCTGCCGTGGCTCGACCAGGTCAGCGGGACGGTCTTCGGTTTCATCGCCCGCCGGCTCACCGGGCACCGCATCGGGTTTCTCGCCTCGGCCCGCAAGGACGACGGAGGCTTCGTCGACCGCTCCGGCATCCGCGCACATGACCTCGAACCGCTGTCCGAAGCGGCGTCCAAGGTTCTGCTGACCAGCCGCTACCCGGCTCTCACAGCACGCGTGCAGCAACGGCTGCTCGCCGAGGCCAGGGGCAATCCACTCGCGCTGTTGGAGCTTCCCGCGGCGCTCAGCCGGGCGGCGCCGGCCGCACCCGGCACCCTGCCCGACACGTTGCCGCTGACCCGGCGCCTGCAACAGGTCTTCGCCGGCCGCATCCAGGGCCTTCCGGAGCGGACCCGGCAGGTGTTGCTGCTGGCCGTGCTGGACGGCAGCGGCGACCTCCGCATCCTGCGCACCGACGGCGCACGGGCCGAGGTCGACGACCTCGCGCCGGCCGAGCGCACCCGGCTGGTGTCCATCGACCGGGCCGCTGCCCGGCTGTCGTTCCGTCATCCGCTGATCCGCTCGGCCGTCGTCGAATTGTCCACCAGCGACGAACGCCGCCAGGTGCACCGGCTGCTCGCCGCGCGCCGGGACGGGGAGCCGCAGCGCCGCGCCTGGCACCTGGCCGAGGCCGCGACGGGCCCGGACGAGCAGGTCGCGGCGCTGCTGCAGGAGGTCGCGCACACCAACCTGTTCCGCGGCGACTCGGTCGGCGCGATCACCGAGCTGCTCCGTGCCGCCGACCTGAGCCCCGGCGGCGCCGAGCGCGCCGACCGGCTGGCCGAGGCCGCCTACCTCGGTGCGATCGTCACCGGTGATCTCCGCAGTGTGCCGACCCTGATGGACGCGGCCCGGCGCGCCGACCCGCAGTACGGCGGCGCCCTCGCCGGAGCCGTCGCCGGCGCGTACCACCTGCTCAACGAGAACGGCGATGTCGACAGCGCCCACCGGTTGCTCACCGGGGCGATCGAAGCGCTGGCCGAACCCGGCGACGCCGGCAACAAGACGCTCATCGAGGCGCTGTACACGCTGCTGATGGTCGCCTTCTTCGGCGGGCGGCCAGAGCTGTGGCCGGCGTTCCACACCGCCGTCGACCGGCTCCGACCGGGCCCGCCGCAGCTGCTGGCCATCCTCAGCCGGACCTTCAGCGATCCCGCCCACCTGGCCCGTCCGGTCCTGCCCCGGCTCGACGGCGCCATCGCCCGGCTGCGCAACGAGACCAGCCCGGCCCGCATCGTGCGCACCGCGATCGCCGCCAGCTACCTGGACCGCATCGGTGACTGCCGGGACCCGTTGTGGCGGACCGTCCGGCACGGTCGCGAAGGCGGCGCCGTCACCTCGGCGATCGAGGCGCTGTTCCTGCTCGGCAACGACGCCTACTTCGCCGGCCGCTGGGACGAACTGCTGGCGGTGACCGAGGAGGGCATCGCCCTGTGCGAGGCCCATGACTACCGTCTCATCAGGTGGCCCGGCCTGTTCCTGCGCGCGCTGGTCGCCAGCGCCCGCGGCGAGCACGACACGAGCCGGGAACTGACCGACGAGATGGCGCACTGGGCCGGCCCCCGACGGGTCGGCGCGGTCACCGTCTCGGTCTTGCACGTCAAGACGCTCGCCGCCCTGTCCCGGGGCGACTTCGACGCCGCCTACCGGCACGCGACCGCGGTCAGTCCGGCCGGGCAACTCGCCGCACACGTCCCGAACGCGCTCTGGCTGATCATGGAGCTGGTCGAGGCCGCCGCCCACTCCGGTCGGCCGGGTGACGCGGCTGCCCACGTCGAGGCGGTCCGCGCCGCGCGCGTCGCCGAACTGTCGCCCCGACTGGCGCTCACCGCCGCCGGGGCGGCGGCGATGGCGGCAGCCGACAACGATCACCGGGACCTGTTCGAACTCGCCCTGCACACGCCGGACGCCGACCGGTGGCCGTTCGACCTGGCCCGCATCCAGCTGGCCTACGGCGAACGGCTGCGGCGCGCCAAGTCGCCGGCCGCGGCACGTGAACACCTCGGCGCGGCCGTGGATGCCTTCGAGCGGCTGCGCGCCGAGCCGTGGATCACCCGGGCCGCCAACGGGCTGCGGGCAACCGGCGCGCACCGCGAACGGCCGGACCGACCGGGGCTGGCCGCGCTCACCCCGCAACAGCGCCAGATCGCGCAGCTCGCGGCGACCGGGCTGACCAACAAGCAGATCGGCGAGCGGCTGTTCCTCTCCGCCCGTACCGTCAGCTCCCACCTGTACCAGATCTTCCCGAAGCTGGGCGTCACCTCGCGCGCCGCCCTGCGCGACGCGCTGCCGCCGCCGACGCAGGACGCCGATCCACCACCGCGCTGACCTGCGGTCGGCTGTGCCGGCACGTCACGATCAGCTCCGCGCGGGCTGGTCGGCGCGATGCCCGGCGCCGCACGCGCGTCGCGGCGGCGGCCCGGGACGCGGCCCGGAGGATTCCTGCTTCCCTGGCTCCGGCGTGATAGCGCCGGCCGATACCAGTCATCTTACTGAATCCGGCTCGCACCGCCCGGGCTAGCGTCACCGACTGACCACAGTCAGGCTTCGAGGAAGAGGGCACACACGATGGACGCGAGCCCAGCGGCGGTCAACGTCGTTCTCGTGCACGGCGGCTTCGTCGACGGGTCCGGCTGGCAGGGGGTGTACGACCTGCTCAAGCAGGACGGCCACCAGGTCAGCGTGGTGCAGAACGCAACTCTCACGCTCGAGGACGACGTCGCCACGACCAGGCGCGTGATCGACGCCCAGGACGGCCCGGTGGTTCTCGTGGGCCACTCCTACGGTGGCGCTGTGATCACCGAGGCTGGCACCCACGACAAGGTGGCGGCCCTCGTCTACATCGCCGCGTTCGCTCCGGACAAGGGCGAGTCGGTGCACACCCTCATCGCTGACCCGCCCCCGGGTGCGCCGGTGCCGCCGATCCTGCCGCCCAGAGACGGTTTCCTGCTCCTCGACCGGGCGAAGTTCGCGGCGTCGTTCGCCGACGACCTGCTCCCCGAGGACGCGGCGTTCATGGCCGACTCCCAGCTCCCCTGGGGTACCGGCGCCCTGCGCGGCATGGTGTCCGAGCCGGCGTGGCGGATCAAGCCGAGTTGGTACCTGGTCGCCTGCGACGATCGCATGATCCCGCCGCCGGCGCAGCGGGCCATGTCCGAGCGGGCCGGCTGCACCGTCGTCGAAGCCGCCGGTAGCCACGCCGTCTACGTGTCCCAGCCGGCGGCGGTGGCAGAGCTCATCGCACTGGCAGCCGCCACCACGATCACCGGCAGCCGGCCCGGTAACCCGGCAGACGTGCCGGCCGGGCAACGGCCGCCGGCGGGCTCAGCGATCCAGCGGTGAACCCCGAGCGTCGTGCCGGCGTCGCCCAGTAATAGAACCAACTCGAACGGGATGGAGGCAACGGTGCCCTTCCACTCTCCGACGGCCGCGGCAGCGGTCGATCGCGCGGGCGGCGGGCCGCGGCCGGTAGCGCGGTATCAGCCGTACCTACCGCCGTCGGCCGATGTCGACCGGGCCGCCGGGGCCGGGCCGGGCGAACTCGTCGGGCGCGAGTCGGAGCTGTCCGCGCTGGCGGAAAGGCTGACCGGGGCGGCGGCCGGCTCTTCGTCCTTCGTCGTCGTGGAGGGTTCGCCGGGCATCGGCAAGTCCGCTCTGCTGTCGGTAGTGGCGGCCGCCGCGGAGCGATCCGGCCTGCGGGTGCTGCGGGCAGGTGGCAGTACCGCGGAGTGTGACATCGCATTCGGGGTGGTCAGCCAGCTGTTCGCGTTGGCCCTTGACGACAGCTCGGACGAGAATCGCCGAACCTGGCTGCGCGGCGCGGCGGCGACGGCCGATCAGATCCTCAACATCGACGGCTGCCCGCCGGACGGTCCGGCCGCTGCGCCGGACCTGCGTGCGGCCCTGCACGCGCTCTACTGGCTGACCGTCAACGCCGCCCGGCAAGGGCCGCTCCTGCTCGTGATCGACGACGCCCAGTGGGCCGATCCAGCGTCGCTCCGCTGGCTGATCCATCTGTCCCGGCGGATGGAGCGGCTCCCGCTGATCGTGCTGGTCGCGCTCTCGCCGGACATCCCCGCCCCCAGCACGGAGCTGGCGTGGAATCTGCTCCGGAACGGCACCCGGATGCGACTGTCCGGTCTGGACGCCGGATCGTTCGCCCGGCTGGTGGAAGAACGGCTGGGGGTCGAGCCGGCGGCCGCGTTCACCGCGCAGTGCCTGGCCGAAACCGACGGCGTCCCACTGCTGCTGCTGGACGTCCTGCAGACCGTGTCGCCGGCGGACGCGGCAGCTGCCGCCAATGCCGCACGGAGCCTGCGGCGGTGCGGCTCGCGGCAGCTCGGCGAGACCATCCTGATGCGACTGGCGCAGGCCGGGGCGAACCTCGCCGAGCTGGCGACCGACGTGGCACTGCTCGGCGAGGCGAGCATCGAGACGGTGGCCGCGGTGGCCGGGCTGCCGATCGCGACCACCGTCGCGGCGACGATCATGCTCGGCCGGATGGACGTCGTGACGATCGGCGAACAGGTGGCGCTCCGGCATGAGCTGACCCGCCGGGCCGTGCTGTCCGCGCTGCCGGCCGGGGAGCGCGGCAACCTCCGGGTGCGGGCCGCCCGCGCGTTGTCCGAGCGGTGCGCCCCGACCTGGGAGATCACCGCGCACCTGGTGCGGACGGCCACGCCGGTCGGCGAGAAGTGGGCGGTACAGACGCTGTGGTCGGCGGCGCGGACCGCGCTGGCAGAGGGCGAACCCGAGCGGGCCGTGCCGGCACTGCGCAGGCTGCTCGCCGAGCCGCACGAGCGGTCGACCCGGGCCCGGTACCTGGCCGAGCTGGGTGCGGTGGAGGTCTACCAGGAACCAACGCTGGCGATCGAGCACCTGCGCGCCGCGCTTCCGCTCCTGGACCGACCGGCCGAGGTCGCCCGCGGCGCGCTCCGGCTGGCCGGTGCGCTGCTCGACAGCCCCGCCGCCGGCGAGGCCGTCGACGTGCTCGCCGATGCGATCGCCCGCGTCCGGGCGCAGGACCCGGGGCTCGCCGACGAACTCTGCCTGCAACGGCTGTCCCTGCGTACCTGGCTGGCCGCGGACGACCCGGGCCTGGCCACGGATCGGCAGCAGCTGCTCGACCGGATGGGTGGCTCCGTGCCGCCTCGCCTGGCGCCGCTCCTGCATGCTGTGGACGCGGTCCAGCTCAGCCTCGACGCGCGCACCCGTCCGCAGGCGTGCGCGCTGGCGGTAGCAGCCCTCGACGGCGTCCTGGCCGGTGCGGACCTCGGCGAGGACCAGGCGATCGCCGGTGCCGGCAACGCCGCCGCCGCGCTGCTCCGGGTCGGAGCGAGCCAGCCGCTCGTCGCCTTCGGCCAGCGGCAGGCCGCCCTGGCCGACCGGCGCGGCCAGCGCCAGTTGGCCGCGTGGGCGCGGGCGCTGTGCGCGGTCGCCCAGTACGACTCGGGGGAGCCCGTGACGGCGGCGGCGGGCGCCCGGACGGTGCTGCAGACGCGGGCGTGCGCGCGCGGCGGTCGGCACCGGCTGGTTCGGGTGCTCGCTACGGCGGTGCTCGCCGGCTGCCACGCCGAACGCGGTCAGCACCAGGACGGCATGGCGCTGCTGGCCGGGGAGCAACTCGACGGGCGCCTGCCCGGCGGCTGGGTCTACGACCACGTGCTGCGGGCCCGCGCGCGGATACGGTTCGCCGGCGGCGAGGCCGATGCGGCGGTGGCCGATCTGGTCGAGGCCGGTCGCCGCTGCGAGGCCGGCGCGAGCAACGGTCCGGTCAGCCCGTGGTGGCGTGCTGCCGCCGCGGCCGGATACGCCGCCCAGGGCGACCGCGACGCAGCCGCCACACTCGCGCAGGAGCAGGTCGGCTACGCCCGGGCGGCGGCCGACCGGGCCGCGCTCGCCGAGGCGTTGCTCGTTCTCGGCCTGGTCGCCAACCGGCAGAAGTGCACCGCGGAGGCGGTCGGCATTCTCGTCGGCCCGGCAGCCACGCTGGCTGGCGACTCGCTGGGCCAGGCGCTCGACCTGGTGCGGCAACGTGGATCCGGTCCACTCGCGGACCAGCTGGCACAGCTGGCCAAAGTGCTGCCGCGATCCGCCGGCACCGGCCAGAAGCGGTGCGTGCCAGCGGCGGACGAGCAACCGACCGCCGCCCGGCCGGCCGGCGCCAACGGTCGGCGTCCCGCCTTCGGGCCCGCGTCGCTGACCGCGCACCAGCGCCGGCTGGTGGCGTTGGCGATGACCGGCCAGACCAACGACGCGATCGCCCGGTCGTTCGGGGTGAGCAGGCGGGCGGTGGAATTCCACTTCACCCAGATCTACCGCAAGCTCGGGATCAACCGCCGACCGGAACTGCTGCAATTCGCCGCCGTCTGGACCGCCTAGGACGGCCGCGCGCTGGTCACAGGGCTCCCATCGCTTCCCACATGGCCATCGCCGGGCCGAAGGCGCGCAGGTCACCGATGGTGCCGCTCATCTTGTTCGGGGCGTAGGCGAGGGTGGTACGAGCGTCCATGTCGATGATGACCAGTGAGCCGCCCAGGCCGCCCCAGTAGACGGTATTGGGATTGGGCATCAGCCCGGCGCTGACGGCGAAGCCGAGGCCGAACCGGATCGGTATGTCGAGGATCAGGTCCCGGCCCTGGGCCGGCGCCTCCAGCGCCCTGCGGCAGCCCGCCTCCGACATGAGCCGCTTGCCCTTGGCGACGCCGCCGTTGGCGAGGACGGCATGGATCTCGGCCATGGAGCGGGCGTTGCCGGTGCCGCCGCCGGCCGGGATCTCGGCGCCGCGCCAGTCGCGGGTGCGGGTGACCAACGGGTCGACCTGGGGGTTGGCCGCGTTGGCCTGCAATTCGGTCGGGGTGCCGCGAAACGGCGTGTCGGTCGGCGGCGGCGGGATCAGATCGGCCACCCGCGCGTCTTCGGACGCCGCCAGTCCGATGTGGAAGTCGGCCCCCAGCGGTTCGGCGATCTCCTCGCGGAACACGGTGCCCAGCGACCGCCCGGTGATCCGGCGTACCACCTCGCCGAGCAGATAGCCCTGGGTGAGGGCGTGATAGCCGGACGCGGTCCCGGGCTCCCAGAACGGCAGCTGCGCGGCCAGCAGGGCGGTGACCTTCTCCCAGTCGTAGAGGTCCGCCACGCTGATGGTCTCCCGCCAGCCGGACAGGCCGGCCGAATGACTCATCACCTGGCGGACCGTCACCCGCTCCTTGCCGTTGGCCGCGAACTCGGGCCAGTAGCGCGCCATCGGTGCGTCGACATCGAGCTCGCCCCGGTCGGCGACGAGCAGCGCGGTCAACGCCGTCATGGTCTTGGTGGCGGAGTAGACGTTGACGATGGTGTCCCGCTGCCACGGCCGGGTGCGGGCCTCGTCGGCGTAGCCACCCCACAGATCGACCACCGTCTCGCCGGCGACCGTCGCGCAGAACGAGGCGCCCACGTCCGCACCAGTGGTCAGGTTGTCCGCGAACGCCGCGCGCACCGGCTCGAACCGATCGTGGGTGAATCCCCGCACTGACCCGTCGACCACGAACCGACCCTTCCACCTCGACTCACCCGCGGCGTCAGCCGGCGGCGGCCCGACATGGTAGCGGCCGGGTGTCCGGCGCCGGCGGTCCGCGGACGCGTGACCGCCGGCTCCGGGCCGCGCCGCTACGCGGCTTCGACCGCCGCGGACGGGTGGATCGTCGAGTCGATCCGGTCCGGCCAGACCTGCGCCCACCACCACGCGATACCCGGCGGGGGAGTGAAGCCGGTCGGGTCGAGGTAGGGCGTGTGCACCACCCGCACGGTCTGCTGACCGCCCATGCGGTAGCGGTCGGTGTGGGTGCTCCAGTCGAGGTTGCCGCGGATCCACGCGGACAGCCCGGAGATGTAGTGCCGGGTCGCCTCGCTGACCTGTGGCTCGACCTGGTCCACCAGGGCCAGGTACAGCGCCAGCACCGCGTCGCGATAGACGAGTGCCGCGCGGAGCGCCTCGGCGGTCGGCAGCTGACGTTCGTGCGCGATGACGTCGACGATGTTGAGCCGGCAGGCGCTGCGCTCGCGCTCCTTCGGATACGACGCGAGGTCGTTGTCGGTGCCGACCATGGTGCTGGCGATCTCGGTCAGCGCCCGGACGTCCGGACGCTCCATCTCCGCCGCCGGCACCTCGTAGCCCCCGGCGATGTCCAGCCACATCGCGGCCGCCTCCACCCCGCCCGTGCGGATGCGGGCGACGGCATACTCGTCGAGCGAGGGCAGCCGGCCCAGGTCACGGTAGGCCGCCTCCCAGACCTGGCTGGACAGGTAGTTGCGCCAGCCCAGCGCCCACCGGCTCGCCTGCACCGGCGAGGCACGCCGGTCCACCCGCTGCCGGAGATCAGCCAGCGCGCGTGCGCACGGACTGGCCGAGCCGCTCCAGCCGGTCTCCGCGACCCGGATCATCTCCGCGACCAGGATCGACAGCTCAGCCGGGTTGTGGTTGAGGCGACCCTCGTCGCAGTAGGCGTCGTCGAACGCGGACATCCACAGCAGGCTGTCGGCGGCCAGGTACCCGCCCGCCGCGTCCGGCGGGCGGAGCGTCGTCCGACCGGCCAGCTCACCCGCGGCGAAGCAGAGCAGCCGGCCGGACTCGAGTTGCTCGCTGTCCAGGTTGAAGCGCTCCATCCACTCGACGGCATTTTCCTCCCACCCGAGCCAGTCCGCGTGGATGGCCGGTTCGAGTGGGCACCAGATCGCGATCGGTCCGAGCGGATCCATCAGGGCGCTCCTTCGTCGGGGCGGCAGACGTCGGGCGGCTGGCGGGACCAGGTGTGGCGGTACCGCCTTTCGGCGCGCCAGCCATCGGCCACCAACGATCGGTCCATCCGCCGGTGGCGTCGCTACGGGACTCCGCAGTCGGCCCGTTTCCGCACGATTCAGGTCCCAGTGGATAGCGAACGGCCGCTACGGCGCTCCGTAGCGGCGGAACGACCAGTTGCCCGCATCGTTTCCGTGTCGCGCCACATTCCCGCGGGTGACTCGACTGTCCCCCAACCGATGCAGCTAAGGGGCCGACGATGGGCAATAGACATTTCTCCGCGACAGACCTGGGACCGGCGATGGCCATCGTCGGGCCGCTTCCCGGGGAGGCCGGCCGCAGCAGCGAAGGCGCGCCCGGATCGGGGGCGGAACTGTCGCTGCTCCGGACCCTCGACGATCCCCGCCAACTACGGCGGCTGGACCCGGCGCAGGTCGAGAGCCTCGCCGGCGAGATTCGGGAATTCCTGGTCGAGTCGGTCTGCCGGACCGGCGGTCACCTGGGCTCGAACCTCGGCGCGGTGGAGCTGACGATCGCGCTGCACCGGGTCTTCGACTCCCCGTGGGACCGGATCCTCTGGGACACCGGCCACCAGGCGTACGTCCACAAGATCCTGACCGGTCGGTGGCGGGCATTCACCGGCCTGCGCAAGCGCGGCGGGCTGTCGGGCTATCCGTCGGCAACGGAATCCGAGCACGACATCATCGAGAACTCGCACGCCTCGACGGCGTTGTCCTATGCCGACGGTCTGGCCAAGGCGTACGCGCTGCGGAACCAGGACCGGCGGGTCGTCGCCGTCGTGGGCGACGGATCGCTGACCGGGGGGATGGCCTGGGAGGCGCTGAACAATATCGGCGCCGGTCGGAACCGTCCGGTCGTGGTCGTGCTGAACGACAATGGCCGTTCGTACACGGAGACCGTCGGCGGGCTGGCCGACCACTTCGCCGCGCTGCGGGGCGCCGACCGCCGGTGCGCTCCGCCCCGGAGCGTCTTCGCCGCGCTCGGACTCGGCTACATCGGTCCGGTCGACGGGCAGGACGTGCCTGCCGTCGAGTCGGCGCTACGCCAGGCCAAGCAGTGCCCGGGGCCGGTCGTGGTGCACTGCCTGACCCGCAAGGGCCGCGGATACCTGCCGGCCGAAGCCGACCCGGCCGACCGGCTGCACGCGGTCGGCGTGGTCGATCCGCGCACCGGCCGCCCGGCCGCGGCGGCCGGCGGGACGAGTTGGACCTCGGTGTTCGGCGCCGAGATACTCTCGATCGCGCGGGAGGATCGGCGCGTGGTCGGCATCACGGCGGCCATGCTGCACCCGGTCGGGCTGGACCGGCTGGCGAGCGCGCAGCCGGGCCGCGTGTTCGACGTGGGGATCGCCGAGCAGCACGCGACCACGTCGGCCGCCGCGCTCGCGCTGGGCGGGCTGCATCCGGTCGTCGCTGTCTACGCGACGTTCCTGAACCGGGCCCTGGATCAGGTTCTGCTGGACGTCGCGCTGCACCGGTGCGGCGTGACGTTCGTGCTGGACCGGGCCGGCGTCACCGGGGACGACGGGCCCAGCCACAACGGCATGTGGGATCTGTCGCTGCTTCAGCTGGTGCCGGGGCTGCGCATCGCGGCGCCGCGGGACGCGGCTCAATTGCGCGCGCAACTCCGCGAGGCGATCGCCATCGACGACGCGCCGACCGTGGTGCGGTTCCCCAAAGGCACGGTGGGTCCCGACATTCCGGCGGTGGACCGGGTCGGCGGGGTCGACGTGCTGCACCGCACCGGGACCGCGGGCACCGGTGCGATGGCGGACGTGCTGCTGGTCGCGGTGGGCGCGATGGCCCCCTGCTGCCTGCAGGCGGCCGACCGGCTGGCGGCGCTCGGGGTGACCGTCACGGTCGTCGACCCGAGGTGGGTCAAGCCGGTCGACCCGGTCATCCCGAAGCTGGCCGCGGCCCACCGGCTGGTCGTCACGGTCGAGGACAACGGCCGGGTCGGCGGAGTCGGTGCCACCATCGCGCAGGCGCTGCGGGACGCCCGGGTCCGCACGCCGCTGCGTGACCTCGGCCTACCGCAGCGCTTCCTGGACCACGGCACCCGGGCCGAAGTGCTGGCCGAGGCGGGCCTCACCCCGTGGGACGTCGCCCGGGAGACCATGGCGGAGCTCGCCGCCCTTGCCGCGGCTGGATTGCGGGCCGCTCCGGCCGCGGATCCGGAGCTGTCGCTGGCCGGACGGGTGGCATGACCGCGGTCAGCCTGGGGACACCTGTCGTCCCGGTGCCCCCGCTGGCCCCGCGCCGCGTCTCGCGGCAGGTCCAGGTCGGGTCGATTCCGGTCGGCGGTGGTGCGCCGGTGACGGTGCAGTCCATGACCACGACCCGCACCGCGGACGTGGACGCGACGTTGCAGCAGATCGCCGAACTGACCGCCGCCGGCTGCCAGATCGTGCGGGTCGCGGTCCCGTCCCAGGACGACGCGGACGCGCTGCCGGCGATCGCCCGCAAGTCGCCGATCCCGGTGATCGCCGACATCCACTTCCAGCCTCGCTACGTCTTCGCCGCGATCGACGCCGGCTGCGCCGCGGTGCGGGTCAACCCCGGCAACATCAAGAAGTTCGACGACAAGGTGAAGGAAATCGCCGCGGCCGCCGGCGCCGCCGGCACCCCGATCCGGATCGGGGTCAATGCCGGCTCGCTGGACCCGAGGCTGCTGGCCAAGTACGGCAAGGCCACCCCGGCGGCGCTGGTGGAGTCGGCGCTGTGGGAGGCATCGCTGTTCGAGGAGCACGGCTTCGGCGACATCAAGATCTCGGTGAAGCACCACGACCCGGTCGTGATGATCGCGGCCTACCGGCTGCTGGCCAGCCGCTGTGACTACCCGCTGCACCTGGGTGTCACCGAGGCGGGGCCGGCATTCCAGGGCACGGTGAAGTCGTCGGTGGCCTTCGGCGCGCTGCTCGCGGAGGGGATCGGCGACACGATCCGGGTATCGCTGTCCGCGCCACCGGTGGAGGAGGTGAAAGTCGGGACGCAGATCCTGGAGTCGCTCGGGCTCCGGCAGCGCCGGTTGGAGATCGTCTCCTGCCCGTCCTGCGGGCGTGCCCAGGTCGACGTCTACACGCTCGCGGACAGAGTCAGCGCCGCGCTGGACGGATTCGACCAGCCGCTGCGGGTCGCCGTGATGGGCTGCGTCGTGAACGGCCCCGGCGAGGCCCGGGAAGCCGACCTGGGTGTCGCCTCCGGCAACGGCAAGGGCCAGATATTCGTGCGCGGCCGGGTCGTCAAGACCGTCCCGGAGCACGAGATCGTCGAAACGCTGATCGAGGAAGCCCTACGGCTCGTCGAGCCGAACTGACAACCGAGCCTCTCCAGGAGCGGACCAATGACCGCGACCGCATCGCCGCCACTGACTCTCACCGACGAATACGATCCGACCCACCTGGAGAACGTCGCCGCCCGGGCGAGCCGCGCGCTGAGCGAGTTCGTCGACCGGCAGGCCGCTGTTCTCGCCGCGATCAGTCCCGCTCTCGCGCCGGCGACGGCAGCGCTGCGCGAGGCCATCCTCGGCGGCGGCAAACGCCTGCGGCCGACGTTCTGCTACTGGGGCTGGCGGGCCGCCGGCGGACCGGCCGACGCCGCGGAGATCGTCACGGCCGCGGCCGGGCTCGAGCTGCTGCACGCGGGCGCGCTCATCCACGACGACATCATGGATCGCAGCGACACCCGGCGCGGCCGACCGTCGATCCACCGGCTGTTCGAGGGCGAGCACACCACCGCGGGCTACCGGGGTTCCGCGGCGACGTTCGGGCTCGGAGCGGGAATCCTGCTCGGTGACTGGTCCATGGCCTGGTGCGACGAGATGGTGGACCGGTGTGGCCTGCCCGAGCACCGGCTCCGGCCGGCCCGCAGGCTGCTGCAGCAGGTGCACACCGAGCTCATGGCGGGGCAGTTCCTGGACCTGGTGGAGCAGGCGCGCGGCGGCGGCAGCGTCGAGCGCGCGCGCACGGTCATCAGGTACAAGACAGCCAAATACAGCGTCGAACGGCCGATGCAGCTCGGCGCGATCCTCGCCGGCGCCGGCCCCGACGTGCTGGCCGCCTGCTCGGCGTTCGCGCTACCGCTGGGCGAGGCGTTCCAGCTGCGGGACGATCTGCTCGGCGTCTTCGGCGACCCCGCCGCCACCGGCAAGTCCGCCGGCGACGACCTGCGCGAGGGCAAGGCCACCGTGCTCATCGCGTTCGCCCGGCAGGCGGCGACCGCTGCCCAACTCGCGACCCTGGACCGGCTGTTGGGCGACCCGGACATCGACGACGCCGGCCTCGCCGCGCTCCGCTCGGTGATCCTGGCGACCGGCGCGGTCACCGCCGTCGAGGACCTCATCGACTCCCACGTCGACACCGCCCTGCGCCGACTGGCCGAAGCCCCGTTCCCGGAGCGGGCCCGCTGGACGCTCGGGCAACTCACGGTCGCCGCCACCACGCGCGCGGCCTAGGGGGTGTCTGACGGCTCTTCGGCGGCGCCCGCGACGCCCAGACGACGACCGGCGGCGTTGTCGTCGTCGCCGATACAACCCCGGTATCGGCTCCTCCTCCGCCTTGCCGGACGCCGCCTGGACGCCGCGGGCATCCACCAAGAACCGTCAGACACCCCCTAGGGAGCGATCAATGACCAGTGCCGACGCGCCGGCCCGCAGAGTGCTGCTGGCAATGCCGCACGGATGGTGTGCCGGCGTCGATCGCGCCGTGCAGACGGTGGAACGGGCCATCGAGTCGCACGGCCCGCCGGTGTACGTCCGCAAGCAGATCGTGCACAACCTCCACGTGGTGCGTGCGCTGGAACGGCTCGGGGCCGTGTTCGTCGACGAAATCGACGAGGTGCCGGCAGGCGAGCTGGTCATCTTCTCGGCTCACGGCGTCGCACCGCGGCTGCACACCGATGCGGCCGCACGGGGCCTGCAGACCATCGACGCGACCTGCCCGCTGGTGACCAAGGTCCACCACGAAGCACGCCGGCTGGCCGGCGCCGACTTCGACATCCTGCTCATCGGCCACGAGGGCCACGAGGAGGTGATCGGAACGTCCGGCGAGGCACCCGAACACGTCCAGGTGGTCGACGGACCCGACCACGCCGACGCCGTCCAGGTGCGCGATCCCACCCGGGTCGCCTGGCTGTCGCAGACCACCCTGTCGGTCGACGAAACCAACGCGACGGTCGCCCGGCTGCGGACCAGGTTCCCCGAGTTGCACGATCCGCCCAGCGACGACATCTGCTACGCCACCCAGAACCGGCAGGCGGCGGTCCGGGAGATAGCCGGGGACTGCGACCTGGTCCTCGTCGTCGGCTCGGCGAACTCCTCGAACGCGGTACGCCTCGTCGACGTGGCGCGCGACTCGGGCGTCGGTTCAAGTCACCTTGTAGAGGACGCCGACGACGTAGCGCCCGGATGGCTCGATGGCGTCCACACGGTCGGGGTCACGAGCGGGGCCTCGACGCCGGAGGTCCTCGTCCGTCGCGTGCTGGCGAGGCTGGCCGAGTACGGCTTCGCCGACGTCCAGCCGGTGGGCGCGATCCGGGAACGCACCCGCTTCTCGCTCCCGCCGGAACTGCGCCAGCGCCGGAGGATCTCCGGCCCGCCGGGGCCCACCCGCATCGCCTGAGCGAAGCCGGAAGGGCCGGCGGCCCCCGGCTGTCAGCGCTGGCCCGCGCCGCCGCTGGAGCGGACGCCCCGGCGGCGGCGGGTAATGCGAACCCGCTGCCTGTTCGGCGTGAGGACCAGACCGAACCGCTGCTTGGGCCGCACGTCCCGTTCGATCGCGTGCAGCTGCCAGCGGGAGACGAAGCAGGCGAGGATCAGCGCCCCTTCGACCATTGCGAAGTTGTCGCCAACACACTTGCGCGCTCCACCGCTGAACGCGACCAGCGCGCCCCGGGGCAGCCGGGCCGGCTCCCCGGTCCACCGGTCCGGATCGAATCGGTCGGGATCGGGGAACAGGTCGCCGCGGTGCTGCAGGATGTACGGGCTGTAGATCACGTCGGTGTCGGCGGGGATCAGGTGGCCGCCGAGTTCGCAGTTGTCGCTGGTGCGGCGGGTCAGCATCCAGCCCGGCGGGAACAGCCGCATCGCCTCGGTCAGGATGCTGTTGGCGAGCTTGAGGTCGGGGACGTGCTCCCAGGACGGGTCTCCGGCGCCGACGACCGCGTCCACCTCCTGCTGCAACCGCCGCTCGATATCGGGATGTTGGGCCAGCAGGCACAGCACCCAGCCGAGCATCGACGCGGTGGTCTCCATTCCGCCCAGGAACAGCGTGACGACATGGTCGGAGACCTCCTGCTCGGTCAGCGCCGAGCCGTCCTCCTCGTCGCGGGCGGCGAGGAGCATCGACATCAGGTCGTGGTGGTCGACACCGGCCTCCCGGTAGTCGGCGATGAGCGCGTCGGTGATCTCCCGTATCTCCCGCCGGGCCCGGTCATAGCGACGTTTCCCGCGGGTCGGGATCCTGGCCAGCAGCGGTGGCAGCAGCAGCCGCTTGCCGGCATTGGTGACGATGATGTTGAGCGCGGCCCGCGCGGCGTCGACGACCGTCTCGGAGGCGGGTGCGGCGAACATCGTCCGTGCGATGATCTTGGCGGTGATGTCCTGCATGCCGGCGTACACATCGAGGATCTGTCCGTCGCGCCAGCCGTCGACCACGGCGGTCGCCTGCTCGACCATCACGACCGCGTAGTCGGGCAGCCTGCTCTGGTGGAAAGCCGGTTGGATCAAACGGCGGAGCCGCCGGTGCTCGCCGCGTGGGCAGCTCACCACGCTGTTGCCGATTATCTCGCGGAGGCGGTCGACCCACGGGCCGCCCTTGTCGAAGCCGCGGTCATTCATGAGGAGTTGGTGCGTCAGCTCCGGATCGCAGACCACGAGGATCCTGGAATTGCCGGCTCGTATCCAGACCAGGTCGCCCTGGTCTGACAGCGACCGCAGAAACCCGCGCGGATCCCGTAGCAGGGCCGGCAGGTGACCGAGCACCGGAACCGCGCCGCGGGCATCCGCAGCCAGGTAGGACGCGTCGAGCGTGGTCAAGGCAATCCCCAGTCCGCCAAGGAGGCCGGTACTTCACCTCGGCATCGAGCATGCGCCGGGGCGCCTGGGTTGTCGTTACGCCTTTCCGCATGCTTCTGTCCGGTCCCGGCGACAGGTCGCTGGCTGCGGCGATCCGTAGCGCCAACTCCAGGCACCACCCGGGTTGTCGATCAGCGCGCTGGAAGCGCGGGTTTGCCGGCGTACGGGCGGGAAGACCGGTCAGCGTTTGACCGTGTAGTGCAGGTGCAGCACCCGGTCGCCCTGGACCACCTGGTCGGGGTCGTCGAGGAGCACCGTGCCGGTGTGGCTGCCGAAGAAGCGCACTCCTTCGCCCAGAACCACCGGGGCGACGTCCATCGCGACCTCGTCGACCAGCCCGGCCGAGAACGCCTGCCCGCCGAGGTCGCCGGCGGTCACGCAGACCAGGCCGTCGCCGGCGAGCCGCTTCGCCAGCGCGATGCCCGCCTCGACCGAGCCGGCGGGGTGGAACGGTGCGTCCGGGTGGTCGGCGAGCCAGTCCGCCGGCAATGGCCGGTGGGTGACGACGACCAGCGCGTCTCCGGCGGCCGGCTTGCCGTCCCAGCCGTTCGTGGTGTCGAACAGGTGCCGGCCGATCACCGTGACCTTGACGGCGTCCCAGAAGGGCTGGACGTAGCCGGCGGACGCCCGCGAGACCTGGAACGTCCAGCCGCTGGCCCCGGCGGACACCTCGGCGTCGCCGTTGCCGTACCAGTCGAACAGCGGCCCGACGCTGTCATCGGGATAGGCGATGTAGCCGTCCACCGACACGACCGCCTGCATGACAACCCTGGCCATCTCTGCTCCTCAGCCGAACGTCGGGACGGCCAAAGATACGACGGAACCCGGCAACCAGTGATCTTGAGTTGAACCTGCCGGACCCGCTCAGATCGGTCAGCGGCGCACCCGATAGCGTAGGTGAAGCACCCGGTTGCCCTGAATCACCACGTCAGGATCCGCCAACAGGTGCTGCGCGTGGACCGACCCGAAGTAGCGCTTGCCGGACCCGAACACGACGGGCACGACGTCCATGCGTACCTCGTCGATCAGGCCCGCGGCAAGCACCTGGCCACCGACGTCGCCAGCGGCGACCTCGACCATGCGGTCACCCGCGAGCTGCTGCGCCGTGGCCATGGCTGCCTCGATGCCGTCGACGAAGTGAAACGGCGCCTCGGGGTCCCAGCCCTCGGGCGCCGGCCGGTGCGTCACGACGACCACGTGGTCGATCCCGCCCGGAGGCTTCCCGTCCCAGCCGTCCGTCATGTCGAAGACGTGGCGGCCGGCGATTGTCACCCCGATCTGGTCCCAGTACGGCCGGGTGTAGTCGTAGGACGTCTGCGAGACCTTCACTATGCCGCTCTCGTCCAACGGGACGTCACCACTGGTCAACCAGTCGAACAGCGGGCCGGGCTGGTCGTTCTCATCCGCGATGAAGCCGTCCACCGACACCGAGCTGTACATGACCACCTTGCCCACGGGGCTCTCCTCTGCTTTGGGGTGCCCCCAAATTAGGGTGTCGTGAGCTGCCGCTCTTGTACGAAATCAATCGGCCGGCAGCGGCCAGCCGGCCAGCACGTGGCCGGGATGTTCGCGCAGGAACCGCTGCCGGACTTCGACGTACCGGGTCGGCGTGAGCCCGGTGAACGCCCGGAACTCGTGGCCGAAGTGGGCCTGGTCGAAGTAGCCCGCGCCACCGGCGAGGTCGGCCCAGTCGATCGGTCCGGCGGGGTTGATCGCGAACACGGTGGCGGCGAAGCGGTACGTGCGGGCCAGCCGCTTCGGCGTGACGCCGATGAGCTCCTTGAACCGCTGTGCCAGATGCGTGCTGCTGACACCGGCCGCCACGCTCAGGTCGCCGATCGCCATCGCCCCGCTGGTCGCCGCGATGACGCTGCTCGTATGGCGGACCAGCCCCAGGCCGGCGGTCTCGCACAGCCGTCGCATCAGCTCCTCCTCGAGCAGTGTCAGCATCTCGTCCGGTCCGCCCGCCGTGGCCAGCCGGTCGCGCAGCTCAGCGGTGGCGGGCCGGCCCCACACCTGCTCCAGCGTCACCGGCCGGTCACACAGCTCGGCCGCGGGCATCGGCAGGAACGGCGCCAGCCCCCACGGCTTGACGTGCACGCCGACTGACCGGGTCCGGAGTGGGTAGCCGAACTCCCACGCGCGGGTGGGCATGGTGACCACGCAGCCGTCGGCGTACTCGGCCGTCTCGATGTCGGTGCCGGCGCGGATGCGGAACGGCGCCCCGAGGTTGACGATGAGCAGCGCCGACGGCGCGGGCGGCAGCGTCAGCAGGGCGTACGGCGGCGCACCCGCCAGGTAGTAGAGGTCGTCGATCAGCCCGTCCAGCGGCGGTCGCGGCACTCTGGACACGTACTCCACGCCCACAGCATCGCCGACGCCCCGCCGGCATCGCGCGCCGGGATGGTCGCCGCGCTGCCGCCAGCATCGAGCCGGCACCGATCCGGACGAGCGCCCGGCCGCGGACATCTGGGTGGGATACGCGCGCTGCGGGAGAGATGGCGGATTCCCGGCCCGGGGCGGGGATCGCGGTGGTCCAGGTCTTCGGGTCGTCCGTTCCGGGTGACAGCTTCTTCGCCTATCCTTGAGGCAACGATGCGATGCGCCGCCCTCGGGGCCCGGCCGGGCCTGGCGGCCCGCGGATCGGGGGAGACATGTCGGTGATGGATCCGGCGATGTCTGGGGACGTGCCGTTCATCGACATCGTCAGCCCGGAGTTCAGCTTCGACGGGCCCGAGGTGCGGCAGGCGCAGGATGCTGGCTGGTACGCCCGGACCGCGCTGGGCCTGCTCGTGCTGCGGTACGCCGAGGCGCAGGAGCTGCTGCGGGACCGGCGGTTGGACCACAACGGCGTCGGGTACCTCGCGATGAACGGGGTCGTGGACGGCCCGCTGTACGACTGGTTCGTGCCGATGATCGTGAACCGGGAGGGCGAGGACCACCGGCGGCTGCGCGGTCTGGTGCGCAACGCGTTCACCCCGCGCACGGTCAGCGCGCTGCGCCCGTACATCCGGGCCCGCGCCGAGCAGCTGGCCGGGCAGCTCGCCACGGCTGGCCGCTGCGAGTTCGTCAGCGACTTCGGCGACCGGCTGCCGCTGGCGGTGATGTGCGAGCTGCTCGGCGTGCCGCCGGAGGACTACGACACGTTCCGGGTCTGGTCCGGCGACATCGGGCTGGTGTTCAGCCTCGCGCACGGCGGCGACATCCGCACCAGGGTCGAAGCCGCGGTCGTCGGCCTGTCCGGCTACATCGAGCGGCTGATGGACGCCAAGGCGGCCGACCCGGGCCCGGACCTGATCTCCCGGCTGGTCGCCGAGCAGCGCGCCGACGGGCAGGTGAGCCGGGAGGAGCTGGTCAACCTGATCGTCACGCTGGTCTTCGCCGCGCACGACAACACCAGCCAGCAGTTCACCAACGCGGTGGCCGCCTTCGTCGAGCACCCGGACCAGTGGGCGCTGCTGGCCGCCCGGCCGGAGCTGGCCCCGCTGGCGGTGGACGAGACGATGCGCTGGTTCCCGTCGGCCGCCTCGGTGTACCGGTTCGCCGCCGCCGACCTCGACTATCAGGGCGTGCGCATCCCGGCCGGCACGTTCGTGATGATCGGCGTGCACGCCGCGCAGCGCGACCCGCGGGTCTTCGACGAGCCGTACGTCTTCGACATCACCAAGCCCCGCAAGGCCCCGCTGCAGTTCGGCGCCGGCCCGCACCACTGCCTCGGCGCCGCCCTGGCCCACACCGAGCTGTCCGAGGCGCTGCCCGTCCTGGTAACCCGCCTGCCGCCACCCCGGCTGGCCGGCCCGATCGCCTGGCGCCCGGCCACCGGCATCTACGGCCCCGACCGCCTCCCACTGAACTTCAGCTGAACCCGCCCGCCCCGCTCCTCAACGGCCCGGGCCCGCCCTGACACGGCACCCTCCAGGCGCTCGTAGGGAGCTCGAAGGCGCCTGGTTGGCGCAGTGGGTACGGGTTCGGCTGCCGAATAGAGGCAGCGCTGCGACATCCGGGTGATGCTAGAGTGCGCCGCTGGGATGCCAACGAGCGTCGATCACGGTCAGTGCCGAATGACGCTCAGCCGATGGCGTCGAGCCATCGGCCCGCCGACGTCAGGAAGCCGGTGCAAGCTGGCGCGAGAGGGACCGCGCGTGGACCAAAAAACCGAACAGCTGCAGGCTGCGCTGACCCAGGTGGCCGGGCAGCTGCCCGGTCTGGTCGCAGACATCAGGAACCACACGATTTCACCGGAGGAGCAGGTCGAATTTGGGAAATTGCTGGTGCGCCTGGGAGAGCTTGTTCAGCTCCACGCCTGGGAGTCGCGCGACCTGTCACTGTAAGTTCCAGTGGAACGACTGCGGCGGATCAGATCTCGACAAAGTCGGTGGCCGCGGCTACGGCTTTTAGCCGCGCGCGGAGCGGGACGATCCAGGCAAGGTTGTCGATCTTCGGTCCAAAGTCCGCCAATGCGTCGAGCCGACCCCCGTTCAGCACCTAAGTGAGCCGATTCGCCAGCGCGGTCAATTCGATCACGTACTTGTCGTAGGCCTCACGCGCACTAATGGCGAGAGCCTTCTGGATCTTGTCGAGGGTGTCGTTACGATTGCCCTGGCAGCGCAGCGCCAACTCGACCTCCGCCTGGCTGCGAACGAGTTGCACATAGCGCAGGGCCGAGATGCCCTCCGAGTCGTCGGACATGTCCCGCAGCGACCAGGCTCGCTCGATGATGGTCACCGCTCGTTCTGGCTCGATGCCACCCCACCCGCGCGCTAAACCCTCCAACACGAAGGCACGCGTCCCTCTCGCCAGACTCTCCTGTTCGGACAGCAGGTGTCCGACCGCTGTCTCGGTAGCCTCCAGTGCTTCAGCACTTCTGAGCCGCCCGGCATTGATACCGCACGCTCGCACGACCTCTGGAATCCACTCAGGCGAAAGATGGTCTGAGCTGTCGAGCAACGAGACGCCCAGGAGGTGGGCATCGCCGAAGTTGCCGGAGACGTACGCGACGCCCTCCTTGGCGATCACGTGCAGTAGCTTGGCAGACGGCTCTCCTGACCCGCTGGCCGCGAGGTCCTGCATCCGAAGCGTTCGCCGCAGCTCACCTTGGCGAACGAGCTCGCTCGGAAGGTAGTCGAGACCCGCCTTGCACTCCTCCAGGAGCAACTCGGAGAGTTCCGCGAGGGCACGGAAATGGCCGGGTGACCATGAGGTCGACCGAAGCTGGTCGAACGCGGCCTGTGCGTCCCGTCGACCCAGCGTCAGTGCCAGCCTGGGCTGACCGGCCTTTCTGAGGCTGCGGACACATTCCACCGAGACTCTGATGGACTCGATCCATTGATCAACCGTTCCGAGCGGCGCGGACTCCACCTCGTCGGTCAGGGCCTGACGCTGTCGCCGCCAGGCAAACTCAAGCTGATCCTGTTCCTCGATGTCGAGGCCCAGTACGCGTCGGAGCGCATTGAGGTCCCGAGCTGCCGGAAGAACTGCACCCGTCTCCCACCGGCTGACCAGGCTATGGTCAACCGGAATCTCAACAGCAAGCTCGATCTGCCGCCAGCCCCGCTTCTTGCGGAGCCGGCGGAGGAGTTCGCCAAAGGCTGCCGCGAAGGGTTCAAGCGCGCTGGGGGTGGGGTCCATCGAGGGGCGCCTAGCACGCGCTGCCGATCAGGACACCTTCCCTCGCCTTGGTGAGGATTCGTGTCGAGAGCTGTTTGACACCTTCTCGCACGCTTGAGAGAGGGATGACGACCTTGTCATGGAGTATCGGTGGGTCAACGACTCTTGCCTTGCTGAAGACGCGGCGGCCAGATGTCCCGTTGACCTCTACGTGCCGAGTCTGCCGGAGCCGGGCGAGCGCTTCAGCGGAGCCGTGGATGTAGTCCGCGGCCAGCCTATCCAATACCACCTCATCGGTTCCCAGGAGGTGGGCCTCGCTTAATACGTCGACTCTCAACGCTCGCCGAATGATTCGTGCCAGCTCGTCATGAGCGTAGAGCTCAAGCGGGTTCATGAAGAGTTCGCCAACCAGGTACGTGTACCATTTGAAGAAGGCCCACGCCGCCTCTTCGTTTCGTACCAAGACGACATCATTGCGAAACTCAAGTTCACCCAAGAAGTCTCGCACCTGCGCCACCTCGATATGGCCAAACCGAACTAGATCTCTCAGTGTGTAGTCTATGCGGTCGGCACACAGCAGCGGCGCCGGCGCATCGACTCGCTGAAGATTTCGTGGGGTGAACAGATCGCGCCAGGTAAGTTCGTGGCCAGCAAGAATGGCTGGGATATCACTTCCGTCGACCACGGTGTCGAAGATCCGCTCGTGAAACTCCTCCGTGCGATCGTCAAAGACGTAGTCAATAGTATGAGAGAAGGCGGTGTGCGAGACGTCCTGAAGCAGACCCGCTGCTTGCTCTATCTCCGACCCCCCGAGCAGGCCGACGAGGATCATCACACCGACGCTGTGTTCGTACCGTGTCACGGTTCTGCCGGGGCGTACCAGCGATGAGGCGCCTGCTTGGGCGACCCCCCTGAGACGGGTGACCGCTTGACTCTCCAAGAGATCGACCAAGAGCCTCGCAGAGACGTTGACATTCCCATAGACGTCGTCTCTTATGGAAATTGGGCCTGTCTCGAGACTCGTCACGCCCACTCCTCGATCAGATTCGAACTCGACTGAGGCAGCGGAGTGTAGCAGACCTATGTCAAGGTCGACATATGTCTCGAAATATCGAGATCGCCTTCAATCCGGCGGTCCAAGCATCAAGATAAACTTGTGAAACATCCTCGCGCGTGTTCGAAGGATGAAGATTGATGGTCTTCGATACGCCGTCGTCGACCAGCGCCGCTGCTGCCGCCGCAACCCGCATGTGGTCCTGTACATCAATACTCGGGGCGGTTCGGAAGAGAGACACGTCCGAGGTCGCGGCCTGTGGCCAACTGCCGTCTTGAGACCTCTTGCTCACCAACTGCAGGTCGTGATCGACGCACGCCCGACCGGTAGCCAACTGTGCGGCTATCGGCCGAACCCACCGGCCTTGGCGGTCCAGTTCAAGATAGGGCTCAAGGCTGGGATTCACGCCCAGAAGCAGCGCACTCCTGCCGGCAGGTGGCAAGGCGGTGGTCATCACATGTCTGAGGCCGTGTTTCCGGACGTTCTCAGCCAGTTCGCGCCAGTCGGCTGATTGCACGCAGAGGCCGGGTGCCGCGAAACGAGTCAGGAACGAGGGATCGGTTGCGTAGCTTGACAGCGGAAAACCGCTGAAGCTGCCGCGTTCGAGGGCGAGTTCGAGCGACGCCACCTTCGATCGATAGTTGATGACGGCCAGGGCGTTCTGGAGCAGCTTTACGCCCTGCTCACTCCCGTAGTCCATCCCGAGCCAGAGCAATGTGTCGGCGTAGCCACAGATCCCGATGCCGATCTTCCGCTTTGCCGAAAGAACTGTGGCTGTCAGGGCCGTGGGTGCGCCGGCGAGGCTCAGTTCCAAGGCGTCGTCGAGCACCCGCGTGAGGCAGTCCGCTATGTCGCCAAGCAGATCGAGATCTAGGCGCAGCCGACCCTGGCGGCTGAGACAGGCGGCGAGGTTGATGTATCCGAACACACAGACCTCCCCAGCGGAGAGGCCGACCTCGGCGCATGGTGCCGTCGTGACGTACGGCCAGTGTGCCGCAAGCGGGTTACCCGCGTTGTAGCGGTCGAGACAGAGGATGCCGGGATCGCCACAGTGCCAGGCGGATTCGACAATCGAGTTCCACAACTCCAGGCTGGAATGGCGGACCCCGTCGGAGGTCTGGAAGGTACCGGCATGCCGAACTGACTCCATGAAATCCGGCGTCACCTCGATCGATGTATTGAAGTGAACAATATCGGAGCGGGTCGCCTTGATGATCGCGAATTCGAAGATCTTGGGGTGCCGCACACTAACATGGGCAATGTTCCCCACGTAGCGCTCGCAACTCCCGGATGATTCCACCGCTTCGGCATGCGCGTTGAGCCGGAGGAGTGCGTCTGAAGGATCACGGGCAGCCGTGAGGTCGTAGCCCGAGCCCATGTTCAGGTTGTAGTAGGACTCAGCGAGACGGAAGTCCGTGGCGGCCAGCACGGCGGCATCGAGTGGAACGGCAGTGCAGGACGCGAGGACAGGATGCTTGGCGGCGATGTTGGTCAACAGTGGTGAACCGAGTGTGCACAATCCGCGGCGGACGTAGTCGGCGAACTCAACAAGGAGGCGCTCGGTGTCCGCGGCGGTGGCGCCGAGGGAATGCTCGGCCCGGGCAATCTCCGTCGTCAGGTCGGACAGCAACCTTTCCGGACTCATTTCAGGCGGCAGGATGGAGCCGGCTCTCATAACTCGCACGGAGTCCGGTGAGAAGAACACGCCGGCGTACGCGTCGGCGGGTAGGTACGGCTCAGTCACTTGGCACTCCTCTGCAGTGGCCGGAGCTACGCCGGCGAGTCTGAGCAAGGGAGTGGAGCGTAGGCAGCCTCCGAGCGCGGCTGCTTGCAGGTGTATTCAAACGGTTTGATCGCGGCCGCGACGGGCTTCTCGGAGGGGGCAAGCCGGCTCTGGTACTCCTCGGCAGGGTGGAAGTCCAACTGGCCGCATGACTCAGCCGAGCGGGAGTGTCCGCAATGCCGAATGTTGTCTCTCTGCTGCTCCGACGGCTTCGGGCGCGACAGCGAAGGGCTATGGCGCGCCGGCTGCGTCAGAACGACGAGTGGTGCCGCGAAGCGCGGAACACAGCCACACTTGGTGAACGGGCCGAACAGAACTTCGGCGGATTCGACGAGCCTGACTGAGCCGTGACCCGCTCATGATCTTGGGTTGGTGTCCGGGGTGGGGCCTACGGGGTCTGTTGAGCCGACAGCTTGTCGAGGTCGCGTACGCAGAAGCCGTGGTGGGCCCACTCCTCGTTCAGGACGGTGCCGAGGCACTGCCGCACCCGCCGACCCCTGGCGTACGGGGGCCACCGGTCGTCGTCGGGCACCGGCGCGGTCCGGGCGAGCTGCTCGGGGGTGACCTCGGCCAGCCAGGCCTCGAGCTGCGCCGCCTGCCGGTCGCGCACGCCGAGCACCTCGTCGAGGCTCGGCCGGGCGGACCGGTCGAGCCCCTGCTCATCCTGGTCGGGCCCGAACGGCGGTCCCAGACCCATGGCCGTGAACGGCTCGGTCAGCCCGAGTACGCAGCGCCGGAACCACGAGTCGTGCACGAAGACGAGGTGACGCAGGGTCTCGACCATCGACCACTCACCGTCGACGCCGCGGTGCTCGCTGCCCTCGGGCATGGACCGGACCCGCTCGGCGGTCGTGGCCCAGTCGTCGCGCAGCTGCCGCCAGGCCTCGCGCAGGTCGGCCGGCTCGTCCGAGCGGATCAGCAGCCGCACCGGGTGCCGGCGGTCGAGCTCGGCCTCGACGTAGGCCGTGACCTCGACCCCGTTGACCACGAGGTTGGTGACCAGGCCGTCGATCTCGGCGTCCTGCATGACCACGCCGACCAGCCGGGTCCTACTCAGGTCGCACTCGCGGAACTCCGCGCCGGTCAGGTCCTCCTCGTCGAAGCGTCGCATGTGGACAGGCTAGCCGGAGCTGGTGGCGGCGGGCCGCAGGGCTTGCCAGGCCCGGGTCCGGTGGTTGGGTAGGTGCTGTGACGACACGGGTGCGAATCGATCGGCTGGCGACCGAGCGGCTCATCCTGCGACGCTGGCGGGAGTCCGACCGGGCGCCGTTCGCCGAGCTGAACGCCGACCCCGAGACCATGCGGTTCTTCCCGAACACGCTGGACCGCGCGGCCAGCGACGCGGTGATCGAGACGATCGAGACGCGGTTCGACCGGCAGGGGTTCGGATTCTGGGCACTCGAAGTGGCCGCGACCGGCACGTTCATCGGGTTCACCGGCCTCAACCCGCTGCCGGCCGGGGTCCCCGGTGCCGGCGGCATGGAGGTCGGCTGGCGGCTGGCCAGGCACGCCTGGCATCGCGGATACGCCACCGAGGCCGCCCGGGCCGCGCTCGGCGTCGCCTTCGACACCCTGGGCCTGCCCGAGATCTGGTCGCTGACCGCGGTCCGCAACGAACCGTCCCGGGCCGTCATGCGCCGGCTGGGGCTGACCGAGACGACCCGGTTCGACCATCCCCGGATCCCACCCGGCGATCCGCTCCGGCCGCAGGTGGCCTATCACCGCGCCCGCCCCGCCGCATCCCCCCTCCCATGATCACGGGCCAGGGCTGCTGATCCCGTCGGCGCGCTGGGCGCGATAACGGGGGACGATTCCGGCGGCCGCCCGGACGGCCGGGACAGATGTGCCGACATGGCGCCGCAGCGGGCAAAGGTCGCGTTAGCCTGCGCGGCATGAGGTTCTTGCGTCAGCGCGGGTCGCCGGAACAGAGCACGCTGTTGTGGGAGGTTGTCGGTTCGGCCGGCGGTCGCGACGACGACGAGGCGGTCCAGCGGGTCCTGCGGGCCGCCGACGCGCTGGACGCCGCGGACCTGGACGAGCTGTCCAACCAGTGCCGGGTGGCGATGGCGGCGCTGGATACCGCCGAGCACGCCCGCTGGATCGCCGGGCTGCCGTGGCGGGGCCCGGGGCAGCCGTTCTCCCCGAGGGGGTTCACCCGTGCGTGCGAGGCGGCGATCCTGCTGGGCCGTGAGTTCTACCTGAGCGCGCTGTCGACGCCACAGCGGATGAACTTCGCGGTCAGCACCCGCACGACGGACCTCGAGTTGGAGCTCATCAACCGGCTGGGGCCGCGGAAGAAGACGGTGGAGCGGCTCCGCGCGAGCCTGCCCATGCAGGACAAGCGCGGGTGGCCCGATCTCCCCGAGGGGTACGACCCGGACCGCTACGACCCGGACAACAAGCCACTTCTGATCCTCCTGTACAACGACCTGCCCGCGGACGTGCCGGAGGATCGGCTGCAGCGGGCCGGCGACCGCGCCGAGGACCTGGTCTGGGACCTGCTTGGCCGGCCCATCACGCTGACCGAGGACGACTGGTCGTCGGTGTTCGTGGACGTGACCGCCGACACGCAATGGCAGGTGGAAGAACTGCGGGTGCAGCCGCTGCGGCGGTACAAGAGCCAGCAACAGGTCACGGTTTCGGCGTCCGCGCCGATGGTCGGGCTGGAGACCTGGACCGATGACCGCCTGCGCGACGTCACCGCCGCGCTGGCAGCCCGGGCGCTGCTCACCGTCACCGGCCTCCGGCTGCGCGCCGCCGAACGGGAGGTACTGACCCGCCTGGAGGCGACCGCCACCGCGCTCGACTAGGACGCCTCGCCTCAACCCGGCCAGCGGCGCCCCCCGCGCCACACCGCCGCGACGGCGATCCCGAGCAGCAGCACGCCGGCGACGCCGTCCAGCCAGTAGTGGTTCGCGGTCACCACGACGACCCAGGTGGTGGCGGTCGGGTACGCCGTCGCGAGCCAGCGCCACCTGCTCCGGGTGACGACCACGGCGGTGGCGGCGAACAGCACCGCCCAGGCGATGTGCAGCGACGGCATCGCCGCGTACTGGTTCAGCAGCCCGTGGTTGGCCGGGTCCGCCCCGTACACCGACTGACCGAACCGGACGCCGGTATCGACCAGGCCGAAGTCGGGGCGCATCCGCGGCGGCGCCAGCGGGTAGGCCAGGTGACCGACCAGGGCGAGCGCGGTGGTCAGCACCAGGACCCGCCGGAACCGGGGGTAGTACCCGACCCGGAACACCAGCAGCAGGGCCACCACGACCACCAGCCCCACCCAGTGGCTGTACGCGTAGTACCCGTTGGCCACCCGGACCAGGCCGGGCCGGCGCAGCGCCCACGCCTGCACGCCGGCCTCGTCCGGTAACCGCGCCCACCGCTCCAGCCGCCAGACCTGGGACGCATGCTCGCCGGCGGCGCCGACGTGCCGGCCGGCCAGCGCCCGCCCGAGCGTGTAGACGCCCCACAGCCCGCCCAGCACCAGTGCCTCGTGCAGCAGCCGCCACCACGGTCGGCGCGCCGCGATCCGCTCCGCCACCGCCGCGTTCGATCTCACCGGCCCCGGACGCTACCGGCACCGGCCGGGTCGCGCAGGTCAGCGTGCACCGCCGGTTCGCGCCGGACCGGCCGGCCGCGCCACCGCTACCCAGCGGGGTAGAGCATCTTTACTCTCCTGCCGGGCCAGGTCGAGCTGGCACCGTACGATCATGAAACTGCTGCGGCGCCGGCGGGTCCGGGTCCTGATCGAGCTGGCCGTCGCGCTGGTCAGCCTGATTCTCAGCTACTTCTTCGTCATCTCCATCGCGTTGAGCGAGTTCGATCAGCCGACACCGCATCCCATCGCGACGGTCCTGAGCAGGGTGTCGATCGGGATCCTCATAGCCGCGGCGGTCATGCTGGTCGCCGAGCTGATACTGGCCATCAGTGTCGCAGTCGCCCGAAACCTTCAGCGGCAGCTGGATGAGACCGCTCTGTCAGGCTCGGACCAACCGCGGGCCCTGATCGCCGTGCGGCTTGAGGCGTTCTTGAGTCACTTCCGCCGGTAGGGCGGGTCGCGGTGCGGCCTACGGTTCGTGTGTCAGCGGTCACCCGGTCCTCGGTCGGATCCTCGACGCGTGCCGTCGGCCGGCACCGCCATCCGCGCCTCTGGAGAGCCAGCCATGACTCAGCTCAGGGATGCCCTCCTGGAGGGCAAAGCGGTCCTCGTCAGCGGCGGGACGCAGGGGTTGGGCGCCGCTGTCGCGGCTGCCGCGGCCCGGAACGGCGCCCGGGTGGCTGTCACCGGACGACGAAAGGGCGTGGGCGAGGAGTTCGCCGCCGCCCTGTCTGAACTGTCCGGTCAGGAGATCGCGTACGTACCGGCCGATGCCGGTGATGTCGGTCAGGTCCAGGCGGCGGTGGCGGCGACCGTCGAGCGTTTCGGCCGGATCGACTGCCTGGTGAACTGTGCCGGTCTGACGACGCGCGGGTCCATTCTGGACACCACCCCGGAGTTGTTCGACGACCACATCGCGGTGAACGTCCGTGGCCCGTTCTTCCTCATGCAGGCCGCGATCAAGGACATGGTCGCCCGCGGTGCGGGCGGCGCGATCGTCAACATCATCACGATGTCCGCGCACGGTGGGCAGCCGTACCTGGCGCCGTACGTCGCGTCGAAGTCCGGGTTGGTGGGGCTGACCCGCAACGCTGCCTTCGCACATCGCTGGGATCGCATCCGGATCAACGGGATCAACATCGGATGGACCGAGACCGAGGGCGAGGACGTGATCCAGCGACGCTTCCACGGCGCGGCCGATGACTGGCTGCGGAAGGCGAGCGCCGGTCAGCCCATGGGCAAGCTCGGCCAGGTCGACGAGATCGCCGATTTCGTCGTCTTCCTGCTCTCCGCGCGCAGCGGTGTGGTCACCGGATCCGTCATCGATTGGGACCAAGTGATCCCGGGCGCTTACGAGTAGGGCTCATCACCATTCAGGAGAACTCACGCCATGCGCATCGGACTCATCGGCGTGGGACGCATCGGTGCGTTCCACGCGCAGACGCTCACCGATCTTCCGGTGGTCGACGAGCTCGTTGTCACTGACGCCGTCCCCGACCTTGCCCGCCGGGTCGGCGAGCGGCTCGGTGCCACCGTGGCCCCGGAGCCGGCTGATGTGTTGTCGGCGGGTCTGGACGGGGTCGTCATCGCGTCGTCGACGGTCACCCATCCCGACCTGATCCGGGCCTGCCTGCGGGTCGGGATCCCGACCTTCTGCGAGAAGCCGGTCGCCGCGTTGTCGAAGGATGCCGTCGCCCTGCGCGACGAGCTCGACGGCGTTGACACTCCCGTACAGATCGGCTTCCCGCGCCGGTTCGACGCCGCGTACATGGCGGCCAAGGTCGATCTGGCCACCGGCGCGCTGGGCTATGTGCACACCGTCCGGTCGACCACGCTGGACCCGGCGCCGCCGCCGGAGGACTACATCCGGGGTTCCGGCGGCATCTTCAACGACTGCGCCATTCACGACTTCGACGCCATCCGCTACGTGACCGGGCAGGAGGTCGTGGAGGTGTATGCGGCCGGCACCAACCAGGGGGTCGACTACATCCGGCACGCCGGCGACGCCGAGTCGGTCAGCTCGGTGCTGACGCTGAGCGGCGGCACCCTCGCGGTGGTGTCCAACAGTCGGTCCAACGGCCGCGGCCACGACGTCCGCCTGGAGCTGTTCGGCAGCAGGGACTCGGTGGCCGCGGGGCTGGACGACCGGCTGCCGCTGCGGTCCGCCGACCCGTCCGTGGGCTTCCCCGCGGGTGTTCCGTGGCACTTCTTCATGGACCGCTTCGCGGCGGCGTTCCGCGCCGAGCTGGCCGCGTTCACCGAGGTGGTCGCCGGCCGGCGACCGTCGCCGTGCACGCTGCACGATGGCGTCGAGGCCTCGCTCGTCGCCGAGGCCGCAACCCGCTCCTGGCGCGAACACCGGCCGGTGCGCATCGACGAGGTCCGCTGACCCGGCAGGAAGGCAGGCGGAGTCCCCGCCGCAGGTAGCCACCATGACGCTGAACAACATCAACATCGGCATCGTCGGTTTCGGCTGGATGGGCCAGGTCCATGCCAGAGCCCTGACCCGGGTGCGGCAGCACTACCGCGACCTGGGTGCTGTCCCGCGCCTGGTCGCCGTCGCCGACCCGGCCGGGGACGGCCGCCTCGACTATGCGCGCGACGTGTTCGGGATCGCGTCCATCACCCCTGACTGGAACGAGCTGGTCGACCGGGACGACATCGACCTGGTCTGCGTCGCCGGCCCGAACTACACCCACCGGGACGTCGCGGTGGCGGCGGCCAAGGGTGGCAAGCACATCTGGATCGAGAAGCCCGCCGGGCGGAATCTGGTCGAGACCGAGGAGATCGCCGACGCCATCGCGGCGGCCGGTGTCGCCTCCGCGGTCGGCTTCAACTACCGGAACGCCCCGGCCGTCGAGCTGGCCCGTGACCTCGTCGGGTCCGGCCGGATCGGCGCCGTCCGGCACGTCCGCGTGCAGCTGCTCGGTGACTACTGCGCGCATCCCGACGGCGCGCTGACGTGGCGATTCGTGCGGAAGCTCGCCGGCAGCGGCGTCATCGGCGATCTCGCCTCGCACGGCCTGGACCTGGCCCGGTACGTCGTCGGCCCGATCGAGGCGGTGCTCGCCGAGGCCTCGACCTTCATCTCCGAACGCCCGCCGGCGATCGGCGCCACGTCGCACTTCGCGCGCGGCGCCGACGGGCCGCGGCTGCCGGTCGAGAACGAAGACCACGTCGTGGCCCTGCTGCGCTTCGCCTCCGGTGCCCGTGGCGTCCTGGAGGCCAGCCGTGCCTCGGTCGGTGAGCAGAACGCCTACGGATTCGAGGTCCACGGCAGTACCGGATCTCTCGGCTGGGACTTCAGGCGGATGGGGGAGCTGCAGGTGTGTCTGGACCAGGACTACCAGGGGGCGTCCTGGGCGACCCACCGCGTCGGCCCGAGCGACGGCGAGGCCGCCGCGTTCCAGCCCGACACCGCGATCCCGCTCAGCTTCGACGACCTCAAGGTGATCGAGGCGAAGCGGCTGCTGACCTCGGTCGTCACCGGTCGGCCGGACGGCGCCACCATCGCCGACATGGTCATCGCCGCTCGTCTGGTCGACGCGACGCTTCGCTCGGACGCCGAGAAGCGGTGGGTCACCCTGTGAGGACGGTCGACCCGGCCAGGACCGACGGTCAGCTCCTCATCGGCGGCGAGTGGATCCCGAGCGCCGACGGGCGGGCCGAGGAGATCCGGTCGCCGTACGACGGCCACGTCGTCGGGCAGGTCGCGGTCGCCGGCGCCATCGAGGTCGACCGGGCGCTGGCCGCCGCCGAGCGCGGTGCGGCGGTCTGGCGGGAGACGCCGGCGTACGCCCGCCTGGATGTGCTCATCCGGGCGGCCGGGCTCGTCCAGGAACGTGCCGGGGAGATCGCCGCGCTGCTGTCCGCCGAGAACGGCAAGACGATCACCGAGGCGCGCGGCGAGGTCGGCCGGGCGAGCGACATGATCCGGCTCGCCGGGTACGAGGGCACCCAGCTCTACGGCGACACCCTGCCGCTGGACGCCAACCGGGGCACCGGCCAGGACAAGATCGGTTTCACGCTGCGCCAGCCGTGCGGTGTGGTCGTGGCGATCACCCCGTTCAACTACCCCTCGCTGCTCGTCCTGCACAAGGTCGCGCCGGCGTTGGCGGCCGGGAACGCCGTCGTGCTCAAGCCGGCGCGGACCACCCCGCTGACGGCGCTGGCGCTGGCGCGCGCCTTCGCCGACGCCGGGCTGCCGCCGGGCGTTCTCAACGTCCTGACCGGCCCGGGTGGCCGGCTCGGTGACGCGCTGGTCAGCGACCCCCGGGTCCGCAAGGTGTCCTTCACCGGCTCCACCGCGGTCGGTGCGCACATCGCCCGCAGCGCCGGGGTGAAGAAGCTGTCCCTCGAGCTGGGTGCCTCCTGCCCGGTCGTCGTCCTCCCGGACGCCGACATCGAGGCCGCCGCGGACGCGATCGCGGCCGGCGGCTACATCAACGCCGGACAGGTGTGCATCTCGGTCCAGCGCGTCATCGCCCACCCGGCGGTGCACGGCGACCTGCTGGACGCGCTCGTGCCGAAGGTCGAGGCGATCCCGCTGGGCGATCCGGCGTCGGCCACCACCCGGCTGGGCGCGCTGATCAGCGAGGTGGAGGCGCGCCGGGTCGAGGGTGCGCTGCGGGCCGCGGTGGACGGCGGCGCGCGGCTGCTCACCGGCGGGCACCGCGACGGCGCGGTCGTCACGCCGGCCGTCGTCGACGGGGTGGCTCAGGACGCGCCGCTGAACCAGGAGGAGTTGTTCGGTCCCGCGGTCGCGGTGTCGACAGCCGAGGACTGGCAGACCGCGATCGCCTACGCGAACTCCACCGCGTACGGGCTGGGCGCCGGGGTGTTCACCAGGGACGTCGCCGCCGCGGTGCGGGCCATCCGGCAGATCGACGCCGGCGTCATCCACATCAACTGGACCCCGTTGTGGCGCGCCGACCTCATGCCCTACGGCGGTCTCAAGGCCTCCGGCATCGGCAAGGAGGGCTTCCGCAGCGCCGTGGCGGAGATGACCGAGGAGAAGACCGTCATCCTGCACGGCCGGCCCTGGTGACCCGGCCCTCGGGTACCCCCGTCGCCGCGCACTGACTTTCGTTGCGTACCAAGGAGAACGACATGACCAGCAGCCCGACCGCGCACCCGGCGAGCATGCGTCTGTCCACGGCGCAGGCCCTGGTGCTGTACCTGTCCAGGCAGTACAGCGTGGCGGACGGCGAACGCCGCCGGCTGATCCCGGCCGTGCTGGGGATCTTCGGGCACGGCAACGTCGCCGGGCTCGGGCAGGCGCTGGACCACTACGCCGAGGACCTGCCGTTCGTCCAGGGCCGCAACGAGCAGGCCCTGGTCCACATCGCCACCGGCTACGCCAAAGCGTCGAGGCGCCGGGCCACCCTGGCCGTCACGGCCTCCATCGGCCCCGGCGCGCTGAACATGGTCACCGGCGCCGCGCTGGCCACGGTGAACCGGCTGCCCGTCCTGCTGCTGCCCGGCGACTCGTACGCCACCCGCCGCCAGGGGCCGGTGCTGCAGCAGCTCCAGCACCCGATCGAGGCCGACGCCAGCGTCAACGACGCCTTCCGCCCGGTGTCCCGGTTCTTCGACCGGATCACCCGTCCCGAGCAGCTGCTGACCGCGCTGCCGGCGGCGATGCGGGTGCTCGTCGACCCGGTCCACACCGGCGCCGCGGTGCTGTCGCTGCCGCAGGACGTCCAGTCGCAGGCGCACGACTTCCCGGCGGAGTTCTTCGCCGAGCGCGACTGGGTGGTCCGCCGGCCGATCCCGGACGAGGCCGAGATCGCCGCGCTCGTCGAGCTGTTCACGCGGGCGTACCGGCCGCTGATCATCGCCGGTGGCGGTGTCGTCTACTCCGACGCGAGCGCCGAGCTGGAGCGGCTCGCCGAGGCCGTCGGTGTCCCCGTCGCGGAGACCTTCGCCGGCAAGGGCGCCGTCCGCACGGCGGCCTGGTGGCAGCTCGGCGGCATCGGCCTGGAGGGCAATCCCGCCACCAACCAGGTCGCCCGCGCCGCCGACCTCGTCGTCACCGTCGGGTCCAGGCTGACCGACTTCGCCACCGCCTCGCACTCCCTGTTCGCCGACCCGGACGTGCGGTTCGCCAGCATCAACGTCGACGCCCGCGACGGCGACCGGCTCGGCGCCACCGCCGTGCTCGGCGACGCCAAGCTCGCCCTGCGGGCGCTGCACGGCGCCCTGCGGGCGGCCGGCGTGAGCACCGACGCCGGGTGGCGCGACGCGGTGTCCGCCGCCCGGAACGGGTGGCTGCCGGTCCGCGCGGCCGCGCTGGACGCCGGTGCCCGGGTCGACGTCGACGCGCTGCGGACGCGGTCCGCGGACGTCATCCCGGACACCGACGCCGTCGTGACCCAAGGTCAGCTCATCGGGGTGCTCCAGCAGCACGCCCGCGCGGGTGACACGGTCGTCGCCGCCGCCGGCGGCCCGCCCGGGGACCTGCTCAAGGTCTGGGACGCGACCGGCGGGCGCGGCTGCCACCTGGAATTCGGGTTCTCCTGCATGGGCTACGAGATCCCGGGCGCGATCGGCGCCCGGCTCGCCGACCCCGACCCGACGCACCGGGTCACGGCGTTCATCGGCGACGGCACCTTCCTGATGGCGCCCACCGAGCTCGCCACCGCCGCCCAGGAAGGCCTCGCGGTCACCGTGGTCATCGCGGAGAACCACGGCTACCAGGTCATCCACCGGCTGCAGATGTTCACCACCGGCCACGAGTTCGGCAACGAGTTCCGCTACCGCCCCGACCCGCTCGCCCTGCAACCCGGGACGGGGTCGGGCAAGGAGGCGGGCCTGACCGGCGACTACCTCCGGCTCGATCTCGTCCAGGTCGCCGCCGGGCTCGGCGCCCGCGCCCTGCGCGCCACCACCCCCGGGCAGATCCGGGCCGCGCTCGAGGCGACCCGTGGCGAGACCGGTCCGGTCGTCATCGTGGTCGCCGTCATCCCGCACGCCGACCTGCCGTCGGCGGGCTGCTGGTGGGACGTCGCACCCGCCGAGGTCTCCGGGTCCGACAGCGTTCGCGCCGCCCGCACCCGGTACGAGGGCGGGCTGGCCAGCCAGCGGTGGCACGGATGACCGGCAACCCGCCGGTGGCCAACCGGTACGCGCTGGACCGCGGTGCGCTGCGCCGCCGGCTCGCCGCGGGCGAGGTCACCTATGGCACGTTCCTCGGCGCGGCCACGCCGGTCACCGCCGAGGTCTGCGCGGCAGCCGGCGTCGAATGGGTGCTGCTCGACCTCGAGCACGGCGCCGGCGGCGAGGAACAGGCCCGGGACGTCGTCCCAGCCGCCGCGTCGTACGGCGTGCCGACCGTCGTCCGGGTCGAGTCCACCGAACGGATCCGGGCCGGGCGGCTGCTCGACCTCGGCGCCGCCGGGATCATGTTCCCCCGCGTCGACACCGCCGCCGAGGCCGCCGCCTGTATCCGACACCTGCGCTACCCGCCGGCCGGAGACAGGGGAGTCGCCACCTACAACCGGATGTGCCGGTACGGCCTCGACCCGGCCGCGCTCGACCGCTCGGACGACGACGTGCTCGGCGTCGTCCAGATCGAGACCCTGGCCGCCCTGGACGCGGTGGCGGACATCGCCGCCCTCGATGGCGTCGACGTCCTGTTCGTCGGCCCCCGCGACCTCAGCCACGCCCTCGACGTCCCGGGCCAGACCCAGGCGCCGGCCTACCTCGGCGCGCTCGAGCGGGTCCTCGCCGCCGCCAAGGGACACGGCAAGGCCGCCGGGCTGCTCGTCCCCGGCGGCGCCGAAGCCGCCCGGATGTCGTCCGAGGGCTGGCAGTTCCTCGCTATCGGCTCCGACACCACACTGCTGGCCGGCGCCGTGGCCGCCGAGCTGCGCAGAGCCGGGCAGGCCCGGTGAGCGGTGCGGAGCGCAGCGGCGTCTGGACTGAGGCAACGCGCCGACGAAGTCGTTGCGCGGTGCCGAGGGAAGACGTCGCGTTTGGCGCTCCGCGAAGCGAACGGCTAGCACTGTGAGCGGTGCGGGGCGCAGCGGCGTCTGGACTGAGGCAACGCGCCGACGGAGTCGCCGCGCGGTGCCGAGGGAAGACGCCGCGTCTGGCGCGGAGCGCAGCGAACGGCTAGCACAGTGAGCGGCACCACCTCCCGGCGACCGGTCGTCGTGGCCCTGGGCGCCGTCGACCCGGATCTTGTCACCGGCCACCTGCCGCCGGGCACGCGGTTCGTGCCGGACCCGGGGCCGGCGGACCTGCACGACGCCCTGGGGGCGATCGTCCGGGCCGACGCGACGGTCGACGTCGCGCTGCTGGACCGGATGCCCAGGGTGCGGGTGCTCGCCCGCACCGGCGTCGGTGTGGACCGGGTCGACGTCGGCGAGGCCACCCGCCGCGGTATCGCCGTCGTGGTCACGCCGGGTGCCGGCACGAATTCCGTCGCGGAGGGTGCGCTGGCGATGATCCTGCACCTGGTCAAGCGACTGCGCGCGACGACCGACTGCGTCGCGCAGGGCCGCTGGGCGGACCGCGGCGCGATCTCCCTCGGCGACCTCGACGGCGCCACGATCGGCATCGTCGGGTACGGCCGGATCGGTCGCCGGGTGGGCCACCTGGCCCGGGCCTTCGGCATGACGGTCCTGGCCTGTGACCCGTATCTGGCCGACGCTACCGGAACCGACGCCCGGGCGGCCGGCGCCGAGTTCGTCGGGCTGGCGGAACTCCGGTCCCGATCGCAGGTCGTCACGCTGCACCTGCCGCTGTCCGCGCAGACCCGGCACCTCGTCGACGAGGCGTTCCTGGCCGCCGTGCCGGTGGGAGCCGTGCTGGTGAACTGCGGCCGTGGCGGCCTGCTCGACCTCGACGCCGCCGCCCGGGCCCTGGCCGACGGCCGGCTCGCCGGCCTCGGCCTCGACGTGTTCGACCCCGAGCCGCCGCGGTACCACCCGGTGTTCGCCCGGCCCGACGTCGTGCTGTCGCCCCATCTGTTGGGGCTCAGCGTCGGTGCGACCCGGGCCACCTTCAGCGTGGCCGCCCGGGGGGTTGCCGACGTCCTCGCCGGTCGACGCCCGGCCGCCCTCGCCGATGCCGGCTGGGACTTCCCCGACCGCACCACGCCAACGCGGGAGCGACAGTGACCGACCTCGACCGCATCGCCGGCGCCCCGATCAGCTGGGGCGTGTGCGAGGTTCCCGGCTGGGGCTACCAGCTGCCCGCCGGCCAGGTGCTCCGCCAGATGAGCGAGATCGGGCTGTCGGCCACCGAACTCGGCCCGGACGGCTTCCTGCCGGCCGACCCCGACCAGCTCGCCAGGACCCTCGCCGACCACCATCTCCAGGCCGTGGCGGGCTTCACGCCGTTCGTCCTGCACCGCCCCGATGTCGACCCGATGGTCGAGCTCGAGCGGCTGCTGCCCGGATTCGTCGCGGCGCGGGCCGGTGTCATGGTGCTGTCCGCCGATTCCGGTCTGACCGGCTACGATTCCCGGCCGGACCTGGACGACGACGGCTGGAACCGGTTGCTCCGCAACCTGGACCGGGTCGCCGCGGGGGCGGCCCAGCACGGTATCCGCGCCGTGCTGCACCCGCACGTCGGCACCATCGTCGAGACCGGCCCCGACATCCAGCGCGTCCTGGCCGGATCGGGCGTCTCGCTGTGCCTGGACACCGGGCACCTGCTGATCGGGGGCACCGACCCGGCGGTGCTGGCCGGGCAGGTGCCCGACCGGATCGCGCACGCCCACTTCAAGGACGTCGACCTCGGCTACGCCCACCAGGTCCGGGCGGACCGGCTGACCTACACCGAAGCGGTCCGGGCGGGCATGTACCGCCCGCTGGGCACCGGCGACGTCGACGTCGCCGCCATCGTCGGACACCTGCGCGGCAACGGCTACGACGGCTGGTACACCCTCGAGCAGGACACGATTCTCACCGGGCCGCCCACCGGCGAAGGCCCCGTCGCGGACGTGCGGACCGGCGTGGACCTGTTGCGGAGGCTGCTCGCCTGATCCGGCGCCGGGCGGTGCGACCGGGGCTACTCACAGCCCGGCGTCGTCGTAGATCGAGGCCGGCTCGTTGTAGGGCGTGACGACCTGGACCTGGGACGGGATGCTCACCGGCCGGCCGGGCAGCACGCCGCGCGCCTGCAGCAGCAGCCGACAGGCACGACGCATGTCGGCCCTCAGGTCGTGGTGCAGCACCGCGGAGATCTTCCGGGTCCGCAGCAGCCCCCGGTTGTCGCCGTCGAGGTCGTGCGCGACGTACACCCTCGGTGTCACGCCGACCTCCTCGAACGCTTTGAGCGTGGCGACGTTTCCGCCACCTGCGGAGTAGACCGCGTTGATCGACGGGTGCAGCGCCAACGCGCCGCGGACGGCGACCAGGATGGTCTCGTCGAGCCCGTCGGTGTCCTTGACCTCGTGCACCTTGCGCCGCGGCGCGAGCTCCGCCAGCGTGCGCCGGAAGCCGGTCGCCCGCGCCTCCTCGCCGTGGAAGGACGAATGGCTCACGGTGAGCAGCGCACCCCCGGAATGACCAGCCCACTGCGTCACGAGGTACGCCGCGGTCGAACCGGCCGCCACGTTGTCCATCCCCAGGTACGCCGCCCGCTGGCTGCCCGGCACATCGGTCACGAAGGTCACCGTCGGGATGCCGCGGTCGGCGAGCCGCTGCACCGCGGCGACGACGAGCGGGTGGTCCGGGGCCTTGAGGATCACTCCGTGCGAGCCCTTGCGGCCCACCGTGTCCAGCAGCGCCGCCGCGGCCGCTGGGTCGCTGTGCTCGGCCAGATGCGACCGGGCCCGCAGCACCGCCGGCCGGGACGACCGGAGTTCCGCCTCCAGCGCCTCCCGGGAGGCCAGCGCGAACCGCTCGGGCGTCTGCATCACCAGGTCCAGGATCAGCGTCTGCCCGGACAGGTGGACCTGCTCCCGCTGCCGCTGCAGCTCGTCGATCGCGAGGTTCACCTGCGCGACCGTCTCGGGTCGGACGCCCTCGCGGCCGTGCAGGACGCGGTCCACCGTGGCGCGGCTCAGCCCTGCCTGCGCGGCGATGTCGACCACGCGGTGCTCCCGACGTGCGCCCACTGATTCCCCCCGACGTCGTCCGACCGTGAGGCGTTGTTGAGGCACTTCCTCGAGTCCAGGGGGCAAAGCGCCGCCTTAGTGTGTCACGCGTCACTCCGTTCCGGGCGGCAAGGGGGGCCACCCAGACGCCGTCCGGACGGTCCGAACCTGCCAGCCGCAACCCTGCACATCGCACCCGCCGGTCGTCGCCGGGACCGGCCGCCACCCGGGCTGTGACCGCGTCTTCGTCGTGGCCGCAGCAAGCCCGGCGCACCTGCCGGGACCTCGCCGGCCAGCACATGTCAACCATCCACGGTCGCCGCGACGGTGCGGTGATGTCGAAAGGCAGCTGATCATGATTCGTTCCAAGCGTGCGGTAGGCGCGGCCGCTGCACTGTGCGTGGCAGCACTGGCGCTCACGGCGTGCTCGTCGTCGGGTGGCAAGCAGGCGTCGGACACGTCGTCCACGGCGGCGGCGGGGAACGCGGCGGCGACGCCGCGGATGACGGTAGCGATGATCACCCACGCGGCCCCGGGCGACACCTTCTGGGACATCATCCGCAAGGGCGCGGCCGCCGCGGCGGCGAAGGACAACATCGAGGTCCAGTACTCGTCCGACCCGGACGCCACGAAGCAGGCCCAGCTCATCCAGGCGGCGATCGACAAGAAGGTGGACGGGATCGCCCTCACCGACCCGAACACGCCGGCGCTGAGCGACACGATCAAGAAGGCGATCGCCGCGGGCATCCCGGTGACGATGTTCAACGCGGGCGGCCCGGACGCGCTCGGCCTGGGCGCCCTCGACTACTTCGGCCAGGGGGAGAAGGACGCCGGGATCGCGGTCGGCAAGAAGGCCGTCGCCGACGGCGCCAAGAACATCGTCTGTGTCAATCAGACCCAGGGGCAGCAGCAGCTGGTCGACCGGTGCGACGGGGTCAAGGAGGGCGCGGCCGGCGCGAAGGTCGTGCAGATCTACGTCAACGGCACCGACGACTCGGCGGTGACGACGACGATCCAGGCGAAGCTGACGCAGGACAAGAGCATCGACTACGTGGTCACCCTGGGCGCGCCGATCGCGCTCGACGCGCTGAAGTCGGTCAAGGGCGCGAACAGCTCGGCGAAGATCGGCACCTTCGACACCAACAAGCAGCTGGTGGCCGCCATCCAGGACGGCTCGATCCAGTGGGCGGTCGACCAGCAGCCGTACATGCAGGGCTACCTCGCCGTCGACGCGATCTGGTGGTACGTGACGAATGGCAACACCCTCGGCGGCGGCGCCAACGTCGCGACCGGTCCGGCGTTCATCGACAAGACCAACATCGAGGCGGTCGCGAAGTACGCCGCCAACGGCACCCGCTGACCCGGAAGGCAGTCTGGGATGACAACTGTCGCGGCCACACCCGGCGACGACCGGGTGGCGATGCGGTCGGCGTCCGCACGGACCCTCGGCCGGCCCGAGGTCGGTGCCCTGATCGGCGCGGTCGCCGTCGCCGTGCTCTTCCTCCTGGTGGCGCCGGCGTTCCGCAGTGTCGGCAACATCGGGACGATCCTGTACGGCTCCTCGACGATCGGCGTGATGGCGGTCGCCGTCGCGCTGCTCATGATCGGCGGGGAGTTCGACCTGTCCGCGGGTGTGGCAGTGACCACGGCCGGTCTGGCGGCCGCCCACCTGGCCTGGTACTTCAGCCTGAACGTCTGGGTCGGGGTGGCCTTCGCGCTCGTGCTGGCGCTGGCGATCGGGGCGTTCAACGGCTGGCTGCTGCACAAGACCGGGCTGCCGAGCTTCCTGGTCACCCTGGGCACGTTCTTCGTGCTGCAGGGGGTGAACCTGGCGGTGACCCGGCTCGTCGCCGGCGGTGTGTCGTCGAACTCGCTCAACGACCTGGACGGGTTCGGCAGCGCCAAGGCCGTCTTCGCGTCGAGCTTCAGCCTGGGCTCGGTCGAGATCAAGATCCCGATCATCTACTGGGCGGTGCTCACCGTGATCGGCGCGGTCCTGCTGCTGCGCACCGGGTACGGCAACTGGATCTTCTCCTCCGGCGGTGACCCGGCCGCGGCCCGCGCGGTCGGGGTCCCGGTGACCGCGACGAAGATCGCCCTGTTCATGGGGGTCGGGTTCTGCGCCTGGCTGCTCGGCATGCACAACCTGTTCAACTACAACAACGTGCAGTCCGGGCAGGGCATCGGCAACGAGTTCATCTACATCATCTCGGCGGTGATCGGCGGCTGCCTGCTCACCGGCGGGTACGGGTCCGTCGTGGGTGCCACCATGGGGGCGCTCATCTTCGGCATGACCCAGCTCGGCATCTACTACGCCGGCTGGGATCCGGACTGGTTCAAGACCTTCCTGGGGATCATGCTCATCGCCGCGACCCTGGTGAACCTGTACGTGAAACGAAAGGCGGACGCCCGGTGACAGCGGTCAGGACCATGACGAGCCCGGTCGACGAGACCGGCCGGGATGACGAACCGGCCCTCGAGCTGGTGAACATCGGCAAGAGCTACGGGAACGTCCAGGCCGTGCGCGGCGTGAACATCACCGTCCGGCAGGGCGAGGTGACCTGCGTCCTGGGCGACAACGGTGCCGGCAAGTCGACCCTGATCAAGATCGTCGCGGGCCTGCACGACTACACCGAGGGCACGATGCGGCTGCGGGGGGTGGTCCGTCGCTTCAACTCCCCGCGGGTCGCCCAGGCCGCCGGGATCGCCGCGGTCTACCAGGACCTCGCGCTCGCCCCGCTGATGTCGGTGTGGCGCAACTTCTTCCTCGCCAACGAGATCCGCACCGGTCCGTTCCTCGACATCACCACGATGAAGCGGATCTGCGGCGAGGAGCTCACCAAGATGGGGATCGTCATCCCCGACCTCGACCGGCCCGTCGGCAGCCTGTCCGGCGGCCAGCGGCAGGTCGTGGCGATCGCCCGCGCGATCTACTTCGGCGCCCGGGTGATCATCCTCGACGAGCCGACCGCGGCCCTGGGCGTCAAACAGTCGGGCGTCGTGCTGCGGTACATCGCCAAGGCCCGGGACGCCGGCCTCGGCGTCATCTTCATCACCCACAACCCGCACCACGCCTTCCTGGTCGGCAACCACTTCGTCGTCCTCAAGCTCGGCCAGGTCGCCCTGGACGCGCACCGGGACGAGCTGACCCTCGAACAGCTCACCGCCGAGATGGCCGGCGGCCAGGAACTCGCCGAGCTCAGCCACGAACTGCGCGGCGTGCAGCCGGGCAAGGTGGTCGCGCCGCAATCGGTCGCGCACGGGGGTGTCCCGGCTCCCGACAACGCGCCGACGGGCCAGGGGTAGGCGTGCCGGGGCACGAGCTGCGGGTCGGCATCGTCGGCGTCGGCCTGATGGGTGCCGACCATGCCGCCCGGGTCGCTCGGCGCATCGCGAACGCCAGGCTGGTGGCGGTCTCGGACCTCGACCCGGCGCGGGCCCGGGCCGTCGCGAAGCAGTACGACAGCGTGCGGGCGATCCCGGCCGCGCTCGACCTCGTGGCGGACGACGAGGTCGACGCCGTGGTCATCGCGTCTCCCGGATCGGTCCACGAGGAGCAGGTCCTCGCCTGCCTCCGGGCCGGCAAGCCCACCTTGTGCGAGAAGCCGCTGACGACGAACAGCGAGTCGTCGCTGCGCCTGGTCCGGGCCGAGCGCGCGGCCGGCAAGCCGCTGGTGCAGCTCGGGTTCATGCGCCGGTTCGACCCGGAGTACGCCCGGATGAAGGAGGTTCTCGCCTCGGGCCGGCTCGGCCGGACCCTGGTGCTGCACAACATCCACCGGAACAAGGACGTGCCCGACTCCTTCCGCTCCGAGATGATCGTCCGGGACAGCCTCGTGCACGAGGTGGACGTCGCCCGGTTCGTCTTCGACCAGGAGATCGAGGAGATCACCGTCCTGTCGCCGGCACCGTCCGGCCACTCGCCGGCGGGGGTCGTCGACCCGCAGGTGGCGATCTTCCGGATGAGCGGCGGCGGGATCGTCACCAACGAGGTCTTCGTCCGCTCCCAGGTCGGCTACGAGGTCCGCTGCGAGGCCGTCTGCGAGCGCGGCACCATCATCGCCGGCCGCCCGGCGGGCGGCCTCTACACGACGGCCGCCGGGACCGCCGGGGGCAGCTGGGGCGGCTGGGTGCCCGAAGACTTCCGGGACCGCTTCGCCCGGGCGTACGACCTGGAGCTGCAGGCCTGGGTCGACGCCTGCCGCCGCGGCGAGGTCGTCGGACCGACCACGTGGGACGGCTACGCCGCGACAGCCGTGTGCGAGGCCGGACTGCGGTCGCTCGCCACCGGTCAGGCCGTGCCGGTCCGTCTCGCCGACCCGGGTGCGGCGGCCTAGCCGCCGAACCTGCCCCGTCCTGCGTCGACCCACCCGGCTGGTGGGTGGGCCCATCGGGGCCAGGACAAACCGCCAACCGCGGGAAACGCGGTGGATCTCATGCCAAACTTCTTTTGCCCGGCGTGGCCGGTCCGGCCGGGTCCGGTCCGGGGCGGTCCGGTCCGGGGCGAGGGAGTCGGATGGAGTTCCAGCTGCTGGGCCCGGTGCAGGCCAGCGTCGACGGCCGGGTGGTCAGCCTCGGGGTGCGCAAGCAGCGGTTCGTGTTCGCGGTCCTCGCGCTCGAGGTGAACACGCTGGTGCCGGTGTCCCGGTTGACGGACCTGATGTGGCCGCAGGACCCGCCGGCCAGCGCCCGCGGCATGCTGCACACCTACGTGAGCAACCTACGCTCCATTGTGGACACACACGGCGCCGGTTGCGAGGTGTCGTCGCTGGCTGGGTCCGCGGGGTACGAGCTGCGGTGCGCCGACCCGGCCCGGGTGGACGCATACCGGTTCCGGGAGCTCGCCGGTCGGGCCCGCGGCAGCGGCGACCCGCGGGAGCGGCTGCGGCTGCTGGACGAGGCGCTCGGGCTGTGGCACGGGCCGGCGCTGGCCGGGGTCACCACCGAGGACCTACGGGTCCGGTTGTGCCGGCACCTGACCGAGGCTCGGCTGGCGGCGACCGGGGATCGCGCCGACGTGCTGCTGCGCCTGGGCCGTCATGCCGAGCTGCTCGACGAGTTGACCGCGCTGGTCGAGGAACACCCGCAGCACCAGCGGTTCGCCGCGCAGCTGATGCTCGCGCTGCACCGGGCCGGCCGGACCGCCGAGGCGCTGCGGAGCTACCAGCGGACCCGGCGGGAGCTCGTCGGCGAGCTCGGCATCGAGCCCTCCGCCGACCTCCAGCGGCTGCACGCGGCGATCCTGCGCGACGACCCGGCGCTGGCGCCGCCGGCCGATCCCGACCTCCGGCGGCCCGCCGCCCGGCCCGGATCGCCGGCCCTTCCCGGATCGCCGGCTCGGCCCGGATCGGTGGCCGGGCCCGGATCGGCGGCCGAGCCCGGACCGGTGGCCAGGGCCGGATCGGCGGCCGAGGCCGGACCGGTGGCCGGGCCCGTACCGCTGGCCGAGCCCGTACCGCTGGCCGGGCCGGGACCGGCGGCCCGGCCCGGATCGGCGGCCCGGCCCGGATCGCCGGCCCGGCCTGGACCGGCGGCCCTGCCCGTGCCAGCGCAGTTACCCGCGGACCTGCCCACCTTCACCGGCCGGACAGCCGAGCTGGAGCGGCTGGTCGCCGACTGCGTGACCGACCGGGGCGCACCGCGGACGGTGGTCATCACCGCGATCGAGGGCATGGCCGGGATCGGCAAGACGGCGCTGGCGGTGCGGGCCGCGCACCGGCTGGCCCACCGGTTCGCCGACGGGCAGCTGTTCCTCGATCTGCACGGGTTCAGCGACCGGGTGGCGCCGGTCCGGCCCAGCCAGGCGCTGGACCGGATGCTGCGCGCGCTGGGCGTGCCGGGCCAGCAGATCCCGGCTGACCTGGATGCCCGGGCCGCGCTGCTGCGCAGCACGCTCGCCTGCCGCCGGGTGCTGCTGGTGCTGGACAACGCGGCCGACGAGGCGCAGGTGCGGTCGTTGCTGCCGGGCGCGGCGGGCTGCCTGGTGCTGATCACCGGCCGGCGCCGGCTGGCCGGCCTGGAGGGTGCGCAACCGCTGTCGATCGACCTCCTGTCGGCGGCCGACGCGGCGGCCATGTTCACCCGCATCGCCGGCCCGGGTCACCCGGCCGATCTCGTGGCCGAGGTGGTGCGGCTGTGTGGCCGGCTGCCGCTGGCGATCCGGCTGGCGGCCGCCCGGCTGCGGGACCGGCCCAGCTGGACCGCCAGCTACCTGGCCGAACGCCTGCGCGCGGGCCGCGACCGGCTGGACGAGCTGGATGCCGGCACCGTGGGCGTCACCGCGGCCATCGACCTGTCCTACCGGCAGCTGACCGCCGCTCAGCGGCACCTCTTCCGGCTGCTCGGCCTGCATCCCTGGTACGACATCGACGGGCACGCCGCCGCGGCGGCCACCGACCTGCCGCCGCGCCGGGCCGGCCGGCTGCTCGACGACCTGCTGGCGGCGCACCTGCTGCAGGAGGCGGCGCCGGGCCGGTACCAGATCCACGACCTGGTCCGGGCCTTCGCCACCCGGGTGGGGTCGGCGGAGATGGCCGCGGCCGACGCCCGCGCGGCGGTGACCCGACTGCTGGACTACCACCTCGCGACGGCCGCGGCGGCGGCGGACGTGCTCTATCCGGCCGAGCGGTCCCGCCGGCCCCGGGTGGCGGCGCCGGGCCGCGAGCTGCCGCCGGTGCCGGACCAGGCGGCCGCCGGGGCGTGGCTGGACCGGGAGCACGCCAACCTGCTCGCGTTGGCCGGGCACGCCGCCGAGCACGGCTGGCCGACCCACGTCAGCCACCTGTCCCAGACCTTGGCCCGGCACCTGCAGACGCGGGCCCAGATCGCCGATGCCGAGACGCTGCACCGGCACGCGGTAGCCGCCAGCCGGCAGGCCGCGGACAAGCCGGGACAGGCCTACGCGCTCAGCCACCTCGCCACCATCTGCGGTCACCTGGGCCGGCATCACGAGGCCAGGGCCCAGCTGAGCGAGGCGGCGGCGCTGCACCGGGAGACCGGCAGCCGCGCCGGCGAGGCCCGCGCGGCGAACAACCTCGGGCTCGCGCACGCGGCGCTGGGCGACTACCCGGCCGCGATCGTCGAGCACGAGCGGGCGCTGGCCCTCTTCCGCGGCACCGGCGACCGGTCCGGTGAGGCGACCGCGCTGGTCAATCTCGGGATCGTCGCGGGGAGCCTGGGCCGGCACGGGCAGGCCATCGACCACTTCCGGCCGGCCCTCGACATCTACCGCAGCGTCGGCAATCGACAGGGTGAGGTCAGCGCGGTGTGCAACCTGGGTGTCTCCTACCAGCAGTCGGGCCAGTATCAGGACGCGGCCGACCAGCACCGGGAGGCCCTGGCGATAGCCCGGGCGTCGGCCAACCTGTTCGGCGAGGCGATGGCGTTGGACGGGCTGGGCAGCGCCACCGCCGGGCTGGGCCGGTACGACGTGGCCATCGAGCACCATCGGCAGGCCCGGGCGTTGCTGGGTGGGACCGGCGTACGGACCGGGCTGGCCGAGGCCTGCAACAACTTCGCGCGGACGCTGCGTCAGGCCGGCCGTCCGGCCGAGGCGGTGGACATGTACCAGGAGGCGCTCGCGCTGGCCGGTGGCAGCAGCGACGACCGCCGCCGGCAGGCCGACGCCTACGACGGCCTCGGCTGGGCCGAGTACGACCTCGGCCGGCTCGAGGCGGCCGGCCGGCACTGGCGGCAGGCGCTGGACATCCTCGTCGACCTCGGCGCCACGGATGCCGACCGGATCCGCCGCCGGCTGGCCGATCTGGACGCGGAAGTGGCCGGGCCGGACGGCGGGTGACCGGGCCGGACGGGCGGGTGGCCGGGTCGGACGGCGGGTGACCGGGCCGCTGCCCGGCGGCTCGTGTCGCCGGGCAGCGGCAGGCTGGCCGCGACCGGATCAGTCGCGACCGGAGTCCCGGCATTGGGCGGTCGTGCTGTCCGGGTGCAGCCTGCTCCAGGTCACCGGGCCGACGACGCCGTCCTGCGCGATGTGGCAGTCCTTCTGGTGGGTGCGCACCGCGTTCTCGGTGATCGGCCCGAAGTCGCCGTCGACGGTGACCTCCCGGTAGCCCCAGACGTTGCGCAGCAGGCACTGCAGGTGGGCGGTGGGGCCGCCCTTGCTCCCGTTCCGGATCGTCGGGTGAGCCCCGCTGTAGGCGCAGGGCCCGACGTCGGCGGCGATCCCGATCGCGGCGGCCGGGGCCGCGGCCACCGGCGCGGCGTGGGCCGGAGCCGGGCTCAGGGCGGCGACGAGGATGAATCCCGCCGCCGTCAGGACGCGCTTCAGCATGGCGAATTCCCTTCGGGGGTTGGTGTCAGTGCTGGGGCAGACCGTGGCAGCAGCGGCTCCGCGTTCGCTCCGCACTTTCTTGATGTGCCCGCCGCGCCGGCCGGCCGGAGCCATGCCGTGCCATCACTGAGCCATCATGGCTTGCAGTGGTGCCATACGTGTGCCACTATGGCACCCATGGACCTGACCTCGTACGTGAGCAACCTCGGACGTGAGTTCGCCACGCTGGCCGAAGCCGGCGGTGACGATGCCCGGGCGTTGGTCGAGCGGCTGACCGGCCCGCTCGAGTCGGCGATCCGGATGACGCTGCTGGACGCGCTGTCCGCCGCCGCGGACGAGATCACCCGGGAGCTGGCCCCGGGTTCGGTGGAGCTGCGCCTGCGCGGGCGCGATCCGAACTTCGTCGTGACCGCACCGCCGGCCCAGCCGATCGACGGTGCGGCCGACGACGATCCTGCGGCGCTGGACGGCGCACTGATCGCCGAGGACGGCCCGAGCTCACGGATCAACGTGCGGCTCCCGGAGCAGCTCAAGGCCGCGGCCGAGGAGGCCGCCGCCAAGGAGGGACGCTCGGTCAACGCCTGGTTGGTCCGGGCGGCCTCGGCCGCCCTGCAGCGCTCCGACCGCGACCAGCGCCCCGACCAGCGCGGCAGCGTCAAACGAACCCAGCAGCACCTCACCGGCTGGGTGCGCTAGCCGCCCCGCTTCCACCACACCACGCCCCCGACCTGCGGGGACGCGTCACCTACCGATCATGAGGGGACAGCCATGCCCAACTTCGAGACATTCGAGACACCCGAACCGATCTCCGTCACGCTCGAGCTCGGCGTCGGCACTGTGCGGATCACCGCGAGCGACCGCACCGACACCACCGTCGACGTGCGCCCGAGCGACGAATCCGATGAGTCGGACGTGCAGGCCGCCGCGCGGGTCCGCGTCGACTACGCGAACGGCGTGCTCCAGGTCGCCGGGCCGAAGGCGCGCGTTGTCGACTTCTCCCGCAAGACCCGGTCGGTGCACGTGTCCATCGACCTGCCCAGCGGCTCGCAGCTGTCCGGCGAGGTGCAGGTGGGCGACCTCAGTGGCACCGGCCGGCTCGGCCAGTGCACGTTCAAGACCGCCACCGGGAACGTCCGGCTCGAGCGGACCGGCGCACTGCGGGTGGACACCGCGGCCGGTCACGTCACCGCGGACGGCGTCGCGGGCAACGCCGAGATCCACACCGGCTCCGGGAAGGTCCGCATCGGCGAGATCGAGGGTTCCGTGGTCGTCAAGAACTCCAACGGCGACACCACGATCGCCGCGGCCACCGGCGACGTGCGGGTGCGCGCGGCGAACGGCGACATCTCCGTCGACCGGGCCGGCGCCGGTGTCGAGGCGAAGACGTCCAACGGCAGCATCCGCCTCGGCGAGGTGGCCCGCGGCTCGGTCGAGCTCGGGACCTCGATGGGTGACCTGGAGATCGGCATCGCCGAGAACACCGCCGCCTGGCTGGACGTGAACACCAGGTTCGGGCAGGTGCGCAACCTGCTGGACAACGCCACCCGGCCGGAGAAGTCCGACCAGACCGTCGAGGTGCGCGCGCACACCTCGTTCGGCGGCATCACGATCCGGCGCTCCTGACCCGATCCGCGAGGTCGGCCTGGTCCTGACCGGCAACTGCCGGCGCGGCGACCCGGCTGCACCCACCGGCCATCCGGTGGGTGCGGCCGGGTTCACCCAGCCGGGAAACCGTGCGCCGGTAGCCGCCGCGCCGGCTCTTTCCGCCCTTATTGTTGGCCAATATCGGGGTGCTGGCCCCGGAGTGCTTCCTACGGCGGAGAGGAACTCTCATGTCGATAACTGTCGAGTCCGGCGGGGTGCGCCGGCACGTCGGGCTCGGTGACCTGTACAACCCGATGGTGAGCCCGCACCGCGAGGATCCGTACCCGTACTTCGAGCGGCTCCGAAAAGAGGATCCGGTTTGTTACAGCCCGCTTCTCGACATGTGGTTGATCAGCCGGCACCAGGACGTCTCCCGGATACTCGGTGATTCCAAGCGGTTTAGCACGGAGGGCGCGCTGAACAAGCTGAGCGAGCGGTTCGAACCGGCGGAGTGGGCCCGGTTGAGCAGGTCACACACATTCAGTGCACTCAACATGATGAACACCGACAGCGAGCATTCCCGACTGCGCAGCCGGCCGCTGCACCGGTTCTTCGCCCCCGGCCAGATCGCCGGCCAGGAGGCGACGATCCGGCGCCGCGGCGCTGCCCTGATCGACGCCTTCGGCCGCGGTGGCCCGGTCGACCTGGTGGCTGAGTTCGCCTATCCGTTGCCGCTGCAGGTCATCTTCGAACTGCTCGGCGTGCCCATCGCCGACCTGGCGCTGGTCCAGCGCGGGGTCGAGGCGGTCACGGCGTGCATGCTCTCGGTCGTACCGCCGGACGAGCAGGTGGACATGGTCAACCGGGTGCTCGACTACGAGCGGTACTGCCTCGATCTGATCGTCGCGCGGCGCGCCGACCCGCGCGACGACATCGTCAGCCTGCTGGCGACCGGGATCGACCGCGGAGACGTCCGGATCAGCGGGTCCGAACTGGTCGCCATGATCAGCACCCTGATCCTGGCCGGGCACGAGACGACGGCCCGGGCGCTCGGCAACGGGCTCGAGCACCTGCTCACGCACCGCGCGCAATGGCAGGCGTTGATCGACGATTCCAGCCTGATCCCGGCCGCCGCCGAGGAGATGGTGCGACGTGACGGGCCGGTCCTCGGCTTCGTCCGGACCGCCGTGGCGCCCGTCGAGGTCGGCGGCGTGACCATCCCCGCGGGCGACACCCTGATGCTGCTCTACGCGTCCGCCAACCGGGATGACGGGCGCTTCGAGCAACCGACCGCGTTCGATCCGGGCCGCCCGCGGCTGGCCGACCACGTCGGGTTCGGCCGCGGCATGCACTACTGCCTGGGCGCGCATCTGGCCCGGCTGGAGATCCGCATCGCCCTGGAACTGTTGACCAGCCGCCTGCCCGGGCTGCTCCTGGCGCCGGACCGGGAGATCACCTACCACGCGAACGTCGCGCTGCGCGGGCCCGAACACCTCATGGCCACCTGGGCCTGACCTCGCCAACGGGTCGCCGGCGCGCGCCGCGCGGGCTACGGGAGCCCGAAACTGTTGACCTTCTCCGGGTGGATGCGGATGAACGCGGCGCCGAAGCCTGGCCCCAACCGCTCGCCGCCGTGCGGGATCACCTCGGCCCGGCCGCGGATCTCCAGCATGCGCGGTTGCCACGGATCGACCGAGACCAGGTCGTCGACCACGATGGCGGCCCACCCGTTGGCCTGCACATCCCGGTACTTCTTGGTGGTCGCGACATGATGCCCGCCCACATCGATCGTGCCCAGGTCCGGGTTGTAGCGGAAGGACGTCGGCACTACATGCGGTTTGTGATCCTTGCCGGCGGTGGCCAGCCGGCCGAGCCGCTGGGATGCCAGGTACTCCACCTGCGCTGTCGTCAACTCCTCCATGCCGGCGGCAACACCACCGCTCCCATCGGTAGTCCCCGCCGGGCACAGCCGCTACTGCGTATTCATCTTTGGCGCAAAAATGTGATATGGCCCGCTGGCTCGCCGCTGTTCTCGCGACCCTGGCGGTGGGCGCCGCGATGATCCTGTACGCCGCGGACCGGCCCGGCAGTGCCATTGCCGTGTTGGTGTCCTTCGGCGTGCTCGGGCCGCTGTTCATCCTGTCCACCTGCCCGGACGACGACGACGGCTGGCCCTGGACGTAACCGCACTCTGGAGCGGTGGCCGGGATGAGCGTGCGCCGCGCGGACAAGGGTATGAGGGTGCGGTCGGGCAGCGGAGCTGTGGTGCCGGTAAAGCGTCGGTCGGGGATGATGGGCTAGCTGAATTGATGGTGTTCTCGATATTCGGAATCGGAGTCGGATAATGCGACGACATGGCGATGACAGCGGCCGGGGACCTTCGTCCTCGGTTCCGATTCCGCGCCGCCCGCCTGGTCGGATGGAAATTCTCGGGTGCGCCCTGGGCATGCTGATCCTGCTGGCTATCTTGATCATCTTTGTTTTCTTCCTGCTTAGTCTGCCGGCCCGAATCGACCGGATGGGCCAGAGCGCCTGACCGCCGGATGTGTCGGCCGGACCACCACAGCGTGACCGTGGACCGCGGGGGCCGGCCGTATCACGCTGCGCGTCCGGGTCTCGTCTAGGTGACGGTCGGGCCGGCCTGCCATCCGTGTGCCGCGGCGGCCGGGTCCGCCACGGCCAGCAGGACCGGGTGCAGACCGACAGCCGGTGGACGGGTGGTCAGGATGGCTGTTGAGTTCCGCGTCCTCGGGGAGGTCGGCGTCCGCATCGACGGGCGGCCGATCGACGTGGGCCATGCCCGTCAGCAGTGTGTCCTGGTGGCGCTGCTGGCCGAGGCGAGCCGACCGGTACCGGCGGACGAGCTGCTGGACCGGGCCTGGGGCAGCCACCACCTGCCGCAGCGCGGGCGGGCCGCGCTGCACAGCTACGTGTCGCGGCTGCGCGGGATCCTGGCGTCCGCCGACGACGCCGGCATCGTCCGGCGCCCGGGTGGCTACCTGCTCCGGGTCGATCCGATGGCGGTCGACCTGCACCGGTTCGGGTCGCTGGTCGACCGGGCCCGGGACGGTGCCGCCGACGAGCCCGCCGGCGACCTGCTCGACCAGGCCCTCGGGTTGTGGCGCGGGGTGGCGTTCGGCGCGCTGGACACGCCATGGCTCAACGAGCTGCGGGCGACGGCCACCCGGCAGCGGCGAGCGGCCGAGCTGGACCGCTACGACATCGCGCTGCGCCGCGGTGAACACGCCTGGCTGCTGGACGTGCTGTCCACCGCGGTCTCGGCGGATCCGTGGGACGAGCGCCTGGCCGGGCAGCTGATGCTCGCGCTGTACCGGTGCGGTCGCCAGGCCGAGGCGATGGCGCTCTACCGGCAGCTGCACGGGCGGCTCGCCGCCGAGCTGGGTGCCGATCCGGGCGCGCCGCTGCAGCGGCTGCACCAGCAGATCCTCACCGCGGACCCGGCGGTGGCCGCGCCGCAACCAGCGCCGGCGCGGACCGCCACCGGGCCGGCCCAGCCGCCGGCCGAGCGGGCGCCGGCCGAGCGGGTGCCGGCGGTGCCGCGACAGCTGCCGGCGTCGCCGGGCGCGTTCACCGGCCGGGCCACCGAGCTGGCCGAGTTGAGCCGGCAGCTGGGCGACCCGGCCCGGACCGCGGCGGTGGTGATCTCGGCGATCGGCGGGATCGGCGGCGTCGGCAAGACCTGGCTGGCGCTGCGCTGGGCACATGCCAACGCGCAGCACTTTCCCGACGGCCAGCTGTACGTCAACCTGCGCGGCTTCGACCCGGGGGCCGGACCGGTGCCGTGGCCGGTCGCGGTGCGCGGGTTCCTCGACGCGCTGGGGGTGGATCCGGGCCGGGTGCCGGCTGACCCGCAGGCTCAGGTCGGGCTGTACCGCAGCCTGGTCGCCGGGCGGCAGCTGCTGATCGTGCTGGACAACGCCCGCGACACGGACACCGTCGCGCAGTTGCTGCCCGGTGCCGGTGGCAACGCGGTCGTGGTCACCAGCCGGCACCAGCTGCCCGGCCTCGTCGCCGGGCACGGCGCCCGCCCGATGACGCTGGACCTGCTGCCGGACGCCGACGCCCGCGAGCTGCTCGCGCGGCAGCTGGGCGCGGCGCGGATCTCGGCCGAGCCGGCGACGATCGTCGAGCTGATCGAGCACTGCGCCGGACTGCCGCTGGCGCTGGGCATCGTCGCGGCGCGGGCCGCGCTGCGACCGGATCGCCCGCTGGCCGATATCGCGGCGCAGCTGCGGGCGGCCGGTACCCGGCTGGACGCGCTCGACGCCGGCGAGCTGAGCGTCAACCTGCGCGCGGTGCTGTCCTGCTCGGTCGCTGCCCTGACCCCGGCCGCAGCTGAGGTCTTCGCCCTGGTCGGCCTGGCGCCCGGACCGGATCTGAGCCTCGCGGCGGCGGCCAGCCTGGCCGGCCGGTCGACCGCGGCCACCGGTGGCCTGCTGCGGCAGCTCGGCACCGCGAACCTGATCCAGGAGCACGCCCCCGGCCGGTACCGGATGCACGACCTGGTCCGGCTGTACGCGGTCGAGCTGGCCGCCGGGCCGGACCCGACCGGCGCGACCGACCCGGCTGGCCGGGCACTGCGGCGGCTGCTGGACCACTACCTGCACACCGCGCACGGCGGCGCGCTGCTGCTCTCGCCGCAGCGCGACCCGCTGCCGCTGACCGTCGCCGCCGACGGCGTCGCGGCCGAGCAGTTCGACCACCTGGACGCGGCCCTGGCCTGGTTCACCGCCGAGCACCCGGTGCTGCTCGCCGCGGTCCGGCGCGCCGGGACCGCCGGGTTCGATCGGCACGCCGCCGCGCTGGCCTGGACCCTCGCCACCTTCTTCGACCGGCAGGGCCACTGGGACGACTGGGTCGCCGTCGGGCAGGTGGCGGTGGACGCGGCCGGGCGGCTGGCCGACCGGGCGGTCCAGGCGCAGGCCCACCGCCTGCTCGCCAACGCGTACTCGAACCTGCGCCGGTACGACGAGACCCACGCCCACCTGCGGCATGCGCTCGGCCGGTTCGAGGAACTCGGGGATGCGGCCGGGTGCGCGCACGTCCACTTCGACATCGCGATGCTCTTCGACCGGCAGGGCCAACCGGCGCGGGCGCTGCCGGCGGCCCGGCGCAGCCTGGAGCTGTACCGGCTGGCCGGTACGGCGGTGCAGCAGGCGGTCGCGCTCAACGCGATCGGCTGGTACCACTCGCAGCTCGGCGAACACCGCACCGGGATCGGCTACTGCGAGCAGGCGCTCGCCCTGGCCAAGGAGGTCGGCAGCCAGTACGGGCAGGCCAACACCTGGGACAGCCTCGGCTACGCGCACCACCATCTCGGCGAGCACCAGCGGGCCGCCGCGTGCTACACCGAGGCGCTGGACCTGTTCCGGGCGATGGGGGACCGGCACGCCGAGGGCATCGTGCTGGTGCACCTCGGCGACAGCCACGACGCGGCCGGCGACCGGGCCGCTGCCCGGGACGCGTGGGGTACCGCCCAGCCGATCCTCGACGACCTGGCACATCCCGAGGCGGCCGCGGTCCGCGCCAAGCTGGGCTGACCCACCCGCTCCCGGCCGGGGCTGACCTCCCGCCCCTGACCGGGCGGACCCGCGGCCGCCCGCGACCGGCCGGGCTGGTGGGCCCGGCCGGTCGCGGCCGCCGCGGTCAGTCCAGTGCCGCGGTCAGTCCAGGCAGATCGCGAAGGCGGTCACGTCGTAGGCCACACCGGCCCCGGCGTTGTCCCACCCGGTGGTGTTGGCGCGGTTCAGCAACGAGGTGACCTCGAACCGGTCCAGCAGGATGCCGTCGGTGTTGTCGGTGACCTTGCCGCCGACGCCGGTGACGGTGCTGCCCACCGGGCAGGTGCCGGTCTGCGCCTCATGCTTCGTCGCGGCCCCGAACGCGGAGGGCTGCGTCAGCAGCGTCGCGGTCGAGCCGTTGAGGTTGCCGCAGATGGCATAGCCGAAGAGGTCGAAAACGCCGTTGAAGCCGTTGTCGGCCCTGGCCTCCACCTCGACCTGGGTCAGGCCGGCGTTCGGCTCGACCTCGACGATGTCCACGTTGCCGCTGGCGCCGCCGAGCTTGAAGCCGGCACCGAAGACGGTCTGACCGTTGAGACAGGTCGGGAACGTCGACCGCGGCGCCACGTTCGAGCCGTTGACCACCGACGGCGCGGTGATCACGTTCACGTTGTGTCCGTTGTCCGGGGCGCAGATGGCGGTCGCGATGACGACCCAGTCCGGCCCGTACACGTCGTTCTCGGCGCCCTGGGCCCGTACCGACGTCAGGGTCGGGACCATGTCGGTGATCAGGACCTTGCCGCCGCCGTTGGCGATGCGCGCCGAAGCGCCGTACACGACGGTCCCGGCCGGGCAGTTCGCCGTCACGGACTTCCCGTTCGAGTCGGAGATCGACGGCGTCGAGACCACCGTTGTCCCGGGCACGGCCTGGGCCGGCGCCGCGGCGGCGATCAGTGCCGCGCCCCCGAGCAGGCCGGTGATCATGGTGACGCCGAACAGTCGACGGCGTAGTGGGTGAGCTGTGCTGGTCATTGTGTGCATTCCCCCTTGTGAGCGGCCGCAGCCAACCGGCGGCCGAGGCGCCGCGGCCGATGCGGCCGGGGCGTCGAGGTCACCCTGCGCCGGCGGCCGTGCGGGAACCTTCGGCAAACCTTGAATCGGCCGGCCGCCCCCACCGCACCGACCCGATCGACCGTCCGGAATCTCTCCGGAACTTCCGGGGTCACTGGTCGAGCCCGGCCTGCCAGGCATTCGATCGACTCGGAGTGGATCGACTAGATAGCGCTGTGACCAGCCGAGACGCTCCCGCTGGAGATCCGTTTCTGATCCGATGTTTCCGTATCATTTCCGGAAAGTATTGACAAGATGATCCGGACGAACTGACACTGCGGTCATCGAGAGACCCCAATCAGTACTGATCCGGGTCATCCGCCGCGCCCTGAGGAGGACGCGCATGAACGCCGCCGCCGGCCCGAAGAGTCGCCGGCGCGGCCACACCAGGCTGCTCGCCGGCGGTGCCCGCGCCGCGGCGATGGTCTTCGAGGTCACCCCGGCCGCGGTCCCGCCGCCAGCGAGGAGAACCCCCATGCGAACCGAACCACGCCGGTCGAGACGCTCCCTGGTCACCGGGCTGGCCCTCGCCGCGATGGCCGTGGCCAGCACCGTTGCCGTCAGCGTCAACGCCACCCCGGCGCACGCCGCCACCTGCAACGGCTACGTCGGCCTCACCTTCGACGACGGCCCGTCCAACGACCGCACCCCGGCCATCCTCAACGCGCTGCGGCAGAACGGGCTGCGGGCCACGATGTTCAACGAGGGCCAGTTCGCCGCCTCCTTCCCGGCCCAGGTACAGGCCGAGGTCAGCGCCGGCATGTGGATCGGCAACCACAGCTACACCCACCCGCACCTGATCCAGCAGAGCCAGGCGCAGGTCGACTCGGAGGTATCCCGGACCCAGCAGGCCATCGCCAACGCGGGTGGCGGCACACCGAGGCTGTTCCGCCCACCGTACGGCGAGACCAACTCGACGCTGCAGGCGGTCGAGGCCAGGTACGGCCTGACCCAGATCATCTGGGACGTCGACTCGCAGGACTGGAACGGCGCCAGCACCGACGCGATCGTGCAGGCGAACGCCCGGCTCACCAACGGCCAGATCATCCTCATGCACGAGTGGCCCGCCAACACGCTCGCCGCCATCCCGCGGATCGCGCAGGGGCTGGCCAGCCGCAACCTGTGTGCCGGCATGATCTCCCCGCAGACCGGCCGCGCCGTAGCCCCCACCGGCGGCACCACGCCGCCACCGGGTGGCGGTAGTTGCACGGCGTCGTTGTCGGCGGGTCAGCAGTGGCCGGACCGGTACAACCTGAATGTCGCGGTGTCCGGCTCGAACACCTGGACGGTGACGATGAACGTCCCGTCGCCGGCCCGGATCATCGCGACCTGGAACATCACCGCCAGTTTCCCCAGCGCCCAGGTGCTCACCGCCAGGCCGAACGGCAACGGCAACAACTGGGGCGTCACCATCCAGCGCAACGGCAACTCGACCTGGCCCACGGTCTCCTGCGCCGCAAGCTGACCCGGGCCAGCACCGGTGGCGCGGCGGCCCTCGGCCGCCGCGCCACTCCGCCGCCGGACCCCGACCGTCCGCCGGACCCGGCCGTCCGCCGGGCGGCTACCGGGCGTTCGGCCCGGTAGCCGCCCGCGAGATCCGTCAGTCTTGCGGGGCCTCGTCGAAGGGCCGCACCTCGACCGGGCCCCGGCAGGCGGCGGATGCCTTCTCGGCCCAGGACAGTGCGGCGTCCAGGTCGGCGCACTTGAGGACCCAGAAGCCGCCGAGGTGCTCCCTGGCCTTGGCGAACGGGCCGTCGGTCGTGGTGGTCGTGCCGTCGGTGACGGTGACGACGGTGGAGATGTCGGGGGCGAGCAGCCCACCGCCGAACACCCAGGCGCCGGCGGCCATCATCGCCTTGTTCACCGCGTCCACCTCCGTGTACATGGTCTGCATCACGTCCGGCGTGGGCGCCGGTGTTCCGTCGACGTGGTGCACCGCGAGCAGGTACTGCTTCATGACTGGTTCTCCTCGGTGATCCCGACCGGCTCGGCGCCGGTCCCTCACCCAGGCCACGAAAACCCGGCGCCCGGATCGACACCCGCACCGGACGATCCATCAAGATCTTTTGGACGCACCGCGGCCGGCCGGAACGGGGCGAGCCGGCGGTAGCGGCGCGCGGCTGACCGAGGTTGGCGGCATCCGGGTGGGCTGCCGTACGGTTCCGCGTTGTTCGTCTGGTGGGGTTGTCGATCGGACCGGGGCCGCGGGGGGCGTGATGGCGTCGTCGTCGGAGTCGGGTGCGGTCGACCCGGAGTTCTCGCGCCTCGTCCAGGGGGTGGCTGACGGGTTTCCGGCCGGCGCGCCGGTCACCGCGAGCGAGTTGGCCGCGGGTATCGGGCGCGAGCGTCCCGAGTATGCCGGTGACCGGCTGGGCAAGGTCACGTTCAATGTCCGCGCCGGCGCCCGCCGCCCGGTCGCGGAGTGGCTGTCGGCGGTGCGGGACTGCTACGACCCGGCGGCGGTGGCCCCGACCGGACACGAGGTCCTCGACGGCCGTCTCACGCTGGCCGCGCTGGCCGCCCTCGACCCGCCGCTGGCCGCCCAGCTGGGCCAGCCGACACTCGCGGCGCTGGCCGGGGAGTGTGAGATCCATCCGGTGCCGCCGGCCCCGCGCGAGCACGTCCGGTGGCTGGCTGACGAACCGGTCGGACTCGACCAGGACGAACTCGGCCGCCGCGGCGTGGCCAGCGCGCTGGAGCAGCAGCTGGAGATCCTGGTGCGGGACTACCCCGGGCGGTCCTTCCTGGTCCACATCGACGGTGCCTGGGGCGCTGGCAAGAGCACGCTGCTGCGGTTCCTGCGGGAGTTGGCGGAACGGGCCGGCCCCGGCAGGTCGCCCGCGGGCTGGCTGGTCGTGCCCTACGACGCCTGGCGCCAGTCGAAGGTGGGGCCGCCCTGGCTGACCCTGTTGCACGCGGTCCGGGCCGCGGTCCGGACGACCCGGCGGCGCCGGTGGGCGCGGGCCTGGTTCTGGCTGCGGGAGCGGGCCCGGTTGGTCGACAACTGGCAGTGGGCGGCCTTCGGTCTGATGGCGGTTGTCGTGGCCGGGCTGGTCACGGTGCTGGTGCACGGCAGCGCCGACCTCACCGTGAGCAGGTGGGGTGATGTCGTGAAGCTCGCCGGCGGGTTGCTGCCGGTGCTGGCGGCGCTGTGGCTGCTGGCCAAGTCCGCCGGTCGGTTCGCGTCGCTGGACTCCCGGCGGGCGGCCCGGGCCTTCCTGGAGAACCGGGCCGACCCGATGGAGGATCTCGCGGCGCACTTCGACTGGGTGCTGTGCCAGGCGGGCCGGCCGGTGCTGCTGCTGGTCGACGACCTCGACCGGTGCCCGGAGACCTTCGTGGTCGACCTGCTGGACGCCGTCCAGAAGCTGATGCGCGACCGCGGCCGCGGCACCGCGGCGGCCGGCCGACCCGTGCCGAACCTGCTCGTCGTCGTCGCGGCCGACGGCCGCTGGGTCCGCAGCAGCTACGACACCGCCTACGCGTCGTTGACCGGGGCGATCAGCGCGCCCGGCGCCACGATCGGCTCGCTGTTCCTGGAGAAGCTGTTCCAGCTGACCGTGCCGGTGCCCCGGCTGTCCGACGAGCTCAAGGCCGCCTACCTCGCCGACCTGCTGGCCGACGGGCCGGCCTCGCCGGGCCAGCGGCTGGCCGATCCGGACCTGACGCGGCGGCTGACCGACGCCCCGCCGGAGCAGGTGCTCGACGTGCTGGCCAGCGCGCCGGCCATCGAACGGATCAGGGCCTCCCAGGTGGCCATCGACCGGCTCGTGGTCGACCCGGGGGCGCAGCGCCGCACCCGGCACGCGCTCGAGCCGTACGCCGGCATGCTCGACCCGACGCCGCGGGCGATGAAGCGGTTCGTGATGGCGTACAGCATGCTGCGCGCGGTCCGCACCGCGGAGGGATCGGTCGTCGGGATCGGCCCGCTCGCACTGTGGACCATCCTGCAGACCCGCTGGCCGACGCTCGCCGAGCACCTGCAGGCGACGCCGTCGGCGGTTCGGTTGTTCGCCCTGCCGGCCGACCAGATCCCGCACTCGACACCGGCCGAGCTGCGGGCCCTGTTCGCCGAACCACCCGCCGACCTCCGCGTGGTCATGAACCACCCGGCCGGCCCGATGGACGAGCGAACCATCCGCGAGTGCTCCGGACAGGCCATCAGCGCCCCACCCTGATCGGGAGTGATGAATGCGTGAGCTCGTCTTCGTCCGGTCCGGTCGGCTGGAGTGGCGCGACCGCCCGGCCCCCGCCCTCGAGGCCGGAACCGACGCCCTGGTACGGCCGTTCGTGGCGAGCCGCTGCGACGGTGACACCCTCCCGATCCACCGGCCGGTCTCCCGGGCGATGCAGGCCGGCCTGAAGGCTGGGCTCATCGACCCCGTCGTGGCCTCCATCGTCGGCCCGGTGCCGTTCCGGGGGCCGTTCGGGATCGGGCACGAGTGCGTCGCCCAGGTGACCGCCGTCGGCGCCGATGTCGTCGATCTCAGCATCGGCGACATCGTGGTGGTGCCGTGGGCCGTGTCATGCGGGAGCTGTGCGGAGTGTCGGCGCGGGTTGACCGCGAAGTGCTCGACCATGCGCGCCGACAGCCCGGGTGGGGCCCTGGCTGCCTTCGGGTTCGGTCCCGCCACGGGTTCCTGGGGCGGCATGGTCGCCGACTGCCTGCGGATCCCGCACGCCGACCACATGCTCGTGCGCGTCCCCGACGGCGTCGACCCGCTGCGGGTTGCCGCCGCCAGCGACAACCTTTCCGACGCCTGGCGGTCCGTCGTTCCCGCGCTCCGCGACCGCCCCGGGGGCTCGGTCCTCGTCATCGGCGGCGGAGCCCAGAGCATCGGCCTCTACGCGGCCGGCCTCGCGGTACGGCACGGCGCGGCCGTGGTCGACTACCTCGATGACCGCGACGCCCGGCTCGAGGTCGCCGCGGCATTCGGCGCCACCACCCACAAGGTCGGCGCGCGGCGCCGGCGGTCGGTCCTCGACCGCGTCACCCGTGGCTATGACGTGGCCGTCGAGGCATCCTCACAGGCACCGGGCCTGCGTGACGCTCTCCGGGCGCTGCGACCGGGCGGGATCTGCACCGCCACCGGCTACTACCTCGCGCCGGGCACCAGGCTCCCGGTCATGGACATGTACGCCACCAGCGCCACCCTCGACGTCGGCGTCTCCCACGTCCGGCCGGTGCTCCCCGACCTACTCGACTTCATCGCCACCAGCCAGTTCCCCGCCGAACAGGTGACCAGCCTGCTCGCCGACTGGGACGACGCGCCGACGGCGTACACCGCCCGGACGACCAAGCTCGTGCTGCACCGGCCCCCGGTCGACCTCAGCTGACCAACCGGCACCCGCACACCCACCGGATTCTCCCGGCCGTTGCGCAGCCGGCGGTGCCCCTCGGAACCGCCGGGGACGGCCGGGTCACCGGTCGGGGTGGCGCTGGCGGAGCCAGCCGAAGACCTCCGGCCAGGTCTCGTCGGTCACCCCGTGGCCGGCGCCGGCCAGCTGGGTCAGCTCGGCGCCGGGGATCCGGCCGGCCAGCCAGCGGGTGGCTTCGGCGGGCACGTTGTTGTCGTCGGTGCCCTGCCAGATCCGGGTCGGCCGGGTCAGCCGGGGGAGCAGGCCGGACCAGTCGCCGGCGCAGATGAGGTGGTCCTGTACGTAGCCGTCGGTGCCCTGCCGGAACGCCTCCCGCAGGTTGGCGAACACTTCCGCTTTCTGCTGCGGGTCCAGCGCGGCGTGGGCCCGCCGGTCGGGCTCGGACTCGTCCGGGGCGAGGAACCCGAACAGCCCGTCCGGGTCGTTGCCGACCAGCCACGCCAGCCGCTCGCCGCGCTCGCGCAGGGCCGTCTCCGCCAGCGGCACGAACCCGTGCGCCGGCGCTCCGCGCGGTGCGGCCGGTGCGACCAGCGCCACCGCGCTGACCCGATCGGCCAGCAGCACCCCGCAGGCCACGGCGTACGGCCCGCCGCCGGAACCGCCGGCCACCGCGAACCGGTGCACGCCGAGCGTGTCCAGCAGCACGGTTGCGTCGGCCGGCCAGTCGGCCAGCGTCCGGCCCGGCTGCGGGTCGGAGCCGCCGAACCCGGGCCGGTCCGGCGTCAGGATCCGCACCCCGGCCCGGTCGGCCGCCGCCGCCCAATGCCGGCCCACCAGCCGGGAGTCCGGCGTGCCGACGCAGCTCAGCACGACCGGCCCGGCCGGGTCGCCGTGGTCGGCGTACGCCATCGCCCGGCCATCCGGCAGCCGCACCTCGTGCGTATCACCCATGCCGGGACCGTAACCGACCCGCGTCACCCGGCAGCGACAGTGCAGCCGCGGGAACTGTGACCGGGGCCGCCATTTGGTAGTCCCGTGAAACCGGCGCGCTCGTCGAGGCGAGCGGCAGCGGCACGTCGACGCCGGAGGCGGTACGGTCCCCGCTGTGGCCCCCGCTCCGGTCGCCCTGCTCGTCTCCGGGCCGCCGGCCGCCGGCAAGAGCACGCTGGGGGCCGGGGTGGCCGCCGCGCTCGGTGCGGCCCTACTCGACCTGGACGTGCTGACCGGGCCGTTGACCGCCGTGGTCGCGCGATTGCTGCGGACCGACGACCTGGACGGGCTGGTGCTGGCTGAAGCCACCCGCACCGCCCGGTACGAGACGATCGTGGCCGGCGCGGTGGACTGCCTGCGCTGCGGCACGTCGGCGGTGCTGGTGGCGCCATTCAGCGCGGAACGGGCGGACGCCCGCCGCTGGGCGGCGCTGGCGGCCCGGCTCACCGCGGCCGGCGGCCGGCCGCAGCTGGTGTGGCTGGCTCTGCCGCCCGACGAGCTGCTCAGCCGGCTCCGTACTCGCGGCGCCGACCGGGACGCGGCCAAGCTCGCCGACCCGGCCGGCTTCCTGAGCCGGACGGCCACGGTACCGGCCATCCCGCACCTGCAGGTGGACGCGACCTGGCCGCTGCGGCGGCAGACCGACTTCGTCGTCGCCGCGATCGGCTGACCCCGACCCCGCACGCCCCGCGACACCACACCGCATGGCCCTGCGCAGCTACCGCGCCTGCGCAGCTACCGCGCCCGCGCAGCTACCGCGCCCGCGCAGCCACCGCACCCGCGCGCAGCTACCGCGCCCGCGCAGCGGGGCAGCGCGCCGGATCGCGGCAGCCGGCGCGGCCCCGGCCCGTTCGGCGGGGTCGCCGGCGCCAGGGTCACGAACGCGTTACGGACTCTTGACAGCCAGGTGGCCGCGGTAAAGAGTGTCCCCATTCTGCTGGTGACAACGATTACCTCACTCGCTCCGCCGGCTTTTGGTCCTGATTCAGGCTGAATACAGGATCTCTGCGCCTGCGCCACGTCCGTCGATCGATGTCTGGCCCGCCTGTTCCAGGGCATCCGTGACAACGATTACCTCGCCCGGAGGAAGGGGATCCGTTGCTGATCGCCACCCCGAACCTGTGTCTGGACCGGACCGAGTTCCTGTCGGTGCTGGTGCCGGGTTCGGTACTGCGGTCGTCCTCGGTCGAGGTAACCGCCGGCGGCAAGGGCGTGAACGTGGCCCGGGTGGCGCGGGCGTACGGCCGGCGGCCGGTCATCGTGGGGTTCGTCGCCGACGCTGACGGCGACCAGTTGCTCGGCCTGCTCCGCGGCGAGGGCGCGGACGTCGTACCGGTCCGGACCACCGGGCGGGCCCGGCAGGCGATCGTGATGATCGAGCAGGCCGCCGACCGCGTCACGATCGTGAACGAGCCGGGCAACCCGATCGGCGGCGCGGACTGGGCCCGCTACCTGGCTGCCGTCCGGCCGCTGCTGGCCGGTCAGGACCTGCTCATCTGCGCTGGCAGCCTGCCTCCCGGCGCGCCCGCGGACGGATACGGCCAGCTGGTCGGGTTGGCGCGCGCGGCCGGCGTGGGCACGATCCTGGACACCGCGCCCGGAGCCCTGCGGGCGGCCCTGGCCAGCGGTCCGGACCTGGTGACGCCCAACCTGGAGGAGGCCGAGGCCGCCGTGGGCGGGCAGCCCGGCGACGTGCTGACCGCCGGCGGCGCGGACATACCGGGCCGGGCGCTGCGGGTGGCGCGGGAACTGCGGGAGCTCGGCGCGGTGCGGGTCGCGGTCACCGCCGGGGCCGCCGGGGTCGGCTTCGTGGACGAGCACGGCGCGACCAGCTGGGTGCCGGCCGTTCCGGTGCACGTGGTCAGCCCGGTCGGCGCCGGCGACTCGTTCGTGGCCGGCCTCGCGCTCGGCCTGAGCGCCGACCCGGCCGATCACAGCGACCCCGCCCCGCGGCCGGGCCAGACCCAGCATCCCGGCCAGACCCAGCCCCCCCGCCAGACCCAGCCCTCCGGCCCGGCCGGCGGCCCGGCCCGCGCCGACCGTCCCGGTACCGGCTGGGCCCTGGGCAGCGCCGACGCCGGGACGTGGCGGGCCGCGCTGATCCGGGGCACGGCCACCGCGTCCGCCTCGTGCGAGCAGGTGCGGGCCGGCGGTGTCGACCCGGCCCGGGTGGCCGAGCTGATCGGGCAGCTGACCGCCGGGCTGGCCCGGTGACCCGGCCGACCGTCCGGCTGCGGGACGTCGCCGCGGCCGCCGGGACCAGCACGAAGACCGCGTCGCGGGTGGTCAACGGGGATCCCCGGGTGTCCGCCGATACCCGGGCCCGGGTGGAGACGGCGGTCCGCGAACTGGGCTACTCGCCCGATCCGCTGGCCCGGTCGCTGCGGCTGGGCACCGACGACGTGATCGGCGTAGTGATCGATTCGATCGCCGACCCGTTCTTCGCCAGCGTCACCGGCGAGATCGAGCGGGTCGCGCTGGACCGCGGGCTGACCGTCTCGGTGGCCAGCACGCTGCGCCACCCGGAGCGGGAACGGAAGATCATCGAGAGCGTGACCCGGCGCCGGGTGGCCGGGCTGATCGTCGCCCCGGTCGCCGCCGACCATGCGTACCTGGCCAGCGCGCCGTTCCCGGTGCTGTTCGTGGACCGGCGGGCCGGCAACCTGGACGCCGACGCGGTGGTGGTCGACGACCGGGGCGCTGCCCGGACCGCGGTCGCGCACCTGATCGCGCACGGCCACCGCCGCATCGCGTTCGTCGGTGACCACCTCACCGTGGCTACCGGACAGGACCGGCTGGCCGGCTATCAGGACGCGCTCGCCGAGGCCGGCATCCCGCGGACGCCGGAGTACGTGCTGCCGGTGTGCCCGGAGATCGCCGACGCGGCCCGGACGACCGGGCAGCTGCTCGACCTCGCCGAGCCGCCGACCGCGATCTTCAGCGCGAACACCCGCTGCTCGCTCGGCGTGGTCCCGGTGCTGCACTCGCGCCGCCGCACCGACCTGGCGATGGTCGGCTTCGGCGACTTCTTCATGGCCGACGCGCTGGAACCGGGCGTCACCGTGATCGACCACCCGCCCGAGCTGATCGGCCGGGTGGCGGCGGCGCACCTGTTCACCCGGCTGGACGGCAACCCCGGGCCCCGGGTCACGATCAGCCCGCCGCTGCACCTCATCCCCCGCGGCTCCGGCGAGCTGGCGCCATGACCGGGCCGGCCCGGCGGGCGGTCACGCTCGGCATCGACGTCGGTACGACCAACACGAAGGTCGTGGTGGCCGACGCGGAGACCGGCCTTCAGCTGGCCCTCGGCCGGCAGCCGACGGTCTGGACGCAGCACCCCAACGGGCAGGTGGACACCAGTCCGGACACCATCCTGGCGGGCGTGCGGGCCGCGGTGGCCGCCGCGGTCGGGACCGCGGCGGAGACCGCCGGCAGCCCGATCCGGGTGACCGGGGTCGGGATCGCCGGGATGGGCGAGAGCGGGGTGCTGCTGGGCCGCCGCGGCGTTCCGGTCACCCCGGTGATCGCCTGGTACGACCCGCGTGGCAGCGCCGAGCTGGCCGCGCTCGACCCGGAGTTCCGCGCCGCGTACCCGGCCCGCACCGGCATGCCGGTCGTCCCGCACTCGTCCCTGGCGAAGCTGCTCTGGTGGCGCGGGCAGGGGCTGCGGCCGGGCCCGCAGCACTGCTGGCTGAACCTGCCCGAGTACGTCGCGTACGAGCTGACCGGTGCCCGGATCACCGAGCCGTCGCTCGCGTCCCGGACCGGGCTGCTCGACCAGGCCACCGGCGCCCCGTGGCCGGCCGCCCTGGAGCTGCTCGGCGCGCCGGCCGGGCTGCTGCCGCCACCGCTGCCCGCCGGCTCGCCGGTCGGAACGGTGCGGACCGAGGGCGCGCTGCGCGGTGCGGTGGTCACGGTCGCCGGCCACGACCACTCGGTGGCGGCGGTCGGGGTCGGCGCGGTCGGTCCCGACCAGCTGTTCAACTCCGCGGGCACGGCGGACGTACTGCTGCGGTCGGTGCCCCGGGTGCTCACCGACACCGAGCGGGCGCAGCTGGTGGCCGGCGGGGTGGAGGCCGGCCAGCACGTGCTCCCCGGGCAGTCCGCGCTGATCGGCAGCGTCCGGGCCGGGCTGGTGCTGCGTCGGGTGCTCGGGCTGGTGGGCCGGGCCGAGCCGGCGCTGCGGGCCGAGTTGGACCGGCGCTGGCAGCCGGACACCGAGGTCGGCGCGCTGCGGGTACGGGGTTCCCGCGGCGCCGACGACACCGTCACGATCGTGATCGCCGACGGGGCCACCCCGGAGCTGGCGTGGGCGGGGGCGCTGCGGCACATCAGCACCGAGACGGCCGCGGTGCTCGCGGTGATGAACGGGGTCGTCGACGAGCACGCCGCGGCCGTCGCCGCGGGTGGCTGGACCCGGCTGCGCAGCGTGCGGGAGACCAAGGCCGGCGTCATCCCGCGGCTGACGTTCAGCGCGCTGGAGGAACCCGGCGCGACCGGTGCCGCCCGGTTCGCCGCCTGGGCCGTGGCCGGCGTCACGAACGGCGCCGCCGGCCGCAGCGGTGCACCCGGACCGCCGCAGGTGGCCGGGTTCACCTAGTTCGGCGTCGCCCGGCGCCCCTGCCGGGTTGCCGCCCGACCCCGCTCGGCCGGAGATCCCGGCCCGCACTCCCTGACCCTGAGGAGCGGAGCTCATGACCGAAGCCCCCACCGCGCGCGCCGGACTGGACGCGATCGCCGACCCGACCGGGGTCTTCTCGATCGTCGCCATGGACCAGCGCAACACGTTGCGGCGGATGTTCGCCGCGGTAGGCCATCCCGCGGAGACCGCCGACCTGCGCCAGGCCAAGGTGGACGTGGCCGCCGCGCTCACCCCGGTGGCCAGCGCGATCCTGCTCGACCCCACCTTCGGCGTCCCGGCGGTGCACGCCGGGCAGGCGCTGGCCCCGTCCTGCGGGCTGCTGATCGCGGCCGAGCCGGAGGAGCGCGGCAGCTACCAGGGTGAGCCGCGGACCCACCGGGATCCCGGGCAGGACGCCGCCTGGGTCCGGTCGATGGGCGGCGACGCGGTGAAGTTCCTCGTCCAGCTGCGGCCGGACCGGCGGCCCGGCCGGGGCGAGCCGGACCTCGCCGCCGAGGTGGTCGACGTGGTCCGGGCGGTCGTCGCCGACTGCCGGGCGGCCGGCGTACCGGCCGTGGTGGAGAACCTCATCTACCGGCTGCCCGGCGAGCCGGAGCTGACCCCGGACCAGCGGGCCGACCTGATCATCGAGTCGGCCCGGATCCTCGACGACCTCGGCGTGGACCTGCTCAAGCTGGAGTACCCCGGCTCGGCGGCGGCCTGCCGGCGGCTGTCCGGGGTGGTCACCGGCCCGTGGGCGGTGCTGTCGGCCGGGGTGGCGTTCGACGAGTTCCAGGACGTGCTGCGGATCTCCTGCGACGACGGCGGTGCGTCCGGGTTCATCGCCGGGCGGGCGCTGTGGAAGGAGGCGGTCGGCCTCGACGGGGCGGCCCGGGCCGAGTTCCTGACGACGGTGGCGCGGCCCCGGCTGGAGGACTGCCTGCGGGCCGTCGACGGCCGGGCCCGCCCCTGGCATGCGGCCCAGCGGGCGGCGCGGGGATGACTCCGGTACTGCAGGCGCGCGGCATCAGCCGCAGCTACGGCCAGGTGCAGGCGCTGGCCGGCGCCGACTTCGACGTCGAGGCCGGCGAGGTGGTCGCCCTGATCGGCGACAACGGGGCGGGCAAGAGCACCCTGGTGCGGATCCTGTCCGGGGCCGAGTCGGCGGACACCGGCGAGGTGCTGTTCGAGGGCAACCCGGTGCAGCTGGCCACGCCCAGCGACGCCCGCCGGCTGGGCATGGAGACGGTGTTCCAGGATCTCGCGCTGGCGCCGCACCTCTCCCCGGTGCAGAACATGTACCTCGGCCGCGAGGTACGCCGGCCAGGTCCGCTCGGCTGGTTCGGGTTCATGGACACCAGGGCGATGCGGGCCGGCAGCCGGGAGGCGTTCGACCGGCTCGGCGCGCCCGTCCGCAACCTGACCGGGTCGATCGGCTCGATGTCCGGCGGGCAGCGGCAGGCGGTCGCGGTCGCCCGGGCCGCGGCCTGGGCGAAGAAGGTCATCTTCCTGGACGAGCCGACCGCCGCGCTCGGCGTGGCGCAGACCCAGAACGTGCTGAACCTGGTCCGCCGGGTCAGCGCGGAGGGCATCGGGGTCGTGTTCATCAGCCACTCGATGCCGCACGTGATGGAGGTGGCCGACCGCATCCAGGTGCTGCGCCGCGGCCGCCGGGTGGCCACGTTCCGGCAGCAGGACACCTCGATGGAGCAACTCGTCGCCGCGATGACCGGCGCCCTGCAGTGGGAGGCGCATTGAGCGAGGCCCAGGCGGTCCGGCCGGCCGAGGTGGCGCCCGAGGCTGCGGAAGAGGATCCGCCAGCCGGGCGGCTGCAGCGGATCGCCCGGCTCCAGGCGCTGCAGATCCTGCTGCTGCTGGCGGTGACGGTAGGGATATTCAGTGTCCTCAAACCGGACACCTTCCCCACCGTGTTCAACCTGCGCGGCATCGTGCAGAACACCGCGATCCTCGCCGTGCTCGGCGTCGGCATGACCTTCGTGATCATCACCGGCGGCATCGACCTGTCGGTCGGCAGCGTGCTGGTGTTCAGCGCCGTGGTCGCGGACAAGACGATGGCGGCCTACGGCGGCACGGGCTGGGGCACCGCGCTGGTCGGCGCCGTGGTCGCCTGCCTGGCCGGGCTCGGCTGGGGGCTGCTCAACGGCGTACTGGTGGCCAAGGCGAAGGTACCGCCGCTGGTGGTCACGCTCGGCTCGCTGTCCGCCGCGCTCGGGTTCAGCCAGATCATCACCAAGGGCCTGGACCTGCGCGACGCCCCGCGGACGCTGGTGGACAAGATCGGCTTCGGCAACGTGGTCGGCCAGGTCCCGGCGCTGGCGGTGGTCGCCGGGGTGGTGGTGGTCGGCGGGATCGTGCTGCTGCACCGGACCCGGTTCGGCCTCTACACCTACGCGGTCGGCTCCAACGCCGAGGCCGGGCGGCGGGCCGGCGTGCTGGTGGACCGGCACCTGATCAAGGTCTACGCGCTGGCCGGCACGCTGGCCGGCTTCGCCGGGATCCTCAACCTCGCGTTCTTCCAGTCGACCACCATCGGCGGGCACTCCAACACCCCGCTGAACGTGATCGCCGGCGTCGCGATCGGCGGCACCAGCCTGTTCGGCGGCGTCGGGTCGGTGTTCGGCACGGTGATCGGCCTGTTCATCCCGATCGTGCTGCAGAACGGGTTCATCCAGACCAACGTGCAGCCGTTCTGGCAGCAGGTGGTGGTCGGCGCCGTGCTGGTCACGGTCGTCTACATCGACCAGGTACGCCGCGCCGCGGCGCTGCGCGGGGCCCGACCGGGCCTGGCCGCGCTCTTCCGGCGCCGCAGCTGACCGGCTTCCGGCCGGTCCGGCGGCCGCCGCCGCACGCACCACCCGCACCACCCACCCACACCACCGTTCGGAGCAGAAATGAGGGTCGGTATGAACCGTAGGACCGCAGTCGGCGCCGGCTTGGCAGCGCTGGCGCTGGCCGTCACCGCCGCGTGCGGCTCGGACGACAACAGTTCGTCCAGCAGCAGCGGGGGCACCAGCGGCAGCAAGAGCTACAAGCTGGCGTTCATCCAGGGCGTCGCCGGCGACGCCTTCTACATCACGATGCAGTGCGGGATCGAAGCGGAAGCCAAGACCCAGGGCGCGACCGTCACCACGCAGGGGGCGCAGAAGTTCGACCCGACCCTGCAGACTCCGATCCTGCAGTCGGTCATCGCGACCAAGCCGGACGCGATCCTGATCGCGCCGACCGACGTGTCGGCCATGCAGCAGCCGATCGCGCAGGCGAAGGCACAGGGCATCAAGATCGTCCTGGTGGACACCACGCTGAACGACCCGTCCGTCGCGGTTTCGGCGATCTCGTCCGACAACGCCGCCGGCGGCAAGGCCGCGTTCGACGCCATCAAGCAGCTGGTCCCGGGCGGCGGCAAGGTGCTCGGCGTCGGCGTGCAGCCCGGCATCAGCACCACCGACGCCCGCGACAAGGGCTTCGCCGACGCGGCCAAGGCCGACTCGTCCTTCACCTACCTGGGCGTCCAGTACTCGCAGAACGACCCGGCGAAGGCCGCCTCCATCGTCAGCGCCGCGCTGCAGAAGGACCCCGACATCGTCGGCGTCTTCGCCTCGAACCTGTTCTCCGCCGAGGGCGCGGCCACCGGCATCCGGCAGGCCGGCAAGCAGGACAAGGTCAAGGTCATCGGCTTCGACGCCGGCCCGGACCAGATCAAGGCGCTGGAGGACGGCACCGTGCAGGCGCTGATCGCGCAGCAGCCGGGCACCATCGGCATCGACGGCGTGCAGCAGGCGATCAAGGCGCTCAAGGGTGAAGCCACCACCACCAACATCCAGACCGGCTTCACCATCATCACCAAGGACAACCTCGACAGCACCGGCAAGGACGCGACCTACAAGGCCAGCTGCTAGCGGGTCTGACGGGTTCTGGGCGGTGCGGGCGCCGCCGAGGATCGGTCCGACACTCCCTGGCCCCGCAGCCGGGCGGCGCCCCGTGCCGGACCCCTCCGGGGCGCCGCCCGCTTCCTCGCCACCCAGGCCGCCTGGCACGCAGACCCGGTGCCAGGCGGCAGCACGGACGGGATGAACCGGTCGTCTGCTCGCAGCCAGCCTGATCGGTTCCGTCCGGGTGGGAAACACCCGGCGAGGTCGGGCAGCGGGCCGTCGGTGCGAGGACAGCGGCCGGTTCTGTTCAGTCCTGGCGCCGGCTGGGCGATGGGATCGGCGAGCCGCGGGCGGCGCATGCCCCGGGAGCGGGAGATCGGCCGGTTGCCGGCCGGGATCTGACGAGGAGTGCGCTGGGTGCCTATCGACGACACCGGCCGGCCCCGCCCAGGGAGCCGGGAGGTGGTGCTCTACCGCAGCGACCGTAGCCGGGTGTCCCGGCTGTGGACGCCGGACGGGCGGCGGACCGTCATCGCCAAGCAGCTGACCGGCCCGGGCGCGGCCCGCCGGCTGCGGCACGAGGTCGCGATCCTGGAGCGGCTGGCCGGCACGGACGGCGTGCCGCAGCTCGCGCCGCCGCCGTACCCGACCGGGGCGATCCTGCTCACCGACCTGGGCGGGCAGTCGCTGGCCGAGCTGGTGTCGGCGGGGCCGGTGGCGCCGGTGCTGGCGACCGGCCTCGCCACGGAGCTGGCCCGGACGCTGGCCCGGGTGCACGCGCGCGGTGTCGTGCACCGGGACATGAGCCCGACGAACATCCTGGTCGCCGGCCAGCCACCGGTGCCGCTGCTGATCGACTTCGACCTGGCCACGACGCACGCCGAGGAGCGGCCCGGCTTCAGCCACCAGACGGAGATCACCGGCACGCTGGCGTACCTGGCGCCGGAGCAGACCGGACGCACCGGCTGGGCGGTGGACCAGCGGGCGGACCTCTACGGGCTGGGCGCCGTCCTCTACGAGCTGGTCACCGGCGCGCCGCCGTTCCGGACCAGCGATCCGCTGCGGCTGATCCACGAGCACCTGGCTCTACTGCCGGCCGCGCCGGCCGAGGTGAACCCGGCCGTGCCGCCGATGCTGTCGGCGATCATCATGCGGCTGCTGGAGAAGGAGCCGGACCGGCGCTACCAGAGCGCCGACGGTCTCGGCCACGACCTGGCCCGGCTGCGGGACGGGCTGGCCAGCGGCGACGTGGCGCCGTTCGAGCTGGCCCTGCGCGACTTCCCGGTCCGGCTCACCGCCCCGTCCCGGCCGGTCGGCCGCGCGGCCGAGATCGAGGTGCTGGTAGGCGCATTCACCGGCACGGGCACCGGCACCGGAGCGGAGCGGGTCCGGGGCGTGCTGGTGACCGGGCCGCCCGGGGTGGGCAAGACGGTGGTCGTCGACGAGCTGCGGTCGGTGGTGACCGCGGCCGGCGGCTGGTTCGTCACCGGCAAGTTCGATCAGCACCGCCGCGACCTGGCCGGGGACGGGCTGGGGCAGGCGTTCGTCGCGCTCGTACAGCTGCTGCTCGCCGAACCCGAGGCCGAGCTCGCCCCGCAGCGGGAGCGGGTCCGGCGCGCACTCGGCCCCAACGCCGGCCTGGTCGCCGCGGTGTTGGACGGGATTCGCGTGCTGCTCGACGTGCCGCCGGAGCCCCCGGTCGGCGACCCGCAGGAGCTGCAGGGCCGGCTGGTCCAGGCCAGCCTGGACCTGGTGCGGGCCATCGCCCAGCCCACCCGGCCGATCGTGCTGGCGCTGGACGACCTGCAGTGGGCCGCGTCCACCCCGCTGGGGTTCGTCGACGGGGTGCTGACCGGCGATCCGATCGACGGCGTGCTGCTGATCGGCGCGCACCGCGAGGTCGACGCCGCACACCCGCTCGCCGCGCTGCGCGACCGTTGGCAGCAACTAGGGGTGCGGCTGCCGACGCTGCGGCTGGCCAACCTCCCGCCGGCCGACGTGAGCACGCTGCTGGCCGAGATGCTCCGGCTGCCCCGGTCGCGGACCGGCGAGCTGGCCGGCGCGGTGGCCGTCCGCACCGGCGGCAACCCGTACGACACGGTCGAACTGGTCAACGCGCTGCGCCGGGACGGCGCGCTGGTCGTCGGCGCCGACGGCTGGAGCTGGGACACCGCGGCGGTCCGCCGGCACGCCGGCCAGGGTGACGTGCTCGAGCTGCTCGCCGCGCGGATCGCCGCGTTGCCGACCGAGTCCGGCCGGCTGCTGTCGGCGATGGCCTGCCTGGGCGGCCAGGTGGACGTCGAGCTGCTGGGCGCGGCGACCGGCCTGCCGGCCGACCGGGTCGACCTGCTGCTCGCTCCGGCGCTGGAGGACGGCCTGCTGGTGCTCGGCGCCCGTGGCGCGCACCAGGCCGGAGATGTCGTCCGGTTCCGGCACGACCGGGTGCAGCAGGCCGGGTACGAGAGCCTCGACCCGGAGCGCCGGCGGGAGCTGCACATCTCGCTCGCCCGGGCGCTGGCCGCCATCCCCGAGCTGGTCGGGATGTCGGCCGAGCAGTACCTACCGGCCATCGACCTGGTCCGTGCGCCGGTCGAACGCCGGCGGGTCGCCGCCCTGCTCCGGTCGGCCGCGGCCGGCGTTCAGCTGATCAACGCCGCGATGGCCGACCGGTTCCTTGCCGCCGCCCTGGACGTGCTCCCGGACATCGATCCCGACGCCGCCGGCGCCGGCGCCGATCCGGACGCCGAGCTGCGGCTCGCGCTGCGGATCGATCGGCACGCCTCGCTGGTCAACCTCGGCCGGCTGGAGGAGGGCGACCAGGCGTACGACTCGATCGCCGTGCGGGCGCCCGGGCCGATCCGGCTCGCTCCGTCCGCCTGCATCCAGGTCGGCAGCCTGTGCCGGCGGGCCCGGTACGGCGAGGCGGTCGGGCTCGGCTTGGAGCTGCTGGCCGGGCTGGGCGTCGCCGGCCCCGGTCCGGACATCGCCGCCGAGGTCGGTCACGGGCTGGACGAGATGTGCCGCTGGTTCGCGGCGGTCGACCGGTCCGCCGAGCTGGGCCGGCCGGACACCACCGAGCCGCGGGTGCTGGCGGCCGCCGAGCTCCTCGCCGCGATGGCCACGCCGGCGTTCTTCTCCGACCCGCTGAGCTCGTTCTGGCTGTCCCTGGAGAACTACCGGCAGTGGGTCGAGCACGGCCCGGCCGCGCCGATGCTCGTCTCGACCTGCTTCGCCACGCTGGCCGTCAGCGCGTTCCGGGAGGACTACCGCACCGCGTACGAGCTGATCCGGTTCGCGAACGAGGTGGGCGAGGCGCACGGGCACCAGCTGCGGCTCGGCCCGGCCAAGTTCTTCGCCGTGCTGTACAGCCACTGGCTCGAGCCGCTCGCCGACGACGGCCGGAAGGCGCTGGCCGCCCGCACCGAGCTGCTGCACGCCGGCGACGTGATCTGGGCGGGCAATACGTACCACGTGTCGGTGGCCGCCCCGCTCGCCGGCGCGCAGCCGCTGGCCGAACACGCCGAGGAGGCCGAGGCCGCGCTCGCGTTCGCCGCCCGTACCGGCGACGCGCACTCGGCGGCGATCTACCTCGGATTCCGCCAGCTGGTCCGGGCGCTGCGCGGCGAGACCGCGAGCCCCGGCAGCTGCACCGACGCCGACTTCGACACCGACACGCACCTGGCCGCGCAGGCGGAGAACCCGATGGCGGCCGGCTTCTTCCAGGTCAACCTGGCGCTGCTGGCGGCGATCTTCGATCAGGGCGACGAACTGCGGCGGCGGTCGGCCGCGGCCATGCCGCTGCTGCCGAACATCGATGCGCAGTACCACGCTGCCCTGGCCCGGCTGCTGCGGGTGCTCGCGCTGGCCGGGCAGCTCCGGCTGGGTTCGGCCGGCGACCCGCCGGCCGCGGACACCGTCGTCGAGCTGGATGCCAGCCGGGACTGGCTGGCCCGGCGGGCCGCGGACGCGCCTGGCAACTTCCGGCCGCTGCTGCTGCTCGCCGACGCCGAGCGGGCCTGGGCGGTGGCGTCCGTCGCTGACCGGGCCGCCGGCGCCACTGGCGGGGCCGGCGACCGCGCCGGGGCGGGCTTCGGCCCGGCGGCGGTGGCGTTCGACGCCGCGCAGGAGGTGGCGACCGGGCTGGGCGCATCGTGGCAGCGGGCGCTGATCCTGGAGCGCGCCGGGCTGTTCCAGGTCGAGCACGGCCTGGGGCACGGCGGCCACGACCTGCTCGCCGCGGCCCGGGTGACCTACCAGGAGTGGGGCGCCACCGGCAAGGTCGACGACCTGGACCGGCGGTTCCCGCTGCTGCGCGGCCGGCGGCGTCCTACCGCCGGCCACGGCGCGGTTCCGGACGTCCGGCGCACAACCAGCATCTCCGCCGGCACGATCGACCTGCTCGCGGTGCTCGAGGCGTCCCAGGCGCTCAGCTCGGAGACCGGCCTGGGTTCGCTGCTGGCCCGGGTGTCCATCGTGCTCAGCGCGATGACCGGCGCTACCGCGGTGCGGGTGCTGCTCTGGCAGGACGAGCGGCAGGAGTGGCTGTTGCCGCCGGCACCGGATGCCGCCTCCGACGCCCCGTCCGCGCTGCCCGACGGCCCGGCCGCGGCTGGCATCGTGCCGATGTCGGTGCTGCGGTATGTCGAGCGCACCCGCGAGCCGCTGCTGGTGCACGACGTGACCGGCGACGACCGGTTCGCCCGCGATCCGTACTTCGCCGGGCTGGCGACCGGTTCGTTGCTGACCGTGCCGATCCTCAGCCGGGGCCGGCTGCGGGCCGTGTTGCTGCTGGAGAACCAGCTCGGCCGCGGCGCCTTCTCCGCGGAGCGGCTGGATGCCGCCCAGCTGATCGCCGGCCAGATCGCGGTTTCCCTCGACAACGCGCTGCTGTACGCCTCGCTGGAGCAGAAGGTGACCCAGCGCACCGAGGAGCTCAATACCGCCAACGAACAGTTGGCGCAGCTCAGCGTCACCGACCCGCTCACCGGCCTGGCCAACCGGCGGCGGATGACCGAGGTGCTGCAGGCCGAGTGGCACCGGCTCGGCACCGGCGGCCTCCCGCTCGCCATCATCATGATCGACGTCGACCACTTCAAGCGGTACAACGACCACTACGGGCACCTCGCCGGGGACGAGTGCCTGCGCCGGGTCGCCGGCGCGATCACCACGGCCGCCCGGGCCACCGACCTGGCCGCCCGCTACGGCGGCGAGGAGTTCGTCATCGTGCTGCCACGCGCCGACGCCGCCGCGGCGGCCCGGGCCGGGGAGCGGATCCGCGCCGCGGTCGCCGGGCTGGCCGAGCCGCACGCGCTGGCCGAGGCCGGGTTCGTCACGGTCAGCGTCGGCGTGGCCGCCGCGGTCCCGACCCTCGACGGCCTGGCCGACAACCTGGTCAAGGCCGCGGACACGCAGCTTTACCAGGCGAAGCGCAACGGCCGGAACCAGGTCGCGGTCGGCACCGACTGACCCGCCCGCCGGACCCGCCGGCCCAACCCGGTCAGCGCGTTGGACCGAATGGCACGAGTCAGGCCGAAGCCCCGGCCGAGCGCGACATCGCCACGGTGCGCCGCCCTTCCGGCCGACCGTGCCGGACCCGGTCTACCGGAGCTGACCGGTGTCACCACCGCCGAAGAACTGCGCCACCATCTCGGCCCGGCTGCACACGCCGAGCTTCGCGAAGATGCGGCGCATGTGCGTCGACACCGTCCAGAGGCTGATGTCGAGCGAGCTCGCGATGGCGCGATTGGTCGAGCCGTCCGCGACCAGCCGGGCGATCTGGAGCTCCCGGGGGCTGAGCGCGTGCCGCGGCACCTGCGGGGAGACGACGAGCACGCACCGGACGTTGTCGTGCTCCAGCAGCACGGACACGCCGTTCTCGATCGTCGTCGCGTCGATGGCGCGCTGCTGCACCTGGTCGAGCATCGCCCGCAGGGCGGCGACTACGTGCTGCCGGAGGAGCGCTGTGTCCGCCGACTCCTTGGCCCGGCCGGGGAGGGGTTCCGGCGGCATGTCGCCGGTTGACCTGGCCCGCCGGGTCGGCATCGGAACGGCTGTCACGTCATCATTCCTCCCCCGTCAACGCGCGCCAGGCGAGCGCCGGAGCGAACAGGTTCGCTCTCCCATGGTGATTGATTTGTCGCTGCGCGGATACACCATCGGCGCCAATCGGCCGGGCAAGCGCGGCCAACAAGGCCACCGACGTGTCGATGGCCGCCGCCCAGCCGGGCAGGTCCATCGCCTCGTCCGGCCCGTGCGCGCGGCCGCCCGGGGTCCCGAAACCCAGCAGCAGCGGACGGATGCCGAAGGCGCGGGACATCATGCCCGCCGCGGGTATCGTGCCGCCGGACCGCAGGTAGGTCGGTGGCCGCCCGAAGCCGGCCACGCACGCCTCCGCCGCCGCCCGCCGGGTGGTCGGGTCCGGTGTCGTCTCCAGCCCGGGCGTCGCGGCGGCGAGGCGCAGCCGTACGGTCGCGCCGCGCGGGGCGAGCCCGTCGAGCAGCCGGCGCGCGCGGTGCAGCACGCTGGCCGGATCCGCCTGCGGCGGCAACCGGACGTCGATCCGCGCCGCGCTCCGGGCCGGCACGGCGCCGCGCCGCCCGCCAGCGGCGAGCCAGGTCACGCCGAGCGCGCCGCCCCGGGTGATCCGCTCGTCCAGGCCGGGCCCGGTCGTGGCCCGCCCGCCCGCTGCCCGCGCCACGGCCGCGTCGGTGCGGATACGCGGCCGGACGCCGTCGGCGTCCGCCGGATGGGTGGCGAGGCCGGGGAGAAGGTGGTTGCGCAGCGTCAGCAGCGCCTCGGCCAGCACCAGGCCGGGATCCACGACGGCGCCACCGAGCCGGCCGGGGTGCACCTCCGGTCCGCAGGTGTCGACCTCGAGCCGGGCGACGAGATGGCCGCGCTGGCTCACGGTCACGGTCGGCGTGCCGTCATCGTCCCGCTCGGTGTCGGAGACAACCACGGCCCGCGGCCGGATCCGCCGGGCGAGGCGGCGTAGCACCGCGTCGAATCCGGGGCTGCCCACCTCCTCGGCGCCCTCCGCGATCACGAGCACCCGCGCCGGGGGAGTGCCGGCCTGGCGCCACGCGTCCAGGGCGCAGAGGTGGGCGAAGAGCTGCCCCTTGTCGTCGCCGGCGCCGCGGGCGTAGAGCACACCGGCGCGGACCACTGGCGTGAACGGGTCGGCCGACCATCCCGGCCCGGCGGGTTGCACGTCGTAGTGGCCGTAGATCACCACCAGCGGCGCGCCCGGCGGTGCCGACCAGTGCCCGAGAACGACGTCCCGGCCGCCGGCGGTCGGCCGGACCGCCACGCTCGCGCCGTGGGCGCGCTGCCACGACGCGAGCCACCGGGCCGCGCCGGCGACGTCGGCGGCCCGCGCCGGGTCGGAGCTGACGGACGGGATCGCGAGCCAGGCACGCAGCTCGGTCAGCCGGTCGGCCCGGCAGCGCCGGGCGGCGGCGAGTACCGCGGGCGGTGTCACCGCTCACCGGCGCGGCCCGACGGGGACGCCGCCCCGCCCACCGCGATAGGTGCCCAGGCCGTTGCGGCGCGGGTAGATCGGCCCGCCGCCCCGCGCGGCCGGCGGTAGCTGCGCGGGCGACCGCTCGCTGTACCGCGCGGCGACGCCGGCCTGGCCCAGCTGCTCCCACGGCATGACCCGGTCGGTGCCGGTGCGCTTGGCCAGGCTCATCGCCTGCGCGGACGTCAGCCACTCCTCGGCCGGTTCCGCGATCTCCATCAGCAGCGCCTCGAACTGCCCACGGCCGGTCTCCATCACGTGGTTGCCGGACAGCCAGCGCAGCACCGCGCGCCCGTTGACCGCCATCCGCTGCCGCGGGCTGCTCTGCAGCCGCACGTCGAAGTACCGGATGAGGACCTCGTCGACCACGTCCCACGCGTTGGCGGCGCCGAACAGGTCCTTGACGTCGTCGGATCCGAGGATCCCGAAGCACTCCTCCAGCAGTTGCATGACCTCGACCCGCAGCACGTTCAGGTGGCCGTACGACGTGAACTTCAGGTTGTTCCGCAGGTCGAGCCCGGCCCGGCGGACCACCGCGATCGATCCGAAGCTCGGGTCCAGCGCCCGCTCCCGGATCACGTCGCTGATCCGCTTGTCGCGCCAGAACAGCGTGACCTGGTTGACGAAGTGCGAGAACAGCATGTGGAAGTCGGTGTTCGGCCGGCTCTGCCCGGCGCCGAGGCCGCGGCCGTAGCCGAGCACCCGGCGGTAGGCGGCCACCCGGTCGTTCTTCGTGTAGCGCAGCACGTCCCGGCGGTCGAACTGGTAGAGCCGGTACGCGCCGTCGCCGCCGGAGAGCCGGATCGCGCCGCCCTCGAACAGCTCCTTGAGCTTCTGCACGACCCGGAACACGCCGATCCGGTCGTGCTGGTAGATGTAGTAGAGATCGCCGACGGCGACGACCCGCTCGGAGTTGACGTTCTCGTCGTATTCCGCGACCCCCTGCGGGATCTTGACATCGCCGAACTTCCGCGCTGCCTCGGGGCCGACGCCGACCAGCTCGGCCAGGCCACGGTCCGGCGGGGTCGGTCCGGCGGCGTCCGCGTCGCGCGCCGCCTGGACCAGGTCGTCGAGCTGGCGGTTGATCTCCTCGGCGAGCGCCGGGTTGGAGACCAGGCTCCCCGAGAGGCGCTCGGAGACCTGGCTCCGCAGCGCCTGCATGCGGTCGAGTAGCTCCTGGTAATCCCGCTCGGAAAGCATGTCACCGCTCCTTTCCGCCGCGCAGGACGTCGGCCACGATGTCCTCTGCTTCCTTGGTGCGGGCGAACGCCTCGATGCTCATATCCGCCTGCCCCTGCTGCCGTTTGGCGTAGGCCGCTTCCAGCAGGCGCTGCGCCATGCCTGCCTGCCGCGCCGCCGCCAACTCCTCGCGCAGCCGCTGCACCTCGGCATCGAGCGCCCGCGCCCGCGCCTCCGACTGCTGGGCCCGCGCCTGGTCGTCCGCGTCGACGTCGACGGAGCCCTCGGACGGCTCGCCGGTCGGGCCACTCGCGAGATCCGCCGACGTGGTCTCGTGGCAGCCGCAGTCGCAGCCCGCGCAGCCATCGTCGCAGTCCGCCAGGCAGTCATCGTCGGCGAGCGTCGGCTCGATCGGCTCCGGCGGTAGCTGGGGAACAAAGCGCTGGTTGGGGTCGATGTCGACCCAGGTGTCGGGCCGCCCATCGGCCGAGACGGCGCTCGCGGGCCGCAGCTTCGGCCACGTCGTCACGCTCGGGCCCTGGACCACGCGGCCGAGTTCGCCGTCCACGATCGCCAGCGGCACCTCGGACGCCGGGACGAGGACGCCCTCGGGAGCGGTGGTCAGCAACGTCCTGAGGCCGCCCGGGAGCGTGTCCAGAGCGAAGATCCCGGACATGCTGTCCTGGTCGGCGCTCGCGCTGCCCTGCAGCGGGAGCGCCAGGGCGGACAGGCTCTGCGCGTTCGGGTCGGTGACGAACGCCGGCACATACGTCGGCCGCAGGTGGAGGCCGCGCACCTCGACGCGGACGAAACCGTCCGCCGCCGCCTGCACAGTCGCGTCACCGGTCGTGTCGAACGGTGTCACGGTGAGGTCGAGCAGGACGGCACCGGCGAACCGGCCGATCCGGATGACGCGGGCGGTCAGCCGCTCGACGAGCCCGCACAGGGTCGAGACGGCGATCTTCACCCGGCCCGCGTACATCCCGGGCGGCAGCGGCGTGCAGCAGCCCAGCGGGATGCAGGTGACCTTGTCCTTCGAGCCGCAGAGGCACCCGTTCGCGCACGCGGGCCCGCCGCACGGCACGACCCGCAGGACGAGCTTGTCGCGCAGGTTGAGCAGCAGCGCGACGACCGTCGGCGTGAACGAGGAGACCAGCCCGTCGCGACCGGTGTCGCGGATGATGTTCGGCCCGTCCTCGGTGAAGAAGACGCGCATCCACTGCACCAGATCGTCGAGCGTCAGCCCGGTGGCCCGGTCGAGGATCAAGGTCTGCCGCTCGGCCGCCGAGACGAGCACCGAGTCGAGCACGCCCTCCAGTTCGTCGACCTGCTCCGCCGCGGCCGCGAGCAGCCGGCTGATCTGCACCAGGTCGGTGCCCAGGAATCCGTTGCCGGCGCCGAAGGTGAGGTCGAGCCGCCGGGTGTCCCACGACCGCTGCAGGTCGGTGATCAGCTCCACCAGCGTCCAGAAGCTGGTCCGCTGCTTCTCCTCGTCGACGGTGTTGACGTGGTCGTCGTCGAGGCCGAACCGGTCGCGCAGGGCGCCGAGCTGGCCCGGAACGCTGTCCGGGTGGATCTCCGCCGGCGCCTGCGGCACCACTCCGGGAGCCACCTGTTGCGGCCCGAAGGCGGCGCGGAGGTTGAGCACGCCGCCCGGCGGCGGTTGGGCGGGGAGCGCCTGGGCGGTCGGCTGGAAGCCCGTCAGGGTGGCGAACGCGGAGTCCACGAGCGGGACCCGCGGGCCGCCCTCGCGGCCCAGCTCCATGACGATCCGGCGGACCGAGTCCCGGACCAGGCCGCGGTAGGCCTCGCAGTCCTGTGGGTCGGCGTCCGTGCGCAGCGGCCGGAGGCTGTCCAGCATCCGGGTGATCTGCTCGTGCGCCGCCTTCGCCCGCAGGTACAGGGAGGCCTGGCCGCCGGTGACGCCGCCGAGGTCGGCCTGCACGGCGACACCGCGCGGCACGTACCGGGCGACGACATGGTCCTCAACGATCGACAGCTGGAAGGACGCCGAGAGCGCGGCAGTGAAGGCCTTGGGATCCTGCACGCGGGGGCGCCAGCCCAGCACGTCCCGGATCGCCGCGGTCACTGCCGGTCCCTGGTCGCCCGTGGTCCCGGTCGAGGTCGCCGGGCGGGACACCCCGTCCGTCGTCATCAGCGGGAAGGCCTGGTCGATCTCGACGACCGGGAGCCCTGGCTGCTTCTTGTCGTTCGTCACGACGACCTCCTGGGGGTGTCCGTCCTGGTCGTTTGGGTGAGCTGCGGGGCCACGAGCTCGTGCCACGCGGTGTCGACCGCCCGGCCGGCGGCGACGAGCGGCTCCTCGCAGCGTTGGAGGCTCTGCTCGACGCCGGACCACCACGAGGGCCAGGCACCGCGGCGCCGCCGGGTGGAGCCACGCAGCTGCGAGACCGGGCCGTGCGCCCGAAGGTCCCGCCAGTAGATGAGCCCGGCCTCACGGACCAGCCGTTCGACATCGCACAGCTCGCGCAACGCGTCCTCGGTGCTCGCGGGCGGGCCGCCCGCAAGCCCGGCGAGCGCCTCCGCGAGCCTGGCCTGGATCTCGAGGGCAAGCTGCGCTACGTGCTCGGCGGAGGCGAGATCGCTCTCCTCCGGCTGGTCGTCGTTGGTGCTCAGGACGAGTTCCGCGACCGCGAGCCAGAGGTCCCGCAGCGCCCGCCGCATCGCCGAGCGGCTGTCATCGACGGTCACGGCGGTCACCGCCTGGCCAGCTGGACGTAGAAGTTGCGCATCAGCCGGTCGGGCTCGGCGCGGCCCTGGTCCAGCGCCGAGCGCACCGCGCCGATGAGGAACCGCTCCGGCACGACGCCGGGGTCGACGCCCTTGGCGAGCCTGCGCCCGGCCTCCTCGATCATCGCCTGGTGCCGCGGCTCGAAGAAGATGACGTCGCGCAGAGCCTTGCCGCCGAGACCGGCGAAGGGCGTGTAGCAGACGGCCGCCACGACCGCGGGGATCGCGCTGTCCGCGGTGGCGAGCAGCTTCGGGGGTAGCGCCGACCCGCGGGGGGACGGGTAGAGCTGCGACCACGCCCGCCGGAACTCCGCGGCGCGCTCCCCGAACCCCATCCGCCGCAACAGCTCGCAGGAGAGAAACGTGCGCAGGTAAGGCGTCGGATGCACGCCGCGCGGCGAATAGCCGAGGCTCTGCGCCTGGGTCCGACCGATCACGTCCATCAGCGACGCGACGAAGGCCTCGCCGCCGAGCAGGCAGCCGACCATGTCGCCGAAGATCTCGCGGTTCCAGCGCACCCACACCGCGGCCACCGGCTCCGGGACGCCGGCCGCGCGCAGCCGGCGTGCGATCGACGCCGGCACCGCCTGCTCGAGCTGCAGTTCGTTCTGCAGATTGTGGCTGACCTCGTGCAGGATCGCGCCCATCGTCCAGGGGTTGTACATCCGGTGGTAGGGCAGTTGAACGAGCGGGAACGGGTTGAGCTGCCGGCCGAGCCGGCGCAGCGGGATGCCGCGGCGGAACGTCGCGGGGGAGAAGCCGGTCCGCATGTAGCAGAACGGCGGCGGCGCCGGGATGCTGCGCTCGTTGCCCAGGTGCATGAACACGTGCTGGTAGCAGTCGAGCGTGATCCGGTCGCAGGCGTCCAGCCACTCGCCGAACGCGCTCTGCCGCTGCCCGAACAGCTCGAAGTAGAAATCCCAGACCCGTTCGGTGGCGCGGACCAGGTCGTGCGCCTGGGTCTTCAGCTCCATCGCCAGGCCCACCCGGGTCTCGGTGGGCCGCGCCTGCGCGGCGTCCGTGGCGCGGTCCAGCCGCTCCACGATGGTCTCCAGTGGCCCTCGCAGCGTCGCCAGCAGCGCGTTGACCGCCTGCACGTGACCCTCGCTCGGCCGTGCCGGCTGCCCGCCGAACTCGTCCCGGCGGAAGTCGCGCAGCGCCTCGAGATGCCGCCGGACGTTGAGGGCCTGGCCGGACAGGTAGACCGGGAGGACGTCCTGGCCGGCGCGCGGCGCGCGCGGCCGCACGACGGGTGTGGCCGTGCCCGTGCCGTTCGGCGTCTCGCCCTCGAACCACGGCAGCGACGGGAGCCAGGACGGCCAGGACGATGGGGGCGCCGGTGTCAGCGCGGGCGCGGAGACCGGTGCCGGCGCGGGGGTTGGTGCCGGCGGAGGCGTGCCGCCGAGCGCGCTGACGCGGGTGCGGAATGCGGCCATGTCGAAGTTGGGGTCGATCTTCCGGCCGGGCGGGTCGGCGACCTCCTTGTGCCCGAGCACGGCGGCGACGCTCAGCCCGAAGTGGTCCACGAGCGCGCGGCAGAGCTGGGCGAACGCGGCCAGCTGCACCTCCGGCCAGGTCGCGTCGGTGCCGGTCGCCTCCGCTTCGATGCCGATGGAGTGGCTGTTGCCCCACGACGGGCTCCGCACCGTCCCGGCGTGGTTGCAGCGGCCGGCGGCGACTACGTAGACCTTTCCGGACCGGGAGAGCCCGAAGTGCGAGAGCGGGCCATTGAGGTCCGGGCGACCGTTGATCAGGATGTCGAGCGAGGGCATGTCCGCGGTGCGGTTCAGCGTCGCCGTGTGGTGGCAGACCACCGCGCGGACGTCGCTCATCGCGCCGCGGCCCCGGGTCTCCCAGCCGGGCACCTCGATCACCTCGAGGTTGGTCTTGCGGGCGACGCCCGCGAGGTCCGTCAGGTACGGCATCGTCCCCTCCCTCCGGGATCCCGGTGTCGGCCGGTCATCAGCGCCGCGCCGGGCGGCGCCGTGCGGCCCGCGACGGGGCGGGCCGGCGCCGTCGGCGCGGCGCGGTCGCCCCGGCGGAGGACTGTTGGCTGCGCCGGCGGTAGCGGCGGTCGAAGGTGTTCACCGCGCGTACCGCGCGGTCCCGCTCGGGCGGCGTACGCAGCATCCGGCCGGCGATCCGGGTCAATGTCGAGATCGCCGCGTCCGCCGTGACCGGCCGGCCCGATGCCGCCTGGTCCGCCAGGCTCTGCGCTGTCCGTTGCAGGATCACCGGCACCGCCGTGACGTACTTGCGCGTCGCCGGGCTGCGCCGCAGCCGCCGGCCCAGTGCCGACGTGCCGCGGATCAGCGCCGGGGTGTTGCGGGCCAGGACGCTCGCGGCGCGCGGGATGAGTTTCGATGCGATCGGGACCAGCGCGGCGAGGAACGCCTCGGCCTCGGCCTCGCTCGAAGTCCGCGCCGCCCTGGTCGACAGGTGTGCCATCAGCTCGGCGTCGGGGTAGATCCGGCGCACGGGATTGACGAACGCCTCGTCCTCGTACTCCTCTTCCGTCTCCTCCTCGGTCTCCGCCTCGACCTCGAACTCGAACTCCACCTCGTGCTCGCCGTCGCCGCCGCCCAGCAGTCCGCCGAGCGCCTTGCCGATGCCGCCGATCGCGCCGAGGAAGTCCTCGTCCTCGTCCTCCGCCTCGAACTCGCTCTCGTCCTCGAACTCGTCCTCGAATTCACTTTCATCTTCGGTCTCGAATTCGCTCTCGTCCTCAAGCTCGAACTCGCCCTGGATCTCGGGGTAGCTCCGGTTCAGTGCGGACGCCATGGTCGTCCCTCCACTCGGTTCGGACGCTGATGTGCTGGTGGGAGCCGGCTATCGGCCCCGGCGGCCGGCGGCGCTCGTCGGCCGGCCGGCGGGGATGGCGCCGCGGGGGACCCGGACGTCGCTGACCACCCGCACTACCCGGGCCGGCCGGCCGGCTTTCGGCGGGACCCGGACCGGGGTGGTGATCCGCACGAAGCCGGGCTTCGGGCGGGGCACCCGGCCGGCGCCGACGGTGCGGCTGCGGACCGGCTGGCGCCGCACGGTCGCCGCGCGGCCGGTGCCGTACCGGCGGCCGGTGGTCCGCGGGCGGCGCGGGTAGCGCGCCCCGGTCGTGCGGCGCCCGTACCCGTGGCGGCCGGGACCGTGGTAGCGGCGCCGGGCGCGGGCGAGCCCCCGGGCGTGCCGGCGCAGCACCGCCTGTCGCGCGCCGCCGGGCGCCAGCGCCTGGGTCGCCGCCGCACCCATCACCTGGCCGAGCTCGACCGGGCCGACCGGCTCGCCCGCGGCGACCCGCTTCGCGATCGCCCGGGCGGCGCCGTCGGCGATCCCCGGGACCAGCCGCACCGCGGGGCGCGTGCTCCGGTTGCCATGCAGGATCCGGGTGACCGCGGCGGCGCCGCGCAGCAGGTGCGGCAGCAGCCGCTCGAGTTCGCGCCGGTCGTCGGGGTTGATCGCCGCGAACGCCGCCGCGCCGCCGAGCGCCTCCGCCTCGGCCTCGGACTCGGTTGCCGCGGCCTGCGCCGCCAGGTACTCGGCGAAGCTCTGCGAGGGTGCCAGCGGTACCACCGCCATCTCCTCGAACTCGGCCTCCAGCTCGCCCTCGAGCTCGCCCTCGAGCTGCGACGTGACGGCGCGGGCGACCGCCCCGGCGGCGGGCCCACCGATGGCGGTCGCGACCAGCGGACCGGCCGTCTTGGCGAGCGTCTTGAGGAACGGTGCCGCCTTGCGGAAGACGCCCTTCAGCTTCTTGAAGAACTCCTCGGCCTCGGCCTCCTGCTCGAATTCATACTCGCCGTCACCGCCCCCGCCCCCGCCGCCGAGCAGGCCGCCGGCGATCCGGGCGATGGGCCCGAGCAGCCCGAGGAACGCCTCGGCCTCGTACTCCTCCTCGCCTTCGTCCTCCCACTCGCCCTCTTCCTCACCGAGTAGTCCGCCGATCGCGTTGACGACGCCACCCAAGCCGGGGAAGAAATCCTCGGACTCGCCCTCCTCCTCGTACTCGGACTCGTCCTCCTCCTCCCACTCGTCCTCGTACTCCGCCTCGAACTCGTCCTCGTACTCCGCCTCGAATTCGGACTCGTACTCGGTCTCGAACTCGTCCTCGAGGTCCGCGGTCTGACGCGCCATGGTGGCTCTCCTCGATCGGCCGGGGCAGCTTCCGCCCTCCATGGCACCTTCGAGCGCCGGTCCCCGGTCAGTCGCTTCTGGAGGTGACGCATGTCGGTGGTCGGCCGCCTGTGCGACCCGGGCCGAGGTAGCCCATCCGCGCTACCCGGGCCGGTCACGTCCGATGCCGCCGGCCAGCGACCGCCAGGCCGCACAGGGGTGTCGATGAACGGGTCGTTGACGGAGGGTAGTCGAGAAACTACATTACGTGCGCCTCCGTGTGTCGAGTGTCAGGGCTGCGCGCCGAGCGTCAGCCCCGGGAGGGACATCGATGATCGGTTCGGGTGCTGGGCGGGTGTGGGCGAGCAGTCCGGCGGCGCGGCGGCGGAGGCCGCTGGCGACAGTCATGGCGGTGGCGGTCGGTCTGGCCGTCCCGGTCGGCGCCGTGGCGGCGGCCGGCCCAGCGGCGGCCGGCCCGGCACCGGCCAGGATCGGCGAGCTGCAGACGCAGCAGCCACCGATGATCGAGGATGTGAAGCCGGCCGACACCGCGGTCGCCGTCACGGTCGTGGTGGGGGACACCCGCGCCGGGCCGGTCCGGTACGTCACCGTGTCGGCGCGGGCCGTGGATGACGTGGGCAACCCGATCGGGCCGGTCGTCAGCACCGGGGTGGCGCCGAGTCCGGATCGGGGCAACCCGGTCGTCGTCACCGTTCCCGGCCTGGTCAACGACACGGACTACGCGTTCACCGCGACCGAGACATCGGGCGGTGGGACGTCCAGCCCGTCGGATCCGCCCTTCATCGGCGGGCCGGTCACCCCGTCGGTCCCGCTGGCGCCGACCTTGGACTCGCTGTTCGGGCGGACCGGCAGCCTGCTCGTCAGCTGGAACCCGGCCGCGGACGGCGGGTCGCCGGTGACCGGCTACACGGTGACCGCGACGCCGAACGGCCCGGGCCCGGCGGTCATGGTGCTGGCAGGCACGGCCACCAGCGCCACGGTCGGCGGCCTGCGGGACGGCATGTCGTACACCGTCTCGGTCACGGCCACCAACCGGGTCGGCACCGGCCGGCCCGGATTCTCCGACGCCGAAACGGTCGGCGCCGCGCCCGATGGCACCGCCACCCCGCAGCCGGCGTACGCCGCCGGTCCGCCGATCGACGTGTCCGCCGGCCCGCCGCCGGCGAACCCGGACGGCAGCCAGCCGGACCCGACGGCGCTGGCGGTTTCCTGGGATCCACCGACCGACGACGGCGGCAGCGCGAACACCGGATACACGGTCACCGCGACGGCCCCGGGCCGTCCGACGGTCTCGACGAGCGTCGCCGCGGGTGTCACCGAGGCCCGGCTGACCGGGCTGGTGCGGGACATCGACTACGCGGTCACGGTACGTGGCCAGAGCGCCGCCGGGCTCGCCGGCAAGCGCACCGGGAGCCGGGTCGCCGCGGTGCAGGCCAGCAGCGCACCGGTCGCCGCGGCGACCGGGCCGATCGCCGACGCCCGCACGGTGCTGCTCTCCGCGGCCGCGATCAGCGCGATCACCTCGGTCACCGACGGCACTGTCGAGTTCAGCAATCCGCCGGCCCAGGTGCAGTCGCTGGCTGTGCAGGCGATCATCGTCGCCGGGCAGAACAGCAACCCGCTGGTCCAGGCCGGGCTGCTGCGCACGGTGGACGCCATCGCGCGGAACGGCACCACGTGGACGTTCACCACCAGCACCGCCCTGCTCACCCAGGCCTTCGAGCACCTGAGTCTGACCGCCTCCGGGAACGACCATCAGTTCGCCCAGGCGCGGATCCACCTGCTCGACCCGCGGTTCCGGGCCTCGGCGATCACCGGCAGCAAGGTGCTGAACATCGACCTCGCCGAGAAGATCAAGAACGATCCGCGGGTGGAGAAGCTGCCGGCCGGTACGACGCTCACCGCGCTGCTGCGGGCGGAGCTCAGCCTCAGCGCCGTAGCGACCGCGACAGCGGCCTGGGCGGAGGACCCCAACGCGTCCTGGTACGACCCGACCAGTTGGAAGACCTTCACCTACGATTTCGTGGCCAAGGCGACCGCCAAGGCGTCGGTCAGCGGAGAGATCGGCATCGCCTACACGACCGAGAGCAAGAAGACCGCGCTGTTCACCGCCGAGCCGGCCACCAAGTGCTTCTGGGTGTACGTCGTGGCGTTCTGCCCGAAGTTGACGGTCTACACGCAGACCAGCATCGACGGCTCGATCAAGTTCAGCTTCAACGCGACCTACGAGCGGACCGTCGGCGGTGAGGTGCGGCGGGACGCCTCCGGCCGGCAGAGCACGATCAACCTGACCACGGATCCGCCCTGCCTCACCGACCCGGCCAAGTGCTTCAGCTACTCCCTGCAGGCCAAGGCCGAACTGATCATCTCGTTCCCGATCGACCTGCAGATCCTGATCTACGAGCTGGTCGGCCCGGAACTGACCGTCACGCCGTCGCTGGTGCTCACCGCCGACACGGCGGCGAACCCGTGGTTACGGCTCGACGCCAAGCTCAAGGTCGACGTCTTCTTCGTCGTCGACCTCAAGGTGAAGGAGTTCAAGTTCGGTGGCACCGTCTACCCGCCGGCCGGTGCCGACGGCACGGTCAACCTGTGGAAATCAGCCGGCGGGTTCACCGCGCCGGCGCTGTCGGGCGGCGCTGCCGGGCTGGCCGCCGGCGTGGCGACCCGACCGGTCACGTCCCGCCCGCTGCACGCCGCCGCGGCCACGCCGATCCGCTACACCGTGGTGTGGCCGGTCAACTGTGACCCGGCCGAGGGGGTCACCTGGTCGATGCGCCTCGGTTCGTACGGGTACGTCGATCAGGCCGGCCTGTACACCCCGCGCCTGCCGTTGCCGCCGGACAACTTCGTCGACGTGATCGACGCGACCACCGCCGGCACACCCACCTGCCCGGCCACCACCGTCTCGGCCGCCGTGCACTACGGCGCCGGCGAACCGGGCCCGCCGCGGAACGTCGCGATCAGCCCGGACGGCGCCGAGGTCAGCTGGTCACCGCCGGCCGACGACGGCGGTCACCCGATCACCGGGTACGTCGTCATCGCGGTCGGCGACCGGAGCGACGCGGCCGGCAACGAGTACGTCCTCGGCACCGCCCCGGGCACCGCGACCGCACTGCCGATCCCCACCGACCGGATCGCCGAGATCGAACGGGAGCATGTGCAGCTCGCGGTGACCGCGAGCAACGACCGCGGCCAGGGCCCGGACTCCGACCTCTCGCCGCCGCCGCCCAGCGCCGACCTGCCCCTGCTGCTCGCCGCCCGGGTGCTCGGCGGGGTGAGCCACGAGGTCATCGTCACGGCCACGATCGAGAACTACGGACCCGACGACACGACCATGACCCAGCTGCGGATCAGCCACCCGGCCAGCTTCCGGCCGAAGCACCTGCCGGCCTCGTGCACCGTCGACACCGCCGCCGACACCGTCACCTGCGAGCTCGGCGCGGTGCCGGCCGGCACCCAGCGGGACACCCCGATCCGCTTCAGCGCCAGCCGGCTGCCCACCGACGCCACCCTCACCTTCACGGCCACCCGCATCGCCAGCCGCCCGTACGCCACCGACCCGAACGACGGCAGCGGCACCATCACCTGCCAGCTGTCCCACGGCCACCTGGACGGCTGCGGCTGACAAACCAGCAGCGGCGGGAGCCCGGCGTCGACGACGACCGCCCGGCGCACGGCCCGGCACCGGCCTGGCCGCCGGCCATGCGGCCAGGCCGATGGGTACGGCCGGCGGCCAGGGACCGACCCGTCGGGGCCGGGTGGCCTACTGGTCGCGGCAGACCGTGAACGCCCCTGGTCGTGACGGTCCGCTACGGCCTACTCGGCGTGGCCGGCGATGAAGGAGCTGGTGTCCGGTGCGGTGCCGCCCTCGCTGGTCGCGGTCGCGACCCAGACGGCGCTGACGTTGCGCGGGTTGTCGGTCGGCCGGCCGCAGAAGTCCCGCACGTCGAGGGTGTTGCTGACCGGCCCCCCGGACGAGCGGGCGATCTCCGTCGGGATCCGGCCGCCGCCGATGATGGTGCCGCAGTCGAAGCTCACAGCCCGCTTCAGCACGATCAAGGTGACCGCGCTCTCCGGGTCGGTCGCGGTCGCGGTGACGGTGTACGGCGAGAAGTCCGGCAGCGTGACCGAGACGTCCCCGCTGGCGCCGGTGACGGTGTGGCCGCGGCCGTCGGAGATCGTCACGACCGGCGGCGTGGTATCCAGGGCCCGGAAGCTGGCCGTGACCGTGGTGTCCGCGGACATGGTCACCGAGCAGTTCAGCGCGTTCGGCGGCGCGCAGCCGGACCAGGACGTGAACGCCGAGTTCGCCCCGGGTGCGGCGGTGAGATCCACCGTCGCACCGGCCTTGAAGCTGCCGGTGCAGGTCCCGCCGCCGCACGACAGCCCGGCTCCGGAGACCGACCCGGAGCCGGCGCCGGCCGCCCGGGCGGTCAGCACGAGCAGCGGCGCGAAGGCGACCGTCACGGTCGTGTCGGATCCGGCCGTCAGGTCACAGGTCGACGCGGTGGCGGCGCAGCCGGCCGTCGTCCAGTCGGACAGGTAGTTGCCGCCACCGGCGGTGGCGGACAGCCGGACCGCCGTGCCGGCCACCACCGTGAGCGCGCAGCTCGGCGTGCACGACGCCGGCGCGCCGCCAGCCGGGGTGGCGGTCACGGTGCCGGACCCGGTCGTGGTGACGTTGACATGCACCTGCACCGGCGGCTTCGGAATGAAGGTGGCCGTCACAGTGACGGTGCCGGAGACCACGACGCTGCAGATCTGGTTGGCGCCCTGGACGGGTTTCTGGGCACAGCCGTCCAGCGTGTCCAGCACCAGGTCCGGGGTGGGTGCCAGCGGAACCCGCAGCACCGCGGTCGTCCCGTCCGGGTACTGCCAGGCGCAGCCGGGCCCGGCGCCGCACTGGGTCCCGGCGGGCTGATTCAGCGGCTTCGGCGCGGAGGCGGTCACGAACCCGCCGCCGACCACCCGCACGTTCAGGGTGCCGTTGCCCGGCCCGCCCGGTGGCGGTGGCGGCGGCGGAGGTGGCGGCGACGACGGATCGACGGTCCCGCCGCCGGGCGGGACCGGCGGGTCGCCGCCGGCCGGCGGGTCGCCCGCGTCCGGCGGGTCGGTTGGCGACCTGTCCGCCGGCGGCTTGTCCGCGGGGTTGTCCGGTTTCGGCTGCTGCGGCTGTATGTGGGTCTTGTTGCCGCTGGGGGCCAGGATCTTGGCGCCGTCCTTGCCGGCCGAGAACTTCTGCAGCCCCTTGCCGACCGTCCAGCGGCCGCCGCTGAACTGGAGTACCCCGGCCTTGTCACCGTCCAGGTCGTTGTAGAAGACCAGCCCGTCCTTGGCGAGCAACTCCAGCCGGGCGCCGGCCCTGACCACGTCGAGGTCGGCCACCACCCGGTGGGCGGCCAGGTCGACCACGATGGTGTGCCCGGTGGTCCGGTTCGGGACGAACACGTAGCCGCCGGACTCGACCAGCGGCCCGAACGCCTCGCCCGGCTTGCCCACGTCCAGCGTCTGCCCGCAGGCATCGCCGCCATTGCCCGCGGCCACCAGCGTGCCGGTCGCCGGGATCGCGGCCAGCACCCGACCCAGCGTGTTCGAGCCGATCAACTGGACCTGGTCGGCACCGGCGGCCTGGTCACCGGGCAGGTCCAGGCACGACCAGGACCGGACCGACCCGTCGTCGGACAGCTGGCCGGCCCGGGCCCGCTGCAGGTCGACCAGCACCGGCCGGCCGGCGACCAGCACCAGCCGCATGCTCGCGCCACCGGCCTCGGAGCGGACATGCTTGCCCGCCCGGTCGAACCAGTCCAGGCCGGTCGCGTCGACCACCCACAGCCGGCCGGCACTGTCCACAACGGACTGCCCCGGCCCCGGCTGGCTGGTCAACGCCAACCGCTCCCGCACCCGCAGCGTCACCGGGTCCACCACCGAGGCGGTCCGGCGCTGACCGTCCACCACGTAGGCCGCCGACTTCCCGGCATACACCTGCAGCGCCCCGCCGCTGCCGCCGGCGCCGAACTGCACCGGCGCCGACACCTCGTAGGTGCCACCGTCCACTCGGGACACCGTGCCCGCGGACGAGGAGACCAGGTACGCCGCCGAACCGGCCTGCACCGCCGACAGGTCATCCGTGGTCCGGAACGTTGGCGCCCGTACCGCCCCGACGACCTGCTCGGACGCCCCGTCGATCAGCGTCACCGCACCCTGCGCCGGCGACGCGAGCCAGGCGCCACCACCGGTCAGCTCATCCCGCTGCCCGGGCAGCCCATCGGCCCGGGCCAGCACCAGCGCCAGCGGCACCGCCACCACCGCAGCCACCCCGCCGGACAGCACCCGACCACCGGCCGCCGACCACAGCCGACCCAGCGGCCCAGCCGCCCCCACCGTGCTCGCAGACCGGCGCCCCACCGGTAACTCCTCATCGATCAGCGGTGAACCAGCCCACCGGCACACCAATCAGCCATTGTCTCAAGGGCCGCTGAAATCTCCCTGACGTGACGCTGGAACCGCCGCGGTGACCCCGGCGGAAACAGGATCAGGAATTGTTGGCGCGGGCGATGGATCTGGCCGCGGCCGCGGATCGTACGTTCTGGGGCCCGCCGACTCGGCGGCCCCGGAGCGGCCGAGGAGGCAGCCCGGGTGACATCGACACCGCACCGGACGGCGACCCGCCCGGCGACGGGCCGGATCGTCGCGCTGACCGGGGTCGGGTTGGGTCGACGGCCATCCCGGCGGCGCAGAACTCTGTCGTCGGTCCGGTCGGGGCCGATGTGATCGGCAAGGCGACCGTGACACACCGATAGCCGCGGCGCACCCGGTCGGCCGGACGCCGATCGGTGCTCAGCAGCACCCCAACCTGGAGGAGAAGCACGATGGCGAAGTTCGTGTACGTCTACACCGGCGGCCAGATGGCCGACACGCCGCAGGCCCAGGAGCAGGCGATGCAGGCGTGGGGTGCCTGGTTCGGGGCGCTCGGGGACGCGGTGACCGACATGGGGAACCCGTTCGGCGCCGGCGTCACGGTCAGCTCCGGTGGCACCGCTGACGGTGCCGACTCGAAGGCCACCGGGTACTCGATCGTCACGGCCGATTCGCTCGCCGACGCCGCCGCGAAGGCCGACGGGTGCCCGGTGCTGCAGAGCGGCGGGACCGTCGAGATCTTCGAGGCGATCCCGATGTAGCTGAGCGGCCGGCGGGCGGGACCGCGCTCCGATCCGACCCCTGAGAAGGATGAATCATGTCTGAGCAACGGGTGGCGCTGGTGACCGGCGCCTCCTCGGGTATCGGCGCCGCGATATCGCGCGAGTTGGCGGCGGCGGGATTCCGGGTGTTCGGCGCCAGCCGGACCGTCCCGCCGGACGCCGGGTCGGGCGTCGAGCGGATCACCATCGACGTCACCGACGACGAGTCGGTCCGGCACGGGGTCGGGCAGGTTCTGGGCGCCGCGGGTCGGATCGACGTCCTGGTCAACAACGCCGGCTACCTGTGCGCGGGCGCGGTCGAAGAGGTCCCCGTGCCCGCGGCACAGGCGCAGTTCGCGACGAACTACTTCGGTGTGGTCCGGATGAGCCTCGCCGTCCTGCCCGGCATGCGGCAGCGGCGCCTCGGCCACATCATCACGGTCAGTTCGCTGGCCGGCCTGGTGCCGGTGCCGTTCTGGGGGCACTACAACGCCAGCAAGTTCGCGGTGGAGGGCCTGATGGAGACCCTGCGCCACGAGGTCCGGCCATTCTCGATCAAGGTGGCGATGGTCGAGCCCGGCTCGATCAGGACACCGTTCTACCGGCAGCCACCGGCCGCCGGGATGGACGTCTACGCCGGCCCACGAACCCGGGCGCTCGCCACCCTCGCCGGGTACGAAGCCAACGCGCCAGAGCCGGCGGTCGTCGCCCGCAAGGTCGTCGCGATCGCCAACGACAGGCACCCCAAGCTGCGGAACCGGATCACGAAGGAGGCGACCCGGTTCATCGCGCTGCGCTGGCTGCTCCCGCCCGGCGCATTCGAGGCCGGGGTGCGCCGCGGCTTCAAACTCGCCGCGGAACGGACGACGCCGTAGCCGCGCCGGCTTGTCCGTACCTGGTCGTGGTGCCGGGCCGCGGGTCCGGTCGATCGTGCGGGTCAGTTGATGAGGATGGTGTGACCGGGCCGGGCGGCTGTGGCGTGCGATGCTGGCGGCGATGACGGACACCGAACCCACCGGTCCTGGCGCGCGCGGCGAGATCCGCCACCATCCCGGGCACCGGTCCGGCGGCAGGTGTGCGCGTCCGCTGGCTGCGGCCGCGTCCGCCGTCGGCACCTGGTCGGGCGGCGGCAGGTGACCGGCCCCCGGTTGACCGGGTGGCGGCCGGCCGCGGTCGTGTTCGACTGCGACGGGCTGCTGGTCGACACCGAGCCGCGCTGGTCGGTGGCCGAGACACGGTTGTTCGGCCGCCACGGCCTGCCGTTCGGACCTGACCAGAAGGCGCTGCTGATCGGCACCTCGATCGCCGAGGCGGGTGAGATCATGGCCGGCCTGTTCGGCCTGCCCGGGCAGGGTCCGGCGCTCGGCGCCGAGCTGCTCGCCCTGGCCGTGGAGATGATCTCGGAGCGGGCACTGCCGATGGACGGCGCGGTCAAGGTGGTCGAGCTGGTCTCCCGCCGGGTGCCGGTGGCGGTGGCCAGCAACTCGCCGCGGCACCTGCTGAGCGTCACGCTGGACCGCAGCGGGTTCACCGACATGTTCCCGGTCAGCGTGGCCGCCGACGAGGTGGCCAGGGCAAAGCCGGCGCCCGACCTCTACCTGGCCGCGTGCGCGGCGCTGGCCGCCGAGCCGCAAGCCTGCCTGGCGTTCGAGGATTCGAGCACCGGCCTGCGCGCCGCCCGGGCGGCCGGACTCCGCACCGTAGCGGTGCCCTCGCTACCGCAGGACCTACCGGCCGACCTCGTCATCGACTCGCTGACCGATCCAGACCTACTCGCCTGGATAGAAACCTGGTAACGCCCGAACCCTGCCGCCACCAACCCAACGCCGCCCGCCACGATTGCCCGGCCTTTTGTGTACGGCAGTGGTGCGGTGTCAGACGATGAGTTGGAGTCCAAGGTCCCGGTAGGCGCTGAAGGGATCGATCCAGGCGACGTCAAAAGCGCTGCACACGTCGGGAATCTTGATCTTCTTCTTCGAGTCGGGAGCCGGCTTTTCACGGGTAACGACCGTAGCGCCGCCGACCATCGCATGGGCGATCAACTTGAGGTCAGCAGCGGCCATGAACTCCGCGACAGCCTCCTGCTTGAATTGTCTTGCCGGGGCATTGGCCCAAACGGCCAATGTGGTCATCGCGGCCACCACGTCGTCAGTGTCGGCGGCCCAGAATGTCGCTGGCAAGGCGTTCGCCCAAGTCACGAGATCACCGGTTCCCGCGGTGATTTCATCCTTGACAGCATCGATGGAGCCAACCTCGCCACCGAGACGGCCATCGCCGAGCCACCTCCAGAACCCCGGCGCGATACCGAAGGCATAGTACAGCCGATTCGCCTCCATGAAGGCGTTCGCGTCGAGCAGGTACATCAAGCGGCGCCAAGTCGACGGGCGTATTCGTCGAAGGTACTGAGAGACTTTATGGACATCAGCCGCATTGCCTCATCGATACTGGTGCCGCCTTCGAGGGCGTCAGAAATCAAAGCCCGGGAGAGCCGCTCGCCGACCCGGAATGGCTGGTTGTTGTAGTGGTCGCCACCGCTGCTCTCGCGGCCTCTCTGGAGATCCCGAAGGCGGCTCACCTCGGCGTCGTAGACGCTGGTGAAATTGTCGAAGGAGTGCACGCCGGTGCGATGAAGTGCCTGGAGCACTACGAGAGTTCCACATCGGAACTCCTGAGCAAGCCGGTCGAGGGCCTCCGGGAGGCCGCGGCCGCTGACGCCCGGATACCGCGCTGCGAGGTCGTCGCGCGGCACGAGCGTCTCGGAGGCGACGCTGTTGCACCACCGCTCAACCTCGGACTCGCCGCGCTCGCGCGGGTCTTCGTTGCCGATGCCACTGGTCCCACGCCACACGTGGGCGAACTCGTGGGCGAGGGTGAAGATTTGGCCATTGAGTGTCTGGTGAGTGTTGACGAACACCAACGGTGCGATGGTGTCGACAAGCGAGAAGCCTCGAAACTCGTCCTCGTCGAGCGGTCGCTTGGTGTTGTTCTCGACCATCGACGTCGCCACGGTGAGCCCACCAAGGGTCTCGAACGCCCGGAGCAGTGTCCGCCGGGTGTCTGACCACGTGCCGTGCCTGTTGGTGACCTCGAAGTCCAATGCCGCCCTGATCATCGCGGCCGCCTCGGCTACGGTCGCCCCGCTGGCGGAGCCCACGAACTCGAGCGGCTCGCCGCCGTGGCCGAGTACGTAATCGCGGTACCAGTTCTGGCGGCGTTGAGATTGGCTGAGCACCACGATCAGGTTTGCGCTCGGCGCAGGGGGAGTGGCGAAGCCCTCACGGAAGTCCGGGACCGGGAGTTGCCACGCCGGCGGCTGCGGAAGTAGGAGGTATCCAAACCCGACGCCACTTGCCTTGGCGAAGTCCTGGAGTTGCTTCAACGTCGGCCGGGCGTCCAGCGCCAACCACTTGTCGATCTTGAAGCGGGCGCGAAGGCGCTCGACATCGGCGCCGGTCACGTCGAGTGCCCACGACAAGACGGACGGGGCCACTGGAACACGCACGGTCACGGCTCCTCCGTCGTAGTCGCTTGAGCGGTCCTTCCATCGTCCAGCCTAGGGTTTCTTGACCTCACCCGGCCCGTCTGACGGGACACGCGGCAGGCGGCCGCCCGTCGCGGCGGTGGGCGGCCGGGATCGGTGGTTGCGGTGGCGGCGGGCGGCTAGCATCAAGGAGCCATCGGCTGGTGGCGGCGGTCCGGCCGGGAGTCTTTCGTATCTTCTCCCGGGAGTCGTCGCGTGCTGTACCCCACCGTTCTGGCCCCCACCGTTCCGGCCAAGCCACGGTCGCTGGGCCGATCCCTGCTCGTCGCTGTTGCCGCGGTCGCCGCCGTGGCGACCGCCCTGGTCGGCACGGTCGCGGTCGCGCGGCCGGCGCAGGCGGTCGCCGGGCCGTTCAACTATGCCGAGGCACTGCAGAAGGCGGTCTGGTTCTACGACGCGCAGCGGGAAGGCCGGCTGCCGGCGGACAACCGGGTCGCCTGGCGGGCCGACTCGTTCCTCGCCGACGGCCAGGACGTCAACCTGGACCTGACCGGTGGGTTCGCCGATGCCGGCGACCACATCAAGGCGACGTTCCCGCTGGTGCACGCGCTGACCACGCTCGCCTGGGGCATGGTGGACGACTCGGCCGGCTACACCGCCAGCGGGCAGAGCCGCTACCTGCTGAGCAACCTGCGCTGGGGCATGGACTACCTGATCAAGGCCAACCCCGCGCCGAACAGGCTGGTGACCGAGGTCGCCGACCCGAACAAGGACCACCAAGCTGTGGGCCGCCGCCGAGGTGCAGACGTACCCCCGCGACACCTACATCATGACCGCCGGCACCTGCTGGGGCGCCGACCTGGCCGACTCCGCGGCGTCGGCGTTCGCGTCCGCCTCGATGGTCTTCGCCGCCAGCGACCCGGCCTACGCGGCGACGCTGCTGACCCATGCCAGGCAGCTCTACGCCACCACCGAGGCCAACCCGAAGGCCAAGTACGACGACTGCACCCCGATCGTGAAGGGCTTCTACAACTCCTGGAGCGGTTTCGGCGACGAACTGGTCTGGGGCTCGCTGTGGCTGTACCGGGCCACCGGCGACACGTCCTACCTGGACCGGGCGAAGGCGTACTACCCGGGCCTGCCGCGGACGACCCAGCAGGACCCGAACTCCCCGGTCAAGTACAGCTGGACCTACGACTGGGACGACAAGACCGCCGCGTCCTACATCCTGATGGCACAGCTCACCGGTGACCCGCAGGCCGTCGCGGACGCCACCCGCTGGGCCGACTTCAACGCCGGCGCCGGCGTGGCCGGCGCGAAGGTCACCACCTCGCCGGGCGGGGAGGCGTTCTACGGCACCTGGGGCTCGCTGCGCTATTCCGCCGGCGCCGCCTGGCTCGCGCTCGTCCTGGCCGACTCCGGCCGGCTGGACGCCACCCGTAACCAGCAGTTGCACGCCTTCGGCGTCCGCCAGATCAACTACATCCTCGGCGACAACCCGTCGAACGTCAGCTACCTGGTCGGCTTCGGCGCCCACTTCATCACCCGGCCGCACCACCGCACCGCGCACGGCTCGTGGAGCAACAGCTTCAGCGACCCGGTGGAGGACCGGCACACCCTCTACGGCGGACTGATCGGCGGCCCCACCGCGGCCGACGACAACTACGGCCCGGAGGACCGCAACGCGTTCCAGAAGGCCGAGGTCGCCCTGGACTACAACGCCGGCCTGACCAGCGCGCTGGCCCGCCTGGTCAAGGAGTTCGGCGGCACCCCGCTGGCGAGCTTCCCGCCGACCGAGACCAAGGACAACGAGCTGTTCATGACGGCCTCGCTCAACCAGGCCAGCAGCAACTTCGTCGAGATCAAGACGCTCTGGTACAACCACACCGCCTGGCCGGCGCGGTTCACCCCGAACATCTCGTTCCGCTACTACTTCACCCTGGACGCCGGCCAGGCCGCGTCCGGCGTGGTGCTGTCCACGGCGTTCGAACAGTGCGCCAACCCGACCGGTCCGACGCAGCTCGCCGGCAGCACCTACTACGTCACGATCTCCTGCGCCGGGCAGAACGTCGGGCCGATCGGCCAGAGCGAGTCGCGGCGGGAGAACCAGTTCCGGATCACGTTCCCGGGGCCGCACGACTACACCAAGGACTGGTCGTTCGCGGGCGTGTCGCCCAGCCAGTCCACCCCGGCCACGGTCAACAACATCACCATGTACGACGGCGGCACGCTGGTCTGGGGCAACCCGCCCGGGCCGGTCGTCCCGCCGGTGCCGCCGGGCGCGCCGGGCAAGCCGACGGCCTCGGCCATCACCCCGGCCACGGCCACCCTCAGCTGGACCGCGGCCACCCCGGGCAACAGCCCGCTGGCCGGGTACGACGTCTGGCTGAGCGCGGCCGGCGGGCCGGACCGGATCGCGGCCTCGACGAACGCGGCCACGTTGAGCACCGTGGTCAGCGGGCTCTCGCCGGGCACCGGGTACAACTTCTGGGTCACCGCGAGGGACGGCAACGGCCTGTCCGGCCCGGCCTCACCGCGGACCCCGGTCACCACCACCGCATCCACCCCGCCGACCACCCCGGGCGGCCCGACCGCGTCGAACGTGACGTCCAGCAGCGTCGCGCTGGCCTGGCCCGCGTCGACCGCCGGCACGTTCCCGCTGGCCCGGTACGAGGTGTACCGGGTCACCGCGACCGGCTCGACGCTGCTGGCCAGCACCCCGGACGCGACGACCAGGAGCGCCACGGTCACCGGCCTGACGCCCAGCACGGCGTACAGCCTCGCGGTGCTGGCCCGGGACACCGCCGGGGTGGCATCGGCGCTGTCGGCGACGGTGTCGGTGACCACCGCGGTCGCCCCGCCGGCGTCGCTGAAGGCGCAGTACAAGAACAACGACAGCGCGCCGACGGACAACCAGATCAAGCCCGGCATCAGGCTGGTCAACGGCGGGACGTCGGCGGTGGCGCTGTCGACGGTGACGATCCGGTACTACTTCACCGGCGACGGCGGCCCGACGACGTTCAACACCTGGTGCGACTTCGCCCAGTACGGCTGCGCCAACATCAGCCAGCAGGTCGTCGCGCTGGCGACCCCGGTGGCCGGCGCGGACCGCTACCTGGAGATCGGCTTCACCGCCGGCGCCGGCAGCCTGCCGGCCGGAGCGACCCTCGGTGACGCCCAGCTCCGGCTGAACAAGACCGACTGGTCGCCGTTCAGCGAGGCCGCGGACTACAGCTACGCCGTGAACACCGGCTACGCCGACAGCAACAGAATCACCGTCTACGTCGGCGGCCTGCTCGTCTGGGGCACCGCCCCGGCCTGAGCCGGCCGACCGGCCCGCCGCGGCCCCCGGGGGAGGTGGCCGGCCCGGTACGGTGCGGGCCGGGCCCCGAGCGGGGTGGCGGTGCGGGCGAGGGCGCCGTCGCGCGGTCGATGGTCGGCGGCGGCGGCGTCAGCAGCCGGCGCCGCGGCCGCCGCACTGGCACGAGCCGGACCTGGCCTTGCGGCGGCGGGAGATCAGGACGCTCGCGGCGACGACGCCGGCACCGGCCAGGGTGACCAGGATGAGGTTGGCGTCGGTGACCGCGGCGGCCAGCCCACCGGCCAGCCCGCCGGCGGCCAGCAGGGGGAGCAGGCAGGCGAGGCAGGCCAGGGCCGCGGCGAGGCCGGCGACGGCGGGGCCGGCGGCCGCGGGGCCGAACCGGCGCCGCCGGACCGGCGACCCCGCTGCCTCGCCGGTCGACCCGGCGGGTGATGCCACCGCGGGGGTGTCCCGGTCGGCGTATCCGGCATCGGTCGGGTCGGCCGGCTGGTTCCGCGCGTGGGCCCGGTCGCTGGTGGCAGGCACGTGTTCCTCCATAGTGGACAGTCGAGTGATACGCCGACCCGGACCGTCGGTCGGTGCGTCCGGGAGCCTGGCCGGTTGTGCCGCGGCGTGGGCTGCGGCGGGCGGCTCAGGTTCGCGCGTTGGCCGGGCTGGTTCCGCCGGCCGGGGTGGCTGGTGATCTGGTGGGCAGCAGTTCCACCAGTTGCGGACCGGGTGGCTGTCCGACGGTGGCCGGGTCGGCCAGGCAGCCGCAGCCGTCGTCGCACGGGCCGTCCGGGGTGTGCGCTCCCAGCCCGTCGCGGGCCGCGGCGAGCTGGCCGCGGAATGCGGACAGCTCGGCGATCCGGGCGTCCACCTCGGTGATTTTGTCCGCCAGCAGCCCGGCCAGCCGGTCCTGCACCGGGGCGCAGGAACCGGCGTCCCAGACCGTGGCCAACTCCCGGATCTCCTCCAGCGGCAGGCCGAGCTGCTTGGCCCGGGCGATGAACCGCAACCGCCCCAGCGCCTCCGGCCCGTACGAGCGGTACCCGCCGGGGGTGCGCGCGGCCTCGGGCAGCAGCCCCGACTGCTCGTAGTAGCGCAGCGCCGAGGCGGAGAAACCGCTGCGCTCGGCCAGCTCGGAGATCCGCAACCCATCCACGCGCTGACCGTAGACCTTCAACCCGACTCGAAGGTCAACCCCGGGATCGCGGCACCGGCGGCGGGTCGACCGGGGGTGCCGGCCGGGACCGTGCTCCGCTCGGCCGGTTCGGCCTGACGGCTACGCTCCGGCCGGCGCCGCGGCCGGCAGGGCGGGCATCTCCCAGCCCTTGGCCAGTGAGGACGGCCGGGCCAGTTCGCCGCCGGCGAAGTACTCGGTGAACTTCATGATCAGCGGGTGCCACCGCAACGGGTCGATGTAGTTCGGGTGGCCGTCCATCAGCAGCGCCTCGTCCACGTGGGTGCGCACGATCCGGGCCTCGATCGCGCGCAGCCCGGAGTCGTCCTCGTCGATGTCGTGGATCGCCCGCACCTGGCCTTCCAGCTGGATCAGGCTCTCCGCCACGCCGGTCGGCGATCCGGCGTCGAACATGGTCGGCGTCAGGCCGGCGGCGCGGTACTTGTCCGGCTCGTGGGTGTACCCGCGAGCGCGCTTGTAGTCGGGGACGTCGGGCCGGCCGGTCAGCAGCGCGAGCCGGTCCACCGCGTCGACCATCGACGCGTCGACCAGGTTGAGCACCAGCCGGGGCCGCTGCTGGAGGTTGCGCACCGTCTGCGAGTTGACGCTCAGCCCGAGCATCGCGGTCTGACCGACCCACCAGGCCGACGACATCGGCGCGATGTTCGTCGAGCCGTCGGTGTTGAGCGAGCTGACGAGCACGATCGGCGTGCCGAAGTACAGCATCTTCGGGTTGAGCTCGCGCTTCACGGGGCCTCCTCGTCGGTCTGCATCTACCTGGCAGACGGCGCTCAGGCTCCGGGCGTGAGTGTGGCGCCCGTCACATGCCGGGCCGCGGTCGCCGCGTTCGGTCGACCCGGTCGGGACGGGCAGGTCAGCGCTACTTCAACTCTTGTAGTGACTCTGGTAACTGTACTAGCGTCCGGGCATGCGGCTGTTCTCCGACGAACAGGTCGCCGACTTCCTCCAGCGGGGCTGGTGGACAGGCGACACGTTCGACGCGCTGTTCGACCGGCATGTCGCGGCACGGGGCCCGGCGGTGGCCCTGGTGGACCCGCCGAACCGCCCGGCGGTCACCCAGGGTGAGCCGCGCCGGCTGTGCTGGGACGAGGTCGCGCGGGCCGTCGACGGGGTCGCGACCGCGTTCCTGCGCGCCGGCCTGGGCCCGGACGACGTCGTCGGCGTCCAGCTGCCGAACGTCGTCGAGCTCGCGGTCGTCTACCTCGCCTGCATCCGGATCGGGGCGATCGCGTCGCCGTTCCCGGTGCAGTACCGCGAGCACGAGATCGTCGCGATGGGCGACATCGGCGGCTTCGCCGCGCTGGTGACCGCGAGCCGGGTCGGTGGCCGGGACAACGCCGCCGAGCTTGCCGCCCTGCGCCCGCGCATCCCGACGCTGCGCACCGTGCTCGCGTTCGGCGGCCCGCTGCCGGCCGGTGTCGTCCCGCTGCAGCCGGCACTCGACGGCGCGGACGATCCGACCGCGCTGCGGGCCCACCGCGCCGCGCGCACCGTGCACCCCAACGACTGCATCACGCTGTGCTGGACCTCGGGCACCGAGAGCGCGCCCAAGGGCGTACCCCGGGCGCACGGAGACTGGCTCGCCATCGCCGAGACCACCGCGGGCGTGCCCGGCCTCGACGCCGACTCGGTGCTGCTGTGCACATTCCCGATGGTCAACGCCGGCGGCATGGGCGGCATGTTCACGCCCTGGCTGTTCACCGGCTGCCGCCTCGTCCTGCACCACCCGTTCGACGTCGACACGTTCCTCGCCCAGGTCGGCGCCGAGGGCGTCACGCACTCGGTGTCACCGCCGGCCGTGCTGACCCAGCTGCTGCACGAACCGGACCGGCTCGCCGCGGCCGACCTGCGCACCCTGCGCACGATCGGCTCCGGCTCCACCACGATGCTGCCGGCGATGATCGAGGGCTGGGAGGCCCGCGGCGTCGAGATCATCAACTTCTTCGGCTCGAACGAGGGCCTGTCGCTGACCGGATGCCGCGCGAACATCCCCGACCCGGCGCTGCGCGGGCACCTGCTGCCGCGGCCCGGCGATCACGGGCTGCCCACCAGGATCCGGCTCGACCACACCATCCGCGGACGGCTGGTCGACCTGCAGACCGGTGCGGACATCACCGCGGCCGGGTGCCCGGGGGAGCTGCGGCTCGCCGGCCCGGCGATCTTCGCCGGCTACTGGGGCGGCGGCCACGACCCCTTCGACGAGCGGGGCTACTTCCGCACCGGCGACGTCTTCGAGTACCAGGGCGACCGGCTGCAGTACGTCCGGTTCCTCGGCCGGGCCAGGGAGCTGATCGTGCGCGGCGGGTTCAAGATCTCGCCCGCGGACGTCGAGGGCATCGTCACCGAACACCCGAAGGTGCTCGAGGCCGCCGCGGTCGGCACCCCGGACGAGCGGCTCGGCGAGCGGGTCTGCGTGGTGGTCGTGCCGGTGCCCGGCGCGGTGGTCACGCTGGCGGAGATCGTCGAGTTCATGCGGCAGCGCAAGGTGGCCACGTTCAAGCTGCCGGAACGGCTGCAGATCGTGGACGCGCTCCCGCGCAGCGTCGCCGGCAAGATCCTCAAGCGCGAGCTGCGCCACCGCCTCGACACCGAGCTGACCGTCGGACAGGGGTTGCCAAATGGATGACGAGCTCGTGCTCCGGGCCGACCACGCCGGCGTCACCGTGCTGACGCTGAACCGGCCGCAGCGCCGCAACGCGTGGACGATCGGCCTGCAGCGCCGCTACTACGGCCGGCTGCAGGAGTGCGTCGAGGACGACTCGGTGCGCTGCATCGTGGTCACCGGTTCCGGGCACACGTTCTGCCCGGGCGCGGACACCGACGAGCTGCAGGTCTACACGCGGACCGGCGACTTCAACCCCGAGGCCGCCGCGATCGCGCAGCCGGACTGGTACCCGATCACCGTCGGCAAGCCGATGATCGCCGCGATCAACGGCGCCGCCGCCGGGTTCGGCCTGGTGCAGACGATGATGTGTGACGTCCGCATCGCGGTGCCGGGGGCGCGGATGACGACCGCGTTCGCCCGCCGCGGGCTGCCGGCGCTGCATTCCAGCTCGTACCTGCTGCCGCGGCTGATCGGGCTGAGCCGGGCCACCGAGCTGCTGGTGTCCGGCCGGACGTTCAGCACCGACGAGGCGGCCGGGTTCGGGCTGGTGCACCAGCTCGTCCCGGCCGGGCAGCTGATGGAGCACGTGCTGGCGTACGCGGCCGACCTGGCGCAGAACTGCTCGCTGGCGTCGATCGCGAACATCAAGGAGCAGCTGCGCGACAGCTACCGCCAGAGCTTCCTGGAGACCGTGCGGGACGCCGAGGACCGGGAGCGGGTCGCGCTCGCCTCGGTCGACTTCCACGAGGGCGTGCTGAGCTTCGTCGAGCGCCGCACCCCGGCGTTCGCGCCGTACGGCCGGGGCGGCCTGCCGCCCGGCTGATCACCGCGGGCCGGAAGTCGACGCCGGAGATCCGGCTGGCGCGGCTCGGCCGGCACGAACGGCACCCGGCTGATCAGTGCACCCGGCGGTCGTGGCCGGTCCAGTACGGGGCGCGCAGCTCGCGCTTGAGCACCTTGCCGGACGGGTTGCGCGGCAGCTCCGGTGCGAACGCGACCCCGGTGGGGCACTTGTAGTGCGCGATCCGCTGGCGGGCCCAGGCGATCAGCTCGGCCGGGTCGGGCACCGCGCCGCGCGCGACGACCACGGCGAGCGGGGTCTCGCCCCACCGCTGCGACGGCACGCCGATCACCGCGACGTCCGCGACCGCGGGGTGTCCGGCGAGGACCGACTCCACCTCCGCCGGGTACACGTTCTCGCCGCCGGTGACGATCATGTCCTTGAGCCGGTCCCGGACGTAGAGGAAGCCGTCCTCGTCGAGCGTGCCGACGTCGCCGGTGCGGAAGAAGCCGTCCGCGGTGAACGCCTCGGCGGTCGCGTCCGGGCGCCGCCAGTACCCCGGCGTCACGCTCGGCCCGCGGACCACGATCTCGCCGTCGGCGCCGGGCTCCAGCGTCTTGCCGGACTCCAGATCGCGGATCTCGATATCGACGCCGGGCACCGCGCGGCCGGCCGAGCGCAGCCGGGACAGGTCGCCGTCCGCGCGGTGCTGGCCGGGCCCGAGCACCGTGGTCACGCCCATCGTCTCGGACAGCCCGTAGGACTGGAACAGCTCGGCGCCGAACGTCCGCACCGAGGCCCGCAGCAGCGGTTCGGAGATCGGCGAGCCGCCGTAGACGAGCTGGCGCAGCGCGCTGAAGTCGGCGCCGGCGATCCCGGGGGCTCCGGTGAGCACCTGCATGACCGCCGGCACCATCGCGGTGTGCGTCGCCCGGAACCGCACCAGCTGGTCCAGCATCGACGGCGCGGTGGGCGTGTGCGACTGGATGATCGTGCCGCCGCGGCTGAGCGTGATCAGTGCCCAGCCGCCACCGGCGACGTGGTAGTAGGGCACCGGGACGAGGCTGCGGGACGCGGCGTCGACGTCGAAGTACGAGCCGAACGCCCGCACCGACCACTCGAGCTGGCCGTCGGCGACGAGCACGCCCTTGGGCCGCCCGGTGGTGCCGGAGCTGTAGATCAGCTGGACGTACCCGCCGGGCCCGGCGTCGCGGCCGGGATCGCCGCCCTGCCCGGCGGCCGCCCAGTCGTCGTAGCCGGACCGACCGGGGCCGGGGTCGCCGCCGCACACCACGACCGGGCCGGCGTCGGCCGGGACGTTCGCGGCGAACTCGGCGCCGGCGAACGTGAGCACCGCCCCGCTGTCCCGCAGCGCCCAGGCGACCTCGTCCCGGCTGAGCCGGAAGTTGAGCGGCACCAGGACGGCACCGGCCTTCAGCGTGCCGAAGAACACCTCCCAGTACCCGGTGCTGTTGCGGTCGATGAACGCGACCCGGTCGCCGCGCCGCACGCCGGCCCGCAGCAGCCCGGCCGCGACCCGGTCGGACGCCGCCGCCAGCTCGCCGAACGTGGCGCGCCGGCCGTCGCCGTCGAGCGCGACGCAGGCCGGGTCCGCGGCGACCGCGTCGCGCAGCAGTTGGGCGACCGTCATGACGCTCCTCCGCTCAGCGGACGACCCGCACGCCGGGCCCGGATCGCGCGTAGAGGCGCTCGACGTCGGTGCCGCGGCGGGCCCGCGCGATCGCCTGGTTGATCGAGCCCTTGTCCGACATCTCGCCGGCGTCCACGTCGGGCGGGCTGTGCAGGATCGCGACCCGGCCGACGCGTTCGGCCGACGGCAGCCCCGGCCGGGCCAGCCGGGCGGCGATCCAGTCCAGGATCGCGTCCTCGCCGGCGCCCTCGCCCAGCGTCGCGGCCACCCCGGCCGGGTTCAGCCACACCAGCGCGCCGAGCTCGTCGCGCCCCTCGCCGCACAGCACCGCGTCGGTGACCACCGGCGACGTCGCGGCGACGGCGTCGGCGCGCACGTTGCCGCCGGACACGAACGTCCCGGTGCTGAGCTTGAACTCCTCGGCCAGCCGGCCGGCGAACACCAGCCCGCGCTCGGGGCGGGCCCGGTCGACGAAGCGCAGCGCGTCCCCGGTGCGGTAGAAGCCGTCCGCGTCGAACGCGCGCGCGGTGGCGCCGGGATCGTCCAGGTAGCCGGCCATCACGCAGGTGCCGCGCAGCCGTGCCTCGTAGCGGGTCGCGTCGAGCGGCACCAGCTTCACCTCGACGCCGGTCACCGGCAGGCCGACGCCGACCTCGGTGGTCGGCCAGGTGATCGACATGACCCCGGCGGTCGCCTCGGTGCAGCCGTACCCGGTGGTGAACATGATCCGCTCGCCGAGCGTCGCCTCGGCCATCGCCTGGAACCGGTCGTACACCGGCTGCGGCAGCCCGGCGCCGCCGTAGAGGCACAGCTGCAGGTGCTCGAAGAAGGCGCGCCGCAGCGCCCCGTCGGCCTCCAGCGCGTCGCAGAGCATGCCGAACGCGTACGGGACGTTGGCGAAGAACAGCGGCTGGATCTCGGCCAGGTTGCGCAGCGTGCGGCCGAACAGCTCGGGCGTCGGGCGGCCCTCGTCGAGGTAGAACGACCCGCCGTTGAGCAGCGACCCGACCAGCACGCTGGCCCCGGCGACATGGCTCCACGGCATCCAGTCCAGGGTGCGCTCGTCCCAGCCGGACGCGTGCGCCAGCAGCGGGCCGACGGCCGAGAACAGGCTCAGCCACATCCGGTTCGTCTGCACGACGACCTTGGGCCGGCCGGTCGAGCCGGAGGTGAGCATGTACCGCATCGGCGCGTCCGGGTCGAGCGCGGCGACCTGCCCGTCGAAGTCGGGCAGCGGCCGGCCGGTGCGGACCTCTGCCCAGTCGACCGCGCCCGGCCAGTGCTGTGGATCGGTGGCCAGGACCGTCGCGTCGGCGGGCAGCACGGCCCGCAGCGCCGGGCCGATCGGGCCGACCCGCTCGGCGAACACGAGCGTCGGCCGGATCAACCCGACGACGTGCCGCAGCCGCCCGTGCCCGCCGCCGGACGACAGCGCGTACTGGGCGCTGACCGGGCAGATCGGCACGCCCGCGGCGGCCGCGCCGAGCGTCAGCAGCGCGTGCTGGATCGAGTTGCCGGTGACGATCAGGATCCGTTCCGGGCGGTCCTGGCGGGGCCGGGCGCCCAGCCAGGCGGCGATGCGGGAGACGGTGTCCCGGGCCGCCGCGTAGCTGACGTGCTGCCACTCGCCGTCGGGGCCGCGGGCCGCGATCAGCGTGCGGTCGGGTACCCGGGCCGCCTGCGCGGCGAGCCCGGCGGCGAGGGTGGCCGGGACGTCCGCCAGCGGTGCGGTCGAGCGCAGCAGCACGGTGCCGTCGGCCCGTTCGTCCACCCGCAGCGCAACCTCAGGAAACGCGTCCACCGCGCGAAACCGCGGCGCCACGGTAGGCACGGGGCGTCCCTAGACGAGCCGGAACGTGATACCTGGCAGCCCGGGATCGGTGGCACTGGCGCTGGCGCGGCGCAGCAGTACCGTCCAGTTGCTGGACGGACCGCCATCGACGAAGCGCACCGTCGGCCCGCCCAGGTCGAGCACGGTCGGCTCGGCCGGTTCCGGCAGGTCGAGCAGGTGCCGCCACCGCGCGGCGGTCGCGGCCGGATCGGCGACCGGCACCTCGACGCCGACGATGTCGTCGACGTACGCGCCGGGGTCCGGACCCGGGTCGATCGAGTCCCAGAACCAGACGGCCGGGTCGTCGATGCCGTCCACCTCGAGCACCAGCCCGACGTCCTTGGGATGCAGTTGCAGCACGATCCGGCCGAACGCGAGCATGTCGATCGGTACCCGCACCCCGAGTTCGGCGGCGCGGGCCCGCACCGCGGCCGCGTCCGGATGCTGGACGGAGAGCACGAAGCCGCCCCGCCCGCCGACCTTGGCCAGCCAGGACGCCACCGGCCCTTCCGGCGTGACCGGCGCGACGAACTCGAGGTAGCGGCCCGGCGCGATCGGCATCGTCGCGTCGACCAGGTTCATCTCCTTCAGCTCCGGGTCGTCGAAACCGGTCCCGAGTCCGAACGCGGCGCGCACCGCCGCGGTGTCCTGCTCGTGCGTCGTCGTGCCGATGACGACCTGACGCAGGATTGCCCAACTCGACATGTCGTCCTCCTGGCTCGGTTCAGTCGGCTGTGGATCGTCGCGTATGGACGGTCACATGTGGACGGTCACATGTGGACGGCGGTGGCCGCGTGGTCGTGCTCGCGCCAGCCCGGGATGGCCGCGCCGGGTGCCCAGGTCGAGTGCGTCCCGCTGCTGACCCGCTCGGGCAGGCGGACCCGGCAGACCGGCCCGGCGGCGAGGTCGCGCGCGTCGAACACCAGGCACTCGGACAGGTCGCGGTCCAGGTCGGAGGTGATCGTCACCAGGTAGCCGTCGTCCTCGCCGGCCGAGCCGATCCGCGGCGCCATCGCCGTCTCGCTCGCGTACACGCCGTCCGGGAAGGAGTACTTCTCCTCCGCCCCGGTGACGGTGTCGTGCTTGACGATGCCGTTGAACAGGAACCAGCCCGGCACCGACGTCGCGGCGTAGGTGTAGCGGTAGGCGCGGCCGGCGTGCCCGGCGTTGATCATCCCGAACTCGCTGGTCGTCTCGCTGAGATCCTCTTCCTTGACCAGCCCGGTGCTGCGGTTGAGCCGCCACCGGTGCAGCTTCGGGCCCATCTTCGCGTTGTCCAGGAACCGGAACATCCGCTGGTACAAGGTGCCGTCGCCGGCCGGCGGTTCCGGGTCGCGCTGGAAGAAGCCGTCGAGCACGATCTCGTCCCGGTCCTCGTACGCGTTGACCCAGTGCAGCACGTACGTCGGCTCGGCCTCGAACCAGACGATGTCCTCGGTGCGCCCGCGCCGCGGCACGACCGCGATCCGGGACGGGATCTCGGGGTGGAAGCGGGCCGCGTACTTGCCGGCGGCCATCGCGGCCGGTTCCCAGAACAGCGGCATGTCGTTGAGGATCGCGAAGTTCTCGGTGAACGCCATGTCGTGCGGCAGCCGCGGCCCGGGCAGCGGCACGTCGATGTAGTGGACGAGGTTGTCGGCGCCGTCCACCACGCCGTAGTGCATGTACGGGGCGGCGGTGGAGTAGTTGAAGAACAGCAGCTCGCCGGTGCGTTCGTCCACTTTGGGGTGTGCGGAGACGCCGACATCGCTCGGGAACTGGCCGTGCCAGCTGGCCTTGCCCAGCGTCTCGAGTGTGGTCGGGTTGAGCCGGTACAGGTCGCCGCACTGGTAGAAGCTGGTCAGCGCGACGCCGTTGTGCAGGATGACGTCGGTGCTGGAGGCGTCCTTCATCCGCCCGCGGGCACCCCACCCGTCCTGCCGGGGCGAGCGGTCCGGGTCCTCGGCGAGGCCGGCCCACAGCGCGTGGCCGGCCTCCTGCTCGGCCAGGAAGCCGTCGGTGCGGACGAACCGGTTGCGGTAGAACGCCGTGCCGTCCCGGAAGCCGACCGCGTGCACCATCGCGTCCCCGTCGAACGGGTGGTAGACCTGCAGCGCCGGGTGCACCGGGTTCTCCGTGTTGCGCAGGTACACCCCGTCCAGGTCGGCCGGGATCTCGCCGCTGACGTCGCAGTCGTCCGCCCTGCGCTCGGTGTCCTGTGGCCGCCACGGCCCGGTGCGGTACGGGTGGTCGTCGTCCGGGGCGATCGTCGACAGCACCCGGCCGAGCACCTCGATGTCCATGGGACTCCTCACGCCGCGCCGACGACGAAGCTTGCTGTCGTCGTCGCGCTGCCGCCGATGTTGAGCGTCGCGACCGTGCCCGCGCCATCCACCTGGTAGTCCCCGGCCTGGCCGGTGACCTGCTTGTACGCGTCCAGCACCATGCGCACTCCGGTGGCGCCGACGGGATGGCCCGCGCCGATCAGGCCGCCGCTCGGGTTGACCGGGATCCGCCCGCCGATCTCGAGGTCGCCGGCCTCGACCGCCTGCCAGCTCTGGCCGGCCGCGGTGATGCCGAAGTGGTCGATCGCCGCGTACTCGGTCATCGAGAAGCAGTCGTGCGTCTCGATCGCGTCGAGCTGGTCGACACCGTCGATGCCGGCCCGGTCGAACGCGTCCCGGATCGTCTGCCGGACGTGCGGCAGCACGTACGGATCGCCGGCGGAGCGGGCGAACTTCGCGGCCAGCGGCAGCCCGACCGTGCGGTGCCCCCAGCCGCGCAGCTCGGCGCGGGGGCGGGCGGCCGCGTCCGGGTGCGCGGCGAGGTAGCGGCCGCTGACCACGACGAGGCCGGCCGCGCCGTCGGTGACCTGACCGCAGTCGGTGCGCCGGACCCGGCCCTCGACCGGCGGGTTCGCGGTGTCGTCGCTGGTGAAGCTCTGCGCGGTGAACGTCCAGTCGCGGGTCTGCGCGTTCGGGTTCTTCCGCGCGTTGCGGATGTTCAGCTCGCTGATCGCGTGCACGTGCGCGTCGTCCAGCCCGTACCGCCGGTCGTACTCATCGGCCAGCCGGTCGAACATGTACGGCCACATGAACTTCGCCTGCTGCCCCTCGTGGCCGATGTAGGCGGCCGCGCCGAGGTGCTGCGCGGCGAGGTCACCGCCGGCGTTGCGCTCGATCTCGGCGCCGAGCACCAGCGCCACGTCGTAGCGGCCCGCCTCGAGCTCGGCCATCGCCGCGAGCAGCGCCATCGACCCGGACGCGCAGGCGGCCTCGTGCCGGACCGCCGGCACCCCCCACAGCGCGGGCTCGACCGTCGCCGGCATCGCGCCGAGCTGCCCCTGCCCGGTGAACAGCTGCCCGAACGCGTTCCCGACATGCACGACGCCCACGTCGGACGGGTCGATGCCGGTCGCCGCGAGCGTCGCCCGCACCGTCTCGGCGAAGAGCTCGGTGAAACCGGTGCCTTCGCGCTTGGTGTTGCGGGCGAAGTCGGTCTGGTACCCGCCGAGGACCGAGAGGGATGACGACATCGGGTGCCCCTTCCGCTGGATCATTACTACAACAATCAGAGTGAGTCCGTCAACGAGGGCCTTGTGAATCGGGCCCGGTGGTACTACACCTAGCAGAGTGAGCGAGCTGGTCGACGTCTACGTCCTCGACTACCTGCGCACGCCCCGGGGCAAGGGATCGCCGCGCGGGTCGCTGCACCAGCTGACCCCGGTGGACGCGCTGGTGCGGCTGGAGACCGAGCTGGTGCGGCGCACCGGCATCCGCCCGCAGGACGTGCAGGACGTCGCCATCGGCAACAGCCAGCAGGTCAACGACCAGGGCGCGAACATCGCCCGGACGTCCGTGCTGCTGGCCGGCTGGGGCGATCACGTCCCGGGCGTGACGCTCAACCGGTTCTGCGCGTCGGGGGTCGACGCGGTCGGCCAGACGGCCGCCCGGATCCGCGCCGGTGACCTGGAGCTGGCCGTCGCCGGCGGGGTGGAGAGCGTGTCCCGGGTCCCGATGTTCAGCGACGGCGGCCCGCTGTTCTGCGATCCGGACGTGGTGCGCCGGATCGGCTCGATCCACATGGGCGTCGCCGCCGACCTCAACGCCACGCTGGACGGCTTCGACCGCGACCAGCTCGACGAGTACGGCATCGAGACGCAGGCGAAGGCCGCCGCCGCCTGGGACGCCGGCTTCTACCAGGCCAGCGTCGTCCCGGTCCCGCTGCCCGGTGGTGGCGAGCTGGCCCGGGACGAGCTGGTGCGCACCGGCGTCACCGCCGCGACCCAGGCCGCGCTGGCGCCCGCCTTCGCCGAGCTCGGCGCGTCCGGCCAGGATGCGCTCGCGCTGACCGCGCACCCCGAGGCCGGCCAGATCAGGCACCTGCACACGGTCGGCACGTCGCCGGCGCTGGCCGACGCGGCGGCGCTGCTGCTGCTCGGCACCCCCGCCGCGGCCGAACGGACCGGGCTGCGCCCGCGCGCCCGGGTGGTCGCGAGCGCGGTCACCAGCACCGACCCGGTGATCATGCTGACCGCCGGGCAGTCCGCGGTGGAACAGGTGCTCGCGAAGGCCGGGCTGCGGCCGGCCGATATCGACGTGTTCGAGTTCGCCGAGGCGTTCGCGGCGCTGTGCCTGCGCTTCCGCCGCGACCTGGACGCCGGGCCGGAGCGGATGAACCCGAACGGCGGGACGATCGCGATGGGGCACGCCTTCGGCGCCACCGGCGCGATCCTGGTCGGCCAGTGCGTCGAGGAGCTGGAGCAGTGCGGCGGGCGGTACGGGGTGGCCGCGGTCAGCGGCGCCGCCGGCCTCGGCGTGGCCGTCCTGCTGGAACGGATCGCTGCGTGACTGTGCCAGCCCGCCGGCCTGCTCCGCTCCGCTCCGCGGGCCATGGCGGCCCTGCGATCCTCACTCCGGAGGCCGGCCCATGAGGCCGCTGGCCGGGCAGGTCGGCATCGTCACCGGGGCGGGCAAGGGGCTCGGCCGCGCGTTCGCGCTCGACCTGGCCGCCGCCGGCGCGGCCGTGGTGGTGAACAACCGCAACCCGGCGGCGGGCGCGGCCGACCGGGTCGTCGGCGAGATCGTCCGCGCCGGCGGCACGGCCGTCGCGGAGTACAGCGAGGTCGGCGATCCCGCCGCCGGACCGGCGCTGCTCGACCGCGCGCTGCGCAGCTACGGCCGGGTCGACTTCCTGGTGGCGAACGCGGCGGTCGCCGCACCGGAGATGTTCCACAAGACGACGCCGGAGCGCTTCGACGCGGTGATCCGGACCAACCTCGGCGGCACCGCGCACGTCGCCCAGGCGTGTTCGGCGCACCTGCGGCAGGCCGGCGGCGGGCGCATCGTGCTGGTCGCCTCGACCGCCGGGCTGTACGGCGAGCCGACCGCGTCGGCCTACTCGGCGAGCAAGGGCGCGGTGATCGCGCTGGGCCGGGCCATCGCCGTCGAGGGGGAGCGGCGCGGCGTCCACACGAACGTGCTGCTGCCGTACGCGACGACGCCGATGACCGAGACCGGCATGGCCGAGCAGTACCGCGACGCGATGGACGCGGCGCTGGTGGCACCCGTCGTCACCGCCCTCGTCGACCCGTCCTGCCTGCTCAACGGCCAACTGCTGGTCGTCGCGGGCGGGCGGCTGCGGGTCGCCAGCGCGGTCGAGTGGGGGACCGTCGAGCTGCCCACCGGCCAGCTGGCACCGCGGACCCTGGCCGACCTCGTCGCCCGCAGCCGGCAGGCGCCGGCCCGCGAGTTCCCGGACGCGCCGCACGCCTTCTTCGACTTCGTCGCGGGGCTCGAGTCGGACGTCGTCGCGGGACCCGAGGTGGAGCCGGCCCAGCCGCCGGCCGCCGGCCTCAGCCGGTGACCGCCGGCCGCCGGCCTCAGCCGGTGACCGCCGGCTGCCGGCCTCAGCCGGTGACTGGCGGCTGCCGGCCTCAGCCGGTGACTGGCGGCTGCCGGCCTCAGCCGGTGACTGCCGGTCGCCGGCTGGGACCGGGAAGTAAGCTCAGCGGTCGGCCTCGATCCCCGAGCAGTTTGGTGGTGCCATGGTCCCGGCCCGGCAGAGCGCATCCGGCCGCGTCACCCTGCTCGAACCGGGCGGCCCGAACGCGATCGCGGTCACCAACGGGATCGTCGGGGACGAGTGGACGCTGTGGATCGTGCAGATGGCGCTCAACGCCGACCTGACCCAGTACAACGAGTGGCTGCGGGCCGGGCCCATCTCCAGCGCGGTGCTCACCGCCCGGCTGGCCCGGCTGGTCGAGGTCGACATCATGGAGCGGGTCGCCTACCAGCACAACCCGCCGCGGTACGACTACCGGTTGACCACCCGGGGCCGGCAGATGTGGCCGATCCTGCTGACCATGTGGGCGTGGGAGCAGCGCTGGGTGAACCGGCCGGAGGAGAACCTGCCCCGGATGCGGCACGCGGGGTGCGGGGAGTTCTTCGCGCCGGTGCTGATCTGCGACGCGTGCGGCGAGCGGACCGAGGCACGCGACGTGCAGGCGAAGTTCGGCCCGAGCGGCTCGTGGCAGCGCAGCATCCCGTCGGCCGCGACCCGGCGGCGCTCGCACAACGGCACCCGCCCGACCGAGGTGGTCACCCAGTCGATGGCGCTGGTGGGCAACCGGTGGTCGACCGCGCTGCTCGGCGCGGCGTTCCTCGGCGCGACCCGGTTCGGCGAGTTCGAGCAGCGGATGGGCGCGCCGCCCACGATCGTGGCCGAACGGCTGCGCACGTTCTGCGAGCTCGGCATCCTCGAGCAGTCGCCGAACGCGCAGCGGCCGGGCTGGGTCGTCTACCACCTGACCGACAAGGGGCGGGCGTTCTACCCGGTGCTCGCCGCCGCGATCGAGTGGGGCCAGCGCTGGTTCCAGGCCCCGGAGGGGGTGGCGCTGCGGACCGTCCACGTCGAGTGCACCCGCCCGTTCCACCCCCGGCTGATCTGCGACCAGTGCGAGCAGCGGCTGCGCGGCGCGAGCGTCCAGGTGGTGCGCGCCCCGGCCGGGTAGGGCCCGCCGCGGCCGGGTGGGTGGGCGATCGATATGGCTATGTGCAGGGCCGTGGCGCGACGGGTGCGGGCGCGAAGCCGGCGGTCATGGTCATCGCCTGTGCGATCTCCTGGGCCGGGTACGGCGTTGCCCGGCTAACACCGAACAGGTTCCAGTAGAAGTCGTTCATGATGGCCGCGACGGGCGCGTGCCGGCTGATCAGCTCGGCGACCGGCGCGGGGGTACCGGCGGGTTGTGCTCCGGCGGCGCAGCGGCGGATGTAGTCGTTGCGCTCGACGGGTCCGCCGGTGTCGGGGGTGGCTATCCCGACGATGTTGGTGACTATCCAGTTGAGCAGTTCCCTCGCGGCGTAGCCGGCGTCGTAGCTGGCGTTGCGGGCGAGGAAGTCCCGCTCGTCGGTGGACAGGTCGAAACGCGGTGAGCTGGCCAGGCCGAGGTCGGCGAGGTAGAGGCGGTGTCCGTCGGTCAGGATGTTGCGGAAGTGGGCGTCGAAATGCAGGAGCCTGTTGGCGTTCATGAAGGCGATGTCGGCGTGTAGGCATTCCTGCACCATGGCGCAGGCGGCGGCGATGGCGTCTGGGCCGGCGGCGAGTTGGCCGGTCAGCCAGGCGTCCAGGTTCTGCGGGACGTATTCCAGGAACAGCACCAGGCTCGCTGATGCCTGGGCGAGGCCATGCAGCCGCCGCCGCACGGCCGCCGATCCGCCCCAGTACGCGACGACACGGTCGATGTCCGCGAGTTCGTCGGCCAGCGGCGCCCCGGGCAGCACCCGCCAGTGATACATCAGCGGAAACGCCTCGCTCTGCTTGGTGAGCACCCAGTTCGTCGTCATGGTGTTCGCGGCGAGTTCCCGCCAGGTGCCGAAACCGCCGGCGGGCAGCAGGACGACTCCGTACTGGCAGAACGTGGGGAGCCCGAAGAGGTTCGCGGTGGACCTGACGTTGTCCGGGTCACGCTCCAGGTCGGTCAGCGGGATCCGCTTCACGAAGACCGAGGCACCGGCGACATCCAGCAAGGCCGAGGTGCCCCCGACGCCGGAGCCGATGGCCGGCGCCGCGTTCACCAGCCGACCAAGCTGATGATCGCTGAGTAGAGCCAACGCTGTGGACACGTCGCTGTACCTGACCACGCGGGCCCCGTGCGACATGTCCGTGCCGTCACGCCGCTGTTCTCTCACCGTGTATCCCATCCCCGGTACGGCGCGAACTGCGGGATCTGCAGGACGCCGGGGGGCGCGGCGACCACGACCGGGATGGCCTGCCGGACGGTGCCGGCGGTGATGTACTGCCCGGCGGTGGTGCGCACGGTCGGGTCGGCCGGGTCGTGCAGGTCGATCGAGACGGTCATCGCGGGGCGGCCGGTGAGGTGGATCCGCCAGTGCGGGCGGCCGCGGTAGCGGGGCAGCGCCGGGTCCATCGTCCAGCTGATCGCCAGCGTGATCCGGCGCCGGCCGGCCGCGGACAGGTGCCAGCGCCATTCGGTGGCGACGACCGTGCCGGCCCGGATCGTCCCGGCCCGCACCTCGACGTCCGCGGCGGCGAGCTCCACGTGGTGGTCCGGCTCGATGGTGTGGTCGCGCAGCCCGAGCTGGTCGGCCAGGTACGCCAGCGTCTCGGCGTACAGCGTCGTGTAGAGCCGCGGCAGCGGGCCGGTGGTCAGGTCGGTCGTGGCCGGGTCGCTGCCCATGCCCATGACGGTGAACACGAAGTCGGCGCTCGGCATCCCGCTGGCGTCGAACAGCTCGTCGATGGTGATCGAGTCCAGCTCGACGCTGGTCGCGGCCAGCGCCATGGTCAGCCGTTCGCCGATGACGCCCGGGCTCACGCCGGTACCGAACAGGGTCGTGCCACCGTCGCGACCGGCTGCCTCGAACATCGCCTGCCGCCGCGGGCCGTGCGCCAGCGGGTAGTGGTTGCCCGCGGTCGTGATCACGTTCTTGCCGCTGCGCAGCAGCCGGCAGATGTCGTCGTCGTGCCGCTCGTACGGGATCTGCAGCCGGGGCGTGTGCAGGACGACGTCGGCGTCCAGGGCGAGGATCGCGTCCAGGTCCCGGGTCGCGAGCACGCCGGTCCGGTCCCGCCGGGCGATCTCGCCGGCGTCCCGGCCCGCCTTCCGGTCGCTGTAGACGTACAGGCCGACGAGGTCCAGGTCGGCGGAGTCGAGCACCGCGCGCAGGCAGGTCCGGCCGATCGATCCGGTCGCCCACTGGACGACCCGGGTGCTCACCGGCCGGTCCGCAACTCGCCGTCGCGCATCACCTTCGCCATGTTCCGCTCCCAGCGCACCGGGTCCAGGACGTACCGCGCCCGCGACTCGAAGGCCATCCGGTCGGTGTCGACCGTCCGCTCGCCGCGCGCCATCGCCCGCAGCCCGACCCGGGCGATGTCGACCGGCCGCTCCTTGGCGCCGTCCACGTGGTCGGCCATCCGGGTGTCGACGGAACCGACGACGAGCGCGGTCACCGACGTGCCCTGCGCGTCCAGCTCGGCCCGCGCGATCGTGGTGAGGAACAGCGCCGCCGCCTTCGCCGTCGAGTACCCGCCCATGAACGCCGTCGGCAGGGCGCCGGCGACCGAGAGCACGTTGACGATCGCACCGCCGCCGGTGCGCTCCAGCACCGGCGCGAACGCCCGGATCATGTTGAGCGTGCCGAAGTAGTTGACCTCCATCTCCTGCCGCGCGATCTCCGGGTGATCGGTGCGCACCAGCCGCTCCCGGCCGTGGAAGCCGGCGTTGTTCACCAGCACCGTGACGTCGCCGCAGGTCCCGGCGGCCGCCGTGACGGACGCCAGGTCGGTGATGTCGAGCGGCACCGGGACCGCACCGGCGTCGCGCAGCCGCCGCGGCACGTCCGCCGGCGTACGGGCGCCGCAGTACACCTTGCTCGCCCCGCCCGCGAGCAGTTCGGAGACGAAGGCCTCGCCGATGCCACGGTTCCCGCCGGTGACGAGCGCGACGCAGCCGCGCACCTCGGCCGCCATCAGGCGTCCAGCGGGCGGTAGAGAAGGTTGTCAGCCACCAGCCGGACACTACAACTAGCAGGGTTACTTGCCTAGGTGTGTATCGGCTGCGCTGTCAATCGTTGCCGGGATGTTGACCACAAGCTTCGCTTGTTGTAGGAAGGCCGAACTGCTAACTGAAGTACGCTGCGGCACTCTCGGCGCGTACCTGGGGCGGGGGAAGCGAGGTGAGCCGGGTGCTCGACATCAGGGAGCTCACACTTCGTTTCGGCGGCGTCACCGCGCTCGACCGGGTCAGCCTGTCCGTCCGGGACGACGCGATCTGCGGACTAATCGGACCGAACGGGGCGGGCAAGACATCGGTCTTCAACTGCATCACCCGGATCTACCAGCCCAGCGCCGGAGCCATCGAGTTCAACGGGACAGACCTGCTGAGCGTGCGCGGCCACCGCGTCGTGGCCAACGGCGTGGCCCGCACGTTCCAGAACCTGGCGCTGTTCGGATCGCTGACCGTGCTGGAGAACACGCTGGTCGGTGCGCACTCGCGGAACACCCCGCGGCTGGCGCCGACGCTGCTGGGCTGGCCGGCCGGGCACGCCGCCCGGCGCCGGCTGGAGACCGAGGCGTGGGAGGTCCTCGGCCAGCTCGACCTGGCCGACGTCGCGTTCCGGCCGGCGCACGGGCTGCCCTTCGGCACGCTCAAGCGGGTCGAGCTCGCGCGGGCGTTGATGAGCCAGCCGAAGCTGCTGCTGCTCGACGAACCGGCCGGTGGACTCACCCACGCCGAGGTGCACGACCTCGGCTCGCTGATCGTGCGGCTCAAGGCCGAGTTCGGCTTCAGCGCGCTGCTGGTCGAGCACCACATGGGCCTGGTGATGGGCATCTCCGACCATGTGGTCGCGATGGACTTCGGCCGCACCGTCGCCGCCGGGACGCCGCGGGAGGTCGCGCACTCCCCGGCGGTGATCGCGTCCTACCTCGGCCAGGCGAAGGGCCGACCGGCGGACCAGCCGAAGGACCCGGTCGGATGAGCCCGGAATTGCTGGACGTGCGGGGGCTGCACGCCGGGTACGGCGGCGCGAGCGTGTTGCACGGCGTCGACGTGCACGTCGCCGCCGGCGAGGTCGTCGTCGTGCTGGGCGCCAACGGGGCCGGCAAGACGACGCTGCTGCGCGCCATCTCCGGGCTGATCCCGCACACCGCCGGTGAGATCGCCGTGGCCGGGCACCGGATCGGCCGGGTGCGGCCGGACGCCATGCTGCGCCGGGGGGTCGGGCTGGTGCCGCAGGGCCGCGGCACGCTCACCGACCTGACCGTGCGCGACAACCTGCGCGTCGGCGCCGTGACCCGCGCCGACCGCGCGGCCGTCGCGGCCGACATCGAGCGCTGGTGCGAGGTCTTCCCCGCCCTCGGCGGCCGGCGCGACCAGGTCGCCGGGACGCTGTCCGGGGGCGAGCAGCAGATGCTCGCGATCGCCCGGGCGATGATGGCGCGCCCCCGGCTGCTGCTCTGCGACGAGGTCAGCCTGGGTCTCGCGCCGGTGGTGGTCCAGGGCCTGTTCGAGGTGCTGCACGAGCTGAACGCCGACGACGGCATCTCGCTGCTGCTGGTCGAGCAGAACGCCGAGCTGGCGCTGGACATCGCGTCCCGGGTGTACCTGCTCGAGGTCGGGACCATCGCCGCGACCGGCGACACCGGGACGTTCCGCGGCAACGACGCGATCCGACAGGCGTATCTCGGCTACTGAGGATCGGGGGACAGGTGGAGATCTTCCTGGACCGGCTGTTCTCCGGCGTCACGTCGGGGTCGGCCTACGTGCTGATCGCGCTGGCGCTCGTGGTCGTGTTCCGCGGGTCGAAGACGATCAACTTCGCCCAGGGCGAGTACGCGCTGTTCACCTGCTTCGTCGCGTGGTGGCTGACGACCAGGGGCTGGCCGCTCGTGCTCGCGATGCTCGCCTCGATGGTGGTCGGCTTCGTGCTGGGCGTCGTGACGGAGCGGACCCTGATCCGGCCGATCCGGCGGCGCAACGAGGCGGCCGTGCTCATCGTCGCCCTCGGCCTGTTCACCGCGCTCAACGGCGCGGACGGCTGGATCTGGGGACCGGAGGACAAGGTCTTCCCGCACCTGCTGCCGAACGGCCCGGACGACTACGTGACGATCGGCGGGGCCCGGCTGCACTACGACTCGATCGGGGTCGTGCTGCTGACCGCTCTGGTCGTCGTGCTGCTCACGCTGCTGCTGAACGCGACGCCGCTCGGGCTCAAGATGCGCGCGGTCGCGAGCAACCCCGAGTCGGCCGCGCTGTCCGGCGTCAACGTCGGGCGGGTGCTCAGCGCCAGTTGGGGGATCTCCTCGGTGATCGGCTCGTTCGCCGGCGTGCTGATCGTCCCGATCCTGCCGCCGAACCAGCTCAACCTGAGCGCGTTCTTCCCGATCCTGATCTTCGCGGCGGCGGCCGCGCTGCTCGGCGGCCTGGACAGCATCACCGGCGCGGTCGTCGGCGGCCTCGCCTTCGGCGTCGCCGAGTCGATGCTCAACGGGTACGCGACGTTCCTCGGCGGCTCGCTGCAGCTGACCGTGGCCTTCGCGATCATCGTGCTCGTCCTGGTGGCCAAACCCACCGGCCTGTTCGGCCACGCGCGGGTGGAACGGGTATGAGCGCCGCGAGCCGACAGCGAGTGAGCATCGCAGGTGCCGTCCGGGGCGCCGCGGAGCGGAGCGAGCGCGGAGGCGGGCAATGAGCACTCGCCTGCCGATCGTTGTCCGGCGCAACTCGGCGCCGCACCTCGGCCTGCTCGTGCTGGCCGCGGTCGCGGTCGCGGGCCTGCTCGGCTGGGGCTCCGGCCTGGCCGAGTTCGACCGCGGTCAGGTCACCCGGGTGATGATCTACGCGATCGCCATCGCCGGGCTGAACGTCGCCAGCGGCTACGCCGGGCTGATCTCGGTCGGTCACTCGGCGTTCTTCGGCCTGGGCGCGTACACGACCGGCGTCCTGGTCGTCCGGTACGGCTGGCAGGCCGAGTACACGATCCCGGTCGCGTTCGCCGTCTGCTTCGTCGCCGGGCTGATCGTGGGCCTGCCGGCGCTGCGCATCCGCGGGCTGTACCTCGCGATGGTCACGATCGCGTTCGGCGTCGCGTTCCCGGAACTGATCGCCCGCTTCGACGGCCTCACCGGCGGCGCGCAGGGCCTGACGATCCGGCGCCGGATGCTGACCCCGCCGGGCTGGTCCGGCTTCACGCTCGGGCAGAAGAGCGAGTGGCTGTACTGGCTCGCGGCGGCGCTGCTGCTGATCGTCATGCTGCTGGTGCACAACCTGGCGCGCAGCAGGTACGGCCTCGCGCTGGTCGCGGCGCGGGACAACGAGACCGCGGCGGCCGCGTCCGGGGTGAACCTGGCCGTCGCCAAGACGGCCGCCTTCGGGGTGTCCGGGGCGCTGACCGGCGTCGGTGGCTCGCTGTTCGCGATGTACCTCGGCAGTCTCGTCGCCAACGACTCGTTCACCCTGCTCAACGCGATCTCGCTGCTGACCGGCCTGGTCATCGGCGGGCAGGCGACCCGGTTCGGCCCGGTGCTGGGGGCGGTCGCCGTCGTCTACATCCCGTATTACACGTCCGACATCGGCCAGGGGCAGGCGTCCGCGGTGCTGTTCGGCGCGGTCCTGATCGCGATCATCTTCCTGGCGCCGGAAGGCCTGGTGGGCGGCTTCTTCCGGGTGTTCCACCGGGTGCTGGTACTCGTCCCGTCCATCCGGCCGGGCCCGGACAGCGGTGCGCCGGCGGGTGCGCCGGCGGGTCCGGACGCCGGCCTGCCCACCGCCCCGCCCGACGAGCGCCCGCGCGCCGCGGCACCGCCCGAACGTCTCGCGGATCTGCAGTCTCCGTCCGAGTAGCGATCGCCCAGAAAGGTCACCGACGGTGAAGACAACAACAGTTCGTGCCAAAGTGGCCGGTCTCGCCGCGCTGCTGACGGCGCTGGCGGCATGCTCGTCCAGCGACGGCGGCAACACCGGGGACTCCAGTTCGCCCAGCGGGTCGGGTGGTCCGGCCGCGTCCGGTTCCGGGTTCACGGTCAACCTCGACGACTGCGACGACGCCGACGCCGCCCGCAAGCAGGTCACCGGCAGCTGGAAGATCGGCTACAGCCTGCCGCTGTCCGGCCCGGTCGCCGGCGTCGTCAACTTCGCCGCCGACGGCTACAAGGCGCGCATCGCGGCGCAGAACGCCGCTGGCGGCATCAACGGCGTCAAGCTCGAGGTCGTCTACAAGGACGACGCGTTCACCCCGGACCGGGCCAAGGCGAACGCCACCGAGTTCATCCAGAAGGAGCAGGTCGACTCGCTGACCACGTTCGGCAGCGGCCCGGTGGGCGCGATGGCCGACGACCAGAACGCCGCGTGCGTCCCGCTGCTGTACCCGAGCTCGTCGGTGCCGCAGTACCGCGACATCAAGGAATACCCGTGGACGGTGCAGTTCCTGCCGGCCGCGGACAAGGAAGCGCAGTACGACATCAAGCTCATCCAGCAGAAGTTCCCGAACGGCGCGACCGTGGGCATCGCCGAGAACCAGACCGCGTCCGGCAAGGGCTACAGCGCCGCGTTCCAGAACGCGGTCAAGGGTACGAACGTGACGGTCGCGGTGGTGGCGCCGTCCACCGACCCGAACGCCGCGGCGGCCCAGATCAAGGCGAAGAGCCCGGACGTCGTCTACATCGCCGGCATCACCACGGACTGCGGTCCGGACGTGCAGGCGCTGGCCCGGATCGGCTTCACGCCGAAGCTGGTGATCAACCCGTCCAACTGTGCGGACAAGACCGGCTACATCGCCGCCGGCGCGGCCGCCGACGGCGGCGTGCTGCCGTCCTACCTGAAGAACCCGGCCGACCCGGCCCTGGCCAGCGACGCGGGGATGCGGACCTACCTGCAGCAGGTGACCACCGCCGACAAGGAGAACTCGATCACCGTCGCCGGCTGGGTCACCGCGGACCTGACCATCAACACGCTGACCCAGGCCGCCGGCATGCCCGGCGGGCTCACCCGGGAGAACGTGATCAAGGCGGCGCGGGACCAGACCTACGACTGCCCGATGCTGATCAACGGCATCAAGTGGATCAGCTCGCCGGCCCAGCTGCTCGGCTTCTCCGCCTTCCAGACGACCGTCTGGGACGCTGCGACCAAGGCCTTCAAGGCCGACGGTGCGCTGATCAGCCTGGGCTAGGTGGGTCGCGATGGCCGGCCGCCGGGCCGGCCATCGCGACCCCGTCGGGAGGGCGTCATGCCGGGCAGGAAGATGCATCCGCCGGAGCGGATCGCGCAGTACGCCGGCCGCGGCTGGTGGACCGACGAGACGGTCCAGCAGCTGTTCGCCGACCGGGTCGCCGAGCGCGGCGACGCGCTCGCGATCGTCGACCCGCCGAACAAGGCCGACCTGGTCGACGCGCCCGAGCTGCGGCTGTCCTGGCGGCAGGTCGACCGCGAGGTCGACCGGCTGGCTGCCGTCCTGCTCGCGAACGGGATCGGCGAGGGTGACGTGCTGGCCGTGCAGCTGCCGAACATCGTCGAGCTCGCCGTCGCCTACCTGGCGGCGTGGCGGGTCCGGGCGATCGTGTCGCCGCTGCCGGTGCAGTACCGCCAGCACGAGATCGTCGAGCTGGGCAACATCGGCGAGGTCGCCGCGTTCCTGACCGCCGACCGGGTACTCAAGCGGTCGGTGGCCGCCGAGGTGGTCGCGCTGCTGCCGCGGATCCCCTCGCTGCGCAAGGTGTTCCACATTGGACCGTCCGAGCTGCCCGGCTCGGTCCGGGTGGACGCGGCCGGCGCCGACGTGCCGGCGGTCGCCCGGTACGCCGACGCGCACCCGGTCGACCCGAACGACTGCATCACGATCTGCTGGACGTCCGGCACCGAGAGCCGGCCCAAGGGCGTGCCGCGGGCGCACTACGAGTGGCTGGTGATGAGCTGGGACACCGTCTACTCGCCGGGCCTCACCCACGCCTCCCGCATCCTGAACCCGTTCCCGATGGTCAACATGGCCGGCATCAACGGGATGTTCCTGCCCTGGCTGCGGACCGGCTGCCGGCTCGTCCAGCACCAGCCGTTCGACCTCGGCGTCTTCCTCGCCCAGGTGCAGCGGGAGCGGATCACGTACACGGTGGCACCGCCCGCGCTGCTGGCCACGCTGCTGCAGCACGAGCAGTTGCTGGCCGGGGTGGACATCTCCGCGCTGCGGCAGATCGGCTCGGGGTCGGCACCGCTGCAGGAGTGGATGGTGCGCGGCTGGAGCGAGCGGCACGGCATCGCGATCATCAACTTCTTCGGCTCCAACGAGGGCATCGCGCTGATGACCGACGTGCGGCTGATGACCGACCCGGGGCAGCGCGCCGCGTTCTTCCCGCGCTACGGCTGCGGCGTCGCGTGGACGTTCCCGGCGGCGGCCAAGACGACGATCAAGCTGGTCGCCCCCGGCACCGGCGCGGAGGTCAGCACCCCGGGCATCCCGGGGGAGCTGCGGCTGAAGGGCCCCAGCGTGTTCGCCGGCTACCTGGACGCGGCGAACGTGGCCAGCCCGTTCGACGCCGACGGCTACCTGATGACCGGGGACATGTTCGTCATCGACGGGCCCAACCAGGAGTTCCTGCGCTACGTCGACCGGGCGAAGGACCTGGTCATCCGGGGCGGCATGAACATCGCGCCGGCCGAGCTGGAGACGCTCGTCGCCAGCCATCCCGCCGTCGCCGAGGTGGCCGTCGTCGGGTATCCGGACGAGATCCTGGGCGAGCGGGTCTGCGCGTTCGTGGTGCCGCGGCCTGGGGTATCGATATCGCTCGGCGATCTCGTCGGACATCTCGCCGGCCAGCAGATCGCGTCGTACAAGCTGCCCGAGCGGCTCGAGATCGTCGAGGCGCTGCCGCGCAACCCGGTCGGCAAGGTCCTCAAACGCGAGCTGCGGGACCGGCTCCGGCAGGAACGGGACGACCCGGCGGCCCGGGTACCTACCGCGCGGCCCGGCGCCGACGCCGACGTGGCGCGCGGATGACCGTCGAGACCGTCGGCGGCGTGCTCGCCGCGGCACTCGGGCGGGCCGGCAACCGGGTCGCGCTGCGCGCGCACGGGCAGCTGCGCACCCACGCGGAGCTGCTCGCGAACGCGACGCGGCTGGCGAACGCGCTGGCCGGCAAGGGGGTGCGTCCCGGCGACCGGGTCGCGCTGATGGTCGGCGACCGGGTCGAGGCGGTCGAGGCGTACGTCGGCTGCTTTCTCGGTGGGTTCGTCGCCGTGCACGTGAACGACCGGCTCGCCCCGCCGGAGGTCGAGGCGATCCTCGCGGACGCGGACGTGCGGGCGTTCGGCCACACCGCCGAGCTGGCCGACAAGGTGGCCGGCAGCGGCGCCGACCTCGTCTTCGGGATCGGCGGCGCCGGCTGGCAGGCGCTGCTCGACGGCGGGTCGACGCGCGACCCGCGGGTCACCCGGGCCCCGGGCGATCTCGCCATCATCGGCTACACCAGCGGGACGACCGGCCGGCCGAAGGGCGTCATGCACAGCCAGCTCACGATGCTGCGCACGCTGCGGCACATGCCGGTGCACTTCGACCTCCGGCCGGGCAGCCGCTGCGCGATGACCGGGACGCTGTCGTTCGTGGCCGGCCTGTGGGGCGTCGTGCTGCCGCACCTGTATCTGGGCGGCGAGGTCTCGTTCCTGGCCGGGCTGCCGCCGGACGAGTGGTTCGCCCGGATGCTCGCTGAGGGCTCGAACTTCACCTACGTGCCGACCCCGCTGGCCGCCGCCTTCGCGGAGCAGGCGCACCGGCATCCCGGCGTGCTGCGGACGCTGCGCTCGGCGCTGCACTCGGGCTCGCAGCTGCCGCCGCGGACGGTGCGGGCACTGGTCGAGGCGGTCGACGGGCGGTTCGCCGAGACGTACGGGATGACCGAGACGGGCGCCCCGGTGACGCGCACGGAGGACGCCGACTGGACCGCCGGCTGCCGCGCCGACGACGTCTACGCGAGCACCGGGCGGCCGGTGCACATCGCCGAGGTCGCCATCCTCGGGCCGGACGGCGGCGCGCTGCCGCCCGGCGGGACCGGCGAGATCGCGGTCCGTTCGGACACCCAGTTCGCCGGCTACTTCAACCGCCCCGAGCTGACCGCGAAGTCCGTTGTGGACGGATGGCTGCGGACCGGCGACATCGGGCACCTGGACGGCGCGGGCTACCTCTACGTCACCGACCGGGCCAAGGACATGATCGTGTCCGGCGGCATGAACGTGTACCCGGCGGAGGTCGAGGCCGCGCTGGCCGGCGTGCCCGGCCTGGCCGAGATCGCCGTGATCGGTGTGCCGCACGAACGCTGGGGCGAGACCGTGGTCGCGGTGGCGGTGGCCGGCGGCCCGCACCTGGACGAGGCGGGTCTGATCGAGGTCGCCCGGCAGCGGCTGGCGTCCTACAAGAAGCCCACCCGGGTCGTGTTCGTCGACGCGCTGCCGCGCACGGCCAGCCTCAAGATCGACAAGCCGGAGCTGCGGCGCCGATGGGCAGCCGGTGAGCTCAGCTGACGCCGGTGGGCGCCCGCCGCCGTGGCGGCCACGGCACCAACCCGCTGGTCCGCGCCGCGTAGGCGACGTACGCCGCGCCGCGGGTCCGGGCCAGCCGCCGGTCGAGCATCCGCTTCCCGGTCTTGCGCACCAGCATGTACGTCATCAGCACCGGCGCGAACAGCGTGCCGACGCCGACCCAGGCGCCGCAGGCGATCAGCCACAGCGCGGCCATCACACACAGGTCGCCGAAGTAGTTCGGGTGCCGCGACCAGGCCCAGAGCCCGCGGTCCATGATCTTGCCGGCGTTCGCCGGATCGGCGCGGAACCGGGACAGCTGCACATCGCCGACCGCCTCGAAGAACAGGCCGACCGCGGCGAGCCCGACGCCGATCCAGGTGACCCAGTTGACCGGCTCGTCCTCGACCATCGCGACGCTGATCGGGATCGCCACGACCCACATCACCCAGCCCTGCGCCCAGAAGATCGTCCGCAGGACGTACGGGACGAGCCGGCCGGTGCGCCGGCGCAGCAGCGCGGTGTAGCGCGGGTCCTCGGGCTTGCCGTGGTTGCGCCAGTGGATGTACCCGGCCAGCCGCAGCCCCCAGATCACCGGGACGGCCAGCGCGACCAGGCGCCGCCCGCCGTCGCCGTGGCCACCGGTCACCAGATAGGACACGACGGCGACGACAACGAAGCCGAGGCCCCAGAAGGTATCGACCACCGACCAGTTCGACGTCTTCAGCGAGATCGCCAGGACGACGGCCATCAGCGCGGCGATAGCCACCGCCGCGACGCCGAGCCCGACCGCCAGCTGCGTCCACGCGACCGGTCCCATGTGCCGTCCTCTCGTCCTAGCGACACTGTTAGTTGTAGGACCAGATCCGCGCAAAGGCAAGAGCGGCAGTGAATCGCGTCACCGATCTTGTCGGAATAACTTTGCTTGATGTAGTAACAGGCCGGGTGTGGAACAGGTGGAACGGAGGTGTCCGCAGATGATGCGTCGGACCTGGCGAGCGCCGGCATGACCGTCGAGCTCGAGGTCTCGCTCGGCCTGTGGCAGGACCGTCCCGCCGACGAGGTGGTCAAGACCGCCGCGCTCGCCGACAGCCTGGGCTACCGCGCCGTCTGGATCGGCGAGATGGCGACCTGGGACGCGTTCGCCCTGGGCGCGCATGTCGGCGCCCGGTTCAGCCAGGCGTCCCTGGTGCTCGGGCCGTTCCCGGTGACGGTGCGGGATCCGGTGATGATCGCGATGGGGACCGCCTCGGTGGCCGCGATCACCGGACGCCCGGTCTCGGTCGCGCTCGGCACGTCCTCGACGACGGTCGTGACGCAGTGGCACGGCCGCGACCGGTCCGGGTCCGCGCTCGCTCTGGCGGAGTCCGCGCAGGCGGTGCGGGCCCTGCTGGACGGGCAGAAGGCCGACGTCGACGGGACGGTGGTGCGCACCCGCGGCTACCGGCTGCGCCTCCCCCCGCCCCGCTCCGAGCTCGTCGTGGCCGCGTTCGGCGACCAGGCGATCGGCACCGCCGCGCGGTACGCCGATCGGATGGTGCTGAACCTGGTCGACCCGCCGACGGCCGCCGCGCTGGTGCGCAAGCTCGAGGCCGCCAGCGCGGCCCTCGGCCGGGCCCGGCCGAGGGTCGCGGTCTGGTGTGCCTGCGCGATCGACCCCGGACCGCTCGCCGTCGAGCAGCTGCGCCGCTCGGTCGTCGGCTACCTCGCCGCGCCCGGCTACGCGCAGATGTTCGCCCGGGCCGGCTTCGCCGACCTCGTCGGGTACGCGCGAACCCGGCCGCACCCGGCCGACCTGCTGGCCCGCGTGCCGGCCCGGCTGAACGACGTGGTCGGGCTGGTCGGCGACCCGGCGCGGGTCACCGCACGGATCGCGGAGTATCTCGCCGCCGGAGTCGACGACATGGTGATCGTCCCGGCGGCGACCGACGCGGACCCGTTCGGCGAGAGCACGCTGCGGGCCGCCGCCGACATCGCGGCCCGCCTCGTCCCGCGACCCTAGCGGCGCGCGCCGATCGAGCCCGCGGTGTCCGGCTCGTGCCGGCCCGCCGGCGACCTTCCGGGCCTGGCCGGCCCGGTCCGGCGGCAGGGTGCGGTCGAAGCCGACCCGCGCCCGGTGTCGATCCGCGTCCGCGTCGTTCGACCTTGGGATGAGAGGGTCGAGCGACGGCCCAGGCGACGAGGAGATCCACGATGGCGAAGTACATGCTGATCATGCGCGGCACGGACGAGTCCGTCGCGAAGATGATGGAGACGCCGTTCGAGCAGATGCTCGAGACGGTCGGACGCTTCAACGAGGAGCTGATCCAGGCCGGTGTGCTCGTCGCCGCCGAGGGGCTGGACGACCCGGCCCAGGGCGTGGTGGTCGACTTCAGCGGCGAGACGCCGGTGGTCACCGACGGTCCGTACGGCGAGACGAAGGAGCTGTTCGGCGGCTTCTACGTCATCGACGTGGCCTCGAAGGAGGAGGCCGTCGAGTGGGCCAAGCGGCTCCCGGCGACCACCGGCTCGAAGTGCGAGATCCGCCGGGTGCCGGGCATCGACGAGTTCCCGCAGGACAACGAGTGGGTCATCAAGGAGCGGGCCTGGCGCGAGCGGACCGGCCAGCTCTGATGCCCGCGGCCGCCGGCGGCCCGCCGAGCGCCGAGTCGGCGCGGCGGGCCGTCGAGGCCGTCTGGCGGATCGAGTCCGCCCGGATCGTCGGCGCGCTGGCCCGCTACACCGGGGACTTCGAGCTCGCCGAGGACGTCGCGCAGGAGGCGGTGGCGGAGGCGCTGGTCACCTGGTCGCGCGACGGCGCGCCGGCGAACCCGGTGGGCTGGCTGCTCGCGACCGCGCGGCGGCGCGCGATCGACAGCTTCCGCCGCCGGTCGGCACTCGACGAGCGGTACGCCAGTTCGCCGGCCAGCTCGCCGAGGGTGAGCGGCCGGCGCGTGGCCCAGGACGGGGCGGACCGACCTGCCGTGGGATCCGGACCGGGTCGACGACGACATCCTCGCGCTGATGTTCGTGGCCTGCCATCCGGTGCTCTCGCCCGAGGCCCGGGTGGCGCTGACGCTGCGCGCGGTCGGCGGCCTGACCAGCGAGGAGATCGCGCGGGCGTTCCTGGTACCCGTGCCGACGGTCCAGGCCCGGATCACCCGGGCGAAGAAGACGATCGCGGCGGCCGGAGTGCCGTTCGAGCTGCCGCCGGCCGAGGAGCGCCGCGAGCGGCTCGGCGGCTGTGCTGAGCGTGCTGTACGTGATCTTCACGGAGGGCTCGACGGCGACGGCCGGCGACCGCCTGCTGCGCCCCGATCTCGCGTACGAGGCGATCCGGCTGGCCCGGATGCTGGCCGCGTTGCTGCCCGACGAGCCGGAGGTGTACGGCCTGCTCGCCCTGTTCGAGCTCACCGCCGCGCGGTTCCCGGCCCGCACCGGACCGGACGGCGAGGCGGTGCTGCTCGAGGACCAGGACCGGCGCCGGTGGGACCGCTCGGCGATCCGCCGCGGTCTGGCCGCGCTCGACCGGGCCTCGGCCATCGGGCGCGGCCTCGGGCCGTACGGGCTGCAGGCGGCGATCGCCGCCTGCCACGCGGTCGGCGCCCTCGGTGCCGGAGACCGACTGGGAGCGCATCGTGCTGCTCTACGAGGCGCTCGGCCGGGTGGCTCCGTCGCCCGTCGTCGAGCTCAACCGGGCCGTCGCGGTGGCGATGGCGACCGGGCCGGCGCCGGCACTGTCCATTGTGGATGAGCTGGTCGCCACCGACCGGCTGTCCGGGTCCTACCTGCTGCCGAGCGTGCGCGGCGAGCTGCTCAGCCGGCTCGGCCGGACCGCCGAGGCGCGGGCCGAGCTGGAGCTCGCCGCCCGGCTGTGCCGCAACGAGCGCGAGCGGTCGGTGCTGCTGCGCAAGGCCGCCGCCCTGGCCTGACGGGCCGGCCGAGGGCCGGGGAGCTGCCGGCCCGCTGCCGCGCCGGCGCCGGTCCCGCGCTGGCGCCGGTCCCGCGGCGGCCATCGCGGCCCGGCACCCGGCCGGGGCGGAGTCACTGTGTTGTACGGCACCCGCGCCCGCGCCGCGAACCTGCCGGGGCGTGCCGCGCCGGTCGCTATCCTCAGGGTGGTTGCGTTTGCGCTCCCCACCCGTCGCGGTGGACGTGACCCACCCGGCCGAGCGCCTCACGATCTTTGAGGTGTCAGGTGTTGGTCACGGTTCTCGGTGTCGCCGCGGCAGCGTGGGGTGTGGTGATGGCGGTGGCGCCGCTGCTGCAGCTGCGTCGGATGCTCGCACAGCGTTCCGCCCGCGACGTCTCGGTCGGGTACTTCGCCGTGCTGGTGCCGGGTTTCGCGCTGTGGATCGGCTACGGCGTCGCCAGGTCGGAGTGGGCGCTGGTCGTGCCGAACTCGATCGCGGTGCTGGTCACCACCGCGACGATCATCGCCGCCCGGCGGCTGCACCGCGGGGCGATCCGCGCCGGCAGCGGCGGCGGGCGCTGATACCCACGGCCCGGCGGGCCGAGCTACCCGCGAGGACGGCCGGAGCCCGGACGGTCAGCCGGAACAGTCCACCTCACCCGGCGCTGGCGTTCCGGTCGGGCCCGGCGTCCGGGTCGAGGCGCTCCAGGGCCCAGTTCGCCCACTCGTGCAGGGTCAGGAAGTAGCGGGCACCCAGCTCGGCGGCGAACAGCGCGACCGGGGGAGCGGCCTGGCGGGTCGCCTCGTCGATCCGGGCGCGCAGGCTTTCGTACTCGACGCGGCTGCCCTCGGCCTGCCGCCGCAGCATCTGCCGGGCGTCCTCGGTGTCCAGTGTGGACAGCAGGAACAGCCGCAGGGTGTGCTCGTTGCGGACCACCGGGTCGTCATCGGGGTCGAGCACCCAGCGGCGCAGCTCGACCCGGCCGGCAGCGGTGATCGCGTACGTGCCGCCGTACCCGGACGCGGGCGTCTGGATCCGCCGGCTGCGCCTCGCGATGGCCGTCGACGCCGAGGTGGCCGCCTGGCAGAAGCTCCTGCTGGCCCGGATGCTGTTCATGCCGGGCTACACCCCCCGCGACATCCTCCACTCGCTCGCCGACGTCATGCTGCTCCCGCAGCGCCTGTACGACGAGACGATGGCCGTCACGCCGGCCACGCTCGGCACCCGCTTCCAGGTACCGGTGCTGCTGTTGCACGGTGCCACCGACTCCTACGCGATGCCCGAACTCGCCAGCGAGTACGTCGACATGATCGAGGCACCGGCCAAGGCCTACGTGGCCCTGACCGGGCTCGGACACCTGGCGCCCTTCCTGGCGCCCGACCGGATCGGGCAGGAACTGGTGTCCCGGCTGGTCGCGCGACCGGCTGGCAACTCCGGGCGGCTACTCCAGCCGGAGACGTCCCCCGGCGAGTCCGCCGCGGACCGCTAGTTGTACGGGTTGTCGTAGGTCACGGTCTTGACGTGCTCCCTGAAGTTGCCGGGGCCGGTGAAGCTCGATCCATGGAAGACGAAGCGCACGTTCACGACGGTGGAGGCGAAGGTGCGCTCATCGGTGACCGAACCGGTCCACTGGACCACGAAGGTGCCGTTGACAAAGACATCCACGAACGGCTGGGTGAAGCTCGACTGGCGGGTGATGGTCAGTGAATACCTGAATTGCAGATTCCCGTCGTCGAACTGTATCCAGCCGTCCAGCAGGCCAACCTGCTGAGCCGTCGGCGAGAACAATTGCAGGTGTATCGGCTGTTGCGCGCCGTAGGTCGCGTGCGCCGGCGCCAGCGGCAGGGAGGTCGCGACGAGCGTCGCGATGCCCACCACCAGAAGCCTCATCCCGCGAGAGAAGAACCTCGACCTCATACGTCCACACTCCCTCGCGACTCCCCGACATATGTCGCACCACAGTGACATGAAGGCTACCGGTCGTCAATATCCGTTATGCCGACTGTATTAGTTTGAAATCGGGTGATAGGCGCGAAATGGACGGCGGCACTCTGGGGACGGCCGGTGCCGCCGCGGTGGAAGGCAGGTGCAGTGCGGCGAGGCCGTCGTCGGCCGCCGCCGGCATGGCCGCGGCTGGTTCTGCCGGCTGGGTCGGCACCTCGGTGACGCTGGCCTGTACCGGTGTCGCGGCGGGAGACCCGTCCTCGGCGCCCGGGAAGTAGTACCACGCGACCACCTCGTGCCCGCTGCCGTGCACGGTCACCTTGACGTCGCAGATGATCGCCTCGGGGCCGAGATCGCGGCGGACGTGCTGGACGAAGCCGCGGGCCGGCCGCATGTCGAGGCCGTGGCCGGCGCCGCTGGCGTAGCGCCGGATGAGCGACTCGTCCTCGGCCTGCCGGCGTGCGGCGAGGCTGTCCCAACCGTCGAACTCGTCCTCGTCCACGTCACCCTCCCGCGTCGCGGACCGTCCGGCCGCCCTCGATGGCTATACGCCTGGCACGCCGACCGGGTTCGGCTCAACCGGACGAAGCCCCTGGTGCCCGCGCCGCCGCTACTTCGACATGCCGGCGGTGAGGCCGGCGACGATCTGCCGCGTCGCCAGCAGGAAGAGCACGACCAGCGGGACGGTGGCGAGCACCAGGCCGGCCGACAGCGTGGACCAGTCGACCTGGCGCTCACCGACGAACAGCGTCAGGCCGACCGGGATGGTCGCCTTGTCCGTGGACCGCAGCAGGACCAGCGGGAAGATGAAGTCGTTCCACAGCGGCACGAACTGGAAGACCACCACGGTCGCCAGGGCCGGTCGCACCAGCGGCAGCAGCACCTGGGCGAAGATCCGGAAGTCGCCGGCGCCGTCGATGCAGGCCGCTTCCTCCAGTTCGGCCGGCAGTTGCTGGAAGAACGTGCTGAGCACGAACACCGAGAACGGCACGCCGCTGGCCGCGTACACCAGCACCAGGCCGGTCAGCGAGTCGACCAGGTGCAGCGAGGCGAGCAGGTAGAAGATCGGCACGATGCCCAGCCGGATCGGCAGCATCAGCCCGGCGAGGAAGTACGCGGACAGCACCGAGCTGCCGCGGAACCGGTACCGCCCGAGCGGGTACGCCGCGAGCACCGAGACCGCGGTGCCGAGCGTCACCGCGCCGACGGTGACCAGCACCGAGTTGCCGAAGTAGGTCGCGAACGAGGCGTCCCGCCAGGCCCGCGCGTACGCGCTGAAGTCCACAGTGGAGGGCAGTCCGAGCGGGTGGGCGAAGATCTCCCGGGACGGCCGGACCGAGTTGAGCACCATCACCAGCAGCGGCGCCAGCGCGATCGCGGTGTAGCCCCAGAGCAGCAGTCCGATGAGGACACCGCCGGCGCCCTTGCCGGTGGCGGTGCGGGATCGGCGGGCCGGGGCGGGCGGCGGCCCGGCGGCAACGGCTGGCTCGGTACCGGTGGTGTGAGTGCCCGCCGTCACGAGACGGCCGCCGCAGTGGGCATCGCAGCGAGCGCCGGCGATCGCGGAGTGGAGCGGGGGAGGCCGCCGGGAAGCACGGTCATGTCAGGTCCCGGGTGCGGCGGCGCAGGTAGGCGGTCGCGCCGAGGGACACACCGAAGATCACGATGAACATCAGCACCGCCAGCGCGGAGGACTGGCCGATCGAGTTCACGCTGCCGGACTGGAACGCGGTGCGGTAGAACAGCAGCCCCAGCACGTCGGTGGCGCCGGCCGGGTTGCCGGTGGAGCCGCCCATCGCGTAGACGAGCCCGAAGATGTTGAAGTTGCCGATGAACGTGAGCACCGACACGGTGCCGATCGCCGGCACCAGCAGTGGCAGCGTGACGTGCCGGAACGCCTGCCAGGACGTGGCACCGTCCACCCGGGCCGCGTCCGCGTACTCATCCGGGATGCCGCCGAGTGCGGCCGCGAACAGCAACATCGGGAAGCCGACCCATTGCCAGGCGTTCACCAGCACCACCACCGGCAGCGCCGTGCCAGGATCGCCGAGCCAGGGCAGCGCGAGCGACCCCAGCCCGATCGAGCGGAGCAGCGTGTTCACCGGGCCGAACACCGGGTTGAGGATCAGCGTCCACAGGTAGCCGACCACCAGCGGGCTGACCAGGTAGGGCAGCGTGTAGGCGGTCTGGAACAGCCGCTTGAACCGCCGGCTCCGGTGCAGCAGCACCGCGAACGTCAGCCCCAGCGTGTTCTGCACCAGCATGGTGCCGGCGAAGAAGGCGGCGTTGTGGGCCACCGCCCGGCCGAGTTGCTGGTTGGCCGGGTACGTGGTGAGCAGTTCGGCGAAGTTGCCGAGCCCGACGAACCCGCCGCGGGCGGTGCCGCGCCAGTCGAACAGGCTGTACTCCAGCGCGGTCAGCAGCGGGTAGACCACGAACCCGGTGTAGAGCACGAACGCCGGAGCGAGGAACAGCAGCAGCACCCGGGCCCGCGGGCGCCGGGCTCCCGCCTGGCGGGGCCGCGCCTGCCGGGCCCCCACCTGCCGGGCACGCGGGGCCGGGAAGCCGGCAGAAGGGGTGGCTCCCCGGCCCCGCGTTCCTGCCCGGTTCAGCCCCCCAGCGGGCTGAACCATTGAGCAAGTCCTTTCTGGACACTGCCGGCGACGCCGGCCGCGTCGGTCTTGCCGAGCAGCATCTGCTGGATGCCGGCGGCCACCAGATCGGTCCCGGTGGGCTGGCCGTACCGGAAGTCGACGAGCATCAGGTACGGCGCCGGGCTGCGGTCGTACGCCCGGCGCATCTGCGCCAGCAGCGGATCGCTGGCCGTCACCCCGGGCACCGGCGAGATCTGCTTGAGCTCGTCGGTGAACCGCTGGCCGAAGTCCTTGGTGGCCATCCAGGAGACCAGCTCCACCGCCTCCTTCTGGTGCGCCGACTTCGCGCTGACGCCGTACGACATGTCCGCCCAGCCCGGCGTGGCCGGCGTGCTGAGCACCGCCCCGGGCGGCGGCGGCGCGGCGAACGTGCCGATCTGCAGGTCCGGGTTCTGGCTGGCGAAGAAACCCAGCTCGAACGAGCCGCCGGGGAACATCGCGGCCCGCTCGTTGATGAACAGCAGTTGCGAGTCGGTGTAGGAGACACCGACCACGCCCTCGGGCAGGTACTGCTGCAGGCTCTGCACCACCTGCAGCGAGGCCACGTAGTCGGCATCGGTGAACTTCGCCTTGCCGGCGAGCACCTTCGCCTCGAACCCGGCGCCGCCGTACCGGGTGGCCGCGAACGTGTCGTGCAGGATGGGCAGCATCCAGTTGTCCTTGCCGGTGACCGCGAACGGCGTCACCCCGGCCGCCTTCAGCTTCGCCGCCGCGGCGGTCAGCTCGGCCCAGGTCTTCGGCACCTCGATGCCCTGCGCCGCGAAGATCTTCTTGTTGTAGAAGACCTGCATGGTCTGCACCGCGGCCGGGACGCCGTACAGCTTGCCGTCCTTCTTGCCCTTGGCGCTGGCCTGCACCGACGGCTGGAAGCCGGTCAGGTTCACCTTGCCGTCCAGCGGCAGCAGCCCGCCACCCTCGACGAACGGCTGCAGCTGGCCGTAGGTGCGCAGCTGCGCGACGTCCGGACCACCGGACGCGGTCAGCCCGGTCTGCAGGATCGTGTTGTACTCGGTGTTCTTGTACGCCTTGAACTCCACCGTGACACCCGGGTGGGTCTTGGGGTATTCGGCGAAGATCCGGTTGTAGGCGGCCACGTCCTCGGTCCGCCAGGACCAGACCGTCAGCCGGGTGGACCCGGCCTGCCCGGACGGGCCCGACGGTGAGCACGCCGCCCCGACCGCCGCCGCCACGACGACGGCCAGCGCCACCCGCAAGTTCTTCCCCCAGGCGGCAACGTGCGTCATGACCTCTCCCTTCATTCAGTGGCGGCCGGTCCGGACGGCGGACCGTCCGGCGCGGACGGCTGACTGTCCGGCGCGGACGGCTGACTGTCCGGTTCGGACGGCTGACCGTCCGGTCCGGACGGTGACGGCCCGACCCCGGCCACCGCCTGCAGCGCGGCCCGCACCAGCCCGCTGGAGCCGTCCAGGGCCCGCCTGGCCTGCTCCACGGTGACCGGCGCCAGCAACACCAGCAGCGCGACCTTCGACTCGCCGCCGGCCCGGGCGAGCGCGTCCGCGCAGGCATCCAGGCCGGCGCCGGTCGCCTGCGCGAGCATCCGGAGCTGCCGGCTGCGCAGCTTTCCGTTGACCGCGAGCATGTCGGTCATCAGGTTCGAGTACGTCCGGCCCAGCCGGATCATCGCCGCGGTGGACAGCGCGTTGAGGACCAGCTTCTGCGCGGTGCCGGCCTTCAGCCGGGTCGACCCGGCGATGGCCTCCGGCCCGGTGTCCACTCCGACGTGCACGTCGGCCAGCCGCGCCAGCGGCGCTCCCGGGTGCGCCGAGACCAGCACGGTGGCGGCGCCGGCGGCCCGGGCCGCGCGCAGCGCGCCGGCCACGTACGGGGTGCGCCCGCTGGCGGTCAGCCCGATCACGACGTCGGTGCCGCCGACACCGGCCACCGCCGCGGCGCCGGCCGCCTCGTCGTCCTCGGCTCCCTCGACCGCGCTGGAGACCGCCTGCGGCCCGCCGGCGAGGTGGGCCACCACCCGCCCGGGCTCCAACCCGAACGTGGGCCGCAGCTCCGCGGCGTCCAGCATGGCGATCCGCCCGGAGGTGCCGGCGCCGACGTAGTGCAGCCGGCCGCCGGCGGCGAGCGCGGCCACGGTCAGGTCGACGGCGTCGGCGAGTTGCGGCAGCACCGCCCGGACCGCCGCCGGCACCAGTGCGTCCTCCGCGTTGAGCAGCCGGAGCAGGTCCGGTGTCGGCAGCCGGTCGATGTCCACCGTGCGCGGGTTGCGCGCCTCGGTCGGCGCCTCCAGCAGCACCTGTTCCGCGTCGGTCACCGCGCCCGGCCCGGCTGGGATGGCCGGCCCGGCCGGGCCCGCCGGCTGCGCACCGCTTCGTAGGTGGCCTCCAGCGCCGCCCGGGTCTCCGGGTAGGTCCGCTGCGCCACCCCGACGAAGATGCAGTCGACGACGGTGAGCTGGGCCAGCCGGCTGGCCATCGCGCCGGACCGGAACGTGGTCTCCCGCGCGGCGGTGGTGAGCACCAGGTCGGCCACCCGGGTGATCGGCGACCGCGGGAAGTTGGTCAGCGCGACGGTCACCGCGCCGCGCCGGCCCGCTTCGGCGAACGCGTCGATGGTGTCCTTTGTGGTGCCGGTGTGCGAGATGCCGAAGGCGACGTCACCCTCGCCGAGCAGGGCCGCGCTGGTCAGTGCGATGTGCACGTCCGACCAGGCGAAGGCGATCCGACCGATGCGGTGCAGCTTCTGCTGGAAGTCCGCGGCGACGAACGCGCTCGCGCCGACACCGTAGATGTCGATCCGGCCGGCCGCCGCGGCGGCGGCCACGACCTGCTCCAGCACGCCGATGTCGAGTTGTGCCGCGGTCTCCTCGACCGCCCGGGCGTCCGCGAAGGCGATCTTCTCCACCACCTGGGCCAGGTCGTCGCTCGGGCTGATGTCGCTGCCGACCACCCGGGGCGGAGCTCCGCCGCCCTGCAGCCGGCCGGCCTCGGTGGCCAGCGTCAGCCGCAGTTCGGGGTATCCGGCGAAGCCCACCGCCCGGCAGAACCGGATCACCGTGGTCTCCGACGTCGCGGCCCGCTCGGCCAGCTCGGTGATCGTCAGCAGCGCCACGGCCGCCGGATCGTCGACGACGATCTGGGCGACCCGCTGCTCGGCCGCGGCCAGCGACGGGAACAGCGCCCGGACCTTCACCGTGGTCGTGGTGACCGGGCCGTCGGCCCGGGCGGCGCGCCGGCCACGGACCGCGCCGGCCCGCTTCGCCGCCTTCTGCATGTTGGAAACTTTCCTACCTTCAGTCCTTGTCGTCAACCCGCTACCGTTGGCCGGCGTGAGCGCTGGGCTGGTGATCGGTGTCGACGCGGGCGGCACGGCGACCCGCTGCCTGGTCGCCTCGATCGGCGGCGCGGTGCTGGCCCGCGGCGTGGCCGGGGGAGCGAGCCAGCGGTCCAGTGCCGGCCGCCCGGCGGCCGCGCTGGCGGCCGCGCTGCGCGCCGCGCTGTCCGATGTGGACGGCCGGCGGGTGGTGGCCGGCGTGGTGGGCGCGGCCGGCGCGGGCTCGGCCGGCCGGGCCACCGCCCGGGCGGCCGCCGCCGAGGCGTGGCACGCGGTCGGGCTGCCGGGCGAGGTCAGCACGGTGACCGACCTGGAGGTCGCCTTCGCGGCGGGCACCCCGGCCGCGCACGGGTTGCTCCTGCTCGCCGGTACCGGCGCGGTCGCGGCCGCGCTGCGGGACGGGGCGATCGCGCACCGCTGCGACGGCTACGGCTGGCTGCTCGGCGACGAGGGCGGCGCGGTGTGGATCGGCCGGCGCGGGCTGCGGGCGGTGTTGGCCGGCCTGGACGGGCGGGCGGCGCCGACGGCCCTCACCGGTCCGGTGACCGCCTGGTTGCTCGGCGACCAGCCGGCGCCCGGCGATCCGGCGGAGCATGCGCAGGCGTTGATCGCCGCGGCCTACGCGATGCCGCCGGCCGAACTCGGCCGGCTCGCCCCGCTGGTCGGCGCCGCGGCCGGCGCCGGCGACCCGGCGGCCCGGAACATCGCCGGCGCCGCCGCGGAACGACTCCTGGCCGCGCTGGCCACGGTGTCGCAAGTGGAACCCCGGCCGGCCGGTCCGGCCCCCGTGGTGCCGGGCCCGGTACTGGCGGCCCCCGTGCTGCCGGGCCCCGTGCTGCCGGGTCCCGTGGTGCTGGCCGGGTCCGTGCTGCTCTCGCCCGGGCCGGTGGGGGAGGCGGTCCGCGCCGGCGTGCGCGACATGTTCGACGTCGAGCCGACGCCGGCAGCCGACGGCGCGGCCGGTGCCGCCGCGCTGGCGATCGCCCGCTGGCAGGGCCGGCCGGTCTCCGCGGTGGTGCACGCCCGGCTCACGTCCGGCTGAGCCCGCCATTCAGTTTTCGCTCGGCGTGAAGCCGTCGGCCCGCAGCAGCGCCGCGTCCGCCGGGCGGCCCTCGTCGAACAGCAGGCTGCGGCCGGCCCGGACCCGGATCGCGTCCACGTACCCGCCGCGGCCCTGCAAGGTGGCATCGGTGCTGTACCGCCACCGGATCAGCAACCCCGCGGCACCGGGCAGATCCGCGGTCGCCGCCTGCCAGCGCCGGCCACCCCAGCCGGAGACGGTGCCGCTGGTGTCCACTGTGGAGTTACCGGCGTGCAGGGTGAACGGCAGCGGGGTCCAGGTCTGCCCGGCATCGCCGGACGACTCCAGCACCATCGCGTCGGCCGCCGGCTCGGTGTCGTACCAGAGCGCGAACTCCAGCCGGGCGCCGGCCACCGGCGGTGTGACCGCCACGGTGAGGGTCGCGGTGCGGGCGTTGCCCATGCCGGCGAACCAGGCCGTCCGGCCGCGCACCGGCCGCACCGGCACCGCCCGGGCGACCTCGTCGGCGATGGCCCGGCGGCGGGGGTTGATCGAGCCCCAGTCCCGGCTCGGATGCACCCGGTTGGTGAGCACCAGCAGGAACGAGTCGGTGGTCGGATCGATGGTCAACGTGGTCCCGGTGAAGCCGGTGTGCCCGGCGGTGTACGGGCTGGCCATCGCGCCCATGTACGAGTGCTGGTAGAGCTCGAAGCCGAGGCCGTGGTCGTGGCCCGGGAACGCGGTGTTGAAGTTCGTCAGCAGCAGCTCGGTCCACTGCCGGGACAGGATGCGGGTCCGGCCGTACCCGCCGCCGTTGAGCACGGTCTGGCACAGCACGGCGAGGTCCCGGGCGGTGGAGAAGACGCCGGCGTGGCCGGCGACCCCGCCGAAGGCGGCGGCGTTCTCGTCGTGCACAGCGCCCCACACGAGGCCCCGGGCGCCCTGGAACTCGGTGGCCGCGATCCGCGGCCGGACCGACTCCGGCGGGTTGTAGCCGGTGTCGCGCAGGCCGAGCGGCTCGACGATGCCGGCCCGGACGACCGCGTCCAGCGGCGCGCCGGCCACCAGTTCGATGATCTCGCCCAGCGCGATCAGGTTCAGGTCCGAGTAGAGGTACGTGGTGCCCGGGCTGGCGAGCGGGGCGACGCCGTACACGGCGGCGAGCCGGGCCGCGTCGTCCGGCAGCAGGTACAGCGGCAGCCAGGCCGGCAGCCCGGAGGTGTGGGTGAGCAGTTGCCGCACCGTCACCCGCTCCTTGCCGTTGGCCGCGAACGCCGGCAGGTAGCTGGCCACGGTGGCGTCCAGGTCGAGCCGGCCGCGCTCGACCTGCTGCACCGCCGCGATCGAGGTGAACAGCTTGGAGATGGACGCCAGGTCGAAGATGGTGTCCGGGCGCATCGGAATCTGCTCCGCCGGCGGCAGTTCGGTCGGCGTGGCGGACGCGTAGCGCAGCGCGTAGCCCATCGCGGCGGTCCGGGCCACCACGCCGTGCCGGGCCACGAGCACGACCGCGCCGGGGTAGAACGGCCGCCCGTTCGCCGGCTGCGGCGCGAGCCCGGCCGCGGCCTCGGCGACCGCGCGATCCACGTGGTCGGCCAGCAGGCCGGCCTGCCGCGCGGTGCCATTCCGCAGCACCGGCGCCGGACCGCCGCGCGCCCCGTCCGGGCCGGTCAGGTCGGGCCCGGCGGTGGCCGGGCCGGGTGAACCGAGCGCGCAGAGACCGGTCACAGCCAGCACGGCAACCCTCCGGGGCAACTGGGCGGCCCTCATCGCGACGGGTAGAGCAGGTAGCGCGCCCGGATGGCCCGGAACGCGGCGAGTTCGTCCCGCCAGCCACGCACCACGTCGTCCACCCCGGCGTCCGCGTCGATCTGGGTGCGCAGCCGGGACGAGCCGGTCAGCTTGTCGATCCAGTACGGCCGCGGGTCTCCGGTGTCGAACCGCCACCGGAACTGGTCCGGGTAGAGCTGGCGCAGCGTGACCAGGATCGCGACGCCGGTGCGCAGCGCGTCGAACGCCGCCCGGTCGGTGACGTGCACCTGGACGCCGCCGCACGCGACGCCCTGGTACTTGGAGAAGGTCGGGGTGAAGTACGCCTCGCGGAACGTCACGCCGGGCAGCCGGAGCGCGGTCAGCGCGTCCGCCAGCCGGTAGTCCAGGTACGGGGCGCCGATCAGTTCGAACGGCCGGGTGCTGCCCCGGCCCTCGGACACGTTCGTGCCCTCCAGCATGCCGGTGCCGGGGTAGACCGTCGCGGTGTCCACTGTGGGCATGTTCGGGGACGGCAGGATCCACGGCAGCCCGGTGCTCTCGTACGTCGCGGACCGGCTCCAGCCGCGCATCCGGATCACGTCCAGATCGACCTGCCGGCCGATCTCGTCCGGCAGGTACTCCGCGTTGAACAGCCGGGCCAGCTCGCCCACGGTCATGCCGTGCTGCTGGCTGATCTCCCGCCGGCCGACGAACGTGGCGAACTCCGGGGTCAGCACCGGCCCGCGCGCCGCGACGCCGCCGAGCGGGTTGGGCCGGTCCAGCACGACGAACCGCTTGCCGGCCAGCGCGGCGCCCTGCATCGAGTCGTACATCGTCCAGATGTAGGTGTAGTAGCGGGTCCCGACGTCCTGGATGTCGAACAGCACAGTGTCCACACCGGACGCGGTGAAGATGTCGGCGAGCTGCCGCGGGTTCTTCTGGTACGTGTCGTAGACCGGCAGGCCGGTGCGCTGGTCGAGGTAGAAGCCCTGGGAGCCACCGGCCTGGGCGGTGCCGCGGAACCCGTGTTCCGGCCCGAACACCGCGACCAGGTCGATGTCGGCGGACGCCGCCATCACGTCCACCTCGTGCCGCAGGTCGGGCAGCACGCTGGTCGGGTTCGCGATCACGCCCACCCGCTGGCCGGCGACGGCGGCGTAGTGGCCGGCGGCCAGCACCGACACTCCCGGCTGGACGCGGTAGCCGGCGCCGGCGCCGGGACGGTCGCTGGCCGGGCCGGGCGCCGCCGAGGCGGCGGTCGTCGCGGCCACCAGCACGGCACAGCCGAGCACGGTGGCGACGGCGAGCGGTGACGCGGAGCGGGACCGTCGCATGGTGCCTCCCAGGAAGCCGTCAGCGGTGGCGCGGGAGCCTGAGCCCGTACCCGTACGGGTAGAGCGCGGTCTGCGGGGAGCCGGCCACCGGGATCGTCACCGGGAGCCGGCCGGTCGGCGCGATCTCCCCGAACAGCACCCGGGTGACCGCCTCCAGCGAGGTGGCCGCGTAGCTGTAGGTGGCGAGGTAGGCCGGGACGGTCGGGAAGTAGGCGATGTCGTACGGGTCCCGGACGGCTACCGCGACCACCGGCCGGCCGGTGCCGATCAGCGCGTCGACCAGTCGCTGCTGCTCCGGGCTGGACCAGGCCCGGTTCGTCGACACCAGCACCAGGTCGCGGGAGCGCGCCGCCGCGACCGCCGCGGCGATCTGCGCCGGTGCCGGCGCGGCACCGGTCTCCAGCGGATCGGCCAGCACGCCGCGGCGGTTCAGGTCGGCGGCCAGCCCGGCGGTGGTGGCCACGCCCCACCCGGTCACCAGGACGCGCGCGCCGGAGCCGGCGGCCAGCGGCAGCACGCCGTCGTTCTTCACCAGGGTTACCGTCGCGTCGGTCACCCGCTGGGCGACCGCGGCGTGCGCCGGCGTGCCGACCACGTTGTCCACAGTGGACTCGTCGACGTACGGCCGGGCGACCAGGCCGCGCTGGTACTTCAGCCGCAGGATGCGCAGCACCGACTGGTCGATCCGCCGTTCGGTCAGCTCGCCGCCGCGGACCGCGGCCAGCACCGAGTTGTAGGCCAGCTCGAGGTCCGGCGGCATCAGCAGCTGGTCGACGCCGGCCTTGAGCGCCAGCACCGGCACCCGGGCGTCGCCGTACTTCTGCCGGACCCCCTCCATGGTCAGCGCATCGGTGATCACGACGCCGTCGTAGCGCAGCTCGTTGCGCAGGATGCCGGTGAGGATCGGCGCCGACAGCGTCGCCGGGTCGCCGGACGGATCCAGGGCCGGGACGACGATGTGCGCGGTCATGATCGAGTCGATGCCGCTGGCCACCGCCGCGGCGAACGGCGGCCGGTCCAGCTGCTGCCACTGCTGCCGGGTGTGGCTGATCACCGGCAACCCGGTGTGGCTGTCCACCGCGGTGTCGCCGTGCCCGGGGAAGTGCTTGGCGGTGGCCGAGACCGACCGCTGGTAGCCGGCCACCTGGGCCGCCGTGAGCCGGGCGGCCAGGCCCGGGTCGGCGCTGAAGGACCGGACGCCGATCACCGGGTTGGCCGGGTTCACGTTGACATCGGCCACCGGGCCGAAGTCCTGGTTGATCCCGATCGCGCGCAGCTCGCGGCCGGTGACGGCGGCCGCCGCGTAGGCGTCGGCGACGCTGCGGCCGGCGCCGAGCGCCATGTTGCCGGGGAACTGGGTGGCCGGCGGGCCGACCCGTACCACCACGCCCTGCTCCTGGTCGGTGCTGATCAGCATCGGGACGGGCACCCGCTGCCTGGCCGCGGCCCGCTGGATTCCGTTGGAGAGCCCGGCGATCTGGGCCGGGTCGTTCACGTTGTTGGACCAGGCGAAGTAGATGACGCCGCCCAGCCGGTAGCGGTCGATCAGCTGCCCCGCGTTGTCCACGCCGTAGGCGGCCCGGTTCGCCGCCACATCGGCGCCGGCCGTGGTGTCGGCCGTGCTGCCGTAGGCGTAGGTGACGAACAGCTGGCCGACCTTCTCCTCGAGCGTCAGCCGGCTCAGCGTCCGCGCCGCCCAGGCGCGGGCGGCGACGCCGTCGGTGCCGGCGGACGACGCCGCTGCGGGAGCCCGCGGGGCGGCCGCGGCCGGCCCGGCCGCGGTGACCGTGCCGGCCAGGGCGGCGAGCAGCACCGCGATGAGGAAGCGGGGGCGCGCGGCACGATCCGACACCGGATCCTCCTCAGCAGGCGGCCGGCCCGGCTCCGGACCGGAAACCAGTTACCGGACCTCACATAGGTTTGAAAGTTACCTACATGAGTTGTAGCTGGTCAACGCCGGCACGGAGCGTGCCCAGCAGGGACACCTCGCTCACCTGTTCGGGTTCTGTCGCCGCCGCGGCGGTAGGGGGCCGGACCGGACGAAGTGGTGACCGCGGCCCCATCAGGTCGCTGCCGCAACAGCTACAGTCCGCCAGCGTCCTGCCGATCGTCTGTTCGTGGGTATGCCGGACCTCGACCTCGACCTCGATCAGCTCGTGGCCGCCGAGGTGGGGCAGGGTGCGTACGCGACGGTCCACCGGATCCGCCGCGACGGCGTGGACTACGCGGTCAAGACGGCGCATCCGATGGTCGCCGGCGGCGAGCAGACGGCGGTGGCGTTCCGCCGGGAGGCCGCCATGCTCGCCCGCATCGACCATCCCGCGGTGCCCCGGGTCTTCGACGTGGGTCAGTCCGGGGACCGCCCCTACCTGGTGATGGAGTACGTCGACGGCCGGCCGCTGTCGACCCTGCTGGCCGCCGGCCCGCTTCGTCCGGACCGGGTGCTGGCGATCGGCCTCGACGTCGCCGGGGCGCTCGCCGCCGCACACCGGGCCGGGTTGGTGCACCGCGACATCAAGCCGGCGAACATCCTGGTCACCGGCGACGGCCGGGCCCACCTGATCGACTTCGGGCTGGCGGCGTCGGGCGCGGCCCGGGTCGCCGACGAGGCGGTGGCCGGGACCTTCGACTACAGCGCGCCCGAGCAGACCGGGATGCTGGCCCGGCCGGTGGACGCCCGGGCCGACCTGTACGCGCTGGGGGTCGTCCTCTTCGAAGGCGCCACCGGTGACCGGCCGTTCCACAGCGACAACGCGGGCGAGCTGATCCGGATGCACGCCACCGTGCCGGCGCCCGATCCGCGCACCCGCAATCCCACCGTGCCGGCGGAGGTGGCGGCGCTCATCGGCCGGCTGCTGGCCAAGGATCCCGACGACCGGTACGCGTCCGCCGAGCAGCTCTCGACGCACCTGCGCCGGCTGGCCGGGCTGCCGGACGCGCCGGCCGTCCCGGCTGACGAGCTCGTCGGCCGGGAACCGGAGCTGGCCGAGCTGCGCCAGCGGTGGCGCCGGGCGCTGGCCGGCGCCGGCGGGTTCGCGCTGCTGCACGGTCCACCGGGGGTCGGCACGACGGCCGTGGCCGGCGCCGCCGCGGCCGAGGTCGCGGCCGGCGCGGGCCTGGTGCTGACCGGCCGCTGCGTCCCCGACGACGCGACGCCCGCGGCGGCCCTGCGCGGCGCCGTCGACCGCTACGCCCAGGAGATCTCGGCCCTGCCCGAGCCGGAGCGCTCCGCCGCCGTGGACCGGCTCCGCCGGGCTGCCGGCCCGGGCGGCTACCTGCTCACTCCGCTGTCCGGGACGCTGGCCGGCCTGCTCGACGTGCCGGTGCCGGAGGGGGCGGCCCGGCCCGGCCAGTTCGCCACGGCGGTGGCGGCTTTCCTGACCGGGCTGGCCGGGGCCTACGCCGGCCTGTTCATCCAGCTCGACGATGTGCAGTGGCTGGATCCGGTCGGGTGCCAGGTGCTGCACCGGCTGGCCGGGGAGCTGGCCGGGTCCCCGCTGCTGCTGGTCGCCACCAGCACCACCGAGCCCACCAACGGCGACAGCGCCACCAGAACCACCGAGCCCACCGGCGGCGCTGCCACCGGCGGCCCTGCCACCGGCGGCCCTGCCACCGGCGGCGCTACCACCGACGGCGCTGCCACCGGCGGCGCGGTCACCGGCGCAGACACCGACGGAGCGACCGAGCCGGCGGCGGCGTTCCGGGCGGCCTGCGGCGAGCGGCTCGACCTCACCCGGCGGGTCGGCCCGCTCGACGCCGATGCGGTTGCCCGGCTGGTGTCGGCGTACCTGGCCGGCGCCGGGGTGAGCGCCGAGCTGATCTCCGAGATCGCCGTCCGGGGTCGCGGCAACCCGTTCGCGATCCTCGAATGCCTGCGGGCCCTGGTGGACGCGGGTGCGCTCCGCCCGCGCTGGGGCACCTGGGTGCTCGACGCCGAGCTGCTGCGCCGGGTCGAGCTGCCGGACAACGTGCTGGACCTGGTGCTGGCCCGGATCCACCGGCTGGGCGAGGCCGGGCAGCAGGTGCTGACCGTCGCCGCGGCGATCGGATCCCGGTTCGGCGCCACGCTGCTGGCGGCGGTCCTCGGCCGCGACCCGGTGCCGGAGCTGGCGCCGGCCGTCGAGCACGGCCTGCTGCAGCGGACCGGCGGCGAGTACGGCTTCGTGCACGACCGGGTCCGGGACACCCTGCTGGCCGGGCTGACCGGCGCGCCGCGGCGCGAGCTGCACCAGCGGATCGCGGCCGCGCTGGACGCCCGCGGGCCGGGCGGGCCGGCCGAGGTGTACGCGGTGGCCAGCCACTACGCCCGCGGCGAGACCACGGCCACCCCGGAGCGGGTGTTCAGCACCGGGTCCGCGGCCGGCCTGCTGGCCCTGGCCGAGTACGCGCCGAGCGCCGCGGTGGAGTTCCTGGAGCCGGCGGCCGCGATCGCCGGGGCGGCCGGCATCGTCCCGGACGGTCGCTTCCTGGAGGCGCTCGGCCGGGCCTACCTGGCCAGCGGCCGGGCGGACGCAGCGGTGGCGGTGCTGGCGGCGGGCCTCGCCGCCGAGCCGGACCGGGTCCGCCGGGCCAGCCTGTCGCTGCGGCTCGCCGTCGCGTACCGGCTGCGCTGGGAGCTGGACCGGTCCACCGACATGGCGTGGCAGGGGCTGGCCGAGACCGGGCATGTGCTGCCCCGCAACCCGGCCCGGCTCGCGCTGTGGACCGTGCTGCGCCTGCTGTGGTGGCTCGTCGCGGGCGCCCGCCGCCCCGCCAGCCGGCCGGCCAGCGGCGAGCAGCGCGAGCGGCTGCGGCTCGCGGTCGAGCTGTGCGCCGTCCTCGGCACGAACGCGTACATGAGCCTCCGGCCGGTCCTGGCGCTGCCGACCAACCTGCACGCGGCCCGCCTGAGCAGCCGGCTGGGCCGGTCCGGCGAGTACGCCGCCGGCCTGCTCACGCTGGCCTCCGCGGCCGCGATGCTGCGGCTGCGCCGGCGCCGGGACCGCTACCGCGGGGAGGCGTTCGCCATCGCCGCCGAGCTGCGGGACCCGGCGCTGACCGCCGACCTGTCCTTCATGTGGGCGGCCATCGACTCCATCATCAGCGGGGGGCCCCGGGCGGAGCTGATGCGGGTGGCCGAGGAGACCCGGCGCTGGCTCAACCCCGACTACTACCTCAACGTGGCGCTGCTGCGCTGCATCGAGCTGGCCACCCGCGGCCACACCGGGCCGGCGGAGACCCTGTACGCGCGCGGGCTGACCGCGGTGCCCGAATCGGACGCGATGTTCGGCTACCCGATCGCCGGCCTCGTGCTCGATGCCATGCTCGGCCGGCCGGTCGATGCGGCGGAGATCCTCACCGGGCGCTGCCGGCCGGAGTTCGGACCGGGCGAGCGGATCAACTACGCGCTGGCCGCGCTGGTGTGCGCGGTGGAGCGGGGCGATCTCGGCGCGCCGTTCGAGGCGGCGGTGGCGGCGTTCGTGCAGATCCAGGCGCCGCGGTCGGCGCTGACGACGGAGTACCGGCTGTTCTTCGCCTACACCGCGCTCGGCCGGCTGGCGCTGGCCCGGCAGGCGCCCGCCGCGGAGCGGGAACGGTGCCTGGCCGATGCCGGAGCCGCCGTCCGCCGGCTGGGCCGGGCCGCGAACGCCGGGCTGCTCAAGGCGCACCACCGGGTGGCCCGGGCCGACCTGGCCGTGCTGTCCGGTCGGCACGGCGCCGCGCTGCGGCTGCTCACCCGCGCCGAGCCGCTGATCTACGCGGCCGACACGCCGCTGCTGGAGTACGAGGCCGCCCGGGTGCGGGCCCGGGCGCTGCGCGGGCAGGGTCACCGGGCCGCCGCGTCCCGGCAGGCCGGCCTCGCGCTGGCGATGGCGGTCGAGCACGGCTGGACGCAGCGGATCCGCTGGGTCCGGGCCGAGTTCGACCTCGCCGAGTCGGCCGCGCTGACCCGCGGCGCCACCAGCCGGCAGACCAGCGTCGCCGCCGCGGACCGGTCCCGCGATCGGCTGGCCGCGCAGCTCGAGGTCGCCGTGCAGGCCGCCCACCAGCAGCGGGACGTCGCGGAGACGCTGCGCGGGGCGATGACCCGGCTCGCCGGCATCCTCGACCCGGACCAGGTCAGGCAGCTGCTGCTGACCATCGTGGCCGAGGTGTCACCCGCGGACCGGACCCTGCTGGTGTACGAGGAGGACGGCGTCCTGACCGCGACCGGCACCGACGGGGTCCCGCGCCCCGTTCCGTCCGTAGTGGACGGTCGCGCGCTGACCGGGCTGACCACCGCGGTCCGCAACGACCCGGGAACCGCCCGCAACGTGGCCGGCCTGCTCGGCGAGGTGGGCAGCTGGGTGGCCGCCCCGGTGCGCACCCACTCCTGCGGGCACGGCGTGCTGCTGGCCGCCGCCGCCGACGCGGCCACCCTCGGCGACGAACACCTGCAGCTCATCGCCGCCATCGCCGGGCAGGCCGGCACCGCGTACGAGAATGCCCGGCTCTACCGCCAGGTGCGGCAACTGGCCACAGTGGACGCTCTGACCGGCGTGTCCAACCGCCGGCACTTCGCCGACCATGCCGTCCGGGCGCTGGCCGTCGCCCGCCGCAACAACCGCCCGATGATGGCGATGATGGTCGACATCGACCACTTCAAGAAGATCAACGACACCCACGGGCACGCCGTCGGCGACGAGGTGATCCAGGCGGTGGCGCAGGCGCTGCGGGCCAACGTGCGTGACCCGGACATCCTGTGCCGTTACGGCGGCGAGGAGTTCGCCGTCCTGATGACCGAGATGCACGGCGCCCCGCCGGACGTCGCCGAACGGATCCGGTGTGCGGTCCGGGAGGCCGCCGTCGCCGGGCCGGACGGCCCGGTCCGCGTCACCGCGAGCATCGGCGTGGCCGTGCTCACCGCCGACGACAACCTCGACACGCTGCTCGCCCGTGCCGACGCCGCCCTCTACCGGGCCAAGAACGGCGGCCGCGACCAGGTCCGCGCCGGCTGACCGCCGACGCTCCGATGTGGACGGTCGACCGTCCCCGAACCACCCGCGAACCGCCAGGGCCGGCCGGACGACCAACACCAGCGGAATCAGGCGAGCTCGGCCTGGAGGGTCTCGGTCACCGGGCGCCGGCCGCCGAGCCGGGCGGGAACAGCGGTGAGCGCCGCCACCACGAGCACCGTTGCCAGCACCAGGGCGAGCAGTTGCCAGAGCGAGGGACGGGTGGCCCGGTCGCTGTCGCCACCGGTGACCGCGATTATCGCGGCGAACAGCGCGATGCCGCCCGGGATCACGCCGAGGACGGCGCCGACGAGCGCGGGGAGCACCTGCGCGGCCGCCAGTGCCGCACTCACCTCGCGCGGGGTTGCGCCGAGGGCGCGCGCCAGCGCGGACGAATGCCGGTTGTCGAGCACCGTCGCCCAGGTGATGAAGACGGCGTTGACCGCCGCCAGGGCGAGCAGTACGACCATCACCACGAGCAGCACCTGGCGCAACACCGCCACCTGAGCCGCGTCGTATCCGGCCGGCGGGTGGGTGGTGAGGAAGGCGTTCAGTACCAGTGCGACGTAGATCCCGCTGACCGTGATCGCGATACTGACGACACCCAGCACGACCCGTCGCGGCCGGCGGGCGGCGACCCGCAGGGCGAGCAGCAGCGGGACGGGCAGTCGCGCCGAGGCCGCGATCAGCCAGCCGGTGCGGCGGGGTGGGCGGGCCGAGTCGGCCAGCGCGTCGACGGTGCTGGAGCGGGCGGCGCGCACGGCCGGAACAACGGTGGCGGCTACCGCGACGCCGAGCGCCACGGCGGCTACCAGACCGGCCGTGGACATGGTGATCGACGGCGTGCCCGCGCTGCCGATGAGGCCGGCGCTGGACCCGGTGAGCAACGGAGCGGTCAGCGATCCGAGCGCCAACCCGGCCCCGGCCGCGACGATGGCCACGAGGACATACTCCGCGAGCAGTACGGCAGCGACCAGCCCCGGTGTACCGCCGACCGCCTTGAGCAGCCCGACGCGTCTGGTCTGATCGGCCATCCGGCCGCCGACCAGCACCGAGACACTGGCCACCGCGAGCAGACCGAGCAGCCAGGCGCCGATCATCAGCAGGATCTGGGCGTCTCTGGCCAGTTCGGTGGCCGCTGCGAGGATGTCCTCCCAGGGCTCCAGGCGTAGCGCACCCGGGCGCTCCGGGAGGTTCGCGTGGACGAACGCCTCGGCCCGGTCCGGGTCCGCCAGCTTCAGGTTCATCAGGTAGGACAGGGATTCCGCGGTGGCCAGGCTCCGCACATCGGCCTGGGTGAGCCAGACCAGACCTGGATTCCGCAACAGGCCCGGCGGAACGTCGGCCAGCGTCTCGGCGGTCGCCCGGCTCACGCAGCCCGGCGGGACGAAGCAGGACGCCGCCGGATAGGGCGGCATGGCGGCGGTGACCGCAACGCCGACCACCTCGAACGACCGGCCGTCCAGAGTGACCGGATCACCGACGCGCAGATCGAGCGCGTTGGCGAAGGCGGCCTCGACCACCACGCCGCCGTCGCTGACCCAGCTGCCCTGTCTCAGCTCGGGCTGGTCGACCGACGCGGGCCCGGCGTCGCGCCCCACGGCCTGCACATCCGACGTTCGACCGGAGGCCCGAAGCTTCGCCGCGGCGACCGGGTACGGGCCGCTGTGGCCGATGACGCCGGGATCGCTGGCCAGTTCCTCGAGGCCGGAAAGCTCCGTGGGCCGCTCGACGCTGGCGACCACGTCGGGTCCGTTGGTCGCCTCCCGGGTGCGCTGGTACGGGTCGCTGGCCGCGTCGCGCAGGACCAGCCCGAGCGTCAACGTCGTGGTCGCCGCCATGACGGCCAGCAGCAGAAGCGCGGCCTCGAGGCGGCGCCGCCGCAGGTCACGCACGGCGAGGCGGCCCACCAGCAGGCAGTGCCCCACAATCGGGACGGGGCCCATCGCGCTCAGTCCTCGAGCCCGACAAGGGCGCCGAGCGGCCCGGTGGTGCCGCCGGACAACCTGGTCTCGTCCACGAACGCACCGTCGCGCATCGAGATCAGCCGGTCCGCGGTGGCCGCGATCCGCGCGTCGTGGGTGACGACGACCAGCGTCTGCCCGGCCTGGTGCAGGCTCTCGAAGAGCTGGAGGACGTCCAGGGTGGCGGCGCTGTCCAGATTCCCGGTCGGCTCGTCGGCGAGAACGACCAGCGGTTCGTTGCTCAATGCCCGGGCGATCGCGACCCGCTGCCGCTGGCCACCGGACAGCGCCGAGGGCAGGAAACGCGCCCGGTCGGCGAGCCCGACCTGCTCCAGCAGTTGCTCCGCGCGCCGTCTGGCCGCCCGCGGCGAGCGCCCGGCCAGCAGCGCGGACAGCTCGACGTTCTCCACGGCAGTGAGCTCCTCCATCAGGTGGAAGGCCTGGAAGACGAAGCCGACGTCGGTGCGTCGCATCCGGGCCAGGGCCTTCTCGCCGATGTTGTCGATGCGGCGGCCGTTCAGCGACATCTCGCCGCCCGAGGGCCGGTCCAGCCCGCCGAGCAGGTGCAGCAGCGTGGACTTCCCGCAGCCGCTGGGCCCCATCACCGCCACCGTCTCACCCGCGCCGACGTCGAGATCGACCCCGTCGACGGCGCGCACCAACCCTTCCCCCTTGCCGTACTCCTTTCGCAACCCGCGGGCGCGCAGCACCGGCGGGTCGGCGGGGTCGCTCACGATCCACTCCTTCGGTGGGTCCAGTTCTTCTCGCATGCCTCCAGCCAGCGCAGGTCCGCCTGCAGCCGGAGCACGATGCCCTCCAGCAACAGCGCCGCGTCCGAGCGGCCCGGCTCGGCCATGGCGGCGCGCTGGGCGTCACGCAGCCGGCGCAGCAGCTCGCGGCGCTGGGTGTCGACGATGGTGAGCGGGTCGGCCAGCCCGGCCGCCGCGGCCGCGATCAGCTTGAGATGGAACTCCGCGAGGTCGGGCCGTGGCCAGCTCACCTCGGCGATCCACTCGGCGACCCGCTGCTGGCCGGCGGGGGTGAGCGCGTACACCTTGCGATCCGACCGGTCGCCACCGTCGGCCGACGGCTCGACCGCCAACAGGCCGGCCTTCTCCAGCCGGGTCAGCGTGACGTAGACGTGCCCGGCGTTCATCGCGTCGCCGAGCGGGCCGAGCGCGTCGCGCAGCCGCGCGCGCAGCTGGTAGCCGTGCGAGGGCTCCTTGGCCAGCATCGCCAGGACCACTTCCTGCTGCATCGACCCTCCCGTATAACCGTTAGCCGCTATGTCTAACGGTTATCCTCGCGCGCCGTCAAGCCGGCGCGGTGCCAGGTCTGCTCCCAACTATGCCGGCCCGGGCGGCCCGGCGGCCCGGGCGGCCCGGCGGCCCGGGCGCGCCCCGGGCGGCCCGGCGGGGCGGGCGGGGCGAGCTGGACGGGGCTGGCCGTGGTGGACTGCGGGACATGACGGTGCTGCGTTCGACCGCGCTGTTCCTGCTTGCCGCGGTGGCCGAGATCGGCGGTGCCTGGCTGGTCTGGCAGGGCGTGCGGGAGCACCGTGGGATGCTGCTGGTCGGCGCCGGCGTGCTGGCCCTGGCCGGGTACGGGTTCGTCGCCACGCTCCAGCCGGACCCGCACTTCGGGCGGGTGCTGGCCGCCTACGGCGGGGTGTTCGTAGCCGGCTCGCTGGCCTGGGGCGCGGCGCTGGACGGGTTCCGACCCGACCGCTACGACCTGCTCGGCGCCGCGGTGTGCCTGCTCGGCGTCGCCCTGATCATGTACGCCCCCCGCGGCGGCTAGCCCCGTCTTCGCCGATGCCGGGTAGTTGAGGTTCCGATGTGGTTGTCAACACGGCCGGCACCGGACCTGTACCGACAGGGCGGCCGCGGCACAGGTCGGCACGATCGCCGGCAGCACGTACCGGTTGTCGAACTGCGCCGTCAGCGGCGGGAGGATCAGCACCGCGGCCGCCATGGACCACAGCAGCAGTACCGGCCAACGGCGGGGATCCCGGCGGCGGGCCGCAAGCAGGCCGGCCAAGCCAGCGGCGAGCAGCACGCCCAGCAGCGGCCCCGGCAGCCGAGCCCCGCGCTGGTAGTCGATGAGGAAGCCGGCGTAGGGCGAGACGATGCGGGTCCTCGCCGGTGAGCGGGCGTACTCGAGCGTGTCGCTGATCGCGCTCCCGCCCTGAACGTAGACGAAGCCGCTCGGTTGCATCACCGGCGCCGTCGAGAACAGGTACCCCCGGTAGACCTGCGTATTCGGGAAGACGGGCGGAGTCCAGGCGAAGCTCCGGGCCAGGTCGCGCACGACCACGCGGGCGTAGTCGACCGGCTGCCGGCGAATCGCGAGCAGCGCGAACCGTCGGGCCGGGTCGTTGCGCGCGGCCGCGAACCGCTGCGGTGGCACCAGCTGGGTCTGCCCGGGCGCGAGCGCCGGTTGTCCCGGCAGCAGGTCGAGCGGACCCGAGTGCCAGATGTAGTCGGACGGTGCGGGCCGGCCGGCCGGCGGCCGCGAGTCGCAGAGCACGGTCAGCTCGGCCGGCGGCCTGATCCTGGCGCAGTCCGCGAAGGACATCGTCCGTGAGTAGAGGAACACGCCGTCGCTGTTCGACAGCGCGTAGTTGCCGTGCGCCGAATGGAACCAGACGGCGTAGCCGCCGAGCGGGACGACGCCGACCAGGCCGAAGGCGACCACGGCCCGCCAGCCCACCCGGCGGACCAGCAGGTAGCAGCCGGCGAGCACCAGCAGCGGCAGGCCGACGGAGCGGACCAGCGCCGCGCCGGACAGGAGCAGGCCGGCCGCGACCGCCTGCCAGAGGTTCGGCCGGGCGCTCCAGGCCAGCACGACGAGGGCGGCGAACAACATCGCGGTGAACAGTGTGTCGGCCATGATCAGGTGTTCCAGTTCCACCTCGCGCGCGCTGAACAACTGCGGCATGGCCGCGAGGGTGGCCAGCCAGGCGGGGGTACGCCAGCGCCGGAGCAGGGCGTACAGCGCCACCGCCACGCCCAGCCCGAGCAGGTGCTGCACGATCACCACTGCGGTGAAGCTGTGCAGCGGGAGGAGTAGCCGCAGGAAGGCGCTGTAGCCGGCCGGCCGGATCGGATACGGCTGCGGCCGGACCGCCACCGCGATGTACTCGTAGCTGTCGTTGAACCACAGCGCCGGCCGGAACCCGAGCACCGCGGTCAGTCGGACCGCCGCGCCGGCCAGGACCGCGACCGTCATCATGCGGTGCCGCCAGAGCAGCCGGAGCGCCGCGCTGGCTGCCCCGTCCCGCCGCGCCGCCGTGTCCGCCGGCCGCTCATCCGCCGCGTTCGTTCCGGTGCCGGACTCAGTGCTGTCGGGACTCATGCCGGTACGGCCAGTTCCGTGGTCAACTCCGGCTCGTCGGGGTCGACGGCGCGGTGCCGGATCGCGAGGATGCTGACGAAAAGGCTCGCGAACGCGATCTGGCAGCCGACGACGAAAGCGACGACGCTCGGCACGACCAGCCGCAGTTCCCGGCGCGCGTCCAGGGCTCCGAAGCCGGCGTGGTTCCAGTGAAGCAGCGCGATCGTGATGCCGGCCGCGCCGGCGATGAACAGCGACGCGCTGGCGAGCAGGCCCCACTCCAACCGGAACCGGTCGCGCACCCACCGGATCTGTGGGCCCGCAGGCAGGAACCCGTCGACCGCCGCGTACACCTTGGTCAGCACTGCGAACAGTACGGCCTGAAACCCGGCGATGACGCCGCCGGCCGCGGCGACGAGCGTGTTGACGTCGAGGACGACGCCGCCGAGCCGGACCGCCCCGACGCTGGTCGCCACGCCTGTCACGAGACTTGCCAGGATCAGCGCCAGACCGGGATAGAGGAAGAGCCAGCGCGGACTGTAGAGCAGCAGGAAGCGCAGATGCCGCCAACCGTCCCGCCACGTTCGCAGATGTGGTGGCCGGGAGCGGCCATCGGGCGACAGCGTGGTCGGCACCTCGACCACCCGCAGCCCGCGCAGTGACGCCTTGACCACCATCTCGCTGGCGAATTCCATCCCGAGTGAGGCCAGCGACAGGCGGAGCACGCTGTCCCGTCGGAAACCGCGCAGCCCGCAGTGGAAGTCGCCGACCGGGATGTGGAAGAACAGCCGGCCGAGAAAGCTGAGCACCGGATTGCCCAGGTAGCGGTGCAGGTGCGGCATCGCCCCCGGAGCGATCCCCCCGGCGAACCGGTTGCCCATCACCAGGTCGGCGCCACCGCGCAACTGGGCGACGAACGGCATCAACGCCGAGAAGTCATAGCTGTCGTCGGCGTCGCCCATGATCACGTAGCGGCCCTGCGCGGCTCGGACACCGCTCAGTAGGGCCGCGCCGTAACCGCGCGCTGCCACCGGCTCGATGCGGGCGCCGGCCGCGCGGGCGAGTTCCTGGCTACCGTCTGTGCTGCCGTTGTCCGCGATCAGGACCTCACCGTCGATGCCGTGCTCAGCGAGAAAGGCGCGGGCCTTCTGGACGCACGTGGCGACCGTCTCGGCCTCATTGAGGCAGGGCATGAGAATGGTCAACTCCATACTGGCCACCCGGATAGGGCAACTGGTGTTTTACCCATATGTCGTCGTCCCTTGGAATTAGCGGATGACCGCCGCGCGGCGTGGATTCGGGCAGGCCGGATCCGCCGCGAGCGGCGGCTGGAGAATTGACAGCTGACCGACTGGGAGAAACCCGGTTCGGCCCGCTTCCGGAAAGCCGGCCGAACCGGGTGGCGCCAGCGAAATGCGCGTCCGCCCCGCTGAGCCAGTCATCCTTTACACGCTCGCGGAGCGAGGAAGTGCTGCGTTCAGTCGGGAAAAGGCTCAACGATTTGACTGACTGAATGTATTCTTGTCGATACACAATGTGAGCGGGGTCGGCGCGCCTGTCGCCCGCCGGCCCAGCCGCCAAGTCAGCGAGGGGTCAGCAGCCGACTGGGCCACCAGGTGTACCAGCGGTGGCCGGACCGGACAGCTACCGGCTCGGCGCCAGCTACCTGGTGTTCGAGGTGGAGCTGGTCGCCCCGGACCTGGCTGATCCAGAGCGGGCCCCGAGCTGGCCCCCTACCAGGGCCTGGCAGTGATCCCGTCGTCTGCCGGGCGGGTCAGGAGTCCGCGGTGAACCGGCACCGGCCGGCGCGGCATTCGGCGACGGTCCGGGTGATCGCGCGTCGGGTGCGCCGCAGATCGGCGATCCTGGCGTCGATGCGGTCGATGACCGCCTCCAGCCGCCAGAGCTGGTTGTCACAGCTGGCGGTGCCGGCGTCGTTCTCGTGCAGCGCGTCGATGACCTCGTCGAGGGTGAGCCCGAGCTGCTGCAGGGCACGGGCCATCCGGATGCGCTCCACCGCGGCCGGGGTGTATTCGCGGTAGCCGGACGGGCGCCGCCGCGGCGGTGGGAGGACGCCGCGGCGTTCGTAGAACCGCACCGTGTCGACGGTGACCCCGGCCTCGGTGGCGACCTGGCCGATCTTCATACCGAGCCGACCTCCCCGGCCGATCACCCTTGACTCTGGACCTAAGTCCAGACCCTACGGTCGCCAGGTGACCGGCGCAACGCCCACCGATCCAGGAGGAGACCATGGAAGCCAGCACCACCCCGACCGTCGGCTCGACGCCGATCGCCTGTGACATGACCAACGCGCCGGACACCCCGCAGGAGCGGATGGCCGAGTACGGCCAGCTGTTCGCCCGGCACCTGGTCGGCCGGGACCGCAGCACTGACGGGATCCGGTTCCGGCTCGACGCCGCCGACGGGGTCGAGGCCTGGGTGCGGGACCTGTCGGCGCGGGAGAAGGCGTGCTGCCCGTTCGCCGACTTCACCGTCGTCGCCGCGGGCGGTCAGGTCCACTGGGACATCACCGTGCTGGACGACCCCACCGCCCGCGCCGTCCTGGCCGAGTTCTACAACATCCCGGAGACCGTGGCCGACGGGATCGAGGGCATGCGGCGACGGCTTACCGACCTCGGTTTCGTCATCACCACCAACGACACCGCAACGGTCACCACGGTCCGCCCCGGCGGGTAGGCGGCTGCGTCTGCCGGCCGGCCGGCGAGCCGGCCCGGGCCGACATCCTCTTCCCGGTCAGCCGGCAGACCTCGTACCGCGCCCTACACCGCCGGCGGGGGAGCGGTGGTGCGGCGGACGACGAGGGTGGGGGAGAGGAAGACCTGGACCGCCGGCCGGTCGCGTTCGGCTATCCGCTCCAGCAGCAACCGCGCGGCGTTGCCGCCGAACTGGCGGCCGGCCTGGTCGACGGTGGTGAGCGAGATCGGGCCGAGGGCGGCGAACGGGGTGTTGTCGTAGCCGGCGACGGAGATGTCGGCGGGTACCGCGAGGCCGGCCTCGTCGATCGCCGTCAGCACGCCCATGGCGACGATGTCCGCGCCGGCGAAGATCGCCGTCGGACGGTCGGGTCGGGCCAGCAGTTGCTGCGCACCGAGGTAGCCGCCCTGCTGGGTGTAACTGGTGGACACGACGTCGATCTCGTCGGCCAGGCCGCGCGCGGCCATCGCGTCCCGGTAGCCCTTGGCCCGGACGGCGTTCGGCATCTCGGCGGTGCGGACCGGGTCGTTCTCGAGGTGTTCGATGTGCGCGATCCGGCGGTGGCCGAGGTCGGCGAGGTGACCGACGACGAGCGCGGCGCCGGTGTGGTCGTCGTCGACGACCCGGTCGTACGCCGCAGACCGCCCGTGCCGGCCGATGACGACGGTCGGCACGGTCCGGGCGATGTGGTCGAGCTGCGCGGGGGCCGAGGTGGGCGCGATCAGGATCACGCCGTCCATGCTGCGGTCGATCATCGCTTCGGTGGCCCGGGTCTCCGCCTCGTGCCCGCACCGGCTCGGACCCACCAGGACCTGGTAGTCGGTGTCGGCCAGTTGGTCCATCATGCCGTCGATCACCTGGGCGAAGAACGGGTTGTGGAGATCGGGCACCAGCACGCCCAGGGTGTAGCTCTGCCCCCGCATGCCCCGGGCCGCGGCGTGCGGCCGGTAGCCGAGCTCGGTGATGGCCTGGCGCACCTTCGCCCGCATCGACGGGCTGACCCCGTACGCGTTGCGCAGCACCTTCGAGACCGCCGTGGTGGAGACCCGGGCGTGCTGGGCGACGTCGACGATCGTCACCCGGCGGGGCGGCGCCGTCGGCTCCATCAGGCCACTCCGAGGTCAGTATGGGTAACGTTGATCAACGGAGTGTACTGGTCTGACGGATCAGCCGCTCGGCCGGCCGGGCTCCGTACCGTCGAACAACTCCGCAGGTCAGAGCCGAGTGCTCGCGCTGGCGTGATCGACCTGAAACCTGCCCGACTCTTGACGTTGCGCCGGACCGCTCCTAGGGTCGGGCGACCAGTTCGTAAAACGTTACCCATCGCCGACCGAGCCGTCCGGTGCCCCTCCCCGCGGTGGGGCCTCGATGGACGCGGGACGGCGGCTCCAGTTGTCGGAAAAGGCAGGGCCTCCGGTACGGCAGGCGAATGAAACCTTTCAAGGGGGTGCACGGGTCGGTGACGATCACCTCGGACGAACAGGTCGGGGCGGCGGTCGCGATCGCGCCGGACCGCCGCGCCGGCCGCCGGCGCCGCGCCACGACCCCGCCCTGGTGGTTCGCGCTGCCGGCGTTGCTGTTGTTCTCGTTCGTGGTGCTGGTGCCCAGCGCTCGCGGCGTGTACTACGCGTTCACCGACTGGGACGGCCTCGACCCCGCGTTCTCGTTCATCGGCCTGGCCAACTTCGCCGACGTCGTGCATGACGCGACCGCGCGGCAGGCGATCGGGCACACGCTGCTGATCGCGGTCGCGATCACGGTCATCCAGAACGGGGTCGGGCTGCTGCTGGCCCTGGGCGTCAACACGGTGATCAAGTCGCGCAATGTGCTGCGGGTGTTCCTGTTCGCCCCGGCGGTGGTCACCCCGATCGTGACCGCCTACCTGTGGCGCAACCTGCTGGGCCCGGATGGTGCGGTCAACAGCCTGCTGGGCGCGGTCGGGCTGGACTCGTGGCAGCGCGACTGGCTGGGTGACCCGCGGCTGGCGCTGTGGTCGATCGTCGCCGTCATCGTGTGGCAGTTCAGCGGCTACTCGATGGTCATCTTCCTGGCCGGCCTGCAGTCGGTGCCGAAGGAGATCTACGAGGCCGCGGCCATCGACGGGGTCGGCCGGTTCCGGCGCTTCTGGTCGGTGATCCGCCCGCTGCTCGCCCCGGCGCTCACGATCAACCTGATGCTGTCGATCATCGGCGGCATCAAGCTGTTCGACCAGGTGTACGCGCTGACCGGCGGCGGCCCCGGGCACGCCACCGACACGCTGTCGACGCTGATCTACAAGGACGCGTTCACGCTCGGCGAGTTCGGCTACAGCATCGCCCTCGCCGTGGTGCTCACGATCATCGTGGCGGTCGTCTCCACCGGCCAGTACCTGGTGCTGGCCCGCGACGAGAGGGCCGCCTCATGAACCGCTACCGCTGGCGCACGTTCGGCCTGGAACTGGTGATGGTCGCCGTCGCGCTGGTCGTCGGCTTCCCGGTCTACGTGCTGATCAACCTCGCCGTCCGCGCACCGTCGGACACCTCGTCGCCGATCCGGCCGACCACCTCGCCGACCCTGCACAACTTCACCGAGGCGTGGCAGCGGGGCGGGCTCGGCGGTGCGCTGGTCAACAGCGCGCTGGTGACCAGCGGCAGCGTGCTGGTCGTGCTGGTGGTGTCGGCGCTCGCCGCGTACCCGCTGGCCCGGGCGACCGCGCACTGGTCGCGCGGGATGTTCCTGCTGATCATGCTCGGGCTGGTGCTGCCGTTCCAGCTCGCCGCGCTGCCGCTCTACCAGACGATGCGCGACCTCGGCCTGCTCGGCACCGCCTGGGCGCTGATCCTCTTCTACTCCGGGCTGCAGGTGCCGTTCACGACGTTCCTCTACATCGGTTTCCTGCGGGCGCTGCCGACTCGACTTCGAGGACGCCGCGCTGATCGACGGCTGCCGTCCGCTGGAGGTCTTCCGGTACGTGGTGTTCCCGATGCTCAGGCCGATCACCGTGACCGCCCTGGTGCTCAACGCGGTCTTCGATCTGGAACGACTTCTTCACCCCGCTGCTCTACCTCAGCGGCAGCACCCAGCAGACCATCCCGGTCGCGATAGCCGGGTTCGTCGGCCAGTTCGTCACCGACTGGAACCTCATCTTCGCCGCGCTGCTGATCAGCATCGCGCCGATCCTGGCGGTCTACTTCGCGCTGCAGCGCAGCATCATCAACGGCTTCGCCGGCGGGCTCAAAGGATGACGGACGTCCCCGGCGGGTCGGTGCTGCGCCCCTACGACCTGCAGACCGAGCAGCGGCGCGAGCCGCTCGGGCTGGACGAGCCGTGCCCCCGGCTGTCCTGGAAACTCGACTGCGACCGGCGGGGCGCCGCGCAGAGCGGGTACCGGATCACCGCCGCCGCGCGGCCGGTCGACCTGGACGACCCGGCCCGGCTGCTCTGGGACAGCGGCCGGCGCGAGTCCGGCGAGGGGCTGCTCGTGCCCTGGGACGGGCCGGTACTGCAGTCGGCCACGCGCTACCACTGGCGGGTCGAGGTCTGGGACGAGGCCGGCGCTCCGGCCGCGGCGGCGCGGAGCTGGTTCGAGACCGGCCTGCTGTACCGCGCCGACTGGGCCGCGGTCTGGGTCGGTCGCGACCCGGTCGGCCAGCCGCCCGTCGACCCGCCGCGGGACGACGACCCGGCCCCGCCGGGCGGCGCGCCGCTGTTCCTGCGCCGTGAGTTCGACCTCGCCCGCCGGCCGGTGCGGGCGCGGCTGTACGCCACCGCGCGGGGCGTCTACGAGCCCCGGCTGAACGGGGCGCGGGTCGGCGACGCCGAGCTGGCGCCCGGATGGACCGAGTACCACCAGCGGCTGCAGTACCAGACCTACGACGTCACCGAGCTGCTGCGCGAGGGCGCAAACGTGCTCGGCGCGGTCGTCGCCGACGGTTGGTGGTCGGGCCATGTCGGCTTCGACCCGCGCCGGCCCGCGCAGCACTACGGCGACGCGCCCGCCTTCCTGGCCCAGCTGGTGGTCGACTTCGCCGACGGCTCCCGGCGGCTGGTGGCAACCGACGCCAGCTGGACCGAGGAGCAGGGCGCGACCCGGAGCGCGGATCTGCTGATGGGCGAGCACGTCGACGCCCGCTGGCACCGGCCCGGCTGGGACACACCCGGCGCGGCCCCGGACGGCGTCCGCCGGGTCGCCGTGCTCGACCCCGATCCCGGGCCGCTGGTCGCCGAGCCCGACCACCCGGTCCGGGTGACCCGCGAGGTGCCGCCGGTGGCGGTGCACCAGCGCGGCCCGCACCGGTTCATCGTCGACTTTGGACAGAACCTGGTCGGCCGGGTCCGGCTGACGGTCCGGGGCGCCGCGGCCGAGTGGCAGCTCGCCATCCGGCACGCCGAGATCCTCGGCGGCGGCGAGCTGTACCGCGACAACCTGCGCCGGGCCGAGGCCACCGACGTCTACACCGCCGGCGGTGAACCGACCGAGGTCTTCGAGCCGCGGTTCACGTACCACGGCTTCCGCTACATCGAGATCGACAACCATCCTGGTGACCTGGCCGGCACCGATGTGGTGGCCCGGGTGCTGCACAGCGACACGCCGTGGACCGGACACTTCGAGTGCTCCGATCCGATGGTCAACCAGTTGCAGTCCAACATCAGCTGGGGGCAGCGGGGCAACTTCGTCGCGGTGCCGACCGACTGCCCGCAGCGCGACGAGCGCCTCGGCTGGCTGGCCGACGCCCAGATCTTCGCGCCGACCGCGAGCCGGAACGCCGACGTGGCCGCGTTCTTCGCCCGCTGGATGCGCGACGTGGTCGGCGGTCAGGACGCCGACGGCGCGTTCCGCGACGTCGCCCCGGTCGTGTCCATCCGCCGCGAAGCCGCGCCGGCCTGGGGCGACGCCGGAGTGATCATCCCCTGGCACCTCTGGCGGACGTACGGGGACCGGGAGGTGCTGCGGCGGTCGTTCGACGCGATGGTCGCCTGGGTCGAGCACATCCGCCGGCACAACCCGGACCTGCGCTGGCGGCACCGCACCGGAAACTCCTACGGCGACTGGCTGCAGGTCGACGCCAGCACCCCGCGGGACGTGCTGTCGACCGCGTACTTCGCCCGCAGCGCGCAGCTCGTGGCCGAGGCCGCCGAGGTGCTGGACCGGCCCGCCGAGGCGGCGCGGCACCGGGCCCTGCACGCGGCGATCCGGGCCGCGTTCATCGACTCCTACGTCGCCGCCGACGGCACCGTCGAAGGCGGCACCCAGACCGGCTACCTGCTCGCGCTGGCGTTCGGGCTGCTGCCACCGCGGCTGGTGCCGGCCGCGGTCCGGCACCTGGTCGCCGACATCGAGAAGTCGGGGCAACCGGCTGTCGACCGGGTTCGTGGGCGTCGGCGTTGCTCTGCCCGGTGCTGGCCGACCACGGCCGGCCCGACCTGGCCTACGCGCTGCTGCACCAGGAGGAGTTCCCGTCCTGGGGATACACGATCCGGCACGGCGCGACGACGATCTGGGAACGCTGGGACGGCTGGACCGAGCACGGCGGGTTCCAGTCCGCCGCGATGAACTCGTTCAACCACTACAGCCTCGGCAGCGTCGGTGACTGGCTCTTCGGCCGGGTCGCCGGCATCGACCAGGCGCCCGGGTCGGTGGCGTACCGGGAGCTGCTGCTGCGCCCACTCCCCGGCGGCCGGCTGCGCTGGGCCCGGGCCGACGCAGCAGACCGCACGCGGCACGCGTCGCATGTGGATGGTCGCTCGCCGGCGGCCGGATCACGGTGACCGCGACCGTGCCGCCGGGCTGCACCGCCGTCGTCGAGACTCCCGACGTCCGATCCGGACGGTGTGCGCGAGGGGGACGCACCAGCCGGCGGACCGGCCCGGCGTCCTCGCGGTCGAGCCGTCGCCGGCCGGCGTGACCCTGCGGCTCACGTCCGGCAGCTACACCCTCAGCGCCCCGGCCGGTGCCCCGGCCGACGGCGAATCCACCAACCAGCTGGCACCAGTGCCCCTTCCTGCCGGGAGACACCATGAAGAAGCCCACCCTGCCGGGCCTGCTGGCCCTGGTGACCGCAGCCGGCCTGCTGGCGGCCTGTAGCGGCGGCACGAATGCCGCCAGCGGCAACAACAACAGCGGCGGCGGCACGCTGACCCTCGCGTCGGTCGACCAGGGCTCCATCGAGGATGTCGTCAAGGCGTTCGAGGCGGCCAACCCCGGCGTCAAGGTGCACTACACGACCAGCGGCGCGGACCAGTACCAGCAGCAGATCCGGACCCAGCTCGCGTCGGGCACCGCACCGGACGTGATGTCGGTCTGGCCGGGCAACGGCAACCCGGGCGCCACCTACGTGCTGGCCAAGCCCGGCTACCTGCTCGACCTCTCCGACCAGCCGTGGGCATCGAAGCTGCCGCCGACGGTCAAGACCGTCGCCCAGTACGAAGGAAAGACCTACAACGCGATCTTCGGGCTCAACGCGATCGGCGCGGTCTACAACCAGCAGGCGCTGCAGCAAGGCCGGGCTCACCCCGCCGGGGACCTGGACCGAGCTGCTGGCCTTCTGCCGGGCCGCCGCCGCCAAGGGCACCCCCGCGTTCGCGCTGGGGATCCAGGACAACTGGGTCACCCAGCTGGTCCTGTACGCGCTCGTCGCCACCCTCGTGTACGGCTCCGACCGCGACTTCGACAAGAAGATGCAGGCCGGCCAGGCCACCTTCGCCAGCTCGCCGTGGACGACCGCGCTGGCAATACCAGGAGATGGACCAGACCGGCTGCTTCCAGAAGAACGCCGCTCGGCACCAGCTACGAGGCCAGCCAGGACGCTGGCCGCCACCGGCAAGACGCTCGGCATCGTGCAGGGCAACTGGGTGGTGGCACTGCTGAAGGGGAAGAACCCGGCCGGCACGTTCACCCTCAAGCCGCTGCCGGCCAACGACGACCCGGCCCAGGTCCTGATGCCCGCGCGCGGCCGGCGCCGGCTACGGGGTCAACGCCAAGGCGAAGAACAAGGAGCTGGCGCTGAAGTTCGTCGACTTCGTGATGTCGCCGGCCGGCATGAACCTGTTCGTCAAGAAGCAGGGCAGCGTGCCGTCCCTGCCGGACACCGGGTTCACCCTCGACCCGTCGCTGACCGACGTCGCGACCTTCATCAACAGCAACCGCACCGTGCCGTTCATGGACCAGCTGTGGCCGAACGCCAAGGTGCAGCAGACCATGCTCAGCGGCCTCCAGGAGATCTTCAGCAAGCAGTCCACTTCGGACAAGGTGCTGGCGGCGATGGACACCGACTACAAGGCCGGCGCCTGACCGCTGAATGTCCGGCGGCGGGGGCGATGGCCGCGCCCCCGCCGCCCGGCCCGGAAGTTGACCGACAGCCGCTCGAAGGAGAGTGAGTCGTGTTGAGACGTCTCGTTGCCGTAACCGCCGTCCTGCTCGCTACGCTCGGCTCGGTAGCGGCCGCCAGCCCAGGCGCGACCGCGTCCACTGTGGACTGGCGCTCCTACGTCCTCGGCCCGCCGTCGCCGCAGGTCGCCCCGGTCGATGCCGAGAGCCGCGGCGACGTGTCGCATCTGCGCACCGTCGTGACAGGTAGGGGCCGTGCGACAACCCTGACGACCGTCGCCGGCGGTACGCCCGCGTCGGTCCTGCTCGACTTCGGCAAGGACGTCGCCGGCACGCCGTTCCTCGACGTCACCGCGGTCGGCGGGGCAGCCACGCTCACCCTGGTCACCGGCGAGGCGCGGCAGTTCCTGCGGCGGCCGGCGGCGACCACCGTGGCGGCGGCAGCGGCCGCCGGCGCGACCCAGGTCACCGTCGCGGCCACGGCGAACCTCGAGGTCGGCAACACGATCACGCTCGGCACCGAGACCCGGACGATCGTCGGGTTCGACGCCACGGCCCGGACGGTCTCGGTCAGCCCCGCGCTGTCGGCGGACCTGCCGGCCGGAGCGGCCGTGTCGACGTCGCCGGGCGCGCCGAGCTCGGACGAGTCCCGCGGGCTGGCCGGCGTCGGCGGCATCGACACCCTGCTACCCGCCGCCGCCGGCCGGCTATCCGGCACCTTCCACGGCGGGTTCCGGTTCGTGCTGCTCACCCTGTCCTCGCCGGGCACCGTGTCGCTGTCCGCGGTCCGGGTCGAGTTCCAGGCGCTGCGGGCCACTCCGGCCGACTACCGGGGCTGGTTCCTGTCCAGCGACCAGCAACTGAACCGGATGTGGTACTCGGGCGCCTACACGCTGCAGCTCAACCTGAAGCCGGCCGGCCTGAACGGCCTGCCCGATCTGCGCATCTACGACGGCGCCAAGCGCGACCGCAGCATCTGGACCTGCGACGTGCTGGTGCAGGCGCCGACCGCGATCAGCACGCTCGGCGACGTGGGCGCCGCGTACGTGAAGTCCTCGCTGGACGTGCTGCTGTCCACCCAGCGGGCGGACGGGGCGCTGCCCGGCTCACCCGACTTCCGCAAGGGCACCAACCCGGCCGGCTCCCCGCTGTTCTACTCGAACAACTACTCCGGCTGCGGCGTGCGCGGGGTCATCGCCTACTACCGCTACACCGGCGACGCGGCCTACCTGACCAGCGTGCTGCCCGCGCTGCGCACCGAGTTGGCCTACAACGCCGGCTTCCTCGACGCCAACAGCCTGGTCGTCTCCAACGACCGGGACTACTGGCAGGCGACCCAGACCGGCGAGGTCACCAAGTACAGCATCGACTACTACGTCCTGCTCCGGGAAATGGCCTGGGTGGAGCGGAAGGTCGGCTCCGCCGCCACCGCCGACGCCGATGACCGCACCGCCGAGGCGATCAGGACCGCGATCAACGCCCGGCTCTGGAACCCGGCGCTGGGCGCGTACGGCCAGAGCAGCGACCACCTCGACGTCCTCGTCGAGGACGCCAACGCGGAGGCCCTGCGGTACGGCATCGTCCCGGCCGACCGCCGCGGCAGCGTGCTGACCGCCCTGAAGACACTGTGGACACCGTTCGGCGCGATCATCGGCCCCGGCCTGCAGGACCCCACCGGGCACACCATCGAGCCGTTCGGCAACGGCATGGAGACCGCGGGGCGGTTCGCCGTCGGTGACACCGCCGGCGCCGTCGACCTGATGCGCCGCACCTGGGGGCCGATGGTCGACAAGAACAACCCGCTCTACACCGGTGGGCTCTGGGAGTTCAAGAACAACACCGGCGGCGTCAACCGCGCGACCGCCAGCCTCGCGCACGGCTGGGCCGCGTCCCCGACCGTGCAGCTCACCGAGCAGGTCCTCGGCGTCACGCCGGTCGACCCGGGCTACGCGACCTGGAGCATCAACCCGCACGCCGGCAACCTCGCCTGGGCCCAGGGCGCCGTGCCGACCAGGTACGGCGATATCGCGGTGCGGTGGCTGTCGACCGGGCCGGCATTCGCGCTGAGTGCCGAGACACCCGCCGGCACCAGCGGCACCATCACCATCCCCGCCACCCGGAGGTCCGTCGTCATCGTCAACGGCCGCATCGCCTGCCACCGCGGCAGGTGCACCGCCTTCCAGGGCCGCTTCGACGACGGCCAGGTGCACCTCACGGTCCCGGGCGGCCGCTACAGCGTCATCGCGGCCGGCGGCTGACCCGCCAGCGCCTGGTCTCCACTGCCCGCCGCGTGGAGACCCGGCGCTGGCGCCCCGGCATCCCCACGACGTCACCGTCACCCGTGGCCGCGCCGCCGCGGGTGACGGTGACCACCAGCAGCAGCTCACATCCGGACGACCGGAGGTTCCTCATGATCCGTCGACTCGTCGTGGTCGCCACCGCCGCCCTGCTGGTGGCCTCCGGAGCCGGCGCCGGGGCCGCGCTGGCGAACCCGCCCGCGGCGGCCCCGTCGCGGGTGACGGACCTGCGCACCGAGCACCTGGTCGACCCGATCGGGATCGACGCGCCCGCGCCGCTGCTCGAGTGGAAGCTCGACGGGCGGGCGGTGGCCGGGCAGTCGGCGTACCAGATCCGGGCGGCGAGTACGGCGGCGGCGCTGCGCCGCGGCCGTCCCGACATCTGGGACTCCGGTCGGGTGGCCTCCGCCCGCTCGACGAACATCCCGTTCGCCGGCGCGGCGCTGCGGTCCCGGCAGGCGGTGGTGTGGCAGGTCCGGGTCTGGAGCGGCACCGGCCGGGTGTCGGCGTGGAGCGCGCCGGCCAGCTGGGAGATGGGCCTGCTCGCCCGGTCCGACTGGTCCGCGCGCTGGATCGAGAACGGCGGGTACGACTACACCCGGCCGGACGGGTCCGAGACGCCGCTGCCGGTGTTCGGGCGGGCGTTCCGGGTCGGCGGCGCGGTCGCCAGGGCCCGGCTGTACATGACCGGGCTCGGCATGTACACCGCCACGGTCAACGGGCGCCCGGTCGGCGACGCCGTGCTGGAGCCCGGTCAGACCACGTACTCCGCCGAGGTGGACTACCGCACCTATGACCTGACCCGGCAGTTGCGGGCCGGCCGCAACGTGCTCGGCATCGAGACCGGCAGCGGGCCGTACCAGCGGGTGAAGACGCCGGGCCGGTACTTCTTCGGTGCCCAGCTGGAGCAGTACGTCGTCTACGGCGAGCCGAAGGCGATCGCCCAGCTGGAGATCACCTACACCGACGGCCGGCGGGAGCGCATCGGCACCGACGCCTCGTGGCGGACCGCGCTCGGCCCCACCACGTTCTCCTCCTGGTGGAGCGGTGAGGAGTACGACGCCCGGCGGTCGGCGACCGCACCCGGGCCGCGCGCCGACCTGTCCGGGCCGGGCTGGCAGGGCGCGTCGCCGGTCGCCCTGTCCGCGACGACCACGCCGCGGGCGGACACCCCGCTGCGCGCCGACCCGCGACCGCCGGTCACGGTGGCCGGGACCGTCCGGCCGGTGCGGATCACCCCGACCGGCACCGGCTCCTACATCGTCGACTTCGGCGCGAACCGGTCGGGATGGCCGGCGCTGCGGGTGTCCGGCCCGGCCGGCCGCACGGTCACGATGCTCCCGGCCGAGGCGCTCGCCGCGGACGGCACGCTGGACGTGCGCAGCACCGGGGCGTCCGCGGGCAACCAGATCGCCTACCGCTACACGCTCAAAGGCCACGGCGTCGAGACCTGGCACCCGCGGTTCACCTACAGCGGGTTCCGCTACCTGCGGGTCGACGGCCTGCCGGCGGCGCCGGCGCCGGACACCGTGACCATGCAGGTGATCCACGCGGCCAACCCGCGGGCCAGCAGCTTCGACTCGTCCAGCCGGCTGCTCAACGAGATCCACGCGATCACGCTGCGGTCCATGCAGAGCAACATGATGTCCGCCCTCACCGACTGCCCGGACCGGGAGAAGGGCCCGTACACCGGCGACAACCTGCACAACATCGACGCGCTGCTGACCGACTACGACATGTCCGCGTACGAGCCGCAGCTGGTGCGCAACATGGCGACCGCGCAACGGCAGCCCGGCGACGAGTCGCCCGGGCTGATCGCCAACATCGCACCGGAGTTCCACCGGGTGCTGCCGGTGAAGCTGCAGTTCCCGCAGGGCACCATCGAGTTCCTGGACGAGGTGAACTGGGGCGGCGCGATCATCCGCATCCCCTGGAAGCTCTACCAGACCTACGGCGACACCCGGACGATGGCCGCCTACTACGGCAACATGGTCGCCTGGCTGGACTACGAGACCGCGACCAAGGCCGCCAACAACGGTGACATCCCCGGCCTCGGCGACTGGTCGGCCTTCGACAACACCACGCCGCTGCAGCTGCCGGTCGTCGCCGGCCACTACACCGCCGCCACCGACATGGCCAACATCGCCCGGGTTCTCGGCAGGACCGCCGACCAGGCGAAGTACACCGCCCTGGCCGGGCAGCTCGGCGCCGAGTTCACCACCCGGTTCCGGCACACCGACGCGGCCGGCGTCTTCTACGGCAGCGACAGCGAGGCATCCAACGCGATGGCTCTGGACGCCGGGCTGGTCCCGGCCGCCGACCGCGCCGCTGTGCTGGACCGGCTGGTCGCCTCGGTGCGCGGCGCCGGCAACCACATCACCACCGGGTCGGTCGCGCTCGGCCCGCTGTTCCGCGCGCTGCAGGCCGGTGGCCGCGACGACGTGCTCTACGACATGGTCGTCAACCCGACCGCACCCGGCTACGGCTACTTCGTCGCAAGTGGACGGACCGCGCTGGCCGAGTCGTTCAGCGGCGGCGGCTCGCAGAACCACCACTTCCTCGGCCAGGTCGACGCCTGGCTGATCAGCGGCGTCGCCGGCATCCGGCCGGCCCCCGGCTCCATCGGCTACCAGCGGCTGGAGATCGCGCCGGCCACCGTGGGCGACCTGACCCAGGCCCGGGGCAGCTACACCACGCCGTACGGGCCGGTGACCAGCCAGTGGCGGAAGGACGCCGGCGGCGGGTTCCGGCTGGACGTGACCATCCCGGTCGGGACGACCGCGACCGTTCGGGTGCCGGCATCCGCGGCCGACACCATCCACACCACCGGCCCGGCCCGCCTGATCCACCGGACCGCCGCCGCGGCGACCTACCAGGCCGACGCCGGAAGCTACACCTTCCGCGTCACCGGCTGACCGGCACAACCGCCCGCCCAGCGGCTACCCGCCGCGCGGTGGGCTTCGGCCGCCGGCAATGGCCGGCGGCCGTCAGGCAACCAGCCGAGTGGAGGGATCCTCATGCGGCTCAGCAGTGGGATGCGCGGACGCGGCGCGCGGCGGACGGTGGGCAGAGCGGCGCCGGCCGTGGTGGCGACCGCGGTGCTCGCCATCGCCTCGGTGGTGCACCCGGTGGCCGCGCACGCGGCGCTGCCGATCTGGCCGGACAACCCGAACTGGCAGCGCCTCGTGCCGGCCCCGGCCAGCGACGACGTGCGGCCGGTGGGCATCGTCCGGACGCAGGGTTCGGTGACCAACCCGGGTGCGCTGACCGGTCAGAGCACCGGTTCGACGGTCCTCACCGTGCCCGCCGGTGGGTCGCCGGCCGTCGCGGTGCTCGATTTCGGCACGGAGGTCGGGGGAACGCCGTACGTCACCGTGTCGGCCGCGAACCCGTCGGCCGCGACCGTGCGCGTGTCGACCAGTGAGGCGCTGACGTTCCTCACCACCGGGGCCGGCGCCTACACCAACGACAGCGGCGCGCAGATCAGCTTCGCCGTCACCGGCCCGCGCACGTACACCGGCGGGCTGCGCGGCGGCTTCCGGTTCGCGGCGATCGAGCTGCGGACCGCCGGCACGGTCACGCTGACCGCCGCCGGGGTGAACTTCAAGGCCTTCCGCGCCACCCCGGACAGGTACCAGGGCTACTTCGTCTCCAGCGACGACCAGTTGAACCGGATGTGGTTCGCCGGCGCCTACACCGCCCAGATGGACATGGTGCCGGCCGGGGTCGCGTCCTGCTTCACGGTGCCGGTCATCTTCGACGGCGCCAAGCGCGACCGCGCCATCTGGTCCGGCGACCTCATGATCACGGACCCGGTCGCGCTGCTGTCCATCGGGACGAACGCGGTGCCGTACGTGACGGGCTCCATCACCAGCATCATGAACCTGCAGGCGGCCAGCGGCCGGTTGACGAGCGCGGTCGGGTTCCGCGGCTGCGGCGCGTTCGACTACGCGGTGACGTACTCGGCGTACTCGGCCATCATCGCGGTCCAGTACTACCGCTACACCGGGGACACCGCCTTCATCACCGCGCTGCGCCCGAAGCTCGAGGCCGCGGCGGCGTTCCACGCCACCCGGCTGAACTCGAACGGTCTGGTCGTGACCAACGACCCCGACTACTGGCAGACCCGGCAGAACGACGCGGTCACCGAGTACAACCTCGCCTACTACGAACTGCTGCAGGAGATGATCTGGCTGGAGGGCAGGGTCGGCACCCCGGCGCGGGTCGCCGAGTACACGGCCAAGGCCACCGCGCTGAAGAACGCCATCAACTCGCGGCTGTGGAACGCGAGCGCCGGCCGGTACATGCACACCGACGACCCGGCCGAACGTCTTCCCGCTGGACGCGAACGTCAACGCGATCCGCCTCGGTGTCGCCCCGGCCGACCAGGTGCAGGCCATCCTGACCTACTTCAGGGACCGGTGGCAGCCGCACGGCAGCCAGATCTCCCAACCGGCCCCGAGCATGGCCGACCCGGGCGGGCACACGATCGAGCCGCTGAACAACACCTGGGAGGCGATGGCGCGCTTCGCCAGCGGCGACACGGCCGGCGCGCTGGACCTGATGCGGCGGCTGTGGGGCGTCCAGGTCGATCCGAACAGCGGCTTCTACACCGGCACGTTCTGGGAGTTCGTCGGCGCCAGCGGGCTGCCCAGCCGCGGCTTCGACAGCCTCGCCCACGCCTGGGGAGCCGGCCCGACGCAGCTGCTCACCGAGTCGGTGCTGGGTGCGAAGCCGGTCGACGCCGGCTACCTGGCCTGGCAGGTACAGCCCCAGCCGGGCAACCTGGCCTGGGCGCAGGGGCAGGTCCGCACGGCCCGCGGCCCGCTCACCGTCAAGTGGGCCCAGGACAGCACGCGGCAATTCCACCTGCAGGTCGTCGCGCCCACCGGTACCGGCGGCGAGGTGTGGGTGCCGCTGGCTTCGGCCACGACCGGGACGACGACGCCACTCACACCGGGCAGCACGTTCCTGCGCCGCGCCGGCGGCTACGACGTGTACCGGGTCGGCGCCGGCACCTCCGAGTTCTCCTCCGTGCCGTAGCTGAGCGCTCGGTCCGGGCCGGGTGTGCCTCGGCCCGGGCCGGGTGTGCCTCGGCCTGGGCCGGGTCAGGCTGGTTCGATGGCCGCTACCGCGGGCCGCGGGTGGGTCGTCGGGCCAGCCGTGAGCCGGTCGGCCGGCAGGACCGGCCAGCCGGGTGCGGCCCGGTCGAGGATGGCGTCGAGGTCGTCCGGCGGCAGCGGTCTCGCGAAGTGGAATCCCTGCCCGGTGCGGCAGCCCAGCAGGGTGAGTTCGGCGGCCTGGTCGGCGGTCTCGATGCCCTCGGCGACGGTGTCCAGGTCGAGGGCGTGGGCGAGGCGGAGCACCGCCTCGACGACGGCGGACCGGGTGTGCGTCCCGTTCAGCTCGGCGATGAAGCAGCGGTCGATCTTGAGGGTGTTCACCGGGAGTTGGGTCAGGTAGCGCAGCGAGGAGTACCCGGTGCCGAAGTCGTCCAGGGCGATCCGGATGCCCAATGCGCTGAGCTCGTGTAGTCCGGGGAGGGCCGTCGACTCGTCGATCAGCGCGTCTTCGGTGACCTCGAGGGTCAGGTCGGTCGGGTCGAAGCCGGTCCGGTCCAGGATCGCCGCGACCTGGCCGGCGAGGTCGGCGCGGTCCAGTTGGCGCGGGGAGATGTTCACGCACAGTGCCAGCCGACGGCCGGCCGGGGTCCGGCGCTGCCAGCCGCGGACCTGGCTGCAGGCCTGGTCCAGCACCCATTGGCCGAGTTCGTCGATGATCCCGGTCTGCTCGGCCAGGGGGATGAACGCCTGCGGGCCGAGCAGGCCGCGGACCGGGTGCGCCCACCGGACCAGCGCCTCCAGGCCGGTGATCTCGCCGCTGTCCAGTGACACCAGCGGCTGGTAGTGCAGCCTGAGCTGGTCGCCGCGCAGCGCACGGCGCAGGTCCTCCTCCAGCGTCGCGGTCGGCCGCGCCGGGTCGGCGAGGCCCTCGACGTAAACCTGGATCCCGTGCGTGCCGTGGCGCTTCGCCGCGTACATCGCGACGTCGGCACGGTGCAGCAGGTCGGCACCGGCACCCGGCCCGGTCGCGACGCCGATGCTCGCCCGCACCAGCACCTGCTGCCCGGCGATCGTGACCGGGTGGTCCATCTCGGTGTGGATCCGCCGGGCCACGGCCACCGCGTGCTCCGGCTGCCCGATGCCGCTCAGCAGCACGCCGAACTCGTCCCCGCCCAGCCGGCCGACGACGTCGGCGCCGAGCACGCCGCGGTGCTGCATGGCCGCCGCCGCCGCGATGAGCGCGTCGCCGGCCTCGTGCCCGAGGGTGTCGTTGACCTGCTTGAGGCCGTCCAGGTCGACGAACAGCACGGCGGTGCCCCGGCCGCCGCCGGCCGTGGCCAGGGCCAGCTCGCGCAGGAACTCGGCCCGGTTCACCAGGCCGGTGAGCGCGTCGTGGCTGGCGTCGTAGGCCAGCCGGTCCTGGATCGTCCGCCGCTCGGTGATGTCCCGGTAGACCGCGACCAGACCCTCGACGGCCGGGTTGCCCAGCAGGTTGCGGATGGTCACCTCGACCCAGCGCGAACCCCCGTCCGGTCGCCGCAGGCGCAGCTCCGCGGTGTGCTGCCGGTCCGGGTCCGACAGCGAGCGGGCAAGCAGGTCGTCCGCGGCCGCGACATCATCGGGAGGCAGCCACGCGTCGTACCGGGTGCCGACCATCTCCTCGGCGCGGAACCCGGTGACGTGGTACGCGGCCGGGCTGACGTAGGTGATCTGCCCGTCCGGGTCGCAGACCGCGACCACGTCGTGCGAGTCCTGCACCAGCTCGCGGAACCGTTCCTCGCTGCGGCGCACCGCGGCCTCCGCCTGCTCCCGCCGCTCGCCGGCCAGGCCCAGCAGGCGGATGGTGAACGCCGTGGTGAGCGCGCCGAGCAGGCCGATCGCCTGCGCGTAGGCTGCCGGCAGGTAGGAGTACACCCATCCGGCGGCGATCGCGGCCTGCCCGGCGGCCATGGTCAGCAGCGACAGGACCACCGCCCGGCGCCAGATCACGGTGCCGGAGAGTTCCATGTGCGCCAGCGCTATCAGCACCGGCCCGACTCCGAGCACCGGGCCCCAGCCGAGCGCGTAGCTCAGGATGGCGAGGGGGAGGAGGTGCAGCGCCAACCGCAGCGCCGGCCGGCGCCGCAGGTCTCCACCGGCCAGCCAACGCTGGACCCCGGGCTGCATGAGCGCCTCGATCGCCATCACCAGCACGAACACCACCCACAGCGGCAGCGGGCCGGCCAGGTCGAACCACCACAGCGCAACCAGCACCGGTACCGCCGTCAGTGCCTCGAACCACTGGAACGCGACACGGCGCACAACCGCCCAACGGACCGGCACCCGACCCCCCGGATCTGGCCGCCCCCGGCGCGGACGCGGACTACGAGCTCCCGCCCGACCATCGGCTACCAGACGGTCGACCTGAGGTGCTCCGGCCGGCGGCACCGGCCGCGTCGCCAGCGGCGCGCACCCGACCGACCCGCGCCCCGCGCCAGGCCGCTGCCGGCGAGTCAGCCCGGGGGTGGAGCCGTGCTCTCCCGGACGATCAGCGTCGTGGCCAGCTCCAGGCCGAGTTGGGACGTCTGCTCGCCGCGGCCCAGGGCGAGCGCCAGTTCGGTGGCGGCGGCCGCCATCTCGGTGAGCGGCTGGTGCACGGTGGTCAGCGGCGGATCGATCAGCGCGGCGACCGGCAGGTCGTCGAAGCCGACCACGCTCAGGTCCGCCGGGATCCGCAGGCCCAGCGCCCGTGCCGCCTGGTAGACGCCGAGCGCCTGCAGGTCGTTGCCGGTGAAGATGGCGGTGGGGCGGTCCGGGCGGCGCAGCAGGTCGAGGGCGGCCGCGCGGCCGGCCGCCTGGTCGACATCGGTGCGCACGATGAGGTCGGCGTCGACCGGCAGCCCGGCTGCGTCCAGCGCGGCCCGGTAGCCGTCCAGCCGGGCCCGGAAGCAGAGGACCAGGTCCGGCCCGGTGACCACGCCGATACGGCGGTGTCCCAGCCCGATCAGGTGGCGGGTGGCGGACCGGCCACCGGTCCAGTTCGTCGCGCCCACGAACGGGACGCCGTCCGGCAGTTCGATGGTGGGATCGAAGACCACGAAGGGGATGCCTTTGGCACGCAGCTGTTCACGTTGCTCGTCCGACAGTTGGGCCACCGTCACGACGCAGGCCGGCCGGCGGGACAGCGTGTCGTCGATCCGGTAGCGGTTCGCGGCGGGTTGCGGGCCGAACTCGGTGAGCATGACCCCTACGCCGTGGGCGCGGGCGGTCTGCGTCACCCCGCGGATGATCTCAGCGCCCCACATGTCCTCCAGCTCGTCGAAGACGAGCTCCATCATGTTGCTGCGGCTGGCCAGATCTCCCCGGCGGTACCCGTGCTGTTTGATCAGCGCTTCGACCCGGGCCCGGGTCTCCGCGGCCACCCCCGAACGGCCGTTGATGACCTTCGACACGGTCGGGACCGACACCCCGGCGGACTCGGCGATGTAGGAGATCGTCACCGGCCTGGTCGCATTGCCTGGCAGCCGATCCCCGTCCGGCGCACCCGACACGGCCTGCGACAACCCGGCCCCCTCTCCATCGCCGCGGCCCGGCTATGACGTCGGAACCCGCCGGCGGTCGGGCGGCGGGCCACCCCGGGGCCGTCCGGGCCCAAGACTAGCCTGCCCGGCCCGGCTCACCGTGGCGCGGCGTCCCCGTCGCCGGGCTCGTGGTCGAACCAGCCCGCGCGGTCCGGCTTACCGTGGCGCGGCGTCTCCGTCGGCGGGCTCGTAGTCGAACCAGCCGACGTCGACCGTCCCGGCGGCGGCGTACATCCCGATCACCCGCCCGGTGAAGCCGCCGGCGACCTCCGTCGACAGGTACCGGCCGTCCAGTTCGGCCAGCGGGGTGAAGGCGCCGCCGGCCTCCTCGACGCCGAGGCGTACCAGGTCCGGCCCGCGGCACGGATGGAAGTCGCCGGGTGGTGAGGCGAGTACGTCGATGCGCAGCCGGACCCGCCCTGCCGGCACCGGCCGGGCGGCCACCGTCGGCCGCAGCGGGCCGGTCCGTGCCACGACGCGCACCTCGCCGTCGCCGACCTCGACCTCGTAGTGGTGTCGTTCGTCAAGGCGCACGGCGAGGCCGCCGCGGCCCTGGGCGGGGTCGACCAGCGCCCGCACGCGGCAGGACAGGTGCTGCTGCCGGCGGCCGACGAAAGTGACGTCGGGATCGTCGAGCGACCCGCCGCGGGCCACCGGTGCTGACGGCGACACCGGCGACGGCCGCGGCGGCGAGCAGGCTGCGGCGGGAGATGGGGTGCGCTGTCACCGGGCTGGGTTCCGCTGTCATGGACGGGCCACCTTCGGTGCGTGGGCGGTCGGGATGGGTCGTGTGTCGGGCCCGGCCGGGTGGACCGCCGGTGGTACCCACGACGGCGACAGGGGGTACCACCGGCGGCGGCGTGGACCCGGCGGGTCAGCCGCTGACGCAGGTGGCCCCGTTCAGCGTGAAGCTGGTCGGGTTGGCGTCGTTGCTGGTCCAGGTGCCCTGGAAGCCGAAGGACTGCGATCCGCCGGCCGGGATCGTGGCGTTGTAGGACATGTTGGTTGCGGTGACCGTGCCGCCGGTCTGCGTCGCGGTCGCGTTCCAGGCGTTGGTCACCCTGGTGTCACCGGGGAACGTGAAGCCCAGCCGCCAGCCGTTGACCGCGCTGCTGCCGGTGTTGCTGATCGTCACGTCCGCGACCAGCCCGCCCTGCCACTCGCTCTTCGTGTACCGGACCCGGCAGGTCCCGGTCCCCCCGGTCGGGCTGGGCGTCGCGGTCGGGGTCTCCGTCGGGGTGGTGCCACCGGGACGCAGGTGGACGACGGCGATGGAGTAGGCCGGAACGGTCTGCGTCGTCGCGGTGCCCGCCGCGGTCGAGCCGATCGACGAGGCGTTCTTCAGGTACGAGTCGACGGTCGGCGTCGCGGTCGACGGGTTGAACCCGCGGTAGGAGAGGCCGACCGTGACGGCGTTGTCCGGGTCCTTGTTGATCAGCATGACCGCGACGTCGCCGTTGCCGTGCTTGACCGCGTGGGCGGACAGCAGCGGGGTGGAGGCGGTCGCCGGGATCAGCGCGTCGCCCGGCCCGCCGAGTCTGGTCATCATCTGGATGCCGTAGTACACCGGGAACGGCGTGTCGGCCGGCGGCTCACAGGACGCCCCGGTGGAGACGATGCTGCCGTCGGCGTAGTCCGTCGCGCCCTGGATCGTGGTGACCCTGCTGCAGTCGGTGCCGTTGCGGAAGTTCCACCAGTCGAGGGTGAACGCGCCGTTCTCCAGCCAGGTCAGGTAGACGTCCGGGGCGTACAGGCCGGTCGGCGCGGTGTTGAGGGCGAACTGCGAGCTCGCCTCGGTGACCGCGATGCCGATGTTGGCCGCGTTCGGGCCGCCGAACTGGTTGATCAGCGAGCGCAGCGTGCTGGTCATCGCCGGGACCTCGGACTGCGGCTTGGTCAGCACCTCGGCCTCGCTGGTGCTGAACGGGTAGTGGTGCACGATCACGAAGTCGATCCTGCGGCCGGCGACGGACAGGACGCTGTGGTTCCAGTCCATCGTGTCGCCGGGACCGATGACGCCGTCGGGCCAGTTGTTCGGCGTCGTGAGCACCGCCCCGATCTTGATACTGGGGTCCACCGCCTTCATCGCGGTGATGTAGTCCAGCAGGTTCGTGGCGTACGTGGTCGGGCTCTTGCTGGCGTGGTGGTCGGTCTCCCAGGTGGCTCCGTACTGGCCGTTGCCGTAGAGTTCGTTGCCGATCTCCCAGTACTTGATGCCGTAGCCCTTGGTGATGTTGGCGTACCGCACCCACTCGGCCGCTTCCTGCGGCGTGCCCGAGCCGTAGTTCGCCGCGACGATCGGCTGCGCGCCGGCGGCGTGCACGGTGGCGACGTACTTGTCGAAGTCGGTGTTGGCCGCGACAAACCCGCCGCCCTCGACCGTGTGCGTCTGCCAGTGGTAGCCGTCGGCGTAGCCGCCGCCGGGGTAGCGGACGGCCTTCACACCGGCGTTGCGGAGCAGGGTGACCGAGGCCGGATCGTTCATCCGGGCGTCCCACACCGCGGTGTTCATGCCGACGCCGGTGGTGGGCCAGGAGCTGAGCGTCAGGCGGGCGTCGATCGAGACCGAGGCCGTCGTCGTGGCGGCGGACGCCGGCGGTGTGATGGCCGCGGTCACCCCGGCGGCGGTGACGATCACCGCTCCGCCGACGGCGGCCAGCCGGGTCGCGGTTCTTTGCGTGGGCGTGTGCATGATGCCTCCATGCCCGAAAGGTGTTTCTAGCGCCCTGCGGAACTCGGGCGCAGTCGCCCGCTCTCGAGCACGTTCACACCCCTCGATTCCGATTATCGGACCCGCCGCACAGAAAGTTTCTGGACATTCGCTCCGATACTTTCTCAGCGAAGACTAGTGAGGGGCGTTCTGACCGTCAAGGGAGCTACGGGGAGGTAACGGGGCGCGACAACGGTTGCCGGGCCACTGCGAGGACACCCGGGCGGTGCGGTGGCCCGGGGCTCAGCCCGCGGTGAAAATGAGGTCGCGCAGACAGACGCCCGGCGCGCCGAGGACCGCGTAGAGGTCGACGGGGCCGGTGACGGGCTGGATGGACGTACTCGCCGCGGTCCACGCGTACCGGTCGCCGGCGCAGTCGGCCACCAGCGTGGCGATGACCGGGCCGTCCAGCGGGTCGTCCGCCCGCAGCGTCACCCGGGCCGGGCCGGCGTCCACAGTGGACATTGTGGCCGTACACCGGGTGCCGCCGGCGAGCGACATTGCCTCGAACCGGAGCCAGGCACCGGCCGCCGTGGCCAGTACCGCGTCGCCGGCCGCCTTCGTCGCGTCGACGAAATCCACGCCGGCGTAGGCATCCGCGGCGACCGCCGGCAGCGGGCGGCCGGCGGTCCACGGCAGCAGGGTCTCGCCGTCGACCCGGATGCTCGCGGTCAGCCGGATGTCGCCGCTCGAGCGACCGAGCAGGATGTCGTGCCGGGCCGACTCGACGACGTACCGTTCCCCGACGACGTCCCAGCAGGCCAGGTCGGCGGCGGGCAGCTCGAACTCGACCGTCCGGGCCGCGGCTGCCGGCACGTGCACCCGGCGGACCCCGCGCAGCTGCCGCAGCGGTTGTTTGACCCGGGAGTTCCGCTGCCGGGTGTAGAGCTGAACCACCTCGTCGCTGTCCCGCTCGCCGCGGTTGCGCACCTCGGCGGTGACCGTGATCCGGCCGTCCGCGGGCATCCGGTCCGCGGACAGGCGCAGACCGGTGTAGTCGAACGTGGCGTAGCTCAGCCCGTGCCCGAACGGGTACAGCGGCTCGCCGCGGTAGTAGAGGTACGTGGCGTCGCTGCCGATGATGTCGTAGTCGAGCAGGTCCGGAAGGTCGGTGACCGCGCGGTACCAGGTCTGGGTCAGCCGCCCGACCGGCGCGCGATCGCCGAACAGCACGGCGGCGAGCGCGTGCCCGAACTCCTGGCCCCCGTGCGCCGACCACAGCAGCGCGGGCAGGTTCGCCTCGGCCCAGCCGACCGCGTACGGGTAGCTGCTGGTCAGCACGGCGGCGGTGCGGGGGTTCGCCGCGTGCACCGCGCGCAGCAGTTCCTCCTGCGCGGGCGGCAGGGACAGGTCGACCCGGTCCTCGGTCTCCCGGCCGTTGATCAGCGGGTGGTTGCCGAGCACGACGATCGCGACGTCCGCGTCCCGGGCGGCCGCGGCCGCCTGTTCGGTGCCGGCGACGAGCCGCTCGACGGTGAACCGGGTCGCCGCTTGCGCGGTGGTCGCCTCGGTGCGGCACCGCCCGGCGGCGTCCACGGTGAGGTACGTGCCGGTGGCGAGGTGCCGGATCGCCGTCTGCCCGGCCGATTCCGCCAGGCTGAATACCTCCCGCACCACCCAGCCGCCCGGCTGGCCGGCGCTGTTGATCAGCGCACCGGTGTCGTCGACGGTGATGAACCGGTGGTTGGCCACGCTGCGCAGCGCGCAGACCCCGTGCCCCCAGTCGATGAGGTCGAACTGGCTGCCGGGCGTGCCGGCTGTGGTGGCGGTGCGGAGATACCCGCCGTCCGGAGCGTCGCTCGCGGTCAGGTAGCCGCCGCCTCCGGCCAGGCGCAGCGCCAGCCGGTCGAGGCCCTCGGTGAACGCGACGTCCGCGGCCGGGCCCAGCCGTTCGGTGATGCCCCGCCGGGCGGTGACGGCGTACGGCAGGGTTCCGCTGTACAAGTCTTCGTGCACGGTGTCGGCCAGTGGCCCGACGACGGCGACCCGCCGGGTCGCGCCGGCCGCCAGCGGCAGCATGCCGTCGCTGTTCTTCAGCAGCACGATGCACTGCGTGGCGGCCTCTCGGGCCAGAGCCCGGTGTGCCGCGCAGTTGACGACATCCTCGGCGGGCCCGGCGTACGGGTTGCCCGCCGGTGGGTCGAACTCGCCCAGCCGGAACCGGATCGTGAGCGCCCGCCGCGCGGCTGTGTCCACATCGGACTCGTCGATCAGCCCGAGCCGCAGCGCCTCGGTGATCCGCCGGACGGTCGGGCCACCGTCGGCATCGTTGTCGGTGAAGCTGTCCAGGCCGGCCTTGAGCAGCGCGGCGTGGCTGGTCACGTGATCCGGGTGGTAGTGCTGTATGTCGACGACGTTGCCCGGCGCGAACGCGTCGCTGACGACGAGGATCTCGTCGTCCGTGCACCGCCGCAGCTCGTCGCCGATCAGCGGGCTCAGGTGCGCCGGTCGCCCGTTGACCAGGTTGTACGACGCCATCACGGCCACCGCCGCGCCGGCTTCGAGCGGCGCCAGGAAGACCGGCAGCTCGTACTCGTGCAGCACCCGCGGCGGCATCCGGCTCGACGTCTCGGCCCGGCGGGTCTCGTTGTTGTAGGCCAGGAAGTGCTTCAGCGTCGGCGCCGTCCGCAGGTACCGCGGGTCGTCGCCGCGCAGCCCGCGCGCGTACGCCGTGCCCAGCGTGACCGTGAGCAGGACGTCCTCGGCGTACCCCTCCTCGTTCCGGCCCCAGCGGGGGTCCCGCAGCAGGTTGACCACGGGTGCCCACACGTTCAGCCCGCAGCGTCCCGGGTCCTTGTGGTGCACCGCGCGCACCTCGTCGCCGACCGCCGCACCGACCGACTCGACCAGTTCGGGGTTCCACGTGCTGGCCAGGCCGACCGCCTGCGGGAAGACGGTGGCCGGGCCGAGCCAGGCCAGCCCGTGCAGGGCCTCGGTGCCGGTGACGAACGGGCCGACGCCGAGCCGGTCGACCGGCGGCTGGTGCTGGTGCAGCAGCCCGATCTTCTCCTCGATCGTCAGCCGGCCGAGGAGGTCGCCGACGCGCTCGGCCAGCGGGCGTTCGTGGTCGGTGAACGCAGGGGTCTCGCGGTCGGGCAACGGGACCACCCCTCGGTGCTGGCGCCGGGCCGCGGGGCCGGGCTGGTGGAGCGCCTCGACAATGTACGACATGTACCCCGACGGTCAGCGGGAGTCGATCTGTCCGGGCGCGGCGCGGCGCGGTGGCCGGCGGTCGACCTGGCCACGCGCTGGAAACCTAGGCCAGCGGCCGGCCCTCCCGGTAGCGGCGCACACCCTCGGCACCCTCGACGACCGCCGCGGTGAGTTCCTCGACATCGGTCTGTTCCCGACGGACATCAAGGATCTTCCTGCCGTGATTCAGCACGATGTGCCGGTCGCAGACCTTGACGGCCTGGTGCAGGTTGTGCGTCACGAGGACGGAACTGACGCCCTCGGCCTTGAGCTGGATCAGGTAGTTCAACAGCGCCTCGGTGGCCCGCACCGCGAGCGCGCTGGTCGGCTCATCGAGAATGAGCAGCGAGCGTTTGAAGTGGACGGCGCGGGCGATGGCCACCGCCTGCGCCTGGCCGCCGGACAGCGATCCGACCAACTGCCTGGCGCTCTGGATGCCTTCGATACTCACGACGCTGTCGAGGATCTCGTTGGTGATGGTGTCCATCTGCTTCATCCGCATCAGGCCGAACGCGTTGGTGATCTCGCGGCCCATGAAGATGTTGCGGGTGATGGTCATCGTGGGAACCAGCGCGGAGTCCTGGAAGATGGTCTCCATGCCGCGCTTCTCGGTCTCCGGCCGGGTGATCCGGGTGAGCTCCTCGCCCTGCCACAGGTAGCGCCCGCTTGTCATCGGCACGACCCCGGACATGATCCCCACCAGGGTGGATTTCCCGGCGCCGTTGTCGCCGAGCAGGCCGACCACCTCACCCTTGCCGACCGACATATCCACGTTGTCCAGGACCCGGTTGGGGCCGTAGTTCTTGGTGATGCCCCGCAGTTCCAGCAGCGGGCCGGTGGTGGCGTCCGGCACGAGGGCCCGCGCTTCCGCCGTCATGTGGCCCGGCCCTCCATGACCTTGTTGATGGTGGCTGCGATGACGATGGTCACCCCGAGGAACAGTTGCAGGTAGAAGCCCGGGAGCCGGCCGAGGATGAACCCGTTCTCCACGGTGCCGATCAGCGCCGCGCCGATGATCATGCCGAAGAGCGTTCCGCGACCGCCGGTCAGGGAGCAGCCACCGACCACGGCCGCGGCGATCGCGAACAGGGTGCGGGCGTCGGTCGTGGCCGGCTGCATCGTCGTCGTCCGGGCCACCAACAGCGCGGCGGCCAGGCCGACCATCAGGCCCAGGATCGCGAAGCTCAACAGCCGCACGGAATTAGGCTTGATCGAGACGGCCTTCGCCGCGGCCGCGTTGCCGCCGGTCGCGTAGATGTGGTTGCCCCACTTGGTGCGGTGCAGGAACCACCAGGCGACGAAGCCGATCACGATCATCCAGATCAGCTGGGAGCGGAACCAGCCGTGGTCCCCAGCCATGAGGTTGGTCATGGTGGAGTTGGGCTCGGCGATGATGGCCGGGCTGAGGCCGTTGACGTAGAGGGCCGCGCCGTTCCAGAAGAACGACATGCCGAGAGTCGCGATGAAGGACGGGATCTGCGTCGCGACGACGATGACACCGTTGACCAGGGCGATGCCCACCGAACTGGCAACGGCGGCCAGAACGGCCAGCGGCCAGGCGTATCCGGCGTTCAGCGTCTTGATGAACACGACACCGGCGAAGCCCAGGGAGGCGCCGAGGGACAGATCGAACTCGCCGGCGATCATCAGGATGCCGGCACCGATCGCCAGCAGCGCGTAGAACGGGATCGTCTGAGTCAGCGTGCCGGAGAAGTTCCGTCTGGTCCAGAACGGAAAGCCGGTCGCCGGGTCCGAGTTGTGCAGGAACAGTGCCAGGAACAGCAGCAGGATCAGGGCATACACCACGGTGATCTCGACCGCGCCGCGCCCGCGCATGTAGAAGAGGTTGCGCCGCATCTTGCCCAGGGCGGTCGTGGGCTGGTTGTCCGACAGGCGCCGCCGGGCGGTCCGTTCGTCCAGCTCGAGGACGGCACCGCTGGTCCCGGTGCTGGTCTCGCCGGAACGGTTCGGGCTTGGTTGTTCTGTCATCCTGTGTCATCCGATCTCACGTCCGGCACCGGTGGGCTGATGCCGGACCGCCGCTTCGCGTGCCGCTGACCAACCTATGAGGACGGAGTCGAGTCCTGGGTGGACTGATGGTGGGCGGGTGGGGTCGGCTCGGTGCTGGTCCGCCGGGTGGGTGCTTGTGTGGTGCGTCGCTGGCGTCGAGCGGGCCGGCCGCCGGATGACCGGCCCGCCGCACGCTTCCGCGTGCCTGCTACCAGCGCACGCCCTTGAGGTTCTTGGCCTCGAGGTTGCCGACGTTGGTCTTGTCGATCAGGCCGTTGCCGCCGGAGTTGATGTTCGCAGGGGACAGCGCGAAGTCCAGGTAGAGCACGCTCTGCATGACGGTCTGGTAGCCCTGGATGTAGCCCTGCTGGTCGGCCGTGGCCAGGATCCGGCCGGCCTTGATGCCGTTGATGACCTGCGGTGAGGTGTCGAACCCGACGATCGGGGCTTTCACGTTCGCCGCGTCCTCGGCGGCGACCGCGTTGCGGTGCGGAGTGCCGCCGAGCGGGACGATCGCCGTCACGTCCGGGTTGGCGGTCAGCCAGGTCGTGAGGGCGTCCAGCGCCGGGCCGTCCTCACCTCCGGTGCGCAGGAAGGTGCACTTGAGCCCCTTGGCCGCCAGCGCCTGGTTGACCCCGCCGCCCCGCTGGATGGCGTACTGCTGGGTCGGCTCCTCGGCCGGGCAGAGGATCTTGTCGCCGGCCTTGAGGGTGGGAACATCCGCCAGCAGGCGCTGCCCGACCAGGGCGCCGACCTCGGTGAAGTCCTGCCCTACGAAGGCCAGCACGCAGCTCTTGGCGGCCGCGGCCGGAGGCACGTTGTAGGCGAACACCGGGATGCCGGCCTGCTGCGCGTCACAGGCGGCGTTCTCCCACGCCGGGTCGTTGAACGGGACGTACAGGGCAGCGGGCTTGGTGGCGATCGCCGTCGTCACCAGGTCGGTCATCTTCGTGACATCTCCGCCCGCGGTCTGGGCGTTCAGCTTCAGGTGACCGAGTTGGGCCGCGTCCTTGGCACCGGACAGCATCTGGTTCCAGAACGCATCGCTGGACGGGTCGTAGTAGGTGATGAAGGTGACGGTGCGGCTGGAGTTCCTCGAGCCGAGACCATCGGCGAGACCACCGCTGCCGGCGGTCTGGCTGCCGGACGAGGAGTTCCCCGACGAGTTCGAGTCGCTGGTGCACGCCGTGAGCGCCACCAGGGCGACGATCGCCACCGCGGCGGCAGACGCGAGTCGAGATCTCCGGGACCATGTTGTCATCGGACCCCTACCTTTCCCGAAAGGGCTGTGCGGCCGAGGTGGCCGATCGTGGACGTGCGGCGTGTTGCCGGATGCGGAGCTGATGCTCAGGTGCGGCGCCCGGCCGGGGTGGCGCCCGCGGCGGCTGGCTGGTCCCCGGCGCGGCCGGCCAGGTGCGCCCAGGACGCGGTGCGGCGCTGGATCTCGGTGAGCATGTACGTGCTCGAGGCCGCCGCCCGGTCCTCCCAGGCGAAGACGCAGGCGGTCATGATTCCGTCGAACCGCCGGCGCCCGAGCGTGCCGAAGAACTCGTCCCAGTCCACCTCGCCCTGGCCGATGTCCAGGTGCTGGTGGATCCGGGCGGTCGAGCCCGGCGGGTTGACGATGTACCGCAGCCCGGAGGAGGCGCGGTGGTCGAAGGAGTCGGCCACATGCACGTGGGTCAGCAGGCTGCCCGCGTAGTCGACCACCGCGGTGATGTCGCCGCCCTGGTGGAACGTGTGCGGCGCGCAGTAGAGGAACGAGACCAGCGGCGAGTTGATCCCGCGCACCAGCTCGACGGCCGCCCGCCCGTCCTCGAGGAAGTCGTCCGGATGCGGCTCCAGGTGCAGCTCGATCCGCTCCCGGTCGAAGACCGGCAGCAACTCCTCCATCGACCGCCAGAACTGCGCCTCGCTCCGGCCGGCCGCCTCGGGCCGCCCGTTGAACTCGGAGTTCATCACCCGGCAGCCGAGTTCGGCGGTGATCTCGATCGCCCGCTTCCAGTACCGCACCGCGGCCTGGCGGTCCGCCTCGTCCGGGCCGGACCAGCGGTAGAGCGGCAGGACCGAGGCGACCTGGACGCCGGCGGCGCGCAGCGCGCGCCTGAAACCGGACACGGTGTCCGTGTCGGCTCGGGGGTGGTCGAAGAACGGGAGGAAGTCCGGCCGCGGCGACAGCTCCAGGTATTCGTACCCGAGGTCGGCGACGAGGCCGGGCAACTCGGTCAGCGGCACCGACCGGAACATGTACGGGTCGAGGGCGATCTTCATGGTGCCTCCGGGTGGCCTGGCCGGTGGGTCCGGCGCTGATCAGGCATAGATCGCCGGCTTGTCGACGAGTTCCACCGGCACCGTCGTCCCGCCCGCTGGTCCGGACCGCAGCGCGACGGCCAGCGACTCGACCGCGCAGCCGGCGACCCGGGTCGCGGCGTACCCGTCCCAGGCGCTCGGCCCGCTGACCACATCGGACCGGACACCGTCGGCCCATTCCTGCAGTTCGGTCCGGTACGCGGCGCCGAAGCGGGCTCGCCAGTCCGCCGGCACCGGCTGGGCGGCCTGCTGTTCCCGGGTCACCGTGGCCGCGACCGGGTTGACCAGCGCCGCGGCACCGGTCGCCGCCACCACCTCGCAGCGGACGTCGTAGCCGTACTGGCAGCTGACGAAGCACTCGACGTCGGCGAGCACGCCGCTGGCGGTGTGGAACAGCACGACCAGCGGGTCCCGCAGGTGCGCGGCGGCCAGCGGGCTGCTCCGCCCGACCAGGACCTGCACGGCCACGATCTCCTCGCCGAGCAGCCAGCGGATCACGTCGATCTCGTGCACCATCGAATCGGTGATGATCATTTCGGTCTGGAACGAGTCTGGCACTGTCGCGTTGCGATGGACGTTGTGGACAATCAGCGGGCGGCCGATCGAGCCGCTGTCGAGCGCCGCCTTGACCTGGCGGTAACCGGCGTCGTACCGGCGCATGAAGCCGACCTGGACCAGCCGTTGCCGCCCCGCGGCCTCGGCGGCGAGCACCTTCTCGCCGTCCGCGGCGGTCGTGGCGAGCGGCTTCTCGCACAGCACCGGCTTACCGGCGTCCAGGCAGCCAAGGGTCAGCGCGGCGTGCGTCTCACCCGGCGAGGCGATCAGTACGGCGTCCACATCGGACGATCGGATCAGCGCCGCACTGTCGGCGAAGACCCGGGCACCGACCTGCTCGGCGGCCTGGGTGGCGCGGCCGGCGGCGAGGTCGCTGACCGCGCTGACCGTGACGCCGGCGATCTCGGTGGCCAGCCGCCGGATGTGGTCGGCACCGATGTTGCCGGCACCGATGACGCCGACCCGCAGGCTCATCGGACCGCTCCGCGCGTCGCTCCGGGCGTCGCTCCGGCGGGCAGGCCGCAGCCGGTGAGGTAGGCCCGGGTCCGGGTGGCGATCGGCAGCGGGGCGCCGGGGTCGCACGGGTACAGGTCCTGCTCGACGATGGTGAACAGGTCGACGTCGAGCGCCCCCAGGGCGGCCAGCAGCGGCTCGAACTCCGGTAGCCCCAGCGGCGGCTCGACCATCGCACCGAGCCGGACCGCCTCGGCGAACGCCAGTCCCTCCGCCCGCACCCGACGGCCGATCCCGGCGTCCACCTGCTTGAGGTGTACGTACCCGATCCGCGGACCGAACCGTTCGATGAGCGCGAGGTTGTCCCCGCCGCAGTAGCTGATGTGCCCGGTGTCCAGGCACAGCGCGACGCCGGCCGGGTCGGTGCCGTCCAGCAGCCGCTCCACCCGGTCCTGGGTGTCCACATGCGAGTCCGCGTGCGGATGGAACACCAGCCGGACGTCGAACTCCGCCGCGAGCAGCCGTCCGAGCTGTGACAGGCCGGTCAGCAGGTCTGTCCACTGGGCCGCGGACAGGTCCGCTGATTCGGTCCGGTTGCCGTCCAGATCGGTGTAGAGCTCGGGCAGCAGGACGAGGTGCCGGGCGCCGAGCGCGGTGAGCAGCCGCGCCTCCCGCCGGCACGCCGCGACGGCCGCGTCGAGCGCCGCGCCGCCGCGGTGCAGCCCGGCGAAGACGGCGCCGCCGGACAGCCGCAGGCCGCGGCGGGCGAGCTCGTCGGCGAGCCGGACCGGGTCGGTCGGCAGGTAGCCGTACGGGCCGAGCTCGATCCACTCGTAGCCGGCGGTCGCCACCTCGTCCAGGAACCGGTCCCACGGCAGCTGCGCCGGGTCGTCCGGGAACCAGACGCCCCACGAATCCGGCGCGGTGCCCAGCCGCAGCCGGTGCAGCCCACGGCGTTCTCTCACTGTCGTCATCGGCGCTCCCGTGCGTGCCTGCGGACCGAGTGCGGACCACCGGCGAATGCGGCGGACCGGCCGCGGAACGGTGCCCCCGCACCTGTTCCGAGGTGGTGAACATCATGTAACTAGAGCGCTCTAGTTCGACGACTATCGACGCATCGCCCGCGGCTGTCAAGAGCTCCGCGGACACGCACGGCAGAAGCCCTAGAGCGCTCTAGCACCGCCCCGGCACTATCCTGGCGGCAGCAACCAGCTACCCGGTGAGGAGGCCGCCGTCGCCAGCCAGCAGGGCACCCGCGGCAACGGTCGGCCGACGCTCGAGGACGTGGCGGCCCGGGCCGGTGTCTCGCGGGCGCTCGTGTCGATCGTGGTCCGCGGCGCACCCGGCGCCAGCGAGCAGACCCGCGAGCGGGTGCTGCGCGCCGTCGCCGAGATCGGCTACCGCCCGGACACCCGGGCGCGGCTGCTCGCCCGCAGCGCCACCCGCCTGCTCGGCGTGGTGTTCAACGTGCAGCACGCGTTCCACGCGGACCTGCTCGAAGGGCTGTACGCGGCGGCCGAGCAGGCCGACTACGAGATGGTGCTCAGCGGAATCACGCCCGGGCGGAACGAGGGGCGGGCGGTCGAGACGCTGCTCGGCTACCGGTGCGATGCGTTGATCATGCTGGGGCCCACCACCCCCACCGCGCGGCTGGCCGAGCTCGGCACCCGGCTGCCGGTGATCACCGTCGGCCGGCGGCTGCGGCTGCCCGGCGTCGACGCGGTCCGCACCGGCGATCACGAGGGCATGCGGCTGGCCGTCGACCACCTGGTCGGCCTGGGCCACCGCGAGATCACCCACGTCGACGGCGGCCGCGGCGCCGGCCCGACCGAACGGCGCCGGGGCTACCGCGACGCGATGCTGCGACACCGCCTGGGGCCGCACATCCGGGTCGTCACCGGCGGCCACACCGCCGCCGACGGGGCGCGCGCGGCCGAGGCGCTGCTGGCCGGCGACCCGCTGCCGTCCGCGGTCGTCGCCTACGACGACGACTGCGCGACCGGCCTGATCGATACGCTCGCCCCGGCCGGGGTGTCCGTGCCCGGGCAGCTCTCGGTCGTCGGCTACGACGACAGCCGGCACTCCCGGCTGTCCCATCGGGACCTCACCACGGTCGGCCAGGACGCCGGCCGGCTGGCTCAGCTGGCCGTCCAGCAGGCGGTGGCCCGGCTCGCCGGCGCGCCGGATGCGGCCCGCACCCTGGTACTGAGCCCGCACCTGGTGGTCCGTGCGACCACCGCGCCGCCAGCGCCCCGTGCGGCGGCACCCCACGGCCGGTCCGGCGGCACCCCGCGGGCCGCGGCCCAGCCGGCTGGAGCCGGAGACGGATCCGTCCCCGCCGCGGGCCAGCCACCGGGATCGGCACCGCCGGTCGCCCCGGCATCCGGGTCGTAGCGGCTCGGCGCCGGAGAGGCGGCTCGGCGCCGGAGAGGCGGCTCGGCGGCAACCGGATCCGGTCACCGACCACGACAGCTCCGGTGTCCGGTTCCGGTCAAATGAGCACCGATTCCTGGCCGGACCAGTGGGGTCGGGTCTAGCGTCTCATTCAGGCAGCCTTCTGAAACGTATCAATTCGTCTGCGGACCAGTACGTCCCGAAGCAGGGGAGGCGCGATGACTCGGCGCGTAATGCGCGCAACGGCGGTAGTGCTGGCGTTGCTGGTCTCGGGGATGACGCCGGCCAGGGCTGACAGCGGCGTCCCGGCGACGGCGGGCCAGGTGCGGGTCGTCGGGCTGACCGCCGAGCATCAGGTCAACCCGCTCGGGCTGGACAGTGCCACTCCGCGGCTCGGCTGGGTGCTGAGTTCCGAGGCGCACGGGGTCCGGCAGTCGGCGTACCAGATCGCGGTGTCGAGCACCGGTGACGGGCCGGCGGACGTGTGGAACAGCGGCAAGGTGAGCTCGCCGCGGTCTTTCGATGTCGCCTACGCCGGGCCGCGGCTGCAGTCGCGCACCCGCTACTTCTGGCGGGTCCGGGTCTGGAACGCCACCGGCGCGGCGTCGCAATGGAGCGATCGGGCGTCGTTCGAGACGGCGTTCCTGACGCCGAGCGAGTTCCAGGGATCCTGGATCGGCGGGCACGCGACGCCGGTCCGCCCGTCGCTGACCGGGGCGAACTGGGTCTGGTACCCGGAAGGTGATCCGGCGAGTTCGGCGCCGGCCGCGACCCGGTATTTCCGGCGGGCGTTCGATCTGCCGGCCGGTGACCAGGTCTCGGCGGCGAACTTCCTGGCGACCGCCGACGACGGCTTCACGCTGTACGTCAACGGCCAGCAGTTGGCCGCGTCGCCGCGGGTCACCGACTCGTGGCGGACGGCGGTGCTGGTGGACGTGGCGGCGGCGCTGCATCCGGGCCGCAACGTGATCGCGATCGAGGCGGCGAACACGAGCGTCGGTCCGGCCGGGTTGATCGGCAAGTTGCATGTGGAGGGTTCGGTCGGCGACCCGCTGGATCTGGTCACCGATGCCAGTCTGGAAGTCGTCGAACGTGACCGCGACCGGGTGGCAGCAGCCGGACTTCGACGACTCGGCCTGGCCGGCGGCGCTGGTGGCGGCCGCGTACGGTGGCGGCCCCTGGGGCGGCTCGGTCACCGTGCCGGACGCACCGGGCTCGCAGTCGCTGACCGGGGCGAACTGGGTCTGGTACCCGGAAGGTGACCCGGCGAGTTCGGCGCCGGCCGCGACCCGGTATTTCCGGCGGGCGTTCGATCTGCCGGCCGGTGACCAGATCTCGGCGGCGAACTTCCTGCTGACCGCCGATGACGGCTTCACGCTGTACGTCAACGGCCAGCAGTTGGCCGCGTCGCCGCGGGTCAGCGGTTCCTGGCAGACGTCGATGCTGGTGGACGTGGCGGCTGGACTGCGCCCTGGCCGCAACGTGATCGCGATCGAGGCGGCGAACACGAGCGTCGGTCCGGCCGGGCTGATCGGCAAGTTGCATGTGGAGGGTTCGGTCGGCGACCCGCTGGATCTGGTCACCGATGCCAGCTGGAAGTCGTCGAACGTGACCGCGACCGGCTGGCAGCAGCCGGACTTCGACGACTCGGCCTGGCCGGCCGCGCTGGTGGCGGCCGCGTACGGCGGCGGCCCCTGGGACGGCTCGGTCGGCCTGCCCAGCCCGCCGGAACCGCTGCTGCGCAAGGACTTCCTGGCCGGCAAGCGGGTCGCGTCCGCTCGCGCCTACATCTCCGGGCTCGGCTACTACAAGCTCTACGTCAACGGGCAGCGGATCGGCGACCATGAGCTCGACCCGGCGTTCACGATCTACGACAAGACCGTGCTGTACGCGACCTACGACGTCACCGACGCGCTGCGGTCCGGCGCCAACGCGCTGGGCGTGAGCCTGGGCCGCGGCTACTTCGGGATGACGAACCCCGGCGACTGGGTGGCGTCCCCGTGGCACGGCGAGCCCCGGTTGAAGCTCGAACTCGACATCACCTACCGCGACGGCAAGACGCAACGGGTGGTCAGCGACGGTAGCTGGAAGGTGGCCGACGGTCCGACCCGCGCCGACTCCGTCATCAACGGCGAGATCTACGACGCGCGGTTGGAGCAGCCGGGCTGGAACCGGCCCGGGTTCGACGCCAGCAGTTGGACGCCGGCGCTCGCCGTCACCGCGCCCGCGGGAACACTGCACGCCCAGGAACTGCCACCGATCAAGGTGCTCGGCGGGCTGCCGGTGCCGCACACCACCACGCCGAGCGCCGGCGTGCGCGTGTACGACTTCGCGGTCACCACCGCCGGGTGGGCGCGTGTCGCGCTGCGCGGTCCGGCCGGCGCCACCGTGACGATCACCTATGGCGAGAAGCTGCTCCCGGACGGCACGGTCGACAATTCGAGCGTGCAGTCCTACTCGTACACGCTGCGCGGCGGCGGCCTGGAGACCTACCAGCCCAGCTACAGCTACGACGGCTTCCGCTACGTGCAGGTCGGTGCCCCGCCGGGGGTCGCGGTGGTGTCGGTGCGTGGCGAACGGGTCGACACCGCGGTCCAGAAGACCGGCGACTTCACCAGTTCCAGCGACCTGCTCAACCGCTATCAGCAGGCCCAGGCGAACACGATCCTGAACAACCTGCACTCCATCCCGACCGATACCCCGATGTACGAGAAGCGGGGCTGGACCGCGGACGCGCACCTCTACGCCGACTCGTCGATCGCCAACTACGACATGCGGAACTTCTTCGAGAACTGGATGCGGGTGCACCGCGACGACCAGAACCCGGACGGCACGATCGGCGTCTACACCCCCACCCAGCCGGGCATCCGAGGGCTGGTCGATCCGGTCTGGTCGGCGAGCTACGTCCTGATCAACTGGGATCTCTACTGGTACTACGGCGATACCACCGCCCTCACCGATAACTACGACGCGATGAAGGCGTGGCTGGGGCACTTCGAGAACACCATCGCGCCGACCGGCTACATCTACAACGGCTTCAGCTTCGGCGACTGGGTGGCACCCGGCTTCGGCGCGAACGGGCTCGCGCCCGAGGGCACCCGGCTGGTCGGGACCGCCTACATCTACAAGACCGCGACCACCCTGGCCAAGATCGCCCGCGCGCTCGGCAGGACCGCCGACGGCGAGCAGTTCGACACCCTGGCGGGGACGATCGCGCACGCCTTCAACGCGACCTTCCTCGACACGGCGGCCGGGGCCTACTACGACGACAGGTCGGCCGGCTACCGGCAGACGTCGAACCTGCTGCCGTTGAGCCTCGGCATCGTCCCGCCGGCCGACCGGCCGGCCGTGCTCGCCAACCTGGTCCACGACATCAACGCGCGCGGCGGGCACCTCAACACTGGCGCGCTCGGCACGAAGATCATCCTCCCGCTGCTCACGGATACCGGCAACGCGCAGCTCGCCTACCAGGTCGCCACCAACCCGACCTATCCCGGCTGGGGCTACTGGTTCGACACCCTCGGCGTCACCACGATGTGGGAAGCCTGGGAGGACACGGCGCGCTCGCACGACCATGCCTTCCTGGGCACGGTGGACGACTGGCTCTACCAGCGCGTCGCGGGAATCGAGCCGGCCGCGCCGGGCTACACCAAGATCACGATCCAGCCCCACCCGGTCGGCGACCTCACCAATGCCGCCGCCCACGTGGATTCCCCGCTCGGCCAGGTGAGCTCGACCTGGACCCGCAAGGGCAGCCGCTTCACGCTGCGCGCCGGCGTACCGGCCGGCGCAACCGCCGAGATCCTCGTCCCGGCGAGCAGCCGCGCCGCCGTCGACGCCCCGCGCGACGCCACCTTCACCGGCATGCGCGACGGCTACGCCGCCTTCCAGGTCGGCTCAGGCACCTACCTGTTCCACTCGGCCATGTAAGCGGCCAGCCCCCGGCCTGCCCCACCGGTCCAGCCACCGGCAGGGCAGGCCGGAGCCTGCCGTACCGACCGTCCACGCTCCGCCGTACGCGATCCTGGAAATGCAGGTCAGCGACTCCAAGGTCGGAGTGCATCGGCACATCGACCTCGTGTACGTGCTGCGCGCGACCTCCACCGACCTCACCGCGCAACTGAGCGAGATCCGCGGTGCCCAATGGGTGCCGACCGCCGACGTCGCCGGTCTGGACACTCCCGCCGAACTCCCGGCGCTGGTGGCCGATGCCGCGCAGTGGGCGAAGGCGCGCCGATAATCACTGCGCCCGGGGTGATCTGCGCGGGCGTCCGCGGCGATGCGGAAGGTAGACATTCGACGCGGTAGCCGAGGTAGCTCATGATCGGACCAACCGGACTACGGGCGGTAGTGGTGTGCGCGCTTGCGTTGCTGGCGGTGGCCGGCCTCCGCATCGAGCACGCCCACCCGGTCCGGCGCATGTCGAAGTATCGCGACGTCCTCTTCGGACCGTTCGCAGCCACCGATGGAGCTCAGGCCGACCCGGCGACGGCGTTGCCGTAGCCGCCGACCGATCCGACCGACGCCAACAGCCCTGCCAGGGCAAGGGCTTCGGCGACCTGGATCGACCCGTACCGCGACCCCCCGGTCCGAATTGTGGATCAGCCCGGCCTGCTCGCGCTCGCCCGCCCGGCACCGTCCACACCGGACCGCGAGCGGAGCGGTCAACCCATCGGCAGACCGAAAACGGGCGGAGTCCGTCAAACCGTCCGCGAAGCCGGGCTGGCGAGGCCCCGGTACCGACCTGCCCCGGCCCGCCTCTCAGCCCGCCTCCCGGCTCGGGGGATGAGCCGGGCGTCGTGCCGGCCGGGTTGCTGACGTTCCTTGATGGAGACTGGGTGGCAGTATAATGTATTCAGTACGCGGCACGAGGAGGATCACCCGCTGGTGCGCCGGCTGTACCTCTGAGCTTCGAGGAGATGCGGATGACAGTGGTTGACGGTCAAGAGGTCGGTTACTCCTCGCTGGTCGAGGAGGGCAGGGTGCACTCGGCCGTGTTCACCGATGAGTCGATCTTCGAGGCCGAGCTGGAGCGGATCTTCTACACCTACTGGGTCTATCTCGCCCACGAGTCCGAGGTGCCCGAGCCCGGTGACTACTGCACCAAGTCGATCGGGCGGCACTCGGTGGTGGTGGCCCGCGGCACCGACGGAGTGGTCCGCGCCTTCTTCAACCGCTGCCGCCACCGCGGCACCACCGTCTGCCGGTACGAGCGGGGCAACGCCGAGTTCTTCCGGTGCCCGTACCACGGCTGGACCTACAGCAACCGCGGCACCCTCATCGGTGTGCCGTTCCCCAGCCGCTACGGCCCCGAGTTCGACAAGCAGAACCTCGGGCTGGTGGAGGTGGCCCGGCTGGACCATTACCGCGGCTTCTACTTCGCCTCACTGGCCGGCGACGGGCCCAGCCTGGTCGAGCACCTCGGGCGCACCGCCGAGTACATCGACATGTTCCTGCAGGCGTCGCCGATGGAGCAGGTCGAGCTGCGGGCCGGCGCCGCGAAGTCGAACTTCCACGGCAACTGGAAGTTCGTGGGGATGGACGGCTACCACGTCAACTTCACCCACAAAACGGTGCAAGATCTGCAGACCCGCCGCACCGGCAACGCGGAGTCCCGCAAGAACAACAGCGACCGCGCGCCCAACCTCACGGTGGACCTCGGCGGCGGCCACTGCCGGCTCGACCTGTCGCTCACCGACCGGGTCGAGATCGGCAAGGCGACCAGCTCGCTGATCGGGGAGATCCCGGACACCGAGGCCGGCCACCGCTACCTGGCCCTGATGGTCGAGCGGTGGGGCTCGGAAGCCGAGGCGTACGAGCGGATCCGCGGCTCGCGCGACGTGCACGTGCACGTGTGGCCGAACCTGCAACTCATCGGCAGCGAGGTCCGCGTGATCAGACCGACCTCCAGCGGGTACACCGAGGTCTTCGGCTATCCCGCCATGCTGGCCGGCGTGCCCGACGAGATCAACGAGCGGCGGCTGCGCGGCTACGAATGGTTCAACGGCGTGGCCGGCTTCGGCACGCCGGACGACCGGGAGATCTTCGAGCGCAACCAGGTCGGGCTGCAGTCCGACAAGGAACCGTGGCTGGTGCTGTCACGCGGCCTGACCCAGGCCGAGGTGCGCGATGACGGCGTCGTGATCGGGAACATCACCGACGAGGTGACCCAGCGCAGCCAGCTGCGGCAGTGGGCGAAGGCGATGCGATGAGCACCGCGGGCCGACAGCGGGCGAGGAGCGGAACGAGCGCGGAGGCGAGCCGATGAGCGCGGTCAGCACGCCGGTCGGCGAGCTCCGGGCGCAGGTCACCGCGTTCCTGGTGCACGAGGCGGATCTCATCGACCAGCACCGGTACGACGACTGGCTCCAGCTGTGGGCGCCGGACGGCATCTACTGGGTGCCCTGCAACGAGGACGACTACGACCCCAGGCGACACGTCTCCATCATCTACGACGACTACGCCAGGCTGCAGGAGCGCTGCTTCCGGTTGAACTCCGAGGGCGCGCACTCGCAGGACCCACCGTCGCGGCTGTGCCGGATCGTCGGCAACGAGCAGGTGTCCGGCGATGACGACGGCGACGTGCGGGTACGCGCCAACATGATCCTGGTCGAGGTGCGCGCCGGCGAGAAGAACGTCTACGGCGCGCGCCTGCAGTACACGCTGCGACCGGCGGGCGACTCGTTCCGGATCAGGCAGAAGAAGGTGGTCCTGCTCGACAACGACGAGCCGCTCGGCAACCTCACCTTCCTCCTCTAGAAGGCGGGCCGTTGTGACCAGTTCCGCAAGCGTGGTCATCACCAATGAGTTCGCCTCGGTGTCGATCCGGGTCGACCAGCACAGCCACGGGCCGCTGGCCTGGGTGACCGATCGCCGCTCGGGAGTGTCCCGCCGGATCGATCCGCTGGCGCTGGAGGGGCTGGTGTGGGCGCCGGACCACATCATCGCGTCGCTGGCCGACCCCGACCTCCGGACGTGACCGGCGACGGGCCACCTGCGCGCCGGTTCACGATCGTCCGGATGTACCCGAACGAGGCCGGCCACACCACGTTCGCCGATCTCGAGATCCCCGGCCCCGAGGTGTCGTTCGACGGGGATCCGCGTAGCCACGCGCTGCGCGACATCCCGGCGACGACCGTCAACATCATCGAGCTGCTGGAGTGGCGGCCGGAGCTCGACCTGCACCCGCCGCCACGTCGCCAGTGGGTGGTCATCCTGCAGGGAGCCATGGAGATCTCGACGACGACCGGCGAGCGCCGGCGGTTCGAGCCGGGCGACTGCCTGCTGGCCGAGGACATGCACGGCAAGGGTCACCGCACCGAGGACGTCGGCGAAGACCGCCTGGTGACCCTGAACATCGGCGCGCCGGACCGCTGGCGCTGGCCCGGTACCTGACCCGCGAACGGCTGCCGGCTCGCGAACGGCTGCCGGCTCGCGAACGGCTACTGACCCGCGAACGGCTACTGACCCCCGAACGGCTACTGACCCCCGAACGGCTACTGGGCCGGCTGGCGCTGGCCCGGTACTGACCCGCGAACGGCTTTCCTGGAAGGAGTTCAGGCACTATGACGCTGAGCGACAGACTGCCGACGGTCGAGGTTCTGCTCCAGGGATTCAGCCTGGACACCAACGTCGGGCTCGCCGGGTTCTGCATGGTGACCCTGGTCGAAGGGGTGGACGCCAGCGGCGAACGGAAGCGGATCCTGTTCGATCCCGCCCATGTCGGGCGCCGTATCCTGCTGTGGGACGCGCTGGCCAAGCGAGGGCTGCGGCCGCGGGACATCGACGGTGTCGTGCTCTCCCACTCGCACTGGGACCACATCCAGAACATCGACGTCTTCGACCACGCACCGATCATGATCCATCCCGCGGAGCGCGCGTACTCGCTGCAGCCGCACCGCAACGACTGGGCGACGCCGGCGTGGACGGGCACGATCCTCGAGCGCCAGCGGCTGGTCGAGGTCGCCGAGGGGGACCAGCTCCTGCAGGGCGTCCGGGTCGTCGACATGCCCGGTCACACGCCGGGCGGTATCGGCCTGTCGGTCGAGACCGCCACCGGCCTGGCGGTGGTCGCGGGCGACGCCCTGCACCACGCGAGGGTCGCGTTGCTGGGGGAGAACCCGCTGATCTTCTGGGACCGCAAGGCCGCCAGCGACACCATCGCCCGCGTGGTCAAGATGGCCGACGTCATCTACCCCGGGCACGATCGCGTGTTCCGGCTGACGGCGGACAACGCGGTCGAGTACCTCGAGGACTTCCAGATGACGATCAGCAACGTCTCGGACAGCCTCGACGATCTGGACTTCGAAGTGGCGAAGCCCGGCCAGTGGATCATGCCGGACATCGCCGAGCAGCAGGCGGTACGGGCCGAGTACGAGCAGGCGGCCGAAGCCCGGCGGGGCCAGGTTCTCGGCCAGCTGGAGGACGGTTGGGTGTGCTGGTGGGAGGTCGATCCCGAGCTGCCCGGGCGGTGACCGGTGCGAGCCCGTCCGGACGGACCAGCGGTAGTGAGATACTGTACACAGTGTTCCGTCGGCAGAATCACCGTACTAGGGTGCGGGTATGGCCGCGGCCCTCGGTGACCTGACTCCGGAGGGGTTGCGGCGCGCGTTCGCCAGCTTCCCCAGCGGTGTAACCGCGATCGCCGCGATCCAGCGCGGTCGGCCGTTCGGGCTGGTCGCGAGCTCGTTCACTCCGGTGTCGCTGGATCCGCCGTTGGTGTCGGTCTGCATCGCCCATACGTCCACCACCTGGCCGGCGCTGCGGACCGCGCCGCGGTTCGGGCTGTCCGTGCTCGCCGAGGAGCACGGCCGGGTCGCCCGATCCCTGGCCGCGAAAGGGGTCGACCGGTTCGCGGAGGTCAGCTGGGAACGCACGCCGCAGGGCGCGGTGTTCGTGCCCGGCTCGGCGCTGTGGCTCGACTGCACCCGCTTTGACGAGGTACCGGCCGGCGACCACGACATTGTCCTGCTGTGCGTCCAGCAGCTGTGGACGTACCCCGACGTGCCGCCGCTGGTCTTCCACGGCTCGAAGTTCCGCCAACTGCGTACCGGCGACGGCTGAGCACCGCCGGCCGGCCGGGCGCCACACCGCCCGGCCTCAGCCGGGCCGGGCCCCGGCCCCTGTCACCGACCAGGGAGAGCCGACATCAGAATCCAGTATCCGGTGATACAGTTTCCATGCGCTCGTCCGAGGAGGTCGATCCGATGTCCGGGCAGGTCAGGGCACTCAACCTGATCGCAGGCGAGTGGTGCGGCGCGGCCGACGGCCAGACGATCGCCGTGCGCGATCCGGCGACCGACGAGGTGATCACCGAGGTGCCCCGGGCCACGGTCGCCGACGTATCCCGCGCCGTGGACGCGGCGGCCGCCGCCTTCCCGACCTGGTCCCGGCTCGCCGCGCCGGAACGTCGGCGGGTGCTGCGCCGGGTGGTCGACCTCGTCGAGTCACACAGCGAGGAGCTGGCCCGCCTGGTCACCGCCGAGAACGGCAAGCCGCTGACCGAGGCGCGGGCGGAGGTCGCCTACGGGCTGGGCTTCCTGGACTTCGCCGCCGACGAGGCGTGCCGCGTCTACGGCGAGACGATCCCCGCCTCGACCGCCGCCAAGCGCATTTTCGTCACCAGGCAGCCGGTCGGTGTGACGGCGGCTATCACGCCGTGGAACTTCCCGTTCGCGATGATCACGCGCAAGCTGGGGCCGGCGTTGGCGACGGGCTGCACGCAGGTGGTCAAGCCGGCGGCGCAGACCCCGCTGACCGCCCTGCACCTGGCCGGCCTGCTCGTCGAGGCCGGTGTGCCGGCGGGCGTGGTCAACGTGGTCACCACCGGCGGGCCGGCGTTCGGGGCGACGGTGCTCGCCGACCCGCGGGTACGCAAGGTCTCCTTCACCGGGTCGACCGAGGTCGGCCAGTGGCTGGTCGCCCGCTCGGCGGCCAACATGACCCGGCTGTCCCTCGAACTGGGCGGGCAGGCGCCGCTGATCGTGCTCGACGACGCGGACCTGGACGTCGCGGTGGCCGGCGCGATCCGGGCGAAGTTCCGCAACACCGGCCAGTCCTGCATCGCGGCCAACCGCATGTACGTGGCGGCCGCCGTGTACGACGAGTTCTGCCGCCGGTTCGCCGCGGCCGCGGCGCAACTCTCGCTCGGCGCCGGGTCAACCGATCCGGACGTCGGTCCGCTCATCGACGACGCCGCGGTGGACAAGGTCGCCCAGCACGTCGACGACGCGATCGCGAAGGGCGGCACGCTGCTCTGCGGGGGCAAGGTGCGTGACTTCCCGTCCCGCACCAACCGGTTCTTCGAGCCGACCGTCATCCGGGACGCGACCGACGACATGCTGGTGTTCACCGAGGAGACCTTCGGCCCGCTCGCGGCGATCAGTCCATTCAGGACGGATGAGGAGGCGGTGACGCGGGCCAACAGCCTGCCGTTCGGCCTGGCCGCCTACGTCTTCGGCCGGGACGCGACCCGGTTGCTCACTGTCGTCGAGAACCTCGAGTCGGGCGTCGTCGGCGTCAACGACGGCGTCCCGTCCACGCCGCAGGCACCGTTCGGCGGCATGCGGCTGTCCGGCATCGGCCGCGAGGGCGGCAGGTACGTCATGGATGAGTACCTCGAAACCAAGTACATCTCCTACGGGATGGCATAGGTCGTGAACATGGTCGACGGCATGCGGGTGAGTCTCGGCGGGCAGCTGGAGGTGCGGCGCCTCGGCTTCGGCGCCATGCGGATCACCGGGCCCGGCATCTGGGGGGAGCCGGCAGATCGGGACGAGGCGATCCGGACCCTGCGGCGGGCCGTCGAACTCGGTGTCGACTTCATCGACACGGCCGACTCGTACGGGCCGTTCGTCAGCGAGGACCTGATCGCCGAGGCGCTGTACCCCTATCCGGGCAACCTGGTCATCGCGACCAAGGGCGGCCTGACCCGCAGCGGCCCGGGCCAGTGGGCTCCGGTGGGCCGGCCCGAGTACCTGCGGCAGTGCGTGGAGATGTCGCTGCGGCGGCTGCGGGTGGACCGCATCGACCTGTACCAGTTCCACCGCCCGGACCAGCGGGTGCCGATCGTGGAAGGGCTGGGCGCGCTGCGCGAGCTGCAGGAGGCCGGCAAGATCCGGCTGATCGGGCTGTCGAACTTCACCGCGGAGCAACTGGCGGAGGCGCGTACCGTCGTCGACCCGGTCTCCGTCCAGAACCGCTACAACATCGTCGACCGGGTGCAGGAGCCGGTGCTCGACAGCTGCGAACGCGACGGCATCGTCTTCATCCCGTGGGCCCCGATCGCGAGCGGCCAGCTGGCGCGTGCCGGCGGGCCGCTGGACACCCTGGCGGCGGCGCACGGCGCGACCGTCAGCCAGCTGTGCATCGCGTGGCTGCTGCACCGGTCGCCGGCGATGCTGGCGATCCCCGGCACGTCGAAGGTCGCCCACCTGGAGCAGAACGTGGCCGCGGCCGAGCTGTCCATCCCCGCGGAGACCTGGGCGAAGCTCGAGGCGGACGCGCGGGCCCACCTCGCGATGGCCACGTGAAGCCACACCGGGCGCAACGAGAGGAGTCATTGTCGATGGATCTGGTGAAAGGGCTGGGATACGTCGCGCTCACCGTCGGCGAGATCGACCGATCGCTGGACTTCTACCGCCGGGTCGCGCACCTGAAGGTGTCCGAGCGCGGGACGAAGAAGGCCTTCCTCACCGGTGGCGTCAACCACCACTGGCTGCGGCTGGAGGAGACCGGGCAGCCGAGCCTCGCCCGCCTCGGCTTCGAGGTCCGGGACCGGGCGGCGCTCGACGAGATCGCCAACCGGCTGGACGCCCACGGCATCGCCTGGAAGCCGGCGAACGACCTCGCCGGCGACCGGGTCAGCGACGCGATCCGGTTCACCGACCCGGACGGGTTCGAGATCGAGCTCTTCACCGACATGGTGTCGCTGCCGGTGCCGATGGACACGTTCCTGAAGATGGACCGGGTCCTGCACTCGGTGTGGCTCACCTCCGATCCGACCGCGAGCGGCCGTTTCTACGGCGACGTGCTGGGGTTCAAGGAGTCCGACTGGATCGAGCGCGCCATGGTCTTCATGCGGGCGGGCAACCGGTACCACCACTCGATCGGCATCGCCCGGGACACGAACCGGCTGGGCCAGCTGGACCACTTCTGCATCCTGGTCGACGACATGGACGACGTGATGCGGGCGCGCAACGTGGCGCTGCGCAGCGGGGCGAAGCTGCGGCAGGACGTGGTCCGGCACGCGGCGTCCGGCTCGGTGAGCACGTACATCATCGATCCGATGAACGGCGTCGCGGTGGAGTTCTGCACGAACCACCGGCAGATCGACGACGCCGGCTACCGTGCCCGCATCCTGCCGGCGCAGGCGTCCACTCTGGACCTCTGGAAGCACCTGCCGGAGGACTTCGTCGAGCCGGCGGAGCAGCCGGCAGAGCGGCCGGCGCCGCAGCCGGCGGGGCAGCCGGCCCCGGCCAAGGAGGCAGAGCCCGGCAAGGGCACCGAGGCCAACTGGAACCGGCTGAACGACGGCTGAGGAGAGACGTGAAGGTCATCATCGACCCCGACAAGTGTTGTGGCTACGGCGAGTGTGTCGCCACCGCGCCGGGCCTGTTCGAGATCGGCGACGACAACCGGGCCCACCTGCTGCGGGACGGCGAGCTCTCCGGCCCGGACGCCGAGCTGGCCCGCGACGCCAGCTACTCGTGTCCGGTCGAGGCCATCGACATCGCGGAATGACCGGCCGCGCCGATGTCCTGGTGGTCGGTGGATCCGTCGCCGGGCTGCGGACGGCCGAGGCGCTGCGCCGGTTCTCCTATCCCGGCACGGTGACGATTCACGAGGCGGGCGACGAACTGCCCTACGACCGGACCACGCTGTCGAAGAAGGTGCTGGCGCCGGACGGGCACCTCGCCTCGGTGGGCCTGCGGTCCCGGGAGGATCTGGACGCGCTGGGCATCGAGTTGCGGCTGCGGTCCCGGGTGGAATCGCTGGACGCCGCGCGCCGGACGGTACGGCTCGACGACGGCCGGGAAGTCGAATACTCGACGCTGGTGGTGGCGACCGGGTCCAGTGCCCGGGAGCTGCCGGGCGTACCCCGTACCGCCGTGCACTACCTGCGTACCCTCGCCGACGCGCACCGGCTCCGGACCGCGATGGAATCGGCGCGGCGCGCGGTCGTCGTCGGGGCCGGGTTCATCGGTTCCGAGGTCGCGGCGGCCATGTCGGCCCGCGGCATCGAGATCACGGCGGTGGAACCGGCCGGCCAGCCGCTCGCCCGCGTGCTCGGCAACATCGTCGGGGCGCGGCTCGGCCGGCTGCACGAGGCCGGCGGCGTCCGGCTGCTGCCCGGCCGCGCGGTCACCGCGATCCGCGCCGTCGGGGCTGAGAAGCAGGTCGGGCTGGACGACGGCACGACGCTGCGCGCCGACCTCGTGGTCGTGGGCGTCGGCGCCCGCCCGAACACCGGGTGGCTGGACGGCTCGGCGGTCGAGGTCGCGGACGGGGTGGTGTGCGACGAGTGCTGCCGGGCCGGTACGCCGGGGGTCTTCGCGGTCGGGGACGTCGCCCGGTGGCCGAACGCCCTGTTCGAGGAGTCGATGCGGGTCGAGCACTGGACCAACGCCGTCGAGCAGGCCGCGGTCGTGGCCTGGAACATCGTCAACCCGGATCGTCCGCGCCGCTACGCGCCGGTGCCCTATGTGTGGTCCGACCAGTACGGGTACCGGCTGCAGATCGTCGGCCGCCCCCGGGCTGACGACGAGGTCCGGATCGTGCAGGATGACCCGGCGAACGCGGTGCTGGTCGCGCTCTACGCCCGGGAGGGCCGGCTGAGCGGGGCTTTTGCGTTGAACGCGCCGGCCCGGGCGATGGCGCTGCGCAGGTCGCTGGCCGCCCGCGCCTCGCTCGAGCACGCGGTCGAGGTGGGGGCCTGATGACCCGGTCGCGGGCGCGGCACGCCGTCCATTTTTATGTACAAGATGCTGTATCCTGTACTCGTGGCACAACGCCAGAAGAGCGCGCCGGAACTCGAGCGGGCGCCAGAAGATCTCCAGGTCGTGAAGCGCCAGACCCTCGCGGACAGCGTCTACACGCAGCTGAAGACGGCCATCCTGCGCGGCCGGATGCGCGACGGTACCGAGCTCAAGCAGGGCGAGTTGGCCACCCAGCTCGGCGTGAGCCGGGTGCCGGTCCGCGAGGCGCTGCGCCGGTTGCAGGCCGAGCACCTCGTCGTCGCCGAGCCGTTCCAGTGCTTCGTCGTCACCAGCCTCGACTCCGACCAGGTGATGGAGCTGCTCGAGCTGCGCGGGGAGATGGAGTTCTTCGCCTTGAAGAAGACCATGTCCTCAGACGTCGCGCAGCAGCGCATCCGGGCCGCGAAGGCGGCCGCGAAGGCGCTCACCCTGAACCAGGACGACGAGAGCTGGCTGGCCGCCGACCGGGAGTTCCACCGCGAGCTGAACGGCGCCACCACCGCCGTCGCCGCGATCATCGAAGAGGTGCGCGAGCGGGTGCACCGCTACTTCCTGTCGGCACCCGCACTGCAGCAGCGTCGGCGCGAGGTGCTGAAGGAGCACGCGGCGCTCATCGCGGCCCTGGAGGCGGGCGACGAGGCGGCCCTCGAGCAGGCCATCCGGTATCACGTGCGCGCGACGCGGCAGCACCTGGAGAAGAGCTTTGTGGCGGCCGGCCCGGCTGGAGTCGGGGGCGGCATCCTGGGCTGAGCCTGGCGCCCGGCCTTCCTCGCGCGCGCGCCGCGCGGAGCGGGTTCGGCCCGGCTGGAGGAGGGTGAGTGGCCGCGCAGACGCAGCGCCGGGTGGTGGCGACGCTCGGCGGGCCCGGAACCTTCGCGGGGCAGGCCACCCGGGCCTTCACCAGCCGGCTGCCCGAGCTCGGCCCGGTCCGGTACCTGCCCACCATGGACGAGATCTGGGCGGCGGTGTCCGCGGGCTCCGTCGACTCGGCCGTGCTCACCAGCGAGACGACGAACAGCGGCCTGCAGGAGATAGCCGCACACCTGCTGGCTCCGGCGGCCGAGCTGTACGTGAACGGCGAGGTTCTCGTCCCGTACCACTGCATGCTGCTGGGCAAGCCGGGCGCGAGTCTGGACCGGATCAGGCTGGTGCTCGGCCACGGCTCGCTGATCCATTGCCGGGGATTCCTGGCCGACCGGTTGCCCCGGGCCGAGGTGCGGATGCACGACCAGAACTCGCTCGCCGCCGCGGCCGAGGTGCTCGCCGGCGATGGTGACGTCGCGGTCGTCGGCACGCTGGCGTCGGCCGAGCAGAACGGCCTGGCGGTGCTGGCCCGGGAGGTCGACCGCGGCAGCGTGGGCGCGTGGTGGATCATGTCGCGCGAACTGCGGGTGAGCCCCCGGGCGGACGTGCTCGTCGTGGCGGTCAGCGGCGCGGTCGCCGACCTGCTGGCGTGGGCGCAGGCGGGCGGCATGACGCTGCGCGGGATCGCGGCGGTCGGCCGCGGGAGCCTTTTCCGGTACGACTATCTCGTGGTCCTGTCGGGGCCGTCGGCGCCAGCGGGGGAGACCCTCGCCGGCCTGGCGGGGTGCCGGCTGGTGGGCGCGTTCGAGTCCAGCTCCGCCGACAACCTCGTCAGCGCCTAGCGTCGTGCCGGCGCCAGGAGCACCCACGGCTACCCGCGTCGCTCTGACGTTCGACGCGGAACACCCGGACCATCCCGCCGGGGACCCGATCGGCAACGCGTACCGGCTGCTGGATGTCCTCGGCGCGCACGCCGTGCCGGCGACGTTCTTCGTCCAGGGGGCCTGGGCGCGGGCGTTTCCGCGGGTACTGCGGCGGATCGTGAGCGACGGGCACCTCGTCGGGAACCACAGCCAGTACCACTGCCGGTTCAGCCATCTGACCGAGCAGGGGATAGCGGCCGATCTGGAGCTGTCCCGCTCGATCCTGGAGGAGTTCGCCCCGACCGGCGACCGGTTCCGGCTGCCCTGGGGCGCCGGGGCCGATGGGCCGGCGGCGCCGCGGATCGAGCGGGCCGTAGCCCGGTCCGGCTACCGCCACATCGGCTGGTCGTGCGACGGGAATGACTGGGCGCCCGGGGCCACGCCGGGCGAGGTCGCGGCGCCCATCATCGCCGCGGCGCGCGAGCAGGCGGGCTGGTGCCTGCCGTTGCTGCACTCCTGGCCGGACCCGACCAGCGAGGCGGTGCGGCTCGTCATCGCGGCCCTGCGCGACTCGGTGACCTTCGTCCGCCTGGACCAGCCGCCGGCATAGCCGCCGGCACCAGCCGGCACAGCCGCCGGCTCGCAGCCGGCGGCAGCCGGCACAACCGTCGGCAGCAGCGTGAACGCCAGGCCACGCCGGGCGGCGGCCCGCGGGTCTCAACCACGTCGGCGGCAGCGCTCCGGTGCGCTTGTGCATCTCCTGTACCAGAGAAATGACCAAGAGATTTCGTAACGACAGTTGAGTAGAGACTGGCAACCGTATACCTTACACACCACCGCCGGCGGCCGAAGCCGACCGACCAGCTCGGGAGGAAGCGGATGACTCGGACAGCAGGGTGGCGGCGCACCACGGAAGTCGACGAGGTCCAAGCAGATGAGGTCCAGGCACCCGAACCCGTTCTCGACCTGCGGTCGGTCTCGGTTCGCTACCTGACCAGCAGCGGGTTGAACACGGCGGTCACCGACGTGAGCATCAAGGTCGACCCCGGGGAGTTCGTCTCGATCGTCGGGCGCAGCGGCTGTGGTAAGTCGACGCTGCTGCACGTGGCGGCCGGCCTGATCCGACCCGCGGCCGGCAAGGTCTCGTATCTCGGCCAGGAGTGGACCGGGCTGCATCCGGACGTGGGTTACGTGACCCAGAAGGACACTCTGCTGCCGTGGTGCACCGTCCTGGACAACATCGCGCTCCCGTTGAAGTTGCACGGGGTACGCCGGGCCGAGCGCCGCGGCGTCGCCGGAGACATGGCCGTCAGTCTCGGCCTGGGGGAGTACCTCAAGCACTTCCCCAGCCAGCTTTCGGGCGGCATGCGGCAGCGGGCGCAACTCGGCCGCACCCTGGTGACCCGGCCGAAGCTGCTGCTGATGGACGAGCCGTTCGGCGCGCTGGACGCGTACCTGCGGATGCGAATGCAGGAGCTGCTGGTGTCGATCCTGCGCGAGCACCCGGTCAGCACCGTGTTCGTCACGCACGATCTGGGCGAGGCGATCACCCTTTCCGACCGCGTCGTCGCGCTGTCCGGCGCCCCCGGCCGGCTCGCTCTGGACCGGGTCATCGAGACGTTCGCGCAGCGGGACGACCTGATGGCCATCCGGGGCACGCCGGAGTTCTCCACGTACCAGAGCCAGCTCTGGGAAACCATCTCGTCCGAGGGGGGTCAGAAGTGACCACCGAGATCACCGAGACCGTCGAGGCGGCGATTCCCTCTGACACGCAGGCCGCGTTGCGGCAGTTCGGCCGCCGGCGCCGGCTACGCCGGGCCTACGTGTGGCTGTGGCGGATCGTCCTGCTGGTCGCGGTGCTGGTCACCTGGCAGCTGTCCAGCGGCCGCTGGTTCCCCGCCTTCGTCATGTCGAGCCCGACCCAGGTCTGGGACAAGCTGACCGACTGGGTGGGCAACGGATACATCCTCGACAACCTGGCGGTGACGCTGAAGGAGACCTTCATCGGCTTCGCCGTCGGCACCTCCGTCGGCGCGGCGGCCGGTTTCCTGATCGGGCTGAGCCGGTTCGCGTCCGACGTCCTGTCCCCGTTCATCAACGCCCTGTACGCGGTCCCGAAGATCATGCTGGGGCCGCTGTTCGTCGTGTGGTTCGGTATCGACCTGACGATGAAGGCCGTGCTGTCCGGCCTGTTCGTGGTGTTCATCGTCTTCTACAACATCTGGACCGGCGTCCAAGAGGTGGACAAGGACCTGGTCGAGATGTTCCGCGTGATGGGCGGTGGCCGCTGGGCGATCCTCCGCGGCGTCTACGTCCCGTCGGCCCTCTCCTGGCTGTTCAACAGCCTCCGCCTCGCCTTCCCGGTCGCGCTCATCGGCGCCACGGTCGGCGAGCTGGTGGCCTCCAGCGAGGGGCTCGGCTACGTAGCGGAAAACGCGGCGACCCAGGCCGATACGGCCGGTGTGTTCGTCGCGATCATCGCGGTCACCGTCGTCGCCGTCGCGATGGACCAGCTGATTGTCCTGGTACAGCGGCGGGTCAACACCCGATCTGGAAAGACCGAAGGAGGACGCCTTGTCTTGTAGTGGTTTACTCGCCCCGTCCAGACGGACGGGCCGGCAGCAGTCGGTCCGGCCACGCCGGGCGCGCAACCAGCTGGCCGCGGCCGCGTCGGTGGCAACCCTGCTGGTGGCGGGTTGCGGATCGTCCGACGGATCCGATGCGGGCAGCAACGGGAAGCTGACCACGCTCACCATCAACGCGGCCTTCTTCGGACCGGTCGACGTCCCGCTCATGTACGCGCAGGAGAAGGGCTTCTACGCCGCGCAGGGCATCGAGGTCAAGTTCGTCACCGCGTCCAGCAACACCCAGCTCGCCGCCGTTCTCGGTGGCAGCGTCCAGTTCGCGAGCACCAGCACCCTCAACGTCATCAAGGCGGCGGCCAACGGCGCGAAGTTCGTGAACTTCATGCCGATCGAGATCGGGTACAGCGAAGACGTCATCATGTCGAAGGACGCCTACGCCGCCTCCGGCCTGACCGCGAACTCGACGGTCAAGGAGAAGATCGCGGCGCTGGCCAACAAGAAGCTCGGCGTCATCAGCGCCACCGGCGAGAACGCCATCATCTTCAAGTACCTCTTCAACCAGGCCGGCATCCCGACGAGCAACCTCCAGATGGTCCAGCTCGGTATGCCACAGGCGATCCTGGCCGCGTTGAAGCAGGGCAAGATCGCCGGCGCGAACATCGGGTCCCCGTACCCCGCGAACGCCGTGTCCGACGGGTACGCCCAGTACCTGTTCCGGGCGCCGCTGGCCGACATCCCGCCGATGAACGAGGCGGTCACCCAGACGCTGGCGACCACCGAGAGCTACTACAACAGCCACAAGGACCTCATCAAGAAGTTCCTCGCCGGGTACCAGAAGGGCCTCGACGCCATGAACACGGACCCGGACGGCACCGCCCAGGTCGTGGCCGCGAAGTACTTCCCGGACCAGCCGAACTTCATGTCGTCCTTCAAGGACGACCTGCCCATCATCGCCAAGAGCCTGCAGATCACGACCGCGCAGCACGACGCGCTCAAGAAGATCGCCACGGCCGCCGGCGTGAACGTCCCGGCGAACTGGGACTCGTTCTTCGTCACCCCCTGACCGCTGGGCCAGCTCAGGAAGTCAGGGGACGGATCCAGCCAGCAAGGGGAGAGAGAGCACATGGACGCCAAAGTCATCGACTACCAGCGGCCGACCCTCAAGGAGGGCCAGCCGAAGGCGGTGAAGATGCTCGCTCGTACCGACCGGGCGTTCTTCGCGGTGCAGGTGGTGAACACCGGTGGGGAGAACAACCTGCACTCGCACGAGCACGTGGACGGGTTCTGGTTCGTGCTGTCCGGCCGGGCGCGGTTCTACACGACCGACGACGAGCTGCTCAAGGAGTGCGGCCCGCTCGAGGGGGTCCTCGTCCCGAGGAAGTTCCCCTACTGGTTCGAGAGCTGCGGCGACGAGCCACTCGAGATCCTGCAGTTCGAGGCGTCCGACATCCCCTTCGGCCAACCCAACGAGGACCGGGTCGACCACGCGCCGCAGAAGGCGTGGATGAACTTCGGCGGCGAAGGCCGCTCGGCGTAGCCGCGAACGCAGGCCACGGCACGGGAAACGGAGCTGAATAGTGGCGGATTCGCCAAGCAGTCGCACGGGTGCCGAGGTGCTGGCGGAGATGCTGTCCGCCTACGGCGTGACCCACTTCTTCATGGTCCCGTCCGTCTTCAACCTCGCGTTGATGGAGATGGAGCGGCGCACGGACATCGTCCGCATCCACGCGCACGGTGAGAAGGCGGCGGCCTACATGGCCGACGGATACGCCCGGATGTCGGGGCGTCCGGGGGTGTGCGCGGCCCAGGTCGTCGGCGCGATGAACCTGGCGGCCGGGCTGCGCGACGCCCAGCTGGCGCACTCGCCGGTGATCGCGCTGACCGGTGGGCGGAATCCGAAGCTGAAGTTCAAGCGGGTGTACCAGGAGGTCGACGACGTCCCCGCTTTCGAGCAGGTGACGAAGTTCAACGCGACGGTCGACGACGTCGCCCGCTTCCCGGACATGGTCCGGCAGGCGTTCCGGTCGGCGACGACCGGCTGCCCCGGGCCGGTGCACCTGCAGTTCCGCGGCAACGAAGGGCAGATCGACACCGAGTCGGCGGCGATGGAGCCGGTCGTCGAGGCCCGGTTCGGCAGCCTGCCGCCGTTCCGCCCGCGCCCGGACGACGCGGACGTCGCGGCGGCGCTGGCCCTGCTGCGGGGCGCCCGGCGGCCGGTGCTCGTCGCCGGCGGCGGCGCCCGGGTGTCGGGCGCCGGCGCCGAGGTGATCGGCGTCGCCGAGGCGCTGCAGGTACCGCTGGTCACCTCGTTGAACGGCAAGCAGTTGGTGCCGGCTGGCCACCCGCTGTCGGTCGGCGTGGTGGGTACCTACTCCCGGGAATGCGCGAACAAGGTGGTGGCGGCGGCCGACCTGGTCTGCTTCGTCGGCAGCGAGGCCGGCGGCATGGTCACGAACTTCTGGACGCTGCCACAGCCCGGCACCACGGTCGTGCAGATCGACATCGACGCGGCCAACCTCGGCCGCAACTACCCGCTCGCCGCCGCCGTCAACGGCGACGCGAAGGTGAGCCTGCGGCGGCTGCTGGAACTCAACGGGGACGAGCCCGCGCCGGCCCGGGGGGAGTGGCTGGACCAGGTCAGCGGGATCCGCGCCGCCTGGCGTACCGAGCATGCGCCGCTGATCGGATCGCAGGACGCCCCGATCCGCCCGGAGCGGCTGGCCAGCGACCTCAGCCGGCTCGTCCCGGGCGACGCGGCGGTGGTGGTGGACACCGGTCACGCGGGCGTGTGGATGGGTGGCTACTTCGACATCACGTCGCCGGACCAGAGCTACATCCGCAGCTGCGGCCACCTCGGCTGGGCGTTCCCGGCCGGCCTCGGGGTCAAGTGCGCGGCACCGGACCGCCCGGTCGTCGTGTTCACCGGTGACGCCGGGATGTGGTACCACATCGCGGAGATCGAGACCGCGGTGCGCTGGAAGATCAACACCGTCACCGTGGTCAACAACAACAGCGGCGGGAACCAGACCCGCAACGGCTACGACGCGGTGTACGCGGACCAGGGCCTGGCCCGCGAGCGCGAGCTGTGGGCATTCGGCGAGGTCGACTTCGCCCGGATCGCCGAGGACATGGGTGCGGTCGGCATCCGGGTGGAGGAGCCGTCCGCGCTCGAACCGGCGATGGAGAAGGCGCTCGCCGCGGACCGCCCGGTGGTCGTCGACGTCCGGACCGACCCGATGATCCTCGCGCCCCGGGTCGGGAGCTGACCCGCGGCGGGTGCCCGCTGAGCCGGCCCACCGTCCGCGCTGCGGGCGGTGGGCCGTGTTTTGGGACAAGGGAGGCAGATGGCGACGGTGTGGCCGCATCACGCGACGGCCTGTTCTACAACAACGTGCCGGCCGCGACGGTCGACCACCGGGCGGGAGCGCGCCGGAACTCCTTCGACAAGGCGGTGACGCGCCTCATCTCCCGCGGCGTGCTGCTCGACATCGCCCGGCTGAAAGGCGTCAACCGGCTGCCCGACGGGTACGCGGTCACGCCCGCCGACCTGTCGGCCGCCGAGGAGGAGCAGCGCGTACGGGTCGGGTCCGGCGACGTGTTGCTGGTGCGCACCGGCAGCATCGGGTGGTTCCTCGACGGGGACGCGACCCGGTTCATGGGCGAGCAGCCGGGTCTCGGCCTCGACTGCGCCCGGTGGCTGCACGAGCGTGACGTCGCCGCGGTGGCGGTCGACAACGCGGTCTGCGAGGTCCAGCCGAGCCCGGTACCCGGTGCGCGGATCCCCTTCCACCAGGTCGCGATCCGCGACATGGGCCTGACCCTGGGGGAGATGTTCAACTTCGAGGACCTGGCCCGGGACTGCGCGCGGGACGGCGTCTGGGCGTGCCAGTTCTGCGGTACCGGCCTGAGGATCACGGGGGCGGTCGGCTCGCCGGTCACCCCCGTGGCCCTCAAGTGACCACCGCGCGCCCCCGCTACGCCGGATTGCGGCCGACGAAGAACGCGTCGTCGGAGTCGGACGTCACCGGGAGGTTGGAGTCGACCAGCGCCTGCCGGTACGCCCGCATCTCCTTCCAGATGAGCCGGTTGGTGGGCATCCGCAGCGGGCCGCCGTTGTACCCGGCCAGCCAGGCCTGGTACTTCCACGCCATCCGGTGTACGACGTGCGCGCCCGGGATCGGCGCCACGCTCTCGTTCGACTTCCAGGCCGGCATGATCTGCCACAGCAGGTCGAGCGCCTCCTCGTGCTTGCCGGTCTGGGCCAGCGACAGCATCGTCGGCGCGGTCGAGCTGTAGAACTCGGTGTTGGAGGTGGCGACGACCTGCAGCGGCAGCAGGGTCGCGAGCGAGATGGCGTGCTCGATGATCGGCATCGAGATCACCACCCGGTCCGCCAGCCGGGCCCACACGTGCGCGAAGCCCACCACGGACGGGGCCCCGCCCTCCGCCTTGATCGCGACGACGTTCGGCTGCTCGTCGACGAGCTGTTCGAGGACGTCGAGCGAGATGGACGCCGGGTGCAGCCGTTCGAAACCCCACAGCGGCACCGGGAAGAGCATGGTCGCGAGGTTCACGCCGGCGCAGAACGCCGCGGTGTAGTCGTAGATGTCCCGCTCGCTGAGCGGGTAGAACGACGGCGGGTACCCGAGCAGCACGAGGTCGGCGCCGGCCGCCGCCGCCCGGTTGGCCGCGTCGATGTTCTGCTGGAGGGTGTTGAAGGCGGCGTGATGGATGAGCATCATCCGGCCCTTGGCCTCGTCCGCGGCGATCTCCACGAAGCGCGTGTACTCGTCGACGGTGATGTTGGTTTCGGAGACCAGCAGGGTGCCGGCGAAGCCGAACTCGATGTTGCGCCGGACGTCGTGCCGGATGGCCTGCTCGTTGATGTCCGACAGGTCGCTCGTGTAGCTCGGGATGATGACGTTGTGGACGCCCCGGAAGTGTTCCCGGGCCCAGTCCCTCGCCTCAGCGGTGTGGTAACGCGGCACTGATCGCTCCCTTATCCCAGGATGGATCCGGCGGGTTTGGTGACGGCGTCCTGCTTCTCCTGGCACAGGTCCGGGATGTCGAGGCCCAGACCCAGCTCGCGGGCGCGGCGGTAGAGGAGGTCGGCGGCGATCACGTCCTGCAGGGCGGTGCCGACCGACTTGTAGAGGGTCAACTGGTCGCTGCGCTGGCGGCCCACGGCGGCGCCGCCGATGAGGTTCGGCAGCGTCTGCATCCGGACCGGGTCGAACCCGCCGCCCTCGGCGCGGTACTGGATGAGGTCGCCGGACTCCTCGACCATCTGGTCGTAGTCGGCGTCGAGGACGACCAGATCGGCCTTGCGGAAGGTGGCCGCGTCGAGCTCGCGCAGCCGCACGTTGGTGGACCCGATGGACGTCACGTGCTGGCCGGCACTCAGCCAGTCGGCCTGGCAGGCCACCGCCATGGCGGGCCCGGTGTTCGTGGCGACCACGGCGTGTTCGACGTCCGCGACCGCCTCCTCGGGGCGGTCGCAGGCGGTCACCGGTATCCCGAGTGCGGAGCGCATCCGGTCGGCGAACGCCTGCCGGCGGCCCTCGTTCGGGCTGTACACGTTCATCCCGGTGACCTCGCCGACGGTGCTCAGCGCCCGGCAGTGCGCCTCGGCCTCCATGCCGGAACCGATGACCCCGAGCCGCACCGGCCCCGGCGGCGCCAGGTAGCGGGAGGCGACCGCGCTGGTGGCCGCGGTGCGGGCGGCGGTCAGGTAGCACGCGTCCACGGCGGCCAGCGCGGACCCGTCGGCCAGCGAGTAGAGGAGGATCAGGTAGCGCGCCCCCCGGCCCGGTATGCCGTGGAAGACCTTCAGCCCCATGACGTTGGCGGACGGCACGATGGCCGGCATCAGGCGCAGCCAGACGTCGAAGTGCTCGAGGTTCACCCGCCCGGGGATCAGCCCGCCGCCTTCGGCCTGGACCTTGAGTGCCGCCTCGAGGCAGTTCGCCAGCTCCGCGTAGTCGACGGCCTGACGCACGTCCGCGTCGGAGAGCAGCAGTGTCATCGGGGCTCTCTTCCTGTCGCCGTGACGACCACTCGTTAGCCAGGCTACTGTATACACCACTACACATCTTGGCAAGATGATCAACTTGGTCTTGACGCCAGTCGAACGACAAAGATATACAGTTTCCATGCGCATCGGAGTGGGCAGCACGTTCCAGAACTACGGCGGGTCCATGACGGATCACGAGGTGTACCAGGCGGAGATCGCGCTGGCCGACCTCGCCGAGCCGCTCGGGTTCGACTCCATCTGGGGCCTGGAGCATCACTTCACCGGCTACGCGATGTGCCCGGACGTGATGCAGTTCCTCACCTACATGGCCGGCCGCACCCAGCGGGTCAACCTGGGCTCGATGGTGGCCGTGCTCCCGTGGCACGACCCGCTCCGGCTGGCCGAGCAGATCCTGATGCTCGACAACCTGTCGGACGGCCGGGTCATCCTGGGCATGGGCCGTGGCACCGGCAAGATCGAGTTCGACGCGTTCCGGGTCTACATGGGCACCGCCCGCCAGCAGTTCAAGGAGGCGGCGCAGGCGATCATCACCGCCCTGGAGACGGGCGTGATGGAGTTCGACGGCGAGATCGTGAAGCAGCCCCGGGTCGAGCTGCGCCCGAAGCCGGTCCGCAGCTTCCGGGACCGGCTGTACTCGGCCACCATCTCGCCGGAGTCCGCGGAGATCATGGCCCGGATCGGTACCGGTGTCCTGATCATCCCGCAGAAGCCGTGGGCACAGGTGAAGAAGGAGTGCGACACCTTCCGGGCCACCTACCGGGAGGCGAACGGGTCGAACCCGCCGGCGCCGATCTGCGTCGGCTGGACCTACGTCGACCCGAACCCGGACCGGGCCGCGGAGCGGGCGCGGCTGTGGATCGGCCGGTACTGGGACTCCGTGGTCGAGCACTACGAGTTCGACAAGCCGCACCTGAAGGACACGCCGGGGTACGAGTTCCACGTCAAGATGTACGAGGGGCTGATGGCCCCGGGCGGCAAGGAGAAGTACGCCGACGACTACGTCGCGCTGCAGGCGTGGGGAACCCCGGAGCAGGTGTACGAGAAGGTCGTCAACTTCTCCCAGCTGACCGGTGCCGACACGTTCGTCCCGGTGTTCCGGTACGCCGGGATGCCCACCGACGAGGCCGAGGCGAGCATGCGGCTGTTCGCCGCCGAGGTGCTGCCGGAGCTGCGGAAGCACGAACCGGCGGTGCTCCCGGTGTCGGCGTGACGGTGCCGGCATGAGGTGGTGCACGTACGCGACGGGGGACGCCGCGCCCCGGGTGGGGCTGGTCGACGGTGCGGTCATCCTCGGGCTCGCCGAACCGGCGACGCTGATCGAGGTGCTGCGCTCGCCCGAGACCCTCGCCGCGGCGGAACGGGCGGCCAGGCGGCACCCGGCGGAGCGGACCAGGCTGACCACGGCGCGGCTGCACGCGCCGGTGCCGGTTCCCCCGGCGGTCCGGGACTTCATGGCGTTCCAGGACCACGTCATCGCGTCGCACCAGGCGCTCGGCATCGAGGTCGACCCGCTGTGGTACGAGATCCCGGCGTTCTACTTCAGCAACCCGGCGGCGATCCGCGGGCCGATGGACGACGTGCGGGTGCCACCCGGGTCGGCGGCGTTCGACTTCGAGCTCGAGATCGCCGCCGTGATCGGGACACCGGGCCGGGACATCCCGGCCGGCGAGGCGGAGTCGCACATCGCCGGGTACACCGTGCTCTGCGACTGGAGCGCGCGGGACCTGCAGGAGCGAGAGATGCGGCTCAAGCTCGGCCCGGCGAAGGGCAAGGACTCGGCGACGACGATCGGGCCGGTGCTGGTCACGCCGGACGAGCTGGAGCCGTACCGGGCCGGCAACGCGTACGACCTGGCGATGACCGCGTCGGTGAACGGAAAGCCGTACAGCAGCGGCAACTTCTCGACCATCTACTGGGACTTCGGCCGGCTCGTCGCGCACGCGTCGCGCGGCACCGAGCTGCGCACCGGGGACGTCATCGGCAGCGGCACCGTGGGGACCGGCTGCATCCTCGAACTCTCGGGTACCCACGGCTCCGACGCCTATCCCTGGCTCGCACCGGGTGACGTCGTCACGCTGGAGGTCGAGCAGATCGGCGGGTTCACCGTCCGGGTCATCGAGGCCGCCGACGCGGCCGGGGCCGGGGCCGCCGACGTGGCCGCCGGGGCCCGGGGATGACACCGCCGGTGAACCAGGTGGCGCACTGGATCGATGGGCGCGTCGTTTTCGGGCGCTCGGCCCGTACCGCACCGGTGTTCAACCCCGCGACCGGTGTCCAGACCGGAGCCGTCCGGTTGGCCGACGCCGACGACGTGGCGGCCGCGGTCGGCTCGGCCAGGGCCGCGGCGGCACAGTGGCGGCGGTCCTCGCTGTCGGCCCGCTCCGACGTCCTGTTCGGGTTCCGGGAACTGGTCCGGGCGCAGGCGGCCGAGCTGGCCGGCCAGGTGACGCGGGAGCACGGCAAGGTGCTGTCGGACGCGGCCGGTGAGGTCGCCAGGGGGCTGGAGAACGTCGAGTTCGCCTGCGGCGTACCGCACCTGCTGCGCGGCGGGTTCTCCGAGCAGGCGTCCACCGGCGTCGACGTGTACTCGATCCGCCAGCCGCTGGGCGTCGTGGCCGGGATAACCCCGTTCAACTTCCCGGTGATGGTGCCGCTCTGGATGTGCGCGAACGCGATCGCCTGCGGCAACGCGTTCATCCTCAAGCCGAGCGAGCGGGACCCGTCCGCGTCGCTGCTGCTGGCCCGGCTCTGGCAGCGCGCCGGCCTGCCGGACGGGGTGTTCACCGTGCTGCAGGGCGACCGCGTGGCCGTGGACGGGCTGCTCGCCCACCCGGACGTGGCCGCGGTGAGCTTCGTCGGTTCCACCCCGATCGCACGGCACGTCTACGCCACCGGTACCGCCAACGGGAAGCGGGTCCAGGCGCTCGGCGGGGCGAAGAACCACATGGTGGTGCTGCCGGACGCGGACATCGAGGTGGCCGCGGACGCCGCGGTGTCGGCCGCCTACGGCTCGGCCGGCGAACGGTGCATGGCGGTCTCGGTGGCGGTCGCGGTGGGCGACGCCGGTGACCGCCTGGTCGACGCCATCGCCGCGCGGCTGCCGAAGCTGCGGGTCGGCGCGGGCGACGACCCCGGATCCGACCTGGGCCCACTGATCACGGCGGCGCACCGCGACCGGGTCCGCGGCTACATCGCCCAGGGCGTATCGGCCGGTGCCACCGCGGTCGTGGACGGTCGCGCGGCGGACCTGCCGGCGGACGGCTTCTTCCTGGGCGTCACGCTGCTGGACCGGGTCACCCCGGAGATGAGCGTGTACACCGACGAGATCTTCGGCCCGGTGCTGTGCGTGCTCCGGGCCGGCACCTTCGACGAGGCCGTCCAGCTGGTCAACCGGCACGAGTTCGGCAACGGCGCGGCCATCTTCACCCGGGACGGCGGCGCCGCGCGCAGGTTCCAGTTCGAGGTGGAAGCCGGCATGGTCGGCGTCAACGTGCCGATCCCGGTACCGGTCGCGCACTACTCCTTCGGCGGTTGGAAGGCGTCCCTGTTCGGGGACATCCACATGTACGGGCCGGACGGCATCCAGTTCTACACCCGCGCCAAGGTGGTCACCGCCCGCTGGCCGGACCCGGCTACGTCCACAGTGGACCTCGGCTTCCCGCGGACCCGGTAGCCGCGGTCAGCCGCCGGTGCGGCGGTCGCGGCCGGGCGTGCTGCCGGTCCAGCGCAGGTAGGCGCGGTGGAAGGAGCGCGAGTCGGCGAAGCCGACCAGCGAGGCGATCTCCTTGAGGGTGCGCGGGCTGCGGCGGACGAGGTCGACGGCGAACTGGCGGCGGGTGGCCTCGCGGACGGCGCGGAACGTGGTCGCCTCGTCCGCGAGCCGGCGGTGCAGGGTCCGTTCGCTGACCGTGAGGGCCCGGGCGGCGGCCGAGACGGTGCCCGGTTCGCCGGCGACCAGGCGCTCCAGCAGCCACTCGCGGACCCGCAACGCGTACGTGGCCGGGACGCCGGGCGCGCGCAGGGCGGCGAGGTGGCCGGCGAGGACGCCGGCGAGGCCGGGCCGGGCCGTGCTGACCGGCACGTCCAGCACCTCGGCGGGATAGACGATCTCGGTGTGCGGGGCGTCGAAGGCCAGCCCCGGGCCGAAGTAGTCGCTGTGCGTGCCGGTGTCGCGCGGCGCGGGGTGGGCGAACGCCACCCGCGGCGAGGTGATGTGGTCGCCGATCCCGCCGCGCAGGCAGGCCAGGAAGTCGGCGAGCTGGAACTCGGCCTCGCAGCGGGCGCCGAGCCGGCCCGGGTCCAGGCCGTCCAGCACCAGGCACAGCCCGCCGAGCAGGTCGCCGGGGCGGGGCACCGCGGTGACCGTGTACGCGGTGGTCCAGGCGCTGACGTTGGCGACCGACGCGATGACGCCGTCGCGCACCGTGGCGCTCGCGGCGGCCAGGTAGTAGACGGCGCTGCGGGCGTCCAGCGCGGCGCCGCGGGCGGCCCGCGCCGGGGTCGTCGAGCCGGCGCACGACCGCCTCCCAGATCGCGAACAGCCGGTCGGCCGGCAGCCGGCGGGAGAAGTCGGTCAGCTCCGCCGGGTCGAGCCCGGTCAGCACCCGAAGCTCCGCCGGGCCGACCCCGGAACGCAGCGCCTCCTGGCAGACCTGGTGTGCGGTGACGACCGTGTGCGAGGCGGCTCCGTGGCGGGAGCGGTCCATGGATTGGCAGGTTAGACCCTTGGCCGCCCCCCGGTGGGTTGGCAGGTTGATCCTTCCGGTTCGGACTTCGGAAGGACAGATGTGATGTCGGGGACGGCCCAGATACGGGGCAGGGCACTGCTTGGCGGGTTGGCGCTCGCGGCCGCGGTGTCGCTGGCGGGATGCGGTAGTTCCGCCGGGACGACCACGGCGGGCGCGCCGCCGACCAGCGCGGCCGCCGGCGCTCCAGCCGCCGGCGCCCCGGCCGCTGCCGGGCCGGGCGGAGTGAACCTGCCGTGCCAGCCCGGCACCGGGCAGCACGTGACCAGCCCGGGGCCGATGAACCAGACGGACCTGTCCGGCCAGCAGCTCGGCTGCGCGGTGTTCGACGGCCTGACGATGAACGAGGTGAACCTGCGGAACGGCCAGCTGCCCGGCGCGGCGTTCCAGACCTCCACGCTGAACCGGGTCGACTTCACCGGCGCCACCCTGGTCGGCGCCGTGTTCACCGGCAGCACGCTGAACTTCGCCAACTTCAGCAACGCGGACCTGCGCGCCGCGGACCTGACCGGCGCGCACCTGAACAGCCCGGTCTGGGACGGCGCCACCTGCCCCGACGGCACGGCCGCCGGCTCGGCGGGCTGCGCCACCCACCTGGCGCCGCTGCCCGCCGCCGGTGGACCCGCGCAGCCGACCGAGGCCGCGCCCGCGCCGACCGGCGCCCCGACGACCGCGGCGTCGACCGTCGCCCTCCCGCCGCCGGCGCCGCCGGTGACCAGCAAGGCGCCGCCCGCCCCGCCGGCGGCGCCGTCCGCGCCGGCGGTCTTCAACGCCCCAGCGCGCGGCACGTACAGCTGCGTCACCGGCAGCGTGTTGATCAACGGCGCCAACAGCCGGCTGCACCTCATCGGCCGGTGCAACCTGGTCATCGTGAACGGCGCCGGTAGCAACGTCGAGATCGACACGGCCAGCCGGATCTTCGTCAACGGCGCCCACGCCGAGGTGATCTACCACAGCAGCGCCCGGGTGTTCGTGAACGGCCAGGGCGCCACCGCCCACCGCGCCTGACGGTCCCGCCCGGGGTCACCGCCACCGGCGCGGCCGTTGGTCACACCCCGACGTCGTCGACCAGGTCGGGGAGGCGGCCTGGGCGGCGGGGGGCTGGCTGGTCAGGAGTCCCAGCGGTGGGCGTTGTCGTCGGTCAGCCGGCCGGGCGGCTCGGGAATGACGCAGAAGGGCAGGCCGGCCGGGTCTTCCATGATCCACCAGCCGTTGGTGGTGATCACCCGCCGGGCGCCGAGTCCCTCCAGCCTGCTCACCTCGGCCTCCAGGTCGTCGGTGTGGATGTCCAGGTGCACCCGCGGCGACCCGGTGTCCAGTCGCTGCACGAGCAGCGACAGCTGCGCACCGGGCAGGCCGGCCCAGTGGTACTCCGGGAACCGCTGGACCTGGGACATCGGCGTGCCCAGCGCGCCTTGCCAGAACGCCAGTTCCCGGTCGTGGTCGGCGTCGGCGGCATCTATGACGATCTTGTCCAGCCGGCTGTAGTGCGACATGCGCCGGGACCCTACCGACGCGGCCCGGAGATCGGCCACCCGACGGAATCCGGGCTGCCCGGCTCAGCGCCGCGTCAGCCCCGGGTCAGCCGGCCGGCAGCGCGCTGTCCGGTGCCGGGCGGCGCTCCTGGCCGAGCCAGCTGCCCGTTCGGGCGGAGCGGGCGGTGGCGGGCGGTGGCCGGGTGGCTGGCGCTATACGTTGTGGCCCAATGGCCTGTCCGGGCGGGTAGTGGCCATCCTGGCGGGCCGGCTGGTTGATGGGGGTCACGGCCGGGGGGCCAACGCGGTGCAGGTACGCCTTCTCGGGCCGGTTGACGTGCTCGCTGCCGGCGAGCCGCGGCCGGTGCCGGGGACGCGCCGCAAGGCGGTGCTGTCGGTCCTGGCGCTGTACCGGGGCGACGTGGTCAGCACCGACCGGCTGCTGGACATAGTGTGGGACGACGCGCCGCCGCGGACCGCGCTGAACGCCATCCAGGCCCATGTGTCGTACCTGCGCCAGGTGCTGGGTGGCAGGGCCGCGATCCGGGCCAGCGGGGCGGGCTACCGGTTGGATCTCGGCGCCGGCGGCAGCGATGTCGTGGTCGCCGAGCGGCTGATCCGGGACAGCGCGCAGGCGCCCGACCCCCGGCACCGGGCGGAGCGGCTGCGGGCGGCGTTGGCGTTGTGGCGCGGCCGGCCGCTGGCGGACGTGGCCGGGATGCCGTGGCTGGACGAGCAGGCCGAGCGGCTGGACGGGCTGCGACTGCAGGCGACCCGGGGGCTGCTGGAGGCTCGGCTGGCGCTGGGGGAGACCGCCGAGTTGGTGCCGGAGCTGGAGCAGTTGACCGGCGCGCACCCGTTCGACGAGCAGTTGCGCAGCCAGCTGATGCTGGCCCTGTACCGGTCGGGCCGGCAGGCCGACGCGCTGGCCGCGTTCCGCCGGCTGCGGCGGACGCTCGGCGACGACATGGGTATCGATCCGAGCCAGTCGCTGCGCGAGCTGGAAGCCGCGATCCTGCGGCAGGACCCGGCCCTCGACCTGGCGCCGCCGGCGGTCACGGTCGCCGTGGCGGCGGTGCCGGTCCCCGCGCAGCTGCCGCCCGCGGTGCCGGCGTTCACCGGGCGCGGGCCTGAATTGGCCGCGCTGGATTCGATGCTCGCGGCCGCCGGTGGCCAACCGGCCGCCGTCGTCATCTCGGCGGTGTCGGGGACCGCCGGGGTGGGCAAGACCGCGCTGGCCGTGCAGTGGGCACACCGGGTCCGGCCCGAGTTCCCGGACGGCCAGCTGTACGTCAACCTGCGTGGCTACGATGCCGACCGGCCGGTGACCGCGGCGCAGGCGTTGGCCGGGTTCCTCGGCGCGTTGGGTGTGGCCGAGCAGGGCATTCCGGCCGAGCTGGACGATCGGGCCGCCCGCTACCGCAGCGAGATCGCGGGGCGGCGGATGCTCGTCGTGCTCGACAACGCCGGCGGCGTCGAGCAGGTCCGCCCGCTGCTTCCCGGCACGCCGTCGGCGATGGTGCTGGTCACCAGCCGGGACAGCCTGGCCGGGCTGGTGGCTCTGGACGGCGCCCGCCGCCTCGAGTTGGACCTGCTGCCGCCGGCGGACGCGCTGGCCCTGCTGCGCGAACTGGTCGGCGCCCGGGTCGACGCCGACCCCGATGCGGCCGTGCGTCTCGCCGGGCAGTGTGCCCGGCTGCCGCTGGCGCTGCGGGTGGCCGCCGAGCTGGCCGCCGCCCGCCCGGCCGACCCGCTGGCCGGGTTGGTCGCCGAGCTGGCCGACCAGCGGCGCCGGCTGGACCTGCTCGCGGCCGGGGACGATCCCAGGGCGGGGGTGTCGGCGGTGTTCTCCTGGTCGGTCCGGCAACTCCCCGCGGCCGCGGCCGGCGTCTTCGCCCTGCTCGGGCTGCACCCGGGCCAGGACGCGGACAGCTACGCCGCCGCGGCACTCGGCGACCTCGGCCTCGACCAGGCCCGCCGGGTCCTCGCCACGCTGGGCCGCGCGCACCTCGTCCACCCCACCGGCACCGGCCGGTACGGCATGCACGACCTGCTGCGCGCCTACGCGGCCGGCCTGGCCACGGCCGCGGCGGGCAGCGGGGCGGCGCTGGATCGGCTGTTCGACTACTACCTCGGCACCGCCGCGGCGGCCGCCGACAGCCTCTTCCCGGCCGAGGCACACCGGCGGCCCCGGATCCCCGCGCCGGCCACCCCGGCCCCGGACCTGACCGACCCGGACGCCGCGCGGGCCTGGCTGGACACCGAGCGGCCCAACCTGGTCGCGGTCGCGGCCCACGCCGCCACCCACGGCCGGCCGGCGCATGCGGTCCGGTTGGCGGCCACGCTGTTCCGCTACCTCGCCGGCGGGCACTACACCGACGGGCTGGCCGTGCACAGTCACGCCCTGCACGCCGCCGAACTGGCCGGTGACCGGGCTGGCGAGGCGCAGGCCCGGCACGACCTCGGCACGGTGCACTGGTCGTTCGGCCGGTCCGAGCAGGCAACCGGGAGCCTGCGCCAGGCGCTCGTCCTGTTCCGCGAGGTCGGCAACCCGGTCGGCGAGGCCAGGGCGCTGGGCAACCTCGGCAGCGTCGAGATGTGGCGGAACCGGCACGGTCCGGCCGGCGACTGGTTCCGGCAGGCGCTGGCCCTGTTCCGGCAGATCGGTGACCGGGTCGGCGAGGCCTGGGCGCTGGGCAACCTCGGCAGCGTCGATGAGCTGCTGGGCCGCTACGAGCCGGCTCTCGACGAGCACCGCCGGGCCCTGGCCGGGTACCGGCAGGTCGGCGACCGGCTCGGCGAAGCCCAGGCACTGACCGGCATCGGCAGCGTCCAGACCCGGCTCGGCCGGTGCCACGACGCCATCGACCACTACCGCCGGGCCCTGGCGCTGTACCGGCAGCTCGGCAACCCGGACGGCGAAGGCTGGACGCTGACCGGCATCGGCAACGCCCACACCCGCCTCGGTCAACCCGACCAGGCCACCACCTACCACGAGCAGGCGCTCGCCGTCTTCCGCGCGATCGAGGGCCCGGACGGCACCGCCTGGTCGCTCAACGGCCTCGGCGAAGCCGCGCACGCCGCCGGCGACCCCGCCGCCGCCCGCACCCACCACACCGCCGCGCTCGCCGTCGCCCCGGCCACCGGCGGCCGCGACCAGCAGGCCCGCGCCCACGCCGGCCTCGGCCGCGCCCACCACAGCCTCGGCCACCCCGCCCGCGCCCGCCGAAATCTCCAGCACGCGCTGGACCTCTACTCCGAGCTCGGTGGGCCCGAAGCCGACCAGGTCCGGGCCGACCTTGCCGCCCTCGACGAGGCGCCGACCCGGACGAGTTCCGAGTCGATCCACCAGAGCTGACCCCGGACCACCCAGGTGGTCGTCGAACCTCCCGGACCGCCCCGATCGCCGCGCGGCGCGGCTCAGGCGACGAACCCGCCGTCCACCGGCAGCACCACCCCGCTGATGTGGCCCGCCCGGTCGCTCAGCAGGAACGACGCCGCCGCCCCGACGTCCGCGCCGGTGCCCACCTTGCGCAACGGCGTTGCCGCGATCCGCGCCTGCACTCCCGCGGCCATCGTCCGGCGCATCTCGTCGAGCATGGGGGTCTCGGTGGGGCCGGGCGCGATCGCGTTCACCCTGATGCCGAGCGGCCCGAAGTCGTGCGCCGCGGTCCGGGTCAGGCCGATGACGGCGTGCTTGCTGGCCTGGTAGGCACCCAGGCCGGAGCTGCCGCGCAGCCCGCCGATGCTGCTCATGTTGACGATCGAGCCGGCCCCCCGCGGCGCCATGGCGCGCACCTCCGCCCGGATGCACAGCCACGTCCCTTTCACGTTCACCGCCATCATCTGGTCGAAGTCCTGCTCCGGGACCTCGTCCAGGCGGCCGGCCTGGCCCACCGCCGCGTTGTTGAAGGCCCCGTCGACCCGGCCGTACCGGTCGACCGTCGCCTGGACGAACCTGGCCACATCCGCCGCCTTCGAGACGTCGCCGGTCGTGTGCGCGACCTCGTGTCCGGCCTGCTCGATTTCCGCGGCGACCGAGGCGAGGGTCGCCTCGGTGCGGGCGACGAGCATCAGGGCGGCGCCGTCCGCGGCCAGCGTGCGCGCGGCGTCGGCGCCGATACCGGTACTCGCGCCGACGACGAGGATGACCTTGCCGGCCAGCGGCGGTCGCCGGCTGTCGGCTGCCGCGTACACAGTCATGAGGTGGCCTCCGGAGTGAGCAGCGCAGGTGCCGGCTGGGGCGCCGCGCGGCGGAGCGAGGGGGGTCGCCGGGCTCGCACGGTCATGCGGGTGTGCTCCCGTCGGTGTCGCCGATGCCGCGGAGCGCGAGCATGGCGCGGGCGTCGGCCGGGGTGGCGATCTGCTTGCCGAGGTCTTCGACCACGCCGCGGATCTTGCGGACCTGCTCGGCGTTGCTCTCCGCGAGCCGTCCCTTGCCGATCCACAGGCTGTCCTCGAGGCCGACCCGGACGTGTCCGCCGAGCCAGGCGCTGTGGGTGCCGAACTGCATCTGGTCGCGGCCCGCGGCGAACGCGGAGAAAAAGTAGTCGTCGCCGAACAGCTTGTCGGCGATCCGCACCATGTGCTCGAGGTTCTCGTGGTCCGCGCCGATGCCGCCGAGGATGCCGAACACGCCCTGAACGAGCAGCGGCGGCGGCGCCAGGCCCTTGTCGACGAAGTAGGCGAGCGAGTACAGGTGGCCGATGTCGTAGCACTCGTACTCGAACCGGGTTCCGGCCGCGCCGAGCGTCCGCAGCGTGTGCTCGATCTTGTCGAACGAGTTGATGAACGGGTGCGCGTACGTGTTCAGGACGTACGGCTTCTCCCACCCGTGCTTCCAGTCGGTCACCTTGTCGGCGATCCCGGCGTACACGAAGTTCATCGAGCCCATGTTCAGCGACGCGAGCTCGGGCCGGAACCGGACGGCGGCGGCCAGCCGCTGTTCCATCGTCATCGCCGTCGAGCCGCCGGTGGTGATGTTGATGACGGCGTCGGTGCGTTCGGTGATGCGCGGGACGATCTGTTCGAAGACCTCGGGTTCGAACGCCGGTCGTCCGTCCGGATGCCGGGCGTGCAGGTGCACGATGGCTGATCCGGCCTCGATCGCCCCGAGCGCGGCGGCAACCACCTCCGCCGCGGACAGCGGCAGATACGGGCTCTGCGACGGGACGTTGACCGAGCCGGTGACCGCCGTCGTGATGATGACCTTCTCGGCTCGCCGCATCAGGTCGGCCCTTCTGTGATCACTCGCTCGGGCATGGGACCGTCCTCAGGTCTCGGGCACCCGGCTGCCCGACCTCTGCCGGCGACCCGCGGGCGAGTCCCAGTCCGAGCAGGGCGGTGGTCAGCGCGAGGCCGGCGGTGAGCAGGTAGACGAACGCGAACGGCCGGGCCGTGGTCGCGTCCGCGGCGATCGCCGAGAACAGGCTGATCCCGACAACGGCGCCGATCTGGCTGGCCGTCTGCTGCAGGGAGACGGCCAGACCGAAGTCGTCCTCGGCAATCGACTCGCTCACCGAGGACACGAGCGCCGGTGCCGCGGCGCCGAAGGCGAGGCCGCTCAACGACAGGACGGCGATCAGGGCCGGCAGGTTCTCGACCATCGCGGTGGCCGAGAGCATCACCATCACCAGGCTGAGCCCGAGGCAGGAGACGACGAGCAGCCGCCGCTCGCCGTACCGGACCCCGAGATGTCCGGCGAACGGCGAGGCGAACACGATCGAACCGGTCCTCGGCAGCGTCATCAGCGCCGTGTAGGTCAGGGACAAGCCGAGCACCGATTGCAGGAACAGCGGGGTGACGATGAAGTTGCCCAACCACCCGAGGTTCAGCAGGAACGACGCGACCACGACCAGCCGGATGTTCCGGGACGACAGCACCTGCAGCGGCAGCAGTGGGGACGCGGCGCGCCGCTCGACGTGGATCAGCAGCCAGCCGCAGACCGGCACGGCGGCCAGGCAGCCGGCCGTCACCGGGGTGACTCCCCAGACGCCGAGGCGGTTGATCCCGAACGTCAGGGCGAACGTCCCCAGCGCCAGCAGCACCGCGCCGGCGTAGTCCTGCCTGGGCCGCTCGTCGACCGGTTCGATCGTCGGCAGCACCAGGAGCGCGGGAAGCAGCGCGACGAACGCGGTCGCGGCCTGGATGAAGAAGATCGGTCGCCAGCCGAAGAGCTCGATCAGCGGGCCGCCGCCGACGATGCCGATCACCGATGCGCCGGACAGCGAACCCGACGCGAGGGACGACGCGCGGACCCGTTCATGTGCCGGAAAGGCCCGGAAGAGCATCGCGAACGTCGACGGTACGGTCGCCGCCGCACCGATCTGCGCGGTGGTCCGGAAGGCGACCAGGCTCGTCGCGTTCCAGGCGAAGCCGGTGCAGACCGCGAACAGGCCCGCGGTGCACATCCCGGCCAGGAAGACGACCCGGTGCCCGTGCAGATCCCCGACCCGGCCGAGCAGCGGCATGCCGACCGCCGCGACCAGGATGGGCCCCGTCGTGACCCAGGTGATCGTGCTCGGGGTCGAGTGCAGGTCGACCGCGATCGCCTTGATGCTGATGCTCAGGATCCCGGTCGGGAACGAGGTGCAGAAGATTCCGGTCAGCGTGACGACCAGCAACCAGCGCCGGTACTTCGGACTGTTCGAGACGCTCAGCCGGACCGTCGACAGGCGTCGCCCTACCGCCGGCACCGCCCTGCCTCCGATCGGATCGGGTCGACGACCGGGGGAGTCACCACAGGTCGACGCGCAGCCGGGCTTCGGTGCGGGCGACGACGTCGTCGACGGTGAAGCCGGCCGCGGTCTCGCGGAGGACCAGGCCGCCGGCGTCCCGCTCGATGACGGCGATGTCGGTCACGACGAGGTCGACGCAGTTGGTCCCGGTGACCGGGTAGTGGACGGCGGTGACCACCTTGGGCCGGCCGGAGCGTTCCGTGTGCCGCATCGCGATGATCAGTTTTCCGGGGTTCACCAGCAGGTCCATCGCGCCGCCGAGCGCGCCGCCACCCATCTCGGGCGTCGTCCAGTTGGCGAAGGACCCGGTCGAGTCGACCTCGAACGCGCCCAGGACGACCGCGGACAGGTGCCCGCCGCGGGCCATCTCGAAGGCCTCGACACTGTCGAACACGGACGCGCCGGGGCTCAGCCGGACCGGCTCGCCGCCGGCGTTGAACGCGTCCGGGTCGGCCGCCTCGGCGCTGAGGCGGTCGGTGTAACCCAGCACGCCGTTCTCGCCGTGCAGCGTGATGTCCCGGCCCTGCAGGTGATCCGAGACCTGGGTCGGCAGCCCGACGCCCAGGTTCACGTAGCCGGACCGGGGCAGCAGGGCCGCGATCCGGGCGCCCATCTCACCCGGCGTCAGGCCGAACCGTTCGCCGTACCGGCGCCGGTCCTGGCCGCGCGCCGGTGACCAGGTCGGGATCCGCGGGCTGCGGCTGCGCACGACCCGATCCACGAAGATCCCGGGCAGGTCGATGTCCTCCAGCGAGATCTCGCCGGTCTCGACGATCTCGTCGACCTGGGCGATCACCAGCTTGGCGCCCTTCGCGAAGCTGGGTCCGAAGTTCTCGCTGGTGCCGCGGAAACCGAGGTTGCCCGATCGGTCGGCCACCGCCGCGTAGATGAAGGCGACGTCCAGGTGCAGCGGGTACTCCAGCACGAAGTCCCGGCTGAGCTGGTTGTCCGGGCTGTGTGGGTTGTCCCGGCCGGGCTGGTTGTCGCTGCCGAACCGGCGCCGTTCCTTGCCGTGTGCCAGTTCGGTGTCGGCGCCGACCGGGCTGTAGAACGGCCCCATCCCGGCCCCGGCGGCACGCAGCCGCTCGACCAGGATCCCCTGCGGCACCAGCTCGACCTCGAGCTCGACCGAGCTTGCCGACGCGGCCGACTGCACGGTCCGGCCGGCCCGGGCCGAGAACGCGGCGATCAGCTTGCGGGCCTGGCCCCGTTGGGCGAAGAGCAGCGGGTGCGCGTCGGTGCTGCCGAGCGAGTTGCAGACGATCGTCAGGTCGCGCAGGCCGAGGCCGGCGCCCGCGGCGATGAGCTCGGTCGGGAAGCCGTGGCTCACCCCGAAGCCGGATATCCCGAGCACGTCGCCGTCCGTCATCCCGGCGACCGCGTCAGCCGCGCTGCCGACCACCTTGTCCATCGGCGGTCACCGCAGCCGGAAGCGGGGCAGGGCGGCCGCGCCGTCGGTGGTCGGGCTGAACGCGACCTCGACCCCGCGGCCGATCTCCACCGCGGCGAAGTCGTCGGTCAGGATGTTGGTCATGATCCGCGGGCCCTCGTCCAGCTCGACGTACGCGAGCACGTACGGGCCGGCGTCGCGGTAGGGACCCTCGCCCTTGTGGTTGACGGTGTAGGAGTAGACGGTGCCACGGCCGGACGCGTCGAACCACTCGGTGCCGGTGCTCCAGCAGTCCGGACAGATCGCCCGCGGGTACCAGATGACGCCCTGGCAGCCGGTGCAGCGCCGCAGCACCAGCCGCCCCTCGGTCGTGGCATCCCAGAACGGCTTGGTCTCCGGATTGACCGCCGGTGCCGGCGCCGGTAGATCAGCCATCAGTCCTCCCTGCCTAGGATCAGCGTGGCGCTGCCCATCCGGGTGGCCAGCGAGCCGCCGGTGCCGTGGGCCAGCGCGATCTCACAGTCGGGGACCTGCACCTGTGGGTGCGCCTCGCCGCGCAGCTGGCGCACCGCCTCGATCACCTTCGTCATGCCGCCCCGGGACGAGGGATGGTTGTTGCACAGGCCGCCGCCGTCGGTGTTGAACGGCAGCGCGCCACCCGGTGCCCACAACGCGCCGTCGGACACGAAATGGCCGCCGTCCCCCTTCTTGCAGAAGCCGAGATCCTCGATGGTCTCGAGCACGGTGATGGTGAACGAGTCGTAGATCGAGGCGTAGTCGATGTCGGCGACCGTCACGCCGGCCTCCTCGAAGGCCCGCGGTCCAGACCACTTCGCGCCGGTGAAGGTCAGGTCGACGTGGCCGTTCATGGCGTGCTTGGGCGCCTCACCGTGGCCGAGAACCGTGACCGTCCGGCGCGGCAGGTCCCTGGCCACCTCCGGCGCGACGACGACCAGCGCCCCGCCGCCGTCGGTGATCACGCAGCAGTCCAGGCGGCGCAGCGGATCGCTGATCATCGGCGAGTCGAGCACCTCGGCGACGGTCACCTCGCGGGGCAGCAGCGCGTTCGGGTTGAACGAAGCGTGGTGCGAGGCCGCGACCTTGATCTCGGCCAGCTGCGCGCTGGTCGTGCCGTACTCGTACATGTGCCGGCGGGCGGCCAGGGCGTACATCGAGACGGTGGTCGGCCCGAACGGGCTCTCGAACCCGCTCTCCGGACTGCCGCCCCGGCCGCGGTCCAGCCCCTGCGTGCGCGGCAGGCCGGCCAGGGTGATCAGCGCGACCCGGCACTTGCCCGCGGCGATCGCCGCGGCCGCGTGGCCCACGTGGATGACATAGGACGAACCACCGGTCTCGGTCGAGTCGAGGTAGCTCAGGTTGTCCAGCCCCAGGTACTCGGCCATGGACAGCGGGCCGAAACCGGGGGCGTCGCCGGCACAGAAGTAGCCGTCGACGTCGCCCATCGACAGCCCGGCGTCGGCGAGCGCGCCCAGCGCCACCTCGGCGTGTACCTGTGCCACCGACTTGCCGGGGATCTTCCGCTCGGGGTGTTCGTAAGCACCCGCGATCTGAGCCCTACCGCGCACGCTCACTGTGTCTCCTGGTTCGCTCGCGCCGCCGCGGCCTCCCTGCGCTCACCCTCGGATCTCCTCGACGATTGCGGTCGCGGCCCGGCCCAGCATCCCGGTGTCGTTGCTGACGACGACGAAGTCGAAGCCGCGCTCGATGAGGGCCCGCCCGCCGGCCGCGTCGCCGGCGACGGTCGCCACCGGGATGCCATGCTCCTTCGCCTTCTTGAACGTCTGCTCGATCGCGTCCTGGACCGCCGGATCGCCGGGCCGCAGGCCCATCGTCATGGACAGGTCACCCGGGCCGATGAAGACCCCGTCGACCCCGTCGACCGACAGGATGCCGTCGGCGTTGTCGACGGCCTCCTTCTCCTCGATCATCGGGATCCGCATGACCTTGCTGGCGCCGTCCCGGACGTAGTCGCCCGAGCCGCCCTTCATCCCCCAGTCGCCGGCGCGCATCCCGCCCCCGGCGCCGCGGGTCCCGTGCGGCGGATGCGAGGCCTGCCGCACCACCGCCGCGCACTGCGCGGCGTCCGAGACGTGCGGGAAGAGCAGCCCGGCCGCGCCCGCGTCCAGGACCCGCTGCACGTCCCCGTAGCCGTGGTCCGGGACGCGCACCAGCGGCGGCAGCTCCAGCGCGCGGGCCACCACGATCATGTGGTTCAGATCCGCGAGCGTCAGCGGCGCGTGCTCGAAGTCCACGATGATGAAGTCGAACCCGGCCAGCTTGACGATCTCGACCGACTCGACCGACGGGATCTTCATGAAGGTGCCGATCGGCACCCTGCCGTCGCCGCGGCCGATCAGGTCCTTGAGCCAGATCATGCGCTCAGCTCCCCGCGGCCGCGGGCGTCGCGACCACGGTCGGCTCGCCGCCGGACGTCTTGAGCAGGACGTACGGGTTCACCGTGACCCCGAAGGTCTTGCCGGGCGTGAACTTGTAGACGCCCTGCGCGCCGGTGTACGAGCCGCTGGACAGCGCCGTGTTCACGGCCTTGCCGTCGGTGCTGTTGGCCGCCTTGATCGCGTTGGCGATCAGGTTGACCTGGTCGGCGCCGGCGGTGACCGCGGGGAAGTTGGTCAGCTGCCCGCCATCGGCCTTGAACAGGTCCCAGAGCGCCTGCTCGTTCGCCTTGACCTGCGGATCGCTGATGTTCGGGTACGCCGCCGGCTGCGCCACCACGCAGTAGACCTCGGGGTAGGCCGCCCCGGCCTGGGAGCAGGTGGTCAGCGAATCCTGGAAGATCAGCGGCTGCTTCAGCCCCAGGTTCGACGCGTCCTTGGCGAAGATGATGTTGATCGGGCCGGATGTGTTCGAGAAGATCGCCTCGGTCCCGGACATCTGCTGCAGCACCGGCGTCGTGGTCGTCGCGGTATTCGCGATCCGGACGTCCTTGGTGCTGAGGTTCGCGTCCTTCGCCTGGGTGCCGACCAGAGCCTGCAGCGCCTGACCGAACGGCGTGTCACCGGCGATGTTGCCCAGCGACTTCACGCTGTTCTTCTTGACGATGTAGTCGATGAACGCCTGCGGCACGTAGCTGTTCGACGGGAAGGTCGTGATGCCCCACGGCGATTCCAGCGGCAGCGTTCCGGCGCCGATGAGCGGGATCTTCGCGCTCTGGACCACCGGCACCAGCCCGGTGATGGCCGCCGACTGGTAACCCCCGATGATCGCGTTGACGTGCGACTGGCTGATCAGCGAGTGCGCCAGCTGGATCTCGTTGGACGCGACGCACTGGGTGTCCTTCGTGACCAGTTCGAGCTTGCGGCCGAGGACGCCGCCCTTGTCGTTGAGCAGCTTGACCGCGAGCTTGGCGCCCTGCACCAGATGGCCGTCGGAGGCGGCCAGGTAGCCGGTCTGGCAGACCTCCTGCCCGATGCGGATGGGCCCGGACGAGCCGGATGATCCTGACGAGCCGCACGCGCTGAGCGCCACAGCGAGGATTGAGGCCGCCGCCGCGCCCGCGAGAGACGATCTGTTTGTCACGTCTTCCCCCTGAAGATCCTTGAGTCACCTGGTGCATGGGTGGGTGGCGATCGGTCGCGGCTCAGCCGAGCAGCAACTCGCCGGCGTTGCCGCCGACCATCGAGCGGATCGAGTTCTCGGCGTAGTCGCGGTCCCGCAGTTGCTTGATCGCGATCTTGATGACGTCGACCGGCCGTACGTTGTTCTGCTGGCCGGTGTCGGAGACGAGGATCGTCTTGTCCACGCCGGCGGCGGCGATGTACCGCTCGAGCGTCGAGAAGTCCATGTACTTCTTGCGCAGGCCCCAGAAGTCGTCGTACATGCCGACCGAATGCTCGATGTAGACGCCTCTCCGGGCCCAATCGCCGACGATCTCCGGGCTGGCGCCGATGATGAAGTTCGGATGGTTCACCAGGATGCGCTGCACCCCGATGCGCTGCGCCGCGGTGATCAGCAGGTCGATCTCGGCCGCGGGCAGGTGGCCGCCGGTGAGGATCGCGTCGTGCGCCTTGATCTGCTCCAGGATGTCGAAGACCTCGGGCTTGATCGTGCCGGCCTCGTCCAGGATCGAGATCGGGTAGGCGTGCCGGAGCTGGATCGTGGCGTTCGGGAACGACCCGCCCTCCTCCTCGTGGTGCAGGTGGGCATGCGACGAGATCGTCGGGAACCAGACGATCTTGCCGCCGAGGTTCAGGGCCAGGTCGACCGCGTACGGGTTGAGCCCGCCGATCTGCGGGTTGAGCGCCACCCCGGCGAATACCTGGACCGGGAGGTCGCCCAGCCCGGTCTCGTGCAGGGCGAGCACGTCGGGAACCATGCTGTGGTGATGGGACTTCACGATGATCGCCCGGTACCCGGCCCGGGCCGCGTCCTGGGTCGCCTCGACGATGCCCATCCGGCGCGGGAACGGCGACGGGAACGGGTGCACATGCAGGTCGACCGCGCCGGAGATCAGGCCGTCGACCTCGGGTTCGTCCCAGTCGGCGGGTAGCTCGGGCTGGTCGTCGCGGGTCGGGAACGTGACTGGCATGTCGCACCTTTCTCGTGCTTGTAGCCGGTGTGCCGGGGCGGGGGAGAGCGCTCAGGCGCCCAGCACCTGGGCGTCGGAAGCGGTCGGCCCGGGCCGCGCGACCACGTCCTGGTCCACCGGAGGGGTCCGGGCCGGGACCGGCGTGGCCTGCCCGGCGGTCTCGGCTGCCGTCCTGGTCTGGCCGCGGCGGCGCCGGGGCCGGCCCGGGTCGGGCGCGCCGAGCAGTCCCTGCGGTCGCAGTACGAGGATGAGGATGAGGATGCCGAAGGTGATCGCATCGGAGTACGCCGTCGAGATGTAGCGCGAGACGAGTTGCTGGAGCACCCCGATCGCGATCCCGCCCACCACACCGCCGGCGAGCCGGCCGAACCCGCCGAGAACCGCGGCCACGAAGCCGTACAGCGCGAGCGCTACCGCGCCGGAGGCGGCCGTGAACTGGGTCGGCGCGATCAGCAGCCCACCGAGCGCGCCGACCCCGGCCGCGATCGACATCGCGTACCCGCCGACCCGGATCGGTGAGATGCCCAGCAGCTGCGCCGTCTCGTCGTTGGCGGCACAGGCCCGGGTGGCCCGGCCGAGCCGGGTGTACCGCAGGAACAGGGCCAGCGCCAGCAGGATCAGCGCCATGCCGACGATGACGTAGACCTTCCCGCTGGAGACGCGGGTACCGGCGAGGGTGAAGGTGAACGACGGCTCGATCGCCGGCAGCGACTGCGGGTCCGGGCCCTGCCACAGCAGCACGACGTTGCTGATCGCGTACCCCATCACCAGTGTCGCGATGATCGCGATGCCGAGGCTGATCCGGCGCACCAGCAGCGGTGCCATCAGCAGCAGCCACATCGCGGCACCGACGGCGACGGTGAGCACGAACCCGCCGAGTGCCGCGACCGGGTACGGCCAATGCTCGACGCGGATCAGCCAGGACGTGGTCATGCCGGCGAGCATCACGAACGAGCCCTGGGCGAAGTTGAGGATGCCGGTGGTGCGGTAGACGATGATGTAGCCGGCGGCGATGAGCGCGTAGATGCAGCCGATCACGATGCCGGAGATCACGAGAGCAAGCACTAGAGCCCCGCTTCCGGCGACACCTGTCCGCGGACAGCGCGGACCCGGGTCGCTTCATGTTGGCCGCGGGGGCCGAGCCCCCGCGAACCCCGCGTTCCGGCCGGCTGCGGTTCGTCCTGCCGTTCTTTCGCCGGCGGTGCCGAGAGGAGGTTGTTGGTGTCGCCGCCGAGGTAGGCGTCGCGCACGAGCTGGTTGCGCTCGATCTCGTGCGGTGTGCCGTGGGCGATGACCCGCCCGTAGTCCATGACCGTGATCACGTCGCACAGGCCGAAGATGAAACGCATGTCGTGGTCGACCAGCAGTACGCCCCGGCCGTCCCCGCGGGTGGTGTCGATGACCGCGGCGAGCCGGTCCATCTCGGCCTTGCCCATGCCGGCCGCGGGCTCGTCGAGCAGCAGCATGGTGGCCCCGGTGCCGAGCGCGCGGACCACCTCGAGATAGCGCAGCTCGCCGAAGGACAGGTCCGCCGCGTTGGCGTCGGCGCGGCCCTTCAGGCCGACCGAGTCGAGCAGCTCGAGCGCCCGGGCCCGCAGCGCCTTCTCCTCCCGGCGCAGCCACGGGGTACGCACCACCGCCTGCAGCGTTCCGGCCCGGCCCTGGATGTGCAGCCCGGCCAGGACGTTCTCGAGCACGGTCAGCCCCGGGATCGGGCTGGGTTCCTGGAACGTCCGGACCACGCCGGCGCGGACCAGGTTGTCCGGCGAGAGGCGACCGATCTCCCGGCCCCCGTACGTGATCGAACCGACGTCGGGCCGGATGAACCCGCTGATCACGCCGAGCGCGGTCGACTTGCCGGCCCCGTTCGGACCGACCAGCCCGTGCACCTGGCCGGGGGAGACGGTGAGGCTCACGTCCGCCACCGCCTGCACGCCGCTGTAGCGTTTCGAGATCGAGGTGACGACGAGAGCACTCATCGCTGAACCTCCCGGGCGGCCGGGGTGCGGGGCTTGCCGAGGTTGCGGACGGCGTCGCCGACCACCTTCTCGATGCCCTCGGCCAGCCCGGCGCCCAGCCCGCGCGGCCACAGCACCAGGATCGCGAGCAGCAGCGCTTCGAACGTCAGCGCCGAGTACCGGCCGATCTGGGTCGCCACCACCGGCACGATCGTCACGATCCCGGCGCCGATGATCGGGCCGGACGCCGTGCGCACGCCGCCGATGAACAGCATCGCGAGGACCAGGATCCCCACGTCGCCGTTGAAGTTGTCGGGCGAGGCGTACGTGGCGTACTCGACGATCAGGGATCCGGATACGGCGCCCAGCAGCGCCGAGATGACGAACGCGATCACCCGGTACCGCCGCACCCGCATCCCCAGGCTGGCGGCGACGTCCGGGCGGGCCGCGAGTACCCGGAACGCGCGTCCGGTCCGCGAGGCCCGCACCGCGTAGGTGCCCAGCAGAGCCAGGCCGACGAGCCCCCAGGTCAGCACGTAGTACGGGACGTGCTGGCTGAAGTCGATGGACCCGATCCGCAGCGGTGGGATCGCCGCGATGCCGATCGAACCGCCGGTGTACGACTGCGCGCCGTTGATGACGCTGAGCACGATGAGGCTCATCGCGAACGTCGAGACAGCGAAGTAGTGGCTCTCCAGCCGCAGCACCGGCATGCCGACGACGGCGGCCGTCAGCATGGCCAGCACGGCTCCGGCCAGCAGTGCCAGCCACGGATTCCACTCGTACTTCGTGGTCAGCAGCGCGCTGGCGTACCCGCCGATCGCCATGAACACCGGCTGGCCGAAGCTCAGCAGCCCGGCCCAGCCGAGCGCGACGTTGAGCCCGATGACCGCGATCGCCATCGCGGCGACGGTCCCGAACGTGAAGATCCAGTAGTCGCTCGTGGTGAACGGGATGACGATCACGATCACCACCGCGATGGCGGCCAGCAGCAGGAGATCGGCCCGCTTGATGATCACGATTCCCCCTCGCCGGCGAGATACAGCTCGGCCAGGGTCGATTCGCCGACCACCTCGTCCCTGGCCCGGTGCACGACCCGGCCGGCGGCCAGGACGATCGTCTCGTCGGGGACCCGCCACAGCGGCACCGACTTCTGCTCCACCAGGACCATCCCGAGGCCTTCGTCGTTCAGCGCCCGCAGCGCGCCGTACACCTCGGCGACCATCAGCGGGGCGAGCCCCCGGGACGGCTCGTCGAGCAGCAGGATGCGGGCCCGCGCCGCGATGGCCCGGGCGATCGCGAGCATCTGCATCTCGCCGCCGCTCAGGCTCGCGCAGTTCTGCCAGGCCCGTTCGCGCAGCTGCGGGAAGTAGCGGGAGACCTGCGACCAGTCCAGCGGCTGACCGCCGAGATTCGCCCCCAGCAGGAGGTTCTCCTCGACGGTCAGCCCGGGCAGCGGTCCGCGACCCTCGGGCACCAGCACCAGACCCTGGCGGGCCCGCTTGGGCGTCCCCATCCGGGACACGTTCCTGCTGCCGAGCCGGACGGTCCCCACGGACCGCTGGGTCAGGCCGGCCACGGTGCGCAGCAGGGTCGACTTGCCGGCCCCGTTCGGGCCGACGACCAGCACCAGGCCGCCGGGCCGGACGTGGATGTCGATCGGGTCGAGGGCGCGCAGCTTGCCGTAGCTGGCCCCGACCCCGACCAGGTCGAGTGCCACCGGCTCGCGCGCGCCGACCGGCTTCGCTTCTGTCGCAGACACCATCGGACGTCCTCGTCGGGCCGGGGCCGGCCGCTACGCCGGTGCCGGCGTGCGGTTGAGGGCGGCGCGCGGGTCGTCCGCCGCGTAGACCGTCACCACGCCGGCGTAGGACCGGGGCGCCTGCGCCGGCATCGGGTACTCGTCGCGGTTGACGACCATGCCGTCGATGTTCGAGAAGTCCCACCGCGGCGGGGAGAAGAAGTCGATCAGGCCGACGGCCTCACCGGCTGAGAGCGCCTGCGTGGTGTGGATGTCCGGCGGCTTCGAGATCGCGATCGCCGGTGCCGTGACGATGACGTGCTCGTCGGGCTGCCACTCGGTGAGGTCGCGCGACCAGGCCCGGCGCATGTGATGCACCATCGTCCCGGAGTGGACGATCGACACCTGCTCGAAGTCCTCGTGCGTGTGCGGGCTCATCGCGGTCAGCGCCCGCGGCTTGCGCGCGACCGGCCAGGGCAGGTTCGTCATCGAGGTGCGGTGCCGGTAGCAGTGCGGCTTGCCGGCCGGTACGTCGTCGAGGCGGTAGACGCGGATCCGGTACCCGTCGACCGGCATCGGCCATGCCTCGACCGGGGCGACGCCATCGGGATGCCGGGCGTACTCGGCACTGTTCGGCGCGACGGTGCGCAGATCCTCGTTCAGCGCGGTGAACCCGCGCCAGACCGAGCCTTCCTGGCTGAACGAGACGGACGACTCGCCGGGCGGGACGATGACCACCGAACCGGCCGGCACGTCCACGGTCGCCCCGCCGGCGCTGACCGAGCACGGCGTGAACAGCGCCCACACGAAGTACTCGTCGGCATTGTCGGCCCGGGTGAGCACCGACCCGGCCGCGACCGTCGAGTAGGCGGTGATCATCGTGGCCGATCGGTTGTACCAGGTGGACGTGGCACCGTCCGTCGCCTGCGGGTCGGTCCTCGAGAAATGCGCGTAACTGCCGATCGGCATGTCGCCTCCTCATTGTCGGCGCACTGTTCGGTGACTTTTGCGAACTTTCTTGAGTTCGCCGCGGGCAGCGCCGCGCGGTCGCGGTCAACAATGTGTCCAAAATGACGCAGCAAGGACGCACATCGGTGCTGACTCGGTCAAATGCCGTTGCCTGCAAAGCCGCGAAACAAATGCCGCGAACACGACCACGACCGAACACCAGCCGGCCACCGTGCCTGCGGCCCGCCGTCCCGTGCGCGGACTGACCGCGGGTCTCCCGGACCAACTGATGTCCACATCGTGAACAACGTGTTTCGCGTTGCGGACAGAGTAGGCGCGATCGAAGGACCCTGACAAGGTCTGCGACGGTTTTTCTGAAGCAGACTGTCTGACAATCCGGCGGGCGGTCAGGCGGGTGGAACCGGGCCTCCACCCGGCGCTGCCGACTGCACACCAGGAGCGGGGGTCGGCCTCGTCCGCTCAGCCTTCGCCCTGCTCAGTGGGCCGCAGTCGGCCGAGCGAGGGCGCCGGGTCGACCGGCGGGCGGCTGCCGGCGGGGCCGGCGACGACCGGCTCGGCGACCCCGCGGCCGTCCCGGCGCGACCGGGAACCGCGGCGGCACCGGCCCCGTGCGGAGCCCGAACCTGCCGGCCCGTTCCGTCGCATCGGTGGGCTTCGCTGTCCGTATTATGGACACGCGCGTCAGCGTCCGGTGGGTCCATCTCGCCGATGGGCCCGGCCGACGCGATCGGTGCTCAGTAACCGCGACGGAGGACATCGTGACGGTCGACCCAACCGATCTGGGTTCGCCTGCAGGCGGCAATATCCAGTCCGTCGTCCGCGCCGCGGACATCATTCGCCTGCTCACCCAGGACCACGTCACGTCGATCTCGGTGGCCGAGGCGAGCAAGGCGCTCGGTCTGCAGCGGACGACGACGCACCGGTACGTGGCGACCCTGGTGTCGGTCCAGTGGCTGCAGCGTGACCCGGAAACAGGTCGTTTCGTGCTCGGGCCGCTGGCCCATGAACTGTTCACCGCGATCCTGTCCGAACGACGCGTCCTGACGATCGCGCCGTCGCGAATGCAGCCGCTGGCCGATCAGATGTCGATGTCGACGGCGCTGTGCCTGTGGGACGGTAGTGCCGCGTTGGTGTCGCACGTGTCCTATCCGCGGCCGGGTGAACTGGCGGTCCGTACCTCGGTGGGGTTCCGGGTCGCGCCGACCGGCGCGCAGACCATCATGTTCCTGGCCTTCCTGGGCGACCCGCGCCAGGCACAGGCCGCGCTGGAGCGGATGACCGACGAGGATGCCGCGCAGGTCCGGGAGACTGATGGTGCGGGCCCGGGCCGACCACTTCGTTTCGATCGGCCGCGACGACGACGGGATCCGGGTGATCGCCGTGCCGATCTTCGACGCCCGTGGCATCTGCGCCACAATGGCACTCATGTCGACCACGAGCCGGCTGCCGTCGAGTCCCCTTTCCGGCCCGGGCAAAGCGCTGCGGGAGACCGCGGCGCAGTTGTCGGCCGAGTTGCTCGGCAAGCCGCGCGCGGAGTGGGTCATCCCGGCCGGTTGACGGCTCGCCCTCGACGCGAGCTTGATTCGAACGGAAGCTGTCCGTCCAGCTCCACGCCGGGTGGCCAGTGCTGGGCGCCGTGGACCTCGATCGGCGGGGAATGCTAGGCCGGGCCGGGCATCGGGCCCGGGCGGACCAGGCCGGTCTCGTAGGCCAGGACGGCGGCCTGGACGCGGTCGCGTAGTTCGAGTTTGGTCAGGATCGCGGAGATGTGGGTCTTGACGGTGGCCTGGGTGAGGAAGAGCCGTTCGGCGATCTCGGCGTTGGTGAGCGCGCCGGCGACCAGGGTCAGCACCTCGATCTCCCGGGCGGTCAGCGGGTCCAGCCGCCGGTCCGGCCCGGACCGGGTGGGCAGGCCGGTGGCGAACCGGTCGAGGAGGCGCCGGGTGACCGTCGGGGCGAGCAGCGCCTCGCCGCGGGCCACCACCCGGATGGCGTCGGCCAGGTCGGCCGGGCGGATGTCCTTGAGCAGGAAGCCGCTGGCCCCGGCCCGCAGCGCGGCGAAGACCGGCTCGTCGAGGTCGAACGTGGTCAGCATGATGACCCGGGCGGTGCTGCCGGCCGCGACGATCCGGCGGGTCGCCTCGATGCCGTCCAGCCGGGGCATCCGGACGTCCATCAGCACCACGTCGGGCCGGGTCTCGGCGGCCAGCGCCACCGCCGCCAGCCCGTCGCCGGCCTCGCCGACCACCTCGATGTCGTCCCGGGCCTCGAGGATCATCGCGAACCCGGCCCGGACGAGCTCCTGGTCGTCGGCGAGCAGGACCGTGACGGTCACGCGACGCCCCAGCCGGTGCTCACTCGCGGGCGGAACCCGGGGTACCGGGGCGGTGGGGTCACGAGGCGGCCTCCGGACTGCGCATCGTCGGGCCGCCAAGGCCCGTCCCGCCGGGCCTCCGCGGTGCGGTAGCGGGCCTCCGCGGTGAGGTGCAGGTGCGGAGCGAGGGTGGCCGGCGGGCTGGCACCGTCACGCGGGCGCTCCCAGGGGTAGCTCGGCCGAGACGCGGAACCCGCCGGCGGGCAGCGGGCCGGCGTCGAGGCTGCCGCCGACCAGCCGGGCGCGTTCGCGCATGCCGACCAGGCCGGCGCCGGCCCCGGCGCTGTGCGGGGACAGTACCCGGGCCGGGGACGCCGTGCCGTCGTCGGTGATCTGCAGGTGCAGGGCGACGTCGGTCCAGCGCAGGTCGACCTCGGCCCGGGTCGCCCGGGCGTGCCGCAGCGTGTTGGTCAGCGACTCCTGGACGATCCGGTACGCGGACAGGCTGACGTCGGCCGGCGCCGGGCGGGCGACCCCGGCCTGGTTGACGGCCACCGCGAGCCCCACCGCCCGCAGCGATGCCGCGAGCGCGTCGAGCTGGTCGAGACCGGGCTGTGGCTCCCGCGGCTGCGGGCCGTCCGGGCGCAGCGTCTGGAGCATGGCCCGCAGCTCGCCCAGGGCGGTACGGCCGGCCTGCTGGATCGTGTCGAGGGCGGCCCGGGCCCGCTCCGGTCGGGTGTCGAAGACGTCGGCGGCGGCGCCGGCCTGCACCACCATCAGCGACACGTTGTGCGCGATCACGTCGTGCAGTTCGCGGGCCAGCCGGGCGCGCTCGTCGGAGACGTTGCGCCGGCGTTCCTGCTCCCGCCGGATGCACCGGGACCGGTCGAGCTCGCCCCAGGCCCAGCCGAGCAGGGACCCGAACACGGCGATGATCAGCTCGCGCCAGCCGCCGTGCAGGAGCTTCCACGGGGTCAGGGCGAGCATCACGCCCAGCGCCCGGAGCGAGACCCGCGGCGGCCGGATCCGGGTGAAGTAGATCAGCGGGCCGGCGGCCAGGCCCAGCCAGCCGACCTGCGGCGCGAGCGCCTCGACCCCCGCGCCGGCGGCGATCGCGAGGCCCATCGCGAACCCCGGCCACCGGCGCATCAGCGTGAGCGATGCCGCCTGGGCGATCCCGCAGGCCAGCGCGGCGGCGATCGTGACGGGGGTGTCGGGGCCGGCCGGCAGGCCCAGGATCAGCGTACTGAGCGCGACCGCCAGCACGCCGGCCCAGACCGCGTCGGACGCGGTCGGTTTCAGCCGGAAGGCCCTCATGCGCATCACGGTATGCCGCCGGCGCCGGCGGCTCATCGGCCGCGGGACCGAGCCGGGCCCCGCCCGCATCCGTCCGTGGACGGAGACCGGATCCGACCGCGGCCGATCCGGGGGCGATCCGAGGGCGATCCGGGGGGGGCGATCTGGGATGAGGCCGGCACGGCGGACGTCCGATGGCGACACCGGACGTCACGACCCAGGGAAGACCTGATGACCACAACCACGGGCATTGCCGTCCCGGCCGCCCTCACCGCCGGGTCCTTCCCGCCCGAGCGAGGCACCTCTGGTCGTGCCGCGGCGCGGCGTACAGTCCGGCGCTGTGGCACGCGGCGCTGGCGGCGGGTCCTCCGACGGCGGCGGATGGCGGCACGCCGACCCGCTGCCGCTGATCGGGCGCGAGGACGAGATCGCCCTGCTGCGCTCGTTCGTGGATCGGGCGACGGCACATGGCGCGGCCCTGGTGCTCGCCGGCGCGGCCGGCGTGGGGAAGACCGTGCTGCTGAACGCGGCCGCGGCGTACGGGGCGCAGGCCGGCGTACGGGCCATCACCGTGACCGGCAGCCAGTTCGAGGTCGACGTCAGCTTCGCCGGCCTGCAGCAGGTCGTCGACCCGTTCCTGGCCTACCTGCCGCGGCTGGCCGAGCCGCAGCGGACCGCCCTGCGCGGCGCCCTGAGCCTGGGCCAGGGCCGGGCGGCGGACCGGCTGCTGATCTCCACCGCGGCCCGGCAGGTGCTCATCGAGGCCGCCGCGGTGGGCCCGATCCTCGTGGCGATCGACGACCTGCCGTGGATCGATCAGGTCAGCGCCATGGTCCTCGGCTTCGTCGCCCGGCGACTCGCCGGGCACCGGATCGGCCTGCTCGCTGCCGCGCGTACCGGCGACGAGGGCTTCTTCGACCGCACCGGCCTGCGCACCCTCGAGGTGCCGCCGCTGTCCGACGCCGCCGCGGCCGACCTGCTCGCCGACCGGTACCCGGCGCTGACGGCCCGGGTGCGCCAGCGTCTGGTCGCGGCGGCGCAGGGCAATCCGCTCGCGCTGCTGGAACTGCCGATCGCGCTGAACGAGGCCACGAACACCGCACCGGGCCCGCTGCCCGACACGTTGCCGCTGACCCGGCGGTTGCAGACCGTCTTCGCCGGCCGGGTGCGTGATCTGCCCGGGCGGACCCGGCAGGTGCTGCTGCTCGCGGTCCTGGACGGCAGCGGCGACCTGGGCACCCTGACCGCGGCGGAGGTCGACGAACTCGGCCCGGCCGAACGCATGCACCTGGTGGCCCTGGACCGGGCCGCCGCACGCCTGCACTTCCGGCACCCGCTGATCCGGTCAGCCGTCGTGGACCTGTCCACCAGCGACGACCGCCGGGAAACCCATCGCCGTCTCGCGTCCCGCCGGGCCGGCGAGCCGGCGCGGCAGGCCTGGCACCTGGCCGAGGCGGCGACCGGGCCGGACGAGCGGGTCGCCGCGCTGCTGCAACAGGTCGCCCACACGAACCTCTTCCGGGGCGACTCGGTCGGCGCGATCACCCAACTCCTGCGGGCCGCCGATCTCAGCCCGGCCGGCACCGCCCGCAGCTCCCGGCTGGCCGAAGCGGCCTACCTCGGGGCCATCGTCACCGGCGACCTCCGCGATGTGCCGGCGCTGCTGGACGCGGCCCGCGCGGCCGACCCCCGGTATGGCGGCGCGCTGGCCGGCGCTGTCGCCGGCGCCTACCACCTGCTCAACGAGAGCGGCGACATCGACAGCGCGCACCGGCTGCTGGCCGGCGCGATCGAGGCCCTGCCCGATCCGGGCGACGCGGACGACGCGGACGACAAGACCCTCGTCGAGGCCCTCTACACGCTGCTGATGGTCTGCTTCTTCGGCGGCCGGCCGCAGCTGTGGCCCACCTTCCACGCCGCGGTCGACCGGCTGCGACCGCGGCCGCCGCAACTGCTGAGCATCCTCAGCAACACCTTCAGCGACCCGGCCCACCGGGCGCACGCCGTGCTCGACCGGCTCGACGCCGCGACCGCACGACTGCGTCACGAAACCAGCCCGGCCCGCATCGTCCGCACCGCGATCGCCGGAAGCTACCTCGACCGGATCGGCGACTGCCGGGAACCGTTGTGGCGGGCCGTCCGCCACGGCCGCGACGGCGGCGCGGTCACCTCCGCCATCGAGGCGCTGTTCCTGCTCGGCAACGACGCCTACTTCTGCGGCCGGTGGGACGAACTCGAGCAGCTCACCGACGAGGGCCTGACGCTCTGCGACACCCACCACTACCAGCTCATCCGCTGGGCGGGGCTCTACCTCCGGGCGCTGGTCGCCAGCGCCCGCGGCGACGAGCAGGCCAGCACCACGCTGACCGACGAGATGACCCGGTGGGCGGCGCCGCGGCGGGTCGGCGCCGTGACCGCGTACGTGTCGCACGTCAGAACGCTGGCCGCGCTGTCCCGCGGCGACTTCGACACCGCGTTCCGGCACGCCGGTCAGGTCAGCCCGGCCGGGCAGTTCGCCGCCCACGCCCCGAACGCGCTGTGGCTGCTGATGGAGACCGTCGAGGCCGCGGCCCGGTCGGGCCGCGGCGCCCAGGCCGACGCGCACGTGGCCGCCGCCCGCCTGGCGCGCATCGACGAGCTGTCCCCCCGGCTGGCGTTGACCGTCGCGGGCGCGACCGCGATGGCCGCATCCGATCAGGAGCACCGCGACCTGTTCGAGCGCGCGCTGCGGACGCCCGAGGCGGACCGGTGGCCGTTCGACCTGGCCCGGATCCGCCTCGCCTACGGCGAACGGCTACGCCGTACCAACTCCCCGGCGGCCGCCCGCGAACACCTCGGCACCGCCCTCGACGGTTTCGAGCAGCTCCGCGCCCGGCCCTGGGTCCTGCGCGCCGGTAACGAACTGCGAGCCAGCGGCGCGCGCCGGCGGGGCGCACAGCTGACCCAGCCGCTCACCCCGCAGCAGCACCGGATCGCCTCCCTGGCCGCCGCCGGGCTGACCAACAAGCAGATGGGCGAACAACTCTTCCTGTCCGCGCGGACGGTCGGCTACCACCTGCACCAGATCTTCCCCAAGCTCGCCGTCACCTCGCGGGCGGCCCTGCGCGACGCCCTCGCCGACCTGCCGCCGCAGCACGGCTGACCGGTCATCTGACAGAGGCCGGCCCGGCCCGCGCCCGCCTAGCGTCTGCTCCAGATCAGCCCATCGGTACCGAGGAACTGGAGGAACCATGACCAGCGCAGGCAACGTCGTGCTCGTGCACGGCGGCTTCGTCGACGGCTCCGGCTGGCAGCGCGTCTACCACCTGCTCCGCCAGGACAACTACAACGTGTCCATCGTGCAGAACCCGACCCTCTCCCTCGACGGTGACGCCATCGCCACCCGGCGCATCCTGGACCAGCAGGACGGCCCGACCGTCCTCGTCGGACACTCCTACGGCGGCGCGGTCATCAGCGAAGCCGGCACCCACCCCACCGTCTCCGCCCTCGTCTACATCGCCGCGTTCGCACCGGACAAGGGCGAATCGGTCAACACCCTGATCGCCGACCCGCCCCCCGGCGCACCGGTACCGCCGATCCTGCCGCCGAGCGACGGGTTCCTGTTCCTGGACCGGGACAAGTTCCCGGCCTCGTTCGCCGGCGACCTGCCGCTCGACGAGGCCCGGTTCATGGCCGACTCCCAGGTGCCCTGGGGCGTCGACGCGCTCGCCGGCGCGGTCAGCGAACCGGCCTGGCGCAGCAAGCCCAGCTGGTACCTGGTGGCCACGGACGACCGGATGATCCCGCCGCCGGCCCAGCGGGCCATGGCCGAACGGGCCGGGGCGAACGTCAGCGAAGCAGCCGGCAGCCACTCCATCTACCTGTCCCAGCCACAGGCGGTCGCCAACCTGATCAAGCAGGCCGCCGCCGCGCCGCACTGACCACCGCCGGCAACCACCGGCCGGCGGGCGCCGGGGGCCGGAAGCCGCCGGCCGCGGGGCGATCTGTTCACAGGCATGAACAATGCCGGCCGAACCCGGGCCTGGCGGCGTTGGGACCGCCTGCCACCCGGGTTCGGCTGGCTACCCTTGGCCGGTGCTGTCGGGACGGCTTGCCGCGGCCCTGCTCGCGCTGACCGCGGCCGCCGCGGTGGGGGTGCAGGTTCCCGCCGCGGCCGCGCCGGCGGCCCGGTGCGGCAGCTACGAGCAGGGCGGCGGGCTGGTGCGGGAGACGCCGTGGCCGCAGTTGATGCTCGCGCCGGAGCGGGTCTGGCCGTTGAGCACCGGGCGCGGCGTCGTGGTGGCGGTCGTCGACGGCGGCACCGACCGGCAGCACCCGCAACTGGCCGGGGCGGTCGCGGCCGGCCACGACCTCGTCGACGGCAGTGCGGGCGGGGACAGCTCCTGCAACGGCCGCGGCACCGCGATCGCCACGATGATCGCCGGCCGGCCGGTGGCCCGGATCGGGTTCCGCGGTGTCGCGCCCGGCGCGCGGATCCTGCCGGTCCGGATCGCCGACCAGGAGGTGCAGGACGACCAGTACCAGCGCCCGTCGCTGCCACCGGACCGGCTGGCCGACGGCATCGAGCTGGGCCGTGGACCACGGCGCCACCGTGGTGAACGTCTCCACGACCCTCTACTACGGCAGCCCGCGGCTGCGGTCGGCCGTCGCGAACGCCTCCGCCCACGGCGTCGTCGTGGTGGCGCCGGCCGGCGACAAGCACGGCACCGGCCCGGTCGACCCGGTGCCGTTCCCGGCCGCCTACCCCGACGTGATCGCCGTCTGCGCGGTGGACGCGGCCGGTGCGCGGGCGCGGTCCTCCCAGGTGGGCGATTACGTCGACATCTGCGCGCCGGGTGCGGACGTGCTCGGCGGCACCCTGTTCGGCGGCTACAAGCTCTACACCGGCACCGGGTACGCGACCGCGTTCGTCAGCGCCACGGTGGCGTTGATCCGGTCGGCCGACCCGGCGCTGTCGGCCGGCCAGGTCACCCGCCGGCTGAAGGCCACCGCGAGCCCGACGCCCGGTGGCCGGGGCGCGGCGTACGGGGCCGGCATCGTCGACCCGTACCGCGCGGTCACCGAGACGGTGACCGCCAGACCGCCGGCGCCGGCGGCGCCGCTGGCCCGCCCCGCGGTCGACCCGGTCGCGGTCGCCGCGGCGCAGCGCCGGGAGGCCGCGCAGCGGCGGGCCGGCTGGCTCACCCTCGGCGGCGTCGTGGTCTCACTCGCGGCCGTGGCGGTGGCCGTGCTGGTGCCGCGTGGCCGCCGCCGCCGCTGGCGCTCCGGCGTCCACGCGGCGCCGGTGGCCGGGCGCACCGTCGACGACGAGATCGCCGCCGCCTACCACGTGCCGCTGACCAGCACCGAGGTCTTCCAGCCGGCCTCGGTCGCCGCCCGCCGGTAGGCCCGCGGCAATCCACAGCGGACTGTCCACAGTGGACTACCGGGAGTGGGCCGCGATCTGTTGTGGACTCAGTCTGTTGTGGACTCAGTTCGTTGTGGGGCTCAGCGATCGCTGGGGTCGCCGAGTAGTTGGTGTTCGACCAGGGTGGGCAGCAGCCGGGCGCAGTGGATCGCGGTGCCGCTGACCGCGACGACCAGATCCGGTTGGCCGCCGCGGAAGTAGTCGGCGTACTCGGCTGGCAGCTGCAGCGCGGCCGCGACCAGGGCGGCCTGCGCGGCCGGCAGCGGCTGCAGCAGCGCCAGGTCCGCGCGCGCCAGGGTGTCCGCGTCCGCGGCGGTGAACGCCGGCCGGACGGTCAGCACCGTCGACCAGACCCCGGCCGCCGGCGCCGGCGCCGGACCAGCCACGGCACCGTCCACAATGGTCAGGTCCAGCCGGGCCGGCAGGCCGCCGGTACGCGGGCCGCGGGTCCGCTCGACCTCCAGCCCCTGCCGCAGCAGCAGGCTCCACCGGGCCGGGTGGTCGGACCGGATCCCGATCCGCGCGCCGATGGCGAGGGCCCGGAAACACAGCAGCTGGACGAAGGGCAACCCACCGACGGCGAACACCCGGGTCGGCCGCGGCCGGAACAACTGGATGCTGACCGGGCCGCCCTGCTGGTCCGTGCCCAGCACCAGGCCGGCCTGGCCGGCCCCGAACCGGATGCCACCCGCGTCCGCCGTGGTGGTCCGGATGGCCCCGATCGGGCCGCCGGCGCCGGTCACCATGCCAGGAACCCGCCGAGCGGCAGGATGTTCGGCACCGCGGCCCGCTGGTACCCGTCCAGCGGAGCCAGCCGGGCGCCGTGCTTGGCGGCCCTGGCCGCCAGGGTGCGGGTGACCGCGCGCAGCGACTCCTGGTCCGGCCCGGTCAGGTCCAGCACCACCTCGACCTCGATCAGCTGGCCGCTGCGCCTGGTGGCCACCGACAGCACGGTGGCCTCGGCCGGGACCGACTGCAGCGCCGCGGCCAGCCCGCGGCTCTCGTCCGCGGCCGGTGCGATGAGGTGGCGCAACCGCAGCGCGGTGTGCGGCACGCCGGCGGCCGACCAGCCGCGCCACCGTTCCCGGAACAGGTCCGCCGCCCGGGCGGTGCCGGGCCGGTCGCGCGGGGCGGGCAGCGCGACGCCGGTGACGGTGCCGACCACCGGCAGCAGCTCCGCCGGCGCCAGCGGTTCCAGCGGCTGGCCCTCGTTGCGGAGCCGGCGCAGCAGCCGGCGGGTCAGGTTGGCCAGCGTGGTGTGCAGCGACTCGTCGGTGGCGTGGTCGATGTCCCGCTGGACCTGCAGCGCGATCCAGGCGGACTGGTGCGCCGGCACCCGGTTGGCGGTCAGTTCCCAGTACGAGGCCGCCGCGCTGGTCCGGCGGTCGTCGCTGGCCAGCGCCGGCACGGTGTGCACGAGCAGCTGGCAGGTGACCAGCGGCCCGGTGGCGTCCGCCGGCGGGAGCAGCGTCGCCGGGGCGGGCAGCGGCACCCATCCGGTGCCGACCAGCGGGGCGTCGCCGGGCGCGCCGGCGGCCAGCACCACGGCCGCCCCGCCAGCATGGGTGAGCACCCCTATCTCGCGGTCGCCGAGCCGCAGCCGGCCGACCCGGGCCCCCGGGGCGGCGACCTCGAGCATCGCCTCGGCCGGCGTCCGGGCGGCGGGGTCGAGGCTGGCCGCGCCGGGGTCGGCGGGGGTGGGGCCGGCGGGGGTGCGGTAGCGCCGCCGGCGGGCGAGGAAGGCGATCAGCGCGAGCGTCCACTGGTACAGCCACCGGCCGTGCCACCGGACGGTGGTCAGCGCCAGCAGCAGTACCGCGCCGGCGGCGAGGGCGGCCAGCACCCGGGTCGGCTGCCCGCGGGCGATGGCCGCCATCGCGGCGGCGACCTGCCAGCAGGCGACCTGGCCCAGGCCCAGCGTCCGGCGGATGCGGTGGGCGCCGGTGGGCGGCCTGGACGGTCCGCGCCGCCGGACGTCCCGCGGCACCGCCGCCGGCCGGGTGTCCTGCTGCCAGGGTGGTGTCACCGCCGCGCCGGCGGCCAGCCCGCCCGCCCGCGCCTGGGCCTGGGCCGTGCCAGCGGCCCTGGCCTGGCCGGCGGGCAGCCGGCCGGTGAGGATGTCCAGCCGGCGTGGCGGTGCGGCCAGGCCGCCGGCCCGGGTGGCCGACTGGTCCCCGATCGCGGCGGCTACCAGCGGGCTGCCCGGCGCCGGGCTGTCCCATGCGGGGTTGCCCGATGCGGGGCTGCTCGCGGGGTGGCTCAATGCCGAGTTGCCCAGTGCCGGGTTGCCCAGTGCGGAGTTGCCCAGTGCCGGCTGGCCCGGGGCCGGGGCGGCCGGGGGCAGCTGTGCCGCGGCCGGCGGCGGGCTGTGGGCCGGGGGTGGGCTGTGGGCCGGGGGCGTGGCGCCGGCCGGTGGCGGCTCGGCGGCGCCTGCTCCTGGGATCGTCACGGCTGCCTTCGCGGGTGCGGGTTCGCGGGTGCGGGGGACGGTCGGGCTGGCGGCCCGTCCCTACAATGGTCCGGCTCGCTGGCAGGCCGCCGGCAGCTGGCCGGCTCGCCGAGCCCACCGTCGTGGCAGGCCAGCCGGCCGGTACGGTTCGCCAGGTTGGGCCGGCTGCTGGTTGACTACGGAAGCAGGCAGGCGGAGTCGGGGGTCTGGCCAAGGGGCGGTGGAGCGGTCGGTGGATTCCTCGGCTCGACGGCGCCCGGCCGGGCTGGACGCGCTGGTGCGGGAGTTCCGCCAGCGCACCGGGCTGACCCAGCAGGAGGCGGCCGACCTGGCCGGGATGAGCGTGGCGGCGCTGCGCGACCTGGAGCAGGCCCGGGTCAGCTCGCCGCGCCGGGCCACCCTGCGCCGGCTCGCCGCCGCGCTGGAGCTGTCGCCCGCGGAGGCGGAGCGGCTGCAGGCCGGTGCCCAGGAGCAGACGCCGGCCGAGCAGCTGCGGATCGAGGTGCTCGGCCCGCTCGCGGTCACGGTGGACGGCGAGCCGGTGGATCTGGGTTCGCCGACCCGCCGGACGCTGCTCGGGCTGCTGGCGCTGTTCTCGAACACGCCGGTGTCCCGGGACGCGCTGGTCGAAGCCGCCTGGGGGGAGCGGCCGGCGGCCACCTCGGCCGACCTGCTGCAGACGCACATCTCCCGGCTGCGGCGCCGGCTGGCCCCGGCGGCGGGCAACGGCTCGGCCCCGCAGCCGCTGGTGGCCACCTCCGGCGGCTACCAGCTGACCGCGACCGACGGGCAGCTGGACCTGCTGGCCTTCCGGCAGGCGCTGACCGCCGCCCGGCGGGCCCGCGCCGCCGGCGACCTGGTGGCGGCGGCGCAGGGATATGGGCAGGCCGCCGCGCTGTGGCGGGGCGACCCGCTGGCGGACGTGGACGCGCTGCGCAGCCATCCGGCCGTGGTGGCCCTGACCCGGCAGTGGCAGGCCATGGTGGTCGAGTACGCCGAGGTGGCCGAGCCGATCGGGCGGCACGAGCAGGTGCTGCCGCTGCTGGAGCGGGTGGTCGAGGCCGACCCGCTGCACGAGGCCGCGCACGCCCGGTTGATCGTGGCGCTGGCCGGCACCGGCCAGCAGGCCGCCGCGCTCGATCGGTACGAGCGGCTGCGGCACCGGCTCGCCGACGAGCTCGGCGCCGACCCGGGCCGCGAGCTGGCCGACGCGCACCAGCGGGTGCTGCGCCAGGAGGTCAGCCGCCCGGCCTCGGCGCCGACCACCGCGTACCGGCAGCTGCCGCCGGACATCGCCGAGTTCACCGGCCGCAGCGCGGAGCTGGCCGTGCTGGCCGACCAGCTACCGGCGCCCGGCGAGCCGGCCGGCGCGATCGTGATCTCCGCGATCGAGGGGATGGCCGGCGTCGGCAAGACCCGGCTGGCCGTGCACCTGGCGCACCGGCTGATCGCCGCCGGCCGGTACACCGACGCCCAGCTGTACGTGGACCTGCGCGGCTACGCGGACGAGCCGCCGGCCGACCCGGCGACCGTGCTCGCCTCGTTCCTGCACCTGCTCGGTGTGCCCGGCGCGCAGATCCCGCCGGACCTGGACAGCCGGGCCGCGCTCTACCGGGACCGGCTGCACGACCGCAACGCCCTGGTGCTGCTCGACAACGCCGGCAGCGAAGCGCAGGTGCGCCCGCTGCTGCCGGCCGGTCCGGGCAACCTGGTGCTGGTCACCAGCCGCCGCGCGCTGGCCCTGGACGGTGCCGCCGGCCTGGTGCTGGACCTGTTCACGCCGGGCGAGGCGGCCGCGCTGCTCACCCAGATCGTCGGCACCGCCCGGGTGGCCGCCGAGCCGGACGGCGCCGGCGGGGTGGTCGAGCTGTGCGGCCGGCTGCCGCTGGCGATCGCGCTCGCCGCCCGCCGGCTGCGCGCCAGGCCGAGCTGGCGGCTGGCCGACCTGGCGGCCCGGCTGGCCGACGACGGCAGCCGGCTGGTCGAGCTGGCCGCTGGGACCCGCCAGCTGCGCGCGGTCTTCGACCTGTCGTACCAGGCGCTCGACCCGGCCGCGCAGCGGCTGTTCCGGCTGCTCGGGCTCTACGTCGGCGACGACATGGCGGCCGACTCGGTCGCCGCGCTGGCTGACGTGCCCCCGGCGGAGGCCCGCGAGCTGCTGGACCGGCTGGTGGACGAGCACCTGCTCACCGTCGTCCCGGGCGACCGCTACGGCCTGCACGACCTGGTCCGCGGCTACGCCCGGCAGATTGCCGCCGCGGCGGAGGCGCCGGCCGACCGGGAGGCGGCGGTCACCCGGCTGCTCGACTTCTACCTGCACACCACCGACCGGGCCACCCGGCTGGTGCAGCCCAACCAGCGCGGCGTCGAACTGATCGGCACGCCGCCGGCGCACCCGCCGCGACTGGAGACGCTGGCCGACGCCGAGCAGTGGCTGCAGGGCGAGCGCGGCTCGCTCGGCGCGGCGGTGACCCAGGCCGCCGGGCTGGGCCGGCCCGGCCACGCCTGGCGGCTGGGGGTGTCGCTGGCCCACTACCTCTACCAGTACGGCTTCCCGGAGGAGTGGGAGCGGGTCTACGCGGCCGGCCTGGCCGCCGCGCAGGCCACCGCGGACATCGACGGCGAGGTCGCGATCCGCTGGTATCAGATGTGGATGTACCTGACCCAGCACCGGACCGAGGAGGCGATGGAGCACCTGGTCGCCTCGCTCGAGCTGCACCGCCGCGCCGGCGACCGGACCCAGGAGACGTCCACGCTGGTCAACCTGAGTGCCGCCCACCTGCGGCTGGGCCGGTTCGCCCCTGCGCTCGACTTCGCCATGCAGGGGTTGGCGGTGCTGGCGGGCGGGGTGGCCGGCGGCGGGGATCCGTTCCGGGAGGCGGCGCTGCGCGGCAACGCCGCGGACGCGCTGATCTCGCTCGGCCGGATCGAGGAGGCGCTCGCGACCTGCCGGCCGGCCGTCCAGCTGTCCCGCCAGTGCAATGACGGCCAGCTGGAGAGCGGCATCCTGGCCCTGCTCGGCGTCGCGCTGCTGCTGTCCGGCCAGCCCGACGAGGCCATCGACCACCTGCAGCGCGCGCTGGCCGTCGCCATCGAGAACGGGCGGCCGGCCGAGGCGCTCGTCCGGCAGGAGCTCGGCCGGGCGTACGCCAAGCTGGGCCGGTGGGACGAGGCCCGGGCCGAGCTGACCGAGGTGCTGGACCTCGTCCGCGACATGCGCCAGGCGACGATGGGCGAGCACGACGTGGTGGCCGGGCTGGCCGCCGTGTACCGGGAGGCCGGCGAGCTGGACACCGCGCGGGAGCTGCTGGAGCGGGGCCTGCCGATGGCGATCGCGGTTCGCGAGCGCTACCACCAGGCGCGGATCCTGGAGGGCCTGGCCCTGGTCGAGGAGCGCGCCGGCCGGATGGCGGCCGCCTGCCAACACCGGCACTCGGCGGAGGCGATCTTCAGCGAGCTCGAGGTACCGGAGGCGGACCGGATCAGGCAGCGGCTGTGACCGCCGCCTGACCCGGCCCCGCAGTCCCGGCCCGCTCAGCCGCCCAGCCGCCCGGCGTTCAGCGTCTCGGTGGCCGACATGTCGAGGCCGGCCTGGCCGACCGCCATGCCGAACCGGCTGACCGCGGCGCGGATCTGCGCCTCGGTGGTGTCCCAGTTCCGCTGCAACTGCTGGTACGCGGCGCTGGCGGACTGGCTGGTCCAGGTCGAATAGGTCTGGCCGACGGACTGCTGCAGGGTCTCCACTTCGGACAGCACCTTGCTGACGCCGGTGCTGACGTCGGACTCGCCCTGGGCGAGCGCGGCGAATTCGTAGTCCAGCAACATGGTTTGGTCGCCTCCTCGTCCGGTCAGAGACTCACGCCGAGCGCGGCCGGGATGCCGGACGCCTCCGCGGTCACGGTGTTCACGTTCTGCGACTGGTCCTCGTCCGTGGTCACGTAGTTGACCTGGACGTCGCCGAGGCCGGACCCGATGTGCTGCAGGGCCGTCTGCAGCGACGTGAGCTGGGACTTGAGCTGGTCCCAGGCGGTGACGGCGGCCTTCGCGCCCAGGCCCTTCCACTGGCCGGCCAGCAGGGCGCCCTCGAGCTGCGCGTCCATGCTGGAGACGATCGATTGGATCTGTCCGGCGATGTTGATGGACGTGGTTGCGGTCGACCGCATGACTTCTGAATCGAGCTTGGCTCCACCAGCCACGGGGGACACCCCGCCTTCGTTGCTCAGGCCCATGCCAGGGCACACCTGCAGAGACATGTCTTGGCCCGGCGGCAATGTAGCCCACGCCCGCTGGGACGGGAAGGTTCTGTTCCGCCGGTTGTACGGCCTCTTGGCCCTGCCTGGCGCAGCTGGTTATAGTCCGCTCGACCGAGCACCAGCCGCCGCCTGGACGACCGGATCTCCCGACTGGGCAAGGCTTTTCACACCACTGGCACCGCGGGCCACGGCGCCGACGTCGAGCTGGAAGGAAGCTGCCGTGGCGCCCAAACCTGACCCTCGCGACCTCCACGTCGACACCGGCGACCTGAGCGACTACAGCCGGCAGATCTACGCCGAGTCGGTGAGCTTCAGCGAATCCCCGCTCGCCAAGCCGGACTTCGCCGGTGACGCCGCGCAGCAGACCGCGGCGCACCAGCAGGTGGCCGACAGCTTCATCGGTCCGGTGACCAGCGGGATGGGCGCGGGCATGGACTTCTGGAAGGAGCACGCCGGGCGGGTCACCGAGATGGGGCAGTTCACGATCGGCCTGGGCGAGGGGTTGCAGGCCATCGCCGCGGCTTCGGGCGCGATCACCGCCGCGTACGACTCGTCCGACGAGGTCAACGCCGACCGGATCCGCGACCAGTCCGGCTTCTTCCGGCAGCCGACCGACCAGGGTCCGGACACGCTGGAGGGGCAGCGCCCACGCGGGAACGGCTGATACCGCGGCCGGCGACCTTCGCCCGGTCGGCGAGCCGCCGGCGACCCTGGCCGGCGGCGGCCCGCCGTCGCGAAGCAGGGCGAGCGTTGGTGGAGGTGGTACCAGCCGGCACCGTCCCGGTTCCCGCATCCATCCGCGGTGGGCTGCCCGGATCGGGCACCGCCGCCGGCGAAACAGATGGTGATGAGGTATGCCTGTCGGTCGGGGCGCTGACGTCAGCGCCGCCAGCTTCGAGACCCTGCAGAACTACATCGCGCAGGAAAACAGTGGCCAGGTGCGGTCGGTCTCGCGGATGTGGACCAACGCCCAGACCACGCTGGACGGCGTGCAGACCAAGCTGCGCAGCGCGTTCGGCCAGGTCTATCCCGGCTCCTGGAGCGGGCCGGCCGCGGGCGCGTTCAACGACCAGCAGACCAGGACGCAAACGTCGATCTCCGGCGTGCCGGCGACCCGCCTCGCCACCATCGTCGAGACCATCGCCACCACCATCGACGAGGTCAGGCCGCGGATGCAGACGCTGCAGTCCGAGTGGGACACCCGGATGGCCGCCGCGGCGAGCCCGACGGTGGTGGTCTCCGAGGGTGACGCGGTCAGCCCGACGACCTACACGTTCATCGCCGACGGGCAGAGCGCGACCACCTTCAGCCCGATCGGCGCGAGTCAGGTCGACCAGGCCAAGGCCGATTTCACCGCCAGCGTGCAGGCCAAGATCCGCGAGGAGCTGACCCAGCGCGCCCGGACCGTCATGGCCGACCTGGAGAACGCCTACAACACGGCGAAGGGCCAGATCCCGGTGGGCATGATCCCGGCCTTCACCGGGCCGATCAACGCGGACCTGAGCGGGCTGACCGTGGCCGACCCGCAGGGCACCGCCGCCGGCGGGACCGGCAACGGCGGAAACACCCTGCCGGCCGGCTCGATCAACCCCGGCGGGGCCGCCGCCGACGGCGGGGGTGGCGACGGCAACGCCGGAAACCAACTGCCGGCCGGCTCGATCAACGCCGACGGCGCCGCTGGCGGCGCGGACGGCGGCGGGAACGGCGCGGACACCGGCGATGGCGGCGCGGACCAGGGCGGCGGCACCGGCGACAGCGGTGCCGGCGCGCTGCCGGCCGGCGCGATCGACCCGGGCGGGGCGCAGGCCGACGGCGGTGCGACCGACGGTGGTGCGACCGGCGGCGACGGGGCCGGCACGGGGTCCCGTGCCGACGCGGCGGCCGGCGGCGACGGCGGTACGACCGGCAACCAGCTGCCGCCCGGTGCGATCAACCCCGGCGGGGCGGCGGCCGGCGGCGGCGCGGGTGCCGGCGGTGCCGGTGCCGGCACTGGCGCGGGTGCCGGTTCTGGCGCGGGTGGCGGCGGTGCCGGCGCTGGCGCGGCCGACGCGGGCGGCGACGGCGCCGGCAGCGGGTCCGGCCTGCCGCCCGGTGCGATCAACCCGGGCGGCGCGGGCGGCGACGGGTCCGGCGCCGCGGGTGGCGGCGGCGCGTCCGACGGCGGTGCCGGGGCCGGTGGCGGTGGTGGTGCTGGTGGCGGTGGTGGTGGCGGCTTGCCCGGCGGCGCGATCATCCCCGGTGGTCTCGGGTTGGTGACCGGCGGCGCCGGCATCGGATCCATCCCGCTGCCCGGGCCGAGCGACTCCGGAATCCCGAACGGCGCCGCCCGGCGGCTGCCGCCCGGCGCGATCAACCCCGGCGGCAGCCACGCCGCGCTGGGCGGGCGGAGCGGTTCCGCCCTGCCGCCGGGCGCGATCGACGACGAGCCTGGGCCGCCCGCCCCGGTACGTCCGGGCTTCGGCCAGCCGGCCACCGGTCTGCCCCCGGACGGCATCCGGACCGGCAGCACCGGGCCGCTCGCGCCCGGCCTCGGCTCACCTGGCCTCGGCTCACCTGGTCTCGGTGCGCCCGGTCCCGGCTCACCCGGTCCCGGCTCACCCGGTCCCGGCGCGCCGGGCAACGGCTCGACGCTGCCGCCGCCCCCGCAGGGCGCACCGGCGGACCGGCGGCTCGGCGCCAACCGGGGCCGGCCGGGGCCGGCCGCGGAGGAGGCCGAGCCGTCCGGGATGCCGCCGTCGCTGCGCGGCCGGCGCGGTGGCCGGAAGCCCGAGCAGGGTGGGAAGGAGCCGGTGGTCCGGCGCCGCCGGCCGCGCCGCGACGAGCCGGCCGACCTGCGCCGGGCGCAGCTGGCCGGCCGTACCGACGACAAGCCGGTCGCGATCGCGAAGGTGCCGGACCTGCCCGGCGCCGGTCCGCTCATCCCGGCCGGTTCGGCGGACCCGGCGCCACCCTCGGTCGGCGGCCGGCGCGGGCACCCGACCCGGCACACCCCGCAGTACGCGACCCCCAGCGTCGTACCCGACCGGGTGCACTGGGCCGGCGAGCCGGGGCGGCCGGACCAGCTGGTGGTCCAGCCGGCGGCCGGGACCGACCTCGGCGGCCGGCACCCGCGGGACGGGCAGGACGGCGTGGTGCTGCCGCCGCCGCCCGGCGGGCCGGCCGATCTCGCCGGCCGTACCGCCGGGCCGATCGGCATCCCGGCGAAGGCCGCGCAGCGCCGCCGGCCGAACCCGGTCGCCGGCCCCGAGGACCCGCGCGAGCAGGAGATCTGGCAGCCCGAGAAGGCCGCCGCGCCGGTACTGGACACGCCGGTGGCCGCGGCCGCCGAGCAGACACCGACACCGGCGATCGGCCGGCGGGAGGTGGCCGAGGCCCGGTAGCGGTCGGCCGAGGTCGGCAGCGTCCGCAGGTGGGCCTGCCTCTTGGTTCACATACCTGAAAGGCGGCGCCGGTCCCCAGTCGGGACGACCCGGCCGACCTACGATGAAACCGGACCGAACCGGGGTAGCTGCTTCTTGCCGGGCCAGCGTTGTGCGGTCACCCCCGCGACACGGGAGTCCCTGGTGGACGAGAGCGGCCTGGCGAACTCGGACGGCTACAGCGACGGCTCGGCGGGCTACCTCGAGAGCCTGCTCGCGCAGACCCGGCAGATGGTCGACACCATCGCCGGGCTGCAGGAGCAGCTGCGCTCGCTCACGGTCACCGCGTACTCGGCGGACCGGCTGGTCACCGCCGTCGCCGCGCCCGGCGGCCGGATCGTCGATCTCGAGCTCGACCCGCGGATCTACCGCGACCCGGACTCGTACGCGCTGGCCGACTCGATCCTGTCCGCGATCGAGCAGGCGCAGGACGGGGTGGCCCGGCGCGAGGCGGAGGTCCGGGCCGCGGTGCTGCCCGAAGCCGACCGGCTCGGCGGCTCGGTCGGCCTGGACACCGCCGAACTGAAGCAGATCTTCGAACCACTGTCCCGACCCGGGAGGGAACGCGATGCCACCGCCGAATGACGATCATGTCGCGGTCACGGACGGCGCGTTCCACTACGTGCCCCAGCTGGTCAACATCATCAACACCTACGCGACCAGGCAGGCCGCCGCTGAATCGCAGGTCAACGCCGCGCTCAGCCTGGACAAGATCTTCGTGGGGGAGGAGGGCGCCGCGCTCAGGCAGGCGATCCTGGCCGGCGAGCAGGACGTCCACAGTGCGCTCCGCGACACCCACGACACGATCTTCGACATGAAGCAGCTCGGGTACGCCGCCGACTACGCGCTGCGGGACGTGCGCAACACCGACCAGGTGGTCGAGGGGCTGTTCCAGCGCGGCCAGGAGGTGCACGGCGACCCGAGCAAGGCGGACCGGCCGTTGTTCAAGCCGGGCACCACCCGGGACAGCTCCGGCCAGCCCGTCGACCCCGGCGAGACCGGACCGGGCAGCCTGCAGGAGGAGATGGAGCAGGCCGAGGCGGCGGCGCAGGCCGCGGAGCAGGCCCGGCGCGGCGGCGGCCAGTAGCGCGCGGCCGGGCGGCGGCGCACCAGCCTCATGGGTATCGAGAACCCGCTCGGGAATCTGGGCTGGCTCGGTGACCTGATCTGGCTCGCCGCCGACGGCAACAAGTTCCCGGAGATCGACGAGGACCAGGTCCGCCAGCTGGCGACCGCGGCGCAGACGATGGCGGACGCGCTGTCCAGCACGGCCAGCAATCTCAACCCGAACGTGCAGAGCCTCAAGGTCGAGTGGACCGGCAAGTCCGGCAGCGCCTTCCAGACCAGCTTCTTCCTGCAGAAGGCGAACATCGACTCGCAGGCCGCGTACTTCGACAGCCTCGCGACGATGCTGATGGGCACCGCGAAGGACATCGAGTACACGAAGCGCCACATGATCAACATGCTGGTGCTGACGCTGACCCTGATCGCCGTCCAGTTCGCGCTGTCGTTCACCGGTGTCGGCGAGGTGCTGGCAGCGCCGGCGATCGGCGCGCTGCGGGCCACGGTCGGCGAGCTGGTCAGCGGCCTGATCGAGAGGATCGGCGGGCGGGCCGTGCTGCGGCTCGCGGCCCGGGTGCCGTTCGCTCCGGCGATCGGCCGGCTGCTGCAGGCCGGCTCGCTGGAGCTCGCCGACGAGCTGGTCGAAGAGGTTGGCATCGACGCGCTGACCCAGCTCCAGATGGGCCAGGGCTGGGACATCAAGCGCACCGCCTCGACCGCTCTCGCGGCCGGCACCGGGGCGCTGCTCGGCATCCCGATCGGCCGCGCTGTCCACTTCGGACAGCGCCGGCTCACCCGCGCGCTCACCCCGCCAGGCGGCGGCCCCATCGCGCGGCGGCTCACCGACCCGAACTCGCTGCTCGGCGGCAACACCGGGCTCAGCAACGTGGCCCGCAACCTCGCCCAGCGGCCGGGGCACATCATCACCACGGGGCTGACCAACACCGTCGTCTCGCCGGCCGCGTCGGTCATCGCCAACCACGCCGTGTACGGCACCGAGCTCTCGCTCGCCGAGTTCGGCAAGCAGGTCGCCGACGGCCTCGCCGGCAACTTCCTCTCCGGCGGCGTGCGCGGCGGCAACATCGACGTGATCAACACGCTCCGCGCCGGCGGCATCGCGCTGGACAACGCGATCTCCGGACGCAGCCTCGCGCAGACCCGCAGCGACCTGTCCGCGTTCATGAACACCGGCGAACGCCTGGCCGGCGGCGGGGGCCACGTCTCCAGCAACCCGGCCGGGCAGCCGTCGGCTGCCGCACCGGTCAACCCGGAGCTGCCGGCCACCCCGGGGCCGAGCGCGACCGGCAGCCCGCCGGCCGCGGCCGGGGCAGCGCCGCCCGGCGGCGGCACAGCGGTCCTGCCGGGCGGCGGTCCCGGCGCCACGGGTGCCGGGCCGGGGGCTGTGGGTGGTGGGCCGGCCGCCGTGGGTGGTGGGCCGGCCGTCGGCGCGGTGAACGGGGGCGCGCCCACCGGTGCGGTCAACGGAGTCGGCGCTCCGGGCGGTGCGGCCCCGGGCGGTGGTGCGCCAGGCGGTGCGGCGAACGGAACCGGGACGCCGGCGGCGAACGGGACCGCGACCGGTGCGGGCAACCCGACCGGGACGAACAACGGGGCCGGGGCGCCGGGCGCGAACGGGACTGGCCCAGCGGGCACAGCCAACGGGGCCGGGGCGCCGGGCACCAACGGGACTGGCCCAGCCGGCGCAGCCAACGGCAACGGCCCGGCCGGAGCGGCCAACGGCGCAGCGAGCGGGTCGGCAGCGCCGGGCACCAACGGGACTGGCCCAGCCAACGGCAACGGCGCAGCCAACGGCTCCGGCCAGCCCGCAGTGAACGGGACCGGGCCGGGTGACCCGTCCGGCGGGGCGCCTGGTCAGCCGGCGGTCGGTGCGGGCTCCAGCAGCGGCGCGGGGCCGGGCGTCGGCCAGGGTGCCGGGCCGGGCGGCGACCATCACCCGGGCGCGGTGCCCGGCCAGCAGCAGGCGGCCGGCGGATCGGGACCGCCGACCTCGGTGCAGGTGGGCGACGGCACGGTCACGGTTCACTCGTCGGACGGCACCACAGTCGGCGTCGGCATCGGGGCCGACCGTTCCGTGGCGGTCGACACGCCGGCGCACGTCTCGACGGTCACCAACGGCGACCACACCACGCAGTCGATCACGCTGCCGGACGGCACCAGGGTCGACATGCAGGCGGCCGGGCCGCCGAGGATGCACCCGGGCAACGACACCACGGTCTCCCTCGCCCCGGACGGCACGGTCACGCTGATCTCGCCGACCCACCACGCCACGGTCAACGCCCAGGGCGTCCAGCGGGTCACCGCGGTGGGCGGTGACTCGACGGTGACCGCGTCGATCGGCAGCACGACCGTCCAAGCCGGCGGCCGGACCACCGCGGTGACCACGACGGCCGGGCGCACCACGGTCCGCGCCGCCGACGGCACCGTCGCCGAGACGGCTCCGGACGGCACCACCCGCGTCACCGCCCCGGACGGCACCGAACACCTGCTCAGCCCGGACGGCACGGACACCGAACTCACCCCGGCACAGCCGCCGAGCGACACGGTCGCCCCACCCACGCTGCCCCCCGTCGCCACCCCGACCCCGACCCCCCCGACCCCGACCCCCGCGACCCCGACCCCCGCGACCCCGACCCCCGCGACCCCGACCCCCGCGACCCCGACCCCCGCGACCCCGACCCCCGCGACCCCGACCCCCGCGACCCCGACCCCCGCGACCCCGACCCCCGCGACCCCGACCCCCGCGACCCCGAGCAGCACTGCCGCCCCGAGCAGCACGGCCCGCCGAGCCGGCGCCCCGAACGAGTCCAGCGCCAGGCCCGACCCGACCCTGGCCGGCCCGGACGGCACGGCGCCCAGGTCCGATCTGAACGGCGGCAGCACCGACCCGACCCTCGCCGGCCCAAACGGCACCGAACCGGCCCGCGAGGGTGCCAGTACCGACCCGGCCCGGCCGGATGCCAGCACCGAACCGGCCCGCCTGGGTGCCAGTACCGAACCGGCCCGCGAGGGTGGCAGCACCGAGGCGGCCCGGCCGGGTGCCAGCACCGGGACCGACAGCACGCCCGGCGCGCAGCAGGCGACAGACATCCGGCGTGGCGACCAGGACGGTGCGCGGCCTGCCCCCGCCGACCCCGACCCGCACAGCACTCCCGACGGGGCCGGGGACAGCGCCGGCCGGGCACCGAACCTGCGCAGCCGCCTTACCAGGCTGCTCTACCAGCACACCAAGACCGGGCGGGAGCTGAACGAGCAGCTGGCCGAGCAGGCCGCCGCCGTCCAGCAGCTGCTGACCGACCTCAGCGGCCTGATCGACCGGTCCCGCGGCCGTATCGACGAGGTCATGGCCGCACTGGCAAGCCAGCAGAACGGCGGACGTGCGGCCGGGCGGAACGGCCGCTGGTCCGCTGTCAGCAGCCGGCTCAGGGAGGCGTTCGGCGAGACGCCGGGCGTGGACAACGCCGGGCGCTGGACGGCGATCCTGGCCGAGGCGGAGCGGCAGCTGCGGATGTTCCAGCAGGTGCCCGACGCCGCCCTGCCGATGCGGCTGACCCAGCTCGCGTACCGGACCGCGGGCGTCGTACGCCAGGTCGAGGCGGCCCGGCAGCAGCTCGGCCTGGGCGTCGACACGGCGGTGCTGTCCCACATCCAGGGCTTGGACCACCTCTCGATCGCCGACCACCTCCCGCCGAAGGTGCTCCTCTCGGACTTCGCGCTGCGGGCCGACCTGCCGTGGAGCCCGGAGACGCTCCGCGAGGCCATCGACGCGCTCCGTGCCCACGGCCTGGATCAGGTCCTCGTCGTCGACGAGGCCGACCCGACGGTGTACGACCAGAAGTCCACCGCGTTGCTCGCGATCGCGACGACCCTGCACCGTGGCACGCCGTTGACCGACGAGGAGCTGGTCGAGCTCGCCTTCCTCCGGCCGCTGACCCGGGACGCGGTCGAGCAGCTGATGCCGCCGGGCCAGGCGCCCGCGGTGCTGCGGTCGGTCGACGACCCGTACGTGTTCGGCTACCACTCCTGGCGTACCGGGGACAGCTTCATCAGGCCGGCCCGGCTGGACGTGGCGGCCGGCTGGGTCGCGCACGAGCTGCACCACGCCGGGCAGGATCCGGCCACCGCGCTGACCGAGCTGCGGGACCGGGCCGGGAGCCCGGCCGAGTTCGCCGCCGGGGTCCGCGAGCTGCGGGTCCAGCTCGAGGCTGAGGCGCTGGGCGCGGACCAGCGGCACTGGCAGGGGCGGCCGGCGGACGAGGTGCCGCCGGCGTACCGCTGGCTGCGAACCGCGACGCCGGAGCAGATCGACGGGTACGCCCGCGAGCTGGTGCCGGCCGAGCCGCGGGCCGTGACCGACGCGCTCTACCGGTCCCAGGATGCCCTGCCGGACGTCGAGATCGGCGTCTTCGGCAAGGTCCGCCGGAGCAGCCCGCTGCCGCCCGCCGACCTCGCCCGGGTACGCCAGGCCGGCCAGCAGGCCGTGCAGGCCGCCCAGCAGCAGGCCGCCCAACAGGCCGCCCAGCAGGCCGCTCAGCCCCAGCCCCAGCCCCAGCCACCGCAGGGGTCGCACCGCCCGCCGGCCCCGGCACCGTCCCCGCAGCACCAGCCGCCGCCGGCGGCGCCCGAGACCATCGAGGCGATCGCGAACAGCGTGGCGGCGGTGACCGGCCACGTGGCGGAGGCCGAGGTGATCGGGCAGGCGGTCGCCGCCGCCCGGCCGAACGCCGCGGACGTCGCCGCCAGGGCCGAACGGCAGGCGCTCGGCTGGGCCCAGGCGGCCGCCAGCAGGCCGCCCGGCAAGGAGCTGCGGCAGCTCGAACGCCTGCGGGTGCTGGAGATCGCGCTGCGGCATGCCGGCCACAACGCGGCGAGCGCGCAGCAGATCGAGCTGACCCGGGCGGCCGGCGGCCACCTCGACTCGCCCGGCGCCCGCCCGGTCGTCGAGGCGGTCGGGCTGCTGGCCCGGGCCGTACTGCTGGCGGACCAGGCGGCGGACAAGGCGGCCGAGGTCGGCGCGGCGCAGGCGGCGATCACCAGCCTGGCCGCCCGGTACCAGGCCGCCTGGCAGCAGGCGACCGCGCCCGCCGCCTCGGCCGCCGACCTCGCCGCGTTCCAGGCCGTGGCGGCTGAGCACCAGGCGGTGCTGGACCGGCTGTTCGGCGCTGGTCATACGCCCGCGGACGTGGCCACCGCCGCCGCCCGGTATGCCGCGGCCCACGCCGAGCTGGCCAACGGCGCGGTGCTGATGGACGCGGCGGACTCGGTGCGGCCCGCCGCGCAAGCGGCCCGGGAGGCGGCGTACACCGCTCGCCGGGACGAGGTCCTGCGCCGCGGGGCCGAGCAGGAGGAGCGGTACGCGATCCTGCGCGAGGCCGCGGCGGTCGAGGCGGGCAGCCCGACCGCCGCCCTGCCTGCCGGCTTCGAGGAGGAGCTGTACCCGGGCGGCCCGAGGCTGGACCCGGCCTGGGGGGTCCGCGGCCGGATCGAGCAGATCCACGACCGCAACGGCCAGCTGGACCAGTTCGCGCTGGTCGACCAGCTCGCGGCCGGGCCGGCGGTCGGCGGCCGGCTCGGCGTGGGCCCGGCGGAGTTCGGCGCGGCGGTCCGGCAGGCGGTCGAGGCCCGGTTCGCGACGCTGGGCAACCGGGCCACCGGGCAGCTGGCGGCCGGCGACGGGGTGACCGTGCTGGTCGCGCTGAACGGCCACACGTTCCGGGTCCGGGTCGGCATCGAGCTGGGCCCGCTGGCGGCCGCGACCCAGGTGCCGGCGCGGGAGGTCGAGCAGGGCCGGGTGCCGCTGGGGGAGAAGGAGGGCACCAGCGGCGACCAGCTCGACGAGGGCGTGTTCGCCTCGGGCCGGTCCTGGTCGCTGAGCTCGTCGCTCGAGGTGGACCCGCTGGCGGCGGTGAAGCTGGCGGCGCAGTGGAAGCTGTTCGGCACCGTCAGCCCGTCCGAGATCGGCCTCGGCGGGCGCACCGGCCGCAGCGGCCGGCTGGCCTGGTCCGGGTCGGTGGCCGCCGTGGTGTCGGCCATGCAGCAGCTGATGTACGACGGCCGCTCGGTCTACTTCGACGTGCCGGGCAGCCGGCTCACGATCGACGCGGTCGAGGTGGACGGGGCGACCGAGCAGCCGGTCCCGGGCGCCTCGCCGGCGTCGGGCGAGCGGGCCGGTCTGGTGCTGCGGCTGGGCTTCCCGACCGAGACGACCGCACCGTTGGCCGGGTACGGCCCGGCCGGCCCGGTGATCGGGCTGCCCGGGCACGAGCAGCTGGCGGCGCGGGGCCGGCACCCGGCGCCGCGGTCGGTGGCCGGGCTGGAGCGCGCCGGGCGGGCGGCCCGGATCGATCGGATGCTCTGGGAGGTCTTCGCCGTACCGCGCTCGATGACCGGCCTGGAACGGCTGCGGGCGGCCGTGCTGGCCCAGTTCCCGCGGCACGGCCAGGCGTTCGCGGATGCCGTGTACGACCAGCTCAACGAGGGCTGGCTGGTGCAGGAGTGGCGGAACTTCGCCGGCGCCGGCCGCGGGTCGGCATGGCTGGAGGTCGGCGCCGGCACCGGCGAGCAGGCCGGGTTCCTGCTGCGGCTGGGGCTGCGCTCGGTCCAGGAGATCGGCCGTGGCGTGGCCCAGCCGAAGCTGGAGAGCCGGATCGGCGAGCAGACCGGGTCCAGCGCCGGGGTGGCCGGCGGTGCGATGGTCGGCGTCGCGCCGAACCTCGGCGGCGTCATGGGCAACCCGGACGCACCGCCCGGGGGCAACCACGGCGTCGGCATCGGCGGCTCCGGGGCCGGGTCGCTGGAGACCAGCGTGACCGGCTCGGCCCTGCTCGGCGGCGGCGAGTGGCGGATGGCCACCGACGAGGGCCCGGCCCGCGGCGACGGCCAGCCCGGCACCGACGTGGTGATCTACCGCGCGCAGGTGCGGTTCACCGCGGAGCTGCGGTCCACCCTGGCCGGCGTCGAGCCCGAGGTCGGCGTCGACGGGGTGGTGCACCTGGTGGTGCCGGCCCGGGAGGCGGCCAGGTTCGTGGCCGGCCTGGAGCACGCGCTGGACCCGGCGAACGTCCCGGCGCCGCCGGTCCAGGACGGGCCGCCCGACGCGGTGCCGGTGCCGCCGGGCACGGCGCACCCGGCGGGTCGCGACGATCTGGCCGGGCGGCTGCCGCCGGTCGAGGTGGAGCACGACCTGGGCCTCGGCGTCGCGCACGTGGACCGGCTGGCCGGCGCCGAACTGGTGCCGGACGCGGTGCTGGACGCGCTGGCCGAGGCCGAGCAGGGCCAGCCGTGGGCGATCAACCGGACGCCGCGGGTCGAGCACGCGCTGCGTACCTGGGCGACCGACCTGTTCGGCGCGCAGGCGCTGACCGCCCAGGCCGGGCGGCTGTTCGGCCGCGGCGTGCGGCACACCTTCCAGCACCCGACCCGCAACGGGGCGTACGAGGTCACGGTCACCGTCAAGCCGCGCCGGGCCGGGCTGGACCGGGACGGCACCGGGGTCGCCGACCCGCCGGTCTCCGGCCGGTACACCGACGTCTCGGTCGGTGTGGTGCCGACCGCGTACGCGGAGACCGGTGCCGCGGAGACGCTCACCGTGCAGGGCAGCGTCCGGGCCGGTATCAGGGCCACCGGCGGCGTCCAGACGCTGCCGGACGCGGACCTGCCGATTCCGATCCCGGTGCCCAGCGGCCGAGGCCTGGACTGGCTGCCGGGGCGGTTCCAGCTGCCGCCGGGCTGGCTGAAGACCGGCGGCGGCGGTGTCGGGTTCAACTACTCCCGGCCGCGGTCGGGGACGCAGTCCACCGGGGTGTTCTCGTTCCGGACCCTCGGCGCGCTGTTCGACAAGGGCCCGGTGCGGACGTTCGACTACCGCATCTCGTACGACGTCACGGTCGACGTGGCCTACCGGCCGGGCGCCGTGGTCCGGCCGCGGCCGACCGGCGCGCTGCGGGTGCTGCGCGGGATGCCCCGGGTGGTGTTCGGCCGCGCCGAGCTGCCGATCACGCCCACGACGACCGCGCGCAGCACCCGTACGGTCCCCGACGGCCTGGTCCGGTACGTGGTCCCGGAGCCGCTCGCCCCGCTCGCCCCGGTCCGGCCCGCGGCGCCCGGCCCCCCGGCGCCGATCGGCTCGGCCAGACCGGCCGACCCGGAGGTGCGGACCGGCCGGGCGCACCCGTTCACCGACGCCGAGCTGGCTCCGCCCGGCGCCGCCGTGCCCACCGATGGCGAGGTCCGGCCGGACGACCTGCTGATCGAGGTGCTGGGCAGCGAAGAGCTCGAGGCGGCGGTGCTCGCCCGGATCGGGGCGCAGGGGCTGGACCTGGGCTCGGTCGCCGAGCGGGTAGGCGTGCAGACGTCGCCGGCGGCGCTGCGCGCGCACCTGCAGCGCAACCCGGACGGCCAACTGTCCTTCGACATCAGCGACCGCTACCGGAAGGGCCGGGTCACGATCCAGGCCGCGCTGTTCAACGAGGCCCGGGGCGCGGAGACCGTCGACGCCCGCCAGCTGGACATCATCGAGTCGCAGCCGAAGGTCAGCGGCCAGCAGCGCACCCGGGCCGGCCAGCGCTCGTTCGACGGGTCGGGCGCGGCGGCCGGGATGCACGGCCCGGCGACGGACGGCGAGTCGCAGAGCGTGACGCCCGAGTCCGGCGGGTCGACCAGCCTGGCCACCGGCAGCCAGCTCAGCACCGAGGGGCACGTCGCGGTCAGCGGCCGGTGGCTGACGCACGCCCCGAAGGCGTACCGGGGGCACACCGCGGACGTGGTCTGGACCGCCACCGTGATCAGCTGGCCGGCCGGCCGGCTGAACACCGGCGGGCGTGCGGTGGACACCAGCTACGTCCGGGTGCCGGCGGGCGCGCGCGGGCTGCGGGCCGAGCCGGCCGCCGCACCGGGCCGGCCGGCGGGGGCGCCGGCGGCGCTGACCGTGGACCAGATCCCGGGCGCCTCGGCCAACTACCGGCTGGCGTTCCAGGCGCCCGCGGCCGGGCCCGGCGGGCCGCCCACCGGAGCCGACGCGACGCTCGCGCCGAAGGACAACCCGCTGGTGGTGGCCGTGCAGGAGCTGCTGCGCCGGCACGACCGCAGCCTGCTGACCGCGAACTGGACCGCGGCGGGCGGGACCGACCGGCACGGCGCGGTGCCCGAGTCGCTGCACGCGATGCTCACCCTCGGCCCGCTGCTCGGGCACATCGACCTGATCAAGGGCGCCGGCCTGGTGCTGCGCCCGACCGGCCGGCGCTGGCTCGGCGTGTCCCGGCCGTACCTGATCATCCGGGCCACCGCGGACCCGGAGCAGACCGGCTACAGCTGGCAGCGGGTGCTGCGCGAGTTCTCCCTCGGCAAGTACTGGACGCTGTACCGGCGCAGCGAGGTGCAGGTCGCCGCCGGCCGGACCAGCGGCACGAACGTCGCGGTCAACGGCGCCGAGGCGGTTCCGTCCGGGCCGGACCCGGGCGAGGACGGCGCCGACGTGCTCGAGGTGGGCGGCCGGGCCGGCCTGCGGAACGTCAGCCGGAGCGCGTTCGACACCGAGCTCGCGGCCGGCACCGCGATCGACCGGGACACCGCGCGGCTGGTCGGCGACGTCGACCTGTACCAGGGCAAGCTCCGGCTGGAGATCACCTACGTCCCGGTGTGGCGGCCCAGCCGGTTCGTGAATCTGCTGTTCGGCGGCGCGCCCGCGGCGATCTGGTCGCGGGCCGGCCACTACGCCACGCCGGCCGAGGCGGTCCGTCAGGGCCAGCAGAGCCGGGTCGACCTCGTCGAGCAGCTGATGGTGCCGCGGATCGCGCACTACACCGACACCCCGGGCGTCCTGCTGCGCACCAACGGGCCCGACCCGCGGGCCGTGGCCCCGGCGCCGGCCGCGCCGGTGGTGCGGGAGATCGCGCCCGCGGCCGACCCGGCGGCGGCCATCGACCAGGCGCCGGACCGGGTCGACGGCGGCATGGACCGGATGCCGGTCACCAGCGAGGACTTCGCCCGCCGCCGGGTGCGGCTCTGGTCGATCGACCACCGCGCGCTGCGGGACCTGTTCGACCAGGCGCTGGCCTCGGTCGTGGCGCGGCAGTCCGGCCTCGGCGAGCAGAGCGGGACGCCCGGCTCCGCCGCCCGGCTGCTCCGGCTGGACGGCGGCGGGTTCAGCGCGCTGAGCTACGCGCTGTCGTTCCCGCTGCTCACCGGGATCAGCCGGCTCGCGGTGAGCGACCTGCCGGGCGGCGGGTACTGGTCACCCGAGCTGCTGCACGAGGGCGCCCTGGTCGCCGACACGGTCGGCCGGATCCGCATCCGGTACGGCTTCTACAACCCGCGGCTGCTGGCGAACTGGTACCCCGGCTACCTCTACTCGGAGACCTTCCGGTTCGCCGAGCGGGCGATGCTCGCGTCCCGCAGTTCGTCCGCCGGGATGGACGCGTCGGTCAGCCCGAAGGTCGAGGACGACCCGCTGCCCGTGCTGCCGGACGTACCGTACGTGCTGCCCGTCGCCGGCGGCCTGACCAGCAGCGAGAGCGGCAGCCAGACGGTGCTGAACAAGCGGCTGTCCGGCAACTTCCGCAACCGCGAGCTGGACGGCTTCCTGCCGGTGCAGGCCGGCATGGTGGTCGAGGTGACGGTGCAGGCCCAGCGCAGGCGCGGGAGCCTGGCGATCGGCCAGACCGGCGACGTACGGCTGATGTTCACGCTGCCGGACGCGGCCACCCTGCTGGTCGACCCGCAGTGGGCGCGGCGGCACGACCTGCACCACCCGCAGGGCTACCCGATGCCCAGCGGGCAGTACTTCCCGACCGACAACGAGACCGCCCCGCCGCAGGCACCGCCACAGCTGGTCGACGACCTGCGGCAGCGCCGGGAGCGCCGGGTGGACGCCGCCGGCGCGGTGCCCAGCCTGGCCACCCCCAACCCGTGGCCGGGCGCGCTGGCCACCCAGTTCGCCAGCGCGCCGACCCCGGCCGGCGGCAGCACCGGCTGGTACACCGTCGTGCTGGACGGCTTCGACCCGCACACCCAGTCCGTCGGCTACCTGGATGCGATGCACACCACGCAGGAGTTCGCCGAACTGCTGCGGGACCTGCCGGACCGGTACGGCCGGCCGGTGATCCTGGCGACCGGCGGCGGCGCGCGGCCGGTGCCGGCGACCGGCCTGGCCGCGGCCGTCACCCACCAGGGCCTGCCACAGCCCTCGACGGCGCCCGGCCCGCCGACCTCGCTGGCCAACGTGCTGCGGGCCGTGCTGGGCACGGACGTGCTGGCCACCGCGGACGAGGTCTGGCTGGACACGCACGGCCGGCTGTACGCCGAGAGCCGCCGGCTGGACCAGGCCGGCCGGCCGGTGGTCGGCGGCCGCCGACCCGGCAACTGGCTGCTGTTCCCCGCCCCGGACCGCACCGCCCCGGTCGGCAGCCTGCCGCCGCCGGTCCGGGTGTTCGGCTCGGAGCTGCTCGAGGTGGTCGGGCACGAGTTGCCGGCCGCGCTGCGGCGGGACCCGACCCCGCCGCCGCCGGCCGTCTTCCCGCCCAGCGCCGACATCCGGTTCGGGCCGGCCGCGCTGGACGACATCGAGCTGGCCGGTACCCCGCTGGACGGCGCATTCGACCTCGGGTTCGGCCTGGCCGCGCACCCGGTCGGCGACGCGCTGGTCGTGCTGCCGCGCGGGCAGGACCCGGCCGGGTTCCAGGCCTGGGCGCGGCTGCCGGCCGAGCCCGGCCGGACCCTGGTCGTGCTCCCGGGCGGGATCCCGGCGGACGACACGCTGCTGGCCGTCCAGCGACTGCTGTCCGCGCTGCCGGCCGACCGGCGCGCCGGCATCCACCTGGTGCTGCCGTACGCCGGTCAGCAGGGTGAGCTGTCGCTGGCCCAGCAGCTGTCCCGGCGGTTGTCGATCGAGGTGGTCGCCGCCGAGGGCGCGCCGCACCTGCTCGGCGGCATGGCGCTCGCCGCCGACCCCGGGGTGGCCGGCCGGACCGAGCAGTGGCAGCGGTTCACCCCGAACGAGGCGCCGGAACCGCTGGGCCCGCTGTTCCCCGCCCCGCCGCAGCCCGCCCCGGCCGGGCTGGCCGCGGTGGCGGCCGACTTCGCCGCCCGCACCGACCTGCCGTGGAGCCGGCAGACCGTCGCCGAGGCGCTCGCGCTCGTCCGGGCCGGCGGGCTGGACCAGCACCAGCTGACCGTCGACGGCACCGACCCGACCCAGTACGAGTCGCTGTCCACCGCGCTGCTGGCGATCGCGACCACGTACCACCGCGGCGCCCCGCTGAGCGCCGGCGAGCTCGCCCGGATCGCCGCGCTGCGGCCGCTGACCCAGCCGGCGGTCACCCAGCTCATGCCGCCGGGGCAGGCGCCGGCGGTGCTGCGTGCGGTGCACGACCCGCACGTGTTCGGCTACCACTCCTGGCGGACCGGCGACAACTTCGTCCGGCCGGTACGGATCGACGCGGCGGCGGGCTGGCTCTCGCACGAGCTGCACCACGGCGAACAGGTCGCCGGCCGGGACCCGTACGCGCTGCCCGCCGACCTGCGCGAGCAGGCCAGCGGCCCGGCCGAGTTCGCCCAGGCGGTCCGGGAGCTGCGGGTCCGGCTGGAGGCCGAGACGCTGCGCGCCGAGCAGCAGCACCTGCAGCGCCGCCCAGGGCCGCCACCACCGGAGCTGGCCTGGCTGCTCACCGCGACCCCGGAGCAGATCGACGACTACGCCGCCAACCAACTGCCGCCGGAGCCGGCGGAGGTCACCGACGCGCTGTTCCACGCCCCCGACCCGGCCGCGTTCCACGAGATCGAAATCGGCATCTTCGGCTCCGTCCGCCGGAACCAGCCGCTGTCCGCCGAGGACCTCGCCCGGCTACAGCAGGCCGGCCAGGCCGCGCCGGCCGAGCAGGCTGAGTCGGCCGAGCAGGCTGAGCCGACCGAGCAGGCTGAGTCGACCGAGCAGGCTGAGTCGGCCGACCAGGCCGACCAGGCCGAGCAGACTGGGCAGGCTGAGCAGACCGACCAGGGCGGCGCGGCGGGCGTGCCGTCGCCATCAGTCGTCCCGGCGTCAGCGTTCGACCTGGACCTGGTGGACGTCCATCCGTCCGGTCATACACCCGTGTACGAGGACCTCGGGCCGGTGTCGGTGGCGGAGCTGCTCACCCGGTGGGGCATGCCGGAGTGGAGCCAGCAGGGCTTCGCCGAGGTCGCCGCCGAGACCGGCGCGACGATCAGGGTGCGGACCACGAACCCGGACGCGCCGCGGCTGCTCGCCGAGGGGCTGTGGCCCAAGCCGCAGGCGATCAAGGCCAAGACGATCAACACGGCCGACCTCGAGCTCGGGTTCCGTCCCGAGGACCTCGGCAAGGTCGGCTACCGCAGGCCGGACCCACCCGAGAACCCGACGGAGACGGTGACCGCCCGCTACTATCAGCGGCTGCGCGAGTTCGACGACCTGGCCGGGACGATGGCGGCGCTGGCCGACCCGGACCGGGCCGCGCGCGGGGCGCCGGTGTTCATCGTCGACGAGCACGGCGTGGTGAGCCAGCTGGACGAGGACGAGGTCGCCCACCAGATCACCGGCGACCAGGATGTCTTCGACATCAGCGGTCCGGACGGCCGGCCGGTCTCGGAGCCGGTCCACCAGGAGATCATCAGCCGGCTGATCGCCCGCGACATCGGCGTCCTGCACGGGGGACACATGCACTGGATGCCGCCGGGGCCGTACGAGATGGGCATCTTCACCGGCGTGCTGGAGAAGCACGTGGCCGGTGGTGAGAGCGAGCCGGTCGTGGTGTTCGCCCCCGGCGAGCCGCCGCGGCTGGACAGGGTGGTAGACGTCATCAGGCACGACCCGGTACCCCCGGCGGAACCGGGCCCATGAGCGGAGGCGACACGTGAGCACGGATGTGGCGGCGCGCAGCGAGCTGCTCGCCGCGGGGAACGCCCTCGCCGCGCAGACCCGCGCGGCCGAGGCGCGCCGCGACCGGGACGCCGCCCGGCTCACCCGCGACCGGTGGTGGCAGCTGCGCGCCCGGTACGCCGAGCTGCTGCCCGAGGTGACCGTGGCCCGGTCCCCGCAGACCGGCACGCTGGTCAGCTGGCCGATCGACACGGTCGACCTGGACGGCTGGTTCTGGGACCGCAAGCTGCCCGCCCGCCGCGACCCGCAGCCGCCCGCCGACTGGCTGACGATGACCGGCTCGCTGCGGCTGGCCGGCCCACCCACCCCGGCACCGTTCACCTGCACGCCCGGCGCCGAGGTGCCCGCGGTGATCCCGCGCATCCTGACCGCGCCCGGCGTCCGGGCCGTGCTGGCCGAGGTGCCGGTCGGGCCGCACACCGGCTGGACGGTCAGCTACTTCGGCCCGCGCCCGCCGTTCGCGCTGGCCAACGTCTGGGGCACCGACCGGTACCCCGCCGCCGGCCCGGCCGGCTGGGGCTGGGCCGAGGAACCGCCCGAAGGCCACCAGCCCGACTACGAGCTGCGCAGTTGGGTCGACAGCGGCCGGCTGCTCTGGATCGAACCCGGCGACCAGACCGGCCAGCTGCGCGAGGGCACCGCCGGCTGCCCCTACCTGGACCTGCCCGGCCGCCGCAGCCCGGCCGTCATCCGCAACGGCGTAGTCCGCACCGCCCGCGAGCAGTAACCCGGGATCGCTGGGGCTCAGTCCGGGATCGGTGGGCTCAGCTTGGGATTGCTGGGGCTCAGTTGCTGAGCAGCACTGTGCTGGCAGCGGCCGGGTCCAGCGCGACGCCCTCCGGGATGCGGGCGATCAGCTCGGCCGGCAGCCGGAGCACGGCCGAGGCCGGGTAGCCGAGGATGCGCAGCACGTCCGGGGACGCCAGCGGGTAGCGCATGCCCTGCTCGGTCACCAGCTCCAGCACGCCCGGCACCCGGTCGCCCTGGACCGCCTCGACGATCGCGCCGTGCCCGCCGGGGATCAGCACCCGGTCGGCCAGCACCGTGCCGGCCCGGGTCTGCCGGGCGGTCACCAGGTCGGTGTCGCGTACCGCGGGGTGCGCGCCGATGGTCAGCACCGGCGTGCTGCCGGCCGCCTGGAACACCGTGCAGAGCACCGAGTCCGGGTCGGCCAGCGGCGACATCGCCGGCCGGGTGCGGGGCAACTGCTCCGGGCCGGTCGCCGGGGTGGCCGGCAGCACGGTGGCCGCCGCGTCCGCCGCCGTGATCGTCCGCGGCGCGGCCGGCACCCCCTTCGGGTACGCCGCCGCGGTCGCCCGGCTCGCGAACAGCAGCGCGAACTCCACCTCGGAGATCGACCGCAGCCCGTCCCGGACGGCGACGTAGTACTGCTTGCCCGCGCCCGCGGTGGGCACGGTGAGCAGTTGGCCGATCAGCGCGCCGGCGAACCCCGACGGCTTGCCCCGGTCCCCGATCGCCGGTGGCGCCACCGGCACGCCGGCCGGCACCGCGGTCAGCCAGGCCGAGCCGACCCGTACCCGGGGCTCCTGGCCGAGGCCCAGCCCGACCAGCGCGGCCGGCGGATCGGTGACCTTGTGCCGGTGCCCGTTCACCACCAGGAACAGCTCGTTGGTCTCGATGTTGGTGACCATCAGGCCCCGGTCGCCGAGCGCGGCGCCGCCGTCCACCCGGCCGCCGGCCACGAGCACGGTCGCGGCCAGGTTGGTGCCGCTGGCGTCGCTGACGTTGCGCGAGCAGAGCGTCCACGGCGCGCCGAGCAGGCTGTCCGCCCGCGGCAGGCCGCTCGGGGCGCCGTCGATGCCGACCTCCGGGCCGCGCGGCACGTCCAGCAGCGAACTCCGGGTCACGGTCACCGTGCCGTTGTTGTGGCCGAGCAGCAGCACGCCGGACGTGTAGTTGGCCAGCCGGTAGAGCGTGCCGTCCCGGAAGACGTACAGCGCGCCGGTCTCGCGCTCCAGGATGACCTTGTCGCCGCTGCGCCAGCTCTCCTTGCCGCCCGGCCGCAGCAGCCCGTAGATCCCGCAGGCGGCCAGCGCCACGCAGGCGACGATCAGGCTGCTGAACCCGGCGATCAGGAACCGCCGGAACGGCGGGGTGAGCGGGTCGGTCTCGCGCAGCACCAGCGCCGAGATCACCCGCTGCATCAGAAACTGGTACGACTGCAACTGGTCGCGCCTGCTCAGCACAGCGTCCTCCCGGGCACAGTCACGGTCACTGGTACGGCTGCAGCTGGTCGCGTCTGCTCAACACGGCATCCCCCCAAGTCCGCGGTAACCCCGTCAGCCGAACAGTCCGCGCATCTGCCCGTACGCGCCGAGCACCGCGCAGGCCACCGGTACCACCGCCAGCACGGCCAGCACCTCGATCACGTCGCCGAGCCGGCCCAGCGCCGGCCCCGCCTTGCGCCGGCTGTACGTGAGCCCGGCCGCGACCGCGAGGCCGGCGAGCAGCAGCGCGCCGGCCGTGGCGACCATCAGCAGCTGCGGCGTCCGCAGCGCCAACGCCGTGCCGCCGAGCACCGCGACCCCACCCAGGCCGACCAGCAGCAGCGGCAGCCGGTGCCGCAGCGTCGGGTAGAGCCGGGCCCGCAGCAGCGCGGTGCCGGCGATCAACCCGATCAGCACGGTGCCGCTGACGTCCCGGTCGGCCGCGAGCAGCAGCTGGCAGCCGACCAGCAGCACGCTGCCACCCTGCACGATCCCGGTCAGCACCTGGTCCGACCGGATCACCCGGGCCTGTACGGCGGCGCGTGCCGGCAGCGGCTCGTCGGCCAGCAGGTCCGCGGTGGAGGTGGGCAGGCTGGGCGTCGGCAGCCGGCCCAGCCGCAGCGCGAGCAACGGCAGCGCCGGGGTGACCAGGATGACCAGGGCGGCCAGCACCGCCGCGACGCCGGCCGGGGTGAGCCCGGCCAGCCGCAGCAGCGTGCCGCCGGCGACGAGGATCGCCAGCACGGTGCCGGCCACGAACAGCGGGGTGCGGCCGGCCACCGCGAGGTCCGCGACGATGCTCGCGGCGAGCAGCCCGCCGCAGCCGGCCAGCAGCTGCGCGGCGCCCAGCTCGCCGACACCGAGCGGGCCGGCCGTGAACATGGCCGCGGCGACCGCGGCGAACGGCAGCGCGGTGCCGGCCAGCACCGCGCCGGCCCCCGCGTCGGCCAGCGCCCGGGCCAGCCCGGCAGCGGTGAGCAGCAGTACCACCGCCACCGACCCGGCGATGATCGCCGGCGCCGGCCACGGTGGCCCGGCGATGACCAGCAGGCCGAGCAGGGTCAGCAGCAGCCAGCTCGCGCCGCCCAGGCCGAGCGCCCGGGACGCGGCCGGCGACCAGGGCCGGGTGTGCCGGCGGGTCTCCCGGGCGATCGCGTCGACCAGGTCGTCGTACTCCGGCTCGGGCCAGTCGGTGCGCCGCGGCACGAGGTACAGCACCTCGCCGTCGAGCACGTTCTGCGCGGCCAGCGTGCGGTTGCCGTCCAGCAGGTCGCCGTCGCCGCGGCGCAGCACCCAGCCGCTGTGCTGCTGGCCGAGGTCGGCCAGGTCGTCGCCGGCCCGGCGGAGCAGGCCTGGCATCAGCTGGGCGACCAGTTCGTGCTCGGGCAGCGCCACGTCGACGCGGCTGTGCGGGGCGGCCACGGTCACCCGGGCGAGGCCAATACCGATGCTCCTGGTCACCAGGGCTACCTCTCGGGCCGGCCGGATCAGCGTGCGGCTGATCCGTTGTGGTACGGGCGAATCACGAGCCGGCCCAGGAGCATCGTGGCGGGTCAGCAGCCTAACCCGGTGCGCCGGGCGGCGCCGCCGCCGGCCGGCTCCGCTCCCGCACCCAACCCGTACGCCTGCCCTCGCCGGGGCGCTGACAGCGCGGTTGACCAGCGTGTTCGGGCCGGTCGCCGGGGTCGCCGGCGGTGCTCGCGGGGTGCCAGCGGCGCGGAGCACCGTGGGACCGTGCGGCCGCCCGGGCCTCGGCCCAGGCCTGGGCTCCGCACCGAACCGTTATGCCCCGAACCGTCACGCGCCGAGACCCCGAGCCCCGAACCGTCCCGCCCCGAACCGTCCCGCCCCGAACCGTCCCGCCCCGAACCGTCCCGCCCCGAACCGTCCCGCCCCGAGATCTCGAGCCCCGAACCGTCCCGAGCCCCCGAGCCCACGAGCCCCGAACCGTCACGCGCCGAGACCCGCCGAGACCCCGAGCCCCGAACCGTCACGCCCCGAGCCCCCGAGCCGTCACGCGCCGAGCCCCCGAGCCCCGAGATCCCCAGCCGCCCAGCTGAGCCCAGCCGCCGACAGGCCCGATCACCCGCCGGAGCCGCGATGCCATACAGCGAGCCGGCAGTGCTCGACAACGACTTCCTCACCGGCCTGTTCGTCCAGCACGTCCGGTTCGACGGCGAGCAGGTCCAGGCGGTCCAGACCTGGCCGGGTTCGCTCGGTGCGGTCGTGCAGACCGACAGCCGGCTGCTGTCGATCCGGGTCGAGCCGGGCTTCCTGCTGATCGGCCGGGCCGGCTGGGTGGACGCCCTGGTCGTGGTCGAGCGGGCGGACCTGCTCGGGCCCGGCCGGCCGGAGACCGATGCGATCGCCGTCGTCGCCGGCCGCGGAGTGCACCTGAACGATGCGGCCGCGGTCGCCGAGCTCGGCCGCCGGCTGCGTGCCGACCTGGCGCCGGCCGCGTACGCCGAGATCCTGGTCGCCTACCACCCGTGGACGGTGGCCCGGCAGGACGTAGTGGGCGACGCCGACGACCTGCGCCGGCTCGGCATCGATGGCGGGCCGGCGGTCCGCCCGTTGGCGGTCACCGAGGTCTCCGGCGGCGGGCTGCGGCTGGAATTCTTCGCCACCACTGTGTACGCCCGGGCGCCCGGTGCGGCGCGATGCTGTGACTTGTACGACTGGCGGGTCGAGCTGCCGCCGGGCGGCGCCGCGAGCTGGCACCGCGACCTGCTCGCCCAGCGGCTGCCGGTCCGCCGCTGAGCCACCGTGGCTGGCCGCGGCCGTGGGCTGGCGGTGAGCCACGGGCGGGCCGCGAGCCGCGGTGGCCGGCCGGGTCGCGACCGGGCCGCGGTGGGCAGTGGATCGCGGGGCGGGCCGCGGTGGGCGGTGGGTCGCGGCCGGGTCGCAGCGGGCAGTGGGCGGGTCGCGGTGGGTGGCCGGGTGGCGGGTCAGCTCAGCCGGCGGCGGCTGGGATGTCGGCGGCGGTGAGCGTGCGCAGCTCGGCGACGTCGGGCATCCGGCCGAGCGCGCGCAGCCGGCGGGACTGCTCCTTGCGCATCGTCTCGAACAGCCGGCGGGCCTCCCGGGCGTTGCCGAAGCTCTCGCCCCGCTCCAGGTCGGAGAACCAGCGCAGCAGCTCGCCGTCCATCCCGGCGTCGAACTGGTAGTCGTCGGACCGGGCCATCCGGTTGACGATCCGGACCAGCTGGTCGCCGCTGTAGTTCTCGAACTCGATCGTCTTGCTGAACCGGGAGCCCAGCCCCGGGTTGGCGTCCAGGAACTCGGCCATCTCGTGGGTGTACCCGGCGACGATCACCGCCAGGTCGTGCCGGTGGTCCTCCATCAGCTTCACCAGCATGTCGATGGCTTCCTGGCCGAAGTCGTTGCCCATGCCGGCGGCCCGGGACAGCGTGTACGCCTCGTCGATGAACAGCACCCCGCCGACCGCGCCCTCGATCAGCGCGGCCGACTTCTCCGCGGTGTGCCCGATGTACTGGCCGACCATGTCGCGCCGGGACACCTCGCGGAACTGCCCCTTGCGCAGCAGCCCGAGCGCCACCAGCAGCTTGCCGTACAGCCGGGCGACGGTGGTCTTCCCGGTGCCCGGGGCGCCGGCGAAGATCAGGTGATAGCTGACCGAGCCGGTGCCGAGGCCGGCCGCCCGGCGCCACTCGTTCACCTGGATCTCGTCGATCAGCGACCGCACCTCGGCCTTCACGCCGGGCAGCCCGACCATCGCGTCCAACTCGCTGAGCAGCACGTCCACCTGGCCGGCGTCCTGCCGCGGGCCTTCGTCCCGGATGCCGACGCCGCGCGGCCCGGCCTGCTCGCTGACCACGAGCCTGGTGGTCGCGCCCGGGTCCACGTCGATGCCCGGCTCGGCGGTGTTCGCGGTGACGCAGTCCTCGATGCTGCCCTGGCAGCCGGCGGACACCGTGATGCCCGGCCCCTGGGTGTCGTGGATCGTGCAGCGCCGGATCGTCGCCGCGCTGTGCACCACCGAGATGCCGGCGCTGCCGGTCTGCGCGACGTCGCAGCCGTCGATCACCGGCCGGCCGGACTGGTAGACGTAGATGCCCCGGTAGCCGCAGCCGGTGATGATCGAGTTGCGCAGCTGCGGGTTCGCCCCGACCCGGACGATCACCCCGTCGTCGGTGGTGTCGCTGATCTCGGTGTCGGTGACCACGCCGCCGGAGTCGTCGAAGACCAGCGCGTTCGCGCCGCCGACGAACTTAGACCGCTTGATCGTGAGCTGGCTGCCCTGGACCGCCTTGATGCCGGCCCCGGTGCCGCCGTGCACCTCGCACTTGTCCATGTCGACGACGCTCTCGGTGAGCACCAGCGCCGAGTCGGCCGCGCGGAACGTGAGGTCGCTGAGCACCAGCGTCGCGTTCGTACCCGTGATCAGCGGCTGGTCGGCGGCGGCGCACTCCAGCACGACGGTGCCGGGACCATCGGCCGCGCGCAGCGTGACCTTCCGGGACCGCACCACGATCGGGTCGACGTACTGGCCGGGGGCGATCACGACCACCGCCTCGGCCGTGCCCGAGCCCTCGACCGCCTCCAGCGCGGCACCGACCGTGGGGTGGGCACCGCGTTGGGACGCTGCTACCAGCAGGGTGCGAGCCATCGCTCCGGGAGGGGTCGGCCAGCCAGACGCGGCCCACGGTAGCCGCCCGGAGAGCCCTGATACCAGGCGCTGTTCACGCCTGTGACCAGTACGATGACGGGCACCGACGCCGTGCCCTTCGGACTGGGCCGCCGCTTGATCACGAGTCGGCCGGAGTCGGCTACCCCTGCGTCGCTGCGCTCCGCCGAGGCCCGTCCGACCTGTCTGCCGCGGGAGCCGAGCCCCCGCGAACCCCACGGTGCGGCAGGCGCCGGATGGCCTCGCGGGCGGCTGCGCCGCAGCGGGCTGATGGAGGTGGCGTGATCATGGCGGCCGATCTGTCGCGGTCGCTCGCCGGCCTGCCGGCCGGTGGGCTCGACACCGCACTCTGGAGCTTGCTCGGTGGTGCGCTGCTCGCCGGCTCGGCGATCGGCGGCCGGGTCGCGGCCCGCCGCCGGCGGGCCGCCGGCGGCGACCGCCCGCGGCAGGTCTCCCGCGACCCGCGGCGCTCCGCGTTCCTCTCGGCCGCGCTCTGGGATCTCGTCCAGGGCCGGCTGGAACGCGGGCTGCCGGTGCCCGACGTACAGGTGGTGTTCCTCGCCGAGGACCGGATCGTCGTGCATTTCGCGACGCCCCCGGCCGAGCCGGCGTTCCCGCCGTGGCGGCCCGAGGCCGGCGGGTTGGCCTGGGCCACCGAGGCCACCGAGATCCGGCACTGGCACCGCACCGGGCTGCCGTTCCCCGCGCTGGTCTCGGCCGGCACCGCACACGGCTGGGCGGTGCTGGTCGACCTGGAGCAGGCGCCCGGCCTGATCAGCCTCGGCGGTGACCCGCGGCAGGCCCGCCGGGTCGGCAACGCGATCGCCTTCGAGCTGGTCACCAGCCCCTGGTCGGAGCGCGGCGGCACGGTCACGCTGGTCGGCGCATCGGCTGAGCCGGCCGCGGCGCCGCCGACCGGGCTGCGCCAGGCTGCCGAGCTGGCGCAGGCGCTCGCCGACGCCGAGCAGGCCGCGCGCCGGGCCAGCCTCCGGCTCGGCCAGCTGGACGCCGCGAACATCGCCACCGGCCGGGTCACCGGCGCCGACCGCGCCGACCTGCGGCCGCACGTGCTCGTACTCGCCGAGCCGCCGGACGAGACCCAGATCGACCGGGTCGCCCGGCTGGCCGGCGACGCGCACAGCCCGGTGGTCGTGCTGTGCCTGGGCGCGTCCCGGTACGCCCGGTGGCGGTTCGACTCGACCGCGGACGGCTGGCTCGACCTGGTCCCGCTCGGGCTGCGGCTGCGCCCCCAGGTCGCGGCCGTCGAGGAGCAGCAGCAACACCTCGGCGTCGCGCAGGCCGCCGCGGCCCCGGTCGACCTGATCGAGATCACCCCGACCGCCGACCCGTACCCGACCGCCGACCCGTACCCGACCGCCGGCGCCGCCGCCGTGGCCACCGTGGCCGGTGCCGTGCTGACCGCGCGGCCGGCGGCCACCGAGGTCGCCGGGGTGCCCCCGGCAGCGGGTGAGCCCACTACCCGGTCGACACCCCCCGGCCCGTCAGCACCCCCCGGCCCGTCAGCACCCCCCGACCCGTCGGTACCCCCCGGCTCGTCGGCCGCCAACGGTTGGGCCGCACCCCAGAGCTGGTCGGTTCCCGGCGGCTGGGCGGCGGCTCGGCGCGGGGCGGCTTCGAACGGCTGGGCGGAGTCGCCTCAGATCGTTCCGCCGGAGCCGGCTCCCGTCCAACCGAAGCCGGCGCAGGTCACCCCGGCGGCACCGGCGCAGGTCGTTCCGGGGGCACCGGCGCAGCTGTCCCGGCCCGCGTGGCCCGCGCCGGCCGGGGCCACCGGGGTGGCGTGGCCGGCGCCGGCCACACTGCCGGCCGGCCGGGTCGACGGGGTGCCCGCGAACGGGCACCTGCTCACCGCGCGGCCGGCGGCGCCGGCACCGGCGGTACCGAGCCCGGCCGACGGCTGGCGGGCCGCGATCCAGGCGCTACGCAGCCCGGTGCTGACCGACGCCGAGCGGGACCGGTGGTGGCCGGCGGGCGTGGAGGTCCGGCTGCTCGGCACCGTCGAGGTACGCGCGCCCGGGCCGATCACGCCGCGGCACCGGCCGCTGCTGACCGAGCTCGCCGTGCTCGCGGCGCTGCGGCCGGGCGGGCTGCCCGAGCGGCTGCTGCGCGACCGGGCGGTCCGGGCCGGCGCGGACGACCCGGCGGCCGTGCTGCGCGCCCTGCACACCTGGCTCGGCGCGGACAGCGGCGGGCGGCCCCGGCTGCACGGCGGCCCAGCCGGCTGGGCACTGGCCGACGTGCGGGTGGACTGGCACCTGTTCCGCGAGCTGATCGCGGCCGGTGACCCGGCGAACGAGCGGGCCCGGCTGGTGACCGCGCTGGCGATGGTCCGCGGCGAGCTGTTCACCGCGACCCAGGCCGGGGCGGACACCTGGCATGCACTGCGGGCCGCGATCGGCGGGCTACCGGCGGCGGTCAGCGCGACCGCGGGCCACGCGGCCCGGCTCGCCACCGCGGCGGCCGACCTCGCCAACGCGGAGTGGTCGCTGCGCCGCGGGCTGATCCTGCTGCCCGGCGCGGAGGGGCTCTGGCGCGAACTGCTGCGGCTGCGCGCGTCGGGCCGGCCCGACAGCCTGCCCGAGCTGACCGAGGAGCTGCTCAGTACCCTCAGCAGCCGTACCGCGGGTGCCGCGCTCGAGCCGGCGACGGCCGAACTGATCGACCAACTGGCCACCCCGCCGTCCTCGGCCACCCCGCCGTCCTCGGCCACCCCGCCGTCCTCGGCCACCGCGATCCCAGCGACCGGCATTCCAGCGAGCGGCATTCCAGCGAGCGGCATTCCAGCGACCGGGATCCAGCCCGGCGAGACCACCCCGGCCGTGCCGCTGGCGGCCCAGCCCGAAACCGGCCCGATCTGATGCATCCCGCCGGAGGGACGCACCCCGGCGGAGGTCAGGCCTGGCGGCCGGCCACCGCGCTCGAGCACGGCCTGCTGGCGGCGGTCGAGGCCGGGGACGTGGACCGGTTCGGGCGGCTGCTGGCCGGGGCCGAGGTGCTGCTGCCGATCACCGCGGCCGCGGCGGCCGGGCAGGCGCCGGTGGCCTGGTCGCTGACCGAGGTCGGCGATGCCCGCTGCGTGCTGGCGTTCACCTCACCGGAGGCACTACTCGTCGCCGGCGCCGAGCACGCCCGCAGCACCCGGCTGCGCGACCTGGTCGCCGGCTGGCCCGACCCGGCGTACCTGCTGCTACTCGACCCGCTCACCCCGCTGCAGGCGCGGCTCGACCTGCCCGCGCTGGCCCGGCTGGCCGCCACCCCGCTCACCGAGTACGTGGCCGGCCCGGGGGAGGGGCCGGCCACCGGCAGCGTGCTGCAGCTGTTCCTACCGCCGCGCCGGGTGCACCGGATGCTGACCCGCAACGACGGCCTCGTCTCCGGGCACGCCGTAGAGCTGGGCGATGTCGAGCATCTGGGCACGCTTGGTGCCCTGCGCGCCGCGCTGCCACTGCCCCGGCTGGACCCGGCGATCACGCCGGAGCTGCGGGTACTGCATCTGCTGCGCTGGCCGGCCATGGGCGCCGCGCGGTACCGGGTCGACACCGAGCCGGACGGCCCCACCCGCGGTACCGGCTTCCTGCCTGGCGTCGAGCCGGCGGTGCAGCTCTACAAGGTGCCGGCCGTCAAGCTGCCGGACGGCGCCGAACTGCTGCAGGTCGGCCTCGACGACCCGGCCGCCCTGCTGGCCAGCTGGGACGCCGAGACCGGCACCTGGCGCTGGAACCCGGCCCTGGCCGACCCGGCCACCGGGCCCGGCGACGCCGGGCGCTGAGCGAGCCCGCGGGACGCGGCGGATCGAGCCCTGCGGTCAGCCGAACGGATCCCGGCCGTGCATCGCCAGCAGCCGCGCCTGGGCGTCGGCGCCGGGCGGGAGTGCTGGCGGCGCCGCGAACAGCCCGGTCGCCGGCAGGTACGCGGCGGTCGGTTCGACCAGTTCGTAGCAGGCGGTCACGTGATCCGGGTCGAGCTGCTCGGGCACGTCGATCGCGCGAGCGAGGTCCCAGCCGTGGACGAGGTTGTCGTCGAACCGGAACAGCGCCAGCTGGGCGCCCGGCACCTGGCCGATCGGCGTGTGCACCAGCACGTCGAGCGCGCCGGGGCGGGCCAGCGCTTCGATTGCCGCCTGCGCCGACTCCTGCCACGCCGCGACCGGGTCGGTGCCGAGGATGTCGGCGTCCCCCAGGTCCGTCAGCTCGACCAGGCTGGCGCCGGCGAGCTGCCGGGGCACCGCCCGGTTCCACCGGACCACGTGGTCGACCAGCGCGCGGACGGTCCACGCCGGGCACGCGGTGGGCAGCGCCCAGTCGTCGGCACCGACCTGCCGCAGCAGCTCGCCGAACCGGTGGCTGGCCTGCGCGTGCAACTCCAGGACGTCGTGTCCCACGATCACGTCTCCTTTGCTCCTGTCAGGAGTATCTACCGGTGACGTAGCATACCCCTGACAGGAGCATGCACAAGGAGAAATGTGATGCCGGACCGCAACCGGACGCTGACCACGACCACGTATGCCCTGCTCGGCCTGCTCGCTATCCAGCCCTGGACCACGTACGAGCTGACCAAGCAGGTGGGCCGGTCGCTGCGACTGATCTGGCCCCGCGCAGAAAGCAACGTGTACGAGGGCGCGAAGGCACTCGTCGCGTACGGGCTGGCCACCGCGGAGCGCGAGCACGTCGGCCGCCGGCCCCGGACGGTGTACTCGATCACCGACGCCGGCCGGCAGGCGCTACGGGAGTGGCGCGGCCAGCCGGGCGGCGGTCCGTCGGTCGAGTTCGAGGCGCTGCTCAAGGTGCTGCTCGGCGACCCGGCCGACCGGGAGGCCCTGCTGGCGAACATCCGGGCCGCCCGCGAGTGGGCCGCCCGCGGCCAGCAGATCTGCGCCGACATCGCCCGCGGCTACCTCGATGACGGCGGCCCGTTCCCGCACCGGCTGCCGATCATCTCGCTCACCTTCCCGTTCCTGCTGGAGTTCGCCGAGCTGGTCGAGCGGTGGAGCGATCAGGCCGAGCGGGAGGTGCGCCGGTGGCCGCACCAGACCGCCGCGATCGACCCGGATCTGAGCGGCTTCCGGCGCGCCGCCGCGCTGCGCCCGGCCGACCCAGCGCCCCGCACCGGCCCGGCGACCTGAGGGCGCCGGCGACCTGGCCGGTCCGGCAGGTGCCGGTGGCCGACCGTGCGGCGAGTCTCTCCATTGCGGTCCGGCGAGGCCACGCCTTGTTCGGGGGAGAGCCCTAGACGTCGTCGTCAGCAGAGCGGTCGATGTTGATCGCGTTGTGATCCAGGAGCGCCTGGACAGCACCTTCAACCACTTCACATCGTCGCGGGTCTCGACGACCGTGCTCACGATCGCGGTGACGTCTTCCTCAGCCCGCTGCACCAGCGACTCCAAGCCACGAATCCGGGCTTCCCGGTCAGCGAAAGTCGTGGCCACGCGATCACCCTAGCGCGGCGCTCGCTGTGGCCGACACCCTGACATTCGCGAAGCCCGGGAGACGTACGACCACGAAAGACACGCTGAGCTGGGTCAGTCCGTCGGTGGGAGCCAGCCGAGCTGGACGAGTTCGGCGCCGGTCTTGCGGGTGACCAGGGTGCCGCGGCCGGGTGGCTGGCGGCTCGCCTTCACTCCGCCGAGCAGCACGCCCTCGTCCCGCTCGCCGGACATCAGCAGCCCGGGCGAGGCCAGCTCGCGCATCCGCTGGCATGACCGGCTCGAACAGGCTCCGGCCGGCGCCGCCACTGCGCCGGGCGGCGATCAGGTGCAGGCCGACGTCCCGGCCCTGCGGCAGGAACTCCAGCAGCGGCAGCAGCGGGTTGTCGCCCGGTGGCGACCAGGTCGTAGTCGTCGACCAGCACGAACAGCTCCGGGCCGGTCCACCAGCTGCGGCTGCGCAGCTGCTGCCGGGGTGACGTCCGGGCCGGGCAGCCGGGCCCGCATCGCCGCCGCGGCGTCGGCTACCACCTTGGCCGCGGACGGCCCGGCGGTGCCGTACCCGATCAGGTGCTCGGTGTCGACGGTGCCGAGCAGGCTGCGGCGGTAGTCGACCAGGATGATCCGGGCCTGCGCCGGGGTGAACCGGGTCGCGATGCTGGTCGCCAGCGAGCGCAGGAACGTGCTCTTGCCGCACTCGGCGTCGCCGAACAGCAGGAAGTGCGGGTCGGCGGCGAAGTCGAGCACGACCGGCAGCAGGTCGCTCTCGGCGATGCCGATCGCGAACCGGTGCGGCTCGGCCGGCTGCGGCAGCTCGTCGTACGGCACCTTGTCCGGCAGCAGCCGCACGCGGGGGCGCCGGGGCCGGGCCAGGCCCGCTGTACCCGGGCGATCAGGTCGGCCACGCCGGCCGGCAGGGAAGTCGGATCAGATCGGCCGTCCACCCGGGGCAGCGCGGTCAGCATGTGCAGCTGGTCCGGGGTGATGCCGCGGCCGGGCACGCCGTCCGGCACGTTGTTCGCCGCCCGCCGGCCCAGGTACGAGTCGCTCGGGTCGCCGAGGCGCAGCTCGAGCCGGGTGCCGAGCAGGTCCCGGATCGCCTGCCGCAGCTCGATCCAGCGCGGCGAGCTGACGATCACGTGGATGCCGTAGGTGAGGCCGCGGGTGGCGAGGTCGGTGATCGGCCGCTTCCAGGTCCTCGTAGTCGGTGCGGATCGTGGACCAGCCGTCGACGACCAGGAACACGTCGCCGAACGGGTCGTCGGTGATCCGGCCGTCGCCGGCGTGCCTGCCGGTAGGCGGCGATCGAGCTCGACGCCGTGCGTCGGCGAAGCCCGCTCGCGGCGCGCGAGCAGCTGCCGCACCTCGGCCGACGGTGCGGCGCACCTGGTCGGTGTCCAGCCGGCCGGCGACGCCGCCGACGTGCGGCAGCCCGCGCAGCGCGCCGAGCGTGCCGCCGCCGAAGTCGAGGCAGTAGAACTGCACCTCGGCCGGCGTGTGGGTGAGCGCCAGGCTGCAGATCAGCGAGCGCAGCGCGGTCGACTTGCCGCTCTGCGGGCCGCCGACCACGGCCACGTGCCCGGCGCCGCCGGACAGGTCGACCACCAGCGGGTCGCGCCGCTGCTCCAACGGGCTGGTCGACCAGGCCGATCCGGGCCCGCAGCGTGCCGCGCGTCGGCAGCCCGGCCGGGGTCAGCCCGGCGTCCGGGCCGGTGACCAGGCCGGGCAGCAGCTGGTCCAGGGTGGGCGACTCGGCCAGCGGCGGCAGCCAGACCTGGTGCGCCGGCAGGCCCTTGCCGACCAGCCGGTCGACCAGGATGTCCAGCAGGCTCTCGCCGACCTCGGCGTCCCGGTCGGCGACGTCCGGCTCGTCCGGCTCGATCGCCGGAGCCACGTACCGGGTGCCGAAGTCGAGCACCCCGTCCCGGGTCGGCGAGCCGTCCGGCCCGGGCCCGGTGCCGTACCGGTGGTGCACGCCGGAGACGTACGCGGCCGGAACCGGGTCAGCGGCTCGGTGCCGAACTTCAGGTAGCCGTGCCCGGGTGCCCGGGGCAGCTCGTACGCGTCCGGCGACGCCGAGCACCACCCGGCTCTCCACCGCGGAGAAGGTCCGCAGGCCGATCCGGTACGACAGGTGGGTGTCCAGCCCGCGCAGCCGGCCCTCCTCCAGCCGCTGGCGAGGCCAGCAGCAGGTGCACGCCGAGCGACCGGCCGACCCGTCCGATCTGCACGAACAGGTCGATGAAGTCGGGCTTCGCGGACAGCAGCTCGCTGAACTCGTCGCAGATCACCAGCAGGCTGGGCAGCGGGGGCAGCGGCGCGCCGGCCGCCCGGGCCTTGCTCGTAGTCCGCAGAGTGAGGCGTAGTTGCCGGCGGCCCGCAGCAGCTCCTGCCGGCGGATGCATCTCGCCGTTGATGCGCGTCGGTCATCCGGTCGACCAGCGGCAGCTCGTCGGCCAGGTTGGTGATCACCGCGCTGGTGTGCGGCAGCCGGTCCAGCGTGGCGAACGTGGCGCCGCCCTTGAAGTCGACCAGCACGAAGTTGAGCGTCTCCGGGCGAGTGCGTGACGGCCAGGGCCAGCACCAGCGTGCGCAGCAGCTCGCTTGCCGGAGCCGGTGGCGCCGATCAGCAGGCCGTGCGGGCCCATGCCGTCCTGCGCGGACTCCTTGAGGTCCAGCTCGACCGGGGTGCCGTCCGGGCCGACGCCGATCGGCACCCGCAGCCGGTCCCGGTTCGGCCGCGGCCCCCAGGCCAGCAACGGGTCGAACTCGAACGGGTCGCCGAGGTCGAGCAGCTCGGCCAGGCCGAGGTCGGCGGTCAGCGGCGCCTCGCCGCGGCCGGCCGGCGACAGCCGCAGCGGGGCCAGCTGCCGGGCCAGCGCCTCGGCCGCGCCCAGCTCGACCCCGTCGGCCCGGCCCAGCTCGTGCTCGCCGTCCAGGGTGCGGCTGCCCAGCCGGCCGCCCGGGCCGATGTCCAGCACGATGCTGGACTGGTCGAGCAGCCGCGGCGGGTTGGACAGGTCGATCAGCGTGACGCCCTCGACGCCGCCCTCGGTCATCAGGTGGTCGGAGCCGGCCGGGTCGCCGCCGTCGAGGACGACCACCAGGTGCGGGCCGGCCATCCCGGGGGACGCGTCGTTCGGGTCGAACCGCGGGCCGGTTGGCCAGCAGCGCGTCGAACAGCGCCTCCAGCGCGGCGACGGTCGGGGTGACCAGCCGCAGGTGCCCAGCCGCGTCCTGGCGGCCGGGGTGCAGCGCGTGCGGCAGCCACTTCACCCACTCCCACTCGGCCCGGTGCTCGGGCGCCGACGCAGGCGGCGATCAGCAGGTCGTCCGGGGCGTGGAAGGTCGCCGCCTGGGCCACCAGGGCCCGGGTCATGGCCCGGGCCCGGGCCGGCTCGCCGGTCAGGTACACCCGGCCGAAGCCGCGCAGCGCCATCGCGACCGGCAGGTCCGGCACCACCGCGTACGTCTTGATGAAGCGGCGCAGCGAGGCCGCGCACAGCGGCTCCAGCTCCTCCACGTCGTCGGTCTGCGGCGGCACCAGCGGGGTGGCCAGATCCTGCGGGCCGAGGCCGAGCCGGACCACGCCGAAGTCCAGGTCGCGGCGGCGCCGCTCCCAGAGCCGGTGGCTGGCCGCGGCGGCCCACAGCGTGTCCGGGTCGGGGTGCCGGTAGAGCAGCGTCTCCCGCTGCCGCTCGGCCACGCCGCGGGCCCGCTGCCGCTGTACCGACAGGTGTCGCAGGTAGGAGCGGCGGTTGTTGGACATCTCCTGCTTGCTCGGCTGGCCGGAGTTGTTGAACGTGCCCATCGCCAGCATGCCCACCCCGGACAGGCCGAACATGCCGCCGGCGATGTAGCTCAGCGGCCCGCCGCGGCCGCCGGCGTACATCAGCGCCATCCCGGCGGAGCCGCCGAGCATCGGCAGCATCATCAGGGTCTGGCCCATCCGCCGGCCGCCCGGCGGCGGGATGTGCGGCGGCGACTGCAACACCAGCTCGCCGGTAGGCAGTTCCGGGCCCGGTCGGCGGACAGGCCTCTTCACGATGATGGTGCCCACGCCGGATCCCTTCCGAGGCGTCTCTCGCGAGCCACGACGAAGGGTCATCCGAACTGGGAGGGCCCACCCCCGGTCCGTACGACCGCTGGGCGCCCGGCCATGCCGGCCGGATCGCCCGCCTGCACCGTACCAACCTCCGGCCGGGCGGGCCGCCGGCCGGCGCCCCGGATGCCGCGTCCGGGCCGGCCCGCCGCCGCCGGGTCCCGTAGCGAACCAGCAGGGACCGCGGCCACAGCCGATCGCCGGCCCGCTGGCCAGCGGGTTCGGTGCCGCGGCCGGGTCGGTGCCCCGCCCGCCGGGTGCCAGCGGTGCGGATCATCGTTGGGGACGGCGAGCGGAGGCCGTGGGTCGCCGTCGCCACCGAGGCGGAGCTGGGCCCGGCGGTGACGGAGGTCCCGCCGGACCCGCTTCCACGTTCAGCGGCCGCCCGGGCCAAGGCCCAGGCCCGGGCGCCGCTGGGCTGTCCCCCCGACCCCGACCCGACCCAACGCCGACCGCCCCGACCCAACCCCACTCAACCCCGACCACCCAACCCAACCCCAACAACCCAACCCAGCCCAACAACCCGACCCGACCCAACAACCCAACCCAGCCCCGGCCGGCTCCAGGAGGAAACCGCGGTGACGACGGCTCGGTCCGCCGAGGGAACGTCCGCCCGTGTCGGCGTGGTCAAGTCCGCTGACCGGACCGTCGAGCTGCTCGAACTGCTCGCCGACGGCCGGCGGCTCAGCCTCACCGAGCTGCACCGGGCGCTGCGCTACCCGAAGTCCAGCCTGTTCATGCTGCTGCAGACGCTGGTCGCCCGCGGCTGGGTGGAGGCCGACCCGGACCGCACCGCCTACAGCCTCGGCGTGCGGGCGCTGCAGGCCGGCGCCTCCTACCTCGACCATGACCCGGTGGTCCGCTCGGTGGTCCGGTCGCTGGAACGGCTCCGGGACGAGTTCGACGCGACCTTCTACCTGGCCCGGCTGGACGGCCCGGACCTCGTGCACCTGGCCAACCTGCCGGCCCGGCACCACCCGGCCAGCGTGCCCAGGATCGGCCGGCGGGTGCCGGCGTACGGCACCGCGGCCGGCAAGATCCTGCTCGCGCACCGCACCTGGACCGAGGTTGACGCGCTGCTGCCGGCACCGCTGCCGGCGCTCACCTCGCGCACCGTGGCCGGCCGCGCGGCGCTGCGCGCCCAGCTGGACCGGTTCCGGGTCAGCCGGTTCGCGCTCGAGCGCGAGGAGGCCGTCCCCGGGGTGGCCAGCATCGCCGTCACCTTCCCGGGCCGCAGCCCGGCGGTGGACGCGGTCGGCTGCTCGGTCCAGCTGCCCAGGCTCACCGAGCCGTACGCGACCCGGCTGGTCGAAGCGCTGCAAGCCAGCGCCAACCGGGTCGCCGAGTTGCCGCCGCGCACCGGATACCCGCCAGCCTGACGGTGCTGGCCTGACGGTGCTGGCCTGACGGTGCTGGCCTGACGGTGCTGGCCTGACGGTGCTGGCTTGACGGTGCTGGCTTGACGGTGCTGGCTTGACGGTGCTGGCCTGACGGTGCTGGCTTGACGGTGCTGGCCTGACAGTGTCGGCCTGACAGTGTCGGCCTGACCAGTGCTGGCCTGACCAGTGCTGGCTTGCCCAGCGTCGGTTGGGTCAGCGTCGCGTTGGGCCAGTATCGGGCGGGGCAGTGTCGGGGGCGGGTCAGCGCCGTCGGGGCGCCGGCTCCGGTCTGGGATCGGGCGCCTCGGCCCGGTGCTTCACCGCTGGCCCCTCGACCGGCGCGGGACCTCAGAATCGTCGGCCGGGCGCATCGCCCACCAAGATCGGGTCGGAAAGGGCGCATTGCCCAGCGGGATTGAATTTGAAACCGGTGATATTCACGACTCTCGAGAGTCGCTTTCCGGCGCCGATATTGTCGGTCGACCAGCCCGCGATTTGAATAGCCGGCCGGCCCCGCCGGAAAAAATGCGGCGCGTCGCAAAAACGCGTGCCGCCGCTGATGTCCGCGAGGCTATACATCGCATCGTCGAGCGGGTAGGTTCGTGTTGTTTCCCCCTCGGTGATTCCCCCGGTCGCAGCGATTTGTCGCAGCGCCGGGCAGCGGGCGAGGAATTTTCCGCGGACACATTTGGAAAGCAGGTCGACTCGACCTGCCCGGTGTCTGTGTTGTTCTTTTCCGTCGGCGTGCCACGCCGTACGGCCCTGCCTTGTTCGCCAAGAACGGAAGGCATCATGCAGCACCTCCGTACCGTCACCCGAGGTCTGATCGGAACCATCGTCGTGGTCGGGGGCCTGGCCGCCCTCGCGCCTTCGGCACAGGCCGACAGCCTCCCTGTGGCGTGCAGCGAGACCGCCCTCGTCGCGGCGGTCAACCTTGCCAACTCGACCGTGGCCGCGGACACCCTGGTCCTCGCGGCCGGCTGTACGTACCGGATGACCGCCAGCCACGGCAACGCCGCCCATGGCCAGGACGCGCTGCCCCTCATCACCACGTCGATCGAGCTGATCGGCCCGGCGACCATCACCCGCGCCTCGCTGCTGCCGTTCCGGATCGCCGAGGTCAGCCCGACCGGAGCCCTCACGCTCACCACGTCGGTCGCGCTCACCAACGGCAGCGCGGTCGGTAGCGGTGGCGCCATCCTGAACTTCGGCGCGGTCACCCTCACCGGCAGCAGCCTCTCCGGCAACACCGCCACCCTCAACGGCGGCGGCCTGGCCAACGCGGATACCGCCGCCGGCACCGCGCCGGCCGCGACGTTCACCAGCAGCCTCGTCAGCGGCAACACCGCGCTGCGTCGGGGTGGCGGCATCTACAACGGCCTGCGGGGCACGCTGACGACCACCGGCGTGCCGCTCAACGGCAACACCGCCCGGCGGGGTGGCGGCATCGCGGCGGTCGACTCCACCGCGACCACCCTCACCAGCAGCCCGGTGAGCTCCAACCTGGCACTGGTGACCGCCGGCGGCGTCTACCGGCTCAACGGCACGATGACCACCACGAGTTCACCGATCAGCGCGAACACCGCGAACAATTGCGTCGGCAGTGCCCCGGCGGTCCCGAGCTGCACCGGCTGACCAGATCGACGGTAGCGGCCCGCTGCCGACCAGAACGCGACGACCCCGGTCCCCGGGAATGGGGGAGGACCGGGGCCGTCGCCCATTCCGGCGCGGATCGGCGGAGCGGTCGGGTCGGCCCGGGCAACGGCGCTGACCGGTTCCGATCGGTGGCCAAACCTCTGAAATTCACGAATTCGTCGGCTGGTCTATTTCCATCTGAAGTGGACGAAGATGCGGCCGAAGTTGTGCGAGTCTTTTTCCACCCGGTGGTAGCGCGCCTTGATCTCCGGCTGGTCCAGGAAACGCAGTACGCGCTTCTTCAACGCCCCCGATCCCTTGCCGGGGATGATCTCCACCAGGGGTGCCCGCTTGGCCACCGCCGCATCGATCACAGCCCGCAGCGCCCGGTCGATCTCGGCGCCGCGGTTGTGGATGTCGTGCAGATCCAGCTTGAGCTTCACCCGACCATCTTCCGGCACCCGCGCGGCTGGCTCCAGCATGATGTGCCCGGCCGCGGGCCGGGCCGGAGACGCTTCGCCGGGGCCGGGTGTCCGTCTGGGCGGACGATCGTGCAAAGGAGGCGTACCCACTCCCTGCCATTTTCAACTTATAGCGCACCGGGGGGCTTGCGGCAAGGCCCGGGTTGTGCCGCAGAATCGCCGATCGTGGCCAGGACCTGTGGAAATGGGAGTCGCGAAGTGCGTGTGTTGTTGTCGACGTACGACTCGCGCGGGGGTGTCGAACCGCTGGTGGCGCTCGCGGTGCGGTTGCGGGCACTCGGCGCGGACGTGCTGGTGTGCGCGCCGCCGGACTGCGCGGAGCGGCTGGCCGAGGTCGGCGTGCCGCTGCTGCCGGTCGGCCTGCCGGTGCGCGCGCTGGTGCACGGGGCGGCGCCGCCGTCGGTGGCGGACGTGCCCCGGCGCGCGGCGGAGGTGATCGCCGCGCAGTTCGACCAGCTCGCCGCGGCGGCCGAGGGATGTGCCGCGATCGTGGCGAGCGGCCTGGTGCCGGCCGTGACCGGGGCCCGGTCGGTGGCCGAGAAACTGGGCGTCCACTTCGTACCGGTGAGCTACTGCCCGCTCTACCTGCCGTCGCCGCACCACCGGCCGCAGCCGCTGCCGGGCCGGCCGATCCCGCCGGACGTGACCGACCGTCAGGTGCTGAACGACCTGGACGTCCAGAACTACAACGCGCTGTTCGGCGAGCCGCTCAACGCCCACCGGGCCGCGGTCGGCCTGCCACCGGTGGACAACGTCCGCGACTTCTTCGTCACCGACCACCCGTGGCTGGCGGCGGACCCGACCCTGGCGCCGTGGCAGCAGCCGGCGGACCTCGACGTCGTGCAGACCGGGGCGTGGATCCTGCCGGACGAACGCCCACTGGCGGCCGAACTGGAGGCGTTCCTGGCCGCCGGCACAGCACCGGTGTACGTGGGCTTCGGCAGCATGCGCGCCCCGGCGGACGTCGCCCGGGTGGCCATCGAGGCGATCCGCGCGCAGGGCCGCCGGGTGGTCCTCGGGCACGGCTGGGCCGACCTGGCTCTGATCGACGAGAAGGACGACTGCTTCGTCGTCGGCGAGGTCAACCAGCAGGCCCTGTTCGGCCGGGTGGCCGCGGTCGTGCACCACGGCGGCGCGGGCACGACGACGACGGCCACCCGGGCCGGCGCGCCACAGGTGGTGGTACCGCAGATGGGGGACCAGCCATACTGGGCCGGCCGGGTGGCCGACCTGGGCATCGGCACCGCACACGACGGCCCGACTCCGACCACCGAGTCCCTGTCTGCCGCGCTCACGGCCACCATGACCCCCGAGACCCGGGCCCGAGCGACCGCGGTGGCCGGCACGATCCGCACCGACGGGGCGACCGTGGCCGCGAACCTGCTGCTCGACGCGGTCCGGAGCTGATCGGAGTGAACTCCCTGACCAGCAGCGCGTTCGAGCTACCCGACCATCTCACCGCCAAGGCCGACCCGGCGCTGATCGCCGGCGACGAGCGGCACTTCGCGGCCATCGCGGAGAGCCTCGAGCAGTCGATCGCCGACCTGTCCGACCGCCTCGACGCGGAGCGCCGGGCGCCCGGCGGCATCGGCCAGGAGGCGATGGACCGGGACATGGAGATCCACCGGTTGACCGCTCGGCTGCGCACCCTGCGGCGCTTCGGCCTGGATCTGTGCCTCGGGCACATCGTCAGCGCGGACGACCCCGAACCCGTGTACATCGGGCGACTCGGCCTCACCGACAGCACGGGTCGCCGGTTGCTGCTCGACTGGCGCTCGCCCGCGGCCGAGCCGTTCTTCGGAGCGACCCACGCCAACCCGATGGGTCTCGCCAGCCGCCGCAGGTATCGCTGGACCCGCGGCCGGATCAGCGACTACTGGGACGAGGTGTTCACCTCGGACGGGTTCGAGGGGCACGCCGCGCTCGATGACCAGTCCGCCTTCATCGCCAGCCTGGGCAGCAACCGGTCGGCCCGGATGCGAGACGTGCTCGGCACCATCCAGGCCGACCAGGACGCCATCATCCGGGCCGGATCCGGCGGCGCTCTCGTGGTCGACGGCGGTCCGGGTACCGGGAAGACCGTCGTCGCCCTGCACCGCTCCGCCTACCTCCTCTATTCGGATCCCCGGCTCGGTCACCACCGGGGCGGCGTGCTGTTCGTCGGCCCGCACCAGCCCTACCTGGCCTATGTCGCCGACGTCCTGCCCAGCCTCGGCGAGGAGGGCGTGCAGACCTGCACGCTGCGCGACCTCGTCGCCGAGGGAGCCGCCGCATCGGTCGAGACCGACCCGAACGTGGCCCGGCTGAAGTCGTCCGCGAACCTGGTGACGGCCATCGAGGCGGCCGTCAGGTTCTACGAGGAGCCGCCCACCAAGCCGATGACGGTCACCACCCCCTGGTCCAACATCCTGCTGAGCGCCGGCGACTGGGCCGAGGCGTTCGAAGCGGCCGAACCCGGTACCCCGCACAACCAGGGCCGCGACCAGGCCTGGGAGGAGCTGCTCACGATCCTGGTGGACAAGCACGACGGCGACGTCTCGGCCGACCTGCTCCGCAAGTCGCTGCTGCAGAACAACGAGCTGCGCACGACCTTCAACCGCGCCTGGCCGCTGCTCGAAGCGGTCGACCTCGTCGCGGACCTGTGGTCGGTACCGGCCTACCTGCGCAGGTGCGCCCCCTGGCTGCGCCCCGACGACGTTCAGTTGCTGCAGCGCGCGGACGCCCAGGCCTGGACGGTGTCCGACCTGCCGCTCCTGGACGCGGCCCGGCAGCGGCTCGGCGACCCGGAGGCGGCCCGGCGCCAGCGCCGGCACAACGCCGCTATCGCCGCCGACCGCGAGCAGATGGCCACGGTCCTGGATGACTACAGCGCGGCCGCGGACGACGAGTACGGCGTGGGCCTGGTGACGATGCTGCGCGGCGAGGACTTCAAGGACGCCCTGGTCGACCAGACCGCACTGGCCAGCACCGACCCGGACCTGCTCGCCGGCCCGTTCGCGCACATCGTGGTGGACGAGGCGCAGGAACTGACCGACGCGGAATGGCAGATGCTGCTGCTGCGCTGCCCGTCCCGGAGCTTCACCATCGTCGGCGACCGGGCCCAGGCCAGGCACGGGTTCACCGAGTCGTGGCGGGAACGGCTGGAGCGGATCGGGCTGCACCAGATCAGCCAGGCCAGCCTGAGCATCAACTACCGGACCCCGGAAGAGGTCATGGCCGAAGCCGAGCCGGTCATCCGGGCCGTGCTCCCGGACGCCAACGTGCCGACCTCCATCCGCGGCAGCGGCCTTCCCGTTGTGCACGGATCTACGTCGGAGCTGGGCTCCATCATCGACACCTGGCTAGCCGCGCACGCCGAGGGGATCGCCTGCGTCATCGGCACCCGGGACGTCGGAGCGGGAACGTTCCAGCCGACGCCCCGGGTCCGGTCGCTGACCCCGGAGCTGTCCAAGGGGCTCGAGTTCGACCTGGTCGTCCTCATCGACCCGGAGGCCTTCGGCACCGGCATCGAGGGAACGGTCGACCGCTACGTCGCGATGACCCGAGCGACCCAGCAACTCGTCATCCTCACCAGCCCCTGATCCACACCAGGAGGGAACCCAAGAGCCAACCCTTGATACGGCCCGCACCACGCAGCCAGTCGTTGGTAGGGCCCGCACTACCTCGCCGGTATCCGGTGCGCTACCTGGCATCCGGCGGTTGGTGCCATGGTCCGCGCCGGCCGCGGTTCATACGGTCTTGTCGAGGTGCCGGAGGAGTGCTCCGGCCGTGACGGATCGGGTGAGGAGAGCGGTATGCGCGGGCGAAGACTGGCGGTGGCCGTGGCGTTCGGCACGGCGGCGGCCCTGGGTGGGGCGCTGGCCATCGGGCCGGTGTCGGTGGGTGCGGTGGGCACCGGCCACGCCCCGATCGGCGGGCTGGGCCGGTTCGCACACCAGACGATCCGGTGGAACGACTGCTCGGCGCTGGCGGACAGCGAGGTGCGGGCCAGCCTGCGGGCGGCCGGGGCCCAGTGCGGCGAGCTGGCGGTACCGCTCGACTACGCCCACCCGGACGGCGCGAGCATCACCGTGGCCCTGTCGCGGGTGAAGGCGAGCGACCCGGCACGCCGCCGCGGCGTGCTCATGCTCAACCCGGGCGGCCCCGGCGATCCGGCCATGGGCCTGGCCGCCGGGGTGGCGGACGGCCTGCCCGATATCGCCGCCCGCTACGACCTGATCGGCATGGATCCCCGCTTCGTCGGCGCGAGCACCCCGCTGACCTGCCGGTGGCCCACCGGGTTCGCGCTGCGCTCGGCCGGCCCGGACCGGCGTACGTTCGGCCAGAGCGTGTCGTTCGCGCGGGAACTGGCGGCCGGCTGCGTGCGCGGCAACGAGAAGCTGCTGCCGTACGCGTCCACCCGCAACACCGCCCGGGACATGGACCTGGTCCGCGCCGCCCTCGGCGAGCCCCGCCTGTCCTATGTCGGCTGGTCGTACGGGACCTACCTGGGCGCGGTCTACACCCAGCTGTTCCCGCGGCGGGTCGACCGGTTCGTGCTGGACAGCGCGGTCGACCCGGAGGTCTACGCCGCCGGGATCTTTCCATCGATGGGGCCGGCGACCGAGGCGGCGCTGCGGCACTGGGCCGGCTGGGCCGCCGCCCGCGACGCGACCTACCACCTCGGCGCGAGTGCCGACGCGGTGCTGTCCACTGTGGACGGCATCGGCCGGGCCGCGCAGCGCGCCCCGCTGCGGGTCGGGCAGTTCCGGGTCGACACCCACGTGCTGCCGGTGCTGCTGTTCATCCCGATCCGGATCGACGGTGACGAGTCCTACGCAGGTATCGCCGAGGACGTGGCGGCGCTCAAGGCCGCGGCGGGTGGCGCCACGGTGAGCCCCACCGCGGGACTCGCGGCGAACCTCGCCGCCGTGTACGGCGGGTCGAGCGCCACCGTCGGGCGCGGTGTCAGCAGCGTGATCTTCTGCGCGGACGCGCCGGCCTCGCACGACCCGGAGGTCTACTTCCGCGACATCCAGGCGCACCGGGTCGACGAGCCCCGGTTCGGCCCGCTGACCCGCAACATCACCCCCTGCGCGTTCTGGCCGACCAACCCGGTCGAGCCGCCGACCCGCGTCCACAACAGCGTCCCGGCGCTCATCGTCGGTTCCACCGGCGACCCGCGCACGACGTACCCCGGGCAGCTGGCCCTGCACCGGGATATGGCCGGCTCCCGCCTGGTCACGTTGGCGGACGCCTTCGTGCACCTGGTGTACGGGGCGGAGGAGAACAGCTGCGTCACCGGCACGGTCAACCACTACCTGCTCGACGGCGAGCTGCCCGCCGCCGATGTGACCTGCCACCGCGAATAGCGGAGTGCCCGGCCGTCAGGCCCGCAGGTAGGTGAGGACGGCCAGCACCCGCCGGTGGCCGTCCTCACCGCTGGCCAGGTCGAGTTTCGCGAAGATGTTGCCGACATGCTTGCCGACCGCGGCTTCGCTGACGGCGAGGGCCCGGGCGATCGCCGCGTTGGAGCGGCCCTCCGCCATCAGCCCCAGCACCTCCCGCTCGCGCGGGGTCAGCCGGTCCACCGGATCGCTGGCCCGCTGCCTGGCCAGCAACTGCCGTACCACGTCCGGGTCGATGACGGTCTCGCCGGCGGCCACCCGGGTCACCACGCCGGCGAACTCGGCGATGTCCCCGACCCGGTCCTTGAGCAGGTACCCGACCCCGGCCCGCCCGGCCGGGCCGAGCAGCTCCGCGGCGTACGCGGTGGCCCGGTACTGCGACAGCACCAGTACCGCCAGGTCCGGGTCATCCGCCCGCAGCGCCACCGCCGCGCGCAGCCCTTCGTCGGTGTGGCCCGGCGGCATCCGCACGTCGGTGATCACCAGGTCGCAGCGGTGGGTACGGGCGGCGGCCAGCAGGGATCCGGCGTCGCCGACCGCGGCCACCACCGTGTGGCCGAACCGCTCCAGCAGGCTGACCAGGCCGGCACGCAGCAGCACCGCGTCCTCGGCGAGCACTATGCGGAGCGGCACGGCAACTCCAGACGCACGCCCGTCGGACCTCCGATCGGGCTGGTGATCACCAGGGTGCCGGCCATCACGGCGACGCGGTCCACCAGCCCCCGCAGCCCGCTGCCCCGGGCCGGGTCGGCGCCGCCCACCCCGTCGTCGGTGACCGTCACCAGCAGCCGCCCGTCGGCGACCCCGCCGGCGACGGTGACCCGGCGGGCCCGGGCGTGCCGCACCGCGTTGGTCACCGCCTCGCACACCACGAAGTACGCGGTGGACTCCACCGCGGCCGGCGGGCGCCGGCCCGGCCCGGCGTCGCGACCCCACTCCACCTCGACCGGCAGCGGGCACCGCTCGGCCAGTTCCCCCAGCGCGGCCCGCAGCCCCAGGTCGGTCAGCACCTGCGGGTGGATGCCGTGGATGAGCTCCCGGATCTCGGTCAGCGCCTGCCGGGCCTGCGCCCCCGCCTCGACGACCAGGGCCCGGGCCCGCCCGCCGTCGTCGGCCAGTTCCACCGCGGCCAGGCCCAACGTCATGCTCAGCAGCACCAGGTGCTGCTGAGCGCCGTCGTGCAGGTCGCGCTCGATGCGCCGGCGTTCGGCCTCGAACGCGTTGACCAGCCGGGTCCGGGACCGGTCGAGTTCCTCGACCCGGCGGCCCAGCTCCGTCTCGGTCGGCGCGAGCAGCCACCGGGCGAAGGTCGCCTGTGCCGCGGCGAGCACGCACAGGGCGTAGAGGACGACCGCGATTGCCAGCAGCCCGACGCCCAGGCCGAGCGTCCACGCCTTCGGCATCGTGTCGAGCGCCGGGATCAGGGCCTGGTCACCGATGCCGACGAAGACCGGGGCAGCGGCCCACAGCCCGCACACGAGCAGCGCGAAGATGCCGACCAGGTCGGCGACCAGCAGCGCCGAGGCCAGGCACAGCGTGTAGCCCAGTTCGCGCCAGGTGGCGCTCTCGCCCAGCCGCCGGCGCAGCCAGCCGACCAGGCCGGGCGGGGCGGCGGCGTGCGGGCTGGCCGGCGCCCGGTCCAGCAGCCGCAACCGCCACCGCTCCACGGCCCCGACCGGCACCCCGACGAGTACCAGCGCGGGCGGGAACAGCACGCCGGCCAGCAGCACCCCGCACACCGCCAGCGCGACGGCGACCGTGCCGGCCAGGTACGCCAGGCAGCGCCATGGCCACCGCGACAGCACGAACCGCAGCGGGTTGCCCGCCATCGCCCGCCACACCGACCCGCCGCTTGCCATCCCGGGCACCCTACGTCGCCACACCCACCCGCAGGCTCATGGAGAGCTGCCCGTCGGGGCACCGGGCGCGGATCCGGTGCGCGCCCGGCGCGGCCAACGCGGCCGGCACATCGCGGTCGGCACCGGTGACGGCCGCGGCCGCATGACGTGAATAAGCTGCGGTGGTGAGCGCGGCGTTGCCTGGTCTGGTCACCGGTTCGCTGGCTGACGTGGTGCCCGCGCTGCTGGCCGACCTGGGTGTCGCCGGATTCGGCTCGGCACCGCTCGGCCGGCTGTTGCCGGGCGGCACGCGCACGGTATGCCTGCTGCTGGTGGACGGGCTCGGCTGGCGGCTGCTGGGCGAGTACGCCGCCGACGCCCCGTTCCTGGCTGGTCTGGCCGCTGGCGCCCGGCCGGTCACGGCCGGCTTCCCGAGCACCACCGCGACCAGCATCACGTCGCTGGGCACCGGCGTGCCGGCCGGGGCGCACGGCATCGTCGGCTACTCCTTCACCGTCGACGGGCGGTTGCTGCAACCGCTGAGCTGGACCGTGCGCGAGGACGGGCACCGGGTCGACGCCCGCGACCGGTTCCCGCCCGAGCAGGTGCAGCCGCTGCCGACCGCCCTGCAGCGCGCGGCGGCGGCCGGCGCCCGGGTCCAGCTGGCCGTGCCCGCGGTGTTCCGCGGCTCCGGGCTGACCCGCGCGGCGCTGCGTGGCGCCGGCATCGCAGCGGTGCACGCGTTGGGCGATCTCGCCGCCGCCGCGCTGGCCGGGCTCACCGGCGGCGGGCCGGCGCTCAGCTACGCCTACCACGGCGACCTCGACCTGCTCGGCCACGTCTACGGTCCGGGCTCGCTGCCCTGGCGGCTGCAACTGTCGCATGTGGACCGGCTGGCTGCCGCGATCGCCGCCGGGCTGCCGGCCGGCGCCGCACTGGTGGTCACCGCCGACCACGGCATGGTGCACGTGCCCCCCGAACACCGCCTCGACCTGGACAGCACGCCCGCGCTGCTCGACGGGCTGCGACTGATCGGCGGCGAACCGCGGGCCCGCTACCTCTACACCGAGCCCGGCGCCACCGCGGCGGTACGCGAGACCTGGACCGGGCTGCTCGGCGACCGCGCCTGGATCGCGGACCGGGACGAGGCGATAGCCGCCGGCTGGTACGGCCCGGCGGTCGCCGACCACGTACGCGACCGCATCGGCGACCTGATCGTGGCGGCCCGCGGCGATATCGCGATCACCCGCTCGACGACCGAACCGACCCTGACCACGCTGCTCGGCCACCACGGCTCCCTCACCCCCGATGAGCTGCTGGTGCCGCTGCTGGTCGCCGGCTGAGTCGTCAGGGCGGCTGCGTCCTAGTTTCGCGCCGAATGACGGCGCGGGCGGGTGGCCGGCGCCGGGCGACGCGACGGTTGCGGGCATCGCCGGACTGACCGGGCGTCCGCGCCACGATGCCGCGGGTCCTGACCGACCGGTCTGACGCAACCGATGGTTGCGCCTGATATGCCGATCCCGATGGCAGGGCGGGCAGCCGGGTTGCGGGTATCAGGAGGCGCGGCCGGGTGCTCAGATCAGGGTCAGGTGTGGGCGGGTGCCCCGATATCGGGCAGACCGGACGCGGATGGGCGGGTACGGTGCCCGCTATCGCTGCGAGCAGCCGAGGTGATCATCTCGAACGGGAGCGTTCCGGCGCCGGCGGGTGACGGGTTGCGGTTTCGCGTCCTGGGCCCGTTGCAGGTCTTCGATGGTGAGATACCGGTCGCAGTGCCGAAGGGCAAGGTGTCCGTCCTGCTTGCGGCACTGTTGCTGCGAGCGAACCAGGTAGTGCCGGCCGCTCAGTTGGTCGACTGGCTGTGGGGGCCGGACCTGCCCGCCGATCCGCGCCGGGCCATCCAGGTGTGCGTGGCCCGGCTACGCCAGGCGTTGGGCGGCGGCGAGGACGCGTCGGTGGTGGCCACCCACGCCCGCGGGTACCGGATCGAGGCTTCGGCGCGGACGCTGGACCTGCTGCGGGTCCGCGAACTGCTGGCGCTGGCGAAGCGCGCGCAGGGCGACCCGGTCGCCGAGTCGGGGTACCTGGCCGAGGCGTTGTCGCTGTGGCAGCACCCGGTTCTGCCGGAGGTGGCTTCGGATGCGCTGCGGCGGGACGAGGCCGGCCGGCTCGACGAGGAGTGGGCCGAGACGGTCGAACGCCGGATCGAGCTCGACCTGGCCCTCGGCCGGCACCGCGAGCTGGTTGGTGAGCTGACCGGTCTGGTCGCCCTGTTCCCGCTGCGGGAGCGGTTGCGGGCCCAGCTGATGGTCGCGCTGTACCGGGCCGGCCGGCAGGCGGACGCCCTCGCCCAGTACGACCGGCTGCGGCGGCAGCTCGCCGACGACCTCGGCGCCGATCCCGGCCCCGAGCTGCGTCAGCTGCACCAGCGGATCCTCACCGCCGCCCCGGAGCTCGACCCCCCGGCGGTCGCCGCCGCTGGGGCTGGGCTGGCTGGGACTGGGCTGGCTGGGACTGGGCTGGCTGGGACTGGGCTGGCTGGGACTGGGCTGGCCGGGACCGAACCGGCTGGGGTCGGGCCGGCTGGGGTCGGGCCGGCTGGGGTCGGGCCGGCTGGGGTCGGGCCGGCTGGGGTCGGGCCGGCTGGGGTCGGGCCGGCTGGGGTCGGGCCGGCTGGGGTCGGGCCGGCTGGGGTCGGGCCGGCTGGGGTCGGGCCGGCTGGGGTCGGGCCGGCTGGGGTCGGGCCGGCTGGGGTCGGGCCGGCTGGGGTCGGGCCGGCTGGGGTCGGGCCGGCTGGGGTCGGGCCGGCTGGGACTCGGCCGCTGCGGCAGCTTCCGGCGGATCTGCCCTCGTTCACCGGCCGGGCCGCCGAACTCGACCAGCTGCTCGCGCTGCGGCACGGCGACCGGTTGGCGCGCACCGTGGTGATCGGCGCGATCGACGGGATGGCCGGGATCGGCAAGACGACGCTCGCCGTGCACGCCGCGCACCGCCTGGCCGAGCGGTTCCCCGACGGGCAGCTGTTCCTGGACCTGCACGGGTTCACCCGTGGGGTGCCGCCGGTCGAGCCGGCCGATGCCCTCGATCGGCTGCTGCGCGCGCTGGGGGTGCCGGGTGCCCAGATCCCCGCGCACGTCGACGACCGCGCGGCCCTCTACCGCGGCAAGCTCGCCGACACCCGCACGCTGATCGTGCTGGACAACGCCGGCACCGAGGCCCAGGTCCGGCCGCTGCTGCCCGGCGTGCCGGGCTGCCTGGTCCTGGTCACCAGCCGGCGGCGGCTGACCGGCCTGGACACGACCGACCTCGTCTCGCTGGACGTCCTGGCGCTGGCGGACGCGGTGGCCCTGTTCATCCACGCCGTCGGCGCGGACCGGATCGGCACCGAGGCGTCCAGTGTGGTGGCCGAGGTCGTACAGCAGTGCGGGCGGCTGCCGTTGGCGATCCGTATCGCCGCGGCGCGGCTGCGGTCCCGGCCCGCCTGGACGGTGGCGCATCTGGTCGGTCGGCTGCGCGACCACCGGCACCGCCTCGCCGAACTGGACGCCGGGCGACGCAGCGTCACCGCCGCCCTCGACATGTCCTACCGGGACCTCGCCGCCGACCAGCGGCGGCTGTACCAGTTGCTCGGCTCGCACCCCGGGACGGACATCGACACCTACGCGGCCGCGGCCCTGGCCGAGACCACCGTGCCGGGGGCGACCCGGCTGCTCGACGAGCTGCTCGACATCCACCTGCTCGCCGAGCCCAGCCCGGGCCGCTACCGGTTCCACGACCTGACCCGGGCGCACGCCGGCATCGCCGGCGTCGCCGGGGCGGAACCCGAGCCGGACCGGCGGGCCGCGCTGACCCGGCTGTTCGACCACTACGCCCACACCGCATCGCTCGCCATGGACCTGGCGTACCGGTACGACGCCGACCAGCGACCGCGGTGGCCCCGACCCGACCTCCCGACGCCCGCCCTGCGCAACCCCGCCGAGGCCGGGGCCTGGCTGGACGCGGAGCTGCACAACCTGCTCGCCGCCGCCACCCACGCCGCCACCCACGGCTGGCCCGACCACACCGTGCACCTGTCCGCCACCCTGCACCGCCACCTGCGTACCCGGGCCGACCACGAGTACGCCATCACCCTGCACCGGCACGCGATCGCCGCCGCCGGGGCCACCGGCAACCGGATCGGTGAGCTGACCGGTCTGAACGGCATCGGCGACATCCACCGGCTGCGCGGCCGGTACGAGCCGGCCGCCGACCGCTTCGAGCAGGCGCTGCGGATCGCCCGGTCGACCGGTCACCGGTCCGGCGAGCTGACCGCGCTGGTCGGCCTCGGCCACGTCAGCATGCTGCAGGGCCGCTACGAGCCGGCCACCGACAGCTACCGGCAGGCGCTGCGGATCGCCCGCACCACCGGCAACGGCATCGGCGAGCTCGACGCGCTGCTGGGCCTGGGCACGATCCACCGCATGCAGGGCAGCTACGGCCAGGCCACCGCCAGCTACCGGCGAGCCCTGCAGATCGCCCGGGCCACCGGCTACCGCACCGGCGAACTCACCGCGCTGAACGGCCTGGGCAGCGTGAGTCGCCTGCAGGGCCGGTACGAGCAGGCCACCGACCAGTACCGGCAGAGCCTGCGGCTGGTCCGCGAGATCGGCGACCGGCAGGGCGAGCTGTCGGTCCTGACCGGGCTCGCCTGGATCCACCGGATGCAGGGCCGGGACGAGGCCGCCGACCTGTTCGGGCAGCTGCTGGGCGTCGCCCGCGAGATCGGCGACCGCGAGGGGGAGCTGACGGCGCTGAACGGCCTCGGCTGGACCATCCAGGCACAGGGCCGGGGCGGACCGGCCACCGCCTACTTCGAGCAGTGCCTGGAACTGGCGCGGCAGATCGGCGACCGCAACTTCGAGTTCGAGGCGCTGCACGGCCTCGGCCGGCTGCACCACGCCGCCGGTGAGCAGGGCAGCGCCCTGGCCCGGCACGAGCAGGCACTGCGGATCGCCGAGGAACTGGCGCAGGCCGCCGACCAGGCCCGGGCGCACGACGGCCTGGCCCACGCCGAGCACGCCCTCGACCACCACGATCAGGCCCGGCAACACTGGAACCAGGCCCTGGCGATCCTCACCGCGCTCGGTGTCAACCAGACCGAGGAGCCGCGGGTCAGCACCGCCGCGATCCGCGCTCACCTGTCAGCAGCTCGGCTGCCTTCGGCCACACCCAAATGGGGGTAGGCCGGGCGGCTTACGGATCAGCCGGCCCGTGGATAGCCGGCACCAGCCGGGCCGCTGTGTCGTGGCGGGGCCCCCGAACGTTGGCTACGTGATCCGGGCCGTCGCACGCCCGGCGACCGGCACGGCTACGACCTCAACGTTTCCGGGCGAGGCACTGGTACCGCCGCTACTCGTGGCCGCGAGTCGTTGATCTCGTCCGGGGCGTTGCCGCTGCCGCCCGGTCCGATCACGGCGTCCCGCGGCGGGAAGATCCTGGGGTTGAGGGCGTCGTCGGCCAGCAGGTCGCCGACCCGGTACCGGTGGAACACCTCGTCCGGCAGGATGTTGCGGACGCCGTTGAACCTGGCCGGGCTCGGCATCAGCGCGAAGTTCAGCGCGCGCCGCTCGGCGTGCGACATGTTGGCCCCGGAGCCGTGCACGGTCAGCCCGTTGTGCCAGATCACCGAGCCGGCCGGGACCGGGCAGCACACCGGGGTGATGCCGGCCCAGCTCGGCGCCAGCTCGATGACGTCCCCCAGCCCTTCCCCGGCACACTGCTGCCAGCTCAGCTCGCGGTGGCTGCCGGGCAGGTAGACCAGTGCGCCGTTGCGCTCGTCCACGTCGTCCAGCGCCAGCCACATCGTGATCGCGTCGGTCGTGGAGAACGACCACCACGGGTTGTCCTGGTGCAGCGGCGTGGGGAACCCCCAGCCCTTCTTGATGAAGCTCTGGTCGTACCAGACCCGCAGCTCGGTCGCCCCGGACAGGTGCGCCGCGACCCGGGCGATCTCCGGCGCGAACAGCAGCTCGCGCATCCCCGGGTCGGTCTCCCACAGGTTCATGTGCTGCCGGAAGCCGTACTCGTCCGGCCACCGCTCCTGGTTGATCGACGGCAGCAACCCGGGATCCGCCTCCCGGGCCCGGACCGCGCCCTCGACAGCGTCCCGCCACAGCCTCACCTCGCCGTCGTCCAGGAAGCGCTCCAGGACCACGAAGCCGTTGTCCCGGTACGACGCGATCTCCGCGGATGTGACGTCGCAGCGCACGGTCCCTCCCCTGTCGGTGTCTCGTCTCGGTGTCTCGGTCGGTGTCCGGGGCAGCAGCGTCCCGGGCAGCAGCGTCCTGGGGATCAGCGTCCGGGCAGGCAGCGCCGGACGAAGTCGATCTCTCGGGCCATCAGCTCGGCCCGCAGTCGGGGCTCCGGGTCGCCGTGCCCGCCGGCGTGCACGACGTAGTCGACCGCGGCGTGCCGGCTCCGCAGCGCCGACACGTAGCCGGCGATCTGGTCCGGCGGGCAGACCGCGTCGTCCCGCGCCGCGGTGATCAGCAGTGGCCGCCGCACACGCGCCACGTAGGTGATCGGCGAGGACCGGCGGTAGCGCTCCGGGACCTCGGCCGGCGAACCGCCGTGCAGGCCGCGCTCGTAGGACTTGACGTCGTCCATCGACCGCTCATAGCAGGCCACCAGGTCGGCGACGGGCTGGTGCGCGACCCCCGCGCACCACGCCCGCGGGTAGCGGCCCAGCGCGAGCAACGTCAGGTAGCCACCCCAGGACGCCCCGGAGAGCACCAGCCGCGCCGGGTCGGCGACGCCAGCGGCCACCAGCCAGTGGCGCACCGCCGCCACGTCCTCCAGCTCGGTGAGGCCGACCCGCCCGATGATCGCGTCCCGCCACGACATGCCGAACCCGGAGGAACCGCGGAAGTTCACCCGCACGACCGTGACGCCCAACCGGGCCCACCCGGCCAGCCGGGGCGAGTAGGCGTCGTAGTCCTGGATGTGCGGGCCGCCATGCAGCATCACCAGGCACGGCCGCCGTCCCGCCGGACCGCCGCCGGAGTCACCGTCGGCGGAACCGCCGCCGGTCGGGGTGGTGACCAGCGTGTGGATCGGCCCGGCCGGCCCCGGTACCTCGACCTCGCGGGTGGTCGCCGGCACCGCCGGCCGCGGCGGTGCCGGCGGGCCGGGCCGGCCCGGCTCGATCACCCGGATCTGCCACGGCTCCTGCGAGCTGGACCACAACGAGACCACCGTGCCGTCGGCGCGCACCTCCGCGTCGGCGACCGTCCCGGACCGGGGACCCAGTCGCTCGCAGGCGCCGGTGTCCAGGCAGCACCGGTGCAGCGTGCGGGTGCCGCCGAGCGAGTGCAGGACGAGCAGCGCCCGTCCGGTCGGGAACCAGCTCGCCACCAGGTCGCCGGCCAGCGGGATGTCCGGTACCTCGACGCCGCCGGCCAGATCCCGGATCGCCACCCGCCACCGCCCGGCCACGACCGTGCCCAGCAGCAGCCGGCCGTCACCGGGGACCGGGCTGAACCCGCCGAACCGCATCTCGGCGGCCTCGGCCGGCGCGGTCAGCACCGGCTCGCCGGTGGCGGTGACCACCTTCAGCCCGCTCTCCCGCAGGCTGCCGCCTTCGGAGTGCTCCAGCGCGACGAACCGGCCGTCGGCGCTCGCACCGAGCACGCTGGCCGGCTCGCCGCTGGTGTAGATGCAGGTGCTGCCCCGACCGGCGTCCCACCGGTGCACGGCGCTGCCGCCGGCCGGCAGGACGAAGCCGGCGAACGCGGTCCGGCAGCTGGGCAGGGCAAGGCCGGCCGGCCAGCCGCCGGGCAGCTCGGCCGCCGGATCCTCGTCCGGACCGCCGGCGAACGGCTGCCGGCGCCACCGGCCCGGCTCGCCGCCGTCCGGGCTGGCGAACCACCAGATCCAGCTGCCGCAGGCGTCCGGCTGCGCGGCCAGCACCGGCGTCGGGTGGTTGGTCACCCGGCGCAGCTCGGGCCGCGCGCCGGGCTCCCAGCTGTACGCCTGCCGGCGGCCGCACAGGTCGGCGGTCAACACCGACCGGGCCGACCACCGGGCCGCCGCCCTCGGCAGCGTCGGCAGCGGCGCGGTCACCAGGTCAGCGATCGAGGCGGGCTGCACCGCGCCCGCGCTGAGCTGCACCGTGCCGGCAGCCGGCTCGCCCAGATACGCCGTCATGACATCCCCCGCCCGATCGTCGTACCGCCGCCGGGCTCCACCGCCACGTCCGGCCGGTCGCCACCCCGGGCGGCTGCCCGGTCGGTGAACAGCAGCGGGGTGGCCAGCAGCAGTACCCCGCCGATCACCAGGGCCGCCCGCAGCCCCAGCCAGGTGGCCAGCGCGCCGCCGGCGACCGGGGCGAGCATCCGGGCCGCCCCGACCAGCGTCGCGGACACCGCGTGCACCCTGGCCCGCATGGCCGGCGGGCACAGCTGCTGCCGGTACGTCACCTGCGCGGTGTTGTAGATGGCGGCGAAGAAGATCACGCCGGCCGAGCAGGCCCCGGCCAGCGCCAGCCCGAGGACGCCGGGCCGGGCGAAGGCGAACGCCAGCTGGAAGGCACCCCGCCCCCACCCGGCCCGCCGCAGCACCGGCTCGAGCCGGGCCGGCGACCAACGCGACACCAGCGCCGCGCCGGCCAGCCCGGCCAGGCAGGGCAGCCCGATCAGCAGCCCGAACTGGACCGCCGTGGCGTGCAGGCCGCGCAGCAGGAACAGCGTCTCGACCGGCAGGCACAGCAGCAGCGCCCAGTTGGCCAGCACGTTCGCCGCGATCAGCCGGCGCAGCGGGCGGTGCCCGGCCAGGAACCGGAATCCCGCCCGCACCGGCGCGCGCGCCGCCCGGCCGGCCGGCCGGGCCAGCTCCCGGACCCGGATCGCCCGCACGGTCGCCGCGCTCGCCAGGTAGGAGGCGGCGTCCACGACGAACGCGGCCACCGGCCCGACGGCCTGGGTGAGCAGCCCGCTGGCCGGCGGCCCGCCGACGGTCGCCACCCAGCCGCCGGCCTCCAGCCGGGCGTTCGCCGCCAGCAACCCCTCGGCCGGCACCAGGTCGGGCAGGAACGCCTGGCTGGCCAGCGCGAACCCGGCGCTCAGCACCCCGATCAGGACGGCTGCCAGGTAGAGCTGGGTCATCGACAGCAGCCCGAGCGCTGCGGCGGCCGGGACCGAGAGCAGCACGGCGGCCCGGCCGAGGTCGCAGCCGATCATGACCGGCTGTTTCGGCCGGGCATCGATCCGGGCCGCCAGCGGCAGCGACAGCAGCATCGGCGCGCCCTCGCACCCGACCAGCAGCCCGGCCTGCAGCGGGGTCGCCCCGAGCGTGAGGACGGCCAGCAACGGCAGGGCAACCGCCGTGGCGGCGGTACCGATGTCGCTGACGAACTGGCCGCCCCAGAGCAGCCGGAAACCGCGATCAGAGAGCAATGCCCGTGTCAATCCGCTCGCCATCACTTCGCATAACCGGACGGAGACCTTGCATAACTAAGCCGTGGGCGTGGGCAAGCAATTGATAGCACACCGGCCGGACCCGCAAAAGGGACGATTGGGAAATGGTACTCATGACGGTCAACATCCAGGTCTGCCGAGGTTGCCACCGTAGATTTGGCCCCGGGCATTGGTGGGCGGGGAGAGGATCGCTGGGAGAGGATCGGTTGTGGGCGCGCGCTTCACCAGGGTTCGCGAGGACTTCACCTGCCTGCATTGCGCGGCGGAGGTTCGGGGCACCGGCTATACGAACCATTGCCCGCGGTGTTTGTGGTCCCGGCACGTGGATGTCTACCCGGGGGATCGCGCGGCCACCTGTCACGCCCTGATGGAGCCCATCGCGGCGCTGAGTGAAGGTGACGAAATGGTCGTCGTGCAGCGCTGCGTCGACTGCGGCCAGCTGTGGCGGAACAAGGTGTCGCCCGCGGACGACCGGGCGGCGGTGCTCGCGCTCTTCGGCCGGGCCGTGCCGGGTCCGGTGCCGAAACAGCCGCCCCGGCCGCGGTCGGCGGGGCGGTCCGGGCCCGGTCGTACCGGCCCACGCAACCATGGGAGATGAGATACGTGACGGACGTCCAGCACCGCACCATGCTGCCCCTGCTCAGCACTACGAAGGCGGGCGGCACAGCCGGCAAGGGCTGCGGCACCTCCCCGGACTACGGGATGGTCGATCCCTATGTCATCACCCGGACCGGGCCCACCCGGGACGTCACGATCAAGCCGCTTTTCTGCATTCCCACGCTGGCCCATATCGAGATCACTTATGCCTGCATGGAAGACTGCATCATGTGTTACAACCCCACCCGCACGAAGGTCTCGCACCGGGACAAGGAACTGGTCTGGAACATAGTCCGGCGGGTGGCCGAGCAGCGAATTCCGCACACATATCTCATCGGCGGTGAGCCGACCTACGGCTATTCCGCCGCCGAGCTCTCCGACATGGTCGAATACCTGTCCGACCACGGCAGCTCGGTGACGATCGTGACCAACGGGCAGATCCACCTGAAGCAGTTCACCAACCGGCTGTCCTGCTTCGGCGTCTCCCTGCACGGCGCCGACCCGGAGACCCACGACAGCATCACCCGCAAGCCCGGCTCGTTCAAGCGCTCGGTCGCGGCGGCCCGCCAGTACGTCGAGGACGGCCACGACGTCCGCATCGTGCCGGTGGTGATGGGCCGCAACCACGACCAGATGTACAAGATCGCCGAGCTGGCGAACGACATCGGCGCCGAGTCGATCTACTACGACATCTACGAGCCGGGTGGCATCGGTGAGGCGAACTCGCACGACGCGGGGATGCACATGCAGCCGTCGATCGCGGAGCTGAAGGTCGCGGTCGGCCAGATCGTCGGCGCCCACGACGACTTCCCGTTCCGCGGCAGCGTCGGCATCGGCACCGCCCTGCCGTACTGCTTCGACGAGCGGCTGATCGTCCGGCACATGTTCCAGAACTGCGGTGTCGGGACGTACTTCTGCGCCATCACCAACACCGGTGACATGCGGATGTGCAACCAGTCGAAGATGCGGCTGGGCAACGTGCTGGACCGGTCGCTGCGGGAGATCTGGACCGACCCGCTGTTCGACCAGGTCTTCCGGAATCTCAGCTGGGTGGAGGAGCCCTGCGCGTCCTGCCCGGTGCTGCACGACTGCGGCGGCGGCTGCAAGGTCGACGAGGGCTGCTCCAGCGGGGAACTGTGCATCGACCGGGTGGTGCGCGGGCTCAGCCCGGAGGTGAAGCTGAAGCTGTCCGCGGCGGACGGGTTCACCCAGCGGCTGGTCGCCGATGTGCCGGCCGGCTACCGCCGGTTCACCCCGAACCGCTACCTCGCGGTGACCGACCTGTATGCCGAGTGGGGCGACATCTTCTTCAAGACCCGCTACCAGACCGTCCGGATCACCGCCAACGAGCAGCGGATGCTCGAGACGATCATGGAGACCGGTGGCGTCATCGACGAGCACGCGTTCGTCGCCGCCTACGAGCCGTGGGTGGAGGAGCCGGAGCTGCGGCTGTTCGTCTCCCGCCTGGAGCAGGCCGGCGCGATCGACGTCCTGGTCTGACCCCGGTGGCGACCGCCGGCGTCGAGGTCACCAACGCGTGCCCCTGGCGCTGTACGACCTGCCTGCCCGCGTCCGGGCTGCCGCGCCGGCGCGAGCTGGCGACCGACCAGATGCTGCACCTGCTGGCGGTGCTGGCCGCCGCCGGCTACGACGGCGTCTGCTTCTCCGGCGGCGAGCCGCTGGGCCGGCCCGACTTCGCCGTCCTGCTCCGGGCGGCGGTCGAGGGCGGGCTGGCCGTGTCGCTGTTCACCTCCGGCAGCGGGCTGGACGACCGGATGCTGGCGGCGCTGGCCAGCACCGGCCCGGAGGTCGTGCTCAGCTTCGACGGCGGCGACCCCGCCCGGCACGATGAGATCCGCGGCGACGGCAGCTTCGCGGTGGCGTCCACGGCGCTGCGCCGGCTCACCGAGGCGGGCGTGCGGGTGTCGCTGGCCTGCACGGTGACCCGCCGCAACCTGCCCGCGCTGGCCGGCGTCGCCGACCTGGCCGCCGCCCACGAGGTGTCCCGGCTGACCTTCTCGGAGGTGGTCCGGGGCGGCCGGGCCCGGGAGCACTGGCCGTCGCTCGGCCTGACCGCCGCCGACCGGGGCCGGCTGCGGGAGTGGTTCGTCGAGGCCAGCGCCGGCTGGCCGGGCGCCGGCACGGCCCTCGGCGTGGACAGCTCCTGCTGGGTCGACGGCCGCTCCCTGTACGTCACCGCGGAGGGACGCTGCTACGTCTGCAGCGAGGTCGCCCAGTTCCGGCCGCGCAACCTCTGCGGTCAGCTCACCGGCCGGTGGGACGCGGACCTGGCGCTGATGGCGCAGGTCGGCCGGGCCACGCTGACCGGCTGCACCTGCCGGTACGAGATGGTCGCCCGCGGCTCGTACGTGCTGGTCCTCGACAGCCCGCAGCCCTGCGTCGGGCTGGACTACCGCCCGCCCGGCGTGCTCCAGCCGCCGGCCCTGTCGACCGGAAGGAGGTGAGGGCATGAGCAAGTGCAAGACGGTCCAGGACGAGAACAAGATCGAGGCGATCACCGTCAAGACCAAGGACGGCAAGACCGACGTCCCGAAGCAGGCGATCGCGCAGCCCACCGGCTGACGCCGGGCCGGTGCGGGTGCGGGTGCGGCGGGGGACCCGGCCCGCGCCCGCACCGGCGGCAACGACGTACGCGCGGCTCGCCCGCGCCCGGAACCGGAGGCGGGACCACCTGATGGGTCAGATCAACACGATCGGCGCGCTGAAGCAGGCCGCGGGGCTGGTCTTCGCGGACATCTCGGCGAGCTGCCGCTCGTGCGCGTTCCCGGACTGCCAGGGCTACCCGTGGGTGGTGCCCGCCGAGGAGGACGAGCTGCTCGCGGCCGGCCTGCGGCTGGTCCAGCTGAACGGCGAGGCCGGGCCGATCTACCTGGACACCTTCCCCCGGGACGCGGCCGGTCGGCTGGTGCTCGGCGCCGCCGGCCCGACCTGCCCGTACCGCGGCCAGGACGGGCGCTGCACCGTGCACGCGGCCCGCCCGCTGACCTGCCACCTCTACCCGCTCAGCCTGGAGCTGGTCGACGGCGTGCCGCACTGGGCGGTGCACCGGGACTGCGAGTTCGTCCAGCGGGCGATCAGCGCCGACCGGTTCGGCGCGCTGACCGACGAGCTGCGGTCCATTGTGGACCGTATCGGCCCGGAGCTGCGCGGGCAGCTCGCGGTCACGCTGGAGCGCACCGCCAGCGTCTCCCGGCCGACCCACATGGACTGCTACACGGTGATCGCCGCCGTCGCCGAGCCGGTCAGGTAGCGGCCGATGTTCCGGGCCCGCTCCCGACGGGAGGACTTCGGCTGGATCGTCGCCCTGCCGGACGGCACGATCGACGTCTACGACCGGGACGTCCAGGGCCTGCCGACCGGCGAGGTGGCGGCGCACCGGGTGGCCGTGCCGGCCGACCTCGGCCGCCTCAGCGGGCCGATCACCGCCGGCATCGAGCTGACCCTGGCCTGCAACCTGACCTGCCAGCACTGCTACATCTCCGCCGGCACCGCCCGGGACGGCGAGCTGCCGACCCGGCGGGTGCTGCAGAACGCGCAGCTGCTCGCCGACGCCGGCGTGCTGTTCACCTTCCTCACCGGCGGCGAGGTCACGCTGCGCCCGGACTTCCCGGAGCTGGTCACCGGCGTGGCCGAGACCGGGCTGGACTACAACGTGATCTCCAACGGCAGCGGACTGTCCACTTCGGTGCTGCGCCGCATCCCGCCGCAGACCACGTTCGTGATCAGCGTCGACGGGCTCGCCGCGCACCACCTGCTCCGCGGCCGGCAGACCTTCGAGCAGGTCACGGCCCGGATCCTGGCGCTGCGGGAGAGCGGCTTCCCGGTCATCGGCAGCACCGTGGTGAACCGGGTGAACCTGGCCGAGCTGCCCGAGCTGTACGCCTGGGCCGAACGGCACCGGGTCATCGTCACCGTGCTGGATGTGCAGACCGTCGGCCGGGCCAGGGAGAACGCGGCCATGCTCCGGCTGCGCCGCGACGACCTGGACGGCTACCGGCGCTTCCTGGCGGCGAAGCTGCGCTACGAGCGGCTGCTGCCGCAGCTGTACGACGAGAACTTCGGTGGTGCGCGGGAGTACAGCAACCCGAACTACTACGGGTTCGAGGAAACGCTGATGACCGCGACCGGGCTGAACTACCAGGGCAACTTCTACGTCTACGTGGCCGCCGACGGAGTGGTCTACCCGGACAACTTCTACGCCGGCGAGAAGCTCTACCCCGGCGGCGTGCTCGGGCGCGACGACTTCGCCGACATCTGGGCCCGGATCCGCCAGGCCACCGCCGGGTCCAACTACGACGCCTTCGACTGCCGCGGCTGCCCGGTGCACGAGTCCGGGCTGTTCTGCGACTTCAAGTCCGCGGCGCTGTCGCTGTACCTGCACGGCGCGCCGAACGTCTGCGGTGCCGACGACGTGGAGAAGGAGATCATGCTGATGCGCTCCCGGGTCCGGGACGACGAGGCCGCCGTCGGCGCCGCGACGGCCCGCCGCTATGACAACTTCTGAGGCGACCGCGGGCGCTGCCCCGGTGCGGATAGTCTGGTTGTTCCCCGACCGCGGCACGATCCGGGAGAACCGCGCGGACGAGGCGAACTTCTGGTCCGGCTACCGCCGGGTCGGCGGCGAGCTCGGCTGCGTGGTCGAGACGTGCAGCCCGGAGCTGGTCGACATGCGGTACGCCCCCGGCGGCCGGCTCGAGGTGTTCCTGGACGGTGCGCCGGTGACGCCGGCCGACGCGGTCTTCGTCACCGAGTTCTGGACCTTCCCGCACATGGTCCGGGATGTGTGGTCGTCGCTGACCGTCGCCCACCTGCTGGCCGAGGCCGGCTTCTACCTCCCGATCAGTCCACAGTGGAGCGTGCGGGCGAACGACAAGCTGCTCACCGTGGCCCGGCTGGCACCGCTGCTGCGGCACGCCTCGGTGCTGCCGACCGCCCGCATCACCACCGGCCGGGACCTGGAGGAACGCGGCTACGCCGGCCTGCTGCGGGAGATCGGGTTCCCGGCGGTGGTGAAGCCGGCGAGCTGGGCCGCGCAGCAGGGCATCGTCGTGGTGCGCGACGAGGTCGAGCTGATCTGCGCGCTGCGCCTGGCCAGCGCCGCGGACCTGCCGGTCGTCGTCCAGCGCCGGCTCGACCCGCAGCGGCTGGTCTCGTACCGGATGTTCGGCATGGACGGCGAGGTGCTCGCCACCCGGCGGTACGCGCCGGTGCCCGGACACGTCCTGATCGGCGCCAGGCTGGGCGGCACCGACCGCTGGGTCGACGCGCCGCCGGAGCTGGTCGAGGACGCCGAGCGGGTCATGGCCGCGGTCCCGACCTCCTTCCTGTGCCTGGACTTCCTGGCCGAGGACGAGCGGTACTACCTGTCCGAGATCGAGCTGGACGCCGGCATCGGCGTCCAGATGATGGCGGACCACCCGCGGGCCGCCGAGGTGCTGCGGCGCCGGCTGGCCAGCTACCTGTGCGGTCACCGGCGGTGGCTGGACCGCCCGGCCGACCCCGCCCCGTCCGCCCCGCCCTCACCAGGAGAGTGACCGTGCCGCTCGTCTACACCATCTACGACCGGCTGATCTACGCGCCGAAGGGCACGGTGCCCAAGAGCACCCGGCAGGAGCTCGCCTCCGGGCTGTACGAGCAGGACGAGGTGCAGATCCTGCCGTACATCCTCAGTCCCGAGCTGCCGCTGGTCGAGCTCGGCGCCGGCATCGGCGTGGTCAGCTGCGTCGCGAACCGGTTGCTGAAGGATCCGGCGGCGCACCTCGCGGTGGAGATGCACCCGGACGCGCTCGGCGTGCTCGAGGTCAACCGGGCCATGAACCGGGCCCGGTTCGAGCTGGCCGAGTACGCCCTCGGTTACGACGACCAGCCGGGGCCGGCCGCCGCGGCGGCGGGGTGGGACCCCGGCGTGCGCCGCGAGCCGGGCCGGCCGGCCCGCCGCGGCTCGCTCGCCGGGCTGCTCGGCGACCGCGGCTGGGACACGTTCAACCTGGTCATGGACATCGAGGGGATGGAGCTGGCGCTGCTGGAACACGAGCACGCGCTGGTGTCCGAGCGGGTCGTCTCGGTCAGCGTCGAGCTGCACCCGCACGTGCTCGGGGTGGACGGGGCGGCCCGGGTGGTCGCGCTGCTGTCGGCCGCCGGCCTCGCGCTGATCGCGGTGGGGGAGGGCTCGGTGCTCGGCTTCCGGCGGGACGGCGATGTCGCCCAACGCTGACCTGCCCAGCGCTGGGTTGCCAGGCGCCGGGTTGCCTGGCGCTGAGCTGCCCAGTGCGGGGTTGTCCAGTGCTGGGTTGTCCAGTGCTGACCTGCCCAGCGCTGACCTGCCCGGTGTCGGGTTGCTGGGTGTGCTGGCGTTGACCGCCGACCTGGTCGTTCCCGCCGCCGACCCGTTCCCCACCTACGCGGCACTGCGGCGGCGTCCCGGGTTGCTGTACAGCGACCGGCAGCAGGCGTACGTGCTGGCCCGGCACGCCGAGGTGGTCGCCGCCTTCACCACCCCCGCGGTCTTCACCTCCACCCGGGGCGTCGGTCACGACGGCGTCGGCGACCCGCCGACCCTGCTCGACCTCGACCCGCCCCGGCACACCGCGGAGCGGCGCCGGCTGGCGGCGGCGTTCTCCCGCCGGGCCGCCGGCGGCATGGTCGGGATGGTCCGCGAGCGGGTCCGCTGGGTGCTCGACCGGGTGGACGTCGGCGCCGGCTGCGACCTGCAGCAGGAGCTGTTCGACCGGGTGCCGGTCGCCGCCGTGTCGGGGCTGCTTGGGGTGCCGATGTCGGCTTGCGACGAGCTGCGCGCGGCGCTGCACGAGATCCTGGCGGACGGGCCCGGGGCGGACGCCGCCGCCGGGCAGGCGGTCGAGCTGGTGGCCGGCCGGTCCACGGCGGCCGCCGGCGGGCTGCTCGCCGAGCTGGCCGGCGGGGGTGACGCCGCCTTCGCCAGCCGGCTGTTGACCCTGCTGCTCGGCGGCCAGGAACCGCTGGCCACGCTGTGCGGGGCGGCACTGATCCGGCTCGCCGGGGCCGGCGCCGGGGCGACCGGGCCGGACCTGGCGGCGGCGGTCGGCCAGGCGGCGCGGCTGGACAGCCCGACCCAGTACATGTTCCGGGAGGTGACCCGGCCGGTCGTGGTGGCCGACCAGCGGCTGGGCCGCGGTGACCGGGTCATGCTGCTGATCGCCGCCGCGAACCGGGACGAGGCCGGCCCCGGCGGGGCTGCCGGCCCTGGTAGCCCTGGTGGCCCTGGCGGGACCGGCGGGGCCGGCGGCAGCGGGATCGCCTTCGGCGCCGGGCCGCACGCCTGCCTCGGGCAGTGGCTGGCGCGGGTGGCCGCCCAGGTCGCGCTGGCCGAACTGCTCAGCCGGGTGCCGCTGCGGCGGCTGGCGGGAGCCCGGCCGGCCTGGGCGTTCTCCGGGAACGTGCGCTGCCTGACGTCACTGGTCCGGCCGTGAGTCCTGCCGTGCGGCGGGATCGGGATCGGGGGCGGACCAGGACCGGATGGCGGCCAGCAGGGCGATCGCGTCCGCCCGCTTGGTGTCCGGGGCGCGCTCGGCCAGGAACCGCCGCAGGCTGGCGCACTCCGGCTCGCCCAGCTCGGCGGCCAGCAGCCGCAGCACGGCCCGGACGCTGCGCTGCGGGAAGTACAGCTCCTTGGCGATCTCCAGGAACCGGGCCGCGACCCCGGCGGTGACCGCGCCCGCGGCCAGGGCGGCCTGCACGGCGAACCGCATGTTCACCAGCGGCTCGGACAGCGCGGCGTTGGTCTCCGGGTCGCAGACGATCGCCACCTCGTCGTCGGCGTCGATCGCACCGCTGCGGTACGCCTGGTAGATCCGGCCGATGCCGACCATGCCGTAGCAGGCGCACTCCACCGCCCGCAGCGCGCCGATGCTGGACGAGCCGAACACGGTGATGCCGCGGTCGACCGCCCGCAGCACCTCCTTCGGCGAGATCGACATCTCCTGGAAGAACACGCCGTCGACGATGCCCAGCGCGGCCGGCAGCCGGTCACCGGCGAGGATCGCGTCGATGTCGCCGCGCCGGACCGGCGGCCGGAACTCCGCGTCGAGGTGCCGCGCCGCGGTCGCCAGGTCCAGGCTCGGCCCGACGAACACGACCGGCCGGCCGCCGAATTCCGGCGCTCGCGCCCCCGTCACCGGCACGCGGCCACCGCCTCGTTCCACGCCCGGGCCGCCCGGACACCGATCCTGGACCGGTCGGTGCCCCAGGACTCGAGGCCGGGGACCAGCACCCGGGCCACCCGGACCGGGATGCCGGGCGGCGAGACATCCACCGCGACGACCCGGCCGAGCTGCCGGTCGCGCAGCCGGTCGAGCATGAACCGGATGTCCGCGACGATGTCGTCGCTGCGGTGGGTGGCCAGGTCGGCCAGCCGCACCTGCTCGCCCGCCGCGCGCCACGGCCACGCGTCCTTGTCCACAGTGGACACCCGCTTGGCGAACAGCCGGAAGTCCGGCACGTCGGCCGCGGGCGGCTCGAAGTCCTCCCGGGTGGCCTGGACGTCGACCGCGCGGCTCTGCGCGCATTCGGTGATCGCCCGCAGCACGGCCACCTCCGCGTCCGGGCTGGTGCCGATCCCGGTGTGCGCCTTGGACGTGGCCGGCCCATTGTCCTCAGTGGACACAGCGAGCACGGTCGGCACGCCGAGGTCCGAGGCGATCGAGAGCAGCCGCACGTCGACGCCGGCGGCACGGAACCGGTCCAGCAGCTCGGTCGCCCGCGGCGGCAGCGCGTCGGGGTCGATCTGCGGGTGCAGCTCGCGCAGCCAGGCGGTCTGCGCCGCCGAGCGGGCCGGCCCGAGCTGGCCGGTGGTCAGCGCGTTCACCAGCCGGCTGCTGAGGATCTCGGCGATCGTCAGGGCGTCCCGCTCGATCAGCTCGCACAACGCGTGGCAGACCGCCTCCTCCAGCGTGTTGCCGGACGCCAGCCCGTTCGCGGTAGCCAACCGGTAGCAGGCCGGCGCACCCGGATCGACCGAGTAGGTCACCGCACCCTGCGGCACCAGCACGGTCTCCTCGGTGCGCAGGTCGTACCCGGGCACCCAGTAGATCGGCAGCTCGTCCCGGTACTGCGGGCGGAGCTCCAGGTTGAGCTCGCCGGGCCGCATGACCGCGCCGCCGGCGGCGACCAGGTCGTCGTAGGCGGCGACCCGGGTCGGCCGCAGCGGCAAGGCGCCGGCGAAGCGTTCGATTGCCTCCATCACCGCCGACGTCTTCGCATCGGCCGGCGTGGCGCCTTTGCCGCTGAATACCGACAGCACATCGTTGGACCGGGGCACCATCGCGTTGTAGACCGGTATCCCGATACGGTCGAGCCCGGTGATATCCGCTACCCGGGTGATGCCGACGCTGCGAAAATGTGGGCGGACCCGCTCATAGGTCTGCTCCGGAGCGCATTCCCGATGAAGGCCCGCCGCCGCGCCTTTCGCTGCCCGCTCACGAAGCTTCATGACGCCCAGTCATTACACCCAGTCATTCATAACGCACAGTCATACCGACATCGGGCGCCCGCGCCGTACGCGAACGCCCGATGCTCGGGACAGGTCAGTGGCGAACGGTGAGGTGGCTCCCGTCATGCTGGGTGGGAGCCGCGCCGAACGCGACGAACAGGCTCTCCGTCTGGAGGCTCGCCTGCAGCAATTCCTGGACCTGCGCCGGAGTCAGTGCACCGGCTACCTCGACGTCGCTCGTAGGCATCCGCGTCCTCCTCGGTCGATTGTTGTACAGCTGACCTCGAACTGCTTTGGCTCTGGCCGAATAGTAGCAAGGACGCTGGCGCGGACCGAGCAGCAAAAGGAGCTATTCCCGGCGGAGCGGAGCGCAGCCGGAAGTCGGCATAACTGATCGGGTGCGCTCGCCGATGTGCCGGATCGGGTACTTCTTCGGCTGCAGCTTGGTGAGTTTCTCTGGGTGGCTCAATGAGCGGGGAGCAGCTCGACGATCAGGCGTGAGCCGGCTGGCGTGACCGAGCTGACCTGCAGGCCGGCCGACCTGGCCAGCTCGCCGAGCTGGTCGAGAGTGCGTTCCCGGCCGCGGACGTAGGCGAGCATCCGCAGGTCTCCTTCGGTGCTCAGGGTGCCGCCGCTGCGGTCCTCCATGACGAGCACCTTGCCCGTCTCCGCGGCCGCGTCGGCGCACCGCTGCAGGATGCGCAGGGCATCCTCGTCGGGCCAGTCGTGGATGACGCCGGAGAGCAGGTAGCCGCCCGCTCCGGCGGGAAGGGCGTCGAAGAAGCTGCCGGCCTGGGTGCCGGCCCGGTGGCCCAGGCCGGCTGCGGCGATGGCCTGTTCGGCCCGGGTCACCGGGCCGGGCAGGTCGAGCACCGTCCCGCGCAGGTCGTCGTGGGCGCGCAGGATGGCGACCAGCAGGGTGCCGTTGCCGCCGCCCACGTCGACCAGGTGACCGAGCGTGCCCCAGGGGTACCCAACGGCGACAGCGGGCGCGTCGGCCACCAGCCGGGCTCCCATCAGCGCGTCGAACGACGCCGCGAGCGCGGGGTCGGCCGACAGGTCGTCCCAGTACGGCCGGCCGAACTGGCGCGGGAACGCCGGCTCGCCGGTCCGGACGGTGTGCAGCAGCTGGACGAAGCACAGATCGGCCCGCCCGACCGCGCCCTCCAGATCGATCCAGGCCCGCACTCCGCCTGGGTCGTCGTCGCGGAGCTGTTCGCCCAGAGCCGTCAGGCGGTAGCTGCCGGCTTCCGCGGGAGCCACCACACCGGCGGTCACCAGGTGGCCCAGCAGTCGCCCCAGGGTGTCCGGGTCGGCGTCCACCGCCGCGGCCAGCGCCTCGGTCGTCCGGGTGCCGGCGGTGATGTGGTCGGCCAACCGCAGCGTCGCCGCCACCCGGATGGCCATCGGGGTCACCAGGTCGGCAGCCGCCCACAGCGCCCCGCCCCACCCGGTGGTTTCCTCGGCCATGACGCCTCCTCGCTCGACGGCTGCCTCTTCGCACGCTATCTCTCACCGCTCCCGGGCCGGCGTCCAGCTATGCCGCGCTGGTTGGCACCAGCCGCGAAGCGTCGGCCGGTGCAAAGCCCTCGCTGCCCACCGGCCGGACCCGGGAGGCGGGCGGCTGTCGCTGCGACTCTCAGCCGGCGCTGACCGCAGCTCAGCGTTGTACGCGGGCGCCGGCGCCGATGACGAGCGCCTGGACCTCGGCGAGGCTGGCCATGGAGGTGTCGCCGGGGGTGGTCATGGCGAGTGCGCCGTGCGCGGCGCCGTAGTTCACGGCGGTGCCGAGATCGTGCCCGGCGAGCAGGGCGTAGACCAGGCCGGAGGCGAAGCTGTCGCCACCGCCGACGCGGTCGAGGATCTCCATCCGGGCCCGCGGAGTGGCTTCGACGAAGCCGGTGCCGGGCGACCAGGCGATGGCACCCCAGTCGTTGACGGTGGCGGTGTGGACGGCGCGCAGCGTGGTGGCGACGATCTCGAAGCTGCGGAACTCCTCGACCACGTTGCCGATCATCGCCTGGAAGTTGGCGGTGTCCAGGTCCGTCAACCCGGGATCGGTGGCGGGGACGGGGAAGCCGAGGCTGGCGGTAAAGTCCTCCTCGTTGCCGATCATGACGTCGACCAGCGGGGCGAGCCGGCGGTTGACCTGCTGGGCGCGCGGCTTGCCGCCGATGGCCTGCCAGAGGCTGGGTCGGTAGTTGAGGTCGTAGGAGATGATCGTGCCGTGCCGCTTGGCCGCTGCCATCGCGGTTTCGATGACGGCGGGCGTGGTGTCGGACAGGGCGGCGTAGATGCCGCCGGTGTGCAGCCAGCGGACGCCGAGGGTGCCGAAGAGGCGGTCGAAGTCGATGTCGCCGGGGCGGAGCTGGCTGGCGGCGGTGTGGCCGCGGTCGGAGACGCCGAGGGCGCCGCGGAGGCCGTAGCCGCGCTCGGTGAAGTTGAGTCCATTGCGGACGGTGCGGCCGACGCCGTCGTAGGGAACCCAGTGGATGTAGGCGGTGTCGACGCCACCTTGCAGGATGCAGTCCTCGGCGAGCCGCCCGACGTCGTTGTCGGCGAGGGCGGTGAGGATGGCGGTGCGCATACCGAAGCAGCGGCGCAGGCCGCGGGCGACGTTGTACTCGCCGCCGCCCTCGCGGACCGCGAAGGTGCGGGTGCTGCGGACCCGGCCCTCGCCCGGATCCAGCCGGAGCATGACCTCGCCGAGGGCGACCAGATCGTAGCGGCACTCCCGGGCCGGCCGGATGTCCAGCGTCACCCGGCCACCGCCACGGCCGCGGCGGCGAGCCGGCTGACCTCGCCCCAGGCGGCCGCCTCGACCAGGCTCGGTGACACCATCCAGGTGCCGCCCACGGCGACGACCGGGGGCAGGGCGAGGTAGTCGCCCAGGTTCGCGGCGGTCACGCCGCCGGTAGGTACGAATTTCATGGTCCGGAACGGGGCGGCGAGTGCCCGCAGCATCGGCACGCCACCCAACTGTTCGGCGGGGAAGAACTTCACCGTGTCGAGGCCGGCGTCGATGGCCATCTGGATCTCGGTGGGGGTGGCCGCGCCGGGCAGCGCCGGCATGCCGATCGCCTGGCAGTGCGCGACGACGCGAGCCGAGAAGCCGGGGCTCACCACGAACCGGGCCCCGGCCGCGGCGGCCTCGTCGACCTGGGCTTCGGTGACCACGGTCCCGGCGCCGACCAGCAGGTCGTCCCGCTCGCTGAGGATCCGGATCGCGTCGGCCGCGGCGTCGGTCCGGAACGTCACCTCGGCCGCGCGCAGCCCGCCGGCGGCGAGCGCCGCTCCGAGCGGCTCGGCGTCCCCGGCCTGGTCCAACACGATGACCGGGACGACCCGGCCGAGGTCGATCATCGGGCCAGGGCCGGGTAGGCCAGCGGCGCTCCCGACCGTCCGATGTCGACGGACGCCACGTGCCACCGGCCGAGGCTGCCCACCGCCAGGTGGCTGCGGCCGGGGCCGTGCAGGGCGAGGTTGGTGGGCGCGGCGAGCACCACCCGCCGGGGGTCATGGGCGAGCACGGTGGCCGTCCCGTCGTGTAGCCGGTAGATGGTGTCCGGGTTGTAGCAGGCGATCAGCACATCGCCGTCCGCGAGGACAGCCAGCCCGTCCGGGACGTGCCCCGGCATGTCGAGCACCAGTTCCGGCTCGCCGGTCACCTCGCCGCCGGCCAGCGGCACCCGCAGCACGCCGGGAAGCTGGGAGAGCACCAGGTACAGCCAGTCGCCGGCGGGGGACAGCGCCAGCCCGTTCGGGAACTCGGGCACCTCGAGGTCCAGCCGCCGGCAGTCGCCGGTCGGCGAGATCCGGTACAGCGCACCGTCCTTCCCGTCCCAGCTGCCCGAGTCGGAGACGAACAGGGTGCCGTCGGCGGTGAAGACCGGGTAGTTCGGGGTCTGGATCCGGTCCGAATAGGACTCGACGGTGCCGTCGGCGTCGATCCGCACCACCTCGTGGCGGAACTGGTCGCAGGCATAGATGGCGGAGTCGGCGTCGAGACACAGGCCGAGCACGAAGCCGCCGGTGTTCGCCAGCAACCGCGGGCCGCTCTGGTCGAGCCGGTACACCTGCCCGGCCTCGCCGCCGGCGTAGAGCCGCCCGTCCGGGCCGACGGCGACGCACTCGGGATGGTCCAGCCCGTCGGCGAGCGTGCTGAACCGCTCGATCGGCACCTCGGGCGGTGCGGTGGAGTCAATGGCCATGCGGATCATCTCCCTCGATCGGTAACAGCGGCACCGCGCCGCCGGAGCCGCCTCGGTCGGCGCCGCCACCGGGTCGCCGGTGCCCAGCGCCGGGGGACCGGGACACCCTGGCGAAGCTGTCCGACTCCCGGTGTGCCGCGGTGAAGTGCGCGTCGAGCGCGGCGACCAGGTCCCGGGCCGGGGCACCGCCGGCCAGTCCGGCATGCAGCAGTTCGGCCGCGGCGGTCTGCGCGGGGAGGAACCCCGGCCAGCGGGGGCGCAGGTACGCGGCGTCGATGCTGGGCAGCGTGGCGGCGAAGAAGTCGCCGTGGCTGGCGTTGACGGCCGGATCGAGCCAGGCCGAGCGGTGCCCGGGCTGCCCGCCGCCGGCCACGTACGCGCCGGCCTGCACGTCGCCGGACGCGACGAACGCGAGCAGCTCGGCGGCCTCGGCCAGCTGCACCGACCGGGCCGAGATGCCGAGGCCCGCACCGCCCAGCACGCCGCCGGCGATGCCCCGCCGGCCGGCCGGTATCGGTCCAAAGTGGACCTGACTCGGCCGCGCTCCCGGTGTGGCGTAGGTGACGTAGCCGAACGTGAGCGGCAGGTAGGCCACTTCGTCGGTGCTCGCCATCAGCTCCAGGAGCTGGATCGGGTTCGCGTCGAGGGAGGCCGGGTGCGCGTACGCGAGCAGCTCGGCCAGCAGCTCCAGCGACAGCACCGCGCGGTCCGGCGCGGCGAGGCCGCCGGTGCCGGCGAACGGCTCGCCGATATCGTTGGCGACTATCGAGAGGAACGCGAGCAGGCTGTCGATCGGCTTGGCCGGCAGGGCCAGCAGCGGTCCGCCCGCCGCGTGTGCCCGGCGGGCGAACGCGAGCACCGCGGCCCAGTCGGCGGGCACCCGGCCGACGAGGTCGGGCCGGTGCGCGCTGACGTGGCAGGCGGCGTCGATGGCGAGCGCCCACGGGTGCCCGTCCCACTCATAGCTCTGCTGCGACGGCCCGAGGCTGTGCGCCACCGCGTCGGCGATGACCCCGGCCGGCAGGACCTGGTCCAGCGGCACCAGCAGTTTCGAGGCGGCCACCGCGCCGATGAACGGGTGGTCGAAGACCAGCAGGTCGTACCGGTCGGCCAGGTCGGCCAGCGGGAAGTCGGCGAAGTCCTGCAGGCTGCGGGCCTCCCACGACACGTCGACGTCGGGGTTGCCGCGGGTGAACGCGGCCGTCGCGGCCAGCAGCGAGTCGTACCCACGCGGATGACTCCACGTCATCCCCCGCAACACAGTCATCAGGCGGCGCCCGAAGTGAGCATCGCAGCTGCTGTCAGCGGGAGCGACCGGGTGGCCGGGGGCACAGTCACGGCGAGAGCCGTTCTGCCTCGTCGGCGTTGTAACCGGCCAGGCGGGTCAGCACGTCGCGGGTGTGCTCGCCCAGCCGCGGCGGCGGCGAGTGTTCGGCGTCGGCGTGGTTCCCGCTGAACCGGACCGCCGGCCCGATGACCCGAACCGGGCCGGCCGTGGGGTGTTCGATCTCGACGATCGTCCCGTTGTGGCGCACCTGCGGGTCCGCCGCGACGGCGTCGTAGTCCTGCAGCGGGGCGCACCAGATGTCCTTGGCCAGCAGCACATCCAGCCACTCCACTGTGGACTTCCCGGCCAGCCGGTCGGTGATGGCGGCCCGGATCGCGGCGTCGGCGTCGGGTTCGGTGATGTTCTGGGCGTCGACGTCGGCCCACCCGTCGAGTTCGAGCGCCGCCATCAGCCGGCTCACCGCGTTCATGGCGATCGCGAGGTGCCCGTCACGGGTGGGGTAGATGCCGTACGGCGCGCCGGTGAACGGCGTGCCGGCCATCACCGGGTTGCGCCGCGGTCGGTCGGCGGTGTTGAGGTGCGCGGTGAGTTCCTGGGACTGCAGGGCGAGCAGCGAGCTCAGCAGGTTCACATCGACCCGCTGGCCGGCGCCGGTGCGCGCGCGTTCGACCAGGGCGGCCAGCGTTCCGTAGACCATGTGCAGGCCGGCGGTCATGTCCGCGACGCCGATGGCGACCGGGATCGGCGGGTCGCCGTCCCGACCGTTGAGGGTGGGCAGGCCGGTGAGCGACTGAACCAGCAGATCCTGGCCAGGTCGGTCCCGGTAGGGCCCGTCGGTGCCGTAGCCCGTACTGGCGCAGTAGATCAGGCCCGGGTTGAGTTCCCGCAGGGTTTCGTAGCCGAGGCCGAGCCGCTCCATCACACCGGGCCGGAAGTTCTCCAGCACGACGTCGGCGCGGGCCACGATACGTCGAGCGGCCGTCACCTGGTCGGGCTGTTTGAGGTCGAGCACCACGCTCGCCTTGTTCCGGTTGAAGGCCAGGAACGAGATGCTCTCCCCGCCGGGGTAGGCGTTGCCCAGCGCGAAGTGGCGCAGCCAGTCACCGCCCGGCGGCTCGATCTTGATCACCTCGGCGCCGAGGTCGGCCAGCACCTGCGCCGCGTACGGGCCCTGCACGAGCTGGGTGAAGTCGGCGACCACGATGCCGTCGAGCGGGCCACCCATCACAGCACGCCGAACTTCGCGAACGCCTCGGTGGCCGTCATGCCCTCGACCACCGCGGCCCGGAACCGCGACTCGTGCGCGTCCTTCTCCTGTGCCATGCCGACCACCGTGTCGATGACGGCCGCCGGCACGATGGCGACCCCGTCGTCGTCGGCGACCACGAGGTCACCCGGCTCGATTCGGACCCCGTCGATGACCACCGGCACGTTGTGCGCGCGGACCTCCGAGCGCCCGTTGCTGTCGGTGGGCACGGTGCCCCGGCAGAACACCGGGAAGCCGGTCTCGCGGATCTTCACGCTGTCCCGGGCGTACCCGTCGCAGACGGCCCCGGCGGCCCCGCGCGCCCGGCAGACCGTCGTCACCAGCTCGCCCCAGATCGCCACGTCGGAGCCACCGCCCACAGAGGCGACGAAGACCTGCTCGGGGCCGATCGCGTCGAGCGCCGCCAGCAGGCCCCGGTAGGGCACCGCCGGTACCTCGTGCACGACCTCGATCTGCACCGGCAGCGCCGCGCCCACCAGCACCGTGCTGCTCGTGATCGGCACGATCCCGGCGGAGAGGCATTGGCGCCGGTAGCCGAGCGCGTCGAGCGAGTCGGAGACGAGCGCGCTCCGGAGCCGGGCCCGCGCGGGGCCCATCCAGATCGGCTCGGGCGCGGATCCGTCACTCATGCGGCGCTCTCCCAAGTGAGCATCGCGGAGCGTACGAGGCCGGCGGCGGGGGCCCAGTCATGCTGACTCTCCAGGTGCTGAGGCGGTGTCGTCGGCCGTGAGCACGGTCAGTGTCACGGACGTTGTGGTCGTGCCGTGGCCGGCGAGGCGGAAGGTGGTGCCAGCTGCCCGGGCCAGGCCCTGCCCGGGCCAGGAGGTGGCGGGCTCGACCCCGATCACGCGGACCGCACCGTGCCAGGGGCTTCCGGTGGTACCGCCAAGCTCCTGCCACAGCCAGCATCGCGGGAACGTCGCGGCATCCCAGCCGAGCCGGACGCCGAGCGAGCCGTCGGCGCGGGCGAGCCGCACCCACGGGTCGCCGTCGAAGTCGGAGAGGTAGCCCAGCAGCGCACTGCCGTCGCGGGGATGGCGCAGATCGACGGTGCCGACCCGGGGCCACCGGCCGGCGTCGCCCGCGGTGGCGGGCAGCCCGACGACCGGAGCGCGGTCGTCGAGCTGGAACGCGCCGGCGTTGGTATCCAGGCGAACCGGCCCGGCCAGCAGGTCGCCGCCGAAGCCGGGATGGTGTGTCCACATGAGATCGACCGGTTGTGCCGACCGGTTGCTCAGCCGCTCGGTCACCACGACGTCGGCCCCGGTCGCGGTGACGGTCCGTTCGACGTCGATGGGGGTGGCGCTCAGCACCGCGGCCAGCGTGACCGACGCCCCGGACTGCCGCAGCACCCGCCACGCGATGACCGTGGCCTCGCCGTGGAATCCGTGCCGGACGCCGTGCCAGTCGCAGTCGTCGCCGCCGTTGGGCAGCAGCACCTGCCAGCCGCCGCGGGAGTGCCGCACCCAGGTGTCCACGTCCAGCGGGTGGTCCCGCGGCGGCACCGGCGTCTCGTCGGCCCACGGCGTGCGCCACAGCACCTGCCCGCCGGACGAGCGGTCGCGGATGCCGGTCAGGCCACCGCCGAACTCGGGCGAGAGCGCCACCTCCAGGCGCTCGGAGCGCAGCAGCAGGTCGCGGTCTGAATTAGGCATTGCTGCGCGGTGCTGGGGGGATGGTGGTCTGTCCGCTGTGTCAGCCATTGCTGCGCGGTGCTGGGGGGATGGTGGTCTGTCCACTGTGTCAGCCATTGGTACGCGGTCCTGGGGGGACGATGGTCTGCCCGCCGTCGATGGTGAGCACCTGTCCGGTGAGGAAGCCGGCGCCGGGGCCGATGAGGTAGAGCGCGAGCTGGGCCACGTCAGCTGCCGTACCCCAGCGCCCGATCGGGCACAGCGCGTCCCAGCTGGCCCGTAGCGACTCCGGATCCTCGGCCTCGGCGAGGATCCGGTCGTTGAGGGCGGTGGCGATGACGCCGGGAGCGATGGCGTTGCAGCGGATGCCCTCGGCCGCGTACTCGGCGGCGACCTGCCGGGTGAGCGCCTCGATGGCGCCCTTCGACGCGGCATAGAGCGGGTAGCCGGGGAATCCCACCTGCGCCTGGGTGGAGCTGATCGACACGATGCTGCCGCCCGGGCCGCCCGGGCCCGCGCCGCTCGGGCCGCGCATGGCCCGCACGGCGGCGGCCACGCCCCACAGGGTGCCGCTGAAGTTGACGTCCATGAGCCTGCGGTAGCCGTCGATGCTGACGTCGGTGACCGGGCCGGCGCCGGTCGCGATGCCGGCGGTGTTGACCCAGCCGACCAGCGGCGCCAGCGCGACGGCCGCCGCCGCGGCGGCGTCGTGCACGGCCGGATCGGCGACATCCCCGACCACCCGGGTGGCCGCCTCGGGCCAGCCGGCGTCGGCCAGGTCGATGCCCACCACGGCGTACCCGGCATCGTGCAGCGCCGTGACCACCGCGGCGCCGATGCCGCCGACCGCGCCGGTGACCACGACCGAGCCCAGCATCAGCCCTTGCCCCGCGTGCTCGGCGCACTCGCCTTACTCGCCTTGCCCGGCTCACTCAGCTTGCCCCGCGTGCTCGGCTTGCCCCGCGTGCTCGATTCACGTGGTCTACTCGGCTCACTTGGCCTACTCGGCTCACTTGGCCTACTCGGCTCACTTGGCCTGCTCGACTCACTTGGCCTGCTCAGCTCACTCGGCTTGTTCGGCTTGCTCGCCTTGCTCGGCTCACTCGGCTTGCTTGGCTCACTTGGCTTGCTTGCCTTGCTCGGCTCACCTGGCTTGCTCGGCGTGCGGGGCTTGCGCTGCCTGCCGGCGGCCGGGGCCGGGGCCTCGGCGTGGCTCCACACGTTGAGGCAGTGCTCCTGGAACAGCTGTGCGGTCGCCGGGTCGCGCCGGCGCAGCGCTTCCACCAGCGGCCGGTGGGTGGCGGCCACATCGGAGAGGCGGTCGTAGTAGAGCCGGTTGGAGACGATGGTCAGGTTGCGCATGGCCACCTCGACCATCGGCCAGATCCGGCCGAGCAGCTCGTTGCCGCTGGTTTCCCATACGGTGCGGTGGAACTCGGCGTCGGCGGCGACGAACGCCGCGATGTCGTCGCGGTCGGCCGCGGCCACCATGGTCGCCAGATCCTCCTCCAGCGCGGTGACCAGGTTCGGGATCAGCTCGGGGTCGTCGCTCTCCACCACGCCGTCCACCGCCACCACCTCAAGGGCTGCCCTTACCGCATAGGCCTTGCGGGCCTCCTCGGCCGAAAGACGCGCAACGAAACTGCCCCGGTGCGGGAGCTGGAGCACAAGGCCTTCGTGGGCCAGCCGGCGCAGCGCTTCGCGCACCGGCGCCTGGCTGACCGCCAGCCGGCGCGCGATCTCGGACTCGACGAGCCGGGTGCCGGGCTCGTGCTCGGCCGCCAGCAGTTGGTCGCGCAGCAGGACGTACGCCTGGTCGGACAGCAGGGCACGGTCGAGTCCGCCCGCCGATTCAGCCACCTCAAGGACCTCCGTCCCGGCAACGCCCTGGAAACCATGATTGACAACCCCGTCATCCCGCTGAGAATCTATCGCCTATCGATAATGTGTAGCAACAGGTAACCGGGAGGAGCCACCGTGCAGACCGACCCGCAGCCCTGGCGGATCCTCGTGGTCGGCTCCAGTCACAACGACATCGGCTGGGCCGGCACCCCGAGCGAGATCGCCGAGCACCGCGAGCACGGGATCATCGACGCGGTCCTCGACCTGCTCGACCGGGACCCGGGCTACGCGTACGCGGTCGAGGCCTCGCTCTATGCCGACGAGTACCTGGACCGCAACCCGCAGCGGGCCGGCTACCTGCGGGCGCTGGTGGAGTCGGGCCGGCTGGAGTGGGGCGGCACCTACGTGCAGCCCTACGAAGGGCTCTACGGCGGAGAAGGCCTGCTGCGCCAGGTGGAACACGGTCGCAAGGCGCTCGCGGACCGCTACGGCATCGCCTCGCGCGGCGCCTGGAACGTCGACGTGCAGGGCCGCACCCGCAACCTGGCCCAGATCTACGGCCCGGCCGGCATCGACTACCTGGTCGTGTCCCGGTGCCAGCCCGGCATCTACTGGTGGGAGGCGGCCGACGGCTCGCGCCTGCTCGTGCTGTCGCTCTTCCAGGGCCACTACGGCTACCCGTTCCTGAACACCCGGGTGCTGCACACCTCGCCGCTGGAGGAGGCGGTCGACGGCGACGGTGACTTCGACGTGGCGGTCGCGGCGAAGCGGCTGCGTGCGCTGGTCGACCGGTTCGAGCCGGTGTTCGCCGCGCACGACCTGCCGCGCACGCTGCTGGTCTGCGTCACCGCCGACTACACCGTGCCCAGCGTGGCGCTGTCGTCCTTTATGGACACCTGGAATGCGCGGGCCACCGAGATCGCCGCCGAATTCGGGGTGCATGCCCAACTGGAGTTCGGCACCGCCGACGCCTACGTCTCGCTGCTGGCCAAGGACGGCGCGCTCGACCGGCTGCCGGTGGTGCGCGGCGAGATGCCCAACCCCTGGCTCTACATCCACGGCCCCGGGCACCACAAGACGGTGGACGCGCTGCGCCGCGCGCAGTCGGCGCTGCTCACCGCCGAGCGGCTGCGGGCCGCCCCGCTGCTGCTCGATGTCCACAGTGGACGGACCGACACCGTCGACCTGGACCGGGCCTGGAAGGATCACGTCTACATCGACCACGGCTTCGGCGGGCTGCACGGCGTCGGCACCGACGAGGTGTTCCGGGGCAAGGCCGAGGCGGCGTTGCACGCCGGGCTGCGCGCGATCGACGCGGACCTCGCGGGCCTGGCCGGCTGGCTGGGGCTCGGCGCCGACGAGATCGTGGTCTACAACCCGCTGCCGCGGACGCGATCGGACTGGGTCGAGGTGGAGGTCGCGAGCGCCGGCCGGCTCGCCGACACGGTCCCGCTGGCCGGGCCGGACGGCGTCACCGCGATCGGTCACGTGCTCGCCCAGGGCGCCCCGGCCGGCAGCCACCGCGGCTACGCCACCGTCGGCTTCGTGGCCCCGGAGGTACCCGGGCTCGGGTACGCGGTGTTCCGGCTGACACCGACGCCGGCGGCCGACCCGGGCCCCGCGCTGCGCCAGACCGACGGCGACATCACCTACACCAACGACCACTACACGGCCGTGATCACCCGCGGCGGGCTGTACCGGCTGAGCCAGGTGCGGCCGGGCGAGCCGGACCTCCCGGTCGCGCGCACCGACGGGTACCTGTTCGGGGAGACCATCGCGGTGGACTCGCCGGGCATCGACGTGGGCATGCACGAGCAGGACGGCAGCTGGGACCACAGGCTGCCGCGGCCCTACCAGCCGCGGGTGACCCGGGTCGCCTCGACCGGAAACCGGGGCGACGACCCGAGGCTGCTGCTGCGCACCGACGCAGTGACCCGGGTGGTCACCGAGGCGCCGCTGGCCGGCGCCCGGGTGCGCAACACGTACACGCTCTACCGGGACCTGCCGTACCTCGACCTGCGCGTGGACGTGCTCGGCTGGACCGGTGAGCACGAGCGCGAACTCCGGCTGTGCTTCCCGTTCGCGGGCGCCGACGCGGAGACGACGGTCCGGTACGAGGTGCCGTTCGGCTCGGTCACGGCCGGCGTGGACGAGATCGAGGACTTCGGCGACATGCGCCCGCGTGAGGTGCAGACCTGGATGCAGGCCGCGGACGGGCAGCGGTCGCTGACGCTCAGCGGCAGCGTGGCCGTCTACGACTGGCTCGACGTGGTGCCGGGCCGCGGCGGCACCGTGCTGCAGGCGATCCTCCTTGCCACCAAGCGAAGCTGCCACTCCCGGGGCAACTGGTACGAGCAGCAGGGTGACCACACGTTCGGATTCCGCATCGACCCGACCGGGTCGGTGACCCCCACCGACCTCGGCTGGGGCCGGGAGCTCGCCCTGCGGGCACACCCCGGCGACGGCCCCGATGGCGACGGCCCGGCCGGCGACGGCCCGGACGGCGGCCACAGCCCGGGGGGTGGCCACAGCCCGGGTGGCGGGGACAGTCCGGGTGGCGGGGACGGCGGGTGTGTGCGCTCGGCACCGGCGTGGGCGGTGCCGGACGCGGCCAACGTACTGCTCACCTGCCTCAAGCCGGTCGGTCCCGACGCCGTGCTCATCCGGTACTGGGAGCACGAGGGCCGCGCCACCGCGGTGCACCTGTCGGCGCTTCCGGCCGACATCACGCTGTTCACGGCCGATCCGTTCGGCGAAACCGGAATCGCCCTCGACGGCCCGACCGTCCACGTTCCTGCCCACGGCCTGCTGACCGTGGTGGCGCGCAAGAGAAGGGGATGAGCCGTGAGAAGGCTATTACTGGGCGCGGTCAGTGCGGTCGCGCTGGCGGTCGCGACGACCGGCTGCGGGTCGGGCTCGGGCTCGAGTGGCAGCCCCACCGAGATCAGTTTCTGGGGGGTCGACAACGACACCCTCAAGGCCTACGTGACCAGCTACAACGCCAGCCACCCCGACGCGAAGGTGAACCTCCGCCTCATCCCGTTCGCCAACTACGACGCGGCGCTCAACCAGGCCTTCAGTGCCAAGAGCGGGCCGGACCTGGTGCAGGTGAACTCGGTGACGCTCGGCACCTTCGCCTCGAAGGGCTTCCTCGCCGACATCACGAAGGTGACCAGCCTCGACGGTGACCTCGCGGTGTCGAACTTCTACCCCGGCTTCGTGGACCAGACCAAGTGGAAGGGCACCCAGGTCGCCCTCCCGCTGGACACCGGCAGCCGGGTGCTGCAGTGGAACAAGAAGCTGCTGGCGAAGGCGGGGGTGGCGCCGTTCGGCGAAACGGTCACCTGGCCGGAGATGATCGCCGCGGCCCAGAAGGTCCGCGCGCTGGGCAGCAAGTACCAGGGCTTCTGCTACTCGGCCGGGCAGAACTGGCTCGCGCTCTACGAGGGCATCGGCCCGTTCGTGCACCAGGCCGGCGGTGAGTTCTTCGACCCGGGCCTGACCAAGTCCACAATCGACACACCCGCGGTGGTCAAGGCCTTCGACACGTACAAGGCGCTGGCCGCCACCGGCGACAAGTCCAACGCGGTGTCGCAGACCACCGATGACTGCCGGGAGAAGCTCGGCGCGGGCTCGGTGGGCATGGTGATGGGCGGGTTCTGGAACATCCCGTCGGAGAAGGAGATCACCGGCGACTTCGAGCTCGGCCAGTCGTTGCCGATGGACGCCTCGGTCTACTCCTCGACCGGCGGCTGGACGCTCGCCGTGCCCAGCTACGTCAAGAGCGAAAAGTACAGCCTGCTCAAGACCTTCCTGACCGACCTCTACAAGCCGGCGAACATCATCAAGGCGACCGGCCTCATCCCGGCCACCCTCAACGGGCGGAGCGCGGCGACCTCGCTGAAGGACCCGAAGTACGACATCTACTGGAAGATCCTGGCGGAGAAGGCGAGCCATCCGATCACGCTGAACCCGGGCCTCTCCAACCAGGCGACCATCGTGATGGAGGCGCTGCAGAAGGTGATCCAGGGCCAACCCACCGAGCAGGTGCTCGCGAAGGCCCAATCGGACCTCGACGGAACCCTCGGGGGCTGATGGATGGCCGAGAGCGCACCCGTGCTCGCCGGCCGAGCGGTGCCCGCGGCGCCGGTCCCGCACCCGGGGCCGGCGCCGCGGCGCCGCCGGCGCCGGTCTCCCACCCGCTACCTGTGGGTGCTGCCCGGCGTCGGGCTGGCCATGTTCGTGGTCGGCTACCCGATCGTCTCGAACATCGGCGGGAGCTTCACCGACCAGACCGCCGACGGCAGCCAGTTCGTCGGCCTGGCGCACTACCGGCAGATCCTCGGCGACTCGCACCTGTACGAGTCGCTCTGGCTGACGGCACAGTGGACGCTCGGCGTCACCGCGATGCAGTTCACCATCGGCTTCCTCGGCGCGGTCATGGCGGACCGGTCCAGCCGGTTCATCCGGGTGGTGCGCCCCATCCTGATCCTGCCGTGGGCGCTGCCGGGTGTGGTGGCCGCCTACACCTGGGTGTTCCTCTACAAGGAGGACGGGCTCTTCAACCAGCTCCTCGGGATCTTCGGGGACGACTCGCGGCACGCCTGGCTGGCGGACTCCAACACGGCGCTGCTCGGCGTGATGGTCGCCGCCGCCTGGAAAGGCTTTCCGTTCTACTTCCTGCTGCTGCTCGCCGGCCTGCAATCGGTGCCCGGTGAGACGAAGGAGGCCGCCAGGATCGACGGCGCCTCCGGCTGGCAGACGCTCGTCTTCATCGTCATCCCGCAGATGCGCGCCACCATCGTGACCAGCCTGGCCCTGGGGATCATCGCGACGTCCAACTACTTCGACGGGATCTACCTGATGACCGGCGGCGGCCCGTCCGGCAGTACCGAGACGCTGCCGGTGTGGATCTACAACGTGGCCTTCAACCAGTTCGACATCCCCAAGGCGTCGGCGCTCTCGGTGATCCTGCTGGTCGTCGTCGCGCTGCTGCTGACGGTACGCGGCGCCGTGGGCCTGATCACCCGCCGGAGCGCACGGTGAAGCCCGGGCTCGGCCGGCGGGTCATCGGCAAGACACCGCACGCCGTGATCGCGGCCATCGGGCTCGTCGTGCTGGTGCCAATGCTGTGGGTCGTCGCCGCCTCGCTGCGCCAGCGCAACGTGCTCACCGGCGGCTTCACCGACTTCTCGGATTTCGGTTTCGGCAACTACAGCCGCGCGCTGCACGCCAGCCTGGCCCGCAACCTCCTCAACAGCCTCATCGCCTCCGGGATCGCGAGCGTCCTCGCCGTCGCCGCCGCGACCGTGACCGCGTACGGCTTCTCCCGCTTCAGCTTCCGCGGCGCGCGCCCGCTGTTCTGGGCGATGCTGCTGCTGCAGCTCATTCCGACCGCGTCGCTGGTCGTGCCGCTCTACCGGCTGTGGGGCGAACTCCGGCTGTTCAACAGCATCGGCGGCCTCGGCCTCGCCTACGCCGGCCTGTCGACGGCCGTCTGCGTGCTGCTCATCAAGGGCTTCGTGGACGAGATCCCGCGCGACTTCGACGAGGCGGCCGCGATCGACGGCTGCTCCAGCTGGGCTGTCTTCTGGCGGGTGGTGCTGCCGCTGCTCGGCCCGGCCATGGTCGCCGGCGGCATCTTCGTGTTCATCACCACCTGGCAGGAGTTCGTCATCGCGTCGTCGGTGACGAACGACCCGCGGTACTACACCGTCACCGTGGGCCTGCAGCAGTTCTCGGGGGAGTACCGCACCGACTACGGCGCGATCCTGGCCGGTTCGGTGCTCACGGCACTGCCCATCGTGCTGGTCTTCGCCGCCTTCCAGCGGTACTTCGTGCAGACCGTCACCGGCGCGGTGAAGGGATGACGGTGGTCACCCGGCAGACCGCCGGTGGCGTGGCGACCATCCGGCTCGACCGCCCGGACAAGCTCAACGCCCTGTCACCGGAGGTGTTCGGCCAACTCGGCACCGAGCTGGCCGCGGCCACCGCCGACGACGCCGCGGCCATCGTCGTGCTGCGCGGTGCCGGCCGGGCCTTCGCCGCGGGCGCCGACATCGGCGACTACGTGGGCCTGTCCGAGGCGGGCTTCCGGGAACTCATGGACGGTTCGCGGGCCGTGGTGGATCAGTTCGCCCGCTGTCCCAAGCCGATCGTCGCGGCGGTCCGCGGCTTCGCCCTCGGCGGTGGCTTCGAACTCGTGCTCGCCTGCGACCTCGTGGTCGCCGCCGCCAACGCGCGGTTCGGCCTGCCCGAGGCGCGGCTCGGGCTGCTGCCGGGCGGCGGTGCCACCCAGCGGCTGCCCCGGCTGGTCGGCCGGCTGCGGGCCAACGAGCTGATCCTGACCCGGCGGATCCTGACCGCGGCCGAGGCCCACGCCTGGGGTCTGGTGAACCGGGTCTGCGCCGACGGCGAGCTGGAGCAGACCCTGGACGCGCTGGTGGCGGAGCTGCTCGGCTCGGCGCCCGCGGCCCGGGCGCTGGCGAAGCGGCTCGTCGCCGAGGCCGAGGAGCATGACCTCGCCGCCGGGCTGACCATCGAGCGCGACCGCACGGCGCCGCTCATCGAGAGCGCGGACGGGCGGGAAGGAGTCGCGGCCTTCGTCGAGAAGCGCGAGCCGCGCTTCTGGAGCTGACCATGGCTGGGGGCCGAAGTGTCAGCTTGTCCAGGGCCGGAGCTTCTGGGGGTTGCGGACCGCCCAGATGTGCTTGATCCGGCCGGCCGCGACGTCGAACGCCAGCACCGCCACGGTGACGCCGTCCTGCTGAGCCACCAGACCGGGCTGACCGTTCACCGTGCGCTCCAGGAGCGTCAGGTCTGCTGCCCGGCTGCCGATATCGACGAGGACACCGGCGACCTGCTCGGCACCTTCGACCGGGCGGAGCTGGGCGCTGACCAGGCCGCCGCCGTCGCCGATCGCCGTGACGTCGGGGTCGAGAAGGCTGATCAGGGCGCCGATGTCGTTGGCCTCCCAGGCCTGCTTGAAGTCCTTGACGATGTCGGCGCGCTGGGCTGCCGGAGTCGCCGGGGCCGCCGACCCGCGAACGCGCCGGCGGGCGGAGGAGGCCAGCTGGCGACAGGCCGCCGGGGTGCGGCCGACGATCTCGGCCACTTCGGCGAAGGAGTAGCGGAAGACATCGTGCAGGATGAACGCGACGCGCTCGGCCGGGGTCATCGATTCGAGCACGACCAGGAAGGCCATGTTGATCGACTCGTCGAGGGTGACCCGGTCGGCCGGGTCGACGGTGCCGCCGCCCGCCCGCCCGCTGATCCACTCGGTCCGATCGGGCAGCGGCTCCGGGATCCACTCGCCGACGTAGCTCTCCCGTCGGGCCCGGGCCGAGCCGAGCAGGTCGAGGCAGATGCGACTGGCGACCGTGGTCAGCCAGCCACCGGGGGACTCGATGGCTGACTGCTGTTGCCGGGACATGGCGTACCAGCGGGTGTACGTCTCCTGTACGACATCTTCGGCATCGGCCAGGGAGCCGAGGAGCCGGTACCCGAGATTGATCAGCCGACGCCGCTCGCCCATGATCGCGCCCAGGCTCGGATCGGGCCGGTCGTCTGCTGGCTCGGATCGGGTGCTCACGGTGTCGACGGCTCCCTCGGTCGCAGCTGTCCCCACCAGTTCGACGAGACACCGCACCGAACTGTGAGGTTGGCGCGGCGCCTCACATTCCGGGGAGCTGTGTCGTCGTACCGCTGAGACGAGCACCATCCCACCAGAACCCGGAGACACCGCCGTGACCGCCAGTACCGCGCCGGCCATCGCCCCGGCCACCTACCGCATCGACCCCGCCCGCAGCACCGTCCGGTTCGTCACCAAGGTGATGTTCGGCCTGTTCCGGGTTCGCGGCACGTTCGCCGTGCGGGACGGCACGATCGTCGTCGCCGACGACGTCACCCGCTCCACCGTGACCGCCACCGTGGACCCGGCCGGCGTCGACACCGCGAACACCCGCCGCGACAACGACCTGCGCTCCAAGCGGTTCCTCGACACCGCGCGCCACCCGGACATCCAGTTCACCAGCCACGAGGTGACGCCCGACTCCGTCACCGGCATCCTCGTGGTGCACGGCACCAGCCAGCGGGTCACCCTGGCCGTCACGCCGGAGTCCACTCCGGACGGTGTCCGGTTCGGCACCAGCACGCGGCTGGACCGGTACGCGTTCGGTGTCACCGGCGGCAAGGGCCTGATCGCCCGCCACGTCGAGGTCGAACTGGAGATCGTCGCCGCCCGAACCTGAGGTCACCGAGCGGGCGGCTCAGCCCCAACCTCCCCCGCGGCGAAATAGTGCAGGGATGGGGGGAGTTCGGTGGTCCAGAAGGCGCGTGGTTCGGCGCCCGGGCGGGGGAGCGTGCCGGTGTCGCGCAGGTGTCCTAAGTGGACCGCCTGGTCGACCGCGCCGAGCTGGTCGAACATCGCCGCAGCCTGCCGCCAGCACTCGCGGCACTGGGCGGGTTGGCCGGTCTCCCATAGCGCATAGCCGAGATTGACGATCGCGGTCGCCTCGCCGAAGCGGTCGCCGGCGGCGTGCAGGGCGCGGGCGGCGGCCCGGAGCGCGGCCACGGCCGCCCACGGCTGGGACAGTTTCCGGACGACGCTGCTGAAGTTGTTCAGGGCGACGCCCTCGAGCCGCTGGTCGCCGATCGACCGGGCCAGCTGGGTGGCGCGGGAGAGGGCGTCGCAGGCATCCTCCTGGCTCTCGGGCTGGGCGAACACGGCGGCGCCGAGGTCGACCAGTGTCCACGCCTCAGCGGCGGTGTCGGCGAGTTCGCCGAAGCTTGCGGCGGCCGACCGCAGGGCGTCGGCCGCCGCGGCGGGGTGCCCGTCCCGGGTGAGGGCCCGGCCGTGGCGGCGCAGTGCGGCGGCTTCGGCCGCGCGATCGGCGGCCAGCCGCGCCGAGTCCACCGCGCGTGCGGTGTCGGCTGGATCCCCGGCGTCGGCCGCCACCCACGTACCGGCGGCGCCGGACCACTCGGAGCCGCGCGGCAGGTGCCAGCCGGGGGCGGCCCAGTCGGCCTGCTCGACGAACCTCCACTCCGGCCCGCCGGCCGCGTCCCGCCGCTGCACCAGGCCGAAGACGCGACCGTCCACAGTGGTGCGCGGGATGGTGAGGTGCAGCGGGCCGGTGGCCACGTAGTAGTTCAGCAGCCCGCGCAGCGTTCCCCCGCTGTCCTCCAGCGGGTCGTCGAGCTCCCGGATGGACAGCAGCACCAGGTCGTGCATCCGCCAGTACTCGGCCCAGCTGGCCGTGGCGGGCGGTGCGGTGGGTCGTTCGGGGTGCCGGTCCTCGGTCCAGCTGGCCGTGGCGGGCGGTGCGGTGGGTGGTTCGGGGTGCCAGTCCTCGGTCCAGCTGGCCGTGGCGGGCGGTGCGGTGGGTCGTTCCGGGTATTCGAGCAGGTGTGCCCGGGCCAGCGCGGCCAGCACGGGTCGGATCAGATCGGGGGTCCGGCCGGCCAGCACCGCGGCCGCCTCGGTGGAGATGTCCTGGTACGCGGGCGTTCCGCGCAGCTGCTGCAGCCGCCCGTACTCGTCCAACCGGCGCTGCGGGTTGGCCGACAGCAACCGGAGCAGCCGCCGGTGGTCGGCGGCCAGGCCGCGGTAGGACAGCTCGACGACGGCACGCACGCCCCGCCGCCGCTGGTCGCCGGAGCCCAGCACGGTGAGCCGGTTGCGCTCGTCGGCCAGATCGTCGGCCAGCCCGGCTATCGGCCGGCCCGGTTCGGCGGCGAGCAGGCTGGCCGCGATCTGCAGGGCCAGCGGAAGGCGGCCGCACAGGGACGCCAGCCGCCGGGCCGGGCCGGACTCCCGCCCGACCCGGTCATCGTCGCGGCCCAGCCGGGCACCGACGAGTTCCACCGCGGTCCGCAGCGACAGCACGCCAACCTCGACGTTCCGGGCACCGGCCAGGTCGAGCGTCCGTCGCGAGGTGACCAGCACGGTGCAGTTCCCGACCGCCGGCAGCAGTGGCTCCACCTGGCTCTCGTCGGCCGCGTCGTCCGCGATCAGCAGCACCGCCCCGGCCCGGTCGGCCAGCTTCGACGCGAGCATCGCCGCCCTGCCCTCCTCGGTGTCCGGCAGTTGCCCGGCCGGCACCCCGAGCGCATGCAACGGCACCCCGAGCGCCTCCAGCGCGGTACGCGGACCGTCCGGGTGATGACCGCGCAGGTCGACGCGCAGCACCCCGCCGGGAAACCAACCGCGCCGGACCGCCTCGTGCGCGGCGTGCACCACCAACGCGGTCTTGCCCACGCCGGGCATGCCGGCGGCCGCGGCCACCGAGCCCGCGGTGGCCGGGTCGAGCACCTCCAGCAGCGTCCGGAGCTCGGGCCCGCGGCCGACGAACTCCGGAACGTCCCGGGGCAGACCAGCCAGGTACGGCGCCGCCGCTACCGGCAGGACGTTGACGGCGTCGACGCGGTACGCCGCGACAGCGCCGCCGGACGCGATGACCGTCGCGCCCCGGTCGACATCACCGGGTCCGCCGGGCCGGGTCAGCCACGCGACCGGCCCGGCACCGGAGGGTCGGCCGCTCCGCCACCGCCCAACGACACGTCGCCCATCCGCAGGGCGGCCACCGAGTGGTTGTCGGCGCGGATGTTGAGGTCACCGGCGACCGCCAGCCCGCGATCGCCCGCGACCGCCGATTGCGGCGCCGCCCCCAGGCCGGCGAGCTGGTCGAGCAGCTGCCGCAGGGCCGCGGCGAACTCGGGGTCGCCGTCGCACCCCTCCTCGACCGCCAGCCGCACCCGGTCCTGGGTGCGCTGGCTGGCGCCGCCCGCCACCGCCTCGGTCTCCAGCTGGCTCAGCGCCGTGTCCGCACCCAACTTGCCGATCACCAGGCGGTGCAGCCGATCCAGCCCCGCGTCGATGGCCACATCGGCCTGGCCGTCCACCGCCCCGGCCACCCGCCGCGCCTTGCGCACCGCCCACGCGGCCAGGAACCCGGCCACCACCTCCAGGCCGACCATCCGAATCACCTCGCACCAACCACTCGTCGGACGTTCCAGCCGACTACCCGGCAAACCAGCACAGGAGTATCACACCGCCCAATCGGGCCAGGTAGCGACGGCCCGGCCCGACCCGGCCGAGCCACGGTGACGTGGTTGGCCGTGGTGTTCGAGGTTGGCCACGGTGACGTGGTTGGCCGTGGTGTTCGAGGTCGGCCGTGGTGTTCGAGGTTGTCCGACGGTGTTCAGGATTCGCTTCGTCCCGGTCGTCCCGGTCGGCAGCATCCGGTCGCTGGCCGACCTGTTCGAGCGAAGGGACTCTGCGATGAGCGTGCGACCCACGACGTCGATCCGGCGGCGCCTGGCCCGGCTGCTGACCGGCCTGACGGTGGCGATGGTCGCGGCGGTCGGTGCCGCCGGGACGGCGAGCGCCGACCCGTTCGGCCTGGACACCCAGACCAACAACGTGCCCGGGGTCGGCGGCATCCCGGACGACTTCCAGCACTCGTACTGCTTCGAGGGGGCCGGCTGGACGGCGGCCTGGCAGCAGATCGTGAACGGCCGGATGGACGTCCTGGAGAACCAGACCAGCTACGCGGGCTTCGAGCAGGGCACCACCTGTTCCGACGCGGTCGATGTCCGGTTCCAGCTCAGCAGCACCATCAGCGACCGCGGCGACTACGTGTGCGCGAAGTGGTTCCTCAACAACACCTGCAACCAGGCCATCATCCGGATCAACAGCAACAGCGCGGTGCTGCCCGACGACCACCAGAAGGCCAAGACCGTCTGCCACGAGATCGGCCACTCCGTCGGCCTGGCCCACGGCAACGACCAGACGACGTTCTGGAACGACTGCATGCTGTCCGGGGTCGCGCCGGCGGGTGCCGGGTTCCGGATCTACAACCAGCACCACATCGACCACGCGAACTCCCGCACCCCGGCCGCCTCTTGAGCCGCCTCTTGAGCCGCCTCTTGAGCCGCCGCCTGAGCCGCCCGGAGGACCCGACGGGCGTGGCGGTCCGGCCCCGTCCACCGGGAGGACCGGGTACGGCTCGATGTGCGGGCGGCCGCGACGCGACCAGGTCCGGGGCCGCCGCCGGCCGGCGGCTGCTGGCCGTGCTCGCCGCGCTGCTCGTCGCCGGGCCGGCGTGCACCCGGGCCACCGGGCCCGCGGCGCCGCCGGCCCGGCCGGCCGGCCACGACGCCAGCGGGGCGCCGGTCGATCCCTTCCTCCGGCTGTACGGCGGCTACGCGGCCGACTACAACCCGGCCGCGACGCCGACCGAACTGGCCGGGCGGTCCGAGGCGGTCGTGCTGGGCCGGCTGGCGCAGATCCGGGAGGGCCGGATCGCCGGCAGCGCCGCCGACGACCCCGGGCGGATCGAGCACCTGGTGTACGTCGTCTCGGTCACCCGGGTGCTGAAAGGTGCGCTGCCCGGCGGCACCGCGTACGTGGCGGCGGTCAAGCCGGGCTTCGAGCCGGCGGCCAGCTTCGACGCGGCCGCCCCGCGCGGCGTCGAGACCGTGCTGTACCTGCGGCGGGCCGCCGCGCCGGCAGCCGGCGAGCGGACCATACCGGCGGCGCAGCCCCCGCCGCCCGGGGTGCCGCTGATGCGGTTCACCACCCCGCAGGGGTTCCTGATCCGCATCGGCGATCGGATCGCGCACCCGCTGGACCTGCGCAGCGCGGGGGACCGGATCTTCCGGGACAGCCGACCCGACCCGCACGACCTGTACAGCTGGCTGCCGCCGGAGCTGGTGCCGCCCAGCCGCTGAGGTCGATCGCCGCCGCGCCGGCCGGCTCCGTGCTGGCCGGCTCCCCATCGTGCCGGCCACCGCACCCGGTGGCAGCCCGTCGAATGCCTGACCTACGCTTGCCCCAAGGCTGCGACAGTGCGGAGGCAGGGGCTGTGGCCAGCGGGCAGGACGCGCTGGGTGGGCCGGTGCAGCCCGTCGCCGAGCTGGCCGCGGGTGTCGGCACCGGAGCCGAGCTGGCGGAGGCGTTGCGCACGCTGCGCCGGCGGCACGCCCGGCAGTCGGGCGAGGCGGAGCTGACCTACCGGGAGATCGCCGCGAAGACCGGCTGGTCGCTGGGCATCGTCGGCGGGTACTTCGCCGGCCAGGTGTTGCCGCCGACCGACCGGTTCGACGTGCTGGCACAGCTGCTCGGTGCGACGCCGGCCGAGCAGGGCGCGCTCGCCACCGCCCGGGACCGGGTCGACGAGCGGCGCCGCCGGCCGATACCGGCCGCCCGGGCCGGGTCGGCGCCGGCGCATCTCCCGGCCGACGTGGCCGCGTTCACCGGCCGGGCGGCCGACCTGGCCGAGCTGGACCGGCTCACCGGCGCGGCCGAGCCGGCCGCGGTGGTCATCTCGGCGGTGTCCGGCACCGCCGGGGTGGGCAAGACGGCGCTCGCGGTCCGCTGGGCGCACCGGGTCGCGGACCGGTTCCCGGACGGCCAGCTGTACGTGAACCTGCGCGGGTACGACGCCGACCAGCCGATGCCGCCGGCCGACGCGCTCGCCGCGCTGCTGCGGGCGCTCGGCGTGCCCGCCGCGGACGTACCGCTGGACCGGGCCGAGCGGACCGCCCGGTACCGCGCCGAGATCGCCGGCCGCCGGGTGCTGGTGCTGCTGGACAACGCGGGCTCGGTCGAGCAGGTCCGGCCGCTGCTGCCCGGCACCGGGCCCGGCCTGGTCCTGGTCACCAGCCGGGACTCGCTCGCCGGCCTGGTGGCCAGGGACGGCGCGCACCGGATCGACCTCGACCTGCTGCCGCCCGCGGACGCACGGGCGTTGCTGCGCCGGCTGGTCGGTCCGCGGGTGGACGCCGAGCCGGCGGCCGCCGCGGCGCTCGCGGCCCAGTGCGGGCGGCTTCCGCTGGCGCTGCGGGTCGCCGCCGAGCTGGCCACCAGCCGGCCGGGCAGCACGCTCACGGAGCTGGTCGACGAGCTCGCCGACCAGCGGCAGCGGCTGGACCTGCTCGACGCCGGCGGCGACCCGCACACCGCCGTACGCAGCGTGTTCTCCTGGTCGTACCAGCGCCTGCCGGCCACGGACCGGCGCGCGTTCCGGCTGCTCGGCCTGCATCCGGGCGCCGACGTCGACGGCTACGCGGTGGCCGCGCTCACCGGCACCAGCCTGGCCGCGGCCCGCCGGGCGCTGGGCCGGCTCAGCCGCGCCCACCTCGTGCAGGCCGGCGCGGCGGGCCGGTTCGGCATGCACGACCTGCTCCGGGTGTACGCCGCCGAGCTGGCCCGCCGCGACGAGGCCGAGGCGGACCGGCGCGCGGCGCTGGCCCGGCTGTACGGCTACTACGTCGCCACCGCGGCCGCCGCGATGGACGCGCTGCACCCGGCCGAGCGACACCGCCGGCCGCCGGTGCCCGACCCGGGCACGCCGGCACCGGAGCTCGCCGACCTGGCCGCCGCGCAGGCCTGGCTGGACGCCGAGCGCGCCAACCTGGTCGGGACCGCCGCGCACGGCTCGCCGGAGCAGGTCGTCGTGCTGGCCAGCACGCTGTTCCGGTACCTGGACAGCGGCGGGCACTACCCCGATGCGCTGACCGTGCACGGGCACGCGCTGCGGGCGGCCCAGCGGCTCGGCGACGGCGCCGCGGAGTCCCGGGCCCGCTGCGACCTGGCGGTGGTCTACTCCCGGCAGGTCCAGCTGGACCGGTGCATCGACTACCTTCGGCAGGCGCTCGCGCTGGCCCGGCAGGTCGGCGACCGCCAGGCGGAGGCCCGCGCGCTGGGCGTGCTCGGCGTCGCGCACCACCTGCAGGGCCGCTCCGACCTGGCCGTCGAGCACGACCGGCAGGTGCTGGCCGTCTTCCGCGAACTCGGCGACCGCACGAACGAGGCCCGGGCGCTGGGCAACCTCGGTGTCGCCTACCGCGCGCAGGGCCGTCCGGAGCTGGCCGTGGTGCACCAGCGGCAGGCGCTCGCCGCCTTCCGCGCGCTGGGGGAGCGGGTCGGCGAGGCCGAGGTGGGCAACGCCCTGGCCGAGTCGCTGCGCGCGGTCGGCGACACCCAGCAGGCCGCCCGCGAGCATGCCGCCGCGCTCGCGGTGGCGCTCGAGATCGGCAACCGGCACGAGCAGGCGTGCGCGCACCACAACCTCGGTGCCATCTACCAGGCGACCGGGGACCAGGAGCGGGCCCGCCGGCACTGGCAGCTCGCCTACGAGCTGTACGTCGAGCTCGCGCTGCCCGGCGCCGACGACGTCCTCGCCTGCCTCACCGACCACGACCTGCTCGGCCCCGCCGCCGACGACGGTCCGGGTGCCGCCAGCCCGGCCGGAGGTTACGGCAGGTAGGCGGCGCGGCGGTGCGGCAGCTAGGGCAGCTACGGCAGGTAGAACGTGAGCAGGTCGGCGGTTACCGGCGGGAACAGCGTCCGCATCAGCTCGTCGTTGCGGCCCGGGTAGACGTCCGGGTACCGCTCGGCCAGGCCGCCGATGCCGTCCGGGCCGAACAGCAAGGGGCCGATCATGTCCGGGGCCACGCCGGCGCCGCCGACGACGCCCGGCGCCTGCATGCGCCCACCGGTCTGCACCGCGCCCACCGCGCCGTTGGCGTACGGCAGCCGGACGTGCTCGCGGAAGAACGACACGACGGCCTCGCCGCTGTCGCCGGCCAGGTCGGAGGCGGCGAGCCGGGCGGACAGCACCGGCCGCAGGTGTTCCAGCAGCGTCGCGGTGTCCGGTACGCGGATGTAGTAGCGCTCGGCCAGCCGCGACGGCGGCGCCAGGAAGGGCTCCAGCGCCTCCCCGCCGACGCAGCCGGGACGTTCCTTGACCGCGAGGTCGCCGCCGTCGGTCCGGGTCGCGGCATGGGCCAGCAGCGCGTGCGCCCCGGCCGGGTCGGCGGCGGCCACCTCACCGAGCACCACGTCGTCGTCGGGCGGGGTGATCAGGCCGGTCGCCACCGCGGCGCCGTCGCGTTCGACCAGCAGCTGGATGCTCCCGTCGCGGGCCATCAGCCAGCGCCAGCAGGCCGCGGAGTGCGGCATGCTCAGGTCGTACGCCCGCTGGGTGGCGTCCTGGAGGCTGGCCATCGCCGCGATGTCGGCGGGGCCGGCCAGGCGCACGGCGTGCCCGGCGGGCAGCGGCGGGACGGTCCGCACGGCGCGGGCCTGCGGCAGCACGATCGAGTACTGGTAGCCGAACAGCCGGTAGAAGTACGGAATACCGATCATCACCTGAGCCAGGTGACCGCGCCGCGCCGAGCGTTCGTGTGCCCAGCCCATGAGCGCCCGGACCAGGCCGCGCCCTTCGTGCGCCCGGTCGGTGGCGACCAGCTCCACCTGGCCGGCCGGAATCGGCAGCCCGCCGAGGATCAGCGTCTCGTCCAGCAGCGTGGCGGTGGACACGACCCGGTCGCCGTCGACCACCACCGCGCAGGACTCCCAGCCCGCGTCCGGGTCCTCGACGACGAGCCGGTGGTCGGCCGCGTCATCGGCATCGGAGCGCTCCGTGAGGAGGGCGGTGATCTGGTCGAGGTCGGCGGGCCGGGCGGTGCGCAGGACCAGGCCGCCGGGCAGTGGCTGAGACACCGGGCGAGCATGATCGGCCGCCGGCCCGACCGTCCACTGGATTTGGGGGCTGGTTCGCTACCGCCCGGCCGAACACTGCCCGAACGGGCAACTTCGCGAATGGGGCGTTGATCGCGCTAAACCCGCCCGGCCGTCCCTTCCGTTGGACCTGTGCGACCCCGGACCGTCCGGCCGGTCGCAGCCACAGGAGCGGCCATGACACGAGTTATCCAATTCCGCCCGCACGAACGGCCGCCACGCCGGGCCCTGGCCCGCACGCTGGTTCTGCTGTTGGCCGTGCTCGGGCTGGCCGTCTCCGGGCTGGCCGTCCCCGGGCTCAGTCCGGCCTCCGCCGCGCCGCCGGCGAGCCGGTCGGCGACCGCGCCGGGAGCGCCCCTGGTCCCGCTGGTGACCGGCGACTGGGTCCAGGTCCACGCCACCCCGGACGGCCGGCAGACCGCGGCCTTCCTGGCCCGGGACCGGCACGGCCTCACCGGCTCGTTCCGCACCGAGCGGCGCAACGGCGATCTCTTCGTCTTCCCGGCGGTGGTCTCGCCGTACCTGGGTCGGGTGCTCGACCCGGCGCTGTTCGACGTGACCCAGCTGACCAGGGCCGGCTACACCGCCGCGACCAGCCAGCTGCCGCTGCGGCTGACCTACCGGGCCGGCGCCGCGCACCACGCCGTGCCGGGGGTCACCGTGACCCGCACCCAGGGCAACACGGTCGACGGATACCTCACGCCCGCCTCGGCCCGCGCGTTCGGCGCGGCGCTGGCCGCGCAGGTCCGCGCGGACGCGCCGGCGCACTGGCCGATCGGCGGGATGTTCGCCGGGCTGACCGGCATCCGGTATGCCGGTGCCGCCGCGAGCCCGCCGGTGCAGCCGCACTTCCCGATGGTCACGCTGCGGGTCACGGTGACCGGCGGGGATGGCCAGCCGGCGCCGTTCGGCGACCTGGCCGTGGTCAACACCGACGACGTGCGGAAGGTCAACGGCTTCCCGTTCGTCGTCGACGGCGAGGCCCGGATCAGCGTGCCCACCGGGCACTACGGCCTGCTCCTGCACACCTTCGATCTGGTCGGCGACACCGTCGTGGACCGGGTCGTGAACATCACCGACTATCAGCTGAGCCGGGCCCAGACGCTGGCCGTCGACATGCGGTCCGCGACCGTGCCGCTGGCGGTGCACACGCCGCGCGCCGGCGTGGTCGACGCCGCCGGCGTCGACTGGGGTCGGACCGACGCCAACGGGCTGATCGTCGCGACCGGCCTCGACTTCGGCGAGGGCTTCGACGTCCGGGTGGCGCCCGGCCCGGCGGCCCGGTTCGGCCAGTTGAACTTCAGCACCCGCTTCCACGTCTCCTCGCCGGCCGGCGAGCCGGCACCGTACAGCTACGACCTGCAGTTCGGTGCCACCGGTCAGATCCCGCCGTCGCAGACGTACCAGGTGACGCCGGCCGAGCTCACCACGGTGCACGCGCGCTACCACGCCGATGGCCAGCGGGAGGCAGCCTCGGTCCGGATGGCCGTCGCGCCCTGGGTCGACTTCCTCGCCGGGTTGCTGACTCCGGTCACCGTGCCGGGCGAGCGCGTCGAGTACGTCAGGGGCCAGTCGGACGTGCTCTGGCTGCAGGACTACGTCGGCGTGGCGGTGCAGGACTTCAGTGACCCGGACAATCCGATCCTCATCTTCGCCGCCGAGTTCTTCGACGGTTTCCGCCGGTACACCGCCGGCACGGAACTGACCGTCGAGATGGCCCGGCCGGTGCTGCGGCCGGGGTTGGACTTCGACACCGGCCTGGGCCCGTTCGCGTTCGTCTGCCCGGCCTGCCGGCAGGGCGACTCGGTCGGCATTTTCCTGACCCCGGTCGCCGACACCGTGCCCGGCCACTTCGGCTTCGTCGACTTCGCGGTCGGCACGTCCGGCCCGGTGGCGGCGACGAGCCGGATGCGGCTGTTCCGGGACGGCACGCTGATCCAGGACGAGGCCGACACCGTCGACACCACGATCGTCGTGCCGGCGGCCACCGCCACCTACCGGCTGCTCTTCGACGCGACCCGGACCGCGCCCTGGTACACCCAGGACACCCGGTCGCAGACCGAGTGGACGTTCACGTCCGGCCGGCCGGCCGGGCGGACGGCGCCGGCCAGCTGGCTCTGCTCGCCGCTGGCCGACGGCAGCCTGCCACCGGGTGACTGTGCGGTGCTGCCGCTGCTCCGGCTCGACTACGCCGCGCCGGTCGACCTGACCGGTCGGGTCCCCGGTGGCGTCAACCACCTGGGTATCTCGGTCGCGCCGACCCAGGGCGCACCGGACGCCGCGGTGACCGGGGCCGGCGTCGAGGTGTCCTTCGACGACGGCGCCAGCCTGGACCACCGCCGCGGTCACCGCCACCGGCGGCGGCCGGTTCGACGCGGTGTTCACCGCGCCGGCCGCCGGCTTCGTCTCCACCCGCGTGCACGCCACCGACGCCGCGGGCAACGCCATCACCCAGACCGTCATCCGCGCCTACACGGTCGGCGCCGCGTGACCCGCCCGGAGGAGAGCATGATCCGACCCAGCAGACGCTCGCGGTCGCTGGCCCCGTTCCTCGCACCTGACCGCGCTGTCGCGGCTCCAGGCTTCGGCGATCCTGATCACGTGGGCGATCGCCGCAGGTCACGGTGGCAGGTGCGAAACACCCGGCTGGCGGTCGCCGTCGCGGCCCTGGCCATCGCCGGGCTGGCCGCCCCGGCCGGCGCCGCACCGGCACCGACCGGCGCTCCGCTGCCGACCGGGTCCGGTGCGACCCGCTCGGCCTGCGCGGACGCACCGGCCGGCCGGGCCCGTTGCTTCGCCGAGTTCCGCTCCGGCCGGTCGGCGGCCACGTCGCGCTCCGCTGCCCCGTCGGCGATGCCGCCGCCGGCCGGCTACGGCCCGGCCGACCTCGCCTCGGCCTACAACCTGCCGTACCGCACCCGCGGCGCCGGCCAGACCGTCGCGATCGTGGACGCCTTCGACAACCCGAACGCCGAGGCCGACCTCGCCGTCTACCGCAGCACGTTCGGGCTGCCGGCCTGCACCACCGCGAACGGCTGCTTCCGCAAGGTGAACCAGCGCGGCGACGCCGCGCCGCTGCCCGAGCCGGACGTGGGCTGGGGCGTGGAGATCGCGCTGGACATCCAGATGGTGTCGGCGGTCTGCCCGAAGTGCCACATCCTGCTGGTCGAGGGCGACGACAACCTGCTGGAGTCGCTGGCCGCCGCGGTCGACACCGCGGTCCGGCTCGGCGCCACCGAGGTGTCCAACAGCTACGGCGCCAGCGAGTTCAACGGCATCGACGACGTCGCCGCCAGCTACGACCACCCCGGGGTGCCGATCACCGCCTCGTCCGGTGACTTCGGCTTCACCATCGCCTCCTTCCCGGCGGTACTGAGCACCGTGACCGCCGTCGGCGGCACCACTCTCAACCGTGCCCACAACCGCCGCGGGTGGTCCGAGACGGTCTGGTCGGGTGCCGGCTCCGGCTGCTCGGCCTGGTTCGACAAGCCGCGCTGGCAGCGCGACCGGAACTGCCAGATGCGCACGACGGCCGACGTCGCGGCGGTGGCCGACCCGGAGACCGGCCTGGCCGTCTACGACACCTTCGGTCTCGGTGCGGACAACGGCTGGATCACCGTCGGCGGCACCAGCGCCTCCGCCCCGATCATCGCCGGCGTCTACGCCCTCGCCGGCAACGGCCGGCATGTCGACGACGCCTCCCGCCTCTACTCGCACCGGCAGCATCTGTTCGACGTCGTCGGCGGCTCCAACGGCTTCTGCGGCGAGGACTACCTCTGCACCGGGCTGCCGGGCTACGACGGGCCGTCGGGCCTGGGTACCCCGAACGGCACCGGTTCGTTCTGAGCCGACGGACCAACCGTCGAGGCGGGCCCGCCCTCAGCACTTCCGGAGGGCGGGCCCGCGCTGGCGCCGTGCCGGCCCGGGTGGCTGAGTCAGTCGATGTGCAGGACGGCTTTGCCGCCGATGTGGCGGTGCATCAACGCGACGAGGGCCGGCGCGGCCCGGCGCCAGGACTCGTCCAGTTCGATCTGGCCGTCCAGGCGCCGGTCGGCGACCAGGGCGCAGAGGCGGGCCAGATCGGCGGTGCCGCTGGCGTGGGCGGCGAGTTCGTCCGGCAGGTTCAGCGTGTAGATCCGGGCGCCGCGGGCCCGGTCGAACCGGGCCGCGCGAAAGGTGACGGTCTCCTCGTCGTCCCGGGTCGCGAGGTTCACCACGATCCCGCGTGCCGCGACGTGCTCGATCGCGAGCCCGAAGGTGGCGCCGCCGACGGCGTCGACGATCAGGTCGAAGTCACCGTCGAGCTGCGCCGTCACGTGGTCGGCGCCGAGCCGGCGCAGCAGCCCGTCCGCGGCCAGGTCCCGGACCAGCGCGGTCACCTGCGCGCCACTCGCGTGGGCGAGCTGGACAGCGAACCGGCCCACCCCGCCGGTCGCGCCGGTGACCAGGACCCGCTTGCCCAGCACCAGGCCGGCGACCTCCAGCGACCGCAGCGCCGTCAGCCCCGCGGTCGGCAGTGTGGCGGCCTGCGCGTCCGGGACCCGGTCCGGGATCGGCGCCAGCATCGCGGTCGGCACGGCCGCCAACTCGGCCCACGCCCCGCGCTTGACCAGGCCGACCACCCGGGAACCTACCGGCGGCCCGCTGCCGTCCGCGGCGGCCCGCTCGATCACGCCGACCGCATCCCAGCCGGGGACCGACCCGGCCGGCAGGCCCGCCAGGTCGCTCACCTCACCCCGGTTCAGCGAGACCGCCCGCACCCGGACGACCGCCTGACTCGGCAACGGCACCGGATCAGCAACCTCAGCCAGCACCACGTGCGGCGGCGTCGGCGTCACGGTCAGCGCAAGCACCCCCAGGACTCTAGGTCCCCGAGCTACCAGCAACCTCAGCCAGCACCCCCGCACGGACTCCAGGTCCCGATCCAGCCGTGGCCCGGCCCGGCCGGCGCTGTCAGGCTGGGGTCAGCAGGGTGTGCGCGGCGACGACAGGTAGCGCGAGGGTCTTGTAGCCGACCTCGTCGAAGAGGACCACCACCCGGTCGTCCTCCTCGTAGAGCTGCACGGTGCCGGTGCCCCACTCCGGATGCCGGACCCGGCTGCCGAGCCGGAACGGCCGGTTCCGCTGGTCGGCGCTGTCGCCCCGGTCGCAGTTGTCGCAGTTGCCGCACCGCCGTGGGTGGTCCTCGCCGAGCAGTTCGAGGATGATCCGGCGCCGGCAGTCGGTCGTCTCGGCGTACGTGCGCATCATGTCCACCGCCGACTGGGCGTACAGCCGGTACCGCTCCCGGCGCTCCGCCGCGAGGCCGGCCAGTTCGCTGGACGGCCCGGTCGCCGAGCCCGCGATCACCGCCCGGTCGTCGCGGCGGCGGACCGCGTCGATCGTCTCCAGCGCGTTCAGCACCGTGGTCACCCGGCGGTCGGACATCCCGGTGGCCTGCCCGAGCGCCTTCGGGGACAGCGGGCCGTGCGCGCGGACCACGTCCAGCACCGCGCTCAGCTCGGCCTCGGCCGGCCCGCGTCCGGAGCTGAAGTACTTCGCCAGACCGAGGTCGGCGGGCAGGTAGAACAGCGTCGAGGTGGCGCGCTGCGCGTCCCGGCCGGCCCGCCCGATCTCCTGGTAGAAGCCGTCGAGGGTGTCCGGCGGCTCGCTGTGGAAGACGAACCGGACGTTGGCCTTGTCCACCCCCATGCCGAACGCGCTGGTCGCGACCATCACCGGGATGCCGCCGGACATGAACGCGTCCTGCGCCTGCTCGCGGGCGCGGCGGGCCAGGCCGCCGTGGTAGTGCGCGGCGTCCACACCGGACTCGCGCAGCAGCGCCGCCAGTTCGGTGCACCGGCGGTGTGTCGCCGCGTAGACGATGCCCGGGCCGGGCAGCGCCGCCCGCACCGCGGCCAGCAGCCGATCCTGCTTCGCCGCCGGCGAGCCGAACAGCTCCACGCCGAGCCAGATGTTCGGCCGGTCCGCGCCGCGCACCACGATCGCCGGGTCGACCATGCCGAGGCGGTCCACGATCTCCCGCCGCGACCGGGGGGACGCGGTCGCGGTGAGCGCCAGCACGCGCGGGCGGCCGAGCGCGCGGAACACCGACGCGAGCGCGAGATAGTCGGGGCGGAAGTCGTGCCCCCAGTCCGACACGCAGTGCGCTTCGTCCACCACGAACAGTTTGAGCGGCGCGCGGCGCAGCTCGGCCACGACCTCGTCGCGGGCCAGCTGCTCCGGCGCCAGCAGCAGGAACTCCAGCCGCCCGGCGGCGAAGTCGGCCAGGGTGGCGCGTTGCCGGCCGGCCGGCACGGTCGCGTTGAGCAGCTCGGCGGCGGCGCCGCCGGCGCGCAGCGCCCGGAGCTGGTCGTGCTGCAGCGCGATCGTCGGCGAGACCACCACCGTGCCGCCCTTGATCAGTTTCGCGGCCACCTGGTAGATCAGCGTCTTGCCGGTGCCGGTCGGCAGGACCGCGAGCGTGTCCCGCCGCAGCACCGCCTTCATCGCCTCGGCCTGCCCCTCCCGCAGCCGGGCCGTACCCACCATTTTCCGGGAAACCCGCCGAATCGCGATGCTGCGCACCGCCGCACGCTACCCACCGCCGCGCCTGCCGCAAACAACCCGCCGAACCAGCGGGTGCACGGCCCCCGCCCGGCCGGCAACCGGCGGGAGGCCCCGCCGGCGTACCCGTCAGTCCTGGTGCCGCCGCTCCGCCGGCTGGTAGCGCAGCAGCGTGACGCCCGAGTCGTACGGGGTGGCGGTCACCAGCCGGAGCGGAACAGGGTCGCCGTCGAGGAACGGTCGCTCGCCCGGCCCCCAGACCGCCGGATGAACCCAGAACCGGAGTTCGTCGACGAGGCCATGCTCGACCAGATGACGGGCCAGCCCGCCGCAGCCGTACATGAGCAGGTCGCCGTCGAGTTGTGTTTTCAGCTTGGCCACGCCGTCGGCCACGTCGCCGCCGATGAGCGTCGCATTCCAGCCGAGCGGCTCGGTCAGCGTCCTGGACGCGACGAATTTCGGCGTCCGGTTGATCTCGTCGGCCCATTTCTCACCGCTGAGCGGAGCCCAGTATTCGGCGAGACCCACGAAGGTTTTCCGGCCGAGCAGGACAGCTTCGGCGGCGACCAGTTGATCGAAGCCCACCGGCTCATGGTCGCCCTCGTGGATGTACCACTTGTCGGTCGTGATGACCCCGTCGACCGTCAGCTGGGTCGAGATGATGAGCTTGCCCATGACTGCTCCCTTTCCCGCCGCGGACCGCCGCACTCCGGGTGGGTCGGTGGTTCCGCGGCCGCCCAGCGCGAGCGGCGGGTCCGCCGGGCAAGGATCGCCCGGCGGGTGAGGCTATCGCGGCGGTGCCGCCGCTGACCCGGTGGAGCGGGCGCGCCTGGCCCGCGCGGCCTCGGCGTCGGGGTCGATCTCCCGGGCCGCTCGCCAGGCCGCGCGGGCATACGCCGCGACCGCCGGGGCGGCAAGCCGCTCCGCGGCGGTGCTGCCGGCCCACCAGGTGTCGAGCATGTCGGGCCAGCGCGACCAGTTGGCGTGAGTACCGCATACCGGCCCGGTTTGACACCTTCCGGACCGGGTCGCATTATCAGAAAGCTTCCGTGACACGGGCGTGACTGGAACTCCGCCGTCCGGAAGTGGCGGTGCGGGATGCTTTCGGCCGGCCTCGCTGGCGTGCTCCCGGCGGCAAGCCGTGTCATGCGATCGGAGGACGGCGGTGCCGCGCCTCCGGTGAAAGGGCGTGGTCGAATTGCCATCGAATTCCTCGAATTCGCCAGCGGCCCGGCAGGCCCGCGGCCGACCGCGGCTGCGCAGGTTCGCCGCGGGCGCGGCCGTCGTCGTCGCCACCGGGTTGCTGGCCGCGCCGGCCACTGCCGGCACCGGGCCCACCACCGCCGCGGCGGCGACGACCGCTGCCGTGGTCGGTCCCGCGCTGGCCGCGTGGCCGACGAAGACCGGCGACGTGACCGTGACCGCCACGATCCCGGTCTCCGGAACGCTGGACGGCCGGCTGCGCCGGTACTGCTGCATCGGCAACGGCGGCCAGAGCGAGAGCCAGGACCCGATGTTCAACCTGGCCTCCGGTGCCACCCTGGCGAACGTGATCATCGGCGCGCCGGCCGGTGACGGTGTGCACTGCGCCGGCCCGTGCACGCTGCGCAACGTCTGGTGGGAGGACGTCGGCGAGGACGCGGCGACCTTCCGCGGCAACTCGGCCTCGAACACCTACCTGGTGGACGGCGGCGGGGCGCGCGGTGCCGCGGACAAGGTGTTCCAGCACAACGGCGCTGGCACGCTGACGATCCGCAACTTCCAGGCGACGACCTTCGGCAAGCTCTACCGGTCCTGCGGGAACTGCTCGACGCAGACCCGGCGGAACGTCGTGATCACCGGCGTCGTCGTGACCACCCCCGGCTCCGTGCTGGCCGGCATCAACTCGAACTTCGGCGACACGGCCCGGTTCACCAACGTCACGATCGTCAACGACCCCAACCGGAGAGTGGTGGTCTGCCAGAAGTTCATCGGCAACAACACCGGGGCCGAGCCGCCGAAGAACGGGATCGGCCCGGACAGCACCAACTGCTTCTTCACCGCCTCCAACATCACCTACCAGTGACCCCCGGCCGCTGAGGCCGCTCGCCCCTGGCCGCGCCGCCCCCTGCTCCGGGCGGCGCAACAGGCCCCGTTCAACATGCGGTTCCCGGTTCGCAGCCGACCCGACCGACCGATCACCCAGGTCGGGTTCCGCGCCGGCACCACCGTGGTCGGCTCCGGACCGGCGACGCCGGCGGGCCGGGCTGGTCAGTCCGGGTGGCCGGCGGCACGGGCCTGGTGCCGGTCGACCGCCGCGGCGATCGCGAGTACCCGCCTGGCCCGGCCGGTCATCGCCGGATCGACCATCCGCCCGTCCGGCAGCACCACTACGCCACGGCCGGCCCGGGCGGCGTCCTGTACGGCGGCCAGCACCGCGGCGGCATCGGCCCGCGCGGCTTCGTCGGGTGCGAACGCCGCGACGATGACCGGGACCTGCCGGGGGTGGATCGCGGCCCGCCCGACGAAGCCCAACCGGCTGCCCTGCCGGCACGACGCCGCCAGTCCGTCCACATCGGACACATTCGGGTAGGCGGACAGCAGCGGTGCCGGCAGGCCGGCCGCCCGGGCCGCCACCACGATCCGGCCCCGGGCCCAGCCCAACCCGGACTCGTCCGCCACGCCGAGGTCGCTGATCAGGTCCGCCTCGCCCAACCCGACCCCGGCCACCCGCGGCGACGAGCCGGCGATGGCGAACGCCGCCTCCACCCCCGCGGCCGTCTCCACCAGGCAGTGCACCGCCGGGCCGGGGCCGAGCAGATCGAGGCTGCGGTGCACGGTCCGGGCCGACTCCACCTTGGGCAGGCGGACCGCGGCCAGCCCCGGCAGGCCGGCCAGGGCCCGCAGATCCGCCTCGCCCCACGGCGACTCGAGAGCATTCACCCGGACCTCGACGACGACCCCGGCCCACCCAGCCGCGACTGACCCAGCCGTAGCCGACTCAGCCCTGGCCGGCCCAGCCTTGGACAACTCGGCCGGCCCAGCCGCGGACAACTCGGCCAGCCCAGCCGCGGCCGGCAGGCCGGCCAGGAAGGCCACTACGGCGCGCCGGGCCGCGTCCTTGCCCGCGGGTGCGACCGCGTCCTCCAGGTCGCAGATCACGTCGCCGGCGGCGGCCAGCGCGGTGCCGAACCGGTCCGGCCGGTCACCCGGCACGTACAGCGGGGCCAGCCGGATCGGCCCGCCCGTCACCGGACCACCCCTTCGGCCCGCAGCCGGGTCCGCTCGCCCGGGCCGGCCGTCACCCGACTGTCCCTTCGGCCTGGAGCCACGTTCGCTCGCCCGGGCCGGCCGTCACTGGGCCGGCCGTCACCCGACTATCCCTTCGGTGCGGAGCCGGGCCTGCTCGACCGGGTCGATGCCCAGGTCGGTGAGGACCGTGTCGGTGTCGGCGCCCGGCGGCCGGCCGGCCCAGCGGACCCGGCCCGGGCTGCGGGACAGCCGGAACAGCACGTTCTGCATCCGGACCGGGCCGAGCTCCTCGTCGTCCACGGTGAGCACCGTGCCGCGGGCGCGCACCTGCGGGTCGGCCAGCAGCCCGCGCACGTCGTAGACCGGCGCGACGGCCGCCTGCGCGGCCTCGAACGTGGCGATCACCTCCGCGCTGTCCCGGGCGGCGATCCAGTCGCCCACCGCCGCGTCGAGCAGGTCGGCGTGCGCGGCCCGGCCGGAACCGGTGCCGAACCACTCCGCACTGATCACCTCGGGCCGGCCGACGAGGCGCAGCACCCGCTCGGCGATGCTCTGCGAGCTGGTGGAGACGGCCAGCCACTGGCCGTCCCGAGCCCGGTAGACGTTGCGCGGGGCATTGTTGACCGACCGGTTGCCGGTCCGCGCCGGCACGATGCCGAGCTGGTCGTACGCGGTGATCTGGCCGCCGAGCAGCATCACGATCGGCTCCAGGATGGCGAGGTCGATCACCTGGCCGGCACCGCTGCGGTCCCGCTCGCGCAACGCCGCGAGTACCGCGAACGCGGTGGCCAGCGCGGCGATCCCGTCGGCGAGCCCGAACGGTGGCAGCGTCGGCGGCCCGTCCGGCTCGCCGGTCATCGCCGCGAACCCGCTCATCGCCTCCGCCAGCGTGCCGAAGCCGGGGCGTCCGGCGTACGGGCCGTCCTGGCCGAAGGCGGTCACCCGGGCCAGCACCAGCCGCGGATTGCGGCCGCGCAGCACATCCCAGCCCAATCCCCAGCGCTCCAGCGTGCCCGGCCGGAAGTTCTCCACCAGCACATCGGCCCGCTCGACCAGGTCGAGCATCAGGTCGCGGCCGGACGGGTGGGACAGGTCGAGGCCGACCGTTCGCTTGTTCCGGCCGATCGTCTTCCACCACAGCCCGACGCCGTCCTTCGCCGGCCCGTGGCCGCGGGCGGCGTCCGGGCGCCGCGGGTGTTCGAGCTTCACCACGTCGGCGCCGAAGTCGCCGAGGAACGTCGCCGCCAGCGGCCCGGCGAACAGCGTCGCCGCCTCCAGCACCCGGACCCCGGTCAGCGGCGCAGCCGCACTGGCCGCTGTGCCAGCACTGTCCACTGTGGTCACGGTGCTGGCCGGGCCAGCACTGTCCACTGTGGTCGGGCCGATCGGCTCATCCACGGGTCATCCTTCCGCTCCGTCGGGCAAGTCCACCGTGCAGCGGAAGCCGACGCAGGCGGACCGGGCCAGGCCGCCGCCGGGCAGGATCAGCTTGACGCTCACTTCCGGCGGCTGCGGCCCGCCGTCGAGGTACCACTCCGAGCCCTCGGCCCGGAACCGGCTGCCGCCCTTCAGCAGGCAGAACCGGACCCGCCCGTCGGTGTGCTCGCTCTCGGTCCAGTTCCACACCAGCGGGCTGCGCCGGGCCAGCACACCGTCGGCCGCGGCGGCCTGCCACTCGTCCTCGGTGGGTAGCCGGGCCCCGCGCCAGCGGGCGTACGCGCGGGCATCCGCCAGGTCCACAAAGGTCACCGGCTCGTCCTGGGCACCGGCCGGCGGCGCACCATTCACCCAGTGCGCCAGATGCCGGGCCGGCACGGCCGGGACGTAGCCGGTGCCGGCCAGGAACCGGGCGTATTCGGCGTTGCTCACCTCGTACCGGTCGACGGCGATCGCCGGCACGCTCACCTCCCGGGTCTCGTGCACGGCGCAGTGCAGCCGGGGCGGTAGCGGCTTCCACGCCTCCACGTACGGCGCGCCGCCGTACAAGCCGGTCTCCCGCAGCCGGTAGCGCAGCGGCAGGGTGCGCGGGCCGGGCCGCACCCGGGCCGCGCCGGCCGGCACCGCCGCCGCCGGCGCCGGCGGCACCGCCAGCCGGCGCGCCGGCCGGTCGGGAAAGGTCGTGTCGTCGTCGTGGTCGAGCCGCCGGGCCGCCGCGAGCAGGTCGGCCAGGCTGGTGGACAGCAGCGGGCCCGGGTCGGCACCGGCCGGGACCCGCAGCAGCGCGCCCACCCCGCGCCCGGCCAGCCGGCCGGCCACCACCGTGGCGTCGGCGGTGCCGGTGACCGCGGCGGCGCCGCCGGCGAGCAGGTCGTACCAGCGGCCGCTGGCCGGCCCCGCTACACCCGCTGCGCCGGTAGCGCCCGCGGTGGTAGGGCCCGCGCCGCGGGAGCTGGCAGGGTGGGGGAGTCGCAGCAGCGGGCCGTCCCAGGCCGAGCCGGCCCGGTTCACCACCGTCCACAGGCTACAGTCGGCGAGCTCCCAGCGGCTGGCGTACACCCCGTGCGCGGTCGCCTCGGGCGCGACATCGGCCAGCGGCACCCAGCGGCCCGCGGTCAGGAACCGGCCGGCCGCGCGCTGCACGGTCAGCATGGCCCGCAGCGTCGAGCGGTCGCGGGCGTTCCAGCCGACCCAGGCGCCGAACACCGACTCCCAGATGAGCATGCCGCCGCCGTTGATCCAGGCGGACTGCAGCTCGTCGCTGTGGTCCCGGTTCCAGCGCCGGGTGTGGTGCATCTGATGCCGCTGCTCGTACCAGCGTGCGCGCAGCACACCGGGCGCGGTGCTGTCGGCGAACCACTGCGCCCAGGACAGCGCATGGTCCGGCACCCGGTTCAGCGGCAGCCGGGACTCGCCCTCCAGCGCCACCGCCGGGTTGGCCCGCCGCAGCGTGCGGACCAGGGTCGGGTCGCCCTCCTTCAGCGTGTCCAGGAAGACGCCGTCGAAGCCGACATCGGCCACCAGAGCGGCCAGTTCCTCGGCATCGCCGCGGCCGGGCCGGGCGGTGCCGGTGTCCCAGGGGTTGTAGTCGCAGAACACCCGCACGCCGCGGGACTGCAGCGCGGCGACCAGTTCGGCCAGCCCACCCGCCTGGCGGTAGTAGTCGAACTGGTTGCGCGGGTCCAACCCGATCACCGGGTACGCGTGCCAGAGCACCACCGCGTCCACCCCGCCGAAGTCCCGGTCCGCCGCGGCCAGGAACCGCTGCGGGGTGAACACGTTCCGGCCCGGGTCATAGAGCAGCTCGTCCCACAGCCAGACCAGGGCCACCGCGTAGCACGCCGCGGTCCATGCCCGGGCCGGGTCGTCGTACTCGGCGCCGGCGTAGGCGTGCCGGCGACGCGCATCGGCCCGCCACCGCTCCAGCTGCGCCCGCCACGCCGCCCACCGGACCGGGTCGTCCGGCGCAGCCAGTATCTTCGCCTCGTCCAATGTGGTCAGCTCCGCGCCCGGCCCCAGCGGCACCGGCGTGGGCAGGTCCAGCGGCCGCGGCCGGAGCAGGTCCGCCGGCTGGCCCGCCGGCTGGCCTGCTGGCTGGTCCGCCGGCTGGCCTGCTGGCTGGTCCGGCGGCTGGTCCGCCGGCTGGCCTGCTGGCTGGTCCGGGGGCTGGTCCGGCGGCTGGTCCGGGGGCTGGCCTGCCGGCAGGTCCGGCGGCTGGCCCGGCGGGGTCACGGCTCCGCACCCGCGCCGCCGAAGTGCGCGGCGTGGCGCTCGGCGATGGCCGCCCGGTCCGGAATGGACGGAACCGCGCCGGCCGCTTCGACGGCCAGCGACGCCGCCGCGGAGGCCCACCGGATCGCCGGCCCGACCGGGCGGCCGGCGGCCAGCTCCGCGGCGAGCACCCCGCAGAAGGTGTCGCCGGCGCCGGTGGTGTCCAGCACCCGGGCCGGAACCGCCGGAACGCGCTCGGCGTGGCCGCCGGCGGTGCGGTAGAGCGAGCCGGCCGCGCCGAGGGTGACCACGACGGCCGGGACGGACCGCACCAGCCGCTGCGCCGCCTGGTCCGGATCCGCCCCCGGCAGCCCGGCCAGCGCGGCGGCCTCGTGCTCGTTGACCACCAGCAGGTCGACCAGGCCCAGCAGGTCGGCCGGCAGTGGCCGGGCCGGTGCGGCGTTGAGCAGCACCAGCGCGCCGGCCGCCCGGGCCGCGGCCGCGCCGGCCCGGACGGCATCCAGCGGCACCTCCAGCTGGACGAGCAGGACGGCGGCGCCGGCGATGCTGGCGAGGTCGGCAGCCAGCAGCGGGGCCAGCTCGGCGTTGGCCCCGGCGGCCACCACGATCGCGTTCTCCCCGTCCGCGGCGACAGTGACGACCGCGAGGCCGGTCGGCACGTCCAGCTCGCGCAGCCCGCTGACGTCCACAGTGGACTCGACCAGGGCCGAGCGGAGCAGCCGGCCGGCGTCGTCCCGGCCGACCGCCCCGACGATCCGGCAGCCGGCGCCGGCCCGTGCCGCCGCCACCGCCTGGTTGGCCCCTTTGCCACCGGGCACCCGGGACAGCTCGGCCGCGAGCACGGTCTCGCCCGGGCCGGGGATCCGCGCCACCGGCAGCACCAGGTCGAGGTTGCAGCTACCGAGCACAGTGACCCGCCCGGCCCGCGCCGGTCCGCTGCTGATACTCATCCCGTTGCCCCAGCTGCCTCGGCGGCCCCGGTTGCCTCGGCCCGCGCGGTGTGAGAGTGCTGCGCTACGGCCACCGTGCGCCGGGCCAGGTCAGTGAGGCTGGCGCCGTCGAAGCCGGGCAGGCTGGACGCGACCCGGTCGCGCAGCGGCCGCACCCAGGAGTCGGGCACACCGGCGGCCCCGCGCAGCGTGCCGCAGACCGCACCGACGGTGGCGCCGTCGGAGTCGGTGTCCCAGCCACCGGTCACCGCCAGGCAGACGCTGGCGGCGAAGTCGCCCCGGCCGCGGGTCAGCGCGAACGCGACCAGCGCGGCGTTGTTGACGCTGTGCACCCAGTGCAGGTGACCGTAGTCGGCGTACAGCGCGTCCAGGGCCGCCTCAGCGTCCACATCGGACCGTCCCAATTGGACACCGCGGCGGAGCGCGGCCGGCAGCGGGCCGGTCGCCGGCAGCACGGCGAGCGCCTGCGCCAGCACCGTGTCCAGGTCGTCGGTGACGCAGGCGGTCGCGGTCATCGCGGCCACCGCCATCGCCCAGTGCACGCCGGCCCGGACATGGCTGAGCCGGGCGTCGGTGCGGGCCAGCCGGGCGGCGGCCGCCGGGTCGCCGGGGCAGGCCCAGCCGTAGACGTCGGCCCGGATCGCCGCGCCGATCCACTCCCGGAATGGGTTGCGGACGGTCGCCGTGTCCGGTGGCGCGAGGCCGTCGAGCAGGTTGCGGTACGCGGCCCGCTCGGCCGTGAACACCCGGCCCGCCGGCAGATCGGCGAGCCACGCCGCGGCGACGTCCGAGGTGTCGAACCGGTGGCCGTGCCGCTCCAGCAACCGCAACGCCAGCATGGAGAAGTTCAGGTCGTCGTCCTCCGGCATCCCGTCGATGTTCTCGGCCAGGCTGTTGGATCGGCTGCGCCGGTTCCACGGCCAGCGCCGGGCCACGTCGGCCGGCAGGCCGGCCGCGGTGAAGTAGCCGGCCAGCGGCCACCGGCCGGTAGCCGTGAGGATCTCCCGGATGCCGTCGCGGGGGATCTTCTCCACCGGCTTGCCGAGCAGGCACCCGGCGGCCCGGCCGAGCCAGCCACCGGTCACGCGGTCGAGCAGCGAGGCCGCGGCCGGCGGCAGTGCCAGTGCCGGGACTGCCGCCGGGACGGCGTCGCCGGCGTCCGCCGCCGGCAGCGCGTCGAGTTCGTCCAGCAGCACCCGGGCGAGCCGGCGCAGCGCCGGGCCGGCCGGCGGCTCGGAGGCGCCGTCGCGCGGCGGCACGATGTTCCCGCCGGCGGCCCGCCAACGCTCGGCCACGGCCGTCACCTCCCGGCCCTCGGCCGCGCTCTGCACCAACTCGTGCGGCAGCAGGTCCTCCGGCTGCACCCAGGTCAGCCGCATTGCCCGGGCCCATCGCCGCCGCGCCGCCCGGTCGGCTCGGCCGGCTCGGTCGCCTCGGCTTCAATCGGCAATGCCGGCCCAGCCGGCCCAGCCAGCCCAGCCAACCCAGCCAGCCCAGCCGGCTCAGCCAGCCCAGCCAACTCAGTCGGCTCAGCCAACTCAGCGAACGCAGCCGCGTGCGCGCGCCGTCGCTGCTCGTCCCTGCTGAAGATCTCGGTCGCGACCTCGGCCATCACCCGCCCGGCCGCCTCGAGATCCAGCCGGCTGGCGGCGGACACCTGCTCCCGCCAGGACGCCGGCACGGCGGCGGAACCACCGAGCGCACCGCAGATCCCGCCGGCCATGCTGGCGATCGAGTCGGCGTCCCGGCCGTAGTTGACCGCGCCGAGGACCGCGTCCCGGTACCGGCCGCGGGCGACCAGCAGCATGCCGAGCGCGACCGGCAGCTCCTCGATGGACCGGGTCCGGCTGGGCCGGCGGGCATCTAGGCCGGGGTTGCGGTAGTCCGGACCCACCGGGTCGAACGGCGCGACCGCCGCCCGCAGCGCGGGTACCGCCGCGGCCGGGTCCGCCAGCCCCGCCGCGACGCCCTGGACCGCGTCGATCGCCGCCCGGGTGCCGTCCCGGGCCAGCGCCAGGCAGGTGTCCACTATGGACCCCGGCGTCGCCCCGACGGTCATCGCCGCCGCCACCGCCGCGGCGTACACCCCGGCGGCCTCCCGGCCGTAGCTGGACTGGTGCGCACCGGCCAGGTCGATCGCCTCGGCGTAGGCGGCATCCGGGTTCGCCGCGTTGGCGATCCCGATCGGGGCCGCGTACATCGCCGCGCCGCAGTTGACGATGTTGCCGACACCCGCCTCCCGCGGGTCCACGTGCCCGTAGTGCAGCCGGGCCACCAGCCACTTCTCCGCCAGGAAGACGCGGCTCAGCAGCAGCGCCTCCTGCTCCAGCTCCGGGATCCAGCGCTTGCTGGTGATCAGCAGCGGCACCAGGTCGGTGGCGACGGCGTAGGCGTCCAGGTGGTCCCGGCGCTTGGCGTAGACCTCGACCAGCGCGTGGGTCATCAGGGTGTCGTCGGTGATGTGGCCGTCCCCCTTGTGGTACGGCGCGATCGGGCGGGCCTCCCGCCAGTCCGGGTGGAACGGTGGCACCACCCCGTCCACCCAGCCGCCGTACCGGTCCTGGATCTGCGCCGGCGACCAGCCCTCGGTGGCGCCACCGAGCGCGTCACCGACGGCGGATCCGACCAGGCAGCCGACCGCCTTGTCTTCGAGCCGGTTCATTGGTCTCCCGGGAACGAACTCGCTGGGGCTCCCACGGCGCGGCGGGAGCCCCCGCCCGTCATCAGCCGCCGACCTGGTTCCAGCCGTCGGTGAGTTTGGTACCCAGCGTAGCCAGGTCGATCTTGTTCGCGAAGTACTGCTGCAGCGTCGGGGTGGCGACCTGGTCCTTCCACTTCGGATAGTTGTCGACCTGCTGGAAGGGTGCCTCGGTCAGCTGGGCGCCGGTCGCCAGCGTCGCGGTCCAACCGTCCTTGCCGCCGGTCTTCGCCGCCACCGCCGCCTGGGCGGCGGACGAGGTCGGGATCAGCCAGTCGCCCTGAGCCACCGCCGCCAGGTTGTCGGCCGATAGGAAGAAGTCGACGAACTGGGCCGCCTCGGTGACGTGCTTGCTCTGCGCCGAGACCGACAGCGTCTGCGGGTTGGCCGCCTGGTGTGCCGAGGTGCCGGCGAGGATCGGCAGCACCGCCCAGTGGAACGAGGGCTTCGCGTCGGCGACGATCTGCTGCGCCGCGTAGCTGCCCTGGACGGTCATCGCGTACTTGCCGGCGTAGAAGCCCGGCAGCACGTCGCCGCCGCTCTGGGTGACCGAGGTCGGGTCGATCGACTTGTCCGTGTAGATCATGTCGTGGATCCGCCGCGGCACCTCCTGCTCGCCGGCGTCCACCTTCACCGTGGTCTTGTCGCCCTCGGTGTAGAAGAACTTGCCGTCGAAGTTCAGGCCCAGGTTCAGCACGGTCGCGGTGGGCGACTTGAGTCCCCAGCCCAGCCCGTACTGCTTCGGCTTGGTCAGCTGCTTCGCCATCGTCTGGAACGCGTCCCAGCTCAGCGTGGGGCCGCTCGGCAGGGCCACCCCGGCCTGCTGGAGCAGGTCGGTGTTGACGAAGACCACATAGGACTGCAGCAGCGTCGGCCCGGCGTAGATCTTGCCGTCGCCGGACACCGTCTGCCAGACACCGTCCGGGATGCTCGACTTCACCTGGCTGGAGATCTGCGGAGTGAGGTCGGCGAGGAAGCCCTGCTTGGCGAAGCCGGCGATGTCGGCCGACTCGTCGTGGATGATGTCCGGGGCGCTGCCGCCCTGGAACTGCGTCACCAGTTGGTCGTGCACCGAGTCCCAGCTGCCCTGGATGTACTGCACCTGCACCTTGGGGTGGGCCGCGTTCCAGTCGGCCACGATCTTCTTGGACGCGGCCACTGTCGGCTGCTGGAACGCCAGGCTCTGGAACTTCAGCGTGATCGTGCCGTTCGCGTCGCCGGAGTCGCTGGACCCGCAGGCCGACAGCGCCGTCGCGGCCACGGCGAGCGCCGCCGCCGCGGCGAACTTTCGTGTCTTCATCCTCCGAACTCCTTCGATCGGTGGGCCGGCGGGCCATGGTTGGCCGCCGGAGCCCACAGTCAGCCTTTGACCGCGCCCGCGAGCAGCCCGGAGGTGAGCCGGCGCTGCAGGAACGCGAAGAACACCAGGCTGGGCACCGTGGCCAGCAGCGAACCGGCCGCCAGCGGGCCGAGCTGGACCTGCCCCTCGGCACCGAGGAACCGGGCCAGGGTGAGCGGCAGCGTGGCTCGCTCCGGGCTCTGGATCAGCACCAGGGCGAAGAAGAACTCGTTCCACGCGGAGATGAACGTGAACATCGCGGTCGCCACCAGCCCGGGCAGCAACAGCGGCAGGACCACATTGGACAGTGTGCGCAGCCGCCCGGCGCCGTCGATGGCCGCGGCCTCCTCCAGCTCCACCGGCACCGAGGCCACGTAGCCCTGCAGCATCCACAGCGCGAACGGCAGCGACCAGACCAGGTACACGACCACCAGGCCGGGCAGCGTGTTGAACAGGTGCAGTTGCTTGAGGATCAGGAACAGCGGGATGACCACGAGGATGAGCGGGAAGACCTGGCTGACCAGGATCCAGCCGAGCGCGGCGGTGCGCAGCCGGGAGCGGAACCGGGCCAGCGCGTACGCCGCGGGCAGCCCGACCAGGATGACCAGCACCGTGCTGGCCAGCGACACCCGCAGGCTGTTCCAGGCCGACCGGGTCAGCCCCTGCTCCCGCAGCACCGTGCTGTAGTTCGACCACTTTGGACTGCTCGGCAGCAGGCTCGGGGTGACCGAGACCAGCTCGCTGCTGGACTTCAGCGAGGTGGACAGCATCCACAGCAGCGGGAACGCCAGGAACAGCATGTACAGCACCAGCGCGCCGTACTGGGGTAACCGCACCAGCCGGCGGCGACGAGCTCCCGCGGTCATGGCCCGGCCGCCGGCGTCGGTGCCGCGCGGAGGGCGTCGCCGGGATACCTGGTCACGTCGCGGACCGGAGCCGGGAGCGGAGGTAGAACAGCAGCAGCGCGACGATCAGCACCACCATCACGTCCCCCATCGCCGCGGCGTAGCCGAATTCGCCGTACCGGAACGCCTCGTTGTAGGCGAACAGCATCGGCAGCATCGTCTTGCCGCCCGGGCCGCCGGCGGTCAGCACGTACACCAGGCCGAAGGAGTTGAAGTTCCAGATGAAGTCGAGCGACGTGATCGCGGCGACGACCGTGCGCAGCGCGGGCCAGGTGACGTGCCGGAAGCGTTGCCAGCTGCCGGCGCCGTCCAGCGCGGCCGCCTCGTGCAGCGACTCCGGCACCGCCTGCAGCCCGGCCAGCAGCGTGATGGTGGTCTGCGGCATGCCGGCCCAGACGCCCACCACGATCACGGCCGGCAGCGCGGTGGAGAAGTCGCCCAGCCAGTTCGTCGGGGAGTCGGTCAGGCCGAGGCGCTGCAGCGTCGTGCTGATCGGGCCCACGCTGGGATCGAGCATGATCCGCCACATGATCGCCACGATCACCGGCGGCATGGCCCACGGCACCAGCGACAGCGTCCGGGCCAGCCAGCGCAGCCGCAGCGGCTGGTTGAGCAGCAGGGCGAGCCCCAGCCCGAGGACGAACTGCAGCGCGGTCACCGAGAAGGCCCAGATCAGCCCGATCCGGAACGAGCTCCAGAACAGGGTGTTGTCGAGCAGCCGGCTGAAGTTGTCCACCCCGACGAAGTGGGTCGGCACGTTGAACCCGGCCCGGGAGTCGGTGAAGGCCAGAGTCAGCCCGCGGACCAGCGGTATCGCGCTGAACAGCAGGATCGGCAGCAGCGCCGGCAACACCAGCAGCCAGGCCTCCCGACCGCCGCGCACCGGCCGGCGGCCGCGGCGCTTCCCGGCTCCGCGGCCCGGCCCCGCCGCCGGCCGCGTGACCTCAGCGAGCCCGCTCAATGTTTCCCCGTTCGCGGCGCTGCGCGCCAGACGCGGCGTCTTCCCTCGGCCCCGCGCAGCGACTTCGTCGGCGCGTTGCCTCAGTCCAGACGCCGCTGCGCTCCGCCCCGCTCACTGTTTCCCGCCAGCTGGCAGGGTCGAGGCGCGGATGATCAGCCGTGGTGCGACGGTCACCCGGCGCGGCTCCACGTCCGGCCGGCGGATCCGGTCGAGTAGCAGTTCGGCGGCGATCCGGCCGCGATCGGACGCCCCCAGGTCGACCGTTGTCAGCGGCGGCACGTACAGCTCGGCCAGCTCCGTACCGTCCATTCCGGACACCGCGACGTCGTCCGGGACGGCCAGGCCACGTTCGGTCAACGCGGTGACGGCGCCGACGGCGAGCAGGTCGTTCGCGCAGACCAGGGCGTCCGGCCTGGCCGCGGCCAGCAACCGGCCGGCCGCCTCCCGCCCGGCGGCGAAGGTGAAGTCGGCGGCCGCCACCTGGAGCTCCGGCGGGGCCGGCCGGCCCAGCTCGCGCATCGCCCGCTCGAACCCGCGCTGCCGGGCCGCGCCGGGCACCGTGTCGACCGGGCCGTTCAGCAGCCCGATCGACCCGCGGCCGGTCTCGGCGAGGTGCCGGACGACCAGACCGACGCCGCGGCCGGAGTTCACCCGGACGTTGTCCACCGGGACACCGCGCGGCAGGGTGCCCACCACCACGACCGGCACCACGGCCGCCGCCAGGCCGTCCAACAGCGCCGGGGTGACCCGCAGCGGGCTCAGGATGAGGCCGTCGGCGTAGCCGTGCGCCAGGCTGGCGAGCAGCGCCACCTCGTCGTCCGGGTCGGACCCGACCGACGACAGCAGCAGCCGGTAGTTGGCCGCCTTCACCACGGTCTCCACGGCGCGCATCATCGAGACGTAGACCGGGTTCCCCACGTCGGCGACGGCGAGGGCGAGCTGCTCGGTGCGCCGCACCTTCAGCGACCGGGCCGCCGCATCCGGCACGTAGCCCAGCTCGCGGGCCGCCTGCCGGACCCGCGCGGCCAGCTCCGGGCTGGCCGGCTGACCGTTCAGCACCCGGGACACCGACGCGACCGACACGTTCGCGCGCTCGGCGACGAGCGCCACGGTGGCACGCGGTCTCGGGCTCATGACGCTCCGGAAAGAGTCTCTGTAATCGTTCTCGTAAACGATTACACGGGAAGGTAACGCCGGCCTGAACCGCCGTCAAGACCAGCTCTGATCGCACCCGCAGCGGGATCCCGAGGGGCTCCACAGCCGGCGCGCGGAGCCGGCTGCACCGTCCGACCGGGGGCGACCTACGCTTAGCCGCCGGGAGGTTTCGCTGTGTGCCTGCCGCGCCTGGAGCGCCCTGGACCGCTAGGTTCCTGGTTCGGGCCCACCTGGTTCGGGCCCACCTGGTTCGGACGTACCTGGTCAGGCGCACCTGGTTCGGATGTACCTGGTTCGGGCGTACCCGGTTCGGGCCTTTGCCGGCTACTGCCGGCTGACGGGAGTTGATCGTGTGAGTCACCCTCATCCGGAGCTGGGGCCGCCGCCGCGGCTTCCCGCGGGCGGGCTGCGCGTCGTCGCCCTCGGTGGGCTCGGGGAGATCGGCCGGAACATGACCGTCTTCGAGCACGCCGGGCGGCTGCTCGTCGTCGACTGCGGTGTCCTGTTCCCGGAGGAGACCCAGCCCGGGGTGGACGTGATCCTGCCCGACTTCACCTGGCTGCGGGGCCGCCTCGACCGGATCGAGGCGATCGTGCTCACCCACGGGCACGAGGACCACATCGGCGGGGTGCCGTACCTGCTCCGGGAACGCGCCGACATCCCGCTCGTCGGTTCGAAGCTCACCCTGGCATTCGTCGCGGCGAAGCTCACCGAGCACCGCATCACGCCCAAGCTGGTGCAGGTCGCCGAAGGCCGACGGGTGCGGTTCGGGCCGTTCGACTGCGAGTTCGTCGCGGTCAACCACTCGATACCGGACGGCCTCGCCGTCGCGATCCGGACCCGCGCCGGGCTGGTGCTGCACACCGGCGACTTCAAGATGGACCAGTTCCCGCTCGACGACCGGATCACCGACCTGCGCGCCTTCGCCCGCCTCGGCGAAGAAGGGGTGGACCTGTTCCTGGTCGACTCGACCAATGCCGAGGTACCCGGTTTCACCACCGGAGAGCGCGATCTCGCCCCCGCGATCGAGGAAGTGTTCCGCACCGCGCCGCGGCGGGTCGTCGTGTCCAGCTTCGCCAGCCACGTCCACCGGATCCAGCAGATCCTCGACGCCGCCGCCGGACACGGCCGGAAGGTCGCCTTCGTCGGCCGGTCGATGGTCCGCAACATGGGCCTGGCCCGCGACCTCGGCTACCTGACCATCCCGGCCGGACTGGTGGTGGACCTCAAGACACTCGAGAAGCTCCCGCCCGAGCAGATCACCCTGGTGTGCACCGGATCCCAGGGCGAGCCGCTGGCCGCACTGTCGCGGATGGCCAACCGCGACCACATGATCCACATCGACCCCGGCGACACCGTGCTGCTCGCCAGCTCGCTCATTCCTGGCAACGAGAACGCGATCTACCGGGTCATCAACGCGCTCACCCGCTGGGGCGCGAAGGTCGTGCACAAGGGCACCGCCAAGGTGCACGTCTCCGGCCACGCCAGCGCCGGCGAGCTCGCCTACTGCTACAACATCGTCCGGCCCCGCAACGTCATGCCCGTGCACGGCGAGTGGCGACACCTGGTCGCGAACGCCGCGATCGCCACCCGGACCGGCATCCCCGCCGACCGGGTCGTCATCGCCGAGGACGGGGTGGTCGTCGACCTCCTCGACGGCCGGGCCCGGATCACCGGAAAGGTGCCCGCCGGCAACGTCTACGTCGACGCCATGACCGTCGGCGGCGCGACCGAAACCTCGCTCGACGACCGGCGCACCCTGGCCGAGGAGGGCTTCCTCGCCGTCGTGCTGATCGTCGACGCTGACACCGGGGCGCTCACCGAACCACCCGACTTCCTCGCCCGCGGATTCGTCCACGACGCCAGCACGTTCGAGCAGGTCGTGCCGCTGATCGACAAGGCTCTCGGCAAGGCCGCCGGCGAGGGCATCGGCGAGATCCACCAACTGGAACAGATCATCCGGCGGACCGTGAGCAGATGGGTCAACACCACCTACCGGCGCAATCCGATCATCCTGCCCATCATCATCGACGCCTGAGCCCGCTCCATCCCGCTCCGTGAGCTGTCCGGCCGGGCGGATTTCGATGGGTCGTCGAGTGATCTGTCGCGGCCCCCGTGGCGACTAGTTGAGGGCCTATGGCCCCGTGTCGTCGTCCGAGTCTGATTCGGAGCTGGGGGAAAGATGTCTCATAAGTTGTTGCGGCGGGTCGCCGTCGCGGTCGGCTGCCTCGCACTGGCGGTGGCCGGCGCGCCGCCGGGGTGGGCCGACCAGAAGCCGTCGGCCCCGGCCGCCAAGCCGGCCCCGAACGCCAAGCCGGCCCCGAACGCCAAGCCGGCCCCGAACGGCGGGGTGGCCCCGAACGCCAAGACGGCCCCGAACGGCAAGGTGGCCGCGAACGCCAAGCCGGCCCCGAGCGCCAAGGCTTCCCCGGTCGGCAGGGCAGCCCCGAGCGGCAAGGTAGCCGCGAACGGGTCGTCGGCAGGTGCGCGCATCCGCTGGGTCGCTCCGGCCAGCGGTGCCCGGATCGGGTCGCCGCTGCGGGCCGTCGTGGGCGTCACCGCCGAGCAGGCGCTGCACGGCGTCCAGGTGCAGCTGTCGGCCGGGGGCCCGGTGTCGGTGCCGCGCCGGCAGGTACCGGTCGGCGCGCTCGCCGCCGGCGCCACCCGCGACATCCCGGTGGCGTTGACCGCGTCGGCGGCCGGCGTCGGCGTCGTGCACGCCACCGTCCGTGGGCAGGACGGCGCCGGCCGGGCGGTGGTCACCGCCGCGGACCTGCACCTCGCGACGGGCGCCGGCCGGGTCGCGCTGTCGGCCAACGGGTCGTTGGAAGCAAAGGTGGCCGCGCTGGGCTTCGAGTCGGCCACGCTCGGCCGGCCGGTGTACGCGCAGCGGCGGGTCGCGCTGCTCGGCGGCGGCGCCACCCAGCGGATCACCCGGCGCCCCGCCGCCACGCCGCGGGCGGTGCCGGCGGACACGCCGGTGACCGGCACGATCAAGTACACCGACAGCGGCGGCGGCACGCACGCCGCCCGGACCATCCAGGTCGAGCTGCGGGACAGCGACGGGACCGCCGACGGCACCGTCCAGGACGTCATCACGACCGACGGCGACGGCAAGTACGCGCTGAAGGCGTCGACGTTCCGGGTGGACGGCACGACGCCGCGCCGGCTGTTCGTCCGGGCCAACACCCAGGGCAGCGCGTTCGTCGTCCAGTCCAAGGCGGTGCCGGCGGCGCCGCCGGCACCGGCGGTCCCGGCCCAGGTGCAGCACCTGGACTCGGCGGTCACCGAGGCGGCCGGGGTGGCGCTCGCCGTCGACCTGACCGCGAACAAGACCGACGACAACAACACCGCGTTCGGAGTGGCGGACGCGCTGACGACCGCGGTGCAGTACACCCGGCGGATCAACGGGGGCGCCACCCTCGGCGCGCTGACCGTGACGTTCCCCGACGCCGGTGGCACCAACTTCACCGGCGCCACGAAGAGCGCGCGGATCCTGCAGGGCGACCGGTTCGACTGGGACGTGATCCTGCACGAGTACGGCCACTTCGTCGGCGGCGAGTTCAACATCAAGGACTCGCCCGGCGGCGGGCACGGGTTGGACGAGAACCTCGGCGAGCGGCTGACCAAGGACCAGGGCATCCGGCTGGCCTGGAGCGAGGGGTTCGCCAGCTGGTTCGCCATCGTGGCCGAGGACGCGCTCAAGACCGCGGACCTGCACATCCCGAACGTCGGCGACACCCGCTACGACGACACCGAGGACGCGGCGATCAGCGTCGACCTGCAGACGAAGGTCGGTGTCGGCGAGGACAACGAGATGTCGGTGGCCGACGTGCTCTGGCACACCTACAAGGACGGCGCGCTGGCGGTGCCGGACACGACGATCATCTCGGGGCTGAAGACCGCGGCCGCGACCACGCTGTCGGCCGCCACGCCGGCGCTGCTCAAGTCCGGCAAGGCGGCGCTGTTCGACGACACCGGCGCGCCGGCGCGGGCCGAGGTCGCGCACAGCAACGACTTCGCCTGCGTGTACACCAAGCAGACGGTCTCGCCGGAGCTGACCGCACCGGCGGACGGGTTCAAGGCGAAGGCGGACACCCCGCAGAAGTTCGAGTGGAAAGCCAACGGCGCCGGGGTGTCCAACCGGCTGGACAGCTTCACCGTCCAGTTCTGGAGCCCCAACTGGGACAAGCTGATCTTCGAGTCGCCGGTCCAGGCGGCCACCAACTACACGCCCGCGGCGGCGGACTGGAAGACGAAGATCCTCGGCGGCAAGGACAAGGCCGGCAAGCTGCCGCCGACGCTGAAGGTGGTGGTGAAGGGCACCGGCACGAAGGTGCCCACCACCGGGCCGTACAAGAGCTGCGCGATCTCGATGGCCGTCAACCACGTCGACATCGTGTTCGCCATCGACACGACCGGCTCGATGGCGCCGTACATCGCCTCGGTGGTCGCCTCCGCGTCCAGCGTGGTCGACTCGCTGGCCGGTGACGGCGTGGACTACCGGATCGGGCTGGTCGACTACAAGGACGTCGACTCCGACCCGGCGGTCGTGCCGGGTTGCCCGCCGGACGCGTACGCGGCCCGCACCGATCTGGCGTTCTCCGACGTGAAAGCCGATATCCAGGCGGCGATCGGCACGCTGCCGGGCGCGGTCGGCGGCGGCTGCGACATTCCCGAGGACGTCTACTCCGGCGTCGAGCAGGCCATCGGCTTCCCGTGGCGGGACGGGGTGAAGAAGGCGATCATCCAGATGGGCGATGCGCCCGGTCACGACCCGGAGGCGCATTCCGGGTTCACCCTCGCCCGGGTCACCACGGACGCCGCGGCCGTCGACCCGGCCGTGGTGTTCGCGATCCTGGTCGGCCCGGACACCAGCGCGCACGCGTTCGCCACCCAGCTCGCCACCGCGACCGGCGGCCTGACGTTCGACGCCACCGCCAACCCCGGGCAGGCCGGGCCGGCGGTGCTGGCCGCGGTCACCGAGCTGGCGCTGGCACCGACCGCGAACGCCGGCGGGCCCTACACCGGGCTGGTCGGCACCCCGGTCGACTTCGACGGGTCCGGCTCGGCGGCGTCGGCACCGGCCGACATCGCCTCCTACACCTGGGACTTCGGCGACGGCAGCGCCGCACAGACGACCAGCGCGCCGACGGTGAGCCACACCTACACCGCGCCGCTGACCGGCACCGTGACGCTGACGGTGACCGACACCAGCGGCAAGACCGGGGTCAGCACCGCGACCGTGACGGTGACCAGGCCGCGGCCGCCGCTGGCGATCGACACCACGGTCTCCGCCGACACCGGCCGCACCCCGACCCTGACCGCGCCGCCGCTGACCACCGCCGGGCCGAACGAGCTGATCGCGGTGCTCATCTCGGCGGACGGTCCACTGGGGAGCGTCCAGCAGGTCCGCTCGGTCTCCGGGGGCGGCCTGACCTGGCAGCGGGCGGTCAGCGCGACCGCGCAGGCCGGAAACGCCGAAGTGTGGACCGCGGTCGCGACCGCGCCGCTGGCCGGGGTCACGATCGCGGCGTCCCTGTCGCAGAGCGGGTTCGACGGCTCGATCACCGTCGTCGCGCTGACCGGGGCCAGGCCGACCATCGGAGCCGTCGCGCGCGGATCCGGCCGCGGCAACGCGGCCGCGGGCCTGACCACGACCAGCCCGAACAGCCTGCTGCTGGCGGTCGGGCACGACTGGAGCCAGGCGGTGACGCCGACGCTGCCGGCCGGGCAGGAGTTCGTCCACCTCTTCGTCGACACCCGGGTGGGCGACACCGCCTGGGCCCAGCGGGTCACCGACCTGGTGCCCGCCGCCGGGACCGGCATTACCTTCCAGGCCGGCCTGCGCGCCAACGACCGCTGGAACCTGGTCGGTATCGAGGTCGCCGTGGCCAGCTGATCCTGCGCTCGCCGCGCCCCACACCCCTGGCCGGGGGTGTGGGGCGTTGGCGGGTCAGCGTCGGGGGCGGTTCCAGGGGCCGGTGATGGCGTAGACGTGGCCCGGGGTCTGGATGTTGGCGAACAGGATGCGCCCGTCCGGGCTGAAGGTCGGGCCGGTGAACTCGCTGTCGTTGAGGTCGTTGCGGGCCAGCGCGAAGGGCATGCCCCGGTCGGTGACGCTGACCAGGTGGTTGATGCCCTCGCCGTCCTCGGCCAGGATCACGCCGCCGAACGGGGACAGCGCGATGTTGTCCGGCCCGTCGTAGTCGGTGTCCCGGGTCGGGTCCGGATTCACGCCGAAGATTGTTTTCAGGGTGATGGTCCGGGTGTGCGGGTCGTAGCGCCAGACCTGCCCGTCGTGCTCGTTGACGCTGCCGTCGCTGGCCCGGGCGAAGCTGGCGACGAAGTAGGCGCCGCCGTCCTGCCAGTAGGCGCCCTCGAGCTTGCGGCTGCGGGTCACCTGGTCGTCCGTGAACTGGGAGCGCACCGAGACGGTGCCGGCGTCGCGGTCCGGCACGTCCACCCAGCTGACCTGGTAGCGGGTGCCCGGCCGGGTCGCCTGCGACAGGTCGGCGATGCGGGTACCGCGCTCGGTGCAGCTCATCGCCTGCAGCCGCCCGGCCGTGTCGCCGCCGGCGCTGACCGCCAGGGCACGCAGCCGGCCCTTGCCGCCGCGGAAGTGCCGCGGCGGGGTCCACCGGTAGAACAGCCCGTGCGGGGCGGTCGCGTCCTCGGTCAGGTAGATCGTCGAGCTGTCCGGGTCGACCGCCACCGCCTCGTGCGCGTACCGGCCCAGGAACTTCAGCGGCACCGGGTGCAGGTTCGCCGCCCGGTCGAACGGGTGCACCTCGAACACGTACCCGTGGTCGTGCTGGAACCCCCCGCCGGCGCGCTGCTCGGTCTCCTCGCAGGTCAGCCACGAACCCCAAGGGGTGTGACCACCCGCGCAGTTGTTGTGCGTGCCGGCCAGGCTGACATACTCGCCGACCCGGCTGCCGTGCCGGTCGACCACGATGTTCGTGGTGCCGCCGCGCGCGCCCGGGTCGTAGCCGAGGCCCGGCAGGGCCGGCACCCCGAACGGCTCGGTGTTGCCGATCTCGTGGTTGTTGACCAGCACGAACCCGTCCCGGTGGGCGAAGCAGGCGGTGCCGTCGGCGTCGCTGGGGGTCGGCTGGCCGGTCTCCAGCAGCGTCACCCCCTCCTCCGCGACCACCCGGTACGAGAACCCGGCGGGCAGCGCGAGCAGCCCGGCCGGGTCGGCGACCAGCGGGCCGTAGCCGGCCGGCGGGCAGCCACCGGCGTACGCCTCAGCGGGCCCGGCGATCGGGCCGAGGCTGCCGGAGATGACGATGCCCAAACTACCCAGCGCGCCGGAACGCAGCAGGTCACGCCGTGACAGCGGAGCCAAGACCATCACCTCGGGTTCGGTGCCCACAGCCAACATCGTCACGCCGTGACAGCGGAGCCAAGACACCACCTCGGGATCGGTGCCCCTGGATCGGACGCAAGCCGCAACCGACGGCCCGTAGCCGACCAGCGGGCGGCTGACAGCCAACGTCGTCACGCCGTGACAGCGGAGCCAAGACACCACCTCGGGATCGGGACGAACGGTCGGAACCTGTCTACCCCGTCCGGCTGCCACCCGCGAGCGGAAGCGCTCGTGCGTTCCGCGGCAGGCCCGCTAGGAGATCCTGGCGCCGTAGACCTTGTGCACCGTCATCGTGATCAGTACCCGCCTGGCGGCCACCATGACCGCGCGGTACTCGGCCCAGTCCGGATGTTCGCCGGCCGCGCCGCGGTAGTAGTCCACGAGCGCCTGCACGGCCGGACCGTCCGGATCCGAGCCCGGCCCGATCAGCGTCGCGTTGCCCTCGGCGGTCGCCCAGGACCGGCCGTCCGCGCTGGTGACCTGCAGCGAGGTGCGAGGGTCGCGGCGGATGTTCGCGGTCTTGGCCAGCCCTTCGGCGGTGGACACGTAGATGACGCCGGCCGGCCGGTCGTAGTACGGCATGACGGGCGACAGTTGCGGCCGCCCGTCGGACTTCATCGTCGCCAGCACCCCGATGCGGGACTCCGCCAACAGCGCATGCATGTCGAAGCTCACGCCACCGGCAACCTCCCTCCGCCGCGCCGCTATTCCGGCGCCGCTCAGCGCGCCATCGGGGCCGCGGCCGGACCGGCCGTGAAGCGGGCGACCAGGCCCGGATCGCTGAACAGGGTGATGCGGGCGATACCGTCCGCGGCCGGTGTCAGGACCGCGACGCCGAACGGCTCGCCGTGGAACCACGACAACGCGGCCGGCTGGCCGTTGGCGGTGCCGGGCCGCATCCGCCACGCTCCCGGCTGGCCCAGGAATCGCCCGGCGAACGCGAGACAGGTCCGCTTGCCGGCGAACCAGGTTCGGGACGGCACGCCTTCCAGGATCGCGTCCGCGCGCAGCGTCCGCTCGAACGCCGCCAGGTCCGACCGTTCCCAGGCCGCCATGTAGCGGTCGAGCAACTCGCGGGCTCGCGGCTCGGTCGGCTCCGTCATGTCGTCCTGCGCCGGCGACACCTCGTCAAGCCGGCGCCGGGCACGTTGCAGTGAGCTCTTCACCGCCGCGACGGTGGTGTCGAGCATCTGGGCCACCTCGGCGGCCGGGAACGCGAGCACGTCGCGCAGCAGCAGCACCGCCCGCTGGTTCGCGGGCAGGTACTGCAGTCCGGCGATCAGCGCGAGCCGCACCCGCTCGCGGCCCAGGACGACGGTCGCCGGGTCCGCGGTGACCAGCGACGTGGGGATCGGCTGGATCCAGGTCCCGGCGCCGGCGATGTCCGGCTCCCCGTCCGGGTCGGCGCTGGGTGGACCCAGGCCGGACGGCAGCGCCCGGCGGTTGCGTCCGTCGATCGCGGTCAGGCAGGCGTTCGTGGCGATCCGGTAGAGCCACACGCGTACCGACGACCGGTGCTCAAAGCTGGCCCACCCGCGCCAGGCCCGCAGGTACGTCTCCTGGACGGCGTCCTCCGCGTCATCCCACCCCCCGAGCATCCGGTAGCAGTGCGCGAGCAGGCCACGCCGTTCCCGCTCGAACCGGTCGGTCAGCGGCCCAGTTTCGGTCGCAGCCACGCGGCGAACCTCCGGATCGCGTCGTCGGCCTCGGGTGTCCGCCCGGCGGCCATCTGGAATGTGTGCAGTTGACCGGAGAACACGTCCAGGCGCACCTCCACCCCGGCCGCCCGCGCCTGCTCGGCCAGCCTGGTGCTGTCATCCAGGCCAGACTCGTCCGCGCCCACCTGCAGGAACATCGCCGGCAGCCCGGTCAGATCGGCGTGCAGCGCGTTGACCAGCGGATCCTTCGGGCTCGCGGCGTTCTGCAGGTACGCCGAGACCAGGCCCCGCACCAGTCTCCCGGGTAAAGAACACGTCGGTGTCCGCATTGGACTCGAAGCTGGAACCGGCCAGCTCCATGTCCACCCACGCCGACATGAGCAGCAGCGCGGCCGGTTCCGGCAGGCCCAGGTCCCGGATCCGCAGCGCCGCCTGGACGCAGAGCCCGCCGCCGGACGAGTCACCGGCCAGCGCGGCGGTCAGACCCTGGCCCACCACCCACCGGTACGCCGCGACCGCGTCCTCGATCTGCGCGGGATAGCCGAACTCCGGGGCGAGCCGGTAGTGCACGAGCAGCGCCCGCACCCCGGCCGCCTTCGCCAGGTGTCCGTACAGCTTGCGGTGCGTGTACAGCGAACCGCCGACGAAGCCACCACCGTGGAAGGCCACGATCACCGGGCCCGGCGCCGCCCCGTGCGGCTGGAGCCACATCGCGGGCACCCCGCCGGCCGTCACCTCGAGGTAGTCGACCCCGCCCGGCTCCACCGTCACGTCGCCCCAGGAGTCGTCGTCCAACCCCTCGCCCCGGGCCCACCGCCGGTACATCTCCTTGATCACGTCCATGCCATGCAGACCTCGCCCGGCCCCGAAAGGAATCGCGCACCGCCCGCCGCCGGAGGTGTCACACCCGGGTCCCGGCCGGTGTCTGCATGTCGAAACCGAGGAAACCCCCTGGAGGAGACATGGCCAGCAACACCCGGATCCCGAAGGCCGAGCTGACCGGCGTCTACGGCGCGCTGGTCAAGCGGATGTCCCGCAAGATGCTCGGCGACGTGGCCGAGCCGGTCGAGGTGGCGTGGCACAACCGGAAGGTGCTGAACTTCAGCTTCAGCATCGGCCGCAAGGCGCAGAAGTGGGACCAGTGCGACGAGAGCCTGAAGTCGTTCGCCCACATGGCGGTGGCCAGCCTGGTCGGCTGCAGTTTCTGCCTGGACCTGGGCTACTTCCAGGCCCACAACGAGGGCCTGGACCTGGCCAAGGCGCGGGAGGTGCCACGGTGGCGCGAGTCGGGTGTCTTCACGCCGCTGGAGCGCGACGTGATGGAGTACGCCGAGGCGATGACGCACACCCCGCCGACGGTCACCGACGAGCTGTCGGCCCGGCTGCTGGCGGTGCTCGGCCCGGCCGCGCTGGTGGAGCTCACCGCCGTCATCGCGCTGGCGAACCTCTACACCCGCAGCAACACCGCGCTCGGCATCACGTCGCAGGAGTTCTCGGCCGCCTGTGACCTGAAGCCGCTGGCCGTACGCTCACCGGCGTGAGCGACGACCCGTTCGTCACCCACCGCAGCCTGCTGTTCACGGTCGCCTACGAGATGCTCGGCTCCGCGGCCGACGCCGAGGACGTGGTGCAGGAGACCTGGCTGCGGTGGGCCGACGCCGGCGACCCTGCCCGGGGCGGTACCGCCCGGGCGGAGGTGCGCGACCCGCGCGCGTACCTGGTCCGGATCGTCACCCGGCAGGCCCTCAACCGGTTGCGCACGCTGGCCCGGCAGCGCGAGGACTACGTCGGTGAGTGGCTGCCCGAGCCGCTGCTGACCGGCCCGGACGTGACCGAGGATGTCGAGCTCGCCGAGAACGTCTCGATCGCGATGCTCACCGTGCTCGAGACGCTCGGGCCGTCCGAGCGCGTGGTCTTCGTGCTGCACGAGGTGTTCGACGTGCCGTACGAGGAGATCGCCGGTGCGGTGGGCAAGTCCGCGGCGGCGGTCCGGCAGATCGCGCACCGGGCCCGCCGGCACGTCGCCGCGCGGCGCCCGCGGATGCAGGTCAGCCGCACCGAGCAGCGGCAGGTGGTGGAGCGGTTCCTGGCCGCGCTCAGCACCGGCGACGTGCCTGGCCTGCTGGACGTGCTCGCGCCCGACGTCGTCCTCGTCGCCGACGGCGGGGGCCTGGCGCCGGCGGCCCGGCAGCCGGTCGAGGGCAGCACCCGGGTGGCCGCGCTGCTGGCCGGTTTCGCGCGGGTCGCGCCCGGCGCGCAGGTCGGCACGCTGCTGCTCAACGGCGCGGTCGCGGCCCGGATCGACGCGGCCGGCGAAGTCAACACCGCCGTCACCTTCGTGGTCGAAGACGGCCGGATCACCCGCATCTATGCGATCCGCAACCCGCACAAGCTGCGGCGGCTGGACGCGGTGGCGGAGCTGCGCCGCTGACGTCCGTGGGCCGCGGACACCACCCTGCTGGTCTCGACGGCCCACCCCCGGCCAGGGTCGCGACCTACGGGCTGGGCTGTGGCAGACGCTGAGACCACCCGCGGTACTGACAGATCGCCCATGGTGGGCTTTAGTTCATCAGGTCAAGCCTTGGGGTCGCCTTGACGGAGTATTGACCTTATGGGTCGAACCAGACAGTGTTCGGACATCTCGGCGCTTGGGCCGAGGTGATCCCCGCCTGGCAGGCACAATCCGACGGCTCCGGACACGGGGTGATCCTCGGCTGTCCCGGGCCGGACGGAGCCTGCTGCACGGCCACCGCCGTGCTCGACTCCCCGGAGGACCCGGATGCTTCGATCCAGCCAACGTCGAATGGCCGTCGCGGCCCTCGGCGCCGCCGCGCTCGCCGGCGCGCTCGCCGTCGCCACCCCAGCCACGGCCGCCCCCGCGACCGGGCAGATCCAGCTCGCCGCGGGCGCTGAGGCGATCCCCGGCAGCTACATCGTCGTGCTGAAGAGCGGTTCGGCGACCAAGTCCGCGCAGGCGGTCGGGCAGGCGGCCAGCAGCCTGGCCGGCCGGTACGGCGGCGCGCTGCGCTACACCTACACCGCGGCGCTGCAGGGCTTTGCCGCCACGATGACCGACAGCGCGGCCCGGCAGCTGGCGGCCGACCCCCAGGTCGCCGTCGTCGAGCAGGACTCGGTGGTGCACGCCGACGTCACCCAGACCGGCGCGACCTGGGGCATCGACCGGGTCGACCAGCGGAACCGGCCGCTGAGCGGCACCTACACCTACAACACCACCGCCACCAACGTGACCGCGTTCATCATCGACACCGGCATCCGGACGACGCACAACGAGTTCGCCGGCGGGCGGGCGACGGTCGGCACCGACGCGGTCGGTGACGGGCGGAACGGCCAGGACTGCAACGGCCACGGCACGCACGTCTCCGGCACCGTCGGCGGCACCACGTTCGGGCTGGCCAAGGGCGTCCGGCTGGTGGCGGTGCGGGTGCTCAACTGCGCCGGCAGCGGCACCACCGCCGGTGTCATCGCCGGCATCGACTTCGTCACCCGGTCCACCGCCCGGCCCGCGGTCGCCAACATGAGCCTGGGCGGCGGCGCCTCCGCCACCCTGGACGCCGCGGTGCGCCGCTCGGTCGCGGCCGGCGTGACGTACGCGATCGCCGCCGGCAACAGCAACGCCAACGCGTGCAACTTCTCGCCGGCGCGGACCGCCGAGGCGATCACGGTCGGCGCGACCACCATGACCGACGCCCGGTCCTCGTTCTCCAACATCGGCACCTGCCTGGACATCTTCGCGCCGGGCTCGAGCATCACCTCGTCGTGGGCCACCAGCAACACGGCCACCAACACGATCAGCGGCACCTCGATGGCCACCCCGCATGTCGCGGGCGCGGCGGCGCTCTACCTCGCCACCCACCCGACCGCCAGCCCGGCGGCGGTGCGGGACGCGCTGGTCGCGGCCGCCACCCCGAGTGTGATCAGCGGCGCGGGCACCGGCTCCCCGAACCGGCTGCTGTTCACCGGCACACTCTGAGCAACCCCAGCTCTGAGCAACCCCAGCTCTGAGCACCCGCTCTGAGCAACCCAGCCAACACAGCGGGCTGCCGGCCGGCGTGAGCCGGCCGGCAGCCCCAGTGGGTGCAGGGGTCCAGTGGGTGCAGGGGTCCAGTGGGCGCTGTCAGAACACGCTCAGGCCGAACCTCTCCAGCGGCTCGGTGACCGGCTGGAAGAACGTGGTCCCGCCGACCCGGCAGTCGCCGCTGCCGCCCGAGGTCAGGCCGAGCGCGGTGCTGTCGGCGAACAGTGGGCCGCCGCTGTCGCCGGGCTCGGCGCAGATGTCGGTCTCGATCAGGCCGGTGACCGTGCCCTCGGCGTAGTTGACCGTGGCGTCCAGGGCGAGGATCGAGCCGCAGTGCAGGCCGGTGGTGCTGCCGGTGCGGCAGGCCTGCTGGCCGACGGTCGGGGTCGCGGCCTCGGTGATGTCCTGGTCGCCGACGGTGCCCTCAGCCGGCTCGGTGCCGGTGTAGCTGACCACGCCGAAGTCGTCGCCGGGGAAGCTGCTCGCGGCCCGCTGGCCGATCAGGGTGCCGTCGGTGGTGGTCCAGGTATCGCCGATGTTCGTGCAGTGCCCGGCGGTGAGGAAGAACGTGGCGCCGTCGGCGTCGCGGACGTTGAAGCCGAGCGAGCAGCGCGCGCCGCCGGTGAAGATCGCGTCGCCGCCGCTGATCAGCGGTCGGAACGCGGTCGCGGTCCGCTCCACCCGTACCGCCGCGCCGTACCGCCGCACGGTGGCCAGCAGCGCGGTCAGCTGCGGCCCGCCGGCCTGCGGGGTGACGGTCACGACGACCTGGTCGCTGGCCGGGTCGGCGCGCCAGGCGGTGCCGACCGCGTCGCGGTGCCGGCGCAGCCCGGCGGCCACCGCGGCCAGTTGGCGAACGCCGCGGGCGACGAGCTTCGGTGTCGCGCCGGCGGCGCGGACCTGCTCGGCGGCCGCGGCGTCGGTCACGGTCACCACGGCGGTGCCGTCCGCGGCGAGGTAGCTGCCGGCGGTGCGGGAGCCGAGCCGCTGCTGGAGGGCCTGGGCCAGTGCGACAGCACCGGCCTGCGCGGCGATCCTCCCGGGCGCCGCGGCGGGGGCCGCCGGAGCCGTTGCGGTACGGGCCGGCGTGGCGGTCGCGTTCGCACCGGCCACCGCGATGGCCGCGGCGACAACCGAAGCGCCGACCGCGGCCAGCGCGACCAGCCGGGACCTCCTGCCTGAGCGGTGGTTCACCCGAGCCTCCAGTTCGTCTTGGCGGCTCCCCCGACGGTGGGGGAGGCGGCCGCCGTCCGGCTGCCGCTCGGTCTGCTACGAACGCCACTCCGGACTGGTTCAAATGGAGCAAAACTGATCCTGTATCGAGCCATGGTGGAGGCGAATCCGGCACGGGCCGTACAGATCCGATCACCACAGCGCTACCAACAGGTCAGTTCGAGAGTCGACTGTGGAGCCAATCCACTGTGGAGCCGCTCCACTGGGCATCCGGCTGGCCGCCGGGCGCTGACCACCGACGATCACCGGACTGTTCCAGCGGCAGGTAGTACCGGACGAGTCCGCGATTGGCAGTTGCCAGCCGCCCCGTGGCGCTCTCAGGTCAGGGCGGGGATCACCGTGCGGGCGAAGAGGTCGATGTCGGTGTGGTCGTAGGCGGCTTGCGGGAAGTAGGTGATGGCGTAGGTCATCCCCAGTCGCTCGGCCGCCGTCAGCTTCTCGACGATCTGTTCGGGAGTGCCGACCAGGGGGCCGCTGGCGAGTTCCTCGGTCAGGTTCTGTAGCCGCTCCGGCGAGATCAGCGGTTCGTACCGGGCGCGGATCGCCGCGAGCCGGTCGGCCACGTCCGACTCGGTCTCGCCGATCACCACGTTGTAGTTGGACGATCGCACGATCGCGCCGTAGTCGGTGCCGAGGTTCTTGCAGTGGTCGGCCAGCACCTGGGACTTGCGGGCGAAGACGTCCGGGGTGCCGTCGAAGTTGGTGTACCGGGCGTGCTGCGCGGCGATCCGCAGGGTCTTCCGCTCGCCCCCGCCGGCGATCCACAGTGGGACGCCACCGTCTTGCAGCGGCAGCGGCCGGCAGATCGCGCCGTCCACCTGGTAGTGCGTGCCAGCCAGGGTCGCGGTGCCGGTCGTCCAGAGCTGCCGCATGATCTGCACGCCCTCGGCGAGCATGCCGAGCCGGGTGCCCACGCCGGGGAAGCCGTAGCCGTAGGCGCGCCACTCGTGCTCGTACCAGCCGCCGCCGATGCCCATCTCCGCCCGGCCGCCGCTGATCACGTCGACGGTGGCGGCGACCTTGGCCAGGTAGGCGGGGTTGCGGTAGCCGATGCACGTGCACATCTGGCCGAGCCGCACCCGTTCGGTCGAGGCGGCCAGCGCGGCCATCAGCGTCCACGCCTCATGCGTCGCCTCGTCGGTCGGCACCGGCACGGTATGGAAGTGGTCGTAGACCCAGACCGATTCCCACGGCCCGGCGTCCGCGCACCGCGCGACCGCCAGCATGGTCGACCACTGGTCCCGCGGCGCCACCCCGGCCAGGTCGAGGCGCCAGCCCTGGGGAACGAAGAGTCCGAACCGCATGAAAGCAGCCTATCCGTCCGGACGGCCCATCTCCGCGTCCACGATCCGGGCCACCGCCGCCGCCTCGGCCGCGGTGAGCGGGCCCAGCGGCGGCCAGGTGTCGGGGTGGTCGATCTGTCCCAGGTGGACCATGGCCGCCTTGAACGCGCCGAGCGCTCCGGCGGTGAAGCCGATCCGGCCGCGGTTGGGGATCGCGATGATGCGGAACAGCCGGCTCAGCCGGCGCTGCTGGTCGGCGGCCTGCCGGGTGTCGCCGGCCCGAGCCGCCTCGTACAGCCGGACGAAGCCGGCCGGGTCGACGTTGCCCAGCCCGGGCACCACCCCGGCGGCACCGGCCGCGACGGCCGAGTCGACCAGCGTCTCCGACCCGGTGAAGACCGGGAACCCCAGCTCGCGGGTGTGGTCCAGGGTCCACCGCAGGCCGGCCAGATCCCCGCTGGAGTCCTTGGCGGCGGCGATGTCGCCGGACCGGGCGAGCGCGATCATGGTGTCCGGCTCGATCCGGACGTGCGTTGCCGGCGGGATGTCGTAGGCGACGATCGGCAGGTCGAGCCGGCGGTGCAGTTCGGCGAAGTGGGCCAGGATCTCCCGCTGGTCCGGGCTGACGTAGAACGGGGCGGTGGCCACCAGCGCGGCGGCGCCGTGATCGCGGGCCGGCCGCGCCCGCTCGATCACCCGCCGGGTGCCGGTGTCGATCACGCCGAACAGCACCGGCACCCGCCCGGCGGCCGCCTCCACCGCCACGTCCAGCGCGGCCAGCCGGGTCGCGTCGTCCAGCAGCGCCGCCTCGCCGGTGGAGCCGCCGACGAACAGCCCGCCGACGCCCGCGTCCACCATGCCGCGGCACAGCCGCGCCAGCGAGGCACGATCCAGGTCGCCGTCGGGCCGCCGCGGGGTGACAACCGGCGGGATGACCCCGGACAGCACTGGGGTCGTCGCCGTCACGAGCCGGCCTCCGCAGTGAGCATCGCGGCGAGCCCCAGCGAGCGAGGAGCGGAGCGGAGGGGGCCGCCGGGGGATGTGGTCATGCGTTCGCCTTCCGGGTCGGCACCGCGACCGTCGCCGGGCCCGGGTCGGTCGCAAGTGGACGGTCCACTTCGGACGGATCGAGCCGGCCGTCGTCGATGTCGTACCGGGCGAGGGTGGCCAGCCGGCGGGGGACATCGAACGCTACCAGCGCGGCCGTGACCACGGCGAGGGTGCACGCCAGCAGGGCGAGCGCCTCGCCGAGCCCGAGCGAGTTGGCGATCCGGGCGCCGGCCAGCGGTGCGACCGCACCGCCGAGCGCACCGACGTTGTAGGTGAAACCGAGGCCGGCGGCCCGGGTGCGGACCGGGTAGTGATCGCCGATGAACTTGGGTAGCAGCCCCGAGCTGCCCTGCCCGGTGGCCTGCAGCACGAACAGCAGCAGCCAGACGAAGATGATGCTGCTGTCGCCGCTGAGCGCGAAGACCGGGAACACCAGCAGCGCCGCGAGCAGCAGCCCGGTCACGTAGGTGATCCGGGTGCCGAACCGGTCCCCGAGCACGCCGGCCAGGCAGGACCCGGCCGCGTAGCCGAGGCCGGCCCAGGTCAGCGCGTTCGCGACCTGCCCGGCGTTGTAGTGCAGTTCGGTCTTCAGGTACGTCGGCAGCAGCGACTGGATCGGCCAGGAGGCGAGGAACGCCGCGAACACGACCGCCATCAGCCCGACCACCATCGGCCAGCCCCGGCCGGCCAGCTGGGCGGCGTACGTGACGAAGCCGGCCACGATGACCGCGATCAGCGCCGGGTACCAGGGCCCGGCGTGGCCGCTGAAGATCAGCACCAGCGACACCGCGAGGACCGCCGCGATACCCGCGTTCACCGGTGCCCGGGCGCCGGTGAGCAGCGCCCCGGCGCTGGTCGGTCCGGAGCGGTCGGCCCGGGCCTGGTCCCGGCGCCAGTCCTCGGCCTCCGGCAGCGTGCGCCGCAGCACCAGCGCGAACGCCGCCGGGACGACACCGAGGAAGAACAGCCAGCGCCACGAGGAGTGCGGGACGATCACCGCGTACGCGCGGGCGGCCAGGATGGTCCCGATCGGGTAGGCCGACAGCAGCATGCCGGTGGCCCGGTTGCGCAGCGCCCGCGGCCAGCTCTCCATCACGAACGTGGCGCTCGACCCGTACTCGCCGGCCATGCCGAGCCCGACCACGGCCCGGAACGCGAACAGCGACCAGTAGTTCCAGGACAGCCCGCACAGCAGGCTGCCGCCGGCGAACAGCAGGATCGAGGCCACCATCGCCGGCTTCCGGCCGAACCGGTCACCGAACGCGCCGAGCGCCAGGCCGCCGAACCAGCGGGACACGAACGCGGCGCTGACCAGCGTCGCCGACACCGGCAGGCTGAGGTGGAACTCCTTGCCGACCTCGGTGAGCACGAGCGTGATCAGGACGAAGTCGAACCCGTCGAGCAGGTAGCCGAACCAGGCGCCGGCGAACGCCCGCCGCTGCTGGGGGGTCAGGTCCCGGAGAGTGGCTGAAGGTGCGGTCATCATCGACGCCTCCCTTGTAGGACGTCCTACATCCTACGATGGCTGAGACGGTACGACCCGAACCGGGGAGAGGCAAGCCGTGACGAGGGCTCGATCCGAGCAGACCCCGAGCGCACCGGGGGTACGGCGCAGCCGCAGCACCGAACTCGCGCAGGCTGTGGTGGCCCTGATCACCGACCGTGATCTCGCCCCGGGCAGCCCGCTGCCCACCGAGGCGCAGCTCACCGCCGACCTGCGGACCAGCCGCGGCCCGCTGCGGGAGGCGCTCAAGGCGCTGCAGGCGCTGGGCATCGTCGAGGTCCGGCACGGCTACGGGACCTTCGTCGGGCCGGCCACCGCCGACGCGATGCTGCCGTGGCTAAGCTTCCGGGCCCGGACCCGGTCGGCGCTGGCGGACCTGCTCGACGTGCGCGAACTGCTGGAGATCGGGCTGACCCTGCGGCTGGCCCGGTCCGGGGTGCCGGCGCCGGTGCTGGCCGAACTGCGCGGCTGCGTCGCCACGATGGGGCTCGGCGGCCACCGCGCGGCCCGCGCCGACCAGCGCTTCCACGAGATCATCTGCGAGGCCGCCGGCAACGAGCTGGCCAAGGACCTGGTGCGGATCTTCTGGCAGGCCTACGTCGACGCCGAGCAGGAGGTCGGCGTGCCGCGGTCGAACCCCGCCGAACTGGCCGAGCGGCACGACCGGATCGTCGCCGCCCTCGTCCGCGGCGACGATTCCGGCGTGGCGGACACCGTCCGCCGGCATTTCGACGAGGTCCGGGGCCGGCTGGCCCCCGAGCGCTGACCCGGCCGGTCAGCTCCCGATACTGCCGGGCTGGCCGGGCACGGCCAGGAGCGCGAACATTCCGCCGACCACCGGGCGGGCCTGGAAGCCGACCTGCCTGTTGATCACGGTCTCGTGCCAGTCGGTGAACGGTGCCCTGGACGCCGACGTGGTGAGGAACTCGTAGAGGCTCTCGATCAGCAGCCGGGTGATTCCCGGCTCGTTGCGGAGCCAGCCGGCCGTCCACATCTCCCAGTCGTCCTTGGTGTACGTGTGCCGCACGTCGAGCGGCACGCCGTAGGTGTTGGCCCGGCGCAGGTACCAGGCGGCCTCGGCGCTGGCCACCCGCCGCGGCACTAGGCCGAGCCCGAGCAGATCGTCGGCGAGGCCGTTGTACTTCAGGCTCCAGGTGCCGGGTTGGTCGTAGGCGAGCTTCAGGTGCGCACCGGAGCTGTCCTGGGCCTTGCCCACCCACTGGCCGATATAGTCCCTGGCCACCGACCGGTAGTGGGTCGCGTCGCCGGTGTTGCCCGCGGCCGCCGCGACGATGCTCATCGCGCCGATGCCGATGATGCCCTTGAGCGCGAGGTTGACGCTGTGCCCGATGAAGCCGGTGAAGTCGTCGGTCTGGTTCTGGAACTCCGGGTCCAGCGCCGTGCCGACGAGATAGTCCGCCCACTGCTTGAGGATCGGGTAGTGGGCGGTGGCGAACTGGCGGGCCGCACCCTGGTCGACGCGGCGCAGGTAGGCCGCCGACATGATCGCCATGTTCGCGGACTCCTCCACCGGCATGTCCTCCTCCACGCCGTCGTTGTGGCCGGTGGCCCGCGGGTAGTGGGTGCCCAGGTCGTGCTCGGCGAACATCTTGGGCCAGCCGCCGTGCTCGGCGTAGTCGAGCAGCGGCGCGAGCAGCAGCCCGAGGTAGCCGGGGTCGAGGTAGGCGAACACCGGCATGGCCGGGTAGATGACGTCGACGGTCGACATGTTGCCGTTGCTGGAGATCTCCTTGAGGAACGCCCAGGGCTCGCCGTCGCGGCTGACCAGTTCGGTGCCGGCGTAGGCCTGGCGCAGGGCCAGCGCGCAGATCGCGGCGTACTGCCGCCCGCCGGCCCTGGTGGCGTCGCGGGTGACCCGCTCGTCCAGCCGGTCGGCGCGCCTGCTCGCGGCCGCGCGGTCGGCGTGGAAGAACGCGACCATGTCCGGCCAGCTGGCGAAGTAGCTCTTCCACAGCGGCGGCAGCGGGGTGTTCAGGTAGCTGACCGCCGGCTCGCGGACGTGGCCGATGCTGAGCACCACCTCGTCGGTCCGCCGGTTGACCGGGCCGAGGTCGACGTTGAAGGCGAACACCGGCCAGCGGTCGTTGATCGACCGGAACTGGGTGTCGACGCTGTTGTCCAGCGCGCCGTTGGTCACCGCGGCGGCGCGCACAACCGCGTCCGGGCCGATCTGGTAGGTCACGCCGGAGGTGAGCGCCGCGGTCCAGACCACGGTGCCCCAGGCGGCGCTCTCGTTGTTCTCCTGCAGCACGTCCGGGTTGGCCGGGGTGCTCGTCAGGCTGAGCAGGGTGCTGCCGCCGGACGGGGTCCTCGTCTGCTCCCAGGTGATCCGCGCGTTGCTGTCGCCGTGGGCCCACTCACCGGAGATGTCGAAGTAGAGGCTCACCTGGTGGGCCCGGCCGTCCGTCGAGCGCGCCCGCGCCGACAGGTACGACAGCGGCATCGACTGCCGGCGCAGGTCGCCCGGCTCGACCGGGGACAGGAACTCCACGGTCAGCTCGACGCCGGCCTGGCCGAGGACGAACGTGGAGCGGGTCGGCGTGATCTTCAGAGCGGTCTGCCGCATGGTCGGCAGCGGGGGAGTGTTCGGCAGCGACATGTCGCCGAGGAACCGGTAGCCGACGCCGTCGATGCGGGCGACACCGGACATGGCGGTGATGTGACCGTTCCAGAACGTCGGCCAGGCACCGGGCAGCGCGTCCGCGGCGAGCCAGCTGCTCAGGTAGGGCGAGCGGACCGCGAGCGGCACGGCGGGTGGCCGCAGCGGGTCGAAGGTCGGCGTCGGCACCCCGGCCCGGCCCGCCCCGGCCCGCCCCGCCCCGGCCGGCTCCGCGGCGGTGGTCGCCGCGGCCGCTGCGGCCGGCCGGCCCACCGCCGACAGCGCGGCGGTCGCGGCGCCCGTCGTGCCGGTCCAGGCGAGGAAGCTGCGCCGGGAGACCCCTGACCGTCCGGTGCGGCCGTCCCTGCCGGCTTCGCCGGCGGCACCGCTGCGCTCACCCTGGTTCGACACGTCCGTGGTCCTCTCCTCCGCCCCCGTGTGGTCCTCCCGCCGACAACGTCTGTTCATGCCACCTGTAGCGACCATTGTCCAGTGGAGTGCATGGTTGTCCGCATTGGCGGCGAGGCTCTCGAGCCATGGCTGGCGTGCGGCTTGGGCGCGGGTGACGTGGACCCAGGTGCGCGGCCCGGACCGCTGGCAGGGTCGGGGCCAGTGGCGGCTGGCTCGACGCCGGGCCGCTGGTGCGGCAGCCTTGCGATGGAGGTCAGATGCTGCGGGTAGCGCTGCGCGGGTCCGGGGTGCCCCAGGTCGTGCTCGGGTCGGGGGAGACCCTGCTGGTCGGGCGGGCGCCGCAGGCGGCGGTGCCGGTCGACGACCCGGCGGCCCAACTGCGGCAGACCACGCTGGCCCTGCCCCGCTGCGCGCCGCACGTGTCCCGGCTGCTCGGCGAGCTGGTCGTCGGTGCCGAGATGGTCCGGCTGTGCTGGCGCGGCGGCAGCGAGGCGCAGCTGTCGAGCCTGTTCGAGGCGCCGGGCGGGGCCCGCCGGGCGACCCTCACCGAGGGCATGTCGGCGCTGCTCGACGAGGGCGAGAACCACCTGCAGGTGCTGCGCGGCCGCCAGCTCGGCCCGGACACCTACGTCGACCTGCTGCTGGTGGTGGACGTGGCGACCACCGGGCCGGCCGAGCCGGCGCCGGCCCCGGACCCGGCCCGGCCGGACGGGGCCGCCGCCCAGCCCGACCGGGACGCGGCGCCCACCGGCCCGGCGCCCGGCCTGACACCGGGCGACCGCGAGTGGTACGTCGCGCTCGCCCTGGCCGAGCCCTGGCTGACCGGCGCCGACGACTACCCCCGGCCGCCGTCCAACCGGGAGATCTACGAGCGGGTGCTCGGCTGGCACGGCTACGCCTGGAACCTCGAGGCCCCGCAGCGGGTGGACGACGCGATCCGGACGATCGCGCTGGTCGCCTTCGGCCGGCACGACAACCCGTTCCGGCCCAGCGCCCGCCGGGTGCAGAACGTGCGGTTCGCGGTCGGCCGCCGGGCGGCCGAGGTACGCCTGGTCACCGCCGCCGACCTGGCCGTGGTGGAACGCCAGGTCTCAGCCAGGCAGCGTCCGCCCCCAGCGAGCTAGTGCTGCTAGGGGGCAGTCTGTCAGCGTCCGCGGCCGGCGAGCTGATCGAACTCGGCTGCCAGCTCGCCCGCCTCGGGGACGCCGAGCTCGGCGTACAGGGCCAGGGCGCGCCGCAGCTGCCGATCGTGCTCGGGGTCGCCGGCCGGTGTCGCCCGGGCGATCCCCTCGTGCGCGCGGGCCCGCTCGTACCGGTTGCTGGTCTCCTCGGCCAGGGCCAGCGCCCGGCGGTGCTGGCCGAGGGCGTCCGCGGGGCCGTGGGTCGCCCGCAGGGCCACGCCTAGGTCGTTGCGGATCTCGCTTTCGGTGCCGCGGTCGCCGACCTCGCGGATGAGCACGAGGGCCCGCTGGTACTCGTCCACCGCCTCGGCGTACCGGCCCATCTGCCGCTGGTCGGTGGCCAGGTTGCCGCGCACCTCGGCCTCGCCGCGCCGGTCGCCGATCTGCCGGAAGTGGTCCAGCGCCTGCCGGTGTGCCCGGGCCGCGTCGGCGTACCGGCCCAGCCGCTGCAGGGCGACCCCGCCGACCGCCAGCCCCCGGGCCTCGCCGAGCCGGTCGCGGGTCGACCGGTACAGCTCGACGGACTGGCGGGCGTGCTCGGCGGCGTCGGCGTGATCGCCCAGGACCAGGTGCAGCACGCCGAGGCTGCCGAGCATCGCCGCCTGGGTGCGGTGGTCGCCGGCCTGCCGGGCCAGCTCGAGCCCGCGGCGGAGGTGCTCCCGGGCCGCCGGGTACTCGCCGAGGCCCTGGCTGACGCTGGCCAGGTTGCCGAGCACGGCCGCCTCGCCGTGCGCGTCGCCGACCTGCCGGTAGAGCTCCAGGGCCTGGCGCAGCTGGTCGGCGGCCTCGGTCAACCGGCCGACGCCGCCCTGGGTGATCGCGATGTCGTTCCGGATCGCCGCCTGGCCGCGCCGATCGCCGCGGTCGCGCTGCAGGTCGAGGGCCTGCCGCTGGTACTCCAGCGCCTCGTCCGGCCGTCCCAGCCGGCGGTGCACCGCGGCGAGCCCGCGCCGGCTCTCCGCTTGTGCCTGCCGGTCGGCGAGCCGGCCGGCGCCGGCCACCGCGAGCCGGCCCATGGCCAGCCAGTCGTCGAGGTAGCCGCCCACCTCGAACCAGGGCCACAGCAGGTGCGGGAGCTGCCAGGCGTGCTCGTCCCAGCCGCGCGCCGCGGCATGCCGGGTGGCGGCCAGCAGGGTGGGCAGCTCGGTCTCCAGGAAGGCGTTCGCGGCGGTCGCGTCGACGAGGTCGAGCGGGCCGGTCGGCGGCACCGGGAGATCCAGCCGGAGCCCGGCGCGGTGCGGCCGGAGCAGGTCGACCGCCACGTTGGCGGCGTACCGGTACCAGTCGAGCAGCCGGGTCACCGCGGCCTGCCGCTGCGCCGCCGGGTCCTCGGCGGCGGCGCGGTCGGCGGCGTAGGCGCGCAGCAGGTCGTGGAAGCCGAACCGGTCGGGCCTGGTCTCCTGCATCAGCTCGGCGTTGACCAGCACGCCGAGCAGCCGCCGGCTGTCGGCCGCCGGCAGCCCGGCCAGCGCCGCCGCGGCCCGCGGGTCGACCTCCGGGCCGGGATGCAGGCCGAGCAGCCGGAACAGCCGCCGGGCCGGGCCGTCCAGCCGCTGGTACGACAGGTCGAACGTGGCCCGGATCGCGGCCTCGTCGTCGCCGTCGACGGCCAGCAGGCCCAGCCGGTCGCCGGACCGCAGCGACTCCGCGTACCCCGCGAGTGTCTGATGTGGACTGTCGGCCAGGTTCGCCGCGGCGACCCGGAGCGCGACCGGGAGGAAGCCGCAGAGCGCGGCGATGTCGGCGGCCGCCCGCGGCTCGGCGGTGGTCCGCCGGCCGAGGAGCCGGTGCAGCAGGACGGCGGCCTCGTCGGCGCCGAGCACGTCCAGCCGGAGCCGCGCGGCGCCCTGCCCGGCGACCAGGCCGCCCAGCCCGCCGCGCCCGGTCACCAGCACCAGGCAGTCCGGCCCGGCCGGCAGCAGCGGGCGGACCTGCCCGGCGTTCGCGGCGTTGTCGAGCAGTACCAGCATCCGCCGGCCGGCGAGCATGGTCCGGTAGAGCGCCGCCCGTTCGTCCAGGCCGGCCGGCACCCGATCCGGGCTGACGCCCAGCGAGCGCAGGAACAGGGCCAGCACGTCGGCCGGGTCGGCCGCCGGCCCCCGGTCGTAGCCGCGGAGGTTGACGAACAGCTGCCCGTCCGGGAACCGGTCGGCGATCCGGTGCGCCCAGTGCACGGCCAGCGCCGTCTTGCCGACCCCGGCGGTCCCGGTGATCACCGCGAGCGCCGGCGCGGTCGGCCCGGTGCCTGCCCGGGCCCCATCCAGGATCCGCAGGCTGGCGGCGCGGCCGGTGAAGCCGGACACGTCCGCCGGCAGTTGGCGCGGCACCGGGGCGCCCCCGGCGCTCGCCGCGCCGGCCGGCCGGGCCGGCGGTGGGCGCGGTACCGGGATCGACACGGCCGCCGGCGCCCGGGTTCCGGCCGGGAGCGACCCGAGCGCGTCGCGGACCGCCGCGGCGTCCGGGTAGCGGTCCGCCCGGCTGCGGGCCAGGCAGCGGTGCACGATCGCGGCGAGGCCGGCCGGAATGTCCGGCCGGGCCAGCGGGCGCGGCGTGCCGGTGCGGGCCCGGCGCAGGTAGGCCAGCGCGGTGTCCGCCGCCGGGTCGTCGTCGGCGAACGGCGGCCGACCGTCGAGCAGCGCGTGCAGCGTGGAGCCGAGCGAGTAGACGTCGTCCGCCGCGGTCGGCGGCTCGCCGTCGAGCACCTGCGGCGCGGCGTGCCGGTAGCTGAACCAGTCCGGCGGCGAGTGCTCGGCGACCACCCGGCGGGCCAGCCCGAAGTCGGCGAGCACGTACGACGTCGGCCGGACCAGGATGTTCTGCGGCTTCACGTCGCCGTGCAGCACCCCCTGGCCGTGCGCGAAGCTCAACGCGTCGGCGACCGCGCGGCCGGCGCCGACCACCGTCTCCACCGGCAGCGGGCCGGACGCCCGCAGTTGGTCGTGCAGCGAGCCGAGGTCGTAGAACTCCATCACCAGGTACGGCTGGCCGCCGGCGGTGGTGCCGCTGTCCAGCACCCCGACGATGTGCGGGTGCTGCCGCCCGAGCGCCATGGTGATCCGCACCTCGCGGTTGAAGCGCCGCACCGCCGCCGGCTCGTCCAGCAGCAGCACCTTGATCGCCACGTGCCGCCCCGGCCCGTCCTGCCAGGCCCGGTAGACCACCCCGTCCCCGCCGCGGGCCACTTCGACCAGATCCTGGTAGCCCGGCAGGGCAACCACGTCGACCGGCGACACCTGCGGCGCCATCACGAGCAGCCTCCGGACAGTCGAACACATACCGCCTGAGAGGGACGGTTCGAATGCTACCCGGACAACCCGCCGAAGTCGCCAATGAGCGGTGGGGGACTGCGGCTGGAGGTACTGCGGAGGAGGCATCGCGGCGGCGTGGCCGCCGGTGAGCGGGACGGTCCGCCCGTAGACGCTGGTGCTGCCGCCCGCTGCCACAGCCCCGTCGACACCCGGACCGCCGGAAACTTCCGACTTGTCTGCTTTAATGCGGCGCGGGCCGGGTGCGCCGACGCTCCCGGCGGGTACGCCGGGGTCCGCTCCGCCGGCCGGCTGGAACCGCCCCGGGTCGGGTGGAACCAGGGTTGGCGCGAGGCGGTCGAAGGGGGCGCGCCGGGGGAGTGCCGCGGATCGGGAGGAGTCGGATGTCGCAGCCCAGCACACCGGTCCGGGTGGACCCGGCGCCGGCTGCCGGCGCCGACCGGCGGATGGCGGACCTGGTGCTGGCACCGGTCGCCGCGCTGATCTCGACCGCGGTCGCTGGTCTGACCTTCGCCCGTTGGCTGGACTCCGGCGCGGTCGCGGTGCGCGGCCCGGCGGTGCTGCTGACGCTGCCGCCGGCCGCACCGGACCGGGTGCCCGGGCTGGGCTGGGTCCGGCTGCTGGCCGTGCTCACGATCGCCGCACTGGTCGCCGCGGTCGCGGCCACCGCCCTGGCCGCCGCGGTAGCCGCCGCGCCGGCCAGGGCGGCCGCGCCGGCCAGGGCCGCCGCGCCGGCCTGGGCCGGCGGGCTGCATGCCGCCGCGGCCGTGGCCGGGTTCACCGCGGTGGTCCGGCTCCGCGGTTGGGCCACCCCGGCGCTGGCCGCGGTGGTGCTGCTGCTCGCCGCCGGGGCGGTCGGCTGGGGCCTGGTCTGGCTGCGGCTGTGGCTGGACCGTGGCGGGCCGGCCGCGCGGCTGGGCTGGCTGGTCGGGCCGGTCGCCCTCGTGCTGGTCGCCGCGATCGGTGCCGGCACCGGAGCTGGCTGGCTGGTCGACGGCCGGTACGTGCGGCACAGCACGAGCACGGAGCCCGCAGCACGCGGCGGTGACACCGGGCCGGCCACCCCGGGGCAGCTCGGCTGGCGCCGGCCGGGCGTCGACCGGGTGTACGTCGCCGGTGGGTACGCGGTGCTGATCGGGCCGGGTGAGGGTGGCCGCCGGGTCGCGGTGGCCGACCCGGACACCGGCCGGATCCGCTGGTCCTACCAGCACTCGGACGCGTACGTGGATGCGATCCCCGACCCGGTCAGCGGGGTGCTGATGATCCGGGTGGACCGCCGCGCCAAGTTCCTGCACGCGTTCGACCTGCGCACCGGCCAGCGGCTGTGGAGCGATCGGGACGCCGGCGGGATGCTCTCCGACAGCCTGGACATCTCCGGTCAGGCGCAGAGCGCCCTGCCGGGCGGACTGCTCGTGCTCGGCGACGGACCGGCCGGCCTGCGCGGCGTGGACCCGCGCACCGGCCGGCTGCGCTGGCGGCTGCCCGACCCGTCCAGGTGCCTGCAGCGGGCCTCGGTCCGGGCCGCCGGCGAGCTGCTGCTGTTCGCCAGCTACTGCCCGGATTCGCCGCTGCTCGCGGTCCGCCGGGACACCGGCGCGGTCGCTTGGACCGCGCAGTTCCGCACCGCGCTCGGCGGGCTGCGGGCCGGCGATCGGGTTCAGGTCGCCGCCGGGGTGGCCGGCGTGCTGGTGACCGGCAAGGCCGGCGACACGACGCTGGCCGCGGTGGACCTCCGCGACGGCCGGGTGCTGTGGCGCCGGCCGACCACGGCCCGGGCGAGCTGGCTGCAGGGGCCGCCGGTGTCCGCGCTCGACAACCGGTTCGTGCTGCTGGAGCCGGTCGGCCGCCCGGCCCGCCCGGTCGGCCGGCCCGCGCTGCGGGCGTTCGCGCTGGACCCGCGCACCGGCCGGGTGGCGCACACCGCCGACCTGCCGGCCGCCCCGCCGCCCACCCCCGGCGAGACCTCGACGCTGACCGTCGCCGACGCGCGGCGGCTCTACCTGCTCACCCAGGCGACCAACCCGGGCCCCGGCTCGGTCCGGCTCGAGGTCGTCGACGGCGCCGGCCGGCTCCTGGGCAGCGCCACCTTCGACGGCTGCGCCAGCACCTGCGGCCCCCACGCCGTGCCACCGATCAACCCCTACGGGCTGCGGGTGGCCGGCGGCACCCTGCTGATGCTGCCCGCCGAGGATCCGCCGGCCCCGGCCGAACGCGGGCCGCTGATCGCGATCCGCGACGGCCCCGGGTTCACCCCCGCCGCCCGCTGAGCCCCGCCCGCTGCGCGGCCGCGCACTGTCGTCACCGGCCGGGGTAGCCATCGGTGGTCTCGCCGGGCTGTAACAGAAATCGGGCCGTCAGCGCCATAAGTGTGGTCCGGATCCGTCGCCTTGATGGCTGTAGCCACCGGGGCGCAGGGCAGCCCCGGTGGTCGCCGCGGCTGGTCGTAGCTATGTCCGGTCCGGAGCTGGCCGACCTGAGCCGGCCGCCGGTCCGAGGAGGTGTTGGTGAGCTCTGCGGGCGCCGGACCGGGTGACGTGCCGGACCTGTCGGACCTGGTGCGGGCCGCCGCCGGCGGTGACGACGACGCGTTCTGCGCGCTGTACGCCGCGGTCCAGCCGGGGCTGCTGCGCTACCTGTGGGCCATGGTCGGCCAGGATGCCGAGGATGTGGCGTCCGAGGCCTGGTTGCAGATCGCCCGGGACATCCACTCGTACCGCGGTGAGGGTGCCGGGTTCCGGGCCTGGGCGGCCTCGGTGGCCCGCAACCGGGCGCTGGATCAGCTGCGCCGCCAGTCCCGCCGCCCGGCCCAGACCTTCGGCCTGGAAGCCCTGCACGACCTCGCCGACGGGCAGGACACCGCCGAGCAGGCCGCCGAGGCGGTGTCCACCGCCGCGGCGATCTCGCTGATCGCCACGCTGCCCCGGGACCAGGCGGAGGCGGTGCTGCTGCGGGTCGTCCTCGGGTTGGATGCGGAAGCTGCCGGCCAGGTGCTGGGCAAGCGCGCCGGCGCGGTGCGGACCGCGGCGCATCGGGGACTGCGCCGGCTGGCCCGGCAACTGGACCGGCCGGCCGCCGTTCCGCCGCCGCGGCCGGCCCCCGGGCTGCGGACCGCCGGGATCGAGCTGAGGCGTGAGTGACGAAACCGCGGCCCGCGGCGCCAACGGAGATGAGATGAGCAACCGCCCCAGTCCTCGCCGGATCGACCGGGACACCGCCGACGCGCTGCTGCGCGGCGACCCGGTCGCCCGTCGCGCGGCCGGCCGGCTCGGCGAACACCTCGCCGCGGCCGCCGCCCCCGCGTATCCGGCGGAGCTGGATCGCCGGCCCCTGGCCCTGGCCGCGTTCCAGGCTGCTCATCTGCAATCCGTCCCGGAACCGCGGAGACCATCGCTGACCAGGAGCTGGTTCACCAGGCTGCCCACCGGCAAGGTGGTGGCCCTCGCCGCCGTCACCGTTGCCGGCGGGGTTGCTCTCGCCGCCGGCTCCGGCACCCTGCCGGGTCCGGCGACCGGAAACCCGGCCAGGCCCAGCATCGCCCCGGTTCCCGGCACCGCCCGGCCGCTGGGCACCGTGGACGCGACCGGCCGGCCGGCCACGACACCGTCCCGCCGCACGCCGGCCGGCGCCGTCAGCCTGCCGCCGACCGCACTGGTCGGTCTCTGCCACGCGTACCTCGCCGGTGCCGGCAGGTCGCACGGCAAGGCCCTCGACAGCCCGGCGTTCACCGCACTGATCACCGCCGCCGGCGGCCGCGACAAGGTCGAGGGCTACTGCACGGCACTGCTGGCAACCCCGCCCGGCAGCGCGGCCACCCATCCGGGCAAGCCCGCCAAGCCGACCGACCACCCGACCGGCCCGCCGGCCACCCACCCCACCGGCCCGCCGGCCACCCACCCCCGAAGTGGTGGCCCGCCGGCGACTCACCCGACGGGCCCACCGCCGACCCCTCCCGGCCATTGAGCCCAACCCCACGAGGTGGTGGGCGGATGCCGTCGGTCGTCCGCCCACCACCTGCCCAACGCGGGTCGACCGCTCGACCGGCGGTACTCCCGCGGGCGCGGGCCTACCGGCCGGTGACTCCGTCGACGCCTTCGCGGAGCAGGTCGGCGTGACCGTTGTGGCGGGCGTATTCGCCGATCATGTGCACATAGGTCATGCGTAGCGAGAAGTCGTCGCCGCCGACGTCGAAGGTGTGCTCGAAGCTCAGGTCGGCGACCGCCTCGTCGGCCTGCCGCCACTCCGCGCGCAGCCGGCTCAGGTCCGCTTCCGCCTGGGCCGGGTCGAGGTCGTCGAAGTCGGCGTCCTTGCCGCCGGCCGGGTCGTACATCGGCTCGACCGGTTGGCCGGCGGCGCGCTGCCGGAACCAGATCCGTTCGACCTTGGCCAGGTGCCGGACCAGCCCGAGCAGGGACAGGTTCGACGAGGCCAGCGGCCGCGCGGCCAGCTGCTCGCCGGTCAGCCCGGCGCAGATGTTGAGCAGGGTGGCGCGTTCCCAGGCCAGGAAGCTCTCCAGGATGGGGCGATCAGCACCGGTGAGGGGTCCATCCACGGGCTCCGGGGTAGGCGCCGTCCACGTCATCGCCGGATCGTTTCACGGCAGCCGGCAGCCGCAGCCCGGGCCGGATGCACCGGCCCGGGCTCGGCGTGCGGATTGAAGCGGCAGCCGTAGCCCGGGCCTGATACAGCGGTCCGGGCTCGGCGTACCAGTCCGGGCTCGGCGTATCAGTCTGGGCTCGGCGTACCGGTCTGGGCTCGCCGTGCGGGTCGAAGCGGGCGCGGGCTCAGCCGTGGTGGTGGTCGGCGGCGTCGAACCAGTTAAGTGTTCGGCGCCAGACCTCCGTCGCGGCGTGCGGGTTGAAGCGGGCCCCGGTGTCGTTGAAGAAGGCGTGATCGGCCTCGGCGAACGTGACGAGCTCGTGCTTCAGCCGGGCCGCCTCGAGTGCCGCCTTGGCCGCCGGCCGGGTCGCGCCGACCCGCGCGTCGAGCCCGCCGTAGACGCCGAGCACCGCCGCGCGGGAGCCGGTGAGGTTGCCCTCGGCCGGGAACGGTCCGTAGAAGGGGGCGGCCGCGGCGAGCCGCGGCTCGCCGGCGGCGAGCAGCCGCCACACCATGCCGCCACCGAAGCAGAAACCGATTGCGGCCAGCTTCTTCCCGCGGACCCGGCGCTTGAGCTCGGTCACGCTGGCCTTCATGTCGGCGTCGAAGCGTTCCGGGGGGATCTGGCCGAGCGCCGCCGCCACCTCGGCCTCACCGGGGAACGCCCCGGTGCCGCCTTCTTCGGAGAGGAGGTCCAGGGCCAGCGCGGAGTACCCGCTGGCGGCGAGCCGGCCGGCGACCGTGCGGATGTGCTCGGTCAGCCCGCGGTTCTCATGGATGACGAGCACGCCGCCACGCGGCTGGGCAGCGGGCGCCCAGGCGGCCATCAGCGGCCCGTTCGGCCCGGTGAACGTGATCGACTCGCGGGCAACGGGCGCCCAGGTCGTCTCCGCGGCGGTGGGCCGGCCGCCCTGATGGGCCGGGGTCTTCGGCTCGGCGGCAGCCGCCTCACCGGCCGCGCCGGTGGCCAGCAGCCCGGTCGCGGCGGCGCCGGTCACCCCGAGCAGGCCCAACCGGCGCAGCGCCTCCCGCCGGGTGATGATGCCGTCGGCGAGGTCCTCCGCAACCTCTTCGGCGAGGTATTGGTGAATCTCCGTCATGGCCCCTCCCAGGGACGTGGTAGGTGGCACCGGTCGGCGACCGGATGCCCGAGGTCTGCCAGAAAGAGCATAGATGTCTAGCCCGTCTGGAGTGAGCCCGCTGAGCTGAGCTGGGTACGGGGCCGCGCCCGGGAAGTGCGTCAGCTGATGGTGACGGCCGCCCCGGCACCCAGTTCCCTACTCGCGGCAAACCGCCCGAACGTGCTGATCAGGCCGCGACGCCTCGGCTCGGCACCGGCCGGCGGGATAGCGTCGCGGAGCTGCGCCAGCACGTGCGGCGGGATACCAGGACCGGAGGCGGAAGGTTGGCTGCGTGACCGAGTTCGCCCGCCCAGGTCAGCAACCCGTCCAACCCGACCGGGAGCGGTCTTCGCCGCGATCGGCGGCGCAGACGCTGGACAGCCTGGAACGCTTCGGGCCGGCCGGCAACCGGGCGATGAGCCAGTGGATCACGGACCGGACGCCCGGTCGATCCGCGGCTGACGCACCGGGTGCCGCGACCGCGGACACCTTCCCGCCGTCGGCGGCGAGCGCCGCGCTGGCCAGGCGGGGGTTCCTCACCGGCGCCGATCCGCTCTTCGACATGATCGGGCGGATCAAGGCCGAGCAGCTCGAGGGCTGGCGCGCGACGGCGCCCACCGGCGACGAGGAGTCCACGCCGCCGGTGCACGTGCTCGCGGTGGTCCTGGAGGCGATGACCGAGAACACCCACGAGGTCATCAGCGACATCGTCTACGGCTCGGGCGGCACGCTGAAGCAGCTGTTCGTCGCGGCGGCCAGCCGTGAGCTCGGCGACACCGCGGCCGTGCAGGAGTGCACGGCGGGCTACGAGGTGGCCATGGCCTCGACCTTCGAGCCGTTGCTCATCGGCAAGCAGGAGTCGATGGGGCAGAGCGTGGCCACCGCCCGGGCGGTCCTGAGCTCGGCCGGTAGCGGCAGCCTGCTCGATACCTACGTCGGAGCCGTCCGGCAGCAGACCGCCGTGCAACAACGAGCGGAGGTCTGGGAGTTCCGCGCCCGCATCGACCGCGGCGACGACGTACACCGGCTGAGCCGGCTGTTCGCCCTGGAGGCCATCCACCAGATGCTGCAGGCCCGGGCGCAGAGTCTGCAGCGGGCCCTCACCGTCGGCTACCTCCGCCTGCTCGATGAGAACAAGGTGTGGGCGGCCACCTCCAAGTACAGGGCCCCGAGCCCGCTGGCCTGGCTGCTGGAGGACATGACCTTCACCCGCGGCATCCGACCCGACCTGCACGCCAGCGCGGAGCGCGAGGGCACCCTGCTCGCCCTGCCCGCGCCGAGCACCAGCATCGGCCGGTGGAGCGGCCCGAACCTGGGCTTCGGCAGCTTCACCGCGCACGGCGCCGGCGTGCGCACCAAGGCGCTGGCGAAGCTCGCCAACACCGCGGTGAAGGATCTTCCGCTCACGATCGGCTTCCGCTTCCAGGCGGACAACCCCTACACCCGACCGATCCTCGGCCGCGACGCCCCGGCCGATGTCTGGTTCTCCCGCGACCCGAACGGCAACATCTACCTCGATGACGACATCGGCGACGGGGCGCTCGAGTGGCTGGGCTCCTACTACTCCGGCATCGGCCGGGAGCTCACCGCCGCCGAGCGCAAGCAGTACGCCCCGCTCGGCGCGAAGAAGCTGTACGAGGCGACCAGGAACAAGCCGATCGCCAGCCTGCGCAGCTCCGACTAGCGGTCGTCGCGCTTCAGGCCGGTCGGCGCTCGTGCCGGTAGGGCTGGCCAGGCTGGCCGGGCTGGGTGGCGCCGGTCGGGTCGGCCCTGGTGGGGTCGCGGTTGACGGCGCGCAGCGCCTCGGCGAGCGTCTCGGGCAGCGGCCGGCGGGTGTCCAGCACGGTCGCGTCAGGCCACGGTACGAGGTGTCGAGCCAGGTGCCGGTAGGCGGCCGCGTCCGCGTCGCTGCGGTCGCGTCCGCCAGCGGGGCGGTGGGCGATGCGGGCCAGCGCGAGCTGTGGTGTGGCCTGGCAGTTCAGCGCTACCAGGTCGGCGGCGGTGCGCCGGGCGAGGCGGGCGGCGGCGGCCCGGTGCATGGGGTCGGCCCAGGTGGCGTCCAGCAGGATCGACCGGCCGCGGCCGAGATGGCCGGCGGCCCGGTCGAGCAGCGTGCTGTAGGTCGCGCCGGTCCACTCTGGACGGTAGCTGCCCCGGCCGGGCGGCGCCGGCGGGCCGGTGAGTTGCCTGCGGATCGCGTCGCTGCGGATGACCGGCCAGCCGTACCGCCCGGACAATGCCTCGGCGATGGTGGACTTGCCGGTGCCGGGCAGGCCGCCGACGAGGATGAGCCGGACCCGGCCGGCGGCGAGGTGCCGGTCCGCCAGCCGGAGCAGCCGGCCGACTTCCGCCGTGTGTTCGGCGGTCGGGCCGGACCGGGTGGGCCGGGAGGTCGCGATCGCGCCGCGGGCGACCGCCTGGTAGGCGATGTACCAGTGCGCCAGCGAGGCCGGGTGGTCGGTGCCGGCCGCGTGCCCGTAGTCAGCCAGTAGCGCGGCGGCCTCGACCGGCGCGCCGAGCCGCTCCAGATCCATCGCCAGCAACCCGATATCGGCAAGCACATCGCCGTGCCACAGCCCCTCGCCGTGCCACAGCCCCTCGCCGTGCCCCAGCCCCTCGCCGTGCCGCACAAGGTCGTCGAACTGGCTGCCGTCGAGCTGGCCGTTGTCGAGCTGGCTGCCGTCGAGGTGGCTGCTGTCGAGGTGGCTGTTGTCGAGCTGCGGCGGGCAGTTGATGTTCCCGGCCAGCAGGCCGCCGTGGCCCTCGACGATCGCGCCGGACCGGATCCGGTCGTCCAGTAGCGGGATCCGGCCGATCAGGTAGCGGTGTGCCCGGTCGTGTACCCGTTGCAGGGTCGGCCCGTCCAGCAGGCCGCCGGCGTAGCCGACCAGCACGCCGAGGTTGTCATCCCACTGGCGGCGCAGCGTCTCCGGTTGGCCCGCGCGGTCGATCACCGCCGACCGCGGCGCGGCCGCGTGCAGCGCGGCGACCTTCCGCGCGATCCGCTGGACGTCCACCCGGACGTCCGCGCCGGCAGCGACCAGCGCGTCCAACCGTCGATCCGCCTCGGCCCGCCGGCAATGATCCGGCCGTCCGACCTGCTTTCCGTTCAACACGGCGGCACCTCCCGCACTCACGCTGCCCGGCCGGGCCCACTGCGGCACAGTGCCGAACGTCGGCAGCAGCCGGGCCCCGGGCGGGACCTTCGTCCCGCCGCACCGCTGCGCCTCCGGACGCGGGTCGGCCCGCGCCGGGTCGGCGGGTCCGAGGTCCCTGCCGGCGGGGCAGTCGGCCTCTGTCCGGCGAGCGCGGCCCGGGACAGCCTCGGACGTGGGCGCATCGGTCGCCCGTCGCTATGGAGGTGCCCACAATGGCTGAACACACGACGAGGTCAGCCGACCTGGTTGAGCAGGCTGTGCTGGTTGAGCACGCGGGCCTGGCTGAGCACGCGGGTTTGCTTGAGCAGGCGGGCCTGGTTGAGCAGGCGGGCCTGGTTGAGCACGCGGGCCTGGCTGAGCACGCGGGCCTGGCTGAGCACGCTGGCCTGGTTGAGCAGGCGGGCCCGGTTGAGCACGCGGGCCTGGTTGAGCAGGCGGGCCTGGTTGAGCAGGCGGGCCTGGTTGAGCACGCGGGCCCGGTTGAGCAGGCTGGGCTGGTTGAGCACGCCGAGGCGATCGTCCGGGCGGCGACCCGGGCGCCGTCCCATCACAATGCCCAACCGTGGGCGTTCCGGATCCGGCCGGACGGCGTCGAGGTGTACGCCGACCGGTCGCGGCGGATGCCGGTGGCCGACCCGGCCGACCGGCAACTGCTGATCGGGGTCGGCGCGGCGGTGTACGGCCTGCGGCTGGCGGTGGCCGGGCTGGGTCTGCGTCCGGTCGTGACGCTGCTGCCGGATCCGGCCCGCCCGGACCTGGCCGCGCTGGTCGCCGGCGCCGGTCGGCACGTCCCGACCGCGGCGGAGGTGCGGCAGTCCGCGGAGGTGGGGCGGCGGCGGACGGTGCGCGGTCCGTTCACCGACGACCCGCTGCCGGTGCCGCTGCAGGTCACCCTGGCCGACGTGGCAGCCGCGGAAGGGGTGTCGTTGCGGTGGGTGGAGGGCGCCGGCGAACGGCGCGGGCTGGCGGCGCTGGTCGCGGCGGCCGAACACGAGCAGCAGGCCGACACGGCGTTCCGGACGGAGTTGGCCGGTTGGGTCGGCGGACAGGTCCGGCAGCTGCGGGCCGGCGTGCCACCGACCGCGCTGGGGCCGACGGCCGGTGCCGGGCACGCCGCGGAGTTCCCGATGCGCGACTTCACCGGCGGCGGGCCGGGCGGCCCGGCGGCGGCGCCGCGGCCCGAGGCGCACCCGGCCGTCGTCGCGCTGGTGACCCCGGCCGACCGTCCCGCCGACTGGCTACGCGCCGGGCAGGCGCTGTACGGGCTGCTGCTGGTAGCCAGCGCCGCCGGGTACGCGGCCTCGTACCTCAACCAGCCGCTGGAGATCGGCCGGCTGCGGGAGCGGGTCCGGGACGAACTGCGGCTGCCTGGCTACCCGCAGGTGCTGCTGCGGCTGGGTCGCCCCGCCGGGGCACTGCCGCCGCCGACGCCGCGTCGCCCGCTGGCCGAGGTGCTGCGCCGCTGAGACACCCGTCGACCACTGTCTTCGATCCGGCGCCCCAGCGCCCGCACCCAGACCCGGCCCCGGACCCAGACCCGCCCCCGGATCACTGTCGGCCCGGACGCTGCCAGCTCGGGCCGCCGGGCGACTTCGTGGCCGGCCGAAGCCTCATCTCGGTGCCCGGGTTGCCGATACGGCGGACGTGCGCACGCTGCTGATGCGGTCGTACCTGGCGGCCGCCCTGCTCGGTGCCGTCGGGTACTTCCTCGTACCGGACGGAACCTGGGCGCAGACCGGCTGGGCGGTGGCGATGGGCTACCTCGCCGTCGCCGCGGTGGTGGTCGGCGTCCGCCGGTACCGCCCGGTCGCGGCGAGCGCGTGGTGGTGCTTCGCGGTCGGGATCTTCCTCAACTCGACCGGGCAGTTCGTCGAGGCGGTGATCATCCGGCTGCTGCACGACGACTCCTGGCCGTCCGCGGCGATCATCTTCTACTACCTGATGTACCCGTGCCTGGTCGCCGGCCTGGTCATCCTGGTCTGGCACCGGACCGCCCGGCGGGACTGGGCGGCCATGGTGGACGCCACCACGATCGCGACCGGGGTGGGGTTGCTGTCCTGGGTGTACGTCATCGGCCCGGCGGTGGGCCAGCCCGATGTCAGCCTGCTCACCCAGCTGACCGGGATCGCCTTCCCGGGCAGCGACGTCATCCTGCTCGCCATGATGACCCGCATGCTGCTCGGCGGCGGCGCCCGGTCCGGCTCGTTCTGGTTCCTCACCGCGTCGCTGATGGTGTTCCTCTGCGGCGACCTCGCCTGGGCGGTCATCAACCAGTTGGCGCTCGAACCGGGCGTGACCGGCATCCGGATCATGTCCACGAACTACTTCGTGGCGTACGTCCTGTTCGGTGTCGCCGCGCTGCACCCGTCGGTCCGCGAGCTCGGGCAGCAGCAGGCCACTGCCCGGGAGCGCCGGCTCAGCCGGCCGCTGCTCGTCACGCTGACCGGTGCGTCGCTGATCGCGCCGGCCGTCCTCGGCATCCAGGTGGGCCAGGGCAAGATCGAGGTCACCGACGGGTTCCCCATCGTGGTCGGCTCGGTGGCGCTGTTCCTGCTGGTCGTCAGCCGGATGGGACAGCTGCTGCGGGAGATCGACGCGCAGGCCGGGCAGCTGCGGCAGCTGGCCCGGGTGGACGAGCTGACCGGCCTGCCGAACCGCCGGGCCTGGGCCAGCGAGCTCCCGCTGGCGGTCGAACACGCCCGGCGGGACGGCGCCCCGCTGGCCGTCGCGATGATCGACCTGGACCACTTCAAGCGGTTCAACGACGAGTACGGCCACCCGGCCGGGGACCGCCTGCTCAAGGGCGCCGCCGCGGCCTGGGCCGACCAACTGCGGGCGGTCGACCGGCTGGCCCGGTACGGCGGCGAGGAGTTCATCGCGATGCTGCCCGCGGCTGCCGCCGAGCAGGCCTGCGAAGCGCTGGAGCGGCTGCGCCGGGTCACGCCGGCCGGGCAGACGTTCTCCGCCGGGATCGCAGTCTGGGACGGCACCGAGACATCCGACGAAATCGTCGCCCGGGCCGACGTGGCGCTCTACGCGGCGAAGGCGGCCGGGCGCGACCGCACCGTGCTGGCCGCGGGTACCCCGGTGCCCGACCTGGCTGCGTAGCCCCAGCGGCTCCGTTCGTCCCTGGCCCCGGCCAGGGTGCGATCGCCGTCCGCGCTGTCGGGGGCGCTGTCGGCGGCGATGTCCGGCGGGCGCCCGGTTGTCCGGTTGATTGAGGTTGCGGCCCTGCTGTGGTTTAGTGCGACAAGGGGGCTCAGACGTCGGATCTTTGCCGGGCCGGGTGGGGGTGCCCGGGCCTGACGGGAGACACGCATGCGGACCTTCCCGGGACGGCTCCTCGCCGCGGTCGCCGCGTTCGCGCTGGTGCCGGGTGTCGCGGTCGGGGTGCTGGCGGCGGCGCCGCGGCCGGCGTACGCGCTGGACGACGGGCTCGCGCTGACCCCGCCGATGGGCTTCAACAACTGGAACACCACGCACTGCACGGCCACCTTCAACGAGCAGTTGGTCACCGGTATCGCCGACCTGTTCGTGGCCAGGGGGCTGAAGGACGCCGGCTACCAGTACGTGAACGTGGACGACTGCTGGGCGCTGCCGGCCCGCGACCCGCAGACCCAGCGGCTGGTGCCCGACCCGGTCCGGTTCCCGCACGGCATCAAGTTCGTCGCCGACTACGTGCACAGCAAGGGCCTCAAGTTCGGCATCTACACCAGCGCCGGCACCAAGACCTGCAACGGCCCCGGCGGCTTCCCGGGCGGGCTGGGATTCGAGGACGTGGACGCGCGGACGTTCGCCGAGTGGGGCGTCGACTACCTCAAGTACGACAACTGCAACAACCAGAACGTGCCGGCGACGCAGCGCTACCCGGCGATGCGGGACGCGCTGAAGCGGACCGGCCGGCCGATCGTGTTCAGCATCTGCGAGTGGGGGCAGAACCGCCCCTGGGAGTGGGGCGCCGGCGTCGGCCACCTGTGGCGCACCACCGGCGACATCAGCGACAACTGGGCCTCGATGCTGTCGTTGCTGAAGCAGAACGCGGTGCTGGCCAGCGCCGCCGGGCCCGGGCACTGGAACGACCCGGACATGCTCGAGGTCGGCAATGGCGGCATGACCGACACCGAGTACCGGTCGCACTTCAGCCTCTGGTCGATCATGTCGGCACCGCTGCTGATCGGCTCCGACCTGCGCAACGCCAGCCAGGCGACCTACGACATCCTGCTCAACCGCGACGTCATCGCGATCGACCAGGATCCGCTCGGCATCCAGGGCCGGGTGGTGGCCAACTCCGCCGGCCGGTGGGCGTTCGCCAAGCCGCTGGCCAACGGCGACACCGCGGTCGCGCTGTTCAACGAGAACGCGTTCGGCACCCGGATCAGCGTGCCCGCGGCCGCCGCCGGGCTGCGGATCCGGCCCGGGTACGTCGCCCGCGACCTGTGGTCGAAGACCGAGACCGAGACCGCCGGCACCATCGGGGCGTACGTGCCGGCGCACGGCACCGCGCTGTTCCGGGTCCGGTCCGACCCGCAGTGGGCGAAGTACCCGCCGATGACCAGCTTCGAGACCGCCGCCACCGGCCCGGGCCAGGGCGCGGCCGGCCAGTACGTGGTGCCCGGCCGGCCGGTGGACGTGTCCGGCGCGCTGACCAACCACGGCCGGCAGGCGGCGCTGCGCGGCACCGTCGAGGTGGCCGGCCCGACCGGGTACCAGGGCGTGTCCTACGAGGCCGAGGCGACCGGCAACCTGATGGCCGGCGCCGCCCGGATCAGCACCTGCGCCGGCTGCTCGGGCGGGCAGAAGGTGGGCTTCATCGGCAACGGCCCGGCCAACTCGGTGCGGCTGACCGGGATCGCCGCGTCCGCGGCCGGCAGCTACCGGCTGACCATCTACGCGGCGGTCAGCGGCACCCGGTCCCTGTTCGTCTCGGTGAACGACGGGCCCGCGGTCGAGGTCGCGGTCACCGGCACCAGCTTCGCCGCGCCGGTCGCGGTCCCGCTGGACGTCGGCCTGCGGGCCGGCGGAAACTCGATCACGTTCGGCAACGACACCGCATTCGGGCCGGACCTGGACCGGGTGGTGGTGACCGGTGCCGCGGCGCCGAAGGCCTGGACGCTGAACCCGGACCGGCCGGTCGCCCGCGGCAGCCTGGGCACCGATCAGGAGCTGCGCGGCGCCTGGCAGGTCACCCCGCCGGCCGACGCCCCGCCCGGCACGTACGAGCTGACCATCACCGGCAGCTACGTGGCGCAGGGCCGGAAGTTCACGATCGCGGCGCCGATCCAGTTCGTCATCCCGGGCTCCGCGCCGGTCGGCACCGGCGCGCTCAGCGATGCCCGCTGGCTGGAGGCGGTGAACTTCTGGGGACCCGTCGAGATCGACCTGTCCAACGGTGAGAAGGCCGCCCGGGACGGCCGGCCGATCTCGATCGCCGGCGTGCCGTACGCCAAGGGGCTGGGCGTGCACGGCCCGAGCACGGTGCTCTACTACCTCGCCGGCCGGTGCACCAACCTGACCGTGGACGTCGGTGTGGACGACGAGAAGCGGGCCAACCGGGCCGGCTCGGTGACCTTCGAGATCTGGGCGGACGGCACCAGGGTCGCCGACAGCGGCGTGGTCACCTGGCAGGACGTGGCCAGGACGCTGACCGCCGACCTGACCGGCGCCGCGTTCGCCCGGCTGGTGGTCACCGACGGCGGGGACGGCAACAACAGCGACCACGCCGACTGGGCCGCCCCACAGCTGACCTGCGATTGACTCTTGTAGGGCGCTACTGCCCGGCCTGACCTGCAGAAACGGACAGCAACGGCCAGTCGGGTCGTCCAGTCGCCGGTTCGCCAGCTGCCCGCCGGCCCGACTCGACGGACGCGGCGAGGTCCCGCAGACTGTCGTTCCTTGGCGGGGGCGCTCGACGCGGGCCGGCCGGTCCCGCAGACTGTGCGTTCCTCGGGCCTGGGAGTCGTTGCATGAACACGGGTGTGGCATGAGCACCGGTGCCGACGGAGAGATCCGCAGCCTGCTCGCCCGCGTTGCCCAGCTGGCCGACGCGGGCACGATCGAGGAGTACCTGGAGCTGTTCACCGAGGACGCGGGGTGGGAGATGCCGGCCAACCCGGCGGCCGGCGCACCGGCCGATCGCCGCGTCGGCCGGGTCGACATCGGCGCCGGCGTGCGGGCCCGGCGCGCGGCCGGTGTGCAGGGCCCGGGTACGGCGACGCGGCACGTGGTCACGAGCATCGCGGTGGACGTCGAGTCGGCCGCCGCGGTCAGCTACTGGATGTTCTTCGCCGATACCAGCACCGTGCCGCGGCTGGTGAGCCTCGGCCGCTACGACGACCGGCTGCGCCGGGTCGACGGCCGCTGGCGGCTCGCGTACCGCACGATCACCGTGGGCTGACGGGGGAACCATGGATGCGCTGGTCGACCTCGCCGGCAAGGTCGCGCTGATCACCGGCGCGGCCGGTGGGCAGGGGGCGGCGGAGGCACGGCTGTTCGCCTCGCTCGGTGCCCAGGTGGTGCTGGGCGACCTCGACGCCGACGGTGCGCTCGCGGTGGCGCGCGAGTTGGGCGGTGCCGCCGCCGGCGTGCCGCTCGACGTGCGCAGCCGGGCGTCCTGGCAGCAGGCGGTCGACACCGCGACGGACCGGTTCGGCGCGCTGGACGTGCTGGTCAACAACGCCGGCCGGCACGTGCCGGCGCCGCTGGCCACGCTGACCGAGGAGGAGCTCGCCGACACCCTCGGGGTGAACCTGGTCGGGGCGATCCTGGGCATGCAGGCGGTGCTGCCGGCCATGCGCCGCGGCGGCTCGATCGTGAACGTCGCCTCGACGGCGGCACTGCGCGGCTACCCGGGCGGGTTGGCCTACAGCGCCTCGAAGTGGGGCCTGCGCGGAGCCACCCGCTCGGCCGCCCGCGAGCTGGGCCCGCTGGGCATCCGGGTGAACTGCATCTGCCCCGGCGCGATCGACACCCCGATGGCCTCGGACGAGGCGCGCGCCGGCGGCGGGATGGTGGCCAGACTGCCGCTGCCGCGGGTGGGCCGGCCGGGCGAGGTGGCCGCGCTCGCCGCGTTCCTGGCCAGCGACGCGAGCAGCTACTCCACCGGCGCGGAGTTCGTCGTCGACGGCGGCCTGACCGCCTGAGCGCCCGCCACGCCCGGCGGCCGACGCGGTCAGCCAAAGCCGGGCGGGGTGCGGTAGCCGCCGCTGACCTCGGCGATCAGTGCGGCGACCCGGGTGGCGGTCCGGTCGTGCCAGCGGGCGGCGACCACCTGCACGCCCACCGGCCGCCCGGCGGCGGTCCGCCCGGCCGGCGCCACCGCGACCGGCAGCCCCAGCGCGCCGACCAGACCGGTCCAGCGGGCGACGTCCACATGCGTCCGGGGCCGGCCGTCCACCAGCACCTCGCGGGTCGCGTAGCTGCCGGTGTGGTCGTGCGGGTAGCCGGTCACCGCCAGCACCGGGCAGAGCAGCGCGTCGAAGCCGGCAGCGTGACCAGGTGCGCCGCGGTCTGGGTCGACCGCAGCACGCCCGCGCGCTGCGCCTTGATCGGGCCGACCCGGGCCAGCCCTGCCGGCGAACCACTCGTGCCAGTCCGCCTGCTGCCGGAGCCGGTCCTCGTGCGCGGACAGCCAGGCCGCGTGGGTGAGCGGGCCGCCGGGATCGTTCAGCCCGTTGGCGGCGCGCAGCAGCGTCCAGTACGTGTCGAAGGACTCGGCGAACGATATCGGCGGGCGCGCGTCGGCCACCGGCAGCCCGGCGTCGCTCAGCCGATCGGCGAGCGTGCGCAGCAGCTCGACGTACCCGGTGTCGACGGGGCAGAACGGGTCGTCGAGCCAGAGCCCGATCCGCGGGGTGCCGGGCGCGGGTGGCAGCCGGAGGGTCCAGGCCGCGGCATCGCCGGTAGCCGGCCCGGCCAGCACGTCCAGCAGCAGGTCGAGGTCGGCCGCCGCGCGGGCGATCGGCCCGACGACGTTGACGTCCAGCGGTGCGCGGCCGCGCCGCGGCCCGGCCAGGTAGCCGTCCTGCGGGAGCAGCCCGTGGCTGGGGCGCAGCCCGAACGTGCCGCACAGGTGCGCCGGGATGCGGATCGACCCGCCGATGTCGGTGCCGAGCTCGAACGACGTGAACCCGCAGGCCACCGCCGCCGCGGCACCGCCGGACGATCCGCCCGGTGAACACTGCGGCGCCCACGGGTTGCTGGTGGTGCCGAACAGTTCGTTGTAGGTCTGCATGTCGCCGGACCAGGCCGGCAGGTTGGTCTTGCCGAACACGATCGCGCCGGCCGCGCGCAGCCGGGCCACGGCGGTGGCGTCCCGCGCCGGGAGGTGCGCCGCGAGCTCGGTGGCACCGCCGGTCGAGCGGAGGCCGGCGGTCTCGAGCGCGTCCTTGATCGTCACCGGCAGGCCGTGCAGCGGCCCGCGCGACTCACCCCGGGCCCGCTCGGCGTCGGCGCCATCGGCCTGCGCCCGGGCCCGTTCGACGTCGAGCGTGACGACGCTGTTGACCGGTCCGTCCAGCCGCTCGATGCGGTCGAGGTAACAGTCGAGCAGTTCGCGGCTGCCGAGCCGGCCGGCGCGGATCGCCGCGGCCAACTCGATCGCCGGCGCGCCCGGCGCGAGGTCCATCTGACCCTCCACTTCGGACCCGGCGGCCCCGGAACGGGCCAAGGCCGGGGCGCCACGCGGGCGCCCCGGCCCGCACCCGACGGTCCCCACCCGACGGTCCTCGCCCGACGGTCCCACTCGCCTGTCCCGACTCGCCTGTCCCGACTCGACCGTAGGCGCCGGGGTGGGCTGCTGGGTAGCGACCAGCCGCTCGGGGGAGGAGCAGCTCAGCTGCTGGGGGCGCCGAACTGCCCGTCGGTCAGCTTGGACGGCGTGACGAAGGTGAACGCCTCGGGCGGCTGGTTCGGGCTGTGGTTCTCGGGGGTGAAGTAGTAGCGCTCGAACACGCCGGTGTTCGCCTCGCCCGCACCGAGCCCCTCGATGGCCTTGGCCAGCGCCGCGGTGTCGGTGGTCGTGTTCGCCTTCTTCGCCGCCGCGGCGAGCAGTTGCAGCCCGTCGTAGTCGTAGGCGAGCACCAGCGAGGCCGGGACGGCGCCCTGTGCCTTCAGTGCCCCGATCATCGTGTTCAGCGCCTGCGGCTGCTTGGCCGGGTCCTGGTGCACGGTGCTCTGGAACACCTCCATCCGCAGGTTCGCGACCTCGGGCGTGCCGAGCAGGCCGGCCGGCGCCGGGTTCACCACGATGTCGGTCGCGGCGACGGCGATGTCACCGAGCACCGGCAGGTTCCACCCGATCTTGGTCAGGCCCTTGAGCACGTAGCCGACCGGAGCGCCGTACCCGACCAGGATGAGCGTCTGCGGGTTGCCGCCCTGCAGCTTCTGCAGCTGCGGGGTCATGTCCAGCGCGGTGTCGTCGAACTTGTCGATGCCGGTGACCGTCGCGCCGCCGGCTTCACAGTCCTTCTGGATCGCCGGGCCGAGCGCGCCGCCGTACGCGTCGTCGGCGTACAGGATCGCGACCTTGGTGTTGCCCTGCTGCTTGGCGTACGGGCAGAACGCCTTCGCGTAGGTGGTCGGCGACGGCGACAGGTCGAAGTTGTACGGCAGCTTCGACGCGTCGGACGAGTCCTTGGTCGGCCCGATGTTGAACGAGAGGATCTTGTTCTGGTTCAGGATGGGCAGGGTCGCCGCGGCCAGGTTGGATGGGCCGCTGTCCAGCCAGGCCAGCGGCTTCTTGCCCGAGTTGATCGCCTCTTGCAGCTTGGTGACCGCGGTGGTCGGGTTGCCCTGGTCGTCGACGACGTCCACCTGGATCTGCTTGCCGTTGATGCCGCCGGCCTTGTTCAGCACCGCGGCCGACGCCTTCACCGCCTGCACGGTCATGGCGGCGTTGCGGCCGAGCGTGCCCTGCCTGCTGAGTCCGGCGCTCACCATCACCCGGACGGTGTCGCCGCCGCTGCCGCTGGCGGAGTTGGTCTGGTCGGAACTGCATGCCGCGGCCAGCAGCAGCAGCGAGCTGCCGAGGGCGGCCACCACGGCCCGTCGATGACGCATGTCAGCTTCTCCTCAGTTAGCAAGCGCTTGGTTGGGAAGGTAGGGGTCCCGGGTTGCCTGGTCAAGGCGGCGTTACCGGAATGTGAAGCGGGCCCGTCGGACGCAGTGGGCGGCGGCCGCAGCGTTGCGATCCAGGATGCGGAGGGGACCGTTGCCCGGCGGGCGGCGGCGACAGCGGGACCGTGGCGCCCCCGCGGCAGCGTTGCGATAGCGACGCTGGGCGGCGGCCGACGAACTGGGCGGCCGACGAACTGAGCGTCCGACAACCAACATCGGCGCGGTCAGCGCGGTCAGCGCGGTCAGCGGGGCCGGCGGGAACGCGCTCGGCTGGCGCCCAGGTGTCAGAGGATCTCCGTGCCACCGCATAGCAAGCGCTTGGTTGGTGGGCTAGAGTGGCCCGACCTGTAGTCGCACCAGGGAGGATCCGGGTGACCCTGATCTGGGGCGGGCTCTCGCTGGGGGCCGTCTACGCGCTCGTCGCGCTCGGCTACAACATCGTGTTCACCGCGTCCGGGACGTTCAACTTCGCCCACGCCCAGCTGCTGATGCTCGGCACGTTCCTGGCGTACTGGGGGCTGGCCGTCGCGCAGTGGCCGGTGCTGGCGGTGTTCCTGCTGGCGGCGGGGGCGGTCGGCGTGGTCGCGGTGGCCGAGGAGCGGTTCGCCATCCGGACCGTCCGCGGCACCGAGGCACAGCTGGTCACCACGGTCGGCGTCGCGACCCTGATCAACGGGGCGAGTCAGCTCATCTGGGGCAGCCAGCCGCTGACCGTCCCCTTCTTCAGCGGCAAGGGCCAGGCCGACACCACCGTGTGGACCCTGTTCGGCGGCCGGGTGCTGCCGGTCGAGGTGGTGCTGATCGTGGTGGCGATCGTGCTCGCCATCGGGCTCATCTACTACAGCCGGCACAGCATGACCGGGCTGGCCGTGCTCGCGATGGCCGAAGACCGCGAGGCGGCCGCGCTGCGCGGCATCAACGTGCGGATGCTGACCCTGGGTGCCTTCGCCGTCTCCGGCGTGCTGGCCGGCGCGGTCGGCCCGGTGGTGGGGCCCAAGACGTTCGCGGTCGCCACCCTCGGTTCGGCGCTGGCGCTGAAGGGCTTCGTGGCGCTCGCCCTCGGCGGGTTCGGCAGCATCGGCGGCGGTGTGGTCGGCGGGTTCGCGATCGGGCTGACCGAGCAGTACGCGGCCCGCTACTTCGGCAGCACCTACGTCAACCTGACGATCTTCGGCGTGCTGCTGCTGATCCTGCTCGCCCGGCCCGCCGGCCTGTTCGGCCGCGCCCAGGAGCGGATGGTCTGATGCTGCCGACGATTCGCCGCCTGCCCGGGTGGCTGCTGCCGGCGGTGCTCGCCGTTGTGCTGGTCGGGCTGCCGCAGCTGGGCCTGGACCTCAGCACCCAGCGGCAGATCGAGCTGACCTGCATCCTCGCGCTGCTGGTCAGCGGGCTCAACCTCAGCCTGGGCTACGCCGGCGAGCTGGCGCTCGGCCAGGCGGCCGTCTACGCGGTGGGCGCCTACCTCTCCGGGTACCTCGGCACCCACGGGCACACCGATATCCTGCTGCAACTGCTGGCGTCCGCGGCGGCCGCGCTGGTTGTCGGGCTGATCACCGGCATCCCCGGGTTGCGGCTGGGCAGCTGGTCGCTCGCGATGACGTCGTTCTTCCTCGTGCTGCTCGTCCCCGACCTGATCGCGATGTTCCCGGACCAGACCGGCGGCCGGATCGGCCTGGTCGGCCTCGGCTTCCCAACGCTCTTCGGCCGGGAACTCGCCGGCCCGGACTACTACCTGTTCGTCACCGCGGTGACCGTGCTGTGGTTCCTGGTCCTGCGCAACCTCGTCACGTCCCGGCACGGCGCCGCGTTCCGGGTGCTGCGGCAGAGCCCGGTGCTCGCCGCCTCGACCGGCATCTCGGTCTACCGGCTCAAGCTCACCGCCTACGCCCTGGGCAGCGTGCCCGCCGGCGTGGCCGGCACCCTGTTCGCCAACCTCGACCACTACATCTCGCCGACGGCCTTCGACTTCTCGCTCGCGGTGAGCATCCTCGCCGCCTCCATCCTGGGCGGCTCGGCGAGCGTCTACGGCGCGCTGGTCGGAGCCGCCATCATGCAGTTCGGGCCGATGGAGTCCACCTCGTTCCAGAAGTACGCACTGGTCGTGTACGGCGCGTTCCTCATCATCGGCGGCGTGCTGCTCGCCGAAGGGCTGGCCGGCATCATGCGCCGCCTCGGCCGCCGCGGCACGCAGCTACTCCGCCGCCGGCAGCCGGGGGATCAGCGGGCGCAGCGGGAGGCGGGTGCCCAGCGGGAGGCGGGAGTCCAGCGGGAAGCGGGAGTCCAGCGGGGGGCGCCGGTACCGCGGCCGGGGGATCAGCGGGCGCAGCGGGAGCCGGGGGTGCCGGGGGAGGCGTCGGTATCGCGGGGGGCCGGGGCAGTGGACGCGATCGGCGGGGCGGAGCTGGCCGTGCACGGAATCAGCAAGCGGTTCAGCGGCCTGCAGGCACTCCGCGACGTGTCGCTGTCCGCGGTGCCGGGTCAGGTGACCGCATTGATCGGGCCGAACGGATCGGGCAAGACCACGCTGCTGAACGTCATCGGCGGCTTCTACGGCGCCGACGCCGGCTCGATCACTGTCGGCGGCCGCGAACCCGGGCGCCGGCCGCACCTCGTCGCCCGGGCCGGTGTGGCGCGCACGTTCCAGACGCCGATCGTGCCGGCCGGGCTGAGCGTGCTCGAGGCCGTCGCCGTGGGCCGGTACATGATGCCGTACCGGTCGCTCGTCTCGGCCGTGTTGCGGCTGCCCGGCTACCGGCGGGTGCGTGCGGCGGACCTGCGCGAGGCCCGGCACGCCCTCGAACTGGTCGGCATCGCCGACCTGGCCGACGCGGACGCCGCGGCGCTGCCGCTGGGCACCCGGCGGCTGCTCGAGGTGGCCTGCGCCCTGGTGGCCCACCCCAAGCTGCTGCTGCTCGACGAGGCCGCGTCCGGGCTGGACGAGGCCGAGATCGACACGCTGGCCGGACTGATCCGCCGCATCCGCGACGCCGGCGGCACCGTCCTGCTGGTGGAGCACAACTTCCGGTTGGTGCTCAGCCTCGCCGACCACATCCACGTGCTGGCGCAGGGGCAGGTCATCGCCAGCGGCCCGCCGGCGGAAATCGAGCACCACCCGGCGGTGCTGCGCGAGTACCTGGGCGTGCAGCCGGACGAGCGGATCAGCGACCTCGCCGCGTTGCAGGCGGAGGTGCGGTGATGGTTGTTCGGCTGTTGGTGGTGGGGGATGTCGCGGGGTTGTGGGTGGTGGTGCGGTGATGGTTGTTCGGCTGTTGGTGGTGGGGGATGTCGCGGGGTTGTGGGTGGTGGTGTGGTGACGGCTGGGCTGCTCGTGGCGAGCGATCTCGGCGCGTTGCGGGTGGGTGCTGTGATGGCTGGGGCTGTTCGTGGCGAGCGATCTCGGCGCGTTGCGGGTGGGTGCGGTGATGGCTGTCCGGCTGTTGGTGGTGGGCGATGTCGCCGTGTCGGGGGTGGGGTGCGGTGATGGCCGTCCGGCTGTTCGTGGTGGGGATGTTGTGGCGTTGTGGGTGGTGCGGTGATGGCTGACGAGTTGCTCGACGTGCGTGGCCTCGGCACCGGGTACGGGGACCTGCGGGTGGTGTGGGACGTGTCGTTCTCGGTCGCGCCCGGGCGGATCACCGCGCTGCTCGGCCGCAACGGCGCCGGCAAGACCACCACGCTGCGGGCGGTCGCTGGGCTCAACCGGGTCAGCGCGGGCTCCGTGCGCTACCGGGGTGCGGACATCACCCGGCTACCGGCGCACCGCCGGGTGCGCCAGGGCATCGGCTTCGTCCAGGAGGGAAAGCGGATCTTCCACCGGCGCACGGTGGAGGAGAACCTCCTCATCGGCGGGTACGCGCTCGGCATCGGTCGGCGCCGGCTGCCGGCCGAACTGGCCCGCGTGTACGAGCTGTTCCCGGCGCTGGCCGCACGCGGGCGCACCGTGGCCGGCACGCTGTCGGGCGGACAGCAGCAGATGGTCGCCATCGGCCAGGCGCTGATGGCCAAGCCCGCGTTGCTCATGCTCGATGAGCCGTCCGGCGGGCTCGCCCCGTCGATCGTCGCCGAGGTGATGGCCGCGGTGGCCGCCCTGAAGGCGACCGGCATCGGCATCGTGCTGGTCGAGCAGGCGGTCGAGGCCGCGGTGGCGGTGGCCGACGACGTGGTGGTGCTCGACATCGGCAGGGTCGTGTTGCGCCGCGCCGCGTCCGAAGCCGACGACCTTGACCTGCTCCGCGCGGCCTACTTCGGCCGCGTCCCCGACGCCGCAGCTCCCGAGATCACGTAGTGCCGGTGGCTGGACCGGCACGACTGCCTGATCAGTCCAGCGGTTCGGCGCCCGCATCGGCGGGTCTCGACGATACGGGTTCGGCGAACCGTACTGTCCGGCGGTTCGGCGCCCGTGTCTTCTGGGCTTGGCGGTGTGGGTTGGCGGCTGTACCGCCGATCGTCCGGCGGCTCGGCGCCCGTATCGGCGGGTCTCGACGATGCGGACATGGTGGCGGACCGTCGTGAACCGGCACGACAGCGTCGCCGTCCATCGTCGTCGGGGTCAGCCGGGCGGCCCCGTGCTGGGAGTGGCGGCCGGTTCGCTGCAGGTCGTCCGCCACGATCCAGCCGCCGCAGTGTTCTACCGGACACGGCCTACCCGGTGCGGGTGTGGGCGCCGGGTCTGTGGCGGTCGGCTCTGCGCGCGCGGCTGGTCGGGGGGTTGGGCGGCTGGCGGTGGCTGGCAGTGGTCGGCGTGGGTGGTGCGGCTGGTTGTGGATGAGTGGTGTAGCGGTGTCCGGTGGGCGCGGTCCAGGTCAGGTCGGCGTTGCTGGTGTGGGTGATCTGCCAGCTGCCGTGGTGCTTGAGCCGGTGGTGATGTCTACATAGCGTCGCCAAGTTGCTGGCGGCGGTGGGCCCGGCTGGGTAGGGGCGGATGTGGTCGAGATCGCAGCGGTGGGCGGGTTGGCGGCAGCCGGGGAATCGGCAGGTTCGGTCCCGGGTGGTGACGTGTCGGACGACGGCTGGTGGCGGGCGGTAGGTGTTGCGTCCGACGTCGAGGACGGCGCCGGTGGCCGGGTCGGTGAGGATGCGTCGCCAGGTGCCAGTGGGGTCGGCTGCGATGCGACGTGCCATCGAGGCGGGGATGGGTCCGTGGCCGGCCAGGTCGCCGGGTTCGTCGTCGAGCCCGAGCAGTGTGGACGCGGCGACCGTGACGTGTACCAACGGCCGAGCCGGCCCACGCCTGCTGACGCCTGCCCTCGTGCTCGCGCTGCTGCCGGTCGTGGTTCCAGTGCTGGCTGGGGTGCCCGTGCTGGTAGCGGTGCTGGTTGCTGTCCCGGTGCTGGCTGGGGTGCCCGTGCCCGTGCTGGTGCCGGTCCTTGTGCTGGCTGGGGTGCCCGTGCCCGTGCCTGTCCCGATCGCGCTTCCAGCGCTGGCTGGCGTATTCGTGCCTGTGCCGGTGACGGTTCCAGTGCTGGCCGGGGTGCTCGTGCTGGTAGCGGTGCTGATTGCTGTCCCGGTGCTGGCTGGGGTGCTGATGCCTGTCCCGGCGCCGTTGTACGTCGTGGTTCCGGTGCTGGCTGGGGTACTGGTGGCGGTGCTGGTTGCTGTGCCCGTGCCCGTGCTGGTGGCGGTCCTGGTGCTGGCCGGGGTGCCCGTGCCCGTGCCTGTGCCTGTGCTGGTGGCGGTTGCGGTGCTGACCGGGGTGCTGCTGCCCGTGCTGGTGGCGGTTCCAGCGGTGGTCGCGGTGCTGCTCGGGGTGCGGGTGGCGGCCACGGTGCTGGCGTCGACAGCCGTCTCGGCGACGGCGGTGGCGGTGATGAGGTCGGTGAGGGCGTCGGCGCGGCGGGCGTCCATGCTGCGGGCGTCGGCGGGGCTGCGGCGGGCCTGGATGTCAATGGCCGAGTACACCGCTGCTGCGGCGTCGGCGGGTAGGAGGGCCCAGAGTTCGGCCATGCCGTCGGACAGTGGGGTGAGAGTGACCTTCCGGTCGGTGACGGCGCGGGCGTGCCGGTCTTCGGCGGCGGCCGGGTCGGCGGACAGTACCGCGCGGGCCAGGCTGGCTCGTAGCTGCCCGACGGTCTGGCGGCCCGCCCGGGGCAGCACCCGGGCCTCGACCGACGCGGCGGCGAGATCATCGAGCGGCGTCACCGCGTCTACCACTGCGCGGGCCTTCGGGAAATCGATCTCTCCACGGCGCAACGCCGCGGCGGTCGCGGGCAGTCGCCCGGTCAGTTCGACGGCGACGCGCAGCCGGGCCCCGGCGGCCGGACGCGACAGCCGCAACGCCGCCGCTACCTCGTCCACGGCGAACTCACTGACTCCGGACCCGTCACCAGGCTCACCCGGCCCGGCAGGGCGCCGCCGGACCAGCTCCGCGATCGCGGCCAACTGCCCGGCCTGTGCCCACGACACCACCCGGTCCCACGCCACGATGGCGTCGACCAGAGCATCGTCCGGCAGGCTGATAGGATCGAACACATGTTCGATCCTATCAAATGCCGCAGCCGTCTCCGCCACGTCCGTTCAACTGTCCACAATGGACGGGACGGGTGCCGCCCGGCGACCGAAAAGCCGCCTGCGACAGGAGAACGGGGTGCTGCGCTCGCCTCGTCGGTCCTGGGAACGACGCCGCCGCGCCGGCGTAGACGGACGCGCTGGACGTACCGTCGAGCCGCCCGGTCTTGTGGTAGTACCGACAATGCTGCCGGAGATGGGCGGCAGGACCGGGGCGATGGCTGCCGCCCTACTGAGCAGCGAGCACGCCGTCGACGTCGACTGAGCCGGGCCGCGGGGGATCAGCCAATGCCGCGGACGGCCGTCACGATCGTGCGGCACGTATTTCGCCACCGACGCTCAAACACCGCACCTGCCAGCGAGACCCACCCGCGGCCAGACGACCGCCGGGGCCACCTTCGCGCGTCAGTCGGCGGTACGAATCGAGCCGGCTGGACGTTAGCTGAGTGGTTCGGCTGCGGGGACGATCGGGTCGGTGCGGAGTGCGATCTGCACGTCGATCTGCGCGGCGCAGGATGGGCAGTGCAGCCGGCGCAGGACGAACCGCTCGCCGCCCGGGTAGTGCACGTCCCAGGGCGCCGATACGGCGACCGGCGACTCGGTCACGGCGACGGCGGCGTACGGGTCGCGGCCCAGTTGGTGGCCGCAGCGGGCGCACACCACGGCGCCGTCGACAAGGTCCAGCGCGTCGCCGAACCGCCGGCCGGGGCGGGCCGGCAGCGGCGGCGCCGGCTCGCGGCCGCCGATCCGGGCACGCCGCAGCGTGGCCCGCACGGCGGCGGTGGCCGCCTCGTCCACCCGCAGTTCGGGTGGTCTGGTGGTGGTTGTCTCGTCGGCCCGCGGCTCGGGCGGTCGGGCGGTGGTGGCCGCCTCGTCGGCCCGCAGTTCGGGTGGTTTGGTGGTTGTTGTCTCGTCGGCCTGCGGGTCGGGCGGTCGGGCGGTGACGGCCGTCTCGTCGGCCCGCAGTTCAGCTCGGGTGGCGGCAGTGGCTGGTTCGTCCACCCGCGGATTGCCTCGCCCGGCCGCCTCGTCCACCGGGTGGGCGCGGATCACTACGCCGTAGTCGTGGTCCGCGGCGGCCAGGCTGACCAGGCCGTCGCTGACGTCGGCGAGCACGTCGGCGGGCGGGCGGTCGAGCGGGTCGCCGTAACCGCCGCCGCCCTGGGTCACCGCGACGTGCACGTCGTCGGCGCCCAGCACCGCGGTCGCGGTTGGCAGCGGGTATCGCCCGCCCGGGGTGAGCGTGCCGTCGCCGATCGCGAAGACGCTCTGCCGGCCCGGGTCGCCGCCGGCCAGGCCGGGCGCGGCCGGGTGCTGCAGGCCCTGAGCGAACGACAGGACGCGCACCGGCTCGGGCGTGCGGTGCGGTCGCACCGCGATCACGCAGCCGACGCCGCCACGCTGCCGACCAGGGCCGGCCGAGTTGGCCAGCTCGCGGCGGTGCAGATACAGCAATGGCAGGTAGCTCTCGTTCACTTCGACGTTGGCACAGCCCGCGCCGGGGGAGGTGGTCGACCCGGACGAGTCGGCGCCGTCGTGTCGTGGGGTGGCGCCGCCGCCGCCGGTGAGCTCGTCCAGCGTCATCGACCCGAACGGCTCGCCGTCGGCGTCGACGCCAGAGAAGATCCCACCGCCCGCGCCGGCGGACTGGCAGCTGGCCATCGCGTGCTCGGCGAGCTCCGGCGACGCGTCGAGCATCCGGGCCAGGCAGGCGCCGACGCTCACCCGGATCGCCTGGCAGCTGGTCGCGGTGCTCATCGCCACGCCGGCGGGCCAGCGGGCGTGTACGACGGTGCCCGCGCGGCTGGCGATGCGCATCACCCGGCCCACCGCGCCCGGCACCCAGAGCAGGTCGCCGCACAGGTGGACCAGCACGGCCGCGACGGTGAAGCTGACCAGCGCGGGATAGGCCGCGTTGATCGAGCCGGGCGCCTGCGCCGAGCTGCTGGAGAAGTCGAGCTCCAGCGACTCGCCGCGCTTGGTGGCGGTCAGCCGCACCGCGTAGACGTCGCTGTCGTCGGGTTGCGGTGCGCCGTGTTCGAGATACGCGACGTGCCGCCATCGGCCGTCCGGCAGCGATGCCAGCCGGGCGCGCAGCTGCGTCTCGGCGGCATCGAGCAGCCGCGCCATCGCCTCGACGACCGCGTCCGCGCCGTAGCGCCGGCACAGCGCCTGGATCGCCGCGACCGAGGAGCGGTTGGCCGCGATCTGCCCGGCCAGGTCGAGGGCGTTCAGCTGCGGGGTGCGGGAGCGGATCAGGTAGCCGCGCTCGATGTCGCGGCGGATGCGGTCGTGTTCGACGATGCGCACCGGCGGTACCGGCAGCGGCTCGTCGAAGATGGATCCCGAGTCGAGGGCGAGCCCGCCGTGCGACGGCCCGCCGACGTCCGGCTGGTGCACGGTCGAGCCGCACCACGCGACGAGCCGGTCATCGAAGAACACCGGCGCGACCACCACCACGTCCGGCTGGTGCAGCGAGCCGACGTACGGGTCATTGGTGAGGAACTGGTCGCCGGCGCGGATCCCCGGGTCGTCCCGGTAGTGGGCCAGGATGTCGGCGGTGACCAGGTTGAGCGACGCCACCTGGCAGAGCACGTAGTTGCCGCAGGCGACCACCGTGCCGTCGCCGGTGGTGATCGCCGTGTTGAGATCGTTCGCCTCCACCGCGATCTGCGACCCGGACACCTGCCGCAGCGTGATCGCCGCCTCGTCGTTGATGCCGGCCAGCCGATGCCGCACGATCTCCAGCGTTATCGGGTCAATCACTGTGCCCGCTCCTCCCGGCTGGCGCCCACTCGCAGCTCGGCGATCCAGCGATCACGGTTCACCGTCGAGCACGAGGCGGAGGTCGCCGGACGGGTCGGCGTGCAGGGTCTGAGCGGGGTTGACGACGACGGTCGTGGTCGCGGATTCGACCAGGCACGGGCCGATGAGCCGCTGGCCGGCGCCGAGGGTGTCGGCGTCGTGGACCGGCGTCCGTACCTCGGCGCCGCCGAACCAGGCCGGTCGGTACGCCGGTGGCTGCGGCGGCGCGGCCGCCCGCTCCGCCGGTTCCAGCGCGGGCGCGGCCCGCACCGCCTCGACGCCGACCGCGACCACCTCGACCGGGGCATCCGGCCGGGCGCTGCCGGGGCCGACCACCCGCTCGTACCGTTCGCGGAACGCGGCGGACAGCGCCGCGACGTCGATCGGCCCGGCCGGCAACGGCAGCTCGATCCGGTGCAGTTGGCGGTAGAAGCGCAGCCCGACGGTCCGTTGCAGCCGCGAGCCGGTGCCGAGTTGGGCGGCCATGCCTGGCTCCAGGTCGCGCAGCGCCGCCTCGATCGCCGGCACCGCGGCGGCCAGCGGTGCTGGCCGGATGCCCCGTTCCGCGGCCACCCGCAGGTCGCTCGCGATCGCTCCGTACGCGGAGAATTCGGCAGCGAGCGCCGGAATGATCACCTCGCGGACGCCGAGGTCGGCGGCGAACAGCCCGGCGTACTGCGGCCCGGCGCCGCCGTACGCGACCAGCGTGAAGTCGGCCGGGTCGTGGCCGCGCTGGATGGTGGTGCGCCGGATCAGGTCGCGCAGCTGTGCGCAGGCCACCCGCACGATCCCCGCGGCGGCCTCGACCACGCCGATCCGCAGTGGGCCGGCGACATGCTCGGCGATCGCGGCGTGGGCTGCGTCCCGGTCCAGTCGCAGCGTGCCGCCCAGCCGGGCCAGGTAGCCGAGCACGACGGCGGCGTCGGTGAGCGTCGGCCGGGTGCCGCCGCGCGCGTAGCAGGCCGGGCCAGGATCGGCGGTCGCGCTGTGCGGCCCCACCCGGAGCGTGCCCAGCACCGGGTCGATCCAGGCGATGCTGCCGCCACCGGTGCCGATCGACGGGATGTCGACGGCCGGGACAGCGAGCGGGAGCCGGCCGATGGTCGGTTGCTGGGCCCGGTACGGCTGCCCGTCGATCACCAGGCCGACATCGAAGCTGGTACCGCCGACATCGGTGGCGATGAGGTTGCGGTGCCCGAGCCGGGCGCCCAGCGCCTGGGTGGCGCTGACCCCGCCGACCGGCCCGGAGCGCAGCGTCTGCACCGGGTTGCGCCGCGCGACGGGCGCCGGCTGCACCCCGCCGCCCATCCGCATCACCACGAAGCTGCCGGTGAAGCCCGCCTCCCGCAGCCGCACCTCCAGCCGGTGCAAGTACGAGCTGACCAGCGGTGCGGTGTACGCGTCGACCAGCGCGGTGCAGGCCCGCTCGTACTCGCCGATGTGCGGCGCGACGTCGCTGGCGATCGTCACGTGCAGGTCCGGCGCGATCTCGGCGGCGATCTCGCGGACCCGCCGCTCGTGCGCCGGGTTCACCGGCGACCAGAGCAGGCTCACCGCCAGCGACTCGACGCCGTCGTCGACGAGCCGGCCGACCGCGGCGCGGGCCTGTGCCTCGTCGAGTGGGTCGAGCACCGTGCCGGTGCCGTCGACCCGTTCACGCAAGCCGGCGATATCGGCCCGGCGCAGCGGCAGGTCCGGCTTGCGCCAGCGGGACGGGGCGCGTATGTCCTCTTCGGACAGGTGCTGCAGCTTGGTCGCCTTGGCGATCGGCAGGGTGGACTCGAAACCAGCGGTGGTCAGGAACCCGACCCGGGCGCCGGTGCGGGTGAGCAGCGCGTTGAGCCCGACCGTGGTGCCGTGTGCGAGCACGTCGGTACCGGCGAGCAACTCGGGGACGCCGCGGCCCAGCGCCGCGGCGACCGCGTCGAGCGCGGCGAACACGCCGTCGTCGACGCGGTCCGGAGTGGACAGTGCTTTGCCGACTGTGATCTTTCCGCTGGGTTCGAGCACTACGGCGTCGGTGAACGTGCCGCCGGTGTCGACACCGATGAGTCGCGCCACCGCGGCGGTGCCGGTGGCGCCGTTGGGATCGGCGGCGACGTCGTTGTCGACGCAGTCCGGAGTGGACTCTGCCTTGTCGACTGTGGTGCGCCGGGTCACCGGGTCCCTCCGGTGACCGGGACGGTGACGCCGCTGAGGTAGGAGGCAGCGTCCGAACAGAGGAACTCGATCACCGCGGCGGTCTCGTCGGCCAGTTGGGCCCGGCCCAGCGGGCTGCTGCGGGCGAGCCAGGCAGGCAGCGAGCCGGCGGTGCGCTCGGCGAGCGCGACCAGCCCGGGGTTGGGAAACAGTTCGCTCGGCGCGACGGCGAGCGGGGCCACCGCGTTGCAGCGGATGCGGTGCGGGCCGAGTTCCTGCGCGAGCACGGCAACCAGGTGCTGCACGGCCGCTCGCGCCGCGCCGACCGCGCCCACCTTCGGCGCCGGCGCCTGCGCGGCATGCGAGGAGAGCGCGACGATCGCCCCGGGCACGCCCGTGTCGATCATGGCGCGGGCGGCGGTACGCAGCAGCCGGTACGTGGCGCCGAGATTGGCGTCCAGGCAGCGCTGCCACGCGTCGTCGGCGAGGTCGAGCAGTGGGCCGTCGCCGGCGCCGGTGCCGGTGGCGCCGTTCAGCGCGCAGCACACGTCCAGCCTGCCGAACCGGTCGACGGCGGCCCGCACGATCGCCTCGGCGTCGAAGGCCGGCTGCGGCACCGCCAGCACCTCACCCGGGCCGGCCGCGGCCACCTCGGTGATGATCCGGTCGAACAGCGCGCGGGGGGCGGTGCCGGTGTCGGCCGGCGTGTCGTCGATGACCTCGGCGCAGACGACGTGCGCGGCTCCGGCGGCTAGGCGCAGCGCGGTGGCCCGACCGATGCCGGGCGGTCGCGCCACCCCGGACACCAGCGCCACCCGGGTCACTGTGCCACCCGGGTCACCGCGCCACCCCGGACACCAGCGCCACCCAGGTCACCGCGCCACCTGGGTCGCTGCGGCGCCCCGATAACTGGCGCCGTTTCCGGAGACCAGTGCCACCAGTGCCACCTGGGCCGCCGGGGCCGTCCCGGCGACTGGCGTCGTCCTGGATGCGAGTGCCGCTTGGGTCGTCGGCGCTGTCCGACGATTGGCGTCGTCCTGGATGCGAGTGCCGCCTGGGTCGTCGGCGCTGTCCGACGATTGGCGCCGCCCCGAGGACGGGTGCCGCCGCGGGGATTGGCACTGCCGGCGGGACCAGCGCTGCCCCGGGGACGGGTGCTGCCGCGGGGAGCAGCCCTGTCGTGGGGAGCAGCGGCACCCGGGTCATCTGGCTCCTCGCGTCTTGACAGCGACAGGCGATCGTCTAGAACATAGACCGACCAAGCGCTTGCTACAAGCGGAGGAGGGGTGCCACGCGATGCCGGCCGGCCGCAGTGACCCGCCCGATCTCGACCGGCTGTTCCGGCCCCGCGCGGTGGCGGTGATCGGCGCCTCGGACACGCCGGATCGCCCGGCCACGGTGAACTGGCGCCGGGTCCGCGAATGGGCCGCCCGGTCCGGCGGCGCCGCCATCCCGGTCAACCCGAACCGGGACACCGTGGACGGCATCGCCACGTACCGCTCGATCGTCGACGTGCCAGGTCCGGTCGACGTCGCGGTGATCCTGGTCAACGACGTGGACACGGCGCTGGGCCAGGTGGCGGAGAAGCGGGTCGGGTTCGTGGTCGTCTTCGCCGCCGGGTTCGCCGAGGTGGGCACGGACGGCGCCCGGCGGCAGGCCGAGATGGTGCGTCGCCTCGCCGGCACCGGGGTCCGCATGCTCGGCCCGAACACCAACATGAACATGTTCGAGGACTTCCGCGCCGACCTGCCGGGCAAGGCGATCGCCCTGATCACGCAGAGCGGCCATCAGGGCCGACCGGTGTTCCAGGGGCAGGAGTTGGGGATCCGGTTCAGCCACTGGGCGCCCACCGGGAACGAGGCCGATCTGGACGCCGCCGACTTCATCCACTACTTCGCCGACCGGCCCGACACCGGCGCGATCGCCTGCTACCTCGAAGGATTCCGGGACGGGCCGGCGTTCGTCCGGGCCGCGACGCATGCGGCCCGCTGCGGCGTGCCGATCGTCGCGGTCAAGGTGGGACGCACCGCGATCGGCCGGTCCTGGACGCAGTCGCACACCGGCCACCTGGCCGGCGCGGACGACGTGACCTCGGCCGTGCTGCGCCAGTACGGCGTGACCCGGGTCGATGGTCTGGACCAACTGCTCGACACCGCGGCCCTGTTCGCCCGCGCGGCGCGCCCGTCGGCCCCGGGCGTGGCGGTGTACTCGATCTCCGGCGGGACCAGCGCGCACCTGGCCGACCTGCTCACCGTTGCCGGCGTCGGGCTGCCCGGACTCACCGCCGGCACCCAGACCGCCTTGCGCGAGTGGATCCCGGGCTACCTGCGGGTTGACAACCCGATCGACAGCGGCGGGCACCCGGTCGGCGACTGGCGCGGCCGCAAGATCCTGGACGCGATCCTCGCCGACCCGAACATCGGCATGCTGGTCGTGCCGATCACCGGGGCGTTCCCGCCGATGAGCGACAGGTTCGTCGCCGACCTGGTGGACGTCGCCGCCACCACCGACAAGCCGGTCTGCGTGATCTGGGGCTCGCCGGCCGGCACCGAGGACGCCTACCGCGTCGGGCTGCTCGGCTCGCGGCTGCCGGTGTTCCGCACCTTCGGCAACTGCGTCACCGCGGTACGCGCGTTTCTCGACTATCACGCCTTCGCCGACCGCGCCGCTGAGTTGGCTGATCCCGCTGTGTCGGCTGAGCCCGCTGGGTTGCCGGAGGCTGTTGGGTTGGCTGAGCCGGCTGGGTTGCCGGAGGCTGTTGGGTTGGCTGGGCCTGCTGGGTTGCCGGAGGCCGCTGGGCTGGCGGAGGTCGCTGTGTCGGCTGGGCCCGCTGGGCTGCCGGGGGCTGTTGGGTTGCCGGGGGCTGTTGGGTTGGCTGGGCCCGCTGGGCTGGCGGAGGTCGCTGTGTCGGCTGGGCCCGCTGGGCTGCCGGGGGCTGTTGGGTTGCCGGGGGCTGTTGGGTTGGCTGGGCCCGCTGGGCTGGCGGAGGCCGCTGTGTCGGCTGGGCCCGCTGGGTTGCCGGAGCAAGCTGGGCTGCCGGGGGCCGCAGGGTTGGCGGGGGCTGCTGGGTTGGCTGGGGCGGTGCCGGGGTCGATGCTCGGTGAGGTAGCCGCGAAGCGGCTGCTGGGCCGGTACGGCGTGCCGGTGACCCGCGACGTGCTCTGCGCGGACGTTGACGGGGCAGTGGCCGCGGCCGGCGCCGGGCCGGTGGTGCTGAAGGCGGTCAGCCCGCAGATCGCGCACAAGTCCGACCTGGGCCTGGTGCGGGTCGGCGTCCGCGGCGCGGCCGCGGTGCGCGCGACGGTCGCCGAGTTCGAGCGGGTCGTCGCGGCCCAACCGGGTGCCAGCTACGCCGGCACGCTGGTCTGCGAGCAGGCGGCCGGCGGCGTCGAGCTGGTCGTGGGTATCGCCAGCGACGAGGTGTTCGGCCCGGTGGTGATGGTCGGTGTGGGCGGCGTCGCGGTCGAGGTGTACCGGGACGTGACCTTCCGGATGCCGCCGTTCGACCGCGGCGAGGCCGGTCGGATGCTCCGCGAACTGCGCGGATTCGCCTTGCTCACCGGGCACCGCGGCGCGCCGCCGGCCGACCTGGACGCGTTGGTCGACGTGATCATGGCGGTGCAGCGGATGGCCACCGACGGTGTGGTCGTCGAGCTGGACATCAACCCGCTGCTCGCCCTCCCCGACCGCGCGGTGGCCCTGGACGCGCTCGCCCGCTCGCCAGCCCGTCCGCCTGCCCGCTCGCCCGCTGGCCCGCCTGCCGGCCCGCGGAGCTCGCGATGACTGAACTGCTGGCCGGGGTGCGGGTGTTGGAGTCCTCCTGGACATCAACTCGCTGCTCGCCCTCCCCGACCGTGCGGTGGCCCTGGACGCGCTCGCCCGTCCGCCAGCCAGCCCGCTCGCCCGCTCGCCCGTCCGCCAGCCCGTCCGCCAGCCCGTCCGCCAGCCCGCTCGGCCGCTCGCTCGCCCGCCCGCTCGCCCGCCCGCTGGCCCGCGGAGCTCGCGATGACTGAGCTGCTGGCCGGGGTGCGGGTGTTGGAGTCGTCGCTGCTCGAGCCCGGTGCGCTCGGCATGCTGCTGGCCGAGCTGGGCGCCGACGTGATCAAGGTGGAGCCGCCCGGTGGCGACTACGTGCGCACGATGGCCTGGCCGATCATCGACGGGGTGTCGCTGCTGCACTGGCACGTCAACCGCGGCAAGCGCAGCGTCGAGCTGGACCTGCGTACCGACGACGGCGTGGCGCTGTACCTCGACCTGGTCGGCCGCTCCGACGTGGTGATCGAGGCGATGCGGCCCGGTGCGCTGGCCCGCCGCGGCATCACCGTGGAGCGGATGCGCGAGCGGAACCCGGCGGTCGTCGTCTGCAGCGTCTCCGGCTGGGGCATGACCGGTCCGTACCGCGATATCCCCGCGCACGGCCTCGGCTTCGACACCTGGGCCGGCCTCGCTCCGCCGGCCACCGACGACGAGGGCTTCGCCTACCTGCCCGAGCACACCACGGTGGGCGTCCGGGTCACGCCGGTGTGGGGCGCGCTGGCGGTGTGCGCGGCGCTGCTGCGGGCCCGGGCCAGCGGGCAGGGCGCGCACATCGACCTGGCGCAGAGCGACGTCGCCGCCGCGACGAACTGGTTCCGGATCGAGGGCAGCCGGGCCTACCAGCGCCCGGCGGACGAGGTGACCGGCAACCCGGCCGACGGCGGCGAGCGGCGTGACCCCGGCATCAGCGGCATGGCCGGCTCGGTGCGCTACCAGTGCTACCGCAGCAGCGACGGGCACGTGCTGCTGATGGCGTCGGAGCGGGAGTTCTGGCGCAACTTCTGCACCGCCGTCGGCCGGGACGACCTGTTCGCCGCGAACCCGGGCAGCCACCACGCCGACCACGCCCGCGGCAACCGCGCCCTGCAGCGGGAGCTGCGGGCGATCTTCGCGACCCGGAGCACCGCCGAGTGGGTACGCGTCGGCGCCGCCGCCAACTGCCCGATCGCGGCGGTCAACGACGCGACGTCGATCGCCGCCGACCCGCAGTTCCAGGCCCGGCTGCCCTGGCTGCCGGCGGCCGGTGCCGGGGCCGGTGCCGGCGCCGACATGATCCCCAACCCGATCAAGCTGGTGGACGAGTCACTGCCGCCGCCGTCGGCCGCGCCGACGCCGGGCCGGCACACCGACGAGGTGCTGCGTTCGGTGCTCGGCCTGGACGACACCCGCATCGCCGAACTGCGCCGCGCTGGTGCCCTCGGGGCCCCGGCATGACCGGAACGGCTGTGCCCAACGTGGCTGGGAACGACGAGGGTGGGAACGACGTGGGTGGGAACGAGAAGGTCTATATCCACGAGTTCATCGACATCATCGGCCCGCACCGGGCCGACTACCTCTACCACATGACGGCCAACTACTCGCCGATCGCGCAGCAGGAACGCGGCCAGCAGTGCTTCGGCGTCTGGGGCGTCGTCGGCAGCACCGGCCGCTGGCCGCAGGTGGTGAACCTGTGGGAGGAGGACGGCTTCGCCGGGTTGGCCGCGTCGTTCGGGCACGAGACCGGACATCCGACCATGCAGGACCCCAAGCTGGCCCGCTGGTGGGCCCGGGCGGCGAGCTACCGGTCCGGCGGCACCGACCGGATCCTCGCCCCGGCACCGTGGTCGCCGACGATCGCCGAATCGCTGGCCGCCGGCGTACGCGGCGAGGTGTACGCACACGAACTGGTGACCGTGCCGCCCGGCCAGGCCCGCGGCTACCTTGCCGGATTGGCCGACCTCGCCGGGCACATCACCGATCGGTTCGGCTGGCGGCTCGCCGGCGCCTGGCGCACCGCGCTCGCCGACGACGCGGAATGCCTTGCGCTGTGGGCGATCCCGGCCTGGGCGGCGTGGGCCGACTTCGAGCAGGCCGCGCTGCGCGAGCCGACCCTGGGCCGCCCGCCCGGCGTCGAGATCCGGACCGCCCACCGCATCCTGCTGGTGGACGCCCCGCTGTCCCCGATGCGCATCGGCCGCCAGCCCTCCCGCGCCGACCGCAGCCAGCCCTACGACGAGGCCTGAGCCGAGCCGGTGTCGCCGGAGCGTCTTGACGTCGTCGGGCGGCGGTCCTAGCCTACGCTCGTAGCAAGCGCTTGGTCGGCGTGCGAAGGACGGGAGATGCCAATGTCGGCACGGGGTGTTCGCGCGCTCGCAGCGCTCGCCGGGGTGGCCACGCTGATCGCCGGGTGCGACTCGGGCAGCACCGACAGCGGCAACAGCGGGACCGGCGGATCGACCGGGACGAAGTACCCGCAGGCCGCGGCGCACATCGGCACGCTGATGCAGCGACCCACCACGCTGAACATCACCGAGCCGATCGGCAAGTCCGTCCCGGCCGGCAAGACGATCGACTACATCCAGTGCGGCTCGCCGGCCTGCGTCGGCAACGGCGACGCCCTCGACGAGGCGGCGAAGACGCTCGGCTGGAAGGTCAACCGCATCAACGCCGGTCTCACCGCGGAGAGCATCAAGTCCGCGTGGGGACAGGCGGTCTCCCAGCATCCGGACGCCGTCGTGACGAGTGGCTTCTCCCGCGCACTGTTCAATCCGGAGCTCGCGCAGCTGGCCGCCGCGAAGATCCCGGTGATCGACCTGACCACCGCGGACAACCCCGGCGACGGGCTCACCGCCGTCTACGGCTACGGGCCGCAATGGGCCACCCAGGGCCAGATTCTCGCCGACTACATGCTCGCCAACGCCAGCGGCACGATCAAGGCGGTGACCGTGACGGTGTCCGCCTACGCCAACCTCGGCATGATCGCCGACGCGCTGCGCAAGGAGGTCACCGGGCAGTGCGCCGACTGCTCGGTGGCGTCGCTGGACGTCCCGGTGTCCAGCCTCGGCTCGGACCTGCCCACCCGGATCACCAGCTACCTGTCCGCGCACCCCGACATCAACTGGGTGTACGTCGGGTTCGCCGACATGGTCACCGGTCTGCCGGCGGCGCTGAGCTCGGCCGGCCTGGGCAAGGTCAAGCTGGTCACCATCGACAAGACGGCGACCAGCCAGAACTACATGCGCAACGGCCAGTCGCTGGTGATGTCCGCGGGTTTCGACATCCACGAGATGATGTGGCGCGCGGTCGACTACCTCGCCCGCACCTGGACCGGTGCGTCCACCACGCAGAACACCGCGGTGGACGGGCTGCCGGTGTGGGTCGTCACCAAGGAGAACCAGCCCCCGGGTACCGAGCACTACGCCTACGTCGAGGAATACCGGGCGCTGTACAAGAAGCTGTGGGGCGTGAGCTGACCGCGCCGGCCGACCTCGACGGGCTGCCCGACGTGCCGGACGTGCTGCTGGACGCGCGCGAGGTCAGCAAGACGTTCGGCGAGCAGCGGGCCCTGGACCACGTCTCGGTGCGGGTCCGGCGCGGCGCGGTGCACGCGGTGGTAGGGGAGAACGGCTCGGGCAAGTCGACCTTCATCAAGATCCTCGCCGGCTACCACACGCCCGACCACGGCTGCCGGATCACCGTCGCCGGCCAGGAACTGCCGCCGGGCACGCCGGCCGAATCGCACCGGCTCGGCCTGCGGTTCGTCCACCAGAACCTCGGGCTGATCGCACAGTTCGACGCGGCCGACAACATCGGCCTGGTCGCCGGATACCCGACCGGCCCGGCCGGCCGCATCCAGGTGCGGGCACAGCGGCGCCGCGCCACCGAACTGCTCGCCCGCATCGGCGTGACGCTCGACCTGGCCGTGCCGGTCGGGCAGCTGCGACCGGTGGAGCGCAGCGCGGTGGCCGTCGCCCGGGCGCTGGACGACCGGCATGGCGAGATCCGCCTGCTGGTGCTGGACGAACCCACCGCCGCACTGCCGCCGACGGAGGTCGAGGCGCTGTTCCGGGTGGTGCGGGACGTGGCCGCGCACGGCGTCAGCGTGCTCTACGTCTCGCACCGGCTGGACGAGATCCTCGCCCTCGCCGACGTGGTGTCGGTACTGCGGGACGGCCGCCTGCAGGGCACATTCCCGGTCGAGGGCCTCAGCCGCGACCAGATCGTCCGGCACATCCTCGGCGACGCCCTGGTACCCAAGCTGAGCACCCGCCCGGACAGCGCCGCTGAGTTGGACGGTGCCACCGGGCTGAGCGGTGCCGCCGGGTTGACCAGTGCCACCGGGTTGGACGGTGCTGCCGGGTTGAACAGTGCAGCCAGTGTGGACGGTGGCTCCCGCCGGGCTGATGACTCCCGTGTGGACAGTGCCTCCCGTGTGGACGGTGGCTCGGGCCGGGTTGATGGATCCCGTGTGGACAGCGACTCCAGTGTGTACGGTGGCTCGGGTCGGGTCGATGGATCGCGTGTGGACAGTGCCGCCGGTGTTGATGGTGACTCGCGTGTGGACGGTGGCTTCCGCCGGGGCGACCTGGTCCGGCCAGCTCTGGAGGTACACAGCCTCGTGGCGCGCTACCTTGCCGGTGTGGACTTTAGCGTCGGTGCCGGCGAGATCGTCGGTGTCGCCGGGCTGGACGGCTCGGGGCGGGACGAGCTGGCCGGCGCGCTCGGTGGTGCGGTGCCGGCGCGCGGCACCGTGATCGACGCCGACGGGCGCACCCTCGGCAGGCTCACGCCGCGGGCGGCGCGCGCCCATGGCATCGCCCTGGTGCTGCCGAACTGGCACCCGGCCAGCGCGGTCCGCGAGTTCGACGTCCGCGAGAACGTCTCGCTGGCCAGCCTGCGCCGGTTCGCGTCGGGTGGTGTGGTGCGCCGGGGGCGGGAGCGGCAGGCCGCGCTGGACTGGCTCGCTGACGTCGACATCCGCCCGCGCGATCCGGCGAAGCTGTACGGGCTGCTGTCTGGCGGCAACCAGCAGAAGGTGATCGTGGCGCGGTGGCTGGCCACCCGGCCGCGGGTCATGGTGCTCGACGACCCGACCAGTGGCGTGGACGTGGGCGCCCGGGCGCAGATCTACCAGCTACTGCGGGCACAGGCCGCCGCCGGGGTCGGCATCCTGCTCTGCTCGTCCGACTCCGAGGACCTCGTCGCCGTCTGCGACCGGGTGCTGTGTCTGGTCGCCGGCCGGGTGGCCGCCGAGATCTCCGGTTCCGATATCGCGGAACAGGCCGTGTTGGCCGCCATCTCGGCCCGGGCCGGCGGTGGGCTGGAACGCCCGACGGGAGCAGCATGATCACGGCCGAACCCGAGCAGGCCGCCGCCGCGGCGGGTGGCCGGCGCGGCGAGCGGCGGCCGCGGGCGCTCGCGGCGATGCTCTCGCCGCGCAACATCGCCGCGGTCTACGTGTGGCTGGTGCTGATCGCCATCTTCGCGGCGTGGAAGCCGGACCTGTTCCTGACCAGCGTCACCGCGAAGCGGGTGCTCAACGAGTACGCGATCACCGGTATCGCCGCGCTGAGCGTCGTGCTGCCGCTCGCCGCCGGCGTGTTCGACCTCTCGATCGGCGCCACGATCGGGCTGTCCGGCGTGCTCTGCGGCTGGCTGCTCGGGCACACCAGCCTGCCGCCCGGCGCCGTGATCGCGCTCGCCCTCGCCTCCGGCCTGCTGGTCGGCGCGCTGAACAGCCTGGTCGTGGTGGCGATGCGGATCGACTCGTTCATCGGCACGCTGGCCACCGGCGCGATCATCGCGGCGGTCACGCTCGGCGTGTCCGGCGACCAGATCCTCACCGAGCGGACCAGCGGGGCGTTCGCCCGCTTCGCCATCGAGAACACCCACGGCATCCAGCTACCCGTGCTGTACCTGCTGATTCTCATGGTGGTGATCGGCTTCCTGCTCGAGCAGACCGTGTTCGGCCGGTTCACCCATGCCACCGGCTACAACCCGGACGTCACCAGGCTGGTCGGGGTGGGGGTCGGTCGCATCCGTACCCTCACGCTGCTGAGTTCGGGCGTGATCGCGTCGCTGGCCGGGGTGGCGCTCACCGCCCGGATCGAGTCGGCCGACCCGAGCAACGGGCCGAGCTACCTGATCCCCGCGTTCTCCGCGGCGTTTCTCGGCGCGACGCAGTTCCGGCACGGCCGGTTCAACCCGTGGGGGACCGTGGTCGCGGTGCTCATGCTCGGTACCGGCAGCATCGGCCTGCTGCTCGCCGGGGCGCCGCAGTGGGCACCGCAGGTGTTCCAGGGCGTGGTGCTGATCGTCGCGGTCGGCCTGACCGTCATACAGGGCCGGCGAAAGGACGCTGCATGAGTGACTTCGAGGTGCTGGCGCGAGGGCTGGCGTTCCCGGAAGGACCGCGCTGGCACGACGGCGCGCTGTGGTTCTCGGACATGTACGGCGGCGAGGTGCTGCGGCTGGTGCCCGGCGCGGCACCGGAGCACGTGCTGGCGGTGCCGGGATCCCCGTCCGGGCTGGGGTTCCTGCCGGACGGGCGGCTGCTCGTCGTGTCGATGCACGATCGTCAGGTGCTGCGCCTGGACCCGGACGGGGTACAGGTACACGCCGACCTGACCGGTGTCGCGAGCTGGCACACCAACGACATGCTGGTCGACCCGGCCGGCCGGGCGTACGTCGGCAACTTCGGCGACGCGTCCGCCCCACCGGACCCGGTCACCCCGGCGAACCTTGCCCTGGTCCAGCCGGACGGCACGGTCAGCGTCGCCGCGCCCGGCCTGCACCTCGCCAACGGAATGGCACTGATCGACGGCGGCCGCACGCTGGTGGTGGCCGAGACCCGGGCGCTGCCGCCGCGGCTGACGGCGTTCGACGTGGCCGCCGACGGCAGCCTGTCCGGCCGGCGGGTGCTGGTCGAACTCGGCGCCGCGCTGCCCGACGGCATCTGCGCCGACGCCGCCGACCACCTCTGGGTGGCGTCGCCGTTCACCGGCGAGATCCTCCGGGTCACCCCGGACGGCGCGATCGAGCGACGCCTCGACGTCCCGCAGCCGCCGTACGCCTGCATGCTCGGCGGCGGCGACGGCCGGACCCTGTTCATCTGCACCTCCGACACCTGGCGCCCGGACGAGGCGCTGGCCGCCCGGGCCGGGCAGATCCTCGCGACCCGGGTGGACGGCGGGTGATCGCCGGGGTCACGCCCGAGGAGGCCCAGCGATATCGGGCCGCGGGATGGTGGCTGGACGAGCCGCTGGGCGAGACCATCCGCCGCCGCGCGGCGCAGACCCCCGACGCCGTCGCGTACATCGGTGACCGCGGCACACTCACCTGGCGGGGCTACGACCACGGCGCGGACGAGTTGGCCGTCCGCCTCGCCGGGCTCGGCCTGCCCCGCGGCGCCCGGGCGGCCGTCTTCCTGCCGGACGGGCCGCTGCTGCACCTCGCGTACACGGCGTGCGAACGCGCCGGCATCGTCATCGTCGGTATCCCGGAGCGGGCCGGCGACCGCGAGCTGGCCCACCTGTTGGGCCGCACCCAGGCGGCGCTGCTGCTCTGCCCGCCCCGGCAGCGGGGCCGCGGTCCGGCCGAGTTGGCCGCTGCCGTGCGGGCGGCCGGTGGCCCGACCGTCCCGACCCTCCCGTTGAGCGACGACCTCGGCGCTGGTTGGCCAGCAGCCGGGGCCGACGGGGCCGGCCCCGGTGCGGGCCTCGCCGGCCGGCAGCTGGGGCCGGACGAGCTGTGGCTGCTCAACTCCACCTCCGGTACCACCGGCCTGCCCAAGTGCGTGCAGCAGATCCAGGGCCGCTGGGGATACCTGGTCCGCCTCGCCGTCGAGGCGTCCGGCCTGTCCGGTGCCGACGTGCTGATGAGCGTCGTGCCCGGCCCGTTCGGGTTCGGCCTGTGGACCGGGCACTTCGCCCCGGCGCTGCTGGGCGCGCCGTGCGTGCTGACCGGGCGCTTCGACCCGGCCGGTACCCTGCGGGCCGCCGCCGAGCACCGGGTCAGCGTGCTGGCCTGCGTCACCACCCAGCTCGTGCTGATGCTCGCCGACCCGGTCCTGTCCGAAGTGGACCTCTCGGCGCTGCGGGTGCTCTACACCGGCGGGGAGCGGCTGCCGCCGGCCAAGGCGCGGGAGTGGGAGCGGCGCACCGGCTCGACCGTGCTGCAGTTCTACGGCTCCAACGAGATCGGCCCGTTCTCCGGCACCTCGCTCGCCGACAGCGACGAGCGGCGGCTGACCACCGTCGGCCGCGTCGTCCCCGGCCTGGACTACCGCATCTACGACGAGCACGGCCACGACATCACCGCGACCGGAGGGCCGGGTCAGCCCGGTGGCCGCGGCCCCGGCGCCGGCGGCGGCTACTGGCACGACGATGCCGCCAACGCCGAGCTGTTCAGCGCCGCCGGCTACCTGCTGATGCCGGACCTGGTGACCATCGACGACGCCGGCTACGTCCGCATCACCGGCCGCAGGTCCGACATCATCATCCGCGGCGGCAAGAACATCAGCGCGGCCGCTGTCGAGGCCGAGGTCGGCGCGCACCCCGCGGTCGATCTGGTGGCCGCGGTCGCGGTGCCGGACCAGGTGTTCGGCGAGCGGGTCTGCGCGGTGGTGGCACTGCGCGGCGGCTCGCTCAGCCTGCCCGAGCTGGTCGCCTTCCTGGCCGGGCGCGGCGTCGGCAAGGAGTACTTCCCGGAGTACCTGGTCGTGCTGGACGAGCTGCCGCTGTCGATCGGCGGCAAGGTCGCCAAGAGCGAGCTGAGAGCCCGCCTGCCCGACCTGCTCGCCGCGTCCGGCGGGTGAGCGCGGCGGCGCCGGCTTCCGAGCTCGCGGACCGGCTGCACACCCGGTTGTCTCGCCGTCGAGTAGATGGGACCGCGAATGAAATTCGGCGTCCTGGTGCCACCCGAGCTGGGCCGGTCGGCCGATCCGGACTGGATCGGCGAGTTCGCCCGGCAGGTCGAGTCGCTCGGCTTCGACGAGATCTCGGTGGTCGAGCACACCGTGGTGGTGAGCGAGACGGCGAGCACCTACCCGTACTCGCCGACCGGTCGCTCGCCGCTGCCCGACGACTGCCCGCTGCCGGACCCGCTGGAACTGCTCGCGTTCCTGGCCGGTCGGACCAGCCGGCTGCGGTTGGCCACCAGCGTGCTGGTGCTGCCCAACCACCATCCGGTGGTGCTGGCCAAGCGACTGGCCACTGTGGATCGTCTCGCCGCCGGCCGGGTCCGGATCTGCCTCGGCCTCGGCTGGATGCGCGAGGAGGTCGAGGCGTGCGGCGGTGACTTCGACCGGCGCGGCCGGCTCGCCGACGAGGCGATCGGGGCGATGCGCGCGCTGTGGCGGGGCACCGCCCCGGGCGGGGTGAGCTTCGCGGGCGGCCGCTACGCGTTCGAGCGCGCGCACAGCTGGCCCAAGCCGACCCGGCCGGAGGGCGTGCCGCTGTACATCGGCGGGCACAGCCTGGCCGCGGCGCGGCGGGCCGGCCGGCTCGGCGACGGGTTCCAGCCGCTCGGCCTCGCCGGCGCCGAGCTGGCCGCCGCGCTCGCGGCGCTGCGGGCCGAAGCGCGCCGGGTCGGCCGCGACCCCGCGTCGGTCGACCTGGTGCTGGGCTCGACGCTGGGCCGGGTGGACGAGCGGCGGGTGGCCGAGGCCGCCGACCTGGGTGCCTCGACGCTGCTGCTCTCGCTGTCCCGCGGCGCGTCCACATTGGACGACGTGGTCGAGCAGCTGGCCGGGTGTGCCGCGCGACTGGGACTGTTGCGATGACTGACGTGCCAGCAGATCGGCCGCCGGTGGACGGGCTGGCGGTGGACGGGCCGCCGGTGGACGGGCCGGCGGGTGGCAGCGGCGGCAGCGGGCCGACTGTCGCGATGCGGCCGCCCGAGGAGCCGGTGCTGCCCAGCCGGCTGCCGCGTGGTGCGGACGGCGGGCTGTTGGCCGGCCGGGTCGCGGTGGTGACCGGCGCGGCGCTGGGCATCGGCGCCGGCATCGCCCGAGCGCTCGCCTACCACGGAGCGCGGGTGGTGCTGGTCGACGTACAGGAGCCGGCGGCCCGGGCCACCGCCGCGGGCATCCGCCAGGCCGGTTCGCCGCCGCCGTGCGTGGTCCCGGTCGACGTGACGGCCGCCGGGGCGCCGGCGGTGGTGCTCGCCGCGGCCGCGGACCTGGGCGGTGCGGACATCCTGGTCAACAACGTCGGCGACTACCGCCCGGCCGGACCGTTCCTGGACAGCACCGAGGACGGTTGGGCGCGCATGTACGAGCTGAACCTGGGGCACGTCCTGCGCCTCACCCACGCCCTGCTGCCCGGCATGGTGCGGCGGCGCCGGGGCGCCATCCTCAACGTGTCGTCGGTCGAGGGGATGCGCGGCATCCCGGGCAACGCGGTGTACGGCGCGATGAAGGCGGCGGTCATCGCGTTCACCGCGAGCCTGGCGGTCGAGGTGGGCCAGTACGGCGTCCGGGTCAACGCCATCGCCCCTGACCTCACCGACACGCCGCAGACGCCGATGTGGGCGGGCACCGACGCGCGGTACGCCGACCACGTCGGCAAGTGGGTGCCGGTCGGCCGCTTCGGCCACCCGCGGGACCACGGCGACGTCGCGGTGTTCCTCGTCTCCGACCAGTCCGCGTTCCTGACCGGGGAGACGCTGCGGGTGGACGGTGGCACGCTCGCCGCACCGGGCTGGTTCCGCCGCGACGAGGCACGCTTCACCAACCTTCCCCGGCCGCTGAAGTGACGCTCAACATTGTCTACCAAGCGCTTGCTACGGTACAACTGTCGGGCAGGTGGCGACCGAGAGACAGCGGAGCACACGTGGCGGACAAGCGGATGACCGAGGACGCCGTGGTGGCGCAACTGCGCTCGGGCATGACCGTCGGGATCGGCGGCTGGGGGTCGCGGCGCAAGCCCATGTCGCTGGTGCGCGCGATCCTGCGCTCCGAGCTGCGCGACCTGACCGTGGTCAGCTACGGCGGCCCCGATGTCGGCCTGCTCTGCGCCGCCGGCAAGGTGAAGCGGCTGGTGTACGGGTTCGTGTCGCTGGACTCCATCCCGCTGGAGCCGCACTTCCAGGCCGCGCGGCAGTCCGGCTCCATCGAGGTCACCGAGTACGACGAGGGCATGCTGCAGTGGGCGCTGTACGCCGCGTCGCTGCGGCTGCCGTTCCTGCCGACCCGCGCCGGCCTCGGCTCGGACGTGATGCGGGTCAACCCGGGCCTGCGCACCGTGCTCTCGCCCTACGACGACGGCGAGGAACTGTTGGCCGTCCCGGCGCTGCCGCTGGATGCCGCGCTCATCCACCTCAACCGGGCCGACGTCACGGGCAACGCCCAGTTCCTCGGCCCGGACCTGTACTTCGACGACCTGTTCGCCACCGCCGCCGCGCGGGTGTACGCCTCCTGCGAACGCATCGTGCCGACCGCCGACCTGGCCGCGGTCGGCGGCATCGGGTCACTGCGCATCCACCGCTGGATGGTCGACGGCGTGGTGGCCGCCCCCAACGGCGCGCACTTCACCTCCTGCGTCCCCGACTACGACCGGGACGAGGAGTTCCAGCGGGCGTACGTGCACGCGGCGAAGGACGCCGGCGCCTGGCGCGAGTTCGTGGCCACCTACCTGGACGGGACTGAGGCCGACTACCAGCAGGCGGTCGCGTCCCGGCCCGAGCGGGCGGCGGCGGTATGAGCGAGGGCCGGGCGGACACGATGAGCGACCCGACCCGGGCCGAGGTGTGTGTGGTCGCCTGCGCCGAGGCGTGGCGTGGCGACGGCGAGATCGTGGCGAGCCCGATGGGCACCATTCCCACCATCGGCGCCCGGTTGGCCCGCGCCACCTTCGAGCCGGACCTGGTCCTCTCCGACGGCGAGGCGCTGTACGTCGCCGGCACCTGGCCGGTCGGCGAACCGGCACCCGGGCCGGTCGAGGGCTGGGTGCCCTACCGCGCCGTGTTCGACCTGGCCTGGGGCGGCCGGCGGCACGTGATGATGGGACCCAGCCAGATCGACCGGTTCGGCAACGCCAACATCTCCGTGATCGGCGACTTCGCCCGCCCCACCCGGCAGCTGGTCGGTGTGCGCGGCGCGCCCGGCAACACCGTCAACCACCCCACCAGCTACTGGCTGCCCAAGCACCGCACCCGGTCGTTCGTGTCGCGTGTGGACATGGTGTCCGGGGTGGGCTACGACGAGGCGGCGAAGGCCGGGCCGGCGGCGAGCCGGTTCCTCCAGCTGCGCCGGGTCGTCACCAACCTCGCGGTGCTCGACTTCGACACCCCCGATCACGCGATGCGGCTGGCGTCCGTGCACCCGGGTGTCACCGTCGACGAGGTGGTCGCCAACACCGGCTTCCAACTCGCGATCGGCGCTGACGTGCCGCAGACTCGGATGCCGACCGCGGCGGAGCTGCGTCTCATCAGGACGGTCATCGACCCGCACGGCGCCCGTTACCGGGAGGTGCAGCACGAGCATGGCTGAGCCGCACCAGGCCCTACGGACGGCGATCTGCGACCTGTTCGGGGTGCGTTATCCGATCGTGCAGACCGGGATGGGCTGGGTGTCCACTCCGGACCTCACCGCCGCCACCGCGAACGCCGGTGGGTTGGGCATCCTGGCCAGCGGCACGCTCACGGCGGCCGAGACCGACCTGGCGATCGCGCGTACCAGGGAGCTGACCGCGGCCCCGTTCGGGGTGAACCTGCGCGGCGACGCCCCGGATCTCCCCGACCGGGCCCGATTGCTGGTCAAGCACGGCGTGCGGGTGGCTTCGTTCGCGCTGGCCCCGAACGAGCGGATCGTCCGCGAGCTGAAGGACGCCGGCCTGGTGGTCGTCCCGTCGGTCGGCGCCCGCCGGCATGCGGAGAAGGTTGCCGGGTGGGGCGTGGACGCGGTGATCGTGCAGGGCGGCGAGGGCGGCGGGCACACCGGCAGCGTCCCTACCTCGATCCTGCTACCGCAGGTGGTCGACGCGGTGGACATCCCGGTGATCGGCGCGGGTGGGTTCTTCGACGGGCGCGGTCTGGTCGCCGCGCTGGCGTACGGCGCGGCCGGCGTCGCCATGGGCACCCGGTTCCTGCTGACCAGCGACAGCCCGGTCCCGGAGCCGGTGAAGCGCGAGTACCTGACCCGCGGCGTGACCGACACGGTCGTCACGTCAGCACTGGACGGCGTGCCGCAGCGGGTGCTGCGCACCGACCTGGTCGAGCGGTTGGTCCGCGGCCGCGCGCCGTCCCGGCTGGCCCGCTCGGTGCGGCAGGCCGCCGCGTTCAAGGCCAGGTCCGGCACGCCGTGGCGGGACATCGTCCGGGAGGGGCTGGCGATGCGGAAGAGCCGTGAGCTGTCCTGGGCGCAGGTGGTCATGGCCGCGAACACCCCGATGATGCTGCGTTCGTCCATGGTGGACGGACGCATCGACCTGGGCACGCTGGCCAGCGGCCAGGTGGCCGGCGTCATCGACGACCTGCCGTCCTGCGCCGAACTCATCGCCCGGATCATGGCCGAGGCGGACGCGGTGCTCGCCCGGCTGGCGCCGTAGCCGCGATGCATCCCCGGCTGTCGGTGCACACCGTCGGCTTCGCGGCGGGCCCGGTCCGCGACCTGGTCGGCTCGCTGCTGGCGGCGGACATCCGGCGGATCGGTGTGCCGGTCGCGCAGCTGGAGAGCGGCGGGATCGCGGCGAACGCGGCGGCGCTGCGGTCGGCCGGGGTCGAGGTGCTCGACGTCGTGCAGCCGGCCGCGTTCACGCTGGCCGAGCCGGCCCGCTGGCCGGGGGAGCGGGACCGGCTGCGCGCCGCTCTCGAGGCGACCACCGCGGTCGGCGCGCCGATCCTCTACCTGACCACCGGGCCGGCCGGGCCGCTGACATGGGACGAGGCGGCGGCCCGGTTCGCCACGGCGGTCGCCCCGGTGCGCGACCAGGCCCGCGCCGCGGGTGTCACGCTGGCGATCGAGAACACCACGCCGCTGCGCGCCGACCTCGGCTTCGTGCACCGGCTCACCGACGCCATCGACGCCGCCGCCCTCGCCGGCGTCGCCGTCTGCGCGGACCTGTTCGCCGCCTGGACCGACCGCGACCTGCCCGCGGCCCTTGCCGCCGCCGGCCCGCGGGCTGGGGCTGGGGCCGGGCGGATCGTGCTGGTGCAGGTTGCCGATTTCGTGCTCGGCACGTTGCGGACCCCGGACCGGGCTGTGCCCGGTGACGGCGACATCCCGATCGAGCGGCAGCTGTGCTGGCTGGCCGCGGCCGGGTACACCGGCCCGATCGAGCTGGAACTGCTCGGCCCGCGGATCGCCGCGGAGGGGCCGGCCCGGGCGGCGGCGCGGGCGGCGCGGATCCTGTCTCCATGGCTGTGACCGGTCCGTGTCTCTAGCACGCCGCCTCTAACAAGCGCTTGGTTGGCTTGCTATCGTGCGAGGAGGCCGAACCCGAGGAGGACGGATGGGCGCGCTGGACGGGCGGGTCGTCGTGGTTACCGGTGCCGGTCGGGGGCTGGGCCGCGAGTACGCACTGCTGCTGGCGGCCGAGGGTGCCCGGCTGGTCGTGGACGACGTGGGGTGCGCACCGGACGGCACCGGCGCCGACCCCGAGCCGGTCAAGCAGGTCACCGCCGAGATCGCGGCGGCCGGGGGCGAGGCGGTCGGCTCGGACGCCGACGTCCGCACCGGGGCCGGCGCGCAGGAGGTGCTGCGCCTCGCTCTGGACACGTACGGCGAGGTGCACGGGCTGGTCGCGAACGCCGGCATCCTGCGCGATCGGATGTTCGTCAACATGAGCGACGCCGAGTGGGATGACGTGATCACCGGCCAGTTGCGGGCGACGTTCGCCCCGCTGCGGGTGTTCACCGCGCACTGGCGCGACCGCGCGAAGGCCGGCTGGCAGGGCGGTCCCGCGATCGTGACGGTGTCCTCCACGTCCGGGCTGATCGGCCAGGCCGGGCAGTCCAACTACGGCGCCGCCAAGGCCGGCATCGCCGCGCTGTCGATCATCCTGGCCGGCGAGGTCGAGCGGTACGGCATCCGGGTCAACTCGATCACCCCGGTCGCCCGGACCCGGATGACCCAGGACGTGCCCGGGTTCGCCGACCTGGTCGCGGCGCCGGCCGACCCGGCCGCATTCGACCTGTACCACCCGGGCAATGTCGCGCCGCTCGTCGGCTGGCTGCTCACCGAGACCTGCCCGGTCACCGGCCGCACCTTCTACGCCAAGGGCGGCGAGATCCGCGAGTTCCTGCCCTGGCGGTACGGGCGCAGCATCGACAACGGCGGCGCCCGGTGGACGCTCGACCGGCTGGCCGAGGAGATGCGCAGCCTTGCCTGACGTCCCTTCCGGCCCTGCCGCGCCGAGCGACCCGGGCCCGCCGTCGGCGCGGCCGCACGGCAGCCACGGCCTGCTCGCCGGTCGCACCGTGCTGGTCACCGCGGCGGCCGGTGCCGGCATCGGCTTCGCGGCCGCCCGCCGCTGCGCCGAGGAGGGCGCCCGGGTCGCGATCAGCGACCGGCACGAGCGCCGGCTCGGCGCGGCCGCCGAGCAGCTGGCCGAGATCGCCGGCGAGAAACCGCTCGCCGTCCGGTGCGACGTGACCGTCGAGGCCGAGGTGCGGCACCTGTTCGACACGGTGATCGCCGAGTACGGCCACCTCGACGTGGCGGTGAACAACGCTGGGCTCGGCGGCGACACCCCGCTGGTGGAGATGACCGACGAGCAGTGGAGCAGCGTGCTGGACGTGACGCTGAACGGCACCTTCCGCTGTACCCGGGCGGCACTGCGGCACATGCTGCCCCGCCGCGCCGGCGCGATCGTGAACAACGCCTCGGTGGTCGGCTGGCGGGCGCAGGCCGGGCAGTCGCACTACGCCGCGGCGAAGGCCGGTGTGATGGCGCTGACCCGGTGCGCGGCGATCGAGGCCGGGCCGCACGGGGTGCGGGTGAACGCGGTGGCACCGAGCATCGCCATGCATCCGTTCCTGGCGAAGGCGTCCACTGTGGAACTGCTCGCCGAACTGTCCACCCGGGAGGCGTTCGGTCGGGCGGCCGAGCCGTGGGAGGTGGCCGACGTCATCGTGTTCCTCGCCAGCGACTACTCGTCCTACATGACCGGCGAGGTCGTGTCCGTCAGCAGCCAGCACCCGTAGGGGGAGCAGCCATGGCCAACTTCGCGGCGCAGGGCACGGTCGGGGCGCCGTTCCCGGTACACATCGAGCGCGGCAAGATCATCGAATTCGCCGCCGCCACGCACTCCGGCAATCCCGCGTACCGGCAGGAGCAGCCGGTGGTGCCGCCGACCTTCCTGACCACGCAGATGTTCTGGCAGGAGTGGGCCGGCCCGGGTGCCAACCCGTGGCACCACGTCGAGCTGGACCAGCGCCGCGGCATGCACGCCGAGCAGGAGTACGTTTTCCACGGCCCGCCGCCGCGCGCCGGCACGGCGCTGACCGCCCGGTCGCGGATCGCCGAGATCTACCAGAAGCAGGGCCGGCGCGGCGGCACGCTCACCTTCGCGGTGCTGGTCACCGAGTTCCGGGACGCCGCCGGCCGGCTGGTCGCCGAGGCGCGGATGACCGGCGTAGAGACCGCCAGCCCGCCCGTGGAGACTGTCAGCCTGACCGGGGAGGCTGCCAGCTCGCCCGGGGTGACTGCCGGCCCGCCCGCGGAGACTGCCAGCTCGCCCGGGGTGACTGCCGGCCCGCCCGCGGAGACTGCCGGCCCGGCCGGGGAGACTGCCGGCCCGTACGGGGAGCCCGCGCCGTGACACCGCCGCCGCCTCCGCTCGTCGTCGGGCCGCTGACCCGCACCGACTTCGTCCGCTACCAGGGTGCGTCCGGCGACATGAACCCGCTGCATCACGACGAGACGTTCGCCCGCGCCGCCGGGTACGACGCGCCGCTGGCCGTCGGGATGTTCAACGCCGGGTTGCTCGGCACGTACGCGACCGACTGGCTGGGCGCGGAGAACGTGCGCCGGTTCCGGATCCGGTTCGCCGAGCAGGTCTGGCCGGGCGACACCCTCACCTGCACCGGCGCGGTGGCCCGCGAGTACGAAGTGGACGGTCAGCCGCTGGTCGACGTCGAGCTGGCGTGCGCCCGGCAGACCGGCGGGGTGGCCGTGCTGGCCTGGGCCACCTTCGTCCGCGCGGCGGCGGCGTGATCACCAGCAGCGTCGACACCGCCGGCATCGCCGAGGTGGTGGTCGAACACCCGCCGGTGAACGCCCTGCCGGTGGCCGGCTGGTACGAGTTGGCCGCGGCGGTGCGGGCCGCCGGGGCCGATCCCGCCGTGCGCGTGGTCGTGCTGCGCGCCGAGGGGCGGGGGTTCAACGCCGGTGTGGACATCAAGGAGATCCAGGCCAGCACCGGATTTGACGCGTTGGTCGGCGCGAACCGGGCCTGCTTCGCCGCGTTCGCGGCGGTGTACGAGTGCGCGGTGCCGGTGATCGCGGCGGTGCACGGGTTCTGCCTGGGCGGCGGTATCGGTCTGGTCGGGAACGCCGACATGATCGTGGCCAGCGAGGACGCGACCTTCGGGCTGCCCGAGGTGGATCGCGGCGCGCTCGGCGCGGCCACCCACCTGTCCCGGCTCGTCCCGCAGCACAAGGCCAGGGCGATGATGTACACCGCCGCGACGGCGACCGCGGCGCAGCTGCACGCGTTCGGCTCGGTGCACGCGGTGGTCGGCCGCGAGCAGCTCCGGGACGCGGCGCTGGAGCTGGCCGCCGAGATCGCGGCCAAGGACCCCACCGTGATCCGGCTGGCCAAGGAGGCGTTCAACGGTATCGACCTGTGGGACGTCCGCCGCAGCTACCGCTACGAGCAGGGTTTCACCTTCGAGCTGAACCTCTCGGGCGTCGCCGACCGGCTGCGCGGGTCCTTCGGCGCTGACGGCGCTGCCGACTCCGGGGATGGGTGAGCGTGGACCTGCGTTGGTCGGAGCAAGAGGAGGCGTTCCGGGCCGAAGTCAGGGCCTGGCTCGGCGCGAACGTGCCGCGCGGGCTTCCGTCCGGCGACACCCGCGCCGGGTTCGCCGCGCACCTGGACTGGGAGCGGGCGCTGTCCGACGCGCGCTGGTCGGTGGTGTCGTGGCCGGCCCGCTACGGCGGCCGGGACGCGTCGCTGTGGGAATGGCTGATCTTCGAGGAGGAGTACCACCGCGCCGGCGCGCCGCAGCGGGTCACCCAGAACGGCATCTTCCTGCTCGCGCCGTCGCTGTTCGAGTTCGGCACGCCCGAGCAGCAGGATCGGCTGCTGCCCCGGATGGCCGCCGCGACCGACCTGTGGTGCCAGGGCTGGTCCGAACCGGGGGCCGGCAGCGATCTCGCCGCGGTGTCGAGCCGGGCCGTCCGGGACGGGACGGGCGGCGGGTGGCGGCTGTCCGGGCAGAAGACCTGGACCACCCGCGGCGCGTTCTGCACGCACCTGTTCGGGCTCTTCCGCACCGATCCGGGTGCGCAGCGGCACCGCGGCCTGACCTACTTCCTCGTCCCGCTGTCCGCGCCGGGCGTCACCGTCCGCGGCTTCGAACGCCTCGACGGCGACGAGGGGTTCGCCGAGGTGTTCTTCGACGACGTGTTCGTCCCGGACCGGGACGTGCTCGGCGGCGTGGACCAGGGCTGGCGGGTCGCGATGGCCACCACCGGCTCGGAGCGCGGGCTGACCCTGCGCTCGCCGGGGCGGTTCACCCGGAGCGCCGGCCGGTTGGTCGAGCTGTACCGCGCGCGCCCGGACCCGGCGCTGCGGGACCGGGTGGTGCAGGCCTGGATCGAGGCGCAGGCCTACCAGGCGTTCACGCTGCGGCAGGTGACGTCCATTGTGGACGGAATGCCGACCGGGGCGGAGTCCAGCCTGAACAAGCTGTTCTGGTCCGAACTCGACCTGCGGTTGCACGAGACCGCGATGCAGCTGCTGGGCGCGGAGGGCGAGCTGGATGGCCCGTGGACGCGCGGGTTCCTGTTCTCGCTGGCCGGCCCGATCTACGCCGGCACCAACGAGGTACAGCGCAACGTGGTGGCCGAGCGGCTGCTCGGTCTGCCGCGGAAGTAGGCGTCATGCGGTTCGGGTTGAGCGACGAGGCGCTGGCGCTGCGGGAGGCGGCGGCCGAGGTGCTGGCCAGCGAGGTGCCGCCGGCGGTTGTCCGGGCCGGCTGGCCGGGCGGCGACGGCGGCCTGGTCGGGGCCGCCTGGCGGAAGCTCGCCGCGGTCGGGGTGATCGGCACGCTGCTGCCGGCGGAGCACGGTGGTCTGGGGCTGGACGAGAACTGCCTCGTCCCGCTGCTGGAGGAGGTCGGCCGCAGTGGGCTGACCGTGCCGGCCGTGGAAACCATCGCGGTGGCCGCCCCGCTGCTCCCGGCCGACCAACTGGCGGCGGTGCTCGCCGGCGAGACGTTGGTGGCCGCCCAGCTGAGCGGCGGTGACCTGGTGCCCTACGGGCAGCACGCGCCACTGATCGTGCTGCGTGACGGCGACACGCTGCGGCTGTACGACCGGGGTTCGCTACCGCTCACCCCCGTGTCTACTGTGGACGGTTCGCGGGCGGTGGCCCGACTGGTGGCGCGGCCTTCGGCCGGCGACGGCGCCCTGCTCACCGATGAACCGGCCGCCGTGGCGGCGGCCTGGCAGCGCGGGGTGCTCGGCACGTCGGCGCTGTTGGTCGGCCTCGCTCGGCGGATGCTCGACCTGACGGTCGACTACGTCAAGACGCGCGAGCAGTTCGGCGTGCCGATCGGCAGCTTCCAGGCGATCAAGCACGCGCTCGCCGCGGCGCTGGTGGCGGTGGAGTTCGCCCGGCCGATGGTGCTCGCCGCCGGCTGGGCCCAGGCCGCGCGGACCGCCGATGCCGCCGCCGCGACCTCGGCGGCGAAGGTGCTCGCCACCGACGCGGCCCGGCTGGTCGCGCGCACCGCGATCCAGTGCCACGGCGCGATCGGCTACACCACCGAGTACGACCTGCACCTGTATGCCAAGCGGGTCTGGGCGCTGGCTCCTGCCTGGGGTGACGCCAACCGGCACCGCGCCGAACTCGCCGAGTCGCTAGGAGTGTGAGCCGGATGGCCGATGAGGTCCGCTACCAGCGGGACGGCGCCATCGCGCGCATCACCATGAACCGCCCCGAGTACCGCAACGCGCAGAACTCGGCCATGACCTACGCCCTCGACGACGCGTTCTACCGCGCCGCCGGCGACGACGAGGTGGCGGTGATCGTCCTGGCCGGTGCCGGGAAGCACTTCTCCGCCGGGCACGACATCGGCACCCCCGGCCGGGACGTCGACCGGTCCTTCGACCGCCGCGCCGGCCTGTGGTGGGACCACGTCGGCAAGCTCGGCGGGGAGAGCCGCTACGCCCGCGAGCAGGAGGTCTACCTCGGCATGTGCCGGCGCTGGCGGGAGATCCCCAAGCCGACCATCGCCGCGGTGCAGGGCGCCTGCATCGCCGGCGGCCTGATGCTGGCCTGGATCTGCGACCTGATCATCGCGTCCGACGGCGCGTTCTTCGCCGACCCGGTGGTGCGGATGGGCATCCCGGGCGTCGAGTACTTCGCCCATCCCTGGGTGCTGGGGCCGCGGCAGGCCAAGGAGTTCCTGTTCCTCGGCGAGCGGATCGACGCCGCCCGCGCGCTGCAGGTCGGCATGGTCAACCGGGTCGTGCCGGCGGACCGGCTCGACGCCGAGGTGACCGCGATCGCCGCGAAGATCGCCGCGATGCCGCGGTTGGGCCTGGCTCTGGCCAAGAAGGCGGTGAACCAGGCCGAGGACGCGATGGGCCTGCAGGTGGGGATGGACTCGGTGTTCGGCCTGCACCACTTCGCGCACGCGCACAACGCCGAAGTGGGCGCGGACCCGCTCGGCGGCCAGGACGCCCGCTCCATGCGGAACGCGCGTACCGAGGCCGAGGGCACATGACCCGGGTGGTGATCGTGACCGGCGCGGGGCAGGGGCTCGGCCGGGAGCACGCGCTGGCGTTCGGGCGGCACGGCGTGCGGGTCGTGGTGAACGACATCGGCGCCGCGGCCGAGGCTGTGGCCGGCGAGATCCGCGCCGCCGGCGGCACCGCGGTCGCCAGCGAGGGCGACGTCAGCGACTGGGCGTACGCGCAATCCCTGGTGCGGAAGGCCATTGCCGAGTTCGGCCGGCTGGATGCGCTGGTGAACAACGCCGGCATCAACCGCGACCGGATGCTCGCGAACATGTCCGAGGACGAGTGGGACACCGTGCTGCGCGTCGACCTGAAGGGACACTTCGCGCCGATCCGGCACGCCGTCGGGTACTGGCGCGAGCGCGGCAAGCAGAGGGAGCAGGTGGCGGCGCGCATCGTCAACACCAGTTCCGGTGCCGGCCTGCTGGGCAGCGTCGGGCAGGGCAACTATGCCGCCGCCAAGGCCGGCATCGCGGCGCTGACCGTGGTGGCCGCGGCCGAGTTCGCCCGCTACGGCGTGACGGTGAACGCGATCGCGCCGTCCGCGCGGACGCCGATGACCGAGGCGGTGTTCGCCGAGCGGATGCGTCCGCCGGAGTCGGGCTTCGACGCGATGCATCCCGGCAACGTGTCGCCGCTGGTGGTGTGGCTGGCCGGCGCGGAGTCCGGTGACGTCACCGGGCGGATGTTCGAGATCGAGGGCGGCGCGATCGGCGTCGCGGACGGCTGGCAGCACGGGCCGGCGGCGTCGAAGGGCGGCCGCTGGGAGGTCGCCGAGTTGGGCGCTGCCGTCCGTGAACTGCTGGCCCGCGCCCCGGCGCCGGCCCCGGTGTACGGCGCGTGAGCGCGCCGGCCGACGGAGCCTTCCGGGCCGAGGCGCGGGGGTGGCTGGCCGCCAACCTCGCCGACGGGTTCGCCGGACTGGTCGGCAAGGGCGGGCCGGGGCGGGAGCACGAGTTCGTCGAGGAGCGGTTGGCCTGGGAGCGACGGCTCGGCGAGGGCGGCTGGATCGGGCTCGGGTGGCCGGTGCCGGACGGCGGCCGCGGCCTGCCCTGGTCGCAGCAGGTGATCTTCTACGAGGAGTACGCGCGGGCCGGCGCCCCCGCCCGGGTCGGACACATGGGGGAGCAGCTGCTCGGGCCCACGCTGCTGATGTTCGGCAGCCCCGAGCAGAAGGCCCGCTTCCTGCCCGGGATTCTGGCCGGCACCCAGCTGTGGTGCCAGGGCTACTCCGAGCCGGACGCCGGCTCCGACCTCGCCGCGGTGCGCACCCGGGCCGGGCTGCGCGACGGCGAGTGGCACATCGACGGGCAGAAGACGTGGACCTCGCTCGCCCAGTTCGCCGACTGGTGCTTCCTGATCGCCCGCACCGACCCGACCGCGGCGCGCCACCGCGGCCTGTCCTACCTGCTCGTGCCGATGCGCCAGCCCGGTATCGAGATCCGTCCGATCGTGCAGCTGACCGGAACCTCCGAGTTCAACGAGGTGTTCCTGGACGATGCCCGGACGGCCGCGGACGACATCGTCGGCGCGCCCGGCGACGGCTGGCGGGTGGCGTTGGGCACCCTCGCGGTCGAGCGTGGCGTGTCCACGTTCGGCCAACAGCTGGGGTTCGGTCGCGAGTTCGAGGCCGTGCTCGCCGCGGCGCGGCGCAACCACAGCATCGACGACCCCGACATCGCCGCCCGCATCGCCGACGCGTGGATCGGCCTGCAGGTCATGCGGTTCACCGCCCAGGCGACGCTGGGCACCCCGGCCGGCACCAGCCCGGGCACCGAGGCGAACATCGCCAAGCTGCTGTGGGCGTCGTGGCACCAGCGGCTCGGCGAGCTGGCCGTCGACGTGGCCGGTGCCGACGCCACCCAGACCGGCCCCGGCTACGACCTCACCGACGCGCAGCGGCTGTTCCTCTACACCCGCGCCGACACGATCTACGGCGGCTCCAACGAGATCCAGCGCAACGTCATCGCCGAGCGCCACCTCGGCCTGCCGCGGGGGTGAGCGACATCGACCAGTCAGACTCCCCGGAGCAGGCGGCGCTGCGCGCGGCGGTCCGTGACTTCGCCGGCCGGCATGCGGACGGGTCGGCCCCGAAGTCGGTATGGCCGCGGCTCACCGGCGAGCTCGGCCTGACCGCGCTGGCGATCCCGGAACGCCATGACGGCATGGGCGGCACGCTGGCCGAGGTCGCCATCGCCGTCGAGGAGTTCGGCCGGGTACTGCTGCCGGTGCCGTATCTGTCCACTGTGCTCGCTGGTGCGGTGCTCGCCGACGGTGCTGCCGTGGCGTTCCTGCCGGGCATCGCTTCGGGTGCGGTGACCGCGGCGTTCGCCCTCACCGGCGGGATCACCGCGACCGGTGGGCGGTTGTCCGGGGTCGCCACGCACGTGCTCGACGGCGCGGAGGCCGACCTGTTCGTGACGCGGGCCGGCGGAGCCCTCTACGCGGTCCGGGCCGCCGACGTGGCGGTGACGCCGGTCGGCACGCTGGACCAGACCCGCTCGCAGGCGACCGTCGCGTTCCGGGCCGCCCCGGCCGTCGCGGTGGCCGGCGATGCCGGGCGGGCCGAGGAGTTGCTGCGGGTGCTGCTGGCCGTGGAGTCGGTCGGCGCGGCCGAGCACTGCCTGGACGCCACCGTCGCCTACCTGAAGACGCGGGTGCAGTTCGGCCGGCCGATCGGCGCCTTCCAGGCGCTCCGGCACCGCTGCGCCGACCTCGCGGTGGAGGTGGCCTCGGCCCGGGCGACCGCGCGGGCCGCGGTGACGGCGGCGGTGTCCACACCGGACCAGCTGCCGGTGCTCGCCCCGCTGGCCAAGCGGCACTGCGTGGACGTGTTCTGGCACGTCGCCGCCGAGATGATCCAGCTGCACGGCGGCATCGGCTTCACCTGGGAGCACGAGGCACACCGCTACCTCAAGCGGGCCAAGTCGTCGCAGCTGCTGCACGGCACGCCGGCCCAGCTGCGGCGCCTGGTCGCCGAGCGCGCCGGCCTGACCTGAGCGGGGTGACGCCGGGTTCAGACCCGGTCGAGGTTGAGCATCCGGATCGCGTTGCCGCGCAGGATCTTGTACTTCTCCTCGTCGGTCAGCCCGGCCAGGTGCTCCTCGGCCACCTTCTTGGTGTGCGGCCAGGTCGAGTCGGTGTGCGGGTAGTCGGTTTCGAACGTGATGGTGTCGATGCCGATGTCGTCACGCGACCGGACGCCGTGCAGGTCGCGGAAGAAGCAGCCGAAGATGTTCCGCCGGTAGTAGCTCGACGGCGGCTCCGGGACGGTGGCGCGCACCCCGGTCCAGGCCCGGTGCTCCTCCCAGACCGTGTCGGCCCGCTCCAGCAGGTAGGGCAGCCAGCCGATCTGCCCCTCCGAGTAGGCCAGCCGCAGCGCCGGGAACTGCACCAGCTTGGCGGAGAAGAGCCAGTCCGCCATCGAGGCCATCGAGTTGTTGAACGACAGCGCCGCCGCGACAGCGTCCGGTGCGTCGGCGGAGGTGGCCGCCTCCCGCGAGGACGAGCCGATGTGCATGTTGATCGTCGTCGCCGTCTCCTCGCACGCGGCGAAGAGCGGATCCCACTGCCCACTGTGGATGCTGGGCAGGCCGAGAGCGGTCGGCAGCTCGCTGAAGCACACCGCGTGCACGCCCCGGGCCGCGTTGCGCCGTACCTCGGCGGCGGCCAGCTCGGCGTCCCAGAGCGGCAGGATGATGAGCGGGATCAGCACCCCGCCGCTGTCGCCGCACCATTCCTCGACCATGAAGTCGTTGTAGGCCCGGACGCAGGCCAGGCCGAGTTCACGGTCGGCGGTCTCGGTGAACGTCTCGCCGCAGAAGCGCGGGAACGACGGGAAGCACAGCGACCCGTCGACCCAGTTGAGGGTCATGTCCTCGACCCGGGCCTTGGGGTCGTAGCAGCCCGGCCGCATCTCGTCGTAGGTCATCGGCGTCATGGTCATCTCGTCGCGGTCGTACCCGACGGCGGCGACGTGTCGCTTGTGGATGTACACAATGTCCTCGAACACCCAGCAGTCCGCCTTCGGCCCGTCCGGGTCGAACGTCTGCTGGTACTTGCCGCCGCCGACGTGCTTGATCTCGCCGATGCCGCGGCGCTCGATCCGCGGCCCGCGGTCGCGGAACTTCGCCGGCAGCCAGGTCTGCCAGGTGTGCGCCGGCTCGACCACGTGGTCGTCCACACTGATGATCTTGGGGAGTTCGGTCATGGGACGCTCCGCCCTGTGAAGTAAGCGATCTGACGAACCATCAGATTGATTCTGACGCACCGTCAGATGGCTGTCCAGGGCTTCCGGGCGGGTAGTAGGGTGACCGCGTGGCCAGCGACGCAGTTCCCGCCGAGGTACGCGCCACCGATGGGCGCACCCCGGGCAGCCGCGGCCGTGACACCCGGCAGCGGCTGCTCGGCGCGACCCGGCAACTGCTGGCCGGGCGCTCCTACCGCGAACTGTCCGTCCTCGATATCGCCCGGGCCGCCAGTACCTCGCCGGCCACGTTCTACCAGTACTTCCGGGACATCGAGTCCGCCGTGCTCGCGCTGGCCGATGAGCTCGCCGACGCGCACGCGCAGCTGGGCGACGCCGTCCGGGAGGCGTCCTGGCAGGGCCGCCAGGGCTATCCGGCCGCCGAGGAACTGGCCGGCGCGTTCCTGGACTTCTGGCGCGAGCACCAGCCGCTGCTGCGGGTGGTCGACCTCGCCACCGCGGAGGGCGACCAGCGCTTCCGGACGCTGCGGACCCGGCTGCTCAACGACGTGACGGTCGCCCTGGCCGAAGCCGTCACCGTGCACCGCGGCGAGGGCGGCCCGCCGGCGCCGGCGGCGCTGGCCACCGGCGCCGCCCTGGTCTCGATGCTCTCGCACGTGTCCGCCCACCGGGACGGCCTGGAGGCGTGGGGGCTGGCCACGGCCGACCTGCGCACCGCGATGGCACAGATCGTCTACTGGTCGATCACCGGCCGCCGCCCCCCGCGGGCCTAGAGCTGGGCCAGCGCCACGTACAGCGGGTCGGTGTGGTCGCGCGCTCCGCTGGGGCCGGTGCCCTCCCTGGGCATGAGCCGGCCGGCGTCCGAGCGGGTCCACTCGCGGACCGCCCAGCGCTCGGCGATCGCCCACCGCCCGGCCCGCCGCTGCATCCGGTCGACGTAGCGGAAGCCGCTGGTGAAGTTGCGCCGCGGGTCGTCCGGCGGATCGCCCCAGTGGACGGCGGTGCCGTAGGTCTCGGCGACGGCACGGTCGCCGGACACCTCGACCAGGTGGTTGCCGACCAGGTGCATCGTGCCGTGGAAGCGGGCCAGCGCCGCGGACACCCACTCGATGTACTCGTCGATCGTGCCGTCGAAGCCGGTGTGGTGGTCGATGCCGTCCGGGTGGTACGCCGAGCGCACCAGGCCGAGGTCGAGGCGGTCGATGCCGCGGCAGTACCGCAGCACCACCTGGTGGATCTCGGCCGGGGCGGCGCTGGTCAAGGGGAGCCCGCGGCGAGGTAGCGGGCTGGGAGTTCGCCGCCGCCGTGCACGGCGAGGTCGGCGCCGGTGACGTAGCCGGCCAGCGGCGAGGCGAGGTACAGGCAGGCCGAGGCGACGTCGGCCGGCTGCGCCAGCCGGCCCATCGGGATGGTGCGGGCCACCGCGGCGCCGCCGTCCGGGCCGTAGAACGGGGCCGCGCTCCCGGTCGCGATCAGGCCGGTGGTGATGTGGTTGACGCGTACCTTCGGCGCCCACTCCAGGGCGAGCGCGCGGGTCAACTGCAGCAGCCCGGCCTTGGCGGCGGCGTACGCGGCCGTGGCCGGCTCGGGCTGGTGCGCCGCGACACTGCCGATGTTGACGATCGCGCCGCCGGACTCCTGAAGCTGCATCACCGCGTTCGCCGGCTGCGCCAGGTAGAACGGGGCCAGCAGGTTCAGCGCGACGATTTTCTCCGCGAACCGCGGCGACATGGTGGCCGCGGCGGCGGCCGGTGAACCGCCGGCGTTGTTCACCAGCACGTCCAGCCGGCCGTGCCGGCGCACCGCGTCGTCGATGACCGCGCGCGCCTGCCCGGGGTCACGCACGTCGGCCGGGAGGTAGGCCGCCGAGCGCCCGGCCGCGCTCGGGAGCGACGGCGGCGCGGTCCGTCCACACACGACAACGTCGGCGCCGGCGGCGAGGAAGGCCTGCGCGATGGCCAGCCCGATGCCGCGCGTCCCACCGGTGACGACGGCGACGCGGCCGCCGAAGTCGACCGGGTTCTGCACCGCGACCTCAGCCGAGCCGCTCGATGATCGTGACGTTCGCCTGCCCGCCGCCCTCGCACATCGTCTGCAGCCCGTACCGCCCGCCGGTGCGGTCGAGTTCGTGCAGCAGCGTCGTCATCAGCCGCGCCCCGGTGGCGCCGAGCGGGTGGCCCAGCGCGATCGCGCCGCCGTTGACGTTCACCCTGGCCGGGTCGGCCCCGGTCTCGGCCAGCCAGGCCAGCACGACGGACGCGAACGCCTCGTTGATCTCGACCAGGTCGATGTCGGCCAGCGTCAGGCCGCTGCGGGCCAGCGCGGCCGCGGTCGCCGGGATGGGCGCGGTGAGCATCCAGATCGGGTCGGCGCCGTGCACCGACAGGTGGTGGACGCGGGCCCGCGGGGTGAGCCCGTGCGTGCGCAGCCCGCGCTCGTTGACGACCAGCAGTGCCGCCGCGGCGTCCGAGGTCTGGCTGGCGACCGCGGCGGTGAGCCGGCCGCCGTCGACCAGGGTCGGCAGCGACCGGATCTTCGCCCAGTCGGGCCGGCGCGGCCCCTCGTCGGCGGCCAGCCCGAAGGCCGGTTCGATCTCCCGGTCGAACCGCCCCGCGGTGCGCGCGGCCAGCGCCCGCTGGTGCGAGCCGACCGCGAACTCCTCCATGTCCGCCCGGGTCAGCGACCACTTGGCCGCGATCATCTCGGCGGCGCGGAACTGCGACACCTCCTGATCGCCGTAGCGCTGGCGCCAGCCGGCCGAGCCGCTGAACGGGTCGGTGAACCCGAGCGGCTGCCCGGCCGTCATCGCGTACCCGATCGGGACCGCGCTCATGTTCTGGACGCCACCGGCCACCACCACGTCGGACGTGCCGCTGAGCACGGCTTGGGCGGCGAAGTGCACCGCCTGCTGGGACGAGCCGCACTGCCGGTCGACGGTGGTGCCGGGAACGTGGTCGGGCAGCCCGGCGGCCAGCCAGGCGGTGCGGGCGATATCGCCGGCCTGCGGGCCGACCGTATCGACGCAGCCGAAGATCACGTCCTCGACGGCGGCGGGGTCAAGGCCGGTGCGCCGGAGCAGCGCGGTCAGCGCGGCCGCGCCGAGGTCGGCCGGGTGGACGGCGCGCAGTGCGCCACCCCGCTTGCCGACCGGCGTACGGACCGCGTCGACGAGGTAGGCCTCCGGCATGACAGCGACCCTACCAAGCGCTTGTTCTACGAGCTAGAGTTCCGGACAGCCCTGGACGGAGGTAGGCCGCACCGATGCCAGCCACGCGCACCATCCCGGCCGCGGTCGCCCGGGCGATGGCCGGGTTCCCGGACCGGGAGGCCATTGTGGACGGCGACGTGCGGCTGACGTTCGCCGAGCTGGGCGAGCAGATCTACCGGTGCGCCGCCGCGATGATCGCCACCGGGGTGCGGCGCGGCGACCGGGTCGCGATCTGGGCGCCGAACGGTCACCGGTTCGTGGTGGCCGCACTCGGCGCGGTCACCGCCGGGGCGGTGCTGGTCCCGGTGAACACCCGGTACAAGGGCGACGAGGCGGGCTGGATCCTCGGCACCAGCGGTGCCCGCCTGCTGCTGGTCGACAACGGTTTCCTCGACCACGACTACCTCGCCATGCTCCGCGCGGCCGCGCCGCGGCTGCCGGACCTGGCCGAGGTGGTCACGCTGAACGGCACCGGCGAGTTGCCATGGCAGCGGTTCCTGGCCCGGGCCACGGCCGTGCCGCGCGCCGGGGTGCTGGCACGGGCGGCCGGGATCGGCGCGGACGACCTGTCGGACATGTTCTTCACCTCCGGCACCACCGGTCGGCCCAAGGGTGCCATGACCACGCACGGGCAGAACCTGCGCGTGTACGACGCCTGGAACGCCGGCGTCGGCCTGCGCCCCGGCGACCGCTACCTGCTGGTGAACCCGATGTTCCACACCTTCGGCTACAAGGCCGGCGTGCTGGCCTGCCTGCTGCGGGGCGCGACGATCGTGCCGCAGCCGGTGTTCGATGTGGACCGGACGCTGCGGCTGATCGCGGCCGAGCGGGTCACCGTCCTACCTGGACCGCCCACCCTGTACGCCTCGATCCTGGACCACCCGGCCCGCGCCGGCCTGGACCTCTCGTCGTTGCGGCTGGCCGTCACCGGCGCGGCGGTGGTACCGGTGACCCTGGTCGAGCGGATGCGGGCCGAGTTGTTCCCGCAGGTGGTCATCGCGTACGGGCTCACCGAGAGCTGCGGCACCGCGACGGTGGGCGATCCGAACGCCGATGCCGGGACGATCGCCCGCACCGTCGGCACGGCCATCGAGGGCACCGAGGTGATCGTCGCCGGCCCGGACGGCCAGCCGGTGCCGCCCGGCGGGAGCGGCGAGGTGCTGGTGCGCGGCTACAACGTGATGCGCGGCTACTTCGCCGACCCGGCCGCGACGGCGGCCGCGATCGATCCGCAGGGGTGGCTGCATACCGGCGACGTCGGCACCCTGGACGAGAGCGGCAACCTGCGCATCACCGACCGGATCAAGGACATGTTCGTCGTCGGCGGCTTCAACGCCTACCCCGCCGAGATCGAGCAGACGATCACCCGGCACCCGAAGGTGTCCGAGGCGGCGGTGGTCGGCATGCCGGATGAGCGGCTCGGCGAGGTCGGGCGGGCCTACGTGATCCCGCGCCGGGGCGCGACCGTGACCGAGGAGGAGATCATCGCCTTCTGCCGGGACCGGCTGGCCAACTTCAAGGTGCCCCGCTCGGTGCGTGTCGTCGACACGCTGCCGCGCAACGCGTCCGGCAAGGTACTGAAGTTCGCGCTGCGCGCGGCGCAGCGGTCCGACCTGGCAGGCCCGGCCTAGGCGGGTCAGACCGGGAAGTGGCCGCGGCGCCAGTGCCAGTGGCCGCCGGCTTTCAGGTGGTCGACGATCGCGCGCTGGAGCACGGTGCGGCGCGGCAGTTGGTCCAGCGGTGTGGTCAGGGTGCGGAACGCGAACCGCAGCACCTCGACGTCGGCAGTCCAGCCCCTCCGGCTCCTGGTATGGCTCCAGCTCGAACCTGCGCTGGAACCGGACGATGTTGGAGTCGGCGGGCAGGTACTCCAGCAGTTGCGGGTCGAGCAGCCACGAACCGCAGGAGAACGCCGGGTAGTGCTCGTCCGGAAAGTGGCGCGGGAAGAACGCCCGGGCCTCGTCGAGCGACGCCGCGACCGCCGCCGGGGTCAGCGGCCCGGACTCGGGGATGTGCAGGCCGATGTCGGTGCCGCCGCGCTGGTGCTGCAGCCGGCCCAGCTCGTAGACGCCGCCGCGGGCGTGCAGCGTCAGCCAGCTCTGCATGACCGGCCAGCCCTCGCGGCGCATCCGCCGGTCGATCGCGAGGTTGCGGCCCAGGTCCGCCAGGGTCACCCGGGACACGGCCGCGGCGATGCCGTGGTCGCGGTGGTAGCCGGTGACGACGTCGACCAGGGCCAGGTACGCGTACACGTAGAGATGCCGCCACGCGGGCCCCCGTTCGCGCGGTAGCTGCCGGACCGGGCGGCAGCCAGTCGTGGCCGCCGAGATCGGCGCGGACCAGGGCGATCGAGCGGTCCAGCAGCCAGCGCAGCTCCGCGGTCCACAGGGCGGAATCGGGGTCGGGCCAGCCCGCCATGATCTCGGCGGCGTCCTCTGGCCGCACCGCGAGCCGGTCCAGGATCGCGGGCGCGTCGGCCTTGGCGGGCAGCGGAGCCGACGGCCGGTCGCCGGCCAGCCGGTGCACCCGCTCGACGTCCTCGACGGGCACCCCGAGCCGGGCGGCGGTGTCGTCCAGATCCACGCGGACGACCCTACCGGCGGCCGGTGGGTAGCGACCCCAGCGGCCCGGCCCGGCGCCCGGGCCTTTGACGGCGCCCGGGCCTTTGACGGCACCCGCGGCTCCGACGTATCGTCCGACCAAGCGCTTGCTCAACTAGTTCCTGCCGGAGGGACCACATGCCCGAGGCCGTCATCGTCGCCGCGGCCCGATCGCCGATCGGCCGTGCGTACAAGGGCTCGCTACGCGAGCTGCGCGCCGACGACCTCGCCGTGGCCATGGTCCGCGCGGCGCTGGACCAGGTGCCGCAGCTCGACCCCGCCGACATCGACGAGCTGATCCTCGGCTGTGCGCAGCCGGCCGGCGAGCAGGGCTACGGCCTGGCCCGGGTGGTGGCGGTCCTGCTCGGCCTGGACGGGGTGGCCGCCCCCACGGTGCAGCGCTACTGCGCCTCCAGCCTGCAGTCCACCCGGATGGCGTTGCACGCGATCCGGGCCGGCGAGGGCTCGGTGTTCGTCTCGGCCGGCACCGAGGCGGTGTCCCGGTACGGGTTGGGCAAGGCCGACGGCATGCCCGGCACGCACAACCCGCTCTTCGCGGCCGCCGGGGCGCGGCCGGCGGGCCGGTGGACCGACCCGCGGACCGCCGGCGAACTGTCCAATGTGTACGTCGCGATGGGACAGACCGCGGAGAACGTCGCGGAGCGCTACCGGGTCAGCCGGGCCGAGCAGGACGAGTTCGCGCTGCACAGCCAGCACCGCGCGGAGAAGGCGGCCGCGGACGGGTTCTGGGCGCGCGACATCACGCCGGTGACCCGTCCGGACGGCACGGTGGTGACCGCCGACGACTGCCCGCGGGCCGGCACCACGCTCGACGGTCTCGCCGCGCTCAAGCCGGCGTTCCGGGACGGCGGGACGGTGACCGCCGGCAACGCCTGCCCGCTGAACGACGGCGCCGCCGCGCTGGTGATCATGGCCGAGCCGCGCGCCGCGGAGCTGGGCATCCGGCCGCTGGCGCGGATCCTCAGCACCGGCGTCTCGGCGGTCTCCCCGGAGATCATGGGGGTCACGCCGATCGAGGCGACCCGGCGGGCGCTGGCGAATGCCGGCATGTCGATCGGCGACCTGGACCTGGTCGAGATCAACGAGGCGTTCGCCGCGCAGGTGCTGCCGTGCCTGCGGGAGCTCGGCCTGGACCGCTCGATCGTGAACGTGCACGGCGGCGCGATCGCCGTCGGCCACCCGTTCGGCATGACCGGAGCGCGCATCACCACCACGCTGCTGCACGGGTTGGAGTGGCACGACAAGGAGATCGGCCTGGAGACGATGTGCGCGGCCGGCGGCCAGGGCATGGCCATGGTCCTGCAGCGCCTCGCCTGACAGCTGCCGGGATCAGGACTTCCGGGGGGCGCGCGGCCGGGCGGTGGTTTTCGCCGGCCGCCGCGGCCGGCCCTGGCGGGCGCCGGCGGAGAAGCCGTGCAGGAAGATCGACGTGACGTCCTCGGCGAGCTGCTCGGTGGGATAGGCACCGTTCGGGTGGTGCCAGCGCACCGACAACCAGACCGCGTCCCGGACCAGCCGGTAGAACATCCGCGGCGCGATGTCGGCACGGAAGGTGCCGTCCGCGACGCCCTTCTCGATGACCTGCAGCCAGGTGCGCTGGACGTCGGCGGCGGCGGTCTGGATATCGGAGAACCGCGGCTGCTCGCGCAGGTAATGCAGCTCGTTCTGGTAGATCGCGGTCGCGTACGGCTGCTCCTCGGCCACCTGCAGCGAGGTCAGGACGAGATCGTGGAAACACTCCGCCGGGCTCTTGCCACTCGCGAGCACGTCGGCGTACCGGGTGCGGATCGCGTCCAGATAGCCGCTCAGGATCTGGTCGACGATGGCGTCCTTGGACTCAAAATGGTGGTAAAGGCTGCCGGAGAGCACCCCTACCGCGTCGGCGATCTCGCGTACCGTCGTCGCGCCGATGCCCTTGCGGGCGAACATTTCGGCGGCGCTGGTCAGGATGAGTTCGCGGCGATCCTGAGGCTCGGTCATCGGGCAAAATGCCTTCCGGACGGGGGAGCGGTGCGTCGCCCGGTCGGGCGGCCGCGCGGCCGAATCGTATCTATTGAGCGCTTGCTATTGAGTGACCGTCCAACCGCCGTCGACGGTGAGCAGGACACCGTTGACGTACGAGGCGAGCGGCGAGAGCAGGAACAGGATCGCCCAGGAGATCTCGTCCGGCGTGGCCAGCCGGTGCAGCGGGATGCGGGCGAGCGCACGCTGGCCGATCTCGCTGGCGGTGAAGCCGGCCAGCCGGGGGGTGTCGGTCATGCCCGGGGCCACGGCGTTGGCGCGCAGCACGTCGCTGCGGTAGGCGGCCAGGTGCCGCGTGTAGCCCATGATCCCGGCCTTGGCCGCGGGGTACCAGTCCGGCGCGGTGCCGATCAGGTTGCCGGCCACCGAGGAGACGTTCACCAGGGCCGCGCCGTCCTGCCGTCCGCGGGCCAGCCAGCCGGTGGCGACCCGGCGCATGCTGCCGAGCGCGATCGTGATCGCCCGGTCGAACTCGAGCTCGCTGGCACTGGCCGGCCCGGCGTTGTTCACCAGGTACCGCGCCTCGCCGAGCCGTCCCGCGGAGGTGGCCAGCGCGGCCGCCACCTGAGCGTCGTCGGTGACGTCCGCGGTCACCGCGACCGCCCGGCCACCCTCGTGCTCGATGTCGCGAACCGTCTCCGCTACGCCGTCCGGGTTGAGATCCCAGCCGGCCACGGCGAGCCCGACCGCGGCGGCGTTCCGGGCGGTGGCGCGGCCGATCCCGCTGCCGGCGCCGGTCACGATCACCACGTCGCCGGGACTGAATCCGAGCGCGATCTGCCGCATGGCTCCCTCTCTCGTTGGCTCGGAGCTGGCGGCCGCACCGGCTGGCTCAGGCACCGAAGCCGCCGTCCACGTCGAGCTTCTGCCCGCTGACGAAGCCGGCGCGGTCCGAGGCGAGGAAGCAGACCGCCTCGGCGACGTCCGCGGCCGCCCCGAAGCGGCGCAGCGGGATGTTCGCGCGGGCCGCCTCGAGCGCGCGCTCGTCCAGTTCCCCGGAGGCGATCAGCCGCCGCGCCATCCCGTCGGTGAGCATGCCCGGGCCGACGCAGTTCGCCCGGACGCCGAAGCGCCCCTCCTCCGCGGCCAGGCCCCGGACCAGCGCCTCGACGCCGCCCTTGGGTGCGGCGGAGAGACCGTCCCGGACCGGATACCGGCGGGTGGCCGCGGTGGTCACCGCCACGATGCTGCCGCCGGTGGCGCGCAGGTGCGGCAGCGCCGGCTGTACGGCGTTGAAGAACGCGATCAGCTCACCGTCCACATGGGTACGGAACTGCGCCGGCGTGACCTTGCTCAGGTGCACCATCGGCACCTGCGGCCCGGCGGCGTACACGACCGTGTGGATGCCGGCGAAGTCGGCGGCCACCGCGCCGACCACCGTGGCGCAGGCGTCGGCGTCGCCGAGGTCGAGCCGGTAGGCGCGGCGCGCCGCGGCCGCCGGTCGGGCCAGCAGCTCGGCCAGGCACGACGGGTCGCGCCGGTGGGTCAGCGCGACGGCGCTGCCGCGCTCGATCAGCATGCGGGCGATGGCGGCGCCCAGCCCACCGCTCGCGCCCAGCACGAGCGCCGCGCCGGGCCGGCCGGCGAAGTCGTTCCGCACGCGGCGACTCTACCAAGCGCTTGCTCAGCCGGCGAGGCGCTGTCGGTCAGGCCGGTCCGATCGGGCTGAGCAAGGTCGATTCTGCGCGAACTGACCGGCGATCGTGCCCGAACGGGTGTCCCATCGGGCAGCACCGCGGTGCCGGCCGTCCCTAGCGTGAGGCGGGTGGCCGAGCGATGGCGTCGGGCAGATGGGCCGAAGCCGGCGCCCGGCGGCCGGCCGCCGACCACCCGCGAGCAGCGGCCCGACCACCGGCTGGTGGCACTGCAGCGGGCCGCCGGCAACCGCGCGGTGGCCCGGCTGGCCAAACCCGGCCCGGCGGCGGAGTCGGCGGCGGAGCTGGCCCGGCTGCCGGTGCAGCGGCACTCGTCCTGGGAACACACCCTGCTCGGCGACACCCCGCCGCGCACGCTCGGCGCGGCCACGGTCAGCAACGCGTCCCGCGGGCATGTGCTCGCCGACCTGTGGATGCGGATGCGGTTCTTCCAGACCGACCCGCGGCTCAACCCGACCGGCCGCTTCCCGGACGTGCGCTGGGTCCAGTTGCGGGCCAGCGGGCTGTGGGTCAGCAACGGCGAGCTGAACGGGCTCGGTGACTACCTGCCCGACCCGAACGCGTACGACACGATGCCGGCCGAGCGGCTCATCCCGGTGCTGCAACGGATGCGCAGCGGGATCCTCGGGGTGGCGGCGGACGAGTTCGGCCTGCCCGGGCACGACATGGCCGGCATGGCCGAGCACTGGATGCCCGGCGCGGCCGGCGAGGTGAAGGCGCTGGACGCGGCGACCGCCGGCCTGGGCACCAACCGGTACGCCGGCCTGCTCAGCCGCAACGCCTGCCACTTCGCGCCGTTCAGCTGGGACCGCTGGGCGCTCTACCACAACGAGGCCGCCGATGCGGCGGTCGCGCACTTCCGCGCCGGCACCGCCCGGACCCCACTGAACACTGTGGACACCAGCGTCGAGGAGCACCAGCGGCAGGCGGTGCTGAAGAACGGCTACGCCGACCACTTCCTGCAGGACTCGTTCGCCGCCGGCCACCTGGTCAACAAGACCCTGGTGATGCAGTGGTTCGTGGACTACCTGAACGGGATGAACTGGCTGGACCGGCCGTGGGTCGGCATGCCCGGCGCCGACGTGATGGCCCGGATGGGCAGCGCCCGGCAGCGCGGCATCGCCGGCCGGGACCGGTACGGCCACGGGCCGACGTCCCGTAGCAGTTGGGAGGACCGCGATTTCGGCACCGCCGCGACCGATCCGCAGACCGCCCAGGAGCGGTCCAGCCGGGCCGGCCGGGTGGCCGGCTCCGGCGTGTCCGGCACCGGGGCGGAGCGCGAGCGCAACTACCAGGCCTACCTGAAGTTCCTGAACAGCGCCTTCCTGCAGATGTCCGCCGGCGCCGTGCACGACTACTTCAACCGGCACGGGCTGACCGTGATCAACGGCGTGGGCGCCCGGATGCGGGTGGGTGGCGACGACACGCTGCTCAGCGGATCCAGCGAGGTCGGGGCCGAACTGGCCGGGCGGGCCGCCGAGGAGTCCCGGACGGCGATCGACGACCTGCTCCGCACCGGCAGCACGCCCCACACCACCGACTCCATCTTCCAGCTGGTGCCGCAGCAGGTCGCGGTGGCCCGGGTCAGCGGCGGCGAGGAGATCCTGTCGCTGGCCCAGTTCCAGGCCGACGTCGTCCGCCCGCTCTGCTTCTCCACCCTGTTCCCGGAGCTGGTGGACGGTCTCACCGGGGCCGCGGTGCGCATGTTCGGCAGCGAGATGGTGGAGGGCGGCGTCTCGGTGGACAGCGGTGTGCCCCCGCCGGTGTCGCTCGGCCCGGGCGACTTTCCCGCCTCGGACGGCAGCCGGTACGGCTGAGTTCTACGGCGCCCTACGGCGCGATGGGCGCGTCGGCGGGGAATTCGACCGCGTAGGCCGCCTGCTCGGGCCGGTCGCGGCGCAGGCCGCGCTGGGCGAGCAGCAGCGCGCCATCGGCGGCGTGGCCGGCCGGATCGTGCAGGCGCGCGTCCGGCACCCGTCTGGTCAGCGCGTCGCGGAAGGCGTCGCACAGCAGCGGGCCGGCGTCGAACAGTCGCCCGCCCCAGGAGAAGTCGGCCGGCAGGCCGCGGGCCGCGGCCCGCGCCGCGTCCGCGAGGTGTACGCCGGCCCGGTGCCAGATGCGCCGGGCGACCGGGTCGCCGTCGACGGCGGCCGCGCCGACATCCGGGGCGAACCCGGCAAGCTCGTACGCGGGGGCCGCCGAGCCGTAGACCGCGCGGAGGGTGGCGCCCGGGTCGCCGAAGCGGTTCCGCAGCCTCCGGTACAGGGCCGCCGAGCCCTCGTCGCGGCCATCGCGATGGCGCAGGGCGGCCCGCAGCCCCTGGGCGCCGATCCACGCCCCGCTGCCCTCGTCGCCCAGCAGGTGTCCCCACCCGTCGGCCTGGTTCCAGGTGCCGGCATGGTCGGTGCCGAGCACGATGACGCCGGTGCCGGCGGCGACGACGCAGCCGGGTCGGCCGCGCAGGGCGCCCAGGTGCGTGGTGAGGGCGTCGCTGGCGATGATGACCGTCCGCGTCGCGATGTGCCGGTGCAGCTGGCCGGCCAGCTCGGCGGGGCTGTCGAGGAGCCCGGGCATTCCGGTCAGGCCGACCGCGACCCGGTCGGCCGGGCCGCCGGGACTGGTCCGGGCCACCAGCGCGCCGATCCGGGCCGCCAGCGTGGCCGCGTCGATCCGCCCCGCCGACCGGGGCACCGGGCCGCTGTCCCGCGCGCTCCGCGGCTGGCCGTGCACGAGCGCGTCGACCCGGATGCCACCGCCGCCGACATCGATGCCGACGTGGCTGCCGACGGCCACTTCAGCCGGCATCGGGCCAGCCGGCGGCACCTCGACGGGCCTCTGGTCAGCCGGCATCGGGCCAGCGAGCATCGGGGGCGGCCAGCAGGTCGAGGGCGGCCCGGACGGTGCCGCCGGCGCCGAGGGCGTGCCGGCAGTCCGCGACGGGTCGGCCGGACAGGACGTGCACCAGCGCCAGCGGCAGGTCGCCGCCGCTGCGGGCGAGGGCCGTCGTGGCCTCGTCGCCGCCGAGGCCGCTGGCAAGCTCGAGGATGTGCCGGGCGCGGGCGTGCAGCTTGTCGTTCGTCGCGACCAGATTGACCATCAGGTTGGAGTAGGTGCGTCCCGATCGCACCATCAGCGCGGTGGAGAACGCGTTCAGGAGCACCTTGGTCGCCGTGCCGGCCTTGAGCCGGGTGGAGCCGGTGATCGCCTCCGGCCCGGTCGCGGCCACCACCGTGGTGTCGGCGCCGGCCGCGAGCGGGGAGTCGGGGTCGCAGGTGATGAGGACGGTCAGGGCGCCGGCTTCGCGGGCCCGGGTCAGCGCGCCGGCGACGTACCTGGTGGTGCCCGACGCGGTGATGCCGACCGCGACGTCCGGCCCGCCGAGCACCGCGGCGTCCTGGTAGCCGGTGGCCTGCGCGTCCTCGTAGTCGAGGCTGGAGTCGGTGAAGGCGGCGGTGCCGCCGGGGAAGTGCGGGGTGAAGAATCCCGGTGGGGTGCCGAAGGTCGGCGTCGCCTCGGTCGCGTCGAGCACCGCCAGCCGGCCGGACGCGCCGGCGCCGAAGTAGTGCACCCGGCCGCCCCGGGCGGTGCGTTCCAGGGCCCGGTCGACCGCCTCGGCGAGCGCGGGCGCCGCGGTGCTGGCGGCGTCGATCCCGGCGGCGTCCTCGGCGAGCAGCGCGGCCACGATGCGGTCGCTGGGCCACCGGTCGATGTCGACGGTGCGGGGGTTTCGCTGTTCGGTCGATCGGGCTGCGGGCGGCACCGGATCAGCGTCCTTTCGGGGGGTTCAGCTCGCGGAACTCGTCGCCGTAGCGGTCCAGCACCCGCGCGGCGGCGGCGCGGGGGTCCGCGTCGGCCGGCCGGGCGGTCGGGCCGACCGCGATGACCGTGGCCGCCAACCGGGCCAGCTCGGTGTCGAGCTCCGCCTGCGCGGCGGCGCGGCCGCCCGGCGCGAGCGCGCCCGGGAGTAACCGCAGCCAGAGCTCCCAGCGGCGCTTGTAGTAGCCGCTGACCAGGCCGCTCCAGATCCGCCCGGAGTAGTCGTCCAGGCACGGGTTCTCCGTCGTGTTCCAGACGGTCACGATGCGGCGGGCGTTGTCGTCGAGGACCCGGCGGCCGGCCGGGTCGTCCGCCCAGCGGCGGGCCGACCGGACCCAGGTGTCCAGCCGCAGGTCCGGCCGGGTGGCGACCAGGTCGTCCAGGTCGTCGAAGGCGTCGAGGAAGTGTGCGGCCGCGCACGGATCCACCCGGCCGGCCCGCGACGAGGCGGTCAGCAGGGCGCTGAACCGGTGGTCGATGACGCGCAGCAGCAGGGCGGCGCACGACTGCACGAGGTCGTTGCCGACGGCCCGCGAACCGGTGCCGCCGGGCGCGATCTCGAGCAGCGCCCGGCAGCCGGACAGCAACTCGCCCGGCGGGTAGAACAGCGCCGCCCGGATGTCACTGTGGACGGTCGTGTCGGGGTCGAGCAGGCGCGGGTAGTCCGGCCTGGCGACGGTGATCGAGATGAACCGCTCCGGGAAGATCGACCGGCTGTGTCCATTGAGGACGGACCGGCGCAGGGCCTGCCAGGCCTGGTCGGTCGCCGGGTCCGCGGTTCCGTAGCGCTGCCGGCCGAACGCGTGGATCCACCGGTCGACGCCGGCCGGCTCGCCGCTCCAGGCGCGGTCCGCGATGAGCTCGAAGAACGCCGGGTTGTTGTGCACCGCTTCCATCGCGAGGCCGAGCCCGACCGGCGGCCGGTCGGCGGCGAGTGCGGCCGCCAGGTTGCGGTCGGCGGATTCGAGGTCGGCGACCGGCTCGGTCCGGCCGCCGAAGTTCAGCAGGCCGGTCCAGATCCAGGGCCGGCCGGCGTAGCCGTCCAGTCGTGGCCACTGCGGGTCGGCCTCGCCCCACAGATCCAGGATCAGCACCGCGTCCCGGCGGATGCGGTCGAGGAATCCGTTGACCCGCCGGGTGTTCCAGTACCCGGCCTGGTAGGAGAACGGCCACGACTGCAGGACCCAGGTGGCGGCGGGGTCGGCGGCGCGCAGACCGTCCACGAGTGCGGCGGCGACGGCGGCCGGGTAGTCGGCGCGGGGGTCGGTCTCGGCCGGCACCATCTCGATGAACGGGTCGGCGGCGTAGTAGTGGTCGGTGCCGAAGAGCTCCTGCTGGGCGGCGACGATGCCGGCGGTGAGGCGGCCGAAGAGCGGGTCGCCAGGGTCGACGACGGTGGTCCGCATGCCCTGCCAGCGGCGGGTGCGGGCGCCGGCCGGGGCCAGCCGCGGCGGCACGTGCCCGGTGAACGCGGGCAGCACCGGGGTCATGCCGAACGCCCGCTCGCGCCGCAGGATCCGCCGGCCGAGCTCGAGGTGCCGCGGGATCCAGGTCGCCGGCAGCGGCCCGGCGAAGCCGTCGAGGCAGCCGAGGTAGACCCACGGCAGGTATCCGGGCCCGCCGAGGAACGCCCGGATCTCGCCGTCGGTCAGGCCCAGCCGCCCGTAGGCGAGGGCGAGCGCGGCCTCGTGGCCGACCAGGTTGAGCGGCATCGTCACGCCGTGCAGGGCCATCCAGTCGATCTCGCGTTCCCACTCGTCCCAGTCCCAGTACGCGGTCGAGTAGCTGAAGGTGCAGAAGTTCAGGTAGTAGAACTCGTCCACCCGGGCCTGCCCGTGGAGCGGCGGACAGTCCGGCAGGTCGTCCAGCCGCAGCGGAAGCTCGGTGTCCCAGGTGACCCGGACGCCGCGGACCTCGGCCAGGTACCGGTGGATGCCGACGCAGGCCGATGGCCCGTCGCTGGCGGCGACGTGCAGCTGGTTCCGCTTGGCCTGGACCCGGAACCGCCGGGTGCCGTGCAGCGGGCCGGGGAGCGAGCCGAGCAGCGGGCTCAGCCGGAGCGGCCGGCCGCCGCCGGTGACCCGCTTCCAGAGGCCCTGCACGGCCGGCGCCCACGGCGGCGCCATGCGTCGCGGGCCGGTGTCGGTTGGCGCCATGGCTCCATCCTACTTACTTCCGTACAGTCCGTATGTATGTTAGCGTGCGACACCTTCGAGGAGCTGGGGGGAGGGAGCCATGGGTCGCGTCGTCGCCGTCGGTACGAAGTTCATGCTGGAGGTGAACGCCGCGGCGATCCTCACCCAGCTGCGCGCCACCAGCCAGGCCAGCGTGTCCTCGCTGGCCAGCCAGACCGGGCTGTCCCGGCAGGCGGTGTCCCGCTCCCTGGCCGTACTCGAATCGATGGGCCTGGTCGAGATCTCCGCGCCGCAGCGCGTCGCCGCCGGGCGGCCGCCGCAGCTGGTCCGGTTCCGGGCCGAGGCCGGCCGGCTGCTGGGGGTCGACGTGCAGCCGCGCACCGTCCGCATCGTGGTGGCCGATCTCGCCGGCGACCTCGGCATCGACTCGACCGTCCCGCTGCGCAGGTCGAGCGCGGGCGCGCTGGCCGACTCGCTGCGGGCGGCCGTGGTGGACGTGCTCGGCCGCGCCGGCATCCGGCCGGCGGACGTGTGGCACGTCTCCGTGGCGGCGCCCGGCATCGTCGACCCGGCCACCGGGCACGTGGTGCTGAGCCCGAGCATGCCCGAGATCGTGGGCGACGCCATCCTCCGCGGCGTCCGGGCCGCCGTCGACGCACCGGTCTACGTCGACAACGACGTGAAGCTCGCGACCAACGGCGAACGCTGGCGCGGCACCCCGCACGCCGAGGACGCGCTGGTGTTCATCGACTGGGGCGAGCGGATCGGTGCCGGGATCGTGCTGCGCGGCGAGCTCTACCGGGGTGCCTCCAACGACGCCGGTGACCTCGGCTACCTCGACCTGGTCGCGCCGCGGGCCCGGGTCGACAGCGATCCGGATCTCGGCCCGTTCGAGCGCTGGGTCGGCACCCGCGAACTGCTGCGCATCGCCGGCAACGCGGCCGGCCGGGCCGGCGGGGTGACGCTGCCTGACCTGGTGGCCGCGGCCCGCCGGGACGAGGACTGGGCGCTGGTCGCCATCGCCACGGTCAGCTCGCGATTCGCCAAGGGCATCGCCGCCATCCGCGCCCTGCTCGACCCGCAGGTGGTCGTCATCGGTGGCGAGCTCGCCGAACTCGGCCCGCTGCTGCTGGCCCCGCTCGTCGACGCGCTGCGGGCCGAACAACTCACCCAGCCCCGGCTGGAGATCTCCGCGCTCGGCGCGGACGCCATCATCCACGGCGCCGTCCGCCACTCACTGTCCTGGGTCGAACGCGAGCGGTTCGACGCCCCGGCCATCCACCGCGCGTCGCCGCCCGGCCCGTGACCGCACCCCACAGCAAGGAGATCCCATGCCCCCGGTCTCGAAAAGACGTCCCTCGTTGGCGATCGGCGCCGTCGGGATGGTGCTGGCCGTTGCCGCCTGCGCCGGCGGCAACACCCAGCCGGCCGCGCCCAGCAGCGTCTCGAAGGACCTGGCGACCGACCAGGTGACGCTGACCCTGGCGTACACGGACGACCCGCCGACCAAGGCGCTCATCGACGCCTTCCACGCGCTGCACCCGAACATCACGATCACCGGGCAGCAGACGCCATTCTCCGACTACATCAAATCCATCAAGCTCTCGATGGCGTCCCCGACGCCGCCGGACATCGCCGAGTACAACCCCGGCGCGATGCGGTCGCTCGTGCCGGCCGGGCTGATCTACGACCTCAGCTCGTACGAGCGGCTGTACGGCTGGGGCACCGGGTTCCCGGCGTCCAGCCTCGAGGTGCTGAAGTCGAACTCGACGGCCAAGGTGTACGGCACCGGCGGGCTGTACGCGGTGCCGGGCGCGCTGTCGGTGCTCGGCGTCTACTACAACAAGTCGCTCGTGCGGGCTGCCGGCATCACCCGGCCCCCGGTCGCGCTCGACGAGTTCGGCCAGGACCTGGCCGCGGTGAAACGGACCGGGAAGACCCCGCTCAGCGTCGGTGGTCTCCAGGTCGGCGGCTTCCAGGTGTGGAACGCGCTGGGCAACGTCCTCGGCGACGAGAAGCAGTACCGCGACTGGGTCTACGGCAAGCCGGGCGCCACCATCCAGACGGACGGCGCGAAGCAGGCCGCGCAGCGGATCGTCGACTGGGCCAACGCCGGCTACCTACCGCGGTCCGCGAACGCGACGGCGGACAGCGACGCCCAGGCGAACTTCGTGAACGGCAAGAGCGCGTACCTGATCACCGGCAACTGGGCCGCGGCCACGATCGCCAAGTCGATGGGCGACAACGTGGGCTTCTTCCTGCTGCCGGCGGCGACAACCGGTGACGCGCCGGTCGCCTCCGGGGCGAGCGTCGCGTACTCGATCTCGGCCCGGACCAGGCACCCGAACGAGGCGGCCGCGTTCCTCGACTTCATGCGATCCGCGCAGGCGGCGACCATCCAGTTCGATACCGGCTTCATGCCGGTGAACAACCAGACCACGGTCAACGCGACCGGTGTGCTGGCCGACATCGCCACCGCGTTCAAGACGGTGGTCGACGCCAACGGCATCGTGCCGTTCCCGGACTTCGCCTCGCCCAACATGATCGACCGGCTCACCGCGGGCGTCCAGGGCCTGCTCAGCAAGCAGACCACCCCCGACCAGTTCCTCGTCTCGCTGCAGGAGTCGTGGACTCAATACCATGGTTGATGGCAATACCGCCGTGCTGCCGGGCGGGTCGGCGACCCGTCCCGGCGGCGCGGCAGCACCGCGCCGCCGGCGCCGGCGGTCACACCGGCTCGTCGCGCTGGCGTACGTGGCGCCGGCCGGGTTCGTCTACCTGGCCTTCGCCATCTGGCCGGCGATCCACACCGTGCTGCTGTCCTTCCTGCACTGGGACGGGATCCTGCCGGCCCGGTGGGCCGGCCTGGCCAACTACACCAGCGTCTTCACCGACTCCACCCTCCGGCCGGCGCTGTGGCACGCGATCGTTCTGATCCTGTTCTTCGCGGTCATCCCGTGCGCGCTCGGGCTGCTGATGACGGCTCTGCTGCAGGGCGGCGTGCGCGGCATGACCGCGTTCCGGGCGATCTTCTTCCTGCCCCAGGTGCTTCCGCTCGTCGCCGTCGGCATCACCTGGCGCTGGCTGTACAACGACGACGGGCTGGTCAACACCGCGCTCCGCGCGGTCGGCCTGGGCGGGATCACCCGCGCCTGGCTGGGTGACTACCACTTCGCGCTGGCCGCGCTCGGGCTGATCGGAACCTGGGCGATGAGCGGCCTGTGCATGACCCTCTTCCTGGCCGGGGTGCAGCGGATCGACGTCGCCCTCTACGAGGCGGTCGCGCTGGACGGCGGCGGCGCGGTCCGCCGGTTCACCGCCGTGACCCTGCCGGCCCTGCGCGGCGAGATCACCATCGCCAGCGTCATCACCACCATCGCCGCGCTGGCCAGCTTCGACCTCGTCTTCGTCACCACCAACGGCGGCCCGGTGAACCAGACCACCGTGCCCGGCCTGCTCGTCTACCGGCTCGCGTTCAACGAGAGCGACATCGGCCGGGCCAGCGCACTCGCGGTCGTGCTGACCGCCATCGTCATCGCGTTCGTGGCGGCGATCCGCGGGCTCACCCGGGAGCGGCCGTGACGCGCGCCGGCGGCGCAGGCAACACCGCGCGGACCGTCGACCTCGCCCGGTATCTCGTGCTCACCCTGATGGCGGTGGCCATCCTGCTGCCGCTGGTGAGCATCGTGCTGGCCGCACTGCACCCGTCCGGCGCGCAGATCTCCGGCCTCAGCATCCCGACCACCTGGTCCTGGTCCAATTTCGTGGATGCCTGGAACGACGCGCACTTCAACCGGCTCACGCTCTCCGGCCTGATCGTCGCGGCCGGTGTGGTCCCGCTCGCGCTGGTGCTGGCCACCCTCGCCGGCTACTCGCTGGCCACGCTCGACCCGGTCGGCGGCCGGGCGCTGTCGCTCGGCTTCGTGCTGGGCCTGACGCTGCCGATCGAGCTCGTCGTCGTGGCCCTGTACTTCGACCTGCGGCAGGTCGGCCTCACCAACTCCTACGCCGGCGTGATCCTGGCCGAGACCGCCCTGTTCATGCCCTTCGGCGTCTACTGGATGCACAACCACTTCGGGTCCGTGCCGGTCGAACTCCTCGACGCCGCCCGGGTCGACGGGGCCCGCAGCTTCACCATCCTCACCAGGGTCCTGCTGCCGATCTCCTGGCCGGCGCTGACCACCCTCGGACTGCTCTACTTCATGTGGTCGTGGAACCAGTTCCTGCTCGTCATCGTGCTGATGCAGGACCCGAACCTGCGCACCGCACCATCGGGCCTCGGCTTCTTCGTCGGCCAGTACTCCACCAACATCCCGCTGCTGTCCGCGGCCAGCCTGATCGTGATCGGCCCGATCGTCGTGCTCTACCTCGTCTTCCAGCGGAACTTCGTCAGCGGCCTCACCCAGGGCGCCATCAAGGGCTGAACGACCGTTCCAGCCGGCAGCGGCCCGCAAGGTCCGCCTCGGCTCTTGCTTACGCTCCGCTCTCGGGGGCTACGTTGTGTTCACGGGTTGCCGTCGGCGGCCCAACCGGGCGCGGGGGCTGTGGCGATGCGAGCGAACTGGTGGTCGGTAAGCCGGGTGGGTGCCTCGGGGGGCTCCGGGCTGGGGGCCAGGGGTACCTGGGCGGCTGCCGCCGCGGTGTTCGTGGCGGCGCCGCTGCCCGCGGTCGTGGCGCCGGTGCTGGCGCCGGCCGCGGCGGCGGCGGCGTTCGAGCCAGGGTCGGTGCCGGACCGGGTCGGCTGCCGGCCCGGCCGGCAGGCCGGGCTGTCGAGTGCCGGCGCCTTGACCGCTGACGGTCGGCTGGTGGTGTTCTCCACCCGGGCGGCCGGCCTGGTCGACGGGGACACGGACGCCTACGCCGACGTGTTCACGCGGGCGTTGGACTGTGGGCCGACCCGGAGGGTGAGCGTCGCGCCGGGCGGTGCACCGCCAGACGGTGACTCCCATGCCTGCTGTGCCAGCGAGCATGGCCGGCACGTCGTCTTCACCTCGTCGGCAGCCAACCTCGTCGCCGGCGACACGAACGGTGCCGGCGATGTGTTCGTCCGGGACATGGCCGGCGGCGCCACGGCACGGCTGAGCCTGGCTGCCGACGGCGGTCAGGTAGCAGCGGATTCCACCGCGGCGGGGATCAGCACCGACGGCAGGTACGTCGTGTTCTACACCCGGGCGCAGGACCTGGCGTCGGCGCCCACCCACCACTTCGAGGATGTCTATCTGCGCGACCGGGTGGCGGGCCGGACGGAGCTGATCACGTTCGACACGCCCGGGTTGTGGCTCGGCGGCAAGGTGATCAGTGCCACCGTCAGCGCGACCGGCCGGTACGTCAGTTGGACCTCCTTCGACGGACGCGGACCGCACCAGTACTCCTACGACGTCTTCGTCCGGGACCGCCGGACCGGGACGACCCGGCTGGTCACCGTCGATCTGGCCGGCAACTCGGTGCCGGGCCAGTCATCGGCCAGCGGCATGAGCGCGGACGGCCGGTACATCACGTTCGTGTCGGACAGCCCGCACCTGGTGCCGGGAGACACGAACAACGCCGCCGACGTGTTCGTCCGCGACACACACCGGGCCACCACGGGCCGGGTGAGCGTCACCGACGCCGGCCGGCAGGCCAACCAGGGCTCGGCTTCGCCGGCGATCAGCGCGGACGGCTGGTTCGTCGCGTTCAGTTCCGCGGCGACCAACCTGGCCCCCGGCGTTGCCAGCGGCACGGTGGACACATATGTCCGTGACCGGCGTCGGCGGAGCACCGCCCGGGTCAGCGTTGCCGTCTGCGCGGGCCGGCCCGACGGCGCGTCGGCAGCGGTCGGCAGCAGTCGGCAGGGTCGGCTGATCGCCTTCACCTCCGACGCCACCAACCTGGTCACCGCGGACACCAACGGCGCGGCAGACCTGTTCGTATACGACACCGTCCGTCGGCGGACGATCCGGGCCAGCGTCGGTGGCCCATGACGAGGCGTGTCTCCGTGGAGAATTTGCTAGCAACTCCATAGAGTTACAGAAGAGTACGCTCTGTGCATGCTTGCCAAGAGGGTGACCGGTGTCTCGGTTGCCAGCCTGCTGCTGCTCCCGCCGTTCGGCCTCAGCGGTGCCCCCGCCGAGGCGTCGCCAGCCGCCGTCCAGCTGACCAGCTGCGCGCCGTCCGGCTGGCCCGGCGGAGGTGAGCGGGGTGCCCAGGCCAATGCGGGCAGCCTGAGTGTGGCGGTGAGCCCGGGTGGGCGCTACGTCGCGTTCAGTTCCGGGGCGTCGAACCTGGTCGCGGGCGACACGAACGAGACGCTCGACGTGTTCGTCCGGGACCTGTGGACGTCGAGCACCCAGCGGGTCAGCGTCGGCGTCGCCGGTGCGCAGGCTGACGGCGGCTCCGACAGCCCGGCGGTCAGCGCGAGCGGACGGTTCGTGGCGTTCACCTCCGCCGCGACCAACCTGGTGGCCGCGGACACCAACGGCGTGCCGGACGTCTTCGTGCACGACCGCTGGACGCACACGACCCGCCGGGCCAGCGTCAGCACAGCCGGCGCGCAGGCGCTGAGCGGGTCGGATGACCCGGCGATCGACGCCTCCGGCCGCTACGTCGCATTCACCTCCCCGGCCACCAACCTGGCCCCCGACGACGGGCCCGGGTCGGACGTCTTCGTCCGCGACCTGTCGGCGCATCAGACCCGCCGGGTCAGCCTCGGCTTCACCGGGGCCGGGCTGGTGCCGACGTTCAGCCGCTACCCGGCGATCAGCGCCGACGGCCACCGGGTCGCCTTCATCGGCGGCATCCCGAACCCGCCGTACTACCCGTACGCTCCGCCCGCCAGTACCGGCGTGTACGTCCGCGACATCCCGTCCGGGTCGACCCGCACGGTCGTCCCGATCTCGCCGCCGTTGCCCACCTATGGCGAGATGCTCTCGACCGCGATCAGCGCCGACGGCCAGCACGTGGCCTGGACCTCGCGGTCAGTCGTGCACCCCAGCTTCTACCAGAACGTGCACGAGCTGGACCTGACCAGCGGCCGGTGGGAGCTGATCAGCATGCCGATCCGGCCCAGCCCGGGTGGCAACGGGCACCCGGACTCGGCCTCGCTCAGCGCCGACGGCGCGCTGGCCGCCTTCACCTCGAGCGCCACCGACCTGGTCCCCGGCCCCACCAACCAACTGACCCAGGTCTACCTGCACAACTCGGTCAGCCACAGCACCCGGCGGATCAGCGTGACCCGGTCCGGCGTGGAGGGCAACGGCCGCTCCGGCCCGCCAGCCATCACCGCGACCGGCCGCTTCGTGGCCTACCCGACGGCGGCCACCAACCTGGCCGGCACCGACACCAACGGCTATGACGACATCTACGTCAACGACCTGTGCACCGGCGCCACCCGCCGAGCCAGCCTCGGCTCGGCCGGCCCGGCCCGGACCTGAGCCCTACGGCACACCGGGACCCGGGTGGCAGCGTCCGCTGTCGCGCTGGACGAGCAGGCTGGCCGGGACGTCGCCCACCCCGACCCGGCCTCACCCAGGGCGCCATCACGGGCTGAACCGCCGGTCGGTCCCCGGTGATGACAGCAGGATCGGCCAGGTCACCGAAGACGCCGGCCGAGCCGGCGCCGACGGGGGCGACTCAGCCAGGTGGCGGTGGCGCCGGCCAGTATCAGGCCCGCGGCGGCGGCAATCTGCCACGGCAGGCCCGCTGGCCCGGTGGCCGGCAGTTGCTGCCGCGGCGGGTGCCGCGGTAGAGGTGCCGGCCGGGCCGCCTCAGGCTGGGCCGGTCCGGGCTGAGCCGGCCTGGATTGGGTCGGCCCGGGTTGGGCGGCCCCGGGCAGGACGGTGATGAAGACTGTGCCGAATTGTTGAGCGGCCGGAGCGCATCCGTAGCTGAACTGGTCGGGGCCCACGTAGCCGGGGTCGGGCGTGTACGCGAAACGTTCCAAGCTGGGTGGGATGGGTTCTACCCGGCCGTGGCCAGGTTGCATGCCGGCGAAACGCATGCAGACGATCCCGCTGGAATAGGTCGTCCCGGATATCACCTCGATCCGGAGATCCGCTTGGCCCGGGCATGACCAGGAGTCGGTGTGGAAGGTGCCGATCAGTGCGCCGGTGTCCTGCCGGACATAGCCGAGGTGGAGGGAATCGGGAAAGACCGCCTGGGCCCGGAGCATGCCGGTCGCGCCGGCGCCAACGGTGACCGTATCGATGATCGGACCGATCTCGTCATCGCTGGCGGTGATCTTGGCGACGGCAACGGTGACGGCGGCGTCGGTGCCGTTGCCGATCGTGGCGTCAACGGCCGTGGCGAGGCAGTTCTGCACGATCGTGATGGTGATCCCGTCGGCCGCAGACCGGGACGGACCGATGCTGGACGGCCCGGCCGACGTGACCGGCGTCGCCGGTCCAGCCTGCGCGGCCTGGGCGGTGCCGGTCGGCCCGCCCAGCCAGAACAGGGCAGCGACCGCGACCCCGGCCGGCCAGGCCGCCACTGCCGGCCGGTCAGAATTCGGTCGGAAAACCTGAGTCATGCCCATGACAAACCCCCCACCACGACCCGCCGGACCGCCACCGGATGCCACCAGGGGGTCCGCTCTTTGAACATAGAGCCACGGTGGCTGGTACGGGGCCGGAATCGGGTGCGGATAGTGAGCGTGGTCATCCTGCGGGGGGTGGCTCCCGGCGCCGAGAAAGACCACCGGAAGGGCGTTGGAATAAGGAAGTTGGCAAGCTGGCAGCGGCGCGAACAGTACGACTCCACCAATGGCCAGGAAATGGTGGGCCGCGGTGGCCGGTAATTCGTGCCCGGTGTTGATTGTTGTGGGAATTCTGTTGGTCTTGTTTCAGTGCCGCCGCACGGGTGTTCATGATCGTGGTAGCGCGCATTGATCGAGCACGATCAGCGCCCGCACCGGCGCCGCCCGCCTCCGCCGGCCCGTACCGGCGGGCTTTCGGGCTGCTTTCGTGCCTCAACGGGCGGTGTCGGTGCCTGTGGGTGTTGCACGGCCGACGATCGTCGCGGCGTGCCGATCGGCAGGCCTTGGGCATCGGAGGACGAAATGCGCGTTTTAAGGAATGCGGGCCGCTGCCGGGTGGGCCTGGCCGGCCTGCTCGGCGCCGCATTGGCGGTAGCCGTGCTCGGCGGGGCGGCGCCGGCCGCGGCGGCGCCGGTCACCAAGCCGGGCGTGCCGGCGGTCAGCCCGCCGTTACCGGTGAGCGGGAAGGACGCGGTGGTCGGGGCGCCGGCCGCCCCGACCGCGCTGCCACTGTCGCAGAAGCGGCGCAGTCCGCACCCCGGTCAGGACCGTGGCCCGACGACGCAGGTCGTCGGCGGCGGCGAGGCGTCGCCCGGCGAGTACCCGTACTTCGTCTCGATCCAGCACAACCGCAGCCCCGGGGACCACTTCTGCGGCGGCGCGCTGGTGTCCACCACCCAGGTGCTGACCTCCGGCTCCTGCGTAGCCCTGGACAACGCGCCGGACCTGACCCTGGCCATCGGCGGGCGGTCGCTGTTCGGCAGCGAGACCGGCCTGATCCGGCACGTCACCGCGATCACCTTCGCGCCCGGCTTCGAGTTCTTCCCGACCAGCAACGACGCGGCGCTGCTGACCCTGGACGCCCCGATCACCCGCGCCGACGCCGCCGTGCAGTGGGTGCGCCCGGCCGTCGGCAACGAGCTGGGCCTGATCGACCCGGGTGACAACGCGGTGGCGATCGGGCACGGCGCCGAGACGTTCGACGGCCCGCTGCACGGCTTCCTGCAGGAGGTCAGCCTGCCGATCCAGCCGGACGACGCGATGGTCACCCGGTACGGCGCCGCCTTCATCCCCGACCAGATGGTCGCGGCCGGGCCGCTGACCGGCGGCCGGGGCGTCTGCGTCGGCGACGGCGGCACCCCGCTGGTCATCCCGCTGGGGACGCAGGACCTGCTGCTCGGCGCGGACAGCTTCGGCGGCGGTTGCGGCGCGGCCAACGGGCCGCCGGTGTTCAGCCAGTTCAACCAGGGCCCGCTGGCCAACTTCGTCGGCAGCCGGGTGAGCCGGCCGGCCAACGACCAGTTCGGCAACGCGCAGGGACTGCCCGGCAACGCCGGATCGGCATTCGGCAGCAACCTGAACGCGACCCTGGACCCGAACGAGTTCCCGTTCGCGGAGACGTCCGTCTGGTACTCGTGGACGCCGACCCAGTCCGGGCCGGCCCGGGTCACGGCCAACCAGCACCAGTTCGACTCCGAGCTGGGCGTGTTCACCGGCTCCTCGGTCGACGCGCTGACCCAGGTGGCGTTCAACGACGACGCCAACGGCACGCTGCAGTCGCAAGTGGACTTCACCGCGGTCGCCGGCACCACGTACCGCATCCGGGTGGACGGTTTCAACTTCGACTACGGCAGCTTCACCCTGAGCTACGGGGTGAACCGGCCGGCGAACGACGACTACCTCGCCGCGGCCGGGCTGCCCGGCACCGCCGGCCAGGTGGTGACGACCAACGCGCTCGCCACCGGCGAGGCCGGCGAGACGGCGACCTTCTTCACCAACGTCACCTCCTCGATCTGGTACACGTTCACCGCGCCGGACAACAGCACCGCCCGGTTCTCCACCGTCGGCTCGGACTTCGACACCACGCTCGCGGTGTTCACCGGCAACACGGTTGCTACGACGTCGACGATCCGCGGCAACGACGACTTCAACGGCACGCTGCAGTCGTTCATCACGCTGCCCATGGTCGCCGGCCTCACCTACCGGGTCTCCGCCTCCGGCTACAACGGGAACCGCGGCACCATCCGGCTGCAGTACGCCTTCGGGTCGCCGGGCAACGACGCGTTCGCCACCCCGACCACGCTGCTCACCGGCAACGGTGCCGCGTTCCAGACGAACGCGCGGGCGACCGGCGAGCCGGGCGAGCCGACGGTCGTGACCCCGCCGGACGCCTCGATCTGGTACCTGTGGACCGCGCCGGTGGCCGGCACCTACCGGCTCAAGACGGCCGGGTCGGACTTCGACACCGTGCTCGCCGTATTCACCGGCAACGTGATCACCGCGCTGACCCAGGTCGCCGGCAACGACGACTTCGGCGGCACGCTCCAGTCGCAAGTGGACTTCGCCGCGGCGGCCGGCCAGACGTTCCGGTTCATGATCGAGGGGTACGGCACGGCCCGCGGCAACACGGTGCTCGACTACACCCGCATCGGCTAGCCGCGCTGTCCAAGGCGGCGACGCCGCCAGATCCGATGCGCCCCGCCCGGGCCCGGCCTGCCCGCCGGGCCCGGGTGGGGTGCGGCGGACAGCGGCCCGGTCAAGGGGTGACGTACAGCGGGTGGTACATGACATCCAGGCCGACCAGCCGCGGCAGGCAGATGTAGTCGTCCCAGTCGCCGTTCTGCACGCCGGCCTGGCCGGCCGCGGCGCACATCGGGTGCACCACGTACCTGCCGATGAACCGCCATTCCGTGCTGGTCACGCCGGCGGTGGGGCTGGCCGCGGCGGTGGCCGGGCCGGTCGCCGCCGCCGGCGGGCCCAGCAGCACTGCGGCCGCGGCCGCCGCGGTGGCAAGGGTGAGCGAGATCCCGCGGTGTCCGGTCATCCTGTGACGGCGCGCAGCCCGGTACCGGAGGCCTGTCGCAGCCGGGTCAACGCCTCGGCGGTGGTGTCGTCGGCCGGTAGGAAGACCACCAACTGCTGGGCATCGGCGGGTGGGAACTCCATGAGCTCGCGGTTCAGGCGTAGCTCGCCGATCGCTGGGAGCACCCACCGCAGGGTGCCACGCGGCGGGACGGCGTGCCGGTTCACCCGGCGGGTGAACTCGTCGCCGGCGACCGGGGCGAGTTCGGCCTGGAACGCGGCCGAGCGTTCGGCCGAGGGACCGAGCCACAGGTCGAACGCGCGCTCGTCGGCGACCCGCTCCCAGTCCGGAAAGGTGCCACGGGCCCGGTCGTCGGTGAAGACGAACCGGGTCAGGTTCGGCCGGTCGGCGTCGAGCAGCCCGGTCGGGCGGGCAATGAGGTCGAAGCCGCTGGTGTAGGCGAGAACGTCGCCCAGTCGGTTGGTGACCAGCGCGATCCCGGGCTCGAGCTGGTCGAGCAGCTCGAACACGGCCGGCCTGAGCTCCCGCCGAGGTTGGCTGGGCGAGCCCACGCAGACACCCCCGGTGATCTTGGCCAGGTACCGCAGGTGCTCCCGTTCGGTGACGTCGAGGGCCAGCGCATCGGCGAGTGCGTTGACGACGGAGACCGACGGGTTACGGTCGCGGCCCTGCTCGATCCGGACGAGGTACTCCACGCTGATACCGGCCAGCGCGGCCAGTTCCGACCGCCGCAGCCCCGGGGCGCGGCGACGGGCACCCGCCGGCAGGTCGAGCGCCTCCGGTCGGGTGGCGTCGCGTCTGCCCCGGAGGAAGTCGCCCAGCGGCGTGCTCACGGTTGCGAGCCTACGGCGGCAACCGGCGGTTGTCCGCCGCCGAGGGTGGCCCCACGAGGGCCAGCCTGCGCTCGGTCTGGCTGCCAACGCCGACGCGGCGCAACGTTGGCCGGGTGACCGAGACCAGCAACCTTGTCATCGTCATCGGCAGCGTCCGCGAAGGGAGGTTCGGTCCGGTCGTGGCCGCCTGGCTCGCCGAACAGGCCAGCACGCACGGGGGATTCGCCGTCGAGGTCGTCGACCTCGCGGACTTCGAGATCCCGCTGTCGCTGCCCGCCGACTCGCCGAAGTACGCCGGCACCTCCTACCCGCGGCCGGCCGGCATGACGACCCTGACCGGGTACCTCGACGCCGCGGACGCGTTCGTGCTCGTGACGCCGGAGTACAACCACAGCTATCCCGCGTCGCTGAAGGCCGCCATCGACTGGCACTTCACGCAGTGGGTTGCCAAGCCCGTCGCGTTCGTCAGCTACGGCGGAGCGGCGGGCGGCCGGCACGCGGCCCTGCACCTGGAGAACGTCCTGACCGAGCTGCACGCGGTGACCATCCGCGACGGGCTCGCGTTCCCGAACTACTACCTGAACTGGGACGCTGGCCAACCGACCGATCCCGACGCGACCGCCTACGCCAAGACACTGCTCGACCAACTCGCCTGGTGGGCCGCGGCGCTGCGACAGGCCCGCGCGAGCACCCCTTACCCCGCCTGAGAAGCAGGCCGGCCGCATCGCTGACCGGAGCTCGTCCTTCGGGATTCTGCTCAGGTGGGTTGAACGTCCACAGTGGACTGATGCGGCCTACACCGGCTGCCGGCTCGGCTCGGCCGGTGTGGGCAGCGGCGGGTCGAGGGTGGACCGGGTGACCAGCTTGGCGATGGCGGTGACGAGCCGGCGCGGACGCCGGGGGGTCAGGTGCGCGCCGAGCGAGTTGCCGAGGCCGGGCACGACGTAGGACCGGTCGCGGTCGAGTGCCCGCAGCGCGGCGTCGACCACTGCCCGCGGCGCCATCAGCTTCCCGCCGACCGCGGCCCGCTCGCCGAGCGTGTCGAAGAAGGATGTCCGGGTCGGCCCGGGGCACAGCGCCAGGACCCGTACGCCGCGGCCCCGGTACTCCGACCGCAGCGCCAGGCTGAAGTTGAGCACGAACGCCTTGCCCGCGCTGTACGTGGCGAAGTAGGGCGAGGGCTGGAAGCCCGCTGTCGAGGCCACGTTGATGACCGCGCCCTCACCGCGGGCGAGCATGCCGGGGATCAGCGCCCGGGTGAGGCCGACGAGAGCCACGACGTCGAGCGGGTGCTCAGCGCCAACCCGGCCGCGTCGATGGAGCAGATCGCCGAAGCCGCCGGGGTGGCCCGCACGACGATCCACCGGCGGTTCGCCAGCCGGCAGGCGCTGATCGACGTCCTCACCGCCACCGCCGTACAGCAGCTGCGGGCGGCCATCGAAGCCGGCCGACCGGAGACCGCGCCACCGCTGGTGGCGCTACACCAGATCACCGCCAACGTCCTCGGCACGAAGATCAGCTGGCGGTTCGCGCTGGAGCAGCCGGCCGCACCCGGCTCGGCCGCCGGCGAGATCCAGCAGCAGGTGGCACGCCGGTGCCTGGAGCTGCTGGGCCGGGTCCGGGATCTCGGTGTGCTCGACCCGAACACCGACCTCGACTGGGCCCGCCGGGTCTACTACGCGCTCATCGGTGAGTCCCTGCACGGCGCTGACGCGGGTGCCGATCCCGACATCCTCGCCAGCCGCATCGTCGACACGCTCCTGCACGGCGCCGGGCCGCGCCGTCCCGCCGAGGCCGGGCACCGCGGGCAGCGGTGAGCACGTCCGGTCTCCGCCGGGTCTGAGCGGGCCGGCCGCGGCTCGCCGAGCCGGGCACCGAGACCACCGGCGGCCCGGCCCGACATTGGTCCGGCGGGCGGCGGTCTGGTGTGTATGGGGCCGGACGACGCCAACCGGTGTCTAAAGAGATCGTGGGAGTTAGGTGGGAACTTTCGGGTGGGATCTGTCGACTATGACGGTGTGACACCGGGCGGCGGTGCTGGCCGGTGGTCGCGGTGCCGGTGACGTGGTGGCGGTGATCCCGCCGAGGTCAGCGGCCGGAGGGTCGTGTCGTCGTCGGGTGAGAGGTGGCTGTTCGATGGGTTCGGTCAGGGCTGGGTCGGATTGGGTTCGCCGAGTGTTGGTGGTGGCGGGTGTGGTGGCGGCCGGGGTGGTGCTGGTGGCCGGTCCGGCGTCGGCGCATGTGAGCGTGAACTCGTCGGATGCGGCGCAGGGCGGGTACGCGGTGGTGAACTTCCGGGTGCCGACGGAGAAAGAGGACGCGTCCACTGTGGAGCTGAAGGTGCAGCTCCCGGCCGATCAGCCGTTGGCGTTCGTGGCGGTCAAGCCGCATCCAGGGTGGACGGCGACGTTGACGAAGGCGAAGTTGGCCACGCCGCTGGAATCCGATGACGGTCCGGTGACCGAGGCGGTCAGTGTGATCGACTGGAAGGCCGATCCGGGGGCGAAGGGGGTCGCGCCGGGTCAGTACGACGAGTTCTCGGTGTCGGTGGGGCCGCTGCCGAAGGCGGCGAGCATGGTGTTCAAGGCGATCCAGGTCTACAGCGACCGCAGCCAGGTCGAGTGGATCGAGGACACCCCGGCCGGCGGGGCGGAGCCGGAGCACCCGGCGCCGGTTCTGGAACTGGCCGCTGGCACTGCCGAGGTCGTCGCTGCGGCCGGCGCGGCGAGCACGCCGCCGGCAGCGACCGCGGCTGACAATGCGGACGCGGCGAGCAAGGGCGCGGTACTGGCCGCGCTGGTCATCGGCGGGCTGGGCCTGGTGGCTGGGCTGGCCGGGCTCGCGTTCGGGGTCACCGCTCGCCGCGGTGTCCGGCGGGATCCGGTGACGCCGGCCGGCTGACCGCCGCGCTCCGGCGGGCGTCCCTTTTCGTAGGTCTCTCGTAGGCATCCCCAGGGTGCCCGCGCGGCTCCCGCGCGGGCGCGGTCCTGCCCTGCCCGTGCACCCCGCACTGAGCACAAGGAGTCCTCCCGTGACGACAACCTCACAGCCGCCGCTCGGCACGCCGCCGGGCGCCGGGACACCGACCACGCCGACGGCTCCGGCGGGCCGGCCCGCAGCGGGGCGCCGGTCCGGCTCCGGGCCGGCTGCCGGCGGTGGCCGGGTGTGGCCGGTGCTGCGGCCGGTGGTGCTGCGGCTGCACTTCTGGGCCGGAGTTCTGGTCGCGCCGTTCCTGGCGATCGCCGCCCTGACCGGCCTGCTCTATGCGGCGACCCCGCAGGTGGACCAGCTGCTGTACAGCGGGGTGCTGCACGCCGCGTCCGCCTCCGGTGCGGTGCTGCCGGTGGACCGGCAGGTCGCCGCCGCCCGAGCCGCGCACCCGGAAGGCACCGTCGCCGCGGTCGAGCCGGCCGCCGACCCGGGAGCGACCACCCGGGTGGTGCTGGACGTTCCGGGCCTGGGCGAGGACAAGCAGCGGACCGTGTTCGTCGACCCGCACACCGGCGCAGTGCGCGGGTCGCTGACCACCTGGTGGGACGCCACCCCGGCCACCACCTGGGTCGACGGCCTGCACCGCACCCTGCACCTGGGGCAGGTCGGCCGGGTGTACTCCGAGGCGGCGGCGAGCTGGCTGTGGGTGCTGGTCCTCGGCGGGCTGGCCCTGTGGGTCGGCCGCCGTCGCCGGCGCCGTCGGCATCTACTGGCGGCTGATCTGTCGGCGTCGGGGCGGCGGCGGACCCTGGGCTGGCACGCCCCGACCGGGGTCTGGGTCGCGCTGCCGCTGCTGTTCCTGTCCGCGACCGGCCTGACCTGGTCGCACTACGCCGGCGACCGGTTCTCCGCGCTGCTGGACGCCACCCGCGGCCACGCCCCCGAGCTCGACACCGCCCTGCCCGCCGGCCCACCAGCCGCTGGCGCGACCGTAGGCGGCGGTCACGCCGGCCACCACACCACCCCCGCCGTACCGGCACCGGGCAGCGACGCGGGCGGGTACGACCGGGTACTGGCCGCCGCCCATGGCGCCGGCCTGGACGGCCCGGTGAAGATCACCCCGGCCAGCGGGCAAGCGTGGACCGCCGCACAGATCGACAACCGCTGGCCGGTCCGGCTCGACCAGGCCGCCATCGACCCGACCACCGGCACGGTCGTCCACACCACCCGCTGGCCGGACTACCCGGTAGCGGCGAAACTCTCGAAACTCGGCGTGCAGGCCCACATGGGTGTCCTGTTTGGACCGGTCAACCAGATCCTGCTCGCCGCCGTCGCCCTCGGCCTGCTCTGCCTGATCGTCTGGGGCTACCGGATGTGGTGGCAACGCCGCCCAGCCGGCACCGCCCGCCTCGCCGCCGCACCCGCGCCGGGCGCATGGCGACGCCTGCCCAAGCTACCGCTCGCCCTCACGGTGGCGGCCGTCGCCGCGCTCGGCTGGGCACTGCCCGTTCTCGGCGTCAGCCTCGCCCTCTTCCTCCTCCTCGACGCCGTCGGCACCCTGATCAGCCGAACCCGACCCCGCCCCGCACCGACACGCCCACAGCCCACCGCTTCGGCGCGCTAGCAGCCCCGGGGGCGTGCGCTCGGTGCCGGCGGCGCCGGGCTGGCCGGTAGGTCGCTTAGACTGACGGCCGCGCCGCGTCGGCCGAGGGGTGGCCCCGCCTGCCGTACCGGAAGGTATCGACCTGTGACCGACACTGATGCAGCCCCGGCCCCGGTTCGGGAGCGGGGCTCAGGCGGTCCGTCGGGTCGGCAGGGCAACTCCCTGCTGATCTTCACGCTGCTGCTTCTGCTGGTCGCGTTGCTGCAGGCGCCGCTGGGCCGGGCGGTGTCGGCGCCGGTCGTGCAGAACTGGCTGACGGTGTTCGTCGCCGTGCTCACCCAGGCCCTGCCGTTCCTCGTCCTCGGTGTGGTGCTCTCGGCGGTTATCGCGGTGTTCGTCCCGGCCGCGTTCTTCACCCGCGCCCTGCCGAAACAGCCCGCGCTGGCGGTACCGGCGGCCGCGCTGGCCGGGGTGGTCCTGCCCGGCTGCGAGTGCGCCTCGGTGCCGGTGGCTGGGGCACTGGTGCGCCGCGGGGTCACCCCCGCGGCCGCCTTCGCGTTCCTGCTGTCCGCGCCGGCGATCAACCCGATCGTGCTCACCGCCACCGCCGTCGCGTTCCCGCGCGACCCGGAGATGGTGGTCGCCCGGTTCGCCGCGAGCCTGCTCGTCGCGTGCGCGATGGGCTGGCTGTGGCAGCGGCTGGGCCGCGCCGAATGGCTGCGCCCGCCGGCCCGCCCGTCGTTCGACGGCCACGGCAAGGGGGCGGCGTTCTGGGCGGCCCTGCGGCACGACGTGATGCACGCCGGCGGCTTCCTCGTCTTCGGCGCGATGGCGGCGGCCACGCTCAAGGCCGTGGTGCCGGCCAGGTGGCTGCACACGGTGGCCAGCATCCCGGTCATCTCGATCCTCGCCCTGGCGGTGCTGGCGGTGCTGTTGTCGATCTGCTCGGAGGCCGACGCGTTCGTCGCCGCGTCGCTGACCCAGTTCTCGCTCACCGCCCGGCTGGCCTTCCTCGTCGTCGGACCGATGATCGACCTGAAACTGTTCGCCATGCAGGCCGCCACGTTCGGTCGCGGGTTCGCCGTCCGGTTCGCCCCGGCCACCTTCGCCGTGGCCATCCTGGGTTCCGTCCTGGTCGCGGCGGTACTGCTGTGAACCGGGAGACGCAGGGGTTCGTGCTGCTGCTCCTCGGCGGGGCCGTCCTGCGCGCCGGCCTCACCGATGTCTACCTGCGCTACGTGAAGGCCGGGCTACGCCCGCTGCTGATCGTGGCCGGCGTCGTCCTGATCGTCGCCGCCCTCGCCACGTTCTGGTACGAGCTGCGGCGGAACCGCGCGCACCGCCGGGACAGCCACGACGGGCCCGGGCCCGACGGGCCGGACGCCAGCGACGGCGGCGCCGAGCACGAGCCGGGTGCCCACCGCGAGCCGCGGGTCGCCTGGCTGATGGTGCTGCCGGTGCTGGTGCTGATCCTGGTGGTCCCGCCCGCGCTGGGTTCCTACGCCGCCAACCGCACCGGCACCGCGCTGCAACTGGGCCTGACCGTCCTGACGCCGCCGGTCGGCGACCCCGCCCCGATGAGCCTGGTGGACTACGCCACCTTCGCGGCCTACGAGCACGGACGCCCGCTCGGCAACCGGCGGGTCAGGATCTCCGGCTTCATCACGGTCGGCCCGCACGGCGCGCCCTACCTCACCCGCATGATCCTCACCTGCTGCGCCGCCGACGCCCAGCCCATCAAGGTGGGCCTGTCCGGACAACTGCCCGCCACCCTGCGACCCGACGTCTGGCTCGAGGTCATCGGCACCTACAGCGACAAGCTGATCACGGACGACGTCAACGGCGGCCCCATCCCGTTCATCCAGGTCAGCCAGGCCACGCCCATTCCGGCCCCGCGCGACCCGTACGGAACCTGACCGGACCGGCCGCCAGGTGCTAGGCCGGGTGGCCGGTGGGCTGGCGGGGCGCGTCCCGGACGATCTCTAGGCGGGAGTGCAGGTCGAGCTTGCGCAGGATGTTCGAGACGTGTGCCTGCACGGTGCGGCGGGACAGGAACAGCTCGGTGGCGATGTCGGGGTTGGACCGGCCGGCCGCGACCAGTTCGGCGATGCGCTGCTCGGCCGGGGTCAGGGCGGCCCAGCCGGTGGTGGGCCGGCGGGCGAAGGTCCGCGAGCCGCGCCGCACGCCGTGCTGGCGCAGCCGGGCGTCGGCGCGGCGGATGTCCCAGCTGGCGCCGGCGTCCTGGTAGCCGCGGACGGCGCCGGTGAGCGCGGCCCGGGCGGCCGGGATGTCGCCGGCCGCGGCGAGCCGGACCGCGGCCTCCTCCAGCGCGCCGGCCTGCTCGACGCCGCGGCCGGCCTGCTGGTAGCCGTCGGCCAGGGCCAGCAGCGCGGGGGCGTCGTCGTCGAGTAGGGCCCGGCAGCGGCGGGCGGCGGCGACCAGCGGCGGCGCGGGGTTACTGGCGGCGTCGGCCGCCGCGGCCGCGGCGGCGGCCCGGGCGGTGCCGGTGTCGCCGGCGGCCAGCGCGACCCGGACCAGGTGCGGCAGCCAGGTGTCCCGGCTCAGCGTGGAGCCGAGTTCCGGGTCGAGCCAGCTGGCGAACTGGGCGACCGCGGCCGGCAGGTCGCCGGCGGCCTCGGCGAGCGCGGCCCGGGCCGCGGTCAGCTGGCCGGCGCTGGTCCGCAGGTAGCCGCCCGGCGCCGGCACCTCCGCGGCCGCGGCCTCGAGGTGCGCCGTCGCGGTGCCGCGGTCTTCCCGGTGCGCCGCGATCGTCGCGTACAGGCCGTGCCGGAGCAGGAAGTCGTGCTGCGACGTCGGCGGCACCACCGCGTCCAGGTGCAGCAGCGTCTCGTCCCAGCCGCCCCGGCTGAAGCAGAGCGCTCCGGCGGTGATCCGGATCGTCTGCAGCCGGGCCGAGCCGGCCCGTTCGGCCTGCACCAGGGCCTGCCGGATCCCGTCGTGGGCCTCGTCCAACCGGTCCAGGTTGGCCAGCACCGCCGCCCGGTTGTTCAGCAACAGCATGCGCAGGTCGACCGATTCCGGGTCGTCGTCGGTCAGCGCGGCCAGCGCGCGCTCCTTCTCGGCGAGCCCGGGCACCGGGTCGGACAGCCAGGAGACCGCGTGCAGGGCCCAGCCGGTGCCGAGCGGGTCGCCGGCCTGCTCCGCCTCGGCGAGTGCCTGGCGGGCCTGCTCGGTGCCGGCCGCGTCCTGGCCGAGGAACAGCAGGGTCATCGCGTGCCGGGCGCGCAGCCGGCCGCGCCACCGGACCGGCAGCGCCGGGTCGGCCAGGGCTTGCCGGGCGGTCGCCATCGACTGCTCGTACCGGCCGGTGTGCCGCGCGGCGGTCACCACGATCGTGGCCATCCGGCCGGCCAGCTCCGGGTCGGCCGTGTTCCGCAGTACGGCGCCGGCGACCTGCTCGACCTCGTCGTACCGGAGCAGCCAGTTCAGCACCGCGGCCTGCCGGCTGGCCAGCGTCTCCCAGCGCGGGCCGCCGGCCGCCTGCGCCGCCGCCCGGGCCAGCAGCTCCGCGGCGCCCTGCGGGGCGGCGTGCAGGCTGGCGTCGGGCAGGTCGGCGAGCCAGGTCAGCGCCCAGCCGTCCAGCGCGCCCGGGACGGCGAGCAGGTGCGCGGCGACCTCGCCGATCGGCCGGCCGGCGTCGGCGAGCTGGCGGGCCAGCTGCCCGTGCAGCGCGGTGCGGACCGGCGCCGGCAGCTCGGCGGCGAGCACCTGCCGGATCAGATCGTGCCGGAACACCATCCGGTGCGCGCCGGGGGAGAGCACGCCGGCGGCGACCGCCTCCTCGATGGCCGGCACCAGCGCGCCCACCGGCCGGCCGACCGCCGTGGCCAGCTCGGTCACCGGGAAGCCCGCGCCGAGCACGGCCGCGACCCGCAGCACCGAGCGGGTGTCCTCGGTCAGGAACCGCAGCCGCCGGTCGATCGCCGTGGCCAGCGATATCGGCGGCGTGCCGGCGCCGGCCGGCAACTCGGCGCTGCCGCCGGCGACCTCGATCAGGCCGTCCCGGGCCAGCGCGCCGACCAGTTCCCGGACGTACAGCGGGTTGCCGCCGGCCTGGGCCAGCTCGTCCCGCAGCCGCGGCCCGGGTGTGGCGTCGACCAGCCGGCCGGCCAGCTCGGCCGCCCGTCCCGGATCCAGCGGGCCGAGCGGCATCAGCACGGCGCCGACGTCCTCGACGGCCCGGCGCAGCCGCAGCAGCTCCGGCGGGCGCGGCACCAGCCCACAGCTGCCGACCAGCAGCAGCGGGATCTGGTCCACCGCGGCGGCCAGCTGGTACCAGACCTGCAGGCTGGCCTCGTCCGCCCAGTGCAGGTCTTCGGTGACCAGCAGCACCGGGCCGACCGCGCAGCAGCGGTCGACCAGCTCGACCAGCCGCTCGCCGGCGGCCAGCACCGGGTCGGCCGTCCCGGTCGCGGCGCCCTGGCGGAGCAACCCGGCGATCTCGGCCCGGAGCGGATCCGCCGACCGCGCCGACACCCCGAGGGACTCGGCCATCAGCCGCAGCGGCAGCGGCCGCACCAGCTCCTGCCCGGCGCCGCGATAGAGCTGACAGTCCATAGTGGACGCTCGGGCGGTGAGCCAGCCGGCCAGCGCGGACTTGCCGATGCCCGGCTCGCCCTCCAGCCAGACCGCCCGGCCCCGGCCGGCCCGCAACCCGTCCAGCAGCCCGGCGAGCAGGGCCAGCTCATCGTCGCGACCGACGAGCACTTCGGCGGACCCGGGCGGCGGCGGCACCTGCCCAGCCTAGGACCTGATCCGTACTCCGGGGGCGTGCGTACCGAAGGGGCCGGCACCATCGCCGGGCCCCGTTCGAAGACGCTGTCGAGGAGGACGTCATGGCCGATCCGGACCTGAGCGCCGACCCGCAACTGCTGGCCAAGGCCGGCGACACCCTGGACGAGCCGGCGAACCGGCTGCGTGCCGCGCTGACCAACTTCATGACCGCCGCGGACGACATCGGCGACGCGCCCTGGGGCACCGACCAGCTGGGCCAGGCCATCGGGCAGGCGTACCAGGAGTCGAAGGTCGGCGACGTGCTCTGGTCGGCGCGGAACCTGGCCGACGGCGTGGACGACGTCCGGTCCCGGGTGCGGCAGATGGCCGGGCAGTACGCCAACGTCGAAGAGGTCAACTCGCAGTGACCGGCCGACCCGGCCCGCTGGGCCGTCCGGGCCTGTCCGGCTGATCGTCATGGATCCGGTGCTGCAGGGGATCGCGGAGATCCTCGCCGGCCAGAGCTACCCGCGCGGCGACTTCGAGAAGATGTTCGCGCTCGCCGCCGCCTGGGACGGGCTGGCCCGCGACCTCGCCGGCATCGAGGATCTGGTGCTGACGGCGGCCCGGGCGGTCGGGCTGGCCGGGTCGGGCGAGGCGATCGACGCGGCCACGCAGTACCTGTACAAGATCGCGGCCAGCGACCCGGGCTTCCTGCCGGCGTTGCGGAAGGCGGCGACCGACATCGCCGGCATGGTGCGCAAGGCGGCGCTGCAGATCCAGTACGCGAAGTACCTGATCGACGTGACCGCCTCGTTCATGGCCGCGCAGATCGCGTACCTCTACTACCTGGCCGTGGTCACCGCCGGGCAGAGCCTGGACCTGGTGCCGGCGGTGATCAAGGCCGGCCAGGTCGCGGTGCAGGAGATCCTGCTGCAGGCGGTCGAGGCCGTGCTGCACGGCATCCTGTTCCAGATCATCCCGGACCTGATCGTGCAGGGCATCCAGGCGCTCAAGGGCGACCGGGCCGAGTTCGACGCGAAGACCTTCCTGAACGCCGTCGAGATGGGCGCGATCCAGGGCGCCCTCGGGTTCGGCCTCACCCAGCTCGGCAGCAAGTTCATGCCGGCCGCGCTCAACACCCTGCCCGGCGCGATGGCCAAAGGCGGCGCCGAGGGTGCCATCGGCGCCGCGGTCATCAACGCCATCGGCGGCGAGGACAACAAGGACGGCATCGCCGGCGGGTTCGAGTCCGGCGCGATCGGCGGCGCGATCAACCACGGCATCGGCCGGTTCGGCGGCCACCCCGGCGGCGTCGCCGTGGACCCGGTGCGGGACGCGGTGCCGGTACCGCCGGGCCTTGCCGCCGCCCCGGAGTTCCATTCGGGCCCGGAGGTCGGGCCGGTCGGGGTGGACGGGGGCGTGCCGGTCGACCCGGCGGGCGCCCCGGCGCCGGTGGTGCCCGGCGGGCTGGTGCCCAGGCCGGGGCCGGAGGTGCTGGTCGACCCGGCCGCCGGCGGCGAGCCGGTGGTTGGGCCGGGGCCGGCGGTGGGCGAGCGAGGTGCCGGTGGTCCGGTGCCTACGCCGGAGCCGGCGGTGCTCGACGGGGCCGGCGCTGGTCCGGTGACCGGTCCGGAGCCGGCGACGGGCGGCCTGGCTGCCGGCGCCGGGCCGGTGACCCCCCGGGATGCGGTGGTCGGTGGCCGGGGCGCCGGTGGTGCGGCGGCGCCGGCGGAGCTGGCGGCGGGTGGGCGCGGCGGCCCGGAGGCGGCGTTGGCGCAGGAGACCGGGGCGGGGGTGGCCGGGCCGCCGGTCGCGGTCGCGCCGGCGCGGGGCGGGTTCGGGCCCGACCTGGCCGCCGGCCGGACCGCCGACTTCGCCGGTGGCCGGCCGGCCGACGGCTCCACGCCGCCGGTACAGACCGTCACGCCGGCCGACCCGGGCCGGCCGGCGCAGTCGCTCGGCTCGGACACCGGGCCGCGCACCGAGGCGGCCAAGGCGTTCCTGGCCCGGCAGCGGGAGCTCGGGCCGGACAGCCCCGCGCCGGTGCCGCCCCCGGTCGAGCCGGCCCGGACGGCGGGGCCGCCGGTGATCTCCGAGGTCGGCCGGCGGTTGGCCGACGGGCAGCCGGTGCTGGACCCGAACGGGCCGCTCACCGTGCAGCCGGGTGGGGCGCCGGGGCAGCCGGGGAGCCGGCCGATGACGGTGACCGACATCCGACCGTCCACTGTGGACGGACCGGTGACGGCGAACACGATTTCCGAGGTCGGTCGGCGGTTGAGCGACGGGCAGCCGGTGGTGGACCCGAACGGGCCGCTGACCGTGCAGCCGGGTGGTGCCCCGGGGCAGCCGGGGAGCCGCCCGATGACGGTGAACGACATCGGCCGCGGGCAGTCCCCGGCCGTCGAACCGCCGGCGGTGCCGGCGATCTCGGAGGTCGGGCAGCGGCTGCGGGACGGGCTGCCGGTGCTGGACCCGCGCGGGCCGTTGACCGTGCCGCCGGGTGGGGCCCCGGGGCAGCCGGGGAACCGGCCGATGACGGTGAACGATATCGGGTCGGGTGGGTCGGCGGTGCTGCGTCCACCGGCCGGGTCCACCGTCTCCGATATCGGGCGCCTGCTGCAGGACGGCTACCGGGTGCTGGATCCGAGCGGGCCGCCGACCGTGCAGCCGGGTGGTGCCCCGGGGCAGCCGGGGAGCCGCCCGATGACGGTGAACGACATCGGCAGCGGCGGTCCGGCAGCGGCCGAGCCGGCCGCGCACACGATCTCCGATGTCGGCCGGCGGTTGCGGGATGGGCAGCCGGTGCCGGATCCGGGCGGGCCGCTGACCGTGCAGCCGGGCGGAGTGCCGGGGCAGCCCGGGAGCCGGCCGGCGACGGTGACCGACATCCGACCGTCCATTGTGGACGAACCGGCGGCGGCGAACACGATCTCCGAGGTCGGGCAGCGGCTCGGCGGCGGCGAGTTCGTGGTGAGCCCGGACGGGCCGCTGACCGTGCGGCCGGGTGGGGCGCCGGGGGAGCCGGGGAACCGGCCGATGACCGTCAGCGACCTGCCGGCCAGCGAGCCGGACGGGTCGCCCGGGCCGGCCACCGGCGGCTACCTCGTGAACGGCGACGGCGGTGGTGGTGGCGGTGGCACCGGTGGTGGCGGTGGTGGCGGCGGGATGCGCGCCCATGGCTCGGGATCGGGCACCACCCTGCTGCCGCCGCCGGGTACGGACGGCGGCGGCCGCCCGGGTGGCCACGAGCAGGCGACCCGGGCCGGCGGCGACCCCACCGCGACCGAGGTCTCGCCGGACCCGGTCGAGCCGGGCGCGGACCCGGCCGGCGCCGGCGCGGCCGGCACCGGAACGGGAACCGAGGTCGGGATCCAGGCCGAGACGGTACGGCCCGAGGCCGCCACCGGCCCGGACCCGGACGGCGAGCCGGGCCGACCCGTCGGCCCGGACGGAACCGTCCGGCGTGGTGGCGGCGGCTCCGGTGGCGGCGGTCCGAGGCCGGGTCGGGGCGGCGGGCCGGGGGGCGGCGATGGCGGCGGGCCGGGCGGTGGCCCGGGCCTGCGGAACCGCACCGGCGGCTCCGGGCAATCGGGACTGTCCATTGGGGACAGACCGCCGGGCGTCGCGCACCAGCGGGCCGACGCCGCGCTGGAACGGCTCTACCGGGAGCGGGCCGAGCAGGAGACCCGGCTCGCGGCCCGGAACGCCGACCTGGCCGCACGCCAGGCCGCCCAGGACGCGGCCGAGGCCGCCCGCGACGCGGCCGAGGCCGCGCGGAAGGCCACCGCCGGAACCCCGGAGACCGGCACGTCGACACCGGAACCGTCCGCAGCAGACACTCCGGCCGGCGCGGAGACCGGCACCCGGACGCCCGCTCCCGCGCAGGTCGACAGCGCGACCGGCGCCCCGGGAACGGGGGTACCGGAGCCGGCCGGTGCGCCGCAACCCCGGCTGCGGCTCTCGCCGCCGCCGGCCGGCGGCCTGACCGGCGAACCGGCCCGGCTACAGCACTGGCCCCCGTCGCAGCTGGCGGGCCCGGCCACACCGCCCCGGCTGCACCTCTGGCCACCGCCGCCGACGGCCGGGATCGCTGCCCGGGCGGAGGCGGACTGGCAGCAGCACCTGCAGGATCTGCGGGAGAAGTCCGGGGGCGCCGCGGGTGAGGTGGGTGATGTGCCGCTGGCGCTGGCCCGGCGACACGTCCGTGACTTCGTGCAGGATGCGGTGCGGGACGCGGCGGCCGACTACCGCGGCCGCCCGGACCTCGACGCGCTGACCGTCCACTTGCGACAGGCACAGGCCCGGGCATTGCAGGACGCCTGGGCGGAGGTGTTCGATCTGGCCGGGGTGGATGCCGGGGCGCTGGCCGCGCGGGGGATCGCGGTGTTGCCGGCGGGCGGGGTGGCGGTGCCGGGGCTGCCGGAGCCGGCCGCGGTGGCCGGGCAGGCGCACGCCGAAGCGCAGTGGCAGCAGCACCTGCAGGATCTGCGGGAGAAGTCCGGGGGCGCCGCGGGTGAGGTGGGTGATGTGCCGCTGGCGCTGGCGCGGCAGCACGTCCGTGACTTCGTGCAGGATGCGATGCGGGACGCGGTGGCGAGCTACGGTGGCCGGCCGGGCCTCGACGCGCTGACTGTCCACTTGCGACAGATCCGGGCCCGGGCGGTGCAGGACGCCTGGGCCGAGCTGCTCGACCTCGCCGGTGCGGACACCGGCGCGCTGGCCGCGCGCGGCATCCCGGTGCTGCCAGCCGATGGCGTGGCGGTGCCCGGGTTGCCGGTGCCGGCGGTGCTGGCCGGGCAGGCGCACGCTGAGGCGGCCTGGCGGGAGCTCGTCCAGGACCTGCGGGACAAGTCCGGCGGGGACGGCGGGGTGCTCGGCGACCTGACCCTGGAGCAGGCCGGGCGGCTGCTCGAGGGCCACGTCGAGGCCGCGCTGGACGAGGCGGTGGCCGGCGCGGACGCGCCGCGCGATCCGGCCGCGCTCGACGCGTACCTGGACGGCGTGGCGGCGCGGGCCGAGCGGCAGGGCTGGGCGTTGCTGCTCGGCGACCTGGGCGTGCGGGTGGAGTCGCTGGCCGGCCGGGGGCTGCTGCCCGGGGCGACGGAGCCGGCCGGCTCGGGACCGCTGCCCGGCGGGCGCGGCTACTACTTCGGCGCCCCGACCGAGAACGCGGCCGGGTTGGCCGCGGCCCAGCGGGCGCTGCCGCTGTTCCCCGACGCGTTCGTGGTGGCCGCGCACACCGAGCGGTTCGGCGGCGGGCTGCGGGTGCTGCTGCCGGACGGCCGGCGGCTGGCCGCCGCGGAGTTCGCCGAGCACGTCAGCCAGTTGCCGGGGTACCGGTCCGGGCTGCCGGTGGTGCTGATCATCTGCTCGGCGGCCACGCTGATCCCGGGCAAGCCGGTGTTCGCGTCCCGGTTCGCCGCCGCGCTCGGCACCGAGGTCTGGGCGTCCACGACCGACGTCTGGCAGACCCGGGACGGTCGGGTGCTCGCCACCGGCAGCACGGTCGGGCCGGACGGCACGATGCGTCCCCGGTTCCGCCCCGACGGCACCGGCACCGGCCAGTGGCTCCGCTTCCCGGCCCCGGCCGGCACGCCCACCACCCAGCCGCCCACCACCCAGCCGTCCACCGCCCAGCCGTCCACCGCGAAGCCGCGCACTGCCAAGCCGCGGACTGCCAAGCCCACGCCGCGACCGGCCCAGGCCGACCTGATCGCCGCGATCACCGCGGTCATCCCGCCCCCGACCGCCTCCCCGCCCCCGCCCCCGGTCGCCAACCCGTCGACCGACGCGGCGCCGGCCACGGCCGCTGACGCGACGGCCGGTGACGCCACGGCCGCTGACGCAACGGCCGCGGACGCGACGGCCGCTGACGCGACGGCCGCGACCGAGCCGGGCGGCATGGCGGCAGCCACAGCTGGAGCGGCGGCTGCTACCGGCGGGGGTGGGCTGGTGCGGGCGCCGGGGGAGTTGGCGGCGGACTACCGGTGGGCGGTGCCGCTGACGCCGACGGAGTTGGCGGCCGTGGCCGCGGCGGGGGCGGCGGCACACGAGGCGACCAGCCTGCTGAGCACGCTGACGCCGGCGCTGGCGGCGTCGCTGCAGCTGCATCTGGCGTTGCTGCCGGTGCGGGCGGACCTGGCGGGCCGGCGCGCCGCCCTGGTCGCGGCCGAGCGGTCCCGGGTGCTGCGGCTGATCGCGGTCGCGCCGACGGACCAGGCGGCGGCGATGGAGCTGGCCCGGGTCCAGGCCCGGGTGCGGCTGGCGGAGGCGGCGTGGACGATCGCCATGAACGCGGCGGATCGGGCGGAGCAGGAGTTCCGGCGAGCGGCCCAGGCGGCTGGCGCGCCGATCGGCGTCATCCGCGGCTACCGCGAGTCGGTGCGGGAGGTGGCGTTCGCCCGCGCGCTGGACGCCGCGCTGCGCGCCGGGCAGGCGCAGGTGGACGCCGCGGCGCAGACCGCTGCCCGACAAGGCCCGCCGCCGATCGCGGACCCGGGGGCGTTCGCCGACCGGGCCGTCCGGCTGGTGCCGCACCGGGCCCTGCTGGCGGCGCTCCCCGCGGTCGAGGCGGCGGCGGCCCGGCCGGTCGATGCCGACCGGGCCCGGCGGGAGGCCGAGGCGGTGGCGGAGGCGCAGATCCGGGCCCGGACCGCGCGGGCCGAGAAGCAGGCGGGTGAGGTGCGGTACCTGCCGCCCCGGTCGTACACCGAGGATGCCGCGCTGGGCCTGCGCGGCCGGGTGGCCGCGTTCGCCGGGACGGCGCTGGCCAACGGCATCGGCGAGGACCGAGACGCCGCACTGCGCGACGCGCTGCTGCGGAAGCTCCCGCTGCCGGACGACCCGGCCGCGATCCTGGCGATCACCGCCGCGCTGGAGGGGCTGATCGCGGCCCAGGGCGGCGCGCAGGAGTTCGCCCGGCTGCTGGTCGCCGGGAACCGGTTCGAGTTCCACCTCCCGTACGGGCCGGGTTACCGGGGCGAGCTGACCTGGCGGCCGCTGACCGGCGGGCCGGGCCTCCCGGTGCCGCTGGACCCGGACGAGATGCTCGAACTGCTCGACCTGCCGCTGGACGAGGTCGAGGTCCGGGACGAGGTCGAGGGCAACCCGGCCGACCTGCCGAACGAGTGGTCCGGCTCGGCCGGCCGCACGCAGTCGACCTCGGTGACCGTGAACGTGCCGCTGACCGGCAACCTGGGCCCGGAGCTGGCCGGGTACACGACCGGCGTCACCACCGGCTTCGCCCTGTCCGGTACCGGGTCGATCTCGCACGGGGTGAGCCGGGGCGGCTCGGTCAGCGACTTCCTCGATGGCGACTACTCCGGCCGGTGGGCCTGGTTCCAGCGCCAGGGTGAGTTGCAGCTGCGGCTGACCCCGCCGGTGGGGGTCGTCGTGACGTGGCGTTCCCCGATCGCCGCGCTGCTGCGGTTCCCGCAGGAGCAGAGCGTGCCGGTGCCGCCGACCGACCCGGCGGCCCGCGCGCAGTGGCTGGCCCGGCAGGCGACGGTGCAGCCGATCATCGACCAGCTCAGCCAGCCGCTGGTGACCCCGGGGCCGCGGATCGCCCCGCCGACCATGGGCACCGACGAGGCGCGGACCATCCGGCAACTGGAGTCGGTGCTGTCGTACCTGCCGGCCTCGGTGACGGCGGTCAGCCAGCTGCGGCCGCTGGCCGACGCGGTGCTGGCCTGGCTGGGCGGCGCCGGGGTGCGGTCGTCGACGGCGCTGCAGACGCAGGTGCACGGGTTCCTGACCGAGAAGGCGCTGCTGCCGGTGGGCCAGCTGCTGATCTCGTCCGGCGCCCCGTCCAAGCCGTTCGACCTGCCCGGCGGCGGGTGGCTGGCGCTGGTGGTGAAGGCCGGGCTGCGCGCGGTCCGGCGGGTCGGCATCGCCGAGGTGGCGCCGAAGCTGGAGGTGCGGCAGGGCACCGTGAGCCAGGGCTCCGGCGGCAACTCCGGCGGGGTGACGTTCGGCCCGTCGGCCAAGTTCGGGGTGAACTTCGACCACCCGGACCAGAAGCAGTTCGGCGGCGGGATCACGGTGCCCGCGGTGCAGTTCGACGCGTCGTCCTCGACCAGGGTCGGCCGGAGCATGTCCTCGTTCGTGGGCGGTGGCGACTGGCGCGGCGTCCGGCAGGGCAACTGGAACGTGCTCTACCGGGTGGAGGTGCGGCTGGCCGCGACGATCCTCAGCTCGGTGCCGGCGGCCCGGACGGAGGTCGGCCAGGACTCGGTGCTGTACGTGCGGGTGCCGCTGCGCGAGGCGCCGCGGTTCGAGCGGCTGGTCCGGCAGGCGCACCTGCCGGACTTCCTGGCCGCCAGCACCGACGCGGCGTACGCGGAGCTGCTCGGCGACGCCAACGACCTGCCGACCGGCACGCTCGGGACGGCGCTGCCGCTGCCGCCACCGGTGATCGCCAACGAGTTGGGTATCGGGCCGGCCGCGCCGTCCTGGCTGGGCGGCAGCGACCAGGTGGTCCCGCAGCTGCTGACGTTGCTGCAGCAGGCCGACCGGCAGGGCACCGCGCATGTCACCGGCCTCGGCGTGCCGCGCTGGACCGACTACGACAAGCTGCACGTGCAGCGGCTGCTGAACGCGTACTACTCGCAGCCGGCGCTGCGGGCCCGGGCGTCCACGCTGCTGGCCAAGCTGCCGGGTACCCAGCGGCACCCCCGGGCCGGCCGGCTCCGGCCGGCCGGCACACCCGGGCTGTCGCTGACCTTCGAGCGGTGGACGCCGGGCGGCGTCGTCACCTACCAGGTGACCGTCTGGGTCGAACGGACCCCGAACCGGGACGGCTCGCCGCGCACCCGGCCGCTGTCCACCGGGCGGATCCGGGACGCGGACGTCAACCTGATCCCGACCTACTTCGCCGGCATCGGGTCGGCCGGCAGCGTGTCCACCACGCTCGGCTTCGGCGTGCAGATCGCGCCCAGCTTCGGCGTCTCCATCGGCGGCACGCTGCGCACGTTCGGGTTCAGTGTGCAGGGCAGGCGCAGCGGCACCGCGTCCGCCGGCTCGGGCGTCGACCTGGGCGTGTTCACCGTGCGCGGGGCGCTGTTCAGCGGGCCGGCGCTGACCTTCGACTACCCGATCGACTGGCACGCCGAGGTGTCCGCGACGTTCGCGCCCGGCCCCGCGCTGACCCTGCCCGGCAAGATCGTCGACGTCGGCAAGCGGGCCAAGCGGGCGGCCGGGCAGCTGGTCCGGCCGCGCCCGCCGGTGCCGGCACCGGTGCTCGAGCGGCGGCTCGGCCGCGGCGTGGTCCGGTACGTGGTGCCCGAGGCGCTGGCGCTGCCCCCGGCCGCGACCGTGCCGCCGATGCTGGCGACCGCCGGGACCGGCTACCTGAACGACCCGATGCGGGGGGTGACGCCCCCGGGCGGGCTGATGCTGCGCGGCTTCCCGGTCCCGCCGAGCTGGCAGGAGCTGCTCGGGCCCGAGCGGCCGATCACGCACGAGGACCTGCTCGTCCCCGGGGCGCTGGGCTCGCCGCTGCTGGCCACCGCGACCGAGCAGGCGCTGACCGCGGTGGGCGTGCCGGTCGAGGCCGCCCGGGACGTGGTGGCCCAGCTGACCGAGCCGCAGCAGCTGAACGCGCACCTGATGCGCAGCCCGAACGGGGAACTGCCGTTCGTCGTCTACGACCGGGGCAAGCTGGCCGACACCGGCGTGCTGGTGGTGCTGGCCGCCAACACGTTCGGCGGCCAGGACCTCGGCCCGCCGGTCGACCTCAAGCGGGTCGACATCATCGAGGCCAACAACGTGGTCAAGGGGGAGACCGGGTCCGGCACGTCCTGGGAGTTCGGCGGCAAGATCGAGTTCGGGATGCGGATCAAGAAGACCGCGGACGGCGACTGGCGGTTCTTCCTGCCGCTGGCGGCCGGCGGCTCCCGGCGGGACACCTCGCGCACCGAGACGCTGGTCGAGAACACCGTCAAGGGCCGCTGGCTGGTATCCGACCTGCGCAGGTACACCCCGCACGGGAAAGACGTGGTGTGGACGGTGACCGCGGTGCGCTGGCGCCGGGCGGCCACCGTCGAGTTCGGCGCCCGCACCGCGGCCCGGCAGGTGCTGGTGGTCGGCGGCCTGCAGGTGCTGCGCTGGGTGCCGCCCGCGGCCACGCCGCCGCCGGCGAACGTGCCGGCGCGGATCCCGTCCGCCGGGCTGTCCACGATGACCACCACCGAGCGGGTGACCGGCCGGCCCAGCACGCTGATCCCGGAGCCGGTGGTGGAGCAGGCCCGGCAGCTGCTCGGCGGGCACGCCGGCCCGCTGCTGACCAAGCGCTGGACCGTGCGCGGCGGCACCGCCGGCACCCGCGGTCCGATCACCCGCACCGCGCTGCCGCACGGGCTGGACGTGTTCCTGCAGCTCGGCTCGATCCAGGGCCAGCTGGCCAAGCTGCAGGGCTCCGGGATGCTGATCAGCGCGAGCGTCTCGCGGCCCGGCTTCCACCTCACCTACGAGCTGGAGCTGTGGGCCACCGACGGCGACACGTTCCACTACCAGCACACCCGCGACCAGCACTCGACCGGCCTGTACGTGTGGGCCGGGCAGGAGCGCAGCACCAGCACCAACCGCGGCGGCGGCAGCAACACCGAGACCGGCGGCACGCTGCAGCAGGTGCCGGACAGCGACCCGCGGCTGGGCCGCGAGCAGGGCGGCTTCGGCATCTCCGAGTCGGTCTCCTTCGGCCGGCGGAACGAGTCGACCCGGATCAACATCGAGCGCGACACCTACCAGCAGGAGGACATCACCCACGTCTACACCGGACAGTTCACCGTCCACATGCGACTGCGCCGGGTCGTGCAACCGTCCACTGTGGTCAACTACCTGTTCGCCGGGATACCGCGGGCGCTGCTGACCAGGTTCAGCCGCGGCGACGACCCGCGCGCCGGCCGGCCGGCGCGGGTGCAGCTGTCCCGCTCCGCGCTGGTGCCGCAGCAGCAGCTGCCGCCGCTGCGCCGGACCGGCGGCGCGGTCGTGGTCGACGACACCCGGCTGCCCCGGCCGGGGCTGCGGCAGGTGCCGCGCGATGCCACCCCGGCGTCGCTGGGGCTGACCGTGCTGCCGCTGACCCGTACCGATATCGATACCCGCAAGGTGCTGTTCATCGGCATCGCCTCGGGCACCGTGCGGCGGCTCTACCTGACCGTCCGGGACGCGATGCTGGCCCGCGGCGGCCGGATCGCCCAGCTCGCGCACACCGGCACCAGCACGCTGGCCGCGCTGCAGGCCGGGCTCTCGGAGGGGAACCTGACCCTGGAGATCCGGGACATCATCAGCCCGAACGGCTACACGTCGCCGCTGCTGGTCCGCGACGACGTGTTCGCCGACCTGCACGGCCAGCTGACGATCAGCGGGGTGGTCGGCAACGCCCGCTCGGTCGGGTTCAGCGCCCCGTCCGCGATCTACTGGGAGCACTTCCACTACCAGCGCACCGGCACCGGCCGCAGCACCGGGCAGACCGGCGGCGGCAGCGTGAACGGCGGCGTGCTCGGCAAGATCATGGACAGCAGCATCAACACCGGAATCCCGTCGGCGAGCGTGAGCTGGCAGGACGAGTACAGCTCCAGCGCCGGCGAGCGGGTGCTGGACGGCCACTTCCGCGGCAAGCGCGCCCCGTACATGAACGTCGTCGTCTCCGCGCTGCTGACCGTCGGCTACCAGACGGGGTACCGGCGCGGCCCGCTGCGCGGCTCGACGACCCGGGACGCCGACCAGTTCCGGCTGGACGACTTCTACCGGATCGCGGTCGACCTGGAGACCGCGGCGCGGCTGCGGATCCACGACCCGGACGGCTACCCGCTGCCCGGCGGTGGCCGCTACCTGCCGGCCAACCTGCCCACCGAGCGGGCCCGGGTGGACGCGCTGCGGGCGGCCTGGACGCTGCCGGTCATCCCGGGCTGGACCACGATCGCGTTCCACTACGACGACGGGACCGACCGGGTCTGGTTCGGCGACCAGCGGCTGACCCGGGACGAGTTCCTGGCGCTGCTGGGTCGGCTGGACACCGGGCCGGGCGGGATCATCCTGGCCGCCGGGCGCACCGCGGCGGTCCAGGCCAGCGGCCGCGAGCCGCTGCTCGAGTTCCTGCAGCGCAACCTGAACCGGCCGATCCTGGGCAGCTACGGCGACCTGCGCCTCGACCTGCCCGGCACCGCGATCACCGCCCGGATCTCGGTCGACCCACAGCTCCGGATGCTGCCGGCGTCGGTCCGGCCGGCCGGCTGGATCCTGGCCAGCACCCGCACCGGCGGCGGGCAGCAGATCACCCCGTACGGCGACGACCTGATCGAGATCATCACCAGGGACCTGCCGGCGGCGCTCCGACCGGCGCTCACCGGGATCGAGACCCGGCCGCCGCGCGGCTACAACTACTGGCGCGGCGGCCCGGTCGACCAGGTGCTGGTGCCCGGGCAGCTCGCGGCCACCGGCGGCTACCTCGGTGCCGGGCTGGTCGCGCTGCCGCCCCGGGACGGCGTGCTGGTGCTGCACCCGCAGACCGGCCGCCGGACCCGGCTGCAGGAGTGGGCCGCGACGATCACGCCGATGCCCGGCTACACCACCGTGGTGGTGCACGCGTACGAGGCGTACGGCCCACCCCGGTTCGAGCTGGCCCGGGCGTTCGAGGAGCTGGCGGCGCACCTGGAGCCGACCCGGCGCGGCATCGTGCTGCTGGTGCAGTCCGCCGGCCTGGTGCTGCCCGCGTTCGGCGCGGCGGCGCTGGCCGCCGACCTCGCCGATTTCACCGGCCTGACGTTCATCGCGCCGACCGGCTCGTTCCTCGACTTCGCCGACGGCAGCCAGCTGCTCACGCTCGACCCCGACCCGGCCGCGGAGTGGCGGATGTTCCAGCGCGGGCGGGCGCCCCGGTCGATCGGCGCGCTGCTGCCGATGCCGCCGTGGCAGGCCGCGCTGCAGCCGGTGATCGGCACGATCGCCCCGTCCGCCGGCATCGTGCTGCACCGCACCCGGGCCGGGCTGGCGCTGCGCGGCGGCGCCGGCCGGCCCCGGCTGCGGGTGCTGGACGAGCTGAACGTGCTGCCGCCGACCCAGTGGCTGACCCTCACCGTCGACCACACCGGCAGCACGCCGGTGCCGGCCGGTGACGTGGACGCGGCGCTGGGCGTGCTCGGCGGGCTGCCCGGCCCGGTGCCGCTCGCGCTGGACCTGCGCCAGCCGGTCGCCGGCTGGCAGGTGGACGGCGGCCAGCGCGAGGCGGACCGGCGCAACCTGCCGGTGTTCCAGCCGAACGGGGTCTTCCACACCACCCCGGGCGGGGCCCGGCGGCTGGCCATCCCGGACGCGCTCGGCCGGCTGACCTGGCAGCCCTGGGCCGAGGTGCTGCTGCACTCGCCGCGGACCGCGGGCGGGGACCGGCCGCCGCCGCGGCTGGTCCGCTGGCGGCCGCCGCTGCCCGGGCTGCGGGAGGTCGCCCCCGCGATCTACGAGCTGGGCGGCGGCTGGGTGCTCGAGGTGACCTGGAGCGGGCTGTGGCTCCGCCCGCGGGCGGTGACCCCGGCCGACGCGGCGGCGGTGCGGAGCCGGCCGCCGGACCCGCACGCCGCGACGATCGTCGTCGGGGCCGCCGGAGCTGAGCCGAGCATGGCCGCGCTGAACGCGGCGCACGCGCTGTTCGCGGCCGGCACCGGGGCGCTGGCCGGCGAGCCGATGGTGCTGGAGCTGCGGCTGCCACCCAGGTTGTGGCGGCCCGATGTCGGTGAGCGGCTCGCCGACCGGTTCGGCCTGCCGGTGATCATCGGCGCTGGCGCCTGGTTCGCGCCGTCGGGCCTCGAGCCGTTCTATGCCCCACCGGGCCCCGACGGCCAGGTGCACTGGCGGCCGTGGGCACAGGAGCTGCTGATCTTCCCGGCCACCGCCGGCGGGACCCGGCCGGCGCCCGCGGTGCAGACCTGGTACCCGCCGCTGCCCGCGCTGCCCAGCCGCGGCGGCGGCAACTACGACCTGGGCGGCGGCTGGCACCTGGAGGTCGTCGGCGGTGGCGTGTGGCTGCGGCCCGCGGCGGCGGTTGGGGACTCTGCCCGGCTGCTGCCGATCGAGCCGGGATACGCCCGCATCACCGTCGGTACGCCCGACCGGGGTAGCCGCATCCCGGACCAGGCGCTGGCCCGGATGGACCAGCTGCTCAGCACGCTGACCGGCACGCCCGCGTTGGTGGACCTGCGTGACGTGCACCCGGCCGACTGGGCACCGGGGCTGGGCCGGGATCTGGCCAGCCACTGGAACGTGCCGGTGACCACCGAGGGCGGCGTCCGGGTGCCCGGCGCCGGACATCTGGCCGTGCCGGCGGCCGGCGGCGGGTACAGCTGGCGGCCGTTCGCGACGGTCGTCACCCAGCTGCCCACCCCGGCGCACCGGCCGTCGGTGCCGCAGATCGACGAGTGGGTCACGCCGTACCAGCCGCTGCGCGACCTCGGCGGCGGCCGGTACGACCTGGGCTCCGGGTGGGTGGTCGAAGTGACCTGGGCCGGCCTCTGGGTGCGCCCGGCCGCGGTCACGGCGGACGACACTCTCCGGGTGCTGAACTACCCGCAGGACGCCGAGCGGGCCCGGATCACGATCGGCACGCCGAGCCTGCCGCGGCCGGTGCCGCCGGAGGTCTGGGTCGCCGTGCAGGCGATGCTGACCGGGCTGCCGGCGGAAACCCGCGGCCGGCTCCGGCTGGAGACCCACGACCTCTCTGGCACGGCCCGCGCGGACACCACCGAGCTGATCGCCAACCATGGCGCCGTGCTGGACGGGCCGCTCCGCTACGCGGCCGTCTATCCGCTGCTGCCCGACCTACTGCCGTGGTCCTATGTGGACAGCGCGGTGCGCTGGCTGACCCCGCGGCGCGGCGCCGTCCTGGACGGGTGGGAGATCGCCGGGCTGGCCACCGTGCTGGCCGCCGGCGACGGGCTGCCCGGCCTGCACGCCGAGCTGCTGGCGCAGAACCCGGGCACGGGTGCGGCCGCGCCGGCCGGCGACCGGCGCTGGTCGGAGCTGTACCAGCTCGGGCTCGGCCTGCTCGGCCCGCACCCGGGGCCGGTCTTCCGGGGCTCCACTGTGGACCCGGCGCAGGCCCGGGCGCTGTTCCCGGTCGGCGCGGTCGGTGTCCCGCCGGGCGCGGTGATCGGCCCGACCACGCCGCGGCTGGAGCCCGGCCAGCGGGTGGCCTTCGTCGCCACCGGGCCGAGCGCCCGCGCCCTCGGCGGCCCGCACGGGCCCGGCCCGGACGCGGCCGGCTTCCCGCTGGACACCCGGTTCCGGGTGACCGCCCACCACACCGTGCCGGACCCGGCCAATCCGGCCGGCCCGCCGGTCACGGTGATCGAGCTGATCGAGGACACGGCGGCACCGGCACTCGAAGCGGTCGCCGATGCGGACGAGGACCCGCTGGCCCGGCTGCAGCGGCTGATGGCCGAGCAGCAGGAGCAGCCGGCGCCGCCACCGGGGGCCGGCGGCGAGCTGACCCACGATGCCGGCGGCGAGCTGGCCGACGAGGGTGCCGATGAGTTGTTCGCGCTGCTGACCGGGGCAGCGCCGGCGCCCGCGCCCGGCGGCCCGCGGACGGGTCACTCGCGCGAACTGACCGAGGCGCTGGGGGACAACGCCGCGGTCGCCCGGCAGCTCGGCATCGCCGACGAGTACATCGGCCACGCCGGCCTGACGCCGCGCACCGGCGAGTCCAACCAGGACCTGCGCGAGCAGGTCGCCACCGTGGCAGCGGCCGTCAACGGCGTCGGTGACATGCCGGCCATCGCCGACGGGCAGCAGGACGACCCGGGGGTCCGGCAACGGTTCCAGGCCGGGTTCAACCGGCTGCGGCCGTACCGCGGGCCGGGCTACCGGTCGGAGACGCTCTCCCAGCAGACCCTGCAGCGATGGGTGGACCAGGGCAGCTTCGTCGTGAACCACCTGCAGGAGGCCTACCGCACGGCCGACGCCGCGACCGCCGCCGGCCCCGGGAACGCCAGCGTCCTGGTGGTGTTCGAGGCCAGCACGGCGCGGCGCACCGACGGCCTGGTCGACCGCCGGGGCGGCCAGCCGACCCCGCCCGGGCAACGGCGCACCGGGCCCGGCGCCGAGATCATGTTCCCGGCCGGCACCCGCTACCACGTCACCGAGGTGGTGCGGCACCCCACCGAGCAGTACACCGACGCGGACGGGGTCACCCGCAACCGCATCACCGAACTGCACGTGTCCGATGTGGAGCCGCCGGCGGCCCAGGCCACCCCGCCGCCCGAGCCGCCGCCGCCCGACCCGCCGCCGGCAGGCTCGCCCGGGGGCCCGCCCCCCGGCCCGCCGCCCGGCCCGCCGCCCGGCCCGCCGCCCGGCCCGACCGGCGGCCCGTCCGGCGGCCCGTCCGGGGGCGCGGCTGGGGGTCCGCCGTCGGGACACCCGCCACCGGGCGCGTCCGCGGGAGACCCGGATGACCCGGCGGCCCCGGGCAGGTCCGACAGCGCACCGCCGGCGGACCGGATCGCCACGATCCTGAGCGGCCCGCCGCCGCGCCCCCAGTGGAGCACCGGCCCGCAGGTGCGGCCGCGCCAGCAGGACAGCCCGGCGCCGCCCCCACCGCGATCGACGGCCACCCGGCCCAAGTCATCCTGGCTGACCAAGGGCCCGCTCCGGGAGCACGTGCCAGCCCGGCGGACCGTCCAGGAGCAGCGGCAGCCGCCGCCCGAGCCGTACGTGAGCGGCGAGATCCGGCAACCGCCGCGGGTCCGGGCCGACTCGGACCCGCTCTACCGGGGCACCACCCGCGGCCCGGAGGACGTGTTCGCCACCGGCTTCCGCGCCCGCAACCCGGCCGTGCTCAGCCTCTGGGACCACGTCCGGTACGGCAGCGACGGACCGACCGGCTACGTCAGCACCACCCGCGACCTCAGCTTCGCGGCGAACTGGGTCGGCGTGCGCTACGTTTACCTGATCGCCACCCGCGGCGGGTACGACGTGCAGGCGACCAGCGACCGGCACGGGCTGCATTACTACCTGGTCGAGCAGCAGGAGATCGCGTTCGCCGGCGGCATCCCGGGCACGGACATCGCCGGTGCCTGGCCGGTCGGCCCGAGCGGCCGGCCGCGCGACAACGACCTCGGGGTGTTCATCCCCAACCCCGGCTTTGCCGGCGACCTGACCCCGCTGCGCGGCCTCGGCCAGGGCCAACCCTGGGCCCCCGGCCGCACCCTGCCCGCTGCCCCGCCGCCGCCTCCGGACCGGCCCGACAGCACAAACGTAGCGACGATCCTCACCGGTGGCACCCTGCCGGGGCCGCCCCCGCCGACGGAGGAGGGCCAGTAGCGACCGCAACCATTTCCGGCGGCGGTCCGTACCAAGGTTATGAGACGGACAGACGCCAGCCGCCGCGGTCAGCGGTGGCCACAGTGGACAGTGGCGCTGCTGGCCGCGACCGTCGCGGCCGGCCTCCCCGGCGGCGTGGCCGCCGCGACCCCCAACGGTGACGTCGGGCCGGACGGCCAGCCGTGCAGCCAGCCGGCGACCGACGCCTACCGGGCGGTGCCGTGGGCGCAGCAGCGGCTGGACGCGCCGCGGGTGTGGAACCTGACCCGCGGCGAGGGCGTCACGGTCGCGGTCATCGACTCCGGTGTGGACGGTCGGGTGCCGCAGCTGCGGGGGCACGTGCAGCGCGGTGTGGACATCGTGAACGGCGGCGGGCCGGCGAACACCGACTGCTTCGGCCACGGCACCTTCGTCGCCGGCATCATCGCCGCCCAGCCGAAGACCGGCACCGGTGTCGCCGGCATCGCGCCGGGCGCGACGATCCTGCCGATCCGGCAGGCGAACAACGCGACCGACGGCAGTTCGGCCGGGATGGCGGCCGCGATCCGGGCCGCGGTCGACCGCGGTGCGCGCGTCGTGAACATCTCGGCCAGCTCGTTCTTCCCCAGCGACGACCTCGCCGCGGCGGTGCGGTACGCGGCCGGGAAGGACGTGCTGATCGTCGCGGCGGCGTCCAACGACGCGCAGGGCGGCAACCCGAAGACCTACCCGGCGGCGTACCCGCAGGTGCTCGCGGTCGGCGCGGTGGGGATGGACGGCAAGCGCACCGACTTCTCCGAGACCGGCAGCTTCCTCGACCTGGTCGCGCCCGGCGACGACATCATCAGCCTGTCCCGCGGCGGCCCGGGGCACGTGCAGGACCGCGGCACCTCGTACTCGGCGCCGTTCGTGGCCGGCGTCGCCGCGCTGGTCCGCGCCTACCACCCGAAACTCACCGCGGCGCAGGTGGTGCACCGGCTGGAGCTGACCGCCGACCACCCGGGCACCACGCTGCCCGACGCCGGCCTGGGCTGGGGCGTGGTCGACCCGTACGCGGCGGTCACCGCCCTGCTGCCGGCCGAGCAGGGCGACGCGCCACCGGTCGCCGCGCCCGGGCGCATCGTGCCGCCGGCTCCGTCGCCTGTGGACACCGGGCCGCAGCGGCACGCGGCCCGGTTCACCGCCGGCGCGCTGGGCGTGGCCGGGCTGGCCCTGCTGCTCGGTACCGCGATCCCGCGCGGCCGGCGCCGCCGCTGGCGCACCCCCAGCACCCTCGCCGGCACCGCCTGGCCCGAAACCGCAACCGGGGCCGCAACCGGGGCCGCAGCCGCGGCCACCGCCGGCCGGCAGACCGTGGGGAGCACAGCATGAGCACCGTCCTGGTGAACCGGTCGCCGCGCCGCCCGGCGCCGCCGGTGGAGAAGGGCGACTTCCCGCTGCAGGAGCCGCCGGGCCTGCCGGAGTCCAGCGGCAGCCAGCTGTCCGGCCTGCTGATGATGCTGCCGATGGCGCTGATGACCGGCGCGATGATGCTGATCTTCATCCAGCCCGGCAGCCACGGCCCGCTCGCGCTGCTGGCCGGGGGCGCGATGGGCGTGGCGATCGTCGCGATGCTGCTCGGCCAGCTGCTGCGCGGCTCGACCGACCGCAAGCACCGGCTGAAGGGCGAGCGCCGCGACTACCTGCGCTACCTCGGCCAGGTGCGCAGCCACGTCCGCAAGACGATCGACCAGCAGCGCGAGGCGGTGTTCTGGACCCATCCCGACCCGGCCCGGCTGTGGACACTCGTGCGCTCGGACCGGCTCTGGGAGCGGCGGGCCAGCCACCCGGACTTTGCCGAGGTACGGCTCGGGCTCGGCCCGCAGCGGCTGGCGATGAAGCTGGTCGCGCCGCAGACCAAGCCGGTGGAGGATCTGGAGCCGCTGGCGGCCAGCGCGCTGCGCCGGTTCCTGCGGGCGTACACGGCGGTCGACGGGATGCCGATCGCGGTGTACCTGCGCGGCTTCGCCCGGCTCAGCCTGGACGGCGACCGCACCGCGATCCTCGGCCTGACCCGCGCGCTGCTGGCCCAGCTGGCCACCCTGCACGCACCGGACGACCTGCGGATCGCGGTGTGCGCCGGGCCGGACCGGCTCGCCGGGTGGGACTGGCTGAAGTGGCTGCCGCACGCGCAGCACCCGTCCCGGCACGACGCGCTCGGCCCGGTCCGGCTGATCGGGGAGAGCTGGCCGGCGCTGGAGGAACTGCTCGGCGACGACTTCGCCGATCGCGGCCGGCACGACCACACCGCGACCCCCAGCTCCGCCGAGCCGTACGTGGTGGTCGTGCTGGACGGCCCGGAGCTGCCCGCCAACAGCCGGCTGGGCGGTCCCGGCTACCGCAACATGGTCGCGCTCGACCTGGCCGGCACGTTCGGCTGGACCGGCGACAGCGGCACCCTGCGGCTGTCGGTCACCCCGGACGAGGTGCGGACCGTGCAGCTGGACCGGCGCGGCGTCGAGCGGGCCACCGCCCTCGGCCGGCCGGACGCGCTGCCGGCGGCCCGGGCCCGGGCGCTGGTGCGGCAGCTCGCGCCGTACCGGGTCGGCACGGCCAGCGGGCCGGACCTGGCCGGCCGGGTGGTCGACCTGCTCGACCTGCTCGGCGTGGCGGACCCGCGCACCCTCAACCCGGCCGACGTCTGGCGCGACCGGTCCGGCTGGGACCACCTGCGGGTCCCGATCGGACGGACCGAGCACGGCGACGTGGTGGAGCTGGACCTGAAGGAGTCGGCCCAGGGCGGGATGGGTCCACACGGGATCCTGATCGGCGCCACCGGCTCCGGGAAGAGCGAGCTGATCCGCACCCTGGTGCTCGCCCTGGCGCTGGCGCACTCGTCCGAGCGGCTGAACCTGATCCTGGTCGACTTCAAGGGCGGCGCCACGTTCCTCAACCTCGGCGAGCTGCCGCACGTCTCGGCGCTGATCACGAACCTGGCCGACGAGCTGCCGCTGGTGGACCGGATGCAGGACGCGATCGCCGGCGAGCTGGTGCGCCGGCAGGAGTTGCTGCGCAAGCACGGGCACAGCTCGATCCAGGACTACGTCAAGGCCCGCGACGGCGGCGCGGAGCTGCCCAACCTGGCCACGCTGGTGATCATCGTGGACGAGTTCGCCGAGCTGCTGGCCAGCAAGGCCGAGTTCATGGAGCTGTTCGTGATGATCGGCCGGCTGGGCCGGTCGCTCGGTGTGCACCTGCTGCTGGCCAGCCAGCGCCTGGACGAGGGCCGCATCCACAACCTGGAAGGCCATCTCTCGTACCGGATGGGGCTGCGGATGTTCACCGCGGCCGAGTCCCGCGCGGTGCTCGGCACGGTCGACGCGTACGACAAGCCACTGCCACCCGGCACCGGCTACCTGCGCACCGACACGACCACGCTGGTGAAGTTCAAGGGCGCGTTCGTGTCGGCGCCGCACCGCAACGCGGTCCGGCGCACCCCGCGGGCGATCGTCGACCACCAGGTGGCCCTGTTCACCGCGGGATACCGGGCGCCGGTGGAGCGGCCGGCGGTGCCGGAACCGGTGGACGAGACCCCGGTGGAGACGATCCTGCAGGTGGTGGTGGACCGGCTGAGCCGCTCCGGACCGCCGGCCCACCCGGTCTGGCTGCCCCCGCTCACCACACCGTCCACTGTGGACGAACTGCTGCCGCCGCTGGCCGCCGACCCGGTGCGCGGCTTCGGCACCGGCAGCCGCAGCCTGGTGGTGCCGGTCGCGCTGGTCGACCGGCCGTACGAGCAGCGCCGGGACGTGCTGCGGGCCGACCTGGCCGGCGGCAAGGGCAACGTGGCCGTCGTCGGCGCGCTGCAGGCCGGCAAGAGCACCGTGCTGCGTACCCTGCTGCTCGGGCTGGCGCTGTCGAACACGCCGCGGGAGGCGCAGTTCTACGCGCTGGACTTCGGTGGCGCCCTGGCCACGCTGGCCGGGCTGCCGCACACCGGTGCGGTCGCCGGCCGGCTGGACCGCGACCGGGTGGTCCGCACCGTGCACGAGCTGGCCGGCCTGCTGGCGCACCGGGAGCAGGTCTTCACCGCCAACCAGATCGACTCGATCGGCACCTACCGGAAGCTGCGCGCGGCCGGCCAGTTCGCCGACGACCCGTACGGCGACGACGTGTTCCTCGTCGTGGACGGCTGGTTCACCATGCGCCAGGAGTTCGACACGCTGGAGCCACTGCTGCAGGATCTCGCCACCCGCGGGCTGACGTACGGCATCCACCTGCTGGTCAGCGCGAACCGCTGGTCGGAGATCCGCCCGTGGCTGCGGGACATGCTGCGCACCCGGTTCGAGCTCCGGCTGGCCGACCCGATGGATTCCGAAGTGGACTTCCGGGCCGCCCGCACGGTGCCCGAGCAGCCCGGTCGCGGGATGACGGCGGACAAGTTCCACTACCTCGCCGCGCTGCCCCGCCTCGACGGCCGGCCGAGCACCGACGACCTGGTGGACGCCGGACACGCGGTGGTGGAAGGGATCCGGGAGGCCTGGACCGGCCCGGCCGCGCCGCCGGTCCGGCTGCTGCCCACCCGGCTGCTGGTCGACGAGCTCCCGCCGGCCGAGCCCGGCCCGAAGCTCGCGATCGGGCTGGACGAACAGCGGCTGGCCCCGGTCTGGCACGACTTCGGCACCGTCCCGCACCTGCTGATCTTCGGCGACACCGAGACCGGCAAGAGCAACCTGCTGCGGCACGTGGCCCGCACGGTCACCACGATGTACAGCCCGGACGAGGCCCGCATCCTGTGCGCCGACCCGCGCCGGCAGCTGCACGACGCGGTCCCGGCCAGCCACCAGCTCGCCTACGCGCTGAACAGCGACACGCTGGCCGACGTGGTCAAGCAGGCGGTACCGCCGATCGCGGCGCGGGTGCCGGGCCCGGACATCACCCCGGACCGGCTGTCCACACGCGACTGGTGGACCGGGCCGCGGCTGTTCGTGCTGATCGACGACTACGACCTGCTGGCCGACCCGATGAACAGCCCGCTCGCCGGCCTGGTCGGCCTGGCCGCGCAGGGCGCCGAGATCGGCCTGCACATCGTGCTGGCCCGGACCACCTCGAACGCGATGCGGGCGATGAGCGAGCCGCTGATCCGCCGGCTGTACGACCTGGCCACGCCGGCCCTGCTGCTGTCCTGCCGGCGCGAGGAGGGCCAGTTCCTCGGCGACGCCAAGCCGCTGGTGCTGCCCCGCGGCCGGGCCCAGCTGGTCAGCCGCCGGGACGGCGTCCGGCTGGTCCAGACCCCACTGCTGCCCGAAGCCGGAGGCACCCGATGACCGTGCTGGCCCGCCGACCCGCTTCGCTCCGCTCCTCGGGCCTTGGCGGCCCTACGATGCCCACTCCGGAGGCCGGCTCATGACAACGACCGTCCAGACCCCCGAACTCTGCCGCATCGTGCTGGTCGCTCCGACCGGGTCGGTCGAGATGGCGCTGCCCAGCACGGTCGCGCTGTGCGACCTGCTGCCGGCGTTGGTGCACCAGGCCAGCTCGGCATCCGCCGGCGCGGCTGGTGCCGCTGGCGCGGCTGGCGCGGCTGGCGCCGCCGGTGCGGACGAGTGGGTGCTGCAGCGGCTCGGTGAGGAGCCGCTGGACGAGGAGCTCACCCCGACCGCGCTCGGCATCCGCGACGGCGAGCTGCTGTACCTGCGGCCCCGGCCGGACCGGATGCCGCCGGTGCACTTCGACGACCTCATCGACGGGCTCGCCACCGGGGTGCGCGACCGCGCCGACCGCTGGCGTGGCTGGATGACCCGGCAGCTGTTCCTGGCCGTGGCCGCCGCCAGCCTGCTGCTCGGCTTCGGGTTGCTGCGCACCGCCCCACCGGCCAGCGCGGCCGTGCTCGGCGGCGCCTGCGCCGGGGTGCTGCTGGCGGCCGGCGGCATCTGCTCCCGGGCGTTCGGCGACGCGGCGTCGGGGCTGGTCTTCGGCTGCGCCGCGGTGCCGTACGCCGGCTACGCCGGGCTGCTCGTGCCGACCCTGCCGGCTCCGGCGAGCTTCGCCGCGCCGAACGTGCTCTGCCTGGCGGTGGCCGGCGGCGTCGCCGCGCTGTTCGCGATGGGGCTGGTCGGCGAGGTCAAGCCGATGTTCCTGGCGGTCGCGCTCGGCTTCGGCGCGACCGCGGCCGGCGCCGCGCTGCTGTCGGAGAACGGCGGTCCGGCCGCCGGCGGTGCCGCGGTCGCGGTGATCCTGGCGCTGCTGGTCGGCCTGCTCGTGCCGAACCTGGCGTTCCGGCTGGCCCGGCTGCGGCTGCCGATGCTGCCGCGCGGGGCCGACGACCTCGCCGCCGACATCGAGCCGTACCGCCCGGACGCGGTGCTGACCGCGGCCGCCACCGCCGACCGGTACGTCAGCTGGCTGTTCGGGATGGTCGGCGCGGTCAGCACGGTCGGCCTGGCGGTGCTGATCCGGGTCGGTGGGTGGGCCCCGCTCGGCCTGGCCGGCGCGCTCAGCCTGGTGCTGCTGCTGCGCGCCAGGGCGCTGCTGTCGGCCTGGCAGCGGATCGCCGCGCTGCTGCCGGCCGCGGTCGGGATCGCCCTGCTGGCCTGGCACTTCGGCACCACCCCCGGCCAGGCTGGGGCGCCCGCGCTGGCCGGCTGGGTCGGCGGCCTGCTGCTGCTGGCCGGCGCGGCGGTGCTGGCCGCGCACCAGCTGCCCGGCCGCCGGCTGCTGCCGTACTGGGGCCGGCTGGCCGACATCGCCGAGTACCTCGCGGTGATCGCCGTGCTGCCGCTGACCGCGGCCGTCTTCGGCCTGCTCGGCTGGGCCCGCGCGCTCGCCGGCTGACCGACCCCCGATACCCGACCGTCCATTCGCGACCGTCCATTCGCGACCGTCCATTCGCGACCGTCCAGACCCGACCGTCCAGCCACGTCCAGCCACGACCAGCCAGAAAGGACCGTCATGCAGAGCCGCCGGGACCAGTTGCAGGCCCACCTGTTCGTCACCGGGCGGATGGTGTCCGCGCTGCTGCGGGCCGAGCCGGACGCCCAGCACACCCCGCTGCGCCGGTTCAGCGTCGGCACCGCGACCGGGGCCCTGCTCGCCGTGCTGTTGCTGATCGGGTACGCGGTGGTCGGCTTCATCGCGCCCGGCGGCAGCCAGAAGTTCCGCACCCCCGGGGCGCTGGTGGTGGAGAAGGAGACCGGAACCCGGTACGTGCTGATCGACGGCACGCTCCGGCCGGTGCTCAACTTCACCTCGGCGAAGCTGATCCTCGGCGCCGATCTGACCGTGGTGAACGTGTCCCGCCGTTCGCTGGCCGGCGTCCCGCACGGCCAGCCGGTCGGCATCGTGTCCGCCCCGGACGCGCTGCCCGACCCGAAGAACCTGGGCGGCAGCTGGTGGCAGGTGTGCGCGGCGACCCGCGCGGACGTCAGCGGGATGGACCAACCCAGCGCGATCCTCAACGTGCGCGGCGGGCCGACCGGCTCGGCGCTCGGGCCCGCCGACGCGCTGCTGGTCCGGGCCCCGGGTGGAGCGCTCTACCTGGTCTGGAACGGCCGGCGGCTGCTGATCCCGGCCGGCGGCACGCTGAACGCCCTCGGCTACGGCGCGGCCCGCCAGCTCCCGGTCGCCGCCAGCTGGCTGACCCCGCTGCCGGTCGGCCCGGACCTGCGCGCGCCGGCGGTGCCCGGCCGCGGTCGCCCCGGCCCGGCGCTGGACGGCAGGCCGACCCGGATCGGCCAGCTGTTCGTGGTCGACACCGCCAGCGGCGAGCAGTTCTTCCTGCTCCGCCCGGACGGCCTGGCCCCGCTCACCCGCACCGGCGCGGCCCTGGTACTCGGTGACCGGCGCACCGCGGCCGCGTACGCCGGAGCGGTGGTGGCAGCGAAGCCGCTGTCCGCGGCCGGGCTGGCCGGGGCGCCGCGGGCGGCCACCTCCGCGGTGCGGGACGGGCTGCCGGCCAGCCCGCCGGCCGTGGTCAACGTGCCCGACGGCCAGGCGCCCTGCCTGGACGCGCACCTGGCCGGCGGCGCGACCGGTGCCGACGTGCAGGTGCGGCTGGACACCCCGGCGGCCGGCAGCGCACCCGCCCGGCCGGCTACCGCACCGGCGAACGGCGGACCGGCGCTGGCCGACCGGATCCGGGTCGCGCCGGGAACCGGCCTGCTGGTCCGGGCGCAGCCGGGCCCGCGGGTGACCGACGGAACGCTCTACCTGCTGGTCGACACCGGCGTGCGCTACCCGCTGCCGGACGACCAGGTGGCCGGCACGCTCGGCTACGACCCGGCGCGGGCGGTCGAGGTGCCCGGCCCGCTGCTGTCGCTGGTGCCGGCCGGCCGGCCGCTGGACCCGGCGGCGGCCAGCAGCACCGTCCCGCTCGACCCGCAGGCCGACCCGGCCGACCCGGCTGACTCCGCCGACCCGGCCGACTCCGCCGGCGGCACTCAATAGCGGAGTCCGGTAGCGGGATCCGGTAGCAGATCCCGGTAGCGGGACCTACAGACGCCACCGGCCGGCCCGGCCGGTGGGACCCAGCGCGCCCGGCACCAGCCGGCCGCGATCCGACGATCACCGTGGAGGTGACCGGAATGCCAGACCCGACCGCAGCCGGTATGGACGGCATCACCCAGGCCGATCCGGCGGCCATGCTGCAGGCGCACCAGACCTACGAAACCACGGTCAACGCGTCCAACGAGGCCTGGAACCGCATCTACGACGAGGCCAACGCCCTGCGCACGACGTACACCGGCGAGTCCGGGAACAACTTCCAGATCGCCTGCGGCCACTGGCTGGACAACTTCGCCATCGTCATCCAAAACCTGACCCTGATGCGGGACGCGCTCAACACCTCGGTCGGGTCGTACACCCGCAACGAGGGCGACAACGCCGGCCAGGCCCAGCAACTGGTGACCGCTGCCTCGGTCACGATCCCGAACGTCCTGTAGGCCACACCCGATCCGACCCGAAGGAGCCGACAGATGCCGATCGACGGAGGCGGAGCTTTCAGCTTCCAGTTCGCCCCGGCTGCCGCCGTGCAGCAGGACATGGCGACCATCCAGACCCAGATCGACCAGGCGATCGCGAACCTGGACCAGTACTCCAACCAGCAGCTGAACTACTGGACCAGCACCGCCCGGGCGACCTACAACGGCGCCAAGGCCAAGTGGGACGCGGCGGCCCAGGAGATGTCCCAGATCCTGCAGCGGATGCATGTGGGCCTCGGGAACATCCACGACAACTTCCGGACCACCGAGAACTTCGTCACCGGGCTGTGGTAGCCGCCTCGCCCCGGCGGTGGCCCGGCCACCGCCGGGGCGGGCGTCCCCGGCCCATCCTCGAAAGGAGCTGACGATGGCCCCCAAGAACGACGGCAAGGACGGCCTGGTCGTCGACCCGAAGGCGATCACGACGAGCAGCGACGTGGCCGACCACTGGGGCACGTTCCTGAACACGCTGCTCCCCAAACTCCGTGCCATCAAGGTCAAGGCCGGCACGTTCCCGGAGGCGACCGAGTTCGCCACCACGGTCACGACGCGGATCACCGAGCTGGTCGCCAACGTCGAGGGCAGCAGCAACGCGCTGAAGACGATCGGCACCGACCTGAAGACCGTCGCCGCCAGCTACACCGACACCGAGAACCAGAACACCGACGACGCGGCGAAGCTGGCCGGGCTGGTGCACGGCGTGGACCAGTTCCTGCCCGGCGCGAAGGGCACCATGCCGGCGCCGGTCCCGACCAGCACCGTGCAACTGCCACCGCCCAACAAGTAACCCACGACCGACACGGAGGTGCAGCCATGCCCGAACCGGGGGCGGGAGCCGGCAGCCTGGAGGCCATCGCCGCGGCGATCATGGCCGGCGAACCGGAATCGATCAGGCGGGCCGGCACCGCCTTCGGCGATGCCAGCAACGACTACGGCCAGGCCGGCCAGGGCTACCAGACCGACACGAAGAGCCTCATGACCACCTGGGAGGGGGGCGGCGCCGACGCGTACCAGGGCGTCGCCAACCGCACGGTCAACTACCTGCAGACCACCGCCGACACCATCGCGCCCAACCAGGCCGCACTCACCGGTGCGGCGCAGGCGCTGGACGAGGCGCAGCGGGCGATCACCGAGTACCTCGCCCGCGCCGCCGAGTACCGCACCGCGATGGCCGCGAACGAGCAGGCCCCGGACGAGGCGGCGCTGGCCGAGGAGGCGCAGAAGATCCAGGACCGGCTGGCGCACGCCTACCGGGCGGCGCTCACCACGCTGAAGCCGATCGAGACCGCCGAACAGACGGTCGGCAAGGACGGCAACAACCAGCCCAAAGCCAACGACCCGGCCGCGGCGGACGCTGACCCGGACGCACCCGACGACGCGCCGGCCGACCCGCCCGCCGACCCACCCGGCGCGGCCGACGTGCCCGCCGGCGCGGCCCCCGATGCGCCGGCAGCAGGGCCGGATGGCGCCCCCGGCGACCTGCCCGGGATGCCGCCGGGGGCGAACCTGGTGACCGACGGCACCGGGCTGCCGGGCGACCCCGGCGATACCGGCCAGCCGGCGCCGGCCGGCCTGCCGGCGGCGCCGACCGGGCTGGTGCCGGCGACCGGCGGCACCCCACTGTCCACAACGGACAACCTGGTTACCTCCACTGTGGACGGATACGGCCCGGCACCCGGCGTTCCGGTGGTGCCCGGCATCGGCAGCCCGCTGGGCCCGAGCCTGGTGGCTGGCCCGGCGGCCGGCGTGCCGCCGACCGGGGTCGGCACGCCCGGCACCGGGTGCTCCGCCAGCACCCGGTGCACCGACCCGTCCTGCGCCGACCCGGGGCACGGCATCAGGCCCGGGGAGCTGCCGATGCCCTCCATCGGTGGCCACCTCAAGACGCCCGTGCCGGCCCCGGGCGGGCCCGGGGGCCCGGCGATCCCCGGTGGCCCGGGCAACTCCGCCGCTCCGAGCGTCCCGGGCGGGTACAGCGCCCCGGGCCTCCCCGGCGCGCCCGGGCCGGCGCTGCCGGGCGGGCCCGAGGTGCCGGGGGTGCCGGCGACGCCGGCGGTCGCGCCGGCACTGTCCACTCCGGGCACGACGCTGAACACCTTCGGCAGCCGGCCGGACGCCGTCGCCGCCGTGGTCGGGCCGACCGCGCCGGCGGTGCCGGTGGCGGCCGGCGCACCCACCACCGCGGGGCTCGGCGGCATCCCGCCGCTGGGCGGTGGCATGCCGGCCCTGGCCGGCGGCGCGGCGCTCACGTCCGCGACCGGCACGACGCTGGCCAGCAGCCGGTTCCCCGGCGGGTCCGGGCCGGAGCCGGAGCCGGCCTGGCAGCGCGACGCCTGGCAGCGGCCGGCCGGGCCGGAGCAGCCGGCCGGGTCCGGGCGCCCGGCGCCGGCCGTCCCGGTCGCCGGTGGCCTGTCCGGCGGCCTGCCCGCCGGGCCCGGCCGGGGAGCGGTGGCCGGCCGGATCCGGGTGCTCGGCAGTGACGACTGGGACGACGCCGACGCGGTGACCGAGGCCATCGGCCGCCCCCGCTGACCACGACCCGATACCGGAGGAAGGAACAGACCCGATGGACCACCAGGATCTCGCCGCCGAACTGCATGACCTGCAGGCGGAGTACCAGCAGACCAGGCAGCGGCTGGCCACGATGCAGGACGGCTGGGCCGGCAACACCGCGACCGCCCGCGCCAGGGGCCGGCAGGTATCGGCCACAGTGGACGGTCGCGGCCGGCTCACCGAGGTCAGGTTCCACGGCCAGGGCTACCGGTCGATGCCGGCGGCCGAGCTGGGCACGCTGGTGGTCGAGACCGTCAACCGGGCGCACGCGGACGTGCAGCGGCAGCTGTGGGCGTCCGCCGCCGGGTACCTGCCGACCGGCGTCACCGTGGATGATGTCGTCGGCGGCGACTTCAACTGGGCCAGCACGCTGTCCGCGGAGATCCGGCTGCCGGCGCTGGTCCAGGATCTGCTGGACCGCGCCGACGCCGCGCCGGCCGCGCCGACGCCCACGCCGGACGGGAGGTAGCCGGCCATGGCAGGAGACGACGGCCAGCCGCAGCCGGTCATCCCCGATCCGAACGTGCCGCCGCCCGGCAACGGCGGCACCGCGCCCCCGGCCGGCAACGGCACCCCGGCCGGCAACGGCAATGGGGGTGACAACGGGGGCAGCGTCACCGGCGACTACCCGCTGCACCCAGGCGAGACCGACCCGTGGATCCAGCGCTGGGACGCCATCGTCAACCAGATCTACGGCGGCGGCGCCAACCCGAACACGATGTACGACCTGGCCGCGAACCTGGCCCTGCTCCTCGCCTTCAAGCAGCAGTACGCCGACGCCGACGTGAAGATCGCGTTCGACAGCCTCACCGGGGAGAACGGCGCCTGGAAGGGCCCGGCCAGCCAGGTGTTCAAGCGGATCGGCGACGGGATCAGCGCGCACATGGCGCTGACCACCGCGGCGATCGCGAACCCGAAGTACGACCAGCTGCTCAGCGAGGCCGGCTACGCGCATGCGGACGCGATGAGCGCGATGAGCGACATCGTCGCCAACAACTCGTTCACGCTGCCCCCGGTCATCTCGGCCGGCGAGACCGAGGGCACCGCGCGGTTCAACTACATCGCCGCGGTGCCGCAGGCCGAACAGGTGCTGGCGACGCTCAAGACCGCGTATTCCAGCCGGAGCGGGCTGTTCACGGTGGTCCCCAAGGCGCCGGACTTCCAGGCCGCGCCGGCCGCGCCGATACCGCTGCCGCCGCAGCCGAAGGTGCCGCAGCCGAAAGTGCCGCAGCCCCCGCCGCCGCCGAAGCAGCAGCCGCCATCCAAGCCGGATCTCCCACCGGGGGCCGGTGCACCCCCGAACGCTCCCGGCGGCCCGGGCCCGGGCGGCCTCCCCGGCGGCCTCCCCGGTGGCCCGGATGCCGGCGGCCTGCCCGGTGGGCCCGATGCCGGCGGGCTGCCGGGTGGCCCGGACGCGCTGGGCCTGCCGGGTGGGCCCGAAGCGGGCGGGCTGCCGGGTGGTCCGGACCCGCTGGGTCTGCCGGGTGGCCCCGCTGCCGGCGGCCTGCCCGGTGGGCCCGAGCCGGGCGGCCTGCCGGGTGGTCCGGACGGGCTGGCCGGTGCCCCGACCCTGCTGGCCGGCGTCCCGGCCGGGTCGGGCCTGCCGGGTGATCCGGCCGGGCTGCCGGCCGGCTCGGGCGCCCTGCCGGTGCTGCCCGGTGGCCCGGCCGGCCCGGCGGACCTGCCCGGCGGTCCCGGCGAGCTGCCGGGCGGTTCGGGTGTCCTGCCCGTCCTGCCGGGTTTTCCGGGACCGGGTGGTGGGCCGGGCGGTGCGTTCCGGGCCGGCCCCGGCGGGCCGCCGGTCGCGGCGGTGCCGATCGGCCCGGACGGGCAGCCGCTGCGCGGGCCGAACGGCGAGCCGCTGGTGCTCGGCCCGGACGGCAGGCCGCTGCCGGGCGGGCTGGGCGCGATCCCCGGCCTGCGCCGGTTCGACCCCACCGGCGGGCGGCCGGTGGACCCGTTCGAGCCGCCGGTGGCGCCCCGGCTGCCGTTGCACACCGCGGGCGGCGGCGGCCTGCCGGCCGGTGTCGGCGGCCGGCCGGGCCTCCCGGAGACGGCCGGCCCGCTGGAGGGGGCCGTCCCGGGCCGGCCCGGGACTCCGGCCGTACCCGAGGTCGGGATGGTCCGGGCGCCCGCCTTCGGCTCGCCGTTCCAGCGCGGGGTCGGGCCGGCGACCGCCGCGCAGGAGCTCGGCGCCGAGGCCGCCGCCGCCCGGCTGGGCGCCGGCGCCGGGTCGGGCGGCATGTTTCCGCCACCGATGATGGGTGGCGGCGGCGCCGGCGGTGACCAGAACCGGGACCGCGAGCGCGGCACCTGGCTGCTCGAGGACGACGAGGTCTGGACCGACGGCGCCGCACCGGTCGGCGTCCTGGGCCGCGCCGACGCCACCTGACCGAACGACCGGCCCGAGCCGTGCCGGCCCAGACCGACCCGCGCCGGCCCGGACCGACCGCGCCGGCAGACCGACCCGCGCCGGCCCGGACCGACCCGACCCGCGCCGGCCCAGACCGGTCCGAGCAGTGCCGGCCCAGACCGGCCCGACCCGCGCCGACCGAGCCCGGCCCGGACCGACCCGCGCCGGCCCGGCGCGGCGTGGCCGACCCGGGGCGGCGACGGAAGCACCTTGGCTGGCCGACCGGCCGGCGATCAGACGAGGAGGAACCTGCGGTGAGCCGGCGCGTACTGGAGGTCTCGCCCACCGAGCCGGGCTGCCACCGGCGCATCTCGGACGCGCTGCGCTCCGCCGGCAGCGGCTCGATCATCAGCGTGCGGCCGGGCGAGTACCGGGAGACGCTGTACCTGGACGCCCCGGTCACGATCACCGCCAGCGCGGGCCGGGGCAGCGTCACGGTCACCGGCGCCGACGGCCCGGCGCTGGTGATGGGCACCGACGTGGCCACCCTGGCCGGCCTGGTGCTGGCCAACCGGGACGCCGCCAAGCCGACCGTGGACGTCGGCACCGGCCGGCTCCGGCTGGACGGCTGCGAGCTGCGGGCCGAGGCGCCGGCGGCGGTGTTCCTGCGCAACGGGGCGTCGCTGGTGCTCGCCGACTGCCTGGTCACCAACCCGGCCGGCGCCGGGCTGGTGGCGATCGAGGACGCCACCGGGGCGGTCGACCGCTGCACGTTCCAGGGGCTGGGCGCGAGCGCGGTGGTGATCCGGTCCGGCGCCGACCCGGTGCTGCGCGACTGCGTGATCAGCGACGTGTCCGGCAACGGGATCTGCGGCACCGACGGCGGCCGGGGCACCGTGCACGGCGGCGAGATCGCCCGCACCACCGGCCCCGCGGTGGCGCTGGAGAAGCGGGCCAGCACCAGGTTCATCGGCACCCGGATCCAGCAGGTGTCCGACGCCGGCGTCTACGTTACCGGGGCGCGCGGCACCCTGGACGGCTGCGAGATCAGCGACACCGCCGGCGACGGGATCCTGCTGGCCGGCGGCGCCGAGCCGGTCGTCCGCAACACGGTGGTCCGCCGGCCGCGCGGCCATGGCGTGCGGGTCACCGGCCGGTCCCGCGGCAGCTTCGAGGGTTGCACGATCGACGACACCCCGGTCGGCGGCGTGCTGGTCGACGGCGGCAGCGACCCGGTCTTCACCGGCGGCACGATCTCCGGCTGCGCGGACGCCGCGGTGCTGGTGACCGAGGGCTCGGCCGGTACCTTCGACGGCATCGGGATCAGCGCCGCCCGGCAGCACGGCGTCCGGGTCTGGTCCGGCGCCAGCCCGGTGCTGCGCAACCTGCGGGTCACCGGCTGCGGCGGGCACGCCCTGCTGGCCGGCGAGAACGGCCGCGGCCGGGTGGCGGACTCGTCGTTCGCCGACACCCGGTACGCGTCGGCGCGCGCCGCCGCGGGCGGCAGCCTGGAGCTGCACGGCTGCCAGTTGGCCGGCAGCGACGACGTGGCCGTACTGGCCGAGGCCGGCGGCACGGTCACGCTGCACGGCTGCGAGATCAGCGGCGGGCGCACCGGCGGCGTGCTGGCCGGCCGGGACGGGGAGGTCTCGCTCACCGGCACCCGGGTGCGTGACTGCGCCGGCACCGGCGTGCGGTTCGCGGCCGGCTCGCGCGGCCAGCTGACCGACTGCACGGCCGCCGGCAACACCGGCGACGGCGTCGAGGTGGCCAGCGACCAGCCGATCACGCTGCGCGGCACCGAGCTGCGCGACAACGGCGGCGCCGGGCTGCGGCAGGCCGGGCCGGCCCCCCGGCTCACCGTCGACGGCCTGATCAGCGTCGGCAACCGGGCCCGCGACGAGTACCAGCAGTCGCATTCGGACAGTCCACAGCAGACAGTGGACGGGCTGCTCGCCGAACTGGCCGGGCTGGTCGGCCTGGCCGGGGTCAAGCGCGAGGTCGCCGCGCTGGTCAGCCTGCAGCAGTTGGGCCAGCGCCGGGCCGCGGCCGGGCTGCCGGTGCCGCCGATGAGCCGGCACCTGGTCTTCGCCGGGCCGCCCGGCACCGGCAAGACCACGGTCGCCCGGCTGTACGGCCGGATCCTGGCCGCGCTCGGCGTGCTGCGTACCGGACACGTCGTCGAGGTCGCCCGGGCCGACCTGGTCGCCCAGGTCGTCGGCGGCACCGCGATCAAGACCACCGAGCGGTTCACCGAGGCCCGCGGCGGCGTGCTGTTCGTGGACGAGGCCTACACGCTGGCCGCCGAGGCCGGTGGCAGCGCCGACTTCGGCCGGGAGGCGATCGACACGCTGGTGAAGCTGATGGAGGACAACCGGGACGACGTGGTGGTGATCGCGGCCGGCTACTCGGCCGAGATGGACCGCTTCCTGGCCAGCAACCCCGGCCTGGCGTCCCGGTTCGCCCGCACCGTCGAGTTCGCCAGCTACACCGACGAGGAACTGGTGACGATCGTCGAGCGGTGCTGCCGGGAGCACCACTTCGTGCTGGCCGGCGGCACCCGCGAGGCACTGTCCGTCCACTTCGGACGGCAGGCCCGGGATGCCACGTTCGGCAACGGACGGGTGGCCCGCGGCGTCTTCGAGGACATGATCGGCCGGCAGGCCGAGCGGCTGACCGGCCGGGACGACGTCACCGACGAGGAGCTGACCCGGCTGCTCCCGGTCGACGTCGGCCTGGCCGGGCCCGCCTTCACCAGCCGCGACCAGTTGCCGGCGCTGCTCGAGCAGCTGCACGGCATGGTCGGCCTGGGCAACGTCAAGCGTGAGGTGACCAACCTGGTCAACCTGATCGCGGCCGTCCGGCGGCGGGTCGAGGCCGGGCTGCCGGCCCCGCCGCTGTCCCGGCACGTGATCTTCTCCGGCCCGCCCGGCACCGGCAAGACCACGGTGGCCCGGCTGTACGGGGAGCTGCTCGCCGCGCTCGGCGTGCTCGGCTCGGGCCAGCTGGTCGAGGTGGCCCGCGCCGACCTGGTCGGCGAGTACATCGGGCAGACCGCGCAGCGCACCAGGGCCGCGTTCGACCGGGCCCGCGGCGGGGTGCTGTTCGTGGACGAGGCCTACACGCTGGCCCGGGCCGGCGCGGCCGGCGCCGACTTCGGTCGGGAGGCCATCGACACGCTGGTGAAGCTGATGGAGGACCACCGGGACGAGGTGGTGGTGATCGCGGCCGGGTACTCCGCCGAGATGCGGGACTTCCTGGCCGCGAACCCCGGGCTGGCGTCCCGCTTCTCCACCGTGGTCGAGTTCGAGAACTACCGCCCGGACGAGCTGATCACCATCGTCGACCGGCACGCCGCGGCGATCGGCTACCAGCTGGCCCCGGCCACCGTCGCTGCCCTGCGGGGCCACTTCGAGCACATCGAGTGCGGGCCCGGCTTCGGCAACGGCCGGTACGCCCGCCAGGTCCTGGACACGATGGTCGCCAACCAGGCGGGCCGCCTGATGGCGGTGGCCGAGCCGACCACTGCGGACCTGACCGTCCTGCATCCGGCCGACCTGCCGGCCCAGCCGGTCGGCGCTTGACCGCCGGCCCGGCTCTCGCCGGCCCGCCCGGCGGGCGAGTGGCGGCTCAGCCGTCGACGCCGCGTTCGCGCAGCGCCAGTTGCAGCGCCCGCAGCCCGTAGTACACCCGGGACTTGACCGTGCCGACCGGAAGACCCAGCGTGTCGGCCGCCTGCTGCACGGTCCGGCCCAGGTAGTACGTCTGGACCAGCACCTCGCGGTGGGCCGGCGAGAGTGCCCGCAGCGCCTCGGTGACGACCACGGAGTCGAGCATCCGGTCGACCTCGTCCGCCCCGGCCAGGTACTCCAGTGGCGCGTCGCTGACCTCGACCGGACGGGTCCGGCGCCGGCGCAGGTCGTCGATGACCACCCGCCGCGCGACCGTGGACAGCCACGGCAGCAGCGACTCCGTGCCGCCGGTCCGCAGCGCGTCGATGTTCCGCCAGGCGCGCAGCAGCGTCTCCTGCACCACGTCCTCGGCCCACTGCCGGTCGCCCTGGGTGAACCGCAGCGCGATGCTGCGCAGCTTGCCCCCGTGCTCGGCGTACATCCACCGCAGCGTGTCCACTTCGGACTCGGCTGCCCCGGACTCGGCTGCCCCGGACTCGGCTGCGTCGGGCTTGGCTGCTCCGGACCTGGCTGCACCGAACTCGGCTGCTCCGAACTCGGCTGCTTCAGACTCGGCTGCTCCGGACCGCTCTGCCGTGACGTCGCCCATGCCCGCCCACCTCTTCACCGTTCGCCCATCCCGCACCTTCGGCGGATGTGCGATGGCACGGCCGCGGCCGCGGCGCCGTTCGGAGCGGCCCGGCACCCGGGCCAAACTTGCGCCACCGGGCCCGGCCGGCCGGCGCCGGCCCGGTCAAACCCCCGCCACCCGGCCGGACCCGCGGACCCGGCGCCAGCCAAAAATCAGCCACCCGGCCAATAGCCGAGCCACCCACCGCGGAGGTAGGCATCAGGGCGGTGCGGCGCACCCCGCTACCCGCCGCCGACCGGGGCCGGGCGGCCGGCGGGCCGGGGTGACTCAGCCGGTGCCGGCCGCCGGCCAGGCCGGGGAGCGGCCCAGCAGGGTGAGGATCTGCGCCAGCGGGTCGCCGCCGGCCGGTGCCGGCAGCCGGGGGGCGAAGGGAGCGCCGGGCGCCAGCCGGCTGGCACCGTCGGGAACGGTCTCGGCGACCGGGACCGCCGCCCGCAGCAGGTCCGCCGGCAACTCGAACGGCAGCCCGAGCGCCCGGGCCAGGTCCCAGCCGTGGACGACGTAGTCGATGAAGTGGAAGCTGATCGCCCGCCGGCCCGACACCTGCACGCCGGCGCCGAACTCGGGCAGCGCGAACCTCCTGGTGAGCACGTCGTCCGGCGCGAAGGCGGCGATGACCCGGGCGCTGGCGGCGGCGTAGTCGGCCGCCGGATCGTCGCCCAGCGGGCCGGCCTGCCACTCCGCCAACTCCGTACCGCCGCCGTCGGCCGAGGCGGCGAAGCCGTGGTGCTGTGCGGTCATGTGGGCGAGCAGGGTGCCGACCGGCCAGCCGGCGCAGGGTGTCGGCCGGTCGAGATCGGCGGGCCGCAGCTGCTCGACCAGCGACACGCTCGCCCGCACGGCCAGCTCGTCGTAGCCGCGGAAATCCAGGATTGTAGGCATCTGCTTACGATCGGCTCCAGCGTACGGTAAGTCAAGGTGTAAGGTCGTCGCCGTGGCCGGTGAGGCATCGCAGCCAGAGGTGGATCGGCCCGACCTCGCCGCCATGGTCGCGCGGCTGAGCCGGGAGCTCATCGCTGCCGAGCAGCCGATCCTCGCCGCGCAGAGCGTGTCGATGTGGGGCTACATCGTGCTGACCGCGCTCGACCGCACGCCACAGCGCACCCAGGCCGCGCTGGCCCGGGCGATCGGAGCCGACAAGACCCGGATCATCGGGGTGCTCGACGATCTCCAGGAGCGCGGCTTCATCCGGCGGGAACCCGACCCGGCCGACCGGCGGGTGCACCTGCTCGCGCTCACCCCGGCCGGGCGCCGGCTGCACACCAGGGTGCGGCGGGGGATCCGGCAGGCGGAGGAGCGGTTCCTGAGCCAGCTGCCCGCCGCGGACCGGCAGGTCTTCCTGCGGGTCCTGCAGGCACTCGACGAACGGAGCTGACGCCGGCCCACCCGCTGCCCCCGCAACGGGTGGGCCCGCAACCGGTGTGGCTCAGCGGGTGAGGCGGGTCTGGGCAACCTCCAGCTTGTCGAAGACGGGCGCGAGGCCGTCGGCGCGGGACAGCGTGATCGTGTTGGCGCCGGCCCGCAGCGTCACCGGGATCCCGATGGACCAGATGTTGTTCCAGTCCCAGGTGTTGCGGAACCAGACCCGCTGCGCGGCCCCGCCGTTGACGGCGATGTCGGTCGCCCGGGAGATGATGTTCGTGTTGTAGGCGTGGCCGCCGACCCGGTCGTCGTTCGCGTAGTGGACGACCAGGGTGTACTGCCCGGCACGGCGGGCGGTGATCCCGTTCAGGGTCAGGGTGCCGGTGCCGCCCACGCCGGCGACGGTGCCGCCGGCAGAGGCGTAGGCATTGGCCTCGACGGTCGCCGGGCCGGTCAGCGTGTTGCCGGCCGCCTCGGCCTCGATGGTCCGCACCGCGGCCTGCGCCGCCGCGCCCGACCGGGTCACCGCCAGCTCGTCCAGCAGCACCGGCGCCGAGGTCGCCGCCCGGACGCCGATCCGGTGCACGCCGGCGGACAGGTAGACCAGTTCGGTGGCGGTGTGCCAGGCCGCCGCGCGGGACACCGGGCGCAGCACCGCCCCGGCGAGCGGGCCGCCGTCGAGGGTCAGCCGGGCCGCGACCCCGCCCCGGCGCCCGGCCGCGCCGTAGCGGGTCGCGATGTCGTAGTAGCCGTTCGCCGGCACCGAGACGACGAACGTGGTGGAGCCGCCACCGCCGAGCCGGACGTAGCCGGCGCCGGACGAGTCGGCCCGGTCGTAGCCGTAGGAGACCGCGCCGGTCGGCTGCGCCAGCTCGGCCTGGTACCGCACCCGGTCGGGCGCCGCGGTGATCGCGGTGACGTCGACCCGGTCGAGGGTGACCTCGCCGCGGGCGGTGCCGATCGGCCCGGTGGTGGCCAGGGTCAGCCGGTGCGTGCCCGCGGTGAGCCGGACGGTGCTGTTGGCCCTGGCGCGGTAGAGCCAGTTCAGCGTGACCGGGTACGCGACGAACCGGGCCTGGCCGCCGTCCACGGTGAGCACCTGCTGGGCCGGCCCGCCGGACTGGTTCCCGTACAGGATGCCGACGTCGTAGGCACCGGTCCGCGGCACCGTCACCGACAGCGTCACCGAGCTGTCCGGCCGGTTCAGGCTGCCCACGTCCTGAGTCCCGGAGGCCGCGTAGCCGTTGAAGTTCTGCGGCGTGCCCTGGGTGAAGACCTGCCCGGACACGATCGTGCCGGCCTCGGCCTCGTACCGGGCCCGCCACGGCAGGTCGACCCGGGCCGCCGTCCCGTGGCCGCCGGGGGAGAGGACGACCTCGTAGGCGGCCATCGCGTCCATGCCGTCGACCGGCACCCGGACGGTGCCGTCGCGGCCGACCGGTACGTCCCGCTCGGCCAGCACCGCCGGCGGCGGGGCGTCGGCGTCGTAGCCGCTCCATTCGGTCCGGGACAGGGTCAGGTGCGCGGTCCGGCCGAACAGCGCGCGGTCCACCCCGCGCACCTCGACCACCGCGTCCCCGGCCTCCCCGCCCAGCAGCACGTGCGCCTGCCGCCGCGCCGGGTCCAGGCTGGCGACGCCCTGCAGCGTGTCGACCTTGTTCAGCACCGGCGGGGTGACCGCGACGGTGTCGCCGGTCATGTCGGCGTACATCTTGAACATCCACCAGGAGCCGGTGGGCAGGTTCGTCTGGGACGCGGTGCCGGCCAGGTTGCCGGCGGCGTCCCAGTAGGCCTGGCCGCCAGCGTCCACCTTGGTGTCCTCGAAGACCGTCACCCACTGCAGCAGCCGGCCCGGGACGCTCAGGTCGCGCCGGCCGGCGTACTCGTTGATGTTGACCGGCAGCGGGCCGATGCCGACGCCGCGCTCCAGCGCCCGGAAGTCGGCGTAGTTCTGCCGGTACCGCTCCAGCTGCAGCGTCGGCAGTTCGTGCCAGGTCATGACGTCCGGCAGCACGCCGTTGGCCTTGGCGTAGGCGAAGAACTCGGGCAGGAACCGGCGGTCGTAGAAGGCCTCGTTCGGGCCGGCGATGCGGGCGCCGGGATCGATCGCCCGGATCGTGCGGAAGGCGGTCGTCCAGTCGGCGAGGAAACGGTCCCGACCGCGGGCGTAGGCCGCCGGGTCGCCGTTGCTCAGGCCGTACCAGATCCAGTCCGGCTCGTTGAACGGCACGTAGACGAAGTGCCGCCGCTGCGGGTGCACGGCGATCTTGTGCGCCATCGCTTCGATCTTGGGCAGGTAGTCGGCGAAGCCGAGGTCGTCGTACGGCCAGTGCGGATAGAAGTCCTGCAGGTAGACGTGGATGTCCTGGCCACCGGTGCGGACGAACTGGTCGGCCACCACCAGCGTGTCGCCGTTGGGGTGCTGCTCGCCGTCGGGTGCCTTGCCGGCGATCGCCCGGATCTTCAACGGCTGCAGCAGGTTGTCGCTCGGGACGCCGGGGTCGCTGACCCCGTAGAGGACGCCGTTGCCGCCGTGCCTGACCGGCCCGGTGCGCTGGCCCAGGTCGACCACCAGCGTCTTCGGGGCTGCCGTGCCGGTGCCGGGCCCGGCGGCCGCGGTCCCGGCCGGCAGGCCGGCCAGCACGGTCACGATGGCCAGCAGCGGGACGTTCCACATCTTCTGCATCGTCATCTCCTCGCCCGCGATCGCGAGCGGACTTGTGATCGGTCACATCACGGGGTCGGACGGCAGGTTCAGGACGGCGCCGAAACGGTAACGACAGTGTTAACGCTCACAACTCGCCCGGTCAAGGGCTGTCGCCGGGTCGTCCGACCGCGCAACCGGCCATCGATCAGCCGTTGACTCGGGCGGCAACAGCGGTGAAACTGTTGCCCCAGCAGCGATGTGATCGATCACATTTCCATTGAAGTGCCTGGTAGCCGCGGAGGAACCGGTGTCCAGCCCGACCACTGTGACCTGGGGGCACGACGCCCTGACCGTCGTGCTCGTCGCGCCCGGCGACGGGCCGCCGCGGCTGGCCGGGCTGGCACCCGGCGGTGGCGCGGTAGCGGTGCCGTCGGCCCAGCCGCTGGTGGAGATGCTGGTCGCCGGCCGCGGTCGGTCCCGCTCGGGCACCCGCTACCCGGATACCGCGGTGGGGGCGACGCTGCGGTACGTCGACCACGCGCACACCAAGGTCGACGACCTGACCCGCCTCGACCTCACCCTGGCCGACGAGGTCTCCGCGCTGCGGGTGCGGGTGCGGCTGGAGTCGCGCGAGGGCGTGCCGGCGTTGCGGGCCACCACGACGGTCACCAACGTCGGCGTGGCCGAGGTCGTCCTGCACGCGGTCTCCTCGCTGTGCACCGGCGCGTTCGTGCCCGCCGCCGACCGGATCGGCGACCTCGAGCTGATCATCGGGGCGAGCGAGTGGCTGGCGGAGGGCCGCTGGCAGCGCCGGCCGCTGCGCCCGGACCTGCTGCCCGACCTGGACCTGGCCCTGCACCGGCAGGACCCGCGTGGCTGCGTCGCGGTGACCAGCCAGGGCGGCTGGTCGTCCGGGCGCTGGCTGCCCACCGGCGGGCTGGTCGACACCCGCACCGGCCGCTCGTACGCCTGGCAGGTCGAGCACAACGGCGGCTGGCACTACGAGGTGGGGGAGCGGCGGGACGGGCTCTACCTCGCCGTCTTCGGCCCCACCGACGCCGAGCACCAGTGGCGCCGGCGGCTGGCGCCGGGGGAGTCGTTCACCGCCGTGCCGGCCTCGCTCGCGGTCGGCGACGGCGGCTGGGAGGGCGCGATCGAGGCGCTCACCAGCCACCGGCGCGCGTCCCGCCGCCCGCACCCCGACGCCGCCACGATGCCGGTCGTCTTCAACGACTACATGAACACGCTGATGGGCGATCCGACCACCGGCAAGCTGCTGCCGCTGGTCGCCGCCGCGGCCGCGGCCGGCGCGGAGTACTTCTGCGTCGACGCCGGCTGGTACGACGAGGGCGGCGACTGGTGGGACAGCGTCGGCGCGTGGGAGCCGTCCACGGTGCGCTTCCCGGCCGGCATCGGCGAGGTCCTCGACGCCATCCGGGCGGCCGGGATGGTGCCGGGGCTGTGGCTCGAGCCCGAGGTCGTCGGGGTGCGCAGCCCGCTGGCGCGGTCCCTGCCGGCCGAGGCGTTCTTCCAGCGCTCCGGGGTCCGCCAGGTCGAGCACGACCGGCTGCACCTGGACCTGCGGCATCCGGCCGCGCGCGGCCACCTCGACGGGGTCGTCGACCGGCTCGTCCGGGAGTACGGGATCGGGTACTTCAAGCTGGACTACAACATCAACCCGGGGGTCGGCACCGACGTCGGCGTCGACAGTCCCGGCGACGGCCTGCTGGAGCACAACCGCGCCCACCTCGACTGGCTCGACGGCGTGCTGGACCGGCACCCGCGCCTGGTCCTGGAGAACTGCTCGTCTGGGGCGATGCGGATGGACCAGGCGATGCTGTCCCGGCTGCAGCTGCAGTCCACAAGCGACCAGCAGGACCCGGTGCGCTACCCGCCGATCGCGGCGGCGGCACCGGTCTCGATGCCGCCGGAGCAGGCGGCGAACTGGGCCTACCCGCAGCCGGACATGGACGCCGAGCAGGCCGCCTTCACGCTGTGCACCGGCCTGCTCGGCCGGCTCTACCTGTCCGGGCGGCTGGACGGGATGACCGCGGCCCAGCACGGAATCGTCGCCGCCGCCGTCACTGTCCACAAGAGACTGCGGGCCGACATCGCCGCGTCGGTGCCGCTGTGGCCGCTGGGGCTGCCCGGCTGGGCCGACGGGTGGGTCGCGCTCGGGCTGCGGACCGCGGAGCGGGCGCACGTCACCGCCTGGCGCCGGCCGGGAGCGCCCGAGCGGGTGGCGCTGCCGGTGCCGCGGCTGCGCGGGCGCCGGGTCCGCGTCGACGTGGCGTTCCCCGCGGGCCTGCCGCGGTGGCCGGCCGGGTGGGACGCGGCGGCCGGCGTGCTGCACCTGCGGGCCACCACCGGACCGCCCTCGGCCCGCACGTTCACGCTCACCCCGGAGGACTGACCGGACGACTGAAAGGCGCCGCCCCGCCCGTCCCCGCCGGGGCAGGCATACCCGAACGGAGTGGTTCGATGAAGAAGCTGCCACTGACCCTGGCCACCGCCATGGTCGCGACCCTGCTGGCCGCGTGCAGCGACAGCACCGCCGGCGGCGGGGGGAGTGCGGCCGCGCCGGGGAGCTGGCCGGACCCCACCGCGAAGCTCGACGGCGTGACCCTGACCGTGTGGACCGCCCAGAACAGCACCGACACGGCCAAGTCGGTGATCAAGGCCTTCACCGCGGCCACCGGGGCCAAGGTGCAGACCGTCACCGTCCCGGACCCGTACGAGCAGGGCGTGCAGACCAAGGTGGCCACCGGCGACAAGCCCGATCTCGCCTTCTGGCAGCCCACCGCGAGCCAGCTCACCGTGCTGCAGCCGGCGACCAACCTGCAGGTGCTCGACGGCGCCCCGTGGCTGGACAAGCTCGACCCGTCGGTCCGGGACATCACCGGCCTGCTGGACGGGAAGCGCTACGGCGCGCTGATCACCACCCCGGCGGTGGAGGGCGTCTACTACAACAAGAAGGTCTTCGAGCAGGCCGGGATCACCGGCACGCCGAAGAACTTCGACGAGATGATCCAGGTCGCCCGGACCCTCAAGAGCAAGGGCGTCACGCCGTTCTACGAGGCCGGCGGTGACCGCTGGCCGACCCAGTGGTGGGTCCAGGTCCAGCTCGCCGACGCGGCCAAGGCCGGCTTCTGGGCGAAGGTCAACAAGAACGAGGAGGGCTTCGAGAGCCCGGTCGTCCTGGACGCGATCAAGAAGTACAAGAGCCTGGTCGACGAGGGCCTGTTCAACTCCGACCTGAAGACCGCGACGTTCGAAGACCAGGGTGACGCGCTGCTGGCCGGCAAGGCGGCCATGGTCATCCAGGTGAACAGCTACCTGAACCAGTTGCAGGCCAAGACCTCCGGCCCGGCCGAACTGGACCAGAAGGTCGGCTTCTTCCCGATCTCCCCGTCCGGCAACGTCGGCACCGCCATCCCGGACCAGAGCAACGCGCTGGTCGCCTTCCGGACCGGCGACGCCAAGCGCGAGGCGGCGGCCCGGCAGTTCCTCGCCTACTGGATGGGGCCGGGCTACGCCGACTTCGTCGCCGCCCGCGGCACCGTGTCGCTGGAGACCGCGGTGCCGACGCCGGGCAACGTGCCCAAGATCGCCGTCGCCATCCACCAGTCGCTGGCCAACTCGGTCGGGTCGTTCCAGTCGCTGGCCATCGCGAACCCGGACCTCTACCTGAACCTCGCGGACATGCTCTACGGCAAGAAGACGCCCGAGCAGGTCGCCAAGGCCACCCAGACCCAGTTCGCCCAGTTGGCCAAGGCGCAGGGCGCGGCGGGCTTCTGACCCAGGAGTGGGGTACCGGGCCGGCCGCGGGGCCGGCCCGGCACCGGCGGGAGGACACGATGACCGACTCGACCGCGCAGGTCGCCACGGCGCCGGCCGCCGCCGCCCGGCGCGCCGTCGCCGCGCCGCCCCGCGGGCGGCGCCGGCCGCCGGCGCGGGGCCGCACCCGGGGTACCCACCCGACCGCCTTCCTGGTGCCGGCCTTCGTCATCATGGCCGTGTTCTTCTTCCTGCCGACCCTGTTCAACTTCATCTACCCGTTCACCGACTGGTCGGCGTTCAAGGCGGCGATCCACCCGGTCGGGTTCAGCAACTTCCACGCGCTGCTGGCCGACGGTTCGCTGCTGGCCAGCCTGCGGGTCACGCTCGTCTACGCGGTGCTCGTCGCGATCGGCCAGAACGTGTCCGGGCTGGTGCTCGCGGTGCTGCTGGAACGCGACACCCGGGTGAACCGGTTCGCCCGGGTCTGCCTGTTCATCCCGGTGCTGATGTCGGCGCTGGCCGTCGGCTACCTGTTCCAGGCCTTCCTCAAGCCGGACGGCGCGCTGAACGGCCTGCTCGGGGTGCTGTCCGGGCACGACGTGCGGATCCCCTGGCTGGGCAGCACGACGTGGACGATCGCGGTGGTGGCGCTGGTCCACTCCTGGAAGTGGATGGGCCTGTCGATGCTGGTCTTCCTGGCCGGCCTCAAGACCATCCCGGACGACGTGCTGGAGGCGGCCCGGATCGACGGTGCCGGCCCGTGGCAGTCGTTCTGGCGCATCCGGTTCCCGCTGCTGGCGCCGGCGATCACGTTCAACGTCGCCACCGCCCTGCTCGGCACGATGAACGGGTTCGACGTCGTGCAGGCGACGACCGGCGGCGGCCCGGCCCGGACCACCGAGGTGCTCAACATCTTCATCTTCCGCACCTTCGGCCAGGGCCTCTACGCCCAGGCCACCGCGATGAGCCTGGTGCTGTTCCTGGTCGTCGTGCTGGTCGCCGTGCCGGTCGTGCAACTGCTGCGCCGGCGGGAGGACGTGCGGTGAGCGGAGCGGAGCGCAGCGGCGTCTGGACTGAGGCAACGCGCCGACGAAGTCGCTGCGCGGGGCCGAGGGAAGACGTCGCGTCTGGCGCGCAGCGCAGCGAACCGGAGACACTGTGAGGGGGTTGCGCCGGCTGCAGCCGGTCGCCGCGCTGCTGGTGGTCGGCGTCCTGGTCGGGATACCGCTCTGGCTGGTGATCGTCACCGCCGCGAAGTCCCGGGCCGAGGCGCTGGACCCGGACCTCAGCCTGCCGGCGCGCTGGCAGCTGTTCCAGAACCTGCGCGACGCGTTCACCCAGGGGCAGGTCGTGCGCGCCTTCGGCGGCAGCGTGCTGGTGGTGGCGCCGTCGGTGCTGGGCGTGCTGACGTTCGGTTCGATGGCCGCCTGGGTGCTGGCCCGCCGCGGCGGCCGCGGCAACGCGGTCGTCTACGCGGTCGCGATCAGCGGGATCCTGCTGCCGCCGGCGGTCGTCACCGTCGTCCTGCTGCTGCGCCAGCTGGGCCTGGCCGGCACGGCGACCGGGATGATCGGTGTCTACATGGGCATGTACATGTCCACGGTGATCTTCTTCGTCACCGGCTTCATCCGGACCATCCCGATCGAACTGGAGGAGGCGGCCCGGATGGACGGAGCCGGGCCGGCCACCGTCTTCGTCCGGATCATCCTGCCGCTGCTGCGCCCGGTGCTGGCGACCGCGACGATCCTGATCTGCCTCTACACCTGGAACGACGTCTTCTACGCGTTCTTCGTGCTCGGCGGCGGCCACACCCGCACCCTGCCGCTCAACCTCTTCCAGGTGGCCAGCGCCGGTCTCTACCTGAACAACTGGCACCTCATCTTCGCCTACGTCATCCTGATGAGCCTGCCGCTGCTGGTCGTCTTCGCGATCGCGCAGCGCAAGATCATCTCCGGAATCACCGGCGGGGCGGTCAAATGACGGAGGTGGCGCAGACCGTGCGCGAAGCTGTCGCGGCCGCCGGGTGACGAGCCAGCCCGCGGCCGGGGCGGCCCGCTGGGTGCCGAGCATCCGGGACGTCGCCGCCGCCGCCGGCGTGTCGCACCAGACGGTGTCCCGGGTGCTCAACGGCCATCCGAGCGTGCGGCCGACCACCCGGGCGCTGGTCCTGGAACACATCCAGGCGCTGAACTACCGGCCCAACCGGGCCGCCCGCACGCTGTCGTCGGGCCGCAGCCGCACCGTCACCGTGGTCACCGCCAACACGACGCTGTACGGCTACGCCCGCACTCTGCAGGGCATCGAGGAGGCCGCCCGGGGCAGCGGCTTCGTGGTCAGCATCCTGGTGGTCGAGTCGGCCCGGCCCGAGGCGGTCCGGTCGGTGGTCGAGCACACCGCGGACCCGAGCACCGGTGCGGTGGTGGTGATCGCCTTCGACGAAGCCGGCGAGCGGGTCCTGCAGGAGCTTCCGGCCGGGATGCCGGTCGCCGCCGCCACCGAACCGGCCCTGCCGGTGCCGCCCGGCGTGCCACATGTCTGGCTGGACGACCGCACGGCCGCGCTCGAGGCGACCAACCTGCTGCTCACGCTCGGGCACCGGACCGTGCACCACGTCCCGCTGCCCTCGGCGGTGCGCACCCACGGCCGGACCGAGGGCTGGCGGGAGGCCCTCGTCGCGGCCGGTGTCCCGGTTCCCCGGCTGCCGGCACCCGGCTGGGACGCGGCGGCCGGCTACCGGGCCGGCCGCGTCCTGGCCCGCCGCGGCGGCGTCACGGCGATCCTCTGCGGCAACGACGACCTGGCCATCGGGGTCCGGCGGGCGCTGCACGAGGCGGGCCGGGAGGTGCCCCGGGACGTCAGCCTGGTGGGCTTCGACGACGCCCCCGGCACCGCCTTCGCGACCCCGGCGCTCACCACGGTCGCGATGGACTTCCTGGCCCTCGGCAGCACCTGTTTCCGGGCCGCCCGGGCCGCGCTGCTCGGCGAGCCCATACCGGTCGCCACGCTGGCCACCCCCCGCCTGGTCCTGCGCGAGTCGGTCGCCGCACCTCCCTACCGCCCGCCGGGCGGCTGACCCGGTCGCCCGCCCGGCTGGTGAGATCTTGTCCAGGTGCCCCCTGGATGGTGCGGGCCGCGGGCCGCGATGGTGGGATCACAGCGGGCCGGTCCGGGCCGGGTGCTGCAGGAGATCACGACGCGGTTGCCCGGCCGCTGACCGGACACCGACCCGGCACCTGCCGGCCCGGCCGCCCGGGCCGGCGGTCGGCGACTGAAGGAGGACCCGATGGCGACAACCGACGGCCCGGCGGCCGACCCGGCCGGGGAGCAGCGGGAATCCAGCGACTACGACGTCATCGTGCTGGGCGGTGGGTCGCCGGGCGAGCACTGCGCCGGCGCGCTGGCCGAGGGCGGGATGCGGGTCGCCGTGGTCGAGCGGGAACTGGTCGGGGGTGAGTGCTCGTACTGGGCCTGCATCCCGTCCAAGACGCTGCTGCGCCCCGGCGAGGCGGTGCGGGGGGCGCTCGACGCCGCGGCCACCGCGGCGGTCGACGTCGAGGCGGTGTTCGCCTGGCGGGACTTCATGGTCTCCGGCTACTCCGACGCTGGCCAGGAGACCTGGCTGGCGAGCAAGGGCATCGCCCTGCTGCGCGGCAGCGGCCGGCTGGCCGGCACCGGGGCGGTCGAGGTCGACGGGGTGCGGCACACCGCGCGGCACGTCGTCCTGGCGAACGGTGCCGAGCCGATCGTGCCGCCGGTCCCGGGCCTGCGCGAGCTGCCGGGCGTCTGGGGCAGCCGCGAAGCCACCAGCATGCGGGCCGTCCCGCGGCACCTGCTGGTGCTCGGCGGCGGGCCGGTCGGGGTCGAGCTGGCGCAGGTGGTGCGCCGGCTCGGTGGCGCGGCGACCCTCGTGCACGGCGGCCCGCACCTGCTCTCCCGGGAGCCCGCCCCGCTCGGCGAGGCGCTCGGGGAGGTGCTGCGCCGGGACGGCATCGAGGTCGTCCTCGGCGCGCACGCCACCGCCGCCCGCCGGGCCGGCGAGGACTACGTCCTGGTCCTCGACGACGGCCGGGAGCTGACCGGCGACCGGCTGCTGGTGGCGACCGGCCGGCGCCCGCGGGTGGCCGGGATCGGCCTGGAGACCGTCGGCGTCACGGCCGGCAGCCACGGCGTCCCGGTCGACGCCCGGCTGCGGGTCGGCGAGCGGCTGTGGGCGATCGGCGACGTCACCGGGCTGTGGCCGCTCACCCACGTCGGCAAGTACCAGGGCGAGGTGGTCGCCGCGAACATCCTGGGCGAGCCGCGGGAAGCCAACTACGACGCCGTGCCGCGGGTCGTCTACACCGACCCGCAGGCGGCCTCGGTGGGCGCCACCGAGGCCCGGTTCAGCGCGACCGTGCCGGTGTCGGGGGTGGCCAAGACGGCCACGTACACCCGCGCCTACGCCGAGTCCCTGGGCTTCCTGACGCTGCTGTCCGACGGCGAGCGGCTGACCGGGGCGTACGCGCTCGGCCCGGAGGCGGGGGAGTGGCTGCAGCAGGCGACGCTGGCCATCCGGGCCCGGGTGCCGCTGGCCGTGCTGCGCGACACGATCCAGCCGTTCCCCACCTTCTCCGAGATCTACGTGGCCGGGCTCGCCGCGCTGCACGGCCGGATCGCCGCGGCCGGCCAGCCGGCCACGGCCGCGCGCTGACCCACCCGGCCGGCGCCGCGGCCCGCTGCCGATGGCGCCGGCCAGGGGGTTGACGGTCCGTGATCTCCCGCCTAGGTTGACCAAACTGTATGCAGTTTGGCGTGGCGACCTACGCGCGTCAATGGCCCAGGCGGGAGGGGAGCGGCATGCGGCTTGCCGGCAGGAGGGTCCTCATCACCGGGACGGCGGGTGGTCAGGGGGAGGCGGCGCAGGCGATGTTCGCCCGGGAGGGTGCTCGCGTGGTCGGCTGTGACGTGCAGCCGGGCGCCGCCGAGCGAACCGCGTCGGTGCTTCGGGACGCGGGCTACGACGCCACCGGGCACACGGTCGACCTCAGCGACGCCGACGCCGCCCGCGGCTGGATCGACGCCGCCGCGGACGCCCTCGGCGGCATCGACGTCCTCTACAACAACGCGGCCGGCTTCGGCTTCGCGCCGTTCGCCGAGATGACGCTCGACCTGTGGCGGCACGTGCTGAACGTGGAACTCGACATCGTGTTCCATACCACCCAGCCGGCCTGGAAGTACCTGCTGCGGTCCGGCAGCGCCTCGATCATCAACACCGCGTCGATGTCGGGTATCCGCGGTATCGCCCCACTCGGCCAGGCGGCTCACGCCGCTGCCAAAGGTGGCGTCATCGCGCTGACGAAGACGCTGGCCGCCGAGGGCGCCGCCGACGGCATCCGGGCCAACGCCATCTCGCCGGGCTTCGTCAAGACGCCGGCGACCGACGCGGCGGTGGGCGACGAGTTGCGCGCCTTCCAGATGAGCATGCACCTGATCCGCCGGCCCGGCCTCGGCGACGACATCGCCCATCTCGCGGTCTACCTGGCGTCCGACGAGTCCACCTGGGTCACCGGGCAGAACTTCTCGGTCGACGGCGGCGTGTCCGCCGGCTTCCGCTGACCGCGGCACCGAAAGCCTGACGACCGGGCGGTTCCCGGTCAGCGTGGCGGGGGGCCGCCGCGGCGCGGTGCCGCGGCGGCCCCGGGAGCAGGGTCGTCCTGCGGTCAGAAGGTCGGCGCGTCCGGGTTGGCCGGCAGGCCGGTGCTGGAGCCGATCCGGGTCAGGCCGAAGCTGCCGCCGCCGTCGGCGCGCAGCGGCGGGATCGCCGGTAGCGGCACGGTCCGGGTGACCCGGCCGGCGAGGTCGACGACCTGCAGCGGGAGCGGCCAGCTGCGGCTCCGGTCGGTCCCGCCGGCCAGGGTGATCAGGTGGTCCTGGTCGTACCAGCCGAGGAACTGGCTGCCGGCCGGCAGTTGCACCGTCCGGCGGACCGCACCGGTGCGGGCGTCCGCGACCTGCGCGGGCCCGCCGACCTGGTTCTCCGCGGTGAGCACCATCGAGGTGCCGTCCGGGGAGAACGCCTCCTCGGCCCACAGGCCGCGGTTCGCCGGCAGCGTGCGGATCGCGCGCCCGTGCAGGTCGTACAGCCGGATCCCGGTGATCGGCCATGATCCATTGTGGGCGGTCCCGTTGGCGCAGGCGCAGACGGTGATCGCGATCGCACTGCCGTCCGGGGTCCAGACGCCGCGCGAGCCGAACCCGTTGGGCACGTCGGGCACCGCGGTGAAGGACTGCACCCGGGCCGACCCGCCGTCGACGAGGACGAAGCCGTTGTTCTCCGGCCGCGAGCTCCCGGTCTGGGACAGTCCGCTGGGCCCGCCGCTGAGCAGGATGCGCCGGCCGTCCGGGGACCAGGCGCCGGCGCCGTCGTACCCGGCGATCCACTGCACCTGCTGGTTCGCCACGTCCAGCACCCCGCTGCGGGCCGGGTACGCGACGCTGCCGTCGCCGTCGCGCACCAGCGCCCGGGTGCCGTCCGGCGAGGGCAGCACGTCGCAGTACGGCACGCTGACGAAGCGGCCGGTGGCGCGGTCCAGCAGCAGGGAGTGCTGCCCGACGGTGCGGCCCCGGCCGTCGACGGCGACCCCGGTACAGCTGAGGGCGCTGACCACGTGCGGCTCGGCCGGCGCCGGTGCGGGGCGGCCGGCCGCGGTCACCCGGGCACCGGGCGCGCCGCCGGCCGGCCCGGTCCAGGCGGTGGCGGCGAACACCGCCGCGGCGGTCAGCCCGGCGACCCCGGTCGCGGCGGCGGTCAGCCGGACGGCGGCGGCCCGGCGGCCACGCTGGAACACGCGCGCGGCGAGGTCGGTGGTCGGTGGCGCGCCGGCGCCCAGGCGGGCGAGGGCTGCGGGCAGTTCGCGTTCGAGCTGGTCGGTCATTGCCAGGTCTCCTGGACTGTTCGGGTGTCGAGTTCGGGGCAGAGCTCGCGCAGCCGCCGCAGCGCGCGGGTGGTCTGGCTGCGGACGGTCGCCTGGGTGCAGCCGAGGATGTCGGCGATCTCCTCGTTGGGCCGGTCCTCCAGGTAGCGCAGGATCAGCACGGCCCGGTGCCGGGGCGCCAGCCGGCGCAGCGCGGTGGTCAGCGCGAGGCTCAGGTCGACCCCGGCGGTGTGGTCCTGCCCGGCGATCTCCGGCAGTTCGGCGGTCGGCGTCTCCCACGGCCGGCTGCGGCGCCGCCACCAGGTCGCGTACTGCCGGTACATGACCGTGCGCACGTACGCCTCGGGCTGGCCGGTACGCAGCCGCGCCCAGTGCCGCATCGACCGCGCCAGCGCGGTCTGCAGCAGGTCCTCGGCCTGCTGCCGGTGCCCGGTCAGGGCCATCGCCGCGCGGGACAGTGCCGCCGACCGGCTCTCGACGAATGCGGTGAAGTCCGCCCGCGTCTCAGCGTCCATCGGCTCTCCTCGGCTTCATGCCCCTACTAACCGCGGGCGGCCGCCGGGTGCTGCTTGCCGGGCGGCAGCCGGTGGCTGGTTGCCGGGCAGCAGCTGCCTGCCGGGCCGGGGCGGCCGGCTGTTGCCGGCCGGGTACAAGCAGCAGCGCGGCCGGCGCCCGGGTTCTGTACCAGCGTGATGAATCCTCAGGTACCGAAGATGCGGAAGAGACTCAAGGTGCTGGCGTTGCCGCTGGTCGGCGTCGCCGTGGCGGCCGCGGCACTGGTCGTGCCCTCGTCGCCGGCGGGCAGCGCGCCGGCGGGCAGCGCGCCGGCGCACCCGGGCCGGCCCGCGCCGCGCCCGCTCCATCCGGTCAGCGTCACGCTCGTCACCGGCGACCGGGTCGTGGTCGGCGCCGACGGCACCGGCCAGGCGTCGGTCAGCCCCGGTCCGGGGCGGGGCCGGATGACCTTCCAGCAGGCGCGGGACGGCCGCGGCCACCTACTCGTCCTGCCGGCGGACGCGTTGCCGCTGCTGGCCGCCGACCGGCTGGACCGGCGGCTGTTCGACGTCACCGCGCTGGTCCAGCAGGGCTTCACCGACGAGCGCAGCGCGGCCCTGCCGCTGCTGGTCGGGCACGCCCGCGGCGGCAGCCTGCCGGCCAGCGCGCGGGCCGGCGACACCCGGGTGACCCGGGCGCTGCCCCGGCTCGGCCTCACCGCGGTGGCCCAGCCGCGGGACCGGGCCGGCGACTTCTGGCGGTCGGTGCGCGGCTCCGGCCCGCGGCCGCGGGCGCTGGCGACCGGCATGACGAAGCTCTGGCTGGACGGCCGGGTGCGGGCCGCGCTGGACCAGAGCGTGCCGCAGATCCACGCGCCGGAGCTGTGGCAGCAGGGCACCCGGGGCGCCGGCGTCCGGATCGCGGTGCTGGACACCGGCTACGCCGCCGGCCATCCGGACCTGGCCGGCGCGGTGGTCGCGGCCCGCGGTTTCACCGCCGCCGGACCGGCCGCGGTGGCCGACGACAACGGGCACGGCACGCACGTCGCCTCGATCGCGGCCGGGCGGGGCACCGCGTCCGCCGGCCGCTACACCGGCACCGCGCCGGAGGCCAGCCTGGTGGTCGGCAAGGTGCTCGACGGCGACGGCGCCGGCTTCGACGACCAGATCATCGCCGGGATGCAGTGGGCCGCGGTGGAGCAGCACGCCCGGGTGATCAACATGAGCCTGGGCGGCGGCCCGACCGACGGCACCGACCCGATGAGCCAGGTCGTCGACCAGCTCACCGCCGAGACCGGGGCGCTGTTCGTGATCGCGGCCGGCAACTCCGGCGCCGACCGGACGGTGGGCAGCCCGGCGGCGGCCGACGCCGCGCTCGCGGTCGGCAGCGTGACCAAGCAGGACGAGCTCAGCGGCTTCTCCAGCCGCGGCCCGCGGCTCGGCGACGACGCCATCAAGCCCGAGATCGTCGCGCCCGGCACGGCCATCATCGCCGCCCGCGCCGCCGGCACCCCGCTCGGCGACAACGACCCGGTGGACGACTCCTACACCCGCCTGAACGGCACGTCGATGGCGAGCCCGCACGTGGCCGGCGCGGCCGCGCTGCTCGCCCAGCGGCACCCGGACTGGCGGGCCGGCCAGCTGAAGGCCGCGCTGATGGGCGCCGCCACGGTGCTGCCCGACCTGTCCGTCTACGCGCAGGGCGCCGGCCGGCTGGACGTCGCCGCGGCCGCCCGGCAGACCCTGCGCGCCGACCTGGACAGCGTCGGCTTCGGGCTGCTGTCCTGGCCGTACGCGAACGCGCCGGACCGGACCAGGACGGTGACGGTCAGCAACGACGGCGACGCGGCCGCGGTGCTGGCCACCGGGCTCGACGTCACCGCGGGGTCCGGGGCGGCCACCCCGGCCGGCCTGCTGTCGGTCAGCCCGGCCACCCTCACCGTGCCGGCGCACGGCACCGGCACGGTGACCGTCACGCTGCGGCCCCGGGTGGCCGTCCCCGGCCTGTACAGCGCCCAGCTCACCCTCACCCCGGCCGGTGCCGGCGCGGCCGCGCTGCACCTGCCGGTGGGCGTCCACGCCGAGACCGAGGCGTACGACCTGAGCATCCACTCGATCGCCCGGACCGGTGCCGCACCCGGCCCGAGCCTGCTGGTGGTGGCCCGGCCGGGCGACCGGGCGGGCACCTTCGTCGCGGTGACCGGCCCGGACGGCAGCGCCACCGTGCGGGTGCCGCCCGGCCGGTACGACGTCCTGGGCCACCTGACCGAGCCGGTGCCCGACGGCGCGGAGTCGCCGCTCAGCAGCGTCGCCCGGACCGGGGTCACGGTCACCGCACCGACCGCGGTGACCATGGATGCCCGGGCCGCGGCACCGGTGGCGGTGGCCGTCGACGAACCCTCGGCCCGGCCGCTCTACCGCAGCCTCGGGCTCGCCGACGCGACCGCCGGCGTATCGGCCCAGGGCCCCGGTGACCTGCGCGCCTACGCCGCCACCGGCCCGGCGCCGGGCCTGCGGTACGACACCCGGGCCACGCTGGCCCGGCCGGAGGCCACCCTGACCGTGGCCGGCCCGGATCCGGTCGACCCGCCGCTGGAACCGCTGGCGGTGGCCCGGACGGTTCCGGGCAGCAGCGACCACCGGGTGGTCGACGGCGGCCAGGGCCGGCCGGAGGACCTGGCCGGCATCGACGTACGGGGCCGGCTCGTGTTGCTGCGGTACGCCGACGACGTCGCCGCGGTCCCGCCCCGCAGCCAGGTCGCCGCGCTCGCCGCGGCCGGCGCCGCCGCCGCGATCTACCCGCCGTTCCCGACCACGGCGTTCGAGTTCGGGAACTTCATCCTGACCGATCGGCCGCTGCCGATCCCGGCGTACGTCACCAGCGGCACCGGGTTCCAGCGGCTCGCCGGCCTCGCCGCGGCCGGCCCGGCCACCGCCCGGCTGGCGATCAACCGGGCCAGCCCGTACGTCTACAACCTGGTGTTCACCGCCCGGGACCGGCTGCCCGGCGGCACCACCTACCGGCCGCGGAAGGACCAACTGGCCCGGGTGGACGCCAGCTACCGGGCACTCGGCCGGCCCAGCAAGGCGGCCGTGGCGATCGCCGTCACGGACCCCGCCCTGGTGCTGCCCGGCGAGTTCGACCTGCGCGGGGTCGGGGTGGACCTGCCGATGACCCGCACCGAGTACCTCACCGGCGGCGCCTGGCGGACCGAGGTCCGGCTCGGCGGGCTGGGCGAGGCCAGCCAGGCGACCGAGGGCACCTTCCAACCCGGCCGGACCTACCACCCGGAGTGGAACGTCGCGGTGCTCGCGCCCAAACTCGACGGGGACCCCGCGCTGGGTGGGCAGCCGGCGGTGGCCCGCGCCGGCGACGACATCTTCGCCGACATCTCCTCGCTGTCCGAATCGACCCCCGGCCGGTTCGCCCGCGCCAGCCGCACCCACGACCACGGTGAGATCGGGCTGCGGCGGGACGGCGTGGAGCTCGGCACGTTCAGCGCGCCGGCCGCCTCTCCCGACAGCGGTGGCTGGACGGTGCCGGCCGATCCCGGCGACTACCAGCTGCACCTGCTGCTGCGGCGGGACGTGCCCGGCTGGAACCTGACCACCGGGCTGAGCACGACGTGGACGTTCCGGTCCGGGCACGTCGACGGCGACGAGCAGGCGCCGCTGCCGCTGCTGCAGGTCGGCTACCGGGTGCCGCTGGACGCGACCGACGCGATGCCGGCGCGCCGGCCCAGCGGGTTCGAGCTGGCCGTCACCCGGCAGGCCGGCGCCCCGGCCGCCGCGGTCACCGGGGTGCGCTGCGCCGCCTCGTTCGACGACGGCCGGACCTGGCAGGACCTGACCGTCCGGCGGCACGGCGACAGCTGGCAGGTGGACCCGCCGCGGGGTGGCTCGCCGGGCGGGTACGTGACGCTGCGGGTCACCGCCGCCGACGCCGGCGGGAGCCGGGTGGACCAGACGGTCACCCGCGCCTTCGCCCTCAGCTGAGGGCGGGCCGGGCGGCGCCGCGCGGCCAGCGCGGCACCGCCCGGCCGGGCCGTCACGGCCGCGTGCCTGGCCGGCCGCGGTCGCGTCTGGGATCATGCCGGCCAGGTGGGCGTAGCGGCCGGCCCGACCACCTCCCGACCCACGGAGGGAGCGCTGCCGATGACGACCGGCGGGCAGTGGCTGGTGGCGGTGGTGATGGCGGTCGGCCTGGCCGGCGTGTTGATACCGGTGCTGCCCGGGCTGCTGCTGGTCTGGGCCGCTGGTCTGGTGTGGACGGTCGCGGACGGCGGGGGCGCCGTGCGGTGGACCGTGTTCGGCGCGCTGACCGTGCTGCTCGTCGGCGCCACGGTGGCGAAGTACGCGCTGCCCGCGCGGATGGCGGCCGCCCGCGGCGCGCCGATGACCACGCTGCTGATCGGCGCCGCGGGCGCGGTGGTCGGCTTCTTCGTGATCCCGGTGGTCGGCGCGCTGATCGGCGCGGTGGCCGGGATCTACCTGGCCGAATACGGCCGGCTGCAGGACGGGCGGGCGGCGCTGGCGGCCACCCGGGCGGCCCTGGTCGCGATCGGCATCGGCGTGCTGATCGAGCTGGCGGCCGGCGTGATCATGGTGTTGACCTGGCTCGGCGGGGTGCTGGCGACCTAGCCGGGCCGGTGCACGGTCCCAACGTTGCGCTTGCTCGGGTCGGGCTGCCGTGCACATGCTCGCGACACCGGTCTCCCGCAACCCGGCCCGCGACCGGTCGCCGACCTGACCTGGAGCACGACATGCGGAACGCTGCGCGGCTCAAGCTCTACCAGTTGCACGGTCCGGCCACCGACTTCGCGGTCGAGTCCGGGCTCGCCTCCGGTGACTGGTTCCGCAGCGACGTTCCGCGCCGGCGGATGAAGGAACTCATGCGCCGGTCGGACGCGCCGGCACTGCGCGACACGGCGCTCTGGCTCGGGCTCGCGGTGGCGTCGGCGGCGGCCGGCATCGTGCTCTGGGGCACCTGGTGGGCGGTGCCGTGCTTCGCCGTCTACGGCGTGCTCTACGGCTCGGCCTCGGACTCGCGCTGGCACGAGGCCGGTCACGGTACGGCGTTCAAGACGCGGTGGCTGGACCAGACCGTCTACCAGATCGCGTCGTTCTGCATGATGCGGAACCCGACGCTGTGGCGCTGGCAGCACACCCGCCACCACACCGACACGCTGATCGTCGGGCGGGATCCGGAGATCGCCGCCATGCGGCCGGCCCGGCTGGCGCGCATCCTGCTGAACCTGCTCGGGATCGAGGCCGTGCCGATGGCGCTGAAGGGGATGGCCCGGCACTCGCTGGGCCGGCTGACCGCCGACGAAGGCACGTTCATCCCGGACAGCGAGCGGCCCAAAGTCGTCCGCACCGCCCGGATCGCGCTGACCATCTACGCCGGCACGGTGGCGGCCGCGGTGGCCTTCGGCAGCTGGCTGCCGCTGGTGCTCATCGGCGGGCCCCGGTGCTACGGCGCGTTCATGCTCATGGTCTACGCGTTCACGCAGCACGCCGGCCTCGGTGAGAACGTGCTGGACCACCGGCTGAACACGCGCACCGTGCGGATGAACCGGGTCAACCGGTTCCTCTACTGGAACATGAACTACCACATCGAGCACCACATGTTCCCGATGGTCCCGTACCACCAGCTACCCGCACTGCACGAGGAGATCAAGCACGACCTGCCGGCGCCGTACCCGTCGATCTGGGCGGCGTACAAGGAGATCGTGCCGGCCGTGCTGCGGCAGCTGCGCGATCAGACCTACTTCATCAAGCGCGAGCTCCCCCCGGGCGCGGCGCCCTACCACGGCCCCGTGGACGGACTGCTGCCCGATCCCGTCGTCGCCTGAGGAGGCCGTCTCGTGACGACGTGGGTGCAGGCCTGCTCGATCGACGACATCGACCTCGAGGACGTCATCCCGTTCTCGGCCGCGGGTCGGGACTACGCCATCTACCGGTCGGAGAACGGCGATTTCTTCGCCAGCGACGGGCACTGCACGCACGAGCGGACGCTGCTGTGCGACGGCCTGGTGCTGGACGGCGCCATCGAATGCCCGCGGCACAACGGCCGGTTCGACTTCCGGACCGGCCGCGCGCTCAGCCCGCCGGCGATCGTCAACCTGAAGATCTACCCGGTCAAGGTCGAGGACGGCCACGTCCACATCGACGTCGACGGCTGACCTCGCCGGCCGGCGCCGATCAGGCGACGCAGAACTCGTTGCCTTCGGGGTCGAGCAGCACGACATGGCCAAGGTGCTCGCCGTAGAACTCGTCGCGGACGCGGGTCGCGCCGGCGGCGACCAGTACGTCCACCTTCGCGCGGATGAGCCGCTCGCGTTCGACCATCTCCCAGGGCGGCTCGCCGGCTACCCGGATGTCGATGTGGATCCTGTTCTTGGCCGTCTTGCCTTCCGGCACCCGGAGGAAGCCGATCGCCGGGCCGGTGTGGTCCGGATCGATGATCGAAGCGCCGTCCTCGTTGTCGTACCCGGGTTCGGCCACGTAGCCGAGTGCCAGCGCCCAGAACGCCGCCAGCCGGTGGGGCCCGGCAGCGTCCCCGCCGAGCGTCCAGTGAGTTGCCATGCCGGCACCCTATTCGGTGGCCCGGACGGCACCCGGCTCCGCCGCGGCGGCCAGCAGCCGCTGCCCGAGGGTGCGCGCGGCCTGCTGGAGCTCCGGGCACCGCACGATCCGGTACGACGCCGGGATCGCCGCGAGCTGCTCGGCGTACCACTGCGGGTTGTTGGTGCTGCCGACCAGGCGGGCGGTGCCGGCATCGATCGGCTCGAGCCGTCCGATGGCGCGGGGGAGGCATCGGGCCAGGGTGTCGACCGGCGCGTCGATGACGACCTCGACGTCGAAGGCCCAGCCGACGGCCAGATGCTCCTCGAGTACGGCGACCGGGTCGAGGTCGGCGGGCGGGCTGAAGGTGCCGTCGAGTAGGTCCACCCCGCGGACCCGGTCGATCCGGTATGCCCGCCGGGCGTCCACGGCGTGGGACCGGCACAGCAGGTACCACCGGCCGTGGCGGACCACGACCGCCCACGGGTCGACCTCGATGACCAGCTCCGGCCCGGCCTCGGGGCGGTAGGCCAGCCGCACCTGCTGGCGGTTCGAGCAGGCCTGGACGAGGGTGGCCGTGGTCGCGGGGTCGGGCCGGGCGGCGCTGCGGTCGGGGGCGGGCGCCGTGGTCCGGCGGACCGACTCGGCCTGGGCGGCCACCGGCTCCGGGAGCGCCCGCATGATCTTGCCGAGCGCGCCGCCGACCGGGCCGGTGGGATCGCCGGCGTCGTGGTGGCCGTCGAGCACCGCCATGACCAGGCCGAGGGCCTCGGCGGCGCTGAACATCAGGGGCGGCAGCCGCAGGCCGCGGCCGAGGCGGTAGCCGCCGTAGGGCCCACGGACGGACTCGATCGGGATGCCGGCCTCGCGCAGGATGCTGACGTACCGCCGGGCTGCCCGCTCCGAGATGCCGAGCTTGTCGGCGAGCCGGTCCGCGGTGATGCCCGGGCTGCCCTGGACCAGTTCGAGGGCCAGCAGCGCCCGTGCCGTCGGGCTCGCGGCGGGGTCCACAGCACTCCTCGCAATCCGGATGCGGAACGTCCGGAATGGAATCTAGCGCGCGCAGGGCGATCGAGGACACCGTTCTGACGCGACTGCCTGCCGGCTGGCCGGGCTGGGGCCAGCGGTGCCCCAGCGAGCTGTAGTCGGGCGCGTGGCCCACCGCCGAGCGGCCGCGTTCCGGCCTGCCGGCCGGTGGCCGCGCGGCGGTATCTGGCTTTCCGGTGCGTCGGGCCGTGTCGACAATGGCCCGATGCCCGGCCGCCTGCATGCCGACGAGGTCGACATCGACGTCGCCCTGGCGGCCCGGCTGATCGCCGAGCAGCTGCCGGGCTACGCCCGGCTCCCGCTGCGCCGGATCGCCTCCGGGGGTACGGACAACGCGGTGTTCCGGCTCGGTGCGGAGCTGGCGGTGCGGATGCCACTGCGACCGGGCGCGGTCGACGGCGTCCGCAAGGAGGTGCGGTGGCTGCCGGTCATCGCGCCGCACCTGACGTTGCCGATCCCCGAGGTGATGGCGATCGGCGAGCCCGGGGCGGGCTACCCGTTCCCGTGGGCGGTGCTGCGGTGGCTGCCCGGCCAGGACGCGCTCACGGCGCCGTTCCGGTCGCTGGCCGACACGGCGGTGGCGCTCGGGCGGTTCGTCGCCGAGATGCAGTCCATCGACGTGGCCGGCGCGCCACCGCCCGGCGCCGAGGGGTTCTCCCGCGGCCTGCCGATCGCCGGGCGCGACGCGGTCTTCCGGGCCTCGCTGGCCCGGTGTGACGGGCTCGTCGACGTCGCGAGGGTGGCGGCGATCTGGGACGACGCGCTGAGCGCCCCGCCCTGGGACGGCCCGCCGGTGTGGCTGCACGCTGACCTCATCCCGGGCAACCTGCTGGTCCGCGACGGCCGCCTCGCCGGCATTCTCGACTTCGGCTCGATGGCCACCGGCGACCCGGCGTACGACGTCACGCCGGCCTGGCACCTGCTCGACCAGGCCAACCGCCGGACCTTCCTCGACCTGGTCGGCGCCGATGCCGCCACCCGCCGCCGGGCCCGCGGCCTGGTCGTCTCCGGCGGCGTCATCGCCCTGCCCTACTACCTCGACAGCAACCCGGCCATGGTCACCACCGCCCGGCACGGCATCGCGGCGGTCCTGTCCGACCCTGACTGAGGCCGATCCGGTCGAACTGGGCCACGGGTAAAGCAATATCGGCGTGTCGGGTTTACAGCCTATGCGGCACCCGGTATGGCCGAAGACTGTCAATTCCCATTGATCGGGCTGGATGTGATGATTAATGGCTAAGGGACGACTTCTTTGGGGGCCTCGACGCGCACGCCGCGTGCGCGTGGCGAGGTGACCGGATAGCGGAGGGGCTGGATGCCTGACGAGCTGCCTGACCGGGGTACTGACGGCGGCGACGGGGCCCGTGCCGAAACGCCGGCCGCACCCGCGCCGCCGGAGCAGCCGGCCCAGGTTGACGCCGCGCCCCGGGCGACCGAGGGAGCTGCCGCGGCTGGCGAGAGTCCGCCGCCGGCCCAGGTTGATACCGCGCCCCGGGCGACCGAGGTAGCTGCCGCGGCTGGCGAGAGTCCGCCGCCGGCCCAGGTTGATACCGCGCCCCGGGCGACCGAGGGAGCCGCCGCCGCTGGCGATAGTCCCCGGCCGGCGACGGTCGAGCCGGCGCCCGGGCCGGCCGGCCCAGCGGCGGACGACCCGCCGCCGATCGGCCCACCGAGTGGCGAACTGCCGCCGGCAGCCGCCGCCGCGCCACCACCACAGCCGTCGTCACCGCCACCACCGTCGCCGTCGGGGCCCACCCAGGAGTTGCCGTCGGGGCCGACCCAGGAGTTCCCGGCGGGGCCGGGCCAGGGCCTCCCGCCAGTTCCCGGCCAGGGCTTCCCTCCGGGTCCGGGCCAGGGCGTCCCGCCGGGTCCGGGTCAGGGCTTCCCGTCTGGCCCCGTCCAGGGGATGCCGCCGGCGTCGGGTCAGGGCTTTCCGTCGGGCCCTGTTCAGGGGTTGCCGTCTGGCCCTGTCCAGGGGATGCCGCCGGTTGCGGGCCAGGGCTTTCCGACCGGCCCCGTTCAGGGCGTCCCGCCGGTTGCGGGCCAGGGCTTTCCGACCGGCCCCGTTCAGGGCGTCCCGCCAGTTCCGGGCCAGGGGTTCCCGACGGGCCCCACCCAGGGGTTCCAGTCGGGTCCCACCCAGGCGTTCCCGTCGGGCCCCGTCGAGGGGTTCCCGTCGGGCCCGGTCCAGGGCGTCCCGCCAGTTGAGGGCCAGGGGTTCCCGCCGGGGCCGACCCAGGGGTTCCCGGCGGGCGCCGCCGAGGGGTTCCCGTCGGGGCCGGTTCAGGCGTGGCCGGTGCCGCCGGCCCAGGGGTGGCCGGCCGGTGCGCCCGGCGTGCCAGGCGGGCCGCCTGGTAGGCCGGTGCCGCGGCGGGCTCCGTTCTGGCAGCGGCCGGTGTTGATGAGCTTGTTGGTAGTGACGATCGTATTGCTGGCCGCCGTGTTGATCTGGGCACCGTGGGTCGCGCCGGCACCGCCGACCGAGCTGCACGGGAAATCGCAGACGGCCACCTCGGTGCTGCTGCAATGGGGCAAGTCGAACGGCCACACCAACCCCGGGAAGTACTCGGTCCGGCGGGACGGCGCCACCGTCGCGTCCGTGTCGAGCGACAAGACGTCCTTCCTCGACGACGGCCTCCGGCCCGGGCAGACCTACACCTACAGCGTCGTGGCGGAGAGCTGGGCCCGGCATTCCACGCCGGCGCCGGACACGAAGGTGCGCGTCCTGGCGCCAAGCACCGGAAAGCCGACCACCGGGCCGGTCACCACCAGTTCGGTGACCGTCCGGTGGACGCCGCCGGCCAACAGCCCGGCGCCGGACCGGTACGAGGTTCTCCGGGACGGCGACGTCATCCACGCCGTCGAGAACACGACCATGGTCTACAAGGACACCGGCCTCGGCCCGGCCACCGCCTACGGCTACCAGGTGGTCGCCAAGTGGGGCGAGAACCGGTCCGACCCGAGCCCGACGCTCACCCTCAGGACCGCTACGCCGTCCCTGTCGGCGGCCCGCCTCACCGGCTCGTCGCTGCCGGTCAAATCCACCGTCACGAACGTCGTCGGCATCACGAATCTGAACAAAGGGCTGACCTGGACCAACAACTGGGATCTCACGGCTCGATGCGCCACCGGTCCGTGTGACGTGCAGGTCGCCGGCGACATCACACCGCCCAACTTCAAGCCCGGCACCTTCAATGTGCGGCTCACCCGGCGGGGGGCGGTCTACACCGGGGCCACGACGGCGCGCCTCACGAAATGTGGCGACATTGACGTGACGGACACGGTCACTTTCCGGATCGTCGTCAAATCGGCCGGCACCGAGGGCAAGGAATGGCTGGCCAAGACGTGGACCGGGACCATCCGGGTCGATTCGCCGTTCACGAACGCCGGCGGCGGTTTCTTCTGCCCGGGATCGCTGATCGACGTCAACCTCGCCGGCTGATCCCGCGACCTCAGGCCGGTGCCGGTGCCGGTGCCGGTGCCGGTGCCGAGTCGGTGTCGGCGGCGGGTTCCGCGGTCGTGGCGGCGTGCACGAAGGCGGCGACGAGCCGGGACCGGGAGGTCGCGGCCCAGGCGACGCGCAGCCGCCAGTGGCTGAGGCCGGGCACCGGCCGGTAGGCGATCGCCGGGCGCCGGTAGCGGGCGGCAACCGAGACCGGCAGGAAGGTGATCGCCCGGCCCAGCTCGACCAGGCGCAGTGCCTGGGCGAGATCCGCGGCGGGCGGTCCGGCCGGCGCCCGGGCGCCGCGACTGGCTCGCCGCGGCGCCGCCGGGTCGTTGCCCTGGTAGCAGTCGTCGCCCTGGTAGCGGTCGTCGCCCAGGTAGCAGTCGGGGCCCGGGTAGCAGTCGTGGCCCTGGTAGAAGGCAGCCAGATCGGCGTCGACCCCCGGCCAGCTGACGACGGGCTGGGCCAGCGCGTCAGCCAGCTCGACGGTCTCGGCCGCCGCGAGTGGGTGGGCGGCGGGCAGTGCGGCCACCCGGGGCTCGCTGTGGACGTCCTGGCAGTCCAGGCCGCGGTCGTCGAACGGCGTGGGTACCAGCGCCACGTCGGCGCGACCGTCGCGCAGCATCGCCGCGGCCTCCCCGCCGGTCGAGGCGAACACCAGTCCGATGTCGAGATCGGGAATCTCCCGCTGCACGGCGGCGAGCACCGGGGCGAGCAGGCCGGCGTCGCCGTCGGGCTTCGCGGCAACCGCCAGCGTCGGGCGGCCGCGGCCGGTCCGCGCCGCGCGGTGGCCGGCTGCCTCGACCGCGTCGAGGGCGAGCCGGGCATCGACCAGCAGCGCCTCGCCGGCCGCGGTCAGGCTGACCTGCCGGGTCGAGCGCTCGAACAGCCGGGCGCCGACGATGCGCTCCAAGCCGATGATCGCCCGGGACAGCGACGGCTGCGCCACCCGCAGCCGGCCCGCCGCCCGGCTGAAGTTCAACTCCTCCGCGACCGCGACGAAGTAGCGCAGGTGCCGGACCTCCAGCCCGTTCATAGCCCAGAAGCATAAGCCGAGGCCGGCCCGGTCCTTCCGGCCCGCGGTGGGCGCTGGTTGGGTCTGCGGCATGAGCCAGTACGCAGAGATCGAAGAGCACAACCGCGGCGTCGTCCGCCGCTACCTGGATGCCTTCAACGCCGGTGACCTCGACGCGTTCGACGACCTGGTGGCGGCCGACTACGTCAACCACAGCCCGAGCCGGCCCGACCCGCTGCCCGGCCCGGCCGGCCTCAAACCCATCGTCGCCGACCTCCGCCGGCAGGCGCCGCGGCTGCGCTTCGAGGAGGTACACCTCGTCGCCGATCGCGACCTGGTCGCCGTCCACCTGCTGGTGCACGGGTTCGGTGCCGAGCCGGCCCGCCAGATGCAGGTCGAGCGGCTGCGGGACGGCAAGATCGTCGAACACTGGCGGGTCACCGCCTGACGGCCGGGCCGCGGCCCCGGGGCAGCGGCCTCCGGTGGGCAGCGGCCTCCGGGACTGCGGCCTCCGGTGGACAAGGGCACCTTTCAGTCAGATGCTGGCATCCTTCGGACAGGTCACCCCGTTGGCTGCGGCGCGCCAGTGGAGCCCGGTCCGGCTGAAGCGATTCAGTCGTTGGGAGGCCGTTGATGCGTCGCCTGCAGGTTTCCGCGGCCGGGTGCGCGGTCGTGCTCGTGCTGCTCAGCCCGGGCGCGCCCGCGGCCGCCGCCACCGGCAACCACCGCCCGCTGGCCCCGACCCGGCTGACCGTCGACGACCGGACCGACCCGCTCGCCGTCGACGGCATCCCGCTGTTCGGTTGGCTGCCCACCGACCGCGACGGCAACGAGGTGCAGAGCGGCTACCAGCTCGTGGTCACCCGGGCGACCGGCGGCGCCCCGGTGTGGGACAGCGGCCGGGTGTCGACGGACCGGCAGTCCTGGGTCGCCTACGGCGGTTCCGCGCTGGCCGCCGGCACGACCTACCGCTGGACCGTGCGCACCTGGGACCGGCGCGGCGCCGCCTCCCCGTACGCCGCGCCGGCGTCGTTCGACACCGGCCTGGCCGACGGCGACTGGTCGGGTGCGGCCTGGATCCAGCGGCCGGCAACCGGCAACGACGCGGCCGACGAGTGGACGCTGGCCCGCACGGTGGTCGCGGTCGGGGGCAGCCCGGTGGTCCGGGCGCGTGCCTACGTCTCGGCGGTCGGCGACTGGGAGCTGCACGTCAACGGCCGGGTGGTCAACCGCGGCTCGTCCTACGGGTACCCGGGGGAGGGCTACTACGACGTGGCCGCGCCGGCCGGTGTCCGCGCCGGCCAGCCGCTGGCGCTGGGCGTGCGCTACCACTACTGGTCCTGCCGCTGCCAGGGCCGCGCGAACGGCCCGCTGCCGCCGGAAGGGCGCTCCGGCCTGCTGGTCAAGCTCGTCGTCGAGCACGCGGACGGCAGCCGCGACATCGCCGTCTCGGACGGGTCCTGGCGGGTCACCCGGGACACCGCCCGGGACACCGCCACCCTCACCTACCGCAACTCCGACGCCGGCGACCGGGTGGAGCACTACGACGCCACCGCCGAGATCGCCGGCTGGGACACGACCGGCCAGGACGACAGCGGCTGGACCCCGGCCGCCGTCATCGGCGCCCACCCGCGGCCGAACCCGGCCAGTTGCGCCGGCTACGACGGCAACTCCGCGCCGTGCGCGTTCACCCACCTCGCCGCGCAGCAGGCCCACCTCGACCGCCGGGTGGTCCGTCCGGTGTCGGTCCGGCGGCTGCCGGACGGGACGGTGTTCGCCGACCTGGGCCAGGTGATCACGGCGGTGCCGAGCATCAGCTTCCGGGCCGGTACCGCCGGGCACCTGGTGACCGCGACCACCAGCTACCGGCGCAACAACAGCACGCTGACCGCCGCGACGCCGCGGCGAGCGCGGGTGGTGCCGCTGGCCCGGACGGCCAACGTGCACATCGGCGACGGGATCACGATCGACGCGCCGGCCGACGGGTACGGCCCGGGCGCGCCCGAGGTCCGCACCGTCACCTCGGTCGGGCCGACCGAGGTGGGGCTGGACGCGCCGCTGGCCCGCCCGCACCCGAACGGCGCCTGGGTGGAGAACTCCCGCGCCGGCACGTCCGGGCTGGACACGCAGGGCAGCAACATGCGCTACCGCTACACGCAGAAGTCCGGGCCGCAGGTGGCGCAGCCGTTCACCTACTGGGGCTGGCGCTACCTGGAGATCACCGACCCGGGCGAGGACCTGTCCGCCGGGCAGATCACCGCGGTGGCGCAGGCGACCGACGTCGACCGGGCCGAGGCGGCCACGTTCAGCAGCGACAACCCCACCCTGGACGCGGTGTTCCGGCTGATGCGGCGCTCGGCCCTGCTGTCGGCGCAGAACGTCTTCCTGGACACGCCGACCCGGGAGAAGGGGCAGTTCCTCGGCGACACGATCGACCAGTCGTTCGCGACGATGGAGGCGCTGGGGGAGCGCAGCCTGACCCGGCAGGCGATCGTCGACTTCATCGGCTCGCAGGCCCGCTACTGGCCCAACGGCGCGCTCAACGCGGTCTACCCGAACGGTGACGGCAGGCGCGACATCCCCGACTACACCGAGATGTTCCCCGAGTGGGTCATGCGCTACCACCAGCTCACCGGGGACACCACCCTGGTCGCGCTGGCGCTGCCGGCGATGAAGCGGGTCGCCGACTACCTCTCCGCCTCCGTCGACGGCACCGGCCTGGTGCACCAGCTGCCCGGCGGCAGCGGGCCGTACGAGCACGGCATCATCGACTGGCCGCCGCCCATGCGGTACGACACCGTGGTCGACGACAACGGCTCGCGCACCGTGGTGAACGCGCTGGCGGTCGGCGCGATGCGGGCGGTGGCCGGCGCCGCCGAGGTCACCGGCGACGCCGCGGCGGCCCGCGACTACACCGGCCGGGCCCAGGCGATCAGCGCCGCGATGAACGCCCGGCTGCGTGACCCTGCTACCGGCCGCTACGCCGACGGGCTCGCGCTGTCCAGCGGCCAGCCGATCGCGAACTACTCCCAGCACGCGCAGAGTTTCGCCGTCGCCTACGGGGTGGCCGATCCCGCGTCCTACCCGGCGCTCGGCGGGTACCTCGGCGGGCTCGGCATGCGGCAGGGCCCGATGACGCTGCGCCAGCTGCTGGCCGCGCTGCGGACCACCGGCAACCTGGACGCGATCGTGCGGCTGCTCACCGACCCGACCGGCGACGGCCCGGCGAAGATACTCGCCGAGGGCGGCACGTTCATGTGGGAGCAGTGGAGCCCCGGCTGCCCGGTCGCCGGCTGCACCGGGACGCAGGTCAACCAGGGCAGCAGCGAGAGCTTCTCGCACGGCTGGGGCGCGGCCGGCATCAGCGGCATCCTGCAGGGCCTGCTCGGCATCGACGTGACCAGCCCGGGTGCCGGCACCGTGCGGATCGCCCCGCCCGGCACCGGGTTGCGGCACGCCCGCGGCACCGAGTGGACGCAGCGTGGCCCGGTCGCGGTCGACTGGGCGCGCACCCGGTCCGGCGTCACGCTGGAGATCACCGTGCCGGTCAACGTCACCGCGACCGTCGTGCTGCCCGGCACCGCCGCCCGCGGCTGGGGCGACGGCCAGCCGCGCCTGGTCGAGTCCCGCGGCGGCCGCAGCGTGTTCACCGTCGGGTCCGGCCGCACGTACTTCCGGTCCACCGGGCCCGCCGGGTCCACCGGGCCCGTCGGCTGACCCGTTGGGCTCCGGTCCCACCGCGGCCGGGCCGACCGCGGCCCGATCGGGTGACGAGCGCCCGCCGCGGCGGGACCGGCTGGACCGCGCCGCGAAGTGGGCCGGGAGGATGGCGGGGTGACCGAAAGTACGGATGTGGCGTTGCGGTTGCACATTGCCCCGGCGCTGACGGCCGGCCGGCCGGCCTGGCCGCCCGGTCTGCACCAGGTCGAGGTCGGCGGGGTCCGGCCGGCGCTGCTGCGGGTGCCGGCCGGCGAGCCGACCGGCCTGGCGATGCTGTTCCACGGTGCCGGCGGCGGCCCGGAGGGCGCGCTCGATCTGCTGGCCGGCCGGGCCGACGCCGCCGGGCTGCTGGTGCTGGCGCCGGCCAGCGTGGGCCGCACCTGGGACCTGATCGCCGGTCCGGTCGGTCCGGACCTGCAGCAGTGCGCCGCGCTGCTGGCCGAGGTGCTCAGCGGCTGGCCGGTGCGGTACGCCGACCGCCTGGTCGGGGGTTTCTCCGACGGGGCGTCCTACGCGCTCTCGGTGGGGCTCGGCAACGGCGAGATGTTCTCCTTCGCGGCCGGCTTCTCGCCGGGATTCCTGACCGCGACGGCGCGCCAGGGCCGGCCGCGGGTGTTCGTGTCGCACGGCACCGCCGACGCGGTGCTGCCGATCGAGCGGTGCGGCCGCCCGGTGGTGCGGCAGTTGCGGGAGTTGGGCTACGACGTGACCTACGACGAGTTCGCCGATGGCCACCTGGTGCCGGCCGCGTGCGTGGACCACGCGCTGCGGCTGTGGCGGTCGACCCCCGGGACGGCCGAACCCGGGCCCTGACCCCGGAGCCCGCCCGGCCGGGCTGTCCTCAGGCCGGCGGGCTCGGATCCGGCCGGGATCCGGTGACCGCCGGCGACGGCGTCCGGATCACGCCACCGCACCGGCGCCCGCCCGGACCGGCCGGCGTCAATGCCGAGCTGGTCCGGCGGCGGGTCGGGCGACGTGTACGGCGACGCCGGCGCGCCGGATCGCGGCCAGTGCGGCCGGGTCGGCCGTCTCGGTGGTGATCAGTTCGTCCACATCGGACAGCGGCGCGATGTGGGCCAGCAGCACCCGGCCGACCTTGGTGCCGTCGGCGACCACGATCACCCGCTGCGCGCGCCGGATCATCTCCTGGTTGGTGTGCGCCTCGATCTCGTCGTGCGTGGTCAGGCCGCCGTCGGCCTGCACCCCGTCGACGCCGATCAGCGCCAGGCCCAGGTTGATCCGGGCCAGGCTCTGCTCCGCGAACGGCCCGACCAGCTCGTACGACTGCGGCCGGGCCACGCCGCCGGTCACGATCACCTTGATCCGCGGCCGCATGACCAGATCCATCGCGATGTTCAGCGCGTTGGTCACCACGGTCAGCCGGGGGCGGTCCGGGATGGCCCGGGCCACCTCGCTGGTGGTGGTGCCGCCGGTCAGCCCGATGGCGACCGGGCCGGCCGGCACCCGCTGCACCGCGGCCAGCGCGATGGCCCGCTTCTCGTCCCGCTGGTGGCCGTCCCGGTAGCGCACCGGCAGCTCGTACGGCACGTCCCGGGCCAGCGCGCCGCCGTGGGTGCGGGCCAGCAGCCGCTGCTGCTCGAGCAGGGCGAGGTCGCGGCGCAGCGTCGACGGCGATACGCCGAACCGCTCGGCCAGCTCGCCGACGTGCACCGTCCCACCGGCGGACAGCGACTCCAAGATCGCCGTGATGCGATCGGAGCGCTGCAGCGTGCCGGGGGACCGGGGGCGGCGTGGTGACACTCGTCCTCCTCTGCCGGACCGGGGTAGCCCAGGATGGCATTCTCGCGCATTGAAGATTGCGTGGTCTTGCGCGTTTCCGCCACCGCCGGGCAACACTCGGCGGGTGGACAAGCCACCGCGGATCGCGTTCGTCGGCGCCGGCAGCGCCGTGTTCACCCGGGACCTGCTGTCGGACCTGTTCGCCTGGCCCGAACTGGCCCGGGCCGAGATCGCCCTGCACGACATCGACCCCGACCGGCTGGCCACGGCTGCCGCGGTCGCGCACCGGCTGGCCGAGCAACTGGGCGCGAAGCCGACGGTCACCGCACACGCCGACCGGCGCGCCGCGCTGGCCGGTGCCCGGTACGTGATCAATACGGTGCAGGTGGGCGGGATCGGGGGCACCCGCGCCGATCTGGAGATCCCGGCCCGGTACGGCCTGCGCCAGACGATCGGGGACACCCTGGGCATCGGCGGCATCTTCCGCGCACTGCGCACCAGCGGGCTGCTGGCCGGGCTCGCCGCCGACATGGCCGCGGTCTGCCCGGACGCGTGGCTGCTCAACTACACCAACCCGATGTCGGCGAACCTCGGCTACCTGAGCCGGATCGCGCCCGGGCTGCCCGCGCTGGGCCTGTGCCACTCGGTGTACTGGACGGTGGTCGACCTCTGCGCGCTGGTCGGCGTGCCGGCCGGCGAGGTGTCGTACTGGTCCGCCGGCGTCAACCACCAGGCCTGGCTGCTGCGCTGGGAGCGCGCCGGCGCCAGCCTCTACCCGGCGCTGGACGCCGCGATCGCGGCCGACCCGGGGCTGCTCAACCGCGTCCGGGTCGACATGTACCGCCGGCTGGGCTACTACCCGACCGAGACCAGCGAGCACAGCAGCGAGTACGTGCCGTGGTACCTGCGGCACGACGGCGAGGTGCGCCGGCTGCGCCTGACCCCGGGCGAGTACCTGGGCATCAGCGAACAGAACCTGGCCGAGTACGAGGCGACCCGGGACGCGGTGGCCGCCGGCGAACCGCTGCCGCCGGCGGCGGCCACCGAGTACGCGCCGCAGGTGATCCACAGCATCGAGACCGGCACCCCGCGGCGGATCCAGGCCACCGTGCCCAACGCCGCCCTGATCGACAACCTGCCGGCCGGCGCCGCCGTCGAGGTGCCGGTGCTGGTGGACGAACTGGGCGCGCACCCGCTGCGGGTCGGCCCGCTGCCGCCGCAGTGCGCCGCCCTGAACCGGGCGTACCTGAACGTGGTGGAGCTGACCGTCGCCGCGGCCGTCGAGGGCGACCCGCGGCACGTCCGGCATGCCGCGATGCTCGACCCGAACACCGCCGCCACGCTCACCGTCGAGCAGATCTGGCAGTTGTGCGACGAGCTGACCACAGCGCACGGCGCGCTGCTCCCGGAGCCGCTGCGCGCGCCGGTGCGGCTATGACGCTGACCACGACCCGGGACGACGCCAGCCGGCACGACGCCATTCAGCAGGGGGAGCGCGGATGAGAAGGTCGCGGTGGCCGCGGATCGTGATGATGGGCGCGGTATCAGCCGTGCTGGCCGGGTGTACGGCGGCGTCGCCCGCGGGGTCAGGGTCGGGCGGTGCCGGCGACGACGCCGAGCACGCCTCGCTCACCTACTGGTACTGGGCCGAGAGCGATGCCCCCGGGGCCAACGACTGGATGAAGGGCCGGATCGCGGCGTACCAGGGCAAGCACCCCGGGGTGACGATCAAGCTGGTCCCGCAGGCCACGGACACCCTGATCGGCGCGTTCACCACGGCGGCGCAGTCGAAGTCGGGCCCGGACATCGCGACCCAGTGGGCCACCCTGCCGGTGCTGTCCCAGGTCTGGGGCGGAGCGGTCGCGCCGATCAGCGACTACCTGCCCGACAGCGAGCGGAAGAACTGGATCGGCACCCAGGAGAACACCTACCAGGGCAAGGTCTGGGGGATGCCGATCTACCTGATCGGCATCCCGCTGGCGTACAACAAGAGCCTGCTGGCCAGGGCCGGCGTGGCCGCGCCGCCGACCACGTTCGCCGAGCTGCTGCGCGCCTGCGCGGCGCTGCGCAAGGTGGGTGTGACGCCGATCGGCGGCGGCAACAAGGACGGCTACTTCGGGGCCTGGTTCTTCTCCAACTTCGGCAAGCAGAACCTCGACTCCGTCGGTGACCTGCAGCAGGCCGTGATCGGCACGACCGATATCAGGGACCCGAAGGTGACCGGCTTCTACGAGCCGCTGCACCAGCTGCACGCCGACAAGTGCTTCAACGACGACATCGCCTCGCTCAGCCTGGACGACGGGATGTCCAAGTTCGCCGGCGGCCAGGCCGCGATGGCGTGGGGCACCGACGGCATCGTCGCCAAGTGGGCCAGGACCCTCGGCCCGGAGAAGATCGGCGTCGTCCGGACCCCGACCTGGGGCACCGGCAAGCTGGCCTCGGTCTACAACACCACGCAGTCCTCGACCGCGTTCATCACCTCGTGGTCGGCGCACAAGAAGGCGGCGGCGCAGTTCCTCGGCTGGCTGCACGACCCGGCGAACCTGACGTCGTGGTACGAGGCGACCGGGATCTTCCCGGCCGACACCCGGTTCGACCAGGCGACGATCTCGTCCGAGCTGGGCCGGTCGCTGTGGGAGCTGACCTCCTCACCGGGGTCGGTCTGGCTGGAGAACTACCTGCCGCCCGCGGTCGACGGTGACGGCGACCTGGCCGCCGGCCAGGTGATCACCAGTGGCGGGTCGGTGGCCGACGCGGTGGCCGCGTTCGCCAAGGCGACCGAGAAGTGGCGCGGCCAGAACCCGGCGGAAGTGAAGAACTACACCACCTGGTCGGGTAGGTGAGCGCTACCCAGGTACGGGTCCGGCCGGTGGTCGGCCCGCGGGTCAGCGGGCGGACCGCCGGACGGCGCCGGGCGTGGTGGCCGTACCTGTTCGTGCTGCCGGCGGTGGCGGCGCTGGGTTTCGGCTTCGTCCTCCCGCTGCTGACGGTGCTCCGCAACAGCCTCTACGCCGGCTCGGTCTACCAGCTCGAGTGGGTCGGGCTGGGCAACTTCTCGGCCCTGTTCGCCGACGACACGTTCCGGACGGCGCTGGCGAACAACCTGCGGCTGCTGCTGACCGTGCCGCTGATGACCGCGCTGGCGCTGCTGGTCGCCGTGGTGCTGAACGACGGCGTCCGCGGCTGGCGGGTCTACCGGACGGTGACGTTCCTGCCCTACATCCTGCCCGCGGTCGGGATCGGGGTGTCGTTCAGCGTCTTCCTCCAGCTCAACGGCGGCCTGAACGGCTCGCTGCGGGCGGTCGGTCTGGACGCGCTGGCGCGGGACTGGCTGGGCAGCCCGCACTGGGCGATCTGGTCGGTCGCCGGGGTGGTGGTCTGGCAGCAGTCTCGGGTTCGGCGTGGTGCTGTTCCTGGCCGCGCTGCTCTCGCTGCCGGGCGAGGTGACCGAGGCGGCCCGGGTCGACGGCGCCCGGTGGTGGACCCTGCAGACCCGGATCCACCTGCCGCAGATCCGCGGCACGATCGAGTTCTTCGTCGTGACCGAGGCGATCACGGTGCTGTCGTGGGTGTTCGCCTACGTCTACGTGCTGACCGCCGGCGGCCCGGCCCACTCCTCCACGGTGCTGGAGTTCTACATCTGGGAGAACGGCTTCGCGCACGGGAACGTCGGCCTGGCCAGTGCGGCCGCGGTCGTCGTCCTGGCGCTCGCCGCCATCCTGATCGCGGTCTACCTGCGGGTCCGGGTCAGGGCGGCGAACGAGCGGGCGGCCTGATGCCGGCCCGGGCGGCGGCGCTACCGCGCCAGGTGCTGCTGGCGGCGATCGCGGTGATCTGCCTGGAACCGATCGTGTTCGTGCTGATGACCAGCCTGAAGAGTGCGGACGAGTACGCCGTGAACCGGGCCGGCTGGCCGGCCCGGCCGACCCTGGCCAACTACGTCGAGGCGCTGGCCGAGCTGCCGACGCTGCGCTGGGCGCTGAACAGCGCGCTGGTCACCGGTGGCTCGGTGCTGATCTCCCTGGCGCTGGCGGCCCCGGCGGCGTACGCGATCACGTTCGGCGAGTTCCACGGCCGGTCGCTGCTGCTCGGCGCCAACGTGGGTCTGATCATGGTGCCGCCGGTGGTGCTGGTGCTGCCGGTGTTCGTGGTGATGGTGAACCTGGGTCTGATCAACAACCTGCTCTCGCTGGTGATCCTCTACTCCTGCCTGCTGGTGCCGTTCTCGGTGTTCTTCCTCTGCAACTTCTTCCGGACCATCCCGGCGGAGCTGGCCGAGGCCGGCGCGATCGACGGTGCCGGCCCGGTTCAGCTGCTGTGGCGGGTCGTGCTGCCACTGTCCCGGCCGGCGATGCTGACGCTGGCGGTGGTGAACGCGATCTGGGCCTGGAACGAGCTGCTGATCGCTCTGGTGTTCATTCAGAACGAGAGCCGGCGGACGCTGATGGCCGGGCTGTCCCTGCTGCAGGGGCGGTACTCCACCAACCAGCCGCTGGTGCTCGCCGTCGCGTCGCTGTCGATGCTGCCGGTGGCCCTGTTCTACCTGTTCAGCCAGCGTTCCTTCGTCCGCGGGCTGACCGCCGGCATTGGGAAGTAGCGATGACGCTGGCCACGACCGCGGAGCTGGTCGACACGGCCCGGGCCGGCGGGCACGGCGTCGGCGCGTTCAACGTGATCTGCCTGGAGCACGCCGAGGCGGTCGCGGCCGGCGCGGCCGCGGCCGGCGTCGCGGTGATCCTGCAGGTCAGTCACAACGCGGTGCGGTTCCACGGTGCGGCCGGGCCGCTGGTCGCGGCCTGCCGGGAGGTCGCCGCGACGGTGGCCGTACCGATCGCCGTGCACCTCGATCACCTGGAGGATCCCGGGCTGGCCGGGCAGGCGCCGGCGCTGCGGGTGAGCTCGCTGATGTTCGACGCCGCCGTCCGGCCGTACGCCGAGAACGTCGCGCTGACCCGCGCGGTCGCCGAGCGGGCGCACGCCGCCGGGCTGTGGGTGGAGGCGGAGTTGGGCGAGGTGGGTGGCAAGGACGGTGCGCACGCCCCGGGCGCCCGTACCGACCCGGCGCAGGCGGCCGACTACGTGGCGGCCACCGGCGTGGACGGGCTGGCCGTGGCGGTCGGCAGCTCGCACGCGATGGTGACGCGCTCGGCCCGGCTCGACCTGGACCTGATCGCCGCCCTGGCCGCGGCCGTGCCGGTGCCGCTGGTGCTGCACGGCTCCTCCGGGGTGCCGCTGCCCGCGCTGGCCGCCGCGGTCGCGGCCGGCATCACCAAGGTGAACGTCGGCACCGCGCTCAACATCGCCTACACGGCGGCGGTCCGGGCCGCGCTGGCCGCCGACGGCAAGGTCGTCGACCCGCGCAGGTACCTGGCCGGGGCACGCACCGCGATGGCAGCCGAGGTCGCCGGGGTGGTCGCGGCCCTCGCCGGCACGGCGCCAGTCCCCGGGCGCTGACCTTGGCCGGCTATGCGCGCAGGTCGAATGCGCATTGTGCTCGCGTCGCCTGGCTGGTCGCGCAATATCGAGCGCGTCAACATGCGCAGTTTCCCCCGCCGGTACGCCCGCTCGGGCCCGACCGCATCGAGGTGTGATGACCGTCATCGACTCCGAGATCGCCAGCCAGCCCGAGGTGTGGGCCACCGCGCTGGCGCTCACCGACCGGGCCCGGTCGCTGTTCGGCCCACCCGGCGAGCGGGTGCTCGCGGTCGGCTGCGGCACGTCGGCGTTCGTGGCCCAGAGCTTCGCCGCGCTGCGGGAAGCGGCCGGCGCCGGCGAGACCGACGCGGCGTTCGCCTCCGAAGCGCCGGTACACCGCCGCTACGACCGGGTGGTGGCCTTCAGCCGGTCCGGCACCACCACCGAGGTTCTCGATCTGCTCGGCGCCCTGGCGCCCGGCACGGTCCGGGTGGCGGTGACCGCGGTCGACGGCATGCCGGTCGGCCGGGTCGTCGACGAGCAGTTGACGCTGGATTTCGCCGACGAGACCGCCGTCGTGCAGACCCGGTTCCCGACGGCGACGCTCGCGCTGGCCCGGGCGGTGTACGGCCACCCGGTGGACGATCTGATCGCCGCCGGCCGGGCCGCGCTCGCCGCGCCGCTGCCGGTCGACCCGAAGCGGCTGGGGCACGTCGTCTTCCTCGGCCGTGGCTGGACGCTCGGGCTGGCGCACGAGGCGGCGCTGAAGCTGCGCGAGGTGGCCCGGGTGACCGCCGAGTCCTACCCCGCGCTGGACTACCGGCACGGCCCGATCGCGCTGGCCGGGCCGGGCAGCCTGGTCTGCGGGATCGGCGACCTGCCGGCGAACCTGCTGGCCGACGTTGCCGCGCTCGGCGCGCAGGTGCACGCTCCGGGCGACGACCCGCTGGCCGCGCTGGTGCTGGCCCAGCGGCTCGCCGTGGCCACCGCCCGGGCCCGGGGCCTGGACCCGGACCACCCGGCCCACATCGTCCGTTCGGTGGTCCTGCCGCCGGCCGGACCCGACTCGATCCTCGCCAGGAGCGCGCGATGACCACTCGCCACCGGCGGTTACCGCTGCTGCCCGCGCTGCTGCTGCTCGCCGCCGGGGTCGCCGGCTGCGGTGGCGGTGACGGCTCGGCCGACCCGACCGCGAAGGCGGACCCCGCCGCGCCCGTCACCCTCACCTGGTGGACCGGCCAGGACGCGAACGGCGAGAAGCTGATCGAGCCGCTGGCCGCCGAGTTCCACCGGGCCCACCCGAACGTCACGATCAACGTCTCGTCCGGCGCGGCCACCGCCGACGACCTGCTGCAGAAGATGTCGGCCGGCTTCGCCAGCGGCCGTTACCCGGACATCTCGTACGCGTACGGCAGCTGGGCCAGCGAGCTGCACGATTCCGGCAAGACGCTGGACATCACCCAGAAGGTCGCCGACGCCGCGGTGAAATGGGACGAGTTCCCGGTCGCCGCGCGGGCCACCGCCACCCCGGACGGCCAGGTGATCGGCTTCCCGGCGGTCGTGGACAACCTGGGGCTGCTCTACAACAAGGCGCTGTTCGACGCGAAGGGCCTGGCGTACCCGACGAGCTCGTGGACCTGGGACGACTTCCGGTCCGCGGCCCGGACGCTGACCGACAAGGCGCACAACGTCTACGGCACCGCGTACTCGGTCAGCGGCGGCGAGGACACCACCTGGCACCTGTGGCCGCTGCTCTGGCAGCGCGGCGGGCAGATCCTCGCCGCGGACGGCCGGCACGCCCAGTTCAACTCGCCGGCCGGCGTCGACGCGCTGGACTTCCTGCGCTCGATGGCCGTCGACGACAAGAGCGTCTACCTCGACCAGACCGACCAGCGGTACGCCCCGCTGTTCGACGACGGCCGGATCGGAATGATCATCTCCGGCCCGTGGGAGCTGTTCGAGCTTGCCGAGCACAAGACCCCGTACGGGGTGGCGCAGCTGCCCGGCACCGGCTCGGACCACCAGACCGTCTCCGGCCCGGACATCTGGGTGCTGCTCGACCACAACGACGCCAACCGCGCCTACTGGTCGTACGAGTTCGCCAAGTGGCTCACCTCCGCGCAGGTCGACCAGCGGTGGAACCTCGCGCTCGGCAACCTGCCGCTGCGGAGCTCGGAGACCAGCAGCCCGCAGTACGCCGCGTACATCAAGCAGTACCCGGGCGCCGACGTGTTCGTCGCGAACCTGGCCAACGCCAAGCAGCCGCGGCCCACGGTCGCCGGGTACGTCGAGTTGTCCCGGGCGGTCGGCCAGGCGATCTCCAAGGTGCTGCAGGGCGCAGCCAGCCCGAAGGACGCGCTGGACCAGGCGGCCAAACAGGCCGACCAGGGCCTCGGCGGGTGAGCAGGACAGTGAGCGCAGCGGAGCGCCGCGGCGTCTGGACTGAGGCAACGCGCCGACGAAGTCGCTGCGCGGTGCCGAGGGAAGACGTCGCACAGGGCGCGCAGCGAAGCGAACCGGGAGAGCAGTGAGCGCGGCCCCCACCCGGCCGGCCGGATCCACGGCGGCGCCCGCGCGGCGGCGGGCGGCGCCGCGGCTGCTGATGGCCGGCCGGGTCGCGCCGCCGCAGGTCGCGCGCCGGCGGCCGGTGGCCCGCCGGGTGCTCGGCCGGTCGCTGACCGGCTGGGCGTTCGTCGGGCCGGCCACCGTGCTCGTGGTGGGGCTGTCGATCTTCCCGGCGGTATGGGCGTTCCTCATCTCCCGGCAGCGCTGGAACGGCATCTCCCGACCCAGGGACGTCGGCTGGCGCAACTACCGCACCCTGGTCGCCGACCCCGACCTGCGCGCCGCGGTCCGCCACACGATCGTGTTCACCGCGCTGTTCGTACCCGGTTCGGTGCTGCTCGGGCTGCTGCTCGCGATCGCGCTCAACCAGCGGATCCGGCTCACCGGCTTCTACCGCACCTGCATCTTCGTCCCGTACGTTGCCTCCGCGGCGGCCACCGGCATCCTGGCCAACTTCGTGTTCAACCCGCAGTTCGGCATCGCGAACGCAGGCCTGCGGGCCGTACACTTGCCGGAGCAGCAGTTCCTGGAGGGCCGGTCCGAGGCGCTGGTCATGCTCTGCGTGATCGCGCTCTGGGGCGAGCTCGGCTTCACCGTGGTGATCTTCCTGGCCGCGCTGCAGGACATCCCGCCCGACGTCGTCGAGGCCGCGCTGGTGGACGGCGCCAGGCGCCGGCACGTCTTCCGGTACGTGACCGTGCCGCACCTCGCCCCGGTCACCGTGTTCACCACGGTCTGGCAGACGATCACCGCGCTGCAGCTCTTCGACCTGGTGTTCACCACCACGAAGGGCGGCCCGCTGGGCGCGACCCAGACGATCGTCTACTACGTGTACGCGCAGGCCTTCCAGGTCGCCAAGTTCGGCTACGCGTCGACTGTCGCATATGGACTGTTCGGGGTCACGCTGGTGATCACGCTCGGCCTGCTCGGGTACGCCCGGCGGGCCCGGATCGAGGCGTTCTGATGGCGGCGGACCCGGGCCGGGCCGGAGCCCGGCGGGCCGGCCGGCGGCGCCGGCTGCCGTTCAGCCCCTGGCACCTGCTGTTGATGCCGGTCGCGCTGCTGTTCACGCTGCCGCTGGTGCAGATGGTGCTCACGTCCTTTATGGACGACGCTGAGATCAACAAGTTCCCGCCCCGGTTCATCCCGTCCGCGCTGCACCTGACCGGCTACACGAAGCTGTTCACCCAGGCGCCCGCGCTGCGCTGGCTGCTGAATACGATCATCGTGGCGCTGGTCTCGGTGACCGCGCACCTGATCCTCTGTTCGCTGGCCGGGTACGGCTTCGCCCGGCTCCGGTTCCTCGGCCGGAACGTGGGCTTCGTGATCGTGATCGCGACCGTGATGATCCCGATCCAGCTGCTGATGGTGCCGACGTACATCCTGTTCAGCCGGCTCGGGCTCATCGACACGATCGCCGCCGCGTTCGTACCGTGGCTGGCGTCGGCGTTCGGGATCTTCCTGATGCGGCAGTTCTTCCTGTCGCTGCCGGCCGAGCTGGAGGACGCCGCGCGCATCGACGGCTGCGGCACGTTCGGCGTGTTCTGGCGGGTGATCCTGCCGCTGGCCAAACCCGCGCTCGCCACGCTGACGATCTTCACGCTGCTCGGCTCCTGGAACGACCTGATCTGGCCGCTGATCGCGATCAGCGACCAGCGCTCGTACACGATCCAGCTCGGTCTGGCCACCTTCCAGGGCACCCGGCACACCCAGTGGTCGCTGCTGATGAGCGGGAACGTGGTCGCCACCATGCCGCTGATCGTCGCCTTCCTGCTGCTGCAGCGGCAGTTCGTGGCGACGATGACCTTCAGCGGGCTGAAGGGCTGACCCGGTTGCGGCGGCGCCGGCCGGCTGCCTCAGCCGGGTGCGGTGCGGTCGGCCGGTAGCTCGCCGGCGCCCGGCACGGCCGCGTTCGCCGCCGCCGCGGCGGTGCCCGCGTGCAGCGCGCCGCGCAGGTCGGCCCCGCCGTCCAGGGCGACCACCAGCCCGGCCAGGAACGCGTCTCCGGAGCCGACCGGGTAAGGCCCCGGTTCGGCCGGCGGCCCGACCGTCACCGGGTACCCGGCCGCCGCGGACCTCGCCGGCTCCCCACCCGCCGCGGGTCCGGCAGTTGCGGGCCCACCTGCCGCGGGCCCACCTGCCGCGGGTCCGGCAGTTGCGGGCCCGCCTGCCGCGGGCCCACCTGCCGCGGGTCCGGCAGTTGCGGGTCCGGCCGGGCCGACGGTCGCCGGGGGCCGGTCCGCGGCGGCCATCGGCGGCCCGGCCGGTTGGCCTGGGGCGGTTGTCCAGGCGGCGGCGCCGCGGACGCCGGCGGTGACGACGGCGGTGCCGGCGCCGCCGGCCCGCTCGTGCAGGCGCCGGGCCAGCTCGGCCGGGCCCGTGTCGGCGGGCAGCCGCAGCAGGTCGGCCGCCTCGGTCGCGTTGACCTTGACCAGGTCCGGACCGGCCGCCAGGGCCGCGGCCAGCGCGGGCCCGGAGGTGTCCACGCAGATCCGGCCGCCGCCGGCCCGGGCGGCGGCGACCAGCCGCGCGGCACCGTCCGGCGGGGCGCCGGCTGGCAGCGAGCCGGAGACCACGGTCCAGCCGGGCCCGGCCGCGGCCGTGGTGGCGGCCAGCAGCGCGGCCCACTCGGCCGCCGTGACCGGCGTGGCCGGCTCGTACACCTCGGTCAGCCCGCCGTCGTGGGCGATCGAGACGCAGCTGCGGGTGGGCAGCGCGACGGGCACCGAATGCACCGGGATGCCGAGCCGGCGCAGCTGCGCGCCGATCCACTCGCCGGTCGGGCCGCCGAGCACGGCCACCACCCGGATCGGCGCGCCCAGTGCCGCCGCGACCCGGGCCGCGTTCAGCGCCTTGCCACCGGGCACCCGCACCACCTGGCGCGGCCGGTGGATCGCGTGCGGCTCGAACCGGTCCAGCAGGTAGGTGACGTCCACCGACGGGCTCGGCGCGACGACCAGGATCACCGCACCGGCTCCAGGTCGGCGGCGGTGGCCTGGGCCGCGGTGCCGCCGGCGGCGCGGGTGGACAGCGCGCCGGCGGTGGCGGCCCAGCGCAGGCAGCGGTCGAACGGCAGCCCGCGCAGCCAGCCGGCCAGGAAGCCGGCGACGAAGCTGTCCCCGGCGCCGACCGGGTCCGCCACGTCCACGGCCGGCGCCGGTGCGGTGAGCTGGCTGTCCGCGTCCCAGCCCAGCGCGCCGGCGGCGCCCGCCTTGACCGCCAGCAGCGGTCCGGCCGCCCGTACCCAGGTGGCGGCCACCGCGACCGCGGCGTCGTCCGGGTCGCCGGTCGACCCGCCGTCCAGCCCGGCCACGGCGACCAGTTCGGCCCGGTTGGGCAGGAACACGTCGATCAGCGGGAGCAGCTCCGCGACCCCGGCCCAGCGCCCGGCCGGGTCCCAGTTGGTGTCCAGCGAGGTGGTGCAGCCGGCCGCCCGGGCCCGCCGCAGCAGCCCGGCCAGGCCGGCGGCCAGCCGGGGCAGCAGGAAGTAGGACGCCACGTGCAGGTGCCGGGCCCGGGCCAGCAGCGGGTCGGGCACCGCCGCCGCGTCGAGGGTGGGGATCGCGCCGGGCAGGGTCAGGATCGCCCGGTCGGCCGGCACGCACAGCAGCACCGACAGCCCGGTCGGCCGGTCCGCGTCCCGGCCCACCGCCGCGGTGTCCACACCGCGCTCGGCCAGCGCGGCCAGCACCAGGTCACCGAACCGGTCGGCGCCGACCGCGGCCACCAGCGCGGTGCGCAGCCCCAGCCGGGCACAGCCGGCGGCGGTGATCGCCGCGGAGCCGCCGAGCACGAGATCGGCGGCATCCAGCAGCTGTTCGACCTGCCCGAACCGGGGCACCACGTCGCCGCGCAGCAGCAGATCCGGGTTGGCGTCGCCGACCACCAGTACGTCGATCGGCGGCTCCGCGGCTGCTGCTGCCATCCGGCAAACCTAGTTGCCGGCGCGCGGAACCCGCTCACCCGCGCATTTCCGATGCGCGATCCGGGCGCGCAACCGGCCGGCGTCCGGGCGGCCGCCGGGGCGCCGGGCGGTCAGCCGGCCGGCTCGGGCAGCCGTCGTCGGGTGCGGGTCAGGAGCGGGACCACTGCTGGTTGGCGCCGCCGTTGCAGGTGAACACCTCGACCGGCGCGCCGGAGCCGGTGCCGGCGCCGACCACGTCCAGGCAGAGCCCGGTCTGCGCGCTGGTGATCGTGCCGTTGCCGTTGATGTTCCACTGCTGGTTCGGGGCGCCGGTGCAGTCCCAGATCCCCACCCGGGTGCCGGCGGCGGTGCTGGCGCCGATGACATCGAGGCACCTGTTCCCGTAGACGACGAGGGTCTTCGCCGGGGTGTACAGCCAGGCCTGGTTGCTGCCGCCGTTGCAGTCCCAGATGTCGAGCTGGGTGCCGTTCGTGCCGGACCCGCCCGGCACGTCCAGGCACCGGCCCGACCCCGCCCCGCGGACCACGGCGGCGCTGCCGCTGCCGAGGCCCCAGGCCCACCGGAGCCGGCTGACGCCGGTCGCGTTGTTGTCGGTCAGGGTCAGGCTGGTGCCGCTGCCGCGCAGGGTTTCCATGCTGTACGTGTCGCCGGTGCGCAGGCCGGGCCAGTAGACCGAGCCCATGCCGAGCGCCCGGAAGGTGTCGGTGTCGGCCTGCAGGTAGGCGATGAAGTAGTTGCCACTGATCGGGCCGTTGTAGTTCAGGCCGGTGGTCTGCGGAGCGCCCCACTCGTCGACCACGGTCCGGGCGGCGCACGAGCCGAGCCGGTTGCGCAGGTCGCCCACCCAGCCGGCGTAGCTGGTCTGGCTGGTGTTCCAGAACCCGTAGTGGTGCAGCGAGAGGAAGGTTCCGGCCAGCCGGCTGTCCGCGCAGACGCCGGTGACGTTGTCGTTGAAGCCGCTGCCGCTGACGAAGATCCGGCTCTTCGGGACGGCCGGGTAGGTGCCGATCCACTGCGCGGCCAGGTTCGCCCAGGCGCCCGCGCTGTAGCCGAACGGCTCGTTCATCGGCTCGAAGTACACCCTGGCGTTGCCGGCGTACTTCGCCGTGATGGTCTGCCACATCGCCCAGTACGCGGTGCTGTCGTCGATCAGGCCGTCCTTGTGCGCGGTGCCTTCCCAGTAGCTGAGGATGACGTTGAACCCCTTGCCGCTGGCCGCGTCGATCGCGCCAGTGTAGGCACTCCAGAACGGGCCGTTGACGCTGTACGGGTTCACCGGCAGCCGCACCGTGTTCGCGCCCAGGTTCGCCTGGAACCCGGCGATCACCGCGTTGGCCTTGGCCGCCACGGTCGCATAGCTGTCCGAAGTGGACAGTCCAGAGGGGACGACCGGGTTGTCGGCGTAGTTGTCCCGCGGGTCGGCCCAGTTGACGCCCCGGAACTGGCTGGTGTTCGTGGCCGCGGCGGCGCTCGGCGCACCCACCCCCACGGCGGCGGCCATCGCGGCGGCGAGCACAGCGACAGCGGCCGCGGCCAGGACGGCGGTGCGGGGACGCTCGGGACGGCTGCGACGGCGAGACACGGCGGAATTCCCTTCGCCAATGGTTACGTAAACACCGCCGCGGTGGCTCGATGGTGGCACCGGGCCGCAGGACCGTCAACCCACCCGTCGGCGGTACGGATGCGGCAGGGCGGGACTACCGGTGCACGACCGCGACGCCGCGCGGTTCGAGCAGCACGGGTGCGCCGTCGCCGCCGGCCCGGCGGCCCAGCAGCAGGGCGCCGTCGACGCCGGCCACCCGCACCTCCTCGGCGGTCCGGTTGATCAGGAACCAGAACTCGCCGGCCGGGCCCGAGCGCACGGCCAGCTCCACCCGGCCGCGGGTGTCCGGCGGCAGATCACCGCTGATGCCGGCCGCGTCGGCCAGCCGGGCCAGCACCGGCGTCAGCCCGGCCGCTCCGAGCCGGGTGGACACGTACCCGGCCGAGCCGGCTCCGAACGGGCGCCGGGTGATCGCCGGCCGGCCGGCCTGGTCGCCGGTCCGGTACCGGGCGAGCACCTCGACGTCGTCGGGTCGACCACGTCGATCCGGTCGGTCCAGACCGTGCCGGTGCCGCCGTTGTCGAGCTCGACCGTCTCGCCGTCGAGCAGCGGGGCGAACTCCTCGATCCGGATGCCCAGCAGATCGCGCAGCGCGCCCGGGTAGCCGCCGAGCCAGACGTGGTCGTTCTCGTCCACGATGCCGGAGAAGTAGGTGGTCACCAGGTGCCCGCCGCCGGCGACGTAGCCGGTGAGCTCCTTCGCCAGGTCGGCGGGCACGACGTGCAGCACCGGGGCGATCACCAGGTCGTAGCCGGCCAGCGCCGTCCCGGTCGGCACCACGTCGGCCCGGACGCCGAGGGCGAGGAACGCCGAGTACCAGTCCAGCGCCTCCTGCGCGGTAGCGCAGCTGCGTCGGTGGGGTGCGAGTCCTGCTCGCTGGCCCACCAGGAGTCCCAGTCGAACGACGATCGCGGCCCGGGCCGGCTGCCGCACCGACCCGGCGACCGGCGCCAGCGGCCGAGCGTCTGTCCGAGCGTCGACCACCGCGCGGAAGCACCGCGCTGTCCGGCGCCGGCGTGCGGCACCATCGCCGAGTGGTACTTCTCCGCGCCGGCGCGCCGACTGCCGCCACTGGAAGAAGCAGACCGCGTCGGCGCCGTGCGCCACGTGGGTCAGCGAGTCCCGGGCCAGCTCGCCCGGCTTCTTGGCGACGTTGACCGGCTGCCAGTTCACCGCGCTGGTCGAGTGCTCCATCAGGAACCAGGGCTGGCCGCCGGCCAGGTTGCCGGTGAGGTTGGCCGAGAACGACAGCTCGTCCAGCTGCTGCGGGCCGGGAGTGGTGTAGTGGTCGTTGGAGACGAAGTCCACCTCGTCCGCCCAGTCGGCGTAGTCCATGCCGTCTGGTCTCGCCCATGACCATGAAGTTCGTGGTGACCGGTACGTCCGGGGTGAGCGCGCGCAGCACGTCGCGCTCCGCGCGCAGGTGGTCCTTCAGCGCGTCCGAGGAGAAGCGCTTGAAGTCCAGCTGCTGGGTCGGGTTGGGGTGCGAGGCCGCCAGCCGGGGCGGCAGGATCTGCGTCCCAGTCGCCGTAGCGCTGCGACCAGAAGGCCGTGCCCCAGGCCGTCGTTCAGCGCCGTCGAGCGGTGCCGTACCGGCGCGCGCAGCCAGGCCCGGAAGGCGCGCGCGGCGTCGTCGGAGTAGTCGTAGACGTTGTGGCAGCCCAGCTCGTTGGAGACGTGCCAGGCCACCAGGGCCGGGTGGTCCGCGTAGCGCTGCGGCCAGCTCGCGTCACCAGGCGCAGCGCGTGCGCCCGGAAGACCGGCGAGGTGGGTCGCCAGTGCTGCCGGGCGCCCGGCCACACCGTCTCGCCCGGTGCGGGTCACCGGCAGGATCTCCGGGTGCTTGGTGGTCAGCCAGGGCGGCGGCGAGGCGGTGGCGGTGGCCGAGGTCGACCCCGATGCCGTCGGCGTGCAGCAGGTCCATGACCTCGTCCAGCCAGTCGAAGTCCCACTGGCCCTCGGCCGGCTGCAGCCGGGCCCAGGAGAAGATGGCGAGCGAGACGATGTTGACGCCGGCCTCGCGCATCAGCCGCACGTCGTCGTCCCACACCTCACGGGGCCACTGCTCCGGGTTGTAGTCGGCGCCGAACGCGAGGCGTCCGGCCGGCCAGCGCAACCAGCGGCCGGTGCGGGGACGTGCCATCTGCACTCCTACGGGTCGGCCCGGCTAGTTGACTGTGAAGCCCTGATCGTTGCCGTACTTCACCAGCTCGTCCTGCCAGGTCTTCAGGCCGTCCGGCAGCGTGCGTGCCGGACACGTACGCCTTGCCGACGGTGTCGTTGAAGATGCTGTTCGCGTAGACCTGGAACGGGCAGGTAGGACCAGCCGGGCGCGACGTCCTTGGCCGACTCGGCGAAGATCTCGTTGACCTTCTGGCCGCCGAAGTACGGGAACTCCTTGTCCAGGAACGCCGGTGAGCTCAGGTCGGCGGTGGTGGCCGGGAAGGCGCCGTCGTCGATGCGGGTCTGCACGCCGTCGCCGGTCGTCGGCGTACTCGAGCGAACGCGTAGGCCAGCGCCTTGTTCTTGGCTGGCGGCCGGCACGGCGAGCGAGCTGCCGCCGTTCTCGGCGGTCACCTTGTCGCCCCGGCGTCCCACTGCGGCATGGCGGCGACCCGCCACTTGCCGGACGCCGGTCGGTCACGCCGGACTCCAGGTTGGCCGGCATCCAGGCGCCGATGACCAGCGTGGCGATGGTGCCGTCGCCCAGGCCCTTGTACCACTCGTCGCTCCAGGAGGCGATCGGCGCGACGCAGCTTCTCGTCGATCAGCTTCTGCCAGAGCGTCGGTGAACTTCGTCGGTGCCGGCGTCGGCGAAGTTCGACCGTCACCTTCGTGCCGTCCACCTTGTACGGCTTGCCGCCGGCCTGCCAGATCATGCTGGTGGTGAAGCCCGCGTCGCCGGTGTCGTTGGTGATGTAGGCCTTCGGGTCGGCCGCGTGCAGCTTCGTGGCCGCCGTCGACGTACTCGTCCCAGGTGGTCGGCACCGCGATCTTGTACTTGTCGAAGACCTCCTTGTTGTAGAACAGCGCCATCGGGCCGGAGTCCATCGGCAGGCCGTAGACGCCGTCCCCGGCGTGCACCGACGTTCCACGGGCCGGGGGTGAACGTGCCGTCCAGGCTCGCCGGCGCCGAACGGGCGCAGGTCGGTCAGCCGACTTGGCCAGCGCGAACTGCGGCAGCGCGTAGTACTCGACCTGCGCGACGTCGGGGACGCCGGAGCCGGCCGCTGATCGCGTTCTGCAGTGCCGTGTACTGGTCGTTGCCGGTGCCCGCGTTGACCAGCTTGACCTTGACCTTCGGGTACTTGGCCTGGAAGTCGGTGACGACCTGCTTCAGCGTCGGCTCCCAGGCCCACACCGTGATCGTGCCGCCCTTCGTCAGCGCGGCCTGCGACGTCGTCGGCGGAGACCGGGCTGTCGTGTGCCGGAGCTCGTCGTCGGAGCCGCCGCAGGCGGTCAGCGCCAGGGCGAGGCGCGCGAGACGCAGCGGCGAGCGCCGCGCAGTCAGGCGGCGGGTGGTCTCATGCGTCATCGGGACGTGCGTTCCGACTTCGTTCGGGTGGTCGGGCACCGCGCCGATGTGCTGGTTCGCGGCGCTGCGCGCAGACGCGGGCTGGAGGCGGTGTCGGCGCTGCCTGACGGGCTCCGGCGCTCACTCCTTGACGCTGCCGGCGGCGAGGCCGGACTGCCAGTACCGCTGCAGCAGCAGGAAGGCGGCGATCAGCGGCAGGATGGTCAGCAGCGAGCCGGTGATCACCAGGTTGAAGACGCCTCGCCCGCCGGCCGTCTGCGGCCTGGTCGTTCCACGCGTTCAGGCCCAGGGTCAGCGGGTACCAGTCCGGGTCCTTGAGCATGATCAGCGGCAGGAAGTAGTTGTTCCAGGTCGCGACCATGGTGAACAGCAGCACGGTCACGATGCCCGGCGCCAGCAGCGGCAGGACGATCCGGAAGAACGTGCGGAACTCGCCGGCGCCGTCGATCCGCGCGGCCTCGAGCAGTTCGGTCGGGGATCGCCTCGGCGGCGAATGTCCACATCAGATAGAGACCGAACGGCGAGATGAGCGACGGGATGATCACCGCCCACGGGGTGTTGGTCAGCCCCATCTTGCTGAACATCAGGAAGGTCGGCACCGCCAGCGCGGTGCCGGGCACCGCGACGGCGCCGATGACCACGGCGAACACCGCCCGCTTGCCGGGGAAGTCGAACTTGGCCAGCGCGTAGCCGCCGAGCACCGCCAGCAGCGGTCGCGCCGCCGGCGCCGACCACGACGTACAGCAGGGTGTTGAGCAGCCAGCGGACGAAGACGCCGTCGTCGTAGGTGAGCGTGCTGGCGGATGTTGTCCCACAGCGCGAAGTCGCCGGCTGAACCACAGCCCGAACGAGTCGAACAGGCCCTCCTGCGTCTTGGTGGCGTTGATGACCAGCCAGACCAGCGGCACCAGGCTGTAGAGCAGGACCAGCCCGGTGAGCACGGTCAGCAGCAGGCTGCGCCTGGGGCGCCCGGGCACGTGCTTGCGCGGCGTGCGCAGGCGGGGCGCGCTTGGCGGCCGGCGGTCGGCGGTGCGGCCGGGAGGCGGTGGTGACGGGGCGTCCGTCATCGGCTCACGCTCCCTTGCGCATGCCGCGCAGCTGCACGGCGTAGGCGATGACCATCGTGATCAGGCCCATGATGATGGCGACGGTGGCGGAGTAGTTGTACTGCTGGCCGGAGAAGGACAGCGAGTAGGCGTACATGTTCGGGGTGTAGTACGTGGTGATCGCGTTGCGGCGCCAGCTTCTGCAGGATGCTCGGCTCGTTGAACAGCTGGAAGCTGCCGATGATCGAGAAGATCGTCGCGATGACCAGCGCGCCGCGGATCGCCGGGCAGCTTGATCGCGGTGATGACCCGCAGCTGGCCGGCGCCGTCGATCTCGGCCGCCTCGTACAGCGAGCTCGGCACCACCCGCAGCGCCGAGTAGAAGATCAGCATGTTGTAGCCGACGAACTCCCAGGTGACGATGTTGCCGATGGACGCGAGCACCAGGTCCGGCGACAGCGGGTCGGGCAGCGTGACGCCGAAGGCGTCGTTGATGTTGCCGACCAGGCCGAAGCGGGTGCCGTACATGAAGCCCCACATCAGCGTGGCGACCACGGCCGGCACCGCGTACGGCAGGAAGATCGAGATCCGGAAGAAGGCCGTGCCGTAGAGCCGCCCGCTGTCCAGGGCGAGCGCGACCAGCAGCGCGAGCACAGCATGATCGGCACCTGGACGACCAGGAAGAGCGAGACCCGGCCCAGCGCCGCCCAGAACTGCGGGTCCGTCAGCGCCTGCTGGTAGTTGTCCAGGCCGACGAACGTCGGTGCCGCCGATGAGCTGGTCGCGGAACAGGCTGAGGTAGATCGAGTAGGCGATCGGGGCCAGGAAGACCAGGGCGAAGACCGCCATGAACGGGCCAGGAAGCCCCAGCCCACCCACGACCGCCGCCCCCGCCGCCGGCTGCGCGCCGCGCTGACGGCTGGGACGACCACGGGTTGAGCCGGCACCGTCATCTGTTCGCCCTCGCCTGTCGACCAGCACGGCGGTGCCCCGTCGCGGCTGTCCGGCACCATGATGTTTACGTAAACATCGCGTGCCGAGATAGTGGCACCGGCCCTGGGGGACGTCAACAGATCCGGCCCGGGCGGCCGGCCCGAAGCGCCCGGATCGGCCCGGCGGTCGGGATATCGTGAGCGCCGATGGGTGCAGAGACGGCAGACGGGGTGGCGGGGCGCCGGCCGGCCGGGGGGTCGACCGCGTCCACGCACAGCGGCGCCGCCCGCCAGCGCCGCGCCTCGATGGCCGACGTCGCGCGCCTCGCCGGCGTCTCGCCGCAGACCGTCTCCCGGGTGTCCAACGGCTACGCCGGCGTCGTCGAGCAGCACCCGGCGAGCAGGTTCTGGCCGCCATGCGGCAGCTCGGCTACCGGCCCAACAGCGCGGCCCGGGCGCTCAAGCGCGGCGAGTTCCGCACCATCGGCGTCATCCTGTTCACCCTCGTCCACCACCGGCAACATGCCGCACCCTCGAGGCGATCGCCACCTCGCGCCGCCCGGCGAGGGCTACGCGATCACGCTGATCCCGGTCGCCGTCCCGACCCAGGACGAGCGTGCGCGGCGCCTTCACCCGGCTCGGCGAGCTCGCCGTCGACGCCGTCATCGTCATCATGGAGGTGCACCTGCTCGACGCGGCGACCGTCACCCTGCCGCCGCGGCGTCCAGGTGGTGGTCGTCGACTCCGACGCCGGCGACCGCTACACCGTCGTCGACACCGACCAGGCCGACGGCGCCCGCCAGGCCGTCCGGCACCTGCTCGACCTCGGCCACCGCACCGTCTGGCACGTCGCCGGGCCGGCCGAGTCGTTCGCCAGCGAGCGCCGCACCGCGGCCTGGCGCGCCACGCTGCGCCGGGCCAGGCGGCCGATCCCGCCGCTGCGCCGGGGCGACTGGTCGGCCGAGTCCGGCTACCGGGCCGGGCTCGAGCTGGCCGACGAGCCGGACTGCACGGCCGTGTTCGCCGCCAACGACCAGATGGCCCTCGGCCTGCTGCGCGCGTTCGCACGAGCGGGGCCGGGCGGTCCCGGCGGACGTCAGCGTGGTCGGCTTCGACGACATCCCCGACGCGGCGTCCTACATCCCGCCGCTGACCACCGTGCACCAGGACTTCGCCGAGGTCGGCCGCCGCTGCGTGGCCCAGGTGCTGCGGCAGATCCACGGCGGAGCCGCGGCGGCGGGCACCTCGCTGGTACCCACCCACCTGGTCGTCCGGAACAGCACGGCGGCACCGCGGTAGCCCGGGCCGGGCCGTGCCGCCGACCGCCGCGCGCGCCGACCCGGTGCTACGGCGGACCGCCGCAGACCGGCCGGCGGTCAGCCCCCGACGGCAAGGCGGGCGTTCTGCGCGGCGCCGGTGAGGCTGCTGCCGCGCCCGTGGATGAAGCCGGTGGTGCTGCAGAAGATCGCCACGTCGAAACCACCGGATACCCGCGCCACCGACGATCCGCTGCAGTCACGGGACAGCATGGCCAGCTGCCGTGCCTCGCCGGCCGCGTCGGTCAGGGTGCTGCCGTACCCCGTGACGAAGGCTTCCACGGAGCAGAAAAGCGTTACCTGGAAGCCGCCGGTGGCGGTCGCGACGGACGATCCCGAGCAGTCGTCGCCGGAACTGGCGAAGAACTGGTGCAGGAGCAGCGCTTCCTGGTTGGCCGCGGTGAGGTCCGAGCCGTAGCCCCGGACGAAGCCCACGTCCGAGCAGAACAACGTCACGCTCTGACCGCCCGTCACCGGCCCGGAGGAACTGGCGCTGCAGGTCGCCGCCGCGGCCGGGCCGGCCGAGGCCACCGCCGCCCCGAACGCCAGCGCCACTACCGCCGCCACGACAGCCAACTTCCGCGCCACGATGGCTCCCCTCATCGGGCCAGTGCCAACACCCTGCCACCCGGCTACGGCTCAGGACATCCCCGCCAACGGGTGGACCTTTCGCCGGGCTCGGAACCGGCGGTCACCGGGCTCAGAGCTGCAGGCTCCAGTGGTCGATGAAGCCGGTGTCGATGGCGAACAGGTCCTGCACCCGCAGCTGCCAGGTGCCGTTGGCCAGCTCCGCGGCGGCGTTCACCGGGAACGTCATGATCACGTTGTTGGCGCCGTCGGAGACGTTCGAGCTCTTCAACCGGATCGTCGTACCGTCCGGGGTGACCAGGCTGACCACCAGGTCACCGCGGGAGGTGTGCTTGATGTCGACGGCCACCTGCAGGTCCGCCGGCGCGTAGCCGGTCATGCCGGTCACCGTGATCGGCGACTCGACCGCGGGGCCGCTGTCCGGGATGTCCACGTCGGTCGCGTTCTCGAAGAACGGGTCGGCGCCGGGCGGCGGCAGCCCGCCGGCCGGGCTGGTGCACAGCAGCACGTTCGGCGAGCCGGCGGCCCGGTTGAGCACCCGGTCGGCGGTGCCGGCGCCGACCAGCGCGTTGCGCACCGTCGCCGGCGACGCGCCCGGGTGGGTGGCCAGGTAGAGCGCGGCCGCACCGGCCACGTGCGGGGCGGCCATCGAGGTGCCGCTGATCGTGTTGGTCGCGGTGTTGCCGCTGGCCCAGTCCGAGGTGATGCTCACGCCCGGGGCGAAGAGGTCCAGGCAGCTGCCGAAGTTCGAGAACGACGCCCGGCTGTCGGTGCGGTCGGTGGCGCCGACGGTGATCGCCTCGGCGGTGCGGGACGGTGACGAGTTGCACGCGTCCGCGTTGCTGTTGCCGGCCGCGATCGCGTAGGTCACCCCGGCGGCGATGGAGCTGCGCACCGCCTGGTCCAGCGCGATCGAGGCACTGCCGCCGATGCTGACGTTCGCCACCGCCGGGCTGATCCGGTGCGCGGTGACCCAGTCGACGCCGGCGATCACGCCGGCAGTGGTGCCGCTGCCGGCGCAGTCGAGCACCCGCACCGCGACCAGCGAGACGCCCTTGGCCACGCCGAAGGTCGCGCCGCCGACGGTGCCGGCGACGTGCGTGCCGTGCCCGTTGCAGTCCTGCCCGTTCCGCCAGTCGCCGACCGTGTCGGTGCCGACCCGGGCCCGGCCACCGAAGTCGGCGTGCGTGGTGCGGATCCCGGTGTCGATGATGTAGGCGTGCACGTTCGCGGCCGTCGTGTCATAGCGGTAGCTGCCGGACAGCGGCTGGGTGCGCTGGTCGATCCGGTCCAGGCCCCAGGTCGCCCCGTTCTGCGTGGTGTCCAGGTGCACCGCGGAGTCCTGCTCGACCCAGGCGACGGACGGGTCGGCGGCCAGCCGCCGGGCCGCCGCGGCGGACATCCGCGCCGCGAACCCGCGCACCGTGCTGCGGTACGTGTACCGCAGCACGCCGCCGTACCGGCCCGCCAACGCACCGGCGGCCCGGCCGACCGGGTCGGGGCCGGCAGTGGCCGCGCCGGCCGTCAACCCGACGAGGTAGCTCCCGGCGACGGCTTCGGCGCCGGCGGCGATACGGACCTGGCCGGTCACCGGCGCGGCCGGCACCGGCGCGGCCACGGCCGATCCGGCGACGGCGAGCGCGCCGACCACGGCGGCGGCCAGGCCGAGCGCCACGGCGGCTCGTCGATGGGCGGATCTTGGGCTGCGTCCGGGCATCCGGTACCTCCGGGAGTCGAGCCCGGGGGCGTGGCCTGGTGACCGGCGTCCGCCAGGTGCGGACGCGACGGCCACCCTCCCGCGGATCAGGACGATGCCGGCAGCGCCCCAGGCGCTGGCAGGTCCAGGTCGATCCGGGGTTTCGAAGACCCCATCGGCTCGTCGAGCCGGTAGTGAAGGCGCCGATCGGGTGAGAGTGGCGGCCGGGTATCGCCGTGGTCCCCCCGCCACATCCAGGATCGGTTTCCCGGCGGATCGTGACCGGCCCGGTCGGCGGCCGCCGGGGCGGGTTCAGGTCGGTAGTTGGGAGATGGCGGCCAGCAGTTCGGTGGTTCGCTCCAGGTCCGGCAGGACGATCTCGGCGCCGGCCGCCTTCAGGTCGGCGGGGGTGCTGCCGCCGGTGGCGACGGCGATGATGGCCGCGCCGTTCGCGAGGGCGGCTTCGACGTCGGCGGGTGTGTCGCCGATCAGGATCGTGGCGGTGCCGGCGAAGCTGGTGCCGTACCGGGCGGCGGCGCGGCCGCGGGCGAGCGGGACGAGGTCGGCGCGGGCGGAGGCCTCCGAGCCGTACGCGCCGGCGTCGAAGTCGATCCACTGATCGAGGCCGAATGTCGCCAGCTTGATGATGGCTACCGGCTTGACGTTTCCGGTCAGCGTGGACTGTACGACGTCCGGCCGGGCGGCGAGCGCGGCGAGCGCCTCGGCGGCGCCGGGAAGGACGTGGCCGTGGGTGCGTAGCCGGTCCCGCTGGTACGGCGTGTAGTTGGCGGCCAGCGCGGCGGCGAAGCGGTCGAACAGTTCGGCTGACGGGGTCAGGCCGTGCAGTTCGAGGGTGTCGGCGAGGATGACCGTGTCGGTGCGGCCGGCCATGTTGGCCAGCATCCGGCTGGGCCGGCCCATGACCTGTTCGAGCGCCTGGGTGAACATCTCCGCGCCGACTCCGCCGGCGTTGATCAGGGTGTGGTCGATATCCCACAGCACCAGCTTGGCTCGGACCACGATCACACTCCACGGGAACGGCGGCGGACGCCCGCCAGTCTGCCTGACCGTCCGTGGGCTGATCCGCCGCGGGCCGGCGCGGCGGGCCGTTGCGGTAGCTGCTCCGATCGATCCCGGGCCCGCCCGCCCGACGGCGGCCGGGCAGCCGTACCGGGTAGCCGGCATCGCGCGGCCCGACGGGCGGCGGCGTCCCGTACCGCCGGTCGGTCAGGACGGGTCGGGTGGGCCGGGTCCGGTCGGTGGGCCGGGCTCGGTCGGTGGGGCGGGCTCGGTCCGTGCGGCGGGTCCGGTCGGTGGGGCGGGCTCGGTCGGTGGGGCGGGCTCGGTCGGTGCGGCGAGGGCGGCCAGGTGGCTGAGGAAGGCCTCAGCGGCGGGCGGGCGGCGCCGCTGCCGGCGCCAGATCAGGACCAGCGGCGGCCGGATCGGCGGGTCGAGCGGCCGGCTCCAGACCGGGTACGGGCTCTGCTCGATGAAGGCGACCGGCAGGATGCCGAGTCCCAGGCCGTGCCCGACGAGCCCGATCAGCACGGGCATCTCGTTGGACTCGATGATGATGTTGGGGGTGGCGCCGGCGGCGGCGAGAACCTGGTCGGCGGCGGCGCGCAGCCCGGCCCCCTCGCGGAAGCTGATCAGGTCGACGCCGTCGAGCTCACCGGCCGGTATGGAGGTGAGGCGCTCGAGCGGGTGGCCGGGCGGCCCGGTGACGCGGAGGTCGTCGATGTCGACGGTGACCCCGGCGACGCCGGTGGGCAGCCGGTCCGGATCCATGGACACCAGCGCCAGGTCGATCGTGTCGTCGCGGACCATGTCGACCAGCTCCGGGCCGGTGCCCTCGCGCAGGCGGATGCGTACGCCGGGGTAGGCCGCCCTGAACTCGGCGATGATCCCGGGCACGTCCAGGGTGGCGGCCGGGATGGTCGCCCCGAAGGTCACCTGCCCGACGGTGTGCCCGCGGAGGCTGACCGCCTCGTCCCGCGCGGCGACGACCTCGGCGAGGATCCGCCGGGCCCGGGCGGCCAGCAGTTCCCCCGCGGGGGTGGCCGTGACGGTGGGCCGGGCCCGGTTGAGCAGGTTGACGCCGAGTTCCCGCTCGAGCGCGCCGACGTGGTGGGACACCGCGGACTGGGCGATGTGCAGCCGGTGCGCGGCGCGGGTGAACGTGCCGCTGTCGATGACCGTGACCAGGTATTCGAGCTGCCGAAGATCCATCTCGATTCAAGATAGTCACGCCGTCCCGCATCGACAAGATCGGTAGGCGACGGCTCTTGCCGGCAGCGGACGTCCGCGCCGTCGATCTCATTTCGCGATGGTCACTAGAACGAACTCCTCATGGACCGATGGTGACCGCAGCGGAAGACTGGCCGCCACGGTCACCTACCCCCGGGGCGGCTGCGGACGGGAGAGGCGGACGGCGATGGCAGAGTCGATTTGGAGCAGGCGCCGGTTCCTCTACCTGACCGGCGGCGGCGCGGTGGCGCTCGGCCTCGGCGCCTGTAGCTCCGGTGCCAGAGACACGGCCGCGCCGACCGGCAGGCCGGGTGGGACGCTGCGGATCCTGGCGTCCGACGGGAGCCCGAACGACACGCTCGACCCGCTCCGGATGGAGCGTGCCTTCCAGATCCTGGCGGCGCCGCTGATCTACGAGTCGCTGGTCGACCTGGACGAGCAACTGCTCCCGGTGCCCCGCCTCGCCGAGTCGTTCACGCCCGCGGCCGGCGGCAAGAGCTGGACGTTCCGGCTCCGTACCGGGGTCACGTTCCACGACGGCGCACCGCTGACCCCGGCCGACGTCGCGTTCTCGATCACCCGGGCGCTCGACCCGGACGCCGGCTCCGGCAACTCGCTGGCCGGCCAGCTGAAGGGCATCCTGGCGCCCGCCGGCATCAAGGTGGTGGACGACCGCACCGTCCGGTTCGACCTGGCGCAGGCCTACGTCTACTTCCCGAACGCGATGGCGACCCGGTTCGCCCGGATCTACCAGGCGAACACCACCGACTTCGGCAAGCCGGTCGGCACCGGTCCGTTCCGGTTCGTCTCGCTGACCGCCGGTCGGGAGTTCGTGGCGGCGCGCAACCCCGGCTACTGGCGGAACAAGGTCAGCCTCGACCGGGTCGTCATCTCGAACGTGGCCGAGGACGCCTCCCGGGTCTCGTCGCTGCTCGCCGGCGACGCCGACCTGGTGTTCGAGATCAGCCTGGCCGCGGCACAGGACATCAAACAGGCCGACGGCTACACGATCCTGGAACAGGCCAACGCCCGCTGGCTCTCGCTGGCACTCGACTCCACGGTCGCCCCGTTCGACCAGCCGGCCGTCGTCCAGGCGGTGAAGCTCGCGCTGGACCGGCAGCAGATCATCGACAACGCCCTCGGCGGCTTCGGCACGATCGGCTACGACACCCCGATCGCCGCGCAGGACAAGTGGTTCGGCCAGCTGCCCACCCCGAAGCGGGACGTCGCCGCCGCGAAGCGGTTGCTGGCCACCGCCGGGTTCCCGAACGGGCTGGATCTGCCCCGGGTCGTCGGGCTGTCCGACGAGCCGGCGACGATGGCGTTCCTGCAGGTCGCCCAGCAGCAGTTGCGGGAAGCCGGGATCCGGTTCGAGATCACGCCCGAGTCCGGCGCGACCTACTGGGACAACTCCTGGCTGAAGAAGCCCGACTACTCGAACACCTACCTGCGCCGCCCGCCGGACGAGATCATGAAGCTGGTGTTTCTCAGCTCGGGTGAGTGGCACCAGTCCAGGCGCGCCGACGCCGAGATCGACCGGGCCATCAACGCCGCCAGCCAGACGACCGACCTGGACCAGCAGATCGCCCAGTACGCCACCGCCCAACGGCTGATCGCCGAGCGGGACAGCACCATCATCCCGGCCCACTTCCCGCGCCTGTCCGGGATGGGCGGCCAGGTCCGGGGGGTCCGGACCAACCCGGTGTACTTCCTCGAAGTCGACCGGGCGACGGTCGGATGACCGACCCGCCCGGGCCTGGCCTGGCCGGCCCCGGCCTGGCCGGCCCCGACCCGGCCAGCCCTGACCGGGTCAGCCCCGGCCCGGCCCGGCCCGACCTGGCCAGCCTCGATCTGACCGGCCTCGATCTGGTCGACCCTGACCCGGCCAGCCTCGTGCCGGCCGGCCGGGCCGGGCGGTTCCGCCTGGTCCGCCGGATCGCGGCGAAGCTGGTGACCGGGGTGCTCACGGTCGCCCTGGCCAGCGTCGTGGTGTTCCTGGCGGTGGAGGTGCTGCCGCGCGACCCGGCCCGCACGGCGCTCGGCAACGAGTCGACCGCCGCGCAGCGGGCGGCCTTCCGCCAGGAGTACGGCCTGGACGATCCGGCGATCCAGCGGTACGGCCGGTGGGCCGGCGGCATGGCCCGCGGGGACTTCGGCGTCTCGATCATCTCCCGGCAGCCGATCGCCGACGAGCTGCGGCCCCGGCTCGGCCGGACCGCGCTGCTCGCCGTCGCGGCCGTGCTGCTCAGCCTCGTCATCGGCATCCCGCTCGCGGTGCGGGCGGCCCGCCGGCCCGGCGGGGTCTTCGACACCACCGCCAACTTCCTGTCGGTCGGGTTGAGCTCGGTGCCCGAGTTCGTCCTCGGCCTGCTGCTGGTGTACCTGCTGGCGGTGCGGCTCGGGGTGCTCCCGGTGCTGTCCAACCGGGTCGACCGGGGGCAGCCGTCCGGTCTGGTGCTACCCGCGCTGACGCTCGGCCTGGCCGCCGTCTCGTACGTGTTCCGGTTCGCCCGGGTGGGCGTCATCGAGGCCGCCGGCGCGCCGTTCGTCCGCGCGGCCCGGCTGCGCGGCTACTCCGAGCGCCGGCTGACCTGGCGGCACGTGCTGCCGGTGGCCAGCTCGGCGGTGGTGAACGTGGTCGCGCTCAACGCCATCTACCTGCTCGGCGGGGTCATCGTGGTGGAGAACCTGTTCGCCTACCCGGGCCTCGGGACGCTGCTCATCGGCGGCGTCCGGGACAACGACCTGCCGATGATCGAGGCGGTCGCGGTCGTCACCGCGGCGCTGCTGGTCATCGTCAACCTCGCCGCGGACGCCGCCGTGACCCTGCTCAACCCGCGGCTGCGGAGCCGGCCATGAGCGAGCTCGCGAGCGGGCCGCGCCGGCGGGTTCGGGTGCTGGCGGCGCCGGCGGCGTCCTCGGTCGGTGCGGCGGTCGGGGTGGCGCTGCTGCTGGCCGGGGTCGGCGTCGCGGTGCTCGGGCCGCTGTTCGCGCCGTTCGACCCGGTCGCGATCAGCGGCCGGCCGCGGCTGCGACCCGGCGCGGACCACCTGCTCGGTACCGACCAGCTCGGCCGCGACATCCTCAGCCGGGTGCTGCACGGGGGCCTGAGCGTCGTCACGATCCCGACCGTGACGACCATGCTCGCCTTCGGCCTGGGCGCCTCGATCGGCATGTGGGCCGGCTTCGCCGGTGGCCGCCGGGACGCCGCGACGTCCCGCCTGGTCGACGTGCTCATCGCGCTCCCGCCGCTGCTGATGGCGATCGTCTTCATCGCGGCGTTCGGCTCGTCCCCGGTGGTGCTGGTGACGGTGACGGCGCTGTTCTTCGTGCCCAGGATCGTCCGGGTGGTACGGGGCACGACGGCCGCCGTGGTCGCCTCGGACTACGTGGCCGCGTCGGTCGCCCGCGGGGACAGCGCGGCCCAGATCCTCTGGCGGGACGTCGTACCGAACATCTCCGGCCAGCTGGTGGTGGAGTTCGCGGCCCGGCTGTCGAACGTGGTCATCTTCATCGCCACCCTGAACTATCTCGGGCTCGGCGTGCGCCCGCCGGCCCCGAACTGGGGCCTGATGGTGGCCGAGAACACCCTGCTGCTGCGCACCAACCCGCTGGCGGCGCTGCTGCCGGCGCTGCTCATCGCCGCGTTCGCGGTTGGCGTCAGCCTGGTCGCCGACCGGGTCGCGGACCGGTTGGCCGTCGACGTGGTGGGCCGGTCATGAGCGAGCTTGCCAGCGAGTCGATGACACAGCGCGCCTGGAGTCCCGGGCCGGGTCCGGACGCCGACCACGGTGCGGCGACCACGTCACCCGGCGCGGTCACCGGGGCGGCGCTCGCGGTCAGCGGGCTGACCGTCGACTACCGGTCGGCCGGCGGCGACGTGCGGGTGCTCCGCGACGTCGGGTTCGACCTGCGGCCCGGCCGGGTGCTCGGGCTGGTCGGGGAGAGCGGCAGCGGGAAGTCCACCGCGGCGCTGGCGGCGATCGGCTGGACCGATGCCACGCTGCGCCGGGTGGCCGGCCGCAGCCTGCTGGCCGGGGCCGACCTGTGCGCCCTCGGCCCGGCCGAGCTGCGGCGCCGCTGGGGCCGGCGGATCGGCTACGTACCGCAGGAGATCGGCGGGGCGCTGCACCCCACCTTCCGGATCCGCGCCCAGTTCCGGGAGACGTTGCGGATCAACGCCGGGCTGGGTCGCCGGGCCGCGGACGAGCGCGCCGTCGCGCTGCTGGCGTCGGTGCGCATCCCGGAGCCGGCGCTGGCGCTGCGCAGGTACCCGCACGAGTTCTCCGGCGGCCAGTTGCAGCGCATCGCGCTGGCCCTGGCGCTGGCGCCGAAGCCGGCGGTGCTCGTGCTGGACGAGCCGACCACCGGCCTGGACGTGAACAGCCAGCAACTGGTGGCCGCCGTGCTCCGCCAGCTGGTCGACGCCCGGGCGGTGGCCGTCCTGTTCATCAGCCACGATCTGGCCCTGCTGGCCGAGGCGGCCGACGACATCGCGGTCATGTACGCCGGCGAGATCGTGGAGCAGGGCCCGATCGCGGACGTGGTCGCCCGGCCCCGGCACCCGTACACCCGGGCGCTGCTGAACGCCGTGCCGTCGCCGCTGGCAGCCGTCGTCACCGAGGGCATCCCCGGCGTGCCGCCGGGCCGGGTGGTGGACGGGCAGTGCGGGTTCGCCGCCCGCTGCGACCACGCCATCGAGGTCTGCCTGGCCGGCGTGCCCAGCCTCGACCGGGTGCCCACCCTCGACGAACCGCCCCTTGCCGGTCGGGTGCCCAGCGCCGGCCGGCCGGCCGCCAATCCCGCCGACCGGGTGCCCGGCGACCGGTTGCCCGAGGACCGGTTGCCCGGCGACCGGGTGGCCCGGGATCGGGTGCCCGGCGTCCGGCTGGTCCGCTGTGTGCGGGGCCACGAACTGGAGCTCGCCGCCACCCCGGAGCGGCGGCGGGTGGACCCGGCGACCGGCCGGGACGCCCTGCTCGACGTGGTCGACCTGACCTGCGGCTACCGCACCCACGCCGGCCTGCGGACCGCCGTGTCGGAGGCGTCGCTGCGGGTGCTGGCGGGTTCGGTGACGGCTCTGGTCGGCGAGAGCGGGAGCGGGAAGTCCACCCTCGGCCGGGCGGTCGCCGGGCTGCTCGAACCGCTCGCCGGCGAGATCCGGCTCGCCGGCGACCCGCTGCCCAGCGCGCCGCGCCGGCGGACCCAGGCGCAGCGGCACCAGATCCAGCTGATCTTCCAGAACCCGGGCACCGCGCTGAACCCGCGCCGGCGGGTCGGGGACCACCTGCGGCACGTCGCCGCCCGGTTCGTCCCCGGCGACCGGGCGGCCCGTCGGGCGGTGCTGGCCGAGACGCTCGACGCGGTGCAGCTCGACCCGGCTGTGCTCGACCGCTACCCCGGGCAGCTCAGCGGCGGGCAGCGGCAGCGGGTGGCCATCGCCGCCGCCTTCGTCGCCCGGCCCCGGTTGGTCGTCTGCGACGAGATCACGTCCGGCCAGGACGTGTCGGTGCAGGCCGCGATCCTGGCCACGCTCGCCGACCTGCGGCACCGGTTCGGCACCTCGGTCCTGTTCATCTCGCATGACCTTGGTGTCGTCCGGTCGATCGCCGACCACCTGTACGTCATGCGGCACGGGCGGATCGTGGAATCCGGGCCGAGCGAGGCGGTGTTCCGGTCGCCCCGGCACGACTACACCCGGCTGCTGCTGACCGCGGTGCCGGCCGTCGACCGGCCCAGCCCAGCCGACGCCGATGACGAGGGGCGGACCGGATCGTGACCGGGGTCGGGTTCGAGGACATCGTGCGGCTGGTCGCGGTCACCGCGGTGGAGCAGCGGGCCGCCTGGGACGCGCTGGACGCCGCGGTCGGCGACGGCGACTTCGGCACGACCATGCACCGCGGCTTCGCGGCCGTGCTCGACGCCTGGCCGGAACTGGACCGCGGCACGCCGGCCGACCTGCTCACCGGCGTCGCGCAGGTGCTGAGCCGGGTGACCGGCGGCAGCTCCGGTCCACTGTGGACAGTCGGGGTGCTGCGCGCGGCCGATGCGGTCCGGCCCGGGCTCAGCGTGGCCAGCGTCGGGGCGGCGCTGCGGGCGGCCGCGGCCGGCGTGGGCGAGTACGGCGGCGCCAAGCCGGGCGACAAGACCCTGCTGGACGCGCTGGTCCCGGCCGCCGACGCGGTGCTCGCCCTCGCCGCCGCGGCGCCGCCGGAGGCCGCACGGGCGGCCGCGCGGGCCGCGGCGCTGGCCGCGCAGCGCGGCGCCGCGCAGACCGCCGGGTACCCGGCGCGCCGGGGCCGGGCCGCCTACGCCGGCACCCGGGCGATCGGGCAGGTCGACCCCGGCGCGGTCGCCGTGGCGACGCTGGCCACGGCCGTCGCGAACCGGCTGGGCGCCGCGCTGGACCTCCCGGCGTTCACGCCGGCCGCGGCCGGCGGCCCGGGCGCCGAGCCGGACCCGGCGGCCACCAAGCAGTTCATCAACGACCCGGCGGACGCGGTCACCGAGTCGCTGGAGGGCTACGCGCTGGCGTTCGGCGACCTGGTCGTGTGGGAGCCGGCGGACCGCATCGTCCGCCGCCGGGTGCCGAGCCCCGGCAAGGTCGGCCTGGTGTCCGGTGGTGGTTCCGGTCACGAGCCGCTGCATGCCGGCTTCGTCGGGGCCGGGATGCTCGACGCGGTCGCGCCCGGCCCGGTGTTCGCCTCGCCGACCGTGCACCAGGCGCTGGCCGCGACGCTCGCCGCGGACGGCGGCGCCGGGGTCGTCCAGCTGGTCAAGAACTACACCGGCGATCTGATCAACTTCGGGATCGCCGCCGAGTTCGCCGCCGCCCGCGGGGTCGACGTCCGGCGGGTGGTGATCTCCGACGACATCGGCATCGACCCGGTCCAGCACGACGTCGGCCGCCGCGGCACCGGGGCCACCGTCCTGGTCGAGAAGATCGCCGGGGCGGCGGCGCAGGCCGGCGAGCCGATCGCCGCGGTGGCCGAGGTCGCCGCCGAGGTGGTCCGCCGGACCCGCAGTTTCGGGATCGCGCTCGGGTCGTGCTCGCCGCCGGGGCGGTCGCCGATCCTGTCGCTCGGGCCGGACGAGATCGAGATCGGGGTCGGCATCCACGGCGAGCGCGGGCGGCGGCGGGCCCGGCACCAGCCGGCCGACGAGCTGGTCCACACCGGCACGGACGCCCTGCTGGCCAGCCTGGCGCCGCCGCCCGGCACGGAGCTGCTGGTCATGGTGAGCGGGCTCGGCGCGACCACCCTGCTGGAGCACTACATCGTCTACCGGGCGCTGGTCGCCGAGCTGGCCGCGGCCGGCCACCAGGTCACCCGCCGCCTCGTCGGCCCGTACCTCACCGCGCTGAACATGCCCGGGATCGTGCTCACCGTCGCCGTGCTGGACGAGCGGCTGCGCCGGCTCTGGGACGCGCCGGTGCTGACCGCCGGGCTGCGGTGGGGCCGGTGACCGGGCTGGCTCCCGGGCTGCCAGGCCCGGTGCCCGAGCCGGTGCCCGGGTCGCCAGGCCTGATGCCCGAGCCACCGGGGTTGGCGTCCGGGCCGGTTCCCGGACCGCCAGGCCTGGTGCCCGAGCCACCGGGGTTGGCGTCGGGGCCGGTTCCCGGGCCGCCGGGGCCGGCGGACGGGCCGGTCGAGATCATCGTCGACGGGCGGCCGATGGCGGCCGGGGCGGGGGCTTCGGTCGCCGCCACGCTGCTCGCCGCGGGCCGCCGGGCCTGGCGGACGACCGCGTCCGGGCAGCCCCGCGGCGTGTTCTGCGGCATCGGGATGTGCTTCGACTGCACCGCGACCATCGACGGGGTGGCCGGCGTACGGACCTGCGTGACGACCGTCCGGCCCGGGATGCGGGTGACCACGGGCGGCGCCGGATGACCGATGCGGCGGCCTGTGACGTGGCCGTGATCGGTGCCGGCGCCGCCGGCCTGCGGGCGGCCACGGCCGCGGCCCGGGCCGGCGCGGCGACCGTCCTGATCGACTCGTCCGAACGCGCCGGCGGGCAGTACTTCCGGCAGCCGGCGGCGCCGGGCCGGGCCCGCTCGGCGGTGCAGGCGTCCGGCCACCGGTTGATCGAGGCGGCGCTGGCGGCCGGCGTCGAATTCCGCCCCGGCACCTCCGTCTGGGACGCCACCGTCCGGGATCCAAGCGGCTGGGACCCCACCGTCCGGGATTCGACCGGCTGGGATCCGACCGGCTTGGACCTGACGGCCGGCGAGCTGCAGTTGGCTGCCGGCGGCCGGCTCGGTTCGCTCGGGTTCCGGGCGCTGGTGGTCGCGACCGGCGCGTACGAGCGGGTGGCCGCCTTCCCCGGCTGGACGCTGCCCGGCGTCTACACCGCCGGCGCGGTCCAGACGCTGCTGAAGGAACACGGGGTGCTGGCCGGGCAGCGGGTGCTGTTCGCCGGCAGCGGCCCGCTGCAGGTGGTGGTCGCGGCCGAGCTGAGCCGCCGCGGCGTCGCGGTCGCCGGCGTCCTGGAGGCCACCCGGTTGCTGTCCGAGGGAGCCCGCCGGCCCTGGCGCAGCGGGTCCGGCCTGTGGCGGCAGGGCGGGCGGATCCGGGAGGGGGCGCTGGGGGTGGCGCGGCTGCGGCGGGCCCGGGTGCCGGTCCGGACCGGTTGGGGAATCGTCCGGGCCACCGGCGCGGGGCAGGTCGACGGTGCCGTCGTGGCCCGGCTGGACCGGCAGTGGCGCCCGATCGCCGGCTCGGCGCGGACCATCCGGTGCGACACGATCGCCACCGGCTACAGCCTGGTGCCGGCCATCGATGTGCTGCGGCTGATCGGGGTCGAGCTGGCGCACCGTCCCGACCTCGGCGGCTGGGTGCCCCGGTGCGGCGGGTCGCCGCGGACGTCGGTGCCCGGGGTGTTCGCGGCCGGCGACTGCACCGGCATCGGCGGGGTCGGCATGTCGCTGGTCGAAGGCGACCTCGCCGGCACCGCCGCGGCCGACCACGCACTGGGCCGGAGCCGCCGGCCGACCGCGCGGCAACGGGCCGGCTACGGCCGGGAACGCCGGTTCCAGCGGCTGTACGGCGCGCTGTTCGCGGCCCGCCCCGGCCTGACCGACCTGGCCGGCCCGCGGACCGTGATCTGCCGCTGCGAGGAGGTGTGCCGGGACGAGGTCGACGCGGCCATCGCCGCGGGCGCCGGCACCGCGCCGCTGGTGAAGTCGATCACCCGGTGCGGGATGGGGCCGTGCCAGGGCCGGGTCTGCCTGCCGATCGTGGAGCAGCTCGTCACCGCGGCCACCGGCCGGCCGCCGGCTCCGCGCACCGCTCGGGCCCCGCTCACCCCGGTCGACTTCGCGGCGCTGCGGGAATGGTGACCTCGCTGACCGCCTCGGTCGTGGTGATCGGCGGCGGCATCGTCGGCTCCGCGGCGGCGCTGGCGCTGTCCGCGGCCGGCGTGGATGTCGTCGTGCTGGAGCGCTCGGGCGGGCCGACGCAGGCCTCGGTGCGCAACGGCGGCGGTATCCGGGCGCAGTGCCGCAACCGGACCGAGCGCCGGCTCGCGCTGGCCAGCATCGAGGCCTGGCAGCGGCTGGGCCGGGACACCGGCGTCGACTTCGAGTACCGGCAGGGCGGCAACCTGCGGCTGGCCGTCGCCGAGCCGACCCTGGCCGCGCTGGCCGCCGAGAGCGCCGAGGAAGCCGCGGACGGGCTGCCCACCCAGGTCTGGGACCGGGCCGAGCTGCGCCGCCGGGCGCCGCAGCTGTCCGAGCGGTTCGTCGGCGCGAAGTACTGCCCGACCGACGGGCACGCGAACCCGATCCTGGCCACCTGGATGATCGTGACCGCGGCCCGCCGGGCCGGCGCCCGCTACCTCACCGGCGCGGACGTGACCCACCTCGACTGCGCCGCCGGGCGGATCGAGGCGGTGCGCGCCCGGGTCGGCACCGACCTGATCCGGGTGACCGCGCCGGTCGTCGTGCACGCGGCCGGGCCGTGGACGGCCGGGCTCGCGGCCACCGTCGGCGTGCACCTACCGATCATCCCGGCCCGCAACGCCATCCTGGTCAGCGAGAGCGCGCCGCCGCTGCTGGCCGAGTTCGTCTCCTCGCACGAGCTGGCGGTGTATCTGCGGCAGGCCGCGAAGGGGCAGATCCACGTCGGCGCGGTGGGCACCGTCGACGGCACCTTCGACCAGCGGGTCAGCCACGCCGAGCTGAAACAGCTCGCCCGGGCCGTCGATGTGCTGCCCGCGCTGGCCCGGCTGCGGGTGTTGCGCACCTGGTCGGGCACGCTCGACCTGACGCCCGACCACCTGCCGGTCATCGGGGCGCCGGCGGCGCTGGCCGGCTACATCGTCGCCGCCGGGTTCAGCGGGCACGGCTTCTGCCTGGGCCCCGCCGTCGGCGCGGTGATCGCCGACCTGGCCCGGGGGAACACCCCGCAGGTCGACATCACCGCCCTGCATCCGGACCGATTCGCGGCGCTCCCGTGCTGACCCCGCCGCTGACGCTGGACCGGTTCGCGGTCGAGCTGCACGCCTTCGCCGCCGGGATCACCGGGCCGGAGCGGGCCGCCGCCCGCCGGTGCCTGGCCGACGCGCTGGCCTGCGCCGCGGCCGGCGTGACGGTGCCCACCCACGCCCGGTCGCTGGCGGCGCTGCGCGGGCTGGACGGTGACCGCGGGTCCGCCCCGGTCTGGTTCACCGGCACCCGCGCTGGGCCGCTCACCGCCGCGTATCTCAACAGCGTCGCGGTCTCCGCGCACGACCTGGACGACGGCCACCGCGGCGCGATGGGCCATCCCGGCGGCGCGGTCATCCCCGCGGTCCTCGCCGAGCTCGAACTCGCCGGGTCCACAGTGGACCCACTGGACGCGATCGTGGTCGGCTACGAGGCGGCGCTGCGGATCGCCGCGGCACGCGACCCGGCCCGGTTCGAGCGGTCCGCGACCGGCCGGTGGGCCGGCTTCGCCGCGGCCGCGGTCTCCTGCTTCCTGCACGGCGACGGGACGGAGACGCTCGGCCATGCGCTGGCGCACGCCGGCTCGCTCGCCCCCCAGCTCAGCCCGCCCGACCCGCGCGCGGTCGACGGGCTCAAGGAGGGGACGCCGTGGGCGGTGCTCGCCGGCCTGGTCGCCGCCCGGCTGGCCCGCGCCGGCATCCCCGGCCCGACCTACCTGCTGGACCGGCACACCGGGTACGGCCCCGGCGGCCTGGACCGGATCACCGCTGGGCACCCGGGGGCCATCCTGTCGACCTACTTCAAGCGGTACGCCTGCTGCCGCTGGATCCACCCGGTGCTCGACTGCCTGTTCCAGCTCGACGCGGCCGAACCGGTGCGGCCGGACCGGATCGAGTCGATCACCGTGCTGACCTTCGAGCGGAGCCTGCGGCTGAGCAACCGGCCGGCGCCGGCCTCGCTGGAGGAGGCCCACTACAGCTTCCCGTTCTGCGTCGGCCTCGCCCTCAGCGACGGGGCCGCCGCGTTCCTCCCGCTGCGCGGCGACTCGCTCGGCTCCCGGCCCGCCCGCGCCCTCGCCCAGCGGGTCACGCTGCGCACCGACGCCCGGCACGACGCGGCGTTCCCGGCGCGGACCCCGGCCACCGTCCAGATCCGCACCGGGCAGGGGCTGCGGGAGCTGAGCGTGCCGACCGCGTACGGCGACCCGGGCCGGCCGTTCCCGGACGCCGTGCTGCGGCAGAAGCACCGGCGGCTGGTCGAGCCGCGGGCGCCCGCCCTGGTCGGGCCGATCGCCCGGCTGCTCGATGCCGGTGCCCCGTTCGACCTCGGTGAACTGGTGGACGCCATCGCGCGGCCGGCCACAACCCCCGACCCTGTGGAGGATCGATGAGCGCACCGTCCGCCGCCGCGCCCGACCGGGCGGTGCTGGCCGCCGACGAACTGCACCACCGGGATCCGGCCCGGCCGCGCCGGGCCGCCTTCACCGACGCCGAGTTCCAGCGCCGGATCACCGCGGTCCAGCAGGCCATGCTGGCCGCCGATATCGACGTGCTGCTGGTGCACGCGCCGGAGAACATCTGCTACCTGACCGGCTACGAGACCTCCGGCTACTTCGAGTACCAGACCCTGGTGGTGCCCGCGGCCGGCCGGCCCGAGCTGCTCATCCGCAATGTGGAGCGGCTGAACATGGACGAGTACTCCTGGCTGGACCGCGCGCACGTCTGGCGGGACGGGACCGACTACCTCGCGGCCACCGCCACCCTGGTGAACCAGCTGAGCCCGGACGGTCGGGTCGCGCTGGAACGGCATTCCTGGTTCATGCCCGCGGACACCGCCGCCGGCCTCACCCGCCGGCTGGCCGGGCACCCGATCGTCGGCTCGGACCGGCTGGTCGAGCGGATCCGGCTGGTCAAGAGCGACGCCGAGATCGGCTACGTCCGGCGGGCCGCGGAGCTGGCGGATCTGGCCATGTCCGCCGCCGTGGCCGCGGCCCACCCGGGCGGCACCGAGAGCGACGTCGCCGCCGCCGCGCACGCCGCGCAGATCAGCGCCGGCGGCGAGTACCCGGCGCTGCCGCACTACGTCTCGTCCGGCGACCGGCTGGAACTCGGGCACGCGCACTGGACGGACGCCGTGCTCCGCGCCGGGGACCTGGTCAAGATGGAGTTCCTCGGCGTCCGGCGCCGCTACCACGCCGGGCTGACCCGGCCGGTCTCGGTCGGCGCGCCAGCGGATCCGGCCGTGCGCGCGGACGTCGAGCTGTGCGTCCGGCTGCAGGACGAGACGTTCGCCGAGTTGCGTCCCGGCGTACCGGCCGCGGCCGTGACCCGGGCCGCGCAGGACCGGCTGGCCGGCGCCGGCCGGGCCGGGCTCAAGATCCGGCTCGGCTACTCGCTGGGCATCGGGTTCCCGCCGATCGCCGGCGAGGGGCAGACCGCGGACTTCCGCGAGGCCGCGACCTGGGAGCTGGCCGCCGGCATGGTCTTCCACATGCTCTCCGTGCTGCGGGTCGGGCTGGTCGTCAGCGACACCGTGCTGATCACCGACTCCGGCTGCGAGCGCCTCACCAGCACGCCCCGCCGGCTGCTCACGGCTGCATGAGCCAGCGGCGCCGCACGATCCGGGCCGGTGGTGCGGCCGCGTGATCCACGAGTTCAGCGGGACGGCGGCGGAGCGGGGGCGGCAGCACGGCCGCCGGCTGCGCGACCAGATCCGGGCCCGGATCGCCGGCTCGCTGCCGCCCGGATCCGCGGCCGCCCGGGCCGGCCTGGCCGGGCCCTGGCTGGCCGCGATCGACGCGCTGGAGCACCGGGCGCCGCTGGGCGCCGAGCTGCGCGGGATCGCCGCCGGCGCCGGTGCCGCGCTGCCGGACATCGTGCTGCTGAACGCCTTCGAGGCGGTCGAGGTGGCCAGGCAGGTCGAACTCGGCGGCTGCACCGCGGTCGCGCTCGCCGGCCCGGCGGGTGCGGTGCTGGCGCAGAACTGGGACGCCAACCCCTCGCTCGCCGGCTCGGTGGCGATCCACCTGCACCGCGGCCCGGACATCCGCACCACGGTGCTGGTCGCCTCGCCGGGCGGGCTGGGCTGGATCGGCATGAGCGCCGGCGGGGTGGCCCTGGTCAACAACGACCTGCTGACCCGGGCGGTGCGGCCGGGCGTCCCCAGCCAGGCGGTCCGCCGGTACGCCCTGGCGGCCGGCAGCGCGGCGGAGGCGGTGGCGGCGGTGCTGGCCACGCCCGCGGTCGGCGGTCGCGCCTACCTGATCGCCGACGCGGCCGGCGCCGTCAGCACGGTCGAACTCGCCGCCGAGACCGGCCCGCGGGTCAGCCGGCACGAGACCACCGCCGCGCACACCAACCACGCGCTCGATCCGGCGATCGCCCGGTACGAGGACCCGGACCTGCTCGCCGCGATCTACCCCTCCAGCCGGTCCCGGCTGCGGCGGGCGTCCCAGCTGCTGGCCGAAGCGCTGGCCGGGGCCGGGCCGGCGGACCCGGTGCGGGCCTGCCGGCGGATCCTGGCCGACCACACCGGCTACCCGCTGTCGATCTGCCGGCACCCGGCCGATCAGGAGCCGACCGTGACGGCCGCGTCGGTGATCTTCGACTGCGCCCGCCGGCAGGCCTCGATCGCCCTCGGCACCGGCTGCGGCACCGCTTACCAGGAGATCCCGCTGGCCTGAGCCGGCGCCCGGCCCGCGGGATTCCCCGGCGGATCGGGACCGGCCAGCCGCCGGGGGGCGTTCAGGTTGGCAGTCGGGAGTCGTTGTGGTAGATACTCCGATCTCGTATATTCCGATCTCGTGAAAAATGAGCCGGTGGAGTCGACGCTGCTCGCCTTGCAGCGCGCGACGCATGCCACGCTGCACGTGCTCGGCGCCGAGCTGGCCGAGCTGGCGCTGACCCCGTCGGAGCTGAACGCGCTGGCGAACCTGGCCGGCCGCGGCGGTCAGACGATCTCGGAGCTCGGCGCGGCGGTCGGCGCCCGGGCCACCACGCTGACCAGCGTGCTGGATCGCCTGCAGCGGCGGGGTTACATCACCCGCGGCGGCCGGCCGACCGACCGGCGGGTGGTCGTCGTCGAGCTCACCCCGACCGGGCGGCGGGTCGCGGCCACCGTCCGGCGGGCGTTCGACGACCTGGAGCGGCGGGCGCTGGCGACGCTCTCCGACCGGGCCGCGGCCGGCCTGCGCGCCGGCCTGCGGGCACTGGCGGAGGTTGCCTCGTGACCCACCCCCACCCCGGCCCGGACCCCGGCCGGCCGGCTCCCGCCGGGGCGGCGTTCGGCGAGCTGATGGCCGAGGTGATGGCAACCGCGGGCCGGTTCGGGCACCGCGAGCACGTCCACCTCACCTGGTTGGCCGTCCGCCGGTACGGGCCGGCGGCCGCGGTCGGGCTGGTCAGCGACGGCATCCAGGGCACCGCCCGGTACGCCGGGGTGCCGCAGAAGTACCACGCGACGGTCAGCCGCGCCTGGGTCGAGCTGGTCGGGCGGCACGTCGCCGAGCACGGCGGCAACGACTTCGCGGCCTTCCTCGCCCACAACCCGGCGCTGCTGGACAAGCGCCTGCTGACCCGGTTCTACCGGCCGGCGACGCTGGCCAGCCAGCCCGCCCGATCGGGCTGGGTCGAGCCCGACCTGGCCGCGTTCCCGCCGGCGGGCGGCGGCTGAGCGGCCGTACCGGGTAGCCGGCATCGCGCGGCCGCGGCGGTACGGGCCGCCGGCTGGATCGCCCGGGTCCGACCGTCCCGGTGGAAAATCATGCCGGGTGGGCGATTCCGGGCTGCCATCATCGACGGATGGGCGCGGGGGAGTCGGACGGTCGGCCGGCACGGCTGGCGCGGTTGCGAGCCGTGGCGGAGCGCGCGCTGGCCGGCTACGACCTGCCCGGCCCGTCGGCACGGCTGATCTGCGACGGGTGGAACACGACCTACCGGGTCGATGCGGCCGGCGGGCAGCGGTTCCTGTTGCGCCTGCAGCGCGCGCCGGTGACCAGCGTCGACCGGATCGCCGCCGAGCTGGCCTGGCTGGACGCGCTGGGCCGCGACACCGACCTGGTCGTCCCCGGGGTCGTCCGCCGGCGGGACGGGCGAGCCGCCGCGGTCGAGACCGCGGCCGGCGCCAGCCGGGTGTGCGTGCTGTTCCGGTGGACCCGCGGCCGGTTCCTGGAGGACGGGCTGCGGCCGGTGCACCTGCGGCGGGTCGGCGCGCTGCTGGCCCGGCTGCACGACCACGCCGGCACGTACACGCTGCCGCCCGGCGTCACGGCCCGGCGGCTGTACGGGGTGGACGAGCCGTCCTGGTACGTGGCCGACCCGGTCGGGCCGCCGACGGTCGACCGGCTGGTCGCGCTGATCGACGACGTGTACGGCGCCGGCTCGGGTGCCCTGGTCCGGGCGGCGCTGGAGCGGGTGCGGGCGGTGGGGGCCGGCCTGGGGGAGGGGCCGGACGAGTTCGGCCTCGTGCACGGCGACCTGCACCAGGAGAACTTCCTGTTCATGGCCGGCGGGCGGGTCGCGGCCATCGACTTCGACGACTGCGGGTTCGGCCACCACGCCTACGACGTCGCCATCCCGGTGGCGGAGCTGTCCTTCCGGCCCGACATCGGCGACCTGCAGGCGGCGCTGCTCGCCGGCTACCGCGCGGTGCGGCCGTTCAGCGCCGCGGCCGAGGCGAGCATCCCGACCTTCGTCCAGCTCAAGCGGATCCAGCTGATGTTCTGGAACATCGACCGCCGGGCCGGGGCGACCGCCCATCGCTGGCGCCGCGACGTGGCCGCCGACCTGGTCCGCATCCGCCGCTTCCTGGCCGCCTGATGGGGCGCGCACCGGGCAATGCTTCGCCGCTTCCAGCGCGCCAACTGCGGTAACGTCCGGTCCGTTGATGGAATGTCTGCCCAACACCCGGAACGGGCTCCGCTCCGTCGCGAACTCACCGGTCTTCGGCTGCTGAACAAGGTCGACGCCGCAGCCTCTCGCGCTGCCCCTGGGGAGGTCGGGCGTCCGTACCGGAAAGGGAGATCCGTGCTTTCCTATCGTCCGAGCTGTATCCGGCGGGCCGCCGCAGTGCTTGGCACCGCCCTGACCATGCTGGTGCCGCTGGGCATCGGAGCGCCGGCTTTCGCCGGCGCCGCCGGGCCGAACCTCGGTGGCGAGGTGTGCCGGTTCTCGCCCGACCGGCCGATCATCCGGCCGGGAATGACGGGACCGGCGGTGGCGCAGTTGCAGTGCCTGCTGAACCACGCGCTGGACCCGGCGCGCTTCCCGCCGCTGCCGATCGACGGAATCGCCGGACCGGCAACCCGCCAGCGCATCCTGATTTTCCAGAGCTGCGCCGCACCTCCCGCGGACGGCATCACCAGCCCGCGGTTCTGGCAGATCCTGCTTGAGTGGGCACTGAGCCCGGGCTACGCCTGCTGACCGGGTCTGGATACCTCCGCCCCGGATCGCCGGCCGGTCACGTCAATCTCGAGCCGGCGTAGCGCGGTGGGCCAGCCTGACCCGGTTCCCGGCCGAGGCGGCGGGAGAAGCGTCGCCGCGGGGTCCGTGGCCGGTGGTCGCGACCGGCCCTGGCAGCAGCTGCCTGGGCGGCCGTTGTCGGCGGGTGGATCGGATGCGGCATCATGCGTCGGTGGCCGACGAATCCGGGAAAGACGAGTCCGAGCACGACAAGGCGATCCTGCACCGGTACCTGCGGCGGGCCCGGGCCGATCTGCTGTCCAAGCTGGACGGGCTGGGGGAGTACGACGCGCACCGGCCGTTGACGCCGACGGGTACGAGCCTGCTGGGGCTGGTCAAGCACGTGGCCAGCGTCGAGTTGGGGTACTTCGGCCCGACGTTCGGGCGGCCGGGTGAGCGGGTGCTGCCGTGGGAGGTCGAGGGCGCGGCGGGCGACGCCGACATGTGGGCCACCGCGGACGAGACCCGGGAGCAGATCATCGACCTGCACCGGTACTCGGCCGGGCACAGCGACGCGACGATCGAGGCGCTCGGGCTGCACGCCACCGGCGCGGTGCCGTGGTGGCCGGCCGAGCGGCAGCAGGTGACGCTGCAGCAGATCCTGGTGCACATGTGCGTGGAGACGGCCCGGCACGCCGGGCACGCGGACATCCTGCGCGAACTGCTGGACGGGATGGCCGGGCAACGCCCGGGCGACCAGAACGTCCCGGGCCGCACCGCCGAAGAGTGGGCCGAATACCGCGCCCGGATCGAGGCGGCCGCGCTGGAAGCCGGCCGGCGCGAGGCGGAGAGCTAGCGTTGCCCGCATGACCGAGTACCGGTTCCTCGACCCCATGGGCGACGTCGTGCAGACCCGCGAGTTCGCCGACCACGCCGCGGCGCTCGCCTGGGCTCGGGACGGGGAGGACCTCGAGGAGGAGGTGCAGCGGGTGGAGTACCTCGGGCCGGAAGGCGACTGGCGCTGGGCCGGCCCGCTGCAGGGCTGAGCCAGCCGGCTCCCGACAGGGCGAGATGGTGAGAACGGTGTCGGGCCCTCGGCGGTCGTGCGGGTGGCGACGGTGGCCGCCCGTCCGGGAGTGTCGTGGGTCTTGCGCGGGAGGCGCCGCACTACTGTCGCCAGGTGATTCCCTTGGTCGTCGCCGGGTCGGTGTCGTTCGCCGTCGCGCTGCTGTTGACCCCGGTCCTGGTCCGGATCCTGCGCCAGCGGGGGATAGGGCAGCCCATCCACGACGACGTCCGCCACCACTCGATAAAGGCAGGGACCCCCACCATGGGCGGTCTGGTGGCGCCGATCGCGCTGGTTACCGCTTTTCCCGCCGCGCTCCTGGTCTCAGGTCGCACCCCGAGCACACTCGGCATAGCGGCGGTGGCAGCCGTCGTCGCGATGGGGGGCGTGGGCCTTCTCGATGACGGGATGAAGGTCTTCCGCGAGCGCAACCTGGGCCTGCGGGAGCGGCAGAAGACCGCGCTGCAGACGATCGTCAGCCTTGGGTACGCGCTGACGGCAACGGCGTCGCAGGGGAGTTGCCGGCAGCTCGCGTTCACGGACTGTCAACACCCGCTCGTGCAGGTTCCCACCTGGCTGTACGTCCTCGTGTTCATGGCCATCTTCTGGGGCAGCACGAACGCGGTGAACTTCACGGACGGCATCGAAGGGCTGCTGGCCGGCGCGGCCACCGTCACGTTTCTCGTGCTGGCGGGTATGGGCTTCTGGGTATTCCGGCACCCGGAGATCTACCGGATTCCCGGTGCGCTCGACTTCGCCCTCGTGGCCGCCTGCCTCGGCGGGGCGATGTGCGGCCTGCTGTGGTGGAACGTGTCGCCCCGGACGATCTTCATGGGTGACACGGGATCACTCGCGCTGGGGGCCGGTCTGGTCGTCGTCTGCTCCGGGCTGGGCATCACGCTGCTGGTCCCGGTGATCGGGGCGCTGTATGTCGGTGTCGGTGCGTCGAGTTTCCTGCAGCGGGTGTGGTTCAAGTGGACGCGCCTGCGCGGTACACCGCGGCGGCTGTTCCGGATGGCGCCGATCCATCACCACTTCGAGCTCGTCGGATGGAGCGAGTCGACCATCGTCGTGAGGTTCTGGATCGTCAACGGGATCGCGGCCGGGATCGCTGTCCTGATTTTCTACGCCGACGCGCTGAGACAGCTCCACGTCTAGGCAATTGCCCCGAGCCGTAGATTCGTTGGTGGTCGGCAGGACCGGTGCGTGCCGAGTCCGGTGGTGTCCGGATCAGTCGGCCGGGGCGGCGTAGACCTCGGGCTGCCACCTGCCCGGTTCGGTGACGCCGGCGCGGGTCAGCACCCGGTCGCGGGCGTCGGCGGCGAGGGCGCTGATGCGGGCGAAGTCGTGGCCGAGCAGCACGCCGTCCCGCTTCACCAGCCGGCCGTCGACGAAGATCGTGTCGACCAGGTTGGGGTTGCCGGATTCGATCACCGCGCCCGCCGGGTAGTTGAACGGGCGCATGCCGTAGACGTCGGTCCGGATCAGGATCACGTCGGCGCGCTTGCCCGGGGTGAGTGAGCCGACTTCGTCGCCGAGCCAGGCCGCGGTCGCGCCGCCCTGGGTGGCGAAGCGCAGCACCTCGGTCGCGGTGAGCGGGAGCGGGTCGACCACCTCGCCGGCGTCCACCGCGGCGACGTTGACCAGGTACCGGGTGCCGGCGAGCACGGCCCGCATGGCGCTGAACATGTCACCGCCGACCGAGGTGCACACGTCGATGGACAGCGACAGCGGGATGCCGCGGTCGCGGGCCCGCAGCGTGGCCAGCTGGCCGTGCCCCATGTGCATTTCCAGCTCGGGCGCGATCGAGATGGCGCCGCCGGTGCGGGCGATGATGTCGTACTCGTCGTCGCCGAGCGTGTTGCAGTGCACGTAGGTGGTCCGGTCGGTGGCGAAGCCGCGCTCGTCCATCCAGCGCACCGGGCCGCTCTTGCCCCACAGCCCGTCGCCGACGTGCACGGTGACCGGGATGCCGAGCTCCTGGGCGAGGGCGAAATCCTGCTCGCTGGCCGCGGCGGTGGCGAACTGCGGGCCGCGCGGCGCCAGCGCGAGCCGGACCAGCTGATCGGTGGAGCTGAACCACTGCTCGGCGATCCGTACCACGTCGCGCGACTGCGGCACGTCGCTGACCGGCAGCCACTCGTCGTTCGAGTTGCCGTACCCCCAGACCGCGCGGATGCCGGAGTCCACAATGGCCTGGATCGCGGCGTCGGCGTGCGCCGGGGTGTTGTTGTTGTGCGACCAGTCGACCAGCGTGGTGATGCCGGAGTCGAGCGCCTCGACCGCGGCGATCAGGTTCGCCGCGTACATGTCCTCGGGTTCGTAGGCCTTGCCGAGCACGCCGCGGACGCCGGAGAAGTACTGGGCCAGCGTCCAGTCGGTGGACATGTGCCGGATCAGCGACTGCCAGCTGTGCCGGTGGGTGTCCACGAAGCCGGGCAGCGCGAGCCGGTCGGCGCCGCTGATCTCCTCGGCGTCCACCGGGCCGAGGTCCGGTGCGATCGCGGCGATCCGGTTCCCGTCGATCAGGATGTCCGCTGTGGACAGATCGCCGACGGCCGGATCCTGGGCGAGCACCCAGGCACCGCGGATGACGTGACGGCTGGTCCCGGCCATGGTTGCCTCCGAGCTGGGTGGGGCGCGAGGTTAACGTATCCGTATCACGTGACGTCAAGTATGAGTACACAATTGTTAAGTCATTCTGACCGAGGTGCGAGGTTCGGGCCCGCTTCGGAATCTCGGGCGGCTTCCGCCCTGATGCCCGAATCAGTTACCACCACAGCCTTGCGATCAACTATCCGTCCACTCTGGACACGCTGGGAGTGTGCCAGCGCTGGTACCAGGACGTGAAGTATTAGTTGACACCCCCGCGCAGCGCTGCTTAACGTCCTCGTCATTGGCTGGCCACTCGGCCCGGCGGGTGGGCCCGCACCGTGCCGCGTTCCCACCGGCGGGAAGGGGCCTGATGTCGGATCACCAGCAGACGGCCGCCGCGCCGGCCGGGGCACCGGGCGAGCCGCTGCGCCCGGCGCCGTCCGGGCGCCGGCCGGCGACCCGCCGCCGGGGCCTGGACCGTCGCATGTGGACAAGTCCGTACCTGCCGATCTGGCCGGCCAATGTGCTGCTGTTCGCGATCAGCCCGCTGGTCGCGCCGGGCAGCCTCAGCGGTAGCGCGCTGCGCGGGATGCTGCCGTTCGCCGCGGTGCTGGCGATCGTCGGGATCGGGCAGACGCTGGTGATCCAGCAGCGCGGCCTGGATCTCGCGGTGCCGGGCGCGGTGTCGCTGTCGGCGATCATCGTCACGAAGTACCCCGGCGGCGACGACGGCCGGCTGCTGGTGGCGATCGTGCTCGCGCTGGCCGCCTGCGCGGCGGCCGGGCTGGTCAGCGGGCTCGCGGTGACCTGGCTGCGGATCACCCCGCTGGTCGCCACGCTGGGTGTCAACGCGCTGCTGCTGGGCACCATCCTGCGGATCACCAGCGGCAGTTCCACCGCGACCGCCGCGCCGGCCCTGGCCGACTTCACGTTCGGCCGGACGCTGGGGATCCCGCACACCGCGCTGGTCGCGGTCGCGGCCCTGGCCGCGGTCGCGGTCGTGGTCCGGACCACGCTGCTCGGCCGGCGGTTCGTCGCGGTCGGCACGAACGCGCGGGCGGCCTACGTCGGCGGCCTGCCGGTCGCCCGCTACCAGCTGCTCACCTACACCGGGGCCGGGCTCTGCTACGGCTGCGCCGGCATCCTGCTGGCCGGCTACCTCAAGACGCCCGGCCTGTCGGCCGGCGGCAACTACCTGCTCCCGTCCATCGCCGCGGTCGTCCTCGGCGGCACGTCGCTGGCCGGCGGCAGCGGCAGCGTGGTGGCGACCGCCGGCGGCGGGCTGTTCCTGACCCAGTTGCAGCAGGTTGTGTTCGGCGCCGGCGCGCCCGCCTCGGTGCAGTTGCTGATCCAGGCCGGCGTGATCGCCGCCGGCATGACGCTGTGGGCCGTGCCGTGGGGCCGCGTACTGCGGCCGCGCCGGGCAGCCCGCCAACCGACCGGCCCGGCGCCGCCGCGGCCGCCCAGCACCGACCCCGAACCGACCGGCCGGGCCTGACCCGCGCCGTCCGGGCGGTGCCCGCCCGGACGGAGTGAGCCGGCCAGCTCGCCGACACAGGAGGCCACCCCGATGCACCCAAGAGTCCACCGGTTCCGTCCCGGCTCGACCTGGCGGGCCGGCGCCGCGCTCGCCGCCGGCTGCCTCGCGCTCGCCGGCTGCACCACCGATTCGGCCAGCCCGACCGGCGCCAGTACCGGGACGGCCGGCGCCTCGAACGCGCCGCAGATCTCGGTCGAGCAGGAACTCGCGAACGCCGGCAAGGTGACCGGCGCCGACTTCTGCGGCAGCAAGCAGATCACCCTGGGCATCCACGACGGCTTCGGCATCAACGCCTGGTCGCAGGAGTCGCTGGCGGCGGTCCGGTCCGAGGCCGCGAAGTGCCCGAACGTCAAGCAGGTGGTCGCGATCGGCGAGGGCGACCTGCAGAAGTCGATCTCGCAGGTGAACTCGATGGTCGCGCAGGGGGTGAACGCGCTGGTGCTGATCCCGGACTTCGGCCAGGCCCAGCTCGCCTCGATCCGGGCGGCCACCAACGCCGGGGTGAAGGTGGTGCCCTGGGGCGCCGACCCGGGCGGCGCCGACGGCACCGACTACGTGTCCTATGTGGACTGGGAGTCGTCCGACGCGGGCACCCGGTGGGCCGAGTGGATGGTCAAGACGCTCGGCGGCAAGGGCAACGTCGTGATGATCGGCGGCCCGGCCGGCAACCCGGTCACCGCCGGCCAGCTGAAGTCCGTCGTCCAGGTGATGCAGGCCAACCCCGGCATCAAGCTGCTCACCGGGGACAAGGACTGGCCGGTCACCAACTGGGACCCGGCGACCGCGCAGAAGGTGATGAGCTCGCTGCTGGCGAAGTACCCGAAGATCGACGGGATCATCTCCGACTACGGCACCGACGCGCTGGCCGCGACCCGGGCGCTGCAGGCGGCGAACCGGCCGCTGGTGCCGATCGCCACGCTGGACGCGAACGGGCTCAGCTGCCTGTACGACAAGGAGAAGGCGAGCTCGCCGAACTTCCAGCTGGCCACCATCTCGTCCCGTAACTGGCTGGGCCGGATCGCCGCCCGCAAGGCCATCGCGGCGGCGCAGGGCCTGGCCAACAACGAGCCCAGCCGGTTCCAGCTGCCGATCATCGAGGACTCCACCGGGTCGCCGAAGCCGGTCTGCCGGCAGGGCCTGGCCGATGACTTCTACAACTCCAACCAGATCGAACCGGCCGACATCGCCCAGTACGGGAAGCCGTAGCGATGACCGGCCCCGTCCTTCAACTCGACCAGATCGTGAAGACCTATCCCGGCGTGACCGCGCTCAACGGCGTCAGCTTCGACGTGCGGCCGGCCGAGGTACACGCCCTGGTCGGCGAGAACGGGGCCGGCAAGTCGACGCTGATCGGGGTCGCCGCCGGCGCGACGGCCCCGGACAGCGGCACCGTGCGGATCGGCGGCGAGCTGCTCCGGCAGCCGCTGCCGGCCGCCGCGGTGGCGCTCGGGCTGGCCGTGGTCTACCAGCACCCGACCGTGCTGGACGACCTCACGGTGACCGAGAACATGCTGCTGTCGCTGCCGCCCGGCCGGCGCCCGTCGACGGCCCGGGCGGTGGGCTGGACCCGCCGGCACCTGGACGTGGTCGGCGCCGATGTATCACCGACCGCCCGGGTGGAGGAGCTGTCCGTCGCGCAGCGGCAACTGGTCGAGATCGCCCGCGCGCTGGCCCTGGAAGCCCGGGTGCTGATCCTGGACGAGCCGACCGAGTCGCTCACCGCGGCGGAGAGCGAGCGGCTGTTCGAGCAGATCGCCCGGCTGCGCGCGGCCGGCGCCGGCATCGTCTACATCTCGCACCGGTTCCCCGAGGTGCGCCGGGTGGCCGACCGGATCACCGTGCTGCGCGACGGCGAGACCCGGGGCACCTTCGCCGCCGGCGAGGTCACCGAGGACGACGTGCTGCGGCTGATCATCGGCCGGTCGGTGGAACGGGCTTTCCCACCCCGGCTCGGGTCGCCCGCGCCGTCCGGTGTGGACCGTGCACTGTCCGGTGTGGACCCGGGACCGTCCGATGTGGACGCTCCGGGCGGGCCGGGCGGCCCGGGCGGGCCGGGCGGTGAGCCGCTGCTGGCCGCCAGCGGGCTGTCCGGCAGCCGGTTCGACCGGGTCGACCTGGCCGTGTACCCGGGCGAGATCGTCGGGCTGGCCGGCGTCGAAGGCAACGGCCAGCGCGAGCTGCTGCGGACGCTGGCCGGGCTGCACCGGTCCCGGGGCGAGGTCCGGGTCGCCGGCCGGCCGGCGCGGCTGACCGGGCCGGCGGCGGCCCGCGAGGCCGGCCTGGTCTACCTGCCGCAGGACCGGCACGCCGAAGGCGCGTACCTGCCCCGGCCGGTCCGGGAGAACGTCTCGGCGCTGGTGCTCGACCGGCTCTCCCGGTTCGGGTTCGTCCAGCGCGGCCGGGAGGACGAGCTGGCCCGCACCGAGATCGACGCGCTGCGGATCCGTACCCCCAGCCCGGAGACCCCGGTCGGGGTGCTGTCCGGCGGGAACCAGCAGAAGGTGGTGTTCGCCCGGTCGCTGGCCGCGCGGCCCAAGGTGCTGCTGGCCGACGAGCCGACCCGCGGGGTGGACGCCGGTGCCCGGATGGAGATCTACCGGCTGCTGCGCGACTTCACCGCCGACGGCGGCGCGGTGGTGACCGCGTCCTCGGACGCGGTCGAGCTGGCCGGGCTGTGCGACCGGGTGCTGGTGTTCTCCCGCGGCCAGGTGGTGCGCAGCCTGGCCGGCGACGAGCTGACCGAGGCCGCCGTGACCGGCGCGGCGATCGGCGCCAGCACCAGCCGGGCGGACGCCGCGCCGTCCGCCGGCACCCGCTGGCGGCGCCGGCTGGGCAGCGGCAGCGTGCTGCCCAGCGGCGTGCTGGCCGTACTGATCGTGCTGCTCGCGGCCTGGGCCACCGGCCGCAACTCGCTGTTCCTCGGCCAGCGCAACCTGACCAGCCTGCTGCTGCTGTCCAGCATCCTGGCGTTCGCCGCCGCCGGGCAGCTGATCGTCCTGCTGGTGGCCAGCATCGACCTGTCGGTCGGGCCGCTGATCGGCGTGGTCGTGGTGATCCTGTCGTTCTTCGCGACCAACGGGAGAGGACTGTCCGGCCTCGGGATCGGGGTGGTCGTGTGCCTCGGCGTGGCCGCCGGGGTGGGGTTGCTGAACGGGCTGCTGGTCCGGCTGGTCCGGCTGCCCTCGGTGATCGCCACGCTGGTCACGTTCATCGCGCTGCAGGGCATGTCGCTGCTGCTGCGCCCGCAGCCGGCCGGCTTCATCGACGCCTCGGTCACCCAGTGGCTGAAGCAGCGGATCGCGGTCGTGCCGGTCGCGGCGATCGCCGTGCTGGTCGTCTGCCTGGTCGCGGAGTGGCTGCTGCGCCGCACCGCGGCCGGCCGGGAGCTGCGGGCGGTGGGTTCGGACGAGACCCGGGCCCGCCGGCTGGGCGCCCGGGCCACCGGGACCGTCGTGATCGCGCACGTGCTCTGCTCGCTGCTCGCGGTGCCGGCCGGGTTGATCCTCGCCTCGGTGGTGGGCGTCGGTCAGGCCTCGCTCGGCTCGGACTACACGCTGACCAGCATCACCGCGGTGGTGCTCGGCGGCGCCAGCATCTTCGGCGGCCGCGGCTCGTTCATCGGCGCGCTGCTCGGCGCCCTGCTGATCCAGGAGATCATCACCGCGACCAGTTTCCTCGGCCTGGCGCAGGCCTGGCAGGAGTGGCTACCGGGCCTGCTCATCCTGCTCGGCGCCGGCCTCTACTCCCGGGTCCGGGCCGTGGAGCCGGCGGCCGCCGGCTGAGCCGGCTCGCCGCACAATCTTCGCCGGATCGTCCCGTTGACGATCGACCGTGCCGGCTGCTACCCAGACGGCACGTTTCGACTCAGTGGGGTGCGATGTGCGCGACTATCCGTTTGGGCCGCCGGACCGGTTGACGCTGAACCCGGCGTACGCGCAACTGCGGGAGCTGGAGCCGCTGTGCCCGGTGCGGATGCCGTACGGCGAGGACGCGCTGCTGGTCACCAGGTACGCGGACCTGCGGACCGTGCGGGCCGACCCGCGGTTCAGCCGGGCGGCGAAGGCGGCGCACGACGAGCCGCGGCTGGTCCCGGACAAGGTGGACGGCGGGATCATGGACCTCGACCCGCCCGAGCACACCCGGCTGCGCCGGCTGGTGGCCAAGGCGTTCACGGTCGCCCGGGTGGAGCGGCTGCGGCCACGGGCGGTGGATGTCGCCAACCGGCTGCTTGACGGCATGATCGCAGCCGGCCCGCCGGCGGACCTGGTCGGGTCGTTCGCCGTCCCGCTGCCGGGCACGCTGATCTGCGAGCTGCTCGGCGTGCCGTACCCGGACCAGGACCGGTTCGGCGGCTGGGCCGGGGCGTTCATGTCGACCACGTTGCTGGACCCGGCCCAGCGGGCGGCGGCGCTGGGCGAGCTGGCCGGCTACCTCGCCGGGCTGGTCGCCGCCCGCCGCGCCGAGCCGGCCGACGACCTGCTCGGCGCGCTGGTGACCGCCCGCGACGAGGATGACCGGCTCTCCGAGGCCGAGCTGATCCAGCTGGCGATCACGCTGCTCGCGGCCGGCTACGAGACCACCGCCACGGAGATCACGAATTTCGTGTACGTGCTGCGGACCCAACCCGAGCAGTGGGAGCTGCTGCGCGCCCGGTCCGACCTGATCTCGACCGCGGTCGAGGAGCTGCTGCGGTACGCGCCGCTGACCGCGGCCACGATCCTCTCCCGGTGGGCCACCGAGGACGTGCCGCTCAGCGGCGGCGTGGTGCCGGCCGGCACCCCCGTGCTGGCCTCGGCCGAGGCGGCCAACCAGGATCCGGCGGTCTTCCCCGACCCCGCCCGGCTCGACCTCGCGCGATCACCGAACCCGCACCTCGCGTTCGGGCATGGCATCCACCACTGCCTCGGCGCGTCGCTGGCCCGGATGGAGCTGCAGGTCGCGCTCGCCGCCCTGCTGGACCGGCTGCCCGGCCTCACCCTCGCCGTCGACCCGGACGAGCTGGTCTGGAAGACCGGCCTGGTGGTACGCGGCCCGGTCGCGCTGCCGGTGCGCTGGTAGCCGGCACGCCCGCACCATCCATTGTGGATAGTGCGGCGCGGCCACTGTCACGGTGGTGACATATCCGGCCAGGGGCCGGCGCCGGGTGGCCGGTGGCCACATGCGGTCAGTGTGCCTGTTACGCCTTGTCCGGCGCCGATGGCGGTGCCTACGTTCTCCGCGCCGGGTTACCGCGTCCGTGTGGTCAGACGCACCGGGTGGTCGGGCGAGGAGCCTTTCGTGCAGCGGTTTACCGGTCGCAGCCATCGACGGGTACTGACGGCGTTGTTCGCCGCGGTGCTGATGTGGGCGGGGGCGCTCGCCGCCCCGCCCGCCGGCACGGCCGCGCCAGGCCCGTCGCACGCTCCGACCCGTACCGGCGGCGGTCTGGACCCGGCGGTGTTCGCCGACCCGGGCACCGACTCGCGCCCGACGATGCTCTGGTTCTGGAACGGCACGGTCAGCACCGACCTGATCGACAGCCAGCTCGCGGAACTGCGGGCCCGCGGCATCGGGACGGCGGTGATCTTCCCGTTCGACACGCCCAACCTGCGGCCGGCGTTCTTCACCGAGGGCTGGTTCGACCTGGTCGGGCACGCGCTGCGGGAGGCGCAGCGGCACGGCATGAAGCTGTGGCTGTTCAACGACGACTACTTCTCGTCCGGCCGGGGCGCGCACCTGGTCGTCAACGGCGGGACGCTCGGCGGCCGGACGCTGCCGCCGCATCCCGAGCTGCGCGAGCAGCGGGTGAGCCGTACCCGGACGACGGTGACCGGCCCGACCACGGTCAGCCTGGTCCCGTCGCCCACCGGCCTGTCTGTCCAGAGTGGACAGCTGGTGGTCGACGCCGGGCGGCTGAACGGGGTGGCGACGCTGAAGACCGGGGCCGCCTGGACCGACTACACGGTCAGCAGCCAGTTCCGCCCCGGGGCCGGCGCCACCGGGTTCGTCGTGCGGGCCCGGGATCCGTTGAACGGGTACCTGGTGGACGTCCGCGTGGACGGTCGCGTCGACGTCTACCGGCAGGTCGCCGGCGCGTTCACGCTGCTCACCACGTCACCCGCGGGGCCGGCCTACGACCCGTCGGCGAGCCACACCCTGCGGGTCGTGCTGGCCGGGAACACGATCACGCCCGAGCTCGACGGCACCGTGCTGCCCGTCACCACCGACTCGACCTACCCGGCCGGCACCGTCGGCGTCCGCGCCGTGGCGACGCAGCAGTCCACCCGCGACGACCTCACCGTGACCGCGCCCGACGGCTCGACGCTGTACAGCCAGGGCTTCGACTCGCCGGCCGGGCTGGCCGACTTCGTCGACCTGGCCGTGCCGCCGGTGAACTCGGTGGTCTCCGCCGCCGCCCGGCCGGCCGGTTCCACCGACGCCGCGGCCCTCATCGACCTGACCGGGCCGGCCACCGGTGCCGGCACTTGGCAGGCGCCCGCCGGCACCTGGACATTGGACACCTTCACCCGGGACTACATCGACACCGACGGCGGCTACCTCGACCTGCTGAACCCCGAGGCGACCCGGCAGATGATGGACGACGTGCCCGGCGAGTACTACCGCCGATTCCCGTGGGCATTCGGCTCGGTACTGAAGGGCTTCTGGGACGACGAGCCGTACCTGGCCTCCGCGTCCGCGCATTCGCAGGGGTTGGACTGGTCGCCGGGGCTGCCGGCCCGGCTCGCGGCCGCCGGGGCGGCGCTGGGCCCGGCGCTGGCCGCCACGTTCGACGATCTCGGCCGCACCGGTCGGGTCCTCCGCGGCGCCTACTGGCAGGCCGTGTCGGACCTGTTCGCCGCCTCGTTCTACCGGGTGCAGGGCGAGTGGATGGCCGCGCACCACGTCGAGTACATCTCCAACCCGCTGTGGGACGAGTACGGCCCGGCCGAGCAGCTCAAGAGCAGCGGTGACATGAGCAAGGACCACCAGTGGGCGCAGGTGCCCGGCACCGACGTCATCTTCGACCAGTACCGGCCGGGCGGCCGCACCATGCTGCCGCGCTGGGGCGCCAGCGCCGCGCACCAGAACGGCGCCGACCGGGTGCTGCTGGAGAGCTTCGGCGGGCACGGCTGGGACACCGACCCGCCGTACATGCAGCCGACGCTGGGCGCGTTCGCCGTCCGCGGGATCAACCTGAACGTGCTGCACGCGCTCTGGACCGACCCGGACAACGTCGTCTACCCGACCCAGTTCGAAGGCGCCAACCCCTGGTGGAACCAGTCGAACCCGCTCAACGACTGGCTCGGGCGGATCGACTACGTCGCGTCCGGGAAAGCCGAAGCGCCGACCGCGCTGATCGTTCCGGAGCAGGCGGCGCAGGCCTGGCAGGACGCTCCGGCCGCCGCCGACATCGACGCCCAGCTCACCGCGGCCAACGACGCGCTCGAGGACCACCAGGTCGACTTCGACCTGCTGCCCGACACCGCGCTGGCCGGCGACCGGGCGGTGCGCGCCCGGGCCACCGTCCGGGCCGGCACGCTGGCCGTCGGACCGCAGCGGTACCGGCTGGCCGTGCTGCCGCGGACGCCGACGATCAGCCTGGCCACCGTCGCCACGTTGACATCGTTCGTGCGGTCCGGCGGGACGCTGGTGGCCGTCGGCACGCTGCCCGCCGAGGAGACGAACGGCCGCGACGCCGCGCTCGCCGCCGCGCTCCGGACGCTGTTCGCCGCCGGCCCGGCCGCGACGACCCGGCTGGGCAGCGGGTCCGCGGTACGGGTCGGCACGCCGGCCGACCTGGCGCCCGTGGTCGCCGGCGCCGCGGCCGCGCAACTGGCACCGGCCGCGCCGGGCGTCCGGGTGCTGCGGGTGCGGACCGGCGGCGACACCGCCTTCCTGCTCAACAACGAGTCGGCGGCCCCGGTGCGCACGACCGCCACCTTCCCGGTGCCCGGCCGGCCGCAGCTGTGGGACCCGCGGACCGGCGGGACCTCGACCGCGCCGGCGTACGAGGTCACGGCGGCCGGCACGACGATGCCGCTGACGCTGGCGCCGTACGAGACCGCGATCGTGGTGGTGGGCTCCGCGGCCGGGGCCGACGCGGCGCACCTGGTGCTGGGCGGTGCGCCGGTGCGGGACGTGCGGGTGCGGCACTCGGCGCTGACCGGGACGGTGCTCGTCACCGGCGGGCCGGCGCGCCAGCTGGTCGGGCAGTCGGGCCCGGCGTACTACGCCGGCACCGTGCCGGCGCAGACCGGCCTGGACCCGGTGCCGCTCGGTGGCGACTGGACCGTGCAGCTGGAAAAGCCGGGTGCGGTCGCGACGACCGGGCCGCTGGGTTCCTGGACAGCGACCGACCCCGGGTACACCGGCGCGGCCAGCTACCGGCGCGGCTTCCAGCTCACCGCCGCCGAGCTGCGCGACCGGCGCTGGACGCTCGACCTCGGCGACGTCGGCTCGGCCGCGCAGGTGACCGTGAACGGGCACGCCTTCGCCCCGGTGCTGTGGCAGCCCTTCCAGCTCGACGTGACCGGCGCGCTGGTGCCGGGCCAGAACACGATCACGGTGCGGGTGACCAACACGCTGGCCAACGAGAAGGGCATCGCGAAGGCCTCGGGCCTGCTCGGGCCGGTGACCCTGACCCCGGCCCGGTGGGTGCCGTTCAGCCTGGCGCCGGCGCCGCACGACGGCGTCCTCGTGCTGACGCCGCCCGCCGCGGTGGGGGTGGCCCCGGGCCAGACGGTGCGGGTCCCGGTCCCGGTGCGCCGCTACGGCGGTGCGGCCGGGGCGGTGCCGGTGGGGGTGGCCGCGACGGCCGGGCTCACCGCGACGGTCGCACCGCGGGCGCCGGCGGTCGGCCGCAACGGCACCGGCACGGCGACGCTGTCGGTGACCGCGCCGCCGACCGCGACCGTCCCCGGCTCCGGCGCGATCACGCTGACGGTGGGCGGTGCCAGCTACCCGGTCCCGGTGCAGGTCGATATCGCCTCCCGGTTCGGCACGGCCAGCGCCTCGTCCACCATCGGCGGGTACCCGGTGGCCAGCGTGAACGACGGCATCCTCAGCTCCGCCGACTGGGGCCACGGCCAGGGCTGGAACGACAACACCTTCGACGGCTTCCCGGACTCGGTGACCGTCACGTTCGCGGCGCCCGCCCCGATCGGCCGGGTCACCCTGGTCACGCTGGACTCGGCCGTCTACCCGGCCGCGCAGGAGGGCATCGGTGACGCCGACCTGGAACTGCTGGTGGACGGGAGCTGGCGCACCGTCGGGACGGTCCGCGGCAATACGGCGGGTGCGATGTCGGCGGCGTTCCCGGCGGTGACCGCGACGGCCGTGCGGGCCACCATCCTCGCCGCCCGCGACCACTACAGCCGGGTCATCGAACTGCAGGCGGCCGCCAGCTGAGACCCGGCCGCCGGGGGTGGGCCGCGCCGGCCTACCCCCGGCCCGGCGTCCGGCTGCTTTCCGGGAGCGTCCGGGCCTGCTTCCCGGCGGTGCCCAGCCCGACCCATGGCGCGGGGGTCTCTAGGCTGGGGTGATGTCATGGCGGCAGCAGCCGGGGCCGGCGCGGCCGATCGCGGCGGCCGCGGTCGAGGCGGTGGCGGCCGCGCGGGCCGCGGAGCCGGACGGGTTCGCCGCGGCCTGCGCCCGGCTCGGCGCGCTCGACCCGGCCCAGCTGCGGCGGGTGCTCGGCACGGTCGTGCGGGCGCTGCTGGAGGACCTGCACCCGGACGGGCTGGACGGGGACGATCTGCAGGTCGCGCTGGAGCGGTGCGCCGGGTGGGCGCGGCCCTGGTGGCCGACGGTCGACCCGATGGTGCTGGGCCTGCTGCTGCTCGGCGCGTTCGGCGTGCAGCCCGAGGAGGACGCGGATCCACCGCCGGCCGGTGAGCTCGCGGTGCACGCCGTGCTGCTGGTCGCCGACCTGCTCACCGCCCGCGGCGCCGCCCTGGACGGCTACCTGGACCGGGCCTTCACCGACATCGCGTACGCCGAGAACACCGGCCCCTGACCGCCGCGGCCGACGCGGGCGCCGGCCGGAACCCGGCGTGGTCGCCGGACCCCGCTGGCCGGTGGGCCGTGCCGGCGGCAGCCGGATCGATCCGGCTGCCGCCGCGGCGACGTCCCCGCCGCCGGACTGCCACCCGTCACACCCGGTGGGGTCACGCCGCAGCACGCCCAGTGCCGCACCGTGCCCACCCGGTAGGCAGATTGTCATGCGGGGCGTTCAACTACTCCCACGAATGATGCCGCATCGTCACGCCTCCCTCCCCCGCGAGCCGGCAGTAGCCGCTGGCTGGTTAAGGCTTATCGCAATGATGATACGTTGTTCAGCACGCTCCGACTACGGTCAGTTGAATGACAATTAACTGACTGTAGATACGGATTCGGTCAATTCGTTGCCGTGACACACAGTTGAAGCGAGGGGAGCGTTCTCACTCGGGGCGTTGCCGTTGCGACCGCGGGGAGCGCCCCTATCGCCGTCCTGACCCGGTCGACCGGCGCGGGCGCATTGCGCACGATTCTGGTGCCGTGCACTGAGTTCGGTAAATCGGCATCATCAGCGCGCCAGGTCTGGTAGGCCGGCGGTTCACGAGGAGGTCACGGTGCGTCTCAGTTAAGTCTTGACCGCGCGGCGGCGGCGGGACGCGGGCATGGGGCGGACGGCACGGCAGTCGGTTGACGGGCACCTCATCGTCCCGTCGGCGCCGGACGCCGGCTCCTCATCGCACGGATAGCCAACTCGTGGCGGCCGCGCAGTGGTGGAACCCGGCACAGCACGCCGTCGCCCCCGCCGGTCAGCGGGGACGACGGCGCAGTGGCGGCGTGGTGGTTCAGGTTCCGAGGCCCATCACCGCGCCCCCGTGGCGACGTAGGCGAGGCCGCAGCCAGCGGCGGTGCCTCCGCTCACCGCACTCGAACAACCGAACCGCGTTCTGCTACCCGAGTATGCCAAGAGTGATGCACCCAGCGACCGACGTCCACCCGGTGGGATCGGGGCAGGCGCACGAAATGTGCCGCCGGCCTGCCGGAAAACCCTTGTGGCGCTGGCGAAACCGAGTTCGGGCCGGGCTCTGGCCCGGCCCTGTTCAACCTCGTCCATTCGTGCTCAACACAGCAGGAGCCAATCGAATGTCGTCATCCGGCCCACGGGGCTGCGCCCTTTGTGGCAAGGAACTGCAGGCACCTGAACGACCGGGCCGTACCCGCCTGTTCTGCGGCGCCACCTGTCGGTCCGCCGCCCGGCGGCAACGCGCCGACCGGGTCGCACCGAGCCTGGCCGAAGGCCCCTTTCCAACCAGCCTGCGGGCGGGAATCGGCAGCAGCGGCCTGCCGCTACGCGCCGTCAGCGACCGGCTCGGCGATGCCGGTCACTACCTGAGTCCGAGCACGCTGAGTCACTGGCAGCAGGGCCACAGCACGCCGCGGCCCACCGCGGCGACCCGCGACCAGATCCTCGCCCTGGAGCGGGCGCTGAGCCTCCCACCGACACAGTTGATCTCGGCCCTGGAACGCAGCCGCAGGTCCAGCGCGGACACGGGAGCGGGCGCCGTCAGCCGGGGGCATCGCCGCCGGCCGCCCGCCGCCGCGCCGCTGGAGAGCCGCCGCAGCCGGCTCGAGGGCCGGCTCGCCGACGAGTTCGGTGTCGACCGCGCGGACGTGGTCCTCATCACGCAGCAGGAGCATTACCGGATCGGCCCCAACCGCAGGCCGGTGTCCAGCAGCTTCGAGCTGACCGCCTGCGCGGTGGGCGAGTCCGTCGGCAGCTACTGGTGCATCTGCTGCTACGAGCCGGCGGCGCCGACCACGATCGTCCCGGTACACGGCTGCACCCGGGACCGGCAGCTGGATGAGGCGGCACCGGACGGCGACCCGAACGCGCCGCGGCTGCGCGCCGTCGAGTTGCGCTTCGACCTGCGGCGCTCGCTCGGCCGCGGCGAGACGCATGAGTTCGGCTTCGTGCTGGAGTACGCCAACGCGGCCAGCAACGACCTGGCCGTCCCGCTGCCCGAGCGCGAGTTCCACCGGCACCTGCCCACGGCGGCCTGCCGGGAGCTGGAGATGAGCATCCAGTTCGACTGCCCGCACCAGCCGATCAACCTGACCCGCACCTGGAGCCACCCCCGGTCCGGACAGCCCAGCCGCGGCACGCCGGCCACGCTGACCGCCGGCCAGGACCGGATCCGGCACACCAATCCGGCGCCTGGCACCTACGGCTGGCGTTGGGGCTGGCCGGGCGACCACCAGGTCGCCCCGCCGGCCACCGAGTCATGATCACGCAGGCGGTCCGGACCGCCCGCCGGGCGCCGCACCCGGTCCACGGCGATGTGGCCCCCGGCTAGCGACGACGACTTCGCCGCGTTCTATCGCGTCGAGGCCGAACTCCTGGTCAGATTCCTGCTCGGCCTCGGCGCCTGCGTCCCGGACGCCCTGGACGCCACCGGCCGGGCGTTCGCCGAGGTCCTTGCGCAGTGGCCGCAGCTCACCGATCCACGCAGCTACCTGCGCCGGATCGCGGTCAACGAACTCGCCGCCCGGCCCGATGGCGACGCGCCGCCATTCCGGGAGTGCTGGGCCGCCGAGCTGATCGAGCAGGCCTGTCAGCAGGACGGCACCCGGCAACTGCTCGCCGCCCTGCGCACCCTGCCCCGGCAGCAGCGCGAAGTCCTCGCCTGGCATCGGGACGGCTACAGCACCAGCGATATCGCCGAGCTGCTCGGCCTGAGCATCGGCGCGGTCCAGGCGAGCCTGCGGGCCGCCACCGAGACCCTGCGACAACTGGGGATGAGTGAGATCGATTGGCTATGACGATCGCCGCCGAGGCCGACGAGTTGCCGAGACGGCCGGCCGGCCGGCGGCTGCTCGGGTCGCTGCGCGCCGCCCACGACGCCGAGACCGGACTGGCCGCGGTCACCGCGGTCAGCCGCGCCGGCGGGATCCACGCTGTGCGGCCAGCGGTGCGCACGTTGCTCGATACGTTGCGGGCCGCCCATCGGGTCGACGCGGGTCTGGTCGCGGTCGGGCTGCCGCCGGGTCGGAACCCGGGCCGTCCCGACCCCGGCCGGCACCGGGACTGGCGGTCCGCGCCGGTCCGGCTGGTGCCCGATCGGCGCCGACCCGGTCGGCCGGTCCGGGTGTTCCTCTCCTACTGCCACGCGCCCGCCGATCATGCGGCGGCGGTGAACCAGCTGGCGGCGCTGCTGCGCCGGCACGGCATCGACTCGAGGATCGACACCCGGGACGCGGTCCGGCCCCGCGACTGGACACTGTGGACACTCGAACAGGACCGCGAGGCCGACTACGTCCTGGTGGTCGCGTCAGCGGAGTACCGCCGCCGGGCGGAAGGCCTGGCCGGGCCGGGCGAGGGGCGCGGCGTCGCATTCGAGGCCGGCCTCATCCGCGAGGCCATCTACGCCAACCCGGTCGCCGCGAAGCTGAAGTACCTGTCCGTCCTGTTGCCCGGTACCGACCTGCGGGACATCCCGGCCTTCCTCGGCCCGACCTCCGGCACCCGCTACCTGATCCCGGAGCTCAGCTCGGCCGGGATAGCGCCGCTGCTGCGGGTGTTGAACCCGCCGCGGGGGATCCGCCCGATCCGCCGGCGCCGGGCCGCTGACCAGGGCGGCTCCCGGCCCGGTTGGCCGCCCGGTGTTCTTGACGTCTACTCGGAGGATGGTGACTGATCTGCAAGCCGTGCTGGACGATCTGGACGGCCGGCACGCCACCCATCTTGACGAGCTGGCCCGGTACGTGGCGATCCCGTCGGTCAGCGCGGAGAACCGGGGCGTCCGGGAGGCCGCGGCCCACATCCGTGGCCGGGCCGAGGCGTGGGGGTTCTCGTCCGCCCTGCTGGAGACCGCCGGCCAGCCGGCCGTGCTGCTGCGCGGGCCGGACGCCGGGGCCGGCGCGCCGCGGCTGCTCATCTACGGCCACTACGACGTGCAGCCCACCGGCGCGGCCGACGCCTGGCGGTTCGAGCCGTTCCAGGCAACCGTGCACGAGGGCCGCATCTACGGCCGGGGGACCGGTGACAACAAGGGCCAGCACCTGTCCCACCTGCTGGCGATGGAGTCCTGGATCCGGCTGCACGGGTCGCTGCCGTGCAACGTCACCGTGCTGCTGGACGGCGAGGAGGAGGTCGGCAGCCCGCACCTGGCCGACCTGGCCCGGCGCCACCGCGACCTGCTGGCCTGCGACCTGGTGGTGTGGAGCGACGGCCCGCTGCACGAGAGCGGGCGGGCCACGGTGAACTTCGGGGTGCGCGGCATCGTCCAGTTCGAGCTGATCGCCCGTGGCGCGAACACCGACCTGCACTCCGGGAACTGGGGCGGCGTCGCCCGCAACCCGGCCTGGGAGCTGGTGCACCTGCTCGCCTCGATGAAGAACGACCGCGGCCAGATCACCATCGACGGGCTCACCGAGGGCCTGGTGCCGCCCGGTGCCGCCGAGCGGCGCGCGCTGGACGCGCTGCCGGTCGACCCGGCACAGCTCGCCGCGCTGGGCATCGACGCCCTGGACGAGCCGGCCGAGCGGCCGTTCTACGACCGGCTCACCGCGTACCCCACGCTGACCATCAGCCGGTTCGAGACCGGTGCGAGCGGTGCCGACCGGACCGTGATCCCGGCGCTGGCCCGCGCGGTGTGCGACGTGCGCCTGGTCGACCCGATGACCGTGCAGGGCACCTTCGCGCGGATCGCCGAGCATGTCCGCCGGCACGCCCCGCGGGTCGCCTGCAACCAGCGCGCGTCGATGGAGCCGTCCCGGACCAGCCTCGACTCGGTGTACGTCGAGCCGATCCGGCGGGCGCTGCGGCTGGTGCACGGCGAGGACCCGTACCTGATGCCGGCGCTGGGCGGCAGCCTGCCCGACTACGTGTTCACGAAGATCCTCGGCGTGCCGTCCATCGGGGTCCCGTTCGCCAACGCGGACGAGGCGAACCACGCCCCGAACGAGAACCTCGCGGTGGACTGCTACCGCAGCGCGCCGAAGGTCGCCGCGGCCCTGCTGGCCGAACTGGCCGCGGCCCGGGCGGGGTGACCGCGGGCGGGCCGCCGGCGTGTCCCGGCGGCCCGCCCGCGCGGGCCGCGGGCTAGATGGTGCCGTTCTCCCACCACCAGGCGCGGCCGAGGTCGGCCCGGCTGTCGACGTGCTGGTGGTCGGTGTTGAACGTCTCCAGGCCGGAGAACCCGCAGGTCTCCGCCTTCTGGTAGACGGTGCGGTTGGCGACCCCGGGGACGTCCAGGTCGGCCGCGGTGCCGTACATGTGCATGCTGTCGCTGGCGCCGCCGATGTCGGCGTTGTGGGCGATGCTGCGGAACCCGGAGTTGACCGTGATCGGCTTGTTGCCCAGCTTCAGCCGCAGCGCCTCCAGCTTGTACATGCAGCGGCGGGCGTTCTCCTTGGCGCTGGCCGCGCTCACCTTCCCGCCGTTGAACGTGCCGCTGACCCGGTCGGTGAACTCGCTCCAGTTGAAGTGCAGGGTGGAGCCGTCGGACGACTCCAGCGCGTTCAGCTTGGCCTGCGTCGCCGGGCCGACCACGGCGTCCTGGGAGAGCCCGTAGGCGGCCTGGAAGCGGCGCACCGCTCCGGCGGTCGCCGGCCCGAAGTCACCGTCCAGGGCGATGCGGGTGTGGCTCGCGCTGGCCGCCGCGTAGCCGGCCACCCGGATCTGCAACTCGACCACGTCGGCGCCGTTGGCACCCTGGCTCAGGGTCCGCGACCAGGAGTAGGCCTGGGCGGTTCCGGCGAACAGCAGCGGTGCGGCGACGACCCCCGCGCCGACGGCCAGCCCTCCGCGCAGCACCTGGCGGCGGCTCACGTGCGGGCTCGGTGACATGGCACTCCTCTGTGAGTTGGAACGGCCAGAACGCGTCGGTGTAATAATCCTGCTATAGCGCCTGATGTCGAACTCGTCCTGACCTGGCCTGAGTCAGGCAGAGTAGTCACTTTCCCGCAAAAGGAGTAATGCCTGCCCGGCCGGCTGCTCGGGTCATAGCCCGCACCCGGCGTGTTGCCTAACCGGCTGGCCGTGGTTGCCGGCCCGGCGCGGGGCGCATACTCGGCGGGTGACCGCGGCTTCCGCTGCCGAGCTGCACGATCGGGCGGTGGCAGAGACCGCGCACGGACGGTTCGCGACGGCGCAGCGGCTGCTCGGCGCCGCCCTGCGCCGCCAGCCCGACGCGGCGCGGCGCGCGCACATCCTGGTCAGCCTCGCGTTCCATCAGGCCGAGCGCCGGAACATGGCCGCCGGCCTGGCGATGCTGGACGAGGCGGCCGGCATCGCCGACCTGCCCCGCCGGATCCGCGCGCTGATCCACAGCCAGCGCGGCCTGCTCTACATGCGGGCCGCCCGCACCGGCGAGGCGCTGGCCGAGCTCGACGCCGCGCTGCGGCTGCTGGACGAGTCGGTTCCGGCGGACCTGTGCCGGGCGCTGCTCAACCGCGAGATGGTGCACGAGCGGTTGCGGAACCTGAGCCAGGGACGGGCCGACCTGACCCGCGCGCTGGACATCGCCACCCGGCACGGGCTGGACGTGCTCGCCGCCAAGGCGCTGAACAACCTCGGCTGCATGGCGCTGATCGCCGGGGACCTGCCGGCCGCGCTGCGCCAGCTCGACGCGGCGGCGCCGACGCTGCGCCCGCTGTCGCCGACGATCGCCGCGACCTGCCACCTGGACCGGGCCCAGGTGCTGCTGGCGGCCGGCCTCACCCGGGACGCCGACGTCGACCTGGCCACCGCCGGCGAGCTGTTCGGGCGCAGCCGGATCCCGCAGAGCCGGGCCGAGACCGAACTCGTCCGGGCGCAGGTCGCCCTGCTGGAGGAGCGCTGGTCGGACGCCCGCCGGCTGGCCGGCCAGGCGCGGGCCCGGTTCCGCCGCCGCGGCGTGGACGTCTGGGTGCAGCTGGCCGAACTCGTGCTGGTGGCCGCGGCCGCGGCCGGCGGCCGCGGGCTGGACCGGACCGCGGCCACCGCGGCCGGGCTGTCCGACCGGCTGGCCGCGGCCGGCCTGGACGACGAGGCCCGGCGGGCCGCGCTGATCAGCGCGAACGCCCGGCTGTGCCTGGGGGATCCGGCCGGCGCCCGGGTCGCCGCCGGCGGCGCGCTGCGGCTGCGCCGGGACGAGCCGATGGCCACCCGGCTGCAGGTCCGGGCGGTGCGGGCCGGGCTCGCGGCGGCGGCCGGGGAGCCGCGGCGGGCGGCCGCCGAGCGCCGCGCCGGGCTGGCCGACCTGCACCGCTACCAGGCGTCGTTCGGCAGCCTGGACCTGCGCACGGCGGCCAGCGGGTACGGGCGGCAGCTGGCCGACACCGGCCTGGCCGACGCGCTCGCGAACGGCGGTCCGGCCACCGTGTTCGGCTGGGCCGAGCAGGCCCGGGCGCTGTCCAGCCGGCTGCCCGCGGTGGTGCCGCCGGCCGACCCGGAGGCCGCGCGGCTGCTGCAGGAGCTGCGCCAGGCCCGGACCGAGCTGCGCGAGCAGGCGCTGGCCGGGCGGCCGAACGTGGCCCTGCGCAGCCGGTGCGGCGAGCTGGAGCGGCTGGTCCGGCAGCGGTCCTGGCAGCTGGCCGGGCACGGGTCCACCGCCCGGCCGCCCAGCCTCGGCCAGCTGCAGCGGGAGCTCGAACCGGCCGGCGGCACGCTGGTCGTGCACCTGCTGTCCGCCGGCCGGCTGTACTGCCTGGTCGCCACCGCCGGCCGGCGGGCGGTGCGCGAGCTCGGCCCGGCCGGGCCGGCGCTCGAACTGCGGCGGCGGCTGCGGACCGACTTCGACGTGCTCGCCGCCGACAACATCCCGGCGCCGATCCGGACCGCCGTGCGGGCTGCCAGCCGGGACTCGCTGGCCCGCCTGGACGAGCTGATGTTCGGCCCGATCCGCCCGCTGCTGGCGGACGGGCCGCTGCTGCTGGTGCCGCCGGCCGAGCTGGCGACGATCCCGTGGCCACTGCTGCCGGCCGCGCGGAACCGGCCGACGACCGTGGTGCCGTCGGTGACCTCGTGGCTGGCGTCGCGGGGCCGGGCCACGCTGCCGGCCGAGCCGCGGGTCGCGTTCGCGGCCGGCCCGCGGGTCAGCCGGGCCCGCGACGACCTGCGGCTGGCCGCCAGCCGGTGGCCCGACCGGCTGGTCGTCCGGCACGACGTGGCGTCGGCGGCGACCGTCCGGATCCTGGCCGGCCACGTCGACGTCCTGCACATCGTCGCGCACGGCGTGCACGAGCCGGAGAACCCGCTGTTCTCCTACCTGGAGATGGCCGACGGTCCGCTGTTCGGCCACGAGCTCGACCTGCTGCCCCGGCTGCCCGCGCACGTCGTGCTGTCCGCGTGCGAGCTCGGGCTGGCCGAGGCGCGGCCGGGCAGCGAGCCGCTGGGGATGACCGCCGCGCTGCTGCACGGGGGCGCGGGCAGCGTCGTCGCCGGAGTCGCGTTGGTGTCCGACGACGCCGCCTGCGCGGTCGGGGCCGCCCACCACGCCGGGCTGCGCCGGGGGATGACCCCGGCCGCGGCCCTCTGCGCGGCGATGGCGGCCGGCGATCCCGTGGACCCGGTGCCGCTGGTCTGTTTCGGTGCCGGCTGGTAGGCCGCCGGCTCCGGCCGCGGCTCCGGCCTACTGCAGGTTCGGTACGCAGTGCTGGACGGCGGCGTGCGCGCGGGCGACGGCGGCGGCCCGGTCCCGGGTGCCCAGCGCGCCGGCCGGCCGCCGGGCCGTCGCCCGCTCGGAGGCCTGCAGCAGCTTGCCGGCGATCCGGCCGGCCAGCACCGGGGCCGCGAACGAGGTACCGCACCAGCTGGCGTAGGCCGGGTAGTTGTCCGGATCCAGCGACCGCCGGGGCCGGCCGCTGGGGTCCGGCGAGTCGGCCGCCGCGTTCACCCCGCCGTTCCAGCTCGGCATCGAGCTGACCAGCACGACGCCCGGCTCCCAGTGCCGCACCCAGTCGCCGCCGTTGCTGAACAGCGCGATGGACCCGTCCGGGTTCTCGGCGCCGACGCTCACCAGCGGTGCCGAGTCCGCCTCCAGCTTGGGCGCCGCCCAGGCGGCCGGATACAGCTCCCGCTGGGTCGCGTCGTTGCCGACCGAGGCGACCACGAGCACGCCCAACCTGCCGAGGCCGGCCAGCACGGACGCCAGCGCCGTCCCGGTGGCCGGGTCCTTGAGCTCCTCCGGGTAGTAGCCCAGCGACAGCGAGACCACGTCCACCGGCCGGCCGCCGTCCGCGCCGTCGAGCCAGCGCCGGACCAGCTCGTAGATGTCCGCCAGCGCGCTGACGAGCGCGTGCTCGTCCAGCAGGCCGTCCGGTGGGACGACCTTGGCCGAGATCAGGTTCGCGTCCGGGCAGACCTGCCGGACCAGCCCGCAGACGTACGTGCCGTGGCCGGCCAGCCCGTACAGCCGGCCGTCCATCGGGCCGCCGGCGAACGGGACCTCGTCGCCGGTCTCGTCCAGCCCGATCGACCGCCCGTCCAGCCGTGGCGCCCGGTCGACGATCTCGCCGGTGCCCGGCAGCCAGGGGTGCTCGGCGCAGCCCATGTCCAGGATCGCCACCACCGGCCGGCGGCCGTGCACGCTCCGGCGCGCCGGCAGGCTGCCCAGGAAGCGCACCGGGGTACGGCCGCCGAGCCCGGGCAGGCTGTACTGGGAGATCGTGGAGCCGGCGTAGTAGGCGTTGGTGCCGGCGCCGCCGTTCGGCTCGTACTGGCCGATCACCCCGCCCGGCATCACGGACAGCAGGTGGTTCAGGCCGACTCCGGCCAGGTCCGCGGTCTCGGCCGGCTGCTTGGTCCCGGCCGGCTGCCTGGTCCCGGCCGGCGGCTTGGTCCCGGCCCCGGTCGGTTCCGGCTGCGGCTGGGCCAGTGCCCGGGCCCGCTGCAGCACCGCCCAGGCGTCCGGCTTGGCGGCCGCGCCCGGTTTCGGTCTCAGCGTGATCCGGCTGGCGCGCACACCACCGAGCGCGTGCGGGCGCGCGTCGGCGAGCTCCAGGTCCAGCTGGTCCGCGGCCGCGGCCAGCGCCCCGGCCGGGGAGTTCATGTTGTAGTGCGGGGCGATCAGCAGTTCGTCGGCGACATAGGTGGTCGGGCGTACCTGCTGGCCGGCCAGCAGGACCGTGTTGGTCGGGTCGAGGACCCGGCCGCGGTGCGGTCGCAACAGGTCGGCGGTCGCCAGCGGCGGGTCCACGTCGCGGAGCTCCGCGACGCGCGATGCGGATGGGACGGGTTCAGACACGACAACGCCTCCAGGAGGATGTGGACGTCGGCAGGCGACAGCCCGCGACGGGTGGAGCAGAAGGGGGATCGGCCGGCGCGCTAGAGCTGGACGGGCGGCGTCAGGAACGGCCGGTCGAGGTCGACGGCGGCTCCGGCGGTCGGGTGGAAGACGAGCTGCAGCAGCCCGGTGGGTACGTCCGAGAAGGCGAAGCGGCCGGTGGGCGAGGCGGTCGCGTGTCGTGGTTCGCAGGCGCTGCACAGCTCGACCCGCAGCGCGGCGGCCGGGACGATGTAGCCGTCGAGCCGGCGCTGCCCGGGGGCCGGCTCGGACATCGTGACCAGCACGCTGAGGCTGCTGTTGCTGAACGTCACGGTCCGGGCCACGTCGGCGCCGCGGACGCCGGCCAGCCGGACCGTCTCGCCCAGCCGCAGCAGTTCGACGTCGGCGTCCTCGAGCTGCAGGGCGAACAGGATCCGGTCGGCGAGGTCGGCCCGCTCCGGGTCGGCGGTCTGCCACATCTGCCGCAGCCGGCGGATCAGGCCGCGGTCGGCGTCATCGGTCATCGGGCCCCCACTCGACGTCCTCGGCGAGCAGCTCGCGCAGCCGGACCAGGCACCGCCTGCGGGTGGGCCCGATGCTGCCGCCGGCCATCTGCAGGTCGGCCGAGAGTGCCCGGTAGTTCGGCCGCTCCTCGAAGGCGATCGCCCGCAGGATGCGCTGGCAGCGCGGCGGCAGCCGGGCGACCTGCCGCCAGAGCGCCCGCGCGTCGGCGTCGGTGATGGCCTCTTCCTCGGCGGACCGGGCGGACCGCTCGGTGGTCGCGAGCAGTTCCGGCTCGACCGCGTCCTCGCGCCGCAGCACCCGGCCGACCCGCCACGCCTCCCGGCGGGTGGTCACCGTCAGCCAGTGCAGCACCGCCATCTCGTCCCGGACGGCGCCGGCGTTGCGGACCATGGCCAGCCAGGTGGCCTGGACGACGTCCTCGGCGGTGGTCCGATCCAGCTGGTATCCGCGGGCGACGTGCCACAGCGTCGGCGTGACCCGCCGCACCAGGCGTTCCAGGGCCTGCGCCTCGCCCAGCCGCCACGCCGCGAAGTCCCGGCCGGCCAGCGCCCAGAGCGGCGCCGCGTCCGGTGCCGGCACGCCGGACAGCACCGGCGGCTGGGTGCGCTCCGGCCACCGGGCGGACTCGACCGGCACGCCGTCGGAGACTCCTGAGGGGGTCATCGCCTCTCCCATGGCCCGGACCTGGGTGCTCGGATCAGGAGGCAGTGATCCCACGTTTGATACATCCCCCATGGACTGCATTGTGCGCTGCGCACCGGCCGCGGACCGTGGGGTTTTCCTGTGCAGTTATGCGGTAAGGCCGGCCGCGGGCACGGTATGACCGCGCCGCGACCGGCCCCATCCGCTGGCCGCTCTGGGCCGGGCCGCCGCTACTGCCCCATGGCGACCGTGCTCCAGGCGGAGACGGTGTTGCCGGGCTGGCCGCCGAAGTAGCCGGCGCCGGTGGCCTCGTCGACCACCACCGAGCCCTTGGCCTGGCCGGCCGGCTGGCCGGGCACCGGCGCGGACAGCGGGATCCGGCGCAGCACCTGCAGGGTCCGGGTGTCGATGACCTCCACGTCGTTCAGCGTCGAGACGTACGCCACCCGCTGCGAGGCGCTCGCCGCGACCGCGAGGCCGCCGCCGGTCGCCAGCGGGACCACGGCGGTGACCTGCCGGGTCCGCCGGTCGATGATCGTGAGCTTCTGGCCGGGCGCGTGGTCGGGCCGCGGGCCGTAGCCGAGGACGTAGCAGTTCGCCGGGTCCACCGCCAGCGCCGGCGGCCGGGAGACCTGGTTGTCGGTGCTGACCCGGCCCAGCTCGGCCAGCCCGTCGGCGCTGATCTCGAACTCGACGATGTCCTGCCTGGTCGGGTCGCCCGGGTTGATCGTGCTGACGTACAGCCGGTCGGTGGCCTCGTCCAGGGCCAGCGTGCCGGTCAGCGGGATGCCGGCCAGCTCCGGCAGCTTGGGTGCGGGTCGCCCCGTCCAGCACCAGGATGCGTTTCTGCCCGGGCTGGGTGATGAAGACCCGGTTGAACTTCTGGCTGACCGCCACGTCGATCAGCCCGAAGCCGGGGAACTTGACCGTCTCCAGCGGGCTGAACGTGGCGCCGTCGACCACCGAGACGCTGATGTCGTCGTAGTTGACCACGTAGATCGTCTGGCTGGCCTCGTGCACCGCGATCGCGTGCGGCGACCTGCCGACCGGGACCCGGTTCTGCACGGCCAGGGTGACCGGGTCCAGTGCGAACAGCTCGCCGGGCTGCGGCGACGGGGTGATCCACGGCGACTTGTAGAAGTACCGGGTGGCGTACAGCCGGCCCGGTGCGCGGGCCACCGCGCTCACCGCCGGATGCTGCCCGGCCGTGCCCGGCTGCGCCGGCAGTTCGGTGCTGACCAGCGCGGTGTTGTCCTCCCACCGGGCCGGCGCCCGGTAGTCCGAGGAGTCCAGGGTGAGCGTCTGGCCGACGAGCGGGTTGTGCAGCACGATCCGGCCGTGCCCGTCGGCGTGCGCGTACTTCAGGCCGGTGAAGCCGTGGTCCCGGTCGACCTGCCACACGTCCAGCAGCGGGATCTCGCGCAGCTTCTCGATGTTCCCCATGTCGGCCAGGTACCGGTTGAGCGGGACCTTCTCGCCGGCCGCGGACCGCAGTTCGAGGATGGCCTGGTCGGTGGCGCTCGAGCCGAACCGGTTGTGGATGACGACGGTCTCGGCGGTGGTGGCCATCCGGTAGGCGTAGTCGTTGTCCGCGTCGTCGTCGAAGTGCGAGCCCGGGTTGAGCTCCTTGATCCGGGCCGCCAGCGCCGCGCCGTCCGGGAACTGGTGGCCGGGCACGACCTCCCAGAAGCCGCGGCCGTACTCCCGGAACTGGCCCTTGTTCTCGCTCTTGCTGAACTGGCCGAGCACCCAGAAGTGCCCGGACAGCGGGTGGTCCGGCTGGTCGACGAAGTCGAAGACCTGGATCGCCGCCCGGCCGATGCCGAACCGCTGCACGACGGACGCGTCCCAGCCGGCCGGGTAGCGCTGCGGCCAGGTCAGGTGCCGATCGTGCCCGCCCGGCCGGAACGTGTAGCCGAGCGAGAAGCTCTTGTACACCGACACGTTCTTGCTGGACCAGTAGTCGTCCTGGCCGCGCATCGCCGGCAGCACCGCCTCCAGCCCGCCGATGTTCGCGCCGCCGCCGGGCTGCAGGTCGCCGCGGGTGATCAGGGTGCTGGGCCGGCTGTTGACGTCGCTGCCGCGGATCTTCCGGACGAACCCCATGCCGTTGATCGCCCGGTTCAGCCAGCTGCGCACCAGGTTGCGCAGGCCCGGGATCGGCGGCAGCCCGGTGGTGCCGGCGATCAGCAGGTCGACGACCGCGAGCGGCACCTCGATCTCGAAGTAGTACGCCAGGTTGTGGCCGCCGGAGCTGTTCAGGTAGTCGGGCGTGGCGAAGTAGAGCTGGGTGGCCGGGGTGAACTCACCCGGGCCGGGCACCCCCCACTCCGGTGGTTCCACGTCGATGTCCTGGAAGTAGCGGGGCCGGACGAACGGCGGGTTCGGCGGCTTGCCGATACCGCCCGGGCCGCCCGGGCCGATCGTGATCTCCAGCGGGTAGCTGGCCTTGGAGTAGCGGGTCTGCACCCGGGCGAAGTAGCCGCCGTGCTTGTTCAGCGCCAGGTCGTGGATGGCCCGCGGCACCCGGTAGCCGGACAGCACCGCCCAGAGCGCGAAGCCGCCCTCCTGATCGATCCCGGTCCCGCCGAACGGCCCGCCGTCGCCGTCCGGGAAGACGTAGCTGCCGGTCAGCGCGCCGAACATGTGCGGCGCGTAGTCGCTGGTGTAGAAGGACGTGTCGTCCCGGTGGTCGACGTTGCGCCGGAACGGCGCGATCCGCTTGCCCTCCAGCGACTGGAAGGTGAATTCGGCGGCCAGGTAGTCCAGCGCGTTGTGCGCGGCGACCTTGATCCTCTGCCGGTCCGGGTCGTCCGGGAAGAGCAGGTCGGCGGCCTGGTAGAAAGCCAGGATCGGGCTGGCCGCGATCATCCCGTACGGCTTGGCGTTGCTCTCGTACATTCCGGAGTGCGCGACCCGGCCGAGCAACTGCAGCACGAAGTCGATGATTTCCGGCCCGTTCACGTAACGGCCCGGGTCGGCTTCGACCAGCGCGGCCAGTTGTGGGTCGAAGCGGTGGTAGCGCGCATCGCCGGGCTGCAACCGGGAGACGAACGTGAGGTATTCATTCACCAGGAACCGCCACGCGTAGATACCGAGCAGGTGGTTCTCGGTCTCCGGGGTGGCCATCTTGATCGCCGGATCGGGCAGCACCAGATCCACCGGGAACTCCGAGACGATCGGGATCTCCAGCAGGAAGTAGTGCCGTCCGTTCGGCCCGGCGCCGAGCCATTCGTTCAGGTCCTGCCCGGCGAACGGGACCCCGCCCTCGACCGTGTACGTGTCGCCGGCCGGCGTGAAGCTGACCTCCTGCTGGGTGATCAGCATCCGGATCGCGTCGTTGGTCAGGACCTCCGGCCGGTCCAGGAACAGGTGGATCAGCGCGACGATGTCGCGCAGCGCGAAGTCGTAGTCGCCGCTGTCGCCGGACGCGTCCTCCGGTTTGCCCGGCCCGTCGGTGCCCGGCTGCGTGTACGGGTAGACCCCGGCGCAGTAGTTCTCGACCAGGGCGGCGAAAGCGGCCTGGTGGGCCGGCCGGGCCTCGGTCTCGGGCCGGCCGCTGAACAGCGCCCAGTCCGCGCCGGTGAATCCGACGCTGCCGTCGGTCAGCGCGGCCATGCCGGCGGCGATCAGCCGCGTGGCGGTCGGGCTGTTGTCATTCCAGGCCGGCAGCCCCGTTGCCTGCAGGCGCCTTCCCCAGGCCCGCAACAGGAGCGCCTTCCGGCGCGGAAAGTCCGCCTCGGCCGCCTCGACGGTAAGCGGTACGGTGCGTTCGGAAAGGACGGAGAACAGGTCAGTCTCACGAATGTCAGGCACCCGGGAATTCTCGGTTCCGGCGCCACCACCGGACAATTCGTAGTTCTCCGTAATGGCGCCGCCCGGCCCGGCCGTGGTAGCGCTGGGCCGCATTCCGATCGCCGCCGACACGGGTTTGCCAGCCCGGGGCGGCTCGTCCGGCCGCCGTCCGGCGGGTCGCCGGGCGGTCCGGTCAGGGGGCGGGGAAGGTGTGCCGGGTGCCCAGGCGGGTCAGGTCGAGGCCGTCGCCGCCCAGGCCGCCGGGGCCGGCTATGACGTCCGGGCCGAGGCCGGCAGCCGGCAGGATTTCCCAGAACACGCGGTAGGACGGGACCTGGCCGGGGGCCGGCTTCGACGGCATCGGGATGCAGCAGAAGTAGCCGTGCAGCTGGATGACGTACACCCGGTCGGCCGGGTCGCCGTCGGTCCGCAGGCCGCTGACCCGGGTGGCGGCGCCCCGGGTGGTGGCCACCCATTCGACCGGGTCGTCGAGCCGGCTGCGGCCGCTGCTGGCCGCGCTGGCGGCGATCTCCCGGGCGCGGGACAGCACGGCCGCCGGCGGTGGGACGTCGGCCGTCGGCTGCCCGCCGGTGACGGGCCGGCCGGCGGGGTCGGGCCGGTGGGCGTAGACCGTGGTCGTGGCCAGCACGGCGACGACGGCGAGGACCGTGCCGCTGGCGGCGAGCCGGCGCCGGGCGCGGCGGCGGAGCAACCCGTCCAGCCGGGCGACCGGGTCGGCGGGTGGCGCGACCTCGACCGGCGGGTCGTTCAGCGTGTCCCGGAGGGCGTCCTCGATGCCGGTCATGGCTGTGGCTCCTTGGTCGCGACGGGTTCGTCGTCGGTCAGCCCGGTCTGCTGGCGCAGCGCGCGCAGTGCCTTGGCGGCCTGGCTCTTCACGGTTCCGGGGCGGCAGCCGAGAACCCGCGCGATCTCCGCCTCGGACAGATCCTCGTAGTAGCGCAGCACCAGCACCGCCCGCTGGCGGGGCGGCAGCGTGGCGAGCGCGGCCCAGAGCGTGTGCCGGACCCCGACCGACTCGATCTCCTGCGCCGCCACCGCCCGGTCCGGCACGGTCGCGGTCAGCCGCTCCCGGGACAGCAGCGCCCGCCACCGGTTCACGTTCAGCCGGACCATCGCCTGCCGGACGTAGGCCTCCGGCCGGTCCCGGTCGCGCACCGCGTGCCAGCGCCCGGCGGTCCGGGTCAGCGCGCCCTGCACCAGGTCCTCGGCGTCAGCCACGTTGCCGGTCAGCAGCAGCCCGAACCGCAGCAGGGCCGGCCACCTGGCCGCCACGAACTCCGCCAGTTCGGCGTCCAGACTCATGCCTCCTGGACAGCTCAGCCCCCGATCCGGTTGCCTGCCCCCGCGATTGGTGACCGTCCCGGGCCAGGGTTCCGTCCCCCGTATCCATCCGGCCCGGGACGGCGGTCAGGGTGGGCGGCGCCGCAACGCGTCCACCATCCGTTCCAGGGTTGCTGCCCCGGCGTCGTTTGGGCTCCAGTTGGCTGGGTGCGGCACGTGGTCCAACGGCGTGCCGGTGACGGCCTCCCAGGACTGGCCGGGTATCCGCCGGGGTAACGCCTCGGCCGACCCGCGCGGGGCCGGTACGACACGGCGGCGCAAGTCCCAGCGGGCTGCCTCCTCCTCGCACCACTGGCCTTGGCGCATCAGTCGCTCCCGCTGCTCAGGTTCGAGATCGGGTGCTTCGGCGGCGAGCCAGATCCGGCCGGCAGCCGCACGGAAGGGGTTGGCCTCCTCCACCATCGCTCCCGCTGATGTGTCCACGACCGCTCACCGGCTACCCGTCCCTACGCGCACGGCTTGAACTGCCTGCACCTGAACCATGTCCGCCCGTCCCGTCCGACCGGCCTGGTTCCGTTTGGGTGAGTGGACGGTGTTACGTGGACGGTTGGCCACGACGGACCGGGAGTTGCGACACCGGGTAGGTCAGAAGTAGGACGGGCAGCGGTGTCGGCGGCGCTGGCGGTCCGGTCTCGGTGTTGCCCCTACGCAACACGGCACACGCGTGGCTTCCCTGGCGGTATGACGGACTTGCGCGAGAGGCGCGTACGTGGTGTCCCGGTCGTGCCGCGTGGCGAACCCGCGACGACCGGCGGGCTGCTCGAACTACCCCGGTACGTTGAGGTGGAGACGTCCCGGCGGTGCAACCGAACCTGCTCGTGGTGCCCGAATGGGGAACACGCTGCGCGTCGCGAGCAGGAGTTGATGGATTGGGGCCTGTTCGCTGACCTGCTGGCCGAGCTACGTGGCCTGGGCTTCGCTGGCTGGTTGGCGTTCCACAACTACAACGAGCCGCTGATCAATCCGAGACTTGGCGAAGAGTTGGCCGCCGTCGCATCGGTCCTTCCCGGCGCGCGGCCAGCGATCTTCACCAACGGCGACGTTCTCACAGCGTCCAAATTGGCCGGACTAGTTGGCGCGGGTGTTAGGTATGTGCGGGTCACGCTGTATCCACGGCACGCCGATGCCTCACCGTCGGACGAGCAGATCCGCGGATTTCTCGACCGCGCCGACGTGGCCGGCAGGCCGTGGGAGTGGCGACCGGTTCGTCAGGGTCGCTCAGCCGTGTGCGAAGAGGCCGGATGTCGTATCGAGGTGATTTCGCCGGACATCGGCGGCACGTACAACGCACGGGCAGGCAGCGTGACGACGTTGCCGCTCGCCGTGGCCGGCCGGACCGAACCGTGCCTGATGACCGCCACCAGCGCCTCGATCGACTATCGGGGGCGGCTGAAGATGTGCTGCTGTGTCTACCCGGAGCCCGGAGTCGGCCACGACGGCTATGTCATCGGCAGCCTTACCGACCGCACGTTTGCGGATCTGTGGTGGTCAGCGCAGATGCGCCAGTACCGGGCGGCGCACGCGGTGGCGGACTGGTCCCTGTCTCCGGCGTGCGCCGGTTGCCGGCAGCCGCTGCCGGAGACCCGGACATGAACGCACCCCACGAAAACGCTCCGCGCGCTGGGCGCGCTCCACGTTTCCGCGGGGACCCCGCATGACCCCCGGCCGTGTGGCCCGCTCGGCCGCGCCGGGTCGGATCTGCCTAGCGGGCGAGAGCTTGGACTGGATGGTGGGCGGGCCGTCGGTGGTGGCTGCGATCGATCGGCGCACGCGAGTGTCGGCTCATCTGGTCGATACCTGCGCCGGCCTGACCATCCGGTCGGGGCTACCGGTGAATGTCACTCGCCACATCACGGCCTCGGCCCTCGGCGTGTTGGCCGGCGATGCCCTCGACCACGTGCAGGCGGTCGCCTACCAGGCGGGACAGTTGACCGGCCGTGACCCGATGGGAGAGCTACACATCTCCTCCGAGCTGCCGGTCGCCGCCGGGGTGAGCAGCAGCGCGTCTGTTACGTCGGCCGTTGCCGCTGCCTTGCTGGTCGCTACCGGCATCGAGCCGAGTCCGCAGGCTGTCGCCCGGCTTGCGCGGGCGGGCGAATGGCTGACCGGCTCGGGCGCGGGCTGGATGGACTTCCTGGCCGTGGCACATGGCGGGGTCAACTTGGTGGAGGCCAGCGAGCCGCCGTCGGTGCGCCCGTTGACCAGCCGACTCAGCACCTCGATCGTCCTCATTGACACCCTGGTCCGCCGCGCAACCCGGGATCGCCTGCTCGACAAGCGGCGCCGCTGGACTCGGGCGGACCCCGACCTGTTCGCCTACGTCGACGCCGCCACCGGTCTGGTCGACCGGATCGCAGCAGCGCTGTTGCCCGTGGCGCCTGACCCGGCCGAGATCGGCGTGGCGGTGACCGAGGCTCATGTCTTGCTGGCCGGCAAGATGCGCTGCTCGACACCGCTGATCGACACCTGCGTCGAGGCGTGCTTGGCTGCCGGCGCCGACGGCGCCAAACTCACCGGCTCGGGCCACGGCGGCTGCCTGTTCGCCCTGGTCGCACCCGAGCGGGTGGGTCGGGTGCTCGCGGCCCTAGCGTCTCTGCCCGTACGCACGGTGGTGTTGGATGGCGCGGACACCGATGGCGTACAGGTCACGCTCGACGAGCGGGACGACGACCGAGAGGGGAGCACGAGCGAGGGATGGCAGACCTGGGCGAGCTAGTCAAGGCGTACGACATCCGCGGCACCTACCCCGACCAGATCAACGAGCAGGTCACCCGCACGGTCGGCGCCGCGTTCGTGCGGGTCGTCGGCGCCCATACCCTCGTCGTGGGCCGGGACATGCGCGCCTCGTCGCCCGGACTGGCCGAAGCGTTCGCTGCCGGCGCAGCCAGCCAGGGCGCCGATGTGATCGATATCGGCCTCGCGTCCACGGACCTCGTGTACTTCGCCGCTGGCTCCCTCGGGCTGCCTGCCGCCGTGATCACCGCCAGCCACAATCCGGCCGCCTACAACGGGATCAAACTGTGCCGCGCCGGAGCCGCACCAGTCGGGCAGGACAGCGGACTGGCCGACATCCGCCGTCTGCTCCAACACGGCATCCCGGACCATCCCGGTCCGGCCGGCACGATCCGCCGCCGTGACCTGCTCGCTGACTATGCCGCGCACCTGCGCGGCCTGGTCGACCTGACCGGTATCCGCCCGCTGACCGTCGTCATCGACGCCGGAAACGGCATGGCCGGCCACACCGTGCCGGCGGTGCTGGGCGACCAGCTCCTGCCCGCGCTGCCGCTGCGTGTCGTGCCGCTGTACCTCGATCTTGACGGCACCTTCCCGAACCATGACGCCAACCCGCTGGACCCGACAACCCTGGTGGACTTGCAGAAGGCGGTCCGGGAGACCGGCGCTGACCTCGGTTTGGCCTTCGACGGTGACGCCGACCGTTGCTTCGTCATCGATGAGAACGGCGAGCCTGTACCGCCGTCGGCGATCGTCGCGCTGATCGCCGTCCGCGAACTGGCCCGCCGACCCGGCTCGGCGGTCGTCTACAACGCGATCACGTCGGCCGCGGTACCGCAGATCATCGGCGAACACGGCGGCAGACCGATTCGAGAACGGGTCGGGCATTCGTTCATGAAGGCCACGATGGCCCGTGAGGATGCCATTTTCGGCGGGGAGCACTCCGGGCACTACTACTTCACCGACTTCTGGCGCGCCGACACCGGCATGCTCGCCGCACTACATGTCCTGGCGGCCCTCGGCGAGGCCGACCAGCCACTGTCGACACTCACCAGCCAGTACACGCGCTACGCCGCTTCCGGCGAGATCAACAACGCCGTCACCGACACCGCCGCCACCCTCGACCGCGTCGAGGCACACTTTGCCGACCGGGCGCAGCCGGGCACCGATCGGCTCGACGGCCTGACCGTGGTCCTCGACGGCGACGCCTGGTTCAACCTGCGTCCCTCTAACACCGAACCCGTCCTACGCCTCAACGTCGAAGCCGCGGGCATCCCCGCGATGGCACTACTCCGAGACGAGGTGCTGTCCCTGCTCAGCGACGGATGAGGGCGGGCGCGAACAGTCCTGACGAACGGGTGTCCGGGCCGGCACCGCGTCGTTACACTCAACCGGCACTGTCCCGTGAACCCGGTGAGGTGGGACGTTTCCCGATGACCACAGTGCCGCGCTGGTCGGGCCTTGAAGCCCGAGCGTTACGAGAGGCGGAGCGGTTAAGCGTGCGCGCCTTCGCCGCTCGCCTCGACATCAACGACTCCGCCGTGTCCAAATGGGAACGGCGGAATGCCGACGCGCGACTGCGACCCCAGACCCAGCAAAAGCTCGATGCGGAGCTGGCTGCTTGCAGTGACGACGTGCGGGCTAGATTCGAGCGGACGCTGCGTGAGACCGGAGCGCCCGGTTTCCAGGACGCCGTTCAATCCGCATCTCAGTCAATTGTCCGCTCGGAACAGCATCACTTCGGCGATATCGCAACGCCCCACCACGCTGACACCGACACTCCGGTGGAAACCGCACCCTTGGTGGGTGCTCTCCGAGACCTGCTGGTAGCGATGCGGTCAAGCGCTCGCCTGACTCAGAAACAGCTCGCCCTGAGAATCGGATACAGTCGAGCTACGGTTGCGGGTGCCGAAAAGCTGAGCCGAATACCAGCAGAGTCGTTCTGGAGCAAATGCGACGATGTGCTGGCCGCAAATGGTGCGATGCGCCGTGCTTACACCCGGCTCGCCGACGCCCGCTCAGCAAGGGCGCGCTACGCCCAGCGCCAAGCCGAGAGAGTACGCGAGGTCAGAATCAGTGCCTGGCGAGCCTCGGTCGACGACTCCGGCTCAAATGGGCCGAATTACACTCTCGATTCCTCGCCGCGCACGGACAACGAACGCATCGGCGACTCGCCAGGAATTTATAACACATCGCGCACGCGGTGGAATGCGTTGCGCTGCCTATGCGGTAACCTGATCGGCGCTGGCGTCGCGAGCACGTGCGGACAATGCGGCCTTAACCAACGCACCATAGCGGCGCTCTCGATCGTAACGCCCCTTAGTAGCAGCGGGACGGAAGTTGCCACCGATAGCCTTGACGAACTCATCGAGCACTACTCCCGAGCGCTCTATTCCATGCCTTCCACTGAGGCGTACCGCGAACTCATCGCCGGACGGACATACGCCGCGCGAATGCTCGACGGCGCTGTCTCCGGTCGCTCCCGGGCGGGCCTCACCGTATCGGCGGGCTGGCTGTCCAACCTTCTTGCCATCGTTACCAGCCTGACCGGCGACCACACTGCCGCGCTTGTTTGGTGTGCTGATGCCGAGCACCAGGGCCACATGACAGAGCATCTCGAACTCGCCGGCTGGGCAGCGGTCACACGTGCCACAATCGCTTTCTACCAAGGCGACCCGTACCGAGCCGCCGCAGCGGCCAGCCAAGGTCAGCAAGTCCTCCCGATCGGCACCGTCCCGCATGCCAAACTCGCGTCCCAAGAGATGCGAGCCCGGGCGATGCTTGGCGAAATCGATGCTACAGAAAGGGCGAAGCGGCGGGCCGTCGAGTCGATGAAGAAGCTAACGCTTACTCCGTCGGGCGCGGCGGGAGTCTTCTCCCTACCGGTGTCCGAAGACCCTCCATACACGGCAACGTCTCTGCTCTTCATGAAACGGTTCCAGGAGGCCATTTTCGCCACCAACCGTGTTCTCGATACGACATATCAGTACGTCAAGCATCCCGACCGGCAGCCCCCCACAGGCTACGCCCGCTCGCTCCTGATCCTGGGCCTCGCGCATGCCGGCGCCGGTCAACTTGACGAGGCCGCTGCCGCAGGGCACCGCGCATTGGACTGTGCGCCGCAGGTTTGGCCGACAATGGTGCTCGCCAGAAGGCTCGACCGGGCCCTGACGCGGAAGTTCCCCGGCGCGGTACCGGCAATCAAGTTTCACACGGACTACAGCCGCGCAGTATCGATCGCAAGATCCCAAGCCCGTCACCTTCCCGCCGGAGCGGGAGACCTATAGATGAACTCCGACGACATCACGGCATATGTAGACATCTACGCGCCGCCGCAAGAGCCGACCGCTCATGTAATCTTCGGAACTAACCAGCCATTCCCGATCGATATAGCAGTGAGCCGGTATCACCAGGGCCTCGCACCACTAATTATCGCCACCGGCGGCGTGAACCGACACAACGGCATCATCGAAGGCCAAGAGATTCACCGAGCACTACTTGAACGGGATGTGCCCCCGGCGGCGATCCGGTACGAAGATCGCTCGGTCAACACGTGGCAGAATGTTGAATATTCCCTCCCGGCTCTCCACGAAGCAGTGACGGCCGGTCTCCCAATCACCGCCGTCTCGAAGTGGTATCACCTTCGCACCATCTACGCCCTAAGACGGTACCTGCCCGATGCGGATGTCTTCTACGCTCTTGCGTTCGATCCGGTATATGACGGCGAACCAGTTACCCGATCAAATTGGCCGCAGCATATGGGCGGCAAGCGCCGGGTAGTGCGTGAATGGCAGGAGATATCTCGACGGATCGCAGAGGGCGATCTCCAGCCCGTCACCCGCAACAACGGCTGGCGGCCGAACACGTAGGTATGCCGAAGGCCGTGCAGGAACACTGCATCGCCCGACCATTCACCGATCATGCTCTCGTAAGGGCCAGTCGACCAACTACCGACGGCGTATGGCTCGGCGATGGCCGGGACTACATCGGATTGATCGGGGGCCAGGTTCGGCGCGACCGCCGTGAACCCGGCGCTTTATCTATCCGGACGCGGTGTGGGAGCTGGTGGGGGTCAGCGGGCCGGGGGGCGGCTGTGCAGCCAGCGGGTGAAGTGGGCGAGGGCGGGTTCGGGGTTGCGGCGGCCGACGCCGATGCGGAAGTGGTCGGTCGGGGTGGCGGTGAGGTCCGAGCGGTAGATGCTGGCCGGCAGCAGCAGGACGCTTTCCGCGGCGAGCAGGCCGGCGCACATCGCCTCGACGCCGTCGGCCCCGTGATACCGCGGGTAGCAGACGCAGCCGCCCTGCGGCGGCGCCCAGCTGAACAGGTCGGGGAACTCGGCGAAGAAGGCGTCGAAGATCGGGACGTTGCCGGCGACGATGTCGCGGTTGCGGCGCAGGATCTCGGTCCGCGCGTGCAGGGCGATGAGCGCGAGGATCTCGCTCGGCCCGGAGTTGCAGATCGTCGTGTAGTGCTTGGCCCGCTCCAGCCGGCCGAGCAGGCCGCGGTCGCGGCAGGCGATCCAGCCGATCCGCAGCCCCGGCTGGCCGTACGCCTTCGACATCACGTTCAGCGACAGCGCGTTCTCCGACAGGTCGGCGGCCTGCTCGAGGGTCCGGGCCGGGTCCAGTTCGATGCCCCGGTAGACCTCGTCGCTGAACAGCCGGATGCCGCGCTCGTCGCACAGCCGCGCAAGCCCGGCCCAGGTGGCCGGGTCCGGCACCGCCCCGGTCGGGTTGTTCGGGAAGCTCACCGAGACCAGCCGGGTGTTCGGCCGCAGCGCCGCGCGGATCGCGTCCAGGTCGAGCGCCCAGCCGTCCTCGGCCCGCAGCGGGACGCCGGTGACGTCGCAGATCGACAGCGGGACCGTCTCGGCCGCCTGGTAGTTCGGGGTGAGCACGACCGCGTGGTCGCCGGGGTCGAGCAGCACCTGCATCGCCAGGTACAGCGCCTCGTCGGCGCCGCCGAAGCAGAGCACGTCGTCGGCGCCGAGCCGGTCGTAGGTGCCGGCGATCGCCTCGCGCAGCGCCGGCAGCCCGCGCGTCTCGGTGTAGCCGAGCCGCAGTTCGTCCCAGCGTTTGCGGTCTTCCGCACCGGCCAGCGCGAGCAGGTCGCTCATCGGCATCGACTCGGCGTCGGAGGCGGTGAGGTGGTAGCGCGCGGTGAACTCCCAGCGCGCGAAGAACGCCTCCAGCCTGAACTCCGGCAGCGTCGGCATCGCCCTCCCTCCGGCTGGCCACACGCTACCCGCCGACCCGCCCCGGCCCGGGCGACCGCCGTTCTCCGGGCCGCCGCCGGCCCGGAGAAGGTGACCAGTCGCGGTCCGGTGGTTCAATCCCGGACCGGTGCGTGGCCTGGCGCTAATCCCAGCGGATGCAGAACCTGTGATGCACCGAATTCCAGGTCCATTCCACGCAGATCGACCCGTCCGCGACGGCCGGTGCGGCCGGGGCGATCACCGCGATCGTGCTGCCGGCCGCGAGGGCGAGTGCGACGGCGGCTAATTTGACTCGGATGGTTTTCATGGCAGCTCCTCATTGCTGGTGATGGGCTTGCGGAATGGAAGCCCGGGCGGGCCCGGGCCGGGCGCGGCAACGCCGATCAGAGCTGCCGCGACGAGTGGTATCGCCGCCACATGCCAGATGAAGTCGACGGCGCTGTGCGCCGCCAGCGCCGCGACACCGGCGACGACACCGGCCCACACCTCGCGGCCCGCCCCGGCGCCGGGTGGCGGCCACAGCGTCCGCCCGAGGGCGGCGGCGAAGACGGTGAACAACACGGCGCCGACCAGACCGAAGTCGACGGCGGTCTGCAGGTACTCGTTGTGGACGTAGCGGATGGTGCCCACCAGACCGGTCGGGCCGGTGTGCAGGAGCAGCGGGCGGCCCGGCCCCAAGCCGGTCAACGGAGACGCGGCGATCGCCCGCACCGCCGGCCGGACAGCCGCCAGCCGCCCCGGCGACGACACCGTCAGCCGCGCCGAGACCACCGCCCCGGCTGCCGTCGAGAGTTGCCCGGCCGGGGTCAGCGCGATGGCCAGCGGCACGGCGAGTGCCGCCACCGACGCGGTGGCGAGCGCCACCGCCCGGCTGGTCCGCGGCACGGCGACGCTGAGCCCGCACCCGCACAGCAGCGCGACCCCCGCCAGCACCGGCCGGGCCGTCGCGGCGACCGGGACGGACGGCAGCATCCCCAGCAGCGCCACCCCGGCACCGAGCACCGGGCCGAGCAGCGACCATCCCACCACGCGCCAGCCCAACAGGATCGCCAGCACCAGCAGGCCGGCCGCGACGGTGCCGGCACCGGCCCGGCTTCCGGTGGCAGCGATACCGGTGAGCAGGGCGGTTGCGGCCAGCCCGAGCGCCGCCGAGCGGGGCCGGCTGGTCAGCCGGGCGACCGTCACCAACGCGAGCGGGACGAGCGCCGCCGCGGTCGCGTTCGGGTAGGTGATCGCCGACGAGGCCCGCCACAGGCCCTGCGCCACCATGCCCCAGGGCGAGTGGTGCATGGTGACGCCCAGCCAGCCCGTGCCGGCTACCAGCAGGCCGACCGCGGTCGCCCCGTCGAGCACGACCTGGCGGCCCTGATCGGACAACCGGCGGCAGGTCACCAGCACCGTGACGAACCCGGTGAGCAGCAGCGCGGCCCGGGCGCCGGCCAGAACCTCGCCGTGCGCCGCGCCACCTATCACCATCCAGGCCGCCAGTACACCGGCCGCCAGCGCCGCGGCGGCGAGCCGCGGCCCGTGCCGCGACGTGGTGGCCGGGCCGGGCCGCCGCGCGAACGCCAGCAGCGCGGCGGCCCCGACCAGCAGCCCGACCCAGCACTGCATCCATCCGGCGTAAGCACCCTGCCCGAGCAGGCCCGCGGCGAGCGCGGACAGCAGCAGCGTCGCGCTCAGGTCGAGGTCGATCCCCGCCGCCGGCCGCCGGGGAATTGCTCCGACGGAATTGTCCACGCCAGTCAGTATGGCCGGGTAATTTCGAGTCAGCTGGACCGCGTCGGGCTATTGTTTTCGGCGGCCCGGGGGACGCCTTACTCGACAGTGTCCATGAAATCACTCGAATATCTGTGGAATGGTGCCGGGACGCTCGTCCGGGAATCTTCAGCATCGGGCCGGACCGATAGTGGATGGCAACCGGACTTTTTCCTGGTGGGTGGGAGTCACGGCCCGGGCAGGGTGCGAGAAGACGGGTTGCTATAAGGCCTCGGCAACCGGTCTCGACCGGGACGGTCAGGTGCCGCGCGGGCTGGGCCCTGGTGTGTGCTAGCAACTGCGCTGTGAGTTCCGAGCCGGATGGTGAGTTGGCCGCGACGCCTGCCGCGGACGGCCGCGACCCGCGCGACCTGCTGGAGTCGGTGCCCGGGGCGGCGGCTGCGGCCGGCGGGTCCGGGAGCCTGCGGACGGTGCTCGTCGCGCTCGCCGCCAACGTGCTGGTGGCGACGGCGAAGTCGGTGGCCGCGGTGCTCACCGGGTCGGCGTCGATCCTGGCCGAGGCGTTCCACTCCTGGGCGGACGCGGGCAACGAGGTCTTCCTGGCGATCGCCGACCGCCGGTCCCGCCGCCCGCCCGACCGGGCCCACCCGCTCGGGCACGGGCGCGAGGCCTATGTCTGGTCGCTGTTCGCGGCGCTCGGGCTGTTCGTGGTCGGCGCCGCGGTATCGGTCACCCACGGTGTCCAGGAGTTGGCCAGCCCGGAGGAGGCCGGCGACTTCACCGTCGGGTACGTGGTGCTGATCGTCTCCTTCGTCCTGGAGAGCATCTCGCTGCTGCAGTCCGTGCGGCAGGCCAAGCCGGAGGCGGCGACGCTGCAGCGGGATCTCATCGAGTACGTCATGGCCAGTTCCGATCCCACCCTGCGGGCGGTGTTCGCGGAGGACGTCGCGGCCCTGGCCGGCCTGGCCATCGCCGCGGGCGGCCTCGGCCTCCAGCAGGCGACCGGCTCACCGGTGCCGGACGCGGTCGGATCGATCCTGGTCGGCCTGCTCCTCGGCGTCGTCGCCATCGTCCTGATCAACCGCAACCGGCAGTTCCTGATCGGCGAGGAGGCCCATCCCGGGGTGCGGGCGGCCACCCTGCGGGCGCTGCTGGCCGCGCCCGAGGTCGCCCGGGTGACCTACCTGCGGCTGGAGGTGGTCGGGCCGCGGATGATCTCGATCGTGGGCGCTGTCGACCTCACCGGGGACGACCCCGAGTCGCACCTGGCCGTCCGGCTGCGGGCCCTCGAAGCCCGGATCGACGCGTCCCCGGCGGTGGCCGGTGTCGTGCTCAGCCTGTCCGCCCCCGACGAGCCATCGCTGCTGGCCGAGGACCTGCCCTGATCCGGCGGGCCGGACGCAGGCGCCGCGGCCCGGTCGGGTGGCGCGGGCCGGTCGGGTGGCGCGGGCCGGTCGGGTGGCGCGGGCCGGTCGGGTCGGGGCCGCCCGGACGGGTGGTGCGGCGGCCGGCCGGCCCGCGGACCGCCGACGGGTAGCGTCGGGCAGCACCGGATGGCCGCGGTTCCGGCGCGGTGGGAGGGTGGCCGGATGGGCGTGCTGGAGCCGGATGGGGCGTCCGCGGCGGTCGTCGCGGCGGCCGGGGCGTTGGGCCTGCCGGTGCACGGGTGGCGCGGGCTGGCCGGGATGTCCGGGCGGACCTGGGCGGCGGGGGAGCACATCCTGCGCCTGGTCGAGCCGGCCCGGGTGGACGCGGAGGTCGCCGCCGCGGCCGCGGCCGCGGCGGTGGTGCCGGTGGCCGAGCCGCTGGCCCGGGTCGACCTGCCGGAGACCGCGGCGTTGCTGTTGCCCCGGCTGCCCGGTCGGCCGGCCGGCGAGCTGGACGGCGTCGACCCGGGGCGGGCGGCGGCCCGCGGCCGGGCCTGCGCCCGGGCCCAGTTGGCGATCAACGGGGTGCCGGCACCGCCTGGGGTGCCGCCGCCGCGGCCCGTCCCCGGCGGGCATCCGGTGCCCGGTGACCGGCTCCTGCACCTTGATCTGCACCCGTTCAACGTGCTGGTCGACGACGACGATCAGGTCAGCGGCGTCATCGACTGGGCGAATGCCGCGGCCGGCCCGCCGGCGCTGGACCGCGCCCGTACCGGCACCATCCTGAACCTCGACCCGCTGGCGATCCGGCTGGCCGCCGACCCGGCCTGGGCGGCGCTGGCGGCCGGTTGGGCCAGCGCCGCCGACCTGGGCGGCCTGCCGGCTCCGGCGCTGGCCTGGGCCTGCCGCTACATGCTCGCCGACCTGGCCCACCGCTACCGGCCCGACCAGCTCACCCACGTCCGGGCGGCGCTGCGCGGCGCGGAGCCGGCCGCCGGCAGTTGACCACCGGGACGGGTCGGCGGGCGGCACCGTCAGCCGGCCGGGACCCCGCTGCCCGGAGGGTGCGGCGCCGGACCACGGCCATCGGACCCCGGCCGGGTCAGGTCAGCGTGACGCCCAGCCGGGTGTAGGCCGGGATGAGCAGCCCGCGTCCGTACCGGCGCTCGGTGATCCGCCATGGCCGGCCGGTCGCCAGCAGCGCGTTGAGCAGTGCGGACAGCTCGGCCCGGCCGACCGGCGCGCCGAGGCAGTAGTGCCGGCCGGCTCCGAAGGAGAAGTGCCGGCTGTCCGGCGGCCGCTCCCGGTCGAGGTTGAAGCCGCCGCTGGCGTTGTCCACGGTGTGGGTCAGCATCAGCACCCGCTGTCCGGCCCGCAGTTGCCGGCCGGCGATCTCGAGGTCCGCGCTGACCGAGCGGCCGATCACCGGCACCGGGCTGGTGACCCGCAGCCCTTCCCGGACCGCGGCACCGACCCGGCGCGGTTCGGCGTGCAGCCGCTGCTGCTGGGCGGTGTCGTGCAGCAGGGCGACCGTCCGGGCCATCGCGCTGGCGGTGGTCTGGGTTCCCGCCACCGTCAGCAGGGCGGCCAGGCCGGCGGTCTCGCGCCGGTCCAGCCCCAGCTCGCGGCAGCGTCCGGCCAGCGTGTCACCGGCCGCGTCGCGCCAGGCGGCGGCGACCCCGCCGGTCAGCCGGGCGACGATCGCCCGGCCGGTCGCGACGGTCCGGGTGGGAAGGTGCGTTGACGTGGTGCTGCTGGCCGCGAGCGCGCTCAGCTCGACGCCGCTGGCGTAGATCTCGCGGTAGCGGGCGTCGTCGTCGGTCGGCCCGCCGCTCTCCAGGCTGAGCAGGTCGGCGACGACCCGGCCGACCACCACCGTGGCCAGGTCGGCGATGTCGACGGTCTGGCCGGCGACCAGATCGGCGGTGCACTGCCGCAGCCGCGGGCCGGCCGCCCGGGCCACCAGCGCCGCCGCGCTGTCCTCGGTGAACAGCCCGCGGGTACGCATCCGCAGCGCATGGTGCCCGGCGCCGTCGAACATGCCGTACACCCAGTCGCCGAGCACCTGCGCCCACAGGTGCCCGACGATGCCCTCGCCGAGGATCGCGAAGTGGTCGGGGTCGTTGAGGATCCGGCGGATCGTGCCCGCATCGCTGACCAGCCAGCCCAGCCCCGGTACCCGCCGGATCGGCCGGACGAACCGGCCCAGCGTGAGCAGCGCCGGGTAGCCGGCCCGGCTGGCCGCCAGCAGCCGCAACTCGTGACGGCGGGCGCGGTCGAGGGCCATGGATCATGGTTGCTCCGCCGGCGGGCCGGTCACATCGGGCAGCGACCCGACCCCGACCCTGATCTGACCCTGACCCCGATCCCTGACCGGACCCTGAGGCAGGCCCGCGGCGACCCTTCCCCGGGGGCTCACCCCGGCGCTGGGCCGGTCAGCGGTCGATGCCGGCCATGTTCGCCTCGTCGTGCCGGTCGCCGGCGGCCGGTGTGAGGTTGTTCAGCCGGTCGACCTGTTCGGCGCGCAGTTCGATGCCGTCGGCGGCGGTGTTCTCCTCGACGCGCGCCACCCGCCGGGTGCCGGGGATGGGTGCGATGTCGTCGCCCTGGGCGAGCAGCCACGCCAGGGCGACCTGGGCCGGGGTGGCGCCGACCTCGGTGGCGACGGCCCGGACCTCGTCCACGATGCGGAGGTTGCGCTGGAAGTTCGCGCCGCTGAAGCGTGGGTTGGTCTTGCGCCAGTCGTCGTCGGGGATGTCCTGCGGGCCGCGGAGCTGGCCGGTGAGGAAGCCGTGGCCCAGCGGCGAGTAGGGCACGAACCCGATGCCGAGCTCGCGCAGCAGCGGCAGCAGCTCGGCCTCCGGGTCCCGCGTCCACAGCGAGTACTCGGTCTGCAGCGCGGCGACCGGGTGCACGGCGTGGGCGCGGCGGATGGTGCCGGGACCGGCCTCGGACAGACCGATGTGGCCGACCTTGCCCGCGGCGACCAGCTCGGCCAGGGCGCCGACGGTCTCCTCGATGGGGGTGGTGGGGTCCACCCGGTGCTGGTAGTAGAGGTCGATGTGGTCGGTGCCCAGCCGCCGCAGGGAGCCCTCGACCGCGGCGCGGATGTTCGCCGGACTGCTGTCGGTGACACCAGGGCCGCGACCGGTGTGCGAGATGAGGCCGAACTTCGTCGCCACCACCGCCTGGTCACGGCGGTCCTTGACGGCCCGGCCGACCAGCTCCTCGCTGTGGAACGGGCCGTAGATCTCAGCGGTGTCGATGTGGGTGACGCCCAGGTCGAGCGCACGGTGGATGGCGCGGATCGACTCGGCGTCGTCCAGGCCGCCACCGGAGGTGTAGATGCCGGCCATCGTCATGGCGCCCAGACCGATCCGGGAGACGTCCAGCCGTCCCAGGCAGATGTGCTTCATCAGGTAGCTCCATAGGTCGCCGGGTTGTGGTGGTTGCGGTGCCGGCCGCCCGGCTGCCGGGCGGCCGCCCGGGCCGAGCGTCGCAGCCGGGCCCCGCCGTGCGCGGCGGGTGAACGGCGCGCAACCGATGTCCAGGTAACCGCGTCCCGCGTTGCCGGGGGAGGCCCTGCTGAGAGGTGTCCTGACAGGGCACCCCAGCCCCGGCCGGGGTGCCCGTACCGTCGGTGCCGTGGCGAACCGACCTGACCTCCGCGGCGACGTCCGGGAGTTCCTAACCTCCCGGCGGGCCAAGCTCACCCCGGAACGGGCCGGGCTTCCCGCCGGCGGAAACCGCCGGGTACCCGGACTGCGGCGGGTCGAGGTGGCCACGCTGGCCGGGGTGAGCGTGGAGTACTACTCCAGGCTCGAGCGCGGCAACCTGGCCGGCGTCTCCGCCGAGGTGCTCGACGCCCTGTCCCGCGCCCTCGAGCTGGACGACGCCGAGCGGGCGCACCTGCGCGACCTCGCCACGGCCGCGTCCGCCAGGCCGCCGACGAGGAAGCGGGCCGCGCCGCAGCACGTCCGCACCAGCGTGCAGACCACCCTCGACGCGATCACGGCCGCACCGGCGGTGGTCAACAACGGCCGCGGTGACGTGGTCGCGGCCAACGCGCTGGCCCGCGCGCTCTACTCCGACATGTTCGTCGAGCCGACCCAACGACCGGTCAACCACGCCCGGTTCGTGTTCCTCGACCCGCGTGCCACGGTGTTCTACCGCGACTGGACCCGGGCCGCCGACGAAACCGTCGCGATGCTGCGCACCGAGGCCGGCCGCGACCCCTACGACCGCGCCCTGTCCGACCTCGTCGGCGAGCTCTCCACCCGCAGCGAAGAGTTCCGTACCCGCTGGGCCGCGCACAACGTGCGGCAGCACTACACCGGCACCAAGCGCATCCGGCACCCCGCCATCGGCGACATCGACCTCACGTACGAGGCCTTCGACATCTCGGCCGACGCCGGCCTGACCCTGCTGGTCTACACCGCCCAGCCCGGTTCGGCGCACCAGGATGCCCTGTCGCTGCTCGCCAGCTGGGCCGCCACCCAGGACCGGACCGGCGACTCCGCGGCCGAGAGCGCCGCAGCGAATCAGCGCTGAGCTCCATCGGGTCGAGGCTTCCCCGGCCGCCAGCCGGCCGGCCCCGGGCCTGGCCCCGGGCCCGGGTCACGGTCGACGACAGCCCGCCCCCGCCGGGCGGCTGGCCGATCCGGACCTACTCGATCGGGTCGTAGCCGATCCAGCGCGTCGTGTGGGTCCAGAGGTCGCGGACGAAGGCGTCCGCGACGCCGTCGGAGTCGCGGGGCACCAGGTTCGACGCCGCGGATGAGAACGCGACGTAGCGGCCGTCGGCGCTGAGCACCGCCGAGGTCGAGTCGTAGTTGCCCTGCCGGCTGGCGCGCCCGAGGCTGACCCGGCGGGTGGTGCCGAACCGGAGATCCCGGATGAACACGTCGGTGGCGTGGTTGGTGTCGCCGGGCACCAGGTTGGTCGCCGCGGAGGTGAACGCGATGAACCGGCCGTCCGCGCTGATCGCGGTGGCCACGGACTCGTTGTCGGCCTGCTGGCCGGCGGAGCTGACGCTGATCCGGTGGGTGGTGCCGAAGCGCAGGTCGCGGACGAACACCTGGGTGCCGATGCCGGTGTCGCCGGGCACCAGGTTCCTCGCGTACGAGGTGAACGCGATGTACCGGCCGTTCGCGCTGATGGCCGAGATGTCCTGACCGGACGTGCTGTCGGCCTGCTGGCCGCCGGGGCCGAGGCTGATCCGGTGGGTGGTGCCGAAACGCAGATCGCGGACGAAGACGTCCTCGGCCCGGTTGGTGTCGCCGGCCACCAGGTTGGTCGCGACGGACGAGAACACCACGTACCGCCCGCTGGCGCTGATCGTGCCGACGGAGGAGTCGCCGTTGGCCTGCTGGCCGGCTGAGTCGATGCTGACCCGGCGGATGCGGTTCGTCTGGCGGTCCAGGACGAACAGGTCGGCAGCGTCGTTGGTGTCGCCGGCGACCAGGTCGCTGGCCACGGAGTAGAACGCCAGGTACCGGCCGTCGGCGCTCAGCGTCGGGCCGCCGGACGCGCCGTTGCCCGGGCGGCCCCGCGGGTCGACGCTCACGGTCGAACAGAGCAGGCCGGCCCGGCGGCACACCTGCACCTGCCACCCGCTGCCGTCCAGCCACACCCCGTAGGCCAGGTACCGGCCGTCGGCGCTCAGCGCGCTGCGCGGGTCGGCGCGCCCGCCGTTCGGGGTGAGCCGCACCGTGCTGCCGTCCGACCGGTCCCAGATGTAGTTCACGTAGTACGGCATGCCCGGCCAGTAGTCGGTGTCCAGCGCGTACGTGACAACCTGCCCGTCCGCGCTGATCGACGCCACCTGGGCCACGTGGCCGGGCGGCGTGTCGGCTGCCGGCGCCGGTGCTGGGCCGGCGGCTGCCGGCGCCGTTCCGGTCAGCAGCGTCCCAGCCAGACACAGGGTGGCCGCCGGCCACCGCCACGAACCCCGACACCGCATCGCCACACCCCCGCTCGTCACTGACGGTACTGGGTCGACACGCAGCGTGTCGACGCTGGGTTCGGCCCGAGCGGCGCCCGCGGCCCCGGCGCGGTTGCCGTTGCTACCTTCTGTCGATGGTCGGGGTGGTGTCGCTCAATGTGTGCGGATTGCCGTCGGCGCTGGCTCCGGTGCGGGACCGGGCGGTCGAGTTCTGCCGCCAGATCGAGGAGTCCGGTGCCGAGGTCGTCAACTTCCAGGAGGTGTGGACGCGGCGCCTGCTGGCTCTGCTGCGCGGCCGGCTGCCCTCGTTCGGTTCGGTCGCGTGGCGCCACGGGGTCGCCGGCCTGCCGGCCGGAGGGCTGGTCTCGTTCTCCCGGCTGCCGCTCGGGCCGGCGTCGTTCACCTCGTTCCGGGGCGCCCGGCCGGCGGCGGGCACGCCGCTGTTCCGGGGCCTGAAGGCGGTCAACAGCCGGCTGCAGGGCGTGCTGACCTTCGAACTGCTCGGCCGGCGGGCCGTCGTCGGCAACGCCCACCTGTCCGCCAACCGCGACGGTGACTGGTCCGCGGACAACCGGCACCACCGGTTCCAGCGCGCCCAGCTCGTGGCGCTGCACGAGGCGCTGCGCCGGGCCGGCCGCGCCGACACCGAGGTGACGATCCTCGCCGGCGACCTGAACGTCCCCAGCGACTGCCCGCTCTACCCGCTGGTGATCGACGGCGGTACCTGGCGCGACCCGTTCGGCGCCGGGGACCAGCCCACCTACCACGCCGAGCTGCTGCCGCCCGGCCGCCCGGCCCGGCGGATCGACTACCTGCTGGTCCGCGCCGACCCGCTGCGGTACCCGGTCGACGCCGCCGCGCTGCTGCTCGCCGAGCCGGTGCCACTGGCCGGGCGGCCACGGGCGTTCCTGTCCGACCACGTCGCGCTGACCGCCCGCGTCACCCTCCCCGCCGCCCCGGACGCAGCCACCCCGGACGCAGCCGCCCCGGACGCCGCCGGCTCGGATGCCGCCGCCCCGGATGCCGCCGCCCCGGATGCCGCCGGCTCGGATGCCGCCGGCCCGGGGTCGGTCGCCGGGCCCGGCGACTGAGCCGGGCATGCGTGCGGGTCAACAGGCGAGGTGCAGCCGGACCCGGACCGGCGCGAGCGCGGCGAGGACGTCGGCCAGCGATCGCGGGATGGCAAGTTCGTCGGTGCTGACCGTCCGGGCGCCGATCCGGATCCGGTACCGGAACAGGTCGGCGCCGTCCCCGCTCTCGTACCTCGGGCGGTAGGTCTGGCCGGCGGCCCGCTGTAGCGCTCCGGCCAGGGCCGCCCGCTCGGCCGGGGTCAGCCGCGTGGTCTGGTCGCCGGTGGCGGCGTACGTGCCGGTGGCCGTCCCGTCCGGCCGGATGTCGAGCCGCTCCCGTACGCCGGCGAACCCGCCGGTGCACTCCACGCTGACCGCCGGCAGCGCGGCGCCGCTGGGCCCGGCGCTGCCCGTCACCGGGCTGGACGCCGGCCCGGAGCCGGACGCGGGCCCGGAGCCGGACGCCGGCCCGGAGCCGGGCCCGGTGCCAGGCGCGGGGGCGGGGCCGGACGCGGGGGCGGACGCGGACGCGGGGGCGGACGCCGGTCCGGGGTCGGACGCGGGCCCGGTCCGGGTGCAGCCGGTGGCGAGGACGGCGGCGGTCAGCAGGGCAGCGGCCGGCAGGCGGGACATGCGGCTCGGACGGCCCGGCGGCGGCACCCGTTCCGCCCCGCCGGAGCCGCCCGGGCCGGGCCGGCCGGCAATTGTTCCGGATTCATCGGTATTGGACCCCGGCCTTGTCGCAATTGTGTGGCACCCGGTACCCGGGGCAGGTCCGGGCAACCGACCAGGACCCGGACAGGTCGCGCGGATTTGCCCGTACACCGAAATTCCGGCGCTGATTCCGGGGCGCTCCCGGGCCGGCCGGCAGCGGGCCGCGGCGGGCCCTGGTTTCTGCCGCGGGGCGTCCTTCTCGACGAGAGGGTCCGGCCCCGCCCGGTAGTACGGTCGCGCTTTTCCGGCGGGCCCAAGGCGCACGCTCAATGCACCATCGCGCACAGCGGCCGGTTAGTTCCGCCGAATATCGTCGAAGTGGGCCATGGTTACCGAGATTGACGCGACTACCGGTCGATTGATGGCGGACAGCCATTACCACGGGCACTGCGCCCACGGCTTGCGGAAGGCGGGTGTGGTGCGGATGGGCCGGCCGGATCAGGTAATGCGCACCGGGCGTGCACTGACTCGGGCATGGCCGGAAGCCGGTAAATACCGGTGACCGACTTCGCCGACCAGCTCATGGTGCGGTACCTGGACCCGGCCAACGTAGCGGCGCTGCTAATGCCGCCGGCCGACACCACCCGGCAGCGGATCCGGGCCCTGCTGGCCGGCGTATACCAGCCGCAGTTGCTCACGGTGGAAGCGGTCGACGAGGTCTCGGTGCGGGCGACCCGGTTCCAGGTCCCCATTGTCGAGCCGGTGACGGTGCGCGGAACGTGGGACCGGGTGATCCCGCCGCCGGCCGAACGGGCGCTGGCCACCGTCGAACTGCCGTCCCTGGCCCAGACCTTCTGGCTGGACATGATGCTGGACGCGGTCGTCGGGGTCCGGGTCTCCACCAGCGCCGCGCTGCTGGACGCGGTCGGTTCCGAGGACGTATCCGGGCTCAGCCAGCCGGACTTCGTCGCCAGGTTCGCCTTTCTCGACCTGCCCGGGCTGATGCGGGCCGCCGGGGTGGGCACCTACCAGGAGCTCCAGGCCGACTTTCCGCGGCTGTACAAGCTGCACTACGCCGACCCGCCGGCCTACGACCCGGACGACCCGGCCGCGGTGCGCAGCTACCGGCTGCGGGTCTCCGCACTGTTCTTTCCCACCCTGGACCTGGCCGGGGCGCTGCGGCAGCTCGGCCGGACCCGGCGGGCGGTCGACGCGGCGATGCCCCGCGTGGACGAGTACGAGGGCGGCGACCTGCTGTCCGCCAGCGCCTGGCTGGCGGTCTTCCCGGCCGGCGCGGTCGGCGCCGGCACGCCCAGCCCGGCCGAGATCACGGCGCTGCTCGGCGCCGACCGCTTCGTGGCCGCCTTCGAGACGGTCTGAGGGGAGATCCGCGTACATGCCAGACGAGGACGACACGCCCAAGGCGGAGGTGGCGCGCGAGCGGCGGGCCAGCCCGCCCGCGGCAACCGAGGAGGCGGCGCCTGAGCCGCCGCCGGACCGGGCCGAGCTGGAACAACTCAGGGCCCGCCTGATCGCCAAGTACCGGGGGAGGAGATAGTCGATGCCGGTCAAATACATTGATGTGGCCGCGGTCAGCGACCTGTTCGTCGCGGCGACGCGGGCGTTCGGAGACATCGCGATCGTCGGGAAGGGCGCGGCCGGTACGGCCGCGTCGGCGCCCAAGGAGTTCACCAACCCGGCGGCGGCCGTCGCCGCGTACCCGGCCGCTGCCGCCGGCACGCTGACCGACCTGGCCGCCGCGATCAGCCTGGCGTTCAAGCAGACGCCGCCGCCGACCCGGGTGTGGGGCGTCCAGGTGGCCGCGACCAGCCCGGACTGGGACGCCGGCCTGGCCGCCGTCGCCAACCTGGACGTGCAGATCGTCGCGCTGGCCAACACGCCGCTCAACACGACCACCGCGACCGTGATCGGCAAGCTGGCGACCCACGTCGCGACCGTGTCGAACACCGGCGGCGACGGCAAGGAGCGGATCGGGGTGGCCGCGCTCGACCCGAGCCTGAGCGCCACGGCCGCCGCGGCGCTCAACACCGGCGACGTGAAGAACGAGCGGATGTTCCTGATCGCCCACAAGTCGAGCACCGACGACGCGGCGGCCGCGGTGGCCGGCGTGATCGCCGGCTACCAGCCGCACATCTCGATGCTGCTGAAGCCGATCGCGCTCAACCAGAGCGCGGTCTTCTCCGACACCGAGATCGACACCTTCAACAACGCCTCGATCAACTGGGTGACCAGCCCGGTGCTGATCCCCGGCCGGGCCAACTTCCTGGGTGAGGGCTACACCGCCGACCCGAGCAAGAACAAGAAATACGTGGACATCGTCCGGACCATCGACGATGTCAACTTCCGGCTCAAGGCGGCCCTTATCCAGGCCATCGGAAAATTCCGGGTGAGCCGGTCCGGGCTGCGCGGGATCGTCACGATCGCGCAGTCCGTGCTGACCCCGCTGGTATCCCGGCAGGTGATCGAGGACTACCAGGTCTACATTCCATTGCTGGTGCTGTTCGACAAGGATCCGACCGCGCTGTCGGCGGTCGAACTGGCCCAGATCCAGCAACACCAGGCGGACCGTTCGGTGGATATCGTCGTCACGGTCGCCTATGCCGGCGCCATCCACCGCCTGCACATCGACCTGGTTTTCAAGTAAGCCCGGTCGGCAGGTTCTGAAGGTAGCTCGTCGGCCGGTGAGCGCCGGCAGTGACGACATTTCCGCGCGGCTACGCAAAGGCAGGAACTCATGACCACTCCGCAATGGGCCACGAACCTGGTGGTCAAGGTGAACAGCATCACGGTGACGCCCATCCTCTCGTTCAACCCGACGTTCACCGTGCCGGTGGTGCCGCTGCACTCGCTTGAGGGCGACAACGTGGCGCACGTCGCCCAGCCGGCCACGTTCACCTTCACCATGGCCGTCCAGGCGATCGGGCCGGTCGTGGCGATGCTGACCGATCTCGCGCTCAAGCGCACCTCGTTCACGGTCGAGGCCTCCGAGGCCAGCGGTGACGACTGGTCGTTCACGTCGCTCACCTTCACCGACTGCTTCATCACCTCGATCGCCACCACCGCGATCATCGGCGGTGTCCCCACCGCCACCTTCAACTGCATCTGCCTGCAGGTCACCCCGGTGGCCAACGGCTGACCGGGACGCAGTGATGGCGGACGACCAGGACGTGCCGGACACCGCGGTGCACTACCACTTCCCGATCGAGGTGGTCGTGATCGGCGATATCGGGGAGGAGGTCAGGTGGCAGATCGAGGAGCGGATCTGGCAGCAGTTGCACGACGCCCTGAGCTGACCGTCCTGGCCTGCCATGTCCCGGTCAAGGTCACCGTCACCGGCACCCTCGGCGACGAGGCGCTCGGTCGGCTGGCCGACAGCGTCGAGGCCGCCGTGGGCCGCCGGCTGGCCGAGGCGGCCGGCGCGCTGCCGGCCGGTGTCCCGGTGCCGCACCCGCCCGGCCCGTTCCGGTTCAGCGGCGATCTCGCCGACCCGGACCGGGCCAGGCTGCAGGAGGCGCTGCGGTCCGCGGTGACCCGGGCGACCCGCCCGCTGGCCGAGGCCGCGGCGGCGGCCCGGCCGGCGGGTGCCCCGGTTCCGGGCCGCCCGGCCCGGCCGGCCCGGTCGCCGGCCGCCGGCCAGGCGCCGGCGGGCGCCACCGGCTTCCCCACCCCGGCGGAGCCGGCCGGCCCCGACTTCGGCGCCTGGCGGGATCCCGAGCACGGCCCGGCCGGGGAGATCCGCGAGGGCGGCAGCCCGTTCGACGGCCGGCCGATCGCCGCGCTGGGCGCGCTGCGGCCGGTCACCGTCTACTCGCCCCGGCACGCCCTGGCCGGCACGCTGACCCAGGCCATCCAGCTCGGCCTGGTGGTGTTCCCGGCCGCCTCGTTCGCGATCCTCGAAGGCCCGGACGGCACGTTCTGGGTGGTCGGCACCGAGCCGGCGGTGGACGCGGCCGACCTGCGCGCCGGGCTGCTGCCGGACGCGCTGCTCGCCCCGGACACGACCGCGTCCGGCCGCGGCTACCGCACCCGCGGCCTGGTCACCCGGGACCGCCGGCCGGTCTGGCGCAACCGCGACGCCGGCCTGGACTGGCTGCGCCAGCTGGCCGACGAGGCCCGCACCGGGGTGGCGCCGCTGCTGGCCGACCAGCTGCGGGTCGCGGTCGTCGCCGGCACCGACCAGCTCGTCGCCGCGGCGCTGGCCGGCGGCCCGGCAGCCGCGGCCCGGCGGCCGGCCGGGCTGGACAGCTCGGCGTTCACCCTCGTCCCGTGGGAGAGCAAGGCGGGCTACCTGCGGGCGCTGCTGGCCGCCACCGGGTGGACCGAGCAGCGGCGGGTGGCGCTGGAGATCCTCGCGTCGCTGTCGAACGGCGCCGAGGTGGATGCCGTCGTCGCGCTGCTGCGCGAGACCGGCCTGCACGGCCGGCTGTTCGACGACCTCGACCCGGACAACCACGACCTGATGGTCAGCATCGGCGAGCGGTTCCCGCTCGAGCACGGCCGGCTGACCGTCGCCGCGCTGGCCACCCTGCTGCGCCGGTTCAACCTGCTGTCGAGGCGCCTGCACGAGGAGGCGCTGATCGGCGTCCGGACCGGGCCGCACGGCCTCACCGTGCCGGTCGAGGTACTGGACGAGGCGCACGACTCGGCCACCGCGCTGGTGCACGCCGGCAATGATCTCGGCGAGTCGGTCAGCACCCTGTTCACCTCGCCGCAGCTGGTCGCCCGCGCCCTCACGGCGCTCGCCCAGCTGCTGGTGACGGTGCGGCTGGCCACCCTCGGCTACCGGCCGGCGGGCCGCCGGCTGGACCGGTTCCTGGACACCCTTCCGGCCCCGGTGCTGGCCGCCGCCCGCGGCGCCGAGCGCCTCGGCTGCGGCGACCGGGTGCTGCGCCGGCTGCGCTGGCGGCAGGTCTGGGAGATCGCGTCGCTGTTCGGCCCGCAGGGCGACGTCGCCGCCGGCGCCGGCGAGGTCACCGGCGACGCCACCGGGGTGCTGCGCTTCCTCGGCGTGCTGACCAGGCTGGGCGAGCCGGTGGACGCGGGTGCGCTGGGCGCCCGGCTGGTCACGCTGGCCGGCGCGCTGGCCGCCGCGCACCCGGACTTCGACGGTGTGGACGAGGTCACCACGCTGCTCGCCGCGCTGCCCGACGGCGAGGTGCACCGCCTCGGCGCCGCGCTGGCCCGGACCAGGGTCCCGCCCGGCGTGGCCCTGGACGACCTGGCCGGGCTGAACACGGAGCTGCACGCGGCCGCGGCGGACGCGCTCACCGCGATCGTCGCGCTGAAGGCGCTCGCCGCCGACGGCCTCAGCACCGCCGCGGTCACCGCCTTCCGCACCCTGCTGGACGCCGACGGCGTCGGGCTGCCCGGCACCGCGGCGGTCGCCGCCGCGCTCGCCGCCGCGGAGGGCGCGGCCGCCCGGTTCGCCGCCGCCGTCGCGCTGCTGCCGTTCGACCGGATCGACCGGCGGGCCCGGACCGGGTTCCTGGTGCTGCTCGCCGCGGCGCCCGGCCGGGCGGACGCGCTGGCCCGGTACGGCTTCGAGGCCTACGCCGCGCTCTGGCGCCGGGCCGCCGCCGGGCCCGGCCCGCTGGACCGGCGGTTGGACGACTCGATCGCCGCGCTGGCCGGTGCCGCCGCCCGCACCGGGCCGGTCGCGTTCCGCCGGCTGCTCGACCGGCTCGCCGCTGATCTCCCCGGCCCGGCCACTGCCGGCCCCGCCGCTGCCGATCCCGCGGCTGCCGATCCCGCCATTGCCGATCCCGCCGCGGCCGGCGACCCCGCGGCCGGCGACACCGCTGCCGCTGCCGCCGATGAGCCCACCGCGACCGATGATCCCGCCTCGCCGTGGGAAGGAGATGAGGACTGATGCCGGCCGGAATCAACGTCCCGGTGCTGATCGGGCTGGTCCCGCTGTTCACCGCGACCAACCTGGTGCTGACCGAGGGATACAAGACCGCTCAGCTCGCCGGCAGCCGGCTGACCCAGCTCGTCACCCCGACCGAGCGGGGGATGACCATCGACGCGACGCTGGTCGGATCGACCCGGCTGGTGATCAAGAAGGGCCTGGAGGCGATGGCGCTGACCTCGCGCGCCCTGGCCGCCGCGACCGCGCCGCTGATGGCACTGGCCGGCATCCCGGTCGTCTCCGGCATGGTGATCAGCCTGGACATGCAGATCACCCAGCTGAAGTTCACCCAGTCCAACAAGCAGCGGGACGCGATCGACGTCAGCATCACGCTGGTCCAGGTGCCGCGGTCGAGCATCACCGCGATCGTCGGCGAGGCGCTCGACCTGGCGCTCGCGCTCGGCACCCTGGCGATCCCGACCGTCAGCGACATGGTGCCGCTCAAGCGGCAGTTCGGCGGTTGAGGATGGACTTCGCGCCGCTCCCGGTCCTGCCCGACCTCGGCCTGCCGCAGGCGTTCGCCTGCGACATCGCCGGCGCCGGGTACGAGTTCGGGCTGTACGCCAACCTCACCGTCCCGGCCGCGGATCCGGCGGAGACGCTCTACGACCTCGGCGCCCCGGGCGCGCCCGGCTTCCTGGTGCTGCGGGTGGTCCAGCAGGGCGCCGGCGGTTCCGGCGTGGTGCTGCTGCGCAAGCTGCTGCCGGAGCCGGGCCTGGTGCACCGGGCCGGGCCGCTCGCGGTCCGGCTGACCCAGGCCGCCGTCGCCCGCGGCAACCTCAACGCCGCCGGCAACTTCGGCTCGCGGATCACGATCGAGGTGGCGGCATGGGCGTAGTGCTGTGGAACCGGATCGAGCTCCCCGACATCGGGCTGAACCTCTCCAGCGACGTGTACAGCGGGAGCGTCATCGTCGACCCGCTGATCACGATCAAGTACGAGATCGGCCAGCCGGGCACCATCAAGATCAGCATCAAGGATCTGCCGGTGCCGACCCAGGACAAGATCATCACCGGGCTGAACGGCAAGGGCAAGGAAGGCCTGAAGGTCACCGTCAAGCTGGGCTACCTGGACGAGCCGTGGAACCAGGCGGTCGCCTTCACCGGGCGGATCGAGTCGGCCGAGGCGGCCGGCCGCAACCTGCCCAGCAGCATCCTGCTGACCGGCACCGAAGAGGCGGCGTTCAAGCTCCAGGCCGCCACCGGGGTCGACGAGGACAAGGCGGCCGGGGCGCAGAAGCAGGCCATCCTCAGCATGGCCAAGGACACCACCGCCGAACAGGCCGTCCAGAAGCTCATCGACGCCGCCAACAAGGGTGCCGGCGACAAGGTCAAGCTGCTCGGGAAGGTCGAGTGGGTGCCGCCCGAGGGCGCGCCCGCCGGGCTCACCCGCGAGATCCAGATCAGCGGCGCCAACACGTTCGTACTGCTGACCAAGGTCGCCGAGATCTTCAATGCCGAGGCGCTGGTGCAGGACGGCGGGGTGGTGTTCGGGTCGAACCTGAAGTACCCGCCGGACACCGGCCCGCTGCCCACCCTGCCGAACCCGGCCGCGGTGCTCGCCTTCATCACCCGCGGCGACAACCTGGTCGCGCTGAACAGCGCCAAGGGCATGGTCAGCGCCCAGCTCGCCGACTTCAAGCCGTTCCTGATCGGCGCCAGCAAGCAGAAGGGGGTCTTCGAGCGGCCCCCGAAGGACTCGGTCGGCGGCTTCGACTTCACCGCCGCCGGCGCGCCGGAGCTGCGCGCCGGCCAACTGGTCATCGCCAGCGTCACCGGCTACGAGGACCCGTTCTCGCCGTTCCGGCTGCTCCAGCTCACCCACACCTACTCGTCCGCCGCGGATGGCGGTTTCACCTCCGCCGGCCGGGCGGTCGCCCTGGTCGGGTCCGGCAAGAGCAACCGGGGGCAGAGCGAGCTGGCCCGCAAGGCCAGCCCGCTGAGCGTCGCCGACAAGATCTCCGGGAAGGCGAAGGAGGCGGCGTCCGGCGCCTCGTCGGCGGCGACCGACGTCGGCCGGGTCAGCGAGGTCAAGTCCGCCGAGCACCTGGTCACCGTCCAATATGGACAGCAGGCCAGCGTCACCACCAACACGCCCAGCGTCGACCTCGACATCCCGCAGAAGAAGGACGGGCCCAAGCTGGCGGACAAGCAGGTGGTGTCGCCGTTCGCCTGGCACAAGGTCGGCCTGTCCGTGCCCGCGTACACCGGCATGCGCGCGCTGCTCAACCAGGTCCGGGGGTCCCGCGACGACACCGTGGTGACCGGCTACCTGTGGAGCAACGAGCCGAAGATGGACCGGCCGCCGGCCAAGGACGGCGACTGGTGGCTGTGCCTGCCGACCGCGGTCAGCGGCGACCCGCCGCTGCCGGACGGCAAGGGCGCCAACGACCTGACCGCCGCCGACGGCCGGCGCGTCATCGAGGCGGCCGGCCTGAAGATCGCCGTCGGCAAGGACGCCTGCACCGACCTCGGCACCCGGCCCACCGAGGGCGACGCCGACGTGCTGCTGATCACCCACAAGTCGGGGACCACGGTCGAGATCGACGCCAGCGGCAACGTCACGGTGGACGGGAAGCAGAAGGTCGTACTCAAGGCCGGCGGGGCCACGTTGACCGTCGGCGACGGGAAGGTGGCGATCTCCTGATGAGCCTCGTGGTGGTCAAGGGCGCCGTCATCAAGTGCTCGCACGGCGGCCAGCTCACACTGTCCACAGGCGACACCAGGCTGACGGTGGACGGCAACGGCGCGGTCACCTTCGGCATGGAGGCCGGCCTCTCCTTCGGCTCCCCGACGAAGCCGGTGGCCGGCATGCTCGCGCCGTGCTCGGCCCAGACGCCCAGCACGCCGCCGGTGTTCGTGCCCTGCGTGACCACCCCGGCCGTGGCCGGGCAGGCGGTCAAGCTGGCGCTCGGCGGGAAGCCGGCGCTGCTGGACAAGGCGAAGGGCACCACGGTCAGCGGAGCCGGCCCGGGCACCTGGTCGGTCGCCAAGGCCGGCCAGACGAAGTTGGAGTCGTCCTGATGCGCCCGCCCTCCCTGCACACATTGGCCGCAGCCGGCGAGCGCGGCTCACTCCGGAAGGCCACCCCATGACCGGCCCGATCGTGCCCGACGGTGGGCAGCCCAGCCTCGGTCGCAGCCTCCAGCTCGACGACGGCGACCTGGTCTTCGACGACCACACCGGCGATCTGGCCCAGGTCGAGCAGCTCGACGCGCTCAGCCAGGCGCTGCGGCTGGCGATCGGCACCCAGCTCGGCACCGACCGGCTCAACGCCCAGTTCGGCTTCGACCGCCTCGCCGTCGGCGCCTACGCGTACGGCCTGCACACCCGCAAGGAGTACGTGAAGATGCAGCTGGTCCGCTGCGTCGGCCTGGACCCGCGGGTCCGGGACATCCGCGAGGTGTTCTTCTCCGACGACCCCAGGGCGTTCGAGCAGCAGCCCGGCCTCGACGCCGCGACCCGCGACCGGATCGCCGCCGCGGTACGGGCCAGCCGCGAATACACGGTCTTCGTCGTCGTGGAGACCGTCACCAGCCAACCGTTGACCGTGGACGCGGGGGGGACCCTTGCCTGACCAGGCGGACCAGATGACGTTCGGTGTCACGCCGGACGGCTTCGTCCTCAAGGGAATTGACCGGATCGTGGCCGACCAGCAGGCCCGGGCCCGGGACATGTTCGGCGCCGACGCGGACCTCAGCTCCGGCAGCGCGCTGCGCAAGGTGCTGGACGCGGTCGCCTGGGACAGCCATGAGCTGTGGCGCGGCATGGAGGCGCAGTACTACGCCAACTTCGTCACCACCGCGTCCGGCGCCAGCCTGGACCTGCTCGGCACCGACCTGGGCCTGCCCCGGCGGCTGCTCCCGGCCACCGGCGAGGTGCTGCTGACGCTCGGCGGTGCCGCGCCGGGCCGGCGCTACGTGCTGCCCGAGGGCACCGTGGTGACCACCGCCGCGCCGCCCACGCTGGCCTTCCGCACCGTCGCGCCGGTCACCCTGGACGGGGGCGTCCCCGCGGTCACCGTCGGCGTCCGCGCCGTGGCCCGCGGGCCGGCCGGCAACCTGACCGCCCAGCAGGCGCTGCAGATCGACCCCGGCTGGGCGGCCCTGCACCTGAACCTCGGGGCGGCCACCGTCACCCCGACCAACCCCGGCGCGTTCACCGGCGGCGAGCTGGCCGAGCCGGACGCCGGCTACCGGGCCCGGCTGCTCGGCGTCCCCCGGACGCTGTGGACGCCGGACGCGGTGCTGGCCCAGATCCTCGACCTGGACGGGGTCCGCGACGCCGCCCTGTTCGACCCGCTCGGCGGGGTCGACGTGTCGCAGAGCTACTTCTCGATGTTCCTGTTCGGCGGCCGGGCGTTCGCCAAGCCGCGGCAGGTCGGCTCGCCGTACTACTTCGACATCGTGATCGCCACCGAGCCCGGCTGGCCCTGGCGCACCGGCGGCGGCCCGGTGCCCGGGGTGTACGACACCGTGCTGGAGACCGTCCGGCAGTCCCGGCCGGCGTCGATCTTCCCGAACGTCGCCCAGGCCGACGTGGTGGACGTCGGGATCCGGGCCACCCTGCTGGTCCAGGCCGGGCACGACCAGGACGCGATCCGCGGCAACCTGCTGGACGCCATCCACGCCAGCGTGGACAGCCTGCGGCTCGGCCGCGGGGTGCTGTACTCCGACGTGATGCTGCTGGCGCGCACCGCGCCCGGCGTCATCGACGTGCAGAACCTGCACCTGCGGCGCTGCCCGCCGGCCTTCGACGGGATCACCCTGGGCGACCCGGCCTTCGGCCAGTCGGTCGAGCTGGCGGTGGGGGAGAACCTCACCCTGCTGCCCCGCGAGGTGGCCCAGTTCTCGATCGACTCCCAGCTCATCGACATCGTGGTGAGCGCGCCATGAGCGGGTGGAGCGCGCGATGACCGCGGCCTTGGACAGCATGCAGCAGGGGCTGACCGCGGCCTACCGGCGCGGCATGGAGCGGATGACGCTCGCCCTGGGCGGCACCGACGGCACCGGCACCACGGCGGTCCCGCCGTACGGGTTCGACAGCTACCAGAGCCTGTACGCGGGCGCGCTGCCGCAGTCGCCGCGCTACCTGCTGGTGCCGCAGTCCGCGCTGGTCGAGCCGGCTACCGTGCGGGTCTGGTTCAGCCGGGCCGGCGGCCTGCCCGAGGAGTCGGTCGACGTGCTGCTGCCGGCCGGCAGCCCGGCCGGTCGCGGGGTGGCCGTCCCGATCCCCGGGGCCGCCGCGTCGATCACGAACACGCTGCGGCTGACCCGGTTCCAGCCGCGGCCGCCGGCCGCGGCGGCCAGCGGCGGCTGGCAGCTGGTCGCGCTGCTCGGCAACCTGGCGAAGCTGCTCTGGGTGGTGGGCGACGAGCACGAGGAGCTCGCCGGACAGCTCGGTGACATCGCCGCCCAGCGGAACGCTGCCAGCGCCCACGGCGCCAGCCTCGACCTGCTCGGCCGCGACCTGAGCGTGCCCCGGTTCCCGCCCCGGCCGTACACCTGGGACCCGGACACGATCGCGCTCTACCACCTGGACGACGTGCCGGCCTCGGGGCAGCCCGAGGTGGTCACCGTCGGCGACGACCGGGCCCGCTACCAGGCGACCAGCCATCCGGGCCAGAACACCGGCGGCCGCGGCGGCCAGCCGGGCCGGTTCGCCCGCGCGTTCGGCTTCGCCGCCGGCCCGCAGGCCAACGTGACGGTGCCCGACCACGCCGACTTCGCGCTGCCGGCCGGCAGCTCGTTCACGGTGGAGGCGGTGATCAAGCCGGGCCGGGCCGGCACCGGAACCGGCGCCGTGGTCGCCAAGCGCGGCGCGCTGAACACCGCCGCGAGCGCCGGCTGGGCGCTCACCGTGGGCTCCTACCGCGGCATCGACCACAACCTGCGCTTCTCGCTGTCGGACGGCAGCCGCGAGATCGAGCTGTTCGCCGACGTGGACCTGGCCGACGGCACCTTCCACCACGTCGCGGGCGTCGTGGACCACCACGCCGGCCCGCCGGTCAGCACGACCGGCCTGCTCTGGGTGGACGGCGCCGTGCTGGCCCGCGCCCAGCTCGCCCCGCTGGGCGCGCTGACCAGCCCGGAACCGGTCCGGATCGGCTGGGGCCGGGAGTCGGTGAGCAACGTGCTGACCGACGCCCAGTACGTGGGCCTGGTGGACGAGGTCCGGCTGTCCCGGGTGGCCCGCTCCTCGTTCCACCCGGTGGTCGGGGAGGGCGACGACGAGTACCGGCGCCGCCTGCAGGTCTTCCAGCGCTGGCTGGTGCCCACCCCGGACGCGCTGCGGGCCGCGCTGGCCGAGGTGACCGGCCCGGTCGCCGGCAACCAGCGGCCGTTCGTGGTGGACGAGGGCATCGACCCGCTGGTGATCGGGACGCTGCCGCTGCGGGTGCTGCCGGCGCCGCTCGCGCCCGGTGCGGGCATCGCCGCCGACGGCGACCCGCGCAGCACCGAGGCCGCCGCCGTCGGCGTGGTCGAGGACGAGCCCGACTTCGACCCGGCCTGGCTGCGCCGGCAGGAGGACCGGACCGGCCTCGTCTTCGACCCGGAGTCCGGCGGGGTGGAGAACCACCGGCTGATGCAGTGGAGCGTGCGGGCCGCGCTGGGCCGGCTGCTGGACCGGCTCGGCGGCGTGGCCGGCCGGCTGCGGGTGCTGCGGGCGTACGACCCCGGGGCGACCGACCTGTACCGGATCGGCCGGGCGCTGCTGCTCGCGCACGAGACGCTGGACCCGGGCGAGCTGGCCGTGCACGCGTTCGGCGCCGGGTTCGGCTGGGTCCGCCGGACCGGCGGCGGCGAGGTGCACGTGGCCCAGGCCGCCGCGGACTCGTTCCGGATCCTGCCGGCCGCCGCCGGCACCGCCGTCCAGCTGCCCGACGTGGTCGAGGGCGCCGACCTGGCGCTGGCGCTCGACCCGGACCCGGCCCTGTTCGCCGACGCCGAGGTGCACTGGTCGGTGGCCAGGTGCGGGCCGGGAGCGGCCGGCGTCACCCTGGTCGGCAAGACCGCGGTGCTGCGCGGGTTGGCGGCCGGCGACCTGTCCGTGCACGCCGAGGTCAGCCGCGGCCGGCACACCGCGGGGGGCAGCCGCAACGTCCGGATCGGCCTGTCCGACAGCAGCCTCGCGGCCGGCCAGTCCATCGCCGGTGACGGCACCCGGGGCGGTACCGAGGCGGCGGCCGCCGGCGCGCCGCAGGACGACTTCGACGAGCTGTACCTGATCACCCGCACCGACGACTTCCTCGGCCTGCACACCAACGTCAGCTACGGCACCGACCCGGCGACCCGGCGGATGCAGCGGGTCACCGGCCAGACCCTGGACGTGCTGCTCGGGCTGCTCACCGGCGCCGGCACGGTGACTGTGGTCAAGGCGTACGACCCGGCCGGCGCGGGCCTGCTGGCCCAGGGCCGGGCGCTGTGGCTGCGGCATTCCACGCTGCCGGCCCCGGCGCTCGCGGCGCGGGCGTTCGCCGCCGGCTTCGACTACGTCCGGGTCGACCCGGGGGTGCCGCAGACCGTGCAGGTGGCGGTGGCGGCCGGCGAGCAGATCGGCGTCGTGGGCCCGGCCGAGGTGCCGGTCGGCACACCGGTGACGCTGTCGGTGAGCCCGCAGGCCGACCCGTCGGCGGTGGCGCTGTCCGCCGACGGCAGCCGTGGCTACGTCGCCGACCGGGCCAGCGCCCGGGTCACCGCGTTCGCGGTCACGGCCAGCCCGGCGGGCACGTTCCCGGCGCTCACGCTGGCCCGCTCGGCCCGGGTGGCCGCCACCCCGGCCGCGCTCGCGGTCGCCGCCGGCCACCTGTACGTGGCGCACGAACTGCCCGGGATGATCTCGGTGCTGGACCCGGCGACGCTGGCCGCCGGCGCCCCGATCAGCACCGGGCCGCGCCCGGTCGCGCTGGCCACGGCCGGCACCCGGCTGTTCGTGGCCTGCGCCGGCGACAACACGGTGCGCGCCTACGACACCGGCACCGGCGCCCAGGTCGCCAGCGGGGTGCTGCCGGACGTGCCGCTGTCGCTGGCGGTCGTGCCCGGCGGCAGCACGCTCTACGCCGTGCTGGCCGGCAACCGGTTCTGCCCGGTGAACCAGACGACGCTCGCCGCCGGCGCGCCGGTGGCCAGCGGTGCCGGCGCCAGGTACGCGGTGGTCAGCCCGGACGGCAGCAAGCTGTACGTGTCCTGCGCGAGCGACGACGCCGCCAACGGCACCGGGACGGTCCGGGTCTACCTGACCGCCACGAACGCCCAGACCAAGATCATCAATGGTTTCCCGGCGCAGGCGGCGCCGGCCGCGCTCGCGGTCAGCGCCGACCGGAAGTACCTCTACGTCGCCACCGCCGGCCCGGGCCGGGTGCACGTGGTGGACGCGGCGACCGACAGCCTGCTGGCGCCCGTCTTCACCCCGGCCGGCCCGACCCGCTGGCTGGCGACCAGCCCGGCGGCGGCCACGTACCTGCCGGCCGTGGTCGCGGTCTCCGCCGGCACCGTGGTGCTCGGCGACCCGGCCCCGCTGGCCCAGTCACCGCAGCGCGCGCCCCGGGTGATGACGGCGGTCGGGCTCGGCTCCGGCGCCGGCGAGCGGCTGTCCTGGGCCACGGTGCCGTTCAGCCGCGGCCAGGTCGACCTGTCCTCGCTGGTCAGCCCGACGATCCAGGTCACCGGCGAGGAACCGGGCAGCACCCTGGTGCGGGCCGTCTTAGTGCGCGGCGACCACCTGCTGCCGTACCAGTTCGAGGTCCGGCTGGTGCCCGCGCTGGACGCCGACCCGACCGTGACGCTCAGCAAGGACCAGTACGACCTGGTGATGAACGTCCTGAACTGGTTCCACCCGATCGGGGTGGAGGTCCGGACCGACCGGCTGCGCGCGCACGTCGTGGAGCTGGGTGCCGCCGACGCCGACCTCGCCCCGGGCTACACCTTCCCGGCCTTCCGCACGTCCGCCCCGCGCACCTCCGCATACCGCACCCCGGGCCTGCCGTCGCCCGGCCCGACCCAGGGATGAGCCATGACGATCTCCTACACCCGCAGCTTCCACCACCCCGACTGGATCGACCGGGTCGACCGGGTCCAGGCCGGTGGTGACAACGGCTTCAACGGCCGGTTCCACGGCATCGAGGCCGAGTTCGACGCGATCTCCGGTGTGGTCAAGCAGGCCGACACTCAGCTCACCGGCCACAGTGGACAGATCGGCGTGCTGCAGCAGCAGGTCGCCGCGCTCGGCGGCGTGGTCAACGCGCCGGTCACGTTGGGCCTGATGCCGACGATGTCTCCGTTCAACCCGGACGCCCCGAACAGCGGGTGGTCGCAGGTGTACTGGAGCACGGTGGTGGTCGGCGTCGCGAACGGCTCGTACGTGAAGGTGCCGACCGCGAACGCCGGCGCCGCCGACGGCGTTCTGGCGCTGACCCTGCCCGAGGGCGTCACGCTGCTGAACATCGCCGTGCTCGGCCAGGCGGCCACCCCGGCCAACATGAAGACCGTGCTGGTGCGCGAGCAGCGCAGCACCCCGTTCACCAAGACCACCCTGCTCACGGTCACCGGCTTCGTCTCGCTGCCGGTCCCGGGCAGCCCGGTGTTCAGCTCCGACACCGACCTGTTCTACCTGCGCTCCACGCTGACCGGCGCGGCCGCGTCCGACGTGCTGCGCGGCTTCGCCATCACCTACCAGCCCGCGACCTGACCCCCGATCGCCTAACCCCGCAGACCACATAACCCCGCAGACGTAAGGAGATTGACGATGGGACAGGTCCGATACCCGGTGACGTACGAGTCCAGCGTCGCCGACCTGGACAGCTACTCCGGCGCCCGGGTGGCCCGGATGATCCTCGGCTTCCTGGGCAACACCATGGTGCCGGCCGCCGACCTGCTCTACAGCCACGCGGCCGCCTACAACGACCCGGGCGAGAGCGGCTTCTGGGCGATCGACCCGGAGGCGCTGCGGCGCACGCTGGTCGACTACGACCCGCGCGGCGGCATGCACTGGGTGACCTACCAGAACACCGCCGTGGCCAACGCCGACAACCAGATCCAGTTCACCCTCGACGTCTACAAGGTGCCGGCGGCCTGCCTGCTCTACAGCGGCCAGCACTGGGTCTGCGTCAACGGCTACACCTTCGACGACGGCACGCTGGCCCGGACCGCGTTCATCATCAACGACCCGGCCTACAGCGGTGGCGGCGCCGACCTGCAGGTGGCACCGGCCGCCTGGGACGCCGCGTACCTGCCGGTCAACGGCGGCGTCAAGTGGACCGGCAAGATCGTCGAGGTGGGCGACCCGGACCCGGCCGACCGGGAGGTGCCGTGGGCGCCGCGGAAGATCGTCCGGCCCGGCGACGCGATCATCCCGCCGGAGGAGGCGGTGAAGCTGGCCGTCGAGGGCGGCCCGGCGTTCGCGGTCGGCAACGAGAAGCTCCGCCGCGCCCTGGGCGCCGGCCGGGTCGGCACCCCGCAGCTGGTCGCGCGGCTGGATCGGCGCGGCTCGTACTACTACCTGGTGCCGGTGTACGTCGAGGTCGAGAAGCGGGAGCAGGCCCTCGCCGTGATCATGATCGACGGGCGCTTCGGCGACGTCCTCAGCGTCTCCGCGGCCGACGAGCCGTACCCGCTGTGGACGGTGAGCCCGGAGGAGGCCCGGGACATCGTGACCAAGAACCCGATCCCGGTCTACGAGTCGGCCAACACGGCCACCTCCCGGCTGGTGGACGCGCTCACTGCGGGCGGTCTGGCCACCAGCGAGGCCGGCGCCGGCCCGGTCGGCTACGCCCAGATGCGCCAACTGGTGCGGTCGGCCCTCACCACCTTCGCCACGCCGACCGACCACGTGTTGCTGCGGCCCAGCGAGATCGAGGTCGCCGGGCCGCTGGCGTGGCACCCGGGCCGCGGGGCCAGCCCGTTCCACCCCTACTACCGGGTGCGGAGCCCCTGGCAGGACGTCTTCGTCAACACCCACACCGGCAACCTGGCCGGCCCGATCTACACCAAGGGCGTCTACCTCGGCTACTAGCCCGGCCGCCCGGTCGGCACCCCGGTCGGCCCCCCGGCGGCGCCATGGCCGCCGGGGGGCCGGGTCGGGCTCAGCGCCCGGGCGCGGCCGGGCAGGTGTTCACGACGTCGCCGGCCGGCCGGTCGATCGTCTGGCTCGGCGGTGCGGCGATGCCGCGCTCCACCCAGGCCACGGTCGCGTCGAACGCCATCCGGAAGCACGGCAGGACCGGCCGGACGAGGTCCGGGGCGGTGCCAAAGAAGCCGTCGGTGTGGTTGCCGCCGCCGACCCGGTAGTAGCGGTGCAGGTCACCCCGCCCGGCCCGGGTGATCATGCCGGCGTACCGGTCGGAGTCGCTGCCGATCGGGACCAGGACGTCCAGGGTGCCGTGCACGGTGATCATCGGCCGGCCGATCCGCCCGGTCAGCGACACCCGGCGGACCGCGTCGTGCACCGCCCGCGGGCGGGACGCGTAGTCGTAGTCGGTGTCGCAGCCCGCGCCGGTGCCGGCCGGGCAGAACGGCGTGCCCGCCTGGGTGGCGCCGTCGTACCCGGGGTCCAGCTCCTCCCGCAGGACGCGCTGCAGCAGGTCCCACTGGGTCCGGTAGTGCACCGCCCACAGCGGTTCGGAACCGGCCGGGTAGCCGGCCGCGAGCATCGCCGCATGGGCGCCCGGCTCGCCGGCGGCGAACCGCGGGTAGGCGCGCAGCGCGGGCGGCAGCGTGCTGAGCAGGTTCGGCGCGTCCGGGGTGAACAGCAGGCCCTCCCAGTCGATCCCGCCGTCGTAGAGCCAGGGCAGGTGCTCCAGCTGCCAGCGCACCAGGTAGCCGCCCGCCGACGTGCCGGCGGCGTAGGTGTGCCCGGGCAGCCGCCCGTAGCGCTGCGCGGCGACCAGCTTGGCCGCCACGGTCAGCTGGGCCAGCCGCGCGTGCCACTCCAGGATCGCGTCGCCGGGACGGACCCCGTCGGTGTAGGCCGCCGGCCCGGTGTTGCCCTTGTCGGTCGCGGCGTAGGCGAACCCCTTGGCCAGCACGTAGTCGCCGATCGTGCGGTCGTTCGCGTACTGCTCGCGGAATCCGGGGGTGCCGGCGACGACGAGGCCGCCGTTCCACCGGTCCGGCAGCCTGATCACGAACTGGCTGTCGTGGTTCCAGCCGTGGTTGGTGTTGGTCGTCGAGGAGTCCGGGAAGTAGCCGTCCAGCTGGGTTCCCGGCACACCGGTCGGGTTCACCGTGCCGGGCGCGTCCAGGCCGGCGTAGTCGGCCGGGTCGGTGTGCCCGCTGGCCACGGTCCCGGCGGTGGTCAGGTCGGGCAGGCAGGCGGCGACCGTCCGCGCCGCGGCCGGCACCCGCAGCCGCTCGGCGGCGCAGCCGGCCGCCGGCCCGGCACCGGGGACGGCGCCGGCCGCGGCCGGCAGGAACTGGGCTATCAGCAGGATCGACGGGACGGCGGCCAGCCGTCGCAGGTGCTGGGCAATCGTCATGGGCTCCCTCTCGTGGCCGGCTGCGCCGGGGCTCCGCCGCGCCGGGGCGTCAGCTGCGCCGGGGCTCCGCGGCGCCGGACGGGCCGACGGTAGGAGCGGCCCGGCGGCCCGGATAAGTGCCGAGCGGTTGCACCGCCGGCCCGGACGGCACTCCCGCGGATCCGCCGGCGGCCGACCGGCACGTGCCGGTCGGCCACACTTCGGCGCCGCCGGCCCGGCGCCCGGCGATACCGGCGCGGGCCGCCGGGGCCGACCGTAGGCTGCGGACGGGCCCTGGCCGCGCCGCCGGCTACGCGCCCCGCCGGGTCGGCGGAAGGAGACATGGATGGCCGTGGTCTGGACGCCGCCTCCGCCGGGCGCTCCCGCCGCCGGGCCGGTGGGGCGGCCGGTGCCGTGGGTGTCGCCGGTGCTGTACGCGGCGGTGCTCGCCGGCGGGCTCTACTACGGCGCCGCCGGCGACCGGGACGCGCCCGCGGCCGGCATGCTCGGGCTGGTCGGCGGCATCGCGCTGCTGTTCGGCCTGGACGCCGCCGAGCGGCACCGGTACGGCGCGCGGACCCCGCCCGGCCCCGCGGTCGCGCTGCTGCTCGCCCGGATCGCGGCGTTCGGCGCCATCGCCGCGCTGGACGGCTCGGGACTGTCCCGGGCGCTGTTCGTGCTGGTGCCGTTCACGGCGTACTTCGCGTTCGGGCGGGCGGTGAGCATCGGGCTGGCCGGGGCCTGCGTCGGGCTGCTGCTGGCCGGCTACGCGCTGCTGGTGCCGGGCTGGCTCGCCGACCCGCGGTACGTCTCCGACGTGCTGATGCTCTGCGTCGGCCTGGTGCTGGCGGTCTCGATGGCGGCGGTCGCGGTGGACGAGCAGCGCGGCCGGGTCCGGCTGGAGGGCACGCTGGCGGAGTTGGCGCGGTCGCACGCGCAGTTGGCGGCGTACACCAGCCGGGTGGCGGAGCTGTCGGCGGCGGCCGAACGCAACCGGCTCGCCCGCGACATCCACGACAGTCTCGGCCAGCACCTCACCGCGATCTCGGTGCAACTGGAGAAGGCCGCGGCCTACCGCGACCGGGACCGGGCGGCCGCCGAGCGGGCGCAGGCCGACGCCCGGTCCTCGGCCCGGCGGGCGCTCGAGGAGGTCCGCCGGTCGGTCCGGACGCTGCGGGCCGAGACGGCGCCGGTCCGCCTCGCCACCGCGCTGGCCGATCTCGCCCGGCAGGTGCAGGACGAGGCGTTCCAGGTCACCGTCGACGTGACCGGCCAGCAGGGCGGGTACGGCCCCGCGTCGCTCACCGCGCTCTACCGGGCCGCCCAGGAGGGCCTGACCAACGCCCGCCGGCACGGCCAGGCGACCCGGGCCTCGGTGTCGGTCACTTTCGACCGGTCCGGCGCCCGGCTGGTCGTCGCCGACGACGGCCGCGGCTTCGCCCGGCCGCCAGCGGCGGCCGCCGACGGGGCTGGTGGCGGCGGGGCCGTTGGCGGCGGGGCCGTTGGCGGCGGGGCCGTTGGCGGCGGGGCCGTTGGCGACGGGCCCGTGCACGGCGGGGCTGGTGGCGACGGGCCCGTTGGCGGCGGGGCTGGCGACGGCGGGCCCGTTGGCGGCGGGGCTGGCGACGACGACCCCGGTGGCGGCGGGGCTGGTGGCGACGGCGGGCCGGGCGGTCGCGGTGGGTTCGGTCTGCTCGGGATGGCCGAGCGGGTGCAGTTGCTCGGCGGCCGGGTCGAGGCCGGCAACCGGCCCGGCGCCGGCGCCGTGATCACCGTGACCCTGCCACCTTCCACTGTGGACGGATGAGGGCCCGGGGCGGGCCGGGCGCGGCCCGGCCGGCGTCCATTGTGGACGGATGCGGGACCGGGGGATGACCGGCCCAGGAGCGCGGCCGCCGGTGCGGGTGCTCGTGGTGGACGACCAGCGGCTGATCCGGGACGGCATCGCGTCCCTGCTCGCCCTGCACCCCGGCATCGCGGTGGTCGGAACCGCGGCGGACGGCCGGCAGGCCATCGACGCCGCGCTCACCCTGACCCCGGACGTGATCCTGATGGACGTGCGGATGCCCGGCATGGACGGCGTCGAGGCCGCCGCGATCCTCCGCCGCCGGGCCCCGGGCAGCCGGGTCATCATGCTGACCACGTTCGACGACGAGGAGTACGTCATCGACGCGCTGCGCTCCGGCGCGTCCGGCTACCTGCTCAAGGACCTGCCGGCTGGCGAGCTGGCCGAGGCCGTCCGGCTGGCCCACGCCGGCGTCACCCAGCTGGACTCCGCGGTGGCGGGGCGGCTGGCGGCCACGCTCAGCCCGCCGAACCCCCGGCCGGCCGACCCGCCCGCCGTGCCGGCGGCCGACCCGCTGACCAGCCGCGAGCTCGACGTGCTCCGCCTCGTCGCGACCGGCTCGACCAACCGCGAGATCGCCGCGCGGCTGTACCTCAGCGAGGGAACCGTCAAGAACCACATCTCCCGGATCCTCGCCCGGCTCGGCCTCCGCGACCGCACCCAGGCGGCGGTCTACGCCCGCGACAACGGCCTCATCTGACGCAATGCCCGGGCCGGTTGACACGTCTGGCATCTTTGTATCAGGCGATTGATACAAAGAAGGTGGCCATGATCGGTTCGGTCGAGCTTGTGGTGCTGCTGGCACTGCTGGCACTGGTGCTGCTGGTGGCGCTGCCCAGATGGGTAACCGGCGAGCGGTTTCTGGTGCGGTGGGGGGTTCCGCGGCCGACCGGGGAGCAGATCGAGGCGGCGAACCGCTACCTGCGCCGCCGCCGGCTGCTCTACCCGGTCTGCTGGCTGGGCGGGCCCGCGCTGATGCTGCTGGTGGCCGATCTGGTCGGGCCGGCCGACGGTCTCAACGGCCGCCGGCTGTGGGGCCTGCTCGCCTCGGTGCTGGCCGCCCTGCTGCTGGCCGAGCTGCTGGCCACGCTGCGGCCGGCCCGCGGCACGGTCCGGTCGGCGCTGCTGGTCCGGCGGCGGCTGCGCGACCTGGTGCCGTGGTGGGCGGTGTCCGCGCACCTGCTACTGATCGGGCTGGTCACGGCGCAGGCCGGTGCCGCGATCGCGGCGCACTCCTGGGCCGCGGCCGTAGTCGCCGCGGACGCCGCCGCGGCTGCGCCGACTGCGGGTGACCAGCCGGCTGGCGGTTACCTGGACGCCGGGTACGTCCGGACGGCGCTGGACGTCTCCGGGAGCTGGCTGGTGCTGGCCGACGTGGCGCTCGGCCTGCTGGCCGTGTACGGGGTGGTGCTGCTGGCGGTGCGGCGGCGGGCCGAGGCCGACCCGCAGGTCGACCCGGTGCTGCGCACCCGCAGCGCCCGGGTGGCCGTCGGGGTCGGCATCGGGCTGGCGCTCGGCCTGGTCAACCAGACCAACAGCCAGATCTCCGCGCTGCACAACCTCGCGTCCGGCGCCCTCAACCCGGTCGACCTGCCGGCCGAGCCCGGCTGGGTGGCCCTCGCGGCCCGCCTGGACGGGTACGGGATGGTGGCCGCCCTCGCCATCGGGCTGATCGCCTGGCGGATGGTGGTCGCACCGCCACCGCGGCCGGTGCCCGCAGCCACGGCGTGACCGCCGCCCAGATCACCGTCGACACAACCAGTGGCCTGGCGCCCTGGCGACAGGTGCACGACCAGATCGAGCTGCTGGTGAGCACCGGCGCCCTGCTCCCGGGCGCGGCGCTGCCCACCATCCGGCAGCTCGCCCGCGACCTGGGGCTGGCGGCCGGCACGGTGGCCCGGGCCTACCGCGAGCTGGAGGCCGCCGGGACCCTGCGCACCGCACGCCGGCAGGGCACGGTCGTGGCCGCTACCGCCGCCACCGCCCGCCGGCCCGACCTGCTGCGCCAGGCGGCCGCTGAGTACGTCGCCCGGGCGAACGCTCTCGGCGTGCCGCTGGACGAGGCCCTCGCCCAGGTCCGGGCCCACTACGGCCAGCCCGCGTCGCCGACCGGCTGACCACCGCCCCGGGACGGGTCGGGCGGCCCGGTGAGTTGGTCGCGGTTCAGCCCAGGACCGGACGCATCCAGCCGTCCGGGTCTGGTGCGAGGCCGTGCTGCAGGTCCACCAGCGCCTCACGCAGGGCCATGGTGACGGCGCCGGGCTCGCCGTCGCCGATCCGGAAGTCGCCGTCGCGGTCGCGGACCTGGCCGACCGGGGTGACGACCGCCGCGGTGCCGCAGGCGAACACCTCGGTGATCAGGCCCTGCCGGACCTCCGACCGCCACTGCTCCAGCGACACCCGCTCCTCGCTGACCCCGAGGCCCAGCCGGCGGGCGAGGGTGAGCAGCGAGTCCCGGGTGACCCCGGGCAGCAGGGTGCCGGTCAGCTCCGGGGTGACCACCGCGGCGCCGGCGCCCCGGCCGCGGACGAAGAACAGGTTCATCCCGCCCATCTCCTCGACCCAGCGCCGCTCGGTGGCGTCCAGCCAGATCACCTGCTGGCAGCCGGCCCGCTGCGCCTCCAGCTGGGCGACGAAGGAGGGTCCGTAGTTCGCCGCGCACTTCACGTCGCCGGTGCCACCCGGGGTCGCCCTGGTGTGGTCGTGGCTGACCCACACCGACACCGGCTTGACCGTGTCGCCGAAGAACCCGCCGGCGACGAAGGCGATCACCAGGAAGCGGTACTCCCGCGACGGCCGCAGCATGAGGTTCGACTCGGTGGCGAACATCAGCGGCCGCAGGTAGAGGCTCAGGGCAGGGTCGTCGGACAGCCAGCTCTCGTCGGCGCCGACCACCGCGTCGACCGCGCGCAGGAAGTCGTCCGCGGGCAGCTCCGGCATGGCCAGCCGGCGGGCCGAGCGCTGGAAGCGGCGGGCGTTCTCGCCCGGCCGGAAGACGGCCATCGAGCCGTCGAACTGCCGGTGCGCCTTGAGCCCCTCGAACACGACCTGCGCGTAGTGCAGCCCGATCATCGCCGGGTTCATCGGGATGGGCTCGCGCGGGCCGAGCGCCAGCGGGCTCCAGCCGAGCCCTTCGGTCCAGGTCGCGGTGGCCATGTGGTCGGTGAACATGTCACCGTGCCCGACCTGGCGGGTGGCGGTGGGCGTGCGCAGCGGCGAGAACGTCGCGGTGTCGGTCATGACTGTCCCTTTCGGACGGATGGAGCGGTCGGTCGGTTCGGTCGGGCGGCCGGGTCGACGGGTGGATCGGCCGGGCGGGTCGGTCGGGCGGACCAGTGGGTCGGCCGGCGGGCAGGGCCGCGCGGGTGGCGGGTCAGACGAGCGGGGCGAAGAAGAAGGTGTCGCGCCGGGAGAACCGGCACTCGGGGGTGAGCCGGAAGAAGTCGGCGAAGCGCAGCCCGACCTCGGAGCCGTCGATGAGCACGCCGTGGAACTCGCCGTGCACGGCCACCTCGTCCCCGGTGGCGAGCACCGTGTTGAGGGTGTGCCGACCGGTCCGGATGACCCGGGTGGCGCGGTAGAAGCCCTCGACCTCCGCGCGGCCGACCAGCGGCTCGTAGCCGGGGCGGTGGTATGTGCCGGTCGGGGTGAAGAGGTCGACCAGGCCGGGTACGTCGCCGTCATCCACGAGCTGGTAGTAGCGGCGCACCTGCCGGACGGCCGGCGATTCCGGGGACTGCGGGGCTCGGGTCGGCTGGTGCTGGGCAAGGTCGGTCATGACCGCCTCCTCCTTGGTGTCGGTGCTGGCTGGCTGTGCTGGGGGCGCGGTGCAGGGCCCGGTCGAGCACCGGCCCGATCCGGGCGAGCGGGCCGGGCTGGGTCAGCTCGCCGTGCCGGCAGGCGATCTCGTGGATCTCCAGCCGGCCGGTGACGTGTTTCCGCCACAGCTGTGGCCGCGGCGAGTCGGCCGTCCGGCCCTCGACGGCGGTGAAGAAGACGACGTCGCCGGCGAAGCGGCCGATCGGGCCGCGTCGGGCCAGGTTGACGTCGGCGGTGAAGACCCGGGCCACGGCGGCCGCCGCGGGTTCGCCCAGGGCGGCGAGCGGGCCGCCGTCCCGGGCGGCCAGGGCGAGGAAGTCGTCGTGCCGCAGCGGGCCGTCGGGCAGCCGGGCCGGGTCGGTGCCCAGCGAGACGAGCAGCGCGGACAGCGCTTCCGGGCTGCCCGGCACCAGCCGGCCGCGGTCGGCCGGCGCCGGATAGCCGTCCAGCATGGCCAGCAGCCCGACCTGTTCCCCGGCGGCCTGCAGCCGGACCGCGAGCGAGTGTGCGATGCCGGCGCCGAAGGACCAGCCGAGCAGGTGGTACGGGCCGGCCGGCTGGACCGAACGGATCCGGGTCAGGTACGCCTCGACCAGGTCCTCGACCGAGTCGGGGTGCGCGTCCGGGTCGCGCAGTCCGGGCGCCTGCAGTCCGTAGATCGGCCGGCCGGCGTCCAGGTGGCGGCGCAGGCCGGAGTAGACCCAGCTGATCCCGGCCGCCGGGTGCACGCAGAACAGCGGCGCCGCGCCGCCGCCGACCCGCAGCGGCAGCAGGACGGCCAGTGGGTCCGCCCCGGTCGGGGTGTCCAGCCGGGCGGCGAGCGTGGCCGGCGTCGGCGCCTCGAACAGGTCCCGGATGCTCAGCTCGACCCCGAGCTCGCGGCGGACCGCCGCGACCAGCCGGGTGGCCAGCAGCGAGTGGCCACCGAGGGCGAAGAAGTCGTCGTCCGGGCCGACCACCGGCTGGCCGACCGCGGTCGCGAACAGTCCACAGAGGACCTTCTCGGCCCGGGTGCCGGGGGCCCGCCCGGTGCCGGCCGGCGCGGCCGGGGCCGGCAGCGCCCTGCGGTCGAGCTTGCCGCTGGACGTGACCGGTAGCGCGGCCAGCAGGACGTAAGCCGACGGCGTCATGTAGTCCGGCACGCTGGCCGCGACGTGCCGGCGCAGCGCGCCCGGGTCCGGCGCCGGCCCCGGCGCCGGCTCGGCCACCAGGTAGGCCACCAGGCGGCGGTCGCCGGGCCGGTCCTCCCGGACCACCACGGCGGCCTGGCGGACGGCCGGGTGCCGGCCGAGCACCGCCTCGACCTCGCCCAGCTCGATCCGGAAGCCGCGGATCTTCACCTGGTCGTCCACCCGGCGCAGGAAGTCCAGGGTGCCGTGTGGCGTCCAGCGGACCAGATCGCCGGTGCGGTACATCCGGGCGCCGGGCGGGCCGGCCGGATCGGCGACGAACCGCTCGGCGGTCCGGGCCGGGGCGCCGAGGTAGGCCCGGGCCAGGCCCGCGCCGCCGAGGTAGAGCTCGCCGGGCACGCCGACCGGCACCGGCCGGAGGTTCGCGTCGAGCACCCGCAGGCGGCGGCCGGCGAGCGGGCGCCCGATCGGCGGGCGCTGCCCGGCGACCAGCGGATCGCTCATGGTCGCGCTGACGGTCGCCTCGGTCGGGCCGTACGAGTTGACCATCCGCCGGCCCGGTGCCCAGCGCCGCACCAGCTCCGGCGGGCAGGCGTCCCCGCCGACGCTGAGCGTGACCCCGTCCGGGATGCTGCCCGGGGGCATCGCGGCCAGCCCCGCGGGCGGCAGGATCAGGTGTGTCACCGGGTTGTCGGCGAGCAGCCGGGCCAGCGGCTCGCCGGGCAGCACCCGCTCCGCCGGGGCCACCAGCAGCCGGCCACCGGTCAGCAGCGCGGCGACCAGTTCGGACACGTGGCTGTCGAAGCTGAGCGAGGAGAACTGCAGCACCGTGCTGCCCGGCCCGGCGGCCAGCCAGGCGATCTTCGACTCGGCCAAGGCGGCCAGCCCGGCGTGCGGCACGACGACGCCCTTGGGTCGGCCGGTCGAGCCGGAGGTGTAGATGACGTACGCCGGGTGCGGCAGGCGCAGCGCCCGGACCCGGTCGGCGTCGGTCGGGTCGGTGTCGGCGGCGCCGGCGAGTTCCCGGGCCACCGTGGGGTCGTCCAGCCGCAGGCAGGGTGTGCCGCCCCAGTCGGGGCCAGTGCCGGTGGTGAGTAGGCAGCCGGGCCGGGCCTGGTCGAGGACGAAGCGGATCCGGTCCGCCGGGTGGGCCGGGTCCAGCGGCAGGTAGGCGGCGCCGGCCTTGAGCACGGCCAGCAGCGCCACCACCATCTCGGGCGAACGCGGCACCGCCAGCGCGACGAGTTGCTCGGGGCCGATGCCGCGGCCGATCAGCAGGTGCGCCAGCCGGTTGGCGCGCCGGTTGAGCCCGGCGTAGGTCAGCTCGGTGGCGGCCCGACCGGGGCCGGCGTCGGTGCTGACCGCGACGCTGGCCGGGGTCCGCGCGACCTGCCGTTCGAAGAGTTCCGGCAGCGTCGCCTCGGGCACCGTCCAGGTCGAGCTGCTCCAGCCGGCGAGCGCGCGCCGCTCGGCGGGGTCGAGCAGGTCGATGTCGGCGATCGGCCGGTGCGGGTCGGCCACGACCGCGGCCAGCAGCCGGCCCAGCCGAGCGACCAGCCGCTCGACCGTACCCCGGTCGAACAGCTCGGTGTCGTAGGCCAGCTCGCCGGTCAACTCGCCCGGGCCGGTGCCGGCGCCGAGCCGCAGGGTGAGGTCCACTTTGGACGCGGCGGCCTCGACCGGCTCGGTGTGGGCCCGCAGCCCGCCCAGCTCCGGCTCGCCCGGCTCGTTGTTCTGCAGCACGAGCATGACCTGGAACAGCGGGTGGCGGGTGAGGGTGCGGGTGGGATTGACGATCTCGACCAGCCGTTCGAACGGGACGTCCTGGTTGGCGTAGGCGGCCAGATCCGTCTCCCGGACCCGGTCGAGGAGCTGGGCGAAGGTGGGGTTGCCGGCGGTGTCGGTGCGCAGCACGAGGGTGTTGATGAAGAACCCGACGAGGTGGTCGAGCGCGTCGTCGGTGCGGCCGGCGACCGGGGTACCGATGGGCAGGTCGTCGCCGGCGCCGTGCCGGCTGAGGAGGGTCGCGAGGGCGGCGTGCACGACCATGAACAGCGTCGCGTGGTGCCGGTGGGCGAGGTCGCGGAGCTGCTGGTGCAGCTCGGCCGGGAGGTCGACGGGGACGAGGTCGCCAGCGCCGGTGGGGTTGGCCGGCCGGGGCCGGTCGGTCGGCAGCGAGAGCTCGGCCGGCAGGTCGGCCAGCGTCCGGGACCAGTAGCCGACCTGCCGGGCGAGCACGCTGGCCGGGTCGGTCTCGGCGCCGAGCACCTCGCGCTGCCAGAGGGTGTAGTCGGCGTACTGCACCGGCAGCGGTGTCCACTGTGGACTGCCACCGGCCGCGCGGGCGGTGTAGGCGGCGCCCAGATCGGCCAGCAGCGGGCCCATCGACCAGCCGTCGCTGGCGATGTGGTGCAGCACCAGCAGCAGGACGTGCTCGTCGGCGGCCAGCCGGAACAGGCCGGTGCGCAGCGGGCGGTCGCGGGTCAGGTCGAACGGCACGGCCGCCGCGGCGGCGAGCTCGCCGGCCAGCGCCGCCGCGGGCACGTCGACCGCCGGCAGGTCGGGTGCCCCGGCGTCGGGCTCGATCCGCTGCCACGGCACGCCGCCGGCGGCGGGGAAGACCGTGCGGAGCGTCTCGTGCCGGGCGACGACGTCGAGCAGCGCCGCGTCGAGCGCGCCGACGTCCAGCGGTCCGTGCAGCCGCAGCGCCACCGGCACGTTGTAGGCGGCGCTGCGGCCGTCGAGCTGGTTGAGGAACCACAGCCGCTGCTGGGCGAACGAGAGCGGGACGGCCGCCGGCCGGGCCGCGGGCAGCAGTGCCGCCCGGCCGCGGCCACCGTCCACCAGCCGGGCGGCGATTCCGGCGATGGTGGGGTGCTGGAACAGCGTCTGGATGGTGACGTCGGCGCCGAGCGCGGTCCGGATCCGGTTGATGAGCCGGGCGGCGAGCAGGGAATGGCCGCCGAGGGCGAAGAAGTCGTCGTCGATGCCGACCTGTGGCAGCCCGAGCAGCTCGGCGAACAGTCCACAGAGGATCTCCTCACGCGGGGTGCGTGGGCTGCGGGCGGCACCGGCCTGGCGTGCGGGTGCCGGTAGGGCGGCCCGGTCGAGTTTGCCGGTGGGGGTGAGCGGCAGCGCGTCGAGCAGCACGATGGCGGCCGGGACGAGGTGGGTCGGCAGCAGGTCGGCGACGTGCCGGCGCAGCGCGTCCGGGTCGACGGCGCCGGCCTCGGGCGTGGGCACGGCGTAGGCGGTGAGCTGTTTGTCGCCGGGGGTGTCTTCGCGGACGATGACGGCGGCCTGGGCGACCTGGGGGTGGCTGCTGAGGGTGGTGGCGATCTCGGCCGGTTCGATCCGGAAGCCGCGGATCTTGATCTGGTGGTCTGCCCGGCCGAGGAAGTCGAGGGTGCCGTCGGGGCGCCAGCGGACCAGGTCCCCGGTGCGATACATGCGCTCGCCGGTGATGCTGTGCGGGTTGGCGACGAACCGTTCGGCGGTGTGGGCGGGTTGGCCCAGGTAGCCGTCGGCGAGCCCGCTGCCGGCCATGTAGAGCTCGCCTGGCACGCCGACCGGGACGGGGCGCAGTCGCGGGTCGAGGACGTGCACCTGCTTGCCGGCCAGTGGTCGACCGACCGGGATGGTGGCCGTGGTGGTGTCGGCCGGGGTGACCTGGTGGCTGGTGGTGAAGATGGTCGATTCGACCGGGGAGTAGCCGTTGACGATGCGCAGGTCGGGGTGGTCGGCCAGCAGCCGGCGTAGGTGTGGGACGGAGGCGGGTTCGCCGCCGGTCATCACCTGCCGGACCTGGTCGAACGTGCCGGGGTGTTCGTCGATGAGGTGGTTGAGCAGGCTGGCGGACAGGTGCACGGTGGTGATCGCGTGCCGGGTGATCAGGTCGGCGATGAGCGCCGGGTCGGGTGTCTGTCCGGGTTGCAGCACGCAGGTGCCGCCGTGTAGCAGGGCACCGAAGGCCTCCAGCGCGAAGGCGTCCCAGGAGACCGGCGCGCACTGCAGCCAGCTCTGGCCGGCGTCGAAGTCCACATAGGACTGTCCACACAGAGTGGCGACGAGGGCCCGGTGCGGGGTGACGACGCCCTTGGGTCGCCCGGTCGAGCCGGAGGTGAACATCACGCACGCCACGTCGGCCGGGGTGCTGCGGCGGCCGAGCCCGCCGGCACGCCGCCGGGAAACGGCCGCGCGCTCGCCATCGAGGCAGAGCAGCCCGGCCCCGGTTCCGGAAAGTTGCCGGTGCCAGCGGGTTGCGGTGACCACCATCGGCGCTCCGGTCGCCGCGAGCAGCGTGCGGAGCCGTTCGGTGGGGAAGGCCGGGTCGAGCAGGGTGTAGCCGCCGCCGGCCTTGAGCACGGCCAGCACCGCGACGATCAGGTCCACCCCGCGGTCCAGGCAGATGCCGGTCAGCACGCCGCGGTCGACGCCGCGGTCGGCCAGGACGTGCGCGAGTTGGTCGGCGCGGTTGTTCAGGTCGGTGTAGCTGATCTGGTTGTCGCCGCAGATCAGGGCTGTCGCGTGTGGGCTGCGGGTGGCCTGGTCGGTGAAGATTTCGTGCAGGCAGCGTGGGTCGGGGGTGGTGGGGGTGCCGCTCCAGGTGGTCAGTTGGTGTTGTTCGGTCGGGGTGAGCAGGTCGATGCCGGCGATCGGGCGGTCGGGGTCGGCGATGGCCGCGGTCAGCAGCCGGTGCAGCCGGTCGACCAGCCGCTGCACCGTCGCCCGGTCGAACAGATCGGTCGCGTACTCGACGGATCCGTCCATGCCGGTTGTCGTGCCGGACGCGCCGCGGGTCTCGGCGAAGCCGATGGTCAGGTCGAACTTGGCGGCCACCGAGCCCAGCGGCTCGGCCCCGGTGCTGAGGCCGGGTAGCCGCAACGTGGTCTCGTCGTTGTTCTGCAGGACGAGCATGACCTGGAAGAGCGGGTGCCGGGTCAGTGACCGGGTCGGGTTGAGGTCTTCGACCAGTCGTTCGAACGGGATGTCCTGGTTGGCGTAGGCGGCCAGGTCGGTCTCCCGTACCCGGGCCAGCAGTTGGGCGAAGCTGGGGTCGCCGGAGAGGTCCGTGCGCAGTACCAGGGTGTTGACGAAGAACCCGACCAGGTCGTCGAGGGCGACGTCGGTCCGGCCGGCGACCGGCGATCCGATCGGTATGTCGGTTCCGGCGCCGAGGCGGGACAGCAGCGCCGCCACTGCGGCCTGCAGCACCATGAAGGCGGTCACCTGGTGGGTGCGGGCCAGCCGGTGGATATCGGCTGCCAGCTGTGGGCCCCAGTGCAGGTCGACCACGCCGGCGCGGTGGGTGGCCACCAGCGGGCGGGGCCGGTCGGCGGGCAGGGCCAGCTCTTCGGGGAGGTCGGCGAGGGCGTGCCGCCAGTAGCCGAGCTGGGTGGCGATCAGGCTGTCCGGGTCGGTCTCGGCGCCGAGCAGTTCGCGCTGCCAGTGGGTGTAGTCGGTGTACTGGACCGGCAGTGGTGTCCACTGTGGAGCTTCACCGGCCGCCCGGGCGGTGTAGGCGGTGCCCAGGTCGGCCAGTAGCGGGCCCATCGACCAGCCGTCGCTGGCGATGTGGTGCACGACCAGCAGCAGCACGTGCTCCCGCGGGGCCAGCCGGAACAGCGTGGCCCGCAGCGGCAGGTCACCGGACAGGTCGAACGGGCGCGCGGCGGCCGATGCCAGCGCGCCGGCCAGCTCGGCCTCGGTGACTTCGGTGCGGGTCAGCTGGAACCGGGCCGGCGTCGGCAGCACCTGCTGCACCGGCCGCCCGTCCCGGGTCGGGAAGACCGTCCGCAGCGCCTCGTGCCGGGCCAGCACGTCACCCAGCGCGGCCGCGAGCGCCGCGCGGTCGAGCCGGCCGCGCAGCCGCAGCGCCGCGGGCGCGTGGTAGCCGGCGCCGCGGCCCTGCTGGTCGAGGAACCAGAGCCGCTGCTGGGCAAAGGACAGCGGCATCTCCTCGGCCGGCCCCGCCGCCGGCCCCGCCGGCCGCCCCGCCGGCCGCCCCGCGGGCCGCAGCGGCGGCCGGGGCCGGATCGAGCCGTGCTGGTCGAGGCGCTCGGCGAGGCCCGCTACCGTTGGGTTGCGGAAGAGGTCGCGGATGCCGATCTCCGCCCCGGTCGCGGCCCTGGCCCGGCTGACCAGCCGGGTCGCCAGCAGCGAATGCCCGCCCAGGGCGAAGAAGTCGTCATCCACACCTACCTGTGGCAGGCCGAGCAGTTCGGCGAACAGTCCACAGAGGATCTCCTCGCGCGGGGTGCGCGGGCCGCGGCCGGCGCCGGCGGCGGCCACCTCCGGGGCTGGCAGCGCCCGCCGGTCGACCTTGCCGTTGGGGGTCAGCGGCAGCGCGTCCAGCAGCACGACGGCCGCCGGGACGAGATGACTGGGCAGCAGGTCGGCGGCGTACCGGCGCAGCGTGTCCGGGTCGACCCCGGCGGCGCTCGGCACCGCGTACCCGACCAGCCGCCGGTCGCCCGGCCGGTCCTCGCGGACGACCACCGTGACCTGTGCGACCTGCGGGTGCCGGCCGAGGGTGGCCGCCACCTCGGCGGGTTCGATCCGGAAGCCACGGATCTTCAGCTGGTCGTCGGTGCGGCCGACGTAGTCCAGCACTCCGTCGGGCAGCCAGCGCACCAGGTCACCGGTCCGGTACATCCGTTCCCCGGGCGGGCCGAACGGGTCGGCCACGAAGCGCTCCGCGGTCAGTGCCGGCTGGCCGAGGTAGCCCTGGGCCAGGCCCACCCCGGCGGCGTACAGCTCACCGACCACGCCGGCCGGCAGCAGCCGCAGCGCCCGGTCCAGCACGTACGCCCGCTTGCCGGCGACCGGCAGCCCGATCGGCACCGAACCGGCCGCCGGCTCCGGCCGGCTGACCTGGTGGCAGGTGGTGAAGCCCATGCTCTCGGCCGGACCGTAGCCGTTGACCACGCGGAGGCCGGGCCAGCGCTCGACCGCCCGCGACACGTGCGCCACGGACGCCGGCTCCCCGCCGGTCATCACCTGCCCGAGTCGCCCCAGGACGGCCGGGTACTCGTCCAGCATCACGTTGAACAGCCCGGCCGACAGCTGCAGGCTGGTGACCGGGTGCCGCGCGGTCAGGTCGGCGATGAGCGCGGCATCGGGGGTCTGCCCGGGCTGCAGGACGCAGCTGCCGCCGTGCAGCAGTGGGCCGAAGACCTCCAGCGCGAAGGCATCCCAGGAGACGGGCGAGCACTGCAGCCAGCTCTGCCCGCCGTCGAAGTCCACATAGGACTGCCCGGACAGGGTTCCGACCAGCGCGCGGTGCGGGGCGATGACGCCCTTGGGCCGGCCGGTCGACCCGGAGGTGAACATGACACAGGCCATGTCGGTGGGGGTGGCGCGGGGGAGCGGGGCGGTGCGGGTGCTGGTGGCGGTGGGGTCGACCCGGGTCAGTCCCGGGCCGGTGCTGATGGTGGCGTGCCGGGAGTCGGCGATGAGGACAGGGATGCCGGCGTCGGCAATGGTGCGGCGCAGCCGTTCGACCGGGAAGGCGGGGTCCAGCAGGGTGTATCCGCCGCCGGCCTTGAGCACCGCCAGCAGGGCGACGATGAGGTCCACGCCGCGGTCCAGGCAGATGCCGGTCAGCACGCCGGGGCGCACCCCGCGGTCGGCCAGGGCCCGCGCCAGCCGGTCGGCGCGGTCGTTCAGCTCGGCGTAGCTGACCTGGTCGTCGCCGCAGATCAGGGCTGTCGCGTGTGGACTGCGGCGGACCTGTTCGGCGAACAGGTCCGGCAGGCAGCGGGGGTCCGGATCGGCCGGCTCGGCCGCGCCGCTCCAGGCCAGCAGTGCGGCCCGCTCCGCCGGGCCGAGCAGGTCGATCTCCGCGACCGGGCGGTCCGGATCGGCGACCACGGCCGCCAGCAACCGGCAGAGCCGCTCCGCCAGCCGCTCGACCGTGCCCCGGTCGAACAGGTCGGTCGCGTACTCGACGCTGACCCGCAGGCCGGCGGCGGCGCCGGCGGCGCCGGACAGCTCCTCGACGGCCACGGTGAGGTCGAACTTGGCGGCCACCGTCCGCACCGGCACCGGCCGGACGTCGACGCCGGGTAGCCGCAGCTGGCCCTCGTCGTTGTTCTGCAGGACGAGCATGACCTGGAAGAGCGGGTGCCGGGTCACTGACCGGGTCGGGTTGAGAACCTCCACGAGCCGTTCGAACGGCACGTCCTGGTTGGCGTAGGCGGCCAGGTCGGTCTCCCGTACCCGGGCCAGCAGCTGGGCGAAGCTGGGGTCGCCGGAAACATCGGTGCGCAGTACCAGGGTGTTGACGAAGAACCCGACCAGATCCTCCAGTGCCTCGTCGGTGCGGCCGGCGACGGGCGTGCCGATGGGCAGGTCGTCGCCGGCCCCGTGCCGGGCCAGCAGAATCGCCAGGGCGGCGTGGACGACCATGAACAGGGTGGCGTGGTGCTGCTGGGCCAGGTCGCGCAGCTGCTGGTGCAGCCCGGCCGGAAGGTCGGTGCGGACGACGTCGCCGGTGCCGGTCGGCTGCGCCGGGCGGGGGCGGTCGGTGGGCAGGGTCAGCTCTTCGGGCAGCCCGGTGAGTGTTCGCGACCAGTACCCGACCTGCTGCGCGATCAGGCTGTTCGGGTCGGTCTCGGCGCCGAGCAGTTCGCGCTGCCAGTGGGTGTAGTCGGTGTACTGGACCGGCAGCGGTGTCCAGTGTGGAGTGTGGCCGGCGGTGCGGGCGGTGTAGGCGGTGCCGAGGTCGGCCAGTAGCGGGCCCATCGACCAGCCGTCGCTGGCGATGTGGTGTACCACCAGCAGCAGGACGTGGTCGTCCGGGTTGAGCCGGAACAGGGTGGCCCGTAGCGGCAGGTCACCGGACAGGTCGAACGGGCGCGCGGCGGCCGATGTCAGCGCGCCGGGCAGCTCGGCCTCGGTGACTTCGGTGCGGGTCAGCTGGAACCGGGCCGGCGTCGGCAGTACCTGCTGCACCGGCCGCCCGTCCCGGGTCGGGAAGACCGTCCGCAGCGCCTCGTGCCGGGCCAGCACGTCACCCAGCGCGGCCGCGAGCGCCGCGCGGTCGAGCCGGCCGCGCAGCCGCAGCGCCATCGGCACGTGGTACGCCGAACCCGGGCCTTCCAGTTCGCGCAGGAACCACAGCCGTTCCTGGGCGTACGACAGGGGGATCATGCCTTCTCCTCCTGGACCGGGCGGCGGCGCAGTGCCGGCCGGCTCGATGCCGGGCCCAGCCGGGTCGCCATCGCGGCGGCGGTGGGGTGGTTGAACAGGGTCTGGATGGTGACCTCGGCGCCCAGCGCCGACCGGACCCGGCTGACCAGCCGGGTCGCCAGCAGCGAATGCCCGCCGAGGGCGAAGAAGTCGTCGTCGATGCCGACCCGGGGCAGCCCGAGCAGCTCGGCGAACAGTCCACAGAGGACTTCCTCGCGCTGGGTACGCGGGCCGCGGCCGTCCCCGGCCGACCGCACCGGCGCGGGCAGGGCGGCCCGGTCGAGTTTGCCGGTGGGGGTGAGCGGCAGCGCGTCGAGCAGCACTATGGCGGCGGGGACGAGGTGGGTGGGCAGGTGGTCGGCGGCGTAGCGGCGTAGTGCGTCCGGGGCAACGGGCCCGGCCGCGGCTACGGCGTACCCGACGAGCTGTTTGTCGCCGGGGGTATCCGTGCGGACGATGACGGCGGCCTGGGCGACCTGGGGGTGGCCGCTGAGGACCGCGGCGACCTCGGCCGGTTCGATCCGGAAGCCGCGGATCTTGATCTGGTGGTCGGCCCGGCCGAGGAAGTCGAGGGTGCCGTCGGGGCGCCAGCGGACCAGGTCCCCGGTGCGATACATGGTGGCGCCCGGCGGGCCGAACGGGTTCGCGACGAACCGTTCGGCGGTGTGGGCGGGTTGGCCGAGGTAGCCGTCGGCGAGGCCGACCCCGGCCATGTAGAGCTCGCCTGGCACGCCGACCGGGACGGGGCGCAGTCGCGGGTCGAGGACGTGCACCTGCTTGCCGGCCAGTGGTCGACCGACCGGGATGGTGGCCGTGGTGGTGTCGGCCGGGGTGACCTGGTGGCTGGTGGTGAAGATGGTCGATTCGACCGGGGAGTAGCCGTTGACGATGCGGATCCCGGGGTGGCGGTCGAGCAGCCGGCGTAGGTGCGGGACGGAGGCGGGTTCGCCCCCGGTCATCACCTGCCGGACCTGGTCGAACGTGCCGGGGTGTTCGTCGATGAGGTGGTTGAGCAAGCTGGCGGACAGGTGCACGGTGGTGATCGCGTGCCGGCTGATCAGGTCGCTGATCAGGGCGGCGTCCGGCGCCTGCCCGGGTTGCAGCACGCAGGTGCCGCCGTGTAGCAGGGCACCGAAGGCCTCCAGCGCGAAGGCGTCCCAGGAGACCGGCGCGCACTGCAGCCAGCTCTGGCCGGCGTCGAAGTCCACATAGGACTGTCCACACAGAGTGGCGACGAGGGCCCGGTGCGGGGTGACGACGCCCTTGGGCCGCCCGGTCGAGCCGGAGGTGAACATCACGCACGCCACGTCGGCCGGGGTGGCGCGGCGGCCGAGGTCGGCGCCGGTGCCGGTGGCGGTGGGGTCGACCAGGGTCAGCCGGAGGCCGGCGGTGATCGCGGCCCGGGCCGGGTCGATGATCAGGACGGGTATGCCGGCGTCGCTGATCGTGGCGCGCAGCCGTTCGACCGGGAAGGCGGGGTCGAGCAGGGTGTAGCCGCCGCCGGCCTTGAGGGTGGCGAGGACGGCGGTGATGAGGTCGATGCCGCGGTCGAGGCAGATCCCGACCAGTACGCCGGGACGCACGCCGCGTTGGGTCAGTGCGTGTGCGAGTTGGTCGGCGCGGTGGTCGAGATCGGTGTAGCTGATCTGGTTGTCGCCGCAGATCAGGGCTGTCGCGTGTGGACTGCGGGTGGCCTGGTCGGTGAAGATTTCGTGCAGGCAGCGTGGGTCGGGGGTGGTGGGGGTGCCGCTCCAGGTGGTCAGTTGGTGTTGTTCGGTCGGGGTGAGCAGGTCGATGCCGGCGATCGGGCGGTCGGGGTCGGCGATGGCCGCGGTCAGCAGCCGGTGCAGCCGGTCGACCAGCCGCTGCACCGTCGCCCGGTCGAACAGATCCGTCGCGTACTCCAGCCAGCAGCGCAGCGCGGCCGGCGCACCGTCGGCGTCCCACTCCTCGGTGAAGGAGGCCATCAGGTCGAACTTGGCCGTGCCGGTGGGCACCGGCTCGGCGTCCGCCCGCAGCCCGGCCAACTCGATCCGGCTCTGGTCGTTGTTCTGCAGGACGAGCATGACCTGGAAGAGCGGGTGCCGGGTCAGTGACCGGGTCGGGTTGAGGTCTTCGACCAGTCGTTCGAACGGGATGTCCTGGTTGGCGTAGGCGGCCAGGTCGGTCTCCCGCACCCGGGCCAGCAGCTGGGCGAAGCTGGGGTCACCGGAGAGGTCCGTGCGCAGCACCAGGGTGTTGACGAAGAACCCGACCAGGTCGTCCAGCGCCGCGTCCGTGCGTCCCGCGACCGGCGACCCGATCGGCACGTCCGGCCCGGCGCCCAGCCGGGACAGCAGCGCCGCCAGGGCCGCCTGCAGCACCATGAAGACGGTCACCTGGTGCGCCCGGGCCAGCCGGTGGATCCCCGCCTGCAGTTGCCCGTCCCAGCTGGCCTGGACCAGGCCGGCCCGATGGCTGGCCACCAGCGGGCGCGGCCGGTCGGTCGGCAGGGCCAGTTCCTCGGGGAGGTCGGCCAGGGTCTGCCGCCAGTAGCCGAGCTGGGTGGCGATCAGGCTGTCCGGGTCGGTCTCGGCGCCGAGCAGTTCACGCTGCCAGAGGGTGTAGTCGGCGTACTGCACCGGCAGTGGTGTCCACTGTGGAGCTTCACCGGCCGCCCGGGCGGTGTAGGCGGTGCCCAGGTCGGCCAGTAGCGGGCCCATCGACCAGCCGTCGCTGGCGATGTGGTGCACCACCAGCAGCAGCACGTGCTCCCGCGGGGCCAGCCGGAACAGCGTGGCCCGCAGCGGCAGGTCACCGGACAGGTCGAACGGCCACCCCGCCGCCGCGGCCAGCGCCGCCGGCAGGCCGGCCTCGGTGCTCCCGGTTGGTACCAGCTCCGGCCGGCCAGGCGCCGGCAGCACCTGCTGCACCGGCCGCCCGTCCCGGGTCGGGAAGACCGTCCGCAGCGCCTCGTGCCGGGCCAGCACGTCACCCAGCGCGGCCGCGAGCGCGGCCGGGTCCAGCGCGCCGTGCAGCCGGACGGCGTGCGACACCGCGTACGCGGCGCGCTGGTCCGCGACCTGGTCGAGGAACCACAGCCGCTGCTGGGCGAACGACAGTGGCAACTCGTCCGGCCGGGGCACCGGCGCGAGCCGCACCTGGCCGGCCGGCCCGGCGTCGAGCCGGTCGGCCAGGCCGGCGACGGTGGGCGCGGTGAAGACGTCGCGGACGCTCAGCTGCCCGCCGAGCGCCGCCGCGGCCCGGCTGGCCAACCGGGTGGCCAGCAGCGAATGCCCGCCGAGGGCGAAGAAGTCGTCGTCGATGCCCACCCGCGGCAGGCCCAGCAGCTCGGCGAACAGTCCACAGAGGATCTCCTCGCGCGGGGTGCGCGGGCCGGACCCGGCCCCGACCTCGACCGCCGGCGCCGGTAGGGCGGCCCGGTCCAGCTTGCCGTTGGGGGTCAGCGGGAGCGCGGCCAGCAGCACCACGGCCGAGGGCACCAGGTGCTCGGGCAGCGCGGCGGCCAGGTGCGCGCGCAGTTCGGTGGCCGCGACGGCGCCCGGGCCGGCCGCCGGGACCGCGTACCCGACCAGGCGCCGCTCACCCGGGCGGTCCTCGCGGACCGTGACGGCGGCCTGCGCCACGCCCGGGTGGCCGGCCAGCGTGGCCTCGACCTCACCCGGCTCGATCCGGAAGCCGCGGATCTTGACCTGGTCGTCGGCCCGGCCGGCGAACTCCAGCACCCCGTCGGTCCGCCGGCGCGCCAGATCCCCGGTCCGGTACATCCGCTCGCCGGGCGCGCCGAACGGGTCGGCCACGAACCGCTCCGCGGTGAGCGCCGGCTGGCCCAGGTAGCCCTGTGCCAGCCCGGCCCCGGCCACGTACAGCTCGCCGGTCACGCCGGCCGGCACCACCCGCAGACCCGCGTCCAGCACGTGCACGCGGGTGTTGCCGAGCGGCCGCCCGATCGGGATCACCGATCCGCCGGCATCGGCCGCCGTCACCTCGTGGGTGGTGGCGAAGACCATGCTCTCGACCGGCCCGTACCCGTGCACCAGCCGCAGCGCCGGGAAGCCGGCGCGGACCGCCGCGACGTGCGCCGCGGACGGCGCCTCACCGCCGGTCATGACCTGCCGGACCTGCCCGAAGACCGCCGGGTGCAGGTCGGCCACGACGGCGAACAGGCCGGCCGACAACCAGAGCGTGGTCACCCCGTGCGCGGCGACCAGGCTGGCGATCACCGCCGGGTCCGGGACCTGCCCGGGCGCCAGCACGCAGGTACCGCCGTGCAGCAGGGCCGACCACAGCTCGAGGATCATCCCGTCCCAGGAGACCGGGGCGCACTGCAGGAAGACCTCGTCCGGTCCGAAGTGGACGTAGCCCTGGCCGAAGAAGGTCCGGACCGTGGCCCGGTGCGACGCCGCCACGCCCTTCGGCCGGCCGGTCGAGCCGGAGGTGAACAGCACACAGGCCACGTCGCCGGCGTCGACCGCCACCGGCGGCGGGGTTGCCGGCTGATCCGCCCAGGGCGCCGGGTCGGCGCCGAGGGCCAGCGTGGTGGCGCCGTGCGCCGGCAGCCGGTCGAGCAGACCGGGGCCGGCCAGCAGCATCCGGACCCCCGCGCCGGTCAGGATCGAGGCGACCCGCTCGGCCGGGTGCGTCGGGTCCAGCGGCACGTAGCCGCCGCCGGCCTTCAGCGTGGCCAGCATGCCGACGACCATCTCCGGCCCGCGTTCGACGTAGACGCCGACCAGGTGGCCGCGGCGCAGCCCGCGCCGGACCAGTTCGTGCGCCAGCCGGTTGGCCCGCGCGTCCAACTCGGCGTAGGAGATCCGCTCGGCGCCGAAGACCAGCGCGGTCGCGTGTGGACGCCGGGCCGCCTGCGCGGCGACCAGCTCGTGCAGGCAGCGCCCGCTCGGGTAGTCGGCCGCGGTGTCGTTGCTCGCGGCCAGCACCGCCTGCTCACCGGCCGACAGCGTCGGCAGGTCGCCGACCCGCGTGCCCGGATCGGCCAGCGCCGAGGCCAGCAGCCGGACGAACCGCTCGGCGATCCGCTCCGCCCCCGCCGGCTCGAACAGGTCGGCGGCGTACTCCAGGGCGCCGCTCAGGCCGCCGGGCCGCCCCGCCCCGTCGACGACCTCGGTGAACGTCGCGGTCAGGTCGAACTTGGCGACGCCGATGCCGACGTGTCCGGTCGCCGCGTCGATGTCCGGCAGCTCCAGCCGGGCGGCGGCGTTGTTCTGCAGCACCAGCATGACCTGGAACAGCGGGTGCCGGGCCAGCGACCGGGTCGGGTTGACCGCGTCCACCACCCGCTCGAACGGCACGTCCTGGTGCGCGTACCCGGCCAGGTCGGTGTCCCGGACCCGCACCAGCAGCTCGGCGAAGGTCGGATCGCCGGCGGTGTCGGTGCGCAGCACCAGCGTGTTGACGAAGAAGCCGACCAGGTCGTCGAGCGCGGCGTCGGTGCGTCCGGCGGTCACCGCGCCGAGCGGGATGTCGGTGCCGGCGCCGAGCCGGGTCAGCAGCGCCGCGAAGGCCGCCTGCAGCACCATGAACGTCGTCACGTGGTGCGCCCGGGCGACCTGCACCAGGCGGGCGTGCAGGTCCGCGCCGACCGCGATCGGCACCGAACCGCCGCGGTGGCTGGCTACCGCCGGGCGCGGCCGGTCGGTCGGCAGTGCCAGTTCGGCCGGCAGGTCGGCCAGCTGCCCGGCCCAGTAGCGCAGCTGCCGGGCCTGGACGCTGTCCGGGTCGTCCTCGGCGCCGAGCAGCTCGCGCTGCCAGAGCGTGTAGTCCGGGTACTGCACCGGCAGCGGCGACCAGCCGGGGGCGCCGCCGGCGAGGCGGGCCGCGTAGGCGGTGGACAGGTCGCGCAGCAGCCGTTCCAGCGACCAGCCGTCGCTGGCGATGTGGTGCGACATCAGCAGCAGCACGTGCTCGGTCGGGCCGGTGCCGAACAGGGTCGCCCGGAGCGGCCGGTCGGTCCGCAGGTCGAACGTCTCCCGCGCGGCGGCGGCCAGCGCCGCGTCCAGGTCCGCTGCCGCGACCTCCACCGTCCGAAGTGGACACAGCGGGCGATCCAGCAGCTGCTGCCGGGGCCGGCCGTCGACGGCCGGGAAGATGGTGCGCAGCGACTCGTGCCGGTCGATGACGTCGCCGATCGCCGCGGCCAGCGCCGGGCGGTCCAGCGGCCCGCGCAGCCGGGCCGCCACCGGCACGGTGTACGTCGTGCCGGCACCGGCCAGCTCCGCGCTGAACCAGAGCCGCTGCTGGGCCGGCGACAGCGGCACCTGGGCCGGCCGCTCCGCCCGGCCCAGCACCGGCCGGGCCGGCCCGGTGCCGGCGGACTCCAGCTGCCGGGCCAGACCGGCGGCGGTCGGCTGCCGGAACACCGCCCGGATGTCGACGTCGAGGCCGAGCGCGGCGCGGATCCGGGCGACCAGCCGGGCCGCGAGCAGCGAGTGGCCGCCGAGTTCGAAGAAGCTGTCGCCGGCTCCGACCGCGGGCACGCCGAGCACCTCGGCGAACAGTCCACAGAGGATCTCCTCGCGCGGGCTCCGCGCCGGCGCGGAGCCCCCGGCCTCGACCGCCGGCGCGGGCAGGGCGGCCCGGTCGAGCTTGCCGGTCGGGGTCAGCGGCAGCGCGTCCAGCACGACGACCGAGGCAGGTACCAGGTGCTCGGGCAGCCGTTGCCCGGCGTAGCGGCACAATTCCGCCGGCTGCAGCAGGTTCCGGTCGCCGACCACGTACCCGACCAGGCGGGGGTCGGCGGGCCGGTCGGTGCGCACCAGCACCGCGGCCTGGGTGACGGCCGGGTGCCCGGCCAGGACGGCTGCCACCTCGCCCGGCTCCACCCGGAAACCGCGGATCTTGACCTGCTGGTCGGCCCGGCCGGCCAGGTCCAGCAGGCCGTCGGGAGTCCAGCGGCCGAGGTCGCCGGTGCGGTACATCCGCTCGCCGGGCCGGCCGTAGCGGTCGGCGACGAAGCGCTCGGCAGTGCGGCCGGGCTGGCCGAGGTAGCCGTCCGCCAGGCCGACGCCGGCCATGTAGACCTCGCCGGTCACCCCGGCCGGCACCGGGCGCAGCCACTGGTCCAGCAGGTACACCCGCTTGTTCGCGACCGGGCGGCCGACCGGGACCGACCCGCCGCCGGCGTCCCCGGTGCCGACCTCGTGCCAGCTGGTGAAGATCATGCTCTCCACCGGCGAGTACCCGTTCACCAGCCGCAGCCCCGGGTAGTCGCGCAGCACCGTGGCCACCAGCGACCCCGGCACCGGCTCGCCGCCGGTCAGCACCTCGCGCACCCCGCGCAGCGCCCCCGGGTACTCGTCCAGCAGCACCGCGAGCAGGCCGGTCGACAGGTACACGGTGCTGACCGCGTGCCGGGCGATCAGCTCGGCGATCAGGTGCGGCTCCGGTGCCTCGCCGGGCTGCAGCACGCAGGTCCCGCCGAACAGGAGCGCGCCGAACAGCTCCAGCGCGAAGGCGTCCCAGGACATCGGGGAGCACTGCAGGACGACGGCGTCCGGCCCGAAGCTGGCGTACCGCTGGCCGAGGAACGAGCCGGTGACCGCCCGGTGCGGCGCTGCGACGCCCTTGGGCCGGCCGGTCGAGCCGGAGGTGAACATCACGCAGGCGCGGTCCGCCGGCCGCACCGCGACAGCGGGGGAGTGCCCCGGCCAGCCGGCCGCCGCCGGATCACCGCCGGCCCGGACCGCGGTGGCATCGTCGGCCGGGTCGGCGTCGAGCCGGATGAGCGGGACGCCGGGGAGGTGGCCGGCCGGTCCGCCGCGGGTGACGACCAGCGAGACGTCGCCGGCGGCGAGGACGGTGCGCAGCCGCTCGGCCGGCAGCCGCGGGTCGAGCATCGTGTAGGCGGCGCCGGCCTTGAGCACCGCGAGCAGCGCGACGACGGCGTCCACGCCGCGTTCGAGGTGTACGCCGACCAGCGCCCCGCGGCCGGTGCCGGTGGCGAGCAGGCGGTGCGCGAGCCGGTTCGCGGCGGCATCGAGACCGGCGTAGTCCAGCCGCCGGTCGCCGTCGACCAGCGCGGTCGCCAGCGGGGTGCGGGCCGCCTGCCGCTCGACCAGTTCGTGCACGCAGCGGTCGAGCGGGACGGCCGGCGTGGGGCCGGTGCCGTTGCGGGTCACCGTGGCCAGCTCCGCGACCGACAGCGTCTCCAGCCGGGACAGCGGCCGGTCCGGGTCGGCGATGACCGAGTCGGCCAGCCGGACCAGCAGCCCGGCCAGCCGCTCGGTGCTGGCCCGGTCGATCAGGTCCGGCCGGTGGTGCAGCCGCAGTTCGAGCCGGTCCCGCGGCTCCACCACCAGGGTCAGCGGGTAGTGCGAGGTGTCCCGGAAGGTGATGCCGTCCAGCCGGGGGCCGCCGTCCGGGAGGTCGAGCACATAGTCGTTCATCGGGAAGTTGTCGAAGACGACGTTGGTGTCGAACAGCGGCCGGTCCGCGCCGACCGCCTGCTGGATGTCGGTCAGGCCGAGGTGGTCGTGGTCCAGCAGTTGCGAGCGCTGCTCCTGCAGCTGTCCGACGAGGTCCCGCAGCGAGCCGGCGGCGGCCAGGTCGGCCCGCACCGGCACGGTGTTGATCAGCAGGCCGATCATCGTCTCGGCCCCGGCCAGGTCCGGGGACCGGCCGCCGACGGTGCAGCCGAACACGACGTCGGTACGCCCGGTGAGCTGTCCGACCGCGACCGCCCACAGGCCCTGGCAGAGCGTGTTGAGGGTGACGCCGCACTCCCGGGCGGTGGCCCGCAGCGCGGCCGTGGTGTCGGCCGGCAGCTGCACCGACACCACCTGCGACGGCGCCCGGCCGGTGCCCGGGTCGGCGGGCGCGGCGTAGGTCGGCCCGTCCAGGTCGGCCAGCGCGGCCCGCCACTCCCGCCCGGCGGCGACCTTGTCCTGCCCGGCCAGCCAGGCCAGGTAGTCCCGGAACGGGTAGGCCGGCCCGAGCACGCTGCTGTCGCCGCCGGCCGCGTACACCGTGAACAGCTCGCGGAACAGCAGCGCGGTCGACCAGCCGTCGAGCAGCAGGTGGTGGCTGGTCAGCACGAGCCGGTGCCGGTCGCCGGCTTCCCGGATCAGGATGTAGCGCAGCAGCGACGGCCCGTCCACGTCGACGCCGGCCGCCCAGTCCCGGGCGATCACCGCGTCGGCGCCGCCGTCGGCTGGTTCGCCGTCGGCCGCTGCACCGTCGACGGCCGAACCGGCGGCGGTGGCGTCCACCTCGGCCCAGCGCAGCGGCACGTCGCGGCGGACCACCTGGATCGGCTCGCCGGAGCGGCGGTGCCGGACCGACACCCGCAGGTTCGCGTGCCGGGTGAGCACGGCGTCGGCGGATGCCCGCAGCAGCGCGGCGTCCAGCGGCCCGGTCAGGACGGCGACGAACTGGGCGACGTAGAGATCGGCGGCGTCCCGCTCGTACCGGGCGTGGAACAGCAGGCCCTCCTGCAGCGGGGACAGCGGCAGGATGTCCTCGATGGCGGAGCGGTTCGGTGCCACGGTGATCGTCTCCTTCGGCTCACGGGCCCGGCTCACAGAGCCGTCAGTTCGGCTTCGATCTCGTCGATCTCGGTCTGGCTCAGGGCGCCCAGGCAGAGCTCGGCCGGGGTCGGCGCGGCCGGCGCGGACCGCTGCGCGTGTTGCACCAGGACCCCGAGCGCGGCGAACCAGCGGCCGGCCAGGTCGCGAACGTCCCGCTCCGGCACGATGCCCTCGGCCCAGGTCCAGGTGGCCGTCAGCACCGGGCCGCCGGCCTGGTCCCGGGCGACGGCGTTGACCTCGACCGCGTGCGCCATCGGCATCCCGGGCCCGAAGTCGTCCAGGCCGGTGCGGTAACCCGGCAGCACGGCGAAGTCGGCGTCGGTGCCGGTCGGGAAGCGGCCGAGGTAGTTGACGCCGAACGCGGGCGGCTCGGCCGCCAGCACCGGCGCGGCGGCCGGGTCGAGGTACCGCAGGATGCCGTAGCCCAGGCCGTCACCGGTGTCGCGCAGTTGCTCGGCCACCCGGGCGATGGCCCGGTCGAGTGCGGGCGTGCCTGGCCCGGGCGGGGCCGGGCCGAGGAGGCCCGGGTCCAGCCGGACCGGGAAGAGGCTGGTGAACCAGCCGACCGTGCGGGACAGGTCGACGTCGCCGGTCTCCCGGCCGTGGCCTTCCAGGTCGACCAGGATCGGGCCGGCGCTGCCCCGCCAGCCGGTCACGGCGAGCGCGAAGGCGGTCAGCAGTACCTCGGTCACCCCGACCCGCAGGGCCGCCGGCACGGTCCCGAGCAGCGGCCCGGTGATCGGCGCGGGGAGTTCGAGGACGACCGCCCGGTCGGCGGACTCCAGGTCCAGCCGGCGGTCCAGCGGCCGGCTGCCGACCGCCGGCACCGGCCGGGTCACCGCGCCGGCCAGCCGGGACAGTTCGGTGCGGCGGGTGCCCCGGTCCGCCTCGGCGGCCAGCAGCCGTGACCAGCGGCGGAACGAGGTGGGCACCGGGGCCAGCGCGGGCCGGCCACCGGCGGCCGTGGCCGCCCACCCGTCGGCCAGGTCGGACCGCAGCACCCGCCAGGACACCCCGTCCACGGCGAGGTGGTTGGCGACCAGGGCCAGCCGGCCGGGCCGGTCGGTGCCGGCGTCGAACCAGACCACCTGCAGCACCCGGCCGGCGGCGGTGTCCAGCCGGCGCCGGGCGGCCGCCAGCTCGTCCCGGTCGGCGCCGGGCCCGCCGTCGACCGTGCCGGACACGTCGACCCGGGTGGTGCACGACTCGGCGCGCACCGCGCCGACCGGCCGCACCGCCAGCTGCCACCGGCCGCCGCCGGCCGGCACGGTGCGCTGCAGCCGCAGCGTGTCGTGCGTGTCCAGGAGGGCCTGCACCAGCGCCAGCAGCCCGGTCCAGGACAGCCCGGCCGGCGCGCGCAGCACCAGTGACTGGCTGAACTCGTCGACCGGCCCGCCCCGCTCACGCAGCCACTCCATGATCGGGGTGGTGGGCAGGGCACCGGCGCCGTCATCGTGGCCGGTCCCGCTCCCGGTCCCGGTCGCCGTCCCGGTCCCGGGTGCCGGGCCGCGGGTGGCGGCCGCGGCGAGGGCCGCGACGGTCGGCTGCCGCAGCACGTCCCGGGTGGTCAGCAGCAGCCCGCCCTGGCGGGCCCGGCTGACCACCTGCATCGCCATGATGCTGTCCCCGCCGAGGCCGAGCAGGTTGTCGTCCAGGCCAACGACCTCGACGCCGACCACCTCGGCGATCAGGTCGCACAGCAGCCGCTCGGCGGCCGAGCGCGGGGCCGCGCCGGCACCGCCGGCGGTCCGGTCAGGGGCGGGCAGGGCCGCCCGGTCGAGCTTGCCGTTCGGCGTCAGCGGGAGCGCGTCGAGCGGCACCAGGGCCGCGGGAACCATGTGTTCGGGGAGCACCCGGGCCAGCTGCTCGCGCAGCTCCGGGATCGGCGCGACCGACCCGGCCACGGCGACGAGGTAGCCGACCAGCCGGGTCTGCCCGGGCCGGTCGGTGCGGGCCACGACCGCGGCCTCGGCGACCGCCGGGTGCCGCAGCAGCACCGCCGCCACCTCACCCGGCTCGACCCGCTGGCCCCGGATCTTGACCTGGTCGTCGGCCCGTCCGAGGAAGTCCAGGGCACCGTCCGGCCGCCAGCTGCACAGATCGCCGGTGCGGTACATGCGCTCGCCGGCCGCGCCGTACGGGTCGGCCACGAACCGGGACGCGGTCAGGCCGGGCCGGTTCAGGTAGCCGCGGGCGAGTTGGGCGCCGGCCAGGTAGAGCTCGCCGGCCACGCCGACCGGCACCGGCCGCAGCTCGGCGTCCAGCACGTGCAGCCGGGTGTTCCAGACCGGCCGGCCGATCGGCACCGACACCGTGCCGTCCGCCGCGTCGGCGCCGCCGGCCGCGCAGGCCCAGTGGGTGACGTCGACCGCCGCCTCGGTGGGCCCGTAGAGGTTGTGCAGGCCGACGTCCAGCACCCGGGCGAAGCGGTCGGCCAGCTCCGCCGGCAGCGCCTCCCCGCTGCAGATCACCCGGCGCAGGCTGGCGCAGCGCGCGGCCGCCGGCTCGGCCAGGAAGACCCGCAGCATCGACGGTACGAAGTGGACGGTGGTGATCCGCTCGGCGCGGATCAGCTCGGCCAGGTAGGCGGGATCGCGGTGCCCCTCCGGCCGGGCGACCACCAGGGTGGCGCCGGTCAGCAGCGGCCAGAAGAACTCCCACACCGACACGTCGAAGCCGGACGGGGTCTTCTGCAGCACCCGGTCGTCCGGGCCGAGGCGGTACTCGGCCTGCATCCACTGCAGCCGGTTGACGATCGCCTGGTGCGTGACGATGACGCCCTTCGGCCGGCCGGTGGAGCCGGAGGTGTAGATGACGTACGCGGGGTCGTCCGGTCCGGCCGCGCGGGGCCCGGGCCCGCCCGGCCCGGCTCCCGCGGCGGCGGCTCCGTCGGCGGCGGCGTCCCCGATCAGTAGAACCGGCCCGGCGGGCAGCCGGGCGGCCACCTCGGCGGTGGTCAGCACGCAGCTGGCGGCGGCGTCCGCGAGCAGCAGGGCGATCCGGTCGGTCGGGTAGTCCGGGTCGACCGGCAGGTAGGCGGCGCCGGCCTTGAGCACGCCGAGCAGGGCGACCACCAGTTCCAGCGAGCGGGGTACGGCGACCGCGACGATCCGCTCCGGGCCGACCCCGCGGGCGGCCAGCACCCGGGCCAGCCGGTCGGCCCGGGCGTCCAGCTCGGCGTAGCTCAGGCCGCGGCCGGCGTAGCTGACCGCTGTCGCGTCGGGGGTGCGGGCGACCTGCGCCTCGACCAGGGCGGCGAGGGTGGCCCGGGCGACCGGGTGCCCGGTGTCGTTCCAGCCTGCCGGCACCTGCGCGGCGGCGGCGGTGTGCTCGGCCATTGCGGGGTCCTCTTCGTCTGTCGGCGGTCGGCTGGTCTAGCCGGCGGCGAGGCTCGCCGGGCGCAGGTCGGTCCAGTGCGTGTCGACGTAGTCGAGGCACTCCTGCCGGGCGGCCGGCCCGTGGCCGACCGTCCAGCCGGCCGGGACGTCGATCGACGCCGGCCACAGCGAGTGCTGGTTGTCCGCGTTGATCAGGACCAGGTAGACGCTGTCGTCGTGCTCGAACGGGTTGGTCATCGGAACGTCCTCCGCGGCATCGGGCTGTATCGGGCTGCGAACGACGCTAGGTCGGCGGTCGCGCGGCCAGCGGCAGTTGCCGGCGGCAGACCAGCGGCAGTTGCGCGGGCCCCGCGGCGACCTCGCCGGCTGGGCGGGCGGATCGGGTGTACGTGTGGGCGGCGCCGTCGGCCGGCACCTACCGGCTGTCCACCGCGAGGTCGGACTTCGACACTCCGGTTGGTTGGCGCCGCCGCCACGGCTCGCGCCGCTGGACCGGCGCCACGCCCGTCAGTACCGGGCCGACACGGACTAGCGGATCGAGGTGATGGCGGGTTCGGTCGGCAGGTCGCGGTAGTGCCGGATCGGGCCGACGAGCCGGATGAGCTTGCCCAGCGCCACGGCGGCGAGCAGCACCCACAGCGCCGGGCGGACACCGAGCACGGTGCCCACGACGCCGCCGAGCACCGCGCCGATCGGGATCACGCCGAAGGCGAGGAAGCGGGAGCTGGTGAACACCCGACCGCGCAGCCGCTCCGGGCAGTACATCTGCCGGAAGCCGTTGCTGACGATGTTGCTGGCGACCATCCCGGCCGACGGGATCAGCATGCCGGCGGCGAAGAACGCGAGCCGGGGCCCGTTCTCGGTCAGCGGGATGAGCAGGCCGAAGGGGGCGGTGCACAGCGAGCCGAGCAGCAGCGCCCGGCCGGTGCCGATCCGGCGGGCGATCCGGGTCGAGATCACGGCGCCGATCACCCCGCCGACGGCGTCCGCGCCGAGCAGCACGCCGACCAGGCCGGCGGATACGCCGACATCGCGGACGAGGAAGACGATCAGCAGCGCGTGCGCCCCGCTGAGCGTCAGGTTGTCGATCGCGGCGGCGACCGCCAGCACCCGCAGGAACGGGTCGCCGGCGACGAACCGCAGGCCCTGCCCGATCTCGTGCAGCAGCGAAGTATCCCGGTCGCGGCGGGCGATCCGGGCCTCCTTGGTGCGGATGGCCAGCAGGCACACCCCGGACACCACGAAACTGGCCGCGTCCGCGAGCAGGCCGGTGACCGCGCCGAACAGCTGCGCGATCACGCCGCCGAGGCCGGGGCCGGCGATGGTGGCCACCTGCTCGCTGCCCTGCAGCTTGGCGTTGCCCTCGGTGAGGTCCTCCTTGGCCACCACGGACGGCAGGTAGGCCTGGTACGCGGTGCTGAAGAAGACGGTCACCACCCCGCCGAGCAGGGCCACGATCAGCAGCTGGCTGAGGGTCAGCCAGCCGCTCCAGGCCGCCACCGGCACGCTGACGAACAGCAGCACCGCCGCCAGATCGCAGAGGAGCATCACCGGGCGGCGCGGCAGCCGGTCGAGCCAGGCGCCCGCCGGCAGGCCGATCAGCAGCCAGGGCAGCCAGGCGACCGCGTCCAGCACGGCGATCGCGAAGGTGCTGGCGTGCAGCGTCTGCACGGCGACCAGCGGCACCGCGATCCCGGTGACCGCGCTGCCCAGCTTGCTGGTCGTCTCGCCGATCCAGAGCAGCCGGAAGTCGCGGTGCCGCAGCAGCCCACCGCGCGGCCGGCGCGCGGCCGGGTCGGCGCCGGCGGGCGGTGCGGTCGTCACGGACGGGTCCACATCGGCTCCATTCTCGGCGTCCCGGTTCGGTCGGTGCCCCAGATCTGTGACAGCGTACGGACGGTGCGGCCGGCCGGCATCCGGGCCGCGGACCCCCGCCGGGGCACCGGGTCAGACCACCAGCAGAGCCAGCACGGTCAGGTTCGCGGCGTACTGGGTCAGCATGAACATCCGGTACGGCCGCCGCCCGGGCCCGGTCGCGGCCGGCGCCGGCCGCAGCGTCACGGCGAGCACCGCGACCGCGCCGAGCGCGACGGCGACGGCAGGGCCGAGCAGGCCGGGGTACCAGGCGACGAGCGCCAGCATCCCGGTGCCGATGGCGGCCGCGCTGGCGCTGACCGCGGCCCGGGCCCGGCGGTCGCCCCACCGGATGACGAGGGTGCGGCGGCCGGCGGCGGCGTCACCGCGCACGTCCGAGAAGTCCTTGGCGACCGCGCCGACCCCACCCATCCAGGCCGACATGGCGGTGGCGAAGACCAGCAGGATGCCGGTCGGCTGCTGGCCGGTCGCGACCGCGCCGGCCAGGTAGGTCAGGAAGCCGAGCAGCACCACGGCCACGGCCGCGCCCGCGGTGGTGTCCTTCAGCCGGAACGGCGCCACCGAGTAGGCCGCGCCGACGGCGAGGAAACCCAGCTGCAGCAGCAGGAACGGCAGGCCCAGCGCGGCGGCCGTGAGCACGGCGCCGGCCCCGGCGGCGGCGGTGACCGCCCTGGCCTCGGCCAGCGACAGCCGGCCGGCGGCGATCGGCCGGCGGGACCCGTTGGCCCGGTCGCCGGCGACATCGGTCACGCCGTTGAGCACATACACCGCGACCACGCCGAGCAGCCAGCCGGCGAGGCCGACCGCGGGCCGCATCCCGGCGACGGCGCCGGCGAGGGCCCAGCCGACCACGAACCGGACGGCGAAGACGACCTGGACGATCGGCCGTGCCTCGGTCCAGCTGTCGGCGAGGATCCGCAGCGGCGACCGGCCCGGAACGACGCGGATGGGGGCGAGAGATGCGGTGTCGGCGAACACGATCTGTTGTCTACCCGCGGCGCCGGCCGACCTTGCGCGGCCCGACAGAATCCGGCAGTGGTTGCCGGCCGGGCGGCGGCGGTCGAGTCCAGAGTGGACGCTGGCGGTGCGGCCGGGATCAGTGCCGGGGGCCGGGGGCGCCGGGCCGTTCCCAGAGATCCTGGCCGACCTGCGCCGGGATCAGCTCCGCCGCCACCGCCCGGTTCACCGCGTCCACTCGCGACACCGCGTCCAGCTTGCGGAAGATGTTGCGCAGGTGCCGTTTGACGGTCGCCTCTTCGATCTGCAACTGGTGGGCGACCTGGCGGTTGCTCATCGCCCGCGCGACCAGCGTCACCACCTCGATCTCCCGGTCGGACAGCGCCGGCCGTTCGGCCAGCCGGCCGGCCGCGCCGCGCAGCGAGACGGAGATCGCGACCCGGCTGTCCGGGCTGCTGGTGCTGCGGATGACCGAGGTCAGGTACGGGCGGCTGACCCCCTTGTGCAGGTAGCCGGCGACGCCGATGCGCAGGAACTCCTGCAGCACCGGGGCCGACTCGTGCATGGTCAGAATGATGATCTTGACGGTGGGCAGCCGCTTGGTGATCTGTTCCACCACAGTGGTGGCCGGGGTGCCGGGCATCTGCACGTCCAGCAGCACCACGTCCGGTCGGGCCTGCGCCGCCAGCGCGATCGCCTCGTCGCCGTCGCCGGCCTGCGCCACGACGGTCAGGTCCGGTTCGTCGTCCAGCACCGCGGCCAGCGTCTCCCGCAGCAGGGTGTGGTCGTCGACCACCATGATCCGGATCACGAGCGGACCCGCGGCCGGGCGTCCCGCTGGTAGGGCACCCAGACCTCGGTACGGGTGCCGCGGTCGGGCTTCGTGGTGATCAGGAAGACGCCGCCGACGGCGGCCACCCGCTCCTGCATCGAGATCAGCCCGTGCCCGGCGCTGTGTTCGGCCACCACGTCATGGTCGAAGCCGACCCCCTGATCCTCGATGGCCGCGTGCGCGCTGAGCGGGGCGATGTCGATCGACACGGTGATCGTGTCCGAGCCGGAGTGCCGGATCGCGTTGCTGACCGCCTCGCGGATGACGAGGAAGAGCTGCTCGCGGACCGCGTCCGGCAGCCACGCCTCCTGCCCGTCGACGTGGATCTCGCCGACCCGGTCGGCCGCGCCCAGCAGGTCGATGTACCGCCGCAGCGAGCTGACCAGCTCGGCCGGCACCGCCGGCGGCACCAGCACGGTGATGAAGCTGCCGGTGGACTTGAGCATGCCCATCACGACCTGCTTGATGGCGTTCAGCCCGAGGTCGGGTGCCTGGTCGCCGCGGCGACCCTCGTAGAGTTCGATCATCCGCAGGGTCAGCGCCAGCTCGCTGCCGAACCGGTCGTGTAACTCGCGGGCCAGCTGCCGGCGCGCCTCGATCTGCAGGTCCTGGATCATCTTCAGCAGGTAGGAGTCGTGCGCGGTGGTGGCCAGCGCCACCCGGCTCATGATGCTGTGGTGCAGCGCCCGGGCGGCCACCGCGAACGGCTCGCCGCGGTCCGGCGTGATCTCGCCGACCGCGTCGATCACCACGTCGAACAGGACCTCCGCGGCCCGCAGCGACTCGGCCTTGGGGATGTGCGCGGAGGCCCGGCTGATGCCGATCGACACGGCGGCCGACATGTTCGACTCGTCCAGGTCGAGCGCGCCGGCACGCAGGCTGCGGACGCAGTCGGTGAGGATCCGGTGGGCGTTGTCGACCACCTCGGCGCGTACGTCCTCGTCGGCTACCAGGGCGCTGCGGCGGGCCCGCAGCCGGGACTCGTAGCTGTCGATGATCCCGCTGCGGCGGGCCTCCAGGCCGTCGGCGACGTCGATGGTCGACACACCTTCGCCCCCTCCGCGCCGACGTCACCCGACGAGACGTTTCGCCCGACTTTAACATCGCCGCGCCTAACGACCATTTCGTTGTTACCGGCTCAACCGGCCGGCGTCGCCTCCAGAGTCCCGAGACCACTGGTCAATCTGCTCATCCGGACGACCCGGAACCCGGCCTGGCTCAGCAGCACCGCCAGTTGGCTGGCGGTCCTTTCCCGGCCGCAGTCACCGAACATTCCCAGCATGTAGAGGTCCGCCAGCGCGGTGGCCCGGTAGCCGGGATCGGAGTGGCCGGCCTCGGCGGCGAACAGGTCGAGCACGATGAGCCGCGCGCCGGCCGGGATCGCGCGCCGGCAGGCCCGCAGCAGGGCGCGGACCCGTTCGTCGTCCCAGTTGTGCAGGATGCTGCGCAGTACGTAGACGTCGCCGCGGCCCGGAACGCGATCGAAGAAGTCGCCGGCCCGCACCTCGCAGCGGCCCGCCAGGCCGGCCCGGGCGAGCCGGTCGGCGGCCCGTTCGGCGACCTCGGGGCGGTCCAGCAGGATGCCGCGCAGCGTCGGGTCGGTGGTCAGCAGGTAGCTGAGGAAGGTGGCGTCCCGGCCGCCGAGGTCGACCACGGTGCCGCCCGGCGGCAGGTCCAGGGTGGCCAGCACCCCGTCGATGTGCAGCGACAGGGCCGCCGCCGCCGAGGTGTCGAACCTGCGCCGCAGGGCCGGGTCGGCCCGCAGCAGATCGGCGAACCCGGCGCCGCCGGCGCTGCGCAGCGGCGCCCGGCCGGTGCGGATGGTGGCGTCCAGGTCGGCGCAGGCGGCCCCGATGTCGCCGGACAGCAGCGCCGTGGCCTGGGCCGAACCCGGCGCGTGCGTGCACAGCGTCCAGCCCAGCGCGGTCAGCTCGAACACGTCCGGCCGCTGCTCGAGGAACACGTCGAAGGTGGCGAGGCCGCGCAGCACCCGGCGCAACGACGGCTCGTGCGCCCCGCACCGCTGCGCCAGCCAGGCCGCGGACCGGGGGCCGTCGGCCAGCAGGTCGGGGACGCCGAGGCGGACGACCGCGGCCAGCCCGTCGGCGAGCAGCCGCCCGGTCAGCATCCGCCGGATCCGGACGGCGTGTTCGCATTCCTCCTCGGTGGGGCGGACGACCGCGTAGTCGGCGTCCCCGGCTGCCGGCCTCATGTCGCCTCCGCCAGCTCCAGCAGGTAGCCGCGCCGCCACACGGTGCGGATATGCAGGCCCAGCGGCTCGATCCGGCGCCGGATCCGCATGATGTGCAGGTGCAGGGCGTTCCGCCGCGACTCAGGCGACTGCTCCGGCAGCCGGCCGCCGAGCACGCAGGTCGGGGTCATCGAGCCGAAGCGGGTGATGAGCTCGGTCAGCAGTTCGGTCTCGGTCGGCGACAGTGCCACCGAGCGGTCCCCCATCCGCAGCACGCCGGTCGGGTCGAGCCGCGGCATCCGCAGCCAGGTCCGGCGCGCCCGCAGGGTGGCCAGCCGCGCCTGCAGGTCGACCTGGCTGACCGGCGTCCGCACCCAGTCCTCCACCACGTCCGCGCACAGCGGCGGGCACGCCCCGGCCTCCACGACCAGCAGCCGGGGCACCCCCTGCCGCCGGTAGTCACTCAGCCGGTCGGCTTCCGCCGGCCATCGCACCAGCCTCACGTCGTCGGCTTCCGCAATTCTGGTGGGCACCTTTCCGCACCTCCCACTATGCCGCGAGCGCTCAGGCCATGCTGACCCGGATGCTTTCCCGGCGGCCTTTCGAATGGAAATGCTGCCACCGCCCCGGTGCCGCGGCAATGCGCCGGAGTACCACCAGCCGGCGGCGGCGCAGTCATACTCTGGCCGCTGACCTGCAGAGATATGATGGTCGGTCGTGGCGGATTCGTCGGAGGAGTACCCCGGCGTACTCCTAAAGTAGTACGCCGGATCACCCACACTATCGCTGGCCGATGCCACTCATTCGGCAATTCTCGCCGCTGCTGGACAGAATTGCGGCCGACCGCCGCGGCGGCTTTTACGGTCTGCGCTACACGGCGGGGACGGCCTGCCGCAGGGGCGGAAGAGGTAACGGCCTTGGCAATCGAGATGGCTACTGCCGATCCGGGCGCGTTCGGGCGGCTACTGCGCCGGCACCGGCTGCGCACCGGCCTGACCCAGCGGGTACTGGCCGACCTGTCCACCGTCAGCATCCGGGCGATCCGGGATCTCGAACAGGGCAAGGCCCGCCGGCCCCGGCAGGACACCGTGCGGTTGATCGCGGACGGGCTGCGGCTGAGCCGGCAGGCCCGCCGCGACCTGGAGTTGGCCGCCGACGAGCGCCGGTCGGCGCTGGCGCTGGTGGCGCACGACGTCCGGGTGGCCGCGCCGCCGCCGGCGCTGCGGGCGACGGTCGGCCGGGAGGCCGAGGTCGAGCTGCTGGCCACGATGCTGGCCACCGCGGGCGGCCGGCTGGTGGAGGTGGTCGGGATCGGCGGCGTCGGCAAGACCTGCCTGGCCGGCGAGGTGGCGTGGCGGCTGCACGGCCAGGGGATGCCGGTGTTGTGGACCGGTGTGTCGGCGGTGCCGCCGCCCGGCGGTGAGCGGCTGGACCAGCTGCTGTGGGCGGCCGTCGCGGAACTGGTCGAGCCGGCCGGACCGCCGGCCGACCCCGGTCCGACCCCGGTGCTGGCCGACCTGGTCGAACTGGTCGGCGACCGCGACACGCTGCTCGTGCTTGACGGGGTGGACGCCGGCGGGCTACGGCCGGACCGGGTGGCGCCGCTGCTGCGCGGCTGCCCCGGCCTGCGGATGCTGCTCACCGCGCGGTGCCCGAGCCGGTTGCCCGGCGGGCGCACCGTGGTACTCGGCCCGCTGCCGGCGCCGGACCCCGGCTACCCGCCGGCGCCGGTGGACGGTCCGGCGGTCCGGCTGTTCCTGGACGCCGCGCGCCGGTCCCGGCCGGGCTGGCTGCTGTCGGCCGCTGAGCTGCCGGTCGTCGCCGAGATCTGCTGGCTGCTGGACGGGTTGCCGGTGGCGCTGGAGGCCGCGGCGTCCTGGCTGGCCGTGTACGACCTGGACCTGCTGCTGACCGTGTTGCGTGGTGATCCGGCCGGGATGTTCGACCACCTCGCCGCCACCGACGGCGACGGCGCGGTCCGGGAGCGGCTGGACAGCTGCCTGCGGGCACTGCCCGAGGCCGAGCGCGGCGTGCTGGGCCGGCTGTGCGAGCTGGACCGGGAGATCAGCCTGGACGACGTGGTCGCGCTGACCGGGCGGAGCCAGCTGGACTGCGGCCGGCTGGTGCGCCGCCTGCTGATGGCCGGTGTACTGCGCAGCCGCCCGGACCAGTCCAGGTTCCAGGTGCTCAACCTGGTCCGGGACCTGTGCCGGGCCACCGCCGCGGCGGTCGGCCGGTAGCCCGCCGGCCCGGTAGCCCGCCGGCCGGTGGGCTACCGGGCCGGTCACCCGGGTCGCGGGGGTGTCGGGCCGCGGGACGGGAGGCGGGTGGGCGCGGACGCAGCGGGCAGCGGTCCGGGCCGGCAGGCGGGTTGCCTGCCGGCCCGGACCGCGACCGTCGTCAGCCGCCACCCACCGCCGCGGGCAGCGCCGCCGGCTCGGCCTGGCCGGTGTCGGCCCACCAGAGATCCTCGGCGGACAGTGCGCCCGGCCGGTACTTGCCCAGCGCGCTGATCAACAGCCTGGTCTCCAGGGCCAGGCAGGCCACCAGCCGGGCCAGCCCCGAGCGGGCATCCTCGTCCACCGCGATCAGGGCCGCCCGGCCCAGGCCGGCCGCCCGGGCGCCCAGGGCCAGGCACTTGACCGCGCGCAGCCCTTCCCACACCCGGCCGGAGACCAGCAGGCAGCCGGCCGGTGTGCCGATCCGGCGCAGGCACTCCGCCAACGGCAGGCCCACCCCGGCCAGGAACGCCGACGGCGCCCACCCGGTACCGCCCTCGGCCCCGTCGACGGTCACCGCGTCCGCTCCGGCGGCCCAGGCCACCTGTGCGGCCGACCGCACGTCCCGGCCCGGCGGCAGCTTCACCCACACCCGGGCGCGCGGAAAGTTGTTGCGCATCAGCCGGATCTGCTGGCGCAGGATTTCGTCGGTGAACGTGCCGGGGCTGGCGCAGCGCAGGACCGTCGTCGCGGCCGGGCCGTACACGCCCTCCAGGGCGAAGTGCTCGGCGAGCCGGGCCGCGGTGGGTTCGCCGACCAGCGTCATGCCGCCGAGCCCCGGCTTGGCCCCCTGCCCGACCTTCAGCTCGAAGGCCAGCCGGCCGCTGTCCAGCAGCGGCAGCGCGGTCGGGTCGCTGTAGACCAGGTTCCATACTTCGGCGTCGGCGTCCTCGGTGCTCTGCTGGACCGCGACCCCGCCCAGGCCGTCCGGGACGGCACCGGCGTACGCCCGGATGCGGTCGATGAGCCCGCGCCCGGCCGTGGCCGCCAGCCGGCCGTACCCGTTGACCGGGACCACGTTCTCGCCGATGACCATCGGGATGCCGAGGGCTCCGGCCTGCCGGCTCGCGGCCGTCCCGAGGTCGGCGCTGGCCACCTGGGTGGACCCGAACGCGGACAGGTACAGCGGCAGCGCCGAGCGGAACCCGCCGACGTCGGTGCCCAGGTCCACATCGGTGTGCAGCGGTTCGCGGGCCAGTTCGATGAGCTTCTCCAGCCGTTCCGGCATGAACACCGGCGGGACCAGCCGGGCCAGGTCCAGCCGGTCGGTCGGCGGCTGGTCGGCGGCCGGCGGCTGGCCGGTGGCGCCGAACAGCGCGCGGCCGTAGTCGGCCCGGCGCGGGAAGACCGCCCCGGCACCGAGGCGGGCCCGCTCCCGGACCGCCCGCTCCGGGAAGCCGCCAGCGCGCAGCGGAGGGGGCCGCCGGGCCGGCGCGGTCACGGCGCCACCATCCCCGGGACCTTGGGGTAGCCGGTGGTCTGCCAGACGTGGTCGAGGCCGGTCACGTAGCGGGTCAGCCGCTGCAGGCCGAGCCCGAAGCCGGCGCTGGCCGGAATGCCCTCGCGGACCAGCGCGAGATACCAGCCGTACTTCGCCGGGTTCTCCCCGGTCTCGCGCATCCGGGCGATGATGGTGCCGTAGTCGTGTTCGCGCTCGCCGCCGCTGCACAGCTCCCCGAAGCCTTCCGCGGCGAGCAGGTCGAAGTTCCGCAGCTGCCCGGGCCGCTCGCGGCTCTCCTTGTCGTAGAAGCCACGCGAACCCTTGGGGTAGTCGGTGAGGAAGAAGGGCCGGCTCGCCTTGGCCGACAGCACCGCCTCGCCGGCCCAGTCGATCTCCGCGTCCGGGCTCTGCGGGTGGCCCAGCTCGTGCAGGTCGGCCACTGCCGCGGCGTGCGTGCGCCGTTCGAAGGCGTTGCCGCTGAGCAGGTCGACGAACGCGCCGGTGTCCCGGCCGAGCGTCGCCAGTTCGGCCCCGGCCCGCTCGGTGGTCCGCCGGACGATGTGCCGGACGGTCCCTTCCGCGATCGTCATCGCGTCGTCCCGGGAGGCGCCGGCCAGCTCGACATCGATCTGGTGGAACTCGGCCAGGTGCCGGCTGGTCGAGCTGGTCTCCAGCGGTTCCAGCCGGACGTTCGGCGCGATCGTGAAGAACCGCTCGAACGCGATCAGCGACGCCTGCTTGTACAGGATCGCGCTGGTCATCAGCTTGTAGCGGTGGCCGTAGTAGTCCACGTCAACCTGCTTCGCGCCGCGCGCCCCGGGGTCGGTGACCGGCCCGATGACGGGCAGCAGGAGTTCGACGCAGCCCTGCCCGGTCAGGTACTCCCGGGCCGCCGCCAGCACCTCGTGCTGGACGCGCAGCGCGGCGCGGGTGATCGGGGAGGACAGGTGCGCGCGCGGGCTCGGCGGCAACGCGGTGTCCATCGTGGTCGGCATCGGTTGGCTCCCTGGGTAGTCGGATGATCAGGCCGGGAGGAACTCCCGCGCGGCGGCGCGTTCCAGCGCCGCGTCGTCGAACCGGCTGGCCACATAGGACAGTGACCGCAGCAGCCCGGCGGCGCTGCCGTCCGCGTCGCCGGCGGTATCGGCCAGGCCGCGGATCGGCAGCGCCCCGATCCGGGTCCACTGCAGCGTCCCGTCCCGGCCGACGGTGGCGCGGGTCCGCCCGGCGTTGTCCGGGTGCAGGCAGTACGGGATGTCGAGCAGGCCCCGGTGCACCGCGCGGATCAGCGCGGTGTCGAGGTCGGGCGCCAGGTTCAGCACCGCCTCGACGATGGCCCGGGCCTGGGCCCGGATGCCGGTGTCCGGCGCCGGCCCGGCCGGCCCGGCGATGACCCGGCGCTCGTGGTCGGCCGCGTGGCCGGCCACCCGCAGCGCGGTCACGTTCTCTGCGATCGTGGGGATCCGCCGCGCCTCGGCGACGGTCTTGACGATCAGCCGGTCCGCGCCGCCGCGCACGCTGAGCCGGGCGGCGTCGGCCAGCAGGTCCGTCGCGCCGTCCGGGGAGCTGGGGAACACCCCCATGTACGCGTAGAGCACGACATGCCAGTCCACTTCGGACAGGAACTCGGCGGCGAGCGAACGCAGCGCGGACAGCGCCTCTGTGTCCTGCCCCGGGTCGGTCTGCTGGGCGTAGCTGAGCGAGACGCTGTCCACCCCGTGCCGGCCGAAGAACATCGCCTCCAGCAGGCTGATCGCCACCAGCAGCGACGGTGGGCAGAGCTGGCCCATCATGCAGCCGCCGAACGTCTCCAGGTGCGGGCGCAGCCCGCGCCCGCGCAGTTCGGCCAGCAGCCGGGTCGTCTCCGCCCAGGCGCGTACCGATTCGGCCACCGGCACCCGGCTGTAGGGCAGGCAGTAGGAGACCGGGCCGCCCTCGGTGGCGTGCAGCCCGGCCGCGATCAGCGCGGCGGCGATGCGTTGCGGCCGCGCCGACCCGTGCCGCACCTGCACCGGAAAGTCCACATCGGACACGTCCGCGACCAGGGCCGCGGTGGTCCGCACCGGGTGGTCGACGATCGGGTAGCCGTTGAGCTCCTCGCCGTTGCGCAGGGCCGCCCGCACCGCCTCGTGGTCGCCGACCCGGGTGTAGCTGTCCAGCGTGATCGTGCCGACCGTGCGCACCCCCGCGTCCCGGGTGGCGAGCAGGCCGGCGCGCATCCGGGCCGGGTCGCTCACGCCCATCCGGGGCTGGACCACCAGCCGGCCGGCCGCCGCCGCGCGGCGGACGACCGCACCGAAGTCCGAGCGCCCGCCTGTCCCGGCCGGCAGCTCACCCGCCCCGGCCCCGGGCTCGCCGGCCCCGGCCCCGGGCTCGCCGGCCCTGGCCACGGGCCCGCCCGCCCGGGCCGGCCGCCGGCCGGCCCCGGCCGCGTGCTCGCTCACGCCGACACCCTCGGCCGCAGCCGGCTCAGGAACTCCCGGAACGCCGCTGCCGAGCTGCCGTCCTCGAACACGCCGTCGAAGCCGGCCAGCGCCAGCGAGCGGGCCTGGGCGTCCCCGCCGGGGCCGGCGATGCCGAGCTTGCCGCCGATGACGACCGGGGTGGCGGCCAGTTCGGCGCGGGTCCGCAGCGCGGTGATGGCGCGCCGGCCGTCCCGCCAGCCGTGCCCGTTGACGCTGCTCATCACCACCAGGTCCGGCCGCAGCCGGAGGCATTCGGCGACCAGCAGCCGGTCCGGCACGCAGGCGCCGAGGTTGACCACCCGGTGCCCGTACTCCTCCAGCAGCAGTTGCAGGTAGACGAGGTTCCAGGTGTGCGCGTCCGACGACACGCTGGTCACGATCACGTCCAGCCCGCCACCGGGTGCCGCCGGGCGCGAAGTGGCTGTCATCAGCTTCATGGAGAACCCCTGCCAGCTCGGCCGATACGTCCTGGAATCGAACCTAGGAGCCGGCCGTGCGGTCCGGCGGCAGCGTCGGCGGCAGCCGACCGGCAGTTGCCGTCCGGCTCCGGTGGGTGCGCGTTGCCGGGCATGGGCCGCCCGAGGATGTCAGGCGTCGTCGACAGGCTCTCGACGCCCGGTCGACAACTGGTTGACTGTGCAGGTCGGCGGTCCGGGCCAGCCGCCCGGACGGCCGCCGCCCGGGTCCGGATGGTTGCTCAGCGGGGCATCCGGACCCCGGCGCCGCACGTCCTGTCCCCGGGCCGGGGGCCCGGCCGAGCCGGATGGGCCCGTCGCTGCGAGCTGGAGGTCGGATGGACGCCACACCGTCCCCGGTCCAGTTCCGGGTGCTCGGGCCGCTGGAGGTCGGCGTCGGCAGCCGGGTGCTGGACCTGGGTGGCCGGCGGATCCGCGCCGTGCTGGCGCTGCTGCTGGCCGGCGCCGGCCGGGTGGTCAGCGTGGCCGCGCTGGTGGACGGGTTGTGGGACGGGCAGGCTCCGGCCGACGCCGAGCAGACGGTGCGCAGCTACACGTCCCGGCTGCGCAAGGCCCTGCTGCCGGCCGCCGGCCCGGCCGCCGGCGAGCTGCTGCTGACCCGGCCGCCGGGGTACCTGCTGCGGCTGGATCCGGACGCGCTGGACGCGGCCCGGTTCGAGCGGCTGGCCGCGGCCGGCCGGCGGGCGCTGGACGCCGGCCGGCCGGCCGACGCGGCGGAGCAGCTGGCCGCCGCGCTCGGGCTGTGGCGGGGCGAGGCGTACGGCGAGTTCGGCGACACCGCCGCCCTGCGCGACGAAGGCGCCCGGCTCGACCGGCTCCGGCTGGCCGCGGTGGCCGACCGGATCGACGCGGACCTGGCCCTCGGGCTGGGGGGCGAGCTGGTCGCGGAGCTGGAGGGGCTGATCGGGGCGCATCCGCGGCACGAGCGGCTGTGGGGGCAGCTGATGACAACGCTGTACCGGGCCGGCCGGCAGGCCGACGCGCTGGAGGCCTTCCGGCGGGCCCGCCGGGTGCTCGTCGAGGAGTCCGGCGTGGAACCGTCGCCGGAGCTGGCCGAGATCCACCGGCGGGTGCTGGCGCAGGACTCCCAGCTGCTCGGCTCCCGGCCGGCGCACCCGGCCGCCGCCGAGCCGCGCGTCGGCCCGGCCGTCCGGCCCGCCCAGCTGCCCTCGGCGGTGGCGGCGTTCACCGGCCGCGAGGAGCAGCTCGCCGCGCTGGACCGGGCCCTGGACGGGGCGCTGGCCACGGCCGGGGCGGACGGGCGGCCGGCGGCGGTGGCGATCGCCGCGGTCTCCGGGACCGCCGGGGTGGGCAAGACCTCGCTGGCCGTGCACTGGGCGCACCAGGCCGCCGACCGGTTCCCGGACGGGCAGCTCTACGTGAACCTGCGCGGGTTCGACCCCGGCGGGCAGGCGATGGTGCCGGCCGAGGCGGTCCGCGGCTTCCTCGATGCCATGGGGGTGCCGGCCGGGCGGATCCCGGCCGGGCTGGACGCCCAGGCCGCGCTCTACCGCAGCACGCTGGCCGGCAAGCGGATCCTGGTGGTGCTGGACAACGCCCGCGACGCCGAGCAGGTCCGCCCGCTGCTACCGGGCACCGCCGGGGCGATGGTGGTGATCACCAGCCGCAGCCAGCTCACCGGCCTGGTCGCCGCCAACGGCGCCCGCCCGATCCCGCTGGACCTGATGCCCCCGGCGGCGGCCCGCGAGCTGCTCGCCCGCCGGCTGGGCGCGGCCCGGCTGGGCGCCGAACCGGAGGCGACCGATCAGATCATCGCCGCCTGCGCCCGGCTCCCGCTCGCGCTGACGATCGCCGCCGCCCGCGCCGCCACCAACCCGACCTTCCCGCTCACCGCCCTGGCCGCCGAACTCGGCCAGGCCGGCGGCCGGCTCGACGCGCTGGCCATCGGCGACCCGGCGACCGACGTACACGCCGTCTTCTCCTGGTCCTACCAGGCCCTCACCCCGCCGGCGGCCCGGCTGTTCCGGCTGCTGGGCCTGCACCCCGGCCCGGACACCTCGGTGCCGGCCGCGGCCAGCCTCGCCGGCCACCCGCCGGCGGAGCTGCGCGGGCAGCTGGCCGAGCTGCTCGGCGCCAACCTGATCAGCGAACCCGTACCGGGCCGGTACACGTTCCACGACCTGCTCCGCGCGTACGCCGGCGAGCTGGCCCACAGCACCGACACCGAGCCGGACCGGCGGGCCGCGGTCGGCCGGCTGCTGGACCACTACACGCACACCGCGCACGCGGCCAACCAGCACCTGAGCCCGGCCCGCGACCCGATCCCGGTCCCGCTGCAGCCACTGGCACCCGGGGCCGGCCCGGCGCAGCTCACCGGCCCGGGGCCGGCGCTGGCCTGGCTGACGGCCGAACACCCGGTCCTGCTCGCCGCCCTCGGGCTGGCCGCCGACGGCGGCTTCCACACCCACACCTGGCAGCTGGCCTGGGCCCTGAACACGCCGCTGATCCGGGGCGGGCACGGGCACGACCTGGCCGCCGCCTGGCAGGCCGCGCTGACCGCCGCCGAAGCGCTCGGCGACCCGACCGCCCGCGCCTACGCGCACTGCTTCCTGGCCCGCGCCTACACCCTGCTGGGCCGCTACCCGGACGCGCACCGCGAGCTCGGCCCGGCCCTGCGGCTGTACGACGAGACCGGCGACCTGGTCGGGCAGGCCAGCGCGCACCACCACCTCGCCGTCGTCTGGGAGCGCCAGGGCCGCCCCGGCCAGGCCCTCGAACACGCCCAGCAGGCGCTGGCCCTCTACCAGGCCGGCGGCAACCGACGCGGGCACGCCTACGCACTCAACGCGGTCGCCTGGCACCAGGCCCAGCTCGGCGACCACACCGAGGCGCTGGCCCACTCCCGCCAGGCCCTCGCGCTGCACCAGCAGATCGGCGACCGGGTCGGGGAGGCCGAGACCTGGGACACCCTCGGCTACGCCCACCACCACCTCAACCACCACGCCCAGGCCATCAACTGCTACCAGCACGCGCTGACCCTGTTCCGCGACCTCGGCGACCGCTCCAACGAAGCCGCCACCCTCACCGACCTCGGCGACATCCACCACGCCGCCGGCAACCCCACCGCCGCCCGCACCGCCTGGCGACACGCCCTGACCATCCTCACCGACCTGGACCACCCGGACGCCGCCGACCTGCACGCCAAACTGCACTCCCTCGACCAGCCCGCCAGCACCACGGCCTAGACCTGGCGGTCCTGCCCCCGGGCCTGGGTCAGGCTTCCGGCCGGCGCGGTCAGGCTTCCGGGCGGCGCGGTCAGGCTTCCGGGTGGAACGCGGCGAGGATGGCCGCGCGGGCGGCCGGATCGTCGATGAAGCGGGCGGCGTCGGTCGCGAACCGCGGGTCGGCCCGGCAGAGCGGGGCGAGCCGGCGGCCGAGCGGGACCAGTCCCCCGGCCGGCCCGCTGCAGCGCGATCAGGATGGTCAGCCCGGCCGCGGGGGTGCCCCGGACGATGGCCTCCGCGTCGGCGATGACCAGGTCGGGCGCGGCCGCGGTCAGCGCGCCGATCAGCGGCTCGGCGTGGCCCGGGCGCAGCGCCTCGGCCCGGGCCAGCCGCAGCCCGCGCTCGTCCGCCGGGTCGAGTTGGGCGGCCAGCGCGGCGAGCAGTTGCCATTCCAGGTCGACGCCCGGGTGCAGCGGGTCGGGCACGCCGGCGAACAGCGACCGGTCCCCGCTGAGCAGGTCGAGCACCCGGTCGGCCCCGGCGGCCCGCGGCTCGGCCTGGACGAAGATCAGCGCCTGCGCCCGCACCGCCGGCTCGGCCGCGGTGAGGCAGCCGGCGACCGCGCGGGCCAGCCGGCCGGCGTACCCGGTGCCCCGCAGTTGCCGGTACCCGCGGGTGATCCAGTCCAGCGGTGCGCTGTCGTCGCGGTACGAGCCGCCGGCGCCGCGCAACACGTCGAGCACGAGCGCGTCGAAGTCGGTGGCCGCGGTGATCGTGACCGTGTCGACCCGGATCGCCTGGTCATCCGCCCGCCCGGTCACCGGCCGACTCTAGGCTCCGCGCGGCCGGCCGGCGGGGCGGCGGCAGAATGTCCCCGTGATCCCGGTGGCGCGCCTGCTCGCGGCCTCCTCGCTGGCGTTCGGCGGCGAGGATCCGCTCCTCGGGCGGCCCTGGTACCACCAGGAGATCACCCGCGCGGCGGCGCTGGCGTCCGGCTGGAGCCCGGCCGCGGCCGACGATCTGGCCTGGCAGGCGCTGGCCGTCGACGCGTACCTGTACAACCCGGTGTGGCGCTTCCCGCTCGACCGCGGCCGCCGGCTGGCCCTGCGCGGGTACCGCCGCGCCCTGCACGCCCTGCACTTCGACGACCTGGGCACGGACGCGGCGATCGCGCGGATGTGGGATCGCTACACCGCCGGCTGCGTCGCCGCCGTGCTGTGGTGCGGCGAGCGCGGGGACGTGGCCGGCGCCCGGCATGCCGTCGGCCTCACCCTGCACGCGCTGCAGGACTTCTACTCGCACTCGAACTGGGTGGACGACCCCGGCCGCCGCGCCCGCACCTGGTGGGACGTGCCGGCCGCCGAGCGGCGCGGTGCGGGGCTGGTCACCGGGTCCTACGAGCTGCCGCCGGCGCCGGGCAGCCACCCGCACGGCGCCCTCGCCCTCACGCTGCCCCGGTTCCGCCCGCTGCCCGGGTTCCGCCCGCTGCCCCGGCCCGGCCCGCTGCCCCGGTCGCGCCCGCTGCCCCGGGCCGGTCCGCTGTCGGGGTCCGGCCCGGTGTCCGGGTCCGGCCCGGTGTCCGGGTCCGGCCCGGTGTCGGGGTCCGGCCCGGTGTCCGGGTCCGGTCCGGCGTCCGGGTCCGGCCCGGTGTCGGGGTCCGGTCCGGCGTCGGGCGCTGGCACCCGGCCGGAGGCCGTCGGCGGCGGGCCGGCGACGGCGCTGGGGTCACGGCTGCTGGGCCGGGTTGTCGGCCTGCGGCCGCCGGGGATGAGCCTGGACAGCCGCTGGCAGGCCCGGGTGGGGACGGGCGTCCGCGGCCTGGCCGGCGGCACCGACGCCGATGAACTGTTCGAGACCGCGCTGGAGTTGGCCGGCCGGACCAGCGGCCAGTGGCTGTCCATGCTCGACGCGACGCTGGCCGGCCTCGGCGCGCCGGTCGACCGGTTCTGGGCCGAGGTGCGGCAGGCCGTCCGGCCGGCGGGGGAGCGGGCCCGGGCGTTCGACAGCGCCCGGTGCCAGTCCGGCCGGCTGGTCGCGGCCGGGGCCTACCCGCCGGCGCCGGAGCCGGCCAGCGGCGGGAGCTGGTTCCTGCACGTCGCGGCGGGCGGCCCGGACCCGCCCGCGGCGCGGCCGCCGCTACTGCTCGGCCCCTACGACGACCTGCCGGCGCGGCTGTCTCTCGATGTCCCCGGCGGGTCGCCGGGCCTGCGGGTCGAGGTCTTCGCCTTCCGCACCTGCTGGCCACTCGCCGCCGGGGTCGTGCACCGGCCAGGCCCCGCCCCCGCCGCTGCGCGGTCGAGCGGTGCGCGGCCGAGCGCTGCGCGGTCGAGCGGTGCGCGGTCGAACGGTGCGCGGTCGAACGGGCGGTGGTCGCCGCGGTGGGACCTGCCGCTCGACCCGTCCGGCCTGGTCCGGGTGCCGATGCCGGCCGCACCCCGGGTGACCGGCTAGCCGTCCTGCGGTCGAGTGGTCTCGACCGGCGGTCGGGTCGGCGCGGTGCCGGGACGGGGCCGCGGCGGGGCGGCCGGGGTGACCGGGTCGGCCGGCCGGCGCCCGACCAGGGCGCGCCAGACGATCTGGTGCCGGAACTGGTAGACCGGCCCGAGCTGGCGCATCAGGCCGGCCGCCACGCACTCGTCCAGGAACGGCAGCAGCCGCCAGGGCAGCCGCGGCTCGGAGCCGCTCCAGACCAGCCGGGCGATCTGGAAGCGCGCCCAGGCCACCGTTCCGACCGTCCGCGCCGTCTTCCCGCGGCCGGCCAGCGCGTTCACCACCAACCACGGGATGCCGTTGAACAGCCCGCCCGCGGCGGCCGCGGCGAGCCCGAAGACCAGCCCCCAGACCCAGCTGCGCCCGGCCGCCTGCGCGGCGCGCAGCCCGAACGCCGTACAGGGCAACCCGTAGACGAGGGCGTAGACCCAGACGAAGCGGCGGTCCCGTTCGTACACGATGGTCGGGCTCTGCGCGTGCGCGATGTCCATCTCGTTCACCAGCGCGTAGGGCATGCCGACGACGGCGCCGAGCAGGATGCCGACCACCGTGAAGTTGGTGATCCGACCGTCGATGATGAGCGAGACGGCCACCGCGATCACCGCGACGAAGACGGCGGCGACCGCCCCGACGCCGGCCCGCAGTGAGCCCAGCTCGACGGTCGTCGGCGGCACCGTGCCGGTGCGGCCGCCGAGCAGCGCGATCGACACGCCGAACGTGGCGGCGGTGCCGGCCGCCACCACGACGCTCCACGGCGATCCGATGACCGAGTCGAGCACCAGGGTCAGGCCGAGCGCGAACGCCGTGCCCGGCACCAGGCCGCTGGCCAGCCGGCCCAGCCAGGGCAGCGCGGGGCGCAGCTCGTCGGCGAGTTCCCACCAGGCGATGTCCTGCGGATCCCGGTCCGACGGCGGGTGGGCCAGGCGGGACCGCTCCACCCGGTCCGAGACGTACCGGGCCAGGGTGGCGAGCCAGGCCCGGGCCGACTCCGGGGGCCAGGCCCGGCCGCCCGGCGCGCTGCCCCGGTACCGGGACCGGGCCGCGAAGCGCTCGGCGATCAGCTCCCGGAACAGCCCGGCGGCGATCTCCGCGCTGGTGTCGCCCATGCCCCGCAGGTCCGCCGGGGAGATGTCGCCCAGCTCACCGATCGGCCAGATGGCGACCGGGGTGGTCAGCAGGTCCCGGACCGGGTCGTCCGCGCCGGTGCCGGTGGCCGCGACGCGCCACTCCTCGACCGGAGTCGTCGTGGACCCGGCCAGGTACTCGGCGACGTCGTCGACGCTCAGGTCGGCGATCGTGCTGACGATCGCCCGGTTCAGCGTCACCCGGTGGGTGCCGCGGGCGTGGGCCCGGTACTCCTCGACCCGGCTGGTGAGAACGAACCCCTGCTCGGGCGGCAGCCGGTTGAGCGCCTTGACGGCCAGGTCGCGATTGCCCGGCGGGATCTCGTCGAAGCCGTCGAGGATCGGCAGGATCCGGTCGAGCACGAGGTTCACCAGGTCGGCGTCCCGCACCGAGCGGGCCAGCGCCGGGTAGCGGTCCGCGATCTGCCGCGCCAGCCAGTCGTGGAACGGGACCTGCGGGTTCCAGGTGGCGAGCGGGAAGACGACCGGGATGTCGACCCCGGAGCGGATCCGCTCGGGGGACAGCAACGCGCTCTGCAGCCGCAGCATCAGCGTGGTCTTGCCGGCACCCTGCCGGCCCAGGATCACCCACCGGCCGCGGACCTTCCGGTAGGCGTCCAGGACGGCCAGCGGGCTGTCGTGCGGGCCGACCGCCCGCAGTGCCGTGCCGGGGTCGTCGGTGCCGTCCGGGCCGGGGTCGTTGACCCAGCGCAGCCGCAGGTAGCGCTCCTGCTGGTAGGTGCCGCTCACGTCGGTGTCCCGGCGGTGCTGATGCCGCACCGCGGTGGCGATCCGGTCGGCCAGCTCGTCCTGGGCCGGCCGGGCGGACCGGGCCGGCGCACCCGGATCGGAGCCCGGCCGCCGCAGCAGCGCGATCACCGGGGGGACGGCACTGATCACCCCGAGCACCACCGCCACGGCGCCCAGGTATGCCGCGATCGAGCTGTTCGGATATCGCCTGATGAGATAGACCAGGGCGACACAAAGGAACGCGGCCAGGCCGCCGAGCAGGTACTGGCGAACTCCCGGACCGGGCCGCTGCTTAATTCCCTGCTCCCAATTAACCGGCGCTCGCACGAAGCGGTGAATCATGCCACTGGGCACTACGCCGCCGCGGCGGCGTAGTGCCACAGAGTAGCTGAGTCGGGCATTGCCCCGCCGGCTTTTCCGCCCGACCCGGCGGGCCCGGGACGGCTGCGCGGAACGGGCCGCGCGTCGGCCCGGGAAGCGGCCGGGCCGGCGGGCCGGCTGCCGTACCGTGAGGCGCCCGGTGACCCGGCGCGCGGGCCGGAAGGTCGCCGGACGGATTCCAGCGGAGGTGCGGATTGCAGGCGGGCACCGACAGCCCGGTCGACGTCCGGCCGGCGCGGCTGGATCGGCGGCAATGGCTGCTGGTCGCGCTCACCGGATTGGGGGTGCTGGCGGTCTCGGCCAGCTACTACCTGCTGAACGGCCCGCCGCCGGCGGCGCGCTGGCCGGCGTTCTACGCCTGGGATCCGCGGACCGGTGCGCTGGTCGGGCCGGGCGGGGCGTCGACAGATTTCCATGCGTTCGTGCTGAAGAGCTGGCTGGACGCCAAGATCCCGTATATTCCGGCGCTCGTCATTCCGTACCTGAGTTTCCTGGTACTCGTGCCGGTCGCCATTCCGCTGGCGCTGCTGCGGATCGGCCGGCTCCGGCAGTTCTTCACCTATGGAACCGCGCTCATCACCAGCCAACTCGTGTTGGACCTGGCCTACTTCCTGTTCCCGACGACGGTGCTGCGGGAGCCCGAGGCGGCCAGCCGCTTCGACTGGCTGGTCGACCTGGTCCGGTCCGGCGACCAGCCGTTCAACGGGTTCCCGTCCGGCCACACCGCCTGGACCACGATCGCGATCATCGCGTTGTGGCGGTCCCGGGCGACGCTGCGCCGCACCGCCGCGGTGCTGATCCCGTGGCTGCTGCTGGTCTACCCGGCCACCGTCGCACTGCGCCAGCACTACCTGATCGACGTGTACGCCGGGATCTTCGTCGGCCTCAGCTGCTACTGGGCCTGCCTGTTCCTGGTCGAACGCCCCGCGCTGGTCGCTTCCCGGTAGCGCGGGCCGCCAGGTCAGGCCTCGCGGTCGGCGGAGGTGGTGAGGGCGTCGGCGTGGGCCCGGCGGTAGTGCTCGGTGAGCACGGCGCTGGCCTTGCCGGGCTGGTGGGCCACGGTGCGCCGGCAGATCTGGCAGCGCACGACGGGCAGCTTGGGTGACGGTGACCGCATGGCGGGCCGGGGCGGAAGGCTTCATCTCGGTCGATGATGCCAGCTTCCCGGCCGACCGGCTGCGTGCCGGCCGGACGGCGTGCCGGCGCAGGTTGCCGGCGGGTTGCCGGCAGGTTGCCGCCGGGCGGTCCGGCCCGGTCGCCGCGGCCCCGGCCGGCGCGGCGCCGGCGCCGCTCCGGGGAATTGGATCGGCTCGGCCGGCCCGGTTGATACGGCCGGCAATGGCATTGTCGCTGGCCGTATTCCGGGCCGCGCCGGGGCCCGCCCGTCCATTCGGGCAGCCCGGCGGACTCGTACGGCGGCGGAAGCTGTTCCGGCCCGTCCGGCGGAGCGAAGAACCGGCACTACGCAAAGGCCGTCGAGGCCATGCTGCCGAATTTCCGGCACTGCCCACAATGCGGCCAATGGCAATGCGCCCAGGCCCGGCCGGAACCAGCGGCCCGGTCGGCAGTTGCGCCGCCGGCCCCGATCGGGTGGCGCGGTCAGGTGTCCATGGATTCGCGCAGGGTGCGCGGGCGCATGTCGGTCCAGACGGTATCGATGTGGGCGAGGCAGTCCGGCTTCGAACCGGCGAAACCGGTGGCCCGCCAGCCGGCCGGGATCTCCCGGTCGGCGGCCCAGATCGAGTACTGCTCCTCGTCGTTGATCACTACCGCGTAGCGCTCGTCGGTGGGTTCCTCGTCCATGCCCTAGCCCTTCTGTCGGGTGAGCCGCGGGATCTGCGGCGCGGCGGCCTCGACCGCGCCGTCCGCCCGGAGCTGCTCGATCTGCTTGGCCATGCTGCCCACGGTCGGCGTGTCGAACAGCGCCCGCATCGACAGCCGCACCCCGACCGCCTTGCGGATCTGGGCGATGAGCTGCACGGCCACCAGCGAGTTGCCGCCGAGGTCGAAGAAGCTGTCGTCGACGTCGACCCGGTCGAAGCCGAGCACCTCGGCCCAGATCCGGGCGATCGTGGCCTCCAGCTCGGTCTGCGGGACGCCGGCTGATCCGGCCGCCGCGCCGGCCCCGACCCGGGGCGCGGGCAGCCCCTCCTCGACCGTGTGCGCGGTGAGCCGGCGGACCCCGCTGACGATCTCCGCCAGCGACCGGGCGGTGACGAGCACGTGCGGGCCGAGGTCGGTGGCCAGCATCCGGCGGAACGCGTCCGCGCCGTCGGCCGGGCTGATGTCACCGGGACCGGCCGGCTCACCCGGCCGCCCCGACCCGCCCGCCAACTGCGCGGCCGCCGGCTGCGCGGCCGGCTCCGCCGCGGCTCCGACCGAACCGCCGACCGCGGCCGCGTCGACCCGGCGCAGCACGAAGTCCTCCACCTCGACCAGCACCCGGCCGGCCTCGTCCACCAGCGTGAGGTCGGCCGAGATCGCTTCCTCGCCGCCGTCGCGGTAGCGCAGGTGGCTCCAGAAGTGCGCCGGCAGCGGCGCCCGCACCAGCAGCCGCCCGTAGCCGAACGGGAGGTAGCTGCCGGTGCCGCGACCGCGGCCGAAGGAGGTGGCGACGTCCAGCAGGGCCGGGTGCAGCCACCACCGGTCCAGCTCGGCGGCGACCTCGTCCGGCGCCTGGATCAGCGCCAGCTCCTCGCCGTCGCCGGCGTACGCCTCGCGCAGGCCGGCCCAGCGCGGGCCGAAGGTGAGCATGCTGACCCGGCCGCCGCGGCCGAACCCGGCGGCGCTGTCGACCGGCCGGGTGCGGGCCCGGACCGCGGCCAGGTCGAACGGTGCCGGCGGCCCGGCGTCGACCAGGTCCGCGCCGGCCCGGGCGTGCGTGCTGGTGACCCCGCCGGCCGTGCTGGTCAGCTCCACCACCAGCCCGTCGCCGCCGGCCGGCCGGGGCTGCACCCGGATCTCGGCGGAGCCGCCGTCCGGCACCGACATCGGCTGCAGGAACAGCACGTCGCGCAGCTCCAGCACCCGGCCCGGCACGGGCGGCAGGGTCGCCGCGACCGCGGCCCGCAGCACCTCCAGGTGGCCGGTGCCGGGCACCACCGGGGTGCCGGCGATGCGGTGCTCGTCCAGCAGCCAGTGCGTCGCCGCCGAGACCGTGCCCCGGTAGGCGGGCAGGCCGCTGCCGGTCTCCTGCCGGCTGGACAGCACCGGGTGATCGACCGGATGGTCGGCGCCGGCCGACTCGGCCCGTTCGAGCGCCCGGAACGCCGCCGGCGCCGTGCCGGCCGCGGCCATCCCCACCTCGGCCCAGCCGCCCCAGCCGAGCGACACCACCCGGGCCGGCCAGCCGTGGGCGCTGCGGGCGTGCGCGTCCAGGAAGGCGTTCGCCGCGCAGTAGTCGACCTGGCCGAAGCCGCCGACCGAGCCGGTGACCGACGAGCAGAGCACCACCTGGTCCAGCGGCAGGTCGCCGAACACCGCGCGCAGGGCGAGCGTGCCGGTGAGCTTGGGCGCGAGCACGGCCTCGGCCGCCGCGCGCTCCTTCACCTCGGCCATGCCGCCGCCGGGCGTCCCGGCGGCGTGCACGATGCAGTCGAGCCGGCCGAACCGGGCCAGCGCCTGCTCCCGCACCCGGCGCAGCGCCGCCTCGTCGGTCACGTCGGCGCGCAGCACCAGCACCTCGCCGCCGGCCCGCTCGATCCGCCGGACCGTGGCGATGGCCCGGCGCACCCGCTCGTCCTGGCCGGCCGGCTCGTCCCAGTCGGCCTCGGGCGGCAGCGCGGACCGGCCGATCAGGACGAGCCTGGCCCGCACCCGCCCGGCCAGGTCTTCGGCGATGGTGGCGCCGATGCCGCCCAGGCCGCCGGTGATCAGGTAGACGCCGCCGTCCCGCAGCCCGTCGGCCCGCAGCCCGTCGGCCCGCGTCCCGCTGGCTCCCGGTCCGCTGGCGGCCGGTCCGCCGTCCTGCGGCCCGTCGGTCGGCGTGCCGTCGGCCAGAGTGCCGTCGGCCGGATCGGCCGGGGGCGCCGGCACGGCGACCTGCTCGTGGTCCGGGGTCCAGCGGCGGCCGGACCGCAGCGCCACCAGCTCCGCGCCGCCGGCCCGGGTCAGCTCGGTGACCGCGGCGGCCGCCGCGGCGGGGTCCGGCGCGGCCGGGTCCAGGTCGATCACCCGGACCGCCAGCGCCGGCACCTCCAGCGGCAGCACCCTGGCGATGCCGGCGACGGTGGCGTGCTCCGGTCGGGTCAGGTCGTCGCCGCGGACGTCCTGGGTGCCCCGGGTCAGCACGTCCAGCCGGGTCGGGTCGGCCAGGCCGGCGGCGGTCAGCGCCTGGGTGAGCCAGAGCAGGCTGAAGAAGCCCGCGTCCTGCGCGGCCCAGGTGGCGCCGGCCGCGTCCCCGGCCCCGACGGCGCCCCCGTTCCCGGCAGCGTCCCCGTCCCCGACGGCGGCGGGCCCGGCGGCGTCCCCGTCTCCGGCGGCGTCCCCGTTCCCGACGGCGGTGGCGGCCCCGGCCGGGGCGGTGGTCCAGGCGTGCACGATCCGGGCCGGTACGCCGCCGGCCGCGGCGAGGTCGGCCAGCAGCGCCTCGTAGTCCGCGCGGGCCGCCGGCCGCACCAGGTACCGGCCGTCGGCGTCGCGCCCGTAGGCGTCGCCCGGCCGCACCTCCACCACCTCGGCCCCGGCCGCCCGCAACGAGCCGGCGACCAGCGCCGACACCCCGTCGGTGGTGAACGCGAGGCAGCGCCCCGGCGGCTGCGCCGCGACCAGCGGGCCGGCCTGGTGCCAGACCGGCACGGTGAACCAGCCCTCGACCGGCCGCGGGCCGGTCGGGGCCGGCTCGGCCACCGGCCCGGCGCCGGCGGCCGGGTCCGGATCCACCCAGTGCCGGGCCCGCTCGTACGGGTAGGCCGGCAGCGGTACCCGCCAGCCGGTGCCGCCGACCGCCTCGGCGGCTACCGGCACGCCGACTGTCCAGAGCCGGCCGGCGGCGGTCAGCAGCGCGGCCAGGTCGCCGGTGCGCTCGCCCGGGCCGGGCAGGCTCGGCAGCGGCGGCAGCCCGTCCTTCGGCGCCTGCAGCCGGGCCAGGCCGGTGAGCTGCCGGCCGGGCCCGCACTCCAGCAGCGCCCACGGGCCGTCCGCGAGCAGCCGGCCGAGGCAGTCGCCGAACCGGACGGTCGAGCGCAGGTGCCGGGCCCAGTAGTCCGGATCGGTCGCGTCCTGATCGGTGATCCAGTCGCCGGTGACGTTGGACAGGAACGGCAGCGCGGGCGCCCGCCGCTCGGTGCCGGCGACCGCCGCGGCGAACTCGGCCAGCACCGGCTCCATCATCGGCGAGTGGAAGGCGTGCGAGGTGCGCAGGGTCTTGCCGCGGATGCCGCCGGCGCGCAGCCGGTCGGCGAACTCCTGCACCAGCTCGGCCGGGCCGGCCACCACACAGGTGCCGGGCCCGTTCACGGTGGCCAGCGCCAGGCCGGCCGGCAGCGTGCCGGCGATCTCGGCCTCGTCCCGCGGCACCGCCAGCATCGCGCCCGGCGGCATCGACTGCATCAGCCGGCCCCGGGTGGCCACCAGCCGCAGCGCGTCCGGCAGCCGGAACACGCCGGCCAGCGTCGCGGCCACGTACTCGCCGATGGAGTGGCCGATCATGCCGTCCGGCTGGACGCCCCAGCTCTGCCAGAGCCGGGCCAGCGCGTACTCGATGGTGAACAGCGCCGGCTGGGTGAACTCGGTCCGGCCCAGCTGGGCGTCGGCCTCGGCTCGGCCGTCCTCGTCGGCGAACAGCAGGTCACGCAGGTCGGTGCCGAGCTCGCCGGCCAGCACGTCGGTGCACTCGTCGACGGCCGCCCGGAACGCCGGCTCGTGCCGGTACAGCTCGGCGCCCATCCCGGCGTACTGGGCGCCCTGGCCGGAGAACAGGAACGCCACCCGGGGCGCGCCGGCGCCGGCCGCGGTGTGCAGCCGCTTCCGGTCGGCCAGCGCGGCGGCCGCGTCCGCGGCGTCGTGGGCCACCACGACCGCGCGGTGCGGGTAGCCGACCCGGCCGGTGCGCAGCGTGTACGAGACGTCGGCCAGCTCGGCGTCGGGGTGCTCGCGCAGGTGCGCGGCGAGCCGGTCGACGGCGGCGGCCAGCGCGGTGGGGGTACGGGCCGAGACCGGCAGCAGGTGCGCCGGGCGCGGCTCGCCGCGGGGCCGGTCCAGTTCCGGCGCCTGCTGCAGGACGACGTGCGCGTTGGTGCCGCCGATGCCGAACGAGCTGACCGCCGCCCGGCGCGGGCCGCCGCCGGTCCGCCACCGGGACCGGACCGCGTTCACGTAGAACGGGCTGGCGTCGAAGTCGATCGCCGGGTTCGGCTGCTCGTAGTGCAGCGTCGGCGGGAGCACCCCGTGCTGCATGGCCAGCACCGTCTTGATCAGGCCGACCACCCCGGCGGCCTGGCTAAGGTGGCCGATGTTGGACTTGACCGAGCCGATGCCGCACCAGCCGCGGTCGGTAGTGTCCCGGGCGTAGACGCTGGACAGGGCGGCGACCTCGATCGGGTCGCCGAGCGCGGTGCCGGTCCCGTGCGCCTCCACGTAGGTCACCGTGCGCGGGTCGATCCCGGCCAACCCGAGCGCCTGGCCGACCACCTGGGCCTGCCCGTCCTTGCTCGGCGCGGTGAAGCCGACCTTCGCCGCACCGTCGTTGTTGACCGCGTTGCCCAGCACCACCGCCCGGATGTCGTCGCGGTCGGCGATCGCGTCGGCCAGCCGCTTGAGCACGGTCATGCCGCCGCCGCTGCCCCACACGGTGCCGGCGGCGCGGGCGTCGAACGGCCGGCAGTGGCCGTCCGGCGAGGTGATCCCGCCGTCGTGGTAGACGTAGCCGCCGCCGTGCGGCAGTTCGATGCAGACCCCGCCGGCCAGCGCCATGTCGCACTCGCCGTTGCGCAGCGCCTCGCAGGCCAGGTGGAACGCGACCAGCGAGGTGGAGCAGGCGGTGTGCAGGGTGAAGCTCGGCCCGCGCAGGTTCAGCTTGTACGAGACCAGGGTGGCCACGTAGTCGGGGTTGTTGCCGACCGACGTCGACAGCCCGCCGGACGCCGCCAGCACCTTCGGGTTCGCCCGGACGTACTGCCACTGGTAGTCGTCGGTGCCGGTGCCGCCGTAGACGCCGACGTCACCGGGGTACCGGGCCGGGTCGTAGCCGGCGTCCTGCAGCGCGGTGTACGCCAGTTCGAGGAACAGCCGGTGCTGCGGGTCGGCCAGCTGGGCCTCCCGGCGGGTCATGTCGAACAGCGCCGCGTCGAACTCGTCGAAGCCGGCGAGCACCGGCGCGGCCGGGACGTACGCCGGGTCGTCGACCAGGTGGTCGGGCCGGCCCAGCGCGCGCTGCTCGTCCAGGCTGGTGAACGTGACCGACTCGACCCCGTCGACCAGGTTGCGCCAGAACTCCCGCGCGTCGCCGGCGCCGGGCACCCGGCAGGCGAGCCCGACGATCGCGATCGGCTCGACACCCCCGCCGGTCTCCCCGCCGGTCTCCCAGCCGGTCTCCCCGCCGGTTTCCCAGCCGCTGGCAGCGGTGCCGCTCGTCGCCGCGGTCTCGGTCATCGACGGGCTCCTTCCTCGGTGGTGTCCGCTCTGGTCGGGTCGTTTCCGGCGGGATCGCTTCTGGTCGGGTCGCCGCTGGTCGGGTTGCCGTGGGTGCCGGTGCGGCGGCGGGTCCGGTCGCGTCGGGCGGCGGCGCGCTGGGCGGCCCGGTCCAGCCGGGGGCCGTCGACCGCGCCGTCCAGGAAGGCGGCCAGCCCGCGGACGGTGGGGTAGCTGAACAGGTCCACCACCCGCACGTCCCGGCCGAGCAGGGCGGCGAGCCGGTCACGGACCACGACGATCGCCAGCGAGCTGCCGCCGACCTCGAAGAAGTTGTCGGTGACACCGGCCGGCCGGCCCAGGACGGCGGCCCAGACGCGGGCCACGGTCGCCTCGGTCGGCGTACCCGGCGTGCCAGCCGTACCCGGCGTGCCGCCGGACCGGCTGCCGGCCACGCCGCCGATCGGGTCGCCGATCGGGCCGTCGGGGGGGCTGCCGGGCTGGCTGCCGGCCACGCCGCCGGTCGGCCCGCCGGCCATGTTGCCGGGCTGGCTGCCGGTGGGGTGACCGGGCAGGCCGCCGGTGGGTGTGCCTGGGCGGTCGGTCGGGCCGGTGCCGGCGCCGCTGGCTGGGAGCGGTACGGCCGTCGGGCCGATCGGCTCGTCCGGCGCGGCGCCGAACCGGCCGAGCAGGGCGGTCAGCGCGGTCAGCATCGCGTCGATGCGGTCGGCGCCGTACAGGTCCGGGTTGTAGACGAAGTCGAGCGCGAACTGGTCGTCCCGGTCGACCAGGTAGGCGGTCAGGTCGAACGGCGAGCCGGGCAGCCCGGCCGGCTGCGCGGTCGCGACCGTCCCGGCCAGCTCCAGCCGCGCTTCCGGGAAGTTGTAGACGTTGAACAGCACCTGGATGAGCGGGGCCCGGGACGGGTCCCGGCGCAGCTCCAGGGCGTCCACCACCAGTTCCAGCGGCGCGCCGGGGTGGGCGAGCACGGCGAGCAGTTCGTCCCGGCAGCCGGCGACCAGGTCGGCCGGCGTGCTGCCGGCCGCCGGGCGCAGCCGGAGCGGGACGATGTCGACGAAGAAGCCGACCAGCTCGGCGAACCCGGCGTGCCGGCGGTCGGCCGCCGGCGTCCCGAGCACCAGCTCCGGCTGCCCGGTCAGCCGGCGCAGCAGCTCGGCGAACGCGGCCAGCACGACGGTCGCGGGGCTGGCGCCCAGCCGCCGGCCGAGGTCGCGGACGGCCGCCGCGGCCGGCGGGTCCAGCACCGCGCGGGCCTGCGCACCGGTGTAGGTCGCCACCGGCCGGCGCGGGTGGTCCCGGGGCAGGTCGAGGACGGCCGGGGCGCCGGCCAGGTGGGTGACCCACCAGGCGAGGTCCGCGGCGCCGCGGCGCCGGTCCCGGTCGGCCCGCCAGGCGACGTAGTCGGCGAAGGTCGGCTCGGGCGCGCCGAGGAGCTCGCCGGCGTACGCCCGGGACAGGTCCCGGTACAGCAGGTTCTGCGACCAGCCGTCGAAGACCGCGTGGTGCGCGGTGATCGCCAGCACGTGGTCGCCGGGGCCGAGCCGGACCAGCAGTGCCCGCCAGAGCGGCCCGGTCGCCAGCTCGAACCGCCGCGCCGCCGTCTCCTGCAGCAGTTGCCGCAGTGCCGTCTCCTGGGCCGCCGGGCCCCCGGCGCCGAGGTCGCTGAGGTCGGTGACCGGCAGCGGGACCGCGGCCGGCGGCGCCACCCGCACGTACGGTTCGCCGCCCGCCTGCGGGATCCGCCAGCGCAGCACCTCGTGCCGGGTCGCGACCGCGGCCAGCGCCGCCCGCAGCGCCGCCACGTCCAGCGGCCCGCGCAGCCGTTCGGCCATCGCGATGTTGTAGGCGGCGCTGTCCGGGGCGAGCTGGTCGACGAACCAGAGCCGGCGCTGCGCGGCGGACAGCGCGGGCGGCGACCCGGTCGGCGGGTCCGCCCCGGCCACCGGCGCGGCCCCGTCGACCCGGGCGGCCAGCGCGCCGAGCGTGCGGGCCGCGAACACGTCCTCGACCGCCACGTCCCGGCCGAGCTCACCGCGCAGCAGCGCGACCAGCCGCATCGCGGTGATCGAATGCCCGCCGCCGGCGAAGAAGTCCGCATCCAGGCCGGGCTCGACCGGCTCACCCGGGAAGACGCGGGACCAGAGCGCGGCGACCGCGCGCTCGGTCCCGGTGACCGGTGGCCGCACCGGCGGCGCGGGGCGGGCCGCCGCGGTGGGCGCCCGCAGCGCGGCCAGATCGACCTTGCCGCTGGCGGTCAGCGGCAGCTCGGACAGCGGCACCACCCGGGTCGGGATCATGTGCGGGGGCAGCCGGTCGGCGCAGTGCCGGCGCACCTCGGCCAGCCGCGGCGGCCGCGGCCCGGCCAGGTAGCCGACCAGTTCGGTGTCGCCGGCGGCGCCCGGCACGGCGTCGACTGCGGCCTGCAGCACCTCGGGGTGACCGCGCAGCACGGCTTCCACCTCGCCGACCTCGACCCGCTGCCCGGAGACCTTCACCTGCCGGTCGAGCCGGCCGAGGAACCCGATCCGGCCGTCCGGCTGCCAGACCGCCAGGTCACCGGTGCGGTAGAGGCGGGCCCCCGGTGTCGCGGCGTACGGGTCCGGGACGAACCGCTGCGCGGTCAGGCCGGGCCGGCCCAGGTAGCCGCGGGCCACCTGGGTGCCGCCGATGCACAGTTCGCCCGGGATGCCCGGCGGCACCGGGCGCAGGCCGGCGTCCAGGATGTACACCCGCTCGTTGGCCAGCGGGCGGCCGATCGGCAGCGGCCGGTCCCAGCGCCCGGTCAGCTCGCTGCCGGTGCTGGAGACGGTGGTCTCGGTCGGGCCGTACCAGTTGTGGAACCGCCGGTGCGGCGGGCTCGACCAGCGCTGCACCTGCTCCGGGCCGGACGCCTCGCCGCCGACGATCACGTCGGTCAGGTCGGGCAGCTGGTCGGGGTGCAGCAGCGGCAGCAGCGGCGGCGGCAGGTAGGCGAAGGTCACCCGGTGCTCGGCCAGGAACCGCTGCAGCCGGGCCGGGTCGACCCGGTCGGCCGCGCCGGCCAGCGCGATCGAACCCCCGCGCACCAGCGGCACGAACAGGTCGGCCACCGAGACGTCGTAGCCGACCGCGGCGAACCCCAGGCTGCACGACCGCTTGCCGATGCGCATCGCCGCCCCGACGCTCCAGATATGGTCGACTGCTGCCCGCTGCGGGACCAGCACTCCCTTCGGCCGCCCGGTCGAACCCGAGGTGAACAGCAGGTACGCGGCGTCGTCCGGACCGGAGGTTGCTATGTCCATAGTGGACGGAGGCTCGGCGTCCACAGTGGACGGGATCGGCACGGTCGGCAGGGCCCACCCGGCCAGCGCCCGGGCCCCGGCGGCGTCGACCACCGCGGCGCCGGCGCCCGCGTCGGCCAGCAGCAGGTCCCGGCGCTGGGCCGGGTGGTCCGGGTCGAGCGGGACGTAGGCGCCGCCGGCGAGCAGCACGCCCAGCACCGCGATCAGCAGCTGCGGCCGGCGCCGGGTGCACACCACCACCGGCACCTCCCGGCCGACGCCGAGCTCGCGCAGCCGGGTGGCCACGGCGGCGGCCCCGGCCAGCAGCTGGCCGTAGGTGAGCGTGTCGTCCCACTGGCGCACCGCGACCGCGCCCGGCCGGCGGCGGGCCTGCGCGACGATCAGCTCGGCCAGCGACAGCGCCGGCACCTCGACCGTGGGTCCCACCGTCCACCCGGCCGGCACGCCAGCCCCGCCGCCGGCCCGCCCGGGCTCGCCGGCGGTGTCCGGAGCCCGGACGGTGTCCAGAGCGGTGGCCGGGGCGGCGCCGGGGGGCGGGGCGGTGCCGGGTAACGGTGCAGTCACGCGGGTTCCTCCGTGGTGGGCGGCGCGGGGCGGGCCGGGTGCGGGTCCCGCAGTTGCAGGCGGAGTTCGGAGAAGTAGCGCCGGCCGGCGGCGTCCGGCACCCAGGCCCGCTCGGGCGTGGGCAGCAGTTCGGTGACCGTCACCGGCACGCCGTCGCCGGCCTGGCCACGGGCGGCCCGCAGCATCGCGCCGAGCGCGGCGACCAGCAGCGGGCTGGTGAAGTCGACGTAGCAGGGTTTGGTCTCGGTGGCGACCTTCACGAACGCCCGCTCCGGCAGGCCGGCCGCCCGCCGCCAGCGGCGGGCGGCGAGGAACTGCGGCACCGGGTCGGTGACCGCGCCGAGCCCGGTCCCGCCGACCGTGCTGCGCCAGGTCTCGCGGGCCACCACCAGCCGGTCGATCGTGATCCGCGGGGTGTGCGCGGCGGCCTCGACCAGCTTGAACGCGTCGACCGCGTGCGCGACGACGAAATCCGCCAGCACCTCCACCAGCGGCCAGCGGCCGTGCCGCGGGCCGTGCGCGACCAGCTCACCATCCACTTCGGACACGACCAGCGCGGTGACCGGCAGCAGCCGGTCCGGGTCGGCGCCCGGCGCGGGGGTGAACGCCAGCTGCCGGTCGGTGTCGCCGTGCAGCCAGCGGCTGAGCCGGGCGGTGTAGCGGGGCCAGTCGGCCGGCGGCAGCAGCCCGACCCGGGGCCCCAGGTCGGCGGCCAGCGCGACCCGCATCGACTCGGCGTCCGGGTGGCCGATCAGGAACACGCCGCTGTCGAAGGTGGCCCAGGCGGCGTGCAGCTCGCCGAGCACCGCGCTGAACTCACCGCGCTGGAACGCTTCCGGGCTGCTGGCGCACAGGTGCAGGTCCGGGCTGTGGATCCGGCCGGACGACCAGCCGGGCCGGTCGGCCGGGAAGGTCCGGCCGGCCGCCGCGGCCAGCTCGGCCGCGGTCAGCTGCACCCGGCTGGTCGCCGGCGGCAGCCGGTCGAGCCCGAACAGCGCGGTCCAGCGGCGGGTGAAGTCGGCGGTGACCGCGTCGGCGGGGCGGTCGGTGGCGCCGAACAGCGGGCCCTGGGCGAGGAACAGCAGCTGGCCGAGCGGGACGTCGGGGGACCCCAGGTCGGCGGCGAGCTCGGCGTGCAGTTCCCGCAGCGCCCGGTCGTAGGCGGCCGCCACCGCCCCGGTCAGCCACCGCGCCGCCTGCATCAGGATCGCCAGCGGTGGCGCGAGCGCGGCCAGCACCGGGCCGCCGACGACCACGTCCAGGTCGCGGACGGTCTCCTCGTGGCACAGCGTGCGGCCGGCGTACATCTGCCCGGGCCGGCGCCGGGCGGCCTGGCCGGTGATCGCCACGAACTCCTCGTCCAGCTTGGCCAGCGCCGCGGCGAGCGCGTCCGGGTCGCCGGCCGCGGCGGCCACCGCGTCCCGGCCGGTGGTCAGCCGGTCCAGCCCGGCCGCGCACCGGTCCCGCGCCGCCGGGTCGCCGATCGCGGCGATCCCGTCGCGCAGCCGCCGCTCGGCCGCGTAGCCGACCGGCAGGTCGAGCCCCCAGTGCAGCAGCCCGCGTTCGGCGAACCGGTCCAGCGCGGCCAGCGCGTCGGCCTCGGCCCGGAACCCGGTCTCCGGGTCGGCCACCGTGGCCGCGGCGATCTCCCGCGCCGGCCGCCGTCCGTCCACAAGGGACAACAGCCGGGCGTCCGATTTGGACAGTCGGGTCGGCGGCTGGACGGGGTGCCGCAGCCGCGGCCCGCCGGCGCTCTGGTCCAGGGTCAGGTGCGGCTGCAGCGAGACCGGCAGCCACGGCCGCACCTCGGGGTCGGCGGCCAGCCGGCCGGCGAACGCGGCCAGCGCCCACCGCTCCAGGAACACCATCCGGCGCCGGACCAGCCCGGCGCCGGCGCGCACGGCCACCCCGGGCTCGGCCGGGTCGAGCGTGACCCAGTCGATCGGGCCGAAGAAGCCGGTGGTCTCGTTCTTCCCGCAGTACCGCTGCCAGTACCGGACGACCGCGATCTCCCGCTGCCGCCGGGTCGAGTTCCGCGGCGCGTCCGGCCCGCCGCGCACCAGGCCGTCCAGCGCCGCCAGCATGTTCGTGTTCTGCCAGGTGATCGCCTCGCGGAAGAGCGGGTCCGCGGCGATGGCCACCGTCTCCCGGCTCTCCAGCCGCGCCGCCGCGGTGTACGCGGCGGCCAGCTCAGCAGCCGGCAGCGTGCCGTCCAGGTGCGCGTCGGCGGCGGCCGCGCCGGCCGGCTGGCCGAACCGGAGCAGCCCGTCGGCGGGGAAGCCGGTGCTGCGCAGCAGCGCCGAGCGCCACACCTGCCAGCCGGTGCCGGGCAGCGCGACCAGATGCGCGTCGGTCATCGCGCTCCCTCCGGGCCGCCGTCGGCTGCCGGCCGGTCGGCGGTCGCCGGTGCCGGGGCGGACCGGGCGGCTGGCGGCCGATCGGCCACCGGCTGGGCCCGGTCGTGCGGTGCGGGGCCAGGCTGTGCCGGGGTGGGCTGGGCCGGGACGGGCTGGGCCGGGGCGGGGCGGGCGGCGAGCGGGTCGCGTACCTGCAGGCGCAGCTCGGCGGAGTAGCGCCGGCCGGCGGCGTCCGGCACCCAGGCGTGCTCCGGCCCGGGCAGCAGCTCGGTCACCGTGACCGCGGGGTCGCCGCCGGCCCGCAGCCCGGCCCGCAGCGCCGCGCGCAGCGCGGTGACGTGCTGCGGGCTGGTGAGATCGGTGTAGAACGGCTTCGGTTCGGTCGCGATCCGGACGAACACCCGGTCCGGCAGGCCCAGGTCGCGCCGCCAGCGCCGGGCCGCCAGGTAGCCGGCGCGCTCGTCCGACCCGGCCACCGCCGGCCTGGTTGCCGATCCGGCCGCCGGCTCGGCCGCCGGCCCGGCCAGCCCGGTGCCGGTCGCGGTGGTGCGCCAGGTTTCGCGGGCGATCACCAGCCGGTCCACGGTGACCCGGGGGGTGTGCGGCCCGGTCGCGGCGCCCTTCATCGCGTCGATCGTCTGCAGCGCGATCACGTCCGCGAACGCCTCCAGCAGCGGCCACCGGCGCCCGCCTGCCGCGGTGGCGACCAGCTCGCCGGCCACCCGGGACACCGTCACCGCGGTGATCGGGACCAGCCGGTCCGGGTCGCCGCCCGGTGCCGGGCCGAAGCCGAGCAGCGCGTCGCCCGGGCCGTCCAGGCAGCCGGCCGTGCGCTGGCTCCAGCGCGGCCAGTCGGCCGGGAACAGCGGCAGCAGCCGGCCGGTGCCCAGGTCGGTGGCCAGGTCGCGGCGCAGCCGGTCGGCGTCCGGGTGGCAGGCGACCAGGGCGCCGGCGTCCAGCGTCGGGTAGCCGGCGTGCATCTCGCCGAGCACGGCCAGGAACTCGCCGCGCTCGAAGTCCGCCGCGGTACCGGCGCACAGGTGCAGGTCCGGGCTGTGGAAGCGGGCCGCCGCCCAGCGCGGTGGCGCCGGCGGGAACACCGCGGCTGCGGCGCCGGCCAGGTCGGCCGCCCGCAGCGACACCGCGCGGGTGCCCGGCGGCAACCGGTCCAACCCGAACAGCCGCGCCCACCGGGCCGCGAAGTCGGCCGCGACCGGGTCGACCGGCCGCGGCCCGGTCGCGAGCAGCATGCCCTGGGCCAGGAACCAGAGCTGGTCCAGCGGCACCTGGTCGGAGGCGAGCTCGGCGGCCAACTCGTCGAAGCAGCCGCCGAACGCGTCCAGGTACGCCTGCCCGGTCGCCGCCGCGACCCACCGGGCGGCCTGCAGCACCAGGTCCAGCGGGGCGGCCAGCCCGGTCAGCACGGCCCGGCCGACGGTCACGTCCAGATCGCGGACCGTCTCCTCGACACACGGGGTCCGGCCGGCGTACGTCTGGCCCGGCCGGCGCCGCGGCGCCGCCCCGGTGACCGCGGCGAACTCGGCGTCCAGCCGCTGCAGCGCCGGGCCGAGCGCGTCCGGTTGCCCGGCCGCCGCGGCGACCGCGTCCCGGGCGGCGGCCAGCCGGTCCAGCCCGGCGAGGGCCTGCCGGCGGGTGGCCGGGTTCGGGATCGCGGCCAGCGCGCCGCGCAGCACATCCTCGGCGGTCGTCCTGATCGGGACGTCGACGCCCCACCGCACCAGCTCGCGGTCGGCCAGATCGGCCAGCAGGTCGAGCGCGTCCTCGGCGGTCCGCAGGCCGGTGCCGGGCCGGGCCAGCGCGGCGGCGACCACGTCGACGGCCGGCCGCCGCCCGTCGCAGCCGGCGAGCAGGGCCGCCTCGGCCGCCGACAGCGGCACCGGTGGCCGCACCGGCCGGCGCAGCGACCGCCCGTCGAGCACCAGGTGCGGCTGCGGCGCCGGCGGCAGCCAGCGCCGGATCGCCGGGTCGGCGGCGAGCCGGTCGGCGTACGCGCCCAGCGCCCAGTGCTCGAAGAACACCCGGCGGGAGCGCAGCAACCCGGCGCCGGGCCGGGCGTCCACCCCGGGCTCGGCCGGGTCGAGCGTGACCCAGCTGACCGGGCCGAAGAAGCCCACCGTGTCGTTCTTGGCGCAGTACCGCTGCCAGTACCGCAGGACGGCGCTCTCCCGCCGCCGCCGCACCGAGTTCCGCGGCGCGTCCGGGCCGCCGCGGACCAGCCCGTCCAGCGTCGGCAGCATGTTCGTGTTCTGCCAGGTGACGGCCTCCCGGAAGAGCGGGTCCGCGGCGATCTGGGCCGCGTCCCGCGATCCGGCCCGCGCCGCCGCCGCGTACGCCACCTCGAAGCTGCCCTGGCCGGCCGGGCCGGAGCCCGCGTCGGCGGCTGGGCCGGGGCGGTTCGGCTGGCTGGCCAGCAGGGCGTCGGCGGCGGCGGCGCAGGTGGGCGCGGTGAACCGGTCGAGCCCGTCCACCGGGAAGCCGGCGGTGCGCAGCACGGCCTCCCGCCAGAGCCGCCAGTCGGTGCCCGGCAGCGGCACCAGGTGCTCGTCCCGGTCCAGTACGCCGCCGGCCAGGTACCAGCGGCCGGCATCGGTGGCCCCGGTCACCGCCGGGTCACCCGAGCCCGGCCGGCGGGTCGATCCAGTGCCGCTGGCGCTGGAACGGGTAGGTCGGCAACGACACCCGGCGCCGGCGCTGCCCGGCGTAGAACCGGTCCCAGTCGAGCTCGCCGCCGCGTACCCAGAACGCGCCGGCCACCCGCAGCGCGGCCGGTAGCGGCGGGCCGCCCGGTTCGCCGCCGACCAGCCGCGGGACGCCACCCTCGATCGCGACGACCAGGTCGCAGCCCGCCTGCCGCAGCGCGGCCACCGGGTCGGCCGCGCCCTCGACCAGCCGGGGGTGCGGCGGGCCGGATCCGGCCAGCCCGCCGACGCGGACCGGGTCGGCGGTCAGCGCCGTGGCCAGCGGCAGCGCGCCGGCCAGGTACGCCGCGACCGCGCCGCCGGACCCGCTGCCGGCCACCGCGTGCGGCCGCAGCCCCCAGTCCGCCAGCACGGCGGCCACCGCGTACGTCGCGACGAACCGGAACCGCGCCCCGCCACCCGCGTCGCGCAGGTCGCAGCCGAGCGCCGCGCACTCGTCCACGGCGGCGGCGAACCCGTGCTCGCGGGCCAGCGCCCCGAGGTCGGCCGGCCCCGGACCGGTCGGGCCGTCGCCGAGCCAGAACCCGACAGCCGGCGGCGTGCCTCGCTGGCCGGTGATCCGGCGGCCCGGGTCGCCGAGCGCGGCGGCCGCGGCAGTCGGGTCGGTGGCCACGATCGCGAGCCGGTGCCCGAGGGGCGCGCGGCCGACGGCCAGCGTGTAGCCGGTGTCGGCGAGCGGCGGCGGGGCCACCAGCAGGCGGGCCCGCAGCCGGCCCATGGCGGCGTCCAGCGCCGCCGGCGTCCGGGCGCTGAGCACCAGCAGTTCGGCGTCCCGGCCGGCGGCGGGCGGCGGCGCCGGCGGCCGCTCCTCCAGGACGATCAGCGCGTTGCTGCCGCCCTGGCCGACCGCGCTGACCCCGGCGCGGCGCGGACCGCCGGCCGCCGGCCACGGCGACGCCCCGGTGGCCAGCCGGAACGGCCCGCGTTCGAGCTTGAGCTCCGGATTGGGTCGGGCCGCGTGCAGCGTCGGCGGGATGACGCCGTGCCGGACCGCCAGCACCGCCTTGATCAGGCCGGCGATGCCACCGGCCTGGTCCAGGTTGCCGATGTTGCTCTTCACCGAGCCGAGCGCGCAGTGCCCGACCCGGTCGGTGCTGGACCGGAACGCCCGGGTCAGGCCGTCGACCTCGAGCGCGTCGCCGACCGGGGTGCCGGCGCCGTGCGCCTCGAGGTAGCCGATCGTGCCCGCGCCGACCCCGGCCGCCGCGAGCGCCTCGACGGCGGCCGCGGCCACCCCGGCCGACCCCGGGGCCAGGTACCCGGCGCGGGCGGCGCCGTCGTTCGCGACCGCCCAGCCGCGCAGCACCGCGTACACCGGGTCGCCGTCGGCGAGCGCCTCGGTCAGCCGCTTGAGCACGACCGCGCCGGCACCGCTGCCCGGCGGCGCGCCCGCGGCGGCCGCGTCGAACGCCCGGCAGTGGCCGTCCGGGGAGGTGGCCGCGCCGGCCTGGTGCAGGTAGCCGGCCGGGGTGCCGGCGAAGATCGACGCGCCGCCGGCGATGGCCAGGTCGCACTGGAAGTCCTGCAGGCTCTGCGCCGCGAGGCAGACCGCGACCAGCGAGCTGGAACAGGCGGTCTGCACGGCGACGCTCGGCCCGGTCAGGCCCAGCGCGTACGAGACCCGGGCCGGCAGGTGGTCGGCGCCGGTGCCGGGCACGAGCAGCCCGTCCGGGTCCGGCGGCAGGCTGCCGGACGGGTAGCCGGCCGGGTTCCGGAAGAGGTTGAACAGGAAGTACCGGTTGGTCCCGGCGGCGGCGAAGACACCGATGCTGCCGTCGTGCCGCCCGGCGTGGTAGCCGGCGTCCTCGACGGCCGCCCAGGCCACCTCGAGGAAGAGCCGGTGCTGCGGGTCGGTGAGCGCGGCGTCCCGGGCCGGGTAGCCGAAGAACTCGGCGTCGAACCGGTCCAGCCCGTCCAGCCAGCCGGCGGCGCGGACGTAACCCGGCTCGCGCAGCAGTCGCTCGCTCACCCCGGCCGCCCGCAGCTCGTCGTCGGTGAACCTGCGCACGGACTCGACCCCGGCCAGCAGGTTGGCCCAGAACCCGGCCGGGTCGTCCGCGCCCGGGAACCGGCAGGCCAGCCCGATCACCGCGACCGGCTCACCGGCCGGCTCGATGTCGACGGGCGCTGTGTCGGCGGGCGCTGTGTCGGCCGGGGCGAAGGCGACCGGGTCGGTGTCGGCCGGCGTCCGGGTCGTCATCGGGACTGCGTCCGGGTCGTTCGGCGGGCCTGTGCCCGGCGGCGGCGGTCCGCCCGCCCGGTCGCCCGGTCCGCCGCGGCGGCGGCATCCGGGTCCGGGGCGGCACCGTCCGGCCGGTCGCCGGTTTCCAGCAGCAGGCTGGCCAGGCCGGCCACGGTGGGACGCTCGTATAGCCGGTGCAGCGGCAGCCGCCGCCCCAGCGTCGACTCGAGCCGCCGCTGCACCTCGACCAGCAGCAGCGAGTGGCCGCCGACGTCGAAGAAGTTCTCGTCCGCGCCCACCGCCGGGACGTCCAGCACCGCGCACCAGGCCGCCGCGACCGCCAGCTCCGCCGACCCGCGCGGCGGCAGCCCGGCCGGGGTGTGCGCGGCCGGCCCGGGATGCGGCAGCGCGCGGGCGTCCACCTTGCCCGAGGGCGTCAGCGGCAGCGCGGCCAGGACGACCACCGCGCGCGGCACCATGAACGGCGGCAGCTCCCGGCGGGCCGCCTGCCGGGACGCGGCCGGGTCGACCTCGGCGCCGCCCGCCGGCACCACGTACGCCACCAGTTCGAGCCCGCCGCCAGCCCCGTCGGCCACGGCCGTGACCACCGCCTGCGCGACCTCCGGCTGCCGGGTCAGCACCGCCTCCACCTCACCGGGCTCCACCCGGTTGCCCCTGATCTTGAGCTGGCGGTCGACCCGGCCGGCATAGCTGACCGTGCCGTCGGGGTGCCGCCGGCCCAGGTCGCCGGTGCGGTACTCGCGGATCCCGCCGCCGAGGTCGGTGAACCGGGCCCGCTGATCCGGCGGCGTCCGCCAGTAGCCGGGCGTCAGGTACCGGCCGCGCACCGCGATCTCGCCGGTCAGGCAGGCCGGCCGCCCGTCCGGCGCGAGCAGCACGACGTCGAGCCCGGCCAGCGGCCGGCCGAGCGGGACCGGGTCGCCCGGGTCGCCCACCGGCGCGCCGGCCGGGATCGGCAACCGCAGCGCGAAGCTCACCTCGGTGGCCCCGTAGCCGTTGACCAGCACGCAGCGGTCGCTGGTCAGCCGGCGGTGGCTGGCGACGTCCTGCCAGGTCACCGGCTCGCCGCCGAGCAGCACCAGCCGCAGGTCGGGCAGTGTCAGCCGCTCGGGCCGCTCGGGCCGCTCGGGCCGCTCCGGCTGGTCGGGCCGCTCGAGCCGCTCGGGCTGGTCGGGCTGGTCGGGCCGCTCTGCCAGCGTGCGCAGCAGGTGCCGGTACAGCGTGGGCGTGGCGTGCACGACGGTGACCGCGTGCCGGGCCAGCGCCACGGCCAGCGCCGCCGGACCCTCGGCCCGCACGTCCACCGGCACCAGCGTGGCGCCGGCCAGCAGCGCCCCGAACAGGTCGGTCACCGACGCGTCGAAACTGAACGACGTCACCAGGCTGAGCCGGTCCGCGGCCGAGATCCGCAGGTCGTTCACGTGGCTGCGAACCTGGAACAGCACGTTGCGGTGCGGCTGCGGCACTCCTTTGGGCCGGCCGGTCGAGCCGGACGTGTAGAGGATGTAGGCCAGGTCGTCCGGCCCGACCGGCCGCCGGGCGGCCGCGCCGGCCGGCCCCGGCACGTCGATGTCGACGATCTGGACCGCCCCGCCCGGCCCGGTCCCGTCCGCGGCCGTCCGGTCCGGCTCGGTCTGCCGCGGTCGGGTCGGGTCCGGAGCCGATCTGGCCGCCGTCCGGGCCGGTGCTGTCCGGGCTCCGGATGGCCGGTCGGCCGGGTGGGCTCGCCCGGCCAGGCTGGCCGCGAGCTCGGTGTTGGCGGCGTCGGTGAGCAGGACGTCCGCGCCCGAGTCGGCGAGCATGAACGCGAGCCGGTCGGCCGGGTAGCTCGGGTCGAGCGGGACGTACGTCCGGCCGGCGGCCAGCGCGCCGAGGATGCCGGTGATCATCCGCCGGCCGTGCCCGAGCAGCAGCGCCACCCGGCCGTCCCCGGCCGGGATGCCGGCGGCCACCGCCTCGGCCGCCGCCCAGAGCTCGCCGTAGGTCACCGTGCCGTCGGCGCCGACCAGGGCCGGCGCCGCCGGGCGGGCCCCGGCCTGCTCGGCGAGCAGGTCGGGCAGCGTCCGGTCCAGCACGGTGTCCGGCAGCCCGACGAAGCCCGCGCCGGCACCGGACGGCCCGGCCGGGCCGGGTTGGGGCGGGTCGGTGGTTTCGGGCTGGGCCTCGGCGGTCGGGTGGGGGAGCAGGTCGGAGGTCGGGCGGTGCGGGGCGGCGGTCAGTTCGGCGAGCAGGGTCACCAGGTCCTGGCCGATCTGCCCGGCGCGGTGGGGGTGCAGCAGGGCCGGGTCGTGCACCAGGGTCAGTCGCGGCCGGTCGCGGTCGAGCGTGGCCAGCACCAGCAGGTCGACCGGCAGCCACCGCCGCGCCAGCGGCACCGGCCGCACCGCCAGCCGGGGCCCGGCACTGGCCGCACCGGCTTCGCCCAGCGTGGTATCGGCGACGAACCCGGCGCCGGCGCCGGGCGCGACCAGCGCGTCCAGCATGACCGCGACCTGGAACAGCGCCGGTGATGGGCCGGAGCGCGCCGGGTCGAGCCGCCGGATCACCTCGTCCAGGCCGGCCCGCCGGTGCGCCAGGGCGTCCGCGAGTTCGGCCGCGGTGGCCCGGATCCGGTCGGCCACCGGCTGATCGGCGGACAGGTCGGACCGCAGCACGACCGTGCTGTCCCGGCGCCCGGCGCCGGCCGCCGCCGTGTCCACTGTGGACGGTGTGTCCACAGTGGACACGGGCAGGCCGAGCAGGATGTCGGTCACCCCGGTGTAGCGGCGCAGCAGCAGCTGTACCGCGGTGAGCAGCACCGCACCCGGCGGCACCGCCAGCGCACCGGCCAGCCGGCGCAGCCCGGCCCCGACCGCGGCGGGCAGCTCGACATCGACGGCGATCCCGGTGCCGCCGGGCCGCGCCGTCCGGCGGCCGGTGGTGAGGTCGACAACAGCCAGCTCGCCCGCCAGCCGACCCTGCCAGTAGGCCAGATCCCGCTCACCCGCCCCTGCTGGCGCAGCCGTCGGTGCTGGCTCGCTCGCCCCTGGCTCACTCGCCCCTGCTGGCTCACCCGCCCCCGCTGGCTCGCTGGACCCTGGCTCGCCGGACCCGGCTGGCTCGCTCGTCCCGGCTGGCTCTTTCGTCCCGGCCGGCTCGCTCAGCGGCCTGGCCGCCGGGCCGGAGTCGGAGTCGGGGACGAGGGCCGGCGGGCCGCCCAGGGCGGCGACGAGTTCGGCCAGCAGGAGGGCGACCGAGTGCGGGTCGACGGTGACCGGGTCGGGGACCAGCAGCAGGACGTGGTCGTCGCCGGCGAGCCGGTAGAGCCGGGCCACCAGGGCCGGGGCGCCGGCCGGCTCGGCCTGCCCCCGGTCCGCGACCTCCCGGTCCGCGACCTCCCGGTCCGCGGCCTCCCGGTCCGCGGCCTCCCGGTCCGCGGCCTCCCGGTCCGCGGCCTCCCGGACCGCGGCGACCAGGCGGTCCGCCAGGTCGGCCGCGGCGACGGTGGCGACGGTCAGGTCCACCCGGCCGGCCGGGTGGACGGTGGCTCCGGGTCCGTCCGGGCCGGCGGTTATCTCGGTGCGCAGCGCCGGGTGCCGGCGGACGAGGGCGGCGAGTTCGCCGACCAGCCGGCCGTGGTCGAGGCGGCCGTGCAGGCGGACGGCGCGGGCGGTCTCCCAGTTCGCGGCCGGGTCCAGCCGGCCGCGCAGCCAGGCGGCCCGGTGCAGCGGGTCCAGTGGCGTCGGACAGCCGCCCATTCAGGCGTCCGCCGGTAACGCCGCGGCGATGTCGTCCGCTCCGTGCACGACCGTGCCGGCGTCCGGTTCGAGTGGCTGGTAGTCGCCGGCCGCGTACGAGCCGGTGCCGTGCACGACGATCTCGCTGTCGGCGGGCACCAGCCCCCGGTCGATGGCGGTCAGCGTGCCGGTCAGCGCCATCACCAGGGACCACTCGCGCAGCCGCCGGAAGTCCGCCGGCAGCGGGCGTCCGGACGGCTCGAGCCATTGCCGCAGGTGCGGGTAGCGGGCCAGGCACTCGGCCAGCGACACCACGATGCCGCCGCCGCCGAACCGTTCGATCAGCCCGGTCATGGTCGGCGCGGTCAGCGGGGCCCGGCTGTAGAAGGTCGGGTCGAGCACCTCCGCCGGATCGTGGGTGACGGCGGGGAAGTGCGGGTCCGCGTCCTGCCGGTGCAGGCCGGTCGCCGGGTCCAGCCGGTACGGCGGCAGGCCGGCCCGGTCGAAGCTGCCGGTGCGCAGGTGCAGCACCATGTCCGGGGTGCCCAGGTGCTGGACCAGCAGGAAGCCGGGCCGGTCCGCGGTCGTCGCGGCGCCGGACCGCTCCAGCACCTCGCGCCCGGCCACGTAGCCGAGCAGGCCGAACGCGCTGGACACCGCGTGCGCGTGCAGCCGCGGCCGGCCGGCCGCCGCGGTCGGCGCGACGTCCTGCTCGAAGAACGCCCGGGCCGCGTCGGCGACCACGTAGTTCTGCAGTTCCAGGGTGAACCAGAGGTTCCAGCCGCGCGCCCGCAGCGTCGCGGCGTGGTCCCGGACCGTGGCCCGGGCCAGCGGCTTGACGTCCTCGGGCTGGGCGCCGTCGTACAGCAGCACCGGGTTGCGCCGGCGCAGCGCCGGGTCGGCGGACAGCCCGCTGGACCGCAGCTTGTCCCGGCAGCTGGCCGGGACGAGGGTGACGATCCGCAGCTGGTCGGGCGTGGCCAGGCCGGCCGCGAGCGCGCGCTCGACCGCGTCCCGCAGCGCGGTCGCCTTGTTCGCCGAGGACGGCGTGAAGATCAGCACCGGCTCGCCGGTGCGCTGGATGTGCCCGACCGCGCGGGCGACGATCAGCAGCGAGGCGATCGTCTTGGTGGTCTGGGTGCCCGGGTTGCCGGTCAGGTCGAGCAGGCTCAGCCGGGTCGCGCCGTAGTCGGCCAGCGGGCTCCACTGGGCGGTCGCCACGGCCAGGTAGCGGCGCATCCGGTCGTCCAGGTCCGGCAGGGGGTACCCGGGCGAGAACGCCAGCGGGTCGACCACCGGCGCCGGGTCGACGCCGGTCGCGGCGATCACCGCGGGCAGCCGGTCGTAGTAGTCGAGCAGCAGGTTCGCTGTGCGGGCGGGGGCGATGGGGCTGGCGAGGTCTGACATCGGTGGCATTCCTCCGGGCGTCGGCAGCGGGCGGTCAGCGGTGCGCGCTGACCACCGGCGGCGGCCGGCTGAGCCGCAGCCCGGCGCGCAGCCCGAGCAGTTGATCCGCGGCCGCGCCGGTGGCGTCCAGATCGAACCCGTCGGCCAGGTCGGGCAGGTGCGGGCGCAGCGCGTTCGCCGCCGCCGGCGCGAAGGTGGCGCGCCCGCCCCCGACCAGCACCCCGTCGCGCCGGGCCGCCTGCTCGTTCCAGCTCACCGCGGCCGGCACCGGCAGTTGCGGCGGCAGCGCGAGCCGGACCCGGCCGCGGTCGATGACGACCGGGTACCCACCGGGCAGCCCGAGCGGCCCGGGCACGCTGGCGGCGACCCGCTCGCCGGCCAGGACGGCGGTGAGCAGCCGGGCCGCGGCCAGCCCGGTGACGTGGTTGAGCTCGGCCCGGCTGGCCGCGCGCTGGGCGGCCAGCAGCGCGGTCACGTCCGGCACCGGGACGTCGCCGAGCCAGGCGCGGGCCTCGTCCCGGGCGTCGTCGGGGGCATGCAGGTGCACGTGGTGGGCGAGCACCCGCAACTGCTGCCCGCCGGTCAGCCCGAGCGCCGCGGCCAGGCTCGCGGCGAGCAGCGCGACGTTGCCGATGCCGAAGTCGACCGGCAGCCCGAGGCCGCGCAGCAGCGGGTTGACCGCGTCCGGGAAGCAGGCGTTGATCAGCAGCGCGTCCGGGCAGGCCGCGGCGACCGCCCGGGCGACCTCGATCGCGACCGCGGCCTGCAGCGGCAGGGTGACCCCGAAGCCGGCCCGGTCGATCAGCCGGGTCCAGTCCGACGGGGCACTGTCGCGTTCCCAGGGTGACTGATAGGACGCGCAAAGCAACACCGCGGCCGGCTGTTCCCGCCGCAGAACCTCGGTGATTGCGTCGACAATTATTGTCTCGACCGGCACGGTGTTAACCACCAGTGAATTACCTGCCGCAGATGCCCTGGTAGTGCTCACATAGGCGATTTCAGCCAGGGCTGAAGGGGTTCGCCCGACCAGCCAGAGAACCTCTGGCGCGCCGGCAGAGACGGCCAAGCTGTAGCAGAACGCCCTGGCCAGGGACCCGCTGCCGATGACGACTAATGCCCTAGTCACGATGCCCAGATGTAATAACTGCGCATGCCACGGAATGCTGCTCCATTCGGTCGCTACCGTGCACCGATCACGTTGGCGGGACAACAGGTGCACTGTAGCTCAAGCTCCTCTGAGCGAATGGCGCAATTCACGGCGAACCGGGATTCAGACTGAGCGGGTGCGGGGTGCACAATCGAGCCGTAACCGGACCAGAGCCGAGGGGAGTCGCGATGACCGCGACCGCACCGCCGTCCGCCCGGTCCGGCCGGCCCGGCCAGGGCGGCACCGGCCCGGCCGCGCCGCCGGCGATCGCGATCGAGGTCCGCGACCTGATCAAGCGCTACCCGAAGCGGCCGGCCAACGCGGTGGACGGCATCTCGTTCACGGTCCCGGCAGGTGAGGTGTTCGGCCTGCTCGGGCCGAACGGGGCCGGCAAGACCACCACGATCGGCGTGCTCACCACCCGGGTCGCCGCCACCGCCGGCACGGCCGTCGTGGCCGGCATCGACGTGGTCGCCGACCCGGTCAGCGCCCGGGCCCGCTTCGCGGTCGTGTCCCAGCGCAACAACCTCGACCGGTCCCTGACCGTCCGGCAGAACCTCGTCTTCCACGCCGCGTACCACCGGGTGCCGGCCGCCGAGCGCGGTCGCCGCGCCGACCTGCTGCTGGCCCAGTTCGGCCTCGCCGACCGGTCCGGCGAGACGATCGACCGGCTGTCCGGCGGCCAGGCCCAGCGGGTGATGATCGCCCGGGCCCTGATGCACGACCCGGACGTGCTGTTCCTGGACGAGCCCAGCACCGGGCTCGACCCGCAGGCCCGGCTGTTCGTCTGGGACCGGGTCCGCGAACTGCGCGACAGCGGTGTCACGGTGCTCATCACCACCCACGACATGGACGAGGCCGCGGCGCTGGCCGACCGGGTCGGCATCGTCGACCACGGCCGGCTGCTGGCCCTGGACACCCCCGCCGCGCTCACCCGCACGCTGCCCGGCAGTTCAACGCTCGAGCTGGACGTCGGCCTGCCGCCGGACGGACCCGATCCGGCCGCCGCGGACGGCCTGCTCGCCGTCCTCGGCCGGCTGGACCACGTCGAGCGGGTCACCACCGCCCCGGCCGGGCCGGCGCCGGCCGGGCCGGCCGCGCCATCCGAGCCGGGGGAGCCGGGCGGTGCGGCGGAGCGGCAGGTGCGGGTCAAGCTCTACCTCGCGGTCGACGCCAGCCTGCTGTTGGCCCCGGTGGCGACCGCGGTCGCGGCACACGGCGGGAAGCTGCACGACGTCACGTTCGGCCGGCCGAGCCTGGAGGACGTGTTCATCCACCTGACCGGACGGGGGCTGCGATGACCGGCACCGCGACCGCGGCGGGACGGGTGCTGGCGGCCCGGCCGCCGGCCCGGTCCACCGGCGTCTTCCTGGCGCTGCTGTGGCGGGACGTCGTGGTGGCCCGGCACGAGCTCACCACGATCCTCGCGCAGGGCATCATGCAGCCGTTCTTCCTGCTGTTCGTCTTCGGCCGGGTGCTGACCTCGCTCGGGTACGCCCAGGCCGGGTACGCGCACGTGCTGTTCCCCGGCATCGTGGCGCTCACCGTGGTGCTGACCGCGCTGCAGAGCAGCGCGCTGCCGCTGGTGCTCGACTTCTCGTTCAGCCGGGAGATCGAGGACCGGCTGCTGGCGCCGATACCGACCGCTCTGGTCGCCATCGAGAAGATCGTCTTCGCCGCGCTGCGGGCGCTGTTCGCCGGCGTGCTGATGTTCCCGATCGGCGCGCTGGTGCTCGGTGGCATTCCCTGGCGGGTGGCCGGGCTCCCGCTGCTGCTGGCCGGCTCGGTGCTCGGCGCCCTGTTCGGCGCCGCGCTCGGGATGACGCTCGGCACCGCGATCTCGCCGGCCAAGATCAGCACCATGTTCGCGTTGATCCTGACGCCACTGCTGTTCACCGGTTGCACCCAGTACCCGTGGCCGTCGCTGGACCGGCTGCGCTGGTTCCAGGTGCTCACCGCGGCGAACCCGCTCACGTACTACAGCGAGACGATGCGTGCGGCGCTGGTGCCCGGGGTGCCGCACATGTACCCGTGGCTCAGCCTGCTGGCGCTGGCCGCCGCGGTCGGCGTGCTCAGCTGGACCGGCCTGCGCGGCTTCGCCCGCCGCGCCCAGGACTGACAACCGCGGCTCAGCGGGCAACCGCGGCTCAGCGGGCAATTGCGGCTCAGCGGGCGGCCGCGGCGAGGCGGAGCCGGCCGGCCTCCCGCCAGAGTCGCGTCGGGCCGCCGTCGCGCAGCGCCTCCACCGCGGCGTGCCGGTAGTAGCCGGCGATCGAGGCGGCGTCGGTGGTCCCGAACGCGCCGTGCAGGTGGACGCCGGCCCGGGTGGTGTCGAGCGCGAGTTCGGCCGCGGCCGCGGCCGCCTCGGTGGCCGCCAGCAGCGCCGGCCGGCCGGCGTCGTCCAGCCAGCCGGCGTGCCGCACCATCCGCCGGGTCGCCTCCACCCGGACGGCCAGCTCGGCCAGCCCGAACGCGACCGACTGGTTGTCCCCGAGCGGCCGGTCGAACTGCCGCCGGCCGCGGACGTGCTGGACGGTCCGGTCGTGCCCGCCGGCGGCCAGCCCGACCAGGTAGCCGGCCCGCCGGGCGCGCGCCCGGGCCCGCACCCGGTCCGGCAGCGGCGCCGGCTGCCCGGCTCCCGGTTCGCCGCCCGGTTCCGGAGCCCGGCCGGCGGCCGGTCCGCTGCCTGGTTCCCCGGCCGACCCGTCGGCTGGTCCGCTGCCTGGTTCCCGGGCCGATCCGGCGGCTGGTCCGCTGCCTGGTTCCCCGGCCGACCCGTCGGCTGGTCCGCTGCCTGGTTCCCGGGCCGATCCGGCGGCTGGTCCGCTGCCTGGTTCCCCGGCCGATCCGGCGGCTGGTCGGCTGCCTGGTTCCCGGGCCGATCCGTCGGCCGGTCCGGTCGGTGGGCCGGGGTCGGCGTGGCCGAGGGCGTCCGCCGGGGCCAGCCGCAGCCGGCTCAGCCGCAGCGCGTGCAGGCCGGCGGTGGGCGCCGCGACGTGCGGCCGGACCGCGCAGCCCGGCCGGTCCGCCGGCACCAGCCACAGTTCCCCGGCGGCGGCCAGCAGGAACAGGTCGGCGCGGTCCGCGCCGGTCACGAACGGGGCCTCGCCGTCCACCAGCCAGCCCTCGCCGTCGGGTTCGGCCGCCGCCAGCTGGGCATCCAGGGCCAGCGCGATCTTCCGCTCGCCGGCGATGACCCGGTCCAGCAGCGGGCGGTGCCGGGCCGCCGCGCCCGCCAGCAGGTCGGCGGCGGTCATCGTGTCCAGCAGCAGCGGCGCGGCCAGTTCCCGGCCCAGCGCCTCGCAGTACCCGCCGGCCGCGGCCAGCCCCAGATCCAGCCCACCGGCGTCCACCGGCACGCCGGCCGCGAGCGCCCCGAGGCCGGCCAGCTCGCGCCAGCAGCGGTCACCGTCGGAACGGCCACGCCGCGCGACCTGCCGCACCGCGCGGCGGAGTTCCCGGTCGAGCAACTCCGAACGGCTCGCCACCTCAGCCCTCCCCACCCGGTCCACTCGGCCCACCAGATCCGGCCACGCCAGCCGAGCTGCCCGGGCCGGCTGAGCTGCCTGGGCCGGCCGAGCTGCCCGGGTCGGCTGAGTTGGCCGCACCGGCCGAGTCGGCCGGGCCGTCCGGGTCGGCGGTGTCGCCGGACAGCAGTGCCGCGCCCACCGTCTGCAGCAGCATCTCCGAGGTGCCCGCGGAGATGGTCAGCCCGGGCGCCTCGCGGTACGCGGCCTGCCACAGCCCGCCCCGCACGGCACCGGGATCGCCGGCGCCAAGGCAGCTGGCCAGGCCGGCGTGCTCGGCGGCCCACCGGGCGACCCGCCCGGCCGCCTCGCTCGCGTACCACTTGGCCCCGGCGGCGAGCACCGGGTCCGGCCGGCCGTCGGCGAGCCCGTCCAGGACCGCCTCGGACAGCAGCCAGCTGGCCATCACGGCACCGCCGAGCCGACCGACCGCCTCGGCCAGGGCGTCGTCCGGGTCGGCCGGCAGGTCGAGCACGGCCGTGTCCAGCCAGTGCGCGGCCCGGGCCACGTACTCCACCCCGGTCCGCTCGACCGCGAGCGCGTCGGTGACCAGCGGCCACGCCCCGCCCACCGGGCCGACGACCGCGCCGGGGCCGACCGGCACCCGGTCCAGCAGGACGTCCGAGAGCGGCTCGTCGGTCAGCGCGGGAAAGGCGCCGATCTCGACGCCCGGTGCGGCCAGCGGCACCAGGAACAGCGTCAGCCCCTGGTACTTGGCCGCCTCGACCGAGGTGCGGGCCAGCACCAGCGCCTCGTCCGCGACGGACGCGCCGATGCTGTAGACCTTCCGGCCGGTCAGCGACCAGCCGCCGCCGGGCCGCGGCACCGCCGCGGTGCGCAGCGCCGCGAGGTCCGAGCCGGCGTCCGGCTCGGAGTAGAGCACGGTCGCCAGCCGCCGCCCGGACGCCAGCTCCGGCAGCAGCCGGCGGCGCTGCTCGTCGCTACCGGCGGTCAGCAGGAACGTCCCGACGATCTGCACCGACAGCATGAACAGCGTGTCCGGTACGCCGGCCCGCACCAGCGCGTCGACCACCAGCGCGGCATCCCGCGGGCCGCCACCCCGGCCGCCGTAGCCGACCGGCCAGTGCGGCGCCAGCAGGCTCCGCTCGCCGAGCAGTCGGTACACCGGCCGCGGGTCGCCGCCGGCCCGCACCGGCGGCGCCGCGCCGAGCACCTCGTCCAGTTCGGCGCGCAGCCGCGACCGCGCCGCCTCGGCCGCCGGCGTGGTCACTGTGCCTCCAGTTCGCGGCGCTGCGCGCCAGACGCGGCGTCTTCCCTCGGCACCGCGCAGCGACTTCGTCGGCGCGTTGCCTCAGTCCAGACGCCGCTGCGCTCCGCTCCGCGCTGTGTCTCCGGTTCGCTTCGCTGCGCGCCAGACGCGGCGTCTTCCCTCGGCACCGCGCGGCGACTTCGTCGGCGCGTTGCCTCAGTCCAGACGCCGCTGCGCTCCGCTTCGCTCACTGTGCCTCCAGTTCGCGGCGCTGCGCGCCAGACGCGGCGTCTTCCCTCGGCACCGCGCAGCGACTTCGTCGGCGCGTTGCCTCAGTCCAGACGCCGCTGCGCTCCGCTTCGCTCACTGTGCCGCCCCCGGACCGCCGGGCCGCACTGTCGACAGTGGACGGTCCGGGTCGGCGAGCACGGCGGCCAGCAGCGCGGCGAAGCCACTGTCCATTGTGGACGCGGTGGCGGCGTCGAACAGCAGCGCGTTGTACTCCAGGCCGCCGGCGATCACGTCCGGTCGCTCGCGCAGCACCAGGCCGAGGTCGAACCGCCACCCCAGCGGGCTGTAGAACTCCAGGATCGGGTTGAAGTCGCGGCCCGAGTCGTCCGGCATCGGCGTGATGCCGGACGCGCCGGCCAGCCCGCCACCCCGGATCGGCGCGTTCTGCAGCGAGAACAGCACCCGCAGGGCGGGCAGCGTGCCCGCGGCGGCCAGCCGATCGATCAGCAGGTCGAACGGGACGTGCTGGTGGGCGTACGACTCGGCGGTGACCGCCCGGACCCGGCGGACCAGCTCGGCGAAGCTCGGGTCGCCGGCCAGGTCCACCCGCAGCGCGATCCGGTTGACGAAGAAGCCGGCCACCCGCTCCCACTCGCTGCGGGTCCGGCCGGCGATCGGGGTGACCAGCAGGATGTCCTCCGCGCCGGCCAGCCGGCCGATCATCGCGCTGAACCCGGCCAGCAGTGTCATGTAGACGGTCGCGCCGTGCTCCCGGGCGAACCGCGGTACCGCGGCGCCGACCGCGTCCGGGAGCCGGACGTTGTGGTGGCCGGGCGCGAAGGCGGGCGTCGCCGTCGCCGGTGGCCGGTCGTACGGCAGCGCGAGCGCGGCCGGCGCCCCGGCCAACCGGGCCCGCCACCAGTCGAGGTCGCGCTCGGCGGCCGGGCCGGCGAGCCAGTCCCGCTGGCCGCGGACCAGGTCGGCGTACCGGGCCGGCGGCGCTGCCAGGCCGGCCGGGTGGCCGGCGGTCGCGGCCCGGTAGAGCGCGGTCAGCTCCGGCAGGATCACGTTCCCCTGCGACCAGGCGTCGGTGACGATGTGGTGGATGACGAAGTGCACCACGTGCTCGTCGCCGGCCAGCCGCAGCACCTGCAGCCGCACCAGTGGTCCACCGGCCAGCTCGAACGGTCGGGCCCACTCCTCGCGGACCAGCCGGCGCGCCGCGGCCTCCCGCTCCGCCGGCTGCTGCCCGGTCAGATCGACCAGCCGGTACGGCAGTTCCGCGGTGTCGTCGACGCGCTGGTAGGGCGTTCCGTCCCGGTGCCCGAACCGGGTGCGCAGCGACTCGTGCCGGCCGACCAGCTGCTCGAACGCGGCCCGGAAGGCGCCCGGGTCGAACTCGCCGGTGACCCGCAGCGCCAGCGGCGCGTTGAGCACCGGGTTGTCCGGCTCCCGGTGGTGCAGCGTCCAGACCCGTTCCTGCTGGAACGACAGCGGCAGCAGGCCGTCCGCCGGCGCGGGCACGCCGGTGTCCAGCTCGGCCAGCGCCGCGAGGAGGTCACCCCGGTCCGCCCGGTCGCGCCCGCGGGCGGCCTCGATCAGCTCGGCGAGGTGCGCGACGGTCGGGCTGCGGAAGAACTCGACCAGGTCGATCTCGGTGCCGAAGGTGTCCCGGACCCGGGACGTCACCTGGGTCGCCTGCAGCGAGTTCCCACCCAGGGCGAAGAAGTCGTCGTCGGCACCGACCCCGTCCAGCCCCAGCAGCGGGGCGAAGATCTCGGTGGCGATCCGGCTCTCGGCCGGGGTCCGGGCCGGCGCCGCCGCGGCGATCGGGGAGTGGTCGAAGTCGGGGGCCGGCAGCGCCCGCCGGTCGAGCTTGCCGCTCGGGGTGAGCGGCAGCCGGTCCAGCCGGACCACCCGGCCCGGCACCATGTACACCGGCAGTGCGCCGGTCAGCGCCGCGCGGACGGCGAGCGGGTCCGCCGTCCCGGCGATCCAGGCGACCAGGTGCCGGGTGCCGGCGTGGTCGACCGTGTCGACCACCGCCGCCTCGACGCCGGGCAGCGCGCGGGCCGCCTGCTCCACCTCGGCCGGCTCGACCCGGAACCCGCGGATCTTCAGCTGCCGGTCGACCCGGCCGAGGAACTCCAGCTCGCCGCCGGCCAGCCAGCGCACCCGGTCGCCGGTGCGGTAGAGCCGGCCGCCCGGCTCGGGCGAGTACGGGTCCGGCACGAACCGGTCCGCGGTCGCGCCCGGCCGGCGCAGGTAGCCGCGGGCCAGCCCGGGGCCGGTGACGCACAGCTCGCCCGGCACGCCGGCGCCGACCGGCCGCAGCTGCCCGTCCAGCACGTACGCTCGGTGGTTGACCATCGGGCGGCCGATCGGCGGCGGGCTGGTGTGCCGGCCGACGCAGTCGGCCAGCGTGACGGCCACCGTCGTCTCGGTCGGGCCGTACCCGTTGACGAACCGCCGCCGCGGCGTCGCCCACCGCTCGACCAGGTCGCCGGCCGGTGCCTCGCCGCCGACCGAGACCAGCCGCAGGTCGGGCAGCGCGTCCGGATCCAGCAGCGGCATCAGCGCCGGCGGTAGCTCGGCCACCGTGACCCGCTCCGCGGCGAGCAGCCGCTGCAGGTGCTCCACCGACAGCCGCTCCTGCTCGCCGGCGACGACCACGGTCGCGCCCCGGCCGAGGCCGGCGAACAGGTCGAAGACCGAGACGTCGAAGGTCAGCGGCGCCAGCGCGAGCAGCCGGGTGCCGGCGCCGATCCCGTACGCGGCGCCGATCTGCTCGACGAAGTCGACCACCGCCCGGTGCTCGACCGCGACCCCCTTCGGCCGCCCGGTGCTGCCGGACGTGTAGAGCACGTACGCCAGGTTGCGCGGGGTGGCGACCGGCGCCGGCCGGTCGGCGGGCTCAGTCCCGATCGCGGCGGCGGCCGGGCCGTCCAGCTCCAGCACCGGTACGCCGGCGACCCCGGCCCGATCGGCGGCCCGCCCGCTGTCGCCGGTCTCGGCGCCGGTAGCGGTAGCGGTGCCGAGACCGGTCTCGGTCTCGGTGTCGGTAGCGGTGGCGGCGGCGGCGGTGGCGATGGCGATGGCGATGGCGGTTTCGGTGGCGGTGGCGGCGCCGATCGCGGTCTCGGTGTCGGTGTCGGCAGCGGTGGCAGTGCCGGTCCCGGTGCCGGTGGCGGCGCCGATCGTGGTGGCGGTGGCGGTGTCGGTGAGCACGAGAGTCGCGCCCGAGTCGGTGACGATCTCGGCGATCCGGGCCGGTGGGTGCCGCGGGTCGAGCGGGAGGTAGCCGGCGCCGGCGGCGAGCACGCCCAGCAGCGCGGTCACCATCTCGACGCCGCGCGGCAGGCAGACCGCGATCAGCTGGTCCGGCCCGGCGCCGCGGCCGCTGAGGTGGTGCGCGAGCCGGTTGGCCCGCTCGTCCAGCTCCCGGTACGTGACGTCGGTGCCGGCGAAGCGGACCGCGACCGCGTCCGGCCGCCGGTCCACCTGGCGCCGCACCAGCTCGGTGATCGTGATCGGCGGGATGTCCCCGGCCGGCGCGCCGGCCCACCCCAACACCCGAGCCAACTCGCCCTGGCCCACCTCGCCTGCCTGGCCCGGCCCGCCCGGCTCGCCCGCCTGACCCGCCTGGCCTGGCTCGCCTGCCTGGCCCAGCCCGCCTGCCTGGCCGGGCTCGTCTGCCTGGCCGGGCTCGTCTGCCTGGCCGGGCTCGTCTGCCCGGCCCGGCTCGGCTGGCTGGCCTGGCTCGCCCGCCTGGCCTGCCTGGCCCGGCTCGCCCGCCTGGCCCACCTCGCCCGCCTGGCCCACCTCGCCTGCCTGGCCCGGCCCGCCTGCCTGGCCCGGCCCGCCTGGCTCGCCTGCCAGGCCCAGCCCGCCTGCCCGGCCCGGCTCGCTGGGCCAGCGCAGGCTCCGCAGCCAGCGCGCGTGGTCGGACCGTCCGGGCGGTTCGGCCGGGGCGGACATCTCCGCGCGCAGCCGGGCCAGGAACGCGGACCGCCGGGCCGGCGGCACCCGGTCCAGCCGGGCGAACAGGTCAGTCGGGTCGTCGCCGCCGGCCGGCGCCGGGCTCGGGACCGGGATCGCCGCCGCCGCGCGCAGGTCGGCGACGGTCCCGTCCAGGCCGCTGGCCAGCCGGCTCAGCACCGCCCGCAGCCGCTCGGCCAGGGCGGCCGCGGCCGGGCCGGCCAGCCGGTCCGCGGCATGGTCGAGGCGCACCGCGAGCTGCCCCCGCTCCACCCGCGCGGCGACCACCAGCGGCACGGTCATCCGCTCCAGCCCGTCCAGCACCTCGACGGACAGCGGCCCGCCGGCACCGTCCAGCGCCTCGGCCGAGTAGAACTGCTGGACGTCCACGATGCTGTCGAACATCGGCAGCCCGCGCGGCACCTCGCTCCAGCCCTGCACCTGGGCCAGCGACACGTGTTCGTACCGGCGCAGCTCGAGCAGTTCGTCGTGCAGCTCCGCCAGCCAGGGCAGGACCGCACCGCCGGCCGGCACCCGGACCCGCACCGGCAGCGTGCCGACGAACGGGCCGACGATCCGGTCCACCCCCGGCAGCTCCGCCGGCCGCCCGGACACGGTGCTGCCGGACACGACCGTGCCCGGCTCGCCGCCGCTGACCGCGACCGCCCAGGCCGCCTGCACCAGCGTGTTGAGGGTCAGCCGCCGCGCCCGCGCCGAGTCGAGCAGCGCGGCCGTGGCCGGCGCGGTCAGCTCGATCTGCTGCCGCTGCGGCGCCCCGGTCACCGGGCCGGGCGTGCGCCCCGGCAGGGCGCTGCCGGTGCCGGCGCCGGCCAGGTAGCGCCGCCAGAACCGGTCCGCGTCGCCGGGCTCCAGCCGCTGCAGGAACGCGACGTAGTCGCCGTAGCCCGGCGCCGGGGGTAGCCCGGCGGGCCGCCCGGCCAGCTCCGCCGCGTACAGCGCCATCGCCTCGCGGAAGGTGGCGAGCCGGCTCCACGCGTCCAGGACCAGATGGTGGTTGCTCACCGCGAACAGGTGCTCGCGCTCGCCGGTGCGCCACAGGGCGAGCCGCAGCTGCGGGGCGCGGGTGAGCGGGAGGCCGCCCCGGGCCACCTCGGCCAGGTGGGCCCGGGCGCACGCCAGCTGCTCGGCCGGGGCCAGCAACCGCAGGTCCTCCACCGACCACGGCAGCTCGACCTCGGCCAGCACCGCCTGCAGCGGGCGCGGCCGGTCCGGCCAGACGAACGCGGTCCGCAGCACCGGGTGCCGGGCCAGGACGGCCGCCCAGGCCCGCCGGAACGCCGCCGGATCCAGCTCGCCGACCAGCCGGTAGAGGAACTGCTGGACGTACACCCCGCCGGTGGGCGCGGCCAGCGTCTCGAACAGCATCGCCTGCTGCACCGGGGACAGCGGGTACACGTCCTCGATCGCCCGCCGGACGGTCGCCCGCCGAACGGTCGCCCGCCGGGCGGTCGCCGCCCCAAGCTCCGGCGCGATCCCGAGCGCGCCGGCCAGCGCGTCCAGCCCGGGCTGGTCCAGCTCCGCCAGCGGGAAGTCGGACGGGGTGTAGGTCGGCGCGGTCCGGGCGCTCGCGTGCTCGACCAGCATGCGTACCTCGGCCAGGTGCCGCCGGGCGAGGGCGTCGATCGTGCCGCGGTCGAACCGGGCCGGGTCGTACGTCCAGCCGACCGCCAGCCGGCCGCCGTCGAGCACCGCGTCAACGTCGATCAGGTGCCGCCGGGTGGATCGCTCGCGCAGCTCGGGCGGCCGCGGGCCGAACAGGTCGAGGCCGCCGAGCAGCCGGTCGAGCTGGCCCAGGTAGTTGAACCCGACGTCGGGGGTCGGCTGTGCAGCCAGCCGGGCCGCGACCGCCGGGTCGGCGCCGCCGTGCCGCAGCAGGCCGTAGCCGACGCCGCCGCGCGGGACCGCCCGCAGCTGCTCCTTCGCCGCGATCAGCGCGGCACCGGGGCCGGCGGCCGGATCCAGGTCCAGCGCGGCCGGGTAGCCGACGGTGAACCAGCCGACCGTCCGGGACGGGTCGACCCCGTCCCGCAGCTCGACCCGGCCGTGCCCCTCCAGCTCGACCAGCACCGGTCCGCCGCCGGCCTCCCGCAGCGCCAGCGCCAGCCCGGCCAGCAGCACGTCCAGCACCTGGTTCCCGTACGCGGCCAGCGCCGTCTCCACCAGCGCGGCCGACGTCCCGCCATCCAGCCCCACCCACACCACCTCGGCCCGACCCGCCTCGGCCCGCCCGTCCGCCGTCCGTCCGGTGTCGGTTTGGCCGGGGTCGGTCTGGCGGCCCTCGGCCCGACCCGCCTCGGCCCGTCTGGCCGCCGTCCGTCCGGTGTCGGTTTGGCTGGGGTCGGTCTGGCCGGCCTCGGCCCGACCCGCGCCGGTCCGGCTCACGCCGGCCAGGTCGGGGTCGGCCAGGTCGGGGTCGGCCGGGTCGGGGTCGGCCGGGTCGCTGTCGGTCGGGTCTGGCCGGGCCGGGTCGGGGTTGGCGGCCAGTAGCGGGCGGGCGGTCGTCCGGGTCGGGCCGGACCAGTAGGCGGCCTCGGCGGCAGTTTCGGGGCCGGCCGCCTCGGCGGCCAGCAGCCGGGTCCAGCCGGCGAACGTGATCCCGGCGGGTGGCAGCGCGACGTCCGGCCGCCCGCCGGCCAGCTGCCGGTACGCCACCTGCAGGTCGGCCAGCAGGATCCGCCAGGACACCGCGTCCACCGCGAAGTGGTGCGCGATCAGCAGCAGCCGCCGGCCCCCGGCCCCGGCGTCGACGACCGCACCGGCCAGCACCCGCCCGCCGGCCAGGTCCACAGTGGACTCCAGCGCGATGGCGTGCCGCTCGGCCGCCGCCGCCCGCTCGGCCGCCGGGATCCCGGTCAGGTCGAGCAGGTCGAGCCGCACCGGTTCGCCGGCCGCCGCGACCGACTGCTGCCAGCCGCCGGCCGTGCGCCGCACCCGCAGTCGCAGCGCGTCGTGCTGGGTGACCAGCGCGTCCAGCGCCCGGCGCAGGGTCGGCAGGTCGACCTCGGCGGCCAGGCCGACCCAGAGGCCCTGGGTGAACCGGTCCGGTGCGGCGGCCCGGGCCAGGAACGCGGCCTGGTTCGGGGTCAGCGGCGCCGGCCCCGGCTCCCCGCCGGCCGCGGGGCCCGCTCCGCCGCCGACCGGGACCGCGACGGCCGCCGCGGCGGCGATGGTCTGGTGCGCGAACACCTGCCGGACGGTCAGCGCGTAGCCCGCCTCCCGGGCCCGGGCCACCACCAGGATGCTCAGGATCGAGTCGCCGCCGAGATCGAAGAAGTTGTCGTCGACCGAGACCCCGGTGACGCCCAGCACGTCCCGCCAGACGGCGGCGAGCGCCTCCTCGGCCGGTGTCCGCGGCGCGGTCGGGGTGGGCCGTGGCGCCGGGGCGGGATCGGGCAGCGCGGCCCGGTCCACCTTGCCGTGCGCGGTCAGCGGCAGCGCGTCCAGCACGACCACCGCCGCCGGCACCAGCTGTTCGGGCAGCAGCCGCCGCGCCTGCGCCCGCAGGTCATCGGCCGACAGCAGGGCGCCGGCCCGGGCCGTGACGTAGCCGACCAGCCGGTCCCCGCCCGGCCCGGCGCGGGCCACCACCGCGGCCGACGCGACGTCGGGATGCTCGGCCAGCACCGCCGCCACCTCGGCCGGCTCGACCCGGACCCCGCGGATCTTGACCTGGTCGTCGACCCGGCCGAGGTACTCGATCCGGCCGTCCGGCAGCCGGCGCGCGCGGTCGCCGGTCCGGTACATCCGGCTGCCCGGCTCGGTGCTGAACGGGTCGGGCCGGAAGGCCGCCGCGGTCAGCCCCGGCCGGCCGAGGTAGCCGCGGGTGACGGTGTGACCGCCCAGGTAGATCTCGCCGGGCACCCCGATCGGCACCGGCTCCAGGTACCGGTCCAGCAGGTAGGCGCCGACGCCGGCGAGCGGCCGGCCGAGCGGCGCGATGCCGGTACTGGTGAGCGACCCGCGTTCGACCTGCCCGCTGAGCACGCCGACCGTCGTCTCGGTCGGCCCGTAGTGGTTGTGCACCGCGCAGCCGGCGTGCTCGACCAGCTCCAGCACCAGCTCCGGCGGTGCCGCCTCGCCGCCCAGGATCAGCGCCCGGCGGGGCAGCACGGCGGCCGGGTCGGTGCCGGCCCGCAGCGCGGCCAGGTGCGACGGGGTGATCTTGAGATGGTCGGCCGGGTGGGCCCGGAACAGCGCCGCGACCGCGCCCGGGTCGCGCGCGGTCGCCGGGTCGACCAGCCGCAGACACCCGCCGCTGGTCAGCGCCCCGGCCAGCATCGTGACGGACGAGTCGAACGTCGGCGGCTGCAGCATCGCCGACACGTCACCGTCGGCGAACCCGACCCGCGCCGTGATCGCGCCCGCGTACGCCGACAGCTGCCGGTGCTCGACGGCCACCCCCTTCGGCCGCCCGGTGGAGCCCGACGTGTAGATGACGTACGCGAGATCGCCCGGCGTGACCACCGGCAGTGGGTCAGCCACCCCGGCCGGGTGACCGTCCACATCGGACTGTCCGATGTGGACCGGGAGGGTGGTGACGCCGGGCGGCAGCGGCGGCGGGTCGGCGGCGGTGAGCACGAGCCGGACACCCGCGTCGGCGAGCTGGAACCCGCGCCGGGCCGGCGGGGCGGCGGGGTCCAGCGGGAGGTAGCCGGCGCCGGCGTGCAGCGTGCCCAGCATCGCGACCACCAGGGCCGCCGACGGCTCGAGGCAGACGCCGACCACGTCGCCCCGCCGCACGCCGTGCCCGGCCAGCCGCCGGGCCAGCGCGATCGCCCGGTCGTGCAGCGCGGCGTAGCACAGCTCGCCGTCCGCGCCGACCACGGCCGGTGCGTCCGGGATCCGGCCGGCCAGGCCGGCGACCGTCTGATGTAGACACCCGGTGCCCGCCGGCGGGCCGGCCGGCCGGGTCAGCTCGCGCCGCTCGCCGGCGGTGTGCAGCGGCAGCGCGCCGATCCGGGTGTCCGGCCCGGTCGCGGCCACGGTGAGGATCCGGCCCAGCGCGGCGGCCATCCGGGCGGCGGTCTCCGGCCGGAACAGGTCGTCGCGGTACTCCAGCAGGCAGGTCAGGCCGGCCGCGTCCGGCGCGACGTCCAGGTTGAGGTCGTGCCGGACGGTCCCGTTGCGGAACTGGTGGCCGTCACCGGCCCCGGCCGCCATCCCGTCGTCCATCTGTGGCAGCAGGTTGAAGCCGACCTGGAACAGCGGGGCGCGGCCGGCGTCCCGGACCGGCGCCAGCTCCTCCACCAGCCGCTCGAACGGCGCCTGCTGGTGGGCGTACGCGTCGAGGCAGACCCGCCGCACCCGGCCGAGCAGCTCGGTGAACGTGGGGTTGCCGCCGAGGTCCAGCCGCAGCACCAGCCGGTTCACGAACAGGCCGACGACCTGCTCGAGGTCGGCGACGTCGCGGCCGGCGACCGGGCTGCCGACCACCACCTCGCGCTGCCCCGAGTACCGGTGCAGCAGCGCCGCGTAGCCGGCGAGGACGGTCATGAACAGCGTCGCGCCGTGCCGCCGGCCGAGCTCGGCCAGCGCGGTGGCGACGCTGCCCGGCAGCGATACCTCGGCCGCCCCGCCGCGCAGGCCGGGCGCGGCCGGCCGGGGGAAGTCGGTCGGCAGGTCCAGGGTCGGCAGCTCGGCCAGCTGGGCCCGCCAGTACGCCAGCGCCGCGGCGCCCTCCGGCCCGTCCGTCCGGCTGGCCTGCCAGGCGGCGTAGTCGGCGTACTGGATGGGCAGCTCCGGCAGCGGCGAGGGCCGGCCGTGGAGCACCGCGTCGTGGATGGGCCCGAACTCGCGCAGCAGCACCCGGATCGACCAGGCGTCGGCGACCAGGTGGTGCACGATCAGTACCAGCTCGGTCCGGTCGGCGTGCCGGAGCAGGTGCGCCCGCAGCAGCGGGCCCGCGGCCAGGTCGAACGGCGTGCCGGCGGCCTGCTGCCGGCAGCGGTCGGCCGCCGGCCCGGCCGCCGCGGCGGTCTGGCCGCGCAGGTCGGTCACCGCCAGCTCGACCTCGACGGACGGCAGCACGACCTGCATCGGCGCCCCGTCCCGCTCGACGAAGACGGTGCGCAGGCTCTCGTGCCGGTCGATCAGCTCGGCCAGCGTCCGCCGCACCGAGTCGGGCGTGGCGTCGGCCCGCAGCTCGACCGCGACGTTGATGTGGTAGGCCGGCTGCCCAGGGTCGAGCTGCTCCAGGAACCAGAGTTGGCGCTGCGCGTACGAGGCGGGGTGTACCAGCGTCGCCGACTCGAGAGATGACCCCATGCCCGCCCTTCTGCGCACCAGCCGCACGTCAGGCGGCTGGCGGCACCGTAGGCAGCCCGCCAGCACCAAGGCAAGCGATACGCCCCGGCACCGGGTGATCTGCATAATCCCGGTCAACCCGCCCGCCGCGGGGCCGCCGGGTCGGCCCCGCCGGGCGCGCCACCGGAGGGCCGGACCCGGCTCCGTATCGTTGCGCCGGAGTTCACCGAGATCGCCGTGGCGGCGACCGGACCGACGAGGAGGACGATGGCTGCCGAGCTCGACGCTGCGGACCTGATCGTCGACGACCTGTGTTCCTACATCGTGGACGTGTGGGTGAGCGACAGCGCGCTGCTCACCGACAAGGACCGGCTGCTGGCGCTGATGCGGACGGCCGCCCGCGAGGGCGAGGCGACCATCCTGGGGGAGGCGTCGCACACCTTTCCCAACGGCGCGGTCACGGCGATCCTGCTGCTGTCGGCGTCCCACCTGAGCGTCCATACCTGGCCGGAGTACAGCCTGGCCAACGTGGACCTGCTCGCCTACGGCCGGCTGAAGGGCGACCGGATGATGGCCAGCCTCGAAGCCGGGATGTCGGTCACCCGGGTCAACGCCACCCGCATCCTGCGCGCCGTGCACTGACCCCACCGCGCCGACCCGGCGGCCCGCCAGTTAGCGCCTTGATCGACTGATCTGTGTTCGATTTGATCCATCCGGCCGGTAGTGTTCGGCGCGTTACGAAGCGCGAGCACACGTTCGGGGTGGTGGCATTGGCACGGTCGTCCGGCGGCGGCGCGGCCGAGTTCGAGCGGCGGCAGCGGCAGTACGAACGCGAGGTCGGAAGTAGAGGGACGCGTTCCCTCACGTGGCCGAGTGCACCCGGTCCGCCCTGGTGGTCGAGTGGCTGATCCGCTTCGACGCCGAGCTTGCGGCCCGTCACCCGGCCCACCCGGACGTATGCCAGTTCCGGGACCGGCTGCGCGATCACGTCCGCAGGGCCGCGCCACGGCGGGAACTACAGCGGCGATATGACAGCTGACCCGCGGACGGCCGTGTCGTTCGAGCGGCTCGATTGCGACCAGGCCGCCGCCATCGTGGACGAGCTGACCGGGCTGTACCGCGAGGTCTATGCCGAGCCGCCGTACGGGTGGGGCGAGGAGCACGCGGCGTTGTTCCGGGAGCGGTTCGCCGGGCAGCGGCGGGTGCCCGGCTTCGCGCTCGTCACGGCGCGGGTGGACGGCGAGCTGGTGGGCTTCACGTTCGGGGGACCCTGCGGCCGTCAACCCCGTGGTGGCAGAACCTGGTGGAACCGCTGCCGGAGGACGTGACGCGGGAGTGGCCGGGCCGGACGCTGGCGGTGGTGGAACTGCTGGTGCGCGCACCGTGGCGGCGACAGCACGTCGGACAACGCCTGCATGACCTTCTGGTCGACGGGCGGAGCGAGGAGCGGGCCACGCTCACGGTCCTGCCGGCCGCCGATCCCGCGCGGGCAGCGTACGACCGGTGGGGGTGGCAGGTCGTCGGGTCGAAGCGGAACCCGCTGCCGGGGTCGCCGGTGTTCGAGGTGCGGGTGCGGACCCTCTGAGCATCCCGCGTGTGCGGTGGCACCCAGGCTGACCCTCGCTGCTCTGCGCTACGAGACGGAAAGGTGCCGTAACCCGGTCGACTTATTGACGCGGGTTGTTTGGCCTGCAATCTTCAAGCAACGTCACGCAAAATCGCGACATCACGCTGCCTGATTGCCGTCTCGGAGGTGCAACTTCGAGATCGTGACGTGTTCGCCCAGTCCGTTCCAGCGGAGAGGAACGCGATGAAGCCGAGACACGGCACCCTTCGACCATCCGTCCGGTTCATGACCAGCAGGTTCGTGGTCGCCACCAGCGCGGCCAGCCTGCTCACGACCGGCCTGATCGCCCTCGCCGGGCCGGTGACCCCGGCCGCGGCGGCCGGCCCGAACCTCGCTCTGGGGAAGGCGGTCAGCGCCAGCAGCAGCAACGGCCCGTTCGGGACCGGCAACGCCAACGACGGCAACCAGGCCAGCTACTGGGAGAGCACGAACAACGTGTTCCCGCAGTGGATCCAGGTTGACCTTGGCGCGAACACCCAGGTCAACCAGGTCGCGCTGGCCCTGCCGACGAGCTGGGAGGCGCGCACCCAGACGCTGTCCGTGCAGGGCAGCACCGACGGCGGCAGCTTCACCTCGATCGTCGGCTCCGCCGGCTACGCGTTCACCCCGGCCAACTCGAACCGGGTCGTGATCGACTTCGCCGTCCGCGGCACCCGGTTCGTCCGGGTGAACATCACCGCCAACACCACCTGGCCGGCCGCGCAGGCGTCCGAGTTCGAGGTGTACGGCACCGGGACGACAGACCCGCCACCGCCACCGCCACCCGGCTCGAACCTCGCGCTGAACAAGCCGATCACCGCGTCCGGGGTGACCCAGAACTTCGTCGCGGCGAACGCCAACGACGGCAGCCTGACGACGTACTGGGAGGGGCCGGGCTTCCCGCAGACGCTGAGCGTCGACCTGGGCGCGAACGCGGCGCTCAGCCAGGTGGTGCTCAAGCTCAACCCGGACCCGATCTGGGGCCCCCGGACCCAGACCGTCCAGGTGCTCGGGCGCGACCAGGCCGGCACCGCGTTCAACAACATCGCCGCGGCGGCGACCTACACGTTCAACCCCGGCTCCGGCAACACCGTGGCGATCCCGGTCACGGCGACCGCCGCCGGCGTCCAGTTGCGGTTCACCTCGAACTCCGGCGCCCCCGGCGGGCAGGTCGCCGAGTTCCAGGTGTTCGGCACGCCCTCGCCGAACCCGGACCTGACCGTCACCGCCGTCACCGCCGCGCCCGCCGCGCCGGTGGAGACCACGGCGATCACGCTGTCCGGCACGGTCCGCAACGCCGGCACCGCCGCGTCCGGCGGCACGAACCTCAACTTCTACCTGGGCAGCACGCTCGCCGGCACCGCCCCGGTCGGCGGTCTGGCCGCCGGCGCATCGACCACGGTCACCGCGAACATCGGCCCGCGGGACGCCGGCAGCTACCAGCTGCGCGCTACGGTGGACGAGGCGAACAGCGTCATCGAGCTGAGCGACGCCAACAACAGCTTCACCAACCCGACCGCGCTGGTGGTCACCCCGGTCGCCAGTTCCGACCTGGTCCCGGCGTCGATCGGGTGGAGCCCGGGCACGCCGCAGAACGGCAACCCGGTGACCTTCACGGTCGCGATCAGGAACCAGGGCACGGTGGCCTCGGCCGCCGGCGCGCACGGCGTCACGCTGACCGTCCTCAATGGATCGGGCAGCGCGGTGGCGACGCTGACCGGGTCGGTCACCGGCACCATCGGGGTCGGCGCGACCACCGCGCCGGTCACCCTGGGGCCGTGGACCGCGGCGAACGGGCGCTACACGGTCCGGGTGGTGCTGGCCACCGACGCCAACGAGCTACCGGTGAAGGTCGCCAACAACACCGCCGAGAAGCCGCTGTTCGTCGGCCGCGGCGCGAACATGCCGTACGACATGTACGAGGCCGAGGACGGTGTGGTCGGCGGCGGCGCGGCGATCGTCGGTCCGAACAGGACAGTCGGCGATCTGGCCGGCGAGGCGTCCGGCCGGCGTGCGGTCACGCTGAACACGAACGGCGCGTTCGTCGAGTTCACCACCCGGGCGGCCACCAACACGCTGGTGACCCGGTTCTCCATCCCGGACGCGCCGGGCGGCGGCGGCAACACCGCGACGCTGAACGTCTACGTCGACGGCACGTTCCTGCGGCCGATCACGCTCACCTCGCACTACGCCTGGCTGTACGGGTCGGAGGTGACGCCGAACAACTCGCCGGGGTCGGGCGGGCAGCGGCACATCTACGACGAGGCCAACCTGCTGCTCGGCACGACCGTCCAGGCCGGCCACCGGATCCGGCTGCAGAAGGACGCCGCCAACGGCTCGCAGTACGCGATCGACTTCATCAACACCGAACAGGCGACGCAGGTCGCCAACCCGGACCCGGCGCACTACGTGGTGCCCACCGGCTTCGGCCAGCAGGACGTGCAGAACGCGCTGGACACGGCCCGGCAGAACACCACGATGCTCGGCGTCTACCTGCCGCCCGGTGACTACCAGACCAGCAACAAGTTCCAGCTCTTCGGCCGGCCGATCAAGGTGATCGGCGCCGGGCCCTGGTTCACCCGGTTCCTCGCGCCGTCCGGGCAGGACGGCACGGACGTCGGGTTCCGGGCCGACCCGGCGGCGAGCGGCTCGACGTTCGCGAACTTCGCCTACTTCGGCAACTACACCTCGCGCATCGACGGGCCGGGCAAGGTGTTCGACTTCCAGAACACCACCGACATGCTGATCGACAACATCTGGGTCGAGCACATGATCTGCATGTACTGGGGCACCAACACGGACCGGACCATCATCCGGAACTCCCGGATCCGGGACACGTTCGCCGACGGCATCAACATGACCAACGGCAGCAGCGGCAACCTGGTCACCAACATCGACGCGCGGTCCACCGGGGACGACAGCTTCGCGCTGTTCGCGGCCACCGATGCCGGCGGTGGCGACCAGCGCGACAACGTGTACGAGAACCTGTCCGCGACGCTGACCTGGCGGGCCGCCGGGCTGGCCGTCTACGGCGGCTTCGCCAACACCTTCCGCAACATCTACATCGCCGACATGCTGGTCTACTCGGGCATCACGATCAGCTCGCTCGACTTCGGCATCCCGATGACCGGCTTCGGCGCCAGCCCGCAGACCACGTTCGACAACATCTCGATCGTGCGGGCCGGCGGGCACTTCTGGGGAGCGCAGACCTTCCCGGCGATCTGGTGCTTCTCGGCGTCGAAGGTGTACCAGGGCATCCGGGTCAGCAACGTCGACATCGTCGACCCGACCTACCACGGCATCATGTTCCAGACCAACTACGTCGGCAGCCAGCCGCAGTTCCCGGTGGCCGACACCGTCTTCACCAACATCACCATCACCGGGGCGCAGCGCAGCGGTGACGCGTTCGACGCGAAGTCCGGGTTTGGCCTCTGGGCCAACGAGTCCGCCGAGCCCGGCCAGGGCCCGGCGGTCGGCTCGGTGACCTTCAACCACCTGGTGCTGAGCAACAACTCGCAGAACATCAAGAACACCACGTCCACCTTCACCATCACCGTCAACCCGTAGCACCGGCGGGGGTGCCGCCCACCGGGCGGCACCCCCGCTCCGCATCCATCCACAATGGACGGTTGATCGGTCCGGTACCGGCCGCGGTGGCGGCGGCGTGGGCTGATCTACTTCGCCCGCGGCAGCCGCTGACGTCGGGAGGAACCGTCCACGTGTCGAACGACTTCGAGATCGCCGGGCCGGCCGGCGCGCCGGCGACCGCCCCGGCCGCGGAGCCGGTGGCCCGGCTCGCCGTGATCGGCGCCGGCGTGATGGGCACCGGCATCGCCACCCTGGCCACCGGCTGGGGCGTCCCGACCGTGCTGGTCGACGTCGCCGCGGAGAAGCTGGCGGCGGCCCGGGGCCAGGTGGCCCAGCAGCTGCGGCTGGCCACGCTGATGGGCGCGCTGCCCCGCGACACCACCCCGGCGCAGCTGCTGACCACGACCGACCTCGGCGACCTCGGGCCGGTCAGCACGGTGGTCGAGGCGGTCACCGAGCTGCCCGAACTGAAGGCCACCGTGCTGGCCGCGGTGACCGGCCTGGTCGGCGCCGGCACGCTGGTCGCCTCGAACACCTCGGCGATCCCGATCGACGAGCTGGCCGGCGCGGTGGCCCACCCGGCGGACTTCCTCGGCATCCACTTCATGAACCCGCCCTACCTGATCACCACGGTGGAGGTGATCCGCGGCCCGCGGACCGGCGCCGCGGCGGTGGCCGCCGCGACCGGGCTGCTCGGCGCCTTCGGCCGTACGCCGGTGCTGGTCGGCGACGGCCCGGGGTTCGTGGTCAACCGCATCCTGCAACGGATGATCAACGAGGCGGCCCGGCTGGTGCAGCAGGGCATCGCCACCGCCGAGGCCGTGGACCAGCTGTTCACCGGTTGCCTCGGGCACCGCACCGGCCCGCTCGGCACCGCCGACATCATCGGGCTGGACAACGTCGCCGACTCGCTGCGGGTGCTGCTCGACCGCACCGGCGACGAGGGCTACCGGCCCTGCGAGCTGCTGCTGGACAAGGTGCGCGCCGGCGATCTGGGCCGCAAGACCGGTCGCGGTTTCTTCGACCACGGCGGGCCGCGGTGACCGGGGTCAGCGCGCGGTGACGCCGGCGGCCCGGGTCGGGGTGGTGTCGCGCAGCGGGAGCCGGATGGGGCCGCGGATGATGTTGGAGCTGCGCCGCCGCACGGTGCCGTCGCGGCGCAGCCCGGGCATGCGTTCGGCCAGCGCGCGCAGCGCGATCGTGGCCTCCAGCCGGGCCAGCGGCGCGCCGACGCAGTAGTGGATGCCGCTGGAGAAGGCGAGATGGTCGGCGGTCTGGGTGCGGCCGATGTCGAACCGGTCCGGATCGGGGTGCGCCGCCGGGTCCCGGTTGGCCGCGCCGAGCAGCGTCACCACGGCCTGGCCCTTACGGACCGGGGTGCCGTCGAGGTCCACCGGCTGCAGCGCGATCCGGGCGGTCCGCTGCACCGGTGGGTCGTAGCGCAGCGTCTCCTCGATCGCCCGGTCGGCCAGGCCGGCCGGGTCGGCGCACAGCGCGTCCCACTGGTCCGGGTGGTCGAGCAGGGCGGTCACGGCGTTGCCGATCAGGTTGACCGTGGTCTCGAAGCCGGCCACCAGCAGCAGCACGCACATCGACAGCATCTCGTCCGGCCGGATCTGCTCGCCCTCGGCGGCGACCAGTTGGCTGACCAGGTCGTCCTCCGGTTCCCGGCGGCGCAGCTCGAAGAGACCACCGAACAGCGCCGCGAGTTCGGCGTTCGCCTTCTGCAGCCGGGCCGCGTGCGCCAGCGACCGGATCCCGCTGATCGCGCTGCCGATGTCGGCGCCCCAGCGGGCGAAGTCGTCCGCCCGGTCGTTGGGGACGCCGAGCAGGTCGGTGATGACCGCGATCGGCAGCGGCGCGGCCAGCGCCGGCACCAGGTCGAACCGGCCGGCGGCCGCGGCGCGGTCCAGCAGCCGCTGCGCGGTCGCCTCGATGCGGGGCCGGTAGCCGGTCATCTGCCTGGGGCTGAACGCCGGCTGGGCCAGCCGGCGCAGCCGGGTGTGGTCCGGCGGGTTCAGCTCCAGGAAGGAGAGCTCGAAGTCCGCGGCGGACGGGGGCGGGGCGTCGGCCGGCCGGACGCCGAACCGCCGGTCCCGCAGCACCATGTTGCAGAGCCGGTGGCTGGGGGTCACCCAGTTGCCCAGCCGGGTCGGCAGCACGGTGCCGGCCCGCCGCATCCGCGCGTAGATCGCGTACGGATCGTCCCGGCCCGGTCGCAGTTGCAGCAGCGCCATCAGGTCGCGGCGGACGTAGCCGGCGCGGGCCACGGCGAGCCGCTCCCGGTAGAGGCCGGTGGCGAACCTGGCGGCCTGCCGGAGCTGAGCCATGGCTGATCCTCCTCCCGCCGGCAGCACCGTCGCGGCGCACCGCCGGGCACACAACGCCGCGGCGGGCCCGCCGGCCGGAACTGTCGTAGGCGGTGGCTAGCGTGCGGGGTGATCGTTCAACGACACCAAGGAGCAGGCGATGGTTCACGTTACAACTCCGCAGCCGAACGGCACCCCGGTCTGGATCGACCTCGGCATCCCCGACCTGGAGAAGGCGATGGCCTTCTACGGTGCGGTGCTGGGCTGGACGTTCGAGGTCGGGCCGGCAGAAGTCGGGCATTACACGATGTGCCTGCTGGACGGGAAGCGGGTCGCGGCGCTGGCCCCGAACGCCGACCAGGGCGCGACCGACTTCTGGTGGAACATGTACTTCGCCACCGACGACTGCGACGGCACCGCCAAGCGGATCGCGGACGCCGGCGGCGCGGTCGTGCAGGAGCCGATGGACATCCCGGAGCAGGGGCGGCTGGCGCTGGCGACCGACCCGACCGGGGCCCAGTTCGGGCTCTGGCAGGCCTACTCGTTCGCCGGCGCCGAGATCGTGAACGAGCCCAACTCGCTGCTCCGCAACGACCTGGTCACGCCGACGCCGGGGCCGGCCCGCGAGTTCTACGCCGCGGTCTTCGACTTCACCCTGGATGCCGACCCGAAGACGCCCGAGCTCGACTTCACCTTCCTGCGCCGCCCGGACGGGCACGAGATCGGCGGGATCCTCGGCGAGCCGGCGGCCGCCACCTCCCGCTGGGGCACCCTGTTCCTGGTGAACGACGCCGACGCCGCCGCCGCGGCGGCCATCGCGGCCGGCGGCACCGCGGCCGACCCGGCCGATTTCATCTACGGCCGGCTGGCCGAGGTCAAGGACCCGTTCGGCACCGTGTTCAGCGTCGGCTCGGCCCCGAAGACGGCCTGACCGCAGCCGGCCTGGCCGCAGACGGCCTGACCGGACACCGACGGGCCAGGCAGGCGCCGGTACGAGGCGCTTGCCCGGCCCGTGCCGGTGTGTACCCGGTGCTACCGAACCAGCCGCTACATGACCGGGCGCAGGCGCCGGCGGCGGATCACCGCGGGCACGGCCAGCACCGCGGTGCCGGTGATGACCAGCAGCAGACCCAGTCGCAGCATCGGCGTGGTGTCAGCCCCGGTGTTCGGCAGCGTGGCCGTGTTCGGCAGCGTGCTGGCCGCGCCGGCCAGCACGGTCACGGTCACCGTGCCGGTCACCAGGTCGCCCAGCGCGGTGCGGATCGTGTAGGTCCAGCTGTCGAGCCCGCTGAAGTCGGCATCCGCGGTGTACCGGCAGACCAGGCCGGTGCAGGCGACCGTGCCGTGGGCGCCGTCGGTGTGGCTGACCATGGTGAGGGCCAGGTCGCTCGGGTTGTCGACGACACCGGGGATGTTGACCGCGACCGTGCCGCCGGCGTTCACCACGACATGGGTGGGCGGCGCGGTCACGGGCTCGGCCACCGGCCGGATCGTGATCGTCACCGTCACCGGTGCACTGGTCGCCTCGCCGTCGCTGACCGTGTAGGTGAACGTGTCGGTGCCGTTGTAGTCGGCGTCCGGGGTGTAGACGAACGAGCCGTCCGGGTTCGGTTCCAGCGTGCCGTGCGCGGGGTCGGTCCCGCCGTCGACCTCGAGGTCGTCACCATCGACGTCGAGGTCGCCGTCGAGCAGCCCGGGCGCCGGCACGGACAGTTCGGTGTCCTCGTCCATGGTGAACGCGTCGGCCGTGGCGACGGGCGCGTCGTTGACCGCGGTCACCGTCAGCGCCACCACCACCGGTTCGCTGGTCCCGTCGTTGTCGTCGCTGGCCTCGTAGGTGAACGAGTCCGGCCCGTTGAAGTTGGGGTCCGGGGTGTAGGCGAACGAGCCGTCCGCGTCCAGCGTCAGCGACCCGTGCGGCGGGTCGGTGGCCACCGCCGCGGTGATCGGGTCGTCCTCGACGTCGGTGTCGTTGTCCAGCACGCCGTCCGCCGGGACCGTCAGCAGGGTGTCCTCGGCGGTCGTGTAGAGGTCGGCGACGGCCAGCGGGGCGTCGTTGACGGAGTCGATGGTGATCGTCACCGTGGCGTTGGGGCTGTAGACCTCCCCGTCGTAGGCCCGGTAGGTGAACGAGTCGGTGCCGTAGTAGTTGGCGCCCGGGGTGTACGTGAACGCGCCGTCGTCGCTGAACGACAGCGCCCCGTGCGTCGGATCGGTGACCTTATCTGCCGTGAGCCCGCCGCCGGACGGGGTGTCGTTGGTGAGCACGCCGATCGCGGTAACGGTCAGCACGACGTCCTCGTCGGTGTTGTAACTGTCGTTGACCGCGACCGGATCGCCCGGGGCGGCCGTGGCCCGGCCCGCGCCCACCAGCAGTGGGATCGATACTGCCAGCACCATCGCCACACCCCGCAGGCAGCGCCGCCGAAGCGCGCCGCCCTCGACACTTGTCATGTTCATGTCCGCCCCGTTTGCGCCACCTGGGCTAACGCCCCCGACTGAACCGCACGGACCGTAGCAGATCATTACCCTGCGTGTTTACGGGTGGTTGCCGGTGGTTCGCCCGACCGGTGGCCGGTGTGGCGGATCGGCGGTTACCCGTGGTGCCCGCGCCGACCGGGGCAAGGCCTATCTGTCTGATTTGCGTGCACATGGACTGGGCGTCCTGTGGTGGGTCGCACCAATGGGGGAACTGTGGGCGGTAGTTGAACCGCTCTTGGGTGTGCGCCGTGTCCGTCTCCGCTTGATCCGGTACCGCCGCCGGGTCCGGTGGAGGAGGTCGAAGATGACCCGCACGATGGCAGTCGCCTGCCTGAACGGGGTCGCCGCGCCATGCGGTGGCCAGTGGGAGCCGCGGGAGCCGCGGTGAGTACCCCGGGCGCCGCCGACGCCCCGCCCAGCGACCTACGCACCGCCGCCCGCACCGCCTGCCAGGCGCGCGGGCTGGACCGCCGCCCGATCTGGGACTGCCTCCCGTTCCTGGCCGAGGACATCGGCCGGCTGGTGAACGCGGTGCGGCTGGACGACCTGGCCGCGGTCCGGGCCGAGATCGCCGCCTGCGCGGCACTGCTGGACCACATCGCCGACCGCTACGACGGCGCCGAACTGGCCGCGCTGCTCGGCGACAAGGTGAGCACTGACCAGCGGCCGGTGCCGGCGCCCGCGTCGAGTGCCTGGTGACACCTGATGACACGACCGCCCGGTCCGGGGCGGAGCTGACGGGTGCGCGTCCGGCCGGTGCCGGGCGGGCGTGGTGGGGGAAGGAGGTGGTTCCCACCAAGGGGAGCCACGCTGAGAGGAGAAGCGTTGCGACACGCTGAGGTGGACCCGAGCCTGCTGCGGCAGGCGGCCCACAGCCCGTCCTACTTCGCCCTCGCCAGGAACATGGGCGGCGACACGTCGGATCTGATCGACTTCTGCATCCCGTGTAACCCGTACTTCCCGACCCCGGAGATGTTCGCGGCGATCGCGGCCAACATCGAGACGATCCTGAAGTACTACCCGAGCGACTCCGGCACGATCACCGACCGGCTCGCGCACACCCTCGGGCTGCACCGGCAGACCGTGGCGATGGCCAACGGCTCCACCGAGCTGATCACCTGGATCGACCACCTGCTGATCAAGGAGAGCGTCGCGGTACCGATCCCGACGTTCGGCCGGTGGACCGACCAGCCGCTGGAGACCGGCAAGCGGGTCGACATGTTCCCGCTGCAGGAACGCGACCAGTACGTCCTGGACATGGACGCCTACCTGCGGTTCATCCGGTCCCGCGGGTCCCGGGTGGCGGTGCTGTGCAACGCGAACAACCCGGACGGCAACTACGTGCCGCGCCGCGAGGTGCTCCGGTTCATGGACGCGCTGTCCGACCTGGACCTGGTCGTCGTGGACGAGTCGTTCATCGACTTCGTGGACGTCGAGCGGCAGACCTCGGTCGGCGACGAGGCGACGATCCGGCCGAACGTGGTGGTGCTCAAGAGCCTGGGCAAGAACTTCGGCCTGCACGGGATCCGGTTCGGCTACCTGCTGGCCAACCCGGCGCTGGCCGGGAAGATCGGCAAGGCGCTGCCGAAGTGGAACCTCAACTCGCTGGCCGAGGCAATCGTCTTCATGATCGGCGACCACGAGGGCGCCTACCGGCAGAGCCTGCGGCTGCTGGCCCGCGACCGCAACGACCTGTCCGACGCGCTCAGCCGTATCCCGGGCATGACCGTCTACCCGTCCCAGGCGAACTTCGTCCTGGTCAAGCTGCCGCCCGGATGGGACGGTCGGGAGCTGCGCGACCACCTGCTCGGCGAGCACCAGGTCTTCATCCGCGAGTGCGGCAACAAGCTCGGGATGACCAGCCAGTTCGTCCGCCTGGTGGTCCGGCCGCAGCGCGACGTCAACCGGCTGATGGACGGGCTGCTCAGCTACATGCGGTCGCTGGTGGACAAGGCCGGTTCCACCACCGGCGCCGACCTGTTCCAGCTGCCCAGCCTGTCGTCCAGCCACTACATCGAGCCGCGGCTGGCGCACCGCACCGGCTGACGTCCGGCCGATGTCCGGACGGCGGTTGGCCGGGCCAGGATCGGGTAGGTCGGCGGGTGGTACCGGGGTTGCAGGGAGGCGCAGATGGCCGCCGACACCGCCGATGTGATCGTGGTAGGGGCGGGGCCGACCGGGCTGCTGGTCGCCGGCGATCTCGCGGCGGCCGGCCTGCGCACGACCCTGCTGGAGCGCCGCCGCGAGGAGTCCCGGCTGACCCGCGCGTTCGCCGTGCACGCCCGGACGCTGGAGCTGCTCGACGCCCGCGGCCTGGCCGACGAGCTGATCGGCACCGGGCAGGTGGTCGACTCGCTGCGGCTGTTCGGGCGGTTCAGCGTGGACCTGTCCGGGCTGCCGAGCAGGTTCCCGTTCCTGCTGGTCACGCCGCAGTACCAGACCGAGCGGCTGCTGCGCGGCCGGGCCGCCGCGGGCGGCGCCGAGCTGGTCGGCGGCGCCGAGGTCGTCGGCGTGCGCCAGGACCGGGCCGGGGTGCAGGTCGAGGTCCGCGATACCGGCGGGACGCACACCTGCCGGGCCGGCTACCTGGTCGGCGCCGACGGCGTGCGCAGCACCGTGCGCGACGCGATCGGTGAGTCCTTCCCCGGCCGGTCGCTGGGACAGTCGGTGATGCTCGCGGACGTACGGCTGGCCGAGCCGCCGGCGGACGTGTTCTCGGTCAACGCCACCGCCAACGGCTTCGCGTTCATGGTCCCGTTCGGCGACGGCTGGTACCGGGTGATCGCGTTCCGGCAGGGTGAGCAGCTGCCCGACACGGCTCCGGTCGAGCTGGACGATATCCGCGAGGTCACCCGGACCGTGCTCGGTACCGACCACGGCATGCACGACCCGCGGTGGATGTCGCGGTTCCACAACGACGAGCGGCAGGCGCCCCGCTACCGGGTCGGCCGGGCGTTCCTGGCCGGCGACGCCGCCCACGTGCACTCGCCCGCCGGCGGGCAGGGCATGAACGCCGGCCTGCAGGACGCGGCCAACCTGAGCTGGAAGCTCGCCCTCGCCGCCACCGGCCGGGTCGGCGACCCGCTGCTGGACAGCTACCACGCCGAGCGCCATCCGGCCGGCCAGCAGGTGCTGCGGCTGTCGGCCGGCCTGCTGCGCGCGGCCACCGTGCGTGCGGCACCGCTGCGTGGCGTCCGGCGGCTGTTGGGCACCGCCGTGACCACCGTCGGCCCGGTGACCGACGCCGCGGCCCGGCGTATCGCCGGGCTCGACATCGCCTACCCGGCCGGCCCTGGCGCGCACCGGGCGGCCGGCCGACGGGTTCCCGATCTCCAGCTCACCGGTCCGGCGCGGCCCGGTGCGCCGACCCGGCTGTACGAAGCGCTGCGCAGCGGCCGGTTCCAGCTTGGTGTCCGCTGACGGCGGGCCGCCTGCCTCGGCCGGCCGGTGGGCCGACCGGGTCGACACCGCCAGCACCCCGGTCGTGGCGCCGCGGTTGGCGCTGGTCCGCCCGGACGGCTATGCCGCCTGGGCCACCGACGCCACCGACCCCGCCGCCCGGGACACCGCCGCCCGGGCCGCACTCGACCAGTGGTGCGGCGCTCCCGGGTAGTCGGCCGCCAGCCAGCTGCGGACCGCCGGGCCTTGTCTGCGTGAGAGCGCTCTCATACGGTGTGGGCCACGGCAGGGGAGGGTGCGTGGCGGCGATCCGGCTCGCGGTCCAGCGGGCCGCCGCGCAGCGTGCGGTCGTCGCCGTCGCCGCGCTGGTCACCGTCCTGGGCTGCGCGACGCTCGCCACGATGGCCACCGTCGACGTCGGGATCGACCGGTTCGCGGTGCCCGTCGCGCTCGGCCGGGTCCCGGTCGCCGACGTCCGCCTGCAGGTACACGCCGACCTCGACGGCCGGCCGCTGGCACCCGCGGTCGACGCGCTGGCGGCGGTGCGGGCGGAGACGTTCGGCCGGCAGCCGGAGCGGACCACGCTCGCGGTCGCCTCGCAGCTGCATCAGGTCCCGCGGCCCGGCGTGTACTACCCGCCGATGGTGTACCTCGGCGACTACGACGGCGTCGGGGACCACGTCCGGCTGCTGACCGGCCGCTGGCCCGCCACCGGGCCGGGCGGGGGAGCGGGCGGCGGTGGGCCGGGCGGGGGAGCGGGCGGTGGCGGGCCGGGCGGGGGAGCGGGCGGTGGCGGGCCGGTCGAGGTGGCGGTGCCGCTGGCCGCGGCGCGCGGGCTGGGCCTCACCGTCGGGCGGGTGGTGCTGGTGCCGCAGGCGCAGTCGGCCGCGAGGTTGTCCGTCCGGGTGGTCGGGGTGTTCGCGGTGACCGACCCGGGCGGCGGGTACTGGCTGGCCGACCACCTGCACGGGGACGGGTTCGCGCCGGCCTGGCCGATCCCGGGTGCCCCGTACCAGGTCGCGCCGCTGTACGGGCCGCTGCTCACCGCGCCGGGCGTCTTCGCGGCCGGGACGGTGCCGGCCAGCGAGGCGTCCTGGACGACGGTGCCGGACTTCCGCGACCTCGCCCCGGCCGATCTGGCCGCGCTGCGGGCCCGGGCCGGCACGGTGGCGGCCCGCACCGACGTGGCGCTGTCGCACGTCGCGCTGTCCGGCTACGCGGCGACCCAGCTGCCGGCGTCGCTGCGCACCGTGCAGCGGCAGCGGTTGGTGACCGGCAGCCTGCTGACCATCACCGGCACGCTGGTGTTGCTGCTCGCGGTCGCGGTGCTGCTGCTGACCGCGCGGTTGCTGGCCGAGCGGCGGGCCGGTGAGCAGGCACTACTGCGCGCCCGCGGCGCGTCCACCCGGCAGCTGCTCGGGCCGGCCGCGCTGGAGGCCGGGGCGCTGGCCGCCGTCGCCGCGCTGCCCGCCCCGCTGCTGGCCCGCGCCGGGTACGGAGTGATCACCCGGGCGCCGGCGTTCGTCCGGGCCGGCGTGCACCGGGACCCGGGCCTGCCGGCGCAGTCCTGGGCGGCGGCGCTGGCCGCGGCGGTGCTGTTCGCCGCGGTGCTGCTGGTGCCGTCGCTGCGCCGCGGCCGCACCTTCGTCGAGCACGAGCAGGATCTCGGCCGGCCGGCCCGCGCCGGTGCGCTGCAGCACGGCGGCGTCGACCTGGGGCTGGCCCTGCTCGCGGCGGTCGGGTACTGGCAGCTGCGGCGGTACCGGTCGCCGTTGGGCACCGGTGCCGGGTTGCGGCTGGATCCGGTGCTGGTGGCCGGTCCCGGGCTGTGCCTGCTGGCCGGCGCGCTGCTGGTGCTCCGGCTGCTGCCGCTGCTCGGCCGGGCCGCCGACCGGCTGGCCGTCCGGGGCCGCGGGCCGACCGGGGCGCTCGCCGGCTGGCAGGTGGGCCGCCGGCCGGGCCGGGCCGCCGGGTCGGTCCTGCTGGTCACCCTCGCCGTGGCGGTCGGCGCGTTCGGGTTGTCGTACCAGGCCACCTGGTACCGCTCGCAGCAGGACCAGGGCGCGTTCCAGGCCGGCGCCGAGGCCCGGGTGCTGGCCGCGACCAGGCCGCCGCTGGCGCAGGGCGGCCTGATCGGCGCGGTGCCCGGCGCCGGCCTGGTCACCCCGGCGGCCCGCCGGCAGGCCGAGCTGGGCGGCGGCCCGGACAACAGCTTCGGCGACCCGAGCGGCACCGGCGTACCGGTCACCGTGCTCGCCCTGGACGTGGCCCGGATCGGCGCCGCGCTGCCGGTCCGGGCCGACGTGTTGGGCGGCCCGCCGGCCCGGGTGCTGGCCCCGCTCGCCGCCCAGCAGCCGGTGGCCGGGGTGCCGCTGCCGGCCGGCTCGACCCGGCTGCGGCTGCGGTTGCGGCTGGCCGGGGAGCTGCCGGACGCGATCTGGCCGCAGGCCACCGTGCGGCTGGTGCTGCAGGACGCGACCGGGGTCCGGGTGCCGGCCGACCTGGGCACGGTGGCGGTGGGCGAGCCGGCCCGGCTGGCCACCGTCGACCTGGCCGCCCTCGCCGGCCGGGCGCCGGCCGGCCCGCTGCGGATCGTCGGGCTCACCGTGGACTGGTCCGCCAGCCGTTTCCCGGCGCCGGGCAGCGGCCTGCCGCCGGGAACCGACCCGACGACCGGCCTGCGGGTCGGCGCGCTGCAGCCGCGGGCGCTGACGCTCACCGTGGACGACCCGCGGGCCGGGGCGGGCGGCGCGGACCCGGTGCCGGTACCGGCCGGCTTCGCCTGGTCCGCTCCGGCCGGCGCCGCCGCCGGGACCGTACCCGGGGCACCGACCAGCGGTGGACGGGTGCTGCTGCGCGACACCGTCAGCGTGGCGACGCTCGCGCTGGTCGGCGCGACCAGCGGGTTCACGCCGTTCCTGGGCGCGGCTCCGGCGGCGGCCGTGCCGGTGCTGCTGCCCCGGGCGCTGGCCGACCGGCTGGCCGCCAAGGTCGGCGACAGCATCCCGCTCCGGCTCGGCGGCCCCGGGATGCTCGCCGTCGTGGTCGGCATCGTGCCGCACGTCCCGACCGCGCCGGCGGATGACACCGCGCTGGCCGACTACGCGACCCTGGCCGGCGCGCTCACCGCGGCCCGGGACGTCGAGCCGCTGCTGGACGAGTGGTGGGCGGCGGTCCCGCCGGACCGGGCCGAGCAGTGGGCGGCCGCCGCCGCGGCCGCTGTCGGCGGGGTCGCCCGCACCCGGGTGGGCGCCGTCCGCGAGCTGACCGAGGCGCCGCTGCGGGTCGGCGCGCAGAGCGGGCTGCTGTTGCTGGTGCTGGCCGCGGCGGTGTCCGTCGCGGTGGGGCTGGCCGTACACGCCAGCGTCGCGGTCCGGCTACGCCGGGTGGAGTTCGCCCAGTTGCGCGCCCTCGGCCTGCCCCGGCGTGGCCTCGCCGCCGCGGTCGGGACCGAGTACGCGGTGCTGGCCGGCCTGGGGGTGCTGGCCGGGGTCGGCCTCGGCGTCCTGCTCGGGCTGCTGGTCGGCCCGCTGGTGACGCTCGGCGCGCAGGGCGCGCTGCCGGTGCCGGCGGTCCAGGTGCTGGTGCCATGGGCGGCGATCGGCCGGCTCGCCGCGGAGGTGGTGCTGCTGGTGGCGGTGGTGGTGGCCGCCATCGCGGTCGGCCTGCGCCGGTCCTGGCTCGGCGCGATGCTGCGGCTCGGGGCGGAGCGCTGACCGGCGCCGGTCAGCCGACTGCCGGCTGCGGGGGTGGGTCCGGCGGGCCGGCCGGGACGCGCGCCGCGGCCGGGCGCCGGCGGGCCGGCCGGTTGCTGAGCAGCAACAGCGCGGCGGCGTCCAGGACCAGTAGGGCGACGCCCAGCGGCCGGCCGAACGGCGCGGTGCCGGCGAGCGAACCCAGCCCGGCCAGCACCCCCAACCCGGCGACCACCCGCGCGGCCGGCGGCGCCCAGCTCCGGCCGCGGTAGAGCTGCACCGCCAGCAGGCCGTAGAGCACCGCGTAGAGCAGCCCGTAGCCGACGCCGAGAACGAGAATGATCTTGTAGATCTGCTCGGTCTGCGGCGCGTCGAGCGTCGGGTTGGTCGCCCGCAGCCCGGCCCGGATCGGGTCGCCGTCGGACAGCTGCCGCGCCGCCCCCAGCACGCCGAGCATGATCCGGACGGCCAGCAGCAGCGCCGCCCACATCACCACCCGCCGCCCGCCCCGGCCGGTCATGGCCGGGCCGGGCGTGCCTGGGCCGGTCACGGCCAGCTCCGCGGGGCGGTGCCGAGACCGAGCCGCCGGGTCACCAGCGAGGCGGTGTCGGCGGATCTGGTGCGGTGCAGGATCAGCTCGGCCAGCAGGCCCATCCCGACCAGCTGCACCGCGGTGATCTCCAGCAGGATGCCGAGCTGGAGCAGCGGGCGGGTCCCGATCGGATGGTCGGTGAACGTCCAGACGCCGGTGAGGTATCCGAGGATCACCGTGCCCACCAGGCCGAACAGCAGCCCCACGCCGCCGAGCAGGTGCGCCGGGCGGCGGCCGTAGCGGCTGATCGCGACGACGGTGAGCAGGTCGAGGGCGCCCCGGGCGTACCGCTCCCAGCCGTACTTGGACCGGCCGTGCAGCCGTGGCCGGTGCCGCACCGGCAGTTCGGCCACCCGGAAGCCGAGGGCGTGCGCCAGCGCCGGCACGTACCGGTGCAGCTCGCCGTAGAGCGGGATCGTGTCGTAGACCTCGCGGCGGGCCACCCGCAGGCCGCTGTTGTGGTCGTGCAGCTTCAGCCCGGTGACCCAGCCGGTGGCCCGGTTGAACACCTTGGAGGGCAGCCGTTTGCTGAGCGGGTCCTGCCGCCGCTCCTTGTAACCGGTGACCAGGTCGGCGCCGGCTTCCAGCTCGGCCAGCATCCGCGGCAGCTCGGCCGGGTCGTCCTGCAGGTCGGCGTCCATCGTGGCGACGATCGAGCCGCGCACGCTGGCCAGCGCGGTCGCCAGCGCGGCGGCCTTGCCGAACGTGCGCCGCAGCTGGATGCCGCGGACGTGTTTCTCCTCGTTCTCGGTCAGTTCCTCGATCCGCGCCCAGGTGTCGTCCCGGCTGCCGTCGTCGACGTAGATCACTTCGAAGGTGAGGTCCGGGCGCGCCGCCATCGCCGCCGCGATCTCGGCGTACAGCGGCACGATCGTCGGCCCCTCGTCCTTGGCCGGCACGATCACCGACAGGTCGACGTCCGCGGGCGAGATCGTCGTCATCGTGGCTCCCGCAGCAGTCCGTGCGGCCGGTTGTCGGCCGCGGTTCCCGGTGGCCCGTCGCGCGGGCCGTACACGTCCGCGTACCGGATGCCCCGCACCGTGACGGTGCCGAGCAGCGGCCGGCCGCGAACCAGCTCGTCCAGGTACGTCGCCGGCCGGGTCTGCCGGTCGCTCACGTACAGCACGACGTACGTCGCCCCGGCCGCCGCGGCCAGCTCGTCGGCGTCCGGACCGACCGCCATGCTCACCAGCGACCCGCACTCAAACGCGGCCGGCACGTAGAAGGAGTGGATCCGTACGGTGTCGCAGCGGCCGGCCTCGCGTTGCCGGATGAGCGCGCCGGCCTGCTCCAGCCCCTCGCCCCAGCCGATCAGCAGCTTGTGCTCGGCCACGGCGCCGCCGCCGAGTGCCGGGTTGAAGTACGCCAGCCCCCACGGCGCGACCGCCACCGAGTACGCGGCCAGCGCGACCGTGGCCAGGCCGGCCGCGATCGCCGGTGCCGCCGTGCCCCACCGGCGCCGGGCCACCGCGACCACCGGCCCGGCGGCGATCCCGACCGCGATCGCGGCCACCACGAGGGCCGGCAGCGCGTACCGGTCGAACTGCTTGGGCGCCACGCTCACGACGGCCAGCGGCGGGCCCGCCACGCAGGCCAGCACCGCCGCGTAACCGCGCGCCGACCGCCGCCAGCAGACCGCGACCAGGGCGGCCACGGCAGCGGCCAGGAACACCGGGGTCATCCGGAACGGGATCGCGACCAGGTAGAACAGCGGCCCGGGCGTCTGCGTGATGGAGCCGAGGAAGAACTGGGTCTGCCCCTTGGCGCCGATGCCGAGCGACAGGGTCGCCACCGCCAGCTCGGACAGCGGCGGCGCCAGCCACAGCGCCGGGTAGCCGACCAGGACCACCCCGCCGGCGGCCGCCAGCCAACCGGCCGCCGGCCGGCGCAGCGCCCGGAGCGGTTCGCGTGGACCGGTGCCGGCGCCCCGGCCGCGGTACGCCCGCAGCGCCGCCCAGCCGGCCAGCGCGGCCAGGCCCGGGAGGAAGAACACCGCCGACACCTTGGTCAGCCAGGCGAACCCGAACAGCGCCCCGGACGCCGCGGCCAGCCGCCGGCTGCCCAGCCACGGCGTCGGTCCCGGGACGCCGAGGACCAGGGCGGCGGCCAGCAGCGCGGCCACCCCGGCGAACGTCATCAACTCGTCGGTGTGCAGCACGGCGCCGTGCGCGACCAGGAACGGTTCGGTCGCCAGCAGCACCCCGGCGACCCCGGCCGCCAGCTGGCCGGCCCACGCCGCGACCAGCAGCACCAGCACCCCGATCAGCGCCGCGGTGACCAGCGCGACGCCGAGCTGGGCCAGCGCCAGCCCGGACCGGCTGGAGTCGAAGGTGGCGCCCGCGCCCCGGGCCCACAGCCCCAGGTGCCGCCCGCCGGACCAGACGGCGCGCGCCACCGAGCCGATCCACATCGTCGTCACGCCGGGCATGGTGACCAGGTCCCAGCCCGCGGACGCGGAGGCGTCGACCGGGTTGCCGGCCGCGACCGCGCCGGAGAACCGCACCGACCGGGCCATCCAGAGCGTCTCGTCCCAGGTGCGGAAATGACCGGCGGTAAGCACCCGGGGCAGCGCGGCGAGCAGCGCGACGGCGCCGGCCAGCCGGACGGCACCCGGGGCCGCCAGCCGGGACGGCACCGGCAGGCGCTCGCGGACGGCCAGGTTCAACACGGCTCCTCCTCGGTCACGGCTGCCGCGACCGGCCGGCCGGTGGCCCCGTTGACCCAACTGACGGTGCCGGCGCGGCCGGTCCGGTCCGGGCCCGGGCCGGTGGCCGGCACCGCCCGGGCGGCCGAGCGGCGCTGCCAGAACAGCACCGCGAAGCCGACGACGGTGCTGACCGCGTCCGCGGCGGTGATCACGGCCCGGCTCAGCGCCACGACCGTGACCAGCGCGGGCCCGGACAGCAGGGTGGCCAGTACGAGGCCGAGCGCGACCTCCCGGGCGCCCAGCCCGCGCGGCAGCACCAGCGCCGCGGCGCCGGCCGCGACCGAGAGCGCGAAGCCGCCGATGCCGATCGCGGCGGCGGTCCAGGCGTCGGTGCCGAACGCGGCGGCGAGAATCGCCACGTGCGCGCCGCCGAGCAGCCAGCCGGCGCCGGCGAGTCCACTTGCGACGGTCAGGGTGCGCCGGTCCGGCAGCAGCACCGGGGTACCGCCGCGCCGCAGCAGCCGCTGGACACCGCCGAGCAGCGCGCGCAGCAGGCCGGGCGCGGCGACCGGGGTCAGCCCGAGCACGGCCGCGGGGACCAGCAGCCACCACACCGCGTTCGCGGTGACCAGCACCGGGAGCGCGAGCAGCCCGACCACCAGCCCGACCAGCAGGGTGAGCAGCTGGGTGCCGATGAACGCGGCGGCGAACCGGCCCGGCGGGTGGCCCCGCTGCTTCGCCTGGACGGCCAGCGCCACCGCCGGCCAGACACCGCCGGGCAGGTAGTTGGTGAGCATGGCCAGGAACCGCAGCCGGTAGGACTCGGCGAGCGGCAGCCGGGTGCCGAGCCCGGCGAGCACCAGGTGCCAGGCCAGGAAGCTGGGCACCCAGGCGAGGGAGGTCACCGCGACCGCGACCGCGATCCGGGTGCCGCCCACCGTCCGCAGGCTCCCGGCCAGCCCGGCCCGGACCCGCCAGACCTGCCAGCCGAGGAACCCGAAGATCAGCAGGTAGCCGCCGATCCGCAGCGCCGCGAACAGCCCGCGGCGGGTGATCACCGGGCGCCCGCCGGACTGCCGGCCCCGAGCGCGTCCCGGGCCCAGGCGATGGTCCTCATCAGGCCCTCGGCCGGCGGCACGGTCGGCTCCCAGCCGAGCCGGGTCCGGGCCAGCGTGATGTCCGGCTGGCGGACGGTCGGATCGTCCTGCGGCCGGGGGACGAACTCGACCGGCACGGTGGCGCCGGCCAGGTCGCGGATCCGCAGCGCCAGGTCGAGCACGGAGATCTCCTCGGGGTTGCCGAGGTTCACCGGGCCGGCGAGCCCGGAGTCGGCCAGCCGCAGGACGCCGTCGACGAGGTCGTCGACGTAGCAGACCGACCGGGTCTGGCTGCCGTCCCCGGCGACGGTCAGCGGTTGACCGGTCAGCACCTGCTGGATGAACGTCGGGATGGCGCGGCCGTCGTCCGGGCGCATCCGCGGTCCGAACGTGTTGAAGATCCGCACGATGCCGGTGTCCAGCCGGTGGCTGCCGCGGTAGGCCATCACCAGCGCCTCGGCGAACCGCTTCGCCTCGTCGTACACCCCGCGCGGGCCGACCGGGTTCACGTGCCCCCAGTACGACTCCGGCTGCGGGTGCACCTGCGGGTCGCCGTACACCTCCGAGGTGGACGCCAGCACGAACCGGGCACCCTTCTCCCGGGCCAGCCCCAGCGCGTGCAGCGTGCCGACCGCGCCCACCTTCAGCGTCTCGATCGGCAGCTTGAGGTAGTCGACCGGGGACGCCGGCGAGGCGAAGTGCAGCACCAGGTCGACGCCGCCGCCGACATGCACGTACTCGGTGATGTCCGCGCGGACCAGCTGGAACGGGCCGAGGTCGGCCAGGCCGGCCACGTTCGCGGGCGTCCCGGTGAGGAAGTTGTCCAGGCAGACCACGGCGAAGCCGTCCAGCAGCAGCCGTTCGCACAGGTGCGACCCGAGGAAACCGGCACCACCGGTCACCACCGCACGCCGCCGACCCGTCATCAGCCGCTCCTTCCGTCCCGCAGCGAGATCAGCAGCCGGGTCGCCCGGTGGTCGGACAGGCCGCCCGGGTCGAGCCGGGTGTACCCGTGCACGCCGACCGACGGCGTGATCAACATCCAGTCCAGCCGCCAGAGCCGGGGCAGCACCCGCGCCGGCCACGTGGTGGGGTAGACCGCGCCATCGGCCCGGATCGCGTCCTGCAGCCGGCCGCGCAGCGACCGCAGCTCGCCCATCACCGGGCTGGTGTTGAAGTCCCCGCCGACCAGCATCGGGTTGGGGTTGCCGGCCACGTCGGCGCGCAGTGCCCGGTACTGGGTCCGGCGGTCGTTGAAGCGGTCCCGGGTGGCGGTGCTGAACGCGCTGCGGCCGAGGCCGATCTGGATCGGGATGTGGACGTTGTAGACCGACAGCGTCCGGCCGCCGACCCGCAGGTCCGTGCGCAGCGACTTGACCTGCGCGTTGATCGCGTGCCAGTCGGCGCCGGCCGGCGGCTCGGCGGGCAGCGCCCGGGTGCCGACGATCGGCAGCCGGGACAGCGTGACCAGCTCGCCGCGGGTGACGATCGAGTAGCCGGGGAACGCGCGGTGCAGCCGGGCCAGCTCGCCGACCTCACCGCCGGTCTCGGTCGGCTTGTACTCCTGCAGCAGGTAGACGTCGGCGCGCTGGGCCAGCAGGAAGCCGTAGAAGGTGCCGGCATCGTCGTCGCGATCCCACACGCCGGTGTTCCAGGACAGCACCCGCAGCGCCGTGGCCGGTGCCGGGCCGTCCCCGCCACCGACCAGCGCCCGCAGGTTGAGGCCGGCCAGCCCGAGGCCGGGAACCAGCGCGACCACCGCGGCCGCCACCACCCAGCGGCGGGCCGGCCGGGCCAGCGGCGCCGCCGCGAGCAGCAGCAGCGGCACGGCGAGGAAGACCTGCGGCGGCAGCAGGTCCGGGATCGCCCACACCCACCACCGGCCGCTGAGCAGCAGGTGGGCCAGGAGGTAGAGCAGCCAGGCCGCGCTCACGCCGAGCAGCAGCCGGCTGCGCCGCGAGCCGCGACGGCCGTTACCGGCAGCCTGGTCGGTCACCTCGGGCTGGTCGCCCGCGTCCCGGGCTGCCCCGTCCGGGGCCGTCCCGTCCAGGGCCGGGTCTGCCGCCGGCGGGTCGGCTGGCGGCGGGTCGGCTGGCGGGGTGGCGGCGGGGTGGCCGCCGGGCTCGGTGGCCGCGGTCACCTGGCGTCCCGCCCCTCCGCCGCCGGGTCGTGCATCCGGCGGTACCGCCGCGAGGTGGACCACAGCAGCAGGCCGGCCAGCACCCCGCCGATGATCGCCAGGTTGACCAGCAGGTGGACGCCGACACAGAACACGCCGAAACTGGCGCCGCGGTACCGGATCGCGGCCCGGTACAGCGGCGCGTCGTACCGGACGGCGGCGGCGAGCAGCCCGGCCGGCAGCACCGCCCCGAGCGGACCGACCAGCAGCGGGGCGGGCAGCGTGCTGACCGCGAGCAGCGTCGCCAGGCTGGCCCGCGCGCCGGAGCTGGCGGCCACCTGGCCGACCTGCCGTTCCCGCCGGAACAGGGCGAACTGGATCCGGGACCGGGCGAACACCTTGTGCAGCACCACCCGCAGCGTGTGGTCGTTGTCGTGCCGGCCGCGGACGGTGGGGGAGAGCCGCACGTCATACCGCGCGCCGAGGCGCTGGCCGTAGTCGGCGCCCTCGGTCCGCCGCAGCCTCGGGTTGAACGGCCCGATGTCGGCGAACACGTCCGCCCGGATCGCGAAGATCGCCGGGTGGATGAAGTGCGTCAGCCGCCCGGCCGCCGCCTCCAGCACGTAGTACTGCTGGAAGTTGCGGTACTCCTCGACGAGGCTGTCGCGGATGAGCGGTTCGGGGTCGTAGTTGCCGCAGACGGCGCCGATCGCGGGGTCGGAGTCGAGGACGGTGACGGCGTTGGCGATGGCGTCGGCGGCGAGCGCGACATCGGAGTCGAGGAAGAAGAGGATCTCGCCGGTGGCGTAGCCGGCGCCGAGGTTGCGGGCCCGGGAGACGCCGCCATTGGTCTCCGGTCGTAGCACGGTGACCCCGAACGATTCGGCCACGGCGACGGAGTCGTCGGTGCTGCGGTCGTCCACGACCAGGATTTCCAGCGGGGTGTAGGTCTGGTTCCGCAGTGCGGTGAGGCAGAGTCGCAGGGTCCGGCTGTAGTTGTAGTTCGGCACGATCACCGAGACCAGCGGACGCGGTCCGGGCACTGCGGTCATCAGCCGCTCCTTCCGTCGACCCCGACCACAGCCCCGGCTTCGCTCCCGGTGCCGACCCCGACCCCAGCCCCAGCCGCGGCCGCGGCCCCGGCTTCGGCTTCGGCCCCAGCCCCGGCTTCGGCCCCAGCCCCGGCTTCGGCCCCAGCCCCGGCTTGGGCCCCGGCCGGTGCGCCGGGTGCCGCCGCCTCGGCCCGGCCGTACCGCACCAGCAGGCCGAACCCGGCCGCCATCCCGAGCGCCTCGCCCGCGGTCACCACCACCCGGCTCAGCGCGACGACCGTCACCAGGGCCGGCCCGGTCAGCACGCTGCTCAGGACCAGCCCGAGCGCCACCTCCCGCGCGCCCAGGCCCTGCGGCAACACGAACGAGACCCCGCCGGCCACCACGGACAGCGCGAACCCGCCGATCCCGACCGCGAGCGCCCGCCCGGTGCCGACGCCGAACGCGGCGGCGAGCACGGCGACGTGCAGCCCGGCCAGCAGCCAGCCGGCGGCGGCCACCCCGGTCGCGCCGGCCAGGGTCCGCCGGTCGGGCAGCGGGACCGGGCCGGTGCCACGCCGCAGCAGCCGGCGCGCCCAGCCGAGCAGCGTTCCCAGCTGCCGGGGGGCGAGCACCGGTGCCAGGCCGGCGGCGACCACCGGCACCAGCAGCCACCACGCCGGGTGCCCGGGGACCAGCACCGGCAGCGCCAGCAACCCGACCACCAGCCCGGCCAGGACGGCGAGCGCGTGCCCGACCACGAACGACCCGGCGAACCGGGCCGGCGGCAGGCCGCGCTGCCGGGCCTGCACAGCGAGCGCCACGGCCGGCCACACGCCACCGGGCAGGTAGTTGGTGAGCATGGCGAGGAACCGCATCCGGTACGCCACCGGCACCGGCAGCCGGGTGCCGAGGCCGGCCAGCACCAGCCGCCAGGAGAAGAACCCGGGGATCCAGGCCACCGAGGTCAGCGCCATGCAGACCGCGACCCGGGTCGGCCCGACGGTGCGCAGGCTGTCGGCCAGGCCGGCCCGCACCCGCCACACCTGCCAGCCGAGCAACCCGACCACCAGCGGGTAGCAGGCGATCCGCAGCGCCCGCCGGGCGGTCATCCGGCGTCCCGCAGCGAGATGGTGAGCCGGTCCGCGCGGTGGTCGGACATCCCCTGCGGGTCGAGCCGGGCGTATTCGTGCACCGCCACGGACGGCGTGGCCAGCGCCCAGTCCAGCCGCCACAGCCGCGGCAGCACCGGCACACCCACCGGCCAGGACGTCGGGATGAGCGCGCCGTCGGCCCGGATCGCGTCGCGCAGCCGCCCGCGCAGGGTGCGCAGTTCGCCCATCGACGGGCTGGTGTTGAAGTCCCCGGCGACCAGCACCGGGTTCGGGTTGCCGGCGATGTCGTCGGCCAGCGCCCGGTACTGCCGGCGGCGGTCGGCGAACCGGTCCCTGGTCGCGGTGCTGAACGCGCTGCGGCCGAGCCCGATCTGGATCGGGATGTGGACGTTGTAGATGGACACCGTGCGGCCGCCCACCCGGACGTCGGTGCGCAGCGCCTTCGACCGCTCGTAGACGGTGCGCCAGTCCGCGCCGGGAAGCTCGGCCGGCAGCGCGGTGGTGGTCACGATCGGCAGCCGGGTCAGCGTGACCAGCTCGCCGCGGACGATCACCGAGAAGCCGGGAAAGTTGCGGCGCAGCGTGGCCACGTCGGCGGCCACCTCGGCGGCCCGCTGCTCGGCGGTGCCGCCGGCGCGGCCACCGCTGTGCGGCGGCTCGTACTCCTGCAGCAGGTAGACGTCGGCGCGCTGGGCCCGCAGGAAGCCGTAGAAGTGGTCCGGGTCGTCGCCGTGGTCCCAGACGCCGGTGTTCCAGGACAGCACCCGCAGCGCCCCGGCCGGCGCCGGACCGTCCCCGCCGCCGACCAGGGCGCGCGGGTTGAGCCCGGCCAGGCCGGCGCCCAGCACCAGCGTGAGCACCGCCGCCGCCGCGACCCACCGGCCGGCCGGGCGGGCCAGCGGCGCCGCCGCGAGCAGCAGCAGCGGCACGGCGAGGAACGTCAGCGGTGGGAGCAGGTCCGGGATCGCCCACACCCACCACCGGCCGCTGAGCAGCAGGTGCGTCGGGACGTACAGCAGCCACGCCAGGCTCACCCCGAGCAGCAGCCGGGCCCGCCGCCGCAACCGCGGCCGCCCTGCCGGCGCCACCCCGCCGGCCTCCGGGTCGCCTGTCTGTGCCGGCCCGTCCGACTGTCCCGGCCCGTTCAGCTGTGCCAGCCCGTCCGACGGTTCCGGCCGGTCCGACTGTGCCGGCCGGTCCGGCTGTCCCGGGTCGCCTGTCTGTTCCGGGCCGTCCGGCCGAGCCGGGCCGGCTGGTCCGTCCGGGGCGGCCGGGTGTTCGGCGGGTGCGGTGACCGGACCGCCGGCCCGCGGCGGGTTCATGCGGCCTCCGTCGGCGGGGGCACCGGGTCGTGCAGCGTCCGGTAGGCCGCCGAGGACCACCACTGCAGCAGCCCGGCCGCGCAGCCGGCCGCGATCGTCAGGTTGACCAGCGTGTGCATCCCCATGCAGAACACCGCGAAGGCCCGGCCGCGGTAGCGTCGCGCGGCCCGGTAGAGCGGTGCGTCGCAGCGCAGCGCGACCGCCAGCAGGCCCGCCGGGAGCACCGCCGCGGCCGGGCCGAGCAGCAGCGGCGCCGGCACCGCCGCGACCGCCAGCGCCGCGGCCAGCGCGGCCCGGGCCGGCGAACTGGCGACCGCCCGGCTGACCTCGCGGTCCTTGACGAACAGCGCGAACTGGGTCCGGGACCGGGTGAACACCTTGCGCAGCACCAGCCGCAGCGTGTCGTCGTTGTCGTGCCGGCCGCGGATCGCGTTGGACAGCCGCACGTCGTACCGCTCGGACAGGCGGTTGCCGTACTCGGCGCTCTCGGTGTCCCGCAGCTTGGGGTTGAACGGCCCGACCTCGGCGAACACCCGGGCGCGGACGGCGAGGATCGCGGTCGGGACGAACCCGTGCAGCTGGCCTTCCAGCGCGCCGATCCAGAAGTGCTGGTGGAAGTTGCGGTACTCCTCGATGAGGCTGTCGCGGATGAGCGGTTCGGGGTCGTAGTTGCCGCAGACGGCGCCGATCGCGGGGTCGGCGTCGAGCACGGCGACGGCGCTGGCGACCGCGTCGGGAGCGAGCGCGACGTCGGAGTCGAGGAAGAAGAGGATCTCGCCGGTGGCGTGGCTGGCGCCGAGGTTGCGGGCCCGGGAGACGCCGCCGTTGGTCTCCGGCTGCAGGACGGTGACGTCGAAGGACCGGGCGACGGTGAGCGAGTCGTCGGTGCTGCGGTCGTCGACGACGAGGATCTCCAGCGGGCTGTAGGTCTGCTGCCGCAGGGCGGCGAGGCAGAGCCGCAGGGTCCGGCTGTAGTTGTAGTTCGGCACGATCACCGAGACCAGCGGGCGCTGTCCGGGCACTGCGGCACCACCTTCCCGAGCGACGAGGGTCATTCAGCGGCGGCGGAACCGGCCTGCCGACCGCGTCGGGTCAGCCGGGGCAGCAGCGGGCGCCGGCGGCGGGCCGGCCCGAAGTTCGGGTCCACGGCCGCGCGCACCGTGCCGGCCGCGACCCCGACCACGATCGCCAGGTTCACCAGGAAGTGGACGCCGGTGAAGTAGGCCAGGAACGCCGGCCCGCGCCGCCGCAGCACGAGCCGGGACAGCCGCAGGTCGGCGACCGCGAACAGGGCCAGCGCGGCCGCCGGCAGCGCCAGCACGGCGGGCCAGATCAGCGCGAGCGGGAGCGTGCCGACGGTGCCGAGGAACAGCGCCGCGGCCAGCACGCCGGTCAGGCTGTTCACCTTCAGCGTGTTCGCCCGGAACCGGTGGCCGGCCTGGAACCGCAGCAGCTGGCCGCGCCGGTACTGCTCGGACAGCAGCGGCCGCAACCGGTCCTCGTCGTCGTGCCGCCCCAGCACCGACGGGGCGAGCAGGATCCGGTACCGGGCGGCCAGCCGGTCGCTGTACTCGGTGTCCTCGCCGCCGGCGCCGCGGAAGTTCTCGTCGAACGGCCCGATCTCGGCGAACACCGCCGCGGGTATCGCCGCCAGCGCGAAGACCGCGGTCATCGTGTAGCCGCTGGCGCGCACCAGCGCGTGGTGCATGTGCAGGGCCCGGTAGCGCTCGATCGGGCCGTCGTCGATCAGCGGCTCGGGCGGGTGGATCCCGTAGACGCAGCCCAGGCTGGGATCCTCGGCGAGCAGCCGGACGGCGTTCCGGATCGCGTCCGGCTCCATCGCCACGTCCGAGTCGAGGAAGAACAGGATCTCGCCGGTGGCGGCGGCGGCGCCGGTGTTGCGGGCCGCGGCGGCGCCGCGGTTGCGCGGCTGCACGATCAGCCGGCAGGGGAACCCGGCGGCGATGGCCGGCGAGTCGTCGGTGCTCCGGTCGTCGACGACGATCACCTCGGCCGGCGGGTACGTCTGCGCGAACGCCGACGCCAGGCAGGCGCCCAGCGTCTTCGCGTAGTTGTAGCTCGGGATGACGACGCTCACCGTCGGCCCGCTCATGCCGGCTCCGCCTCGATGACCGCACCGGCTACAGCGGGCGCCGGACCCGGCACGAGACTCCAAGCGCGCTGCGTCATTGATTCGCTCGCAAGCTCGGTCATGCGGTGGTGCCCCGCATCCCGGGGACGCCGGCCGGCCGGGTCACGTCGTACATCTGCCGGAACGACCGGGACAGCACGAACTGCGCGGTGCCGTACCCGACCCCGGCCACGATCGCCAGGTTCAGCAGGAACTGGACGCCGGCGAAGACCACGGTGAACGGCAGCCCGCGGCGTTTCAGGGCGAACCGGTACATCGGGCCGTCGCCGAGCAGCGAGGCCAGCAGCAGCGCCGCCGGGACGGCCGCGGCGACCGGGCCGAGCAGCAGCGGCAACGGCAGCGTCAGCACGGTCAGCGCGGCGGCCAGCGCGGCCCAGACCCGGGGAGCGGTCTCGAACCCCTTGGCGAACCGCCGCCGCTGCGCGTAGAGCGGCACCCGCAGCCGGCACCGGCGGAAGATCTTCTTCAGCAGCGGCCAGAGCAGGGCGTCGTCGCGGTGCCGGCCGCGGATCGCCGAGGTGAGCCGGATCTCGTACCGCTGCGAGAGCCGCTGGCCGTACTCGACCTCCTCGTTGTCCGGCAACCCCTCCAGGAACGGCCCCATCTCGGTGAACACCTCGGCGCGCATCCCGCAGATCGCCGAGAACAGGAAGCTGACCGGGCCCTCCGAGGTGATCCGCCAGTAGTAGGCCTGCAGCGCCCGGCATTCCTGCACCAGGCTGTCGCGCACCAGCGGCTCCGGCTCGTACATCCCGCAGAGCGCGCCGACCCCCGGTTCCGCCCGGAGCACCGCGACCACCCGCTCGATCGTGTCCGGCGGCACCGCCACGTCGGAGTCGACGAACAGCAGCACCTCGCCGCGGGCGTGGGCGGCGCCGAGGTTGCGTACCTTGGCCGCGCCGCCCCGGCCGCCGGTGCGCAGCACCGTGGCCCCGTGCGCCTCGGCCACCTGTACCGAGTTGTCGGTGCTGCCGTCGTCGGCGACCAGGATCTCCAGCGGCGGGTGGGTCTGCGCCCGCAGCGCCGCGAGGCACAGCCCGATCGTCTCGCCGTAGTTGTAGTTAGGGACGATCACGGATACCGATACCGGCGTAGTCACTGCACACCTCTCCTGGTCCGGGCGGTGGTTCGCGGGAGGTCCGGCGGCCTGCTCAGGTGAGCCACGACACCAGTGCGGGGTGGCTGTCGGTCAGGGCGGCGAGCCCGGCGGCGACCGTCCACACCGCGAACGTCGCGACCATCACCGGGTCGCCGACCAGCGCGCCGACCGGGTTGCCGCCGCCGCCTTCGAGCCACAGCGTCTGCAGGTACCGGAACACCGCGAACAGCGCGCACGGCACCGAGACCAGCAGGACGATCCGGCCGCCCGAGATCGGCGGCGCGTCAGTGCCGAGGTAGAGCAGGCAGGTGGTGAGGGTGAGCGCCGCGCAGAGCGTGATCAGCTGGTCCAGCAGCGGTACCGAGTACCCGGTGAGCGCCGGCCGGTGCGCGCCGCCGGTGGCGATCAGCTCGTGCCGCCGCTTGCCCAGGCTGAGCAGCAGGCAGGCGCTGAACACGCAGATCAGCAACCACTCGGACATCGGGATGCCGCTCGCCACGTAGCCCTGCACGGCCCGCAGCACGAACCCGCTCGCCACCGCGAAGACGTCCAGCAGCGGGATGTGCTTGAGCCAGCGGCTGTAGACGATGTTGAGCACCAGGTAGGCGAACAGCGGCCACCAGGCGATCGCGGAGGCGGCGGCCAGCACCGCGGCCAGCGCCAGCGCCAGCCCGGCCGCGAACCAGCCGGCGGCCCGCACGGTGACCTGGTCGGCCGCGATCGGCCGCAGCCGTTTCACCGGATGCCGGCGGTCGATCTCCCGGTCGCCGATGTCGTTGATGACGTAGACCACCGACGAGGCGAGCACGAAGGCGAGCACCGCCCAGGCCACCCGGGCGGTCGCCGGCAGCGACCAGGTCGGCGAGTCCAGCAGCGCCAGCGGCACCGCGAGCAGGCACTTGGTCCACTGGCCCGGCCGGGCCAGGGCGGCCAGGCTGGCAAGCCGGCCGCGGCGGCGGACCAGCGGCGCCCCCGCCACTCCGGCGAGGGGCGCCGCTAACGGTGGGTCAGCGGCAACCATGGTCACTCCTGTCTAGGTCGGGGGCGAGGTCGAGGGCGGGGGGCCATCAGAACAGCGCCTTCGCCCATCCCAGGGCGCCCTGCCGCCAGGCGTCCCGACTGGTGCGGCCCGGCCCGGCGAGCCGGCCGGCCGTGCGTTCGGCCCGCCACCACGCGAACGTCCGCAGTACCGCGTCCTGGTTCGAGTAGCGGGGGGTGAAACCGAGCTGGTCGCGGGCCCGCTCGACGCTGACGTACGAGTCCGCGGTCAGCTTGCTGAGCAGCCGGCCGTAGACCGGGGAGAGTCCGGTCCGGCCGAGCAGCCGCAGTACCGCCAGCGCCGGCGCGGCCGGCAGCCGGATCACCCGCTTGCCGTGTCCGGCCGCGTCCAGCACGGCCTGGAAGTCCTCGCGCAGCGTGCCGAACTCGGTGGCGCCCAGGTTGTAGGTGCCGCCGGCCGCCGCCGGTGCGGCGGCCAGCGCCAGCAGCACCCCGTCCAGCAGGTCGTCGATCGCGAGCATCTGGATCCGCACGTCGCCGCGGCCGAGCACGGGGAAGTGGTGGCCGTCGTCGGCCCACTCGAACAGCATCGAGAACAGCCCGAGCCGGCCCGGCCCGACGAACGTCTTCGGTCGCAGCACGGTCAGCAGCTGGCCGTCGGCGCGGTACCGCTGGCACACCTCCTCGGCGGCCGCCTTGGCCGTGCTGTAGGTGTCCACCGGCGCGATCGGCGCGTCCTCGGTGGTCGGCACCCGGTCCGGCAGCCCGTACACGGCGGTCGAGGAGATGTGCACCACGTGCCCGACGCCGGCCCGCTGGCAGGCACCCAGAACGGTCCGGGTGCCGCCGACGATGACCGAGCGGATCTCCGCGTCCGGGTAGCTCGGCAGCGCCGCGGCGCAGTGCACGACCGCGTCCACCCCGGCGGCGGCCCGCGCCATCAGGTCGCCGTCCCGGACGTCGCCGACCAGGTACTCGGTGCCCGGCTGCGGGCTCGCCGGCTGCCGCAGGTCGACGGCCCGGACCCGGTCGCCCCGCTCGGCGAGCCGGCGGACCAGGTGGCCACCGAGCATGCCGGTACCACCGGTCACCAGGACGTGCATTGTGGCCCCTTCTGTCCCGACGGCGTCCAGGTCACGTCGTCACGCCCAGGGCACCAACTTGTCGCGGACGAACGCACCCAGCAGCCGCGCCGGCGGTTTCGCCAGCGTCCGCTCCAGGCAGTCCAGGAAGTACTCCACCTCCGCCGGCTCGGTCACCAGCGGCGGCGCGATCACCAACGGGTTCTCCACGTTGGGGCTGTAGTAGGTGAGGATGCCGTGCTCCCGGTACAGCTCCGCGATCACCGCGCAGGTCACCATCTTGGTGCGGAACTGCGGGTCGCGGACGACCCCGGCCGGGGCCAGCTTGGCGGCCAGGTCGAGCACCTTCGGGCCGCCGCCGAGGAACAGCCCGTGCAGCGCGCCGGCCCCGCTGGTCCGCTGCACGATCTCCGGGTACTCCTTGGCCAGCCGCTCCAGCCCGGGGCGGAGGACCCGTTCGATCGCCCGGGCCCGGGCCGGGTAGTCGTCCTCGACGACGATGTTGACCGCCTCGATCGCGGTCGCGGTCTCCTCGCCGAAGCCGTAGTACGTGGTCGTGTGCAGGATGACGTCGGTGAGCCGGTCGTAGGCGCGCCGGAAGATCGGCTCCCGGGCGGTGTAGCCGGAGATCGACGCCTTGCCGCCGCCGAACGACTTGGAGTACGTGACGATGTCCGGCACCAGGTCGGGGTGGCGCATGAAGTAGAACAGCGACCCGGTCTTGCCCCAGCCGGTGTAGATCTCGTCGAAGATCAGGATGATGTCCTCGGCCGTGCAGAGCGCGCGCAGCTCCCGCAGCGCCGACTCGGACCAGGACCGCATGCTGGACGCGCTGAACGGCTCGACCAGGATCGCGTAGACGTCGCAGCCGGCGGCGGTGCGGGCCCGCTCCACCTCGGCGCGGACCGCGGCCACGTCGCCGTAGGGGTAGACGACCGCGCCGGGGATGCCGGGGAACCGGAACGAGTTCTCGGCCGAACCGGTCAGGCTCCCGGCGCCGAGCGTCTTGCCATGGAAGCTGATATCGGCACGCAGGATCGTGTTCCGCTGGCCGCCGTGGTACTTGTACGCCATCTTGATGGCGCCCTCGTTGGCCTCGGCCCCGGAGTTCGGGAAGTAGGAGATGTCGAGGTCACCAGGTAGCAGCGCGGCGACGTTGTGGCTCAGCGCGGCGACGTAGTTGGAGAAGAACGCCTTGTGTACCTCCATCCGCTGCCGCTGCTGGAACCGCTGGCGCGCGGCCAGGATCCGGGGGTGGTTGTGGCCGTGGTTGAGGACGCCGACCGCCCCGGTGAAATCGAGGATCCGCCGCCCTTCGGTGGTGTAGATCCACGGCCCCTCGGCACGCTCGATCAGCTGCCGGCCGAAGCCGAACGAGGTGATCAGCGAGACCTGACTGCGGCTCACGTACTTCCGGTAGAGCGACTGCACTTGCCTGATCGACATCTGCTCGCACCGGTCAAGACTGATCAGCTCGGGCACTCATTTCCTCCCGCGGCAGTGCTGGATCGCCTAGACGCAGAGTTTCAGGCACGACTGGACATCAACTGGACGGATGCTGAACGGGGCCGGTCGGAGGCCCTGTTCGGCGGTCCCGCCCGGTTCGGGCTTGTCTTCGTGAGAGCGCTCTCACTACCGTGGGCCGGCACCACCGTGGCCTGAAGGGGGGACGCGTCAGTGGCGGCGATCCGGCTCGTGGTTCGGCGGGCCGCCGCCCGGCTCGGGGCCGCGGCCCGGCTCGGGGCCGCGGCCCGGCCCGGGGGTGCGGCCCGGCCCGGGGGTGCGGCCCGGCCCGGGGGTGCGGCCCGGTCCGGGGCTGCGGCTCGGCCCGGGGTGGCCGGGCTGCGCGGCGCGGGGTTCTCGGTGCGGTTGGCCGGCCGCCGCGCTTGGGTCGACCGGTGGCTGGTGCTGGCGCTGACCGCCCTGATCGCCGGCAGCGCGGCCGGCGCGGTCGCGCTGCCCCGGCTCCTTCTGTCCACAGTGGACGATGGCGCGCGGGCCGCGGTCCGGGACGCCGGGGCGGCGCTGACCGCCGAGCAACCGGTACGCCCGCTGGCCGGTCTCCCGGACGGCGCCGTGCCGGTGGACGGCGCCACCGTGCGGCTGAACGCGGCCGCGCTGGCCGGGGTGGTCGACCCGCTGCCGGCGCTGGCCGGGGTCGCCGGCCCACCGTCGGCGGTGGTGGCCAGCCTCCCGCTCCCGCTCGCCGCCGCCCCACGAGGCCCGACGCGAGCCCCGGCCCCCGGTTCGGACCCCGCCCCGGCCCCCGGGTCGGGTCCGACCTCGGCCCCCGGGCCGGGTCCGACGTCTGCCCCCGGTTCAACCTCGGCCTCCGGGTCGGGGGCGACTCCGGCCCCCGGGCCGGGCGCTGGGGTGGGTGCTGGGCCGGAGGCCGGAGTCGGCCGGCTGCGGTTGATGGATGTCTGGGCGGAGGACGCCGGGGTGCGCTGGGTGCTGGGCGGGCAGCCGGTGCCGGGCCGGCCCGGTCCTGGCCCGCCGGCACCGCTGGCGGTCGGGCTGGCCGGCCCGGTGGCGACCGCGCTCGGCGCCCGGGTCGGCTCGCTGCTGCGGGTCGTCCCGCGTCCTGGAGCCGCGCCGGTCACGCTGCGGGTCAGCGGTGTCTTCGCACCGGTCGACGCCGGTGCGCCGGTCTGGCGCCGGTCGGCCGGCCTGCTCGCTCCGGCCGGCTCGGACGCGACCGCCCTGGTGGCCGGGCCCGGGCTGGCGGCGGCGGTGGCGGCCCTGCCCGGCGCCGGGTTCACCGCGACATACCAGCTTGCCGCGGTGCCACGGCTGCGCGCCCGGGACGTCCCGGCGGTCCGCGCGGCGGTGGACGCCCTGCTGGCCCGCCCCGAACTGGTCTACCCGGACGCCACCGCCGACCCGCCGGTGCTGCGCAGCCCGCTGGCGGCCCCGCTGGCCGACTTCGCGGTCCGGCAGCGGGCCGTGCTGGCGCTGGTCTCGCTGGTGCTGACCGCGCTGGTCGGGGTGGGCGGGCTGGTGGTCGTGCTGGCCGCGCACCTGCTGGTCGGCCGCCGGGCCGCGGACATCGCGCTGCAGCACGCCCGCGGCGCCGGGCGGGCCGGGATCGCGGTCCGGGCCGGTGCCGAGGCGGCGGCGGTCACCGCGGCCGGCGTCGCGCTCGGTGCGGCCGGGGCCGCCGCGCTCACCCCGACCGAACCGGGTGGGCTGCTGCCGCTCGGGCTGCTCGCCGCGGTCGCGGTGCTGGCGCCGCCGGTGCTGGCGGTCCGCGCCGCCACCGCTGGTGCCGCCCGGCCGGCCGGCCGGACCACCCGCGGCCGGGCCGGCCCCGGCTGGGCCACCCGCGGCCGGGCCGGCCGGGGCGCGGCCGGCCGGGGCGCGCCGCGGCGGCTGGTGGCCGAGGGGGTGCTGGTGGCACTGGCGGTCGGCGGCACCGTCGCGGTCCGCGGCCGCGGGTTGCTGCCGGACCGGACCGGCGGCGTCGATCTGCTGCTGGCCGGCACCCCGTTGCTGCTGGCCGGCGTGGCCACCGCCGCCGTGCTGCGCGGCTTTCCGTGGCCGCTGCGCTGGCTGCGGGCGCTGGCCGGGCGCAGCCGGGGCGCGGTGGGCCCGGTCGGGATGAGCCGGGCGGCCACCTCCTGGGGCGCCGGCCCGCTGCCGCTGCTGGTGCTCACCCTGGCCGGCACGCTGGCGGTCGGCGCCGGCCTGCTGCGGGCCGCGCTGGTCGACGGGCAGGCGTACGCGGCCTGGGAGCGGGTCGGCGCCGAGGCCCGGGTCATGGCGCCGGCTGGCGCCCCGGCGGCGCTGGCCGGGATCGCCCGGGCGCCCGGGGTCCGGCACGCCGCGGTCGGCGGTATCCGGCCGGACACCGCCTACGTCGCCGGCGACAGCTACGGCGCGGTCCGGCTGCTGCTGGTGGACGCGGCCGGGTACGACAGCGTGCTGCGGGACACCCCGCTGCCCTACCACGGCGAGCTGACCCGGCTGGCCGCCCGAGCCGGCCCGGCGCCGTCGATCCCGGTGCTGGCCAGCCCGGAACTGGCGGCCCGGATCGCCGCCCAGCCGGCCCGGCTGAGCCTGAACGGCAAGCAGTACCCGGCGGCCGTGCTCGGCGCGCTGTCGGTGTCGCCGGCCGGCTGGCTGCCCGGCGACACGCTGGTGGTCGACCGGGCGGCGGTGGCGGCGGTGCTCGGCGCGCCGCTGGCCGGGGTCAGCGGCGCGGTGGCCTGGGCGACCGGTCCGGGTGCCGGCGCCGCGGTCCAGGCCGTTGCCGCGGCGGTCCCCGGCGCGGCCGCGCAGACCAGGGCGGGCTGGCTCGCCGCGAGCACCCGGTCGCCGCTGCTGGCCGGGACACTGCGGCTGCTCGCCGGGGCCGGCGCGGCGGTGGCCGGCTACGCCGGGGTCGCCCTGCTGCTCGTCGTGCTGGCGACCGCGGCCGCCCGCAACCGGACCGTCTCCTACCTGCGCACGCTCGGGCTGGCGCCCGGCCGGGGCCGGCTGGTCGCGGCGCTGGAGCTGGGCCCGGTGGTGGCCGCGGCCGGGCTGGCCGGCGCGATCGCCGGGGTACTCCTCCCGCTGCTGCTGCGGCCCGCGCTCGGACTGGTGGCGCTCACCGGCGGGGTGACCGACCCGCCGCTGACTCCGCGGCCGGCGACCAGCCTCGGCCTCGCCACCGCGCTGCTGCTGGCGCTGGCCGGCCTGCTGGTGCTGGCGCTGCTGGTGGACGGCCTGGCGAACCGCCGGCAGCGGCTGGACGCCGTGCTCCGGGTCGGCGCCGGATGACGGGGACCGGATGGTGGGGACCAGCCGACGGGCGTCCGGATGATGGGCGTCCAGCTGACGGGGGACCGGAAGGCAGGGGACCGGAAGGCAGGGGAACAGCGATGAGCGAGCCGGCAGCGCCGGCCACCGGGACGCCGGCCGGCCCGTCCGGAAGTAGCGACCCCGAGCGGGCCCACGGCGTGCGGCTGGACCAGCTGGAGCGGCAGGCCCGGGCCGGGCCGGCCGAGTTCGGCGCGGACGCGTTGATCGTGTGCGACAACCTGGTCCGGATCTACCAGGTGGAGCGGATCGAGGTGCAGGCGCTGCAGGGTCTGGACCTGCTGGTCCGCCGCGGTGAGCTGGTCGCGGTGGTGGGGGCGTCCGGCTCCGGCAAGTCCACCCTGCTGAACATCCTGTCCGGGCTGGACGTGCCGACCGCCGGCCGGGCCCGGGTCGGCGAGTGGGACCTGCTGCGGATGTCCGCGGCCGACCGGCTGCGGTACCGGCGCGTGGCGGTCGGCTTCGTCTGGCAGCAGGCCGGCCGGAACCTGCTGCCGTACCTGACCGCGACCGAGAACGTGGTGCTGCCGATGGCGTTCGCGGGCGCCGGCCGGCGGGCCCGCCGGGCCCGGGCCGCCGAGCTGCTCGACCTGCTCGGCATCGGCCACTGCGCCGGCCGGCGGCCCGGGCAGCTGTCCGGCGGCGAGCAGCAGCGGACCGCGATCGCGGTGGCGCTGGCCAACGCGCCGCAGGTGCTGTTCGCCGACGAACCCACCGGCGAGCTGGACACCGGCACCGCCGGGCAGGTGTTCGACGCGCTGAACCGGGCCAACGCCGAACTCGGCGTGACCGTGGTGGTGGTGACGCACGACCCCACCGTGGCCGACCGGGTGCAGCGCACGATCGCGATCCGGGACGGCCGCACCAGCTCCGAGACGCTGCGCCGGACCGAGACCGACGAACACGGCCGGCAGTCGCTGGTGGCGCAGGAGTACGCGGTGCTGGACCGGGCCGGCCGGCTGCAGCTGCCCCGCGACTACATCGAGCAGCTGGCGCTCGCCGACCGGGTCCGGCTCGCGCTGGAGACCGACCACATCGGCGTCTGGCCCGGCACCACCCCGCCCACCGGCCCTACGCCGGACCCCGCGCTCGGTCCGGACCGTGCGCTCGGCTCGGACACTCCGGTCGGCCGGGACGGCCCGGACGATCGGGACGGCCCGGACGATCGGGACGGCCCGGACGATCGGGACGGCCCGGACGATCGGGACGGCTCGGACGATCGGGACGGCTCGGACGATCGGGACGGCTCGGACCCGGAGGAGCGGGCCGCGGCGGCGGGCCGGGACCCATCGTGACGGCGCCGATGGTGACGGTGGACGGCGTCGGCCGCAGCTACCGCTCCGGCGCCGGGCCGGTGACCGCGCTGCGGGACGCCAGCTTCACCGTGCCGGCCGGCCAGCTGGTGGCGGTGGTCGGGCCGTCCGGGTCGGGCAAGACCACGCTGCTGAACGCGATCGGCGGCCTGGACCGCCCGGACACCGGCCGGGTGCTGGTCGCCGGCCGCGAGGTCACCGCGCTGGGCGAGGCCGGCCTGGCCGAGCTGCGCCGGGACGTGATCGGCTTCGTCTTCCAGACCTTCGGCCTGCTGCCGGTGCTCTCCGCGGCCGAGAACGTCGGGCTGCCGCTGCGGCTGCGCCGGACCCCGCCGGCCGAGCGGGAGGACCGGGCCCGGCTGCTGCTGGAGCTGGTCGGCCTCGGCGGGCACGCCGCGCAGCGCCCGCACGAGCTGTCCGGCGGCCAGCAGCAGCGGGTGGCGATCGCCCGGGCCCTGGCCAACCGACCCCAGCTGCTGATCGCCGACGAGCCCACCGGCCAGCTCGACCAGCAGACCGGCCAGGACGTCATGGTGCTGCTCCGCGCGGTGATCCGGGCCGAGGGCATGACCGGCATCGTCGCCACCCACGACCCGACCATCATGGAACTCGCCGACCGGGTGATCCGGCTCCGGGACGGCACTGTCGTGGCCGACGAGGCCGCCGCCGCCACGACCGGCCGATAGCCACCGCACCGCCGCCGTGACAAGCGCAGACCGGGAGGATCCGGGCGAGCAGGTCGCACCGTTGCCGCTACGGGGCACTGGCGCCGCCTTTTCGGGACCGGTGCGGCGTCGTTGCCGTGGGCGTCCGGCGCTCTCGGTAGGTTGGTCTGGCAGATGTTCGCGGATCGGGCGGACGCGGGGGATCGCGCTGCGGCGGCCCCCTGCTGCCGCCGGCCAGGTTGGCTGCGGGCTCGGGCCGCGGCCGGAGAAGGGGGCACAACACGTGTGTGGCATCGTGGCGGCGCTGCCGGTCTACGGCGGTGCGAGCGACCAGGCGCCGGACCCGGTGGACCTGCCGGCCCTGCTGCCGGAGCCGCCCGGGCCCGCCGCGGCGGTCGCGCCGGATCCGGCCGGCACCGAGAAGCTGATCGCCGGGCTGCTCGAGCGCACCGAGACGGCGTTGCGGGTGCTGCAGAGCCAGGCGGCGGTCGCGACCCTGTGCCGGGACGGGTCGGTCCGGGCCGCCGTGGCCGCCGCCGGCACCGCGTTGTCGGCCTGGGCCGGCGAGCTGGACGCCAAGGTGGACGCGGCGACCGCGCTCGGCTGGTCGGCCGAGACCACCGAGGTGGTCCAGCTGGGGCTGCGGCAGCTCGGCGACCGGCTCTACGCCGTGCTGCACGACCGGGTCGAGATCGCCGCGCGGGCCCGGGCGCTCGCCCCCGGCGAACCCACCCGCCGCTCGGCCGTGTCGTACGTCGCGATCGAGACCGTGCTGGCCGCCGTCGACCGGCTGGAGGTACGCGGCCGTGACTCGGCCGGGATCACCGTCTGGATCCGGCTGGACGGGGCCGATCGGGCCGCGCTGGCCGGGCGCTTCGCCGACCGGGCCGACCCGGAGTTCCGCGGCGGGGCGGCCGTGCTGACCACGACCGGTGCCTGCTTCGCCTACAAGCACGCCGCCGTCGTCGGCAAGCTGGGTGACAATGTCGCCGCGCTGCGCCATGCGATCCAGCGGGACGGCGAGCTGCACGAGGTGCTCGCGCTGCCGTCGGCGGCCGTCACGGTGCTGTCGCACACCCGCTGGGCCAGCGTCGGCCGGATCAGCGAGGCGAACGCGCACCCGGTCGACAGCCGCGGCCGCGGCGCCGACGACGAGCCGTTCGCGGTGGTCACCCTCAACGGCGACATCGACAACTACACGGCGCTGCTGGAGCGGGCCAGGTACCAGCCGTCGGAGTCCGGGATCTCGACCGACGCGAAGGTCATCCCGGCGCTGCTGGGCCAGCGGCTGGCCGCGGGGGACGACCCGGGGCAGGCGATGGGCGCCTGCCTGGCCGACTTCGCCGGTTCGATGGCCATCGCGGCGCAGCCGGACACCGCCGACCGCGAGCTGCTGCTCGCGGTGAAGGGCAGCGGCCAGTCGCTGTTCGTCGGCCTCGGGCCGGCCGGCTTCGTCGTCGCCAGCGAGGTGTACGGGCTGGTCGCCAGCACCCGGGAGTACCTGCGGGTGGGCGGCGCGGCCGCGCCCGGCGCCGGCCGGGCGGGCACCGTGATCAGGCTGGTCGCGGCCGGGTCGGGCACGCTGGCCGGGCTGCGACGGCTGGACGGTGACGGGGTGGCCCGGCCGGTCGAGCCGGCCGAGGTCCGGGTGGCCGAGGTGACCACCCGCGACCTCGCGCTCGGATCCGCCCAGCACTACCTGCAGAAGGAGATCTACGAGGCGCCGTCCTCGTTCCGGAAGACGCTGCGCGGGCGGATCCAGGACGGGCCGGCCGGCCCGATCGCGGTGCTGCCCGAGTCGTCACTGCCCGCGGCGGTCCGGGACCGGGTCCGCGGCGGCCAGATCCGTGAGGTCATCGCCATCGGGCAGGGCACCGCCGCCGTCGCCTGCCAGGGGATCGCCCAGCTCATCCAGTCGCTCGTCGGCGACAGCCTCACCGTGGGGGCCCAGCCGGCCAGCGAGTTCTCGGCCTGGCGGCTGCGGCGGGACATGTCCGACCTGTGCGTTGTCGCGGTGAGCCAGTCGGGCACCACCACCGACACCAACCGCAGCGTCGACCTGGCCCGGGAACGCGGCGCGACGATCATCTCGATCGTCAACCGGCGGGACAGCGACCTGGCCATGAAGAGTCACGGCGTGCTCTACACGTCCGACGGCCGGGACGTGGAGATGTCGGTGGCCTCGACCAAGGCGTTCTACGCGCAGATCGCCGGGGGTTGCCTGCTCGGCGTGGAACTCGCGCGCGAACTCGGGGCGCTGACGCCGCAGCGCGAGGCCAGCCTGCTCGAGGCGCTGCGGCGCATCCCGGACCAGCTGGTCGCGCTGCGAGCGACGCGGGAGGGGCAGCTCGCCGCGGCCGCCGCCGCGGTGGCCACCCGGTACCCGTACTGGGCGGTGGTCGGCTCCGGCCCCAACCGGGTCGCCGCCGCGGAGATCCGGATCAAGCTCTCCGAACTCTGCTACAAGAGCATCTCGACCGACGCGGTGGAGGACAAGAAGCACATCGACCTGTCCGCCGAGGCGCTGGTGCTGGTCTGCGTGGCCGGCGCGCCGCCCGGTCAGGTCTCGGACCTGGTCAAGGAGGTCGAGATCCTGACCGCGCACGGCAACCGGCCGGTCGTGCTGTGCGATGAGAACACCGAGCACATGTGGCCCGCGGACATCGTCATCGGGCTGCCGCCGACCATCGGGGACCTGATGTGGATCCTCACGACGGCGGCCGGCCACCTGTTCGCCTACCACGCGGCGCTGAGCATCGACCGGGCCGCGGAGCAGCCCCGGGCGGCGTTGGCCGAGCTGGAGCGGGCCGTCGACCATGGCCTGCTGCCCTCGGCCGAACTGCCGCTGGAGGTCCTGATCCCGGTCGCCGGGGTGCTGGAAGCCACCGTCCGGGGCGACCTGCGCGGCGTGCTGACCAGCCAGGCGGCGCTGAACCTGGCCCAGCTCGTGCTGCAGCCGCGCCACGGCGGCCTGGGCGGCGGGGTCTTCCCGGAGCAGGCGGCCGAGCCGGTGAGCCTGGCCCGGGCCCTGCTGACCCGCGCCATCGACGAGCTCGGCCGGCCCATCGACTCGGTCAAGCACCAGGCCAAGACCGTCACCGTCGGCACCTCCCGGGACGACGTCGACCTGTACGAGAACGACATCGTGGACGCGATGCTGGCCGCCGGGCTGGACCGCAACAGCCTGCAGTTGCCGGTGCTGCGGGTGATCCGGGCGCACTCCCGGCTGGTCGAGCAGGTCACCGGGGTGACCCGGTACCGGGTCCGCGGCGCCGACGCGGGCCCCACCATCGAGGTGGTGCAGAAGACCGGGGTGGCGGCCGGCCTGGCGAGCCGGGCCGACCAGCCGACGCCGCTGGTGGGCTCCAAGCGGCGGGTCGCCGACCTGCGCATGCCGCGGCTGCTCCGCGGCCGGCTGGACAGCCGGGTGGTGCTGGTGATCCCGGAGCAGGACGCGGGCGAGGTGAGCCACCTCGCCCTGGTTCATGTCCGGCTGCGCGACTACTGCTCCGCGGACGAGCTGGTGGCCGCGATGAACTCGGTCGGCGACCGGATGGCGGACATCGTCGCGGCGGTGACCGAGACCAGGCCGTCCTTCGTGGCGGATCGGCTGCAGGCGGTGCCCACGGAGGACGTGCTGCTGGCTCCGGTGGAGGCCCTCGCCGAGCAGCTGGCGGCCGGCTGAGGCCCACGCCGAGGGCTCCCTTCGGGTCCAGTCTGTGTCCAATCGGCGTCCAGCGGGGTCGGTTACGTTTTCGGCGTGAAAAAGAGGGTTATCGGTCTCGTTGTCGCCGTACTCGTCACCGTCTCGCTGGGACTCGGCGCGGCCCCGGCCTCGGCCCAGGCGGCCGGCCCGCGCCCGGCCAGCTCGGACACCGTGGTCAGGCCGGCCGTCGACCCGGCCACGATCATCGCGATCATCAAGGGCGCCTACGACATCTACAAGGCGTTCACCAGTGGCGGCTCGTCCGGGCAGGCCGCGACGAACCAGATTCTCGCCGCGATCAACAGCGCCCGGACCGACATCATCAACCACATCGACGCCATCGCAACGGCCCAGGCCCGGGCCTGCGCCCAGGAGGTGGTCATCGACTTCGACAGCTTCGAGGCGCTGACCACGGACAACAAGCAGGCGTTCGCGCTGGGCGCGACCAGCTGCCTGACCCTGATCAACAGCCTGCAGAGCGCCGTGACCGACAAGCCGTCGCTGGACCAGCTCGGCTTCACGCTCGACTTCGTCGGCCCGATCGTGCTGATCGTGCGTGCCCGCACCGGCCTGAGCAACACCGGCATCACCCCGATCCTGCTGGGGGGCAACCAGCAGACCCTCTCGGTGATGGCCCCGAGCTGCCACGGCTTCATCCAGGAAGGCCGCACCCAATGGAGCTGCACCGCGTACAACGGTGACACGAGCGGCGCGGAACCCAGCCTCTCGCTCGCCCAGCGCGAAGCCGCTGCCCGCACCAGCTGGGCCATGGCCCGAGCCGTACTGCCGACGATCCAAGCCCTCTGACCCACCCCCCGACGCCGCCCGCCGACCCCCCGGCGGGCGGCGCCGCCACGCCCAGAGCCCCGATGCCACCGTCTGCCGCGCAATTCGCCGGACGGCTGAGGACACGAGAGCCCGGGTGAGGCAAGTTCGATACAGGTTGGGTTGGTGTCTGGGGGATCTGGGTTGGGCGTCTTGGCTAATCAACGTCAGCGGTACACACTCGAAGCATCTGCCCGCTTCGGCCCAGAAACCACATCACCGTGCCTTCTTGTGCCATCCGCGGGCCTCCGGCCGCCAGCACCTGCGCCTGGCCGCTCCGAACTGGCGTTTCCCGCCGGCCCACCACCGAAATCTGGCGCCGGGCACATTTCGCTCCGGCGGCGCCCGAGCTGACGAAGCATTCGGCGAGTGCGGTCCATTGAATGGTGCCGTCGCGTCGCACCGCGACCGCGACGGGATATCCGGGTACCGGCCGATCGTCGGAGGGTGATCCGTGCAGCTGGAAAACTGGCCCTACATCGGGTTGTTAGGCCCGGTGGCCGCCTGGTGGGGCGACCAGGAGGTATATGTCGGCCCGGCCCGGCAGCGCGAGGTGCTCGCGGTGCTGGCATTCCGGGCCGGGCAGGTGATGTCGGTGCGGGAGATCGCCCGGGAGGTGTGGGGCGAGCGGCAGCCGACCAGCGTGGAGAACCTCGTGCACACCTATGTCGGCCGGCTCCGCGGTGCGCTGAAGGAGGTCGCCGGCGGCGAGGTGCTGCGCTCCAACCGTCCCGGGTACGTGCTCGCGGTGCGGCGGCAGAGCGTGGACGTGACCCGGTTCGAGGACCACGTCCGGCAGGGCCGGGTGGCGGCCGGCCGGGGCGACCTGGCCGCGGCCGCGGCCGCGTTCGACGCGGCGCTCCAGCTCTGGCGTGGGCCGGTGCTGCTCGGCGCGACCGGCCCGGTCGCCGAGGCCGAGCGGGCCCGGCTGAACGAGATGAGGCACGAGGTGGTCGAGGAGCTGATGCGCACCCGGCTGCTGCTCGGCGACGTCCGCGGGCTGGTCCCGGAGCTCAAGCGGATGATCGTCAAGGAACCACTGCGGGAACGGCTGTGGGCGCTGCTGCTGCTGGTGCTCGGCCAGACGTCGCGGACCGCGGAGGCGCTGACCGTCTATCACGAGGCGCGGCTCACCCTGGCCGAACAGCTCGGCGTCGAACCGGGTCACGAGTTGCAGCAGCTCTACCGCAGCCTGCTGCGCGGTGAACCGATGACGACCGCCGCACCCTGGTAGCCCGGCCGCCGAGTTCCCGTGATTCGACGCTGCTCCTCCGGGACCGCCCGATGCTGGTCAACTCGGCGCTCTGGCTGGCCCTGACCGCGGCGCTGCTGCTGTCCGCCCACCACCCGGACCTGATCGACACGCTGCTCCCGGCGCGCTGACCCGGCCGGCCCCGGGGGCGGCGGGCCGGGCGCGGCGGCCGGGGTCAGCCCGGCAGGTGTAGGGCGATCCGTTGGCCGCGGTGGTCGGACATGCCGTCCGGGTCGACGAACTCGTACCGCGAGACGGTGAGGTCGCGGCTGGTGAAGGTCCAGTCCAGCCGCCAGAGCCGGAGCCGGCCGGAGGCGTTCCAGGAGACCGGGTAGAGCGAGCGGTTGGCGCTGATGGCGTCGACCAGCCGGCCGCGCAGGCCGGTCAGGTCGGCCATCGCCGGGCTGGTGTTGAAGTCGCCGGCCACCAGTACCGGCAGCGGGTTGCCGGCGATGTCGGCCTGCAGGCCGGCGTACTGCCGCTGGCGGATCGCGTTGCGGTCCGGCAGCCGGCTCAGCAGCCGGCTCGGCTCCAGCGAGAACTGCACCGGGATGTGCACGTTGTAGAGCGACAGCGGCCGGCCGCCGACGTCCAGGTCGGTCCGCAGCACCTTGGCGGTCTGTTCGACCTCGTCGTACGACGCGTCCGGCGGGGTGGCCCGGTCCGGCCCGACCGGCGGCCGCCCGACGATCGGGAATCGGGACAGGGTGATCAGCTCGCCGCGGGCGGCGATGTAGTAGCCGGGGAAGGCGCGCCGCAGCCGGGCCAGGTCGTCCACCGGGCGGTCGCCGTCGTCGCCGGCGGACCGGTCCCAGTTCAGGTACTCCTGCAGCAGGTAGACATCGGCCCGTTGCTCGGTCAGGAACCGGTAGAACGCGTCCGGGTCGTCGTCCTGGTCCCAGTACTCGGTGTTCCAGGCGAAGATCCGGATACCGCCGGGCGGTTGCGCCGCCGCCGGGGCGAGCGCGTGCAGGTTCAGCCCGGCCGAGCCGGCACCGAGCAGCAGCGCGACCAGGGCACCGGTCGCGACGATCCGCCGGGCCGCCGGCGGCATCGGCCGGCGCAGCAGCCGCAGCGCCGGCAGCGTGCCGAGCAGCAGCACCGGGGCGGCCAGGTAGAGGATCGGCGGCGCGGCGTCGGGCAGCAGCCAGAGCCAGAACCGGCCGCTGAACGCGAGGTGTAGCAGCACGAACAGCAGCCAGCCGCCGGTCCCGGCCAGCACCAGCCGGGTCACCCAACACCACCGCGGCCCGGGCGCCGCCGCCGCCCCGCCCGCCGGCTCGGCTGAGGGCTCCGCCGCCGGCCCGGGCCCAGGCTCGGCCGCCGGCCCGGCCGGGGGCCCGCCCGCCGGCCCGGCCGCGGGCTCGGCTGCCGGCCCGGCCGAGGGCTCAGCCAAGGGCTCGGCCGCGGGCTTGGCTCGGGTGGGCTCGGTGAGGTCGGTGCCGGCGTCCGGGGTCATGCGTCCGGGGTGGCGCGGTGGCGATGCCGGACGGAAGCGGCTCGGCTCGGGCGGATCGGCATGATCGGGACAGCGTACCGGCCGGTGCGGCCCGGGCAGTTCGCTGACGCCGCGGGCCGGGCGGGCCACGTGCTCGGCGCGGACACGGCGCCAGGCTAGCCGGGGCCGCCCCGACCGGACCTGAACTCGACCTTGACTACCGGCCGTCACCGGGCCGCCGATGCGGTAGTACAGGTGGACTACAGACCGCGCCGGTAGTGTCGCGTGGCCCCGCCGCGGGGCCGAGGAGGGCTGCCCGGGTGATCTTCGAGTTCTTCGGGGTGGTCTACAACTATGTCCAGGCGATGGCGTACCTGCTGCGGACGCCGCGCCGGCCGGGGTACAAGCTGCGGGCCGGGCTCGCGTACACCCGGCTGACCCTGCTGCTGCCGGTCGGCATGCTGCTGCGCTGGCGCCGGGCCCGGCTGCTCGGCCTGCGGGTGGAGGCGGCCAGCTTCTGGAACATCCACTACCTGTTCGGCGAGATCTTCGTCCGCGGCGAGTACTACTTCGTCGCCGACCGCCCCGACCCGCTGGTGCTCGACCTCGGCGCCAACGTCGGCTTCGCCGTGCTGTACGTCAAGCAGCTGTACCCGGCCGCCGTCGTGCACGCGTTCGAGCCGGACCCGGACACGGTCGCCATGCTGCGCCGCAACGTCGCCCGCAACGGGCTGCGGGACGTGCACGTCTACGCCGCCGCGGTCGGCGACACGGCCGGCACCGCCGAGTTCTATGTGGACAGTGCGCCGGGCGAGCTGACCATGGGGCTGGTGCCGGAGCGGCTCGCCGGCCGGGTCGCGCTGGTCCGCAAGGTGCCGGTGATCCGGCTGGCCGACTTCCTGGCCGCCTTCCCGGACGGCTCCCGGATCGGCCTGCTCAAGATGGACATCGAGGGGTTCGAGACGGAGGTGCTGGCCAGCCTGGACGAGCCCGGCCGGCTCGACCGGGTGGACGCGCTGGCCATCGAGTACCACCACCTCATCCCCGGCCGGCCGGCCCGCCTCGGCTGGTTCCTGTCCGTCCTGGAACGGCAGGGCTTCAGCTACAAGATGGACGCCGCCAGCATCCCGATCGCCTCCACCGGCCAGTTCCAGGACGTCCTCGTCTACGCCTACCGCGAGCCGCCGCCAGCAGGCGGGTGAGCCTCACTCGACCAGCGGGCCGCCTGGATCCGGGCGGTGCCGCAGCAGGGCGGTCTCGCTGGGGCGGGGGAGGCAGGGTGCGGCGCCGCTGACCCGCGCCACGGTCAGCGGAGTGGCCGCGAGGGCCGGCTGGTACCGCCGCCGGTTGCTGTTGTCGAAGATGAGCAGGCCATCGGCGGCCAGCCGCTCGGTGGCCCGGGCCAGGCAGGCGCCGCGGGCCCGGCCGTCCACCACGATCAGGTCGAACTGACCGTCCACAGTGGAGATCGAGTCCACGTACCCGGTGAAGTCGAGGTTCTTGTGCCCGAACCGGCCGGACGGGGTGGCCGGCGGGCCGGTGGTCACCCGGTCCGCCGGCACGTGCCGCAGCGAGACGTGCGGCTGGTCGGCCAGCTTGGCCGCCATCGTCGCGACGAAGGCGCCGTCGTGCTCGACCGAGTGCACCTCGCCGGCCCGGCGGGCCAGCCAGAGCGTGCTGGCGCCGCAGCCGTACTCGAACACCCGGGCGGCCCCGTCCCGCTGCCGCAGGAAGTCCGCCACCTCGTCGATCGCGCCGTAGACCCACCAGGGCAGGTCCAGGGTGGCCAGGTCGTCGACGTCGTAGATGGCGAACAGGGTGCGCAGGTGCCGGGCCCGCGGGCTGCGCGCGGACGCCAGCCGGTCGAGCAGGCCGAGCCGGCCGGCGACCGCCCGGGTACCACGCACGGCGGAGACATAGGCAGTACGAGAAACAGACATCCAGCCTCTGTAGGGCTCGTCTGGGTGGGAAACGGTAGTGTAGCCACGCCTGCCTGCCTTTCCTACCGTTCAGGTTGGGGCGCCGATGACTGCCGATCCCGCCCGCCCGGCGCGGCGGCGGTCGCGGTGGCCGGTGCGGGTCGGGCGGGCGGTGTTCCTGCTCGCCGTCCTCGGGCTGCTGGCCCGGCAGGTGCTGAGCGAGGCCGATGGGATCGGGGCCGCGCTGCGCCGGATCGGGGCCGGGCACGCGGCGCTCTCGCTGCTCGCCGCCGTGCTCGGGCTGGGCGCCTCCGGGCTGGCCTGGCGGGCGATGCTGGCCGCGCTCGGCGCCCCGCTGCCGGTCGCCGCGGTGCCGCCGGTGTTCTTCGTCGCGCAGATCGGCAAGTACCTGCCGGGCGCGATCTGGCCGTACCTGGCGCAGGTCCGGCTGGGCCGCCGGTACGGCGTGACCGGCTCGCAGTCGGCGGCCGCCTCGGTGCTGTTCGTGGTGGCGCACTGCGCGACCGGCGGGGCGGTCGCCGCCGCGGTGCTGCCCTGGGTCGACCCGGCGGTCACCCGCCGGTTCTGGTGGGCGCTGGTGTTCGCGCCACTGCTGCTGGTCGTGCTGCACCCGCGGCTGCTGCTGCCGACGCTGCGCGCCGCGCACCGGCTGGCCCGCCGCGGCGCCGCCCCGGACCGGCTCGCCGGCCGCCGGGTCGCCGCCGCGCTGGGCTGGCTGCTGCTGACCTGGGCCGGCTACGGCGCCAGCCTGCTCGCCCTGCTCACCCCGCTGACCAGCCGCGGCCTGCTGCCGGCGACCGCCGTCAGCGTCGGTGGCTACGCGCTGGCCTGGACCGTCGGCTTCGCCGCGGCGGCCGTCCTGGTGGTAGCCGCCCCGGCCGGCCTCGGCGTCCGTGAGGTGGTCCTGATCGCGCTGCTGACCCCGGTCACCTCGGCCGCCGCGGCCACCGCGATCGCCCTGGTGAGCCGCCTCGCCCAGACCGCCGGCGACGCCCTCTGGGCGCTGGCCGGCGTGGCCCGCACCGCCGCCACCCCGACCGCCGCCGGCGACCCGCTACCGGTCAACCTCGCCGGGCCGGCCGGCTGACCGGTGCCGTCCCGCGGCGCTCACTGTGACTACAGAGAGTAGTTGACTGCTACTGTCAGTCCAGGTAGCGGTAGTGGCCCGGACGGCGCACGCGGGGGCGGGGCATGGCGGTGGGTGCGCTCGGTGCGGCGGCTGGACGCGCTCGGAGCCGCCGCCGGCGGTGTGCCGCAGGGCTGGCGCTGGCGCTGGTCACGGCGGTGGCTTCGACGGTCGGCGGGGTGGCCCGGCAGCGCTCGGCCGGCGCGGCACCGCGGCTCGACGCCGTCCCGCCCGGCCTGCTGATCAGCGAGTTCCGGACCCGCGGGCCGGCCGGGGCCGACGACGAGTTCGTCGAGCTGTACAACCCGGCCGACGGGGACCTGACCGTACGGGCGGACGACGCGTCCGGCGGCTGGGCGGTCGCGACCGGCAGCGGCATCCGGTTCACCGTCCCCGACGGCACGGTCATCCCTGGCCGCGGGCACTACCTCGGGGTGAACAGCGTCGGCTACTCGCTCGCCGGGTCGCCGTCCGGCAACGGCACCACCGCGACCGGCGACGCCACCTACCGGACCGGTATCCCGGACGACGCCGGCATCGCGCTGTTCCGCACCGCGGACCCCGGCAGCTTCACGCCGGCCAGCCGCAGCGACGCGGTCGGCCCGGTCACCGAGCCGGACCCGCTCTACCGGGAGGGCAGCGGCTACCCGGCGATCAGTCCGGACAGCGGCAACCACGCGGTCAACCGGGACGAGGCGTCCGGCCGGCCCACGGACACCGGCGACAACGCGGCCGACCTCCGGCCCGGGGGCGCCACCGGCACCCCGGCCGGCGCGGGGCCGGGCGTACCCGGCCCGCAGAACCTGAGTTCCCCGGTCACCCGCAACGCCCAGCTGCCGGTGACGCTGCTCGATCCGTCCACAAGCGACAGGCTGGCGCCGAACCTGGCCCGGGTGCGCACCGCCGACCCGGCCGGCGACGCCACCTTCGGCACGGTCTCGCTGCGCCGTACGGTCACCAACAACACCGGCGCCGCGGTGACCCGGCTGCGGTTCCGGGTGCTGCCGCGGTCGGCGCTCCCGGCCCGGCCCGGCGTCGCCGACCTGCGGGCCCGTACCTCGCCGGACCTGAGCGTGCCGGTCGGCCGGACCGTGCACGCCGTCCGCGGCAGCACGCTGGAGCAGCCGCCCGGCCGGCCGGACGGGTCCGGGTACAACGCGGCCCTCTCGGTCGACGCGGTCACGCCGGCCCACCCGCTCGCGGCCGGTGCCACCGTCGACGTGCAACTGCTGTTCGGGGTGCGGCAGGCCGGGACGGTGGCGGTCGACGTCAACGTCGAGGCGCTGCCCGGCGGCGGCACGGCCGGCGGCCCGGTGCTGTTCGCCTGCGCCGCGGCCGCCACCGGCCCGGGCAGCTGCGGGAACGCCACCCCGGTCGCCGGCGCGGACAGCTACCGCACCGCCGGGGACACCGCGCTGGTCCGGGCCGCACCCGGCGTGCTGGCCGACGACACCGACGCGGACCGCGATCCGCTCACCGCCGTGCCGGTGACCGGCCCGGCCCACGGCACGCTGACCCTGCACCCGGACGGCTCGTTCAGCTACACCCCGACCGGCAGCTACCGCGGCTCGGACTCGTTCACCTACCGGGCGTCCGACGGCGCCGCGACGAGCACCGCGGCCACGGTCACGCTGGCCGTGGCGGCCGAGAACGACCCGCCGGTCGCGGTCGCGGACGCCTACCGCACGGCCCAGGACACCCCGCTGAACACCACCGCGCCCGGCGTGCTGGACAACGACACCGACTCCGACGGCGACCCGCTCACGGCGGCGCTCGGCACCGGGCCGACCCACGGCACGCTCACCCTGGCCGCGGACGGCTCGTTCGCCTACACCCCGACCGGCGGCTACCACGGCGCCGACTCCTTCACCTACACCGCCGTCGACGGCGACGCGGGCAGCGCCCCGGTGGCCGTCGCGCTGACCGTCACGCCGGCGCACACCGCCCCGGTCGCCGTCGACGACGCGTACACCACCAGCGAGGACGCCGGGCTGACCGGCGGCGCGCCGGGGGTGCTGGCCAACGACACCGGCTCCGACGGCGACCCGGTCACCGCCGGCAGCGCCACGGCCGCCGCGCACGGCACCGCCACCCTGCACGCGGACGGCTCGTTCAGCTACACGCCGGACCCCGACTACCACGGCACCGACACGTTCACCTACCGGGCCGGCGACGGCACCGCGGACACCGCACCGGCCACCGTGACGATCACGATCACGCCGGTGACCGACCCGCTGGCCGCGCGACCGGTCCGGCTCGCGGTCGGCCCGGTGAGCGGCGATGTCACGATCGACCTGGCCAGCCTGCTCGACAACCCGGACGGCGCTGCGCTCACCCTGGTCAGCCACAGCGCTGGCCGGCACGGCACGGTCGGCTGCGCCGGCCTGGCCTGCCGCTATGTCCCGGCCCCGCGGTTCAGCGGGACGGACTCGTTCGGCTACCGGGTCCGGGCCGGCACCGGGCCGCCCCTGACCGGCCTGGTGACGGTCGTGGTCGCGGCGCGGCCCGCCGGCGTCGCGGCCGCGACGCTGCCGACCACCGGCAGCACCCCCTGGCCGGCGCTGCGGCTGGGCCTGCTGCTCCTGCTGACCGGGACCGGGATGCTGGTGCTGACCGCGACGGTCGGCCGCCGCCCCGACCCCGACGGCAGCCCTGTCCGGTAGCGGCCCTGTCCAGTAGCGCCCCCGTCCAGTAGCGGCCCGGTCCAATAGCGGCGCCGTCCGGTAGCGGCCCGTCCAGTGACGGTTCAGTCGCCCTCCAGCCTGGGCTGCCACGATGCAGGCGGACGTCGAGCGCCGGCCAGCCGCCGCGGCTCGACGACCAGGCGAGGCGGATCGCGGCACGCTCCGCCGGGGCTGCATACCTGGTGCAGACCTGGGAACCGGCAGGGGAGACCGCATGAAACAGATCCGACTGGCCGTCCTCGCCGCGGCCGCGCTGGCCGCGCCACTGCTGCTGCCGGCGAGTCCGGCCAGCGCCGACCTGCCCAGCGTGTGCGCCGGCACCGCGAACGTGCCGGCCGGCTGGGTGAAGATCGACGACAGCTGGGACCCGTCCCGCTGCGGCAACCCGGCAGCGTTCACGCTGAACGTCTGGACGATCACCAACCCGGCCTGGGTCCCGGTCGGCGGGCGGCTCAACGTCTGCGCCGGCTGGCGCCCGAACGACCGCCCGCCGCCGGACAGCACCAAGTGGTCGGTCCGGACGATCAGCTGGGATCCGGCCAAGTGCGGGCACCCGGCGACCTTCCTGGAGAACATCTGGACGATCGAACGGGTCCGCTAGCGCGACCGGAGCCCCGGTGACCGGCCGGGGGAGCGGCTGGCGGATGAACCGCCCGGCCCCCGGCCGCGACCGGGGGTGGACGGGGGTGGTCCTGGCGGTGTAGCCGGCTGCCGGGGTGGATCCGGGGCGGTCCGCTCCGGGCGCCGAACGCCCTGGTCCGGGGTACCGGCGGGGCACCGGGAAGTGGGGACCGCAGGCGGATGCGGGCCGGCGTGGCGCTGCCTAGCGTCCGGCGGCATGAGCAGACTCTCCCGGCTGGCGCGCGGCGTCGCGCTGGCCCTCCCGCTCGGCCTCGCCGGGCTCGTGCTTCCGTCCGCCGCGTCGTCCGCACCCGCCACGGCGGTCGGTCCGGCGGCGCGTCCTGCGGTCGGTCCGGCGGTCCGGCTGGCGGTCCCGCTGGCCAACGGCGGCGATGGCGGTGTGCTGCTGCCGGCGCCCAGCGGGCGGTACCCGGTCGGCAGCGACACGCTGCACCTGGTGGACCGGAGCCGGCCGGACCCGTGGGTTCCGGCCGCGGGCCCCCGGGAGCTGATGGTCAGCATGTTCTACCCGGCCCGCCCCGGGCCCGGGCCGCGGGCCAGGTACGCCACGATCGACGAGGCGCGGCTGCTGCTGGCGGCGCAGGGGCTGGCGGACCTGGTGCCTGCGGCGACGTTCAGTGGCATCCGGACGAACAGCCGGGTCGGCGCGCGCCCGGCGCCCGGCCGGTTCCCGCTGGTGGTGCTGTCGCCGGGGCTCGGCGCGCCCAGGTACACGCTGACCAGCCTGGCCGAGGACCTCGCCAGCCGCGGCTACGTGATCGCCGCCGTCGACCACGCGTACGAGTCGGTGGGCACGGCGTTCCCCGGCGGCCGGCTGCTGACCTGCGTCCTCTGCGCGGCGGAGACCGAGGACCAGCTACGGCAGGGGGCCGTCGGGCGTGGCCGGGACGTGTCCTTCGTGCTCGACCAGCTGACCGGTCGGCACCCGGCCTGGCCGTACGCCGGGCTGATCGACCGGAGCCGGATCGGGATGGCCGGGCACTCGTACGGCGGCGCGAGCGCCCTCTCGGCCATGGCCGGTGACCGGCGGATCCGGGCCGGGGCCAATATGGACGGCGCCCTCCATGACCCGGTGGCCGCAGCCGGGCTGGGCGGCCGGCCGTTCCTGCTGCTGGGCACCGACGCCGTGCACCGGCCCGGCGGCACCGATCGGAGCTGGGACGACACCTGGCCGCGGCTGGCCGGCTGGAAGCGCTGGCTGACCGTGGCCGGGGCGGACCACAACAGCTTCACCGACTTCTCCGGGCTGTCCGGCCAGCTCGGCCTGCCCGGGCCGGTGCTGCCCGGGGACCGCGCGGTGCGCATCACCCGGGCCTACCTCGCCGCGTTCTTCGACCTGCACCTCAAGCACATCCGGCAGCCGCTGCTGGCCGGCCCGACGCCGGCCAACCCGGAGGTGCGGTTCAACAACCCCTGATCCGGGGCGGGGCGCGGTGCCGCCCGGCCGGCGTTCATGGTCCGTTTCAGCGCGGTTCCAGCGGCCGGGCGGCATAATCCGCCGGGTGTCCAGACGGGTGTGGCTGTCCAGTCGGTTGGGGCGCTCCAGACGGGTGTGGCTTGGCGGGACGGCGGCGGTGCTGGTGCCGTTGCTCGTCGTCGGGTGGCTGGTCTGGGGCCGGTCCGGCGCTCCGCCGGCGCTGACCGGCTCGACCGCGGCCGGCGGCACCACGCCGGCGCCGGCGCCGGCCACGGCGGCCCGTCCGGTGCCGCCACCGCGGACCACCCCGCTGCTGCCGGCCGCCGCACCGCTGGGTTCGGCGCTGGTCCCACCACCGGCCACCAGCCGCCCGGCAGCCGGCCCGACGAGCCGGCCGCCGGCGTCCGGGGCCGGATGCCCGCTGTTCCCGGCCGACAGCGTCTGGCACGCGCGGGTCGACCGGCTGCCGGTGCTGGCCGCGTCGGCCCGGTACGTCGCCAGCATCGGCGCCGGCAGCCACCTGCACCCGGACTTCGGCTCCGGCCAGATCGACGGCCAGCCGTTCGGCATCCCGGTCACCGAGGTGGGCGCCGGGCAGCCGGCCGTGCGGGTCCGGTTCGACTATGCGGACGAGAGCGACCCCGGGCCGTACCCGCTGCCCGCGACCGCCCGGATCGAGGGTGGCCCGGCCAGCGACGGCGACCGGCACGTGATCCTGCACGACGCCGCGAACTGCCGGCTGTACGAGCTGTTCGCCGCCCGGCGGGGGTCCGACGGATCATGGACCGCGCAGTCCGGCGCAACCTGGAACCTGCGCTCGAACGCGCTGCGGCCGGCCGGCTGGACCTCGGCCGACGCGGCCGGGCTGTCGATCATGGCCGGGCTGGTGCGGTACGAGGAGGTGGCGGCCGGCCGGATCGACCACGCGATCCGGATCACCGTGCCGCGCAGCCAGGACCGGTACCTCTGGCCGGCCCGGCACGCGGCCGGATCCGGCGGCGCCGACCTGCCCCCGATGGGGCTGCGGCTGCGGCTCAAGGCGTCGGTGAACGTGGCCGGCCTGCCGGCACAGGCCCGGGTCATCGCCACCGCGATGAAGACCTACGGCGTGATCGTCGCCGACAACGGCTCGCCCTGGTACATCACCGGGTCCGAGGACACCCGGTGGAACAACGACGCGCTGGACGCGCTGAAGGCGCTGGCCGGATCCCAGTTCGAGGCGGTCGACACGGCCGGCCTGATGGCCAACCCGAACTCCGCCGCAACCCGCTGACCGGGCCACCCGGTCCCGGCTGGATCGCCGGACAACGCCGCCCGGTGCCGGTCTCCGCGCGGTGACGTCGTTGCCCGCCGGGTGACGTCGTCTGTGCGCCGGTGATGGATTTGCCCGCCCGGTGAGGTCTGTGCGCCATCACCCGTGACCCCGAACCCGTCACCGGACGCGCGAACCCGTCACTGGCGACCCGGCCCCGTCACTCGTGGCCTGGGTGCGGTTCGCGTCTGGCCGGCGGGGCGATCCGCTCTGGTTCTGCGGTGATGCCGTGCGCTGTCTGGTGATGGCGTCGGTCCGCGGGTGACGGGTTTGCTCGCCGGGTGAGGCCTGTCCGCCATCACCCGTGACCCCGAACCCGTCACCCGTGACCCGACACCGTCACCTGTGGCCCGGGGTGGTTCGCGTCTGGCCGGCGGGGCGACCCGCTCTGGTTCTGCGGTGATGCCGTGCGCTGTCTGGTGATGGCGTCGGTCCGCGGGTGACGGGTTTGCTCGCCGGGTGAGGCCTGTGCGCCATCACCCGTGACCCCGAACCCGTCACCCGTGACCCCGAACCCGTCACCCGCAACCCGACACCGTCACCTGTGGCCCGGGGTGGCTCGCGTCTGGCGAGCGGGGCGATCCGCCCTGGTTCTGCGGTGATGCTGTGCGCTGTCTGGTGATGGCGTCGGCCCGCGGGTGACGGGTTTGCTCGCTGGGTGAGGCCTGTGCGCCATCACCCGTGACCCCGAACCCGTCACCCGTGACCCGAACCTGCCACCCGACGCGCGAACCCGTCACTCGCAATCCGGCCCCGTCACTCGTGGCCTGGGTGCGGTTCGCGTCTGGCCGGCGGCGCGATCCGCCTGGTTCCGCGGTGATGCCGTGCGCTGTCCGGTGACGGCATCGCCTCGCCGGGTGACGGGTTAGGCCGTCCGGTGATGGCTCTGCGGCGTCACCGGCGGCTGGAACTCGTCACTGGTCGCACCATGCCGTCACCCGTGACCCCAAGGTCGTCACCGGACCGGGCGGTCCCGGGGTGGCTCAGGGTGGGGGTTGCGGTGTCGTCGTTGGCTGGCGGGTGATGTGGTCTTGTGCGCCGGTGATGGATTTGGCCGTCCGGTGGTGGCTCTGCGGCGTCACTGGTGGCTGGAACTCGTCACCCGCGGCTGGAATCCGTCACTGGTCGCAACTTGCCGTCACCCGTGACCTCAGGTCGTCACCGGTCCCGGGCGGTCTCGGGGCGGTCCCGGGGCGGGGTCTCCCGGGGTGGGGGTTGCGGTGTCGTCGTTGGCTGGCGGGTGATGTGGTCTGTGCGCCGGTGATGGACTTGCCTACCCGGTGATGGCTCTGCGGCGTCACCGGCGACCCGAACTCGTCACCTGGCGGCGACGGTCCGTCCGGTCGCGGGGGTCAGGACCAGCGGGCCCGGGCGGTGCGGCAACATCGGGTGTGCCCGCGCGGCGGCGGGAACCCGGCGCGGTGCGGCCGGGCGGGCCCGCGCAGAGCCGTCGGCGCGGCGAGCAGTTCGTCCGAGCGCAGCACCTGCTCGTGCAGCCGGCGCAGCGGCAGCCCGGGGTCGGCGCCCAACTCGTCGGCCAGCCGGGCCCGCAGCTGTTGGTAGGAGGCCAGCGCCTCGGCCTGCCGGCCGCACCGGTAGAACGCGACCATCAGCTGGCCGGCCAGCCGCTCGTCCAGCGGGCGGGCCGACGCCTGCGCCGACAACTGCGGCAGCAGCCGGGCGTGCCGGCTGCAGCGCAGCTCCGCGTCGTTGCGGTCCAGTTCGGCGGTGCGCCGTTCCTCCTCCAGGGTGGCCCGCACGCCGTTGATCCAGGGCGTGTCCAGGTTGGCGAACGGCTCGCCCTGCCATAGTCCCAGCGCCTCGGTGTAGTAGGCGGCGGCCCGCTCGTCGGTGCCGGCGACGTGAGCGTGGCCGACCAGGGTCCGGAACCGGTGCAGGTCCACCGCCATCGGCTCGACGGTGAGCGCGTAGCCGCCGGGCCGGCGGGCGATCTGGACCTCGGGCGCCGGCTCGACCACCCGCCGCAGTCGGGACAGGTAGCCGGACAGCGCGGTCCGGGCGTGCCGCGGTGTCCCGGCCGACCAGACCCGCTCGACCAGCCGGTCGGCCGGCACCGCCCGGTTCGCCTCGACCATCAGCACCGACAGCACGCACCGTTGCCGGGCGTGCCCGATGTCCAGCACCTGGTTGTCGACCCTGGCCTCGACCGAGCCGAGCAGCCGTAGCTCCACCCCCACCGCAACCCCCTCCGCCGGAACAACCGTGGGCTGGAGGGGCCCGATCCGCCGGCTAATACAGCCGGCCGGCCGGCTGCCCGGTCGGTAGCCCGTAGGGGCATTCAAGGAAAGCCGAAAGATTCCCGAAACCCGGCACCGCAGGGTGTGCGAGCGACTTCCGCACCAGCCGAGAGGGGGTGACTCGATGACCAAGATGAACGTTCGCAAGCCCGGGGCGATCCGCCTGACGTCGGCCTGCGCGTACTACTGCCCGTGCTGCGGCTGACCCGCCGGAACCTGAGACCGGGGCCGGCCCAGCGCCCGACGACGTGCACCGGCCCGGCCCCGGCCCTCGCCCACCGCCCCGAACTCCACCCAGCCCCGGACGAGACCCAGCCCGGACGAGACCCAGCCCGGACGAGACCCAGCCCGGACGAGACCCAGCCCGGACGAGACCCAGCCCGGACGAGAGACCCAGCCGCGGTGAGACCCAGCCGCGGTGAGACCCAGCCCGGGCGAGACAAGCCAGCCCGGACGAGACCTAGCCCGGACGAGACCCAGCCCGGACGAGACCCAGCCCCGGACAAGAGACCCAACACGATGAACAGAGGGGGAACAGCCATGACCGCGGGGAGCGCCACCGGTACCAGGGTGCGACTGCAGCCGCTCACGTACGTCGACGAGGGCGACGCCGTCATGGTCGGACGCCCGGACACCGGTTCGTATGGCGTGTTCCCGCGCGAGGGCGCCGACCTGATCCGGTCCCTGGCGGCGGGCAGCACGCTCGAGTCGGGGGCGCGGCGCTGGCACGAGGAGACCGGCCAGGCCCTGGACGTGCCGGACTTCCTGGAGATCCTGGCCGACCTCGGGTTCGTCGTGGCCGACGGCGACGCCCGGGTGCTGCCGCGGCCGGTGCGCTGGCGCCGGCTGGCCGGGTTGCTCTTCTCGCCGCCGGCGTTCCTCGGCTACGCCGCGGTGCTGGCGGTCGGGGTGGCGCTGATGGTCTTCGACCCGACGCTGCGGCCGAGCTACCGCAACGTCTTCTTCACCGCGCACATCGCGGTGATCCCGGTCGCGCTCGCCCTCGGCCAGTTCCCGTTGCTGTTGCTGCACGAGGGGTTCCACGCGCTGGCCGCGCGCCGGCTGGGGCTGCCGTCCAAGCTGGGCATCGGGCGGCGGTTCTACTACCTGGTCGCCGAGACCCGGTTGAACTCGCTCTACAGCGTGCCGCGGGCCAAGCGGTACCTGCCGTTCTTCGCCGGCGCGCTGATCGACGCGGTCGGGGTCTGCGGGTTCACCGCGGTGTGCGCGGCCGGCCGGCACTGGGGCGCGCCGCCCTGGCTGACCGGGCTGGCGCTGGCGTTCGCGTTCAGCGGCGTGCTGCGGATCGCCTGGCAGTGCCTGTTCTACCTGGAGACCGACTTCTACTTCGTGATCAACACCGCCACCGGGTGCACCGACCTGCACGGGGCGGGCCGGCAGCGGATCCGGGCCTGGCTGGCCCGGGCCCGGCGCCGGCCGGCCGGCCCGGACGCCGCGGACTGGTCCGAGCAGGACCGCGCGGCGGCCCGCTGGTACGCCCCGCTGATGGTGGCCGGCTACGGCTTCTCGCTGGGCATGCTGGTGTTCGTCGCGGTGCCGACCGCGGTGCGGTTCTGGACCACCGTGCTGCACCGGCTGGACGGGTCCCGGCCACTGACCGCCGGTGTCCTCCTCGACACGGTCGTCTTCGTCCTGACCTCGCTGGCCGAGCTCGGCCTCCTCGCCTACGTCACGATCCGCGACCTGCGCCGCCGTCGCAGCCGGTCGCTCCACCCGGAAGGAAACCCGTCATGACCGCGCTGCAGACCCCGCCCGCCAGCTATCCCGCCAGCCGTCCCGGCGGCAGCAGCCAGCTCGCGGCCAGGCACACGCTCGACCTGCGCGGCCACCGCCGGCTGCGCGGCCCGTACACGGCCGGCGGCGCGCTGCTGCGGCAGGTGGTGCCCGAGCTGATGGCGGTCGACCCGGACCTGGTCAAGCCGGCCGCGACCGCCGTGGTCGCGATCGCCCCGGACCTGGAGGGCGAGGCGCCGACCCGCCCGCAGACGCTGACCGACCTGGCCCGCGGGGACGAGCGGACCCGCTTCTACGCCGTGCAGCGCACCCGCAACCTGGCGTTCATGGTCTCCAGGCTGGTCGACGTGTGGGCCCGGGTCTGCCACCCCGAGGGCGTCACGCTGCGGTTCTGGGAGCTGGCCGATGCCGACCCGACCGACGTCCAGCTGTTCGCCACACTTCGCCGCCGGTGCGACCCGACCAGCCTGGACGTGCTGGACGCCGGCCCGCTCGACCCCGCCCTGCGCGGCGGCGGCAGCGCGGACCCGGCGCAGCGGTACGTGGACGCCGACGGCACCAGCACCGACCCGGCCGAGCACGCCGCGTACCAGGCGCTCACCGACGCCGACCGCGCGGCCCGGCACAGCCGGCGCGGCCAACTGCTGATCGACGCGGCCGCGCCGGGCAGCCGGCTGGGCGCCATCCCGTACCACCTGGAGCGCGGCGAGGAGCCGGGCCAGGCGCTGGAGTGGCTGGTCGAGGGTCAGAACCGGACCTTCCGGGAGGGTTTCTACGCCGCCGCGCTGGACCTCGGCCGGCGCGGCCGGGTGCTGCTGAACTGGTCGGACGACGCCAAGACGCACAACTACCTGACCAAGCGGGTGATCGCCGGGCTGACCTACCTGGGCCGGTGCGACGAGGCGATCCAGGTGATCGACGAGCACCGGCTCACCACCACCGAGGTGGCCGAGCAGATGAACGACGCCTACATGATGGCGATGATCTACACCCGGCACCTGCCGCCGGACCAGATCGACCAGGACCTGGCGCTGGCCTGGATCAACACCGCGCTGGCGCTGGCCGAGGGCGCGCCGACGCCGGAGAAGCACGCCTTCTACACCGCGTTCATGCGCAACGCCCGGGCCCTGGTGGAGCTGCACCGGGGCAACCTGGCCGGCTCGCTGGACCTGGTCAACCAGGCGATCGGAATCGCCGACGAGCACCTCGGCGACGAGGACCACAAGCTGCACCGGACGGTGCTGCTGAACAACCGGGCCCGGGTGCTGCTGAAGCTGGGCGACTTCGACGGTGCGATCGCGGCCTTCGACGAGGTGCTCGACCGGGACCCGGAGTACGAGGAGCCGTACTTCGACCGGGCGGTGGCGCACAAGGCGCACGGCGACCTGGCTGCCGCGCTGCGCGACCTGGACCGGGCGGTCGAGCTGAGCGTCGCGTTCACCGACGCCTACTACAACCGCGCCGACATCCTGCTCGACCTGGGCGAGGAGGAGGCGGCGCTGGCCAACCTGGACACGGTGCTGGACATCGACCCGGACTACCTGGAGGCGCTGCTGAACCGGGCCGCCATCCACCTCGGCTCCGGTGCGCTGGACGCGGCCGCCGCGGACATCGCGCACGGCCTATCGCTGGACCCCGAGCACGCCCATCTCTGGTCGGCCAAGGGCCTGCTGCGCAGCGAGCAGGGCGCCCCGGACGAGGCACTGGACTGCTTCGCCGCCGCCCTCGACCTGAACCCGAAGCTGGTCGAGGCGTACGGGAACCGGGCGGTGCTGCACTTCGGCGCCGGCCGGGTCGCCGCCGCGGTGGCCGACCTGGACGCGGCCATCGCGCTCAGCGACACCGCGGCGCTGCGGGTCAACCGCGGCATCGGGCGGCATGAGCTGGGCGACCCCGCGGCGGCCATCGAGGACTTCGACGCGGCGCTGGCCTGGCCGGACGTGGACGAGGCCACCGTGCTGTACCACCGCGGCCGCAGTCACCGCGCGCTCGGCCAGCACGACCTCGCTGACGCCGACTGGGACCGGCATCTGCAGGCTGGTGGCCGAGCAGGGCGAGGTCTCGCCGTACGCGGTGGAGATCGCGGGACTCCGGACCGGGCCGCGATGATCGGCCTGCCGCTCCGGTCCGGACCGGCCGAGCCGCCGGGCCGGTCGGCGGTCGGGCCGCCGGCCCGGGATCCGATCAGCGCCGCCCCGGCCCGGGCCGGGGTGGGCGCCCTGGTCGGCCCGCACGAGCTGCGCGCGACGATGCGGCAGCATGCCGCCGGGGTCACCGTGATCACCACCCGGGACGGCGGTCCGGGCAGCACCCGGGACGGCGACCCGGTCGGGTTCTGCGCCACCTCGCTCAGCTCGGTCTCGCTGGAGCCGCCGACGGTCTCGTTCGCGGTGGCCGCCGACTCGGTCTCCGGCCGGGCCTGGCGGACCGCCGAGCACGGCATCGTGCACCTGCTGCACGCGGACCAGGCCGCGGTGGCCGCCACCTTCGCGGTCACCGGGGCGGCGAAGTTCGCCGGCCCGGTGGGCTGGCGGTGGGGCCCGTGCGGGCAGCCGCTGCTGGACAACGTGCTGGCCTGGATGCTGGTCGGCACCCGGACCCGGCTGGTGGTCGGCGATCACCTGCTGGTCGTCGCCGACGTCCGGGCGACCGCGGTCACGCCCGGGCCGAGCCCACTGATCCACTGCCGGGGCGGGTTCCACGCGCTACCCGGGTAGCGCCCGCCCGATCCCACTCCGCTGCCCAGCCGTCCCCCCATGGCTGGGCAGCGGAGTGCTGTCCGCGCCCGGTCGCTGGATCGGCTTGAAACCGGACTGAGGCCGTTTTGGAACCGGTGCTACCTAGCGTCGGGCGCACTTGTGGTGCCCGCGCCGGTCAGCGGGCGCCGTGATCCGATCTGAGCGGAGGACAGACGCGTGTTTCGACGATGGTGGCCTGCGATCGTGCTGCTGCTCGCGGCACCGATCGCGGTATCCGGGCAGCTCCCGGTGGCGACCGCGGCCGCCGCACCGGCCGCACCGGCGCCGGCCGGCGCCGACCGGCAACCCGATCCGTCCACTGTGGACCCGGCCCGGCGCGGCAGCGTGCTGCCGGCGGGCTGGTCGGGTTCGACCGACCTGGCCTGGACGACCGATGGTGACGCGACCGGCTTCCACCTGCTGGTGGCCGAGCAGCGTACCGGCTACACCTGGCGGACCGCGGCGACGCTGGCCGAGCCGGGGGTGGAGACCGACCGGTGGGTCGGCAACGCCTGCGTGACCGGGTCCGGCCGGCGGGCCGTGGTGGTGTACGCGCCGCGGCAGTTCACCAACAAGCCGCAGTTGTTCGACCGGGGCGCGTTCGCCGCGGTGGTCGACCTGGTCACCGGTCAGGTGACGAAGCTCGGCGTGGGCGCCACGCTGGCGTACTACAACCCCGGCTGTGGCGCGGCCGAGACCGCGGTGCTGACCCAGGGCGGGCAGGATCTCGGGAAGACCCGGCTGTTCTGGCTGGACGCGGCGACCGGCGGCCTGCCCTGGCGGGTCGAGCTGCCCGGTCAGATCAGCTCGGCGGTCCCGGTCGGTGACCGGATCGTGGCGGTGGACCAGCCCGGGCTGATCCAGCTGAGCCGCGGTGGGAAGCCGGCGCCGCTCGCCGCGACCGGCGGCACCGCGTTCGACCTGCACCCGGACGCGTCCGGCGGGGTGGTGTTCCTCGAACAGCACGGCGGTACGGCGGTCGCCCGGCAGGCCCGGGCCGGGTCCACAGTGGACCTGGCGAGTGGGCCGCTGACCGGGATGGAGCTGTCCGCCGGCACCGGCGGGCGGGTGTTCCTGTCCGGTCGGCCGGCGAGCGTCGGCGCGCTGCCGGCCGGGGTGTCCAGAGTGGACGCCCCGACGACCGCTGAGCTGTCCACCCAGGGCCAGCTGGCGGTCAGCCACGACGCCCCCCGGGCCGGCGACCCGGCACCGGCCGGCACCAGCGCCGCCGGCTCCGAGGAGGCCAGCCCGGTGCGGCTGGCGGCCACCGTGCTGCCGACCGGCCAGCGGGTCGCGTTCACGGTGACGCCCGGCCTGCGGCCGAGCCAGCGGTTCGACACCGGGCTGGCCCCGGCGGTGGTCAACGGCCCGGCGGCCGGCCCGGGCGGCGGGGTCAGCCCGCAGGCGGTGGGCTCGCCGACCGACCCGGTGGACGCCGACAAGACCTGCGCGATCGCCCGCAACGACGTCGGCACGCAGGTGTACCAGCCGCACTGGAACCAGGTGGAGTGGGCCGCTGATCTGGCGGTGGCCAACGCGCTGAACATCGTCCGGCCGGCGAACTGGAAGAACTCCGGGATGTCGTCCTGGGCGCCGCAGCAGACCGGCATGTTCCCGTCGGTGCCGCTGACCGGCGGCGGCAGCGTGCCGCCGCAGGTCCTGCTCGGCGTGCTGACCCAGGAGTCGAACCTCTGGCAGGCGTCCCGGCACACCGTCGAGGGGCTGAGCGGGAACCCGCTGATCGGCCGCTTCTACGGGCAGACGCTCAGCGGGGCCGACCCGTGGAAGATCAACTGGGCCGACGCCGACTGCGGTTACGGCATCGGGCAGATCACCGACGGCATGCGGGCGGCCGACACCGCGATGACGCCCAACCAGAAGCGGGCGCTGACCGTCGACTACGCCACCAACATCGCCGCCTCGCTGCGCATCCTGCAGCAGAAGTGGAACCTGATGAAGGCGGCCGGGATCAACGTGAACGACGGCGGCGCGCAGTGGCCGGAGAACTGGTACGCCGCGATCTGGGCGTACAACACCGGGATGCAGCCGAACGCGGCGAACGGCAACACCAGCGGCTGCACGCCGAGCAACAGCTGCACCGACGGCGCCGGCAACTGGGGCCTGGGTTACACCAACAACCCGGCCAACATCTCCTACCCGCGCAACCGCACGCCGTTCCTGGAGGGCAGCCAGGACGACGCGCGCAACCCGCAGCGCTGGCCGTACCAGGAGAAGGTGCTCGGCTGGGCCGCCTACCCGATCATCAAGACCGAGCTGAACGACCCGGACACCTGGCACCCCGCGTTCACCCAGGCCTGGTGGACGTCCAACGCCGAACGTTCCGCGGTCCAGGCGCCGTTCAACACGTTCTGCAACAACGACGACCACTGCGACATCAACCGGTCCGGCGAGGCGTGCGCGCTGACGAACTTCCACTGCTGGTGGCACTGGCCGGTGACGTACAAGTCCAACTGCGCCCAGCAGTGCGGGCATACGCCGGCCGGGTACAGTCCCGGCGCGGCCGAGCCGGGCGGCCGGGAGAACGACAACTACCGGCCGGACTGCGGCACCAACGGGCTGCCCGGCGGTGCCCTGGTCATCGACGACCAGCCCAACACGGTGCCGCCGATGCGGCCCTGCGGCCGGCCGGCCAACGCCGGCACGTTCAGCCTGAACTTCACCGCGGACAGCACCGGGCTGTACCGGTCCAAGAGCGACTTCCACCAGATCGGCGCCGGCTACGGCGACCACTTCTGGTTCGCGCACACCCGCACCGCCGGCGCCGACAGCGGCTGGATGAAGGTGACCGGCATGTGGACGCTGAACCAGTCGCTGAACGGCTGGGCCCGGGTGCTGGTGCACCTGCCCGACCACGGGGCGCAGACCCAGCAGGCGCGCTACGACGTCGACCTGGGGAACGGCACGTTCTCGAAGTTCCGGGTCATCTCGCAGGGCGTGGAGCAGAACAAGTGGGTCAGCCTCGGGGTCTACCCGTTCGCCGGCCCGCCGAAGGTGCGGCTCAGCAACGTGACCCTGGACGGCTACGGCGAGGAGGACGTGGCCTGGGACGCCGTCGCCATCCAGCCGCTGCCGGGCAAGCCACGGCACATCGTGGCCGCGCTGGGTGACTCGTACTCCTCCGGTGAGGGCGCCGGGAACTACTACCGGGAGACCGACCACAACCACGGGTCGACCCGGTGGGCCGCCTGCCGGCGCAGCCGCAACGCCTGGCCGCGCAAGATGACGCTGCCCGGCATGTCCGGCTCCACCGGCAGTCTGTCCGACACCTACAACGCCAGCGTCGAACTCGGGTTCTTCGCCTGTTCCGGCGCGTTCAACTGGGAGGTGCAGGGCAGCGGCTTCCCGCGGTCCTGGACGGAGCGCGACCACTACGAGTACGGCGAGGGCGAGTTCCGGGAGATCTCCCAGGTCAATTCCGGGGTGCTGGACGAGAACACGACACTGGTCACGCTCTCGATCGGGGGGAACGACGCCGGGTTCGCGCTGGCGATGACCGACTGCGGTGGCCTGTCGAACTGCGCCAACGACGACAACTTCCTGACCAAGTACAAGGGGAAGATCGACGCCACCCAGCCGGACATCAGGACCACGATCCGGGCCATCAAGGCGAAGGCGCCGAACGCGCAGATCGTCCTGATGGGCTACCCGGAACTGCTCAGCCGCACGGTGAAGTGCGGCGGCTCCTGGTACTACGACGGCACCGAGGCTGACGCGCTCGCGGTGCTGGCGAACTACATGGCGCAGAAGGAGAACGACTCGGTCACCATGCTCAAGGGCGAGGGCATCAAGGTGGACTTCGCCAACCCGATTCCGGCCTTCGTCGGGCATGCCGGCTGCGACGACCCGGAGTGGATCAACAAGATCGTCCTCGGCCCGAACGGCGACGGCGACTTCCACAGCGGCGACAACTCAAGCCCGTTCTGCCTCTGGGAGATCCTCGGCGGCGCGTGCCTGAGCCGGGAGAGCTTCCATCCCAAGGACGCCGGCACCAGCGGCTACGCCCAGGTGATCCAGGGCCGGCTGCGCGAGATCAACTACCAGGGCGGGTAACCCCCGCCGCTGGGCCCAGGGCCCGGCGGTCGGCCACGGGGCCGGGCGCCGGGCCGCTACTGGGTGTACATCCGCTGGCCGATCTGGCGGTCACCCGTTAGCCTGATCGCGTTCCAGCCGGACCCGGACCCGGTGGAAGTGACCCCCCGGCGTGGGCCGACGCAGGTGGCCTCCGCCGGTCATTCCGCGCTCGCTCGATCAGCGGGCGCTGAGGTCCGATCCGAGCGGAGGAACATCCGTGCTCAGACGATGGTGGCCTGCTGTCGTTCTCATCCTGGCGGTACCGTTCGCGGTGTCCGGGCAACTCCCGGTCGCGACCGCCGCCCCCGCACCCGCGGCGCCGGCGGCCGCCGCCCAATCCGACCCAGCCGCCCAGCCCGACCCGTCCACCGTGGACCCGGCCCGGCGCGGCAGCGTGCTGCCGGCCGGCTGGTCGGCGTCGGCCGACCTGGCCTGGACCACGGACGGTGACTCGCAGGGCTTCCACCTGCTGGTCGCCGAACAGAGCACCGGCTACACCTGGCGGACCGCGGCGACGCTGTCCGAGCCGGGGGTGGACACCGACCGGTGGGTCGGCAACGCCTGCGTGACCGGGTCCGGGCGGCGGGCGATCGTGGTGTACGCGCCGCGGCAGTTCACCAACCGGGCGCAGCTGTTCGACCGGGGCGCGTTCTCCGCGGTGGTCGACCTGGTCACCGGCAAGGTGACGAAGCTGGGGCTCGGCACCACGCTGGCGTACTTCAACCCCGGCTGCGGCACCGGCGAGACGGCGGTGCTGACCCAGGGCGGCCAGGACCTCGGCAAGACCCGGATGTACTGGCTGGACTCGGCCACCGGCAAGATGCCCTGGCACGTGGAGCTCGACGGGCAGGTGTCGTCCGGCGTGCCGGTCGGCGACCGGATCGTCGCGGTCGGCCAGCCCGGCCTGGTCCAGGTCGAGGCGGCCGGCAAGCCCAGCACGTACGCGGCCACCAACGGCGCGGCGTTCGACCTGCACCCGGACCAGTCCGGCGGCGTGGTCTACCTCGAGCAGCACGGTACGGACACGGCCGTGGCGCGGCAGGCGCACCCGGGCTCCGCGGTGGACCTGGCGAGCGGGCCGCTGACCGCGATGGACCTGTCCGCGGGCACCGGCGGTCGGGTGTTCCTGTCCGGAAAGCCGGCCAGCGTCGGCGCGCTGCCGGCCGGGGTGTCCACAGTGGACGCTCCGACGACCGCGGAGCTGTCCACCCAGGGCCAGCTCGCGGTCACGTACGAGACGGGCCGGGCCGGCCAGCCGGCGGTCAACGGGGTGACCCCGGCCGGCGCCGAGGAGAGCAGCCCGATCCAGCTGAACACGACCGTCGTGCCGACCGGCAAGCAGGTCTCGTTCACGGTGCTGCCGGGCATGCGGCCCAGCCAGTACTTCGCGGACGGCGCCAAGCCGGCCGGGCTCACCGCGGCACCGCCCGGCCCGGGTGGGGCGACCCCGGCCGCGGTCGGCTCGCCGACCGACCCGGTGGACGCCGACCGCACCTGCGCGCTGCCGCGCAACGACGTCAACATGCAGATCTACCAGCCGCACTGGAACCAGGTGGAGTGGGCCGCGGACCTCGCGGTGGCCCACCAGCTGAACATCAGCCGCCCGGCGAACTGGAAGAACGCCGGCATGGCCACCTCCTGGTCGCCGCAGGGCCTGTTCCCGGCCGGGGACCTGATCGGCGGCGGCAGCGTGCCGCCGCAGATCCTGCTCGGCATCCTCAGCCAGGAGTCCAACCTCTGGCAGGCCTCCTCGCACGTCGTCGAGGGGGAGAGCGGCAACCCGCTGATCGGCAGCTTCTACGGGCAGACGTTCAGCGGCACCGACGGCTGGGCGATCAACTTCGCCAACGCCGACTGCGGCTACGGCATCGGGCAGATCACCGACGGGATGCGCGCCGCCGACACGTCGCTGACCGCGGCGCAGAAGCGCGGGCTGACCGTCGACTACGCGACGAACATCGCGGCCTCGCTGCGGATCCTCATCTCCAAGTGGAACCAGATGAACCTGGCCGGGATCAACATCAACGACGGGGGCTCGGCCTGGCTGGAGAACTGGTCCGCCGCGGTCTGGGCGTACAACACCGGGATGCAGCCGAACGCCGCGAACGGCAACACCAGCGGCTGCACCCCCAGCCCGGCCTGTACCGACGGCGCCGGGAACTGGGGTCTCGGGTACACGAACAACCCGGCCAACATCTCGTACCCGCGCAACCGGATACCGTTCCTGGAGGCCACCCAGGACGACGCGCGCAACCCGCAGCGCTGGCCGTACCAGGAGAAGGTGCTCGGCTGGGCCGCGTACCCGATCATCAAGGTGGAGCTGACCGACCCGGGCCACTTCCACGCCGCCTTCGCCCAGGCCTGGTGGATCAGCAACGACACCCGGTTCCTGCGCTCGGCGCCGTACAACACGTTCTGCACCATGGCCGACGACCACTGCGACTTCAACAAGTCCGGCGAGGCCTGCACGCTGGCCAACTTCCACTGCTGGTGGCACAAGTCGGTCACCTACAAGGACTGCGGCCCGAGCGCCGCGTGCGGGCACTCGACGAGTACGTACGCGGTGGGCAGTGCCGAGCCGGGCGGAGCGGAGGGCCGGAACTACCCGCCGCGCTGCGGCACCGCCGGGTTGCCCGGCAATGCGCTGGTCATCGACGAGCTGGCGAACTCGGTGCCGACGATGCGGGCGTGTAGCCGGCCCACGAACGCCGGCTCGTTCGGGCTCAGCTTCGCCGCGGACAGCACCGGCAAGTACCGGTCGAAGAGCGACTTCCACCAGGTCGGCGCCGGCTACGGCGACCACTTCTGGTTCGCGCACACCCGGCTGGCCAGCGACAACAGCGGCTGGCTGAAGGTGACCGGTACCTGGACGTTCAGCGCCGCGCAGAACGGCTGGGCCCGGGTGCTGGTGCACCTGCCCGACCACGGCGCGCAGACCCAGCAGGCCCGGTACGACATCGATCTGGGCAACGGCGCGTTCTCGAAGTTCCGGGTCATCTCGCAGGGCGTGGAGGAGAACAAGTGGGTCAGCCTCGGCGTCTACAAGTTCGCCGGCACGCCGAAGGTGCGGCTGACCAACACCACCCTGGACGGGTACGGCGCGGAGGACGTGGCCTGGGACGCGGTCGCCGTGCAGCCGCTGGGAGCCACCAAGCCGAAGCACATCGTGGCCGCGCTGGGTGACTCGTACTCCTCCGGTGAGGGCGCCGGGAACTACTACCGGGAGACCGACGACAACCACGGGTCGACCCGGTGGGCCGCCTGCCGGCGCAGCCGCAACGCCTGGCCGCGCAAGATGACGCTGCCCGGTACGACGGGGTCCGCCGGCTCGCTGTCGGACGCCTGGAGCAGCAGCGTCGAGCTCGGTTTCTTCGCCTGCTCCGGCGCGTTCAACTGGGAGGTGCAGGGCGACGGCGTGCCGTTCTCCTGGACCGAGCTCAACAACTACCAGAAGGGCGAGGGCGAGTTCCGGGAGATCTCCCAGGTCAACTCCGGGGTGCTGGACGAGAACACCACGCTGGTCACGCTGTCCATCGGCGGCAACGACGCGGGTTTCTCCGAAGGGGTGGCCGCCTGCGGCAACCTGACCAACTGTGCCAACGACTCGAACTTCCTGCCGACGTACAAGGGGAAGATCGACGCCACCCAGCCGGACATCAAGGACACCATCCGGGCGATCAAGGCGAAGGCGGTGAACGCGCAGATCGTGCTGATGGGCTACCCGGAGCTGCTGTCCCGCACGATCAAGTGTGGCGGCTCCTGGTACTACGACGGCACCGAGGCGGAGGCGCTCGCGGTGCTGGCGAACTACATGGCGCAGAAGGAGAACGAGTCGGTCGTCGCACTCAAGGCCGAGGGCATCAAGGTCGACTTCGCGAACCCGATCCCGGCATTCGTCGGGCACGGCGGCTGCGACAACCCGGAGTGGATCAACAAGATCGTCCTCGGCCCGAACGGTGAGGGCGACTTCCACAACGGCGACAACTCCAGCCCGTTCTGCTTCTGGGAGATCCTGGGCGGGGCGTGCCTGAGCCGGGAGTCGTTCCACCCCAAGGACGCCGGTACGACCGGATACGCTCAGGTCATGCAGAGCAAGCTGCAAGCGATCGGCTACACGGGTTCGTGACCCAGCCGACCGTGCGGCGCGGTTCCCGGGGGTTCCGGCCAGTTGGCTGGGCCCTCGGGGCCGTGCTGGTCCTGGCACTGCTCGTGATCGGCGCGGTGATCTGGTTCTTCGGGTTCGCCTGGCCGCACAGCGGGAGCACGGCCCAGCGCAGCGCCGACGACCAGACCCGGGCGGTGGCGGCGGACATCAGCCGCGGCCTGGCCGACCGGGCCGCCGACGGCTCGCTGACCCGGGCCGAGATCGACGATGTGGTCGGCCACCGGCCGGCGTCCGTGCTGAGCGTGCAGTTGGCCGACAACCCGCTGACCGTGGTGGCCAAGGTGCACGGGGTGGCCAGCGGCCCGGCCGGGTCGGTGGGCTCGACGCGGTGCTACCAGTTCACGGTGCCGACCCCGGTCGGGCCGTCCAGCCAGGTCGACACGGTGCCGCTGGCCAGCTGCCCACCGGAGCCGACCGCCACCAGCTGACCCGGCTCGGCCGCCCACCGCCCAGGACATCGCGTTCAACCGTTGTCCAGCGGTCCCCGGCTAAGCTCCGGCGTTCGTTCGGCTAGCCGGCGCGGCGGCGGGACCTGGGGTGGGCATGGGTACTTTCGTCGTGCCGTTCGGCGGCGAGGGTAGCGGTAGCGGTGCGCTGACCTGGGGCCAGCGGGAGATCCAGGGGGCCATGCGGCGCTGGGGCGCGACGCTCTCGCTCGGCGATTCGAGCCCGCTGCCACCGGGGAGCACGGTCGAGCAGATCGCCGCGCTGCTGGGCTTCCTGATGAGCCGGCACCCGTCGCTGCGGACCCGGCTGCGGCCCGGCCCGGACGGCCAGCCGCGGCAGGAGGTCGCCGCCAGCGGCGAGATCGGGCTGGAGGTGGTCGACTTCGCCGGCACCGACGCCGAGGCGGCGGCGTTCGCGAAGGCCATGTCGGACGGGTACTACCGGGAACCGTTCGACCTGAGCGCCGGCTGGCCGGTGCGGATGGCGGTGGTCCGGCACCGCGGCGTGGCGGCCTACCTGGTCGCGATGTACTCGCACCTGGCGCTGGACGCGGGCGGCCTGGCGGCCCTGATCGCCGACGCCGCCACGGTCGGCACCGGGCACCCGGCGCCAGCCGCGGTGTCGCCGCTGGCGCAGGCGCGCTGGCAGGCCGGCCCGGCCGGGCACCGGCACAACCAGAACACGCTGCGGTACTGGGACCGTGCGCTGCGGGCGATCCCGGCCCGCCGGTTCCCGCCGCCCGCCGGCCCGCGCCCGCCGCGGATCCGCGAGCTGCTGGCCCAGTCACCGGCCCTGGACCTGGCGCTGCGGGTGATCGCCGGGCGGACCGGCGTCGACACCCCGACCGTGCTGCTGGCCGCCTCGGCGACCGCGCTGGCCCGGGTCACCGGGCTGCTGCCCAGCGCCAGCCTGGTCATGGTCAGCAACCGGTTCCGGTCCGGCTACGCCGACTCGGTCAGCGTCCTGTCCCAGCCCGCCCTGTGCGTGGTGGACGTGGCCGGCGCCAGCTTCGCCGAGGTGGTCGCGCGGACCTGGCGCAGTTCGGTGAACGCCTACAAGAACGCCTACTGCGACCCGGTCGAGCGGGCCGCGCTGCAGGCCCGGATCGGCGCCGAGCGCGGCGAGGAGATCGACATCTTCTGCTTCCTCAACGACCGCCGCACCCCCGGGCAGAAGACCCCGCCCGGCCCGCCGCCGGCCGCGGCCGACGTCCGGGCCGCCCTGCCGGGCACCTCGCTGCGCTGGCTGGAGACCCCGTTCGACCCGGGCAGCGAACACTTCTTCGTGCACGTCAACCCGACCCCGGACACCATCGACCTGCGCATCACGCTGGACGCCGGGTGGGTCGACCCGGCCGACGCGGAGGCCTACGTGCGCGAACTGGAAGCGGTCGCGGTCGGCGCCGCGCTCGACCCGGCGATGCCCACCGGCGTCCGCGAACGCCATCCGGTCTGACCGGCCGCGGGCCCGGGGCGCGGCGCCCCGGGCCCGCGCCGGGCGTCAGTACCGGCGGGCGAGCACGTAGCCGTAGCCGGGAAAGCCGGGGTTGTACGAGCACTGCGCCATGTAGATCCCGGAGATGACGACGTCCCAGCCGGGTGGCGGGGTGCCGTAGCAGGTCTGCACGTTGCTGCCGATCGGCATGCCGGCCACCTGCTGGATCCGCCAGGCGTTGACCAGCGCCGGCCCGCTGCCGCAGTTCGAGCTGTACGTGAACGCGACGACGACCCAGCCGTCCGGCACCGGGTTGCCGCAGACGGTGGCCAGGTCACCCGGCGCGGCCTGGGCGGTGGCCGGGGCGGCCAGCAGGCCCACCCCCAGCAGCGATGCGATCAGAAACGCTCGTAGCCAAGCCATTGCGGCCTCCTCGCAGGTGCCCGCCGGCGAGGGCGGGCTGGAACCGGTGGGCTGCCGCGGGCCCGTGGAGTGGTAGCGCTTTCAGGCACCCAGCATACGGCCGCCGGACCGCCCGTTCGAGAGCCGGATGGGCGGCTCCGGACGGCCTCCGCGCGGCCCGGCCCCGGCCGTCCACATCGGACGGACCCCGGCCGCCGGCCGGCGTTACCCGGCCGGCGCTAGCCGGACGCCTCGACGCCGCGGCCGGCCAGCTCGCCGACCAGGTCGCCGACCAGGAATTTCCGGGCGCCCTCGGTGCCCCGCAGGGTCGCGTCCAGGTGGGCCAGGGTGAGGCCGCGGGTGAACAGGTGCGCCTGCGCGCCGGTGCACAGCTCGGCGATCGGCCGCATCTCCTCGGCCAGCCAGGACAGCTCCGGTGGCAGCGGCATCGTCCGGACCGCCTCGTGCGCCTGCGCCACGTCGTCCGCGAAGTGCGCGTGGTCGGCCCGGCGCAGCACCACCAGCTGCCGGGTGGCCGGCGTCCGGTCGACCAGCTCGCGCACCCCGGCGAGCGGGATCGACACGTCCTGGTCGGCGGCCAGGTAGAGGGTCGGCACGTCCCGGCCCCAGGCGAAGTCGAGCCGCAGCGGCAGGACCCCGGGCCGGGGCCGGGAACTGCCGCCGGGCGCGCACGCCACCACCGCGCCGATCCGCGGCTCGACGTCGGGCATGGCCAGCGCGGTCCAGCCGCCGAGGCTGTGCCCGGCGATGCCGATCGGCCCGGGCGCGCCGGCCGCCACGTGCGCCAGCAGCGCCCGCACGTCCGGCACCCGGCTGGCCATCACCTCGGCGATCCGGGCCGCCCGCTGCTCGGCGGTCTCCGGGCCCGGCCGGGCCAGCGCCGGGACCGCCGTCTCGGAGTGGTCCATCGCCACCACCCGGTAGCCGTGGCTGGCCAGGTGGGTGCACAGGAACGTGGACGAGCGCCGGTGCCCGCCGGCGTGGTGGGAGAAGACCACCAGCGGCCGGTCGCCGGGTTCCGCCGCGGCGTCCCGCACCGCCCGCTGGGCCCGCGGCTCGTCCTGCCCGGGCACCTCGAACGAGTCCAGCCCGGCCGGGTCGGCCCCGGTCGCCGGATACCAGGTCTCCACCGGGAACCGCCGGCCACGGGCCGCGTCCTCGATCCAGCTCGTCCGTACCCCGACCGGGAACCGGCCGCGGCCGAACGGCTCGTACCGCCCACCATCCACGTCGCTCACCTGGCCGAGCGTATGGCGTACCCCGGCGGCAGTGAAGCCCTTACGCCACCGGCGAACTGCAGTGTCTACAGTGGACAGCTCAGGGCTGGTGGGTCATCCACAGGTAGGCGGTGGGCTGGGCCTGGTTCCAGTCGCGTTCGGTGTCGGGGTCGAGCCGGGTGAAGCCGGCGGCGCGGTAGCAGGCCAGGGCGGCGGCGTTGCCAGGGTGCAGCCGGAGGAAGACGGCGGGGTGGGCGCGGTGCGCCTCGGCGGCCAGCAGCCGGGCCAGCGCGCGGCCGAGGTGCCGGCCGCGCAGCCACGGCGCGACGATCAGGTGGGCGAGCTCGACCTCGGCCTCGTCGTCGTCGATCCACAGCTCGCCGTAGCCGACCGGGTCGTCGCCGGCCAGCAGCAGGTAGGCGCGGACGTCGGGCTGCTGGCTCCAGCCGGCGACGATCTCCGCCGGCACCGGCGCCTCGGTGCGGGAGCACCACGCCGTCACCTCCGCCGGGGTGGTCGCCCAGGCGGCGACCTGGCCGGCGGCGTCCGTGCTGAACGGCAGCAGCGTCGGTTCGGTTCGGGTCGGCACGGCAGGCTCCGGTGGTCGATGCGGTGTCGGCGGAAGCCGGGAAGGTTCGGTGCCTAACGTATCCAACCAGCCGACGGCCTGTCCTCCGGCGGGAGGGGGCGGGACGGGGGTCCACGTCGGTCATTTGGGGCTGGATGAGCTGGTCAGGGCCTGGCAAGCTCTTACCGTCGGCGCAGGTCACCGGTCAGGAGCAGCGAGATGCCGGGTCGGCCTACGGGGCTCCTGCTCACCGTGAAGCACACGATTCCGCCGATCCGCCCGGGCGCCGTCCGCCGCCACGGACTGCTCACCCGGCTGCGGGAAGCGCACACCCGGCTGGCGACCGTGGTGGCGCCGGCGGGGTGGGGGAAGACCAGCCTGCTCAGCGACTGGGCCAGCGACCCGGCCGGCAGCAGGATCGGGTGGGTGTCGCTGGACGAGGGCGACGACGAGCCGGTGCGGTTCTGGAGCTACGTCCTCGCCGCGCTGAACGCCGCCAGCGACGAGATCAGCTCGCGGGCCATGGATGCGCTCGGCGCGGACGGCGCCGACCCCCTGGATGTCGCGCTGCCGCTGCTGCTCAACGAGCTGGCAGCGGCATCGACGCCGCACGTCCTCGTGCTGGACGACTATCACGTGCTCACCGATCCACGTATCCACGAGGCGGTCGAGTTCCTCGTCACCTACCTGCCGGCGACCGCGCGGCTGGTGGTGGCCGGCCGCGCGGACCCGCCGCTGCCCATCGCCCGCCTGCGTGCTCGTGGTGAGCTGACCGAGCTGCGTGCGGCGGAACTGCGCTTCTCGCGGGACGAGGCGGACGTGCTGCTGTCGTCCGTGTCCGGCGCCGAGCTGGACGCCGCCGCCGCGGCCGCGGTCTGGGAGCGGACCGAGGGCTGGGCGGCGGGTCTGCAGCTGGCGGGCCTGGCGCTGCGCGCCGCTTCGCACGTGACGGAGGCGGCCGCCCGCATCTCCGGCAGCGATCGGCACCTGATGGACTACTTCGCCAGCGAGGTCGTACCCGGCCTTACCCGGACCCAGCGGGACTTTCTGGTGCGCGCCGCCGCACTGGAACGACTCTCGGGCAGTCTTTGCGATGCGGCGCTGGAGATCACGGGATCGGCGGAGATCCTGGCCGAGTTGGAGCGGGCAGATCTGTTCGTGACCGCCCTCGATCCGGAACGCACCTGGTACCGGTGCCACCGGCTGATGCGGGAAGCGTTGCGCGGGTCGCCGGCAGCGACACCGGAGACGACGCGGGGCGTGCTGACGCGGGCGGCGGGCTGGTTCGCCGAGCACGACCGGATCGACGACGCGGCCGAGCACCTGCTGCGTTCCGGCGACTGGGCCGCGGCTGCCGAGCTTCTCGAATCCAACCAGGGCTGGTTCTTCGCCACCGGCTCGGCCGCGCGTTACGTCGCGCTCGGCGAGCAGCTGCCGGGACCGTTCCTGCGTCCGCTGCTCGCGATGGCCCTCGCGCACTGCGCGGCGCTCAGCGGCCGCCAGGATCACGTCGTCCAGTGGCTCGACGCCGCCGAGGCGCTGATCACGCCGGACACGGAGATCGCCGGCTGGGCCCGTGCCGAGGGGGCCGCGCGGATGATGCGGGCCGTGCTGGGGACTCCGACTCCGACACCGCCGGGGCCGTCCGGCTCGCGGCGGAGGCGGTCGAGATGGAGGCCGGGGCCAGCACCGTCGGGCACCCGACCACCTCCATGGCGCTGGGCATCTGCCTGCTACGGCATGGGGACTTCGCCGGGTCCGCCGAGCTGCTCACCGACGCCTGGCGGCACCGCGACCGGTACGCCTGGTCGAGGGCGGTGGCGCTGCAGGTCGCCGGTCAGCTGGGCCTGGCCCTCACCGGGCTGGACGGGCAGAACGACGTCGAGCGGCTGCTGCGCGAGGCCGGTCCGCTGGCCGACGAGACCGAGGCCGAGTGGGGGCCGGCGGCGGCTCCGGTGGTCTGCTCGCTGCGGCTGACCGAGGGCCGGCATCGGTACCGCCGCGGGGATCTCGGCGCCGCTCGGGCCTTCCTCACCCGCGCGGTCGCGGTCGCCGAGGTCCACGCCCGCCCGAACGTCCTCGTCCTCGGGCTCGTCTGGCTCGCCGACGCTGAGCTCGGCTGTGGCGACCGCCCGGCCGCGCGGGCGGCGCTGTCCCGGGCGCGCGAGGCCGTCGAGGAGGACGCCGTACCGCCCTTCGTGGCCGACGAGCTCGACCGGGCTGAGCTGCGACTGGGCCGGGGTTCCGTACGGGTCGCGGTTCGGTCCGGGGTGCTGGTGGAGGAGCTGACCGACCGGGAGCTGTCGATCTTGCGGATGCTGCCGGGCCAGGCGTCGCGGCGCGAGATCGGGGCGGCCCTGTTCCTGTCGGTGAACACCGTCAAGGCGTACCACAAGAGCCTCTACCGGAAGCTCGACGTGTCGTCCCGGCACGATGCGGTGGCGGCCGCGCGCGGTCTCGGCCTGATCTGAGACCACCCCGGGTGGGAGCGCGGCCGGGGTGGTGTGCGGCCACCACCGGTGGGCGGACACTCCGGCCAGGCCCGGTCGCGGGCTCCTGGAGGATCCGTGGGATCGATCGGTTGCGCGCGCTACGAGTTCGCCCTGGACGGGCCGTTGGCCCGGTCCGCGGCCGAGCTGATCCGGGCCCGGTTCGACGGGGTGTCGACGCGGCCGGGGAGCCCGACCCTGCTGGTCGTGGACAGCCTGGACCAGGCCGGTGTCCGGGCGGTGCTGACCCTGCTCTGGGACACCGGTCACGCCGTGCTCTCGATGTCGTCCAGCGGGCGGGTACACCCCGGGTGAATGCGCCCGGAGGGTGGTGTGCCACTACCCCGGCGGGCCTGACGCTCCCGGTGACCGGCGGGATCGGCCCCGCCCGGCGAACGGTGACGGACATGACATCGATTCGGAACGACCCGGCCACCCGGACCGTGCCCGCGGACCAGGAGGAACGCGAGCGCTGGTCCCGCCGCAGCGTGCTGCGGGCTGCCGGCCTCGGCGCGGCCACCGTCGTGGTCGCGGGCACCGGTGCGCTGAGCTACCGGGTGTTCGACACGGCGGCTCTCGACCCCGGCAGCGGGAGGGCGTACGACCCGTGGCGGCAGTGGCGCGACGCCCCCGGGCCGCTGGGCGCGGTCGCCGCCGCCGTCCTCGCCGCGAGCCCGCACAACACCCAACCCTGGGCCTTCGGCGCCGGCACCGACGCCGTCGATGTGTACGTCGACGGCGCACGCAGCACCGGGGCGGTCGACCCGTACCTGCGTGAGCAGTACGCCGGCCTGGGCTGCGCGCTGGAGAACCTGGTGCTGGCGTGCCGGGCCCGTGGTCTGCGCCCGGACGTGACGCTGCTGCCCGACGGCCCCGGCGCACCGCGGGTGGCACACGTGGCGCTGTCCGGCGCGGCCCCGGAGCCCGGGCCGCTGTACGACGCGATCGGCCGCCGGCACACCAACCGCGGCCCGTACCAGCCGCAGCCGGTACCCGCCGACACGCTGGCGGCGCTGGTCGACCCGGCGGGCCTGCCCGGGCTGGCGGTGCAGTGGATCACGGACAGCGCGGCCAGGGCGTCCCTCGGCCGGCTGCTCGTCGCCGCCGCCGCCGCGCTCATCGCCGACGAGCAGCAGTCCCAGGACGGCTTCACCTGGTTCCGGAACAGCAACGACGACATCCAGCGCCACCGCGACGGCCTGGTGCTGGACGGTCAGGGCCTCAGCCCGCTCGTCCTCGGCATCGCCAAGCTCCTGCCGGCGTCGTCGAGGACGGCCGGTGACCGCTTCTGGCTGGACCAGACCCGCGCCGTGCACACCGCCACCGCGGCCGCGTACGGCGTGATCACCACGGCATCCGCGGACGACCGGCGGACCCAGCTGAACGCGGGGCGGCTGCTGCAGCGCATCCACCTGACCGCGACCAGCCGCGGTGTCGCCCTGCAGCACCTGAACCAGATCACCGAGCGGATCGACCGGGAGGCCAGCACCGGGGCGGCCCCGACGTTCGCGCCCCGGTTCGCCGCCCTGCTGCCGCCGGGTGCGCAGCCGCTGCTGACGTTCCGGGTCGGCTACCCGGTGCGCGCGGGCCGGCCGACGCCGCGCCGCGCCGCGGCCGAGGTGACCCGGTGAGCCGGCGGCACCGGCTCGCCGCCGTACTCGGCGGCGCCGGCAGTGTCCTCGGGCTGGTCGCCGGCATCGTCCAGGCGGCCGCCGGCTCCAGGATCCCGGAGTGGACCGGCGCGAAGGCCGCGCCGGTCGCCCTGGGGCTGCTGACGATCGGGATGTCCGCGCTGGCCGGGGTCGCCGCCGCGGCGCAGCGGAATCCGCGGCTGACCGTGCGGGCCCGGGCGGCGTGCGCTCTCGGTCTCGCCGGGCCGGCACTGCTGTGCCTGAGCACGGTCGGCCGCCTCTGGTACCTGCCGGCGGCGCTGCTGCTGGTGGCCGCCGCGGCGAGCCTCGACAGTTGGCCGGACACCGCCGCGGCGGTCGCCGGGGACTGGCCGCGGGTGCTGCTCAGCGCCCTGGGCGGGTTCGAGGCGCTGATGGCGGCCGGCGCAGCACCCGTCCCCATGATCATCGGAGGCGCCGGGGGGATCGCGCTCATCACCGCGGCGTGGCTGCGTACGGCGAACCGCGCCGCCCTTCTCGGGCTGGTCGCCGTCGGGACGGTCCCGTTCGCGGCCGTCGCCTGGACGGCGGTCGTTCCGGTGCTGCTCACCCTCGTCGCCATCACCGTGGCGATGCCGCTCGCACACCCGCACCGACTCGCACACCCGCAACGAACGGGACGGAGCCCGATATGACCATGCCCGAGCAGGTGGAGGTTGCCGTGGTGGGCGCCGGTCCGACCGGCCTCGCCCTCGGCTGTGTCCTGCAACAGGCCGGCGTGCACGTGCTGCTCGCGGACAAGGCCACGCTGGGTACGACCGAGTCCCGTGCCGCCGTAATACATGCCCGGACGCTGGAGGTGCTGGACGAGCTCGACGTGTCCGCACGGATGGTGGCCGAAGGCGTGGTGGTGCCGGTGTTCACCGTCCGCAACGGCGCCCGTCAGCTGGCCCGGATCGACTTCTCCGGCCTGCCCACCCAGTACCCGTACACGCTGATGCTGCCGCAGTCGCGGACCGAGGCGATCCTGACCGCACGCTTCGGCGAGCTCGGCGGGCGGGCGCTCCGGCCGTACACCGCCACCCGGGTCACCCCCACCGGCGCCGGGGCGGAGCTGACCCTGGCCGCAGCCGATGGGACCGAGCACTCGGTCCGGGCCCGGTACGTGGTCGGCGCCGACGGGATGCGCAGCACGGTCCGCGAGGCCACCGGCATCGGCTTCACCGGCGGCAGGTACGACCAGTCGTTCGTGCTCGCCGACATCCGGATGCGGTGGCCGCTGCCGCGGGACGAGGTCCAGCTGTTCTTCTCAGCCGCCGGTCTCGTCGTCGTCGCCCCGCTGCCCGGCGGGCACCACCGGGTCGTCGCCACGATGGACGACGCACCCGAGACGATCACCGCTGCGGACGTGCAGTCGCTGCTCGACCAACGCGGCCCCGGCGCCGTACACGTCCAGGGCCTGGCATGGGGGTCCAGGTTCCGGGTGCACCACCGGGTGGCCGACGACTACCGCCGGGGACCACTGCTGCTCGCCGGGGACGCCGCCCACGTGCACAGCCCCGCCGGCGGCCAGGGCATGAACACCGGCATCCAGGACGCCGTCGACCTCGGCCAGACCCTCGTCGGGGTGCTGCGGGGCGGGCAGCCCGACTCCAGCCTCGATGCCTACCAGGCCCGCCGGCGCCCGGTCGCGCAGGGCGTGGTCAGGCTTACCGACCGGGCGACCCGGATGGCCACGATGTCCCACCCGGTCGCCCGGGCCGCCCGCAACGCGGCGATCCGGCTGATCGACCACCTGCCCGCTGCCCGCCGCCGGATAGCGCTCCAACTGGCCGAGCTCACCGTCGCGCCGCACCGCAGGACGGAACCGAACGAACGCGCCATCAGGCGGTGATCGGACGCTCCCGACGGCGGTGACGCGGCACGCGGACCACGACGCCGCAGCGCCTCCGCACCCTCAATGCGGCGACCTGGCACAGCTGGACCATCGGTGCGCCAGTCCCGGCATTGGGCCGAGGTCTAGCCGTGGTCTAGCCGACCGGGGCTTCGGCGTAGCGGTCGAGTTGGCCGATGGCCGGGGCCGGGACGTAGCTGAGCCAGGGGATGTGCGCGTTGCCGCTGAGCCGGTACGAGGGCGGGTGGTAGAGGTGCAGCATCGGGTCCTCGTACTGGAACAGCGCGGTGGCCAGCATCAGCCGCAGCAGCAGGTCCATGTCGGCCTTGCCCCAGCCCTCGTAGCGTTCGTCCATGCCGCCGATGTCGTCGAAGATGTCCCGGCGCAGCCAGAGGCAGACGCCTTGGGCGCGATGGATCAGGAAGCCGCGCAGGCCGCTGGCGGCCACGTCGGCCTCGCCGCGCTGGCAACGCTGGTCGATGGCCCAGGCGCTGGCCGCCGCGTCCAGGAAGAACAGGTTCCGGTACGGCAGGAACGCGCCGGTCTCGGGCTGGTCGAACCGGCCCAGGTTGCGGGCCAGGAAGTCGGCGTCCACCAGCGCGTCCGCGTCCAGGATGCAGATCAGCTCGGCCCGGCCGGTGGCGTTGCGCACCCCGACGTTGATCGTCCACCACTTGTTGAAGATGCCCGCCTTGGGTGCGAACAGGTACTCGTCCACGTAGGGGGCCAGCAGTTCCCGCCACCGCGGCCGGTCGTCCGACTCGACCAGGACGACCCGGTACCGGTCCGGCGACAGCGTCTGGTCGCGCAGCGCGAGCAGGCAGGCGAGCAGGTTGCGGGCGCGGTGGCCGTCCTCGCCGCGGTCCCGGAACGGGATCACCACCAGTATCTCCGGGTCGGCGCCCGGGCGCGGCGCGGTGGCCGCGCCGGGTCCGGCCCCGGCCCGGGCGGCCAGCGCGGTCAGGCCGAGCTCCAGCCCGGGCTGGTAGTCCGAGCCGAGGTGGTGGCTCATCCGGGACCTGGTCAGCACCGCCCAGGCCGCGTCGACGACCGGCTCGATCTGTTCGGGCGACGCGCGCAGCGTCGCGGCCACCAGCGCGTGCAGCCGGCGGTAGGCGCCCGGGTCGGTGGGGGTGCGGCGCAGGTCGGCCGCGGCGGCGCGCAGCCGCCCGTCCGGGTTGGCGGCGATCGCGTCGGTCAGCGCGGCGAACATCGGCTGGGCCCGGTCCCAGTACCAGATGTTCGCTGCCTGCGCGCCCGGGTCCGTGGTGGTGACCAGGGCGCCGGCGACCGCGGCGGCCAGCGCCGGCGGCTCGGCCGGGCGGCGGCGGGGGCGGGGGCGGGGGCGGGACACGTCGGAATGGTTGTCCAACATGGATAACAATCGTCTATATCCACCCCGACTCGCGTCAAGACGATCCACTCGTTCGTGTTTTCGCTCGATCGTCACCTGTAGTGACTGACTGTCCGTTTTTAGTTGCGATGGCTGTCTCAAGCGACGGGCAGCTGGGTCTGGCCGCTCAGCGGCCGGCCCGGGGCCGGGTGGGGGTTCGCGCAGCCCGCGCCCGGGGCCGGGTCAGCTCCGGGCCGGGACGGCCAGCTCGCCGAGCTCGGACCAGTCGTCCTGCGGGATCGTCATGTTGACGATCCGCGGCGTCTCGGCCAGGTACTGCGGCAGCGTCTTCGTGGCGGTGCGGAAGTGCTCGGACTGGACGTGCGCGGCGCCGGCGTCGCCGTCCCGGAACGCCTCGACCAGCACGTACTCGGCCGGGTTGTCGACGCTGCGGGACCAGTCGAACCAGAGGCAGCCCGGCTCGGCGCGGGTCGCCTCGGTGAACTCACCGGCGAGCTCCGGCCAGCTGTCGGCGTGCTCCGGCAGGACCCGGAACTTCGCGGTGATGAAGATCATTCGGACGCTCCCATCCGGCCGGCGCTGGCCTCGCGGCGATGCTAGCCGCAGCCGGGGGACGCGTCGGACGGCGGGGCCACCGTGGGTGGCCCCGCCGCCGCCGTACGTCAGCGGTGCGGCTGCGCGCGCTGGGCCTTGAACCAGGCCGGCGCCTTCGCCGGGTCGATCTTCTGTACCCGGGCAGCGGCCGCGCTGGCCGGAACCGGGGGCAGGAACTCCGGGTTGATGAAGTCCGAGCTGCCCACCGCGAAGCCGGTCACGTCGAAGATCACGTGCGTGGTGACCAGCGCGAAGATCCGTATGGTGCTGTCGTTGCCGTCGAAAGAGAAGCCGCTGAACGAGAAGTTCGACAGCGTCTGGTTGGCGGCGAAGTTGATCGACGACGGCAGCGGGCGCGGGTCGGCCGGGTAGACCGAGACGAAGCCCTGCGCCGTCGGGCTGACCACGGTGATGTTCGCGAACACCGAGGAGCCGAAGCCGATGGCGTACTCGCCCAGGGTGAGCGTGATCGTGTGCCCGCCGAGCAGCCGGCCGGACGCGTCGAGGTTGCCGGCCGGGTTGAGCACCCGGACGCGACCCGCGGGGCTGCGCGTGTCCAGCGCCCGCTGCGGGACGATCGCGAGCGGCTGGACGGCCCAGGCGTCGGTGTAGACGTTGCCCCACAGCGCCGAGTCGGCCCCGGGGCCGGTGCCGGTGATGTGCGTGTAGGTGGCGAACGCGACGCCCTCGTCGAAGAAGTCGCTGGAGTGGAAGTCGCCGATCACCGACGTGACCGACGGGGCACCCGCCTGCGGGGCGACCTGCAGCGGCGCGCCCGAGCCGGCGTTCGACACCGTCAGGGTGCTGCCGGCGTTGGTGGTGGTGATCGAGGTGCTCGTGTTGCCGGCGACGTTGTCCGCGCCGAGCACGACCGGGTCACCCGGAGCCGCACTGGCCGCGGAGCCGGTGGCCGCCGCGGCGGCGCTCAGCCCGGCCACGCCGGCCAGTACGGCCGCGCCACGCCGGAGCGCGACCCGGCGCTCGACCGTGGCGTCCGGCGCGGTGTTCTCGTCGTGCTTGGGGTCTTGCGAGGGCATTGACAGCCTTTCGACACCCGCCCGCGCTGGCTCGCCTCGGCCGGGCCGGGGCGGAGGAACGGCTCGGTGCGGCGGCGCGCCGGGGTCAGGTGCGGCAGGTTTGTCTACCACGCCGGCCGCCCCGGCACGGGCACCGCCGCGCAACACGCATACCTGCCGAACAACCGTTGGTCACCGGCTGGGATCGTTGCGATGATGTGCTCGGTTTTGGGCCTGCCTGCGGCATGAAGGAGGATCACGGTGCGAAAGTCAACGTGGGGGAAGGTTGCCGCTATTGCCCTGGCCGCGCTGGCGGTCGGCGTGCTGCCCGCCAGCGCGGCGTCGGCCGCGCCGGGTGCCGGCAAGGCGCCCCAGGGCACGTCCCTGACCTGCATCCAGTGGGGCTGTAACCCCGTTCGCTAGCCGGCCCCGCCGGGCGGTCAGCCGGGCTGCCGGCGCGGTGCCTCGGCCCGTTCGCGGAGTTCCGCCGCGCCGGGCCGGTCGAGGTCGGCGGGCCGGGTCGCGGCCTGCGCCCGGTACGCCGCGGCCTGCTCGGTGTCGCCGTCGGCCTCGCAGAGCAGCGCCAGGCCCAGCGCGGCGCGGGCCAGCTGGTCGTGGTTGCCGATCCGGTCGGCCAGGGCGAACGCGGCACCGAAGTGCGCGCGGGCCTGGCCCGGCTGGCCGGCGGCGTGCAGGGCGGCGCCGACGCCGTTGTGCGCGCGGGCCTCGCCGCCGGCGTTGCCGGTCTGCTCGAACAGGGCCAGCGCCTGCCGGTGCCGCTCGGCGGCCGGCTCCGGCTGGCCCTGGTGCAGGCTGACATCGCCGAGGTTGGTCAGCGAGCAGGCCTCGCCGTCCCGGTTGCCGGTCTGCTGGAACAGGGCGAGCGCCTGGCGGTGCTGCTCGGCCGCCCGCGGGTAGTCGCCCTGGCCGGTGTGCGCCTCGCCGAGGCCGTTGCGGCCGTAGCCCTCGCCGTCCCGGTCACCGGCCCGGCGGTGCAGCAGCAGTGCCTGCCGGTGCTGGTCGGCGGCCAGCGGGTAGCTGCCCTGCCGGCAGTAGACCGCGCCGAGGCTGTTGCGGGCCCGCGCCTCGCCGACCGGGTTGCCGCCCTGCTGGTAGAGCTCGATCGCCTGCAGCTGGCTGGCCGCGGCGTCGGCCAGGTGCCCGGTGAGCAGGCTGACGTTGCCCAGGTTGAGCAGGGTGCGGGCCTCGCCGGTGCGGTCGCCGGCCTCCCGGAACGCGGCCAGCGCCTGCCGGAAGTGGGTCGCGGCCGCGTCGAGCCGGCCCTGCCGGGCGTGCACCACGCCGAGGTCGGTCATCGCCCGGGCCACGTCCGCCCGGTCGCTGGTGCTCCGCGCGGCCTGCAGCGCCTGGGTGTGGATGGCCAGCCCGGTGTCCAGATCGGCGCTCAGGTCGAAGTACCGGAACAGCGTGGCGGCCAGCCGGCTGGCCTGCTCCGGCCAGCCCTGGGCGGCGGCGTAGCCGATGACCGCGACCAGGGTGGCCTGGTCGGCGTCCAGCCAGGCCCGGGCGCGGTCGCGCTCGTCGCTGGCCGGCGCGGCGGCCGGCCGGCGCGGCGCGCGGTCCCGGTCGGCCGGGTGCAGCGTGCTCATCGCCTCGGTGGCGCCGGCCAGGTAGTGGTCGAACAGCCGGGTCCGGGCGGCGTGCCGGTCCGCCTCGGCATCGGTCCGGTCGGTCAGTTCCAGCGCGTACGCCCGGAGCAGGTCGTGCATCCCGTAGCGGTCCGGGCCGGCCGGGCCGACCAGGTGCGCGCGGGCCAGCAGGTCGAGCGTGTGCCGGGTGGCGCCGGCCGGTGCGCCGGTCAGCGCGGCGGCCGCCGGGACGTCGTAGTCCGGGCTGGGGTGCAGGCCGAGCAGCCGGAAGGTGCGGGCCGCCGCGGCCGGCAGGTACCGGTACGACCAGGAGAACACGGCCCGGACGGCGGCCCGCGGGTCGCCGGCGGCGTCCAGCAGGTCGAGCCGGCGGCGCTGGTCGGCGAGTTCGGCGGCCAGTTCGGCGAGCGGGCGGTCAGGCCGGGCGGCGGCGAGCTCCGCGGCGATCCGCAGCGCCAGCGGCAGCCGGGCGCACTGCCCGGCCAGCGTGCCGGCGGCGTCCGGGTCGGCGTCGACCCGATCGCCGATCAGCGCCCGGAGCAGCTCGGTGGCGTCCGGCGGTGGCAGTTGGTCGAGCTGCAGCCGGCGGGCGCCGTGCACCGCGACCAGGCCGGCCAGGCTGTCCCGGCTGGTCACCAGCACCTGGCAGGTCGGCGTGCCGGGAAGCAGCAGCCGGACCTGCTCGACCGAGCCGGCATTGTCCAGGAACACCAGCACCCGCCGGCCGTCCAGCAGGGAGCGGTAGGCCGCCGCGCGTTCCTCGTCGTCGGCCGGCAGGTCCGCGCCGGGCACGCCGAGCGCGCGCAGGAACCCGGCCAGCGCGTCGCCCACCGGCATCGGCTGGGCCGGGTCGTAGCCGCGCAGGTTGACGTACAGCTGGCCGTCCGGGAAGCGGTCGCGGGCCTGCCGGGCCCAGCGCAGCGCCAGCGCGGTCTTGCCGACGCCGGCGGTGCCGGCCACCACCAGCGGCGCGCCGGCGGCGCTCAACCGGGAGAGCTCGGCCAGCTCAGCGGTCCGCCCGACGAAGTCCGGGACGTCGGCGGGCAGTTGCGCCGGCCCGGCCGGGGCCGGCCGCCGTCCTGAGTGGACAGTGGGCGGGACCGGCGGGTCCTCGGCGAGCAGCGCGGCGTGCGCGGCGGCGAGCTGCGGGCCGGGGGCCATGCCGAGCTCGTCCGCCAGCCGGCGCCGGGCCTGGCCGTACAGCTCGACCGCGCGGGCCCGGCGGCCGGCGGCGTGGTACGCCCGCAGCAGCTGGGCCAGCACCGGTTCGTCCAGCGGGGCGGCGGTGGCGGCGGCCTCCAGCACCGGCAGCGCGGCCGTGGCCGAGCCCGCGGCGATCATGGCGTCGCCGTACCGGGCCAGCGCGGTGCGCCGTTCCTCGACCAGCGCGACCACCTTCGGGTGGTTGGCCAGCGCCGGCAGGTCGGCCAGCGGCCGGTCCGGCCAGAGCCGCAGCGCCTCGTCCAGCAGCCCGGCCGCGCGGCGCACGTCCGCCTGCTGGCCCGGGTCGGTCGCGGCCGCGACCAGGCGGCGGAACCGGAGCAGGTCGATGCTCTCCGCCGGGACCTGCAGCGCGTACCCGTCGCCCACCGCGGGCAGCAGTGCGCTGCGCGCGTGCGAGGGCCGGCCCGGCTCCAGCAGCCGGCGCAGCCGGGCGACATGGGTCTGGATCACGTTCGCCGCGGACGGCGGCGGCCGGTCGCCCCAGAGCGAGTCGATCAGCTCGCCGCGGGACAGTGGCCGGCCACCGGCGAGCGCCACCAGGCCGAGCACCGCGCGCCGGCCACTGGGGCCCAGCGCGATCGGGACGTCCGCGCGCCACGCGCTGACCCGGCCGAGGATGTGGATCCGTACCTGCCCATCGCTGGACACCGGGCAACCTTGACACGGCCGCCCGGGGCCGTCCAGCGGAACGGCCAAGGCGGTGTCCGGCCGGCCCCGGCGGGCCCCCCGGCGCCGCCCGGTGGCGGCCCGGCCCAGCGTCACCGGCGCCCGCCGCACGCGCTCAGCCCGGCCGCGGGTGCCGGCCCAACCGGCCCAACCGGCTTCGCCGGGGTGGCCGAGCCGGCCGGGTCGGGCAGCTGGGCCGGGGGATCGAGGCGGCCGGTGGCGTGCAGGAAGTCCAGGACCCGGGCGTCCACCGCGTCCCGGAACGCGCGCAGCGCCGGGTCCGGGCCGGCGCCGCGCCAGCGGCCGGCGATCTCGTCCTCGGGCCGGTAGCCGGTGTGCAGCGTGCCCACCGCCGCGTCGGGCCGGCCGGCCGTCTCGACCCGGCCGTAGAGGGTGCCGTCCGCGCTCACCACGACGCCGAGCCGGCCGCGGGACGAGCCGACCAGGTCGGGGCGGGTCGCGGCCGGCCGGCGGATCCGGAAGCCCCGCTCGGCCGCGTGGCCGAGCCAGCCGACGAACCGGTCGACCAGGTCGGCGTCCCGGGCCAGCGTGTTGCGGTAGCCGACACCGGTGTCGTTGACCAGCGCGAACATGATCTGGCAGCGGTCCGGCTCGACCCGCTCGGCGAGCTGATCGAGCAGCGCGTGCAGGCCGTCCCGGTTGTGCTGCGAGACGTTGACCCGCAGCTCCCAGCGCAGCTCGGTGGCGGCGCTGGCCTTGGCCAGCCGGGCCATGAGCACGTCGAAGGTGCCCTCGCCGCCGGAGCGCCGGACCCGGATCAGATCGTGCTCCTCGCGCCGCCCGTCCAGGGTGATCCGCACGCTGCGCAGGCCGGCCCCGGCCAGCTCGCCGGCCAGCGTCGGGGTGAGCAGCGTCCCGTTCGAGGTCAGCCGGGCCGAGCGGAGGCCGCGCGGGCCGGCGAACTCGAGCAGGTCCCGGCAGCCGGCCGGGTTCAGCAGCGGCTCGCCGCCGGACAGGTGCAGGTCCAGCGCGTCCAGGCCGGCCTCGGCCATCCGGGCGGCGGCGAACTCGACGGTCTCCCGGGCGGTCTGCCGGCTCATCGCCGAGCCGTCGATGCGCGGCGGCTGGCTGCCGCCGCGCGGGTCCGGCCCGGTGTTCTGGAAGCAGTAGGCGCAGCCGAGGTTGCACGCGGTCGTGGTCAGCGCGGTCAGCGCGTACGCCCGTACCGGCGTCGGGCCGTGCGCCCCGGCGGCCAGCAGCTGCCGCTCGACCGCCGGGTCCAGCCGGCCGGCGGCGTCGGCCGCGGCCGGCCCGAGCAGCACCAGCCGCCGGCCGCCCAGATACCACCAGCCGGACGCGCTCGGCAGCAGCCGGGGCGTGCTGGTACTGGTGGGTGGCACAGCGCTCGTCGCCGTACCACCCCCGGACTGCTGGGTGGAGCTCACGCTCTGACCTCCGGACTGCCACGCCGCCCTGCCGAGCCACCGCCGGCTGATGGCCGCCCTACCCGCCCAGAGTCGTCCGCATCACTGGATAACCGCTGAAATCCCGCTGACGCAGCCTTGTGGCCAGATCGCCCCGGCCGCCCGCCCGAGCCACCGGCGCCGGCAACCGGCCTGGTCACCGGCTCGCCGGCCGGCGACCGGGCCGGCGACCGGGCCGACCCGGTCGGCCCGGATGTGCCCGTACGGGCAGGGACGGCAGCCGGCCCGGCCGCGGAGTTCCGCGACCGGGCCGGGTAGCCGCGGGTGCGGTCAGGTGCAGCCGAGCTCGGTGCTGATGGCGGCCCGGCCGGCCTGCAGCCCGGCGGCCTGGGCGGCAGTGAGGTCGTGCCGCTGGGCCGCGGCGGTGATCTTCCGGCCGACGTCCTGCACGGCCCGGCAGGCCTGCGGGATCGGGCTGCCGGCGATCTGCTTGCCGGCGGTGCTGATCGCGGTGCGCAGGCCGGCCGTGACGGTCGGGTCCAGCGGCAGCGCGGTGAGCGTGCCGATCAGGCTCAGCACGTCCTGCTGGGCCTGGCCGGTCGGCAGGTCGGCGTCCGGGTCGTTGCAGCCGAGCGCGATGTCCTCGACCGCGGTGACGGTGCCGACGATCGCCTTCGCGGCGGCGACCGGCAGCGCCGGCAGGCCGGCCCGGTCGAACACCAGCTGCAGCACGTCGTCCAGGCCGCGGCAGGCGTCGAAGTGCGAGTCGAGGTCGCCGACGGTGCCGGTGAGCAGGCCGGTCAGCTGCCCGGCCAGCCCGGGGTCGATGCCCAGGCCGGCCAGCCGGCCGGCCAGCGCGGTGAGCACCGTGTCCGGCTCGGTCTGCCGGTCGCCCGGGTTGCACAGCTCGCCGGTGAAGAACGTGCTGCCCGGGACGCACCGCCACATGCTCGGGTTGGTGAAGCTCGGCGCCAGCCGCACGGCGCCCGCCTGCTCCAGCGCGTACCCGTCGGCGAGCAGCGTCGCCTCGCTGAACGCGGTGCCGACCAGGGTGACGCCGATCGGGTTGTGCCCGGCACCGCTGTTGGTCGCGCCGTACCCGGCCGGGATCGTCAGCACCGGGTAGCCGGCCCGGTCGGCGGCGCCGACCAGGGCGTTCCCGCTCGGCACCAGGACCGCGTCGAGGTCGTCGCCGGGGTCGGCGGTGCCGCCGCCGAGGATGCCGTCGATCAGCGCCCGGCTGGCCGTCCGGCCGGTGGCCAGGTCGGCGGCGTAGCTGGCCGCGGTGGTCGGGTCGGTCAGGTCCACCGCCTGCGCGGCGACCAGTTCGCCCTGCTGGTACTTCAGCCCTTCCACCGGGTTGGCCGTGTTGTAGTCGATGATTTTCTGCAGGGTCATGCCGCTGCCGGCCAGGTACCCGTCCAGGTCCCGCTTGAACTCGGTGCCGACGATGCTCGGGGTGGCGGTCGGCGTGCCGATGGTGACCACGACCGGGGTGGCGCCCTGCGCCCGCAGCGTGTCGACCATCGCCGGGTACGGGTCGGTGCTGCTGGCGATGACCGCGATCCGCTTGCCCCGCAGCGCGCCGGGGGTCAGGCCGGCGGTGTAGTCCGGCCGGGTCGGCGTGCCGGCGGTGGCCGGGTCGGCCGGGTCGGTGCCGGCGATCACGTTCAGCGTGCTGGCGACGTCGGCCACGGTCCGGCCGATCGGGCCGGGGGAGTCCTGCGACTTCGCCACCGGCAGCACCCCGGCGCGGCTGACCAGGCCGACCGTCGGCTTGAGGCCGACCACGCCGGCCACCCCGGCCGGGCCGATCAGCTGCGCGGTGTCGGTCGAGGTCTCCATCCCGACGGTGATCGCGGCCAGGCCGGCCGCGGCCGCCGCCGCCGACCCGGCCGACGAGCCGGCCGGGGTCTTGTCGGTGTCCGAGGGCAGCAGCACCTGGCCGCCCAGCGACGAGTAGCCCTCGGGCAGGTTCGGGTCGAACAGGCCGTTCAGCTCGGTCCCGTTGGTCTTGCCGAGGATGATCGCGCCGGCCGCGGCCAGCTTCGCCGCGATCGCCGAGTTCCGCTTCGGCCGGGCGTTCTGCAGCGCGATCGAGCCGCCGGTGGTGGGCAGCCCGGTGGCGTCGATCGAGTCGGTCAGCAGCACCGGGATCCCGTACAGCGGGCCGCGCGGGGCGTTCCGCCGGGCCCTGTCGGCCGCCTTCGCGTCGGCCAGCGCGTGCGGGTTCAGCGCCCGGACCGCCTGGATCGACGGGCCTTCCGCGTTCGCCAGCGCGATCCGGTAGAGGTAGGCCCGGACCAGGGCCTCCGAGCTGAGGGTGCCGGCCGCCAGCCGCGCGGCCAGGCTGCCCGCCGACTCGGTCTCCAGCGCGAACGGCAGCGCCGCCGGGGCGGTGCCGCCGAGCATCGCCATGATCGTCTGGTAGTCCGGGTTGCACTGCCCGCGGGCCGCGAACGGCTCGGCCGGGGTGGTCCGGGCGCACCGGTACATGCTCGGGTCCACTGTGGACGCGGGCTGGCGCAGCCGGGTGGCCTGCTCGATCACGTAGCCCACGCCGATCAGGTTGCGCTCGGTGTAGGCGTTGCCGGCCACCTGGACGTTGACCGCGCGCCGGGTGGTGCTGCTGTACCCCATCGGGATCGTGATCGCCGGGTAGCCGGCCTGCGGTCCACTCGGGACACTGCCCAGGATCGCGAGCACCGGGTCGGCCGGCTGGGCCGGGTCGGAGTTGGTGAACTGCATCATGTCGTTGATCGCCTTGTGCCAGGCGGCCTTGCGCAGCGGCAGGTTCGCCCGGAACTGCGTCTCGTTCGCGCCGCCCGGCGAGGTGTCCGCCAGCGACTCGGACAGGTGCTGGCTGTTGCCGAACTTCAGCGCCTGCTGCGGGTCGGTCTGGTTCGCCGCGACCTCGTCCACAAGCGACCTGACCGGCGCGTCCGGGCCGAGCCGCCGGTAGTACTCGTCGATCGTCTTGTGCTGCTCGTAGCCGTTCGGCACCGCCGGCAGCGGGCCGACCGTGGTCACCGGCCGCGGCACCATGATCGCGCCGGCCGCGGTCAGCGCGTCGAAGGCGAGCTTCAGCGGGCTGCCGTCGGTGAGCGTGCCGTTGTAGCCGATCTTCCTGCCGGCCACGAAGCCGAGGTCCAGCGCGGACAGGTAGTCCGGCACGGTGGCCGGCGGCGCCGGGATGACGCCGGTGGCCAGGTAGTCCGGCCCGAACACGGCGCTGTACTCGGCGTCGCTGGCCGGGTCCGGCCCGGCGATCGACTGCAGCGTCAGGGCCGCGTCCGAGACGTTGCGCACCATCGGGCCGGCGGTGTCCTGGGAGGCGAGGATCGGCGCGATGCCGTACCCGGGCACCAGCCCGACCGTCGGCCGCAGCCCGACCAGGCTCTGCGTGCTGGACGGGCTGATGATCGAGCCGGACGTCTCGGTGCCGATGCCCAAAGTGGACAGTGCCGCGGCCATCGCCGCACCGGTGCCGGACGACGAGCCGCTCGGGTTCTGGTCGGCGTCGATCCCGTTCAGCACCTGCCCGGTCAGGTTCGAGAAGCCGGACGGCTGGTTGCCGAAGCTGTTCGCGAACTCGGACAGGCCGAGCTTGCCGAGGATCACCACCCCGTGCTCGCGCAACTTCGTGGTGATGCCGGCGTCACTGGCCGGGAACGAGCCACGCAACGAGTAGTTGCCGGCCGAGGTGTACATGCCTTTGACGTCGATCAGGTCCTTCATCAGGATCGGCAGGCCGTGCGCCGGGCCGCGCAGGTGGCCGGCGGCCCGCTCGCGGTCGGCGATGGCGGCTTCCTTGAGCGCGTTCGGGTTCAGCTGGGTGACCGCGTTCAGCCCGGGCCCGCGCTTGTTCAGCGCCCGGATCCGGTCCAGGTAGGCCCGGGTGAGCTGGACCGAGGTGAGCGTGCCCGCGGCCATCAGCTGCTCGGCCTGCGCGCCGGTGAGCGTCTCCAGGTTGAGCGTGGGCGGGCCGGCGGCCCGGGCGGTGGCCGGCGCCGCCAGCGGCGGAACCGCCAGCCCGACGGTGATGAGCGCGCACACGGACAGGCGGATCGCGGATCTGCGCACTTTTCCTCCGGGGGCCGGCGCGGATGCGGCGTTCGGAAAGTATCGACGGCCGGTTTCGTGGACGTGTCGCCGCCGTTCCGGCTCGGTGTGCCTGCTACCGCAGGTAACAGCGGATACCGGCCTGGCCGCTGGTGGCCGGTGCGGCCCGCCGAGGTTCGGCCGGCGGGGCGGGCGGTACCGTCGGCCAGGTTGTTCCGGAGCGGGCTGAGTTCAGGAGGCGGTGTTGGCGGCGGAGCCGGTTGCGGCCTCGGATCCGGCCCTGCGCCGGCCCAGCGCCGTCTTCCTCGGCCTGCTGGTGCTGTGCGGGCTGGGCGGCTGGCTGGTGTGGACCGGGTCGGGCGACGTCCGGATCGGCGTGTTCATCTTCGTCGTTGCCGGCTGGCTGGTCTCGCTGTGCCTGCACGAGTACGCGCACGCCCGGGCCGCGTTCCAGGCCGGCGACAGCAGCGTCGCGGCCAAGGGCTACCTGACGCTGAACCCGCTGAAGTACAGCGATGCCGGGCTGAGCATCGCGCTGCCGGTGCTGTTCGTGCTGCTCGGCGGCATCGGGTTCCCGGGCGGCGCGGTCTGGGTGGACCGCAGCCGGATCCGCGGCCGGCTGCGGCATTCGCTGGTCTCGGCGGCCGGGCCGCTGGTCAACGTCGCGCTGTCGGTCGCCCTGCTGCTGGCGATCAGCCGGGTCGACTACGGCTCGGACGCGCACTTCGGGTTCTGGGCCGCCCTCGCCTTCCTGGCCTACCTGCAGGTGACCGCGAGCCTGCTGAACCTGCTGCCGGTTCCGGGCCTGGACGGCTTCGGCATCCTGGAGCCCTGGCTGCCGCGACCGGTGGTCCGGGCGGCCGGGCAGGTCGCCGGTGTCGGCTTCTTCGTGCTGTTCGGCGTGCTGCTGATCCCGTCGGTGAACGCGGCCTTCTTCGGCGTGATCGACGGTGTCATCGACGCCTTCGGAGTCCCGTCCGACCTGGTCCACATCGGCGACGCGCTGTTCCGGTTCTGGGCGAGCTGAGCCGTCCCGCCCCGGGTCCGGGCCGGGCCCGGGTGGCCGGGGCCCGGCGGCCGGGGCGGAACCCGGCGGCCGGCGGGCGGTAACTCGACTGGCCTAGGCCGGTTGCGGTGAGCTGCGGTGTCGTGGCGGCGGGTGGCAGGCTGGGGCCGGTTCCCCGGCCGGCGTCACGGACAGGAGCACCGCGATGGTCAACATGCCCGAGCAGAAGGTCCGCTTCGACGAGCTGGCGGAGCTGTTCCACACCTTCGCCGCCGACAGTGCCGGCATCTTCCAGCCCTGGGTGCTGGCGAACGTGCCGGACCTATCCACTGTGGATGGGGCCCGGGCGGTGGATCTCGGCTGCGGCACCGGCCGGTTCACCGGCCTGCTCGCCGACCGGCACGCCGAGGTGCTGGGGGTGGACATCTCGGCCCGCGAGATCGACATCGCCCGGGCCGAGCACCGGCGGCCCGGGGTACGGCTGGAGGTGCGCAGCCTGCTGGACGTCACGCCCGGCACCGACGGGGTGTTCGACACCGTCTTCACCGTCACCACGCTGCACCACCTGCGGGCGTACGACGTGGCGCTGCCGCACCTGCGCTCGCTGGTCGCGCCCGGCGGCCACCTGGCGATCATCGACCTGGTCGACCCGGGCCCGTGGCGGGACCGGGACTGGCACGTCCAGCGTGCCTTCGAGGACGCCGAGGACTCCTACCGCAACCGGTCCCGGAGCGCCGAGGTGGCCGCCGACGTGCTCCGGCTCCGGCTGCACCCGACCTGGCTGGAGCACGCCGCCGCGAACGTCCCGCTGCCCCGGGCCGAGTTCGCGGACCGCTACCGTGCCGCGTTCCCGGGCGCCACCTTCACCGACCTGCACGACGACATCACCGCCATCCACTGGCGCGCCCCGGCCTGACCGGTTCCCGGCCCGACCCGTCCCCGTCCCGACCCGTCCCCGGCCTGACCGCGTCCTGTTCGACCCGGCCCCGCAGTGCCAGGCACTGCGGGGCCGGGTCGAACAGGACGCCGGTCCTGGCTGAGGGCCGGCCGGTCGCGGCTAGCCGATCGTGTAGGTGTACGGGATCGCCGCCACCTCGTCGGTGCTGCCGGTCACCCCGTCCACCGTGTCCAGGTAGAGCACGCCGCGCACCACACTGCCGCGCGGCCCGGACGGGGTGAAGGTGACCGTGATGCTGCCGTGCCCGCCGGCCGCCACGGTGGCCGGCAGGCTGGCCGGCGCGCTGGCGTCCACATAGGACAGCAGCGGGTCGCCGGTGCTCGCCGTGACCGCCCGGTCGAACAGCCGGGTGTGCACCGAGCCGGTGAACGTGGCGTGCACGGTCGGGCCGGTGGTCGCGAACGGGCCGATCGTGACCGGCAGCGCCAGCCAGGTCTGCGGTGCCACCGTCGGGTCCGCCACCGTCACCGACGGGGTCAGCCCGTTCGGGCCGCCGACCCGGTCCGGGTCGCCCTCGAAGGCGAGATCGCCCACGTGGTCCGCCGGGAACGGCGACACCTCGAAGTTGATCGCGTGGTCGGCGCGGGCGGACATGGTCAGCGCGTCCGTCTGCGTCGGCACCCGCACCGCCGGGAACGGCCCCACCGGTGCGCCGGGCAGCGTGTAGTCGGCGTTCTGCACGACCAGCGGCAGGGTGCCGCGGGTGGTCAGCCGGCCGTCCACGAAGTAGGCCGCGTCGGTCCCGCCGGTGTTGCTGAACGAGACCGTCGCGGTCACCGGCCGGCCGGCCCGCAGCACCGTGCGCGGGCTGGTCGGCACGCCGGAGCCGCTGGCCCGCACCGAGTTCAGCGCGAACGTCGCGGTGAACGGGGTGCTGGTCGCGGTGCCGGCCACCGGCCCGAACACGGCGAAGACGAACCGCCAGCGGCCCGGCCGCGGCGCCGCCACGGTCGACTGCAGGCCGTTGACCAGGCTGATGGTGCCGTCGGCGGCGGCCCGCTGGTTGGTCCGCTCGGACAGCGGCTCACCGCTCGGGTCGACCAGGAAGCCGTACAGCACCTGGTTCGGGTCGCCGTCGATCTTCAGCCCGATGGACAGGTCGCGGGCGCCGCGCGGCACGTCGAACTCGTACGTCTGGGACGGGTTCGGGACGCCGTTGCGCCCGTTGCCGCCGTCGAACGCGCCGTGCACGGTCGCGCTGCCGCGCCGGCCGAAGTCGACCAGCGTGCGGATCGCGATCGGCACCACGCTGGTCGCCGGCGCCCCGCCGAGCTGCCGGCTGGCGAGCACCAGCGCGTCCGCGCTGTCACCCGGGGTACCGGCCGGCCGGGCGTGCACGGTGACCGTCCGGCTCTGGTGCGGGGCCAGCACGAAGTCGGCCGGCGCGGCGGTGCCGCCGGACCCGGTGCCGTAGCTGGTCGTGGTCAGCTGGACGTTGCCGGAGAAACCGGCCGCGCTGGCCGCGGTGAACAGGATCGCGGTCCACTGCCCGGGCACCGGCGAGGCCACGTCGATGAAGCCGAAGTTGCCCGAGCCCTGCGGCAGGCTGTACGCGGAGTAGGTGCCGTCCGGTTCGAGCAGCAGCAGGCGCACCGTGGTGCCCGGGCGGGCCCAGGCGATCGACCCGGTGAGCCGGCTCACGCCGCGCGGCACCGTGAACGTGGTCCGGCTGTACGCCCGGAGCCGGCCCAGCTGGTCGACGAACGTCGGCGCGGTGGCCACGTCCAGCGGCACGGTCTGGCTGGCGCTGCCGAGCACGACGTCGGTGGCCCGCACCGACGCGTGCACGACCCGGGGCCGGTCGGACAGGTTGGTCACGGTCTCCCGGCCGGTCGCCGAGCCGCCGCCGCTGGTCAGGTTGAGCTGCTGCTGGCTGACCAGCAGGTCGGTCGCGCTGGACCGCACCGGGCCCTGCGGCCCGGGCGCCGCCTTGGCCGCCTTGACCGCGCGCAGCGTGTTGATCAGGCCGGCGCCCTGCTCCTGCGCGGGCAGGCCCAGGTCGTCGGCGGTGCTGGTGAGCAGCCGGCGGATCAGGTCCGGCGACGGCCGGGCGCCGAGGTGGCTGTCCCGGTAGGCCTGGATGATCAGCGCGACCGCGCCGGCCGTCAGCGGCGCCGACTGGCTGGTGCCGCCGAACTGCTCGATGCTGGCCGGGGCGCCCTTGTCGTCGGTGCAGTTGGCGTAGCGGGCGGGGTCCGGCGTGCACAGCGCCCAGCCGAGGTCACCGGGCGCGAGCAGGTCGATCGTGCGGCCCGGCTGGGTGAAGCCGGACGAGCTCAGCCCGGAGATGCCGTTGCCGCGGTACCTGCCGTTGGACAGCTGGAACCCGTTGCCGACGACCTGCGCGTAGCTGCGGAACATCGTGGTGCCGCCGACCGCGATCACGCCCGGCGTGCTGGCCGGCGAGCCGATCGTGTTGAAGCCGCCCGCGTCGCCGCTGCTGGCCAGCACGGTCACGCCGGCCCGCACCAGCTGCTCGTTGAACAGCGCGGTCGGGTCGTCGTTGGTGTCCGGGAACTGGTTGCTGCCGAACGACTCGCTGATCACGTCGGCGTGGTCGTGGGTGACCGCCCAGTCCAGCGCGGCCAGGATCGCCGAGTTGAACGCGAACCCGCCGGCCGGGAAGACCTTCAGCCCGACCAGGCTGGCGCCCGGCGCCATGCCCAGGACGCGGATGTTGCAGCCGGCCGGCAGCGGGTGCGCCGGGTTCACGAACTGCGCCAGGTCGTACGTCTGCCGGCCCTGCGCGGCGATCGCGCTGGCGTCGCCGAAGGCCTCGGCGCCGCTGGTGAGCGCGTCCGGGCCGTCACCGCTGAAGTCCTGGAAGTCGGTGAAGACGTGGCTGCCGTCGGCGCGGATGAAGTCCGGGTTGTTGATGTCCAGGCCGTCGGCGAGGAAGGCGACGGTGACGCCGCGCCCGGTGGCGATCTGCTGCGCGGACGGCGTGCCGTCGCTGAACGCGGTGTGCGTCAGCTGCAGCGCCTCCGGCTCCAGCAGCGGCTGGCTCGGCGACGCCGGGCAGACCGTGCCCGACACCGGGCCCTGGCCGCCGGTCACCGGCTGGTCCGACTCGTGCTTCGGCGCCGCGACCAGCCGGTCCGGCAGTACCGCGGCGACCGCGGGGTCGGCCGCGAGCTTCGCGACCTCGGCGGCCGGCACGGCAGCCGCGAACGCGTTGCTCACGTGCAGCTGGCGGAAGTCACGGCCGCCGCCGCCGCGGGCGTGCGCGACCAGCGGCGCCTGGTCGGCCGCGGTCAGCGTGGCCCGGCGCCCGATCGTGGCCGGCCCGGCCGGCGCCTCCGGATGCTGGTTCTTGAGCAGGACGATCACGTGCTGCACCGCGGCGCCACCGGCCGGCGCCGCTTGGGCGACCGGCACGGCAGATGCGGTACACAGCGCGGCAGCCGCGGTAGCGGCTCCCGCACCGACTAACAGACGGCGAATCCGACGACCCGACATGGCAGCTCCCAGACGACGGCGTTGGGCGGTCGAACCCTAGTTCGGGTACCGACCGGACGGAACGTCCGGGCAGTGCGCCGCCCTTTCGGGCGGCCGCACAGCCAAGGCACCCCGGTCCGACCCGGCCCGAAGCCAAACGCGGCCCCAAGGCCGCCCCTCGCCGACGCCAAGATCGACCTGACCCGGCCGCCCAGCCCACGACCGCACCGACCCGACGGGCTCCCCGGCCGGTGGGTGGTTTCCGGCGAGCGGATACGGCGGTCTGCTCAGGATCGGGCTGCGCCGGCCGACATTCACGTCATCTGGGCGGTGCGGCCGGCCAGGAGTCGTGCGCGAAGGGGTTCCCGTGGAGCTGTGCACTTCCCGGTGGGAGTCGTCGACCGGCTGGTCCCGCCCGCTGCCGGCCTGGGACGGTCCGGACACACTGGTGATGGCATACGGCTCGTCCGAGCTGCTGACCGACCCGGCGCCGCTCCTGGCGCTGATCGCCGAGTATCCCGGCTCGCACGTGCTCGGCTGCTCGACCGCCGGGGAGATCCTGGCCGATTCGGTCACCGACGAGTCGATAACGGTGGCCATCTGCCGGTTCGCCGACACCCGCGTCTCGCTGGCGTGCGAGCCGGTGGCCCACCCGGCCGAGTCGTACCGGGCCGGCGCCGCGCTGGCGGGGCGGCTGCTGGCCGGCGAGCCGGAGCTCAAGGCGATCTTCGTGCTGTCCGACGGTACCGGCGTCAACGGCAGCCCGCTGGTCGCCGGGATGGTCGACGCGGCCGGGCCGGACGTGCTGATCGCCGGTGGGCTGGCCGGCGACGGATCCCGGTTCGAGCGCACCTGGGTACTGGTGGACGGGCAGCCGCGCAGCGGCTACGTCACCGCGGTGGGGCTGGCCGGGCCGCGGTTGCGGGTCGGGCACGGGTCCGGCGGCGGCTGGGACATCTTCGGCCCGGAACGCCGGGTCACCCGGTCGGCCGCCAACGTGCTGTTCGAGCTGGACGGGCAGCCGGCGCTGGCGCTCTACAAGAAGTACCTGGGCGACCGGGTCGCCGGGCTGCCGGCCACCGCGCTGCTGTTCCCGCTCGAGGTGCGGGCGCCCGGGGCCGCCGACCGCCGGCTGGTGCGCACCATCCTGAACCTGGACGAGGAGACGCAGAGCCTCACCTTCGCCGGCGACGTCCCGGAGGGCTCGCTGGCCCAGCTGATGCGGGCCAACCTGGACCGGCTGGTGGACGGCGCGCACGCCGCCGCCGCGGACTCCGGCACCGTCCCGGAGGGGGCCGCGCTGGCGGTCGCGGTCAGCTGCGTCGGCCGCCGGTTGATCCTCGGCGGCCGCACCGAGGAGGAACTGGAGGCGGTGCTGGGGGCGCTGCCGGCCGGCGTCGAGATGATCGGCTTCTACTCCTACGGCGAGATCGCCTCGATCGTCGCCGGCACCTGCGACCTGCACAACGAGACGATGACGATCGCGACGTTCTGGGAAGCGGCATGATTGATGGACAGCCGCCGGAACTACCACAGCTCCCTTGAACGGCAGCTCCGCCGGCTCGGGCTCACCGCGGCGGAAGCGCCGGATCCGGCTGCCTGGGCCAAGCTGCTGAGCCGGGTGAGCACGTCCTACCTGGAGGCCGACGCGGCCCGCTACACGCTGGAACGCTCGATCGAGATCTCGTCCGAGGAGATGCGCGAGCTGCACGACGGGCTCAGCCGGCAGGCCCGCGAGGACGCGCTGACCGGCATGCCGAACCGGACCGCGCTGGCCGACACGCTGGCCGACGCGCTGGACGGCGCGCTGAGCGGCCGGCGGCGCACCGACCGCCTGCTGGCCGTGCTGTTCATCGACCTGGACGGGTTCAAGCTGGTCAACGACAGCCTCGGGCACGCCGCCGGCGACCTGCTGCTGCTGTGCGCGGCGGAGCGGATCCAGGCCGCGATCCGGGACGCCGACATGGTGGCCCGGATCGGTGGCGACGAGTTCGTCGTCGTCTGCTCCGACCTGGATTGCGTGGACACTGCGGTCGCGGTCGGCCAGCGGATCGCGGCCAGCCTGGAACTGCCCATGTGCGTCGGCACCCAGAACACGACGGTCAGCGCGAGCATCGGGGTGGCGCTGGCCGCCGCCGGCGACACCAGCGCGGACAACCTGCTGCGCAAGGCGGATCTCGCCATGTACCAGGCGAAGGCCGGCGGCCGCGGCCAGGTGGTGATCTTCGACGATGCCATGCAGGCCCGGGTGGACGACCGGCTGTCCACCGAGAACGCGCTGCGCCTGGCGATCGGCACCGACCAGTTGCTGCTGCACTTCCAACCGATCGTGCGGCTGTCCGACCGCCGGATGCTCGGCGTCGAGGCCCTGATCCGGTGGAACCGCCCGGGTCACGGCCTGGTCCTGCCGGACGCCTTCATCCCGGTCGCCGAGGAGACCCGGCTGATCACCGCCCTCGACACCTGGGTGGTCGAGACCGCCTGCGAGCAGTTCACCCGCTGGCCGCTGGCCCCGCCCGGCGCCTCGATCGCGGTCAACCTCTCCGCCCAGGACCTGCACTCGCCGGACATCGTCGAGGCGATCAGCCGGATCACGCACCGCACCGGCCTGCCGCCGGACCGGCTGGTGCTCGAACTGACCGAGTCCACCATGGTCTCCGGCAACCCGTCCGTGGTGGCCAACCTGGCCTGGCTGCAGGCCCTCGGCGTCCGGCTGGCCATCGACGACTTCGGCACCGGCTACTCGTCGCTGTCCTACCTGCAGCAGATCCCGGCCCAGGTGCTCAAACTCGACCGCACCTTCGTCTCCGGCTTGGGGGAGGACCCCGCCGCCACCGCCGTCGTCGGCGCCATCGTCACCATGGGCCATGCGCTCGGCCTGGAGGTCATCGCCGAAGGGGTGGAATGCTCGGCCCAGGCCGAACAACTCCGACGGCTGGGCTGCGACGCCGCCCAGGGCTACCTGTTCGCCGCCGCCGCCCCGCTGGCCGACCTGACCGAGGCCGCCACCCACTGACCCGGCGCCGCCGAGGACGCGACGGCCCACCCGGCCGGGCGAGCTGGCTGCCGCGCTGGGGGTCCGGCCCGATCCGGGCTTGGCCCGGCCCGGGCCCGGCAGGGCTGGCGGGCGGCGCCGTTGCCCGCCAGCCCCGGTTCAGCGGCGGTCCGGGGTCAGGGCGTCGGGCCCACGATCGTGGCGATGGTGACCGTGCTGCCGAGCGGCACGACGGTGCCGGGCGCCGGCGACTGGGTGCCGACGAACGCGTTGCGCTGCGGCCCGCGCACATCCACCAGCAGGCCGGCGCGCTGGATCGTCCGGACCGCCAGCGCGGCCGGGTCGTTCAGCACCCACGGGACGGTGGTGGTGGTCGGGATCTCCGCGGTTGCGGCGGCCGGTGTCCGTGCGCTGACGGTGGCGAGGGCGGGGGTGGTCAGGCTGATGCTGGCTGCGATCACCGCGACGGCTAAAGCGGCTTTCCTCATGACGGGTTCCCTCCACGCGGACGGGTGCCCCGGATCCGGGGGCCGGCCGATAATGCCGATACACCCTGGAACGTCACTGACACAGCGCTGAAATGTCGATGACGACCCGTTCGGGCTAATCCATCCGAGCGGGCGGCGACGGAGCTGGCCGGTGGGTCGAGGCGGGCCGGTGCCGCGTCCGGATCCCCGGCGGACAACTGAAGGTGTCCATAGTGGACGGCTGGTTGCCGTCCACTATGGACTGCCGCCGGACCGTCCGGAGTGGACGGTCAGCCGGGCCGGGTCACGGGAAAGCGGAGATGCAGATGGTGGTGTTGCTGTAGCTGATGCTGGCCCCGGCCGCGTCGGTGACGGTCACGTCGGTATGGAAGGGCGAGCCGACCGCGCAGAGCAGGCTCATCGAGAGGCGGTCGTTGAACTGCGGCGTCGGTGAGCCGTTCAGCACCCAGCGGATGGTGTACGGCGTCGTCCCGCCGGTCACCGCGATCAGGCAGAGGATCCGCTTGCCGAACGACTCGCAGTGGGTCCTGGTGAACGCCAGCGGTCCGGCGGCCGCGACCGGCCCACTCGGCGCGGCCGTGACCGGCCCGCTCGGCGCGGCCGAGGCCGGGCCGCCCAGCAGGCCGGACACCGCCGCCATCAGTACCGCGGCCAGGGCTAACGCGTACGACCGTCGTCTCCACATGCCAGTTTCTCCTTCGTGCCCGAGGCCCGGTGAATAGCCGGATTCATACCGCTGGCAGCATAGAACGTCCACCCTGCCCGGTTCGACGGCCGAACGGGAGAACCGCCGCCCGCGCCGGGCCGGGCCGAGGCCCGCCCGGTCCGCGCCGGTCAGGGTGTGTAGACCAGGTGCAGCACGCCGGTGCTGAACGTGGCCGAGTGGGTCAGGGTGAGGGGGAGCGGTCGGCGCCGTCGGCGAACAGGCGCTGCCCGGTGCCGACGACGAGCGGGTGCAGGAACAGGTTCAGTTCGTCCACCAGGCCGGCGGCGAGCAGGGCGCGGACCGGACGAGCTGGCCGGCTGAGCCGGCGGCCCGGGCGGCCGGCCCGGGGGGCCGCGCACCGCCGGCGGTCCGGGCGGGCCGGTCGGTCACACTGCCGGTGCGGCAGGCGCTTGCCGCGGCGGACGAGCGGGAGGAGCGACGCATGCACAGCAGGGACACCGGGGACCGGCCGGCCGGGTCCGGGGCCGGCCGCGGGCCGGAGCGGACCGGCCGGTGACCGCGACCGAGTCGTGGATCCGGCGGTTCCACCCGAGCCCGGCGGCCCGGGTCCGGCTGGTCTGCCTGCCGTACGCGGGCGGCTCGGCGGTGTACTACTACCCGGTGTCCCGGGCGCTGGCGCCGTCGGTGGAGGTGCTCGCCGTGCAGTACCCGGGCCGGCAGGACCGGCTCGCCGAGCCCGGCATCGACGACGCGGGCGAGCTGGCCGGGCAGATCGCCGCGGCGCTACGCCCGCTGCTGGACCGGCCGGTCGCGCTGTTCGGGCACAGCATGGGCGCGGTGCTCGGGTTCGAGGTGGCCCGGCTGCTGGAGCGGGACGGGATCGTGCCGGTGCGGCTGTTCGCGTCCGGCCGGCGGGCCCCGGCCACCTTCCGGGACGAGCGGGTGCACCTGCTGGGCGACGCCGGCATCCTGGCCGAACTGCGCACGCTGGACGGCACCGCCAGCGGCGTGCTGGACGACGAGGAGATCGTCAGCATGGCGCTGCCCGCGCTGCGCAGCGACTACCGGGCGATCGAGCGGTACCGGGCCGAGCCGGGCGCCATGATCAGCGCGCCGATCACCGCGCTGGCCGGCGACCGGGACCCGCGCGCCAGCATCGACGAGGTGCAGGCCTGGCAGCGGCACACCAGCGCGGCGTTCGAGCTGCTCACCTTCCCCGGCGGGCACTTCTTCCTCACCGAGCACGCGGCCCGGATCATCCCGCTGATCGCCGACCGGTTGGTCGGGACAGCCGCGCGGGAGTAGCCGCACCATCGGGACCGCCCTGATCCGGCGCGGCCGCGGTCGGTCCGATGTGGACGGACGAGGGCTGCGCGGCCGGCCCGAGGTCGGGCGCTATGCTCCGGTGGTGTCAGCGTTGTGCTGGCTCTAGCCGGAGCCGGCGGTGCGATTCCAGCTCCTCGGCCCACTGCGGGTCTGGGACGGCGCGAACTGGCTGTCGGTGCGGGCCGACCAGCAGCGGGTGGTCCTCGCCGTGCTGCTGATCGAGGCCGGCCAGCGGGTCAGCGTCGAGCGCCTGCTGGACGAGCTCTGGGGGCAGCAGCCACCGCGCGCGGCGGTCAGCGTCGTGCAGGGCTACGTGATGCGGCTGCGCCGGCTCCTCGGCGCCGGCGCGGCCGGCCTGCTGGTGACCCGCCGGCACGGCTACGAGCTGCTGGCCGGCGACGGCGACCTCGACACCCAGGCGTACGACCGGCTGGTCGCCGCCGGCCGGGCCGATCTCGCCGCCGGCCGGGCGGAGGCGGCCGGCGCGCGGCTGGCCGAGGCGCTCACGCTCTGGCGCGGCCCGCCGCTGGCGGACGTCCCGGCGGTGCCGGCGGTCGCCGGGTACACGGCCCGGCTGGAGCAGTCCCGGCTCGGTGTGCTGGAAGACCGGCTGGCCACCCGGCTGGAGCTGGACGGCCCGGCCGAGGTGATCGCCGAGCTGCGCCGGCTGGCCGCCGAGCACCCGTTGCGGGAACGGCTCTGGCAGCAGCTGATGCTGGCGCTCTACCGGGACGGCCGCCGGGCCGAGGCGCTGCTGGCCTACCGCGAGGCGCGGGGCCGGCTGGCCGGCGAGCTGGGTACCGAGCCCGGCGCGCGGCTGCGCGAGCTGCACCAGGCGATCCTGACCGACGACCCGACCCTGCTGGGCCCGCGGGAAGCAGCCGCCCCGCCCGGCCTGGCGCCGCCGGCCGGTCCGGTGGTCCCGGCCGGTGCGGTGGTCCCCGCCGGTTCGGTGGTCCCGGCCGGGGCGACCATCCCGGCCGGCGTGCTGGCCGCGCCGGCGCAGCTACCGGCCGAGGTGTCCGGGTTCACCGGCCGGGCCGCGGCGGTGGCCGCGCTGGACGGGCTGCTGGCGGACGGCGACGGAGCCGCCCCGGTGATGGCGCTGGCGGCGGTCGCCGGCGCGGCCGGGGTCGGCAAGACGGCGCTGGCGGTGCACTGGGCGCACCGGGTCCGGGCCCGGTTCCCGGACGGCCAGCTGTACGCGAACCTGCGCGGTCACTCGGCCGGCCCGGCGGTGCACCCGGCCGAGGCGCTGGCCCGGTTCCTGCTCGCCCTCGGGGTGCCGGCCGCGGAGGTGCCGACCGATCTGGAGGCGGCCGCCGCGGCGTACCGCAGCCTGCTGGCCGGCCGGCGGATGCTGGTGCTGCTGGACGACGCCGCGTCCGCCGACCAGGTCCGGCCGCTGCTGCCGGGCAGCCCGGGCAGCCTGGTGCTGGTCACCAGCCGGGACTGGTTGCGCGGGCTGATCGCCCGGGACGGCGCGTCGTCGGTCCGGCTGGAGGCGCTCACCCCGGCCGAGGCGGAAGCGCTGCTGGGGCGGTTGCTGGGCGCCGACCGGGCCGCGGCCGAGCCGCGGGCGGTGGCCGAGCTGGCCGCCCTGTGCGGCCGCCAGCCGCTGGCGCTGCGGATCGCCGCCGCCAATGCGATCAGCCGGCCGCAGCCGGCGCTGGCCGACTACGTCGCCGGCCTGGCGGCCGGCGACCGGCTGGCCGCCCTGCAGGTGGACGGCGACCCCGAGGCCGCCGTCCGGACCGCCTTCGACCACTCGTACGCCGCCCTGCCGGCCGACGCCCGGCGGCTGTTCCGGCTGCTCGGGCTGCTGCCCGGCGCGGACTTCGGCGTCGCCGGGGCGGCCGCGCTGCTGGACACCACCGCCCGCACCGCCGGCCGGCTGCTGCGCCGGCTCGCCGACGCCCACCTGGTCGAGGAGCGCGACCCGGGCCGCTACTCCTGCCACGACCTGCTCAGCCTGTTCGCCGCCGAACTGGCCGCGGCCGACGAGGACGGCGCCGGCCAGCCCGCCCTGGACCGGCTCTACGCCTACTACCAGCGCCACGTCGACGCCGCCGGCACCGAGCTGTACCCGCAGATCGTCCGCCTCCCCGCCGCGCCGCCGGCCGCGCCGGTCCAGTTCGGCGGTCACGTGCCGGCGCTGGCCTGGCTGGACTCGGAGCGGGCCAGCATGGTGGCCGCGGTCCGGCAGGCGGCCGGGTCCGAGCCGCGGCTGGCGGCCGGGTCCGAGCCGCGGCTGGCGGCCGGGTCCGAGCCGCGGCAGGTGGCCTGGCAGCTGGCCGACGGCCTGCGCGGCTACCTGACCCTGGGCAACCACGCGGTGGACTGGCAGGAGGTGGCCGGGGCGGCGCTGGTGGCGGCCGAGGCGGACGGCTCGGTCACCGGCCAGGCGGCCGCGCACCTCAGCCTGGCCACGCTGTCCGCGTTCCGGTCCAGGTACGCGGACGCGGTCGAGCACTACACCGCCTGCCTGGCGCTGGCGCAGCGGAGCGGGTGGTCGCAGGCGCATGCCGCGGCGCTCGGCAACCTGGGCGGGGTCTACCGCGAGCTGGGCAACATCCGGCTGGCGGCCGGCTGCTACACCCGGGCACTGGCCGCCGACCGGGCCGCCGGCCGGCGCGGGACGCAGGCCACCAAGATCGCCAATCTGGGCCTGGTGTACGTCGAGATGGGCGACCTGGCGCGGGCCGCCGAGCACCTCGAGGAGGCGCTCGCGCTGCACCGGGAGCACGGCTCGCCCAGCGGCGAGGCGATGAGCCTGACCAGCCTGGGCGAGGTGCGGCACGGGCAGGGCCGGCTGGCCGAGGCGCTGGCCACGCTGACCCGGGCGCTCGAGCTGCACCGGACGATCCGGTCCGCGGACAGCACGACGACCACCCTGCTGGCCGCGGTGCACCGGGACACCGGCCGCACCGCCGAGGCGCTGGAGCTGGCCCGGGCCGCGGTACAGCTGACCCGGGACGACGCCGACCGCCGCGCCGAGTCGTACGCGCTGAACATGCTCGGCACGATCGAGCTGCACCTGGGCCGGCCGGGCGCCGCGATCGCCAGCCACCAGCAGGCCCTCGCCCTGGCCCGGGCCGCCCGGACCCGGTACGGCGAGACCGAGGTGCTCGCCGGCCTCGCCGCCGCCCACCACTGCGCCGGGCACCTGGCCGAGGCGGCCGAGATCGCCGCGGCCGGCGTCGCGTCCGCCCGGACCGCCGACTACCGGGTGCTGGCCGGCCTGGCGCTGACTGTGCAGGCCGCCGTCCAACTGTGCCGTGGCCGGTACGAGCAGGCCGCCGAAGAGGCCGGCCAGGCGCTGGCGATCCAGGCCGGGACCGGCCACCGGCTCGGCCAGGCCCGGGCCCATCTGGTCCTGGCCGCGGCACTGACCGCGGCCGGCCAGCCCGGCCCGGGCCGCGGTCACCGCGATCAGGCCGGCGCGCTGCTGGCCGAGATCGGCGCGCCCTGGGCCGAGCAGTCCCGCCTCACCCTCGGCCCGGCCGCCGGCTGACTCGTCCGGGCCTGGGGTGATCGGCCGGGCGCCGTGCGGCGCAGCCGGGCGCCGGCGCCGCGGCGAGGGCGGCCGCGGCGCCGGCAACGGGACCGGCGACCGGTCCCGCGGCTCAGGGGAAGTTGCGCTCGCAGACGCCGCCGGTGGAGTAGACGACCCGGGCGCCGATCGCGTCGGTGACGACCGCGTCGATGCTCGTGCTCTTCGGCACCACGCAGCCGATGCGGATGAACCTGCGGTCGTTGAGCTGGGACTGCAGCGCGCCGTTGCGGTACCAGCGGATAGCGATCGGAGCGGTGCCGCCGGTGAACGCGACGTTGCAGACGGCCAGCCCGCCGCCGAAGTCGCAGTCGCTGTTCGGCTCGTCCAGGGTGAGCGGCGCTTCGGCGGCGATCGGGCCGGTCGGCCCGGCGGCCGAGGTGGCGGCGGTGGCGGGTAGGGCGAGCCCGGTCAGTGCCGCCGCTACGGCGACGCAGCCGAGTCCGGTACGCACTCGCATGTCGTCTCCTTTCCTGATCGGGCACGGTGCCCGGACCAGGACGGGATGGTGCGACGCGGCGCTATATCGTCTGCTTGGTACGCGCTTGGGATCGCTGCGGGATTTCATGGCCGCCCGGGCCGGCCGCGGGGAAGCGGGCAGGTGGTGGAGGTACGGCTACTCGGGCCGGTGCGGCTGTCGGCCGGGGGTCGCCAGTTCCCGGCCGGGCCGCCGCAGCAGCAGGCGATGCTGGCGGTGCTCGCCGTCGACGCCGGCCGGCTGGTCCCGCTGGACACGGTGATCGACGGGATCTGGGGCCAGTCGCCGCCGGCCCGGGCCCGCCCGGCCGTGCACGCCCTCGGCACCCGCCTGCGCCGCCTGCTCGCCACCGTCGCCGCGGCCGGCACCGCCGAGACCGGCACCCTCGGGGCCGGGGTGGCGCCCGGCCTGCGGTGGCGGTCCGGCGGGTATGTGCTGGAGATCGACAGCGGCCGGGTCGACCTGCACCGGTTCCGCCGGCTGGCGGCCGCGGCCCGCCGCGCCGGCTGCCCGGAGCCGGAGCGGGCCGGCCTGCTGGAGCAGGCGGTCGCGCGGTCCGCGGGCGTCCCGCTGGCCGGGCTGGCGGGGGAGTGGGCCGAGCGGATGCGCCGGAGCTGGGCGCTGGAGCGGCTGGACGCGGTGATCGACTGGGCCCGGGTGGCCAGCCCGCTGGGCCGGGCGGCGCAGCTGATCCCGGTGCTGCGGCCGCTGCTCGGGGAGCACCCGCTCAATGAGCCGCTGGCCGCGGCGCTGGTCCGCGCGCTGGCCGCCGAGGGCCGCGGCGCCGAGGCGCTCGATGTCTGCCTGGTGACCAGCGAGCACCTGGTCGCCGAGCTCGGCACCGGGCCCGGGCCGGAGCTGCGCGCGGTGCACCAGGCGCTGCTGCACGGCCGCCCGCTGCCGGCGCCGCCCGGCGGCGCCGACCCGGTCCGGCCGCGGATCGTGCCGGCCCAACTGCCGCCGGACGTCGCCGGTTTCGCCGGCCGGGCCGACCAGCTCGGCCAACTGGACGCCATGCTCGCGCCGGCCGCGCACCCGACCGCGGTGGTGATCTCCGCGGTCTCCGGGATGGCTGGCGTCGGCAAGACCGCGCTGGCGGTGCACTGGGCGCACCGGGTCGCGCACCGGTTCCCGGACGGCCAGCTGTACGTGAACCTGCGCGGGTTCGACCCGGGCGGCCAGCTGATGCCGCCGGCCGAGGCGGTCCGCGGCTTCCTGGACGCCCTCGGCGTGCCGGCCGACCGGATCCCGACCGGGCTGGACGCGCAGGTCGGCCTCTACCGCAGCCTGGTCGCCGGCCGCCGGATGCTGGTCCTGCTGGACAACGCCCGGGACGCCGCGCAGGTCCGCCCGCTGCTGCCCGGCAGCGGCCCGCCGCTGACCGTGGTCACCAGCCGCGACCAGCTCACCCCGCTGGTGGCCGCGGCCGGCGCCCGGCCGCTGCTGCTGGATGTCCTCGCCGCGGCCGAGGCCCGCGAGCTGCTGGCCCACCGGCTGGGCCCGGCCCGGCTCGCCGCCGAACCGGCCGCGGTCGGGGAGATCGTCGACCGGTGCGCCCGGCTGCCGCTGGCGCTGACCGTGGCCGCCTCCCGGGCGGCGACCAACCCGACGTTCCCGCTGGCCGCGATCGCGACCGAGCTGCGCGAGGCCCGCGACCGGCTGGACGCGCTGGCCGCCGGCGACCACGCCACCGACGTCCGGGCGGTGTTCTCCTGGTCGTACGCGGCCCTGGCCGAGCCGGCGGCCCGGCTGTTCCGGCTGCTCGGCCTGCACCCGGGCCCGGATGTCTCGGTGCCGGCAGCGGCCAGCCTGGCCGGGGCCGACCCGCCGGCGGCCCGCCGGGCGCTGGCCGAGCTGGTCCGGGCGAGCCTGCTCACCGAGCGGAGCCCGGGCCGGTACGCCTTCCACGACCTGCTCCGGACCTACGCCGCCGAGCTGACCCGGGCCGCCGACCCGCCCGGTGATCGGCATGCGGCGACCGGCCGGCTGCTCGACCACTACCTGCACGCCGGGTACGCGGCCGAGCGGCGGATCTACCCGGCCCGGGACCCGGTGCCGCCGGACCCGCCCGGGCCCGGGGTGACGCCGGAACGGCCCGCCGACCACCGGGCCGCGCTGGACTGGCTCGGCACCGAGCACCGCGTCCTGCTCGCCTCGATCGGGCTGGCCAGCCGGGACGGGTTCGGCGCGCATGTCTGGCGGCTGGCCTGGGCGCTGGACACGTTCCTGGACCGGCAGGGCCACTGGCCGGAACTGGTCGACGCCTGGCAGCCGGCGCTCCGGCTGGCCGACCGGCTCGCCCGGGCGCACGCGCACCGCGGCCTGGCCCGGGCGCACACGCTGCTCGGCGAGTACCCGGCGGCGCACCGGCACCACCGGGCCGGGCTCGACCTGTCCATCCAGCTCGGCAACCGGACGGCGCAGGCGCACAGCCACATCAACCTGGCGATCCTCTGGGAGCGGCAGGGCGACCCGGAGCAGGCGCTGAACCACACCCAAGCTGGCGCTGCACTGCTACCGGGCGGCCGGGCACCAGCGCGGCCAGGCGCTCGCGCTGAACGGGGTCGGCTGGTGCCACAGCCTGCTCGGCGAGCACCGGCAGGCGCTGCGCTACTGCGGCCAGGCGCTGACCCGGCTGCAGCAGGTCGGCGACCGCTCCGGCGAGGCCGGCTGCTGGGACAGCCTCGGCTACGCCCACCACCACCTGGGCCGGCACACCGAGGCGATCGCCTGCTACCAGCGCGCGCTTCGCCTGTTCCGCGGCGTCAACAGCCGGCACGAGGAAGCCGCCACCCTGGTCCACCTCGGCGACGCCGAACACGCCGCCGGCCACCCCGACCGCGCCCGCACCGCCTGGACCCAGGCACTGCGCATCCTCACAGACCTGGCCGACCCCACCACCCCCACCCTCCAATCCAAACTGAACACCCTCGACCCAACCCCCAGTTGACGCCCGCCACCGCCTCCCACGTCGAACCCGCTGAGGTTGGTATTTTTCCCGGTATGTTTTCCCCGCCCGAATCGGACGACGTGCTCAACAGCCTTGGCGACAAGTTCCTGACCGCGGCCGAGGAAGCTGGGTCAGGCGATGGTGGCAGCGGATGATGCCGATCGATGGTCTCGGCGACGCTGTCGCCGTCACCCGGAAGGCGCGGGGTCTGACCCAGGCTGAGCTGGCGCAGGCCATCGGTGTCACCCAGACGACGGTCAACCGCTATGAAGCCGGCGAGCGCGCGCCGGACGACGCGACGATCGCGGCGCTGGCTGGTGCGCTCGGCGTCACCGAGCGGCTGCTCCGCCGCGGTGGTCGGTTCAGCGGCGCGCTCGCCGTCGACACCCACATGCGGCGGCAGCGGACGACCAAGGCGTCGGTCTGGCGGCGGATGGAAGCGCGCCTGAACATGCTGCGGATGCACGCCTCCTTCCTGTTCGAGGAGGTCTCGATGGTGGCGCAGCAGCAGGTACCGACATTCGACGCCGACTTCACCCGGCCTGAGGACGCGGCGCGGCTGGTCCGCGCGCAGTGGCGCATGGCCATCGGGCCGGTGACGAACCTGACCCGGTGGTTGGAAGCGGCCGGTTGCCTGGTCTTCGAGGAGGACTTCGGCACCCGGCGGGTGGACGGGCTGTCCCAGTGGGTGGGCGACCACCCGGTGATCCTGCTCAACGTCGACGCCGCGCCGGACCGCAAGCGGCTGACCGTGGCACACGAGCTCGGCCATCTCGTCCTGCATTCCAGCGAACCCAACGAGGACATGGAGAACCAGGCCAGCGCCTTCGCGGCCGAGTTCCTCATGCCGGAGGTCGTGATAAAGCCGGAACTCAGGCATCTCAGCCTCGGTGGGCTGGTCGACCTGAAGCGCGAGTGGGGTGTGTCCATCCACGCGCTGCTGGAACGCGCCTACGGGCTCGGACTGCTGACTGCTACCGGCCGGGCCAGCTACTACAAGTCCCTGAACGCACGCGGATGGAGGGCGAACGAACCCGGTAGCGACAGCTTGCCGATGGAGCGTCCAGCGCTGGCCGCGCACATCGCCGACTCGCTGCGGGTAAAGGGCTTCACCGCCGAACAGATCGCCGAAGCCGCTGGCTACACCGCGGTCCAGGACAATCCCTTCCGGCCGGCCCAGCCACACCTGAGCGTCGTGGGCCGCGGATAGCCGTCGGCGTCGGCCCGGGTGTAGCCGGGAGCCGCCCCCGCCCGGGGTAGCGGGCGAGGGCGGCTCCGGACGGGTCGGGGGTCAGTGGTAGAAGTACGGGTCGAGGACGCTGACCTCGGTGATCTGGTCGACCGGGAGGCCGTTGATCTCGGCGGCCTGGCGGATGGCGTCCGGGTTCGGGCCGTCGTAGATGCAATAGGTCACGCTCTTGTCGGTGCTGACGTAGGAGTGGATCCAGGTGACGCCGACGCCGGCGTTGCCGTCGACGACCGCCAGGCAGGTCTTGGCCCCGCTGGAGTCGGTCGGGATGTTCAGACCATCGTTGAAGGTCCGCTGGACGAGGTATCGCGGCATTGTGCACGCTCCTTTCGCTGCAGCGAGTCTCGCCGCCGGCCGGCCCGCCGGCATCGGCACCGGGTACCTATGTTCCGGCCCCGGGTTCCCCATGTCTGGCGGCGTCCTGTCGCGTGTGGACGCCGAGCTTGGCCAGGATCGAGGAGACGTGGTGATCGACCGTTTTCTCCGCGATATGCAGCCGTTCGGCGATCTCGGCGTTGCGCAGGCCGGCCCGGAGGTGGCTCAGGACGTCCGCCTCTCGCGCGGTGAGGCCGTCCGGATGGGCTAGCGTCGAGCGCCGCGGGCCACGGATGCCGAGGTCCCGCATCCGCTTGGCCACCCGGTCGGCGGCCGGCCGGGCGCCGAGCTGCTCGAACCGGCGCAGTGCCGCGCGCAGCTGGTCGGGGCGGTCGGCCAGGGCCAGCGCCGCCTCGTACGGGCAGCCGAGCTCGTCCCAGGCGGCGGCGGCTTCGACCGGTTCCAGCCGGTACGGCTCCGCCGCCAGCTTCCGCTGCTCCGCCACGACCGCCGGGTCGTGCCACTGGGCGAGTTCGCCGACCGCCCAGCCGTGGTTGAGGCGGACGGCGAGGTCGTACGTCTCCCGGACCAGCGCGGCGGTCGGCCGGCCGGCGAGCCAGGCCAGCTCGGCCCGGCCGGCGGCCACCGGCCAGAGCCGCTGCAGGTCGCCGGTCTGGGTGGCCAGCGCCCAGGCCTCGTCCAGTGCCTCGGCGGCGCCGGGTTCGCCGCGGCGGGCCTGCAGCCGGCCCAGCACGGTCAGCGTGACGATCCGGCTGGGTTTGCGTCCGGTCGGGTCGGTCTCGGCCAGCACCTCGGCGGCCCGGGTCCACTCGCCGCGCTCGAACAGGCAGCGGGCCAGCCAGGCGGTCGCGTACCGGCGGCTGCCGTCCAGGCCGCGGGCCGAGCACCAGTCGATCGCCTCGCCCAGCCAGCGCTCGGCCGCCGGGTACCGCCGGACCTCGCCGGCGCCGGAGCCCAGGTTGACCAGGGCGATGCCGACCCCCGCGTCGTTGCCGGCGGCCCGGGCCACCTGCAGGCTGCGGGTCAGCGTCTGCTCGGCCAGCTCCGGGTCGGACAGCCAGTACGCCGAACCGACCGCGTTCAGCGCCCGGGCCAGCAGCGTGCGGTCGCCGAACCGCTCGGCCAGCGCGACCGCCCGCTGCCCGATCTCGATCGCGACGTCGACGTCCCGGGCCAGCATCAACAGCACCGACGACCAGGTGTACGCGGCGGCCAGGCCCGGCCCCGGCGGCAGCTGCCGGGCCAGCGCCAGCGCGGCCTGCACGGTGGCGTGCGCGGCGGCGTTGTCGCCGGTCTGCCACAGGTAGTGCGAGCGGCGGGCCAGCAGCGCGGCCTCCCGCTCCCGGTCGCCGAGCACCCGCCAGCAGTCCAGCGCCGCGGCGGAGATCTGGACCGCGGCCACGTCCCGCTCCACCACCGCGCACGCCTCGGCGCAGCGTTCCAGCAGGTCGCCCCGGTCGGCGATGGACAGCCCGTCGGCGCACCGCAGCGCCTGCACGTAGTGGTCGGCGGCCTGCCGGAACGCGCCGACCGCGGCCGCCCGGGCCGCCGCGGCCGGGGCGTGCAGCAGCACCGCGGCGCCGTCGCCGGCCTCCTCGGCGTGGTAGGCGAGCCGGGCCGGCTCGGTGCCGCGCCAACCGAGGTCGGTCAGCGCCTGCTGGTGCAGCGCGACCCGGCGGGCCGGCGGGATGCCCGCCTCCACCGCCAGCCGGGCCAGCTCGTGCCGGAACCGGATCCGGTTGCCGTCGCGGACCAGCACGCCGGCGCCCACGCAGCCGTCGATCGCCGCGGCCGGCGCCTGGACCAGTTCCAGCAGCACGTGGTCCGGGAAGATGGCCACCGCGGTCAGCGCGTCCCGTTCGGCCGGGGTGAGCGCGGCGGCCCGGGCCAGCACCGCGTCCCGGACGGTCGCCGGCACCCGGTGGCCCGGGTCGGCCAGCGCCTCGGTGACGAAGAACGGGTTGCCGCCGGTGCGGGCGTGCAGCTCGCCGGCCGCCCGGTCGCCCGGGCCGGCCAGGGTGGCGACGGCCTGCGCGGTCAGCGGCGGGAGCCGCAGCCGCCGCACCGTCCGGTCGGTGGCCAGCGCCCCGAGTACGGCGAGCAGCGGGTGGTCCGGACCGACCTCGTCGTCCCGGTAGGTCACGATCAGCACGCTGCGGGTGGACGCGATCCGCCGGCCGGCGAAGACCAGCAGGTCCAGCGTGGCGGTGTCGGCCCAGTGCGCGTCCTCGACCACGGCGATCGCGTCCCGGGCGGTGAGCTGGTCCAGGAACGCGGTGAACATGGCGTGCCGTGGCGTGTCGGCGACCATCACCCGGGCCAGCTCGCCGCCGGCCATCCGGGCGATGTCGCGCAACGGGCCGAGCGGGCGGGGGGTGCGCAGCGAGTCGCAGGAGCCCCACAGCACCGGCCGGCCGTCCCGGTCGCAGAACGCCCGGACGAGTGCTGTCTTGCCGATCCCGGCCTCGCCGGCGACCAGCGCGACATGCCCCGGCGGGCAGCTGCGCAGCACGTCGAGGAAGTGCTCCCGCTCGAGCAGTTCCATCCGCCGATCCTAGGGGCCGGGCGGCGCCCGGGCCGGCGGTCAGACGGTGAGGTCGGCCGGCAGTTCGGCCGGGCGCCGGGCCGCGCTGGCCCGCCGGGCGTCGTACACGGCCAGCGCCAGCGCCGTCGCCATCAGGCCGAGCGCGACCGCCGCGGCCGTTCCGTACGCCTGCCCGTAGCCGGCCGACCGGCCCGGGCCGGTGGCCGGCGCCGAGGTGGTGCTGGCGTAGAAGACCGAGCTGAGCACCGCGACACCGACGGCCGAGCCGATCCGCTGCGCGGTCTGCAGCATGCCGCCGGCGGTGGAGCCGCCGCGCACGTCGATGTCCACAAGCGACAGTGCCTGGTTCGGGGTGACCACGCTGCCGGCGCCGAGCCCGGCCAGCAGCAGCGGGCCGGCCAGGTACAGCCAGACCCGGTGGTCCGGCACCTGGCCGGGCACCGTCAGCGCGACGGTCACCAGCCCGGCCACGCCGAGGGTGCACATGCTGAGCCCGCCGACCGGCACCCAGCGGCCCAGCCGCGGCACCAGCCGGCCGCTGATCTGCGCGGCCGTCGCCGACCCCACCGCGTACGCCGACGCGGTCAGCCCGGACGCCAGCGCCGCGTACCCCAGGCCCTGCTGCAGGAACAGCGACAGCACCAGCGGCAGCCCGCTGAAACCGCAGAAGAACACCAGCGCCAGCGAGAGCCCGGCGGCGTAGGACCGGATCCGGAACAGGCTGGTGTCGATCAGCGGGTGGCCGCCGCGCCGGGCCGGGCCGCGCTCCCAGCCGTAGAACAGCGCCAGCACCGCCGCCGCCGGCAGGAACAGGAACGCCAGCCGGGCGTCGTGGTCGGCGTCGTACTGCACGGCCGGGAACAGCACGCCGAGCACGCCGAGGCCGAGCAGCGCGGCGCCGGGCAGGTCGAGGCGGCGGCGCGGCTGCCGGGGCGGCGGGTCGGCCGGCAGCCAGCGCCGGCAGAGCAGGATGGCCAGGATGCCGACCGGGATGTTGATCAGGAAGGCCAGCCGCCAGCCGAGCCGGTCGCCGCCGAGGAACAGCACCGCCCCGCCGAGCACCGGCCCGCACGCGGTCGCCACCCCCACCGAGGTGCCGATCCAGCCGAACGCCTTGCCCCGCTCCGCGGGCGGGAACAGTTGCTGCACCAGCCCGGCGACCTGCGGGTTGAGCAGCCCGCCGGCCAGCCCCTGCAGCACCCGGGCGGCGATCAGCACCTCCGCGGTCGGGGCCAGCCCGGCCGCCGCGCTGGTCAGCACGAACGCGGACACGCCGATCAGCAGCATCCGCCGCCGGCCGCGGTCGTCGCCGAGCCGGCCGGCGATGATCGGCACCGTCCCGAACGCCAGCGCGTACCCGGACACCACCCACTGCAGCTGTGACGCCGGGGCCCCGATGCCGGCGCCGATCGAGGGCAGCGCCACGTACACGATCGTCACGTCCAGCAGGGTGAGGAACAGCACGGCGACGCAGACCGCCAGCGCCCGCCAGCGCCGCGGATCCGGCGTCGCGGCGGCCCGGGGCGCCACCAGCGATTCCGTCACCTCTCCATCCTTCTCCTGGTGGCGCCGCCGCGGCCCGGCCCGCGGACGTGGCCCCGGTCACCTCCGGACCGCCCCGGCAAGATCCGTTGACCCATCAGGGCCATCCCGCCTACCGTGCGTGATATGTCGACGTTCATGGCATTCGGGTGCGTGGACCTGCGCCCCGGCAGCGACATCGAGGAGTTCTTCGCGGCGCTGGACGGGGCCGTCCGCGCGGCCGACGACATCAGCGACCCGCTCACGATCAACGTCGGCGAGCGGGACGGGCGGCCCCGGCTGTCGCTGTACGCGAACTACGCGAGCACCTGGCTCGGCCCGGTCCTGCTGCGGGCCGCGGCGGCGACCGGCACGGTCGAGCGCGCGGTGCTGGGCCTCGACCACGACGAGTACGGCATCGAGCATCTCGTGCTGGTCGGCACCGGGTCGGGGCTGGCCCGGGCGCAGCACTTCTACGTCTCGCCGGACGGCGTGCCCGACCCGGCCAACGGCTACGGGCCGACGCTGACCGACATCCCGGTGCGGGACGGGCTCGAGGCCGCCCCGGACGGAACGGTCGGTGGCGCGCCGTCCTGGGCCGTGGTGGCGGCGCTGTACGACATACCGCCGGAGCGGGTGGTGCCCGTCGCCGGCTACGAACGGTCGGCGCATGAGCAGATGGGCGTGGTGTTCGCCCCGTTCGCGCCCTGGTGGGACGCGATCGGCGTGGTCTACCCCGGTGAGTTGGGGCCGCCGGACCGCACCGTCGCGGCCGACGGGTAGCCGGCCCGGGCCAGCAGCGCGCGCATCTGCGCCGGGAGTTGGCGCGGGCAGGTCACCGGCTCGGCGAACGCCAACCGGTGGTCGGTGCGGCCGGCCCGGAAGACCAGGCCGTAGCGGTCCAACCGGATCGGCGTGATCCGGTCGCCGGCGTCGCCGGGCACCAGGCTGGCGAGCTGGGCGAGTTCGGCGGGATGCACGGTGAGCAGGTGGTCGAGCAGCGCGGCCTCGACGCCGGCCAGCGGGTCGGCGACGGCAGCGGCGTACTCGGCGCCGCTGACCGCGTCCACGAACCGGGTGGTGCCGTCGAACAGCGCGGCGTCCCACACCTCGACGACCAGCACGGTGTGGCCGTAGCCGATGTCCAGCAGCCGGCCGATGTCCTCCCGGTCGGCGGCAACCAGGGCGAGCTCGCGGCGCAGTTCGGGCGGCGGCTCGTGGATCCGGCCGGTCAGCTCGACCCGGCCGCGCTGGCGGTCGGCTACCGGCACCGGGCACAGGTCGGTCGCCGTCAGCAGCACCGGCGGGTCGTCCACCGCGTCGCGCACGGCCAGCACCAGCGGGTCGGTCTCCGCGATCACCAGGACGACCGACCCGTCCGGGTCGACGCCGTACAGGTCGACCTCGCCGCGCACCCCCGCGGCGTGCACCCGCACCGACTCCGCGACCCGCAGCACCGTCCGCACCCGCTCAGCCAGCCTCGGCGTCATGGACCCGCCTCTCTAGTTAGGTAAGCCTAACCTAACTTCGGGAGGGGTCGATGAACAGCCCTCAGCGCGACCCTGTGCGCCGGCGGTAGGCCGGCATCCCCGGCCCGGGCCCGGCATCCGCGGCCCGGGCTCGCAACCCGGCCCGGGCCGGAACCCGGTCGGTTGGGCGGCGAGTCAGTCGGTTGAGCGAACCGGGGGTGGCCGATTGTGCCTAGGGTTGATCGGGATTCGGATGGCCCGCTCGGGGACGAGTGGCGCCCGGCCCGCATGCCGGCTGACCAGGCCGGCCCGAAGGAGGAAACCGCATGAGCCAACCCGTCACCCGGCGGCGGCCGAGGCTGTCCACTGTTCTGCTCGTCGCGCTCGCCGCCCTGTTCGGCCTGGCCGCGGCGGTACCGACCGCGCTCGCCCAGCCGGCCCGGCATGCCACCCCGGCCGACGCGGTGGCCTCGGCCGTCGCGGCAGCCACCCGGCACACCGGCGGCACGCCCGGCGCCAAGCCGACGATCGTGCTCGTGCACGGCGCCTGGGCGGACTCGTCCGGTTGGAACGGCGAGATCAGCCGGCTGCAGCGGGCCGGCTACACCGTCCGCGCGGTGCCGAACCCGCTGCGCGGCCTGGCCAACGACGCCGGCGTCGTGGCCGGCTTCCTGGCCACGGTGGCCGGGCCGGTCGTGCTGGTCGGCCACTCCTACGGCGGCGCCGTGATCAGCGCCGCCGCGGCCGGCAACCCGAACGTGAAGGCGCTGGTCTACGTCGACGCGTTCGTCCCGGACATCGGCGAGGCCCCCGTGACGCTGGCCGGCCCGGACTCGGCGCTGTCCGCCGACCCGACGACGGTCTTCGACTTCGCGCCCTACCCCGGCGCGCCGCCCGGCGACGCCGACCTGTACCTGAAGCAGACCGTGTTCCTGCAGTCGTTCGCCAACGACCTGCCGCGGTCGACCGCGCTGACCCTGTACGCCGGCCAGCGCCCGGCCGCCTTCAGCGGCCTGGCCACCCCGGCCACCGCCGCCGCCTGGAAGACCATCCCGTCCTGGTACCTGCTCGGCACCGAGGACAAGGTCATTCCGCCGGCCCAGCAGCTGTTCATGGCCCGCCGCGCGCACTCGCACATCGTGCGGATCCGCGCCTCGCACGTCTCGATGATCTCGCACCCGGGCGCGACCACCGACCTGATCCTCGCCGCCGCCCGCACCGTCCGCTAACCCCGATCGCAGGCCCGAACCTGGGCCAGGGCCGCTGCCGGCCCTGGCCCAGGTTCGTCCGCGCGGCGGCCCGAAGGTCGCCAACCGGGGCGACTTCTGGAAGCCCTGGGCGTGGCGGGGTCGGCGTTGCGGGGGTGGGAGTGCGTGTGGTGCCCACCGGTTGTGCCGGCCGGAAACCCACGGCGGGCGGCCGGGCGGACCGACGAGCCTTTGGTCAGCGAGATTCGATCGAGGCTTCTGGAGGGGTTCGGATGCGAGTTCGGTTCCTGGTTCCGCGCGGGTCGCAACGAGGTGCCCGCTGGGCGGGGCCGTTCGACGCGCCCGGCCCCCGTTCCCGGCGGCGGGTCGGGGCGGCGGTCGTACTGGTCGGGCTGGTCGGCGGGTCGCTGCTGCCGCTGGCCGCCCCGGCCGGCGCGGCCCCGGCCCCGGTGGCGGCCGTCCGGCCGGCGGAGCACGGCACCGGCCTGCAGCCGACCGCCACCCGGCTCGGCGCGGCCAACGGCCTGGCGAACGCCCGGCGGATCGGCGCGGTGAAGACGGCGCTGAGCCTGCCGGCGGCGGTGGACCTCACCCCGTACGCGGCGACGCCCGGTGACCAGGGACAGGTGGGCTCCTGCGTCGGCTGGTCCACCGGCTACACGCTGCTGGGCTGGTACGCCAACTACCAGAAGCACGCCGGCGCGCCGTTCGCCCCGATGTACGTCTACTCCCAGATCAACGGCGGCCGGGACGCCGGCGCCACGATCCCGTCCGCCTGGAACATCCTCGAGTCGCAGGGTGTGGCCGAGCAGAGCGTCTACACCCAGGGCAACTACAACTGGTCGACCAAGCCGACCGCGGCGCAGACCACGAACGCCGCGCAGCACAAGACGCTCTCGCACACCTACCTGTTCAACGGCCCGAACCAGGGCGTCGCGGCGCAGACCGCGATGCAGGCCGCGCTGGCCGGCAACGGCCCGGTGGTGATCGGCATCCCGGTGCACTCCGGGTTCGGCGCGCTCTCCCAGTCCAACCAGGTCTGGCGGCTGTCCGACACCAACGGCAAGAGCCTGCTCGGCTACCACGCGATCGTGGCGGTCGGCTACGACAGCACCGGGATCCGGATCGAGAACTCCTGGGGGACCGGCTGGGGCGCCGCCGGATTCGCCACGCTCGCCTGGGACTTCGTGAACCGGTGGGTGTTCGAGGCGTCGGTCGGCACCGGGTTCGTCCAGACCAACCAGCCGGTGCCGCCGAAGGTGACCAAGCTGTCCAGCACCACGCTGTCCAGCAAGGGTGGTCAGACCCTGACCATCACCGGCACCCAGATGTCCACTGTGGACGCGACCGCGACCGGCGCGGCCCGGCTGGTGAACGTGACCAACCCGGCGGTGACCGCGGCGCTGACCGTGACCGCGGCCACCCCGACCACGCTGACCGTGACCACCCCCGCGGTGCCGGTGCAGGGCGCGTACCGGGTGGTGCTGACCAACCCGGCCGGTACCAGTTCGACGACCGAGGCGGCGGCCACCGTCACCGTGCTCGCGCCGTATGACATCAGCGTGGACGGCGCGGCCACCGCGCTGAGCACCGGCGGCAGCAAGATCACGCTGATCGGCAGCGGGTTCGGCGGCACCCAGGCCGCGTTCAACGCGAACACCGTCACCGCGACCGTGGCCGCCAAGAGCGCGCCGGTGACCTGGGTCAGCGACAGCAGGGTGCAGCTGACGATGCCGGCCGGCACGGTCGGCTCGGTGGCCAGCATCGTGCTGATGCGCGCCGGCATCGGCAGCACACCGGTCACGGTGACCTACCTGCCGCCGCCGCCCGCGGTCACCGCGATCAGCCCGGCCACGGTCAGCACGGCCGGCGGCACGGTGACGGTGGCAGTGGCCGGGGTGGCCACGGTCAGCTCCACCACCACGACGGTCCGGCTGGTCAACGTCGCCAACCCGAACGTGACCGGAACCGGGACGATCACCGCACGCAGCGCCGCCGGGCTGACCGTCGCGCTGCCGGCGGTGCCCACTGACGGCAACGGCACCGCGGTGCCCGGCGCCTACCGGCTCGGACTGACCGGCGCCGGTGGCGCCAGCACCGCGACCGGGACCACCGACCAGGTCAGCTACGTCCCGCCGTTCACGATCTCGGTGCCGGCCGGATCGCTGGTCTCGGCGGCCGGCGGCACGGCGCTGACGGTGTCCGGCACCGGCTTCGGCGCCAGCTCCGCCGCGTTCGGCGCGAACAAGGTGACCGCCACGGTGAACGCTGCGACCGCACCGGTGACCTGGCTCAGCGACACCCGGGTGACGGTCACCGTGCCGGCGGGCACGGCCGGCGCGCCGGCGTCGGTTGTGCTGCTGCGCAACGGGGTGGCCAGCCCGGCGGACAGCAACGCCCGGTACGCCGCGGTGATCACCGCCTCGTCCCAGCTGGTCGTGCCGACCGCCGGTGCCTGGATGACCACGCTGACCGGCGTCGGCTTCGCCAAGTCGACCGGCTGGGCCCTCACCGACAGCGCCGGGAACGCCGTGGCGAGCCTGCCGGTGGCGGCGAACCGGGACGCGCTGAACGCCGCCGCCAGCGGCGTGCTGCTGATCTCGCCGACCCAGGTGCTGGTCAAGCTGCCGGCCGCGCCGGCCGGCCGGCCGGGCGCGTACAGCCTCACCTTCACCCCCGACCGCGGCACCTACAGCACCGCGGTGTCCGCGTTCACCAGCAAGGCCGTGGTGATCTACAGCAACCTCGGCTGACCCAGCCAGCCCGGTGACCGGCGTCGCCTTTCCGACGCCGGTCACCGGGCTGTCCCGGCTAGAGCTCCCGCTACCGGATCAGTGCCCGAGCCAGGGGTAGGAAACCGGCTCGGCGGCGACGCCGGCCGCTGGCCCGCGCGAACTCGCCTTCCTTCGACAAGCTCTGGCGGGATGTCGAACGGCTGGCGGCAGCGACCGGCGCGCTGGGCTAGCGGGTTCCGGTCGTCGCCTACGCGGTGGCCGTAACCCGCCAGCGGGCGGCTGGTGGGGGCGGCAGGGTGGGGGTATGAGTGATCTGCGTGTCATCCCGATCGACCCGGACCGGCTGGACGCGATGCGCGGGCGGGGCGCCGACGAGTACGGCAACCCCTGGCTGCGGCGGGTCGCCGAGGGGTGGGAGCCGCTGCGGTGCTGCCTGCGGATCGCCGGCGCGGGCGAGGGCACCGCGTTGATCTGCTACTCGGCGTGGACCGCGCCCAGCCCGTGGGCGGAGGCCGGGCCGGTGTTCGTGCACCATGAGCGGTGCCCGGGATATCTCACCCCGGGGGAGTACCCGCCGGCGCTGCGCGGCGGCCGCCGACAACTGCGCCCGTACGACGAGAGCGGCGCGATCGCCTACGACCACATCACGTTCATCGAGCCGGACGACGACCCGGCCGAGGTCGTGCACTCGGTGCTGACGCGGCCCGGCGTGGCCGCCGTGCACGTCCGCAGCGCCACCGCCGGCTGCCTCGCCTTCGAGGTCCGGCTCGCCCGCTGACGCACCGGCCGGCTCAGCCGGACGCGGGGCCCGGCGGGGTCGGGAAGTGGAAGCCGCCCGGGCGACCGTTCCGGTCCGCGAGCAGGCCGGCCAGCGTCGACAGGGCGATCTCCGGCGGGGTGCGGGAGCCGATGTTCAGCCCGATCGGACGGTGCACCCGGGCGATGTCGGCGGCCGGCACGTCCAGCGCGGCCAGCGCCGCCAGGTGCGGGCCGGTGTGCCGGGGGCTGCCCATCACCCCGATCCAGCGGGGTGCGCCGGCCAGCACGTCCCGCAGCAGCGGGCCGAGCTCCGGCCGGTCGTGGTCGGTGACCACGACGTCGGCGGCAGCCAGCGCGGCCGGGTCGACCCCGGTCAGCACCAGGTCGGCGAGCCGTTGGTCGGCGTCGGTCAGCCGGGCCGGGTCCGGGTCGACCAGCACGGTGCGGAAGCCGGTGTCCCGGGCGAAGTGCAGCAGGCTGCGGGCGACCGGGGAGGCGAACACCGCGACCAGCGCCCGACCCTGCACCGGCCCGGTCGACTCCCCGTGCGCCAGCGCGCACGCCGGGTCGTCCGGCCCGGTCCCGGTCGCATCGGCAGCCACCTGCCCAGTGTGCCGCACCGGCCACCACCTGCCACCTGCCAACCCGGAGGGCCGGGCCGCCGCCGGCCAGCCGGGCGGGCGAGCCGGCGCTGACCGGCCAGGATGCCGGGTCACCGGTTGCCGGCCCGACGGGCGGCCGGCGGTGTCCAGCGGGTCAGGGCAGTCGGGGCAGGGGCAGTCGGGTCAGGGCAGGGCGACGGCGATCGGGCTGATGCCGGCGGCGCGCAGGGCGGCCGGGACGCGGGCGGCGAACGGGTGCTGATCGGCGGTCAGGCCGGCGGGGTTGTCGAGGGCGAACGCGACCCGGTCGCCGAGCGGGCGGCGGATCCAGCCGCTGCCGAACCAGCCGAGTACGGCGGCGGCCCGGTCGGCGTCCGCGGCGGCGACGGTGACCCGGATCGGCGACTCCAGCCAGCCGAGGCCATCGGCGGTCCGCTCCGCCGCGGTCTGCGCGGCGGCCGCGGTCGGGGCGGCTGGGGCGGCCGCCGGGCTGGGCCCGACGATCGCGTTCAGCAGCAGCTTCGCGGTGCCGTCGGTGAGCGCCCGGAAGTTCGGTTCGGCCGCGAACAGCACGGCCCGGCCGGCACCGACCGGTTCGTCCACGGCCGCCGCGGTGCCGCCGAGTTCCGCGGCGTTGCTGGCGAAGCCAGAGCTGAACCAGTCCGGCGAGTCGGCGGCGGGGTAGCTGACGACCGCGCTGGCCGGGTTGGCCGGGCGCATCACCAGGTCGTACTCGTAGAACTGCCAGGCGGTCGGGCCGACGCCGGCGGCCAGCGGGCTGCCCGGCTTGACGTTGACCCGGAACATCGAGCCGGGGACGTCCGAGGTCGGGTTGGCCAGCTGGACGTCGGCCAGGCCGAGCCGGGCGGCCAGCAGGGTGCCGCCGCGCCAGCCGACGTACTGCCCGCCGCCGCGCACCCAGCCGGTCAGCGCGGCCACCCCGGCCGGGCCGAGCGCGGTCTGCGCGGCCGGCGCCGGACCGTTCGGCACCAGCAGCCGGTCCAGCCCGGCCAGCTCGCCGGCGGCCACGTCGGCCGGGGTGAGCAGCCGGTACGGCAGGTGCCAGACCTGGTCGAGCTGGTAGCGCAGCCAGCCGGTCGACTCGACCGCGCTGGCCGAGGTGGCCGACAGCGACAGCACCCCGATCGACGGCAGTTTCCGCGGCAGCGCCGGCGGGCGGGGCGCCGCGACCGGCGCGGCCGGCACCGCCGCCGGGTTCAGCAGCGCGCCGGACGACCCGCCCGGGACGTTGCCGAGCAGCGGCAGGCTCCACGCCGTCACGTCGTAGAAGTACGGGAACGGGACGTAGGTGTCCTCGTTCAGCATGCCCTGGATCCAGTGCTTCTGGCCCTGCGCGAGGCTGATCCAGTAGGTGCCGGCGGGCAGCGTGGCCGACGCCGCCGGGCGGCCGTACGGCCGGTAGTCCGGCACCCGCAGCGGGCGGGTCAGCCGGCTCACCGCGACGCCCATCCGCTGCAGCCGGCGGATCACCTGCGCCGCCTCGCCGGCGTGCGCCGGGTCGTCGGCCCGGATGAAGTAGCTGCGCACGGTCCGGGCCGGCACCGGGGTCGAGATCTCATGGCCGGGGTTGAAGATCTGGTTCGGCTCCAGCAGCCCGGCCCGGCCCTGCTGGTACGCCTGGACGTAGCCGGCGTGCCACTGGTTCAGGATCGTCACCCGGGCGTCCGCGGCGGCCGACAGCGACACCCACTGGGTCAGGTACTGCTCCTGGGTGCGGTCGCTGATCGGGCTGTCGCCGCCCTTTTCGAAGGTCATGCCGGCGGCCAGGAAACCGGTCGACGGGACCGAGTCGCCGTAGCCGAGGTAGAACAGGTCGTAGACGTCCTGGTTGAAGAAGTCGATGCCACGCCGGTTGAACTCGGCGGCCATCGCCGGGCCGTACACGTGGTCGATCCAGTCCACCGACTGGTCGGGCAGCTCGTGGTAGATCGGGTCGGCGTTGGGCGGGAAGAAGTAGCTCGTGCCGCCCATCTCGTGCGCGTCGATGTAGAGCACCGGCGGGAACTTCTGCAGCAGCGCCAGCTTGCCGTCGGTCTCCGGCTGGGTGCGGGCGAACCAGTCGCGGTTCAGGTCGAAGCCGTAGCCGTTGCGCCGGTTGTCGGCCTCCCGGCCGTCCGGGTTCTGGATCGGCAGCACCACCACGACCGCGTTGTCCAGGATGTGGCGGGCGGCGCAGTCGTCCCGGTCGGCCAGGTCGCGCAGCGTCCGCAGCGCCGCGTCGGTGCCGCTCTCTTCGTTGCCGTGCACGTTCGCGGTGACCCAGAGGATCGCCGGGGTGTGCGCGGCCAGCGCCCGGGCCACCGGGGCGGGGGTCCGCGGGTCGCGCAGCGCCTTCGTCGACGCCTCCAGCAGCCGCAACCCGATCGGGGTCACCCACTCCGGCCTGCCGGCGATCGCGTACCGCAGCGGCCGGCCCTGCCAGTTGGTGGCCGCGGTACCCGCCACCACCCGCGGGCTCGCCGCCGCGACCGCGGTCAGGTACCGGTCCGACTCGGCCGCGGTCACCTCCCGCGAGCCCAGGTCGAACCCGAGCACCTGGGTCGGATCGGGGACCCCGCCGCGGTAGTGCGCCGGCGTCATGGTCGGGTCACAGGCGGCGCTCGGCGTCGCCCCGGCCGGCGGTGCCAACGCGGTGGCCGGCAGCAGACCGAGGACAGCGACAACCGCGGCACCAGCGGCAATGCGGACACGGGCTCCCATAGCTAACGATCCTCCCAGCCAGCACCGACCAGGCCAATAGCCGGCGGTGCGGCCTGCTAACCGACAATCAGCCGAAGTCCGTGATGGTCGACGAAGTCGGTGAAGTCCTTGAGGTTGCGCGTCGCGAGCGGCAGGTCTTCCACGAGGCAGCAAGCCGCGATCCAGGTGTCGTTGACCGGCCGGGTCCGGCCGCGCCGCATGGCGGCAGCTTGCAGGCGCCCCCAGGTGCGGGCCACCTCATCGTCATACGGGAGGCGGGTCAGCCGGCCTAGCCAGTCGCCCAGCGCGGCGCGGTTTCGCGGGCCCCACTGCCGCGCCTCTGCCCAGACCGTCAGCTCAGCAAGCGTTACGAAGGAAGCACAGGGGGTTCGACCGGCGAGCTCGGTTTCCAACGCGGCAGTGAGGCGACCGCGGAAGGCCAGTGAGGCGACGTCCGAATCGAGGACGACGGGTCGCATGGTCAGGCGATGCCGGCCTGCCGCATGGTGTGGACGAACTCGATGAACTCATCGACTTCGGCATCGGACTCGAACACGTCGAGACAGACCAGATCGGCGGCCGATCGGATCGGCTGTACTCCCTGCCGGCGCGCCAACTCAGCCACGGGCACGTGCCTGCCCGGCGAGCCCGGGTCGCCAACGCTCTCTGTCATCATCATGGTCACCGCTTCGGGTCTCCGTCCTCGTCTATGGTCCCACTTCCGGGCCCGGTCTCCGACCTCAATCGCCGCGCCGAGCGAGTGCGATGGCTGTATTATATGCATGATGATGCAAATTATGCACTCCGGCTGGAGTGTGAAATATCGGGCGGGTGGGCCTGGTTTGGCCGCTGGCGCCGGGGAGCCTTGGCGGGCGAGCCGAATCGTCCCGTCCGGCGCTGGTGGAGGCAGCATGACCGACCCCGCGGCAGTGCCTGCCGGAGCGCCACCCGGCTCGGTCGCCATCGCCGGGGTCGGGCCCGACAATCCTCCGGTGACCGAAGCGCAGCCAGCCGTTCCGGTCGGCAAGGCTGCCGGCCGGCCGTTCTCCGGGAAGACCGCGTGGGTGCGGTCGGTGGCGCCGCCGCTGCGGCAGTTCCTGCGGACCGAGACCGGCAGCGCGGCGGTGTTGCTGGCCGCGACGGTGGCCGCGCTGGTCTGGGTGAACGTCGACGCCGGGTCGTACCGGCGGGTCTGGGAGACCGAGCTGTCCGTCCGGCTGGGCGGCTCGAGCCTGGCCATGGACCTGCGGGAGTGGGTCAGCGCCGGGCTGATGACGCTGTTCTTCGTGGTGGTGGGGCTGGAGGCGCGGCGCGAGTTCGACCTGGGCGAGCTGCGCGAGCGGCGCCGGGTCGCGCTGCCGGTGCTGGCCGGCGTCGGCGGGATGCTGGTGCCGATCGGCATCTACCTGGCGGTGAACGCCGGCCGGCCGTCGGCGCACGGCTGGGGCGCCGCGATGTCGACCGACACGGCGTTCGCGCTCGGGCTGCTGGCGCTGGTCGGGCCGCGGTTCCCGGAGCGGCTGCGGGTGTTCGTGCTGACCGTCGCGGTGGCCGACGACCTGGTCGCGCTGGCCGTGATCGCGGTCGCGTACAGCTCGGCGGTCGCGGCGGTGCCGCTGCTGATCGCGGTGGGGATCTTCGCGCTGATCCTGCTGGTCCGGGCGGTCGGCGTCCGGCCCGGGCTGCCGTACGCGCTGCTCGGCGTGGCGGCCTGGGTGGCGCTGGCGAAGTCCGGGGTCGAGCCGGTGGTGCTCGGGCTGGCGATCGGGCTGCTCGCGCTGGCGTACCCGGCCGCCCGCGGCGACCTGGAGCGCGCGTCCGACCTGTTCCGGCTGTTCCGCGAGCAGCCCACCCCGCAGCTGGCCCGCACCGCCCGGGTCGGCGTGGCCGCCGCGATATCGCCCAACGACCGGCTGCAGCAGCTGTTCCACCCGTGGACCAGCTACCTGATCGTGCCGCTGTTCGCGCTGTCCAACGCCGGTGTGCGGATCAGCGGGGACTTCCTGGCCAGCGCCTACAGCTCGCCGATCACGCTGGGCATCCTGATCGGGTACGTGGCCGGCAAGCCGATCGGCATCGTCGGGACCGCGGCGCTGGTCACCAAGCTGAGCCGGGGCCGGCTGCGGCCGCCGGTCGGCTGGGACGCGATCGCCGGCGCCGGCTCGATCGCCGGCATCGGCTTCACCGTCTCGCTGCTGATCGCCACGCTGGCGTTCAGCGGCACCGACCTGGAGCAGGCGAAGCTGGGCGTGCTGAGTGCCGCGCTGATCGCGGCGGTCGGCTCCTGGCTGGTCTTCCGGGCGACCGCGATGCTGCCGTCCGGGCTGCGCAGCCGGGTCCGGGCCGGCGCCGCCGAGGTGATCACCGACCTGGCCGTCCCGGTCGACCCGGACCGGGACCACCTGCGCGGCCCGGCGGACGCGCCGGTCACCGTGGTCGAGTACGGCGACTTCGAGTGCCCGTACTGCGGGCAGGCCGAGCCGGTGGTCCGCGAGCTGCTCGCCGACCACGGCGAGGTCCGGTACGTCTGGCGGCACCTGCCGCTGACCGACGTGCACCCGAACGCGCAGCTGGCCGCGCAGGCCGCCGAGGCCGCCGGCCGGCAGGGCGCGTTCTGGCCGATGCACGACCTGCTGCTCACCCGGCAGGACGCGCTGCGCCCTCCGGATCTGCTCCGCTACGCCGGCGAGCTCGGCCTGGACACCGACCGGTTCCACGCCGACCTGCGGAAGAACTGCGGCGCCGGCCGGATCGCCGACGACGTCGACTCGGCCGACCTGAGCGGTGTCTCCGGCACGCCCACGTTCTTCATCAACGGCCGCCGGCACTACGACGCCTACGACATCGCCACGCTCTCCGCCGCGGTCAAGGCGGCCGGCGCGAAGGCGCTATCCAAATAGGACCGTTCGTGCCATGCTCCAGCTACTTGTCCGCTATCGTCGGGCGAAGCTCGCGCGAGCTGACGGTTCCCCCGCTCTCCGGTCAGTGAAGGAGCCCTCGATGCGTCCAGCAGTGCAAGCGCTTTCAGTCCTGGCGACGGCGGCCACCATCGGGTCCGCCACGGTCGCCGCCGCCCCCGGCGCGGCCGCCGCCGGGCCGCCGGTCATCACCTACCGGTCCTGCTTCTCGTTCACCTACGCCATCGACTGCGAGGTGCACTGGTCCGGCGGCACCGACCCGGCCACCGTCGCCTGGGCATCCGGCACCAACTCCAACGTCTCCGGTTCGCGCACCGACCCGGTCGCCCACATCACCATCGCCGGCGGCAACTGCGTCCCGGCCACCTTCTACACCGTCAAGATCACCATTACCGACGCCATCGGCCAGTCGGTCAGCGCCACCCTCCCCGGCCGCTGCACCATCTGACGGCGCGCCGGCCGGCACGCACCGCTATGACCGCCTGCCGTCCGAGTGAAGCCCTGAAATAGGGTTTGTGCCCGATCGTGTCTGGCAGTTAGGTTCCGCGCTGTTTTGACGCGCTGCGATGCAGGCGGCGGTCCGGAGCGGGGGTGCCCATGCGCGGTCGGGGTCGGTTGCTCTGCGTGTCACTGTTCGTCGCGGCCGTGCTGGCCCCGGTACCGCTGGCGGCGGTGGCCGGCCCTCCGCCGGTTTCGGCGCCGGACGAGGTCAGCGCGGCGGCAGCGGCCCGGGCGTCCGGCCAGCCGGTCGAGGCGGTGCGGCTGCGGGCCGAGGACCGGCAGGTCTTCGCGAACCCGGACGGCAGTTGGACCGCCGAGGTCACCGCCGGCCCGGTGCGGGTGCGGCGGGCGGACGGATCATGGACGCCGGTCGACACGACGCTGCGCGCCCGGCCGGACGGCTCGGTGGCCCCGGTCGCGACGGTTGTCGAGCTGTCCCTGTCCGGCGGCGGCACCGCCCCGCTGGTGCGGCTGACGAGGGGTGTCCGGTCGCTGTCGCTGGGCTGGCCGGCGGCGCTGCCGGCGCCGACCCTGACCGGCGACACCGCGACGTACGCCGAGGTGCTGCCGGGAGTCGACCTCCAGGTGCGGGCGGACGTGGCCGGGTTCGCCGAGCAGTTGGTGGTGAAGTCGGCTGCCGCTGCGGCAAACCCCGCGCTGGCCACGCTCACGTTCCCGGTGGCCCTGCACGGGCTGACGCTGCGCAGCGACGACAGCGGTGGTGTCCGGGCGGTGGACGAGACCGGCCGGCCGGTGCTGGTGGCGCCGCAGCCGATGATGTGGGACTCGGCCGGCAGCGCTCCGGTCGGGCCGGGCCGGGCCGGGGCGCCAACCGGCGGTGCCGGGCGGGCCGAGCGCCCGATGCCGGCGGCGGTCACCGCGGCCGGGCTGACGCTGACGCCGGACCGCTCCATGCTGACCAGCCCGGCCACCCGGTTCCCGGTCGTGCTGGACCCCACCTTCACCACCTACGGCTACACCTCCCGCAAGGAGATCGACTTCCACCACCCGAACTCGACGACGTTCACTTCGGTGCCGGCCGGGAACCTGGCGTCCGGCTTCCAGGACTTCCAGCCGCCGACTCTGGCGCGCTCGTTCGTCGGGTTCGGGCTGAGCAACCTGCTGTGGGGGGCGACGATCTCGGACGCGAAGCTGGCGCTGTACGAGTGGTGGTCCTCCTCGCACGCCACCAACTGCAAGTCCGCCACGAAGGCGCAGGTGTGGGTGACCGGCGCGATCGACGCGTCGACGACGTGGAACCGGCAGCCGGGCTGGGGTGGTCTGATCGCGGAGTCGGACGGTGCGTACGGCAACGACCAGAACCCGTCCTGCCCGGCGCGGACGGTGGAGTTCCCGGTCACCACCCGGATCGCCACCGCGGCGGCCAACCACACCGGCATCACGTTCGGGATCAAGGCGAGCAACGAGTCCGACGGGCTGGGGTGGCGGAAGTTCAGCGGCGCGGCGGACAAGGTGAAGCTGACCGTGCGCTACAACCACACGCCGACGGTCGGGACCATGGGCAGCTCGCCGTCCACCTCGCCGCTGTGCTATTTCAACGGCAACTTCCCCGGCGGCAGCGCCGCGACGCCGCAGCTGAACCCCGGCGCGCCCGGGATGGTGCTGAAGGCGAACGTCGCCGACCTGGACCAGAACCACCCCGGCGGCCACGTCGAGTCGCTGCGGGCGACGTTCCAGTTGTGGCGCTACGGCGGGTCGGCGCCGCTGTGGTCGAAGGTGGTCGGGCCGGCCGGTCCGGGCCAGTTCAGCACCCCGCCGGTGCGCCTGTTCGAGACGGCCGACCCGAACAACCCGGACAAGGTGCTGCACGACCAGATCGCCTACAACTGGCGGGTCATCGTCACCGACGGCACCGCGACCAGCGCCGCGTCGGGCTGGTGCCAGTTCCGGATCGACCTGACCCATCCGAACACGCCCGGCGTGACCGGCGACGTCTACGCCCCGGACACGTGGGGTGGCGGGGTGGGCGTCCCCGGTGCCTTCGCCCTCGACTGGAACGGCTCGACCGACGTCACCAGGTTCCTGTACAGCGTCGACACCCTCAGCCTGAACAACCAGCTGACTCCGAACGCCGCCGGCACGGCCACCGTGCCAGCCTGGACGCCGACCACGCAGGGCATCCACCACCTGTACGTCCGCAGCGTGAACAAGTTCGGCGTGCAGTCCACCGACTACGCCGACTACCGGTTCTTCGTCGACCCGGCCCGGCTGCCGGTCGGCCAGTGGAAGCTGGACGAGACCGGCGACGCAAGCACGGCGGCCGACACCGGCACCGGTGGGCATGCCGCGACCGTCGTCGGCGATGGCGTCAGCTGGGGCAACGGGCGGGTCGACGGCGGCGTCGACTTCGACGGCACCCCGGGCAGCTACCTGAGCACCGGCGCGAGCGTGCCGACCCAGTCACCGTTCTCGGTCTCGGCCTGGGTGACGCTGGCCGACACCAGCCTCGACTATGTGGTCGCCAGCCAGACCACCGGCACCGGCGGCGACTTCGCGCTCGGTTTCTGCGGCGGGCACTGGGTCTTCGCCGTCGGCACGGCCGCCTGCGGGGCCGCACCGGCCGCGGTCGTCTCGGCGTCGGCGCCGGTCAGCAGCACCTGGTACCACCTGACCGGCGTGTACGACTCGGCCGCGCACCTGCTCCGGCTCTACGTCAACGGCGTCCCCGACGGCGCGCCGGTCGCGTACTCCGGTGCCGTCACCGCGGCCGGGACGGTCCGGATCGGCTGCGATACCTGCGCCGGCACGATCCCCAGCGGCGAACTGCCGTGGGCCGTGGACGACGTCCGGGTCTATGACCGGATCCTGTCCGGGTCGGAGGTTGCCGGCATCGTGAACACCGCCTGGCAGGAGGTCGGCCGGTGGGCCTTCGACGAGGCCAGCGGCGCTACCGCGGCGGACTCGTCCTCCAACGGCTACACCGCCGCGCTCACCGGCGGCGCCGTGTTCGCGGCCGGCGGCCGCTCCGGGAACGCCGTGTCGTTCACCGGCACCGCGCCGGCGGTGTCGACCGCGCGGGCGGTGCTGCGGCTGGACCGCAGCTTCTCGGTCACCGCCTGGGTGCAGCTGTCCAACACCGCCGGGGTGCACACCGTGCTCAGCCAGGACGGCTCCGACACCAGCGGCTTCGTGCTGCAGTACCGCAACGACGCCGACGGGGTGCAGTGGTTCTTCGGCATGCCCAACGCCGACTCGGTACCGGTGGAGTATCAGTCGCCAGCCAACTTCGTCACCCCGCCGCCGACCGGCTGGGTACACCTTGCGGCGGTGTACGACGCGTCGAGCAACAGGCTGCAGCTCTACGTCGGCGGCCTGTTGCGGCGGACCGGGTTCGAAGACCAGCCGTGGAATGCCAGCGGCGTGCTGCAGATCGGCCGGGACAAGGTGACCGGCAGCTACGGCGACTACTGGGCCGGCCTGATCGACGACGTCCACGTCTACTGGGGCGTCCTGTCCGACGACGTGATCCGGCAGCAGGCCGGGATCTGAGGTGGCGGCGATCGTGAGGGGTGGGCGGGTGCGCGCAGGTCTGAAGGCGGACGCCGCGGGGCCGTTGCGGCGGGGGCGCCGGGGCATCGCGCTCGGGCTCGCCATCGCACTACCGCTGTCGTTGGCGCAGGCCACCACGGCCCAGGCCGCGCCGCGGCTGACCGGCCCGCCGCCCCGGCAGCACGACCGGCCGGTCCCCGGCGTCGACGTCGTCCCCGCGGCCCGCGCCGTGCCGCGCGCCGACCCGCGCGCGCTGCGTACCGGGCCGGCGGTGAACTGGCCGGCGGCGGGGGTCGCCACGGTGCCGGTACCGGCCGCTGCCGGCGCCCGGGCCCGGGCCGGCTCGCTGCCGGTCTGGGTGGCTCGCCCAGCGGCCCCGGCCGGAACAGCCACTCCGGCCGCGGTGCCCGCAGGCGTCCAGGTGCAGTTGCTGGACGCGACCGCGGCACAGCGGGCCGGGGTCACCGGGCTGCTGGTGCGCCTCGCCCCGGCGGACGCCGGGACGGCGGCCGGCCGGGTGACGCTGGGCGTGGACTACTCCGGGTTCCGGCACGCTTTCGGCGGTGACTGGGCCAGCCGCCTCACCCTCCACCGGCTGCCCGAGTGCGCGCTGAGCACGCCCGCCGGGCCGGGCTGCGCCGGCGTTCCGGTCCCGACGACCAACAACGTCAAGGCCGGCCAGGTCACCGCCGACGTGGATGTCGCCGCCGCCGGTTCGGTGTTCGCCCTGGCCGCCGCGGCGGCCGGCAGCACCGGGGACTTCACCGCCACCTCGCTGGGGGCATCCGCGGTCTGGCAGGTCAGCCCGCAGACCGGCAGCTTCTCCTGGAGCTACCCGCTGCGGGTGCCGCCGGTGCCGTCCGGGCTGTCGCCCGCGCTCGCGCTGTCGTACGACTCGGGCAGCGTGGACGGGGCGACGGCGTCGGCGAACAACCAGCCGTCCTGGGTCGGCCAGGGCTGGGACATGCCGGCCAGTTTCGTCGAACGCAAGTACAAGTCATGTGCCGACGACGGGCACGCCGGCGTCGGCGACCTGTGCTGGGGCGGGGACAACCTGGCGCTGTCGCTGAACGGCCACGCCACCACGCTGATCCACGACCCGTCCGGCAAGTGGGTGCCGAAGGACGACGACGGTTCCAAGGTCGAGCAGGTCTTCCCGGCCACCGCGGTCAACGGCGTCGACCGCGGCGAGTCCTGGAAGGTCACCACGACCGACGGCACCCAGTACTTCTTCGGCCTGCACCAGCTACCGGGCTGGACGACCGGCAAGGCGGTGACGAACTCGGCCTGGTTCGTGCCGGTGTACGGCGACGACTCGGGTGAGCGGTGCTTCAACGCGACCTTCGCCAATGCCTCATGCCTGCAGGCGTGGCGGTGGAACCTCGACTACGTAGTGGATCCCAAGGGCAACGCGCTCGCCTACTACTACGCGCAGCAGCGCAACTTCTACGACAAGAACCACGCGATCACCGGCACCCAGTACGTCTCCGGCGGCTACCTGGCCCGGGCCGAGTACGGCCTGCGGGCCGGTCACGTCTACGAGGTGTCAGCGCCGGCCCAGGTCAGCTTCACGCCGGCCGACCGGTGCATCACCGCGCCCTGCACGCTGCCGACCAACCCGGCCGCGGGTAGCCACAACAGCAACTGGCCGGACGTCCCCACCGACCAGTCCTGCACCAGCGCGACCTGTACCGGCAAGTTCTCCCCGACGTTCTGGACCAGCAAGCGACTCGCCTCGGTCGCCACCGCGATCTGGACCGGCACGGCATACCAGAACGTCGACGTGTGGACGCTGAGCCAGTCGTTCACCCCGCCTGGCGACGGCACCGACCCGGCGCTCTGGCTGGACAGCATCGTGCACGCCGGCCAGGCCGCCGGCGCGAACATCGTCGCCGGCACCGCCGCGCTGCCGGCCGTCACCTTCCAGGCGGCCGATCTGGTGAACCGGGTGGACGGCACGGACACGCTGCCGCCGATGGTCAAGCGCCGGATCGGCACGATCATCAACGAGTCCGGCGGCGAGATCGCCGTCACCTACAGCACGCCGGAGTGCACGACGGCCAGCCCGCCGACCCCGCAGACGAACACCAGGCGCTGCTACCCGGTGAACTGGACCCCGCCGGCCCAGCCGGAGGTCAACGACTGGTTCCACAAGTACGTGGTCACCGACCTGGTCCAGCGCGACAGACCGGGCGGCGCGGCGATCCAGCAGACCCACTACGACTACCTGGACGGCACCGCCTGGCACTTCGCCGACACCGACGAGATCACCCCGCTGGCCAAGCGCACCTGGTCGGAGTGGCGCGGCTACTCGCACGTCAAGGTGACCGCCGGCAACGGCGGCAGCGGCCCGCCGACGGTGACCGAGCAGCGCTTCTACCGGGGCATGGACGGCGACCGCAACGCCACCGGCACCGTCTCGGTGGCCGACTCCGACGGCACCGCGCACACCGACTCGCCCGGCCTGGAGGGCTTCGAGCTCGAGGATCAGACCTTCGACGGCGGCACCGAGATCTCCCGGCAGATCACCGACCCGAGCCGGCGGAGCACCGCCTCGCATCTGGTCACCGACACCAGCCGCACCGTGAACGCGTTCATGGTGACCACCGGCACCGAGCGCGGCCGGGTCCGGCTGGCGGCCGGCGGTTTCCGGAACACCCGGGTCGACAAGACCTACGACACCGCCGGCAACCTGACCCAGGTCGACGACCAGGGCGACACCAGCACGGCGACCGACGACCTGTGCACCAGGACGCTCTACGCCAGCAACACCACCAAGTACATGCTCGCCTACCCGTACCAGGTCAGCACCGTCGGCGTGGCCTGCTCGGCGACGCCGACCTTCCCGCGGGACGCCGTCGCGTTCACCCGCGAGTACTACGACAGCCAGGCGCTGGGCACGCTCAGCGGCGCCGGCAACCTGACCAGGTCCGAGTCGGCGACCGCCTACAGCGGCGCCACCCCGTCCACGTTCGTCACCACCGCGACCACCGCCTACGACACGGTCGGCCGGGTGACCAGCGTCAAGGACGCGCTGAACCGCACCACGACCAGCAGCTACACCACGCGGCCCGCCACGGTCCCGGCCACCGGCACGATCACCCGGATCGGCCTGACCACCCAGACCGTCGTCACCAACGCGCTGAACCAGGTCACCACGACCACCCTCGAACCGTCCTGGGGGTCGCCGATCCTGGCCGTGGACGTCGGCGGCCGCCGCACCGAGGCGACCTACGACGCGCTCGGCCGGACCCGCGAGGTCTGGCTCCCGGGCCGGAACAAGCCCGGCGGCTACGAGGGAAACCAGCAGTACACGTACGCGATCAACAACGACGGCGCGGCCAGCTACGTCAGCACCCGCTCGCTGGGCGGCAACGGCCGCTACCTGACCAGCTACGAGCTCTACGACGGGTTCCTGCGCCCCCGCCAGACCCAGACGCCGGCCACCCCGCCGGCCACCGGCCGGGTCGTCACCGACACCCTGTACGACTCGCAGGGGCGGGCCTGGCTGACCAACGCGCCCTACTACAACACCGGCGCGCCCAGCGGCACGCTGCTGTCCGTACTGGCCGCGAACATCCCGTCGGCGCAGGTCACCGACTTCGACGGCGCCGGCCGGCCGAGGCTGACCACCCTCTGGTCGATGGGTGTGCCGCAGTGGGCTACCGCGACCGCATACGGCGGCGACCGCGTCAGCATCACCCCGCCGGACGGCGGCACCGCCACCACCACGGTGACCGATGCCCGCGGGCGCACCACCCAGCTGCTCCAGTACCACGCCGACACGCCGACCGGGCCGGCCGACCTGACCAGCTACACCTACACCTCGTCCGACCAGCTCGCCTCGGTGACCGACCCGGCCGGCAACGTCTGGCGGTACGAGTACGACCTGCTGGACCGCAAGACCAAGGACGACGACCCGGACACCGGCGCGACGACCATGGCCTACGACAACGCCGGCCAGCTCACCTCCCAGACCGACGCCCGCGGCCAGACCCTCGCCTTCAGCTACGACCTGCTCGGCCGCAAGACCGGCGAATACGCCGGCTCCACCACCGGCACCCAGCTGGCCGGCTGGACCTACGACACGGCGCCCGGTGGGGTGGGCATGCCGGCCGGCTCTACCAGGTTCGTCGGCGGCCAGGCCTATGTCACCTCGATCCTCAACTACACCCGCGGCAACAAGGGCTTTGAGCCCGACGGCCTCCCGTACGACACGAGCGTGACGATCCCGGCCCGCGAGGGCGCGCTGGCCGGTACCTACGAGTTCTTCGCCAGCTACAACGGTGACGGCACCGTTGGCAGCTACACGATGCCGCCTGGCGGCGGGCTGGGGGAGGAGACGGTCGTCCTCGACTACGACGACCTCGGCCATCAGGTGAACATGCAGGGCCTGTTCACCCGGTACGTCTCCGCGGCCCGCTACACCGAGCGCGGGCTGCTGGCCGGCTACACCCTGGGTGTCGGGGCGACCGCGATGAACCTCGACTGGTCCCGCGATCAGGCGACCGACCGGCTCACCCGGGCCACCGCCGTGCCGACCGGCCAGCCCATCGTGGCCGACCTGCACTACAGCTACGACCCGGCCGGCAACCTCACCAAGGCCGCCGACACCCCGCAGGCCGGCGGCACCGACACCCAGTGCTTCGGCTACGACTACCTGCGCCGGCTGTCGGAGGCCTGGACCCCGTCCAGCGGCGACTGTGACGCGACCCCGGTGGCCGGCGCGCTGGGTGGGCCGGCGCCGTACTGGACCGGGTACGGCTATGACCTGACCGGCAACCGGACCGCCCAGACCTCGCACGACCCGGCCGGCGGCCCGGACGCGGTGCGCACCTCGACCTACCCGGCCGCGGGCGCTCCGAAGCCGCACGGGCTGACCCAGGTCACCGGCGCCGGGTCGGGCGTCGGGGCGTACGGCTACGACGCGGCGGGGAACACCACCAGCCGGCCGGGGCCAGCCGGCACGCAGACGCTCAGCTACGACGCCGAGGGCCGGCTGGCCACCATCACCGGCGGCGGCCAGAACTCCTCGGTCGTCTACGACGCGGACGGCGGCCGGCTGGTCACCCACGACAGCACCGGCTCCACGGCCTACCTGCCCGACGGCATGGAACTGCACGCGGACACTGCCGGGCAGGTCACCGCGACCCGGTACTACACCTGCGGCGGGACCACGATCGGGATGCGCACGCCGGCCGGCGTCACCTGGCTGGCCACCGACCCGCACGGCACCGCCACCGTCTCGGTCACCTCCGCTGGCGTGGCATCGGTACGGCGGATGGATCCGTTCGGCAACCCGCGAGGCGCCCAGCCGGCGTGGCCGAACACCCGCGGTTTCGTCGGCGGGTTGGTCGACCCGTCCGGGCTGACGTACCTGGGTGCCCGGGAGTACGACCCCGCCCTCGGCCGGTTCACCACCATCGACCCGGTCATCGACCCGGCCGACCCGCAGCAGCTCAACGGCTACGCCTACGCCAACAACAACCCGACCACGTTCAGCGACCCGACCGGCCTGCTGTGTACCAACGGCCCGGACGGCATGTGCCACACGAACAGTGGCAAGAACATCCCTACCCCGGGCGTCTCCGACAAGCAGGCGGTGCTCGGACTACCCGACCTGCAGCACCTGCAGACGCCGGACCAGATCGAGACGCAGAATCACCTGTACGTGGCGAAGGGCCGGGCCGGCTCGCAGCACGAGCGCCTGATCAGGGTGGTCAAGGAGATCACCAGCATCGTCGCCGACCAGCTCGGGATCAGCGCAGGCTTGGACTGCATCCTGAACGGCAGCATCTCCGGCTGCCTGCAGACCGCCGGCGCCCTGCTCAGCTCCGCCGTCGGCGGCCTGGTCGGCCGCTTCCTGGCCAAGTACGGCTCCCCGTGGAAGTGGCGCGCCGGCGCCCGCCTCGTCGGCCGCCTCTGGTCCCTGGTCCGCGACGGCGTCGACGCCGTCCGCGGCTTCTTCAAAGCCCGCGGCGAAGTAACCGCCGCCGAGGCGGCCGTCCGCCGGGCCGACAAGGCCGCCTCGGCAGCGTGCAGCTTCACCCCCGAGACCCGCGTAGTCATGGCCGACGGCAGCAGCAAACCCATCGCGGCCGTCCGAGTCGGCGACCGCGTAGCCGCCGCCGATCCCAAGACCGCCCAACCGGCCGGCGCGCGCACGGTCACCGCGGTCCTGACCCACCCCGACGAGGATCTACTCGACCTCACCATCCGCGACCACAACGGTCACACGACTGTCATCCACACCACCAGCAACCACCCCTTCTACAACGCCACCAGCCGCACCTGGACCCCCGCCGCCACCCTCAACCCCGGCGACCGGCTCCAAGACCTCAACCGGCACACCACCACCGTGGCCGCCGCGACACCCCACCCCGGCCATGCCACCATGTACAACCTCACCATCGCCGACCTCCACACCTACTACATCCACACCCCCACCACCGACACCCTCGTCCACAACCAATGCGACCTCATTCACTCGCGATACGGCGATGGAACCCCCGTTTATGAGGGGCAGCAGCCCGGCAAAATTACAGGCCCCGATCCCAGCGCACAGGGTCCGCACACGGTACTCAAAATGGACAACGTGAATTCTCGAGTCTACAAAGCCCGCGAGTATGATGATGTCGGAAACCCAGTCCGCGACATCGACTTCACCGGTCCAACCTTCCCAAGTGGCCGGCTTCGTCCGAACCATTCGATCCCTGAGCAGCATCTGTACACCATTAACGACCCAGGGATCGGACCAAGATCCGGCTACAAGCGAGGTCCTGGGGCGCCACTGTGATGGAAATGGTCACATTCGACACGAAATCTGTGGTGGGCGTAGATTGGACGCTATTGAGAATTCTCGCCCTACTCGCTCGATTTGTCGCCGATCTTCATTGGCGCGTCGACGAGTTGGAATTCTCCCCGTCGCCGGCCGCTGAGCATGCTGAAAAGCGCCTACGGGACGGCCTTACGGGTCTCGAGCTCCTCTCCGCGATCGCGCTGGACCCGCAGTTGATCGAGGGCACGCTGATAGGAGCCTCGGACGATGGCAGTCACATACGCATATCCGCTGTAGACGGGCAGCACTGGGATATCCAGACGAACCTGCAAGAAGTAGTCCGAATCTTGAGCGCATCAATCGATCTTCGCGAGATCCCGTCTTGACATCACTGCAACCGGGCGCCGGGTTATCTTCCGGCTACGCGGGCGCCCGGGCCGGTTCGCAGTCTCCTGAGTCGGTAATTCGTTGGCAGTAGGCGGCGAGGGCGTCGAAGATTGCGCCACGGTGCTCGCCGTCGTTCACCACGCTGGGGTCGACGTGGGCGTACCGGTGCACGGCGACCTACCAGAACCACCACATCCGGTACGCGGCGGCGGCCCGGTCGAGGACGACCATGACCTCGCAGTCAGCACTGTCGGTGCGCGTCGCGGTCAGGGTCAGCTTGTGCACCGGGCCGGCGATTCGCTCGGTGAGGTTCCGCTTCGCGTGGTTGTCGGTGAGCGTGCCGGCCCCGAACACGGTGCCGTCGGCGGCGATCTGCCAGTCGACCGAGGCACCCGTACAGTCGTCGTCGCGGCGCAGCGCGCTCTCGAAGCCGCGGGCGTTGTCGGGCGAGCGGGTGCTGGCGGCGATCTGGATGCGCCGGCCTGGGCCCATGTGCCAGGCCCAGGAGTCGGGGCCACAGACCCAAGCACCGCTGACGGAGTCAGGTCCACAGTGCTCGTCGGCCTCCGGTTGGTCGCCGGACGAGAACGTGATCCGCTCCCGCGATTCGCTGGACCAGACCGCGAGGGGGAACGCGGCACCGAGGAAGATGCCCGCCCCGATCACCAGAAAGGCAACGCTTCGAACGAGAGCCCAGGTCTTGTTGACCACCGACGTCGTCACTTCTGTCGAGCCGAGCACAGACCGCCAGTAGCGATGGGACCACGGTATCCGCCACGCCGGTACGCGGTCGATCGGCCGGCTGAGCGAACGGTCGGCGGTCGCGAGCGGCGGCGGTCGAGTGGGATCTTGGTCTGCTGACGGCACGCGCCGGCGTACCGGGCATCATCGGCAGGATCGTCTTCCGCCGCCGCGACCAGCCGGCCAACACCGACCGCCCCTCATCGGACAACACCACCGAATCGAGCGTCGGGCTCGGCACCCACCGATCCTACCGAGTAACTGCGAATAGACGACTCAGGACACTAGCGGTCTGGTCGCGCAGCACGCGGCAACGGCGAGCGCGAACACGAAGGGCCTGCGGCTTCGGTGCGCGGGGTGTCGCAGCGTCGGTGAGGGCTAGAGCGGGTCTGTTGCTTTCGGGCCGGGGTCGCGGAGCCTGTGGTCGATGCTTGCGAACTGGAGTGTCAGTAGTGGCACGGCGGTGGCGATGGTGAAGAGGGCCAGGTCCGGGGTAGGGGGGCGGGTCCAGCCGGCGAACCCGCCGAAGCAGAGCGCGGCGGTGGCGAGGGCGGCGACCAGGAGCCAGCCGGAGCGGAGGGCGAGGGTGCGGCGGCGGGCGCTGGCGGCGGTTTCGGCATGGAGCTGGGCGGCACCGGCGGACCAGTCGTCGACCAGGAGTTGCACCTGGTGCTGGGCTGCGCTGGTTGGCGGCAGGATAGTCAGCAGCTGGCTCAATTGCGCTACATCAGTGCGGAGCTGCGCCCTGCGGGCGCGGTGCGTGGCTGGCTCGTCGGTCATTCCAGCGTCCCGGGGGTGGGGGATCTTGTCGGCAAGTATCGGAGTGCGAGCCGGACATTGATAGGCCCGTATCCCAGCTGCTGGGCCGGGATACGGGCCGCCGTTCGGCCGATCAGGCGGTGCAGAACCTGGTCAGCAGCGGGGCGAGCACCGCCGGGGCGACGTCGTGCGACTTGCTCACCCGGGGCGTACCGGCGTGCTCAGGCGAGCAGCCGGAGGCCGCGGGCGGCCTTGTCGACCTGCTTGCGCGGGCCGGCGACGCTGACCGCGCAGTAGGTCAGGTCGTCGGCGCTGGTGTCGGCGAGCCGGGCCAGGTAGCCGTCGTAGACGCGGACCTGCTGGGCGATGTCGACCATGTCCGCGACGAACAGTTCGGGCCGGCCGATCGCGGCGGTGCGGACCGCGCCGACCTGCGCGGCGGTTCCGCTCAGCACACTGCAGCCGGCCCAGGGCAGCCCCGGGTGCCGGCTGCCGGACGCGTCCAGCCCGTCGGCACCGACCAGGTCGGGCAGGGCTTTGCCGACCGCGGCGGCCAGGCAGGCGACGGCGTTCGCGATCAGGCCGCGGTTGAGCTGCTCGTCCACCACCACGACCCACTTGACCGGGGCCAGCCGGGTGCTCAGATCGGGGCGGACGTCGAGGCCGCCGTAGTGCGCTGCCATGTCGCGATACGGTAGGGCTTCGTCCGGGCCCACCCAAGCAACACCGTACGACGTTCGGGCAAGGGGAGAAACAGTGGAACTTGATGCGCTGGATCTCGGTCTACTGCGGGCCCTGCAGAACGATGCACGGCAGACCAACCGTGACCTGGCCGCCGCGACGCACGTGTCGCCGTCCACCTCGCTGGAGCGGGTCCGGGCGTTGCGCGAGCGCGGGGTGATCCGCGGCTTCCACGCCGAGGTCGACCTGGCCGCGGTCGGCCGGCCGGTGCAGGCGCTGACCGCGGTGCGGATCCGCCCGCCGTCCCGGCGCAACATCGAGGCGTTCCGCGAGTGGGTCAGCCGGCTGCCGGAGACGATCGGCGTGTTCGTCACCTCCGGCAGCCGCGACTTCCTGATCCACGTCGCGGTCGCCGACACCGAAGGGCTCTACGCCTTTGTAATCGACCGGCTGACCGAGCGCCCCGAGGTCGCCGACGTCGAGACCACCGTCGTGTACGAGCACCTGCGCGCCCGGGTGATCGAACCCCCGGCCGCGCGCCGCTAGCCCGGCTGGCTGGCTGGCTGGCCCCCGGGGCTACCGGGCGACCGGGGGGAAGCCGACGGAGCGGCCCGCGACGAGGGCTGGCCCGGCGTACGGGCGGGCCGGGAGCGGGCGGTAGCGGAAAGGCATTGGGGTCTCCACGACTGGAGGGCTGGCTCGGCGGCAGGGCTAGCCGCCGAACGGGTGATGACTGGGACACAACGATGACCCTCCGTGGTGGGTGGGCGGTGGGTCGTTGATGGGTGCGTGGTGGACGCCCACATGGGCAGCACATCGCCCACCGAATTGGCCCAGCGCGCAACACCTGGCACCGTTGCTCCCGTGACCGTGTCGCGGTGCGGGTGACCATGCAGTTCCGGGTGCTCGGGCCGGTGGAGGTGCTGGACGGTGCGCGGCGGGTGCCGGTCGCCGGGCAGCCCCGGGTGGTGCTCGCCGTCCTGCTGCTGAACGCGAACCGGGTGGTCTCGGTCGACCGGCTGGTCGAGTGCCTCTGGGGCGACCACCCGCCGGCGAACGCGCGCCGGCTGCTGCACGGCTGCGTGGCGCAACTCCGCCGGCTGCTCACCCCGGCGGCCGTGCCCGCCGGCGATCCGGCCGACCCGGCCGCCACCCCCGACGCCAGCCCGGCCGGCGCCGGCCCGCCCCCGGCCAGCGCCGGCCCGCCCCCGGGCAGCGCCGGCTCGGCCGGCACCGACCCGGGCTCGCCGCTGCTGACCAGGACGCCGGGGTACGTGCTGCAGGTCGGCCCGGGGGAGCTGGACCTGACCCGGTTCGAGGAGCTGACCGGGGCGGCCGCGCAGATGTCCACCCAGCGGTCCGGCGAGGATCTGGAGCTGGCCTGCTCGCTGCTGTCCGAGGCGCTCTCGCTCTGGCACGGCCCGGCCGCGGACGGCGTCACGCTGCACGGGTTCGCCGCCGAGGCCGCCGCGCTGGACGAGCGCCGGCTGACCGTGTTCGAGGAGCGGGTCGACCTGGACCTGCGGCTGGGCCGGCACCGCCGGCTGGTCGGCGAGCTGCAGGCGTACGTGCGCGGCCACCCGCTGCGGGAGCGGCCGTGGGCGCAGCTGATGGTGGCGCTCGCCGGCACCGACCGGCAGGCGGACGCGCTGGCCGCGTACCAGCAGCTGCGCGCGACGCTGGTCGACCAGCTGGGCATCGAGCCCGGCGCCATGCTCCGCCAGCTGCACCAGGTCGTGCTGGCCGGCGGCGACACCACCGCCGCCTACCTGCGGACCGCGGCCGAGCCGCCGGCCGCGGAGCCGGAGCCGGACCCGACGCCGACCGATCCGGTGCCGGTCGTGGCCGGCCCGCCCCCGCAGCCGCCCGGGCACCGCCCGGCGCAACTGCCGCTGGACGTCTACGGCTTCGCCGGCCGCGAGCCGGAGCTCGGCGCGCTGGACGCGATGGTGGCCGCCGGCGGGCAGCAGCCGACCGCGGTGATGGTCGCGGTGGTCTGCGGTTCGGCCGGGGTGGGGAAGACGGCGCTGGCGGTGCACTGGGCGCACCGGGTGTCCGCGCGGTTCCCGGACGGGCAGCTGTACGCGAACCTGCGCGGCTACGACCCGGGTGGCCCGGCGGTACCGGCGCACGCGGCGATGCGCGGGTTCCTGGACGCGCTGGGCGTCCCGACGGCCCGGATCCCGGCGGACCTGACGGCGCAGGCGGCGCTGTTCCGCAGCGCGCTGGCCGGCCGGCGGATGCTGGTCGTGCTGGACAACGCCGCGACCGTGGAGCAGGTCCGGCCGCTGCTACCCGGCTCGCCCGGCTGCGTGGTGATCGTCACCAGCCGGGACCAGCTCTCCGGCCTGGTCGCGGTGGACGGCGCCCGGCCGCTCACGCTGGACGTGCTCTCCGCCGGCGAGGCGCACGCGCTGCTGGCCGGCCGGCTGGGCGGGGCCCGGCTGGCCGCCGAGCCGGACGCGGTGGCCGCGATCGTGGCCGGCTGCGCCCGGCTGCCGCTGGCGCTGGCCGTGGTGGCCGCCCGCGCCGCGACCCGTCCGCAGCTCGCGCTGGCCGCGCTGGCCGGCCAGCTCCGGCCGGCCGGCCGTCCGGCCACCGACCTGGACCCGTTCGCCGACAGCGACCCGAGCGGCGACCTGCGCACCGTCTTCTCCTGCTCGTACCGGGCGCTGGAGCCCGCTGCGGCCCGGCTGTTCCGGCTGCTCGGGCTGCACACCGGCCCGGACATCGCCGAGCCGGCCGCCGCCAGCCTGGCCGGCGTCCCGGTCGCCCGGATGCGGCCGCTGCTCGACCAGCTGCTGCGCGGCCACCTGCTGACCGAATCGGCACCGGGCCGGTACACCTTCCACGACCTGCTCCGGGCCTACGCCGCCGAGCTGGCCCGCGAGCATGACAGCGAGGCCGATCGGCGGGCCGCGGTGACCCGGCTGCTGGACCACTACCTGCACTGCGCGCACCCGGCGGCGCTGCTGGTCAGCCCGCACCGCGACCCGATCACGCTGAACCCGCCGCTGCCCGGCGCGGTGGTCTGCTCGCTGCCCGACCCGGCCGCCGCGATGGCCTGGTTCGACACCGAGCACCTCACCCTGCTGGCCGCGATCGACCTGGCCGGCACCGCCGGGTTCGACCAGCACGTGCTGCAGCTGGCCTGGACCATGCCGGAGTTCCTGGACTTCCGCGGCCACTGGCAGGACCTCGTCGATCTGCAGCGGACCGCGCTGGCCGCCGCGCAGCGCCTCGGTGACCGGGCCGAGCAGTCCCGGTTCCGGCGCAGCCTCGGCTACGCGTACAGCCGGCTGGGCAGGTACCAGGACGCGCACCGCCAGTTGCGGCAGGCGCTCGCGCTGAACCGGGAACTCGGCGACGTCACCGGCGAGGCGCACAGCCACCGGCTGATCGCGCACACGCTGGAGGCGCAGGGCGAGTTCGAGCAGGCGCTCGGGCACGCCCAGCAGGCGCTGGCGTTCTACCGGGCCGCCGACCACCTGATCGGCCAGGCCCGGGTGCTGAACATGATCGGCTGGTACCACACCAACCTCGGCGACCACCAGGAGGCGCTGGCCCAGTGCCGGGCGGCGCTGCGGCTCAGCCAGCAGATCGGCCACCCGCCGAACGAGGCCGCCACCTGGGACAGCCTCGGCCACGCGCACCACCACCTCGGCCAGTACGGCGAGGCGGTCGACTGCTACCAGCACGCGCTGGCGCTCTACCGCCAGGTCGGCGACCGGCACCGGGAGGCCGGCGTCCTGGACTACCTCGGCGACACCCGGTACGGCGCCGGCGACCCGGCCGCCGCCCGCGCCGCCTGGCGGCAGGCCCTGGCCATCCTGGACGACCTGCGGCACCCAGACGCGGACGGCGTCCGGGCCAAGCTGTACCGCCGGGCCGAGGCCCCGGCCGGGGCCCCGCTGGCCCGCTGACGACCCGCTCGACCGGCGCGGCGGCACTGGGCGTGAGCAAGATCGGCGCGGCTGGGATACTGATCGGGAACCGTCAGGTTGAGGAGGGGTCGTGTCCGACCAGGTCCACGTCGTCGTCGACAACGAGCCGCGGGCGGTGCCGGTGGAGTCGACGGCCGGCCAGGTACTGGCCGCGGCCGGCATCAAGGACAGCGTGGTGGTCCGGGTCGGCGAGCTGCCGGGCGCGCCGGGCAGCGGCGACCTGCGCGACCTCTCGTACGTCATCCGCGACGGCGACGTGATCAGTTCGGTGCCGGCCGGGTCGCCGGACGGGCGGTCGGTGATCCGGCACTCCTGCGCGCACGTGCTGGCGCAGGCCGTGCAGGATCTGTTCCCCGGCACCCGGCTGGGCATCGGCCCACCGATCGAGAACGGCTTCTACTACGACTTCCGGCCCGAGCGGCCGTTCACCCCGGAAGATCTCGCCGCGCTGGAGAAGCGGATGAGCGACATCATCCGGCAGCGGCAGCGGTTCAGCCGCCGGGTGGTCACCGCCGAGCAGGCCGGCACCGAGCTCGCGGCCGAGCCGTTCAAGCTGGAGCTGATCGAGCTGACCGGCGCGGCCGCGCCGGAGGCGGCCGAAGGCGCGTCCGTCGAGATCGGCGGCACCGAGCTGACCATGTACGACAACCTGGTCGGCGACAAGCAGGTCTGGACGGATCTGTGCCGCGGCCCGCACCTGCCCACCACCCGCGACATCCCGGCGTTCACGCTGACCCGCACCGCCGCGGCGTACTGGCGGGGCAGCGAGAAGAACCCGCAGCTGCAGCGCATCTACGGCACCGCGTGGGAATCCAAGCAGGAGCTGAAAGACCACCTGGCCCGGCTGGCCGAGGCCGAGCGGCGCGACCACCGCAAGATCGGCGCCGACCTGGAGATCTTCACGTTCAGCGCGGAGATCGGCCGCGGGCTGCCGATCTGGCTGCCCAACGGCATGGTCATCCGGGACGAACTGGAGGGCTGGGCGAAGGAGACCGAGCGGAACTGGGGCTACCAGCGCATCGGCACCCCGCACCTGACCCGCAGCGAGCTGTACTACATCTCCGGCCACCTGCCCTACTACCAGGACGACCTGTACGCCCCGATCGAGATCGAGGGCGACCAGTACTTCCTCAAGCCGATGAACTGCCCGCACCACCACATGGCCTACAAGGCCCGGCCGCGCAGCTACCGCGAGCTGCCGGTGCGGCTGGCCGAGTACGGCACGGTCTACCGGTACGAGCGCAGCGGCCAGCTGTACGGGCTGATGCGCACCCGCGGCTTCAGCCAGAACGACGCGCACATCTACTGCACGCTCGACCAGGCGAAGCAGGAGTTCGTCGAGGTCATGCGGCTGCACGACTACTACTACCGGTCGCTGGGCATCGAGGACTTCCACATGGTGCTGGCCCTGCGCGACCCGAAGAACACCGAGAAATACCACGACGACGCGCAGATGTGGGCCACCGCCGAGCGGATCACCCGGGACGCGATGGACGAGTCCGGCATCCCGTACGTCGAGGACATCGGCGGCGCCGCGCACTACGGGCCCAAGGTCGACTTCATCATCCGGTCGGTCACCGGCAAGGAGTTCGCCGCCTCCACCAACCAGGTCGACCTCTACATGCCGCAGCGGTTCGGCCTGACGTATCACGCGGCGGACGGCACCGAGCAGCAGGCCGTGGTGCTGCACCGGGCCCCGCTGGGCAGCCACGAGCGGTTCGTCGCGTACCTGATCGAGCACTACGCGGGCGCGTTCCCGGTGTGGCTGGCGCCGGAGCAGGTGCGGGTCGTGCCGCTCACCGACGACCAGCACGACTACGCGCACAAGGTGGCCCGCCGGCTCTTCGAAAACGGGCTGCGTGCCTCGGTGGACGACTCGGACGGCCGGATGCAGGCGAAGGTGCGCCAGGCGGTGCTGAAGAAGGTGCCGTTCGTGCTGGTCGTCGGGCAGCGCGAGGAGGCCGAGGAGACCGTCTCGGTGCGCCCGCGTGGCCAGAGCGATCAGGGCGCGATGCCACTTGCCGAGTTCCACGCGCTGCTGCGCCGGCTGGTCGACACCAAGAGCCTGACCCTCGACTAGTCGGTGCCGGCCGACCGGCCCGCCGGCGTCGATGCCGGCCCGGCCGGCTGTTCGGCTGCCGGCTGGGCCGCTGACCGGGATGCCGGCTCGACGGCGAGCTCGCCGGCTTCGGCCAACCTGCCGAGCTCCAGCACCGCGCAGGCGGCTGAGCAGCACATCACCCGGTGCCGGTCGACGGCCAGGCGAACCCACCTGGGCCGCGGACCGTCGCCGTAGTACCACTGGTCGGTCGCGCCGCAGGTGCCGCATTCCAGCACCAGCACCAGGTAGGAGCAGTGCTGGCAGATCTCCGCGCCCGGCACCACGACCAGGTCGGTCGCGCAGCCGGGGCACTGCTCCACCTCCCGGGCCGGCGCGGCGGCCGCCGGCTCCCGGTTCGCAATCGACGTCTCAGCAACCATGCCCCGGAGGGTACGAATGATCGCGGCGCGGAAGTGGCACTCCTGGTGCCACAACTGTGTCACACCTGTTACCGGACATTGAGCCCGTACCGGGGTGTCCCGGTCGCGATCGGGACGACCGACCGGCCGGATCCGGGTCGCCGTCCGGCCGCGGCTACCGGCTGGTGTCGAGCAGGGTGGCGGTCGCCGCGGTCTCCCGCGCGCCGGCGGCGCGGAACAGGTCGTGCGCCTCGGCCCAGGCCGCGGTGCCACCGGCCGGGTCGGCGGTGGCGTGCAGGGCGTGCCCGAGGATGACCAGGGTGCGGGCCGCGCCGAGCCGGTGCCCGGTCTCCCGGTGCACCGCCAGCGCCGTACGGGCGGTCCGGACCGCCGGCGCGGGCTGGCCGAGCGCCTGTTCGGCCGCGGCCTGCGCGGTCAGCGCGTGCCCGGCCAGCATCCGGTAGCCGGTCCGCCGGGCCAGCTCCAGCGCCTGCCGCGCGTCCGTGGCCAGGGGCGGGTCGGCGACGGTGGCCAGCCCGATCAGGGCGACGATCTCCGGGTACCTGGCGTCGGCGGCGCGGGCCAGCTCCAGGGCCTGCCGGTAGCCGGCGGTCGCGTCGACCGGCGCGCCGCACCGGGCCCGGACGGTGGCCAGCGTGATCAGCGTTTCCAGCTGGAAGTGCTGGTCCTCGGCGGCGTCGGCGACGGCCACCGCGGCCACCGCGGCCGCCACCGCCGGGCCGTCCCGACCGGCGTCGGCGTGCACCTCGGCCAGCAGCCGCAGCGCGTGCGACTCGTTGCCGGCGTCACCCAGCTCGCGGGCGAGCGCGAGCGCCGGCGTGAGGTGTGCGAGCGCGTCGTCGAGGCGGCCCAGTTCGGCCACCGCCATGCCCAGGTTCGCCTGGCAGATGGCCTCGCCGCGGCGGTGCCCGGTCTGCCGGGCGATCGCCAGCGCCTGCTCGAACTGGTCCGCGGACAGCGCGATGCGGCCCATCTCGTGGTACATCGCGCCCAGGTTGGCCAGCCGCATGGCCTGGCCGAGCAGCGAGCCGGTGGCCCGGTCGATGGCCAGCGCCTGGGTGAGGTGGTCGGCGCCCTCCGCCAGCCGGTCCAGCTGCCAGTAGACCCGGCCGAGGCTGTTCAGCGCGGCGAGTTGCGCGTCGACCCAACCGCGCGCCCGGGCCACGGCCAGCACCGCGTCGTTCTCGGCCAGCGCCTCCTGGTGCCGGGCCTGGCACTCGTACGCCTCGGCCAGGCTGAGCCGGCTCGCGGCCTCGGCCCGGCCATCCCCGGCGGCCCGGGCGGCGGCGACCCCGGCGCTGGCGGTGGCCAGCCAGTCCGCGGCGTACAGCCGGAGCGAGAAGAAGCCGCGCAGCTGGTCGGCCAGCAACCAGGCGAGTGGCCGCGGGCCGGCCACCGCCGCTCGCTCGGCGGCGGCCACCAGGTTGGCCCGCTCGGCCTCCAGCCAGGCCAGCGCCGCCGGCCCGGCGCCGAACTCGGGCAACGCAACCGCCCCGACCGGGTCGGCTACCCCCGCCGCCCGGCTCGGTTCAGCCGTCCCCGCCGGGCCGCCCGGCTCGGCCGCCCCGCCCGGCCCGGCCGTCCCGCCCGGCTCGGCTGGGTTGCCCGGCTCGGCCGGGCCGGTCGGTGGCAGTGGCAGCAGCGGGGTGGACGGGGACAGCACCCGGCCGGCGGCGGCGGTTCCGTGCAGGTACCAGGTGTGCAGCCGGCCCAGCGCGGCGGCCCGGCCGGCCGCGTCCTCGTCCTGGTCGGCGCGGTCGGCGGCGTACCGGCGGAGCAGGTCGTGCCAGCTGTACCGGCCCGGCGCCGGCTCGGTCAGCAGGCTCGCGCCGGCCAGGCGGCGCAGCAGGCCGGCCGCCTCGGCGAGGTCGAGGCCGGCCAGCGCGGCGGCAGCGGCGGCGGTCACGTCCGGGCCGGGCACCAGGCCGAGCAGCCGGAACAGCCGCCGGGCCGGCGCCGGCAGCCGCCCGTACGAGGCGGCGAACGCGGCCCGCACCGCGCCCTGCTCGTCGCCCGGCACCGCCAGCCCGGCCAGCGGGTCGGCGGACCGCAGCCCGGTCACGTAGTCGGCGATCGGCTGCCCCGGCGCGTCGACCAGGTTCGCGGCCGCGATCCGCAACGCCAGCGGCAGGTGCGCGCACAGCCCGGCCAGCGCGGCGGTGGCGGCCGGTTCGGCGGCCACCCGGTCGACGCCGACGATCCGGCCGAGCAGCGCGGTCGCCTCGGCCGGGGTGAGCACGTCCAGGGTGAGCCGGCGGGCGCCGTCCCGGGCGATCAGCCCGCCGAGCCCGTCCCGGCTGGTGACCAGCGCCAGGCAGCCGGCTGTGCCGGGCAGCAGCGGCCGGACCTGTTCGGCGCTGGCCGCGTTGTCCAGCAGCACCAGCACCCGCTTGCCGGCGAGCAGGCTGCGGTACAGCCCGGCGGCCCGGTCGGCGTCCGCCGGCACCTGCTCGGCCGGCACCCGCAGCGCGTACAGCAGCGCCGCCAGCGCCTGGCCGGTGGTCAGCGGCGGGGCCGGCGCGTAGCCGCGCAGGTCCAGGTAGAGCTGGCCGTCCGGGAACTGGTCCGCGGCCCGGTGGGCGAAGTTGACCGCGAGCGCGGTCTTGCCGACCCCGGCGGTGCCCGCGATCACCGGAATGATCACCGCGACCGCCGCACCGGCCCTGCTGGGGTCGGCGAGCGCGGTCAGCGCGGCGAGTTGGGCGGCCCGTCCGGTGAAGTCGGCCACTGCCGGTGGCAGCATCGCCGGCCCGCCGGCCCCGTCGCCGGGAGCGTCCCCGGGAGCATCGCCGGCTCGTTCGGCCAGTGCCTCGGCCAGCAGCCGGCGCAGCGTGCCGGCCCGGTCGCCGAGCAGCCGCTCGCAGGCCAGCACGATGTCGCCGGGCGGGATCCGGCGGCCCAGCTCGTACTGCACCAGGTTGCTGTGCGCGCTGAGCCCGAGCTCCCGGACCAGCCGGCGCTGCGACAGGCCCTGTTGCTGCCGTAGCCGGCGCAGTTCCTGCCCCAGCCGGGCCGCCGCCGTCAGTCCCGCCATCGCTCGGCCTTCACCCCGGTCTGCGGCTTGGTCTCAGTTTGGTCTGCGGCGCCGGCTGAACACCGGCCCGAATGCTACCCACTTGTCGCGACCCGATCCCGGCAAACGAACGGAAGGGACACCAGTAGCGGTGTTGGCCGGCCAGACGACCGTGTCCGCGGTAGACGATGACCGGATGCTGCTCGACGGGCTGGCGGCCTGGTTCTCCGGCCAGCCCGACCTACGGATGATCTTCACCTGCGGCAGCGTGGACGAGTTGATCCGGGACGAGCCGGCGCGCGCCGACGTGGTGCTGCTGGAGCCGTCGCCCGCCGGGGCGGACGGCCACGACATCCGCCGGCTGGTGGCGGCCGGCCGGCGGGTGCTGGTGGTCAGCGGCGCGCTGGCCGCCGACCAGCTCAGCGCGGCGGTCCGGGCCGGTGCCCGCGGCTACGTCACCCGCGACCGTGACCTGTTCACCCTGGCCGCCGCCATCCGTCGGGTCGCCACCGGCGCCACCGCCTACCCGGCCGCGGCCGGCCCGCCGTCGGCACACCCCGCATCCGTTCACCCGGCCGCGGCTGGCGCACCCGGCTACCCGCCACCCGCGGTCCGCCGGCCGGCTGCCGCGCGCCCGCTGACCGGCGGCGGCGCCGCTGGCCCGCCGGTCGACGGCGCCGGGGGAGTCGACGGCGCCGGGGGAGAGGCGGCGCTGACGCCGCGGGAGCGCGAGCTGGTGGTGGCGTACACGTCCGGGCTGACGATGGTCGCGGCGGCCCGGCGGATCGGCGTCCGGCCGTCGACGGCGAAGACCTACCTGGAGCGGATCAAGCGGAAGTACGCCGGCGCCGGCCGGCCCACCTACACCAAGCTCGATCTGGCTGCCCGGGCCCGCGAGGACGGCCTGTAGTACGCGCCGGGATTCCTGGCGCTAACTGCCTTCGACAACCCGATCGGGGTAACTGGCCGTAATCAACAGAAACCTCCGAGTTGATACGGTGTGTCGGTCCGAGTGAGCCGACAGCACGGGGCGGTGTCCCTGGGTGGGCCCCGCGTCCGGCCGGAGGGAGCCCAACGGTGCGACGAATCCTGACAGCGACCGCGGCCGTCGCTGCGCTGGTGCTGACCGGCCCAGCGGCGGATGCCGCGCCGGCGCCGGGCAGCCCGGGCATCGGCGACAGCTACTTCCCCGAGTACGGCAACGGCGGCTACGACGTCGGCCACTACGACATCCGGCTGCGCTACTTCCCGGACACCGACCTGCTCGCCGGGACGACCACGATCCTGGCCACGGCCACCCAGGAGCTGTCCACGTTCAACCTCGACTTCGTGCTGGACGTCAGCTCGGTGCGGGTGAACAACCGGGCCGCCACCTTCGCCCGGCAGGGCGACCACGAACTGGTGGTCACGCCGGCCCGGCCGCTGGCGGTCGGCGCGGCGATGACGGTGGTCGTGCAGTACTCGGGGATCCCGTCGCAGAAGGTGGCCTCGGGCTTCACCTCGTGGAGCCGGACCGCGGACGGCGCGGTCGCGGTGAACGAGCCGGAGATCGCCTGGTGGTGGTTCCCGAGCAACGACCACCCGCTGGACAAGGCCACCTTCGACGTCTCGGTGCTGGTCCCGAACAGCATCCAGGCGATCAGCAACGGCCGGCAGCCGACCGCCCCGGTGCCCGAGATCACCGGCTGGAGCCGCTGGTCCTGGCGGGAGACCCGGCCGACCGCGACGTACCTGGCGTTCCTGGTCATGGGCAGGTACGACATCGAGACCGACACCGCCGCCGACGGCACGCCGATCGTGACCGCCTACTCGGCCAACCTGGGTGACTCCGAGGGTGCCGCCCGGGCCAGCGTGGAGCGCACCAGCGAGATCGTCGAGTGGGAGACCGGGTTCTTCGGCCCGTACCCGTACGACGCCATGGGCGGCGTCGTCACCGCGCCCGCGGCGTTCGGCTTCGCGCTGGAGAACGTCAGCCGGCCGGTCTACGACGGGCTGTTCTGGCGCCGGGCCGCCGACACCTTCGTGGTCGTGCACGAGAACGCGCACCAGTGGTTCGGCGACTCGGTCGCGGTGGCCGACTGGAAGGACATCTGGCTGAACGAGGGCTTCGCCACCTACGCCGAGTGGCTCTGGTCGGAGCAGCAGGGCGAGGGCACCGCCCAGGAGGTGGTCGGACGCGACCTACGCGGCCCGCCCGGCCGACAGCGCGTTCTGGCAGATCCGGCCGGGTGACCCGACGCCGGCCCGGATGTTCAACGCCGCCGTCTACGACCGCGGCGCGCTGACCCTGCACGCGCTGCGGCTGGCGGTCGGCGACGACGCGTTCTTCAAGATCCTCCGGACCTGGGCGACCACGAAGAAGGACGGCAACGGCAGCACGGCACAGTTCGAGGCGCTCGCCGAGCAGATCTCCGGCAAGCCGCTGCTGCAGCTGTTCAACACCTGGCTGTTCACCCCCGGCCGGCCGGCGGCGCCGTCCCCGGCCGCGGCCCGGCTGGCCGCCGGTGCGAAGCCGACGGTGCCGGAGTCGTACGCGAAGATCCAGCAGAGCCACGCCCTGCTGGCGCACCAGCGGTAACCGGTACCCGCCCCGGGCTGACCCCCGGGGCGGGTGCCCGCGACACGACGGTGCGACACGAGCGATAACGCAAGCGCTTACGTGACTCGTACCGTAAAGTTGCGCGCATGAGTCGACGGCTTGCGGAAGTTGCGGCGAAGGTCGGCGTGAGCGAGGCGACGGTCAGCCGGGTGCTGAACAACAAGCCCGGCGTGTCCGACGCCACCCGGGCCTCCGTGCTGACCGCGCTGGACGTGCTCGGTTACGAGCGGCCGACCCAGCTGCGCGGTGAGCGGGCCCGGCTGGTCGGGCTGGTGCTGCCGGAGTTGCAGAACCCGATCTTCCCGGCGCTGGCCGATGTGGTCGGCGACGCGCTGGCCCAGCAGGGGTTCACCCCGCTGCTGTGCACCCGCACCACCGGCGGCGTCTCCGAGGCGGAGTACATCGACCTGCTGCTGCAGCACCGGGTCTCCGGCGTGGTGTTCGCCGGCGGGCTGTACGCGCAGGCCGAGGCGCCGCACGGGCACTACCGCCGGCTGGCCGACCGGAAGCTGCCGGTGGTGCTGGTCAACGCCGGCGTCGACCACCTCGGCTTCCCGCGGGTGTCCTGCGACGACGCGGTCGCGGTGGACCAGGCGATGGCGCACCTGCTCGCGCTCGGGCACGAGCGGGTCGGGCTGGTGCTCGGCTCGGCCGACCACGTGCCGTCCGCGCGCAAGGCGGCCGCGTTCCGGGCCGCGGCCGCGGCGGCCGGGGTGCCGGCGCCGGCTGACGTGGTCGAGCACACGATGTTCTCGCTGGAAGGCGGTCAGGTCGCGGCGACCAAGCTGCTCGAGCGCGGGGTGACCGCGATGATCTGCGCCAGCGACGTGCTCGCCCTGGGCTGCGTGCGGGCCGTCCGGCGGCGCGGCATGGCGGTGCCGGAGCAGGTCTCCGTGATCGGCTACGACGACTCACCGTTCATGAACTGCATGGCGCCGGCACTGACCACGGTGCGGCAGCCGATCGAGGCGATGGGCCGGGCCGCGGTCGAGCTGCTGGTCGCCCAGATGGAGCGGGCCGACGTCGCCCCGGACGAGCTGCTGTTCGAGCCCGAACTGGTGGTGCGGGCCTCGACCGCGCCGGCCCGCCGGCCGCGCTGACCCGGGACCGGCCGGTCCACCGGCAGCCGGCGCTTGCCCGGGCGGGTCGGTGGCCCGCCAACCGGACTCGCAACCTCGTCGTTATCTTACGAACTTCCGTCGACATCTTGCGGACATCGAACCGCCTCTTTATGGTGTGGGTCTCACCGGCCGTCCCGATTCGACCCGCTCGGGGTCGCTACCGGGTCGACCAGACCCGGCCCCACCCCATCGGTCCGTAACCGCCCGGCGCCTGCCGCCGGGCCGTCCCGCCGCGCCCAGGCCCCGTCGAGGAGGGCTCGAATGTCCGCAGCAACGAGAAGTCGCCGCACGGTCGTGCTGTTACTGGCTGCCGCGCTGAGCGTGGCCGCCGCCGCGGCCTGCTCCAAGTCGGACAGCGGCGACAGCGCCGCCGGCGGCAAGGTGACGATCACGGTCAACGGCCGCCCGCCGGCCACCCAGGCGTTCGAGCGGAAGGTGTTCGACCAGGACGTCAAGGATTTCGAGGCGTCCCACCCGGACATCCACATCGATGCCAAAGAGGGGTTCATGGACCCCAAGACGTTCGCCGCGAAGCTCGGCAGTGGCCGGCTCGAGGACGTCTACTACGTCTACTTCACCGACCCGGCGCAGTTGATCGCCCGCCGCCAGGCCGCCGACATCACCGACTACGTGAAGGACGTGCCGCACCTGTCGGCGCTGCAGCCGGCACTGCTGGACATCTTCAAGGACGGCAACGGCCGGTTGTACGGGCTGCCGACCGCGAACTACTCGATGGGCCTGCTGTACAGCCGGACGCTGTTCACCCGGGCCGGCCTCAACCCGGACCAGCCACCGTCCACATGGGACGAGGTGCGCACCGCGGCCAAGAAGATCGCGGCGCTGGGCAACGGCACCGTCGGGTACGCCGACTTCAGCAAGAACAACCAGGGCGGCTGGCACTTGACCGCCGAACTGTTCTCGGTCGGCGCCGAGGTGGCCAGCAAGGATGGCGACAAGTGGAAGGCCGCCTTCAACACCGCCGAGACCAGGCAGATGCTGCAGACGCTGCATGACATGCGCTGGACCGACAACTCGATGGGCACCAAGCAGCTGCTGGAGATCCCGGACGTGCAGCGGATGATGGGCGCCGGCAAGCTCGGCATGTACGTCGCCGCCCCGGACAACGTGCCCACCCTGGTCAAGCAGTTCCAGGGCAAGTACGACACCTACGGGCTGGCCCCGATGCCGGGCGGCAAGGGCACGCTGATCGGCGGCGAGGGCTACATGATCAACCCGAAGGCGTCCCCGGCGAAGATCAAGGCCGGGCTGACCTGGCTGCAGTGGAAGTTCCTGAACCCGGACCGGACCGAGCTGAACATCAAGCGTTTCCTGGACTCCGACCTGCCGATCGGGCTGGCCACCCCGCCCACCCCGGACATCTGGACCGGTGCCGAGCAGACCGCGACGGAGACGCTGAAGAACAAGTACGCGAACATCCCGGTGAAGAACTACGAGCCGTTCCTGACCGGCTCCAAGAACCTGACCGGCAGGCTGGAACCACCGAACGCGCAGGAGATCTACGCCGCGTTGGACAGCGTGATGCAGGGCGTGCTCACCAACTCCGGCGCCAACCCGGACCAGTTGCTGTCCACCGCGGAGAAGAAGGTGAACAGCGCCCTGCTCGCCGTGAAGTGACCGGGCGGTGGGCCGCCGGAATCGCCGACCGGCGGCCCACCCCCTCGCTCCACTGAGGACACTCGTGCTACCGAGGACAGTCCAGACCGGACAGAAGACGGCCCCGGGACGGAAGGAGGTCGGCGCCCATGACGGGCATCCGCAGGGGATCCGCAACCGCGGTGGTGCCCGACCCGGCCCGGGCGCAGGCCGCCGACCGGGTCGACGGCAGCGGCCGGCCCGGTCGGCGCCCCATCTCCCGGCTGGCCCGGTTCGGGCGGCCGGACGGGCGCGGCCGGCGCGGCCGCGAGTCGATCACCGGGTACGGGTTCCTGGCCGCGGCGCTGATCTGCTTCGCGCTGTTCTCCTGGTACCCGATCATCCGCGGCGTGCTGCTCAGCTTCCAGCAGGTGAACTTCGTCGGGCCGCCGACCTGGGTCGGCCTGGACAACTTCCGCCGGCTGTTCGCCGACCCGCTGTTCGTCACCGCCTGGCGCAACACGCTCGAGTTCACCGGGCTGGCGGTGCTGATCGGGTTCGCGGTGCCGTTCCTGACCGCGGTGGTGCTGAACGAGCTGCGGCACGCCAAGGCCTACTTCCGGCTGCTGGTGTACCTGCCGGTGATGCTGCCGCCGGTGGTTGTCGCGCTGCTCTGGAAGTGGTTCTACGACCCGGGCCCGGGCCTGTTCAACGGCGCGCTGAACGCGGTCGGGCTGCCCGGGCTGAGCTGGCTCGACTCGACCCACACGGCGCTGCTCTCGCTGGTGTTCGTGGCCACCTGGGCGAACATGGGCAGCGCCACGCTGATCTACCTGGCCGCGCTGCAGACGATCCCGGGCGAGCTGTACGAGGCGGCCGAGCTGGACGGCGCCGGGGTGCTGGCCCGGCTGCGGCACGTCACGATCCCGCACACCCGGTTCGTGCTGATCGTCCTGCTGCTGCTGCAGGTGGTGGCGACCATGCAGGTGTTCACCGAGCCGTACGTGATGACCGGCGGCGGCCCGGAGGACTCCACCGTCACCGTGCTGCTGCTGCTCTACCGGTACGCCTTCGTCTACAACGACTTCGGCACCGCCAGCGCGATGAGCATCCTGCTGTTCGGGGTGCTGGGCGCCTTCTCCGCCATCTACCTGCGACTCACCAGCCGGTCGGCTGCGAGCTGAGGGGGATCGCCGTGGTCAGCACCCAAGTCCAGCCCGGTCCGGCCGGCCTGCCCAGCGCCGGCCCGGCCCGCCGCGCCGGTCGCCGTCCACATGCGACGGAGCCGGTGGTGCGCACGCTGCTGTCCAGCGGCCAGCGGCGCGGCCGGCGGGCCCGGACCATCTACTGGCTGGTCTTCGCGGTCACCCTGCTGCTGTTCACGCTGGCGTTCCTGTTCCCGCTGTACTGGGCGGTGACCGGGGCGATGAAGACCCCGGTCGAGCTGGCCCAGACGCCGCCGACGCTGCTGCCGCAGGAGTGGCACCCGGAGACGTACCGGACCGCCTGGGACGGCCTGAGCCTGGCCCGCTACCTGCGCAACACGCTGCTGGTGGTGGTCGGCGCCTGGGCGGTGCAGTTGGCGGTCGACGTGCCGGCCGCGTACGCGCTGTCCAAGCTGCGGCCCCGGCTCGGCCGGGCGATCCTGGCGCTGATGCTGGTGACGCTGATGCTGCCGGCGTCCGCGCTGCTGGTGCCGACCTACCTGACCGTGGCGGACGTGCCGCTGCTACACGTCAACCTGATCAACACCCCGCTGGCCATCTGGCTGCCGGCGGCCGCGAACGCGTTCAACATCTACCTGCTCAAGCGGTTCTTCGACCAGATCGACGAGGACCTGCTGGACGCGGCCAGGATCGACGGCGCCGGCCCGATCACCACGATGTGGCGGATCGTGCTGCCGCTGTCCCGGCCGATCCTGGCGGTGGTGTCCATCTTCGCGATCGTGGCCGCCTGGAAAGACTTCATCTGGCCGCTGCTGGTCTTCCCGGACCCGGACAAGCAGACGGTCAGCGTGGCCCTGCAGCGGGTGGCCCCGGACGTCCCGATCAACTACCTGCTGGCCGGCCTGGTCCTCGCCGGTGCCCCGATGGTGGTGGCGTTCATCATCTTCCAGCGCCAGATCCTGGCCGGCCTGACCGCCGGCGGCGTCAAGGGCTGATCCGTCCGGCCGCACCGCCGCGGCCGACCCGCACCGGCGACGCGCCTCGCCGGCGCAGCACACCGGGCCACAGTGCCGCGGCCCGGCAACACCGGGCCGTGGTGCGCCGCGCCCGGAACCAGCGAGCAGCACCCGCACCGAGGGAGGACCTACCGTGCCCGATGCGCGACCGACACCCCAACCGCACTGGTGGCGCGGAGCGGTGATCTACGAGGTGTACCTGCGCAGCTTCGCCGATGGAAACGGCGACGGGATCGGCGACCTGGCCGGCCTCCGGGCGCGGCTGCCGTACCTGGCCGAGCTCGGCATCGACGCGATCTGGTTCAGCCCGTGGTTCCCGTCGCCGATGGCGGACGCGGGCTACGACGTGGCCGACTACCGCGACATCGACGCCGGTCTTCGGCACGCTGGCCGAGGCCGAGGCGGTGATCGAGGAGGCGCACGCCGAGCAGATCCGCATCATCATCGACCTGGTCCCGAACCACTGCTCCAGCGAGCATCCCTGGTTCGTCGAGGCGCTGGCCGCCCAGCCGGGGGCGGCCGCCCGGGACCTGTTCTGGTTCCGGCCCGGCCGCGGCCCGGACGGCGACCTGCCGCCGAACGACTGGGAGTCCATCTTCGGCGGCCCGGCCTGGACCCGGACGTCCACTGTGGACGGCACGCCGGGGGAGTGGTACCTGCACCTGTTCGCATCCGAAGCAGCCGGACTTCAACTGGTCGAACCCCAAGGTGCGCGAGGAGTTCGAGGACATCCTGCGGTTCTGGTTCGACCGCGGCGTGGACGGCGTGCGGATCGACTCGGCCGCGCTGCTGGTGAAGGACCCGGCGCTGGCCGACTTCGACGTGACCACCGAGTTCGCCCCGGGCGCGCACCCCTACACCGACCGGGACGGCGTGCACGACATCTACCGCGGCTGGCGCGCGGTCGCCGACGCGTACCCGGGCGACCGGGCCCTGATCGGCGAGATCTGGCTGCCCGACCCGGAGCGGTTCACCCTCTACCTGCGACCGGACGAGATGCACTCGGCGTTCAACTTCCCGTTCCTGGAGTCGCGCCTGGGACGCCGCGGCGCTGCGGGCGGTCATCGACAGCACGATCGAGGTGCACGCCCGGGTCGGCGCGCCGGCCACCTGGGTACTGGCCAACCACGACGTGACCCGGCCGGTGACCCGGTACGGCCGGGCCGACACGTCCTGGTCGCTCGACCTACCGGCAGCACGGCGCGCCGGTCGACCTCGCGCTCGGGTTGCGCCGGGCCCGGGCCGCGGCGCTGCTGGCCGCCGCGCTGCCCGGCGGCGTGTACGTGTACCAGGGCGAGGAGCTCGGCCTGCCCGAGGTGGAGGACATCCCGGACGACCAGCTGCAGGACCCGTTCTGGATCCGGTCCGGCCGCACCAACCGGGGCCGCGACGGCTGCCGGGTGCCGCTGCCCTGGTCCGGGCAGGCGCCGCCGTTCGGCTTCAGCCCGGACGGGGCTGCGGAGCGGCCGTGGCTGCCGCAGCCGGCGGCCTGGGCCGATCGCACGGCCGCGGCGCAGCAGGACGAGCCGGACTCGGTGCTGAACCTGTACCGGGCCGCGCTGGCGATCCGGCACGCCGAACCCGCCCTCGGGGACGGCCCGCTGCGCTGGCTGCCGTCGGCCGACGGCGTGCTCGCCTTCAGCCGGCCGGCCGCCGAGCCCGGCGGGCCCGGTGTCACCTGCGTGGTCAATCTGTCCGATGTGGACGTACCGGTGCCAGCGAACGGTGGCGTGCTGCTGTCCAGCGCGCCGCTGGATGGGGGAACGCTTCCGGTCGACGCCGCCTGCTGGCTGCGTACGACCTGACCTACTCCGCGCGGGGGACGGTCAACGGCGCGGGCACGTTCGCGCTGCAGTTGCAGGCCACCGGCTCGGCCTCGGTCCGCAACGTGGTGGCCACCAACGTCGGCCGGGCCGCACCGCGAACACCGGCTGGCCGGCCGGCCAGCTATCGGAATTCGAGGCCTACCCGAGCTAGTCGGCGCCCCCGACCTGCCGGGCCCGTGCTTCCCTCGAAGGCACGGGCCCGGCAGCTTGTCCAGCGGCTGGGGCTCGGGTTCAGGGGCTGGGGTCGGGGGCGGCGGACGGGCGGGGGAGGGCGACCCGTTCCCGCTCGGCCCAGCTGGCCGCCTCGGTCTGCACCAGCTCGTCCACGGTGATCGCCAGGGTGGCCCGGCGGTCGCCGTCCACATCGCGGTACGGCCGGCGCCGGTGGTCGAAGAGCACCAGCTCGTGCTGGATGGCCAGGACGAGCTGGTTGTGCCGCAGCCAGTTCTCCCGGTAGCGACCGCGGGTGCTCATGCTGACCAGCACGGTGGCCAGCGCGCCCAGGCCGGCGATCACGCCGGCCGGCGCGTCGACCGCGGCGGCCACCGGGATCGTCGCGGAGACGATCAGGCTGGCGAACTCCAGCAGCCGGCTCAGCCGATGGTTGTTGGCCGCGGTGGTGAGGTGGAACTGCAGGTGCCCGCGGACCGTCTGCGGGATCTCGTCCCAGTGGTCCGGCCGCCACGCGTCCTCCTGCGGCCGACTGCTGTCGTCCATCGTCACCCTGCCCCGTCCGTCGACCGCCGCGGTGCGCCGGAGCGCTACCGATATTGACGCGGAACCCTAGGGCATGACCCTGGTGGCTGACGGGATGGCGCTGAACCCGGATCGTGCGATATCTTCAACGACTCCGGACAGCAGAGAATGACGACGAAATTCGTCGTGGCGGTTATTTTACGGAGCAGGGGGTCTGGTTTGTCAAGCGCTTCCGCCCTATCGGGTGATGGCGAGGCCGGCGCGGTCGGCGTGGCCGACCGCGATCTCGACCGCGAGCAGGATTACCTCTCGATGCTCTACGAGCGCGTCGACGGTCTGCGCGAGCACGCCGGCGACCGGTTGGCGGCGGTGCTGCTGCAGACCGGCGGCACCCCGCAGCAGCGGTCCCAGCGGGACGCGGCGATCGGGCACTACACCGAGCAGGTGGCCCAGTTCGAGGCGGTGGAGGGCAACCTCTGCTTCGGCCGGCTCGACCTCGGCCCCGGCCGGCCCGATGGGCCCGGTGAGTCCGGTGAGTCCGGTGTGGACAGGATTGGCTCCACTGTGGACGGTGCGCCGGCCAGGCGGTACATCGGCCGGATCGGCATCTTCGACGAGGCGGCCGACTACGAGCCGCTGCTGGTCGACTGGCGGGCGCCGGCGGCCCGGCCGTTCTACCTGGCCACCGCCGCGTCGCCGCTCGGGGTGACCCGGCGCCGGCACATCCGCACCCGCGGCCGCACGCGTGGTCGGGCTCGACGACGAGGTGCTCGACCTCGAGCGCCGCCGCGGCCGGGTCGTCCCGGCACGAGGAGCTGACCGGCGAGGCGGCCCTGCTCGCCGCGCTGACCGCCAGCCGCACCGGCCGGATGCGCGACATCGTCGAGACCATCCAGGCCGAGCAGGACCAGCATCATCCGCGCCGACCTGGCCGGCGTGCTGGTCGTGCAGGGCGGCCCCGGCACCGGCAAGACCGCGGTCGCGCTGCACCGGGCGGCGTACCTGCTCTACACGTACCGGCAGCAGCTGTCCACCCGCGGCGTGCTGATCGTCGGCCCGAACGCCGACCTTCCTGCGCTACATCTCGCAGGTGCTGCCGTCGCTGGCCGAGACCGGCGTGCTGCTGCGCACCGCTCGGCGACCTCTTCCCCGGCGTCGTCGCCGGCGGCACCGAGCCGGACGCGGCGGCCGAGGTCAAGGGCCGCGCTGGCGATGGCCGAGGTGCTGGCCGCCGCGGTCGCCGACCGGCAGCGGGTGCCCGGACGAGCCGCTGGAGATCGTCATCGCCAGCGACACCACCGACCGGGACACGCTCACCCTCGACCCGGCCGCCTGCGCCGCCGCCCGGGACCGGGCCCGCCGCACCGGCCAGCCGCACAACCTGGCCCGGCAGCTCTTCGACGCCGGAGATCGTCACGCGCTCGTCGCTGCAGCTCGCCGACCGGATCGGCGCCGACCCGTACGCGGACGACCCGCTCGGCGAGCGACGACGCGCCGGGCGACGCGAACGCTGCTCGGAGGAGGCCGACCTGGCCGAGATCCGGCGCGAGCTGCGGGCCGACCCGGGCGTACTGACCGCTCTGGACTGGCTCTGGCCGGTCCTCACCCCGCAGCAGCTGCTGACCGACCTGTACGCCGCACCGGACCGGATCGCCACCGCCGCGCCGGGCCTGACCGCGGCCGAACAGGCACTGCTGGCCCGCGGATCTGACGGCCGACTGGACCCCGGCCGACGTGCCGCTGCTCGACGAGGCTGGCCGAGCTGCTCGGCGAGGACGACCGGGACGCTCGAACTGCTCGCCGAGCTGCGGCACCGCCAGCAGGTCGCGTACGCCGAGGGCGCGCTGGAGATCGTGCACGGCTCCCGCTCGCTCGACCTCGAGGACGAGATCGACCCGGAGATCCTGACCGCGACCGACCTGCTCGACGCCGGGCAGCTCGCCGAGCGGCAGGCCGATGCCGACCGGCTGACCGCCGCCGAGCGGGCCGCCGCCGACCGCACCTGGGCCTTCGGGCACGTCATCGTCGACGAGGCGCAGGAGCTGTCGCCGATGGCCTGGCGGCTGCTGATGCGGCGCTGCCCGAGCCGGTCGATGACGCTGGTCGGCGACGTCGCGCAGACCGGCGACCCGGCCGGCACCTCGTCCTGGGCGGCCACGTCTGGACCCGTACGTCGCGGACCGCTGGCGGCTGACCGAGCTCACCGTCAACTACCGCACCCCGGCCGAGATCATGGCGCTGGCCGGTCGGCTGCTCGCCGGCATCGACCCGGCGCTGCGCCCGCCCCGCTCGGTCCGCGAGACCGGCGCCCCGCCGCGGGTGATCGGCACCGACCGCGCCGGGCTGACCGCCGCGGTGGTGGCCGCGGTCCGGGACGAGCTGGGCCGGGTCGGCGACGGCCGGATCGGGGTGCTCGTCCCACCGTCCGGCACCGACCTGGCTGCCGTGCTGGCCGGCGCGCTGCCGGCCGGCCAGGTCGACGCCGACCTGGACAGCCCGGTCGCCGTCCTCACCGTCCGGCAGGCCAAGGGTCTCGAGTTCGACACCGCGGTCGTGGTCGACCCGGCGGCCATCGTGGCCGAGTCCGCCCGTGGCGCGCAGCGACCTGTACGTCGCGCTGACCCGGCCGACCCAGCGGCTGATCCTGCTGCACGCCAACGACCTGCCGCCGGCGCTCGCCGCACCGACCGAGGCCGCACCGACCGAGGCCGCGCCTGCGGAGGTCGCACCGGCCGGGGGCTCGCCCGGGCCGGGTCAGCTCGCCGGCGCGGCTCAGCCGTCCAGGTAGCGCGCCGTGAACGGGTTGCCGAACTTGCCGGTGGGGTCGAGGGTGCGGGCCAGGGCGGCGAAGTCGGCCAGCCGCGGGTAGCGGGGGCGGATGTCGGCCGGGTCGAGGGTGAACAGCTTCGCCCAGTGCGGGCGGGGCGCGAACGGGGCGAGCGCCGCCTCGACCACGGCGATGGCCGGCAGGACGGCGGTGGCGTCGGCGATCCAGGTGAAGTGGATGCAGACGCTGTCGCGCTGGTAGGCCGGGCTGAGCCAGAGCGGGTCGGCGGCGATCGTGCGGATCTCGCAGATCTGCAGCGCCGGGTGGATCCGGTCGCGGACCCGGTCCAGCGCCCGGAGCGCGGCGACCGCGTCCCGGTGCTCGACCGTGTACTCGGTCTGCAGTTCGTCCCCGGCGCTCGGGGTGAACTCGGGCCGGAAGTGCGGCAGCCGCTGGTACCAGGGGCCGGGCACGCCGAGCTGCTCGGTGCAGCTGGTCGCCGGGAAGCCGGGCACCGGGTGCCGCGGGCCGTCCGCGGGCCGGGCGGTGAACCAGGGCGCGCCGAGGATGCCCGGCTCCGGCTGGTCCAACCGCTGCTTGAGCCAGACCTGGGTCAGCCGCGGCGCCCGCCAGTCGGTGAACAGGCTCACGCTGTACGCGCTGGCGACGACGTCGGTGAAGTGGTCGTCCAGCACCTCCAGCGGCAGGTCCTCGTACACCTGCTGGCGCATCTGGAAGGCGGGTTGCAGGTCCAGCGTGAGGCTGACGGCGATGCCGACCGAGCCGAGGCCGACCACCATGCCGTCGAAGTTCTCGTCACCGCGCCGCGGCTGGATCAGGTCGCCGCCGGCGGTGACCAGGTCGAGGCCGGCCACCGCGGTGGCCAGGCAGCCATTGTCCACACCGGACCCGTGGGTGGCGGTCGCGCAGGCGCCGGCCACCGAGATGTGCGGCAGCGAGCCGAGGTTGTGCAGCGCGAAGCCGTGCCGGTCGAGCTCGGCGGCGACCTCGGCGTAGCGCAGCCCGGCGGCCACCCGCGCCGTCGCGGTGGCCGCGTCGATGTCGATCGCCGGCGGCAGCCCGGCCAGCGAGACCTGCCGGCCGGGGGTGTCGGCCAGATCGTTGAACGAGTGCCGGGTGCCGAGCGCGCGGATCCTGGGCTGCCCGGCGACCAGCGCCCGCAGTTCGTCGACTGTGGCCGGTTCGGACAGCTCCGCGGCCTGGTAGGTGACGTTGCCCGCCCAGTTCACTCGCCGGTCGGCCACGGTCCGGTCCCTTCTGGTGGCCGGCGGCGGCCCCCGGCACGCCGGGCGGCGCCGTTGCCACCGCCGTTGCCGTTGCCGGGCTGCTTGGCCAGGTCCACGATCTGGCCGGTGGACAGCACCACCCCGTCCTCGCAGCGGGCTTCCACGATGCCGCCGCCGAACTGCTGGTCGTACAGGGCGGCGTAGCGGCCGCCGAGGTCGAGCAGCTCGTCATGGTTGCCGGACTCGATCAGCTCGCCGCGGTCCATCACGAAGATCACGTCGGCGGACCGGATCGTGGACAGCCGGTGCGCGATCGCGATCGTGGTGCGGCCGGCCATCAGCGGGGCCAGCGCGGCCTGCACCAGCCGCTCGTTCGTGGTGTCCAATGCGGACGTCGCCTCGTCCAGGATCAGCACCCGCGGGTCCTTGAGGATCACCCGGGCGATCGCGATCCGCTGCTTCTCGCCGCCGGACAGCCGGTAGCCGCGCTCACCGACGAGCGTGTCGTAGCCGTCGTCGAACTCGACGATCCGGTCGTGGATCTGCGCCGCCCGGGCGGCCGCCTCCAGTTCCGCCTCGGTCGCGTCCGGCCGGGCGTACCGCAGGTTGTCCCGGATGGACGCGTGGAACAGGTAGCTCTCCTGGGTCACCATGCCGACCGTGTCGGCGGTGTCGGCGAAGGTCAGCTCGCGGACGTCCACCCCGTCGATGCTGACCGCGCCCCGGCCCGCCTCGTACAGCCGCGGTACCAGGTAGCTGATCGTGGTCTTGCCGGCACCGCTGGCGCCGACGATCGCGGCCAGCGTGCCGGGCGGGATGTCCAGGGAGAGGTCCCGCAGCGCCCATCGCCGGTCGGCGTCCGCCGCCGCCTTGCCGGCTGCCGCCTTGCCGGTCGCCCCGTTCCCGGTCGCCCCGTTCCCGTTCGGCGCCGGCCCGCCCCCGTTCGGCCCGGCGCTGTCTGATGTGGACGGGACCGGTCCGGTGCCGTCCGGTGTGGACGGTTCCGGCCCGGCGTTGTCCGGTGTGGACGGTGCGCGGTCGGCGTCCGCTTCGGAGTGGTAGGAGAACCAGACCCGGTCCAGCCGGACGTGCCCGCGGACCGGGTCGGGCAGCGGGGTGGGGTCGGCGGGCTCGACGATGTCCGGCTTGAGGTCGAGGTAGCCGAAGACCCGTTCGAACAGCGCCAGCGAGCTGGACACCTCGGTCAGCGTCTGCAGCAGCTGGCCGATCGGCAGGAACAGCCGGGACTGCAGCGTGGTGAACGCGACCAGCGTGCCCGGGCTGATGTCGTGGGTGAGGCCGGCCACCAGGTAGACCACGGCCGGCATCACCGAGAAGAACGTGGAGACCATCGCGAAGAACAGCCGGCCGATCATCTGCTGGCGCAGTTGCAGCCGGGACAGCCGCTCGTTCTGCTCGGCGTACCGCTCGGTCTCGGCGTCCTGCCGGCCGAACACCTTGGCCAGCAGGATGCCGGAGACCGACAGCGTCTCCTCGGTGATGGCGCTCATCTCGGCCAGCGACTGCTGGGTCTGCGCGGCCACCTTCCGCCGGGTCCGGCCGACCACCGTGGTGAGCCAGACGAACAGCGGCGTCAGGATCAGCGAGAGCACGGTCAGCTTCCAGGACAGCACCGTCATCGCGACCACTGTGGACAGTAGAACGACCGAGTTGGACAGCAGCGTGGACGCGGTGTCGGTGATCACCGTCTGCAGGCCACCGACGTCGTTGGCCAACCGCGACTGGATCTCGCCGGTGCGGGTGCTGGTGAAGAACCGCAGCGAGAGCTTCTGCAGGTGCTCGTACAGCTGGCCGCGCAGGTTGCGCATCACGTTCTGGCCGACCAGGTTCGTCAGGTACGACTGGTAGACCCCGATCACGCTGGCCACCGCCGGGATCACGACCATCAGCGAGACCAGCCAGATCAGCAGGCTGAGGTCGGGCCCGTTCGGGATGAACAGCGCCTTGTCGAAGATCTGCCGGATCAGCAGCGGGTTGGCCACGCCGAGCCCGGAGGTGATCAGGATCAGGAACGCGATCAGGATGACCCGGCGGCGGTACGGGATGAACTGCCGGGCCACCCGGCGCAGCGCCGCCCGGTCGCGCAGCGCGTCCCGCAGGCTGCCCGGTGGCTCCTGGCCCGGGGCCGGTCTGCCGCCGCCGGGCCCGCCCAGCCCGAGCTGGCCGGCCATCCAGCCGCCGGCCATCCGGCCGCCGCCACGACGCGGGAAGCTCATCGCCACCCCGGGTCACCCCTCCCCGATATCGGTCGCCTGAGTTCACTCTGACACCGCGCACCGACAACCCGGTGGACCCTGGATGGTGGGTGTGGCCCGGTTCGCTCAGAGCGGACGTGGTGCGGGAACGCGCGCTCGCCGTCGACCTATTACATGTGTAACGGTGTAAGCAGCGTACTGCAGAGGTGGTGGGGTGACGGTGGAGGTCTCGAAGGCGCCGGAGTCCGACGGGCCGGGCGGCTCGGCCGGGTCGGGGGCGGAGCCGCCCGCCGCCCGGATGCCGCCGGTAGACCGCGGTGAGTCGGCGCTGGACGCGTACTCGCAGGTGGTGAGCCGGGTCGCGGCCGAGGTCACGCCGCACGTGGCCAGCCTGGAACTGCGCGGGGTCAGCGGTGGCGAGGTGGTCCGGGAGGGTGCCGGCTCCGGCGTGGTGTTCACCGACGACGGGTTCATGCTGACCAACGCGCACGTGGTGGCCCGGTCCGGGCGCGGCGTGGCCGCGTTCACCGACGGCTCGGAGACGCCGTTCGACCTGATCGGCGCCGACCCGCTGTCCGACCTCGCGGTGGTCCGGGCCCGGGCCGGCACCCCGCCGGCGGTCCGGCTCGGCAACGCCGACACGCTGGTCGTCGGGCAGTTGGTGGTCGCCATCGGCAACCCGCTCGGGCTGGCCGGCTCGGTCACCGCCGGCGTGGTCAGCGCGCTCGGCCGGTCGCTGCCGACCCGCAGCGGCCGGGCCGGCCGGGTGATCGAGGACGTGATCCAGACCGACGCGGCGCTGAACCCGGGCAACTCCGGCGGCGCGCTGGCCGACTCGGCCGGCCGGGTGGTCGGCATCAACACCGCGGTCGCCGGCATCGGGCTCGGCCTGGCCGTGCCGGTGAACGCGACCACCCGGCGGATCGTCGCCGCACTGCTGGCCGAGGGCCGGGTGCGCCGTGCCTACCTCGGCGTGGTCAGCGTGCCGGCCCCGCTGCCGTCAGCCGTCGCCGCGCGGGCCGGGCAACGCCGCGGCCTGCGGCTGGTGGACGTGATCTCCGGCAGCCCGGCCGCGCTCGCCGGGCTGCGCCGCGGCGACGTCGTGCTCTCCGTCGGCCGGGCGCCGGTCGGGGACGCGCAGGGCATCCAGCGGCTGCTGTTCGCCGAGGCGATCGGCGTCCCGCTGCCGGTCACCGTGCTGCGCAACGGCGCCATGGTGGACGTGATCGCCGTCCCCACCGAGCTGACCGCGTAACCTCGCCGCCCCGGCCGGCCCGGCCGCCCGGTCCCGGCGGCCCCGGCCGGCTCGGCCGTCACCGGTCGGCCGGGCTGGTGACGAGCGGGCCGGCCGGGGCGGCCCGGCGCGGAGCGGGCAGCCGGGTCCGGATGACCCACTCGGCCACGGCGACGTTGATCAGCCAGCCGGCCAGCATGAGCACCGCCTTGGTGTCACCGACCGGCACCCCGACGATCAGAATCCACGGCAGGTGGGTGAAGAACTGGGTGCCCGCGCCCATGCCGATCGCGTAGCCGCGGATCATCCAGGCCCGGTGCCGGGCGATGTCCCGGCGCCGGACCGCGGCGAAGCCGAGCACGATGCTGGCGGCCATGGCCGAGCCGAACACCAGCCGGAACGCCGCGAGGAGACCGCTGTCGTACGGCATGTCGTAGCCGAACGTCATCCACAGGCCGGACAGCGCGACGGCCAGCCCGCTCGGCACGAGCAGCCGGCCGGCGGCGCGGTGCCAGCCTGGCCGCCGCCGGCGGAACCCGCCGGCGAACTGGAACGGCGCCAGGATGCTGTACACGGTGATGCTGATGATGTGCACCACCACGGGAACCGGCGCCGCGAAGAACCGCGTGTTGTCCGCCGTCTGCGCGCCGGCGGCCAGCTTGGGTGATGCGGGCCGCACCGGCGACCACCGGGACGAACGCGAGCGCGATGAGCGCGGTGGGCAGCCGCCACTGTCCCCGGGTCGGGGCGACCACAGTCATGAGCCGGCGTCCGGAGTGAGCATCGCAGGTGCCGTCTGGGGCGCCGCGGAGCGGAGCGGAGAAGGCCGGCGGGCCAGCATCGTCATGAGCCGGCGTCCGGAGTGAGCATCGCAGGTGCCGTCTGGGGCGCCGCGGAGCGGAGCGGAGGAAGGCCGGCGGGCCAGCATCGTCATGAGCAGATCGTGCCGGCCGGGGCGGCGCGTCTCATCGGTGGAAGGGCCGGAGCTGAGCCAGCCGATCGTCCGATCGCCGGGCCGTACTTTCGGCCGATGGCTACCGGGTCACCGCCGGTTCCGGACCCGGTTGGTCTCGTAGGCCCAGATGGCGATCTCGACCCGGTTCCGGACCCCGATCTTGGCCATCAGGCTGGCGATGTGGGTCTTGACCGTGCTCAGCGTGATGTACAGCTCGTCGGCGATCTCGCTGTTGGTCCGCCCGCGCGCCACCGTGGCGAGGATCTGCTCCTCCCGGTCGGTGAGCGCCTCGATCGGCTGCGCCGGCGCGGCCGGCCCGGAGCCGGCGAAGGCCTCGAGCAGCCGGGCGGTGATGCTCGGGGCGATCAGCGCGTCACCGGCGGCGGCCGCGTGCACGGCCTGGGCGAGCAGGGCCGGGCCGGCGTCCTTGAGCAGGAACCCCCGGGCACCGGCGCGCAGGGCGGCGTAGACGTACTCGTCCAGGTCGAAGGTGGTGATCACGACGACGGCGAACGGCACCTCGACGCCCGGCCCGGCGAGGCGCCGGGTGGCCTCGATACCGTCCATGCCGGGCATCCGGATGTCGAGCAGGCACACGTCCGGACGCAGCCGGCGGGCGAGCTCGACGGCCCGCTGCCCGTCGGCGGCCTCGCCGACGACCTCGATGCCCGGCTGGGCGTCGAGGATCATCCGCAGCCCGGTGCGGACGATCTCCTGGTCGTCGGCGACGACCACCCGGATGCTCAGGTCGCCCACCCGGTCCGGGGCAGCACAGCGGTCACGGTCCAGCCGCGGTCGGGCGCCGGGCCGGCCACGCAGGTGCCGCCGAGCAGGTGCGCGCGCTCAATCATGCCGATCAGCCCGTAGCCGGGGGCCGCCGTCGGCCGGACGGCGCTGGCCTCGCCGTCGTCGCTGACCCGCAATCGCACCGACCGCGTCGTCGGCGGCGACGCGCACCTCGATGCGGGTGGCGTGCCGGGCATGCCGGCGGGCGTTGGTGACCGACTCCTGGGCCAGCCGGTAGATCGCGGCCCCGACCGACGGCGGGAGGTCGTCGAGGTCGCCGAGGATCTGCACGTCGACGGACGGGCCGGCGCGGCCCCGGCCGGCGAGCTGTTCCAGATCGGTGACCCGCGGGCTGGGCGCCAGCTCGGCCGGCTGGCTGCGGCGCAGCATCCGGACCATGCTGCGCATCTCGGCGAGCGTGCGGGACGCCTCGGCCTCGATCACCCGCAGCGCGTCGGTCGCCGCGTCCGGTTGGGTGCCGGCGGTCGCGAGGCCCGCCTGGGCCCGGATCGCGATCGCCGAGACGTGGTGCGCGACGGTGTCGTGCAGGTCGCGGGCCAGCCGTTCGCGTTCGAGCAGGGTGACCTGATCGAGCTCCCGGGCCCGCGCCCCGGACCGGTACCGGACCGCCGCGCCCAGGGCCATCGCCGCGGACAGGACGGCCACGCCGGCGACCGCGTCGCCGAGGCTGAAGTCGTCCGAGAGCACCGAGAGGAAGACCTTGCCGAACATGATCGCGAGGCCGATCACCGCCTCCCGCCCGGACCCCCACCGGAACAACGCGTACGGCAGCAACAGCAGGAACACCAGCGTGTGCGTGTCCGCCGGGTCGCCGCCGGTGAACAGGGTGGCCAGGCCAGAGCCGATGAAGGCGATCGCGACCATCAGCAGCGGGCTGGTCCGGCGCCACAGCACCGTGGGCACCAGCGCGACCGTGACGGTCAGCGAGACGGCCCGCCACGGAAGCTCCGGCCGCAGCACACCCTCGAGCACCACCGCCGGCAGCAGCACCGCGACGATCACCCAGTCGCGCCAGACCCGCGCCGGCGGGTCGGCCGGGCGGGGCTCGCCCCAGGTGGCGCGGAGAAGCGCGTGCACCCAGCCACGGTACGGGAGCCCGGACCGCTGCTGATCAGCCCAAAGTACGAGACCCGGGCCGGTCCGGTTACTCCGGTGCGGCCGTGGGCGGCCCGGCGGACCGGGTCAGGTCGGTCAGGTCGAGCGCGTCGCGGATCCCGGCGGCGGTGCGCTCGGCCTCCTGCGGCGAGGCGTACGGGCGGCGCGGGCCGAGCCAGAAGCGCAGGCCGTCCCGGAACCGGCGCGGGATCACGTGCAGGTGCAGGTGCGGCACCGACTGGCTGACCCGGTTGTTGACCAGCACCAGCGAGCCGTCCGCGCCGGTCGCCCGCTCGACCGCGGTCTCCAGCCGTTGCGCGACCCGGAAGAAGTGGTCCACCTCGGCCGGCGGCAGTTCGGCCAGCGTGGTCACGTGCTCCAGCGGCACCAGCAGGACGTGCCCGGGGAACAGCGGCCGGTGGTCCAGGAACGACATCGTGCTGCCGTCCCGGTGCACGGTCGGCGCCGCGAGCTCGCCGCTGATGATCTGGCAGAACGTATCCGGCCCGGTGCTGGGCGGCTGCGACTTCTTCGGCGCTCGCACCGCCGCAGTATCGGTTCCCGACCCGCGGTCCCGCCAGTCGGAACCGGCCGGGTCCGAACCGGGCCGCATAGCCGGGCCGGGCCGGGCTGGTCCGGCCGGGCCGGCCGGTTCCGGTCGGGTCCGGGGTGGGCGGATCGGGAGGATGAGGACGGGCTTGGGTCCGGGATCAGCGGATCAGCGGCTCACGAGCACGGCTTGGGTCAGCGGGTCAGCGGCTCACCAGCACGGTTTGGGTCCGGGGTCAGCGGATCGGGAGGCCGAGCAGGGCTTGGGTCCGGGGTCAGCGGATCGGGAGGACGGGCATGGCTTGCGTCCGGGGTCAGCGGACCGAGCGGATCGGGAGGACGAGGACGGCACCGAGCAGCGTGACCAGGCCGGCGGCCAGGAACAGCACCGGATAGCCGCCGGCGTGCGCCACGATCGGGGCGGCCAGCGCCGGGCCGAGCACCTGCGGCGCGGAGTTCGCGATGTTGATCACGCCGAGGTCCTTGCCGCGGTCCCGGGCGGCCGGCAGCACCTGGGTGATCAGCGCCGCGTCGACCGCGAGGTAGACGCCGTAGCCGGCGCCGAGCACCGCCGCCGCGACGATCGCGACCGGCCAGGTCGGCCAGATCGCCAGCAGCCCGGCGCCGGCCGCCATCACGATGCTCGCGCCGATCACGTACGGCTTGCGCCGCCCGGCCCGGTCGGACGCGATGCCGCCGGCGATGATCGTCAGTAGCAGCGCGGCGGCGTACACCAGCAGCAGGGTCAGCACGCCGTCCTCGGCCTTGTGGCCGGGGAAGCGCCGCTCGTAGTGCACCGAGTCCCGCAGGAAGTACAGCAGGTACAGGGTGCCGAGCGCGTTGCCGAGCGACACCAGGAACCGGGTCAGCCAGGCCCAGCCGAAGTCCGGGTGCCGGCGCGGGCTGACCCAGAACCCGCGGGCGAACTCCGGCCAGGACCACTGTGGACGGTCCGCCGCCGGCAGCGGGTGATCGACGCTGGTCAGCACGAACGGCGCGACCACCGCGAGCATCACGACCGCGACGATGGCGTAGCCGGCAGTGGTGCTGTCGGTCAGCGCGGTGACCAGCCCGACCCCGACCACCACGCCCAGCACCGTCGGCAGGCCGACCCAGGCCGAGACCGCGCCGCGCTGCCGCACCGGCACGTGGTCCGGCACGGCGGCGGTGAGGGTGGCGAACGCGACGTTCAGGCAGGCCTGCGCCACGCACCAGCCGAGCAGCACACCGAGCACTGTGGACTGTCGCGATGCGACGATCAGGGCCCCGGCGGCGAGCACGGTGCCGCCCGCCGTCCAGGGGTGCCGGCGGCCGAACCGGGACGTGGTGCGGTCGGACAGCGCGCCGGCCAGTGGGTTGGCCAGCAGCGCGACCGCGGCGCCGGCCCCGGTCACCCAGCCCAGGTTGGTGACCTTGCTGGCCGCGTCGATGTCCTCCAGTTGCTGCGGCAGCAGCAGCTGGATCGGCGTGAAGAACGCCATCCAGATCCCGAACAGGGCCAGCGCCAGGGTGCCGACGAACCGCCGCCCGACCGGATCGACCGGCTCGGCCAGCGCCGCCGGGCTGGTGCCCCCGACCCGGCCGGAGGTCATCAGGTGTCCTGAGTGGACACTGCCCGCGCTTGGTCGGCGATGAGTTGGCGGTACCAGCCGTAGGACTCCTTCGGGATCCGCCGCTGCGTCGGGTAGTCCACGTACACCAGGCCGAACCGCTTCGAGTAGCCCTCGGCCCACTCGAAGTTGTCCAGCAGCGACCAGCAGAAGTAGCCGCGGACGTCCACCCCGTCGGCCATCGCCCGGCGCAGCGCGCGCAGGTGCCCGTCGAGGTAGCCGATCCGGTCCACATCGGACACCCCGCCGTCCGGGCCGAGCGTGTCCTGGTAGGCGGCGCCGTTCTCGGTGATGTAGATCGGCGGCAGGGCGGCGCCGTACCGGTCGCGCAGTTGCAGCATCAGCTCGTGGAAGCCGTCCGGCACCACCGGCCAGTCGAAGGCGGTGCGCGGCGCGTCCGGCCAGGGCACCGTCTCCACCCCGAGCGGGCTGTCCGCCCCGCCGGCCCGGACCATGTTGGGGGCGTAGTAGTTGATGCCGATGAAGTCCAGCGGGGCCGCGATGGTTTCGAGATCGCCGTCCCGGATCGCGGACAGGTCGGTGCCGGCGTAGATCCAGGCCAGGTCGTCGGGGTAGCGGCCGAGCAGCACCGGGTCGCCGTAGACCCGGTTGTGCAGGCCGTCCATCCGGCGGGCCGCGTCGGCGTCGGCCGGGTCGTCGGTGGCCGGGTGCACCGGCGCCATGTTCTCGGTGATGCCGACCGATACGTCGCCGGTCGCCCGCAGCGCCGGCACCGCGAGCCCGTGCCCGAGCAGCAGGTGGTGGGTGGCCGGGAAGGCGCCGGCCAGCAACCGCCGGCCGGGTGCGTGCTCGCCCAGGCCGTATCCGATCGCGGCGGACACGAACGGCTCATTCAGCGTTATCCACATCCGAACCCGGTCGCTCAGCGCGGTTCCGACCATGCCGGCGTATTCGGCGAACCGGTACGCGGTGTCCCGGTTCAGCCAGCCGCCGTCGTCCTCCAGCGCCTGCGGCAGGTCCCAGTGGTAGAGGGTGGTGACCGGGGCGATGCTGGCGCCGAGCAGCTCGTCCACCAGCCGGTCGTAGAAGGCCAGCCCGGCCGGGTTCGCCGGGCCGCGGCCGGTCGGCTGGATCCGTGGCCAGGCGATCGAGAACCGGTACGCCGAGACGCCGAGGTCGGCCATCAGCCGGACGTCCTCGGGATAGCGGTGGTAATGATCACAGGCCACATCGCCGGTGTCACCGTTCCTGACCTTCCCCGGGGTGTGCGCGAACGTGTCCCAAATGGACGGACCGCGCCCGTCCTCGGCGACCGCGCCCTCGATCTGGTACGACGCGGTGGCGACGCCCCAGGTGAAGTCGGCCGGAAACTGTGGGCCGTCGGCGAACCGCTGGTCGGGCCGCTGGTCGGGCACGCGCTCCTCCTGCTGTTTAGGCTCGGCTGGTGGCAACTGCGACCCTAGGTCCCACCGGCTACGCCGTCACTGTCCAGAGCGGACGGCACCGGATCGCCGCCGACGAGCCCGAGTCGTCCGGCGGCACCGATACCGGCCCGACCCCGCTCGGCCTGCTGCTGGCCGCGCTGGCCTCCTGCACGGCGATCACGCTGCGGATGTACGCCGACCGCAAGGGCTGGCCGCTCGCCGGCGCCGAGGTCGCCGCCCGCCTGCTGCCGGATGACGCCGGCGGCCACATCGAGCGGACCATCACCCTCACCGGCGACCTGGCTGCCGACCAGCGGCAGCGCCTCGGCGAGATCGCCGACCGGACGCCGGTGACCCGCATCGTCGCCGCAGGCCGGAAGATCACCACCACCATCCGGTGACCGGGCCCGGTGCCGCTGCCGGGCCGGGGGCCACCTGGCCCGGCCCAGCCGGCGGGGTGGCCGGGCTGTTCGTCGGGTTGGCGACGCTGGACCTGGTGTACCGGGTGGCGGAGGTACCGACGGCGGACCGGAAGGTGCAGGCGACCGGGCAGGAACTGGCCGCGGGCGGCCCGGCGGCCAACGCGGCGGTCACGTTCGCCGCGCTGCGGGGCATGACCGGCGTCCCGGCCGGCGACGTGGTGCTGGTCTCGGCGCTCGGGCGGCACCCGCTGGCCGCCGTGGTGGCCGAGGAGTTGGCGTCCCGGCAGGTCACCGTGCTGGACGCGACGCCGGACCGGGCCGAGCCGCCGGCCGTCTCCAGCGCCTGGGTGCTGGCCGGCAGCGGAGCGCGGTCGGTGGTCTCGGTGAACGCGGGCGGGGTGGTCGCCGTCCCGCCGACCGGCCTGGCCAGCCTGGCCGCGACCGCCCCCGTGCTGCTGGTGGACGGGCACCACCTCGCGCTGGCCGTCGCGGCCGCGACGGCCGCCCGGGCCGCCGGCCGGCCGGTGCTGCTGGACGGCGGCAGCTGGAAGCCCGGCCTGGACGCCCTGCTACCCCTGGTCGACCTGGCCGCCTGCGGCGCCGACTTCCGGCCACCCGGCGGCCCGGTCACCGACCTGCTCGACCGGTACGGCGTCCCGGCCGTCGCGGTCACCGCCGGACCCGACCCGATCCGCTGGTGGCGGCGGGCCCCCGACCACCCGCCCACCGGCCCGCCGCCCGACCGCGCCGAACCCGGCGGTGGCCCGCGGGCTGAATCTGGCGGTGGCCCGCGGGCCGGCAGCCTGCTGACGGCGGGTGAGGTGTCGGTTCCCGGCGTCGAGGCGGTCGACACGCTCGGCGCCGGCGACGCCTTCCACGGCGCCCTCGCCTGGGCCGGTGCGGTGCGCTCCACCGCCTGGCCGGAGTTGGCCGCGGCGCTGGGGTTCGCGGCCCGGATCGCCGCGATCCGGTGCGAGACGGCCGGACCGCGACGCTGGCTGGCCGATCCGAGGCTGGGCGAGTTGGCCCGCGGTTGGCTCGCCGCGGGCCAGCGGCTCAGGCCGCGACCGCGTTCGCCGCGATGAGGCTGCGTCCGCAGTCGACGATGGTCTCCGTCGCCGGGCGTGGCCGCCAGCCCAGGAGGTCTCGGGCCTTGTCGTTCGTGTGGCGGTTGCGGCGGCCCAGTGCCGGCGTGATCGCCCGCAGGCTGGGGTCGAGGAACCTCGCCGCCAGCCGGACCGCGAAGTCCGGGAGGTCTCGGGTCGGGACCCCCGCGGCGGCCGGTCCGAGGCCGGACCGCAGGGCGAGTGCCATCTCCCGCATCCACATCAGGTCTCCGGTGGCGAGGAAGCGCTGCCCGGCCGCTGCCGGCGACGTCATCGCGCGGATGTGGATGTCGGCGAGGTCGCGCACGTCGACGATCTCGAGCGCGATCCGGGGGGTTCCGCGCATGCTCCCGCGCAGCAGCTGGGCGACGATCCGGGTGGATCCGAGGTGGTCCGGGTCGAGGATGGGCCCGAACACGGCGCCGGGCAGGATGGTCGTCAGAGTGGTCGGGCCGTCGTACCCGGCCATGAAGTCCCAGGCCGCGCGTTCCGCGAGCGTCTTCGATCGGCGATAGGGGATGAGGGTGGGGTCGTCGGGGTCGGTCCACCGGGTTTCGTCGGTCACGCTGTCGTCGCGGTAGGACGACGGGCTGGCCGCGTTCGCCGCGGAGGTCAGCACGACCCGCCGCACGCCCGCGTTCGTGGCCGCGCGGAGCACCCGCAGCGTGCCGTCCCGAGCAGGGCCGATGAGCTCGTCGGCACTGGCGGTGTTGTCGCCCAGCGGTGCCGCCACGTGCAGCACGAAGTCGGCGCCGGCCGTGGCGGCATCCCATCCGGCGTCCGAGGTGAGATCGGCGACGGCGATTGATAGCCGGCCCCCGGGGTCGACCACCGACGACACCGCGTCGACGACGGCCTGCGTCCGGCTCGGACCGCGGACGGTGGTCCGGACGTGGTAGCCGCGCCGCAGCAGGTCGACGATGCACCAGCCCGCCACGTAGCCGGTGCCCCCGGTCACCAGCACAGTCTGCTCGGTCACTTGTTCTCCTCCGGTGCGGTCTGAGATTCTGAAGCGGAGAGGTCTCCGCATCCCAGACTTTAACGGAGACATCTCCGTTTACCAACACCCAGGATCTGGAAGGGGAGCGGTGGCAGGTCAGTCCGTTCGGGCCGTCCGTTCCGACGCCCGGGAGAACCGGCGGCGGATCCTTGAGGTCGCGCGCGACTCCTTCGCAGCGGCCGGCGACACATCGCTCAACGAGATCGCGAAACGTGCGGGGGTCGGCCCGGGAACCCTCTACCGGCACTTCCCGACCCGGGAGTCGCTGGTGCTGGCGGTCTACCGGCACGAGATCGATCAGCTCGCCGCGCTCGCGCCGGCGCTGCTGGCCGAACACCCGCCGGTCGAGGCGCTCCGCCGCTGGCTGGACCGGGTGGCCCGGTACGGGCAGCTGAAGTACGGCGTCGCGGAGGTGATCCACGCGGCGACCACGGAGACCGCCGAGACCGAGGCGTACGGGCTGATCATCGGGGCCATCGCGGGGCTGCTCGACGCCGGTGCCGCCGCCGGGCAGCTCCGCACCGACGTCCAACCCGACGACTTCCTGCTGTTGATCTCCTTCCTGTGGCGGATCGACCCTGAGCCGGGTGGCCCGGCGCGGGCCGCCCGGATGCTGGACCTGGTACTGGCGGGGCTGCTGGTCCGGGGCCAGGGTCCGCAGGACCCGCAGGCCGACGCGGGTCCGCCGCCGGCCAGGAGCCACCGATAGCCCATGGCGGTTGCCGCCGCCGGCAGCGGGCGGGGAGGCCGCCGGCGGTCTGGCCGACCGATCCGAGCGGGGTGACGACAGCGGGCCGCGGGCCCGCCGCCGCCCTGGGTTCACACCGCCGTCCCCGGTAACGGGTCCGCCGAAGCTCACGGCGTAGCGCACGGCGTCGAGGCTGCCACCGGCGGCCTGGTCGTCGGTGGCACCTGGCTCAGGTGCGGCATGCGGCGGTGCAGCCAGCCGGGCAGCCACCAGTTCGCCGGGCCGATCAAGGTCATCACGGCTGGGACGAGGACCAGGCGGACGACGGTGGCGTCGAGCAGCACGGCGGTGGCCAGACCGAGGCCGAACATCTGGACGAAGGGCGACGGGTTGGTGACGAAGGCGAGGAACACGGCGGTCATGATGAGCGCGGCCGAGGTGATCACGCGCCCGGTGGCGGCGATGCCGCGGGCGATCGAGTCGACGTTGTCGCCGCTGGTGTGGTAGGCGTCGCGGATGCGGGAGAGCAGGAATACCTCGTAGTCCATGGAGAGGCCGAAGAGCACGGCGAAGAAGATGGTCGGAAGCGGGGAGGCGATGGCGAGTGACTCCTCCAGGCCGAACAGGCCCTTGAGCCATCCCCACTGGAACACGGCAACCACCACGCCGTAGGCGCTGCCGATCGACAACAGGTTCATCAGCACTGCCTTGAGCGGCACCAGGATGGACCGGAACACCAGCATGAGCAGGAGGAATGACGCGGTGAGGATCGCGGCGATGAAGATCGGCAGGGTGTGCGCGAGATGCCGGCTGAGGTCGTCGGTCATGGCGGTCAGGCCGGAGACGTAGACGTTGGCGGGGAGCAGCCCGCGGATGCGGTCGAGCGTCCGGGAGGTCGCGGCGTCGGCAGGTGCGGTGCTGGCGACCAGGCGCAGGACGATCGTGTCCGTGGCGGGGGACGCCTGAGGTTCGCCGACCGAGGCGATGCCGGGGTCGTCGGCCACCCGCTGGGACAGCGCGGCGATGTCGCCGGCAGCGGCGCCGGGGCTACGCAGGTCCACGACCAGCAGCAGCGGGCCGTTGACTCCCGGGCCGAAGCCGTCGGCCAGCAGGTCGTAGGCGCGCCGGTGGCTGGTGCTCGCCGAGTCTTCGCCGGCGTCGGGGAAGCCGGTCCGCATCCCCAGCGCCGGGGCGGTCAGCGCGAGCAGGAGCGCCGTGGCCGCGAGGAGGTAGGGCCATGGCCTCCTGCAGACGTGGTGGGCCAGACTCCACCAGGCGGTGCTGGGCGCATGCCGCCGGCGCAGTGGGAGCCGGCCACGGTCGATGCGGTCACCGAGCAGGCGGAGCAGGGCGGGAAGAAGTGTCAGGGCAGCGGTGGCGGCGCCGAGCACGACCAGCGCGGTGCTGAGCCCGATCGAGACCAGAAAGCCCAGGCCGGTCAGCGCGAGCGCGGCCATCGCCACGATGATGGTCCCGCCGGCGTACAGGACGGCGGTGCCGGCCGAACCCATGGCGTCGGCCAGCGCGGTGGTGTTGTCCTGGCCGGCCGCGCGGTTTTCGCGGTAGCGGGCCGTGATGAACAGGGCATAGTCGATGCCGACGCCGAGTCCGATCATCGCGGCGATGGTCGGCGCGGCGGCCGAGACGTCCATCGCGTTGGCCAGCAGCGCGATGCCGCCGAAGCCGGCGGCGACCACGAGCAACGCGAGCACGATCGGGACCAGAGCGGCCACGACCGTCCCGAAAGCCACGAGCAGCACGATCAGCGCGGCCAGCAGCCCGGCGGCCTCCGCGCCCGAGGTCGGGGTCTCGGCGTTGATGTACGCCGCGTCGCCGCCGAGTTCCGCCGTCACGCCCGCTCGCCGGGCCGGCTCCATCGCGCCGTCGATCGCGTCGAAGGGCCCCCGGCCGAGCCGCGTCGCCGGCGCGTCGAAGGCGATCTCGGCGTAGCCGATGCGACCGTCGGATGAGACGGTGCCCGCGGCGAACGGGCTCGCCACCGCGGTGACGTGCCCGGTGGCCGCGATCCGCGCGACCGCGGCGTCGATGGCGGTCCGGCGCTGTTCCAGGCGCTGGCCGTCCGGCGCGGCGAACACCGCCAGGGCGGTACCGCCGGCGGCGTCCGGGAACCGCTCCTCAAGCAGCTGCATCGCCCGCTCGCTCTGGCTGCCGGGGGCGACGAAATCGTCGGCGAACGAGCCGCCGACCGTGCCGGCCAGCACGACGAGGATCGCGGCGCCGACCGCCCAGGCGGCGATCGTGATCCACGGCCTGCGGGCGCTGGCCGCGCCGAGGCGCCGGGTGAAGGAGTTCATGGCCGTCATCGTCGGCGGCACCACCGGGCGCCGTCTCCCGGCGCCAGACGGGCCGGCCCCTCCGGCGCCGGGCGGGGGGACCGTGCGCGGCCCTCCGCCCAGCGATGGAGGCGGTCCCCGCTGTGCAGCGGATGACGGCGCTGCGTGCACTGGCCTACCGTCTGGGTCGCGACATCTCAGCGACCGGGCTGAGGCAGTGACGTCTGGGTGGAGGGATGATGAACCGGCCGGCGCTGTCGTTCCGCACCTTCCGCCCGTTCGCGCGCTGGCCGCGGGCCGCCGACGCGGTGCTCGCGGCCGTGCTGCTGCTGACCACGGTGTTCGTGACGGATGGCCCCGATGATTCGCTGGTGGTCCGGTCGATCACCGACGTCCCGCTGGTCGTCCTGGTGGTCTACGCCGCCGGTGCCGCCGGGATGTACCTGCGTCGCCGGACGCCGGTCGCGACCCTCGGCCTGGCCGTCGCCGGCTGGGCGCTCGTCCTGCCGGCCCACTTCGACCTGGGCCTGATCACGCTGTTCGCGCTCTACAGCGTGGGCCGGTACGCGGCAACCAGCCGGGCGGGTCTGGCCGCCCTGGCCGCGGCGATCGCTGTGCTCACCATCGACGGCCTCGTCCTGTCCACCCCGTGGGCGGAGACCGACTTCGGCGCCGTGGTCATGTTCGTTGTCTGGTATACCGGCCGGGGCCTGCGGCTACGCGAGGAGCGCGCCGTCCAGCGGCGGCGCCAGCAGGCGGCCGAGGCGCGCCGGATCGTCGCCGAGGAGCGCACCCACATCGCCCGCGAACTCCACGACGTGGTCGCCCACCAGGTGAGCATGATGACGGTGCAGGCCGGGGCGGCCCAGGCCGTCGCGACCGTGGATCCGGAAGGCGCCCGCCAGGCGATGGCCGCGGTCGAGCAGGCCGGCCGCCAGGCGCTGGACGAGCTGCGGCACCTGCTGGGCGTGCTGCGCCCCGAGACCGAACGAGGCGGCCTCGGCCCCCAACCCGGACTCGCCGACCTTCCCCAACTCATCGCACAGGTCAGCACAGCAGGGCTGGACATCGAGGTCACCGACAGCCTGCGGACCCCGCTACCCACCCGGGTGCAGCTGTCGGCCTACCGCATCATCCAGGAAGCGCTCACCAACGTGCTGAAACACGGCGGATCCGGCACCCGCACCGAAGTACACCTACGCGAAGACGGAGCGGACATCACCATCGAGGTCGTCGACCACGCCCAACCGGGATCGCCCCGCCCACAGCCCGCCGGCCACGGGATCGTCGGCATGCGAGAGCGGGTGAGCCTGCTCGGCGGCAGCCTCGAAACCGGCCCACGTCCCGACGGCGGTTTCCGGGTCCTCGCCCGCTTCCCGCTGGCCGGAGATCCCGCATGAGCGAGCGTGCGAGCGATTCAATGTCACAGCGCGCCCGGAGTCTCGGGCCGGGTCCGAACGCCGACCACGCTGCGCCTGCTGCACCCGGCACAGCCACCGGGGCGGAGCCGGCATGAATATCACTGTCGTCGTCGCCGACGACCAGGCGCTGGTCCGCGGCGGCTTCACCATGATCCTGCGGACCCATCCCGACATCGATGTCGTGGCTGAGGCCGGCACCGGAATCGAAGCGATCGAGGCCGCACACCGGCACCATCCAGACGTCATCCTGATGGACATCCGGATGCCGGAACTCGACGGCCTCGAAGCAACCGCACGCATCCTGCGGGACGCCGACTGGCCGGTCCGGATCCTGATCCTCACCACCTTCGACCCCGACGAATACGTCTACCAAGCGCTACGTGCGGGTGCCAGCGGCTTCGTCCTGAAAGACATCCCACCGCACCAGCTCGCCAGCGCCGTCCGCACCATCGCCGATGGCGGCGCGCTCATCGCCCCCTCGATCACCCGCCGCCTGATCAGCCGCTTCGCCGAGCGCCCCACCGTCAACACCGCGGTCGCCGACCGCCTGCACCGACTCACCGAACGCGAACGGGACATCGTCATCGCCGCCGCCCGCGGCGACACCAACACCGAGATCGCCCAACAGCTCCACATCGGCCCGGCCACCGTCAAGTCACACGTCTCCAGCATCCTCACCAAACTCGGCCTCCGGGACCGCACCCAGATCGTCGTCTTCGCCTACGAGAGCGCTCTCGTCGAGCCAGGCACCCAGGACATCGGCCACTGACGCAGACATACGGGCCGCCGGCATGAGCTTCCCGCTCGTTCCCGGCCTTGCTGCCGCTCCGGGCCGCCTGCTGGCCCGGGCCTGCAGGCCTCGGCCTGCGGTCCGGGCCTGCTGGCCCGGGGCCGGTGGGTCCGGGTCCGGGTCCGGGATCTGGGTCCGGGCCGGCGGGTCGGGCCGGCAGGTCCGAGGGCCGCCGGAGCCCGTGGGTCGAAGCCCGTGGGTCGGGGCCTGTGGGTCGGGGCCTGTGGGCACGGGCCCCTGTGGGCACGGGCCCCTGTGGGTCGGGGCCCGTGGGCCGGGGCCCCTGCGGACCAGGGCCCCTGCGGGTCGGGCTAGGCGGCGTCGGCGGGGTCCAGCCGGTCGGCGGCGGCGCGGATCAGGACGGCGGCCCAGGTGCGGAACGGCCGCCACGGCTCCGCGAGTGCCTGGAACTCCGCCTCGGTGGGTGCCCCGGGCAGCCCGTACAGGTCGGTGACCAGGGCGAGCAAGCGTGGCTCGTTGACCGGGAGGACGTCGGCCAGGCCGGTGCCACGGATCACGATCAGCGAGCTGTAGAACGGCCCGATGCCCTTGATCGTGCGCAGTTGTGCCATCGCGGCGCCCGGCTCCATGGCCTGCAGGGTGGCCGCGTCGAGCCGCCCGGCCAGCGCGGCCCGGGCGATACCGTGCAGCCAGTCGATCTTCTGCGGGGAGAGGCCGGGAAACCCGGCCACGGTGAGCAACTGTGCCGGCGTCGGCAGCGCGGCGACCGGCAGGCCGGCCAGCTCGAACGTCGTGCCGTACGCCTCGCTCAGCCGGCGCCGCACCTCGGCCATCAGCCGGGCCGACCGCCGCGCGGCGAGCACGGCCCAGACCGCCGCCTCGTACGGCGAGTAGAACAGCGGCGGCCGCAGCCCGGGCGCCGCCGACTGCAGCCGGCCGATCACCGGATCCCGCTGGCCGACCGCGCCGAACCCGGTGCCGTCGTGATCGAGCGATAGGCAGCGGGCGACCTGCCGGCGCACCGCGGCCAGGTCGGCCGTGCCGTGCACGGTGCACCGCACCCGGCCGGCCGCGTCCTGCCGGACCTCCACGCCGACCTGCTCCCGGTACCCGTCGACGCAGAAGGCGAGCCGCATGACGCCGTCCCACATCGGCGCCAGCCGCTGGCCGAAGCCGAGCCGGCCGGACTCGGCCAGCCTGAACTCACCCGCTGGCACGATCGTGAAGTGCCTGGTCATCTCGCCTCCTGGTCGGACCTGCTCACTCGACGGGGCGATAATGCCGGCGATGTCTGACAGTTTTCCGTCCCCGTCCCCGTCCCCGTCCCCGTCCCCGTCCCCGGGCTGGGCCCCAGGCTGGGCTTCGGTCTCGGGCTGGGCTTCGGCCTCGGGCTGGGCTTCGGCGTCGGGCCGGGCCCCAGGCCGGGCCCGGAGGGCGGGTGGCGTCTGTCACGCTGGCTCGGTGCCGGGGGCGGCATGACGAGCGGGCCGGCGAGTGGTGCTGGCGAGGCGGTGCCGGACGAGCTTGTCCGGCGGGCCCGGGGGCTGTGCGTGCCAGGACAGCGGCGGATCCTCGGGCTGACCGGGGCACCGGGCGCGGGCAAGTCCTGGCTGGCCGACCGGCTGGTGCAGGCGCTGGCGCCGGGCGCGGTGGCCGCGCCGATGGACGGCTTCCACCTGGCCAACGTCGAACTGCTCCGGCTCGGCCGGCGGGATCGCAAGGGCGCCGCGGACACCTTCGACGCCGCCGGATACGTCGCGCTGCTGCGCCGGCTGCGCGACCCGGCCGAGGACGTGGTCTACGCGCCGGCGTTCCGGCGTGAGATAGAGGAGCCGATCGCCGGGGCGATCCCGGTGCCGCGGGACGTGCCGCTGGTGGTCACCGAGGGCAACTACCTGCTGGTGGACACCGGCCCGTGGGCGCCGGTGCGGTCGCTGCTGGACGAGGTCTGGTTCCTCGAACCGGACGAGCCGACCCGGATCGAGCGGCTGATCCGCCGGCACGTCGAATTCGGCAAGACCGTGGCGGCGGCCCGCGACTGGGCCCTCGGCAGTGACGAGCGCAACGCCGCGCTGATCCGCGCCGGCCGCGACCGCGCCGACCTCGTCGTCCCCGGCTGAGGATCGTGCGGGCCGGGCCGCCGGACCACGGGCCGGTCATGCGGACCGGCTCGCGGACGGCGGGAGGTAGCGGGCGCCGGCGCGCTCGACCAGGGCGCGGACCCGGATGGTGAGCATCTTCTGCTCGCTGTCGGGGAGGTAGGCGCGCTGGTACCGGCGGTGGTAGTCGTCGGCCAGCGCGGGATCGTGGGATCGCAACCAGCCCAGGAAGTGTTCCCGCACACCCGGGCGCAGGTGCAGGTAGATCGCGGAGATCGAGCTGGCACCGGCCTCGACGCAGGCGGCCACCACCGCCTCCAACTGGGCCGGCGAGTCGGAGACGCCAGGCAGCACCGGCGCGACCAGGACGCCGGTGCGGATGCCGGCCTCGTTCAACTGGCGGACCGCGGCCACCCGGCGCAGCGGGTGTGGCGTGCCCGGCTCGGTGGCCCGCCAGACCTGCTCGTCCAGCGTGCCGATGGACAGGTTCACCCGCACCTCGGCCCGGCTGGCGGCCACGGTCAGCACGTCCAGATCACGCAGCACCAGGGCGGACTTGGTCAGGATCGAGAACGGGTTGGCCGCCGCGCCGAGCGCCTCGATCAGCCCGCGGGTCAGCCGGTACTTGCCCTCGCAGCGCTGGTACGGGTCGGTGTTGGTGCCCATCGCGATGTGGTCGCCGGCCCAGCGCGGGCTGCGCAGTTCGGCCCGCAGCCGGTCGACCGCGTTCACCTTCACCACCAGCCGGCGCTCGAAGTCGGCGCCGATGTCCAGCCCCAGATACTCGTGGGTGGGCCGGGCGAAGCAGTACGTGCAGGCGTGGCTGCAGCCGCGGTAGGCGTTGATGGTGAACCGGAACGGCATCCGGGACGCCGCCGGCACCTCGTTGATGATCCGCCGGGCGTGCACGTGCATGAACTCCATGCCGGACAGCCGCCCGGTGCCGCGCTCGGTGGTGACCAGCTCGTCCGAGGAGAACAGGCTGCCCTGCCCGTCCGGCGGCGCCTCGTCGGCCTGCCGCCAGCGCATGGGGGCCCGGCTCATCGGAAGTCCCGGGAGGTCTTGCGGACGGCTAACACGAGGGGCTCCATCCGTTCGGCGACGATGTTGGTCACCCCGTCCGAGCGTTCCAGCACGCCGTGGATGACCAGGGCGGCCGACTCCCGGGCCACCCGGCGGTGCCGGGACCAGACGTCCCGCCGGCAGATCACGTTCACCATCCCGGTCTCGTCCTCCAGGTTGAGGAAGGTGATGCCGCTCGCGGTCGCCGGCCGCTGCCGGTGGGTGACCACGCCGGCCGACCAGGACCCGGCCGCCGGATTGCACCTCGGCCAGCCGCGTCGCCGGCCGCACCCCGCGCTGGTCCAGCTCGGCCCGGACGAACTGGGTCGGGTAGCTGCTCGGGGAGACGCCGGTGGCCCACAGGTCGGCCATCGCCTGTTCCTCGCCGGACATCCCGGGCAGCGCCGGCGCGTCGGCGCCGACCACCAGGCCGGCGAGCCGGTCGGGCCGTTCCTGGGCGACCGCGCCGGCGGCCCACAGCGCCTCCCGGCGGGACAGCCCGAGACAGTCGAACGCGCCGGCGGTGGCCAGCGCCTCCAGCTGCGCGGTGGTCAGCTCGGCCCGGCGGACGAGGTCGGTCAGGTCGGCGTACGGCCGGCCGGCGGCGACCTCGTCCTCGGCCAGGTCATCGCCGAGCAGCCGGACGTAGGACAGCCCCATCCGGACCGCGTAGCCCGCCGGCGCTGGCCGGGTCTCCTGTCTCCAGCACCGCCTTGGCCGCGGACGCGTTGAGATCCGGGCCGCGGACCATCACGCCGTGCCGGCGGGCGTCGGCGACCAGCGTCTGCGGCGAGTAGAAGCCCATCGGCTGGCGCGTTGAGCAGCGCCGCGCAGAACGCGGCCGGGTAGTGCGCTTCAGCAACGCGCTGGCGTAGACCAGGTAGGCGAAGCTGATCGCGTGGCTCTCCGGGAAGCCGAAGTTGGCGAACGCGGCGAGCTTGACGTAGATCTCGTCGGCGAGTTCACCGGTGATCCCGTTCGCGGCCATCCCGGCGTACAGCCGGTCGCGCAGCTCGGCCATCTTCTCGGTCGACCGCTTCGAGCCCATCGCCCGGCGCAGCTGGTCGGCCTCGGCCGGCCGAGCAGCCGGCCACGTCGATCGCCATCTGCATCAGCTGCTCCTGGAACAGCGGCACGCCCAGCGTCCGCTCAGCGGCTGCTCCATCAGCGGGTGCGGCGTACGTCGACCGGCTCCAGCCCTGTTCCGGCGGCGGATGAACGGGTGCACCGAGCCGCCCTGGATCGGGCCGGGCCGGATCAGCGCCACCTCGACCACCAGGTCGTAGAACTTCCGCGGCTTCAGCCGGGGCAGCGTGGCCATCTGGGCCCGGCTCTCCACCTGGAACACCCCGACCGAGTCGGCGCGGCAGAGCATGTCGTAGACCGGCCGGGTCGTCCGGCGGGCATGGTGGCCAGGTCGACCACCTGCCCCTGGTGGTCGCGGATCAGGTCGAGCGCGTAGTGCAGCGCGGACAGCATGCCGAGCCCGAGCAGGTCGAACTTGACCAGGCCGACGGCGGCGCAGTCGTCCTTGTCCCACTGCAGGACGGTGCGGTTGGCCATCCGGGCCCACTCCACCGGGCACACCTCGATCACCGGCCGGTCGCAGATCACCATGCCGCCGGAGTGGATGCCCAGGTGCCGCGGGAAGTGCTGCAGCTCGTCGGCGAGCTCGACCACCTCGGCCGGGATGTCGTGGTCGACGGTCGTCGTCGAGACCGCCGCCGCCAGCGCCGCTCGATCTGCTTGCGCCAGGCGTCCTGCTGGCCGGGGGAGTAGCCGAACGCCTTGGCCATGTCGCGCACCGCCGACCGCGGCCGGTAGGAGATGACGTTGGCGACCTGGGCGGCGTGCTGCCGGCCGTACGTGTCGTAGACGTGCTGGATCACCTCCTCCCGCCGGTCGGACTCGATGTCCACGTCGATGTCGGGCGGGCCGTCCCGCTCCGGGGCGAGGAACCGCTCGAACAGCAGCTCGTACGTCGACCGCGTCCACGGTGGTGATGCCGCAGCGCGTAGCAGACCGCCGAGTTGGCGGCCGAGCCGCGGCCCTGGCAGAGGATGTTCTTCTCCCGGCAGAACTCGACGATGTCGTAGACGACCAGGAAGTAGCCCGGGAAGCCGAGCTGCTCGATCATGTCCAGCTCGTGCGTCGATCTGCTGCGTACGCCCCGGGAACCCGCTCGGCCTCCGGCGGCCCGTACCGCTGCGCACGCGCCGTCCATGGTCAGCTCGCGCAGCCAGCTCATCTCGGTGTGCCCGGCTGGGACGCCCCAGTCGGGCAGCTGCGGCGCGACCAGCTGCAGGTCGAAGGCGCAGCTCCTCGCCCAGCTCGGCGGCCAGCCGCGACCGCGCCGGGTCAGCGGGCGAACCGGGCCGCCATCTCCGCGCCGACGCGCAGGTGGGCGGTGCCCGCCGCGGGCAGCCAGCCGTCGATCTCGTCCAGGCTGCGCCGGGCCCGGACGGCGGCCAGCGCGGTGGCCAGCCGGCGCCGGGCCGGGCTCGCGTAGTGCACGTTGTTGGTGGCGACCAGGCCGCAGCCCGCCGCGCTCGGCCAGCGCGGCCAGCGCGTCGTTGCGGTCGGCGTCGAGCGGGTCGCCGTGGTCGGTCAGCTCCACCACGACGTTGTCCGGCCCGAACAGCTCGGCCAGCCGGTCCAGCTCGCGGGCCGCGGCGGCGGGCCCGTCGCCGGCCAGCGCCTGCCGGCACCGCGCCCTTGCGGCAGCCGGTGAGCACCAGCCAGTGAGCCGCCGTGCGCCCGGCCGAGCTCGTCCAGGTCGTAGACCGGGCGGCCCTTCTCGCTCGCCGCGCAGCTGCGCCGGCGCTGATCACCGTGCTGAGCCGGCGCGTACCCGTCCGGGCCGCGGGCCAGCACCAGCAGGTGCGCGCCCACCGGGTCGGCCACGCCGTTCTGCGGGCCGGCCAGGCCGAGCGACAGCTCGGCGCCGAAGATGGTGGGCAGCCTGCAGCTCCTTGGCCGCCTCGGCGAACCGGACCACGCCGTAGAAGCCGTCGTGGTCGGTGAGCGCCAGCGCGGTCAGGCCCAGCCGGGCCGCCTCCTCGGCCAGCTCCTCCGGGTGGCTGGCCCCGTCGAGGAAGCTGAAGTTGGAGTGGCAGTGCAGCTCGGCGTACGGCACCGGGTCGGGGTCGACCGGCTCCGGCCGGCTACCGGTCGGGCCGGGGAGGGCGGCGGCTCGTACGCCGCCCGGTGCCGGGACCAGGCCGGGCTGTCGCCGCCGTCGCCCGGGTACGGCGGCCCGCTCGGGCCGGCGCCCGGACAGCCGCCGCTCCAGCTCCGACCACGGCATCGGCGGATTGCTCCAGCCCATCAGTCGTACACCCCTTCGGCCCACCAGCGGCCGGCCTCCAGGGCGACCAGCCAGGCGGTCGCCGTCGGCGCCGAGCAGCTGGAACCGGGCCCGGCGGCGGGCCGCGGCCGGGTCCCACCAGCGCTCGTCCACCGGCCACGGCCCGGCCCAGGCCAGCAGCGCGGTGGCCGGCCGGCCCGGGGCGGCGAACCGGGCCGGCTCGGCGGTGACCGCGTACCGGCCGGTGACGCCGACCGGGCCGCCGTCGGCGGCCAGCACCTCGACCGGTACCGGGTCGGCCAGCACGGTGGCCGGCGCCGGCGCCGGGACCTGCCCGGGCCAGGGCGGATCCGCCGGCCGGGCCGGCACCCGCTCGTCGCCCCAGGGCACCAGCCGGACCTGCTCGTCCGGGTCACGCCCGCCGCCGAGCACCGCGGTGAGCACCGCGTCGCGCGCCGAGCATGCCCTGCACCCGGGCCAGCGCCCGGCTGGCCCGCTCGCCGGCGTCGCCGAGGCTCGCCCCACAGCCCGAGCTGCAGCCCGCTGTGCCGGATCACCTCGTCCGGCACCAGCCGCAGCAGCATGATCCCGGCGGTCGGCCGCTCCGCCTCCCCGGTGGCGGCCCGGGTCAGCCAGCCGTCGAGCTGCCAGCGCACCCGGTCGGCGATCGCGGCCGGGGTCAGCAGCCCCTCGTGCCGCCAGACCCGGTGCAGCTCCTCGCCGTGCTCGGTCTGCGCCTCGATCGCCAGCCGGGTGCAGGCCAGCCCGCGCCGGACAGCCCGTCGTGCAGCCTGCTCGGCCAGCGCCCGGGCGGCGAAGGCGGCGGTGTCGACCCGGTCGACCGGCGGGTCGAACTCGACCGTGCACGGCCAGCTCCGGCGGCGGGCACCCGGGCCGCCAGCGGGCGCTCGTCCTGGCCCGCGGGCCAGCCGGTGCGCGCGGGCCCCGTCCGGACCGAACCGGGCCAGCACGTCGCGCGGCGGGCAGCGCCGGCGAAGTCGCCCAGGGTACGCAGCCCGAGCCGGCGCAGCAGGTCGGCCAGCTCCGGCCAGTCCAGCGTGTCGACCGGGAACGGGGCCAGGAACGCCCGGGTCCCGCCGCGCGGCACGATCTCGGCCTGCCGGGCGGCCAGCCCGGCGGCGAACCGGCCGTCGGCGACCCCGACCTGGCTCGTCCACCCGGGTGCTGGCGGCGACCTGCTCGGACCAGCCGGGCGGCCGCCGCCCGGTCACCACCGAAGTAGCGGGCCGGGCCGCGGGCGGCCACCGCGCACAGCCCCGGCCGGATCACCTCCACCCCGGGCGCCAGCTCCTCGACCGCGGCCACCACCGGCTCGAAAGCGCGCGCGTCCCGGACCGGATCGTGCCGCAGCACGACCAGGTCGGGGCAGCGGCCCTGCGCCTCGCGCCGGCGCAGCCCGCGGCGCACCCCCTCCGCCCGGGCGGCCGCCGAGCAGGCCACCACCCGGTTGGCCCAGATCACCGCGATCGGGGCGGTGGGGGACAGGCCTGCCGCACCGGCGGCGCTGATCACCGGCCAGTCAGGGCACCAGAGCACGACCGTCCGGCGCGCCATCAGAGCGGCTCCCCGGGCGGCGGCCGGCGACCCGGTGGCTGCCCGGCCGGCGCCCGGCGGACCGGGATCGGGACCACCGCGGCGGCCGGCTCCACCCGGCCGCCGGCCGCCGGCAGCCAGACCTGGGCCCGCCGCGGCCGGGCCGCCGAGCCGCGCCCGTCGCTGTGCAGCAGCACCTGCCGGGCCCGCAGGTGGCCCCAACCGGCACCGAGCCCGCTCCACTGCGCCTCGGCCACCGACAGCCGCAGGTCGGCGCCCTCCCAGCCGCCGGCCGGCACCCCGTACGGCACCAGCACCGAGCCACGCTGCCGGGCCCGGGCCGCCAACCGCCGCGCGTCGCCCGCCCGGACCCTGGCCCCGGGCGCCACCACGACCAGATCCACTGCGTCCAGCAGGGCGGCGGTGACGCTCGGCCAGGCCGGCCCCGGCGCCGGGACCAGCGCCAGCCGGTCGACCGCGACCCCGGCCCCGGCCGCGGCGACCAACCCGAGCGTCGGCACGCCCAGCACCGCGCACCACGACCCGGCCAGCGACGGGCCGGCCAGCACGGCGATCAGCAGCGCGGCGGACCCGTCGACCGCCACGGTGGAACCGCGGCGCAGCGCACCGTCCGGGAACAGCGGGGCCAGGGCCGGCAGCACCGGCAGCAGGGCCCGCTCCAGTGGGTCTCCGGCGCCGCGCGGTCGAGCCTCCCGCCGAGTCTCCCGCGCGGCGCCGGAGCGTTCCGGGGCGGCCGTCGTCATGTGGAGATCCTCGAACATATGTTCGAAGCTGTCAACGCCCGAACGGGCCGGCCGATTGTCCGAACGGGCCCGGTCCGGTCGGTCCTGCTGCGCCACCTTGACATGTGTGTCACGATCTTTCCTATGTCCGCCCGGCCTGCCCCGATCGCCGCTCCGGCGGTGCGCGCGGCCGACTGCGGCTGGGTGCGCCGCCGCGCGCACCACTTCGACCAGCGCTGTCGCTGACCCCGGTACGGCTCCCGAGCCAGCCGGCCCTGTAGCCGGCACCGGGTAGTCCCGCTGGTACGCCCGCTCTGTCCCGGGCGTCCTGCTGTGGGCCCGTACCGTGCCGCGTCCCTGGCCGACCCTGCCCCCAGCGAGCGAGTCCTCGATGCCACCGTTCCCCGGCGCCGCGCAGGCGCCCGCCCCGACCATCAGCCGGCCCGGTCGCCTGACCGCCGAGCCGGTCCGCCCGGCTCGGGACCCGGGTGCGGACCACTCGCTGCGCGGGCGGTGCGTGGTGTTCCTGCACGCGCACCCGGACGACGAGGCGATCTTCACCGCGGCCACCATGCACCGGCTGGCCCGGCGCGGCGCCCGGGTGGTGCTGGTCACCGCGACCGGCGGCGACCTCGGGCCGGCGCTGCGGCCGCTGCGGTCCGGGCAGGCGCTGGCCGACGTGCGCCGGACCGAACTGGAGCAGGCCTGCGCGCTGCTCGGGGTGGCCCGGCTGGTGCTGCTCGGCCGGCGCGACTCGGGCATGCCCGGCTGGCCGGACAACGGCCACCCGGACGCGCTGGCCCGGGCCGACGTCCCGGCGCTGGCCCGCAACCTGGCCCGGCTGTGCGCGGCCGAGGGTGCCGAAGCGCTGGTGCACTACGACCCGGGCGGCATCTACCCGCACCCGGACCACCTCGCCGTGCACCGGATCGGCGTGGCCGCCGCCGGTCATGCCGGCATCGCCGGCTACCAGGCCACCGTCGACCGGGACCGGATCGGCGGTCGGCACCTGGTCGGCCGGGCCGCCGCCGGGCTGCCCCGGCCCGCCGGTGAGCAGTCCGGCCGGCCGGCCGCGCCGCGGCTGGGCCGGCACCGGGACGAGGTGACCACCGTGGTCGCCGCCGACGCGGCCGACCTGGCCGCGAAGCGGGCCGCGATGGCCGCGCACGCCAGCCAGATCGACCGGGCCGCGCTGCGCCGCCGTGGCTTCGCCGAGACCTACGGGCTGGAGTGGTACGTCGGCCCGGGCATCCCCGGCCTGCTCGACTCGCTCAACCCGGCCGTCCCGGCCTGATCGCTGTCCGGCCGTCCCAGCCGTCGGCCGGAAAGCTCGGCCGTCCCGGCCTGATCGCGTCCGGCCGTCCCGGCCAGCCGCCGGCTGGAAGCTCGGCCGTCCACTGTCCGGCGGCTCCGGCCGTTCGGGACCACTACCGTCCAGATCGGACAGTCCACGATGGACTGTCCGGAGTGGATGGTTGTCAGTTGCGGTAGCGCATCGGGAGTCCGGCGACGCCGTTGACAATGGTGGAGTTCAGCCAGCGTGGCTCGCCGGCCAGCTCGAGGTCGGGCATCAGGTCGGCGACAGCGGCAAGAGTCACGTCCAGCTCGACCCGGGCCAGGGTGGCGCCGAGGCAGAAGTGCGGGCCGCGGCCGAAGCTGACATGCGGGTTGGGGTCGCGGCGGATGTCGAACCGGTCCGGGTCGGTGAAGACGGCCGGGTCGCGGTTGGCCGGCCGCAGGAACACCCCGACCCGCTCGCCCGCGCTGATCGGCTGGCCGCCCAGCTCGGCATCGACCACGGCGGTCCGCTGGTAGGACAGCGCCGGGGTGGCCCAGCGGATGACCTCGTCCGCGGTGGTCCGCGGTCGCTCCGCCCGGTAGAGCTGCCACTGCTCGGGGTTGGCCAGGAAGGCCATGATGCCGTGGCTGATCGCGTGCCGGGTGGTCTCGGTGCCGGCGACTATCAGCAGCGTGAAGAACAGGTCGAACTCGAGCTCGGTCAGGCCCTCGCCGCCGATGTCGGCGTGCACCAGCCGGCTGACCACGTCCCCGGTCGGCTCGGCCTTGCGGCTGACGGCCAGCTCGTTGGCGTACCGGAAGGCCTCCTCGCCGGCCGCCATGCCGGACTCGGCGTAGGCCGGATCCTCGAACCGGATCATCTGCTCGGTCCACTCGAAGATCCGCTTGCGGTCCTCCGGCGGGACGCCGAGCAGTTCGGTGATCGCCAGCAGTGGCAGTTCGGCGGCGATGTCGGCGACGAAGTCGCCCTCGCCACGGTCCAGTGCGTGGCGCACGATGTCCCGGACGTAGCCGGCCAGCCGCTCGCGCATCCCCTCGATCGCCCGGACCGTGAACGCGCGCTGCACGATCGCCCGCAGCTTGGTGTGCGCCGGCGGATCCTGGTTGAGCATCGTCAGCTTCTGCGCTTCCAGCGTCGGCGGGTCGAGCAACCAGCTGCGCAGCATCTGGGTGTTCCGCAGCGAGGAGAAGGTCTGCGGCGCCATCGCGACGGCCAGCACGTCGGCGTGCCGGGTGGCCACCCAGAAACCGCCGTCGTCGTCCGGCTCGTGCCAGCACACCGGCACCGGCCGGGTCAACTGGGTCAGCTGGTCCAGCGGCAGCGTGCTGCGGGGGATGTCGCGGACACCCACGGTGGCCTCCTGGTGGACCAGCGAAATGTCTGGTACTGGAGTTGTTGTAGCGGATTGGGCTGTTCGGCCGAGCATACGACCGTTCCGGGTTCGGCCGCGACGGTCGACCGGACGGGCTTGCCGGCGATCAGGAATGCTGGGGGCGACCCGGAGCGTCAACGAGGAGGCAGGCATGTCGGAGGGACCGCAGTTGGTGGACCGGCTGGCGGAGGCCGCGACCGTGCGGCGAGCGTTCGGCGATCCGATCGAGCGGGACGGCGCCCTGGTCATCCCGGTGGCCCGGATCGTCGGCGGCGGCGGTGGCGGTGAGGGCGGCCGGACCGGTGACTCCAACGAGCAGGGCTCCGGCGGCGGCTTCGGGCTGCGGGTCACCCCGGCCGGCGTCTTCGTGATCAAGGACGGCGCGGTGACCTGGCAGCCGGCCTTCGACCAGACCCGGGTGATCCTCGGCGGTCAGCTGATCGGCGTGGTCGCGCTGCTCGTCGCCCGTTCGGTGCTGCGCCGCCGGGCCCGCCGCGCGCGCTGACCGGAGGGCGAGCATGACCACAGTGGACGGTGGCACCGCCGGCCGGTTGCCGGCGGTGCTGCCCCGGGCGCTGGCCGCCGCGCAGGCGCTGATCGAGGCCGAACAGATCAGCTACCCGGAGCTGTTCGGCGTGCTGCACTACCTGAACGAGGTGGGCGCGGCCGGTGAGATGGTGCTGCTGTCCGACGTGCTCGGGCTGTCCACGTTCGCCGAGCGCCGGGACGCCGCCGGGCAGGCCGGCACGGCGTCCAATGTGGAGGGTCCGTTCTGGCGTCCGGGCGCGCCGCGGTTCGCCTCGCCCGCCGTGCTGGCACCGCCGGGGGAGCCGGGTGACCTGCTGCTGCTGACCGGGACGATCACCGACGCGGGCAGCGGCGCGCCGCTGCCCGGCGCCGAGCTGGACCTCTGGCAGACCAACTCGGCAGGCCACTACGACCAGGAGGACGCGAACCTGCCGGAGTGGCACCTGCGCGGCATCGTGGTCGCCGACAGCGCCGGCCGGTACGCGGTGACCACGGTGAAGCCGCTGGCCTACCAGGTGCCGACCGGCGGCCCGGTCGGCCGGCTGCTGGCGCTGCTCGGCCGGCACCCGTGGCGCCCGTCGCACACCCACCTCAAGGTGACCGCGCCCGGCCACGCCACGCTCACCACGATGGCCTACTACGCCAACGATCCCTGGCTGCACGACGACACGATCGGCTCGGTCAAGCCGGAACTCGTGCTCGACCCGAAGCCGGACGCCGCCGGAACCTGGCACGCCACCTTCGACCTCGCGCTGCGCCCCGGCTAGCCAGCGAGATGGCCGCGCTGCGGCCGGGCTGGCCGCGCTGCGGCTGGGCTGGCCAGGGAGATCGGCCGTGCTCCGGCCCGGCTGGCCAGGAAGATCGGCCGCGCCCGGCCGGGCTACGGCCGGGCGCGACCGGGTTCAGGGGGCGGTGTAGCTGGCCGGGTCGGCGGCGAAGGCGTGCTGGCAGCCGGTGCCGCAGAAGTACCAGGTGTGGCCGGCGTGTTCGAGCCGCAGCGAGGCCGGCGCGATCGCCACGGTCATCCCGCAGACCGGGTCGACCGCCTCGGTCACCTCGGCCGCCGGCAGCGCGCGGGGCACCCGCGGGCCGGTCAGCCGCGGCCGGCCGGCCACCAGTTCGGCCAGCACCGAGGTGGCCACCTCGCCCGGGGTGCGGGCGCCGATGTCCAGCCCGGCCGGGCTGTGCACCCGGCCGCGCTGCTCCGCGGTGACGTCGAGCCCGGCCAGCACGGCCGCGCCGCGGCGCCGGCTGGCCACCAGCGCCACGTACGGCACCTCGGCCCGCAGCGCCGCGGTCAGTACGGCTTCCTCGTCCCGGCCGTGCGAGGCGACCACGACCGCGGCGGTGTCCGGTGGGATCGCGCCCGCCGGGTCGGTGCTGGCGCGCATGTCGTAACCCATCGCGGTGCCGACCGCGGCCAGCGCCCGGGCCACCGGTGCGTCCCCGAAGACGTGCACCAGCACCGCCGGCAGCATCGCCTCCAGGAAGATCTCCAGCGTCCCGCCGGACAGGCACGGGTTCCCGACGGTGACCAGACCCTCCACTGTGGAGGGTTCGGCGTCGCCGTCCGGGGTGATCCGCAACAGCGTCGACTCGCCGGAGTCCAGCAGCCGCAGGCCCTGCAGCCGGACCGTCGATTCGGCGCAGGTGCCGCCGACGAAACCCTCCAGGGTTCCGTCGGCGAGCACCAGCGCCCGGTCGCCCGCCTTCGCGCTGGTCGGTCGTTCGGCCCGGACCACCGTAGCCAGCACGAACGGCACCCGCCCGGACCGCAGCTGATCGGCCCGCAGGAGCAGGTCAGCGCTCATTGTGCTTCCTGGTTCGCTCCGGTCGGCCGCACAGCCGACGCCTTCCCTCCGCACCCCGGCAGCTTCGCTGGCGGGGTGCTGCGGTCCAGGCGCCGCCGCGGCCTCCCTGCGCTCACTGTGCTTCCCGGTTCGCTCCGGCGCGCCGCCGCGGCCTCCCTGCGCTCATTGGATGGCCATGTCTGTCCGGAACTGGTTGCCCTGGATGGCCCGCCAGACGGCGGCCGGGGTGAGCGGCATATCCGCGTGCCGCACGTTGTACGGCCGCAGCGCGTCCAGCACCGCGTTCACCACCGCGGCGGGGGAGCCGACGGTGGCCGACTCGCCGACCCCCTTCGCGCCGAGCGGGTGGTGCGGCGACGGCGTGACCGTCGCACCGAGCTCCCAGGACGGGCACTCCACCGCGGTCGGCAGCAGGTAGTCCATGAAGGACGCACCCAGGTGGTTGCCCTCCTCGTCGAAGGCCATCACCTCCATCAGCGCCATCCCGATGCCGTCGGCCAGCCCGCCGTGGATCTGCCCCTCCACGATCATCGGGTTGATCCGCACCCCGCAGTCGTCCACCGCGATGAACCGGCGCACCTTGACCTGACCGGTACCGGGATCCACGTCCACCACGCAGATGTACGCGCCGAACGGGTAGGTGAGGTTGGGCGGGTTGTAGACGGTGGTCGCGTCCAGGTGGCCCTCGACGCCCTCGGGCAGCTCCAGCGAGGAGTGCGCGGCCAGCGCGATCTCCTGGATCGTCCGGCCCTGCTCCGGGTCGCCGGCCACGAACCAGCGGCCCTTCTCCCACTGCAGGTCGTCCGGCGACGCCTCCAGCATCGCGGCGGCCACGATCCTGGCCCGGTCCCGCACCTTCCGGGTCACGATGGCCGCCGCCGCGCCGGACACCGGCGTGGACCGCGAGCCGTACGTGCCCAGCCCGAACGGGGTCTGGTCGGTGTCGCCGTGCACCACGTCGATATCGGCGACCGGTATCCCCAGTTCCTCCGCGACGATCTGGGCGAACGTGGTCTCGTGCCCCTGCCCCTGGGTCTGCACCGAGATCCGGAGCACCGCCTTGCCGGTCGGGTGTACCCGCAGTTCGGCGCCGTCGGCCATGCCGAGGCCGAGGATGTCCATGTGCTTGCGCGGCCCGGCACCGACACCCTCGGTGAAGAAGCTGATCCCGATGCCCATCAGCTCGCCGCGGTCGCCGGCCTCCCAGCGGCGGCGCAGTGCTGCCTGCTCCCGGCGCAGTTCGTCGTAGCCGGCGAGTTCCATCGCCAGCCGCATCGCCCGCGGGTAGTCGCCGGAGTCGTACTCCCAGCCGGTCGGCGAGGTGTACGGGAACTGCTCGGCCCGCAGCAGGTTCTTCATCCGCAGCTCGGCCGGGTCCATCTTCAGCTCGTACGCGAGCACGTCGACCATGCGCTCGACCAGATAGGCGGCCTCGGTGACCCGGAACGAGCAGGCGTACGCGACGCCGCCCGGGCACTTGTTGGTGTAGACGCCGGTGACCTCGCAGTGCGCCGCCTGCAGGTCGTACGAGCCGGTGAAGATGTGGAAGAAGCCGGCCGGGAACTTGGTCGGCTGCGCGGTGCCGTTGAAGGCGCCGTGGTCGGCGAGCACCTTCACCCGCAGCCCGACGATCTTTCCGTCCTTTGTGGACGCGATCTCGCCGTGCATGTGGTAGTCGCGGGCGAAGGACGTGCTCATCAGGTTCTCCGAGCGGTCCTCCACCCACTTCACCGCCTTGCCGGTGACGATCGAGCCGACCACCGCGCAGACATACCCGGGGTAGATGCCGACCTTGTTGCCGAACCCGCCGCCGATGTCGGGGGAGATGATCCGGATCTTGTGCTCCGGGATCCCGGCCACCAGCGCGTACAGGGTGCGGTGCGCGTGCGGCGCCTGGGTGGTGGACCAGACGGTGAGCTTGCCGGTGGTCTTGTCGAAGTCGGCCACCGTGCCGCAGGTCTCCATCGGCGCCGGGTGTACGCGGGGGTAGAGCATGTCCTGCGCGACGACCACCTCGGCGCTGTTGAACACCTGCTCGGTGCGGGCCCGGTCGCCGGACTCCCAGTCGAAGATGTGGTTGCCGGTCTTGCCGTCCAGGTCGTCCCGGATGGTGGGCGCGTCCGGGTCGAGCGCGCGGCGGGCGTCGATCACCGCGGGCAGCGGGTCGTAGTCGACGTCGATCAGCTCCAGCGCGTCCCGGGCGGCGTACCGGTCTTCGGCGACGACGAACGCGACCTCCTGGCCCTGGAACCGGACCTTGTCGGTGGCGAGTACGGCCTGCACGTCGTTGGAGAGCGTCGGCATCCAGGCCAGGTTCAGCCCGGCCAGGGTCGCCCCGGTGATCACCGCGCGGACCTTCGGGTGCGCCTCGGCCGCGCTGGTGTCGATCGAGACGATCCGGGCGTGCGCGAACGGGCTGCGCAGGATCGCCCCGTGCAGCATGCCGGGCAGCTGCACATCGTCCACGTAGTGGCCCTCGCCGCGGATGAACCGGGCGTCCTCCTTGCGGATCATCCGGCCGAACCCGACCGGCGGCACCTCGGTGGCGGTCATGCGGAGACCTCCGCCTCGGTCGGCGCGGGATGTTCGGCCGCCCACTGCACCGCCCGGACGATGTTCTCGTAGCCGGTGCACCGGCAGATCTGCCCGGAAATCGCCTCCCGGATGTCCATTTCGGACGGTGCCGGGTTGCTGTCCAGCAGCGCGCGGGCGGTCAGCATCATGCCGGGCGTGCAGAATCCACATTGCAGCCCGTGGCACTGGACGAAGCCCTGCTGCACCGGGTCCAGCTCGCCGCCGGCGGCCATCCCCTCGACGGTGCCGACCTCGTGCCCGTCGGCCATCACCGCGAGCACCGTGCAGGACTTCACCGGTACCCCGTCCATCCGCACCACGCAGGTGCCGCAGTTGGAGGTGTCGCAACCCCAGTGGGTGCCGGTCAGCCCCAGGTCGTCGCGCAGGAAGTGGACCAGCAGCAGCCGCGGCTCGACATCGCGGGTGTACGACTGGCCGTTCACCGTGACGGTGATCTGCATGGTCTAGACCTTCCCGGCGCCGCTGCCGTGCGCCCGCGAGCCGGCCAGGCGCAGCGCCCGGGTGGTCAGCTCACCGGCGAGGTGACGCTTGTAGTCGACCGGACCACGCTGGTCCGCGGACGGGTTGCAGTGCTCGGCGGCGATCCGCCCGGCTGCGGCGAAACTCTCCCCGGTGGCCGGCTGGCCGCGCAGGAAGTCCTCCGCCTCGACTGCGACGAAGTGCTCGGCGCCGACCGCGGTCAGCCCGATGCCGACGTCGGCCACGGTGTCGCCGTCCAGCCAGATCGCGGCGCCGACGGCGGCCACCGCCCAGTCGCCGACCCGGCGCTCCACCTTCTGGTACGCGCTGCCGCCGCCGGGCCGGATCGGCACCCGGACCTCGATCAGCAGCTCACCCGGACCCACCACCGTCTCGTACGGGCCGGTGTGGAAATCCCGGATCGGCACCGTGCGGGCGCCGTCCGGGCCCTGGATCACCGCGACCGCGCGGACCGCGCCGAACGCCGCCGACAGGTCCTCGGACGGGTCGGCCTGGCACAGCGAGCCGCCGATGGTGCCGCGGTTGCGCACCACCGGGTCGGCGATCACCCGCTCGGCGTCGGTGAAGATCGGGTAGTGCTCGCCGATCACCGGCGAGGCCAGCAGGTCGGCGTGCCGCACCATCGAGCCGATCCGCAGGTTCTCCCCGTCCACGCTGATCGTGGCCAGCTCGGCCAGGTCGTTGATGTCGATCAGCGCCTCCGGCTGGGCCAGCCGGAGCTTCATCATCGGGATCAGGCTGTGCCCGCCGGCGACCACCCGGGCCTCCGGGCCGTACCGCGCCAGCAGCGCCAGCGCGTGTTCCACGCTGGTCGCCTTGTCGTACTCGAACTGCGCCGGGACCTGCATTCGACCTCCGCGTGCTCCCTTGCCGCTCGCCACCGAACGGTGGCGCGGGTCGACCACTCGCCGCCATCCTGATCGGCAGCCGCCGGGCGCACAACGCGCAGATAACCGATCCCTTAGGAAGGGCTGCCGCAGCTGCGGCGGCGAGTGGCGCGAGCGTCGTCCGGGGACCATCGTGCAGCCATGACCCTCACCCAGCTGGGCGCGTTTGTCCTGGTTGCCCGGCTGGGCACGGTCAAGGCGGCGGCCACCGCGCTGGGCGTGACCGAGCCGGCCGTCTCCCAGGCGCTGGCCGCGCTGCGCCAGCACCTCGGCGACCCGCTGCTGGTCCGCGCCGCCAACGGGATGACGCTCACGCCCGGCGGCAACCGGCTGCTGCCGATCGCCTCGCAGATGGTCGCGCTCGGCGCGGAGGCGGAAGCGGCCGTGCGGGCCGCCCGCGGGGCGCCGGAACAGCTACGGGTGGTGGCGACCAGCTCGCTCGCCGAGTTCGTGGCCACCCCGCTGCTGGACGCGTTCGCCCGGCGGGCGGCCGGCTCGATCGACACCTCGTCCGGCGTGGCCGCGGCCACCGAGATGCCGGTGCTGGTCGGCAACCGGCTGGCCGACCTGGCGCTCGGCCCCGACCTCAGCCGGCCCGGCCTGCACCCGGGAGCCGACCTGGTCAGCGAGCCGATCTTCCGGTACCGGCTGGTGGTGGTCGGGTCCGGCCGGTCGCGGCCGGCCGGCGGCCCGGCGGGCTGGTCCTGGCTGGTCGATCCGTCCGGCACCGACCCGGGCAGCGACACCGGCGAGCTGCTGCGCCGGCTGCGGGTACCCGACTCCCGGGTCCGGGTGTTCCCCAACCAGACCGCGGCCTGGGCCGCCGCGGCCGGCGGCGCCGGCGTCGCGCCGGCCATCGCGCACCTGGCCGCGCCGCAGTTGCGCCGCGGTGAGCTGGCCATCGTGGAGGTGCCGGCCACCCCGGTGGAGGGCTGCTGGTACGTCAGCACGCTCAGCCGCGACCGCCGCCCCGTCGTCGCCGGCTCGCTGCGCCACTTCCTCGGCACCCCGGAGGCCATGCAGCTGATGCGCTCACCCGGCACCGGCCTGCCGCCGTCCCGCTTCCGCCCCCCGGTGTACGTGACGATCTGGAGCTAGCCGTACGCCGTCCGCGCCGGGTCACGTTTCGCCGGGCTGTCTCGTCCTGGTGGGCAGCCAACGAGAGAGGACACGGCGATGCGCCAGGAGCGAGTGGAGCACCGGATCGTGGTGCTGGGGGCCGGTTACACCGGGATGATGGCGGCGCTGCAGGCGGCGCGGCGGACCCGGCGGCTGGGCGGCCGGGTCACCCTGGTCAACCCGTCCAGCCGGTTCGTCGAGCGGCTGCGGATGCACCAGCTGGCCAGCGGCCAGCGGCTGCGGCAGGTGGAGATCCCGAGCCTGCTGGCCGGCACCGGTATCGACTTCGTCCTCGGCCGGGCCACCGGGCTGGACCCGGACGCCCGGCTGATCCGGGTGGGGACAGCCGGCTGGTCGACCGATATCGGGTACGACACGCTGGTGTACGCGATCGGCAGCCGGGCCGACACCGGCCGGGTGCCCGGCGCCGACCTGCACGCGCACACCCTGGACGACCCGGACTCGGCCGCCCGCCTGGCCGCCCGCCTCGCCGCGCTGTCGGGGTCGACCGACCCGGATCAGCCCCGGACCGTGCTGGTCTGCGGCGCCGGGCTGACCGGGGTCGAGGCCGCGACCGAGCTGGCCGAGTCGCACCCGGGCCTGCGCGTCGTCCTGGTCAGCCGGGACGTGCCGGCGCCGATGATGGGCGACCGGGCCCGGGCGTACCTGCTGCGGGCGCTGGCCCGGCTCGGCATCCAGGTCCGGGCCGGCGTGGAGATCTGCAAGGTGCTGCCGGACGGGGTGGAGCTGGCCGGCGGCGAGCTGATCGCCGCCGACGCCTGCCTGTGGACCACCGGGTTCACCGCCGCCCCGCTGGCCCGCGAGGCCGGGCTGGTGGTGGACGACGCGGGCCGCATCGTGGTGGATCCGGCGCTGCGCTCGGTCTCGCACCCGGACGTGCTCGCGATCGGGGACGCGGCCGCGGTCCGGCAGCCGTTCGGGGTGCTGCACGGCACCTGCCAGAGCGGCATCCCGATGGCCGCGTACGCCGCCGCCGCGGTCCGCCGGGCGCTGGCCGGCAAGCCGGCGCGGCCGTTCCGGTTCGGCTACGTGCACCAGCCGGTCAGCCTCGGCCGCCGGGACGCGGTGATCCAGTTCACCCGGCCGGACGACACGCCGGCCCGCTGGTACCTCGCCGGCCGGGTCGCCGTGCGCTACAAGGAACTGGTGACGTCCAGCCCGGTCCCCACCTTCCGGCTGGCCCGGCACGCCCGCATCCCGGCCGCGCTGCTGATCCGGCCCGGCCTGCCCAGGTGACCGTGGGGCCGGCGGCGCGGATCTTCGCCGAGCACCGGGACCGGCTGATCGGGGTCGCGTACCGGGTGCTCGGCCGGGTCACGGACGCCGAGGACGTGGTGCAGGACGCCTGGCTGCGGTGGAGCGACGTCGACCCGGCCGGGGTGGACGACCCGGAGGCCTACCTGGTCCGGGTCACCACCCGGTTGGCCATCGACCGGCTGCGTAGCGCCCAGGTGCGGCGCGAGGCGTACGTCGGGCCATGGCTGCCGGAGCCGCTGCTGACCAGCGCGGACGTGGCCGACGACGTGGCGCTGGCCGACTCGGTGTCGACCGCGCTGCTGGTGGTGCTGGAGACGCTGTCGCCGCTGGAGCGGGCGGTGTTCGTGCTGCGCGAGGCGTTCGGCTACCCGCACGCGGAGATCGCCGGGATCGTCGGCCGGTCCGAGCCGGCGGTGCGGCAGCTGGCCCGCCGCGCCCGCGAACACGTGGACGCCCGCCAGCAGCGCTACGACACCGACCAGGCCACCCGGCGCCGGGTCACCGAGGGCTTCCTGGCCGCCTGCGTCGGCGGCGACCTGGACCGGCTGATGCGCCTGCTGGCCCCGGACGTGACGATGGTCAGCGACGGCGGCGGGCTGGCCCCGGCCCCGCGCAAGGCCATCCACGGGCCCGAACTGGTGGCCCGCGCGCTGGTCACGTTCGCCGGCCGGATGCCGCCCGACCCGACGACCGTGCTGGTCGAGCTGAACGGTGCGCCGGGCATCGTGGTCCGTTCCGCCGGCGCCCCGGCCGCCGCGGTCAGCCTGCACCTGGTGGACGGCCTGGTGCGGACGATCCACCTGGTCAGCAATCCGGCGAAGCTGACCGGGCTGAACTGAGCCGACCCCGGCCGGCTCGAGCCCGCCGCCAGCGTTCGTATAGATCGTTTCAGGGTGCCGATCTACCCTGGTTGGCATGGCGGGGTGGCTGCGGCGGCGGTGGTTCGCCGTCACCTTCCTGGTCGCGCTCGTCGTCGCGGACGTGCTGGCCGGCTGGACGTCGTCGTCCTGGCAGGCCGCGGTCGCGCGCTGGGCCAGCACGAACGTGGTGAACCTGGAACACCACCCGATCGGCGCGCTGGTGATCTCGGCGTTCGTCACCGGTGACCGCCCGGCGGTCTGGCCGGTGCTCGCGGCGATGGGTCTGATCACCTCCGACCGCCTGCTCGGCCCGGCCCGCACGCTGCTGCTGTGCGCTTCGGCACATGTGGTCGGCACGCTGATCAGCGAGGGCATCGTGGCGTACCGGGTGCAGGACGGCGCGCTGCCCGGTTCCGCGCTGTCCCAATTGGACGTCGGACCGTCCTATGTGGTCGTCGCCGCGCTCACGCTGGCCGTGCTGGCCGGCAACTGGTGGCACCGGACCATCGCGCTGGCCGGCCTGCTCGCGCTCTCGCCGTACCTGTTCACCGGGCTGACCGACTTCGACGTGGCCGCGGTCGGGCACACCGTCTCGATCGCGGTCGGCTTCGGCGCCGCCGCGTTCTACCAGCGCAGCCGCACCCGCCGCCGGCTCCGCCCGGCCGGTGCCCCGGAGCCGCCGGCCGCCGACCGTTTCGTCCCACCACCCGCGGGTACGGGCGCACCACCCACGGGTACGGGCGACGATCGGCCCGTGGTGGGATGAGGGACCATCCGGGCCGGCCTAGGAGGCAGCAGCGTGCAGGAAGTACTGGCGGCAGTGGCGGATCGGTGGCGCCGGCTGGACCCGCTGCTGCCGTCGCCCCGGCCCTGGGCGCCGGAGGTGCCGGTGCTGGCCGTCCCCGGCGCGGTCGGGGTGCCGAACCACCGCGTGCCGGAACCGGGGGCGCCGCTGCCGATGTGGTTCGCCGCGCACGGGTTCACCCTCCGCCCGCTGGTGGCCGATCTGGACGTCGGCCCCGCGCTGGACCGGCTGCTCACCGACTGGTCGGCCGGGATCGCCGAGCCGGCCGCGGCCGCCGGTGCCGACTCGGCCGCGTACGTCTTCGTCCCGTCCCGGGACACCGACACGTTCCTGCCGCTGGCCCGGCACGGCCTGACCGCGTACGTGGTGATCGCCGCCCGCCGGCCCGGCTACCCGAACCTGCCGGTCGGCCCGGCGAAGGTGCGCCAGGCCACGCCCGCCGACCTGGACACGGTGGCCGCGCTGGCCCTCACCCAGGCCCGGCACGAGACGCCGTTCGCGACCACGTACGAGCGGCCCACCGCGGCCGAGCAGATCCGGGCCGAGGCGGACCGGGCGCTGCAGACACCGGAACGCTGGGTCTGGCTGGCCGAAGTGGACGGTGCCGCGGTCGGCCTGCTGATCGGCACCCCGCCGGCCCAGAACGAGTGGCTGGCCTCGTACACCGACGCGCGGCCGGTGGCGTACGTGGCGGTAGCCTGGGTCGATCCGGTGGCGCGCAGCGCCGGGGTGGGCGCGGCGCTGGCCGCGGCCGCGCACCAGGCCTTCGACAACGCCGGGATCGGTCTCACCCTGCTGCACTACTCGATGGTCAACCCGCGCTCTGTCCCGTTCTGGCACCGGCTCGGCTACCGTCCACTATGGACAGGCTGGCAGGCCCGCCCGGCCACCCGCCTGTCCTGACCGCCGGCCCCCGGGCCGCGCCGGCCGCCCGCCGGACCGGCGCGGGACGGGGGCGGCGGAAAGCTTCAACTCGGTCGTGTGGTGGCCGACGGCATCGGTGAGAGATGGGAAGGTCCGCCGATGTCTGCTCCGCACCATGTGGCGCCGCTGCGTTCGGTGGCAGCCAAGCTGGTTCTGATCGTGGCCATCGCGCTGGTCGCGGTGGCGTTGCTGGTGGGGGTCGGCGTCGTCGCGCTGCGCTCGGTCACCAGCAAGGCCGTCCAGCTGGAACGGCTGAACTCGCTGACCCGGCAGGGGATGGAAGCGGACATGGCGCACGACGCGATCCGTGGCGACGTGCTGCGGGCCAAGCTGTCGGGCGCCCCAGAGGCGGACGAGATCCGCTCCGACTTCGCCGACCACAGCAAGATCATGACCTCGGTGCTGGCCGACCTGACCGGGACGGACGTCCCGGAGCCGGTGCGGGCGGCCGCGGCACAGGTCGCGCCGGACATCCAGAAGTATCTCGACCTGGCCGGCCAGACGATCACCGCGGCACTCCGGTCGCCGCCGCAGACCGGCCCGTTCGACCAGTTCTCGACCCAGTTCTCGGTGGTCGAGGACGGCCTGCCGAGCGTCGCCGACACGCTGGACACGCTGGCCGGCGAGGCCTCGGCGGCGGTCGGTCGCCAGCGGCACCGGGCCACGGTGACGCTGGTCAGCACCGGTCTGCTGGCGCTGTTCGTGCTCGGTGTGGCCTGCCGCTGGATCGCCCGCCGCATCCTGGTCCCGCTGCGCGAGGTGTCGGCGGTGCTGGCCGGGCTGGCGAACGGGGATCTGACCCGGTCGGCCACGGCCACCACCGCCGACGAGATGGGCCAGATGGGCAGCGCGCTGAACGCCGCGATCAGCAGCGTGCGGGCGACGATCGGCAGCCTGGCCGAGGCGACGGACTCGGTGTCCGGCGCGGCCACCCACATGATCGAGAACTCGGAGCGGATCGTCGGCTCGGCCGCGGACGCCGGCAAGCGGGTCGACGCGGTGACGGTGACCGCCGGTCAGGTCTCCCGGCACGTCGAGACGGTGGCCGCCAGCGGCGAGGAGATGGCCGCGTCGATCCGGGAGATCGGGCAGAACGCGGCGCAGGCCGTCCAGGTGGTGGCCGAGGCGGTGACGACGGCGAAGGAAACCGCCGAGATCATGTCCAAGCTGGGTGATTCGTCCGCCGAGATCGGCAACGTGATCCGGGTGATCACGTCGATCGCCGAGCAGACCAACCTGCTCGCGCTGAACGCGACGATCGAGGCGGCCCGGGCCGGAGCCGCTGGCAAGGGGTTCGCGGTGGTGGCCGGCGAGGTCAAGGATCTGGCCCAGGAGACGGCCAAGGCCACCGAGGACATCTCCCGCCGGGTGCAGGCGATCCAGGCCGACGCCGCCAGCGCGCGGGCCGCGATCGGCCAGATCGGTGCGGTGATCCAGCGGATCGACGACTACCAGACCACGATCGCCGGCGCGGTCGAGGAGCAGTCCGCGACCACCAACGAGACCAACCGCAACCTGGCCGAGGCCGCCGGCGGCAGCCGCGATATCGCGACGAACATGGCGCTGGTGACCACGGTGACCGACACAACCGTCAGCAATGCCACCAACTCGCTGGAATCCGCCCGCGACCTGAGCCGGACCGCGACCCAGCTCGGCACCCTGGTGACCCGGTTCCGGCTCGACTAGCCGGCACCGCACGCGGCGAGCACGTCGCCGCCGGCCTGGCGCCGGCCTGGCGCCCGCCGGGCCGGTGGCGGAAGCGGTCAGGCCTCGGTGATGACGACCGTGCGCAGCAGCTTGTCGGCGAACGTCTGCCGCTTCTCGTCCCAGATCGGCCAGAGGTAGCCGAGCAGGCAGGGGAGCCCGTCCAGCAGGTGGGCGAGGTCGCGGACGAACGCGTTGCCGGCGCCGATCGGCTGGCCGGTGTCCATCCCCAGCAGCCGCAGCCGCAGCACCTTCTTCCCCCAGGTCTGCCCGGTCCGGCCCTGCAGGATGTAGCGGGTGTAGACGGACAGGCCGATGCTGATCAGGTTCAGGACGACCGCGAGCAGGATCACCCCGACACCCGGCCACGACCCGGGCGTGATCACGGTCTCGGTGCCCCCGTCCACGCTGACGGTCGCGGGCGTGCTGCCGGCGGTGAAGATCACCGAGCCGATGGCTCCGGGGATGCCGGTGAACACGGCGTCCAGCACGGTGGCGCCCACCCGGGCACCCCAGCCGGCCAGCAGCCGGGGCGGTCCGGCCGCGCCGGGGTCACCGCCGGTCGGGTCGCCCGGGTTCGGGGCGGTCGGGTAGTGCGGCGCCTCGCCGTAGCCGGTCCGGCCGGCGTACCCCGGACGTGGACCGTAGCCGGCCGGGTTGCCGTACCCGGGCTGGCCGTAGTGCGACTCCGGATCCCCATCCGGCGGCTGGCCCGACCGCTCGCCCGACCGTTCGCCGGGCGGCGGGCCGGGCCGCTCGCCGGCCGGCTGCTCGCCAGGCGGCGGCGATTGCCGGCCGCCGGCTGGCGGGTGCTGCGGGCCGGTCGCCCCCTGGCCGTAGGGGGTCTGACCGGATGGCGGCTCAGACATCGCATCCCTTCCGAGTCGAGACTTGCCGCGCCGGGCTAGATCCAGCCGAACCGGTGCAACTGATACAGCCAGCTCACGCCGAACAGGATCCCGACAGCCCGCCGGACGTTACGCCGCCGGCCCGGCGGCCATGGCGCCGGTGGCGGGGCCACGCCGAGCAGTCGCGCGCCGAGCAGCACCGCCATGGTCGCGGTGAGCACGGCCAGCGGCAGCACGAACGGGTTGGCGGCCAGCGCCGGCCGCAGTTCGCCGGCCGCGAGCCGGGTCGCCGCGGTGGTCATCCCGCAGGCCGGGCAGGGGACGCCGGTCAGCGTCCGCAGCGGGCAGGGCAGCGCCAGCGGGGTGTGGCTGGTCAGCACCGGGTAGGCGAAGGCGGCGACCGTGCCGCCCAGCCCGGCCCGGCCGAGCCGCTCCGGTATCGAGTAGGCCCGGCCCGTCCGCACCCGGACCGCCGCCGGTACCCGGGCCGCCGCCCGTACCCCGGCTGCCGTCCGTACCCGAGCTGCCGCCGGTAGCCGGGCTGCCGCCCGGACCCCGGGTGCCGCCCGCACCCGGGCTGCCGTCGTGGCCTGGCCGAACGCAACCCGGACGGACCTCACGCGATCTTCCTCGGCCGGCGGACGGGACCGGCGAAGTCAAGCACACGGTGGGCGCCGCCGCCGACCAGCTCAACCCTCTTGTTACGGTGAGTCACATGTCGGTGCCGAGAGTAGTTCGAATCGTCCTGGTCGCGCTGGGGCTCGCCGTGCCAGCCGTGCTCCAACCGGTCGCCGCCCTACCGGCTGGTGCCGGGTCCAGCGGGATCGGGGTGGGGCCGCGGGCCGCGCCGGTCCGGGCCGTGCCGCTCGGGCCGGACGCCCCGGTGGTGGCGGCGGCGATCAGCGGCAACGGCCGGTACGTCGCGTACGTCGTGCAGGTCGAACCGGCCGAAGGTGAGACCGACCAGCCGACCCGCTTCCTCTACCGGCGCGACCTGCGCACCGGCGACACCGAGGAGGTGCTGCCGGGCAGCAACCCGAGCATCGGACCGGCCGCGCTGAGCACCGACGGGAACCTGATCGGTGCCACCGGCTGGCTCGACGACCGGGTGGACCACGCGCTGATCGGCGACGTCGGCGCCGGCACCGTCCAGGACATCAGCCTGGCCCTGTCCGCACTGGACATCGCCTCGTCGGTGTCGGTCTCCGGCACCGGCAGGTACGCGCTGTACGCGCAGGTGTCGCAGTTCCTCGGCAGCCGGCTGCCGGCGGAGATCTACCGGTACGACCTCCGGACCCGGATCACCGAGCTGGTCAGCGCGGGCCCGACCGGGATCGCCGAGGCCGACTCCGCGGACCCCGCGATCGCCGCCGACGCCGGCTTCGCCGCGTTCACCTCGGCCGCCGGAAACCTGGTCGGCGGCGACCGCAACCGGCTGCCGGACGTGTTCGTGGCGAGCCTGCGCACCGGCGTGGTCCAGCTGGTCAGCCGGGGCCCGGCCGGCCCTGCGAACGGTCCGTCCACCGCGGCCGGGATCAGCGCGGACGGCCGGTGGGTGCCGTTCACCTCGGCCGCCACCAACCTGGTGGTCGGGGACCGCAACGGGATGTCGGACGTGTTCGTCCGGGACCGCCGCAACGGCCGGGTGCAGCTGGTCAGCCGGGGCCCGGCCGGCCCGGCGAACGGTCCGTCCACCGCGGCCGGGATCAGCGCCGATGGACGCTGGGTGCTGTTCACCTCGGGCGCGTCCAACCTGGTCACCGGGGACACCAACGGGCAGCCGGACGTGTTCGTCCGCGACCTGCGCAACGGCCGGGTGCTGCGGGTCAGCCGCGCCCCGGACGGCGCCGAGCCGGCCGGTCCGTCCAGCGCGGCCGGGATCAGCGGCGACGGCCGCCTCGCCGTGTTCCTGACCGACCGGCTCGGCGGCGGCACCGGGGCCTACCTGCGCGACCTCAGCACCGGCACGACCACCCTGCTCACCCGGTAGCGGGTGTGGCCGCCGGCCCCGGCGGGTAGGCGGCAGGCATCGGCCGGCCGGCCCAGGGGCGGCCGGATCAGCCGGATCGCAGGAGGCCGAGATGCCCGCGAAGACCGCCAACCCGCAGGTGGTCGTGGTGACCGGAGCCAGCGGCGGGATCGGGCGCGCGGTGGCCCGGATGTACGGCGGGCGCGGCGCGCTGGTGGCGTTGCTGGCCCGTGGTGACACCGGGCTGGCCGGCGCGGCGGCGGACGTCGAGGCGGCCGGCGGCAAGGCCCTGCAACTGCCGGTGGACGTGGCCGGTCACGACGACGTGCAGGCCGCCGCGGAACTGATCGAAGCCAGCCTCGGGCCGATCGACGTGTGGGTGAATGTCGCGTTCACCTCGGTGTTCGCGCCGTTCATGAAGATCGCCCCGGACGAGTTCCGCCGGGTCACCGAGGTCGACTACCTCGGCTACGTGTACGGCACCCGGGCCGCGCTGGACCGGATGCTGCCCCGCGACCGCGGCGTGATCGTGCAGGTCGGCTCGGCGCTGGCGTACCGCGGCATCCCGCTGCAGACCGCGTACTGCGGCGCGAAGCACGCGATCCAGGGTTTCCACGAGGCGCTGCGCTGCGAGCTGCTGCACGACCGCTCGCACGTGCGGGTGACGATGGTGCAGCTGCCGGCGGTGAACACGCCGCAGTTCGACTGGGTGCTGTCCCGGCTGCCGGGCCGGCCGCAGCCGGTGCCGCCGATCTGCCAGCCCGAGGTCGCCGCCCGGGCCGTGCTGTACGCCGCCGACCACCCGCGCCGGCGGGAGCACTGGGTCGGCGCCAGCACGGTGGGCACCCTGCTCGCCGACAAGATCGCCCCCGGACTGCTGGACCGCTACCTGGCCCGCACCGGCTACCGCTCGCAGCAGACCGACCAGAAGGAGCCGCCGGATCAGCCGGTGAACCTCTGGGAACCCGCCGACGAGGCCGGCCCCGACTACGGCGCGCACGGCCGGTTCGACCGCCGCTCGCACACCCGCAGCCCGCAGCTGTGGGCCTCCCAGCACCACGGCACCCTCGCGGCCGCCGGCGCCGCCACCCTGCTCGGCCTGCTGGCCGGCCGCCGGCGCTCCCGCCCCTGACCGCCGGCCGATCCCCGGCCCGCCCGGGTCCCCGGCCCGCGTCCCCGTCCCCGGTCCCCGTCCCCGGTCCCCGGCCCGGGTCCCGGCCCGCCCGGGTCCCGGCCCGCCCGGGTCCCGGCCCGCCCGGGTCCCGGCCCGCCCGGGTCCCGGCCCGCCCGGGTCCCCGGCCCGCATCCCGCGGCCGGCAGGCCGGATCGCCGGTCGGCACCGGACAGCCCGGCAGGGCGCCCGACGGTGGTCGGGCGCCCTGCCGTCCGGACGGTCAGGCCGGCCGGGTCCGCTGGCTCAGGTCAGCTCGAGCAGCGGGAAGGCGCGGTGCGTGCGCGACGGGAGGAGGAAGTTCTGCCGCCTCGTCGTGGTGAGGAACCGCTCGATGCCGTTTTCGATGTCTTCGACGTCGAACTGGTTCGCCAGGTCGAGCGAGGCGGCGTTGCGCCGCATCGTGGCGAAGAAGTCGGCGGTCGGCACGAAGATGGTGAACTGCAGCTTCGGCACGTTGCCGGTGCCCGGCCGCGGGATGTTGGCCGGGACGTCCATCGTGTCGAAGCCGGCGCCGTCCATCCGGATGTGGATGGGGGTGCCGTCGGCGGCCCGGGACGAGCGCTGCAGCGCCGCCTCGTGGCCGATCCGGTGCGCGCCCTCCGGCGTGTTGATGCCCTGGGCCGACGCGACCACGTCGTTCACGCCCCGGAACTCGTTGTTCACCAGCGACGGGCCGCCGCCGTTGGAGAACGGGTCGCCACCGAAGCCCGGGTGCGGCGGCGGGTTGGACCGGAACATGTACTGCACCCGCTCCGAGAAGGTCTCGGCCTCTTCGGTGTCGGCCTCGCCCTCCTTGGCGTAGAACGCCTCCAGGTCCTGGATGACGTGCGACAGGTGCTGGATCGAGCCGTTGGCGAAGTAGCTGCCGGCGGTCGCGTTGGTCAGCTTCGCCGAGCTGTTGCCCAGGAACGTGGTGATCGCCGCCGGGCCGGAGGAGTTCGTCTGCTGGTCGAAGAACCCCATCCACATCGGGGACTGGTCCTGGATGCGGTCCAGGTAGTAGAGCCCGGCCTGGGCCGCGACGTTCCGCACCATCCCGCGCTGCTGGAACATCACCCGGGTGGAGGTGAACGTCCAGGGCAGCCGCGGCGACGCGATGTTCTGGTTGCGCAGCCGGTTGCTGCCGTTCAGCCAGGCCATCACGTCGGAGATGTTGGCGGCGGTGTCGCTGCGGAACGTGAACAACATGTCGTTGCTCTCGATCCGCACCGGGATGTTGAACTTGCGCTTGGTGATGCCGGGCTGGCCGACGTCGGTCGGGCCGGGCACCGCCTCTTCGAGCGCGAGCCGGTTCGCGTTGGTGCTCAACTTCGGGATGTTGGTGAACGCGAGCGAGCCGTTGTTGACCCCGCCGGGCAGCCGGCGGAAGTACGGCAGGCCGTACGACACGAAGGTGATGATGCCGGCCGGGCTCCACGGGTACTGCGCCTCGATCGTGGCGAGCGCGTTGGTGAAGGTGGTCTGCTCGGCCTTGGTGGGCAGCCGGGACAGCGTGGCGGTGGCGAAGGTGGTGAACACCGGGCCGAACTGCACCTGGATGCCGTTGATGCTGAACGCCGGCGCGATGAACGCGCCGATGTCGTGCTGGATGTCGGACGGCGGGCCCGCAGCACTCGCCGTCTTGCGGATCGGTTGCCAGGCAACCGTGTCCAGCGCGGTCAGCAGACCGGTGGCGGCGCCGATCGTGCCACCGGCTTTGAGCAAGGTACGGCGGCTGAAGGAGCTCGTCGACACCTCGGCGGTCGTGGTTCCTGGGTCTGGTTGTTCTTCCTGCACGGCGGTCCTTTCAGACCAGGGGCAGGCCGGAACGGACGGCGAGCCGTCTGGCGGATTCCGGCGAGCCGTTTGCACTTGGCGGCGGCCAAGTACACCCATGAGAGCGCTCTCAATGAAGGGCGGCCCACATTAACTCCGCCCCTTCGGCGTGTAAAGACACTCTTTTGGCTACGTTGTTGCTACTGATCGGTTTCATCATTCTCCCAGCACGTTCGGTACGCACTGTCCGTCGAGCGTTTGCGCTGCGTGACTTAGCCTGTCCGGCAGAGCCAGCGCACCGCCACTTGGCCTGATCGCGTCTGCTCGACGCGGCCGGCGGTGATGTCCCCGGGGCGGCTTGCGCTGGCGGTGGCGTCCGTCCGCCCGCCAACCCCGCCCCGCGCGCCGCCGGCCCGCCCGGTCGGAGCGAAAGGGCCAGCTCAGCACCGGTGCTAGGGTGCCGCTGGTGTCCACTGCCACCGAGCCGGCGCCGGCGACACCGGCCGAGGGCGGCAAGAAGGTCAGCTGGGCCGAGCTGTTCTTCGACCTGGTCTTCGTGTTCGCGGTGACCGAGGTGGCGGCGCGCCTGCACGCCGACCACCATGGCCTGGGCCTGCTGCGCGCGCTGGTGGTCTTCGTCCCGGTCTACTGGGTGTGGGTCGGCACGACGGTGCAGGCGAACATCCGCGACGTCGCCCGCCCGACCCAGCGCCTCGCGATCTTCACGGTGGCGTTGTGCGGCCTGTTCGCCGCGCTCGCCATCCCGTACGCCTTCGAGGGCCGAGGGGTGCTGTTCGCGTCGGCGTACTGGATCGGGCGGATCATTCTCGGGGTTCCGCTGCTTGCCCAGGTCCGCTCCTGGACCCCCTACCTGGTCAGCATGGTGGCGACCGGTCCACTGCTGATGGCCGGTGCGCTGCTTCCCGACCGCCCGCGGCTGGCGTTGTGGGGGGTCGCCGCGGTGCTGGACCTCGCCGCGCCGACCCTGCTCCGCCGCCGGCTGCGCGGGGTCCACTACGACGCCGGACATCTGGCCGAGCGGTTCGGCCTGCTGGTCCTGATCGCGCTCGGCGAGTCGGTGGTGGCCATCGGCGCCGCGGCCCAGCAGGACGCCCGCATCGGGGTCGGCGCCGGGCTGGCGGTGGCGACGGCGTTCGCGCTCAGCTGTGGCCTGTGGTGGGTCTACTTCCACTTCGCGGCCGATGCCGTCCGGCACGCGCTGGCCACCGCGACCGTCCAACTCGACATCACCCGGCACGTGCTCTCCTACGGGCACCTGTCGTTCATCGCCGCCATCATCGGGGTGGCCGTCGGTATGCACGACGCGGTCGGCGCCCCGACCCACGAGCTGGGCTGGGCCGGTGCCGGCTTCCTCTACGGCGGGACCGCCCTCTACCTCGCCACGTTCGGCTACACCCGGTGGAAGATGTTCCGGCTGGTGTCCACCACCCGGCTCAGCGCGAGCGCGGTGGTCCTCGTGCTGATGCCCGCGGCCGCCCACATGCCGTCGGTGGCGGCCCTCGCCGGCCTGGCCCTCGTCGTCGGCGGGCTCAACGCCATCGAGTGGGCGCGGGTCGAGCGGATCGGCTGGCGTGCCGCACTGGCCCGCCGAGCCGAGCGCGCCACCACACCGCCCTGAGCCGACCGCACCGCCCTGAGCCGACCGCACCGCCGCGGGCCGGTCGAGTTCCGCCGGACCGGTAATGCTCGCACCGGCGCCGACACTGACACGGTTGACGGGTTGACCGGACAGTCAGGAGCGCGGATGGGATCGCCTGGGAAGCGCGACGAGGACTGGTTCACCAGGATCTATACCGCGCACTACGGCCACGTCGTGAACTATGGCCGGCGCCGGTTGGCCGATGTCGACGCGGCCACCGAACTGGCCCAGGAGGTGTTCGTCGTCGCCTGGCGCCGCCGGGGCCAGGTGCCGGCCCACAGCCTGCCCTGGCTCTACGGGGTGGCCCGGCGCCTGCTGGCGAACCGCTGGCGGGCCGACCGGGCCGCTCCGGCAGCGTTGCCGTCACCCGATCTGGAACTGCTGGCCGACCACCGCCCGGCCGACCCGGCCGCCGCCGTGGGGCTGGCCGACGTCCGCGCCGCCCTGGCCCGGCTGTCCGAACTGGACCAGGAAATCCTGCGCCTGATCGGGTGGGAGGAGTTGACCGTGAGCGAGGCGGCCGGGGTGCTCGGCTGCACCCCGGCCACCGCCGCGGTACGGCTGCACCGCGCCCGGCGCCGCCTCACCCGGGCGATGGCAGCCAGCACTCCGGTGCCGCCGCCGGCACCGGTCCGCCGCTGACCGGTCCGCCACCGGCCGGTCCGTCCTGAAAGGACACCCGATGTTCGGAGCACAGCGCACCCGCACCCTCCTCCGCGCGGCCGACCCGGTCAGCGCCGAGACCACGCCGCCACCCCGGCTGTCGGCCACCGAGCTGATCGCGCGGGCCGAGGCCAGCACCGAGCCGCGGCCGCGGCAGCGGCCGCGCCCCACCCGCCGGCTGGTCCTGGCCGCCGGGGCGACCGCGGTGGCGGCCGGCGCCGCCGCCGTGCTACATCCGTTCACTACGTCCACTGTGGACGGTCCAGGCGCGCTGAGCCCGCCGGCCGGCGCTGGTGCCGGGCCGGTCCTGGCGCCGATCGCCTACCAGATCGACCACGACCCACCGCCCGCCGCCGCGCGGCTGCGTGCGCTGGCCGGGCGGCTGGCCGCCGCGCCGTACGACAACCACACCGGCGCGTACGCCTACCACCGGGTGAGGAGCTGGGGGGACCCGCAGGTGAGCTCCCCGGATGGGCGGTACGTGCTGGGCTACGCGAGCGAGCGGCAGACCTGGGAGCTTGCCGACGGCTCCGGCCTGCAACGATCGACCCCATTGCCGCCGGAGTTCCCGGACCAGGCGTCGCGGGACTGGTGGCAGCAGCACCTGCCCGGCGTCAGCACCGGTCCGGGCGAGAACACGATGCCACCGTCGCCCAACGCGGTGCCGCTACCGGCCGACCGAGCCGGGCTGGCCGAACTGCTGGACGTCCGCTACGGCGCCAGCGCGGTGGCCAAGCAGGTCGACACGATCTACGCCCGGTACGTGGTGCCGAGGCGGACCCGCGCGCAGGTGCTGAACATTCTCGCCGACATGCCAGGCTTCAAGTGGCGGGGGCAGGCGACCGACCGGGCCGGGCGGCGCGGCGTGGCCATCACCTACGACGACCGCGCGCACGGCCAGCAGTCACTACTGATCTTCGATCAGCGGACCGGGGCACTGCTCGCCCTTGAAGCCGTGTGGCTCAAGCCGCACCGGGTCAGCGTCTACGTGGTGATACTCGACACCGACCGGACCGCCCGGGCCGGCTGACCCGGGCCGACCCGCAACGGGCGCCGGCCGGCAACGGCCGGCGCCCAGCGATGCGCCGGTAGAAAGACGTCCGGATCAAGGTCCGGATCGAACTCCTCGATCGGCACGTCGCGGCCGAGTTCCGCCCGTACGGCGTCGAGGCCCTGCGCGGCCGTGACGCTGGGGACGGCCAGGAAGACCTGATCGTCGACATCGCGCTCGACCTCACCGCAGCGGCCGGCACCGCACCATGAGGTGCGGTGCCGGCCGCTCGGCCCGAGGTCATGGCAACGGCAACACGTCCCGGACGCGGACGTCGTTCAGGTCCTTCCCGTCCGCCGCCGCCTCGGCCGGGTCGGCTTCGGTGATCACGCCGACCGGCCGCGGGGTCCGCTCGTCGTCGAGGACTGTCGACCGGCTCGGGCAGCCACGGCCCGATGTACGTCTCGCGCCGCACCCGCGCGGACTGGAGCGCGTTGATGGCCAGCCGCGTGGTCGTCGTGGCCAGGAACGCCGCCGGGTTGGCCACCGCCGCGCGGTCACACGTCTGCCACCGCAGCCAGACCTCCTGCACCAGATCCTCGGCCTCGGTGGCGCTGCTGAGCATGCGGTACGCGATGCCGAACAGCCGGGGCCGCACGCTCATGAACGCCGCGGTGGCTGCCTCGAGCTCCCGCCGCTGCACCGGATCGAGGTCCCGGCCGGATTCCGTCACTGTCGCCCCCATCCGGCGGCGCGTGGCCGCCGTCGAGCCGCGCGGCCGAGAGGACGGGCACGTACCGACGCTGGGACGTGGCGGCGTCGTAGACCGGCGCTTTCCTGGACTTGAGCGCGAGCCTGGCACAGACTCCGCGCGACCGCGATAGCTCAGCCGACCGGCGTTCCAGGAGGGGCCAACCACCTCGGCGATCAGCGCCGCCCACCAGCCGGCCGCCGCCGCGGGCGGCCCGGGCTGGCCGCCGGGGCGGCTCAGCCCGGGCGCGGTCATCGACGCCGGCGGATCAGCGGGTCCGGCTGGCGGGTTGGTACGGGTCGCCGCTGGCCGGCTGGCCTGCCGCGGCCGGTGCGCCGGTGTCCGGCGGGCCGGCGTCGGGGCAGTGCGTGCCCGGCGCCGGCAGCTTCAGCTCGATCAGGTAGCGGTCCATGGCGCCGCGGGTGCAGGCGCTGTGCTCGAACACACCGTGCCCGGCGCCGTCGTAGGTGAGCAGGACGCCCTCGCGGCCGAGTTGGCGGGCGACGTTGGTGGCCAGGTTGTAGCCGGTGGCCGGGTCGTGCCGCGAATTCATCAGCAGTAGCGGCGTCGCGGCGCCGCGTACCCGCAGCCGGTGCTGCGGGTTGGGAATCGGGGTGGGTAGGCCGATGCAGCCGGTGACGACCTGCAGGCCGGTGGGGGAGTACCGCATGTCCGGCGCGATCCCGGCGATGCGGCGCAGGTGCCTGGCGTACTCGGCGTAGGTGCGCACCGGCAGGCTCAGGTCGCTGCAGACGATCGCGTCCCGCGGGTAGGAGACCAGGTCTGCGGGCTGCGGGCGGGGCGGCGGCGCCGGCACGTTCGGCGGCCGGCCGGCGTCCAGGTCGGCGAGCACCTGCGCGAGCAGCGCCGAGTCCGGGCGGTGGAACGTGGCGAAGGCGAAGTCGATGAGGTCCTGCGGCCGCAGCGCGTTGCTGGGATTCACCCAGTTCGGGAGCTCGCCCCGGGCGGCCCGGGCGCGCAGGTCGGCCCACAGCGCCCGGACGTCCCGCCCGTACAAGGCGCTGCTCGGGGTGCGGGCGTTCCAGCCGGCGAAGTAGTCGAACGAGTCCTGGGCGGTGGCTGCCTGCTTGTCCAGCCATTCCGCGGCGGTCCGGATGCTGTGGTCCAAGACGCTGTCGGCGAGGATCGCCCGGATCCGGTCGGGGAACTGTTCGGCGTACTGCTGGGCGTTCAGCGTGCCGTAGGACAGGCCGAACCAGGTCAGCCTCGGGTCGCCGAGCGCGGCCCGGACGGCGTCCATGTCCCGGACCGTGCTGAGCATGTCCAGGTGGTCGTAGAGCGGGCCGGTGTGCGCCCGGCAGTCCTGGCGCAGCCGCCGGTTGAACGCCACCAGCCGGTCGAAGTCGGCCTGGCTGGTCAGCAGGTACGACGGCTGCTGCCTGACCAGGCCGGTCGAGCACAGCACCGGGGCGCTGGGGCCGGTGCCGCGGGGGTCGACGGCGACGATGTCGAACCGGCGCTGGATCTCCTCGCTGGTGGCCGCGGCGGCCCTGATGACGAAGTCCCGGGCCGGGGCGGGACCGCCGGGGCTGGCCAGCAGCGAGCCGATCCGGGCGGCCGGGTCGGTGGCCGGACGCCGAACGAGGTCCAGGTCGAAGCGCGGGCCACCGGGGCGGGCCCAGTCGACCGGCACCGACAACGTCCCGCACTGCACCGCGGGATACTCCTGCGGGGCCTCGGCACACGGGCGCCAGCCGATCGACCGCGGACCTGCCGCGGCGCCGGCGCTTGGCTCCCCTGTCACTGTCGCGGTCACGCCCAACGCGAGGGCCGCCGACAGTGCGAGCACTGGTATGCGGCTGCACGATCTCATCGAGTGCCGTCTCCTTCTCGGTCGCAGACGCGGCCACTCATGGCCGCTGCCGTGGCATATTCCAGCGGTGCGCCGATAAGGACGGCATAAGTGTCCACTGTGGACACTGTGGCGGTGCTCAGTGGCGGCGCTGCGGCAGGTGCCGGCCGGGCTCGCCGACGAGGAGGTCGGGGCCGGCGCCGGCCGCCCCGCGGGCCGACGCGGGCAGGCTGACCGTCACTCGCAGGCCGCCGTCCGGCCCTGGCTCGGCCCTCGCCTCGCCGCCGTGCGCCCGGGCCACCGCGCGCACGATCGACAGTCCCAGGCCGGTGCCGCCGGTCGACCCGACCCGGCCGGCCAGCCGGCGGAAGGGTTGGAACAGGCCCGGTATCTCGTACCTGGATACGGTCGGGCCGGTGTTCACCACGGCGAGCGCCGCCGACTCCGTGCCACTGTGGACGGTCAGCTGCACCGTCCCGCCGGGGATGTTGTAGCGCAGCGCGTTGTCGACCAGGTTGAACACGAGGCGTTCGAGCAGCAGCGGGTCGCCCGCGGTCGGCGCCGGCCGCAGCGAGGTGGTGACAGCCACACCGGTGCGCGCAGCCGTGCCGCGCACCTGCTCGACCACGTGCGCGGCCAGTTCGGCGAGGTCGACCGGCTCGCGGTCGGTGATCTCCCGGTCCGAGCGCGCCAGCAGCAGCAGACCGTCGATGAGCCGTTCGTGGCGGGCGTTGACCTCCAGCAGGGTTCCCCCGAGCTGGCGCAGGTCGGCCGACGTGTCCGGGCGGCTCAGCGCGACCTTGAGCAGGGTCCGGTTGATCGTCAGCGGGGTGCGCAGCTCGTGCGAGGCGTTGGCGACGAACGCGCGCTGTCCGTCGAACGAGCGGTCGAGCCGCTCCAGCATGGAGTCCACCGTGTCGGCCAGCTCCCGAAGCTCGTCGGGCGGGCCGCCCAGCCCGATGCGCTCGTGCAGGCTGCGGTCGGCCACCCGGCGGGCGGTCGCGGTGATCCGCTTGACCGGGCGCAGCACCCGCCCGGCGAACAGCCACCCGAGCCACACCGCACCGAGCCCGACGCCGGCCAGGGCGAGCGCCCCCCGGCCGGCCAGCGACCGCAGCGCCTGCGCCTGCAGGGAGCTGCGGAGCGCGACGAGCTGCTCGGGCGTGATGCCGGACGGATCCGAACCGGCCGCCGCACCGCGGGTGGGCTCGCCCGGGGGCGCGCCCGAGCCGGTCGCCGGGACCACGAGCACGTGGACCGGCTCGTCGCCGTGGCCCAACGACGCGCCGAGCTGGTGTCGCAGGAGCAGCCAGGTGGCGACCAGCAGCACGGTGCCGGCGAGGAAGAACAGGCCACCGAACAGGGCGGTCAGCCGGACCCGGACCGTCCAATGTCGACGGAGGAACGCGGTCACGGGATCTGGTATCCAACCCCTTGCACGGTCCGCACCACCTGCGGCTCGCCCAGCTTGCGCCGCAACGTCATCACGGTGACCCGCAGCACGTTGGTGAACGGGTCGATGTGCTCGTCCCACACCCGCTCCAGCAGCTGCTCCGCGGCGACCGCCGACCCCTGCGCCCGCAGCAGCTCCTCCAGCACCGCGAACTCCTTCAGCGACAGCGCCACCGCCCGCCCGTCCCGGCTGACCGTGCGCCGACCGGTGTCCAGCACCAGCCCGGCACGTGCCAGCGCGGGCGGCTGGGCCGGCCTCGACCGCCGGCCCAGCGCGCGAACCCGCGCGACCAGCTCGGCGAACGCGAACGGCTTGGCCAGGTAGTCATCGGCGCCGAGCCCCAGCCCGGTCACCCGGTCGGCGACCTCGCCGGCCGCGGTCAGCATCAACACCCGGGTGTCCACTCGGGACTCGACCACGGCGCGGCACACCTCGTCGCCGTGCACCACCGGCAGGTCGCGGTCGAGCACGAGCACGTCGTACTCGTTGACCCCCAGCCGGGCGAGCGCGGCGTCACCGTCGTAGACCACGTCCACGGCCAGCGCGGCACGCCGCAAGCCGTCGGCGATCGCCGCCGCGAGCAGCTGCTCGTCCTCCACCACCAGGACCCGCACCCGGCCATGATCTCCCGGTACGCCGTAAGGCCCACATAAGCAAGATCACGACCGCTGCCGGCCGTGGCGATGTCGGAACTGCCGGGGGCGACCACGAAGATCCGGTTCTGGATGCCGGTGACCATCGAGGCGAACCCGAAACCGGTGAGCGCCAGCAGTGCCACCGCCGCCGGCCGCGCCGTACCGAACGCGTAGAGCGCGACCAGCGCCACGGCGACCCCGCCGGTGCACGTGGCGGGTGGCCGGGTCAGCTGTTGGGTGACCCGGCCCGCCGTGTGGTGTCAGTGGATCCAGGGGTAGGTGGCCGGCAGCGCGCGGATTCCTGCGGCGACCCGGATCAGGTCGTTCTGGGTGAGGGTCACCGGGCTCTCGGCGAGGTTCTGGTAGGCGAGCACGGCCAGGTCGTCGTGAGTGCCGGGCAGCGCGGTGCGCAGCACGGCGATGTGCTGCGGGAAGGCTCCGGTCTGGGTGAGCTGGTAGAAGAGCCCCGGCCGGCCGGCCACCCGCACCTGCTCGGAGGGCCGGTTCCAGCTCTGCACCCAGCCGTCGGTGTCGTCGGTGTTGTGCAGCCGGATCGCGACGATGCGGATGCCGTTCGGCTGTACGGTGTCGCGGGCGTCGTTCAGTTGCGCGGTCCAGGTGTTGGGTGCCTTGCTGGTGACGAGCAGGGCGTGGGTGTCGGTGAAGCCGGCCGGCAGGACCGTGAACCGCATCGGTGCGGGTCCGACGGTGACACCGTGCGCCGGCCGCAGCGAGCCGGCGACTCGCAGCGCTGTCGGCCGGATCTGGTCGCCCGGCAGGCCGGTGACGATGACCCGCACCGCGCGCTGTGGTCCGACCGGGATCAGCAGCTGGTCGCCGTTCCACCACGCGTCCCGGTCGCCGACCCGGACCGGGGCGCCGGTCAGGTCCGGCTTCCCCGCCGTCAGCTGGAGCTGGATCTGCCGGTTGGCGTCCGCGCCGAGCCCCCAGATCCGTACCTCCTTCGTCGCCGGTCCCGGGCCGGTCTGACGGGTGATCTCGACCGCTCCGGGCGGCAGCCAGCCCAGGTCCCAGTGCAGCGCCGGACCTGCCGGCGCGCTCTGGGGCGGGGCCGCCGGCGGGGCACCGGCCAGGGCCGGGGCTCCGGGCGCCACGGAGTGGACGATCGTGTACGGCACGGTGACAGCGAGCGCCGCCACCGCGGCGGCGGCGGTCACGCCGAGCCGGCGCCGCCGCCGGGCCCGGCGCCGCGCCGGCAGCCCGGCCAGCACCGCCTCCGGGTCCGGCGCCGCGGCGGCGACCTCCTCGAACGCGTCCCGGACCAGTTCGTCGATGTTCACGGCCGTACCTCCCGGCGTTGCTGAATCGTCATGGTCTCGGCGGCGGGTTCCAGGGCGGCGCGCAGCGTGCCGATCGCCCGCGAGGCGTGGCTGCGCACAGTGCCGGTGCCGCAGCCCAGCAGGGCGGCGATCTCCGCGTCCGGCATGCCCTCGAAGTAGCGCAGCACGAGCACCGCCCGCTGCCTGCGCGGCAACAGGGCCAGCCCTCGGCGTACCGCGTCCCGGTCACCGAAAAGCTGCGCGTGATCGGACACCAAACCCAGCCCGTCCAACACCTCGGTGGACACGACCAGATCCGTACTGGACCGCCGACGCCGCCAGCCCAGGTACTCGTTGAGCACCATCCGCTTGACGTACAGGTCAGGCCGGTCCGTGGCCCCGATCCGACCCCACCGGCGCTGCGCCCGCAGCAGCACGTCCTGCACGATGTCCTCGGCCAACTCCGGTCGGCCCGCCAGCGCCGTCGCGTACCGCAGGATCGCCGGCAGCCACTTCGCCGCGAACTCCTCAAACGCCGTCTCCACATCGCCCCCAGCCCGTACCGTCGCCTGCCCTAGAAATGCGACAGAGACCGCAGACGTTGAGCCCGCCGCCAGAATTACCGCGACGGTCGTCGGTACCGGCTACCGGTCGCGGGTGAGGATGACGGGTATCCGGCTGCCGTTGATCACCGCGCCTGGATATGGGCCGCGGACACCGACGAGACCGCAACCCCGACGGGCCCGGCCACATCCAACCCACGTTTCGCCCTACCAGCCGGCGCAACCCTCAGCCCCGGGTCAGCGTTCGCGAAATGACCGGAACGGTGCGCCCGGCAGGACTCGAACCTGCGACCAAACGCTTAGAAGGCGTCTGCTCTATCCACTGAGCTACGGGCGCGGTCGGTGGACGCCGGGGAGACTACCGCGATCGATGGACGACGGATGCGCGGTCACCTCACAGCAACCACTCAGGATTCTCCCAGGCCGGTCACAAGGTCCGGGCGCACGGTGCCCCTATGAGCGAGAAGGTGCCAGCAGAGCAGACCCCCGACCGCGGCGCAGCGATCACCGGCGACCCCGCCACCCCACCCACCCGGTGGGCTCCGCGGGACAGCATGGCGCCGTCGCAGCCGACCCTCAACGACCCCGACCCCGCGACCCTCGCCGAGCGACCGGCGCCCCCTGAGCCCGCCGGTTGGCAGGCCCCGTCCCAGACCTGGGCGTCCGACCATGATCCCGTCGGGCCGCCCTCACCAGCACCCACCCACCCCGTCCCGACCCCCTATCCCGCCCCGTCCGCCAGTCCCGTTCCGGCCGCCAACCCGGTCCCGACCCCCTACACCGCCCCGTCCGCCAGTCCCGTCCCGGCCGCCAACCCGGTCCCGACGGCCAACCCCGTCCCGACCACGCATGCTGTTCCGGCGACCGATCCCGGCCCGCGGCCGGAGTACCAGTCGCCGGATCGGCCGGCCGGGCTGGGGCGGCCGCCGGGCTGGCCGTACGGGGCGCCCGGCGGGCCGGCCGGGGACGCTGCCTGGGCCGCGGGTGGCATGCCGCCGCCCGGCGGGGCGATCCCGCCGGGTGCGGCGGTCCCGCCGGGCGGGCCGGTGCCACCCGGCGGCGCGGGCCGGAGCGACGGCGGCGGCGGGCGCAAGCTGCGGACGCTGGTCGCGGTGGCGGGCATCGCCGCGGTGCTGGGCGGTGCGGTCGGGGGCGGTACGGTGGCGCTGACCCGGGGCAGCGGCAACACCACGATCGCCGCGAGCGTGAGCCGTACCAGCGACACCGCGCAGGGCACCCCGACCAGCGAGACCGGTACGGTCGAGGCGGCCGCCGCCACGATCACGCCGAGCGTGGTCACGCTGACGATCACCGGCGGCTCCGCGGACGGCACCGGGTCCGGCGTGATCGTCCGCGCCGACGGTTACATCCTCACCAACAACCACGTCGTCTCGGCCGCGGCCAACGGCGGGACGATCACGGCGACGTTCTCCGACGGCCGCACCGCTACCGCGAAGATCGTCGGCACCGACGCCAGCACCGACCTCGCCGTGGTCAAGGTGGACGGCGTATCCGGGCTGACCGCGGCCACCTTCGCCGACTCGGACAAGATCAAGGTCGGCCAGTCGGTCGTCGCGGTCGGTTCGCCGCTCGGCCTGGACCAGACCGTCACCGCCGGAATCGTGAGCGCCACCCACCGGGCCACCCGCGGCGGCGACGACAACACGGCGATCTTCGACGCGGTGCAGACCGACGCGCCGATCAACCCGGGCAACTCCGGCGGCCCGCTGGTGGACCTGTCCGGGCACGTGGTCGGCATCAACGCCGAGATCGCCACCGCCGGCAGCAACAGCGGGCGGATCCCAGGGCAGAGCAGCAGCAGCGGCAACATCGGCATCGGGTTCGCGATCCCGTCCAACACGGCGGCGTTCATCGCTGACCAGCTGATCGCCAAGGGCACCGCGCAGCACGCGTACCTGGGCGTGGAGCTGTCCTCCGCGACCGGTTCGACCAGCGGCGCGCAGGTGGCGACCGTGACCAGCGGCGGCCCGGCGGCGAAGGCCGGGGTGCAGGCCGGCGACGTGATCACCAAGGTCGGCAGCCGGCTGATCACCAGCGCGGACGACCTGGCCGCGGCGACCCGCTCCCAGCAGCCCGGCGACCAGCTGACGCTGACCATCGTGCGCGGCGGCAAGACCAGCACGGTCACCGTCACCCTCGGCACCGACGCGAGGCAGTGAGCACCGGCCGGCGCGGCCGGCCGGGTGGAACTAGTAGCAGGAATGCGGCCGGTGGTCGGCGCGGCGGCCGACCACCGGCCCGGACAACCGAAAACACCGGCCCGGCAGGCAACCCACAGCCGGCGCAGCGAGTGACATAAGAGTGAGCGACTTCGGAGGCGGGCGATGAGCGTCTTGTACGGCCAGGACGGGCTGGACGACCTGCAGGGCGCCGGGCACGGGCTGCTCACCGACCCGGCGGCGGTGTTCGGGCTCGGCGCGGACATGTTCGCCGACCCGCCGGGCTGGCTGGCATCGGGCGCCGAGGTCGACCGCCGGCTGGCCGCGAAGCCCGCCGAGGACGGGGTGAACCCGACGCACTGGCCCGGAGTGGTCGAGCTGGCCCGGTGCTGCGCGGATGTCGCCGACGACGTGACCGACTCCGGCGCCGCCCCGGTCGAGGTGATCCACCGGGCGCTCACCCTCAGCACCGCGCTGAGCCGGCGGCTACCGCGGCCGCCGGTGGCGCTGGTCGACGCGGCCGCGTTCCCGGCGTCGGCGGCCGAACTGGTCGAGAGCGGGCTGATCCGCTCCGCTGACCCGGATCTGCCACCCGGCCCGGTCGGCCTCCCGTTCGGAGCCGCCTACCTGCTCAACTACTGGCAGGACCGGCTGCGCGAGCAGGCCTGCCGGCTCGCCGACGCGATCGGCGACCGCTACTGGACCGACCCGGACGCGCTGGCCGGTGTCGTGGACGACACCCGCCGGGTGCTCGCCGCATACTTCGTCACCGCGTACGAGCTGGGTGCGCTGCCGGGGCCGCGCCGGACCCCGGCGGCGCACACCATCCAGCGTCGGACCGGTACGGCGGCCCGCACCAGGGAGCCCGGCCGCCATGTCCGCCGGCACCGCCAATGACCCGCCCCGCGGGCAGCGCCCGGCCGGCCCGCGGGGCGGCTGACGGTCGATAGCCGGGCAACGGCTGCCCGCGGGGCAGAAGCCGGCCGCCCGAGCCACCCCGGGCGGCCACCGATCCGCCGGTCGTACCCGTCGGCCGGCGGATCGGCCTGCCCAGCTTCCGGTCAGGGCGCCAGAACGTGGCGGACTTCGCGGGCTATTTCAAGATCCTCACGGGCGGCGACGACCAGGGTGCTGACCGCGGCGCCGGCGGCGGTGATGTCGGTATCGCCCTCAGCGGCGGCGTTCCGGGCCGCGTCGACCGCCAGGCCCAGGTAGCCGAGCCCGGCGGCGGCCTCGGCCCGGACCACCGCGGAGTGCTCGCCGACCCCGCCGGTGAACACGACAGCGTCCACACCGGACAGTGCGGCTGTCATCGCGGCGATCCCGGCCCGCAGCCGGTGCAGGTACACGTCCAGCGCCGCCCGGGCCGTCTCGTCACTGCCGGCCTTCTCGGTCACCTCCCGCAGGTCGGCGGTGCCGGCCAGGCCGAGCAGCCCGGACCGGTGCTCCAGCGCGTCCCCGATCTCCGCGGCGGACAGCCCGACGTGCTGCTGCAGCCAGAGCACCAGCCCGGGGTCGACCGAGCCGGACCGGGTGGCCATCATCAGGCCCTCCAGCGGCGTGAACCCCATCGTCGTGTCCACCGACCGTCCGGAGTGGACGGCGGCGAGCGAGGCGCCGGCGCCGAGGTGGCAGGTGACCACCCGCAGCCCGGCCGGGTCCCGGCCGAGCAGTTCGGCCGCCCGGCGCGCGGCGTACCGGTGCGACAGCCCGTGGAACCCGTACCGCCGGACCCCGTGCTCCTCCCGCCAGGCCGCGGGCACCGGGTAGGTGGCCGCGGCCGGCGGGAGCGTGGCGTGGAACGCGGTGTCGAAGCAGGCCACCGCCGGGACCTCGGGCAGCAGTGCCGACACCGCCTCGAATGCGGCCAGCGACTTCGGCTGGTGCAGCGGAGCCAGGTCGACCAGCGCCTCCAGATCCGTCCACACGCGACTGTCCACACGTACCGCGCGGTCGTACTGGCGGCCGCCGTGCACGATGCGGTGGCCCACGGCGTCCACACCGGACGCAGCACCGTCCGGTGTGGAGGTCAGCTCGTGCAGCGCCGCGTCCAGCCCGTCGTAGCTGGAACCGGAGACGGCCAGGTCGACCGAGCCGAGCACGCCGTCGTCGCCGGCCAGCAGCCGTAGCTTGAGGCTGCTGGAACCGGCGTTGACCACCAGCACCCGGGCGCTGCTGGTCACCCGAAGTCGCCCGCGGTGTCCTGACTGGACGATCCCGGGGTCTGACCGGCGAACTCGGCACCGCTCGAGCTGGCCGTTGCCGGCGACATCGCCGTGCGGCCAGGTCCAGCCGCTGACCTCGGGCAGGTCCTCGCCGTGCGCGCGGGTGTACTGCCGGGCCCGCAGCCGGGTGTCGACCATCTGCTGGCGCAGGTGCGCGGCGGCCGCGCCGAGCCCGGGCACCCGGTCGATCACGTCCAGCACCAGGTGGTAGCGGTCCAGGTTGTTCAACATGACCATGTCGAACGGCGTGGTCGTGGTGCCTTCCTCGAGGTACCCGCGGACGTGGATGTTCGAGTGGTTGCGCCGCCGGTAGGTCAGCCGGTGGATGAGCGTCGGGTAGCCGTGGTAGGCGAAGATCACCGGTCGGTCGGTCGTGAACAGCGCGTCGAACTCGCGGTCGGTGAGGCCGTGCGGGTGCTCGCTGGCGGGCTGCAGCCGCATCAGGTCGACCACGTTGACCACCCGGATCTTCAGCTGCGGCAGGTGCTGGCGGAGCAGGTCGGTGGCGGCCAGCACCTCCAGCGTCGGGATGTCACCGGCGCACGCCAACACCACGTCGGGCAGCCCGCCGTCGTCGGTACTGGCCCAGTCCCAGATGCCGATGCCGCGGGTGCAGTGCGCAACCGCCTCATCCATCGTGAGGTAGTTGAGTGCCGGCTGCTTGCCGGCCACGACGACGTTGATGTACTGCCGTGCCCGCAGACAGTGGTCCATTGTGGACAGCAGCGTGTTCGCGTCCGGTGGCAGGTAGACCCGGACGATCTCGGCCTTCTTGTTCACGACATGGTCGATGAAGCCCGGGTCCTGGTGGGTGAAGCCGTTGTGGTCCTGCCGCCAGACGTGCGAGCTCAGCACGTAGTTCAGCGACGCGATCGGCCGCCGCCACGGGATCTCCCGGGTCACCTTCAGCCACTTCGCATGCTGGTTGACCATCGAGTCGACGATGTGGATGAACGCCTCGTAGCAGGAGAAGATCCCGTGCCGGCCGGTCAGCAGGTAGCCCTCCAGCCAGCCCTGGCACTGGTGCTCGGACAGCACCTCCATCACCCGGCCGTCCGGCGCCAGGTGGTCGTCGCCGGGCACCATCTCGGCCATCCAGGTGCGGTCGGTGACCTCGAACACCGCGCCCAGCCGGTTCGACTCGGCCTCGTCCGGGCTCATCAGCCGGAACGTGCTCGGGTTGGCCCGCATCACGTCCCGCAGCCAGCCGCCGAACACCCGGCTGGCCTCGCTGAACGTGCTGCCCGGCGTCGGCACGTCCACCGCGTACCCGCGGAAGTCGGGCAATTCCAGGTCGCGCAGCAGGACGCCGCCGTTCGCGTGCGGGTTCGCGCTCATCCGCCGCTGACCGACCGGGGCCAGCGCGGCGTACTCGGCGCGCAGCCGCCCGTCGCCGTCGAACAGCTCGTCCGGCCGGTAGCTGCGCATCCACTGCTCCAGCGCGGCCAGGTGCCCCGGCTTGCCGGCGAGGTCGGCCAGCGGCACCTGGTGCGCCCGGAACGTGCCCTCCACCTGCACTCCGTCCACCTTGTCCGGGCCGGTCCAGCCCTTCGGTGTCCGCAGCACGATCATCGGCCAGCGTGGCCGGGCCTGGTTGCCGCCGGCCCGGGCCTCGTGCTGGATCTGGGCGATGTCGTCCAGCACCTGGTCCAGCACGGCCGCCATCTGCTGGTGCACGGCCACCGGGTCGTCGCCCTCGACGTGGTAGGGCTGGTGGCCGTAGCCGCGCATCAGCGCGTCCAGCTCGTCCGTGGGGATGCGGGCCAGCACGGTCGGATTGGCGATCTTGTAGCCGTTCAGGTGCAGGATCGGCAGCACGGCCCCGTCCCGCCCCGGGTGCAGGAACTTGTTCGAATGCCAGCCGGTGGCCAGCGGGCCGGTCTCCGCCTCGCCGTCGCCGACCACGCAGCAGACCAGCAGGTCCGGGTTGTCGAACGCGGCGCCGTAGGCGTGGCTGAGCGAGTAGCCCAGCTCGCCGCCCTCGTGTACCGAGCCGGGCGTTTCCGGCGCGACGTGGCTGGGGATGCCGCCGGGGAACGAGAACTGCCGGAACAGCCGGCGTATCCCCTCCGTGTCGGCCGAGATGTTCGGGTACACCTCGCTGTACGTGCCCTCCAGGTACGCGTTCGCGACGATGCCCGGGCCGCCGTGGCCAGGCCCGATGATGTACATCGCGTTGAGGTCGCGGGCCTTGATCACCCGGTTCATGTGGGCGTAGATCAGGTTCAGCCCGGGCGTGGTGCCCCAGTGCCCGAGCAGTCGGGGCTTCACGTGCGCCAGGCTCAGCGGCTCTGCCAGCAGCGGGTTGTCCAGCAGGTAGATCTGCCCGACCGACAGATAGTTGGCCGCTCGCCAGTACCCGTCGATGAGCCGGAGCTCGGCATCGGTCAACGGCGTCTGACTCGCCGTCACGGGCTGGTCAGTCACGGTCACGGTCACTCCCGGGAAGGCGTGGATACGGACCTACCCAGCCTGCCGGGTTCAGCCCCGGCAAGACCAGAGGACCATCGTCACTAGCCGGCACTCCGTGACTCCAATTCATGCGTCACCAGCCGCCAATCGGGGGACAATGTTCACTCCCGGTACCAGCGCGGCGCGGCGGGGGTGGGGCGGGGCGGCGATCTGGCCGGGTCGCGATCCGCCTGACCGGGGGCGGGGTTAGGTCGGGGTCCGGCCGGGCGGCGGGCCGGCGAGAGTTGGTCGAGCGGGCAGGGTGAGGGTGCGGTGAGCCGGGCGGACACAGACAAGGCACCGGAGCGGGCAGCGGACGGCCAGGTTGACGGGGGAGACCGGTCCGGTTACCGGCGGATCGTGGTCGGGGTGGACGGCTCGCCGGTTTCCCGGCAGGCGCTGATCTGGGCGGCGCGCGAGGCCAGGCTGCGCGACTGCCGGCTGGACGTGGTCTACGGCTGGCAGGTCTCGACCGAGCCGCGCCCGCCCGGGGTCGGCATCGGGGTGGCGCCGCCGCTGGAGGCGTACCAGCGGCAGGCAGCCGACAAGATCGAACAGATTGTCCGCGAGACGCTCGGCTCCAGCCTCGATCCGCAGCTGCGGTACGCCGTGCACGCGGTGCACCGGACGCCGGGCCGGGCCCTGGTCGAGCTGTCCAAGGACGCCGACCTGCTCGTCCTGGGCGCGAAGGGGCACGGCCGGCTCGCCGCCTGGCTGCTCGGCTCCATCACGGATGAGGCGATGAGCCGGGCCCCCTGCTCGGTCGTGATCGTCCGCCCGCCGTATCGGCCCAGCTGACCCGGCAGCCTCAGCTGAGCTGGCCGGCCTTGCCCGGCCCCTGCTGGCCTGGCCGGGCCCGGGCAGCACGGCCGAGCCGGGCCGGACCGAGCCGGGCCGGACCGAGCCGGGCCGGGCCGGGCTGGGCTGGGCACGTCGGGCCGAGCCGAGCCGGGCTGGGCACGCCGGGCCGGGCCGAGCGGGGCGGGACTGAGCCGGGCCGGGCTGGGCCGGGCCGGGCTGGGCACGCCGAGCCGGGCTGGGGTAGGTCCGGGCCTGGGCAGGACGGGTTTGCCGGGCGGAGCCGGGCCGGGCTGGACCGAGCCGGGCTGGGCTGGGCCGAGCCGGGCTGGGCTGGGCCGAGCCGGACCGGGCTGGGCCGAGCCGGACCGGGCCGGGCTGGACCGGGTCGGGTCGGCTGGGCGAGCTCGCGGACGTCGGGCTAGCCGGTGGCCCGGGAGGTGCCGAACATCTCGTCCAGGGTGGCCGGTTCGAGGTGTCGGCTGGCGAGCAGGTCGATGATGCGGTCGAAGGTCTGCACGGCGGTCGGGTGGTTGGCGTGCCCGAGCATGACCACGCCCGGCTTGAGGTAGAGCCGCGCCTGCTCGAGCAGCACCCGCGGCGTGAGCAGCTGCGAGTCGCCGAACGTGCCGTCCCAGAGCAGGATCCTGGTGTAGCCGAGTTCGGCGGCCAGTTCGTCGGTGCGGGCGTTCCGCTCGCCGAAGGGCGGCCGGAACCAGGGCCGCCCGGTGATCCCGAACGTCTTCTCGATCCACGCCTCGTTCCGCTCGATGTCGCGGCGGACGGCACCGTCCGACATGGCCAGCAGATGGCCGTGCGACCAGGTGTGGTTGCCGATCTGAACCTGCCCGCTCGCGATCAGGCCGCGCAACCGCTTGGCTCGCGGCTCCCAGCAGTCCCGGTACACGCCGTTCGGCGAAAAGGTGAGGTGTATCCCGGTCAGCTCCGCGATCGCCACGTACCCGTCGACGCACTCGTCGCAGTAGCCGTCGTCGATGGTCAGCGCGACCTGCTGGGTCCTGCGGGGGGCATGGCTGACGATCGTCGGCCGCCCGGGCCGTGCCGGCGGGATCGCCGGCAGCCGCGGAGCGGGCCCGCCGCCGGTGACTGCCGGCGCTGTCGGCCACCCGCCCGCCGGCCCGGGCACCGTGGCCGGACCCGGCACGGTCCCCGGCCCGGGCAGCGCCCCGGGTCCGGGCGCGGTGGCGGGCCCGGGCACCGTCGCCGGCCCGGGCGGGCCCACCGGAGCGGCCGCACCCGGCGGCGCGGTGGGCGTCGCCGGGCCTGGCGGACCGGGCGGACCGCCGCCGGTGGAACCCGGCGCGGCCCGCTCGTCGGCTGCGAAGGCGTCACAGCCGGCGAGCGTCGCGGCGAGCCCGACCCCGAGCATCGCCACGAACTCACGTCGATCCACTCGCGCTCCCTGCCCCAGACCGCCCGCGCCGCCATACATCCGCCCAGATCAGACACCATCCGTGGGCGGGTCACGCCGGCAGCCGCGCCCGAGACTAACCCGCAGCCGGTCCGGAACTGACCGAGCCGCCCACCGGTGTGGCGGTGGACGGCTCGGTCGTGCGGTCGGTGGCCGTGCCGATGGCTGGCCCAGTAGCGCTGGCGCGGCGACCGCGGGAGGTGCCGGCTCAGCCGATGCTGGCCAGGTCCTTCTTCAGCTCGTCGAGGTCGAAGCCGTTCGGGGCGGTGCGGTCTGCGCGCAGCCAGTCCTCGCTCAGCGCCGCGTACGCCTCGTCGCAGTAGGTCCGGAAGAACCGCCAGGTCATCGGCTTGAGCTGGCCCCAGGTGACGCAGATCAGCCGGCGCGAGCTGTAGGCGATGATCGGCACGCAGTGCCCGCCCCAGCTCCCTGGGCGCCCGTCGCCGACCGGACCCTGCGGGGGCACCGACCAGACCTGCTGCCCCTGCGCGCTGCGCGGCAGGCTCATCCCGACGTACGAGCCGGCGAACAGGTGGATGCTGTCCTTGATGTGCTCGACGTTGCCGGGCTCGCAGGCGGCGTACGCCATGATCTGGTGCCCGGCGATGCCGGCGCGCCGCCAGTGGTTCAGCGCGTCGAGCATGACCGTGCCGTTGTCGGTGTTCGGGTCGTTCGGGTCGAAGCCGGTCATCGCGGTGTAGGCGGTCAGGGCTTCCTGCTCGGTCGGCACGTACTCGGTGCTGGCGTAGGCGGTCCAGTTCTGGGCGAGGTGCAGCGCCCCGACCGGCACGCAGTCGCCGTACCGATCGTTGGCGAGCATGCCCCACTGCTCGACCTTCTCCGCCCAGCTGACGTGCGCGGGCGCGGGTGGCAGCTCGTCGGTGAGGTAGCGGGCCAACTGGAACGTTCTAGGGTCGTGCCGTGGCTCCTGCTTGCCGAGACGGTAAGTAAGGCTAGGTTCGGTCACCGTGTTCCCCCCTTGATACGGCGTCGTACCGGACGCCATGCTCTCTAGAGCCCGTGGGGGGTGCCGCGGATACACAGGTCCCGGCCGAGCGGGTCGCGGGCGTGCCCGCTGAGGTCAGCCCGATCGGACCGTCACGTCCCCGGCCGAGGTGGTCGCGTTGACGACCCGGCCGGACCGCGGGTCGACCGGCACGTCGACATGCTGGTCGCCCGCGCTGGTGTCGACCTCGACCCGGTAGCTGCCGTCCACCGGCGGCACTACGACGTCGACGTCGCCGGCGCTGCTGTGCACGGTCACCGATGTCGGCGGCCCGTCGAAGGAGAGCTCGACGTCGCCGGCCGAGGACCGGGCGTCCACCGACTCGCTACGTAGGCCGGTCGCCCTGATGTCCCCGGCGCTGGAGCTCAGCCGGACGCTGCTGGTCGTCCCGTGCACCGTGATGTCACCGGCGGACGTCGTCGCGTCGACGGACAGCCCGGCGGGCACCGTGACCTGGAAGCTGACCTGGCAGGTCGAGCTGTACCAGGCGCAGTCGCCGGTCAGCACGACGCCGTCGTCGGTCGACGTCTCGGCCAGCTTCGGTCGGCCGATGGAGTGCCTGACCTTCTCGGTGATCTGCACGTCGCTGCCGCTGCCGGTGGTGATCTCGATGTCCCCGTCGGTGCGGATGGACAGCCGGCCCGCGGTCGGGGTGAGCGTCAGATGCCGTTCCTCGGTGGTCGTGCCCAGCGCGTTGATCGCCGTCCAGGTGCCCATCGCGATCAGCGCGACCGCGAACAGCCCACCTACCACGAGCGTGGCCCGGCGGCCGGGCGTCAGCCCCCTGGTCTTCGTCGGGGTCGACATCCGCGCCGTCAGCTTTCGATGTAGCGCAGGACGGCGAGCACCCTGCGGTGGTCAGTGTCGGTCGGGGCGAGGTCGAGCTTGGTGAAGATGCTGCTGACGTGCTTCTCGACGGCGCCCTCGGTGACGACCAGCTGACCGGCGATGGCACCGTTGGACCGGCCCTCCGCCATCAGCTGCAGCACCTGCCGCTCCCGCTGGGTGAGCGCGCTGAGCGGATCCCGCCGGCGCGACCGGGCGAGTAGCTGGGTCACGACCTCCGGGTCCAGCGCGGTGCCCCCGTTGCCGACCCGGCGCAGCGCCTCGACGAATTCGTCCACGTCGGCCACCCGGTCCTTGAGGAGGTAGCCCACGCCCCGGGTATTGCCGGCGAGCAGCTCGGTCGCGTACCGCTCCTCCACGTACTGGGACAGCAGCAGCACCGCGGTCGCCGGCCATCGCTGCCGGATGACCAGCGCCGCCCGGACCCCCTCGTCCTGGTGGGTCGGCGGCATCCGGACGTCGGCCACCACGACGTCCGGCAGTTGGGCGCCGACGGCGCGCAGCAGCTGCTCGGCGTCCGGCACGGCGGCCACGACATCGAACCCACCCTCGGCGAGCAGCCGAGTCAGGCCCTCCCGAAGCAGCACCGAATCCTCGGCGATCACGACACGCACGGCATCTCCACAGTGATGACAGTCGGCCCCCCGGCCGGACTGTGAACCAGCAACCGACCGTCTACTCCGGACACCCGGTCGGCCAGCCCGGCCAGCCCGCTGCCGCTGGCGGCATTCGCGCCGCCCACGCCGTTGTCAGTGATGATTATCCGCAGCTCCCCGGTCAGCCGGCGCACCACTACCCAGGCCCGGCTGGCGTGAGAGTGCTTGGCGACGTTGGTCAGCGCCTCGGCCACCACGAAGTAGGCGATGGCTTCGACCGTGCTGGATGGTCGAGTGCCGACGTCCACCTCCACTGTGACCGGGACCGGCGAGCGGCCGGCCAGCCCGGACAACGCCGCATCCAGCCCGCGGTCGGTCAGCACCGCCGGATGGATGCCCCGAGCCAGGTTACGCAGTTCGATCAGCGCCTGCTTCGCCTCTGAGTGCGCCTCGTCCAGCATCTCCCGGGTCGCCGCCGGGTCGTCGTCGTACCGGGACTTGGCCCGGCCGAGGTTCATCGCGAGCGCCACCAGCCGCTGCTGGGCGCCGTCGTGCAGATCGCGCTCGATCCGGCGCCGCTCCGCCTCGGCCGCGTCGACGACCCGCGCCCGCGTCTCCTCGAGCTGGCCGACGCGCTCGGTGAGTTCCCGGGTGCTGTACGGGCCGAGCAGGGCGCGCGCGATCGCCGCGTCCATCGCGGCGAGCCCGCGTACTACGTACGGCGCCGAGACGAGGAAGACCACACCGACGGCGGCGACCCCCACCGTCGCGGGCAGGTTGCGGATCGTCACGAACCCGAAGTCAGCCCCGCCGTTGGGCAGCGCCCAGTTGTAGATGGGCAGGGTGAGCAGCGCCAGCGAGCCGGACCAGACGGAGATCGCCAGCGAGAACGTGATCGCGCTGAGCGGTAGGAGCAGCAACGAGTAGCTCACCGCCCGCCAGGAGTGCGGCGCGCTGAGCCTCCGGTGCAGCCGCTGCAGCCAGGTCTCGCCCAGCCGCCTGGCCTCCTTGGGCGGTCGTGGATCAGGGATGTGCTCACCCAGTGTGATCGTGAACCGGGCCCGTTCGATCGTCGTGAGCAGCTCCGCCGTCCAGAGCGTGGCGATCAGGATGGGGATGCCGACCAGGAACAACGGCAGCAGGCCCAGCGAGAGGGACAGCCCGACGACGGTCGGGACGAACAGGATGATGCCCATTGGCAGGTCGGTGAGCAGGTGGATCGTTGCCAGCCAGGTCTCGGCGGCCCGCTGCCTGCGCGGATGCTTCCGCGCCGCGCTGGATTCCGCGTCCACCGTCATCGACACCGCCGTCTCGTCTTCGTAGCCGTTGCTCAGCTCACCGTAGGGAGCGCCGGCGCAGCTGACCATCCCGGCACCCGCCGGCCGACAGTAGGGGCAACCCCCGCATCGGGATGGGTGGAGGCGCCACAGACGGCGACGGCCCGTCACCCGCAGTCTCGTTCCCGGACATCGAAGTGCTGACCGGGGCGAGAGGAGACGACTGTGGCACGCCGCGGGCGAGAGCGGGAACAGGGTGCAGTGATCCGGATTGCGCGGTGGAGTGCCGAACATCCGTGGCGGGCCATCGCCGGATGGATCGCCTTCGTCGCACTGTGCGCCGTGGTCGGTGGCATGGCCGGCACCCGACAACAGACCGACGCCGACGAGGCGGTCGGGGAGTGGGGGCGTGCTGAGCAGATCGTCCAACACGGCAACTTCCCGGACCCGATCATCGAGAACGTCCTGGTCACGGCTCCGTCGGGGCCGTTGGACCGGGGGCGGGCGGACGCCGCGCTGGCCGACGTCGGGCGTCGCTTCAGCGCCCTGCCGGAAGTGATCCGGCAGGAGAAGCCACTGCTCTCGGCGGACGGCAGCGCGGTCACGCTCCGGGTCGAGATGGCCGGGCCCGACGATGGCGCGACCGACCGTGTCACCTCGTTGCTGGACGCGACCGCCGCCGTCCAGGCGGCCTACCCCGACCTGCGGGTGGAGGAGGTCGGCGACGCCTCCATCGACCGCGCCATGGACGCGACGCTGGGTCACGACTTCGAGCGCGCCGAGAAGCTCTCCGTGCCGATCTCGCTGGCGATTCTTGTTCTGGCGTTCGGCGCGCTGCTCGCCGCCGGGGTGCCGGTGCTGCTGGCGCTGTCGTCGGTGGCCGCGGCAATCGGCCTGTCCGCGCTGGTGTCGCACCTGATGCCGGTCAGCGACTCGATGTCGAGCGTGATCCTGCTGATCGGGATGGCCGTCGGCATCGACTACTCGCTGTTCTACATCCGGCGGGCGCGGGAGGAGCGGGCCCGCGGTGCGTCCACTTTGGACGCGGTGGAGATCGCCGCGGCGACCTCCGGCCGGGCGGTCGTGGTCTCCGGCGTGACCGTCGGCGTCGCCATGGCCGGAATGCTGCTGTCCGAGAGCGCGATCTTCATCTCGCTGGCGATCGGCACCATGCTGGTCGTCGCGGTCGCCGTGGTGGGCTCGATCACCGTGCTGCCGGCGGTGCTGGCGCGGCTGGGCCGCTGGGTCGACCGGCCGCGGGTGCCGCTGATCTACCGCCTCACCCTGCACAACCGCCCGCCGCGGCTGTGGCCGGCGCTGCTCCGGCCGGTGCTGCGCCGTCCGGGCACGGCGCTGGTGATCTCGGCCGGCCTGCTGGTCGCGCTGGCCCTCCCGGCCGTCGGCATGCAGACCCGCCTGCTCGGTAACGCGGACCTGCCGCGGTCCATCCCGGTCGTCGCCTCCCTGGACCGGCTGACCACCGCGTACCCGAGCGACGGCGAGTCGCACCAGGTTGTCGTGGAAGCGCCGGCGGCCGAGGCGGGCGCGGTCCGTGCGGCGCTGCTCGACCTGGACCGGCGGGCCAAGACCGACCCGCGGTTCGCCGCCGGCGAGCCGGCACGCATCCGCGAGTCGGCGGATCATCGCGTTCAGGTGCTTGATGTACCGATCCCAGCGTCGGCGGAGGCGGATCAGGCTAAGGCGACACTCGCGGAGCTGCGGACCACGCTGCTGCCGGAGACCGTCGGCAGGGTGCCCGGCGCCGAGATGGCGGTTGGTGGCGCCACTGCCGCCTCGGTCGACTTCTCGAACTCGCTGTCGTCCCGGCTGCCGTGGGTGTTCGGGTTCGTGCTGATCCTGACCTTCGTGCTGATGCTGTGGGCGTTCCGGTCGGTGGTCATCGCCGGCACCGCGATCGTGCTGAACCTGCTGTCGGTAGGCGCCGCGTACGGCCTGCTGGTGCTCGTCTTCCAGCATCACTGGGCGGAAGGGCTGCTCGGCTTCACCTCCAACGGAGCGATCGTGGCCTGGATCCCGATGTTCCTCTTCGTCGTCCTCTTCGGACTGTCGATGGACTACCACGTCTTCGTGGTCAGCCGGATCAGGGAAGCCGCACTCAACGGGATGCCCACCCGGGACGCCGTCCGGCACGGCCTGACTACCTCGGCCGGCGCGGTGACCAGCGCGGCGATCGTGATGGTGGCGGTGTTCTCGATCTTCGCCACGCTCAGCACGATGGAGTTCAAGCAGCTCGGCATCGGCCTGGCCGCGGCCATCCTGCTCGATGCCACCATCGTCCGCGCGGTGTTGCTGCCCGCGGCGATGACGCTGCTGGGCCGGTGGAACTGGTGGGCACCGCCATTCCTGCGCGGCCGCGGCCGGCACGCGCTGGGCGCGGTGGCCCAGGAGCGGGTGCCGGTCGGGGCGGGGATGCACTGAACCTCCGGTGTGGTCGGTCGATCGGTCCCGGTCGCTCAACTGTCCCAAGTGGACGGTCGAGCGGCCGGGACCGCTTCATTAGGGACCATCGGCGGCCGGTTGTCGAACCGCTATCCACAGGCAAATTCGTTATCCACAGAACGCGGTTCGGTCTTTCGTCGCGGCACCCGCAACGGGCAACGTGGAGCTCCGCCGGCGGGTCGCCGGCAGCCGGAACAACGCGGCATCGCCGCCGAGCGGAAGGGCTCTGCCATGTACGACACGACTGTCACGGTCATCGGGAACCTCGTCGACGACCCGCTGACGCGCACCACCGAGAAGGGCTTCGAGGTCACCAACTTCAGGATCGCGTCGACCGCCCGCCGGTACGACCGCGAGACCGATGGCTGGGTCGACGGGGCGTCGGTCTACCTCGGCGTTACCTGCTGGCGCACGTTCGGGCTCAACGTGGCCGCCTCGCTGCGCAAGGGCGACCCGGTGATCGTGCATGGGCGGCTCTTCACCCGCCAGTACGAGCGGGACGGGCAGCTCCGGTCGTCCTACGAAGTGGAGGCGATGAGCGTCGGCCCGGATCTCGCCCGCGGGACGGCGACATTCAAGCGGGCTGCCCGTTCGGGCGTACCGGCGACGTACAGCCACACCGACGAGCACGGGGTCCCGGAGATGCCGGCCGAGCCGGGTGACGGGTACCTGCCTCGTCTGGCCGACGCGGTGACGGCGCTGTCCGCCGGCGACCCGCCGGGCGAGCCGGGCGACGAGCTGCTCGGTGTCGACGATCCGGTGATCGACGGAGCCCGGCCGGCCGGCGGGCTGGTGGCAGCCGTGGGGTGAACACCGCGCCCTGCTGTCCGGCCGGTGCCCGACGCGGATTACCGACCTGCTCCCGCTGGCTGACACACTGGAAGGACATCGACAGCGGAGGCCACGGACAGTAATGGCGCAGTTCATCTACACCATGCGCAAGGTGCGCAAGGCGCACGGCGACAAGGTCATCCTCGACGACGTCACGCTGGCGTTCCTGCCCGGCGCGAAGATCGGCGTACTGGGCCCGAACGGCGCCGGTAAATCCAGCGTGCTCAAGATCATGGCTGGTCTCGATCAACCGTCCAACGGCGATGCGGTGCTGTCGCCCGGATACAGCGTCGGCATCCTGCTGCAGGAACCGTCACTGGACGAGACCACGGACGTGCGCGGCAACGTCGAGAAGGCCGTTGCCGGCACCCGGGCCCTGCTCAAGCGGTTCGACGAGGTCAACGCGGCGATGGGCGAGCCGGACGCCGACTTCGACGCGCTGCTGGCCGAACAGGGCGAGCTGATGGAGAAGATCGACCATCTGAACGGCTGGGAGCTCGACAGCACGATCGAGATGGCGATGGACGCACTGCGCTGCCCGCCGGGCGAGGCCGAGGTCGCCCCGCTCTCCGGGGGCGAACGCCGGCGGGTCGCGCTGTGCCAACTCCTGCTCGAACAACCGGATCTCCTGCTGCTGGACGAGCCGACCAACCACCTGGACGCGGAGAGCGTGCAGTGGCTCGAACAGCACCTCGCGAAGTACCCGGGCACCGTGCTGGCCGTCACCCACGACCGGTACTTCCTGGACAACGTGGCCGAGTGGATCCTCGAGCTCGACCGCGGCCGGGCCTATCCGTACGAGGGCAACTACACGACCTACCTGGAGACCAAGCAGGCGCGGCTGCGGGTCGAGGGCCAGCGGGACGCCAAGCGCAAGCGCATCCTCGATCAGGAACTGGAGTGGGTGCGCAGCAACCCGAAGGCCCGCCAGGCCAAGAACAAGGCGCGGGTGCAGCGCTACGAGGAACTCGCCGCCGAGGCCGAACGCGGCCGGAAGCTGGACTTCGAGGAGATCCAGATCCCGCCGGGACCGCGGCTGGGCACGGTGGTGGTCGACGCGGACGGCTTGGAGAAGGGCTACGGCGACCGGGCCCTGATCGAGGGCGTGTCGTTCACGCTGCCGCGCGGTGGCATCGTCGGCATCATCGGCCCGAACGGTGTGGGCAAAACCACGCTCTTCCGGATGGTGATCGGCGAGGAGAAGCCGGATGCCGGCGTGCTCCGGGTCGGCGAGACCGTGCAACTGTCCTACGTTGACCAGTCCCGATCTGGTATCGACCCGGGCAAGACGGTCTGGCAGCTCGTGTCCGATGGCTTGGACTACATCAAGGTCGGCCAGTCCGAGATGCCGTCCCGGGCCTACGTCAGCGCGTTCGGGTTCAAGGGCCCGGACCAGCAGAAGCCGTCGGGCGTGCTGTCCGGCGGGGAGCGCAACCGGTTGAATCTCGCGCTCACCCTCAAGCAGGGTGGCAACCTGTTGCTGCTGGACGAGCCGACGAACGACCTGGACGTGGAAACCCTGCAGTCGCTGGAGAATGCGCTGCTGGAATTCGCCGGCTGCGCCGTGGTCATCTCCCACGACCGGTGGTTCCTGGACCGGGTGGCGACCCACATCCTGGCCTGGGAAGGCACCGAGGACGAGCCCGCCCGCTGGTTCTGGTTCGAGGGCAACTTCGCCGACTACGAGGCCAACAAGGTCGATCGGATGGGCGCCGAAGCGGCCCGGCCACACCGGGTCACCTACCGGCGGCTCACCCGGGACTGAACTCGCGGCGGGCCGGTGACCGGGCACCCGGTCACCGGCCCGGCCGTGGCGGTCATAGCAGGGTGAACCAGGCACAAGCTGGGTCGGGAAGTGGAGCCGGGATGGACGGCAGCGATGGCGGTTCGGCTGCCGGCGATGCCAGCCCCGACCTCGCTGGCCGGCAGCGGGTCGGCCGGCGGTAGGCGTGGCGGCAAGCGACTCGCTCCGGTTCGTCGGGCCGGCCGACGCGGGTGACCTGGCGGCGTTCCTCGGCCGGATGGCCCGGCTGGATCCGGCGGCCCTGGTGCGGTTGCGTGCCGGCGCCGGGGGGAGCGCGACCACTGTCTACGCCTGGCTGCCGTTCGGGGTACTGGTCAGCAGATCGGCGCGGATCGAGGAGGCGCCGGCGGACGCGACGGTCGGCGCGGCCGCATTGCTGGCCGCGGTGGAGGCGGCCGGCGCGGATCGGTCGATCGCGCTGCCAGCGCGACAGGACGCCGCCTGGCGCGGTCAGCTCCCGCCGGTGGCCGGCTGGCAGCACCTGGACCGGGTGCCGGTCGTGGTCGTTGCCCGCCTGGTCCGGGCCGGGGCGGCGACGCTGAAGGCCATCGGCGGGCAGGGGAGTGCCGGCCTCAGCGAGTCGCTACTGGACCACGAGGCGCTCACCGTGAGTGGTACGGACCGAACCGTCGTGCTCCCACTCCGGGTGCTCTCGGCGGCCTGGCGGATGGGCTTCCTCGGGGACATCTCACCGGGTGGCGCTGACCGCACTGTCGCTGTCTCGGTCCAGGGCAGCTGGGTGCGGCTGGCGGCGCCGTACGGGTCGGCCTACCACCAGCTCTCCCGAGGACTGCAGGTCCGGCCGCGGTAGGTCGGCCGGCGGCTCAGGCCAGCCAGACCGCGGTGTCCGGGGGCAGCATCCTCGCCTCGTCGGTGCCGCTGAGCCGGCCGCTGGCGAGCAGGACCTCGCCGGGTGGAAGCGGCACGTCGGTAGCAGACGCGTTCAGTGCGCAGATCAACCCGTTGCCGCGGCGGAAGGCAAGGCATCCCTCCGGGGCGCCGTACCACTCCAGCGTGTCCTTTGGCGGGTTGGCGTACTTCGACCGTAGGTCCAGCACCCTGCGGTACAGGGACAGCATCGAGTCAGGATTCTCCAGCTCGGCCTCGACGGTCAGATCCGCCCAGCTGTCCGGCATCGGGAGCCACGTCCGTGAGCCGCTGGTGAAGTCGTACGGCGCCTTCTCCCCGCTCCACGGCAGCGGCACCCGTTCGCCGTCCCGACCCCGGTCGGTGTGCCCGCTCCGCTCCCAGACCGGGTCCTGCAGCGCGTCGTCGGGTAGATCCACATTCGGTAGCCCCAGCTCGTCGCCGTTGTAGACGAACGCCACGCCGGGCAGCGCGAACTGGACCAGGGCCGCCGCTCGGGCCCGCAGCCGGCCGAGTTCGCCGTCACCGTAGCGGGTGACATGGCGCGGCCGGTCGTGGTTGGCCAGCACCCAGGTTGTCGGTGCGCCGACCGAGTGCATGGCGGCGAGCGAGTCGTCGATGGCGGACCGCAGTTGCGAGGCGTCCCAGCCGGCCTCCAGCAGTCTGAAGTTGAAGGCGAGGTGTAGTTCGTCGGGTCGGACGTAGCGAGCCAGTCGCTCGTCATCGCTGACCCAGACCTCGCCCACGGCGACCCGGCCGGGATAACTGTCCAGCACCCGCCGGATCATCCGGTGCAGTTCATGCACGTCGTCCTGGTCGAAGCGCGGGTCGCGCTCCTCGACCTCGTCCATGACGCCGCCGGCATCCTCCGGATCCGGCATATCCGGAAGGTCGGCTGATTTGGCCAGGCCATGCGCCACGTCGAGCCGGAAGCCGTCGACGCCGCGGTCCAGCCAGAACCGCATCGTGCGCTCGAAGTCCGTGACGACCTCGGGGTTGGCCCAGTTGAGATCCGGCTGCTCAGGCGCGAACAGGTGCAGGTACCACTGACCATCGGCTACCCGCGTCCAGGCCGGCCCGCCGAACGTGGACTGCCAGTTGTTCGGTGGCTCGCTACCTTCCGTCCCCCGTCCGTCACGGAAGTAGTACCGCTGCCGGGCCGGGCTGCCAGGCGCACTCTGCAGTGCCTCCCGGAACCAGGCGTGCTGGTCGGAGGTGTGGTTCGGGACCAGGTCGACGGTGATCCGCAGGCCCTGCTCATGCGCCTCACGGATCAGGGCGTCGAACGTCGCGAGGTCGCCGAAGAGCGGGTCGACCCCACGCGGGTCCGCGACGTCATAGCCGTGATCGGCCATCGGGGACGGGTAGAACGGCGTGATCCACAGCCCGTCCACGCCAAGCAAGGCGAGGTAGCCGAGCCGATCCCGGATGCCGCCGAGGTCGCCGACGCCATCCCCGTCGCTGTCCAGGAAGCTCCGGATGTAGATCTGATAGAAGACCGCGGACCGCCACCAGTCGTCAGACTCGGACGCTGCAGACCTGGGGGCCGCAACGCGGCTCTCGGGTGAGCGGTGCACGGTTCTCCTCGCGGTCACGCCCTGGATAGCAGGCTCCATAGCTGGCTCCGGTGCCCGGTGGAGACTATCCGGTCGCGGATCAGTCCCCACTGTTCTGCAGGCTGAAGGCAGCCATCTCCAGGTAGCGCCACAAGGTCTCGGCATGCTCGGCCGGTAACCCCAACGAGTCCAGCGCGGCACGCATCTGGGCCAGCCAGGCGAGCCGCTCCCGTTCGCCGATGACGAAGCCGGCGTGCCGCATCCGCAGCCGGGGATGCCCGCGCCGCTCCGAGTAGGTTCGCGGGCCGCCCCAGTACTGAATCAGGAACAGCCGCAGCCGCTCCTCGGCGCCGCGGAGGTCGGCCTCCGGGTAGAGCGGAAGCAGCACCGGATCGGCCGCGACGCCCGCGTAGAAGCGGGCGACGAGACGGTGGAACGTCTCCTCGCCACCAATCAGGTCGTAGAACGTCGGCTCCGGCTGTGCGTCGGTCACCCGTCAATCCTGCCGCACCATCCCTCCTGGCCGCTGCGGCCGGTCGGTGTTTCACATCGGCTGGCGCCGCCAGGACCAAGCTGGCGGGCTACCGGGCGGCCGCCGAGATCAACGCGGGCCGGTCGGACCACGCAGTTGCCGGCCGAGGAACTCGACCGTCTCAGCCCACGCGCCGGCGGCCTGGTCGGGCGCGTACGCCCTGGTGTCGGCGTTGGCGAAGCCGCGCCTCGTGTCGGCCCAGGTATGCGTGTCGACCAGCCCGCCAGCAGCCCGCAACTCCGCAACGAACGACGTCGGCAGGTCGGGCGGGTCCCACCGGTCGACCTCGGCCAGGTGCAGCAGGACCGGGCAGCGGATCGGAGCGCGATCGTCCGCCCCGAGCGCCGCGTAGTAGGCGACCACCGCGTCGAGCACACCCGAGATCGCCGTCGCTAGGGCGAGCCAGCCACCCACCGCGAAGCCGATCGCGCCGATCCGTTCCGGCCGCACACTCGGATGCGCACGCAATTGTCGGGCGGCGGTGGTGAGCATCCCCCGCGACCGGGTCAGGTCCAACCCGGCCACCAGTTGTTCGGCGTCGGCCGGGTCGGTGGCCAGCCGGCCGCCGAACAGATCCGGCCCCAGCGCGGTGAAGCCCGCCGCCGCCAGCGCGTCGCACAAGTCCTGGATGTGCGGCTGTGCCCCGAAATCATCGTGCACTACCAACACGCCTGGACCAGGCAGAGCAGGCTCGCTCAGATAGCCCGTTCCAGCTGACGTCGAACCGCCCAACGTCACCATCGTCCCCATGATCATCACCTTGTCTTCGAACATATGTTCGAGTACGGTGACGGTACGACGCGGTGGGGTGGAACGGCAAGTGGGGGTTGAGTTGCCTGATTGGGCCGGAAGTGCGGCGTTGTCGAGAGGTGTGGTCTCAGACGTCCAGTTGGTTCTTGATCCGTTCACGCAGTTCGCGGCCCACGCGCCACTGCTGCAGTGGTCGGGTCTTGACTGTAAGCCGAAGCACGGCGTTGTCGGGATTCAGTTGCTCGATTCCGAGCATCCGCGGTTCCTCGAGGATCACTGTCGACCACTCCCGATCCCGCCACAGCGAGTCGGCCGCCGTCTTGATCGCGTTGCGCACGTCAGTCAGGTTGGACGTGGCTGGCACCGGAAGGTCGATGATGACCTGGGCGTAACCCTGGCTCTGGTTGCCCACGCGCACGACCTCGCCGTTGCGGACGTACCAGACCGTGCCGTGGTCATCCCGGATCCGGGTCGTGCGCAGCCCGACCCCCTCCACGGTCCCGGCGACCTCGCCGACGTCGATCACGTCGCCGACGCCGTACTGGTCCTCCAGGATCATGAAGATCCCGGCGACGAAGTCCTTCACCAGGTTCTGCGCGCCGAAGCCGAGAGCGAGCCCGAAGATGCCGGCGCTCGCGATGACCGGGGCGAGGTTGAGCTCGAGCTCGCCGAGCACGAGCATCGCCGCGATCCCGAAGATCATGAGCGAGGTGATGCTCCGCAGCACCGAGCCGATCGTCTCGGCTCGCAGCCGGCGACGTTCCGAGATCAACCCGGCGTTGCTGAGAAAGCTCTGCACGGCCGCTCGCTCGCCGAGCGGGCGGAGCATCAGCGGCAGGTCGTTCTCCGAGCTCGATCGGGTCAGCCTGCTGATCGCCCGGCCGATCAGCGCCCTGATGAGCAGCGCCAACAGGACGATCAGCAGGATCCGCAACGGGTGGACGACGAAGCCCTTGAGGTTCCGGTTGAAGAACTCGTGGAATCCCGTGGCGGCCTGGTCGGGTGCCGAGAAGATCACGGCAGGTTGGCTCCCACAGTCGTAGCGGCCATCGGACGCCTAGCGGGTCAGGCCGAGGCGGTCAGCGAAGAATGCAAGTTGGTCGGAGGCCAGTTCGACGGTGCGGCTGACCGACCTGGCGCCGTGCCCGACATCCCGCTCGGTGCGCAGCAGGATGGGACTGGTGCCGGCCGTGGCGTGCTGCAGCGCGGCGCACAGCTTGCGGGCGTGCATCGGGTCGACCCGGGTGTCCGAGCCGAACGTCGTGAAGAGCACCGCTGGATAGACGACCCCGTCCTGTACCCGGTGGTATGGGGAGTAGCTGAGCAGCCACCCGAGTTCCTCGGCTTCGTCGGCGGTGCCGTATTCGTCGCTCCAGGTGCGCCCGAGGCCGAACAGCTCGTACCGGACCATGTCCAGCAGCGGGGCGCTGCAGACCACGGCACTGATCAGGTCCGGGCGCTGGGTGAGCGTGGCGCCGACGAGCAGGCCGCCGTTCGAGCCGCCGTAGATACCGAGCTGCGCCGGGGTCGTCCAGCCGGCGGCGACCAGATGGTCCGCCGCGCCGGCGAAGTCGTCGAACACGTTCTGCTTGCTCGCACGCATGCCGGCGCGGTGCCACTCCTCACCGTTCTCCGAGCCGCCGCGCAGGTTGGCCACCGCCCATACCCCGCCGGCCTCCACCCAGGTCAGCAACGTCGGGGTGTAGGTCGGGGTGACCGACAGGTCGAAGCCGCCGTAGCCGTAGAGGATGGTCGGCCGAGGCTGCTGCGGAGCCGAATCCGGCGCGATCACGAAGAGGTGGACCGCGGTGCCGTCGGCCGATTCGTAGTGCAGGCGGCTCACCCGGACGTCGGGAAGGTCCACCGCACCGGGCGCCGCCTCCGCGATGTTGGTCGTGGCCGGTGCGTCCGCCGACCAGTGCAGCACCATCGGTGGAGTGAGATGGTCGGTGTAGTTGATCCAGCACTCCCGGCCGCCCTCTGGGCGGCTGGTCAGTCCGAGGACGCTGCCGGCCTCCCGGCCAGAGACCATCCCGAGCTGGCGTGCGGTCTCGGCATCCCACCAGGAGAGCTGATCGCAGGCGTCCTTGCTGTGGCTGGCGAAGATGAGTGCGACGTCGGCCGCCCCTTCGGTCGACGCGACGAGCGTCACTGTCGACAGCACGGCGTCCGGCGTCTCCGGCACGACGTCGACCCAGTTCGCGTACTCGGGATCGGCCGGGTCGACCCGGCACAGCCGGCCCTTGGGCGCATCCCGATTGGTTTGCAGGTAGAGAAGGCCGTCGCGGGCCACCCAGGCGTGGCACTTCGCGTCGACACCGAGCTGGACGGGCAGCAGTGTCCGGTCCCCGCCCGCCGAGGTGAGGTCGGCGATCCAGACGTCGTCCCGGGGTGCGGTGCCGGCGGCGGCGCTGACGATGAGCCAGCCGCCGTCGCGGGACACCGAGACGCCGTAGTAGTTGGTCGGGTCCAGGCCGGCGCCGTGCACTTCGAGATCGGCCGTCGGGTCGGTACCGATCCGGTGCCGGTACACCCGCCGGTGGAACCGGTCCTCGCCGGCCGGCACCGCGTCCGCCGGCAGCCGGCGTACGTAGTAGAACTCGTCACCGCGGGGGAGCCAGGCGACGGGGGAGTACCGGCATCGGTCGATCGGGCCTTCGACCTGCGCGCCGGAGGCGACCTCCAGCACGAACATGCGGGATTCCTCGTCGCCGCCGATCGACAGCTGATAGGCCAGCCGATCGCCCTCGATGCTTGGTACCCAGGCGTCGAGCGTGGTCGTGCCGGTGGGGTCGAGGCTGGTCGGATCGACCAGGGTCCGTTCGGTGCCATCGGGCTCGCGGACGATCAGCGCGGCGTGTTCCTGGCCGGGTTCGCGGCGGGTGAAGAAAGCCCGCGCGCCCCGCCACACCGGTGCACCGACCGCGCCGACCCGCAGCAGTTCGGTGAGCCGCTGCCGGAAGCCGGCGCGTCCCGGTAGTCCGTCGAGGTATGGCCGGACGAGCGCGTCCTGCTCGGCTGACCAGGCGACGGTCCGCGGGTCGGCCGGGTCCTCGAGCCAGCGGTAGGGGTCGGGGATGTCGTACCCATGCCGGGTCTCTACTAGGTCGAGCCGCTCGGCGGGGGGGTATGCCGGGCGGGTCTGGGCGGCAACTGTGGTCACGCCGGCCAGCGTACGGGCGTTCCCTGGCCGGTCGCGGACCCTGGTGGCAGGTCGCGCGCGCCGCCAGCCGGGGCGATGGCCGAACCGCCGCTGGCCGGGGTGCTAGCTGGAGGCATCGCCGGCCGGGCGCTGGCCGAACCGCCGCCGGCCGGGGTGCTGGCCGGAGGCATCGCCGGCCGGGGTGCTGGCTGGAGGCATCGCCGGCCGGGGGCTGGCTGGAGGCGCCGCCGGCCGGGGTGCTGGGCGGACGGCGGCGGGCCGGGTGCTGGCCGGGCGGGCCCCGGCCTGCGTGAGCGGCGTGGCCGCGGCGGTGCGTGCGGAGGCAGGGCGGGCGGGCCACTTGAGCGGCGTGGCGCGGCCGTGCGTGCGGAGGCAGGCTGGACGGGCCACTTGAGCGGCGCGGCGGGCCGTTTGATCGGGGTGGCAGGCCGCGGGTACGGCGGTGAGGTCGGTTTGGGCCTACTGGCGTGTGACGGTGGGGATGACCGTGGCGGTGAGCTCTGGAAGGAGTGAGATCGGGTCGCTGTGGCGGGTTCGGCTGGATGGCGGTGCAGTTGCCGCGAGGCGTCGGGCGACCAGCGCGACAGCGACATGCCGGTAAGCGCGTGCGCGAAGGCTCTCTCTCAGGTTGACTGTTCACACAGTCAGGAGGTGAGCCGGTGGCGCGGATGGCGGTCACATTACTGCTGAATGCGACATTCGAGCCGCTGTGCGTCGTCTCATCAAGACGCGCGGTCGTGCTGGTCCTGACTGAGAAGGCGGTTCCGGTCGAGGACGGCGACGAGGCCTTTCACAGCGTCACGACGACGGTCCGGGTGCCCAGTGTGGTCCGGTTGACCCGGTATGTCCGGGTGCCGTACCGGGCGCAGGTTCCGTTGACGCGCAAGGCGGTGTTCGCCCGCGATGGTGGTCGGTGCGCCTATTGCGGAGCGCCGGCGACCAGCTTGGATCACGTGATGCCACGCAGCCGGGGCGGTCCGCACGCCTGGGAGAACGTCGTCGCGTCGTGCGCGCGGTGTAATCACACGAAGGCAGACCGGATCATCGCGGAACTCGGCTGGCGACTACGGACCGTGCCGCGTGCGCCCACCGGAACGGTCTGGCGGGTGCTCGGATCCCGGACTCCAGACCCCCGCTGGCAGAGCTATCTCATCGACGGCGAGGCCGCGACAGCCTGACTGACGAGGCATTTTCTCGACGGGGTGTCGCCAGTTGATCCCTTACAGTCACGGCACGCCACCTTGACGGATGAACCGCTCGCCATCGTTACCGTTTGTTGATAGAAACGTCCGGCCGGAGCACCCGTTCCGGCACCCGCTGGGGGCGGCGAAGGAGCCTGGGTCCGAGTTTCGTACCGGAGAGAGAGCCAATGGCACACCCCCCGGTCCAGTACCGAGACCGGGCATTGCGGCGCTTGTCACTCGTGTCGAAAGGGTTGGCGTTCGGCGCCATCGTCGGCACAGGTGGAATCGTTGCCGCGATTGCTCACGCCACGCCTGCCCAGCCGGTCACTGCCAAGACCACCACTCCGGTCACGTCGGACCAGTCCGCTCAGCCGGGCCAGGCCCGCGGTAACGCGTCGGCCTCGCGCGGCAAAGCCCGTGTCCCGGTCGCGCCGACCAGCCAGGCAGCGCCCCCACCGGCCGGGGCGAACACCGTCGCCAACCGGGTACCGGCCGGCCGCCCGGCGCCGCCGCCGGCAGCGCCGACCGCGTCCACAAATGAGCCGCCTCCGGCCCAGCCGGAGCCGACCACGTCCGGAGGGTCGTGATCGCGCCAACGTCCAGTCGGGGCATGGCACTGGTGCGGAGCCGGTTCGAGGCGCTCGGCACGTACGTCGAGATGGTGCTCGCCGGCCGGCCCGGTGCGCTGGGTACCGCTGTGCGGCTCCTCCGGGCTGAACTGACCGCGCTCGATCTGGCGTGCAGCCGGTTCCGGGTGGACTCCGAGCTGGTCCGGGCCAACGCGGCGGCCGGCCGCCCGGTCGCGATCACCCCGCTGCTCGCCGAGGCGGTCGCGGTCGCGCTCCGCGCCGCAGAGCAGACCGGCGGTGACGTCGACCCCACGCTCGCCGACGCCCTCGCCGCGGCCGGCTACGACGGCGACTTCGCTGGCCTGCCCGCCGACGGCGCGCCGGTTGTGCCGCGGCCACCGCGCCGCGGCGGCTGGCAGGACGTCGCGCTCGACCAGGCCGCCGGCATCCTGGAGGTTCCGGCCGGGGTCGGGCTCGACCTGGGCGCCACCGCCAAGGCGTTCGGCGCCGACCGGTCCGCCGCCCTGATCGCCGCCGCCACCGGCGCGGGTGTACTGGTCAACCTCGGCGGTGACATCGCGGTGGCCGGTCCGGTTCCGGCCGGTGGTTGGCCGGTGCGGGTCACCGACCGTCCGGTGCACGCCGACGACGGGGCCAGCGGGCAGGTGGTGCACATCCACGGTGGCGGACTGGCCACGTCCAGCACGGTCGTCCGCCGCTGGCGTCGGGGCGGCGTCACATACCACCACATCCTTGATCCGCGCAGCGGGCTGCCGGCCGAGCCGGTCTGGTGCACGGTCACGGTCAACGCCGCCAGCTGCGTAGACGCCAACACGGCCAGCACGGCCGCGGTCGTCCGCGGTCGGTCCGCCGTCGCGTGGCTGACGGACCTCGGCCTGCCGTCCCGGCTGGTCGGCGCGTCCGGTCAGCCGCACCAGGTGGCCGGCTGGCCGGAGGACCACACGCCGCCGGCGGCCGGTCCGGCAGTGCCCGGTCTGGCAGCCCCCGGTCCGGCGGGCCTCGGTCCGGCAGCCTTCGGACCGGCAGCCTTCGGACCGGCAGCCCTCGGTCCGGCGAGTGCTGGTCCGGCAACCCTGAGTCCGGCGAGTGCTGGTCCGGCGGGGCTCGGTTTGGCGAGTGCTGGTCCGGCAACTCGCGGTCCGGTGAGTGCTGGTCCGGCGGGGCTCGGTTTGGCGGGCCCGGGTGCGGCGGGCTCTGGTCTGGCGGCGGGCGGTCGGTCCGGTGGGATGGCCGCGCGTGGGCTGGTGGGCGCGGGGGTGCGGGGTGGCGCCCGGTGAGTGCGCTGCTCGATGACCCCAAGGTGCTCTGGTACGTGTCCCGCGCGACCGGGCTGGTCTGCCTGATCCTGCTCACCCTCAGCGTGGTGCTCGGGATCACCGCCGCGACCAGGCTGGCCAGCGCGAACTGGCCCCGGTTCGTGACGCAGGGGCTGCACCGCAACGTCTCGCTGTTCGTGGTCATCCTGCTCGCCGGGCACGTCACGGCGGTGGTGGTCGACGACTACGTCCCGATCCACGTCAGCGACGTGATCATCCCGTTCCAGGCGGGGTACCGGCCGTTCTGGCTCGGCCTCGGCGTCGTCTCGCTGGACCTGCTGATCGCGTTGGTGATCACCAGCCTGTTCCGGCTGCGGCTCGGGTACGGCACCTGGCGGGTGGTGCACTGGATCTCGTACGCGAGCTGGCCGCTGGCGATCGTGCACGGTCTCGGCACCGGCTCCGACTCGCGGCACACCTGGGTGCTCGGCCTGACGGTCGGCTGCGCGGTCGCGGTGCTGCTGGCCATCGCGTGGCGGATCGTCTCCGGCTGGCCGGCCCGCGCGGTCCTGCGGGTCGGCGCGGTCATGGTCACCGCGTTCGCGGTGGCCGCGGTGGTGGTCTGGGCTCGGCAGGGTCCGCTCGCGCCCGGGTGGGGCAAGCGGGCGGGCACCCCGGTTCCTGCGTCGGCCGGCAAATGAGCCCGTCCTCGAACCGCCGCAACCGCGGTTCCGCCGACTCGAGCGCCACCGGCTCGTTCCGCGGCGACATGCAGCAGTGGTTCCGCAAGGACGGCGCCGGCGGCCCGGCAGCATCCCCCGCCTCGGCCGCCCGGGGCGAGGCGGACGACGGCCGCGGCAAGAGGTCCGCCGCCAACGGCCGGCACCGGCGGGCGGCCGGGCAGGTCAACGCGCCGCTGCCGGAACCGACCAGCCTGTGGGGCTTCACCGGCCGGTACGGGGCGGGCCGGGAGACCTCACCCGAAGCCGAGGCGGAGGCCCGCAACACGCTCGCCGCCGGCGGCTGGACGCCGTCCGCCGGCATCTACGGCGGCCCGCCGCAGCCGACCGACCGCACCCCCGCGGTGACCGGCGGCTGGCCGGAGGCGCCGGACGAGCCGGCGCGCAGCGGTCCGATCACGATGACCGGCTCCTGGCGGGTCCGGGCAGCCGGCGACGCGGCCGCCGAGCAGCGCGACAAGGACTGGGACGCCGCCGTCACCGGCCAGCACGGGACCGTCGACACGACCGGTTCGTGGCGCTCGGCGACCGGGCAGCGGGCGCTTCCGGCCGCGGAATCCACCGGCGGTTGGCAGCCTTCGGCCGGGCAGCGGGCGCTTCCGGCGGTGGAGTCGACCGGCGGTTGGCAGCCTTCGGCTGGGCAGCGGGCGCTTCCGGCGGTGGAGTCGACCGGCGGTTGGCAGCCTTCGGCTGGGCAGCGGGCGCTTCCGGCGGTGGAGTCGACCGGCGGTTGGCAGCCTTCGGCTGGGCAGCGGGCGCTTCCGGCGGCGGAATCCACCGGCGGCTGGCGGCCTTCCGCCGTGCCGGGCAGCGTGCCGGGCAGCGTCCCGCTGTCGGCGCCGGACTGGCGGTCGGCGACCGGCTGGGACGGCGCGCCGATGGTGGACCCGGTCGGCTCGCCGGACCCGGCGCCGGGCCGGCGGCCCAGCCGCCGTGCCGACCTGCCGGCCGAGCGCACCGGCGGGTGGGCCGACGCCGGCCAGCAGCGGGCGCTGGAGTCCGCGTACGGCGTCGCGCCGCCGACGGGTTCGTGGAACCGGACCGGCCCCGGGCACCCGCCCGGCCCGCCTGGCCCGCCCGGCCCGCCCGAGCCGACGGGTTCGTGGGACAGGACGGGCCCCGGGCACCCGCCCGGCCTGCCCGAGCCGACGGGTTCGTGGAACCGGACGGGCCCCGGGCGCCCGCCCGAACCGACGGCTTCCTGGACCAGTACCGGTCAGCCGCGCGTCCTGCCGGCGCCGGGCGGCATCGGGGCACAGCAGCGGGACCCGCGGCATCCTCGCCAGGTCCCGGAGTCCTACCTGCCCGGCCCGGCGGCTGAACCGGCCGGATCGTGGGGCCACGGCGGCGCGCTGCCGGGGCCGTACCCGGGTCGCGCGCCGGAGCCGGCGGGGTCGTGGGCGCAGGCACACCCGGCTACCGGCGCGCCGGTGGAGGGCCGGCCCGGGCGGCGGGCGGGGAACGGGTCCGGGCCGGAGGCAACCGGCTCGTGGCGGCCCCAGCCGTCGCCGGCGACCGGGTCGTGGATCAACGGTGGCGGGCAGCCGGCGCTGCCGGCGCCGCGGCCTGAGCCGGGGCCGTACGTGGGTCCCGCGACAGAGCCGACGGGGACCCGGCCGCCGGCGGGACGTCTGCGCCCGGTGCTGGCGTCCGGCACCGGACCGACGGGCTCGTGGTCGGCTACCGGGTCGTGGACCGATGGCGGCGGGCGGCGGGCGCTGCCCAGGGCGGACGACGCGAGCGGCGGGCAGCGGTCCGGGGCGTACCCGGCTACCGGTCCGGCCCGGAGCGGGTCGGCGCCCAGCGGTGCCGCGGCGGCGGTCGAGTCCACCGGGTCGTGGCGGCCGGTGGTGTACCCGCCGGCGGCGGAGACCGGATCACGGGCGAACGGTCCTGGTGGGCTGCGCGGGTATCCGTCCTCGGCGGACACCGGGACGTGGGCCAACGCCCCGGACCAGGACGGCGCCGGGCTGCCGGCCGAGTCGATCGGGCCGTGGGATGCGGGATGGTCCCGGAGCAGTGCGGCGGACCACCCGGAGTCGACCGGTTCGTGGGGCGGCGCGGAACAGCGGTCGGGTCGGCGGCGGGCGCCCGAGTCGGCAGCCGAGGCCGGTGCGGCCTACGGGGCTGCCGGGGCCGCGGCCGGGGCCGGTGCGGCTGACGGGACGTGGGGCGGAGGTCGGTCGGGTCGGCGGCGGGCGGCGGAGGCGGAGTACGGGAACGAGCCCGCGAGGCCGGACGCGCTCGCCTCCTGGCCGGGGGCGATGGGCGATCGCGTGCCCGGCTCGGTCGAGGCCGGGTTCGACCAGGACGGCCGGCCGATCGTGGAGACCCGGCAGTCCGGCTGGGCATCGCCGTACCAGAGTGCGGCCGAGCCTGAGGCTGGCTTGGCATCCGCCACGATGCCGCCGGCCCGCAACGGCCGGCATCAGTCGGCGCTGGAGGCCGACCCGGTACCCCCCGCGCCCGCCTTGCCGCCCGAGGCCGAGCCCGGCTCCTGGCAGGCGGCGCTCGGGCTGGACAGCTGGCAGTCGCAGCCACTGCCGGCCGCGACCGAAACCGGGTCCTGGCGGCGACGCGACGTGGGCGCCCATGCCGCGAACGGCCACGCGTCCGCCACCGGTTCGTCCGATGCCCAGGCGACGCAGGGCGCTGGGCGAGTGCCCGACGGTCGCAGTTCGACGGGTTCGTGGTCGCCGGCCGGGCCGGTCACGGGCTCGTATGAGACTGAGCCGACGCCGAGCGCTGGACGGGTCTCGGAGGGGCACAGCTCGACCGGCTCGTGGCGCTCGGCCGCGCAGTCGGCCACCGGCTCGCACCGATCGCGGTCCGACGCCGGTCACCCGGCCGATCCGCAGCCCGGGTCCTGGCGGGGTGCGGACGAGGAGCGGTCCGCGAGGACGGGTTCGTACCCGTCCCGGCCGGACGGTGCCGGGAACGGCCACGGGGCGGTCTCGGAGACCGGGTCGTGGCGTCGCGACCGGGTGCTGCCGGCGTCGGGCTCACACCGATCCGACGGTGCCGGGAACGGGTTCCCGACCGGCTCGTGGCGGCAGGATCTGGAGCAGGCGGCGACCGGCACCTACCCGGCGCGGTCGAACGGCACCGGCCCGCAGTCGGTCTCGGCGACGGGTTCGTGGCGGCAGGATCTGGAGCAGGCGGCGACCGGCACCTATCCGGCCCGGTCGAACGGCACCGGTGCGCAGTCGGTCTCGGCGACGGGTTCGTGGCGGCAGGATCTGGAGCAGGCGGCGACCGGCACGTACCGTCCGCCGGCTGAATCCGGCCGCCCGGAGGCCGGGCCGCGGCCCGGCTGGGAGGGTGCGCAGGCCGCGTCCGGGTCGTACCCGCGACCGGCTACCGGCTACCGGCCACCGGCCGGGGTCGGGCCTGCCAGTGGCGCCCGGGCGCCGTCGCCCCGACCGGCCCCGGACAACGCCGGGCCGGTCCCGGCGGGGTCGTGGCGGCGGGACGGCGAGTCGGGCACCGGGTCCTACCCGGCCCGGCCGGATGGTGCCGGCAGCGGCCAGCCGGTCCCGTCCGGGTTGCATTCGGACCCGGCCGGACCCCCGACGGCGTCGTACCAGGCGCGGCCGGACGGGACCGGGAGCTACCGGACGGCGCCGGCGAGCGGCCGGTCGGCCGCGGAGACCGGCTCCTGGCGGCGGGACGGCGAGTCCTCGGGGCGGGTCGGCGGTCGGCCGGCGCTGCCGGCGGGACGATCGGCCGCGCCGGCGATGCCGGCCGTGCCCGGGGCCATGCCGGCCGTGCCCGGGGCCATGCCGGCCGTGCCCGGGGCCATGCCGGCCGTGCCCGGGATCATGCCGGCCGTGGCTGGGCCATCGGCCGGGACCGGCGCCCCGGCCGGGACCCGCGCGCCGGCCGGGACGGGGATGTCGGCCCGGGCCGGGACGATGTCGGCCCGGACCGGGACCTGGCGGCGGGACAACGGGCAGCCGGTCGGCGGGTACACGGACAGTGCCGCCAGTGGGCGGCACGCGGTCGTGGAGTCGACCGCGGCGTGGCGGGAGCGGTCCCCGGAGTCGGCGGCAGCGGTGCGACAGCTGGTGGCCGGGCGGGGGCAGGCGGCCCAGCCCCGGGCGGGGCAGCCGGCCCGGCAGCAGCGGGCCCTGCCGGCTGGCGCGCTCCCGGCGGTGCCGGCGCTTCCGGCGCCCCACCAGCCGGCGGAGCGCCAGCCGGCGCCCCGCCAGCCGGCGGAGCGGCAGCCGGCGGAGCGGCCGCTCAACGGCCGCCGGCAGGACGGCACCGGCGAGTGGCCGACGACCAGCGGCACCGGTGAGTGGCCGACGACCGAGTGGACCCGGGCCGGCCGCGCGCCGGCCGAGTGGCGCCGGGCCGAGGCACCGACCAGCACGTCGACCGCGGTGGTCCCGCGCAGCCGGTCCACCGCGGTGGAGCCGGTGCGGCGGGGCATTCCGCAGTCCGGCGCGCTGCCGCGGCTGCTCAGCTCGGTGCGCTCGGACGGCCGGCCGGTGACGCTGGAGGAGCACGTCCGGGCGTACGGCCGGCTGCCCGTCGTGGACGAGGACCGGGCCACCGAGGTGCTGCTGCGGCTGGTCGAGCAGAGCGGGCTGCGCGGCCGTGGCGGGGCGGGCTACCCGGTGGCCAGGAAGATGCAGGCGGTGCTGGACGCGCGGGGCAAGCCGATCGTCGTGGTGAACGGCGCGGCCGGCGACCCGGCCAGCGAGAAGGACGCGTTCCTGATCACCCGGGTGCCGCACCTGATCCTGGACGGCGCGCAGGTGGCGGCCCAGGCGGTCGGCGCCAAGCAGGTGCTGGTCTACGTGGTGGCGCGGCCGCGGGTGTACGGCGCGATGGAGCGGGCGGTGGCCGAGCGGCTCCGGGTGCAGGCCGACGCGGTCCCGGTACGGCTGCTGCCGGCGCCGGACACGTACGTGGCGGGGGAGTCCTCGGCGGTGGCGCAGCACCTGTCCGGCGGGCCGGCGGTGCCGATGTTCCACCCGCCGCACACCGCGGAGCGCGGGGTGAAGGGCCGTCCGACGCTGGTGCAGAACGTGGAAACGCTGGCGAACCTGGCGCTGCTGGCCCGGTTCGGGGCGAGCTGGTTCCGCGGCGTCGGCACCGAGGACGAGCCGGGCTCGCTGGTGCTGACCGTGCGCGGCGCGGTGCCGCGTCCGGTGGTGATCGAGGTCCCGGTCGGCACCACGATCGAGCAGGCGATTGCCGGCGCCGGCGGGGCGACCGAGGCGATCGGCGCGGTCCTGGTCGGCGGCTGCATGGGCCGCTGGCTGCCGATGGAGGCAGTGCTGCGGGCGCCGCTGAGCCACGCCGGGATGCAGGCGGTCGGCGGGGTGCTCGGCGCGAACGTGATCTTCGCCCTGCCGGACCGGGCCTGCGGGCTGCACGAGACCGCCCGGATGGTCCGCTACCTGGCCGCCGAGACCGCCGGTCAGTGCGGGGCCTGCGTGAACGGGCTGCCGGCGATCGCCACCGCGCTGACCGAGCTGGCCGAGAGCCGGGCCGACGAGGCGACCGTGCAGCGGCTGTACCGCTGGTGCGGGATGGTCGCCGGCCGTGGCGCCTGCAACCACCCGGACGGCGTCGTCGCGCTGGTCGCGAGTGCGCTGCAGGTGTTCGCCGAGGAGGGCGGCCGGCACCTGGGCGGCTGGTGCAGCCGGCCGGTGCGCAACGTGATGCCGCTGCCGTCCGCCGCCGACCAGCCGGCCGGGCTGGCGCCGAACCGCCCGCAGCGTGCCCCGGGCCGGCCGGCCCAGGAGCCGCTCGGCTGGGACGAGACCCGGTACGGCCCGTGGTCGACCGGCCCGCAGCTCGCCCTCACCTCCGGCCGCCGCGCCCGCTAGCCCGCGGCGCTGCCGCTGAGGCCTCCGCCGCGCCTCCGCCGCGCGGACGAGTGCCGGCGGGGTGTGGTGAACTGGTGCGGTGTCGAAGGGAGAAAGCCGGACGCTGCTGCGGGTGAATCCGATCACCTGTGTCGGGCACGGTCTGTGCGCCGAGCTGCTGCCCGAGCTGCTCTCGCTGGACGACTGGGGCTTCCCGATGCCGATCGTCGCGGACGTCCCACGCGAGCTGGAGGGCCACGCCAACCGCGCCGCCGCCGCCTGCCCGACCCTCGCCATCGTCCTCGAACGCCAACGCCGCCGCTGACCGCCGGCGTACGACCGGCGAGCCGGCGGGGCAGGCCTTAGGGTCCGGTCATGACACAGCTGCACGATCTCAGCGCGCTGGAGCAGGCCGCGGCGATCCGGACCGGCGAGGTCAGTCCGGTCGAGCTGGTCGATCATTACCTGGGCCGGATCGAGGCGCACAGCGCGGCGCTGGGCGCCTTCGTGACGGTGACGGACGAGGCGGCGCGGGCCGAGGCCAAAGCCGCCGAGCAGGCCGTCACCGCCGGTGCGACGCTGCCGCCGCTGCACGGCGTGCCGACCGCGATCAAGGACCTGAACCTCACCGCCGGCGTCCGCACCACGCTGGGCTCGCGGTTGTACGCGGACTTCGTCCCGCCGATGGACGACCACGTGGTCACGTTGCTGCGCGGCGCCGGCACGATCAGCCTGGGCAAGACCAACACGCCGGAGTTCGGGCTGCCCTGCTACACCGAGAACGGGGTGGCCCCGCCGGCCCGTACCCCGTGGGACGAGACCCGGTCGGCCGGTGGCTCGTCCGGTGGTGCCGCCGCGGCGGTCAGCGCCGGGCTGGTGCCGTTCGCGCAGGGCAGCGACGGCGGCGGCTCGATCCGGATCCCGGCCAGCGCCTGCGGGCTGTTCGGGATCAAGGTGTCCCGGGGCCGGGTCAGCAACGGGCCGCTCGGCGGCGACATCACCGGGCTGGCCTGGAGCGGCCCGCTGGCCCGCACGGTCCGGGACGCCGCCGCGATGCTGGACGCGATCGGCGTCCCGATGCCCGGCGACCCGCACTGGGCGCCGCCGCTGCCGCCCGGCGAGACCTTCCTCGGCCACGCCGACCGGGAGCCCGGCCGGCTGCGGATCGGCCGCTGGGTCGACCCGGTGCTGCCCGGCGTGGAGGTGGCCGCGGAGTGCCGGCAGGCCTGGGAGGACGCGTCCGCGCTGCTGACCGAGCTGGGGCATGAGGTGGTGGACGCGACCCCGCCGTTCGGCGCCGAGGCCGTCCCGCTGTTCGAGGTGATCTGGTCGGTGGCCGCGCACGGGGCGCCGGTCGACCCGGCCCGGGCCGGCGAACTGCTGCCGCTGACCCGGTGGCTGCGCGAGCGGGGCGCCAAGGTCACCGGGCCGCAGTTCACGATGGCGCTGGGCTCGCTGCAGATGATGTGCCGGGCCGGGATCGTGGCGCTGGCCGGGTTCGACGCGGTGCTCACCCCCACGCTGGCCCAGCTGCCCCGGCCAGTGGGCTGGTTCACCGACAGCGGTGACCCGGTCGAGGACTTCGAGCGGCAGAAGCGGTTCACGCCGTTCACCGCGATCATCAACATGACCGGTCAGCCCGCCGTCAACGTGCCGCTGCACTGGACCGACGAGGGGCTGCCGGTCGGCGTCATGCTGGTCGGCCGCCCCGCCGACGAGGCCGGCCTGATCGCCCTCTCCGCCCAGCTGGAGGCGGCCCGCCCCTGGCAACACCGGCACCCGGCCCGGTGGTGATCGAAACCCCCAGGGGGGTCGGGCGCCGGAACCTTACCCGGGGCGGCTACCGTGATCCGGTGAGTGTCTGGCAGACAGTGCTGGTCTTCGTCGTCGCGCCGCTCGGTGGGCTGGGGCTGCTCGCGCTGCTGGTGTTCGGGGCGGGCGGCCGCCACTCGCAGCGGTACCGGCCGGGCCGGCCCTGGGAGCACGAGCCGGTCTGGTACCTGCCGCGGCCGGACGGGGACGCGCCGGTGGCGAGCCCGGAGGGGCGGGCCGCGCTCGCCGCCGCCACCCGCGCGCAGCTGCCGGCATCGGACGGAGCCCCGGCCGCCGTGCTGGACGCGCCGGTCCGCACGGCGAGAGGGGGAGCCGATGGCGATTGGTGAGGCGACGATGATCACCGAGCGGGGTCAGGGCCAGGACGGGCCGGCACAGCCGGGCCACAGCGGTGCGGTGCAGCCAGCGGCCGATCCGGCCGCCGTGCCGGACGGGCCGTTCGGCGTCACCGACCGGACCAGCACCGTGCTCGGCCGGACGCCGAGCCCCTTCCTGCCCCGCCAGCTGGCCCGGCTGGACGAGGCGCTCACGCTGTCCAGCCGGGAGACCGGCGTGGTGTTCAGCCTCTACGTCGGTGCGCTGGACGAGCCGACCCGGCAGCACGCCGAGCGGCTGCACACCCGGCTTCCCGCCCCGGCGAACTCGGTGCTGCTGGCGGTCTCCCCGGGCCAGCGGGTGCTGCACATCGTCACCGGCCAGGTCTCGGCCCGCCGCCTGCCGGACCGGTCCTGCGCGCTCGCGGCGCTGTCCATGGAGGCCGCGTTCACCGTCGGCGACCTGGTCGGCGGCCTGGTGAACGGCCTGCGCATGCTGTCCGACCAGGCCGGCCGCCTACCCCGCTAAACCGGGCTCGCTCGGGCGGAGTCTGCTCGCGGGGAACGCTCGCCGGGTCGCTCGCCATGCTGGCCGCGGGGGCCGAGCCCCCGCGAGCCCCACGGTGCGGCGGCAGCCGGTTTCCTTGGGGCCCGGTCTCGGTCGGACGTTCGCCTAGCTCCGGCTAGCCGGAGCTAGTTCCGGCGAGGGCGTCGCGGGCGCGGGCGCGGAGGGCGCGGGCGGTTTCGGCGCGACCTTCGGCGACCAGCCGGCGCAGTGCCGGCGGCACCGCCGGGTTGGCGAGGAAGGCGTCCGCCGCGTCCACGACCGACTGCGAGACCACGTCCGGGAACAGACCGACGGCGACGTTCTGGGCCAGCTCGCCGCTGCGCCGGTCCCAGACCTCCTGCACCACCTCGAAGTACCGGGCCACGTACGGCAGCAGCAGTTTTTCCTGCGCCGGGTGGGTGAAGCCGCGGATGATCGCCTCGTTGGTGGCGTTCGGCAGTTCGTCGTCCTCGGTGGCCAGCCACCAGGCGTCGGCCTTGGCCGCGGCGGTCGGCCGCAGCGCCCGGGCGGTGGCGGTCCGCCGCTTGCCGGACGCGGTCGGGTCCCGCTCGGACTCGGCCGCGATCTCGTCGTCGCCGGCCATGCCCGTCGCGACCAGCGCGTGCAGCAGCGCCCAACGCATCTCGGCGTCCACCGGCAGGCCGTCGATGACCTCGGTGCCGGCCAGCACGCCGCGCAGCACGGACAGGTGCTCCGGCGACCGGGCCGCGCTGGCGAAGGCCCGCATCCAGGCCAGCTGGCAGTCCGAGCCAGGCGCGGCGGCCCGCATGGCCTGGTGCGCGGCGGCGGCGAACTCCTGCCAGCCGACCGGCGCCCAGCCCGGATCGGCGTACTGGGTCAGCGCGCCCAGCGCCTGCCGGTGCAGCGAGAGCAGCACCCCGATGTCGCTCTCGCCGCCGATGCCGTTGAGCACCAGCCGCAGGTAGTCGCGGGCGGCCATCTCGCCGTCCCGGGTCATGTCCCAGGCGGCGGACCAGCACAGGGCGCGGGGCAGCGAGTCGGTCAGGTCGGCGATCCGGGCGGTGACGGTGCGCAGCGAGCGGTCGTCCAGCCGGACCTTGCAGTAGGTCAGGTCGTCGTCGTTGACCAGCAGCAGGTCCGGCTGGACCACCCCGATCAGCTCGGGGACGTCGGTGCGGGCGCCGGTCACGTCCAGCTCGATCCGGTCCACCCGGATCAGCTTGTCGCCCTCCATGCCGTACAGGCCGATGGCGAGCCGGTGGTCGCGCAGCACGTCGTTGTCCGGCGGCGCGCTCTGCACCAGCCCGAACGAGGCGTAGCGGCCCTCGTCGTCCAGGGTGAAGTCGGCCCGGATCGAGTTGATGCCGGCCCGCTGCAGCCACTGTGCGGACCAGTTCGACAGGTCCCGGCCGGACGCCTCAGCGAGCGCTTCCAGCAGGTCGGCGAGCGTGGTGTTGCCGTACTCGTAGCGGCGGAAGTAGCCGCGCAGGCCCTGCAGGAACGCCTCGATCCCGGCGTACGCGGCGAGTTGCTTGAGCACGCTCGCGCCCTTGGCGTACGTGATGCCGTCGAAGTTGACCTCGACGGCCTCCAGATCCGGAATGTCCGCCGCGACCGGATGGGTGGACGGCAGCTGGTCCTGCTTGTAGGCCCAGGTCTTCTCGGTGTTGGCGAACGTGGTCCAGGCGGCCGTCCACCGGGTGGCCTGCGACTGGCACAGCACGGCCACGAAGCTGGCGAACGACTCGTTCAGCCACAGGTCGTCCCACCAGCGCATGGTGACCAGGTCGCCGAACCACATGTGCGCCATCTCGTGCAGGATCGTGTCGGCCCGCCGCTCGTACGCGGCGTCGGTGACCCGCGACCGGAAGACGTAGTCCTCCAGGAACGTCACGCAGCCGAAGTTCTCCATCGCGCCGGCGTTGAACTCGGGCACGAACAGCTGGTCATACTTGTCCAGCGGGTACCGGTAGCTGAACGCGCGGTGGAACCAGTCGAAGCCCTGCCTGGTGACCTGGAAGATCTCGTCGGCGTCCAGGTGCTCGGCCAGCGAGGCGCGGCAGTAGACGCCCAGGTCGATGCCGTCATGGGTGTCCTGCACCTTGTGGTACGGCCCGGCCACCAGCGCCGTCACGTAGGTGGACAGCCGCGGCGTGGTCGCGAACTGGACCAGCTTCGCCCCGCCCGGCGCGTCGCTCGTCCGGGCCGCCCGGGCGTTCGAGACCACCTCCCAGTCGTACGGGGTGATCGCGCGGATGCTGAAGGTGGCCTTCAGGTCCGGCTGGTCGAAGCAGGCGTACATCCGCTTCGCGTCGGCGGTCTCGAACTGCGAGTAGAGGTAGACCGCGCCGTCCACCGGGTCGACGAACCGGTGCAGCCCGGCGCCGGTGTTCGTGTAGAGGCAGTCCGCGTCCACCACCAGCGTGTTGTCGGCGGCCAGGTCGGGCAGCGCCAGCCCGTCCTCCAGCGTGTAGCCGGACACCTCCAGCGGCTGGCCGTTCAGCGTGGCCGACCGGATGCCGGCCGCGATCAGGTCGATGAACGTGCCCGCTCCGGGTTCCCGGCAGCCGAACCGGACCGTGGTCGTGGACCGGAACGTGTGCTCGCCGGGCTTGCCGCCGCCGTCCGTGAGGTCGACCTCGATCTCGTAGGAGACGAGGTCGAGCAGATCAGCGCGGGTCTGCGCGACGGGGCGGGTGAGGTTGGGAACTGGCACGCCGGGCCTCGACTCCTCGCGGTGCTGGGGGACGCACCGAGTGTGTCATGGCCGGCTCGAGGAACTCGCGAGATCCGGTTGCTCCGGCCGTTAGCTGCGGGAACAGGTGTTGTGGAGATCACCCCAGTGGCCTAGTCAGGGCACCGGGGCGGGGAGCAGCCGGACCGCACCGAGCTCGGCCGGCTCGGCGGGTGGGCTGGCGCCGGTGGCCCGGACGAACCGGGCCCGGATCGGCTCGGCGGCGAAGATCCCGCCGACCATCGCGACCGGGAGCGCCTGGTCGGCCAGCGCGTTGCGGACCGCGCCGGCCAGGTCGGCCAGCGCCTGCGCGGCGTCGGCCAGCAACCGGTCGGCCACCGCGTCGCCGGCCGCGGCGGCCTCGACCACCGCGGGCACCAGCCGGGTCAGCAGCGTCCGGTCGGTCGGGTGCCGGTGCACCTCCTGGACCGCGCCGACCAACTCGCCGAACGCGGCCCGGGTCACCTCGACCAGCGCGGTGGGCGGGCCCAGGCGATCGGCCGCGCGCAGCGCCGCGCGAACCGCCTCGCGGCCGATCCAGTACCCGCCGCCCTCGTCGCCGAGCAGGAAGCCGTGCCCGCCGGCCCGGGCCAGCCGGCCCGGTACCCCATCCCTGGTCGGCCTGGCCCGGCCGAGCGCGCCGGAGCCGGTGCCGGCGATCACCACCACCCCCGGTGCGCCGCCGAACGCGCCGGCCAGCGCCGCCTCGGTGTCGTCCCGGACGACGACGGTCGCGCCGGTCCGGGTCGCCAGCTCGAGGCTGAGCCGCTCGGCGTGCGCGCTGTCCCGGATCCCGGCCAGCCCCATCCCGGCGGCGACCGCGCCGGTGTCGCTGATCAGGTCGGCCAGCCGGGCCACCGCGTCGGCCTGCAGCAGCACGTTCAGCGGTCCGAGTTCGCGGCGATCGACCACGGCGCCGCCGCGCAGCAGCACCGCCCGGCACCCGGTCCCGCCGCCGTCCACCCCGAGGACCGGCCCGCCCCACCCCACCCCCGGGAGGGAGTCGGTTCCCAGGGCGGGGTGGGGCGGGGCGGGGTCGGGCGGCAGGGTCATGCGGTGGTGCCGGTGAGGGCCTCGACGGCGGCCTGCGTGCTGGCCGCGGCAGCGCCGTGGGTGACCAGGTAGCCGGCCGCCGGGGGCGGCGGCCCGGGCAGGCCCATCTCCACCACGATCGCGTCCGGCCGGCGGTCGAGCAGGTCGGCGAGCAGGGCGCGCTGCCAGTCGACCCGGGCGGCGTCCCGGGTGACCACGACGAGCGGCTGGTCGGCCGGCAGGTCGGGCACCTTGTCGTCCGGGCCGAGCTGGTGCACCTCGGTGCCGGGCAGCGCGGCCGGCAGCGCCGCGGCCAGCCCCCAGGCCGTGACGCCGACCGCGATGTTGGGCTCCGGGTGCAGCTCGACCAGCGCCGGGGCGGCGCCGGCCGGCAGCCGCACCGGACCGGTCGCCGTGATCGCCCGGCGGGCGGCGGCGAGGCCGATCGCGGCCGCCGCCGGGTACGGGTCGCCGGTGGCGGTGGTCGCGCCGAGCGCCCAGTTGCCGGCCGCCGCGACCCGTTCGGCCGCCGCGGCGAGCGTCTCCGCCGGCAGCCGGCCGGCCCGGACCGCGGCCACGATCGCGTCCCGCAGCTCGGTCACGATGGCCTCGTCGGCCAGGCCGCCGCCGATGCACAGCGCGTCCACTCCGGCCAGCAGCGCGAGCACCGCGCCCTCGGCGATGCCGACCGTGCCGGCGATCCCGGCCATCTCCAGCGCGTCGCTGATCACCACGCCCTGGTAGCCGAGCTCGCCGCGGAGCAGCCCGTCGATCAGCGCCGGGCTGACCGTGGCCGGCAGCCGCGGGTCGTACGCCGGCACCAGCAGATGCCCGGTCATCACCGCGCGCACGCCGGCGTCCACCGCGGCCCGGAACGGCAGCAGCGCCGCGGTCAGGTCACCGCGCACGGTCGGCAGCCCGAGGTGCGAGTCGACCGCGGTGTCGCCGTGCCCGGGGAAGTGCTTGGCGCAGGCGACCACGCCGGCGTCCTGCAGGCCGGTCACCGCGGCGGCCACGTGCCGGGCGGCCAGCTCGGGGTCGGGGCCGAACGAGCGGACGCCGATCACCGGGTTGTCCGGGTTGGTGTTCACGTCCGCGATCGGAGCCAGGTTCAGCGTGACCCCGGCCGCGGCCAGCCGGCGCCCGGTGGCCTCGTGCACCGAGCGGGTCAGCGCGGTGTCGTCCACCGCGCCGAGCGCCAGCGGGCTGGGCACCGGGCTGCCGGTCGCCATGTCCAGCCGGGTGACGTCGCCGCCCTCCTCGTCGGTGCCGATCAGCAGGCCGGGCCGTTCCGCGTGCAGCGCCCCGGTCAGCTCGGCCAGCTGGGCCGGCGTGTCGATGTTGCGGCCGAACAGCACCACCCCGCCGAGCCCGCCGGCCACCCGGGCCCGCAGCCAGTCCGGCGGCGTGACCCCGACGAAGCCCGGCAGCAGCACCGCGTCCGCGAGCGTCTCGAGTTCCGCGCTCATCCCTTCACCGCCCCCGCCGCCAGTCCGGACGTCATCCGGCCCTGTACGACCAGGAAGAACGCCACCACCGGGATGGCGAGAATGGTGGAGCCGGCCATCAGGCCGCCCCAGTCGACGCCCTGCGCGGTCTTGAACGTGCCCAGCCAGACCGGCAGCGTCTGGTTCTTCTGCTCCATCAGCGTCAGCGCCAGGATGAACTCGTTCCAGGCCTGGATGAACGCGAACACCCCGGTGGCGACCAGCCCGGGCGCCATCAGCGGGAACGTGATCCGCCAGAACGCGCCCAGCCGGGTCGCGCCGTCGGTCATCGCGGCTTCTTCCAGGTCCACCGGCAGCGCGGCGACGAACCCGCGCAGCGTCCAGATGGTGAACGGCAGCACGAACGCCATGTAGGTGCCGATCAGCACCGGCAGCACGTTCAGCAGGTCGGCGTCCCGGAGCACCAGGTACATCGGGATGACCAGCGCCTCCAGCGGCACCATCTGGACGACCAGGATCATGATCAGGTACGCCCGCCGGCCGCGGAACCGGAACCGGGCCAGCGCGGTCGCCGCCAGCAGCGCGACCAGCACCGCCAGCACCGTGGTGGACAGCGAGACGATCAGGCTGTTGCGCAGGAAGGTCCAGAAGTTCGCGGTGTTGAACGCGTCCCGGAAGTGCTCCAGGGTCAGCGCGGTCGGGAACAGCTTCACGTCGAACGTCCGGATCTGCGCGGCCGGCTTGAACGCGGTCGAGGCCATCCAGTACACCGGGAACGCGAAGAACCCGAACACCAGCACCGCCGCGATGTTGGCGGCTACCGACCCCCGCTTCCGCCGCCTCCGGCGCGGTACCAGCGCGGTCATGCGGCGGCCCCCGGAGTGACCGTCGGGGCGCCGCGGAGCGGGGGTCGCCGGGCCGGCACAGTCACAGCGCCTCCTCCTGCACCCGCAGCATCGTGCGGACGTAGAACGCGGTGGCCAGGAAGGTGATCACGACCATGATCACGCCGGCGGCGGCCGCGACGCCGAACCGGCTCACCCCGAAGCCGAGGTTGTAGGTGTAGAGGTTCAGCAGCAGCGTGCTGCGGCTCGGCCCGCCCCGGGTGATCACGTACAGCTGGCTGAACACCTTCAGGTCCCAGATCAGCGAGAGCGAGATCAGGATCAGGAAGATCGGCTTGAGCAGCGGGCGGGTGACCGTCCAGAACTGCCGCCAGGCGCCGGCGCCGTCGATCGTGGCGGCCTCGTAGATGTCGTCCGGGATGGAGGTCAGCCCGGCGTACAGGGTGAGCGCCACGAACGGGATGGCCTGCCAGACGACGCACAGCCCGAGCACGAAGAAGGCCGGCCATTTCGAGTCGAACCAGGAGTGCGCGCTCCAGTCCACCGGAGTCAGCTTGGTGACCAGCCAGTTGACGACGCCGTACTGCTCGTCGAAGAGCCACTTGAACACGGTGGCCGCGCTGACCGTGGGGGTGGCCCAGGCCAGCAGCATGCCGATCGAGACCAGCAGCCGCATCCCCCGCTCGAGCCGGCGCATCAGCAGCGCCACCAGCGTGCCGGCGAGCAGCGTGGCGGCCACGCAGACCAGCGCGAACGCGATGGTCCGGAACGTGATCACCCAGAACTCGTGGTCGCGCAGGATCGTGCGGTAGTTCGCGGTGCCGACCCAGACCGTCTGCCGGCGGATCAGCTGCCGCAGGTCGAGCTGCCGGAACGAGGTGGTGACCAGGCTGAACAGCGGGTAGGCGAGCAGCCCGACGAGCACCACCAGGCTGGGTAGCAGCAGCCAGTAGGGGAGCAGGCCACCGGCCCGCCGGCGGGGCCGGCGGGCCGGCCCGGTGGGTGCCCCCGCCGGGGCACCCACCGGGGTGGGGGCGAGCGCTGTGTCCACGTCCGGTCGGCCCGCGTCCAGGACGTCCACGTCGCCCCCTCCTACCGATGGATCAGAATCAGCCGTTGAGCGTCTTGGTGATCGCCTCGCTGGCCGTCTTGGTGGCTGCCGCAACGGTGGACTTGCCGCTGAAGATGGCCACCAGCATGTCCTGCAGGATCGTCCCGCTCTCCACGTTCGCCCACTTCGGCGTGGCCGGGGTGGACCGGCTGTTCTTCGCGGCCGCGTCGAACACCGACAGGATCGGGTCCTTGGCGTGCAGGTTGAGCAGGTTCGTGCTGTTCGGGATGACGCCGCCGTCGGTGGCCAGCTGGGTCTGCGCGGTGGTCCCGGACATGATCTTCAGCCAGTCGTAGGCCAGGTCCGGCGCCTTGCTGCCCTCGGAGATGGCCAGGTTGGAGCCACCGAGGAAGACCGGCGCCGTGGTGCCCGGGTTCTTGCCGGGCAGCGCGAAGACGGCGACCTTGCCCTTGAGCTCCGGGTGCGCCTTGGTGATCACGCCGACCTTCCAGCCGCTGTCGATGATCACGCCGGCCTTGCCCTCGCCCATCGGGGTGGCCGGGTCGTTGTCGTTCTCGTTCCCGTTCACCGGGGCCTTGGAGTACTTGTTCACCAGGCCCTTGAGCGTGGTCAGGCCGGCCTGGGCCTGCTGGGCTGTCCAGCGCCCCGGTCCACTTGTCGCCGTCCTGCGTGGCCAGCTCGCCGCCTTCGTCCCAGACGAACGGCAGCGCCGCGTACCAGTACTGGCCGGGGAAGTAGAGGGCGGAGAACTTGGGGTCGGTGCCGAACTTCTTCTGCAGCTTGTCGAGCATCGCGGTGAAGCCGGCCAGGTCGGTCGGCGGCGAGCTGATGCCGGCCTTGGTGAACATGTCGGTGCGGTAGATGACCGCGCGGACGCCGCCGTAGTACGGCACGCCGTAGATCTTGCCGTCCAGCGTGCCGGCCTCGGTGAGGCCCTTCAGCCAGCTGTCGCCGCCGAGGTCGGACTTCTTGCCGGTGAGGTCGGCCAGGCCGCCGGAGTCAGCGAACTTCGACACCAGCGTGCTGCCGATCTCCAGCACGTCCGGCGGGGTGTTGCCGGCCAGCGCCGTGGTCGTCTTCTCCTGGATGCCGTCCCACTGCTGAATCTCGATCTTGGGCGTGGTGCCCGGGTGCTTGGCGATGAACTCCTTGTTGACGGCCTGTACGACCGAATCCGGCGCGCTGCCGTTCATCAGCCAGATCGTGATCTCTTTGGGCTGGGAAGCCGCCTGGTTGTTGCCGGCCGGCGTGTCGCTCGAGTTCCCGCACGCCGACACCCCCAGCAGCGCCGCCGCAATGCCCGCCGCGATCAGGTGACGATGCTTCACGTCATCCCCCTCGGAATGCCAGTGTGGTGATGTCCCTGTCCTGCCACAGATCAACCGCAATGGTCGGCGCGGAGGGTCTGTGCCGACCACTGGTCAGTACTGGTCAGTACTGGTACAGACCAGTATCGGGAAAGCTGGCACAGGGGCATCGGGTTGTCAAGGAGCTACCGGTCGAGCGAGGCACGATCGTGACCTCAGGGACGCACCCGGCCCTTGCACGACCGGCAGGTACGGTCGATCCGGGGTCGCGGCGGTGTTCCCGGTGTGGAGGTGGGCTCGTGACAGCAGCTCTGGTGCGGCACTCGGACGCGCTGTTCGTCGGCGGGTCCTGGGTGCCGCCGTCCGGCCCGGGCGTCCTGGAGGTGGTCAACCCGACCACCGAGGAGGTGCTGGCGGCCGTCCCCGCCGGGGCCGCGGCGGACATCGACCGCGCGGTCGCGGCGGCCCGGGCGGCCTTCCCCGGCTGGGCGGCTACCCCGGCGCCCGACCGGGCGGCGATCCTCGGCCGCGTCTCCGCCGGGCTGGCCGAGCGCAAAGACGAGCTGGCCCGGCTGATCGCCACCGAGATGGGCACGCCGCTGCGGCTGGCCAGCACGGTGCAGGCCGCGCTGCCGATCACCGTCGCCGCGTCCTACGCCGAGCTGCTGGGCTCGTACCAGTTCGACGAGCAGATCGGGAACTCGCTGGTCACCCGGGAGCCGATCGGCGTGGTCGGGGCGATCACCCCGTGGAACTACCCGCTGCACCAGGTGGTGGCCAAGGTCGCCGCCGCGCTTGCCGCCGGCTGCACCGTGGTGCTCAAGCCCAGCGAGGTCGCCCCGCTGTCCGGGTACGTGCTGGCCGAGATCATGGTCGCCGCCGGGCTGCCGGCCGGCGTGTTCAACCTGGTCACCGGCACCGGCCCGGTGGCCGGCGAGGCGCTCGCCGCGCACCCGGACGTCGACATGGTCTCGTTCACCGGCTCCACCCGGGCCGGCCGGCGGGTCTCCGCGGTCGCGGCCGCGACCGTGAAGCGGGTCGCGCTGGAACTCGGCGGCAAGTCCGCCAACGTGATGCTGCCGGACGCCGACCTGGCCAAGGCGGTCAAGGTCGGCGTGGCCAACTGCTTCATCAACGCCGGCCAGACCTGCACCGCCTGGACCCGGATGCTGGTGCCGGCCGGCCGGCACGACGAGGTGGTCTCGCTCGCGGTCGCGGCCGCCGCCGGCTACACCGTCGGCGACCCGCTGGCCGAGGGCACCCGGCTCGGCCCGCTCGCCTTCGCCGGCCAGCGCGACCGGGTCCGCGGCTACATCGCCCGCGGGGTGGCCGAGGGCGCCACGCTGGCGGCCGGCGGCGCCGAGCCACCGGACGGGCTGGACCGCGGGTACTTCGTCCGGCCGACGGTCTTCGCCGACGTGCGCCCGGACGCCACGATCGCCCAGGAGGAGATCTTCGGCCCGGTGCTCTCGATCATCCCGTACGCGGACGAGGACGAGGCGGTCGAGATCGCCAACGGCACCCCGTTCGGCCTGGCCGGCGCGGTCTGGTCGGCCGACCAGGACGCCGCCGTCGCGGTCGCCCGCCGGCTGCGCACCGGCCAGGTCGACGTCAACGGCGGCCGGTTCAACCCGCTGGCCCCGTTCGGCGGCTACAAGCAGTCCGGCAACGGCCGCGAACTGGGCCGCTACGGCCTCGAGGAGTTCCTCGAGGTCAAGGCCATCCAGCTGTGAGGAGGCAGGTCCGCCTGCGGTAGGCCCCCCGGGTTGGAGTGCCGGGGATGGCGGCGAACTCAGCCAGCGCCCGCCCGGAGGCCGGCTCGGCGCAGGAGTTCCGCTGGAGTCTCGTAGGCCGGTTCGCCGCGGAGTTGGCGGTAAGCCCGGCGCAGCGCGGCCAGCGCCGGCTCGGCCGGGAACGGCACCCGGTCGGCGGCCGCCTCGACCGCCTCGCCGGCGGCGAAGGCGTCCCGGGCCACCTCGGCGGTCCGGGCCAGGTCCGCCTGCTGCGCGCGCAGGAAGGCCGCGTCCACCACCGCGCCGTGCCCGGGCACCACCGGCCCGGTGGCCAGCGTCGCCAACCCGGCGACCGCGCTGGGCCACTCCAGCGGGAACGAGTCCTCGAAGGCCGGCGGCGCGCCCTCCTCCACCAGGTCGCCGGCGAACAGCACCCCGGCGTCCGGCACATGCACGATCAGGTCGCTGTCGGTGTGCCCGCGGCCGAGGTACCGCAACGTCACCGGGCGGCCGCCGACGTCCAGGTCGGCCTGGATGTCCAGCAGCTGGTCCGGCGGGTCGATCCGGGTGGCCCCGATCTCGGCCGCGGTGTCGGCCAGACCCGCCCCGCGGTATGCCGCCATGGTCAGCGCCCGCATCACCTCGCCGTACTCGGCCAGTACCTCGGGCACCCGCCGGTGCGCCCAGATCCGGGCCGGCCGGAACGCCGCGTTGCCGAAGCAGTGGTCGTAGTGCGCGTGCGTGTCCACCACCACCCACGGCGCCGCGGTCACCTCCCGGACCGCCGCCGCCAGCTCCCGCCCCTCCGCCTCGGACGACCGGGTATCGATCACCAGGCAGGCCCCGGTGCCGACCACCAACCCGACGTTCAGGTCCAACTGGCGATGCCGGCGGACGAACACCCGGTCGCCGATCTCCCGCCACTGCACGGAGTCAGGCATGCCGGGGACCCTATCCAGCCTGGTGGTGGCAGACTCGGCAGCATGCGGGTCTACCTCGGCTGCGACCACGCCGGCTTCGAGCTCAAGACGCACCTGCTCAGCGCGCTGCCGATGCTGGGGCACGAGCCGATCGACTGCGGCGCGCACACGTACGACCCCGAGGACGACTACCCCGACTACTGCATCGACGCGGCTCAGCGCGTGGTCGCCGACGAGGGCAGCCTCGGCGTGGTGATCGGCGGCTCCGGCAACGGCGAGCAGCTGGCCGCGAACAAGGTGCGCGGCGCCCGGGCGGCGCTGATCTGGAGCGAGCAGACCGCCGAGCTGGCCCGGCTGCACAACGACGCCAGCCTGGCCGCTATCGGTGGCCGGATGCACTCGGTCGACGTCGCCACCCGGTTGGTCGCCATCTTCCTCAGCACCGCGTTCAGCGGCGACCCCCGGCACGCCCGCCGGATCCGGATGGTCGCCGACTACGAGGCCACCGGCGCCACCCACCCCGGCGAGTCCGCCTTCGCCGGCGGCCGCGACGACCTGGGCTAAGCCCCGCCGGATTCGGGCCGGATCGTGTCCGGCGGTACGTAGTTGCGCCGGACGATGACCAGATCGCTCTCCGCGGCGGCAATGTCCTCCGGGCGCGGCCGGGCCGCGTCCCGGGCCCGCATCGCGCCGGACACGCCGACCTGAGAAGGCCCGGCCCCGACCAGCCCGCGCAGCCCGCGCTCCGTCTCGCCGCGCACCCGCGGCCGCACCGGCCCGCGCCCCGCCTCCCGCGCCCCGCCTCCCGCGCTGCCCGCGCCGGGCCCGGACTGGGCCGGCGCGCCGCCGGCCGATCCCGGCCAGGGGGCCGCCCCGGAGAAGCCGGCCGCGGTGCCGGCCGGATCGGCCGGACCGGTGGATCCGGTCGCGGCGGGAGCGCCGGCCGGACCGGACCAACTGGTCGCCGTCGACGACGCGGTGGCGTCGGACGTCGCGGCTGTGCCGCCCGGGTCGGCTGTGCCGCCCGTGCCGGCTGTGCCGCCCGGGTCGGATGAGCCAGCTGTGCCGGCCACGCTTGCAGTGCTGGACGTGGCTGCTGTGCCGGCCGTACCTGCCGTGCCCGATGTGCCCGCCGGGCCGGTCGTGCCCGCCGGGCCGGTCGTGCCTGCCGTGCCGGTTGTGCCTGCCGTGCCGGTCGTGCCTGCCGGGCCGGATGTGCCCGCCGGGCCGGTCGTGCCTGCCGTGCCGGATGTGCCCGCCGGGCCGGCCGTACCTGCCGTGCCCGATGTGCCCGCCGGGCTGGCTGTGCCTGCCGTGCCTGCCGTGCCTGCCGCGCCGGCTGTGCCGGCTGTGCCTGCCGCGCCGGCTGTGCCGGCTGTGCCTGCCGTGCCGGCCGTGCCGGCCGTGCCGACGGTGCTGGCCGGGCCGGCTGCGCTGGACGAGCCCGTCGTGCCGTCCGTTCCGGCCGTACGACCCGGGCCCGCCGTGCTGGCCACACTGGCCGAGCCTGCTGCGCCGGCCGAGCCGGCCGTGCCGAACCTCCCCGCGGTGCCGGCCGAGCCCGTCGAAGGGGCGGTGCCGGCAGCACCGGTCCACCTGCCCGCCGCGGATGTCCCGGACCCGGATGGGCCGGTGCCGGGGGAGTCGGCCCATCCCCGGGTGGGGGTCGCGGCGGGCTGCGGCACCGCCGCAGCCGAGCCCGCCGCGACCGGCTTCATCCCGCCCGGCCCACCCTGGTACGCAGCGGCCGGGCCGCCCCGCTCGGCCGCCGCGTCGGCTGGCGCACCGGCCGGGCCGTCGTCGGACCGCCGCCGCCGTTCCCGCCGCCGCCGGCGGCTGGTCCCACCCTCTTCCGGCTGACCGCCTCGTCCCGCCTCGTCCTGTCGTCCCGCCGTGGAGCCGCTGAACGTGCCGACCTGACCGGATCGACCCCCATCGCCGGCCCGGCCGCTCGCCCCGACCGGCTCGCCCCCGGTGTGGCCGGTTTCGGCGGTGGGGCGGGTCTCGGTTGTGGGGTCGGTTCCGGCCGGGCTACCGGCTCGGGTTGTGGGGGCGGGCCCGTCCGCGCGGCCGGTCTCGGCGGTCGGGCTGGGGCCAGCTGGCTGGTCAGGTTCGGCTGGGTGGCCGGTCTCGGCGGTAGGGCTGGCGCCAGCCGGGTGGTCAGGCTCGGTCGGGTGGTCGGCCTGGTCGGGCTGTTCCGGCCGACCGGGTTCGCCGCTCGTCATCGGGCCTCCTCCGCGGCCGGCGCGGCGGGCGCCGGCATCGCGAGGCCAGCTTCCCAGGCGTACCGGCTTCCCAGTACCGCCGGGCCTGGAGTACTGCCGGGCCTAGAGCACCGGCCTAGAAGATCTCCGGGCACCAGGGTTCGCGGTCGCCGGCGAAGGCGCGGCTGGCCGCGGCGAGCGCGCCCGGACGCAGCTCGACCACCCGTCCGGCCTGGGCCAGCGTGGCCAGCCGGGTGCCGCCCAGGTATGCGGCGCCGAGGTCGGTGCTGGACAGCGCCAGGTCCGCGGCGTCCCGGGTGCGCGCGCAGGACGCTCCGTCCGCGCCGCCCCGCAGCCGCCACCGACCGGCGTTCCACGGGCAGAATTCGTCCGCCACCTCGAACACCGTGTCCAGGTCGGCGGAGTAGGTGCGGTCGGCCAGCGCCCGGCCGACGTCGGCGAGCCGGACCCAGAGGCTGTCCAGGACCTCTATCCGCAGCCCGCGCGGGTCGAGCAGCTGGTGCCGGAGCGGCTCGTCCAGCGGGGCGATCCGCTTCCGCATGGCGTTGATCAGGTCGAGGTTGGCCAGGAAGGACCAGAGCGAGGCGTACGCCTTCGGGTTGGTCGCGGCGATCTCGTTGACGATCACCTCGGCGTCCTTGCGGCGGACGTCCGAGGACGGCCGCAGCCGGTAGATGGCGTACCCGGTGACCCGGCCGTCCTCTTCGGTGCTCAGCGCGAACCGGAACGCGGTGGCGCCGTCGCGGTCGGCCTCCGGGTCGTACAGCCGGTTGTCCCACCAGCGGTCGCGGCGGTCCAGCCAGCCGACCTGGGTGGGCCGGATCTGCTCGTACACCTCGGCCAGGTGCGGCCGCGCCTGCTCGGCGGTGACCAGCCGGATCCGGCCGGTGCCCAGGTCGGTGCCGGGGGTCAGCCGCAGCGCGTCGGTCGACCCGGTGAGCACGGCCCGGTTCGCCGCCAGCCCGTAGCCGAACCGGCCGTAGATCGGCCCCTCGGCGGCCCAGAGCGCCGCCACCGGTTCGAGTTGGCCCTCGTGCAGCCCGGTCAGCTGCCGGCGCATCATCTCGGTGAGCAGCCCGCGGCGCCGGTGCGTTGGCGCGACCGAGACCACGGTCACCCCGGCCACCGGCTTGGGACCACCGGGCAACGTCATGTTCCGGCTGTAGATGCTGGCGGTCGCGACGACCTGATCCCCGTCGAAGCCGGCCAGGCTCCGCTCCGGCTCGAACACCCGGAGATCCTGGTCCCGCCCGCGGTCGGTCGGATCTTCACCAAACGCCTCGATCAGCGCGCGGTGGAATGCCGGGAACTCGGTGCGATCGATAGGTCGGAACACGACGTCGGCCATGCGGCCTGTCTACCGGCTCGCCGGGGGCCGCGCGACGCAGTTTCCAAAGCAACCCCGGCGGACGGGCATTTCGCTCACCAGGTGCTAGCGCGGCGCAGTCTCACGTTCACTCAGCGCACAGCCGCTCACGGGAATGCGCTGACCAGCTAGGGTGCCCGGCGTCATGACCACGACGGCGCTGCGAACGATCCTGGCCCGGGTCCGGCGACCGCGGCGCCGACCGGGTGAGCCCGCGCTGCTCAGCGGTCTGCTGCTGACCGCGGGCGTGCTCGCCGTCGCCGCGGTGATCTGGCCGGCGGACATGCGCGGTGCGGTCGTGCTGTCGGTCCCGGTCCTGCTCGGCGGCCTGCTGCTGCACCGCCTGCTGGAGATGTGGCTGCTGATCGGGGCCACCCTGGCGCTGCTCGGGATCGTCGTGCTCAGCGTGCCGGACAGCAGCCAGAGCGTGACCGCGGGTTCGGCCCTGCTGCTCGCCGTGGTCACCGCTGTCTCGCACGAGCAGGTGCGGCGGCGGCACCGGCTGGGGGTCCGGGAGGGCCGGCCGGACATGATCCTGGCCGAGCTGCGCGAGCGGCTGCGGCTGCAGGGCGAGGTGCCGGCGCTGCCGCCGGGCTGGCAGGTCGAGACCGAACTGCGCTCGGCGCATGACGCGGGCATGGCCGGCGACTTCCTGGTCTCCCGGCTGGAGTCGGACGGACAGGGTGGGTACCACCTGGACCTGGTGTTGGTGGATGTCTCCGGCAAGGGCGTCGCGGCCGGCGCCCGGGCGCTGCTGCTGTCCGGCGCGTTCGGCGGGCTGCTGGGTGCGGTGCCACGGAACCGGTTCCTGATCGAGGCGAACCGGTACCTGGTCCGGCAGCACTGGGGCGAGGGCTTCGCCACCGCGGTCCACCTGCAGCTCAATCTGGACACCGGGGAGTACCGGATCGAGACCGCCGGGCATCCGCCGGCCGCGCACCTGGTCGCCGGAGCCGGTCGGTGGCGGCTGGCGCAGTCCCGCGGCCCGCTGCTCGGCGTGCTCGCCGAGGTCCGGTACGTGCCGGACGTCGGTACGCTGCGGCCCGGTGACGCGCTGCTGCTCTACACCGACGGCGTGGTCGAGGACCGGTCCCGGGACGTCGATCTCGGCCTGGACCGGCTGCTCGGTGCCGCCGAGACGCTGATCCCGGGTGGCGACTTCACCGGTGCCGCCGGCTATCTGGTCGAACGCGTGCCGGCCCGCAGCGATGACGACCGCGCGGTGGTGCTGCTCTGGCGTGAGCACCGGTGATTCGGCCATACGGCGCACCGCCGCCAGCCGGCCGGCCGGGCGACGTCGAGGCCGGGCTATTGGTTGACCGCCCGAGGCATTGGTCACATGGATTCGGGTCGGCGCCGCGCCGGCCGAATGGGAATTGGAACGGCCGTCGCCGGGTGCCCGCTACAAGTTGCCCGGCAGGCCGGGCAATATGCGACTCAACGCTCCGCATCCGAATGGTTCCAGAGGTTACGCACCGTCGCGACCCTCCGGTGGTGCCTGGTCAACGCTGAGCGACAGTAGTCCGCAACGCTTCGCAATCTGGGCGACTTCACGTACTTTCGGGGTGGTCGCAGGCCGGCGCTCGCGCCGAGCCATGCAAGCATGTGCGTGTTCGCGGGCCTTTTCGTCCGAGATGCAAGTGCCAAGTGCATCCTGATAGGCCGGGGGCTACTCCCCGACGCCGCTCCACTCGGCGGCGACTGGATCTGCCGTTACACAGGCGGTGATGTGGCGGCGTGGAAGGGTAGGGAGTTACCAGGTGGGGACGCACCGTCGCCGCTCCTCCAGATCGGTACTGCTGCTGACCGCGTTATCGGCGGTCCTTCCGGGCACCGCCCACCTCGCCGCCGGCCGGCGGCGGGCCGGCACGGCACTGGTCACGGCGGCCGTCGTGGTGCTCGGCGTGGCCGCGATCGTCGGGCTGCGGATCACCAAGAACGACGTGCTGCACCTGGTCGTCCGGCCGGGCGCGCTGACCATGATCGAGGTTCTGGCCGCGCTGTTCGCGCTGGTCTGGATCGCCCTGGTGGTGCGTTCCTACTTCGTCGTGCGCCCGCCCGGCCCGCGCACCGGGGAGCGGGTCGCCGGTGTCGCGGTGGTCACGGTGCTGTGTGTGGCGGTGGCCGCGCCGCCGGTGGTCGTCGCCCGCTACGCCTACGTGCAGCGCAGCCTGATCACCACCCTGTTCCCGGACACCGAGGTCACCACCGTGAACGAGGGCGGCAAGGTGGCCGCCAAGAATGACCCGTGGAAGGGTCGGCAGCGGTTGAACACGCTGCTGATCGCCAGCGACGCCGGCCCCGACCGGCAGGGGGTCCGTACCGACAGCATGGTCGTGCTCAGCACCGACGTGCACACCGGCGACACCGTGATGTTCAGCCTGCCGCGGAACCTGAGCCTGCGAAACGCGCAACTGCCACCCGGCCCGCTGGCCGAGAAGTGGCCGAACGGCTTCACCGACTTCGACGGCCTGCTGAACGCGTTCTACCGCGCGGTGACCGAGACCCCGGGGCTGCTGCAGGGCGCCCGGGACCGCGGCGCCCAGGGGCTGAAACTGATGATCGGCAGCATCCTCGGTCTCCGGATCGACGACTACGTGCTGGTCAACCTGGAAGGCTTCCAGGAGTTCGTGGACGCGATCGGCGGCGTCGTCATGAACGTGCCGCGGCGGCTGCCGATCGGCGGCATCCTGGGCAACGGCCAGCACGTCGCGCCGTCCGGCTATATCGAGGCCGGCGTCCAGCGGCTGAACGGCTTCAAGGCCCTCTGGTTCTCCCGCTCCCGCTCCGACTCGGACGACTACGAGCGGATGGGCCGGCAGCGGTGCCTCATCGGCGCGATCACCAAGCAGATCTCGCCGGCCTCGATGCTGACCCACTTCCAGCAGATCGCGGCGGCCACCAAGAGCCTGGTCGAGACCGACCTCCCGCAGGGGCTGCTGCAGCCACTGGTCGACCTGGCCGACAAGATGCGCGGCAAGACCGACATCCGCAGCGTCCAGTTCGTCCCGCCGCTGATCAACACCAGCGACCCGAACTTCGAGCTGATCCGGACCAAGGTCAAGCAGGCGCTGGTGCCTCCGGTCAAGAAGCCGGTCACCAACCCGAAGAAGCCCACCCCGACCCCGACCGCCACCCCGACCAACCGTCCGGGCGGCACCACCACCGGCGGCACGGCGGGCAATCCCAGCACCGGCGGCGCCACGGGCGGCTCCGGCATCCAGTCCGTCGACCAGGCCTGCGCCCTGCACTGACAGCGCCGCCGCCGCACCGGCGGCGGCCTTGACCGGGCCGACGGCGCGGGGCCGGCGGGTGATCCCGCCGGCCCCGGCCGGGTAGTCGGGTCAGGGCTGGACGATCAGGTCAGGATGCCGACGCCGTAGAACTGCAGGGCGCCGACCTGCGGGTCGCCCGCGGGTCGCAGCAGCGGGGCGTAGAAGACCACGTTGGAGCCGCCCGGCACGACGCCCGGGCAGACGGCGGTGCCGGTCTGGCCGGCCGACACCGTGCCGCGGCCGTTGACCCGGCCGTCGGTCCGGTAGCTGTAGACGGGGCCGCCGCTGTCGCCCGGCGCCACGGCACACTGCCCGGCCGGCAGCGCCGCGAACGTCTCCGGGCCGATCACGATGCCGATGTTCACGAACACGTCGACCGCCAGCACCTGGATGCCACAGTGCTCGCCGCTGGACGCGCCGCCGGTGCAGACCAGTTCGCCGACGAAGTCGGACACCGCACCGCCGACCAGGACGCCGGTGTTGGAGTTGAACGGCCCGTTGTAGATCACCGGGGCGACGCCGGCCGGGTACTGGATGGCGAGCGTGTCCCGGGCGTTGACGTCGGCCAGCACGACGCCGGTCGGGTTGGGCTGCCCCGGGATGACCACGCCGTTGCCGTTCGCACCGCAGTGCCCGGCGCTGATCTCGAAGACGTTGGCTGCGCCGGCCACGCTGAGCGCGAACCCGTTGCTGCAGCCGCCGACCGGGCTGTTGTAGCGCGCGCCACCCCAGAACTGCGGGATGTCGGCCTGCCGGTTGAGCGCCTCGGGGCGCTGGCCGGTGCTGACCGTCAGCGGTATCCGGGCGGTGCTCAGCAGGTCGACCGCACCGGCCTTGGCGCCGGCGGCCAGCGTGACCGCCAGCCCGCTGCCGTCCGGCTTGGCGGCGACCGACCCGACCCGCGGGTCCGCGGCGATGCGCTGCGCCTCGGCGACGAGTTCCCGCTCGGTGAACCGGGCCGGCAGGAACCGGAACGTGACGCCGAGCGAGCCGGCCAACGCCTGGGTGGCCGCCGGCACCGCGCCCTTCCAGTACACCCGCACCTCGCGGTCCACCGCTGAGACAACGACGCCGCCGAGTCCGCTGCTGTCGGCGGTGATCACTGTGCTGGCCGCGGCGTGCAACTTGTCCTGGGTCGAGAACAGCGCGGACCAGCTGGCGAAGCCACCCGGCACGGCGCCGGCCGGCTGCCGGGCCGCCCCCAGGGTCTTGCCGTCCGCCTGTGCCGGGCCGGCCAGGCCGACCGTGACCAGCAGCGTGGCGCCGACCGCGGCGACCACCGCACGCAGCGTCCAGTGTTTTCTTGCCATCTGTTAGCTCCTCGATTTGCCTGCGCTCGTCTTGGCCGGCCAATTGCCAAGGGAACTTCCCAGACAGGCATAGTGATATCGAGAGAGACAGGAAGTCAACAACTCGGACATTCATCCACTCACCCGCCGCACACCCCTGCACTCCAAGGCACCACCCCTACCCGCCCCCCTGCCCCGCCGGCACTTGCCCCCCGCCGGAGTACGGGGAGCGGACGTCTCCGACCCTGGGCCAACACGCGAGGGCGGCCCGCCGGCGAAGCCGCCAGGCACCCCGACATCGGATCGGGTGGCGTTGTCAGGGCAGGCCGACGGCACCGTGCGGTTTCAGGGGGCGTCGGCCCGCGCGGCCGAACGTGCCGGGGGCGGCCTGCCGGCGAAGCCGCCAGGCACGCCTGCCGTAGACCCAGCGACGTCTCAGGGAGGCCGACCGCACCGCGGGGCTCCAGGGCGCGTCGGCCCGGCCCAGCGTGCCGGGGGCGGCCTGCCGGCGAAGCCGCCAGGCACGCCTGCCGTAAGCCCAGCCACGTTGCCAGGGCGGGCCAACCGCACCGTGGGGGTTCCAGGGGGCTCGGCCCCCTGGGCCAACATGCGAGGGCGCCCTACCGGCGAAGCCGCCAGGCACGCCTGCCGTTAGCCCAGCCGCGTTGCCAGGGCGGGCCGACCGCACCGTGGGGGTTCCAGGGGGCTCGGCCCCCTGGGCCAACATGCGAGGGCGCCCTACCGGCGAAGCAGGTAGGCATGCCGACCCGAGCGGGTGACGGGAATCGAACCCGCACCATCAGCTTGGAAGGCTGAGGCTCTACCATTGAGCTACACCCGCGGGTCCGTGCCACCGGCACGGACGAACCGCACTAGCGTAGCGGGCGGCGTGAGGGTTCCTGTCTAGACTCATGTCGGGTACCGGGGTGTGGCGCAGCTTGGTAGCGCACTCGCTTTGGGAGCGAGGGGCCGTGGGTTCGAATCCCGCCACCCCGACCGTCGATCCGGCCGCACCGGTGGCCGTGTCGTGGGTTGCCTAGACTGCGCCGGTTGCCGTCAATACCTTCGAGGGAGCAGCACACGTGAAGAGCACCATCGAGACCCTCAGCCCGACGCGGGTCCGGCTCGCGGTCGAGGTGCCCTTTGACGAACTGGGTCCGAGCCTGGACCGGGCCTACAAGAGCATCGCCAAGCAGGTGCGGGTGCCCGGGTTCCGGCCCGGCAAGGTGCCGGCCCGGATCATCGACCAGCGCGTCGGCCGGGCCGTGGTGCTGGACGAGGCGGTGCAGGACGCCATCCCGCGGGCGTACGCGGAGGCCGTGCAGCAGAACGAGGTGCGCACGGTGGGCCAGCCGGAGATCGAGCTGACCCGCCTGGACGACGGCGACAGCCTGGCGTTCACCGCCGAGGTGGACGTCCGGCCGCCGGTGATCCTGCCGCAGCTGGACAGCATCGCGGTCACCGTGGACGACGTCGAGGTGACCGACGAGGAGGTGGACCGGCAGCTGGACGCGCTGCGGGAGCGGTTCGCCGTGCTGACGGCGGCCGATCGCGCGGTGCTCGACGGTGACTACGTCTCGATCGACCTGCGCGCCACGGTGGACGGCGAGGAGGTGCCCGGCGGCTCCACCACCGGCCTGTCGTACGAGGTCGGCGGCGGCGACATCATGCCGGGGCTGGACGAGGCGCTGCGGGGCATGTCGGCGGGGGAGGACAAGACCTTCGGCACCGAGCTGGTGGCCGGCGATTTCGCCGGCCGCAACGCCGAGGTGGCGGTGGCGGTCCGGTCGGTGAAGGAGAAGGAGCTGCCGGCGCTGGACGACGACTTCGCGCAGACCGCCAGCGAGTTCGACACGCTGGACGAGCTGCGTGCCGACGTCCGCGGCCGGCTGGACCGGGTGAAGGCGCTGGAGCAGGGCGGTCAGGCCCGGGACCGGGTGCTGGACGAGCTGCTCGCGGCCACCGACGTGCCGCTGCCGGAGTCGGCGGTGGCGTCCGAGGTGGAGTGGCGGCAGCACGACATCACCCACCAGCTGGAGAGCGCCGGGATGAGCCTGGACGACTACCTGGCCGCGGAGAGTCGCAGCCAGGAGGACTTCGACGGCGAGATCCGGCGCAACTCGGAGACCGCGGTGAAGAGCCAGCTGGTGCTGGACGCGCTGGCCGAGCGGGAGCAGCTGGGCGTGTCCGACGCGGAGCTGACCGAGCACGTGGTGCTGCAGGCCCGCCGCTACGGGGTGCCGCCGCAGGAGTACGCGCAGCGGATGACCGAGGGTGGCAACCTGCCGGCGCTGGTGGCCGAGGTGCGGCGGTCCAAGGCGCTGGCGCACCTGCTGGAGTCGGCCGCGGTGACAGACGCGTCCGGCCGGCCGGTCGACCTGACCGCGCTGCGCCGGCCCAGCCTGTTCGGGGCCGACGCGGACGGGGATGGTGACGGGGCGGCCGACCCGGCCGCCGCCGATGATGCGGACGGCGGCGTCGGCGAGCCGGTCATGGCGGCCGAATCGACCGGTTCGGGCGACTCCGACCCGTCCTGATTGCTCCTCGCATGCGCTGTCAGCGAACCCCGGATCGGCCGCGTGGACCAGCGCGTTAGTGTCGCTGTCAGCTACTCAAACGTGACATCTTCAAGCGAGAAGCGAGGCAGGAGCGCCGTGAGCACCGTTGATCCAGTGATGCCGATGCGTGTCACGCCCACCCTGCGGGTTCCGGGCGCCGGCATGAGCCTGAACGACTCCGTCTACGACCGGCTCCTCCGGGAGCGGATCATCTTCCTCGGCCAGGCCGTTGACGACGCGATCGCCAACCAGCTGTGCGCCCAGCTGCTGCTGCTGGCCGCGGAGGACCCGCGTACGGACATCAACCTGTACATCAACTCCCCGGGCGGCTCGGTCACCGCCGGGATGGCCATCTACGACACGATGCAGTTCATCGACTGCGACGTGGCCACGACGGCGCTCGGGCTGGCCGCCTCGATGGGGCAGTTCCTGCTGTCGGCCGGCACTCCGGGCAAGCGGTACGCGCTGCCGCACGCCCGGGTCCTGATGCACCAGCCGTCGGCTGGCATCGGCGGTACCGCGTCCGACATCGCGATCCAGGCCGAGCAGTACAAGCTGACCAAGCGCGAGATGGCCGAGCTGATCGCTCAGCAGACCGGCCAGTCGGTCGAACAGATCGAGAAGGACTCCGACCGCGACCGCTGGTTCACCGCCCGTCAGGCGCTGGAGTACGGCTTCATCGACCAGGTGGTGGCCCGGGTGGAGCAGATGCCCGGTGGCGTCGCTCCGACCGGCTCCTGACCTCCGGCATCGACCGGTTCCCAACAGAAACGTCTTTCCGGAGGAAGCTGCGATGAGCAAGCCGCTCCAGCCGTCCGCCCGTTACGTGCTCCCATCCTTCGTCGAGCGGACGAACTACGGCATCAAAGAGTCGAACCCCTACAACAAGCTGTTCGAGGAACGCATCATCTTCCTCGGCGTGCAGATCGATGACGCGTCCGCGAACGACGTGATGGCCCAGTTGCTCTGCCTGGAGTCGAACGACCCGGACCGGGACATCTCGATCTACATCAACTCGCCCGGTGGCTCGTTCACCGCGCTGACCGCCATCTACGACACGATGCAGTTCGTCCGGCCGGATATCGCCACATACTGCATGGGCCAGGCGGCGTCCGCCGCGGCGGTGCTGCTGGCCGCAGGCACCCCGGGCAAGCGGTTCGCGCTGGAGAACAGCCGGATCCTGATCCACCAGCCGTCCGGTGAGGGCCAGGGCCAGGTCACCGACCTGGAGATCCAGGCCAACGAGATCATCCGGATGCGGCACCTGCTGGAGTCCATCCTGGCTCGGCACACCAACCAGCCGGTGGAGCGGGTTCGAGCGGATATCGAGCGGGACACGATCCTGACCGCGGCCGAGGCCAAGGACTATGGGATCGTCGACGAGGTGATCTCGACCCGCAAGCTGAACGCCGTCGGCGTCCGGTGAGCTGGTCCGTACCGGTACAGGTTTGTTGCGGGCTGTGCCCGTGGCTGCCGCCGTCCGGGTGATCGCCACGCGCCGCGACGCCAAAGGGGGTACATCGCGGGGCAGAGGAGGTACCGTCGGCGAATGCACCGGAGGCATTACCGGCCGGTGTCCGAAGAGGGAGAGGGTCGTAGGTGGCACGCATCGGCGACGGTGGTGACCTGCTCAAGTGTTCCTTCTGCGGCAAGTCGCAGAAGCAGGTCAAGAAGCTCATCGCGGGGCCAGGCGTGTACATCTGCGACGAGTGCATAGACCTCTGCAACGAGATCATCGAGGAGGAGCTCTCCGAGTCCTCCGAGCTCAAGTTCGATGAGCTCCCCAAGCCACGGGAGATCTTCGACTTCCTGGAGCAGTACGTCATCGGTCAGGAAGCGGCCAAGAAGGCGCTTTCGGTTGCCGTCTACAACCATTACAAGCGGGTCCAGGCCGGCGGCGACGCCGGCCACCGTCCCGCCGACGGTTCGGTCGAGCTGGCCAAGTCGAACATCCTGCTGATCGGCCCGACCGGCTGCGGGAAGACCTATCTGGCCCAGACGCTGGCCAAGATGCTCAACGTCCCGTTCGCGATCGCCGACGCGACCGCGCTCACCGAGGCCGGCTACGTCGGCGAGGACGTCGAGAACATCCTGCTCAAGCTCATCCAGGCCGCCGACTACGACGTCAAACGGGCCGAGACCGGGATCATCTACATCGATGAGGTCGACAAGATCGCCCGCAAGAGCGAGAACCCGTCGATCACCAGGGACGTGTCCGGCGAGGGCGTCCAGCAGGCCCTGCTGAAGATCCTGGAGGGCACCACCGCCTCGGTGCCGCCGCAGGGCGGCCGGAAGCATCCGCACCAGGAGTTCATCCAGATCGACACGACGAACGTGCTGTTCATCGTGGGCGGAGCGTTCGCCGGCCTGGAGAAGATCATCGAGTCCCGGGTGGGCAAGAAGGGCATCGGCTTCGGCGCGGAGCTACGCAGCAAGCACGACATCGAGAGCACCGACGTGTTCGCCGACGTCATGCCGGAAGACCTGCTCAAGTTCGGCATGATCCCGGAGTTCATCGGCCGGCTGCCGGTGATCACCAGCGTGCGGAACCTGGACCGGTCGGCCCTGATCCGGATCCTCACCGAGCCGCGTAACGCGTTGGTCCGGCAGTACTGCAAGCTGTTCGAGCTGGACGGTGTCGAGCTTGAGTTCACCGAGGACGCGCTGGAAGCCATCGCCGATCAGGCGATCCTGCGCGGTACCGGCGCCCGCGGCCTGCGGGCGATCATGGAGGAGGTCCTCCTCTCGGTGATGTACGAGGTACCCAGCCGGAACGACGTGGCCCGGGTCGTCATCACGCGGGAAGCCGTGCTCGAGCACGTCAACCCGACGATCGTGCCGCGCGAGGCGCCGAAGCGGGAGCGCCGCGAGAAGTCCGCGTAAGTCCGGGCGTCCGCTTGGTTGACGCTGCTCCGCTTCGCTCCGCCGGTTGGCGCGGACTTCATGCTTGCCCGGGGGGCCGAGCCCCCCGGAACCCCCACGGTGCGGCGGGTTCCGGTTCTCGATCGATCGGGTTCGGCTAACCCTGCCTCCGCTTGGCTCCGCCGGTTGGCGCGGACTTCGTGCTGGCCCGGGGGGCCGAGCCCTCCGGCCCCCGGACCCCCGGCGCGGTGGGTTCCGTTCTTGATCAGTCGGTTCTGAAGGGTCGGGCCCTTGGGCCCGACCCTTCGGTGTCAGCCGGGGCGGACGCGGGTGTTGGATGAGCTGTCGACGATTTCGCGGAGGTCGCGGCGCATGGTGGCGCGTAGTTCGTCGCGGAACCCCTCCATCCGCTGGTCGCCGGCGCCGAGATGGACCTCGATGCGTTCGAGCCGGGCCGAGATCGAGTCGAGCGTCTTGGCCATGGTCCACACCTCGTCCCTGGCCCGGTCGACCCGGTCGAGCGCGTGGAACAGCGCCTTGCCCAGCAGCACCAGCAGCAGCGCCGTGGTAACCGTGAACACCAGCAGCGCGGACCAGGCGAAGACGGTCACTGTCGCTGCCACCCCCTTCGATCGTGCATAGCCGGTTTTCCTGACCCCCGAACCGGGACCGTAGAGCGTCCGGGGCCGAGATACGAGTGGTCAGGCCCAGGTTGTGGATAGTGACAGAGCCTGTGGATAGCCGTTCGCACGGTCCGCGCGGCGCTCCGTACTATCGCCTGCGTGACCACGACCCAATCCGCTCCCGCCCGCGCCGAGTTGCCGCCCCAGTACGCTCCGGCGCAGGTAGAGGGGCCGCTCTACGAGCGGTGGGTAGAGCGTGGCTACTTCGCCGGGGGCACGCCGGAGCGGGCCGACGCGCCGCCGTACTGCATTGTGATCCCGCCGCCGAACGTCACCGGCTCGCTGCACCTGGGCCACGCGTTCGAACACACCATCATGGATTCCCTCATCCGGCGCCGCCGGATGCAGGGCTACGACGCGCTCTGGCTGCCCGGGATGGATCATGCCGGCATCGCCACCCAGAACGTGGTGGAGCGCGAGCTGGCGAAGGAGGGCGTGTCCCGGCACGACCTCGGCCGCGACGCGTTCGTCGAGCGGGTCTGGCAGTGGAAGGCTGCGTCCGGCGGCATGATCCTGGGCCAGATGCGCCGGCTGGGTGACAGTGTCGACTGGTCCCGCGAGCGGTTCACGATGGACGAACGGCTGTCCCAGGCGGTGCTCACCGTCTTCAAGCAGATGTTCGAAGACGGTCTGATCTACCGGGCCGAGCGGATCATCAACTGGTGCCCGCGCTGCCTGACCGCGCTGTCCGACATCGAGGTGGAGCACACCGAGGACGAGGGTGAGCTGGTCTCGATCCGGTACGGCGACGGGGTCGACTCGATCGTGGTCGCCACCACCCGGGCCGAGACGATGCTCGGCGACACCGCGGTGGCCGTGCACCCGGACGACGACCGCTACCGGCATCTGGTCGGCCGCACCGTGGAGCTGCCGCTGACCGGCCGGCGGATCCCGATCGTGGCCGACGAGCACGTCGACCCGGCGTTCGGCACCGGAGCGGTGAAGGTGACGCCGGCGCACGACCCGAACGACTTCGAGATCGGCCGCCGGCACGACCTGCCGATGCTCACCATCCTGGACGAGCGCGGCGTGGTCACCGCGCACGGCCCGTTCCAGGGGCTGGACCGGTTCGAGGCCCGGCCGGCAGTGGTGGCCGCGCTGCGCGAGCAGGGCCGCATCGTCGCCGAGCGCCGGCCCTACCTGCATTCCGTCGGGCACTGCTCGCGGTGCGGCACGACGGTCGAGCCGCGGCTCTCGCTGCAGTGGTTCGTCCGGGTGGAGTCGCTGGCGAAGGCGGCCGGCGACGCGGTGCGGGACGGCCGGGTCGCGATCCACCCGAAGGACATGGAGCCGCGGTTCTTCGCCTGGGTGGACGACATGCACGACTGGTGCATCTCCCGCCAGCTCTGGTGGGGGCACCGCATCCCGGTCTGGTACGGCCCGGCCGGCGAGGTGGTCTGCGTCGGCCCGGGCGAGCAACCGCCCGCCGGCGAGGGCTGGCGGCAGGACCCGGACGTGCTCGACACCTGGTTCTCGTCCGGCCTCTGGCCGTTCTCCACCCTGGGCTGGCCGGAGCAGACCGCCGACCTGGCCCGCTTCTATCCCACCAGCGTGCTGGTCACCGGCTACGACATCCTGTTCTTCTGGGTGGTCCGGATGATGCTGTTCGGCCTTTACACGATGCGGGATGCGCCGCCGGCCGAGGCGATCCCGTTCCACGTGGTGGCGCTGCACGGCATGGTGCGTGACAAGCACGGCAAGAAGATGTCCAAGTCCTTCGGCAACGCGGTCGATCCGCTGGAGTGGATGGACGCCTACGGCTCGGACGCGCTGCGCTTCACGCTGGCCCGCGGCGCGAACCCGGGCGCCGACGTGCCGATCGGCGAGGAGTGGGTGCAGGGCAGCCGGAACTTCTGCAACAAGCTCTGGAACGCGGCCCGGTTCGCGCTGCTGAACGGCGCGACCACGGCCGGGCCGCTGCCGCCGGCCGGGCAGCTGTCCGCGGCCGACCGGTGGGTGCTGTCCCGGCTGCAGAACCTGGTCAGCTCGGTCGACGCCTACTACGAGGGCTTCGAGTTCGCCAAGGCCGCCGACGCGCTCTACCACTTCACCTGGGACGACTTCTGCGACTGGTACGTGGAGCTGGTGAAGGTGCCGCTGGCGGCCGGCGGCGCGCCGGCCGACGCCAGCCGCCGGGTGCTCGGCGAGGTGCTGGACACGCTGCTGCGGCTGCTGCATCCGATGATCCCGTTCGTCACCGAGGCGTTGTGGACCGCGCTGACCGGCGGTGAGTCGATCGTCGTCGCGGCCTGGCCGGTGGCCGACCCGGCCCGGCTGGACGCGGCCGCCGAGGCCGACGTGCGGGCCGTGCAGGACGTGGTCACCGAGGTGCGCCGGTTCCGCTCCGATCAGGGCGTCCGGCCGGGGCAGCGGGTGCCGGCCCGACTGTCCGGTTTGGACAGTGCCAGGCTGGCCGGGCACGAGACGGCGATCCGGACGCTGGCCCGGCTGGAGCCGGCACCGGGCGGGTTCGTCACCACCGCCTCGCTCTCGGTCCGCGCGGTCACCATCGAGGTCGACCTGTCCGGCGCGATCGACCTGGCCGCCGAGCGGGCCCGGCTGGCCAAGGATCTGGCCACCGCGGAGAAGGACGCCGCGGTGGCCCGGGCCAAGCTGGGCAACGCCGACTTCGTCGCCCGGGCGCCGGAGCCGGTGGTGGCCAAGATGCGCGGCCGGCTGGCCGACGCGGAGGCCGAGCTGGCCCGGTTGGCCGCGCAGCTCGACGCGCTCCCGCCCGGGCCGGCATGACCGAACCGACCAGCACCCCCCGCCTGGCCGCCGAGCTCGCCCGGGTCGAGGCCGAGCTGCGTACCCGGTGGCCGGAGTCGCAGCTGGAGCCCTCGCTCGACCGGATCGCCGCGCTGGTCGACCTGCTCGGCCGGCCGCAGGCGTCGTACCCGGTGGTCCACGTCACCGGCACCAACGGCAAGACGTCGACGGCGCGGATGGTGGACGCGCTGCTGCGCCAGTTCGGGCTGCGGGTTGGCCGGTTCACCAGCCCGCACCTGGCCGCGGTCACCGAGCGGATCTCGGTGGACGGGCGGCCGATCAGCACCGAGCGGTTCGTCCAGCTCTACGACGAGGTCGCCCCGTACCTCGACCTGGTCGACAAGGAGCAGCCGCTGCGGCTGTCCTACTTCGAGGTGCTGACCGCGATGGCGTTCGTCGCGTTCGCCGACACCCCGGTGGACGTGGCCGTGCTGGAGGTCGGCATGGGCGGCCGGTGGGACACCACCAACGTCGCCGACGGCAGGGTCGCGGTCGTCACGCCGATCTCCATCGACCACGCCAACTACCTGGGCGACACGGTCGAGGCGATCGCCGTCGAGAAGGCCGGCATCATCAAGCCGGAGGCGGTCGCGGTGCTGGCCGAGCAGCCGCCGGCCGCGGCGGAGGTGCTGCTGCGCCGGTCGGTCGAGGTGGGCGCCGAGGTGGCCCGGGAGGGCGCCGAGTTCGGCGTGCTCCGCCGGCTGGTCGCGCTCGGCGGCCAGCAGTTGCTGCTGCGCGGCCTCGGCGGCATGTACGACGACATCTTCCTGCCGCTGCACGGGGCGCACCAGGCGCAGAACGCGGCCTGTGCGCTGGCCGCGGTGGAGGCGTTCTTCGGCGTCGGCGCGAACGGCACGCTGGATCTGGAGGGGGTCCGGTCCGGGTTCGCCGCGGTCACCTCGCCGGGCCGGCTGGAGACCGTCCGCACCGCGCCGACCGTGCTGCTGGACGCCGCGCACAACCCCGCCGGGATGGCCGCCACGGTGTCCGCGCTGGGCGAGGCGTTCGACTTCCGGCGGCTGGTCGGCGTCGTCGCGGTGCTGTCCGACAAGGACGTCACGGGCATGCTGGCGGTTCTCGAACCGGCGCTGGACGAGATCGTGGTCACCGGCAATTCCTCGCCCCGGGCACTGCCGCCGGACGAGTTGGCCAGGCTCGCGGTGGACGTGTTCGGCGCCGAGCGGGTGGTGGTCGAGCCCCGGCTGGACGACGCGATCGAGCAGGCCGTCCGGCTGGCCGAGGAGGGCGCCGACACGCTCAGCGGCGCCGGCGTCCTGGTCACCGGCTCCGTGGTCACCGTCGGCGAGGCCCGCACCCTGCTGGCCGGGCCGCCGCGGTGAGCACGGCGAGCCCGCCCCCCGACCCCACGGACCTGGGCGCACGCCGCTTGCGGCGAACGCTCGCCAGGGCGTCCGTCATGGCCGAGCCCGCGCGAACCCCGCGGCGCCTCCGGCTGTGGTTCGCATGCCGCAACGTCCGCGCCACCCCGGCCCGGCCGGCCGCTGGTGGCTGAGGCGGTGGCCGGGCCGGGGTCGGCGGATGCGGGTCAGCGGGCGCGGGCCGAGCGGGCGATCCGCGCGGCGTTCGCGGCGACGCTGGCGCTGGAAGCGCTCCTGATGTTGTTCGTACCGCGGGCGATCGCGCAGTCCGGTCCGGGGCTGACCGCAGGGCGGCTGGCCGTACTGCTGAGCCTGGCCGGCGTGCTGCTGGTCGCGGCCGGGCTGCAGCGGCGCCGGTTCGGGCTGGCGCTGGGCTCGGCGCTGCAGTTCGTGGTGATCGCGACCGGGCTGCTGGCCACCGCGATGTACTTCCTCGGCGTGATCTTCGGCTTGATCTGGATCTACCTGCTCCGGGTCCGCCGGGAGGTGCTGGCCCGGTAGCCCCGGCCGCCGGTCGCCGGCCCGGCGCCCGGTACGCTCGCCCCACCGCGTATGGAGAAAGTCATACTCAAGGAGTTCCGTGGACAGCGAGCGCACCCTGGTGCTGGTCAAGCCGGACGGCGTCGCCCGTGGGCTGGTCGGTGAGGTCATCTCCCGGATCGAGCGCAAGGGCCTGCGGCTGGTCGCGCTGGAAATGCGCACCCTCGGCGTGGAGATAGCGCAGACCCACTACGCCGAGCACCGGGAGCGGCCGTTCTTCGGCTCGCTGGTCGAGTTCATCGTGTCCGGGCCGCTGGTCGCCGCGGTCGTCGAGGGCCCGCGCGCGATCGAGGCGTTCCGGCAGTTGGCCGGCGCGACCGACCCGGTGAAGGCGCCCACCGGCAGCATCCGCGGCGACCACGCGGTCGAGGTGCAGAACAACATCGTGCACGGCTCCGACTCAGCCGAGTCGGCCGCCCGCGAGATCGCCCTCTTCTTCCCCGCCCTGGGCTGACCGCCTCGGCCTGACCGCCTCGGCCTGACCGCCTCGGCCTGACCGCCTCGGCCTGACCGCCTCGGCCTGACCGCCTCGGCCTGACCACCTGGGCCTGACCGCCCTGGGCTGACCGCCTCGGCCTGACCACCTCGGCCTGACCGCCCTGGGTTGACGGCCGTGGGCTGACGGGTGCGGCCTGACCGCGTCGGGCTGACCGCCGTGGGCTGGTCGCGCAGGGCCGGAGCACCCGCTTCCGCGCTGAGCTGAGTCGATCAGCGGGCGGCGAAACTCGCGCGCGTTCTGTCAGGGGTGCTCGGTAACGTCGGTGGCGTGCCCGACGCAGACCACTCGATGATCGTCGCCCGCGGCCTGACCAAGCGGTTCGGCAGCTTCACCGCGGTCGACTCGATCGACGTGACGGTCGAGCCGGGGGAGGCGTTCGGCTTCCTGGGTCCGAACGGCGCGGGCAAGAGCTCGACGATGCGGATGATCGCGTGCGTGTCCCCGGTCAGCGGCGGCACGCTGCGCATCCTCGGGCTCGACCCGGCCGCCGACGGGCCCCGGATCCGGGCCCGGCTCGGCGTGGTCCCGCAGGAGGACACGCTCGACATGGAGCTGACCGTCCGGGAAAACCTGCTGATCTACGGCCGGTACTTCGGGCTGGCCCGGCCGCTGATCCGGGAACGGGCCGACCGGCTGCTGGAATTCGTCCAGTTGTCCGAGCGGGCCGACGACCGGGTGGAGCCGCTGTCCGGCGGGATGAAGCGGCGGCTGACGATCGCCCGCTCGCTGATCAACGAGCCCGACCTGCTGCTGCTGGACGAGCCGACCACCGGGCTCGATCCGCAGGCCCGGCACGCGGTCTGGGATCGGCTGTTCCGGCTCAAGCAGCAGGGCGTCACGCTGGTGCTGACCACGCACTACATGGACGAGGCGGAGCAGTTGTGCGACCGGCTGGTCGTGATGGACAAGGGCCGGATCGCCGCCGAGGGCTCGCCGCGGCAACTGATCGACCGCTACTCCAGCCGCGAGGTGCTCGAGCTGCGGTTCGCCCCGGGCGAACACGAGAACATGGCCGGCAAGGTGGACGGGCTGGCCGAGCGGGTCGAGGTGCTGCCCGACCGGCTGCTGCTCTACACCGACGACGGTGACGCCTCGGCGGCCGGCGTGCACGACCGCGGGCTGGTCCCGGTGAGCACCCTGGTCCGCCGCTCCACCCTGGAGGACGTCTTCCTCCGGCTCACCGGCCGGACGCTGGTGGACTGATGGCCGAGCCCACAACCGCCCCCGCCGGCTTGCCCGGCTCCGCCGGCCCGTCCGGCCCTGCCGGCCCCGCCGGTTCGTCCGGCCCTGCCGGCTCGTCCGCCCCCGCTGGCCCGTCCGCTCCGGCCGGCTCCGCTCGTCCGCCCGCTGCGGGCCCCGCCAGCCCGTCCGTCCCTGCCGGCTTGCCCGGCTCCGCCGGCCCGTCCGGCTCCGGCCCGGCAGGCCCGCGGCCGCCCGGTGCCGGCGCGGGCTCGCCCGATCCGGCCGCCGCCGGCGGGTTGCTGGCGCTGCTCGGCGCGCCGCTGGCGATGCGCTGCTTCGGATACTGGCTCTACCAGTACAAGCGCACCTGGCGAGCCGGCGTGGTAACCACGCTGATCAGCCCGGTGCTGTTTCTCACCGCGATGGGCGTGGGCCTGGGCAGCCTGGTCGACGGCGCCCGCGGCGGTGGCGTCGGCGGCGCCGGCTACCTGGCCTTCCTCGCCCCCGGCCTGATCGCCGCGACCGCGATGCAGACCGGGGTCGGCGAGTCGACGTACCCGGTGATGGGCTCGATCAAGTGGTTCCGGACCTACCACGCGATGCTGGCCACGCCGCTCACCAGCCAGGATCTGCTGATCGGGCACCTGCTCTGGATCGCCTGCCGGGTGCTCACCGGCGCCGTCAGCTACCTGGTGGTGATGACGCTGTTCGGGGCCGGCAAGTCGGTGCTGGTACTGCTCGCGGTGCCGGCGGCGGTGCTGACCGGGATGGCGTTCGCCGCACCGGTGATGGCGTTCTCCGCCAGCCAGGACAATGACGCCGGGTTCGCCGCGCTGTTCCGGTTCGGCGTCACCCCGCTGTTCCTGTTCTCGGGCACGTTCTTCCCGATCAGCCGGCTGCCGGCCGGGTTGGAGCAGTTCGCCCACCTGACCCCGCTCTGGCACGGCGTCGACCTCTGCCGGACGCTCAGCCTGGGCACCGCCACCCTCGGCATGAGCGCGCTGCATGTCGCCTACCTGGTCGCCTGGGTGATCGGCGGGGCCTGGCTGGCCTCCATCGCCTTCCGCCGCCGGCTCGTCGTATGACGCCGCGTATGACACCGCGTGTGACGCCACCGATGATGCCGGGTGCCCGAACCGGCGGGCCCGGGCAGGAGGAGAGACAGGAGGGCAGACCCGTGGCCACGCTGGCCGTGCGAGCCGTTCCGCTGCCGCTGGTCAGCAGCCGGGCCTGGCTGCTGGTCGAGCGGAACCTGCTGGTGTACCGGCGGCTCTGGCTGCTGGTGGTGTCCGGTTTCTTCGAGCCGGTGTTCTACCTGTTCTCGATCGGCATCGGCATCGGCGCGCTGGTCGGCACGGTCACCGGGGTGGACGGCCGGGTGCTCGACTACACCGCGTTCGTGGCGCCGGCGCTGCTGGCCTCGTCCGCGATGAACGGTGCGGTCTACGACGCCACCTTCAACGTCTTCTTCAAGCTCAAGTACGCCAAGCTGTACGACGCGGTGCTGGCCACTCCGGTCGGCCCGGGCGATATCGCGCTCGGCGAGATCGCCTGGGCGCAGTTGCGCGGCACGTTCTACTCGGTCGCGTTCCTGCTGGTGATGCTCGTGATGGGGCTGATCGAGTCGTGGTGGGCGCTGCTGGCGCTGCCGGCGACGGTGCTGATCGGGTTCGCGTTCGCGGCGGTCTGCATGGCGGTCACCTCGTACATGCGCAGCTGGAAGGACTTCGAGTTCGTTCAGCTGGCGATCCTGCCGATGTTCCTGTTCTCCACGACGTTCTACCCGCTGTCGGTCTACGCCCGGCCGCTGCAGGTGTTCGTCGAGTGCACGCCGCTCTACCACGGCATCGAGCTGATCCGGGCGCTGTGCACCGGCAGCGGTGTCGGCCCCGGGCTGCTCGGGCACGTGCTCTACTTCGCCGTGATGGGCGCGCTCGGGCTGTTCCTGACCTCGCGCCGGCTGGCCCACCTGCTGCTGCGATAGGTCGCCCGACCCGCCGGGGCGGAGGTCCAGGCCACACCCGCGGCACCGGTAGCATCAGGGCTGGCTGTGCGAGCCGCCTGGGTGGGGTCGTGGCGTCGGTGTACGCAGCCTCGACCGTTCGCCGTACGAAGGGTTTTCAATGTCCGGCACCGCGCTGTCTTTCCTCGGTCGGGACATGGCCGTCGATCTCGGCACTGCCAACACACTTGTCTACGTCCGCGGCCGCGGGATCGTGCTGAACGAGCCCTCGGTGGTGGCGATCAATACGAAGACCGGCGAGATCCTCGCGGTGGGGATCGAGGCGAAGCGGATGATCGGCCGGACGCCGGCCAACATCGTCGCGATCCGCCCGCTGAAGGACGGCGTGATCGCCGACTTCGACACCACCGAGCGGATGCTGCGCTACTTCATCCGCAAGGTGCACCGGCGCCGGTACCTGGTCCGCGGGCCGCGGGTGGTGGTGTGCGTGCCGTCCGGCATCACCGGCGTGGAGCAGCGCGCGGTGAAGGAGTCGACCTACGCGGCCGGCGCCAACAAGGTCTACATCATCGAGGAGCCGATGGCCGCGGCGATCGGCTGTGGCCTGCCGGTGAGCGAACCCACCGGCAACATGGTGGTGGACATCGGCGGCGGCACCACCGAGGTCGCGGTCATCTCCCTGGGCGGGATCGTCACCAACACGAGCATCCGGATCGCCGGCGACGAGATCGACTCCGCGATCATCTCGTACGTCAAGAAGGAGTACTCGCTGATGCTCGGCGAGCGCACCTCCGAAGAGATCAAGATGGCGATCGGCTCGGCGTTCCCGATGCCGGACGACGACCAGGCCGAGATCCGCGGCCGGGATCTGGTCACCGGGCTGCCGAAGACGATCGTGGTGAGCGGCGAGGAGATCCGCCGGGCGATCGAGGAGCCGGTCAACTCGATCGTCGACGCGGTCAAGGCCACGCTCGACAAGTGCCCGCCCGAGCTGGCCGGCGACATCATGGACCGCGGGATCGTGCTGGCCGGTGGCGGCGCGATGCTGCGTGGGCTGGACGAGCGGCTGCGGCACGAGACCGGGATGCCGATCCTGGTAGCCGACAACCCGCTGCATTCGGTGGCGATGGGGTCCGGCCGGTGCGTCGAGGACTTCGACGCGCTGCGGCAGGTGCTTGTCTCCGAGCCCAAGCGCTGACCGGTTTCCGGCCATCGGCCGCGCGGTATGCCTCAGGCACATCCCCGCGCGTCCGACCGGGTTGTCAACCTGGCCGGCAGTCCACGCGTCGGGCAATAGAGGAGACCGACGCCTGACCCCGCGGGAGGTGTGGTGACGCCGCCGACGGGCCCGCAGCGCCGGGCGATGCTGGTGCTGCTGGTGATCTCGCTGGCGTTCATCACGCTGGACTACCGCAGCGCGTCGTTCAACGGGGTCCGGTCGGCGGCGCAGGCGGTGTTCGGGCCGGTGCAGCGCGGGGTGACCGCGGTGGCCGCGCCGGTCGGCCGGTTCTTCGCCGGCATCCCGGACGCGGCCGGCTCGCACGGCCGGATCACCGAGCTGCAGCGGCAGAACGCCGACCTGCGGCGCCGCCTGACCGAGCAGACGCTGACCGCCAGCCGGGTGGACGAGCTGCAGAAGCTGGAGCTGCTCGCCGGCCAGGGCCAGTACCGGGTGCTGCCGGCGACCGTGGTCAGCCTCGGCCCCTCGCTCGGCTTCGAGTGGACGGTCACCATCGACGCCGGCTCCCGCGACGGCGTCAAGGTCGACATGACCGTGGTCAACGGGGACGGGCTGGTCGGCCGGATCAAGCAGGTGGACGCGTCCACCTCGGTCGTGGTGCTGGCGATCGACCCGGGCTCCTCGGTCGGGGTCCGGCTGGCCGGCTCGAACCAGCTCGGCGTGGCCAGCGGGGCGGGGCTGAGCCCGGTCACGTTCGAGTCGCTGGACCCGCAGACCCGGGCCCGGCCCGGCGACCGGCTGCTGACCGGCCCGTACGGCGGCACCACGTACGTGGCCGGGGTGCCGGTCGGCGAGGTCACCGCGGTGACCGGCGACCCCGGCTCGACCGCCCACCAGGTCACCGTCCGCCCGTACGTCACGTTCACCGCGCTGGACCTGGTCGGTGTCGTGCTGGCCGGCCCCCGGCAGGACCCGCGCGACGCCGTCCTGCCGCCCCGGCCCGGCACCACCCCGCAGACCAGCGCCACCGGGACCCCGCCCAACCGGCCGGCGGGCCCGCCGAGCACGTCCGGGACGCGGTAGCGATGACCAAGGTGACCCCCGCGGGTGCGGCCGCGCTGTCCGTGCTGACGGTGCTCGCGGTGGTCCTGCAGGAGTCGGTGCTGGCCCGGCTGCCGCTGCCCGGCGGTGCGCCGAACCTGCTGGTGGTGCTGGTGGTCGGGGTGGCGCTGGCGGCCGGCGCGTCCGCCGGGATGGCCGCCGGGTTCGCCACCGGCCTGCTGGCGGATCTGTCCAGCGCGCATCCGGTCGGCGTGCTGGCGCTCTGCTTCGGGCTGGTCGGCTTCCTGGCCGGGCTGCTGGACGCGGACACCGAGCGCGGCGTGGTCCGCGCGTTCGCGGTGGTCGCGGTGGCTGCCGCCAGCACCTACCTGATCTACCTCGGGCTGCTCGCGGTGCTGCATCGGCCGCCCGCCGGCGGCCTGGCCGACCTGCCCAGCACGGTTCTCTACGATGTGATGCTGACGCCGTTCGTGGTCCCGGTCGTCGCCGCGCTGGCCCGCCGGCTCGACCCGGACCCGCGGCGGTGAGGAGCGACCTTGTCCGGTAACGGCGGCCCTCGCCTCGTCGTGCTGCGCGTCCTGGTGCTGTCCCTGGTCGTGACGCTCGGCGCCCGGCTGTACTACCTGCAGATCCTGGACAAGGACAAGCTGGTGCAGACGGCGAACCGGCAGCACACCCGGGAGGTGGTGCTGCCGGCGCCGCGCGGCGCGATCGTGGACGACCGCGGCCGGCCGCTGGTCAGCAACCGGGTCTCGCTGGTCGTCTCGGTGAACCGCAGCGAGCTGCTGGGCCTGCCGGACGAGGGCGCGGCGATGTTGAAGAAGCTGAGCCCGCTGGTCAAGATCCCGGCCGGTGAGCTGGCCAAGCGGATCACCCCGTGCGCGCCGAAGGTGCCCAAGCCGTGCTGGAACGGCTCGCCGTACCAGCCGGTGCCGATCCTCACCGACACCACGCCGCAGCTGGTGCTGCGCATCGCCGAGCACCGGGAGGACTTCCCCGGGGTGACCGCCGAGGCGCAGACGCTGCGGCAGTACCCGAAGAAGTCGCTGGCCGCGCACTCGCTGGGCTACGTCGGCCCGGTCACCCAGGAGGAGCTGGACACCGCGGCCGCCGCCGGCCGTACCGACCTGCACCTCAACGACATCGTCGGCCGCAGCGGGCTGGAGAAGACGTACGACGGCGACCTGCGCGGCGCCGACGGCATCCGGCAGGTCGCGGTCGACAACCGGGGCACCGTGCTCCGGACCCTGTCCGAGACCGCGCCGGCCCAGGGCGACACGCTGGTCACCAGCCTGGACCAGGGGGTCCAGGCGATCGCCGAGAAGGCGCTCGCGGACGAAATCATCAAGCGGCGCACCCAGTTCGACAAGTCCACCGGCCGCAACTTCGCCGCCCCGTCCGGTGCCGCGGTGGTGATGGACCCGCAGACCGGCCGGATCATCGCGCTGGCCAGCTACCCGACGTACGACCCGACCGTGTTCGTCGGCGGGATCAGCCAGAAGGAGCTGTCCGCGCTGACCGGGGAGAGCGCCGGCACGCCGCTGATCTCCCGCGCGGTGCAGGGCCAGTTCGCGCCCGGGTCGACGTTCAAGCTGATGTCCACCTCGGCCGAGGTGATGTCCGGCCGGGCCCCGCTGTCCGGCACGTACACCTGCCCGGGTTCGCTGCTGGTCGGCAACCGGCAGAAGAAGAACTTCGAGGGCGTCGGCATCGCCGGCAGCATCGACCTGCGGGTCGCGCTGGCCAAGTCCTGCGACACGATCTTCTACGGGTTCGCCCAGACCGACTGGTACGCCGACGAGACCCGGCTGGACCGCGGGCAGAAGCCGATCGAGGCGCTGCAGGCGATGGCCCGCCGGTACGGCTTCGGCGCCGACCCGGGCGTCGACCTGCCGGCCGGGGAGCAGACCTCGGGCCGGATCGTCGACCGGGCCTTCAAGAAGCAGCGCTGGGACGCGAACAAGAAGCAGTACTGCGCGGATGGCGCCCGCGGCTACCCGGAGGAGAAGGACCCGGCCCGGCGCACCTTCCTGACCCAGCTGGCCAGGGAGAACTGCACCGACGGCTGGCGGTACCGGGTCGGCGACAACGCGGACCTGTCGATCGGCCAGGGCGAGACCACGGTCAGCCCGCTGCAGCTGGCCGTCGCGTACAGCGCGCTGGTGAACGGCGGCACGCTCTGGCAGCCGACCGTCGGCCGGGCGGTGATCGGGCCGGACGGCAAGGTGGTGCGGCAGATCAAGCCGAAGTCGCGGGGCAAGGTGCCGGTCAGCGGGCAGGTGCTCGACTACATCCGCAACTCGCTGGCGTTCACCCCGGCGAACGCGGCGTCCGGGTCGGTCGCGTTCACCGGCTTCCCGCTGGACAAGGTGCTGATCGGCGGCAAGACCGGCACCGCCGAGGTGTTCGGCAAGCAGGACACGTCCTGGTTCGCCTCCTGGTCCCCGGCCGGCGCGCCCGGCGCGGCCAAGTACGTGGTGGTCGGCATGGTCGAGCAGGCCGGCCTGGGCGCGCAGGCGGCCGCGCCGCTGGTGCGGCAGATCTACGAGGGCATCTACGGGCTGAACGGGAAGAAGGCGGCCATGCCCGGCGGCCAGGCTCCGCGCGGCCTGCCCAAGGTCGCCACCCTCGGCACCGCGCAGGGGGCCCGGGTCGGCGGCAGCCTGCCGACGCCGACCGGCCCGGCCGGCGGCAGCCCGACCGAGCCGCCGGCGACCGCGACCAGCACGCCCCGCCGGCTCACCCGGTGAGCACCCTGACCGGGCTGGGCCGGATCGGCGGGCCGGACGGGTCGGCGGAGAAGCCGGGGCTCTGGCGGCGGCTGGACTGGTCGATCTTCGGCTCGGCGCTGACCCTGTCGATCGTGGGCGCGCTGCTGGTCTGGTCGGCCACCCGGCCCCGGCTGGCGGACGTCGGCGCCGACCCGCAGGCCTTCCTGCGCCGGCACCTGATCAACCTGGCGATCGGGCTGGTGCTGTGCGGCCTGGTCGCGGTGGTGGACCACCGGATGCTGCGGGCGTACGCGCCGATCATCTACATCGGATCGTGCCTGGGTCTGGTGGCGGTGCTGCTGATCGGTGTGACGATCAACGGCGCGCACTCCTGGATCGTCGTCGGCGGCGGCTTCCAGCTGCAGCCATCCGAGTTCGCCAAGGTCGCGCTGGTCGTCGGGATGGCGATGGTGATCTCCGAGCGGCGCACCCAGGAGTACCACAACCATTCCGCCGACGTGCCGCTGGTGCTGGCGCTGGCCGCCGTCCCGCTCGGGCTGGTGATGCTGCAACCGGACGCCGGCACCGCGATGGTGTTCGTGTTCACCATCTTCGGCGTGCTCGGGGTGGCCGGCGTCTCGGCCCGCTGGCTGCTCGGGCTGGTGCTCGCCGGGGTGCTGGTCGCGGTCGCCGCGGTGCAGCTGCACATGCTGCAGGGCTACCAGCTGGACCGGTTCAAGGTCTTCGCCAACCCGGACGCGAACACCCAGGGCGCCGCGTACAACGTCACCCAGGCCCGGATCGCGATCGGCGCCGGCGGGCTGTTCGGCACCGGGCTGTTCCACGGCACCCAGACCAACGGCAAGTTCGTCCCCGAGCAGCAGACCGACTTCGTCTTCACGGTCGCGGGGGAGGAGCTCGGGTTCGCCGGCGCCGGCGGCATCATCCTGCTGTTCTGCGTGCTGCTCTGGCGGGCGCTGCAGCTCGCCGCCCGCTCACCGGACCTGTTCGGCCGATTAGTGGCCACCGGGGTCGCGTCCTGGTTCGCGTTCCAGACGTTCATCAACATCGGGATGACGCTCGGCATCACCCCGGTGACCGGCCTGCCGCTGCCGTTCGTCTCGTACGGCGGCTCGTCGATGTTCGCCAACTGGATGGCCATCGGCCTGCTGCTGAACGTGCACCGCCGGCACCGCGAGGTCGAGCGCCGGCTCTGACGGCCTAGTCTGGGCGCATGACGGTCGAGTCGCTCTTCCCCCGGCTGGAGCCGCTGCTGCCGCGCGTGCAGAAGCCGATCCAGTACGTCGGCGGTGAGCTGAACAGCGTCGTCAAGGACTGGGACGCCGCCGAGGTCCGGTGGTGCCTGATGTACCCGGACGCGTACGAGGTCGGCCTGCCCAACCAGGGCGTGATGATCCTGTACGAGCTGCTGAACGAGCGGCCGGACGCGCTGGCCGAGCGCACCTACACGGTCTGGCCCGACCTGGAAGCGCTGATGCGGGAGCACGGCATCGGCCAGTTCACCGTGGACGGGCACCGCCCGGTGGCCGCGTTCGACCTGCTCGGCGTCTCGTTCTCGACCGAGCTCGGCTACACCAACCTGCTGTCCGCGCTCGACCTGGCCGGCATCCCGCTGACCGCGACCGACCGCACCGACGAGCCGGTGGTGATCGCCGGCGGGCACGCCGCGTTCAACCCGGAGCCGATCGCCGAGTTCATCGACGCCGCGGTGCTGGGCGACGGCGAGCAGGCGGTGCTGGAGATCACCGACGCGGTCAAGGCCTGGAAGGCGGCCGGGCGGCCGGGCGGGCGGGTCGAGCTGCTGCTGCGGCTGGCCCGGGTCCCGGGCGTCTACGTGCCGCGGTTCTACGACGTCGACTACCTGCCGGACGGCCGGATCCGCCGGGTCGTGCCGAACCGGCCGGACGTGCCGTTCCGGGTGCACAAGCGCACCGTGATGGACCTGGACGAGTGGCCGTACCCGAAGCAGCCGCTGGTGCCGCTGGCCGAGTCGGTGCACGAGCGGATGTCGGTGGAGATCTTCCGCGGCTGCACCCGCGGCTGCCGGTTCTGCCAGGCCGGCATGATCACCCGGCCGGTCCGGGAGCGGTCGATCACCGGGGTCGGCGAGATGGTCGAGCGCGGGCTGGCCGCGACCGGCTTCGCCGAGGTCGGGCTGCTCTCCCTCTCGTCCGCCGACCACAGCGAGATCGGCGCGATCGCGACCGGGCTGGCCGACCGGTACGCCGGTACGAACACCTCGCTGTCGCTGCCGTCCACCCGGGTGGACGCGTTCAACGTGACGCTGGCCAACGAGCTGTCCCGCAACGGCCGCCGGTCCGGGCTGACGTTCGCCCCGGAGGGCGGCTCGGAGCGGCTCCGCCGGGTGATCAACAAGATGGTGTCGCGGGAGGACCTGATCCGGACGGTCAGCACCGCGTACGAGCACGGCTGGCGGCAGGTCAAGCTCTACTTCATGTGCGGCCTGCCCACCGAGACCGACGAGGACGTGCTGGAGATCGCCTCGATGGCGCACGAGGTGATCCGGGCCGGCCGGGCCGCCGCCGGTACCAAGGATGTCCGCTGCACGGTGTCGATCGGCGCGTTCGTGCCCAAGCCGCACACCCCGTTCCAGTGGGCCGCACAGGCCGACGCGTCCACTGTGGACCGCCGGTTGAAGCTGCTGCGGGACGCGATCAACGCCGAGCGCTCGCTCGGCCGTGCCATCGGCTACCGCTACCACGACGGCCGGCCGTCCGTTGTGGAGGGTCTGCTGTCCCGCGGCGACCGGCGGGTGTCGGCGGTGATCCGTCGCGTGTGGACAGAGGGCGGCCGGTTCGACGGCTGGAGCGAGTACTTCTCCTACGACCGCTGGGCCGCCGCGTGCGAGGCCGAGCTACCCCCGCTGGGTGTCTCGCTGGACTGGTACACCACCCGCGAGCGCGGCGGCACCGAGGTGCTGCCCTGGGATCATCTCGACTCCGGCCTGGACCGCGACTGGCTCTGGGCCGACTGGCAGGAGGCGCTGGCCGAGCAGGAGTTGGACGACTGCCGGTGGACGCCGTGCTACGACTGCGGCGTCTGCCCCGGGATGGGCACCGAGATCCAGATCGGTCCCACCGGCCGCCGGCTGCTGCCGCTCACCCCGGTCCCGTCGGCCCTGGCCGAACCCGCCGAACCCGCCGAACCCGCCCCCGCCGGCTGACCCCGGCGGCCCGGGTGCGGCCGGCCCGGGTGCGGCCGGCCCGGCGGGCCGGCCGCGGCACGCCGGAAGGGGCTACTTGAGGCGGTCGGCCCAGACGCCGGTCGGCGGGCCGGCGGGATGTACCTCGATCCCACCGTCCAGGCTGAGCAGCACCCGGCGGCCGGGGTAGACGAGGGCGGCGGCCTCGGCGTCGTTCGCGTCGAAGGTGCCGTAGAAGACGATCGTCCCGTCCAGCAGTTCGACCTTCTCGGCGCCGGTTGGCCAGCGCTGCCGGTAGGCGTCGACCGTCATCGGCTCGTCGGGTGGCGGGAGATCGCTGACTGCCATGGTGGGAGACTACCGGCGGTGCCGCGGCGCGATATATGCGACACCACCGTGACACCACCGAGGGAAAGGGCTGACGCTGTCTCGGCAACCTGACGGGCCCCCGCCGCCGCCGGTCGTGCAGCGGGTCCGGGTCCGCTACGCCAAGCGCGGTCGGCTCCGGTTCACCTCGCACCGCGACTTCGCACGGGCGTTCGAGCGGGCGCTGCGCCGGGCGGGCGTACCGATCGCGTTCTCGGCCGGGTTCAGCCCGCACCCGCGGATCTCCTACCTCGGCGCGGCGCCGACCGGGGTGGCGAGTGAGGCGGAGTACCTGGAGTTGGCGCTGTCCGGCCGAGTCGAGCTGAGCCGGTTGGCGGCCATGCTGGACGAGGCGCTGCCGCCCGGGTTGGACGTGCTGGAGTGCGTCGAGGCCCGGGCCGGTGCCGGTGGGCTGGCCGACCGGATCGACGCGTCCGCCTGGCAGCTGGAGTTTCCGCAGCTCAGCGTGGCCATCCTGGCCGAGGCCGTGCGGGTCTTCCTGGCCAGCGAGTCGGTGCCGGTACAGCGGTTGACCAAGGACGGCCGGCGCACCGTCGACGCGCGTACTCCGGTCGCCACGGCGACCGTGCGGGACGGCGCGGCTGGGCCGGACGAGCCGGCTGGCGCGTCCGGCGGCAGCACACATCGCGACTGTGCGATACTGGACGTGGTCGTTCGGCAGGCAACGCCGGCCGTTCGACCCGACGACGTGCTCGCTGCGTTGGGTGTCGTTGCTGACTTGGTGCCGCCGGTGCCGCCGAGGGCGATCCGGCTGGCGCAGGGTCGGCTAGACGACACCGGCCGGCTTGCCGACCCGCTCGCGCCGGACCGTGAGGCTGTTCCTCCGACCGCGACCCACGCGGACGCCAGGGATGGGCAGCCCGGCTCTGGCCAGCACCAGGCGCCGTCGCTCGGCACCGCACCTGCGGGTTGATCGGTCAACCGGTCGATCCGGTACAACGCAGACTTATGCGGTACGGCCTGGTTCGCCAGGTCCGCCGCCAGGCCCGCCCCCGTGCGGCCGCGTGCCCTGATCGGTGCGCGCCCGGGGGCCGAACGGAGAAACGCCCGGATGCTCGACCACGAGCCCACCGGAGCAGGAGAGCACGATTCCCTGCCCGCCGCACAGCCCGACGCGACGACGGCTGATGCCGCGCCGCCCACCCCGACCAAGACCACCCGGCGGCGCCGTACGGCTGCCGCGAAGGTGGCCCCTGACCCAGAACCGGCCACCGCTCAACATGAGGTTGAGACTCCAGTAGTCGAATCGGCTGAGCCGCCGGCCCGCCGGACCCGCCGCCGGGCGACCGCCGCGGCCGCGCCGGCCGCGGCGGTGCCGGCCGAGACCGCGCCGGCCGAGGCCAGCGTCCCCGCCGCTGGACCGCCGGAAACCACCCCGAAGCGGACCAGAACCCGCAAGGCCACCGCGCCGGCACCGGAGCCCGCGGCGCCGGCCGTCGAGGCGCCCGCTGAGGTGCTCGTCGAGGCGCCCGCGCCGCGGACCCGGCGCCGCCGGGCCACCGCCGCCGCGGGTTCCCCGCCGGCCGCCGAGCCGGCCGTCGTCGAGCCGCCGGCCAGTCCCGAGGCGCCGGCCGCGGAAGCGCCGGCCGCCGAGGCCGCGCCGGTCAAGGGCCGCGCCCGGCGGACCCGGGCCAGCCGCGCCAGCCAGCCCGAACCGGCCGGCGCGGCGCCGATCGACCCGCCAGCCGAGGAGACCGAGCAGGTCGAGCCGGAAGTGGTGGTTGCCACCGGCGGCCGTACCAAGGTCGGTGCGCTGCCGCCGCCGGTCGTGACCTTCGTCGCACCGGTCGCCACGTTCATGGCGCCGGTCGCCCAGCCCGCCGCCGCGCCCGCCGCGGAGGCCCCGGCGGAAGAGCCGGCCGAGGCGCCGACCCGGCGCCGCCGCACCCGGTCCGCCGCCGCGGCGCCGGCCGAGACCGAGGCGCCCGCCGCGCCCCCGGCGCCGGCCGAGGCGGAGGACGAGGACGCCGACGACACCGAAGAGCGTCGCCGCCGCCGGCGTGGCCGGCGCGGTCGCGGTCGCGGTCGCAACGGCGAGAACGGCGAGCTGGCCGAGGGCGCCGAGGACGAGACCGGCGAGGCCGACGCCGAGCCGGCGGCTGAGGACGGCGCGCCGGCCGAGTCCGCCGATGACGACGAGGGCGGCAGCAGCCGGCGCCGGCGCCGGCGGCGGCGCCGGACCAGCGGCGACGGCGAGGACGGCGGCACCGACGACCCGCCGAACACGGTCGTGCACGTTCGCGAGCCGCGGCCGGTCAAGGAACGCCGCGGTAGCAGCAGTAGCGACGACGAGGTGCAGGGCGTCCGCGGCTCGACCCGGCTGGAGGCCAAGCGGCAGCGCCGCCGCGACGGTCGGGATCAGGGCCGGCGCCGCCCGCCGATCCTGTCCGAGGCCGAGTTCCTGGCCCGGCGCGAGGCGGTGGACCGGGTCATGGTCGTCCGCCAGCGCGGCGACCGGACCCAGATCGCCGTGCTCGAGGACGACGTGCTGGTCGAGCACTACGTGACCAAGGCCAGCTCGTCCTCGTACGCCGGGAACGTCTACCTCGGCCGGGTGCAGAACGTGCTGCCGAGCATGGAAGCCGCGTTCGTGGACATCGGCAAGGCCCGCAACGCGGTGCTCTACGCCGGCGAGGTCGACTGGGACGTGGCCGGCCTGGAGGGCAAGGCGCGCTCGATCGAGCACGCCATGAAGTCCGGCGACACGCTGGTCGTGCAGGTCACGAAGGACCCGATCGGGCACAAGGGGGCCCGGCTGACCAGCCAGATCAGCCTGCCCGGCCGCTACCTGGTGTACGTGCCGGGCGGGTCGATGACCGGCATCAGCCGCAAGCTGCCCGACACCGAGCGGTCCCGGCTGAAGGAGATCCTGCGCCGGATCGTGCCGGAGGACACCGGCGTGATCATCCGGACCGCCGCCGAGGGCGCCTCCGAGGCGGAGCTGACCCGCGACGTCAACCGGCTGCACGCGCAGTGGGAGGTCATCCGGGAGAAGGCGGCCAAGTCCTCGCACGCTCCGGTGCTGCTGTCCGAGGAGCCGGACCTGGCGATCCGGGTCGTCCGGGACGTCTTCAACGAGGACTTCACCAAGCTGGTCGTGTCCGGCGACGAGGCCGCCGAGACGCTCGAGCAGTACGTCGGGCACGTCGCGCCGGACCTCGCGCCGCGGATGGTCCGGCACACCGCGGACACCGACGTGTTCCACGACCTGCGCATCGACGAGCAGCTGATGAAGGCAATGGACCGCAAAGTCTGGCTGCCGTCCGGCGGCTCGCTGGTCATCGACCGCACCGAGGCGATGACCGTGATCGACGTGAACACCGGCAAGTTCACCGGGCAGGGCGGCACGCTGGAGCAGACCGTCACCCGGAACAACCTGGAGGCGGCCGAGGAGGTCGTCCGCCAGCTCCGGCTGCGCGATATCGGCGGCATCATCGTGATCGACTTCATCGACATGGTGCTGGAGAGCAACCGCGACCTGGTGCTGCGCCGGCTGACCGAGTGCCTCGGCCGCGACCGGACCAAGCACCAGGTAGCCGAGGTCACCTCGCTCGGCCTGGTGCAGATGACCCGCAAGCGGGTCGGCCAGGGCCTGCTCGAGGCGTTCTCCGAGCCGTGCCCGACCTGCAACGGCCGCGGTCTGCTGGTGCACACCGAGCCGCTGGACGAGTCGCGTCGCCGCGGCGGTGGCGGTGGCGGTGGTAGTGCCGGCGGCGCTGCTGGCGGCGGGAACGGCGCGGGCACCGCGGCTCCGGTCGGCGGCAGCCGGGCCGCCCGGCGTGGTCGTCGCGGCGCCGGCGCCGACGAGCCGGCGGTCGAGAGCACGCCCGCGCCGGAACTGCCGGCTGAGGTGACCGAGCCGCCGGCAGCGGCGGCCGAGACCAGCAGCCGGAGCGGTGCCCACCGCGCCGCCGCGAACGGTGTGGTGGCCCCGGCGATCGACCCGACCGGCGTGGATGAGCTGGCCGAGCCGGCCGGGCTGGCTGGAAGCGCAGCGGGCGTCACCGGCCGGATCGGCGGCACGCCGCCGGCCGCCGTGGACGGGGCGGCGCCCGAGCCGGCGCCGGCTCCGGAGCCGGTCGCGGTCGAGCCGGCGGTGCAGACCGACCAGGCCGAGCCGGCACCGCGCCGGCGCCGCCGGGCGGCCAGCCGGCCGGCCGGCTCGCCGGCAGCGGTCGGCGCCGAGCCGGCGCGTCCAGCGGTATGAGCAGCCAGCGGCCGGGGCGGTTTGACCCGGCGACAGCGCGGTACGTACTCTGTCCGGTGGCCCGCCAGCGGCGGGCCCAGTCGGTTGTGCCCGGTGTCGACCTGTCGCCCTGGGTTGCCGGCGCACCGTCCTTCGTTCACTAGTCAGGAGCGCTGCGTCCCGATGTACGCGATCGTCAAGACCGGCGGCAAGCAGTACAAGGTGGCGGTCGGCGACGTCGTCGAGGTCGAGAAGCTGGATGGCGCGCCCGGCGACACGGTGTCGCTGCCCGCGCTGCTGCTCGTCGACGGCGAGTCGGTCACCACCGACGCCGACGCGCTGGCCAAGGTCTCCGTCACCGGCGAACTGGTCGCGCACAGCCGTGGCCCGAAGATCAAGATCCACCACTTCAAGAACAAGACCGGCTACCACCGCCGGGCCGGCCACCGTCAGCGGCTGACCCAGGTGAAGGTGATCGACATCGAGAGCGGGAAGTAGGCCATGGCTCACAAGAAGGGCGCGTCCAGTTCGCGGAACGGGCGTGACTCGGCCGCTCAGCGGCTCGGTGTGAAGCGGTTCGGCGGCCAGCGGGTGAACGCCGGCGAGATCCTGATCCGGCAGCGCGGCACCAAGTTCCACCCGGGCGACCTGGTCGGCCGTGGTGGCGACGACACGCTGTTCGCGCTGGCCGCCGGTCAGGTGCAGTTCGGCCGCAGCCGCGGCCGCAAGGTCGTCAGCATCGTCGTTCCGGCCGAGGGCTGAACCAGCCCGACGGCGGGTCACCGAGGGGCGGGTCCGGATTACCGGCCCGTCCCTTCGTGTTGACCGGCCACAGTGGACCGGCCGGGGCCGGTCCGCGCTGAACCAAGAGCAGTAGCTGCAACAGGGCAGTGACAGAGGCAGGGAGGCAGGCGTCGTGGCCTCGTTCGTGGATCGCGTCACGCTGCAGGTGGCCGGCGGCGACGGCGGGCACGGCTGCGCGTCGGTGCACCGGGAGAAGTTCAAGCCGCTGGGTGGGCCGGACGGCGGCAACGGCGGCAACGGCGGCGACGTCGTGCTGGTCGTCGACCGCAGCGTGCACACCCTGCTGGACTTCCACTACCGGCCGCACCAGCGGGCCGGCAACGGCCGGCCGGGGCAGGGCAGCAACCGGGCCGGCGCCGACGGCAGCTCGCTGGAGCTGCGGGTGCCGGACGGGACCGTCGTACAGGCGCCGACCGGGGAGTTGCTGGCCGACCTGACCGGCACCGGTGCCCGGTACGTGGTGGCCCGCGGCGGGCACGGCGGGCTGGGCAACGCGGCGCTCGCGTCCAAGCGGCGCAAGGCGCCCGGGTTCGCGCTGCTGGGCGAGCCGGGGGACAGCCACGAGGTCGTGCTCGAGCTCAAGAGCGTGGCCGATGTGGGGCTGGTCGGGTTCCCCAGCGCCGGGAAGTCGTCGCTGATCGCGGCGATGTCCGCGGCCCGGCCGAAGATCGCCGACTACCCGTTCACCACGCTGGTGCCGAACCTCGGCGTGGTCAGCTCCGGGGACGAGACGTACACGATCGCGGACGTGCCCGGGCTGATCCCGGGCGCCGCCGCCGGCCGCGGCCTCGGGCTGGAGTTCCTCCGGCACGTGGAGCGCTGCGCGGTGCTGCTGCACGTGCTCGACTGCGCCACCGAGGAGCCGGGCCGCGACCCACTGTCCGATTTGGACGCCCTGGAGCAGGAGCTGGCCCAGTACGGCGGCGGGCTGGCCGGCGACCTGGCCGACCGGCCCCGGCTGGTCGCGCTGAACAAGATCGACGTGCCGGCCGCCCGGGAGCTGGCCGAGCTGGTCCGGCCGGAGCTGGAGGCCCGCGGGCTGACCGTCTTCGAGATCAGCGCGGCCACCCGGGAAGGCCTGCGCGAGTTGGGCTTCGAGCTGGCCGCGCGGGTGGCGGCATACCGGGCCAGCCGGCCGGACCCGGAGTCGATCCGGATCGTGCTGCGGCCGACCGCGGTCGACGACGCCGGCTTCACCGTCGAGCCCGACCCGGCCGACGAGGGCGGGTTCGTGGTGCGCGGCCTGAAGCCGGAGCGCTGGGTGCGGCAGACCGACTTCAACAACGACGAGGCGGTCGGCTACCTCGCCGACCGGCTGGCGAAGCTCGGCGTGGAGGACGCGCTGGCCGCCGCCGGCGCGGTGGCCGGCGTCGGCGTGACGATCGGCGGGGTCACCTTCGACTGGGAGCCGACGCTGCGGGCCGCCGCTGCGGTGCTGGCCGGCGGCACCGGCCCGCGCGGCAGCGACGCCCGGGTGTCGGTGAACCCGCGCACCGGGCCGGCCGAGCGGTTGGCCGCCAAGCGCTCCCGGCACCGGCGCGACCAGGACTGGCCGGAGTGGGCCGACGACGCGCCGGTGTCCATTCTGGACAGTGAGTGGACGGACCGGCAGCCGGAGCGGGAGCCGGAGTGAGCCGGGCGGCGCTCGGCGCGGCCGGCCGGGTGGTGGTCAAGGTCGGGTCGTCGTCGCTGACCACCGCGGCCGGCGGGCTCGACCCGGCCCGGCTGGACACCCTGGTGGACGCGCTCGCCGCGCACCGGATCGCCGGCCGGCAGGTGGTGCTGGTCTCGTCCGGGGCGATCGCCGCCGGGCTGGCGCCGCTCGGGCTGCCGCGCCGCCCCCGCGATCTGGCCACCCAGCAGGCCGCCGCCAGCGTCGGGCAGATGCTGCTGGTGGAGCGGTACGCGGCCGCGTTCGGCCGGCACGGGCTGGTGGTCGGCCAGGTGCTGCTGACCGCGGACGACCTGGTCCGCCGTTCGCACTACCGCAACGCGCACCGCACGCTGGAACGGCTGCTCACCCTCGGCGTGGTGCCGGTGGTGAACGAGAACGACGCGGTCGCCACCGAGGAGATCCGGTTCGGCGACAACGACCGGTTGGCCGCGCTGGTGGCGCACCTGGTCGAGGCCGGCGCGCTGGTGTTGCTGTCCGATGTGGACGGTCTGTACGACGGCGACCCGCGCCACCCCGGGGCCCGGCTGGTGCCCGAAGTGCGGGACGCGGCGGACCTGGGCAACGTACGGATCGGCGGGGTCGGCACGGCCGGCGTCGGCACCGGCGGGATGGCCAGCAAGCTGGACGCCGCGCAGATCGCCGCCGGGGCGGGTGTGCCGGTGCTGCTCACCTCCGCCGCGATGGTGCGCGCGGCGCTGGCCGGCGAAGCGATCGGCACCTACTTCCCGCCGACCAGCCGGCGCACCGCGTCCCGGCTGTTCTGGCTGCGGCACGCCACCACCCCGCGCGGCCGGCTGGTGCTCGACGACGGCGCCGTGGACGCGGTGGTGCGCCGGCGCACCTCGCTGCTGTCCGCCGGGGTGACCGCGGTGCACGGTGACTTCGGCGCCGGCGATCCGGTCGAACTGGTCGACCTGACCGGCGCGCCGGTGGCCCGCGGGCTGGTCGGCTACGACGCCGACGAACTGCCGCCGCTGCTCGGCCGGTCCACCCGGGAGCTGGCGCCGGAGTACCGGCGCGAGGTCGTGCACCGCGACGACCTGGTCCTGCTCCGCTAGGCCGCGCTGGCCCGCGTTGACCTGCGCGGGGCGGTGCTGGCCGGCCCGGGGTGGCGCCGCGCCGAACCCGGCGGGACCGGCCGGGATGGCAGCTTCGCGGCCTATCCGGGAGGCTGGCCCGGTATCGGGGTAATCGTGGAACACCCCTGCGTAATCAAGGATAGCGCCGTGTATTCAATTCCGGCCTGCCTTGGAGGAGCCAAAGCATCTCTGCCAGAATCCCGAGGTCCGAGAGCCGTAAGTGTTCAGGAGGGCTTTCATGCCCGACCACCCAGCCACGAACAACAACTTTGATGTCGCTCTTCGCGGGTACGACCGCGACCAGGTGGACTCATACCTCTCCACCGCCAGCACCGAGTACGACCGGGTGCTCGTCCAGCGGGATGAGCTGGCCACCCGGGTGAAGCAGCTCGAGGGGCGCGTCGAGGAGTTGCATCTCGAGTCAGGTCAGCAGGAGGCGCCGATCCCCGGTACGTCCCCGCTGTCCGGCTTCGGGGCACGGGTGGAGAAGATTCTCCGGCTCGCCGAGGAAGAGGCGATCGCGCTGCGCGAGGAAACGCAGCAGGAGATCGGGCACGAGCGGGCCGACGCGACCAAGCAGATCGGCGCGATCCGGGAAGCGGCCGAGAAGGAAGCCGGCGCGCACCGGCGCAAGGTCGAGCAGGAAGCGGCCACGTTCCTGGACAAGGCGCGGCAGGAGGCGGCCCGGATGCGGGCCGATGCCGAGGCGCACGGCGCGGCCACCCGGGAAGAGGCCAGCGGGCACCTGGAGGCCGTCCGGGCCAAGGCGGCGCAGGCCGCGGCGGACTTCGAGACCGCGCTGGCCAAGCGCCGGCAGAAGGCCGAATCCGACCACGCGGCCCGGACCGAGGCGGCCGAGCGCGAGCTGGCCGAGACGGTCGCCCGCACCGACCAGCTGCGCGCCGACTCGGAGAAGATGCGGGCCGACGCCGAGCGCCGGTCGCAGGAGATGCTGCAGGCGGCGCAGCGCGAGTCCGCCGAGCTGGTGGCCGAGGCGCGGGCGCAGGCCGACCGCACCCGCCGGGAGAGCGAGCGCGACCTCGCCGCGCTGGCCAAGCGCCGGGACGCGATCACCGAGCAGCTGCGCAACGTCCGGGAGATGCTGAGCACGCTGACCGGTGGGGTGGTGCCGGCGGCGGCCGAGCCGGAGCCGGTCGAGGACGTCCCGGTGCAGCGGCCGCCCCGGCCGGCACCCCGCCCGGCGATCGCGCCGAACAACTCCAAGCCGTAGCCGCGTCGGCGCCCCCGGCCGGGGGCGCCGACGCTGTGCGGCTAGACGCTGACCGCGTACACGACGATGTTGTCGCGGTAGGACCGGCGGGCGTAGTCGAACGAGCCGCCGCAGGTGATCAGCCGCAGCGCGGCGTCCGGGGTGGGCATGTAGACCCGGGCGGCCGGGAACATGTTCTTCGGGTACCGCTGCACCTCGACCACCCGGAACCTGGCCGTGCGCCGGTCCGACCGGGTCACCAGCACCTGGTCGCCCGGCTTCAGCTCGCGCAGCCGGAAGAAGATCGCCGGCCCCTTCCGGGAGTCGACGTGCCCGGCGATCACCGCCGGCCCCAGCTCGCCCGGCGCCGGGCCGCCGGTGTACCAGCCGGCGTGGACGAAGTCGCCCGGTGGCTGCAACGCCCCGGCCTTGTCCAGCCGCAACGGCAGCAGCGTGGACGACACCCCGATCGCCGGGATCCGGACGGTCAGCGGCCGCGCCGGGGCGGCCGGTCGGGCCGCCGGCCGGGGCGCCGCGGTGGCCGGCACCCGGCTCGGCGCCGCCACCTGGACCGGCGCCGGCTGGTCGGCCGGGCCGCGCTGGCGGGCCATCCCGGCCACCACCGCCACCGCGGCCAGGACCAGTACGAGCCCGACGGTGACCAGCCGGCGGTTGCCCCGGCGGTCCGCCCCGCCACCGTCCACACCGGACGGTGGCGGAGCGGTGTCCACTGTGGACTGATCCGGAGAGCTGTCCGTGGTGGAGGATGGCGGGGTGCCGCCACCCGGATCCGGGGCCGTCGGCGGTCGGTCGGGCTGCGCGCCGGCGACCGCCGTCGGCCCGTAGTCGCTGCCGACTGCCACGGCCGTCACCGCCCCGCGGCGACCAGGTCGGCCGGCTGCGCGCGCCGGGCCCGGTGCCGCCGGGCGGCGGCGGTACCGAGCAGGGCCAGCCCGGCAGCGCCAAGCCCGGCAGCGCCGAGGCCGGCGAGCGGCCAGCGGTGCTGGGCCGGCGCGGTGCCGCCGGCTCCGGTCTCCACGCCGCCGGTCGGCATCACCGCGCCGGACGCGGCGTCGGTGCGGGTCTCCACCTTCAGCCCGCCGCCCTCGTCGTCCAGCACCAGCACCGAGTAGACGTCACCGCCGTCCAGGGTCACCGGCATCGTCACGTCCAGGTTCGGCTGGCCGATCGAGCTGACCGTCAGGTTCCACTGCCCGGACGGCACGGTCGAGTAGCCTGTGGACTTCGCGAAGGCCACATTGGACGCGATCGTCGGGCCGTTGGCGACCTTCACGTTCACCGTCTTGGCCCGGGCGGAGGCCTGCAGCACCCGCACCCGCACCTCGTTGCGCGGCGGCAGCGACAGGTCGTCGCGCAGCACGGTCAGCCCGAGGTCGGCGTACGGGCCCACCCCGGCGACCGTGTACGCGCCGCCCGCGCTGGCCCGGACGCTGGTCGAGATCACCGCCGGGGTGTTCGCCGCGGCGCCGGCCTTGCGCATCGCGACCGTGTACAGCCCCGGGTCCAGCCGCTGGTACGGCGACAGCGCGCCGTACCCGACACCGGGCAGCAGCATCCGCCAGCCCGGCCGCGAGTACGAGGTGAGGTAGACGTCGACGTCCGGGGTGTCCGGCGAGAAGTGCGCCAGCCGGACGTAGCTGGGTTGCGCGGCCGGCGCCGGGCCGGCGGTGAGCAGGATCGAGCCGGCGCCGATGGCGGCGGCCACGGCCAGCCGGAGCACCGCCCGGCCACGCCGTCTGTCCACAGTGGATGCGGTCATCGGACCTCCATCAAGGATCGGGTTGTTGGTGGGGTGGGGTCGCGCTGCCGGCCGGCGGGTCACGGCGGCAGCAGGCCGGGCTGGCTGACGGCGTCGTAGCTGATCAGCAGCGCGGAGCGGGTGAGCACGGTCGTGATGGCCGTGGTGGCCGGCCGGTACGGCGGTTGCTGGGCCTTGAGCCACTGGTCCAGCAGCATCGCGTTGGTGGCGCCGGGCGCGACCTGCTGCCCGTCGATCACGGTGACCGCGATCTGCCGGCGGGGCAGCCGGTCATCCTCGCCGTCCACCGGTGGGAACGTGGCGATCCGCAGCCGGTGCTGGCCGCTGATGGTGGCCAGCACCGCGATGATCCGGGCGTCCACGTCGCCGCGGCGCAGCAGCGTGACCGCCTCCGGGTCGACCGTCAGCTGCGGGTTGCGGCTCAGCGCCGCGCCCGCCTCGGCCCGCGACCGGGCGTCCCGGACCGCCTGGGTGAGCGCGGTGGCCCGGTCGATCAGCACCCGGCGGGCGTTCACCCGGTCCGCGCCGATGCCCCAGCCGGCCACGATCGCCGAGCTGTCCCGGGCCATCCGGACCGGGTCGGCCGGGTCCAGCCGCAGCAGTTCGGTGTCCCGGCCGAGCACGAACACGCAGTCGGCCCAGCCGGGCCGGCTGGTCGGCGACGGCAGGCCGAGGCCACCGCCGGCGACCAGCTGCTCGGCCGGGTAGCCGGCGTCGATCAGCTTCGCCCACAGCGCGTCGTCCACGGCCAGCCGGGGCCGGGTCGGCAGGCTGGCCAGCACCCAGTCGCGGGCCTGGTCCAGCGACCGGTCGACCGGGGCGCCGGACCGGACCGCGCCGGCCGCCGGCACCCAGCCGATCGCCAGCGCGAGCACCACCCCGGTGGCGACCGCGGCCGGCACCAGCCGGGCCGACCGCTGCCGCCCGGCCTGCGGGCCGGGGCGGGCGGCGAGCCAGGCCCGGGACCGCTGGGTGCCGACGTCGGCCAGCGCGGGCAGCAGCACCGCGGCCAGCGGCACCGCCAGGATCGCCAGCTGCGGCCGCGCCTCGGTGGCGATGGCCGCGGCGAGGCCGAGCGCGACCAGCCCGATCGCCAGCGGCCGCAGCCACCGCACCGCCAGCGCGGCCACCGCGGCCAGCGCCGCCGCGACGATCAACACCTGGTCCAGGCCACTGGTCGCGGGCAGCTCGGCCGTCGCGTCCACACCGCCCAGCTGCCCGTGCGCGGCCAGCGTGACCAGCGCGATGTAGCCGGCCAGGCCGAGCGCGCCGGCCACCACCCGGGCCCACCGCGGCAACCGGCCGACATCGCCGGTGACCAGCAACCCGGCCGCCAGCGGCAGCACGACCACCAGCACCACCGGCGCGGACAGCACGCCCAGCGCCAGGTAGCCGGCCGCCACGATCGACGTGCCGACCCGCCGCGCCCCGCCGGCCGCCACCGCGAACCCGGCGCAGGCCCACATCACGCCCAGGTTCGTCGGGTCCGCGGTGCGGTGCAGCAGCAGCGCCAGCGGGGCGAACCCGTACAGCAGCGTCGCCACCACGGTCGCCGGCACCGACAGCTGCAGCCGCCGGGCCGCCACCGCCAGCGCGACCCCGCCCAGCGCGGTCGCCAGCACCATCGCCTCGCGGGCCGCCACCACCGCGCTGCCGGCCCGCGACAGTGCCCCGCTGACCGTCTCGTACGCGGCCACCTGCAGCGCCCCGGCGCCGCCGTCGTACCAGGGCAGGTGCGCCGCCGCGAACCCGAACCGGTTGATCGCGAACGCCCGTACCGCGAACGCCCCCTCGGCCCCACTCACCGGCGGCGCGCCGCCGAGCCCGGCCAGCAGCGCCCAGGCGGCTCCGGCCAGCACCGCCAGCACCAGCACCGCCAGCAGCAGCCCGGTCCGCCGGGCCCCGGGCCGCCGCGCCCGCCCCGGCACCGCCCAGCCCACCGTCCGGCCCGGGTCCGTGCCGCCGGTGTGGTCGCCGAGCGGCTCGGGCCCGGCCGGCCGGACCGACACGTCGCCGGTCGGGCGCGGCGGCCCAGCGGCTGGCGCCCGCGGCGGCCCCGGCACACCGGTGGGTGGCGCGGCCGCCGGGAGCGAGGTAGCGCTGCCGTCGTTCGGGGTTCTGGACCGGATCACGGCCTCATCGGCCGGCCGGCCCGCGCCGGTGCGCGGGCCGCCCCGGTCGGCCTCGTCGGCATTCCGAGCTTGCTGAACCAGCGGTGTGGCCGGCGTCTGCCGAGCTGCCGGTGTGGCCGTGGGTTGCTGAGCCTGCGGCGTGCCGGGGGTCGGCTGGGCCGCCGGTGCGGCCGGGGGGTGCGCAGCGGCCGGCGTGTTCGGCGGCCGCGGAACATCCGGCCCGGCCGGGGTCTGCTGGGTGACCGGGGCGATCGGCCCGGTCCGGGCCTCCGCCACCTGGCCGGCGTCGGGCGAGGGTGTCGACGGTGGGCCGGCAGCCTCGGCGGATGCGGTTCGGTGCGGCCCGCCGGCCGCCGGCCTTGGCCCGGGCGGCGTAGCAGGGCCGACGGGCGCCCTGAAGGGGCCGGCGGGCAGGCCCGGTGTCCGCACGGCTGGTGCGGGCAGACCTGGTGCCAGCGGACCTGGTGCCGGCAGGGCCGCTGCCGGTAAGGCTGGCGCTGGCAGGGCTGGTGCGGGCAGGGCCGGCGGGGCCGGTGCTGGCCGGGCTGGTGCCGGCGGGGCTGGTACTGGCAAGCCTGCTGCAGGTGGGCCTGCTGCTGGCAGGGCCGGTGTCTGCACGGCTGGTGCCGCCAGACCTGGCGCCGGCGGGGCTGGCACCGGCAGGGCCGCTGCAGGTGGGCCTGCTGCCGGCGGGGCTGGTGCTGGTCGGGCTGGTGCCGGTGGGGCTGCTGGCGGGCGGGGCGTGGGGGCGGCTGCTGGCGGGCCGGGCGTCCGGAACGGGGACTGCCCGGGGCGGCGCTGGGCCGGTGCGGGCTGGTCGCCGTCGGCCGCCGGGCCGGTCGAGCCGGTGCTGACCTGCGCCGCCGGCGGCATCCGGCGGACCGGCAGCGCGCCCGGGCGGCTGGCGGGGTGGCCGTACCAGGTGGGCTGGGCCGGCGGCATCGCCGCGGGCGGCGCGGGCGGTGGTGGCGGTGGTGGCGGCAGCGGCGGCCGGGCAGCCGGGGGAGTGCGGCGCAGGCCGGGGAGCGGGCCGCCGGCGCTGCCGAGGGACGCGGTCAGGTCGGCGAGGGTGGGCCGTCCGGGAGCAGGCTGGTGCCGTCCGCCAAGGTCCACTGCTTTTCCCCCCGCCGCGGCACGTCCACTTCGGCGGCGGCGTAGGCCGGCCAGCCGAGCAGGCCGCTCGGCAATGGGTTCACACGCTGAACACGTTCCGCAACCGGTATGGCAAGTTGTAGTCACACGATTACCGCCTGTTGCTCGGTGGCCGCCTCAGCCCGTCACCTGCCGTTCGCAGCAGGGGCCGATTTGGCTCGACCGAGTTTTCAGACGCCTGCCAACTGCCGTGAACGCGGCATCTAGGCAGGTCAGAGCGTTAGGTGCAGGCTTGTAGCCGGACGCCGCGTTCGCTGCTCTTCGTGATCCGGGTGCGGTTCGCGGGGATCTGGGCGAGCGGTGCCAGGTCGGTGAAGAGCTGGTCGCGGGCCGCCGACGTGTTCATCACGACGTTGTCGTAGGTGCAGAAGCCGCGGCCTGATCGAAACGTAACGTAACTGTCTCCGACCCACTGGCTGGTCGCGCTCACGTTCGCCACCCGCCGTCCGTGCGAGATCAGCAGGGCGAGTCCGAACTGGCCGAGGCTGCCCTGGTCGACCGTGGTGCCCTCGGCGGCCGGCGCCCGGACCCCGATCGGCAGCACCCCGCCCAGGTACTTGCGCGGGTCGATGATCTGCGCCGTGGAGGTGGGCGGGCGCCGGAACGCGGCGTCCAGCGCCGGGTTGCCGCCGGCCTCGGCAACGGCCGTCACGAAGTCCCGGCCAACGGTGTACGGGAACAGCCGGGTGTTGTCGGCGAAGCTGGCCGGGACGGGGTCGTAGTTGTAGCGCCGGTGCACGTCGGCCTGGTCGGCTTTGCTCTGTGTGCCCAGGTAGGCCAGTTCGAGCCGGGTCGCGTCGCCCTCGATCAGCGCGTCCAGCGCCCGCAGCCGGTCCGAGTTGGCGGCCGCCGCCTTCGTCATCGCGAGCAGGTCGAAGTTCTGGTCCGCCAGCGCGTGTGCCAGTTCGTGCGCGAGCACCACCCGGCCGAACGCGTCGAACTTCATGTCGTCGCGCAGCACCACCTGGCGCCGCGGGTAGCTGTAGAAGGCCTCGACGTCAGCGGTGCCGGCGCCGCCCGGATGGGCCAGCCCCAGCGCCTGCGCCGTCGCCTGCCGGTTGGTTGCCCCGACCCCGGTCAGCGGCTCTGCGACGATCTTGGCGAACGCCGCCGCGTCGACCACGGTGACCACCGGCTTCGTCTTGAACAGCAGCCCGCGCGCCTGCTCCACGTACCCGGCCAGCACCGGCACCGCCGCCTGCACCGGATCCGCGCTGGCCGGCACGAACGTCCCGCGCCCCGGCTTGACCGGCCGCCCCCCGGCCAGCAGCCCCACCCCGGCCACCCCGGCCAGCAGCACGACGACCGCGACCGCGACCCGGATCCGCAGCTTCCGCTGCTCGCCGGCCTCCCGCTCGCGCTCCTCCCGCAGCGTCGCCATCCGCCCTCCGTTCGACCCTGGTGCCATCATCCCAACCGGTTGTGCCGGACAGCACCGGATGGGGGCTGATATGCGCAGGTCTGCCCCGGTGAAGTCAAGACGGCTCCCGGGTTGCCGCACCGCGGACAAGCGGGCGCCCCCGCAGCGGGGCTGCCGCGGGGGGCGCCGCGCCGGCCGGCCTCCGTCCCGATCGGACTGTCCGGAGTGGACGGTCCGGTGTGGACGGTGGCCGGCCGGGTCGGTCAGAACTCGGAGGTGTAGCTGACCAGGGATTCCTGGGTGAGGCGGGCGCCGGTGAGGCCGTTGAAGCAGATGACGTCGCGGACGAAGGCGTTTCCGCCGGCGGTGTTCCACAGGGTCAGCAGGCCGCAGAAGCCGGACAGGCTGGCCGGGACGACGCCGGGGCTCGGGCCGAAGGCGGTGACCTGCACGTGGTCGCGCAGTTGGCCGACCGCCGGGAAGGTGATGAACCGCAGGCCGAGGCCGGCGGCGAACGCGGTGTTCATATCGAAGCCGAGGGCGCTGTTGAAGTTGGTCTCGGTCGGCGGGATCTGGGTGGGGCTGTCCAGGATGTAGCCGAACCGGAACGGTGGCGCGACCGCGCCGCTGATCGCCCGCCGCCGCTGGTATGACAGCGTGAAGCCGCTGTCAGCCAGTGCGCCGACGCCGTTGAAGCACAGCACGGTGACCACCTGGCCGGCCGGTCCGGGTGCCCAGCGGAACACCTTGCAGTGCGCCGGCCCCACGCTCACCGCGGTCACCTGCAGGTCACCGGCCTGGATCAGCGGCGAGCCGAGAGCGTTGAGGTGCACGGTGTAGGCGCCGGAGCCGGCCACGTGCCCGATCAGGTTCAGCGCGCCGGCGCTGTTGTAGCTGTTGGCCACCGCCCCGCCGGCGGTCGCGCGCAGGTAGGCGTAGCTGCCGGGTGCGGCCGGTGGGGCCGTGCTGGTCGAGAACAGCACGCTGAATCGGCTGTCCTCCAGTGCGCCGGGGAACCGGAAGCACCGGATGTCGACCCGCTCGCCCATGCCGGTCGGCCCGTACGTGACGACCTGGCACCAGACCGGCGCGTCGTTCACCGCGGTCACGTGCGCGACGCCCTGGCCGGCGGCGATGCCGGGGAAGAACACCGAGTACTGCCCGACCGCGATGCGGACGATCGAGGGCGCCCCGCCGCTGGTCGTGAACCGGTGCGCCGGGTCCGGGAAATACGGGTTGAACGGCGGTACCGGCGTGTCGAGATAGGCGAAGCCGTACCCGTCCGGGGTGGCCGCCGCGGCCGGCGTGCCCGCCCCGGTGGCGACGCCGAAGCCGGCCGCGATCACCGCCACCGCGAGCGCGCGGGCCAGTCGACCGGTCCATCGTCTGTGCAGCTGCATGGTTCGTCCTCCTCGTCGTCCGGCGGCCAGGCCGGGCACCGCGGCAGGCGCCGGGTGCCGGCACCGGCGGGAACAGGCCGCCGCCCGCAGATGGTGTTCGCTGGTCGGCCGGTCGGCGCGGGATCCTGCACACCGCCGCACACCGCCACCCACGGCTTGACACGGGGTCGGCCGACGGTGGCCGGCCGGGCCGGCCGGCCGGTGCGGATGGCCGCCCGGGCAGAGGTCGACCGGGGCGACAACGGAACGTCGATCGGTCGCGTCTGTCTGCGTGTATCGGGTCGTCCGGTCCGGGGACGGCCGCAGTTGACGCAAAACTGTCGTACCCACCTGCTTTGGTGGGGTCTGATGGTGGCGGTCGCTGCATGCGGGGAGCGCGATCGGCGCTCGGGGGCTGGGGAGGTCGGAATGTCTCGTTTGCTCGTGGTTCGGGTCGGGGTGGCGGTCGTGTTGCTGGTGGGGGTGGTCGGCGGCGTGGCCGGGTCGAGCTCCGGGGCGCCCGGCCTGCCCGGCGCGGCCGGGCATCGTCCGAACGGGCCGTGGCCGCCGGGTTCGGTGCTGGCCGCCAGCCCGGACGAGGTGGTCGCGCCGCTGGCGGCCGCGCCGGTGATCAACCCGAAGTGCCCGGCCGCGCCGTACGGCGTGCAGACGGCGGCGCCGGGCAGCGGCAAGACGGTCGCGCTGACCTTCGACGACGGCCCCGGCCCGACGACCACGGCGCTGCTGAACATCCTGCAGAACAACGGCGTCGCGGCGACGTTCTTCAACATCGGGATCAACCAGGCCGCGCGGCCGGCCGGGGTCCGGTCGGAGGCGGTGCTGGAGGCGCCGCTGGGCAACCACAGCTGGTCGCACCCGCAGCTGCCCACGCTGTCCGCCGCCGCGCAGGCCACCGAGATGGACCGGACCAGCGCCGAGCAGGTGGCCCTCACCGGCGCGGCGCCGTGCCTGTTCCGGCCGCCGTACGGCGAGTACAACGCGACCACCCTGCAGCTGGCCCAGCAGCGCCGGATGTCGGTGTGGAACTGGTCGGTCGACACGGAGGACTGGAAGGCCGGCACGTCCACCGCGGCGTCCTGGGTGACCAGGATCGTCACCCGGGCCGAGGCCGGGGTGAGCCAGCAGCACCCGGTGATCCTGATGCACAACCCGGCCGGCGGAATCCCGGCCACGGTCACCGCGCTGCCGCAGATCATCGCGTTCTACCGCAGCCACGGCTACACGTTCGTCGACCTGTACGGGCACACCGGGCAGCGGCCCACGCCGTCGGCCGCGATCACCAGCGGCGGCCGGCACCTGCTGGTCCGGGGCACCAACGGCGCGGCGTTCCAGCGGATCGGCCACGGCGACACCTGGGGCGGCTGGCTGTCGCTGGCCGGCGGCATCGTCGGCGGCCCGGCCGGCATCGCGGCCAACTCGACCAGCGCCGCGGTCTTCGTCACCGGCACCGACAGCAAGGTGTACTGGAAGTCGGTCGGCGACAACGGCGCCAGTTCGGCCTGGCTCGACCTGGGCGGGGTGGCGACCAGCCGGCCCAGCGCGGCGATCGGCCCGGGCGGTCGGATCAGCGTGGTGATGCGCGGCAGCAACGGCTCGGCATACCTGCGCGAGCGGGTCAACGGCGGCTGGGGTGGCTGGCTGTCGCTGGGCGGCGGGCTGGCCTCGGGGCCGGTGGTCGCGGCCACCCCGGACGGCGGGCTGACCGTGGCCATGGTCGGCACCGACCGGGCGCTCTGGGTGCGGCACCGGTCCGGCGTGACCTGGGGCGCCTGGCACCGGGTCGCCGCGACGATCACGGCCGAGCCGGCGCTGGCCACCACGGTCGGCGGCGGGCACCTGGTCGCGGCGATCCGCGGCGCGGACGGCCGGGCGTACATCAGCGTGGCCGACCCGGCCGGTGCGAGCTGGAGCCCGTGGGCCAGCATCGGCGGCGGGTTCATCTCCGGTCTCGCCATCGCCGTGGACGGCACCGGGCTGGACGTCTTCGGCTACGGCACCGACGACCGCGTCTACCTCAACGTCGCGCAGGCCGGCGCCACGCCCACCAGCTGGACCGGCTGGCGGGCCCTGCCCTGAGCCGGGCCGCGGCGGGCCGGGCGGCACCAGCCCGGCCCGCCGCGGCAGCGCGGGCTACCCGTTGCGGCCGGAGACCCGTACGTCAGCGTGCGTAGGCCGGTGCCGTCGGTGGGCGGATGTGCGCGACCCCGGCGGCGGTCGAGCCTGTAGGCATGGATACGACGACCCGCTCCGTCCGACGACCCGATGTCGCCGACCGGGCTGGCGCGCCGGCCCAGGCCGGCACGGCCGCCCGGACCTCCCTGGCTGACACCCCCGCCCGGGGTGACGGGTCCGACCGGCCCGACCGGACCGCCCAGGCCGACCGGTCCGACCGGACCGCGCGAGCCGACCGGACCGCTCGGACTGCCCGGACCGACCGGGCCGACCGGACTGCCCGGGCGGGCCGGGCCGGCCGGGCCGGCCGCCGGCCGTGGCGGCTGGGTCGCCGGGCCCGCAAGGCGGTGCTGCTCGTGCACATCGTCTCGGCCGGCGCCTGGTTCGGCGTGGATGTGATCGTCGGGGCGCTGGTGCTCAGCGGGTGGTTCGGCGCGGACGCCGGCGTCCGCGGTGTGGCGTACCAGGCGCTCGGGATGTTCGTGCTCTGGCCGATGCTGGGCGCGGGCCTGGTCTGCCTGGTCAGCGGCGTCCTGCTCGGGCTGGGCAGCAAGTACGGCCTGATCCGGTACACCTGGGTGGCCGTGAAGCTGGTGTTGAACGTGGTGCTGTGCGTGCTGATCCTGGTCCTGCTGCGGCCGACCCTGAACGGGTTGACCGGGTACGGGCAGGACATTGCGGCCGGTGTCGCGGTGCCGCCGCACGACCGGTCCGGGTTGTTCATGCCGCCGACGGTGTCCCTGGTCGCGTTGAGCCTCGCCAGTTGGCTTTCGGTGTTCAAGCCGTGGGGGCGTACCCGCTTCGGCCGCTGACCCGGCCGGCCGGGGGCCGGCGGCGGGACCGGACCGGTCCGGGAGTTACCAAGCTCTCCGGGCCGGAACGGCGAACGGGTCGCCGTCGCCGGCCCAGGTGGGTGAGGATGGACGGATGCAGGCGGCGATGTTCGGGTCGGTGGACGAGGTCGGCGAGCGGCTGCGCGCCGTGGGTTACCTGACCGACGAAGAAATCGCCACCGCGGTCTTCCTGGCCGACCGGCTCGGCAAGCCGCTGCTGGTCGAGGGCCCGGCCGGGGTGGGCAAGACCGAGCTGGCCAAGGCGGTCGCGGCGGCGATGGACGCGGAGCTGGTCCGGCTGCAGTGCTACGAGGGCGTGGACGAGGCCCGGGCGCTGTACGAGTGGGACTACCGCAAGCAGCTGCTGCGGATGCAGGTGGGCGAGGCCGACTGGGAGACCGCCCGGGGTGACATCTTCGGCGAGGAGTTCCTGCTCTCCCGGCCGCTGCTGACCGCGATCCGCCGGTCCGAGCCGACCGTGCTGCTGGTGGACGAGACCGACAAGGCCGACGTGGAGGTCGAGGGCCTGCTGCTCGAGGTGCTGTCCGACTTCCAGGTGACGATCCCGGAGCTGGGCACGATCGTGGCCACCCGCCGCCCGTTCGTGGTGCTCACCTCGAACGCCAGCCGGGAGCTGTCCGAGGCGCTGAAGCGGCGTTGCCTGTTCCTGCACCTGGACTACCCCGCGGCCGACCGGGAGCGCGAGATCGTGCTGGCCCGGGTCCCCGAGGTCGGCACCCAGCTGGCCGAGCAGATCGTCCGCACGGTGCGGGCGCTGCGGGCGATGGAGCTGAAGAAGGCGCCGTCCATCGCGGAGACCATCGACTGGGCCCGCACCCTGGTCGCGCTCGGGCTGGACACGCTGGACGCCGCCGCGGTGAAGCGCACCCTGGGCGTGGTGCTCAAGCACGCGTCCGACTCGGCCCGGGCCAGCACCGAGCTGAAGCTGAACTGACATGACGGCTCAGGCCGGCGGGCTGCTCGGCAACCTGGAGGGGTTCATCGGCGCGCTGCGCGCCGCCGGGGTCCCGATCGGGGTGAGCGAGGCGCTGGACGCGACCCGCGCGTTCGTCACCGTCGACCTGCTCGACCGCCGGCAGCTGCGGGCCGGGCTGGCCGCGACGCTGATCAAACGGCCGGCGTACCGGCGCAGCTTCGACACGCTGTTCGACCTCTGGTGGCCGCCCGCGGTCGGCGAGTTGGAGCTCGCCGAGGGCGACCTGCCACCGCCCGATCCGGACGGCGCCGGCGGCCCGCCCGGGGAGGTGGACCTGGACGCGCTGCGGGCCGAGCTGGCCCGGCTGCTGGCCAGCGGCGACGACGAGGCGCTGCGCCGGTTCGCCCGCCGGGCGGTGGCGCTGCTGGGCCGGGCCGACGCGCAACCGGGCCGGCAGTCCTGGTTCGCGTACCGGGTGCTGCGCCCGCTCAGCCCGGACACGCTGATCGCCGACCTGCTGGCCGGCCTGCTCGGCGGCGAGCCGCGCGGCGGTCTGGCCGAACAGGTGGCCCGGCAGACCCTGCGCGACCGGATCGCCACCCTGCGCAACGCCGTCGAGACCGAGGTGCGCCGCCGGGTGGCCGAGGAGCGCGGCCCGGAGGCGGTGGCCCGCTCGGCGCTGACCCCGCTGGTCGACCAGGTCGAGTTCCTCCGCGCCCAGCGGGACGACCTGGCCGCGATGCGCCGCGCCGTGCACCCGCTGGCCCGCCGCCTCGCCGCGCGACTGACGGCGCGGCGAAGACTCGGCCGGGCCGGCCGGCTGGACGTCCGGCGGACCGTGCGCGCCTCGCTCGGCACCGGTGGCGTCCCGCTGATCACCCGGCACCGGCCGCACCGGCCGCACAAGCCGGAACTGGTCGTGCTGTGCGATGTCAGCGGCTCGGTCGCCGGCTTCGCGCACTTCACGCTGATGCTGACCGCGGCGCTGCGCGAGCAGTTCACCCGGGTCCGCGCGTTCGCGTTCGTGGACACCTGCGACGAGGTCACCCGGCTGTTCGGGCCCGGGGCCGACCTGGCCGACGCGGTGGTCCGGCTGTCCCGGGAGGCCGACGTGGTGGCCTGGGACGGCCACTCCGACTACGGCCGCGCGTTCGAGGCGTTCGAGGAGAAGTGGCCGGACGCGGTCGGCCCGAAGACGTCGCTGCTGGTGCTCGGCGACGCCCGGAACAACTACCGCGACCCGGGGCTGACGACGCTGCGCCGGCTGGTCGGCCACTCCCGGCACGCCTACTGGCTGAACCCGGAACCGCGCCGGCTCTGGGGCAGTGGCGACTCGGCCGCGCTCAGCTACGGCGAGACGATCGAGATGGTGGAGTGCCGCACCGCCGCCCAGCTCGCCGACTTCGTCACCCGCCTGCTCCCGGTCTGACCCGCCGGCCGCCGGTCTGACCAGCCGGCCCGGCCCCGCCAGCTCCCGGTCCGGCCCGCCGGCCGCCGGTCTGACCCGCCGGTCCGGCCCTGCTGGCTCCCGGTCTGACCCGCCGGTCCGGCCCGCCTGCTCCCGGTCTGACCGGCCGGTCCGACCGGGCGGCCGCCGGGCCGAGCTGCCGGTCTGAGCTGGGCAACCTAAGATCGCCCTGATGGCGATCAGGCTGGGCGTGATGGGCGGCACCTTCGACCCTGTGCACCACGGCCACCTGGTCGCGGCCAGCGAGGTGGCCAGCCAGTTCGAGCTGGACGAGGTCGCGTTCGTGCCCAGCGGCCGGCCCTGGCAGAAGGAGCACCGCGAGGTCGCCCCGGCCGAGCACCGCTACCTGATGACGGTGATCGCGACCGCGTCCAACCCGCGGTTCTGGGTCAGCCGGGTGGACATCGACCGGCCCGGCCGCACCTACACCACCGACACGCTGCGTGATCTGCGGGCCGAGCGGCCGGACGCGGAACTCTTCTTCATCACCGGCGCGGACGCGCTCGAGCAGATCCTGTCCTGGAAGGACGCGGACGAGCTGTTCGAGCTGGCGCACTTCGTCGGCGTCACCCGCCCCGGCTACACGCTGTCGGACGCGCACCTGCCCCGGGCCGCGGTCAGCCTGGTGGACGTGCCGGCGATGGCGATCTCGTCCACCACCTGCCGGGAGCGGGTCCGCAAGGGGCTGCCGATCTGGTACCTGGTGCCGGACGGCGTGGTGCAGTACATCGGCAAACACCGGCTCTACATCACGCCGTAGCCATCGGACGTGAGAGGGTGGAACCGAGACTACCGGCAAGGAACGGGAGAAAGCACGCATCGTGACTGCAACCGACCGTGCTCGAGAGATGGCGCTCGTAGCCGCACAAGCCGCCGCCGACAAGCTCGCCCTCGACATCGTGGTGCTGGACGTCAGCGAGCGGCTCGTCATCACCGACGTGTTCGTGATCGCCTCGGCGCCCAACGAGCGGCAGGTCGAGTCGATCGTCGACGAGGTGGAACTCAAGCTGCGCCAGTCCGGCGTGAAGCCGGTGCGCCGCGAGGGCGAGCGCGACGGCCGCTGGGTGCTGCTCGACTACGTCGAGATCGTGGTGCACGTCCAGCACTCGGAGGAGCGGGCGTTCTACGGCCTGGAGCGGCTGTGGAAGGACTGCCCGACGATCCCGTTCACCGACGCGGCCGACCGGGCCGACGCCGGGCACGCCGCCGCAGGTCGCGGCACCGTAGAGGCGTGACCGCGCGGCGCATCCTGCTCTGGCGGCACGGGCGCACGGCCTGGAACCTCCAGCGCAGGTTCCAGGGCCAGGCCGACCCGCCGCTGGACGACGTGGGGATGCGGCAGGCCCGGGTGGCGGCCGCGATGCTGGCCTCGTTCGCCCCGTTCTCGATCGTCTCCAGCGACCTGCGCCGGGCCAGCGGCACCGCGGCGCCGCTGGCCGAGCTGCTCGGCCAGCCGGTCGTGCTGGACCCGCGGCTGCGGGAGCGCTCGCTCGGCCACTGGGAGGGTCTCACCCGGGACGAGGTCGGCCGGCTCTACCCGGACGAGCTGGCCGACTGGCTGGCCGGCCGGGAGGACTGCCAGCCGACCAGCGAGCCGCGGTCCGAGGTGGCCAGCCGGGCGCTGGCCTCGCTGACCGATACCAGCGGCGACACCGCGGTCCTGGTCACGCACAGCGCCACCGCGATCGCGCTGACCGGCGAGCTGCTCCGGCTGCCGCTGACGCTCTGGCGCGGCATCGGCCCGCTGGCCAACTGCCACTGGAGCGAGCTGGTCCGGGACGACCACGGCTGGCGGTTGCGCGCGCACAACGTCGGCCCGGCCGGCCCGGTGATCCCGGTGCCGATCGGGGTCGAGCTGGCCGAGGAGATGTCGCCGGACGCCGAGGCCCTGGACGCCGGCCCGCCCGGCGACACCGTCGGCGCCGACGCCTCGTGACCGGCCCGGCCGGCCCGGCCGTCCCGGCTGGCCCAGCCAGGCCAGCCGGGCTGCGGTGCGTGCTGGTGCTGGCCGACTCGCTGGCGTTCCACGGTCCGGACCGGGCCGAGCTGCTCACCCACCCCGGGCTGTATCCCAACGTGCTGGCCGCCGCGCTGTCCCGGCCCGGGCAGCCGGTCGCGGTGGAGGTGGTGGCGAAGCTGGGCTGGACCGCCCGGGACGCCTGGGAGGCGCTCACCCGCGACCCGCGGGTCTACTCGCTGCTGCTGCCCCGGGCCGACGCGGTGCTGCTGGCCGTCGGCGGGATGGACTACCTGCCCGCGATCCTGCCCAGCCACCTGCGCGAGGGCATCCGCTACCTGCGGCCGGACTGGCTGCGGCACGCCGTCCGGGCCGGCTACCGGGCGGCCCAGCCGCGCGCCGCCCGGCTCACCGGCGGCCGCTGGCGGACCCTGCCGCAACGGCTCACCGACGACTACCTCACCCGCTGCGTGACCGGCGTCCGGACGTTCCGGCCCGGCGTCCCGGTGCTCGGCATCGTCCCGCCGCCGCACGCCGCCCCGCTGTACGGCCGGGTCACCGCCGGGCACCCCGGCGCCGTCCGGGCGGCCCGGGCCTGGGGCGCCCGGCACGGCGTCCCGATGCTCGACCTGCCCGCCATCGTCGGCCCGTACCTGCGCGCCGGCCGGTTCAACCCGGACGGCATGCACTGGCCCTGGGACTGCCATCGCGACGTCGGCCAGGCCCTCGCCCGGGCGGTGGACGGCCTGCGCGCCGCGGCCCCGGCCACCGCCGGCAATGGGTTAGGCGGCGATTAGCCGGGGTGCGCTACCATTTCGGCGTGAACTTTGCACGCCTGCTCCTTCTCGGGCCGCGCTGACCGACGTAGTTCCGGCAGCGCGGCTGGCCCTTGCGTACGCGAGGGCTTTTTTCGTGCCCGAACCACAGCCGGTGGCCAGCCCGGAGCCGAACCGAGAATGAGCGAATGAGGAGACGACGATGACCGAGCCGAGCGCCGGCCGTTACGACTGGCGGGCGATCCAGGACCACTGGCTGCCGGTGTGGGAGAAGCTGGAGCCGTTCCGCGCCGGCCAGCGGGGCCCGGACGCCAAGCGCCGGTACCTGCTGGACATGTTCCCGTACCCGTCCGGCGACCTGCACATGGGGCACGGCGAGGCGTTCGCGATCGGCGATGTCGTCGCTCGATACTGGCGCACCCAGGGCTACGACGTGCTGCACCCGATCGGCTGGGACTCGTTCGGCCTGCCCGCGGAGAACGCCGCGATCAACCGCAACGAGCACCCGGCGGAGTGGACGTACCGCAACATCGACACCCAGGCCGACTCGTTCCACCGGTACGCGGTCTCGTTCGACTGGTCCCGCCGGCTGCACACGTCCGACCCGGAGTACTACCGCTGGACGCAGTGGCTGTTCCTGCGTTTCTACGAGCGCGGCCTGGCCTACCGGCGCGCCTCCGCGGTGAACTGGTGCCCGAAGGACCAGACCGTGCTGGCCAACGAGCAGGTGGTCAACGGCGCCTGCGAGCGGTGCGGCACCATCGTCACCAAGCGCGAGCTGACCCAGTGGTTCTTCCGGATCACCGAGTACGCCGACCGGCTGCTGGACGACATGGCGCAGCTGGAGGGGCACTGGCCGGAGCGGGTGCTGACCATGCAGCGGAACTGGATCGGCCGGTCGGTCGGCGCCGAGGTCCAGTTCGTGATCGAGGGCCGCGACCAGCCGGTCACGGTTTTCACCACCCGGCCGGACACCCTGTACGGCGCGACGTTCTTCGTCGTCGCCGCCGACTCGAAGCTGGCCGCCGAGCTGTGCACGGACCAGCAGCGGGCCGAGTTCGACGGGTACGTGGCCCAGGTGGCCCGGGAGACCGAGATCGACCGGCTGGCCACCGACCGGCCGAAGACCGGCGTGTTCCTGGGCCGGTACGCGATCAACCCGGTGAACGGCGAGCGGATCCCGATCTGGGCGGCCGACTACGTGCTGGCCGACTACGGCACCGGCGCGATCATGGCGGTGCCCGCGCACGACCAGCGCGACCTGGACTTCGCCCGCACCTTCGGGCTGCCGGTCCGGGTGGTGGTCGACACCGGCGGTGACGACCCGGCGACCACCGGGGTGGCCACCGGCGGCGACGGCGCGCTGGTCAACTCCGGCTCGCTGGACGGGCTGGCCAAGGACGCCGCCATCGCGAAGATCATCGAGGAGCTGGCCGCGGCCGGCCGGGGCGAGGCCGCGGTGAACTACCGGCTGCGCGACTGGCTGCTGTCCCGGCAGCGGTTCTGGGGCGCCCCGATCCCGATCGTCCACTGTGGGCAGTGCGGTGAGGTCCCGGTGCCGGATGACCAGCTGCCGGTACGGCTGCCCGAGCTGCGCGGCGCCGACCTGTCGCCGAAGGGCGAGTCGCCGCTGGCCGCCGCCAAGGACTGGGTGCGGACCAGCTGCCCCCGCTGCGGCGGTGAGGCCAGCCGGGACACCGACACGATGGACACGTTCGTCGACTCGTCCTGGTACTACCTGCGGTACTGCTCGCCGGACCGCGACGACGTCCCGTTCGACCGGGGCGAGGTGCACCGCTGGATGCCGGTGGACCACTACGTCGGCGGCGTCGAGCACGCGATCCTGCACCTGCTGTACAGCCGGTTCTTCACCAAGGTGCTGCACGACATGGGCATGGTCGACTTCACCGAGCCGTTCCGCGCGCTGCTGAACCAGGGCCAGGTGATCAACCAGGGCAAGTCGATGAGCAAGTCGCTGGGCAACGGCGTCGACCTGGGCGAGGAGCTGGAGGCGCACGGGGTCGACGCGATCCGGCTGACGATGATCTTCGCCGGCCCGCCGGACGAGGACATCGACTGGGCCGACCTGTCGCCCACCGGCTCGGGCAAGTTCCTGGCCCGGGCCTGGCGGGTCGCCCAGGACGTGACCGCGCCGGTCGGCGCCGACCCGACCACCGGCGACCTGGCCCTGCGCACGGTCACCCACAAGACCGTCGCCGAGGTGCGGTCGCTGATCGAGGGTTTCCGCTTCAACGTCGCGGTGGCCCGGCTGATGGAACTGGTCAGCGCGGCCCGGCGGGCGATCGACTCGGGCCCCGGCCCGGCCGACCCGGCGGTGCGCGAGGCGGCCGAGGCGACCGCGGTGATGCTGTCGCTGTTCGCCCCGTACGTCGCCGAGGACATCTGGGCCACCCTGGGTCACGAGCCGACCGTCGCGCTGGCGTCCTGGCCGACCGTCGACGAGCGGCTGCTGGTCGAGGAGAGCGTGACCTGCGTGGTGCAGGTCGCCGGCAAACTGCGGGCCAAGCTGGAGGTCCCGCCGGACATCACCGCCGCGGCGCTGGAGGCGGCCGCGCTGGCCGACCCGGCGGTGCGGCGGGCGCTGGCCGACCGTCCGGTGGGCCGGGTGGTGGTCCGGCCGCCACGGCTGGTCAACATCGTGCCGGCCTGACCGGGTGCCGGCTGGCCGCCGCCGGGCCGGGCCCGGGATGATCCTCGGGTGACCGTCCTGCTGGCGCACTCGCCGCTGCTCGCCGCCGGTGCCACCTGGGGCGGGTTACCGGCGCTGCTCGGCGAACCGGTGCTGGTGCCGGACGTGCGCACCGACGAGATCCAGCCGTACGCGGCCAGCTACGTGGCCGCGCTGCTCGGGCAGGTCCGGCCGCGCTGGCCGGTGCGGTCGGCGGTCACCGTGGTCGCGCACAGCGGCGCCGGGCCGCTGCTCGGGGCGCTGCTGGCGGCGCTGCGGTCGGCCGGCACGCCGGTGGCCGAGGCGATCTTCCTGGACGCCGGGCTGCCGACCGCCTGCCTGCCCGGGCTGCCGGCGCAGGCCAGCCGGTTCGACCTGCTGGACGCGGAGAACCCGGCGGCCGGTGACTCGCTGCGGGCGCAGCTGTCCCGCGGCGGCCGGTTCCCGAACTGGACCGCCGAGCAGCTGGCCACGCTGGTGCCCGAGCCCGCGGCGGTGCTGGCCGGGATGCGCCCGCGCGGCGCCGACTTCTTCGCCGAGCCGCTGCCCACCGGCATGCTGCCGGACCGGCTGCGCTGCGGGTACATCCAGCTGTCCGGGACCTACCAGCCGTACGCGGACCGGGCCGCCGACCTCGGCTGGCCGGTGCTGCGGGCGCCGCTGCACCACTTCGCGCCGCTGACCGACCCGGACGCGGTGGCCGGGCTGATCCGGCAGGTCCGGCACCGGTGATCCGGCGGCGCCCGCGGCGGCCGATCGTGATCTAGGGTCGGCGGCATGGGCGGAGCGGTGGCGGTAGTGACCGACTCGACGGCGTACCTGCCCGACGGCCTGGGCGACCGGCTGGGCATCACGACGATCCCGCTGCAGGTGGTGCTCGGCGGGGTGGCCGGGGCGGAGGGCAGCGAGGTCACCCCGGCGGACGTGGCCGCGGCGCTGGCCGCCCGCCGGTCGGTGAGCACGTCCCGGCCGGCGCCGACCGAGTTCCTCGCCGCGTACCAGGCCGCGCTCACCGGCGGCGCGCCCGGGGTGGTGTCCGTCCACCTGTCGGGAGAGCTGTCCGGTACCTGGGATTCGGCCCGGCTGGCCGGGCAGGAGTGCGGCGCCGACCGGGTGCGGGTGGTCGACTCGCGGTCGGCCGCGATGGGGCTGGGCTTCGCGGTGATCGCCGCGGCCGAGGCGGCCCGGGACGGCGCCGGGCCCGGCGACGTGTACGCCGCGGCGGTCCGCGCGGTCGAGCACACCACCACCCTGTTCTACGTGGACACGCTGGAGCACCTGCGCCGCGGCGGCCGGATCGGGGCGGCCCAGGCGCTGCTCGGCACCGCGCTGTCGGTGAAGCCGATCCTGCACGTCAAGGACGGCCGGATCGTGCCGCTGGAGAAGGTCCGGACCGCGAGCAAGGGGGTGGCCCGGCTGGAGGCGCTGGCCGCCGAGGCCGCCGGCGACGTCGAGGTGGACGTCGCCGTCCACCACCTGGCCGCCCCGGACCGGGCCGCCACCCTGGCCGACCGGCTGCGCGGCCGGCTGCCCAAACTGCGCGAGCTGTACGTCTCCGAGGTCGGCGCGGTCGTCGGGGCGCACGTCGGCCCCGGCCTCCTCGGCGTCGTCGTCCTGCGCCGATGAGGGCGCCGGGCCGCCCGGTCGGCGGGGTGCGGTGAGCTGGGGCTGGCTCGCGGCCGGGGCGGCGGTCGGGTACCTGGTCGGAGCGCTCTCCCCGGCCACGCTGCTGGCCCGCCGGCGCGGTGTCGACCTGGCCAGCACCGGCTCCGGCAACCCGGGCGCCACCAACGTCGGCCGGGCGCTCGGCCGGCTGGCCGGGGTCGTGGTCGGCCTGCTGGACCTCGGCAAGGGGGCCGTGCCGGCGGCCGCGTTCGGCGCCGCCGACCACCGGGCCGGGCTGCTCGCCGGGTTCGCCGCGGTGCTCGGCCACGTCACGTCCCCGTTCCTGCGCGGCCGGGGCGGGCGCGGCGTCGCCACCAGTGCCGGCGCGGTGCTCGGCTCCCGGCCGCTGCTCGCGCCGATCCTGCTCGGCGTCTGGGCGGTCACCGTGCTGGCGTCCCGCTGGGTCACCCTCGGCTCGATCGTGGCCGCGCTCGCCCTGCCGGTGGCCGCGCTGCTGCTCGGCTACCCGCCGGTCGATCTACTGTGGGCGGTCGGGCTCACGGCGGTGGTGGTCTACCGGCACCAGTCGAACATCCGGGCCCGGATCGCCGCCCTCCGCGCCCGCCGCCGGCAGCCCGGCTGACCGCTGCCGCGCCCGCTAACCGCCGCCGAGGCAGACGAACGAGGCGGTGGTGGCGTAGCTGGCGAGGTCGTCCGGCAGCGCCGCCCGGGCCTGCCGCAGCGCCTCGGCGGCCGGCAACCCGGCGCCGAGCCGGCGGTGCAGCTCGACCATCAGCGCCCGGGTGGTGTCGTCCGGCACCGCGACCAGCGGTGCGATCAGCGCCCCCGCGCCGAGCGAGAGCAGCGACGCGGACAGCCCCAGCAGCCCCTCGCCCGGGGTGACCGCGCTGCGCCCCGCGTCACACGCGGACAGCACCAGCAGCCGCGGCACCGCCCGCAACCGCTGCAGGTCGTACGCGGTGAGCGGGCCGTCGGCCAGCCGCAGCGTGGAGAACAGCGGGTTGCCCGGGCGGAAGTCACCATGGCACGCCACGTGCGCCACCGCGGCCCCGTCGATCGCGGCGAGCGCGGCCGCGACCGTCGCGGCCGGACCGGACAGCGGCTGGCTGCCGGCCGCGGCGGCCACCTCGGCCACCTCGGCGTCCGCGCCGGGCAGGTCCGGGCCGGCCACCACCGCGGTGCGGCCGGCCGGTGCGGCCGGTGCCTCCTGCAGCCGGGCCCAGAGGGTGGCCGACGGCACCACGGTCACCGTCCGGTCGGCCAGCGCCGGCAGCGCCGACCAGGGCAGCGAGTGCAGCGGACCGGTCGGCACGATCACCACCGGCCCGGCGGCCGGCACCGGCAGCGGGCCGAGCAGCGCCGCGGCCAGCCGGGCCGCGGTCTGCTCGACCACCGCCCGCCGCTGCCGCAGCGCCGCCGCCGGCCCGAACCCGGCCGCCAGCCGGCGCAGCCCGGCCAGCAGCGCCGCCACCTGATCGCTGACCGCCGGGACCGGGCCGAGCCGGTGCAGCGTGATCCGCCCGCCGGCGCAGACCACCGCCAGCAGTTGCCCGTCCAGCTCGGTGTACGAGACCAGCGTGCGGTCGCCGAGCAGGGCGGCCAGCCGGTCGGCGCCGACCGGCTGGCTCGGCGTGGCCGCCCGGCCCGGCGTGGCTGACTGGGCCGGCGTGGCTGACTGGGCCTGCCCGTGGGTGCGCCGGGTCAGCTCGCGCACCTCGGCCTCGAGCTGGGCCTGCCGGCGCAGCAGCGGGCGCGGGTCGGCACCGTCCACTGTGGCCGTACGCGCCGCGGTCGCCGCGGTCCGCAGCGCGACCAGCAGCTCGGCCAGCTCACCGTCGTCCGGCGGCGCGGCCGGGCGGGTGTGCAGGGTCAGCCCGCGGCCCAGCTCCGACCAGCGCAGCACGCCGGCCGCGCGGTCGGTCGGCCGGCCGGCGTCCGCCGCGATCCGGACGCCGAGGCCGGTCAGGTCGGCGATGTGCGCGGCCACCCCGGCCCGCAGGTCGGCCGAGCCGACCGCGGTGGCGTACTCGGCGATGATCCCGGTGCCACGGCGCAGCGCCCGCAGCGCGCCGGCCCGGTCGCCGGCCAGGTGGCAGCCGAGCGCCTTCGCGTACAGCGCCCGGGCCCTGGTCAGTGCCGGCTGCCGCCGCCCCGGGCTGGCCGCGGCCGCGAGCAGGGACCGGGCCAGCTGCGGCCGGCGCTGCCACCCGGCGAGCTGCGCGGCCAGGATCCGCGCGTCCATCGCGGCCGCGTCCCAGCGCGCGGCGGCCAGTTGGTCGGCCAACCGCCGGCACTCCGCCAGCAGCCGCCGGTCCGGCCCGGCTGTGCCGTCGGGCCCGGCTGGCGTGCCGTCCGGCCCGGCTGTGTCGTCCGGTCCGGCTGGCGTGCCGTCCGGCCCGGTTGTGCCGCCCGGCTCGGCTGGCGTGCCGTCCGGCCAGGTTGTGCCGTTCGGCCCGGCTGGCGTGCCGGCCGGCCCCGGCGTGCCGTCCGGCCCGGGGGGTGTGCCGTCCGGCTCGGCCGCGGGGTCGGCCGGTTCGGCCGGCGGGCCGTCCGGCCCGGTCCGGCGCCGTCCGGTGGCCGGGATCATGGCCTGCGGCGGTCCACCGCGGACCGCCGACGCGCCCGGCCGGTCGGGCGCCGCCGGTTGCGCCGGTGTGGCCGGGGTGGGGGTGGTCAGCTCGGTGGCGCGGGCGCGCAGCCGGACCCAGCGGGCGACCAGCGCCCAGGACCCGCGCCGCTGCCGGCGGAACGAGCGCAGCGCCTCGCTGGCGGACTCCTCGGCGACCGCGGCGTCCCCGGCCAGCAGCGCGGCCTCGGCCAGCACCAGCCGGGCCTCGGCCAGGTCGCTGCCGCGCCGGGCCGACTCGCTGGCCGCGACCGCGTCCCGGGCGGCGGCGGCCGCGTCGTCCGGCAGCCGCAGCGCGAGCAGCAGCTCGGCCCGGTTGGTCGAGATGCGGGTGGTCGGCACGCCGGCCGCCCGGTAGCCGGCCTCCGCCCGGGCATACCAGTCCAGCGCCGCGACCGCGGCGCCGGACCGGGCGGCCAGGAAGCCCAGGTTGTGCTCGATCTGGGCCAGCGCGTACGGCATCTCCAGGTCCTGGAACAGCTGGCGGGCGCGCAGCAGGTCCCGGCTGGCGGCGCGCAGGTCGTTGCGCTCGGTGTAGAGGACGGCCCGGTTGTTGCGCAGCCGGGCCTCCCAGAGCCGGTCCCGGGCGCGGACCAGGCCGGGCAGCGCGGCGGCGTACTCGGCCAGCGCCGCCTCGGTCTGCCCGAGCCGGTTGCGGATGGTGCCGCGCTGGGCGCGCAACCGGTCCAGCGCCGGGCCATGCAGCAGCAGCGCCGCCCGGTCCGCCTCACGCAGCGCGTCCCGGGTACGACCCATCGTGAACAACACGAAGGCGGCACTCATCCGTGCCTCGCCCGCCCGTTCGGGCAAATCGGCCCGGTTCGCCGACCGGACCGCGGCCTGCAGTCGACGTAGTGCCTCGGTCGGGCGGTGCAGTTCGGCCAGCGCCAGCCCAATGGCCCGCTGTGCCACCGCGCGGACTTCCAGATCGGCCGAACGGTCTAATCCGTCGGCGGTACGAAGCGCCCGCCGTGGCTCGGACAGGGTCAGAGTGACCGCGAACTCGGCCCGGGCCAGCGGTGATTCAGCAATCAGCCGGGGCGCTGCGGAGGGTCGCAGCACGGTCCGCCTGCGCACGGCCGATGATGCTACGGCAGCGGGGGGAGCCACCGCCCATTCGGACCACACGTATCACCGCCGGGCGGCGTGTCTCTACACAAACGAGGAACAGCGACCAGGAGGACACCGGATGACCTCACTCCCACCCGAGCACCGGCCGAACGCACCGGCCGTGCCCAGGTTCGGCTCGGACCTGCCGCCGGACGTGGCGATGTCGCCCGCAGGCGACTACCTGTTCCGCGCCGGCGAGCTGTTCGTCCTGGCCGCCGATCTGGACCAGGTGCCCGGGCTGCGCGAGTACCTCAACCGGGTCGCCAAGGTCCGGACGATCAATGACGATCCGGTCACCCCGACCGAGGGTGTCCTGATTTTCGACCTCAACGGTGTCGACCGGCGCGACCTGCTGCAGGACCGCGCCGGCCGGGCCGCGCAGCAGACCATCGCGGTGCTGGAGGAGATCGAGGAGCGGTTCCCGACCGCGTCGGTCGAGCTGAACTACGTCTACCTGGGCAGCCAGGCGGTGATGGGCGGTCCGGCCACGGTCGCCGAGCCGAGCGCCCAGCCGGCCCCGCTCTGGCCGGACACGCCGGTCGGCAAGGGCTTCACCGTCGGTGTGCTGGACACCGGGATCATCGGCGCCGCCGGCGGCCCCCCGCACGTCATGTTGAACGGCCGGTTCTTCGTCACCGGCAAGTCCGATGAGGACCGTCCGGCGGAGGCGGCCAACGCGCTCTGCCTGGACCGGCAGGGCGGGCACGGCACGTTCGTCTCCGGCGTCGTCCGCAAGATCGCCCCCGGGGCCCGGCTCGCCGTCGGGCGGGTGCTCAAGGCCACCGGCGAGGGCGACATCCACGGGCTGGTGCGCGGGATCGGCCGGCTGCGGGCCGCGGTCGCCGACGCCGGCCTCACCCTGGACGTGCTCAACCTCTCGCTCGGCGGCTACACCCGGCGCGACCGTCCATCCGCGACACTCACCAGCGCGCTCGGCCCGCTGGTCCGGTCCGGCACGGTGATCGTCGCGGCGGCCGGCAACAACTCGTCCTGGCGGCCGTTCTTCCCGGCGGCGCTGCCGCAGGTGATCGGCGTCGGCGCGGTCGACGCGCACGGCCCGGCCGGGTTCAGCAACTACGGCCCCTGGGTTGACGCCTGCGCCGTGGGGGTAGATGTGGTGAGCACCTTCTTCGACGAGAGCGCGGGCGAGTTGCCCCAGGTCAACCTGGCGCCGCACCCCTGGTCGACCCAGCCGATACCGGCCCGGTTCCCCGGGTACGCGCGCTGGAGTGGCACCTCGTTCGCGACCCCCGCGGTGTCCGCTGCGATCGTGGCGGCCGCGTGGTCGTGGCAGGTCAGCGCCGCGGAGGCGACCAACCGGTTGCTGCGCGACTGGAACAAGTACCGGCTGCCCGATCTCGGCGTTCTGGTGAACGCGGGATGACCTGGCGGCGTAGGACCTAGCGATAACGGACAACGACGATGGCGGGGGTTTGACGATGACTCAATGCAACCCAGGATGGGGCGGGGCCTGCGTCCCGATAGCTGGCCGACGGCCCGCCGAGCGCAGGCGGTGCTCGTGACCAGGCAGGAGTCATTCCGGGCTCCGCGCAGCCGGCAGCGCCGGGTAGCCGACCTCGCCGCGATGGCGTCCGTCGACCAGCGTTCGCACCCGGGCCGGCGGCGCGAGCTGCACGCCGCGATCGCCCGCCTCTCGGCCGGCTGCGAGCAGCTGCTGCGGCTGCTGGCCGACGTGCCGGCGGACGCGGTCGTTGGCTCGGCCCAGCCGGGCCCGACCGAGCCGGCCTCGACCCGGCCGGGCTCGAGCCGGCACCTGGTCCGGCTGTCGGAGCTGCTTGAGGTGGGGGTTGGCCAGGTTGCCGGCGTTGCGCCGGCGGCGCGGGCGTCGAAGGACGGGCGGCGGTGATCGCGGTGCGGGACGACGAACTCCTCGCCGAGCTACGGACGCTGTTCACCGAGCTCGACCCGCCGGACCCGGGGCTGTTCGAGCAGGCCCGGATGGCGTTCAGCTGGCGGACGATCGACGCCGACCTGGCCGAGCTGGCCTACGACTCGCTGGCCGACCGGGAGGTGCTGGCCGGGATCCGCGACGGCAGCGAGCCCGGCACCGGGCCGCGGCTGCTCGGCTTCGGCACCGAATTCGCCGAGGACGATGGGCTGGCGGTGGAGGTCGAGATCAGCGCCGAGCGCGGCCGCCCGGTGTTGGTCGGCCAGCTGATGCCACCGACGCCGGCGACGGTCATCGTGCACCGCTTCGGCTCCACGCCGCAGTCGGGTGCCATAGTTGCCGCCGACGATCTGGGCCGGTTCCGGATCGACCCGGTGCCCCCCGGCCCGGTGCGGCTGCGGATCGAGACCGGCGACCGCGTCATCGAGACCGCCTGGGTCTCGTACGTCCCGCTCGCCAGCTAGCTGTCGCGTCCAGCCCCGGTCGGCCCCCTCGCCCGACCGGGGCTGAACCGTCTCCTAGCGCAGGATTCCGCCTAGCACAAACGCTTGTCCACAGGCTGAACCGTCGTCCACAGATTGCCCGCGGGGCTGCTCCGGCCGGCCGCGGCTGCCTAGCGTCGGTGTCGTGCCGACCCTCCCGTTCCGCCGCCGCAGCGCCGCGCAGGTAGCCGAGGCTGAAGCCCGCCTCGCCGCGCTGCGCCGCCCCGCCGCCCCCGCCTGGCTGCCCGACGACACGCTCCTGGATCAGCTGCGTCCCGCCGCCAGGTCGCCCGGCGGCCCGCCGCCTGGCGCTTTCCGGCCCGCCCCGGCCGTCCCGCTGCCCGCTGCCGCCCCGGCCGACCTTGACTGGCCCACCGTCCTGGCGCACGCACCGACCCGGCTGCCCGAACGCTGGCCGGCCGGTCCCGGCGCCGATGCCGGCGGCGCCACGCCGTGGCGCGAGCGGGCGTCGGCGGGTGCCGGGTCGACGCTGGATGGCGCGGATGCCGCCGGCGCCGCGTCGGGATACGGGCGGCATGCACGGCCGGATGAGGTGCCGGCTGGGGGCGGCGCTGGTCCCGGCGTGCGGGCGCGACTGGCGGGGCTGGTGCCGGAGTCACTGCTGGGGGCACGGCTGGACCCGGGGCGGCGCGGTGCGGTCTCGCTGGTGGTTGTGGCGCTGGTCGCGGCGGCGGTGGTCGGTTTCGTGACCTGGCGGTCGCGGCCGGCGGCGGTGCCGGTGACCGCACCGCCGGTCGTGCGGGCGGGCATCCCGGCCGGTCCGGGCGGGCCGGCCGGTGCGGGCGGGCCGTCGCCGGTGGCCGGCCAGGCCCGGCTGGTCGTCGCGGTCAGCGGGAAGGTGCGCCGGCCGGGCGTGGTCAGCCTGCCGGCCGGGGCGCGCGTGATCGACGCGGTCCGCGCGGCCGGCGGCCCGCTACCAGGCGTCGATCTCGGGGCGTTGAACCTCGCCCGCCGGGTCGCCGACGGTGAGCTGATCTTCGTCGGCGGTCCGCCGCCCGCTCCGGCGGTGCCGGCCGGCGACGGCTCGGCTGTCCCAGGTGGACAGTCCGGTGGTCCGCTGGACCTGAACGCCGCGACGGTCGAGCAACTCGACGCACTGCCCGGCGTCGGCCCGGTGCTGGCGCAGCGGATCGTCGACTACCGCGCCGCGCACGGCGGCCGGTTCGAGTCGGTCGACCAGTTGCGCGACGTCGATGGAATCGGCGACAGCAAATTCGGCGAACTGCGCGACAAGGTGACGGTCTGAGGTGGCCCGGTCGCGTGGCGCCCAGCGGGCTGGCGCCCAGCCGGCCGCCGCCCAGCTGGCCGGTGCCCAGCCGGCCGGTGCTGAGCCGGCGCCGCCGGTGGATCTCCGGTTGGCCGCGGGTGCGCTCGCCGCCTGGCTGACCACGCTCGCCGTACTGGCCGCCCCGTCGCTGGGCGGGTTTCTCCTCGGCGGCCTGCTGGCGGCGGCGTCCGGCGCGCTGTTGCTCGCCGGCACCCGCCGCTGGGCGCCGGCGGTCGCGTTGCTGCTCGGCTGCGCGGCGGCGGCCGCCATCGCGACGGCGGTCCGGGTGCAGGCCCGTGACTCATCGCCGGTCGCCCGGCTGGCCACCGAACGGGCCGCGGTGGTGGCCGACCTGGTGGTCACCGACGACCCGCGCCCGCTGCCCGGCGGCTCCGACCGGGTTGCGGTGCCGGCCCGGGTCGAACGGGTGGCCGCCGGTGCCGCGGCCTGGCGCGGCTCCGCCCGGGTGCTGGTGCTGGCGCCCAGCACCGGCTGGCAGGGCCTGTTGCCGAGCCAGCATCTGCGGGCGGACGGTCGGCTCACCCCGCCGCGGCGCGGCGACCTCACCGCCGCCGTGCTCACGATCCGCGGGCCGCCCGAGCTGCGCGGCGGCCCGTCCCTGCCGCAGCGCGCGGCCGGGCACCTGCGGGACGGCCTCCGCGAGGCGGCCGCGGTGCTCCCGGACGGCCCGCGCGGGCTGCTACCCGGCCTCGTCGTCGGCGACCGCTCCGGCCTCGACCCGGTGCTGGTGGAGTCCTTCAAGACGACCGGCCTGACCCACCTGGTCGCGGTCAGCGGCACCAACGTCGCGATCGTGGCCGGGTCGGTGCTGCTCCTGCTGCGGGCGGCGACGGCCGGCCCGCGCACGGCGGCGGTCGGCGGCGGGCTCGCGCTCGCCGGGTTCGTGGTGCTGGCCCGGCCGTCGCCGAGCGTGCTGCGGGCGGCCGTGATGGGCGGTATCGCGCTGATCGCGCTCGCCGCCGGCCGACCCCGGGCGGCGGTGCCGAGCCTGGCCCTGACCGTGCTGGTCCTGCTGCTGGCGGTGCCGTCGCTGGCCGGCGATCCCGGCTTCGCGCTGTCGGTCGCGGCGACCGCCGCCCTGTTGCTGCTGGCCCCGGGTTTCGCCCGCCGGCTGCGGCTACGCGGCGTGCCGCGCGGCATCGCCGAGGCGGTCGCGGTGCCCGCCGTCGCGCACCTGGCCACCGCGCCGCTGATCGCCGGCCTGAGCGGGACGCTGAGCCTGGTCGCGATCCCGGCGAACCTGCTGGCCGAGCCCGCGGTGGCGCCCGCCACCGTGCTCGGTGTGCTGATCGCGCTGGTGGCGCCGGTCTCGCACCGGCTGGCCAGGCTGCTGGCCCGGGTGGCCGGCCTGCCGGTCGGCTGGATCGTCCTGGTCGCCGAGCGCGGCGCGCGGGTGCCCGGCGCGCAGCTGCCCTGGCCGGCCGGGCTGGTCGGCGGCCTGACCCTGCTCGGCGCGCTGGCGGTGGCGGTCTGGCTGGCCCGGCTGCGGGCCGTCCGCCGGGTCACCCTCGCCGCGGTGACCGGCATCGTGGTCGTCGGGTTGCCGGCCGGCGTGGTGCATCCGGGCTGGCCGCCGCGCGGCTGGCTGCTGGTCGCCTGCGACGTCGGCCAGGGTGACGCGCTGGTGCTGAACGCCGGCCCGGGCGCCGCCGTGGTGGTCGATGCCGGCCCCGATCCGGTCGCTGTGGACGCCTGCCTGCGCCGGCTCGGCGTCCGGCAGGTCCCGCTGCTGGTGCTCACCCACCTGCACGCCGACCACGTCGGTGGCCTGTCCGGGGTGCTGCGCCGCCGCGCGGTCGGCGCGATCGAGGTCGGCCCGCTGCGCGAACCCGCCTCGGCCTGGCGGTCCGTCCGGGACGCCGCCGGCGGTGCGCACCTTCCACTGTGGACCGCCGCGGTGGGGGAGGCCCGCGAGGTCGCCGGCATTCGGCTGGAGGTGGTCGCGCCCCGCGCGGCGGCGCACGGCACCCGCTCGGACCCGAACAACTCCTCCGTGGTGCTGCGCGTGCGCGACCGCGGCCACACGATCCTGCTGACCGGCGACGCCGAGGTCGAGGCGCAGGACGCCATGCTGCGCGGTGGCACCGATCTGAGCGCCGACGTGCTCAAGACGCCGCATCACGGCTCCGCCTGGCAGAGCCCGGCCTTCCTGGCCCGGGTGCATCCGGCGCTGGCCGTGATCTCGGTGGGCCGGGGCAACGACTACGGCCACCCCGCGCCGGCCCTGCTGGCCGAGCTGACCCGCCTCGGCGCCCGTACGCTGCGGACCGACCAGAGCGGCGACATAGCCGTCTGCGACGACGCCGGCCGGCTGTTCGCCGTCACCCGCTCCCACCCGCCGCCCTGACCGGCCGCGGCCGGGCGCCGCGCCGCGTTGGTCGCCGGTGGGATGCGCGGCAGCGGCGGTGGTGCGGCCCGGAGTGGGGGCGCGGCGCGCGGTGTCCCGGGCGTCGGGTGTCGGGGCGGCGTGCCAGGATTGGGGCGTGGCCGACCCGTCTGATTCGCCGTTGCGGCTGGTAGTGGGCGACGAGGAGTTGCTGGTCTCGCGGGCGGTGGCCGAGGTGGTCGCCGCGGCCCGGGCCCGTGACCCGGAGTGCGACGTGCGCGATCTGACCGTGGCCGAGGTCACCCCCGGCGATCTGTACGACCTGCTCAGCCCGTCGCTGTTCGGCGACCGGCGGGTGGTCGTGCTGCGCGGCGCCCAGGAGATCAAGACCGAGCTGCTGGACGCGCTGAAGGCCCACCTGGCGGACCTGTCCGAGGAGGTGCGGCTGGTCGTCGTGCACTCCGGCGGCGCCCGCGGGAAGGCCCTGCTGGAACTGCTGCGCGGCGCCGGAGCGGCGGTGACCGAGTGCCCGAAGATCACCCGGGCCGAGGAGCGGCAGGCGTTCGTCCGGGCCGAGATCGCCCGGGTCGGTGGGGCGATATCGCCGGACGCGGTCGCGATCCTGCTCGACGCGGTCGGCACCGACCTGCGCGAGCTGTCCACGGCCTGTTCGCAGCTGGTCGCCGACACCGGCGGTCGCGTCGACGGCGCGGCGGTGGCCCGGTACCACCGCGGCCGCGCCGAGGTGACCGGATTCGCCGTGGCCGACCGTGCCGTGGTCGGCGATGTCCCCGGCGCGCTGGAGGCACTGCGCTGGGCGCTGGCGGTCGGCGTGGCGCACGTGCTGGTCGCGGACGCGCTGGCCGACGGGGTCCGCTCCGTCGCCCGGGTCAGCTCGGCCGGCCGGGCGAACCCGTACACGCTGGCGACGTCGCTGGGCATGCCGCCATGGAAGGTCAAGCGGGCCCAGTCCCAGTCCCGCGGCTGGACCGAGCCGGGGCTGGCCCAGGCCATGCGGCTGGTCGCCGACCTGAACGCCGGCGTCAAGGGTGTCGCGGCCGACCCGTCCTACGCCCTGGAAGCCGCCATCCGCGGCATCGCCGCCGCCCGCGCCGCTCGCTAGCCCGGATCCGGGCGATCCGGGCAGCAAGAAGCCGCCCGAGCGGGTGGGCTCGGACGGCTCGGTGCTCGAGCGGAGGTTAGTTAGAGGGCGTTGGCGCGGTGGGCCATGGCGGACTTCTTGTTCGCCGCCTGGTTCGCGTGGATAACGCCCTTGCTCACGGCCTTGTCGAGCTGGCGAGACGCCTGCTGCATGGCGACGAGGGCATCGTCGCGGTTGCCGGCGTCAGAGGCCTCGCGGAAGCGGCGGACAGCCGTCTTCAACGAGGACTTGACCGACTTGTTGCGCAGCCGGGCCTTCTCGTTCGTCTTGATGCGCTTGAGCTGGGACTTGATGTTCGCCACGCGTAAGCCTCGGGTTTGTCGTCGGATCGTGGGGCGTGCTGCACCGGCACGCCAGCGCGAGGGGTCAGGGTACCAGGATCGGTTCGCCCGTGCTGGGTCGGCCGGGTGAGGGTCTCGGCCGGTCTCGCCGTCGCCGGGACGATTCGATCACCCCCGGCGCCCCCGGACCGTACTGTCCACATCGGACCGGAGCCGCGCCGGCGCCGGGCCCGGCAGTCGGATCGCCGAAATGCCGTGGAAACAGCCGGCACATAGTGTGGCGAGGTGGGTACATGCAGGCGGGGCAGCGGGTAGGCGCCGGCATGGCGGACCTGTTCGAGGACTACCACCTCGGCCCCGGCGTGGGACGAGATGTTCGCGCGAGCCCGGCCTGACCCGCCCGTCCTACGAGGCGCTGCTACGCGACGCTGCAGCCGCTGTCCAGCGCCGACCTGCGGCGTGCGGGCCGACGTGCTGGCCCGCGCCTTCCTCGACCAGGGCGTCACGTTCGCGCTCAAGGGCGTGGAGCGGCCGTTCCCGCTGGACCTCGTGCCGCGGATCATCGACGCCGCCGAGTGGGCCAAGATCGAAGCCGGCGTCGCGCAGCGGGTCCGGGCGCTGGAGGCGTTCCTGGCCGACGTGTACGGCGCCGGCCAGGTGCTTCGCCGACGGCGTCGTGCCGCGCCGGCTGGTCGCCACCAGCGCGCACTTCCACCGGGAGGCGGCCGGGCATCGAGCCGCCGAACGGGGTCCGGGTGCACGTCGCCGGCGTCGACCTGATCCGCGACGAGGCCGGGCGAGTTCCGGGTGCTGGAGGACAACGTCCGCATCCCGTCCGGGGTCAGCTACGTGATCGAGAACCGGCGGGCGATGGCGCAGGTGCTGCCCGAGGTCGTTCGCCGCCACACCGGATCCGGCCGGTCGAGGACTACCCGGCCCGGCTGCTGGCGCGCGCTGCGCGCCGCCGCCCCGGCCGGGGTCGCCGACCCGACCGTCGTCGTGCTCACCCCGGGCGTGCACAACTCCGCCTACTTCGAGCACGCGCTGCTGGCCCGGGAGATGGGCGTCGAGCTGGTCGAGGGCCGCGACCTGGTCTGCGTCCGGCAACCGGGTGCGCGATGCGCACCACCGCCGGCGAGCAGCGGGTGCGACGTCATCTACCGGCGGATCGACGACGACTTCCTCGACCCGCTGCACTTCCGGGCCGACTCGGTGATCGGCTGCGCCGGGCTGCTCAACGCGGCCCGCGCCGGCAACGTCACGATCGCCAACGCGGTCGGCAACGGCGTCGCCGACGACAAGCTGCTCTACACCTACGTGCCCGGACCTGATCCGGTACTACCTCGACGAGGAGCCGCTGCTGCCGCAACGTCGAGACCTACCGGCTGGACGACCCGGACGTGCTCGCGCACGTGCTGGACCACCTCGACGAGCTGGTGCTCAAGCCGGTCGACGGCTCCGGCGGCGCGGGCATCGTGATCGGCCCGCAGGCCACCGACGCGCGAGCTGGCCGCGCTGCGGACCGCGGTCGCCGCCGACCCGCGCGGCTGGATCGCCCAGCGGGAGGTGGCGCTGTCCACGGTGCCGACGCTGATCGGCGACCGGCTGCGCCGCCGCCACGTCGACCTGCGGCCGTTCGCGGTCAACGACGGCGAGCAGATCTGGGTGCTGCCCGGCGGCCTGACCCGGGTCGCGCTGCCCGAGGGCGCGCTGGTGGTCAACTCCAGCCAGGGCGGCGGCTCCAAGGACACCTGGGTGCTCGCCGACGACGCACGACCGCGCCGTCCGACGGGCCGCGACCCGGCCGACGCCCCGACCGAGGCGCGCGTGCCCGCGGCCGCGCGCCCGGACCCCGGGCCCGGCCAGCGGCGCGATGGCCGCCGCAACAGCAGCAGCAACAGCAGCAGCAGGGAGGGTACGCGATGCTGAGCCGGATCGCCGAGTCGCTGTTCTGGATCGGCCGGTACGTCGAGCGGGCCGAGGACACCGCCCGGATCCTCGACGTGCACCTGCACCGGCTGCTGGAGGACCCGTGGGTCGACGAGGACGCGGCCTGCCGGTCGCTGCTCGCGGTCATGGGCATGCCGACCGCCGACGACGGCCGTTCACCGCGGCCCGGGTGCTCGAGCTGCTCGGCCTCGACGAGCGCAACCCCAGCTCGGTCGCCGGCGCGCTGGCCGCGGCCCGGGAGAACGCCCGCGGCGCCCGGGAGACCATCTCCGTCGGAGATGTGGGAGTGCCTCAACGCCACCTGGCACGCCTGCCGGACGCGCGGCGCACGCGTCGGAGCAGCAGCGGCGTGCACGCGTTCTTCCGCTGGGTGCGGGAGCGGTGCGCGGTGCTGGCCGGGCTGGCCGACGCCACGATGAGCCGCGACGACGGCTGGCTGTTCCTGGTGCTCGGCCGCAGCCTCGAGCGGGTCGACATGACCGCGCGGCTGCTGTCGCACGCACGAGCGGGCCGGCGGCAGCATCCCGTCCTGGCTGACCCTGCTGCGCTCCTGCGGCGCGTAGGAGACGTTCCTGCGCACGTACCGGGGCGCGCTGGACGACCGGCACGCCGCCGAGTTCCTGCTGCTGGACCGGCTGTTCCCGCGCTCGGTGTTCGCACGCGCTGTCCACCGCCGAGTCGCTGCCTGGCCGACCTGGAGCCGGCTCGGGCCTGCCGGCGGGCCGGGCCGGGGTCGCGACCGACGCGCAGCCGCATCGTCGGCCGGGCCCGCACCGACCTGGAGTTCCGCGGCGCCGACGAGCTGCTCGACGACCTGCCGGCGGTGCTGGCCGGCCTGCGAGCGCGACCTGCTCGCAGGTCAACGACGCGGTCTCCCGCCGCTACTTCCGGCAGACCGCGGCGGTCGACCTGGGCGCACGAGGCCGTGGCGTGACCGATCCGGCCGGCGGTGCGCCGGCCGGCGGCGATCGGAGCCGGCAAGGGCACCGGCTGGCGGCTGCGGATCCAGCACCGCACCGGGTTCGAGCTACGCCGGCGCGGTCGGCGTCGTCCTACAACGAGGCCCGGATGACGCCCGCGCACCGAGCCGCGGCAGACCATGCTGGACGCGCCAGGTCGAGGTGCGGCCGCCGGCGCGCACCTACCGGTACGAGGACTACTGGGGCACCGCAGGTCACCGCGTTCGACGTGCACGGCCCGCACGAGCGCGCTGACCGTGACCGCGACCGCCGTGGTGGAGACGCTGCCCGCGCCGGTGCCTGGCCGAGCCGGCCGACTGGGCCGCCCTGGACCGCCCCGAGGTGGCCGTCGACCGCTGGTACGAGCTGCTGCTGCCGACCACGCGCACCGCGCTCGACGCCGGAGCTGCCGGAGCATCGCCGCCGCGCTGCGGGCCGCCGCGGCTGACCCGCGCGACGGCCGCCCGGGCCGTCTGCGACTGGGTCCGCGACGAGGTCGAGTACGTGCCCGGGGCGACCGGCGTGCAGACCGACGCGCAGGAGGCCTGGCAGGCAGCGCAAGGGCGTCTGCCAGGACATCAGCCACCTCACCGTCGGGCTGCTGCGCGCGATGGGCATGCCGGCCCGGTACGTCTCCGGCTACCTGCACCCGACGCCGGACGCGGCGATCGGGCGAGACCGGTGGTCGGGCAGAGCCACGCCTGGGTCGAGTGGTGGGTCGGCGGCTGGACCGGCTTCGACCCGACCAACGGCGTGCCGGTCGGCGAGCGGCACGTGGTGGTCGGCCGCGGCCGCGACTACGGCGACGTGCCGCCGCTGAAGGGCGTCTACGCCGGGCCGCCGAGCACCGGGCAGGGCGTGACGGTGGAGATCACCCGGCTGCGCTGAGCCGGCCCGGCCGCGGGCCAGGGCGCCGCGACGGCAGACCATCCCGGCACCGCCCGCGTTGCGCCCGCCCGGCCGCCCCGGCATGGTGACCCAGGGCGGCCGGCTAGGCGGGCCGGGCCCACCCGGTGCCCCCAGGAGGCGGAAATGGCAGGAAAACGCGTCAGGGCCGGTGCGATCGTGCTCGCGGCCGCGCTCGCCGCGACGTTGGTGGCCAGCCCTGCCGGCGCCAGCGGCGGCGCCGCTCCGGGCGCCCCCGGCGCCGGCGACCCGTACTTCCCGGACGCCGGCAACGGCGGCTTCGACGTCGCCGACTACAGCCTCGACCTGGCCTACGACCCGGCCACGAAGCGGCTGGACGGCACCGCGGTGATCCTGGCCACGGCGACCCGGTCGCTGTCCCGGTTCGACCTGGACCTGCGCGCGCTCGCGGTCAGCGGTGTCACCGTGAACGGCCGCCCGGCCCGTACCGCGCGGTCCGGTCAGGAGCTGGTCATCACGCCGGCCCGGGAACTGCGTCGCGGCCTGCCGTTCCTGGTCGTGGTGCGGTACGGCGGTGTGCCGGAGACGGTCATCGACCCCGATGACTCGCTGGACGGCTGGATCCCGACCGATGACGGCGCGTTCGTGGTGAACGAGCCGCAGGGCGCCCCGTCCTGGTTCCCGGTCAGCGACCACCCGTCGGACAAGGCGACCTACACGATCCGGATGACCGTGCCGGCCGGGCTCACCGCGGTCGGCAACGGCCGGCTGCTGGCCCAGTCGACCCGCGGCGGCAAGGCCACGTTCGTCTGGCGGGAGAGCCGGCCGATGGCCAGCTACCTCGCCACGATCACGCTCGGCAAGTTCACCGTGACCACCGGCCGGACCGCGGACGGTATCCCGGTCTACACCGCGGTCGACCCGCAGGAGTCGGCGGCGCAGGCGACCGTCGCCCGGATCCCGGAGATCATCGCGTTCGAGCAGTCGGTGTTCGGCCGCTACCCGTTCGAGACGGTCGGCGCGATCGTGGATCATGCCCGGTTCGTCGGATATGCGCTGGAGTCGCAGACCAAGCCCAACTTTGACCGGGCGCCCCGGGTCGGCACGCTCGTGCACGAGCTGGCGCACCAGTGGTTCGGTGACGCGGTCACGCCGAAGCGGTGGCAGGACATCTGGCTCAACGAGGGCTTCGCGACCTACGCGGAGTGGCTGTGGAGCGAACACACCGGCGGCGACACCGCGCAGCAGAACTTCGACGCCGACTACGCCACCCCGGCGACCGAGACCGACTTCTGGAACCCGCCGTCCGGCGACCCGGGTGGCCCGGCGAACCTGTTCACCGGCTCGGTCTACGACCGGGGTGCGATGACGCTGCACGCGCTGCGGGTGAAGATCGGCGACCGGGCGTTCTTCCGGCTGCTGCCGACCTGGGTGCAGCGGCACCGCTACGGCAACGCGGACACCGGCGACCTCATCGCGCTGGCCGAGCAGATCTCCGGCCAGCACCTGCGGCACTTCTTCCAGGTCTGGCTCTACACCGCGGGCAAGCCCACCAGCTGGTGACGGCCCGGCGGCGGCCGGCCCGGTACCCGCCGGGCCGGCGCCGTCGCGGCTGCCGACCGGGCTGCGCGGGCCGGCCCGGGCCGCATGGGACGATAGACAGCGAGAAATCCGCCGGCTGACGAAGTGGACCCAGTGACCCAGCCTCCCACCGGGCGTACGGACCCCCGGCAGATCCGCAACTTCTGCATCATCGCCCACATCGACCATGGCAAATCGACGCTGGCCGACCGGATGCTGGAGGTCACCGGCGTCGTGGCCGGGCGGCAGATGCGGGCCCAGTACCTCGACCGGATGGACATCGAGCGCGAGCGCGGCATCACGATCAAGGCGCAGAACGTGCGGCTGCCCTGGCGGTCCGGCGTCGACGGCGGCGAGTACGTGCTGAACCTCATCGACACCCCCGGCCACGTGGACTTCAGCTACGAGGTGTCGCGCTCGCTGGCCGCCTGCGAGGGCGCCGTGCTGCTGGTCGACGCAGCGCAGGGGATCGAGGCGCAGACGCTGGCGAACCTGTACCTGGCGCTGGAGAACGACCTGCACGTGATCCCGGTGCTGAACAAGATCGATCTGCCGGCCGCCCAGCCGGACAAGTACGCCGCGGAGATCGCGCACATCATCGGCTGCGAGCCGGGTGACGTGCTGCGGGTCAGCGCGAAGACCGGGCTGGGCGTGACCGACCTGCTCGACGTGATCGTCCGGGACGTGCCGGCCCCGGTCGGTGACCCGGACGCGCCGGCCCGCGCGCTGATCTTCGACTCGGTCTACGACACGTACCGCGGCGTGGTCACCTACGTCCGGGTGATCGACGGCTGGATCGGCGGCCGGCAGCGGCTGCGGATGATGGCCACCAGGGCGACCCACGAGCTGCTGGAGGTCGGCGTCATCTCGCCGGACCCGAAGCCGACCGCCGGCCTCGGCGTGGGCGAGGTGGGCTACCTGATCACCGGCGTGAAGGATGTCCGGCATTCCCGGGTCGGCGACACGGTGACCGACGCCGCCCATCCGGCCGCCGAGGCGCTGGGCGGCTACCGCGACCCCAAGCCGATGGTCTACTCCGGCCTCTACCCGATCGACGGCTCCGAGTACCCGCTGCTCCGCGACTCGCTGGACAAGCTGCAACTCAACGACGCGTCGCTGGTGTACGAGCCGGAGACGTCCACGGCGCTGGGTTTCGGTTTCCGGTGCGGCTTCCTCGGCCTGCTGCACCTGGAGATCGTGCGCGAGCGGCTGGAGCGCGAGTCGAACCTGGACCTGATCTCCACCGCGCCGAACGTGGTCTACCGGGTGGTGCAGGAGACCGGCGAGGAGTTCATCGTGACCAACCCGAGCGACTGGCCCAGCGGCAAGATCGCCGGGGTGTACGAGCCGGTGGTCAAGGCGATGATCATCGCGCCGAGCGAGTACATCGGCACGATCATGGAGCTGTGCCAGTCGCGCCGGGGGCTGCTCGGCGGGATGGACTACCTCTCCGAGTCGCGGGTCGAGCTGCGCTACACGATGCCGCTGGCAGAGATCATCTTCGACTTCTTCGACGCGTTGAAGTCGCGCACTCGCGGCTACGCCTCGCTCGACTACGAGACGGCCGGCGAGCAGCAGGCCGAGCTGGTCAAAGTGGACATCCTGCTGCAGGGCGAGACCGTCGACGCGTTCAGCGCCATCGTGCACAAGGACAAGGCCTACGCGTACGGCGTTTCGATGACCCAACGGCTGCGCGAGCTGATCCCGCGGCAGCAGTTCGAGGTGCCGATCCAGGCGACCGTCGGGTCGCGGGTGATCGCCCGGGAGAACATCCGGGCGCTGCGCAAGGACGTGCTGGCCAAGTGCTACGGCGGGGACATCACCCGCAAGCGCAAGCTGCTGGAGAAGCAGAAGGAAGGCAAGAAGCGCATGAAGATGGTGGGCCGGGTGGAGGTGCCGCAGGAGGCGTTCATCTCGGCACTGTCTACTTCGGACGAATCGGCGCGCAGGTAGGTAAGGCGTCACGGGAGCCACATTCGCCGGTGCGGCAGCGCCGGGCAATGGGGCGACTGAACACTGTGGATAGAACTTTCGCCTGTGGATAACGGCGGGCGGCGCCGCCGGTTGACTGGAACACTGAGAGGGTTCGCAGCCGCTGGGGAGGTCCTGTGTCAGGCGTGGTGGTCTCGGTCAACGTAGCCAGGAGCGTCCCCGCCCCGTGGGCCGGCAAGCCGGGGACGACCGCGATCGACAAGCGGGCCGTCGCCGGCCCGGTCCGGGTCGGGACGCTCGGGGTCGCCGGCGACCAGCAGAGCGGCAGCCTGCATGGCGGCCCCGACCAGGCCGTGTACGCCTACTCGCAGGAGGATGCGGCGTTCTGGGCCGGTGAGCTCGGCCGCGAGCTCTGGCCCGGCGCGTTCGGCGAGAACCTCACCACGGCCGGCGTCGAGGCGTCCGGCGCGGTCATCGGCGAGCGCTGGCGGACAGGCACGGCGCTGCTGCAGGTGACCACGCCGCGTATCCCGTGCACCATATTCGCCGGCTTCTGGGACGTGCCCGACCTGATCCGCCGGTTCACCGAGGCCGCCCGGCCGGGCACCTACCTCCGGGTGCTGGAGCCGGGGGTGATCGCCGCCGGCGACCGGATCGACGTGCTGGACCGGCCGGCGCACGGGGTGACCGTCGCCGAGCTGGCCCGGGCGCGCGCCGGCGACCGGTCGCTGCTGCCGCGGGTAAGGCAGGTGGCACTGCCGGAACGGTGGCAGCCATGGGTGGAATCGGTCCAGGGTGTCAAGGTGCCGGATTGAAATTGTGGATAGAGATGTGGGCTGTGGAGGGGGAAACGAAGTTGTCGGAGGGTGGGGGCAGGCTTTTGGCGAGGATCTAGATGAAGGAGGAAGGATGCTCGCTGAGATGTTCGACGGGGTGGTGGTGCTCTCGCCCGCTCCCGGGTTCGCCCACCAGGACGCGGTGCTGAGCCTCGCGATCACGATGCGCGCGGCCTGCCCGCCGGGGCTGCGGGTGCTGGTCGCGCCGTTCGGGGTGCGGCTGGGGGAGCGCGCCGAGGTCCGGCCGGACGTGCTGGTCGCCCGCTACGTCGACCTGACGTCCGATGGGCTGGCTGTGCCGCCACTGCTGGCGGTGGAGGTCCGGTCGCCGGGCACGGCGCTGATCGACCAGAGCGTGAAGAAGGCGCTGTACGCGCAGCACCGGGTCCAGTCCTACTGGATCGTCGACCCGGAAGCGCCCTCGCTGACCGCGTACGAGCTGGCTGAGCCGGGTGGGTACCTGGCCGCCGGCCATGCCAGCGGCGCGGAGACCTGGCAGGCCACGCGGCCGTTCCCGGTGACCGTCCGGCCGATCGACCTGGTCGCCGGGCTGCGCCCCTGACCGCGTCCGTCCGCCGCCCCCGCGGCCGCCCGCTGGCCGGGCGGCTGCGGGGCCGGTGGGCGACATCGAGAGGATCTGCCTGTGCTGGTTCACCCGTGGGACGCCCCGCTGGACGACGCCGAATGGCGGGACTGGCTGCGTGACGGTCACGACTTCGGCGAGATCATCGCCGGGGGCCGGTGGGCGACATCGAGAGGATCTGCCTGTGCTGGTTCACCCGTGGGACGCCCCGCTGGACGACGCCGAATGGCGGGACTGGCTGCGTGACGGTCACGACTTCGGCGAGATCATCGCCGTCGGGCGCGACCGCGACCTGCCGATCGTGGTGCCCACCCACTTCGTCTACGACGGTGACCGGACCGTCCGGCTGCACCTGGCCCGACCGAACCCGATCTGGGCCGCGCTCGCCGAACGGCCCCGCGCGCTGCTGACCGTCGTCGGCGACTACACCTACGTGCCGTCCGCCTGGGGCGCCGCCCCCGGCACCCCGCCCGAGCTCGGCATCCCTACCTCCTACTACGCCACCGTCCAGCTCGGCTGCGACGTGCGGATCACCGACGCCGCCGAGACGCTGGAGATCCTCCGGGTCCAGCTGGGCCACTTCGAGCCGGCCGGCGGCTACCTGCCGCCCGACCCGGAGCACGACCACTACCGCCGCCGGCTGCCCGCGATCCGCGGTATCGAGCTGACCGTCACCAGCGTCCGGGCCAAGTTCAAGTACGGCGGCAACAAGACCCCCGAACACCGCGAGCTGCTGGCCGAACATCTGGCCGACCGCGGTGCCCCCGCCGACGCCAGCGCCCGAGCCAACCTGCTCCGCCGGGACGCCGCCGCCCGCGAGGCCGCCCCAGGGTGAGCAGCGAGCCGCCCGCCGACGGTCCGGACGGGGCCAACGGCCGTCCTGCGGCCGAGCCACCTTCGCCATCCGACGGCCGGCCCGGCACCACCACACCCGCGCCCGGCGCCCCGGCCAGCAGCGCTCCGGCCGGAAGCGCCCGGACCGGCGCGGCTCCGGCCACCGGCGCCCCGGCCACCGGCGCCCCGGCCAGCAGCGTCCCGGCCAGCAGCGTCCCGGCCGGTGGTGCTCCGGCCGGTGGTGCTCCGGCCAGCGGCGTCCCGGCCGGTGGTGTTCCGGCCGGTGGTGGCCCGGCCGGCGCCGCCGCCCCGACTGGCGGCGTTCCGGCGGGCGGTGTGGCGAGGCGGCGAACGGTCGGTGGCCGGGTGCGGCGGATCCTGCCGGTCGGGCGGGTGGCGTGGGCGCTCGCGGTCGCGTACCTGGTGGACGGGGTAGGCACCGGGCTCTGGCTGGCGACCAGCGTGCTGTACCTGACCCGGTCGGCCGGACTGACCGCGGCGCAGGTCGGGGTGGGGCTTTCGATCGGCGGGTTGGCCGGGCTGGTTGCGACCGTGCCGCTGGGCCGGTTCGCCGACCGGCGCGGGCTGCGCGGTGTCTGCGTCGGGCTGACCCTGGCCCAGGCGGGCCTGATGGCCGGCTACGCGGCGGTGTCCGGGATGGCGGTGTTCGTGCTGGTCACCGTGCTGTTCACGGTCGCCCAGCGGGCCGGCAACGCGATCCGGAACGCGCTGCTCGGCGCCGCGGTCGGCCCGGACGCGCGGCTGCGGGTGCGGGCGTACTGCCGCAGCGCGGCGAACGTCGGGCTCTCGCTCGGGGCGCTCGCCGCCGCGCCGGTGCTCGCCGCCGACGGCCGGGCCGGCTACCTGGCCGCGGTGCTGGCGAACGCCGGCTCGTTCCTGCTGGTCGCGGCCGCGCTGGCCAGCCTGCCCGCGGTCGCGGTCAGCTCCCGGCGGCGCAGCGGTCTCGGCGCGCTCACCGACCGGCGGTACGTCACGATGACCGCGCTCACCGGCCTGCTCGCGCTACACAAGCCGGTGCTGACGGTGGCCGTCCCGCTCTGGGTGGCCGGCCACACGGCCGCGCCGCGCTCGGCGATCGCCGCACTGCTGGTGATCAACACCGGGCTGACCGTGCTGCTGCAGGTCCCGCTGTCCCGGCGGGCCGGGAACCGGCGCGGCGCGGTCCGGGTGCTGCGCGCCAGCGGCGTGGCGCTGGCGGTGTCCTGCCTGCTGCTGGCCGCGGCGGCCGGCCGGTCCGCCCCGGTGGCGCTCGCGCTGCTGGTCGCCGGCGTGGCGGTGCTGACCATCGGCGAGCTCTGGCAGTCCGCCGGCGGCTGGGAACTCTCCTACGACCTGGCCCCGGACGACGCGCAGGGCGAGTACCAGGCCGCGTACTCGATGCTCAACGGCGTCCGCGACAGCGTCGGCCCGCTGCTGGTCACCGCGGCCCTGATCAACGGCGGCACCCCGGGCTGGCTCGCCCTCGCCGCCGGCTTCGTCGCCATCGGCATGTTGCTCGGCCCGGCCATCGGCGTCGGCCGCGGTCGGTCCGGCTCCTCGTGAGCGGGCCGGCCCGGCCCGGCCATCGCCCATCGATCCGGCTCGTCGTGAGCCGGCATGCGGCCCGGCCCGGCCATCGGCGTCGGCCGCGGTCAATCCGGCTTATGAGCAGGCCGGCTGCCCGGCCCGGCCGTGGCCTGTCGATCCGGCTCGTCGTGAGCCGGCATGCCGCCCGGCCCGGCTATCGGCGTCGGCCGCCTAGCTCAGCGTGAAGACGATCTTGCCGGTGATGTCGCCGGCGGCGAGTTTGCCGATGCCGTCGGCGGCCCGGTCGAGCGGGAGGGTGGAGTCGATCGCCGGGCGGACGCCGCTGATCACCAGGAACGACAGCAGCGAGGCCAGGTCGGCGCGGGTGCCCATGGTGGAGCCGACCACGGACACCTCGCGGAAGAACACCCGGCTCAGCTCGGCCGGCGGGTTCGGGCCGGTGGTCGCGCCGGAGATCACGATCGTGCCGCCGGGCCGGACCGCCCGCAGCGAGTGCGCCCAGGTCGCCTCGCCGACCGTCTCCATCACCGCGTCCACCCGGGCCGGCAGCCGGGCGCCGACCTCGAACGCCTGGTGCGCGCCGATCTCGACCGCGGCCGCCCGCTTCGCCTCGGTCCGGCCGGTCACCCAGACCCGGTAGCCGGCCGCCCGACCCAGCGCGATCAGCGCGCTGGACACCCCGCCGGTGCTGCCCTGCACCAGCACCGTGTCGCCGGGCCGCAGCCCGGACCGGACGAACAGCATCCGGTACGCGGTCAGCCAGGCGGTGCCCAGGCTCGCCGCCTGCACGGTGCTCAGCTCCGCCGGCTTGGCCAGCAGGTTCCGCCGCGGCACCGCGACCCGCTCGGCGAACGTGCCGGGGAACCGTTCGGACAGCAGCGTCCGGCCCGGGTCGGAGGCCTCGTCGCCGGGCCAGTCCGGGTCGCCGATCACGCCGAAGACGACGACCTCGGCACCGCTCTCGTCCACGCCGACCGCGTCGCAGCCGAGGATCATCGGGAACCGGTCCTTCCCGATCCCCACGCCGCGCAGCGTCCACAGGTCGTGGTGGTTCAGCGACGCGGCCAGCACCCGGACGGTGGTCCACCCCGGCAGCGGTTCCGGCTCCGGCCGGTCACCCACGGCGAGCGCGGCCAGCGGATCGGACATGTTCGGTGCGGTGGCGTAGGCGGCAAGCACCCCCGCAGCCTACGGAGCGTCGGCCTCTCCCGCCCGCCGCGTCCCACGCCCGCCGCGCCGACCCGCGCACCCTCCGCCGGCCCGGCCCGGGGACGGACAGCGGGACGGGTTCAGGGCTGCGGAACCCAGGAAGCCGGGCGTTTCGCGGCAAAGGCGGCCATGCCCTCGCGGCCCTCGGCACCGGCGAAATGGCGGGCGGAGAGTTCGGCCATCGCGGCGAGCCGGTCCGGGACGGAGCCGGCCGGTGGCTCCCGCAGCAGCGCCTTGGTCCCGGCCAGGGCACCCGGGGCGCCCTGGACCAGCAGGTCGAGGTAGCGCCGCAGCTCGGCGTCGAGCTCGTCGTCCGGGACGCACGAGTTGACCAGTCCCACCGCCGCGGCGCGGGGCCCGTCGAAGACCTCGCCGGTGAGGAACAGCTCGCGGGCCGCGGCCGGCAGCAGCCGGGGGAGCACGGTGACCGAGATCACCGCGGGGACCACGCCGACCCGGACCTCGGTGAACGCGAACGTCGCCGAGCGGGCCGCCACCACCACGTCGCAGGCCGCGAGCAGGCCGATGCCACCGGCCCGGGCCGGTCCGGCGACCCGGGCGACCACCGGCTTCGGCGCGTCCAGGATCGTTGTGAGGATGTCCGGGAAGGCGGTCACCGGCAGGTCGCCGGGGTCGGCGGCGGCGGTGGCCTTGAGGTCCATGCCGGAGCAGAACACCCGATCCGCCGAGGTCAGCACGACCACCCGCACCGCCTCGTCCGCCAGCGCCGACCGCAGCCCGGCCGCGAGCTCGGCCATCAGCCGCGGCGACAGCGCGTTGCGGTTGTGCGGCGAGTCGAGGGTCAGCGTGGCAACCCCGCGGGCCACGCCGTACCGGACCAGTTCAGTCATGAGGTGGCCCCCGGAGTGAGCATCGCAGGTGCCGGCTGCGGCGCCGCGGAGCGGAGCGAGGGGGGCCGCCGGGGCAGCACGGTCATGAGGTGGCCCCCGGAGTGAGCATCGCAGGTGCCGGCTGGGGCGCCGCGGAGCGGAGCGAAGGGGGCCGCCGGGGCAGCACGGTCATGAAACCTCCCGATAGTCAGGCCGCAGTATCGCGCTCCGGGCGCGTCCCGGCGCCGGGGCGTGTCCGGTGGAACACTGCACGTCGTGCCTTCGACCCTGCCGGACGGCGAAGCGGCGCCCCGGGACGGGACGTTGCCGCCGGCCGCACTGCGCACCCTGGGCCGGCGACCGTTCGGGATCTACGTGCACGTGCCGTTCTGCGCGACCCGCTGCGGCTACTGCGACTTCAACACCTACACCGCCGAGGAGCTGGGCAGCGGCCCGGACGCGGTCTCCCGGGCGTCCTATGTGGACACGGCCATGCTCGAGCTGCGGCTGGCCCGGCACCGGCTCGGCGGCCAACCGCCCCCGGTCGAGACCGTGTTCTTCGGCGGCGGCACGCCGACCCTGTTGCCGGCGGCACACCTGACCGTGCTGCTGCGCGAGATAGCCGACCTGTTCGGCCTGGCCCCGGACGCCGAGGTGACCACTGAGGCGAATCCGGAGTCGGTCACGTCCGCCTACCTCGGCCGGCTGCGGGACGCCGGCTTCACCCGGGTGTCGCTGGGCATGCAGTCGATCCAGCCACACGTGCTGGCGGTGCTCGACCGCACCCACAGCCCCGGGCGGGCGGTCGCCGCGGTCGCCGACGCCCGCCGCGCCGGCTTCGGCCACGTCAACCTGGACCTGATCTACGGCACCCCGGGCGAGACCGAGTCCGACTGGCAGGCGTCGCTGAACGCCGCCGTCACCGCCGCCCCGGACCACGTCTCGGCCTACTCGCTGATCGTCGAGGAGGGCACCGCGCTGGCCCGCCGGGTCGCCCGCGGCGAGGTGCCGGAGCCGGACGACGACCTGCTCGCCGACCGCTACGCGCAGGCCGACGAGACGCTGGCCCGGGCCGGCTACGCCTGGTACGAGGTGTCGAACTGGTCCCGCGGTCTCGCCGCCCGGTCCCGGCACAACCGGCTCTACTGGACCGGCGGCGACTGGTGGGGCGTCGGCCCGGGCGCACATAGCCACGTCGGCGGGGTCCGCTGGTGGAACGTGAAGCACCCGGCGGCGTACGCGGCCCGGCTGCACGCCGGCGTCAGCCCGGCGCACGGCCGGGAGGTCCTGGACGACCGGGCCCGCCGGCTGGAGCGGCTGCTGCTCGGGCTCCGGCTCCGCGAGGGCCTGCCGCTGCGTGAGCTGACCGTCCGTGGTCGGGACGCCGCCGCCGGCGCGGTCACCTACGGCCTGCTCGACCGCCAGTCGCACGGCGAGGGCCGGGCCGTCCTCACCCTCCGTGGCCGCCTGCTGGCCGACGCCGTCGTCCGCGACCTGGCCGACTGATCCTGCCCGGTACCGATATCGGCACCCGTTACGGCGCGGCCGGCGGCGGTTCGGTGGTGGTGATGGTCGGCGTCGGCGGGTCGGACGTCGGCGGCGGCGGTTCGGTGGTGGTGGGCGGGGGCGGCGGAGTCGTGGTCTGGGTCGCCGTGGTGCGCGGCGGGGTGGTCGGGCCGGGCCCGGTGGTCACCGTCGGGCCGCCGGCCGGCGGAGTCGTGGTCGGGCCGCTGCCCGGCCCGCCGCCCGCTGTCGTGCCGACCGGGGTGCCGCCGAGCCGCGGCCCACCCGACGGCGGCCCGCCGAGGTAGCTGGTCGGCACCGGGCCGCCGCCGTCCGACGGCAGGTTGGGCAGCCCGGCCGGCGCCGTGACCGGCGGCAGGTTCGGCAGCTGGCTGCCCACCGGCGACGGATCACCCGGCGGATCGGGGAAGTTGCCGCCCAGCAGGGCCCGGCCCGGCCCGATCGCGGCGGTCAGCAGCACCAGCACGAGCGTGACCAGCAGCACCGAGCCGGCGGCGGAAAGCTCGACGATCCGGCGCCGGGCGGGGCTACCCAGCCGGGTGGTCACCGCCTGCAGTCGATCCTCGGCGGAACCCGGCGTGTCGCCCAGTTCGGCGTCCACCCGGTCCCGGAACCAGGACGTGTCGATCATCGGCCCCCCACCGCCCGGCCACCACCGTCCAATTGGGACGGTGGCCCGGATGTCACTGCCCCCGCCGCAACGTTGCGTACGCGCGTGCGGCCACTGCGGCCACCGCACCAGCGTCCACGCCCAGGATCTCACCGATCTCGGACGCCGATAGTCCAAGGTAGTACCGGGATACCACGACCGCACGGTCCTCGGCCGGTAGTTCGGACAGCGACCCGACCAGCGCCGGACGGTCCGAAGTGGACCCACCCCGCCCCGGCGGCCCGGCTCGCCCCGGCTCACCCGGCCCGGTGCCGCCCCGGCCGGGCGTCCCCGGCCCGGTGCCGGCCGGGCCGGGCGTCCCCGGCCCGGTGCCGGCCGGGCCGGGCGTCCCCGGCCCGGTGCCGGCCGGGCCGGGCGTCCCCGGCCCGGTGCCGGCCGGGCCGGGCGTCCCCGGCCCGGTGCCGGCCCGGTCGGGCGTCCCCGGCCCGGTCGGCCGCAGCGCGCTCGCCGCACGCGGAACCGCGGCGCCGGGTCCGCTCGGCCGGTCCGACAGCCCGTCCGCCAGTTCGGCCCGGTCGATCCGGTCGGTCTGGTCGAAGTCGATCCCGGATCCCGGCCCGGGCGGGCCTGGCCGGGCCGGGCGGCTGAACAGGTCGACCCGTTCCGTCCGTGCGGTTCTGGCTGCGCTGCGTGGCCCGGCCGCCTCGGGCGGGCTGGTGGGGGCGTCCCGTTCCGTCCGTGCGGTCCTGGCACCGCTGCGCGGATCGGGCGGCCCGGCCGGCTCCGGCGGGCTGGACGGGTCGACCCGTTCCGTCCGTGCGGTTCTGGCGCGGCTGCGCGGATCGGGCGGCCCGGCTGCCTCCGGCGGGCTGGTGGGGGCGTCCCGTTCCGTCCGTGCGGTTCTGGCGCGGCTGCGCGGATCGGGCGGCCCGGCCGGCTCCGGCGGGCTGGCGGGATCGCCCCGTTCAGTCTCGGCGCGGTCGCTCCCCGGCGAGCCCGGCGAGCCCAGCGGGCCCGGCAACTCGATCCGCTCTGTCGCGTCGAAGTCGGTGCCGCCGCGCGGGCCCGTCCCGGCTGGCCGGTCCGGCCGCCCGCCCGGACCAGCCTGGTCGGGGTCGCTACGCACGGGCGCCGCCGCGGCGTCCGGGTCAGGCGCGGCATCGAGTTGGCTGGAGAGGTAGTCGGCGATCAGGCGCTGCTGGACCCGGAGCGACGCGACCTCGTCGTCGGCCAGTGCCTCCCAGCCGTCGTGGGCCCAGGCCAGCGTGTCGTGCAGTAGTTGCCTGGCCCGGTCCCAGTCGCCGGTGAGCAGCCTGGCGGCGCGCAGCAGCATCTCCTCGTGCTCGGTAACGAGCGCGAGGAAGTCGGGATCAAGGCGTCGGCTCATGGAAATCGGCGTGAGCATGCCACGCCGGATCCCGGTCAGTCCTCTTTGGAACGGCGGGTGCCGCGACCGCGACGCTGCGTCGCCGGCGGCGCCTCTAGTTGAACGAGTCGGTGAACTCTCCGTCGCCGTCCGGCTGCTCATCGAGGTTCAGCACCCGGACGTGCAGGTTGTTCCGCTGCTGCAGGGCGGCCCGCAGCGCGCGGTGCAGCCCGTCCTCCAGGTAGAGGTCGCCCTGCCACTGCACGGCGTGCGGGAACAGGTCGCCGTAGAAGGTGGAGTCCTCGTCCAGCAGCCGGTCCAGGGCGAGGTCACGCTTGGTCGTCACCAACTCGTCCAGCCGGACCTGGCGCGGCGGGATCTTGGCCCAGTCCCGAGTGGACAGTCCATGCTCGGGGTATGGTCGCCCGTCGCGCACCGCCTTGAAGATCACCGTGAAACCCCTCGTCCGCCGCACCGGTCTAGACACCGCAGAGCGTAACCGTGGCCGGACGCGCAGCCGAGGCGTGGGCGGCCCGCCGGCCCAGCTACCGGCGTCCGGTCGGCCCTGCGACGCAGTCCGACCGCCAGGGAGTCACTAGCTGTTATATGTAATCGCGGTAGGTGATCGGAGTGTCATAACAGTGCGCTGTCGGGCCCCGCCGCGGTGCCGATCAAGACGTACACTTGGCACTCTCGCAATGGGAGTGCCAGCGGCGCGGAGGGGGTCCGGATGACCGAGGAGCGCAAGCTCGAAGTCCTCCGGGCCGTGGTTGAGGACTTCATCGCCACCAATGAGCCGGTTGGCAGCAAGGCGCTGGCCGAGCGGCACAACCTCGGTGTCTCGCCGGCGACGATCCGTAACGACATGGCCGTGCTGGAGGAAGAGGGCTACATCGCCCAGCCGCACACCAGCGCCGGCCGGGTCCCGACGGACAAGGGCTACCGGCTGTTCGTCGACCGGCTCGCCTCGCTGAAGCCGCTCAGCACGGCCGAGCGGCGGGCCATCTCCAGCTTCCTGGAGGGCGCGGTCGACCTGGACGACGTGCTGCACCGCACCGTCCGGCTGCTCGCCCAGCTGACCCAGCACGTGGCCGTCGTGCAGTACCCGTCGCTGGCCCGCAGCGCCGTGCGGCACCTTGAGGTGGTGCACCTGGCCGCCACCCGGCTGATGCTGGTGCTGATCACCGACACCGGCCGGGTCGAGCAGCGGGTCGTCGAGCTGCCCGGCGCGATCACCGAGGAGACCGTCGCCGAGCTGCGCAGCACGTTGAACGCCCGGCTGCGCGACCGCCGGCTGGCCGAGGCGCCGGACATCATCAGCGAGCTGCCCGACACGGTCACCCCGCGGCTGCGCCCGGTCATCTCCACCCTGGCCGGGGTGCTGCTGGAGACCCTGATCGAGCGGCCGGACGAGCGGGTCGTGATGGGCGGCACCGCCAACCTGACCCGCAGCGCGCTCGACTTCCCCGGCACGATCCGGCCGGTGCTGGAGGCGCTGGAGGAGCACGTGGTGCTGCTGCGGCTGCTCGGCGAGGTGGAGAGCCCGAGTCGGGTGCTGGTCCGGATCGGCGGCGAGAACGCGCACGAGGGGCTGCGGGCGACCTCGGTGGTGTCGGTCGGCTACGGCGCCGGCCACACCGCGCTCGGCGGCCTGGGCGTGCTCGGCCCGACCCGGATGGACTACGCCGCCAGCATGAGCGCGGTCGCCGCCGTCGCCCGCTACATCGGCCAGCTGCTCGCCCAGGGGTAGGCCGCTACCGCACCAACCGCAGGCTGACCGGATAGCGGTAGGCCGCGCCCCGGCTGGCCGCGACCGCGCCGACCACCGACAGCACCGCTCCGAGGGCCACCGCCGCCACCAGCACGATCAGCGGGACGATCAGGAAGAACAGCACGACGCAGACCACCGCCAGGATCCCCATCGTGATGTGCAGGTTCAGCGCCTCCACCGCCTGGTCCCGGACGAACCCGCTCCGCTTCCCCTTGGTCAGCATGATCACCAGCGGGGCGACGATCCCGAACCCGAAGTACGACAGGTGGACCAGCAGCGCCCACGCCGTGTCGTCCGGCCCGGCCCGCCACGGCACCCGCGCCGGGTAGCCATCCGCCGGGTGGTTCCCGCTCCCGTACCCCGGCGGCGGCCCGCACCCGCCGGGCGACCCGGCCGGATCGCCCCCGGCACCCCACGGCTGGGGTGGGACGGCGCCTGGCGGGCCGCCGTACTCCGGCCCGGCGGCCGGGCTGCTGTAGTCCGGCTCGGCGGCCGGGCTGCTGTAGTCCGGCTCGGCGGCCGGGCCGCTGCCGGCCAGGGCAGCCGGCGGCAGGTCGGTCGGGTCGGTTCCGGCTGGGTCCGGTGACCCGGTCGGGGTGTGGCCCGGTGGCGGGGGCGGCGTGGTGGCGGTCGGGGACGTCGGGGTCGGTGCGGTGCCGAAGGTCGGGGCGGCCGGCCAGGAGCCGGCGGTCGGGTCGGGGTCCGGCTCGCCGGACGGCGCGGACAGCCAGGAATCCGCGGTCGGGTCGGTTGGTTGGGATGTGCTGTCACCACCGGGCTTCGGCTCGGTCATCGCCGCAGGATAGGTCCATCCGGGTGACAGCGGCAGCGGTTGGGATCGCTCGGCGGAACCGGAACCGGCCGAACCCAGGCAAGCCGGCCACGGTCCGGCATGCTGGGCCGGCAGCCGTCGGTCGAGAAGTGCCGGGGCCGGTTCCGGAGGACTATCGGAATCGGGGCAGGATGTGTCGGGCCGGGGGCGAGGTGCGACCGCGCCGATCGCCGTACACTTGGCACTCCTGCAGGAGGAGTGCCAAGGCCCTGCGGCGGCGTGTCGCGGTCCCAGGTCAAAGCCGTAATACCGCCCCTGACCTGCGACGCAGCCCGAACCGGTGGCCAAGCTGGACCAAGCCGGACCAAGCTAGGCCAAGCGTTTTCCGCGCACGCGGCACGCACGCTTCGGCGCATACTGGCCCGACGCCGGCGGCCGGAGAACATCTACGAGTGGGAGCTCCGCCGGTGCCGGTACACCCTGCGGGCGCTGCTGCCGTGGGTGGTCGCGCAGTGGGGCGTGCTGTCCCTGCTGATCGTGGTCGGCCTGCTGTTGGGCCGGCGGTAGCCCGGGACATGAGGGAGCCCCCGCGGCCGGTTCCCCGGGTCGGGGTCCGGGGTTGGGGGTGGCCGCGGGGGCTCCTCGCCTCCCTCCGTCCGGGAGGCGGCTTGGGCCGGCCGGCTGGGCAGTGGTCGCTGGTCCCAGCCGGCCGGCGTCGCCGGCGGGTGGCGGTCCGGCCCACTGGTCCACCGCCCGCCGGAGTCTCAGGCGAGCAGCAGCAGGCCGAGCCCGGTGAGGGCGAGGACGAGGACCAGGTCCAGGAGGGCGAGGCCGAGGGCGACCCGGCGGGGGCTCCTCACCGGGCCGGTGCCGCGGCCCAGAGGGCCATCTGGATGACGTCGGTCATGTCCGGTCCCGGTGCGCGTTCGACGGCGTCACACTGCCACTCAGCGCCGCACCTACCGCAGTGCGCCCGGGCGCCATGGCTGACTGTCCGACGCGATTGGCAGCGGGGGCACAGCGGCTCGTCGACGGGCCGGCGCGGTGCCGGGGCGATGAGGCCCAGATGCCAGCCGGGGAGCAGGGCGTCCGGGTCGGGGTCGGCGGTCATCCGGCCGGCTCCGGTGCTCGGCCGGCGCCGGCGGGGTGTTCGGGTGCGACGAGGAGGCCGCCGCGCTTGGTCATCTCCTCCAGCAGCAGCACGCCGCAGGCGGCCGAGCAGGCCATCACCGGCGGGTGGTAGCCGAGCACCAGCCGGACCCAGCGGTGCGGGACCGTCCGGTCGTAGCGCCAGCGGATGATCTGACCGCAGGCCCCGCAGCCGAGCATGAGCACCAGGTAGGGGCACCGGTGGTTGCGGCAGAGCTCGGCGCCGTCCGTGGTCACCAGTCTCGCTGTCACACAGCGGACAGCGCTCCCGCTCCCGCGCCAGCGCGACCCGGCCAGGCTCCGGTCCGTTCGTTACACCCCGTGAATCAACCATGACGCAAGACGGTATGGACCGGGGAGCGCGGTCGGAGGTACCTACGGGCGGGGGGTACGGCTTGTACCCCTGGCGTGCGGGTCGGTGGGGTTCAGGCGCCGATGCCCAGGTCCGCGCTCAACTGGGCTACCTGGCCGCGCAGCAGTGGGCCGGCGGTGTCGTGCAGCTCCTGGACCATCATGCGGCCGTGCAGGCTGTAGATCGTCGCCTCCGGGCCGGTGTCGAACGCCGCGCGCAGCAGCGCGACGGCGGCGGTGTGTTCGCGGCGCATCATGTGGCCGCGGGCGATCTCGATCAGCAGCCTGGTCCGGCGTGGCACCGAGCCGATGCCGTCGGTGTCGACCGCCTCGGCGCGGCGTAGCGCGGCCGCGGACCGGCCGAGCTCGACGTCCAGGGCCAGGGCGACGTCGGCGACGTCCTGCCCGAACAGTGCGTGCGGTGACAGCAGCACGCCGCCGGCGGTCGCCTGCTGGTCGGCGGCCGCGGCGATGTCCCACCAGCGCCAGGCGTCGGCGTGCGCGCCGTCGCGGGCGTGGTTGAGCGCGCCGGCCAGGGCCACGTAGGAGCGGTGCCGCTGCTCGGCCGGCGAACCGGCGAGCGGGGACGCCAGCTGGTCGAGTATCCGGATCGCGTCCTCGACGACCTGGTGTGCCTGGTCGACGTGGCCGGTGTCGCGGAACAGGTACGCGCTGAACCAGGCCGCCCGGGCGGCGGCCAGCGGGTCGTCCGCGTCCAGCGCCGCGCCCATGCCCCGGTCGGTGGCCACCCACAGCAGTTCGGCGGCGTCCTGGTAGCACAGGTACAGCTGGGCGAGGTGGTAGACCTCGGCCAGCATCCGCCGGGCCTCCCGTCGCCGGCGCCCGGCCGGGGCCGCGCGGACCGCCCGCGGCGCGCCGGCCAGCAGCCGCGGAAGCACGGCGGCGAGGTCGGAGCGGTCCCGGCCGGAGACGGACCGCAGCCGCCACGCGGCCGCCAGATCCGAGCGCAGCCCACCGAGCACCGCGCCCGGGTCACCCTCGGCCGCGGGCGGGCCGTACGCCGCCAGCGCGACCCGTACCTGGCCGAGCGCCGGGTGCTCTGGGCGCACGTACAGCGACGCCGGGACCTGGTCGCCGATCAACTCCGCCAGGTCCATCCGCAGCACACCGGCCAGCCGGGCGACCATGTGCAGCGACGTGCCGCGCTGGCCGCGCTCGATCTTGCGCAGCCACTCCTCGGACCGGCCGCACAGCTCGGCCACGGCCGGCCGGGACAGGCCCCGCCGCTTGCGCGCCGCGGCGGCCCGCGCACCGAGTCCTCGGTCGCTGCCGACACGTGTACCGTCTGCCACGTCGGAGCCTCCACTCCGCCCGGGCCCCGGGGCGCGCCAACGCCTACCGGGGCCTTTCGCTACCTCACGGTAGTCCCTATCGGGTGACGGTAGAGCCTCCTGTCTGTGACGGGGTGACCTCCGTTCGGAGGTGGTACTGCCACCTGGTGGTCCATCCCCTGGGTACGACCTTGAGTGGTCGTAGGGGTGGGAGGGGTTCGGTCAGGTAGATCTCAGGCTGGGCATCAGCGTCCATCGAACAAGTGTTCGATGGACGGGTCGTGATCGCAAGCAACCCTCGGCGGTACCGACGGGAGTTGTAAGCGTTCCATCACTGACGGTTACAGACCGTGCGACGATCGGGACCGACCGATGGAAGGAACGTGATGACGATGGATCCGACTGATGGGGCGATCACCGAGTGGCGGGCCGCGGCGACGGTCGCGGGTGAGGCCGAGAAGGCCTGGCGTGCGTGGCAGGCCGAATGGTCGCCGCTAGCAACGGAGCCCCTCGGCGCCATAGAGCACGTCCGGCGAGAGACCCGTCCGGAGGTTCTGATCGAGGGCATGCGACTGCGCGAGGTCGCCCACGATGCGTGGCGCGCCTTCCAGGCGCATGGCTGGCCGCCGACGGCATGACGAAAGCCGGGCTTACCTCAGGCTGTGGATTGAGGCCCGGCTTGGTTGTGGGGGGTTGGGCTGTGGCCGGCTCGGTGCTGGTGCGAGGGATCGGAGGATCACTGCCGGGATAGCCAGGGGGTCGACCGCGCGCCGGTAGGGCGACTTGCCGAATCGGGCGACGAGGAGCCGCCACAGTAGTTGGGGCTCCTCGGGGTGGACGGTGACCGGTTCGTTGTGGCGCCAGCCGCGGGCGGATAGTTGGATGTACAGCGATCGGCAGCGGGCACGGTCGATGAGGCCGACGTGCGTTCCGCGCATGATGAGGGCCTGGATCGACATACCCCAGATCGACTTGAGCCGGGCGTAGTCGCTGAGAACCAGGTGTTGGTCGAGTACGTCGAGCGCGCGGGCGCGGGGCATCAGGAAGGCGGAGGCGAACCGGTTGGCCTCCACTTCGGGGTCGGCCGCGGTCCGGTGTGTGTGCAAGACGATGTGCCCGAGTTCGTGGGCGAGGGTGAATCGGTCGCGGTCGGCCTTGCTGCCGGGGAAGTAGCCAACCGCGGCGTGTTCGCCCGGGCCGGGCCAGTACGACAGGCCGAAATGGCCCGGCGTCGCGGCGTCCTCCGCCGGCTCGCGGCTGGGCAGCGTGATCGGGACGACGGCGATGCCGGCGCGCTCCAATGCGCGGGTGACGTGCGGGATGGGCGCTTCCGGCCCGAGCTGCAGCGCCTCACGGGTCTGCTCGGCGAGTCCCTCGACCTCGTCGCCAGTCAGGTGCGCCGGCGGCCGAGGGACCGCGGGGGTTGGGTACCCGACCGGTGTGATCAGGTGGACGAGCACGCGGAACGCTTCGGCGAACAGAGCCGTAGCCCGGTTGGTGTCCTTCTGGCTCGCGGTCGCATTCTTGCGGAATCGCAGCGACCCGAGCGGGATCGCCTCCGGGATCACGTCGAAGAACGACCGCGGCGTGGCCAGCGCGGTGGCGATCGCGTCGAGCAGTTCGTCAGTGGCCTCTCGGTGCCCTTTCTCGACCTGTGAGATGAGTCCCTGGCTGACCTGCGCGGCCTCGGCGAGATCACTCTGGGTCAGGCCGAACAGCAGCCGGGCGGTGCGGATGCGCTCACCCGCGTAGCTCGTTGCCATCCTGATCGTCCCCCTCGTCCTGACCGTCCGACAGGTCGAGCCTCAAGTCCTCGTCAGTCGGGGTGAACTCCAGCTGCTCATCCGCGGAGCGGGGCAAGAAGAAGTCGAGGTCCACGTCCACCTGGGCCACCTCGAACCGGCCGGGTGATATCGGCCGCACGACGCGGATGCTCGCCTCGTAGGTCGACCGGTCGACGATCCGCCAGGCGCCGATCAACTGGCTCTGCTCCGCGAGATCGAGCACCAGCTGTTCCGGGATCTGCACGAGCGGGGTGTTGCGGTAGTACGCGCGGCGCGGGCGGCTCTGGCCGGCGACCGGTATGAGCTTGTCGGAGTTGGTGTGCAGCAGCCGCAGTCGGGTCATGCCGTGGCGGAGCCACAGCTCGCCGTTGCGCTGGTGGTTGCCGGTCACCCGCCACCCAGCGAGGTCGGCGCCGGCGGTGGTTAGATGCCGGTGGGCCAGCGCCCGGGTCAGATGCGTCTTGGCGTACTCGTAGTCCCGCCCTGGCAGGGCTTCGCCGGTCAGGTCGTCGACGCGTTCGGCCGACTTCTGGAACGCCTCGTACAGCGGCTCGCACAAGCCGGCGAGCTTGCCCCAGACGTAGTCTCTGCCCTCAGTAACCACGGGGGTAATTTTATTACCCTCATTGTTACTCTTGGCAAGCCCGCCACGCGCACATGACCGGTCACAGCACGAAGCCGCCCCCGCCCGGTGGAGGGCGGGGGCGGCTCGGCGACAGAGGGTCGGGCTACCGCAGCGGGGTGCTCCGGTTCGGGCCGAGGTTCAGTCCACCGGCCGGCCGCGGTGCCGGCGCGTTGGTGACACGGACCACGCCGTACGTGGTCAGCACGCCGAGCAGGGCGCCGGCCAGCGGCGCCCACGGGTCCGGCAGTACCTGGGTGGCCAGGGTCAGTGCCGTACCGACGGCGGCGGTGACGGCCTTGCGGTAGCGGGCGAGCCGGGTCACGACGCACCCGGCCAGCTGATCTGGAAGCGCGCGGCCTGGGCGATCTTGTCGTAGTCGATGCCGATGTGGTCGCTGATCTGCTCGAGCTGGGCGTCGGTGAGGTTCAGCTTCATCGACGCCAGCGCGCCGAGGACCTTCGCCTCGTCGTCGGCCTGCGCGGCCACGCCGGTCCGGATCTGGCCGAGCGCGTCCTTGAGCGGCTGCAGCTCGTCCTGCAGGTACTGGTGGGTCGGGTCGCTCAGGCCCACCGCCACCTTCTCCCAGGTCCGCTGAGCGATCTTCTCGATCTCCGCATCGGTGAGTGGCACGTCGTCCTCCGGGGTCGGGTCGGGCGTGCTGGTGAGCCAGTCGGCCAGCACGCGGGAGTAGTCGCAGCCACCGGCGACGCCGGGCACAGTGGCCCGGTCGGTGTGCTGGCGGGCGGCGAGCTGTGTGCGGGTCCAGCCGGCGGGGATCTCGACCTGGTCGTCGGGCTGGCCCGGGGTGTAGTCCGACAGCCAGAGCCGGCGCCAGCCGGGGGCCAGGACGGAGGCGGTGAGCCGGTTGGGGTCGGCGAACCAGCGGCCGGTGTAGACCAGGCCGCGGCTGATGCCGCGGGCGGCGGCGCGGTTGGTGAACTCGGCGGCGTGCCCGGTCGCCCGGGCGGGGGCGGTGATGTCCTCGGCGTCCAGGCACAGCCAGTCGCGGGGGCCGATGCCGCCGGCGGCGACGGTGGCCAGGAAGTGGTCGAACTCGGCCGCGCCGGAGTTGGCCGCGCGGGCGAAGTGGTAGACGACCCGGGCCAGGCCGAGCTGGCCGGCCTGGCGCCAGCGGGCGGTGAACGTCGGGTCCACGTAGGACAGTCCCTCGGTCGCCTTCAGCGCGACCCGGTCATGCCCGGCCCTGGCGTACGCGGCGAGATCCACGATGGACTGGTGGTGGCTGAGGTCGGCGAAGCTGGCGACCATGCTCGGCTACCTCCCGGTGCTCGGGGTCGGGGTGGCGGGGACCGGTGGTGGGAGTGGGCCGTAGCGGCTGGTGCAGCGGGCGTCGTAGGCGTTGCGGGCGTCGAGGACGAGCCGGCGGCCGAGGGTGTTGGTGGCCGGGACGGGTGCGGTGCCCAGGTCGCGGTACCAGTCGCAGTCGGCCTGGATGCTGCGCTCGAGTTCGGCGACCGCGGACTGCACGACGTCGTGGGTGCGCTGGGATTCCCCGGCGATCCGGTCGACGACCAGGCCCAGCACGGCGGCGGGCAGCAGTACCGCGGCGGTCACCTTGCTCCAGCGCCGCGCGGCCGCGCGGGGGCCGGTCACCGGACACCCGCGGCGTACAGGGCCAGCAGGACGGCCAGGAGCAGCAGCAGCGGGACGGTGATCGGCCAGCGTCCCATCACGACGCTGAGGGTGTCCGGGCCGGCGGGTCCGGCGGCGTGCCGTCCCCCGGTGCGGTGCTGGCCCGGGCGGCGAGCATCCGCTCGAGGACGCTGGCGGGCAGCAGGCCCATCATCACCACGTAGATGATCGACAGCAGGGGCTGCAGCGGCCGGTCGAAGAGGATCCCGTACGCGCCAGCCAGGGGGAGCGCCACCCGGTTGACCATGACGACCAGGGCGGACAGCCATCCGGGCATCGACTCCCCTCAACTCCAGTGCGGTGTCCACTGTGGATATCCGGTGTGGACGGTCAGAACCCGAGGCCGTAGATCCGGGCCGAGAAGGTGCGGAAGTCTTTGGCCACCGGCAGGTTCGCCGTGCCGCGGTAGATGGCCAGCAGTTGGGCGGTCCCGGCCGAAACGGACATAGGGGGCATCCCCCACCCCATAGCCCCGGCCGTACCACGGTGTGTAACCCTCGCGGCATGTCCTCTACCCGGGTGCTTCGCGGCTACATCGCTCGCCGCGGCGCAGTCATGGTGCCCTGCTCCTGCGGGCAGTGGCACGCACACGACCTACCCAGTCCGTTCCCGGGCGACGTCTTCGAGGGCTTGCCCGTACCGTGTCGGTCATACGGCTCGACGCTGACCTACACCATCCGGATTCAGGATCAACGGTTCAGCGCCACCTGGCGAACTCGCCTCGGCAACATCAATGCGGCCGGGCGCAAAGCTATTACCTGATGTACACCACGGTGTCGCCGTAGTACACCTGCCGCCCACCCACCTGCCAGGTCAGCCAGTACGCATCGGTCCGCACCGAGTGCTCGGGTGCTGGGTCGAGCGCGGCCAGTGTCTTCGGCTCCGGGTAGTCCCCGCTCGCCGCGGTGCCGACCACCACGTCACCAGGCTGCAGCTCGTCAGTGCGCCGCGGCCGGCTGCCGGGCGGCGCCTGCCTGCCGGCAGCCCTGCGTGCCTGCCGGTCGAGCTGGCGCCGCTGCTCACGGTTCACGGTGCCATCCTCCCGGCTGCGCCTGGGCGGTGTGCCGGTCGTGGCACGGGGCGCACAGGCCTCGACCGTACTGGGGGTCGTTCGGGTCGAGGTGCAGCGCGACGAGCTGGCGGCGGTCGCGGGGATGGTGGTCGGCGACGGTGGACTGAGCCAGGCAGCGGGGACCGTGGTCGTGGCTCTCGTCGGTGCAGACACACAGCGGGTTGCGCAGTAGTACGCCTGGACGGAACCGGGTCTCGTGCTCGCGACCGTAGCCGCGCTGGCGAGCTGAGCCGCGGGTCCGTTCGGCGGCTCGGCGGTGCTGCTCACAGCGACCGCCGGCCGTCAGCTCCGCACAGCAGGGGACCGGACAGACGGTCAGCGCCCGGGGCATTAGCTGGATGGTCTCTCGGGGTGCCGATCGCGCTCGTCCGCGCGGATTTGCGCGTACATCTGCTCGCCTATCGTTAGGAGTGCCTGTAGCTCATCCAGCTCCCTCTGCTGCTTCCGAAATTGGCGTCGGCGAGACCAGTGGATTGCTACTTGCTCCTGAAGCATCATGTCGACCCAGCCCGAACTGTTCTTGTCGACGAGCGCCTTGTTTCGTCGACGACCGAGACGAGTCCGTCGGAGCTTCACGATCACGATCTTCGGTGTTGCTGATGCGGCAAACCCGATCGCCGTCGCGAGTTTGAGCAGGTTACCTGGACGGGCCTCTAGGATCGCGGCGAACTCCTCCCTGCGGATGGCCGCACGCTCGGGCCGGTCGTGATAGCGCCAGGTTGCTGCTGTGGACACCAGGCGGTTAGCCAGCCAAGCGAGCCAATCGCCGACATCGTTGCTCACGACGTTGAGCAGAAGTGCCAGTCCGAGCCCGCCGAGCCAGTAAAGCCAGGGCATCATCGGCCCTCAGCAATTGGACGGACTGGACCTCGGCGGTGACTCGTCGATCGTGAACCTGCGGCTACCGGCCGTCGCTCGGTGACCAGTGCGCGTGCCTGTGTCGTGCCAGAACTCGTGAGCTGGTAGAGACGGCGGCGGGGCTTGCCCGGTGTACTTGGCTCGGCTTCCCATCGGCCCGTGATCCACTCAGCGTCTTCGAGGCGATCGAGCGCTCCGTAGACCGTCGGCCCGGACCGCTTGGTCGCCTTCATGATCACCCAGCCGTGCACTTCTTCGCCGTCCACCAGTGCTCTGAGGAGCACTTCGAGGACGTCGAGGGTGGGCTCGGTGATCCTCCTCAAGTCGCTCATGCGCTTATCCTACCTATAGCGGATAAGCAGAGTAGGCGCGGTTCATGCGCTGCCCGGCGGCGTCAGGGCATGCTTCGCGTGCGGAGATCATCACTTATCCACAGGCCGGTCAGCAAGCATGCTGTTGGTCCTCGGCGTGGCGCGCGAGGTGGTCAGGCCGGACGCAGAGCCGGCCGCAGAGCCGGATGGCGTCGGCGTCGGGTAGGTCGGCGGTGGCGCCCTGCCAGAGCCAGCAGCCGTCCTGGGGCTGCCGGGCGACCTTGAGCGCCCCGGCGCCCGGCCGGGCTGGCGCGGGTTGCTGGGTGTCGGCGTGGTGGATCCGCTGGCCCAGCCAGTCCCATTCGTTCCAGGGCCAGGCCGGCCGGCCGCGTACCCAGGTGCCGCAGTCGCGCTCGGGGGGCTCGCAGGCTCGGTCCGACTGACAGACGACGAGCATGGGCAGGCGGTCGCTGTCGGGGATGCGGACGACCAGGGCGCGGTCCTGGTGGCACCAGGGGCAGGCTGCGGCCAGGCGCTGGCCGTCGTAGACCAGCCGGAGGGCACCAGCGGCGGCCCGGCGGTGCGTGGCCAGCTTGGTCGGCGACAGTGTGCGCCAGGTCGTCGTCGAGGTCGGCCAGGTGCATCGCCAGGTGGGCGAGGTATGAGCGCGGGTCGGCGTACGCGCTCGGCGCCGGCGGCAGGATGAGCCGGCAGCCGGCCGCGGTCGCCGTGCCTTCCGCGTACTGGTCGGCCCAGATCGTCAGTTCCGACAGCACGTCCAGGACGTCGACGTGGACCGGTGCCGGGGTTTCACCCGGTGCGAGCTCGGCCCGGTCGAGCTGCTCGGCCCGGGCCTCGGCGTCGAGCTGCTCCCGGTGCTGTGGGGACAGGTCGGTCTGGCGCCAGGGCCGGGCGGTGCCGGGGAGGCGGGTCTCGACCAGCATGGGCCAGTGTTCGTCGAGCCAGGCGATGTCGGCGAGGGCAGCCTGTAGGCGGGTCATCGGTGGCTGATCCAGTAGGCGCGGTGAGCAGGGCCGCAGCCGGCCAGGTGCTGCGGGGCCGGCCGGCCGCGGGCGGCGGCGATGAGGATGCGGAGGTGGCAGCGCATCTCGGCGAGCTGGCGGATCACCGCTGGCCTGCCTGGTGCAGGTCGGCCTTGAGCCGAACGAGCCGGAGGCCGACGGGCTCACCGGTGGGCCGGGCGTAGCTGGTGACCTCGGCCCAACCGCAGGTGCAGGACGCGGATACCAGTTTGGCGTCGCGGTCGGAGCCGATCTCGGTCACACCGCCACAAGGGGCGGAGGGTAGGTCAGCCATCGGTGCCGCCCGGGGTGGTGATCGCCGGGTGAAGGTGCTCGCGGTAGCGGGCGACGTTCAGCTGGCCGTGGCGGGTGTGGTCGTAGGGGACGGCGCGGTAGCCGCCGACGGTGCGCAGGACCATCCACTTGCCGTAGGGGGTCTTGTCGGAGTCGAGCACGATGGTGCCTTCGCCGAGGCGGGGGTAGGAGCGGACGGGCTGCCGGCAGGCCGTGCAGGGCCGCGGGGTGTCGGCGGGTGCGTCGGGGAAGATCTCGCCGGTGCCGGCGGCCGGGATGAAGGCGTCGGCGACCAGGCGCAGGGCCTCGCCTGCCGACTGGGTGCTGCCGTCGGTGACGTGGGCCATCTCCAGCAGCATCGCGACGATGTCGCCGACCGCGGCGTAGCGGCGGCCGTCACGGCCGCGGATGACCGACAGCGCGGCGGCGTGCTCGGTGTTCGCTGCCATCAGAACCGCACCTGCGGGCCGGGGTCGAACTCCTCAGCGGCGGGCCGATCCAGCTCCCACTGGGCGACAGGTGCGGGCTGGGAGCGGGCGGCGACCTTGCGGGCGACCTCCTCGGTGGTCCAGGTGATGCCGTATACGGCGGTGGGCTGGTAGTCCTGGGTCGCTCGTGGCGGCTTGGTCGGGTCGGCGTCCGGGATGGTGAGCCGGAGGAAGGTGCTGCCGGCGAGCTCGACCTCGCTCAGATAGCCGGCGAGGCGGCGGTGGCCGAACAGCTCCAGGATCACCCAGCCGTCGACGGGTTCGTCGCTCATGCCTGCCCCCGGGCGCGCAGAAGGCGGTCGATCTCGGCGGCGATGAGTGCGCCGGCCTTGGTGAGGTCGGCGACCCGGTCGTCACCGCGGCTGCTGGGCAGCTCGTCCCAGGGCCACTCGGCTGCGGAGACAGACTCATCGAGGTAGAAGAGCGCGGCGTCGAGGAGCTGGCCGAGGTGGTGGTGGTCGTCGTGCTCGGCCGTCCAGCCCTGCCCGATCTGCCGGAGGCGCTCGGCGACGATCCGCGCGTTGCCAGTGCCGGCGGTGGGCAGGATCCAGCCGAAGCGGGTCAGCAGCTCGCGTGTCGCGTCGGCGATGTGGACCTCGGTCTTGCCGGCGGTAGCCAGCATCTGGAAGACGCGCAGGCCCAGCTCGACCTGTGGCGTCTCGCCCGCCTCCATCCGCACCGTGATGCCGCGCAGGGCGCCGCTGATGTCCCGGTCGTCGAGGTACACGGTCTGCTGCATCCCGGCCTGGGCGATCCGTATGGCGTTACTGGTCATGCGACTGCTGTCCTCCGTCGTGCTGGTCGGTAGGCGGGTGTGGCTCTGCTGGGGTCGGGTGGCCGGCCCCAACGGCGCTCACAGAACGCCCGGGCCTGCTGGTAGCCGCTGAGCAGGTCGAGCGGCAGGGCCAGCTGGAAGGGGTCGTCAGGGGCTGACGGCCCAGTCGGGCCAGGGCGTGTCATGGACAGGGCAGCCGAGCTGCTGGCCGGCCCCGTCGGTGACGAGCTCCTCGGCGCAGAGCTCGCCGCCGCTGACGAGGACAACGCCGCAGCGCTCGACGTGGTCGGCGTCGTAGAGCTCCGGGTCCACGGGTCACTCCTCTCGGCAGTCGGGGCAGGAGCCGGGTCCGTCCTCCGGCGTGAACGGGTGCTCGGCGCAGTAGCGGGCCCACTGCGTCTCCTCGGTGCGCTGTTCGTTCGTGGCGAGCTCCGTTCGATCGCGGCGAGGGCCCGCGGCAGGGCGGTGCGCAGCAGGCCGGGCGCGCGGGTGCCGGGCTGTGCCGCGAGCCAGGCCAGGGCACGCCAGCAGGTGTCGGCGTCGACCTGGTGCTGGTCGACCGCGGCGGCGACGGCGGCCGAGCAGCGCTCGTCCGACCAATCGCGCTTGCGGGCCCGCAGCCCGACGGCGGCCCGGCCGAACCGGATCTGGCCGGCGCGGGTCGCGATGCGGTCGGTGCTGTCGGCGAGGTCGATCGGTGTAACGCTGTCGGCGTCACGCGGCGGCTCGCTCACACCCCCCGAAGGGGGTGTGAGCGCCTGGGGGTCCGGGGGGTAACGCTGTAACGCGTTACCGGTGACGTCGCCCGGTGCATCGGTGCTGGTCGTAGGCGTGGACCTCGATGCTGGGGGCACTACTCGCGTTACCGAGTGGATCGCGCGGGCTGGTGCTGGTGTAACGCTGTGGACGGCCGCTGTGGATGAGCGACGGGCAGCTCTCCAGCGGGCGACGCGCTCGCGGGTCAGTCGGCGGCGGCGGTCGTCGGGGGTCTCATCGGAGGCGAGCAGCCGGCGGAGCGCTGCTAGTGCAGCGGTCGGGTCGGGTTCGGCCTCCAACACGGCGAGCAGGGCGGCGACCGGAATTGTGCGCTGGATCATCGGCGACCGCCGGTCGTGACGGCCGGACCGTGTCGGGCGCTGACCCGATCACATAGAGTGCCGGCGTGAATCGGGAGTGGATGCGGCGCCAGTTGCAGGAGTACCTCGACATCCTGCAGGAGCACCTGTCCCGCACTGGCGCGGGCGCGGGCTATACCGCTCTGAAGCCGGACCTGGCGCCGAAACTCCGACACCTTGAGCCGACCGTCAAGGAGGTCCTCCGAAGCCTCGATCCGGCTCTCGCCAACTTCGACTTCGACTTCGGTAGACCCGAGAGACAGGCTGCTGTGTACGCCCTCCAGAGGGGACTTGGAATCCTCGACAAGCAGGATGAGTGGGTAGCGAACCTCGTACCGGACGCTCCGTACCTTCCTGCCGACCGCTTCCATCCCTGGGTATGGAGCGCAGCCCAGACCCTCTGGGAAACCAAGCACTACCGTGAAGCGGTCGAGGCGGCGGCCAAGTCCATCAACGCGCATACACAGACCAAGGTCGGCCGTCGGGATAAATCCGATACCGACCTGATGAACCTGGTCCTCACGGCTGACAGGCCGAAGCCCGGCCAGCCCTACCTGCAATTGCCAGGCGATCCGACCGACCTGACCATCAAGGACCGCAACAGGGCGCTCCGGCCGTTCGCCGAAGGTTGCTTCGCCGGCATCCGCAACCCGGCGGCACACGAGCACGGGCCTGACTGGTCCGAGCAGATCGCGCTCGAGTACCTCGCCGCGCTCAGCGTCCTTGCCCGTTGGATCGACGGTTGCCAACTGAAGCATCACCCCTGACCAACCGCAGCGCGACGTCACGGCGCTCACGGCGGGCCTGCCAGGATCTGCTCGGACCAGCCCAGGCTCAGGGGTGAGCACCGCGGCGGCGGGGATGGTGAGTCCGGCCATCAGCTCACCTCGGCGAAGAGGTCGCCCTGCTCGAACTCCGGCTCGTCGTCCCGATGCTCGTCCTGGGTGGCCGAGCGCTTGCCGGCGATGACGGCGCGGGCCTCGGGGCGGGCCTGGAGGGCGCGCTGCAGCGCCTTGTAGCTGGCGTAGCCGTTGGACAGCGCCAGTGCGATGGCGTCGACGACGGGGAGTCCTTCGGGGGTGACCATGGAGGCCATCCGCGGCACGTTCTCCATGACCATCGTCTTGGGTTGCATCTCGGTGACCAGGCGGCAGAACTCGAACACCAGCGAGTTGCGGGGGTCCATCACGTCGCGCTTGCCGGCGGCGGAGAAGCCCTGGCACGGCGGGCCGCCGAACAGCACGTCCAGTTCGCCGACCTCCAGGTCCAGCGCGTCGAGGATCTCGGCGCCGGTGAGGTTGCGAATGTCGGCCACCCAGAAGTGCTCGCAGCCGTCAGGGTGGACCGGGGGCTCGCTGATCTCGGAGAGGAACTCGTTCGGGTAGTCGGCCGGGTCGTGCGGGCGGCCGTAGTCGGAGATCCAGCCGTCGCCGGCCAGCAGCGGGGCGCCGCGCTTGCGCAGGTCGTCGGTCAGCGTGCCGCGCGCCGGCCGGTCGAGGTCGAGGTGCCCGTTCAGCTGCTTGGTGAACTCGGCCTCGCGCTCCGGGGTGTCGAAGTGGATCTGCACGCCGGGCCGGGCGAGGTTGACCATGTAGGTGATCGCCGCGGTCGGCCACGCCTCGAGCGCGCCGGCGACGTGGAAGCCGGCCTGGTGCATCCCGACCGAGAAGCCGCCGGCGCCGCAGAACAGGTCCACCCCGACCGGCCGGTCGTACTCCCGCCGGCGCCGCGTCGTGCTGGCCGGGACGATCAGACCGGTGCCCGTCGGCGTCCACTGCGGACCCTCGCCGGCCTCGACCACCCGGCGGATGTAGTCGGGCGCGGTCACGGCCGGCGCTCGTGGTCGGTGCAGGCCGGCCACCAGGCGCGGACGTCGGTGGCGGCGCCGGAGGAGACGCGCGGCATCGACACCGCGTGGGTCTGGCCGGAGCGGCGGCGGTGGTCGTCGGGTGGGAGTTCGGTGCGCTGGTAGCCCAGCAGGCACTTCGGGTAGGCGTGGGCGCCGCTCGGGCAACGGTGACGGCAGTTGCCGCAGCGGCGGGCCGGGTCCGAGTGCACGCGGACGGCCGGACCGAATACGAGCGCGAGCGGATGCACGCCGTTCTCGACGGCCTGGTGCTGCCGCAGCGTGCGACGCCGGTCGGGCGACAGCGGCTCGGGCGGCGGCAGAGCGGGGGCCGGGTCGGCGTCGAAGAGGGCCAGGGTCACCGGGTATCGCCTCCGGCGGGTTGGATCGCGACGGTGTAGAGGTTCAGGTAGAGGCCGGGCGCGTCGAGGGCCCGCACGTCGCCGGCGGGGTAGGTCTTGCGGGCGAACAGTTCGACGATGCGGCCGTCATCGGTGATGGCGCCGGCCTGGGTGAGCGCGTCGCAGGCCGCGCGGATGAGGTGGTCGAGGTCGGGCCGGGTCGCCGGGGTGGGTCGGCGCACGGTGGCCGGCCGGCGCAGGGTGAAGGTGGCGTGGACGGCGAGTGGTCCGTCGAGCGGAAAGGCCGGGGCCGCGCCGAGGCGGCGCGCGGCGGTCATGGCCTGGCGGGTGTGGACGATGACCGAGCTACCCCCGGGGCCGCGGCTGGCCGAGGTACGGGGCGCGCCCGGTGTTGGCCTCGATCGCGGTGAGGATCGCGGTCAGGCCGGCGCGCTCGACCTGCTTGCGCTCCGCGATGCGGTAGCCCAGGTGTAGCCGGCCGCCCTGGGCCAGGCGGTAGCGGAACCGGGCGGTGACCTCGACCGGCTCGCCGCCCTCAAACACGGCCAGGGACAGGGTGATGGTGTCGGGGATGTCGATCTCGCCGGAGCGCCCGGCCGAGGCGGTGACCGACTCGTCGTAGATCAGCTTGGTCTCGCCGGAGCGCAGCCGGGTGCCGGAGCGGAAGGTGACGTCGGTGGCGGCGTGGAAGGACTGGGCCAGCTCGAGCATGTCGGCGGCCGAGGGCTGGCGGACGGCGCCGGCGCCGTACTCGACGTGCTCGGCGAAGTCGGCCTGGGCGAGCAGCTTGCCGTCCTGGCCGGCCCAGTGCCGCCACTGGTCGGTGTGGTGCAGGTTGAGGGTGGCGCGGTGGCGGGCCCAGCCGGGTGCGCCGGTGATGCCGTTGCCGATGTGGTCGTCGATGACCGCGGTCACGGTGCGGTGGTCGGCGTCGGCCCAGATCCGGGTGCCCTCCTCCAGCATGTCGTGCACGTAGTCGGCGAAGTGGGCCGGGTCGTCGAAGGCCACCGTGCCGGTCTTGATCCGCGGCGTGGCCAGGTACGGCTCGAGGTCCTGCACCTGGACGGTGCGGCGGCCGGTCGGCACGTCGACGAGGAGCACGCCGGGCAGCAGCTCGACGTCGGGCACGTTCAGCACGCGGACGATGGAGGCGGCCGCGGCGACCTCGGCGACCGCGTCGGCCTCCGTCCGGGTGCTGCCGATCGCGGCCAGCTCGGCGGCGGACACGTCGACCGGGCGCTGGGGGTTGCGGGGGGACGTCATCGGGTGCGGGCCTCCGGGCTGCGGGTGGTGGCGGACACGTCCTGCAGGGGCAGGTACGGCTGGTGCGGGTCGTCGCGGACCAGGTTGTGCTCGTCGTCGATGAAGAAGATCGACTCACGGGGCTCGGGCGCCGGGGCCTTCACCGAGACCGCGGCGGTGGCCGTGACCCGGCCCTCGGCCTTCATCGGCTTCAGCGCGATCGTCAGCGTCAGCGTGCCCTTGCGGCCGGTGTCGGCCACCGCGGCGATCAGGTCCCGCAGCATCGTCGAGGCCTGGTCGTGCACCCGGCCGCGGTCCAGCTCGCGCAGCACGTCGGCCAGCGGCCGGATCCGCCCCGGCTCATCGCCTCCGGAGTTGTCGGTGGGGTCTGGCATCGTGGCTCCTTCGCCTGGGTCCTGGTTCGGTGGTTGGTGGGCCGCGCCGGCCGGGCTTCGCCGGCCATCCGGCCGGCGCGGCAGCTACGGGGTCACGGCGGAGACAGGTCCGCCGTGGCGATGGCGTGGTCGGTCTGCCACCGGCTCATGTCGATCACGTCGGCCGCCCGGGCCGCGGTGCGGCCCTGCTGGATCGCGGCGATCCGCAGCTCGACCAGCTCGTGGCCCATTGCCTGTCGCCGGCTGCGCTCCCGGTCGGCCCGCCCGTGCTCGGCGTCGGCGGCGGCCCGGTGCCGCTCGGCCGCGGCCAGCGCTTCCTCGGCCGCCAGCCAGTAGTCGTTGATCTGCGCCCAGGCGGCTTCGCGCTGCCGGCGCAGGGCCGAGCTACCGCCGCGGCGGAGGTGCTCGTACAGGCTGCCGGCGAGGAAGCCGGCCACGAGCAGCACGACCACGACGCCGGTGACCAGACCGGCCCGCTGCCACTGGACCAGGGCGGCGATCACGACGCCCTCGCGCGGGTGCGGGCGGTGCGGCGTCGGCCGCGGGTGTTGCTGCGGTCGCGGCGTAGCTGCCGGGCCTCGTCCCGGTCACGCCCGGTGGCCTGCTCGCGGACCCGGCTGGACCACAGCAGGTCCACCAGCGCGTCGGCGCGGCGCTCGGCCGCGGCCAGGTACCGGTGACCGTTCACCACCGCAGCCACCGGCCGCACCAGCAGCACGCCGCCGGCCAGGAAGAGCAGCACCCACACCCCGATCACCGGACACCACCGCCCACGGTCCGGCTGGTGCAGTACGGCCGGTGCGGCCGGTACCGGGACTCGTCCACGCCCCGGGCCAGCTCGTCGGGACCCAGCCGGCGGACGACCGCGGTCCTGCCCGACCAGCGCACCAGGACCAGGTCGCCGTCCTCGGCGGGCTTCGCCTCGATCAGGTTCGTCTTGGCCGGCTCGCCGGGCGTCGCGCGGTCCAGGGAGGTCGCGAAGTACGCCCAGAACGACTCCGCCCGGCAGTGCTTGCAGCGGGTCATGCTCGTGCCCGGTATCACGCCGCCGCTGGGCGCGGGCGCGCCGGACACCACCTCGACGTGATCCCACGGCGCCGGCCCGGCCTCGTGCCGGGCGATCAGGTCGGTGACCGCGGCGTGCTGAAGCTCGATATCCGGCTCCGGCACCTGCCGCATTGGGGTCCGCCGCAGGTTCCGCGCGACGCACAGCGGCAGCGGCGTGTCCACGATGACCAGCTCGCACCGGGCACCCTGGGCCCGGCCCAGCTGCAGCATCCGCTCGAGGAAACCCGCCGCGGTGCCGGTGCTGTCGACCACCACGTCGGCGCCGCGCAGCAGACGCATCCCGGCGATCAGCTCCAGCAGGTCGTCCGCGTCCTCCAACACCCCCGCCGACACGTCGCCCACCGCGGCACCGGCGACCTGCCGGGCCCAGTCGCGGGCGAACACCTGCGCCGGCAGCCACCGCTCCCGCGCCAGCTGCGACTTCCCCGCGCCGGACGCACCCGCCAGGCAGGTCAGCGCGCCGGTCACGCCGCACCGACCCGCAGCGGCATGGTCGCGCCGACGATCTGCCACAGCGCCGGCTGACCGGGATGCGCGCACACGGTGTGCAGCTCGTCGGCGATGTACGCGCCGGCCGCGGACTCCGCCCAGCCCTGCGCCTGGCACGACCGGTACGCGCACCGCCACGCCACCCGGACATCAACCGCGGGTTGCCCCGCCGCCGGCCGCAGAACCGGCGGCGGGGCGTCGGCCGGCCCCGGGCGGAGTAGACCAGCCGAGCTCCAGTACCGGCCCAGCCACAGCCGGGCCAGCTGGGTGCAGCACGAGCCCAGCAGCACGATCCCGCCGAGCACCACCACACCGGGCAGCAGCAGGGGAGCGGCCAGCAGCCAGGCGGTCAGCAGCGCGAGCGCGCCCAGCAGCCACGCACCCAGCGGCGCCAGCGGGCACCGGCCGGCCGGGGCGTTCACCGGGCACCCGCCTCAGCTACGGCCGCGTCAGCGCGGGCCTTGTGCGACTTCGCCGCGGACAGCCGGCCCAGCGGCCCCTGGCAGCGCTGTGACGGGCCGGCCTGGCACACCGGGCAGGTCACCGAGAACAGCGCGGCCACCGGCAGGGTGACAGCCTGGGTGCGCCACCGGCCCCGGGAGCCGTGCCCCACGGTGACCAGCTCGCTCACCGCGGCACCGCCCAGTCCGGCGCCAGCTCGTGCACGACCACCTCGTGCGCGCCCAGCCAGCCCTGCAGCACGTCGCCGACACGCCGGGCCTTCAGCGCACCGATCCAGGCCGGCAAGGCCCTCGGCTCGACCATCAGGTCCACAGCGCCGTCCAGCGCGACGAGGATCTGCGCCGGCGGCAGACCCGGGTGCCGGTGCTCCAGCTGGGCAAGCAGATCCAGCGCATTGGCCTGATCGGCCAGGCAGGCGATCACCGGGGCACCGCCTGGTCGGCCAGCACCAGGGCCGCCTCGGCCTGCCGGTCGAGCCGGTCAGCGAGCGCGTCGACCCGGGCGAGCCGCAGCACTGGCGTGTCCGCCGGCAGGCTGCCCGCCCGCGTGTCCATCGACGCCGTCTCCCGGACCTGCCGGGCCGACTCGGCGAAGGCCTGTCCGAGCATGCCCAGGTGCGCGAGCTCGGCCGCCTGCAGCCGGCGCACCTCTGCCGCCAGCACCGGCACGTCCCGCGCGAGCGCGGCCAGCTGCTGCAGCGTGTCCCGCTCCGGGTCCCGGTCCAGCTCCGCCAGCCGGGCCTCGATCGGCGCCATATCCAGCCCGGCGGTCACAGGTCACCGCCCGCGGCCAGCTGGTCAGCCAGCGGCGAGCCGGGCTCGGTGCCTGCCGCGGGCTCCGGCTGAGCGCGACCGGACGTGTACGCCCGCAGCTTGAGCCAGCCCTCCTCGGCCGAGCCGAGCAGCACCACGATCCAGCGCTCGTCGTCCGCCCGGTGCACGGGCACGCCGGCCGCGGCCGCGTACTCCTCCAGCGCCGGGACGCAGCGGTCGGCGTAGTTGACCTGGATCAGCCGGCCGAGCTCGGCGTCGTAGGTGTGCGGCTCCAGGCTGTACCAGCCGAACAGCAGCGGCTCGGTCATCACCAGATCCACCGCCGAGCGCAGCGCGGCGGCCCGGCGCTCGTCCTGCGCTCGCTGCTCCTGCTCGGCGACCAGGTCCCGCAGCTCCGACAGCCTGTCCCGCAGCCCGTCCAGCAACTCCAGAGCCCGCGCCGGGCTCACGTCGACGGTCGGCTCTCCGCCAGCCAGCGGCAGCAGGACCGCCTCCGCGCCCAGCACGGCGTCGAGTTGCAGCACCACCCGGCCGCCGTCGAGCCGCACAACCGGCCCCGTCGTAGACTCCCCCACAGGAATCAGCTCCTCTCGATGAGCTGCTCCGAGACGCCCGCCTCCCGCTCCACCGGGGAGCGGGCGTCGTCCATTACCGCGCCGGCCGGCGGCCGGCACGTCTCCCCACCCACACCCGCCGGGCAACCCACGCCCGCCGAGCCGCCACCTGCACACCAGCCGGCACCGGATCCACCTCGGCCAGCGCCTCACGCACCCAGCCCAGTAGCTGCCGGTCCGACGGGCTCATCTCGCACTCGTCGACCGGCTCCGGCTCCGACAGCGGCCGGCCGCGCCTATCCAGGGCGGGCCCGCACACCTCATCCAGCGCGGCCGCGTCCACCATCGGACCCACCGGCCGCGCCAACCGGGCCGCCAGGCTCCAGCCGCTGTCGGTCAGCACGACCCCGGCCGGGCACCGCGCCGCCAGCCGCAGACCGACCAGCCGCTCAGCCAGTTGCGGAGCCAGGCCACGACGCAGCAACCGGGACACCGGCAGCTCACCGGCCCGGGCGTGAACCAGCAGCAGCAAGGCCGACCGCAGTTCCTCCGGCACCACCGGGCCGTAGCTCTCCACCCGGGTCACGGCGCGATCACCCCGACCGCGCTGGCCCGGCGGCTCGCCGGCGGCTGGTACGTCCGCGACTCGAGGTAGGTGGCCAGGTCGCCCTCATCCACCCGCCACCGCACGTCGCCCGGCTTCGTCGCGATGTTCCGGGCCCGCAGTTGGCCGTCCGCGATCAACGCCCGGACGGTCTCGCCGCTGACGCCGAGCACCTGGCCGACCTCAGTCGTCGTCAGCTGCCGGCGCACCGTGCTTGCGGGCGGGGCAGGGGCGCGGCGGGTGCTCACGACCGGTCCCGCCGGTCGAGGAACGCGTTCTTCGCATCCGTCTCGGCCACCACGACGTTGACCTCGTCCGGCGCGTCCTCGTGCGCCTCGCGGATCCGGGCGGCCGTCTCCTCATCTGCACCCTTGCCGCGCCGGTGCGCGCCGTGCCTCTTGTCACCCTTGGGGCTCATGACGCCGCCACCTCCTGGGCGGCAGCGGCGGGATACGCGAAGAGTTCCTCGACCTGAACATTGAGCTCCCGGGCCAGCGACATCCGGGTGGCGTCGACCGGCGCGCATTCGCCGGCTTCAATGCGGTGGAGCTGGGTCGCGCTGATCCCGACCCGGGCCGCGAGCTGCGTTGGGCTGAGCCCGAGCTCAAGGCGGCGAGCCCGGATCTTCTGGCCCCAGCTCACGTAGATCGCGCGGATCTCTGGAGGGATAGCTTCACGTGCCACGTGATGACTATCGCCTGTCACGTGATGTGTGTCAACCCGAACGAGCGACGTGATACGTCTATTCGCGTGTCACGTGACATGCGATGCTGAGGTGCATGGCGGGCGCACGGGACAAGGCGGTCAAAGCCGCCAAGGTCAGGGCGGGGGAGTGGCTCCGTGAAGCGCGGACCGCCCGTGGCGTGTCTGCCCGAGACTTCGCGCAGCAGTTGGACGTCACCGTGCAGCAGTTGTCGAGGTACGAGATCGGCGACAACGCCGTCGACGACGAACGGGCCGCACTGATAGCCCGAGCATTGAGCATGCCGCTGGTCGAGGCCAGGCGAGGCCTTGGGCTCTGGGTGCCTGATGCGGCCTTCGGACCTGACGACTACACCGAAGAGGAACTCACCATCGCGCTCGGCCGCCGATTTGACATCGATCCGGCGGAGTTGCGGGGGGTTGTTCGCGTCTATGTCGAAGCTCGGCGCGCTTCCGCCGAGGAAGCGGCGCGCAAAGTATCACAGTCCGATAACGACGCAGCGGGCAGCTGATCTCGGCTCGTACCGTCACCCGTCTGGTGGTCGTTTCGGTGGGGGTAGTCACCTCAATGACCCAGAGGGGGGAACTGATGCGACGACGCATCGTCAGTATCGCTACGGGCCTTGTTGGCCTGCTGGTGTTCGTGGTGGCCTGCGCGTGGGTCACGGCGGATGGTCAGGAGGTGTCGCCTCGCGTTCTGGCGATCATGCTCTGTGCGGTTGTATGCCTGACCGTGGTCAGTGTCGGCCTGTGGCTTGCGCCGGACGAGCGCGTGCTTGCTGCGGCACAGTGGCTGGCGATGGAAGCCGACGGGCGGCCGCCTGCCCGCTCGGTGCGATGAATTCACAGCGTCAGCGTCCAGCTGACTGCCAGTAGAGAAGGGAAATCGCCGACCCCCCCGGGTCCTTAGTGACTGTGCGTCACTTTGCTGGCCCCGGTCGGGGGAGGGGAGGGGCGGGGTGACCAAGTAGAGGTCGCCACCCGGGCGGACCTCATTGTTGTTTGGGGGAATTCGCATGAATCCGAACGAGCCGATGCAGCCACCCACTCCACCGCAGGGCCCGGAGTGGGCCTCGTACCGTGAGCAGTTCCCGCCCCACCGGCGCAGGCCTTGGCTGGTTGCACTGATCGCCATCATTGGAGTCCTGGTCGCGCTCGGAGTTGTGGGCGCGATCGTCAACGCCGTCTCGCCCGACCAGAAGAAGCCCACCGCAGCCGGCGCGACGACGGACCTGCCGGACCTGAGCCGCCGGACCGTCAGCGGGCCGGCGCCGGACACCCAGCCGGCCGAGGCCACCGAAGAGACGGTGGAGACCACCGAGCCGGCGCCGGCGACGACACCGCCGGCCAAGCCGGTCAGCTACAAGGGCCGCGGCGACTCGGTCGTCAAGATCCGCAAGCCGGGGGACGGCACCGGCCCAGCGCTCGTCAGCATCACGGCGAGCGGCAGCGGCAACTTCGCCGTACAGGCCAAGGGTGGCGAGGACCAGCTGCTGGTCAACGTGATCGGCAGCTATACCGGCACCGTGCTGCTCGATCCGAACGACGACTCCGAGACCACCAGGCTGATCGTGACCGCCTCTGGCCGCTGGACGATTACCGTGGCACCGCTGACCGCGGCCAGAGTCGTCACCAGCCAGTACACCGGCCGCGGCGACGAGGTCCTGCTATACGACGGACCTGAAGGGCCGTCGAGCGCTACATTCACTGGTCCGCGCAGCGAGAACAACTTCGCCGTCATCGCATACAACGACGACGGCCAGGACCTGTTGGTCAACGAGATCGAGCCGTACAAAGGCACTGTCGAGATCTCCACCAGGCCGACGCTGCTGGTCGTCAGCGCGACCGGTACCTGGTCTGTCGTCTTCACGGCGTGAACGGGAGGCGCCCGCCATGTGTCCGCGTCGTCTGCCGTCCGGCAAGTGGCAAGGGATTGTGCAGGTCGGTAAGCACCGGCATTCACCTGGCCATTCATTCGAATTGAAGCGTGACGCCAAGGCCTGGGAGGAAGCGGAGCGGGCCAAGCTGCGGCGGGGGGACTGGCGGGATCCCCGGCTGGCCAGGACCTCGTTCGGGAACTGGTGTGAGCGGTGGGGGAAGACTCGCGGGGTCGAGCCGGAGACGGCGGTCGATGACGCGCGGACACTGGCGAACCACGTGCTGCCGCGGTGGCGCACCTGGCCGCTCGGCGCCATCGACCGGGTCGAGGTGCAAACCTGGGTGACCGAGATGACCGCCGCCGGTGTCGGCCAGCCCACGGTGATGAAGGCGTACTCGCTGTTCCGCCGGTGCATGGAGGTGGCGGTCGGCGGCGACCTGATCGGCCGGTCGCCGTGTCGCGACATCCGGCTGCCCGAGCCGGCCGGGCAGGTGCTGCGCTGGTGGACGCCGCAGGAGGTCGGGCTAGTCGTCGCCCGGCTGCCCGAGCCGCACGCGACGATCGCATGCCTGATGTGCTGGTGCGGCATGCGGTGGGAAGAGGCGGCCGGGCTCGGCACCCACCAGGTCGACTGGCTGCACCGGCAGATCACCGTCAGCCAGGTGATCACCAGCGCCCGGAGGATCAAGCCATACGCCAAGAGCCGGGCCGGGCACCGGACGGTGTCGATGGCCGGGCCGGTCGAGGGCATGCTGCGGCCGGCCTGGGATGCCGCTGTCCGCGACCGCGGCCGGGACGGGCTGATCTGGGTGGCCCGCGGCAAGGACGAGGACGGCCGGCCGCTGGCCCTGCGCACCTGGGGTGAGGTGTGGCGCCGGCGGATCCGGGTCTACTCGGTGTGGGACACGAGCCGCCCGGCGCGTGGCAAGGCAGGCAGGCACCAGGCGGCGGAGATCCCGACAGGCCGGCCGTGGGCGGTCGTCGACGGCTACGGCGGGCCGGTCGAGTGGTTCGCGACCCGGCGGCGGGCCACGGCGGCCGCGGACGAGCTGCGCGCCGGCGAGCTGTCCGTGCCGTACGACACGCCCCACACGCTGCGGCACTCCGGCGCCAGCTGGCTGCGGCAGGAGGGCGTGACCCTGTCCGACATTCAGACATGGCTCGGGCACGGCGACCCGAAGTCGACCGCGATCTACGCCCACATCGACCCGGCACGCACCGCGGCTACCATCGGTGAGGCGCTGGCCGCGGCGGCAAAGCCGCGGGCCGCGGAGATCGTCCAGCTAGGCTCGTCGGAATCCCGCGCACGAACCGCGCACGGGACCGAGTTTGAGGGCTCCACCGGCACCGTCGGCGGGGCCGGCGAATGAAGCTGAAAAGCCTGCCCCGGCAGGCAGTCCCATGCTCCGCGCGGGTGCGGTGCGGTACCGTAATTGGCACTCTTGCAGGAGGAGTGCCAGGAATCGCGGAAGTGGGTGTCGTGGCCACCGATTACTACGCTGTGCTGGGCGTACGGCGTGACGCGACGGCCGAGGAGATCAAACGGTCATATCGCAAGCTCGCTCGCGACCTGCACCCGGACGTGAACCCCGATCCGGCCGCGCAGGAGCGGTTCAAGGAGGTCACCGCCGCGTACGAGGTGCTCTCCGACCCGCAGAAGCGGGAGATGGTCGACCTCGGCGGCGACCCGCTGGCGTCGGCAGGCGGTGCCGGCGGCAACCCGTTCTCCGGGTTCAGCGGCCTCGGCGACATCATGGACGCGTTCTTCGGCGCGGCCACCTCCCGCGGCCCGCGCAGCCGGGTGCGGCAGGGCGCCGACGCGCTGATCCGGCTCGACCTGGAGCTGGCCGAGACCGCGTTCGGCACCACCAAGGACCTCACCGTCGACACCGCCGTGGTCTGCGACACCTGCACCGGTTCCGGCACCGCCCCGGGCACCCACCCGGACACCTGCGACACCTGCCGCGGCCGCGGCGAGGTGCAGAGCGTGCAGCGCTCGTTCCTGGGCCAGGTGATGACCACCCGGCCATGCCCCACCTGCGTCGGCACCGGCACCGTCATTCCGCACCCGTGCCCGTCCTGCGGCGGCGACGGCCGGGTCCGGGCCCGCCGGACGATCTCGGTGAAGATCCCGGCCGGGGTCGAGGACGGGATGCGGATCCGGCTGTCCGGGCACGGCGAGGTGGGCCCCGGCGGCGGCCCGGCCGGCGACCTGTACGTCGAGGTCAACGAGCTGCCGCACGACATCTTCACCCGGGACGGGGACGATCTGCACTGCCGCGTCTCGCTGCCGATGACCTCGGCCGCGCTCGGCGCCTCGCTGACCCTGGTCACGCTCGACGGCGACGAGCAGGTCGAGATCCGCCCCGGCACCCAGCCCGGCACGATCGTCACGCTGCGTGCCCGCGGCATCCCGCATCTGCGCGGCGTCGGCCGCGGCGACCTGCACGTGCACGTCGAGGTGAAGACGCCGACCCGGCTGGACGTCGAGCAGGAGCGGCTGCTGCGCGAGCTGGCCCGGCTGCGCGGCGAGGAGCAGCCGTCGTCCACCAAGGCGTCCGGCGGCGGCCTGTTCTCCCGGATGAGGGACGCGTTCAACGGCAGGTGAAGACGAGGGATCGGGGGGAGTGTGCTCGCGGAGAGCGCTCGCATGGCTCCTTCGTCATGCTGGCCCCGGGGCCGAGCCCCGGGTGCCCCACGGTGCGGCCGGCGGCGGTTGGCGGGGTGGCCGGTGTTCCGTGGCGTCGTTCGTAGGCTCGGTCCGTTCGGCTGAAGAGCGTGCTGGTGCTGCTGGCAGGGGCTTGGGCGCGGCGGGCGAGGCTAGGGCAGGGGTGGCGTGACGACGGTGCCGGTGTTTCTGGTGGATGTGCTGCCGGCCGGTGCGGAGGCCGTGCTGGCTGGCGCCGAGGGGCGGCATGCCGCGACCGTCCGCCGGATCCGGCCGGGTGAGGTCATCTGCCTGGCCGACGGGCGGGGCGGCCTGGCCGAGTGCACGGTCACCGCGGCGGAGCCCGATCAGCTGAGGTTGGCGGTCGATCATCGGCGCCAGCTGGCCGCGCCGCAGCCGAGGCTGGTGGTGGTGCAGGCGCTGGCTAAGGGCGACCGCGGCGAGCTGGCGGTCGAGCTGATGACCGAGTTGGGCGTGGACGCGGTGGTGCCCTGGTCGGCGTCCCGCTCGGTGGTGCGTTGGCAGGGCGAGCGCGGCGGCCGGGCGCTGGAGCGCTGGCGGTCCACGGCCCGGGCGGCGGCGAAACAGAGCCGCCGCGCCTGGCTGCCCGAGATCACCGAGGCGCACAGCACGGCCGAGGTGGTCAACCGGATCGGCGCCGGCGCGCTGATCCTGCACGAGTCCGCGACCGACCCGCTGGGCGCCGCGGAGCTGCCGGCCAGCGGCGAGCTGGCGGTCGTGGTCGGCCCGGAGGGCGGCATCGACCCGGCCGAGCTGGCCGCCTTCACCGCGGCCGGCGCGCGCCCGGTCCGGCTCGGCCCGACCGTGCTGCGCGCGTCCACCGCCGGCGCCGCCGCGCTGGCCGTGCTGTCCGTCCGCACCGGCCGCTGGAGCTGACCCGGCCCACCCGCCGTCCGGCCCGGCGGTGCTGCCCGGCGGTGCTGACCGCTACGGGCTGATCGGCGCGGCGACGAACTCGGTGACGAGCTTCTCGTCGGTGGTCCAGGCGGCGACCACACCCGGGGTGGCCAGCTGGCGGAACGGCGACAGTTCGACCGACCAGGTCTGCGGGCCGGCGCCGATCACCGTGACCGTGTCGCGGCCCAGGCCGAGATCGTCGGGGGAGCCGGACTCGCGCAGCGACACCCGGATCGTCGCCGCGCTCTTGCCGGTGAGGTCGGGCGCCGCACGCCGGACATTGCCGGTCACGGTGACCGTGGCGGTGCCGCGCAGCCTGGGCGGTGGCGCGATCGTGAGCGTGTCGCCCATGCCGGCCCGGCTGGCGCCGACCACCACGTACGGCGCGTCGTCGGCCACCCGGACCCGGACCAGGTACACGTTGCTGACCGGCACGACCTCGCCGTTCCCGTCCTTGCGCTGCACCTGCATGGCGACGCCGGCGGCGACCGGGCCGAGCCGCACCGCGGCCAGCCCCTGCCCGTCGCCGACGAACGATGCGACGAAGTCGACCGCGGTCTTGCCGGCATCGGCGAGGTCCGGGTAGCGGCCGCTGGCCACGTCCCCGTCGGCCTTGTCGTGGCCGATCCGCCGGCTCGGGTACGGCCAGACGGTGGCCATGTCAGGCAGCGCCTGATCGCCACCGATCGGGGTGCCGGACAGCACCGGCGTGGCCGGGGTGGACGGGCTCACCGAGGGGGAGAGCTCCGCCGAGCGGTTCGACGCGCCGGCCACCAGGCCGGGCTTGTCGTCGCTGCCGGTCAGGTACTGCGGGGCGGCCACCACCGCGGCGCCCACCGCGGCCGCGCCGGCCAGCGCCAGCGTCGGCTTCATCCAGCCGGACCAGCGGCGCCGCCGCTGCGCCCGTTCCCGGATCCGGGCCAGCCCGTCGCCGGCCGGCTCGCCCTGCCGCCGGGCCTCGGTATCCAGGGCCGACCGGAGCAACTGCTCCAGGTCACGCTCGTCGTAGGTCATGCCGGCTCCTCCAGGCTGGCCCGCAGCGCAGCCATGCCCCGGGACGCGTGGCTCTTCACCGCTCCGGTGCTGATCCCCATCGCCTCGGCGATCTGAACCTCCGTGAGGTCGCCGTAGTACCGCAGCACCAGGCACTCCCGCTGTCGGGTCGGCAGCCGGCGCAGGGCCTGGATCAACCGGTCCCGCTCGAGCTGTTCGAACGCGCCGACCTCCGCGGACGGCGCGTCCGGCATCGGCTTCGGCGCGTGCTTCTGCGCGACCAGCCGGCGGCGCAGCCGGGACCGGGCCAGGTTCACCACGGTCGTGCGCAGGTAGCCGATGGCCGCGTCGGGGTCACGGATCCGGTGCCAGGAGCCGTGCATCTTCACGTACGCGTCCTGCACCACTTCTTCGCTGGTGCCCAGATCGTCCAGAAGCAGGGCGGCCAGCCGGACAAGCTGGCGGTAGTGGGAGGTGTACAGCGCGGTGAGCGCGCTGTCCGCGTCCAGGCGTTCTTCCCGGATCACGGGCACCGAACCAGTATCGGCCACTCTCGTCCCACGAAGCGCCAGTGTGCCGGTCACGGAACAAGGGATGCGCACCCGGTCCACCGGGTTTACCGGCGGACCCGATCAGTATGCTGGTCGCTCATGGCCGACTGCCTGTTCTGTCGCATCGTTGCCGGTGAGATCCCGGCGACGCCCGTCCACGAGGACGAGCAGACGCTCGCCTTCCGTGACCTCAACCCGCAGGGGCCGACGCACGTGCTGGTCATCCCCAAGGCGCACCACCCGGATGTGGCGGCGCTGGCCGGCGACCCGCAGCTGCTGGCCGCCGTGCACCGGGCCGCCGCCGCGGTGGCCGAGCAGGAGGGCATCGTCGCGGACGGCTGGCGGCTGGTCTTCAACACCGGCGTGAACGGCGGGCAGAGCGTCTTCCACGTGCACGGGCATGTCCTCGGTGGCCGCAAGTTCGGCTGGCCGCCAGGCTGAGGCCCGATCGGTCCGCAGCATCCGTCCGGATATCCGGATCGGTGCCCGGTCGGCCCGGGTAGACTCGTCTCAACCTGTCGCCGTACGCAAGGAAGCAGGGCCGACCACACCCCGTGCCCACAAAGCCCGACGTGTCAGGAGCCGCCACCGGCGGAGCCGGCAAACCAGACGTCGCCGGCGGCCCCACCGACCGGCGCGAGTCCCGAGAGCAGCGTGACCGGTCGGAGCCACCGGCAGCCGCTCAAACCAAGATCGTCGTCCCCGGCTCGCAGGCGATGGTGAGCCTGCTCGGCAGTCGGGACGAACTGCTCCGGATCATCGAAGCCGCCCTGGCCAGTGACATCCACGTGCGCGGCAACGAGATCACCATCACCGGCGCCCCGGCTGACAACGCGCTGGCCACCCGCCTGTTCGAGGAGCTCCTCGAGCTGGTCCGGGCCGGCCAGACGCTGACCAGCGACTCGATCACGCACACCCTGGGCATCCTGCGCAGCGGCGAGTCGGAGCGGCCGGCCGAGGTGCTCAGCCTGAACATCCTGTCCCGGCGCGGCCGCACGATCCGGCCGAAGACGCTGAACCAGAAGCGGTACGTGGACGCCATCGACCGGCACACGATCGTCTTCGGCATCGGCCCGGCCGGCACCGGCAAGACGTACCTGGCGGTGGCCAAGGCGGTGCAGGCGCTGCAGTCGAAGCAGGCCAACCGGATCATCCTGACCCGGCCGGCGGTCGAGGCGGGGGAGCGGCTGGGCTACCTGCCCGGCACCCTCTACGACAAGATCGACCCGTACCTGCGCCCGCTGCTGGACGCGCTGCACGACATGGTCGACCCGGAGTCGATCCCGCGGCTGACCCAGGGCGGCACGATCGAGATCGCGCCGCTGGCGTACATGCGTGGCCGCACCCTGAACGACGCGTTCATCATCCTGGACGAGGCGCAGAACACCACGCCGGAACAGATGAAGATGTTCCTCACCCGGCTCGGCTTCGGGTCGAAGATCGTGGTGACCGGCGACGTGACGCAGGTCGACCTGCCCAGCGGCCAGCGCAGTGGGCTGCGGGTGGTCCGGGAGATCCTCGACGGCGTGGAGGACGTCCACTTCTCGATGCTGACCAGCACCGACGTCGTCCGGCACCGGCTGGTCGGCGACATCGTCGACGCCTACGCCCGGTGGGACGAGGTGCAGGCTGACGCCGCCGCGCCGGAGCAGCGCCCCGCCCCGCACCGCCCCGCCCGCGACCAACGCCGCCGCCGGTAGAGGAACCTGATCCTTGAGCGAGTGGGGAGCGCCGGACGGCGGGTCGGCCCGAGGGACGAGGGCCGGCCTGTCGGGAGGTGGCGACTCCGAGCGGGGAGCGACGGGGGCTGGGACGCCCGAGGCACGAGGGCGCACCAGGCGCAAGGAGCGGGCATGAGTATCGAAGTGGCCAATGAGTCGGGCGTGCCGGTGGACGAGGGGGCGTTGGTCGCCGTCGCCCGGCACGTGCTGGACGAGCTCGGCGTGAACCCGCTGGCCGAGCTGTCGGTGCTGCTGGTGGATGTCGAGTCGATGACCACGCTGCACGAGCGGTGGATGGGCGAGTCGGGGCCGACCGACGTGCTGGCCTTCCCGATGGACGAGCTGGACACCGCCCGCAGTCCGGACGACCGGGAGCCCGGCCCGGCGCTGCTCGGCGACGTGGTGCTCTGCCCGGAGGTGGCCCGCCAGCAGGCGGCGCAGGCCGGCCACTCGATGACCGACGAGCTCCACCTGCTCTGTACGCACGGGGTGCTGCACCTCCTCGGCTACGACCACGCCGAGCCGGAGGAGGAGCGGGAGATGTTCGCGCTGCAGGCGCGGCTGCTGGACGGCTGGCAGGCCGGGCGCCGCGCCCGGCGGTGAGGCATGACCGCGTTCCCCGGCGGCCTCCTCCGCTCCTCGGCCGCTGGCGCTCCCTGCGATGGTCACTGCGGAGGCCGCCTCATGACCGGGTACCCCGGCGGCCCTCCCGGCTCCGCTCGTCGGTCGCGGGCGCTCGCTGCGATGCTCACTGCGGAGCCGCGTCATGACCAGGCCTGACATCCTGCTGCTGATCCTGGCCGCCGCGCTGGTGCCGCTGGCCGGCGTGCTGGCCGGCATCGACTCGGCGCTGGCCCGGGTGTCGGCGGCCCGGGTGGAGGAGATGGTCCGGGAGGGGGTGCCGCGCGCCCCGCTGCTGGCCAAGGTGGTCGCCGACCGCCCCCGGCACACCAACCTGCTGTTGCTGCTCCGGCTGACCGCCGAGCTGCTGGCCACCGTGCTGGCCACGGTGGTGATGATCGACCTGCTCGGCGACGGCTGGGTGGCGGTCGCGGTCACCACCGGCCTGATGGTGGTCGTCTCGTACGTGCTGGTCGGGGTGGGGCCGCGCACGATCGGTCGGCAGCACCCGTACCCGGTGGCGCTGGCCACGGCCGGGGTGACCCGGGCGCTGGCCCGGGTGTTCGGCCCGCTGGCGTCGCTGCTGATCCTGTTCGGTAACTCGATCACGCCCGGCCGCGGCTTCCGCGAGGGCCCGTTCGCGTCCGAGATCGAGCTGCGCGAGCTGGTCGACCTGGCCGAGCAGCGCGGCGTGGTCGAGCACGGCGAGCGGAACATGATCCACTCGGTGTTCGAGCTGGGCGACACGATCGCCCGCGAGGTGATGGTGCCGCGCACCGACGTGGTCTGGATCGAGCATGGCAAGACCGTCCGGCAGGCGCTCGCGCTGGCCCTGCGCAGCGGTTTCTCCCGGATTCCGGTGATCGGCGAGAACGTCGACGACATGGTCGGCGTGGTCTACCTGAAAGACCTCGCCGGCCGCGCGCAGGACCCGAACGGCCGCACCACAAGGGTCGAGGACGCGATGCGGCCGGCGCTGTTCGTCCCGGAGTCCAAGCCGGTGGACGAGCTGCTGCGGGAGATGCAGACCCGGCGCACGCACATCGCGGTGGTGATCGACGAGTACGGCGGCACCGCCGGCCTGGTCACCATCGAGGACATCCTGGAGGAGATCGTCGGGGAGATCACCGACGAGTACGACGTGGAGCGGCCGCCGGTGGAGTGGCTGGACGACTCGACCGCCCGGGTGACCGCCCGGATGCCGGTGGACGACCTGGCCGAGCTGTTCGGGGTGACGCTGCCGGACGGTGAGGTGGAGACGGTCGGCGGGCTGCTGGCGACCGAACTGGGCCGGGTGCCGATCCCGGGCGCGGTTGCCAGCGTGAGCGGCCTTCGGCTGACAGCGGAGAGTGCTGGTGGCCGGCGGAACCGGATCGATACCGTGCTGGTGCAGCACAACGGGCCGGCACGCACCGGCGCGTACCGGCAACCCGCGGAGCAGGCGACGCATGGCTGAGGCGCGCGACAACGGTCTTGATCCGGAGAACGTCAAGCTGGTCCTGCTGGCCCGGGCCGCCCGCGGCCGGACGGGTGCCACCGAGGGGGCGGCGGTCCGTGACCGGGACGGCCGGACCTACGCGGCGGTGACCGTCACGCTGCCCTCGTTGACGCTGTCCGCGCTGCAGTTGGCGGTGGCGATGGCGGTGGCCAGTGGGGTGGCCGACCTGGAGGCGGCCGCCGTGGTGACGCCGCTGACCGAGGTCGACCCGGGCGGCCTGGCCGCGGTGCGTGACCTGGCCCCGGAGGCGCCGATCCTGGTCGCCAACCCGGGCGGGACGGTGCTGGTCACCGTCGCCGGCTGACCGCTGCCGACCGGGAACAAACCAGCGGCCGGAAATGTCGCAGGGCTGGTTTACTTTGGCCCCGGTTGTCGCCGCTGGTGGGGGAGTGTCCCGTGCGTCCCGTTGGTGTTGCCATTGTTGCTGCTTGCGTCCTTGTTGCCGGATGTGCCCGGACGGCCGGGCCCCCGTTGGAGCCGTTGCCCTCCGGCGGGCCGCCGACGACCGCGCCGGTGGACGAGCGTCGGGCCGACAACGGTGTCGCCGATCTGACCGGCGCGCAGATCGTGGCGAAGGCTCGGGCCGCCGTGCGGAAGGCCGGCACCGTGCACCTGGTCGGCTACGGCGCGGCGGACGGCACGCTGCTGGCCATCGACATCTGGATGAAGGGCCAGGCCGGCGGCACCGGGTTCGTGAAGATCAACGGTTACCAGCTCGACCTGATCCGGATCGGCCCGGTGCTGTACGTCCGCGGCGGCGCGGAGTTCTGGCGCACCCAGGGCCGGTCCGCGCAGGTCGCGCGGCAGTTGGCGACCAAGTACCTGCTGGTCCGGCCGGCCGACGAGGTCTGGGACCTGGCCGGGTTCACCGACCTGCACGAGATGCTGGGCAGCGACCTGCAGCCGACCGGGCTGGTCCTCAAGGGCCACCACAAGATGATCCGCGGCGTCGACGCGATCGGCGTGACCGCGGACGGCACCGGCGACACGATGTACGTGGCGTTGCGCGGTGAGCCGTACCCGGTGCAGATCGTGCCGCGGGGCAAGGCTGACGACTACTCGCTGAACCTCGTTGACTACGCCAAGCCGGTCAAGCTGGCCGCGCCGCCGCCCGCGCAGATCGTGGATTAGCTGCACCGACGGCCTTGGTCGGGCGGTCTGGTTTACTTTGCGCTTCTGTCACCAAAATCCTGGGAGATAGCTAAGTGCGTCCGCTTCGCTCCATTGCGCCCATCGCCGCGGCCGCGTTGCTGCTGGCCGGGTGCGGCGGCTCGTCCACGACCAGTGGCTCGGGCAGCCCGGTGGTCAACAACCCGGCGGTCAACAAGCAGGAGAACGGCGTCGGCAGCCTGTCCGCGGACGAGATCCTGGCCAGGGCGAAGACCGCGCTGACCAGAGCGAGCAGCGTTCATCTCGTCGGGCAGGTCACCGAGGACGGTGACGAGATGCGGCTCGACCTGCGGATCAAGGGCCGCGAGGGCGGCATCGGCATCATCAACGTGCAGAATCACAAGATCGAGCTGGTCCGCGTCGGGCAGACCGTGTACATGCGGACCGACGAGAACTTCTGGGCCAGCCAGATCGGCGACCCGGCGGTGGCCAAGCAGCTGGCCGGGAAGTACCTCAAGGGGCCGGTCGACGACGTCCGGCTCAAGCAGTTGGCCAACTTCACCGACATGGCGGGCCTGGCCGACCTGATGCTGAAGCCGGACGGCAAGCTCGCCAAGGGCGAGCGGAAGACCGTTAACGGCATCCCGGCCATCGGCCTGGTCGACGACGACCCGAAGGACCCGGGCGTGCTGTACGTGGCGGTGCAGGGCGAGCCGTACCCGCTGCAGTTGGCGCCGGCCGCGGCCGGCAGCAACTCGCAGGGGTCGATCGACTTCGTGGACTACGGCAAGTCGGTGCAGCTGACCGCGCCGTCGGCGGCGGAGGTCATCGACGCCTCGAAGCTCGGCCAGCCCGGCGGCTGACAGCTGGTAGCGACGAAGAGGAGGGCGGCTCCCCCAAGGGAACCGCCCTCCTCGACGTTGGTGCACCGACCCGGCTGGTCGCCTCACGGCGAGTGGTCGCTCGAAGCGACTGTGTTGGGACCGGGGGCCAGTTGTCCGAGCCGGTACGCCTGCACCAACGTACCGGCTCGGCCGGCTGTTCCCCAGTGCGGAACTACTTCGCGAGTACTACCCGCTCGTTCGGCACGCAGTGCGTCATGGTGAGGCCGGTGACGTCCCGCGGGCCGTTCTTACCCAGGTTGGCCAGCCGCTGCTGGTCCTCGGCGGAGAGCTCCTGGGTGGCCAACGGCTCCAGTTGCCGGACGTCGTCCGCGCTGATGCCCAGGCCCTCGCCGACCCGCAGCCCCAGCTCGTCCTCGACCAGCAGGAAGTGCCAGACCATCCGCTCCTGCACGGCCCGGTCACACTGGCCGAGCTGGACGATGAGGTTCTGCACCAGGTCGTCCCGCTCCCACTGCTGCATCAGCAGGTACCGCTGTCCGGCCTGGGTGTAGTCGTTCGTCCGCGGCAGCCGCTTGCGGGTGAGCCGCCCGTTGAGCACCGGGCCCTGCTCGTCATGCGACCGCGCCGGCGCCTCGGCCAGCCCGGCCCGCAGCGACGGCTCGTAGTTGATGTGCGGGTTCGTCCCACCATCGTCCACGTGGTGCGCCATCAGCCCGTCGCGCTGGTTGGTGTGCACATCGGCGTGCTTCGGCGAGTTCACCGGCAGCTGCAGGTAGTTCGGCCCGACCCGGTAGCGCTGGGTGTCGCTGTACGAGAAGGTCCGGCCGACCAGCATCTTGTCGTCGGAGAAGTCCAGGCCGTCCACCAGGACGCCGGTGCCGAACGCGATCTGCTCGTTCTCGGCGAAGAAGTTGGACACGTTGCGGTCCAGCACCATCGTGCCGACGACCTGGGGCGGGAACTCGTTCTCCGGCCAGGCCTTGGTGTCGTCCAGCGGGTCGAAGTCCAGCTCGGGATGGTCGTCGTCGGACATGATCTGCACCCGCAGCTCCCACTCCGGGAAGTCGCCGGCCTCGATCGCCTCGTACAGGTCCTTGGTGGCGTGCCCCAGTTCGGCGCCCTGGATGACGGCCGCGTCCGCCTCGGTCAGGCTCTGCACGGCGAGCTTCGGGATCCAGTGGTACTTGACCAGGTGCGTCTCGCCGTCGGCGTTCACCCACTTGTAGGTGTTCACGCCGAAGCCCTGCATGTGCCGGTAGTCCGCCGGGATGCCGCGCGGGCTGAACAGGTTCACCAGCATGTGCATGGTCTCCGGGGTCTGCGACATGAAGTCGAAGATCCGGTTCGGCTCCTGGCGGTGCGTGATCGGGTCCGGCTTGAGCGAGTGGACGACGTCCGGGAACTTCATCGCGTCCCGGATGAAGAACACCCCGAGGTTGTTGCCGACCAGATCCCAGTTGCCGTCCTCGGTGTAGAACTTCACCGCGAACCCGCGCGGGTCGCGGGCCACCTCGGACGAGTCGCGGCCGCCGATCACGGTGGAGAACCGGATCGCCAGGTCCGTCCGCTTGCCGGCCTCGGCGAACAGCTTGGCCCGGGTGAACCGGGCGATCGGCTGGTCGCCGAGGGTGCCGGTGGCCTCGAAGTAGCCGAAGGCCACCGCGCCCCGGGCGTGCACCACCCGCTCCGGGATGCGCTCCCGGTCGAAGTGGCTGATCTTTTCCAGGAAGTGGTAGTTCTCCAGGGTCGCCGGGCCACGGGCGCCCACGGTGCGCTGATTCTGGTTGTCGTAGATGGGGTGGCCCTGCCGGTCGGTCAGGACCCGGCGACTGTCGCTAGCTGCCGGCCCACTGCTTGCGACGTCAGTCATGTTTCGCCTCCTCGGGGTAGAGCGGAACGGAACCGGCTGCCTCGTCGGCGGGCCGGCAGGCGGGGCAAAGGCCCCAGTACACGACTTCCGCCTCGTCGATCGCGTAACCGCCGTCGACGGACGGGGTGAGGCACGGAGCGTCGCCGACCGCACAGTCGACGTCGATAACGTTGCGACATGAGCGGCAAACTAGATGGTGGTGGTTATCCCCGACCCGGCGCTCGTAGCGCGCCGAGGTCTGCCCGGGCAGTTCGATCCGGCGCAGCAACCCGGAGGTGGTGAAGACGTTCAGCACGTCGTACACCGCCTGGGTCGACACCCGGCCGAGCTGACCGCGGACGGTCTGCGTGATCGTGTCCGCATCAAGATGCTGGCCGTACGGGATGGCGGCCAGCACCGCGAGCCGGGGTGCGGTAACCCGCAGCCCGGCCGCTCGCAGCAGCGAGGGTCCCTCGGATGCCATGCACCGACCCTAGGCTGGTTTTTTGGAACCAGTCAAGAATAGTGGGTCGGCGGGCCTGCCTACCGGTCGGTTACCTGCGCCGACCGGGTTTCCGGCCCGGCTTCCGCTCCGGCCGGCCACCGAGCACGGTGTCCGCGTACAGCTCCGGCTGCCGTACCCAGGCCGAACGGACCTTGAGGTCGCCCTGCGCGTCCTCGTACCGGATGTGCACCCGGGACCGGCCCGGCCAGGGCCCGCCATGCGTCGGGCCGTGCGGCCAGTCCGCCGGGCGGCGCCCCGGCTCGACATCGCGCACCGCGTACAGCGGGACGAAGCCGAAGCTCGACACCTGACGCAGCCCGGCCACATCGAACGACAGCCCGTGCTCGGTCACGCTGGCCCGGTTCGTGCACAGCAGCACGAACAGCAGCGCCAGCCCGACCGCACGCAGTACCCCGGGGCTGTCGAACTCGTCCCGCACGCTGAGCCAGATCAGGTACGCCAGCAGGCCGGCGCCGGTAGCCAGCCGGGCCAGCGGGCCGGCCGGGATGAGACACCCGTACCGCAGCCGCCGGGCCCACCGCCACGGCCGTACGCCGGCCGCCTGCAGCGCCTCGGCGTGCCGCAGCCGGGACCGTTCCCACTTGATCGCCTGTTCGGTCCCGTCCGCCACCATGCCGCTGGATTGTGCCGTAGCCAGGATCCGCGCGCCGGGCGGCAGCCCGAACGGGCGGCGAATGCCGCCACCGGGCCGGGCCGGCGGCCGGATCGGGGGGTGCTGACTGGCATGCTGGGGGAGTGACGACGTTTCGGGCCGGTTTCGCATCCCTGGTCGGCCGGCCGAACGCCGGCAAGTCCACGCTGACCAACGCGCTGGTCGGCACCAAGGTCGCGATCACCAGCACCCGGCCGCAGACCACCCGGCACGCCATCCGCGGCATCCTGAACCGGCCAGACGCGCAGCTGATCCTGGTCGACACGCCCGGCCTGCACCGGCCGCGGACACTGCTGGGCGAGCGGCTCAACGACGTCGTCCGGGAAACCTGGACCGAGGTGGACGCGATCGGTCTGTGCCTGCCGGCCGACCAGGACATCGGCCCGGGGGACCGGTACATCGCCACCCAGCTGGTCGCGGCCAAGATCCCGGTGCTCGCCATCGTGACCAAGACCGACCTGGTCGGGCGCGAGCGGGTGGTGGCCCAGCTGCTGGCCGCGCAGCGCCTGGGCGAGCGGGTCGGCCTGGAACTGGCCGAGATCGTCCCGGTCTCCGCGGTGGACGGCTTCCAGCTCGGCACGCTGGCCGACCTGCTGGTCGCCCGGCTGCCCGAGAGCCCGCCGCTCTACCTGGACGGCGAGGCCACCGACGAGCCGACCGAGGTGCTGATCGCCGAGCTGATCCGGGAGGCGGCGCTGGAAGGCGTCCGGGACGAGCTGCCGCACTCGCTCGCCGTCGTGGTGGACGAGATGGGGCCCGGGGACGACCCCGACGTGCTGCTCGTGCACGCGACCGTGCACGTGGAGCGGCAGAGCCAGAAGCCGATCGTGCTGGGGCCGCACGGCTCCCGGCTGCGGGACGTGGGGACGGCGGCCCGGCACGAGATCGAGACCCGGCTGGGCCGCCGGGTCTACCTCGAGCTGCACGTCAGCGTGCTCAAAGACTGGCAGCGCGACCCGAAACAGTTGCGCCGGCTCGGATTCTGACGGGTGCTCGGCACGTACCGGGCGCTGCTGGGAGTCCCCGGCGGGCCGGCGTTCTCGGCGGCCGCGTTCATCATGCGGCTGCCGATCTCCATGCTCGGGCTGGGCACCGTGCTGCTGGTGCTCAGCAGCACCGGCTCGTACGGCGCGGCCGGCGCGGTCTCGGCCACCGAGGCGCTGGTGCAGGCGGCCTGCGCGCCCCGGCTCGGCCGGCTGATCGACCGGCTCGGCCAGCGCCGGGTGATGCTGCCGGCGCTGGTGGTGCACGGCGTGGGGCTGGCCGCGCTGCTGATCCCGGCGCTGGCCGGCGCGCCGACCTGGGCCCTGTTCCCGGGCGCGGCGCTCTACGGCGCCGCCTACCCGCCGGCCGGCTCGCTGGTGCGGGCCCGCTGGGCGCACGCGGTCGCCGGTACTCCGTTGCTCGCCACCGCGTACTCCGTCGAGTCCATCCTGGACGAGGTGATCTTCGTCGTCGGCCCGGTGCTGGTGACCGTGCTGGCCACCGCCGTGACCCCGTCCGCCGGCCTGCTCGCCGCGTTCGGCTTCGCCACCGTCGGCACGCTGGCACTGGCCCGGCAGCGGCGCACCGAACCGCCGCGCCGCAGCCTGGGCGAGCCACGGCAGCCGTCCGCGTTGCGGCTGCCCGGCCTGCGGGTGCTGATCCTGCTCGCCGCCGCGCTCGGCGGCCTGTTCGGCTCGATGGAGATCGTCGTGGTCGCGTTCGCCACCGAGCGCGACGCCCGCCCGGAGGCCGGCTTCGTGCTCGCGCTGATCGCGACCGGGAGCATGCTCTCCGGGCTGCTGTACGGCGGCATCCGCTGGCGCGGCTCGCTGCGCCGCCGGCTGCTGACCGGGATGACCGCGCTCTGCGTGGCGATCTCCGGGTTCACCCTGGCGCACTCGGTCGGCCATCTCGCGATAATCGCGTTCATCGCCGGGTTCGCCATCTCGCCCACGCTGATCCCGACATTCGGCCTGGTCGAGGAGGTGGTTCCGGCCGCGATCCGGACCGAGGGGCTGACCTGGCTCACCACCGGCATCGGCGTCGGCCTGGCGCTGGCGTCCAGCGGCGTCGGCCGCCTCATCGACCACGCCGGCGCCCGCACCGCCTTCGCCATCCCGATCGGCTGCGCCCTGCTCGCCCTCGCGCTGGCCGCCAGCGGCGCCCGCCACCTCACCGCCCGGGCCGCACCGGACCCGCCCGCCGCGTAACGCCCACGGGGTGCCGCGGGTGGTGAGCGTGCGCGTGGTGGCGTGGCGCGTGGCGCTCGGCGGGCTGCTGAGTGACGTCGTGGGGTGGCGGGTGAGGTGGTTGGTCGGCGGGTGATGGGTTTGGTGTTCGGGTGGTGTCGCTGGGCCATCACTGGGCGAGGTGAACTCGTCACTGGCCGCGGTAGTCCGTCACTGGCGCCGCGAACTCGTCACCGGTGCCGTGAACTCTTTCCGGTCGTGGTAGTCCGTTGCCGGCGCTGGGCGGTCGCGCGGTGCTTGGTGGGCTGTGGGTTGCATCCGGGGGTGGCCGGTGACGTCGTGGGGGTGGCGGGTGACGTCGTGGGGTGGCGGGTGAGGTGGTTGGTCGGCGGGTGATGGGTTTGGTGCTCGGGTGGTGTCGCTGGGCCATCACTGGGCGAGGTGAACTCGTCACTGGCCGCGGTAGTCCGTCACTGGCGCCGCGAACTCGTCACCGGTGCCGTGAACTCTTTCCGGTCGTGGTAGTCCGTTGCCGGCGCTGGGCGGTCGCGCGGTGCTTGGTGGGCTGTGGGTTGCATCCGGGGGTGGCCGGTGACGTCGTGGGGGTGGCGGGTGACGTGGTTGGTCGGCGGGTGACGGGTTTGGTGCTCGGGTGGTGTCGCTGCGCCATCACTGGGCGAGGTGAACTCGTCACCGGCGGCGGTAATCCATCACCGGCGCAGCGAACCCGTCACGAGCGCGGCGGCCCCGTCACGAGCTGCGGCCCAGTCGCGGGCTGAGGCTCCGTCACGGGCGCTGCGAACCGTCACGGGTGCTGCGGCCCCGTCACTGGCGCCGCGAACCCGTCACCGCCGCCGCGAACCTGTCGCCGGGTGCGGGGGCGGCGCGTCGGGGTGGGCGGCGCGGGAGCGGGGGAGTGTCGTAGCGCGGTGCGAGAATCCGGGGGTGAGCCTCTACCGGGACGATGCGGTTGTGCTGCGGGTGCAGAAGCTCGGCGAGGCCGACCGGATCGTCACCCTGCTGACCCGGCGGCACGGGCGGGTGCGCGCGGTCGGCAAGGGCGTGCGCCGGACGAACTCCCGGATCGGCGCCCGGCTCGAGCCGTTCGGGCACGTCGACGTACAGCTGTATGCCGGTCGCTCGCTGGACATCGTCACGCAGGTCGAGACCATCACCGCGTATGGCGGTGACCTGGTCGCCGACTACGCCCGGTACACCGCCGGCACCGCCGTGCTGGAGACCGCCGAGCGGCTCACCGCCGAGGAGCAGGACCCGTCGCTGCGGCTGTACCTGCTGGTCGTCGGCGCGCTGCGGGCGCTGGTGGCGGGCGAGCACGACCCGTCGCTGATTCTGGACGCGTTCCTGGTCCGGGCGATGGCGACCGCCGGCTGGGAGCCGGCGCTGTCGGAGTGCGCACGCTGCGGCGATCCCGGCCCGCACCGGGCGTTCTCGGTGCCGGCCGGTGGCTCGGTCTGCGCGACCTGCCGGCCGGCCGGCGCGGCCAACACGGGGCCGGCCACGCTGGCCCTGATGGTCGCCCTGCTGTCGGGTGACTGGGGGGCCGCCGACGCCAGCGCCGCCCCGGACCGTCGGGAGGCCAGCGGCCTGGTCGCCGCCCACCTGCAGTGGCACCTGGAACGCGGCCTGCGCTCGCTGCCATTGGTCGAGCGTGTCCCGCCCCGCCCGGTCACCCCCGCAGTCCGCCCGACGCCGGCCGGTGGGGTGGCTGTCACGTCGAGGGGCGCCTGATGGTGCGGCGCGGGCGACGCGGCCCGGGCCGGGCCGAATCGGCGGCGCCGGTGCCCCGTACGCCGCCGCGGCCGCACCCGTCCGGAGCGAAACCGCCGGTGATCCCGGCCGACCTGGTGCCGCGGCATGTGGCGCTGGTGATGGACGGCAACGGCCGGTGGGCGAACTCGCGCGGGCTGCCCCGCACCAGCGGGCACGAGGCGGGTGAGGCGGCGCTGCTGGACGTGATCCACGGCGCGGTGGAGCTGGGCATCCCGGTGCTGTCGGCGTACGCGTTCTCGACCGAGAACTGGCGCCGCTCGCCGGACGAGGTGCGGTTCCTGATGGGGTTCGACCGGGCCGTGATCCGGCGCCGGCGCGACGAGCTGAACGCGCTCGGGGTGCGGATCCGGTGGGCCGGGCGGCGGCCCCGGCTCTGGCGCAGCGTCATCACCGAACTGGAGAGCGCCGAGCAGCTGACCGTCGACAACACCGTGCTGACCTTGCAGTTCTGCGTGAACTACGGCGGCCGGGCGGAGATCGCGGACGCCGCCCGGGAGATAGCCCGGGCCGCGGTGGCCGGTCGCCTCGACCCGGACCGGATCGACGAGCGGACCATCGCCCGTTACCTGGATGAGCCCGACCTGCCGGACGTCGACCTGTTCGTCCGGTCCTCGGGGGAACAGCGGACCAGCAACTTCCTGCTCTGGCAGTCGGCGTACGCGGAGCTGGTCTTCCTCGACACGCTGTGGCCCGACTTCGACCGCCGGCACCTCTGGCACGCCTGCGAGCTGTTCGCCAGCCGGGACCGCCGGTTCGGCCGTGCCCAGTCGCTGGTCGAGCCACCGCCGGCCAGCGAGGACGCTGCCGGGTTGTCCACAGGCGCGGACGGGTCGGATCCGGTCGTCCACAGCTGAACGGGTGATCCGCGAGATTCGGCCCGACCGGTCTGGAAGCATTGCCGCGTGACCAACAAGCCCCCGCAGTCAGGGCGCCCGATCGGCCCAGGCGGCCCGGGCGGCTCCGCGCCGCCCGGTGTGCTCGCCGACCCGGCCGGTGCTGCCTCGGCGGCGGTCGGCGCGGTGTCGGTCGGCCCGGTGTCGGTTGACAGCGCTGAGTCGCCGCCCGGGCCGCCGTCGGCCGCCGGTCCGCCGGGTGCCGCCGGCGGCCGGCGGATCACCTCGACGGACGTACTGACCGGGCTGCTCTTGGTGATCATCTTGGCCCGGCCGCTGCTCAGCCGGCTGTTCGAGGGCGGCGCCGTCCGCACCTGGACGACGATCTTCGTCGCGGTGTGCGTCCAGGCGCTGCCGTTCCTGGTGCTCGGGGTGCTGCTCAGCGCGGCGATCGCGGTGTTCGTCCCGGCCGCGTTCTTCGCCCGGGCGCTGCCCCGCCGGCAGGCGCTCGCGGTGCCGATCGCCGGCATGGCCGGCGCGGTGCTGCCCGGCTGCGAGTGCAGTTCGGTGCCGGTGGCGCGCGGGCTGATGGCCCGCGGTGTGGCGCCGTCCGCGGCCCTGGCGTTCCTGCTGTCCGCGCCGGCGATCAACCCGGTGGTGCTGGTGGCCACCTCGGTGGCGTTCCCGGGGCGGCCGCAGATGGTGCTGGCCCGGTTCCTGGCCTCGCTGCTGACCGCGGTGCTGGTGGGCTGGATCTGGGCCCGGTTCGGCCGGGCCGACTGGTTCGCCCCGCCGCGCCGGCCCGACCTCGGCGGCCTCGGCCGGTGGGAGGCGTTCCGGGTCAGCGCCCGGCACGACTTCGTGCACGCCGGTGGCTTCCTCGTCATCGGCGGGCTGACCGCGGCCACGCTGAACGTGGTCGTGCCGCGCGGCGTGCTCGACGCGGTGGCCTCCACCCGGTGGCTGTCGGTGCTGGCGCTGGCCGGGCTGGCGGTGCTGCTGGCGATCTGCTCGGAGGCGGACGCGTTCGTCGCGGCCAGCCTCACCCAGTTCTCGCTCACCGCGAAGCTGGCGTTCATGGTGGTCGGGCCGACCGTCGACGTGAAGCTGGTGGCGCTGCAGGCCGGCACCTTCGGCCGGCGGTTCGCGGTCCGGTTCGCCCCGCTGACCTTCGTGGTCGCGGTGCTGGCGAGCTACGTCATCGGAGGGTGGCTGCTGTCATGAACCGCGACACACAGAGCGTGCTGCTGGTGCTGCTCGGTGGCGCCGTCGTCCGCATCTCGGTAGACGACACCTACCTGCGCTACGTCCGGTCCTGGACCAGGCCGTACCTGCTGACCGCGGGCGTGGTGCTGATCGCGCTCGGGTTGGCGTCGCTCTGGCGTGAGCACCTGGCCCGGCGGTCCGCCACGGCCGTGCCGGCTGCGCCGGGCATCCCGGCTGCGCCGGGCATCCCGGCCGCCACCCCGGCCGCCATCCCGGCCGAGCCGGTATCCGCCGCTGACGGACACGACGAGCACGACGGGCACGACCACGCGCACGGCCCGCGGGTCGCCTGGCTGCTGCTCCTGCCGATCTTCGCGATCTTCCTGGTGGCCCCGCCGGCGCTCGGTTCGTACTCGGCCGGGCGCGGCGGCAACGACATCGCCAAGCCGGCGGACAGCAGCAGCTTCGCCCCGCTGCCGGACGGCGACCCGGTGACCACCACGCTGACCGACTACGCCACCCGCGCCATCTGGGACGAGGGCCGCTCGCTGCAGGGTCGGCACGTCAAGCTGGTCGGCTTCGTCAGCCCGCGGCCCGGCGGCGGTTACTACATCGCCCGGCTGGTGGTCACCTGCTGCGCCGCCGACGCCCGCCCGATCAAGATCGCGGTAAAGGGTCAGCCCGGTCAGCCCGCCACCGACAGCTGGATTGAGGTCACCGGCAGTTACGACGGTATGGAAATCGTGAACAAGACCGAGCAGATTCCCATCATCCACGCCGATTCCGTCACCCCGGTGAAGACGCCCTCCGAGCCGTACGAGAGCTGATCGGGTGGCGGCTCAGCCGACGACGACGCGGTTCACGGCGGCGGCGAGGACAAGCGCGGCGGCGCCGATCCGGCCGAGTCGGCCACCAGGGGTGAGATTCGGCCAGGCCAGGTACGTGACCCAGCCGATCAGCGCGGTCATCAGGGTCAGGATCGCGGCGCCGATCGCGGCCGGGCCGAACAATCCGGCCAGGACCAGCCCGAGCGTGGCCACGAACACCAGCCAACTGGGCAGGTGGCGTAGGTAGATGAGGATCGGAATGCTGCGCCGTTCGACGGCACGCCGCAGCGGGGTCGACACCTGATTTGCCCCTCTCGGTACGGTAGTCCGTCCATCGGGATAGCCGCCGGTCGGCGGCCGTTCCGGACATGATGCTCTCAGGCCGGGCGCCGATCCGCCGGTCGGGCCCGCCAGACGGGGAGGTCGGGTGTTCGTGCTCACGCGGTTCTCGGTATCCGAGGCCGACGGCGGGCAGTTCGCCGACCAGGCCGCGGATGCCCTCGACGCGTTCGCCCGGTGCACCGGCTACCTGCGCGGAAGCCTCGGCCGGGAGGTGGACGACCCGACCAGTTGGCTGCTGTTGACCGAGTGGGACGGGGTCGGCGCCTACCGCCGGGCGCTGTCCGGCTACGACGTCAAGGTGCGGGCGGTTCCGCTGCTCGCCCGCGGCCAGCAGGAACCCGGCGCGTATGAGGTGCTGCAGACCGTTGACCGGGGTGGTACAGCGCTGTCCGCCCCCAGTGACCGTGCCGTGGATGCCGGCACCGCCGGCCCCGGCACCAGCCCGGCGTCGGCGCCCGAGGCAGGGCGCACGCCACCAGCTCACTCGCGCGGCGCGCGCGGACCGGTTCCGCTGCGCCCCGACGGCCGAATCGAACAGGAGACGCCATGACCACGCCCCCTGGCTGGAATTCCGGCCAGCCCCGCGACCCGGAGGAACAGCCGGGCCAGTACGGCCAGCCCAGCCAGCCATACGGCCAGCCGGGCCAGCCGTACGGCCAGCCCGCGCAGCCGTACGGGCAGGACCCGTACGGGCCGGGCCAGCCCGGGCCGGGCCAGCCTGGGCAGGGCCAGCCCGGGCAGCCGGGCCAGCCGGGACAGGGCGGCGGTCAGCCCTACGGCCAGCCGCCGGCCGGCGACCCGTACGGCTACGGGCAGCCGGGCCAGCCCGACTACGGCCAGGCCCAGCCGGCGGCCGCGCCGTACGGCCAGCCCGGCGCCGACCAGGGCCAGTACGGCCAGCCCTACGGGCAGCAGCCGTACGGGCAGCAGCCGTACGGCGGTCAGCAGGGTGGGTTCGCCACCCCGCCCGGCGGGCCGGGCGACCCGGGCGGGTTCCAGTTCGGCGGGCCGGGCGTGCCGCCGCCGCCCACCGCCAAGAAGCCGTCCAAGCGCCGCATGATCGTGCTGATCAGCGTGCTGGTGGTGGTCGCGGTCATCGCGGTCAGCGCGGTCTTCACCGCGCTGAACAAGAAGCCGCCGAAGGACGTCGCGGACGGATTCCTGTCCGCGATGAAGGCGAAGAACTTCAGCGCCGCGCACGACACGCTGTGCAAGGACGGCAAGTCCAAGGAGACCGAGGCGGACCTCAAGTCCGACTTCCACCTGGACCAGGGCTCCATCACCGCATACGCGATCAACGGTGAGGAGAAGGACAGCAGCGACAAGAAGATCACCATCGTGCACACCACGCTGACCTACGACAGCGGGCAGAAGCTGAACATCGACCTCAATGTGGTGACCGAGTCCGGCGGCCGCATCTGCGGCTTCAAGTTCGGCAGTTAGCTCAGCCCTCCGGGGGCACACCTGCTCCTGGCGACCCCGCCCGGCCGCCGGTCCACCCGACCGGCCGGGCGGGGTCCGCCACGCCGGGGTCGCCCCGGGATAACCGCGCGGCGGCGGGGCGGGGTCGGCAGGTAGCCTGGCAGGCGGTCGCCACGCCTGGATCGTCCCGGTCCGGCCTGGGGGAATCCCAACGCGGCGGCCGCCCACCGACCGCCAGCCGGATGGAGAACTGTCAGCATGGCCAGCGCCGACCGCATCGACACGCTCGTCAGCCTCTGCAAGCGCCGGGGCTTCGTCTACCCGTCCAGCGAGATCTACGGCGGGCAGCGGTCGGCGTGGGACTACGGTCCGCTCGGCGTCGAGCTGAAGGACAACATCAAGCGGCAGTGGTGGAAGTTCATGGTCACCGGCCGGGACGACGTGGTCGGCCTGGACTCGTCGGTGATCTTGGCCCGTGAGGTCTGGGAGGCGTCCGGCCACGTCAACGAGTTCGTCGACCCGCTCACCGAGTGCCAGTCCTGCCATCACCGGTTCCGCGCCGACCACCTGGAAGAGGCGTACCAGGCCAAGCACGGCCGGCCGCCGGAGAACGGGTTGGCCGACCTGGTCTGCCCGCACTGCGGCACCCGGGGCGCGTTCACCGAGCCACGGATGTTCAACGGCCTGCTGTCCACCCACCTGGGCGTGACGCAGGACGAGTCCGGGCTGGCGTACCTGCGGCCGGAGACCGCGCAGGGCATCTTCATCAACTTCGCCAACGTGATGCAGTCGTCCCGGAAGAAGCCGCCGTTCGGCATCGGGCAGATCGGCAAGTCGTTCCGGAACGAGATCACCCCGGGCAACTTCATCTTCCGCACCCGCGAGTTCGAGCAGATGGAGATGGAGTTCTTCGTCGAGCCGGGTAGCGACGAGGAATGGCACGAGTACTGGATCGCGGAGCGCACCCGCTGGTACACCGAGCTCGGCATCAGCGCGGACAACCTGCGGCATTACGAGCATCCCAAAGAGAAGCTCTCGCACTACGCCAAGCGCACCGTCGACATCGAGTACCGCTTCCGGTTCGGCGGCTCGGAATGGGGCGAGTTGGAGGGCGTCGCGAACCGCACGGACTTCGACCTCACCACGCATTCGAAGCACTCCGGCGCCGACCTCTCCTACTTCGATCAGGACAAGGGCGAGCGCTGGGTGCCGTACGTGATCGAGCCGGCCGCCGGGGTGGGCCGGCCGATGATGGCGTTCCTGCTGGAGGCGTACACCGAGGACGAGGCGCCGAACGCGAAGGGCCAGCTGGAGCGGCGCACCGTGCTGCGGCTGGACAAGCGGCTGGCCCCGGTGAAGGCGGCGGTGCTGCCGCTGTCCCGCAACGCCGACCTGTCGCCGAAGGCCCGCGCCCTGGCCGCGACGCTGCGCCGCAGCTGGAACGTCGACTTCGACGACGCCGGCGCGATCGGCCGCCGCTACCGCCGGCAGGACGAGATCGGCACGCCGTACTGCATCACGGTCGACTTCGAGACGCTGACCGACGACGCGGTCACCATTCGGGATCGTGATTCGATGGGGCAGGAACGGGTCGGGCTCGGCCAGGTCGAGGGCTACCTCGCACAGCGCCTCACCGGTTGCTGACCGGCCGATCCGGGCACGTTGTAGTACCGGTCAGGCAACCAGGCGCACGAGGTACGGTCCGGGTGACATTCCGTCGCAAGGTCCAAGCGGGCCGTAAGCGGGGGCTGTGACCGGAGACCTCGGTCCGGCGGCTAGGCTGGCCGGCGAATCCACGGTGGCAACAGGCAGAGGGAGCCCAGGCTGTGCCCAAGTTCGTGTACGACTTCGCTGAGGGCAACAAGGACCTCAAGGATCTGCTCGGCGGCAAGGGCGCGAACCTCGCCGAGATGACCAACCTCGGCCTGCCGGTGCCGCCCGGGTTCACCATCACCACCGAGGCCTGCCAGGCCTACCTCGACACCGGCAGCGAGCCGGCGGCGCTGGCCGCCGAGGTCGACCGAGCACCTGACCGCGCTCGAGCGGGCGATGGGCAAGCACGCTCGGCGACCCGGCCGACCCGCTGCTGGTCTCGGTCCGCTCCGGGGCGAAGTTCTCCATGCCCGGCATGATGGAGACCGTCCTCAACATCGGCCTCAACGACGCAGTCGGTGCGCGGGCTGGCCGCCGCAGGCCGGCGACGAGCGGTTCGCCTGGGACTCGTACCGCCGGCTGATCCAGATGTTCGGCAAGACCGTGCTGGGCATCGACGGCGAGCAGTTCGAGGAGGCCCTCGACGCGGCCAAGACGCGCGAAGGGCACCAGCGACGACCTCGACCTGGACGCCGACGACCTGCGCGGCGCTCGTCGACGCGTTCAAGAAGATCTTCGCCGAGCACACCGGCCGGGACTTCCCGCAGGACCCGCGCGAGCAGCTGGACCTCGCCATCCAGCGCGGTCTTCGACTCCTGGAACGCCGACCGCGCGCCGTGCTCTACCGCCGGCAGGAGCGCATCCCGGCCGACCTGGGCACCGCCGTCAACGTGGTGCGCGATGGTCTTCGGCAACCTCGGCACGGACTCCGGCACCGGCGTCGCGTTCACCCGCGACCCGGCCACCGGCGCGCAGGGCGTCTACGGCGACTACCTGCAGAACGCGCAGGGCGAGGACGTCGTCGCCGGCATCCGCAACACGGTGCCGCTGCAGGAGCTGGAGCGGATCGACAAGGCCAGCCTACGACGAGCTGATGGCGATCATGGCGCACGCTGGAGGACCACTACCGCGACCTGTGCGACATCGAGTTCACCATCGAGCGCGGCAAGCTGTGGATGCTGCAGACCCGGGTCGGCAAGCGCACCGCCGGCGGCCGCGTTCGTCATCGCCACGCCAGCTGGTCGACGAGGGCGTGATCGACCTCGACGAGGCGCTGCACCGGGTCACCGGCGCGCAGCTGGCCCAGCTGATGTTCCCGACGCTTCGACCTGAGCAGGCGGCGACGAAGCCGATCGCCAAGGGCATCGGCGCCTCGCCCGGGCGCCGCGGTCGGCAAGGCCGTCTTCGACTCGCGACCGGGCCGTCGAGCTGGCCGCGCAACGGGCGAGCAGGTCATCCTGGTCCGCCGGGAGACCAACCCGGACGACCTGCCCGGCATGATCGCCGCGCAGGGCATCCTCACCACCCGCGGCGGCAAGACCTCGCACGCCGCCGTGGTCGCCCGCGGCATGGGCAAGACCTGCGTGTGCGGCGCCGAGGAGCTCGACGTCGACCTCGCACGGCCGGACAGTTCACCGTGCGGCGGCGTCGACGGTCGCACGAGGGCGACGTCATCTCGATCGACGGCACCACCGGCGCGGTCTACCTCGGCGAGGTGCCGGTGCAGCCGTCCCCGGTGGTGCAGTACTTCGAGGGCGAGCTGGCCGCCGGCACGCGACGCGCTGGTCAGCGCGGTGCGACCGGCTGCTCGCGCCACGCCGACGAGCGCGCGCCGGCTCGGCGTGCGCGCCAACGCCGACACCGCCGAGGACGCCGCGCGGGCCCGCCGGTTCGGCGCCGCAGGGCATCGGCCTGTGCCGCACCGAGCACATGTTCCTCGGCGACCGCCGGCAGCTGGTCGAGCGACCTGATCCTGGCCGACGGGCGACGAGCGAGCGGCAGGCCGCGCTGGACGCGCTGCTGCCGCTGCAGCGCGACGACTTCGTCGGCATCTTCGCGCGCGATGGACGGCCTGCCGGTCACCGTCCGGCTGATCGACCCGCCGCTGCACGAGTTCCTGCCCGCCTGGACGGAGCTGGCGGTCAAGGTCGCGCGTGGCCGAGGCGACGCGGCCAGGACGCCGGGCCGCGACGGCGAGCTGCTGGACGCGGTCCGCCGGATGCACGAGCAGAACCCGATGCTGGGCCTGCGCGGCGTGCGGCTCGGGCTGGTCATCCCCGGCCTGTTCGCGCATGCAGGTGCGGGCGATCGCCGAGGCCGCCGCCGAGCGTGACGCAGGCCGGCGGCGACCCGCGGCCGGAGATCATGGTCCCGCTGGTCGGCGCGGTGCAGGAGCTCGAGATCGATCCGCGACGGAGGCCGAGCGGCGTCCTGCGCCGAGGTCGCAGGAGCACCGGCATCGACGTCGACGGCGCTGATCGGCACGATGATCGAGGTGCCGCGGGCGGCGCTGACCGCCGGCCAGATCGCCGAGGCCGCCGAGTTCTTCTCCTTCGGCACCAACGACCTGACCCAGATGGGCTGGGGCTTCTCCCGCGACGACGTCGAGGGCGCGTTCTTCTGCCGCTACCTCGACCTGGGCATCTTCGGCGTCTCCCCGTTCGAGTCGATCGACCGCGACGGCGTCGGCCGGCTGGTCCGGATCGCCGTCGAGGAGGGCCGGGCCGACCCGGCCGGACCTCAAGGTCGGCGTCTGCGGCGAGCACGGCGGCGACCCGGACTCGGTGCACTTCTTCCACGAGGTCGGGCTGGACTACGTGTCCTGCTCGCCGTTCCGGGTCCCGGTCGCCCGGCTGGAGGCCGGCCGCGCCGCGATCGAGACCGGCGGCTCCGACACGCGGTGACCGCTGCCCGACTCCGGCGCGCGGCCGGCCTGCTCGCCCGTCTCGTACTGGCGGCCGGGCTGGCCGCGGCGCTGGTGGTCGGTAGCACGGTGTTCCGCATCTGGCAGGTGGCCCGGCACGACTCCCGGCCCGCCTCGGACGCGATCGTGGTGCTCGGCTCGGCCCAGTACGACGGCCGCCCGTCGGACGTGTTGCGCGCCCGGCTGGAACACGCGCTGGCGCTGCTGCGGTCCGGGGTGGCGCCGCGGATCGTCACGGTCGGCGGTAGCCGGCCGGGGGACCGTTACACCGAGGCCGGCTCGGGGCGGCTCTGGCTGCTCGGTCAGGGCGTCCGCGACGATCAGGTCGTCGCGGTCGGGGTGGGCGACGACACGCTGCAGAGCATGCGGGCGCTCGGTGCCACGTTCGGCGAGCGCGGCTGGCGCACCGCGGTGCTGGTCACCGACCCCTGGCACGCGCTGCGGTCCGAGCGGATGGCGGAGGACTCGGGCATCGCCGCGGTCACCTCGCCGACCCGCTCCGGCCCGGTGGTGCGCACCCGGGGGACCGAGGTCCGCTACATCGCCCGGGAAACCGGCGCGCTGCTCTACTACGGCCTCTTCCACGCCAGCCCCGGCCAGGAACGGCCCGGCCTGGGCTGAACCCGGCCCGGGCTGAGCCTGGGCTGGGCCCGGGGCCCGAACTGGCCCGGCCCGGGCTGAGCCCAGGTGTCGGCTGACCCGGCCCGGGCTGTGCCTGGCCGGGGCTGGGCCCGGATGTCGGCTCGCCCGGCGCCGTCGGTCAGCGGCCGACGGTGCTGGCGAGCCGGTCGACGGCGTCGGTGAGCAGCGCCCGGGAGGTGCCGATGTTGAGCCGGGCGAAGCCGGCGCCCTCGCGGCCGAAGTCCAACCCGCCGGTCAGTGCCACCCGGCCCCGGTCCAGGAAGGCGGCGGCCGGGTCGGCGCCGAGGCCGAGGTCGGCGCAGTCCAGCCAGGCCAGGTAGCTGGCCTCCGGCAGCCGGTACCGGATCTCCGGCAGCCGCCGCGCCAGCAGGTCGGCCAGCAGCCGGCGGTTGCGGTCCAGGTGCACCTGCAGCGCGTCCAGCCAGGGGCCGTCGTCCCGGAACGCGGCGATCGAGGCGTGCACGCCGAGGATGCCGGCCCGGTACGGCACCTCCCGTGGCAGCCGGCCGAACAGCGCCCGCGGCCCGGCGCCCGCGGTCACCCCGACCGCGCACTTCAACCCGGCCACGTTCCACGCCTTGGACGCGGCGGTCAGCACGACACCGTGCTCGGCCGCCGGGCCGCCGAGCGCCAGGAACGGGGTGTGCCGGGAGCCGGCCAGCGTCAGCGGCGCGTGGATCTCGTCGGCGAGCACCAGCACGTCGTACCGGTCGGCCAGTTCGCTGACCTGCTGCAGGTCGGCCACCGACCAGACCCGGCCGACCGGGTTGTGCGGGCTGCACAGCAGGTAGGCCCGGGCGCCGGCGCGGAAGGCGGCGGCCAGGCCGTCCAGGTCGAGCTCCCAGCTGTCGCCGGCGCGGGCGAGTGGCACCGGCACCACGGTCCGGCCGGCCTCCTCGATGGTCTCGGTGAACGGCGGGTAGACCGGCGGGTTGATGACCACCCCGTCGCCCGGCCCGGTGCCGACCCGGAGCAGTTCGGCCACCCCGACCATCACGTCCGGCAGCAGGTGCACCTGGCCCGGGTCGACGTTCCAGCCCAGCCGCGGTCCGGCGAACTCGGCGAACGCGGCCGGCAGGGCGCCCGGCTCGACGTACCCGGTGTCGCCGGCGTCGACGGCCGCGTGCAGCGCCCGCCGGATCGGCCCGGAGAGCGGCACGTCCAGCTCGGCCACCCAGGCCGGCAGCACGTCCGGCGGGTAGGTGGACCACTTCGTGCTGGTCCGCCGGCGCAACCCGGCCAGCGGCACCGCGTCGAACGCGGCGAGCAACTCGTCGAGGTCGGCCGGCTCGTGGGCGGTGCGGTGCGTTGTCCCGGTCACCTGGACATGGTCGCCTGTCCCGGCCGCGTCTTCCTCTCGATTGACTACCTTGCGTAGCAGTCTGCCGCTGCGGACGGTTGCCGTGCCCGGTCGGCGTTGCCACCGGGCACCCCTTAGGCTCGCGTCGATGAGTGCGCTGACCGGATACGGCGAGCACGAGCGGGCCCGCCGGGTGGCCGAGCCGGCCAAGCGTGCCCAGACCGGCGGGCCCGTGCACCGGTCGGAGTTCGAGCGGGACCGGGCCCGGGTGCTGCACTCGTACGCGCTGCGCCGGCTGGCCGCGACCACCCAGGTGGTGCTCGCCGGCGAGGACGACTTCCCGCGCACCCGGTTGACCCACTCGCTGGAGGTGGCCCAGATCGGCCGGGAGATCGGCCGGGTGCTCGGCTGCGACCCGGACGTGGTGGACGCCGCCGGGCTCGCGCACGACCTCGGCCACCCGCCGTACGGGCACAACGGCGAGGCCGCCCTGGACGCGGTCGCCCAGCCCTGCGGCGGCTTCGAGGGGAACGCGCAGACGCTGCGGATCCTGACCCGGCTGGAGGCGAAGGCGCTCGACCCGGCCGGTCAGCCGGCCGGCCTCAACCTGACCCGGGCGGTGCTGGACGCGACCGCGAAATACCCCTGGCCGCGCCGGGACGGGATGCGCAAGTACGGCGTCTACGACGACGACCTGCCCGCGTTCGGCTGGGTGCGGGACGGCGCGCCGACCGGCCGGCGCTGCCTGGAGGCCCAGGTGATGGACTGGGCCGACGACGTCGCCTACTCGGTGCACGACGTCGAGGACGGCATCCACAGTGGACACATCTCCCTGTCCACACTGGACGACCCGGACGAGCGGGCGGCGCTGTGCGAGCTGGCCGCGGACTGGTACTCGGCCGAGTCGCCGGCCGACCTGTCCACCGTGCTCGACGACCTGCTCCGGCTGCCCACGCTGACCGACGTGGCCGGCTACGACAGTGGCCGGGCGGCGCTGGCCGCGCTGAAGCGGGCGACCAGCGAGCTGACCGGCCGGTTCGTCACCGCGACGGTGACCGCGACCCGGGCCGCGGCCGGCACCGGCCCGCTGTCCAGGTATGCCGCGGACCTGGTGGTGCCGCGGCCGGCCGCCGCCGAATGCGCGCTGCTCAAGGGGCTGGCGGCCCGGTACGTGATGCTGCGCCGGTCGGCCGAGGTCCGGCAGGAGCGGCAGCGCGAGGTGCTGACCGAGCTGGTCGCGCTGCTGGCCGACCGCGCTCCGGACGCGCTGGAGCCGGCGCTGCGGCCGGACTGGGCCGCCGCCGGCACCGACGCGGCCCGGCTGCGGGTCGTGGTCGACCAGGTGGCCCGGCTCACCGACCGCTCCGCGGCCGGCTGGCACGACCGACTCACCGCCAACGCTCTGTCCACATAGGACTGTCCAACTGAGAGGGATGCGATGACCACTTCCACTGCGGACCAGACATTCGTCGTCGTCGGCGCCAGCCTGGCCGGCGGCAAGGCCGTGGAAGCACTCCGAGCGGAAGGGTTCGCGGGCCGGCTGGTGCTGATCGGCGATGAGCCGGAGCGGCCGTACGAGCGCCCGCCACTGTCCAAGGGTTACCTGCTCGGCAGCGAGGAGCGGGAGAAGGTCTTCGTGCACGAGGCCGGTTGGTACGCCGAGCACGGCGTCGAACTGCGACTGTCCACTGTGGTCGCGTCGATCGACCGGGCGGCCCGCGAGGTGGTGCTCGACGGCGGCGAGCGGATCGGCTACGACCGGCTGCTGCTGACCACCGGCTCGGTGGTGCGCCGGCTCGACGTGCCGGGGGCGGACCTGGCCGGGGTCGAGTACCTGCGCCGGCTGGGCGACGCGGACCGGATCTCGGCCATGCTGGCCACCGACCGGCGGGTGGTGGTGATCGGCGGCGGCTGGATCGGGTTGGAGCTGGCCGCCGCGGCCCGGCTGCGCGAGGCCTCGGTCACCCTGGTCGAGGTGTTGGACCTGCCGCTGCAGCGGGTGCTCGGCGACGAACTCGGCCGGATCTTCGCCGACCTGCACCGTGAGCACGGCGTCGAGCTGCGGCTCGGGGTCGGCGTGCGGGAGATCCGCGGTGCCGGCGGTGCGGTCTCCTCCGTCGTACTGGCGGACGGGACGGAGCTGCCGGCGGACCTGGTGCTGGTCGGCGTCGGCATCGCCCCGGCGGTGGCGCTGGCCGAGGCGGCCGGCCTGGCCGTGGACAACGGTGTGCTGGTCGACGCGGCGCTGCGCACCAGCGACCCGGACATCTTCGCCGCCGGCGATGTCGCCAACGCCGAGCACCCGCTGCTGGGTGAGCGGATCCGGGTGGAGCACTGGGCGAACGCGCTGAACGGCGGCCCGGCCGCCGCCCGCGCCATGCTCGGCCAGGAGGTCAGCTACGACCAGATCCCCTACTTCTTCTCCGACCAGTACGACCTGGGCATGGAGTACGCCGGCTGGGCCCCACCCGGCCGCTACGACCAGGTGGTCTTCCGCGGCGACGTGCCCGGCCGCGAGTTCATCGCGTTCTGGCTACGGGACGGCCGCGTCGTCGCCGGGATGAACGTGAACATCTGGGACGTCAGCGACGACATCCAGGACCTGATCCGGGCCGGCGGCGCCGTCGACCCGGCCCGGCTGACCGACCCGAAGGTGCCGCTGGCCGAGGTCTGAGTTTCTGTCGGTGCCCATAGCTAGGGTGCCGGGCCATGGCATACGACTTCCAGACCGTGCTCGACTGCACTGAGCCGCACACGCTCGCCGACTGGTGGGCCGACGCGCTCGGTTGGGTGGTCGAGCTTTCCGACGAGCCGTTCATCCGCCGCATGATCGCCGAGGGCCAGGCCACCGAGGCTGACACCACCACCTACCAGGGTCGCCTGGTCTGGGCGACCGCGGCCTCCATCCGCCACCCCGACGGCCCCGAGACCGGCCCGCGCAAGCGCATCCTGTTCCAGCGCGTCCCCGAGCCGAAGACCGTGAAGAACCGCATGCACCTGGACATCCGGGTAGGCGCCGACAACGTCGACACCGAGGTGAAACGCCTCACCGCCGCCGGCGCCACATACCTGTACCGCGGCCACGAAGGCCCGCACACCTGGGTAACCATCGCCGACCCGGAAGGCAACGAACTCTGCATCAGCTAGCCGGCGCGGCGACTAGAGCTAGGCGCCCTTGGGTGGGATGCCGGTGCGGAGGGACCAGCCGCCGTCGGAGGTGAGGGTCTGGCCGGTGATCCAGGCGCCGGCGTCCGACAGCAGGAACTCGACCAGGTTGGCGACGTCGTCGGGGTGGCCCCAGCGGTGGGCGAGCGGCATCCGGGACGCGACGAACTCGCGGCTGTCCTCGTCGGCGTAGCCGGTGTCGGTCGGGCCGGGGTCTATGCAGTTCACGGTGATGTGGCGGCCGGCCAGGGTGGCGGCCAGGCTGCCGGTGAGCTGCTGCAGAGCGCCCTTGCTGGCGATGTAGGGCAGTTCGTTCGGCATCGGGCCGAGGTGCTGGCCGGAGGTGAAGGTGATGATCCGGCCGCCGGGGCGGGCGTCGTCGTGCCGGGCCGCGTACGCCTGCGCGAGCAGCAGGGTGGCCCGGACGTTGACCGCGTAGCTGAGGTCCAGCTCGGCGGCGGTGATCTCGGACAGGTACGCCTCTGAGCTGCGGGCGTGGGTGGCGACCAGGGCGTCGACCGCGCCGCACTCGGTGTAGGCCCAGTCGACCAGGGCCGCGGGCGCCAGCGGATCGGCCAGGTCGGCGGCGCGGTGCCGGACCGTACCGGCGCCGGCCGGCAGCTCCGCCCGCAAAGCGGCGAGCACCCCGTCCGGGCCGAGCGGGTCGGCGCCCCATGGCTGCTCCACGTCGTGCGGCGCCCACGAGGTGATCAGCACGTCCGCGCCGCGGCTGGCCAGCCGCCGGGCCAGGGCGTACCCGATGCTGACCCGCCGGCTCACGCCCGTCACCAGTGCTACCCGCCCCACGAGCGGCCCGACCGCGGCATCCGTCACGGACGGGATCATGGCGGCTGGGCACCGCGGCCGCGAGCCCATTTCCGCCGCCCGGGCCGGACCGCGCCTCCACACCGCCCCGGCGGCGGGTCGGGCCGACCACCACTGCCCGACCGACCAACCGGCGGCAGCCCGTCCGCCGCCCGGCAGCCCGGCGGCCGATCGGCGGTGGGGTCGGGCCGCCCGGGCAGTCTGGTCGCCGCCCGGCAGTCCGTCCGCGGTCCGGCAGTCCGTCCGCGATCCGGCAGTCCGTCCGCCGCCCGGCAGCCCGGCGGCCGTCCGGCGGTGGGGTCGGGCTGACCGGGCAGTCTGGCCGCCGACCGGCGGTTGGGCGGGCCGACGGGCGGAAGGGCGGGCCGACCGGCGGTAGGGCGGGCCGGGCGGCGGCATAGACTCGCCGCGTGGCTGGGCGGATCCGCGACGAGGACATCGCGCTGGTCCGGGAGCGGTCGCCAATTGCCGACGTGATCGGCGAGTACGTGGCGCTGCGCTCGGCCGGTGGCGGGGCGCTCAAGGGGCTGTGCCCGTTCCATGACGAGAAGAGCCCGTCATTCCAGGTCAGCCCGGCCCGCGGGCTGTACCACTGCTTCGGCTGCGGGGTCGGCGGGGACGTGATCCGGTTCATCGAGCGGATCGATCACCTCGCGTTCGCCGAGGCGGTGGAGCGGCTGGCCGGGCGCGCCGGCATCCAGCTCCGGTACGAGCAGGGCGGGTCGGCGCCGATCCGGCAGCAGGGGCAGCGGGCCAGGCTGGTCGAGGCGAACCGGCTGGCCGCGCAGTTCTACGCCGAGTGGCTGTCCAAGCCGGAAGCGGCGACCGCCCGCGAGTTCCTGGACAGCCGCGGCTTCGGCAAGGCGGCGCTGGTCGAGCGGTACGGCTGCGGCTACGCCCCGGCCGGCTGGGACGCGCTGACCTCCACGCTGCTCGGCAAGGGATTCAGCACGACGGAGCTGGTCGCGGCGGGGCTGTCCCGGCAGTCGTCCCGGGGCTCGCTGATCGACCGGTTCCACCGCCGGTTGCTCTGGCCGATCCGGGAGATCAGCGGTGACGTGGTCGGCTTCGGCGCCCGCCGGCTGTACGACGACGACCCGATCGAGGCGAAGTACCTGAACACGCCGGAGACCCCGCTCTACAAGAAGAGCAGCGTGCTCTACGGCATCGACCTGGCCAAGCGTGACATCGGCCGGGCCCGGCAGGCCGTCGTGGTCGAGGGCTACACCGACGTGATGGCCTGCCACGAGGCGGGCGTGCCGACCGCGGTGGCCACCTGCGGCACCGCGTTCGGCACCGAACACATCGGCGTGCTGCGCCGGCTGCTGATGGACTCGGACGAGTTCCGCGGCGAGGTCATCTTCACCTTCGACGGCGACGCGGCCGGCCAGCAGGCGGCGCTGCGGGCGTTCGAGGACGACCAGCGGTTCGTCATGCAGACGTTCGTCGCGGTCGAGCCGTCCGGGCAGGACCCGTGCGAGCTGCGGCTGTCCAAGGGCGACGCCGCGGTCCGGGACCTGGTGGCCCGCCGGCAGCCGCTGGTCGCGTTCGCGCTGCGCGCGGTGCTGGCCAGGTACGACCTGGACACCGTCGAGGGCCGGGTGCAGGCGCTGGAACGGGCCGCGCCGCTGGTGGCCCGGCTGAAGGACCGGGCGCTGCGCCCGGAGTACGCCCGCCGGTTGGCCGGGCAGCTCGGCATGGACGTCGAGGTGGTGCTGGCCCGGGTGGCCGAGCTGACCGCCGGGCGACCCCAGGAGCGCCCGAACGGACGTGGCCCGACCGGCCCGGCGAGCCCGGGGGAGCGGCCCCGCCCGGACGACCCGTCGCTCAGCGTCGAGCGTGAGGTGCTGAAGCTGGCCGTGCAGGCGCCGCAACTGGCCGGTCCGCTGTTCGACGCGGTGGACGAGTCGGCTTTCACCGACGGCATGTACCTGGTGATCCGGCGGGCGATCGCGGCGGCCGGCGGCGCCGCGACCGGCCACGCCGGCCCGGGCTGGGTGGAGGCGGTCGGCGAGCACTGCCCGGACCTGCTCAGCCGGTCCGTGCTCACCGAACTCGCCGTCGAGCGGGTGCACACCCAGGGCGAGCCGGACGGCCGGTACGCCGCGATCCAGCTCGCCCAACTGCAGGAGCGGGTGGTGAACCGGCAGATCGCCGCGCTGAAGTCGCGGCTGCAGCGGCTCAACCCGCTCGAGCAGCCGGACGAGCACGCCAGGCTGTTCGGCGAGCTGGTCGGCCTGGAACAGTTCCGCCGCGGGCTGCGTGAGCAGGCCCTCGGCGGCAGCTGAGCGGTCGCCGAGGAGTGTCCACTGTGTCCGTACTCAAGCGACTGCTCGCCGATCGGCGGCCGCCGGCCGAGGCGACCCGCCCGCTGGCGCGGGACGAACGGGTGCTCGCCTGGGCCCGTACCGAGGGTGGTGGCACCGTCCTCGCCACCCAGCTCGGGCTCTGGCTGCCCGCCCGGCCAGCTGCGGACGTCCGGTCCGATGTGGACCTTCCGTCCGACGCGGACCTTCCGTCCGATGTGGACCTCTCCGATGTGGACGGCGCGGCCGGCCGGCTCGGACCGGAACGGATCGGCTGGCATCTGGTGGACAAGGCGGTCTGGCGGGGCGGCACGCTGACCGTGATCGCGGCCGAGGACCCGGGCGACGGCGTGCTGGTCGAGCTGCCACCGCGGTCGGTCCGGTTGGCCGAGCCGCGTGACCTGCCACCGACCGTCCGGGCCCGGGTCGAGCGCAGCATCGCCTACACCCGGTATCACAAGCTGGCGCCGGCCGGCGGCGTCCGTGTGGTGGGCCGCCGGGTGCCCGGCCGGGACGGCCTGAGCTGGCAGTTGGTGTTCGACGCCGGCACCGACCGGAACGACCCGCTGCTGCGGGTGCAGGCCGATGAGCATCTGGCCGCGGCCCGGACCGAGACCGGTACCACCCGTCTGGACTAGCCCACCTGAGCCCTGTCGGCGGTCCTAAGCCTCTGCCGACAGGGCTACCAATGCCCTTTGGGGCAGCCGGGATCTGCCGATGGGACGGTCGGGACATCTGCGCTTGGCCCACCTGCCCCGGTGGGTAGGCCAGGCCGCGGGTAGTCCGAAGGGGCATCCGGCGATAGCTAATGGCCGCAGCCTGGTGCTCCTTCGACTGGCCCGATCGGATCACCCAGTGTTGGCCCGGGGACGGGCCGAGTGGGACGCGGGCGGTTGGCGCTCGCGATCTCGTCGGATCGAGAGGTTTGGGGGGCTCAGAAATGCGGACAATGTCCGGGATTCGGAAGTGGCGAGAGTTATCCGGGCGGCGGGTCGGTGCCGCGGTCACGGCGCTCGCGGTAGCCGGGACCGTACTCGGCGGTACCACCCACGCCGACGCGCAGGCGGCTGAGGCGGCGGCGGTGATCGGGCAGTCCCCGTCGGCGTCCTCGGCGGTCTCCGTCGGCGTCCAGTTCCACGGCATGTGGGGCACGTACACCGACGCCCAGCGGCGGCAGGTGCTGGACAGGTTCCGCGCGGCCGGCGCGCGCTCCGTCCGGCTGGACGTCTCCTGGCTGATGCTGCAGCCGGACGGCCCAGGGTCCTACTACGCCTGGGGTGTCGAGTTCGTCGACCGGGTGCTCGGCATGGCGAACGAGCGCGGGATCAAGCCCCTGGTAACTCTCTGGCTGACCCCGGCCTGGGCCAACCGCGGCCAGGGCGAGCGGGTGCTGCCGGACAATCCGGCCGACTACGCCCGGATGGCGCGCTGGGCGGCGGCGCGCTGGGCCGGCAAGGTGGTCGGCTGGGAGGTCTGGAACGAGCCGAACAGCCCCGCGTTCATGGCTGGCGCCGAGCCGGCCGCATACGTCCGGCTGCTTCGGGCCGCCTATCCGGCAATCAAGGCCGGTTCGGCGTCGACACCGGTGGTGTTCGGCGGTCTGGAGTACAACGACACCGACTTCATCCGCCGGGCCTACGCCGCCGGCGCGCACGGGCTGTTCGACGTGATGGCGACCCATCCCTACATGGGCATCGCGAATGCCGGCCCGGAGTTGGCCGACGACGGGACGATCTGGACGCTGAGCCACGTCCAGGCAGTGCGCGACCTGATGGTCCGCAACGGGGACGGCCACCGGGCGATCTGGTTCACCGAGTTCGGCTGGTCCACCCACCAGAACGACCCGAGCCTGCCGGCCTGGAACCGGGGCGTCACCGAGACCATCCAGGGCGTCTACCTGGCCCGGGCGGTGAGCCTGGTCCGCACCCGGTACCCGTACGTGACCCGGATGTACTGGTACAACGACCGTGATCTGGTCGCCGGCGGCATCCAGCAGCAGAACTACGGCCTGCTCCGCCTCGACCTGTCGGGCAAGCCGGCGCTGGCCATGTTGGCCACCACCAACGCCGCCGCGGCCGCCGCTGCCGCCGCGCGGACCGCAGCCGGGGCAGCCACCACCTGACCCGTGCCGGCCCGGGTTCGGCCGGCTCGCTGAGTCGGGCCGGGTTCCTGGGCTGAGTTTGTTCGAGCGGGGCCGGCTCCGATCGGAGCCGGCCCCGCTCGGCCTGTTGATCGACCGGTCAGGGGCCGGTCCCGTTCGCCCGCTCGGTGCTGCCCATCGCACTCGGCTGGTACCCGCCCGGCGTGCTGTGGTCGCCCCGTACGGTGTGCACCGCCCTGCTGACGAGTTCGTTCTCCTTGGCCTTGTTCACCAGGTCGGTCGCCTGCGCTTGCAGCACGCCGGCCGTGCTCTGCACCGTCGGGTTGCTCCAGAGCCGGTGCGAGGCGCCGACGATCTGTTCGTACCGCTCCCGCCCGGCCTTGCTGCCCAGTACATAACCCGCCGCAAAGCCGGCCACGAGGGCGAGCTTGCCAGTCATCCGGATCCGCTCCTGTTCCGCTGCTCGATTGCCTGCGTTCCCCACCTAGCTACCCGGCCCGCCGTCCAGGTATCCCTGCGGCGCCGCTTCCTCCTCGTGCGGTAACCTAATCTGCCGTCGCGCCCAGCGCGCGCGGCCGGTCCCCCGTAGCTCAATTGGCAGAGCATGCGACTGTTAATCGCAGGGTTAGTGGTTCGAGTCCACTCGGGGGAGCAGAACCGCAGGTCGGAGGCCTGATGCCGCCCTCGTTCAAGATCGTCGCCTAGGCTATCCCTACGCTCAACGGCTGCGATCCGGGGTAGACCGCGTTACCAGGTGGTCGGGTCGTCGCCGAAGACCGAGCTGCGCCACCGGTCGTAGAAGGCCTCCTGCTCAGCGATTGTGCCGAGGTCGGCGGGGTCGGCGTCGTCGAAGGTGATGACCCGGTGCTGGCGCTGCGCCGGGCGGCCGAGTTCGAGTTCGTACACGGTGCGCGCGCCGCCTTGGTCGCGCAGTACTCCCGACGGGTACGTGGTACGGCGAGCGCCCTGCACGGCGATCCGCCAGCCGGCCGGCTCGAGCTGCCGGCGGATCGCGGTCAGCGCCTCGAAATAGTCCCGCTCGACCGACTCGAGCCGCCCGGTCGGGCCGTCCAGGGTGACCCGGTAGTCGTCGCCGGACAGCTGCCAGGTCAGCTGCCACACCGTACGGCGCCCGCCCTGGTCGACCAGGGTGACCTGCCGCTGTCGGGGGTCGCCAGGGCGTGGGCTAGTCATCTTCAGGTCCGCCAGTCTCGGTAGTGAGGGTTGGGACGATAGTCGCCGGTCGGGTTGCCCCAGTCGTCGTACTGCTGCGCGCCACGGACGAACCGCGGGTCGATCCCGCCCGGGAACGCGATCTCCGCCTCACCCTCGTTGGCCCGCACGCCCGGGGAGCGGCGCATGTCGATGCCGCCGGGTGCGTCGATGTCGTAGCGGTACTCCCCGTCGAAGCCGTCGGTCACCTCGTCGCCGTAGCTGGTGCTTACGAACGGGCCGGGCTGGTTCTGCGACACGTGCCGGTCCAGGTCATAGTTGCCGCTCGGACCCACGTCCCGCGGCTGGAACCCGTTCTCGAAAATGTGGTCGGGATGCCGCGGGTCGGAGCGGACGAGGGGCCGGTCGTCGGTTCGCCGGACGTGGCCGGGCGGGGTGATCCGGTCGAGATCGACGTTGCGGTTCGCGGCGGCGAAGAGCGGGTCGTCCGGGTAGTCACGGTCGCCGCGCCGCCGGGGCGGTCCGCCCGGTGGTCCGCCGCGGTCGCCGCCCCGCCGACCCCGCTTGACCAGCTTCTCGATCGCCTCCTGGACCTTCTCACCGGCCTCCCGGGCGACCCGGCTGCGGCCCCTTCCGCCGCGCCTAGCCACCGATGATCGCCCCGATCACTTCCCAGATCAGGCTCTCCACGATCGCGCGGGTGATCTGCCGGAACACCGGGATCTCCAGCAGTGACGCGCCGAAGGTCGGCCCGGCGGTAGCGATCGCCTGGGCGATCTGGATCGCCAGGATCACCAGCTGCACGATGACGTTGATCTTCAAGCCGAGCACGATGGCGGCATAGACGATGAGCCCGCCGCCCAGCACCAGCGCGGCGTCCCCGGACAGGCCGAGAGCGTCGCCGGGACTGTGCTCTGACCAGTACCGCTGGAACGCCGAGATCGCTTCGCCGGAGTTGTCCTGCCAGACCCGGCTCGCAACGGTGTCGGCCTGCTGCGCCGTGCCGCGTAACCCGCCGGCGAGCTGTAGCCAGGTCTCGCCGAGCTCGAACAGCTTCTCCTCGTCGGCCTCCGGCCAGTCCAAGCCGATGTACCCGAGCACGGTCACCAGCTCACCCGGCAGCTGTAGACCCACGCCGTTACCGGAGCTGCTCGCCGAGTCGGTCGAATCGAGCCTGCTCGGTCTGCTCGACCGCTGCGTACCGGTCGGCCATCAGCACCAGGTCGGCGCCGTCGGAGCGCAGCGTCTCCAGCACCTCGCTGAAGAAGTCGAACAGCGCCTGCGCGACGACGTCGTGCGTCTCTCCGATGATCATGCCGATCTCGTCGCCGCCCCACGGCTGGCCGGCGGCAGCGACGCCCCCCGCGGCCTCCTGTACGACGGACACGAACTGCTCGGCCACCGACTGCATCGCTTCACCATCGGCGCGCAGCTGGTCGGGCCGGACCTGGAAGCCGTCCCCGGTCACCGGCCGCTCCCGCTGGCCCCGCCGCTGCCCCCGGTCGACTGCTGGCGCAGGCTCTCGACGGCCCTCAGGAACGACTGCATCCGCGGCAGAGCGGTCTCCTGCACCTCGCGCAGCCGCTCGGTCAGCGCCGCCGGGTCCGGACCGGCGCCAGCGGCCGCCTCCCGCACCTTCGCCTGTACCTGCTCCAGCGCCGTGTTCGCCGCGGCCAGCAACTCCGCGGCCAGCGTCTGGGAGTCGGTCCGCATCGCCCGCGGGGCGATTTCGATCGACGCCAGCCGCCCGCCGGCGGCGGCGGTCACCCGCACCTGGCCCTCGAGCCCGCTGCCCTCCCCGCGGATGTCGACGGGCTCGTCGGGGGAGTAGGCGCCGGACGCGGCTGGCGGCGGCCGGAGCGCACGGAGAGTCTCGCTGATGAGCCGGTCGACCTCCTGCTCAGCGCTCCCTGCCACCGACGCCACGCCTCCCGTTCGGTGCGTCTCAGGATTATCCTGTCGATCTGGTGCGGACAGTACCAGGCCTGTCCGTATCAGTATCAATGTCCTTTTAGGCAGGCGCCCTGCATGGCGGCCGCGACCTGATCAAGCGCCCGGCGCGGGTACTTCACCGGCTCCGGTCGTCGCTCGGTCCGCGGTCGGTTGGGGTCTCGTCGGCTGGGTCGCGGCGGGCGATCCGGCGCCGGGCCGCGGCGACCTGCGTCTCCCAGGTCGCCGCGTCGAGCGGGCCCGCGCCGTCGAGGTACGCCAGCGGCCGTACCCCCGTTGGCAGTCGGCCGAGCGCCATCATCGTGACGAACTCGACCACGGCCTCCGAGATCAGGATCTGTGGCGGAGTAGTTAGGTGCCGAACTTCGCGCACCAGAGGGTGGTCCTGCCTTCCTGCGGGAAGAGGATCTTGCTGCGGGTCTCCGGTCCGTACTCGCCGTCCGGGGACGCGCCCGCCTTCGACTGCGCCGCGGCCAGGGCCGCCTTCGTCTTGCCGCCGAAGTCGTTGTCCTGCACCAGGCGCACGCTGAACGCCGACACGTGCCCGCGGGTTGTCGAACCGGACCAGTAGCAGATGTTCAGCGTCTCCTGCAGACTGCCGACCGCCGCGCTGTGCGCGCCCCGGGACATCCCGCAGTGATAGTCACCGTTGTACGCGGGCAGTTCGATCCCGACGATGTTCGTCGTCCCGTTGCAGGTGGGCGCCGCGTTCGCCGGTGCGGCGAGCCCGACCCCGCCGACGACGCTGAGCGCGCCGGCGAGCAGGGCGGTCGCGGCCGTGCGGCGTTGCCGACCGCCGCGACGGTGGCGGTTACCGGCCGGTGCCGGCGAACGTGAAGCCGAACGGCTGCCCGTTCCAGGTGCCGGACGTTGTGCCAGTCGCCGCGCCGAGCGCGGTCGGGGTGAAGGCGTAGAACATGTGGCAGGACGCGCCGGGTGCCAGCGTGGTGCCCTGGCAGTCCTGGACGCCGCCGAAGACTCCGGCCGCGCCGCCGGCCCCGCTCATCACCGCCGCCGCCGAGCTTCTGTTCGTGATCGTGATGATCTGTTGGGGACTCGTGCTTCCGACCGTGATGTCACCGAAGTCCAACCCGGTCGGCGTGATGAGGAACCGGTTCAGCCCGGTGCCCGTGAAGGTGAAGTTGAACGGCTGTCCGTTCCAGCTGCCGGATGTCGTGCCGGTGACGGCGCCGAGGGTGGTGGGGGTGAAGGCGTAGAACATGTGGCAGGACGCCCCCGGCGCGAGGGTGGTGCCCTGGCAGTCCTGGACGCCGCCGAAGACTCCGGCCGCGCCGCCGGCCCCGCTCATCACCACCGGTGTCGAGCCCTTGTTCGTGATCGTGACCGTCTGCCGTGGACTCGGGCCGCCGATCGGGACCGCGCCGAAGTCGAACCCGGTGGCCGTGATGAGGAACCGTCGGATCCCGTTGCCCGTGAAGGTGAAGCTGAACGGCTGTCCGTTCCAGCTGCCGGACGTCGACCCGGTCGCCGCGCCGAGGCTGGTCGGGGTGAAGGCGTAGAACATGTGGCAGGACGCCCCCGGCGCGAGGGTGGTGCCCTGGCAGTCCTGGACGCCGCCGAAGACTCCGGCCGCGCCGCCGGCGCCGCTCATCACCACCGGTGCGGAGCCCTTGTTCGTGATCGTGACCGTCTGCTGTGGACTCGTCGTGCCGACCGCGACGTCGCCGAAGTCGAAGCCGGTCGGGCTGATCAACAGCTGCGTCGCCGGTTGGGCGGCGACCCCGTTGCCCTTGAACGCAAAGCTGAACGGCTGCCCGTTCCAGCTGCCGGATGTTGTGCCGGTGACGGCGCCGAGGGCGGTCGGGGTGAAGGCGTAGAACATGTGGCAGGACGCGCCCGGAGCCAGGGTCGTGCCCTGGCAGTCCTGCACGCCGCCGAACACCCCGGCCGCACCGCCGGCCCCGCTCATCACCACCGGTGCGGAGCCCTTGTTCGTGATCGTGACCGTCTGCTGTGGACTCGTCGTGCCGACCACGACGTTGCCGAAGTCCAGCGAGGTCGGCGTGATCAGGAACCGGCTGGTGGCGTTGCCCTTGAAGGTGAAGCTGAACGGCTGCCCGTTCCAGCTGCCGGACGTCGACCCGGTCGCCGCGCCGAGGGCGGTCGGGGTGAAGGCGTAGAACATGTGGCAGGACGCGCCGGGTGCCAGCGTGGTGCCCTGGCAGTCCTGCACCCCGCCGAACACCCCGGCCGCACCGCCGGCCCCGCTCATCACGGCCGGCTTGTTGCTCAGGTTGGTGATCGTGATCGTCTGCCGCGGACCGGTCACTCCGACCGGCACATCGCCGAAGTCCAACGACGTTGGGCTTATCCGGAACCGGTTGGTGGCGTTGCCCTTGAAGGTGAAGCTGAACGGCTGCCCGTTCCAGCTGCCGGACGTCGACCCGGTCGCCGCGCCGAGGGCGGTCGGGGTGAAGGCGTAGAACATGTGGCAGGACGCGCCCGGAGCCAGGGTCGTGCCCTGGCAGTCCTGCACGCCGCCGAACACGCCGGCCGCACCGCCGGCGCCGCTCATCACCACCGGTGCGGAGCCCTTGTTCGTGATCGTGACCGTCTGCTGTGGACTGGTGCCGCCCAGCGCGACGTCGCCGAAGTCCAGCGCGGTCGGCGTGATCAGGAACTGGGCGGGCGGCGCGGCGGCCGCCGGCGGGGCGAACACCACGGCCGGCCCGATGGCGACCACCAGCCCGGCGACCATCGCCAGCAACGACAGCAGCGCCCAGCGCCGTTCCACCCGATCCCGCACCGGCCCGACTCCTCGCGGTCACCCTGCCCGACAACGTGGCACCAGTCTTGCGACTCCCGCCGCCCGCCGTCAGACCCACAAGCGCACCCGAACGGGCAACCACGTCGCCCCACCGCCCCGCCCCGGCCCCACCGACCTGCCTGGCCGCGGCACCGTACGAGGCGAGCCCGAGGTGCGCGGTCCGGCGGACCCGGCGGCGGCCGGGCCGGACGGGACATCGTGGCGCTACGCGCCCCGGGGGTTGCGTCACTGCTTCGCGCAGCGACGCCTCAGCTCGGGGTCACGCCAACTGCGGGAATTCCGCCCGCACCGCGGCGAGCGCCTGTCGGTACCCGTCACGGCCGTGGACGAACCCCAGACCGACCAACACCTCCAGCACCGCGGCGAGCGAGTCCTCCAGCGCCGACTGGAACAGGGTGCTGATCGCCCAATCCTGCCGGGACTCGTCGGGGTCGTACTTGATCCGGACCATCTCGTCGCCGCCGCTGACGACCGACGCCGAACCGTAGGTCACGAACACCCTCGGCTCGTCGAGCAGCACCGTCACCACCGCACCATCAACCCCCAGCCCCGGCGACACTCCCAGCGCCCTCACCCTAAGCCGGGGGGCCCGTATCAACCCCGGTCAGGTCAGTCGGTGGTGCGGGTCTGCTGTGGGTGGTCGGTTGGTTGGCCGAGGGCGGACGTCAGGGTGTCGGTGTCCTGCTCGAAGACGAGGACGCCGCGGTGGACGGTGAAGCCGAGGGTCTGGTTGAGCTGGAGCATGTGGGTGTTGCTGGCGGCGCAGGAGGTGTAGACGCGGTCGATGGCGGGCCGGTCGGTGGTGAGCCGGTGCAGCATCCGGGTTTTGAGGGCGAGGCCGAGGCGGTGGCCGCGGTGATCGGCGAGTACGGCGGTGTCGCCCTGGTAGGCGATGGTGGGCCGGTGCGGGTAGATCTCGATCTGGGTCAGCCCGGCGACCGTGCCGGTCGCGGTGTGGATCGCGGCGACGACCCGCTGTTCGACCTGGTGTTGCCGCAGGTGTGCTTCGGCCTCGCGGACGCGGTCGGCCGTCCACCGCGGTGCCTGTTCGCTGGAGTCGCCCAGTGGTGCGTCGCTGATCGCGGTGCGCGCGGCGGCGTAGGAGGCGAGCAGTTCGGGCGGGGTGCTGCCGGCCCACCAGCGCAGCTGATAGCCCGCCGGCGTGGCGGCCTGCCAACCCGTCCGGTCGGTCGCGGCGAGCACCAACTCCTGCAGCACCGTCTCGTGCACGATCTGGAACCCCAGCGCGGCACCCCAGGCCGGCCCCGGGCCGTCCTTGAGGACCGCGCCCTGCACCACCTGCCGGCGGTGCGCGCGCACCGCCGGCAGCGCGGCGGCCAGCAGAGCCGTCCCGACCCCGTGGCGCCGCAGGTCGGGATGCACGAGGACGTCCACCCGGCCGATGTGCTCGTTCTCCTCGTCGAGAAACCCGACGGCACCGAAGCCCACCACCCGCCCCGCCCGTCGCGCCACCCAGCACCGGGCCGCTTCCTGACCGGTCAACGGCGTCCGCAACCGCCCGACCACGGCCTCGCGGGTCAGCGGCGGGTCACCCGGCCGATCGACCGCCGCCGCGGCCACATGCAACCGGTAGAAGCCATCCAGCGTGGTCGCATCGACCGACTCCGGGTCCAACGGCACGATCTCGACATCGGCAGCCACGCTCAGATTCAAACGACCGCCACCAGCACACGTCCACGACATTTCACCGACGGCGGGGGGCGCCCATGGCGTCCACTCACGCCATACCGCCGGCCGGTCGGTCGCCGGCCCGGCTGGCGTCGGCCGGTGGGGTGCCGGCGCCGAGCCGCCGCTGCAGGTTGCGGTGGTGAACCGCGCTCCCACGCCGGGCCGGCCGGCCGGGTCCAGCCGAACGCTCACCACGTCGTCCTGCCATTCGGCGAACCTGCTGCGGTCGCGCCGGGCGCGGCCGGAGGAGCCGCTGGACGGGCGGCGGCCGGAACCGGCCGCCGCCCGCGGGCCTGGCATCGACCCGGAAGAGGCGGCGCTACTGGCCGACTCGGTCGGTCTGGCGCCGCTGGTCGTGCTCGACACGCTGACCCCGGCCGAACGGCTGGCGTTCGTGCTGCACGACATGTCCACCATCGACGTGATCGCCGACCCCGCCCGCCTCAGCGCGCTCACCGTGTCTCGTCCGCCCGCGTCCGGGCCGGCCCCAGGCGGTCACCTTGCTTATTCCGCGCCCCTCAGGAGTGTTGCCGGGTGGACGCTGCCAGCGCGGGGACCTGGTCGCGGTGGTCATCTCGGGCGATCTCCACGGACGCCTCGACGGGTGCGGCCACGGCCCGGCGCGGCGCCCGGAGGGTGAGCAGCGCGGTGACGAGCGCGGCGCCGATCATCGCGGCGGCGATCCAGAACGCGGTGTGGTAGCCGCCGGTGAGCGAGTCCAGCGGGTCGTGGCCGGCCGCCCGGAGCGTGGCCGCCCGTCCGGTGGACACCGTGCTCAGCACGGCCAGGCCGATCGCGCCGCCCACCTGGCCGGTGGTGTTGACCAGACCCGAGGCCAGGCCGGCGTCGCTCGGCGCCACGCCGGACATCGCCAGCGTCATCATCGGCGGGAAGCAGAGGCCGGCACCGATGCCGAGCAGCACGGCCGCGGGGAACACGTCGGTGAGGTAGTTCGCGTGCACCGGTGCCACGGCCAGCCCGGCCAGGGCCGCGCCGATGAGGACGAGCCCGGTCACCAGCACCGGCTGGGCGCCGAAGCGGGTGACCAGCCGCTCGCTGTAACGCACCGACAGCATGCCCATGAGCACGGTGACCGGCAGGAACGCCAGCCCGATCTCGATCGGGCTGTAGCCCTGGACGTGTTCCAGGTAGAGCGAGCCGAGGAAGAACGAGCCGAACATGCCGCCCGCACCGATGCTCTGCACGACGTTCGCGCCGGCGACGGTGCGCGAGCGCAGGATGCGCAGCGGCATCAGCGGCAGCGCGGCGGTGGCCTCGCGCGCCACGAATCCCACCAGCAGCGCGATCGCGGCGGCTCCGCAGACCAGCGTGCGGGTCGCGGTCCAGCCGTCCTCGGCGGCGGGGACGACGATGGTGTAGACGCCCAGCATCAGCGCGGAGGTGATGAGCACCGCGCCGAGCACGTCGGCGCCCGCGCGCACGCCCGCACCGGCGGTGGCCGGCAGCAGCCGGAGCGCCGCGACCAGCGTGACCGCCCCGATCGGCACGTTCACGAAGAAGATCCAGTGCCAGTTCATCCACTGGGTGAGCGCGCCGCCGGCGAGCAGCCCCACCGCGCCGCCGGCCGAGGCGACGAATGCGTACACGCCGATCGCCTTCGCCTGCTCGCGCGGCTCCGGGAACATCGTCACGATCAGGCCGAGGATGACCGCCGTGGTGAGCGCGCCGCCGGCGCCCTGCGCGAACCGGGCGACGACCAGGACGGTCGGGTTGGCCGCTGCGCCGCAGGCCACCGACGCCGCGGTGAAGGCGACCAGGCCGGTCAGGAAGATCCGGCGCTGGCCGAATAGGTCGCCGAGCCGGCCGGCCAGCAGCAGCAGCCCGCCGAACGCGATCAGGTAGGCGTTGATCACCCACGCCAGCCCGGACGGCGAGAAGCCGAGGTCGTCCTGGATCGACGGCAGCGCCACGTTCACCACCGTCATGTCCAGGACGATCATCAACATTCCGGTGCACAGCACGTACAGGGCGAGCCAGCGCGGGCGCGAGCCGGTCATCGGTGCTCCTTCGTTGTGTGATGTCGTCCTGCCTGGACTACGAACGGGAGGGGCGGTTTTCGACACCTGCCGATCGTTCGGTCCCGTGACCACGCTGCGTAGACGCCGATGTCGCCGGCTGTCGATGATGAACATCATCGATTTCAGCGGTGAGCGCGCCCGCGATCTATCGTTCCGGCCATGACCAGGCAGGCGGGGCGCGCGGACTGGCTGGCCTACGCCGGCCGGGCCGTCCTCGCGTTCAGCGTGCTGGTTCCGGCCGTCGAGCTGTGGCGCATCGCCGTACTCGGCCGCGGCGCTGACCTCGCCGTCGCCATCGGCGCCACCGCCGCCTACCTGCCGCTGCACCTGCGGCACGTCTACCACGGGTTGCAGGGGCGCCGCCCGCCCGCCGCGGTGGCGACGCTGGCGCTGATGGCCGCGGTGATGGTCGCGGCCTGGGGGCTGATCGGGGCGCAGTGGGTGTTCATGTTCGCCTCGCTCGCCGTCTCGGCACTGTGCGCGCTGCCGACCCGCTTCGCCCTCCCGGCCGCGGCGGTCATCGTGCTGTGGCCGCTGCTCTACGACTGGTCGCCGCCGATCGCGGACGGCGTCTACAGCGGGCCCTACCTGACGCTGTCGCTGCTGTTCCGGGCGACGTCGCTGTTCGCCGTGGTCTGGCTGGTGGCCGCGTCGCGCCGGCTCAGCGGGGTACGCGCGGCGCTGTCGGCCGCCGCGGTGCGCGCGGAGCGGGCCGCCCTGCAGGAGGACCTCCGCGCGACGCTCGGCCAGCAACTCACCCACCTCGCCGCGGTGAGCGCGCGCGCCGACGCGCTGGCCCGCCGGCGCGACCCGGCCACGGCCGACGTCGTGGCCGAACTGGTCGGCGCCTCACGCGCCGCGCTCACCGACGTCACCCGGCTGGTGGACGCCTACCAGCGGGTGGCGGCCCGGCCGGAACTCGAAGCGGCGGCCGCGCTGCTCAGCGGTGCCGGCATCGACGCCGAGATGGTCCGGGCCGCCCGCCAGCACGGCACGCTCATGCTGCCGGCCCCGGCCGACGAGGAGGCGCGCAGGTGATCGCCACCCTGGTCGCGAGCAGCCCGATCGCCACGCTGGCGACGCCGCGGCGGGCCCGCCGGGCGCTCGTCCTGGTGCACCTGCCGATGATCGGCTACCTCACCGCCGTCTGCTGGACCGGGCTCGGCGTGTACCCGGCCGACCCGCACCGCACCCTGGACGTGGCGTTCGCCCTCGCCGTCGGCGCGACCCAGCTCGGGCTGAGCCTGCGCGTCGCGAGCGGCCGCGCCGGCGCCGAGCGCTTCGCGCTGTGGGCGCTGGTGCTCGCGCTCGCGGTCACCCCGGCGGTGCACCACACGGACCTGCGCTGGCTGCCGGCCTGCTGGTTCCCGGCGGCGGCCGGCGGGATGGTCTTCGCCGGCTGGTCCCGGCTGGTGGCGTTCGCCGCGCCGGTGGTCGCCGCGCTCGTCCGGATCGGCGTCCTGATCGCCGGGTTCGAGCCGCCCTCCTACCTCGCCTACTACCTCGGCTACAGCCTGACCATCTACTGCCTCGGCGGCGGCTGCCTGCTCGCCGCGACCCGGGTCGTGCAGGTGGCCACCGAGCTCTCCGCGTCGCGGGCCGAGCTCGCGGACGTCGCCTCCCGGGCCGAGCGGCGGCGGGCCGGCCGCGACCTGCACGACACGCTCGGGCAGCGGCTCTCCGCGATCTCGATCAAGGGGGATCTGGCCGGCGCGCTGTGGCCGGTACAGCCCGAGGCGGCGGCGCGGGAGATCGGCGAAATCGCCACCATCGCCGCCGGCGCCGTGCGGGACGTCGACGACGTGGCCCGCGACGAGCAGGAGATCGCGTTCGCCGACGAGGCGGCCCGGGCGGTGGCGCTGCTGCGGTCGGCCGGCGTGCTCACCGAGCTGCGCGACCACCGACCGCCGCTGCCGCCGGACGTGGATCGGCTGCTCGGCTGGGCGGTGCGCGAGGCGAGCACCAACCTGCTGCGCCACAGCGCGGCCGGCACCTGCCGCATCCTCGTCGGCCCGGGCGGGCCCGGCGTGCTGCTCGAGGTCGTCAACGACGGCGCCGGGCGGCCGTCCGGACGGCTCGGCGGGCTGGCCGGGCTGGCCGAGCGCGCCCGCGCCCTGGACGGGGTGGTGGCCGCCAACCGGGTCGGCCGCGACGGGTTCCGGCTGCAGGTGGCCGTGCCAGTGGAGCCGCGATGATCACCGTGCTGATCGCGGAGGACCAGCACGTCATCCGGGCGGCGATCAAGGCGCTCATCGACCTGCAACCGGACATGCAGGTGGTGGCCGACGTCGACCGCGGCGACCAGATCGTGCCGGCCGCCCGGGCGCACCACCCGGACGTCGCCGTCCTCGACATCGACCTGCCCGGCCTGGACGGGCTCGCCGCGGCCGCGCAGCTGCACCTCGAAGCCCCGCGCTGCCGCTGCCTCATCCTCACCGGGCTGAGCCAGCCGACCCACGTGCTCCGGGCGCTGCAGCTACACGTGCGCGGCTTCCTGCGCAAGGACGCGCCGTCGGCCGACCTCAACCAGGCGATCCGCCAGGTGGCCGCCGGGCAGCGGGTGATCGACCCGGAACTCGTCGCGGCCGCGCTCGACACCGGCGTCAGCCCGCTCACCCCGCGGGAGACCGACGTACTGCGCACCGCGGCCACCGGCGCACCCACCGAGGCGATCGCCGCGACGCTGTTCCTCTCGCCGGCCACCGTCCGCAACTACCTGTCGAACGCGCTGGCCAAGCTCGACGCCCGCAACCGCATCGACGCGATCCGCAAGGCGCAGGAGGCCGGCTGGCTGTAGCGCCGATCCCGCACCGCCGGCGGGAACCCGCGCGGCGTCACGGTCCCGATCCGCCGGCGGCCGCGTCTTCGCGGTCAGAACAGTGCTAGCTGGCCCTCGACCGGGGCGCGGCGGGACGCGGCGGTACGGGCGCGCGGGCGGTGCCGGACGGCCGGGATCAGCTCGTCCAGGGGGAGCGGGTCGCGGCCGGTGAGTGCCCACAGCGATGGGCCCAGGATGATTCCCCGGCCGACCAGCGCCCGGCGCATGATGCCGTAGTCGATGGGCAGCCGGACCGAGTCCAGCGTGGGCAGCGGCAGGTCGGTGCGCATCCGCATCAGCCGCCGGTTGCGGTCGAGCGTCTCGCGGGTGGCCGCGGCCGCGAAGTGGTCGGCGGCCCGGTCGCCGACGGCGGCGCGCAGCTCCTCGGCCCGGCCGGCGGCGACGGCGGCCAGCGCGGCGTCGATGCTGCCGAACGCGGCCAGCAGCCGCACCGCCGTGGTGGTGCCGAAGCCGCGGACGCCGGGCAGGTTGTCGGACGGGTCGCCGCGCAGCGCGGCCAGGTCGGCGTACTGCCAGGCCTCGACGCCGCACACGTCCGGCATCGAGGCGGCGGCGACGAGGCTGGCGTTGTCCATGCCGCCGTTGCGGATCCGCAGCACCGAGGTGGTGTCGTCGATCAGCGCGAACGCGTCCCGGTCGCTGGTGACCGCGGTGCAGCGCCAGCCGGCGGCCCGGGCCGCGGCGGTGGCGCTGGCCAGTACGTCGTCGGCCTCGTACGCCGGCGGTACGACGACCGGCAACGCCGCCGCGCGCAGGATCTCCGGCGCGGTGGCCAGCTGCTCGACCAGATCCGCCGGCTTCGGCGGCCGGTGTGCCTTGTAGCCGGGGAAGTCCGCTTTCCGCGCCGAGCTGTCCACGCAGTCGAAACCGATCAGCACGGCGTCCGGGCGCAGCTGCGCCGCCGCGCGGGCGACATGGCCGATCAGCCCCCGGACCGCCCATACCGGCCGCCCGTCCGCGTCGACGTGCTCGCCCGTCGCGGCGGCGTGGTAGGCCCGGTGCAGCAGGCTGTTGCCATCGACAGCGAGCAGCAGCGGGGGACCAGCGGGCACGCCCACAGCCTAGGCGCCGCTCGGCGGTAGCCGGACGGGACCGGAGCGGGAGTCGGCCGTCGACCCGCGAGTCGGCCGCGCTACGGCTCGGCGCGAGGAGTGCAGCAGTGGTCCGAGCAGGTGGGCGTGCCGGTGGGCGGGCAGCAGGCGTCCCCGCGCCAGGCTAGGACGCCTTCCCGGACGGCGACGGCGGCGATGACCAGCCCGGCGGCGGGGTCTGCCCAGCTCCAGCCGAGTAGGCCGTTGAGCAGCAGCCCGGCCAGCAGCACCGCGGACAGGTAGGCGCAGAGCAGGGTCTGGGTGGCGTCGGCGGTGACGGTGGCCGAGCCCAGGCCGCGCCCGACGCGCCGCTTGGCCGTGGTGAGTACCGGCATGACGATGAGGGAGGCGGCCGCGAGGGCGATCCCGACCGGGCTGGGCGCCGGGTGGGTGCCGCCGAGCAGGGCGCGGGTGGCGTCGGCGGTCACGTAGGCGGCGAGGGCGATGAACGACACGGCGATGAGCCGCAGCGTGCGCCGTTCCCGCAGTTGTGGGTCGACCTTGCCGGTGAACTGCCAGCTGACCGCGACCGCGGACAGCACCTCCACCGCGCTGTCCAGGCCGAAGGAGACCAGCGCCACCGACCCGGCGGCCACGCCGGCGAGCACCGCGACGGCGCCCTCGGCGGTGTTGTAGGCGATGGTGGCCCAGGCCAGCAGCCGGGCCCGCCGCTGCAGGGCGGCGCGGCCCTGGCCGGCCGGCTGGACCACGGCCGGTGCCGCGGTGCCGCTCATCCGAGCGCGCAGCCGAGCCGGTGCAACGCGGTCAGCCCCACCTCAGCGGTCAGCCTCACCTCACCGGTCAGCATTCACTGAACGGTACAGCCGCTGCTGAAGCATTGGACGGGTCACTCGGGCCCGCTCGCGGGCCCTGGGCGGGAATCCGCGGCGGCCGGGCTGGGTGACGGGCGGGCCCAGGTGTATTCGACCTCGGGCCGTCCGGCACCACCGTGCCGCTGCCGCCGCGCGACGGCGCCCACGCTGGTGAGATATTCGAGGTAGCGGCGGGCGGTCACCCTCGACACCGAACAGCTCGCGGCGATCTCGGTAGCCGACAGGGCCGCGCCTGGCAGCAGGGCCTGCGCGACGGTCTCCAGCGTCTCGTCGCTCAGCCCGGGCGGCAGCGAACCCGCGGCGGTGACCCGGAGCGAGGCGAAGGCACGGTCGATCTCCGACTGCCCGGCCGCCAGCTCAGCCTTGATCAGCTGCCCCCGGTAGAGCCGGTAGTGGTCCAGCCGGTCCCGCAGCGAGTGAAAGGTGAAGGGCTTCAGCAGGTAGTGCACGATGCCGAGCGCGACGGCCGAGCGGACCGCGGACAGATCGCGGGTCGAGGTGACGGCGATGACGTCCACCTCGACCCGGGCCGCGCGCAGCATCCGGCACAGCTCCAGGCCATGTATGTCCGGCAGGTTGAGGTCGAGCAGGATCAGGTCGGCCGGGGCGGCCCGCATCGAACGCAGCGCGTCGTGGCCGCTGTGGGCGACCCCGGCCAGCCGGAAGCCGCTCACCCGCTCGACGTAGCGGCCGTGCGCCTCGGCGATCAGCGGCTCGTCGTCGACGACCAGCACCGAGATGCCCCCGGTCACGGTGCCGCCTCGGCGAGGCAGCGGGCCGGTAGCCGGACGGTGAATCGGGTCCCGCCGCCGGCCGGTGTGTCGACCTGGAGGGACCCGTGGCGGCGGGTCACGACCTGGTTGACCAGAGCCAGCCCCAGGCCGCGTCCGGCGGTGGTGGTGGCGATCTTGGTCGACCAGCCGCGGGTGAAGGCGGCCTCGCGCAGCTCGGGGGGCAGCCCCGGGCCGGTGTCCTCCACCTGGATCAGCAGGTCCTGCTCGTCGGCCCGCACGGTGACGGTGACCCGGCGCGGCGCCGGCGCCTCGGCGCTGGCATCGATGGCGTTGTCCACCAGGTTCCCGACCACGGTCACCAGCTCCGAGCCGGGCAGCAACCCGGCCGGGGCACGGCTGTCCTCGGCCACCGTCAGTTCGATGCCGCGCTCGCTCGCCTGCGCCGCCTTGCCCAGCAGCAACGCGACGAGCACCGGTTCCTCGACCGCGGCCAGGACCTGGTCGGTGAGCCGTTGGTACAGCTCCAGCTCGGCCGTCGCGTAGGCGACCGCGTCGGCGCCGCGGTCGGTTTCGACCAGGACCACCATCGTGTGCAGTCGATTCGCGGCCTCGTGGGCCTGGGAGCGGAGGGCCTCGGCGAAGGCCTTCGTGGTGCTGAGCTCGCCGGTGAGGGCTTCCAGCTCGGTCCGGTCGCGCAGTGTGACCACGGTGCCGTAGGCCCGGCCCTGCCATTCGGTGGGGGACTGGCTGAGCACGAGCACCCGCTCGCCGGTGAGGTGCAGCTCGTCCACCGTGATCCGGGCACCGAGGAGCGTTGCCTTGATCGAGTCGGCCACCGGCAGGTCGCCGACCCGCGCGCCGACGGTGTCGGCGGGCAGCCCGAGCAGCCGGAGTGCCTCATCGTTGATCATGCCGACCCGCTGGTCGGATCCGATCACCAGCAGGCCCTCCCGGATGGAGTGCAGCACGGCCTGGTTGGAGGCGTACATCTGGCTGATCGAATGGGAGTCCAGGCCGCGGGTCTGGCGCCGCAGCCGCCGCGCCACCAGCAGCGCGCCGGCCACGGCGATGGCCAGCAGCAGCGCCAGCCCGCCGAACAGGTACGGCAACTGGCGGAGCAGCTGGGCGCGGATGGCGCCGGTGGTGACCCCGACCGCCACCAGGGCCACGACCCGGCCCTGCCCGTCCTGTACCGGGGCCACCGTCCGGACGGACGGGCCGAGCGTGCCGGTGTAGGTCTCGGTCAGCGGCTCCCCGTCCAGGGCGCGGCCGATGTTGCCGATGAAGGGCCGGCCGATCTGGCTCCGGTCCGGGTGGGTGAACCTGGTCCGCGCCGGCGACATGACGACCACGAAGTCGACCGAGGCCTGGGCCTCGACCCGATCGGCGTAGGGCTGCAGCACCGCGGTCGGGTCGTCGCCGGTCACCGCCTGCGCCACGAACGGGTTGTCGCCGATCGCGACGGCGACGCTGAGCACCTTGTTCCGCGCCGCCTGCTCCTCACGGCTGCGGGTGTAGCCGAACAGGCTGACCGCCGCGGCGGCCGTCACCAGGATCAGCAGCAACACCTGCAGCACCAGGAGCTGGCGAGCCACCGGCCAGTGTTTCGCGGGCATTCCATGAGTGTGACGCCACGCCCGCCTGAGGCGGCGCGAACACTATGAACACAACCGCGACGGGATGACCTCCGACGCTGCAGGGTCGCCGCAATGGCCGTGGAGTGGTCCAGGCCACACGGAGCTGGAGGTCTGTCGATGGCCCTAGTCGGAAGCACCACCGCGGCGCCGGAACGCGACCGCACCCACTGGCTCTACCTTGCCGTCATCACTGCCGTCGCGGCCGGCATCGTCCTCGGCCTGGCCGCGCCGGGCACGGCCGTATCGCTGAAGCCGCTGGGCGATTCGTTCGTGAGCCTGGTCAAGATGATGATCAGCCCGATCATCTTCTGCACCATCGTGCTCGGGATCGGCTCGGTGCGGCAGGCCGCCAAGGTCGGCCGGGTCGGCGGGGTGGCGCTTGGCTACTTCCTCGTCATGTCCACGATCGCGCTGGCGATCGGCCTGTTCGTCGGCAACGTCATCCACCCCGGCTCGAGCCTGCACCTGACCGAGCAGGCCGCGGCCGCGGGCAACAAGGCGGCAGCCGCGGCCGGGGCGACCGGCTTCTGGGGCCTCGTCCAGGAGACGATCCCCACCACCCTCTTCTCCTCCGTGACCAGCGGCAAGGTGCTGCAGGCGCTGGTGATCGCGCTGCTGACCGGGTTCGCGCTGCAGGCCATCGGCCCGGCCGGCGCGCCGGTGCTCCGCGGCATCTCGCACCTGCAGAAGGTCGTCTTCAAGATCCTGAGCATGGTCATGTGGCTCGCGCCGCTCGGCGCCTTCGGGGCCATCGCCGCCGTTGTCGGCGCCACCGGGGTGGACGCGCTGAAGAGCCTGGCCGTACTGATGCTCGCGTTCTACCTCACCTGCCTGCTGTTCGTCTTCGGCGTGCTCGGCACGCTGCTGCGGGTCGTGGCCGGAGTCAGCGTCCTGCGCCTGCTGCGCTATCTCGGCCGGGAGTTCCTGCTCATCCTGTCGACCTCGTCCTCCGAGACCGCGTTCCCGCGCCTGATCGCGAAGATGGAGCACCTCGGCGTCTCGCGTCCGGTGGTCGGCATCGTGGTGCCCACCGGCTACTCGTTCAACCTCGACGGCACGGCGATCTACCTGACCCTCGGCTCGCTGTTCGTCGCCGACGCACTCGGCCAACCGCTGAGCCTCGGATCGCAGGTCTCCCTGCTGCTGTTCATGATCCTGGCATCCAAGGGAGCGGCCGGAGTGACCGGCGCCGGGCTGGCCACACTGGCCGGCGGGCTCCAGTCCCACCAACCGGGTCTGGTCGGCGGTGTCGGCCTGATCGTGGGCATCGACCGGTTCATGTCGGAGGCACGGGCGCTGACCAACTTCGCCGGCAACGCGGTCGCGACCGTGGTGGTCGGCAGCTGGACCGGCGAGATCGACCGGACCCGGATGACCCGGGTTCTCGCCGGCGCCGAGCCCTTCGACGAACAGTCGATGGTCGAGGACGACCTGACGCACGGCGATCCCGTCGACCAGCCCCACCCGGACGCACCCCGGCTCCCGGCCGCCGCCCCGGTCCCGGTCCCCGCCCCGGTCCCGGGCGGCTAGCCGGCGCTGACAGCCCGCCCACCCGGGACGCCGGAGACCCGCGATCACCGTCGCGGGCGTGGTCCGGCCCGGCTGGGCGGGCGGTCCGGCCGCCGGTCATCCGATCGATCGATCGATGTCGCAGCAATGTCGCATATGCTGCCAGCCTTGGGGCAACGCCGGCGCCGGCGGCCTACCGGCAGTTGCGGCGACCGGCCGGTTGGGAGGACGCCGTGGAGACGGTAACGACGCTGGCGGACGGGATCGCGTACCGGATGGATCCGAGGGGGCAGGATCTCTTCGGCGAGGCCGCGCGGCTGCGGGAGTTGGCGCCGGTCGTGCCGGTGGAGCTGCCCGGCGGGGTCCGCGCCTGGGCGGTGACCAGGTACGAGACGTTGCGCGAGCTGATGGCCGACCCCCGCGTCTCGCGGGACGCCGCCCAGCACTGGCCGGCGTTCCAGAGCGGCGAGATCCGCCCCGACTGGCCGCTGTACACGTTTGTCGCACTGCGCAGCATGTTCAACGCCTACGGGCCGGAGCACCGGCGGCTGCGCGGGCTGGTCGCGAAGGCGTTCACGCCGCGCCGGGTGGCCATGATGGCGCCGGTGATCACCGCGAACGTGCACGGGCTGCTGGACGCGCTCGCGGTGTCCGGCGCGGACGGTGCTCCGGTCGACCTGCGGATGGAGCTGGCGTATCCGCTGCCGCTCGGGGTGATCGCGGACCTGTTCGGCGTCCCCGCGGACAGCCACGAGTCGCTGCGCCGGCTGATCAAGAGTGTGGGCGAGGCGTCCGACAATGCCGAGGAATTGGTCGAGAGCCAGCGCGGCCTGATCGAGCTGATGTCCGGGCTGGCCGCGCTCAAGCGCGCGACCCCGGGCGACGATCTGGCCACCGACCTGATCGCCGCGCGGGACGAGGAAGGCTCCACCCTCACCGAGCAGGAGTTGCTGGACACACTGATCACGGTGCTCGGCGCGGGCTTCGAAACAACCGTCAACCTGGTCGACAACGCGGTCGTCGCGCTGCTCACCCACCCCGACCAGTTCGCGCTGGTCCGGGCCGGCACGGCCAGCTGGGAGGACGTGGTCGAGGAGACGTTGCGCTGGCGCCCGCCGGTCGCGAACATGCCGCTGCGGTACGCGGTCACCGACCTCGACATCGACGGGGTCACGATCGGCCAGGGTGAGCCGATCCTGGCCGCGCTCGGCGCCGCGAGTCGCGACCCGCGCCAGCATGGCGACACCGCCGAGGAGTTCGACATCACCCGCCCCAGCCGCCGCGACCACGTCGCCTTCGGCCACGGCGTGCACCACTGCTTCGGCGCGCCGCTGGCCCGCCTCGAAGCCCGCATCGCGCTACCGGCCCTGTTCGACCGCTTCCCCGACCTCACCCTCGCCGTCGCACCGGAGGACCTGGAACTCGCCGGTTCCATGATCGTCAGCGGCCACCGCGCGCTGCCCGTCTACCTGCGTCCACCCGGCTGACCCTGGCCCGCGCGGACCCTCGGAGTCGGGTCCACAACTCCGAGCGGTCCGGGGGCCAGCACGGCGACCGGCGCTCCCGACCACCCGCTCCGGCGGGGCCGGTGTTCCTCGCCGGTGCTCGGCGTGCCGGCGTCAGCAGGCCAGGTCGGCGGGCGGTAGTTGGCCGGTGAGCAGGTAGCCGGTGACCGCCGCGGTCATGCACCCGCCGCCCTGCCCGCTCAGCAACGGCACGTGTACCCGCCGGTTCACGGTGACCAGGCGGGCGCCGGCGATGGCGTGCGCGGTGGCCACCGAGTTGGCCAGCGGGACGGCGGCGTCCTGCCGGGCGGCGGTGACCAGCGCGCCGTGGGCCCGGTTGGCGGCCAGCGGGATGGTGGTGTCGGCGCTGGTGGGCCAGAAGGCGCACGGCCCGATGTTCGCATTGCCCGGCCCGTACGTCGGGAAGCGGGCGGTGAGGTCGGCCAGATCGCGCCGGTAGCTGCCGGGCCGGCGCGGCCAGGCGTTGTCGCCGCAGCGGAACGCGGTGTTGACCGCCGTGTGGTTGTCGGCCGGCACGCCGGGCGTGCCCGGCAGCGCGGCCGGCTCGACCGGCAGCGGCACCGGCGGTGCCGCGCCGGCCCGGATCGAGGCCAGGTCAACGGCCACCACGGGCCACAGCTGTTCGAAGAACGTGCCGAGAACGACCAGGTAGCCCAACTCGCCGCTGGTCCACCCGTGGCCGCCGGCCGGGATGGGGGCGGCGGCGGCCCGGGTCAGCAGCGCGGTCAGCGCGGCGTCGACCGCGCCCGGCGTGGCGCCCAGCCCGAAGCTGCTGTCGCGGTCGGCCAGCCAGCCGGTGAAGGCGTCGTAGTTGGCCTGCATGGCGGCGGTGCGGTCCAGCTCGTACCGGCGCCAGACGGTGTCGTAGTCCGGCGGGCTGTCCAGCACCAGCCGGTCCACCCGGCGCGGGAACAGCGTGCTGTACGCCACCCCGACCAGCGCGGCGTACGAGCCGCCCAGGAACGAGATCCGCGGCTGGCCGAGCACGGCCCGGATGATGTCCAGGTCGCGGGCGGCGTTCGCGGTCGTGGCGAACGGCAGCGCCCACCCGGCGTGCCGGGCACAGGCTCGGGCCAGCGCGCGGGCCTGCGCGGCGGTGTCGGCGAACGGCTGCAGGCCGTCGACCCGGACCCAGAACCCGCCCGGCTCCTCCGCCGGCTGGCCGCAGCTGATCGGCGTGCTGCGCTCCAGGAACCGCAGGTCGTAGCCGACCAGGTCGTAGCCGGCCAGCACGGCCGGGTCCAGGCTGCCGCTGAGCTGCGCCGGCAGCGGCACCCCCGCCTCGCCCGGGCCACCGCCGGTGGTCAGCAGCACACCCCGGCGGCGGGCCGGAGCCGTGGCCGGCAGGCGCGAGATCGCCACGCTGATCCGGCGGCCGGCCGGGTGGGCGTAGTCCAGCGGCACCTGCACCGAGGCGCACCGCAGCCGCGGGTTGTCGATACCGGGGCAGCCCGTCCAGACCAGCTGCTGCCGGCCGAACACCGCCAGCCCCGCACCGTCCGCCGCCGCCGGTGCCGCCGGTGCCGCCGGTGCCGCCGGCGCGGCCGCCGCGGGCGCGGCGAGCAGGGCGACCACCAGGCCGGCAGCGACCAGAACCCGCATCGACCCTCCCCATCCGGGCGGCGCACCGACAACCGCCCACTCGGCACCGTCGACATCGGATACCGTGCAGATCGGCTGGTCTCGGACTATAGAGGCCATGACTATCGCAGTGGTCGAGTCTGAGACCGTCACACCTGATGGAGCACCGGCGGAGTCGCACCGGTGCTCGGGCCCGTCGGGCGGATGATTGCCGTGAGGAGCCGTATGACGGGCAGATGGTCTGGCCGGGTCGCCCCGGCCCCCGGCGCCGCGCTCACCCCGGGGCGGTACCGCCGCGGTTGTCTACTCGCCGCGGCGGGTGTGCTGCTGGCGGTCGCCGGGTGCGACTCGTCGACGCCGGGCCGCGGTACGGCGGAGTCTCCGCCGTCGGCCAGCGGCCCGGGGCAGCAGTCCGGCGCGCCCACCGCCACCGCCACCTCAGCTCCGTCGGCTACTCCGTCGGCTACTCCGTCGGCGGCTCCGTCGGCGGCGGATGGAGCGAACGTCGCCGCGTGCGCTGACGCCCGCTGCGAGGTGAGCGTGCGGGCCAGGACGGCGATACCGGTCCCGGCGAGTACGAGGGTCCGGGACCTGAACGTGGCGGCGGTCTCCGGGGACCGGGTCACGCTGACCGGTCGCGACATCGGCAACTCCAGCAGCGGGCTGTGCACCGGCCAGTGCGACAGCTCCAGCAGCAACGGAGCGTTCACGATCAGGCTGGGCTCCGACAGCCGGGCCGTCCAGAACGGCGTGTCCATCACCGTCGTGAGCATCACCGACGGCGCAGCGGTGCTGAAGCTCGAACCAGCGGGCTGACCCGGGCGGCGCACCGCTGACCGGCGGCCGCGGCGCTGACCTCGGTTCGCGTCGACCCGGCCAGGCGGCTCGGACGAGTGGCACCCCCGCGCGGAACCCGGAGGAACGTGCCGGGCCACCGACCGGCACTGACCTGCCGGCCGGTGCCGGAAGGTGGCGGCGCCGCTACGTCTTGAGGGTCACGTCGACGTAGTCCAGGTCGACCGTGCCTGGCTGGGGCTGCCCGGGCTGGGACGGATCGCCCTTGGCCAGCGTGACGGTGGAGGTGCCGGCGGGCAGCCGGACCAGCACGCTGGTCTGCCGGATCATCTCCCGGAACTGGGTGGGGTCGTACCAGACCTGCTGCCACCGGCCGTCGTTCACCCGCAGCAGGTGGCCGGCTCGCACCTGCGCGCGCCGCTCCTCCTCGGTGCCCGCGGTGGAGTACCCGATCGTCAGGCGGTAGGTCCCGGCGGCCGGCACGGTGACCGGTAGCCGCAGGTTGCTGTCCGGCTGGGCGAGGTTGGCGACGTAGGCGTTGTTCGAGACGTACGGCGCGAAGAAGTTGCTCTCGGCCATGTCGACGTTGACCAGGTTCGCTCCCGACCACTGGCCGGTCTCGGCCTCGAACCGGGCGCGGTACGGCGTCACGTCGAGATAGTCCAGACCGACGCCGGCCGGCAGCCGGACCTCGACCCGGTTCCAGCCCCGCTGCAGGACCGCCTGCACCCGGTTGGTGCCGAACGGCGCTACCGCCGCCGTGGCCGGGAACGCGAGCGCGCGCCGCGTCCCGTCGACCGACAGCGTCCCGGTGGCCGCCGCCCCGGTCGGGTTGGTGTACCGGAGGTCCAGGTCGTACCCGCCGGCCGCTGGTGCCCGGACGGCGAACGTGACCGCCCGGGCGTGCCGGGTCGACAGGTACCGGTTGCCCGAGGCCAGCGGGCTGTCCGAGTCCGTCCACCGGCCGCGCGCGGCCGCCTCGGCCTCGTACCGGGCCGGCCCACCCGCGCCCGCCCCGCTGGCGGTCGCCGCGCTCGCGGTCCGGGAGCGGTCCGGGGTGACCACCGCCAGGTAGGCGGAGGTGTCCTCGATGCCGGCGACGGGAACGGAGATGGCGCCGTCGCGGACCGGGTAGTCGCCCTCGAACAGCGGCACCGGCCCGGCCGAGACGCCGTCGGTGCCGGTCCATTCGGTGCGCTGCACCCGGACGTGCGCCGTGCGGCCGAAGCCGCGCAGCGCGGCCAGGCCGCCGATCTTGAGCTGGATGTCGCCGTCGCCGCCGCCGAACACGACCCGCACGGTCCGGGTCCGCAGGTCGGCGCTGGCGAAGCCGTCCAACTGCGGCAGCCGCTCGATCCCGTCCAGCCGGGTGGTCACCGTGGCGTGCCGGGCGTTGCCGGAGGAGTCGATCGCGGTGGCCCCGTCCGGCTCGTCGAACCGGTACGACGCCACGGTGCCGTTGCCGGCGCCGGTCAGCAGCGACCGCAGCTCGTCCGCCGGCAGCCCCCGGTCGTAGATCCGGAAGTCGTCGACCGTGCCGTCCAGCAGCGGGTCGGGGTACTGCGAGCGGCCGATCCAGTTGTTCGGGGTGTCGCCGCCGGCCAGGTCGGCCGGGCTCAGGGTCAGGTTCGGGTTGGTGCCGACCGGCTCGCCGTTGACGTACAGCGTGCCGGTGTTGCCGGACCTGGTGACCGCGACGTGTGTCCAGCCGGTGGGCAGCGGAGCGGTGCCGTCGATCCGCTGCTCGGCGCCGCCGCCGTTGTTGGTGATGGAGAACCGGACGGTGCCGTCGCCCGAGCGTGGGGTGAGGAACATGTTCACCTGCTGGCCGGTGCCGAAGTCGAAGACCCGCGACCAGGTGCTCACGGTGGCCAGGTTCACCCAGGTGGCGACGGTGAAGTCGGTGACCCCGCGGAGCACGCCGGGCGGCAGCGAGACGTACCGGTTCGGGCCGGCGCCGTTCAGCCGGATCGCGTTGCCGGAGCCGGCCCGGCCGGGCTCACGCGTGGCCGGTGCCGGGACCGGTGTGCCGACCTCGATGTACCGCCCGGCCCGGGCCGGTGGCGTGGTCTGGACCATCTGCCCGGTCATCTCGCCGTACCACTTGAACAGCGAGTAGTTGCCGGTCGGCTGGGCGTCGATGGCCGGCCCGGAGCCACCGCCGACCGGGACCAGAAGGTCGGCGAGCCGCCCGGGCTTGTGCCAGAAGGCGAGGTTGGCGGTGTCCACCTTGGCCCGCTCCAGCCGGGCCACGAACCGGGTCAGCCAGCCGGGCACGCCGGCGTCGCGCGGCGACCCGTACTCGTTGATGCTGATCGGCCGCGGCGCGATGCCCAGTTCCCGCTCCAGCGCCCGGTAGCTGGTCACCCGGCCTTCGACGTCGACGCCCCGGTCGGTGCCGAGCTCGTGCCAGGAAACGATGTCGGGGACCGTGTCCGAGGCGATCGCGGCGGTGAGGAACTGGCGCATGCCGGCCTCGTAGTCCCGGTCATGGCTCGGCCCGATGATCGCGGTATCCGGGTCGATCGACCGGATCAGCCGGAACGTGCGGGCCCACATCACGTCGAAGTTGCCCCAGGCCGGGTTCCACGTCCACTGCGGCTCGTTCCAGATCTCGTAGCCGTAGATGTTGCCCGTGCCCGCGGCCACCGTGGCCCGGACCATCTTCGCGACCTGGTCGTACCAGTAGTCGTCGCCCAGCCACTGGTACGGGAACGTGGGGAAGATGTCCGGCAGGCGGACGGTGACCGTGGCGCCGTGGCGGGTCGCCACCGGCAGGACCTTGAGCGTGTCGCCGACCGGCGCGGGCTCGCCGTTGGGCCGGTGGGTGGCCCCGGGCGGCGGCTGGGTGAACATCTTCGGCCGGATCGGCGCGATCCACTTGTCGGCCGGCCAGCCCTCATCCCCCAGGCCGTAGAGGGCTCCCGAGGCCGCGTGGTCGACGGCCTTGAACGGCTTGTCGACATCGACGGCCAGCACCATCGGGGCATGCGCCACCGGGTCCGCGGCCGCGGCCGGGCCGGGATGGCTGACCAGGGCCGCCGCGACCGCGGTGAACACGGTGGCGGCCGCCGTAGCGGTGCGGGTCCGACGTCGCACGATGCACCTCACTGGCGAATCGAGGAAAATTAGGAAAACTAGGAAAACGTTTGCCAACCTGGACTCAAGCATCGCCGCGACGCTGTGTCAACGGACAGCGGCGGCGCCGCCGGGGTCGGCGGGCGGGCTGCGGCCCGGCCGCGCCGACCTCCCCGGCCAGGTCAGTGCGGGCGGGCCGCCGGTCAACCACGCCGCCGGGTCCGGCCGGATCCGGTGCCCGCCGCGCCGGCGGTCGGGGTGTCCCCTCGACCGCCGGCGCCCGGTTGACGCGGTCAGTTCTCGCAGGCGCTCTCCGGGTCGAGCGGGTCGGAGATGCAGGTGTCGTCGAGGCCCAGCCCGCCGTCGAGGCGGTCGTTGCCCGGCACGCCGTCCACCCCGTCGAGCCGGTCCCCGTCGCCGTGGTCACCGCTGAGCACGTCGCTGCCGGCGCCGCCGGTCAGCCGGTCGCTCCCGCCGGCACCGCTGAGCGAGTTGTTGCCGGCGTTGCCGGTGAGCGTGTCGTTGCCCGCACCGCCGCTGAGGTTCTCCACGTCGGTGCCGATGGTGTCGCCCTCGCCGGCCAGCCCGTCGTTCGCGGCGCCGTCCAGGTTCAGCGTCTGGCTGGCGGTCCGCGGCGAGCTGACCACGTCGCTGCCGGAGCCGCCGAAGTACCGGTCGACGCCGTCGAAGATCGGCTCGGCGTAGAGCAGGTCGTTGTTGGCCCCGCCGTTGACCGTGTCGTTGCCCGGCCCGCCGTACAGCTGGTCGGCCGCGGCGCCGCCGTTGACCGTGTCGTCGCCCCCTTCGCCGTAGAGGATGTCGTTGGCACTGCTACCGGTGATCGTGTCGTTGCCGGTCCGGCCGAAGACGACCACCCGCAGGGTGCCGCCGGTGATCGTGTCGTTGCCCTGGCTGCCGCGGATCGCCTCGATGTCGGTCCGGACGTTGTCGCCCTCGCCGGGGCCACCGTCGTTCGCGACGTCGTCCAACGTGATCGTCACGGCCGGCAGCCGGTTCTCGTACGCCATCGTGTCGTGGCCGGCACCGCCGAAGAAGCTGTCGGCGCCGTCGACGCCGGCCTGGTCGGCCTCGGACCAGTCGTTGCCGGCGCCGCCGAAGATCGTGTCGGTGCCGGTGCCGCCGACGACGATGTCGTCGCCGGCGTCCCCGCAGACGAGGTCGTTGCCGCCGTTGCCGCGGATGGTGTCGTTGCCGCCGCCGGCCGAGATCACGTCGTTGCCGGCGGTGCCGTTGATCGTGTCGGGGCCGGAACCGCCGGGCGGCAGGGTGACCGGCTGCCCGTTGCAGGTCACGGCCGCCGCGCCGCTGGGCGTCGCCGGGACGAGCAGCAGTGCCCCGGCGGCGGCGAGCACGGCGATCCGGAGCAGCGTGCGGGTCCTTCTCATGCGTGGTCCTTCCGTGGTCGGCGCGGCCGGTCGGCTGACCGGCCGCCGTCGCGGACCGTGCCAGCGCGCTCTGGGTGACCCCTGGGCAGTCGCTGGGCACGCGGGCGGCCGGGCAGGTATCTGCCGGGCCGCTCGCCGCTCGTCTGGAGGTGCGCCGCTGCCGCTGGCCGGCCGTCCGGGCTGTCCGCGTGCCGCCGACGCACGCTGGGGACGGTGGATGAGATTCGGGATCCTGGGGCCGCTCGAGATCTGGGCCGATGACCAGCGGTTGGCCGTCGGCGGGCCGCAGCAGCACGCGCTGCTGGCGGTGTTGCTGCTGCACGCGAACCAGGTCGTGTCGGTCGACCGGCTGGTCGACCAGCTCTGGGGCGACCGGCCGCCGGCGACGGCCCACGGCCTGCTGCAGGGCTGCGTGTCCGGGCTGCGGCGCAGCCTGCGGGCCGGGCCGGGCGAGCGGCTGCTGACCCGCCCGCCCGGGTACCTGCTGGAGGTGCGGCCGGGCGAGCTCGACCGGGACCGGTTCGAGGACCTGGCCGCGGCCGGCCGGGCGGCGGCCGGGCGCACGCCGCCGGCGCTGGACGAAGCGGCCACGCTGCTGGCCGAGGCGCTGTCCTGCTGGCGTGGGCCGGCGCTGGACGGCGTCCGGCTGGAGGTGTGCCGGGTGGCGGCGGCCAGTCTGGCCGAGCGCCGGCTGGCCGTGCTCGAGGAGCGGGTCGAGGTGGACCTGCGGCTGGGGCGGGCCGCGAGCCTGGTGGCCGAGCTGCGGGTGCTGGTGGCCGACCACCCGCTGCGGGAGCGGCTGTGGGCGCAGCTGATGCTGGCGCTGCACGGGGCGGACCGGCAGGCCGACGCGCTGGCCGCGTACCAACGGATCCGGCGCTCGCTGGTCGATCAGCTCGGCGTCGAGCCCGGCGCCGCGCTGCAGCAGGCGCACCGGACGATCCTGGCCGGTCCGCCGGCCGGACCGGCCGGCGGGCCGGCGGCTCCGGCCGCGGCCGAACCGGCCGGTGTGGTGGCGCCAGAGCCGCCGACCGGCCAGCCGCGGGTCCGCGAGCGGCCGGTGCCGGCCCAGCTGCCGGCGGACGTGGCCGGCTTCACCGGCCGCGGCGCCGAGCTGGCCGAGCTGACCGGCCTGCTGACCGCCGACCGGGTCGACGGTCCGGATCCGCCGGCCGTCGCGGCGATGGCGGTGTTGATCTCCGCGGTGTCCGGCACCGCCGGGGTGGGCAAGACGGCGCTGGCGGTCCGGTGGGCGCACCAGGCCCGCGACCGGTTCCCGGACGGCCAGCTGTACGTGGACCTGCGCGGTTACGACCCCGACCAGCCGGTGCCCGCGGCCGACGCGCTGGCCGGGTTCCTGACCGCGCTGGGGGTGCCCGGCCCGGAGATCCCGGTCGAGCTGGCCGACCGGGCCGCCCGCTACCGCACCGAGCTGGCCGGCCGGCGGCTGCTGGTGGTGCTGGACAACGCCGCCACCGTCGAGCAGGTCCGCCCGCTGCTGCCCGGCGCGCCGTCCTGCGTGGTGCTGGTGACCAGCCGGGATTCGCTGGCCGGGCTGGTGGCCCGGCACGGCGCCCACCGGGTCGACCTCGATCTGCTGCCGGCCGCGGACGCGGTCACCCTGCTGCGCCGGTTGATCGGCGCCCGGGTGGACGCCCAGCCGGAGGCCGCCCTCGCGCTGGCCGGCCAGTGCGCCCGGCTGCCGCTGGCGCTGCGGGTCGCCGCCGAGCTGGCCGCCGCCCGCCCGGCCACCGCGCTGGCCGACCTGGTCGGCGAGCTGGCCGACCGGCAGCGGCGGCTGGACCGGCTGGACGCCGGCGACGACCCGCGGGCGGCGGTACGGGCGGTGTTCTCCTGGTCCTACCGGCGGCTGCCGCCGGACGCGGCCCGCCTGTTCCGGCTGGCCGGCCTGCACCCCGGCCCCGACCTGGACGCCCCGGCCGCCGCCGCGCTCACCGGCACCGGCGTCGACGACGCCCGGCGGGCCCTCGACCGGCTCGCCCGCGGGCACCTGATCGAGACCAGCGGGGCCGGCCGGTACCGCATGCACGACCTGCTGCGGGCCTACGCCGCCGGCGCGGCCGGCGCCGAGGACTCCGCCGACCAGCGGCGGGCGGCGTTGACCGGGCTGTTCGACTACTACCTGGCCACCGCGGCGACCGCCAGCCAGACCCTCTACTCCGCGGACAGCCGGCACCGGCCCGGCGGCGCGCCGGCGGCGACCCAGGCCGCGGACCTGACCGACCCGGCCGCCGCCCGGGAGTGGCTGGACGGCGAGCGTCCCACCCTGAGCGCGGTCGCCGCCTACACCGCCGACCATGGCTGGCCGGCCCACACCGTCCGGCTGGCCGGCGCGCTGTTCCGCTACCTCAACGGCGGGAATCCCATCCACGCGCTGGCCATCCACGGCCACGCCCGCCGCGCCGCCCGGCGCACCGCGGACCGGATCGGCGAAGCGCACGCGCTGCGCGGCCTGGGCGCCGCCCACCTGAACCTGGGCCGGTACGCGCCGGCCATCGACGACTACGAGCAGGCGCTGGCGCTGTTCCGGCAGGCCGGCGACCGGACCAGCGAAGCCCGCACGCTGGACAACCTCGGCATCATGCACGACCGGATGGGTCGGTACGAGCAGGCCGCCTACCACCACCAGCAGGCGCCGGACCGGTACCGGCAGGACGGCAACCAGGCCGACGAAGCCCACGCCCTGGTCAACCTCGGCACCGCCAGCTGGCGGCTGGGCCGGTACGCGGCGGCCGTCGACCACCTCGAGCAGGCCCTCGACCTGTGCCGGCGGCTGGGCGACCGGTGGGGCGAGGCGCACGCGCTGGACAACCTCGGGCTGGCCGAGCAGGAACTCGGCCGGCACCAGCAGGCCGCCGAGCACCACCGGCAGGCCCTCGCCCTGCACGAGCAGGTCGGCAACCAGGCCGGGCAGGCCAGCGCGCTGGACAACCTCGGCGCCGCCTGCACCCGGCTCGGCCGCCCCGAGCAGGCCGCCGGGCACCATCGCCGGGCCCTCGCGCTGTTCCGCGACTCGGACGACCGGTACGGCGAAGCCTGGGCGCTGAACGGTCTCGGCGAGGCCGCGCTCGCGGCCGGCCGCCCCGCCGATGCCCGCACCCACCACACCGCGGCGCTGGCCGCCGTCCGGGACACCGGCGGCGCCGACCAGCAGGCCCGCGCGCACGCCGGCCTCGGCCGTGCGTACCAGGCCCTCCGCGACCCGGACCGGGCCCGGGCGCACTACCGGCAGGCGGTGACCCGCTACACCGGCCTCGGCCACCCCCGGGCCGCCGCGGTCCGCGCCCAGCTGACCGAACTGGACGCCGTCACGGCCCGCTGACCGGGCCGGCCCGGGCCCGCGGCGCGGGCCGCCCAGCACTCTCCCAGTGGTTGCCCAGAACCGCTCGGCACCCTTCCTCTGCCGAACCACGGCACAACGGGAGGAGAACTGGTGAGCACAGAGGAGCGCCGCGGCGTCTGGACTGAGGCAACGCGCCGACGGAGTCAGTGGGCGGGGCCGAGGGAAGACGTCGCGCTGGGCGCGCAGCGCGGCGAACTGGAGGCACAGTGAGCGAAGCGGAGCGCCGCGGCGTCTGGACTGAGGCAACGCGCCGACGGAGTCGCTGCGCGGGGCCGAGGGAAGACGTCGCGCTGGGCGCGCAGCGCGACGAACTGGAGGCACAGTGAGCGAAGCGGAGCGCAGCGGCGTCTGGACTGAGGCAACGCGCCGACGGAGTCGCTGCGCGGGGCCGAGGGAAGACGTCGCGCTGGGCGCGCAGCGCGGCGAACTGGAGGCACAGTGAGCGAAGCGGAGCGCAGCGGCGTCTGGACTGAGGCAACGCGCCGACGGAGTCGCTGCGCGGGGCCGAGGGAAGACGTCGCGCTGGGCGCGCAGCGCGGCGAACTGGAGGCACAGTGACCACCGTCGAGGCGGCCGCGGAGAAGCTGGCCGAGCACTACAAGCAATGGATGATCGGCACCGACCAGTCCGGATTCGTGTTGCCCAAGGCGCGTTTCACGGACTCGGCGAGCCGGAGCTACAACCTGAAGAACGCGCGGATCCGGAAGTTCCTGCAGCACGAGAAGCAGACCTTCGGAATCAACCTGGGCTGGACCGACGACGCCGAGCCGGAGACCGGCCGCAAGGTGGCCCGCTGGTTCTTCGCCCGCTCCGGCCCCGACACCGGGCCGATCAAGTTCGGCGAGACCATCGCGATCGGGAACGGGATGGACCCCTCGTTCATCCACTACGAGCACCGGACGGTGGGCATCAACCTCAGCTGGTCCAACACCCCGGTCTTCGAATGGAAGATCCTGGGCGGCAAGCCCGGCCAGCCGGTCGAGGTGCACAAGTACTGGGCGATCTTCAACACGAAGTCCGAGGGCGGCGAGGTGTTCATCTTCTTCGACCGGACCGTGGGCGGCGACATCGGCTGGCCGAGCAGCAAGACCTGGGGCGCCCAGCTCAAGGATCTCGGGATGGACCTGGCCGAATCCGCCGCGAAGCAGGCCGGCAAGGCGGCCGTCACCGCGCTGCTCAGCGGGGCGTGACCGGACCCGGACGCTGACCGCCGCTGGCGCACCCGCCCTACCAGGGTGCGCCGGCGGTGGCGCGGCTCACGGCCGGCGCAGGCCGCGCAGTACGTTGCCCTCGGTGCTGAGGTAGTTGTCCCGGTAGTCGAAGCGGGGCGAGGCGGCGAACATCAGGTAGTAGTACTTCATGTTCTCGCTGAACCAGTAGGCCGAGGTCAGGTCGCCCAAGGTGACCGGGGTGGTGGTCACGTCGGTGGCGATCGTGTAGCCGTTGCGTACCGCGCAGGTCCGCTTCACCCGCTGGTAGTAGTCGTAGGCCCGATCGCGGTAGATCTCGCGGCCGGATACCAGCCACAGGTTGAACGCGGCGTCCACGTACTCGGGCCGCAACTGGTTGCCCGGGCCGGTAGCGGTGAAGGTGGAGTAGTCGAAGCCCTCGGGGATCAGCGGGTACCGGGCGGTCACCGCGGTCCACGAGTCGTGGAAGGCCGCGCCGAGCCGGAAGTGGCCGCTCTGGCCGAGCAGCCCGGCGTAGAAGGCGGTCAGCTCGGAGGTACGCCTGGCCACCGGGGCGCCGGTGTTCATGTTCACCCGGCGGAACCACAGCCGCCCGTCGACGGTTTCCTGCTCGTGCCGCAGGATCGCCGCGGTCAGCAGCTGGTACCAGCTCAGCAGCTCGCGGTCGCCGAGCAGGTCGAAGCCGTCGAAGAGGTACTCGAAGAAGGAGTCCACCGGCGGGTCGACGGTGGCGGTCTGGTTCACCCAGGCGCCGGTCTCGACGTTGAGGCTGGTGCCGACCAGGTCCAGCGCGGATCGCCGGTCCACCACGGCGCGGAACGCCCGCTTGCTGGCCTGCAGGTATTTCGGATCTCCGGTCAGCCGGGTGAGGTCACCGAACTCGGCCACGTTGGTACCGATCTCGGCCAGCACGTTCTCCACCCCGCTGACCGCGCCGGTGCGCAGGTTCACGAAGCGGTACGGCGCGCCGGTCGGCGACCCGGTGAACGCCGGGAGCAGCCGGTCGGCCAGATCGGTGGCCAGCCGCAGCAGGGACTTGCGCCCGGTCGCGTGGAACCCGGACAGCAGGCCGCCGACCATCCGGATGATCGTCTCGAACACCTGGAAGTCGGCGTCGATGTCGAAGCTGAGGTTCTGCTCGCACCAGCGGACCGCGCGCTCGAGGTCGTCGTCGAGCTCCATCAGGTACAGCGTGTCCAGCGCCTCGACGATGGTCAGCCCGACCGGGTGGCCGTCGGCGAAGAAGTCGCTGCCGGCGCCGGACAGCGGCAGCAGCTCGTCGCGCCCGAAGGCCAGCCGCTGGTAGGCGTTCCAGGCGCGCAGGAACTCGCCGCGGACGTCGGCGGCGATCACCTGGTCCGGCGGTCGGGCGGAGCGGCCCGGAACGCCGGCCGGGGCGGCCGCCAGGCTGGCCGGCGACGACAGCCACTGACCCGCCGCGGTTACCGCGCCGGTGCCGGCCAGCACCCGCAGCACGCTCCGTCGATCCATCCGGCCAGGAACAGGCATCGTCGCCTCCGTCCGTTCTCGTACCTTCAACGACGGAAAACGCTGTTTGTCACCCTAGGTTGGCCGGGCCCACCCGGCCAACGACCCGCCCCGCAAATCACCCGGCCGATCAGCCACGCATGGTCGACCCGCACCGGGCCGGCCGGCCCGGCGTAGCGGGACCACCCCGATCGCCACGGCCGGCCGGGTCGCTAGCGTGGGTGGGTGTCTGATGGGGTTTACCGGCGCCGGTCGGCTCGCGTACTGCTGGTCGATCAGGCCGATCGGCTGCTGATGTTCGAAGCCTTCAACGACTTCGAGGCGCCGGAGCTGGGCACCTGCTGGGTGGTCGCCGGCGGCGGCGTGCGCGACGGTGAGCCGCTGGCGGTGGCGGCCGCGCGGGAGTTGACCGAGGAGACCGGGCTGGTCGTCCGGCCGGACCTGCTCGGCGACGTCGTCGCGGTGACGAGCGGCCCGGCCGAGTTTCGCTGGGCCAGCGGGATGTTCCGGGACGACTTCTTCTTCTACCGGGTGGATCGGCACGAGGTCGACACCAGCCGGTGGGACGAACTTGAGCGCCGCCTCATCCGCGGGCACCGCTGGTGGACCCTCGACGAGTTGGCCGCCACCACCGCGACCGTCTACCCGCTGGAGCTGGTTCCGCTGCTGACCGACCTGCTCGCCGGCTGGATCCCGGCGGCCCCGGTCCAGCTGCCCTGGCAGTACTGAGCCCGCAGCCTCGCTGGCGCCGCCAGCCGTCGCCTCGCGGTGTCAATCGGCCTCGCCGGTAGGTGGTGTCGGCCTAGCATCCTCATCGCAACGGTGGGTGTGAAGGGGGCCGATGTGGTGGTGCTGGACGCGACGGTGATCATTCCGACGTTCGATCGGGCTGACCTGCTGCAGCAGACGCTGTCCGGGTTGACCCGGCAGGACTGCCGCAGCTTCGAGGTGGTCGTCGCCGACGACGGTTCGACCGATGGCACCGACCAGGTGGTCGCCGCGTTCGCCGACCGGCTGCCGATCCGCTACCTGTTCCAGCCGGACCTGGGGCACCGGGTGGCCGCCGCCCGCAACCTGGGTATCCGGGCGGCCAGCGGCGACGTCTGCGTCATGCTCGACTGCGGCATGCTGCCCGGCACCGGACTGGTGTCCGGGCATGTGCGGGTGCACCGCCGGTCGGCGGACCGGGTGGCCGTCGTCGGCTACTCGTGGGCGTTCCGCGGCGCTCCGGAGCTGGCGCCCGAGGTCATCGCGGCCATCGACCACCGCGACGTCGACGCGTCCATCAGCCGGCTCGCGGTGGCCGGTCCGACCGGCCGGGACATGCGCGAGGAGTACTTCTACGACCGGTACGGGGAGGACCTGTCCACCCAGCTGGCGCCCTGGCTGGCGTTCTGGGGGTGCAACATCTCGGTGCGCCGGGAGGACCTGTTCGTGGTGGGCCTGTTCGACGAGGTGTACCGCAGGTGGGGCTTCGAGGATCTCGACCTGGGGTACCGGCTGTTCCGTGCCGGGCTCCGGTTCGAGCTGTGCCGGGCGGCGGCCGCGGTGCACGTCCCGCACGACATGGAGGACGCGGCCATCAAGCAGCTCGACACCGTGAACAAGCGGTACTTCCACACCAAGTTCCGCAACCGGGTCAGCGAGCTGCTCCTCGCCGCCCGGTACAACCTGGAGGTCAACGGGCTGCTGCAGGCCGAGGCGGCCGGGCTCGCGGCGCGCGAGACCTCGGCCGCCCCGGCCTGACCCGCCGGCGGTCCGCCCCTGGTGGCTAGTTCGCGGTCGCTCGGGCGCGCCACCTGGCCGGCGGGTCCTCACCGACGCGTCCGTCCACGGCCTCGCGCAGGAGGTCGGCGTGGCCGGTGTGCCGGCCGTACTCCTCGATCAGGTCGCAGACGAGCCGCCGCAGGCTGGCGTGCCGGCCATCGGGCCAGGTGAGGTGGACGAGCTGGTCCAGCCCGCCGTCGGCCAGGGCGGCGTCGAGCCTCGCCCTGGACCGTTCGACGGTGCTGTCCCACAGCGCGTAGAGCTGCTCGGGGGTGTCGTCGACGGCCGACTTGAAGTCCCAGTCGTCATCGTCGGTGTCCCAGTCGGTGGCGTCCCAGGGCGGGCCGAGCGGCGCGCCGCTGAGCTTGGTGCTGAACATCTGCTCCTCGGCCCGCGCGAGGTGCTTGAGCAGGCCGCCGAGAGTCAGCGCGGAAGCGCCGACGCGGGTCTGCAGCCCGGCCGGGTCGAGGTCGTCGGCCTTCCAGCGGAAGGTCGTGCGCAGCCGGTCCAGCGCACCGACGAGGTGCTCGGCCTCGGTGCCGGCCAGGGGCGGTTCCCACGGGTAGTCGCTGTTGGTCATGGCGGGCACCGTAAACGTCATTGCGGACGTTGCGCGGCCGGAACCGCCCGGTCAGCGGCGCCGGAGCGGGGGAGTGGCGACCAGCCCGTGCCGCAGCAGGCTGTCGGCGGTGTCCACAATGGAATCCCTGGCCGGGCGGGCGGTCCAGCCGAGTTCCTGTTCGGCCCGGCTGGCGCTGACCAGCGCCGGCACGCCGACCAGGCCGAGGGCGAGCCGGACCGTCCGGTCGAACCGGGCGATCGTCCACATCAGCGGGTACGGCATCGGGCGGGTCGGGATCCGGTGCCCGCGGGGGCCGAACTCGGCGGCCAGTACGGCGGCGATGTCGCCCATCCACAGGTGCTGGCCGGCGCAGATGTACCGGTTCCCGGCGGCCCGCGGGATCTCCATGGCGAGCCGGTGCGCGGCGGCGATGTCACGGACGTCCACCACGGCGAAGCCGAGCCGCGGCACCGCCGGCAGCTTGTGCGCCAGCAGCAGGCGGATCACCTCGACCGAGGTCGTCCGCTGCGGGTACGGCAGCGGGCCGAGCACCAGGCCGGGGTTGATCGTGACCAGTTCCAGGCTCTGCTCGCGGACGAACTCCCAGGCCGCCCGCTCGGCGTAGACCTTGCTCCTAGGGTACGGCCCGCACCGGTCCACATCGGACCAGTCCGCCTCGGTCCGGACCTGGTCAGCCTGACTGTGCCCGTGCCTGATCGCGTCGATCGAGGAGGTCAGAACGACCCGCCGCACCGTCCCGCTGGCGGCGGCCGCGCGCAGCACCCGCAGCGTGCCCTCGACCGCGGGCCGGATCAGCTCGTCCTCGTCCTTCGGCAGTGCCGGTGGGTTCGGCGAGGCCACATGCCACACGTAGGCGCAGCCGTCGACGGCCTGGGCCCAGCCGGCGTCGGCGTCGAGGCGGGCCTCGACCAGTTCCAGCGAGCGGCCGGTGCGCTGGGCGAGCGCCCGCAGGTGCGCGACCTTCGCGGTCCCCAGGTCACGGACGGTGCCGCGGACCGCGTACCCGTGCTCGAGCAGCTCCTCGATGCAGTGCCCGGCGATGTAGCCGGTGGCTCCGGTCACCAGAACCTTCGTGTCGACCACCGGTTGCCGCCTCCGAGTTCATCTATACGGTGCATAGAATGTATGCGTTGTATAGACGTGACGGTGCGCAGCTGTCAACCGCCTACGCTCGGGCCGTGCCAGCCAGCCAGCCCAGAGCCACCTACCACCACGGCAGCCTGCGCGAGGAGCTGATCACCGCGTGTGTCGCGCTGATCGAGGCCGAGGGCATCGGCGCGGTCAGCCTGCGCCGGGTGGCGCGGGCCAGCGGGGTGAGCCCGCGCGCGCCGTACCATCACTTCACCGACCGGTCGGCGCTGCTGGCGGCGATCGCCGTGCGCGGCCATGAACTGCTCGAACAGCAACTACGGCAGGCCCGTCAGCAGGCCCCTACCGCCGCCCGCGGGCTCGGCGCGCTGATCGAGACCTACGTCCAGTTCGCCCGCGACCACCCCGCCTACCTGCGGCTCATGCTCCGGCCTGAGCTGTCCCTGCCGCAGCAGCACCCGGAGGCGCAGACCGCCGGCGACGCGGCGATCCAGCTGCTGACCGAGACGGTGCTGGACTGCCAGCGCGACGGCAGCGCCCCACCCGGCGACCCCACCGCGCTGGTGGCGATGATCTGGGCCCTCGCGATCGGCATCGTGACGCTGTGGCTGGACGGCCCGCTGGAGGGCCGCTGCGTGTCCCTCGGCACCACCCCCGAGGCGCTCACCGCCCAGATCACCGCGCTGCTACAGACCATCCTGACCCGTTAGTCCCGGCACCTGGCCCGGGTCGGCGTAGGCCCGCATGCTTGTGCGCCACCGGCGAAGGGGTCGGTGCGCCCGGCTTGACCGCGCCGGCCCGGCCGGTGTTTCCCGTTGACTGTCCGGCTGGGTGCTGGGGGATGGCCGGCGCTGGCCGGCCGCGGCGCTAGCGTCCGACCCGTGGGCGGTGACGGCGGGTTCGACCGTGGTCCGGAGGATGTCGCGGTACTGGGCCGGGAGGTGGCCGCCGCGATAGCCGCTGAGCGGCGGCATGCCTCGGCCGGGCCGTCACCGATCGCGGGCGTCACGTACCCGGTCGGGTCCGGCGACCTGTGGCGCTGGGTGGAGCAGCCGGCGGACGCGGTGCTGTCCGCGTTCGTCGCGGGCTACGTGACGGCGGGGGAGCAGAGCCGGGCGCGGATACGGGCCAGCCTGACCATGGACGACCTGTACGCGGTGCTGCTGTTCGCCCAGCGCTGCGGGTTCGCGGCGATCCGGACCGGGGACGCGCGGCTGGCCGGGGAGGCGTTCGACGCGCTGTCCGCGATCGACGTCGAGCGGGTGGACTGGCGGGACGTGGTGGTCGCCGCCACGCTCGCCGGCTACGCGACCGGGCGGGCCGGCGGCGTGCCGGCGGTGACGGCGGCCGGGGCGATCCGCCGGGCCGAGCCGCAGCTGGCCGAGATACTCACCGAGGCCGCGGTGGACGACATCGACCTGGCCGAGACGTGCGGGTACCGGGTGGTGGAGACCGCCAGCGGGCCGGTGCTGTTCGAGGACGGGTACGAGCGGTACGCCCCGGACCGGGAGCTGGCTCCGATCGCGCTGGGCATCGCGGCCGTCGTCGAGGGCGACCGCACCTACCGGGTGGACGGGCTGACGATCGCCGAGGACCTGCCGCCGATCTGGGTCGCCGCGGACACCGACACCCGGATCGGGGCCGCGCTGGGCCGGGTGACCGGGTGCGTGTCGATCAGCGGGTCCCCGCTGCCGGTCAGCGGCCGCCGGCCGGGGGACCACTTCCTGAACGTCTGGCTGGTCGAGGCCGCCACCGCGGCCGACGCCGCGCTCGTCGCCGGCGGCGCCGGCCGGGGCGGTCGGGCCGGGGCGGTCGTGCTGGCCGTGCCGGTCGGCCGGCTCTGCGCGGTCCTGGTCGGGGCCTGCACGCTGGTCGGTCGGCCCCCATTCGAGACCCCGCAGACGCTGGCCCGGTTCCAGCCCGCGGTCTCGGCGCTGCTGGCCTGATCGGCGGCCGGGCCGCGAATTGCCCGGTGCCCGGTCGAGCCGTTTCGGGGCGGCTCGGCCGGCCGGCCCGGCCCAGCTGGATGGCGGGTCAATACATCCGGCGGCCGCTGGCGGTAATGCCATTTCCGGGCCGGCCGCGACCGCGCCGCCGGGCGTCGGGGCCGATTCGGCACCGGGCCCGAGCCGCGTACCAGGGCCGCACCGCGGCCGCCAGGCAGGTCTGCCGGTAGGCACACCACCGGACCGGCGCGGGGGTACTGTCCGGTGTTGCCGGCTGCCGGTTGGGCCCGGTGCGGGACAGGTGGTGGGGCGCCTGGGCTGCGGTGCCCGCTGCTCGGCGAGGTCAGTTGATTGTTGGAAGGAAGCCGATATGGAAAGCCTTGACTCGCCTGCCGCCGCTGACTTCGAACGGCCGAGCCAGGCCCGGATATACGACTATCTGCTCGGCGGCTCACACAATTTCGCGGTCGATCGCGAGGCCGCCCGGGCGCTGATCTCGATGGTGCCGGACGTGCCGCTGACCGCACACGCGAACCGGGCGTTCCTGCGCCGGGCGGTGCGTTTCCTGGTGGCGTCCGGGGTCCGGCAGTTCCTGGATCTGGGCTCCGGCGTGCCGACCGCCGGCAACGTGCACGAGGTGGCCCGGCAGCTCGCCCCGGATGCCCGGGTGGTCTACGTCGACATCGACCCGGTGGCGGTCGCCGAGGGCCGGCAGATCCTGGCCGGCGACGAGCAGACCCTGGTGCTGCGGGAGGATGCCCGCCGGCCGGAGCGGATCGTCGGCCACCCGGCCGTCCGCGGGCTGCTCGATTTCGATCGCCCGGTCGGGCTGGTGGTCGCCTCGCTACTGCACTTCATCCCGGACGCCGACGACCCGCAGGCCGTGCTGGCGGTGCTGCGGGACGCGCTGGCGCCGGGCAGCTACCTGGTTCTCTCGCACATCACCGCGGCCGGCCAGCCGCAGGTCGCGGCCCAGTTCGCGGCCTCGGAGCAGGCGGCGATCTTCGCCATGCCACGGGAACCGGGCGCGGTGCACGGCTTCTTCGCCGGCTTCGACCTGGTTCCCCCCGGCCTGGTGCCGGTCCAGCGGTGGCGGCCGGACCCGACCACCGACCCGGTCGCCGGCGCGACGCCGGGGGAGTTGTCCTGCCTGTATGCGGGGGTCGGCCGGCGGAACTGACCGGCCCGGCAGGGTGAGTGTCCAGTCGTGACCGAGGTGCCGGTCCACCGGCCCGTAGCCGACGCCGGGCGCCCGGCCACCCCGTCGGGCGCCGCCCCGTCGGGCGCCGCCCCGTCGGGAGCCGGCCCAGCGGGAGCCGGACCGGCGGGCTTTGCCCGGGCCTGGGCGGATGCCCTCATCGGCACCAGCCACCTGGCCATGACCCGGGCCGAGCTGGAGGAGTGCCTCGGCCGGCTGACCAGCCGGCTGGCGGCGGTACTGCGGGCCCAGCCCTTCGTTGCCGGGCCCGGCTACGAGGTCGGGGTCAGCCTGGTCAGGCTCAACCTCGGCTCGCCGGAAGGGCTCGGCCGCACGATCCGGGTCATCGATGAGCGGCTGCTGGCCGACCTGGGCCTGACCGGCGCGGAGGAACGCTGCCGGCTGCCCCGGCTGCTGGCGGCGGTGGCCACCGGGTTCGCCCGGGCGCTGCGGGACCGCACCCTGGACGAGCAGGAGGCGGTGCGCCGCGCCACCCTGGTCGCCCGCGAGCGGGCCATCCAGGACCTGCAGGCCAGCGAGGCGCGCTTCCGGCACCAGGCGACCCACGACGCGCTCACCGGCCTGCCCAACCGGACGCTGTTCGCGGAGCGGCTGGCGCAGGTCTTCACCGATCCGGCGCCGCGGGCGCGGCTCGGTGTCTGCCTGGTCGACCTGGACGGGTTCAAGACCATCAACGACAGCTTCGGCCACCACGTCGGCGACGAGTTGCTGGTCACCGCCGCCGGCCGGTTGGCCGATCTGGCCGACGGGTCCGGCCACCTGGTCGCCCGGCTCGGCGGCGACGAGTTCGTCATCCTGGCGGCGGGCACCGGCAGCGTCGAGGACATGGTGGCGGTGGCCGACCGGGCCCTGGGCGCCCTGCGGCACCCGATCCAGGTGGACGGCCACCAGTTGCGGGTGTCGGCCAGCGTCGGCATCGTCGAGCGGGCGGTCGCCGGCACCACGGCCGCCGACCTGATGCGGGCCGCGGACATCACGCTCTACCGGGCGAAGACCAACGGCCGGGCCCGGCGGGAGCTGTTCGACGCCGCGCACAACACCCGCGAGATCGCCCGCTACCAGCTGTCGGCGGCCATGCCGGCCGCGCTGGACCGGGACGAGTTCATCCTGCACTTCCAGCCGCTGGTGGATCTCGCCAGCGGCGCGATGTACGGCGTCGAGGCGCTCGCCCGTTGGCGCCATCCGGCGCTCGGCCTACTGGCCCCGGCCCACTTCATCGATCTGGCCGAGGACAGCGGGCTGATCATCCCGCTCGGCCGCCGGCTGCTCGAACAGGCGGCCGATCAGGCGGTCCGCTGGCAGGAGCTGGCCAGCGCGCCGCCGCTCGTCAGCGTCAACCTGTCGGTCCGCCAGATCCGGCACCCGGACCTGGCCCCGGACGTCACCCGCATCCTCGACCGCAGCGGGCTGCCGCCGGGCCGGCTCCAGCTGGAGATCACCGAGACGGCCGCGATGAGCCCCGACGGCGCCGCGCTGAGCACCGTGCACGCGCTGGCCGATCTGGGCGTGCGACTGTCCATTGACGACTTCGGCACCGGTTACTCGAACCTGTCGTACCTGCGTGCGCTGCCCGTGCACGACCTGAAGATCGCCGGCGACTTCGTCCGCGGGCTGCGGCCGGCGGCCGGTGCCGACCGTACCGACGAAGCGATCCTGACCACCATGATCTCGCTCGGGCACACCCTCGGCCTGACCGTCACGGCCGAGGGGATCGAGACCGCCGAGCAGGCGGACCGGCTGCGCTGCCTCGGTTGCGACATCGGCCAGGGCTGGTACTTCGGCCGCCCGCGACCGCCGCGGCAGATCACCGAACTGCTGCTCGGCCCGCCGGCGCTGCGGCTGGGCACCCCCTGATCCGAGTGCTCGGCCGGTAGCCGCCCGCCGCCGCCACCGCAGCTCGATCGTCCGAAGTGGACGGTCGCATCGGGTACGGCATTCGGACCCGGCCCGGCGGCGCGAATGGCTGCGTTGCACCCGAATACCGCACGTTCGGGCAGCGTCCACACGGGACGGACCTGGGCCGGCCGCGGTTACATTCGATGGACGTGCGACCACCGTCCTGGCCCTGCTGGAGCCCGGTGGCTGGTCGGGCGGGCCAGGTGTCAGGTCCGGACGCACGGTCGGCTGGCGTGGTCGTCGGGGCCGCGCCAGCAGTAGCCCGGGTGACCGGCTGCGCCGTCCGCAACCGCTCCCCGGCGATCAGTTTGGGAGGTGGCCATGTCGGCCGACAGTAGGTTCCGCCGGCTGCTGCGCGGCGCGTTCGGGCCGGTCGTGCAGACCGGGCTGGTCGCGGCGCTGGCGGTGCCGGCGGTCGTCGTGCTGGGCCAGGCGCACGGGCTGCCCCGGTCCCGGCCGCAGCTGACCGGCAGCGGCGCGTGGCTGGCCTCGCCGTCCCAGGGCGTCCTGACCCTGCTGGACGGGGCGGCCGAGCAGATCGTCGGCTCGGTGCGGGTGCCCGGCGCGACCGCCGGTGGCCAGCTGTCCGCCGTGCAGAACGGTTCGTCCGCGTACGCCGTGCAACCCACCCAGGGCACGGTGTCCTTTGTGGACGGACGGACCTACGGGGTCGGCACCCCGGTGCGGTTCGGCGGCGGCGGCGGGCCGGCCGGCTCGCTGCAGGTCTACCCGGGCGACGCGAACACCTACGTGGTGGACGGCCGCCGGCAGGTCGCTTCGGTGGTCGACCCGATCACGCTGCGGGTCCGCCGGGAACTGGCGCTGACCGCTCAACCGGGTCCGGGACAGTCCGTTGTGGACAGTGCCGGCCGGCTGTGGGTGGTCGGCAGCCGCGGGCTGTCCTGGTTCGACGGCGCCGGCGGGCACGTCCGGGCCGGGCTCGGCGGGGCCCGGTCCCGGCTGGTGCTGCTCGGCGGTCGCGCCGTCCTGGTCGAGCCGGACCAGGCGCGGGCCGGCGTCGTGTCGGACACCGGCGAGGTGAAGTCCTGGTCGTGCCTGCAGATCGGCGCCGCCGACGATCCCGCCGCGCTGGACCGGGTCCAGCTGCTCGGGTCGGCCAGCGGCGACCGGCTGGTCGCCGCGATGCCCGCGACCGGCACGCTGGTCGCCGCCGGCATCGGCGGCGACCAGTGCGGCTCGACGGTCGACGTCGGCCGGCCCGGTGACAGGTTCGGCCCGCTGGTGCAGACCGCCGGTTACGTCTTCGTGCCGAACTGGTCCACCGGCCATACCGCGGTCGTCGACATGACCGAGCTGCGCAAGGTGGCCGACCTGGACATCGGCCGGCCGGGCGCGCGGCTGGAACTGCTCGGCAAGGACGGGCTGGTCTTCTACAACGACCTGGACGGCGACAAGGCCGGGGTGATCCGGTTCGACGGCGGGCGGTGGCGGTCGGGCAAGTCGCTGCGCAAGTACGACCCGCGCGACGTCGGCGCCGGCATCCTGGCCCGCAGCCCGGACAACGGCGCCAAGTCGCCGGACCAGCCGAAGCCGGGCCAGCCCAACCCGAGCCGGCCGCCGGCCCCGGGCACCTCGCCGGACCCGGGCCAGCCCGATCCCGGCCAGCCCGATCCCGGCCAGCCGGACCCGGGCCAGCCGGACCCGGGCCAGCCGGACCCGGGCCAGCCGGACCCGGGCCAGCCGGACCCGGGCCAACCGGATCCCGGCGGCGGCAACCCCGACCCAGAGCCGAGCGGCGGCCCGACCCCGCCGCAGCCGGACCCGCCCGTGACGCTGACCGTGCGGGTGACCGGGGGCGGCAGCGCCACCGTCGCGGCGCCGGCCCCGCTCAACGCCGCCGTCGGTGCCGTCTGCGCGGCCGGCAGCTCCTGCACGTACCAGTACCGGCCCGGCACGACCGCCGTGCTGCGCATCCCGAGCACGGCCGGGACGGTGGTGTTCGACCACGTCACCGGCTGCACTGCGGCCCCGGCCGACGCGACCGGCACCACCTGCCGGGTCACGATGACCGCCGCCGCGACCGTGACCGCCGTGTTCGTCGCCAGCCCGCCGGCCCAGGCGCGGATCACGATCAGCCGCACCATGCCGCCCAACAGCGTGCTGAGCGCCGGGCCGCACGGCGGCCCGGTCAACCGGTGTGACAGCGGCTGCAGCTTCACGGTCGCCCCGGGCACCGTGATCGACATGTCGGTGCATCCCGGCGCGGACGAGGTCATCGACGACTGGGGCGTGGCCGGCTGCCCGGCGCTGACCCTGACCTGCTCGTTCCAGGCGGCGACCGACCGCACCGTGCGGGTGCACGGGCTGCCGCCACAGGAACTCGACATCACCACGGTCGGCACCGGGACCGTGGCCGGCGACGTGACCTGCAGCGCCAACCCCTGCCAGGCCTTCGTCCAGTTCGGCCGGCTGACCCGGCTGCAGGCGTTCCCCAGCGCCGGGTTCAGGTTCTCGTCCTGGCAGGGCTGCACGCCGACCGCGACCCCGGAGATCTGCGCGCTCACGATGGGCCGCGGCCCGGTCGCGGTGCGGGCCACCTTCATCCAGCTGGACACGACCGCGCCGGTGGTCACGATCACGCACGCCGGGACGGTCGTCGGCGTCGGGACCGGCAACGTGCTGCTGCCGCTGCCGGACTTCACCACCCCGTTCACGGTCACCGCCACCGCGACCGACCCGCAGAGCGCGGTCACCGGGATCGAGATCACGCTGCGGTTCAGCGTCCGCTGCCAGGGCCAGCTGCTGGCCTCGCACGCACCGGCCGTGGTGGCCAGCGCCCAGGGCGACACGACCAGCCACACCTTCGACCCGACCGCGCACTGCAACGGCGCCAACCCCTACGTGAGCCTGTTCATCGCCTACACCGCGCACGCCACCTCCGAGGGCGGTACCTCGACCGAAACCGACCAGCTGCAAGCCAACCGGGTGCTGAACTGATCGTCCTGGCGACCTCGGGTGGGGCCGCGCCGGCTCGGCAGCCGCGCGGCCGGTCTAACCGGCGGCGGGGGTGGCGCTGGCGATGGCGCCGATCGCGGCCAGCATGTGCGCTTCGGCCGCGGCCGGGTCGACGCCGAGGGAGTGCAGCGGGCCGGGGGTCTCGGCCTCGCGGGCGAGCAGGGCGAGCAGGATGTGCTCGGTGCCGATGTAGTTGTGGCCCAGCCGCAGTGCCTCCCGCATGGTCAGCTCCAGCACCTTCCGGGCCGGCGCGGTGTACGGGATCATGGTCGGCGACACCGCGCCGTCCGGGGCCGGCGGGATCGCCGCGTCGGCGGCCTTCCGGATCGCGCCCGGGGTGAGCTTCTGGTCGGCCAGCGCGCGCATGGCCAGGCCGTCCGGGGTGGTGAGCAGGCCGAGCAGCAGGTGCTCCACGGCGATCTCGGACTGCCCGGTGGCCCGCGCCGCCTCCTGCGACTGGATCACCACCTGGCGGGCCTTCTCGGTGAACCAGGTGAACATGTTCGGGTCGGCCTTGGGCGAGAAGCGCTGCTGCGCGGCCTGCTTGGTGACGCCGATGCAGCCACCGATCTCTGTCCAGGACGCGCCGCTGTGCCGCGCCTGGTCGACGAAGTGGCCGATCAGGTGGTCGGCCACCTCGTTCATGAAGTCGGCCAGCATTACCGCGGCGGTGAGCTGCTCCAGTGGCCGGTCCGGATATTGGGCGTTGATGCCGTCGATGAGGTCGCTCAGGCGGGGTTTCGTCATGCGTCAACCGTAGATTGACGATGAGCCGGACGTCAAGACGGGATTGACGCTTGGCCTCGGGCTGTCCCGGCGCATACGTTGAGCGCGGCGGTGGGAGGTGGACCGGGATGGTGGAGTGGCAGCCGGCGCCGATCGACCGGGAGCTGCTGGAGCCGGTGCTGCGGCCGCTGGCCGACGCGCGCACCCTGCCCGGCGTCGCGTACACCTCGGCCGAGGTGTTCGAGTGGGAGCGGCGGCAGTTCTTCGAGGGCTCCTGGTGCTGCGTCGGCCGGTCCGACGAGCTGCCCGCGCCGGGCGCCCAGCGGGCGGTCACCGTCGGCGGCGCCGGCGTGCTGCTGGTCCGGGACGGCGCCGGCGGGCTGCGCGGGTACTTCAACACCTGCCGGCACCGCGGCCACGAGCTGCTGCCGCCCGGCACCGGGCGCACCGCCCGCGGCATCAAGTGCCCCTACCACTCCTGGGTGTACGGCCTGGGCGGCGAGTGCCGGGCGGCGCCCCGGTTCGGTGCCGACCGCGGCGAGGCGGCCGACTTCGACCGGTCCCAGTTCCCGCTGCTGCCGGTGCCGGTCGAGGAGTGGCACGGCTGGGTGTTCGCCAACGTCTCCGCGGACGCCCCGCCGCTGGCCGGGCAGCTCGGCAACGCCGACCTGGTGGTCGCCGACCACCAGCCGGGCCGGCTGCGCCTCGGCGCCAGCAGCGAGTACGAGGTGCGGGCCAATTGGAAGATCATCATCGAGAACTACCTGGAGTGCTACCACTGCGCGAGCATCCATCCGGAGCTGTGCGAGGTGACCCCGCCGGATTCCGGCTTCGGCTACCCGCAGGAGCCCACCGGCCTCTGGCTCGGCGGCCCGATGCGGCTGCGCCCGGACGCGGTGACCATGTCGCTGTCCGGGGAGAGCCTCGGGGTGCCCATCCCGTCCGTGCCGGCCGGCCGGCGGCGCGAGGTCGGGTACGCGGCACTGCTGCCGAACCTGCTGGTCAGCCCGCACCCGGACTACCTGATGACGCACCGGCTGACCCCGCTGGCGGCCGACCGCACCCGGGTCGACTGCGCCTGGTACTTCCCGCCGGCCGCGTTCGACCGGCCCGGCTTCTCACCCGGCTACGCCGCCGACTTCTGGGACGTCACCAACCGGGAGGACTGGCGAGCCTGCGAGTCGGTGCAGCGCGGCACCGCCTCGCCCGGCTACCGACCGGGGCCGATCTCGTCCTGGGAGATCGACGTCTGGCGGGAGATGGCGATCATCGCGCAGGGCTACCGGTCCGGCCGGCTGGCCCCGTTCCCCGCCCCCGCCGGGGTCTACTGACCGGTACGCCGGGCGGCTGTTGCGCCAGGCAGGTGGATCGGGGCGCGCTGCCGGGACTTCCGGCGCTGATCATGGTGTGCTGTCCAGCGTGGATTTTCTGCTGCGGGTGGTACTGAACGCTGTCGGGCTTGCAGTCGCGGTGTTCCTGGTGGACGGGATCGTGGTCGATGCGGACAGTACGGCCGGCAAGGTCGGCACGTACCTCGCCGTCGGGCTGGTGGTCGGCGTCGTGAACGCGACGATCCGGCCGGTGGTGCTCGTGCTGTCCTGTCCGCTGACGCTGCTCACGCTCGGCCTGTTCTCGCTGGTGATCAACGCGCTGCTGTTCTGGCTGAGCGCGACGATCAGCGACAAGGTCGGCATCGACTTCGAAGTGGACGGCTTCTGGTCGGCCTTCTGGGGCGCGATCGTGGTCAGCCTGGTGAGCTGGATCCTCTCCATGGTCGTCCGCCGCAGCTGACCTGAGCCGGCGCTGCCCCCGCGCCGGTCAGGGCATACCCGAGCGGGCAGCGGGTCTGCCTCCCGGGCCAGCACAACTGTCGCAGTCTTGACCCCCGACGATCGCCGGGCGAGGCTGATGCGGCCCGGTGGAGCGCGGCCGACTGGCCGATGACCCGCGTGTCCCGGGCATCAACTACGGCGAGGTGGGGGGCTACCGCATGACCGAATCAACGCACGACGAGGATTCCACGCCCGACGACCCGGTGCTCGACCCGGTCATGTGGATACAGGTCGCGGCCGACCATCCGGCCGTCGGCGGCCTGCAGTCGCTGCTGACCTGGGCGCAGCAGCACTTCTCGGCGACCGAGATCGCCGAGATGGCCCGGTTGAGCCGGGCGCTGAACGCGGACGTCAACGCCGACATCACCGGCTACAGCACGCTGGAGGAGCGGCTGTCGGACGCGGGCGTCGAGGCGCAGATCCTCCCGCTGGTCGACGCGCTGCTGACCCAGCCCGGCCTGCCGGCGGTCAAGGCGGCCACGCTCCCGTTCATCCCGGCCGTGACGACGGACGCGCTGGCCGACCTCTGCCAGCACCTGTTCGGCAGCGCGGAGATCGGCCTGACCGGGGAGAACTACCTGGGCTGGGCGCGGCTCGCCGCCGGCAGCGGCACGGTCGACGACATCCGCTACCTGGTGCATGAGCTGCACGAACTGCTGGCCGTGCGCGCCGCCACCTACAAGTCGACCCCGCGCGGCGGCAAGATCGACGAGAAGACCTGGAGCGCGCTCTACGAGACCCACCACCTGGCGGCGACCAAGGCGGAGTGCGAATTCCTGGCCGGTGCGCTGGCGAAGTACACCGGCGGCGAGGCGGCCTTCCCGGCCGAGCAGATCGCCGCGGCCGACCCCGTCCGCAGCGAGGGCCGGCTGGCCTACTTCGGCAAGAAGGGCGCCGCGGGCGCGTACGCGAAGACCTCGGGCCTGCCGGTCGGGCTGTCCGCACTGGTCCGGCAGAAGCTCGGCATCGCCGTCGAGAAGCCGACGCTGTCCGCCGTCGTCGCCGCGTTCAAGGCGTTGCCGGCCGCCCGGCTGACCGGCTGACGGCCAGCGACCAACCGCACCAGCGCTCGCGCTGAACCGCGGGCCGACCCCGGCCCTGGGCGCACCGCCCGGGGTCGGGGCTCAGTCGGCGGCGAAGAACGCGTCGTACCGGCCGCAGTGCAGGCAGCGGAACAGGTAGACGGCCGGGCCGTCGCCGTCCGCGCGCAGGGTGAGCACGGTGTCGTCGTCGGCCAGCGGGCGGGCCGGCGGGTCGCCGGCGGCGGTGCGCACCGCGACCTGCGCCTCGGCCGGCAGCCGGAGGTACTCGTCCGCGCCGATCTCGCCGAGGTACTCGCCCGCCTCGTCGTGGTGGTCCAGCCAGCGGTCCTGCTGCAGGCAGCGGAACGACGGGGTGCGGAACTCCAGTTCGGCCAGCCGCTCGGGCGGCATCTGTGCCTGCGCCGCGGCCGAGAGGTAGGCCGGCGCGGTGAACGAGGCCTGCCACTCCCGGGCCGCCGAGCCGTCGGCGATGCACCAGGGGCAGAGCGGGTCCTCGTTCTCGAAGTGGAAGTCCGGGCTCAGGTACGGCCCGGTGTACGTGTGCGTGCGGGCCCGCTGGCAGACACCGCAGACGATGTCGCGCGCGACCACGTTCCCGGTGCCCACCGGGTCGGGGTGGTAGCGGAAGGACGGCACCGGCTCGTCGGTCACCCGTCCCCGCCCTCCCCGCCGGCGGTGTCCGCGTCGTCTTCCCAGCGCAGGTCGACGACCAGGCCGGTGTCCGGGTGGCCGGGGTCGGTGCAGGTCAACGTCACCAGCGCACCGTAGCGCTCGACCCGCAGCGGCCGGACCGGCGGCTGCGCCGACTCGGTCTCGTGCACGCCCCACACCTCGATCGCCGCGTCCGGGCTGGTCGGCACGCAGCCGACCGACACGGTGCCGGGCGCGATCCCGGCCCAGAGCGCGACCGTGTGGAACGGCGTCGGCGGCGGGCCGGCGACGAAGAAGCCGCCCTCGATCCGGGCCACCACGCCGTGCGCGACCAGCGGCGCGCCGTCCGGCACCGATTCGGACCGGATCGCCATCCGCAGCAGCCGGGGCCGGTCCAGCGGCTCGCGCAGGGCGACCGGCGGGCCGGCCGTCACCGCGCCCCGGCCGGCGTCCGGGTGCTGCCGCTGTCGCTGCTGAACAGGTCGTCCGGGACGGGGGAGAGCCGGCCGGTACGCAGCCAGTTGTCCAGGTAGGACGCGTTCGGGTACTGGAACCCGGCCGGGTCGTACGCGGCGTGCTGCCAGGGCGCGCGGGGGATCTGCGCGCCGCCGCCGGCGCTGATCGGCAGCGGCTCGTGGCTGAGCTGGATCGGCATGTCGGTGCGGGTGACCGGGTCGAAGGTGCGCGGCGCCCGGCCGGGCAGCGCGGCCCGGTCGGCGTCGGAGAACAGGTGCCCGTAGCGCTGGGCGAACCCGGGGTCGGTCTCCATCAGATGGTCGGCGTTGCGCCAGAACCGGGTGCGCTGGACGCCGCGGATGCCGCTCTTCTCGGCCGCGGTCAGCGCCGACCAGGCCGCCTCCGGAGTCTGCCCGCCGGCGACCAGGTTGGCGAACCGCCGCTCGGCACTGGTGACCGCGGCCTGCGGCGCGTGCCCGGCGGTCCACCGGCCGACCGCGGTGGGCAGGTTGTTGATCTCGCCGGCCATCCGTTCGAACGCCCGTGTCTTCGGGGCCAGCCGGGACAGCTGGAACACGCCCTGCTGCACCGCGCCGCTGATCGCCTTGCCGCCGCGGGCCAGGCCTTCGGCCAGCTCCGGCGCCATCCGGGCGAACAGCCGGCCGCCGGCCTTCAGCGGCGTGCCGAGCATCTTGGTCAGCTTCCCGCCCGGGATGAAGGTGAGCGCGGCGTCCAGCGCGATGCCGGCCCAGCTGCCCTCGCCGGTGGCCAGCTTGAGCGAGACGTCGATCAGCAGCGCCAGCCCGCCGGTGATCAGCGCGGCCGCGCCGAAGAAGACACCCACCACCGGGATGAAGCTGAGCAGCGCGCAGACCGCGGAGATGATCTTGAGGACGCCGGAGATCTTCTTCAGCACGTCCGCGTTGTCGCGGACCCAGTTCATGAAGCCGTCCCAGGCCTTCTGCCACCAGTGCGGCTCGTGGTACGGCGCGTCGGCGGCGCCGCGGACCCGGCCGGCGGCCTGGTCGGCGCGCGCGGAGATGTCGGACTGCAGCCGGTGCGCCTCGGCCCGGATCTGGCCGAGGCGGTCGGCGTACTGGCCGGCCCGGCTGGCGTAGGCGTTGTAGTTGGCGACGATCTGGTCGCGGGCGGCGCCCGTCGCCGAGGCCGCCTGGCTGCGCATCGAGTTCGCGTTGGCCGCCGCGATCTGCTGCTGCCGGATCGCCTCGGCCGCCTCCTGCTCCAGCGTCAACGCGCGCCGCTGCGCCTCGGTCAGCGCGCCGGCATAGCCGCTCAACGCGGCGCCGGTGGCCTCGTGGGCGGCCCGGGACCGGTCGAGGTCGCGGGGCAGGTCTTTGACCTTGTCGCGGAACGCGTCGCCGGCCTCGCCGACCCAGGACGACGCCTGCATCCGGTTCAGCGTGGCGACGTCAGTGGCCAGCCGCTGCGCGAACTGCTTGCTGGCCTGCGCCGCGGCGTCGACGGCGGCCGGGTCGCCGGGCGCCGGATTGAAGCCGAGCGCCGGGAACTCGTACGTCGGCATCGGTTGGTTCACCCCCGCTGGATGGCACGATGAGGCTTGCGGAAGCGTACCGGTTGCGGCGACACTTCGTCCAGATTCGACGGCTTTAGGTGGGTGATGATGGATGGGTCGCATCGAGGTGGATCCCGGTGAATTGTCCGGGCTGTCGAACAGCCTGAAGCAGTTCTCCTCGGCCGGCAACGACGCCCGTGGCCGGCTCGGCAGCGTCGGCTCGGCGCAGACCGGGCACAACGGCCTGGCCGAGGCGGTCGGCCACTTCGTCAAGGAGTGGGAGTACTCGCTGAAGAAGATCGGCGAGAACGCCGCGGCGATGGCCGACAAGGTGGGCAAGTCGGCCGACGGCTACCGCACCACCGACCAGGGCATCGCCGACGCCGCCGCCGGGGACGGCTGAGTTGACCCGTAGCGGAGTGGCGATGATCCAGGTCGCGGGATGACCGAGCGCGGCCTGCAGACGATCGGGGTCGACCCGGCCGCGCCGCGTCCCGAGGTCGGCTTCCGGCTGCACACGCCGGACTCCTGGCTGACCCTCGACCTCGACCCGGCCGGGTCCGACCAGTGGATCGAGCGGGTGCTGGACGAACGGATCGCCGAGCATCCCGAGGCCGCCCGGCACCGCGGCCAGATGCGCCGCATCCTGCAGTCGCTGATCGAGCAGCAGCGCGCGGCGGGCGTCTTCCTCGCCGCGATCCTGGCCGCTGGCAGCCGGCCGGCCGAGCTGATCGGCGCGAACCTCGCGCTGTCCTGGGTCCAGCTCGCCAGCGCCCCGGACGAGGTGAGCTGGCTGGCCCGGCACTTCGCCGCGGAGGAACTGGCCGACGGCGAGTTCGCCGAGATGCGGACGGTGGACCTGGTCGACCTGCCGGCCGGTCCGGCGGTCCGGATCCGGACCAGCCTGCTCGCGCCGGTGCCGGAGACATCCCGCCGGCAGCGGGTCGCGGTGACCCAGGTCGTCGTCCCGGTGCCGGACAGCCGCTGGCTCGGTGTGCTCGTCGTGACGACGCCGAATCTGGGGCTGGCCGAGGTGTTCACCCGGCTGGCCGAGGAGGTCGCGCAGAGCCTGCGGTTCCTCGACCCGCAGACCGCCGCGCCGGCCGCGCCGGCGCCGCCCGCCGGCAGCCCGCTGGGCACGATCGGCTACCTACCGCCATCGTCCTGAGCTGCACTGCTGTCACTGCTGCGGCAATCGTGGGACGCTGAATTTGAGCCTCTGCGGCGCAGGTTGACGCCGCTGTCCCAGGTTGAGGATGCTGGCCGGACGTGCCCGCCGGGGGTCGGCACCGCAGGCACGAGCCGGTGAGGGCAGGAGTCAGTGGGCGCGATGTTCCAGTGGTCACGGGACGAGGTCCAGCTCGGCTGGCTGCTCGGGACGACCACCGTCGGCGGCGTCGTCGCGCTGGCGCTGTCCGACACGGTCACGCTGATCAGCCTGTTCGTGTTGCCGGCCACGATCGCCGCGCTCAGCCTCGGCCCGATCGGCACCCTGCTGGTCGCGGCGTACGCCAGCGTCTGGGCGCTGGCCCTCTCCATCCAGGTGCACTCGTTCACCGGCCCTGGGCACGGCAGCGGGTTCGCCACCGTGGTCGCGGTCGCGGCGATCAGCACCGTGGCGGCCAGCCGCTGGCGCCGGCGCGAGGTCACGCTGCACCGGATCAGCCTGGTCGCCGAGGCCGCGCAGGCCACGATCGTGCGGCCGATCCCGTCCCGGCTGGGCTCGTTGACCTTTGCCACGATCTACCGCTCGGCGGCTGAGGAGGCCCGGGTCGGTGGCGACGCGTACGCGGCCGTGGCGTACCCCGAGGGGGTACGGCTGCTGATCGCGGATGTGCGCGGCAAGGGGCTGGAGGCGGTCGGCCTCGCCGCCGACGTGCTGGCCTCGTTCCGCGAGTTCGCGCCCGGCTCGGTCACCCTGGTCGACGTCGCCCGGCACCTGGAGAACGCGATCGTGCCCGGGCTCGGCGACGAGGACTTCGTCACCGCGCTGCTGGTCGACTTCACCGCCGACCAGATCGGCCTGGTCAGCTGCGGTCACCCGTGGCCGCTGCTGCGCCGCGGCGACCAGGTCACCGAGATCATCATCGACCGGCCGAGCCCGCCGCTCGGGCTCGGCGTCCAGCCCCGGCTGCAGACCCACCCGTTCCGGCCGGGCGACCAGCTCTTCGTGTTCACCGACGGGCTGATCGAAGCCCGCAACCGGCACGGCGCGTACTTCGAACCGATCTCGGTGATCCGCGACCTGCCGGCCGGCGAGAGCCCGCGGGAGACGCTGGACCGGCTGATCACCAGCCTGGACGAGCACGCCGGCAGCCGGCTGGCCGACGACCTGGCGATCGTGCTGACCGAGTACACCGCCGATCCGGTGACCACGCTGGTCGAGGGCGTCCGGGTGCTGGCCGGCGAGAGCGGCCCGGTCGGCTGACGTGCGGCCGTGCCCGCCCCCCCCGCTCGACCCCGGGTGGAAACACCCTGGACATGAGGGCCCCGCCTCCACGGCACGGGGGAACCGCAGAGACGGGGTTGTGCAGGCATACCTGATGGCGGGGTTGAGCGGGTCCGGTTTTGCAAAAAATGCATCGCGACAGCTCCGCCGAACACCCCGGCCCGCAAGCTGCGGCCGACCGCCGGTGTGCCGCCCGACCCCGTGCTCAGGCGGAATCCCGGCCCGTCGCGGACGGCCCTCAATCGAGCCTAGGTGGCCGGCTGGGGGCGGTCATGACGGTCGAACAGCGGTCACCGGCGGCTCCGGCCGGTCGCGACGGGTGCGCCGGGTTGGCACCTTCTGGCGACATCGTTGTCGCTTCGCTGTAGGTTGTGCCCCCGGCACGCGACGTCAGCACAGGGAGGGGACAGCCGGTGGACCGAGGTGCGCTGGCGCCGGTAACCGTGGCGCTGGTCGAAGACCACCCGGTCGTGCACGCGGGCGTCCGCGCCTGGCTGGCCCAGGAGACCAGCCGCCCGATCGAGCTGATCGCCGCCGGCGACAGCGTGGAGGTGGCGTTCGCCGGCCCGGGTCGCCTGGCGGACGTGCTGCTGTTCGACCTGAACCTGCACGGCCGGATGGCGATCGACGAGGTGGGGCGGCTGGCCCGGCTGGGCCGCCGGGTGGTCGTCTACTCCGAGCACGCCGACGACGCCACCGTGCTGGCCGTGCTGGACCGCGGCGCGTTCGCGTTCCTGGCCAAGAAGGAGGGCCGGGAGCACTGCGTGGCGACGATCCTGGCCGCCGCGGCGGACCGGCCGTACGTCGCGCCGCAGGCCGCCGGCTCGATGGCCGCCGACGACCGGCCGGGCTGCCCGGCGCTCTCCGACCAGGAGCGGACCGCGTTGCTGCTCTGGTTCCAGTCGATGTCGAAGTCGGCGGTGGCGGCCCGGATGGGCATCGCCGAGAGCACCGTCCGGCAGTACATCCAGCGGGCCCGGATCAAGTACGCCAACGCCGGCCGGCCCGCGCCGACCCGCACCCAACTGCTCGCCCGGGCCATCCAGGACGGGCTGATCCGCGCCGACGAGGTGACCGAGTACGCCTCCCGGGCGGTCGACTCCGACCTCCGGCCGCGGCAGCCGTGAGCCTACGATCGCGCGGCAGCGATTGGATCCGGCCAGGTGCAGGGGAGCGGCGTCGTGACCTCGTCCATCCGGGTCGGGCCGGCAACGGCCACCGCGGCGCCGGCGGCCCGGGCCAGCACCGCGCTGTTCAGCGGGACCCTGCTGCTGGGCGCGATCCTGCTGTTCTCGGTCCAGCCGATGTTCGCCCGGATGGTGCTGCCGGTGCTGGGCGGCACGTCCGGGGTCTGGGCCACCTCGATGGTGTTCTTCCAGACCGCGCTGCTGGCCGCGTACGGGTACGCGCACTGGTCGGTCCGCCGGCTGGGTAGCCGGCGGCAGTCGCTGCTGCACCTGGCGCTGTTGCTGCCGCCGCTGCTGGTGCTGCCGGCCGGCATCCCGGCCGGCTGGGTGCCACCGGCCGGCGGGCAGCCCGAGCTCTGGCTGCTCGGCCTGCTCGCGGTCGCGATCGGACCGCCGTTCGTCGTGGTGGCGGCGACCGCCCCGCTGCTGCAGCGCTGGTACGTGGACAGCGGCCACCCGCGCGGTGCCGACCCGTACTTCCTCTACCGGGCCAGCAACCTGGGCAGCATCGTCGGCCTGCTCGGCTACCCGCTGCTGCTCGAACCGCTGCTCCCGCTCGCCGCGCAGGCCCGGGTCTGGACCGCCGGCTACCTCCTGCTGCTCCTCCTGGTCGCTGCCTGTGCGGTCGTCCTGCACCGGTCCGGCCCGGCTGCGGCGGGCTCGGCGGCGGGCTCGGCTGCGGCGGGCTCGGGGCCGGCGGGGCTCGGGCAGGCTGGCTCGGCCGCGGCGGGCTCGGAGCCGGCTGGCCCGGGGCCGGCGGGCCTGGCGCCGGCGGGCGTGGGGCCGGCTGTGCCGGCAGCCGGGCGGGTGCCGGTCGGCGGCCCCTCGGCGGGCCGGCGGTGGCAGCCGGGGCGGTGGGCGGTGGCGCGCTGGCTGGCGCTCGCCTTCGTGCCGTCCTGCCTGCTGATCGGCGTGACGAACGTGCTCACCACGGACCTCGCGCCGATCCCGCTGCTCTGGGTGCTGCCGCTGACGATCTACCTCGGCACGTTCGTGGTGGCGTTCTCGCCGACCCAGCGGGCGGCCCGGGCCTGGCTGTGGAGCCGGCGGCTGCTGCCGCCGCTGGCCGCGCTCGGGCTCTGGGTGCTGCTGTCCGGTGCGACCCAGCCGCTGGCGATCTTCCTGCCGCTGCACCTGGTGATCTTCGCGGTGGCCGGCCTGCTCTGCCACGGCCGGCTGGCCGCCGAGCGACCACCGGCGGACGCGCTCACCGGCTTCTACCTGGCGCTCGCCGCCGGCGGCGCGCTCGGCGGCGCGGCCGCCGGCCTGGTCGCCCCGGTGCTGTTCGACCACCTGCTCGAGTACCCGCTCGGCTTGACCCTGGCCCTGTTCGCGGTCCCGCTGGCTCGACCGGCTCGATCCCGGCCGGCCGGCGCCGGCCCATCCACCGCGGCGGCGCCCGCCCCAGCCGGGATCGAGCCGGCCGTGGTTCGCCCGGTCGCGGTTGGGCCGGCCGGGATTGCGTCGGTCGGGACTGGGCCGGCCGGGGACGAGTCGGCCGGGCGTGAGCCGGTCGGGATCGGGTCGGCCGGCGGCGCCGGGTGGAGCGGGGGCGGGGTCGTCGGTCGGGTCCGGCCGATGCTGGTCGCGGTGCTGCTGCCGGCGGCGGTGGCCGGCGGGCTGCTGCTGGTCGATCGCCTCGCCCGCTCCGCCGCGGCCACCCACCGGATCGACCTGCTGTTCCTGCTGGTCGCCGTCGGGGCCGGCCTGCTGCTGCGGCCGGTGCCGGTCCGCGCGGTCGCCCTCGGGCTGGTGTTCCTGGTCGCCAGCTCGACGCTGGCCCGGCTGGACGGGGTGATCTTCGCCGACCGCAGCTTCTACGGCACGCTGGCGGTGCGGCATACCGCGGACGGCACGCTGCACGTGCTGATGCACGGCACCACCATCCACGGCGCGCAGTTCACCGACCCGGCCCGGCGCACCGTCCCGCTGACGTACTTCACGCTGGCCGGGCCGGCCGGCGACGTGGTCCGGGCGGCCCGGGCGGCCGGCCACGCCGACCGGGTCGCGGTGATCGGGCTCGGCGCCGGCACGCTCGCCTGCCAGGGCCAACCGGGCGAGCGGTACACGTTCTACGAGATCGACCCGCTGGTGGCCCGGATCGCCGCCGACCCGGCGCTGTTCAGCTACCTGCGAGACTGCCCGGCCCGGTCGGCGGTGGTGCTCGGCGACGGCCGGGTGTCGCTGGCCGCCAGGCCGGACGCCCGGTACGGGTTGATCATGCTGGACGCGTTCTCGTCGGACTCGGTGCCGGTGCACCTGCTCACCCGGCAGGCGGTCGAGCTCTACCTGGCCCGGCTGGACCCCGGCGGGTTGGTCGCCCTGCACCTCACCAACCGGTACCTGGACTTGGAGCCGGTGGCCGGCCGGGTGGCCGCGGCCGTCGGCGCCGCCTGCCTGTCCCGGGTGGACCCGCAGGCCGACCAGACCAGTGCCGGCCCGGGCCGGTTCGGCTCGCACTGGCTGGCCCTGGCCCGGACCCCGGCCGACCTGGCCACCCTGCGTGCCGACCCCGGCTGGCAGCCCTGCCGGGTCGGCGCCGGCCGGGCCTGGACCGATGACTACGCGAACGTGGTCGGCGCACTGGGTTGGTAATTCGTATTCACCAGCTGCGCGGCAGCATGTCGAGTACGCCGTTGCCGTTGCCGTGCTGGAGTTCACGGCTCGGCGGCTCCGTCCATTGCGCCCCGTAGCCGAATCCGGGTTTCAGCCCGGCGAACCGGAGATGCAGCTCACCGGCCGGATCCAGGGCCAGCCGCTCACCACTCGGCGGCCCGTCGATGGCCCGGTGGAAAACCTCGTGCACCCGCCAGACCTGCTCCGGCCGGCGATCCGGGTCGAATCGGATCCGCAGGTCGAACTGATCGCACCGGCGGGTCGAGGTGAACACGTAGTGGTTGCGCATCGCCTGGTTGTGCGGAACCCGGAACAGCACCCCGTATTCGTGCCGCTCGCCGGCCCGCAGCATCGTCGGCAGTTGCAGCACGAACCGGAACCGGCTGTCCGCGTCGTGCTCCTTGCCGACCAGCGTCGCCCCGTACAGCACTTCCATCTGCAGGTCGTGCGCGCCGGTCCGGTCGGTCGGGTCGCGGGGCAGCGTTATCAGCGCGTCGATGATGCCGATGCCGTCCCGCGCGGCGACGATGCCGCGCCGTTCGATCGCCTCCGGGCTGGGCTGGTCCAGCCGCAACAACGCGTAGAAGTCAGCCACGTACCAGTCGTCCTCGGTGCGGGCGACCGGCGGTGGCGGCACGTTGGTCGGGCCGGCCGCCGCCTGCGCGAGCCGGACCAGGCCGTCGTCCAGCCGGCGCCGCGCGGTGCGCCGGTCCCGGTGTAGCTGCTCGGCCAACCACTGCACCCGGTCGCCGAGGAACGGCTGCTGCGCCGCCGGATGCAGCCCGACCGCGGCCTGTACGGCCAGCCCCAGGTCATCCGGCAGGGTCTGGACCAACGCGCCCAGCCGGCTTGTCAACTTTCGGCGAATCGACTCCTCACTGTCCGCGGCGGTGATACCACACAGCTCCCGCAACCCGGGGCCGACGTGTTCACCGAGCTTGCTGGCATGCACCCCCCGTCCCTTCCGCAACGCCTTCAATTCTTCCAGCAGTTCGGTGGCAGAGGCCGCCATACAAGCCTCCGAGACTCAGTTGATCAAGCTATGACGTTTGAGTGTAGCTTTCGCCGGAAGTGCCAGTTGCCGGCCGAGTCCACGATCTGACGCGGCCGTGTCCACTCTGCGAAGACTGGCCATCAATTCGTCTCCCGGGCCGCCGGCCGGACCCGGCAGGCTGGGCCGGTCGGACCAGGTCACATTCCATGTCAACTGGCAGTCAACCGGCAGGGAGAGCAGATGACTGGCGTTCCTCCCCAGCCGGGCGGCCCGTTGCCGGGCGGCCCGTTCCGGCTGGAAAGGCAGCTTGGGTGGTCGGCGCTGCCGAGTGTCCGCGGCCGGACCGGGGCGGACGCGGCCCTCGGCAGGTCAGCCACCGAACACCCCCTGGCGCCGGGCGCCGGGATCGGCCCGTCCCCGATCCCGGCGTCTCGGTGAGCACGCCGCCGTGGCCCGGGTGATCGGGCTCGACCTCGGCACCGTGTTCTCCGTCGTCGCCCGCATCTCCGCCCGCGGCCGTCCGCGGGTCGTCCCGAACCGGGACGGCCGGCGGAAGACCCGCTCGGTCGTGCTGTTCGAACCGGCCGGCCCGCTGGTCGGCCATACCTCCAATCCCATGCCGGCCGGCAATGCCGCGCCGGCCGTCAACGCCGCGCCGGCCGGTGCGGCCGCCAGCCTGGCCCGGTTCGCCGGCTGCTCGCTGGGCGACCCGACCTGGCGGTACGAGGCGCCGGACGGCCGGCTGTTCCGGTCCGAGGAGATCTCCGCGCTGATCCTGCGCCGGCTCAAGGAGGACGCCGAACTGGCGCTGGGTGCCGAGGTCACCGACGCGGTGCTGACCGTGCCGGCCTGCTTCAACGCCGCGTCCCGGCGGGCCACCGCGGACGCCGGCCGGATCGCCGGGCTGACCGTGCACCGGGTGCTGAACGCGCCGACCGCGGCCGCGCTGGCGTACGGCCGGGCGATCAGCGCCGGCAGCACGGTGCTGGTGTACGGGCTGGGCGGCGGCAACTTCGACGCGTCCGTGCTGCACGCCGGCGACCGCGAGTTCGAGGTGCTGGCCACCCGCGGCGACCGCACGCTCGGCGGGCTGGACTGGGACAACGAGCTGATGAAGCTGCTCAACCACAAATTCCGCAAGGCCGGCGGGCCGGACCTGCTGGGCCAGCGCGACACCGAGCTGGAACTGCGGGACAAGGCCGAGCTCGCCAAGCACTGCCTCACCACGCTGGCCCAGATCCAGGTGGTGCTGAGCGCGAACGGGATCGCCCGCACGGTGACCGTCCGGCGGACCGAGTTCGAGGCGGTGACCGCGCGGCTGCTGAACCGCACCCGCGACCTGGCCCAGGCCGCCGTCGAGGCGGCCGGGCTGAACTGGGCGCAGATCGACCAGGTGCTGCCGGCCGGCGGCCCGACCCGGATGCCGATGGTCCGCTCGATGCTGAAGCGGGTGGTCGGGCTGTTCACCCCGCGGCTGATCAACCCGGAAGAGGTGGTCGCGCTCGGCGCGGTGATGCAGGCGCAGAGCGGGGCGGAGCCCGGCCGGTCGGTCACCATGCCGGCGGGCGGCGCACCGCGAACCGTCCGCGAGGTCACCTCGTACGGCCTGGGTGCGCTGGCCCGCGACTCCGGCACCGGCCGGCGGCGCAACGTGGTCGTCATCCCGGCCAACACACCGCTGCCGGCCCGCCGGTCCTCGCTGTTCACCACCATCGAGGACAACCAGACCCAGATCGACATCGACGTCACCCAGGGCGACCACTCGGACCCGGCCGCGGTCAGCCGGCTGGACCGCAAGACCGTGCTGGTGTCGGCCCGGCCGGCCGGGGCGCCGATCGAACTCGTCTACGGCTACGACGCCGAGCAGGTGCCGCACCTGGAAGTCAACGATTTGACCAACGGCCAGCAATTGGGCCGGTTCGAGGTGCGGAACGCGACCGCGATGAGCGACGCGCAGGTGGCCGAATCGGCCGACCAGATGAGCCGGCTCAAACTGCGCTGACGTGGTGCGCGGCTGACCACGTGTTGTCCATGAATGTGCGCTGCACCGACCTGGCCGGCCCGCCCAGAATTCTTCGGTATGGGTGGCGTTTTCATCAACTATCGGGTGCTTGATCAGGCGCTCGGCGCGGCGGCCATCCACGCGCTGCTGGTCGGCCGGTTCGGCGCCGATCAGGTGTTCTCCGACTGCGCCCCGCCGCACCCGGGCGGGCATTATCCGGCCGAGCTGCGAAAGGCGCTGGCCAGCGCGGACGTGTTGGTCACGGTGATCGGCCCGCACTGGCTGGATCGGACCGACACCGGCCTGCGGCTGGTGGACCGGGACTTCGACTGGGTACGCCGGGAGCTGGCGTTCGCGTTCGGGCGCGGGATTCCGGTGCTGCCGGTGGCGCTGCGGGACAGCCCGGCCGGCGCGCCGCGGCTGACCCGGGCCGACCTGCCGCCCGACATCGCCGCGCTGGCCGACCAGCCGGCGCTGGAGGTGAGCCAGCGCCGGTTCGGGGCGGACGGGGCCAGGCTGGCCGCCCGGTTGGTGCAGTTGGCGCCGGCGCTGCTGGTGCCACGGCTGTTCGCGGCGCCGGTCGAGCCGCGCCCGGCCGGCAGCGCGCCGTCCACGCTGCTGCGGCCGGAGTTCGAGGTGGTGCCGTTCGCCGGGCGGTCCGGCGAGCTGGCCGACCTGCAGGCCTGGGCGTGCGGGTCGGCGACGGTCGCGGCGCGGTTGCTGGTCGGGCCGGCGGGAGTCGGCAAAACGCGGCTGGCCGGGGCCCTGGTCGAGCGGCTGACCAGGCTGGACTGGCTGGCCGGGTCGGTCGGCAGCCGGGCGCCGGCGGCCGAGTTGACGCACACCGCGGAGCTGGACCGGCCGCTGCTCGCGGTGCTGGACGACGCCGAGCTGCGCGCCGAGCAGCTGGTCGCGCTGGCGCTCGCGCTGGCCGACCGGCCGCCGTCCGCGCCGGCGCCGGCGCGGTTGCTGCTGCTCAGCCGGTCCGCCGGGGGTTGGCTGGCGGCCCTGGCCGGGCACCCGGACCGGCGGGTCGCCGACCTGTTCGCCCCGGTCGCCGCCGGTGCGCTGTGGCTGGACGCCGGCCTCACCGACCCGGTCGCCGAGATCGACCCGGCCAGCCGGTACGCCGCCGCGCTCACCGCGTTCGCCGCCGCGCTGGACCGGCCGGCGCCGGCGGCACCCGCCGTCCCGGTCGGCTGCCGCACCATCCTCGACCTGCATGCCGCCGCCCTCGACGCGCTGCTCACCGATCCCGCTGACCCGTCCGCTCTGGCCGACGCCGCCCGGTCCGGCCCGCCCGCTCCGGCCGCTCTGGCCGACCCGCTCCGCCCCGCCGACCGGCCCGGGCCGGCCGAACCGCCCGGCCCGTCCGACCCGCCGCGCCTGGCCGAGCGGTCCGGCCCGGCCGAGCGGTCCGGCCCGGCCGGGACCGCTGCGGACGTCCTCGACCGGCTGCTGGGGCACGACCGGGCGCAGGCCCGGCGGCTGGCACTGGTCGCGGCCCGGCCGGATCTGGAGGCCGAGCAGCTGGAGCTGCTGGCCGCGCTCGCCACCCTCTGCCGGCCGGACTCCGCGGCTGAGGCGGTCGCGCTGCTGGCCCACCTGCCGGCGTTCCTCGGCGAGAGCCGCTACCCGCTGGCCGACCACGTCACCGTGCTGCGCCGGCTCTATCCCGGCCGGCACGCGGTCAACCCGGTCCGCCCGGATGCCCTGGGCGAACGGCTGGTCGCGGCCGCGGTCGGCACCAGCCCGGAGCTGGTCGTCACGCTGGCGCACACCGGCACCGCCGACCAGGTCGGCATCGCGCTCACCGTGCTGGGCCGGGCCCTGCCGGCGCACCCGCAGGTGGCGACCGCGATCGTGGACCTGATCCGGGCCGCCCCGGACCGGCTCATCCTGACCGGCGTCGATGTCGCCGCCCGGCTGGCCGAACCCGCCCTGTTCAGCCGCGCCCTCGGCATCGCGATCAGTGACGGCGCGCTCAGTGTGGCGGGCGTCTTCGCCCTGATGCACCGGCTGCGCACCGCCGGCCAGGGGCTCAACCCGCTGCGGGTGGCCACCCTGCGCGGGTACGCCGCCGCCGTCGCCGGCCCGCTGGCGACCCGGCCGGAGCCGGTGCGACCGCTCGGCGAGATGCGATCAGCCGGCGACGCCGACCTGCCCGCGGCGCTGGAACGCCTGGCCGAATCCGTTCCAGATCTGCTGCTGGACGCCTTCGACGGCTTGCTCGACCCGGACTCCGGCCGGTTCCCCACCGGCCCCGACGGCCGCCGCAGCGTGCCGCCGGCGGTGCTGGAGGCGCTGCGGAAGGTGGTGTTGAACGGTGCCTGGCGGCCTCGGCACCGGCCCGGTGGGGCCGATCCGGAACGGTGACGCCACGGTCCCCAGAACGGCGTCCCGTACCGGTCGGATGTGTCCCCACCGGGCCGGCCGGAGGTGCCCTCAGCCCAGCAACCGGGACAGCAGGTCCACGATGATGGTGACAATCGCGTGCGGCTCCATTGCGCCACCCCCTCTCGATTCGCGACCGGTAATGCCCCGGTCTTGACGTATTCGAGAGTGCGGCGCCGGGCCCGGGGCGGAACAGTGTTTCCGTTTGACCGGCGGCTTTGGGAAACGGGAAACGATGGTGTGACGGGGCTACCGGCGGCTGGTTGGCCGGCTAATATCGGGCTAGGTCGATCGCGCTAACCGGGGATGAGAGATGCCTGAGCAACCGGTCGTGTTCGGGGCGGAATTGCGGCGGCGCCGCATTGCCGCGGGGCTGACGCTCGGCGGGTTCGCCAAGGCGGTGCATTACAGCAAGGGATATCTCAGCAAGATCGAGACTGGCGACAAGCCGGCCGGGCCGGATCTGGCCCGGCGCTGCGACGCGGAATTAGGGGCGAACGGCGAACTCGCCGCGCTGGTACCGCCGCGTCGACCGCCGGCGGATCCACCGTCCGGCGGGACCGGGCACAACGACGACGTATGGATGATGCAGATGGATCCGGACGGTAGTTGGCGGTTCGCGCCGGTGAACCGACGTGCGCTGATCACCGGCGTCGCGTCGGCGGTCGGCCTGGCGGCGATCCGGTCCCGGCCCAGCGTGCCGGCCCGCCAGGACGGGACGCTGGCCGCGTTCCGGGCGATGTTCGACCACCACCGCCAGCTCGGCCAGGTGGCCAGCCCGGGCGTGGTGCTGCCGCCGCTGATCGCGCAGACCAACTCCGTGCGCAGCTGCGCGCTGGCCGCGTCCGGGGCGGACCGGGTGCAGTTGTTCGCGCTGGCCGCCCGGTATGCCGAGTACACCGGCTGGATGGCGCAGGAGTCCGGGGACGACCACGCGGCGGAGTGGTGGACCCGGCTCGCCGTCGACCTGGCCGCGGCCGGCGGGGACGGCACGATGGCCGCGTACGCGCAGGTCCGGCGCGCCCTGATCACCCTCTACCGGGACGACGCGATGCAGACGGTGGCGCTGGCCCAGCGGGCGGCGGCCGGTCCCGGCGTGCCGGCCCGGATCCGCGGTCTGGCGGCGCAGCGGCAGGCGCAGGGGCACGCGCTGGCCGGCCAGGAGCTGGAATGCCGCCGCGCCCTGGACCGGGCCGCCGAGCTGCTGGCGGGCGCGCCCCGCTCGGCCCAGCCGGTGATCGGCTGGGCCACCGCGACCGACCCGGTCACCCTGGTCACCGGCTGGTGCCTGCACGATCTCGGGAAGGGGCGCCGGTCGGCCGAGGTGCTCGGCGCGGGGCTGGCGCACATCCCGCCGCAGGCGCACCGCAACCAGGCCCGGTTCGGCGCCCGGATGGCACTGGCGCTGGCCGCCGACGGCGAGATCGACCAGGCCTGCCAGGTGGCGCACTCGGTGCTCGACCACGCCGAGCTGGTCGACTCGGCCACCATCCGGGTCGACCTGGGCCGGCTGGTCCGCACGCTCTCCCGCTGGCGCAGCCACCCCCCGGTGCGCGACCTGACCCCCCGCCTCACCACCGCGCTGCACGTCCCGGCCTGACCCCAACCGTCCATAGTGGACGGTCCGGTGTGGACACTCAGTCGACGAGGCCGGCGGGTTCGGGCACCGGCAGCGGTGTCGCGGCCGGGGCGGCGGGTGCCAGCACCCCGGCGCGCAGCAGCATGATCGCGACCAGCACGGTGATCAGCCCGAACGAGGCCGGCAGCCCGACCGTGCCGGCGATCAGCCCGGTCGCGGCCGGTGAGCCGAGCGCGGCGGCGTAGGTGAGCGTGCCCATCCCGGCGATGGCCCGGCCCGGGTCCCCGCTGCTGCGCCCGGCGGCGGCGATCGCGAGCGGGACGACCACCGCGACGCCGATGCCGATCAGCGCGAACCCGGTGATGGCCGGCACCGGGCTGCGCGCGCCGACCACGAGCAGCCCGCCGAGCACCGCCACCGCGCCGCTGACCCGAACCGTCGCGACCGGCCCGAACCGCCGCACCGCCAGGTCACCGCTGAGCCGGACCACCGCCATGGTCGCGGCGAACGCGCTGAAGCTGGCCGCGGCCAGGCCGGCCGAGCCGGACGCGACGTCCCGCAGGTAGATGCCGCTCCAGCCGGAGGTGGCTCCCTCGGCGTAGATCGCGCAGAACCCGACCAGCCCGATCGGCAACAGGGCCCGGCCGGGCAGCGCGAACAGGGGTGGCGCCGCCGCTGTCGGCTTCGGCCGGGCGTCCAGCACCCGCCCGGAGGCGAGCAGGCCGGCGCCGGTCAGCAGGACCGCCACCACGCCGAGATGGAGCCGTCCGTCCACATCGGCCTGGGCGGCCAGGGCGCCGATCCCGGAGGCGCCCAGCGACCCGACACTCCAGGTGCCGTGCAGCCCGGACATGATCGACCGGCCGACCTGTTCCTCCACCGCCACCGCGTTCGCGTTCATCGCGACGTCGGTGGTGCCGGCCGCGACCCCGGCGAGCAGCAGCGCGACACAGAACACCGGCAGGTTCGGCGCGAACGCCGGCAGCGCCAGGCCGACGGAGGTGAACACCAGCAGCATCCGGACGGTGCCGCGGTCGCCGAAGCGGTGCCGGATCCGGCTGACCAGCGGCATCGTGGCGCAGGCGCCGGCCGCCGGGAACATCATGGCTATCCCCAGCGCGCCGGGGCTGAGGCCGAGATGATCACGCATCCACGGGATCCGGGTGAAGAACGTGCCGGCGCTGGCTCCGTGCAGCGCGAAGACGATTGCCACTGCCCGCCGGGCCGAGCGGATCCGCGTCTCAACGATCGCCATGCCGGCAAACTATCAGTTAGGCTACCTGAAAGATAGATGGCGATATCGTCACCGCATGAGCGAGCTTGCGAGCGAATCATGGGCACAGGGCGCTTGGAGTCTCGTGCCGGGTCCGCACGCCCGCCTTCGTGCGGCGCCCGCTGTAGCCGGCGCGGTCACCGGGGCGGAGCCGGCATGAGCGAGCTTGCGAGCGAATCATGGGCACAGGGCGCTTGGAGTCTCGTGCCGGGTCCGCACGCCCGCCTTCGTGCGGCGCCCGCTGTAGCCGGCGCGGTCACCGGGGCGGAGCCGGCATGAGCGCTGCGGACGCGGCTCGGCCGGCCACCCCGGCGATGGCACGCGCCATCAACGACCGGCTCGCGGTGGAGCAGTTGCTGACCCGCGGCCCGCTGACCGCGGCGGAGCTGAAGACGCTGACCGGGCTGTCCCGGCCGACCGTGTCCGAGTTGCTGACCAGGCTGCAAGCGGCCGGCCTGGTGGCCGCCGCCGGCGAGGCCGACGTGGTACGCCGCGGCCCGAACGCCCGGCTCTACCGGCTGGTCGCCGACCGCACCGTCGTCGCCGGGCTGGACGTCCGCGCCGGCAGCGTGCAGTCTGGCGGTAGCCGACATCACCGGCGCGGTGGTCGCGGCCGGCACGGTCGACGTCGCCGGCACCGCGGACGTGGCCGCGCTGGCGAAGCGACTGGCCGCGGAGCTGAGCCGGGCCGGTGGGCCGCCGCACACGATCGCGGTCGGTGCGCCCGGCCTGGTCGACCCGGTCACCAGCCGGCTGCGGGAGTCCCCGGGGGTGCCGCGCTGGCATGCCGACCTGATCGACGCGCTGCGGCACCGGCTCGGCGTGTCGGTGCTGCTGGAGAACGAGGTGAACCTGGCCGCGCTGGCCGAACTGGGCGAGGGCGCCGCCACCGACCGGGACACCTTCGTGCTGATCTGGCTCGGCCACGGCATCGGTGCCGGCGTGGTGCTGGACGGCCGGCTGCGCCGCGGCGCGTCCGGCGGCACCGGCGAGGTCGGGTTCATGGCCGTACCCGGCACCGGCGGCCTGCCGACCGCGACCGGCTGCCAGTACGGCTTCCACGACCTGGCCGCCGCCGCCGCGGTCTGTGCGCTCGCCCGCCGGCACCGGATCGACACCCCGCCCGGCGACGACGCCCCGGCGGCGGAGTCCGCTGTGCTGGCCGCCCTCGCCGCCGGCGCGCGCGGTTCCCGGTTCCTGGACGCGCTGGCCGGCAACATCGCGCTCGGTGCGCAGGCCATCTCCCTCGTCCTGGACCCCGGCTGCCTCATCCTGGGCGGCGAGGTCGGCCGAGCCGGTGGCCCGGAACTCGCCGCCCGGGTCAGCGCCCGCCTCGCCGAGCTCACCCCGCTGCCCACCGAGGTACGCGCCAGCCAGGTCGCCGGCAGCGCCGTGCTGGCCGGCGCCGTCCGAACCGCCCTGGCCGCCGCCCGCGACGACCTCTTCGGTCCAGCCGTCCCGCCCCGGTAGGCGGCGCAACCGCAACCGAAGCGCGGTTACCGCAGGTCAATTCGGCTAACGCAGCGCGAATAGCGCAACCCAATACCACTGACGGCGGCACCTTTTGGGCGCCTAGTCGAGATACGGTTCTGTCGCAAAAATGGTTCTTCTTCGGTCTTTCGCAATGCAATTTGCAGTTATACGCTTTAGTGTGGGCTGGCCGCGCTTACTGCCACGATCGGGGAGGCGGCGAGGGCAATGAACCCACTGGACTGGTCCCTGCTGTTGATCGCCGCTGGCCGCCCGCCGACCCAGCCGTGACCACCGGCGCCCCGCGATGGATTTCGGCCTGCTCGGTGACGTAACCGCCCGCCAGAACGGCGACGCGGTTCAGCTCAACCGCCAGCAACGCGCCGTCCTAGCAGTCCTGCTGTTCCGGGCAAACACAGTAGTTTCCCGCGTCGATATCGCCCGGCTGGCCTGGGGTCCGCAGCCAGGTGACACCCCGCGGACCATCGACGACCTCATTGTCAGCTATGTCTCCCGGCTCCGCACAGCTTTCCAGGAGGCCGGCGGCGACGTCGAGCTGACGGCGCGCCCGCCGGGATTCCTGCTCGCGGTGGCCGCGGAAACCGTCGACTGGCACCGGTTCGTCCGGCTGGTCGAAGATGCCGATCGCGCCCGGGCCGCAGCCGATCCTGCAGATGCGGTCCGATGGTTCTGGCAGGGCCTGGAGCTGTGGCGGGGTCCTGCATTGGCCGATGTCGGTCCCTCGCTCGACCCGGTGCGTGTCGAAATGGAGGCGCGCCGTCTCGGTGCGCTTGAATCGCTGGCGACGATCGAACTCACCCGGGGCGGCGCAGGCCGGGTCTTGCCGTTGCTGACTGAGGCGGTACATGCGCACCCGACCCGGGAAGGTCTGGTGGCGCTGCAGATCCGGGCGCTCACCGCCACCGGACGGCGGGACGAGGCGGTCGCCGCGTACCGACGCAGCCACCGGTTGAGCAACGGCCTGGGCCTCGGTCCGGATCCCGCTGTCGAGGACGCCTACCGCGAGCTCCTGTCCGGTCAGCCGAGCCGGCCGTCCGGGCCGCCGTTCGGGCCCTCGCAGCTGCCGCTCGACACCTCCGCTTTCACCGGCCGCGAGGTCGAACTCGAACAACTGATGGCCTTCGCGCCGGGGTTCGCCGACCTGCCCCGAGCCGTCGGATCACCTGTCCCAGGTGTGGGCGGCATCTGCGTCGTGAACGGCATGGCCGGAGTCGGAAAGACGGCGCTGGCGGTGCATGCCGCGCATCAGCTGGCGCCCTGGTTCTCGGACGGGACGCTTTACCTCGACCTGCACGGCCTCAGCCCGAACGTGTCCCGAGTCGAGCCCGCGGAAGCGCTGGATCGGCTGCTGCGCTCGATCGGCGTGGCAGGCGAACTCATCCCGCCGCACCTGGACGACCGAGCCGCCCTCTATCGGGACCGTCTCGCCGGCAAGAGGCTACTGATCGTCCTGGACGACGCCTATCGGGCCGAGCAGGTGCGCCCGCTGATACCGGGCTCCGCCGGCTGTCTGGTGCTGATCACCAGCCGGCGCCGGCTGACCGCTCTGGACGATGCCTACCCGCTGCCGCTGGTAACCCTGCCGGCCGGCGACGCCCGCACCCTGCTGCGCCGGGTTGCGGGCCCGGACCGGACCCGTGGCCAGGAGGACGACGTGGAGACGATCATCGAGCTCTGCGCCGGTCTTCCCATGGCCATCCGCATGGTCGCCTCCCAGCTCCGCAACCACCCGGCCTGGCGCGTTCAGCATCTGGCGACCCTCCTCTCCGAGGCCCAGGACCAACCGTGGGATCTGGCCGACGAGGAACGCAGCATCGTGGGCGCCTTCACGGTGTCCTACCGCGACTCGACCGCTGTGCAGCAACGAATGTTCCGGCTGCTCGGCCTGGCCCCAGGTCGGGACATCGACGCCCACGGTGCCGCCGCGCTGCTCGATGCGTCGCCCTGGCAGGCGACCCGGGCATTGCAAGGCTTGCTCGACGCGCACCTGCTGGAGCAGCAGGTCGAAGGGCGGTACCGCTTGCACGACCTGATGCGCCGCTTTGCCGCCGACCTCGCCCGCAGTACTGATTCCACTGTGGATAGTCGCGCGGCTCTCGCCCGCTTGCTCGATCATCAGCTACACGCGGCTGCCGCGGCCGTCAACGTCCTGCACCCCCACGAACGGAGTCTCCGTCCCCAGTTGGCGCCGCCCCGTTCGCAGTTCCCGGGGGCATCCACTCCGCCGGATGCCCGGGCCTGGCTGGACGCTGAACGGATCAATCTGATCGCCGGCGCGGGATATGCCGCCAGTGACGGCTGGCCGGATCACGCTCGTGACATGGCGGGCGTGCTCTATCGCTACCTGCTCACCAGTGCGCACTACGCCGACGCACTGGAACTGGACCGCCTGGCCCTACCGACCGTACTCGGGCAGAACAACCGAGCCGGTGAGGGCGCGGCACTCGATCGTATCGGGAACGCCTATCGGCGGCTGGGCCGCTATGAGGAGGCTTTGCACCACTTCCGGGCTGCGGTAGCCGCGCAGCGGGAGGTCGGTGATGAGGCCCGCGAGGCGGTAGCCCTGACCAGCCTCGCCGTTGTGCTCGGCCTGCACGGCCGCTACACCGAGGCGCTATACCAGCTTCAACGCGGGTTGATCCTGTCCCGTCGGCTGGGCAATCTAGCCGTCGAGGCAAATATCATCACCAATCTTGCGAACGTGTACGTTCACAGTGGCAACTACGGCACGGCGCTCGATCACTACCAGCGAGCCTTGCTGATCTTCACCGAAATCGGCAATCGCGTTGGTGAAGGCACCGCACTGGCCAACCTTGGCGAGATCCACAACCGGCTGGATGAACGGGATCTCGCCCTTGCGCACCTGCGGCAGGCACTGGAGGTCTGCACTGAGGTAGGCGATCGGGTCGGCCGGGCGACGGCTCTCACCAATCTCGGTGCCGTCCACGAACGCGAGGGCGACTACGACCGGGCTCTCGATTGCCACGAACAGGCGCAGGAGGGCTTCCAAGCGACCGGACATCGGCAGGGCCAGGGGGAAGTGCTGCTCCGCCTCGGGTGCACCTTTGCCGGCCTCCGGCAGTACGCCGACTCGCTGGCTCACCTGGGTCGTGCCCTGGTCGTTGCTCGTGAGATCGGCGACTACACCCTCCGGACCTCTGTCCTCAATGGACTCGGCCGCACTCTCACGGCCACGGGCGCCGTCGATCGGGCGGTCGCCTCGCATCAGGCGGCGCTGACGCTGGCCGACCGCATCGGTAACCGTTTCGAGCGGGCCCGCGCGCTGGAGGGCATCGCGGAGTGCCACGCCGCGGCTGGTGAGCACGACCTTGCAGCCAGGCATTGGCACGCCGCCACAAGCATCTACCGCGGACTCGGCCTGCCCGAGGCGGCTGGACTGCACAATCGGTTGGCGGAGCGGTAGGAGGCACCCTGCCGCTCGCCCGGGCCCGGGCACCCCAGTCGTATATGATGCTGGTATTGTATGCTGCTCATGTTGTATTGTTGGCAGGAGCGGTGATGGTGTGGTCGATCATCGTGGTGGAACCGGCCTCATCCTGGCTGCATCGGCTGCGTAGTACCGATCGGAAGACCTTGATCCTCATCAGTCAGGCGATCGAGGCGCTGAGCATCGAAGGGCCGGCGCTGGGGCGACCCCTGGTCGACACGGTCAAGGGTTCTAACCTGCCCAACTTGAAGGAGTTGCGGCCCGGGTCGGCCGGCGCCAGCGAGGTGCGGCTGTTGTTCGTGTTCGATCCGCAGCGGCAGGCCGTGATCTTGGTGGGTGGCGACAAGGCAGGTAACTGGCAGCGCTGGTATCGGACCGCCGTCCCACTTGCGGAGGCGGCGTACGCCGATCACCTCGCACGTGTTGCCAAGCAGGAAGGGCAGGGGGATGAACGAACACGGAACAGACCCTGACGCCCGGTCGTGGGCAGATCTCAAGCGGGACCTGGAGTTCACCGCTGCCGAGCAGGCGGAGATCGACGCCGGTGCGCAGCGGCTCATCGCCGAGGCCCGCGCATACCGGCTGTCGGAGATACGCCGGCGCCAGCACATCACGCAGGTCGAGGTCGCCCGGGAGATGGGCGTCACGCAGGCTCGAGTGTCGCGCATCGAGAAGGGTCAGCTCGTACGCAGCGAGGTCGACACGCTCGCCGCCTATGTGCAGGCGCTTGGTGGCAAGTTGAAGATCATCGCCGACTTCGGCGACGAGTCCTACGTCCTCGGGTAGACATCGACGCTCCAGGCCGGCACACCTGAGAAGGCAAGCGCCTCGGCCGGATGTCAGTGACGGTCCGACGGCGTTTGGGTGACGATCGCACCACCTCGGGCGGCTTATCCGGTCAACGTCCACAGTAGACGAACGCTGGATCGCTGCTGTGACAGGCAGAAGGACCGAAGGCGACTCTCCGTTACTGCCTTGGCCGGTCTCTCGCTTGGCGGGTCCGCTCCGGATTCTCCCACGTCATAGACCCGTCTGAGCGTGATCGTCCACAAAGGAGGATGCGACACGCGGTACCAAGATCCATCGATGAGGCGACCTGGGCGCTAGAGTGATCATCAGGCCCAGTTCTTGATGCAATGTGTCATCAGGAAGTGCAATTGGGTGCCCTCATCGAGGAAGAGGTCTATCCGCTCATGGGACGCAGACGCTCAGCCGGCCGGGTGTTGTTCGCGAAGCCCTCGCTGGTAGTCGGTGCGGACTCGCGCCCGATGTTGCTGTGGCCGTCGATATGGTGGCGGTTCTTCCTGCGCCGCTCCGTGTCGCCGCAGTCGGCCTGACCGGTCGTCTCGTCCGGGGCCGGCGGCACCTCCGCCGATATGTGATGGCGCCACCCGCTCCGGATGGCGCTACCGCAGCCACTCCTGTCCTGGGTACAGCTTCGGGCCGGTGCGGGATTGCTACGGGATGGCTGCGGCCGGATTCCGGAGCACCGGGGGAGTGTCGTTCTTGGGCGGATAACCAGGAAGGCAGTCCTGGTGGGCCCGAGACCTCGGAGGTGCCGGATGAAGCGGGCGGAGTTGGGGATTGCGAACTGGCGCAAGAGCAGTTTCAGCGGATCGCCGGACAAGACGTGTGTGGAGGTCGCGAAGTTGGCGGCCGGGCTGGTCGCGGTGCGGGACTCGAAGGATCCCGCGGGGCCGATGCTGGTGTTCACCCGGGCGGAGTGGGCCGCGTTCGTGAGCGGAGTGCATGCCGGGGAGTTCGAGCCGGCGGCGTAGCGGGACGTGGGGCGTCGGCCGGGGGACGGCGCCCCACTAACGGGCCGGCCGGCGGCGCTGCGGCGGTTTCGGCTTGCCGGTCAGCGCGGCGAGGTGGTCGCGGGTCTTCGCCGGGGACAGAGCGTAGCTGCGCAGGTGGTCGAACTCGGCGATGTACTGGCCGACGTCCGCGGCCCGGTCGAGGTAGTGGTCGATGGTGAGCGTCTCGACGTACGCGACGACCGGGTCGGCCGGGTCGGCGAAGCTCAGGATCGTGAAGGGCCAACTCCCGCCGGAGTGGGCCCCTGCGGAGAACGGCAGGACCTGCACGGTGATGTTCGAGCGGCCGGCGAACGTGGCCAGGTGCTCGTACTGCTCGGCCATCACGTCGCCGCCACCAACCGGCCGTCGCAGTACCGCCTCGTCCAGGACCACCCACAGCTGCGGTGGGTCGGCGCGGGTCAGGATCTGCTTGCGGGTGCTGCGCAGGCGCATGCCGCGGTCCGCTTCGTCCAGCGGAGTGTCGCGGCGGATGGTCATGATGGCGCGCGAGTACGCCTCGGTCTGCAGCAGCCCGGGGATGAGGTGTGTCTCGTAGCCGCGGATGCTCGCGGCTTCGTCCTCCAGGCCGATGTACGTCCGGAAGGCCTCGGAGATCATGTCGGAGTAGGTGTGCCACCAGCCGCGCTGGCGGGACTGCCGGACCAGGTCCAGCAGGGCGTCGCGGTCCGGGCCGGTGACCTGGTAGTAGTCGAGGAGCTCGCGGACGTCCTGGACGCGGGCGCCGACCTGGCCGGTCTCGATGCGGCTTATCTTGGCTGGTGAGCACTCCAGGTGGGCCGCGACCTCGTCCAGGTTCCGGCCCGCCTCGGAGCGCAGCCGGCGCAGCTCGATGGCCAGCCGGCGGCGGCGGACCACCGGGCTGACCGTCGCCGCACCGTCATCCTTCATCACCGCACAGCGTGCCAGGTTCGCCCCCGGTACGGCAATGGTCGGTTCACATCATGCGTTCGGGTAATTGGGATCTGCAACTTGCAGATCCATACTTGCGAGCGACCGGACCGGGCGTCCAGGGCAGGGAGGCCGTGATGTTGGAAGTGCTGCGGTGGTTGATCCGGACCGTACGGGGCCACCGCTCACCTAGCGTATTGCTGCGCAACGCCCGCTGGGTGGCGGAGACCCGTGACATCCCGAAGCTCTGGGTGGAGTGGGTGGCACCGGAGGCCGACCGTCCGCTGCGGGCTCAGCTCAGCCTGGTCAGGCCGACGCAGCCAGAGTGAGCCGCCAGCAGTGGCCGATGCCCGGCTCGGCCGGCGACGGAGCCGCCGGGCCGGGCCTCGAACCGGCCGAAGTCGAGCGCATACCGCGCGGGCCGGGTTGACCGCGACGTCGATCGGCTTGCCCGACCGACGATCACGGCCGAGGGCGCTACCGCCCGCGCTCCCATCGGGTGCGGGCGTCAGGCGAACCGGGCGACGAGGTCGAGGATCGCTCGGACCGCCACCGGTGTGTGCGGGTTCCGTTGCGCGATCACGCACAGCATCTCGCGCAGGTGCACCAGCAGCAGGTGGTCCCGCCAGTCCGGGGCGGCCGGGTGGATCTCGTGGTAGGCGGCGAAGAACCGGTCCGGGATCGGGTCACCGCTGTACAGCATCATGCTGACGTCGACCGCGGGCCAGGCCCAGGAGACCGCCGGGTCGATCAGCGCCACCGCCCGGTCCGGCGTCGCCCGCAGGTTGCCTGACCACAGGTCGCCGTGCGTCAGTGCCGGGGAGGCCGGCGGCAGCAGTTCCGGCAGCCGGTCGCAGATCCGCTCCAGCCCGGCTCGGGCCGGTGCGGGCAGCGTCTCGACGGTGGCCGGCTCGGTCAGGTAGCGCAGGACCCGGTGTTGGACGAAGAACTCGTACCCGTCCGCGGTCCAGGTGTTGACCTGCGGGGTGGGGCCGAGCCAGTTGTCCCGGTGCCAGCCGAATCGGTCGTTGCCGATCGCGTGCAGCCGGGCGAGTGATCGGCCGGCCTCCTCCCAGAACGGGATGTCGTCCACCGGTGGCACCGGTGGCAGCCACTCCAGGGCCAGGAAGTCGTCGCCGTGGCCGAGCACCCGCGGTACCGCGACGGCGCCGCTGTCCCGCAGCACGGTCAGCCCCTCGACCTCGGCCGCGAACATCCCGGCCGGTGCGTCCGCCGTCGCCTTCACCACCACCGGCGAGCCGTCGGCCTGCCGGGCCAGCCAGACCGCGTGGTGGGTGCCGCCGGCCAGCTGCTCGGTCGTCACCGCATCGTCCAGGTACGGCGTCACCCCGGCACCCTAGTGGGCCCGCACCGATGTGGCCGGCGCGGCGTCCGGACCGCCGGTCAGGAACCGGCGGCCTGGCCGGCTTCGACGATCGCACCGGCCGCGGCCCGGATCGCCGGCAGCAGCGCGCAGGCCCGGTCCCGGCGGTCCAGCACGTCAGCTGTGCCGTGCAGGCCGAGCAGATCACCGACCGCGGCGCGGAACCGCCGGTCGGCCGCTGCCCGTCCAGCGGGCGGTCCGTCGGCGGCGAGGATGCGGGCGCAGCGTGCATGGGTGGCGACGATCCAGAACACCGCCTCGCGATGGTCGCCGGCGTCGATCAGCTGCTGGCTGCCGTCGATGGCGACCGGGCGGCCGACCGCGGTGATGTCGGCCGAGAAGAAGAACCGGGTCCGGGCTACCGAGGCGGCCCGGTCGAAGGTGACCGCGAGCCCGTCCAGGTGCCGCTGCACAGTGGCCCGGTCGACGTCGACGCAGCCGAGCACGTCGAGCATCGCCCGGTAGAGGTCGCCCCCGCGCGCCGCCAGCAGGTTCCGTGCCGCCAGGTAGCGCAGCCGAACCGTCGGCGGATGCTGGGCGGCCACCGGCAGCAACTGGGTGGCCAGGCTGGCCGGGAAGACCAATCCGGTCACCAGCTCCGGCCAGCTCGCCGCCGTGTCGAGAGTCGACAGTCCACTATGGACTCTCCGGAGTACGTCCGCGCACCGCCGCCGGACCGCGACGGGCCGGGCGAACGTGCCGGACACCACCTCGGTGAGCCGGCCCAACCGCCCGGTCGGATCCGCGATCACCTGGTTGCTGGCGAAGCTCGACGCCAGGTAGTACGTCCGCGCGGCGGCCGCGACCTCGTCCCAGGGCAGGTAGGTCACTTCCAGCAGCGCGTCCCGGTACCGGAACTTCCCCAGCTTCGCCGGCGCCGGCCCGGCCACCACCACCGCAACGTCCACATCGGACACTGCCGGCAACTCGGCGTCGCCGCCCAGCCCGATCGTCGACCCGGTGTAGAAGGCACCCCCGAACCCCGGCACGCCAGCCGCCGATTCGGCCACCCACGCCCGCGCCGCCGCCCGGGCCTTCCGGACCAGCACCCGTGTCACCCGCCCCGCGGCTGCTGGGCGGCGCCGGCGGGCAGCCACGCGAGCACCCGGACGGTGGCGCTGACCCGGACCGGGGTGGCGGCCGGCCGGACGTGGTCGCCGGCACCGCGGCATGGCCCGACCGCCGGCCCGGCCGGCCTTCGGGCCATGCCGGCCGCCACACTGGCCTGCACCACGCCACCGTAGCGGGCTCCGCCGGGTTGCACAAACTGTTTGTACTACAAGTGGTTTATAGTACAAGTCGTTTGTACTACGCTCCACCTGTGGACTTCGTCGGACGGGAGCAGGAACGGCGCGAGCTGGATCAGGCATGGTCGCGGGCCGTGGCCGGGCAGCCACAACTGGTCGTCCTGTGGGGGCGGCGTCGCGTCGGAAAGACGTACCTGCTGACGCGTGTCGCCGACGGCAAGCGCGCGGTGTACTTCACCGCCACCCGGCAAGACAGCGAGGAACGCCAGCTCCGCCGGTTCGCCGACCGGTTGCGTGAGCAGTTGGCGGAGTCGGACCGCGACCTGATCCCGGCGGCGTTCCCCGATTGGGAGAGCGCGCTCCGGCTGACCGTCCGGCTGGCGGCGACGACGCCGCTGCTGGTGGTCATCGACGAGGCGCCGCGGCTGACCGAGGGTCGGTCGGAGTTCGCCGACGTCGTGTCGGCGGTCTGGGAGAACCGGGTCCGCGATCAACGGCTGATGCTCGTCCTGTCCGGCTCGGCGGTCGCGGTGATGGAGGAGATGCTCGGCCCGCAGGGCGGCCTGCACCGGCGGGCCAGCGTGGAGCGCCGGATGGATCCGTTCCCGATGATCGAGGCCCGTGCGTTCCTGCCCGACCTCGCCCCGGCCAAGTTCATCGAGGCGTACGCCGCGTGCGGCGGCTACCCGCTGCACCTGCAGCGCTGGTCGTCGGAGCGGAGCACGGACGAGAACCTGCACGAGTTGATCTTCTCGCCGGGTGCGCTACTGCTGCGGGACGCGCTGGACATTCTCTCGGAGGACGTCGACCTGCGCGGCGGCTACGAACGGGTACTCGCCGCGATGGCCGGCGGCGCCCGGCGCCGGTCCCGCATCGCGAGCAGGGCGCAACATCGCATCGATTACACGCTCAACCGGCTCGGTCGGGCCGGTTACGTCCGGCTGGTCCGCTCGATCGGCGACGGCGGCTCGCCGGACCCCTTGTATGAGATCGCGGACTACTACCTCGCCTACTGGTTCGCCGTGTTGCGTGACGACGCCGACCTGATCGAGGGCGGGCAGGGGGCCGCGGTCCGGCTGCGCACCCGTGGCCGCTGGCAGGCGCACCTGGCGTGGGTGTTCGAGGCCGAGGCCAGGGGGCACGCGCAGCGGCTGGCAGCCGCTGGCGACCTGCCACCGGACACGATCATCGGGCGCTGGTGGCGGGACGAGACGGTCGAGATCGACGTGCTGGGTCTGCGCGGTACGGCGCCGGTGCTGCTCGGCGAGGCCCGTTGGCAGGCCCGTCCGCTCGGGGCGCGCGACCTGGCCGAGCTCCGCCGCAAGAGTTCCTACCTGCCCGCCACGCCCAAGCCGATCCGCTACACCTTCTGGGCCCGGGGCGGGGCGGCCGACGCCCTCCGGTCGCAGCCGGACGTACGCGTCTACACCCCGGCCGACATGCTCGGGTAGGCCACGGTTTGGCCGGTGATCCTTATCGGATGCGGGGCATTTGGCCAGATGAGCGTGCAGGTCTCGACGTCGGCCTGTTCCGCCAGTGCGAGCCCGCCGACGTGGTCGTCGCCGAACACCTGGTAAGCCACGACCGCCGACGTCGTCGGGCGGACGGCGGCCTGGTGGTCGGAAAGAAACAATCCGGGCAGGACGGCCATCGTGGCGGTGATGCCCGGCGCGGTCAGAGCTCGGCAGTCCAGCGCCCTACGTGCGGCCATGAAGTAGCGGGACCTCCGGGTTGAAGGTGAAAAAGAAGCCCGCCACAACCAAGAACCGCCCCATGAAGGCAGGTCAACTTGGAATGACGGACTGCGGCAGTGTACGAGTGATGATCAGCGGCGCCGGCGCGACATGCCGCTGGGGCCGGGAATCGCCAGCGTGGGCGGGGGAGAAGCGCAACGGGCTGATCGCTGGCATCGCGGCCGGGCATGGCCCGATCGCGGACGACGCGATCCAGGCGAAGCGGGCGGCTCTACCGGTGGCACCTGCCGAGCGGGCCGCCCCGGCCCGTCAGCAGGAGCTGAGCCCCGGGCCGGGTGCGGGCGGCGCCGGGTGGCCTATACGGCCGCGCGGAGGGTGAGGCTTGTGGGGGCGAAGCCGTGGCGGGTGTAGAAGCGTTGGGCGGCGGTGTTGGCGGCGAAGGCGGTGACGCTGGCCTGCTCGGCCTGGTGCTGCCTGGCCCAGCGGAAGAACTCGTCCACCAGTAGGCTGCCGACGCCCTGGTTGCGCGCCTCGGGGGCGACCCGGAGGCTCTCCAGGATCGCGAAGCGGGACGGGCGAACCGAGACCGGTTCGGAGATCTTTCCGATCAGGTGGCCGACGACCCGGCCGCCGTCGAGGCTGGTGTCATGGGCGACCGCGAGCAGGCAGGCCGGGTTGTCGGCGATGCTGGCGTAGTACGCGGCACCTTCGCGCACCGGCCATTGGACATCCATCCAGGGGTCGTGCGCGCCGGCGTCCTCGGCGAACAGCGCGCAGACCGAGGCGACCAGGGCATCGAGGTCGGCCGGACCGGCCACGGAGACAGTGATCGAAGACATGATTCGACCATAGTCAAGGTGATTAATGGGATAAATACCTTTCTCGGCGTTCTTCGACGTTGCTGGATTTGGAGGCGGGGGTCGTGCTGACGGTGCTGCTCGCGGTGGTCCACCTGGTGGTCGCCGCGGTCTGGTTGGGGTCGATGGCGTACAGCCTCAATGTCGTGCAGCCGAAGGTGACCCGGTTCTTCGCCGACGATCAGCGGCGCGAGGAGTTCCTGCTGACGCTGGCGCACGGAAACCGGCGTCCGGTGGTCGCGCTGATCGCGGTGCTCGTCCTGACCGCGGCCGGTGTCGCCGCGACGGCGCCGCGGTCGGCGGCCATCGGGTACGGCGTGGTGCTGGCGCTGTACGCCACCGCCGCGGTGATCTTCTGGAACGTGTCCTGGCGGCACTGGCCGGCTCGGGTGTTCGCGCTGCCGGCCGAGCTGCCCGACTATCGCCGCCGGCTGGCTCGCCAGGCCTGGGCCATGCTCGCCCTGGTCGGCACCGGATTCCTGACCGCGCTCACCGTCAGCCTGGCGGCCGGGGTGCGCTGACCCGAGCACCCGGGCCGGCTGGACGGCCGGATCCACCCGGGCGGCGCCGCGGCCGGCGGACCTAGCGGGAGTCGGGGGAGTCGCGCGGGGCGGGTGGCTGGGCGAGGGATCGCAGCCGCTCCAGCTGGGCCCAGTGGTTCGCGATCCGGGCGGTGCCGGTGCCGGTCAACTTGACCCGGGTGTTCGGTTTCTTGCCCACGAACGTCTTCGCGATCGTGACCAGGCCGGCCTCTTCGAGTTTGGTCAGGTGGCTGGACAGGTTGCCCTTGGTCAGGCCCGTGGTGCGCTGCAGGAAGGTGAAGTCGGCGGCCTGCACCGAGGACAGCACCGTCATGATCGCCAGCCGGGCCGGCTCGTGGATCAGCCGGTCGAGCGCGGGCTCCGCGTCACCGCCCGGCATTGCTGCCTTCGAGCGGCTGGCCGAAGGAGGCGAAGTCGCGCGCGAGCAGCCGCTGGTCGAGCAGCCCGGACACGGCCAGCGCCAGGCCGAGCGGGATCATCGCGATCGCATCCCGGTCGGCGCCCAGCCCGCCCCAGACCGGCAGCAGGCCGGCCACCAGCACGGTGCCCCAGATAGCGACATGGTGCGCCCGCAGCCCCACCAGGATCGCGTAGTACGCCAGCGTGGCCAGCGCGAACGCCGAGGCGTAGACGCAGACCGGCGAGTCGGCAGACCAGAGCAGGTACCGGTTCGCCCCGACGAACAGGACCAGCGCCCAGGCGACCACCGCGACCCCGTGCCGCACCCGCCGCCCGGTCGTCGGCGTGACCTCGCCGTAGTGCTGCCGGTAGTGCCGGGCGATGAGCAGGCTGCCCACCCCGCACAGCACCAGCGCGCCGGCCGCGATGCCCAGCAGCCAGCCCCCGGACGGCCCCCGCTCCAGGTTGGACAACCCGACCACCGGCAGGATCAACCCCATCGGCAACGCCCAGAGCCCTTGCAGGTAGGGATAGTTGGCCCCCGCCGCGACCAGTGCCTGTCGATCCATGTTGCCCCCCGGACTAGTTTGTCACGCAGACTCTAGCCGGTTGGGTCGAGAATGGCCAACTGGTCTGCCGGGCAGACCGCAGCCCGGACGCGGGCGGCGCTGCGGGCTACATGCGGTCCGGGGCGGCGATGCCGAGCAGGTTCAGGCCCTGGCCGAGGGTGCGGGCGGCCAGCTGGCAGAGCGCGAGCCGGTTCGCGCGGGTCGGGCCGTCGGCGGACAGCACCGGGCAGGCCTCGTAGAAGTCGGTGAACGCCTTGGCCAGGTCGTAGAGGTAGCCGCACAGCCGGTGCGGCTCCAGCACCCGGCCGACCTCGGCCAGCACGTCGCCGAACGCGTCCAGTTGCAGGGCCAGCGCCCGTTCGGCCGGGTGCATCGCCAGCGCCGGGTCGACCTCGCTGCTCAGATCGGCGGCCTTGCGCAGGATCGACCGGATGCGGGTGTGCGCGTACTGCAGGTAGACGCCGGTGTTGCCGGCGAAGGACACCATCCGGTCGACGTCGAAGACGTAGTCCTTGGTGCGGCTGGTGGACAGGTCGGCGTACTTCACCGCGGCGATGCCGGCCTGCTCGGCGATCTGCTCCAGCTCCGCGGCGGTGCGGTCGTGGCCCTTCTCCGCGACCGTGGCGCGGGCCTTGTCGACGGCCGCGTCCAGCAGCTCCATGAGCCTGACGGTGTCGCCGGACCGGGTCTTGAACGGGCGCCCGTCCGGGCCGAGCACGGTGCCGAACGCGACGTGGGTGGCCTCGATCCCGTCGGTGAGCCAGCCGGCCCGGCGGGCGGTCGCGAAGATCAGCCGGAAGTGCAGGCTCTGCCGGGAGTCGACGACGTACAGCAGCCGGTCGGCCTTCAGCTCACGGATGCGGTAGCGGATCGTGGCGAGATCGGTGGTGTCGTAGCCGTAGCCGCCGTCGGTCTTGCGGACCATCAGCGTGACCGGGTTGCCGTCCGGGCCGGTGACGTCGTCGGAGTAGACGACCAGCGCGCCGCCGCTGGGCACCGCGATGCCGGCGTCGGTCAGCTCGGCGGCGACGTCGGCCAGCCAGGCGTTGTAGAACGACTCGCCGGCCGAGTCGTCGGCGTCCAGCAGCACGCCGAGCCGGTCGTAGATCTCCCGGAAGGCGAACTCGGACTCCGCGACGACGTCCCGCCAGCGGGCGACCGTGGCCTCGTCGCCGGCCTGCAACGCGACCACCCGGGCCCGGGCCCGATCGGCGAACGCGGGGTCGGCGTCGAACGTGGCCCGGGCCGCCCGGTAGAGGCCGTCCAGCGCGGAGACGGTCGAGGTGCCCGCGGCGAGCTGGTCGTGGTGCCAGGTCGCGTCCGGGTGCTCGTCCAGGTACTGGATCAGCATGCCGAACTGGGTGCCCCAGTCGCCGAGGTGGTTCTGCCGGATGACGTCGGCGCCGAGGAAACCGAGCAGCCGGGCCAGCGCGTCCCCGATGATCGTGGTACGCAGGTGACCGACGTGCATCTCCTTGGCGATGTTCGGCGCCGAGTAGTCGATCACCGTGCGGCGGCCCTGCTCGGGCGTGCCGACGCCGAGCCGCGGGCTGGCCAGCCGGGCCGCCGCCTGCGCCCAGACAGCCGAGCTCGACACGGTCAGGTTGAGGAAGCCCGGCCCGGAGACGGTCACCTCGGCCACCGGCGTGCCGGCGTCCGCACGCAGTGCCCCGGCCAGCGCGGTGGCCAGGTCGGCCGGCCGGGAACGGGCCCGCTTGGCCAGCGCCAGCGCCGCGTTGGACTGGAAATCGGCGTGCTCGGATCGCCGGACGACCGGGTCGGCGTCGGCGAACTCCGGCCGGACCCGGCCGATCGCGGCGGACACCCCGTCCTCAACCTGGCTGATCAGTGAGCGCACCATTCCATGTTCCCAGGCCGCCCGGACCCGGCCGCCACGGCCTCAAGCCGGGCGGAGCGGCTGCCCCGGCCCGGCGCCGGTCGGCTCCGCCGGGGGCGCGTCGGTCGTGCTGCCGTTGGTCTCGGCGTATGTCCCGCGCTCGACGTCAACACGGGGGTCGGCGCCGGCGGTGACTGTCACGGTGACGCGCGCGTCACCGATGCGCATCCACCAGGTACCGAGGTCCATCTTCTCGACGTGCAGCCATTGGTCGACCACTACCTCGTCGAAGACGCCGTGGCCGGACAGGTCGATCCGGGAATCCCCCTGGGCGGCGAGGATCCGCCAGTCCGACTCGTCCTCGCCGGGTGGTTCGTTCGCTGGGTCGGTCACACGAGCTCCCGCCGTGCAGAAGGACCGGGTCAGGTTAGCGCCTGCTCGAGCAGCCGGGCGAGCGCTTGGGTGCTGCGGGCGGCCCGGGCGTCCACCTGGACGGCCAGCCGGCCGAAGCCGCCGTCGAGTTGCCGGCCGCGGTCCATCGTCAGCACCCGGGCGCCGATCTGTTCGGCGTACTGGTTGATGTCCGGGTCGAGGATGCCGCGCCGGCCGAAGACCTCCTCGACGCTGCGCAGGTTGAAGCCGCGGGCGCGCAGCGCATCCGCGAACCCACGGGCCGAGAGGTTCTCGTCGAGGATCACCGGGGCGCCGTGGTCGGCGAACCCGCCCCGGCGGCGCAGCAGGTCGCGCATCGCCTGCAGCAGGTTCGCGTGCTCGGTGCAGGAGAGCCCGAGCGGGTCCAGTAGGACGAGTGGGTTGGCGACATAGCTGTACGGGCCGGGTCCGCCGCCCAGCCCGAGCGGATCCGCCGTGAGATAGCGCGCGGTCGCCGGGTCGTAGTACCGGAAGACGTTGTAGTGCAGGCCAGTTTCGGCGTCGTGCTGCTGACCGGGGAACCGCAGCGGGCACTGGGTACCGGTGCTCGAGCCTAGGCTGGCGCCCCAGAGCGTGCTCTGCTTCCGCCAGACGATCTCGCCGTCCGCTGTCGCATCGGGATCGCCTCAGAATCAGCTTTGGTCGTCGGCTCGGCTGCTAGGTCAGGCCGGGCGGACGAGGCGGGTCTCGTAGGCGAAGACGACTGCCTGGACCCGGTCGCGGAGTTGCAGCTTGTGCAGGATGCGGCTCAGGTGGGTCTTGACGGTGGCCTCGGCGAGGTGCAGCTCCGCGGCGATCTCGGTGTTCGACAAGCCGCGGGCCACCGCGATCAGCACGTCGCGTTCGCGGGCGGTGAGCCGGTCCAGCCGTTCGTCCGGGGCCGCGGCCTCGGTGGGCAGGTGCTGGGCGAAGTTCTCCAGCAGGCGGCGGGTGATCCGGGGCGAGACCATCGCGTCGCCGGCCGCGACGCTGCGGATCGCGCCGAGCAGTTCCTCGGGTTGCGCGTTCTTCAGCAGGAAACCGGAGGCGCCGGCCTTGAGCCCGGCGAAGGCGTACTCGTCCAGGTCGAACGTGGTCAGGATCAGCACCCTCGTGCCGGGGCTGTCCCGGACTATCCGGCTGGTCGCCTCGATGCCGTCGGTACCGGGCATCCGCACGTCCATCAGGACGACGTCCGGGGTGAGCTGGCGGGCCAGCCTGATCGCCTCGGCGCCGTCGGCCGCCTCGCCGACGGTCCGCATGTCCGGCTGCGCCCCCAGCACCATCGTGAACGCCATCCGCAGCAGCGGTTCGTCGTCCACCAGCAGGACCCGGATCGTCACCGGTCGCCGCCCCCGGCCGGACCGGATCCCGGCATCGGCCCCGATCCTGCTGCCGGGCCGGGGTCGGGCGCCGCACCGGGGTCTGCTGCCGCACTCGGCTCGGCTCCCGGGCGGGGGCCGGGTGCCGCACCGGGGTCGCGTGCCGGGCCGGGGTCGCGTGCCGGGTCGGGCTCGGGTGCCGGGCTGGGATCTGGTGTGGGGCCGAGGTTCAGCCGGGCGGCGACCTGCCATCCGCCGGTGCCGGGGCCGGCGGTGAGCGTGCCGCCGTACGCGGCGACCCGCTCCCGCATGCCGGCGATGCCGTGACCTGGCAGCGGGTCGACCGCCGGCAGCGGGTGTCCGTCGTCGGTGACCTCGACCGTGACCGACCGCCGACCGCAGTGCACCCGGACCGCGGCGCTGGTGCCGGCCGGGGCGTGCTTCAGCGTGTTGGTCAGCGCCTCCTGCACCAGGCGGTACGCGGTGAGCTGGGCGGCGGCGGGGACGGCCGACGGGTCGCCGGTCAGCTGCAGGCTGGTCGGCAGGCCGGCCGCGCGGACCTGCCCGGCCAGCGGCGCCAGCTGCGCCAGGCCGGGCATCGGGTGGCGCAGCGCGTCCGGCTCGTCGGCGCGCAGCACGCCGAGCAGGCGGCGCATGTCGGTGAGCGCCTGCCGTCCGGTGCCGGCGATCTGGCGCATCGCGGCGGCGGCCTGCGCCGGCGCGCGATCCTGGGCGAACACCGCGCCGTCGGCCAGCGCGACCATCACCGACAGGTTGTGGCTGACGATGTCGTGCATCTCCCGGGCGATGTGGGCCCGCTCGGCCGCGGCCGCGAGCTGGGCCTGTTGGTCGCGCTCGTGTTCCAGCTGGAGCGTGCGGTCCTCCAGCGTCGCCAGGTAGGCCCGCCGGGTCCGCATGTTCGTGCCCAGGACGGCCGCGGCGACGGCGGTCGCGGTCAGGCTGGCCGCGGCGATCAGGTGCCCGCTGCCCTCGGTGGGCCAGTGCACCGAGTACAGCAGGATCCCCGCTTCCAGCACCGCGCCGGCCAGCAGCACCCAGCGCAGGCTCCGGCGCGCGGCCACCGTGTAGAGCGCGACCAGCAGGCCGGCGTCGGCCGGCAGCCGGACGTCCGCGAGCAACTGGACGAACGCCACCGCGGCCACCGCGCCGAACACCAGCAGCGGCGCCCGCCGCCGGCACAGCAGCGGCAGCAGCAGCCCGGCCTGCAGCCCGAGCTGCCACGGATGCTCGACCAGATCCGGCCCGACCAGCGACCCGGTGGCCACGAACAGCGCGCCTACCAGCAGCGCGTCCACCAGCACCGGCGCCACCCGCACCCGCCGGACCGCCCGACCCAGCCGGCGCCCCGCCGTCCGGCCGGCGCCGCTGTCCATTGTGGACGCCACCGGCGGACCGGCCGGGGCCGGCGGCCCCGGCCCGGCTCCAGCCTCGACTGTGGACGGTGCCGCGCCGGGCACTACGCGTCCCGGCGGCGCAGCGTCAGCGCGGCCGCCGCGAGGGCCGCGGCCGCGTACAGGCAGAAGACCATGAAGCCGGTCCACGGAGCCAATGTATGCGGGCCGGGTGCCCGGATGGCGAGCGCGTGGCCGGCATTGCTGGGCAGGTAGGGGCTGACGCGGTAGGCCCAGGACACCGGCAGGGCGTCGGCGAGCCCCGGCACCACGACCAGCAGCGCGATGACACTGGCCGTCGCGCCGGCCGTGTTCCGCAGCAGCATGCCGATCCCGACGCTCAGCACCGCCACGACGGTCAGGTACAGGCCGGTGCCGAACACGGCGCGGGTGACTCCGGGGTCCGAAAGCGACACTCCGATGTCCTGAGTGGACAGAACGACCTGGCCGGCCAGGAAGGCCGCCAGCGCGGCGGCGGTCATCAGCACCCAGATCACCGCCGAGTACACCGCGGCCCGGGCCCACAGCACCGGCAGCCGGCGCGGTACGGCGCAGAGCGTGGCGTGGATCATGCCGGTCGAGTACTCGCCGGTCACCACGAGCACGCCCAGCACCCCGACCGCGAGCTGGGCCAGGAAGAACCCGATCAGGCTGAGCGCGCTCGGGTCGAAGCCGGCCTGCTCGGCCGGCCCGGCCTCGGACCACCGGCTCGCGGTCAGGCCGGTGAACAGCAGGCTCGACCCGATCATCGCGACGAGCGCGGCGGCCAGCGTGACGAACGTCGACCGCAGCGTCCGCAACCGGACCCACTCCGAGTACACCACCCGCGCCGCGGTCACCTGCCCGGCACCGGCCGCGCCCCGGCCGGCCAGGCCGGCCCGGCCGGGAAGGGCGTCGGCCGTCACACCGCCCGCCCGTCGACCAGGACGGGCGCGGGGGACTGGTAGTCGACCGTGTCGCCGGTCAGCGCCATGAAGGCCTCCTCCAGGGAAGCCTGCCGCGGGGTCAGTTCGGCGAGCGCGACCCGGTTGTCCGCGGCGATCCGGCCGATCCGTTCGCTGCTCACCCCGGTCACCTCCAGGCACCCCGCCCCGACCGACGCCACCGCCACGCCCGCCCCGGCCGGGCCGCCGCCGCGGACTGGAGCGGCCGGAGCGGCCGTTGCGGTCAGCAGCGCGGCCAGCCGCTCGGCCTGGTCCGTCCGGACGAAGACGCGGGCGCGGGCGGCGCCGCGGGTGAGGTCGGTGACCGAGGCGTCGGCGATCAGGCGGCCGCGTCCGATCACGATCAGGTGGTCTGCGGTCAACGCCATCTCGCTCATCAGGTGCGACGAGACCAGGACCGTGCGGCCGTCGCCGGCCAGACTCTTGAGCAGGCCGCGGATCCAGCGGATGCCTTCCGGGTCAAGGCCGTTCACCGGCTCGTCCAGGATGACGGTGGCCGGGTCGCCGAGCAGCGCGCTGGCGATGCCCAGCCGCTGGCTCATCCCGAGCGAGAAGGTGCCGGCCCGTTTCCCGGCGACCGGCCGCAGCCCGACGAGGTCGATCACCTCGTCCACCCGGCGGCGCGGGATGCCGGTGCTCGCGGCCAGGCAGCGCAGGTGGTTGACCGCGGACCGGCCGGGGTGGATCGACCGCGCCTCCAGCATCGCGCCGACCTCGTGCAGCGGCGCCCGGTGCGCGGCGTACGGCTTGCCGTTGACCGTGACCCGCCCGGTGGTCGGGGCGGTCAGGCCCAGGATCATCCGCATCGTGGTGGACTTGCCGGCGCCGTTCGGGCCGAGGAACCCGGTGACCAGGCCGGGCCGGACGGTGAAGCTGAGCTCGCTGACGGCGGCCCGGTCGCCGTAGCGCTTGCTGAGTGCGTGGGCAACGATCATCGGTGCGAGGTCCCTGCTGGAGTGACGGTCGGCGGACTGACCATCCGGACGCTAGGTCGTGCCGCCCGGCCCGGTCGTGCGGCCACGGGCTGAACCCGTCCCGACCCGACTACACCTCCAGGTGGACCCGGCCGCGGGTCGGCGCCGGCCGGCGCCGCGGCGGGCCGTCGGACCGGGCCGGGCTCAGCGCTACTGGTCGCGGTCGGCGGCCGGCACCGCCCGGATGGTCGCCCGCGACACCGGGCGGCCGCACTCCCGGCAGACCTGGTCGACCGTGACGACCTTGCCGCAGTCGTGCACCCAGGTGGTCGCGTATGCCGGCCGCGCCCACTTGGTGCCCCACTCGCCCAGCGCGATCAGCACCGGCGTGAGTTCGAGGCCCTTGTCGGTGAGGTGGTACTCGTACCGGGGCGGACGGTCGGAGTACCGGCGCCGCTCGATGACCTCGAGCTGTTCGAGCTTCCGCAGCCGCTCGGTGAGGATGTCGCGGGAGGCTCCGGTGAACGCGGCGATCTGGTCGAAGCGGTGCACCCCGTAGACGAGTTCCCGGATCGCGACCAGCGTCCACCGCTCGCCGACCAACTCCAGCGCCGCCGCGATCGGGCAGGGACGGCGCTCCAGCGGCTGGCGTGCCATCGCCGACATCCCGTCATCGGCCACGTCCAGCCCCACGTCCACCCCCACCCGGTAGGGAACGCCAATCCATCCCTGCCACCTCCGACCCGGTCGAGTTCCACCTGGCCCCGCCGCCGGGCCGCGCACATCGCGCCGATGAACCAGTAGCACCGAGGCCAACGCGCCGCCGCACCCGTTCCGTGCACACGGTCGCCGCACTGCGCGGGCGCGGGCGGTGATCGGCCTTGCCGAGCGGCGGCGTGGCGATCTACTGTGTAGCGCACAGTACGGGGTGATGCATGGTGACGGATGCCGACGGGTTCGGGAAGCTGGAGGCGGAGCTCCGCCGCGGCGTGCTGGTGCTGGCGGTGCTGTCCCGGCTGCGCACGCCGCAGTACGGCTACTCGCTGCGGCAGGCGCTGGCGGCCGGCGGCATGCCGATCGAGGAAGGCACGCTGTATCCGCTGCTGCGGCGGCTGGAGGCGCAGGGCGCGCTGGAGAGCTCGTGGAACACCGACGGGGCCTCGCCGCGCCGCTACTACCGGCTCAGCCCGGCCGGGGAGCGGCTCTACCAGGCGATGAGCGAGAGCTGGCGGCGCCAGGTGGGCGTCATGAACACGCTGCTGGATTGAGGAGATCCGATGGACGCCTCCGAGGTGATCGACAGCTACGTGCACGACGTGGCCCGGCGGCTGCCGCCCGGGAAGCGGAACGACGTCGCTCTCGAACTGCGCGCGTTGCTCACCGACGAACTGGGCGCCAGGGCGGACGCCGAGGGCCGCCCGGCAGACGCCGACATGGCGGTCGCGATGCTGCGCGGCTTCGGCCGCCCGGCAGAGGCCGCGGTGCGCTACTACCGGCCGTTCACGATCATCGAACCGAGCGACACGTGGGGCTTCCTGGTCGCCACCATCGCCGGCGGCTCGGTGATCTCGCTGCTCGCCTCGCCGGGCCCGGGGGACACCTACAACGAGCGGGCGCAGCAGGCCACCGTCGCCTTCCTCGGCTGGCTCGGCGTGCTCGTGATCGCGTTCGCGGTGAAGAACCTCATCCTGCGCCGCCGGCCGGACGCGTTCGCCTGGGTGCCGCGGCCGGTCCGGGTCCGGGACCGGGCCAGCCGGGTCGGCGGCGTCGGGCTCGCGTTGCTGTGGGCGGCGCTGCTGGTGCTCTACCTGGCGCCCGGCCGGGTGGTCGGGGCGCTGTCCGGCGGCCGGATCGCGGCCCGGACGCTGGCCTACACCGACTCGTTCACCGGTCCGTTGCGGATGCCGTGGCTGGTCGGGGTGCTGGTGCTCGCGATCGGCCTGCACCTGCTGGTCGCCGCGCAGGGGCGGTGGCGCCCGGCCACCCGGTGGGCCCGGATCGCGCTGACCGCCCTGATCGGCGGCCAGCTCGGCTGGCACGCCCGCTACGGCTCGATCTTCTCCGACCCGGACGTCGACCGGCACCTCATCCCGGTCATCGCGGCGATGTCCGGGCTGATCCTGGCTGTCTGCGGGATCGAGCTGTACCGCGAGTACAACCGCATCCGCCCGGCCCAGGCCCCCGCCCCGGTGTCGACTCCGGCGCCGACCAACGGCCCGGCGATGTAGCCGCGGCGGCGGTCTCCCGTTCAGCTGCGGGCGCGATCGTGTCACTGGCACCGGGCCGGCCGCCGGGAGAATCCGGCCGGCCGGGTCAGCCGAAGGTCACTGCGACGAGGACTTCCGTGCCGACCCGCAGGGAGATCTGCTCATGCGCAACGCACGCTCCGGTGGTCTGCTGGTAGGTCTGGCCGCGGTCGCCGTCGTACTCGCTCCGGCCGCCCCGCAACCCGCGTCGTCGGCGGCGGTTCGACCCGACTCCGGGGCCGTCCAGTACCTCGCCGGACCGGCGGCCGAACGCCCGGCGAGCCGGCCGCGGCTGTCGCCGTTCTCGGTGCTCCAGCTGAACCTGTGCAACAGCGGGTTCGCGTCGTGCTACGCCGGCGGACAGGCCGTCCCGGAGGCCGCCAGGGTGATCCGCACGCAGCGGCCGGACGTGGTCACGCTGAACGAGATCTGCCAGGGCGACAGCGCCGGCGCCCTGCTGGCGGCCATGCAGCGGACCTGGCCCGCCGACCGGGTCTTCGCGAACTTCCAGCCGGCCTGGGACCGGGGCCGGGACGCGCCGTACCGCTGCCGGAACGGGCAGCAGTACGGGATCGCGCTGATGGGGCACGTGGCGCCGGCCAACTGGGCCGGGGTGGCCACCCGCGGCGGCATCTACCCCACCCAGAACCCGGACCGCGACGAGCAGCGCGCCTGGGTCTGCGCATACGCGATCGGCAACTACTACGCCTGCGCCACGCACCTGGAGTCGGGCAGCGGCGGCACCGCCAAGGCCCAGTGCCGGTACCTGCTGGGCACCGCCATTCCCGGCGTGCAGGCGGCCCTGGGCGGTGCCGCCCCGACCGTGGTCGGCGGCGACTTCAACCTGGCCTACGGCGGCGACCCGGACGTGCAGGACTGCGTCCCGTCCGGCTGGTCGCGCAAGGGCGACGGCGCCGTCCAGCACGTCCTGGCCACCGGCGACTTCACCGTCCGGTCCACCCGCGCGACCCCACTGCGGCACACCGACCACCCCGCCTGGCTGGTAGCCCTCCAGACCCCCTGACCCACGGGAGCCCGGGCCGGCTAAGGCAGCTGCCGGCGCAGTTCAGCGGCGAACCGTGGTACCCCGGCCCGGTCCAGCCGGACGAGGACGCCCGCGATGGTCGTCGGCTCGCGACGATAGGCGGCAGCCTGCTGCCGCACCGCCTCAATTGTCAGCACCGGATACAGGTCCAGTTGGTCGAGCAGGAACTCATCCGGGTGGATTGCCGTGATGTCAAAGGGCTTCAGCGCTCGCTCAGGAAAGTCCGCAAGGTTGAAGGTCACGATCACCTCGGCATTGGCCCGGACCGCGGCGGCAAGGACGTGCCGGTCCTTCGGGTCGTTGGTCATCCTGTCGAGAAGGGAGCCGTAGCCGGTGATCAGGGCGTCGGGAAATGATCGGCGCATCTGGTCGACGCGATGATCCACCTTCTCTGCCGGAATTCCTCGCTCGGCCAGGTTGCGACGTAGTTCGATGAGTACGTCATCTGACCACAGTGGACGGTAGCCGTCTGTGTCAGCTAGCCGGAGCAGCGTGTCACAGAGGTAGGCCGGGTACAGGACACAGGTGTCGAGGAATGCTGGAAAGGCCACGAGCGGCGCTCACCTGGTTGGGCGCGGGGTGGCGGTGGCGTTGTACAGGCCGGCTTCCTCGCCCTCGGCGGCCATCCGGTCGAGGGTGTCACGGCGTTCGTGGCGGGTGCGGTTCTGGTAGTCGAGGATGTCGCGGAGCAGGACCCGGCGATGCCGACCGCGCATGGCGTACGGGATCTCGCCGTCGGTGAGCAGGCGCACCAGGGTCGGCCGGGACACGTTGAGCAGGTCGGCTGCTTCCTGAGTGGTGAGCATCGTGTTGTGCGGGACGATCGTGACCGCCAACCCCTGGGAGAGAGCCGTAACGACGTCCCGGAGGACGCCGTACAACTCGTCGGGCACATCGATCTGCGAACCGTCCGGCCCCACCAGCCGGGCTCGCGCCGGGCCCGTGTCGACCAGCATCCGAGCCACCACGGTCAGGCTGGTGAGCTCCTCCGGCGGCAACACGGTCCGCTCGCGCAGGACACTCGTCATGACAGGTAGGCTACGGGTATTCGAAAAAAACGCAAGCCATCTTTTTGTGTCTGGTGGTCGTTACGGCAGCCAGTTGGGGCGGACCAGGCCGGCTTCGTAGGCGAAGACGACCAGTTGGGCGCGGTCCCGGGCGCCTAGTTTGATCATTGCGCGGGATACGTGGGTCTTGGCGGTGGCCGGGCTGACCACCAGCCGGGCGGCGATCTCGTCGTTGGACAGGCCGGCGCCGGCCAGCGCGACCACCTCGCGTTCCCGGCTGGTGAGGTCGGCCAGTTGCGGGGGCGGGGCCGGGCTGGCGGTCTGGGCGGCGAACCGCTCGATCACCCGCCGGGTGATGCTCGGGGACAGCAGGCCCTCGCCGGCCGCGACCACCCGGACGCCGCGGATCAGTTCGGCCGGCTCGGTGTTCTTGACCAGGAAACCGGCCGCGCCGGCGCGCAGCGCCTCGGCGACGTACTCGTCCAGCTCGAACGTGGTGAGGACGACGATCCGGACTCCGGACAGCGCCGGGTCGGTGGCGATCTGCCGGGTCGCGGCCAGGCCGTCCAGGCCGGGCATCCGGATGTCCATCAGCATGACGTCGGGCCGGGTCTGGCGGGCCAGCGCGACGGCGTGCGCGCCGTCGCCGGCCTCGCCCACCACCTCGATGTCCGGCTCCGCGTCCAGCAGCGCCCGGAAACCGGCCCGTACCAGCGCCTGGTCGTCGGCCAGCACCACCCGGATCATCGCGCCCCACCCGCCCCGGTCCCGCGGTCGGATCGGGGCGCCTCGGCAGCGCCGCCGGGTACCGGCGGGCTGGCCGGGTCGGCCGGGCTGGCCGGGTCGGGTCGGTCGGCCGGGTCGGCCGGGTCCGGCGGGGGGAGGGGGAGCCGGCCGCGTACCTGCCAGCCGCCTTCGAGCAGTGGCTGGGCGGTCAGCGCGCCGCCCAGGGCGGCGGCGCGTTCCCGCATGCCGCTGATGCCGTTGCCCGCCGCCACCGGCGCGGTGACCGGACCGTGCGCGCCGCCGTCGTCGGTGATCTGCACGGTCAACTCCTCCGGCTGGTACTCGATCGTGATGCTGGCGGTGGCCCCCGGGCCGGCGTGCCGGCGCACGTTCGTGAGCGCTTCCTGGACGATCCGGTAGGCGGCGCGGTCGATCTCGGCCGGCAGCGGCCGGCCGGTGCCGCTGATCGTGGTGCGGACCGGTAGGCCGGCGTCGACCGTCAGGTCGTCGAGCCGGTCCAGCCCGGGGGCGGGGGCGCGCGGCGCGGCCTCGCCGGACGGGTAGAGCGCGTTCAGCACCGACTGGACCTCCCGCAGCGCCTCGGCGCTGGCCTGCTTGATGGTGTCGAGCGCGGCCCGGGCCTGGTCGGGCTGGCGGTCCATCAGGTGCAGCCCCACCCCGGCCCGGACGTTGATCAGCGACAGGTGGTGGCCGAGTACGTCGTGCAGTTCCTGGGCGATGCGCAGCCGCTCGTCGCTGGCCTGCCGGCGTTTCCGCTCGTCGGCCAGCCGGCGCTGCTCCTGCACCATCTGGCTGATCTGCTGCCCCGCGAACAGCGCGAAGCCGGTGAGCAGCGCCACCCCGACGGCCAACCCGGCGACCGCCAGCGCCTGGCCGCGGGTGGCGCCGCTGAGCACGACCCAGGCGATGTACGAGGCGATCATGGTCGCCCAGACCATGCCGCGATGGCCGGCCCGCGCCGCCGCCGCCGCGGCGACGATCAGGCCCAGGAAGGTCGGCCCGTGCGGGTAGTGCAGCACGTGGTACGCCACCGTCGGCACGGCGACGACCAGCAGCGTGGTGCGCGGGGAGCGGTGCCGGTCGGACAGCGCCAGCCCGCTCACGACCAGCAGCACATACCCGAGCACGTTCAGGTTCGGCGCCTCGCCGCGGCTGGCGATGCTGGTACCGAGGGTCTGCACCAGCGCGGTCAGCACCGCCAGCCCCGGCTTGTCCCCGCGGTCCGGCCGCCCGGTAACCCCGGAAGCTCCGGTACCTCCGGATGCTTCGGTACCTCCGGATGCTCCGGCGGCCCCGGATGCTCCGGCACCCTCGAAGGCCCGGGCGGCCCCGGCACCCCCGGCACCCCCGGCAGCGCCGGCAGTCCCGGCAGTCCCGGCGCCGCCGGCAGCGCCGGCAGTCCCGGCGCCGCCGGCAGCGCCGGCAGTCCCGGCGCCGCTGGCAGTCCCGGCAGCGCCGGCACCCCCGGCAGCCCCGGAAGCGCTGGCGGCGTCGGCAGCCCCGGTGGCGCGGGAGGCGCCGGGGACGTCCGGCCGCGGCGTGGAGCCGGTCATGCCAGCACCGTAAGGGACCGGGCGCCCCGATGGCGTCCGCCGCCGGGCGGCAGCGCCGGCCGGACCTCGGGCCGGCGCGACCAGGTACCGCCGTCCGCGGGGCCGCCCGCCTACTCCGCCGGGCGTAGCCGACCCGCCCGGCTACCACCGGGGGAGCAGCCCCGGTGCCGCCGCCGGCCGGACGTCGGCCGCTGGCCCGTCCGGCAGGCTGGGCGCACCATCACCGCGGACGAAGGACGACAATGAAGGCAATTGTGCAGCACCGGTACGGCCGACCTGATGTGCTGGAATTCGCCGACGTCGACCGGCCGGTGGCCAAGGACGACGAGATCCTGATCCAGGTCCGGGCGGCGTCGGTCAACCCGTACGACTGGCATTTCGTGACCGGCACGCCGTACCTGATGCGCCTGGGGGCCGGGCTGCGGGCGCCGAAGCAGGCGGTACCCGGCATCGACGTCGCCGGCGAGGTGGCGGCGGTCGGCGCGAAGGTCACCGAGTTCCGGCCCGGCGACGAGGTGTTCGGCATGCGCCCGGGCGCATTCGCCGAGTACCTGAGCGCCCCGGCGGCCAAGATGGCCCGCAAGCCGGCCAACCTGACCTTCGAACAGGCGGCGGCGGTGCCGATGGCGGCGCTCACCGCCCTGCAGGCGCTGCGTAGCCGGGGCCGGCTGCAGCCGGGGCAGCGGGTCCTGGTCAACGGCGCGTCCGGCGGGGTGGGCACGTTCGCCGTACAGCTCGCGAAGACGTTCGGGGCGGACGTCACCGGCGTGTGCAGCCCGCGGAACCTGGCCGCGGTCCGGGCTCTCGGCGCGGACCAGGTCATCGACTACACCCGCGAGGATTTCGCCCGCGGCGGGCAGCAGTACGACCTGATCCTGGACGTCGCCGGGAACCGTTCCATCGCCGACCGCAAGCGCGCGCTGACCCGCACCGGAACCCTGGTCGTGATCAGCGGGCCCAAGCACAACCGCTGGATCGGCCCGGCCGGCGACCTGGTCAAGGTGCTCGCGGCAGGTCGGTTCAGCAGCCGGCGGATGGTCGGCATGCTGACCAGGAACAGCCGGGACGACCTGGTCCTGGTCGGCGAGCTCCTGGCGGCCGGATCGGTGACCCCGCTGATCGAGCGCAGCTACCCGTTGCCCGAGGTCCCGGACGCGCTGCGCTACCTCGGCACCGGCCACGCCCAGGGGAAGCTCGTCATCACCGTCTGAACCCGCGGCACCACCGGCGGCCGGCCGGCCGGTCAGGGCTCCGGGCGCGGCGCCGGCAGCCAGCTGTCGTGCGCGCGCAGCGCGCGCAGCAGCACCGGGACCGCGGCGCGGATCGTGTCGTCGCGGTCCACCCGGCGGCAGACGGCCGAGGTGCGCCAGTGCAGCGGCTCATCCACCAGCGGCCGCCAGACCAGGCCGGGCCAGCGGGCGGCCGCGTCCGGGGTGTTGAAGCTGACCGCGTTGTCGGCGACGAGCAGACCGTCCACCAGCCGGGACGCGTGCTCGATGTGGCGGGGTAGGTAGCCGTTGCGGCGGCAGATGGCCAGCGTCTCGTCGTACAGCCCGGGGGCCATCTCCCGCGGGAACATCACCAGCGTCCGGCCGCGCAGGCTGGTCAGCCGCAGCGCCGGCCGGGCGGCCAGTGGATGGTCCGCCGGCATGATCACGCCGATCGGCCGCCGCAGCGGTCGCGACGACCAGAGGCCGGCCGCCGGGTACGGGTGCCGCAGCACGCCGAGGTCGATCCGGCTGTCGAGGAGCAGGTCGTGCTGCTCGGCGGTGGTGGCCTCCAGCACCTGGATGTCCTGTCCGGTCTCGCGCAGGCACCGGGACACCTCGGTGATCACCGCCCGGGAGGTGTCCGCGGGGAAGGCGACCAGCAGCCGGCGGGCCGCCGACCGGGCCGGCCGGCGCATGGCCGCGGCGGCCACGTCGAAGGCGGCGACGGCCCGGCGGGCGTGCGGCAGCAGCCGGGTCCCGTGCCCGGTGAGCGCGACGCCGCGCGGGGACCGGTCGAACAGCCTGATCCCGAGTTCGCGCTCCAGGTCGGCGATCCGCTTGGACAGCGGCGGCTGGGTCATGTGCAACCGCAGCGCGGCGTGCCCGAAGTGCAGCTCCTCGGCGACGGCGACGAAGTAGCGCAGGTGCCGTACGTCCACGGCCTGGGACGATACCGCTCCGGAATCGTGCCGGGGAGATTGGACTTGGACGCCGGCGGCCGGTTGGCCCGCTACTTGGCCGGTGCCTGAACCCCGCGACGACGACCACTACCTGCTCACCCGCCGCGAGCAGGAGGTGGCCGTCGTGACGCTCAACCGGCCGGCCCGGCTGAACGCCTGGACCCAGCGCGACCGGGCGGCGCTGACCCGCCTGCTGCACGCGCTGGCCGCGGATGCGCAGGTGCGGGCGCTGGTGCTGACCGGCGCCGGCACCGGCTGGTGCGCCGGCCAGGACCTGACCGAGACCGCCGGGTTCGACCCGGCCGACCCGGCGCGGGTCGAGACCTGGCTGGACAACTGCGCCGACCTGTACGACGCGGTCCGCGGCCTGGCCAAGCCGACGGTGGCCGCGCTGAACGGGGTGGCCGCCGGTTCCGGCTTCCAGGTCGCGCTGCTCGCCGACATCCGGGTGGCTCATCCCGGGGTCGGCCTCGGGCAGCCGGAAGTGCGGCACGGCATCCCGTCCATCACCGGAACCTGGATCATCGGCCAGCACCTCGGGCTGTCCCGGACCACTGAACTGGTGCTGACCGGCCGGCTGCTGGACGGCACCGAGGCGCACCGGCTCGGCCTGGTGCACCGGCTGGTGCCGCCGGACGCGGTGTTGCCGACCGCGCTGGCGATCGCCCGCGAGCTGGCCGCGCAGCCGCCGGGCGCGGTCGCGGCGACCAAGGCCTGGCTGCGCGAGCTGACCGAACCCGGGCTCCGGCAGGCGTTCGCGGCGGCCCGCGGCTGGCACCGCGACGCCTACGCCAGCGGCGAACCCCAGTCCGGCATGCACGACTTCCTCACCCGCCCGGCAGGCCCGCCCGGAACCTGGATCGGGGCGGCACAATGACCGGCGGGTATCCGCCGCCGTGGCAGGTGCCGGCGACGTACAACCTCGCCGCGGACGTGCTGGCCGGCCGGGACCCCGCGCAGGTCGCGATGGTGTGGGCCGACCACCGTGGCGAGGTCCGGACCGTCGGCTGGGCCGAGCTGGCCGCGCTGACCGGCCGGGCCGCGCACCTGCTGCGCCGGCTCGGGGTCGGCCGCGGCGACCGGGTCGCGGTGGTGCTGCCGCCGCTGCCGGAGACGGCCGCGATCACCCTCGGCGTGCTGCTGGCCGGCGGGGTGGTGGTCGTGATGTCCCCGCTCTGGCGGCAGGACGCGTTCGCCTACCGGATCGGCGACTGCGCCCCGGCGGTGGTGGTGACCGACCCGGCCGCGGCGCCGCGGATCCGGGCCGCCGCGGCCGGCACCCGGACGACCGTGGTGGAGCTGACCGGCGACCTGCTCACCGGCCTGCCCGACACCTTCGACCCGGTGCCGACCAGCGCGGACGAACCGGCCCAGATCTACTACACGTCCGGTACCAGCGGGCCGGCCAAGGGCATCGTGCACGCGCACCGGGTGCTGCTGGGCCACAACGAGTTCGAGGTCTGCCACGACCTGCGGCCGGGCGAGGTCTACCACGGCACCGGGGACTGGGCCTGGTCGCTGACGAAGGTGTTCGGCCCGTGGCGGCTGGGCGCGATCCAGTTCGTCTACCACGGCGCCCCCCGGTTCGACCCGGTGGCGCTGTTCACCGCGATGGCCGCGCACGGGGTCACGAACACGCTGCTGAACCCGACCGCGATCCGCCGGCTGCGGGACACCTGCCCGGACGCCGGCGCGCGGATACCGCTGCGGCTGCGGGTCGCGTGCAGCTCGAGCGAACCGCTGGCGGCCGACCTCATCGACTGGTTCCGCGGCCAGTTCGGGGTGACGCTGCTGGACTACTACGGCTGCACCGAGTCGTTCCCGCTGGTCTCCAACCGGCCCGGGGTGCCGGTCAAGCCCGGGTCGATGGGCACCCCGACACCGGGCTGGCAGGTCGCCGTGCTGGGCCCGGACGAGCGGCCGGTGCCGGCCGGCACACCGGGCGAGGTGTGCCTGCGGGCCCGGACCAACCCGCAGTACCCGCTGGGCTACTGGAACCGGCCGCAGGCCAGCGCCGCGACCTTCGGCGGCGAGTGGTGGCACACCCGTGATCTCGCGCGGGTCGACGAGGACGGCTACTTCTGGTACCTCGGCCGGGACGACGACGTGATCATCTCGGCCGGCTACCGCATCGGTCCGTACGAGGTGGAGGCGGCGCTGGACAGCCACCCCGCGGTGAGCGCGTCGGCCGTGGTCGGCGCGCCGGACCGCGAGCGCGGCCACGTCGTGCACGCGTTCGTGGTCCCGGCGCCTGGTGCGTCGCCCGGTCCGACGCTGGTCGCCGACCTGCAGGACCACGTCCGGCGGACCTACGCGCTGTTCGCCTACCCGCGGCAGGTGGAGTTCGTCACCGAGCTGCCAAGGTCGGTCACCAACAAGATCCAGCGGGCCGAGTTGCGCCGCCGGCTGGCTGCCCCCGCCCCCTCCACAGCGTCACCGGGAGAACGTCATGACTAGATACGCCGCCGTGCTGGCCGCCGCCACCGCCGCCGCCCTGCTGGCCACCGCCTGCTCGTCCGGGGCCGGCTCGGGTGACCTGCTGGAGTCGATGCGGAAGGCCGGGCTCGCCCGGGTTCCGCTGGCCCAGACGCCGCCGTTCGCGACGATCTCGGCCGACGGGCAGCCGTCCGGCTACCTGGTGGACGTGACCGGGCGGGTGCTCAAGCAGCTCGGCGTGGGCCAGCTGAAGGCGACCGCCACCACCTACGACGCGATGATCCCGGCGCTGCAGGCCGGGCAGTACGACCTGCTGCCGGGCGGGCTGAACATCACCGCGGCCCGGTGCAAGGTGATCCTCTTCTCCCAGCCGCTGTCCGTGCAGCACGAGGCGCTGGGCGTCCCGGTCGGCAACCCGAAGAAGCTCGTCGACTACCGGTCGATCACCGGTGACCCGGCGCTGCGGCTGGCCGTGTTCAGTGGGTCGAGCCAGCAGAGTTTCGCGCTGGCGCAGGGGGTCAGGCAGAGCCAGCTGGTCGCGGTGCCGGACTCGCAGACCGGCATCACCGCGGTGACCAGCGGCCGGGCCGACGCGTTCGCCGCCGGCCAGTTCACCCTGCAGGCGCAGAAGGACAAGGCCGCGCCGATCGACATCCTGGTCGACGAGGCCTCGAAGCTGTCCGGGGTCGGGATCGGGTTCCGGCCGGCCGACCGCGCCGCCCGGGACGAGTTCGACAAGGTGCTGACCCAGCTCCGGCAGGACGGCACGCTGACCCGGCTCTACGCCCAGAACGGTTTCACCAACGGCGACCTGCTGAAGACCGCCACCCGGGCCGACATCGCGAGCTCGTGTGAATAGGTGACCGTGGCTGACGTGTCCACTGTGGACGAACTGGGGCCGTACCTGCCGAAGCTGGCGGCCGGCCTGCTGACCACCGCCGAGATCGCCGGCGCCAGCATCCTCGGCGCCGCCACCGTCGCGATACTGCTCGGCACCCTGCGGGCCGGGCGCAACACCCCGGCCCGGGCGGCCAGCGGCGGCGCGGTCGAGTTCCTGCGCGGCACGTCCGTGCTGGTGCAGCTGTTCTGGGTGTACTACGCGCTGCCGTCGATCCAGGGCGCGCCGCGGCTGCCGCCCACCGTCGCCGCGGTGCTGGTGCTCAGCCTCAACGGCGGCGCCTACGGCGCCGAGATCGTCCGAAGTGGACTGCTCGCCGTCCCGAGTGGACAGCGCGACGCCTGCCATACGCTCGGGCTGCCGCGCCGGGTCGCGCTCGCCCGGGTGATCCTGCCGCAGGCGCTCGGCCAGATCGTGCCGGCGTTCGGCAGCCTCGCCGTCGACCTGGCCAAGTGGACCTCGGTGGTCAGCTTCGTCTCGGTGCAGGACCTGCTCTACTGGGGGAACACGGTGCGGGTGCAGACCAACCAGACGGTCCCGGTCTACCTCCTGCTCGCCGGCTGCTACCTCGCGCTGTCCGGCGTGGTCGCGCTGGCGTTCCGGGCCGTCGAGTACGCCCTGCCGATCAGCCGGGCCCGCCGCCGCGCCCCGGCGCCGGGCCGGCCGGCCCGGCGGGCGGCCCTGGTCCGGCAGGGCCGGGCATGAGCTGGGACTGGGCGTACGCCTGGCAGATCATGCCCACCCTGCTGCGCGGCGTCGGGCAGACGTTTCTGGTCACCGTGCTGAGCGGGACGATCGCGCTGCTCGGCGGGCTGCTGATCGCGGTGGCCGGGTGGACCGGCCCCCGGGTCGCCCAGGTCTGCCTGCGGGTGCTCGTCGAGGTCACCCGCGGCGTGCCCATCCTGGTGCTGCTGTTCTTCGCGTTCTACGGGCTGCCCGGTGCCGGGCTGCGGCCGTCGGCGTTCCTGACCGGCGTGGTCGTGCTCGGCGCGGTCTACGCGGCGTACTGCTCCGAGGTGTACCGCGGCGGGCTGGCCAGCGTGCCCGGCACGACCTGGGACGCCGCCGCCGCGCTGGGCCTGCCGACCCGGGTGACCTGGGCCCGGGTCGTGCTGCCCACCGTGCTGCGGGCCAACGTCGGGGCGCTGGCCAACTACATCGTGATCCTCTACAAGCAGACGGCGCTGCTGTTCGCCATCGGCGTCCCGGTGCTGCTCACCAACGCCCAGGTCGCCGGCTACGAGTCGTTCCGCTACCTGGAGCCGTTCACCCTCGCCGGGCTGCTCTACCTGCTGCTGAACCTGCCGTCGGTCTGGATCATCCGGCGGGTCGAACGGAGAGTGACGCGTGGCGGATTCTGACCCGACAACGCTGCCCGCGGCAGTGACGGCCGGGCAGGCCGGCCCGGCGCGGCCGGCGGCCGGGCCGGCGGGTGACCGGGGCGAGCCGATGGAGCCGGCGGCCGATCCGGCCGGGACGGCGGGGGTGGCGACCGTCCCGGCGGTCGAGTTCGACGCGGTGACCAAGCGGTTCGGCGACGCGGTCGTCCTGAACGGCTTCATCCTGTCCGTCCGGCCGGGGGAGACGGTCACGCTGATCGGCCCGAGCGGGTCGGGCAAGACCACCGTGCTGCGGCTGGCGATGCTGCTCGACCGCCCGACCGGCGGCGACATCCGGATCTTCGGCACCAGCATCGTGTACGCCGACCCGGCCGGCCGCAGGCCGCTGCCGCCGGCCCAGGCCCGCCGGCAGGCCCGGGCGCTGGGCATGGTCTTCCAGCACTTCAACCTCTTCCCGCACATGACCGTGCTGGACAACCTGACGCTGGCCCCGCGCAGCGTGCTCGGACTGTCCAAATCGGACGCCGCCGGGCTGGCCCGGGAACACCTCGGCCTGGTCGGGCTCGCCGCGAAGGCCGGCGCCTACCCGGGCGAGCTGTCCGGCGGCCAGCAGCAGCGGGTCGCCATCGCCCGCGCCCTGACACTGCGGCCGAGGATCCTGCTGCTGGACGAGATCACCTCCGCGCTGGACCCGGAGCTCATCGGCGAGGTTCTCGAAGTCGTCCGCACGCTGACCACCGAGACCGATATCACCACCCTGATCGTCACCCACGAGATGCGGTTCGCCCGGGAGATCTCCGACCGGGTCGTGATGTTCGACCACGGCGAGGTGGTCGAGGAAGGGCCGCCGGCGACCGTGTTCTCGGCGCCGCGGTCGCCGCGGACCCGCGCGTTCCTGCACTCCGTCCTCGACTACTGACCTCGCGACCCGGAGGGCCGAACGCATGCTGGACACCGCCATCGGGGTGCTGATGCTCGACGCGCGGATACCCCGCCCGCTGGGCGACGTGGGCAACCCGCGCACCTTCGGCTTCCCGGTGCTGTACGAGATGGTGCCCGGCGCCACCGCGGCGTCGGTGGTCGAGCAGGAATCCGCCGGGCTGCTGGACCGGTTCGTCGCGGCCGCCCGGCGGCTGGTCGACCGCGGCGCCGCGGGGGTCGTGACGACCTGCGGGTTCCTCGCCATCCTGCAGCCGGAACTGGCCGCGGCCCTCCCGGTGCCGCTGCTCAGCTCCAGCCTGATGCAGATCCCGATGGTGCTGCGGTCGTTGCCCGGCTCGGCCCGGGTCTGCGTGGTCACCGCGAACGCGGCCACGCTGACCGGTCGACACCTGACCGGCGCCGGCGTCAGCGCACCCGAGCAGGCCCGGGTGGTGCTGACCGGCCTGGAGGACTGCGAGGCGTTCTATCCCTGCATCGTCGGCGGCAACGGTTCGTCGTTGGACGTGGCGGAGGTACGGCGCCAGGTCACCGACCGCTGCGCCCGCGTCCTGGACCGCGACCCGTCGGTCGGCGCCTTCGTCCTGGAGTGCGCCAACCTGCCGCCGTACGCCGTCGCCGTCCAGGCCCGCACCGGCCGCCCCGTCTGGGATGCCGTGACCATGACCAAGTGGCTGCACACCGCGCTGGCCTCCGCGCCGCGGCGGGCCGCCCTGGCCGGACCGGTCACACCGTGACGACGATCTTCCCGGCGGCGTGGCCCGCGGTGAGGTGCCGCATCGCGTCGGCGGCATCGGTGAGCGGGTAACTGCGGTCGATCACCGGCCGGACGGTGCCGGACTCGATCAGCCGGCTCAGGTCGTCGAGTTCGGCCGCGCGTTCCCGGCCGGCCAGGCTGCGCAGCCGCTGGCCGGTGAACATCGAGACGAAGGGCGCCCGCAGCTGGCGGCCGTAGCCGCCGAGCAGCCGACCGTGGTAGTACCGGCCGCCGACCAGCACCAGCGTGCCGCGTGCGGTCAGGGCCCGCCGCAGCAGGCTGAGCGGGCGGTCTCCGGCGGTGTCGATGACGACGTCATGCCGTGCTCCGTCGCGGTCGATCTCCGCGCTGGTGTAGTCGATGACCTCGTCGGCGCCGAGGGACCGCACCAGGTCGGCCGTTGCCGGGCCGCACACGCCGGTCACCCGGGCGCCGAGCCCGATGGCGATCTGCAGCGCGAACGACCCGACCCCGCCGGCCGCGCCGATGACCATCACCCGCTGCCCCGGCTGCACCTGGCCGCAGTCGCGGACCGCCTGCAGCGCCGTCACGCCGGAGATCGGCACCGCCGCGGCCTGCTCGAACGAGAGGCTCGCCGGCTTCGCCGCCAGCCGGTCCTGCCGCGCGGTCGCGTACTCGGCGAACGACCCGCTGCCGCAGGTGCCGTACACCTCGTCCCCGGGCCGGAGGCCGGTCACCCCGGCGCCGACCGCCGCCACCACCCCGGCCACGGCCCGGCCGCGCACCCGCACCTTCGGCCGGCGCAGCCCGGACGCGACCCGCACCAGGTACGGCTGACCGGTCATGAAGATCCACACGCCCGGGTCGACGCCGGCGGCCCGTACCTCGAGGAGCACCTCGCCGGCGCCGGGCGTGGGTTGGTCGATGTCCCGCAGTTCGAGCCGGTCGGCCGGGCCGTACGCGTCCTGAACGATCGCCTTCATGTCGTCCCCTCGGGGGAGTCGGGATACTGGAATACGTCGTCGATCCGGACGCCGAACACTCCGGCGATCCGGAATGCCATCTCCAGGGTCGGGGAGTACCGGCCCTGTTCGATGGCGATGACGGTCTGCCGGGTCACCCCGATGCGCTCGGCGAGGTCGGCCTGGGTCATCTCGCCGTGGGCGAAGCGCAGCGCGCGGATGCGGTTGGTGACCCGCGTCGGCTTCACCACTGCGGAAAGCTCCTGCGGTACACGACGACCTTGGTGACGCCGCCGAGGATCGACGACAGCACGAAGCAGAGGTAGATCACGTTGGCGATCCAGAACCGGTGCCAGTCGGCCATCGCCATCAGCATCGCGGCGAGCGCGCCGATGACGACGAACGCCTGACCGGTGGACTCGCCGAGCCGCCCGATCTCCCGGTCGCGCACGTCGCTGGCCCGGGACGCCCGCGGGGTCACCACGCCGATCGCGATCTCGACCACGATCGAGGCGGCGATCGCCGCGCCGACGGTCCACAGCAGGGTGGTCGCGTACGGCACGTCACGCAGCGGGCGGCCGTCCACGCGGCTCAGGATGGTGATCACGTACGCGGCGTACGCCAGCACGGCGACGACCAGCCGGATCCACGCCCGCTTCTCCTCGTGCGTCACTGCCAGCCTCCGATGTACAGAATCTTTGACACCGTCAAGGTAGCCAATGTTTGACCTGGTGTCCAGAATCTTTTACATCGAGCTGCGGTTGGTACCGGCTGCCGCTCAGGCCGGCCGCGGCGCCAGACCGAGCAGGGTACGGACGTGCCGGACGGCCGGGCTGCCGTGCCCGAGCAGCACGTCGTGCAGCTGCCGGTCCGTCCACTCTGGACGGTCGGCGCGCAGGTCGGCGGCCAGGTCGGTGATCCCGATGTTGCCCAGGTAGTAGGCGGGCAGCTGGGCCGGGGTGAGGACGGCACTGCGCCACCGCCGGGCCGCGGCCACCGGCCCCTGGAAGGCGTACCGGGCGACCAGCTCGGCGGTCGCCGCCGGTGCGAGGTGCTCGCAGTGCACCCGGATGTCGGCGATCGCGTTGGTGATCCAGCGCAGCTGCAGCTTGAGTTGATGCAGCCGCAACGCGGTCCGATCGCCCTCGCCCGGGTAGCCGCGGTCGACCATGAGTTGCTGCGCGTAGGTGGCCCAGCCCTCGACGAACAGATCCGAGGTGCACGCCACCCGGACCGCGCTGGACCCGGTGAAGCGCCGGGCGTGCGCGAGCTGCAGCGCGTGCCCCGGGAAGCCCTCGTGGGCGAGGATGAGCTGCAGCATGTGTCGGTTGTACTCGCGGTGGTAGGCGGCGACCCGGTCCGGCGGCCAGCCGCCCGGCGTGGTCGAGACCGCGATGAAGGTGGGCAGCGGGGCGGTCTCCAGCGGGCCCGGCCAGTCGCAGTACGCGGTGGCGGCGCCGCGTTCGAACTCCGGCATCGCGATCGTCTCGACCGGGTCGCCGCCGTCGGAGACCAGGCCGCTGCTACTGACGAAGGCCCGCTGCGCGGCGACGGCCGCGCGGCACAGCGGCAGTACGGTCGCGCCGTCCGGGGCCGCGGCGGCGCCCAGTTCGGCCAGCACGGTGGCGACGTCGCGGCCGCCGGCCAGCTCGGTCATCTCGGCGGTGGCCCGGTCCAGATCGGCGGTCGCCCGGGCCAGGATCGCCGCCGGGTCGGCCGCCTCCTGCAGCACCAGGCTGAGCGCCCCGGTGTAGCGGTCCGGGCCGAGCCGGGGGTCGCGGAACGTGCCGTCGCGGTCCAGGTCGACCAGCCGCTGGGACAGCCAGCCGCGGTGCTCGGCCAGCGCCGCCACCGCCGCCGGGCGCACCGCGTCGACCGGGCCGCGCGCCGCCGGCGCCTGGTCGAGGTACCGGTCGAGACCACCGCCGACGAGGTCGAGGGTGCCGGCGAACTGGTCGAGCGCGACCTCCACATGCACCCGCGGCAGCGCGCCCAGCGTCGCCCTGGCCGCGGCGAGCGACGCCGGCACCTCCCGCAGCCGCCCGGCCAGCGACCGCAGCCGGTCCGGCAGCGGTGCGAAGTCCCGCGCCAGCAGGGTGTGCAGCGTCCGGCCGGGGTTGCCGAGCAGCGGGTTCCAGCTGTGCTCGCCGAGCCGGAGCAGCAGGACCCGCAGCTCGTTCGCCAGGATCTCGGCATCCACCGCGTCCTGCGGGTGCAACTGGGGCGGATCGAGCGCCGCGAGGTCGGCCAGCCGGGCGCCGGCCCACCGGCGCTGCTCGGCCAGCGCCGCCGGGCGGTGGTCGGACAGCCGGTCGTCGTACCGGTGGTCGCCCAGCTCGGTTGCCCGCTCCGGCTGCCGTTCCAGCAGTTCGTCCAGGATTTCCGCGGCGAGGTCAGCGAAGGCCATGCGGCCAGCCTGCGGGGCGGTGCGGCCCGGGTCGACTGATCCGGCCACGGACGTAAGGTGGCGCTCGTGCTCCGACTCGAGGCCGGTGCGGACGACCTGCTGCACAGCCGGTTCGCGCTGTCCCCGCTGGTCGAGCTGGACGGGCTGATCCGGACGCTGGCCGGGCTGCCGGCGCCGCGGCTGTCGGCGTACCGGGCCGCCGCGCTCCGGCCGGCATACCAGCGGCTGCGCCGCGACCCAGCGTTCGGCGCGCTGATCGCCCTGTACTCCGAGCAGGCCGGGCCGCTCTTCCTCGCCGACCCGGCTGCCCCAGCTGGCCTGGCAGCCCCGGCCGTGCGGACGTTCGCGGCGGAGCTGGCCGCGTTGCGGGCGACGCCGCTCGACGTGGCCCGCCGGGAGATCGCCGAATGCCTGGAGCGGCGGCCCGTCGTCGACCCCCGCCACCGCGCCGTGCTGCGCGGCAAGGCGGTCGTGGCACACTTCGCCGACGCGCTCGACGCGGCCTGGCACGAGCTGCTCGCGCCGGACTGGCCCCGGCTGCGCGCCATCGGCGAACGCGACCTCACCCATCGGGCCGGCCTGGTCAGCCGGGCCGGCTGGGCGGCCGCGCTGGACAGCCTGCATCCCCGGGTTCGCTGGCGGGCCGGCGGGCTGGAGGTCGGCAGCGGCGCCCGCCAGCTCAGCGTCCGGCTCGGCGGCGCCGGTCTGCTGCTCGTCCCGTCCGTCCACAACGGACCGTCGATCGCCGTGCACACGGCCGACCCGGGGCCGAAGGCCGTCGTCTACCCGGCCCGGGGCACCGCCGCGGCCGCCGACCGGACCGATCCGGCCGCGCTCGCTGCGCTGATCGGCCACACCCGGGCCCGGCTGCTGCGGGCGCTGTGCACGCCGGCCAGCACCACCCAACTGGCCCGCGAGCTCGACCTGCCCGTCAGCGCGGTCAGCGACCACCTCGGCACCCTGCGCCGGGCCGGCCTGCTATACCGCGCCCGCGCCGGCCGCTCCGTCCTCTACACCCGAACCACCCTCGGCACCACCCTGGCGACCCGCCCCACCGGCGACGAGCCCGGAACCTGAAGCACTGCGCCCCGGCCCGCCCCCCGCTGGTGGGACCGTATCTCGTACAAGAGTCCCAGGGGGTCCCGTGTCCGTCACCGCAAGTGAGGCTCGGCAGCGCTTGTTTCCGCTCATCGAAGAGGTCAACGCTGACCAGGTGGCGGTCGAGATCGTGTCCAAGAAGGGCACCGCGTATCTCGTCTCCGCCGACGAGTACCGGTCGCTGAAGGAGACCGTCTACCTGCTGCAGTCGCCGCGCAACGCCGAGCGGCTGCGCGAGAGCATCGCCCAGACTGGACGCGGGCGCGGTCGGGAAGCACGAACTGCTGGAATGAAGATCGCTTTCACGACCAGCGGCTGGGCGGAATACGTCAGCTGGTCCGGCGACCGCAAGACGCTCAACCGGATCAACCGCCTGATCGCCGAGGCCAGCCGCGACCCCGGCACCGGCAAGCCGGAACGGCTCAGCGGGAACCTCGCCGGCTACTGGTCCCGCCGCATCGACCAGGAGCACCGTCTCGTCTACACGGTGCGGGACGACGAACTGGTGATCGTCCAGGCCCGCTACCACTACTGAGCGCGTCCGCCGGCGGGGCGTTCAGATCTTGAGCAGGGTCGCTCGGCGTCCACACAGCACCCGGAGGTCCTCCGGGTCGGAGGTCAGCACCGTGACCGGGCCGGGGGCAGCGAGTGCGGTCGCGGCGAGCATGGCATCGATCGCGTGCTTGTGACCGTGCAGACCGGAGTCCCCGAGCAGGGCCGCCGCCTGCCGGGCGACAACCTCGGTGACCGGCTCGACGACGATGCGCGACAGCGTCCAGTCGAGAGCCGGTCGGTTGATCCGCGGGTGGGTCACCTCCACCAGAGTCGCCGCGCTGGTAATGACCCGCAGGTCGTCGGCGCGGGCGAGCGCCAGCCACCCGGTGACCTCGCGGTCGCGTCGCACCGCCTTGGCGAGACCTTCGCTGTCCAGGACCAGCGTGCCGCCCGGTACGGCCGGCGTGCGGATCACGCGGCGTTCGGGTCGGCGGTGCCTTGCTGCGCACGGGCCCGCTGCAAGGTGTCGCGCTTGGCTTGGACCTCTTCGTCGGTGATCGGTCCGTGCTCGGCCTCGGCGACCGAGATGAGATCGTTGAGGTTGTCCCGCTCGATCTGGCGGGCAACGGCCGCGGCCACGTAGGCGGACAGGCCGGACTGACCGCCGCGGGCCCGAGCAGCCTCCGCGATGTCGCGCGGCAAAGTGATCGAATACTTCTGAGTAGCATCACTCATGCCCCGTATCCTACCGGCAGCGCTCCGGCGCAGCTGGCCTCGGCGGCCGGGCGGTCTCGGCGGTCAGGCGGGGTGCTCGGCGCAGAGGCCGCCGACGCCCTTTTCGATCCACTCCTGGCCGGCCCACTCCGGATGCCGCTCGATCATGAGTGCCGAGACCTCCGCGGCGATGGTCTCCTCGCTCATGGCCGAGTCCCGGCGTACCCAGGTCTCGTCGCGCAGCAGTTCGAGATAGTCCCGGACGTCGGCCAGCAGCTGCGGCCCGCCGGCATCACCGTGCCCGGGCACCACCACCTGCGGGCTCTCGGCAGCGAGCCGCTGCAGCACGGCAATCCAGCGGGTGCCCGACACGTCGGTGTCGTGCGGCGGGAACCACGGGAAGATCGCGAACTGACCGGCCTCCACCAGATCGCCGGTGAACATCACCCCGGCGTCGGGGACGGTGACCACCTGGTCGCCCTTGCTGTGCGCCCGGCCGGTGGCCCGCAGGTGCACCACCCGGCCGCCCAGATCGAGGTCGTACGAGTTGTCGTAGACGACATCGGGGGTGGCCAGCTCGACGCCCGCCAGCTGCCGGGCGATCGGTTCGCCGAGGCCCTTGAACATCTCGAGGTACCCGGGGCCCTTCGTGGCGAGGTCCGCGGCCTGCGCCCGGTTGATCAGGAACGTCGCCGCGCCGGCGAACGCCTGCGCCCCGAAAGCGTGCTCGGGATGGAAATGTGTCGTGGTCAGGTACAGCTCGCGGCCGTTGGCGTAGTCGGCGGCGAACCTCAGCACGGTATCGGCGTTGCCCGGCCCCATCCCGGTCTCGACCACCAGCACGGAATGCGTGCCGCCGATGACGCCGATATTCGGCACCAGCTGCACCCGCCGGTTCGGGATCAGCACCAGATCGCGGGCGAGTTCGTGCGCGCCCGCGATCCGCACGATGGGCTCGGGCAGTACATGCTCGGCCATTCCATCCATTCCGGAGCAGTCGATCGGGTGTCATATCGAGGCAGGTCCGCCCGGGCCCAGTCGAGCGCGGGAGATCGGCGGCGTCCAACACCGGTTCCGTACTCCCGATACCGTGCGGGTATCGTCGCTGGTGATGGACCTACGCTCGCTGCGCTACTTCGTGGCGGTCGCCGAGGAACTGCACTTCGGCCGGGCCGCCAAGCGGATGCGGATGACCCAGCCGCCGCTGAGCCGGGCCATCAAACAGCTGGAGGCCGAGCTCGGTGCGGTACTGCTGCGGCGTTCGCCCACGGGCGTCACGCTGACGCCCGCCGGGACGGCGCTCTACGACGAGGCACGCACCCTGCTGGCCCGGGCCGATCAGGTCCGCGACCGGGTAGCCGCCGCGGCCGGCACCGCCACCCTCACCATCGGAACCCTCGCCGACAGCGCCGAGCAGGCCGGAACCCGACTGGCCGCCGCCTACCGCACCCGCCACCCCGCGGTGCACATCCGCATCCGCGAGGCCGACCTGACCGACCCGACCACCGGGCTTCGCGCTGGTCTCGTCGACGTCGCACTCACCCGCGCGCCGTTCGACGACACCGGTATCGCCACCCACATTCTGCGCTCCGACCCGGTCGGGGTGGTCCTGCGCACCGACGACCCGCTCGCCGGGCGGGCGACGCTGCAGCTACGGGATCTCGCCGACCGCCGATGGTGCCGACTCCCGGACGGGACCGACCCGATCTGGCGCGCCTACTGGACCGGCACCACGCCCGGCGGCCAGCCGCGCGACGGACCCGTGGTACGCACCGTCCACGAGTGCCTGCAGGCCGTGCAGTGGACCGGCACCATCGGGCTGACAGCGCTCGGCCACGCCCTACCCGACGGCCTCACCTCCGTCCGGCTCGCCGACATGCCGCCCAGCCACCTCGTCGTCGCCTGGAACAGCGCCGACCCCAACCCGCTCATCCGCTCATTCGCCCGGATCGCCGCGACCGTCTACCGCTCCGCCGCGCCGGCGTGACGCGGCCAGATCCGGCCGGCAGGTACCTGGTCAGGTCGCGGCGACGGTGTAGGCGTTGGTGACGGTCTGGGTGAGGGTTGCGCCGGCCGCGTCCTCGGCGTGCAGCCGGATCGACAGCTGCCGGCCGGCCGCGCCGGCCGGGGTGGTGAGGGTGACCTCGTACCGGCCGTTGCCGAGGCCGGCCACGATCGCCGGGCTGAACGTCGTTCCGTCCAGGCTGGTAGCGAACGTCAGCGTTGAGATCGCCGACTCCGCGGCCGCCGGTAGGTGGCCGACGCTCACGACGAACGCTGCCGTGCCGACCGGGATCGTGCCGTCCGGCGCGGTGGGCAGCGGAACGTTCGCGGTCAGCAGCGGCAGCACGGTGCAGGCGCCGGTACCGGGCACGGTGCACTGCCAGCCGGCCGGCACCGGCTGGCCCGATGTGGACGATGAGCTGACCGTGTAGACCGAACTGGTCCGGGTCGCGGTGGTGAACCCGAGCTTCGCCCGGTCGATCGTGTCCTCGATCCGGTACGTGTGCGCCTCCGGCGGCACCGCGAACGTCACCTCGTCGGTGTCCGCCTCGTCCTCGATGCCGGTGCCGTCCTGGAACACCTGGAACCGGCTGTGGCCGGGGGCGTCGTCGCCGACCGCGCCGGTGTGGTTCGGGTCGGCGTCCAGCTCGGAGTTGATCGACAGGGCCATCCCCTTCGGTGTCCGGCACGCGACGCAGTACGGCCGCGGGAAGGGCACCGTGCCGGTGAAGCCCGGGGCGAGCGACTCCTGGTACCAGTTGACGCCGTAGCTATGGCCGGGCGGGTAGCTCACCGGCGCCGAGAACATCGCCTCGTTGCCGGTGCCGGCCTCGGCGCCGGATCGGTACACCGAGGCCGTCCACTTCACGTCCGGCGGGCCGTAGACGTAGTCGACCATGGTGGTCGCGGTCGTGCCGGGGCTGATGTCCTCCGCGCCGCGCAGATCCGGGTAGACCGGGCCGCGCCCGAACGCCCGCTCGCCGCTCGCGTCGCCGTAGACGCGGTCCTCGATGCGAGCCAGGTCGCCGGCCCCGACCGTGCGGTGCAGGTCTGCCGGGATCCCGGCCGGCCATTCGGCGGTGAGGTGGTACTCGAAGGGAGCGTCGCCGGCCGGGGCCGCCGAGCGGTGCTCGAAGGTGTCGAATTCGAGCACGCCGTGCTTCGGCTCGGGCGTCGGCTGCACCAGTACCTGGCTCTCCGCCGAGTAGTAGAACGACAGCCCACCGGGAGCCGGCCGCACCCCGTCGGTGGGAAAGATCTCCATGCCCACCGAGACCAGATCAGCCGGGCGGGGCGTGCTGTACGAGGCGGTCGCGGTCGCCTTGCGGGCATCGAGCGTGACGGTCTGGTTGTTCGTCCGGACCGCGTAGTCGACGGCGATCGGGATGTACACCGGGCCGCCCGTTCCGTCGGCCGCCGCGGTGAAAACCGTGCCGACGAGGGCGTAGTTGCCCTTCGGCACGCTGACCTTGGCGTAGTTCTCGGGGCCGATCCCGACGAAGAAGTTGGTGTACTTCCGGCTGTCGTCCATGTTCATGATCATCACCCCGGCCCCCAGCACGGCCGCCCCGGTGGGTGGGGTGAGCCGCACGGTCAGCGTCACCTGAGCGAAGGCCGGCTGCACGGTGCCGGCGCCGGGCGCGTCCAACGCGAGGCGGGTCAGCCCGGCCACCGGGGTGCCCGCCGTCCGGGCGCCGGCCGGGCCGCCGCGCAGCCGTGCCCGGAGGAACGCGCCGAACGCTGCCGTCGACTGGCGGTCGAGGTAGCCGGTCGCGTGCGGGCCGGACCGCGAGATGATCCGCACGCCGGGAACGCTGACCGCCGCGCCGGCGAAGGTGAGCGAGACCGGAATCCGCCAGCCCGGGTCGGCTGCCTCCGTCGCCGCCAGCTGGGTCACGTCGAACAGGTTCCGGTCGAACACCGACCCGAGGTACGGCACGGCCTCGACCGGGACGGCGTAGACGTGGCTGCCGGCGGTCCGGATCGAGATCGGCGACCGGTCGCCCGGCAGCCGGCTGACCCGGGGCGTGCCGCCGAACCAGCGCACACCGAGCGTCTCGCCGGTGGGGAGGACCACCTGGGACGGGTGACCGGGCGCGGCCACCGGCCGCGACTGGGCGCCGGCGACGGGCGCCGACGCGGCCACCGGCAGCGCCGCGATGACCGCCGCCGCACACGTCAACGCCGCCAGCCGGGGGAGCCGTCGGTCGGGTGCTGTCATGTCTGGGAACTCCTCAAGGGCTGTGCAGGCACGGCGCAGCCCGGCGCCGCGCTGCGACGGCACCGAACTGGCCGTGCGTGGTTGCTAGAACAGGTGCGGGTTGCCGGTCACGCTGACCGTGACCGCGGTGGAGCTGTAGGTCGCGCCGACCGGAAGGTGCGCGACGTCGGCGTTGGAGTGGACGACGACCTCGCGCGCGCCGATGAACTGGCCGCCCGCGGCGTCGAAGAGGATCTCCTGCCGCAGGTAGCCGAACGGTTCGAGGCGACCGATCGCGATTCCCTTGCGGCCGTCGATGTTGGCCGTGGCCGAGACCAGCTTGATGCCGGGGATCTTGACCGCGGCCCGGTAGAGCGCGGCGCGCAGGTCGGCCGGCGCGATCCCGGTGGACAGTGTCTGCGCGATCTGGAAGAAGGCCAGGGTGGGGGTGTCGGCCTTCGGCCTGGTCCCGGGTACGGGCTTGGGTTGCGCGGCTTCGATGGCGGCGAGCAGCGCCTGCGGGTCGCGCGGCTGCGTCGCCAACCAGGCCGGCGTCGGGAAGTCCCAGTCCGGCCCGGGGCTGACGCAGGCCTGGTCCGGCCGCCGCCGGTCGGTCGCGGTGACTACGCAGCCGCCCGGCTGCGGCCCGTCGGCGGGCAGGGCCTTGTCCTGCCGACCGTTGTGCCCGCTGGCGAGGAACACGGTTGGCCGGAAGGCGTCCGGGTGGTGGGTCGCCATGTACCGCCGGTCGGCGCCGGTGGCGAACTTCGTGCCGAGCCGGCCGCTCTCCCGCCAGTACCAGGTGCCGTTGGCGTCGGCCGGCACCCACACCTCGAGCCGGCCCTTCTGCAGGAAGCTGATGCCGTCGACGTACTCGCCCCGCCACGAGTCGGTCACCACGCGGGTGTACTGGCCGGGGCCGACGGCCGGATCGCCGCTCTTGAGGGTGTTGACGGCGGCGAGGTCGAGTTCCGTGGCCGCCAGGCTCAGCGCCGGCGCGCCGCCACCCGTCGCGGCACCCGGCGTGGCCACCTCATGGCCGCTGCCGCTGCCGGCGGTGACCACACCGATGCCGGCGGCCAGGGCCGCCGCCGCGGCTGCCACCGCGACCCGCCCCCACGGCGCCGGGCGCCGGCGCCGCGGCGCGGGCCCGCCCGGCCGGGCCGTGGCCGGGTCGATCCGTTCGGTCAGCCGGGACCGGGCGGCGGCCAGCGCCTGCGGGGTCGGGTCGGGCAGGTCGGCCCGCAGCCGGGTGAGCGTGGTCATATCGTCCATCGTCAGTCTCCTTCGAGATGGGGCACGGCGGCGCGGAGCGCGGCGCGGGCGCGGTGCAGCCGGGAGCGCACGGTCCCTACCGGGATGTCCAGCGCGGCGGCGACCTCGGGGTAGGTGAGCTGGCCCCAGGCCACCAGCAGCAGCACCTCGCGGTCGGCCGGCGCCAGCCCGGCGAGCGCGCCGGCCAGCCGGCCCGCGGCGGCCGCGGCGTCGACCTGGTCGGCCACCCGGGTCGCGTGGTCGGCGGCGACCGGGTCGACGCCGGTCCGGGCCCAGGCCTGGTACTGCCTGACCTCGTCGCGCTGGCAGCGGCGCAACAGGTTGGTGGCGATGCCGAACAGCCACGGCCGGGCGTCCGGCCGGGACCGGTCGTAGCCGCGGCGGCGCTCGTAGGCGACCAGAAAGGTCTGGGCGAGCAGGTCGTCGGCGGCGCCGGTACCGACCCGCCGGGCCAGGTAGCGGTGCACCACGACGGCGTGCCGGTCGAACAGTGCCGCGAACTCGCCCACCACCAGGTCAGCGTCCGTACGGTCAGTGCTCAGCGATGACACGCCCACCTCGCCTGCCGGTCAGTCGATTCTCTCGGCGTCACACCCGTCATTGCCCGAAGCGGCCCGGGTAGTTCGCGACCCCGTCCGGCGCGAGCCACCGGGCGCCGGCGCGTGCATGTGTTCGCGTTCGGGTAGCCATCGACGGCACACTTTGGTGCCACCAAACCCGACCCGCGGAGGGCACATCATGACCGGTACGCCGTTGAGCAGTGGTGCTGCGACGCAGTCGTCCAGCCCCGCGACCATCCCGACGAGGTTCGAGGTCACGACGTTGCCGGTCGCCGACGTCGACCGCGCCAAGGCCTTCTACCTGAGCCTGGGATGGCGTCTGGACATCGACTTCAAACCCACTGAGAACACCCGTGGGGTGCAGTTCACCCCGCCCGGCTCGCCGGCCTCGATCCAGTTCGGGCAGGGAACGACGACGATGACGCCGGGTTCGCTGCAGGGCCTGCTGCTCGTCGTCGAGGACATCGATGCCGCCCGTGCGGACCTGGTCAGCCGCGGTGTCGACGTCAGCGAGGTCTGGCACGTCGATCCCGCCAAGGGCCGGGTGCCCGGTCACGACCCGCAGGGGCGGTCGTATTTCAGCCGGGCATCGTTCGCCGACCCCGACGGCAACCAGTGGCAGCTGCAGGAGGTCACCGAACGGCTGCCGGGCCGGGTGTGACGATGGACGTCGCCGCTCTCGCCGACCTGCTGCACGAGACCGCGGAACATCACGGCGCGTTCGAGGCGGTCGCCCCGCCACACGACTGGTGGGACTGGTATGCGGCCTACCTGGACGCCCGCCAGCGCGGGAGCAGCCAGGCAGACGCCTCCGCCGCCGCCGGCCGCTACATGGCAGCCGTCAAGCACGTCGTCGTGCCGCCCGGGTGACACCCGCATCCGGCGCCGGAGAGCCGCCCCCGCCCCGGCGGTCTCCGGCCCAGCCGGGGCGGTCTCCGGCCCAGCCGGGGCGGTGCCCGGCGAGCGGCGGCGATCGCGGTCCGGGCCGGTGCGGGCTGCTGGAGTCGGGTCCATCGCGGGGATGACTCGGCTCAGCGCGCGATCACCACGACCCGCTGGGTCATGTTGTTGGCCATGCCCTGCACGTTCCACGGCGCCTCGACCGGCTGCACGTTGCCGGCCGCGTCGGTGGCGCGCGCCAGCAGTTCGTACCGGCCGGGCTCGGTGACCGCCCACCGCCAGCTCCACCAGCGCCACGTCCAGTCACCCAGCGGCGGTATGAACATTTCGGCCGCCGCCCAGGTCGCCCCGCCGTCGCAGGACACCTCCACCGCGGTGACCGGGCCGGTGCCCGACCAGGCCCGACCGGTCAGCTCGTGCTCGCCGAGGTCGACGAACCGGGTCCGGGACATGAAGTCCGGGTACCCGGGCGGCACCATCAGCGCGCGCGGCCGGATCCGGGTCACCGGCTCGCCGTCCTCGCCAGCGGCGGCCTTGACGCGGTACGCGGCCGCGTTCTGGAAGCCGGTGAACGCCGTCGTCGTCACCGTGATCGACTGCAGCCACTTGACCTGCGCCATGCCGTACCAGCCGGGCACGATCAGCCGCGCCGGATAGCCGTGCTGCACGGGCAGGGCCAGGTCGTTCATCTCGTACGCCACCAGGACGTCCGGGCCGAGCGCGTCGGCCAGCGACAGCCCGCGCTGGTAGAACTGCTCCACCCCGCGCTCCACCCCGCGGTCGGCGCCGGTGAACACGACGTCCACCGCGTCCGGTGCCACCCCGGCCTCGGCCAGCAGCGCGGTGAGCGGCACGCCGGTCCAGTACGCGGTGCCGACCGCCCCGGTCAGCCACGGCTGGCTCACCGGACGCGGCTGCAGCAGGGCCCGGCCGTTGCCGGCGCACTCCAGCGTCACCGGCACCTTGTGCGCGCCGCGTGCCTGCAGGCCGGCGAGATCCAGCTCCAGCGGCGTACGCACCGCGCCGTCCACCCGCAGCGTCCACATCCGCGGGTCGATGGCCGGCATGTCGTAGTGGGTCAGCACGTAGTGCAGGCCCACCGGGGTCACGTCGTACCGCAGCGCCTCCAGCGGCATGGCGTGGTTGCGCGCGGCGAGGCCCAGCTCGTCCAGGCCGATGCCCTCGCCGTCGGCCGCCACCCGGGCCCGCGTGCTGTACTCGGCCGGAACTGTCACCAGCGCATCATGCCAGCGGCTCGGGCCGCCCGGAGGCGGTGGCGGCGCAGCGGCCGTCGGCCGCGCCCAGCCGGGCTCCGGCTGTCATCAGGGCACCGCCGCCGCTGGGCAATATCGGCCGGCAGGAGCACGAAACGTTTCGTGAATGTTAGCGTTCGCAGGTGTGGCTGGCGACGTCTCCCTTGTCCGGTCTCCGGTCCGACCGCGGCGTCGGTGGCCGCCGGCCAGGTGAGCCGGCCCGGCCGGCCGCGCCGGTGCAGCGCTGGCGCCGGGGCGCTGCCGCGGGCCGGTCGCAAGCGGCCGGCTTCGGCGGGTGGCTGCGCCGTAGACTTGCCGCGATGACGGCTGGGCGGGTCGCGGGTGGGCGCCGTCGGCGGGACGGCGCGACCGTGGCGAGCATCGCCCGGCTCGCGGGCGTATCGGCGCCGACGGTGTCGCGCGTGCTCAACGGCCGGTCCGGGGTGGGCCTGGGCACCCGGCAGCGGGTCGAGGAGATCCTGCGGGAGCAGGGTTACCGGCGGCCCGGCGCCGGCGATCCGGCGCCCGTGCTGGAACTGCTGTTCCACGCCCTGGACGGGGTGTGGGTGCTGGAGATCCTGCGCGGGGTGGAGCAGGCGGCCCGGGAGTACGGGCTGGCCGTGGTGGTCACCGAGATGCAGGGCCGGCTCACTCCCGGCAAGGCCTGGATCGAGCAGGTGCTGACCCGGCGGCCGACCGGTGTGGTCGCGGTGTTCGCCGAGCTCACCGCCCAGCAGCAGGTGCAGCTGGCGAGCCGGGCGATCCCGCTGGTGTTGCTGGAACCGCTCGGCGAGCCGCGGCCCGAGACGCCGGCCGTCGGCGCGGCGAACTGGTCCGGCGGGTCGGCCGCGACCCGGCACCTGCTCGACCTCGGCCACCGGCGGATCGCGGTGCTGCCCGGGCCACCCGAGTGGCACTGCTGCCGGGTCCGGCTGGACGGCTACCGGGCGGAGATGGAGCGCGCCGGGGTGCCGGTGGACCCCGAGCTTGTCGTCACGTCCACGCTGCTGGAGGAGGACGGGCTGCGGGACGCCCGCACGCTGCTGCGGTTGCCGGACCCGCCGACCGCGATCGTGGCGTCCGGCGACCTGCAGGCGATGGGTGTGTACGAGGCGGCCCGGGAGGCCGGCATGCGGATCCCGGCCGAGTTGAGCGTGGTCGGGTTCGACGACCTGCCGTTCACCAGGTGGACCGGGCCGCCGCTGACCACGGTGCGCCGGCCGCTGGAGCGGATGGGGGCGACCGCGGTGCACCTGGCGCTGGCCAGCGCCCGGGGCAAGCCGGTCGAGGAGATCCGGGTGGAGCTGGCGACCACCCTGGTGGTCCGGCAGAGCACCGCCGCGCCGCGCCGCTGACCCGTACCGCTCCGCGCCGGGGCCGGTTCGAGCGAACCTGTGCCATCGCATCATTGCCGACAGGCTGTTGAAATCTTAAGCTGCGTTCTACGAAACGTTTCGGGCCGGCATGACCCGGCACAGCACCCGGACGGCTCCAGTGCGGCGGATGGGCCACCCCGCTACAGATTGGAGACGTCGTGCGTACCCCCATCCCCATCGCGCTCAGGTCCGCGGTCGCCGCGGTCGCCGCCGCCGCGGTGGCCGCCGGTGCGGTCGTCGCGCTGGATCCTTCGGCGGCCGGTGCCGCACCGTGCCCGGCGCTGCCGTCGCCGCTGCCGGCGCCCGCCTCGCTGCCGGCGGTCGGTGCGTTGCCGGATCCGTTCGCGCTGTTCGACGGGACGCGGATCGCCAGCCCCGCTGACTGGGCCTGCCGCCGCGGGCAGCTGGCCGAGCTGATCCAGACCTACGAGTACGGGCACCTGCCGCCGGCGCCGAGCAGCGTCACCGGCACCCGCACCGGCAACACGCTGACCGTGACCGTGCAGGCGAACGGCCGGACCGCGGCGTTCAACGCCACGCTGCGGCTGCCCAGCGGCAACGGCCCGTTCCCGGCCCTGATCGAGTTCAACCCGCTGGCGGCGGCCGCCACCACCCGGGGGTACGCCGAGGTCCTCATCAACCCGCCGGACATCGCGGCCGACAGTACCGCCAAGACCGGCGCGTTCTGGACGCTCTACAACGGCACCGGTGCGGACACCGGGGCGCTGCTGGCCTGGGCCTGGGGCGTGTCCCGCACGCTGGACGCGTTGCGCGCGGTGCCGCAGATCGACACCACCAGGGTCGGCGTCTCCGGCTACTCCCGCTACGGCAAGGCGGCTGTGGTCGCCGGCGCGTTCGACGAGCGGATCGCGCTGACCGTGCCCGGATCCTCGGGCACCGCCGGGATGGGCAACTACCGCTTCTTCTTCACCAACAACAGCAACGACGAGAAGCTGGAGGACATCCTGGGCGCTCCGTACTGGTTCACCCCGCGGTTCGCGACGTTCCGCAACCAGGCCACCCGGCTGCCGTTCGACCAGAACTCGGTCGTGGCGCTGGTCGCGCCGCGGCCGCTGCTGGCCACCAGCGGAACCGAGGGCTCGGACATCCGGACCAACCCGCAGGGCTCGGGCCTCACCTTCCGGGCCGCCCAGCTGGTCTACCAGTTCCTCGGTGCCCGCGACCGGATCGGCATCGCCTACCGGCCCGGCGGCCACCAGATCGACCTCAACGACTTCAACGCGATCATGGACTTCGCCGACAAGAACCTGAAGGGCCTGCCGGTCTCCCGCACGTTCGACAGCGTGCCGTTCCCGGCCCCGACGCCGGCCCAGATCCCGTGGACCGTCCCGAGTGGACAGACGAGCACCCCGCCGGTGACCAGCACGCCGCCGGTCACCACCACACCGCCACCGCCGACCGGTGGGTGCGCCGCGGCCTACCAGGTGGTCAACAACTGGCAGGGCGGGTTCCAGGCCAACGTGACCGTCACGGCAGGCGGTTCGGCGGTCAACGGCTGGACGGTGCGGTGGACGTTCCCCGGCAACCAGGCGATCACCCAACTGTGGAACGGCACGCCGCCGCCGGCCGCACCGACCATCACCGTGCGGAACCTCAGCTACAACGCCGCGATCCCGGCCGGAGGCAACACCACGTTCGGCTTCACCGCCACCGGTAACGGCAGCCCGGTACCGGCCCCGCCGACCTGCGCCAGCCCCTGACCGTCCGCGCACCGGACCACCCCTGACAGGAGGCACTGATGACCAGAACGAAGCGAGGTCTGGCGAGCGTGGTCGCCGGCGCGGTCGCCGTGGCGGCAGCCGCGCTGGCCTACGTCGGCACCGCGGCTCCGGCCGCGCACGCCGAGTCCAACGGCGGCACCCGGGTCATGCCGCTGGGCGACTCGATCACCGACGGGGTCACCGTCTCCGGCGCCTACCGCACCGGGCTGTGGCAGCGGCTCGCGTCCGGCGGGTCCCGGGTGGACCTCGTCGGCACGCTGTTCGGCGGCCCGGCCGGGCTCGGTGATCATGACCACGAAGGCCACTCCGGCTGGCGGATCGACATGATCGACGCCAACATCGTCGGCTGGCTGCAGACCGCCAACCCGCACAGCGTGCTGCTGCACATCGGTACCAACGACGTGCTGCAGAACAACAACGTGGCCGGCGCGCCGAACCGGCTCTCCGCGCTCATCGACAAGATCACCAACACCGTGCCGACCGCCGAGGTGTTCGTCGCCACGATCATCCCGCTGGCCAACGCCGGCCAGGAGAACGCGGTCCGCGGCTACAACGCGGCGATCCCCGGCATCGTGCAGAGCAAGGTCAGCGCCGGCCGGCACGTGCACCTGGTCGACATGCACGCCGCGCTGACCGCCGCCGACCTGGCCGACGGCGTCCACCCGAACGCCGGCGGCTACGACAAGATGGCCGCGACCTGGTTCGCCGCGCTCCGCTCAGTGCCCGGCAGCATCGGCCCGACCACCCCGCCCAGCACGCCGCCGACCAGCCCGCCGACCACCCCGCCGGGCAGCCGGGCGTGCACGGCCACGTACACGGTCGTCAACCGGTGGCCGACCGGCTTCCAGGCCACCGTGCAGGTGACCGCCGGCGGCGCGCCGATCAACTCCTGGACGGTCAACTGGACCTTCGGCAACGGCCAGACCGTCAGCCAGTTCTGGAACACCGCGCTCACCCCGAACGGCCCGGCGATCACCGCCCGCAACCTCGGCTACAACGGCAGCCTGGCCGCCGGCACCCGCACCGAGTTCGGCTTCACCGCCAACCTCAGCGGCACCGCCAACAGCGTCCCGGCTGTCGCCTGTACCGCTGGCTGAACGCACCCGCCAGGTGGGGCGGCGGCCCGCCGTCCCACCTGGCCGACGTCCCAGCGACCGAACCACGATCGCGGGCTGTGGCCGGCGCTCGAAGGTTCCCGATCGCCTGCTCCGTGACGACTGCGGGTCCTCAGTCCGGGCCCTCGTACTGGCGGACCGCCCGGTCGATGCGGCGGTCGGGCACGATCCACATGATTGCCGCGCCGACGAAGCAGGCCAGGGCGATCCCGACGCCGACGTGCCCGCTCCGGTCGATCGCCAGGGCGCTGAGGATCCCGGCGAGGTAGAACGCCGGCGAGATCTTGCCCTTGATGTCAGCGCCGACGGCCTGCCGCAGCGCCGACTCCGGGCCCTGCCGCCGGATGATCACCGTCTGCAGCACGAAGTAGGCGGCGGCCGCGCTGAGCAGGTTCAGGCCGTAGACGACGACCGGGGTCTGCTCGAATTTCGATTCGTCCATCCAGGCCGTAGTGAACGGGAACAGCGACAGGCAGAACAGCAGCGCCAGGTTCGCCCACAGCACCCCGCCGCTGACCTGCCGTACCAGGTGGAACATGTGGTGGTGGTTGTTCCAGTAGATGCCCACATAGACGAAGGTGAGCAGGTATGTCAGCAGCCCGACGCCGGTGGTGTGGACGAGCGCGGAGAGGTCGTGCCCCTCGGGCACCTTCAACTCCAGCACCATGATCGTGATGATGATCGCGAGCACCCCGTCGCTGAATGCTTCCAATCGACTGGTCCGCACCGCGGCACCGCCTCTTTCTCCGATACTGGCCTGAGCTGGTCGGCTCAGCGGCGGAACAGCAGGTCCAGGTCGATCCGCAGCGGGGCCGGCGTCCCGACCTCGACGACGCCCGCGCCCTCGATCATCACCTCGTAGTCGCCCGCGACGAGCAGGTAGCCGGTCAGGGACACCGGCGGGTCGAGGTCGACGATCCAGTAGTGGCCGATGCCGGCGTCGGCGTACTCCTTGAGCTTGGTCACCCGGTCGGTCCGGCCGGTGCCAGGCGACACGATCTCCACTGCCAGCACGACATCGGCCGCCTCGACCCGGGCCGGGTTCCGATCCGCGACCGGTGTCGGCACGACGACGACGTCGGGCACCCGCACCGTGGGCGGGAACCCCGCGTCGATCAGCACCTCCACGTCGGGAGACGCGGCCAGGTTGTCGGGGAGTTGGCGGTCGAGTTCGGTGGCCAACCGGGCCATGACCCGCTGATGCAGGAAAGCGGGACGCGGTGCCACGAGCAGAACTCCCTCGACGAGTTCAACAAGGTGGGTGGTGTCCTCCGGCATCGCCTCCCACTCGGCGAGTGTGAGCAGATGATCGGGCCAGGTGACCATGCTCATCGGCCTCGCCCTCCCCGGCTGGTGTGCCTCTCGCGGGTGGAGTTTACGGGGGCGGGAGAGCCGCGCCGGCCTGGCTCGCCGGGCGGGCGGCGGTGAACAGCAGCGCCGGACACCCCGGAAGCGGCGCGGCCCTTCCCGGTGCTGGCTGCGCCGGGAAGGGCCTGCTTCGGGTCAGGGATCAGGGGTCAGCCGAACGCGGCCAGCCCGTGCGGTGTGCCGCGGCCGGTGGGTGCGTCGTAGCCGGGTAGTCCGGTGCACAGGTAGTCCTCACCGCAGAACCCGTTCGAGCCGCCGACGGTGTCGTAGAACGCCGAGGCCGGCTTGGCGTAGATCGAACCGCCGGTGACCCGCTCCGGGTGCCCGGTGGAGGCGATCACCCCGGCGATGAACGGCGACGCCGCGCTGGTGCCGCCGACGATCAGCCAGGTGCCCGGGCCGAAGAGGTACGTGTCGTAGACGGCCAGCCCGGTGTCGGGGTCGGCGACCGCGGCGACGTCTGCGGTGGTGCGCATCGGGCAGTTCGGGTCGTGCTGCCAGGCCGGCTTGTCGTACCAGGCCGAGCAGCCGCTGCCCGCCCCGGACCAGGCCTGCTCGGTCCAGCCGCGGGCGTTGCGGGCCCGGGTCAGGGTGGTGCCGCCGACCGCGATGACGTTGGGCAGTACGGCCGGCCAGGACGGGATGCCGAACCCGAAGTCACCGGAGGAGGCCAGGATCGGCACCCCGGGGTGGTTGTTGTACGAGGCCTCGAACGGCTGCAGTCCGTTGTTCTCGTCGGCGCCGTAGCTGTTGGACACCACCGAGGCGCCCAGCCGGACCGCGGTGTCGGTCGCCGCGGCCAGTGCCTCGAACGAGTTGTCGTCGCCCTCGACCAGCAGCAGCCGGCACGTCGGGCACGCCGCGGACGCCGCCTGCAGGTCCAGGGCCGACTCGATCGCCCAGCCGAAGTCGCCGGCCGGCAGCGGGCTGGGCGCCCCGTCCTGGTTGACGATCCGCAGGCAGCCGCTGGCCACGGTGCACGCCGGCAGGCCGAAGGTCTGCCGGTACACCGCCAGGTCGGCCTCCGCGGTCGGGTACCCGAACGCGTCCACGATCGCGATCGTCTTCGTCGAGGTCCCGGTCGGCAGGTTGTACGCCGACGCCAGGTCGGCCGGCCCGTACCCGGCCGGCGGCGCCGCGGCCGTCGTGGCGCGGCCGGTGCGGCTCGAGGAGTGGTACTGCGACAGGCACCGGGCCTGTCCCGGCCCGGCGACCGCGCAGGAAGCGTGGAACCCGGGTGCGACCTTCCCCGCCGGCTGGCCGGTGGCCGTGGTCGGCGCCGCCGGTGCCTGGCCGGCGAAGCCCACCAGGGCCAGTGCCGCCACGGTCACCACGCCCGCACCCGCCGGCGCCAGCCGGCGCAACGTCCTGATCATCGTTCCTCCGTTAGGCACCGCTGCCTCCAGTGGTGATCGTGAACGGCTGCTGCACCGTCTGGCTGATCGTCGAGCCGGCCGCGTCCGTGGCCTCGACCCGCAGGACGATCGGACCGGCGGCCGACCGCGGGTTGATCCAGGTCGCCCGGTACGCACCGGCCCCGAGGCTGCGGGTGGCCGCTCGCGCCCAGGTCCGGCCGCCGTCGAACGACACCGAGACCCTCGCCGAGCTGACCGTTATCGCCGGCCCGAACGCGGTGTGCCCCACATCCAGCCGCAGCGACGCCGGCCCCGGCCGCATCGCACCGGACAGGTTCGTACCGAGCCGGTAGTTCAGCGTGAGCAGCGAGAGCGCCGTGCAGGCGTCGCCCAGCTCGAAATTCTCGGCGAGACACAACGCCGTGTCCGGGATCGTGTTCGTGGCCGAGTGTTCCGAGGTGAACGTCCACTCGGTGTGCGACACCGGTGACAGGCCGAACCACGGCGCCTGCCGGGTCTGGTCGTAGACCAGCCGGTAGGGCGCGGCGCCGGCCGGCACCGGGACTTGAACATCGGTCACGTCCTGCTCGTCGGCGAGCACCGTCGACCCCGACAGCAACTGGAGCCGGCTGGTCGAGACCACGCCCGGTTCGTCGGGGAAGTCCAGGCCCCCGAAGTGGTCCGGCGTGGAGTCGGTGACCGGCACGAGGGACAGGTCCAGCAGATCGAGGTTGCGGCAGGCGTTGCAGTCCAGCAGCCCGAGGGTGGTGTTGAACGGAACCGTGAAGTCCGGCACCAGCGGCTGCCGGAACCACTCCTCCGTGTAGTGCGCCCGCGGCGAGTAGGTGCGGTTACGGACGCTCTGGAAGAAGCTGCCCAGCGGCCGGTCGGTCGCCATCTGGGCGAGGTGAGAGTAGACGAAGTCCGGCCGGGCGGTCAGGTACTGGGTGTGGACCTGCGGCATGTCCAGCGGCCGGAGAACGCCGAAGTCCCAGCCCAGCCACGGCACGCCGAGGTCGGTGAACACCGCGCCGGTCAACCGGTGCTCGCTGTAGTACACGTGCGTCACCGTGGCCAGCGAGCCCGGCGACACCACGTACCGCTGGCTCCCGATCGCCCCGTCGCTGGGGTACTGCACCCGGTAGCTGTACGACGCGGCGGTGCCGGCCGGCGAGGTCAGCTCACCGCCGGCGTAGAAGCGCCGTACGCCCACGGCCGGGGCCGGCGCCGGCGAGACGTACAGCGGGGCCGTCCCGGCGTCCAGCAGGAAGAGGTCGCCGTTGTCGCCGTCGGAGCCGCGGAAGTAGCCGACCTTGGCGTCCTGCAGGTCGGCCGGCCGCGGCGTGCGGAACGAGACCTGGCTGGTCGCGGTGCGCGCGTCGACGACCTGGGTGGTCGCACCGGCCACCTCGAAGTCCGACATCGCCATCCGGAGCTCGGTGAGGGTTTCCCCGGTCGCGTCGAAGACCGGGTAGAAGAACGTCGCGGCGTAGTGACCGGCCGGCACGCTGACCCGCACGTCGCCGTCGACCACCACCGGGGTCGCCGCGAACTTGCGGGCGTCGTCCACGTTCACCACGTCGAGCAACCCGAACGCCGCGGGTGCGCCCTGCGGGTCGAGCACCGGCAGTCGCAGCGTGAACATGGGGAAGCGCGGGCTGGCCACGGTCGCGGGGCCGCGGCCGGCGTACCGGATCGAGGTGACCGCCCCGTACAGCCGCCGGTCGCCGGCCCAGTGCGCGGCGGCGTCGGCCGCCCGCTGGGTGTCCAGCGCTGCGCCGAACTCGGCGGCGCTGCCCGCGGTGAGGTACCCGTCGCGGGCCGCGGCGGTGCCGGTGCCGGTGCCGGTGAGCGTCACCCCGGGCGGCGCGGTCTGCGTGGCACCCGCGGCGTAGCTCACCCGCACCGGGATCCGGCCGTCCGGGTTGTCCCGCACCAGCGCCGACACGTCGAACAGCGCCATGTCCAGGCTGCGCCCCAGGTACGGCACCGCACCGGCCGGCAGCACGTACAGGTCGCCCCCGATGCGCCGGGTGAGGTACGAGTCGCGCCGGCCCGACCGCGGCTCGACGGCCGCCGTCTGGTGGCCGTCCGGCCCGGTGCTCAGCAGGATCCGCTCGCCGGTGACCAGCGTGATCACCTTGGCCGAGGCCACCACCGGGTGCGCGGAGCCGGCCGCCGGCGCCGACCGCGCGACATCGGGCAGCGCGAGCCCCGCGAGGACGGTCGCCGTGCACGCCGCTCCCGCCAGCCTGCGACGGGTACGTCGTCGGCGGGTGACCACGAACTGTTCGGCCGAAACCAATGGAACCTCCTCATGATCGGGCGGCCGCGCCTGTCGCGGCCGCTCTGCGTGGGCACCGGGGCAGCGCGCAGCGCGCCGGCCCGGCGACAGTTACCGGCAGGCGGGGGACGGCGGCGTCACCGCGGTGGGCGCCGGCGGCCGTGGGTCCTTGCCGGAGCCCGGGATCCCCGCGGGCCCCCGGTCGGTCCACTCGTACGCGCGGACCGTGACCGTGCCGTGGGTGTCGGTGTAGCTGTGCACCAGCGACGTCGCCGGGTCGATCACCAGGACGATGCGGGCGGCTGCCTGGTGCGGCAGGGGCTTCTCCGCCGGCGGGGGCTCGATCGGGATGACCAGCTTCTCGCCGCCGGTGACGGGGCCGAGAGGCTCGATACCCGGCAGCGCGGCCAGCGCCTGGAGCGCCGCGGTGCGCACCCCGGCCGGCGCCGGGACGTCGTACAGCAGTCGGGTCAGCGCCAGGCTGGTCCCGCTGGGCAGCCGCGCAGGGTCGTACCCGCTGCACCGCAGCGAGCGGGCGATCCAGTTCCGCAGCGCGGCGGGGTCTTCCGGCAGCTGCTGGAGCTGCCGGAACGTGAGCTTGTCGCCGGCCACCCCGAAGCCACCCGGGAGGCCGATGATCGACACCTGCCGCCCGGCCGACACGGGCACCCACATGACGCCGTTGCGCTCGGTCCAGCTCTCCAGGACGGGCTGGCCAGGGCTGGACATGACGACGTGCCAGTACCGGCCGACCCCGTCCGGCCGGGACGCCGCCGTGGCGGCGGCCGCCAGCAGGAGGTCGCGGCCGGAAAGTTCGGCCGGCGAGCTGCTCTGCCGCGTCCCGCCGAGCACCTGGGACGGTCCGGCGGTTCCCGGGGCTGGGCTGCCGGCGCCCATCGGCACCGCCACCGCCGCGGCCAGCCCGACGGTGACGGCGGTCAACCCGGCGCGCCGGCGAACGGGTCGCGACCGGCGGACCACGCCGGAGCCGCGCCTCGTGCCGCGCCCGGCGTCAATCCGCTCCTGCAGCTGGCGCCGCCCCCGGTGGGCCGCCTCCTCGGTCAGCTCCGGCCGCGGCAGCACAGCCCGCACCAGCTGCACGTCATCCATCGAGATCCTCCTGGTCGAACGCGCCGTGCACCTTGGCGCGGGCACGACTGAGCCGGGAGCCGACCGTCCCGTAGGAGATGCCGAGCGCCTCGGCCACCTCCTGGTGGCTGAGCTGGCCGAGCGCGACCAGCAGGAGCACGTCCCGCTCACCCGGGGACAGCGCCGCCAGCGCCCGGGCCAGCCGCGGCTGCAGCCGCTGGGCGGCCACCGAGGCGACGACGCGGCCCTCGTGGCTGTCCATGGCCGGGTCGCAACCCGCCCGCGCCAGCGCCGCGTAGTGCCGGGCCTCCCGGCGGCGGTGCCGGGCCACCAGGTTGGTGGCGATACCGAACAGCCACGGCCGCAGCGCGCCGCGTTCGGGGTCGAACCGGTGCCGCTGGTCGAACGCCACGCAGAACGTGTCGGCCGTGACGTCCTCCGCGGAGGCCCGGTCCAGCCGCCCGGCCACATACCCGTAGACGTCCGCGGCGTACCGGTCGTAGACCGCCGTGAACAGCTGCGGGTCCCGCCGGAACGCGCCGGCCAGCTCGGCGTCGGACGCCGGCGGGTCCGCCTGGGCGGTGGTCTCCCTGCCTGGACTCATGCGGTTCGGGCCCTTCACCTGCGAGGCGGCCAGCTTCACCTGTGCTTCGCCGAATGACCGGATCTCTTTCCGGGGTCAGCGTCCGCGAGCCGGTCCGCCGCCACCGCCGGCGCCCCGGGCCCGGGCCCAGGCCGGTATCCGGCAGCGCATCGTCCGCAACCCGTCCTAACCTGCCGCATGACCAAGACCAAGGTGGCGCCTGGCGCGCTCACGATCCGACCGCTCAGCCCGGAGACCTGGGACGCCTTCGCCGATCTCGCGGAGCGGCCCAACGGGGTGTGCGGCGGCTGCTACTCCCGCCCGAAGGGCATCCAGCACCGCGTGCTGACCAGGACCGTCGCGCCGGCCGAGCACTGAGAAGATCTCCAGATGGATCGACTGGCAGTGACCGGGTTCCAGCAGGCGGACGGCATGGGGGACTGGCGGGCCCTCGACGCCGGCGCGAGCGCCTGGTTCGACGCGCCGTCACTGCCGGCAGGTGCGGCGCTGGTCCGCCGTATCGCCGAGCTGGTGGACGGCAACGGCCTGCCGGACGTCGACCTGCGCGCCGGTGGGGTGCGGGTCCGGATCGGCGCACCGGGTGCCGCCGATCCCACCCCGGTCGACCTGGCGCTCGCCCGCGCGATCTCGGCGGCGGCTCAGGACCTGGGCCTGGCCGCGGACCCGGCAGCGCTGCAGACCGTGCGACTCGCGATCGATGCCATTGATCGGCCCTCGGTCTGGTCGTTCTGGCGAACCGCGCTCGGCTACGAGCCGGTCGGTGCCGACGGCCTCACCGATCCGTTCCGGCGGGATCCGGCGATCTCGTTCCACCACCGGGACGAACCACGGCCGCTGCGCAACCGGATCCACGTCGACGTCGTCCGGGGGCCGGACGCGGTGCAGGCGGCCAAGGCCGCGGTCGGACGTGCGGCGTTCGGCGCGTACCAGTTCACGCTCGCCGATGCCGAAGGTAACGAGGTCGACCTGGTGCCGGGCAGTGAGCTCGCGGACGGGCCGGAGACCGCCGACTGGCAGGTGCTGTTCGGCGCCATGGCGTGCTATCCCATCGCGTCGGCTGTGCCGGCGGCCGAGCTCGCCTCGGCCGTTGCCGGTCTGGCCGACAGCGCGGGGCTGCCCGTGCTGGTGGACCTGCGGTCGGACGGCGTCACGATCGACAGCGGGAAGGACCAGTGGGAGGCCGGCGACCGCCCGGCCGGCACCCGATTCGTGGACCTGGCCGGTCGGATCCAGACCGCGGCGCACGATCTGGGGCACTCCGCGGACCCGACCCGGCTGCGCTTCGTCCAACTCGGCATCGACGCGGTCGACGTGCCCGCGGTGCGGGCCTTCTGGACGACCGTGCTCGGCTATCGGCACGACCCACGGACGTTCCTGACCGACAGCTACGATCCGCGCCGGCTCAACCCGGTCATCTTCTTCCAGCCGATGGACGCGGCGGAGGAGGACCGGCGCCGGCAGCGCAACCGCATCCACGTCGACCTCTTCGTCCCGGCCGACCAGGCCCAGGTCCGCGTCGACGCGGCCGTCGCCGCCGGGGGACGAATCATGACCGGCAGCTCCCCGGGTCGTCGCACGGTCGCCGACCCGGAAGGGAACGAGCTCAACATCCGCTGTCGCTGACCACGCCCCGGGCCCCGTCGCCCGGGGCCGGCGCGAGCGGGTGGTACCGCGCGGCGCCGGCCGTCCGGCAGTTCGACAACCCCGTTCCGGCCCGTGGGCGGAGCCGTAGGTCTCAACCCGACAACGAATGACCGCAAACGTATGCGGGGACCTCCGGCAGGAGTACGGTCCGGCTGCCTGAATCCGCGCAGCGACCCCTCGTCACGCGTCCGGTTGTGCCGGGCCCGGGTGGCCGCGAGCGCGGCCGAGGGAGGCGATCGCGGTCGAGCGGCTCGATCGCGGAGGCACTGTCGACCCAAGGAGCGTGGGATGACGATCCGTCTCAGGTGGCCTGTGCTGGCGGTCGCGACGACCCTGCTCGTCGCGTCCTGCGGTGGCGGGACCGAAGCACCGCCGGCGGCCACGGCGGGCACCGCGACCACGAGCTGTGCGAGCAAGGGTCCGCTCACGATGTGGGAGCGTTCCGGCGGCAACAAGGAAATGGTCGACCTGCTCGTCGCGGCCTGGAACACGAAGAACCCGGACTGCGCGATCAAGCTCACCTACATCCCGCACACCGAGATGGTCGGCAAGATCGCGCAGGGCATCGCGTCCGGGCAGGTGCCGGACCTCATGGGCATGGACCTGATCTACGCGCCACAGTTCGAGAAGGCCCAGCAACTGGTCGACATCACCCCGCGGATCCAGGACTGGACCGAGCTCAAGACGGCCAGCAAGGGCCACATGACCGTCGCGACGTACCAGGACAAGGTCTACGGCGTTCCGCTGTACGCCGACGTGTCCGCGCTGTTCTACAACAAGGATCTGTTCGCGCGGGCGGGTCTGGACCCGGACAAGCCGCCGACCAGCCTCGCCGAGCTCCGCACGTACGCCGACAAGATCACCGCGCTGGGCGGTGGGGTACACGGGTACTACCTGCCGGGCAACTGCGCGGGCTGCAACATCTTCACCGTCGGCCCGTTGATGTGGGCGTCCGGTGCCAAGATCGAGGCGGCCGGCCCGGGCGACGAGCCGCTGGTCGGCGAGGGCGTCAAGCAGGTGCTGGAGTTCACCCGGGAGATGGTCAAGTCGGGCAACGTCGCGCCCGGCGCCCGGACCGAGAACGGTGAGACGTTCCACCTCCAGTTCGGCTCCGGCAAGGTCGGGATGATGGGCACCGGGAACTTCAACATCACCCTCGCCCGGCAGCAGAACGCGAAGATGAAGTTCGGCATATCCCTGCTGCCCGGCGTCACTCCGGGCTCGTCCGCGTCGTTCATCGGCGGCGACCTCGTCGTCGTCCCGAAGGGCAGCAAGCGGGTGAACGACTCGGTGAACTTCATGAAGTTCCTGATGTCCGACGAGGTTCAGGTGGAGGTCTACGCCAAGGCGCTCAACCTCACCACCCGTTCCGACATGGCGGACAACAAGTACTTCCGCGAGGAGCCGCTGGTCCGGGACGTCGCCAAGGCGCTGACCGTCGGCCGGACGCCGTACACGTTCACCTTCTTCGAGCAGATCAACTCACCGCAGGGCCCGTGGCTGAAGATGCTGCAGCGTGCCTACTACTCCGAGGACAGCCTCGACACGGTCATCGCCGACGCCAAGACGGCGATGAAGAAGATCGCCGTGTAGCCGGCGGCGTCCGCTGGTTGTCGCGTCCACCAGGGCGATCCCGCCCTGGTGGACGCCCACGCCGAGGCGCTCGGCGTGGCGGAGTCCGGGGAGGGCCGATATGTACCGCAGCAGGCGGCGCCGGCTGGTCGGGTTCGCCTATCTGGCACCGGCCCTGATCTTCGTGCTCGTCTTCACCGTGTACCCGCTCGGGCAGATGGTCTGGATGTCGTTCAACAACTGGTCGCTGATCACTCCGCCGCGGTACGTCGGGCTGGACAACTACCGGCAGGCATTCGACGACCACCAGTTCTGGGTGTCGTTCCTCTTCACGGTGAAGTACACGCTGATCATCACCCCGATCCTGATCGTCGGCGGCTACCTGCTCGCGTTGCTGACCTCGTCGAACGGCCCGTTGCGCCGGGTCACCAGGACGGTGGTCTTCGCGCCGGTGGTGATCGGTCTGGGGGTGTCGAGCCTGCTCTGGTACTGGTTGCTGAGTCCCGACTCCGGCCTCGTCAACCGCGCCCTGACCGACGTCGGTGTGATCGACAAGCCGGTGCTCTGGCTCGGCGTGAACGCGAACACGTCCAACTTCGCGATCATCGCCTCGGTGACCTGGAAGGTCATCGGCTTCGGGATGATCCTCTTCGTCGGCGCGATCCAGGCGATCCCCACCGAGATCACGGAGGCGAGCCTGGTGGACGGCGCGAGCTACTGGCAGCGGGTCACCCGGGTGATCGTGCCGCTGACCCTGCGGACGGTGCTGCTCGTGACGCTGGTCAGCGTGATCGGCTCGCTGCTGGCGTTCGACCAGTTCTACATCATGACCGCCGGCCAGCCCGGAAACGAGACCGCGACGTCGGTGTTCTACGTGTATCTGAACTCGTTCCCGTACCTCAAGCTCGGGTACGGCGCGGCGCTGTCGATCCTGCTGGCGGTGACGATCCTGGCCCTGACCGTGGTCCAGCTCCTCATCACCCGCCGGAGGGAGGCATGAGCCGCCGCCAGGAAAGCGCTCCGCGCCGAGGGGTTCGGCCCGGCCGGGCCCGCTACCTGGTGGCCGCGGTGTGCCTCGCGATCTGCGTGGTGATGCTGCTGCCGCTGGTGATGTCCTTGCTGGCCTCGGTCAAGCCGCCGGCCGAGGCGGCCGCCACGCCGCCGACGTACCTGCCGCACGGCCTGAGCTTCGACAGCTACCGGCGGTTGTGGAGCTACCAGCAGGGGTTGCCGGCGTACCTGCTCAACAGCCTGGGCACCGCACTGCTGGCCATCGCGATCACCCTGGTGCTCACGGTGCCGGCCGGGTATGCGCTGGCCCGGTTCCAGATCCCGGGCAAGGAAGTGATCTTCGTCGTCCTGCTGGTCGCGCTGATCGTGCCGTACCAGGCCCTGCTGACCCCGATGTTCCTGATGTTCGTGCACCTCAAGCTGACCAACACGCTGCTCGGCCTGGCGATCGTGCACGCGGTGATCCAGCTGCCGTTCAGCCTGTACATCCTGCGGAACAGCTTCAGCGGGGTGCCGCGGGAGCTGGAGGAGGCGGCGGTGGTGGACGGCGCGTCGTCCTGGCAGGCGCTGCTGCGGATCTTCATTCCGTCGGTCTGGCCGGCGATCGTGACCGTCGCCCTGTTCGCGTTCATCATGTCGTGGAACGAGTTCCTCGGCGCGCTGGTGATGATGAGCCGCGGCGACCGGTTCACGCTTCCGCTGATCCTCGCCGCCGCCCGCACCGAAACCAGTCTCGGCGGTACCGACTGGGGCATGCTCCAGGCCGGCATCGCCATCTCGATGGTTCCGTGCATCGCGGTCTACCTGCTGCTGCAGCGGTACTACGTGTCCGGGCTGATGAGCGGAGCGGTGAAATGAGCGTCGGCGTCGTCCTGCCCACGGCGGCCGCGAAGACCCGGCTGCGACCGCTGGACTCACCTCAGCCGACCGTGGCCGGCGGCTTCTGGGCCGAGCGCCTGCAGGTCAACCGCAGCCGCACGATCCCGCACGGGTTCGACCAGCTGCGCGGCACCGGGACGCTGGACAACCTGCGGTTCGCGGCCGGCGGCGACGGGCAGTACCGGGCGCTGGCCGACACCTCGGGCGCCACGTTCCCGTTTCTCGACTCGGACGTCTACAAGTGGCTGGAGGCGGTCGGCTGGGAGCTCGCCCGGGTCACCGCGGCCGGGGGCACGCCCGCCCCGCCGGCCGGCCTGCTCGCGGCGGCCGACGAGGCGATCGGCATCGTGGCGGCGGCGCAGCGCCCGGACGGGTACCTCAACAGCTACGTCCAGCTCCTCGGCGGCCAGGTGCACCACGACCTGGCCTGGGGCCACGAGTTCTACTGCGTGGGTCACCTCATCCAGGCCGCGGTCGCCTGGCACCGGGCGCTGGGCGACGACCGGCTGCTCGCCGTCGCGGTCCGGGCCGCCGACCGGATCGAGCGGGAGTTCGGGCCGTCCGGGCGGGACGGGGTGGACGGGCATCCCGGCATCGAGATGGCGCTGGTGGAGCTGACCCGGGTCACGGGCGAGGGCCGGTACGCCGCGCTGGCCGCCCGGATGCTCGATCTGCGCGGCCACGGGCTGCTCGGAGCGGGCCGGTTCGGGCCGGCGTACTGGCAGGACCACGAGCCGGTACGGCAGGCCACCACGGTCGCCGGGCATGCCGTGCGGCAGCTCTACCTCGACTGCGGCGCCGTCGACGTCGCGGTCGAGCTGGGGGACACCGACCTGCTCGCCGCGGTGGGGGAGCGCTGGCGGGATCTGGTGGCGACCCGGACGTACCTCACCGGCGGGATGGGCAGCCGGCACCGCGACGAGTCGTTCGGCGACCCGTTCGAGCTGCCACCGGACCGGGCCTACACCGAGACGTGCGCGGCGATCGCCAGCGTCATGCTCGCCTGGCGGCTGCTGCTGGCAACGGGCGAGGCGCAGTACGCCGACGCCATCGAGCGCGCGATGTACAACGGGGTCCTGTCCGGCATGTCCCTGGACGGCACCCGGTTCTTCTACGTCAACCCGTTGCAGCGGCGAACCCATCGGGCCTGGGAGCCGGCCGGCGGTGGCGGGCGTGCCCCGTGGTACCCGTGCGCCTGCTGCCCACCGAACCTGATGCGCCTGCTCAGCTCGTGGCCGCAGTACCTGGCCAGCCGGGACGAAGCCGGCGTCCAGATCCACCAGTACGCCAGCGGGCAGATCACCGCTCGGGTGGCCGGCGGGACCGTCCGGCTGGCGGTGCGCACCGACTATCCGTGGCACGGTCGGGTGGCGGTGCAGGTTCTGTCCACACCGGACGATCCGTGGACGCTGTCGCTGCGGGTACCGGGTTGGTGCCCGGACGCGACCCTCGAGACGCCGGACGCCGCGGCCGCGCCGGTGCGGCCGGGTGCGGTCGAGCGGCACCGGCGCTGGCGGCCGGGGGACACCGTGGTGCTCGACCTCGATCTGTCCGTCCGGGTCACCGAGCCCGACCCGCGCGTCGACGCCGTGCGCGGTTGCGCGGCCGTGCAGCGTGGCCCGCTCGTCTACTGCGTCGAGTCGGCGGACCTGGCGCCGGGTGCCGAGCTCGAAGACCTGGAGTGGGACGGGCACCGGCCGCCGGCCACCGTCGGGCGCCCTGATCTCGGCGACTCGGCGGTCGGCATCACCGTCCCGCTGCGCAGCCGGACCGCGGGCACCACGGATCTGGCCGCCGCCGTCCCGTACTTCGCCTGGGCCAACCGCCAGGTCGGTGCGATGCGGGTGTGGCTTCCCCGCCGGCCGTGACCGCCGCCGGGTGTCCGGGTGCCCGGGTCAGCCCGGCTGGTGGGCGGGGGGCGGGGGCGCGGTCGACTCGCGAACGATCAGCGACGGTGCGAACACGTCAACGGTCGGATCCCGGCGGGCGCTCGGATCGCGCGCCAGGCCGATCGCCCGGTCGACCGCGTGCCGGATGATCTCGGCGATGGGCATCCGCACCGTGGTGAGCGCCGGAACCGTGTGCGACGAGATCAGGATGTCGTCGAACCCGACCACGGACAGGCGTCCCGGTACCACCGCCCCGAGGCTGTGCGCGGCGTGCAGCACGCCCACGGCGACCAGGTCGGTCGAGGTGGCGACCGCCGTGGGCGGCTCCGCCAGGCGCAGCAGGCGGCTCAGTGCGTCGGCGCCGCCGGCCAGCGTGTTCGGGCACCGCTCGACGTAGCCGGTCGGCACACCGGCCAGCCGCTCCCGCATGAAGTCGACGTACGCCTCCTCGCGGACGTTGTACATGCCGGCCAGGTGGGCGCTGACGAACGCGATCCGCCGGTGCCCGAGGGCCGCCAGATGCGCCAGCCCGGCCTGCACGCCGGTCCGGTCATCGGCGTCGACCGCCGGGTACTCGAGCGGGCCCGTCCCCTGCCAGAGCGCGACCACCGGGACGTTCGCGGTCCGCAGTTCGGCCAGGAACTCCGGATGCTCCTGCATGTCCCCGAGCAGGATGATCGCGTCGGTGTGCCGGGTCTCGAACACGGCGGTGAGTGAATCCGGTTCGCCGCGACGACCATGCACGTGCCCCAGGACCACGTTGTACCCGTGTGCCATCGACTCGACCACCAGGGCCTCGATGGCTCCGGCGATGAACGGGTCGCTGAAGTCGCGGACCACGGCGCCGATCAGGTTCGTCGGCGCCCCGCGCAGCCCGCGGGCCAGTGGATTGGCCCGGTAGCCGAGCCGGCGCGAGGCCTGGATGACCCGCTCCCGGGTGGTGGAGGCGATCGGCACGCTGCTCGGGGCGTTGTTCAGCACCCGGGACACGGTGCTCTGCGACACCGCGGCCGCCGCGGCGATGTCGCGCATGGTCACCGCGGGCCGCCGGACACCGGACGGCACCGGGCGGCCGGCCCGGCCCGAGCCGTCCTCCGGCGTGGACCGGGCACCGCGCGGAGTCTCCGACATTTGCTGCAAGGCTAGCATTCCGATGCGGTCATACGTATGCGGGCGAAGGCCGGCTCGCGGGTGTCCGATGTGGACTCGCGGACCAGGCCGGCGGGCGGCCGGCGGCCACGGCGTCGGGGCCCGACGCCGTGGCCGCCAGCACAGGTCACCGGCCCGCGGGGCTGGACCGCGGGGCCGACCTGCGGGAGCTGCCTCAGCAGAGCACCTTGCCGGGCAGCAGGCACTGCGGGTTGCCCGGTGGCGCTTCGATCGGTACCCGGTGCCACTGGGAGCTGTTCGACCAGGTGAGGCGGTCGAGAGTGGGATCGGGGCCGGGCTGGAGCGTGGCGAAGGTCGTGTTGCGGTCGTCCGGGAAGCTGACTATGAACACGGCCGGGCCGACCAGGTACCCCACGGCGTTCGGACGGTGCAGCCCCGACATGTTCACCGTGATGAATCCGTTCAGCTGGGTCATCATCTGGCCGGTCCGGCCGTCGCTCCACCTGCCGTTGAGGTCGACCACCGTCGGTCCGGTGTAGACCTTCTGCCAGACCGATCCGTTGGACCACTGGAGCACGGCCGGCGCCAGGAAGGTGCCGATGAAGGGGCCCGCGTCGGGGAAGGTGACCAGGATCGTTGTCGCGTCGAGCACCACCCCTTGCGCGGTCGGGCGGTGGGCGTAGGACATGTCGATCAGGACCACCCCGGCGGCGGCACTGATGACCGGCTTGGCGGACCCGTTGTCGGTCCAGGGGCCGTTGATGTTGAACGGCAACGCCGCGGCGGTCCCGGCGGCGGGTGTCACCGGCGTCGTCGCGGCCGACGCCGGTGTGCCGACGACCATCACCGCCGCCGCGGCGACGAGCGCGGCGACCCCCGTCGCCTTCGCCCAGAACTGTCTGCGGATCAGGTTCCCCCGCGGACTGCGGACAGCCCGGTGGAACGTGTTTCGACCTGACACGGATTCTCCTCATGGTCGTGCTGAAGTCTGTTGATGGCGTTGTTGTGGTCCGACTCTGAGCCCGACCCGGAGGCCGCGGCATCCGTGCTCAGCACGGACCCGCGGTTTCCGCGCTCAGCACGGACCCGCGGTTTCCGCGCTCGGTACGGATGCCCTCCACCCACGCCCGCGGGCATGCTGCTCCGTGTGGATCCAGCAGCGAGCCGCGCCCGGGAGCGGGCCTGGCTCACCGTCAGGTGCGGCGGGCCACCGGGACCTCGTCCAGGATCATCCCGGCGGCCAGGCCATCGGCGTCGCCCCCATCGACGCCAGCACCAACTCACCGCGCGCTCGTTGCTTCCCGCCGATGAACACGAGCGTCCGCGCCCACTGGTAGCGGCAGCCGGCGTCGTGCAGCGCCGTGGCGGCAGCCACCAGCCGGGCGCGGTCGCCGCCGGGTCCGGCCCGGCCGGCCAGCGCCGCCGCGCGGTCGACGATCGCGGTGGCGATCGGATTGTCGGCGGCCACCAGTCCGGCCTGGTGTACCCGCGGGCCGGCGTCCTGGTGCCCGGACAGGACCGCGGCCTCGGCCCACAGGGCGGCGTACCAGGGCCGCCACATGCCGTTGTACCACTGCGTCAACTGCTCCGGCGGGGTGTCCAGCACCTGCACCGCCTGCTGGGGGAGACCGCGGTGCAGCAGCAGCAGGGCGTCGAGGAACTCGCCGAAGTGCAGCTCCGACGGAGAGCGCCGGGGTGCCTCTATGGCGCCGACGATGTCCAGCCACGCCGCCCGGGCGTCGTCGTCGCCGCGCAGCCCGTGCACCGTCGCGACCGCGTGCGGGGCCCGACTGAGGTTGCTGGCACGGGGCCGCCCGGCCCGCTCCCAGCCCTCGCGGAACCGCTCCGCCAGCGTGATCGTCTCGTCCCAGTCGTCCGCGAGCGTCGTGACGACGAGCAGCAGCCTGGTCGCCAGGTGGCCCTCCTCGCGATAGAAGGGCAGATCCCGCAGGCGTTCGGCCGGTCGTCTCGCGGCGGGTAGGTCGCCGGCGGCGATCGCGCAGTTGGTGGCCATGCCGAACCCGTCGAAGAACTCCATCGCGGATGCGGCCGTCACCCGCATCGGTGCCAGCAGTTCGGTGCGCCGCAACGCACTGGCCGCCGCGGCCCGGACCTCACCCTGCGCCAGCCGCACGGCGGTGAGCTGGTCGAGTGCGGCGCTCTCGAGCAACGGGTCGCCGATGCGGCGAGCCAGGGTGAGGGCGCGCTCGACGAGTTCGACCGTGACCGGATCGTCTATGGCGCTGTTGAACGCCTCGGCGGTGAGCAGCCGCGCCTGCGCGGCCAGGTCGCCGCCGGCCAGCGCCCACCCCTCGGCGATCAGCGCCGCCGCCGTGCCGGCCGCGGGCGCGGTGGCCATCAGTCCGGGGGCGCGGTTGATCAGCTCGGCGGCCCGGGCGAGGTCAGCGGCGGCGCCGGGCCGGTCACCCGCGCGGCGCGCCGCATCGGCCGCGGACCGGCGCAGCCGCAACGCGTCGTTGCCGAAGTGTCGCGACTGCGCGGCGCCGGCCGCGCCGCGCAGGGCGTCGGCGGCGGCCAGGTCGTCAGCGGCCAGCTCGGCCGCCTGCTCGTAACGCCGCTGCGACTCGCCGGGCAGGCCACGGGTGAAGCTCAGCCGGGCCAGCCCGATCGCCAGCCGGTACGCCGCCAGCCGGTACCGCGCATTTCCCGCCGCCCAGACCAGCGCGCTGCGCAGCTCGTCGGCGACATCATCGAACTCGGCCCGCCAGGCGGCGACGAGCTCGTCCGACGCCGACTCGAGCGCAGCGCTCTGCGCCAGGCACCAACCCAGGTGACGCGAGAGTGCCTCGACCAGTTCGGCCGCGTCGTCGAGCCGGTCGACGCCGTACTGGCGGATGGTTTCCAAGGCGCGGTAGCGGGTCCCGGTCGGCCCGGCGATCGCGATCAGCAGGCTCTGGTCGGCGAGCCCGGCCAGAATGCCGGGAACAGCGCCGGCCGGCACCGGCGGCCAACCGGCCAGCACCGCCGTCGCCGCGGCAGCGGTGAACGGGCCGGCGAAAACCGCGACCCGGCGCAGCACCGCCTGACCGGATCCGTCCAGGAGCGCGTAGCTCCAGTCGAGCGTCGAGCGCAGCGAGCGATGCCGCTCGTCGATCCGCGGGCCGCCGGTGAGCAGTTGCAGCCGGTCGGCCAGCCCCGCTTCGAGCCCGTCGAGTCCCAGCGACGGGAACCTCGCCGCGGCCAGCTCGATCGCCAGCGCCACGCCGTCAAGGCCTCTGCAGACCGCCGCGATGCGCTTCCTCGCACCGGACGCCGGCGGACTCCCGCCGGCCGCGGCCCGCGCCAGGAACAGCTCGACCGCGTCGCCCGGGCCGCCGCCGTCCGCGTCGACGGACAGCCCGGGCACCGGGAACACCCATTCGAATGGAACCAGCAACCTGGCCCGGCTGGTCGCCAGCACGGCCAGCCGGGGACTGCCGGCCAGTAGGCGTTCCAGCAGGACCACCACGCCGTCCAGCAGGTGCTCGCAGTTGTCCAGCACGAGCAGCGTTTCGCGGTCGGCCAGCCAGCCGAGAATGTTGTCCGTCGCCGAGCAGTCCGGACGCTCGCCGAGGCCGAGCGCGTCCGCGACCGCCGGTGCGATCATCAGCGGGTCGGTCACCGGCACCAGATCGACGTACCAGACGCCGTCGGCGAACCGGCCCGCCACCTCAGCAGCGACACTCAGGGCCAGCCGGGTCTTCCCGACCCCACCCGGTCCGACGGCCGTGACCAGCCGGTGCTCCGACATCTGTGCGGTCAGCGCGGCCCGTTCGGCCACCCGCCCGACGAACGGCGTCAGCGGCGACGGCAATGCCGCGGCCACTGTGCCGGCCGCGTCCGGCCGGATCCCCGGCCCGGACCGCGTGGTCGCCGCGACAGCCGCCAGGGCGCGGCGGTCGGCCACCTGAAGCTTGCGCAGCAGCGAGGAGACGTGACTCTCCACGGTGCGGATGGAGATGAACAGCCGGGCGCCGATCTCGGCATTGGTCAGGTGCTCACCGAGCGCGGCCAGTACCTCGCCCTCCCGAGCTGAGACGCCCGCTTCGGACAGTGCCCGCTGACCAGCCACAGGCAGAGTGTGCCTGGTCAGTCCGCGGCCGCCGGCGCCGTGCGGACCGGGCGTCGGCGCCGTGCGGGCCGGCGGCTGTGGTTCCTGAACCACAGCTCGTGACCGGTAGCCGACCTGGCGCGGGCCGGCCGACCAGACTGCCCAATGACTGTTTGACGGTTGCTCCCGGGCTGGCTAACCTCCCAACATGTCTTTGGGGGATCGGACGGTTGAGCTGCGGGCGCTCGCGCATCCGCTGCGGCTGCGGATGCTGTCACTGCTCGCCGGCGCGGCGCTGACCGCGGCCGAGATCGGCAGGGAGCTCACGGTCACGCATGCCAACGCCAGCTACCACCTGCGCCAGCTGCTCACCGCCGACCTGATCGAGATAGTCGGCGAGGAGCGCATCCGGGGCGGCATCGCGAAGCGGTACCGGTACAACGCCGCGCGCGCCCCGGGCCAACCCGCGGGCTCGCCCGGTGACACCGGCACCGATCCGGTCAGCGTCGCGGCCGCCGACGAACTCCAGCTTGTCTGTGCGGCGGTGGCGGTCGAGCTGCAGCGGCGCGCCGCCCACCGCAAACCCGGTCCCACGCTGCTCAACGACGCCGAGCTATGGGTCGATCCGGCGGCGTGGGAGGCCATCTGGGGCCAGGTCAGGGCCGCATCGGACCGGCTGGACGCCGCCGCCCGCCCGCCGCACACCGCCGGCACGGTCCGGGTCAACGCGACGATGGTGCTGTTCTCGATGGAGTCCGACCGATGACCACGATCGGCACGCTGGCCCCACTGCGACACGCCCCGTTCCGCTGGTTGATGGCCGGTCGCACGATCAGCATGCTCGGCAACGCGGTCGCCCCGATCGCGCTGGGGTTCGCCGTGCTCGACCTCACCGGCTCGCTGCGGGACCTCGGCCTGGTGGTCGGCGCCAAGTCCGCGGCGAGCGTGGTGTTCCTGCTCGCCGGTGGCGTGATCGCCGACCGGCTCCCGCGGCGGCTGGTGCTGGCCGCGGCCAGCGTGCTCGCCGCGGTGACCCAGGGGTTGGCCGCGGCGGCGGTGTTCACCGGCACCGCCACCATCCCGCTGCTGACGGTGCTGGCGCTGGCCAACGGAACGGTCGCCGCGTTCACGCTCCCCGCATCGTCGGCGTTGCTGCCGCAGACGGTGCCGCCCGAGATCCGCCGGCAGGCCAACGCGATCAACCGGCTCGGCTTCAACGGCGCCATGATCTCGGGCGCGGCCGCCGGCGGCGCGCTGGTGGCCGTTGCCGGCCCGGGCTGGGGGCTGGCCGTGGACGCGACCACGTTCGCCCTGGCCGCGGGCTGCTTTGCGCTGCTGCGGGTATCGGACGTGCGCCACCCGGCCGGGGCCCGCCGCCGTGTCCTGGTCGACCTGCGGGAGGGCTGGACCGAGTTCGCCGGCCACACCTGGATCTGGGTGGTGGTCCTCGGCTTCATGGTCCTCAACGCGGTCTTCGCCGGCGCCATCCTGGTGCTGGGGCCGGCAGTGGCCGATGAGACGTTCGGCCGGGCCGGCTGGGGGCTGGTCCTCGCCGCCCAGACCGCCGGCGCGGTGCTGGGCGCGGTGATCGCCTTGCGGCTGCGGGTACGCCGCCTGCTGCTGGTCGGCGTGGCAAGTGTGGCCAGTGAACTGCTGCTGGTGCTCGGTCTGGCGCTGACACCGCGGGTCGCGGTGCTGCTGGCCGCCGCGCTACTCACCGGCATCGGGATCGAGCTGTTCGCGATCACCTGGGAGACCACCGTGCAGGAGCACGTCCCCGCCGACAAGCTGGCCCGGGTCTACTCGTACGACGCGCTCGGAAGCCTCCTGGCGGTACCGGTCGGGCAGCTGGCAGCCGGCCCCGCGGCGCTCGCAATCGGCACCGAGGCCGCACTTCTGGCCGGCGCCGGCCTCATCGGGCTGACGGTGGTGGGCATGCTCGCCAGCCCAGACGTACGCCGACTGGAACACCACCCGGCGCCCCCGGCAACTTCGCCCGACCAGAAAACCCACCCGCGGTGAAACGTGAGCCGACTCAGCCTGCGGGGCAGTGGTATTGATCATGACTCGCCGGCGTCACATCCAGAGCACGCCGTGGTCCTCGTGCTCGCGCACCCGGAACGCGATCATTCGACGCAGCAGGCTGATCGGCGCGGGCTGGCCGTACGGGAGCTTGACCGTGCCCTTGCCGGTGCTGAAACCGGCGAGGTCGGCGTCGAACGCCTCGCGGGTGCTGGGCGTGAACACGACGTTCGCGTGCTGGGCGTGGCCGCTGACCATGAACAGGATCGTCCCGGACCGATGCACCCAGGCCGGATGACCCCACTTGATCGCCTCGCCCGCCTCCGGGACCGCCTCGTGGGCCAGCGCGCCCAGCTGCACAAGCAGTTCCCGGCCCGGCCCGGCAAAGCCGTCGATGTACTCCTCGACCGTCTGCGGCCTGCCCATCGCGCCAGTGTGGCAGCACCGCGCGGCGACGTGTTTCGTTGGCGGCGGCGCACTAGATTTGCCTGCGTGCGGCAGCCGGCTGATCTCGATCCGGTCCGGGCCTCGTACGACCGGGTCGCCGGCACATATGTCCGGCTCGGTCTCGGGGACCTCGCGCCGGAGCCGTGGCTCAGAGCAGGGCTCGCGGCCTTCGCCGAGGGCGTCCGCGGGCTCGGTCCGGTCCTCGACGTCGGCTGCGGTCCGGGCACGGTCACCGCCCACCTTGCCGGGCTGGACCTCGAGGTGTCCGGTGTCGACCTGTCGCCCGAGATGATCGCGCACGCGCGCCGGCGGTACCCGCACCTTCGCTTCGAGGTCGCCTCCGCGACGGCGCTCGACCTCGCCCCGGCATCCCTGGGTGGCGTGCTCGGCTGGTGGTCGTTGTTCAACCTTCCCCGCGACGTGCTGCCCGACGTACTGGCGGCGTTCGCCACCGCGCTCGTCCCCGGCGGCCAGGCGTTGATCGGCACCCACGTCGGCGACGGTGACGTGCAACGCACCGAGGCCTACGGCGGCGTGCCCGTGTCCTGGACCACGCACCTGTGGCAACCCGAGGACCTGGCCGGCCTCCTCGCCGGCGCCGGCCTGGAGGTCGTCTGCCAGCTGCGCTTCCCCGAGCAGCCCCCGGCCCGTCCCCAGGTACTGCTCGCCGCCCGACGGCCGACCTGACCGACCCGCCGGTGCGCGATGGTCGGCCTCGATTGCCCGGTGGCGGTCAGGCGGCCCGGTACTGGTCCCGGATCTCAGCCAGTTGCTGGAAGCCGGCTGACCGGTAGGTGGCGACGGCGCCGACATTGGAGCTCGGGGTGTAGACCATCGCGCTGGACGAGCCCAGCTGCTGGAGTGCGGCCGCCGCGGCGGCGGTGATCGCCGTGCCGTAGCCGTGACCGCGATGTTCCCGGTGCACCCCCATCGGCTCGAGCAACCCGGGCTTCCCCGGACCGGCCGACCACACCGTCACCGCTGCGACCGCGTTGCCCTGCCCGTCGTACGCCGCCAGGCAGCGGGCCTCAGCGTACGGCAGTCCGGCGGCCATCGCCTGCCAGCGCTCGTCGGTGAACGTCGAGTTGTCGAACGACGCCCGCTGTACGGCGGCCCGCAGGTGCGCCTGCTCCGGCCCGACCACCTCGACCCGCACGCCCGGGCTCTGCACCGGCTCCGTGAGCCTGCGGCGCAACGGCGTCCACGGCTCGGCGGTGTTCCAGCCGGCCTCGGACAGCAGGTCCTGGACGAGGGTGCCCGATGGCGATTCGACGGCCACCTTCCCCGCTGGCAGTACGCCGCGCTCGGGCTCGGTCACGTCGTCGACCAGCTGCCGCGCCAGCTCCTCGTCCCGCTGAGCGTCCGGCGCCGTCGCGAGCCGCAACAGCCCGGGACCGTCCAGCAGCCCGACGGCGAGAATCCGCCCGTCCCGGCTCCAGGTCCGGACCGCCGCGGCCGTCGCCTCCGCCCCGAACCGCCAGAACCAGCCCAGGTCACCCGGATGCAGCTGCATCGGCGCCCCCTCGTACTGCCACTCCCGCAGCACGCCCACAGCCTCGCGCAGCCCGTCGACTTCCGGCTTGCCCAACACAGTCGTCACATCCCGATCACACACCACCGCGCCCACAGTCTGCACCTCGGTTTCGGCCGGAAGCGCGTCGGTCCTACCCGGGCCCCGGCCCCGGCCGGCGGGAAGGCCGCTGTGGTGCCGGGTGGCGGTTGATCGACTACTGCTGGACGCTGGTGATGCTGCCGAGTGGGAACACGGAGGGATCGGGTGGGGCCGGAGCTGACGGCTGAGTTGGTGGTTGATGGTCGGGTGCCGTCGTCGCCGGTGGTGTCCGCGGACGGCCGGTGGGTGGTGTATGTGCTGGCGCCGGTGGGGCAGGCCGGTGAGCTGCCGACCAGCCAGTTGTGGGTGGCGGCTGTCGACGGTCGGGTGCCGCCACGGCAACTGGACCTGCCCGCGGCGCAGCTGTCCTGCCCGCGGTGGTCTCCGGACTCCGAGTCGATCTTCTTCCGGTCGCAGCGGTCCGGGCCCGGCACGGCCCAACTGCACCAGGTCGCGCGCGTCGGTGGCGCCGCGCCGGCGCTGACCGCGTGGCTGGGCGGAGTCGATGGTCACCGTCCGCTGACCGATCCCGGATTGGTCGCGATCATCGCTGCCGACGAGCCGACCGAACGGGACCGGCAGCGCGAACGCGACCGGGATGACGCCCAGGTCCGCGGGTGTACCCGGCCGGCCCGGTTGCGCTTGCTGGACCTGCGGACCCGGCAGCTCAGCGGGCCGGCCCGGTTCGGCGATCGACACGTGGTCGAGGTGGTGCAGCGGCCCGACGGCGGGCCGCTGGCGGTGCTCACCTGGTCGACACCCGAGCTGGATCCCGGCCTGCTGGAACCCGCGCTGCACCTGCTCGACCCGGACACCGGCGTCAGCCGCGACCTGGGTCCTGCCGCCGCGGACGCGCATTCGCTGGTCTGGTGGCACTGCGGGGGCTGGCACCTGGCGTATCTGGCGCTGACCCCACCCGGCCTGCAGGCAGGTACCGCCGTGTTCGATGTCGTGGTCCCGGACACCGGTCCAGCCGTGACACACCGCAATCTCACCGCCGGGCTACCGGCCTGCCCGGCCGAGCTGGTGCAGGTCGACCGGGGTGCGCCGCTGGTGGTGATCGCCGACGGCCTGGATACCGCGGTGCACCGGCTCGTTCCCGACGAACCCCGGCTGACCGAGATCCGGCTGGTGGAGATCTGGCGGGACAGCGGCCTGGTCGAGCAGCTCACCACCGACCGGGCCGGCGAGGTCGTCGCTGCGGTCGTGAGCAGGTCTGACGAACCCCACGACGTCTACGCGGGCCGGCCCGGCGCCCGGCTGGCCCGGCTGACCGACACCAGACCGGAACTGCGCGCCGTCGGCTGGGGCACCCAGCAACGCCTGTCGTACCGGGCATCGGACGGGCTGGCCCTGGACGGGCTGCTCGTCCTGCCGCCGGGCCGCTCCCGGCAGGACGGCCCATTCCCGCTGGTGACGCTGGCCCACGGTGGCCCCTACGACCGGTACGCCGACGAATTCATGCTGAACTGGGCACCGTCGGGGCAGTGGCTGGCCCACGGCGGGTACGCGGTCTTCCTCCCGAACCCGCGCGGCGGTCAGGGCCACGGACACGACGTGGCCGCCAGCGTCGCCGGTGCGGTCGGCCAGGACGAGTGGACCGACATCCTGAGCGGGATCGACCTGCTGATCGCCGATGGGGTCGCTGACCCGGACCGGCTGGGAATCGGCGGCTGGAGCCACGGCGGGTTCCTGGCCGCATGGGCGGTCGGGCACACCGACCGGTTCGCCGCCGCTGTGGTCGGAGCCGGTGTCAGCGACTGGGGCATGCTGGCCGCGACCGGCGAATGGGGCGTGTTCGAGACCGCGCTCGGCGGCAGCACCGGCTGGGAAGGCCCCGGCCCACACCGGCACGACGAACTCAGCCCGATCTCGTACGCCGCCGCGATCCGTACCCCCGTGCTGATCGTGCACGGCGCCGACGACACCAACGTGCCGCTGTCCCAGGCCGAATACCTCCACCGCGCATTGCGTCGATTCGGCGTCCGGCACGAATACGTCGTCTACCCGAGAGAGAACCACTCCATCCGGGAACGCAACCACCAACTCGACCTGCTCAACCGCACCCGAGCCTGGTTCGACAAATGGCTCATACCAACGAACCCGGGCATGGAGGTCCTGGTCCCGCCCGCGAGGTAGGACGGGGTGTTATCGCCGGCGGCGAGCCGCCGCCGAACGGGGCGGCGCCGAACGCATGTGGTCGCGCACCGGCGACAGCAGGTCAGCCAGCGCCTCCGTATCCCGGCGCGACAGCGGTTGAAAGAGCTGGTGACGCAGGACCTCGATGTGACCGGGCAGCACCGTGGCCAGCAGCTCCCGCCCAGCATCGGTGATCGTGACCATGACCCCCCGCTCGTCGTCCGCGGCGGGCGCCCGCGTGACCAGGCCCGCCTTCTCGAGCAGACCTGCCTGATAGGTCAACCCGCTGCGGCTGTAGACGACGCCGTCAGCCAGGTCGGTCATGCGTTCGCTGCCGGTCGGTGAGTCGAGGCCGAGACGCGCCAGGAGCTGGAACTGCACGTAGCTGAGGTCGCCGGCCTCCCGCAGCTGCTGCTCGACCGCGTGTCGAAGCAGACCCGCCACCTCCATGAGGGCGAAGTACGCGCCCAGCTGGACGGCATCCAGGGGTGGCGGCGTGTCCGGCATGGCGGCACCTTATCGCTTGCTTCATCTTTGAAGTACTTGCTTCACTTTCGAAGCACTGTTAGCTTGACCAAGTGCTTCAAGTTCGAAGCAAGGTCTCATCGAGAGCGAGGCGCTTCCCATGAAGGCAGTTCGATTCCACGAGTACGGCGACCCCGATGTCCTGCGCTACGAGGACGTCGACCAGCCGGTGCCGAGCCCAGGGCAGGTGCGGCTGCGGGTCGCCGCGACGACGTTCAACGGGGTCGATGGCAACATCCGCGCGGGCTTCATGCGGGGCCCGATGCCCCTGACCTTGCCGCACATCCCCGGCCTGGACGTCGCGGGGACGATCGACGCACTCGGCGAGGGCGTCAGCGGCCTCGAGGTCGGTGACCGGGTCGTCGGCTTCCTGCCGTTTGTCGTCGACGGCGCCTCGGCGCAGTACGTCCTCGCGCCCGCCGAGAGCCTGGCACCGGCTCCGACGAAGATCCCGCTCGCCGACGCGGCCGCGCTACCCCTGGTCGGTCTCACCGCTTGGCAGGCGCTCTTCGACCACGCCGAGCTGACGGCCGGGCAGCGGATCCTGATCAGCGGCGCCGGCGGAGCCGTGGGCGGCTACGCGGTACAGCTGGCCAAGGCGGTCGGCGCCCACGTCATCGCCACCGGTAGCCCCCGCAGCAGCGAGCACGTCAAGGCGGCGGGCGCCGATGAGGTCATCGACCACACCACCACCGCAGTGACCACCGCGGTGACCGGGCCGGTCGACGTCCTGCTCAACCTCGCCCCGATCGACCCCGCCGAGTTCAGTGCGCTGGCCGTCCTGGTCCGGGACGGCGGCGTCGTGGTCAGCACCACCGTGTGGATGCCCGCCCCGGCCGACGGGGAGCGCGGTGTGCGAGCCATCGACCTCTTCGTCCGCAGCGACGCCCGGCAGTTGTCGGAACTCGTCGCGCGCGTGGACCGGGGCGAGTTGACCGTCGACGTCGCCGAGCGCGTCCCGCTGCAGGACCTGGCATCCGTGCACGCCCGGGCCGCCGCGGGGGCCCTCTCGGGCAAGGTCATCGTCCTTCCTGCCACTGCCTGAGGGTTCGGCCTGCGGGCGTCAAGGGCTGGGCCGCCCATCGACCCAAATGGGCGGGCACGCGCGGTCGAGGCAACATCCGGGCACGCCGCTGCCGTCATCAGGACATCTGATCATTCCTGCGACGAGAGGTGCTCTGTGCGCTCGATCCTGCGAAGGTCACTTGTTCTGTCCGGTGCCGCCATCGCCGTGGCCGCGGCGGTCACGGCAATGCCCGTCGGGGCCGCCCCGGCGCCGACCGCGGCCCCGGCGCTCGGGCTCGTGTCGGTGGCCCCGCACGTCACGTACCACCGGTTCCCCGGCGACCCGATCTTCTTCTTCGACCTGGGCATGCACATTCAGGCCGGCGCCAATCCGGTGGAGATCCGGGCGTCCCGGCCCTCGTACGATCGGCCGGTCACCGCGAGCCGGGTGACCCGGACCGGCAACCGGGAGACGCTGACCCCGCTGCCGGCCGGGCTGGTGCAGGACCTGTACGGCCTGTCCAGCTTCCTGCACATCCGGCTGACCGGGGCGGACGGTCGGGTGGTGATGGACAAGGACACCACGTTCTGCCCGAACTCGTTCCTGGCCGTCCGGTCCCGCCCGGACGCCCCGGCCACCTCGCCGTATCCGGAGATGTGCGGCACCTACGCGCCGTTCGCGCTGGGCGGCATGTGGGGGCTGCAGGCCGGGTGGAGTGAGCAGCTGATCCTCGACACCTTCGACCAGGGCCTCGACGCCCCGGACGGCGACTACACCCTCGACGTCAGCATCAACCCCGCCTACCGTCGCTTCTTCGCCATCCCGGCGGCCGCGGCCCAGGTGAGCGCGGCGTTCACGGTGGAGACCATTGACGTGGACAACCCGCCGTCGACCAGCGCCCCGGGTCAGCCCGGCGCCGCGACCCGCGCGGCGGGCTCGGGCGCCCGCACCGCGGCCGCCGCCGAACTGGCCCGCGCCCGCACCGCGCGCACCCGCGGCGGGCTGACCCTGCACCTCGACGGCACCGCGCCGCGGCTGCCCGACCGGGCCGGGTCCGGCCCGGCGCTGAAGCCCGCCAGGACCCGGCCGACGGCCACCCGGGTGCGGCCCGCCAACGCCCGGCCGGACCTGCGCGCGGTGCCCGCGTTCGGCATTACGACCAGCAACGAGGACGGCGCCGACCAGCTGGTCTTCGCCGCCAACGTGTGGAACGCCGGCCCGTCGCCGCTGATCGTCGACGGCTTCCGCCGGACCGGCACCGACGTGATGGATGCCGTGCAGTACTTCTACAACGCCAACGGCCAGGAGGTCGGCTCGGCGCCGACCGGGACGTTCGAGTACGACCGCCGGCCGGGCCACAACCACTGGCACTTCACCGACTTCGCCACCTACCGGCTGCTGGACGCCAGCCAGCGGCTCGCGGTGCGCAGCGGCAAGGAGGCGTTCTGCCTGGGCGCGACCGACCCCATCGACCTGCTGGTCCGGGGCGCGGCGTGGAAGCCGGGCACGTTCGGGTTCAGCACCTGCTCCGGGGAGACCGCGCTGTCCATCCGGGAGCAGCTGCCGGTCGGGTGGGGTGACACCTACATCCAGAGCCTGCCCGGCCAGGCCTTCGACATCACCGGCGTGCCCAACGGCACGTACTACATCCAGATCGTGGCCAACCCGGAGAACCGGCTGTACGAGAGCAGCACCTCGAACAACACCAGCCTGCGCAAGGTGATCCTCGGCGGTACGCCGGGGGCCCGCACCGTGCAGGTGCCGCCGGTCGGCCTGATCGACGTGCCGTGACCGGTGCGCCCGCCGGGCGGCCGCGTGGCTGCCCGGCGGGCGCGCTCCGCCGGACCCCTGCGGGTGATCGCCGTGTTGGTAGCGCGCGGGCCGGGTTCGTAATCGCGTTGAGCGTTTCATGACCCGCCGCGAAGATGTGGCCGGTGGGATGGGAGGCACTCGAGCAGTGGGGCGACGGCGTCGTCCGCGGCGAACCGCTCACTGGCGGAGTCGGCGTCAACGAGGTGTGCAGCGTGCGCCTCGACGGGCGCCTCGCGGTCGGTCGTCTCGGCCGGCGCGGCGACGCCGATCTCGCCTGGGAGACCGACCTGTTGCGACACCTGGACCGTGCGGGGATGGCGGTGCCGGTGCCGATCCCGACCACGGACGGCCGGCACTTCGCCGATGGTCTGGTGGTGATGACCTACGTTGCGGGCGGACCGCCCGAGACCGAAGCCGACTGGCGGCGCGTCGCCGACACACTGCGCCAGCTGCACCGGCTCACGCGCGGCTGGCCGCAACGCCCGGGCTGGCGATCGTCGACCGACCTGCTGCACGCCGGGACCGGGACGAAGGTCGACCTCGGCGCGATGCCGCCTGAGGGTGTCGTTCGATGCCGAGCAGCGTGGGCGCGACTCACCGGTCGTACGACCTGCGTCGTGCACGGCGACCCCAACCCGGGCAACATCCGCATGACCGCGGGTCGCGTCGCGATGATCGACTGGGACGAGTCGCACGTCGACGTCCCCGACCTCGACCTGGCGCTGCCGCACAACGCCGCCGGTCTCGACGACGACGCGTACGACATCGCCGCGCAGGCGTCGTCCGCATGGCAGGCCGCCGTCTGCTGGGACCCCAGCGGCACCGACCGGTTCGCGGTCGAGCGGCTCGCCGAAGTCCGAGCCGTCTGAGCAGCCCCAGCTACCGCGACGGCACGGCGGATCGGGCCCGCCGCTGCCCTGGCATGAGAGCAGCGCTGCCCGGCGCAGGCACCGCTTCTGACCGCGGAGGACAGAGCCCGGATCGAGCGGGATGGGCTGTGGCGACGGCGTCGCTGGGCCATCGGCGACCGAAGAAATGCCCCTTGAGGCAGGCCGCACGCGATTGGTTCGCTCAACAAGGTCAGTAGGGTTTGATCCGCGGTCCTGCCGAGGGCAGCGGCGGCCTCGACAACGCCAGTGCCGCGCCGGTCACACCGCAACAAGCTGCCGTCCGGTAGGAAGGGTGGGGAGATGCGGCGCGGGGCGGGTTCGGGGTGGTGGCGGGTCCGTGCCACGGCGGTGTGCGTGCTGGCGCTGATGGTCGTCGGCTGTACCGGCGGCCCAGCTGGCTCGCCGGGCTCTCCCGCTCCGAGCCGGTCTCCGGGCCTGTCTCCGAGCCGGTCTCCGGACCGGTCCGGAGCCGGTGTGCAGGCACCGCGGCTGGTCCTGTCCCGCTGCACGACCCGGCAGTTGAAGCCGGAGCCGACGCCCGGCCGCGTGGTGTCCTACTCCTGCGGCACGCTCGCTGTCCCGGTGGACCCCGCCAAGCCGGGCGGGCGGACGTTGCCGATGTTCGTCGTACGCGCGCGGATGGCCGGCCAGACCGACCGGATCGGCTCACTGGTTTTCAACCCCGGGGGACCGGGCGCGTCCGGCGCAGGGTTCGCGAGCTACCTCGCGTCGAGGCTGCCGGTGGACCTGTTGCGGCGCTTCGACCTGGTCAGCTTCGACCCGCGCGGGGTCGGCCGGTCCGACCCCGTGCGGTGCGTACCCAGCAAACCGAAGGACACAACCGGCACCCACAGTGCCGCGAACAACGGCTACAGCGCGGCGTTGGCCGAGGCCGTCCGCGCGGCGGACAGCTGCTACGCCAAGTACGGCGACCGCCTCGCCGACTACAACACGACGGCCGTGGCACACGACATGGAGCTGCTCCGGCAGGCTCTCGGTGAGCCGAAGCTGACCTACCTGGGCCATTCGTACGGCTCGCTGCTCGGCGCCGTCTACGCCACGCTCTACCCGGACCGGGTCCGCGCGTTCGTGCTGGACGGCGCGGTCGACCCCACCGCGGGGGAACTGTCGAACCAGGAGGACCAGGCGCGCGGGTTCGAGAACGCCGTCGACCGGTTCGCGGCGGACTGCGTACGCCAAGAGCACTGCCCGCTCGGTCGCGACCCGCGTGCCTTCCTGACCCAGCTGCTGGCCAAGGCGAAGGCCGCTCCGATCCCGGATCTGCGGGACCGGCGGCCGGTCAAAGCCAGCGACGACACCGTGCTGGACGTCGTGACTGCCGCCCTGTACGTCCGGGGTTGGTGGCCGTACCTCGCGACGGCCCTGGCCGACGCGGACGGCGGCGACGCCGGGGGACTGTTCGCGCTGCGGGACAGCCTGAAAGGTCCGCCCGACCCGTACGACAACTTCGACGACGCCTTCCTGACGATCCGCTGTGTCGACAAGCGCGACCGGATCACCGAAGCCCAGGCACGTTCCGCGCTCGCCGACTGGCCGGCGAAGTATCCGCTCTTCGGCAGAGGTGAGGCGCTGAGCCTGCTCCAGTGCCAGCAGTGGAAAGGCCCGCAGCGGCCGCTGCCCGCGGTCCACGCCGCCACCGCAACCCCCATCCTGGTGGTCGGCACCCGGCACGACCCCGCCACGCCGTACGCCTGGGCGCAGCGCCTGCGGCTCATCCTCGGCAACGCCCACCTGCTCACCTGGGACGGCGACGGCCACACCGCCTACCCGATGAACCCCTGCATCAACAACGCAGTGGATCGGTACCTGATCGACGGCACCGTCCCCAACCCCCACCGCACCTGCCCCGCCGACTGATCCGCCGGTCAGCCCCATCGCACGCAGCCGATCGCGATCAGCGTGTAGTACACGACCCACTCGCCGGTGAACCGGACCAGATCCATCCGGCGCTCGCGCGAACGCCAAGCCTTGGCCCGAGCCCCACCGCGCGCATTCGGCCGCGTTGACGATCGAAGGCTCGCGCCTGTAGCCGTTCGAGCACCGGTCGCTTTGGTGGCCCCTGGTGTAAGCGGTCCGACCGGGTTCACCATATATCAGAGTTGTCATGGAATCGGTCGCGCGCTCGCTGCGCCGGGCCGACGAGCGCCGGACGGAGTGTCTGATGAGACTCAGGTGGTGGCGGCGTAGCCGGTCGCGTCCCCGGCCCGGCAGCTCGGTCCCCGTCCCGCCGCCCCGGCCCGGCGACTCGGTCCCGTCCCGCCACCCCGGCGCGGTGGCGGTGCGTGGCCGCCCAGGAGGAGCGGTCCCGGCACCGCGGGCCGAACCGGTGACCGTGTGGACCGAGGCAGTTCAGTTCACCTGTGACCGGGACGGGTTCGTGCTACGCAACAGCCGAAGGACCGTGACCGGCTCGGTCGAATGGGTGACGTACGCCGATCTGCGCTGGTCGGCAGTCGACCGGATGATCTTCGATACCACGCCGCACGATCCGGTCGTCGCCCTGTACGCGTGCCTGTCCGGCGGTGGCCGTCGGCATCTGGCCGACGCGGGGCGCCTGCGCAAGGCGGACTGGGAACGGCTCGCGGCGGCGATCGCCGCGTCGACCGGTGAACGGGTGGTTCTGGACCTCAGCACGCGGGACAACCCCCGGTCGATCCGCGACTCCTGACGGTCAGAATGCCGGTCTCGGGATCACAGGGGGCCGGTGCGGGGTCGCCGGTAACGGCGAACGCGGCTCCGTGGGGTCCTCGCCGATGGCGAGAAGCCGACCGCCGAGTCGTGGCCTGTTGTTCCTGCTCTGGCATGACCAGCACCCCGGCCCTGGTCGCGGCCGAACGTCGGTAGCCCGGCCGTGCTCAGCTTGGCGGTCCGCGGGGCGCTCTCAGCCGGTCAAGACTGCCACATGGCTACTCCCTACCAGGCCGGTGCGGGCTGACGCGAGCAACAACGCGGCCAGCCCAGCGGCGCCGGCCGGCGAGGTGGTGAAGCCCGCCCGGCGCAGGGTGCGACGTGCCGATTCAAGCTGCGCGTCGGTCACCGCGACGCCGCCGCCGGCCGTCGCGTGCAGGAGGTCGAGCGCCTGCTGGCCGTGCAGCGCGTCCCAGTTGACCAGCGGCTCGTTCGTCGCGGTCGGAGCGAGAACGGTGGGTGGGAGGGGGCGGTGCTGGCGGGACGGCCACGAGTCAAGGATCGAGTTGTTTCCCGGGCTGGACACGCCGAAGACGCGGGTAGCCCAGCCTCGGTGCCGGATCGCCGCACCGACAGCGGTCACGGTGGTGCCGTTGCCCAACGGCACCCAGAGCCCGGCCGGTGGCCCGCCCGGCACGTCGTCGAGCCCGGTGACAATCTCGCCGAGGGCGGCGACAGCGACCGCGCCGAACGGTCCATCGATGTTGGCGTCGGCCACGCGACCCTCAGCAAGTCGCCGGCTGGCGGCGACGGCCTCCTCGTAGGAGCAATAGAAACTTGGGAGCGGTTTGAAGCGGTTGCCGGAGCGGTCCGCTCCGTTCGGGTCGACGACGCCGTACGCGACCTGCGCCACTCATTGCTCCGCTATCGACACGAGCCAGCCGCGCGCACGCTGGAGGAACGTATGCGCAACTACGCGGCGGCAGAATAGATGTGTGCGGTCGGCCGCCGAACCTGTCGCCGTTGCCGTCGAGGTACTTGTTGATCAGCACCCGTGGGAGGCGGCCAGGTACTCGGGCCGGCCGTGGATGGTGCGGATCGCCGGGCCGACCGGCCGCGGCGGGTCACCGTGCCGGGTTTTCGGATCGGTCCTTCGTGCGGTTCATCTGACTGGTTTCCTCGAGTGCGCGTCGGGCTGTTGCCAGTGGGGCAGTGCGCGTGAACGCAGGGCTCGCTGGGCTGCGTCGCGGCGCTCGGTCAGGACGCGGGCTAGAACGGGGTCGCGTGGCGTGGCGGTGAGGAAGTCATCGATCTCTGTGACCAGTTCCGGCGAGGCTGCTGGGTAGGGGAATAGCAGTTCGCTGAGCCGGACCCGGAGGTGACCGTTTTGTGTCACCCATATTTTCCCTAGTTCGGTGAGGTAGCGCCTGGCGTAGGGGACGAGCAGGTGTGCCTGTTCTGGCTGGGTGAATCCGCGGGCGATCGTGGTCAGGCTCTCGGGGCCGAGGCGGCCGCTGGTGAGCAGCTCCCAGGCCGCTTCCTTGTGCTGCGCGTCGGGGATGGCGGCGCGGCAGGCGGCCGCGTTCCGCCGGCCTGAATCGGTGCGGTCCCTGGCCAGTTCGGCGTCGACGCTGGCATTGTCGGCTCGCCCGGTGGCGGCGAGCCGTTGCAGTAGCGACCAGCGCAGTTCGGTGCGCACAGATAGGCCGGGAATTGCTGTGCTGCCGTCCAGTAGCGTAGCGATCAGGTCGAGCTGGTCGGTCGAGGTTGCCGTCCAGCTGAGCAGTTGGGCCCAGGCCAGCTGGTCGTCGCTTGCCGGCTGGGCGAGACGCAGCATCTGCTCGGCGACGTCGGCCAGTTGCTGTTTGCCTGCTGCGGCCCGCTGCGGGTCGGCTAGCTGCGTCAGGATCTGCTCGGCATGCGTGAGCAGGGCCTGGAGTACCGATACCGATGGTTCCCGCTGAATGCCGGTGGCCAGCATGGTCACGAAGGTGGAGACCGGAAGCTCGGCCTGCCGGACCATGTCGATGGCGGTGTTCCAACAGACGGCGCGGGCCGGCGAGTCGGTGAGCTCGCCGATCGATTCGGTCACGGTGCGCAGGGACCTGGGGTCGAACCTGACGATGACGTAGCCGGTGTCGTCGTCGTTGAGCAGGATCAGGTCAGGCTGCGCCAGCCCGGTGAGCTCGGGTACTGCTGTCCGGGCGTCGGTGACGTCGGCCTCGACCCGTCGGATGCGGGTCAGCGCGCCTCCGGAACGCTGGTAGAGGCCGACCGAGATGCGGTGCGGCCGCAAGGTGGGGTGCTGCGCGGGGGCGTCCTGCACGATGGCGAACTCGGTGAAGGCGCCGCTGGCGTCGGTCCGGAACTGGCAGCGCAGCGTGTTGGGCCCCGCGGTCTCCAGCCAGGCTTTCGACCATGCGACCAGGTCCTTGCCCGAGCTGGCCGCCACCGCCGCGATGAGGTCAGGCAGCCGGGCGTTGGCATAGGCGTGCTGGGTGATGTAGGCGCGGATGCCGGCGAAGAAGTTCTCCTTGCCCGTGTACGCGGCGAGTTGCCTGAGCACCGCGGCACCCTTGGCGTAACTGATCCCGTCGAAGTTCGCGATCGCGTCGCTGAGCGTAGCCGCGGCGGCGGCTACCGGATGGGTGGACGGCAACTGGTCCTGCGCGAAGCCCCAGGTCTTTTCCTTGACCGAGAACGTCGACCAGGCATGCGGGAAACGACTCAGCCGGGACGCCGCCTCGTACTCGCAGAAGTCGGCGAAGGACTCGCTCAGCCACAGGTCGTCCCACCACTGCTGGGTCACCAGGTCGCCGAACCACATGTGCGCCATCTCGTGCAGCAGCGTCCCGGTGCGCATTTCGTCCATCACCGCGGTGACCCTCGACCGGTAGACGAACCGCTCGGAGACCAGGACACAGCCCGCGTCCTCGCTCGCCTGGCAGCTGAGTTCCGGCACGAACACCTGGCCATACTTGGCGTAGGGATAGTCGACGCCGAACGCTTCGGTGTAGAAGTCAAGGCCCTGCCGGGTCACCTCGAACAGGACCTCTGAGTCAAGGTCGCGGGCCAGGCCGGCGCGGCAGGCAAGCTCAAGCGGAATCTGCTGGCCGCTGGGCGTGGTATGCGACGCGGTGACCACGTGATAGTCGCCTGCCACCACGGTGGTGGTAAAAGTCGGCAGCCGCCGCGTCGGGAGAAAACGCCACACCGCGCGGCCGTCCCCGGTCGGCTCGGGCGCTCCAGCCGCCGGCTGATTGGACAGCACCGTCCAGTGCGCGGGTGCGGTGACCCGGAAGGTGAACTCGGCCTTCAGGTCTGGCTGGTCGAAGCACGCATACGCGGTGCGGGCGTAAGCCTGCGCGAGCTTGCCGTAGATGTAGATGCCGCCGTCCACGGAGTCAGCCGACCGGTGCATCCCCGTGCCGGAACCGGTGTAGGCGCAGTCGGCGGCGACCCGCAACTCGTTGTGCGCGGCCAGGCCGGGCAGCGTGATCCGGCCGTCGGAGTAGACGACTGCGGGGTCCAGCGGCACACCGTTCAGCGTGATCTCGTGAACCGCGTCCGCGACCAGGTCCGCATAGCTGACCTCGCCCGGCTCAGCACAATCGAAACGCACAACCGAGACCGAGCCGAAGACCTTTGCGCCCCGGGTCAGGTCCAGCGCGACCTGGTACGAATGAACGCCCACCAGCCGTGCCCGCTTGCTGGTCTCCGCGCGGGTGATCTCAGCAGTCGACATCAGAGAACCATCCTCCCGCCGTGCTCCACCGAAGACCCAACCTAGCCTCGCGCGGACGCACCACGCGGTCCTCGCCGTGTCGGAGGTCGGTGGCCGCGCGAGACGACGGAACCCTGATCCGGGCCTACCGCTCCTCCTGACCTGTTCAAGGAACGGCTCAGCTTTTTTCAGGGCCGCAATCGTCGGGACGACCACCGCCCCCGGCGGCCCGGTCCTCGAGATAGAGCATCCCGATCAGTACGGCGACCAGTGCGGTCAACTGGGCCAGCCCGAGAGCGATCCCCGCCGGGATCGTGGCGAGTACCGCCACGGCGGCCGCGGCCCGGAACCGGACCGGTCCGATGTGCAACACGAGCCGGAATGCGACGTCGGAGAGGAGGTACACGGCCAGCCCGGCCGCGAGCAGCGTCGCCTGCGGCAGTTCGAGGTGGCCGGAGGCATGCCCGACCGCCTTCTTGATGCCGGCCGCCACCGCGACGATGCCCAGCAGCAGCCCGACGTAGGCCCAGCCGTACGCGTTGAACGCAGCCCGGGCACGCTGGCGCGGCTCGACCGCCGCCAGTGCCGACTCAGCCCGCTCGTCATCGCCGCCGAAGTAGATCCACCACATCAGATACGCGATCGACAGGCCAAGCACGCCGACCACGACCAGCGACAGGTTCAGCTCGGCCCCGTGCGCTCCCTGCCCGATGACCACCAACGACTCGCCGAGAGCGACGATGATGATGAGCCCGTGCCGTTCGACGAAGTGCGACGGCGAGATGATGAACCTGTCGACCGGATCGATGTACGGCGAGGCCCGCTGGATCAGGACCGCCACGAGCCACAGGCCCCATCGCCACCCGCCCGGAGTGAAACTGCCGACAAGGATGATCGTCGCGCTCACCAGGTTCAGCGGTGCCAGCGTCCGGAACGCCCGGACCATCCGGGACCCCCCGGTCAACGCGAACAGTCCCGTGTGGACAGCATTGGCCACGAAGTACCCGACCCCGAACGCCCACCCGGTTGAGGCGAACGCGGCCGGGACCGCCTGCGCCATGATCAGGAACCCAGCCATCCCGACCAGCATCAGGGCCCGGCGGCCGAGGCTGTTCGGGATCATCGCGTTGGTCAGCCAGGCGTACGCGCTGTACATCCACATGACGATCGCGAGCATCAGAACGACCTCGGCGGCCCCGACCCAGGTCAGACGGTTGGCGAGCGCGGCGGTCAGCTGGGTAACGGCGAACACGAAGACCAGGTCGAAAAACAGCTCGAGCGTGCTCACCCGAGCCACTGGTGGGGACAGGGCTGCCACGTCCTACCCCCTCAGCCCCGACGGCCCAGCGGAACCCCGCCGGCCCGCGACGACAAGGTCGGGCGGATCCCCGCCGGGCGCAGACAGCCGGCTCCGTCTGCTCGGTGCACGCGGTGCTGGCCGCCACTTGACCGATCGATCTCGATTCCCGCCCCGGTACTGTACAAAGCCGGACTCGACGGTGCGCGGGCAGGAGCAGCACCATGGCTACGTCGTTGCCTTCTGACGGCGAGGGCGTGCGCCTGCAGATCCTCGGCCACCTGCGGCTGTGGCGGGCCGGGGTCGAGCTGGACGCCGGGCCCCGGCAGCAGGCCTATCTGCTGGCCCTGCTGCTGGTCCGGGCGGGCCGGCCGATCAGCACGAACGAGCTGATCGATCTGATCTGGGGCGACGACGTCCCGGCCTCGGCGGTCAACATCCTGCAGAAGTACGCCGGCTCGCTGCGGCGGCTGCTCGAGCCGGCGTTGCCGGCCCGCGGGACCGGCGTGTACTTGCAGCGGCGGGGCAACGGGTACGTGTTCCTGCCCGAGCCCGGCATGCTGGACGTGGTCACGTTCCGGGAACTGGTCAAGGCCGCCCTGGCCCACGCCGCGGAGGAGCGTCCGGGCCCGGCACTCGACTGTTTCACCCGGGCGCTGGGGCTGTGGCACGGACCCGCCGGTGACGGCCTGGCGCACGGCGCGGCCGCGATGGCCATCTTCGCCGCGGTGGACGGTGAGTTCCTTGAGGCGTGCGTGGCGGCGGCCGAGCTGGCTGTTTCCCAGGGCCGGCCCGAGCTGGTGCTGCCGGCTCTGCTTCGGGCCGCCGCGATGGCGCCGCTGGACGAGAAGGTGCATGCCGCTCTCGTCACCACGCTGGGCGCCGCCGGTCAGCAGGCCAAGGCGCTGTCGGTGTTCCGGACGGTCCGCGCCCGGCTCGCCGAGGAGCTGGGCATCGATCCCGGACCGGCGTTGCTGGCTGCGCACCAACGACTGCTGGGCCGGCCGTCGGCGCCAGCGAAACCGGCTCATGCCGCCGCGCCCGCCGATCTCCTTGTCGGCCGGGGCGAGGAGCTCGCGGTTCTGCGGCAGGCGGTGGCGGCGGCGTTCGCCGGCGGGACCGGCCTGGTCGTTGTCGAGGGGGAACCAGGGGTCGGAAAGACCCGCCTGCTCGAGGAGACCGGCGTCGAGGCGGGCCGGCGCGGCGCGCTCGTGGTATGGGGCCGCTGCCTCGAGGGCGACGGCACCCCGTCGATGTGGCCGTGGGTGCAGGTGATCGGCGCCGTCATCGCGAGCCTGCCCGCAGCGGCCCGGGAGGACTGGCAGGCCGGCGAGCTCGGCCGCCTCGCCGGGTCGGGCGGCGGGTACGGCACGCTGGTGCTGCCGGACAGCGGCGCCCAGTTCCGCCTGTTCGAGCAGGCGGTCGCCGTCATCGGGCAGGTGTCGGCGCGGCGGCCGGTCGTGTTGGTCATCGACGACATCCAGTGGGCCGACGGCACCTCGCTGGACCTGTTCAGCCACCTGGCCGCCCGGCTGCCGGAGGGCACCGCGGTCATCGGCGCGCTGCGCGACCGCGCGCCCGTTCCCTGCCCCGAGGTGGCGCGCGCACTCGCCATGGCGAGCCGGCAGCCCCGGCACCGCCGGATCCGGCTCCTCCCGCTCGGCCCGGACGAGGTGGCCGAGTTGGTCCGCCGCGAGACCGGCCAGGCGCCCAGTCCCGCCGCCGCCCGCAGCATCCACTCCCGTACCGGCGGCAACGCGTTCTTCGTCCGGGAGCTGTCCCGGTTTCTCGCCGACGACGGCGAACTCAGCGACGACGCTGCCGAGCGCACCGGGGTGCCGTCCACCGTGCGGGACGTCGTCAGCGACCGGGTGGCCGGTCTCGACCGACGACGCCCGGGGCCTGCTGCAAACGGCCGCGCTCATCGGCCGGGAAGTCGACCTCGCCCTGCTCGCCGACGCCGCCGGCCTCGAGGTGCAGAGCTGCCTCGACCGGATGGAGCCGCTGGAGGCGCTCGGCCTGTTCGAGCCCCTGCGCGGCGACCCGTTCTCGTTCCGCTTCGCGCACGACCTGGTGCGCGAGTCGGTCGCCTGGAGCACGTCGACGCTGGTCGTGCCACGGCTGCACCTGCGCGTCGCGGAGGCGCTCGAGCGCGCGACCGTCGGGGACGACCCGGTGGTCGAGCGCCTCGCCCATCACCTGTGGGCGGCCGGCCCGCTCGCCGACCCGGCCCGCACCGCGGCAGCGCTCGTCCGCGCGGGCCGTTGCGCCGGGGCCAAGTCGGCGCTCGAGGCCGCGGCGCGACAGCTGCGGCTGGCCGCGGAAGTGGCGCGGGCGGCCGGCCTGGCGGAGCTGGAGCTTTCCGCCCTGTCGCTGTTCATCGCCGTGGACGGGATGCGGGCGGGTTACGTCGGCTCGGCGCCGGACCTGCTGGAGCGCGCCGAGCACCTGGCCCGCGACCTCGGCCGGGAGCGGGAGGCCGCCGACTTCCTCTTCTCCCGGTGGGCCGCGTACTCCCAGGGCATCCAGCTCGACCGGGCCGGCCGGCTGGCGCGCCGCCTGCTCGAGGCAGGGCGAGGCCTCCGCCGACCCGATCGTGCGCACTTACGGCCGGCATGCCTGGGGCATCCACCAGTGGGACATCGGCAACATCGAGGCCGCGCACCAGTACCTGAGCTGGTCGAACTCGGCCATCCACAGTGACCCGGCCGGGCGCGACCAGGCACCGCTGCGGCACGACCTGCAGCTGCTCTCGCCGGTGATGCTCGCACTGATGACCGCGCTGCACGGGGATGTCGACGGGTCCCGGGCGATGCTCGACGCGCTGGAGGCCGCCGCGGGTGACGACCCGTACGCGATCACGGTCTGGTCGGCCTTCTCGGTCACCGTCGCGGCGCTGGCCGCGGACCCGCCCTGGGCGTTGCGCGCGGCCGAGCGGGGCATCGCCCAGGACCCCGAGTTCTCGTTCGTCTTCCTCGGCGCCTACCAGCGGCTGGCTCGATGCTGGGCGCGCGCCGTGACGGCCGGCGACCCCGCCGCCGCGGCCGGGGCGGCGGAGATCATCGCCGTGGCCCTGCTCGACCCGCCGCGCTCGGGCCTGGCCACCTGGTACGGGCTGCTCGGCGAGATGTGGCTGGCGGCCGGCCGGCTGGACGAGGCCGCCGCGGCCCTGGACCGGGCGGACTCGTTCGTTGCCGAATACGGCCAGCGGTATGCCGAGGGTCTGTTGATTCTCCTGCGGGCGCGGCTGATGCGGGCCCGGGGCGAGCCCGCCGCCGACGTCCGGGCCATGGCCGAGCGGGCTCGGACGCTCTCCACCGAACGCGGTGCGCACCTGTTCGCCCGCCGCGCCGAGGAACTGCTCCGCGACTGAGACGCCGCTCAGGACGTGGCGTGCGCCCGGATCGCCGACTGGGCCGCCCAGATGTGGGCCACCAGCCCGATACCCCAGCCGACGATCGACCACAGGGGCCAGAAGAACTGGTCCGGAGTGGCCAGCGCCCACACGATGACCTGGGCCACATTGGCAACGACGTACCAGAAGATGTGGATCCACATGCCCCACTTCAGTGCGCTTACGCTCTTATTTTGCATTTTCCTGCGCCGCCTTTTCGATGAAGGCCGCGGTTGTGCCCGGGTAGGAGACGAACACCATGTGCGAGGCGCCCTCGACCACCTGGACCTCGGCGCCCGAACGCTGCGCCATGAACTCCTGCGCCGCCGGCGGGATGATCCGGTCGGCCCCGCTGATCAGGTTGTAGCTGGGGATCGTGTGCCAGGCCTGCGGGCCGGCGGCGGGCTCGCCGAGGGCGGCGCCGCTGGCCGGCCGCTGGGTGATCGCGAAGAGCGCGGCCTCCTCGGCGGACAGGTCCGCCGCGAAGTGGGGATGAAACACCTTCGGGTCGATGTAGAGGTCGACCTGTCCGCCGGGCAGCGGCACCGGCTTCAGGGACTCGCCCACGGTGCTGCCGGGGAACCTCTCCACCAGCGCCTGCGCGCTCTCTCCGGTCTCCGGGACGAACGCCGCCAGGTAGACCAGCGCCTTCACGTTCGCGCTCCCGGTGGCGGCGGTGGAGATGACGGCACCCCCGTACGAGTGGCCGACCAGCACGATCGCCCCCCCGATGCTGTCCAGTAGCGCCCTCACCTGCGCTGCGTCCGAGCCGAGCCCGCGCAGCGGGTTCGGCGCGGCGGCCACCGGATAGCCGTCGGCGACCAGCCGCCTGGCGACGGCGGTAAAGCCGCCGCTGTCGGCGAAGGCGCCGTGCACGAGCACGATCGTCGGATTGTTGCGCTCCATTTGCCAGCCTCCCTCTCTCGTTCCGCCGGACGCTATGGCCGCGCCCTGAACGGAGCGGGAATGCGATCTCGTACGGGTTCCGCGGGTGATTCACGGATCGTTCCGTCGGCGTCAAGTCGGATCCGCCAGCCTCGCGGCATGGTTGCGGGCGAGCAGGTCGACGTCGTGGTGATCGGGTCGGGGATGGGCGGCCTCGCCGCGGCCCGAACGATCGCGCAGTTCGGCGGGAAGAAGGTTCTCGTCCTCGAACAGCACTACACGCTCGGCGGGATGACGCACGAGTTCTCCCGCGCCGGGCGCTTCCAGTTCGGCACCGGACTGCACTACATCAGCGCCGACGCCGGCCCGTTCCTCGAGTTCATGACCGACGGGCGGGTGCAGCTCTCGCCGCTGCCGGACGACTACGACGCCTTGCACTTTCCCGGGTTCGACTTCGCGGTCCCGGCCACGAAGGAGCGATTCCTGGCGCGCCTGGTGGAACAGTTCCCGGACGAGGCCGATGCCATCGATGACTTCTTCCGAGCCACCCGACGAGCCATGACCGGGCTCGCGGCGCGCAACGTTCTCGCGTCGTTCCCCGCGGGCGTGCGCAGGATGGGTTTTCCGATCGTCGAGCGGCTCTTTCCCACGATGTACCGGTCGCTGCGGGACCAGGTGGCCGGTAGCTTCCGCGATCCGCGGCTGCGGGCCGTTCTGGCGGCGCGGTGGGGGCTCTACGGCACCCCGCCGGCGTCGAGCGCGTTCGGCTATCACGCCGCGGTCCCGCTGACGTTCTTCATGGCGGGCACCGCGCACCCCGTGGGCGGGCCGAAGGAGCTCAGCCGGATCATTCTGGAGATCCTTCAGCGGTACGGCGTCGAACTGCGGCCCCGGCAACGGGTCAACGACGTCGTCGTGGAGCGGGGACGGGTGACCGGCGTCGACGTCGAGGACACCACCACCGGGCGGCGCTATCACGTGCGGACGGATACCGTCGTCTCGGCGGCCGGCGTGCGAAACACGTACGCGTTGATCGGGAAAAGCGGTGAGCTGGCCGACCTGCCGGAGGAACCGTCCGCGGTCATGCTCTTCCTAGGGCTGGACCGGTCACCGGCCGAGTTCGGGCTGCGCGGCGAGAACCACTGGTTCATGCCCGACCTCGACGACCACGAGGGCTTCCATCGCCCGCCCGGGGACGGCACGCTGTACGTCTCGTTCGCGTCGCTGAACAACCCGGCCGCCCGGTTTCACACCGTCGAGGTGCTGGAGCTCGTCGATCCGAAAGTGGTCGACCGGTGGCGCGGGACCGACGAGAAGGAACGGCCGGAGAGCTACCGGCGGCTCAAGGAGGACCTGACCGAGCGGCTGCTCGCCCGCCTCGAGCAGCGGTGGCCCGGCTTCCGGGGCGCGATCGCGTTCGCTGAGCTCGCCACACCGCTGTCGTTCGAGACCTTCCAGCACAGCGTTCTCGGCTCTTTCTATGGTCTCGCGGCGACTCCTGCCCGGCTGCGGTCGGCGCGGGCGGGATGCCGTACGCCGGTCAAGGGACTCTTCGTAGCCGGGCAGGACGCCTGGGGTCCCGGGGTGGTCGGGGCGCTGGCCGGCGGGCTGATGGCCGCGAACGCGGTGCTGCCGCCGCGCCGGCTCGGGACCATGTGGCGGGCGGTCCGCGCCGGCGGGGTTCGCCGCGATCCGGCGACGCCCTGGCAGGGCTATCTGCGGGTGGCCGCGGTCGAGGCGCTGACCCCGACGATCCGGCGGATCCGCCTGCACGCCCTGGACGGGGCCGCGCTGCCGTTCTCGTTCACCGCCGGGCAGTACCTGAAGGTCGACCTGCCGGTCGCCGTCGAGCCGATCGAACGCTCGTACTCGATCTGCAGTGGCCCCGGACTCAGCGGTTCAGTCGAGATCGCGGTGAAGCATGAGCCGGACGGGCTGGGCTCGGGCTACCTGCACGAGGAACTCGCGGTCGGGCAGGCGCTGCGGGTGAGCGGGCCGCACGGGGAGTTCACCTGGGAGCCGGGACCCGCCGAAGGCACGTTGCTGCTGATCGCCGGTGGCGTCGGGATCACGCCGCTGATGAGCGTGCTGGCCGCGGCGGCCGACGCCGGCTATACCGGCCGGGTCGTACTGCTGGCCAGCTACCGCACCGAGGCCGAGATCGCGTTTCGCCCCGACATCGCGGCGCTCCAGGCCCGGCTGCCCGGGCTCGAAGTGTCGATCTTCGTGACCGAACACAGCAGACGAATCAGCGCCGAAGTACTTCGACCGTATGCGGCCGGTGCCGTCCGGGTCCATCTCTGCGGGCCGGCCGCCATGATGCAGGACCTGATCGGCCACCTGACGGACCTGGGAGTGTCCCGGAAGGCCATCCACACCGAAGCGTTCGTGTCCGGGCGCAGCATCCAGACCCGGCGGGAGAAGGCGCACGCCATCGCCCTCGCCGCCGCGGCGAACGGCGTCACGGAGTTCACGATCGGCAGGCCCGACGGCGAGCCGGCGTTTCCCTGCAGTCCCGGGCAATCGGTCCTGGTCGCTGCCAACGCCGCCGGCGTCGACCTGCCGCAGTCGTGCGGCGAGGGCGCCTGCGGCACCTGCCGGGTGCTGGTCCTCTCCGGCACCTACGAGACCGACACCCGGGGGATGTTCTCCGCCGACGAGCTGGCCGCAGGCTGGCGGCTGGCCTGCCAGACGCTGCCCACCGACAACCTTGTGATCGCTCCGTAGGAGGGCCGGCCGCCGCTACTTCGATGCACCGCGAGCCACGACTTCGCCGTGGCCACGCAGTGCCGATCTGCAGTCTGTCCAGCGGTTCCCCGGGAGGTGAGGTTGTCACGCCGTCATACCGCCGTCGACGGGAATCACCGTGCCGGTGAGGTAGGACGCGCGGTCACTCAGGAGCCATGCCGCAGCCTCGGCGATCTCGTCGGGTTCGGCGCCGCGACCGAGTGGCGTCATGGCGTTCAGCTGCTCCACGACGCCGGGAGTGTGCTCTTGCCAGGCACGGATCATCTCGGTGAACGTGGTACCGGGCGCGATCGCGTTGACCCGGATGCCTTCCGGTCCGTACGTGGCGGCCGCGGATTCCGTGAGGCTGTTGAGGGCCCGCTTCATCGCGCCGTACGCGGGCAGCATGGCGTTGGCGCGCAGGCTGCCGACGCTGGACGTGTTGACGATCGCACCGGTACCGGCGGTGGCCCGGATCGCGGCCACCTCCGCGGCCATGGCAAGCCACTGCCCGCGGAAGTTGACCGAGTAGACGTGGTCGAGCTCGGCCTCGGGGAGGGCGTCCATAGGACCGGGGGACTGGACCGTGGCGCCGTTGTTGAACGCAACGTCGAGGCGGCCATGGAGGTGCAACACGCGGTCGACGGCGCCACGGATGTCTGCGCCGTCAGCGAGATCGCACACGACGTAGTCGGCGACGCCGCCGTCATTCCTGATTTGCGCGGTCACTTCCTTCAGCTGCGCCTGGGTGCGCGCCGCGAGCACGACGGACGCGCCCTCACGGGCGAAAAGCCGAGCCGCGGCGGCGCCGATCCCGCGTCCCGCCCCGGTGACGAAGGCGATCTTGTCGGCCAGCAGGCCGGCCGAGGTTAGAGCAGGGGTGTTCTCTCGTGTGGTCTCGATGTCATTGGTGTTCATGCCGTCGAGCGTGCGTCCGGCCAATCGCGCGATCCAGGCACGAGCAGTACCTGGATCGGGTGGCTGGCCGGCGCACACTTGTATCGTGGACAGACACGAGCTGGCCGTCTTCCTGCGGAGCAGGCGCGAACGCATCCGGCCCACCGACGTCGGTCTGCCGGCGGGGCCGCGCCGTCGCACCCCCGGCCTGCGCCGCGAGGAAGTCGCGCAGCTCGCGTTCATCTCCGCCGAGTACTACACACGCCTTGAACAGGCGCGCGGACCGCACCCGTCACGTGAGGTGCTCGGCGGTATCACGCGCGCGCTGCGCTTGACCGACGCCGAACGCGACCACCTTCACGACCTCGCCGGCGTGCCCCAGCCCGCCCGCCCCGGCGTGCCCCGCGACGTGCGCCCAAGCATCCAGCTTCTACTGGACCGCCTACCCCAGTCCGCGGCGTTTGTGACGTCAGCCGACTTCGAGGTGCTCGCCTGGAACCACCTCGCGGCCGCGCTCATGGAGGACTTCTCCGCGCTGCCCCCACACGGTCGCAACCTCGCCCGCAGAGCCTTCCTCGACGCGCCGGGCCAGGATCAGCCGCCGTATCGGGTGTCCGACTCGGACGACTTCGCCCGCTCCGCCGTCACCGGCCTGCGCCGCGCCACCGCCCGCTATCCCGATGACCCCGTGCTCACCAAGCTCATCGCCGACCTGCTCGCCGGGTCCGACGAGTTCGCCACGCTGTGGGGCACCGGCGACATCCCGGCTGGGCGCACCCTGCGCAAGACCTTCCAGCACAGGCTGGTCGGCCCAATCACGGTCCACTGCGACGCCCTCGACATGACCGACCGCGATCAGCGGGTCATCATCTACACCGCCGACCCCGGATCGCCGTCGGACCTGGCGCTGCGCCTGCTGGCCGTCGTCGGAACTCAGACGATCGACGCGATCACCTGACGCAGCGACGTCGCGCCGGCTCGCGTACGCGATCACCATTCACGGTGACCACCGGGCCGTGGTAGTCGTCACCGTCGTCACCGGCGGCAGCGAGACCGTCGGGTGATCGGCCTCCAGCGGAACCCGCACGGGTGCTTCGCGAACTCGCGCTCGATCTCGCGAGACATCTGACGTATCGCTTGCTTGCCCGTGTCGCTGCCGGTCGAGAACGCCGATCGCCACAGAGCGGCCTGCGGAGGTGGTCCTGGTATGCGGCGGGGACGGTGCGTGCCGGAGGGGAGCGGTCTGGCATGGATTCCTCCGGCTCTGGGCGCCACGGCCGTGTCGCCACCAGCAGTCGCAGTCGGCGACGAGGTTCAGCCCGGGGGCGGTGTAGCCCGCGCGCCCGAACACGGCGGTACGACCGATCCGCCGATGGATGCGGCGTTGCGCACGCGGCTTGAGCAGCTCCTGGCCGGCGTCCAGTTGACGGGCCTGACCGCGACGGGCGCGGTCGACGTGGTGGCCGTGAGGTGGGGCAGGAGGGGGAAGAAATAGGGAAAATAAGGATAAAACGTTACGAGAGTGGTGGAGCCGGGCGTTGCACCGTGCGAACCGCCGCCGGCCGCACCGTGGGGTTCGCGGGGGCTCGGCCCCCGCGGTCAGCATGACGGACGCGGAGGCGAGCGTTCTCCGCGAGCAGGGGACACCCAAGTCCGTGGACCTAACCTGCCACAATACGAACCACTTCGTCCTGGTCGAGGGTCCTGAGATTGCGATCCGTCCGGTTGCGAGGCGGCAGGTCACTCATGATAGAGCGGGTGAGACCCGGTGACCGCAGCCACGGAGATGATCGACTCGGCCGGACCAGATGAGCACGTTCACAGCCTCGTGCAGGTCGATGGATCGCCGGGTCGGGCCGAGGTCGGCCGGTCGCCGTTGGTGGATGTGTCGGTGCGGCGGTACAGCACGCTGATGGTGGCCGGTGTGGCGGCTCTCAGTGCACGTTTCCTGCGACACCGCGCAATGCTTCGCTCGCCTGCAGGCGGTGCGTGGCGGGTAGGCTAGGAGCGGGAGGGCAGAGCGATGGCCGCGCGCAGCCTGCAGGTCGTGATCTACCGCGAGGACGACGGATACGTCGCCCAATGTTTGAACGTCGATGTTTCCAGCGACGGCGCCACCCAAGACCAGGCCCGGGCCAACATCCTCGAAGCTCTCGAACTGTACTTCGACGAACCCGACACCGACGTCGCCTGGATGCCGGTCGGCGACGCCCACCTCGAGCAACTCACCGTCAAGAGTGCCTGAAGGCCCATCCTCCGACGAGGTAACCAAGGCACTGCGCCGACACGGCTTCGACCTCGTCCAACAGCGCGGATCCCACGCCAAGTACCGCCGTATCAGCAGCCACCCCGGCGACCCCACCCGGACAGTCATCGTCCAATGGGACGACGACACCTCGCGATCGGCACCTTCCGATCCATCTGCCGCCAAGCCGGACTTCAACCCGAAGACTTCTAACGACCCGCGATCACGCCACACCATCCTGGCAGATGCGCGCCTTTGATCTTGATGTGCCTCAACGGTCAGCCGGTGCCGGTCCCGTACGACAGCGCGGACTGCCATGCCGGTCGGCGGCACGAGGGGACGGGGTCTGGTGGTCGCGGCAGGTTCGGGTCCGGTGGATTGTCCGCGTGGGGATGGGCACGCTGGGGTCGTGTCGTCGGACGTGGCCCGGGCGGAGTGGGCGCTTCATCGCCGGGCGGGGTTGGCCTGTGGGGCCGCGGTGGCTGCGGGTCTGCCGGGTCGCTTCCGGGTGTGGGACGGGGATGGGGTGCTGGCCGTGTCGGCCACCGATCCCGCGTTGGGTTTCCTGTCAACGGTGTCTGGGATCGTGACGGAGACGGTGCCTGCGGCGATCGATCTGGTGCGTGCGGCCTGCTGGGACGGTGTCGCGTTGACGGTGATCGTGCCTGCCGAGGTCCACGACACGGCAGAAGGGGCCGTTGCGTGCGGCGGGGTTGATTCGGGTAGCAGATCGTGTCCTGGCCGTCAGGCGTCTTGAGGCCTGGCCGGGGTCTGCTGCCGGGGAGCGTTCGGATGTGGTCGATGCCGGTGCGGGCGACACGTTTCTGGACGTCTTGCTGGCCGGTTACCAGGTGGATGGGCTGGTCGCTGCGTTCATCAGGGCCGAACACGGGCACCTGATGGTGCGGCGGTTCCTGCTGCGGGAGCCAGAGATGCCGATCGCGGCTGCGGCCATGACAATCCACGGCGATGTCGCGGTGATCGGGGGCGCCTCCACCCTGCCTACCCATCGGGGCAAGAGTGCGCAGCCGCGGCTGCTTCAGCACCGCCTCCGGACAGCCGCCGAAGCCGGCTGCGTCCTGGCCGTCGCGACCGCCCGTCCCGACTCGGTGAGCGCGGCCAACCTCCACCGGGCAGGGTTCGACATCCACCGACGCTCGGCATGGACGAAGACCGGTTGACCCCGGCACCACACGTCACCCCAGCACGAGGTGCCGCCGAAACGGCCAAGCGGTGTCGTCGAGGATGATCAGCACGCGTCACCCGCGTGCGAGATGGCTCGGTCGCGGTCAGGTCGCGGTGACACCGCGCGGGCCGGTCCAGCTGGATCGTTGGAAGCCGGGTTACGGTGCGGCAGTGGCGAAGGACGTGCTCGCGGGTGTCCAGTTCGAGTTGGCCGGTGCTGCGGATGTTGACCGGCTGCGGCCGCTGTGGGTGGCGCTGCACCGCCACCACCGAGCGGTGGCCAGCTACGGGCCGCTGGTGGCCGATGAGGGCAGCTCCTGGCAGCGACGCAGGGACCGCTACCTGGCCGCGTTCGACAGCGGACAGGCAGTGCTGGCCATCGCCACCGCCGCCGACGGCCGCCCGGTCGGCTACGCGTTCGTGTTGCTGCACCCCGGCCCGGACGACACCTTCGACCAGCCCACCAGCGGCTACGCCGAGCTGTACAGCCTGTCGGTCGCACCCCACGCGCGCGGCCACGGAATCGGCACCGGCCTGTGCGAGCTCATCGAAACCGAACTGGCCGACCGCGGGATCACCGACTTCGAAGTCGCCGTCATGGCCGGCAACGACGACGCAACCCGGTTCTACCAGCACCGCGGCTACCAACCCAGCGAGCACCTCCTGCGCCGACGCCGCTGACACCAACCCCAACCGCACGCATCATCGCGGCATAGAAATACGTTCTGCGTGTCGGTGCGGGGCGTGGAACGTCCTCCTGATGCGCTGCGGGCTTGGTGTCCCATCGCAGGAGGAGGACGTTCGTGGGCAACGGTAGTGGCGTGTCCCGGGGTGACCGCAACCGCAACGCGAGGCTGGCTCGGCTGCGGGCGCTGGTGCCGCCGGCGAACGCGATCGTCGGGATCGATCTGGCCGATGCCAAGCAGATGGTCGTGGTGTGCGATCACGACTCGAAGGTGCTGGCGCGTAAGACGTTCCGGTGCCGGGCGTGGGATCTCGGCGCAGCGCTGGACTGGGCCGCTGGGCGTGCGGCGGCGAATGGCTTCGCCGGGGTCACGGTGGCGTGCGAGCCGACCGGGCACCGCTGGCGGGTCCTCGGTCAGCTGGCGGCGGACGGTCGATGCCGTTCGTGTGTGTGCAGCCGATGGTGACCTCGTGGTCGCGGCGTGCCGAGGATCTGACGTTCGACAAGACCGATGAGAAGGACGCGGTGCTGATCGCCCGGCTGACCGCGCAGCTGCGCTGCTACGTCCCGGAGCCGGTCGACGAGACCTGGGGACGGCCGCGGCATCTGGGCGCTCGCCGCCAGCAGCTGATCACCGAGATCGGCAGTCAGGTCCAGCAGATCCGCGACCTGCTCGAGTGCGTCTGGCCGGCCGCGTTGGACACCGCGCAGCAGCCGTTCGGGTCCAGACCTGGATCGCTGCGCTGATTCGGTGGTCGTCGAGCGGGACGGCGGGACTTCGGCCGCACCCGACGCCTGGGAGCGGCCCGGTTCGAGCACGCGGTCCGCCGCGAGATCTTCAGCGTGGCGGGCAGAAGCCGTGCTGCGCATCGTGCGCGGCCTGTTCCCGGCGCTGGCCGATCCCGGCCGGTGTGACCGCGCACCGGCCCGGGCGCGTTGGAGCGCGTGCAGTTCCTGCTCGCCGACTGGCAGCACGCCCAGCAGCGGCTGGCCGAGGCCGAGACACGGATGACCGCGTGCTCGACGAGCTCGACCTGACGCTCTGGCCACCTCGATCACCGGGATCTCCGCCGCGGCGCCGCGGCGATCCTGGCCCAGACCGGCGACCCGCGCCGGTTCGCCACCGCACGCGCGCTGGTCAAACACGCCGGCGGCGCCCCGGGAGAAGCTCTCCGGCGCCTTCGTCGGCCGCACCAAACTCACCGGCCAAGGCCGCCCCGGGCTGCGGCTGGCCGCCTGGCGTGCGGTCTGGGGCGCGCAACGCGCCAACCCCGTCTACGCCGCCCGCTACCGGCACCTGACCAGCCGCGAGCACAACAAGCTTAGTCCCACCCAGGCCCAGACCGTCATCGCCGCCGCGATCCTGCGACACCTGCACGCCGTGATCACCACCGGCCAGACCTGGGACCCGACCATCGCCACCCACGGCACCCGAGCACCAGCGCGAGCCAGCCACCGCCGCCTGACACCAGTCAGCCGTGCGCCACCAAGCTGACGGTCGGGGCGAGCCCTACGCGGCATTGAGACACACGCGTGATCTCGACGCACATCATGGGCAGCCCCGCCCGTCGTCTCACCAACCCGATCACACGCTGCCGGGACCAACCCCATTCAGCTATGCAGGGACAGACGACGGACCAGGCACCGACCCAACGCTTGACAAGAACGCCTCACGCTGATGTGCGTGCTCTGGATCATGAACCGCCCGCCGGACGTCGAGGGGAGCTTGGGGGAGCCCGCCACGGCAAAGGGTGGTTGGTCTCCGGCCCCGGAATGCCGCGGGTCGGATGGCGCTGCGGGTTGCCATACTCCGGTCGTGATCTCTTTTGATGCTGAGCGCGTCACCGCGCTGCTCGTGGAGGCCTTGGATGCGGCCGGCGCTTGACCTCCCTTGCACACTACAGTGGCGGCTGCTATGTCGTTGTGACTCTGACGATCGGGTTGGAATGACCTATGCCTTCCCTAGTGAAGAGAAGTTCGATCGGCCAGTCCGGACAGCACGGCAATGGGGGGTGCGGTACGGTCCGGAGGCTGTGAGGTCGATGCGCTCAGTTGCTCCCGCTACTCGCTTGCTTGACGATGTCTGCGCTGCCACAGCCGCGACGCTGGCGTCCGTGGGTGCTTCGGGCATGACCGCCCAGGAAGTTGTCGATCAGTACCCGTCGGTGCTCCGCGCATGCGACTCGCTGGATTTCAACGATCCAGCCGAGGCATTCGCCTACCTTGCCCTGCACTTACCTGACCGCTACTGCCGCACCTTCCAGGTATTGGAACACTTGCTAGTCCAAGGGATGCTCCCGCTGGGAAAGACTGATCGCTTTGCGGCAGTTGACATCGGCGCCGACCCAGGGCCCTCGATATTTGCGGTACGCGCCTTCTACGCCGCATTGAGCCTTTTCGCAGCGCAACACACGTCTGCCACACCGGTGTCAGTACTCGGCATGCGGCCGTGATCGAGCGAAGCCAGGCATGTCCCGGGCCATGCACTACTTTGCCGAGCAGTTGATAATGATCGAACGCGGCCAGGACCCGCACCGGCCGGCCGCTGCACCGATCAATAGCCCGAATCCGTATGCGCGCAACTCGCTTCCTCAGCCACGCCGTTCGGTGCCGATACGACCAGTTCGAGATGCTCGATCTCCGCGGCCAGCACGTCTGGGAACGCGAACAAGTCGCGCGACAGATCGACGACGAACTATCCATTGGACGAGCCACTGCACGACGACTAGCACACGAGGAGCCAGTCGGGGTGCCTAGCGCCTATGCCTTGGCCCTCATGTCCAACTTCCTGACGACCCAGGATGCTGTCCCCCGCTTCGAAGCAGCGATTAGGAGACTTATGGGCGAAGCGCTCGTGCCAGGCGGCATCGTGGTGGTATTGGGCGCAACGCACCCCAGTTACGGCACAACGTACTTGGAGCTAGACCGGATCGCTCGAAATGCTGGCCTGAGAGCCGCGGGCTTTGACACGCCTTTCCAAGCGGGCAGCCGGCCTGAAGAGCACGAGCGGCTCCAGATCCTCACACGGAGAATCTGGCGTCAGTTGAAAACTGCAGCCCAGTCGACTGCCGAAGTCGAGCGTGAACTGCGTCGCCTCAGATCGGCAGACATCTTCGACGGCACCTTAGCCTTACTGTCTACCGAAGTTTCCAGTTCGAGTGTACCGGCGGGCCGGTAAGCCACGGAAGGCCGAGCACGGAACCACGCAGTGATCGTGGCATGGTCGCACGCCCGCGCGCGCTGCGGCAGAGTTTCCAGCGTCATTGTGGAAGGATGCGACTATGGCTACAACAAACCTTGATGGATTTACCCTCGCCGGAGATGAGGTGGGCGGTGGGTTCCTGCTCACAGTCCAGTCACCGATCTCCAGCCTCATCCGGCTCGACGACTGGACCATCGAACTGCAGCATGACTCCCGGTACGTCATCGCTCACGGCGGTCAGGCCACAGGCTACCAGGGTGTGCTGCGGCAGGTACTCACCTACATTCAGCGCGGTCTCGACTATATCTCCATCCGAGGCAAGGCCGAATTGCGAACTCAGGATGTTGCGGATCGGCACGTCATCTGGTGGCCGGAACAGGATGGCTTGCGGCTCCGCATCTGCGCCGCGGCGCAGATGAGAGCGAGCTTCGCCGCTGCCGCGACGCTGACTAACTCGGCCGGCGAAGCCGTACCGTCCCCTCCCGCACCGCCAGCAGTATGCACCAGAGCATGAGGCTGTGGCGGCAAGGCCAGTGGGCCGATGATGTCTTCGAGGCCATGCGTAGTCTATGGCTAGCAGTCGAGAATCTGCTTGATGACGTTGCGCCCAAGTTTGCCGACGAGGTGAAGCCACCTGGGTGAGGCGGGCCTTCGGTCAAGTCGGGCAGCACGTCAACCTCGCCAACTATCTGCCACCTACCCAGCGGACTCTCCCGAATGAGGCCTACGACTACTTTTACCACTCGCTGCGAAATTTCCTATTTCACGCTAAGGGCAGTCGGAGCACGTGGCTCCCTCAAGAGCCTGGGCACCTGTTGGCAGAGCGGCACGAGCGGCTGACCCGGCTGTACCTAGACCTACTCAGCGGCAAGTATGGCGTGCTACGGGGTGGTGGGGCTCTGACGTATCAGGGTTTCGAGATGATGATGCGACAATTGGAGCACGGCTGCTCGGTGCTTGCGACGAACGACGCAACGAGCCCGAGCGGCCAGCAAGATTGGGCGACCATCCACGCGGCGAGTTGACGGTCGTACGCAGCGCGGTAGTTGTCCCATTGTTGACTCGCCCAGACGCCTTCATCTGGCTTGGTTCAATGCCCGGAGACCGGGCCCGCCGGATGCGGCCGGAACCAGTCCTTCGAGTAGGACTGGAGAACCAAGGAAATCTGGTGGCTGTCTCCGAACTTGAAGGGTTCCTTGAGGTCGGCAATTTGGCTTCGCTTGACGTGCAGTACGGCTTGCGCCTCGTCAATGTGCAGCAGCCGAAGGTCTTCCTCGATGCCTGACGCGCCAAAGCTCGGCAGCGGACACAGCCGGCTTGCTTTCAGAACACTAGCGTGGCTACTGCCCGATAGTACGCAATCCACGAATACGGTCCGACTCACTACCAATGGCGCGAAAAGAGATGACGACACCACGATCTACATCGCCTTTAGCCATCGACACAGGGGCGAATTCTAAAACTCCCAGCCTGTGGCAAGACTCGAAGCCTCTGACAGGAACCCTCCGGCTGCCGCCCAGGCTCGGCACCTCGAAAACTCTCGGCCACGACTCGAGTAGTCTTGCTCGCCTCAGACAAGATCGAAGACTCCAGTGTCAACCTCGACCGGTCCGATGCTTCCAACACCCCGGCTGTGCCCGCCGCGCCGGTGTCGCAGCGCCTGCTAACCTACTGCCGTGGCCTTCTCTTCACTTTCCGTGCAATCGCTCCTGCTGGACTCGACCTTGAACGGCTCTGTGCTATCCACCTCCACGGGTTTTATTGTCTTACATAAAGATAGTCCTTACCTGGTCACAAACTGGCATGTCGTCAGCGGTCGGAACTCGCAGACTGGTCAGCCGTTGGCAGATCATGGAGGAACGCCTGACGGGCTCGCGGTAACATACCTCGTTCCATTCGAAACCGACCCGCTGCGATGGGAGCGGCGTAACGAGATACTGCTGGATGGTAGTGGCAAGCCGCGCTGGTTGGAACATCCCGAGCACGGTCGTCAAGTAGATGTAATTGCTCTGCCGCTTACGAACACCGCCGGCACTGCGAGCACTACTGCACGTACGACCTGGATGTACCGCCATCGAGCCTTCACGCCTGGATCTCTGATGTCGTGAGCATCGTCGGCTTCCCATTTGGGATTACAGACTGGTGGCGCAATAGCTATTTGGATCAAGGGTTCGATCGCTACCGAGCCAGAAATAGATTTCGAGGAATTGCCCTCGTTCTCGTTGAAGCACGCAGTAGCGTGCCAGTCGGACCACCTCGTGAACCCGCATATTCCGCGTGCGGCATGGCGGTCCTTTCTGGGCTATGGTTGAGCACCAGGATCTTGTGGTGGGTGGTTCTCGGCGTGACCTCCAGACGTATCAATGATGGATCCGATCTTGGCAAGGTTTGGAAAACCTCCGCACTCAGGGAGATACTGATTCTGGCGTACCCGGAACTAATGGACTCGTGCCATAGTTGCCTGGTCCGGTTGAGTCCTTCCGCTTCCCTTGGCCGCTCGGGCTGGAGAAGATCACACTTTCGTATCTCCACTTCCGTGCGAACCCCCAAGACCCTAGTACTGCCCGACAACAGCACTCCTTGAAACGTTCGTCATCGGGGAACAGGCCTAATTTCGGTGAAGGGGCGCCCGCAAGTAAGTGCTGCAGCATCGACGTGAGGAGGCCGCGGTGGTAGTACCACGCTCGGCAAGATCGATGCCGGCTTGATCAACAACACTCAATTCGGCAAAGTCGGACGGATCGGTGGCTGGGTGCAGATGTGCTGCATCACGGTGCAGTGGCGGTCGGCGATTGGCGCCAAGTGCGCTCGGGGCCAGCAACGATCGCGCCTGCCTGCCGTGTCGTCGTAAAGTCCGGACACGATCCGTGACATGCTGTCGAGGAACCTAATTGCTGCACGAACCACCCCCGGCGCGGCTCTGACCTGCGGCGATAGGGCGATTTGGTCGACAGCCGCCAGAGATCAACAACCCTTTCCGCAGGTCAGGGCGTAGTTACGTAGAGTGGTGGACCGGACGTTGCACCATACGAACCGCCGCCAGCCGCACCGCAGGGTTCCAGGGGGCTCGGCCCCCTGGGCCAGCATGGAGCGAACCAGGCTCGAGCGGTCCGCGAGCAGAGCTCACGCTGAGCGTGTGGACCGGACGTTGCAGCATGCGAACCGCAACCGGCCGCACCGCGGGGTCCGCGGGGGCTCGGCCCCCGCGGCCAACATGACGGACGCCAAGGCGAGCGTCCTCCGCGAGCAGGATGCACCCAAGTCCGTGGGGCGGACGGGACTCGAACCCGTGACCGATCGATTATGAGTCGACTGCTCTAACCGGCTGAGCTACCGCCCCGAGGGGTCAGGGTAGCGGGTAGCGGCCGGCGGGCTCGATGAAACAACTGTGTTGCAATACGTGATCGGTCGAGCGGGGCTTGTCATCCGGTTGATGCTGGTCAGGGGCCTGAACCGCGTGCGAACATATGTTCGAATAAACGTCGGGGGAGGGTCCGTTGGGCGAGCAGCCGGGGTTCGTGCCGATCGTGCGGGAGCCGGACGTTCGCCGGCTGACCGTGGCGAGCCAGGCGGTGCTGGCGGAATTCGACCGGGTGCGCGAGCTGGTGGGGCACCGGCCGGAGATCCTCGCCTACCTGTACGCCGGAAGCGCGGTGCGTTCCGATGACGATCATGGCCGGGGCGCCGGGCTGGTCGTGCAGGCGGACGAGTTGCGCTGGGCGGAGTTGCTGGAGCTGATCCGGATCGCTGAGGAACAGTTGGCGGCCGGCGGTCACGCCAGCCTCGACAACTGGCATCCCGGCTGCCGCGACTGCCAGGCCGTGCTCGCGCTGGCCCGGATCCGATCCCGGTACCACTTCCGCACGGTCGGCGCCGGCCGTCCAGGCGCCGAGCCAGCCGGGGCTCGGGTTGCCGAGCCGGGCGGGGTTGCCGAGTCGGACGGGGTTGCCGAACCCGGCGGGGTCGCCGGGCCGGGCAAACCTGCCGGGCCGGCCAGTGTCGCCGAGCCCGGCAGAGCTGCGGTTGCCGAGCCGGCCAAGATTCCGGAGCCCGTCCGAGGTGCGGAGCCGGGTCGGGGTGTGGAGCCGGGTCGGGGTGTGGAGCCGGGTCGGGGTGGTGGGCGGGTCAGCGGGGCGGGATTCCCTGCGGAAGGCGGAACAGCGAACCCGGGTCGAGGGCCGCCTTGATCCGCACCAGGCGGTCGTAGTTCCGGCCGTAGTAGGCGCGCTGCCAGGTGGTGAGCGTGGGGTCGGCGTAGTTCTGGTACGCCTCGCCGTTCGCGTACGGGGCGAGCGTGGCGTGGAAGCCGGCCAGCCAGCGTTGCTGCGCGGCGATGGCGGCGGCCGGGGCGCCGTCCGTCCAGGTGGTGGTGAGCTGGGCGACGAACAGCGAGCCGCGGTGGACGAACGCGGTCGCGTCCGGGGCGACTCGGTTGATCGCGCCGCCCATCGCGTCCATCGAGATGCCGCCCTCGCCGCCTCCGCCGATGTTGCCGCGGGCGGTGACGCCGCGGACCATCGCGGCCAGGCCGGCGGCCGGCACCGGCCGGCTGACGAAGTGCGAGTTGGCCGCCTCCGCCTCGCGTCGCAGCTGGCCACCGGCCAGCTGGTCCGGCAGGTGGCACTGGGCCACGGTCATCCCGGCGCACCCGGCCTCGGTCAGCATCGCGGTCAGGTACGGCTGGGTACGTATGGACGTGCCGGTGGGGTCGCTGCCGACCCGGGCGACCAGCGCGTCCAGTAGCGGCTGCAGGGCCGACCGGGAGCCGACGTACGCCCCGGCGGCGAAGGCCCGGGGGGCCGAGCCGGCGCCGGCCAGCAGCTTGCAGGTGGACCAGAGCGGGTCCGGCGCGGTCGGGGCCCAGTGCTGCCAGCCGTCGGCCACCCGGGCGGCCCGCGACCACGGCCAGGCCAGGTAGAACAGGGTGACCGCCGGCGCCGGCCGGGTGCGGTAGCGCAGCGAGGTGGCGACGCCGAAGTTGGCACCACCGCCGCCCCGGCAGGCCCAGAACAGGTCCGGCTCGCGGCCGGCGTCGCAGTCGCGGATGCGACCGTCGGCGGTCACCACTCGCGCGCCGACCAGGTTGTCGCTGGCCAGCCCGTAGGCCCGGCCGACCACGCCGATCCCGCCGCCGAGGGTCAGCCCGGCGACGCCGACGGTCGCGCACGAGCCGGCCGGCACCGCGACGCCGTGCCCGGCCAGCGCGCTGTAGAAGTCGGCGTGCCGGATGCCGGCGCCGACCGTGGCGGTGCCGGAGGCAGCGTCCACGGTGACCGCGCGCATGCTGGTCACGTCCACGACCAGGCCGGCGCCGGACGACCAGCCGGCGTAGCTGTGCCCGCCGGCGCGGGCGGTCACCGGGACGCCGTACCGGGCCGCGAACGTCAGGCACTCGCGGACGTCGTCGGGGTTGGCGCAGTAGGCCACCGCGGCCGGGCGCAGGCCGTCGAACCGCGGGTTGAACAGCCGGCGGGCGGTGTTGTAGCCGGCATCCCCGGGGCGGACCAGGCGGCCGGCCAGCCCACGGCCGAGCGCGGTCCAGTCGGCCGGCGCGGCGGTGGCCAGCGGCGTCGGGGTCGGCGGCCGGCCGGTGGCCGGGAGACCGGTGGCCGGGGGAGTGGTCGGCGTCGGGCCGGCCGACTGGGCCGGCGACGCGGTGTGCCGGGTACACGCCTCGGCCAGCCCGGCCGTCGCCGCCGCGGCCGCGAGCCGGAGGACCGCCCTGCGCTGCATCGACCCAGTCTCACCCAGAACCATCTGCCCGTCCCGGCCAGACCCGCCGGATCCGCCGGCCGTCCCCGGCCAGCCTCGGATCCGCCGGCCGCCCCGGCCAGGCCCACCGGATCCGCCGGCCGTCCCCGGGCCAGCCCCGGATCCGCCGGCCAGCCCCGGATCCGCCGGCCGTCCTCGGCCATGCCCGCCGGCCGTCCCCGGGCCAGCCCCGGATCCGCCGGCCGCCTCCGGCCAGGCTCGCCGGTCGTCCCCGGCCAGCCTCGGATCCGCCGGCCGCCCCGCCCAGGCTCGCCGGCCGTCCCCGGCCAGCCCCGGATCCGCCGGCCGCCTCCGGCCAGGCCCGGCGGCCGTCCCGGTGCGGTAATCACATCGGGTGGCGCGGAGTGGGCGGGACCGTGCACAATGCACACCTACACGGACGATCACCGGAACTGAGGCCGCTGGGGAAGGCGAACCTCGTCGGACCGGAGGTCACCGTGGCAGCTACACGTGGCGTCGTATACGTCCACTCGTGCCCGCCGGCGGTTTGCCCGCACGCCGAGTGGGCGATCTCTGGCGTGCTCGGAACCCGGGTGAGTCTGTCCTGGATGCCGCAGCCCGCGTCGCCCGGTCAGCTGCGCGCGGAGTGTTCCTGGACCGGCCGGGTCGGCACCGGCGCCGCGCTGGCGGCGGCGTTGCGCGGCTGGCCGATGCTGCGGTTCGAGACCACCGAGGACCCTAGCCCCGGCTACGACGGCGAGCGGATCCTCTACGTGCCCGGGCGGGGCGTCTACCGCACGGCGGTCGGCGCGAACGGCGACATCATGGTCGGCGAGGAGCAGCTGCGCGCGGTGATCGCGACCTCCCGGACCACCGAGGACTTCGCGCACACGCTGGACCGGATGCTCGGCGCCACCTGGGACGCCGAACTGGAGCCGTTCCGGCACGCCGGCGACGGCGCCCCGGTCACCTGGCTGCACCAGGTCGGCTGACCCCAGCGGACCGCGGAAGTTCCCTTCGGGTCACGGTTGGTCGGAAGGGGTCGTCTGGTCGCCGAGCCGTCCCCTACGGTGGACCGGTGCGTGCTGGTTCGATGACCCGTTGCCCATCCTGCGGGTCTACCACCGCGTCCGCCGCCGAGTTCTGCCGTCGCTGCGGCAACGACCTCACCTCGCCCGGGCTGATCCCGCCGATCAACGCGCGGGAGGACACCGCCGAGCGCACCGTCGTGATCGACACGGACGGTCGGTCGGACGTGGCCGGGACGCTGCGGCCGGCGCGGCGGCCCCGCCGGCTGGCCGGGGTGCTGGTCGCGGTCCTCGGGCTGGGCCTGCTCGGCGCCGGCGGGTTCGCCGGCTACCACGCCTTCGTCCAGAATCGGACGTCGCCCGCGAACGCCAGCCAGGGCAGCAACCCGCCGCCGGTCAGCGCGACCGCCGGCCCGACCGCCGGGTCGAGCGCGACCGCGACGGCCACCGCGTCCGGGAAGGGTCCGCTGGTGGCGGCCGCGCCGGCGCTGGCCGAGCGGCCGGAGACCGCCGCGGTGGTCCGGCTGCTGACCAGCTACTTCGGCGCGATCAACAGCCGTGACTTCGAGGCGGCCCGCGCGACGCTGGTGCGCCGGGACGGCCTGCCCGCCACCGAGGCCGAATTCCAGGACCAGTACCGGTCCACCCACGACGAGGACGTCCGGCTGCTGGGGCTCAGCCCGACCGGCAGCGGCGGCTACCTGGCCACGGTCAGCTTCACCAGCTACCAGAACCCGGCCGACGCGCCGGACAAGACGTCGTCCTGCCTGATCTGGTCGGTCAGCTACCCGCTGGTGCAGGTGGACGGCACCCTGCTGATCGACGTGATCGGCCGGTCCGAGGTCACCTACCGGCACTGCTGAGCCCGCCGGGCCCCCGGTCAGCAAACCGCCGGCGGGCGCCGCGGCAGCTCAGAGTGGGATGTTGCCGTGCGCCCCGCGGCCGGCCGGCGCGGCGGCGAGCGCCTCGGCGATGGCCCGCCGGGTCCGCTCCGGCTCGACCACCGCGTCCACCACGCCGATCTCCAGGGCGCGGTTCACCCCGCCGGCGATCTTCTCGTGCTCGGCGGCGAGCTGGGCGTGCAGCTGCGGCCGCTGCTCCGGGGCGGCGGCGGCCAGCCGCCTGCGGTGCAGGATGCCGACCGCGGCGGACGCGCCCATGACCGCGACCTCGGCGTCCGGCCAGGCGTAGACCGCGGTGGCGCCGAGCGCCTTCGAGTTCATCGCGATGTACGCGCCGCCGTAGGCCTTGCGGGTGACCAGGGTGACCCGCGGCACGACCGCCTCGGCGAACGCGTGCAGCAGCTTCGCGCCGCGCCGGACCACGCCGTCCCACTCCTGGCCGACGCCGGGCAGGTAGCCCGGGACGTCGACCAGCACGATGAGCGGGACACCGAAGGCGTCGCACATCCGCACGAACCGGGCCGCCTTCTCGGCCGAGGTGGAGTCCAGGCAGCCGCCGAGCCGCAGCGGGTTGTTCGCGATCACGCCGACCGTGCGGCCGGCCAGCCGGCCGAGCGCGGTCACGATGTTCGGCGCCCAGCGGGCGTGCAGCTCGACCGGCTCGCCGTCCAGCATCGCGGTGATCAGCGGCCGGACGTCGTAGGCGCGCTTGGCGTTGTCCGGCAGCAGCGCGCCCAGGTCGGTCTCGGCCCGGACCTGCTCCAGCGCGAACCGGCCGGGGCGGGCCAGCAGTTCGGTCAGCCGCCGGCCCTGCTCGAGCGCGGCCAGGTCGGTGGGCGCGGTCACGTGCACGACACCGCTGCGCCGGCCGTGCGTGTCCGGGCCCCCCAGCCGCTCCATGTCGACGTCCTCGCCGGTGACCGAGCGGACCACGTCCGGCCCGGTCACGAACACCCGGCCGCCGGGGCCCATCACCACGATGTCGGTCAGCGCCGGCCCGTACGCGGCGCCGCCGGCCGCCGGGCCGAGCACCACCGAGATCTGCGGCACCCGGCCGGACGCGCGCACCATCGCGGCGAACACCTGGCCGACGCCGTCCAGCGCCTCGACGCCCTCGGCCAGCCGGGCGCCGCCGGAGTGCCACAGCCCCACCACCGGCACCCGCTCGCGGACCGCGGCGTCGATCGCGTCCACGATGTGCCGGCAGCCGGCCGAGCCCATCGCCCCGCCCATCTTCATCGGGTCGGTCGCGAACGCCACGGTGGCGGCGCCGTGCACGGTGCCGCGGACGGTGTAGACACCGCTGTTGTCGAACGGCGCCAGCGGCCGGACCGAGCCGGGGTCGAGCAGCGCGGCCAGGCGGACCTCGGGGTCCCGGAAGTCCGGAGCCTCGACCACGTCCGCCGGGACGGAGACGGAACTGGTCACGGGCAGCTGCCCCCTTGTTGTCGGGCCTTGCGGTCTTCGGGCTGTGCGGTCGATCGTGGGCGGTTGATTGGGCGGTTGGTCAGGCCTTGCGGATGGCCAGCGCGACGTTGTGGCCACCGAAGCCGAACGAGTTGTTGATCGCGGCCGGCATCGCCAGCCGGCGCGGGCTCATCCGGACGACGTCCAGCTCCACCTCGTCGTCGAGGTCGTCCAGGTTGCGGGTGATCGGCACGACGCCCTCCCGGACGGACAGGACCGTGGCGATCGACTCGACCGCGCCGGCCGCGCCGAGCAGGTGCCCGGGCATCGACTTGGTCGCGGTGACGACCGGATGGTCGCCGATCGCGGCGCGGATCGCCCTGGCCTCGGCGATGTCGCCGGCCGGCGTGGACGTGGCGTGCGCGTTGACGTGCACGATGTCCGCCGCGGTCAGCCCGGCGTCGCGGACCGCGACCACGATCGCGCGCGCGGCGTGCCGGCCGTCCGGCTCCGGCGCGGTGATGTGGTAGCCGTCCGAGGTGATGCCGGCACCGGCGAGCCGCGCGTAGCACCCGGGCGCCGCGGGCGGCCGCGTGGTCGGCCCGCTCCAGGATGAGGATGCCGGCGCCCTCGCCGAGCACGAACCCGTCGCGGCCCTTGTCGAACGGCCGGGACGCGGCGGCCGGTTCGTCGTTGCGGGTGGACATGGCGCGCATCTGGGCGAACCCGGCGATCGGCAGCGGGTGGATGACCGCCTCGGTGCCGCCGGCCACCACCACGTCGGCCCGGCCGGCCCGGATCAGGTCCAGGCCGAGCGCGATCGCCTCGGCGCCGGTGGCGCAGGCGCTCACCGGGGTGTGCACGCCGGCCTGGGCGCCGAGCTCCAGGCCGACGGCGGCGGCCGGACCGTTGGGCATCAGCATCGGCACGGTGAGCGGGGAGACCCGCCGAGCCCCTCGCTCCTCCAGGATGTCGTCCTGGCCGAGCAGGGTCAGCGCGCCGCCGATGCCGGTGCCGATAGCGACCGCCAGCCGCTCCGGGTCGACGCCCCGATCGCCGGCACCGCCGAGCCGCGTCCGCCCAGGCCTCCGGGCGGCGACCAGCGCGGCCTGCTGCACCGGTCCAGCCGGCGTGCCTCGACCCGCTCGAGCACGGTGGTCGGTTCGACGGCGAGCCGGGCCGCGATCCGGACCGGGTGGTCCTGCGCCCACTCGGTGTCAGCGGCGTGACCCCGGACCGGCCCGCCAGCAGGCCGTCCCAGGTCGACGCGACGTCCCCGCCGAGCGGGGTGGTCGCGCCCAGCCCGGTGACGACGACCTCGACCGGGCTGCCACCGACCGGCCGCGCCCGGCCCCGCGTCGAACCCCACGGTCATGCCGCCGCCTGGGCCTTCTCGATGTAGGTCACTGCGTCGCCGACGGTCTTCAGGTTCTGCACCTCGTCGTCCGGGATCTTCACGCCGAACTTCTCCTCGGCGGCCACGCGATCTCGACCATGGACAGCGAGTCGACGTCGAGGTCCTCGGTGAACGACTTCTCCTCGCTCACGTCGGCCGGGAGCACGCCGGCGACCTCCTCGAGGATCTCGGCCAGCCCGGCGCTGATCTCGTCGTTGCTCACAGTTGCGGGTTTCCCTTCGTTGGATGTCTGGGCCAAGCAGCGACCGTACCGAGTGGACGGTCAGGGACAGGTCAGCACCTGCCCGGCGTAGGTGAGGCCGGCGCCGAAGCCGAACAGCAGCACCGGCGCGCCGGACGGCACCTCGCCGCGCTCGACCATCTCGGACAGCGCCAGCGGGATCGACGCGGACGATGTGTTGCCGGACTCGACGATGTCCCGGGCGACGATCGCGTGCGGGGCACCGACCTTGCGCGCGATCGCCTCGATGATCCGCAGGTTGGCCTGGTGCGGCACGAACGCGGCCAGGTCGGCCGGGGTCACGCCGGCCCGGTCGCAGGCCTCCAGCGCCACCGGGGCCAGCGCCGTGGTCGCCCACCGGAACACCGCCTGGCCCTCCTGGTAGAGGAACGTGTTGCGGTGCGCGACGGCGATCAGTTCGGCGGATTCGCCCGCGCTGCCCCAGACCACCGGCCCGATGCCGGTGCCCTCGCCCGGCCCGACCACGGCCGCGCCGGCACCGTCGGCGAAGATGATCGCGGTCGACCGGTCGGTCCAGTCGGTCCAGTCGGAGAGCTTCTCCGCGCCGATCACCAGCACGTTGCCGGGCCGACCCTGAGATCACGCGCTGGACGCGGTGGCGAGCGCGTACACGAAGCCGGAGCAGGCGGTGTTGAGGTCGAACGCGCCCGGCGCCGGATCCCCAGCCGGGTCGCCACCTGGGCCGCCGCGCTCGGGAATCGGTCGAGGGCATCGTGCAGGTCGCGACGATCACCAGGTCGATGTCGGCGGCGCCCAGCCCGCTCGCGGCCAGCGCCTTGCCGCCGGCCGCCGCGGCCATGTCGACCACCGTCTCGTCCGGCCCGGCGATCCGCCGGCTGGCGATGCCGACCCGGTCGCGGATCCACTGCGTCGTTGGTGTCCACGCCGCGGGCGGCGAGGTCGTCGTTGGTGACCACGGTGGCCGGCTGGTAGCTCGCCCAGCCCGAGCAGCCGGCTGCCGGGCACTCCGGTCAGCGTCGTCATGCCTGCACCGCGGGCGTGGCGGCGCGCCGGGCCGCGGTCCGGGCCGGCGGCGCCTCCGGATACAGCCGGGCCACCGGTTCGCCGGCGCTGACCAGGTCGCCGTCCTCCAGCAGCCACTCGACCAGGATGCCGTGGTAGGCAGCGCTCACCGGGTGCTCCTCACGCTTGGTCGTGACGGTGCCGAGCGGGCTGCCGGCCGGTACCGCCGAGCCCTCGGCGAGCTGGACCGGGTGGAACGTGCCGGCAGCCGGAGCTACCACGACCCGCCAGTCCGGGGTGTGCTGGCCCTGCCCGGGGTGGGCGAGGCGGGCCAGCAGGTCGCGGGCGGCGGGCAGGTCGTCCGGGGTGTTCAGGGCGACGATCTCGGTGCCCTTGCCGCCGGGGCCCTTCATCTCGCGCCTGGCCAGGCCGGCCAGCGTGCCGGCCGGCGGCAGTTCGATCACCGCGGTCACGCCCAGGTCGCGCAGGGTCGCCTGGCACAGGTCCCAGCGCACCGGCGGGGTCACCTGGCGCACCAGCCGTTTGATCACCTCGTGCCCGGTCTCCAGCGCCGCGCCGTCCGCGTTGGACAGCAGCAGCCGCTCCGGATCCCGGGTGGTCACCCCGTCGGCGATCGCGGCCAGAGCCGCCTCGGCCGGGGCCATGTACGGCGGTGTGGAACGCGCCGGCCACCGACAGCGGGATCACCCGGGCGCCGGCCGGCGGCTCGGCGGCCAGCTCGGCGAGCTGCCCGGCGCGGTCCGGCGGCGACGATCTGGCCGGCGCCGTTGCGGTTGGCCGGGGTCAGGCCGAGCTCGTCGAGCCGGGCGAGCACCTCGTCCGGGTCGCCGCCGAGCACCGCGGACATCCCGGTCGGCGCCAGCGCGCACGCGGCGGCCATCTCCCGGCCGCGCAGCCGGGCCAGCGCGACCGCGGCCTCCGGGCCGAACACGCCGGCCAGCGCGGCCGCGGCGATCTCGCCGACGCTGTGCCCGGCGGTCACCGTGACGTCGGCCAGCTCCAGTTCGGCGGCGGCGACCAGGCCGAGCGCGACGAGCAGCGGCTGGGTCACCGCGGTGTCCCGGATCTCGTCCGCGTCGGCCGTGGTGCCCAGCTGGACCAGGTCCAGCCCGCACAGCTCGGACAGCCAGCGGAGCCGGGCCGCCGCGCCGGGTAGGTCGAGCCAGCGGCGAGGAAGCCGGGCGTCTGGGAGCCCTGTCCAGGGGCGAGCAACGCGAGCACCTGTCGACAGTCTCCCGCGCCGGGTGGCCGCGGCGAGGGCGCGAGGCACGAAGTGGTCGGGGGACGATTTGTCGAGTGTCTACAAAGTGTGCGGATCATGCGTCAGGCGGCAGGGCACGTAAGCAGACATTCCGGCCGGGCGGTACGAACGGCCTTTGGTGACTTCCGTCACTCGGCCCGTTACGCCGCCGGTCAGTCAGCCGGTCAGCCGGCGAGCCGGCCGAGCACCAGCGCGACTTGCAGGATGAACAGCTCGCGCGGGTTGGTGGGGGAGCGTCCGCAGACCTCCGCCACCCGCCGCAGCCGGTACCGGACGGTGTTCGGGTGCACGAACAGCATCCGCGCGGTGGCCTCCAGCGTGCACCCGCTGTCGGCGTAGGCGGTGACCGTGTCCAGCAGCGCGGAGCCGGCCGCGGCCAGCGGGTGGTAGACGTGCGGCCAGCAGTTCGGCCCGGGCCTCGTCGTCGCCGGCCAGCGCCCGCTCGGGCAGCAGGTCGGCGGCCAGCACCGGGCGGGGCGCCCCCGGCCAGCCGGCCGCCGCGCGCGCCCCGGACAGTGCCGCCCGGGCCGACCGGCCGGCGCCGCCCAGGTCGGTCACGGTCGGCCCGATCACCACCGGGCCCGGGGCGAACTCCGGCAGCAGCGGACCGGTCGCCGCGGCCGGGTCGGCCGCCCCGCCGAGGACCACCACCAGCCGGTCGCCGTGCACCCCGGCCAGCACCTCGGTGCGGGAGTGCCGGGCGGCCCGCTGCACCGCGTCCAGCACCTCCTCCGGGTTGCCGTCCGGCGCCCCGCCGATGACCACGGCCACCGGGCTGACCGCCGCCCAGCCCAGCGCCGAAGCCCGGCTGACCAGCCCCTCGTCGTCGTGGTCGGACCGGAACAGCGCGTCGACCACCAGCGCCTCCAGCCGGGCGTCCCAGGCGCCCCGGGTCTCCGCCACCCCGGCGTACACCTGCGCGGCGGCGAACGCGATCTCCCGGCTGTAGCGCAGCACCGCCTCGCGCAGCAGCGCCTCCTCACCCGGCGCGGCCAGCGTCTCCACCCGGGTCTCCACCACCTCGACGGTGACCCGGACCAGCTCCACCGCCTGCTTGAGGCTGACCGCCCGGGCCAGCTCGCGCGGCGCCGCGCCGAACACCTCGCCGGTCAGCCGGGGTGCCTCGGCCGGGGTGCGCAGCCACTCCACGAACGAGGCGATGCCGGCCTGGGCGACCAGCATCACCCAGGACCGCTGGTCCGCCGGCATGGCCCGGAACCAGTGCAGCAGTTCGTCCATCCGGGCCACGCTCTGCGTCGCCAGCGCCCCGGACGACCGCTCGATCCGGCGCAACGTCGCCGCCAGCGGCGAGGCCGGCGCGCCCGCGCCGGTCAGGCCCGCCGGCGTGGCCGGGGGCGCCGGCTCATCGCCGCCGACAGCCCGGCGCCGGGCCCGGGCCCCGGCCGCGGTGCTCATGCCGGCTCCTCGCTGGCGCTCGGACCCGTCATGAGACACGAGCGGGCTGCGTCCATGATTCGCTCGCAAGCTCGCTCATGGGTGGAGCCTGCCACGCCCCGGGTCCCGCCGCGGCCGGGACATGGGGAGAATCGGGCGGTGACCGAGACCCGGGACGCGGTGGCCGACCTGCGGCAGATCGCGTTCCTGCTGGAGCGGGCGAACGAGGCGACCTACCGGGTGCGCGCGTTCCGGAAGGCGGCGGCCGCGGTGGCGGCGCTGCCCGCCGCGGAGCTGCTCAACCGGGCCACCGCCAGGACGCTGACCGAGCTGGCCGGGGTCGGCGCGGTCACCGCCCAGTGCGTGGCCGAGTCGCTGGCCGGGCAGGTGCCCGGGTACCTGGCCAAGCTGCTGACGACCGCGGCCGGCCCGGTGACCGCCGGCGGCGAGGCGCTGCGGCAGGCGCTGCGCGGCGACTGCCACACCCACAGCGACTGGTCCGACGGCGGCTCGCCGATCCGGGAGATGGCCGAGGCGGCGCGGGACCTCGGCCACGAGTACATCGTGCTGACCGACCACTCGCCCCGGCTCACCGTCGCGAACGGGCTGACCGCCGACCGGCTGCGGCACCAGCTGGACGTGGTGGCCGAGCTGAACGCGGAGCTGGCCCCGTTCCGCATCCTGACCGGCATCGAGGTGGACATCCTCGACGACGGCCGCCTCGACCAGGAGCCCGACCTGCTGGCCCGGCTCGACCTGGTGGTCGCCAGCGTCCACAGTGGACTGCGGATGCCCGCGGAGGACATGACCCGGCGGATGGTGGTGGCGATCGCCAACCCGAACACCGACGTGCTCGGCCACTGCACTGGCCGGATGGTCACCGGCAACCGCAAGCGCCCGGAGTCGCAGTTCGACGCCGAGCTCGGTGTTCGCCGCCTGCGTCCGGTTCGGCGTGGCGGTCGAGGTGAACAGCCGGCCGGAGCGGCTGGACCCGCCCAGGCGGCTGCTGCGGCTGGCGGTCGAGTCCGGCTGCCGGTTCACCGTCGACACCGACGCGCACGCCCCGGGTCAGCTCGACTGGCTGCCGTACGGCTGCGCGCGGGCCGCCGAGTGCGGCGTCCCGGCCGACCGGGTGATCAACACCGGCGGCGCCGCGGACGTGCTCGCCTGGACCGCCCGGCACGACTGACACTAGGCGGAACACCGCGGCCGGCCCGATAGTTGCGTAAGCAAATACCTGCGAGGAGGGCCCATCATGACCACGTTGGACGTCCGGCCGGCCAAAGACCGGCCCGCCACCAAGCTGAGCTGGCTGGACTCGAAGCACTCGTTCTCGTTCGGCCGGCACTACGACCCGGCCAACACCGGGTTCGGCCTGCTGCTGGTGTCCAACGACGACGTGGTGGCCCCCGGCACCGGCTTCGAGACGCACCCGCACCGGGACATGGAGATCATCACCTGGGTGCTGGACGGCGCGCTGGTGCACCAGGACTCGATGGGCCACAACGGCGTGGTCTACCCCGGCCTGGCCCAGCGGATGAGCGCCGGCACCGGCATCCTGCACTCGGAGAAGAACGACGCCTGGCGGCTGGCCGGGCCGCGGCACACCGAGCCGGTGCACTTCGTCCAGATGTGGGTGCTGCCGGACGAGGCCGGCATCGACCCGGGCTACCAGCAGCTGGACATCGGCGCCGAGCTCACCCCCGGCGCGCTGGTCACGGTCGCGTCCGGGATGCCCGAGCACGCCGACCAGACCGCGATCCGGATCAAGCAGAAGGACGCCGCCCTGTTCGCGGCCCGGCTCGCCGCCGGCGACACGGTCGCCCTGCCCACCGCCCCGTTCGTGCACCTGTACGTGGCCCGCGGCGCGGTCGACCTGGAGGGCGCCGGCCGGCTGGGCACCGGCGACGCGGTCCGGATCACCGCGGCCGCGGGTCAGCGGGTCACCGCCGCCGACGGCGACGCGGAGATCCTGATCTGGGAGATGCGCCGGTCGCTGACCGGGTAGCGGGCGTCTGCCGGGGGCTGCTGGCGTCGGGTGGCATCGCGCTGAGCGAGCAGGTGGCTGCATAATCGTTCGCATGTCTAACGACCCCCTGGCCGGCGTCCTCGACGACGCGCGCGCCCTGCTGCCGGAGGCGGTCGAGCTGCGCCGCCGGATCCACCGCCGGCCCGAGATCGGGCTGCGGCTGCCACGGACCCAGGAGACGGTGCTCGCCGCCATCGACGACCTCGGGCTGAAGGTGAGCACCGGCCGGGAGGTCGACTCGGTGGTGGCGATCCTGGAGGGCGACCGGCCGGGCGGCACCGTGCTGCTGCGCGGTGACATGGACGGCCTGCCGCTGCAGGAGGACTCCGGCGAGGAGTTCGCCGCCGAGACGCCCGGCGCCATGCACGCCTGCGGGCACGACACGCACGTCGCGATGCTGGCCGGTGCCGCCCGGCTGCTCGCCGGCCGGCGCAGCGGCATCGCCGGCCGGGTGGTGCTGATGTTCCAGCCCGGCGAGGAGGGCTACCACGGCGCCCGCTACATGCTCGACGAGGGGCTGCTGGACGCCGCCGGCACCCCGGTGGACGCGGCGTACGCGCTGCACATCACCACCGAGCACCCGTCCGGCACGCTGCACGTGCGGCCCGGCCCGCTGATGGCGTCCTCGGACGTGCTGGACGTGACCGTGCGCGGCGCCGGGGCGCACGCGTCCAGCCCGCAGGACGGGGTCGACCCGATCACGATCGCCTGCGAGATCGTCACCGCGATGCAGAGCTACGTGACCCGGCGGCTGGACATCTTCGACCCGGCCGTTGTCACCATCGCGCAGATCACCGCCGGCACCACCAACAACATCATCCCGGAGACCGCCCGGCTCTACGGCACCATCCGGACGCTGTCGGCCGACACCCGGCAGGCGGTCAAGGCCGGGCTGACCCGGCTGGCGGAGGGCATCGCGGCCGCGCACGGGGCGACCGCCGAGGTGGAGATCGGCTCCGGCTACCCGCCCACCGTGAACGACGCCGGCGCGGCCGAGACGGTCCTGGCCACCGCCAGCGAGCTGATCGGGCCGGACGCGGTCAGCGTGCTGCGGAACCCGGTGATGGGCGCCGAAGACTGGTCGTACGTGCTGCAGCGGGTACCCGGCGCGATGGCCTTCCTCGGCGGCTGCCCGCCGGAGCTCGACCCGGCGACCGCGCCCGGCAACCACTCGAACAAGGTCCGCTTCCACGAGGACGCGATGGCCGTCGGCATCGCCACCTACGCCGGCCTGGCCCTGCACCACCTCGGCGGGTAGGCGGAAGTAGCCGGTGGGCAGGACCTGACGGCCCTGCCCACCGGCCAAATCACGCTGGCCGGCACCCGCCGCACCGCGGGGTCCGCGGGGGCTCGGCCCCCGCGGCCAGCATGCCGAGCGACCCGGCGAGCGCTGTCCGCGAGCAGACTTCGCCCGAGCTCGGCCCTCAGCTCTCACCGCCGGTGTTGCCGGCGCTGGCGGCGGCGACCTCGGTCAGCCGGTAGCCGTCGACGGCCTGCTGCAGCACCTCGTGCTTCACCTCGCCGCGGCGGGCCAGCTCGGTGAGCACCGCGACGGTGACCGACTCGGCGTCCACGTGGAAATGCCGGCGCAGCGCGCCGCGGGTGTCCGAGGTACCGAAGCCGTCGGTGCCGAGCGAGGCGTAGTCGCTGGGTACCCAACGGGAGATCTGGTCCGGTACCGCCCGCATCCAGTCACTGACCGCGACCACCGGCCCGGGCGCCCCGGACAGCGCCTGGGTCACGTACGGGCTGCGGGCCGGCTCGCTCGGGTGCAGCAGTGCCTGCTCGTCGGCGGCGATGGCGTCCCGGCGCAGCTCCGACCACGAGGTCACCGACCAGACGTCGGCGGCCACCCCCCACTGCTCGGCGAGCAGCTGCTGCGCCCGCAGCGCCGCCGGCACGGCCACCCCGGAGGCCAGGATCTGCGCCCGCGGCCGGCTGTCGGTACCGCTGGCCGGCGAGCCGTCGGCGCCGCCGCCGGCCGGCGGGGCCACCGCGTACCGGTAGATGCCGCGCCGGATGCCCTCGACGTCCGCGTCCGCGGGCATGGCCGGCTGCAGGTACGGCTCGTTGTAGACGGTCAGGTAGTAGAAGACGTTCTCGCCGTGCGGGTGCTCGGCGGACGAGCCGTACATCCGGCGCAGCGCGTCCTCCATGATCACCGCGACCTCGTACGCCCAGGCCGGGTCGTAGGCCACGCAGGCCGGGTTGGTGGACGCCAGCAGCTGGGAGTGACCGTCCTGGTGCTGCAGGCCCTCACCGTTCAGCGTGGTCCGCCCGGCGGTGGCGCCGAGCAGGAAGCCGCGACCGAGCTGGTCGGCGAACGCCCAGATCGCGTCGCCGGTGCGCTGGAACCCGAACATCGAGTAGAAGATGTAGACCGGGATCATCGGCTCGGAGTGCGTCGCGTACGAGGTGCCGGCGGCGACCACCGAACCCATCGAGCCGCCCTCGCTGATCCCCTCGTGCAGGATCTGGCCGCCGGTGGCCTCCTTGTAGGACAGGATGAGGTCGCGGTCGACGGCGTCGTACTTCTGCCCGTGCGGGCTGTAGATCTTCGCGGTCGGGAAGAGCGAGTCCATCCCGAAGGTGCGCGCCTCGTCCGGCACGATCGGGACGAACCGCTTACCGAACTCGCGGTCCTTCATCAGGTCCTTGAGCAGCCGGACGAACGCCATCGTGGTGGCCACCGCCTGCTTGCCGGAGCCGCGCTTCATGTCCGCGTAGGCCTCGGGCGGGGGCAGCCGCAGCGGCTTGGCCCGGGCCACCCGCTTGGGCAGGTAGCCGCCGAGCGCCGCCCGCCGCTCCTTCATGTACTGGATCTCCTCGGACTGGTCGCCCGGGTGGTAGTAGGGCGGTAGCTCCGCCTCCAGGGCCGAGTCGGGGATCTCCAGGTAGAGCCGGTCGCGCAGTTCCTTGAGCTCTGCCTTGGTCAGCTTCTTCATCTGGTGCGTGGCGTTGCGGCCCTCGAAGTCCTTGCCGAGCGTCCAGCCCTTGACCGTGTGCGCCAGGATCACCGTCGGCTGGCCGGTGTGCTCGACCGCGGCCTTGAACGCGGCGTAGACCTTCCGGTAGTCGTGCCCGCCGCGGGGCAGGTGCCGCAGCTGGTCGTCGGACAGGTGCTCGACCATCCTGCGCAGCCGCGGGTCGGAGCCGAAGAAGTCTTCCCGGATGAACGCGCCGTCGGCGGTCGAATACGTCTGGAACTGCCCGTCCGGCGTGGTGTTCATCTTGTTGACCAGCACGCCGTCGACGTCCCGGGCCAGCAGTTCGTCCCACTCCCGGCCCCAGACGACCTTGATCACGTTCCAGCCGGCGCCCCGGAAGAACGCCTCCAGCTCCTGGATGATCTTGCCGTTGCCGCGGACCGGGCCGTCCAGGCGCTGCAGGTTGCAGTTCACCACGAAGATCAGGTTGTCCAGCTCCTCGCGGGCGGCCACCCCGATCGCGCCCAGCGACTCCGGCTCGTCCATCTCGCCGTCGCCGAGGAACGCCCAGACCCGACTGCGGCTGGTGTCCTTGATCTGCCGGTTGAGCAGGTAGCGGTTGAACCGGGCCTGGTAGATCGAGTGGATCGGGCCCAGACCCATCGAGACGGTCGGGAACTCCCAGAAGTCGGACATGAGCCGCGGGTGTGGGTACGACGGCAGGCCACCGCCGGGGTGCGAGAGCTCCTGGCGGAACCCGTCCAGCTGCGTCTCGGTCAGCCGGCCCTCCAGGAACGCCCGGCCGTAGATGCCGGGCGAGCCGTGCCCCTGGAAGAACACCTGGTCGCCGGACTCGCCGTGGTCCTTGCCGCGGAAGAAGTGGTTGAAGCCCACCTCGTACAGGCTGGCCATGCTGGCGTACGTGGCGATATGCCCGCCGACGCCCAGGCCCGGCCGGTTCGCCCGGGACACCATGATCGCGGCGTTCCACCGGATGTACGCCCGGATCCGGCGCTCGACGTACTCGTCGCCCGGGAACCAGGGCTCATGCTCCGGCGGGATCGTGTTGATGTAGTCCGTGCTGCGCAAGGCGGGCACTCCGACCTGCCGCTCCCTGGCCCGCTCAAGCAGCTTGAGCATCAGGAAGCGGGCCCGGCCGCGCCCTCCCACGTTGATGACCGTGTCGAGGGAATCCAGCCACTCCCGGGTCTCGTCGGGGTCGACGTCCGGGAGTTGGCTGGGCAGGCCGTCGGTGATCACGCTGAAGCGGTCTGAAGTCACGTCGCGATTCTCTCTCGGGGCGCTAGTCGTTGCCTTGCCCACCCATCGTCGTATGCCTCAGCCGGTCACGTCACCTTCTACCGATCGGTAGCTGCTGGGTCGCGTATGTAGGAGTTCGCCCGGCCGGGGCGCCCAGCTGGCCGCCCGACCGGGGGGTTCCGGGGCGCTTGACCGGCTTGCGGTTGGTGTCGCGTCGTGGGCGGTGGGCCGGGGCGGTACCGTCGGCGGAGTAGCCACGGAGCGTGGGAACTGGTCGGACCCGTCCGATTACGGCCCGCGACATACCGACGTAGACCGAACGGGAGCGCTCTGCATGCGGGTCATCCGGATACTCGGCCTTGCCGTCGTGGCCAGTGCGGTCGGGCTGGCCAGCGCGGCCTGTGTCAGCACCGTGAGCGGCCATGCGACGGCCGCGTCCGACCTGCAGCCCACCGGGCTGCCGACCGGCACCGGCTCGACCTCGCCTACCGATACCGCGGCGCCGACGGACGACCCGACCGACAGCCCCACGCCGAGCGACTCGCCCACCCCGACGGTCGACCCGGTGAAGACCAAGGAGCAGGTCACCTGCGTGCTGATCCAGGCGACCGTGAAGACCACGAACGACAAGTTCAACACCGCGAAGACCCGGGAGACCCAGGTCAGCATCCTCAGCGGCGGCCGCAACGGGGTGCTGGCCAACCTGGGCAAGAGCGGGCTGCCGCACAACGACCGCATCTACGTGCTGGGCGCCGGCATCTACACCGAGTTACGACGGCTGGTCAGCGGCGCCCTTTCGGGTGGCTCTCCGAGCACGACGCCCTACAACAATGCGACGAACAAGTTCCGGACTGCCTGTCTGAGCCTCTGATCCTGACGACACCACCCCCGCGCACTTGCGTGTTGTCCTCGGAATGTGTGGACTACCGGGCAACACGCGCACGATGTGGTCGGGCGCGACGGCGGGCGGGGAGGCTGGGAACTGTGAGCGCGACGGTAGACCAGGCAGGCGGGCGTGGCCTGGCGGAGCGTCTCGGGATCCAGCCAGGGATGGTCGTCCAGGAGCTCGGTCACGACGACGACGTGGACGAGGCGCTGCGGGCCGCGATTGTGGAGCGGTGCGGCAGCGAGCTCGTCGACGAAAACGCCGATGACGTGGTGGAGGTCGTCCTGCTCTGGTGGCGGGACGAGGACGGCGACCTGGTTGACGCACTGGTGGACGCGATCCACCCACTGGCGGACAACGGCGTGGTGTGGCTGCTGACGCCGAAGGCCGGGCGACCCGGGCATGTATCTCCGAGCGATATCAGCGAGGCGGCACCGACCGCCGGGCTGTCCCAGACCTCGAGCATCAGCGCGGCCCGTGACTGGGCCGGAGCTCGACTGGTCGCACCGAAGGCGGCCCGCTCGCGGCGCTGACCCGCCATCAGGCGTCCAACACCGGGAGCCGGCTCGCAGTCGGCCTCGGGCTGGTGGCATGCTCGGCACGTGCCGGACGTTTCCGGCACGTCGACATTCCGTCAGGCACCCCCGAGGAGACGCCCCGATGCCGGTCGAAGTTGGTCAGCAGGCGCCCGACTTCACGCTCCGCGACCAGAATCGCGAAGAGGTGACGTTGTCGTCGTTCCGCGGCCAGAAGAACGTCCTGCTCGTGTTCTACCCGTTCGCGTTCAGCGGCACCTGCACCGGCGAACTCTGCCAGGTGCGCGACGACCTGCCGCGGTTCCAGAACGACGACGTGCAGATCCTGGCCGTCAGCATCGACTCGATCTTCACGCTGAAGCAGTTCGCCAGCCAGGAGGGCTACCTGTTCCCGCTGCTGGCCGACTTCTGGCCGCACGGCGCCGTGGCCCAGCAGTACGGCGTCTTCAACGACGGCGCCGGCATGGCCAACCGCGGCACCTTCCTGATCGACAAGGCGGGCGTGGTCCGGTTCGCCGAGATGAACATGCCCGGCGAGGCGCGCGACCAGGGCGTCTGGCAGAAGGCCATCGACGCGCTGGCCGCGTAGTCCGTCCGCTGGTCAGCCGGTGCCAAGTGGGGCCGGCTGGCCGGCCGGCTCGCTGTCCGGCCGTTCACCCTGTTCATCCGGCCCGGCCAGGCTCCGCTGGTCCGGGCCCCGCTCGGCCGGGCCCGGCTGGACGCGCCGGGTGGCCTGCTGGGCCCGGCGGTCCAGGATCGGCAGCAGGATCGGCGCGGCCAGCGCGAGCAGACCGAAGAAGAACCACTGCACGATGTACGCGAGGTGCTGGCCCTCGACCGCGCCGCCGGCCGGGTTGGACAGGTCCGGCGCCGGGATCGCGACCAACCCGGCGCTCTCCGCCGGCTGCGAGCTGACCAGCTCCAGGTAGCCGCCGTACGTCGGGCCGCCACCCAGCCGCCGACCCAGCGCCGGAACGTCGATCCGGGCCATCTGCCCGACCGGCAGCGTCGCCGCCGTGCGCAGCGGCGCCTCGCTCGGATAGACCCGGCCGGTCACCGTCACCTCGCCGGCCGGCGCCGGCGGCACCGGCGGGCTCTGCGTCGCCGACCCGACCGCCGGCACGAACCCGCGGACCACCAGCAGCACCCCGCCCGGCGTCCGCAGCGGCGTGACGACCAGGAAGCCGGCCCGCTGCTCCACCTCGCGCTGCCGCACCAGCACCTGCCCGGCCGGTTCGTATCGGCCGGTCGCGGTCGCCGTCCGCAGCTTCAGCGCCGGGTCGGCCGGACGGCTGGTCGACAGCAGATCGGCCACTTGGGCCGGTGCCGCGTCCGCGTTGTGCCGCAGATCGGAGTTGTCCGTCCGCTTCTCGCCGTACCGGTGGATCTGCCACAGCCCGGCCGCCGTGCAGCCGACCGCCAGCAGCAGGCACACGACCGTCTGCGCGACATACCGCCCCACCCGCGCCGTCCTGCCCACGCCCCGACCCTAGGCCGCCCTGCCCGCCCCGACCGCAGCGGGTACCCTCGGCCAACCGCGGTGGCCGCCACCGGCCGCGGGCGCGTAGCTCAGCGGGAGAGCACTCGGCTTACAACCGAGGGGTCGCTGGTTCGAACCCAGCCGCGCCCACGAGCGGGGCCTGGCTCTGCCTGCTCCGCTTACGCTCCGCCGGGGGGCCCGCTCGTCATGCTGGCCGCGGGGGCCGAGCCCCCGCGGGCCCCGCGGTGCGGATGCCGGCGGTTGGCAAAGGTGGATCCTTTTTCGGGCGGTGCGGCTTGCTGGCGGTTGGCGGGGTGGATCTTTTTTTCGGGCGGTGCGGCTTGCTGGCGGTTGGCGGGGTGGGTCCGTTTCGGGCGGTGCGGCTTGCCGGGGTTGGCGGGGAGGATCCTTTCGGGCGGTGGGGACTGCTCGCCTTGTTCGTTCCTCTTTCGAGCGGTGTGGCAGGTCGGCGCTGGCCGTCCCGGGCGGGACCCAGGCACGGGCGGCCACGGACCTGCGGGCCGGGTGAGGGCGCTAGGGTCGTTGGTATGGCGTGTCGGATCACCGAACTGGTGGTGGACTGCTCTGATCCGGACCGGCTGGCGGTGTTCTGGTCGGGGGTGCTCGGTTACGTCGAGACGGACCGGGAGCCTGACGCGGTCGAGATCGCGCCGGCCGGTGCTGACGCGAGTGGGCTGCTGCCCCGGCTCGTGTTCAGCCGCAGTGACGAGCCGAAGCGGGACAAGCTGCGGCTGCACATCGACGTCAATGCCACCGACCGGGACCAGGACGCTGAGCTGGCCCGGCTGCTCGCGCTCGGCGCCGTCCCGGCGGACGTCGGGCAGACCGGCAGCGAGTCCTGGCACGTGCTGGCCGACCCCGAGGGCAACGAGTTCTGCCTGCTCCGCCGCCGGGTCCCGGTGGCCTGAGCCGGCCCGGCCAGGCCCGCCCGGGTGGAACCGGGTTGGTCGGTGGCTACCGGGCGTGCCAGGCTAGTGCCGTGGGTTTCGAGATCAGGAGATCCCTATGACTTCCGCCGAGTCGGCGACCGACGATCAGCAGGACGGCCCGCAGGACGAGCCGCAGGACGAGTTGAAGCGCAAGTTCCTGGAGGCGCTGGAGCGCAAGCGGGGTCGGGAGACCGAGGCCAACTCCGAGACCGGCGAGCGGGGGCAGTCGAAGATCCACGGCGCGCACGGCCCGGCGCAGGCCAAGCGGTCGTTCCGGCGCAAGAGCGGCGGCTGAGCCGTCACGCGCCTGTACACGGTCGGCGAGGCCCGGGCCTCCCTCGCCGACCTCCGGCCGGTCATCGACGAGCTGGTCACCGTCCGGGCGGACGCGGCCGAGCTGACCTCCGCCGTGCAGCGCGGGGCCACCTCGCCGCTGGGCGGCCTGCCCGAACTGAAAGGCGCCCAGGCCCGGCTGGACGAGCTGATCTCCATCCTGGCCGCGACCGAGGACGTCCAGCTGAAGGGCGTCGCGCCGCTGCTGCTGGACTACCCGGCCGAGTTCGACGGGGGGCCGGTGCTGCTCTGCTGGCTCGAAGGTGACCGCGAGCTGTCCTGGTACCACCGCACCGACCTGGGCTTTCTCGGCCGCCGCCGGCTGCCCGACTAGCCCTACCGCCGCACCCGGCGGCCCGGCGCCGGCCGGCGCCACCCCACAGCCCACCAAGCGCCGCGCAGCCACCCCGGCCCTGCGACGGGCTGCCGCGACCGGTGACGGGTTCGCCCCAGCGGGTGGCGGGTTCGCCTCGTCCAGTGATGGCGCTGCGGCATCACCCGCGCAACAAACCCGTCACCCGCAGGCCGATCGCGTCACCGGCCACCGCGCGCCGCGCAGGCCGCCCTGGCCCGGTGGCGGGTTGCCGCGACCGGTGACGGGTTCGCCCCAGCGGTGGCGGGTTCGCCTCGTCCAGTGATGGCGCTGCGGCATCACCCGCACAACAAACCCGTCACCCGCGGGCCGGTCGCGTCACCCGTGGGCCGGTCGCGTCATCCGCGGGCCGATCGCGTCACCGGCCACCGCGCGCCGCGCAGCCACCCCGGCCCCGCGACGGGCTGCCGCGACCGGTGAGGAGTTCGCGGCACCCGGTGACGGGTTCGCCCCAGCGGTGACGGGTTCGCCTCGTCCAGTGATGGCGCTGCGGCATCACCCGCACGACAAACCCGTCACCCGGGGACCGATCGCGTCACCCGCGGGCCGATCGCGTCACCGGCCACCGCGCGCCGCGCAGCCACCCCGGCCCCGCGACGGGCTGCCGCGACCGGTGAGGAGTTCGCGGCACCCGGTGACGGGTTCGCCCCAGCGGTGACGGGTTCGCCTCGTCCAGTGATGGCGCTGCGGCATCACCCGCACGACAAACCCGTCACCCGCGGGCCGATCGCGTCACCCGCGGGCCGATCGCGTCACCCGCGGGCCGAGCACGTCATCTATCGCCGCGGGTCCAGCAGCACGCCCGGGTTCAGGATGCCCGCCGGGTCGAGCGCTGCCTTGGCGCCGGCCAGCGCGGCCGCGAACGGCTCCGGGCGCTGCCGGTCGTACCAGCGGCGATGGTCCCGGCCGACCGCGTGATGGTGGGTGATCGTGCCGCCGGCCGCCAGTACCGCGTCCTTCGCGGCGGCCTCGATCTCGGCCCACTGCGCCAGCTCGCTGCCGCGGCGGGCCGGCGCGAGCACGGTGAAGTACGGGGCCGCGCCGTCCGGGTAGGCGTGCGTGATCCGGCAGCTCACCGTGCCGCCGCCGCAGACCGCCCGCAGCGCCGCCCCGGTGGCCGCGGTGACCGTGTCAACCAGTTCGTCCAGGGCGCTCCACGGCACCGCGGTCTCGAACGTCTCCACCAGCACCCCGCAGAGCACCAGGCACTCGCGCAGGTACGGGGCGCGCAGGAACGCCGACCGCCAGCTGTCACCGGCCGGGTTCCCGGTCGGCAGCGCGCGCAGGCCCAGGTCGACGGCGCTGGCGACCGCGGCGGCCAGCTCGTCGGCGACCGGGGCGGTGGCCGACTCGGCGCCGAGCACCAGGGCCGCCTCGCCGGTGCTCAGCGTCCCGGTCAGCGCCGACTCGGTGGCGTCCACCAGCCGGCAGGTGGCCGGGGCCGGGCCGTCCTGCACGATCGCGCGCAGGGCCCGGGCACCGGTGCGCAGGTCCGGCGCGGCCAGCGTGGCCCGGGCCCGGAACGCCGGCCGGCGCTGTAGCCGCAGCCAGGCCTCGGTGATCACCCCCAGGGTGCCCTCGCTGCCCAGCAGCAGCCGGTCCGGGGACGGTCCGGCGCCGCTGCCGGGCAGCCGCCGGGACGCCCAGAGCCCGGCCGGGGTGACCGCCCGGACCGCTTCGACCAGGTCGTCCACGTGCTGCAGCGCGGCGGCGTAGTGGCCGGCGGCGCGGGTGGCCAGCCAGCCGCCGACCGTCGAGCGCTGGTACGACTGCGGGAAGAACCGCAGCGTGAGGCCGGTGCCGTCGAGGCCGCGCTCGACGTCCGGGCCGAGTGTGCCGGCGCCGATCCGGGCCGCCCGGGCCACCTCGTCCACCTCACGCACCCCGGCGAGCCGGCCCAGGTCCAGGCTGACCGTGCCGCGGTAGCCGGCGTCCACGTCCGGCCGCACCCCGCCGACCACGCTGGTGCCGCCGCCGAACGGCAGCACCGCCACCCCGGCGCCGGCCGCCCAGTCCAGCACGGCCGTCACCGCCGCCTCGGTGTCCGGCCGGACCACCAGGTCCGGGGCGTGCTCCGGACCGCCGCGGATGCCCTGGATGAGATCGCGGTAGGAGCGGCCCAGGCCGTGCCGGGCCCGGTCCACCGGGTCGTCGCTGCCGAGATCGGCCAGCGTGGCCGGCAGGCTCACCCGGGGGTCCGGCAACGGACGCAGCGGCGCCGGCCGCTCGGGCGGCTGGCCGGGAAACCCGAGTTGGCCGGCCAGCGCCGGGCTCAGCGCGGCCAGGTCGGCCGGCTTCGGCGCGTCCGCGCCGCTCGCGCCCCAGCCCCAGACCTGGTACGTCTCCATCGGTGCCCGTCCCGTCCGCTCCCGGCCGGCCCGACCCGGCACAGCCGCCCAACGGTTGACCGCCGCCCGGTCGTTCCGGCCGGCTGTGCCGAGGGCAGTCGTTCCGGCGGTTGGGCGCCACCCGGTCGTTCCGGACCGCCAGCGGGCACCGGACGGCAGCGGGCGAACGAACGGGGGTGGCCGCGCGCACGGCCACCCCCGTACCCCCCGATGTGCCGCGCGAGCGTCAGCCGCCCGACCCCCCCAGTACCGATCCGGGCGACTCATCCGGGTCGTCCGCGTCGTCGGACGGCGGTCGGGCCCACTGCTCGCGCAGGCAGTCAGTGATGAACCCGAGCACCTCGGGGCCACCGGAGAAGGCCAGCCGCCGTCCCGACCCGACGTGCTCGACCAGGCCGTTCAGGTGCGGCGGACCCCCGTCCGGGATTTCCGGGGTCCAGACCCGCACCACGAACGTCTGCACGCCCGACAGCCTGCTCGGCCGCCTTTCGGTCGCCTTAAGGCCAGCTTTGACCGGCGGGTCAGGCGGCCGGCGGGCCGGCCGGGAACGGCTCGGTCTCGACGCCGATCTCGTCCATCCGCTCCACGTAGAAGCGGTAGCGGCGGCGAGCCTCGCCGTGCCGGCCGGCGGCCGTCAGCGTCCGGACCAGGCCGAGGTGGGCCGCCTCGTCGTAGCTGTCCCGCTCGAGTACCCGCAGGTGGTAGCGGACAGCCAGGTCATGCTCGCCGGCCGCGGCGGCCCGCTCGGCCAGCGCCCGGGCCACGGCCAGGTACCCGGCCCGGGCCTCCTCGCGCAGCGGCGCGGCCCAGTCCTCGTACGGGTCCTCCTCGAGGAAGTCGCCGGCGTAGCCGGCCTCAGCGGCAGCGAGGAGATCAGTGGCAGCGGAATCGCCCTCGGCGACCGGGTCGCCGGCCTGGGCCAGCCCTTCGGCCGCCGCGGCGAGGAACTCCTCCACGTCCACCGGCAGGTCGCCGAGCCGGACGGTGGTCTTGTCGGCGATCAGGTAGCGGTCCGGCGGCAGCTTGCGCTCCGGGTCGAGCACGGTGCGGGCCACCGAGAGCGCGACCGAGAGCCGGTTGCCGACCTTGTCCGGATCCTCACCGGGCCAGAGCAACTCGGCCAGCAGTTCCCGCGCGGTGGCCCGGCCGCGCCGCGCGACCAGCACCTTGAGCAGGTCGCGGGCCTTCTTCGACTGCCATTCCTCCACCCGCACCGGCACCCCGCCGCGCAGCACCCGGAACCCGCCGAGTGCCTGCACCCGGACCGCGTCGCCGACCGGGACGGCCACCGCGCGCAGCAGCCCGGCGCCGGCCGCCGCGCCCACCCGGACACCGAGCGCGCGCAGCCGCCGCTCGGCGCTGGCCACCGCGGCGGCGTCGCCGCGTAGCCGGGCCAGCCCCAGCGCGACCCGGGCCGCGCCGACCCGGTTGCCGACCGCCGACCAGATCGCGGCCGCCTCGGCCAGCGGGCCGAGGTCCCGGCCGGGGCGCGGGGTGGACAGCGCGCGTAGTTCCAGCGCCCCGGCCAGCCCGGCCCGGTCCCGCCGGGCGCCGGCCGCGGCCGCCGCCTCGATCGAGCGCCGGTGCGCCTCCAGCGGATCGCCGACGGCCAGCGCGACCCAGCCGGCGGCCAGCAGCGCGCCGACCCAGCCCATCCCCGGACCGTTGTCGACGGCCCGGGCGGCCAGCTCCTGGGCCTGTTTCGGATCGTCCCCGACCAGCGCCTGGGCCAGCCCGGACAGCGCCGGCACCAGCCCCTGCACGTCGTCGGACCGCTCGGACAGCCCGATCGCCTCGGTGTACGCGGCCCGGGCCAGGCTCAGGTCGCCGCGTTCCCGGTACACGTCGCCGAGGCCGGTCAGCGGGTAGGCGACCATGCCGCTACCGGCCCGCTGGCAGGCCGTCCGGGACGCCTCCAGGTCGGCGATCGCCTCGTCCAGGCGGCCCTGGCCGCGGTAGGCGTCGCCGCGGTTGGACAGTGCGATGCCGAGCACCGCGGCGAACCCGTTCAGCTCGGCCAGCCGGATCGCGATGCCCAACTCGGCGACGGCCCGCGGGTAGTCGGCCTCCTCGACGCTCTGCGAGCCGCGGTTGGTCCGGATCCGGGCCAGCTGCAGGACGTCGCCGGCCCGCTCGGCGGCCTCCAGCGCGCGCAGGTAGTGCGCGTCGTTGCCGGCCCGGTCGCCCTCCAGCGCGGCCAGCATGGCCAGGATCGTGTGCGCCGCGGCCAGCGCCTCATCGGTGCCGGACTCGACCGCGGCGGCGTGCGCCCGCTCCGCCGCGGCCCGGCACTGCGGCACCGAGCCGCGCATCCAGTGCACGCTCGCGGTCCAGGCGGCCAGCAGCGCGCGGTCGATCGCCGGCCCGCCCGGGGTGGCCCGCCGGTACGCCGCGAGCGCCTCGTCCAGCTCGTCGCGCAGGTAGTGGATCAGCCCGATCCGCCAGGCCAGGCCGGGTTCGACCGGGGTGTCGCCGGGCGCGGCGCGGCGGAAGCAGGCCAGCGCGCCCTGCCAGTCGCCGCGGACCTGCCGGGCCCGTCCCTCCAGCGCCTCGATCGCCGGGTCGCGCAGCTCCGCCGGCAGCGCGCCGGCCGCGTCGGCGACCCGGTCGGCGGCACCGGCGGCCAGCAGCGTCGGGCCGTGCTCGGTGAGGAACGTCACGGTCGGCTCGGGGCCGAGCACCCGGACGCAGGCCAGCGCGTCGTCCAGGTGACCGTGCCGGGCGAACCAGTCGGCGGCCCGCCGGTGCAGCTCGCGGTGCTCGGCGGCGGGCAGCGGCATCGACCGCAGCGCGAAGTCCCGGACCAGGCTGCCCAGGCTGAACCAGCCCTCGATACCGGCCGCCGGCTCGACGAACAGCCCGCGGCGGGCCAGCCCGGCCAGCGCCGCCCCGTCCCAGTCGAGGCCGAGCGCTTCGCACAGCCCGGCGCTGAACCGGCGCAGTGGCGCCACCGTCCGGACCAGCTCGCGCAGCCCGGGCTGCTCCTGGCTGAACGCCTCCTCGGCCAGGTAGGCGAACAGCGGCCCGCCGGGCCGGGTCAGCCCGGCCAGCCCGTCGTCCACCCCGTCGGCGCCGGGGCCGCCGGCGCCCGGCCGGCCGGCGCCGGCCGGGCGGCGCAGCCGCAGCGCCTCGGCGGCCAGGCAGGTCGCGGCCGGCCAGCCACCGGTCAGCTCCAGCACCCGGCCGGCCAGCCCGCTGGCGTCCGGGCCGAGCGCCCCGGCCAGCAGCCGGGCGGTGTCCGCCTCGGTGAACCGGAGCAGCCCGCCGTCCAGTTCGAGCAGTTGGCCGCGGCCGCGCAGCCGGCTGACCGGGAAGGGTGGATCCCGCCGGGACGCCAGCACCACGTGCAGCCCGGGCGGGGCGTGCCGGACCAGGCCTTCCAGCAGCCGCGCGGCCGGGCCGCCCGGCGGCAGTTCGTGCACGTCGTCCACGACCAGGGCCAGGTCGGCCGGCGCCTCCCGGTCCAGCAGTTCGCCGAGTACCGCGGCCACGTCGTCGGCCCGGGCCAGGTCGTCCACGTCCGGGCCGAGCGAGCGACCGAGCACGGTCGAGACGCCGGCGGGCAGGCCGGGCAGCCGCAACCGCAGCGCGTCCAGCAACCCGGGCAGGAACGTGGCCAGCGCCGCGTCCTCCGGGTGCACCGCGTACCAGGCCGGCCGGGCGGCCACCGCCCACGCCGCCAGCAGGGTGGACTTGCCGAAGCCGGCGCCGGCCACCACCGTGGTCAGCCGGCGGCCGGTCAGCTCGTCCAGCCGGGCCCGCAGCTCGGGCCGGTCGACCAGCACCGCGGGCAGCTGCCCGGGCATGATCTTGGCGGTCGGCGTCGGGGTACGGACGCCGAACCGACCGGCAGGGGGCGTGTCCATGGTTGCCGCCCAGGATGGCACTCAACGCCACGGTCGGTAGCCGGTTCTGTCACATCCGCGCTGGTCGGCCTCGTGTCGCCGGCCACGCCGGCCGATTTCCCCGGACGGGGGACGGTTCGGGCCCGAGCGCGAGCCGGCGCGGTCGAGGTTCCTGCGGAATGCTTGCCGGGCACCCAGCCGCGAGCCGGAGGAGATCAGGATGGGCACGCTCAGCGAGACCGAGCAGGAGCAGTGCGCGCAGCGCCGTGCCGAGCTGCGGGAGCGGTACCTGAAGCCGGCCGGCGAGCGGCCGGCCACGTTCGGCCGGGGGATCCACCACGCGGCGCTGATCTGCTCCGACCCGGAGCGGACCATCGAGTTCTACCAGGGCCTGCTCGGCTTCCCGCTGATCGAGCTGGTGGAGAACCGGGACTATCCGGGCTCCTCGCACTTCTTCTTCGACCTCGGCAACCAGACCCTGCTCGGCTTCTTCGACTTCCCCGGCCTCGGTCTGCAGCCGGGGGTGGAGTCGATCGGCGCGGTGCAGCACATCGCGATCGCGGTGCCGCCGGACCGGCACGAGCAGCTGCGGCAGCGCCTGGACGAGGCCGGTGTCCGGTACGACGGCCCGGCCCGCGGCATCCCGGAGTCGCTCTACCTGCGCGACCCGGACGGCATCGGCATCGAACTGCTCCGGGACGAGCTGATGTTCTTCGGCGGCCACCGGCTGGACCAGGTCTAGACCACCTGGGAGTCCCGGCGGATGGACGTGCCGACCGTCAGGGTGACGCCGGCCAGGCCGGCCAGGACCAGGAACGGCGCGGTGAAGCCGCCGGCCGCGTCATGCAGCGCGCCGGTGGCCACCGGCCCGACCGCGGCGATGCCGTAGCCGACCAGGAACGCCATCCCGGCCAGCCGCTGCGCCGCCGCCGGGCTGTCGGACAGGTCGACCAGCAGCGAGAGAGCGAGCGCGAACTGGCCGCCGGCGGTTAGGCCCAGCAGCGTCGCCCAGACCGCCGGCGCGGCCAGCGGCACCAGCGCCACCGCGGTGAACGTGAGCATCGACACGCCGGCGCACAGCATGATCCAGGGCCGCCGGTTGCGGCTGCGGTCGGACAGCGCCGGAATCGCGACCGCCGACCCGACCTGCACCGCGGAGAACAGCGCCAGCAGCAGGCCGGCGCCGGCCTTGGTCCAGCCGAGTTCGGTGTAGCGCGGCGCCAGCCAGGTCAGCGCCGAGTAGTACAGCAGCGACTGGGTGCCCATGTAGCCGCTGACCCGCCAGGCCGTCCGGCTCCGCCACGGCAGCCCGCCGGACCCGTCCGTCCGGCCTGCTCGGCCGGTGCCCCGCGGTCCGCCGCCGGGCCGGCCCGGCCGCCCGGCGTGGCTCAGCTCGGACCGGCTGCGGCCGGCCGGGTCCGGCGGGCCGGTGCGGGACGGGCCGGCGCCGGGCCGGTCCGGCCGTCCGGTGTGGCTCAGCTCGGACCGGCTGCGGCCGGGCGGGTCCGGGCGGCCGGCGTCGGGCCGGTCCGGCCGTCCGGCTTCGCCGGTGTCGGGTGGGCCGGCGCCGGGGCGGCGGGTGAGCCGGTGCGTCAGCGGGATCCAGACAGCCAGGCCGAGTAGGGCCGGTGCCGACCAGGTGGCCAGCGCGTACTGCCACCGCCCGCCGAGCAGGTCCAGCAGCGGGGCGGTCGCCGCGGCGGCGGCCATCGCACCGGTCGCCAGCGCGGCGGTGTAGAGGCCGGTGACCGTGCCCGGCCGGCCCGGGAAGTGCGCCTTCACCACGCCGGGCAGCAGCGCGCCGCCGATCGCGATGCCGGCCCCGGCCAGTACCGTGCCGGCGAACAGCGGCGGCTGCGCCGGCGCCGCACCGCGGACCAGGATGCCGGCGGCGACCAGCCCGAGCGCCGCCGACAGCGCCCGCTCCGGCCCCAGCCGCCCGGCCAGCCGGGCCGCCACCGGCGCGAACAGGCTCAGGCACAGCACCGGCAGCGTGGTGAGCAGCCCGGCGGCGGCACCGGACAGGCCGAGGTCGGCCTGCAGTAGCCCGAGCAGCGGCGGTACCGAGGCGATCGCCGGCCGCAGGTTGGCCGCGACCAGCAGCAGCGCCGCCAGCAGCGCCCACGGCCACCGCGCCGTCATCACCGCCGCCACCGGCGCCCGGCCGACCGCCGCCGCCGGCGCCCGGCCGGCCGACCGTGCCGCCGCCTGGCGCCGGCCGGCCGGTGCGGGAACCGGTGGGGGAGCCGGTGCCGGGGGAGCCGGTGGCGGGGCGGCGGCGGCTGCCGGAGGATGGGCGTCCGAGCCGGCCGGGAGCGGCCGGGCATCGCGGTGAGGGAGCGTGGCCGGTGCGAACCCAGGTCGGCATCGTCGGCGCGGGGCCGGCCGGGCTGTTCCTCTCCCACCTGCTCGGCCGGCACGGCATCGAGTCGGTGGTGCTGGAGTCGCGCAGCCGGGAGTACGTCGAGCAGCGGCTGCGGGCCGGCGTACTGGAGAACGACACCGTCGAGCTGATGGTGCGCACCGGCGTCGGCGACCGGGTGCGTCGCGAGGGCCTGGTGCACGAGGGGCTGGAGTTGCGCTACGCCGGCCGGGCGCACCGGATCGCGCTGAGCGAGCTGACCGGCGGCCGCAGCATCACCGTCTACGGCCAGCAGGAGGTGGTCAAGGACCTGATCCGGTCCAGGTTGGACAGTGGCGGGACCATCCACTTTGAAGTGTCCGATGTGGACGTCCACGATCTGGACACCGGCGCGCCGCGGATCACCTTCGGCCACGGCGGCGAGCGGCACGAGCTGGCCTGCGACGTGATCGCCGGCTGCGACGGCTTCCACGGCATCACCCGGCCGGCCATCCCGGCTGGGGTGCTGACCGGGTACGAGCGCGTCTACCCGTTCGCCTGGCTGGGCATCCTGGCCGCGACCGCGCCGTCGGCCACCGAGCTGATCTACAGCTACCACCAGCGCGGGTTCGCCCTGCACAGCATGCGCTCGCCGTCGATCACCCGGCTCTACCTGCAGGTGCCGCCGGACGAGCAGATCGACGGCTGGTCGGACGACCGGATCTGGTCCGAACTGGACACTCGACTGTCCACAACAGACGGGTTCACGCTGGCCGCGGGGCCGATCCTGGAGCGCGGCATCACCCCGCTGCGCAGCTACGTGGTCGAGCCGATGCAGTACGGCCGGCTGTTCCTGGCCGGCGACGCGGCGCACATCGTGCCGGCGACCGGCGCGAAGGGGCTGAACCTCGCGGTGGCCGACGTCTGCGTGCTGGCCGGCGCGCTGGCCCGGTTCTACGCGACCGGCCGGACCGATCTGCTGGACGGCTACTCGCGGGCCTGCCTGCGCCGGGTCTGGCGGGTGCAGCACTTCTCCTGGTGGATGACGTCGATGCTGCACCGGGCCGGCGACGACGAGTTCGGGCACCGGCTGCAGCTGTCCCAGCTGGACTACGTCACCAGCTCCCGGGCGGCCGCGACCACGCTGGCCGAGAACTACGTCGGCCTGCCGCTGCCGTTGCCCGGCAGCTGACCGGGATTCGTGCGTCATCCGTACGCCCGTGTCCATTCCGCACTCTGCCCGGTCGGCCCCGGTCGGTCGCCGGCGCCGTGCCAACTCTGCCACCGGCGCCCGCCCGCCGCCCGCGGGCGGATCGGGCGGTGGGTGCTTGCCCGCTGCCGGGGAGCGGCGTTGACTCGCTTCCGTGACCGTCAATAGGGTTGACATCTGCACGGTTGTACGCATAGCGCACGGAGGTCGGATCGGTGACTGACGTCGACCAGCGGCACCCGCTCGTCCTGCCGCCGAGCTACCGGCCGGTCGACGAGGGCGCCGACCCGCCGCTCGTGTTCCCCGGCTACGGCTCGACGGTGCTGCGCGGCCCGGCCCAGCCGCTGGTGCTGCTGCCGCAGTCGCTGACCGAGCTGACCGGCCCGCTGTTGGGCGAGGGCCGGGTCACCGCCGCCGACGCGGACCTGACCCGGCAGCATCCCGGCCAGCCGCACGGGCAGCGGATCAAGGTGCTCGGCCGGGTGCTGGACGGTGCCGGCCGGCCGGTGCCGAACACCCTGCTCGAGGTCTGGCAGGCGAACGCGGCCGGCCGGTACGCGCACCGGGTCGACCAGACGCCCGCCCCGCTCGACCCGAACTTCACCGGCACCGGCCGCTGCCTGACCGACAGCGACGGCAACTACGAGTTCGTCACGATCCGGCCCGGCGCGTACCCGTGGAAGAACCACGAGAACGCCTGGCGGCCGGCGCACATCCACTTCTCGCTGTTCGGCCGGGCGTTCCCGCAGCGGCTGGTCACCCAGATGTACTTCCCGGGCGACCCGCTGTTCGAGCACGACCCGATCTTCAACTCGATCCCGGACCCGGCCGCCCGGCAGCGCCTGATCTCCCGCTTCGACCTGGCCGCCACCGAGCCGAACTGGGCGCTGGCCTACCGGTGGGACATCGTGCTGCGCGGCCGCGACGACACCCCGATGGAGGAGGCGTGACCGGTGGCGTGACGCCGTCGCAGACGGTCGGCCCGTTCTTCGCGATCGCCCTGTCCTGGCCGGACGGCCCGTACGTGGTGCAGCCGGGCACGCCGGGCGCGGTCTGGCTGCGCGGCCAGGTGCTCGACGGCGCCGGCGACCCGGTGCCGGACGCGCTGATCGAGACCTGGCAGGCCGACGCCGCCGGCCGGTTCGACCATCCGGACGACCCGCGCGGCCCGGTCGCCGGCTTCCGCGGCTTCGGCCGGTGCGGCACCGATCCGTCCGGCCGGTACGCGATCCTGACCGTCAAGCCCGGCCCGCTGCCCGGCCCGGACGGCGCCGTGCTGGCGCCGCATGTGGCCGTCTCGGTGTTCGCCCGGGGCCTGCTGCGCCGGCTGGTCACCCGGGTCTACTTCCCGGACGAGCGGGCCGCGAACGAGGCCGACCCGGTGCTGCGCGCGGTGCCGGCGACAGCCCGGGCCACACTGGTCGCCGAGCCGGCTGACGACGGCTACGAGTTCGACATCCGGCTGCAGGGAGAAAATGAAACCGCCTTCTTCGCCGTCTGAACCGGACGGTGTCTGAAGTGGACGGTGCGGGCCTGTTCGACGGCGTCCTGGCCCGCGGCCCGGTCCGGTCCGCGACCGGCGATCGGGCCTGGCTGCAGGCGCTGCTGGACGCCGAGGCGGCGCTGGCCCGGGCGCAGGCCCGGGTCGGGCTCTGCACCGCCGCCGTGGCCGAGACGATCGCGGCCGCGTGCACGGCCGACCGGTTCGACGCCGGCGCGCTCGGGGCGGCCGCCACCGCCAGCGGCAACCCGGTCGTCCCGCTGGTGCGGGCGCTGCGGGACACGGTCGGGGCGGCCGCGGCCGGGCAGGTGCACCACGGCGCGACCAGCCAGGACATCCTGGACACCGCCGCGATGCTGGTCGCGCACCGCGCGCTCGGCCCGCTGCTGGCCGACCTGGCCGGCGCTGCCGCCGCGGCCGCCCGGCTCGCCGCCGAACACCGCGACACCCCGATGGCCGGGCGGACCCTGCTGCAGCAGGCGCTGCCGATCACCTTCGGGCTGAAGGCGGCCGGCTGGCTGATCGGCCTGGACGAGGCGGCCGCCCGGCTGGCCGAGGTACGGCGGGCCCGGCTGGCCGTCCAGCTCGGCGGCGCGGCCGGCACCCTCGCCTCGCTCGGCGCCGCTTCGTCCGGCGCGGTCGGGCCGGCGGTCGTGGCCGCGTTCGCGGCCGAGCTGGGGCTGGCCGAGCCGGTGCTGCCCTGGCACACCGTCCGCACCCGGCCGGCCGAGCTGGCCGGCGCGCTGGGAGCGGCGGCCGGTGTCATCGGCAAGGTCGCCCGCGATGTGATCCTGCTGGCCCAGACCGAGGTGGCGGAGGTGTCCGAGGCGGGCGGCGGCGACCGCGGCGGCTCGTCCACCCTGCCGCACAAGCGGAACCCGGTCGCGGCAGTCTCGGCGCTGGCCTGCGCGCAACGCACCCCCGGGCTGGTCGGCACGCTGCTGGCCGCGATGGTGCAGGAGCACGAGCGGGCCGCCGGCAGCTGGCATGCCGAGTGGCTGCCGCTGACCGACCTGCTCCGGGCCACCGGCTCGGCCGCCGCCTGGCTGCACGACTGCCTGGGCCGGCTGCGGATCGACGCCGACCGGATGCGGTCCAACCTGGACTCGACCGGCGGCCTGCCGCTGGCCGAGCGGGTGTCCGGCGCGCTCGCCGCGCGGCTCGGCAAGACCGCCGCGGACGATCTGGTGCGCCGGGCCGCCGCCGAGGCGGTCGCACGTGGACGGTCGTTCGCCGACGTGCTGGCCGGGCAGGACGGCGCGCCGGGCCGGGCCGAGCTGGCCCGGCTGCTCGACCCGACCGGATACCTCGGCAGCGCCGGTGAGTTCGTCGACCGGGCGCTGCACGCCCACAACCAGCGGGAGGCGCGGTGACCGACGACCGGTACGAGCGGGGGATGGCGACCCGTCGCGAGGTGCTCGGCGACGCGCACGTGGACCGGGCGGTGGCCAACACCACCGAGTTCACCGCCCCGTTCCAGCAGCTGCTCACCGGCTTCGCCTGGGGCGACGTGTGGAGCCGCCCCGGCCTGGACCGCCGCACCCGCAGCTGCGTCACGCTGGCCGTCCTGACCGCCCTGCACTGCCACGACGAGCTGGCCATGCACGTCCGCGCCGCCGTCCACAACGGACTGACCGCCGCCGAGATCAGCGAGGTGCTGCTGCACACGGCCGTCTACGCCGGCATCCCGGCCGCCAACACCGCCCACCGCATAGCCCAGCAAACCCTCACCGACCTTGCCGACCCGTCCTGACCTCTGCCGCTACCGCTGAGGCAGATTGTCGAGCAGGTCGACCGCCTCGGACACTTTCGAGACATCGATCCGCAGGCCAAGGTTGGCGGACCGGGGACGGAAGGCCGAGCGCTGGTGGGGTACCGCCAAGCCCCGCCTGATCAGGTCGTTCACCGCTGCGTCGAGGTCAACGCCGGTCAGTCGGCAGTACGCCTCGACTGCTGCGGCGACATCGGCATCCAACGAGACGGTCGTCGACATCCGTAGATCCTCCCACCTGCCACGGGTTGACACGGAGCGTGGTGGGTGGTGACTATGAAACCGAACGTTCGGTCGGTTTGGAGGGTGCATGGGTGAGCCGGTGGAGCCGCGGCAGGCCGAGTTCGACGCGCTGGTGGAGGCTGACCAGCGGATCGAGCCGCGGGACTGGATGCCGGACGACTACCGCAAGACGCTGATCCGGCAGATCGCGCAGCACGCCCACTCCGAGATCATCGGCATGCAGCCGGAGGGGAACTGGATCACCCGGGCGCCCTCGCTGCAGCGCAAGGCGATCCTGATGGCCAAGGTGCAGGACGAGGCCGGGCACGGCCTCTACCTCTACAGCGCCGCGGAGACGCTCGGCACGTCCCGGGCCGAACTGCTCGACCTGCTGCACGCCGGCCGGCAGAAGTACAGCTCGATCTTCAACTACCCGACGCTCACCTGGGCCGACGTCGGCGCGATCGGCTGGCTGGTGGACGGTGCCGCGATCACCAACCAGGTGCCGCTGTGCCGCTGCTCGTACGGCCCGTACGCGCGGGCGATGGTGCGCATCTGCAAGGAGGAGTCGTTCCACCAGCGGCAGGGCTACGAGCTGCTGCTGGCGCTGGCGAACGGCACCGCGGCACAGCACGCCATGGCGCAGGACGCGGTGGACCGCTGGTGGTGGCCGTCGCTGATGATGTTCGGCCCGCCGGACGGTGAATCCCGGCACACCGCGCAGTCGATGGCCTGGAAGATCAAGCGGCACAGCAACGACGAGCTGCGGCAGAAGTTCGTCGACATGTGCGTGCCGCAGGCCGAGGTGCTCGGCCTCACCCTGCCCGACCCGGAACTGCGCTGGAACGCCGACCGCGGCCACTACGACTTCGGCGAGATCGACTGGGCCGAGCTGACGCAGGTGATCAAGGGCAACGGGCCGTGCAACCGGCAACGCCTGGAGCACCGGGTCAAGTCGCATGCGGACGGTGCCTGGGTGCGCGAGGCCGCGGCCGCCTACGCGGCCAAGCAGGCTGCGCGTCAGGCCGTGCCGGCATGAGCGGAGCGGAGCGCAGCGGCGTCTGGACTGAGGCAACGCGCCGACGAAGTCGCTGCGCGGTGCCGAGGGAAGACGTCGCGTCTGGCGCGGAGCGCAGCGAACAGGAGCGGTCATGAGCGACACCGGCTCGCCGCTGTGGGAGGTGTTCGTCCGGGCCCGCCGTGGGCTGTCCCACACCACGTCGGCAGCCTGCACGCGCCGGACGCCGAACTCGCGCTGCGCAACGCCCGGGATGTCTACACGCGACGGCAGGAGGGCGTCTCCATCTGGGTGGTGCCGGCTGCCGCGATCACCGCGTCCTCCCCGGACGAGAAGGATTCCTTCTTCGACCCGGCCGGCGACAAGCCCTACCGCCACCCGACGTTCTACCACCTGCCGGACGGGATCCAGATGTGATCGCGTACATCCTGGGGCTCGCCGACGATGCGCTGATCCTGGCGCAGCGGCTGGGGGAGTGGGTGAGCCGGGCGCCGGAGCTGGAAGAGGACATCGCGCTGGCCAACATCGGGCTGGACCTGCTCGGCCAGGCCCGCGGGCTCTATTCGTACGCCGGTGCGGTCGAGGGCGCCGGCCGGGCCGAGGACGATTTCGCCTACCTGCGCGAGGAGCGCGAGTTCCGCAACTGCCTGCTGGTCGAGCAGCCCAACGGCGATTTCGCCGACACCATCGCCCGGCAGGTGCTGTTCTCCGCCTACCAGTTCGAGCTGTACCAGGCGTTGGCCGCCGGCGCCGACGCGGGCCTCGCCGCGGTCGCGGCGAAGGCGGTCAAGGAGGTCGCGTACCACGTCGATCACGCGGCCGGGTGGGCGATCCGGCTCGGTGACGGCACCGACGAGTCGCACACCCGGATGCAGCGCGGGCTGGACCGGATCTGGCCGTTCACCGCGGAGCTGTTCGACCCGGTGCCGGCTGCCCCGGTCGACCCGGCCGGGCTCCGGCCCAACTGGGCGACGACGATCGACCTGGTGCTGGCCCAGGCGACGCTGACCCGTCCGGACGTCCCCGCGCATCCCGGCGGCGGCCGGGATGGCCGGCACACCGAGCACTTCGGCTACCTGCTGGCCGAGTTGCAGTACCTGCACCGGGTGCACCCGGGAGCGACCTGGTGACCGCGGCCGGGCCGGGCGAGCTGGCCGTTGGAGGCGGCCGGGCCGAGCTGCGCGAGCTGGTCGGCCGGGTGCCGGACCCGGAGATCCCGGTGCTCACGATCGCCGACCTCGGCGTGCTGCGCGACGTCGCGGTCGACGACCGGGGCTGCGTCGTGGTGACGATCACGCCGACCTACTCGGGTTGCCCGGCGATGGACGCGATCCGCGCCGACATCAAGGCCGTGCTGGCCGAGCACGGGCACCCGGACGCCACCGTGCGGACCGTCCTCGCCCCGGCCTGGAGCACCGACTGGATCACCCCGGCCGGCCGGGCCGCCCTGGCCGAGTACGGCATCGCCCCGCCCGGCCCGCGGCCACCGGGCCCGGTCGTCGTCCAGATCGGACGGTCGAACGCGACGGTCCGGTGCCCGCGCTGCGGTTCGGCCGACACCAGGCAGACGAGCCGGTTCGGCTCCACCGCGTGCAAGTCGCTGCACACCTGCGCCAGCTGCCTGGAGCCCTTCGACCACTTCAAGGCCATCTGATGTCCACAGTGGAAGCTTCACCGCGGGCGGCGGCCCGGCGGCACTCGGTCTTCCACGAGCTGCGGGTGTCCGCGCTGGACCGGCTCACCGAGGACTCGATCGCGATCACCTTCGAGGTGCCGCCGGAGCTGCGCGAGGCGTACCGGTTCACCGCCGGCCAGCACGTCTCGCTGCGCTGCCGGATCGCCGGCGACGATGTCCGGCGGAACTACTCGATCTGCACGCCGGCCGGGTCCGGCGTGCTGCGGGTCGGCGTGAAGCGGTTGCCCGGCGGGGTGTTCTCCTCGTACGCGCTGGAGAAGCTGCGGGTCGGTGACCCGATCGAGGTGCTCACCCCGTCCGGCCGGTTCTTCACCCCGCTGCGCCGTGAGCAGGCGAAGCACTACGCCGCGGTCGCGGCCGGTTCCGGCATCACGCCGATCCTGTCCATCCTGGCCACCGCGCTCGAGGTCGAACCACACAGCCGCGCGACGCTGGTCTACGTCAACCAGACCACCGCCAGCATCATGTTCCTGGAGGAACTGGCCGACCTGAAGGACCGCCACCTCGGCCGGTTCCAGCTGATCCACGTGCTGGACCGGGAGCGGCAGGAGGTCGAGCTGCTCTCCGGCTTCCTCGACCGCGACCGGCTCGCCGGCCTGCTCGACTCCGTTGTGGACACCGAGGACGTGGACGAGTGGTTCCTCTGCGGGCCGATCGGGCTCACCGACCTGATCCGGGCGACGCTGGTCGACCGGGGGGTCAGCGACCAGCACGTGCACCGCGAGCTGTTCCACGTCGGCCCGGCACCGCCGCCGATCACCCGCCCGGACGTCGCCGCGCCCGGCGGCAGCACGGTCACCGTGCTGCTGGACGGCCGCACCTCCACCTTCCCGCTGCGCCCGGACGCGGAGCCGATCCTGGACGCCACGCTGCGGGTGCGCGAGGACGCTCCGTACGCCTGCAAGAACGGGGTCTGCGGCACCTGCCGGGCCAAGCTGGTCAGCGGCCGGGTGGTGATGGCGCAGAACTTCGCGCTGGAGCGCGACGAGGTGGACCGCGGCTACGTGCTGGCCTGCCAGGCCCACCCGGCCACCGACGAGGTAGTGCTGGACTTCGACCAATAACTGTCCACAATGGAGTGTGAGGGAAGATGACTGAGGCCGCGCAGCGGTTCGTGCCGGAGCACCAGGAGACGCTGGACCGGGCGCTCGTCGCCATCGCCGACCGGGGCTACTGGTCGGCCTACCCGGAGTCGCCCAGCCCGAAGGTCTACGGCGAGGGCGCGGCCGAGGCCGGCAAGGCGGCGTACGAGGCCTACCTGGGAAAGCGGTTCGAGCTCGACCAGCCCGGCACCACCGGCTGGGTCGGCGCCGAGCGGTCGCCGTACGGGCCCGAGCTCGGCGTGACCTACCCGCACCCGGACCTGGACGTGCTGCTGCCGGCGATGCGGGCCGCGGTGCCGGCCTGGCGGGACGCCGGCGCCGCCGTGCGGGCCGCGGTCTGCATCGAGATCGTCCGCCGGATCAACGCCCGTAGCTTCGAGGTGGCGCAGGCGGTGATGCACACCAGCGGGCAGGCGTTCGTGATGGCGTTCCAGGCCGGCGGCCCGCACGCGCAGGACCGGGCGCTGGAGGCGATCGCGTACGCGTACGCCGAGCAGGCCCGCTACCCGGGCACCGCGACCTGGCAGAAGCCGCAGGGCAAGCGGCCGCCGCTGCTGATGGAGAAGACGTTCACCGTGGTGCCGCGCGGTATCGGGCTGGTGGTCGGCTGCAACACCTTCCCGACCTGGAACGCCTATCCGGGGCTGTTCGCCAGCCTGGCCACCGGCAACGCGGTGATCGTGAAGCCGCACCCGCGGGCGGTACTGCCGCTGGCCATCACCGTGGCGATCGCCCGGGAGACGCTGGCCGGGGCAGGCTTCGACCCGAACCTGGTGACGCTGGCGGCCGAGGACGCCGGCGAGGGGCTGGCGTCCACCATCGCCACCCGGCCGGAGGTGGGCATCGTCGACTTCACCGGCTCCACCAGCTACGGCAACTGGCTGGAGGACAACGCCCGGCAGGCGCAGGTCTACACCGAGAAGGCCGGCGTCAACGCGATCGTGCTGGACTCCACCGACGACTACGCCGGCCTGCTCGGCAACCTCGCCTTCTCGCTGTCCCTCTACAGCGGACAGATGTGCACCACGCCGCAGAACCTGTTCCTGCCGGCGGCCGGCATCGGCACCGACCAGGGGCCGAAGTCGGTCCCCGAGTTCGCCGCCGACCTCGGCGCCGCGGTAGACCGGCTGCTCGGCGAGGACGCGAAGGCGGTCGAGCTGCTCGGCGCGATCGTCAACGAGGATGTGCTGCGCCGGCTGGAGGCCGCGCCGTCGCACGGCGAGGTCGCGGTGCCGTCCCGCACGGTGAAGCACCCGGCGTTCCCGGACGCCACCGTGCGCACGCCGACGCTGATCGCGGTGGACGCCGTCGACGAGCCGGCGTACGGCCAGGAGTGCTTCGGCCCGGTAGCGTTCCTGATCAGAACCGGCTCGACGGACGCCTCGATCGCGGCGTTCAAATCCACAGTGGACAAGCACGGCGCACTGACCGCGGCGGTCTACTCGACCGACCCGGCCGTGCTCGCCAAGGCCCGGGCGGCCGCGCTGGACGCCGGCGTGGCGCTGTCGGAGAACCTGACCGGTGGCGTGTTCGTGAACCAGTCCGCGGCGTTCTCCGACTTCCACGCCACCGGCGCGAACCCGGCGGCCAACGCCAGCTACACCGACGGCGCGTTCGTCGCCGGCCGGTTCCGGGTGATCCAGTCCCGCCGCCACCTGCCGGCACCGGCGGCGCCCGCCGGCTCGTGACCGTGCCGGCCCGCCGCCCCCCGCCGCGCCGCGCCGCGGGCCCTGGCGGCCCCGCGATGCGCACCCAGGAGGCCGGCTCGTGACCGGAGCGGCGGCCGCCCCGGCGCCCCGGCCGGCCAGCGATCCGGTCGGGCCGGCCGATCCGGTCGGGCCGCCTCGGCCATCGCGGCCGGCCGGGGCCGGCGGCGAGCGGCGGGCCCGGTACGACCCCGCCTCGCTGCTCGCCGTCGCCGTCAAGGTGTTCAACGAGCGCGGCTACGACGGCACCAGCATGGAGGACCTGGCCCGCGCCACCGGCCTGTCCAAGTCGTCCATCTACCACCACGTCGAGGGCAAGGAGCAACTGCTGCGGCTCGCGCTGGAGCGCGCGCTGGACCCGCTCTTCGCGGTAACCGAGGAGCCGGCGGCGCAGCACGGCCGCGCGATCGACCGGCTGGAGCACGTCGTCCGCCGCGAGGTCGCCGTCCTGGTCGAGGAGTTGCCGTACGTCACGCTGCTGTTGCGGGTACGGGGCAACACCGCCGTCGAACGCTGGGCGCTGGACCGCCGCCGCACCTTCGACCGGTTCGTCGCCGACCTGGTCGCCGCGGCCGCCCGGGACGGCGACATCCGCCCCGACCTCGACCCCGCCACCACCGCCCGCCTGCTCTTCGGCATGATCAACTCACTGATCGAGTGGTACCGCCCCGCCCCGGCCGGCGACCGTGGCCGCACCGCGCCCACCAACCTCGCCGACACCGTCATCCAACTCGCCTTCCACGGCCTCCGCGCCCGCTAGCCAGGGCAGTTCCAGGTCGCGGAGAAACTCGGGCAGCGGCTCGGCTCTGGCTGCGAAGTGGAGCGCGCGACGCTCGAGCCGCTCGATGATCCGCGACTCGCGAATTAGCCACCCGCCGACCTGTAGCCCGTCGGCACCGTAGTCGTGCACGAGCGCCGTGGTCCGATCGAACAGCAGGAAATCGAAGTCCTGCTCGTTCGGCAGCGGTACCCCCGGACCCATCGGGACGACGACGATCCGTTCGCCCATCGCCGCGCGAACACGGTAGCTCCACAGCTCCCACTGCAGATAGCGGCTCAACGGCAGCTTGGCCAGCCGGATGCGGGCGTACTCGAGCTGCCGCTGGGCCACCTCGGCATAGAGGAGGTGATCGGGTTCGGCTTCGTGCCGAAGTAGCTCGAGCACATCGTCCCGGTTTCCGCCCAGGAACAGGTCCAGTGATCGGGTCAGCGGCTCCTGATAGGTCTGCCAGCACTCGAGTTTCAGGAACCGGCGATCGAGCTCTTGCCAGGCCCGGCCGAACTCGGCTCCGAAGTCATCTGGAGACAGTCGCTGCCCGGCCCGGATTACGTCCTCGGGGGGTCGCATGGTCAGCTATCCGGGATGTCCCGCTTGGCCGCCATGAGCGTGACTCGAGGAATGCGGACGATGCGTTCGTCCGGCGCGCAGCGGGCATCGGCAAGCGGCGACCGGCCGAGTTCGTCGGTGATGTCGACACCGATCACCGCGAACGTGCCATCGGTCAACTCAAGGATGTCCGGCGAACCCGACACATTGCTCGTGGCACCAAGTTCGGTCGGTGTCTTGCCGAGCCGACGCACTGCCTCCATCGCAATCACCCTCTGTAGATAGCCGTCACAACAGGTAAGAAGACTAGTCGCAAGCCTGTTACTACGCAATCGGATCATGCGTGTTCGCAGGGCTCTTGCGTGCGTCGCGGCGGTGACCGGACCGATCTTGTTCGGCTACCGAACTGCTAGCCTTTGACCGGTGCGCCGGACTGTTGTGCGCTCCGTCGCGATCGCGGCCGGGCTGGTATCTGCCTGCGTGTTCTTCGGCATCGTGCTGGTCCCAATTGTGCTGCTGTACCGTGCGGACGACGCCACCTTGAGCCGTTGGTCGCTGATCGGCCAAGCAGTCGAACCTATCGGCATCTTGTACTCGGGCGCGGCCTTGTTCGCCGTTATCGTTGCTCTTGCGTTGCAGCGGCGGCAGTTGCGCACGCAGGCGAATGAGCTTTCGGTGGCGCTGCGGGAGCAGGAACGAAATAGCGAGCTGGCGTTGCGTCAGTTGCATACCGATTTGATCAGGATGGCTATAGACGACCCGGAACTGGCCGCGGTCTGGCCGCCGATGGCGCCCGGGGTCCAGAGTGGACGAACAGATCATTACTGTAATCTGATCTTGAATCTGCAGAAGGTGGCCTACGAGGCAGGGACCATTGAGAAGCCGGAACTGGCCGGCGTACTTCACTACCTGATGAGCAGCCCGCAGATGTACTCGTTCTGGACGAAGGTGCGGTCGGCTCGGCTGGCTGTCACCGGTGGCGACGCGGGGGAGGACTTCTTCACTGCCGAAGTGGACACCGCCTATCGCGGCATCTCGGCGGCCGGCGGCCCGGATACCAGCGTCCGGACCCCGTCCCGCCGCCGGCGACCGTTCCGGCGTTGAGGCGCGGCGCACTCAGGGCGCACGCCGGAGGCCCCGCCGATCGGTGTGCGGACGGGGCCTGGGGAGCGGCGATCAGGTGAACGCGACGGACCCGGGTGGTCTCTGTCCAGCTGTGCCGCAAACAGCCTCACCCGCCACGGGTGCCAGACTCGGGCGTTGACGGCCCCGGGCGACCGGGCGAACACTGATCACAGCGGCCGCGTCACCGATCGGGGCGCGCTGACCCTCCGTGGCGGGAGGCGGTATGTCCACTCCGGACTCGACTGTCGACGAAGGACTTCTCTCCGAGCGGGTGGCTGGGGGGATGCTGCCCCGGGTGCTCACCTCGTTCGACATGGTCGCGATCTTCGTCGCGGTCGTGCTGTTCATCACCAATGCGGCGGTCGTGCAGAGCGCCGGGCCGGCGGCGTTCGGCTGGTGGCTGCTCGGGTTCGTGGCGTTCCTGATCCCGGGCGCCATCGTGACCGGGCAGCTGGGGCGGATGTTCCCCGGGGAAGGCTCGATCTACCTCTGGACGCACAAGGCGTTCGGCCGGTTCTGGGGCTTCTTCGCCGGGTTCTGCGCCTGGTGGCCGGGCGTGCTGGTGATGGTCGCGACCGGCACGGTGGTGCTGAGCTACCTCGGGTTCGTGTTCCCCGGCTCGGTCGGCTCGTGGAGCGTGCAGACCCAGGGGATCGTGATCATCGGGTTCATCCTGCTGTCCGGGGTGCTGGCGGTGCAGCGGTTCCGGCTCACCCAGAACGCCGTCAACGTCGTGTTCGTCCTCTATGGACTGGCCATCGCACTGGTCTTCGTCGCCGGCATCGTGCACCTGGCCAAGGGGAACGCCGCGGCCACCGACCCGTTCGACTTCGGGGCGTACGCGCCGGGCGCCGAACACGGGGTGAACCTGTCCAACTGGACCTTCTTCGGGCTGGTGATCCTGGCCCTGCTCGGCGTCGAGGTGCCGCTGAACATGGGCGTCGAGATCCGGGACAGCAAGGCGATCACCCGCTACCTGGTCTGGGGCTCGCTGGCGGTGATGGCGGCGTACCTGCTGGCCACCTGGGCGGTGATGGTGACGGTGCCCGGGGACGGGCGGTCGGCGCAGGTGACCGCGCTGGCGGCGGCGGTGTCCAGCGCGCTGGGCAGCTTCGCCGGCAAGCTGGTCGCGCTCATCCTGGCCGCGTTCTTCCTGTTCATCACCGTGGTCTACAACTACTCGTTCGCCCGGCTGGTGTTCGTGTCCGGTTTGGACAGAGCGCTGCCGGCGGCGATGGCCCGGGTGAACCGGAACAAGGTGCCGAGCAATGCGGTCTGGGTGCAGACCGCGGTCGCGGTGCTGTTCACGCTGCTGGCGTTCATCGTGTTCCCGTCCGCGAGCGGCGGCGACTCGGCGCTGAACACGCAGACGAAGGTGTACGACGTGCTGCAGGCGGCGGTCACGGTGATCTGGTGCCTGTCGATGGTGGTGCTGTTCGTCGATGTGCTGATCATCATCCGGAAGTTCCTGCCCCGGTTCGAGGCGGCCCGGCTGGCCCATCCGGTGGTGTTCTATGCCTGTTCGGTGATCGGTGGCCTGGCCGCGCTGGTGGGCATCGTCTCCACGCTGAGCGGCTCCTGGACCCCGCTGATCGCCAACGACTCCGGCAGCGTCAGCCTCGGCGGCGCGACCATCAACTGGGGCACCTGGTTCTACCTGGTCGGTGGCATCGCGGTGGCATCGCTGCTGGTCGCGGTCGGGTTGTACGCGGTCGGCCGGCGGGCGTCCCGGGCACCGGCGGCAGCCGTGGCAGACTGACCGGCCGTGACGCTGGACGCGGACGAACGGGAACGGCGGGCCGCCAAGGCCCGCGAGGCGGTGCCCGCGCTGGCCGGCCGCCAGGTGGACGCGGTCGCGCTGACCTTCGTGGACAACGCCGGGATCGCCCGGACCAAGACGATCCCGCTGGCCGGCCTGGAACGGGCCGCTGCCTGGGGCGTCGGCATGTCACCGGTGTTCGAGGCGTTCCTGGTGGACGACTCGATCACGCCGGCCGGCCAGCCGGACGGTGACCTGCGGCTGCTGCCGGACATCGGCCGGCTCACCGCGCTGGCCGCGCAGCCGGGCTGGGCCTGGGCGCCGGTGGACCGGTACACCCAGGACGGTGAGCCGTACCCGGTCTGCCAGCGGCTGTTCGCGGCCGACATGGCGGCCCGGGCCGCCGCGGCCGGCCTGGAGGTCCGGATGGGCTTCGAGGTCGAGTGGGCGGTGGGGGAGAACCGGCCGCGCGACGAGTTCGTCCCGGCCTGCCAGGGCCCGGCGTACGGGATGGCCCGGCTGGTCGAGTTGTCGGACTACTGCCGGGACGTGCACACGGCGCTGGCCGCGCAGTCCGTGCCGGTGCTGCAGGTGCACCCGGAGTACGCGGCCGGGCAGTACGAGGTCTCGGTGGCGCCGGACGATCCGGTCGGCGCCGCGGACACCGCCGTGCTGGTCCGGGAGACGATCCGGGCGGTGTCGACGCGGCACGGCCTGCGCGCCTCGTTCGCCCCGGTGGTGGCCGCCGGCACGGTCGGCAACGGCGCGCACGTGCACGTCAGCCTGCGCCGGGACGGGCTGAGCCTGCTGGCCGGCGGCGAGGGCCGGTACGGGCTGACCGCCGACGGTGAGGCGTTCCTGGCCGGGATCCTGGCCGAGCTGCCCGCGCTGCTGGCGATCGGCGCGCCGACCGTGGCCAGCTACCTGCGGCTGGTGCCGTCGCACTGGGCCGGCGCATACCAGTGCTGGGGGCGGGAGAACCGGGAGGCGGCGCTGCGGCTGATCACCGGCTCGATCGGCGAGCAGGACCGCGGCGCGAACGCCGAGATCAAGTGCATCGACCCGAGCGCCAACCCGTACCTGGTGGTCGGCGCGCTGCTCGCCGCCGGACTGTCCACAATAGGCACCGCGAACCGGCTGCCGGACGAGGTGACCGGCGACCCGGCCGGCCGGGAGGCCGAGCTGGCCGGCCGCGGCGTGCACCGGCTGCCGCAGTCGATCGACGCGACGCTGGCCGCGCTGGCCGGCTCGGACGTGCTGCGCGCCGCGCTCGGCCCGGCCCGGTACGAGTCCTTTGTGGATAACCGGCGGGCCGAGGCGGCACTCTTCGCGGAGTCCACACCGGACGAGGTGGTGGCGGGGACCCGATGGAGATACTGACCAGGTTGGGCCTGGTCGACCAGCATTGCCACACCGTCGCGGCCGGCGACCTGACCCGGCTCGGCTTCGAGGCGTACCTGACCGAGGCGACCGACCCGGCGGCGGCCGGCGGCAGCACCTTCGACACCGCGCTGGGCCTGGCCGTCCGCCGCTGGTGCGCGCCGGTGCTCGATCTGCCGCCGCGGGCCGAGCCGGACGACTACCTGGCCCGCCGGGCCGACCTCGGCGCGGCCGAGGTGAATGCCCGCCTGCTCGGCGCGGCCGGCGCCGCCGACCTGCTGGTGGACACCGGCTTCGCACCGGCCGGCGCACTGTCCACTGCGGACCTGTCGGCGGCCGGCGGGGCCACGGTGCACGAGGTGGTCCGGCTGGAGACCGTCGCCGAGCAGGTCGCCGCCGGCGGCGGCACCGCGGCCGGGTTCACCGTCGACTTCGCCGAGGCGCTGGGCCAGGCGGCCCGGGCCGCGGTCGGGGTCAAGTCGATCGCCGCCTACCGGACCGGGCTCGACCTGGACCCGTCCCGACCCGGCCGGGCCGAGGTGGCGCACGCCGCCGGTGACTGGCTGGCCCGGCCGGGCCGGCCGCGGCTGGACCACCCGGCGCTGGCCCGGCACCTGCTCTGGACCGCGGTCGACCTGGGCCTGCCGATCCAGCTGCACACCGGCTTCGGCGACCCGGACCTGCGCCTGCACCGCAGCGACCCGGCCCTGCTCAGCGACTTCTGCGCGGCCACCGCCGGCGCCGGCACCCCGCTGGTGCTGCTGCACTGCTACCCGTACCACCGGCAGGCGGCCTACCTCGCCAGCGTCCACCCGCACGTGTACGCCGACGTCGGGCTGACGCTGAACCACGTCGGCGTGCGGGCCGCCGCGGTGCTGGCCGAGGTGCTGGAGCTGACCCCGTTCGGCAAGCTGCTCTACTCGTCCGACGGGTACGGGCTGGCCGAGCTGCACCACCTGGGCGCGATGCAGTTCCGCCGCGCCCTGGGGCAGATCCTGACCGGCTGGGTCGCCGACGGCGAGGTCACCCGGGCCGACGCCGACCGGTACGCCACGATGATCGGCGCCGGCACCGCCCGCCGCGTCTACCGGCTCGACCCGCCCTGATCCCCGGCCACACCCACCTGACGGGTCGGCCCACCTGACGAGTTGGCCCGCCGACGGCCACACCCACCCGACGGGTCGGCCCGGCGACGGCCCGGCCCGGGGGTGAGTGCGGTCAGGGGGTCGGGCGGTGCCGGCGGTCGCCGTCCAGCCCCTCGTCCTGTTCCAGCCGGATCACGTGCATCACCGCGTTGATCAGCGCGAGGTGGGTGAACGCCTGCGGGAAGTTGCCCAGGTGCCGGCCGGTGCGCGGGTCCAGCTCCTCGGCGAACAGCAGCAACCCGCTGGCGTAGCCGAGCATCTTCTCGCACAGCTGCTTGGCCCGGTCCTTCTCGCCGATCTCGGCCAGCGCGGAGACCAGCCAGAACGAGCAGATCGTGAACGTGCCCTCGTCCTCGGCGAAGCCGTCGTCGGTCTCCTCGACCCGGTACCGCAGCACCAGGCCCTCGTCGGTGAGCTCGTCCGCGATGGCCAGCACGGTCGCCTTGACCCGCGGGTCGTCCGGCGGCAGGAACCGGACCAGCGGCACCAGCAGCATCGAGGCGTCCAGCGCCCCGGTGCCGTAGTGCTGGGTGAACACGCCGCGCGGGTCCACCGCGTTGGCGCAGATGTCGGCGTGGATCTCGTCCGCGGCGGCCTGCCAGCGGGCGGCGCGCTCCCAGTCCTCACGCAGCCGGGCCAGCCGGGCCCCGCGGTCGGCGGCCACCCAGCACATCACCTTGGACGAGGTGAAGTGCTGCGGCTCGCCACGGATCTCCCAGATGCCGTGGTCCGGCTCGCGCCAGTGCACCAGCGCCGACTCGACCTGCCGCTGCAGCATCTGCCAGGTCCGGTCGTCCAGCCGGTCCCGGGAGCGGGTGTGCAGGTAGGCCGAGTCGAGCATGGCACCCCACACGTCGTTCTGCCGCTGCCGGAAGGCCCCGTTGCCGATCCGCACCGGCCGCGCGCCGCCGTAGCCGTTCAGGTGCGGCAGCTCCCGCTCGGTCAGGTCGGTCTCACCGCCGACGCCGTAGACGATCTGCAGCTCGCCGTCCCGCTCGGCCACGTCGGTGATGAAGTGGAAGAAGTCGTTGGCCTCCCAGTCGAAGCCGAGCGTGTAGAGGCCCCAGAGGGCGAACGTGGCGTCCCGGATCCAGCTGTACCGGTAGTCCCAGTTCCGCTCGCCACCGGGCGACTCAGGCAGCGACGTGGTGGCCGCGGCGGCGATCGCCCCGGTCGGCGCGTAGGTCAGGCCCTTGAGGGTGAGCGCGGAGCGGGAGACGTGCCGGCGCCAGCGGTGGTCCGGGATCCGGCCGCCGGCCAGCCAGTGCTGCCAGTGGTGTGCCGTCCAGACCAGCTGCTGGTAGGCGTCCTCGGCGCTGGTCGGCGGCTGCCCACCGTTCCAGGACAGCGCGCAGAACCGGACGTCGCCCTCTTTCAACAGCGTCCGGGCGACCGCGCGGGGGCCCTCGAAGCCGAGTCGCATGTCGGTGGTCAGCCGCAGCTCGGGCTGCTCGATGGCGCTGGCGATGGCCTCGTGGTGGCCGCGGTCGGTGTGCCGCCAGGTGCCGCGCCGGTGGCCGTAGCCGAACCCGGGCTCGCAGTCCAGCTGCATCTGCACGACGCCGTTCACGCACCGGATGTAGCGCAGCAGCACGTGCGCGGCGGCGTAGTCGGTGGGCGCCCGCCGGTAGATCGACGTGGCCGGGTCCTCGTCCCGCCACGGGCCCATCAGCAGCGCGTCCCGGACGATCAGCCAGCCCTCGCCGACGTTCCAGCTGGTCTCGACCACCATCGTGCCGGGCAGGTAGCGGCGGGCGGCCGGCACCGTGACGTCGGCCGGGCCGAGCCGGAAGGAGCCGGCGCCGCGATCCAGCAGCGCGCCGAACACGCTCGGCGAGTCCATCCGCGGCAGGCACATCCATTCCACCCCGCCGCTGGGCGCGACCAGCGCGGTCACCTCGCAGTCGGAGAGGAACGCGTAGTCGGCGATCAGCGGGAACGGGTCGGTGACGGCCCCGGACGGGTGCGCCAGCGAGCTGTGCCGCCCGTCCGGGCTGGTGCTCGGGCCAGGCCCGATCCCGTCCAGCCGGCCGGCGGCGGGACCGCTCGGGTTCGATCCGCCGGGTGCCGGCCCGGCGGAGCCGGCGGCCGGGCCCGGCTCGGGCCGGGCGCCGGTCGGCGGCCGGTGGTCGGCGGCGGCAGCCACCGGGTCGATGGGTGAGCGGCTCATCAGCAACCTCCCGGGCCGGCGGGATGCGACGTCATGGCGGTGACGGCACCAGCAGGCAGTATCAACGTCGGCGCGCCCGGCAGCTACCGATGCGGTGCCGGATCAGACCCCGAGGCCGGATCAGACCTCGGGCAGGCCGAGCTTGGCCCGTATCTCGGCGTGAATATCGGCCGCGGGTGGGGTCGCGTCGATGGTTACGACGTACTCCTTGCGGCGGAAGATATCGAGGACCGGCCGGGTCTTCTCGTGGTACTCGCGCTGCCGCACCGCCAGTGCCTGCGGTGTGTCGTCGTCCCGGCTGACCAGCCGACCGCCACAGACGTCGCAGGTGTCTTCCTTCTTCGGGTGGTGCGCGATCAGGTTGTAGTCCAGGCCGCAGCGGGAGCACAGCCGGCGGGCCAGCACCCGGCGGTGCACCTCGGAATCGGGCAGGTCCAGGTAGATCACGCCGTCGATGTCGTAACTCTCCAGGAAGAACTCCGCCTGCGGCCCGTTGCGCGGGAAACCGTCGATGAGGAACCCGTAGTTCCAGTCGTGCCGGTCCAGCCGCTCCCGGACGACCGCGCCGACCAGTTCGTCACCGACCAGGTGCCCGGCGGCCACGCTCCGCTTCACCTGGGCGCCCAGCTTGGTGTGATTGGCGATGTTCCACCGGAATATGTCGCCTACGCTGATGTGCACCAGGTCGTACCGCTCGGATAGCAGGCGGCTCTGGGTTCCCTTCCCGCTGCCCTGCACCCCCATGATCACGTACTTGCGCATGCCGAACCCTGACACGGAACGCTGAGGGAATGCGCGCCGGGTCGCCCGCAGCCCGGATGGACGTGGGGCGATGCGCCGTTCGGGTGTGGCCCAGATTGACCATCCGCAGCCCAGCGCGGCCCGCGGTTGTCGACCCGGCGTCCCGCTCCTGCCACATCGTGGACGTCCGTCTGGACGTTTGCTGGTCAGCGAGTGGATCGGCACGCTGCGTATATGGCCCGATCGGGCCATGTACCAGCGGCCGGCCGCACCACGACCCTGGTCGCATGGCCCTCGGTGCGCGTCGACCCAGGCCGGCCCGAGACCCTCGCGCCGGCCTGGGCGCGCCACCGGACCGGCGGTCGTTACAGGACTTCCAAGCCTCCCGGGCGGGCATGGTGGCCGCCCTGGGCGGCTACCTGGTCGCGGTCGCGGTGGGGGTCGCGGTGGTCGGTCGGGCCGCCGCGAACCTGCTCACCGGCCTTGCCCTGGGCGCCGCGTTCATGCTCGCCGCCGGGATCGTGGTGGTCACCTTCTGGCGTTTCTCCGCGCGTGCGTACGCGCACCAGGAGCGGTACCGGCGGGAGCTGTTCGACGCCGAACTGGGCGCGCTGGCCCGGCTGCGCGAGGCCGGCCAGATCCGTGAGGACGTTATAGCGTCCGTCTCGCACGAGTTCCGGACGCCGCTGACCGCCATCCGGGGGAGCGCGTCCACGCTGCTGGCGCACGCCGACCAGATCGGCCCCGATGACCGGGCCGTGCTGCTGGCCGGCATCGTCGAGCACTCCGACCGGCTCGGCCGGCTGCTGGAGGACATGCTGCTGGCCGCGTCCGCGACCGCGGCGACCGACTCGGGCGCGATCGCCGACGTCACCGCGGCGATGTCCGGCTTCGTGCTGGAGCAGTCCCGGCCGCCGGTGACGATGGAGGTCGAGCCGGGGCTCGCCGGCTACGTCGACACCGTCTCGCTGGACCGGGTGGTCCGCGCGCTGGCCGACCACGTCGGCGCCGAGGCGCGGCGGGACCGCCGGGTCCGGGTCCGGGCCAGGCGGGAGCCGGGCGAGATCGTCATCGACGTCTCGTACGCGGCCAGCCGGGTCGAGGACGACCTGGGTCGGCTGTTCGAGCCGTTCGGCTCCCGGGAGAGCGCGCGCACCGGGCGGCCGGCCTCGCTGGCGCTCTACCTGGCCCGCCGGCTGGTGGAGGCGCACGGTGGCCGGGTCTCCGCCGGTCACGACTGGGACGCCGGCCGGACCCGGATCCGGGTGGTGTTCCGGGCGCTGCGCCCGCACGGCCCGGGCCCGGCCGAGCCGCCCGCGAGCCGGCCGGACGTGCCCGCCGAGACCACCGGCGCCTCGGTCTGACCCGGGTCGGCAGCCCCGGGCCCGCATCCGCCGGCCCACGTCCGCGGGCCACCGGGCCGGCGCCGGCGTCGCCCGACCGGGCCGCCGGCCGGGTGCCGGCGGGCCGGGGCCGGCCCGCTCCGCGCGCCGGCCCGCTACCCTCAAAGGCCGCTTCAGCGGCGCCGTCGCCGGCCTCCATCCCGGCTGGCGGGGTCGCGCCTGATCCGCTCGCGAAGGAGCCGTCGACCGCACCGTGAATGCCGATCCCATCGCCCAGCTCCGCCTGATCGACGTGCAAGCCGCCGACACCACACTCGCCCAGCTCGAGCACCGCCGGGAGACACTGCCCGAGCTGGCCGTGATCGCCGACCGGGAGACCCAGCTGGCCCGGCTCGACTCCGACCGGATCCGGGCCGAGACCGAGGTCGGCGACCTGGACCGGGAGCAGCGCCGGTTGGAGGGCGACGTCGACCAGGTCCGGCTGCGGGCGGCCCGCGACCAGCAGCGGATGGAGTCCGGGTCGGTGCCGGCGAAGGAGCTGGAGAGCCTGCAGCACGAGGTGCAGTCGCTGGCCCGCCGGCAGTCCGAGCTGGAGGACTCGGTGCTGGAGCTGATGGAGAGCCGGGAGGAGGCGGACCGCCGGCTCGCCGCGGTGCAGGCCGACATCGCCCGGCTCGCCGCCGAGCGGGATGCCGCGGCCAGCGCCCGGGACGCCGCGGTGGCCGATATCGACGCCGAGGCCGCCACCCGCCGGGCCGCCCGCGACGCGCTGTCCGTCACCCTGCCAGACGACCTGCGCACGCTGTACGAGAAGGTGCGGGCCGGTGCCGGTGGGGTCGGCGCCGCCGCGCTGCGGCACCGCCGGTGCGAGGGTTGCCGGCTCGAGCTCGCCGGCAGCGAGCTGCGGGCCGCCCGCGCCGCCCCGCCGCAGGAGGTCCTGCGCTGCGAGAACTGCCGCCGCATCCTCGTCCGCACGCCGGAGTCCGGCCTGTGAGTGCGGTCGGCCGGCGGCTGATCGTCGAGGCGGACGGCGGCTCGCGGGGCAACCCCGGCCCGGCCGGCTACGGCGCGGTGGTCCGGGACGCGGACACCGGCGAGGTGCTGGCCGAGGCGGCCGGCGGCCTGGGTATGGCCACCAACAACGTCGCGGAGTACCAGGGGCTGCTCGCCGGGCTGCGGGCCGCGGCCGAGCAGCAGCCGGCCTCGGTCGAGGTCCGGATGGACTCCAAGCTGGTGGTCGAGCAGATGTCCGGCCGCTGGAAGGTCAAGCACCCGGCCCTGCTGCCGCTGGCCGGCGAGGCGGCGGCGCTGGTCCGGTCGATGCCGGCGGTGCGGTTCGGCTGGATCCCGCGGGAGTCGAACAAGCACGCCGACCGGCTGGCGAACGAGGCGATGGATGCGGCCGCCGCCGGGCGCGAGTGGACCCCGGGTGGCTCCGCCGGTTCGGCCCGCGCCACCCGGCCCGGTACGTCCACAGTGGACGGTGCGGCCGCCGGTGCGGGCCCGCCGGCCCGGGCCAGCTGGGGGACGCCGACCGGGGTGCCGGTGAGCCTGCGGCTGCTGCGGCACGGCGAGACCGCGCACTCGGTGGACCGCCGGTTCAGCGGCCGTGCCGACCCGCCGCTGACCGAGCGCGGGCTGGCCCAGGCGAAGGCGGCGGCGCACCGGCTCGCGACCGGCCCCGGCGGGATCACCGCGGTGGTCAGCTCACCGCTGAGCCGGGCCCGGGTCACCGCGACGACCGTGGCCGATGCGCTCGGCCTGCCGGCCACCGTGGACGAGGGCCTGCTCGAGACCGACTTCGGTGCCTGGGACGGCTACACGTTCGGCGAGGTGCAGCAGCGCTGGCCGGCCGAGCTGGCTGCCTGGCTCGGCTCGCCGGACGTGGCGCCGCCGGGCGGGGAGAGCTTCACCGATGTGCAGGTGCGGGTGCGCCGGGCCCGTGACCGGGTGCTCGCCGGCCACCCCGGCGGCACCGTCGTGCTGGTCAGCCACGTGACGCCGATCAAGCTGCTGCTGCGGCAGGCGCTGGACGCCTCCCCGGCCATGCTCTACCGGCTGCACCTGGACATCGCCGGGCTGTCCATCGTGGACTGGTACCCGGACGGCGCCGCGGTGGTCCGGCTGGTCAACGACACCAGCCACCTGACCGCCCTCGCGGTCTGATCGCCCGCCCCCGCCGCGGCTACCCGGCCGGCGGCTCGGGCCGAGCGGACCGGACCGACCGGGACCGGTCAGCGGGACCGGACGAACAGCACCACCGCGACGACGATCCCGAAGCCGACGACACACCAGCGCAACACCCGGTCGTCCAGCCGGCGGGCCACCCGGGCACCGGCCAGCCCACCGAGCAGCGCGGCCGGCGCGACCACCCCGACCGCGGCCCAGTCGACCGGACCGAACAGCCCGAACATCGCCACCGTGACCGTCGCCACCACCAGCGAGAGCACCGCCTTGAGCGCGTTCAGCCGGCGCAGCGAGTCCTGCACGGTGAGGGCGAGCGTGCCGACCAGGATCACGCCGAGGGCGCCGCCGAAGTAGCCGCCGTAGACGGCGGCCAGCCCGATCGCGGGGTAGAGCACCCGGCGGGCGTCCCGGTGGTCGGCGCTGGGCCGGCCGAGCGCCGCGGCGATCCGGGGCTGCGCGCCGAGCAGCAGGCTGGCGAACAGCACCAGGAACGGCACCACGATGTCGAAGGCGCTGGCCGGCGTCGCGAGCAGCAGCACACAGCCCACCACCCCGCCGGCCACCGCGAGCGCCGCCAGGGCCGCCACCCGGGGCCGCTGCCCGGCCAGCTCCGCGCGGAACCCGATGACGCCGCCGATGTAACCGGGCCAGAGCGCGACCGAGTTGGTGACGTTCGCGGCCAGCGTGCCCAGCCCGGTGGCGACCAGCGCGGGGAACACGATCAGCGAGCCGCCGCCGGCGACCGCGTTGGTGCCGCCGGCGAGGAAGCCGGCGCCGGCCAGGAAGGCGGCTTCGGGGACGTCCACCTGCCGCACCCTAGGTCACATCCGCGCGGCCGTAGTATTGCGGGCACGGCGGACGAGCCGGCCGGGCGGCCGCGTGCGAGGGGTACCTCGCCCGAGGAACGTCCGGGCTCCACAGGGCAGGGTGGTTGTTAACGGCAACCCGGGGCGACCCGCGGGAAAGTGCCACAGAAAACAGACCGCCACCGCGGTTCGCCGCGGTGGTAAGGGTGAAACGGTGGTGTAAGAGACCACCAGCGCCCGGGGTGACCGGGGCGGCTCGGTAAACCCCACCCGGAGCAAGGTCGAGAAGGGCCGGCGGCGCAGGTCGCCGGTCTGCGCAGGCGTTCGAGGGCTGCCCGCCCGAGCCTGCGGGTGGACCGCTGGAGCCTGCCGGCGACGGCAGGCCGAGATGGATGGCCGCCGGCCGGGGCAGTGCCGCGAGGCGCCCCGGTCACAGAACCCGGCGTACAGGCCGACTCGTCCGCCGCCAGCGGTGGCTGGCCCCGCGCGGCCGCCGCCACCGCGCCAGCCGCGCTACGCGGCTGGCGCGGGCTTCGGCTCAGTTGCCCCGGCCACCCGGCCGATGGTGGGGCGTGACCCGTGCCTGGCGCGCCTACGCCGTGTGCGGTCTCGCGCTCACCGTCGCCCATCCGTTCCTGCCCTGGTGGGCGCAGAACGTGGTGTACGACGGGATCAGCGCGTCGGTGGTCGCCGCGCTGGTGATCGCCGCCCGCCGCTGCGTTGGCCGGGCCCGGGCGCCCTGGTGGTTCTTCGCGGCCGGCCAGGCCTGCTACACCCTCGCCGACGTGCTGTGGACGATCGCCGACGCGCGCACCGGCGGCGACGTTCCGTTCCCGTCCCTGCTGGACGTGCCGTACCTGGCGTACTACCCGCTCGGCGTCATCGGGTTGGTGAAGATGCTGCGGCTGCGCGACCCGGGTGGCCACCTGGGCACCCTGGCCGATGCGGTCACGGTCGGCCTCGGCGTCGCGCTGCCGGTCTGGATCCTCGTCCTCCGCCCGTCCGTTGTGGACACCGACCTGCCGCTGCTGAGCCGGCTGGTGACCATCGCCTACCCGATCGCGGACCTGGTGCTGCTGGTGTTCATGCTGCGGCTGGCGCTGGGGCTCGGCCTGCGCTCGGTGCCGTTCCGGCTGCTGGTGTTCAGCGGGCTCTGCACGATCGCGGCGGACCTCATGTACGCGATCATGACCACCGAAGGTTCGATCAACCCCACCCCGCTGAACAACGTCATGTGGCTGCTGGGCTACGTGCCGTTCGGCGCGGCGGCGTTGCACCCGTCCGTCCGCCTGCTGGCGGAATCGGGGCCGGAGGGGCTGCCGCGGCTGACCGGCCGCCGGATCGTGCTGCTCGCCACGGCCGGGCTGCTCGCGCCGGCGGTGCTGGTGGTCGACGCGGCGTCCGGCAATCCGGTGGACGTGCCCGCGTTCGTCGTCGGTTCGGTCGCGCTGTGCCTGCTGCTGGTCGTGCGGCTGGCCGGCGTGGTCCGCCGCCAGGAGCGGACGATCCGGCGTGAGCAGGTGCTCCGCGGGTACGGCATCGACCTGGTGACCGCGGCCGACCCGCTCGCGGTCGGGCGCGCGGTGGTGGCCGCGGGCCGGCGGCTACTCGGCGACGGCCATGCTGTCGAGCTGCGGGCCGGCGCCGCCGCGCTGGCCGAGTTCCCGCCCGGCCAGCTGCCGGCCGGTATGCACGAGGCGCACGTGGACGGCGTGGCGCGGTTGTCGGTGCCCCTGGTGGTCCAGGGTGAGCTGCGCGGCGCCGTGCTGGTGACCGGCGAGCGCCCGGTGGACGTGGAGCTGTGGGCCAGCCTCGGCGCGATGGCGGTCGGCACCGCACTGGCCCTGGACGGCATGGCCCTGGCCGAGGAGCGGCACCGCGCCGAGAGCCGCTTCCGGTCGATCGTGCAGACCTCGTCCGACATCATCTGCATCACCGACATCGACGGGACGATCACCTGGTGCGCCCGCTCGGTGGAGCACATCTGCGGTTACCGGGTGGAGGACGTGGTCGGCAACAAGCTCTGGGACTTCCTCCACCCCGAGGACGCCGCCGCCGCCGGTTCCTTCGCCGGGGCGATCATCGCGCCGGGCGGGTCGGCCGCGGCCGACGTCCGGCTGCGGATCGCCGACGGTACCTACCGGGCATTCCACGGCTCCGGTCGCAACCTGCTGGACGATCCGGCGATCGGCGGGTTGCTGTTCACCGGCCTGGACGTGACCGAGCGGTTGCGGCTGGAGAACCAGCTCCGCGAGCGCGCGTTCCACGACCCGCTGACCCAGTTGGCCAACCGGGCCCTGTTCGTCGACCGGCTCGAGCACGCGTTGGGCGGCCCGCTGCGCGGCGCCCACCATGTCGCGGTGCTGTTCGTCGACCTCGATGACTTCAAGCTGGTCAACGACAGCCTCGGTCACCAGGCCGGCGATCAGCTGCTCGTCCTGGTGGCCCGCCGGCTGTCGGCGTCGCTGCGGCTCGGCGACACGGCCGCGCGCTTCGGCGGTGACGAGTTCGCCGTGCTGCTGGAGGACGCCGACGAGGAGCAGGCCAACGAGGTCGCCGACCGCATCCTGACCGAGCTGGCCGGGCCCTTCGACCTCGGCGAGAGCGAGATCTTCGTCCGGGCCAGCATCGGCGTCGCGGTCGCCGACAGCTCGATCGGCGACGGCCACACCCTGCTGCGCAACGCGGACATGGCCATGTACCACGCGAAGGCCGCCGGCAAGGGGCGGCACCAGACGTTCCGGTCGAGCATGCATACGGTGGCGCGCAGGCGGCTCGAACTGCATGGCGACCTGCGGCGCGCGATCGAGCGAGACGAGCTGCGGGTCTACTATCAGCCGATCATCGATCTGCCGACCGGCCGGCCGGCGAGCTTCGAGGCACTCGTGCGGTGGCAGCACCCCACCCGGGGAATGCTGCAGCCCAACGACTTCATCCCGCTCGCCGAGGAGACCGGGCTCATCGTCCCGCTTGGACGCTGGGTGCTGCGCGCGGCGACCCGGCAGGCCCGGCTCTGGCTGGGTCGGTTCGGCCTTCCGTTCTCGATGGCGGTGAACGTATCGGTGCGGCAGTTGCTGGAGGACGGTTTCGCCGAGGAGGTCGAGGCCGCGCTGCACGACAGTGGGCTGCCCGCGTCCTGCTTGACTCTCGAGCTGACCGAGAGCGTGTTCATGACTGACTTCGGCACGACCGCCGCGTTGCTCGCGCGGCTGAAGGTGATCGGCGTGCGGCTGGCAATCGACGACTTCGGCACCGGCTACTCCTCGCTGAGCTACCTCGAGCGGTTCCCGATCGACCTGATCAAGATCGATCGGTCGTTCGTCGCGGCGTTGCTCGATCCGACGCGCCCGGCCAACCTGGTGCACACGATCCTGGAGTTGGCCCGTCGATTGGGCGTCCCAGCCATCGCCGAGGGCATCGAGCGCACCTCCCAGTTCGTCGAGCTGCGTGAGCAAGGATGCCTGCTGGGACAGGGTTTTCTCTTCTCCCGCCCGCTGGAGGCGGCGGATCTGGAGCGGGTGCTCGCCAGCGGCCAACTCGACCTGCCGATCCAGTCCGAGGTGGCGGTCCGGCCATCCTGACCGCTGTCCGGGTTTCGTTCAGGTCGGTAGACGGAAGACAACAGGCCAGTGTGGTGGCACGCTGTTGGCTGACCGGGTCGCGCGCCGGAGGAGGGTCGTCATGGAATGGTGGTGGTGCCTGAAGCACCAGGCCGTCGAGCCGGACGGGGGATGCGCCAACCTGGATCGGCTCGGTCCATTTGCGACAGTGGAGGAAGCGGGCCGCGCACTGGAGACGGTGCGGACCCGCAACGCCAGGTACGACGCGGAGGACGAGGCGTGGGAAGGCAGCGAGAAGACCTGACCGGCCGGCGAGCCGCGACGGTCGGTACGGCGTGGCGGGTTGACGCATGCCACGCCGAGCCCGTTCAGTGACGTCAATCAGTGCCGTCAAGGAGGCAGACATGCCCGCTAAGGCAACAACCAAGGCTCCGGCCAAGAAAACGACGACCGCCGCGAAAGCAGCGCCGGCCAAACGCACGACCGCGAAAGCGGCGCCGGTGAAGAAGACCACGACCACGAAGGCGCCGGCGAAGACCGCGGCCAAGAAGACCGCCACCACGAAGGCGCCGGCGAAGACTGCGGCGAAGAAGACCGCCACCACCAAGGCGCCGGCCCGGAAGGCCGCCACCACCAAGGCGACGCCGGCCAAGGCCGCGGTGAAGAAGACCACGACCGCGAAGGCGCCGGCCAAGACCGCGGCCAAGACGACCGCGGTGAAGAAGACCGCGGCGAAGACCGCCGCCAAGGCACCGGCGAAGACCACCGCCCGCAAGACCACCAAGGCCGCCGCCGCGACGAAGACCGCCGCCAAGAAGACCGCCACCACAGCGAAGACCACCGCCCGCAAGACCACCGCCACCCCACGGAAGACAGCCGCCAAGGCCACCCGGTAGTCGTGGCCGCCGGCCACCCCGGCGGCACGGCGCCCTGCACGCCCGGTCGGCCGGCGCCCGGTGCGGGTACGGTTTCCAGGACGGCACGCCCGGTGCGGCGCGGGCCAGCAGCAGTGGACATCTCGACCCGTACCTCGTCACCGGAGCCGGCATGCAGCCTCAGCACGCGAACGACCTCAGCGACTCTGTCCGCGGCCTCGCGGTCGGCATCCTCGGCGGCACCGGCGATCAGGGCCACGGCCTCGCTCGCCGGTTAGCGCTGGCCGGGGTGCGGGTGCTGATCGGTTCACGCAACGAGGAGCGGGCGGCGGAGCGGGCCGCGGCCATCGCCGCCGAGCTGGGCGACGACAGCCCGGGGGTCACCGGTCACGTGAACACGGCGGTCTGTGCCGAGGCCGACCTGCTCATCGTCGCGGTGCCGTACGACGGCCACGCCGCGACGCTGATCTCGGTGCGCCCGCAGCTGGCCGGGAAGATCGTGGTCGACTGTGTGAACCCGTTGGGCTTCGACAAGCAGGGCGCGTACGCGCTCCCGGTGCTGGCCGGCAGCGCCGCCCAGGAGGCCGCCGAGCTGCTGCCGGACAGCCGGGTCGTGGCCGCCTTCCATCACGTCAGCGCGGTGCTGCTGATCGACCCGGAGCTCTCCACTGTGGACACCGACGTGCTGGTGCTGGGCGACGACCGGGCCGCTACCGACACCGTGCAGGCGCTGGCCGGGCTGATCCCCGGCATGCGCGGCATCTACGGCGGCCGGCTGCGCAACGCCGGCCAGGTCGAGGCGCTGACCGCGAACCTGGTCTCGATCAACCGGCGGTACAAGGCGCACGCCGGCCTGCGCGTCACCGATGTCGACTGAACGCGCCGACGCCGCTCGGGTGACCCCCGCCCGCCCGGAGCGCTCGCTGGCTCGCTGGTCCTGCTGGCCGCGGGGGCCGGGCCCGCGGGCACCCCACGGTGCGGCGGGCGGCGGTTGGCGTGGTCGCTGAGACGCCGGCCGCGCTGGCTGACGATCTCGGCACCATGGTCGCGTTGCCCCGGGAGCCGCGGCGGATCGTCTCGCTGGTGCCGTCGCTGACCGAGTCGGTCGCGGTGACCGGTGCCGGGCTGCTGGTGGGCGCGACCGACTACTGCACCCACCCGGCGAACCTGGACGTGCCACGGGTCGGCGGCTCGAAGTACCCGGATCTGGACCGGGTCGCCGAGCTCGCGCCGGACCTGGTGCTGGCGAACGCGGAGGAGAACCGGCCCGAGGACGTGGCCGCGCTGCGCGCCGCCGGGGTCGCGGTCTGGGTGACCGCGCCGGCCACGCTGGCCGCCGCTTTCGTCAGCCTGGGCCGGATGCTGACCGCCTGTGGTCTGGACCCCGCGCCGTCCTGGTTGGACGCCGCCCGGCGGGCGTGGGCGTCCACATACGACGGTGCGCCACCGGACCGGACCGCGGCGGTGCCGATCTGGCGCCGCCCCTGGATGGTGCTCGGCCGGGACACGTTCGCCGCCGACGTGCTGCGCCAGCTCGGCCTGGCCAACGCGTTCGCCGGCAGCCCCGACCGCTACCCGAAGGTCAGCGTGGCGGAGATCCGGGCCAGCGGCGCCGACCTGATCGTGCTGCCGGACGAGCCGTACGCGTTCGGCTCCGACGACGGGCCGGCGGAGTTCCCCGGGCTACCGGTGGCGCTGGTCAGCGGCCGGCACCTGACCTGGTACGGCCCGTCCCTGGCCGAGGCGCGCGACCTGCTGGAACGCCAACTCGCGCAGGCCGCGCCCCCCGGCGGGCGACCCTAGGCGTAGGAGTGCTCCGGCCCCGGGTACGCCCCGGACCGGACCTCGGCGGCGAACTCGTCGACCGCGCCCCGTAGCACCCCGCGCAGGTCGGCGTAGCGCTTCACGAACCGCGGGGTGGGGCCGCCGCGCAGGCCGGCCATGTCCTGCCAGACCAGCACCTGGGCGTCGCAGTCGATGCCGGCGCCGATGCCGATGGTGGGGATGTCCAGCTCGCCGGTGATTCGCTTCGCCACGTCCGCCGGGACCATCTCCAGCACCACCGCGAACGCGCCGGCCGCCTGCAGCGCGACCGCGTCGGCCAGCAGCCCGTCGCCGGCGTCGCCGCGGCCCTGCACCCGGAACCCGCCCAGGCCGTGCTCGCTCTGCGGGGTGAAGCCGAGGTGCCCCATCACCGCGACGCCCACGCCGGCCAGCGCCTCGACCTGCGGCACCATCCGGCGCCCGCCCTCCAGCTTCACCGCGTGCGCGCCGGCCTCCTTGAGGAACCGGGTGGCCGTGTGCAGCGCCTGCTCCGGCGACGCCTGGTACGAGCCGAACGGCAGGTCGGCCACCACCAGCGCCCGCCGGGTCGCCCCGACCACGGCGCGGGCCAGCGGGATCAGCTCGTCCACGGTGACCCGCAGGGTGGACTCGTAGCCGTACACGTTGTTCGCCGCTGAATCGCCGACCAGCAGCACCGGAACGCCGGCCTCGTCGAAGATCTCCGCCGCGTACTGGTCGTAGGCGGTGAGCATCGGCCACTTTTCGCCACGCACCTTCGCCTCCGCCAGATGCGGGAGGCGGACCCGGCGGCTCGGCGGCCCGCCGTACAACGGGGTCTCGGACATGCGCACCGTCCCTTCCTCGAGGCCCACGACAGCACGGGTCCCCGGGTTGATTTGGTTACGGCACCGATGCTGTCACGATTCGGCCGGCGGAGATTCCGCCCACCGGGACGAGATTGGGAGACGTCGGTCACGCCCGAAAGCACGCAGGGAGATCTTCGGGCCGGGCGGGTACTGCCGGCGCTTGTACTCGGCCAGGTCGACCAGCCGGATGACCCGGGCCACCAGGTCCGGGTCGTGCCCGGCGGCGATCAGCTCGGCCCAGCCCAGGTCGCGGTCGACGTAGTCGAGCAGCACCGCGTCCAGCACCTCGTACGAGGGCAGCGAGTCGGTGTCCAGCTGGCCCGGGCGCAGCTCCGCGGACGGCGGCTTGGTGATGCTGTTCTCCGGGATCGGTGGCGTCTCGCCGCGCTTCTCGGCCGCCGCGTTGCGCCACCGGGCCAGCCGCCAGACCAGCGTCTTGGGCACGTCCTTGAGCGGGGCGAAGCCACCCGCGCTGTCCCCGTACAGGGTCGAGTAGCCGACCGACAGCTCGCTCTTGTTCCCGGTGGTCAGCACCAGGTGTCCGTCCGCATTGGACAGTGCCATCAGCAGCGTGCCGCGCACCCGCGACTGCAGGTTCTCCTCGGCCAGCCCGGTGAGCGTCTCGATGCCCTGGTACGCGTCCACCGCCGGCGCGATCGGCAGCTCGCGGTAGTGGCAGCCCAGCCGCCGGGCCAGCTCGGCGGCATCGGAGATGGAATGGTCGGACGAGTAGGCGGACGGCATCGAGATGCCGTGCACGTTCGGGCCGCCGATCGAGTCCGCCGCGATCGCCGCGGTCACCGCCGAGTCGATCCCGCCGGACAGGCCCAGCACCACGGTGCGGAAGCCGTTCTTCCGGACGTAGTCGCGGGTGCCGGTGACCAGCGCCTGCCAGACCTCCTCCTCGTCGCCCAGCTCGCCGTCGCCCAGCTCCCCGCCGCCCGGCCGGTCGGCCAGGGCCGGCGTCCCGGCCGGCGGGGGCGGAGCCGCGGTGTCCGCGACGCCGGGCACGTCGTGCCGTTCCACCGCCATGTCCAGCACCCGCCCGGTCACCGTGCCGCGCCGGCCGGTGAGCGTGAGGTCGGCCACCAGCAGCGTCTCGGTGAATCGCGGGGCGCGGGCGAGCAGCGTGCCGGCCGGCTCGAGCACGAACGAGTCGCCGTCGTAGACCAGCTCGTCCTGACCGCCGACCAGGTTCACGTACGCCACCGGCGCGCCCGCCTCGGCGCTGCGGCGCTGGCCGAGGCCGAACCGGGCGTCGTCCTTGTCCCGCTCGTACGGCGAGCCGTTGATGTTCAGCACCAGCCCGACCTCGGCCCGGCCGGCCACCGCGAACGGGCCGCCGTCCTGCCACATGTCTTCGCAGATGGTCAGCGCGATGTCCACGCCGTGCAGCCGGGCCACCACGAACCGGTCGCCGGGGACGAAGTAGCGGGCCTCGTCGAACACCCCGTAGTTGGGCAGGTGGTGTTTGAAGTAGGTGCAGACGACCGCGCCGCCGCGCAGCAGCGCGGCCGCGTTGCGCGGCCCGCCGGCGGCGTCCAGGTAGCCGACCAGCACCGCGATGTCGCCCAGCCCGGCGGCGGCCAGCCGGCGGGCCAGCGCCGGCACCGCGGCGATGCTGGCGGCCTGGAACGACTCCCGCAGCACCAGGTCCTCCGGCGGGTAGCCGGTCAGCGTCATCTCCGGGAACGCGACCAGGTGCGCGCCGGCCGCGGCCGCCCGCCGGGTCCACTCGAGCACCGTCGCGGCGTTCCCGGTCAGGTCGCCGACGGTGGTGTCCACTTGGGCCAGTGCGATCCGCAGTTCCGCCATGCGGCCATTCTCCGCCGGGCCCGCGCGGCCGGGCCTGTCAGCCCCGTCACTCCGGCCGGGCCGGCCGCGGTCAGCGCGACCGGTCAGGGCGAGTTGTCGGCCATCCAGGCGCCGAGCAGGCCGCGGAAGTGGGCCAGGAAGCGGTCCTGTTCGGCGGCCGGGTAGGTCGCGCGAACGGTCTCCACCAGCAGCGCGTCGAACTCCGCGGAGGCCACCCAGTCGCGCACCATCTCGTCCAGATCGGACAGCGCGCCGGCGCAGAACTCCTGGTACCGGTCGGTCTCGAAGTACTCGTCGGCGAGCAGGTCGTAGCCGGCCAGCTTCTCGGGGTAGGACATGTCGGGGTCGTCGGCGATGTCGAAGTAGCGGGCGGTGTCCATGTCCAGCCGCTGCCGCCGCCCGGTCACCGCGCAGAACGCCGACCATTTCAGCAGCGTCGAGATGGCCCACGGGAAGTAGTAGTGCAGCGAGGTGACCGCGATGTCCGGGCAGGCGTTGGCGTAGTCGATCGGGTGCACGTCCGGGCCGCGCACCAGCGTCTCGCAGGAGTTGAACTCCCACCGGAAGAACGCGTTGACCAGCCGGGAGATGGTGACCACCTCGCGGCCCACCGCCGGGCTGAGGAACTCGTGCGCCACCGCGTACCGGTCGTGCATCGGCCGCTCCGGCCGGAACTTCATCACCATCGTCTCGGCCCCGATGGTCAGCGACCGGGCGAACACGTCGTAGCCCTCGACCGACGCCTGCAGGTGCATCAGCCGGGCGCCGGACTCGTCGTACGCCCGGTGCAGGTCGGCCGGCCCGCCGATCCGGGACACGCCGACCCAGGCGCCGCCGTCGAACGGCTTCATGAACAGCGGGTAGCCGACCTTCCCGGCGATCGCGTCCAGGTCGAACGGCTGGTTGTACTTCGCCGCGGTGTAGGCGAACCGGGCGTTGTCCACCGGCTGCTTCGGCGGCACCAGCCAGGTCTCCGGCACCTTCAGGCCGAGCCGGATCATCGCGCAGTAGGCCGCGTGCTTCTCCATCGACTGGAACGTGAAGGGGCTGTTGAGCAGGTAGACGTCATCGGTCAGCGCGACTTTCTTCAGCCACTCCCGCGGGTGGTAGTACCAGTACGCGAGCCGGTCGATGACCAGGTCGTAGCGCGGGGTGGCGCGCAGGTCGAACGGCTCGATGGTGATCCGCTCGGTGGCCAGGTCGTGTCCGGTTCCGTCCGCAGTGGACACCCGGCCGAGCCGGCGGACGAGTTGCTCGAAGGCCTGCGGCCAGTCCTCCTCGGTGCCGAGCAGCAGTCCGATCAGGTGCTCGGTGCGGTTGCGGCGGACGGGCATCGGCGGCCTCCTGGTCGGACTGGCTCGTCGCGGCTAGCAGAACCGCGGTAAGTGATGCGCGAGCTGGGTGCACCACGACGGCCAGTCGTGCGGCACGTCATGCCCCCAGACGTCCAGCTCGCACGGGATCCCCTTGGCGGCCAGCAGCCCGGCCATCGCGCAGGTGGACGGCAGAGCGCCGGTGCTGTCCTCCCACCTGCCCTGCCCGACCACCAGCAAAACCGACAGCCGGGCCCGCAGCCAGTCCAGGTGCTCGCCGTTCAGGTTCGGGACGAAGTCGGTCGGGTTGGTGAAGTAGGCGGCATCGCCGCGCTCACCCCAGCCGCGCCAGCTGGCCGGGTCGTAGTTGCCGGACAGGCACAGCGCCAGCGGGAACAGGTCGGCCCGGCGCAGCGCGAAGGTCAGCGCGTGGAAGGCGCCCATCGAGACCCCCAGCGTGCCGACCCCCAGCGGCCCGCCGCAGTCGGCGTAGATGAACGGCAGCACGGTGTCGTGGATCCACGCCTCGTAGTTGCCGTGTTGCCGGGCCCGTGCCTCCAGCGGCAGTTCGTGGTTCGCCCAGGACCCGGCGTCGTACGAGTCGACGCAGTAGAGCTTCACCCGGCCGGCGTCCAGCAGCGGCCGGACCGCGTCGACCATCCCGTTGTTCTCGAAGTCCCACGGCCGGCCGCGCTCGGACGGGAACACCAGGAACGGCCGGCCGAAGTGGCCGTGCGTGATCACGGTGCCGGCACCACCCAACGCCGGCGCCGGCAGGTCGGCGTGCAGCCGGCGGGTCACGCCCAGACCCTACCCAGCAGGTCCACCAGGGCGGGATCGAACGCGTCCCGCCAGGCGACGTAGTTGTGCGCGTCCGGGACCGCCACCAGCCGCACCGGGTAGCCCTCGGCCGCCAGCGCGGCCGCGAACTGCCGGTTGTTGGCGAGGTTCTCCTCCACCACACCGCAGGTCATCGTGACCGGGACCGGCGCCGGGTGCAGCGTGTGCCGCAACGTGTCGGCGACGAACCGGGTGATCCGGTTGAAGCGGGGGAAGCCGCGCTCCTGCGGGTCCAGCCGCCGGTCGAAGAAGGAGCCGGACTGGACGAACAGCGCGCCGAACGCGGTGTCGTGCCGCCGCTGCGCGTGCAGCATCGCCAGTCCACCCAGGCTGGCGCCCATCCCGACCACTGGCCCGCGGACCGCCGCCGCCCGGTGCAGCGCCGGCAGCACGGCCAGCACCAGCGCGCGGGCGTAGGCCACGTTCGCCGCGTACCACTCGTCGCGGTCGCCGGGGGACAGCAGCGCCACCCGGTGCGGGGGCAGCCGGCCGGCCCTGATCTGGGCCGCGGTGAAGGTGAGCAGCCCGGCCAGCTGCGCGTACTCGGGCCCGTCGTGCGCGACCAGCAGCGGCAGCGGTTCGGCCGGGTCCGCGCCGGCCGGTGCCCAGAGCCCGATCTCGATATCGGCTCCCAGTAGCCGGGAGGGCACGCTCAGCCGCTGGACGCCGCCCGCGGCGCCGGGCTGGTCCAGCCAGGCCGGCGCGCGGTAGTCGGGGAACTCCAGCACCGACTTCTCGCCGAACGCCCCGGGCGCCCGCCTCGCGTTGCCGGGGTCGCAGACCTCCTCGACCCCGCCGTCGGCGTGCCGCAGCGCCAGCCGGTACTCCATCCGCCAGACCGGCGGGCGGGGGAGCCGCAGCAGCCAGCCGCCCTCGGCCCGGGTGAACTCCAGCTGGTCGCCCGGCACGCCGACGCCCTGCAGCAGCCGCACGCCGACCAGCCGCTGATCCGGGTCCGCGAACCGGAAGGCGACTTCACCGTCCGTAACCACGGGACCGGTAAGAGTCATATTGACCGGCCACTCGGGCGGAGAGCCCGGCCCGGGCGGCAATCTGGCCACGCGCGACACTGTACGGCCGCGTTGCGGTGCGCCGATCGGGGAAGAGTGGTAGTAACCTCTTACGGTCGGTTCGTCCTCGTTTGCCAAGCCGTTATCAATCAGATGCGGTTTCGCGGGCAACATTCCGGCGGTATCGCGCGTCATCCCAGGGGAAGATGGTGGCCGCGCATAGCTGTGGCAACCGTGGTGCGGGGCAGGGTCGGGGAAGGCGGAGAAATGCGGCGGATGGACGCCGGGCAACTGTGGGGGCCGGTAACAGGCCGGAGTCGGCGTCGGTGGGCGGTGCTCATCGCACTGGTGGCCGTCGCGCTCGCCGGCTGCAGCGGTGGCGGCAATACCCCGACACCGATCAACCAGGCCGCGAACGAGAACGGCTCCGGCGGCACGCAGGCAGCCGACCCGGGTGGCTCCGGCGGCAAGGCGTCCGCGCCGGTCGTCCCGCCCGCGCAACTCGCCGTCCTGCCGGCAAACGGCGCCCGTGGCATCTCCCCGACCGCGCCGATCACGGTGCGCGCCGCGGCCGGCACGCTGACCGCGGTCAGCGTCCGTACGCCGGCCGGCAAGCAGGTGCAGGGCACGCTCTCGGCCGACCACACCCAGTGGACGTCGAAGGAGGTGCTCGGCTACTCGAAGACGTACGCCGTCACCGCCACCGCGACGAACCCGGCCGGTCAGCCGACCAAGAAGAGCAGCACGTTCAGCACCGTCACCCCGGTGACCTTCACCATGCCGTACCTGTTCCCCGGCCCCGACCTGAAGTCGGTCGGCATCGGGCAGCCGATCACCGTGCACTTCGACGAGGCGATCCAGGACAAGGCGACGGCCGAGAAGGCGCTCAAGGTCACCGCGAGCCCGCCGACCGTCGGCGCCTGGTACTGGTTCGACAGCCAGAACGTGCACTGGCGGCCGAAGGGCTACTGGAAGCCCGGCACGCGCGTCACCGTCTCGGCCAAGGTCTACGGCGTCAACGTCGGCGGCGGCATCTACGGCCAGCAGGACGCCTCGTCCTCGTTCACGATCGGCCCGTCCCGGATCTTCACGATCAACGACAACACGCACTCCGGCGTGGTCAAGGTCAACGGCAAGACGGTGCGGACGATCAAGGTCAGCATGGGCCGCGGCGGCAAGATCACCGTCAACGGCAAGACCATCTACTTCACCACCTACAGCGGCCCGCACGTCGTGCAGGAGAAGTACGCGGTGAAGAAGATGTCCTCGGCCTCGTACGGCCTGCCGGTGGACGACCCGCTCGGCTACGAGGAGGACATCCCGCTCGCGGTGCGGATCAGCGCGTCCGGCGAGTTCGTGCACGCCGCGTCCTGGTCGGTGGCGCAGCAGGGGGTGCGGAACGTCTCGCACGGCTGCGTGAACATCTCACCGGCGAACGCCGACTGGTTCTACCACAACTTCACTTACGGTGACATTGTGGACATCAAGAACACCGGCGCGTCACTCCCGCGCAGCGACAAGTACGGCGACTGGATGGTTCCCTGGTCCGAGTGGCTCGCCGGCTCGGCCCTTCGGTAATGCGAGCGCGTCGGTGAGCCCTGCTCGCGGAGCACGCTCGCCGGGGCGCTCTCGCCATGCTGGCCGCGGGGGCCGAGCCCCCGCGAGCCCCACGGTGCGGCCGGTACCGGTTTCCGCCGGTGCCGGTGCGCCGTTGGGGTTGGGGGCGGCGCGGCGGTGAGCCTGGCGGGCATCCTGACCCGCACCTCGGCGTAATGTCGGGGAAATAGTGAGGCCGGACACTTGCGTGGTCACAGGGTGGTGGGAGGTGCGTCGCCGACGTGGACAGGCAGCAGGAGTTCGTGCTCCGCACGTTGGAAGAGCGGGAGATCCGCTTCGTCCGGCTCTGGTTCACCGACGTACTCGGGTTCCTGAAGTCGGTCGCGGTCGCACCGGCTGAGCTGGAGGGTGCCTTCACCGAGGGCATCGGCTTCGACGGCTCGGCCATCCAGGGCTTCGCCCGGGCGTCCGAGAGCGACATGATCGCCCGGCCGGACCCAGGGACGTTCCAGGTGCTGCCGTGGAAGGAGGACGGCCGGCCCACCGACTCGGCCCGGATGTTCTGCGACATCCTGATGCCCGGCGGGGCGCCGTCCTGGGCCGACCCGCGGTTCGTGCTGCGCCGCACCCTGGCCAAGGCCGCGGACATGGGGTTCACCTTCTACACCCACCCCGAGATCGAGTTCTTCCTGCTCAAAGACCATCCGGAGAGCGGCCGCCCGCCCCGCCCGGTCGACCTCGGCGGCTACTTCGACCTGACCAGCCACGACGTGGCGCACGACTTCCGCCGGATGGCCGTGGACGCGCTCGAGGCGCTGGGCATCTCGGTCGAGTTCAGCCACCACGAGTGCGCGCCCGGCCAGCAGGAGATCGACCTGCGCTACGCCGACGCGCTGGCCACCGCCGACAACGTGATGACGTTCCGGTACGTGGTGAAGGAGGTCGCGATGGCCCAGGGGGTGTACGCGACCTTCATGCCCAAGCCGTTCACCGACCAGCAGGGCTCGGGCATGCACACCCACCTGTCCCTGTTCGAGGGCGACCGCAACGCCTTCCACGACCCGTCGGACGAGCTGAACCTGTCCAAGACGGCGCGCGCGTTCATCGCCGGGCTGCTGCACCACGCCCGGGAGATCACCGCGGTGACGAACCAGTGGGTGAACTCGTACAAGCGGCTGTTCGGGGAACCGCTGGCCGGGCAGGTCACGGAGGCGCCGGCGTACGTCTGCTGGGGGCACGCGAACCGGTCGGCGCTGGTCCGGGTGCCGATGTACAAGCCGGGCAAGGCGAACTCGACCCGGGTCGAGGTGCGCTCGCCCGACCCGGCCTGCAACCCGTACCTGGCCTTCGCGCTGATGCTGGCCGCCGGGCTGAAGGGCATCGAGGAGAACTACGAGCTGCCGGCCGGCGCCGAGGACGACGTCTGGGCGCTGACCGAGAACGAGCGGCGGGCGATGGGGTACACCGACCTGCCGCACAACCTCTCCGACGCGCTGCGGGCGATGGAGACGTCGGAGCTGGTCGCCGAGACCCTCGGCGAGGGCGTGTTCGACTTCTTCCTGCGCAACAAGCGGACCGAGTGGGCCGAGTACCGGGCCAAGGTCACGCCGTTCGAGCTCGGCCGGTACCTGCCGACGCTGTAGCGCCGTCAGCCGAGGTGCTCCAGCTGCGGCCAGAGCACTGACCAGGGCTGCCTCGGGTCGTGGCAGATGAAGATCGGCCCGCCCTGCTCGTCGTTGTCCACGCCCTGGTGGTTGTCGACCCGGCCGGCGAGGCTGCAGCTGCCGAACCAGTGGTCGACGTCGAGCTGGTTGTAGCCGGTGACGACGATGGTGGTCGCCGAGTCGGGCGGCACACCCCAGAAGGCGAAGCCGTTGTGACCGCTGTACGGCGCGGGCAGCTGGCGCTCCGGGCCGTGCCGGAGCAGCGCGCCGGCCTCGCCGTAGTTCTGGGCGAGGATCACCGCGTGGCCGCGGTCCCCGGGCGGCAGCAGGTTCCAGGCGGACGCCACCGCGTCGGCGTACTGCGGCCAGCCGACCATCTCGCCGGCGTCCGGGTTCACCGCCAGCACCGGGCCGAGCGCGCTGGTCGGCAGCAGCGCGAGGCCGATCAGCGCGTTGATCACCGCGGACAGTCCGATCGCGACGGTCAGCCGGGTGCGCAGGCTCCGGCCGCGGCCCCGCTCGGCGGCCCGGCGCAGCCAGCCGTCGGCGGCGATGCCGCCGGCCGCGAGCAGCACCGGGTACATCCCGGCCAGGTAGTACGCCTTGCCGCCGGTCACCAGGTAGACCGCGCCGAGCAGCAGGTAGCCCAGCCCGAACGCGCGGTACGGCCGGGCGTCCGGATCGCGCAGCAGCCGGCGCAGGCCGGCCAGCCAGATCGGCACCAGCAGCGGGCTGACCAGCACCAGCTGGAACGGGATGAAGCCGACCCGGCCGCCCTGGTCGTCGCCGCCGGAGATGCGGCCGGCCATGTGTACCTGCGGCCAGCCGTTCGCCGCCTGCCAGAGCACGTACGGCAGGCCGCCGGCGACCGCGATCAGCGCGCCGAGCCAGAGCCACCGGCTGGCCAGCAGCCGGCGCGGGCCGGTGATCGCGATCGACGCCACCAGGACCGCGGCGAGCACCCCGATCAGGTTCTTGTTCATCAGCCCGACGCCGAGCACCAGGCCGGCCGGCACCAGCAGCCGGTGGTCGCCGGTGCGGATGGTGCGGGCCAGCAGCCAGCACAGCGCGGCCGAGAACAGCACGTCGAACGTGGTCGTCGTGACGAAGTGGCCGGTGACCAGCGTGACCGCGGAGACCCCGGAACAGGCGGCGGCGATCAGCTGCGCCCGCCGGCCGCCACCCAGCTCGCGCGTGGTCAGGCCGGTCAGCAGCACGGTGAGCGCCGCCGCCAGGGCGCTGGGCGTCCGCAGCACCGGCAGCGACCCGCCGAGCAGGTCGGTGAGGTGGATGATCGCCGGGGTCAGCGGCGGCTGGTCCGGGTAGCCCCAGGCCAGGTGGTGGCCGGCGGCGAGGAAGTACAGCTCGTCCCGGTGGTAGCCGTACCGGCCGCTGGTGGCCAGCAGCATCACCGCCACCACCGCGGACATGCCGAGCAGCCCGTCCGAGGCGGGACCACCGGCCGCTCGGGCGGCCGGCCCGGCAGCGGTCGCCGGAGGGTCGGGACGGCCGGCGGGGGTGATCACAGATGGAGCCTACTGACCCGAATCGTCGCGCTCCCGGCGTATTGACACCTGTCCGGCCGGGGAGTTGCGTGCGCAATGACCTGTTCCAACCGCCGTCGTGGCCGGGAGTGCCTATGACCCGCTCGGTGTCCATCCGCACCCGTTCGATGCGTCTGTGGAAGGTCCGCCCGCTCGCCGGGGCCGTCGTGCTCGCCCTGGCCGTCACCGCTGGTTCCGGCACCGCGGCCACCGCCGCACCGGCAGCCGAAGCCACCTCGGCGCCGGCCGGCGCGCACCCGACCCTGGCCGGCATCGACCTGGAGCGGGCCACCATCCCGGACCTGCAGCGCGCGATCGCGTCCGGCCGGCTGTCGGCGGTCCGGCTGACCGCGTTCTACCTGCAGCGCATCCGGGCGGTCGACCCGAAACTGCACTCGGTGATCACCACCAACCCGGCGGCGCTGGCCGAGGCCGCGGCCAGCGACCTGCGTCGGCACCGGCACGGCCTGCGCAGCCCGCTGGAAGGCATCCCGGTGCTGCTCAAGGACAACGTCGACACGGCCGGGCCGCAGGGCAACACCGCCGGCTCGCTGGCGCTGGCCGCGACCCCGCCGGCCCGGGACGCGTTCCTGGTCCGCCGGTTGAAGGCTGGCGGAGCCGTGATCCTGGGCAAGGCCAACCTGTCCGAGTGGGCCAACTTCCGGTCGACCAGCTCGAGCAGCGGCTGGACCGGGGTCCGCGGCCAGACCAACAACCCGTACGTGCTGGACCGCAACCCGTGCGGCTCCTCGTCCGGCTCGGGCGCGGCGATCGCGGCGAACCTGGCCACGGTCGCGATCGGCAGCGAGACCGACGGCTCGATCGTCTGCCCGTCCGGCCAGAACGGCATCGTCGGGATCAAGCCGAGCCTCGGCCTGGTCAGCCGTAGCGGCGTGGTGCCGATCTCGGCCCAGCAGGACACCGCCGGCCCGATGGCCCGGCACGTCATCGACGCGGCGCTGACCCTGCAGGTGATCCGCGGCATCGACCCGGCCGACCCGGCGACCGCGGCCAGCCGGCCGGTGCAGCACGTCGACCTGACCGCCGGGCTGCGGCCGGGGGCGCTGCGCGGCAAGCGGATCGGGCTGTGGCTGGCCGGCACCGGGGCCGAGAACGTGCCTACGGTCGCGGCGATCACCGCCGACGCGGTGGCCAGCCTGCGCCGGCTCGGTGCCACCGTGGTGCCGGCCGACCTGCCGTTCCAGGACCAGATCGGCGGCCCGGAGTTCGCCGCGCTGCTGGTGGAGTTCAAGCACGACCTCAACGCCTACCTGGCGGCGCGGCCGGGCCGGCACCCGCGGACGCTGGCCGGCCTGATCGCGTTCAACAACGCGAACGCGGCCGTGGAGATGCCGTTCTTCGGGCAGGAGATCTTCGAGCAGGCGCAGGCCACCAACGGCGACCTGACCGACCCGGCCTACCTGGCGCAGCGCAGCACCGCGACCACGCTGGCCAAGCGCAGCATCGACGAGACGCTGGCCCGGCTGCACCTGGACGCGATCGTGGCACCGACCAACGGCCCGGCCTGGGTCACCCGGCTGCCCGGCGGCGACACGTTCGACCAGTTCGTCGCCTCGTCCACGCCGGCCGCGGTGTCCGGGTACGCGAGCGTGGCGGTGCCGGCCGGCTTCGACGGCCCGCTGCCGATCGGCCTGTCGTTCATCGGCGGCCGGTTCAGCGAGGCGTCGCTGGTCCAGCTTGGCGTACGCGTTCGAGGCGGGCACGCAGGCACGGCGCGCGCCGGCGTTCATCCCGACGATCGGCTGAGGCATCCGCGGGTGGCCGGCCACGCGGTCGGCCACCCGCGGCTCGGGTCGGGTTGCGGCTCGGGTCGGGTTGCGGCTGAGGCCGGGTTGCAGCTCGGGTCGGGCTGCGGCTCAGGCCGAGTCACGGCTCAGGCCGAGTCGCGGATCACCAGATGCGGGGGGAAGACGCGGCTGGTGACCGGGCCGTCCGGGTCGGCGATCCGGTCCAGCAGGACCAGCGTCAGCGCCCGGGCCATCTCCTCCAGCGGCTGCGCCACCGTGGTCAGCGGCGGCCGGGCCTCGGTGGCGGCCACCGAGTCGTCGAAGCCGACGATCGCGACGTCCTGCGGCACCCGCAGCCCGCGCTCGGCCAGCACGGTCAGCACGCCGAGCGCCATCAGGTCGGAGGCGACGAACAAGCCGTCCGGCGGCTCGGCGCGGGCCAGCATGTCCTCCATCGCGGCGGCGCCGCCGCGGGTGGTGAAGTTGCCGAAGCCGACCAGGCTCTCGTCCGCCGGCAGCTGCGCGCTGGCCAGGCCCTCGCGGAAGCCGACCAGCCGGTCCTGCCCGGCCACCATGTCCTGCGGGCCGGCGATGGTGCCGATCCGGCGGCAGCCGCGGGCGACCAGGTGGGCCACCGCCATCCGGGCGCCGGCCGCGCTGTCCACGTCCACGTAGCTGATCGCCATCGGGGTCAGCGGCCGGGCCGAGAGGGCGGCCGGCAGGCCCTCGTCGATCAGCACCCGGGGCAGCGGGTCGGTGGCATGCGAGGAGATCAGCAGCGCGCCGTCCAGGTGCCCGTCACGCAGGTAGTCGAGCACCTGCTCCTGCGCCTTCTCATCGTTGGCCAGCACCAGCACCAGCTGGATGTCGCGCTCCCGGACGATGCCGGTGACGCCGCGGACCATGCTGGCGAAGAACGGGTCGGAGAAGACCCGGCCCTCCGGCTCGGAGACGATCAGACCGATCGACCCGGTGCGCCGGGTGACCAGGCTGCGGGCGGCCCGGTTCGGCCGGTAGCCGGTCAGCTCGATCGCGGCGTTCACCACATCCCGGACGGACGGGCTCACCGCCGGCGAATCGTTGATCACCCGGGACACGGTCGACTTGGACACCCCGGCGACCGCGGCGACCTCTTCCAGCGTGCGCGCCCGCTGGCTGGCTGAGCGCCCCATGGCGGCGGAGATCCCTCCCGGTCGGGTGCCGGCCGGAGGAGCCGGCCGGGGCAGCGGACCCGCATGCGCCGCGACACGGCCGCAGCCCGTGCGGGAACGCTCCCGAAGCTAGGGCCTGTCCGGGTACCGGTCAAGGCGACCGGCCGCCGTCATGTCACGGCGGGATGAACCCATGTGTCAGCTAAACGGAGCAGGTGTCTTGACCTATGTGCCTCACGCGTCTTACCGTCCAGCCTGGGAGCGCTCCCAAGACAGCCACGCCCATTCCGCTTCGGCGGCTGGCGCCCGGCCCGATCCCGGTGCGCCTGACCCAGGACAGGGAGGCATCCCGCCATGTCCGCAATCCCAGCGCGCCAGCTCCGGCCGCGCGTCCCGCGCCGGCTCGCGCTGCTGACCGCGGCCGCGACCTTCGTCGCCGTCGGCGCCGCCGCCACCTCGTCCGGTGCGGCTCCCGCGTCCGCCGCCGGGCTACCTGGTGCGGTGCCGGCCGCGGTGCCCGCCCCGCCGGCCGGCTTCACCACGGTGTGGAGTGACGACTTCAACGGCGCGGCGAACACCCCGGTCTCGTCCGCCAACTGGCTCTACGACCTCGGCACCAGCTACCCCGGTGGCGCGGCCAACTGGGGCACCGGCGAGGTCGAGACGATGACCAACAGCACCGCGAACGTGTTCCAGGACGGCGCCGGACGCCTGCAGATCAAGCCGATCCGCAGCGCGTCCGGGGCGTGGACGTCCGGCCGGATCGAGACCCAGCGCAACGACTTCCAGCCGCCGGCCGGCGGCAAGCTGCGGATCCAGGCGTCGCTGCAGCAGCCGAACGTCAGCGGCGCGGCGGCGGCCGGCTACTGGCCGGCCTTCTGGGCACTCGGCGCCCCGTTCCGGGGCAACTACACGAACTGGCCGATCGTCGGCGAGCTGGACCTGATGGAGGACATCAACGGGCTCAGCTCCGAATTCGCCACCCTGCACTGCGGACCGAGCATCCCGGGCACCTGCAACGAGACCACCGGCATCGGCAGCGGCCAGCGGGCCTGCGCCGGCTGCCAGACCGGCTTCCACACCTACGCGCTGGAGTGGGACAAGAGCGTCTCGCCGGAGCAGCTGCGCTGGTACCTGGACGGCAACAACTTCTTCACGATCAGCCAGAACCAGGTGGACGCCAACTCCTGGACGCAGGCCACCAACCACGGGTACATGATCATCCTGAACGTGGCGATGGGCGGCGGCTTCCCGGCCGCGTTCGGCGGCGGACCGACCGGCTCGACCGTGTCCGGCGTGCCGATGCTGGTCGACTACGTCGCGGTCTACTCGGCCGCCGGCAATGGTGGCGGGGGCGGCGGCGGTGGTGGCGGCGGCACCGCGTACGGGACGCTGCAGGCCGAGTCGTTCAACGCCCAGGGCGGTATCGCCACCGAGGCGACCACCGACGCCGGCGGCGGCTCGAACATCGGCTTCATCGCCAACGGCGACTGGGCCCAGTACAACAACATCGACTTCGGCTCCAGCGCCGCGCGCCAGTTCTCCGCCCGGGTCGCCTCCGGCGCCGCCGGCGGGGTGAGCGGGCTGGTCGAAGTGCGCCTGGACAGCCGGTCCAACGCGCCGATCGGCAGCTTCGCCATCGGCAACACCGGTGGCTGGCAGTCCTGGCGGACGGTGCCGGCCAACATCAGCGCGGTCACCGGCGTGCACACCGTGTTCCTCACGTTCACCAGCGGCCAACCGTCCGACTTCGTCAACGTCAACTGGTTCACCTTCGGCCACTGACGTCAGTTGCGGCCGGCCGGCTGGCGCGGCCCGGCTGGCTGGCTGGCGCGGTCCGGCCGGCTGGCCGGTGCGGGCCGGCCGGCCGGTGCGGTCTGGCCGGCCGCCCCAAGTGGCCCGCGGGGCCGGCGCGCCCGACGCCGGCCCCGCGGGCATCCCCCGTCTGCCGGCCGGCCCCCGGCCCCCGGCCGCCGCGTTGCCCGGCCCCCGGATCGCCCGGCCCTCGCGTGCCGCGGGCGGGACAGCGGCTAGCGTGTGGGGATGCGGTTGCCTACTGGGCTGGTGATCCAACATTCGGCCGGGGACGGGCTGGGCCGGCTCGGTGACTGGCTGCGCGAGGCCGGCCTGCTGCTGGACGTGCTGCGGCCGGACCAGGGGCAGGCCGTGCCGGCGGCGCTGGACGGGTACGCGGCGGTGATCGTGCTGGGCGGCGCCATGTCGGCCTGGGACGACGCGGCGGCGCCCTGGTTGCCGGCCACCCGCGACCTGCTGCGGGCCGCGACCGCCGCCGGTGTGCCGGTGCTCGGCGTCTGCCTGGGCGCGCAACTGCTGGCGTCCGCACTCGGCGGCCGGGTGGAGCGCGGCGGCAGCGGCCCGGAGATCGGCCCCGCGCTGATCGCCAAGCGGGATGTGGCCGCGCACGACAGGTTGTTCCGGCCGGTCCCGTTCACCCCGGACGTGCTGCAGTGGCACTGGGACGCGATCACCTCGCTGCCGCCGGACGCGACCCTGCTGGCGTCCTCGACCCGGTACCCGCACCAGGCCTTCCGGGTCCGCGAGCGCACCTGGGGCGTGCAGTTCCACCTGGAGACGACCGCCGACATGGTGCGCCGCTGGGCGGCCGAGGACGCCGCGGCGCTGGCCGACGTCGGCATCGACGTGGCCGCCCTGCTCGCCCGCCGCGACCTGGACGAGGTACACGCCGACCTGGCCGAGGTCTGGCAGCCGTTCGCGGTCCGGTTCGTCGAGGTCGTCCGCGAGGCCGAGTACGCCGCCCGCGCCTGATCCCCGGCCTGACCCCCGCGCCTGATCCCCGCCTGGGCCAGCCCGGCGGCAGGCCGAGCCCGGGTGGCCGCCGGGGGAGCCGGCTGGCTGGGCCGGCGGTGGATCAGCCAGACCGGGTAGGGGTCCCGGCGGCAGCCCGGGTCCGGGGCGGGTCGGGGGAGTCGGCGGGCTGGGTCGGTGGTGGACCAGCCAGACCGGGTAGCGGGTCCCGGCGGCAGCCCGGGGTCCGGGTGGGGTCGGGGTGACCGCCGGGGGAGCCGGCGGGCCGGGCCGGTGGTGGACCAGCCAAACCGGGTAGCGGGTCCCGGCGGCAGCCCGGGGTCCGGGTGGGGTCGGGGTGACCGCCGGGCGAGCCGGCGGGCCGGGCCGGTGGTGGACCAGCCAAACCGGGTAGCGGGCGCCGGATCTGGCGCATATCTGCGCCGAGGGTCGGCGCGAACGGCCGAACCCGGGCTAGGTTGCTCGTGTGACGGCGAGCGAGACCGAGGCGGCGGTCGGCCGGCGGCGGGCCCGGCTGGCCCGGCTGGGGTTTGCCGACGCCGAGCGGGCCGAACGGCTGCTCGGGCCGGAGAATCTCGGCCTCTGGCGGCCCGATTCCGGCACACCGTCGGATCCGGACGCTGCCCTGGTGGTGTCCGCGCTCGGCCGGGCCGGCGATCCGGACCTGGCCGTGCTCGCGCTCTGCCGGCTGGCCGAAGAGTTGGACGAGACTGGTCCGGCTGCCGATCGGGCCGGTCTGCTGCACCGGCTGCGGGCCAGCGGCGTGCTGCGGTTCCGGCTGCTCGGCGTGCTCGGCGCCAGTTCGGCGCTCGGCGACCACCTGGTGGCGAACCCGGCCGACTGGCAGCTGCTGGACGACAAACCGCCACTGTCCACTATGGACGATCACTGGTCGGCCCTGCTCGGCGCGGTCGGCGCGGACCCGGCCGACCCGCCGACCGGCACCGGCGGCACGCCCGCCCGCGGCACCGGTCCGGACACTGTGCACGCCCTGCGCACGGCGTACCGGCGGCGCCTGCTGGTGCTGGCCGCGCGTGACCTGGTCGGCGAGATCACCGTCGAGGAACTGACCGCCGAGATCGCCGACCTCGCCGCGGCAACGCTGTCCGCGGGGCTGGCCATCGCGCTGGCCGGGCTGCCGGCCGGTGCCGCGCCGTGCCGGCTGGCCGTGGTCGGGATGGGCAAGTGCGGCGGCCGCGAGCTGAACTACGTGTCCGATGTGGACGTTGTCTTCGTCGCCGAGCCCGGCGCCGCGCGCCCACCACAACCGGTGGCTGGCGGGCCGCTGGCGGGGGAGCCGGCCGGGCCCGGTATTCCGCCGGGGCCGGGTGTGCCGCCGGGGCCCGGGATCCCGCCGGGGGCGGGGATGCCGCCGAGGGCGGGGATGCCGTCGGCGGTGGAGCCGCCCGGGCCGGCGCGGTCGGGTGAGCCAGCGCAGCCGGTGGACGAGGGCGCGGCGCTGCAGACGGCGGCGGCGCTGGCCAGCGAGCTGGTCCGGATCTGTGGCCGGGTTGCCTGGCCGGTGGACTGTGCGCTGCGCCCGGAGGGTCGGCTCGGCACGCTGGTCCGGACCCTGGCCAGCCACCAGGCGTACTACCGGCGCTGGGCGCGCACCTGGGAGTTCCAGGCGTTGCTCAAGGCCCGGCCGGTGGCCGGCGACCTCGACCTCGGACAGTCCTATGTGGACACTCTGGCGCCGCTGGTCTGGACCGCTTCCGAGCGGGAGCACTTCGTCGACGACGTGCAGGCGATGCGCCGCCGGGTCGAGGACACGCTGACCCTCGACGTGGCCGAGCGGGAGCTCAAGCTCGGCCCGGGCGGGCTGCGGGACGTCGAGTTCGCCGTCCAGTTGCTGCAGCTGGTACACGGCCGGGCGGACGAGACGCTGCGCAGCCGCAGCACGCTGGCCGCCCTGGCGGCGCTGGCTGGCGGCGGGTACATCGGCCGCGACGACGGGGCCAATCTGGCCGACTCGTACCGGTTCCTCCGCACCGTCGAACACCGGCTGCAGTTGCAGCGGCTGCGCCGCACCCACCTCATCCCGGACGACCGCACCGGGCTGATGTGGCTGGCCCGGTCGCTCGGCTACCGGCCGGACCGGCGCGGCGACGCGGTCAAGGTGTTCGACGCCGAGCGGGCGCTGCACGCCCGGGACGTCCGGCGGCTGCACCAGAAGCTGTTCTACCGGCCGCTGCTGAACGCGGTCAGCCGGGTGCCGAGCGAGCAGCTGCGGCTGACCCCGGAGGCGGCCCGCCGGCGGCTGACCGCGCTCGGTTTCGCCGACCCGGAAGGAGCGCTGCGGCACCTGGCCGCGCTGACCGGTGGGGTGTCCCGGCGGGCGGCGATCCAGCGCGCGCTGCTGCCGGTCATGCTGGAGTCGTTCGCCGACGCGCCCGAACCGGACGCCGGCCTGCTGGCGTACCGGCAGGTCTCCGACGCGCTCGGTGAGACCCCCTGGTACCTGCGGCTGCTGCGCGACTCCGGGCAGGTCGCGGACCGGCTCGCGCTGCTGCTCGGCTCGTCCCGGTACGTGTCCGACCTGCTCGCGCGGGCGCCGGAGGCATTGCAACTGCTCGCCGCGGAAGAGGAGCTGCGGCCGCGCCCGGCGGACTGGCTGCGGTCCTCGTTCCGGTCCGCCGCCGCCCGGCACGGTGTCGCGGCGGAGGCGGTCGGCACGGCGCGTGGGCTGCGCCGGCACGAGCTGCTCCGGATCGCCAGTGCCGACCTGCTCGGCCGGCTCGACGTGGTCGAGGTCGGTACCGCCCTGTCGAACGCCGCCGCGGCGACCGTGGAGGCGGCACTGGACGTGGCCACCCGGTCGGTGCAGGCCCGCCAGGACGGTCCGCTGCCGATCCGGTTCGCGGTGATCGCGATGGGTCGCCTCGGCGGCGCCGAGCTGGGCTACGGCTCCGACGCGGACGTGATGTTCGTGCACGAGGCGGAGCCGGACGTGCCGGAGCGGGAGGCGTTCGCCGCGGCGAACGCGGTCGCCGAGGAGCTGCGCCGGCTGCTCGCCCTGCCGGCGCCGGATCCACCGCTGCTGGTCGACGCCAACCTCCGGCCGGAGGGCCGCAGCGGCCCGCTGGTCCGGACGCTCGCCTCGTACGCCGCGTACTACGCGCGCTGGTCGTCGTTCTGGGAGGCGCAGGCGCTGCTGCGGGCCGCCCCGCTGGCCGGCGACCGGGACCTCGGCGTCCGGTTCCTGGAGCTGGCCGACCGGATCCGCTACCCGGCCGAGAGCCTGCCCGCCGAGGCGGTCACCGAGATCCGCCGGCTCAAGGCCCGGGTCGAGTCGGAGCGGCTGCCCCGCGGCGCCGAGCCCGCCACGCACACCAAACTCGGCCCCGGCGGCCTGGCCGACGTCGAGTGGACCGTGCAACTGCTACAACTCCGGCACGGCGCCTCGGTGCCCGGCCTGCGCACCACGCGCACGCTGGACGCGCTGGCCGCCACCCGGGACGCCGAGCTGCTGTCCGCAGACGACGCGGCCGCGCTGGAAGCGGCCTGGCAGGTGGCGACCCGGGCCCGCAACGCGGTCATGCTGGTCCGTGGCCGGGCCTCCGACCAGCTGCCCCGCCAGGGCCGCGAACTGGTCGGCGTCGCCCGCGCGATGGGCTACCCGCCGGGTCGCGACCCGGGCCAGTTCCTGGACGACTACCGTCGGGCCACCCGCCGCGCCCGCCGGGTGGTCGAGCGCGTCTTCTACTCCTGACGGCCACCCGCCGCGCCCGTCCGTATCGAGGTGCCGCCCGTGCCCACCCCGCACCACTCACCGGTCGATCGGGCGCTACGTCCCGGCCGGCAGTCGCCCGTCGCCACCGGCGCGGCTCGCCGGCCGGCTGGACGCGCTGACCATGTGCTTCCCGACCTGTTTGGTGGCGCGCTGGCCGTCCGCCGGCGGCGGACCGAGGCGGGCTGGACCGAGGCGGGCTGGACCGAGGCGGGCTGGACCGAGGCGGGCCGGGTCGAGGCGGGCCGGGTTGAGGCGGGCTGGGCCGCGGCGCGGCGCGCTGCGGCGGGCCGGGCTGCGGCGGGCTGGGCTGCGGCGCGGCGGGCTGCAGTGTGGCGGGCCGCAGTGCGGCGGGCTGCGGCCGCTGCCTGGCTCCTGGCCGTGTTCGCGCTGGCCGGGTGTGTGACCAGCACCGGGTCGGGTGCCGGGGCGACCGGGACGCCGGTTCCACCGCTGACCAGCCGGCTGTCGGGGTCGCTGCCGGCGCCGCCGCCCGCCTCGACGGCGCCGACCTCGTCGGCTGCGGCCGGGACGCCGGCCGGTCCGTCCGTGACGCTGCTGTTCACCGGCGACATGCTGGTCAGCGACGAGATGCGGGCGCAGGCGGCCCGCAACGCGGGCGGCCGCGGCTACAACTTCGGGCCGATGCTGCAGCGCGTCGCACCCTTGATCAGGTCTGCCGACTGGTCGATCTGCCATCAGGAGACGCCGATCTCGCCGGACGACAGGCTGCTGTCCGGGTACCCGGCGTTCAGCGCCCCGTACGAACTCGCGCAGGTGGAGAAGGCGGTCGGCTACGACGCATGCACCACCGCGTCCAACCACACGGTCGACCACGGCGCCGCCGGGGTGCGGGGAACACTCGACGTCTTCGACCGGGTCGGCATCCGGCATGTCGGCAGCGCCCGGACACCGACCGAGTTCAGCTCGCTGACCATCTACACCGTGCACGGCCTGCGGATCGGCCACCTCGCCTACACGTACGGGCTGAACGGCATCCAGCCGCCGAACGCGTCGACCGTGCACCTGATCGACCCGGCCAGGATCCGCGCCGACGCGCACCGGATCCGCGCGGCCGGCGCCCAGTTCGTTCTGGTCAGCCTGCACTTCGGGATCGAGAAGCAGCAGACCCCGTCGGCGTACCAGCAGCAGGTCGCCGCCGCGGTCATGGCCTCGCCCGACGTGGACCTCGTGGTCGGCCACCACGCGCACGTCGTGCAGCCGATCCAGCGCCGCCCGGACGGCCGCTGGGTGGTCTTCGGCCTGGGCAACTTCCTTGCCCAGCAGGAGGTCACGCCGCCCGACCTGACCCCGGCACACCGCGACGGCGTGATCGTCCGCATCACCGTCACGCCCGGCCCCGGTGGCCGTTGGCGGGTCAGCCGGGTCGGCTACATCCCGACGTTCGTCAACGCCCCCACGGACGTGGTGCAGTTGGCGCCCCCGTTCTCCCGCGCCCGGACCACCGCCGTCCTCACCCGCTACCACGCCCCGATCGTCGACGACACCCCACACTGACCCATCCCAGCCGCAGGCGCGCAGCGCCGTGGCGGGGCCGGGCTACTCCACGATGTCGGTGCGGGACGGCCCGAAGACGAAGAGGCGGTCCAGGTAGGGCTCCGGGTCGGCGGACCAGTCCAGCCGGGCCACCTGCGCCTTGCTGCGCCGGCCCATCCGCAGCCGGAACGCCTCGAACCGGGTGGTGGACAGCACGGTCGCGGTGCCGCTGTCCGGACCGACCCGGGTCTCCCCGTGCTCGGTCTGGATCACCAGCGGTCGGGTCACCCGGACCGACGCCAGCAGCACCGGCGTCATCGCCTGGATGATCGGATTGTCCCGGGCGCCCGGCCGGCTGACCGCGCCACGCATGTCCTGCTCGTGCGCCGCGATGTCGATCACTGCCGGCCACTGACGCGGATGCGCGGTCAGGAACGCCTCCACCCCGGGCAGGTTCGCGGCCCAGCCGGCGAGCAGGTCCGGGACGGACCGGCCGCGGCCGCGCGCCACCTGCGCCGCTGACCACGCGTCGGTCATCGCGCCCGCGGTGTTTCCGGCCACCACGTCCTCGGCGATACCGCTGAGGTGCGCGACCACGTCACGGACCGTCCAGCCCGGGCAGGTCGGCACCGGCGCCGCGATCTCCGCCGGGCCCAACTCCTGAACCAGGCCGGCTACCCGCTCCTGGCCGCCCCGGTACAGCTCCGCGAGATCCACTCCCGGCATCCCCGCAGCCTACCTCCGGCCCCGGTCCCGGCCCGGAGCCGCCGACCCCGCCGACGCGGCGAGTCCAGCTGCCGCGGCGGCCGTCGGAAAGACATCGGCCGCGCCCGCCGGCGAACCGGGAGGCGCGGCCGATGTCCCCGCGAGGTACCGGGGGTCTGCTGAACCGTCCGGCGAGCCCACCATGGGCTGCCGCACAGGTCAGGAGACCAGGTGGCTCAGATGTCGTAGTACAGCGCGAACTCGTGCGGGTGGGGGCGGAGCCGGATCGCGTCGACCTCGTTGATCCGCTTGTAGCTCAGCCAGGTCTCGATCAGGTCGGGCGTGAACACGCCGCCCTCGAGCAGGTAGTCGTGGTCGGCTTCGAGGTTGTCCAGCACCGCCTCCAGCGAGGACGGCACCTGCGGGACCGACAACGCCTCGTCCGGCGGGAGCTCGTACAGGTCCTTGTCGATCGGGGTTGGCGGCTCGATCTTGTTGCGGATGCCGTCCAGGCCGGCCATCAGCATCGCCGAGAACGCGAGGTACGGGTTGCAGGACGGGTCCGGCACCCGGAACTCGACGCGCTTGGCCTTCGGGTTGTTGCCGGTGATCGGGATCCGGCAGGCCGCGGACCGGTTGCGCTGGCTGTAGACCAGGTTCACCGGGGCCTCGTAACCCGGCACCAGGCGGTGGTACGAGTTGGTGGTCGGGTTGGTGAACGCCAGCAGCGACGGCGCGTGGGTGAGCAGGCCGCCGATGTAGTAGCGCGCCGTGTCGGACAGGCCGCCGTAGCCGACCTCGTCGTAGAACAGCGGGCCGCCGTCCTTCCACAGCGACTGGTGGCAGTGCATGCCCGAGCCGTTGTCGCCGAACAGCGGCTTCGGCATGAACGTGACGGTCTTGCCGCGCGCCCAGCCGGTGTTCTTGACGATGTACTTGAACAGCATCAGCGAGTCGGCCGCGTGCAGCAGCGAGTCGAACTTGTAGTTGATCTCGGCCTGGCCGGCGGTGCCGACCTCGTGGTGCGCCCGCTCGATCTCCAGCCCGACGCCCTGCAGGTTGACGACCATCTCGTCGCGGATGTCGCCGTACTGGTCGTATGGCGAGACCGGGAAGTAGCCGCCCTTGTAGCGGACCTTGTAGCCCTTGTTGCCGCCCTCTTCCTCCCGGCCGGTGTTCCACGCGCCGGCCGCCGAGTCGACGTAGTAGTAGCCGGAGTTCTGCGTGGTGTCATAGCGCACCGAGTCGAAGATGTAGAACTCCGCCTCGGCACCGAAGTAGGCCGTGTCGGCGACGTTGGTGCTGCGCAGGTACTCCTCGGCCTTGCGGGCCAGGTTGCGCGGGTCGCGGCTGTAGGCCTCGTGCGTGAGCGGGTCGTGGATGAAGAAGTTGATGTTGAGCGTCTTCTCCTTGCGGAACGGGTCCACCACCGCGGTGGTCGCGTCCGGCAGGAGCAGCATGTCCGACTCGTGGATCGCCTGGAAGCCGCGGATGGACGAGCCGTCGAAGGCCAGACCGTCGGTGAACACCGCCTCGGTGAACGAGGACGCCGGTGTTGTGAAGTGCTGCATGATGCCCGGGAGGTCGCAGAACCTAACGTCGACGAACTTCACGTCATTTGCCTGGATGTATTCCAGGACCTCGTCTGGGCTGTTGAACATGCGTCCTCCGGATTAGACGTTTGTCTCGCACCGTATGGTCGAACGGTTGCCTCGCCATGTCCCGATTGTTTCCGACGGGTTACGGGGCGCCTGTTCGGCTTCGTTGCCGCTTGTCACCGGCTCGCCAGGTCCTGCTGGCCGGTGGCGGGGCTGGGGACACTCTAGGCCCGCCCGATCGCTGGCTGCCGTCGGTGTCGCGCGGTGTCCAGCCGCCCCGGGCGGCGTGGCGCGGGCGGGCCGCGTGGCGCGGGCCGGGTGGCGGCCGGGTGGCGAGGCGGCGGGGTGGCGGGCGGGTGGCGCGGGCCGGTGGCGGCCAGGTGGCGCGGCGGCGGGTGGCGGCCGGGTGGCGCGGACCGGTGGCGGCCGGGTGGTGCGGGCCGGGTGGTGCGAGATGACGAGTGTGCCGCCGGACGATGGCGACCGGCATGGCTCCATTGCCGGGCGTGGCGGTGTCCGGGGCGGACTGGCGCGGCACCGAGTGGCCGACGGGGCGTGGCCGATGGGCGTGGCGCCGGGTAGGCGTGGCGGTATGCGGAGCGGACAGGCGCGCCGCAGCGCGGCCGATCGGCTTGAAGCCGGGTAGGGCGTGGCGCCGGGGTAGGGCGTGGTGGCGTGCGGGCGTGGCGGGGACATGCCGTGCGGGACCACCGAGTGGCCCGGCGCCGCGGGGCCGGTGAGCTCGCGCCGGCGGACCCAGGCGGGCGCGGTGCCCGCGCGGCCGAGGGTCGTGCCGGGAGCGGTGCCGGGCGGCATCTATGGTCGTGACGTGAGCGAGCAGACCGGCGGGGGCGGAAAGACCGACGCGGGCCCGGCCGAGCCCGGCGGCCCCGGTGCGTCCCGGGCGCAGGAGTGGCGCGGTCAGCGGCTGGGCCTGCCCGCGAGCGGAGCCGGCTCGCTAGCGCCGTCCGGCCAGCGACTCGCCGCGCTGGCCGTGGACGTGGTGCTGTCCGGGCTGGTCGCCGGCCTGTTCACGGCCCCGGAGCTGCCGCGCAACTGGAGCCTGCTGGTCTTCCTGATCGAGTATGTGGCGTTCACCACGGCGTTCGGCCAGACACCCGGGATGCGCCTGATCGGCTTGCGGGTGATCCGGGTCGACCGGCCGGCGCGGGTCGGGCTCATCCGCGCGCTGATCCGTACCGTGCTGGTGGCCCTACTGATCCCGGCGCTGATCTGGGACCAGGACGCCCGCTGCATCCACGATCAGCTCAGCCAGACCGCGGTGGTTCGGGCCTGACCGTCCGGCAGGGCCCGACGCCCAGCGTCAGGCCAGGACCGCCTGCCGTCCGGCATCAGCGGCCCGGCGTCAGACATCAGCGGCCCCGGTGCCCGGCAGCAGGAGCCGGTGTCCGGCATCCGGGCGCCCGTGCCCGGCATCAGGCCCGGTGCCCGGCATCCGGGACCCGGACCCGGACCCGGTGCCTGGCATCAGCGGCGACGCATCGTCCGTTCCAGACCGGCCATCCGGGCGCCGCGGGGGAGCGGCCCCTTGGGCAGCGGCGGCGTCTTGCTGCCACCGAGCGCCTGCAACCGCTTCTCCATCGTGTTGACCTGGGCAGCGGACAGGTTCCGCGGCAGCTTCGTCAGATGGTTCGACAGCTTCCGCAGCGAGATCTGGCCCTCGTCCTCGCCGAGCATGACGTCGTAGATCGGGGTGTCGCCGGCCACCCGGGCGACCCGCTTCTTCTCCTGCGCGAGCAGCCCGCGGACCCGCTGCGCCGAGCCCTCACCGATCAGGATCACGCCGGGCCGCCCGAGCACCCGGTGCACTGCGTCCAGTTGCGAGGTCAGCGCGACGCCCTGGGTCACCCGCCAGTCACCGCGCATGTTCTGGATCGCCCAGCCAGCCGCGCCGGGTTGCCCTTCGACCTCGCGGAACGCCGCCTTCTGCGCCCGCCGGCCGAAGACGATCATCAACCCGAGTACGCCGGACAGCACGCTGACCGGAATGTTCAGGTAGATCGGGCCGCCGAGCAGGGTGAACACCAGCAGTACCACCGCGAAGCTGGCGACGAAGGCGAGCAGCATCCAGAGCGGCAGCTTCGGGTCGCGCTGCCGGGTGATCCGGAACGCGGCGAGGATCTGCCGCCACCGCTCGCCGCGCGGGGCCTTCTTCTTTTTCTCGGCCTTCGCCGCGCCACGAGCAGGCTTCGTCGCCTTGGAATCCTTCGCCATGACGACGAGGATACGGCCGCGTCAGCCGCCTTCGCCCGCCACTGCCGACTTCCGTCGGCCGCGCCGGCCGTCAGCCGCCAGCCGCGCCGGCCGTCAGCTGCCGGCGGGGGCGAGCCGGCGGCTGTCGAGGGCCTGCTGGTAGAGCCGCCCGGCGCGGTATGACGACCGGACCAGCGGCCCGCTCAGCACGCCGGCGAAGCCGATCGCTTCCGCCTCCTCGCGCAGCGCGACGAACTCGTCCGGATGCACCCAGCGCTCGACCGGGTGGTGCCGCGGCGACGGGCGCAGGTACTGGGTGATCGTGAGCAGCTCGCAGCCGGCGTCATGCAGGTCGCGCATAGCAGCGCTGACCTCGGCGGGCTCCTCGCCGAGGCCGAGGATCAGGTTCGACTTCGTCACCAGACCGGCCGTGCGGGCCTGACGCAGCACGTCCAGCGAGCGCTCGTACCGGAACGCGGGACGGATCCGCTTGAAGATCCGCGGAACCGTCTCCAGATTGTGCGCGAGCACCTGCGGGGCGGCGGTGAACACCGCGCCGAGCTGGTCGGGTCGGCCGTTGAAGTCCGGGATCAGCAGTTCGACGCCGGTGCCCGGGTTGAGCCGGTGGATCTGGCGGACCGTTTCCGCGTACAGCCAGGCGCCGCCGTCGGCCAGGTCGTCACGGGCGACCCCGGTGACCGTCGCGTACCGCAGGCCCATCGCCTGCACCGACTCGGCGACCCGGCGCGGCTCGTCCCGGTCGAGCGCGGCGGGCTTGCCGGTGTCGATCTGGCAGAAGTCGCAGCGCCGGGTGCACTGCTCGCCGCCGATCAGGAAGGTGGCCTCGCGGTCTTCCCAGCACTCGTAGATGTTCGGGCAGCCGGCCTCCTCGCAGACCGTATGCAGGCCTTCACGCCGGACCAGCGACTTGAGCTCCGTGTACTCGGGGCCCATCCGGGCCCGGGTCTTGATCCAGGACGGCTTGCGCTCGATCGGGGTCTGCGCGTTGCGCACCTCCAGCCGGAGCAGCCGACGTCCCTCAGGCTCAACCGCGGTCACGCCGTCGAGCGTACGCGTCCGCGAATGGCCCGGCCGGTGGCGCGGTGCGGGACCGCCCGGCGGGCCGCGGGCGGCTGGCGCGAACCGGGTCGGGTCGGACACTAGAGTCACTTGCCGTGGACTTTCGCATCTTCACCGAACCGCAGCAGGGCGCCACCTACGAGCAGCTGCTCCGGCTGGCCTGCGCCACCGAGGAAGCCGGATATGACGGGTTCTTCCGCAGCGACCACTACCTGAGCATGGGCTCGGCGACCGGCCTGCCGGGGCCGACCGACGCCTGGATCACGCTGGCCGGGCTCGCCCGGGAGACATCCCGGGTCCGGCTGGGCACGCTTATGACGGCGGCCACATTCCGGCTGCCCGGCCCGCTCGCGATCGCGGTCGCACAGGTGGACGCGATGAGCGGCGGCCGGATCGAGCTCGGTATCGGCAGCGGCTGGTACGAGGCGGAGCACGCCGCGTACGCGATGCCGTTCCCGCCGGTCGCCGAGCGGTTCGACCGGCTGGAGGAGCAGCTCGCGGTGATCACGGGGCTGTGGGCGACGCCGGAGGGTGACCGGTTCAGCTACCACGGCAAGCACTACCAGGTGGCCGACTCGCCGGGGCTGCCGAAGCCGGTGCAGCACCCGCGACCGCCGGTGATCATCGGCGGTGGCGGTGCCCGCCGGACACCCGCGCTCACCGCCCGGTACGCGGACGAGTTCAACGCGCCGTTCGCCTCCGCCGACCAGGTCGAGACCTACTTCGACCGGGTCCGCGTCGCCTGCGTCGAGGCCGGCCGGGACCCGAAGACGCTGTGCTGGTCGGCGGCGCTGGTGCTCTGCTGCGGCCGGGACGATGCCGAGGTCGCCCGCCGCGCCGCCGCCATCGGGCGCGACCCGGACGCGCTGCGCTCGACCGGCGTCGCCGGCACCCCGGCCGAGTGCGTGGCCACGCTGGCCCGGTATGCCGAGGCCGGGGTCGAGCGGGTCTACCTGCAGACGCTCGACCTGGACGACCTCGATCACGTCGAGTTGGTCGCCGCCGAGGTGGTTCCCCAGCTCGCCTGATCAACGACCGGCCGGGCCGGCGCGGGTTGCGTCGGCCGGGCCGGTAACCCGGCTCGTACCGCCGGCCCGGTGGTTTGCTGCGATCGCTACGCGGTAGTCGCGAGCACCGCTTCCGCCTCGGTCAGCGCCACCCGCATCCGCTGCTCGACCGCGTCCATCGCGTCGGCGACGCCGACGCGGCGGCCCAGTTCCCGGGTCAGCGAAGTCACGCCGGCGTCCTTGATTCCACAGGGGACGATCCGGTCGAACGCGCTGAGATCAGCGTCACAGTTCACCGCGAAGCCGTGCATCGTCACGCCGCGGCTGATCCGGACTCCGATCGCGGCGAGCTTCCGGGCCGGACCGCGGTCGTCGGCAGGGACCCAGACACCGCTGCGACCGGCGACCCGGTCGGTGGCCAGGCCGAGGTCGGCGCAGGCGGCGATGAGCGCCGCCTCCAGCCGCCGGACGTAGGCGACCACGTCGATCGGCTCGGCCAGTAGCAAGATGGGGTACCCGACGAGTTGCCCCGGACCGTGCCAGGTGATCCTGCCGCCGCGGTCGACGTCCACCACCAGGGTGTCATCGGTCGGCCGGTCCGCCGGCTCGGTCCGCCGGCCGGCGGTGTAGACGGACGGATGCTCGAGCAGCAACAGGGTGTCGGGAGTGGCCCCGGCCGCTCGCTGCTCATGCAGCCTGCGTTGCTCGGCCCAGGCCGCCTCGTACGGCACGCTGCCAGCTCGGATGACGACGAGTTCGGTCACGCTGGCAACGCTACCTCGCGACGATCCCGCCGTCGCCGTACGGACTTCGGCGGTCCGGCCAGACCGGGGTCCGTGGCCGACCTGGCTGCGGCTGGCCGGGCCGCAGCTGGCAGGCCGCAGATGACGGGCCGCGGGCGGCCGGGCGATCGGCTGACCGAGGCGCAGTTGGCCGGACGAGTCGTTGTCAAGGCGCAGCGGGCCGGTCGCTGCCCAAGGCGTAGCGGGCTGGGCGAGCGGAGCCACGTGGCTCCGGGGCCGCCTACCGACCGAGCAGGCGGGGCTCGATCCGGGTCTCGTTGACGCCGCCGCCAGCGTCGGGCGTGACATGGTAGGCCGCCTTTCCGGGAGTGTCGCTGAGGACGTCGACCAGTTCGACGCCGCGGTAGTGCAGACCGACACCGTCGTCGGTGGCGTAGCCGGCGGGCAGGGTGCCGTTGCCGACCAGCCGGTGGTACAACGGGCGCCGCTGCGCCTCGCTGTCATAGTGCACGCCGTTCGAGTACGGCAGCAGCGCGAGCCCGTTGGTGACGGGCCGCAGATCCGGCCCGAACGAGTCGGTCGTCCCGCCGATGTGCCAGCACAGCGAGCCAGCGGAGATCCCGGCGAGGACCACGCCGGCCGCCCACGCCTCGCGGAGGATCTCGTCGACGCCATGTAACCGCCACATCGCCAGCAGCCCCGCCACACTCCCGCCGCCGACCCAGATGACGTGCTGGGACAGCAGGTGCCCGCGCAGATCGGCGAAGTTCGGCATCGGGAACAACGCGACGTGCGACACCACGACATCCCGGTCGTTGAACGCCTGGTACATCGCCGAGATGGCGTAGTCGCTGTCGCCAGAGGCGGTTCCGAGGTAGCAGAACCGCGGCCGGGCCGGCGATGCCGCGAGCTCGAAGGCATGATCGACGAGCGGGCCGGGCCGCATCGGCCGCCGATCGTCGGCCTTGAACCCGCCGGACGTCGCGAGGATGTTCATCAATAGCCCTCTCCGTAAGGCTTTGCTAGCTGCCGACGCAGACACATGGCGGCGACACTAGCCGCCGTCAAGCCCGGATTCGCGGCTGCGGCGCAAGTTGTGGATAACTGTTTCGCCTGTGGATAACGGGAACGATCTTGTAGCGAATCTGCCTACCCTGCTCGCCATGCACGAGCGGATGGCATGGAGCGTGCCGGGGTACGTCGCCACTGAGTTGGTCGGCTTCGGCGCCAGCGGCGAGGTGTGGCGGGCACGATCGGCGCGCGACGGTGGCCTCGTCGCCTTGAAACGCCTGCACTGCGCGCCATCCGCCGCTGACCTGGCCGCGTTGCGGCAGCGGGTGGTGTCGCTTGCCGAGGCGGGCCAGCCGCACCTGCTGCCGGTCCGTGCGGTCCTGGCCGGCGCCCAGGCGACCGTGCTGGTGCTTGACTACGCCGCCGGTGGCAGCCTGGCGATGCTGCTTCGCCGCCGAGGCCGGCTGCGTCCGGGCGAGCTCGTCACGGTTCTCGTGCCACTCGCGTCGGCGCTCGACTTTCTACACGGAAACGGCATCGCGCACGGGTCGGTGCATCCCGCGAACGTTCTGTTCACTGTGGACGGACGGCCGCTGCTGGCGGAGCCCGAGCTGCCCGGTGTCGCAAGTGGACGGTCCGATCCGGATGGGGTGCCGCGGCCAGCCGGCCCGGCAACCGACGTGCTGATGCTGGCCCGGGTGGCTGGGCAGGCGTTGACCGGCGCGCCGACGTGCCCTGGTCCGGACGACCTCGCCGGCCTCGACGCGCCGGCACCGCTGGTCCGGGCACTGCGCCGGGCCCTGTCAGCTGATCCGGGCGATCGGGGCACGGCGGCAGAGTTCGCCCTCGCCGTGCGGGCCAGCTGCGAGCCGGAACCCGTGCCGCTCGCCGGTCCGCCGGTCGCTCGCCCGGTCGCGCTGGTGGTGCCAGCCGGGCCCCGGCACCGCTGGCAGGAGCCACCCGGCAGCCGCCGGCGGCCAGGCCGTTGGCTGGTCGGGGCCGCTGTTCTCGCGGTCGCCTGCGGCGGCGCGGCGTGGGTGACAGGCGGTGCGGCCGGACCGTCGGCGGGTGCGGCGCCGGCCGGCCCTGGCGCGGCCACGCCGCCGACGTCCGCACGACCGGCGCCGGCCCGCGACTGGCTGGCTGTGCTGGACGGGCTGGACGCGGTTCGGTCCCGGGCGTACGAGCGTGGCGACCCGGCGTTGCTGCGGCAGGTCTACCTGCCTGGTTCGCACCTCAGCCTGGACACGGCTCAGCTGGGTCGGATCACCGCCACTGGCGAGACGGTGCGTGGCGTGCGGCACCGGCTCCGCCTGGTCGCGGTCGAGTCGTCCGGCCCGGGTGAGGTGCGGCTGCGGGTCGCGCAGTCACTGCCGGCATCGCTGCGGCTCCGGTCCGGCCGGCCGGTCGCACCGATTCCGGGCCGTCCGGAGAGCGTCATCGTCGTCGAGCTCACCCTGAGCCCGGACGGCTGGCGGCTGGCATGACGTCGGCCGGGTTGGCGTGGCGGCTGGTGCGGTCAGTCGCGGCCGGTCGCCCAGCGCAGCGTCGCCTCCACGGTGCTGTGCTGGAACGGGTATGCGCTGCTTTCCAGCACCTTCGGGAGTACCCGCTGGCTGGTCAGGACGCCGACGTCAGCGAACTCACCGACAGCAATCCGCAACGCGAAAGCGGGCACCGGCGCCAGCGTGGGGCGGCCGAGCACCCGGCCGAGCACCTTGGTGAACTCGGCGTTGGTGACCGGTTCCGGTCCGGTCAGGTTCACCGGGCCGGACACGTCGCTGTCGAGAAGATGCTGGATCGCGCTGATCTCGTCGGCGAGCGAGATCCACGACCAGTACTGCTTCCCGGTGCCCAACTTGCCACCAAGGCACAGCCGGAACAGCGGCAGCAGCCGGCCGAGCAGCCCGCCCTTGCCCGCGCAAACCAGGCCGGTGCGCAGGTGCACCACCCGCACGCCGGCGTCCGCGGCGGCTCGGGTGGCTTCTTCCCACCGGCGGCACAGGTCGCCGAGAAAGTCCGAGCCGGCTGGCGCGCTCTCATCCACCGCCCGGCCGCCGGTGTCGCCGTACCAGCCGATCGCGGACGACGACAGCAGCACCGGCGGCCGTGGTTCGGCCGCCGCGATCGCCTCGCTCAGGGTGGTGGTGCCATCGACCCGGCTGTCCAGCAGCGTGCGCTTGTAGGCGGGCGTCCAGCGCCGGTCGCCGATGCCGGCGCCGGCGAGGTGGATCACAGCGTCGGTTCCGGACAGGTCCGCCGGGTTCAGTTGCCGCCGGGCCGGGTCCCAGCCGACTTCACCAGCCCGCGGCGTTCGCCGGACCAGCGGCACGACCGTGTGTCCAACACCCTCCAGCGCCGGCACCAGCGCGCTGCCGATCAGCCCGCGGGCCCCGGTGATCGCTATTCGCACAGTGCTGATCTTCGCCCAGCCGCCGCCAGCCCGCGACCTGAGGCGGTCGGCGGGCAGGCGGCCGGCATCGGCGGATCAGGCCAGGCCAAGGTCGGCCTCGAACGCGCCGCCCTCCAGACGGTCCTTGATGGTGCCCAGGAAGCGGGCCGCGTCGGCGCCGTCGACCAGCCGGTGGTCATAGCTCAGCGCCAGGTAGACCATCGAGCGGACGGCGACGACCTCACCCAGGTTCGGGTCGTCGACCACTACCGGCCGCTTCACCACGCTGCCGGTGCCGAGGATCCCGACCTGCGGCTGGTTGATGATCGGCGTGTCGAACAACGCCCCGCGGCTGCCGGTGTTGGTCAACGTGAAGGTGCCGCCGGCAAGCTCGTCCGGGCTGACCCGGTTCGCGCGGGTGCGCTCGGCCAGGTCGGCGATCTTGCGGGCCATCCCGCCGAGGTTCAGGTCGCCGGCGTTGTGGATCACCGGGACCAGCAGCCCCCGCTCGGTGTCGACGGCGATACCGAGGTGCTCGGCCTCGTGGTACGTGATCGTCCCGGCCTCGACATCAATCGACCCGTTCACCTTCGGGTGCTGCTTGAGCGCCTCGACCGTGGCCACGGCGAAGAACGGCAGGAACGACAGGCGTACGCCTTCGCGGGCCTCGAAGTCCGCCTTCGCCCGGCTCCGGAGCCGGGCGACCCCGGTCACATCGACCTCGACCACCGTGGTCAGCTGGGCGCTGACCTGCATCGACTCCACCATCCGGTGCGCGATGACGGTGCGCAGGCGGGACATCTTCTCGGTGGTGCCACGCAGCGGGGACGCCGCGACCCGGGCGGGCTGCCGGCTGGGCGTGCCGGCCGGCTGGGTGGCCGGCGCCTGCGGGGCCTCCGGCTGCGCCGGGCTGGCTTGCTTGGCCCGCGCCGCCTCCAGCACATCCTGCTTGCGGATCCGGCCACCCACCCCGGTGCCGGCAAGCCCAGACAGGTTGACATCGTGCTCAGCCGCCAGCTTGCGGACCAGCGGGGTCACGTAGGCGCCGCCGAAGACGTCGGCGTCGGTCTGCGCCGCGGCCGGCTGCGGTGCGGCCTGCGGAGCGGGCGCAGTCCGCGGCTGCGCGGCCGGAGCCGGTGCCTGGGCTGGCTGCTGGCTGGGCGCGCTCTGCTGCGGCGCGGCCGGGCGCGGCTGCTCGGCCGGCTGCTCCGCCTTGGCCGGCTCGGCCGACCGCGCGCTCGCCGGCTCGCTCCACTGCGGTTGCTGTGCCTGCGCCGGCGGCTGCTCCTGCTGCGCCGGTTCCGGGCTCTCCTGCTTGGCCGGGGCCGCGTCGCCGGTCGCTCCGCTCGCGTCGTCGATGACGGCAAGCTCGACCCCGACCTCGACCGTCTCGTCCTCGCCGACCTTGATGGCCGACAACACTCCGGACGCGGGCGCGGGGATCTCGGTGTCCACCTTGTCGGTGGAGACCTCAAGCAGCGGCTCGTCGGCCTCGACCCGCTCGCCCTCCTTCTTCAGCCAGCGGGTGACAGTGCCCTCGGTCACGCTCTCTCCGAGGCGCGGCATCGTGACGGAGACCGGCATTGGTCAACGACTCCTTCTGTGTCAGGAGATGAGGGCCCGGGACGGCGCTCAGCTGTGCATGTGCAGGGGCTTGCCGGCAAGGGCCAGGTGCGCCTCGCCGATTGCCTCGGACTGCGTCGGGTGGGCGTGGATCAACTGGGCGACCTCGCTCGGCAGCGCTTCCCAGTTGTAGATCAGCTGCGCCTCGGCGAGCAGCTCGCCGACCCGGCTGCCGACGGCGTGCACGCCGAGCACCGGGCCGTCCTGCTCGGAGATGAGCTTCACCGCGCCGGAGGTCTTGAGGATCTGGCTCTTCCCGTTGCCGGCGAGGTCGTAGGTGAGGGTGCGGATGCCGTCCGCGCCGTACTTCTCCGCTGCCTGGGCCTCGGTCATGCCGACCGACGCGACCTCCGGCTCGGAATAGGTGACACGTGGCACGCCGAGATAGTCGATCGGGACCACTGGGAGCCCGGCCAGCCGCTCGGCAACCAGGATTCCCTCACCGAATCCGACATGTGCCAGCTGAGGCGTCGGGATGAGGTCGCCGACCGCGGAGATGCTGGCGACGTTGGTCTGGCAGTAGGCGTCGACCTTGACGAAACCGCGGTCGGTGGCGACGCCGGCCTCCTCGTACCCGAGGCCGGGCGAGATCGGGCCGCGACCGACGGCGACCAGCAGCATCTCGGCGTCGATCTGCTCGCCGTTCTCCAGCGTCACCTGGACGCCGCCGTCCCGGTGCTGCACGCCGGAGAACCGGGCGCCGAGCTTGAACCCGATGCCGCGGCGCCGGAAGGCACGCTCCAACAGCTTCGAGCTCGACTCGTCCTCGAGCGGGAGGAGGTGCGGCAGGGCCTCCACGATCGTCACGTCCGCGCCGAACGACTTCCAGACGCTGGCAAACTCGACTCCGATCACGCCGCCGCCGAGAATGACCACCGACGCCGGCACCCGCTCGAGCCGCAGCGCGTGGTCGCTGAAGATGACCCGCTCGCCGTCGATGTCCAGGCCGGGCAGGCTCTTCGCGGCGGAGCCGGTGGCGAGCACGACGTGCCGCCCATTGAAGACGGTGTCGCCGACCTGGACGGCGGTCGGGGAGACCAGCCGCCCCTCGCCCTGCACGAACTCGACACCCCGGGCCTTGACCAGGCCCTGCAGGCCCTTGTAGAGCCGGCTGACCACGCCGTCCTTGTAGTTGTTGACGGCCGCCATGTCGATGCCTTCGAACGCGGACCGGACGCCGAACTGGGCGCTCTCGCGGATGTTGTCCGCGAGCTCGGCGGCGTGCAGCAGCGCCTTGGTCGGGATGCACCCCCGGTGCAGGCAGGTCCCACCGACCTTGTCCTTGTCGATCAATACGACGCGCATGCCGAGCTCGGCGGCTCGGAAGGCACATGCGTAGCCACCGCTCCCGCCGCCGAGGATGACCAGGTCGACGTCGGTGTCAGCCACAGAAAGTCTCCTGACTGGTTCCTGGCGATCGGCCCCGTACCGGTCCCGATCTGGGTCGACTCCCATCTTGGCACCAGCATGCCGGGAGCCGCGACGAGGGGACTGGCGACCTGGCCACGAACGGCGAAGGTGCACCGATACCACCGCACGTGGGAACCTAGCGACACGAGAGCCGCGCCAGTGCGCGGTCTGGAAGGCGAGAGAGGTACCAGGTGGGGCTGTTTCGTCGGCGCCGAGAGCAGCGGGGTGTCATCCGCGGCGCGAACTCCGCCGATATCGCGCATCTTGAGCAGTTCGCCCAGAGCCGAAAGGGCGTCGAAGCGTACGTCGAACCCAGGACGACCGTTACCGAGACCACGATCGTGCTGGTCGCGACCGACGGCGAGTGGACCCGGCGCCGCATTGACGGTCCGGCTGCCGCCCGAGATCTCGGCCGGCGCCTGGCCATCCCGGTCTACGACGTCGCGGCGGTCGGCTACCCGAAGCGGATGCGGGAATGGACCGCCCGCCGGAAAGCGACCGGTGACACCGGAGTGCCGCGCGCCGACGACGCCACCGCCTGAGCCGGCCCCGCGGCCGGAGGGATCCGGCCGCGATCGCATCGCGATGGCCTCAGCCGTTCTCGGCAATATCCTCGAGCACGGCCAGCAGGGTACGAATGGGGACGCCGGTGCCGCCTTTCGGTGTGTACCCCCAGGCGCCACCTGTGTTGTAGGCCGGTGTGGCGATGTCGATGTGCACCCAGTCGACGCCCTCGGCGACGAACTCGCGCAGGAACACGGCGCCGACCAGCATCCCGGCCCAACGGTCACCCATCACGTTGGCGATGTCGGCGACCGGGGAGTCCAGCCCCTTGCGCAACTCTTCGGGCATTGGCATCGGCCACATGTGCTCGCCGGACCGCCCGGCGGCGGCGACCACCCGCTCGCGCAGATCGTCGGAGCCCATGACACCGGAGGTCCGCTCGCCGAGAGCGATCCGCTGCGCGCCGGTGAGGGTGGAGGTCTCGAGCAGGTAGGCGGGCGAGTCTTCGCAGGCCCGCACGATCGCATCGGCCAGGATCAGGCGGCCCTCGGCGTCGGTGTTGAGCACCTCGACGCGCCGGCCGCCGTACATCGACAGCACGTCAGCCGGCCGGTAGGCGGAGCCGCTCGGCAGGTTCTCCGCCATCGGCACAGTGGCGATCAGCTCAAGTGGAAGCTTGAGCGCGGCGGCGAGGATCATCGTGGCGATGATCGCCGCGGCGCCGGCCATGTCGCTCTTCATGACATCCATGCCGGCGGCGGGCTTGATCGAGATACCGCCGGAGTCGAACGTGATGCCCTTGCCGACCAGTGCGACCCGGGTCGCCCCGGGGCGGCCGCGGTACTGCATGCGGATCAGTCGGGGTGGCCGTGCGGAACCCCCGCCGACGCCCAGGACGCCGCCGAAGCCGGCCCGCCGCAGTGCCTTCTCGTCCAGGATCTCGACGTCGAGGCCGGCCTTCCGGCCCGCGACCGCGGCGCGGTCAGCGAGCTCGGCCGGCGGCAGGTCGTTCGGGGCGGTATTGACCAGGTCCCGGCAGAACGCGACCGCCTCAGCTACGGCGGAGGCTCGCTTCGTCGCCGCGCGCAGCGCCCTGTCCTTCGGATTCGACACCAGGAGGGTGTAGGAGGACGGCGGGGCTGGGCGGTGGTTCTCCGTCTTGTACGCGCCGAAGGTGTAGCCACCGAGCAGAGCGCCCTCGCTGACCGCCTGCACCGCACCGGCGGTGGCACCGCCGGCGACCGCCTGTGCGAGCGTGCAGGCGACCCGGGCCCGCCCGGCAAGTGCTCGGCTCGCCGCGCCGGCCGCCCGGCGGGCCGCTTCCTCGGTCACGCCCGAGCCGTCAGCCGGCCCGGCACCGAGCCCTGCTGCCGCGACGACCGGGATCGTGCCCGCACCCAGGGTGGCGAGCTTGACGACCTCGTCCGCGGCTCCGGTCGCACCGACCGCTGTCAGCGCTTCCAGCAATCGACCGCCAAGCGCCTGGTCGATCTCTTCCGCGCCTGGCGCGAGCCGCGGGCCATCGGGGGACTTCAGGACGCCGACGACGATCGCGTCGGCACGCAGGGTGGCCAGATCAGGACCGGCGAGAGTGAGGCTTGCCACGGGACTCCGTCCGTACTCACAGAATTTCGCCGCGCCAGACCCGCCGGGTTGCGCGGCCACTACCTGCAGGATCGTAGGCCCTCACGGCGATGGGCGATCGTCAGACGAGCAAGAGGAGTGATCCGATTACTCCGGTCGGGGTGTCTGGGCGCCCCCTGAGCAGGCGTAGCGTCCGGCGACGACCGGCGGTGTTCAGCTCTCGGCCGTGAAGCCGTCGTCGGAGACGTCCACGGAGTCGGTGAGTACCTCGCTGATCGGCGGTCCGCTGCGGACGAGGCTCAGCAGGTCGCCGAGGCCGCCGGGTGCGGTCACGGCGATCACCGTGTCGCCGGCCGTTGTCGGGTGGTCGCGGGGTGGCCGCCAGCTCACGTCGTCGCCGGCGGCCACGCCCAGGACGCGGATGCGTTCACCGAGTTCCAGCGTTCCGACGGCGCTCCCGTCGGCCGTCGTGCCTGGATCGATGTCGGCTTCCACCACGACGTAGAGCCGGTGCTCGTGCTCCAGCGTGCCCACCACCTCGGGGCCGAGCGCGGCGGTTGCGAAGGACGGCGCGGCGAGGGCCGCGGTGCTCAGTACCACCGCCTCCGGGACGAGTCGCTCGGCGCGTTCGGCGAGTTCCGGCGAGTACATCCGGAGGACGACCCGGACGTGCGGGAACTCCCGGCGCAGCATGAGTGCGGCCTCGAGGTTGGTCAGGTCGTCCCGGGTCGCCAGCACCACCGCCCGGGCGCGTTCTACCTGCACCTCGCGCAGGGTGGTCGGGAATCGGGCATCGCCGATCACCGCCGCGATGCCCTGCCGGCGGGCCGACAGCAGGAGCGCCACATCGTCCCGCAGTTCGACCGCGGCAACCGGCAGCCCGCCGGTGCTCAGTCGTTCGGCGATCCGCAGCCCGACCGCGCCGAGACCGCAGACGATCACGTGGTCGCGCAGCCGGCGCGGAACGCCGCCGAGCGCCTGGGACAGCCGGACCGAGACCAGCGTGTCGGTGAACAGGGCGTAGACCGCGGCCAGCAGGCCCGCTGCGGCGAACAGCAGCAGCACCGCATAGGCACGGACCGGGCCGGAGGCGGCGTCGATCCGTGGATCAAGGCCGGTCGTGGCGATCTCGCTGACCGCCGCGTAGAGCGCCTGGAACCAGCCGAGGGACGTGCTGAGCCGGAAGACGACCGTGCTCACGGCGACGAGCAGCGCAACCAGCGCGATCACGATCTGCAGGCGGTGGTCGAGGAACAGGTCGCGGACGACCCGGCCGGGCACGCCGGCCCACCAGCCCCGACGGCGGGGCACGGTCCGCCGCGGAGGGGCCGGTTCCAACGTGATCGGGATGGCGTCCGGCCCTGGCAGTGTCAGACCCGTCGGCTCGCCGGCGGCGGCCACGTCCAGGACGATCTCGCGGTCGCGCACGGTGACGCGCTGCCGCCAGTCGTCCCGGAGCGCGGCGCCGACGAACGCAGGCGCGACCAGGCGCGAGTTCGAGACCGTGACCAGGCCGGGGATCTCCTGCTCGATCCGCTGGCCCAGCTCGAGCCGGAACATCCGGACCACCAGCCGGATCCCCGGGTTGACCCGGGGCGCAGCCAGTGCGACCTGCAGGTTGCCGAGGTCGTCGTCGGCGCAGAGCACGAGTGCCTTCGCGGTCCCCAGCGCGACGTCGAGCATGCCGGGTTCATGCCGGAGATCACAGCGGATGACCGGGATGCCGACTTCGGCGACCACGCTGTCGTAGCGGTCACCCCGCTCGGCGGCCACGACCGTCTCGCCGAGCCGCAGCAGCTCCTCGACCGTGCGGCGGCCGACCCGGCTCAGCCCGTACACCACGATGTGTCCGGACAGCTGATCGGACCGGACTTTGCGCTGAACCGCCCGGGCCTGCCGTTGGCTCACCAGACGACGGGTCAGCGCCACCACCCAACGGGTGCCCGTGCCTGGCAGAGGCGGCGGCACGGTGGACACGAGACGGACCGTATCCGACACCCGCTTGACGCCCAGCCCGATCACGTGAAGACCTCCGCCGTTCTCGGCCCGCCGCCGGGGTCGCACAGGCGATTCGCTGGGGAGGCCGCAGCCGCTCCAGCTTCGGCTGGCCGCAACGGTGAGGTCGGCTGTTGCTAACACCTCCGGGACCCCGGCTGGTCCGGACCGCTGCGCCCGTCCCGGTTTGCGGGTCTCGGCAGGAGCGCTGGACTGTTCGCCTCCGGCGGGAGCGACCCGGGGCGGCAGTAGGTGGGGGGCGGGGTTGGACGCTGAGTTGGCGGGTCGGATCATCTGTCGGTCACGGTCGGCGGGGTGCAGGGGTACCGGCACTGGAGCACTGACAGGATGGCTGGCATGACCGACGAGTCGCTGGACAGGTCGCCGCTGCATGATCGTCATGTCGCGCGCCGGGCGAAGCTGGCCGACTTCGGCGGCTGGGAGATGCCGATCGAGTACGGAGCGTCCGGCGGTGGGGTGCTGACCGAGCACGCCGCGGTACGGGACGCGGTGGGCGTGTTCGACGTGTCGCACCTGGGCAAGGCGGAGGTGCGCGGCCCAGGGGCGGCGGCGTTCGTGAACCGGACGCTGTCCAACGATCTGGGCCGGATCGTCCCGGGGAAGGCGCAGTACACGCTGTGTTGCGACGAGCGCAGCGGCGGCGTCGTCGACGACCTGATCGCCTACCTGTACGGCGACGACCGCGTCTTCCTGGTGCCGAACGCGGCGAACACCGCTGAGGTGGTTCGCCGGCTGACCGCCGCGGCGCCGGCCGATGTCACCGTCACCGACCTGCACCGCCGGTATGGCGTGCTGGCCGTGCAGGGCCCACGGTCAGCGGAACTGCTGGGCCGGCTGGGGCTGCCGGCCGCACACGACTACATGAGCTTCACGGTGTCCAGCTGGGAGGGGCGCGAGCTGGTGGTCTGTCGCACCGGCTACACCGGCGAGCACGGCTACGAGCTGCTCCCTGCCTGGGACGACGCGGGCCCGCTCTGGGACGCGCTGCTCGCGGCCGGCGCTGACCTCGGCGCCCAGCCGTGCGGCCTCGGCGCCCGCGACACGTTGCGTACCGAGATGGGCTACCCGCTGCACGGCCAGGACCTCAGCCTGCAGATCACCCCGGTGCAGGCGCGGTCCGGGTGGGCGGTCGGCTGGGCCAAGCCGGAGTTCTGGGGGCGGGACGCGCTGCTGGCCGAGAAGGAGGCCGGTGCGGCCCGGCTGCTGTGGGGCCTTGAGTCGACCGACCGCGGGATCCCGCGCCCACACATGGCGGTGCTGCCCGCCGGTGACGGCACCGAGCCGGTCGGTGAGGTGACCAGCGGCACGTTCTCGCCGACGCTGCGCCGCGGTATCGGTCTCGCGCTGCTGGCCACTGACGCGGGGCTAGCGGCGGGCGCCGAGGTCGAGGTGGACGTCCGGGGCCGGCGGTCGCGGATGCGTGTGGTCAAGCCGCCGTTCGTGCCGGCGCACGTGCGCTGACCGGCGCCGCCCCGGGGCGCGGATCGGGGCGACCGTCAAGCGTGCGGGTTGGTGATGCCGGCCTCGGTGAACGTTGCCATGTCGGCGAGGGTGCGGATGGCCGCCCGCAGCACCGGCAGCGCGAGCAGGGCCCCGGTGCCCTCGCCGAGGTGCAGGTCAAGATCAACGACCGGGGTCAGGCTGAGGCGGTCGAGGGCGATCCGGTGCGCCGGCTCGGGGGAGCGGTGCCCGGCCAGCCACCAGGACACCGCCTGCGGCGCGATCTCCCGGGCGACCATCGCGGCGGCGGCCGGCACTAGGCCATCCAGCAGCACGGGGGTGCGCCGGACCGCCGCCTGGACCAGGAAACCGGTCATTGCGGCCAGGTCGGCGCCGGCCGAGGCCGAGAGCAGCGCGAGCGGGTCTTCCAGGACCGGGCGGGCGCGGCGCAGCGCGTCCCGGATCGCGGCGATCTTGCGCATCCACGCCGCGTCGTCGATGCCGCTGCCACGGCCGATCACGTGCACCGGCTCCTCGTCCGCCAGCGCCGCGACCAGGACCGCCGCCGGGGTCGTGTTCCCGATCCCGATATCGCCCGCGATCAGCAGGTCGGCGCCAGCATCCACCTCCTCGTCCGCGATCGTGATCCCGGCCAGCACCGCCTGCTCGGTCAGCGCCCGGGTCAGCGCCACCTCGCGGTCGATCCGGCCGCTGCCGCGGCGGACCTTGTGCGTCGACTCGTCCGCTGGCGTCTCCGCGTCCACCGCCAGATCAACCACCCGCACCGTCGCGCCGGCCAGCTCGGCAAGCACGTTCACCGCCGCGCCGCCGTCCCGGACCGCGGCCAGCAACTGCGCGGTCACTTCCGGCGGGTACGCCGACACGCCGGCCGCCGCGATGCCGTGATCGCCGGCGAAGATGACGACGCGGGCACGGGTGAAGTCCGCCGGCGGGCACCGGCCCTGGGCGCTCGCGACCCACGCGGCCAGTTCCTCCAGCCGGCCGAGTGAACCTGGTGGCTTGATCAGCATCACCTGGCGGGCCTGGGCGGCGTCCGCCCAGGCGCGGTCCGGTGGGTCGACCCGAGCGGCCAGCCCGTCGAGATCCAGCGGTCTGGTCACGTGCCTCCTTCAGCTGTCCGGTACCGCCGGGATCGTGCCAGGTCCGACCGGACGGCTCGACGGCACCCATCCCTGGACCGGCTCGCGCGGGGCACAGCGGTGGGGCCGAGGCCGAGCGCCGACGCCGTCCGGGCTGCCGGACCTCGGGTCGGTCCGTCGGCATGCGGCCGCCCGGCGTGGCTCGCGGACTCGGCCGGCTATGCCGGGTTGGCGGGCGTTGGCGGGTCGGCGGTCAGGGGCGGGCAGGCGGTTGCCGGCTCGTCCGTGGACCTTGGCGGATTGGCAGGCTCGGTCGGGTCGGTGGGCTTTGGTAGGTCGGCGGTTGGTCGCTGGTTGGCGGGAGTCGGCTGGTTCGGGGGACTCGGCTGGTTGGCGGGAGTTGGCTGGTTGGCCGGAGTCGGCTGGTTCGGGGGAGTTGGCTGGTTGGCGGGAGTCGGCTGGTTCGGGGGAGTCGGTTGGTTGGCGGGAGTCGGTTGGTTCGGGGGAGTCGGTTGGTTCGGGGGAGTCGGTTGGTTCGGGGGACTCGGCTGGTTGGCGGGACTCGGCTGGTTGGCGGGACTCGGGTGGTTGGCGGGACTCGGGTGGTCGGCGGGATTCGGGTGGTCGGGAGAGAGCGGCGGGTCGGTCGGAGCGAAGGTGGTGGGTGTGTCGAAGGCGGCGCGGCGGGCGGCGCGGCGCAGGGCGAGCAGGACCGGCGGCCCGGCGGCGATGATCAGCACGACGTTGGTGATCGCACGCGGGATGTCGAAGCCGAGCGAGGTGCTCAGGGTGAACGCGACCAGCCGGCGCAGGTTCTCCGGCAGCGCGGCGCCCGGGCGGAACGAGATGCCGGTGTCGTACGGGCTGACCAGGAACGGCCACAGCGACAGGTTCAGCAGCAGGCCGTAGCCGAGCCCGGCGAGCACGCCGTAACCGGCCAGCACGGCGACCTCGAGCCGGCCGCGGGGGCGGTGGGGCAGGCAGCCGGCACCGAAGCCGATCCAGCTGGCGCCCAGCATCTGGAACGACAGCCAGGGGCCGACACCGCCGGTGAGCAGCGCGGACGCGAACAGCGACACCGCGCCGAGGACGAACCCGAAGCCGCGGCCGAGTACCCGGCCGGCCAGCACGAGCAGGAAGAACATCGGCTCGATCCCGGCGGCTCCGGCGCCCAGCGGGCGCAGCGCGGCGCCGATCGCGGCCAGCACGCCGAGCAGTGCGACCGCCTTCGCGTCCATCCCGCCGTCCGCGACCTCGGCCAGCACCACGGCGAGCAGCAGCGGCAGCAGCAACGCGAACAGCCACGGCGAGTACGAGCCCTGCGACAGCCGGCTGCCCGGTTCGGCCAGCAGCGGCCAGCCGAACCCGACCACGCCGACGGCGCTGGCCAGCGACAGCGCCACCGCCGACCGCCACCGGATCGGCACCACCGCCGCCCGCGCCGGGCGCCGGTCGGGGTCAGCCACGGTTCAGCGCGGTGCGGACGTCGGTGACGGTGAGCCAGGGTTCCGGGGCGAGGATCTTCGCCACCTGGGGCGCGAATGAGGGGGACTGGGTGACGACGTCGCGGGTCGGTCCGTCAGCGACGATCTCCCCGTCGGCCAGCACGATCGTGCGGTCGGCCACGTCGGCGGCGAGTTCGACGTCGTGGGTGGCCAGCAGGACGGCGTGGCCGCGGTCGGCCAGGTCGGCGAGGACCGCGGCCAGCCGGGCCTTGGCGCCGTAGTCCAGCCCGCGGGTGGGCTCGTCCAGCAGCAGGATCGGCGGGGTGCTGGCCAGCACGATCGCGAGCGCGAGGGCGAGCCGCTGGCCCTCAGACAGGTCGCGCGGGTGCGCGCGGCCGTCGATGCCAGGCGCGAGGCGGTCGAGCAGGTCGCGCGTCCGGCCCGGCTCGGCGGCAGAGCCCCGCCCGCCCGTCCGGCCCGGCTCGGTGGCGTCCGCGTCGGCCTGGGCGCATTCGGCGGCCACGGTCTCCGCGTACAGCAGGTCGGTCGGGTCCTGCGGGATCAGGCCGATGCGCCGGACGACCTCGCGCGGCGGCTGCCGGTACGGCGCCAGCCCGTCGACGGTGACCGTGCCGGCGCGCGGCCGCAGCAGCCCGACCAGGCTGCCCAGCAGGGTGGACTTGCCGGCGCCGTTGCGCCCCATCAGCGCGACCACCTCGCGCCGGCGCAGCACCAGGTCGATGCCGCGCAGCGCGACCGTCCCGCCGTAGCCGGCTACCAGACCGCGTACCTCGGCCACTCCCGCTCCCGGCGGGCGGCCCCGGCGGGCGGGCACGGCGCCGCCCAGTTGGGCGCGGAACGGGCCGGCCAGCCGACGGGCGTCCCGGATGGACAGTGGAACCGGATCCCAGCCGGCCAGCCGGCCCAGTTCGACGACCGGTGGGGCGATCGGGGCGGTCGCCATCACCCGGGCCGGACTGTCCACTTCGACCGGACGGCCGGCGCCGGGCACGTGCACGATCCGGTCCGCGTACTGGACGACCCGTTCCAGCCGATGTTCAGCCAGCAGCACGGTCAACCCGAGGTCGTGCACCAGCCGCTGCAGCGCGGCCAGTACCTCTTCGGCGGCCGGCGGGTCGAGCGCGCTGGTGGGCTCGTCCAGCACCAGCACCCGCGGATGTGCCGTCAGCACCGAGCCGATCGCCACCCGCTGCTGCTGCCCGCCGGAGAGCGTCGCGAGTGGACGGTCGCGGAGGTCGGCCAGGCCGAGTAGATCGAGGGTGTCCTCGATGCGTCGGCGCATGACGTCCGGGGGCAGCCCGATCGACTCCATCGTGTACGCCAGCTCGTCGCTGACCACGTCGGTGACGAAGCCGGCGGCCGGGTCCTGCCCGACGAAGCCGACGACATCGGCCAGTTCGCGCGGCGGGTGGTCGCGGGTGTCGCGGCCGGCGACGGTGACCCGGCCGGCCAGCCGGCCGCCGGTGAAGTGCGGCACCAGCCCGTTCACCGCACCGAGCAGAGTGGACTTGCCGCTGCCGGTGCGGCCGATCACCAGGCACAGTTCGCCCTCGGGCACGTGCAGGGTCACCTCGGCGAGGGCCGGCGCCGGCGCGCCGTCGTAGGTCACCGTCACCCGGTCGAAGTCGATCACACCGGCTCCCGGGCCGCGGGCTGTCCCGAGTGGACAGTGCCATGGCCGGGCGCCGGCCGCGGCGTCAGCCAGGCCGGCAGCACGGCGAGCAGCGCGCCGGCCGCGGCCAGCGCCGGCAGTGGCGGCACCACCAGCGGCGCGACCGACGGGGCCAGCGCGGCCGGCGACCGCGCGCCGGTGATGACGAACGCCCCGGCAGCGATCAGTCCACTTGCGACGGTCAGCCATTCGGGGCCGGTCCACGGATCAGGGCGGTACCGGGTCCGGCTGACCCGCCGCCCGCCCAGCGTCAGCCCGGCCACCGCGAACGCGGCGCCGGCGCCCAGCAGCGGCAGCCCCAGCGCGCCGCTGGCGCTCGAGTCCAGCAGGCCGTACGTGCCGGCGCAGACACCGAGCAGCCCGGCGAGAACCAGCCCCGCGGTCAGCCGCCGGGTCCGCGCCGGCAACCCGGCGGACCGGCCGTAGCCGCGCGAGTCCATCGAGGCGGCAAGCGCCACCGACCGTTCCAGCGCGCCCTCCAGCACCGGCATCGCCAGCCCGCGCAGTGCCCGGATGCCGCGGTCGGGCCGACCGCGCAGCCGGCGGGCCGCCCGGACCCGGCCGACGGCGGTCACCGCCTGCGGCGCGAACGACATCGCCACGACGACCGCGACGCCGGCCTCGTAGAGCGCCCCGGGCAGGCAGCGCAGCAACCGGAACGGGTTGGCCAGCGCGTTCGCCGCGCCCAGGCAGCACAGCAGGGTGGCCAGCCGGAGCCCGTCGTACGCCGCCGCGGCGATCTCCTCCCGGGTCACCGGCCCGCCGATCCGGACCCCGGCCGCCCAGGACGGCAGGTCCACCGCGGGCAGCGTCAGCAGCACGTGCCCGGGCAGCGGCAGCCCGAACAGCGACTGCAGCACCACCCGGATCGCGATCACCACCAGGCCGAGCTTCAGGAACGTCGCGTACGCCTTGGCCCACGGCGCCTCGGTCCGCCGGGCGGCCACCACGCAGCCGGCGACCGCGGCGATCAGCAGCAGCAGCACCGGGTTGCGGGTGCGGCTGGCCGCGGTCGCCAGCCCGAGCGCCCAGAGCCACCAGGCGCCCGGGTGCAGGCCGCGCGGCACCACGAACGACGCGGGCGGCCTCATCCGGGTCAACCTTGGCCGGCTCGGCGGGCCCGGGCGAACCAGATGCCGGCGCCGGCCACCGCCGCCGCCAGCACGATGCCGACCAGCGCCCCGACCGGCGCGCCACCGCCGTCCGGCGCGGCGACCGGGACCGCCGCCGCGCTCGACGGCGCCGGACCCGGGGGAGCCGGGGTGGCCGTCCCGGGTGGGCTGGTCCCGGTCGGCGCCGGGCCGGTTGCCGGCGCCCGGGCCGAACCGGACGGCGGCGGGGGTGCCGCGGTGGTCCCGCCGGACCGCGGCGCCGTGCTGCCCGGCCGCGCCGGCGGGGCCGGCGGCCGGCCCGTGGTCCGGGCCGGTGGGGCCGGCGGTGGCGCCGGCGGACGGGTGCTGGCCCGCGTCGTGGTCGCCGCCGCCTGCGGGCAGATCGTGCGGAACGCGATGTTCGCCGGCTGCCGGCCGGACCCGTTCTGGTACGCCCAGCCGTCGGTCGAGTTCCGGGGCGGCTGGTACGTCGAGGCGCCCTGGTTGCTGTACGCCCACGCCGACCCACCGGCCGGGCGGTGCCAGTACGACCAGTAGTGCGTGGCGTCCGCGGTACAGGTGGCCGGTGTCCGGTCGATCTGGCAGATCAGCCCGTCGGTCGGCCGGAACACCACCGAATGCCCGGCCCGCAGCACCGCCAGGCCGGTGAGCCCGGCGGTCCAGGTCACGCAGCTGGTCCGGGCCGCGCCCGGGGCCGGGTCGACCACCAGCGCCACGCAGTCCGGCCCCGCCGCCCGGGCCGGCACCGCGCCCGGCACACAGAGCCCGGCGACCACTCCGGCGGCGGCGGCCACCCTTGCCATCGCCCGCAGCGGCGGCCCCCGCCGCGCCGCGGATCCGGGCGTCATCAGCTGCCCGGCGCCGGCCGGCGCCGAAGCCGCGCCGGTGACCGCGGGGCCGGCGGGGCCGGGCGCCGGGCGGGCATCACGCCCGCCGCCGGGTGGCCAGGAGGGCGCCGGCTCCGGCGCCGACGAGGGCGACGCCGACGATGCCGAGCAGGACGGTCAGCCGGCCGTCGGTGCCGTTGGTGTTGGGCAGCTCGGGCGCGGCGGCCGGCGGCGGGGTGGTGGTCGGCGCGACCGTGGGGGTCGCGGTGGGGGTGGGGGTCGGGGCCGCGGTGGTCGGCGTGCCGGCGCAGGCCAGGGTGGGCGCGTCGGCGGTGCTGCCGGCGGCGGTGAGCGTGGTCAGCGGCTGGCCGGCCAGCGCGGTGGCGGACTGCGTGGTGGCCCGCAGCGCGTTCGCGTCGAACGTGCCGCTGTAGGTGACCGCGCCGCGCTGGGCGGCCGGCCCGGCGCAGCCGACCTGCCGGCCCCGCAGCCAGGTCACCGACAGCGCGGCGTCCCGGCTGCCGGCGAGCAGGGCCTGCACGGCGACCGCGGTGCTGTTGGCGTTCGCCAGGCCGTTGCCGACGAACGAGCCGTCCGCGTGCCGGACCGACACCAACCAGTCCAGCGCGGCTCCTGCCGGCCCGGCCCGGCCGGCCGCCAGCAGCGCCTGTACCGCGAACGCGGTTCCGTCCACATCGGACACACAGGTCGCGCCGGCGGCCGGGAACAGCGCTGGGAAACCGCCGTCCGGGCAGGCCAGGCCGGCCAGGAAGTCCACCGCGGCGGCATCCGGGTGATCGGCGGCGGCCGACCGGGACAGCGCGAGCACGGCCAGCGCCTGGGTGACCACGTTCGGGAAGCCGCCGTCGGCGGTGCTGTTCCGGAACAGGCCGGGCGTGCCGGCGCACTCCGGCCGGCCGGTCGCCGGGCACTCCAGCGCGGCCAGCGCGGCGACCAGGTCGACCCCGCCGAACGCGTGCGGGTCGCCGCCGGTCACTTCGGCGACCAGCGCGAGCTTCGCGTACGCGCCGGGGAACGGCCCGCCGAACGCGCCGGCCGAGTCGATGTAGCCGGCCGCGTTCGCGGCCAGGTAGCCGGTGGCGGCGGCTTGCGCCGTACCCGCGACCTTGGCGGCGGCCATGCCGAACACGCCGTCGGCGGTCAGCCCGTAGTCCGGTGTCGTGCCGTCGAAGTCGAACACGTAGTGGGTGCCGTCGGTGAGCTGCCGGGCCAGGTAGCCGGCCGCGGCCGCCGCCGGGTCGCTGGTGCTGGCCGGTGCGGCCCCGGCCGGGGTGGCAACCAGCGCCAGCAGGGCGAACACGCCGGCGACGAGAGCCACGGCGGCTAACCGGACCCGGGCGGGTCGAGCGGAAAAGGTGGGCACGGCAGCACGGCCCTTCGGGGGGTGGCGGCCTGCGGGGCAGCCCCGGACCGTCCGCGCGAACAACCCCCGCCCTCCGGCGCGACATGCGCGGATGGCGGGGGCGGCAGGCGGGTGGCAACCCGGCGCTCCGCCCCGCAGACCTCGACGGTGTGATGGGAGCCACGCGACCGCGAGTAGTCCGACTCGCCCGGACAGCGCCGGGCCTACGGTTGCGGGTCAGTGCCGGAATTCGACCGGCTTCCCCCGCCGACGCGTGAGGTATGGAGTTGTGGTCTGGATAGGACCACGACCGCCCCGGCCGCGTCAAAGCCCGCCGCCGGCACCACGCCGGGTAACCTGCACGCTCGTGACCTGGACCTGGCGGTACGAGGACGGCAGCGGCGCGGTGCTGCCGCAGCCGGCCACCGAGGCGTTCCCGAGCAAGGCCGACGCCGAGTCGTGGCTGGGCGAGACCTGGCGCAGCCTGCTCGACGGCGGCGTGCTGCAGGTGACCCTGCTGGAGGACGACCGGGTCGAGTACGGCCCGATGCCGCTGACCCCGGCCGACTGAGCCAGCCGCGGCGTCCCGGCCGGCCGCGCCGGCCAGGACCTACCGGCCGGCCCCCAGCCCCGCTGGCGCCGCGCAGCGGACGCAGCGCCAGCGGGTCGGTCGCGCCGTGACCGGGCCGGATGTCTAACCGGTCTGCTTCGGGTCGTAGATCACCACGTCGCCGAGGGTGTCGTCGATCCGCTGCAGGATCTCCGGCTCCAGCGTCACGCCGGCCGCCTTCACGTTCTCGGCCACCTGCTCCGGCCGGGTCGCGCCGATGATCGCGGCGGAAACGTTCGAGTTCTGCAACACCCAGGCGACCGCCAGCTGCGCCATCGACAGGCCGATGTCGTCCGCGATCGGTTGCAGTGCCTGCACCCGCTCCAGCAGCGTCGGGTTCTCCAGGAACCGGCCGACGAACTTCGAGCCGGTCGGGTCGGTCGCCCGGGAGCCGGCCGGCGGTGGCTGGCCTGGCCGGTACTTGCCGGTGAGCACGCCCTGCGCCATCGGCGACCAGACGATCTGGCCGAGCCCGAACTGCACGCAGACCGGGACCACGGCGGCTTCGATGACCCGCCACAGCATCGAGTACTGCGGCTGGCTGGAGATCAGCGGCACCTTGAGCTCGGCCGCCAGCGCCGCCGCGGCGGCGATCTGCGGACCGGTCCACTCGGAGACGCCGACGTAGAGCACCTTGCCCTGCCGCACCAGGTCGGCGTACGCGAGCATGGTCTCTTCGAGCGGGGTCCGCTGGTCGAACCGGTGTGCCTGGTAGAGGTCGAGGTAGTCGGTGCCGAGCCGGCGCAGCGAGCCGTGGCAGCCCTCGATCAGGTGCTTGCGGCTGAGCCCGCGGTCGTTCTGACCTGGGCCTACCGGCCAGTAGGCCTTGCTGAACAGCTCGTAGCCCTCGCGCCGCTCCCCGGCGAGCGCCCGGCCGAGCACCGCTTCGGCCCTGGTCTGGGCGTAGACGTCGGCCGTGTCGAAGGTGGTGATGCCGTTGTCCAACGCGGCCCGGACGCAGGCGGCCGCCGCGTCCTCCTCGACCTGGCTGCCGTGGGTGATCCAGTTCCCGTACGCGATCTCGCTGATCGTCAGGCCGCTGCGGCCGAGTTTCCTGAACTCCATGCCCACAAATTTAGTGGAGCCGACGATGCGCCACGCCAACCGGTGCCGGCCGCGGCGCGGGGCCCGCGGGCCCGGCCCCCGCGGGGCAGCACGGCGGCCGTCCGCCGCGACCAGGATGCGCCCGAGTCCGTACCGGTCAGACCTTTTCGCCGACCTTCACCCGCGGGGACGGCATCCGCCAGCGCCGGATCATCGTGGCCCGGGTGACGCCGTACCAGACCAGCCGCCCCGGCCGGCCGGTCTCGTCCGGATACCGCTCGCGTACCAGCCGCCGGATCCGGATCCCGACGAACACCGAGTCGATGATCAACACCGCGAACACGGCCATCCACAGGCTCAACGTCATGGCCCGGATCTCCGCGCTCGGGATCAGGTAGCCGATGAACACGATGACCGCGACCGGCAGGAACAGGCCGCCGGCGTTGCGCCGGGAGTCGACGATGTCACGGACCAGCCCGCGGGCCGGACCCCGGTCGCGGGCCGGCAGGTACTTCTCGTCGCCGGACCGCATGCCCTCCCGGGCCTCCACCCGGCGGACCGAATTCTGGTCCTTCATCCGCCGGTACGCCTCGCGCCGGGTGCGTGGCGGCGGCGCCACCGGGCCGGTGCGCCGCTTCTGCGCCTCCCGCCGCTTCGGCGTGGGCCTGCCCTTGCCCGCCGACCGCCGCGGGTCGAGCGCGTCTCCGCCGCCGACCGGGTCGACCGGACGCTCATCGTCGGCCTGACCCGTGGTCCGGCGCCGCAGCAACCTCACGAGCGTGCAGGGTAGTGCAGTCGACGCCGGTCTCGCCGTGGCCCGGCCGTTCCGCGTCCGCCAGGGTTGTTCCGAGCCGTTCCGGGCGGCCCTCGCCCGGACCGATCCCGGCCGCCCGGGCGACATGTCGGCCGGGCGGCACCCTGCAGTGCTACGGCAGGGCGAGCATCTGGTCCAGCGCGGCGCGGGCGTACCCGGCGGTGGCCGGGTCGACGGTGATCCGGTTCACCACCTCGCCGCGGACCAGCGACTCCAGCGCCCAGACCAGGTGCGGCAGGTCGATCCGGTTCATCGTCGAGCAGTAGCAGACCGTCCGGTCGAGGAACACGACGGTCTTGTCCGGGTGCCGGTTCGCCAACCGGCGGACCAGGTTCAGTTCGGTGCCGACCGCGAACTTCGATCCGGCCGGGGCCGCGTCGATGGTGCGGATGATGGCCTCGGTGGAGCCGACCACGTCGGCCGCGGTGACCACGTCGTGCCGGCACTCCGGGTGGGCGATCACGGTCACCCCGGGCACCCGCTCCCGCACGGCGTCCACCGACTCGCGGCTGAACCGGCCGTGCACCGAGCAGTGCCCGCGCCAGAGCACCATCCGGGCCGCCCGCAGCGCGGCCGGGGTCACCCCGCCGCCGGGCTTGTGCGGGTCGTACAGCACGCAGTCGTCCAGGGACATGCCCAGCTCCAGCACCGCGGTGTTGCGGCCGAGGTGCTGGTCGGGGAGGAACAGCACCCGCTCGCCGCCGCGCGGCCCGAACGCCCAGTCCAGTGCCCGCTTCGCGTTGGACGAGGTGCAGATCGTGCCGCCGTGCCGGCCGGTGAACCCCTTGATCGCGGCGGACGAGTTCATGTAGCTGACCGGCACCGTGTCGTCGGCGAGGCCGGCGTCGGCGAGCACCGCCCAGGCCTCCTCGACCTGGTCGAAGCCGGCCATATCGGCCATCGAACAGCCGGCGGCCAGGTCGGGCAGGATGACCTGCTGCCCCGGCCCGGTCAGGATGTCGGCGCTCTCGGCCATGAAGTGGACGCCGCAGAACACCACGTACTCGGCTGCCGGGCGGGCGGCCGCCTGCTGCGCCAGCCTGAACGAGTCGCCGGTGACGTCGGCGAACTGGATCACTTCGTCCCGCTGGTAGTGATGGCCCAGCACGAACGCACGGTCACCGAGTGTAGCCAGAGCGGTACGGGCCCTATCGGCCAGGGCCGGGTCGGACGCGGCCGGCAGGTCGCCCGGGCAGTCCACCCCGCGCTCGGACTCCGGGTCGCTGCCGCGGCCGAGCAGGAGCAGCGCGAGCGGCGTGGGCGACACGCCGGCGGGCAGGTCAAGGTCCAGATCGGCCGTGGTCATGCGTGCCTTCCTCCGTGCCGTCATGCGGGCCCGCCGGGCGCCGGCTGGCCCCCATCCGGACAAGCCTGCCGCATCGGTACCGATTCCCGGGACCGGTTCAGCGTGCCGACCGACACACCGCGCAACGTGACATCTGCCCGGAGGTTCCGGGGCGCGCCGGAGCACGGCACGTACGATGGGAAGCAGCGTGACGCCGCCAGCGTTGCCATCAACTGATCTGTGTCAACACCCGCTCGGTCAGCGTCCGTCTAGATGAGAGAAGAAGATCGTGACTGTCCAGGAGACGACCACTGAGGTCACCAAGACCGTCATCCTCACCGACGGCGCCGCTTCCAAGGTCAAGGCGCTGCTCGACCAGGAGGGCCGGGATGACCTCCGACTGCGCATCGCGGTCCAGCCGGGCGGCTGTTCCGGCCTGCGCTACCAGCTGTTCTTCGACGAGCGGTCGCTGGACGGCGACGTCGTCAACGACTTCACCGGCGGCGTCGAGGTCGTGGTCGACCGGATGAGCGCGCCGTACCTCACCGGTGCCACCATCGACTTCGTCGACACGATCGAGAAGCAGGGCTTCACGATCGACAACCCGAACGCCGGCGGCTCCTGCGCGTGTGGCGACTCGTTCCACTAACTATCTTGGGCGAGGTGTGCTCGCGGGGGGCGCTCGCCGGGGGCGATCGTTAGATGTTGGCCGCGGGGGCCGAGCCCCCGCGGGCCCCGCGGTGCGGTCGGTTTCGGTTGGCGGCCGGGGAGATCAGTGAGAGGGGCCGCACCCGGTGGGTGCGGCCTTCTCGCTTGGGTGAACCTGCTCGCCGGGGGCGATCGTTGGACGTTGGCTGCGGGGCCGAGCCCCCGCGGGCCCCGCAGTGCGGTCGGTTCCGGTTTGGAACGGGACGGGTAGCGAGCGGGGTTGCGTCCGGCTTGGACAGCAGTGAGAGGGGCCGCACCCGGTGGGTGCGGCCTTCTCGCTTGGGCGATCCGGCTCGGTCGGCTACGGGGACGATTAGCAGGCGGGTGGCGTCGGCTTGGGATAGCAGTGAGGAGGGGCCGCACCGGTGGGTGCGGCCCCTCTATGTCGCGCCGGGTTACTTAGTTGGCTGGGGCGGCAGCGGGATGGGCCGCCCTGGGCCGGAGGTGGGCAGGTCGGCCGGCGGCGGGTTCTTCTTGTCACCCGGGCTGATGTACTTCGGGTCGACCGCGATGGCGGTCAGCGGCAGGTCGGAGCCCTTGATGGTGTAGAGCCAGGCCGGCACCAGCAGCGGGCCGGCCTGCTGGTCGTGCCGCAGCGCCAGCCCGAGCCGGGCGCCGGTGATCACCCGCTGCGGGATCGCGCAGGTGGCCGGCATCCGGTCGGTGCAGACCCGGGCGATTTCCGGGTTCGGCAGCGCGTCCAGCGCCTTCTGCGCGCTCACCAGCGGGTATTCGGTGCCGGTGACGGGCGTGGCGAGCCAGCCCGAGCCGCCGGCGAGCTCGATCTTCGCGTTGTACTGAAGCCGCACCTCGAAGCCCGCGGTCGGCAGCCCGGCCACCACCGGTGCGGCGGTCACGATCGCTATCGCCGGGAACGTCTGCACCCGGATCTCGGCGTTGCCCAGGCCCAGTGCGGTCAGCACCGAGGTGGCGGCCGAGCGCACCGCGGCCTCGTCCGGCGTCGGCCCGGTGGGCTCGACCGGCAGCGGCAGCCCGCCGGGCGCCGGTACCGCGACCACAGTGCCCCCGGGGCTGGGGCTGGCCGGCTCCACCTGGCCGGCGACCGGCCCGCCACCGGAGCCGGCGGCAGGGGCGCCCGGCACCGTGGTCGGGTCCATACCGGGCTGGTCGGCGGTGCCGCCGGAACCGGTCGAGCCATCCGCCGAGCCGCCGCCCGGGTAGCTGCCGGTCGAACTGTCCGGCGCACCGGCGGTGCCGGACCCGGAGCTGCCGTTGCTGCCGCCGCCCGGGCCGGACGAACCGCTGCCGTCCTCATCGCCGGGGTTGGCGGCCGGCGGGTCGATCGGGGTCACCTTGCCGGTGCCGCCACCGGGCAGCGGTCGGCCGGGCAGGCAGAGCCGGCGGCCGTTGACGATCACGTCACAGGCCATGCCGCCGCCGGTGGAGCGCCGGGCGTTGTCGTACAGCCACTGCCAGCCGCCACCGTCGATCACCCGCAGCGACCGGTCGCCGTCATCGACCGTCCAGGCGCCGCCGACCCGCTTCGGGGTGGTGGTCAGCCCGAGCGCCCTGGCCAGCTTCTCGACCGCCGCCGCGGTGGCCTGGCCGGCCGGCAGGGTGCGCACCGCGGCCTTGGCCGGACCGGTGGGCAGGCTGCCCTCCACGGTGTAGCCGCCGCCGAGTGCCGGCATCGGCGCGGTGCCGGCCGCGGCCGCCGCGTCCGCCTGGCTCTCCGCCGGGACGGCCGCGTCGACCAGGGCGAGCTGCGGGGGGCTGCCGGCGTCCGCCCCGCTGTGCCGGAGCAGGACGATGCCGCCGGCCACCAGGGCCACCGCGATGGCGGCGACGAGTGGGGCGAGCAGCATGCCGCGCCGGGGGCGGCCCGCCGGTGCCGGCTCGGGCCAGCTCGACGGCGGGGTGTTCGGCGGCGGAGGTGCGGGGTACTGCGGAGCGGGCTGCTGAGGTGGGGGAGCCGGCTGCTCGGGCCGACGGGAGAACCGGCGCAGTGCGGGACGGTCATCCGGGTTGGGCGGAAGCTCGGTCATCTGGGGCTCCGGCTACGTCGGCAACGTCGGAAACGCTCCCGATTGGACGGCCCCCCAGCTCTGCTGGTTCCAGCTTTTGCGGTTCGGATACCGGTCATCGTGCCGCGTCGACCGCCGCGCCGAGATTGCGGCTACTCCGGGTTGCGATGGGTCTCCCTGGGTAGCATCGTGCCTGACTGCTCCTCCGGCCGCAGCGGCTAGGCTGTGTCCGCCGGTCTCCGACTCACCAGCTGAGGACTTCTCGTGGCCATTGCCGTCACTGGTTCGATCGCGACCGATCACCTCATGCATTTCCCGGGCCGGTTCGCCGAGCAGTTGCTGCCGGAGCACCTGCACCGGGTCTCCCTCTCGTTCCTGGTGGACGAGCTGGTGCTCCGCCGCGGTGGGGTGGCCGCCAACATCGCGTTCGGGATGGGGCAGCTGGGGTTGCGGCCGGTGCTCGTCGGCGCGGTCGGCAGCGACTTCGCCGACTACCGCGGCTGGCTGGAGCGCAACGGGGTCGACTGCGGGTCGGTGCACGTCTCCGAGATCGCGCACACCGCCCGGTTCGTCTGTACCACCGACGAGGAGATGTGCCAGATCGCCTCGTTCTACGCGGGCGCGATGTCCGAGGCGCGCAACATCGAGCTGTCCCCGGTGGCCGCCCGGGTCGGCACGCTCGACCTGGTGCTCATCGGGGCGAACGACCCGGCCGCGATGGTCCGGCACACCGAGGAGTGCCGCGACCGGGGCTACCCGTTCGCCGCCGACCCGTCCCAGCAGTTGGCCCGGATGGGCGGCGACGAGGTCAAGCAACTCATCGACGGCGCCTCGTACCTGCTCACCAACGACTACGAGCTGGGCCTGCTGGAGCAGAAGACCGGCTGGTCCGGCGACGAGCTGCTCCGCCAGGTCGGCGCCCGGATCACCACCTGTGGCGCCGACGGGGTGCGGATCGCCCAGTTCGGCGAGCCGGAGCTGCACGTGCCGGCCGCGCCGGAGACCACCAAGGCCGACCCGACCGGCGTCGGCGACGCGTTCCGGGCCGGCTTCCTGGCCGGCCGGTCGTGGGGGCTGGGCCTGGAGCGGTCCGCCCAGATCGGCAGCCTGCTCGCGACGTACGTGCTGGAGACCGTGGGCACCCAGGAGTACGTGATCAAGCCGGCCGAGTTCGCCGAGCGGCTGGGCGCGGCCTACGGCGCTGCCGCCGCCGACGAGGTACGCGCCTACCTGCCCAGCTGATCCCGGCCCGCGGCGGCTCCCGGTCGGCGCGCCCGGCCAGCGACGGCTCCCGGCGCCGGCCGGCGGCCGTTGGGCTGCCCGCCAGGGAGGCCAGGGCGGCCAGCCCCGGGCTGCGGGTGGTCGGCGTCCGGGTGACCGGGCAGCGACGATTGTCTGACGGGCACGGTTCTGGCCTGGTTGGGGGCTTCCGTCCGGGTCGGGGTTGACCGATGCTGGCCGCATGCGCAGGTGGCTGGCGACGGTGGCAGCAGTCGGAGTGGTGGCGCTGGGCGCCGCCCTGATCCCCGGCGTGGCCGGCGCGGCGCCGCCGCCGACCACCAGGCTCGGCGACGTCACCGGCACCGGCGTGCACAACACGTACGACAAGGCGACCTACCCGTCGCTGACCGCGGCCCTGGACACCGCCGTGAGCAGCGGTGACCCCGGGCCGAAGCTGATCGAGATCGACGTCTGGACGCTGTTCCGGCGCTGGATCGTCGCGCACGACCTGCCGTTCCTGGGCGCCGGCAACAACAACTGCGTCCGCGGCGGCGCGCAGAACCAGGACCTCGGCGGCTGCCTGGACAACATCGCCGGCTGGCACGCCGCCCACCCGGGCCACCCGCTGATCATCGTCAAGGTGGAGCTGAAGAACGGGTTCGCGGCCAGCAGCGGGTTCGGGCCGGCCCAGTTCGACGCGCTGATCCGCGCCCGGCTCGGCGACGCGGCGCTGTACCGGCCGGCCGACCTGCTGACCCGCCCGGACGGCAGCCGGTTCGCCGACCTGGACACGGCCGCCGCCGCCGACAACTGGGGCACCCTCGCCGCGACCGGCGGCCGGTTCATGTTCCTCGCCCAGACCGGCACGTTCGAGGAGGGCAACCCGCTCGACACGCTGCACACCGACGTGGAGTACGGCGGGTACCTGCGGGGCGCGCCGACCGCCGCGGTGGCCTTCCCGGTGATCAAGCGGGCCGGCGCGACCGGCGACCCGCGCCTGAACTTCCCGGCTGACCTGCGGCCCTGGTTCGTCTCGGTGGACACCGACGGCGCCGGTTTCGCCGCGCTGCCGGCCAGCACCCGGGCGTTCTACGGCGGCCGGCATCTCTGGGTGGTGGCCACCGACGTGCACGCGGTGCCGCCCGCGCTGGACCAGCACTCGCCGAGCACCGCGCAGGCGGTGGCCCGGGTGCAGGCGATGGCGTGTGCGCAGGCGTCGATCGCCTCGTCCGACTGGGCCGCCGTGCCGGGCTGGCAGGTCTCGTTCCAGCGCGGCTCGTGCTGACCCGGTCGATCTGAAAGAAGTCCTTCACATCTGACCAGGCGTGTGCTCCAATCTGAAAGAACTCTTTCAGATTGGGGCGTGGATGAGCCGGCCTGAGCAGCGCAGGACGATCACGGACGTACGGGCGCTGGCGGCGGTGGCGCACCCGGTCCGGGTGGCGCTGCTGAACCAGCTGATGGCGTACGGGCCGCGTACCGCCAGCCAGTGCGCGGACGCGGTGGGGGCGTCGGCGTCGGCGTGCAGCTACCACCTGCGGCAGCTGGCCCGCTGGGGCTTCGTCGAGCCGGCGCCGGCCGACGACGGTCGGGAGCGCCCGTGGCAGGCCACCGCGACCGGGTTCGCGCTCGATCCCGACCTCGGCGACCCGGCGGCGCTGGCCATGCAGCAGACCCTGGCCGGCATGCAGGTCGACCAGGACGCCGAGCTGGCCCACGCCTTCCTGCGCCGCGCCGACAGCGTCGGCCAGGAGTGGCTGGACGCGACCGAGCTGAGCCGGTTCTCGCTGCTGATGACCCCGGACGAGCTCGCCGCGCTGACCGCCGCGCTGGACGCGCTGATCCGGCCCTACATCGGCCTGACCCGCACCGACCCACCGGCCGGCGCGAAGCCCGTCCACCTGGACCTCAACGCCTTCCCGCTACCCGAGGAGCAGGCATGACCCCACTTGCCCGCGATCGCGACTTCGGCGCGCTCTGGCTGGCCCGGCTGGTCTCCGCCGCGGGGGACTGGCTGCTGATGATCGCGCTGCCGGTGTACGTGTTCGCGCTGACCGGATCGACGCTGGCCACCTCGGCGGTGTTCGCCGCGGAGCTGGCGCCGGCGCTGCTGCTGGGCAGCGTGGCCGGCGTGCTGGTGGACCGCTGGGACCCGCGCCGGACGCTGATCACGGTCAACCTGGTGCAGGCCGTGGTGCTGCTGCCGCTGCTCGCCGTGGCCGGGCGGGGCCAGCTGTGGATCGTCGTTGCCGTCGCGGTGGCCCAGTCCTGCCTCGCCCGGCTGACCGGGCCGGCCTCGTTCGCGCTGGTACCGGTGATCGCGGGCGCCGAGCGGCTGCCGGCGGCCAACGCGCTGCTCGGCGTCGGCGACAACGCCGCCCGGCTGGTCGGCTCGCCGCTCGGCGGGGTGGTGTTCGACCTCGGCGGGCTGCCCGGCGTGGTGCTGGTGGACGCGGTCACGTTCGTACTGGCCGGCGCGCTGGTGACGCTGGTGCGGGTCCGGCGGCCGGCGGCGGTGGCCGGGCCGGCGGGCGGGTTCCTGCGGAGCTGGCTGGACGGGCTGCTGGTGGTGCGGCGGTCGCGCCCGCTGCTGACCGTGTTCGTGGCCAACGGGATCGGGCAGCTCGCGCAGGGGCTGTTCCTGGTGCTGTTCGTGGTGTTCGTGGAACGCCGGCTGGACGGGGACGGCGCGGCGGTGGGGCTGCTGCGCGGCGTGCAGGCGATCGGCGCGGTGCTCGGCGGGCTGGCGCTGGCCTGGCTGGGCCGGCGGCTGCGGCCGGCCGCGATGCTCGGCTACGGGCTGCTCGCGATCGGCGTGATCTTGCTGGCCACCTGGAACGCGCCCGCGGTGAGCACCGCGCTCGGCCTGTACGTGGCGCTGTTCGTGTTGGCCGGGGTGCCGGCGATGGCCCTCGGGACGGGGATGCTGACGGTGGCCCAGGCGAGCACGCCGGCCAGCCACCTGGGCCGGGTCGCCGGCGCGTCCGAGGCCACCAGCGCGGCGCTGGGTGGCGTCGGCGTGCTGCTGGGCGGGCTGCTCGGCGACCGGGTCGGCCTGACCGCGCTGCTGGACGGGCAGGCCTGCCTCTACCTGGTGGCCGGCCTGCTGACCCTCGCCCTGCTCGGCCCGGCCGTCCGGGTTCCCCGGCCCGAGCGGGCCGGCCCGGCCCCGCGGGCCGAGGTGGCGCCCGCGGGGCCGGCGGGAACTACAGGCTGACCGGGTAGACGGTGGCCGGGATCTCCGGCTTGATCCGCTCCTCGACGAAGATGCCGTGCCAGACCATGAAGACCAGCAGCGTCCAGAGCTTGCGGCTGTGGTCGTGCGGGCCGGCCCGGTGCGCATCCAGCAGGGACAGCGCGTACGGGCGGTCGATCAGGTGCTCGGTCTGGCTGCTGGTGATGATGTCGCGGGCCCAGTCGTACATGACGTCCTTGAGCCAGACCCGGATCGGGACCGGGAAGCCGAGCTTGCGCCGGTCCAGCACGTGCGGCGGGATGATGTCGCGCAGGGCCCGCCGGAGCGCGACCTTGCTGGCGTCGCGGGTGATCCGCAGCTCGACCGGCAGGGTGGAGGCGACCCGGAACACCTCGGTGTCCAGGAACGGCACCCGCAGCTCCAGCGAGTTGGCCATCGTCATCTTGTCGGCCTTGACCAGGATGTCGCCGCGCAGCCAGGTGAACAGGTCCACGTACTGCATCCGGGTCACGTCGTCGTAGCCGGAGCTGGCCGCGTAGATCGGGTCGGTGACGTTGCGGAACGAGACGGCCGGGTCGCGGGTGGCCAGGAAGCCAAGCTCGTCGTCGCGGAAGATGCGGGCGTTGCCGTAGTAGCGCTGCTCCAGCGGGAGCGCGCCGCGGCGGAGCAGGTCCTTGCCGCGCATACCGGTGGGCAGCCGCTTCGAGACACCGGCCAGGCCGGCCCGGACCGGCGCCGGCAGCGAGCTGAGCCGCCGCAGCGACAGCGGCTCGCGGTAGATGTTGTAGCCGCCGAACAGCTCGTCCGCGCCCTCGCCGGAGAGCACCACCTTCACGTGCTTGCGGGCCTCGCGGGCGATGAAGTAGAGCGGGACCAGGGCCGGGTCGGCGACCGGGTCGTCCAGGTACCAGACGATCAGCGGCAGCGTCTCCATCATCTCGTCGGCCGAGACGACCTTGGTGATGTGCCGGACGCCGATCGCCTCGGCCGACTTCACCGCGACGTCGACCTCGCTGTAGCCCTCCCGCTCGAAGCCGGCGGTGAAGGTGATCAGGTCCGGGTTGTGCCGCTTGGCCAGCGCGGCGATCGCGGTCGAGTCGATGCCGCCGGACAGGAACGCGCCGACCGTCACGTCGGCCCGCATGTGCATCCGCACCGAGTCCTCGAGGACCGCGGTGATCTCGTCGTACCGGCGCTGCGGGTCGTCCGCCGGCCGCACCGGGAACGTGGGCTTGAAATAGCGCCTGGTCTCCAGCTGGCCACCGGGACGGACGGTGAACGAGGTGCCGCTCTCGATCCGCCGGATCCGCCGGTGCATCGACGCCGGCTCCGGGACGTACTGCAGGGTCAGGTAGTGCTGCAGCGCGCGGGTGTCGAGCTCCTCCTCGGCGCCACGGCCGAGCGCCAGCAGCGACTTCTTCTCCGAGCCGAAGAAGAACCCGCGCTCGTCGGTCATGTAGAACATCGGCTTGATGCCGAACCAGTCGCGGGCGCCGAACAGCACCCGCTCCTCGCTGTCCCAGATCAGGAACGCGAACATGCCACGCAGGTGGTCGACGATCTCCTCGCCCAGGTACTTGTAGCCGGCGACGATCGCCTCGCCGTCGCCCTGGGTGGCGAACTCGGCGCCGAACTCGCGGGTGAGCCGCTCGCGCAGCTCCAGGTAGTTGTAGATCTCGCCGTTGAAGAGCATCCAGTACCGGCCGTTGTCGTACGGCAGCGGCTGGTGGCTGCGGTCCAGGTCGATGATCGAGAGCCGGCGGAAGCCGAGCACGGTGTCGGCGTCGCCCTGGGTGCCGCCCTCATCCGGGCCGCGGTGCCGGGCCAGTTCGAGCGCGGCCGCGATGTCGTCGCGGAGCTCCTTCGCGGTGCCGTCGTTGGACAGGTAGCCGAACAGGCCACACACGGAAGGCTCACATCCGATCGGTCGACGAGAGGTCCGCACCAGTATTACCCGTCCGCGGGGGTGCCTCGGCCCGGCGCCCCGCACGTTCACGCATGGCGCCGAAATGGTCACGCGGGGGTGCGGCGGATCAGGTAGAGCGGGCCGCCGGGCGCCTCGGCCTCGCCCAGGTACTCCTGCTGGCGCATCCGGCACCAGGCCGGGATGTCGAGGCGGGCGGCCGGGTCGTCCGCGAGCACCCCGATCACCGCTCCCGGCTCGACCGCGTCGATCCGCCGGGCCAGCTCGATCACCGGCAGCGGGCACCGCCGCCCCAGGCAGTCCAGGACGAGCGCGGGCTCGGGCGTGGTCACAGGCCGGTGACGCCGGCGGCGGCGCGCAGCTCGGCGACCACACCCGGCAGCACGGCCAGGAAGCGGTCGCACGTCCGCCTCGGTGCTGTCCCGGTGCAGCGAGACCCGGACGTTGCCGTGCGAGAGCACGCCCATCGCCGCCAGCACGTGCGACGGCGTCAGCGTGGACGAGGTGCAGGACGAGCCGGACGAGACCGCGAAACCGAGCCGGTCCAGCTCGTGCAGCAGCACCTCACCGTCCACGTACAGGCAGGAGAAGGTGACCAGGTGCGGCAGCCGGTCGGTCGGGTCGCCGACCACCTCCACGTCCGGGACGGTGGCCGCGACGCGGCCGCGGATCAGGTCGACCAGCGGGCGCAGCCGGACCGCCTCCGCGTCCATTTCGGACAGCCGGGCCCGCAGCGCGGCGGCGGCGGCCACGATCGCCGGCACGTTCTCGGCGCCGGGCACCCGGCCGCCTTCCCGCTCGTCCGCCGGCACCGGGGAGACCCAGCGGGTGCCGGTGCGGACCACCAGCACCCCGACCCCGGGCGGGCCGCCCCACTTGTGCGCGCTGGCGGTCAGCATCGACCAGCCGGGCGGCACCGGCACCCGGCCGACCGACTGGGCCGCGTCCACGTGCAGCGGCACCCCGGCGCCGGCGCACGCCGCCGCGGCGGCGGCCACCGGCTGCACCGTCCCGACCTCGTGGTTGGCCGACATCAGGCTGGCCAGCGCGGTGCCCGGACGGTCCACCGCCGCGGCGAACGCGGCCGGGGAGACCCGGCCGAGCCGGTCGACCGGGACCGACTCGACCGAACCGCCGGCGGCGGCGTGCCGCTCCGCCGCGTGCAGCACGCTGGAGTGCTCGACCGCGCTGTGCACCAACCGGTCGCCGGACCGGCGCCGGCCGGCCAGCCCGCCGAGCACGGCCAGGTGCACGGCCTGTGTCCCGGACGCGGTGAAGCTGACCTCGTCCGGCCGGGCGCCGAGGCAGTCGGCCACCGCCGCGCGGGCGCCGTCCAGCAGCAGCCGGGACCGCCGGGCCGCGCCGTAGAGCCGGGCCGGATCGGCCCAGCCGTCGTCCAGCGCGGCCAGCAGCGCCTGCCGGGCGACCGGGTGCAGCGGTGCGGCGGCCGCCGCGTCCAGATACGTCGGTGCCGCTGCCGCCGGCCGCGGCGCCGGGCCGCGCGCCGGCTCGGGCACCTGGGCGGGCACGGCGACCACGCTACCCGGCGACACGGGTACCCGCGCCGGGTGCGAAAGGCCAGGTCGAGTAATCTTCGCCCCGGACGTCAGGTACTCCGGTGGCGCGGGTCATCGCAGGCGTGTGGAGGCGCGGGACGTGGGTCGTCAATCGGGTCGGTACGTACGGCTGAGCCTGCTCGCCGTGCTGGTCGCGCTGGCGACCGCCGGCTGTTCCCGGGCCGACCTGGAAGACAAGCTCCGCTTCGGCTGGCCGCGCGGGGTCACCGAGCAGGCCCGTGAGATGCGGGTGCTGTGGACCTGGTCCAGCGTGGCCGCGCTGGCCGTCGGCGTGCTGGTCTGGGGCATGATTTTCTGGGTGGTCATCGTCTACCGGCGGCGCGACGACGAGCTGCCGAAGCAGACGAAATACAACCTGCCGATCGAGATCGTCTACACGGTGCTGCCGTTCCTGATCATCGCGGTGCTCTTCTACTACACCGCGATCACCCAGAACAACATCACCAAGGTCAGCGCGAACCCGGACGCGCACATCACCGTGGTCGGTTTCCAGTGGAACTGGGAGTTCGACTACACCGACATGCGTGACACCCAGACCAACGAGTTCCTCTACACGATCGGCACCACCACGGAGATCCCGATCCTGGTGATCCCGGTCGGTAAGAAGGTGCAGTTCATCGAGCGGGCGAGCGACGTGGTCCACTCGTTCTGGGTGCCCGAGTTCCTGTTCAAGCGGGACGTGTTCCCCGGCACCCAGGTGAACACGTTCGAGGTCACCGCGACCCAGACCGGCTCGTACGTCGGGCACTGCGCGGAACTCTGCGGCACCTACCACTCGCAGATGAACTTCGAAGTGCGGGTGGTCAGCCCGGAGGACTACCAGCGCTACCTTTCGGCGCTGCAGCGGTTCGGCAACGCCGACCAGGACCGGCAGAGCAAGGCGCTGACCGCGATCGGGCAGGCGCCCGAGGCGACCACGACCTACCCGTTCGACACCAGCCGGGCCAACCGGGCGCCCTCGCAGCAGCCGCAGGCGGCGACCAGCCACGGGCAGGGAGGCACCCGGTGAGGATCGAAGCCAGGATCTTCCTCGGCGTCGCCGCGTTCCTGTTCGGCGCCAGCATCCTGTACGGCGTCTGGACGGCGGGCGACAGCGCGACCGGTCACGTCGAGGTCGCCGGCACCACCGCACTGGCGCTGTCCGGCGGGCTGGCGCTGATCGTCGGCAGCTACTTCGCGTTCGTCGCCCGCCGGATCGACCCGCGCCCGGAGGACCGCCCGGACGCCGACATCGCCGAGGGCGCCGGCGAGCTGGGCTTCTTCAGCCCGGGCAGCTACTGGCCGCTCGGCATCGCGCTGTCGGCCGCGGTCAGCGGCCTCGCGCTCGCCTTCTGGGAGATCTGGCTCCTGGTGATCGCCTTCGCGCTCATCATGGCCACCGTCGGCGGCCTCCTCTTCGAGTACTACACCCGAGGCCACACCTCACCCACGATCTAGTGCCGCGTCAGGAAACGTTGGCGGTGTAATCGTGTCGGGTTGATCCGCCGGGCCGGGGTCGGGAGGCTGTCGGGCTGGAGGTGGTGATGGCTCGTCAGCCTGAGGTGTTCGTGCGTGCGCTGGACCCGGTTGAGGCGCAGCGGTTGGTGAGGATCACGCGGACGGCGCGGGATCGGGTCCGGTTGCGTCGGGCGGGGATCGTGCTGGCTTCGTTCCAGGGTCGGAGTGCGGTTGAGGCGGCGGCGATGTTCGCGGCCACGGCGGAGTACGCGCGGGAGGTGATCCACGCGTTCAACGCCTCGGGGTTCGCGGCGTTGGACCCAAAATGGAGCGGGGGCCGGCCGCGCCGGTTCGGCCCCGCGGTCCGGGAGTTGATCTGCCGGACGGCCAAGGCTCCGCCGGTCCGGCTGGGTCTGCCGTTCACGACGTGGAGCCTGGCCAAGTTGGTCGAGCACCTGGCCGCCCGCGAGCGGGTCGAGATCAGCACCGAGACGGTCCGGCAGATCCTGCACGACGCCGGGATCCGGTGGCAGGCGACCAAGACGTGGAAGGCCAGCCGTGACCCGGACTTCGCCGCCAAGATGGCTCGCATCCTGGCCCTCTACGACCGGCCGCCGGCCGACGGGCGGGTGATCTGCGTCGATGAGTTCGGCCCGCTCAACCTCCAGCCGCGCCCGGGCCGGGGCTGGTTCCCGGTGGGCCGGCCGGCTCGGCGGCGGGCCACCTACACCCGAACCGGCGGCGTGCGGCACCTGTTCGCCGCGCTGGATCTGGCCAGCGGCGAGCTGTTCTACCGGTTCCGGGATCGCAAGCGGTGGCGGGAGTTTCTCGGCTTCCTCAAGCAGCTAGGTACGAGGTTCCCGCCGGATTACCTACCCAACGTTGCCTGACGCGGCACTAGCCAGCCCGTTCCAGATGCCAGCGGCCCGTCCAGCCGGGACGGGCCGCTACTGCAGGTCCCGCGGCGTAGCGGCTCCAGCCGTCAGGAATAGTCGGTCGGGTCCCGGACGCGTTCGTACGCGGACTTGTCGAGCCAGTGGCACCACAGCGCGCGGCCGGCGATGCTCAGTCGAGGGCTGTGTCGGTTGGCACCGCTCCAGGCGGCGACTTCCGCGCGCGGGCCGCCGGTATTGGTCATGGACGAGACTACTTCCAGCGCGGGCTTCAAGTCGGTGTCGGTCGACATCAGAATTCCCACGTCGTACTCATCGCGTACGGCCATGAGCGCGAAATCGATCGCGAGGGCTACGTCGATCCCCTTCTCCTGTGGGCGTTCGCCCGGCGCGGAGGTATGCGGCCAGCCGCGTGGGTACAGCAGGGTTCGCAGGATCAACGCCACCTGCGGATGCGCCCACGCCGTGTGCTGGTGACGGCTGGCCGAGTAGCCCTTCGGATCGCGGGTGGCGTCCGGCTGGCCGCGGTAGACGCGCACCTCGCGCAGTTCACGGTCGAACGGGCTGTCCTCCGCCAGATGTTGAGCAAGAGGGAGTGGACTTATCTGGCCGTCATGGTGCCGACCAGCGTCACCATGGAAAAGCGTTCGAGCATTGCGGTAGACATTTTGGTAATCAATGAAGACAACGACGCGCGCCGCCACCGCGCAAACTCCTTCGAGTAAAGAAATAATAATCCCCGCCAGTGCAACCGGGGACGTATCCGCGGCCGGACGGCGGGGAGCAGTGATGCAAGTATGCATCTTTGGCGGGGCGCCTGTCAAATTGGTGGCGGCGCCCCGCCTGCGGTGGTTAGGGGCGGGGGTCGGCTGGGCGGCCGGCCAGTTCGCGGTGGGTGTCGGTCTCGAGCTCGTCCGGCGGCGGCGGTTCCTCGATGGGGGCGAAGAAGCCGCGGACGCGGCGGCTGGCGCCGGCCACCCGGTTCAGTTTCTTCGGGATCGGGGTGGCGGCGTACTGCAGAACGCCGTGGCCGTGCTCGTCCACCGGGCCGAGTGGCTGGTGGACCTCGATGTACGCGCCGTTCGGCAGCCGTTTGATGATGCCCGTCTCGACCCCGTGCTCCAGCACCTCGCGGTCGTGCCGTTGCAGGCCCAGGCAGATCCGGTACGCGACCAGGTAGGCGATGGGCGGCACCACGATCACGCCGATGCGGCCGATCCAGGTCATCGCGTTCAGGCTGATGTCGAACTTGGCGGCGATCACGTCGTTGCCGCCGGAGATCCAGAGCACCAGGTAGAACCCGATCGCCATGGCGCCCAGCGCGGTGCGTACCGGCACGTCGCGGGGCCGCTGCAGGAGGTTGTGCCGGGCGGTGTCACCGGTCAGCCGGGCCTCGATGAACGGGTACATCGCCAGCAGCGTGAACAGGATCCCGGGCATCACGATCGCCGGCCAGACCAGCGGCGAGAGCGTGTGGTCCCAGAGCCGGATCTCCCAGGACGGGAACAACCGGGTCGAGCCGTCCAGGAAGCCGACGTACCAGTCCGGCTGGGAGCCGGCGCTGACCTGGGACGGGTTGTACGGGCCGTACAACCAGATCGGGTTGACCTGGAACAGGCCGCCGAGCAGCGCCAGGATGGCGAAGACCAGCGCGAAGAACCCGCCGGCCTTGGCCCCGTAGATCGGGAAGACCCGCTCGCCGACGACGTTGCGCTCGGTCCGCCCCGGACCGGGGAACTGGGTGTGCTTCTGCCGCACCACCAGGGCCAGGTGCAGCGCGATCAACGCCAGGATGATCCCCGGTATCAGCAGCACGTGGATGATGTAGAACCGGCCGATGATCTCGGTGCCCGGGAAGTCACCGCCGAACACCGCGAACGCCGTCCAGGTGCCGATCACCGGGATCGACATGATGATCGCGTTGATGATCCGCAGGCCGGTGCCGGACAGCAGGTCGTCCGGCAGCGAGTAGCCGGTCAGCCCCTCGCCGATCGCCATCGTCAGCAGCCCGATGCCGACCAGCCAGTTCAGCTCGCGCGGCTTGCGGAACGCGCCGGTGAAGAACACCCGGAACATGTGCACGGTCAGCGAGGCGACGAACAGCAGCGCCGCCCAGTGGTGGATCTGCCGGATGACCAGGCCGCCGCGCACGTCGAAGGACAGCTTCAGCGTCGAGCTGTACGCGCGGGACATCTCGATGCCGTGCAGCGGCGTGTAGCTGCCGTTGTAGGCGACCTCGCCCATCGACGGGTCGAAGAAGAACGTCAGGTAGGTGCCGGTGAGCAGCAGGATGATGAACGAGTAGAGCGCGATCTCGCCCATCATGAACGACCAGTGGTCGGGGAAGACCTTGTTCAGCTGGCGCCGGATCGGCCCGGCGATGGTCAGCCGCTCGTCGGTCCAGTTGGCCGCGCGCTCCGCGGGTGTGCCGGTCTTGACCGCCATTAGGGACGCTCCCAGAAGCTGGGCCCGATGGGTTCCCGGTAATCGCCTCGTGCCACGAAGTATCCGTCGCCGTCCACGGTGATCGCCAACGCGGGCAGCGGCCGGGCGGCCGGGCCGAAGACCGGCGTGGCGTCCCGGGTGACCAGGAACTGTGACTGGTGGCAGGGGCAGAGGATGCGGCCGGTCTGCTGCTCGTACAGCGAGACCGGGCAGCCGGCGTGCGTGCAGATCTTCGAGTAGGCGACGTAGTCCTCCCAGCCGAAGTCCTCCTGGCCGGGGCGGTGCGTCACCTTCTGGTCGGCCCGCAGCCGGATCAGCATGGTCGCGCCGTCCGGGGCCTTGATGCCGCCGGGCACGCCCGGGAACACCGTCTGCAGCGCGCCCGGCTCCATGTCGGACGGGCGCACCGGCCGGCCGTCGACCGTGACCAGGCGCACGCCGTCCTTCCACGGGGTGCTGAACAGCTCGCCGCGCGGTTTCTTGATCAGGCCACCGACCAGCGGCACCACCGCCAGCGCGCCGAGCGCGCCGACACCCAACCCGAGCGAGCGCTTCAGCACCGACCGGCGGCCCAGCCCGGTCATCTCCAGGCCGGACACCAGGGCGGCCGCGGTGGCCTTGGTGTCGACCTCGTCGGAGAAGCCGTCGTGCCGGTCCTGCGACGGCCTCCTCATCGGGCATCAGCCACTTGGCCCAGAGCACCGCGCCGACGCCGATGCCGGCCAGCGCGAGCGCCATGGTGACCCCGAGCAGCGGGGTGTACCAGGCGTAGGAGTTGTCCGTGATGGAGAACTGCCACGGCACCGCGATGTAGATCACGATGAACGCGACCGAGGCCAGGAAGGTCAGCACGAAGCAGGCCGCGACGCCGCGCTCGGCCCGCTTCTCGGCCCGGGTACCGGGCACCGGGAACCGGTCCCGGCGGTGCACGATGTGGACGCCGTCGAGCTCGGCGCCGTAGTCGGCCAGCTCTTGCGGGGACATCGCGTCCAGGTCAGGTTCCGCCGCCGGGTGCCCCCGGGCGGGTCTGCTGGTCGCTCACGACTTGGCTCCGATCCAGAGAATGGCCACCATCGTCAGGCCGATCCCGACCACCCAGATGACCAGGCCCTCCGGCACCGGGCCGAGCCGGCCGATGCCGCTGCCGCCCGGGTCGGCGGTCTGCTTCAGGGTCTGGACGTAGTTGATGATCGCGCGCTTCTGCTCCGGGCTGAGCTGGTTGTCGCTGAACACCGGCATGTTCTGCGGGCCGCTCAGCATCGCCGCGTAGATGACCTCGTCGCTGGAGTCGCCCAGGCTCGGCGCCGACTTGCCGGCCGACAGCGCGCCGCCGCGGGCGGCGAAGTTGTGGCAGGACGCGCAGTTCAGCCGGAACAGCTCGCCGCCCTCGGCCAGGTCGCCGTCGTGCAGGTCGCCCTGCGGGATCTCCGGGCCGCCGCCGACCGACTGCACGTACGCGGCCACCTGCTCGGCGTCCGCGGCGTTGAACTGCGGTGGCTTGCGCGGCGCCTGCCCCTCCTGCCGCTTCGCCGGCATCCGGCCGGTGACGACCTGGAAGTACGCCGCCGCCTGGCCGACGCCCAGCAGCGACGGGCCGCGGTCGGTGACGCCCTGCAGGTTCGCGCCGTGGCAGGCGATGCAGCCCTCTTCGTAGATCCGCCGGCCCTTGCGCAGCTCGACCGGGTCGTTCTGGGAGCTGGCCTGCGCGTTGCGGTGCGGGGTGGCGGCCGCGGCGATCGCCGCGTAGCCGATGCCGACCACCACCAGCGTCATGCCGAGCGCGACCGTGCTGGACAGCCGGCGGCGCAGCCGGCCCCGCCGTCCCGGCCTGCCCGGCCCCGGCCTGCCCGGCTTCGGTGCCGGTGGGGACGCCTCAGTCATATCTGGCACCTTCGGGGTCGCTTCGGGGGTTGTGCTGGGCTCGTCCGGGCCGGGGCCGTCCACCGCGTCGTCCACCGGGGCCCCCTAGCGGATCAGGTAGATCGTCGCGAACAGGCCGATCCAGACCACGTCGACGAAATGCCAGTAGTAGGAGACGACGATGGCGCTGGTCGCCTGGGCCGGGGTGAACCGGCCCATGGTGGACCGCAGCAGCATGAAGATGAACGCGATCAGGCCGCCGATGACGTGCAGGCCGTGGAATCCGGTGGTGAGGAAGAACACCGAGCCGTAGCCGGACGACGCGATCGTGGTGCCGTCGTGGACCAGGTTCCGGTACTCGTTCGCCTGGCCGAGCACGAACACCAGGCCCATCAGGAACGAGATCGTGAACCACACGCCGGAGGCGATGCACGTCCCCGCGCTCAGCCGCGAAGACACCCCACTGGCAGGTCACTGAGGACAGCACCAGGACCACCGTGAACACCGTCGCGTACGGCAGGTTCAGCTCGGTGGGGTGCATCGGCCAGTCGTCCGGATGTGCCGCCCGGACGGTGAAGTACATCGCGAAGAGCGCGGCGAAGAACATCAGCTCGCTGGAGAGCCACACGATCGTGCCGACGCTGACCATGTTCGGCCGCGTCAGCGAGTGGACTCTCCCCGTTTCGAAGGTCGCCGTCGCCACGGGCGTCATTATGGCGCGGCCCCTCCCGCCTTCTTCGGCCGGGTCACAGGGCGTGTCGGAGCCCCCGCCGGACGGCCCCGCGCAGGTCGGCGGGGGTGGCCGGGGTCACCTCCGGGTCCGGGGCCTACCGTGATGTCCGTGTCCGGCCTGCCACTCGCCCACGGTCCGTACGGCGACGTGCTGACGCCACCGTTCACCGTGGCCCGGGTGCTGACCGCGACCACGATCGATCCGGTGCCGGCCGCGCTGCTGCTGTTCGCGGCCGGGCTGTACCTGGCCGGGCAGTGGCGGCTCTGGCAGCGCGGCGACCGGTGGAGCGGCTGGCGGTCGGTTTCCTTCCTGGTCGGCGGGCTGGGCTCGCTCGCGTTCGCGACGATGTCCGGGCTGGCCGCGTACGACGACAAGCTGTTCAGCGCGCACATGGCCCAGCACATGATCCTGTCGATGATCGCGCCGGTGTTCCTGGCCCTGGGCGCGCCGGTCACGCTTGCGCTGCGGACCCTGCCGCCGCGGTCGCGCGGGATGCTGTTGGCCGCCCTGCACAGCCGGCTGGCCAGGCTGCTCACCTTCCCGCCGGTCGGCTGGGCGCTGTTCGTCGGCAGCCCGTTCGCCCTGTACTTCAGCGGCTGGTACGAGGCCACGCTGCGGCACGACTGGCTGCACGAACTGCTGCACGTCCACTTCGTCGTGGTCGGCTGCCTGTTCCTCTGGCCACTGATCGGGCTGGACCCGGTGCCCGGCAAGGTGTCCCACCCGCTGCGCTTCCTGCTGATCTTCGGAGCGCTGCCGTTCCACGCGATCCTGGGTATCTCGATCATGGGCAGCCAGGCGCTGATCGCCGGCGACTTCTACACCGCGCTGCACCTGAGCTGGTCCGACCCGGTGTCCGACCAGCGGGTCGGCGGCGGGCTGCTGTGGGCGTCCGGGGATCTGGTCGGCCTGCTGCTGCTCGGCGCGGTCGCGGTGCAGTGGATGCGGGCCTCGGAGCGCGAGGCCGCCCGGGAGGACCGTCGACTGGACCGGCTGGCCGCCCGGATTGGTCCGGATGATGGCGTGGACGCCGGCTCCGGGGCGATGCCGGTCTGGTGGGCCAGCCAGGACAGCAGTGGTCCAGACCGTTGACCCGCTGCGCCGTCCGGCCTACGGTGTCGTGATCTGATCGGGGCCGCACTCGGGGGAGCGGCAGGCCTGACGGAGGAACCGTGGTCGCAGGGTCCCGCCCCGGCAGCGCTACGCGTCGCCCGGTGCGGAAGGTGTCCACTGCCGAGCGGCACTGTGCGGTCTGCGGGGAGCGCCTCTCGGCGTACAACCCCGGGCCGAACTGTTTCGTGCACTCGACGAGCGCGTCCCGCCGTCCCGAGCATTGGCCGCGACGGTGATCCGGGCTGCCGGCGCCCGGGGGTAGCCCCGGCCCGGCATGGCCTGACCGGTCGGGGTGGCGCCGCCCGGGTTCCACGCCGCCGGCGTTCCCGCCGGCGGGCTTGCCGGTGTGCCGGGCGCGGGCCGGCGACTTCCCGGCCGGGGCGGGGTGGGACGATGCCCTACGATTCAGACCGCATTGCGCCCGCCGACCGCTGGGGAGACCACCAATGTGCGCCGCGACCGCCCAGCCCCAGACCGTCCTGGTGTTCAGCCATGACCCGGCGGTACGGGAACGGGTGCGCTCGGCCGTCGGCCGCCGGCCGGCCCCGGACCTCGGCCGGATCGAGTACGTCGAGTGCTCCACCGGCGGCGAGGTCGTCGCCCGGATCGACGCCGGCGGGGTGGACGTGGCTGTGCTGGACGGCGAGGCGCAACCGACCGGCGGGATGGGCATCAGCCGGCAGTTGAAGAACGAGATCACCGACTGCCCGGCGATCTGCGTGCTGCTGGCCCGCGCGGACGACCGCTGGCTGGCCACCTGGTCGCTGGCCGACGCCACGCTGACCCGGCCGCTGGACCCGATCACCGCCGCCGAGGTCGTCGCCGGTCTGCTGCGCAACCGCGCCGCCGGTCTCCCGGCCACCCGCTAGGCCGGGGGAGCGGGCACCGTGAGCGACCAGGGCGGCCCGACGTGGCCCGGGTTGTTGGCGACATTGCTGCGCGGCGATCCGCTGGCCGCGACCGACACCGCCTGGGCGATGGCCGAGATCATGTCCGGGCAGGCCGCCCCGACCCAGACCGCCGCGTTCGCGGTGCTGCTGCGGGCGAAGGGGGAGAGCCCGGCCGAGCTGAGCGGGCTGGCCGCGACGATGCTGGCCAACGCCGCGCCGGTGGACGTGCCCGGCCCGACCCTGGACGTGGTCGGTACCGGCGGGGACCGCAGCCACACGGTGAACATCTCGACGATGTCGGCACTGGTCGCGGCCGGCGCGGGCGCCCGGGTGGCCAAGCACGGCAACCGGGCCGCGTCGTCCGCCTGCGGCTCGGCTGACCTGCTCGAGGCTCTCGGCGTGGTGATCGACCTGCCCGGCCCCGGGGTGACCCGGTGCGTGGACGAGGCCGGCATCGGGTTCTGTTTCGCCCCGGTCTTCCACCCCGGCTTCCGGCACGCCTCCGGGCCGCGGCGGGAGTTGGGCGTGCCGACCGCGTTCAACTTCCTCGGCCCGCTGACCAACCCGGCCCGGCCGACCGCGCAGGCGGTCGGCTGCGCGGACCCGCGGATGGCGCCGGTGATGGCCGCCGTGCTGGCCGAGCGCGGGATCACCGCGGCGGTCTTCCACGGCGACGACGGGCTGGACGAGCTCACCACGACCACCACCTCCCGGGTCTGGGCGGTGCTCGCCGGCGAGGTCGTCCAGGCCCGGATCGACCCGGCCGACCTGGGCATCGCACCGGCCGACCCGGCGGCGCTGCGCGGCGCGGACGCGGCGCACAACGCGGCCGTGGCCCGGGCCCTGCTGGCCGGCGAGCGCGGCCCGGTGCGGGACGCGGTGCTGCTGAACGCCGGCGTCGCGCTGGCCGTCTACGACCGGTTGACCGGCGGCCTGGACGCCGCGCTGCGGACCGGGATGACCCGCGCCGCCGAGGCGATCGACAGCGGTGCCGCCGCCGACGCCCTGGACCGCTGGCGCGCCGTCAGCCAACAGATCCGCAAAGAACTAGCCCGCTGACCGACCCGGCCGTCCGGGCAGCGGCCGGTGCCGCGTGCGATCCGGCGGCCGCCGCACCGTGGGGTCCGCGGGGGCTCGGCCCCCGCGGCCAGCATGACGGCCGAGCCGGCGAGCGTTCTGTGCGAGCAGGTTCCGGCCGAGGCCGTCCCGGCCCGGCTTAGACCGGGTCGTCGAAGCCGATGGCGAAGGCGGCTTCGAGATCGTGCCGGGAGTAGGCCCGGAAGGCGATGTTGGTCTCGGTATCCAGCACGCCGTTGACCTTGTCGATCCTGCCGGCGATCACGTCGGCCACTTGGTCGAACTCGCGCACCCGGACGATGGCGATCAGGTCGACATGCCCGGCCACCGAGTAGACCTCGCTGACCCCGTCGATGTCGGCGATGGCTTGCGCCACCTCCGGGATCTGGTCGGTCTCGACGGTGACCATGACAATCGCGGTGATCACGCCCGTGATGCTAGGCCATGGCCGCCAACTCTGGCACCGGGGCGGCCGCGGGCGGGCCGGGAGCTGGGGCGCAGCCCGCGGCGGTCGGCGAACGGGTCGGGGTCGCCGGGCGGCGGGCCGCGCAGGATGTCGCGCAGGCCGCCGGCTCCGTAGGCCGGGGACGCCCAGCCACCTGTCATCTCCACCAGCCGGGTGCCGGGCTCCTCCAGCCAGTGCAGGATGCGCTCGGTCTCGCCGACGGTGGCCGCCGGCAGCGGGCCGAGGCCCGGCAGCACCGATTCGGCGGTGGCGATCAGCGCCTCGACCACCGGCATCGGCGGGACGCCGCGGGCGGCCACCCCGGCGGCGACCAGCCGGCCGCGCCGGATCACGGACAGCTGCCAGCCGCCGGCGCCGTCCGGCCGGGCCGCGACCAGGTGTTCGATGGCGGCCAGCGCGACCAGCCGCTGGATCCGGGCGCAGGCGCGGACCAGCGTGGTCAACCGGTCCCGGACGATCGCGGCCTGCTCGTACCGGCCGGCGGTGGCGAGCACCCGGATCCGGCGCAGCAGCGGCGCCACCAGCGGCCGCGGGTCGCCGGAGACGGCGGCCCGGAACAGGTCGGCGTGGGTGGCGTATTCGGCCGGGCTGACCCGGCCCTCGCACGGCGCGCCACACCGGCCCAGCTCGGCCAGCACGCAGGCGGAGCCGCCCCCGTGCGCCGGCAGCCGCGGGCTGCACTGCCGCAGCGGCACCGCGTCGTACACCGCCGACGCGGCCCGTTCGGCCGCCTGCCGGGACCCGAACGGGCCCAGGTAGGCGGCCCCGTCCGCGCCGACCCGGCGGACGATCGCCAGCCTGGGGTACGGCTCGATGGTCAGCCGCAGCCAGGTGGACCGCTCCGGGTGCCGGGACCGGCGGTTGTACGGCGGCTTGTGCTCGGCGATCATCCGCAGCTCGCGCACCTCGGCCTCGAGCGAATGCGCGCAGACGATCGGGTCGACCCGGTCGGCCAGGGCGATCATCTCGGCCATCCGGGACCGGGTCTCGCTGGCCACGAAATACTGCCGGACCCGGGTGCGCAGGTCTTTGCTGGTGCCGACGTACAGCGGGCGACCGGTCTGGTCGCGGAAGACGTACACCCCGGGGGCGTGCGGCAGCCCGTCGGCCATCCCGCGCTTGCGCCGCTGCGCCTCGCTGACCTGGGTGGTGAAGTCGCGCAGCTCGTCGAGCGACTGGACGCCGAGCGAGCCGACCCGCTCCAGCAGGCCGTGCAGCACGTCCACGGTGGCCCGCGCGTCGGCCAGCGCCCGGTGGATCGGCGTGGTGGCGGCGTGGAAGAAGCCGGCCAGCGTGCTGAGCTTGCAGTTGGGCACCTCGTCCGCGACCAGCACCCGGCGGGCCAGCACCGCGGTGTCGACCACCCGGTGCGCCGGCCAGGGCCGGCTCTGCTCGGCGCAGGCCGCCTTCAGGAACCCCACGTCGAACGGGGCGTTGTGGGCGACCAGCACGGCGCCGCGGGCGAACTCGAGGAAAGCCGGCAGCACCGCGCCGATCGTCGGCGCGCCGGCCACCATCAGGTCGGTGATCCCGGTCAGCACGGCGACGAACGGGGGGATGCCGTGCACCGGGTTGACCAGCGTCTGGAACTCGCCGAGCACCTCGCCGCCGCGCACCTTGACCGCGCCGATCTCGGTGATCGCCGAGTCGTCCGGGGAGCCGCCGGTGGTCTCCAGGTCGACCACGACGAACGTGACGTCCCGCAGCGGCTCGCCCAGCTCGTCGAACGCCTGCTGGACGTAGACCGGGCGGGCCGGCGCCCGGCCGGGTGCCGGGCCCGGGCGCGGTGGCGTCCCGGCGGTGGTCATGCCCGGACCGTAAGCGCGGCCACCGACAAAACCGGCGCCGCCACGCCGCCGTAGATGCGTAACTTGACGCTTACGTAAGTTCCTTGTTACATATCTCGGATGGCCGTCTTCGAGGCGCTGGCCGACCCGACCCGGCGCCGCATCCTGGAGCTGCTCGCCGGCGGTGAGCGGTCGGCCGGCGACCTCGCCGGCGAGTTCGCGATCAGCCGGCCCGGCGTGTCCCGGCACCTGCGGGTGCTGCGTGCCGCCGGGCTGGTCCGGGCCCGCGGCGACGGCCAGCGCCGGCTCTACTCGGTCGACCCGGCGCCGCTGGCCGAGGTGGAGCAGTGGCTGGCCCGGTACCGGCTGTTCTGGGCGCAGCGGCTGGACGCGCTGGACACCGAGCTACGCCGCGCCCGCCGGGCCGCGGGCACCGACCCGGCCGGTCTCGACGGGTCCGGCGCGGACCGCAGCGGCACCGACGCCGGCACCGCGCCGGCGACTGACGAGAGGGAAACCGGATGACAGACGAGTTCGGCGTGCTCCGGGCCGACGGCGGCCGGTTCGCCGTCCGGTTCGAACGGCACTACCCGGCCGGCCCGGCCGAGCTGTGGACCACGCTGACCGAGCCGGAGCGGCTGGCCCGCTGGCTGGCCGAGGTCGTCGACGGGCGGCTGGAGCCGGGCGGCGAGTTCACCTTCCGCTGGGACGGGGACGCCAGCCAGACCGCCCGCTGCCGGGTCCGGCTGTTCGAGCCGCCGAAGGTGCTGGAACTGGACTGGTCGTTCGAGGGCGAGCCGGACTCGGTGCTGCGGATCGAGCTGTCCCCGGCCGGCGACGGCACCCTGCTGGTACTCGACCACCGGCAGCTGCCCCGCGGCCAGGCGGCCGGCTACGGCGCCGGCTGGCAGGCACACCTGGACGCGCTGGCCGACCTCGACCTGGCCGGCTGGGACGGGCGGTTTGCCGAGTTCCTCCCGGCCTACCGCGAGCAGCTCAGCGCGTTCGACTGAGCACTGCGGGCCACAGCGGCCACCCGGTGCGGCCGGCAGCACTACCCTCGGGAGTGTCCGCCGACCGCGCCGCCGAGGAGCCGCAGTGCCCGCAGTCCCCGCACCCACCGCGCAGACCCGCTGGCGCTGCTCGCTGTGCGGAAACCTGACCCGGTTCGACGTCGAGCGGACGGTGCGCTCCCGCGAGTACGTGCACGTCGACCTGGCCGGCGCGGCCGCGGTCGAGGAGCACGAGGTGGTCACCGAGACCATCGACCGGGTCAGCTGCCGGTGGTGCGGCCGGCCCGACGCGGTGGAGCTGATCGCCCGCCCGCTCGCCGCCGCCGAGGCCTTCGCGGCCGAGTCCGCCGCGGCGGCCGGGGCGCCCGTTCCGGGCCCCGCTGACCAGGGTCCGGCCGGGTCGTGACCGCCTACCCCGGCGGCCCCCTGCGCTCCGCTGCCTGCTCGCCGGGGCTCGCTGCGATGCTCACTCCGGGGGCCGCCTCGTGACCGCGGCGCCGCTGGACGGGGTCCGGGTGCTCGACCTGTCGCGGTTGCTCCCGGGCGGGTACGCCACGCTGCTCGGGCTGGCCGAGCTGGCCGGCTGGCACCTCGACCCGGCCCGGCAGCCCGAGCTGGTCGAGCGGATCGGCGCCGTCTTCGCCACCCGCGGCCGGGACGAGTGGGCCGCCGCGTTCGCCGGCGTCGACGCCTGCGTCACCCCGGTGCTCGACCTGGCCGAGGCGCTGGCCGACCCGGCCGCCCGGGCCCGCGGCACCATCGGCAGCCAGCCGCTGCCGGGCGGCGGCGCGCTGCCGGTGCGGCCGACCGCGCCCGGCCTGCCGGCCCGCCCGCTGGCCCCGGCCCCCGGGCTCGGCGAACACACCGCTGCCGTGTTCGCCGAGCTCGGCCGAGTGCCGGCCGACAGTCCGGGTGCCTCGTGACCGCCCGGGCCGGCTCCCGGGGCCGGCCGTGACTCTCCGCCGCTTACCACGGGACGGCCTGCACGCCGCCCCCGGCAACGGCGCCGCCCCCGCCCCGCCCCCGGACACCGGGCCCGACCCGAGCGGCCCGAACGGCGCCAACGGGCACGCCGCCCGCCCCCCGAAGCCCGCCGCCCCGCCGCCCGACCCGGCCACGTCGCCGGATCCGGCCGGTGCGGCTGGTGCGGTTGGGGCGGACGCGGGTTCGCCCGAGGCCGGTCCGGTCAGCGACGCGGATCATCCGTCCCCCGCTGAGACCGCCCAGAACGGCGCGACCGGTGCCGGTCCGGCCACCGACCAACCCGGTCCGGCCACGATCGACGCCGGTCAGCCCGACCCGGCAGACCACCCCGATGGTCCGCCGCCGCCGGCCGGCTCGGCAGGGCCGGCCGGTTCGGCAGGGCCGGCTGGTTCGGCGGGGCCGGGTGGTTCGGCGGGGCCGGGTGGTTCGGCAGGGCCGGGTGGTTCGGCAGGGCCGGGTGGTTCGGCAGGGCCGGGTGGTTCGGCAGGGCCGGGTGGTTCGGCGGAGCCGGGTTTGCCGGAGCCGGGTGGTTCGGCGGAGCCGGCTGGCTTGGCTGAGCCGGGTGGTTCGGCGGAGCCGGGTTTGCCAGAGCCGGGTGGTTCGGCGGAGCCGGGGGAGGGCGTGGCGCTGCCGGAGGCGGTGCGGGTGCGGGTGGTGGCGCTGGCCGCCGACGCGCTCGGCCGGCTGGCGCCGGACGAGGTGCCGGCAGCGCTGCGGGCGGTGGCCCGGTTCACCCCGGCGAAGCGGGCGAAGCTGGGCGGCACGGCGCTGGCCGCCGCGCTGGCAGCGGACGCGGCGTTCCGGCTCGGCGTCGCAACCAAGGCCGACCAGGCCACGGCGGCGGTCATCGACGCGGTACGCACCGGCGAGGTGCCGGCCGCGGCCGACCCGGTGGAGCTGGCCGCCGCGGCGTACCTGCTGCGGGCGCCCGGCTGGCCGGGGTACGTGGAGCGGGCCCGGGCGGCGCTGGGCGAGGTGACGGAGCGGGCGCACGTACGGGAGCGCGAGGCGGAGCTGACCCGGCTGCGTGCGGAGGTGACCGCGCGCCGGGCGACCGCGGCGACCGACGCGGCCCGGCTGCAGGCCGCCGCCGCGGCCGCGCAGGCGGACGCGGCCGGGCTGCGCAAGCAGTTGCGCGAGCAGACCGGGCTGCGCCGGGCGGCGGAACGGGCCCGGGTGGCCGCCGACGAGGCGCTGGCCGAGGAGCGCCGCCGGGCCGCGGCGGCGGAGTCGAGCACGCATGCCGAGGTGCGCCGGCTGCGGCAGCGGCTGGCCGAGGCGGAGGACGCGGTCGAGTCGGCCCGGCGCGCCGCGAAGGACTCCCGGCAGGCCGACGAGGCGAGGCTCTGGCTGCTGCTGGACACGGTCGCTGGCGCCGTGCAGGGGCTGCGCCGCGAGCTCGCGCTGACCCCGACCGACGAGCGGCCGGCCGACGCGGTCAGCGCGGTCATCCCCGGCCACGATCGGCCCGGCGCCCGCGGCGACGACCCGGACCGGCTGGACCGGCTGCTCGCCCTACCCCGGGTGCACCTGGTCGTGGACGGCTACAACGTGACCAAGTCCGGTTATGGCGAGCAGCCGCTGGCCGCCCAGCGCAACCGGCTGGTGCAGGGCCTCGGCGCGCTGGCCGCGCGGACCCGGGCCGAGGTCTCCTGCGTCTTCGACGGTGCCGCCCGGCCGCCGGTCGCGCCGCCGGCGCCGCGCGGGGTGCGGGTGTTGTTCAGCGCGCCGGGGGAGACCGCCGACGATCTGATCCGCCGGCTGGTCGCCGCCGAGCCGGTGGGCCGCCCGGTGGTGGTCGTGTCCACCGACCGTGAGGTGGCCGAGGGCGTGCAGCGGCCGGGTGTCTACCCGGTCCCGTCCGCCGTCCTGCTCCGCCGCCTCGACCGCGGTTGACCAGTCCAGCCTGGACCGCGGTTGACCAGTCCAGCCTGGACCGCGGTTGACCAGTCCAGCCTGGACCGCGGCTGACCAGTCCAGCCTGGACCGCGGCTGAGCGGTCCCGACAAATTTGTCGTACCCCCTGCCTAACGTCGTTCTCGTCCAGCCGCGGTGGCGCCGCCGGGGCGGGGCGATGAATGAGGTCAACCGATCCGGAAGGGAGTACGGCAATGGTCATCGACTGCGACGGGTGCGCGGTCCGCGGGCTTGCCTGCGGTGACTGTGTAGTCACGGTCCTGCTGGGGGCGCCTCCGGAGGGCGTTCAATTGGACGACACCGAGCGCCAGGCGATCGCCGCGCTGGCCGACGGCGGGCTGGTACCACCGCTGCGACTGGTAGCTGGACAGGGTGACGCCCTACGGCGCCGTACACACGTCGCGTAGCGGCCCTCCCACCCCCGGTAAGAGATCATTAGCCCAGAAGGGTGGACTTGGGGAAACGCGGTTCAAGCGATTGGTGATGGCTGCGTGACGGCCGTAATCTTCGGGCCGGCCAATTCCGGCAGTCTGCTACCTACCCCCGGGGAGCACCGGACGGCCACCGCCGAATCGGCGCCCGAACCCCCCTCGGGTGTCGAGCCGGGGACCCACCAGGTGTGTCGTGGGGTGAATCGGTACTCCGTACCGTAGGGCGGCTTCCAGCCCGAACCCGTCAGCTAACCCGGTAGGCGGTCAACGGAAGACAAGGAGTGCCGCCTCGGTGGCGTCCCCGCGATCGACCTCTTGGTTGCTCCGCCCCCTGACCGTGCTGGCCCTGACCGCCGCCGCCCTCGCCGGGCTCCCGGCGGTGAGTGAGGCGACGCCGCCCGCCCCGACCACCGTGGCGGACGCGCGGGCCCAGCTCGGCGCGCTCAGTTCGCAGGCTGAGATCGTCGCCGAGCAGTACAACGACGCGCGGGTGATCCTGGCCAAGCGGCTGAAGACGTACCAGGCGGCCGACCGGCAGGCCCGGGTCATCCAGGCGCAGTACGCGGCGCTGGCCGGGCAGGTCAAGCACGTGATCTCGGGCGTCTACAAGACCGTGCCGTTCAGCCAGTTCACGCTGATGCTGACCAGCGGGTCGCCGCGCGAGTTCATGGACCAGATGAGCGCGCTGAACGTGATCGCCACCCGGCGCGCCGCCGTGCTCCGCAAGGTGGCCACCGTGCGGGTCGCCGCGCTGAAGGCGCAGACGGCGGCCCAGACGGCGCTGACCGCGGCCAAGAAGGTGGAACGCGACATCGCGGTCAAGAAGGCCGACCTGGCCAAGCGGAAGGTCGCGCTGCAGACGGTGCTGTCCCGGCTCAGCCTGGCCGACCGGAACGCGGTGGCCGACCCGGGCGGCCGCGGCTCCCGCGGTGACCCACGCTCGCCGGTGAGCGTCGGGCCGGCCAGCCCGGCCGCGCTCAAAGCGGTACAGCAGGCGCTGGCCCAGCGTGGCGACCCGTACTCCTGGGGGGCCGCCGGGCCGAGCGCGTTCGACTGCTCCGGCCTGACGATGGACGCGTGGTCGGTCGCCGGGGTCGGCCTGCCGCACTCCAGCAGCGGCCAGTACGGCGTCGGGACGCACGTCTCCCGGGGCGAGGTACGGGCCGGCGACCTGGTCTTCTTCTACAGCCCGATCCACCACGTGGGCCTGGCCATCAACAACACCCAGATGGTGCACGCCTCCACCTACGGGGTGCCGGTGCAGGTGGCCGCCATCGACAGCTTCCCGTACGTCGGCGCCACCCGGGTCGGCTGACTCCCCGATCACAACATCCACGGTCGCGCTGACGCTCTGACGCGCCCGTACGATGCCTTCTGTGATGACCGGAGCGGGCCGTAACGCCGGTCCGCTCCGGTCCGGTCGGCGGTGGCTGGCCGCGGTGCTGGCGGTCGTCGCGGTCGGCGAGGTGTGCGCCGGAGTGGCGGCGCTGCCCCGGGTGGGTCGTGCCGACTGGATGGCGACCGGGCCGGTTGCCAGCACGCTCGGGCCGCGGGTCGACCCGGCCCCGGTACCCGGCACCGAAGCCGGCCGCGAGACGGCCGTCCGCACCCTGCTGGACCGGCGGGCCCGCGCGCTGATCGCCCGGGACCGGGCCGGCTGGCTCGCCGGCATCGACCCGGCCGCGACGGCGTTCCGGGCCAAGCAGGCGGCGCTGTTCGACAACCTCAAGGCCGTGCCGCTGGCGTCCTGGCAGTACCTGCTGGACCCGGTCGTCAGCCGGCAGCTCACCCCGGCCGCCGGCCGCCGGTACGGCGCCGCGAACGTCTGGCTGCCGTCGGTCACCCTGCGGTACGGGCTCAAGGTGGTGGACCGGCAGCCGACCGACCGGCCGCAGGTGCTGACGTTCGTGCAGCGCGGCAGCCGCTGGTATCTCGCCGCCGACACCGACGCGGTGGCCGACGGCGGCCACACCTGGCGCGGCATGTGGGACTTCGGCCGGGTGCTGGCGCTGCGCGGGCGGTCCAGCCTGATCCTGGCCCACCCGGCCAACGCGAGCCGGATGCCGGCGTTCGCGAACACGGTGGACGCGGCGGTGCCGCGGGTGACCGCGGTCTGGGGCCCGGCCTGGCCGCGCCAGCTCGCGGTCCTCATCCCGGACGGCAACCGGGAGCTGGCCGCGCTGGTCGGTGAGCAGTTCGCGCTGGCCAGGATCGCGGCGGTGTCCATCGCCGACTACGTCGACGCGACCACCGGCACGGCCCGCGGCCAGCGGGTGGTGCTCAACCCGGCGAACCTGGACCGGCTCGGCTCGCTCGGCCGCCGGATCGTGCTGCAGCACGAGATCACCCATGTCGCGTCCCGCGGGGTGACCGGCGCCGGCATGCCGACCTGGCTGGTCGAGGGCTTCGCCGACTTCGTCGGCTACCGGGACAGTGGGGTGACCGCCGGCGTGATCGGGCAGGACCTGAGCACGCTGCTGCGGCGCCACGCCTGGCCCGGCAAGCTGCCGGCCGACCGGGACTTCCACGGCGACTCGCCGCGGCTGGCGGTCGCGTACGAGGAGGCCTGGACGGCCTGCCGGCTGATCGCCGGGCGGATCGGGCTGCCCGGGCTGGTCCGCTTCTACCGCACCGTCGGCACCACCGCGGGCCCCGGCCCGGCCGCGGTCGACTCGGCGCTGCGCCGCTACCTGCACCTGTCCACCGCACAGTTCGTGGCGCAGTGGAAGCGGTCGGTGCAGGCCGAGTTCTCGTGACCGGCCCGCCCCCGGCCGGCCCGCCGTCGGCCGGCCCGAGCCCGGCCAGCGGGGTCCGCACGCTGGTGGTGACCAACGACTTCCCGCCCCGGGCCGGCGGCATCCAGGCGTACGTGCACTCGTTGCTGGTCCGGCAGCCGGCCGGTTCCGTGGTGGTCTACGCGCCGGCCTGGCCCGGCGCGGCGGAGTTCGACGCGGCCCAGCCGTTCCCGGTGGTGCGGCACCCGACCAGCCTGATGCTGCCGGTGCCGACCGTGCTGCGCCGGGCCCGCGCGATCGCCCGCGCGGAGGGCTGCACGACGGTCTGGTTCGGCGCGGCCGCCCCGCTGGCGCTGCTGGCCAGCGGGCTGCGCACGGCCGGGGTGGACCGGTTCGTCGCGTCCACGCACGGGCACGAGGTGGGCTGGGCCGCGCTGCCCGCCGCCCGGCAGTTGCTGGGCCGGATCGGGTCCACCGTGGACGCCGTGACCTACCTGGGCGAGTACACCCGGTCCCGGCTGGCGCCGGCGCTGGGGCCGCACCCGCGGCTGGTGCAGCTGCCGCCGGGCGTGGACACCGAGGCGTTCGCGCCGACCGTGGACGGCGCCGAGGTGCGCCGCCGCTACGGCCTGGGCACCCGGCCGACCGTGGTCTGCGTCTCCCGGCTGGTGCCGCGCAAGGGCCAGGACGCGCTGATCCGGGCCCTGCCGCTGATCCGCCGCCGGGTGCCCGGGGCCGCGCTGCTGATCGTCAGCGGCGGGCCGTACCTGGACAAGCTGCGCCGGCTCGCCGCCAGCTCCGGGGTCGGTGCGGACGTGGTGTTCACCGGGCCGGTGCGGTGGGCGGAACTGCCGGCGCACTACGCGGCCGGCGACGTCTTCGCGATGCCGTGCCGCACCCGGCGCGGCGGGCTGGACGTGGAAGGGCTCGGCATCGTCTACCTGGAGGCGTCCGCGACCGGGCTGCCGGTGGTGGCCGGCCGGTCCGGCGGTGCCCCGGACGCGGTCCGCGACGGCGAGACCGGCCACGTGGTGGACGGCCGGTCGGTGCCGGCGATCGCCGACCGGGTGGCCGGCCTGCTGGCCGACCCGGACTCGGCCCGCGCCATGGGCGAGAAGGGCCGCGCCTGGGTGGAGCGGGACTGGCGCTGGGACATCCTCGCCACCCGCCTCACCGCGCTGCTGCGCGGCTGACACCGGGCCCGCCAGTCAACCGGAAAGCTGTCGGTATCTGCCTCTATGGTGTGCGCCGTGACCGTTGACGACCCCAACCCGCGCCGGCCGATCCGGGAGAGCCGCACCCGGCGGGATTCCCGGGCCACCCGGGTCGACTGGGCCCGCCGCGGCCTGGCGATGGTGGCGGTGCTGGTCGCGATCGGCTTCATCGCGGCCGGGCACGCGCAGGTCTGCTCCGAGGCGGTGACCAGCGGCGGCTCGGTCGTGCGCACCTGCCGGGCGCCGCAGGCCAGCGACGGGCTGGTGCTCGGGTACGCCGTGTTCATCCTCCTGCTGCTGGCAGCCGACCTGGCCGAGCTGGGCGTGCCCGGGCTGTTCACCCTCCGCCGCAAGGTGGACGACCAGGAATCCCGGCTGGAGAACGAGGAGGACCGCCGCGAGCTGCTGGAGGGCCAGCTGGCGGTGGTCTCGGCCCGGCTCACCCAGGTGGCCACGGCCAGCGCGGTCGGCGTGGACGCGCTGAACATCTACGTCAGCGGCGACGACACCGCCGGCTTCGCCGCCGCGGACCGCCCGGTCACCGTGGTGCCGACCGGCCCGCCGCCCGGCCCGGCGGTGGTGGTAGACCGGGTCAGCCGGGCCCGGTACACCGCCGCCGACCTGTTCATCCGGCGGATGCGGGCCCACCCCGGTGGCGCCCTTGAAGACACCAGCCTGCACCTGTACCTGCCGGACGAGACCGGGCTGATGCTGGTGCCGGCGTTCGAGGCCGACCGCACCGGCCACGGCGGCACCGACTGGTGGCAGGTCGGGCAGGGCCTGGTCGGCCGGGCCTGGCGCGACACCGAGGGGCTGACCGCGCGCGGCGAGGAGATCCTGCAGGGCCTCACCGACCTGCCGCCGGCCCGCCAGCAGCGGTACGTCGACCTGGCCGTGGTGGCCGCGGTGCCGGTGCTGAACGCGGTCGGCCGGGCCATCGCGGTGCTGTCCGCCTCGGCGACCGACCCGGCCAGCCGGCTGGACCGGCCGGAGGGCATCGAGGCGCTGGTCACCCACGCGGACGCGATCGCCCGCCTGCTGGTCGATCTGCTCGGCTGGGAGAGCGACTCTCAGTAAGCAATGTCACGCCCAGTTGTATCGACAGCCGTCGAATATCCCCGGCAGAATGGCGGGGTGCAGCGAATCAAGCTCACGCCGGAGTTCCGGGACCGGGCGTGGCAGGACTTCTACCTGAAGAACCGGCGCGTGCTGACCCTGACCGAGGGCCAGCGGCGGTACATCTCCCGGGTCACCCAGCGCCGGCAGGAGCCCCGCACGCGCCCGGTGTAGTTCCGCCTGCTTCGCCGTCGGACACCGGGCGCGATGCCAGCCCGGGGGGCCGAGCCCCCCGGAGCCCCCACGGTGCGGCGGCCGGCGGTTGGCGGCCTGCTTGCGGGGAGGCCCCGGGAACCACGTCGTGGGCGTACGGGGGCAGGAGCCCCCGGCCTGACCTCCGATGGGGTACGGGGCGGAGCCCCGTGGAAATCAGGCGTAGATTGCGGCGACCTCGTCGGCGTATTCCTTGCTGACGATGGAGCGCTTCAGCTTGAGCGTGGGGGTGAGCTCGCCGCCCTCCTCGGTGAAGTCCTTCGGCAGGATCCGGAACTTGCGGATCGCCTCGGCCCGGGACACCGCCTGGTTCGCCTCGTCGACCGCCAGCTGCACCTCGGCCCGCAGGTCGGCGTCGTCCCGCAGGTCACCGACGGTCGCGTCGGCGGCCTTGCCGTGCGCCTGCTTCCAGGCCGGGAACGCTTCCGGGTCGATCGTCACCAGGCAGCCGATGAACGGCTGCTGATCGCCGACCACCATGCACTGGCTGATCAGCGGGTGCGCGCGCAGCCGGTCCTCCAGCACGGCCGGCGCGACGTTCTTACCGGCGGCGGTGACGATCAGCTCCTTCTTCCGGCCGGTGATCTTGAGGAAGCCGTCCGAGTCGATCTCGCCGATGTCGCCGGTGTGGAACCAGCCGCCGTCCAGCGCCTCCGTGCTGGCGGTCTCGTTGTGCCAGTAGCCACGGAACACGTTGTCGCCGCGGAGCAGGATCTCGCCGTCGTCCGCGATCCGGACCGACACGCCCGGCAGCGGCCGGCCCACCGTGCCGACCTTCAGCGCACCCTCCAGGTTCAGGCAGGCGCCGGCGGTGGTCTCGGTCAGCCCGTACCCCTCGTAGACGGTGATGCCCACGCCGCGGAAGAAGTGGCCGAGCCGGGCGCCGAGCGGGGCCCCGCCGGAGATCGCGGACCGGCACTGGCCGCCGAGCGCGGCGCGCAGCTTCCCGTACACCAGCCGCTCGAAGACCGCGTGCCTGGCCTTCAGCGTGACCGGCACCCGGCCGCGGTCCAGCGCCTCGCTGTACGCCACCGCGGTCAGTTCGGCCGCGTCGAAGATCTTGCCGTGCCCTTCCGCGTGCGCCTTCAGCTTGGCCCCGTTGTAGACCTTCTCGAACACCCGCGGCACCGACAACAGGAACGTCGGCCGGAACACGGCGAGATCCGGCAGCAGGTTCTTCACATCGGCGGTGTGCCCGAGCCGGGTGCCGTGCAGCATCGCACCGCACTGCACGACCCGGCCGAAAACGTGCGCCAGCGGCAGGAACAGCAGCGTCGCGCCGGCCTCGTTGAACATCGCGCGCAGGCCGTCCGCCGAGGTCATCGTGTCGAACAGCAGGTTGCGGTGGGTCAGCTCGCAGCCCTTGGGCCGGCCGGTGGTGCCGCTGGTGTAGATGATCGTGGCCAGGTCGTCGGCGGTGACGGCGGCCCGGCGCCGGTCGACCTCCTCGTCGTCCAGGTCGCGGCCGAGGCCGGTCAGCGTGCCGACCGCGTCCGACTCGATCCGCCAGACCTTGCGCAGCCCGGGGAGATCCGGCCGGACCGAGTCGACCACCGCCTCGTGCTCGGCGGTCTCCACCACCGCGGCCACCGCGCCGGAGTCGCTCAGGATCCACTGCACCTGCTCGGCGCTGGACGTCTCGTAGATCGGCACCCCGACCCCGCCGGCTGACCAGATCGCGTAGTCGAAGAGCGTCCACTCGTACCGGGTCTTGGACATCAGGGCGACCCGGTCGCCGGGCCGGACGCCGGCCTGGATCAGCCCGCGGGCCACCGCGCGTACCTCGGTCGCGAACTGCGCGGCGGTCACGTCCTGCCAGCCGCCGGCGGCCGGTCGGCTGAAGCTGACCTGGTCGGGCTTGTCGCGGGCATGGTCGTACACGGCATCGCTGGCTGTCGCATTGTCCGGAACAGTGATCGTCGCGGGAACGGTGAACTCGCGCACAGGAGCCTCCTCGCGCCGGCCAGGCAATGTGACCCCGCCGCGTGTCACGCGTCGGTTACTTCAAAGTAGCGTGCCGCCGCCCGGCGTGGGAGCCCCGATGTCGATCACGTTGCCAGCGGCCCGGCCCCGCGGTCGAAATGCCCGGCGGGTGGAGGACACTCGCTGACCGTGCCCCGGTTCGATCTGGTCGACGAAACCTTTGTGGTGGCCGCGCCGGCCGCCGTGGCCGCCGCCGTCGGTGACCCGGACCGCTGGCGCCGCTGGTGGCCGGACCTGCGCCTGTCGGTCTTCCAGGACCGCGCCGAGCACGGCATCCGGTGGAACCTCGGCGGTGCGCTGGCCGGCAGCATGGAGGTCTGGTTGGAGCCGTTCGGCGACGGCGTGATCGTGCACTACTACCTCCGCGCCGACCCGCCGCCGGGCCGCACCTTCTCGGCCGGCACGGTCCGGCGCGAGCGGCGCCGCCGGGCGCTGCGCGCCAAGCAGGTCTTCTGGTCGCTCAAGGACGAGTTGGAGGCCGGCCGCCCGGCCGGCGAGCCGCTCCGACCGGCTGCCCCGGCTGGGCCGGCCGGGCCGGCTGGCCCGGCGGAGGCGGCTGCTCCGACCGAGCCGGCGAACCTGGCGGAGCCGGCGGACCTGGTGGAGCCGGCGAACCTGACCGAACGGGCGGATTCGGCCGACTCGGCGGATTCGGGAAACTGCTCTCAACCTCGGGTGGCGCCCTCCCGTTGAGAAGGTGTCGGGAGCCGCATGGAGGTGAGATGGACGCAGCCGGAGAGCGTGCGTTCGGAGAGTTCGTGCAGGACAAGTCGATGGGGTTGTACCGCACCGCGTACCTGATCGCGGGGGACGCCCATCATGCCGAGGATTTACTGCAGTCCGCGCTGGAGAAAGCCTGCCGGCGCTGGAAGCGGATCGGCGCGATGGAGCATCCCGAGGCGTACGTGCGGCGGATCATCGTCAACCTGGCCACGGACCGGTGGCGCGGTCGGCGCTACGTGACCGAGTTGCCGCTGGACGAGGAGGTGGTGGCGGGCTCCGCGGAGCCTGACCCCACCACGCTGGTCGACCTGCGCTACGGACTCGCCGCCGCGTTGCGCCGCCTGCCGGTGGCCATGCGGACCGTGCTCGTACTGCGGTACTGGGAGGGCTTGCCCGAGGCGGAAGTGGCCGCCGAGCTCGGTTGCTCGGTCGGCTCGGTGAAGAGCCAGGCATCCCGCGGGCTGGTCCGGTTGCGCGGGCTGGTCAGCCCGTGGGCCGGCCTGCCGCGGCCGGCTCCATCCGCCGCCCCGTCCCCTGGCCGCCGCAAGCGGCTGTCGACCATGGAGAACCGATGATCGAGGACCCGTTGATCGAGGACCTGGAACGTGAACTCGTCCAGGCGATGGCGGCGGACGTCGCCGACCTGCCCGCCCCCAACCTCAACCTGCACCGGATGCACCTGCAGCACCGGCCGGCCAGGCGGCTGCTCGTCCCCGGCGTAGCCGTGGGGGTCGCGGTGGCCGTCGCCGCCCCGGTGGCAGCCGCCCGCACCGGCGCGTTCCACAGCAGGCCGGTCGCCAACCCGGCCGGCACCGGGTCCGGCCAGCCCGGCACACCGGGGCTGGGCACGCCGGCCAGCGTGCTGCCGTCGCTGTCCGGGCTGCCACCGGCGCCGTCGCTGCCGGGTGGGCCGGTGCCGCTGCCGACCATCGCGCCGTCCGGCTCCGGGGCGCCGGACCTGCCGGACACCTGCACGGCGCTGCGCCGGGCGCTCACCGCGGACGAGTACGCCGCGGCCGTCCGCCGGGTGCGGGCGGTCTTCGCCGACCTGGCCCGGACCGAACTCGGCACCGGGCCGCGCCGGGCGCTGGCGGCACTGTCCGCGGCGGATCTGCAACGGCTGCTGCCACCGGCCGGCGGACTCGTCACGTACTACGACTGCGCGCCGGGTCGGGTGCTCGACGCCGACCAGCGGGCCGCCGCGATCGCCGAGGTGCGCCGGGCGGTCACCGACGCGCAGGCGCTGCTGCTGGCCGCGAAGACCGGCATCGAGCGTGCGCTGGGTGCCGGCAAGGTGCCCAACTGGCTCGGTGACCTGGCCATCCACGTGGTCAGCCGGAACGCGGCCACGATGGTGCTGCGGATCGACCTGGAGACGCCGCTGCCGCAGTGGCCGGCCAGCGGGTCGATCACGGTCACCTTCCGGCTGGCCGACCACACGGTGGTCAACATCCGACCGACCGACCTCAAGCTGCCGCCGCACCTGCCGGTGCCGCAGCTCCCGATCCCGCTGCCGACCGTGCCCATCCCGGTGCCCCTGCCCTCCCTGGCACCCGGGCTGGGACTCCCGACCGGCGGACGGTAGCGGACGGGACGGAGCGGCCGGCGGGCCCTGGTGGACAGGCCCGCCGGCCGCTCCGCCCGTTCCCGAGCTCGGACCCGTCCGGGCCGGGCGGGCGCTGGCGGTGCCGGCCGGCCGTGGCGGTGTCGGCCGGCACCGCTGGCGCCGGTCCGGCGGCAGGCCGGCGATCGGCGGTTGCCGGCCGGCGCGAACCCGTAGGCTCGGGGCGTGCGCGTCCATGTCGTCTCCGACGTCCACGGTCATGCCGAGGCGCTGGCCCGGGCCGGAGACGGCGCGGACGCGCTCGTCTGCCTCGGCGACCTGCTGCTGTTCATCGACTACGCCGACCCCACCGGGGGCATCCTCGGCGACCTGTTCGGCCCGGACGCGGTCCGCCGGTACGTGACGCTGCGCACCGCGAAGCAGTACGACGCGGCCCGCGAGTACACCCGCGAGCTGTGGGCGACGGTCGGCCCGGACCGCGACACGATCGTGCTGGCGGCGGTGCGCCGGCAGTACACCGAGATGTTCGCCGCGTTCCCCACGCCGACCTACGTGACCTACGGCAACGTGGACATGCCCAACCTCTGGCCGGAGTTCGCCCGGGACGGCGTGCACGTGCTGGACGGCGCCAGCACCACGCTGGACGGCTGGTCGTTCGGCTTCGTCGGCGGCGGGCTCAAGTCGCCGATGCGCACCCCGTACGAGCGGACCGAGGAGGAGTTCGCCGCGAAGCTGGCCGAGGTCGGCGCGGTGGACGTGCTCTGCACGCACATCCCGCCGGCGGTGCCGGAGTTGACGTACGACGTGGTGGCGCGCCGGTTCGAGCGCGGCTCGGCGGCGCTGCTGGACGTGATCCGAGCCACCCGGCCGCGCTACGTCCTCTTCGGACACGTGCACCAGCCGCTGCAGCGGCGGTTGCGCATCGGCCGTACCGAATGCATCAACGTGGGGCATTTCCGTGGCCTGGGTCGCCCGTTCGTGCTCCGCTGGTAGCAGTCGCGGCGGTACGGCCCGGATCGTCCGGGACCGCCCGTGGTGTCCGCCCCGGTGGCCGACCGGCGGCGTTCTCGCCCGGACGGCCGGACCGGGCCACCTGGCCGAGCCGGTAGCCTTCGGGGCATGGCCGACCAGTCCACCCAGTCGATCGTGATCGACGCCCCGCCGGTGAAGATCATGGACGTGATCGCGGACTTCGAGGCATATCCGCAATGGGCCGGCTCGGTGAAGACCTGCGAGGTGCTCGCGGTCGGTGACGGCCAGCGCGCGCACCAGGTGCACTTCGTCATCGACGCCGGCGTCGTCAAGGACGACTACGTGCTCGAGTACGACTGGTCCGGGGAGAGCCGGGTCGACTGGCACCTGATCCGCGGGCAGATGCAGAAGAGCCAGCGCGGCTCGTACGTGCTCGACCCGCAGCCCGGTGGATCGACCCGGGTCACGTACAACCTGGCGGTCGACCTGTCGATCCCGATGCTCGGCATGTTCAAGCGGAAGGCCGAGAAAGTGATCATGGATACCGCACTCAAGGAGTTGAAGAAGCGGGTCGAGGGTTGAGGTAGCTTTGGCGCAGTTCCTGCTGTTCACCGGCAAGGGCGGGGTCGGCACGACCACCGTTGCCGCGGCGACCGCCGCGCTGCTGGCCCGGCGCGGTCAGAAGACCCTGCTGCTGTCCACCGAGCCGACCCGGTCGCTGGGCGACACCCTGGGCGAGCCGCTCGGCCCCCAGGCGCGCGAGATCGACGGCGGCCTGGCCGCGCTGAGCATCGACCCGCAGCGCCGGCTGCAGGCCAGCTGGCAGACCGTGCTCGACTATCTCGGTGGCCCCGGGCCGGCCGCGGTCTCCTCGGTGGCGACCGAGGAGACCACCGTGCTGCCCGGCGCCGCCGACGTGCTGGCGCTGCTGGAACTGCGCGACCTGACCGCCGGCGGCAAGTGGGACACGGTCGTGGTGGACGGCCCGTCGGCCGCCGCGACGGTCGCGCTGCTGGCGCTGCCGGAGACGCTGACCTGGTACGTGCGCCGGGCGTTCCCGATCGAGCGGCGGATCGCCCGGGCCATGCGGCCGGGCGGCGGCGCCGGCGGCCCGGCGGACCGCCTGCTGGACGCGGCCACCCGGCTGGCCGCCGAGCTGGCGGAGATCCGCACGGTGCTGGCCGACCCGTCCCGGACCCAGCTGCGGCTGGTGCTCACCCCCGAGGCGACCGTCCTGGCCGACGCCCGGCGGACGGTCACCGCGCTGGCCACGCACGGCCACCGGGTAGGCGGGATCGTGGCGAACAAGGTGATCCCGGCGCCCACCGGGCCGGCGCCGGATCCCTGGCGGGCCGGCTGGGCGGCCAGCCAGCGACGGCAGCTGGCCGAGCTGGCCGGCAGCTTCCCCGGCGTACCCGTGCGGCCGGCCAGCTACCGCCCGGCCGAGCCGGTCGGCCTGCGCGCGCTGCACGACCTGGCCCGCGAGGTGTACGGCACGGACGACCCGGCCACCGGCCCGCCGCCGGAGCCGGCCAGCACGATCGACCGGGACGGTGCCGAGTACCTGCTCCGGCTGCCCCTCCCGTTCGCCGACCGGTCGGACGTGGACCTGGCCCGGTCCGGCGACGAGCTGGTGCTGACCGTGGCCGGTGCGCGCCGGCTGCTCACCCTGCCCAGCGGCCTGCGCCGCTGCATCACCGTCGGCGCCGCACTGCGGGACGGCACGCTCACCGTCCGGTTCCGCCCGGACCCCGCCCAGTGGCCCCGATGACCGACCCTGCCGACCCGCCGGTCTCGGATCTGGACCCGGCTCCCGACCTGGACCTGGCTCCCGACCCGGTCTCGGAGCTGGACCCGGCGCCTGACCTGGACCTGGCTCCGGACCCGGTCTCGGAGCTGGACCCGGCGCCTGACCTGGTCCCGGCTCCGGACCCGGTCTCGGAGCTGGACCCGGCGCCTGACCTGGTCCCGGCTCCGGACCCGGTCTCGGATCTGGACCCGGCTCCCGACCTGGACCCGGTTTCCGACCCGGGCCCTGGCTCCGGCCTGGGTTCCGGGGTCGGGTCGGATGAGCCCGCCGAGCCGGCCGGGGCCGAGCTGGGCGAAGCTGGCGGGGCCGGGGCGGTGGCGACCGGTGCGGGTGGGGTGGTGGCAGCGGCGGAGCCGGCCCGGCGCGGGCGGTGGCCGGAGCCCGGGCCGGTGGCCGACGAGGCGGCCCGACTGGCTGAAGTGGCCAGTGACTGGGCCCGCCGGGCGGTGCCGGAGCTGGCCGCGGTGCTGCGCGGCGACCGGCCGGAGGTGACCGGGAAGCTGATCGAGGCCGGCAATGCGGTCGCGGCCGCGGCCCGGGCCGTGCTGGACACGCTGGTCCGGCCGCCGCCCGCGCACCCGGTGGCCGACCAGCCGGCCGAGCAACCGCCACCACCCGGGCCCCGGGTCGAGCCGATCGACGTGGAGTAGACCGCAGACATGGCGCTTGCGATCGGTGTCGACATCGGCGGCACCAAGGTGGCGGCCGGCGTGGTGGACGAGAACGGCGGCGTGCTGGCGCTGGTCCGCCGGCCCACGCCGAGCGAGGACGTGGCCGAGACCGAGGCGGCCATCGCGGCCGTGGTGGCCGAGCTGACCGCGCGGTACGAGGTCGTCGCGGTCGGCATCGGCGCGGCCGGCTGGATCGGGAACGACCGCGCCACGGTGCTGTTCTCGCCGCACCTGGCCTGGCGCAACGAGCCGCTGCGGGACGCCCTGGCCGGCCGCATCGGCCTGCCGGTGACGGTCGAGAACGACGCGAACGCGGCCGCCTGGGCGGAGTACCGGTACGGCTCGGCGCGCGGCGAGCGGGTCGTGGTCTGCGTGACGCTCGGCACCGGGATCGGCGGCGGGCTGGTCGTCTCCGGCATCCTCTACCGCGGCGCGCACGGGGTGGCCTGCGAGTGGGGGCACATGTCGGTGGTGCCGGACGGCCGACGCTGTGCCTGCGGCAACCGGGGCTGCTGGGAGATGTACGCCAGCGGCAGCGCGCTCGCCCGGGACGCCCGCGAGCTGGCCGAGGTCTCCCCGGTCGCCGCGCACCGGCTGCTGCAGCTGGTGGACGGCGACCCGACCGCGCTGACCGGGCTGGACGTGACGATCGCGGCCCGCGAGGGCGACCCGGCCGCGGTGGAGATCTTCACCGCGATGGGCCGCTGGCTCGGCCGCGGCATCGCCGACCTGGCCGCGATCATCGACCCGAGCGTGGTGGTGGTCGGTGGGGGAGTGTCCGAGGCCGGCGACCTGCTGCTGGGGCCGGCCCGGGACGCGTTCGCGGCCAGCCTGACCGGCCGCGGGTTCCGACCCACGTCGCCGATCCGGCTCGCCGCGCTCGGCCCGGACGCCGGCCTGGTCGGTGCCGCCGACCTCGCCCGCCGCCGCGTCTGACCCGCCCACGGCCGGTTCTGGTCCGGCCGGGCCGGGTCAGCCGTGCGGGTCTCGCCCGCCGCCGGGTCTGACCCCCGACGGCCGGTTCTGGTCCGGCCGGGCCGGGTCAGCCGTGCGGGTCTCGCCCGCCGCCGGGTCTGACCCCCGACGGCCGGTTCTGGTCCGGCCGGGCTGGGTCAGCCCTGCGGGTGGCGCCCGCCGGGTCTGACCCCCGATGGCCGGTTCTGGCCCTGGTCGGGCCGTGTTGGGCTGCCGGTCTGGCCCCACCGCCGGGTCTGACCCCTCGTATTCAGACCCGGCGGTGGGAAATTCCGGATACCCAATTGCCGGGCCGGCGAATCTGCCGCCGGCCGGCCCGGGGTCAGCGGCTGAGCAGGGTCAGCTCGAACGAGTAGACCGAGGCGCGGTAGAGGTGGCGGGCGCACTCGACGATCCGGCCGGTGTCGTCGTAGGTCGTGCGGGTCATCGTCAGCACCGGGGCGCTGCGCCGCTCGGCCAGCTGCTTGGCCTCGGCGGCGGTGGCGGCCCGGGCGCCGATCGTCTGGGACGCGATCCGCAGGTGCACCCCGGACTCGCGCAGCAGCTGGTACAACCCGTGCTGCTCCAGCTCCTCGGTGGTGAGCCGGACCAGGCCGGTCGGCAGGTAGTTGCGCATCAGCGCCAGCGGCTCGTCCTGGGCGTAGCGCAGCCGTTCCAGGGTGAGCACCGGGGTGCCGTCGGCCACGCCGAGGGTGACCGCGACCGTGGTCGGCGCCGGCTGGACGCCGAGCGCCAGCACGTCCGTGCGTGGCCGCTGCTTGGACGCGACCAGGTCGTCGTACAGGCTGGTCAGCTCGATCGAGCGGCGCACCTTGGCGTGCACCACCTGGGTGCCGACGCCGCGCTTGCGGACCAGCAGGCCCTGCTCGACCAGGTGCTGGATGGCCCGGCGCACGGTGGGGCGGGACAGCCCGAGCCGCTCGGCCAGCTCCACCTCATTGTCCAATTTGGACCCGGGGACCAGCCGACCGTCCTCGATCGCGCGCTCAAGCTGCTGCGCCACCTGGTAATAGAGGGGAACAGGGCTGGCCCGGTCAACCGGGATCTTCAGCGACATGCCGTGCACGGGCCACCCTTCGCGAGCTACCGGCCGAGGCGCGCCCAGTATCTCATGCGATGACATGCGGAACCAGAGTAAGTCAGTTTGTTAAGACAAACTGTTGACAGCGACATGTCCCGAGCGTTAAGTATCGGGCCTGCCCCGGGCGCGGCCGGGGCAGGTGGTCGGAGCGGAGGCGCGCCAGCATGCGGATCGGTCTTCTCGGTGCCGGCCGGATCGGCGCGTTGCACCCCACCACGCCGCCGCACCCGCCGGACGTGACCGACCTGGTCGCCGGCGACGCCGACCCGCCGCGCGCGGCCGCACCGACCGAGAAGCTGGCCGCCGGCCAGACCCGGCCCGGCCGGGCCGGGCTGCTGGGCCGGGCTGAGACGCCGGGCAGGGCTGGGGTGCGCTGATGGAGCTGGCGCGGGTGGCCGGCGCCCCGATCTCGTGGGGGGTCTGCGAGGTGCCGGGCTGGGGTTACCAGCTCGAGCCGGAGCGGGTGCTGGCCGAGCTGATCGAGGTGGGCCTGGCCGCGACCGAGTTCGGGCCGGCCGGCTTCCTGCCCAAGGACCCGCTGGAGCGGGCGGCGTTGCTGGCCGGCGCGGGGTTGCGCCCGGTCGGCGGTTTCGTCCCGGTCGTGCTGCACGACCCTGGTGCCGACCCGCTGGCCGCGCTCGCCCCGGTCCTGGCCGACTTCGTCGCGGCCGGCGCCGGCGTGCTGGTGCTGGCCGCGGACACCGGGGCGGTCGGCTACGACCAGCGCGCCGAGCTGGACGCCGCTGCCTGGAACCGACTGCTGTCCACAGTGGACAGAATTGCCGCGGTGGCCGCCGACAGCGGCCTGCTCGCCGTGCTGCACCCGCACGTCGGCACCGTGGTCGAGCGTGCGCCGGAGGTGCGCCGGGTGCTGGACGGCTGCGGCGTCCAGCTCTGCCTGGACACCGGCCACCTGCTGGCCGGCGGCACCGACCCGGCCGCGCTGGCGGCGACCGCCGCCGATCGGATCGGGCACGTGCACCTGAAGGACGTGGACGCGGCCCGGGCCGCCCGGGTCGGCGCCGGCACGGCCACGTACACCGCGATGGTGGCTGACGGCATGTACCGGCCGCTGGGTCAGGGCGACGCCGGCATCGCCACCGTGGTGTCCACTCTGGAGCGAGCCGGGTACGGAGGCTGGTACGTGCTGGAGCAGGACGTGGTGCTGGCCGGCCCGCCGCCGCCCGGGGCCGGCCCGGTCACCGCCGTCCGGTCCAGTGTGGACTTCCTGCTCGACCTGACCACCGGGCCGGGCCCGAATGGCTGACCGGTTCGACCTGATCGCGCTCGGCCGGACCGGCGTCGACCTCTACCCCGAGCAGATCGGGGTGCCGCTGCCGGCGGTGCGGACGTTCGCCAAGTTCCTCGGCGGCAGCGCCACCAACGTCGCCGTCGCCGCGGCCCGCTACGGCCGGCGGACCGCGATCGTGACCCGCACCGGCGCCGACCCGTTCGGCGAGTACGTGCACCAGGCGCTGCGTGAGTTCACTGTGGACGATCGCTGGGTGACCGCGGTGCCGGACTACCCGACGCCGGTGACGTTCTGCGAGGTGTTCCCGCCGGACCACTTCCCGATCTGGTTCTACCGCTGGCCGAAGGCACCCGACCTGGAGATCCGAACCGAGGAGCTGGACCTGGACGCCATCCGAGCCGCCCACGTGGTCTGGACCACTGGCACCGGCCTGTCCGCCGAGCCGAGCCGGTCGGCCACCCTGGCCGCGCTGGCCGCTCGCGGCCGCACCGGCCATACCGTGCACGACCTGGACCACCGGCCGGTGTTCTGGTCCGCGCCGGCCGAGGCCACCCGGTGGGCCCGGGCGGCGCTGGCGCACGCCACCGTGGCCGTCGGCAACGCCGAGGAGGTCGAGGTCGCCGTCGGCACCCGCGACCCGGACGCCGCCGCCGACGCGCTGCTGGAGCTCGGTGTCTCGCTGGCGGTGGTGAAGCAGGGCCCGCGCGGCGTGCTCGGCCGGACCGCCTCCGAGTCGGTGGTGCTGCCGCCCGTTCCGGTCGACGTGGTGAACGGGCTGGGCGCCGGCGACGCGTTCGGCGGCGCGCTCTGTCACGGTCTGCTCGCCGGCTGGCCGCTGGAACGCGTCCTGCGGTTCGCCAACGCCGCCGGCGCGATCGTGGCCGGCCGGCTGGCCTGCTCCGCCGCGATGCCGTACGAGTCCGAAGTGGACGCCGTGCTGGCGGGCACCCCGGCGACCACCGTGGCCGGCACCGTGCCGGCCGGGACGAGCGAACCGGAGCGGGCCCGATGACTGACTGGCTGAGCCCGCTGGTGGAGACCCGGGCCCGCCGCCCGGAGGCGGTGGCCGAGCGGGCCAAGGCCCGGCGGCGCCGCCCGCTGCTGGACGAGTCCGGCCAGCTGCTGATCGTCGCCGCCGACCACGGGGCGCGGGCGGCGCTCGGCAGCGGGGCCGAGCCGATGGCGATGGCCAGCCGGGTGGAGCTGGTCGACCGGCTGCTGGTGGCGCTTTCCCGCCCCGGGGTGGACGGCGTGCTCGGCACCCCGGACGTGCTGGAGGACCTGCTGCTGCTCGGCGCGCTGGACGGCAAGGTGGTGCTCGGCTCGATGAACCGGGGCGGGCTGGCCGGCGCGGACTTCGAGCTGGACGACCGGTTCACCGGCTACGACGCCGAGGCGCTGGCCGGGATGCGCTTCGACGGCGGCAAGATGCTGCTGCGGATCGACGTGACCGACCCGGGTTCGCTGGCCACGCTGGAATCCTCCGCGCACGCGATCACCGGGCTGGCCCGGCACCGGCTGATGGCGCTGGTGGAGCCGTTCTGGTCGCGCCGGCAGTCCGGCCGGGTCAGCCATGACCTGAGCCCGGACGCCGTGATCCGGGCTCTGGCGGTGGCTTCCGGGCTCGGCGTCACCTCGGCGTACACGTGGCTGAAGGTACCGGTGGTGAACGAGATGGAGCGGGTGATGGCCGCGTCCACGCTGCCGGCGTTGCTGCTCGGCGGCGAGGCCGTGGCCGACCGGGATGCCACCTACCGCAGCTGGCAGCAGGCGCTCGCGCTGCCCACCGTGCGCGGCCTGGTGGTCGGCCGGAACCTGCTCTACCCGCCGGACGACGACGTGGCGGCCGCGGTGGACGCCGCCGCCGCGCTGCTCGGCCGCACCCCGGCCACCCCGGCCGCCGCGGCACCCGCTCGGGCACCGGCCGCCGAGGTGCCGGCATGAGCGGCCTGCACCGGCCGGCACGGTCCACAGTGGACGGTCCGTTCACCACGGTGGTGACGCCGGAGTCGGCCGGCTGGCGGTACAGCGGGCTGCGGGTGCTGGAACTCGCGCCGGGCGGCGCGCACACGTTCCACACCGGGCCGGACGAGGCGCTGGTGCTGCCGCTGGCCGGCGGCTGCGAGGTGCGCTGTGGGGCGGACCGGTTCGATCTGGCCGGCCGCACCGGCGTCTTCGACCGGGTCACCGACTTCGCCTACCTGCCGCTGGGTACGGACGCGACGATCACCGCGCCGGCAGGTGGTCGGTTCGCGCTGCCGGCCGCCCGGGCGAGCCGTCGGCTGCCGGCCCGGTACGGCCGGGCCGAGGATGTACCGGCGGAGACCCGCGGCGCCGGCCAGGCCACCCGGCAGGTGAACAACTTCTGCGCGCCGGGGACGTTCGAGACCGACCGGCTGTGCGCGGTCGAGGTGCTCACCCCGGCCGGCAACTGGTCCTCGTACCCACCGCACAAGCATGACGAGGCCGGGCCGGGCGAGGCGGTGCTGGAGGAGATCTACTACTTCGAGACCGCGTCCACCCGGGACGGCACGGCCGGCTTCGGCTACCAGCGGGTCTACCCGTCCGGGCCGGACCGGACGGCCGACCTCTGCGCCGAGGTGCGCGACGGCGACGTGGTGCTGGTGCCGTACGGGTACCACGGGCCGTCGATGGCGCCGCCGGGCTACCACCTGTACTACCTGAACGTGCTCGCCGGCCCGGGCGCGCAGCGGTCGATGGCGTTCTGCGACGATCCGGCGCACGCCTGGGTACGTGACTCCTGGGTCGGCCAGCCGATCGACCCGCGGGTCCCGCTCAGCACCGCTGACGGCAGGAGGCCGGGATGAGGCTCACGCTGGGGCGCCCGCCGGCCCCGGCCCGGCACCCGGAGGGAGTCGGGATGAAGCTCACGCTCGGGCGCCCGCCGATCCCGGCCGGCACCGGGAGGGAGTCGGGATGAGGCTCACGCTCGGGTGGCCGCCGGCCCCGGCCGGCACCGGGAGGGAGTCGGGATGAGGCTCACGGTCGCGCAGGCCCTGATCCGGTTTCTGGCCAACCAGTGGACCGAGCGGGACGGGCAGCGGCACCGGCTGATCGCCGGCTGCTTCGGCATCTTCGGACACGGCAACGTGGCCGGCCTGGGCGAGGCGCTGCGCGCGGCCGAGCTGGCCGGCCAGCCCGAGCTGGTCTACCGGCAGGCGCGCAACGAGCAGGCGATGGTGCATGCCGCGGTCGGCTACGCCCGGATGAGCAACCGGCTGTCCGGGTACGCCTGCATGACCTCGATCGGGCCGGGTGCGACGAACCTGGTCACCGGCGCGGCGCTGGCCACGATCAACCGGATTCCGGTGCTGCTGCTGCCCGCCGACACGTTCAGCACCCGGGTCGCCGACCCGGTGCTGCAGCAGCTCGAACACCCCGGCGCGGGCGATATCAGCGTGAACGACACGCTGCGGCCGGTGTCCCGGTACTTCGACCGGGTCGGCCGGCCGGAGCAGCTGGTGCCCGCGGCGCTGGCCGCGATGCGGGTGCTCGCCGACCCGGCCGAGACCGGCGCGGTCACCCTGGCCCTGCCGCAGGACGTGCAGGCCGAGGCGTACGACTTCGACCCCGCGTTCTTCGCGCCCCGGGTCTGGCGGGTACGCCGCCCGGTGCCGGACGCGGCCGACCTGGCCGACGCGGTCGCGCTGCTCCGCGACGCCGAGCGGCCGCTGATCGTCGCCGGCGGCGGGGTGATCTACAGCGACGCCACCGCCGCGCTGGCCGGGTTCGTCGAGGCGACCGGGATCCCGGTGGCCGAGACGCAGGCCGGCAAGGGCGCGCTGCGCTACGACCACCCGGCCGCGCTGGGCGCGATCGGCGCCACCGGCAGCACCGCGGCGAACGCGATCGCGGCCGGGGCGGACGTGGTGCTCGGCATCGGCACCCGGTGGAGCGACTTCACCACCGCCTCGCACACCGTGTTCGGCAATCCCGGCGTCCGGTTCGTCAACCTGAACGTGGCCGCGTTCGACGCGGCCAAGCACGCCGGCATCAGCCTGGTCGGCGACGCCCGGGCCGGGCTGGCCGCGCTCACCGACGGGCTCGCCGGGCACCAGACCGCACCGGCGTACCGGGACCGGGTGCGCGCGCTCGCCGACGACTGGGACGCGGTCGTGGACCGCACCTACCACCCGCAGACCCCCGGGATCGGCATCCTGACCCAGGGCGAGGTGCTCGGCGCCGTCAACGACGAGACCGAGCCGCGCGACGTGGTGGTCTGCGCCGCCGGCAGCATGCCCGGCGACCTGCACAAGCTCTGGCGCACCCGGGACCCGAAGGGCTACCACGTCGAGTACGGCTACTCCTGCATGGGTTACGAGATCGCCGGTGGGTTCGGCGTGAAGCTGGCCGCTCCGGACCGCGAGGTGGTCGTGCTGGTCGGCGACGGCTCGTACCTGATGATGGCGCAGGAGTTGGTCACCGCAGTGGCCGAGGATGTCAAGCTGGTCGTCGTGCTGGTCGACAACTCCGGCTACGCGTCCATCGGGGCGCTGTCCGAGTCGGTCGGTGCGCAGCGCTTCGGCACCGCCTACCGGTACCGGGACGCGGGCACCGGCCGGCTGGACGGCGGCCCGCTGCCGGTCGACCTGGCCGCGAACGCGGCCAGCCTCGGCGCCGACGTGCTGCGGGTGTCCACGGTCGCCGAACTGCGGGCGGGGCTGCGCAAGGCGCGCGGCTCCGACCGGACCACGGTGCTGTACGTCCGCACCGACCCGCTCACCGGTGCGCCGGACTCGGCCGCCTGGTGGGACGTCCCGGTCGCCGAAGTGTCCGAACTGGACACCGCGACCGCGGCCCGGGACAGCTACCAGCAGGCCAAGCGGTCTCAGCGGCACTACCTGTAGAGAAGGAGGAACTGCGGTGCGGACGATCGAGCACTGGATCGGCGGGGCGTTCACCGCCGGCGGCTCCACCCGGCATGCCCCGGTGTACAACCCGGCCACCGGGCAGCAGCAGGCCACCGTCGCGCTGGCCGAACCGTCCGATGTGGACAATGCGGTGACGGCGGCCCGGAAGGGCTTCCAGGAGTGGCGGGACGTGCCGCTGACCAAGCGGACCCGGATCATGTTCGCGTTCCGCGAGCTGCTGGCCAAACGGACGATGGAACTCGCCGCCATTCTCGCCGCCGAGCATGGCAAGGTGGTCGATGACGCGGCCGGCGAGATTACCCGCGGGCTGGAGGTGGTCGAGTTCGCCTGCGGCATCCCGCAGCTGCTCAAGGGCGAGTACTCGGAGCAGGTCTCGTCCGGGGTGGACAGCTACTCCTTCCGGCAGCCGCTGGGCGTGGTCGCCGGCATCACCCCGTTCAACTTCCCGGCGATGGTGCCGATGTGGATGCACCCGATCGCGATCGCGGCCGGCAACGCGTTCGTGCTCAAGCCGTCCGAGCGGGACCCGTCCGCGTCCAACTTCGTCGCCGAGCTGTACGCCGAGGCGGGGCTGCCGGACGGCGTCTACAACGTGGTGCACGGCGACAAGGTCGCGGTGGACGCGATCCTGGACCACCCGGGGATCGCCGCGGTCTCGTTCGTCGGCTCCACCCCGATCGCCCGGTACGTGTACGAGCGCGGCACCTCGGCCGGCAAGCGGGTGCAGGCGCTCGGCGGCGCGAAGAACCACGCGGTGGTGCTGCCGGACGCCGACCCGAACTACGCCGCCGACCAGATCGCGGCCGCCGCCTACGGTTCCTCCGGCCAGCGCTGCATGGCGATCTCCGCGGTGGTCGCGGTGGGCGAGGCGGCCGACCCGCTGGTGGCCGGGCTGGCCCGCCGGGCCACCTCGATCCGGGTCGGCCCGGGCCAGGACGAGACCGCCGAGATGGGCCCGGTGGTGACCGGGGAGGCGCTGGCCCGGATCACCGGCTACGTCCAGCAGGGCACCGACGCCGGCGCCGAGCTGGTGGTGGACGGCCGGGACCCGACCATCCCGGACCACCCGGACGGCTTCTTCGTCGGGCCCTGCCTCTTCGACCGGGTCACCCCGGACATGTCCATCTACACCGACGAGATCTTCGGCCCGGTGCTGGTGGTGCTCCGGGTCGACACCGCGGAGCAGGCACTGGATCTGGTCAACGCGAACCCGTACGGCAACGGCACCGCTATCTTCACCGCGAGCGGCGAGGCGGCCCGGGCCTTCCAGCGGGATGTGCAGGTCGGCATGGTCGGGGTGAACGTCCCGGTCCCGGTGCCGATGGCGTTCTACTCGTTCGGCGGGTGGAAGGCTTCGCTGTTCGGCGACACCCACGTGCACGGCGTCGAGGGGGTCCGCTTCTACACCCGCGGCAAGGTGGTGACCAGTCGCTGGCCGCACGTGGCGACGGCGCCGGCCGCCGTGCTTCACTTCCCGACCGCGCAGTAGCGGCGGCTCGGAGCACGGGGAAGCCAGGCAGATCTCACACATCAGGGTTCGGAGGGGTTCATGAGGAAAGCGCGGCTCCTGACCGGAGTGGCGGCGGCGGCACTGCTGCTGGCCGCCTGCTCGGACAGCAACAAGGTGGACAACAACACGCCGTCGAACAACACCAACACCAATGCCAACGCCGGCACGACCAACAAGGCGAACCTGACCTTCGCCGTCATCACCCACGGCTCGGCCGGCGACAAGTTCTGGGACGTGGTGAAGGCCGGCGCCGAGAAGGCCGGCAGCGACTTGGGCATCAAGGTCACATACCAGAGTGACGGCAGCGCCGAGAAGCAGTCCCAGCTGATCGACACCGCGGTCAGCCAGAAGGTGTCCGGCCTGGTCGTCTCGATGGCCGACCCGGCGGCGTTGAAGGCCTCGGTGGAGAAGGCGGTCGCGGCCGGCATCCCGGTGATCACGATCAACTCGGGCGAGGGCTCGTCGGCCGCGTTCGGCGCTATCACCCACGTCGGCCAGTCGGAGACGGTGGCCGGCCAGGGTGCCGGTACCGCGCTGAAGAACGCCGGCGTCAAGCACCTGCTCTGCGTGGTGCACGAGGCCGGCAACATCGGCCTGGAGCAGCGCTGCAACGGCGCCAAGTCGACTCTCGGCGGCACCGTGACCAACCTGCAGGTGGACGTCAGCAACCTGGCCGACGCGAGCTCGAAGATCAAGGCGAAGCTGCAGGCGGACAAGTCCGTCGACGGCGTGCTGACCCTCAACAACGGCGTGGCCATCGCGGCCCGGGACGCCATCCGGGACGCCAACTCCACCGCGAAGCTGGCCACCTTCGACCTGGACGCGACCGTGATCGACGCGATCAAGGCCGGCCAGATCCTGTTCGCCATCGACCAGCAGCAGTACCTGCAGGGCTACCTGCCGATCACGCTGCTGTACCTCTACAAGACGAACCTGAACATCGCCGGTGGCGGCCAGCCGGTGCTGACCGGCCCGGGCTTCGTCACCAAGGACAACGCCGACCAGATCGCCACGCTGGCCGGCCAGGGCACCCGCTAGACGCCCGCCGAACCCCGGTCGGCGGGCCGGGTCGCCGCCGCGACCCCGCCCGCCGACGCACCCCGCCGGAAGGTCGCACATGACTGCTACCACCCCGACCGCCGACGAGCGGCTCGTGGACGTCGGGCGGCTGCGCCGCCTGCTGATCCGGCCCGAGCTCGGGCTCGATCGTCGGCGCCGTGATCGTCTACATCTTCTTCACCACCCGCTCGGACATCTTCGGCACCGTCGACGGCATCGCGAACTGGCTGGACCCGGCCTCGACGCTGGGCATCATGGCGGTCGCGGTCGCGCTGCTGATGATCGGCGGCGAGTTCGACCTGTCCGCCGGCGTGCTGACCGGCTCGGTCGGGCTGATGACCGCGCTGCTGACCACCCGCGGCGGGATGAACCTGTGGGCGGCGATCTTCGTGACGCTGCTGGCGGCGCTGGCCATCGGCTTCATCAACGGGATGCTGGTGGTCCGCACCAGGCTGCCCAGCTTCATCGTCACGCTCGGCACGTTCCTCATGCTGCAGGGCCTGAACCTGGGCCTGACCAAGCAGATCACCGACACCGTGCAGGTCGGCGGGCTGGACAAGGTGCCCGGCTACCACGCCGCGTTCAAGCTGTTCTCGTCCACCATCAAGATCGGCGGCTCGGACTTCCGGGTGGCGGTGTTCTGGTGGATCGGGGTCACCGCGGTCGCCACCTGGGTGCTGATGCGCACCCGGCCGGGAAACTGGATCTTCAGCGTCGGCGGCGACGTGCGGGCCGCCCGCAGCGTCGGCGTGCCGGCCAACCGGACCAAGATCGCCCTGTTCATGACCACCGCCGGCGCCGCCTGGCTGGTCGGCACGATCACCGCGCTGCGGCTGACCTCGGTGCAGGCCAATTCCGGCGTCGGTCAGGAGTTCACGTACATCATCGCCGCGGTGATCGGCGGCTGCCTGCTCACCGGCGGCTACGGCTCGGCCATCGGCGCCTCCATCGGCGCGATCATCTTCGGGATGGCGGACAAGGGCATCATCTACGCCGGCTGGGACTCCGACTGGTTCAAGTTCTTCCTCGGCGTAATGCTGCTGCTCGCCACGCTGACCAACTCGCTGGTCCGCCGGTTCGCCGAGGAGGCCCGCAAATGACCGTGTATCCCGGCGGCCTCCTCCGTTCCGCTCCTCGCTCGCCGGGGCTCGCTGCGATGCTCGCTACGGAGGCCGCCTCATGACTGGCACCGACGGCGCGCCGCTGCTGGAGGTGCGGGGGATCGGCAAGTACTTCGGCAGCGTGGTCGCGCTCAAGGACATCTCCACGATCGTCCGGGCCGGCGGGATCACCTGCGTGCTCGGCGACAACGGCGCCGGCAAGTCCACCTTCATCAAGATCCTCTCCGGGGTGCACCCGCCGGACGAGGGGGAGTACCGCATCGACGGCGAGCCGCGGAAGCTGGCCAACCCGCGGGAGGCCCTCGACCTCGGCATCGCCACCGTCTACCAGGACCTGGCGATGATCCCGCTGATGTCGGTCTGGCGGAACTTCTTCCTCGGCTCCGAGCTGACCCGCGGCCGGGGCCCGCTGCGCCGGTTCGACGTCCGGGCCGCCAAGGCCGTCGCCCGGCGCGAGCTGGCCGAGATGGGCATCGACATCCGGGACCTGGACCAGCCGGTCGGCACCCTGTCCGGGGGCGAGCGGCAGTCGGTGGCGATCGCCCGGGCCGTCCACTTCGGTGCCCGGGTACTGATCCTGGACGAGCCCACCTCGGCGCTCGGCGTCAAGCAGGCCGGCGTCGTGCTGCGGTACGTGGTACAGGCCCGCGACCGCGGGCTGGGCGTCATCTTCATCACCCACAACCCGCACCACGCCTACCCGGTCGGCGACCGGTTCCTGCTGCTCAACCGCGGCCGGTCGCTCGGCGACTACGCCAAGGCCGACATCACGCTGGCCGAGCTGACCCGGCTGATGGCCGGTGGCGCCGAGCTGGAGCAGCTCGCGCACGAGCTGGAGCGCGACCCGACCACCGCGGCCGCCGGCCAGCACCTGGCCGCCGACCCGGCGGCCGACCCGGCGGCCGACCCGGCGGCCGAGCCGGCGCAGCCTGCCACCGGCTCCGCCCCGTAGCCGGCCGCCGGCTCTGCCGCGCAGCCGGCGTCCCGCGGCTTGCCGCCGGTCGGCCGTAGCCTGCCGCCCGGCCGGCCCCGTGGCCGGCCGCCGGGGGACACCTGGCTCAAGGTCGGCCGGCGGCCGGGGGCGCGTGCGATGATCGCGCCGGCTGGGGACAACGGCGTTCCCGCCGGGAGGGGGTCCGCAGGTGCGGGTGGTCGTCGCGCTCGGCGGTAACGCGCTCAGCCCGACGGGGGGCACCGGCTCGGCCGAGGAGATGCGCGTCACGCTGGCGTCGGTCAGCCAGGTGCTGGCCGACCTGGTGGCCCGCGGCGCCGGCCTGGTGCTCAGCCACGGCAACGGCCCGCAGGTCGGCCGGATCCTGCTGCAGCAGGAGGCCGCCGCGCCCGAGGTGCCGCCGATGCCGATGGACGTCTGCGGCGCGCAGAGCCAGGGCCAGATCGGCTACCTGCTGGCCCAGGCGATGGACAACGCGCTGCGCGGCCGCGGCCTGCCGCAGCGGGTGTTCCCGCTGGTCACGCAGGTGATCGTGGACGGCCACGACCCGGCGTTCCGGCGCCCGACCAAGCCGGTCGGCCCGCACTACGGGCCGGTCGACGCGCAGCGCATCGCGACCGAGTCCGGGCACGTGTTCGGCGAGGTCGCGCCGGGCCGCTGGCGCCGGCTGGTGGCCTCGCCGCTGCCGGTCGGGTTCGTCGAGGAGGTGCCGATCCGGCTGGCCGCCGGCTCCGGGCACGTACTGGTCGCGGCCGGCGGCGGCGGGGTGCCGGTGGTGGCCGACGGCGCGGCGTACCGCGGCGTGGAGGCGGTGGTGGACAAGGACCGCTCCGCCGCCGCGCTGGCCCGGCTGCTGGACGCCGACCAGCTCGTGGTGCTGACCGAGGTGGCCCAGATCCAGCTCGGCTACGGCACCCCGGCCGCCCGCCCGCTGGACAAGCTGACCGCCACCGAGGCGCGCGGCCTGCTGGCCGCCGGCGAGTTCCCGGAGGGCTCGATGGGCCCGAAGGTGGAGGCCTGCGTCGACTTCGTCACCGGCGGCGGTGGCCGGGCCGTGGTCGGTGCGCTGGCCGACGCGGTGGACGTGGTCTTCGGTACCGCCGGCACCGTGATCGTCCCCGGCTGACCGGCATCCGGCCGATCGGACGATTCGTCCCGGCGAACTCTAACCCACTGACTACCCTGGGCGTCTGATCGGTCACGCATAATGATATCGGCTGGCCACGGGGGGAGCGCGAGTGTCGGACGATCAGTCAACGCGGTGGATCCTGTGGTCCCGGGAGGCGGCCGGGCAGAGTGCGCCGGCGGCGCCGTTCCGCCCGCCGCGGGCTGACGCGGTCAAGCCGGCACCGGCGCCCGCGCCGGTGGTGCCGCGGCCGGCTCCGCCGAGCGGTGACCTGGTTCCGCACGCCCATCCGGCGCACCGGCCGGGTAGCCGGATGCTGTCCGCCGCCGACCACGAACTGGTCGAGGAGATCGTGCGGAACCGGATGATCACGTCCGAGTTCCAGCCGATCCGCGACCTGCGGCGCAACCAGATCGTCGGGTTCGAGGCGCTGTCCCGCGGGCCGAAAGGCCCGCTGCGGTCACCGGACCGGCTGTTCGCCGCCGCCACCGCCGCCGGCCTGGTCGGCCAACTGGACTGGGTCTGCCGAGCCACCGCGTTCCGCACCATGCTGGACCAGGACCTGCCGCCGTCCATCTCGCTGTTCGTCAACGTCGAGGCGGACTCGTTGATCGAGCCCTGCCCGGACGACCTGCTGGAGACGATCTGGCAGGCCACCGCCCGGCTGCGGGTGTTCATCGACGTCACCGGCCGGGCGCTGAGCCGCTACCCGACCGAGGTGCTGGAGACCGTGCGCCGGGCCCGCGCCGCCGGCTGGGGAGTGGCCGTCGCCGACGTGGAGTTCTCCGCCAGCGGGCTCGCGCTGGTGCCGGCGCTGGAACCGGACGTGCTCAAGATGAACCACGCGGCGCTCAGCATCGGTGCCGCGACCACCAGCACCGCGATCAGCGCGGCGCTGGCCGAGGTCGAGCAGACCGGCGCCGCGCTGCTGTTGCAGCGGATCGAGGACGAGGCCGGCTCCCAGGTGGGGCGCAGCATCGGCGCCCTCTACCAGGCCGGCCGGCTGCACGGGATGCCCGCCCCGCTGCCGCCGCACCTGCCGGCACCGATGATGCCGATCCCGCTGCGCGAGGTTCAGCCGGGCGCACCGGAGACACCATGGGACATCCTCACCAACAACGGAGCGCACGTCGCCGTCGGCGGCCGCTACGAGGGAGTCACCTACCTGCTGCGGACGTTCGCCACCGAGGCGGCCGCCGCCGCGCTGCCCCCGGTGGTGGCGGTGGTGCTGCCGGACAACGGGATGAACCCGCAGCAGGACAACGGTGTGCTGTACCGGATGCTGCTGGAGCGCTGCCCGCTGTCGCTGGTCGCCGGCTGGGACGTGCACCGCATGAACGACTGGCACGTGCGGGCCGCCGACCTGCCGCCCGGGCATCCGCTGCTGGACCAGTTCTGCTTCGCCGCGCTCTCCCCGACGCTGTCGGTCGTGCTGGTGGCCCGGCTGGACGTGCGCCGCCCCGGCATCGTCGACATCGCGGTCAGCCACCAGCCGGCAACCTGCCGGCAGGTGTTCCGCAACATCATCGACGTAATGGACACGCTGGAGGGCGGTATCCGGCACGGGATGACCGGCTGACCGCCGGCCGGCTCAGACCGTGACCGGCCGGGCCAGCCGGACCGCGGCCAGCCAGCGTTCCAGCGGCAGCGACCCGCGCCGCGCCGCGGTGATCCCGGCGTCCAGCAGTTGCGGGTACGGGGTGGCGGCCAGCGCCGGCACCTGCGGCCGGGCCAGGAAGGCCTCCCGCCCGGCCTCGTCGAACAGGTCCACGTCGGTGCCGGTGAGCCGGCACCACAACTCGAAGACGATCTGCTCCCCGGTCATCGTCCCACCTCCGCGGACCACGGTCCGCCACCCGGTCAGCCCATCGGCGTTGCCGGCATTGCGCTGAGCGGAACGGATGGTGACCAACGGGCTGGCCGTATGTGACAACGTTGCGACCATAGTCCGGCCACCTGCTGGTCTGGCCGGTCGGTCAGACGACGGCGCCGTCGTCCGGGTCGTCGTCCGATCGGGACTCGCGCAGCCGCAGGATCAGCACGCCGGCGCCGGACAGGATCGAGACCACCCCGAACAGCAGCCCGGCCTCCTGCTCCAGCCCGACCTGACCGGGCGCGAACACCAGCACCAGCCCGATCAGCAGCAGCGCGATGGCCAGGATCGCCTGCCGGGACAGCCGGGGCACCGGCGGCGGGGGCGGCGGGACGTAGTGCTCCTCCTCGTCCGCCGCGGCGCCCGGCGGCAGCTCACCGGGCAGCAGCGGCTCGGCCGCGTCCGGGTCGCCGGTACGCCGCCAGCGCGGCCGGTCCGGATCGGCGTCCTTGTCCGGGTCGGCGGTGCGGGTGTCGCTGTCCTCGGAGACCGGCCAGGGCGGCACCGGAGCGGTCGTGTCCGATTCGTACGAGGCGATGATCTGGCGCCAGATCTGCTCCTCGTCCGCGTCCGGCAGGCCGTGCGACCAGGTGATGTCGGACTGCCCGTCGGGTTCCTCGCGGGGCCGCCCGGGCGGGCCGAGGCCGCTCTGCCCGGCCTGCTCGGCCTCGGTCTCGATGATCTGCCGGGCGGTCAGCCGCTGCTCCCGGTCGACCCAGAGCCGGTCGGTCGGCGGGCTGGGCAGCGCCAGCGCCCGGGTGTACGGCTCGATGTCGACCGACGGTTCCAGGTAGGCCGGCACCCCGGCGGCGCCGAGCACGTCCAGCAGATGTTCGCCGATGCGCGGGTCGACGTCGGCCAGCGGCACGAACGCGGCCGCGTCCAAGCCGTTGTCGCGCCGCCCGCGCCGGGGGGCTGGATCCATCCGCCGCCGTACCCGTCAGCCGGTCGGGCCGGGCTCGGCGAGCTTGCTGTGCGCCCGGATCCACTCGACGCTGCCGGCGAAGATGGCCGGCGCGTCATGGTCCAAGGTGGCCACGTGGTAGCTGTCGGTGAGCACCCGCTCCTCGACCGACCCGGCCGGCGCGCCGGCCGTCAGCAGCCGGCCGGACAGCGGCTCGACCACGTGGTCCTCCGCGCTGCGGTAGAGCAGCACCGGCGCGGTGATCCGGCCGAGGTCGGCCCGGGTCAGCGTCCAGAGCCGGGTCAGCGAGTGCATCGCCCGCAGCGGCGTCTTGGCGTACGCCAGCTCCGTGCTGCCCGGCATCTTGATGTCGCTGGCGATGCCCTTGAGCGCCGGCACGAACCGGTGCAGCACCGGCAGCAGCAGCTTCACGTCCAGCCGCTCGGAGCCCAGCGACGGGTTCACCAGGACCAGCCCGGCCACCTCGGGGCCGCGCTGCTCGGCCAGCCGCAGCACCAGCGTGCCGCCCATCGACAGGCCGGCCGCGAACACCTGGTCGCAGCGCGCCCGCAGCCGCTCGAAGGCCCGCTCGACCTCGGTGTACCAGTCCGGCCAGCGGGTGTCGTTGAGGTCCTGCCAGCGGGTGCCGTGACCGGGCAGCCGGGGGAGTTCCACCGCGTAGCCGGCCGCCGCCAGCGCCTGCGCCCACGGCCGCACGCTCTGCGGGGTGCCGGTGAACCCATGGCTCAGCACAACGCCGACCGGCCCACCGTCCGCAGTGAACGGCTCGGCTCCCGGCATGATGCCCACCGGCCACCTCCTCGTACCGTCCCCGTGGCCCTCGCTGCATCGTCGCACGTCCGGCGAGGCGGCGCCGTGGGGTGGGTGATTGTGGCCGGGCCGCGACGGACCGTAGGCTCAGCGTGAGGGTCTGCTTCCAGCTAGGAGGACGCGGTGGTGTACTGGGTCCTGAAGAAGATCCTGCTCGGCCCGTGGTTGAGGTTGATATTCCGGCCGTGGGTCGAAGGGTTGGAGAACATACCGGCGAACGGCGCGGCCATTCTGGCCAGCAATCACCTGTCGTTCTCCGATTCGATCTTCCTGCCGCTGATGGTGCCGCGCCGGGTCACGTTCCTGGCCAAGCAGGAGTACTTCACCGGCCGGGGCATCAAGGGCTGGTTCAGCCGGCTGTTCTTCTCGTCCATCGGGCAGGTGCCGATCGACCGGAGCAGCGGCGCCGCGGCCAAGGCCGCGCTGGAGACAGCCAAGCGGATCCTGGCCGAGGGCAAGCTGCTGGGCATCTACCCGGAGGGCACCCGCTCGCCGGACGGCCGGCTCTACCGCGGCAAGACCGGGGTGGCCCGGATGGCGCTGGAGGCCGGCGTCCCGGTGATCCCGTGCGCCATGATCGACACTGACAAGGTGCAGCCGATCGGGCACGCGCTGCCACGGATCCACAAGGTCGGCGTCCGGATCGGCAAGCCGCTGGACTTCTCCCGGTACGAGGGCCTGGCCGGCGACCGGTTCGTCGAGCGGTCGATGACCGACGAGATCATGTACGAGCTGATGCAGCTGTCCGGCCAGGAGTACGTCGACCTGTACGCGGCCAAGGTCAAGGCGGAGAAGGCGAAGGCGATCGCCGGCGCCCCGGCCGGCCCGCGGGTCGAGGCCCCCGATCCGCAGGAGACCGCCGACCGCGCTCCGGCCGAACAGGCCAGCTAGTCGGCCGGCCGAACAGGCCAGCTGGTCGGAACCCGCCGGGCCCGCGGTCAGCGGGTATCCCGGGCCGGCGGGTCAGCCGGTATCCCAGCCCTTCGCCCGGTCGATGGCCCGGCGCCAGGTGGCGTGCCGGCCGTCGTCCCGGACGCCGGCCGTGGGCTCGAACCGGCGGTCCAGCTGCCAGGTCCGGGCCAGCTCGCCGGTGGACGACCAGACGCCGGTGCCGAGGCCGGCCAGGAACGCGGCGCCCACGCCGGTGGTCTCGGTCACCCGCGGACGGCGCACCGGCGCGCCGAGCTGGTCGGCCTGCAGTTGGCAGAGCAGGTCGTTGCCGGCGGCGCCACCGTCCACGGACAGCTCCGGCACCTCGACGCCGGCCTCGGCCACCATCACGTCCACCACGTCCCGCACCTCGAACGCGATCGCCTCCAGGGTGGCCCGGGCCAGGTGCGCCCGGGTGCTGCCGCGGGTGATGCCGACGATCGTGCCGCGCGCGTGCGGGTCCCAGTCCGGGGCGCCGAGGCCGGTCAGCGCGGGGACGAACACCAGCCCGCCGGAGTCCGGCACCGAGCTGGCCAGGCCCTCGATCTCAGCCGCCGCGCCGATCAGGCCGAGCCCGTCGCGCAGCCACTGCACCGCCGCGCCGGTGACGAAGATGGCGCCTTCCAGCGCGTACACCGGGCCCGCGCCGAGATCCCAGGCCACCGTGGTGAGCAGGCCGGCCGCCGAGGCGACCGGCGCGCCGCCGGTGTTCACCAGCACGAACGAGCCGGTTCCGTAGGTGCACTTGGACTGGCCCGCGGCGTAGCAGGCCTGGCCGAACAGCGCCGCCTGCTGGTCGCCGGCGATCCCGGCCACCGGGAGGTCGAGCCCGAGGAACCCGCCCGGGTCGGTCCGGCCCACCTCGCCGGACGACGGCACCAGCTCCGGCAGCGCGCCGCGCGGGACGCCGAACAGGTCGCACAGCTCGTCCGACCAGCCGCCGGCCCGGATGTCGTACAGCAGCGTGCGGGACGCGTTGGAGGGGTCGGTGACGTGCCGCGCGCCGCCGGTGAGCCGGGCGATCAGGTAGCTGTCCACGGTGCCGACGGCGACCCGGCCGGCCTGGACGCCGGCCCAGGCCGGGTCGCCCTGCTCGGCCAGCCAGGCCAACTTGGTGCCGGTGAAGTAGGGGTCCAGCCGCAGCCCCGTCAGCTCCCGGACCCGGTCCTCGGTGCCGGCCTCGGCCAGCCGGGTGCAGACGCCGGCTGAGCGGCGGTCCTGCCAGACGATCGCGGTGCGCGGGGCGCGCAGGGTCTGCTTGTCCCAGAGCACCGCGGTCTCCCGCTGGTTGGTCAGCCCGACCGCGGTCGGTCGGCGCGGGGCCGCGGCCAGCGCCTGCCGGCAGGCGGACAGCGTCGCGGTCCAGATGTCCTCCGGCTCGTGCTCCACCCAGCCCGGTCGCGGGAACAGCTGCGGGAACTCGCGGTACCCCCGGGCGACCACCGAACCGTCCGTGTCCACGACGAGCGCGGTCACCCCGGTGGTCCCTGCATCGATGGCCAAGACAGTCACGGCATGGATGATCGCAGTCCCGTACGGTGTGCGGGTGGCCGGCATACATAGATACTTTTACGACTGCGAGTTCATTGAAGACGGTCTCACCATCGACCTGGTATCGATCGGGGTGGTGGACGAGACCGGCCGCGAGTTCTACGCGGTGTCGACGGAATTCGATGAGAACAAGGCGATTGCCTGGGTGCGTCGCAATGTGCTGGCCAAACTGCCGCCGCCGGCCGACCCGGCCTGGCGCAGCCGCGACCGGATCCGCGCCGACCTGCTCGCATTCCTCACCGAGCCGGCCGCCGAGATCGAGCTCTGGGCCTGGTTTGCCGCCTACGACCACGTGGTGCTCTGCCAGTTGTGGGGCTCGATGCCGGCGCTGCCGCGGGCCATTCCGCGCTACACCAACGAGTTGCGGCAGCGCTGGGACGACGTCGGTCGCCCGCCGCTGCCGGCCGCCCCGCCCGATCAGCACGACGCGCTCGCCGACGCCCGGCACAACCTGGCCCGCTGGCGCGTGCTGCAGGCCGCCCGGGAGAAATGAGCACCGTTCGGCGACGCCGAGGTGAACTACCACCCCGTTCGCGGATGCGGCGTGCCTTGACCGGTCAAGGAGTCGCTATCCTCTGCGCGCTGCAGGTCGTTTACAGGGAGGCAACGGGATGCGCATCGGTGTGCTCACCGGCGGGGGTGACTGCCCCGGTCTGAACGCGGTCATCCGGGCCGTGGTCCGCAAGGGCGTCCAGGCGTACGGGCACGAGTTCCTGGGCTTCCGGGACGGCTGGCGGGGCGCGGTGGAGGGCGACCACGGCCCGCTCGGCGTGCCGGAGGTGCGCGGCATCCTGCCGCGCGGTGGCACCATCCTCGGCACCTCGCGGACCAACCCGTACAAGATCGACGGCGGGCCGGACAAGGTCCGGCAGATGCTCCGTGACAACAATGTGGACGCCCTGATCGCGATCGGCGGGGAGGACACGCTCGGCGTGGCCAACCGGCTGGCCGCCGAGGACGTCCCGGTCGTCGGGGTGCCGAAGACGATCGACAACGACCTCGCCGCGACCGACTACACGTTCGGCTTCGACACCGCCGTGAACATCGCGATGGAGGCGATCGACCGGCTGCACACCACCGCGGAGAGCCACCACCGCGCGATGATCGTCGAGGTGATGGGCCGGCACGCCGGCTGGATCGCGCTGCACGCCGGGATGGCCGGCGGCGCCAACGTCATCCTGATCCCGGAGCGCCCGTTCGACGTGGACGAGGTCTGCGCGTACGTGGAGAAGCGGTTCGAGACGCACTACTCGCCGATCGTCGTGGTGGCCGAGGGCGCGACGCCTAAGGAGGGCACGATGAGCCTGCAGGCCGGCGAGCTCGACGCGTTCGGGCACGTCCGGCTCGGCGGCATCGGGCAGATGCTGGCCGAGGAGGTGGAGCGCCGGACCGGCAAGGAGTCCCGCACCGCGGTGCTCGGGCACATCCAGCGCGGCGGCACGCCGACCGCGTTCGACCGGGTGCTGGCCACCCGGTTCGGGCTGGCCGCGATCGACGCCGCGCACTCCGGCGCGTTCGGCAACATGGTCGCGCTGCGCGGCACCGACATCGTCAAGGTGCCGCTGGCCGAGGCGACCGCGGAGCTGAAGACGGTCCCGCTGGAGCGGTACGCCGAGGTCGAGGTCTTCTTCGGCTGAGCCGGGGTGTCGTCGGCGGGTCGCGGGTTACCGGCGCGGGCGGTCGGGTAGGCGATAGAGCAGGCCTACCCGACTGAGAGGGGTCCGTCGTGGTTGGCGAACTCGCCGGCAAGCGCATCGCCTTCCTCGTCGCGAACGAGGGCGTCGAGCAGATCGAGCTGACCGACCCCTGGGCGGCGATCGAGTCCGCCGGCGGCACACCCGTGCTGGTCGCGCCGCGGCCCGGCATCGTGCAGGCGTACAACCACCTGAGCCGGGCCGGCAAGTTCCCGGTGCACCAGCCGGTCGCCGAGGCCCGGGCGGGCGACTACGCCGGCCTGCTGCTGCCCGGCGGCGTCGCCAACCCCGACCAGCTGCGGATGGACGGCGAGGCCGTCGCCTTCGCCCGCGGCTTCGCGACCGCCGGCAAGCCGGTGGCCGCGATCTGCCACGCCCTGTGGACCCTGATCGAGGCCGGCGCGGTCCGCGGCAACACGCTGACCTCCTGGCCCAGCCTGCACACCGACATCACCAACGCCGGCGGCACCTGGGTCGACCGGGACGTCGTCGTCTGCACCGACGCCGGCTACCCGCTGGTGACCAGCCGCAGGCCGGACGACCTGCCGGCGTTCTGCCGCGAGGCGGTCCGCGCCTTCGCCGCCAACCCGATCCGGCCGGCCCGGAAGACCACCCGCAAGGCCCCCGGGCGGACATCGCGCTGAGCCCGCGGTCCGGGCGTCTGCGGTCCGGGTGCCTGCGATCTGGGCGTCTGCGGTCCGGGCGTCTGCGGTCCGGCGTCTGCGGTCCGGGTGCCTGCGGTCCGGCGTCTGCGGTCCGGGTGCCTGCGGTCCGGCGTCTGCGGTCCGGGTGCCTGCGGTCCGGGCGTCTGCGGTCTGGGCGTCTGGTCCTGGCGTCTGCGGTCCGGACCTCTGTGATCCGGGCGTCTGCGGTCTGGGCGTCTGCGGTCTGGGCGTCTGCGGTCTGGGCGTCTGGTCCTGGCGTCTGCGGTCCGGACCTCTGTGATCCGGGCGTCTGTGATCCGGGCGCCTGCGATCCGGCCGCCGAGGATCCGGCCGCCTACGATGGCGGCGTGGGCGCCGACGTGCCGCTTCGAGTGCCGCGGTACCGGGTGCACCCCAACGCGCGGTGGCTCTGGGCCGCGGAAGGGCTGCTGGTCGCGGTCATCTTCGGCGGCGCCTCGGCCTCGGCCTGGTTCGCGGTGCCGGCCGACGCCGGCGCCGCCCGCACGATCGCCGACGTGCTGCCCTGGGTGGCGCTGCCGCTGGCCGTCGCGCTGGTCGTCGTGCAGCCGCTCTGGCGGTACCGGATCCACCGCTGGGAGATCACCGACCAGGTCGTCTACACGCAGGTCGGCTGGCTCACCCGGACCTGGCGGATCGTCCCGGTGGCCCGCATCCAGACCGTCGACACCACCCGCGGCCCGGTGCAGCAGCTCCTCGGGCTGTCCACGGTGATCATCCGGACCGCCTCGCACGCCGGCTCCACCGACATCGAGCACCTGGCCGCCGGCACCGCCGACGCCGTCGCGCACGACCTGGCCCTGCGCGCCAACGCCGTCCGCGACGAGGTCACGTGACCGACCCGGACCGCGATCGCCCTGCCGCACCGGACGCACCGCCGGGCGACCCGGGGCCGGGCGGTCACAGCGCGGCCGATCCGGCCAGTGGGGGTGGTGGCCGACGTGAGCCGGGCGGTCACGGCGCGGCCGATCCGGCCGGTGGGGATCGGGGCCGACGTGAGCCGGGCGGCCCGGCCGGGGTGGTGGCCGGTGCCGGCCTGGCCGGTCCTGCCGGTGCGGCCAGGGCCGGCGGTGGCCTACCGGAGCCGGGCGGCCCGGTGTCGGGCGGCCCGGAGCGGGGCGGCCCGGAGCGGGGCGGCCCGGAGCGGGGCGGCCCGGTGTTGGGCGGCGTGGTGCCGGGCGGCCCGGTGTTGGGCGGCGTGGTGCCGGGCGGCCAGGCGCCGATAGGCCCGGGGCCGATAGCCCCGGCGCCGATAGGCCCGATGCCGTGGGCGGCGGGTGGGTTACGCCGGCTGGACGCGCGGTCGCTCGTGTCGCGGTTGCTCAGCCTCTCGTCGCTGCGGCAGCGGTGGGGTCTGCTGGTCGCGCTGCTGGCCGGGTTCGGGATCAGCGGCCGGTTCCGGTTGACCACCGCGGTGCTGGCGGTCGTCGCGGTCGTCGCGGTCACTCTCGGGTCGGCGCTGGTGGAGTGGATCCGGTTCGAATACGCGGTAGCCGACGGCCGGCTGGTGGTACAGCGCGGCCTGCTGCAACGCTCGCTCACCGTCGTCCCGCTGGACCGGATCCGCGGCGTGGACGTGCACTCCACCGCTGTCCAGCGGCTGCTCGGCATCGCCGCGCTCCGGGTGGACGCCGCCGCCACCGGCGGCCGGCACGACGAGGCCGTGCTGGACGCGGTCAGCGTCGCCGAGGCCGGCCGGCTGCGCCGCCTGCTGCTACGCGAGGTGCCGTCCGGCGCCCCGCCCGGCTGGCCGGCCACCGTGGGCGGCAGGCCTGCCGCGCCGGGCGCTGCGGGCGGCAGGCCTGCCGCGCCGGGCGCCGCTGCGCCCGGGGCCGCCATGCCGGGATCGGCTGTGCCGGGCGCTGCTGCGCCGGGATCGGCTGTGTCGGGGGCCGCCGTGCCGGGGGTCGCCGTGCCGGGATCGGCTGTGCCGCGGGCCGCCATGCCGGGATCGGCTGTGCCGGGGGCTGGTGCCATTCCGGCGCCGGACGGGGCCGGACCGGATGGCGCCGGTGGGGGCGGTGCGGGTCGGCAGGGTGCTGCCGGTGGCGAGGGTGCCGGTCCGGTTGGTGGCGGGTCTGACGGTGCCGGTCCGGACGGTGCTGGTCGGCCCGGTGATGGTTGGCGCGGTGCCGGTCCGGTCGGTGCCGGTCCGGTCGGCGGCGGGCCCGGGCCGGTCGGCGCGGCACCGCCGGATCCGGGCGGGGCCGACCCGGGCTGGGCCTCCCCTGGCTGGGCCGGTGCGGGTTGGCCGGCGCCGGCCGCGGAACCGGTGACCGAGTTGGCCCGGCTGCGGCCGAGCTGGTTGCTCTACGCGCCGCTGGTGGGCTCGTACCTGCTGGCGCCGGTGGCGGCGGTGGCCGCGCTGCAGCAGTACCTGGACGACCTGCACATCCCCTGGTTCGACCGGGTGGCCCACGCGATCGGGGACAGCCGGTTCGGCCCGCTGGAGGTAGCCGGGCTGGCCGTTGCGGCGCTGGCGGTGTGCGCGGTCGGCGCGGTGGCCACCGCCGCGGTCGGCAACTGGGGCTTCACGCTGGCCCGGCGCGGCGGGTCGCTGGTCAGCGAGCGCGGGCTGCTCTCCCGCCGGCAGGTCTCGCTGGAGGTGGCCCGGATCCGCGGCTACTCGCTGGCCGAGCCGCTCTCGCTCCGGCTGGTCCGGGCGGCCCGGTTGACCGCGCTGGTCACCGGGCTGGGCGGCGACAACACCCGGCGCGGCCAGTTGCTCCCGCTCGGCCCGGCGACCGTTGCCCGGGCCGTGGCGGACAAGATCCTCCCGTTCACCGGTGAGCTGCGCCCGCACCCGCCGGCGGCCCGGCGCCGGCGGCTGCTGCGGGCCACCCTGCCCTGGCTGCTGCTCGCGCTGGTCGCGGTTGGGCTGCGCTGGTGGTGGGCGGCGATCCCGCTCGGCGCGCTGACCCTGCTCGGCGTCCCGCTGGGGCTGGACCGGTACCGCGGCCTCGGGCACGGTCTGGACGACCGCGCGCTGGCCGTCCGGTCCGGATCGCTGCGCCGGCACGAGGTGGTGCTGGACCAGCGCGGGGTGGTCGGCTGGCAGGTCCGGCAGACGTTCTTCCAGCGCCGCGCCGGGCTCGCCACGCTGACCGCCGGCACCGGCGCCGGTGGCTTCGACATCATCGACCTGGCCGCCGCCGACACCCACACCGTGCTGCACGCCGTCAGCCCGCACCAGACCGCCGGCCTGGTCGGCAACCAACCACCCGCGGAGCAGACCACCGACCCGCCTGCCGCCGCGTCCCACGGCTGACGGGTTCGGTCTCGCACGGGTGACAGGTCCGCCCGCACGGGTGACGGGTTCGGTCTCGCGGGTGGTGGGTTCGTCGTGCGGGTGAGGGCTTCGTGTCGCGGGTGGTGGGTTGGGTCTGGTGGTGGTGGCGTAGGGCCATCACCGGGTGGTGTGAATCCGTCACCGGTGCGGGAAACGCGTCACCGGCCAGGCCAACCCCGCACCCGCTGCTGCGTCGCGCGGCGCTGGGGCTTCCCGCCCGCCGCCGCGGCCCGGCGGCGCTGGGTTCGGTCCGGGGGGTGACGGGTTCGGTCTCGCGCGGGTGACGGGTTCGGTCTCGCGGGTGGTGGGTTCGTCCTGTGGGTGAGGGCTTCGTGTTGCGGGTGGTGGGTTCGGTCTGGTGGTGGTGGCGTAGGGCCATCACCAGGTGGTGTGAATCCGTCACCGGTGCGGGAGAGGCGTCACCGGCGACGCCAACCCCACTGCTGCGTCGCGCGGCGCTGGGGCTTCCCGCCCGCCGCCGCGGCCCGACGGCGCCGGGTCGGCCCGGGGGTGAGGGTTCGGCGCCGGGGCGATGGGTACCTGCCCGCGGGTGAGGAGTTCGGCCCGCGGGTGACAGGTTCGGCCCGCGGGTGAGGGGTTCGGGTAAGGGGGTGGCGTGGCGAGGCGGCGGGGCGCGAGTAGGCCAGCGGAGTGAACCCGGCAACCGGGCGGTTACCGGAGGTCCTAGGCTGGTTGCATGACGGGCGACCCGGTGGCGGTAGCGGTGGCGGACGGCGCACAGGCCGCGGAGATGGACGCCTGGCGTGAGTTGCCGGCCGCGCAGCAGCCGGAGTGGCCCGACCTGGCGGCGCTGCGGCGGGTCGGTATGGAGTTGGCCGGGTTGCCGCCGCTGGTGGTGCCGGCCGAGGTCGACCTGCTGCGGGCCCGGCTGGCCGCCGTCTCCCGGGGTGAGGCGTTCCTGCTGCAGGGTGGCGATTGTGCCGAGACGTTCGCCGGGGCGACCGAGCCGGCGCTGCGGGCGACGCTGAAGACCCTGCTGCAGATGGCTGTCGTGCTCACCTACGGCGCCAGCCTGCCGGTGGTGAAGGTCGCCCGGATCGCCGGCCAGTATGCCAAACCGCGATCGTCCAATCTGGATGCGACCGGGCTGCCGTCGTACCGGGGCGACATGGTGAACGGCTTCGCGCCGACGCTGGCCGAACGTACGCCGGACCCGGCCCGGCTGGTCCGGGCCTACCACACCGCGGCCAGCACGCTGAACCTGCTGCGCGCGTTCGCCACCGGCGGCGAGGCGGACATGCACCGGGTGCACGACTGGAACAAGGACTTCGTCCGCACGTCCGCGGCCGGCGCCCGGTACGAGGTGCTGGCCCGCGAGATCGACCGGGCGATGGAGTTCATGCGCGCCTGCGGGGTGCGGGACGAGGCGCTGCACCGGGTCGAGCTGTACGCCAGCCACGAGGCGCTGATCCTGGACTACGACCGGGCGCTGACCCGCCGGTCCGGCCCGGCCGCGTACGACCTGTCCGGGCACTTCGTCTGGGTGGGGGAGCGGACCCGCGATCTGGCCGGGGCGCACGTCGACTTCGTCTCCCGGCTGGCCAACCCGATCGGGGTGAAGCTCGGGCCGACGACCAGCCCGGAGACCGCGGTCGAGCTGGTCGAGCGGCTCGACCCGAAGCGCCACCCGGGCCGGCTGACGCTGATCTCCCGGATGGGTAACCAGCGGGTGCGCGACCTGCTACCGCCCATCGTGCAGCGGATCGCCGCCACCGGGCACCCGGTGATCTGGCAGTGCGACCCCATGCACGGCAACACGGTGGAGAGCCCGAGCGGCTACAAGACCAGGCACTTCGAGCGGATCGTGGACGAGGTCCGCGGCTTCTTCGAGGTGCACAAGGCACTGGGCACGTTCCCCGGCGGCATCCACGTCGAGCTGACCGGCGACGACGTGACCGAGTGCGTCGGCGGTGCCCAGGAGATCGGCGACGACGACCTGGCCGGCCGGTACGAGACCGCGTGCGACCCGCGCCTGAACACCCAGCAGGCATTGGAACTGGCGTTCGAGGTGGCCGAGATGCTGCGTGGGTAGGAAGCGGGTGTGGATCACCCCGGCGACGACGGAGCGCGGACCGCGTTCGTGCTCGGCGGTGGCGGTGTGCTCGGTGCGGTGCAGGTCGGCATGCTGGCCGCGCTGCTGGACGCCGGCATCCGGCCGGACCTGATCTTCGGTACCTCGGTCGGCGCGCTGAACGGGGCACTGCTCGCGGCCGACCCGGGCCCGGCCGCGATCGGCCGGCTGCGCGAGTTGTGGGCGGCCGCGGCGGCCGGCGGGGTCTTCGGCTCCGCGGTCGGCCGGCTGCGCACGCTGGTCAGCAGCGGCACGCACCTGCATCCGGCCGCCCCGCTGCGGCACGCGCTGGATCGCGAGCTGGGCCCGGACGCCCGGATCGAGGAGCTGGTGGTGCCGTTCCAGTGCTGCGCGGCCAGCATCGAGCGGGCCGCCGAGCACTGGTTCGACCGCGGCCCGGTGGCCGACGCGGTGCTGGCGTCGTGTGCGGTGCCCGGGCTGCTGCCGCCGGCCGAGGTGGACGGCGAGCACTTCCTGGACGGCGGCCTGGTCAACAGCATTCCGGTCAGCCGCGCGGTGGAGGCCGGCGCGCAGCGGATCTTCGTACTGCACGTTGGCCGGATCGACCGGCCGCTGCGGCCGCCGCGCCGGCCCTGGGAGGTCGCGCTGGTCGCGTTCGAGATCGCCCGCCGGCACCGGTTCGCCCGGGACATGGCCAGCCTGCCCGCCGGCACCGAGGTGCACGTGCTGCCGACCGGCGACGTCTCCGCACCCCGCTACGACGACCTGTCCGTGTTGCGCTACCGCGATTTCTCCAGGGTGAGCCGCCGCTCCGAGGCCGCCCACCGGGCCAGCCTCGACTACCTCCGGACGCACGTCCGCACCCGCACGCCACCGGGCCCGTGACGCCGCCGCCCGCCCGGCCCACCCCCGCCGCCCGGGCGTGCGCGGGCCCTGCCGGGCGCTAGTGTCGCCGCCGATGGTGCCGCCGTGGTGGGTGCGCCGGCTGGTGCTGGCGCCGGTCGTGATCGCGCTCGCCGGCGTGGCGGTCGCGACGCTGCCGGTGTGGGTGCTGCTGTCGGTGCTGGCGTCGCCGCTGGCGCCGGGGCGGTTGCGGCCGCTGCGGGTGCTCTGGGTGGCCACGTTGCACCTGGTGCTGGAGACCGTGCTGCTGGTGGCGCTGGCCGGGCTCTGGCTGGCCAGCGGGTTCGGGCTGCTGGTGCGGACGCCGGCGTTCCAGCGCCGGCACTACGGCCTGGTCCGCTGGTACCTGAAGGTGATGTACCGGGAGGCCACCCGGGCGCTGCGGGTCACCGTCCAGGTATCCGGGCCGCCGCCGGACGAGTATCTCGGCCGGCCGCTGCTGGTGTTCTGCCGGCACGCCGGCCCGGGCGACTCGCTGCTGCTCATCCACGCGCTGATCAACTGGTACGCCCGGGAGCCGCGGATCGTGCTGAAGGCCACCCTGCAGTGGGACCCGGCCCTGGACGTGCTGCTCAACCGGCTGCCGAACACGTTCATCTCGCCCGCCCCGGACCGCCTCGCCGAGACGGTCGAAGCCGAGATCGCGGCGCTGGCCAGCGGGTTGGACGGCGACGACGCGTTCGTGATCTTTCCGGAGGGCGGCAACTTCACCGAGCCGCGCCGGCGCCGGGCGATCGAGCGGCTGCGCCGGCTCGGGCTGCACCGGATGGCGCGCCGGGCCGAACAGATGCGGCACGTGCTGGCGCCCCGCCCGGGTGGGGTGTCCGCGGCGCTGGCCGCGGCCCCGGATGCGGACGTGGTGTGGGTCGCCCACACCGGCGTCGACCACCTGCTCACCGTCGGCGACGTCTGGCGCGAGCTGCCGATGGACAAGGTGATCACGATGCGCTGGTGGCGGGTGCCGGCGGACGAGGTGCCGACCGACCGGGACCGCCAGATCGACTGGCTGTTCTCCTGGTGGGAGCGGATCGACCAGTGGATCCACGTGCAGTCCCGGCCGCCCGGGAGCTAGCTGCTCGGCTGTTCGACCAGCTGGGCCAGGTACAGCGGCTCGCCGAGTTTGTCGTACAGCGCCAGTTCGGTCTCCAGGTAGTCGATGTGGTGCTCCTCGTCCGCGAGGATGTCCTCGAAGATCCGGGCCGAGGTGACGTCACCCACCCCGCGCATGTACTCGATGCCCGGCCGCAGCCGGTTCACCACCTCGAGCTCGATCTGCAGGTCGCCGTGCAGTTGCTCGCGCACGTCCTGGCCGATCCGCAGCGGCAGCAGCTTCTGGTAGTTCGGCAGGCCCTCGAGGAACAGGATCCGGTCGGTGAGGACCTCGGCGTGCCGCATCTCGTCGATCGACTCGGCCCGGGTGTGCGCGGCCAGCTTGACGTAGCCCCAGTTGGCTTGCATCCGGGCGTGCAGGAAGTACTGGTTGATCGCGGTGAGTTCACTGGTGAGCTGTTCGTTCAGCAGTTCGATCACCCTGCTGTCGCCCTGCATGGCTCTCCCTCCGATCGGGCCACGAGTCTATGCGGCGGCTCCGAGCGGAGATCAACTACCCGGCGGCAGGGCGGGTATGCGCCTCAGGCCGCGGGTGCACCCGCCAGGGTGGTCTCGTCGATCAGGTCGCAGATCTGGTCCAGACAGCTGCCGCAGTCGGTGCCGGCGCCGCAGCGGCGGCTCACCTCGTGCTCGGTGTGGGCGCCGAGCCGGATCTGTTCCAGCACCTCGGTCTTGGTCACCGCGCGACATATGCAGACGAACACGACGACCCCCCGGGTGTAGGTAAGGCTTACCTTACCTCAGCATCCCGGATTTCGTGGCCGCTCGGCGAACCGGCGGCGGCCGGCCCGCCGACGCCCGCCAGCAGGGCTGTGACCTGGGCGTCCCCGGTCGGGTTGAAGTCCACGTAGTAGCGGCCCACGGCGCCGAACGGGCTCGGTCGGGCAAGGCAGAAGACGGTGTCGGCATCCGCGCCGAGCGCCGCGACGGCCTCCGCCGGCGCGACCGGCACCGCCAGCACCAGCCGCCGCGGCGCGGCCGACCGGAGCGCCCGCAGCGCCGCCCGGGCCGTCGCCCCGGTCGCGATCCCGTCGTCCACCACGACCACGTCCCGGCCGGTCGGACGGACCGGCGGCCGGTCACCCCGGTACGCCCGCTCCCGGCGGACCAGCTCGCGCGCCTCGTCCAGCACCACCTGCCGCAGCACCGCCGGCCCGACCTTCGCCCGGGCCAGCACCTCCTCGTTGCGCACCACCGTGCCGCCGCTGGCGATCGCGCCCATCGCCAGCTCCGGCTGCCCGGGCAGGCCCAGCTTGCGCACCACGTACGCGTCCAGCGTGGCGCCGAGCCGGGCGGCCACCGCCGCCGCGACCACCACCCCGCCGCGCGGCAGCCCGAGCACCAGCCAGCCCGCGGCCGCCGGCAGCTCGGCGGCCAGCAGGTCACCCAGCGCCCGCCCGGCCGCGTCCCGATCCGCGAACAGCACCCCGCTCACCCGCAGGACCGTACCCGCGCTCCACCCCGGTGAAGCCACGGCGCAGCGGAGACCCGTGGGAGAGCGGTCAACCGCGGGCGGCGGCGGTGGCGGGTTCGGAGGCGAAGGTGGCCAGCGAGCGGCCGACCAGCGGCGGGATGGTGGCCACGGCGACGGTGAGTTCGTCCAGCAGGTCGCCGTGCAGGGCCTGGGCGCCGTCGCAGCGGGCCAGCTCGGGCTGCGGGTGCACGTCCACCATCACGCCGTCGGCGCCGACCGCCATCCCGGCCCGGGCCAGCGGGATCACCAGGTCGCGCCGGCCGGCCGCGTGCGACGGGTCGATGATCACCGGCAGGTGCGACATGTCGTGCACCATCGGCACCGCGGAGACGTCCAGAGTGTTGCGGGTGGCGGTCTCGAAGGTCCGGATGCCGCGCTCGCACAGCACGATGTCCAGGTTGCCGCGCTGCGCGATGTACTCGGCGGCCATCAGCCACTCCTCGTAGGTGGCGTTCAGCCCGCGCTTGAGCATCACCGGCTTGCCGGCCGCGCCGACCGCCTGCAGCAGCGCGAAGTTCTGCATGTTCCGGGTGCCGACCTGCAGCATGTCGGCGTGCTCGCAGATCATGTCCAGGTCGGCCGGGTCGACGATCTCGGTCACGATCGGCAGCCCGGTCTCGGCCCGCACCTCGGCCAGGATGCGCAGCCCGGCCAGGCCCAGCCCCTGGAACGCGTACGGCGAGGTGCGCGGCTTGAACGCGCCGCCGCGCAGCAGGGTGGCGCCGGCCCGGCGGGCCATCGCGGCGGCGGCCAGCGTCTGCTCGAGCGACTCGACCGCGCACGGGCCGGCGATCAGGGTGAACGTGTCCGGCCCGATCGGCACGCCGCCGACCATGATCGTCGATCGGTGCTGGTGGTTCTCGCGGCTGACCAGCTTGTACGGCGCGGTGATCCGCAGCACCTCGATGACGCCGGCCATCGTGCCGACGTCGATGGCGCCGAGCACCGCCTCGTCGCCGACCACGCCGATGATCGTGCGGGCGACCCCGCGGCTGATGAACGCGCTGCCGCCGGCGGTCTCGACGTGCCCGACGACCTCGGCCAGGGCCGCGTCGCCGGCCTGCGGGGACATCACGATGACCATCTCTGCTCCAACATGACGAGAGCCCCGTGGCCGTTACGGCCCGGGGCTCGACTGGTGACGGGGGAGTGCGCTAACGCGGTTGCGCGCGGCTCCGACCCGCCCGGGAGACCCTGGGCGACGCCGGATAGCCAAACCACCGCTGCGACACATCGGCAGCCTACCGCACCCACCTGTTCGGCCCGGCCCGGACGGCGGAACCGGACAGCGGGAACCGTGCGGGTAGCGGCGGTCAGAACACGTCGATGGTGACGGTGGAGCCGCGCGGGGCGCGGTCGCCGCCGCCGGGGCTCTGCCGGAACACCCGGTGCAGCACGCTGCCGAAGAACTCGTGCTGGGCCACGGTGAAGCCGCGCTCCTGCAGCGTGCGGGTGGCGTCGGCGGCGGACTGGCCGGTGACCCGGGGCACCTGGACCAGGTCCGCGCCCTTGGAGACGACCAGGGCGACCGCGCTGCCCCGGGGCACCGCCTTGCCGCGCGGCTGCTGCGAGACCACCGAGCCTTCCGGCACGCTGCCGCTGTACTCGTTGCTGATGTTGACGGTCAGCCCGGCCTGCTTGATCACCCGGACGGCGTCGTCCTGGTTCCGCCCGACGACGTCCGGCACCGGCACCGGGGCCCGCCCGCGGGACGGCAGCACCAGGATCGTGCTGTCCCGGCGGACCAGGTCACCGGCGCCCGGGTCGGTGCGCACCACCCGACCGGCCGCCACCTTGTCGCTGTACTCGGCGGCGCCGAACTTGACCTTGAGGTGCGCGGCCCGGGCCTGGTTGATCACCTCCTGCTTGGTCAGCCCGGACAGCGGCGGCACCGAGACGAACCGGCCGCTGCCGTACCACCAGGCCGCGCCGGCGGCCGTCGCGCCGAGCAGCAGCACCGCGATCAGCCCGACGATCAGCCGCCGGCGGTGCGCCCGCTGCTCCCGGTTGGTCCGCGGCCGGGCGCCGGGGCGGTCGGCGGGCGCGGGGCTCGGCGGGCCGCCGGCCAGCCGGGGCAGCGCCGCGGTCACGTTGTGCTCGCCGTGGCGCCGCCCGGCGATCCAGTCGGCACCGAGCGGCGTGCCGGCCCGCCCGGTCGGGACGGCCAGCCCGGCCGGCCCGGGCAGCGGACGCGGCAGCCGGCCGGTGCGGATCGGCAGCTGCACCCGGCGCAGCCCCAGTTCGGCGCGGACCGCGCCCAGCTGGGCCAGGAACGCGCCCGCGTCGGCGGGCCGGGCGGCCGGGTCACGCCGGGTGGCCCGCAGCACCAGCGCGTCCAGCGGGGCCGGGATGCCGGGGACGGCCACCGACGGCGCCGGTACGTCCTCGTGCACGTGCCGGTAGGCGATCGCCACCGCGGAGTCGCCGTGGTACGGCACGACCCCGGTGAGCAGCTCGTACAGCAGGATGCCGGCGGAGTAGACGTCCGAACGCTGGTCGGCCCGGCCCTGCGCGACCTGCTCCGGGGCCAGGTAGCCGGCGGTGCCGAAGACCACCCCGGACTGGGTGCTGGTGCTGGCCGCGGCCACCGCCCGGGCCAGCCCGAAGTCGGCCACCTTGACCACGCCGTCGTCGGAGAGCAGCACGTTCTCCGGCTTCACGTCCCGGTGCACCAGGCCGGACCGGTGCGCCGCGGCGAGCACCGCCAGCACCGGCTCCAGCAGCGAGACCGCGGTGTCCGGCGGCAGCGGGCCGCGCTCGGCCAGCAGGTCGCGCAGGGTCCGGCCGCGGACCAGTTCCATCACCAGGAACACGTGCCCGCCGTCGGCGCCCTGGTCGTACACGGCGACCGCGTTCGGGTGCCCGAGCTTGGCCGCCGACTTCGCCTCCCGGGTGAACCGGTCGACGAACGCCGGGTCGCGGGCCAGTGTGGCGTCCATCACCTTGATCGCGACCTGGCGATCCAGCCGGAGGTCGACTCCGGCGTACACCACTGACATGCCGCCGCGCGCGATCCGGCCCCCGACCTGGTAACGCCGATCGAGCACCTGCCCCGTGAGCGGGTCGGCCACAGCCGTCTCCACGTCGAGCGAGTCTACGGACCCACCCGGCCGTTTCCCTCCCCCAATAGTTGCCATATCCCGGGCCGCGGCCGCCGCCGCGGCGGGGTACCAGGCCCGGTGCCGCCCGGTGCCGCCGTCCCGGCGCTGGTCGACCACCGGACTTCAGCGCCAGCGGGTGCGCAGCCGCAGGATGTTGCCGACGTAGCGGCGGGTGTCGGGGTACATGCCGTTGCGGCGGACCGAGGCCAGCCCCTGGTAGTAGCCGGCGACGGCCTGGGGCAGCGGCGCGGCCCTGGTCAGCAGGGCCAGCAGCGAGACGCCGGCGAGGATGTTGTCGTCGGCGTCGAGCAGGTCGAGCGGGCGGCCGAGCACCTCGCGGCCCAGCCAGCGGCCGGTGGACGGCAGCACCTGCATGACGCCGATCGCGTCCGCCGGGCTGACCACCCGCTGCTGGAACCCGGACTCCTGCTGCGCCACCGCCAGGGCCAGTGCCGGGTCCAGGTGGACGGCCCGGGCGGTCCGCCGGATCTTCTGCTGGACGGCCAGCCTGGACGGCATCCGGCGGTGCGCCAGCAACTGCCGGTGCCGGGCCGCCATCGCGGTGACCGTGGCCGGGTAGTGCCGGGTCGGTGCCGCCGGCCGCCGGGCCGGTTTCCGGGCCGGCAGCGGCAACGTGAGCGGCTGACCGATCCGGATGGTGGCGCGCCGGTTGAGGTGGTTGGCGGCGACGATGGCGGCGACCCGCAGCCGGTAGCGGGCCGCGATCGCGGTCACCGTGTCGCCGGGCCGGACCCGGTACCGCACCAGCCGGGTCACCGGCGCCGGGGCCGGCGGGCCCGGGATCAGCAGCGGCCGGCCGGCGTAGATCAGGTCGCTGGGCAGGTGGTTGAGCCGCTTCAGCACGGCCACCGTGGTGCCGTGCCGCTGGGCGATCTCCCAGAGCGTGTCGCCGGGCCGGATCCGGATCACCCCCGGCGAGCTGGCGGTCATCACCAGCGCCAGCACCAGCGGCACGGTGGCGACCCGGAGCAGCCGCCGGAGCTGTCCGGCGGGTCGGTGCCGCGCGGATCCCTCCGGCGGCGGGCATGCGCCGTCGTCGGACATGGCTGCCTCCCCGTAGCGGCGACCGATATTGATCACGCAGCGTGTCAGCTTGACTACGCTGTGACAAGTGGTACTGGTGGGAATCTTGTGGCTGAAGAGGTGACGGCCGCGGGGGGTCGGCCGGCCGGGCTAGGATGGGAGCGTCAGGAACCGGGGAGCCCGCGGGAGGCGGGCTGAGAGGCCGGCCAGTAGCCCTGCCGGCGACCCGTAGAACCCGATCGGGGTAATGCCCGCGAGGGGAGTGAGATGCCAGATCCGCTGGTCATCGGCACCCGTGAGTTCGGCAGCCGGCTGCTGATCGGCACCGGGAAGTTCGCCGCACACCAGATCATGGCCGAAGCGGTCCGGGCCAGCCGGGCCGAGATCGTCACCGTGGCGCTGCGCCGGGTCGACCTGGACCTGGTCGGCGAGGGCGACATCCTCGACTTCATCCCGGCCGGGGTGACGCTGCTACCGAACACCTCCGGCGCGGTGGACGCGGACGAGGCGGTCCGGCTGGCCCGGCTGGGCCGCGCCGGCACCGGCACCGACCTGGTCAAGCTCGAGGTCACGCCGGACCCGCGCACGCTGGCCCCGGACCCGGTGGAGACCCTGCTGGCCGCCCAGCGGCTGGTCGCGGACGGCTTCACCGTGCTGCCGTACTGCTCGGCCGACCCGGTGCTGTGCCGGCGGCTGGAGGAGGCCGGCTGCGCCACGGTGATGCCGCTGGGCGCCTGGATCGGCTCCAACCGCGGCCTGCGCACCCGGGACGCGATCGAGGCGATCGTGGCCCAGGCCGGCGTCCCGGTGGTGGTGGACGCGGGCCTCGGCGTGCCCAGCGACGCGGCCGAGGCGATGGAGATCGGCGCCGACGCGGTGCTGGTGAACACGGCGATCGCGGTCGCCCGCGACCCGGTCACGATGGCCCGCGCGTTCGCGCTGGCCACCGAGGCCGGCCGGCTCGGCTGGCTGGCCGGCCGCGGCACCGTCCGCGGCGCCACCGAGGCCGAGGCCTCCAGCCCGCTCACCGGCTTCCTCGGCGCCGTACCAGCGTGAGCACAGCGTCTGGCGCGGAGCGCCGCGAACTGGCTAGCACTGTGAATGCGAGGGAGAGACTCTGAGCGCGCCTAAGGGGCGGTTCGCGCGGGAGCTGGACCGGCTCGATCTGCCGGCCCTGTCCGCCCACGCCGGCACCGCCACCGACGCGGACGTCACTGCCGCGCTGCGGCACGAGCAGCGCGACCTGACCGATCTGGCCGCGCTGCTCTCGCCCGCGGCGACCGCCCGGCTGGAGGAGCTGGCCCAGGCGGCCCGCGCCGTCACGCTGCGCAGGTTCGGCCGGGCGGTCCGGCTGTACGCGCCGCTGTACGTCTCCAACGCCTGCCTGTCCACCTGCACGTACTGCGGGTTCGCCAAGGGCCTGCCGATCGCCCGGCGCACCCTGACCACCGACGAGGTCGAGCAGGAGGCCCGGCTGCTCACCGGCCGCGGCTTCCGGCACCTGCTGCTGGTCTCCGGCGAGCACCGGGTCGAGGTCTCCGCCGACTACCTGGCGGACGTGGTGGCCCGGCTCCGGCCGTACGTCCCGTCCCTGTCGATCGAGACGCAGACCTGGTCGGACGGCACGTACGCGCGGCTGGTCGGGGCCGGCCTGGAAGGCGTGGTGCACTACCAGGAGACCTACGACCGGGCCCGCTACGCCGAGGTGCACCAGGCCGGCTGGAAGCGGGACTACGACCGGCGGCTGAACTCGACCGAGCTGGCCGGCGCGGCCGGGGTCCGCCGGCTCGGCGTCGGCGCGTTGCTGGGGCTGGCCGCCGACTGGCGGTCGGAGGTGCTCGCGGTGGCCGCGCACGCCGGGTTCCTGGTGCGCGCGTTCTGGCGGACCGAGGTGAGCGTCTCGCTGCCCCGGATCAAGCCGTCCGCGGCCGGCTACCAGCCGCTGGTGCCGGTGCCCGACCCGGAGTACGTGCAGGCGATGGCGGCGCTGCGGCTGTACGAGCCGGAGGCCGGGATCGTGCTGTCCACCCGGGAGCCGGCGGTGCTGCGGGACGGGTTGGTCCGGATCGCGGTCACCCAGCTGTCGGCCGGCTCGTCCACCGAACCGGGCGGCTACTCGCGGCCGGGTGAGGCGACCGAGCAGTTCAGCATCTCCGACGAACGGTCGCCGGCCGAGGTGGCCGCGATGCTGGTGGCCGCCGGCTACGAGCCGGTCTGGAAGGACGCCTTCCCGCTGTACGACGCCGCGAACCAGTGACCCGTACCCTTCCGGCGTGCGTCCGACCACCCGCTGGCTGATCGTCGGGCTGCTGGCTGCGCTGGCGGCCAGCGGCTGCTCGAAGAAGGCCAAGGGCCCGCCGCCGCCGAAGGCGCTGACCGGCGCCGAGGTCAGCCGGGTCATCGACGAGCAGCTGCCGAAGACGTTCGGCGGCCTGCAGGTGACGCCGTCGGCCTGCCCGGACACCCTGGATCCGCAGCCGGACAAGCCCGGGTTCTGCTCGCTCAAGGTGGAGGGCCTGCCGGTGCGGATCCGGGTCGACCGGGCCGACGGCGGCCGGTTCACGGTGACCAGCGACCAGGCGGTGATCCCGCTCGACCAGCTGGAGAAGGCGATGGGCCCGCTGGTCTCGCAGAAGGGCGGCCAGCCGTACACGGTGGACTGCGGCGACGAGGCGGTGCGGGTGTTCGACCCGCCCGGGAAGCTCGACTGCGTGGCCACGCCGGCCAACGGGGCCCCGCGCAAACTGGTCGTCACCATCCAGGACAAGAAGGGAAACTTCACGTTCGAGGAACCGAAGGGTGGTTAGTCGGTTGGGGGGAATTGATCGGGTGGTGGTGGTCGGCGCCGGGCTGGCCGGCGCGCGGACCTGCCAGGAACTGCGGTCCGGCGGCTACCGCGGCGAACTGGTACTGGTCGGTGCCGAGCCGCACCCGCCGTACGACCGGCCGCCGCTGTCCAAGGCGGTGCTGCTGGGCGAGCAGGCCGGCAGCCCGCTGGACCCGGACTGGTATGTCGGCGCCGAGGCCCGGTTCGGCGTGACCGCGACCGGCCTGGAACCGGGCCTGCTGTGCACCACCGCCGGCGACCTGCCCTGGGACGCGCTGGTGCTGGCCACCGGCGCCGTGCCGCGCCGGCTGCCCGGCGACGGCGCCGCGCTGGTGCTGCGCACCCTGGACGACGCGGCCCGGCTGCACGCGGCGTTCGCGCCGGGGGTGAACGTGATCGTGGTCGGCGCCGGCTGGATCGGCGCCGAGGTGGTCACCGCCGCCCGCCGGCACGGCGCCGCGGTCACCGTGCTGGAGGCCGCCGCCACGCCGCTGGTCGTGGCGCTGGGGCCGGAGGTCGGCGGGTACGCCGCACCGTGGTACGCCGAGGCCGGCGCGGTGCTCCGCACCGGCGTAGCGGTGTCCACTGTGGATGGTTCCGGGGTGACGCTGGCCGATGGCGAGTACCTGCCGGCGGACGTGGTGGTGGAAGGCATCGGGGTCCGGCCGGAGCTGGGCTGGCTGGTCGGCTCCGGGGTGGACGTCGACCCGGCCAGCGGGGGAGTGCTGGTGGACGAGCACTGCCGGGCCTCGCTGCCCGGTGTCTACGCGGTCGGCGACTGCGCGGCCCGGTGGTCGCCGCGGCTGGGTCGGCGGGTCCGCACCGAGCACTGGGACGACGCGCTGCGCGCGCCCAAGGTGGCCGCCGCGGTACTGCTCGGCGACGCGGACGCGGCCTACGACCCGGTGCCGTACATCTGGTCGGAGCAGTTCGGCCGTTTCCTGCAATGGGCCGGTTGGCGGGACGGGCCGCCGGCGGTCTGGCGCGGCGACCCGACCGGCCGGTCCTGGGCGGCCGGCTGGCTGGACGCCGCCGGGCGGCTGACCGGCTTCCTGTCGGTCGACCGGCCGCGGGACGTCGTCCAGGCGCGCCGGGCGATCGACGCCGGCCGGCCGATGGACCCGGGCCTGCTGGCCGACCCGGCGGTAGCGGTCCGGGACGCCGTTGCGGAGCCTGGTGTCCAGGTGGGGGATGCTTAGGAACCGGCACCGCGGCGGGGCCGTCCGAACCGGCACCAGGTGACCCTGGGGAGGGGCCATGCGCATCGCCCAGCGCGGCGGCGTAGTGCTTGCCAGTGCGCTGCTCCTGCTGGCTACCGGCGCGGCCACCGCCCGGGCGGCGGCACCCGCGCCCTACCCGAAGGCGGGGGTCTGCGTAGACCAGGCGGCCGCGCTCGGCACCGCCACCTGCACCCGGATCGCCCAGGTGCTGCGCGCCGACCGGGCGGCCAGCGGGGACGAGATCGTGGTCGCCGTGGTCCGGACCACCGGCGGGCAGCCGATCGAGGCCTGGGGCAACGGGCTGTTCAACGTCTGGGGCGTCGGCAAGCGGACCCGGGACAACGGCGTGCTGCTGGTGATCGCGGTCGCCGACCACCACCCGCGCATCGTCACCGGTAGCGGGCTGACCGACCGGTTCTCCGCCGGCGCCGCCGACGACATCGTCGACGGCACGATCAACCCGCTGCTCGAGGAGGGCCGCACCCGGGACGCCGTGCTGGCCGGGCTGGACCACATCCGCCGGGCGCTGAGCCACGAGGTGACCGAGAGCAACGCGCTGGCGGACGCGGCCGGCTCGCCGGACGTGGCCGGCTCCGCCCCGGGCCCGTCGTACTCGCTGCCGCTGCCCATCCCGGATCCGGACCCGGCCGGCCCGGGCAGCGGCTGGCTGCTCGGCCTCGCGTTCGTCGGCCTGATCGTGGTGGTCGGCATCGGCAGCTACGCCCGGCGGATGAAGGCGACCCGCGGCGTCCCGGACGATCTGCCGGACCGCGAGCGACCCTGGTGGGCCCGCCGGACCGGCTTCTGGGCCAGCATGAACCTGTCCGGCGACGCGGTCAGCACCGATCGTCCGCACCACACCGGCTCGTCCGGCAGCCACGTCACCGGCGCCGGCAAGCGCTCGGCCGGGACTTCGGGCGGGAGCTCCGGCGGAGGCTCCGGTGGGGGTGACTCCGGCGGTGGCTCGTCCAGTGGCGGATCGTCCGGCGGTGGCGGGGCGTCTGGCAGCTGGTGAGCGCGGTACGGGACACTGGACGGCGTGACCGAGACGATCGACTGGCTGACCGTGCCTGAGGTGGCGGAGCGCCTCGGCATCCCGCTCACCCGGGTGCACCAACTGCTGCGCGACGGCAGCCTGGCCGCGGTCCGGGTGGACGGAGTGCTCCGGGTGCCGGCCAGCTTCCTGCTCGACGGCGTCGTGGTGAAGCACCTGTCCGGGGTGCTCACCGTGCTGCGCGACGCCGGCTACTCGCCCGAGGAGTCGGTGCGCTGGCTGCACACCGCAGACGACACGCTGCCGGGCACCCCGGTGGAGGCCCTGCGCGGCGACCGGAGCCGCGAGGTCAAACGCCGGGCCCAGGCACTCGCCTTCTGACCGTGCCGGCCGGGCAGCCTTCCGACCAGCCCGGCCGGGGCCCGCGGGTAGGGTCGCAGGCATGCCGACGGTGACCGTGAACGGCCGGCCGCGCGAGGTCGCGGCCGATGCCACGCTGCCCGGGCTGCTCACCGATCTGGGGCTGCGCGCCGGCTCGGTGGTGGTCGAACTGAACGGCACCGCCCTGCTCCGCTCCGAGCTGGACGGCGTGGTGCTGGGCGAGGGCGACCGGCTGGAGCTGGTCCGCGCGGTAGCCGGTGGCTGAGCCGGTGGCTGAGCCGGCTGCTGCCGGTGCGCCGGCCGGCGCCGGGCCGGGCGCCGACCCGTCGGCCGACCCGGCGGCCGGCCCATCGGCCGGCCCGAGGACGGCGGCCGGCCGGGCCGGGGCGGAGCCGCCGGTGGCCGGGGCGGGCAGCGCGCTGCGGCGGCGGCTGGCCCGGGCGGTGCTGTACCTGTGCACCGACGCGCGTCGGGAGCGGGGGGATCTGGCCGAGTTCCTGGACGCCGCGCTGCGCGGCGGGGTGGACATCGTCCAGCTGCGCGAGAAGGGGCTGGAGGCGCGCCAGGAGCTCGGCTACGCGGAGGTGTTCGCGGCCGCGGCCCGGCGGCACGGGGCGCTCTGGGCCGTGAACGACCGGGTCGACCTGGCCCTGGCCGGCGCGGCCGACATGGTGCACCTCGGCCAGGACGACCTGCCGGTGCCGGTGGCCCGGCGCATCCTCGGGCCGGCGCCGCTGGTCGGCCGGTCCACCCACGCCGAGGCCGAGGTGGCCGCCGCGGCGGTCGAGCCGGGCGTGGACTACTTCTGCGTGGGCCCGACCTGGCCGACGCCGACCAAGCCGGGCCGCCCGGCGCCCGGGCCGCGCCTGCTCGAGTACGCCGCCGGGCTCGGCACCGACCGGCCCTGGTTCGCCATCGGCGGCATCGACGGCGACCGGCTGGACCAGGTGCTCGCCGCGGGCGCCCGCCGGATCGTGGTGGTCCGGGCGATCACCGAGGCCGCCGACCCGGAAGCAGCCGCCCGCTCGCTGCGCGCCCGGCTGGCCGCCGCGCCGCCGCGGGGGTGACCGGGTGCGGCACCTGAGCTACCTGGCGGTGCTGGCCGGATGCGTGCTGGGGACGCTGCCGCTGGAGGTGTGGCTGCGGACCCGGGTGTACGCGCGGCCGCGCCGCTGGCTGCTGGCGGTGCTGCCGCCGGCCGCGCTCTTCCTGCTCTGGGACTGGTACGCGATCGCGCACGGCCAGTGGAGCTACGACCCGGGGCAGACCAGCGGGGTGCTGCTGCCCGGCCGGATCCCGCTGGAGGAGGCGCTGTTCTTCGTGGTCGTGCCGACCTGCGCGATCCTGGCGTTCGAGGCGGTCCGGGCGGTCCGGGGCTGGCCGGCCGGCGACGAGCCGGTCGGGCCGCCGCGGCCGTGACCTACACCGAGCTGGCCCTGGCCGGCGCGGCGCTGGCGGTGCTGGCCGACACCGCGCTGCTGCGCACCTGGCTGCTGCGCCGGCGGATCTACTGGACCGCCTACGGGATCGTGCTGTTCTTCCAGCTGATCACGAACGGCATCCTGACCGGCCGGCGGATCGTCCGGTACGACCCGGGGACGATTCTCGGGCCACGGCTGGCCTACGCGCCGGTGGAGGACCTGCTGTTCGGCTTCGCGCTGGTCACGATGACGCTCTCGACCTGGGTCTGGCTCGGCCGCCGCGGCGCGGCCCGCCCCGACGGCGGCTAGCGGCAGCGGCGGCGGGCCGCGAAGGCCCGGGCCAGGCCGGGGCCGGCGACCGCGGCCCGGCGCCCGGGGCCGACCGACTGGCGCCGGTCCAGCACCTGGTAGTCGGCCCGCTCGACCGCGTCCAGGATGCCGCGGTAGAGCCGCAGCGCGGTGCTGATGCAGTCCCGGCTGGTCGGGTGCAGCAGCCGGATGCCCGGCTCGGCCGACCGGTACAGCTCCCGGGTCCGGGCGATCTCGTACGCCAGCAGGCGGCGGATCGGGCCGTCCACCACGCACCGGGCCAGCCGGTCCCGGTCCACGCCGAAGTGGGCCAGGTCGGCCATCGGCAGGTAGATCCGGCCGCGGCGGAGGTCCTCGCCGACGTCCCGGATGAAGTTGGACAGCTGGAACGCCACCCCGAGGTCAACCGCGTACGGCTGGGCCACGTCCCGTTCGACGACCGGCTCGAGTACCGGCAGCATCTGCAGCCCGATCACCGCCGCGGAGCCCCACATGTACTTCATCAGGTCGTCGTAGTCCTGGTACTCGCGGACGGTGAGGTCCATCCGCATCGAGGCGAGGAAGTCCTCGAAGTGGGCGACCGGGATGTCCCAGCGGCGGATGGTGTCCGCGGCGGCCACGCCCACCGGATGGTCCGGCCGCCGGCCGGCCCGCACCGCGGCGACGAACCGGTCGCCCCACCCGTCCAGCCAGCCGGCCTTCTCCTCGTCGGTCAGCTCGGAGCCGGCGTCGTCCACGATCTCGTCGGCGTACCGGGCGAAGCCGTACAGCGCGTGCACGTACGGTCGCTTGGCCGGCGGCAGCAGCAGCGTGGCCAGGTAGTACGTCTTGCCGTGCGCGGCGTTCAGCCGCCGGCAGCGCTCGTACGCGGTGCGCAGCGGCGGGTCGGTGATGCCGGCTGCGGCCAGCTCGGCACGGCTCACCCGCTCGAACCGACGGCCGGCAGCGGTGTGCCGCCGGCGGCGTCGCGCACCGTCTCGCCGAGCCGGCCCGCCGGGCCGTTGTCGACCGGGCCGTCGTCCGGCGGGCCGTTGTTCAGCTGGCCGCTGATCGGCAGGCTGGTCGGCCGGCCCAGCAGCGGACGTCCGGTGGCCAGCGGGCTGCCCGGCGCGGCGGCGGTCCGCCCGGCGGCGGTGAGCGGGGTGGCGGCCGGCGTCGGCAGGTCGAGCAGGGCCGGCGCCAGCGGCGGCCCGCCCAGCGGCTGCCGGCCGTGCTCGTGGCTGAGTACCGCGTACGCGGCCACCGCGCCGGCCAGCCCGGTGGCCAGCGTCGGGGCGATCTCGAGGAACAGGTTCTCGCCCTGCGGGGTGATCATCATGGCCAGCCAGACGCTGGCGCCGGCCGCCAGCAGCCAGACCCGGTGCGGCAGCCGGACCGCCGCGGCCAGCGCCAGCGGCCAGACCATGTACCAGGGCTGCACCACCGGACCGAGCAGGACCAGCGCGAGCAGCGCCAGGGCCAGCGCGGCGATCACACCGAAGCGCTTGGCCCGCAGCCAGAGCCAGAGCACGACCAGCACCGTGATCCCCTGGAAGACCAGCCGGAACACCGAGATCACGGTGTCTTCCGAGGTGATGAAGTTCTGCGCGCCCCGGATCCAGTCGGTGAGCAGGCCCAACCCGGTCGGGATGGACAGCCAGGTCACCACCTGGCCGGGCGTGTTCAGCTGCTTCACCCAACCGAAGCCGAGCCCGCTGGCCAGCGTCACCGCGGCGGCGGTGCCCAGGGCCACCGCGCCGACCCGGACGCTGGCCCGCAGCAGTACCGCCCGGCCGGTCAGCCGGCGCGCCCACACCACGGCCAGGAAGCCGACCGCGAGCAGCGCCGGCGCCTTCACCAGGACCGCGCAGCTGGTGATGACCACGCCGATGGCCAGCCAGCGCTCGTCGGTGGCCTCCACCGCGATCGTCACGCCGGCGATGACCAGCCCGAGCATCAGCGCGTCGTTGTGCCCGCCGGCGACGAAGTGGGCCAGCACCAGCGGGTTGAGCAGGCCGAGCCAGAGCGCGCCGCGCGGGTCGACCCCGTGCGCGATCGCCAGCCGGGGCAGGTAGCGCGCCATCAGCAGCACGCCGGCCAGCGCCAGCAGCCGCATGCAGAAGACGGTGATCACCACATGGTCGCGGGTGACCATCGCGGCCAGCCGGCCCAGGGTGAGCCAGAGCGGGCCGTACGGGGCGGGTGTGTCCACCCACATCCGGTCGATCTCGTCCAGGAACGGGCCGGGCAGCGACGCCGGGCCGTGCGTGTACGGGTCCAGCCCGGCGTGCGTGATCTGCGCCTGCGCGGCGTAGGAGTACAGGTCGCGGCTGAACAGCGGGACGGCGAACAGCAGCGGGGCGGCCCAGAGCGCGCCGATCCGCAGCAGCCGGGACTCCTCGGTGCCCGGCTCCCGGCGGCGCACCGCCCGGCCCAGGTAGAGCCAGGCCAGCGCCAGCGTGGCCAGGCCGGTGTAGACCAGGGTGAGCGCGATCGTCTCGCCGACGCCCTGGCGCAGCACCGACAGCACCGGGATGCGCTTCACCGGGTCGTAGACCGGCAGCGCGCCGCAACCGAGCGAGCCCAGCACCATCAGCCCGGACCCGGCGAGGCCGGCCAGCACGACGTGCCGGAGGTGATCGGTGGCAGCCGGCGGCGGGGCCGCGATACGCCCCGCTGGAACCGTGGCGGTCACGCCTCCATGTTCCCAGATATGGCGGCCGCCGGCTCCGGGGCCGCCCGGCCGGGCAGCAGCTCGAACAGCGCGGCCGAGCCGGCCACCGCCAGCCCGGCGAGCACCGCCTGCACGATCGCGCTCACGTCCACCGTGCCGCCCTTGGGCATCAGCAGCACCGACAGCAGCGCCGAGAACGCGATCACCGCGCGCCGGAGGCCCGGGTTGGTCACGCTCGCGGCGATCAGCACGAAACCCCAGAGCAGGTACCAGGGCTGCACGACCGGGCTGAACAGCACCACCGCGGACAGCGCCATACCCAGCGCGCCGACCGCGACCGGCCCGCGCCGCTGCTGGCCGGCCCGGGTCAGCAGCACCATGCAGAGCACCAGCGCGAGCACGCCGCCGGCGCCGCGGAACAGCGAGATCGACCGGTCGGTGTAGTCGCCCAGGCCGACCATCTTGGTCAGCGTGCCACCGGCCTCGCCCAGCGCGGTGGTGATCGACAGCCAGTTGCGCACCGCGCCCGGGGTGTTCAGCGCGCCGATCCAGCCGTAGCCGAGGCCGGTCAGCCAGGTCGCCGCGGCGATCACCGCGGCGCTGACCGCCCCGACGGCGACCGTCGCGCGCAGCAGCCGGGCCCGGCCGAACATCATCCCGGCCCAGACCGGCACCAGGAACAGCAGCGCCAGCGCGGCCGGCGCCTTGACCAGCACCGCCAGCGCGCAGACCGCCACCCCGAGAATCTGGTGCCGCTCCAGCACCAGCACCAGACCGGCCACCATCAGGCCGACCAGCAGCGCGTCGTTGTGCGCACCGGAGACGAAGTGCAGCAGTACCAGCGGGTTAAGCACGCCGAGCCAGAGCGCCCGGTTCGGGGCGACGCCGCAGTGCTGGGCCAGCCGCGGCACGTACCACACCATCAGGCCCACGCCGACCAGCGCGATCAGCCGCAGCCCGAGCACGGTCGGCACGACGTGCCCGCCGCCGAGGCCGACCGTCAGCCGGGCCAGTTGCAGGAACACCGGCCCGTACGGCGCGTGCGTCCAGCGCCACATGTCGCCGACGTCGTTCAGGAACGGGCCGGGCACCGCGGCCGGGCCCCAGAAGTACGGGCTGGCGTGCTGCTCGACCTGCCAGCCCTGGGCCGCGTAGCTGTAGACGTCCCGGCTGAACATCGGCGGGGCCAGGCACAGCGGCGCCGACCAGACCAGCAGGGTGAGCACCAGCGAGCGCCGGCTCGGCCCGCCCGGGGCGTTCACCAGCCGGCCGAGGAACAGCCAGGCCACCACCAGCAGCGCCAGCCCGCCGTAGGCGACGACCAGGGCGACCGCCGGCGCCTCGCGCAACTGGTGCACCACCGGCAGCCGGGCGAACGGGTCGTTGCCCGGTAGCGCCCCGGCGGCGCAGCCACCCAGCGCCAGCGCCAGCGAGCCGGCCAATCCCAACATGCGGAACCGGTCCAGGAACGTACGCTGTGTGAGCGCGCGCAAGCGCTCCAACATAGAGCGAAGAGTGACCAGCGCTGGCTCTACAGTGGACGGCACAGCAGCAAAGATTACCGTTTCTCCGAGCAATAACCCTGCACATTATGTTTTGTGTCTGCATTAGTGATACAGAACATGACCCTCGGGGCAGACGGGTTTCTCGGGACAGATGTGACGAGCACACAAAGTCACCGGCACAATGCCTACCGCAGCGTAACCGGCCCGGTGATCCTCTCCGCCGCCAGCCGGCCGGAAACCAGCACCATCGGAACGCCCACCCCCGGCTGCGTCCCGGACCCGCAGAACACCACGTTCTCCAGCCCGGGCGCCAGGTTCGGCGGCCGGAACGGCCCGGTCTGGCGCAGCGTGTGCGCCGCCGCGAACGGCGTGCCCAGGGCCATCCCGGCCGCCCGCCAATCGGCCGGCGTGACCATCCGCTCGACCTCGATGCCGGCGCCGAAATCCCGGTAGCCGCGGCGGTCCAGAGTGACCAATATCTCGTCCCGGTAGCGCGGGCCGATCGCGTCCCAATCCAGCCCCGAACCCAGGTTCGGGGTGGGCAGCAGCACGTAGTAGGTGTGCCGGCCGGGCGGCGCCAGCTCCGGGTCGGCCCGGCTCGGGCTGGTGACCAGCAACGACGGGTCGGTCATCAGCCGGCCGCGGTCGATCACGTCCCGGAACACCCCGGCCCAGGCCCGGCCGAAGTGGATGTTGTGGTGCGCGATCCGGGAGTAGCCGGCCCGCGAGCCGACGTGCAGCAGCACGCAGGACGGCGAGTACCGCAGCCGGTCCAGCCGGCGCGGCGCCGGGCCGGGCAGCAGGTCCCGGTAGGCCACCGGCAGGTCCGGGTTGAGCACGACCACGTCGGCCGGGATGCGCTCACCCGCGGCGGTGCGCACCGCCCGGGCCCGGCCGTCGCGCACCTCCACCGCGGTCACCTCGGTCCGGTAGCGGAACCGGACGCCGTGCTTCTCGGCCGCGGCGGCCAGCGCCAGCGGCACCGCGTGCATGCCGCCGCGCGGGAAGTACACGCCGGCCACCGAGTCCATGTAGGCGATCACCGCGTAGATCGCCAGCGCCTGGTACGGCGAGAGGCCCGCGTACATGGCCTGGAACGAGAACACCCGGCGGGTGCGCGGGTCGCGCAGGTAGCGGTCGACCCGGCCGGCCAGCCGGCCGAACCCGCCGAGCCGGGCCAGCCGGAGCAGGTTCAGGTTGAGCAGGTCGACCGGCGAGTCCAGGTTGCGGTCGATGAAGTGGCGCATCTCCAGCCGGTACAGGGCGGTGACGTAGTCGACGAACCGGCGGTAGCCGGCCGCCTCGGCCGGACCACAGACCCGGGCCACCTCGGCTGCCATCTCGTCCACGTCCGCGTGCACGTCCAGGGTCGAGCCGTCCGGGTAGTGCGCGCGGTAGAGCGGCCGCACCGGCCGCAGGTCGAGCCAGTCGGCCAGCTCCTCACCGACCGAGTTGAACGCGTCCGCGATCAGCCGCGGCATGGTCAGCACGGTCGGGCCGGTGTCGAAGCGGTAGCCGTCCAGTTCGAGCCGGCCGGCCCGGCCACCGGGCACCGGCCCCCGCTCCAGCACGGTCACCTCGCGACCGGCGCCGGCCAGCCGCAGCGCCGCCGACAGGCCGCCGAGGCCGGCGCCGACGATCACCACCCGGTCGGTCGGCCCGGTCACGGTGCGCATCGGCCGACCATAGGCAGCCGCCTGACCTGCCGCATCCGGGCCCGACCGCGCCGTGCCGGCGGGGTCCGCCGAAGTCGGCGCAACGCTGGGCAATCCGGTGGTGTCTTCCCGGGTGACGCGGGGGTGCCCGGCACCGCCGCCCGACCCAGGGGAGTGCCCGCGGTGGCGACCAACCTTGCTGGCCCGCTCGTTCCGTCCCGGCCATGGCGCGCCGCCCGGCTCGGCCGGCCCGGGCTCGCCCGGCCGCTGGCCGGCGCGGCGCTGGTCGCCTCGGTGGGCACGCTGGTGCTGCTGGCCGTGCTCTGGCCGGACCGGTTCAACATGATCGACCTGCAGGTGTACCGGGCCGGCGGCGCCGCCGTGCTGCACGGCCAGCCGCTGTACTCGGCGCACCCGGCCGGCAGCCAGCTTCCGTTCACCTACCCGCCGTTCGCGGCGCTGCTGTTCGCCCCGTTCGCCGCCGTGGCCTGGCCGGTCGCCCAGATCGCCGTCGCGCTGGCCTGGCTGGCCTGCCTGGGCGCGGTCCTGGTCATGTGCCTGGAGCAGGTCGGCTACCGGCCACCCGGGCGGGTCGCCGGACCGGCCGGCGTCCGGGCCGGGACGGTTGGGCGTGGCGGGCTTGCGGCCGGCTGGGCCACGAGGGTCGGGCCGGGGCGACCGGTCGGGGCCGTGGGCCGGTCCGGCTGGGCGGACTGGTTGCGCAGCCCGGTGCTGCTGGTCGCGGTGGCGGTGGCGGCCTGGCTGGAGCCGGTCCGCGGCACCCTCGGCTTCGGCCAGGTCAACCTGCTGCTGGTGGCGCTGGTGCTGGCCGACTTCACCGGCCGCTGCCCGCGGTTGCCGCGCGGCGTGCTGATCGGCGTCGCGGCCGGGCTGAAGCTGACCCCCGGGATCTTCGCGGTCTACCTGCTGGTCACCGGCCGGCGCCGGGCCACGGCCACCGCGTTCGGCGCGTTCCTGGGTACCGCCGCGGTGGGCCGGCTGGTGCTGCCGGAGGCGTCCGCGAAGTACTGGGCCAAGCTCTGGCTGAACCCCGAGCACGTCGGCGGCGTCGCCTACGCCGGCAACCAGTCGCTCTACGGGACGGCCAGCCGGCTGCTGCAGGGCGTCCACCAGGGCGGGCTCTGGCTGCCGGCCGCGTTGCTGGTCGGCTGCTCCGGGCTGTACGCGGCCGCGGCCGCGTACCGGGCCGGCCAGGAGCTGACCGGCGTGTCGGTGTGCGCGCTGACCGGGCTGCTGCTGTCCCCGATCTCGTGGAGCCACCACTGGGTCTGGGTGCTGCCGGGGACGGTCGTCGCGGTCGCCGCCGCATTGCGCCGGCCCACCGGGGCCCGGTTGGCCCGGCTCGCCGGCTGGCTCGCGGTGTTCGCGCTCGGCCCGATCTGGTGGGTGCCGCACGGCGGCGACATCGAGTACCGCGAGCACGGCGTCCAGTTGCTGCTCGGCAACGCCTACCTGCTGGCCGGGCTGGCCGCACTGGCGCTGGCCGCGGCCCGGGCCGGCCAGCGCCGCCGGGACACCGTCCCAGCTGGCGCCGCCCCGGCTGGCGCCGCCCCGGCTGGCGCCGCCCCGGCTGGCGCCGCCCCGGCTGGCGCCGCCCCGGCTGGCGCCGCCCCGGCTGGCGCCGCCCCGGCTGGCGCCGCCCAAGCGGCCGGTGTCCCATCAGCCGGTGTTGTGGGCGCCATCCCAGCGGCCGGTGTCCTATCGGCCGGTGTCGTGGCCGGTGTCCCGGCGGCCGGTGTCGCGGGCGGGGGGCCGGCGGGCGGTGTCGACCAAGGATCGGGCCGGAGGCCCTAGTCTTGCCGGCATGAGTGTGCCCGCCCGGCGGCCAGCGACCGCGACCGTGCGCGACCGGCTGGCCGCCGGCCGGCCGACCGTCTCCTTCGAGTTCTTCCCGCCGAAGACGGACGACGGGGAGCGGCTGCTCTGGCAGGCGATCCGGCAGTTGGAGCCGCTGCGCCCCTCGTTCGTCTCGGTGACCTACGGGGCCGGCGGCTCCACCCGGGACCGGACGGTCGCGATCACCGAGCGGATCGCCACCGACACCACGCTGCTGCCGATGGCGCACCTGACCGCGGTGAACCACTCGGTGGCCGAGCTGCGGCACATCGTCGGCCGGCTGGCCGGCGCCGGGGTCCGCAACGTGCTCGCACTGCGCGGCGACCCGGCCGGCGACCCGAACGGCGACTGGGTGCAGCACCCGGACGGGGTCGCGTACGCCGAGGAACTGGTCCGGCTGGTGAAGGCGCACGGCGACTACTGCGTCGGGGTGGCCGCGTTCCCGGAGAAGCACCCGCGCTCGCCGGACATCGACACCGACGTCGAGTTCCTGGTCCGCAAGTGCCGGGCCGGCGCCGACTTCGCGATCACCCAGATGTTCTTCCGGGCCGAGGACTACCTGCGGATGCGGGACCGGGTCAGCGCGCTGGGCTGCGACACCCCGATCATCGCCGGCATCATGCCGATCATCAACGTGCGCGGCATCCAGCGCTCGGCAGAGCTGTCCGGGGCGGCGTTCCCGGCCGACCTGGCCGCCCAGCTCTACGCGGTGGAGGACGATCCGGCCGCGGTCCGCAGGGTGGGCGTGGAGCACGCCAGCGCGCTGTGCCAGCGGCTGCTCGCCGAGGGCGTCCCGGGGATCCACTTCTACACGCTGAACCGGTCCACGGCGACGCGTGAGGTGTGGGCCAACCTCGACCTGGGCCAGCGCACCCCGCTGGCGCCCGCCGCTCCGGCTGCCGGTCGCTGACGATGGGCGATCCGGCCGTCCTCACCGAGACGATCACCGTGATCGGCACCGGCTCCGCCGAAGCCGCGCCGAACCTGCTGGTAGCCACCTTCGGCGCCGAACTGCGGGCCGACTCGGTCACCGAGGCGCTGGACGGCGCGGTCCGGGCGATGGCGGACGTGATCGCCAAACTGCGCGCCGGCGGCGTCAGCGACCTCGACCTGAACACCGGCTCCGCCTCGATCCGCTCGATGCTGGACGAGGACGGCGACGTGACCGGATACACGGCCAACCAGCGGCTGACCGCCCGGCTGCGCAACCTCCCGGTGGCCGGTGCGCTGGTCAGCGAGGCGGTGGCGGCCGGCGGCGACGCGGCCCGGCTGTACGGGCTGGCGTTCGCGCTGTCCGACACCCGGCTGGTGGACGAGTGGGCCCGGGTGCAGGCCTGGCAGGACGCCCGGGCCAAGGCCGGCCAGCTCGCCAGCCTGGCCGGCCGCACCCTCGGGCCGGTGCTGCGGATGCGGGAGACCGGTTCCGGACCAGTCCCGATGATGCACGCGGTGTCGTTGAGCATGAGCAGCATGCCGCTGGAACCGGGCACCGAGACGGTCCGGGTCAGCATCGAAGTGGAGTGGGCGTTCCTGCCCTGATCGCCGTGGGGTTCGGCCTGGCCGGGCTCGCGCTGCTGCTGCTGACCGTCCGGACCGCCCGGGCGCCGGCCGCACCGGTACCGGGCCGGGCCGAGCACGCCCGGCGCTGGGCGGCGCTGCACGGCGGCTACGACCCGGCCGGCACCGCCTTCACCGGCCGCTGGCTGCGGCTGATGCACGCGCTGGCGGCGCCGCTGGCCCGGCGCGGGATCGGGCCGGACGCGCTGACCGGGTGGGGGCTGCTGGCCAGCCTGGCGGTGCCCGCCGTCGCGGCGGCGGGCGGCCGGTGGCCGGTGCTGGCGATCGCGCCGCTGGTCGCCGCCGGCCTGCTGGACGGGCTGGACGGGGCGGTGGCCGTACTGGCCGGCCGGGCCAGCCGGTTCGGCGCGGTGCTCGACTCGGTCGCCGACCGGGTGGCCGAGGCGGCGATCGTGGCCGCGCTCTGGCCGCTGGGCGCGCCCGGCTGGCTGTGCGCGGCCGGCGTGGCGCTGGCCTGGCTGCCCGAGTACGCCCGGGCCCGGGCCGGCGCGGTCGGGCTGACCGACATCGCCGTGCTGACCGTCTTCGAACGCCCGACCCGGTTCATCCTGACCGCGTTCCTGCTGCTCGGCTGCGGTGTCTTCACCGCCCGGGCGGACGCGATCGCCGCCACCGGCGCGGCCGCCTGGGCCGGCCTGGGCGCCGTCGCCCTCGCCCAGTTGCTGCTCGTCGCCCGCCGCCGCCTGCCCGAGTGAGCACGGCTGCGCCGGGAGTCCAGGCTGGGTTGTTCAGGCGGGGCCGATGAGGCCGGCGACGATCTGGCCGGAGAGGGCGACCAGCGGGAGGCCACCGCCGGGGTGGGCGGAGCCGCCGACCAGGTAGAGGCCCGGCACCGGGGACCGGTTGGCCGGGCGCAGGTAGGCCGAGCGCGCGCCGTTGGACGAGGCGCCGTAGATCGCGCCGCCCGGCGCCCGGGTGGACCGGGCCAGGTCGGCCGGCGTGATGATCTCCTGGAACAGGATCCGGTCGGCCACCGGCAGACCGCGCCGGGCCAGCAGGCCGTGCAGCCGGTCGGCGTAGGACTCGGCCAGGCCGGGGGAGTCCCAGTCCACCGCGCCCGGGCCGCGGCCGTGCCGGGGGGCGTTGACCAGCACGTACCAGGCTTCGTGCCCGTCCGGACGGATCGCCGGGTCGTCCGGGCAGCTGATGTAGATGGTCGGGTCGGCGACCGGGGCGGCCGGGTTGCCGAAGACCGCGTCGAACTCCAGGTCGTACGAGCTGGGGAACAGCACGTTGTGGTGGGCCAGCCCGGGCGTCCGGCCGCGGATCCCGAGCAGCAGCACGAATGCCGACAGCGACGGGGTGACCCGCCGCGCCCGGCGGAGCAGCCGCGGCTCGGGCAGCAGGTCCCGGTAGACGTGCCGGGCGTCGGCGTTGGCCACCACCACATCGGCCGGCAGCCGGCTGCCGTCGGCCAGCACCACCCCGCTGGCCCGGCCGCCGTCGGTCTGGATGTGCGTCACGTCCGCACCGGTCCGGACCGTGCCGCCGCAGGACCGCACCCGGTCGGCCAGCGCGCCGCCCAGCGTGTGCAGCCCGCCGCGCAGGTACCAGCCACCGAACCGCTGCTCCACGTACGGCACCACGGCCAGCGTCGCGGGCGCCCGGCGCGGGTCGGAGCCGGTGTAGGTGGCGTACCGGTCCAGCAGTTGGCGCAGCCGCGGGTCCCGGAGGTACCGGATGCCGAACTGGCGCAGCGTCCGGCCCGGCGCGATGGCGGCCAGGTCGCGCACCCGGACCGCCTGCCGGGCCAGATCGGCCAGCCCGCCGATGGCCGAGGTCAGGAAGGGACCGCGGACGGCCTGCCAGATCCGCTCGGCGCGCTGGGTCAGCTGGCGCCAGTCCCGGCCGCTGCCCGGGCCGAACGCCGCGTCCAGCCGGGCTTCGAGCACGTCCAGGTCGGCGGTGGTGTCCAGCCGGGTGCCGTCGGCGAACCGGTAGCGGGCGATCGGATCCAGCCGCTGCAGGTCGAGCACCGAGCCCATCGGCTCGCCGGTCTCCCGGAACAGGTCCTCGAACACCTGCGGCATGGTCAGCAGCGACGGGCCGGTGTCGAACCGGAACGTGCCGGCCTCGGTGGTCCGCGCCAGCACGCCCAGCTTGCCGCCGACCACCGGTGCCTGTTCACACACCGTGACCGAATGCCCGGACGCGGCCAACCGGGCCGCGGCCGCCAGCCCACCCACGCCGGCGCCGACCACGACCACCCGGCTCATCCGGCCACCAGGCTCAGCCGGCTCATCCGGCCACCATTGCCGACCGGGCGGCCTTTCCAGCGCAGCGTGCCGGCCGCCCTGGCCCGGTGCGAGCGGGCGGTGAGCCAGCCGAGGGCGGCGATCGAGGCGGGGTGTGCCAGCGCGTCCGGCCAGGGCCGGCCGCCGGTGCGGTGGGCGGTGAGCACGCGGCCGGTCACTCCCGCAGCGTAACCGGCCAGGCCCACCGCGGACCCGGTCGCCGCGGCCACCGCGGGCAGGATGTAGATCACCGCGAGCAGGGCCGTGGTGGCCGTCGCGCCGGCCGGTGAGCCGAACGCCGACCAGAGCGACTTCGTGTAGCCGTCCCGCAGCTCCGGCCAGCCGCGGTACATCCGGCAGGTGGCCAGCGCCGTGCCGTCGGCCATGCCACCCCGGCCGCCGGCCCGCCGCACCGCCCGGGCCAGCGCCACGTCGTCCAGCACCTCGGCCCGTACCGCCGCGTGCCCGCCGGCGGCCTGGTAGGCCGCCCGGCCGACGGCCAGCAGCTGGCCGTTCGCCGTGGCCAGGCTGGGCCGGGCCGCCGTCTCGGCCAGCCGCAGCGGCAGGAACGTCAGCCAGGACCATTGCAGCAGCGGCTGTACCAGCCGCTCGGCCGAGGTCCCGGCCCGTTGCCGCGGGTACGGCGAGACCAGGTCGAGCCGGTGCCGCCGGAGCAGGTCGACGGTCGCGGCCACCGCGTGCGGGGCCAGCACCACGTCCGCGTCCACGAACAGCAGCACGTCGCTGTCCGGGCTGGCCGCGTCGGCGAGTTGCTGGCAGGCGTGCGGCTTGCCGAGCCAGCCGGCCGGCGGCGGCCGCCCGTCGAGGACCCGGGCCCGGGGCGAGCCGGCGGTGATCTGCCGGGCCAGCCCGCCGGTGCCGTCGGTGGAGCCGTCGTCCAGCACCAGCAGCTCCATCCGGGCCAGCCCGGCCTGGCCGAGCAGCGAGCGCAGGCACGGCTCCAGCTGGTGCGCCTCGTTCCGCGCCGGCAGCAGCACCGAGACTGCGGCCGGGTCGGCCGGCGGGTCGGCCACCGGCCGGCGCAGCAGCCGCCCGTTCACCGCCGCGTGCACCGCACCGGCCGCCGCCCCCACCGACCCGGCCAGCACCGCCCCCCGCCAGACCCGCCGGGCCGCCGCACCGGGCGGCCTCATCGCGCCCGGCCCGGCAGCCGCGCCCGGCCCGGCAGCCGGGTCCGGATGGGCAGCCGGGTCCGGATGGGCCGGGTTCGGTCGGGCGGCCGGGTCCGGATGGGCAGCTGGGGCCGGCCGGGCGGCGGGGGTGCCGGCGGGCGCAGGCTGAGCGCGAGCGGGACGGCGACGGTGCCCATGCCGAGGCCGCCCCAGAACGCGGAGTGCGGCAGCCCGAGGAAGGCCGCCTGGCCGAGCACCGAGGAGGCGTACGTCCACAGGTAGAGGCCGTACGGCAGCAGGTCGGTCGGGTCCGGACGGGCGCCGACCAGCACGTCCAGCAGTGCCATCAGGAGCACCGAGACCAGCAGCCAGCCGGCGTAGTTGGTCAGCGGCACCGCCGGCACGCCGGGCAGCGCCGGGCCCGGGTCGGCCCAGTGCCAGTGCCCGGCGGCGACCATCTGCGGGTCGAGGAAGAGATCCCAGGCGGCCAGCGCCCAGCCGGCGACCAGCACCCGGGCCACCCGCGCGCCGGGCCGGGTCAGCCGAACCCCGACCAGGTACGCGGGCCAACCGAGCAGCACCCAACCCAGCGGGATCAGCAGCGGCACGCCGAGCACCCGCACCCCGAGCGTGCCGGTGTAGGCGTAGTCGCCGAACGGCCAGCCGGTGCCGGTACCCACCGCCTCGACCAGCAGCCCACCGCCGCCGAAGACGAGCAGCACCAGCGCCGCCGTCCGCGGCCCCCGGCTGACCGCCGCGTGCCCCAGCGACGTCGCCGCGAACAGCAGCACCACCGCGATGGTGAGCCGGTCCCGGGCGGCGCCGTGCAGGAGCGGGTAGCCGATCTGGGCCAGCACGGTCGCCGCCGCCAGCACCAGCACCGGGCGGGTCCGCGGCCCGGGCCGGGCCCGGGTCACTGCGTCCCGGTAGGCCCGGTCGGCGCGGCGGCGAGCAGCGGCAGGCGGACGCCGAGCACGGCGAACGGCCGGCTGTCGCCGGGGAACAGGTGGTGCCGGACCAGGTCGACGAAGCCGAGCGACCGGTACAGCCGCCAGGCCCGGGTGTCGCCCTCTGGCGTGGACAGCAGCACCGTCTGCTGGGGCAGCCCGTCCACCAGCGTGGTCAGCAGCGCCCGGCCCAGCCCCTGCCCCTGGTACCGCGGCCGGACGTGCAGCTCAGACAGCTCGAAGCAGCCGGCCAGCCACTCGTCGGCCAGGCTCGGCGACAGCGCCGCGCGGACCTGGTCATGCCACCACTGGCCCGGCGAGGTCGCGTAGCCGTAGCCGAAACCGGCCAGCTGTCCGGGCTCCGGGCCGAACACGGCCGCGGTCGACCGGAATCCGGGCCGCCGGGTGTGCGCCACCGCGAACCCGGCGCGGTGCTGGCCGGCCTCCGGCGGGTAGCCCATCGCCTCCGCGTACAGGCCCATCGCCTCGCCGAGCCGGCCCCGCAGGTCCGCCGGCGACCACTCCACGATCCTCATGCCAGCGGGTCCCTACCGTCGACGGTGCCGGTCGCGGACAGCACGGCGAACCGGGCGAACAACTCCTCCGCGTACCAGCCTTCCACCGGGGTCCGCCGGACCGCCGCCGCGTGCGCGGCCCCGGCGTAGGCGAACGACCGCAGCGCCCGGGCCGACTCCCACACGCTGAACGTGCCCTGCAGCCCGACCGGTGCCTCCCCGATCCCGACCGCGAGCCGCAGCCCGGCCGCGCCGCGCAGGTCCGCCGAGACCGCCGGCACCGCGCGCCAGAACCGCGCCGCCCGCCACGGCACCAGCCGGGCCCGGGTCACCGCCGCCACCACCCCGGTCCACCGCCCCGGCTGCCCGCCGCCGATCCCGACCGGCCGCCCGCCGGCGCCGGGCCGGCCCGCGTCTGATCCGTCCGCGCCCGGCCGGCCGGCAGTGCCCAGGCCGGCCCGGCTCGGCCCGAACGGCTCGCGGCCGGACCAGCGGCCGCGGCTGGACAGCGGCCGCAGCTCCACCCGCCAGGTCTCCTCGGCCAGCCGGTGCCACCGGTGGACCGTCACCGAGCGTTCGAAGCTGGCCGCCGCGCCAGCGTCGGCCCAGGCGGCCAGCAGGCCCCAGCGTCGTGGTTCCGCGTCCCGCAGGGTGAACGTCTGCCCCCGCCCGGTGCCGAGCAGCTTGGCGAAGCGGACCCCGGGCGCGCGCCGCACGGCCCGCCGGTCCAGCCCCATCCGGGCCACCGCCGCCGGCACCCGCCAGCCGGGCACCCGCCACAGGTGCAACGTCACCAGCGCCGGCGCTGGCTCGCCCCACCCGGGCCGCACGGTCATGCGGAGCAGGGTAGAGGGTGCACCCGTGACCCGATCGGGGCCGACCCGCCCGCCCGCGGACGCGCTCCGGCCGGCACACCGGCACCGGCCCGCCGGAACCCGGGCCGGACGCCAGCACACCGCGCCCGGGCAGATCGAAAGCCGACAGATCGGCCGATTGACCGGGAACGGGCCGGCAGCCGGAATGCCGACAAGCCGGCAGATCGGCCCGCCGACAGATCGGCACCCTGTGGTCAGGGTGCGGCGACCTCAGCGGGCGTGCCGGCGGTGAGCGTGAGCAGCTCGGCGTAGCTGGTCGGGAAGACGGTGTGCGGGTGGCCGCCGGCGGCCCAGACCACCGGGTGGTCGGCCAGGGCGACGTCGACCACGGTGCGCAGCGGGGCCGGGTGGCCGAGCGGGGCGACGCCACCGATGGACTGGCCGGTGGCGGCGCGGACGGTGTCCGCGTCGGCCCGGCGCAGTGCGGCCACGCCGAGCGTGCCGGCGACCCGGGTGGTGTCGACCTGGTGGGCGCCGCTGGTCAGCACCAGGACCGGTTCGCCGTCGGCGAGGAAGACCAGCGACTTGACGATCGCGCCGACCTCGACGCCGAGCTGGGCGGCGGCCATTTCCGCGGTACGGGCGGTCTCGGCCAGCTGCTGGACGGTGCCACCGGCGCCGTGCCTGGTCAGCTCGTCGGCCACCCGCTGGACGTTGGGATGCGGTGCCTGGGTCACGGCCGGTGATGCTAACGCCCTGGCCGGCCGCCCGCCGCCGGGTTTCGGGCCGGGCCGGCCGGGTCGGGCCCGGGCCGGTTGGGTTGGCCCCGGCTGGGCCTGGGCCGGCCGGAACCGGACACGGTCGGCGCGAACGGATGACCGGCATAACCTTCGCGCACATTTAACCGCGCGGCTGCCCGTCCGGCTGGTGGAATCGGCGGGTCCGGCCGGGCACTGGTGCCCGGCGGAGGAGGAGGACGGAATGGTCGAGCAGGACGTGGCCCGCAGAACCTTCCTGACCGGCGCGGCGACGCTGGCCGGGGTGACCGCGCTGGGCGGGGTCGCCGGCGCGGCGCCGGCCGCCAGCAGCCGGCCGTCGCACCCGGACGTGCCGGCGCGATTCCAGCTCGGCGTGGCCAGCGGCGACCCGCTGTGCGACTCGGTGATCCTCTGGACCCGGCTGACCGGCGACCCGCAGGACGCCCGCTCGCTCGGCTCCCGGCCGATCGAGGTGGAGTGGCAGGTCGCGCACGACCCGCAGTTCCGTCGGCTGGCCCGGCACGGCACCGCGCTGGCCCGGCCCGAGCTGGCGCACTCGGTGCACGTCGACGCCCGCGGCCTGGCCCCGGCCCGGGACTACTTCTACCGGTTCCGCGCCGGTCGGCAGATCAGCCCGGTCGGCCGCACCCGTACCGCCCCCGCCCCCTGGGCCGACCCGCATCGGCTGCGCCTCGGCGTGGTCAACTGCCAGGACTTCCAGAACGGCTACTGGCCGACGTACTGGGGGCTGGCCGACGAGGACCTGGACCTGGTCTTCCACCTCGGCGACTACATCTACGAGTACGACCCGGACAGCGTCTACCCGGACCGGCGGCACACCACCCCGGACACCCCCGGCGTGGACCAGCTGCAGACCCTGGCCGACTACCGCAACCGGCACGCCCAGTACAAGGGCGACCCGGCGCTGCAGGCCGCACACGCCGCGTTCCCGTGGATCGTCACCTGGGACGACCACGAGGTGGAGAACAACTACGCCGCCCTGATCGACGAGATCGACGACACCGGCGCCAAGCACCAGGACCCGGCGCAGTTCGCCCGGCAGCGGGCACACGCCTACCAGGCGTACTTCGAGCACATGCCGATCCGGGCGCACTACCGGCTCGGCTCACCGGACTTCCGGATCTACCGCCGGTTCGACCTCGGCTCGCTCGCCCGGGTCTCGGTGCTGGACACCCGGCAGTACCGCACCGACCAGCCCGGCGGCTTCCCGAGTGACCTCGGCCTGGAGCAGTTCGGCGACGGCAACACCGCCGGCACGCTCACCGGCGGCGCCCAGGAACAGTGGCTGGACGGCAACCTGACCCGGTCCCGGGCCCGCTGGAACGTGATCGCGCAGCAGGTCATGATGAGCCAGACCCGGTTCCCGAACCCGACCGGGTCGACCGTCCCGCCGTCGATCGTGAACCTGGACCAGTGGGACGGCTACCAGCCGCAGCGCACCCGGCTGCTGCAGTTCCTGGCCGCCCGCCGGATCGCCAACCCGGTGGTGCTCGCCGGCGACATCCACTCGTCCTGGTTCTCCGACCTGAAGCTGAACTTCGACGACCCGGCCTCGCCGACGGTCGCCGTGGAGTTCACCGCCACCTCGATCAGCTCGGACTTCCCGGCCGCGTTCGACGGGCCGATCCGGGCCGCCAACCCGTTCTTCAACCCGCACGTGAAGTACTTCGACGGGCAGAAGCACGGCTACCTGCGCTGCACGGTCGACCGGCACGCCTGGCAGACCGACCTGCGCGTGGTGGACACGATCGCGGTCCGGGACGCTCCAGTCCGGACGGCCGTCTCGTTCGCGGTCGAAGCCGGCCGGCCAGGGTTGATACCTGCCTGATCTGGGGAACAAACGATCGGTCTGTCGGGTTCCCGGCCTCCGCCAGGGTCGGGACCCGACAGACTCTCCGTTCCGGGTCGCCCACCCCGACTCCGGCCCCGGCCGGGCTCAGACGTGCAGGCCGCACTCCGTCTTGGTGCTGCCGGCCCAGCGCCCGGCCCGCGCGTCGGCGCCGCCGGCCGTCCGGGCGGTGCACGGCGCGCAGCCGATCGACTCGTACCCGTCGTAGTGCAGCGGGTTGACCAGCACGCCGTGCTCGGCGATGTAGGCCTGCACGTCGTCCTCGGTCCAGTTCGCCAGCGGGTTCAGCTTCACCAGGCCGTGCTTGGCGTCCCACTCCACCACGCCGATGTTCCGCCGGGTCTCGCTCTCGTCCCGGCGCAACCCGGCCGCCCAGGCCGTGTACGGGGCCAGCGCGCCGGCCAGCGGGGCCACCTTGCGCAGCGCGCAGCAGCGGTCCGGGTCGCGCTCGAACAGCCGCGGGCCCTCGTCGGTGTCCTGCTCGGCGACGGTCCGCCGGGGCTGGATGCTGAGCACGGTCACCGGCAGGGTGGCCGCCACCGCGTCCCGCATGCCGATGGTCTCGGCGAAGTGGTAGCCGGTGTCGAGGAAGATGATCGGGATGCCGGGGCGGGCCCGGGAGGCCAGGTGTGGCAGCACCGCGTCGCCCATCGACGAGGCCACGCACAGCCCGTCGCCGAACTCGTCCGCGGCCCAGCGCAGCACGTCCAGCGGGTGCGCCCGGCCCAGCCTGGCGTTGGCCTCGGCGGCCAGCGCGGCCAGCCGGGGTTGCTCGGTCACCGCAATGCTCATGCCGGCTCCTCGCTGGCGCTCGGACCCGTCATGAGACACGAGCGCACTGTGCTCCCTGATTCGCTCGCAAGCTCGCTCATGCCGGCTCCTCGCTGGCGCTCGGACCCGTCATGAGACACGAGCGCACCGTGCTGCCTGATTCGCTCGCAAGCTCGCTCATGTCCGGCCCAACCCGTCGACCTCCGCGACTATGCCGGCCACCGACCCGCCGGCCGGCGCGTCGCCGGTCACCGCCGTCCCGTCCGGCCGCGCCAGCCCGACGAAGCGCAGCGTGAAGACGCGCCGGCAGGCGCCGCAGCGCCAGTCGCCGTGCTTCTCCCCGAACGGCCGCAGATCCTCATCCCCGCAGTACGGGCAGTAGAACGGCGGAGCGTGCGCCACTATCCCTCCCGGTGCGCAAGGCCGACCGCATCGGCTGGTGTCCGCTCACTGAGTCTCCCGGTGAGCGGAGCTCACCTGAGCCAGGCTTCGTCGGCGCGGGCGACGTAGCCGGCGAACGCCTCGCCCGGCTCGCGGCGCGACTGGTAGCCGCGCAGCACCCGCTCGATGTAGTCGGCGGCGTGGTCGGCGTCCACCTTGAGGCCGCGGAACTTGCGCCCCAGCGCCGCGTCGCCGCCGAGGTGGCCGCCGAGGTGCACCTGGTAGACCTCGACGTCGCCGCCGTCCGGGCCGCGGGCGACCGAGCCCTTGAAGCCGATGTCGGCGACCTGGAACCGGGCGCACGAGTTGGGGCAGCCGTTCAGGTTGATCGTGACCGGGGTGTCGAAGTCCGGCAGCCGCCGCTCCAGTTCGGCGTACAGCTCCTCGGCCCGGACCTTCGTCTCGACGATCGCGAGCTTGCAGAACTCGATGCCGGTGCAGGCCATCGTGCCGGCCCGGAACGCGGACGGGCGCACCGGCAGGTTCTCCGCGGCCAGCGCGCCGGCCAGCGGCTCGACCCGGTCGGCCGGCACGTCGGTGATCACCAGCTGCTGCTGCGCGGTGGTCCGGATCCGGCTGCCGGCGTACCCGTCGGCCAGCTCGGCCACCCGGGACAGCTGGGCGCCGCTGGTCCGGCCGGCCCGCAGCGCGAAGCCGACCGCCGACCGGCCGTCGGCCTGCGCGGTCACGCCGGCGTGACCGCGCGGCCCGCTGTACGCGGCCGGCGGCGGGCCGTCCGGCAGCGGCGCCTCCAGGTACTCCTTCTCCAGCACCTCGCGGAACCGCTCCGGGCCCCAGTCGGCGAGCAGGAACTTCAGCCGGGCGTGGATCCGGGACCGGCGGTAGCCGTAGTCCCGGAACACCGAGGTGACCCCGGCCCAGACCGGGGCGACCCGGTCCGGCTCCACGAACGCGCCGAGCCGGACCGCGAACCGCGGGTTGGTGGACAGCCCGCCGCCGACCCAGAGGTCGTAGCCGGGGGTGCCGTCCGGGCCGGGGACGCCGACGAACGAGACGTCGTTGATCTCGTGGTTGGTGCAGTGCCGGGCGCAGCCGGAGATCGAGGTCTTGTACTTGCGCGGCAGGTTGGAGAACGCCGGGTCGCCGATGTAGCGCTCGCGCACCGCGTGCAGCGCCGCGGTCGCGTCCAGCACCTCGTCGGCGGCCACCCCGGCCAGCGGGCAGCCGAGGATGACGCGCGGGGTGTCGCCGCAGGCCTCGGTGGTGTCCAGGCCGACCGCGTCCAGCCGGCGCCAGATCTCCGGCACGTCCTCGATCCGGATCCAGTGCAGCTGGACGTTCTGCCGATCTGTGATATCGGCCACGTCCCGGCCGAACTCGGTGGCGATCCCGGCCACCACCCGCAGCTGCTCGCTGGACAGCAGCCCGCCGTCGATCCGGACCCGGAGCATGAAGTACTCGTCTTCGAGCTCTTCGGGTTCCAGCACCGCGGTGCGGCCGCCGGGGATGCCGGCCGCCCGCTGGGTGTAGAGGCCGTACCAGCGGAAACGGCCGCGCAGGTCGGCCGGGTCGATGCCGGCGAAGCCGGTGTGCTGGTAGATGTCGAGGATGCGCCGCTTGACGTTGAGCGGGTCGTCGTCCTTCTTCGTCCGCTCGTTCGGGTTCAGCGGCTCGCGGTAGCCCAGGGCCCACTGGCCCTGCCCAACGCCCGGTCCGGTGCGCGGCATGCGCGGAGGTCCTTCCGATACGACGGGATGCCGGTTATGCGCGCAGTTCCGGACATGCCGCACTGCCGACCCGCTGCAGGTCGATGTGCAGCCGGGCCACCAGCGGTACGCCAGCGGACGTCACGGCATCCAGAATCGCACAGCGGCGGAGTCAGGGGCGACCGGATGCGGCCGGTGGGCGGCGGGTAGTGGCCGGAGTCGCTCGACGCGACCGGCTGCCTGTGTCAGGATTTCTAGCATGCTGTATTCAGCTGGACTCGTTGCGCGCCTGCACGTTGATCTGCTGCGCGTCTCCAGCATGGTGTGTCGCCCCCGGTGACCGGGTCGACCACCCAGACAGCGACACGCTGAAACCTCGTCGACCCGGCCGGGCTAACCGGCCTGGTGCGGCTTACTCCCCGCTCCCGACCGGATGCGCCTGGCACCCCGCCCGCTGCATCCACCGACGGGAGCGTCCGTGACCACCGCGACCACCCTGCCGACCACCGGCCAACAGCCGGCGGATCCGGCTGACCAGGCCGACGCGCCGGCGGATTCTGCCGGCGCGCCGGCCGACCAACCGGGCGGCACCGTCTGGCTGACCGGGCTGCCCAGCGCCGGCAAGACCACCGTGGCCCGGGCCGTCGCCGCCGAGCTGACCCGCCGCGGCCGCCGGGTCGAGGTGCTGGACGGCGACGTGGTCCGCGAGTCGCTGTGCGCGGACCTCGGCTTCTCCCGCGCCGACCGGGACACCAACGTGACCCGGATCGGTTTCGTCGCCGCGCTGCTGGCCAAGCACGGGGTGATCGCGCTGGCGCCGGTGATCTCGCCGTACGCCGCCGCCCGGGACGCCGTCCGGGCCCGGCACGCCGCGGCCGGCGTGGCGTTCCTGGAGGTGCACGTGGCCACCCCGGTGCGGGAGTGCGCGGCCCGGGACGTGAAGGGCCTGTACGCCCGGCAGCGGGCCGGCGAGCTGACCGGCCTGACCGGAGTGGACGACCCGTACGAGCCGCCGGCCGCGCCCGAACTGCGGGTCGAGACCACCGGCACCGTCGACCAGACCGCCGCGGCCGTCCTCGCCGCCCTCACCGAACGGGGGCTGGCATGACGACCCTGCTGGGAGTCGAGCGCACGTCGTTGACCGATCTTGAAGACGAGTCGGTGCACATCCTGCGCGAGGTGGTGGCCACGTTCGAGCGGCCGGTGCTGCTGTTCAGCGGCGGCAAGGACTCGATCGTGCTGCTCCGGTTGGCCGAGAAGGCGCTCTGGCCGGCCCGCGTCCCGTTCCCGGTGATGCACATCGACACCGGTCACAACTTCCCCGAGGTGATCGAGTTCCGGGACCGGCGGGTGGCCGAGCTGGACGTCCAGCTGGTCGTGGCCAGCGTCCAGGCGTCGATCGACACCGGCCGGGTGCGGGAGCGGGCCGGGCAGTCCCGCAACCCGCTGCAGACGGTGACGCTGCTGGACGGCATCGCCACGCACCGGTTCGACGCGGTGCTCGGCGGCGCCCGCCGGGACGAGGAGCGGGCCCGGGCCAAGGAGCGGGTCTTCTCGGTCCGGGACGAGTTCGGCCAGTGGAACCCGCGCAACCAGCGCCCCGAGCTCTGGGACCTCTACAACGGCCGGCACGCGCCGGGCGAGCACGTCCGCGTCTTCCCGCTGTCGAACTGGACCGAGCTGGACATCTGGCGCTACATCCGGGCCGAGCGGATCGAGGTGCCGTCGATCTACTACGCGCACGGCCGGGACGTGTTCGAGCGGGACGGCATGCTGCTCGCGGTCACCGAGTGGACCCAGCCGCGGGCCGGCGAGGTGGTCCGCCGGGAGACCGTCCGCTACCGCACGGTCGGCGACGCCACCTGCACCGGCGCGGTGCGGTCCGGCGCGGCCACCGTGGACGAGGTGGTGACCGAGACCGCGGTCTCCACGATCACCGAGCGCGGCGCCACCCGGGCCGATGACCGGGCCAGCGAGGCCGCGATGGAGGACCGCAAGCGCGAGGGGTACTTCTGATGACCGCCGTGATCCCGGGCGTGGAGCAGTCCCGGCTGCTGCGGGTAGCCACCGCGGGCTCGGTGGACGACGGCAAGAGCACGCTGATCGGCCGGCTGCTGTACGACGCCAAGGCGGTGCTGGCCGACCAGCTCACCGCGGTGCAGGACGCCAGCCGCCGCCGCGGCTACCCGGACGCCGACCTCGCGCTGCTGGTGGACGGCCTGCGCGCGGAGCGGGAACAGGGCATCACGATCGACGTGGCGTACCGGTACTTCGCCACCGCGCACCGCTCGTTCGTGCTCGCCGACACGCCGGGGCACGTGCAGTACACCCGCAACATGGTGACCGGCGCGTCCACCGCGGACGTGGCCGTCGTGCTGGTGGACGCCCGGGCCGGCCTGATCGAGCAATCCCGCCGGCACGCCACGATCGCCGCGCTGCTGGGCGTCGGGCACCTGGTGCTCGCGGTGAACAAGATGGACCTGGTCGGCTGGTCCGAGGACGTGTTCGACACGATCCTGGCCGACTTCGCCGCGCTGGCCGACCGGCGCGGGGTGCGGTCCTGGTCGGCGGTGCCGATCTCGGCGCTGCTCGGTGACAACGTGGTGGACCGGTCGGCGAACACCGGCTGGTACGCCGGCCCGCCGCTGCTGGAGCTGCTGGAGACGCTGCCGGTGCCCGGCACCGACGACCCGGCGCTGGGCTGGCGGTTCCCGGTGCAGCTGGTGGTGCGGCCGCGGACCGCGGCGTACCCGGACTACCGCGGCTACTCCGGCCGGGTCGCCGCCGGCACCGTGCGGGTCGGCGACGCGGTCACCGTACTGCCGGCCGGGGCGAGCACCACGGTGGTCGGCATCGACACCTACGACGGCCCGCTGGACGAGGCCGCCGCCGGCCGCTCGGTGGTGCTCCGGCTGGCCGACGACCTGGACATCTCCCGCGGTGACCTGCTGACCGGCGCCGGCCGGCCGCCGGCGGTGACCCGGGAGATCACCGCCACGGTCTGCTGGCTGGCCACCGAACCACTGGCCGCCGGCTCGCGCTGGCGGCTGCGGCAGGCCACCCGGGACGTCCGCGCGGTCGTCACCGAGGTGACCAGCGTGCTGGACGTGACCACCGGCGAGTCCCGGCCGGCCGGCACGCTGGCGCTGAACGACATCGGCACGGTCACGCTGCGGACCGCCGAGCCACTGGTGGTCGACCCGTACGCGGCCAGCCGGCGCACCGGCGGGCTGCTGCTGGTCGATGAGCTGACCGGCGCCAGCGCGGGCGCCGGCATGGTGACCGAGCAGCGATGTCCACCCGGCACTGACTGATCCCCCGCTAACCCTTCCGCTGGGAGACCTTGCGCGATGACTACCGACCGCCCCCGTCCATCCCGGTTCCGCCTTGCCGCGTTGGCCACCACCGCGCTCGCCGTCCTCGGCGGGCTGGCCGCCTGCGGCGGCGGCGACGACACCGCCGCCGGCGCCTCGCCCGGCACCGCCGCCAAGATCCGGCTCGGCTACTTCCCGAACGTCACCCACGCCACCCCGCTGGTCGGCGTGGCCAAGGGCTTCTACACCAAGCGGCTGGGTTCCACCGCGCTGGAGACGCAGACCTTCAACGCCGGGCCGGCCGAGGTGGAGGCGCTGTTCGCCGGCGGCCTGGACGCCGGTTACCTCGGCCCGAACCCGGCGATCAACGCCTGGGCGAAGAGCCACGGCGAGATCCGGATCATCGCCGGGGCCACCTCCGGTGGCGCCTCGCTGGTCGTCCAGCCCGGCATCAACAGCGTCGCCGACCTCAAGGGCAAGCGGCTGGCCACGCCGCAGCTGGGCAACACCCAGGACGTGGCGCTGCGGGCCTGGCTCAAGAAGAACGGGCTGACCCCGTCCAGCCAGAGCGAGCAGGGTGACGTCCAGGTCGAGCCGACCGACAACGCGACCACGCTGCAGCTGTTCCAGGACAAGAAGATCGACGGCGGCTGGGTGCCGGAGCCGTGGGCGTCCCGGCTGGTGCTCGACGGCGGCGGCAAGGTGCTGGTGGACGAGAAGACGCTGTGGCCCGGCGGCAAGTTCGTCACCACCCACCTGATCGTCCGCAGCCAGTTCCTGGACAAGTACCCGGAGACGGTGAAGGCGCTGCTGGAGGGCCAGGTCGACACCACCGACTGGATCGCGGCGAACACCGCGGCGGCGAAGACCACGGTGAACGCGGAGATCAAGCGGATCACCAAGAAGGCGCTGAAGGACAACGTGCTCGACCGGGCCTGGTCGAACATCGAGATCACCAACGACCCGGTGGCGTCTTCGCTGAAGAAGTCCGCGGACGACGCGGTCGGCGCCGGCCTGCTGAAGGCCGTCGACCTCAAGGGAATCTACGACCTGAAGCTGCTCAGCGAGGTGCTGGCCGCCCGGGGCGGCGCCAAGATCGACGACGCGGGCCTGGGGAAGGGTGGCGGGTGAGCATGACGGCGATGCGGACGGTGCCGGCGGCGATGCAGACCGAGGCCGTTCGGGCCGCGGCGGAGGTCCCGGCCGGCACACCCGCGGTGCGGGTGGAACACCTGGTCAAGCGGTTCGGCCGCGGCCCGGCGGTGCTGGAGGAGGTCAGCCTGACCGTGGCGCCGGGCGAGTTCGTCTGCCTGATCGGCGCGTCCGGCTGCGGCAAGTCGACCCTGCTGGCGCTGCTGGCCGGGCTGGAGAAGCCGACCGCCGGCACGCTGTCGGTGGCCGGCGACCGGCCGGCGCTGATGTTCCAGGACTCGGCGCTGCTGCCCTGGCTGACCGCCGCCGGCAACGTCGAGCTGGCGCTCCGGCTGCGCGGCGTGCCGCGGGCCGAGCGCCGGGCGCAGGCGCTGGAGCTGCTCCGCCTGGTCCGGCTCGACGGCGTCGGCCAGCAGCGGCCGCACCAGCTGTCCGGTGGGATGCGGCAGCGGGTGGCGCTGGCCCGGGCGCTGGCGCAGCGCTCCCCGGTGCTGCTGATGGACGAGCCGTTCGCCGCGCTGGACGCGATCACCCGCGACGTGCTGCACGAGGAGCTGGCCCGGGTCTGGCGGGAGACCGGGGTCAGCGTCGTCTTCGTCACGCACAACGTGCACGAGGCGGTCCGGCTCGGCCAGCGGGTGGTGCTGATGTCGTCCCGGCCCGGCCGGATCATCCGGGAGTGGGACGTCGCGCCGGAGGGCCCGCGCGGCATCGAGGCGCTGGACGTGGCCGAGGTGGCCGCCGAGATCACCGACCAGCTGCGGGACGAGATCCGGCGCCATGCCCGCTGACGGCCCGGTCGGCGGCGTGAGCGCCGACCCGGCGCCCGACCAGAGCCTGGACTCGCTGGAGCGGGGGCTGGACGAGCTCACCGCGGTCGACCCGGACCACCGGTCGGTCGGCCAGCGGCTGGCCCGGAGCGTGCTGCCGCCGCTGGTCGCGATCGGGCTGATCCTGCTGGCCTGGCAGATCCTGGTCTGGGCCAAGGTGAAGCCGCGGTACACGCTGCCGTCGATCGGCGACGTCTGGGGCTCGCTGCGCGAGCAGTGGCAGGACGGGACGCTGCAGCACGCGGTCTGGCTCAGCGTCTCCCGCGGGCTGCTCGGCTTCGCCATCGCGATCGCCATCGGCCTGCCGCTCGGCCTGCTGGTGGCCCGGGTCTGGCCGCTGCGGGCGGCGCTGCGGCCGCTGCTCTCCGGGCTGCAGACGCTGCCCTCGGTGGCCTGGGTGCCAGCCGCCATCGTCTGGTTCGCGCTCAGCCCGGCGACGATCTACTTCGTCGTGCTGATGGGCGCGGTGCCGTCGATCGCGGTCGGCACGATCTCCGGCATCGACCAGATCCCGCCCACCTACCACCGGGTGGGCCGGGTGCTCGGTGCCCGCGGGCTGCGCGCGGCCTGGCACATCGTGCTGCCGGCCGCGCTGCCGGCCTGCCTGGGCGGGCTGAAACAGGGCTGGGCGTTCGCCTGGCGGTCGCTGATGGCCGCCGAACTGATCGCCCAGTCACCCCGGCTCGGCACCGGGCTCGGCCAGCTGCTGGAGACCGGGCGGGACCTGAGCGACATCTCCCTGGTGTTCGGCATGATCATCGCGATCCTGCTGGTCGGGATCGCGATCGACCAGCTGCTGTTCTCCCCGCTGGAGCGGTCGGTCTTGCGCCGCCGGGGGCTGCTGACCGGATGATGTACCGGTGACTGGCTACCCGCTGCTGCTCGATCTCACCGGTCGCCGGGTCGTCGTGGTCGGCGGCGGCGCGGTGGCCCTGCGCCGGGCCGGTGGCCTGGTCGAGGCCGGCGCGCTGGTGCACGTGATCGCCCCGTCGGTGCTGCCCGCGCTGGCCGCACTCGGGGTCGCCGTGCACCGGCGCCGGTACGCCGACGGCGACTTGGCCGGCGCCTGGCTGGCCCACGCCTGCACCGACGACCCCGCGGTGAACGCCGCGGTGGCGGCCGAGGCGGAACGGCACCGGGTGCCCTGCGTCCGGGCCGACGCGGCGGCCGGCGGCACCGCCCGGACGCCGGCGACGGCCCGCTCCGGCGGGCTCACCGTGGCGGTGAACGCCGATGGCGACCCGGCCCGGGCGGTGGCGCTGCGGGACGCGGTGATGTCCCTGCTGGCGGCCGGGCAGCTGCCGGTCCGGCACCGCCGCCCGTCGAGCGGGGGTCCGGTGGCCGGCCAGGCGGGCTCAGCGGCGGATCCGGCCACGGGCGCCGTGGCCGAGCCGGCGACCGGACCAGTGGCCTCCGTCGCGGGCCTGGCGGGCGGCGTGGTCGGCCCAGTGGGCTCCGTCGCGCTGGTCGGTGGCGGCCCGGGCGACCCGGAACTGATCACCGTCCGGGGCCGGCGGCTGCTGGCCGAGGCGGACGTCGTGGTGGTCGACCGGCTGGCCCCGCAGGCGCTGCTGGCCGAGCTGGACCCGGCCGTCGAGGTGGTCGGCATGGGTAAGGCGCCGCACGGCGAGGGCGCCACCCAGGAGCAGATCAACGCGTTGCTGGTCGACCGGGCCCGGGCCGGCAAGCGGGTGGTCCGGCTCAAGGGCGGCGACCCGTTCGTCTTCGGCCGCGGTGGTGAGGAGGTGGCCGCCTGCGTGGCCGCCGGCGTCCCGGTGGAGGTGGTGCCCGGGATCAGCTCGGCGCTGGCCGGCCCGGCCGCCGCCGGCATCCCGGTCACCCACCGCGGCCTGGCCGCCGACTTCGCCGTCGTCTCCGGTCACCTGGACCCGACCCGTCCCGGCTCCACCGTCGACTGGCAGGCGCTCGCCGACGGGCCGGCCACGCTGGTGCTGCTGATGGCGCTGGACCAGTTGGCCGCGGTGGCCACCGAGTTGGTCAAGCGCGGCCGGCCGGCCGGCACCCCGGTCGCGGTGATCCGCAACGCGACCCGGGCCGACCAGCAGGTGCTGGTCGCCACCCTGGGCACGGTCGCCGCCGAGGTCACCCGGGCCGGGCTGCGGCCGCCCGCGGTGGTCGTGGTGGGCGAGGTGGTCCGGCTGCGCGCCGACCTGTGGTCAGCACCGGCGTAGCCGGACCGGCCACGGGCCTGGGTGCACCTTGCTCGCGGATAGCGCTCGCCGTGGCGTCCGTCATGCTGACCGCGGGGGCCGAGCCCCCGCGGACCCCACGGTGCGGCCGGGTCGCGGACCGCATGCCGCAACGTCCGGCCACCCGTTCACTTCGACACGCCGGACGGTCAGTTCGGCGTTGCCTTTCTGTCGGTCTCCCGGTGTAGTCTCTCCTCATTGTTCGAACACCTGTTCGAGCGATCGGAACGCCTCTCGCCGGGTGGGCGGAACTCGACCCCCGGTCCGCCCGGCGAGAGGCCTCGGGTGACAAAGGGGTGGCGGGGAGCGATGCCGGGGATCCACGACGAGCCCGTCGAGGTGGTGCGGCGCGGTGCGGCGCCGGAGCAGTTCCTGCTGCGTGCCCGGCTGTACGTGGTCCGCGAGGTGCTCGCGCGCTGGGTGGAGCCGAGCCGGTGGCGGTGGGCCGCGCCGGTCCAGGCGTACGCCGGTGCCAGCGCGCCGGTCGGCGGTGCCGCTGGTGGCGGTTCCGCCGGTAGCGGCCCGGGCGGCTGGCAGGTGCCTGACGTGTTGCCGCGGCGGCAGCCGGCCGGTCGGTCGGCGGTCGTCGGCGCGGCCGACCGTGAGGTGTGGCGGGTGGCGGCCGCGGCCGGTCGCAACTCGGCGGTGCTGGTGTTCGACCTGTGCCACGACCGGGAGGAGTCCCGGTGGCTGGCGACCCGGGTGGAGGAAGATCAGCTATGAGCGTCATGACTACCGTGTCACGCCGGTCCCGGCCGCCGCAGCTCGGCGCCCCGGTCGCCCCGGCCGCGGTCACCCTGCTCGAGCAGGCCCGGCGTGGCCTCCAGGAAGCCGCCGCGCTGCCGGCCGCGCCCGACCGGTACGCCGCCGCGCACCTGGCCGCGCTGCGCGCCTCGGCCGCGGTGCTGGCGGCCCGGGCGCAGGCCGCCGATCCGCGCGGGCGCCGCCGCCGGCCGACCAGTGCCTGGGTGCTGCTCACCGCGGTGGCGCCGGAGCTGGGGGAGTGGGCCGCGTTCTTCGCCGCCGGCGCAGGCAAGCGGGCCGCCGCCGAGGCCGGCGTGCAGCACGCGGTGTCCGGCCGGGAAGCCGACGACCTGGTTCGCGACGTGCAGACGTTCCTGGCCCTGGTGGAGACCACGCTCGGCCTGCTGCCCGGCCCGCGGCTCGCCGCGCTCGCCGGCTGACGGCGCCGACTAGGCTCGTTCGGGGCGACCGGAGGTCGGGAGCCGAACGGCGAGGAGTGGTGGGCCTTGACGGAGGGCGGGCGGGCGCACGTCTCACCGCGTACGGCCGTGGTCTGGGAAGTGCTGCGGAACGAGTTGAGCCGCCGTGCCGTCGACGCGGACGGCACCACGGTGCTCGACCTCGGTGGCGGCAGCGGGGTGTTCGCGGTGCCGCTGGCCGAGCTGGGGCACCGGGTCACCGTGGTCGATGCCAGCCCGGACGCGCTGGCCACCCTGCAGCGCCGGGCCGTCGAGGTGGGCGTGGCCGACCGGGTCTCGGCGATCTGCGGCGATGTGGACGGGTTGGCCGGCGAGCTGCCGCCGGCCGGGTACGACCTGGTGCTCTGCCACCAGCTGCTGGAAATGGTGGACGACCCGGCGAAGACGCTGGCCACGGTCGCCGGCGCGGTCCGGCCGGGCGGCTGCGCCAGCGTGCTGGTGGCCGGCCGGGCGGCCACCGTGCTGTCCCGGGCGCTCGGCGGCCATCCGGCGGACGCGTTGCGCGCGCTGACCGACCCGGCCGGCCGCTGGAGTGAAGCCGACAGCGCGCTGCGCCGGTTCGACACCGCTGAGGTCAGCGCCCTGATCGTGGCCGCCGGGCTGACGGTCGAGTCGGTGCACGGGGTCCGGGTGGTGGCCGACCTGCTGCCGGGTGCGCTGGAGGCCGTCCCTGGCGTCGCCGACGCGCTGCGCGCCCTGGAGCTCGCGGTCGCCGCCATCCCGCCCTACCGCGACATCGCCACCCAGCTGCACCTCCTGGCCCGCCGGGCTCAGGCGCACCCTGCTCGCGGATAGCGCTCGCCGGGTCGCCCGGCATGCTGGCCGCGGGGGCCGGGCTTGGGCGCACTCTGCTCGCGGATAGCGCTCGCCGGGTCGCCCGGCATGCTGGCCGCGGGGGCCGGGCTTGGGCGCACCCTGCTCGCGGGTAGCGCTCGCCGGGTCGCCCGGCATGCTGGCCGCGGGGACCGAGCCCCCGCGGACCCCACGGTGCGTCTGCTGGCGGTTTTGCCGCGGTGCGTCCGGCGGAATTGTCGGTGCGGGGTGGTTCACTGCCGGAAGGTGGCCGACGGGACGGGAGGGGCTATGGGGCGCAGCCAGCAGCTCGACCGGCCCGGGCCGCCGTCCGGGCCGCCCGGTGACGACACCGGCTGCCCGATCCTGCACGTCGACATGGACGCCTTCTACGCCAGCGTGGAGGTGCGGCGCCGCCCCGAGCTGCGCGGCCGGCCGATGATCGTCGGCGGCGGCGCCCGGGCGGTGGTGCTCTCAGCCACCTACGAGGCACGCGCGTTCGGGGTGCACAGCGCGATGCCGATGGCCCGGGCGGTGCGCCAGTGCCCGCAGGCGGTGGTGATCCCGCCGGACATGGCCAGCTACGCGGAGGCGTCCGCCGGGGTGATGGCGGTGTTCCGGTCGATCACCCCGCTGGTCGAGCCGCTCTCCCTGGACGAGGCCTTCCTGGATGTGGCCGGCGCCCGCCGCCGGCTCGGCCGGCCGGCCCAGATCGGTGAATGGATCCGCGCCCGGGTCGCCGACGAGCAGGGCATCACCTGCTCGGTCGGGGTGGCGCCGACCAAGTTCCTGGCCAAGCTCGCGTCCGCGCGTTGCAAGCCGGACGGCCTGCTGGTGGTCCCGGCCGGCGGGGTGACCGCCTTCCTGCACCCGCTGCCGGTCGGTGCGCTCTGGGGCGTCGGTGAGCGCACCGGCGAGGCGCTGCACCGGCTCGGCCTGCGTACCGTCGGGGATCTTGCCGCGACGCCGCGGGCCGCGCTGCGCCGGGCCGTGGGCGCGGCCGTCGCCGACCACCTGGCCGCGCTGGCCGCCGGCCGGGACGACCGCCGGGTGGTGCCGCACGAGCCGGACAAGTCCATCGGCGCCGAGGAGACGTTCGACACCGACGTGGCCGACCCGGCTGTCATCGGCCGCGAGCTGCTCCGGCTGTCCGAGCGGACCGCGGGGCGGCTGCGGGCCACGGGGCAGGTCGGCCGCACCGTCAGCATCAAGGTCCGGTTCGCCGATTTCAGCACGATCACCCGGGCCCGGACCCTGGGTACCGGCACCGACGCCGGCCGGGAGATCTACCAGACGGCCCGGGCCCTCTACGCCGCTCTCGGGCTCGATCAGGCCCGGATCCGGCTGGTCGGGGTCCGGGTGGAAGGCATCGCGCCGGCCAGCAGCACGCCGGCGCAACTGCGGCTGGGTGACCGGGAGCACGGCTGGCGGGACGCCGACCGTGCCGTCGACCAGGCAGCCGAGCGGTACGGTGCCGGGGCGGTGCGGCCGGCGGCCCTGGTCCGGCCCGCCGAGGAAAGTGACCGCACCGGACATTTGGGGGCCGCGTTCGGGTCTCATCGGGGCCGTCTCCGCCCTCCGGTGGAGGAGTGACGAGATCTGGATCAAGCAGGCGGACGGGGTTGGTACCCCTCCGCCTTTCCCCTTTCACCGCAGGCTCGTATCCTCGGTACGGCAGTCGCGCTGCGGCTGTCTTAGCCGTTCCCCGGCGGAGGCGTCCGCGGGGGTGCACCGTCAGGAGGGGCGCCGTGCCGCTCTCGGACCACGAGCAGCGCTTGCTTGAGCAGATCGAGCGTGCGCTGTATGCCGAGGACCCGAAGTTTGCCTCGACCGTGAGCTCGACGGACCTCCGCACCCATGCTCGTCGTCGAGTCCGGCGCGCCCTGGTCCTTCTTGTTTTGGGCATGATCGCGATGCTGGCCGGCGTCATGGCGCAGAACATCCCGCTCGGCGTGGCCGGCTTCTGTGTGATGCTGGCCTCCAGCGGTTTCGCCGCATCCCAGTACAAGCGCCTGGCCGGCCGTCCCGATCTGCGCGTCGCCGGCAGCGAGCGCAGTGCCCCGCGTCGCAAGCAGCGTCGAGCCTCGCTGCTGCAGCGGATGGAAGAGCGCTTCCGCCGCCGCTTCGACGAACGCTGAGCCTCCCGGGCCGCACCCCGGCTCGGCTCCGGCTACATCCACCGGCCTGCCCAGAGGGCAGGCCGGTGGCATGTCCAGACCCGCCCGTCCCGCCGGCCCTGCCGCCGTCTCAGCGGCACAGCCGCCGGCCGGGCGGCTGCGACCTCCCCGGGCATGCCACCGGGCTTGGTGGTGGCGCCACCGGCGCGCCTCCGTACGCCAGCGCGGACGCCGCCGGTTCCTCGGCCGTCCCACCGTGCGAGCAGGTGAGCCCAGGTCCGTTCGCGGCCGCTGCGGTCAGGGCTGTTCGGTGCGGCGTGGGGTCAGCCGGCGGGACCGGCGCAGCGCGCGGCTGATCTCGTCGGTGACCCGGCCGGCCGCGGTGGATGCCTGCCCGGACCGTCGGGACATGCCGACCAGGATCGCCTGCACGGTGGACGGCGGGAACAGCCGGGCACGCAGCCGGCGCCGCGACCGCGCCAGCCCGCGCAGCCCCTGCCGGACCGCCCGGACCGCCGTCGGCAGATCGCCGTCCACCCCGGCCTCCGGCGCGTACCGGGCCCGTTCCTCGGCAAGCGCCAGCAGCCGCAGCCCGGCCACCGCCGGCTGGCTGTCGGTGAGGTCCCGGGCGAGCCGGCGGGCGGTGCCGCGGGGTGTCTCGTTCGCCGGCATCAGTATCCCGTAGTCGATCGCGGTACTGAGGATCTCGTCCCAGCCGGCCACCGCGGCGGCCCGCGGATCGGCGCCGACCGCCACCCGCAGCCGTCGCCGTCGGGCCGCCAGCCGGCCCACCGCCGGGGTGAGCAGCAGTACCAGCACCAGTAGTACGACCAGCGAGATGATCGCGGTGCGCGGGGTCAGCAGCCCGGACGGGCCGTCGCTGTCACCACCCCCGGCGGACGGGACGCTGGTGTCCAGCTTGCCGGTCTGCGGCCCGGCGCTGGCGGTGCTGTCGCTGCTGCTGCCGCTGGTCGTCGGCGACGCGGAGGGCGCCGGGCCGGGGGCGTACGCGGGGTCGATCCGGTCGCTGTAGTTCCGCGGGGTCGGGTCGAACGGGGCCCAGCCGACGCCGGGGAAGTAGCCCTCGACCCAGGCGTGCGCGTCGCTGCTGGTCACGTCCCACTTGCCGTTGCCGCTGCTGGGGTGCAGGAACCCGATGACCACCCGGGACGGGATGCCGGCGACCCGCAGCATGATGCCCATCGCGGACGCGTACTGCTCGCAGAACCCGCGCTTGTTGCGCAGGAAGTCGACCAGCGCGCTGCCGCTGTTGCCGGGCTGGGTCTGGGTGGAGTACTGGAAGCCGTGGGTGCCGTCCCGGAAGAAGTTGTTCAGCGCCAGGGCCCGCTGGTACGGGGTGTTCTTGTCCTTGGTGATGCTCTCGACGGTCCGCTTCACCTCGTCCGGCACGCTGGAGACGCCGCCCCAGCGCTGCTGCACCTCGGCCGGGATCTCGCCGCTGGCCCCCTCCACCTGGGCCTGCGTCGGCACCGCGTTGAAGCCGTCGATCGTGTAGCGCTGGCTGTTCGCCCGCGACCGCGGGTTCTGCACCACCCCGCTCACGCTGTCGTAGTGCCAGTCGGCGGTAAGGCCGTCGATCGCGTTCGGATAGAAGGCGGTCGGCAGCACATCGCCGCTGTACGCGGCGTCCACCGCGATCGTGACGTGGTACGGGGACGCGGTGCCGGACTGGTCGGCCTCGTAGTTCGGCACCGGCATCCGGCCGAGTGCGGAGTTGCCGGCGTTCAGGTTGCGCCCCTCCCAGCCCCGGGAGGTGTAGGTGTTCAGCGTCATCAGCCGGAGGTTGTACAGGTCCGGCAGGGTGGAGCTGACCTGGAACAGCCGGGTCGGGGTGGGCTGCTTGAGCCGGTCGGAGAGCTGGGTGAACGGGTTGATCGCGATCTGCCCGGGGCCAGTGCCGGTGCCGTCCCCGCTGCCGGTGCGGGCCAGGTCGGACAGCGCGTGCCCGGTCAGCCCGGGGACGAACAGCGGCGCGATCACCGCGATCGCCAGCGCCGCCGCGCCGATGCGCTGCCCGGTCAGCGGCAGCGGGGTCTCCTCGTCCAGGGCCGTGCGGGTCGGGTTCTGCCCGGGCGGCACGACGTCGCCGCCGCCGATCGGCCGGCCCCAGCGGAGCAGCCGGTCCCGTCCCTCGGCCATCAGCAGCACCAGGTAGCCCAGCGCGCCGACCACGAACAGCGGCCACTTCACGCCGTCCCGGGCGACCGCGGTCGGCACCGCGTACAGGCCGAGCAGGGCCAGCCCGGCCGCCGCCGGCCGGCGCAGCATCACCGCGATCACGTCGATCACGACGGTGAGCAGCCCGACCGCGCCCGCGGCCAGCAGGATCAGCTCGGGCCGGGTGTCCACCGGGGCGGCCAGGTCGTGTACCGCGATCAGGCCGGCGTGCACGTTGTCGTACAGCGCCCGCAGGCTGGTCGGCGTCGGTAGCAGCCCGAACAGCGCGTCGCCGCCGGTGAACACGAGGGTGACGTAGATGAGCAGGCCGGCCAGCCCGGCGACCGGGGCCAGGAACGCCGGCAGCCGGGTGCTGCGGACGGCCAGGTGCGCGGCGACCACCGCGGCGATCGCGGCCCAGGTGTACCAGAGCCAGCGCCAGTCATCGAAAACGGCGCCGAGCGGGACCGCGCCGAGGGCGGTGGCCCAGCCGGCCGCGAACGTCATCCGGGTGCTGGTCCGCACCGCGTCACCCCATCCCCGGCGCGCTGGCCGCGGCGCCGTCTCGCACTGGCTGCCGGCGCAGGTGCCGGTCGGTCGGCTGCCGGCTCACCAGGGCCGGCTCATCGGCTGGCCCCGGGCCAGCCCGTTGGGTAAGAGCTCATCGGGTGCCGACCGGGTTGCCGGGCTGCGGCGCCCAGTCGATCGGGCCGGACTGCCCGCCGGCGCCCGGCCACAGCCGCGGCAGCAGCGCCCCGTGCCGGGCCCGCAGCACCCGCCAGCCGCCCCGGGTCAGGATCTCGGCGGCCGCGTCGTAGGCCGCGTCGGCCTCGGACCGGGCCCGCGGCGCCAGCGTCATCCAGCTGGTCGCGTCGACCAGGATCGCCACCGAGGTGTCCGACGGGGTACGCGCGCCGGCCAGTGCGGCGGCCTGCTCCGGGTCGAGCAGGCCGAGCACCGCGATCAGGGTGCCGATGCCCTCCACCCCGCGCAGCGCGGAGATGGCCGGATCCAGCCCGTCGTGCCGGGAGCCGGTGACCTCGGCCAGGTAGTCGAGCAGTACGCCCTCGTCGCCCAGGTCGGCGGCGGCCACGGTCGGCCCCGAGTCGGTGAGCAGGCGTACCGCGTAGCCCTGCCGGGCCGCGTGCACGCCGATGCTGGCGACCGCGCTGATCGCCCATTCGAAGCTCGAGCCGGGCCCGTCGCCGCGGTGCGCCCGCAGCCGGGTGTCCAGCAGCAGGGTGGCCCGGCTCTGCCAGGGCCGCTCCTCGCGCCGGACCATCAACTTGCCGACCCGGGCGGTCGAGCGCCAGTGCACCTTGCGCAGGTCGTCGCCGTGCCGGTACTCGCGGGTGGCCGCGTCGTCGTCGCCACGGATGGCCACCGTCCGGCTGACGCTCTCGCCGCCGGAATCCCACGCGCCGCCGAGCCGCACCGGCGGCAGCGGCTGGGTGGCCGGGACCACGGTCAGCCGGTCCACCGCGGTGAACGAGCGGGTCAGCTCGACCAGGCCGAACGGGTCGGCCAGCCGCAGCCGCAGCGGGCCGATCCGGTACCGGCCGCGCGCGTCCGACCGGACCGGGTAGCGGACGGTGCGGTGCTGGCCCGGGCCGATCCGGTCGACCGTGAACCGGGGCCGGCCGCCCAGGGTGTAGGGCACCTCGTCCTCGAGCAGCAGCAGGCCGGTCGGCAGGAACGAGACATTGTCCAGCCGGAGGATCACCTCGGCCGGCTGGCCGGCCGGCACCCGGGCCGGCGCCAGCGACCGGGCGCAGGACAGCCGGTACCGGGTGCGGGCCACCACCGCCGCCGCGACCAGCGGCAGCGCGATCAGGAAGAAGGCGACCCGGAGCAGGTCACGCTCGCCGAGGATGATCGCGCACAGCGCCGCGGCGCCGCCCGCCGCGAGCAGGCAACGCCCGCGCGTGGTCAGCCCGGACAGCGCGTCGCGCACGACTCAGGCCCCGGAGGTACGCACCGGTGGGGACTCCACCGAGCGGGGCACCGGCACCCGCCGGATGATCTCGCCGACGATCACCTCGGGGGACCGCCGGGACAGCTGCGCCTCGGCCGTCGGCAGCACCCGGTGCGACAGCACCGGCAACGCCAGCCGCTGCAGGTCGTCCGGCAGGGCGTAGTTCCGCCCGTCCAGCGCGGCATGCGCCTTGGCCGTCCGCAGCAGTTGCAGGGTCGATCGCGGCGAGGCGCCGAGCCGCAGGTCGGGGGAGCGGCGGGTGGCGTTGACCAGGTCGACCGCGTACCGGCGGACCGCGTCCGAGACGTGGATGCGGTGCACCGCATCGATCAGGTTGCGCACCTCCAGCGCCGTGGACACCGGCTGCAGCAACTCCAGCGGGTCGCGCCCGGCGTGGTCGGCCAGCATGATCATCTCGGCGGCCTGGTCCGGGTAGCCCATCGAGATGCGGGCGGTGAACCGGTCCCGCTGCGCCTCCGGCAGCGGGTAGGTGCCTTCCATCTCGATCGGGTTCTGGGTGGCGACCACCATGAACGGGGCCTCCAGCACGTAGGTCACGCCGTCGACGGTGACCTGGCGCTCCTCCATGCACTCCAGCAGCGCGGACTGCGTCTTCGGCGAGGCCCGGTTGATCTCGTCCCCGACCACCAGGTTGGCGAAGACCGCGCCGGGCTTGAACTCGAAGTCCCGGGTCTCCTGGTTGTAGACGCTGACCCCGGTGACATCCGAGGGCAGCAGGTCGGGGGTGAACTGGATCCGGCGCACCGAGCAGTCGATCGACCGGGCCAGCGCCTTGGCCAGCTTGGTCTTGCCGACGCCGGGCACATCCTCGATCAGCAGGTGGCCCTCGGCGAGCAGCACAACCAGCGCCAACCGGACGATCTCCGGCTTGCCATCGATGACCCGCTCGATGTTGGCCCCGATCCGCGCACAGGCCTGCGCCACCTGCTCCAGCGGGACCGCCTCATCCGTCCGGTATCCAGCGGGGTTACTCCCGTTGGGATGCTCACCGCCCGGGGGTACCCCTCTGTTCGCGTCCTGCAGCGCCACCCGATCCTCCTAGCCCGACCCAGGTGCGCAGGCAGGGCGCCTGCGCGCGTCTAACGTCCGGATGACTGTTCGGATTCCCCGGCTCAGTGCACGCGTGGACTCCGTCTGGTCCGCCGGCGGCGTACCCGTACCGTCCAGTCTGACAAATGACCGCCGCCTCACGTTGCGGCCGTTACCGATGTGACACCTGATGCGTCTGCTGCGACGCCCGGCCCTGTCGTGCCGGCCGGGCCGGGACGGGCGAGGAGAACAGCACTGATGGACGCCGCCGAGGCGGTACGGGTAAACCGGGTGTTCCACGACCACGAATGCGCTTACTACGACGAGCGGTTCGCAATCGTGCATGACGCCCGATCCGCCCGGCAGGCGCGGGCCGAGGTGCAGCGGCTGCTCGGCCGCCCGCTGCGCCCCGGCGAGATCGTCCTGGACCCGGGCTGCGGCACCGGCTGGCAGGCCGCCGGCCTGCGCCGCGCGGCCCAGCCCGCCGCCCGCCGGGGCGTCCGGCCGCCCGGCTGGCGCAGCTGGCTCGGCGAGGGCGGCCGGCTCGGCGAGGCCGGTCGGCTTCGCGAGCGCGGCTGGCGCGGCGAGGCCGGCCGGCGAGCCGGTGGTCAGGCGGGCGGCGCCGGCCGGGGCGGCGGGGAGTATGCGGTGCTCGGGGTGGATCTGTCCGGCGGGATGCTGGGGCGGGCCCGGGCAGCCGGTGCCTGGCCGCTGCTGCAGGCCGACGCGACCCGGCTGCCGCTGGCCGCCGGCAGCGTGGACATCGTGGTCAGCCGGGGTGTCCTGCATCACCTGCCGGACGTGCCGGCGGCGCTCGCCGAGTGGCGCCGGGTGCTGCGGCCGGGCGGTGCGGTGGTGATCACGTCTGAGCCGACCCCGGCCGTCGAACGGGCCGCGACCCCGCTGGTCGGTGGCCTGCTCACGGCGCTGCGCCGGCCGCTGACCGCCGAGGAGGACTTCTGGGAGGTCGCCTCGATGGCCGCGAACCTGCACGTCTTCACCCCGGCCGGGCTGGCCGCCACGGCCCGCGCCGCCGGGTTCGCGGAGGCCGCCCTGACCACTGCGGACCTGCTCTCCACCCTGGTGCTGACCGCCTCGTACGTGACCCACGGCCGGCGCCGCGAGCTGGCCCGCCGGGTGCCCTGGCGCGGTCTGGAGGCTGCCGGCCAGTGGCTGGACCGGCTGGTAGTCGACCGGGTGGTGCCCGAACGGTTCCGGCATACGGTCGTCGGGGTACTTCGAGCCTGAACCGGACGCCGGCAGCGGCCAGCCGGCTTGACCGATTCCGCGGCCGCCGGGATCCTGACTGCGAGATGGCCACCGGGACGCACGCCAGCTACGACGCGGCACACCCGCACCACCTCGCCTGGACTGACGCGGCGACCACAGCGTGACCGCGCGGCAAGGTGCCGGCGCGGCGCACGTCGCGCACCCAGTTCGGCACTCACCTGGAGGAGAACACATGTCCGCCGCTGATCGGACTGGTTCCGTCGTGCCCGCCAACTCCGGTGGGCTCGAGGTCACCACGCGGCGCACGATTACCGCAACTGCTGAGCTTCGGGATGGTATGACCCTGGACGAACTTGCTGGCTTCCTGCGGCAGGCCATGGCCGCCGGACTCGCGCCGGATACGCCCGTCCGGGTTCGGGCCAACCGGAAGGGTGCAGTCGCCTCCGTAAGCGTCGAGGGCACCGCAAGAGCCTAAGACCGACACAACACGCACTCCCTGCGGGGCCGGCCAGTGCCGGCCCCGCGCCATTTGGTCTCAACCTCTTCCCGAGAGTTGCCCACCCGAAACCCCCGGTTCTCTGTTGCGCCGGCCGAGGCGCGTGCGGCACTCGCGTGGCCGCGGGAGCGCGGCCGGACGGGCTGTGCGGCCGGATGGGCCGAGCGGCGGTCGATGGTTCGGCCCGCCCTGGATGACGCCGTCCGGCGCGGGTGCGGTTGCCCGCCCGCGCGCGATTGCATCGGCCTGCGCGGCTCCCGCCTTGTGGTGACGCTTTCCGCAGGCGAGTGATGACTTTCGCCCGGTGGTGATGCCGTCGCGGGTGCGGGTGACGGCTTCGGTGCGTCGGTGACGTCGACCGCTGGTCGGTGACGAGTACGGGTACGCCGGTGATGGCGCTCAGCCCTCACCCGGGACACAAAGCCACCACCTGCGAGGCGGAGCCGTCACCCGCGGGGCGAAGCCGCCACCCGGGACGCGGAGCCGCCACCTGCGGGGCGGAGCCGTCACCCGCGAGGCGAAGCCGTCGGCGGTGGGTTGGGTGTCGTTGCCCGGCGTCCGGGGCCCGTCATTCGCTCCACGTTTCCCCACTCGGGCTGTCAGTTCCGGCAGTACTGGGCCGGTGCCGGCGGTGGAGCGGAGTGGGGGCACTCAATTCGACGGCGGGGGGCGTGGCGGCGCCCCACTGCGGCTCCACCTGCTGACCTGCGCGAATGGGCACCAAGTGGAGCGCGGGAGGCGATTTCACGGTTGTGGGTGGGGGAAAGTGGGGTATGGTGGCGCGCGGTGGAGAACGACGGGGGGTCGTGGCCACCGGGTCGAGCGGAGGTGGTGCCGGGTGTTTCTCGGTACGCACTCGCCCCGGCTCGACGAGAAGGGCCGGCTCTTCCTGCCGGCCCGGTTCCGGGACGAGTTGGCGGAGGGGCTCGTGATCACGAAAGGGCAGGAACGCTGTCTGTTCGTGTTCCCGATCCAGGAGTTCCGTCGGGTCACCGAGGCGCTGTCACAGGCGCCGGTCACCCAGAAGACAGTGCGTGACTACAGCCGGGTCTTCTTCGCCAGCGCCTCGCACGAGATCCCGGATCGGCAGGGCCGCGTCACCATCCCGACCCAGTTGCGCCAGTACGCCGGGCTGACCAAGGACTGCGTGGTCATCGGCGCGAACACGCGGCTGGAGATCTGGGACACCGCCGCCTGGGAGACCTACCTGGCCGACCGGGAGCAGGCGTTCGCCGACCTGGAGGAGGAGGTGCTGCCCGGGGTGCTCTGACCGGCTCGGATCGAGGCACGGAGCTGTCCGTACGGCGAGGTCTCCTCCCGCTCCGCGTGACGCACCAGCGGCGCGGAAACGCTGGACCGCCACCCTGGCGCACCTTCCCCGGTGCCAGGTGAGCGGTCCGCGGGGGAGCGGGCGGGGACCTGGCGGTACGGGCGGGAGATCAAGCAGCAGGTACGGGGCGGGCCCTGCGCTCGTCCTCGAGGCCGCCTCGCGGGGGGCGACACGCCGGCGATATCGAGGAGTCGAGAGGGGGTCCGTGATGGCGAGCGGCCACGTCCCGGTGCTGACCGAGCGGGTCCTCGGCCTGCTGGCCCCCGCGGTGGTCGACCACCCGGCGGTGGTCGTCGACGCGACCCTCGGCCTTGGCGGGCACGCCGAGGCGCTGCTCGCCGCGCACCCGGAGCTGACCCTGGTCGGCCTGGACCGCGACCCGGAGGCGCTGCGCCGTGGCGGGGCCCGGCTGGAGCCGTACGCGGACCGGCTGCGGCTGGTGCACGCGGTCTACGACGAGCTGCCGGACGTGCTCGCCGGGCTGGGCCTGACCGGTGTCGACGGGGTGCTGTTCGACCTCGGCGTCTCCTCGCTCCAGCTGGACGAGGCGCGGCGCGGCTTCGCGTACGCTCAGGACGCGCCGCTGGACATGCGGATGGACCCGACCACCGGGCCGACCGCCGCCGACGTGGTGAACGAATACCCGGCCGGGCAGCTGGCCCGGGTGCTGCGGGAATACGGCGAGGAGCGGTTCGCCGGCCGGATCGCCGCGGCGATCGTCCGGGAGCGGGCCAGGGCGCCGTTCACGTCCACGGCGCGGCTGGCCGAGCTGGTCCGCGACTCGATCCCGGCGGCGACCCGGCGCACCGGGGGGCACCCGGCCAAGCGGACCTTCCAGGCGCTGCGGATCGAGGTCAACCACGAGCTGGACGCGCTGCGCGGCGCGCTGCCGGCCGCCATCGAGGCGCTCCGCCTCGGTGGCCGCATCGTCGTGCTCAGCTACCAGTCGCTCGAGGACCGGCTGGTCAAGCAGGCCCTCACCGACCGCGCCCGGGACACCACCCCGCCCGGCCTGCCGGTGCCCCTGCCCGGGCACGGCCCGGAACTGCGCCTGCTCACCCGCGGCGCCGAGGCCCCGACCGACGCGGAGCTCGCCGCCAACCCGAGGTCCGCCTCGGCCCGGCTCCGCGCGGCTGAGCGCATCCGGATCGCCGGGGGCGCGGCATGAGCGAGCTCGCGAGCGAGCCAATGACCCAGCGCGCGTGGCGCCTCGGGCCGGGTCCGGACGCTGACCAGCGCGCCGCCCGCCCTGCCCGGGGCGGCCACCGGGGCGGAGCCGGCAGGAGCGGGACGCGGCCGGCCCGGCCGGTCGGTCCGGCTCCGGCCGGCAGGTGGCCGGGGCGGTCGGTGGCGACGGCGGGACGGTCCACGGGACGAGGGCTGGACGGCAGCGGGGTACGGGCATGAGCGCCGCCGCCGGACGCGATCCCGCCACCGTCCGGCCCGGCGCGAACACCCCGGCGCCGGACCACCGTGCCCAGCCACCGGCCGCGGCCACCCGGACCGGCCGGCCGACCGACCCGACCGCCGCCCGGCGCGCGCCGGCTGCCGGCCGCCAGCGGACCGCGGGGCCGGACGGGGCAACTGGTGGCCAGGCAGCCGGCCGCGAACCTGCCCGTACCGAACCGCCCGGCCAGGTGCCCGCCGCTGGTTCGCCGGGCCGGCGCCGGGCCACCGAGCCGGCTGCCCGGCCGGAGCCGGAGTCGGCCTCCGCCGCCCGGCGTGCCGGGCGGCGACCACCCGTGGACGTCCCGGGTCGGCGCGAGCCGGCCGGCGCGGCCGAGCGGGATTCCGGCCGGCCCGGCGACGCGACCCGCGGGCGGACCGCCGCCACCCGGTCACCCCGGCGGCGGCCGGTCGACAGCGACCCGGTTCCGGCGCCCCGCCGTCCGCCCGCCGACGGGCAACTACCGGACGGCGTGGGTTCGCGGGCCCGGCGGCGCATGCCGGCGGCGGACGCGGACGGGGCGGCGGTGTCCGGCGCTGTTCGGCGGTCGCCGGTCGAGGCTGGCATCGAGCCGGAGCCGGCGGCAGCGCCGCGCCGGTCCCGGCGTGGCGACCCCGGGGTCGGCCGGCCGGACGGTTCGCGGGCCCGGCGAGTGTCCGCGCCGGCGGCGGACGGTGGGTCGGTGCCGGCCGGTGGCCGGCGCCGGGCGGCGGCCGTGGCGGGTGCCGGCGAGCCGACCGGGCCGGCGGCGCGGGCGGACAGTGCGGCCGGCGCCGGCCGGGGCCGGGCCGCGGCGTCGCAGCTGGACGGTGCGGTGCCGGGTGGGCCGCTGGTCAGCCTGGTCGGCGGGTCCCGGTCGTCGGCGCCGCGCACGCCGTTCGTGGTGCTGATGGTCGGGGTGCTCGGCCTCGGGCTGATCGCGCTGCTGCTGCTCAACTCGGTGCTGGCGGCGAACTCGTTCGCACAGCGGCGGCTGCAGAAGCAGAACAGCGATCTCTCGCTGCGCGAGCAGGAACTGGCCCGGGAGATCTCGGCGCTGGAGGCGCCCGGGGCACTGGCCAGTGCGGCCAGCCGGCTCGGGCTCGTCCCGAGCGGGCAGCGTGGCTTCCTGATCATCGACAAGGACGGCCGGGCGCGCATCGCCGGGACCGCGGTGCCGGCCACCGCACCACCCCCGCCGCCGACGCCGTCCCCGACGCCCACCGCGGCGCTGCCGGGCAACCAGCCGCTGCCGGGCCAGCAGCCGGACCCGGCGAACCAGCCAAACCCCACCCAGACGCCTACCCCGGGACAGCACCGATGACGACTACCTCCGACCCCCGTTTCCGCTCCGCCGCCGGCACGCCGGCCGCCGCCGCGCGCGCCCGTACCGGCGCCGATCCGGTCCGGGCCGGTCGGAGTACCGCCAGCAGCGGGCCGGCCACCGGTCGGACCGGCGCAGCCATCCCCGCGGCGCGCCCGGCCAGCGGGCAGTCGACCAGCGGGCAGTCGACCGGCGGGCAGTCGACCAGCGGGCGGTCGGCCCGGGCGGCGGGCATTGCCGGCCGCGGCCCGAGCGGCGCGGCGACCGGGCCGCGTGCGGCCGGAGCGCCGGCGACTCCCGCCCGCGGAACGGCAGCGCCCGCGGGCCGGGCCACCCCGGCCGGGATCGACGCGGCGCGGGCCGGTGTACCGGCCCGCGGCCGGACGGCGGCCGGATCGGCTGGTCAGTACGGCTCCGGCCGCGCCGCGACCGCGTCGGCAGCGGCCGGTGCGGCGGGTCCAGCGGCGAGGTCGGCCGGCTCAGCCGCGACCGCGTCGGCCGGCTCGCTCGGCGGAACGCGGTCGGCGCCGGCCGCCGGTCCCAGCCGGTCGGTTCCGGCCCGCCCGGCGAGCAGCGCCGGACGCGCTACCGCTGGCAGCGGTCGGGCGGCCGCGGCGAGCACGGTCCCCGCTGGCGCCCGGCCGGCGGCCGCCGGCTCCGGCCGTACGTCCACAGCAAGTGCAGCCGCCGGCGCGGCTCGGAGCACGGCACCGACCGGCGCTGGCCGGTCGTCCGGCGGAACTCGTGCGGCGACCGCCGACGCCGGCCGGACGGCCGCGGTTTCGGGGCGGTCGGCGAGTGGCGCTGGCCGTACCGACGTGGCCCCGGGCCGGACGCCGACCGCAGCATCGGACCGAGGGACGGCCGCGGCTTCAGGGCGGTCAGAGAACGGTGCTGGCCGTACCGCCGTGGCCTCGGGCCGGACGTCGACCGTGGCGTCGGACCGAGGGGCGGCCGCGGCTTCGGGGCGGTCAGCGAGTGGCGCTGGCCGTACCGGCGTGGCCTCGGGCCGGACGCCGACCGTGGCGTCGGACCGAGAGACGGCCGCAGCTTCGGGCCGCGGCGGCTCCGGCTCGGGTCGGGCGGCAGCCGTGGCGGCTGCGAGCGTGGCCGGCTCCGGCCGCACGGCGGCAGCGTCCGGCCAGCCTGGCCGGGCAACCGCGCCGGCGGGTGGGCGGGCGCCGGCGGCGGGCCGCCCGCGGGGCCAGGTGCGGGCCGGTGGTGGCGGCGGGCGGCCACCGCGGCGGCCGGGGGTGCGGATCGTCCGGCTGGGCGACCCGGGGCGGCGGTTGACGGCCGGGTTCGCGGCGATGTGCACGCTGCTGGTGGTGCTCGGCGGGCGGCTGGTGCAGTTGCAGGCGCTGGACGGCCCGCAGTACGAGAACGCGGCGCTCAAGCCGAACGCGGAGGCGACGGTGATCCCGGCCGACCGGGGCCGGATCGTGGACCGGGACGGGCGGGTGCTGGCGTACTCGGTGGCGTCCCGGCTGGTGTTCGCCGACCCGAAGCTGGCCCGGGACCACGCGGAGGCGACGGCGGCGGCGCTGGCGCCGCTGCTCGCCCAGCCGGCGGCGACGCTGGAGCCGAAGCTGCGAAAGGCCGGCACCCGCTACTCGGTGCTGGCCCGCGACGTGACCCCGACGAACGCGGCCCGGATCGTGGCGCTGAAGCTGCCCGGCATCAGCACCGAGGACACCACCCAGCGGCTCTACCCGAGCAACACCGGCGCCGCCGTCCTCGGCTTCACCGGGCGGGACGGCACCGGCCTGGCCGGGATCGAGTTGAAGTACAACGACACGCTGTCCGGCAAGCCGGGTGAGATCGTGGCCGAGGCGGGCAGCGCCGGCGAGGAGATCCCGGGCGGCGAGCGGCGGGAGACCCCGGCGGTCCCCGGTTCGAGCGTCCGGCTGACCCTGGACGAGGACCTGCAGTACACCGCGCAGCAGGCGTTGACCAACGCGGTCCGGCAGACGCACGCGCTGGACGGGCAGGCGGTGGTGCTGGACGTGCGGACCGGGCAGGTGCTCGCGATGGCGTCCGCCGCGGTGGTCGACCCGCACAAGCCGGCCATGCCGGACCCGCGCCAGTACGGCAACCCGGCCGTGCAGAGCGTCTTCGAACCCGGGTCGGCGAACAAGGTGGTGACGTTCGCCGCCGCGCTGGACCGCGGGGTGATCAAGCCGGACACGCGCCTGACCGTGCCGGGCAGCATCCAGGTGGCCGACCGGGTCATCCACGACGCCTGGGTGCACGGCCCGGCGAAGTGGACCGCGACCGGGGTGCTGGCGCAGTCCAGCAATGTGGGCACGCTGATGATCGCGAAGCAGGTCGGCCCGAGTGCCTTCTACGACTACCTGACCAGGTTCGGCATCGGCAGCCGGACCGGCGTCCAGCTGCCCGGGGAGAGCGGCGGGCTGCTGCCGAAGCCGGCGGACTGGTCCGGCAGCACGTTCGGGAACCTGCCGATCGGGCAGGGTGTCTCGATGACCGCGTTGCAGTTGGCCTCGATGTACCAGGCGATCGGCAACGACGGGGTGCGGGTGCCGCCGCGGATCATCGCCGGGGTGACCGGTCCGGACGGCCGGACGAGCGCACCGGCCGCGCCGCAGCCGACCCGGGTGGTCAGCCAGGCGACCTCGCGGACCGTCCGGTCGATGCTGGAGACGGTGACCGAGACCGGCGGCACCGGCACCACCGCGGCGATCGACGGCTACGGGGTGGCCGGCAAGACCGGCACGGCGCAGAAGCCGGACCCGAAGTGCGGCTGCTACTCCGACCGCTACTGGGCCACGTTCGCCGGTGTGGTGCCGGCCGGCGCGCCCCGGTTCGCGATCGCGATCATGGTGGACGACGCCAAGGGCGGCCTGCACGGCGGCGCCGTCGCCGCACCGCTGTTCCACATGATCGCGACGTACGCGCTCGGCAAGGCGGGTATCCCACCGACCGGTGCCGGCCGCCCGATCGCCCCGCTCGACTGGAACTGATCGTGAGCCTGCGTTCCCCGCGGCCGGCCCGGCGCTCGGTGCTGGGCCGGCTGGGGCAGGCCAGCCTGGGCCGGGCGGTCGGCCCGGCCCGGCCGTTGGCGGTCCGATCAGCGGTGCGTTCGACGGTGGAATCGGCTCTGGGGGCGGCCGGAGCCGGGCCCGGGACGGGGCACCGGTAGCCTTGCCTGCCGTGTCCGCGACCCCGGCGCTGCGGCCCCTCCAGCTCACCCCGTGCCGCCTCGGGGGCCTGGCTCGCGCCCTGGATCTGCCCGCGCCGTCGGCTGACGGCGCGGTTACCGGGGTGACGCTGAACTCCCGGGCGGTCCGGCCCGGTGACCTGTTCGCCGCGCTGCCCGGGGCGAACGCGCACGGGGTGAGTTTCCTGCCCGGCGCGGTGGCGGCCGGCGCGGCCGCCATCCTGACCGACCCGGTCGGCCGGGACGCGGCGCTGGCCACCGGTCTGCCCGTCCTGGTGGTCGACCGACCACGGGACGTGCTCGGCCGGGTCGCCGGGTACGTGTACGGCGAGCCGTCGGCGGCGATGCGGGTGATCGGCGTCACCGGCACGAACGGCAAGACCACCACCGCGTACCTGCTCGAGCACGGGCTGCGACAGGCTGGGCTGCGTACCGGGTTGATCGGCACCGTCGAGACCCGGATCGCCGGCGAGGCGGTGCCGAGCACCAGCACCACCCCGGAGGCGCCGGACCTGCAGGCCACCCTGGCCACGATGCGTGAGCGGGCGGTGACCGCGGTTGCGATGGAGGTGTCCAGCCACGGTCTGGCCCTGGGCCGGGTCGACGGCACCCGGTTCGCCGCCGGCGCGTTCACCAACCTCTCCCAGGACCACCTGGACTTCCACGCCGACATGGCCGACTACTTCGCCGCCAAGGCCCGGCTGTTCGACGGCCGGGCCGAGCGCGAGGTGGTCAACGTCGACGACGCCTGGGGCCGCCGGCTGGTCACGCCGGCCACGGTGACGGTGTCCAGCCTGGGTGACCCGGCCGCCGCCTGGCGGGCGGCCGGCGTGCAGCCCGATCCGGCCGGCGGGCAGCGGTTCCGGGTGCTCGGCCCGGGCCGGCTGGACCTGCTCGCGTCGACCCGGCTGCCCGGCCCGTTCAACCTGGCGAACGCGTTGCTGGCGATCGCCACCCTGGCCGCGGTCGGGGTGGACGTCGCCGACGCGGCCAAGGGCGTGGCCGACACCGTGGTGCCCGGCCGGATGGAGCCGGTGGACGCCGGCCAGCCGTACGCGGCGCTGGTCGACTACGCGCACGCGCCGGACCCGGTGGCCCGGCTGCTGGCCGCGGTCCGCCCCGGCACGGCCGGGCGGGTGATCACCGTGCTCGGCTGCGGCGGCGACCGGGACCGGGGCAAGCGGCCGCTGATGGGCGACGCCGCCGCCCGTGGCTCCGACCTGCTGATCGTGACCGACGACAACCCGCGCTCGGAGGACCCGGCCGCGATCCGGGCGGCGATGCGGGCCGGCGCCGAGGCGGTGCCGGCCGGCGAGCGCGGCGAGGTGATCGAGGTCGGTGACCGGCGGGCGGCCATCTTCGCGGCGGTGGCGGCGGCCCGGCCCGGCGACACCGTGGTGATCGCCGGCAAGGGGCACGAGCCGGGCCAGCAGGTCGGCGGCGTGGTGCTGCCCTTCGACGACCGGGCCGTGCTGCGCGCGGCGATCGAAGCGGCCGCCCCCGGCGCCGCCAGCGATCCCGTTCCAGCCCGGCGCCCGGCCGCCAGCGGTGGCCCGGCGGCCAGCGGTGGCCCGGCGGCCAGCGGTGGCCCGGCGGCCAGCGGTGGCCCGGCGGCCAGCGGTGGCCCGGCGGCCAGCCAGGTCGGGGCTGGCACCGGTGGCGGGGATGCCAGCAGTGGGGAGGCGGGGCAGTGATCCCGCTGAGCCTGGCCGAGATCGCGGCCGCGGTCGGCGGCACGCTGGCCGACGCGCCCGATCCGGCGGTCCGGGTCAGCGCCGATGTGGAGCTGGACTCGCGCCGGATCGTCCCCGGTGGACTGTTCGTCGCGCTGCGCGGCGAGCGGGTGGACGGGCACGAGCACGCGGCCGGGGCCGTTGCGGCCGGTGCGGTCGGGGTGCTGGCGGCGCACCCGGTCGGCGTGCCGGCGGTGGTCGTACCGGACGTGCAGGCCGCGCTCGGCTCGCTGGCCAGCGCGGTGCTGGCCCGGTTGCCCGGGCTGGTGGTGGCCGGCGTCACCGGCTCCAGCGGCAAGACGTCCACAAAGGACCTGATCGCCCAGCTGCTGAGCCGGCTCGGCCCCACGGTGGCCCCGCCGGGCTCGTTCAACAACGAGCTGGGCCACCCGTACACCGTGCTTCGGTCCACTGTGGACACCCGGTACCTGGTGCTGGAGTACAGCGCGCGCGGGATCGGGCACATCGCCGCGCTGGCCCGGATCGCCGCGCCGCGGATCGCCGCGGTACTGAACGTGGGCAGCGCGCACCTGGGCAAGTTCGGCAGCCGGGACGCGATCGCGACCGCCAAGGGCGAGCTGATCGAGGCACTGCCGGCCGACGGCGTCGCGGTGCTGAACGCGGACGATCCGCTGGTCGCGGCGATGGCGGCCCGCACCGCGGCGCGGGTGGTGCCGTTCGGCACGTCCGCGGCCGCCACGATCCGGGCCGACGAGGTCCGGCTGGACGAGGCCGGCCGGCCCGGGTTCCGGCTGGTCACCCCGGCCGGCGCGGTGACCGTCCAACTTGGACTGTACGGGGCGCACCAGGTGTCGAACTCGCTTGCCGCCGCGGCGATCGCGCTGGAGCTGGGCCTGCCGCTCGCGGACGTCGGCGCCGGGTTGGCGGCGGCGAAGCCGCTGTCCCGGTGGCGGATGGAGGTCACCGAGCGGCCGGACGGCGTGCTGGTCGTCAACGACGCCTACAACGCCAACCCGGAGTCGATGCGGGCGGCGCTGACCGCGCTGCGGACGATGGCGCGGGCCCGGCGGTGCTGGGCGGTGCTCGGGCAGATGGCCGAGCTGGGCGCCGGCGCGGACGCCGAGCACGGCGCGCTCGGCCGGTACGCCACCGGGCTCGGCGTGGACCGGCTGGTGGTGGTCGGCCCGGAGGCGGCGCCGGTGCACGCGGCGGCGGCGGCGGACGGATCATGGAAAGGGGAGTCGGTACAGGTGCCCGACGTCGGAGCGGCGGTGCGCCTGTTGCGGCGGGACGTGCGTCCGGGAGATGTGGTGCTGGTGAAGGCCTCCCGGGCGGCCGGCCTGGAACGGATCGCCGAGGCGCTGCTGGCCGAACCGGCGGCCGGGGGCGCCCGGTGAAGTCGGTCCTGGTCGCCGCGCTGGTCTCGCTGTTGGTCTCGATCCTCGCCACGCCGCTGGCGGTGCGGCTGTTCCGCCGCCGCGGGTTCGGCCAGGAGATCCGGGACGACGGCCCGCAGTCGCACCAGGCCAAGCGCGGCACCCCGACGATGGGCGGCACGGTCATCATCCTGGCCACGCTGCTCGGCTACCTGGCCGCGCACCTGACCACGGCCAGCCAGTCCGACCGTGGCCCCACCGCCACCGGGCTGCTGCTGCTCTACCTGTTCACCGGGCTCGGCGTCGTCGGCTTCCTGGACGACTTCATCAAGATCCGCAAGCAGCGCAGCCTGGGCCTGAACGCGACCGCGAAGTTCGGCGGCCAGCTGTTCGTCGGCGTCTCGTTCGCCGTGCTGGCGCTGCGGTTCCGGGACGACAGCGGGCTCACCCCGGCGTCCAAGCACCTGTCGTACGTGCGGGACATCCCGCAGATCAGCCTCGGCGCGATCTTCTTCGTGGTGTTCGCGTACGTGGTGATCAGCGGCACGTCCAACGCGGTCAACCTCACCGACGGGCTGGACGGGCTGGCCGCCGGCAGTTCGGCGATGGTGTTCGCGGCGTACACGGTCATCTCGTTCTACCAGTTCCGCAACGCCTGCGAGGCGGTGGCCCGGGCCGGCTGCTACCAGGTGCGCGACCCGCTGGACGTGGCCCTGCTGACCGCCGCCGCGATGGCCGCCTGCTTCGGCTTCCTCTGGTGGAACGCCGCGCCGGCCCGCATCTTCATGGGCGACACCGGCTCGCTGGCGCTCGGCGGGCTGCTCGCCGGCATCGCGATCACGTCCAAGACCGAGCTGCTGCTGGTCGTCCTCGGCGGGCTGTTCGTGGTGGAGACGCTCTCGGTGATGCTGCAGGTCGGCGTCTTCAAGTGGAAACGCCGGCGGCTGTTCAACATGGCCCCGATCCATCACCACTTCGAGCTGGCCGGCTGGGCGGAGACCACCGTCATCGTGCGGTTCTGGATCATCGCCGGGCTGGCCGTCGCTTTTGGACTCGGACTGTTCTACGCGGAGTTCATCTCGTACGGGCTGCCGGGCTGAGATGGCTGCCGCTGAGCTGGCCGGGTATCGCGGCAGATCCGTGCTCGTGGCCGGCGCCGGCGCGTCCGGGGCCGCGGCGGCGCGGGCGCTGCTCGGGCTGGGAGCCGCGGTGACGGTGGCCGACCGGTCCGCCGACCGGACCGCGGCGCTCGCCGCGGCCGGGGCCGCGATCTCGCCGGACGGTGCACTGCCGGCCGGGACCGACCTGGTGGTCACCTCGCCGGGGTGGCGGCCGGACGCCCCGCTGCTGGCCGCCGCGGCCGCCGCCGGCATCGAGGTGATCGGCGAGGTCGAGCTGGCCTGGCGGCTGCGCGGGCCCGACCCGGCGCCCTGGCTGGCGCTGACCGGAACCAACGGGAAGACCACCACGGTCCGGATGCTGGAGGCGATGCTGCGCGCGGCCGGGCTGCGTGCGGTGGCCACCGGCAATGTCGGCCTGCCGGTGCTGGACGCGGTGCTCGCCGACCCGCCGTACCAGGTGCTCGCGGTGGAGCTGTCCAGCTTCCAGCTGTACTGGTCGCCGTCGGTGCGGCCGTTCGCCGCGGCCCTGCTCAACCTCGCGCCCGATCACCTGGACTGGCACGGCGGCTACGACGGCTACGCCGCCGCGAAGGCCCGCGTCTACGCCGGTGACCCGGTCGCCGTCTACAACGCCGACGACCCGGCCGTCACCGCGCTGGCCGCCGGGAACCCGCGCCGGGCCGGCTTCACGCTGGGCGAACCGGCGCCGGCACAGCTCGGCGTCCGGGCCGGGGTACTGCTCGACCGCGCCTTCGGCGCCGATCCCGGGGACGGGGTGGTGCTGGCCGCGGTGGCCGACATCCTGCCGGACGGGCCGCCGGCGCTGCCGCACCAGGTGGCCAACGCGCTCGCCGCCGCCGCGCTGGCCCGGGCGTACGGGCTGGCGCCGGCCGCGATCCGGGCCGGGCTGCGCGGCTTCGTCCCGGAGCGGCACCGCAACGCGCCGGTGGCCGCGGTCGCCGGAGTGTCCTACGTGGACGATTCCAAGGCCACCAACCCGCACGCCGCGGCCGCCTCGCTGGCCGGCTACCCGCGGGTGGTCTGGGTGGCCGGCGGGCTGCTCAAGGGCGCGCCGGTGGACGACCTGGTTGCCGCCGTCCACTCCAGACTCGCCGGCGCGGTGCTGCTCGGCGCCGACCGGGACGCTATCCGTGCCGCAATCGGCCGACACGCCCCGGATCTACCGGTCGTCGAGGTCAGTAGGACCGACCATGAGGCCATGGGTGAGGCGGTACGCGCGGCAGCCGGGCTGGCACAGCCCGGCGACACCGTGCTGCTCGCCCCCGCCGCCGCGTCGATGGACATGTTCACCGACTACGCCGCCCGCGGCGACGCCTTCGCCGCGGCCGTGCACGCCCTGGAATCGGCATGAGCGCCAGCGCCGCCGCGGCGGCCAGCCCGGAGCCGACACCGCCCCGCCGGCCGGTCCGCCGTCCACCTGCGACGGACACCGCCCGTGCGGCCGGGGCCACTCGTGACGCCGCCGCCCGCGACTCCGCCGGCCGGGCCACCCCCCGGGGCGCGGCCGGTCGCGGTTCCGCGGCCGGTGACTCCCGTGAGTCCGCGGCCCGTGAGTCCGCCCGTGAGTCCGCGGCCCGTGAGTCCGCGGCCCGGGCGTCCGGTGCCCGGCGGGTGTCGGCGGACGGGACCCCGACGGCGCGGCAGGCCGGCGCCCGCGCGGCTGGGCGGGTCGTGGCGAAGACGGCGGCGGCACCCCGGAAGGCGGCCGGTTCGGCCGCCCGGATCACCGCGGGCGCCGCGGCTGCCGGCGCCCGGGGAGTAGCCAGGACAGCGGCCGCCCCGCGCAAGGCGGCCGGTTCGGCCGCCCGTACCGCCGCCGGCGCCCGGGCAGCCGCCAAGGCCACCGCGCCGCGCAAGGCCACGGCTGCCAAGGCCACCGGGCTCGAGGCCGCCGCGCCGAAGGCGGTGGCCGGCGCGGCCGAGCCGTCCCGGGCGGCGGCGCTCGCCGCGCTGCTGGACCGGCCGCTCACCTCGCTGCAGCTGGTGCTGGCCAGCGGCGGGCTGCTGCTGGCCATCGGGCTGGTGATGGTGCTGTCCGCGTCGATGGTCGAGTCCTACGAGAACCTGGGCAGCACGTACGGGGTGTTCGCCCGGCAGCTGACCTGGGTCGGGTTCGGGTTGCCGGCGTTCTGGCTGGGGCTGCGGCTCTCCCCGCGCGGGCACCGCGCGCTGGCCTATCCGGCGCTGCTGATCACCATCCTGTTGCTGCTCGCGGTGCTGGTGCCCGGCGTCGGCGAGGACATCCGGAACGTGCGCCGGTGGATCGACCTGGGCCCGCTGCAGCTGCAGCCGTCCGAGCCGGCGAAGCTGGCGCTCGCGCTCTGGGGCGCGGACCTGCTGGTGCGCAAGCACAAACTGCTCAGCCGGCCCCGGCACCTGGCGCTGCCGCTGCTGCCGGTGACCGTGCTGATGGCCGGGCTGGTGATGCTCGAGCCGGACCTGGGCAGCACGCTCTGCCTCGGCCTGGTGCTGTTCGGTCTGCTGTGGACAGTCGGGGTGCCGGCCCGGTTCTTCGCGCTGCTGACCGGGTTCGCCGGCGCCGCGGTGGTCGCGCTGATCTTCCTGGAGCCGTACCGGCTGGCCCGGCTGACCGCGTTCCTCAGCCCGTCCAAGGACGCCTCGGACAAGGGATTCCAGGCCGTGCAGGGCCTCTACTCGCTGTCCAGCGGGGGATGGTTCGGCGTCGGGCTGGGGCAGAGCAAGATGAAGTGGGGGCTGCTGCCGGAGGCGCACACCGACTACATCTTCGCCATCCTCGGCGAGGAGTTGGGACTGCTCGGGTGCCTGGTCGTCATCCTGCTGTTCACCACGCTGGCGTACGCCGGCATCCGGATCGCCCGGCGGTCGGTCGACCCGTTCGCCCGGCTCGCGGCGGCGGCGATCACCACCTGGATCGCGGGCCAGGCCGTGATCAACATGGGCTACGTGACCGGCCTGCTACCGGTCACCGGCATCCCGCTGCCGCTGATCTCGTTCGGCGGCACCTCGCTGGTGGTGACCCTGTTCGCGCTCGGCATGCTCGCCTCGTTCGCCCGGCACGAGCCCGCCGCGGCCGCGCACCTGGCCAGCCGGCGCGGCTGGCCGTCCCGGCTGCTCGGCCTGCCGGCACCGCACCGCGCCGCCAACCGGGCCCGGCGGACCACCCGATGAGCGGGCAGAGCGCCCTGGCCGGGCTGAGGCTGCTGGCCAGGCCGGGGCTGCCGGCCGGTCCGGCGGCGGCTGGGTGGGAGGCGGCCGGTCCGGCGGCGGCTGGGTGGGCGCCGATGACGGGGCGGGGTGGCCGGTGACCGGGGTGCGGGTGGTGCTGGCCGGCGGCGGGACCGGTGGGCACATCGAGCCGGCGCTGGCGACGGCGGACGCGCTGCGGCGGCTGGACCCGGACATGGCGATCACCGCGCTGGGCACCAGCCGCGGGCTGGAGACCACGCTGGTGCCGGCCCGGGGGTACCCGCTGGAACTTGTGCCGGCCGTGCCGATGCCGCGCCGGCCCACCCCGGACCTGCTGCGGGTGCCGCTGCGGGTGCGCGGCGCCGTGCGGGCCACCGTCGAGGTGCTCGACCGGATCGGCGCGGATGTCGTGGTCGGCTTCGGCGGCTACGTCTCGGTACCGGCGTACCTGGCCGCCCGCCGCCGGGGGACGCCGATCGTCGTGCACGAGGCGAACGCGCGGCCCGGGCTGGCCAACCGCCTCGGCGCCCGGCTCACCTCGTACGTGGCCACCGGCGCGGACAACATCCAGCTGCCGCACGCCCGGCCGATCGGCATCCCGCTCCGCCGCGCTGTGTCCACATTGGATAGAGAGGCCGGCCGGGCCGCGGCCCGGGTCCATTTCGGACTTGACCCGGATGCCCCGCTGCTGCTCGTGTTCGGCGGCTCGCAGGGCGCCCGCACGCTGAACCAGGCCGCCGCCGGTGCCGCCGAAGCGCTGGCCGCGGCCGGCGTCCAGGTACTGCACGCCGCCGGGACGAAGAACACGGTCACCGTGCCGAGCCGCCCCGGCGCGCCGCCGTACCTGGTGGTGCCGTACCTGGAGCGGATGGATCTCGCCTACGCCGCCGCCGATCTGGTGCTCTGCCGGTCCGGCGCGATGACCTGCGCGGAGCTGACCGCGGTCGGCCTGCCCGCCGGGTACGTCCCGTTCCCGCACGGGAACGGCGAGCAGCGGTTGCATGCCGAGCCGATCGTCGCCGCCGGCGGGGGAGTGCTGGTCGAGGACGCGAAGTGCGACCCCGGCTGGGTGACGACCACGCTGCTCCCGCTGGTGACGGACCCGGCCCGGCTGTCCGCGATGTCCCTGGCCGCGACCAGCCTCGGCCACCGGGACGCCGACGAGGCGCTGGCCCGGATGGTGCTCGACGCCGCGGCGGGCCACGGGTGACCGCCACCTCCGGCGCGGCCGCCACCCAGCCGAGCCTGGCCGAGCTGGGCACCGTCCACTTCGTCGGGATCGGCGGCGCCGGGATGAGCGGCATCGCCCGGATCATGCTGGCCCGCGGCGTGCCGGTGACCGGCAGCGACGCCAAGGGCTCGGCCACCCTGGCCGACCTCGGTGACCGCGGCGCCACTGTCCACATCGGACATTCCGCCGGCAATGTCGGGTCCGAAGTGGACACCGTGGTGGTGTCGACGGCGATCCGGCCGACCAACCCGGAGCTGGCCGAGGCGCAGCGGCGCGGGCTGCGGGTGCTGCGCCGGGCCGCGGCGCTCGCCGCGGTGATGGCCGGCCGGCGCCGGGTGGCGATCGCCGGCACGCACGGCAAGACGTCCACCACCACGATGCTGACGATCGCCGCGCAGGCGACCGGCGCCGACCCGTCGTACGCGATCGGCGGTGACCTGGCCGGAACCGGTCCGCACGCCGGCTCGAACGCGCACGACGGCACCGGCGACCTGTTCGTGGCCGAAGCGGACGAGAGCGACGGCTCGTTCCTGCTGCTCGCCCCGGACGTCGCGGTGGTGACCAATGTGGAGGCCGACCACCTCGACCAGCACGGCACCGCCGAGGCGGTCGCCGCGATCTTCGAGGAGTTCGCCGCCCGGATCGCGGCCAACGGCGTGCTGGTCAGCTGCGCCGACGACCCCGGCGCCGAGCGGCTGGCCGCGGTGGCCGCGGCGCTGCCCCGGCGGGTCCGCCGGTACGGCGAGTCCGCCGCGGCCGACCTGCGGTTGGTCGGCGTCGAGCTGACCGCGACCGGCACCGGGTACGACGCGGTGCTGGACGGGCGGCCGCTGGGCCGGGTGTGGATCCCGGTCGCCGGCCGGCACATGGCGCTGAACTCGGCCGCCGCGCTGCTGGCCGGCCTGGAGCTCGGCCTGCCGTTCGAGCCGATGGTGACCGGGTTGGCCGGCTACGGCGGGGTCCGCCGCCGGTTCGAGCTGATCGGCACCGCCGCCGGTGTCCGGGTGTACGACGACTACGCGCACCACCCGACCGAGGTCGCCGCCCAGCTCCGGGCCGCCCGGACCGTCGTCGGCGCCGGCCGCATCGTGGTCGGTTTCCAACCGCACCTCTACAGCCGCACCGCCGCGTTCGCCGCCGACTTCGGCACCGCCCTCGGCCTGGCCGACGAGGTGGTGGTGCTGGACGTCTTCGGCGCCCGCGAGGACCCGGTGCCCGGTGTCAGCGGTGCCCTGATCGCCGGCGCCGTGCCGCTGCCGCCCGCCCAGGTGCGGTTCGAACCCGACCGCGCCGCCGTCGCCGCGACGCTGGCCGCCCGGGCCCGGCCCGGTGACCTGATCATCACCATGGGCGCCGGCGACGTGACCCAACTCGGCCCCGACATCCTCGCCCTGCTCGCCACCCGGCCCCCGCTGTGACCGTGAGCCGCAGCGCCGCTGCCAGCGGGTGGGCACCGTGAGCGGGCAGCCGAGGACGTTGCCACGGCCGGTTGCCGGGGTGCCGGTCGTGCCGGCGCCGCACCGGCCCCGCCGGCTGCTGGTGCTCGCCATCGTGCTGACCGTGCTGGCTGGCGCGGCCGGCTGGGTGGTCGGGTTCACCGGTGTGCTCGGCGTCCGGGCGGTCAGCGTGACCGGGCTGAAGACGCTGCCGACCGGGCAGATCACCGACGCGGCCGGCCTGCGCCAGGGTGAGCCGCTGGCCCGGGTGGACGTGGCCGCGGTCGCCGACCGGGTCGGCCGGCTGCCCGGGGTGGCCCGGGTCGCGGTCACTCGGTCCTGGCCGTCGACGGTGCGGATCGCGGTCACCGAGCGGTTCGGCGTCGCGGTGGTCACGGTGGCCGGTCGGCCCTGGCTGGTGGACGCGACCGGCGTCCGGTTCCAGCAGTTGAGCGCGGTGCCGGCGGGGCTGCCCCGGCTCGCGGTCCGGGACGCCGGCCCGGGCGACCCGGCCACCGCCGCCGCGCTGGCCGCGCTCACCGCGCTCACCCCACCGGTGCGGGCCGCGCTGCGGGTGGTGACCGCGCAGACCCCCGACTCGGTCACGCTCACCCTGAGCGGCGGCCGCACCGTGCTCTGGGGCGGTGCCGCCGACTCGCCGGCCAAGGCGACCGTGCTGGCCGCGCTGCTGGGCCGATCCGGCACGGTGTACGACGTGAGCACCCCGTCGGTGGTGACCGTCCGCTAGCGCGGGGTTCAGCGCGAACGGCCCGCCGGGCGCGGCGGACGCCGCGATGCCCGGGCCAGCCGGAGGAGGCAGCGATGACCGTACGGATCGAGCGGGCCGGCCCAGTGACCACGGTGATCATCGACCGGCCGCGGGTGCGCAACGCGGTGGACCGGCCGACCGCCGAGCGGCTGGCCGACGCCTTCCGCGCGTTCGACGCCGACGACGCCGCGGCGGTGGCCGTGCTCACCGGCGCCGGCGGCACGTTCTGCGCCGGCGCGGACCTGTCCGCGATCGCCGCCGCCGACCCGGACCGGATCAACCGGGTGGAGCCGGACGGGGACGGGCCGATGGGCCCGACCCGGCTGCGGCTGGGCAAGCCGGTGATCGCCGCGGTCGAGGGCCACGCCGTGGCCGGCGGCCTGGAGTTGGCGATCTGGTGTGACCTGCGGGTAGCCGCCGAGACCGCGGTCTTCGGCGTGTTCTGCCGGCGCTGGGGTGTCCCGCTGATCGACGGCGGCACCGTCCGGCTGCCCCGGCTGATCGGCCTCGGCCGGGCGCTGGACCTCATCCTCACCGGCCGGCCGGTGCCCGCCGCGGAGGCGCACGCGATCGGCCTGGCCGACCGCGTCGTCCCCACCGGCACCGCCCGGGCGGCCGCCGAAACCCTCGCCGCCGAACTGGCCGAGCTACCCCAGGCCTGCCTCCGGCACGACCGCCTGGCCACCTACGAAGCCCTCGACCAACCCACCGAAGCCGCCCTCCGCACCGAGTTCCAGCACGGCCGCACCTCCCTCGCCGCCGGCGCCCAAGCCGGCGCCACCCGCTTCACCACCGGCACCGACCGACACGGCTCCCGTCCGGACTAACCGCCGTACCATGATCGGATGGTTTTCGGTCCGCGTCGGGTGTACCTGTTCGCCGACGAGGCAGGAAACTTCGACTTCTCGGTGAAGCGAGGCGCGAGCAGGTACTTCATCTTGGGCAGTATCACGGTGGATTCGCCCGCGATCGGCGCTGACCTGCTCGCGCTGCGCCGCGAGCTCGCCTGGGAAGGCCACGGCTTGGACGCCGCGTTCCATGCGACCGAGGACCAGCAGGTGGTCCGGGACCGGGTCTTCGATCTGATCGCGGCCGTCGACCTCCGGGTGGACGCGACCATCCTGGACAAGCGGAAGGCGCAGCCGCAGTACTCGAAGGATCCGGAGGCCTTCTACAAGCTCGCCTGGTACCTGCACCTGAAGTACGTCGCACCGCGGATCACTCGCCGCGACGACCAGTTGATGGTCGTCGCGGCAACACTCGGCACCAAGAAGCGGCGCAAGGCGGTCCGCGAGAGCCTCACTGATGTCGTCCAGCAGACGACGCGATGCCGGTGGCAGCTTGCGCAGTGGCCGGCGGAGAGCGATCCGTGCCTGCAGATCGCCGACTACTGCACCTGGGCCATCCAGCGCAGCTACGAGCGGGCCGACGCACGGTCGTACGACCTGATCAAGGGCAAGATCGCGTCCGAGTTCGAGCCGTTCGCAGGCAGCGGACAGCTCTACTACTGACGGCAGACGGCGGGGAAGCCTCCGACCCGCTAGCTCTCGCAGAACCCAGGGGCTCTTTCGCCAGCCGGAGCACTTCCCCGCACTGAGGATATCGCCTTGTGGATTCCCGAGGGGGTGGGCCGACACGCCGTGTCGGTCCTTGGGTGGGTGAGGTGGGCTGCGTACTGTCCGTTGCATCGCTGAGGTTGACATAACTATAAGGGTCAACTTGAGGGTGAGGGTACTAGGACGCGACGACAGTGCCGAACGAGGGAAGGCAGTCGGATGACACCACCGCACAACTACCTCGCGGTCATCAAGGTCGTCGGGATCGGCGGCGGTGGCGTCAACGCCATCAACCGCATGATCGAGGTCGGGCTCAAGGGCGTCGAGTTCATCGCGATCAACACCGACGCGCAGGCGCTGCTGATGAGCGACGCCGACGTCAAGCTGGACGTCGGCCGGGAGTTGACCCGGGGGCTCGGCGCGGGCGCCAACCCCGAGGTCGGTCGGAAGGCCGCCGAGGACCACAAGGAAGAGATCGAAGAGGTCCTCAAGGGCGCGGACATGGTGTTCGTCACCGCGGGTGAGGGTGGTGGCACCGGCACCGGTGGCGCCCCGGTGGTCGCCAGCATCTCCCGCAAGCTCGGTGCTCTGACCATAGGCGTAGTGACCCGACCGTTCGCGTTCGAGGGCAAGAAGCGGGCCGGCCAGGCCGAGACCGGCATCGAGGAACTGCGCAGCCAGTGCGACACGCTGATCGTCATCCCGAACGACCGGCTGCTGCAGATCAGCGACCGGAACGTCAGCGTGATGGACGCGTTCAAGAGCGCCGACCAGGTGCTGCTGTCCGGTGTCCAGGGCATCACCGACCTGATCACCACCCCGGGCCTGATCAATCTGGACTTCGCCGACGTGAAGTCGGTGATGAGCGGCGCCGGCTCGGCGCTGATGGGCATCGGCAGCGCCCGCGGTGACAACCGCGCGGTGGCCGCGGCCGAGCTCGCGATCGCCAGCCCGCTGCTGGAGGCGTCGATGGAGGGCGCGCACGGCGTGCTGCTGTCCATCTCCGGCGGCTCCGACCTGGGCCTGTTCGAGATCCACGAGGCGGCCACGCTGGTCGCCGACTCCGCGCACGCCGACGCCAACATCATCTTCGGCGCGGTCATCGACGACGCGCTCGGCGACGAGGTGCGGGTGACCGTGATAGCGGCCGGCTTCGACGGCGGCCAGCCGAAGCACAAGCCGGCCGAGCCGCGCCGGGCCGAGACACCCGCGCCGGCCACCCAGTACACCGGCGGCTACAGCCAGCCCGCGGCCCGCAGCGGCGTCGGCGCGGTGCCGGCCAGCCGGTCCGCCGGATACACCGGCGGCAACGGCCACCGGCCGGACGACTACGACGAGCTCGACGTCCCGGACTTCCTGAAGTCCTGACCAGGCTGCCGCCCTGACCAGTCCGGAGGCTGCGCGCGTGCCCGAGGCGAACGTCCGGCGGGTGGTCACGTCCCGGCCCGGCGGGGTGAGCACCGGCCCGTACGCCAGCTTCAACCTCGGTGATCATGTCGGGGACGATCCGGCCGCGGTCGAGGCGAACCGGGGCCGGCTGGCCGCCGCGATGGGTATGCCCACCGGCCGGGTGATCTGGCTGGACCAGGTACACGGCGCCGTGGTCCGGGTGGTCGACCAGCCGTCCGACGCGCCGCTGCCCGGCACCGACGCGGCGGTCACCGCCGAGCCGGGCCTGGCCGTCGCGGTGCTGGTCGCCGACTGCGTGCCGGTGCTGCTCGGCGACGCCGCGGCCGGCGTGGTCGCCGCCGCGCACGCCGGCCGGGTCGGCGCCGCCGCCGGGGTGGTCCGCCGGACCCTGGAGGCGATGTGGAAGCTGGGCGCCGAGCCGGCCCGCACCGAGGCGCTGCTCGGCCCGGCGATCTGCGGCGGCTGCTACGAGGTGCCGGCCGCGATGCAGACCGAGGTGGAGCAGCGGCTGCCTGGCAGCGCCTGTCCGACCCGCACCGGCGGCACCGGCCTGGACCTGCGCGCCGGCCTGGCCGCGCAGCTCACCGGGCTCGGCGTGGCCCGGGTCGCGCTGGACGCCCGGTGCACCGCCGAGGACCCGGAACTGTTCAGCTACCGCCGCGACGGCAGCACCGGCCGCCAGGCCGCCGTGATCTGGTTGGCACCGTGACCCCGACCGGGCGGGCACCGACTCCGGCCCGGCGGGCCGGGACGTCGGCGGGACGCGCCGGCACCCGGGCCAGCCAGGCCGGGACGCCGACCGGACCCGGTCGGCCGGGATGAACCCGGCCGGCGATCCGCGGACCCGGGAGATCGCCACCCGGCTGCACGACGTACGCAACCGCATCGCCGCCGCGTGTGTCGCGGCCGCGCGCGATCCGAGCCAGATCACGATGGTGGCGGTGACCAAGAGCTTCCCGGTGCAGGACGCGCGCCGGCTGGTCGAGCTCCGGATCCGCGACCTGGGCGAGAACCGCGACCAGGAGGCGTCCGGGAAGGCCGCCGAACTGGCCGCCGACACCCCGCCGACCGACGTGCGGTGGCACTTCGTCGGCCGGCTGCAGCGGAACAAGTGCCGCTCGGTGGCCTCCTACGCCTCGGTCGTGCACGCCGTCGACCGGGCCGAACTGGTCGAACCGCTGGCGGCCGGGGCCCGCCGGGCCGGCCGGGCGGTCGAGGTGTTGATCCAGGTCACCCTGGACGGCGACCCGGCCCGTGGCGGCGCGCTGCCGGGCGACGTCCCGGCGCTGGCCGACGCGCTGGCCGCCGCCGAGCCGCTGCGGCTGCGCGGGGTGATGGCGGTCGCGCCCCTGGACGCCGACCCGGACGCCGCGTTCGGCCGGCTCGCCGAGACCGCCGCCGCGCTGCGCGCCGACCACCCGGACGCCGCCGCGATCTCCGCCGGGATGAGCGGCGACCTGGAGGCCGCCATCAGGAATGGCGCGACACATGTGCGGATCGGTACGGCGTTGCTCGGCGGTCGCGCGTCCATGGTCAGGTAGGGTCGCGACGAAGTCGACGCCGGTCGGCGGCTCGACCGTGAAGATCGTTCCGACGCGACAGCGCCACACGATGGCAGTCGTGCCGGCCGGCAGGTCGATTCGGGAGGACGGGAGGACGCCCGATGGCAGGCGCCATGCGCAAGATGGGGATCTACCTCGGGCTCGTCGAGGATGACGAGCGCCGCGGCGAACTCGCCGAGTACGAGGAGTACGACGAGTATGCCGAGGCCGAGGTGGTGCCGGCCCGTCGGGAGCGTGTGGGCGGCGAGCGCGGCGGCCGCAGCTGGGAGGAGAGTGAGTCCCGGGTGGATTCCCGAGGTTTCCTCGGTCATGAGGGCACCTACCGCGAGCCGGTCTACCGGGATGTCGTGGACGAGCCGTCATACCGGATCACCACGTTGCATCCCCGGACCTACAACGAGGCGCGCACCATCGGTGAGCACTTCCGCGAGGGCACCCCGGTGATCATGAACCTGACCGAGATGGACGACGCCGACGCCAAGCGGCTGGTCGACTTCGCGGCCGGGCTGTCCTTCGGACTCCGTGGCAGTATCGAGCGCGTGACGAACAAGGTGTTCCTGCTATCCCCGCAGAACGTCGACGTCACAGCTGAGGACAAGGCCCGCATCGCCGAGGGCGGGTTCTTCAACCAGAGCTGACACGGCGCCGTGGCGGGGGTCCGCCGCCGCGGCGACCAGAGATACGGAGATCGGTGGCCGCGTTCTGGCAAATCGTCGCATTTGCCCTGCTCTTGTTCTTCATCCTGCTCATCGCACGGCTCGTGTTCGAGTACGTGATGATGTTCGCTCGGTCATGGCGGCCAAACGGAGTAGTGGCCGCTGGGCTAGAGGTTGTCTACTCGGTCACCGATCCGCCCCTGAAGGCGCTGCGCCGGCTGATCCCGCCACTGCGCTTGGGTAACTTCAGCATCGACCTGGGTTTCATGGTGCTGTTGTTCGTGGTGCTCATCCTGCTGCGCGTCGCGCAGGGGCAGGCGGCCACGGCCTGAAGTTCGTCGGGCAGACTCTGCCTCCATGACGTCCAGCGGCACGTACGCTGACCTGTGTCCCGTCGACCCGAGGTGATCCGATGCCCCTGACCCCAGCCGACGTCCATAACGTCGCCTTCAAGAAACCGCCGATAGGAAAGCGCGGTTACGACGAAGACGAGGTGGACGCGTTCCTCGACCTCGTGGAGGCCGAGCTGGCTCGCCTCATCGAGGAGAACAACGACCTCAAGGCACAGATGGACGACATGGCCCGGTCCGGGCCACCGGTGCAGCAGATGCGTGCCGTGCCTCCGCCGCCGCCGGAGCCGATGGTGCAGGTCGCCCCGCCGCCGCTGCCCCCGCCACCGCAGCAGCAGCAACTGCCGCCGCGGATCGACGAGAACAGCCAGGTCGTCAAGGTTCTCGCGATGGCGCAGGAGACCGCGGAGAAGTACGTCTCGGATGCCAAGACCGAGGCAGACCGGATGGTCGGCGAGGCTCGCTCGGCGTCCGACCGGATGATCGGCGAAGCCCGTACCAAGGCTGACTCGATGCTGGCCGAGGCGCGCAACCGGGCCGAGTCGGTGGAGCGGGAAGCCCGCGCCAAGGCGAACGCGCTCACCCAGGAAGCCGAGCGCAAGCACAACGAGATCATCGGTGGGCTGGAGCAGCGCAAGACCACCCTGGACAAGGAGATCGAGCAGCTCCGGACCTTCGAGCGGGAGTACCGCACCCGGCTGAAGTCCTACCTGGAGTCCCAACTGCGCGACCTGGACGGCCGCGGCTCTGCCGAGCCGGCCACCGCGCGGGCTGCCTACGCCGGCGGCGGCTACGGCATGCGGGGCGACAACGACGGTCGCGGCGACGGGTAAGCGGATGGTCCGGACGCCCTACCGCCGGCCCGCCACGCCGGCGGTCAGCCCGGGGCGGACGACCTGACGCGCGATGAGCCTGCAGTGATACCGCTCAGCTTGCTGTTCGTACTCGCCTCACTCGGTCTGCTCGTCGCTGGGCTCGCCGAGGACACTCAATCGCTCGTGTGGACCTCGCTGATCGCGAGCCTCAGCGCGTGCGGTTGTCTGGTCGGTTCCGTGCTCAACCGACGTCGCGTCGCCGCGACCGGTACCGCGGACCTGCCAACCGGCCAGCCGATCGACCTCGGCTCGCCTGCACCGGATCCGGCTCTGCCCGCGCCAACTTCCCCGGCGCAACCTCCCTGGGCAGCACCGCCGGCCGCTCCGGTGTCGCCTGACCCGGCCGGGGCGCCCTACCGCCCGCCGGACGCTGATGCTTACGCCGTGCCGCCGCAGCGGCCCGACGCCGGGCCGGACGTGGCCCCTGCCGCCCCTGCTGCCACTGGCCAGCCCGCCGCCGGCCAGCCCGCCGCCGGCGGCCTGCCTGTTGCCACTGGCCAGCCTGCCGCCACGGGTCTGCCTGCTGCCGCCACGGGCCAGCCTGCCGCCGAACCCGGCCCGCTCGACCCGCCCGACGCCGGGTCCGACCCGACCGGGCCGGCGTGGTCGACCGATTCCACCCCGCCGGCCAGGCCGGCGCCCGTCGCGCCGGCCGACGAGCCGGCGGTCGAGGACATCCCGGTCGCCGACGCGCTGCGGGTCGCCCAACTCGCCGACGAGGTGCTGGTGGTCGATGGCCGGCCGCGCTATCACCTCGCCGACTGCCCCCGGCTGCCCGGCCGAACCACCGTGTCGCTGCCGGTCTCCGCGGCCCGCCGCGCCGGGTTCACACCATGTGGCGACTGCCAGCCGGACCGCACCCTGCTGGCCCGTTCCCGCTCCGCCGCCCGGCCGCAGAACTAGCCCGTACGGGCACACCGTCAGGGCCTTTAGGGCAGCTTTCCGCGGCGAAGCTGGCTGTGGACCCGGTGGGCCGGCCCGGATCGGGCCGGCCCGGTGCCGTCAGGCGCGGCGGAGGGCGAAGGTGAGGCCGAGGTCCGGGTCGCCGTGCCGGGGGAGGTTCTCCGGGGGGCTGCCCTCGGCGTAGCCGGTGGCCAGGATCTCGGCGGCGACGGTCCCGGCGTGCTCGCGCAGCGCATCGGCCAGTTCGTCGCTGGCCGTCCACCAGAGCGCGATCCGGTCGGTGACCGCGAGACCGGACGACTTGCGTGCCTCCTGCATCAGCCGCACCGCCTCCCTGGCCAGCCCGGCCCGGCGCAGCTCCGGCGTCACGGTGAGGTCCAGCGCGACCGTCTCGCCACCGGCCGCCGCGACCGCCCAGCCGGACCGCGGCGTCTCGGTGACCAGCACGTCGTCCGGGGTCAGCGGCACCGGCTCGGCGCCGACGCTGACCACGGCCCGGCCGTCCCGCAGTTCGGCCGCGAGGGTGGCCGGATCGGCGGCGGTGATCGCCGCGGCGACCTCCTTGGTGCGCGCGCCGAACCGCCGGCCCAGCGCCCGGAACTGGGGCTTCACCGCGACGTCCACCAGGCCGGCGCCGGACTCGGCGGCCAGCGCGTCCACCGCGGTCACGTTCAGCTCTTCGGCGACCTGGGCGCGCAGCTCGGCCGGCAGGTCGGACCAGCCCGCCGCGGCCACCAGCGCCCGGCCCAGCGGCTGCCGGGTGCGGACCTTCGCCCCGGTCCGGGCGGCCCGGCCCAGCTCGACCAGCCGGCGGACCAGCGCCACCTGCTCGCCCAGCCGCTCGTCGATCAGCCCGTCCGGGCCGGTGTCGACCTTCGGCCAGTCCCGCAGGTGCACCGAATCGGGCAGGTCAGGCCAGACGGGGCAGACCAGCGCGTCATGTACCGCCTCGGTGACGAACGGGGTGAACGGCGCGAGCAGCCGGGTCAGTACCTCCATGCACTCGTGCAGGGTGGCCAGCGCGGCCGGGTCGCCGGCCCAGAACCGCCGCCGGGACCGGCGCACGTACCAGTTCGACAGGTCGTCCACGAACTCGGCCAGCCGGCGGCCGGCCCGGGTGGTGTCGAACGCCTCCAGCGCCGCGTCCACCTCGGCCACCGTGCGGTGCAGCTCGGACAGCGCCCACCGGTCCAGCAGCGGCCGGTCGGCATGGTCGGCCACCGGCGCCGCGCCCGGCACCCAGCCCGCGGTGCTCGCGTACAGGGTGAAGAACGAGGCGGTGTTCCAGTAGGTGAGCAGCAGCTTGCGGACGATCTCCTCGAGCGCCGCGTGCCCCACCCGGCGGGCCGACCAGGGCGAGCCGCTGCACAGCATGAACCAGCGCAGCGCGTCCGCCCCGTGCCGGTCCATCAGGCTGATCGGCTCCAGGATGTTGCCCAGGTGCTTGCTCATCTTCCGGCCGTCCTCGGCCAGGATGTGCCCGAGGCACAGCACGGTCTCGTACGCGGACCGGTCGAAGACCGCGGTGCCGACCGCCATCAGCGAGTAGAACCAGCCGCGGGTCTGGTCCAGCGCCTCGCAGATGTACTGGGCCGGGTAGGTCGCCTCGAACTGCTCCTGGTTCTGGTGCGGCGCCCCCCACTGGGCGAACGGCATCGCGCCCGAGTCGTACCAGGCGTCGATCACCTGCGGCACCCGGTGCGCGGTCTGGGCGCACTGGGGGCAGGGCAGGGTGACCTCGTCCACGTATGGGCGGTGCGGGTCGAGGCTGGCGAGATCGGCGCCGGCCAGGGTGGCCAGCTCGGTGATCGAGCCGACGCAGGTCAGGTGGTTGTCCGGGCAGCGCCAGATCGGCAGCGGGGTGCCCCAGTACCGGTCCCGGGACAGCGCCCAGTCGACGTTGTTGGTCAGCCAGTCGCCGTACCGGCCGTGCTTGACGTTCTCCGGGTGCCAGTCGGTGCGCTCGTTCTCGCGCAGCAGCGCGTCCTTGATCGCGGTGGTCCGGACGTACCAGGACGGCAGCGCGTAGTACATCAGCGGGGTGTGGCAGCGCCAGCAGTGCGGGTAGGCGTGCTCGTACGGCTGCTCCCGGAACAGCAGGCCGCGCCGCTGCAGGTCGGCCACCAGCGTGGCGTCCGCGGCCTTGAAGAACATCCCGCCGACCAGCGGCACGTCGGCCCGGAAGTGCCCGTCCGGCTCGATCGGGTTGACCACCGGCAGGCCGTACCCCTTGCTGGCGGCCAGGTCGTCGGCGCCGAACGCGGGCGCCTGGTGCACCAGGCCGGAGCCGTCCTCGGTGGTCACGTAGTCGGCCAGGATCACGAAATGCGCGCCCGGGATGTCGACCAGATCGAACGGGCGCTGGTAGCCGGTGTGCTCCAGCTCCCGGCCGGTCAACCGGGCCAGCACCTCGGCACCGTCACCCAGGGTGGCGGCCAGCAGCGGCTCGGCCACCACGAACGTGCCCTCGGGCGACCGGGCCACCACATACTCGACGTCCGGGTGCACGGCGACCGCGGTGTTGGAGACCAGCGTCCACGGTGTGGTCGTCCAGACCAGCAGGTCGGCGCCGAACTCCGCGGCCGGGCCGCTGGTCACCGGGAACCGGACATACACCGACGGGTCGACCACGGTCTCGTAGCCCTGGGCGACCTCATGGTCGGACAGGCCGGTGCCGCAGCGCGGGCAGTACGGCGTGACGCGGTGGTCCTCGACCAGCAGGCCACGGTCCCAGATGGCCTTGAGCGACCACCAGACGCTCTCGATGTACGGCGTGTCCATGGTGCGGTACGCCTCGGCCAGGTCGACCCAGTAGCCCATCCGTTCGGTGAGCTCCTCGAACGCGTCGACATGCCGCTGTACCGACTCGCGGCACCTGGCGTTGAACTCGGCCACCCCGTAGGCCTCGATGTCCTGCTTGCCGGAGAAGCCCAGCTCCGTCTCGACCGCGATCTCCACCGGCAGCCCGTGGCAGTCCCAGCCGGCCTTCCGCGGGACGTGGTAGCCCTTCATCGTCTTGAACCGGGGGAACACGTCCTTGAACACCCGGGCTTCGACGTGGTGCGTGCCGGGGCGGCCGTTCGCGGTCGGCGGGCCCTCGTAGAACATCCAGGTCGGGCCGCCGGCGGTGCGGTCCAGGCTGCGCTGGAACACCTTGTGCTGCTGCCAGCGGTCGATGACGGCCCGCTCCAGCGCCGGCAGGTCGACGTGCGCGGGGAGCGGGGTGAAGCCCTGGGCGCTGGTCATGTGCGGTGGTGCTCCTCCATCGGCGGTGCGCTCGACAGAGGGACGACGGCTCGGGCGTGTGCCCGGGCGGCCGCGGTACCACCCTCCTTGGCGGCTGGCTCGCAACCGCCCGCTCAACTGCCAGCGCCGCCGGGTCTACTGGGGCCGGCCGGCCCGTTCTTCCGGGGGAGCACGCTCCCGGGCGGGGTGATGTTTCGCGCCGGCCAGGCCCCCGGGCTTCCACCGCCCCCGGGTCGCTACTGGCTGCGTCCGGCGTTACTTGTCCCCATCGACGCCGCCTGCGATCCTACCCGGCCGCGGCGCGCCGCCCCCACCACATATCCCCATGCCGCAGACCGCGGCGGCCCGGCGACGTCGTCCCCTTGGCCGGTGAGGTCGTCCCGTGGTCGGGGCCACGGCGTCACCCGGGCGCCGAGGGCGTCACCCGGGCGGCCACGGCGTCAGCCGGGGCGGGGCGGCGGCGTCACCCGGGGAGGGAGGTCGGCACCGGGGTCGGCCGGGGGAGGATGGTGCGGTGGCGGAGGGGCGGGTGGCGATCCGGGTGCGGCCCGGGGCGGCGCGGGTCGCGGTGGGTGGCCGGTGGGCCGGGCCGCGCGGGGACGCGCTGGTCGTGGCGGTGACCGAGCGGGCGGTGGACGGTCGGGCGACCGAGGCGGCACTACGGGCGGTAGCGGCGGCGCTGGGGGTGCGGCGCGGTGACGTCCGGCTGGTCCGGGGCGCGACCAGCCGGGACAAACTGGTCGCCATCGAACCGGCCCCCGCCGGGCTGGCCGACCGGCTCACGGCGCTGTGTGACGGTTCGCGCGACCTTGGTAACGGTGGGTAAGTCATTGGCCGCAGCACGTTGTCGGCTGGCTCTGCGGAACGTATCCTGTTCGCTCACTCCATGATCCAGATGCCCGGATCGCGCGTGCCCGAGCGAGCCTCGGGATGGCACAGAGGAGGGCGCCATGGCAGACACCGGAGGCGTTTACGTCCGGCCCGGCCAGCCAGCCGAGCCGGCCGCTGCAACGGTGCCGCGGCGACGACCCTCGGCCCAGCCCGAGAGTTCGGCCAGGGCCGGCCGCGCCATCGCCGCGGCCGCCTCGGCGGCGCGGCCCAGCGCCCGGGCCGATGCGGCCAGCCCGGCGAAGAGCCCGGCCAGATCGGTCGGTTCGGCCGGTCCGGCCGGTCCGGCCAAGGGCAAGGCGGCTCCGGCGAAGCCGGCCAAGGCGACCGGCCAGCCAGCCGAGCCGGACGCCGCCGCGTCGACCGGTCGGGCCGGCAAGACCGCCAAGTCGGCCGCCGGATCCACCCGTCCGGCCGGCAAGGCGGCGAAGACGGCGACCGCGGCCACCCGGCCGGCGAGCAAGGCCAGCGCGTCCCGCCCGGTCAAGGCGGTGCCGGCCCGCAGAACGGCCACCGCGGGCCGGGCGGCGCCGGCGGCGGTGGTCACCGCGGCCCCGCCGGCGAAGGCGACCGCCGCGGCGAAACCGCCGGTGGACGGGTCGGGCCGGGCCAAGGCCAGCAAGCTGGACGGGTCGGCGCCGAGCGGCTCGACCCCTGGTGCGCAGCGGCTGGAGGCGGTCGCGAGCGGCGGCGGCACCCGCGGCCGGCGCACCGACCGCACCGCGGACGTGGCCGCCGCGGCGGCCACCGGGTCGGCCGGCGGGTCGGCGCGCGGGGCGGCGAAGTCCGGCGGGACCAGCCGGAGCACCGGGTCCGGCGCCGGCAAGAGCGACGGGACGTCCGGCCGGGCGCCGGCGGCGAAGGGCACCGGCCGGTCCGGCGCGGCCCGGTCCGGGACGGGTACCGGGCGGTCCGGCGGCAGCGGGACCCCGGCCGGGGACAAGCCCAACGTGCCACCGGGCACCGACTGGACCCAGGCCGAGCTGGCCGAGGTCCGCGCCGACCTGGTGGTGCAGCTCGCCGAGCTGCGGAAACAGTACGACCAGGCGCTGGCCGACCTGAACACGCTGCAGCAGAGCGCCAACGACGGCGCCGGTGACGACCAGGCCGACGCCGGTACCAAGACGTTCGAACGCGAGCAGGAGCTGTCCATCGCGAACAACCGGCTCGACCTGCTGGCGCAGATGGAACGCGCCATCGAGCGGGTGGACGCGGCCACCTACGGGCACTGCGAGAGCTGCGGCAACCCCATCCCCAAGGCCCGCCTGCAGGCGTTCCCCAGCGCCACCCTCTGCGTGGCCTGCAAGCAGCGGGAGGAACGCCGGTAGCCCGGCAGCGGTGCCGGGCGGGTCGCCCGGGTTACCGGGCGGTCCGGCCGGTTCCAGGGGCCGGTTGTCGTCAGTGCCCGGGCCGGCTGGGGCACTGTCGCCGGGTTCCGCCCGTCGGCCGGGTGGTCTCGCCGGAGCGCGGGCGGGCGCGGCCCGGTCGGGTCGGGTCGGGTCGGCGGCACCTGGGCCGGCGGGGCAGAAACCGGCGATCTCGGGCGGCTGCGGGTAGCGGCCGGCGGAGTCGGTCCGGTCGTCGGCGTGGCTTGAGATACGCCCGGCGTGTCGGGAACTGGCGCGGACCGTGAGAATGGAGCAGTGACGAACATCGGCGCGCAGCGGGACGGCGCCACCGCCGGCCCGCCGGACCGGCCCGCCCCCGGCCCGCGCCCGCGCCGGACCCGGCTGCTCGCGACCGTCGCGCTCGCGCTGATCGGTACCGACCTGGTCACCAAGATCATCGCGGTGCAGTGGCTGACCGGGCGATCGGTGAAGCTGTTCGGCGGGCTGGTGTATGTCACCCAGGCGCGCAACACCGGTGCCGCGTTCTCCTTCGCCGAGGGCCTGACCGTGCTGTTCACCGCGGTGGCGGTGGCCGTGGTGGTAGTGATCATCCGGACCGCGTCCCGGCTGCGGTCGGCGTCCTGGGCGATCTGCCTCGGGCTGATCCTCGGTGGCGCCGGCGGCAACCTGATCGACCGGGTGTTCCGGGCGCCGGCCCCGCTGCGCGGCGCGGTGGTCGACTGGATCAGCCTCTTCGACCCGTACGGCCAGGCCTGGCCGATCTTCAACTTCGCCGACTCCGGCATCGTGATCGGCGGCGTCCTCGCCGTCGCGCTGGCCGCTCTCGGCTTCGAGATCGACGGCAGCCGGCAGCGGGACGACGCCCCGACGGCCCGCCGCGCGGCCCCGCCCGGCCGCCCGCCGGGTGCCGGTCCCGGCGGCGCCCGGCCGGTGCCCCCACGGGTCGGCGCCGGCCCGGGCGGCGCGGAGTCGACCGCCTCCTGGCCGATCCCGGCACAGCCGACCGGCCCGGAGTCCAGTGGGCCGTGGCCGGTGCCGCCGTTGCTCGGCCGGCCGCCTGCTCGGGGTGTTCCGTCGCCGGCCGGTGCGGAGTCGAGTGGGCCGTGGCCGGTGCCGCCGTTGGTCGGCCGGCCGCCTGCTCGGGGTGTTCCGTCAGCGGCCGGTCTGGAGTCGAGTGGGCCGGTGCCGCCGTTGGTTGGCCGGCCGCCTGGTGGGGGTGTTCCGTCGCCGGCCGGTCTGGAGTCGAGTGGGCCGTGGCCGGTGCCGGCTGGCCCGGAGCCCGGCGGTCGGGTGCCTGGCGGTCGGGTGCCGGGTGGCGGGGTGCCCGGTGGTGGGGAGCCTGCTGGTCGCGAGCCGGTGCCGGGGCCCGGCGGCTCGGCCGGCGCGCAGCCACCAGCATGGCCCGGGCCGCCCCGGCAGTACCTCCCGCCGCCCCGCCAGGAGTCGCCCGCCGGGCCGCTCCGGCGTCCCTGGCGTCCCGGCCGGCGTCGCCCGACGACCGGCGGCCCACCTGGCCGGAACGACCGGCCCGGCATGAGCGACCGGCCCCGCGCCGACGACCGGCCCGGCGTCAACGACCGGCCCGGCATGGACGACCGGCCTGGCGTCAATGACCGGCCCGGCGTCAATGACCGGCCCGGCGTCAATGACCGGCCCGGCATGGACGACCGGCCTGGCGTCAATGACCGGCCCGGCATGGACGACCGGCCTGGCGTCAATGACCGGCCCGGCATGGACGACCGGCCCGGCGTCAACGACCGGCCCGGCGTCAATGACCGGAACGGCGTGGACGACCCGACCGGCGTGATCCCGGCCGCCGGTGTGGACGACCCGACCGGCCGGTTCGGCCCGGTGGCCACTCCGACCGGCCAGCCCCGCGCGCCCGGCGTGGACGATCCGACCGGCCGGCTCCGCGGCCCTGACCAGGAAGCCACTGCCAACCCCGGCGACGCCGCGGTACCGGGACGGTCGGACAGTGGGCCGGATCGGCCGTCGGCCGCCGCCGGGGGAGTCCCCGGCTCGGCCGGAACACCGGTCAGGGGGCGGCCGCCGGCGGTTGGTGGTCCGCGGCCGAGCCGGCTGACCGGCTGGCCGGCGGTGCCGCGCCGCCCCCGACCGCTCAGCGACCCGGCAGCGCCCGCGGACAGCGGCGTGCCCGACCAGGCTGGGCAGCCGGCGCCCACCGGCCGGGCTACCTCCGCCGACTCCGCGGCGCGCGCGGACCGGACGGCGCCCATCGACCGGGGGCGGGCCGATCAGGCTGCGCCCACGGGGTCCGGCGACCGGGCCGTGCCGACGCCGCCGGCGGGGCCGGCGGCGGCCATCCCGGCTGCGATCGAGCGGGCCGCGGCGGACTGGTCGGCGGCGCTCGGCGGCGCGGGCCCGGCCGGCGCCGGTCATTCGCCGGCGGAACCACTGGCCGGCCCGGCGCCGCGGGTCTCGCCCTGGCTGTACGCGCCGCGCCGGGCGCCACACCGGTCGCCGGCGGCCGAGTCGCCGGCCGCCGAGCCCGCCACCGACCCGGCCGTCCCGGTGCCACCGCCCGGCCCTGGGCCGGCGCCCGGTCAGCCGCCGGTGGCCCACGCGCCGGACGCTGCCCAGCCAGCGCAACCTGGGCCGCCGCCAGCGGCGCGCCAGGGCCCGCCCGCAGCGCCGCCGCCCGCTGGGGCACCGCCCCGGCCGGACTTGCCGCCTGTCTTCCCGGCCAGCCCTCCTGGGCCGCCGCCGGCGGTGCGCCAGGGCCCGCCCGCAGCGCCGCCGCCCGCAGCGCCGCCGCCCGCTGGGGCGCCGCCCCGGCCGGACTTGCCGCCTGTCTTCCCGGCCAGCCCTCCTGGGCCGCCGGCGGTGCGCCAGGGTCCGCCCGCAGGGCCGCCGCCCCCTGGGGCGCCGCCCTGGCCGGACCTGTCGCCCGTCTTTCCAGCCAGCCCTCCTGGGCCGCCGCCGGCGGCGGGTCAGGGTCCGCCCGCTGGGCCGCCGCACCGGCCGGACTTGCCGCCCGTCTTCCCGGCCAGCCCTCCTGGGCCGCCGCCGGCTGTGCGCCAGGGTTCGCCCGCAGGGCCGCCGCCCCGGCCGAACCTGCCGCCCGTCTTCCCGGCCAGCCCCGGCCCGGCCAACCCCAGCCCGGCCGGCCGCCCTGGCCCGGCCACCCCCGGCCTAGCCGGCCGACCTGGCCCGGCCAACCCGGGCCCGGCGAACCCTGGCCCGGTCGGCCGCCCTGGCCAGGTGTCCGGGGCGGATCCGGCGTCCGTGACGCCGTCGTCGTCGCTGCCAGGCCCGCGGCCCGGATCGACCCCGCCGGTCCGTCCGGCGAACCGGCCGGGGCCGCTGGTTGGGCCGCACCCGTCGTTGCCACCACCGGCCGGCGGGCCGGCGGCCCGGCCCCGTACGCCGGCGCAGGCGGCTGGGGACGATCTGGCCCGGCGGACCGCGGACCTGGTCCGGCGGGCCGAGGAACTGACCCGGGCCACGCACGAGTTGGCGCTGCGGGCCGATCACGCCACCCGCCGGGCCGACGACGCACTCCGCCGCGCCGAGGACACCATCCGCAGCAGCGCCGCCGAGCGCACCGGCCCCATCCCGATCATCGACCCCGACGCACCACCACCCACCCCGCACACCGGGGACGAGCGGACCGAACACGAGCGGATCGAAGCCCGGGCCGGCACCGATCGATCCGCCGGTGGCAGGCCACCGGCTGGCCACGCCGGCGGCGGCCAGCCGGGCGCCGGGCCCCCAGCCGCCGGCGGCACTGGCGGTGCCGGGCCGGGGGAGTCGGCCGGCAGCGTCCGGGACGAGGGATCGGCCGGCAACCCGCCGGCGGGCGGATCAGCCGGCAACCCGCCGGCAGGCAGGTCGGCCGGCAACCCGCCGGCGGGGGATGACGAGGGGGGCGGGCGGTGACCGGGCGGCGGACCCTGCCGGTGCCGGACGGTCTGGACGGGTTGCGGGTGGACGCGGCGCTGGCGCGGCTGTTCGGCCTGTCCCGGACCGCGGCCGCGGCGCTGGCGGACAAGGGCGAGGTGTCCATCGGCGGCGTCGCGCAGGGCCGGTCGGACCGGGTCTCGGCGGGGGACTGGCTGGAAGTGGAGCTGCCGCCGCCGCCGGCGCCGCCCTCGATGGCGCCGCAGCCGGTGCCGGGCCTGACCGTCATCTACGCCGACGACGACATTGTGGTGGTGGACAAGCCGGTGGGCGTGGCGGCCCACCCGAGCCCGGGCTGGGACGGCCCGACCGTGGTCCAGGGCGTCGCGGCCATGGGGCACCGGCTGGCCACGTCCGGGGCGGCGGAGCGGCAGGGCGTGGTGCACCGGCTGGATGTGGGCACCACCGGGCTGATGGTGCTGGCCAAGAGCGAGACGGCGTACAGCTGGCTCAAGGACGCGTTCCGGGACCGCACGGTGGACAAGCGCTACCACGCGCTGGCCCAGGGGCATCCGGACCCGACCCGGGGCACCATCGACGCGCCCATCGACCGGCATCCCGGCCAGGACTGGAAGTTCGCGGTGGTGGCCGGCGGCCGGCCGAGCGTGACCCACTACGACACGCTGGAGGCGTTCCGCGCCGCGACGCTGCTGGACGTCAAGCTGGAGACCGGCCGCACGCACCAGATCCGGGTGCACCTGGCGGCGGTCCGGCACCCGTGCGTGGGTGACCTGGCCTACGGCGGCGACCCGACGCTGGCCGCGCACCTGGGGTTGACCCGGCAGTGGCTGCACGCCCGCCGGCTCGGCTTCGCGCACCCGGCGGACGGCCGGTGGGTGGAGTTCGAGAGCCCGTACCCGGACGATCTTGCGCACGCCCTCGACGTGATCCGGGAGCCATGAGGCCGGGCCGGCGACGGGGGAGACGGGGGAAGGGGCGGTGCGCCGCCCGGCGTGACGGAGCCGGCCGGTGCATCCGGTAGCCGAGAACGTCACGCTGGCCGGCGCGGTCGCGGTGTTCGCGGTGCTGCTGGCCGGCTACCTGGTGCTCGGCCAGCCGATCGTCGGGGGCTGGAGCCAGCGCCGGTTCCGCCGCACGCTGAGCCGGAACCCGCGGGCCCGGCTGCTCCGGTACCGGCGGACGACGCTGCTGGAGTGGTCCGCGGTCGGTGTCGCGCTGCTGCTGGTGGCGGTGGCGCCGGGGCTGGACCTGGCCGACATCGGCGTCCGCTGGCCCCGGCTGGCCGGCGGCGGGACGCCGTACACGGTCGTCGGCACGCTCGGCCTGGTGCTCAGCGTGGTGCTGCTGGTGATGCTGCGGCGCCGGGTCGAGGAGGGTGTGGAGGTGGCCGCGCCGGGCGAGGTGGTGGCGCTGCTGCCGCGGACGGTCCGGGAGCGGCGGTCGTTCGCGGCGCTCGCGGTGACCGCCGGTGTGTGCGAGGAGACGCTGTACCGGGGCGTGCTGCTGGCGGTGGCCGGGGCGCTGCGGCCGGAGCCGGGGTCGGCCAAGCTGGTGCTGTTCAGCGCGCTGGCGTTCGGGCTGGCGCACAACTACCAGGGCGGCGCCGGGGTGGTGGTGACCGCCGTGCTCGGCGGCTGCCTGACCGTGCTGTACCTGGGCTCCGGCAGCCTGCTGCTGCCGGTGCTGTACCACGTTCTGGTCGACATGCGGGTGCTGGTGCTGGCCGCCGACCGGCCGCAGCACCGGCGCGGCCAGCACGGTCGGCATCAGGCCGATGGCTGACCGCAACCGGGCCGCAACCCGGCCGGCAACCGGCGGTCCGGCGACACGCCGGGCGTCCAGCGCGGCGGGCGGCCCGGCCCGAAATTGTCGGGCCGCGGCGGTACTGTCGTCCGGTGGCTGGCGGTGAGAAATCCTTCGTACACCTCCATGTGCACACCGAGTACTCGATGCTCGACGGTGCCGCCCGGCTGAAGGATCTGTTCGCCGAGACGGCCAAGATGGGCATGCCGGCGCTGTCGATGACCGACCACGGGAACGTGTTCGGCGCGTACGACTTCTGGAAGCAGGCCACCGCCGCCGGGGTGAAGCCGATCATCGGCATGGAGGCGTACGTCACCCCGGGCACCAGCCGGTTCGAGCGGACCCGGGTGCGCTGGGGCAACGGCGGCGAGGACGACGTCTCCGGCAGCGGCGCGTACACGCACATGACCCTGCTGGCCCGCAACACGGCCGGCATGCACAACCTGTTCCGGCTGGCCAGCCTGGCGTCGATGGAGGGCTACTACTACAAGCCGCGGATCGACCGCGAGCTGATCCAGTCCTACGCGGAAGGCCTGATCGCGACCACCGGCTGCCCCGGCGGCGAGGTGCAGACCCGGCTGCGGCTCGGCGACTACGCCGCCGCCCGGCAGGCCGCCGCCGAGCTGCGTGACATCTTCGGCGCGGAGAACTTCTACCTCGAGCTGATGGAGCACGGGCTCGGGGTCGAGCAGCGGGTGCGCGCCGACCTGCTCAAGCTGGCCCGCGATCTGGACCTGCCGCTGCTGGCCACGAACGACCTGCACTACACCTACAGCGCGGACGCGGAAGCGCACGGGGTGTTGCTGTGCGTGCAGTCCGGCAAGACCATGGCGGATCCCAACCGGTTCAAGTTCGAAGGCTCGGACTACTACCTGAAGTCGCCGGCCGAGATGCGCGAGGTCTTCCGGGAGCTCCCGGAGGCGTGCGACAACACGCTGCTGGTCGCCGAGCGGTGCGACATCGGCTTCACCGAGGGCGCCGACCTGATGCCCCGGTTCGCCGTGCCGGCCGGCGAGTCCGAGGAGTCGTTCCTGGTCAAGGAGGTCGAGCGGGGCCTGGCCCGGCGGTTCCCGGCCGGCATTCCGGAGAGCCACCGCAAGCAGGCCGAGTACGAGCTCGGCGTCATCTGCCAGATGGGTTATCCGGGTTACTTTCTCGTCGTCGCCGACCTGATCCGGCATGCGCACGAGAACGGCATCCGGACCGGCCCGGGCCGCGGCTCGGCGGCCGGCGCGGTGATCGCGTACGCGCTCGGCATCACCGAGCTCGACCCGCTCGAACACGGGCTGATCTTCGAGCGGTTCCTCAACCCCGACCGGGTCTCGATGCCGGACATCGACCTGGACTTCGACGAGCGCCGGCGCGGCGACATGATCCGCTACACCACCGAGAAGTACGGCGAAGCGCGGGTCGCGCAGATCATCACGTACGGCACGATCAAGGCGAAGCAGGCGGTCAAGGACTCGGCCCGGGTGCTGGGTTTCCCGTTCTCCACCGGAGACCGGATCACCAAGGTGATGCCGCCGCCGGTGATGGGCAAGGACATCCCGCTGTCCGGGATCTTCGACCCGCAGCACCCGCGGTACAACGAGGCGGCCGAGTTCCGCACCCTGTACGAGGGCGACAGCGAGGCGCGCAAGGTCGTCGACACCGCCCGCGGGCTGGAAGGGCTGAAGCGGCAGTGGGGGGTGCACGCGGCCGGCGTGATCCTGTCCCGCGACCCGCTGCTGGACGTGATCCCGATCCAGCGCCGGGAGCAGGACGGCGCGATCATCACCCAGTTCGACATGGGTGCCTGCGAGAACCTCGGCCTGCTGAAGATGGACTTCCTCGGGCTGCGCAACCTGACCGTGCTGGACGACTGCCTGATCAACATCGAGGCGAACCGCGGCGCGAAGCTCATCCTGGAGCAGGTGCCGCTGGACGATCCACAGGCGTACGACCTGCTCGCCCGGGGCGACACGCTGGGCGTGTTCCAGTTCGACGGCGGGCCGATGCGCTCGCTGCTGCGGTCCATGCGGCCCACGACGTTCGACGACATCTCCGCGGTCGGCGCGCTCTACCGGCCGGGGCCGATGGGCGCGAACGCGCACAACGACTACGCCGACCGGAAGAACGGCCGCAAGCCGGTGGTGCCGATCCACCCGGAGCTGGAGACGGCGCTGGCCGAGATTCTCGGCGAGACGTACGGGCTGATCGTCTACCAGGAACAGGTCATGGCGATCGCGCAGAAGGTGGCCGGCTACTCGCTCGGCAAAGCCGACCTGCTGCGCCGCGCGATGGGCAAGAAGAAGAAGGAGATCCTGGACAAGGAGTTCGTCCCGTTCTCCAACGGCATGAAGGAGAACGGCTACTCCGACGGCGCCATCAAGACGCTCTGGGACATCCTCGTCCCGTTCTCCGACTACGCCTTCAACAAGGCCCACTCGGCCGCGTACGGGCTGATCTCGTACTGGACCGCGTTCCTCAAGGCGAACTACCCGGCCGAGTACATGGCTGGGCTGCTGACCAGCATCAAGGACGACAAGGACAAGAGCGCCGTCTACCTGAACGAGTGCCGCAAGATGGGCATCAAGGTGCTCCCGCCGGACGTGAACTCGTCCGACTCGAACTTCACCCCGGTGGGTACCGACATCCGGTTCGGGCTGTCCGCGATCCGCAATGTCGGCGAGAACGTGGTCGCCTCGATCGTGGCCACCCGGAAGGCCAAGGGCCAGTTCGCCGACTTCTCCGACTTCCTGCGCAAGGTCGATCCGGTCGTCTGCAACAAGAAGACGGTTGAGTCGCTGATCAAGGCCGGCGCGTTCGACTCGCTCAACCATGCCCGGCGCGGCCTGCTGGTGATCCACGCCGAGGCGATCGACGCCTGCGTGCAGACCAAGAAGGCCGAGGCGGTCGGCCAGTTCGACCTGTTCGGCGGGATGGACAACGACGACGGCTCGGCGCTGTCGGCGGTGTTCGAGTTCACCGTCCCGACCGACGAGTGGGACAAGACGCAGTTGCTCGCATTCGAGCGGGAGATGCTCGGCCTGTACGTCTCCGACCACCCGCTGTTCGGGGTGGAACACGTGCTGGCCGCCGCTGCCGACAACTCGGTCGGCGCGCTGCAGACCGACGCGGTCGGCGACGGGCAGATCGTGACGGTCGCCGGCATCCTGTCCAGCGTGCTGCGCCGGGTGAACAAGACCGGCCTGCCCTGGGCCTCGGCCGTGCTGGAAGACCTTGAGGGCTCGGTCGAGGTGCTGTTCTTCCCGGCCACCTACGCCCAGGTGGGCATCATGGTCGCCGAGGACGCCGTAGTGGTGATCAAGGGCCGGGTGGACCACCGCGAGGACGTGGCCAAGCTCATCGCGATGGAGTTGAGCACGCCGGACCTCTCCGACGGCCCGCGCGGGCCGGTGGTGGTCTCGCTGCCGGCGGTCCGCTGCACCCCACCGGTGGTAGACCGGCTGCGCGACGTCCTGGCCAGCCACCCGGGCACCACCGAGGTGCAGTTGCAGTTGCTGAACGGCGAGCGCACCACCCGGCTGCGGGTCGCCGAAGGGTTGCGGGTCGCGCCCACTCCGGCGCTGATGGGTGACCTGAAAGCGCTGCTCGGTGCCGGCTGTGTGGCCGGGGTCGGGTGAGCTGGATGAGCGGTGCGGTCAATGCGGACCATGCATCTGGGCAAGCACAGGAGCGGCTCGAAATGTTACGGTCAGTAGTCGAGTTTTCGGGCAAGAATGGTGCCGTGACGACAGACGGTCACCTGACCCCCGATGCAGGCCTGGCGACGACCCTCAACGGAGTGCCCCGGCACGCCGACTGGGCCGCCGCCGCGCCCGACCAGACGCTCACCAGCGTGCACACCCTGACCGCTCAGGCGGCCGCCGACCCGGACACGGTCCAGGTCGGTGCCGGCCGCCGGACCACGGTCGTGTTGCGATACCTGCTCGGCCGGCTTGCGGTCGACCACCTCCAGCGGGTCACCCGCTGGGTGTGGTTGGTGCCGGTGCTCGGCGCCGGGCTGCTGCTGCTCCGGCCCCGCTGGATCGGCTTGGCTGTGATTGTGCTCGGCCTGTTGTTGATCGCGACCCGGGCGGTGATGGTTGCGGTGGTACGGCGGGTCTCGCTGGCCCGGCGGTTCCGTCCGGTGGAGGAGGAGCTGTGCTCGGCGGTGGAGGCCGGCAAGGCCAACCTCCGGGTAGAGCTGCGCTCGGCCGGGCTGCCCAACCGTTCCTGGCGGCTGGCGCTGTTCGCGACCCGGCTGGCCCGCGGCTCCGGCCGCGACGACCTGCGTTCCCGGCTCCGCCAGGTGGACATCGACCGGGTGCTGCCCCGGGTCCAGATGGAACGTGCGCTGCGGCTGCTGAACAAGTCCACCGACCACTAGCCCGGCCACCGGCGCACCCACCACCGCGCCCGCGCGGCGTCCGGCGGCGGCGGTGAGCTGTCGGGCGGCCGGGCCGTGAGGCTGGCGGCGGTCCGGCGGTGGGGCGGCCGGCACCGGGAGCAGGGCGACACGCCGCTGTGGCGGGCAGTGGTGGTGTTCCGGCTGGCCGCGCTGGTGTACGTGGGCGTGCTGATCCTGGGGAGCTACCGCAGCTACCAGCACCCCGCCGGCGGGGTGCTGGTGCTGGCCGTGATGACCGGCTGGACCGGGCTGATGACGCTGGCCAGCCGGCTCAGCTGGGGCCGCGGCTGGCCGGTGCTCGCTGCCGACCTGGCCGTCACGGTGGCGCTGACGCTGTCCACGCTCTGGGTGCAGACGTACCCGCAGTCGCACGGCGGGTCGGTCACCCTCACCACCACCTGGGCGGCCGCGCCGGTGCTCGGCGCGGCTGTACGCGGTGGCCCGTGGGCCGGGGCGGGGGCCGCGGCGGTGCTCGGCACCGGCACGATCGCGACCCGGCAGGCCATCACGCCCAGCACCGCGGGCAGCGTGGTGCTGCTGTTCCTGGCCGGTGCGGTCAGCGGTTACGTGGTGCGGCTGGTGGTACGGGCGGAGCGGCAGCTGGCCGCGGCGGCCCGGCTGGAGGCGGCGACCCGGGAGCGGGAGCGGCTGGCCCGCGGCATCCACGACGGCGTGCTGCAGGTGCTCACCCTGGTGCAGCGGCGCGGCGGCGAGCTGGGCGGTGAGGCGGCCGAGCTGGCCCGGCTGGCCGGCGAGCAGGAGGTGGCGTTGCGCGGCCTGGTCGCGGCGCCCGCGGCCGCGCCCGGCGCCGAGCCGGGCGGCGCGCCGGTGGACCTGTGCGGGTTGCTGGCCGCGGAGCGGTCGTCCCATGTCACGCTGTCCACACCGGCGGGCCCGGTGCCACTGACCCCGCACACCGCCCGCGAGTTGGCCGCCGCGGTCCGGGCCGCGCTGGACAACGTCGTGCGGCACGCCGGCGCCAGCGCCCGCGCCTGGGTGCTGGTCGAGGATCTCGGCGACGAGGTGGTGGTCAGCGTGCGGGACGACGGCCCCGGCATCCCGCCCGGCCGGCTGGACCGGGCCGCCGCCGAGGGCCGGCTGGGCGTGGCGCTGTCGATGCGCGGCCGGGTCCGCGAGCTGGGCGGCACGGTCAGCCTGCACTCGACCCCGGGCGAGGGCACCGAAGTGGAACTGCGCGTCCCGCGCGGCCCGCAGGGTGCCGTCCGGTGACGGGCGCGGCGCCGGTGCGGCTGCTGGACGACCGCGCGAGCTGGCCCGAGGCGGTCGCCCCGGATCTGGCCGAGGCCGGGTTCGCTGTGCTGCGCGTCTCGCGCGGCCCGCAGGGTGCCGTCCGGTGACCGGCGCGGCGGCGCCGGTGCGGGTGATGGTGGTCGACGATCACCCGATCTGGCGCGAGGGGGTGGCCCGGGACCTGGCCGAGGCCGGGTTCACCGTGGTGGCCACCGCCGGGGACGGCGCGGCGGCGGTCCGGATCGCCGCCGCGGCCCGGCCCGAGGTGGTGCTGATGGACCTGCAGCTTCCGGTCAGCTCCGGGGTGGACGCGACCCGGGCGATCATCGCCGCGGACCCGACCGCCCGGGTGCTGGTCCTCTCCGCGAGCGGCGAGGACGCCGACGTGCTGCAGGCGGTGAAGGCCGGCGCCACCGGCTACCTGGTCAAGTCGGCCAGCCGGGACGAGCTGGTCGCCGCCGTCGGCCGGGTCGCCCGCGGCGACGCGGTGTTCTCACCTGGCCTGGCCGGCCTGGTGCTCGGCGAGTTCCGGCGGATCGCCGCCGGCCCGGACGACACCGGCCCGCGGCTGACCGAGCGCGAGGTGGACGTGCTGCGGCTGGTCGCGAAGGGCCTGTCCGCCCGGCAGATCGCCGACCGGCTGGTGCTCTCCCACCGCACCGTGCAGAACCACGTCCAGAACACGCTGAGCAAGCTGCAACTGCACAACCGGGTCGAGCTGACCCGGTACGCCATCGAACGCGGCCTCGACACCGATCCCTAGACAACCGGCCCGGACCCGCTGGCCCCGGACCTGCGGGGCCCAGGACCCGCCGGCCGGCGGGTCGGCTGGCCGTCAGGTGGGCCGGTGTCTAGGTCGGGCCGGGGGTTCCGGGGCTGCCGAGGGCGTCCCGGATCAGCCGGACGGCCAGCTCGGGGGCGATGCCCAGGCGGCGGACACGGCGGACGTAGGCGACCGCGGCCTCCTCGGCGGCCCGGGTGGTCGGATCGGTCGCGGTGCTCACGAAGGTGCCGTTGCGGCCCCGGGTGAGCACCACGCCGTCCCGCTCCAGCTCGCGGTAGGCGCGGGCGACCGTATTCACCGCCAGCCCGAGGTCGGTGGCCAGCCGGCGCACCGTCGGCAGCCGGGTGCCCGGCGGCAGCCGGCCGTCCCGGGCCTGCGCGGCGACCTGGGCCCGGATCTGCTCGTACGGCGGGACCGGCGAGGCCGGGTCGACGCTGATCACGGTGCCGGTTCCGGGCCGGTCGCCGCACCGCCGCCGCCCGACCCGGCCCGGTCGTCCGCGTCGGTACCGCCCGCGCCGGTGCCGGTCGTGCCGGTGCCGCCCGGGCTGGAGCCGGTCGCGCCGCGGCCGCCCACCGGCACCAGCTCCGGGTGCAGCCGGCGCCGCCAGGCCGGCGCCCGGACCGCCTCGATCACGATCGCCGCCAGGACCAGCCCGATCGCCAGCCAGGTCGGCTCCGGCCCGCCGAGCCAGTCAGGCCAGCTGGGCGGCAGTACGTGTTCCAGTTCGGTGCCCACGATCAGGGAACCGTAGACGCCGAGGCCCATCGGCAGCACCGCGAGGTCGTGCAGGGCGCTGGACCGGAAGGCGTCGTCCAGGGCGAGCTCGGCCGGGCTGCCGGCGACCCGGCGCTGCCGCAGCACCAGCCGGGCGATGATCTCGGCGAGCAGCCAGGCGACCAGCACCACCGTCGCGGTGATGACCACCTGCCGGTTGCGCAGTTGCCACCACCAGGGCGGGAAGCCTGCCGGGACCGGGTGGCGGCCCAGCGGCAGCGTCCAGAGGGCGGCGAGCCCGATCGTTACCAGCGCGGCGGCCCGGGCGCAGGCCAGCGCCAGCGGCCGCACGTAGTCGGTCAGCCGCGGGCGGACCAGGTGGGTCACCCGGGTGCGGTCCCGGGCCACCGCGCGCGCCTCGGTCAGGTGCGCCAGCGCGCGGCCGCCGCCCAACCAGACGAACAGGCCGAACAGGATGCCGATCGGCCCGGTGCCACCGGACAGCACGATCGCCAGCACCCCGACGATCCGGCCGGCCAGGTCGAACCGGTCCCGCCGGACCAGCCGCCGGGTCACGTCCACGGCCAGCTCCGGGGTCAGCTCGACGCCTGCCCGGGCGGCCAGCCGCCGCGCCGCGGCCGGCCGGCGGCGCGGGTTGATGGTGGTCAGCCGGGCGCCCAGCGCGATGATCAACGCGGGCACGAGCATGAACAACGCCAACATGATCGGCATCCCCTCTTTGCACCAAGCTTCGTACCAACGTATTGCTACAAAAGTCGGATGGCAAGAAGCCGGGCGGGGACTGCCCCGCGGTTGCCCGAACAGGCAGGATGGAGCCCGTGCCCGAGCTCACCGACCTTGCCGCCCGGGGCCGGGCGATGGCCCGGTCGATGGGCATGGCGGTCGGCGGATTGCTGGTCTCCGGCGTCCGGTTGGCCCGGCCGTCCCGGTCGGTGCGGCCGCCGGAATCGGCCGAGCTGGGCCGCGGGGTGGCACTGCGCGGGCTGGTCTGGGTCGGCGGCGCCGCGGCCGCGTACGACGGGGTGGTGCTGGTCGACCCGGACGGGCGGATCGCCGCGCTCGGTCCGGTCGGGGCGATCGGGGTGCCGGCCGGGGTGCGGGTGCTCGGCGGCCCGGACTGCTGGGTCGGCCCCGGGGTCATCGACGCGCATGTGCACCTGTCCTTCGGCACCGCCGCCGAGGCGCTGCGCGGTGGCGTGGTCGGGCTGCGCGACCTCGGCGCGCCGCGCCGGGACGCGCTGCGTTGGCGCACCGGCTACCGCCGGCCGCCGCCCGGCCAGCCGTTCGTCGGCGCGGCCGGCCCGATCCTGACCGCGCCCGGCGGCTACCCGTCCCGGTCCTGGGGCGCGGACGGGTTCGCGGCGTTCGTGGCCAACCCGGCCGGCGCCCGGCAGGCGGTCCGGCAACTGGCCGGCGACGGGGTGGACCTGGTCAAGATCGCGCTCGAGCCGGGCGCCGAGCAGCGCTGGCCGGTGCCGCCGCCGGCGGTGGTCCGGGCCGTGGTGGACACCGCGCACGACGCCGGGCTGCGGGTCACCGCGCACGCGCTGACCGCCGAGATGGTCAGCCGGGCGGTCGACGCCGGGGTGGACGAACTGGCCCACACCCCGGTACAGCGGCTGCCCGAGGCGCTGGTGGACCGGGTCGCCGCGGCCGGCATCTGGGTGGTCTCGACCCTGCAGACGTTCTTCACCGGCGGCGAGGGCCGGGTCGCGGCGGCCAATGCGGCCGCCCTGCACCGGGCCGGGGTGCCCCTGGTCTACGGCACCGACCTGGGCAACGCCGGCACCCGTCCCGGCGTCGATCCGCGCGAGCTGGACCGGCTGGCCGACGCCGGGCTGGGCCGGCTCGGCGCGCTGCGGGCGGCCACCGAGCGGTCCGCCCGGGCGGTCGGCGTCCGCGGCCGGACCGGCACGCTGATCCGCGGCCAGGCCGCCGCGCTGGTGCTGCTCAGCGGTGACCCGCTGATCGAGCCGGGGGTCTGGCGGGCGCCCCGGGCGGTGCTCTGCGACGGCCGGCTGCTCGCCGCCGGTATCGACGGCCGGCTCGACGGCCGCCTCCCCGGGCACCCCGATGATCACCCGGCCGGGCGTCCGGCGGACCGCCCGCGCACCGCCGACGGGCCGGCCTGAGACACTGAGTGACGGGTGCCGATCGGTACCGACACATCAGGTCTCAGGACGGTGACATGCCGCAATCGGGCTGGGACGACCCCACCGAGCAGGTCGGGCCGACCCCCGGGTCCACCGGCGTGGTCCAGTCGGCTGTCGCCGGGCAGCCCATCCCGCTGGACGGGACCGAGCCGCTGGACGGGACCGAGCCATCCCCGGCCGCGCCGCCGGTGCCCGAGCAGGCGGGTCCGGGCCAGCCCAGATCGGCCGGTCGGCCGGCGGCGGGCCTGGACCAGCCCGGGTCGGGCCGACCGCCGTCCGGCCCGTTGGATCAGCCCGCGCTGAACAACCACTCGCCGGATCAGCCGGTGCCCGGTGAACACAGCCTGGGCCAGGCCGGAGTTGACCAGCCGGGCCCGAGCCAGCCAGTGCAGGGCCAGGCAGTGCATGGCCAGGCAGTGCATGGCCAGGCAGTGCATGGCCAGGCAGTGCATGGCCAGGCAGTGCAGGGCCAGCCCGGTCCGAGCCAGCCAGCGCCTGATCAGTTCGGGCTGGGCCGTCCGGTACCCAGGCCGGAGCCGTCCGCGGGGGAGCCGGGCTCCGGGCCGGGCCCCGGGCAGCCGGGCTTCGGGCCGGGCGCCGCGGAGCCCGGCTTCGGCCGGGGCCCCGGCGAGCCGGGCTTCGGGCCAGCCCCGGGCGAGCCGGGCGCGGGGCAGTCGGGGTGGGGGCAGTTGTCGTACGGTGGCGAGCCGCTGGCGGCCCCCGGGCAGCCGCTGCCGCCGGCCGGTTGGCGCCCGCTGCCGCCGGCGCCGCGGCGGCCGAGCTGGCAGCCGACCAGGTCGGAGATCCGGGCCGGGCTGCTGGCGATCCTGCTGCTGGCCGTGCTCGGCGCCGGCGTCGCGGTGCTCTGGTGGCAGGTCGCGCCGCGGCTCGGCTTCCGGGTGGTCACGCCCGGCAACCCGGAGCCGGTGGCCGCCGAGCAGGAGCAGTTCTTCGCCACCGACGGCTGGTACATGCTCCTCACCCTGCTCGTCGGCATCCTCGCGACCGTGCTGGGCTGGCGGGTGAAGGCGCTGCGCGGGCCGGCCGGGCTGGTCGCGCTGACCGCCGGCAGCCTGCTCGGTGCGGTGATCACCTGGCGCGGCGGGTTGCTGCTCGGGCCGGCGCCGACCGAGGCGCAACTGCAGATCGTCGGCAAAGTGGTGTATCCGGCCCTGCGGCTGCGGGCCACGGCCGCGCTGATGGTGGAGCCGCTGGCCGTGGTGGGCACCTACCTGCTGCTGGTCGCGTTCTCCGCCCGGCCCGATCTCGGGCGTCCGGACGGGGACGGGCCGCCCCCGCTACCCCCGCCGTACTGAGCCGCCCGGTTGCCGCGCACCGGACGGGCCGCCGGTGGCGGTCAGCTCAGGCTCTGGGCTATCTGCAGGGTGGCCAGCGAGGTGGGCAGGGCGTGCAGGTGCCGGAGCATGGTGCTCTCCCGCTTGAGCAGGCGGAGTTCGGTGCGGAGGCGGTCGGCGGTGCTGTTGGCTTCCAGCAGGGCCTGCCGGTCCTCCAGGGTGAGCACGGCGCTGGCGGCGACCTGGTAGGAGAGCTTGGCCGGGTCGGTGGGTAGGTCGTGCGGCTGGACGGCACCGCGTTGGACCGCGGCGACGTCGGCCAGGTAGTCCTCGAACAGGCCGCTGACCCCGCGGGCCAGGATGTCGATCTCCGGCTCGGTGGGCGGGTCGGCGGGCAGCCACTCGACGGTGCCGACCAGGTAGGGGCGGTCGCCGGAGCGGACGTCCAGCAGCCGGAACCGGTCCGAGCCTTCGGTGACGATGTCGAACCGGCCGTCCTGGTAGCGGGAGACCCGGCGCAGTTCGGCCGCGCAGCCGACCGGGTGCAGCGCGCTGACGCTGTCGGCGCCGACCTCCCAGCCCTGCCGGATCGCGACCACGCCGAACCGGCGCCGCTCCCCGCCGGACCGGGCCACCAGCGTGCGGACCAGCTCCCGGTACCGCTCCTCGAAGATGTGCAACGGGAGCAGCATCCCGGGGAACAGCACGGTGTGTCCGAGCGGGAACAGCGGCACCGTCTCGGTCACCCCACCAGCCTAGGCTGAGGCCAGGCGGGATAATGACGGCGTGCTGACTCGCATCGACCTGCGCGCCGCCCCACCCGGTCCGCTGCGTGGGCTGCTGCCCCGCGCGGCGATCGACGTGGAGTCGGTGCTGCATGCGGTCCACCTACTGGTGGACGACGTGCGCCAGCGCGGCGCCGCGGCGGTGCGGGATGCCACCCGCCGGTTCGACGGGGTCGACCTGGGTCCGCTGCGGGTGCCGGCCGGCGCGCTGCCCGAGGCGCTGCGAACGCTGGATCCGGCGGTGCGGGCGGCGCTGACCGAGTCGATCCGCCGGGCCCGGCTGGTGCACGAGGCGCAGCGCCGGGACGAGGTGACGATCCGGGTGGTGCCCGGCGGCACCGTCACCGAGCGCTGGCTCCCGGTCGCCCGGGTCGGCCTGTATGTCCCCGGTGGGCTGGCGGTGTACCCGTCCAGCGTGGTGATGAACGTGGTGCCGGCGCAGGTGGCCGGCGTCGGCTCGCTGGTGGTCACGTCGCCGCCGCAGCGGGAGTTCGGCGGGCTGCCGCACCCGGCGATCCTGGCCGCCTGCGCGCTGCTCGGCGTGGACGAGGTCTACGCGGTGGGCGGCGCCCAGGCGATCGCGATGCTCGCCTACGGCCTGCCGGAGCCGACGATGCTGCCCGGTGAGCCCGCGGTCGTCCCGGTCGATCTGGTCACCGGCCCGGGCAACGTGTACGTGGCGGCGGCGAAGCGGCTGCTGCGCGGGGTGGTCGGCATCGACGCCGAGGCCGGGCCGACCGAGATCGCCGTGCTGGCCGACGCGACCGCCAACCCGGCGCACGTGGCCGCCGACCTGATCAGCCAGGCCGAGCACGACACGCTGGCGGCCTCGGTGCTGGTCACCGACAGCGAGCCGCTGCTGGCGGCGGTGCAGGCGGAGCTGGCCAGCCAGGTCGCGGCGACCAAGCACGTCGAGCGGGTCACCGCGGCGCTGACCGGCCCGCAGTCCGGCGCGGTCCTGGTCCGCGACATCGACCAGGGCCTGGCGGTGGTGGACGCGTACGCGGCCGAGCACCTGGAGGTGATCACCGCGGACGCCCGCGCGGTGGCCGACCGGGTGCGCAACGCCGGCTGCCTGTTCGTCGGCCCCGACTCGCCGGTCTCGCTCGGTGACTACTGCGCCGGCTCGAACCACGTGCTGCCCACCGCCGGCACCGCCCGGCACGCCAGCGGCCTGAACGTGACCACCTTCCTCAAGGCCACCAACGTGGTCGAATACGACCACCGGGCGCTGTCCCAGGTCGCCGGCCACGTGACCGCCCTGGCCAACGCCGAGGACCTGCCGGCGCACGCCGCCGCCGTCCAGATCCGGGTTCAACAGTGAGCGGGGCGGAGCGCAGCGGCGTCTGGACTGAGGCAACGCGCCGACGGAGTCGTTGCGCGGTGCCGAGGGAAGACGTCGCGTTTGGCGCGGAGCGCCGCGAACTGGAGACACCGAGCGGGGCGGCGGCACCGTGAGCAGGTTGGACGAGCTGCCGATTCGGGAGGATCTGCGCGGGAAGTCGCCGTACGGGGCGCCGCAGTTGGACGTCCCGGTGCGGTTGAACACGAACGAGAACTCGCACCCGCTGCCGATCGCCCTGCTGGACGCGATCGGCGCCGCGGCCCGGGACACCGCCGCCGACCTGAACCGCTACCCGGACCGGGATGTCGTGGCGCTGCGTGCCGACCTGGCCGGCTACCTGGGCCACGGCCTGACCGGCGCCCAGGTCTGGGCGGCGAACGGGTCGAACGAGATCCTGCAGCAGTTGCTGCAGGCGTTCGCCGGGCCCGGCCGGACCGCGCTCGGCTTCACCCCGTCGTACTCGATGCACCCGATCATCTCGGCCGGCACCGGCACGGCCTGGCTGGACGGCCGGCGGGCCGGCGACTTCACCGTCTCGCCGGAGCACGCCGCCGCGCAGGTGCGCCAGCACCAGCCGGACGTGGTGTTCCTCACCTCGCCGAACAACCCGACCGGCACCGCGCTGCCGCTGGCGGTGGTCCGGGCGGTGCTGGCCGAGGCGCCCGGCATGGTGATCGTGGACGAGGCGTACGCCGAGTTCGCCCGCGCCGGCGTCCCGTCCGCGCTGACCCTGCTGCCCGGGCAGCCGCGGCTGGTGGTGACCCGGACCATGTCCAAGGCGTTCGGGATGGCCGGGCTGCGGCTGGGTTACCTGGCCGCCGACCCGGCGGTGGTGGACGCGATGCTGCTGGTCCGGCTGCCGTACCACCTGTCCGCGCTGACCCAGGCGGTGGCCCGGGTGGCGCTGGCGCAGGCGCCGGCCCTGCTCGGCACCGTCCAGGCGATCAAGGCGCAGCGCGACCGGATCGTGGCCGCGCTGCCCGGGCTGCGGCTGCGCGCGGTGCCCAGCGACGCCAACTTCGTCCTCTTCGGACGGTTCGGGGACGCGCCGGCGGCCTGGCGGGCGTTGCTGGACCGCGGCGTGCTGGTCCGCGACGTCGGGCTGCCCGGCTGGCTGCGGGTCACCGCCGGCACCCCGTCCGAAGTGGACGCTTTCCTGGCCGCGCTGACCGAGGTGGTCGACCAGGTAGCGCTGACCGACGAGAACCTTGAGGTGGTGGCGTGACCGGCGGGTGCATCTGGTGGATCGGGCGGTGGCGCGGTCATGACCCGGCGGGAGCAGTTGGTGGATCGGGCGGTGCGGTCATGACCGGGCGGGAGCCGCTGGTGATCTGGGGGAGCGGGCGTGGGTGAGCGGGAGCCGCGGGTCGGCCGGGTGGAGCGGGTGACGGCCGAGTCCAGCGTGCTGGTGGAGATCGCGCTGGACGGCACCGGCCGTACCGATGTCAGCACCGGCGTCCCGTTCTACGACCACATGCTGGCCCAGTTGGGCAAGCACGGCGGGTTCGACCTGACCGTGCGGACCAAGGGCGACCTGGAGATCGACGCGCACCACACGGTGGAGGACACCGCGATCGCGCTCGGCCAGGCGTTCGGCCAGGCGCTCGGCGACAAGTCCGGCATCCGCCGGTTCGGCGACGCGCTGGTGCCGCTGGACGAGGCGCTGGTGCAGGCCGCGGTCGACCTGTCCGGCCGGCCCTACCTGGTGCACCGCGAGCCGGACGGGATGCCGCCGACGATCGGCCCGATCTACGCGACCACGCTGACCCGGCACGTGTTCGAGTCGTTCACCCACAATGCCCGGATCGCCCTGCATGTGATCGTCCACAGTGGACGGGACGCGCACCACATCGTCGAGGCCCAGTTCAAGGCCGTGGCCCGCGCGCTGCGCGACGCCACCGGGTGGGACCCGCGCACCGTCGGCGTACCCAGCACCAAGGGGGTGCTGTGAAGCGTCAGGTGGTCGTGCTCGACTACGGGTCGGGGAACCTGCGCTCGGCCGAGCGGGCGCTGGCCCGGGTGGGGGCCGAGGTCACGGTCACCGCCGACCCGGCCGCCGCGCTGGCCGCTGACGGGCTGGTGGTGCCCGGGGTGGGCGCGTTCGCCGCGTGATGGCCGGGCTGCTCGGCGTCGGCGGTGCCGCGGTGGTACGCGAGCGGGTAGCCGCGGGCCGTCCGCTGCTCGGCATCTGCGTCGGCATGCAGGTGCTGTTCGACAAGGGCGACGAGCACGGCGTGGTGACCGACGGGCTGGGGGTGCTGCCCGGCGCGGTCCGCCGGCTGCGCGCGCCGGTGCTGCCGCACATGGGCTGGAACACGGTCGAGCCGGCGGCCGGCTCGGTGCTGTTCGCCGGCATCGACCCCGGCACCCGGTTCTACTTCGTCCACTCCTACGCCGCGACCGAGACCGACGGGCTGGTCACCACCGCCGAGCACGGCGAGCCGTTCGTCGCCGCGGTCGAGCGCGGCGCGGTGGCCGCCACCCAGTTCCATCCGGAGAAGTCCAGCGACGCCGGCGCGACCGTGCTGTCCAACTGGCTCGGGACCCTGGGGTGAGCGGCGCGGAGCGCAGCGGCGTCTGGACTGAGGCAACGCGCCGACGAAGTCGTTGCGTGGTGCCGAGGGAAGACGTCGCGTCTGGCGCGCAGCGCCGCGAACGGCTAGCACCGTGAGCAAGGAGCGGGCGAAGCGGCGGGCGGTCCGGGAGGCGGAGGCGGCGCGCCGGTCGGCCGAGGCGGCCAAGCGGACCGCGCGGCAGGTGGCCCGGCGGCGCCGGTCGACCCGGCGCCGGATGGCCGTCCGGTCGGCCCTGCCCTGGCGGCCCGGGCAGCGGTTCAGCCGGCGCACCCGCACCCAGCGGGCCGCGGTGGCCGGCATCCTGATCGGTATCTTGATCATCACCTGGCTGGTCACGCCGTCCTGGAGCATCCGGATCGCGGTGCTGCTGGCCGCGCTCGTCGCCACCCCGGCCCTGATCACGTTCTTCCTGGACAGGAGTTCCCGCTGATGCTGTCCCCCCGTGCTGCGTTCGTCGTGGACAGGAGCGCCCGATGAGGTCGGGGACGCCGTTCGTGTTGCTGCCCGCCGTGGACGTGGCCGACGGGCGGGCGGTGCGCCTGGTCCGCGGCGAGGCGGGCACCGAGACCGGCTACGGCGAGCCGCTGGCGGCGGCGCTGGCCTGGCAGGCCGACGGCGCCGAGTGGATCCACCTGGTCGACCTGGACGCCGCGTTCGGCCGGGGCAGCAACCGCGAGCTGCTGGCCGAGGTGGTCGGGGCGCTGGACGTCCAGGTCGAGCTGTCCGGCGGGATCCGGGACGACGACTCGCTGGACGCGGCCCTGGCCACCGGCGCGACCCGGGTCAACCTCGGCACCGCCGCGCTGGAGGACCCGGACTGGGTGCGCCGCGCGGTGGCCCGGGTCGGCGACCGGGTCGCGGTCGGGCTGGACGTCCGCGCCGACGGCGCCGGCTCCTACCGGGTGTCGGCCCGCGGCTGGACCACCGACGGCGGCGACCTGTTCGAGACGCTGGCCCGGCTGGAGGCCGACGGCTGCGCCCGGTACGTGGTCACCGATGTGCACCGGGACGGCACGCTCACCGGCCCGAACCTGGACCTGCTGCGCTCGGTCTGCGCGGCCACCGACCGCCCGGTGGTGGCCAGCGGCGGCGTGGCTACCCTCGACGACCTGCGCGCGCTGGCCGGGCTCGGCCCGCTCGGCGTCGAGGGCGCCATCGTCGGCAAGGCCCTCTACGCCGCTGCGTTCACCCTGCCCGAGGCACTGGCCGCGGTAGCAGGTGCCCAGGTGCCCGATGGCCCGGCGTCTGGTGGCCCGGCGTCTGGTGGCCCGGTGGCTGGTGGCCCGGTGGCTGGTGGCGGCCCGGTGCCTGGTGGCCCGACGGCTGGTGGCGGCCTGGTGGCTGGTGGCCCGGCGTCCGGTGGGCGGCCGGCATGACCGGCGTGCCCGGCGGCCCGGGTCGGCGGGTCTCGTCCGGCACGCCGTGGGAGCCGGTGGTCGGCTACAGCCGGGCGGTCGCGGCCGGCGACCACGTCTTCGTCAGCGGCTGCACCTCGGTGCGGGACGGCGCGGTGGTACACCCCGGCGACGCGGGCGCGCAGACCGCGCAGGCCATCGCGAACATCGGGGCGGCGCTGGCCGAGCTGGGCTGCACGCTCGCCGACGTGGTCCGGACCCGGATGTTCGTCACGGACATCAGCCGCTGGCAGGAGGTCGGCCGGGCACACGGCGAGGCGTTCGCCGAGATCCGGCCGGCCACGTCCATGGTGCAGGTCACCGCCCTGATCGACCCGGCCATGCTGGTCGAGGTGGAAGCCGTCGCCTACCGCCCCGGGGTCGGCGGGTGAGCGGGGCGGAGCGCAGCGGCGTCTGGACTGAGGCAACGCGCCGACGGAGTCGCTGCGCGGTGCCGAGGGAAGACGTCGCGTTTGGCGCGCAGCGCCGCGAACGGCTAGCACAGTGAGCGGGGCGGAGCGCAGCGGCGTCTGGACTGAGGCAACGCGCCGACGGAGTCGCTGCGCGGTGCCGAGGGAAGACGTCGCGTCTGGCGCGGAGCGCAGCGAACGGGAAATACAGTGACCGTGGCGACGCGGGTCATCCCGTGCCTGGATGTGGACGCCGGGCGGGTCGTGAAGGGGGTCAACTTCACCGGCCTGCGGGATGCCGGGGACCCGGTGGAGATGGCCCGGGTGTACGACGCGGAAGGCGCGGACGAGCTGACGTTCCTGGACATCACCGCCTCGTCCGGCGGCCGGGAGACCACGTACGAGGTGGTCCGGCGGACCGCGGCGGAGGTGTTCATCCCGCTCACCGTCGGCGGCGGGGTGCGGACCGTGTCCGATGTGGACGCGCTGCTGCGGGCCGGCGCGGACAAGGTCAGCGTGAACACCGCGGCGGTGGCCCGGCCGGAGTTCCTGCGCGAGGCGGCCGAGCGGTTCGGCTCGCAGTGCGTGGTGCTGTCGGTGGACGCCCGCCGGGTCCGCGCCGGCGACCCGGGGACGCCCTCGGGGTATGAGGTGACCACGCACGGCGGCCGGCGCGGCACCGGCATCGACGCGGTCGACTGGGCCGCCCGGGGCCAGCGGCTGGGCGCCGGCGAGATCCTGCTGAACTCGATGGACGCGGACGGCACCAAGGACGGCTACGACCTGGCGATGATCCGCGCGGTCCGGGCCGTGGTGACGGTGCCGGTGATCGCCAGCGGCGGCGCCGGCGGGCTGGCCGACTTCGCCCCGGCGGTCGAGGCCGGCGCCGACGCGGTGCTCGCCGCCAGCGTCTTCCACTTCGGTGAGCTCCGCATCGGCGCCGCCAAAGATGCTCTCCGGGCGGCGGGCGTCACTGTCCGTTAAAGCCTAGTCACATTCCGATCCGGGCGATGGCCAGCCGGGCGACCGCGGCGTCGTCGCCGCGGATGTCGACCCGGGCGACCGAGCGGCGGTTGAACGCGTAGAGCAGCAGTTCGACCGGGTCGCCCTCGATCGCGACGACCAGCGGGCCGCGCTTGGCGGTGATCGACTGGTCGGTGTCGGCCCGCAGCAGCAGCACCCCGTCCTGGGCGTGCCGGAACGCGGGCCGGGCGGTCACCCGCAGCTGCGACCAGAGCGAGTCGGCCAGGGTGGTCGGCACCGCCCGCGCCGTCCAGTCCGGCTGGGCCCGCCGGATGTCCTCGTGGTGCACCACGTACTCGGCCAGGTTGGTCAGCCCGGCCAGCAGCGGGGCCCCCATCGGTGACCACATCGGCGCGCCGCGGCGGATCATCGAGACGCACTCGGTGAACGGGTGCGCGGCGGTGAACTCGCGCTGGATCCGTTCGGTCCGCCCGGCGAACCGGCGCAGCGCGATCCCGGGCCAGGCCGCCGGCACCCGGTCGCGCAGGGCGAGGTGCGCGGCGAGGTCGTACGTGGCCCAGCCCTCGCAGAGCGTCGGGGCCTCCGGGCCGACCGCGTCGAGCAGATCGGCGACAGCAGCCCGTTCGGCCGAAGCATGATCAGTCACGGACCTACCTTAAATAGAGCCGGTCAGCGCAGCCTTCACCCGGACGGGCGATGACAAACTGCCCACCCGGGTTCTGGAGAACGGTCAGCCATGCTCATGATCACAGGTAAGGTGGACCGGGGCGTGGCCGGTCGATCTTGTTGGATGCGGCCCCCGATTCCCGCCGCCGCCCGCGTCGCGCCACCCGAGCGATCAGCGCTGCCCGCTGGGGGCGGAAGGGAGTATGTCGCGTGCCGACGACGCCGCCGAGGACTTCCAATGACGTCCTCGCCAGGGGTCTACGGGTCCTCGGCACTGGCATCCGGGAACAGCGGTGGATCTTCGCGGTCGCCGTCGCCGGCGGTGTGCTGTTCGGCGGGATGACCGTCGCCAGCGCGTTCGTACTCGGCGGGGTGACCACCCACACCATCCTTCCCGCTTTCGCCTCCGGTCATACCACCGCCGGGGCACTGACCGGCGCGGCGCTGGCGATCATCGGGGTGGCCGCGGTCAAGGTGGTCGGCATCATCGGCCGCCGGGTCGGCGCCGGCACCATGCAGTACCGGCTGCAGGCCAGCTACCGGCGCCGGATCACCCGGCAGTACCTGACGCTGCCGCTGTCCTGGCACCAGCGGCACCCCACCGGCACGCTGCTGTCGAACGCGAACGCGGACGTGGAGTCCACCTGGTACCCGATCGCGCCGCTGCCGTTCGCCTGCGGGGCGGTGGTGATGCTGGTGATCACGGTGGTGGCCCTGGTCCGGACCGACCCGGTGCTGTCGATCGTCGGCCTGGTGGTGTTCCCGGCCGTGTTCATGCTGAACTTCATCTACTCGCGCCGGATGTCGCCGCGGATGACGCACGCGCAGCAGCTGCGGGCCGAGGTGTCCGGGGTGGCGCACGAGAGCTTCGACGGCGCGCTGGTGGTCAAGACGCTGGGCCGGGAGCAGCAGGAGACCGAGCGGTTCGCCCGGCAGTCGATGGACCTGCGGGACGCGATGATCCGGGTCGGCCGGCTGCGCGGGATCTTCGACCCGATGATGGAGGCATTGCCCACCTTCGGCACGCTCACCGTGTTGCTGGTCGGCACCATCCGGTTGCGTGACGGCGCGGCCACCGTGGGCGATCTGGTCAGCGTGGCCTACCTGTTCACGGTGCTGGCGCTGCCGGTGCGGGCGATCGGCTGGGTGCTCGGCGACCTGCCCCGCGCGGTCGTCGGCTGGGACCGGGTGCAGCGGGTGCTGCGCGCCTCCGGCGGCCAGGCGTACGGCGAGCGGGTGCTGCCGGTCCGGTCCGGTCCGGCCCGGCTCTCGGTGGAGAAGGTCACCTTCGGCTACGCCGAGGACGCGCCGCCGGTGCTGGTCGGGGTCGGCTTCGAGGTCGCCCCCGGGCAGACGGTCGCGGTGGTCGGCCCGACCGGCAGCGGCAAGTCCACCCTGGTCTCGCTGCTGGTCCGGCTGGTCGACCCGCAGTCCGGGGCGGTCCTGCTGGACGGGGCGGACCTGCGCGAGCTGTCCCGCGGTGGGGTGAGCGAGCACGCCGCGGTGGTCAGCCAGGCCACCTTCCTGTTCGACGACACCGTCCGCGGCAACGTCACGCTCGGCGCCGACCTGCCCGACGAGGACGTCTGGCACGCCCTCGCGGTGGCCCAGGCTGACCGGTTCGTCCGGGCCCTGCCCGACGGCCTGGCGACCCGGGTCGGGGAGCGCGGCACGACGCTGTCCGGCGGGCAGCGGCAGCGGATCGCGCTGGCCCGGGCGCTGGCCCGGCGGCCCCGGCTGCTGATCCTGGACGACGCGACCAGCAGCGTCGACGCGTCTGTGGAGGCGGCCATCCTGGGCGGGCTGCGGTCGGCCGACCTGGCCGCCACCGTGGTCGTGGTGGCCTACCGGCGGTCCACGATCGCGCTCGCCGACGAGGTCGTCTACGTCGAGCGGGGCCGGGTGGTCGGCCAGGGCTCGCACCAGGACCTGCTGACCACCACCCCCGGCTACGCGCACCTGGTGCTCGCCTACGACGAGGCCGATCAGGAGCGGCGGCGGAACCGGGCCGCGCTCGCCGCCGGCAGCCGGGCCCGCCCCGGCAAGGGCGGCAGCAAGCCCGCCGGGAAGCCGGCCACGGTGCCGTCCGGCAAGGCCGCCGCGGGCGGCGAGCCCGGCGACGACGACGCGGATGCCGAGGGCGCCGCGTGACCAGCGCGAGCCTGGTCGCGGGCGGCGGCCTGGGCCGCCGCCGGGCCCGGCGGGCCGCCCGCCCACCCGGGGCGATCCAGACGCTGCGCCGCGGGCTCCGGCTGGTCCCGGAGTTCCGCCGCGGCCTGGGCGTGACCGTGCTGCTGGCGCTGGCCGCGACCGCCGGCCGGGTGGTCGTCCCGCTGGCCGTGCAGCAGACGCTGGACCACGGCCTGCTCCGGCCCGGCGGTGCCGACCTGGGGCTGATCGAGCGGATGGTCGGGTTCAGCGCGCTGGCCGTGCTGCTCACCGCCGCCGCCGCGTACCTGCTGAACTACCGGATGTTCCGGACCACCGAGACCGGGCTGGCCGCGCTGCGGGTGCGCGCGTTCCGGCACATCCACGACCTGTCCATGCTGCACCAGCAGGCGCAGCGGCGCGGCTCGCTGGTCTCCCGGGTGACCAGCGACGTGGACCAGATGTCCGTCTTCATGCAGTGGGGCGGCATCCTGGTGGTGGCCAGCATCGGCCAGCTGCTGGTCGCCAGCGTGCTGATGGCGTTCTACTCCTGGCAGCTGACGCTGCTGGTGTACGCCTGTTTCGTGCCGCTGACCTGGGCCGTGCCGCGGCTGCAGCGCCGGCTCGCGGAGGCCTACAAGCGGGTCCGGGAGCGGGTCGGCGACCTGCTCGGCGCGGTCGCAGAGTCGGTGGTCGGGGCGCAGACGGTGCGCGCGTACGGGGTGGAGGAGCGCACCGCGGCCCGGATCGACCGGGCCATCGAGAACCACTACCGCGCCTCGGTCCGCGCCCAGGCCTGGACCGCCGTCGTCTTCACCACCGGCGAGCTCGCCGCCGGGCTGGCCAACGCCGCGGTCGTCGTGGTCGGCGTGCTGCTCGGCCTGGACGGTGACCTGACCGCCGGGCAGCTCGTCGCGTTCCTGTTCCTGGTCACGCTGTTCATCCAGCCGGTGCAGATCTCGACCGAGGCGCTGACCGAGGCGCAGAACGCGCTCGCCTCGCTGCGCCGGGTGCTGGACGTGCTGGACGTCGAGCCGGACGTGACCGACCCCGGCCCGGCCGGCCGCCCGCTCCCGCCCGGCCCGCTCGGCGTCCGGTTCGAACACGTCCACTTCGCCTACCCCGCCAACACGGCCACCCTGGACGCCCCACCAGCTGCGACCCCAGCAACCCAGAGTCTGACGGGCAACGGGCCAGCGGGCGGAACAGCGAGCGGCGGGACAGCAGGCAACAGCACAGCGGGCAACGGCACAGCGGGCAACGGCACAGCGGGCAACGGGACAGCGGGCAACAGCACAGCGGGCAACAGCGCTGCCGCGGCGGCCAACGGGTCAGCCGCCAACGGGTCAGCCGCCAACGGCTCAGTCTCGGCCGCGTCGGCGGGCCCCGGTCGTGGCCGGGAGGTGCTGACCGACGTCGACCTGGAGATCGCGCCCCGGACCAAGGTCGCCGTGGTCGGCGAGACCGGTTCCGGCAAGACCACGTTCGCCAAGCTGCTGACCCGGCTGATGGACCCGACCCGGGGCGGGGTGCTGGTCGGTGGCGTCCCGCTCCGGGAGGTCCCGTTCGACTCGCTGCGGTCCCGGGTGGTGATGGTGCCGCAGGACGGCTTCCTGTTCGACGCGACGATCGCCGACAACGTCCGGTACGGCCAGCTGGCCGCCACCGACGACGAGGTGACCGCCGCGTTCGTCGACCTGGGCCTGTCCGACTGGTTGGCCGGCATGCCGGCCGGCGTGCTGACCCCGGTCGGGGAGCGCGGCGAGGCGCTGTCGGTGGGGGAGCGGCAGCTGGTCGCGATCGCCCGCGCCTACCTGGCCGACCCGGACCTGCTGGTGCTGGACGAGGCCACCTCCGCGGTCGACCCGGCCACCGAGGTGCGGCTGCAGCGCGCGCTCGACTCGCTCACCCGGGGCCGGACCACGATCACGATCGCGCACCGGCTGGCCACCGCCGAAGCCGCCGACGAGATCATCGTGGTCGACGCCGGCCGGGTGGTGCAGCGCGGCTCGCACAGCACCCTGGTCAGCCAGCCCGGTGTCTACGCCCGCCTGCACGCCTCCTGGGCATCGCACCGCCGCAACCTCAACTGACGGCGGGCTCGGCGCCGGGCTCAGCGGCCGCTGAGCAGTTCGGCCACGGCCAGCGAATGCCGGTCCGGTTCGCCGCCGTCCTCGTCGGTCCAGATCGCCGACAGCACCGCGAAGGCGAAGCCCCAGGCCCGGACCCGGTCCCGGGGCACGGCCAGGCCGTCGGCGAGCTGGTGCACCCGGCGGGTCAGGACGCCGGCCGGGTCGGGCCAGGTGCGCAGTTCGTCCCAGGGGTTGAGCAGCACCGGGCCGACCTCGAAGGCCGGCTCGCCGAGCAGGCCCTTCGGGTCGATCGCCAGCCAGCCGGCGCGCCGGGAGCGCAGCGCGTTCTCGTGGTGCAGATCGCCGTGCAGCAGCACCGGCGGGCCGGCGGGCGAACCGGCCAGCTCCGCGTACAGCCGCTCGGCCCGGTCGACCAGCGCGGCCGGCAGCGGTCCGGTGCCGCCGCGGTGCCTGGCCCGGAGCCGGCCGAAGCCGCGGCCCCAGTCGGCCACAGTCGGCAAGCTGATCCCCGCCGGCCCAGGTGCCGGCCCAGGTGCTGGCCCGGGTGCTGGCTCAGGTGCTGGCGTGGTGGTTGGCAGCTGGGTGTCGGGCGGCGGGACCGGGCGGTGCAGCCGGCGCATCAGGTCCAGCAGCACTTCGGTCGCGGCCGGGTCGGCGGACTCGTCCGCCGGGGTCAGCCGTTGCCCGGGCTCGACCCGCTCCAGCAGCATCGCGCCGCCCGGGACGTCCGCGGCCAGCAGCCGGGCCATCCCGTCGCCGTCCACCAGCCGCAACGCCCGGACCTGCCAGCCGAACTCGACCCCGCCCGGCACGCCCAGCTTGAGCACCGCCGGCGTGCCGTCGGCCCTGGTCGCGGCGGCGACGTAGTGATACGTGAGCTGGTACGGCCGTCCCAGCGTCAGCTCCCAGCGGCGCGCGTAGGCCACCAGCACCGCCGGCAGCTCCGCCAGCCACTGTTCACCAGCGGCCCGGAAAGCCCCCCGGACGTTGCGGACGAAACCCGCCGGCAGCGGGTCCATCTGGTCAGCTGAGTGGTTGGTCACCGGGCCAGCCCCGTCACCGGGTCAGCCCCCGTCACCGGGTCGGCCCCGTCACCGGGTCGGCCCCGTCACCGGCAGCCTGTCACGGGGGCAGGCCGAGGTCGCCGGTGAGGTAGCGCTGCACGGTCGGGGCGACTGCGGCGATCACCGTCTCCGGGTCCGCGGAGGCCAGCGGTTCCACCCGGATCACGTACCGGGCCAGCATCAGGCCGGACATCTGGCTGCCCACCAGCGAGGCGCGCAGTCCGGCCTGCGGCAGCTGCACCGCGGCGGCGACCCGGCCGAGGATCTGGTCGGTCAGGAACTCCCGGAACAGCCGGGCCGAGTCCTCATGGCTGACCGCGGACCGCAGCAGCGAGATGAACGGGTTGCGGTCGCCGGTCGACTCGAACACCGACAGGAAGAACCGCAGCAGCCGCTCGCCGAGGCCGTCCAGCCCGTCCGCGAGCAGCATCGGCACCACCCGTTCGACGTCCACCGGCAGCTCCATGGCGGCCTGGAACAGGCCGGCCTTGCTGCCGAAGAAGTGCCGCACCATGCCGGGGTCGACGCCGGCCTCGGCCGCGATCATCCGCAGCGAGGAGGCGTCGTAGCCACGGGCGGCGAATGTCCGCCGGGCCGCGTCCAGCACCGCCTCCCGGGTGTTGCCCTGCCCGGGCGGTCGCCCGGCCCGCCGCCCCCGTGACGCCCGGTCCGCGGCATCCCCGGTGCTGCCGCCGGCTGCCGGCCCGGCCCCCGGCCCGGCCCCCGGCCCGGCCCCCGGCCCCTCCGCCAGCCCGGCCGCCGGCCCGGCCGCGGAGGCGGTCGGGCCGGCGACCGGCGAGGTCGAGGGCGACGGTGGTGTCCTCGCTGTCAGCGGATCGGCGGAACCGGTCACGGCGTACGGCGGCGCAGGGTGGCGGCGCCGAGCGCGAGGGCGGCCACGATGCAGCCGATCACGATCAGCCCGTCGGCGGTCATCGCGGCGGTGACCGTGCTGGCGGTGCGGGCCTCGGTCAGCGCGTCCACCGCGTAGGTGAGGGGGAGCACGTCGCTGGCCCAGCGGAGCGCGACGCCCATCTGCTCGGGCGGCGCGAGCAGCCCGCAGAGCAGCACCTGCGGCAGCACCGCCGCCGGCAGGAACTGCACGGCCTGGAACTCGGTGCTGGCGAACGCGGAGAGGAACAGCCCGAGCGCCATCCCGAGCAGCGCGTTGATCACCGCGAGGGTGACCACCACGGCCGGCCCGGCGGACACGGTCAGCCCGAGCGGCCCGAGCGCCACCGCCGCCGCGATCCCCGCCTGCGCCAGCCCGAGCACGCCGAACGCCAGCGCGTACCCGGCCAGCAGGTCGAACTTGCGCAGCGGGGTGGTCAGCAGCCGCTCCAGCGTCCCGCTGGTCCGCTCCCGGACCATCGCGATCGAGGTGACCAGGAACATCGTCACGAACGGGAACAGCCCCAGCATGATCGGGCCGACCCGGTCGAACACCGGCGGCGCCGACTGGTAGACGTACTTGAACAGGATCAACAGCGCGACCGGCACGACCAGCAGCAGCGCCACCGTCCGCCGGTCGTGCCGCAGCTGGCTGAGCACCCGCGCCGCGGTGGCCAGCATCGGCCGGGTCGTCATCGCGCCACTCCCGTCGTCGTTCCGGTCACCGGGTTCCCGGTTGCTGTCTGCGCTGTCGTGGCGCCCTCGCTCAGCTCGATCAGCCGCAGGAACGCGCCTTCCAGATCATCCCGGCCGGTGCCGCGGAGGATCTCGGCCGGGGTGTCGTCCGCGATGATCCGGCCGTCCCGGAGCAGCAGCAGCCGTTCGCACCGGCCGGCCTCGTCCATCACGTGGCTGGAGATCAGCAGGGTGGTGCCGGCCGCGGCGAGCTCGCCGAACAGGGCCCAGAGGTCGCGGCGGAGCACCGGGTCGAGACCGACGGTCGGCTCGTCCAGCACCAGCAGGCGAGGCCGGCCGAGCAGGGCGCAGGCCAGCGAGACCCGGGCCGCCTGCCCGCCGGACATCCGGCCCACCAGCGCGTCGGCCTGGCCGCTGAGCCCGACATCGCGCAGCGCCTCGTCGGCCGCGGCCGGCGGGACCCCCGCCACCGCGGCGAAGTACCGGGCGTTGCCGCGGGCGGTCAGATCCCGGTAGACGGAGGGTGCCTGGGTGACGTAGCCGACCTGGTGCCGCAGCTTGGCCGACCCGGCGGGCGTACCGAGCACGGTCACCGTGCCGCCGGCCACCCGCTGCACGCCGACGATCGCCCGCAGCAGCGTGCTCTTGCCGCCGCCGCTGGGCCCGAGCAGCCCGGTGACGGAACCGGTCGGGACCGTGCAGTCGATGCCGTGCAGCACCCGCCGGCCGCCGCGCTCGACCACCAGTCCGCGTACCTCGATCGCGTCCATCGTTATTCCTCATCTGTAGAACTCCACGTACGAGGAATAATGACACGGCGGGCGGTCGACGGCAACCGGCGACCGTTCGCCCGGTTCACAGCGGAGCCACAGGAAAGGCACAGTGGGGGCTCAGCGCGCTCAGTGACGATCCATCCGACGGCGCCGGTCACATCGGCGTGATTCAGTGGCAGGGTGACGGTCGGGAGGCAACATGAACGGGGGGAGCAGCGCGGCGACCCAGGTTCGGCGGCGGGTTCTGGTGGTCGACGACGAGGAGAACGTGGCGCACCTGGTCGCGTCCGCCCTGCGCTTCGACGGGTTCGAGGCGATCACCGCGGACAACGGCGCCAGCGCGCTCGCCGCGGTCGCCGAGCACACCCCTGACCTGGTCGTCCTGGACATCATGCTGGGCGACCTGGACGGCATGGAGGTGCTGCGCCGGTTGCGCAACGGCGGCTCGGACGTGCCGGTCGTGTTCCTGACCGCCCGCGACGCCGGCGAACACCGCATCTCCGGCCTGCGCGCCGGCGCCGACGACTACGTGGTGAAGCCGTTCAGCGTGGAGGAACTGCTGGCCCGGGTGCACGCCGTGCTCCGCCGCACCGCGCCGCCGGTCCGCACCTCCACCTCGGTCCTGCAGGTCGGTGACCTGGAGTTGGACGAGGACACCCGGGAGGTGCACCGGGCCGGCGCCGAGATCACGCTCACCCCGACCGAGTTCGAGCTGCTGCGGTACCTGATGCGCAACGAGCGGGTGGTCCTGTCCAAGTCGCAGATCCTGGAACGGGTCTGGAAGTACGACTTCCAGGGCAAGTCCAACATCGTGGAGCTGTACGTCGGTTACCTGCGCCGCAAGGTCGACGCGGTCGAGCCGCACCTGATCCACACCATCCGCGGGGTGGGTTACGTGATCCGCGCCCCGCGATGAAGCTCCGCTCGCTCCGCAGCCGGCTGATCGCGCTAGCGGTGGCGCTCGTTGCCTTCGGCGTTCTCGCCACCGGGATCACCACGTACTCGGCCATGCGCGGCTCCCTGACCAGCCAGCTCGACGACAACGTGCGAGATCTCAGCCAGCGGGCGCCGGGGCTACTGTTCCCGCGGGCCGGCGGCCCGCGGAGCGCTCCGCAGGTCACCCGGGTCGAGCTGGCGGTGGTACTGGGCAACGGTACGGTGATCCCGGCCGGCGTCGGCGGGCAGGCAGCCGGGCTGGACATCACCTCCGCGCAGGCCAGCCGCCTCGCGGCGGCGGCCGACCCGCAGACCGTCGAGACGGCCAGCGGGGAGACGGTCCGGGCGACCACCGTCGAGCTCCGCGACGGCACGATAACGGTGGTCGATCCGAACACCAATACGGCCACCGACTATGACCTGCACAACGCCAGGCTCGCGGTCGGACTGCCCACCCGGGACATGGACAGCACGCTGGCCAAGCTGCTCGCGCTCGAGGTGATCGCGGGTGGTATCGCGGTGATCGCGGTGGTGGTGCTGGGCACGATCGGCGTCCGGCTCGGGCTGCGGCCGCTGGACCGGGTGACCCGGACCGCGCAGGAGGTGGCGGCCGAGCTGTCGCCAGACGGGTCCGGGCTGGACAAGCGGGTCGAGGTGATCGACCCGGATACCGAGGTCGGCCAGCTGGCCGAGGCGGTGAACACGATGCTGGACGCGGTGGAGACCGAGTACGGCGCCCGGTACGAGAGCGAGCAGCGGATGCGCCGGTTCCTGGCCGACGCCTCGCATGAGCTGCGCACGCCGCTGACCTCGCTGCGCGGCTACGCAGAGCTGATCCGGCTGCGCGGCAAGGAGGGCACCGACCCGGACGCCCGGGACGCGCTGCGCCGGATCGAGGCCGAGGGCACCCGGATGTCCAGGCTGGTGGACGATCTGCTCACGCTGGCCCGGCACGACCGCGGCGCGATCCCGGAATGGGAGCCGGTCGCGGTGACCGACGTGGTGGCCGACGCGGTCGCCGGCGTGCACGCCGCGCACCCGGACCGGACCATCACCATGGTCGACCCGGGCACCCCGGCCACCGTGCTCGGTGATCACGACCAGCTGCTGCAGGTGGTCCGCAACGTGCTGACCAACGCGGCCATCCACACCCCGGCCGGCCCGATCACCGTCACCGTGTCGACACCGACCGCCCAGGCGCCGACCGCCCGGGTGCCGGGCGCGCAGGTGCCGGGCGCGGAGGTGCCGGGCGCGCAGGTGGCGAAGGCCCGGGCGCCGGGTGCGCAGGTGGCTGGTGCGCAGGCCGCTGGCGCCCAGGTACCGGGCGGGCAGGTGGTCGTGGCGGTCCGGGACGCCGGCCCGGGGCTGTCGCCGGAACAGGTGGCGCAGGTGTTCGACCGGTTCTGGCGCGCGGACAGCGGCCGCATCCGCAGCCGCGGTGGCAGCGGCCTGGGCATGTCGATCGTCCAGGCGCTGCTCACCCAGCACGGCGGCCGGGTCACCTTCGAGTCGTCGCCCGCCGCCGGCACCGTCGTCACCATCTACCTCCCCGCCGCGCCCATCGTCACCACCCCGCCACCGGCGACGCCGCCACGGGCCGTGCCCAGCCGCGCCCTCCAGTCCTGATCGCAGTCGCGCCGCCGGCTGCTCCCGCAGGCCGCGGCGTGGATATACTGGTGTCCTCCACTAGATATAGGAGCGGCCGCCGTGACCAAGATCCTCGTTGACGTCGACGATGCCGCGTTGGCCGAAGCCGCTGATCTACTCGGCACCAAGACCAAGAAGGACACCGTCAACACCGCCCTGCGGGAGATCGCCGAGCGGCTACGACGCGGCAAGGCACTGAGCCGCCTTGCCGAGCTAGGCGAGTCGGGTGCCTTCGACGAGCTTCTGGATAAGACCTCGTACCGCGCATGACCCTTGCGCGGTATCTCGTCGACACCAGTGCTCTGGTCCGGCTTCTCCGCGACGAATCGCAGCGGGCTCGGTGGGAACAGCAGATCACCGCAGGGCTGGTCGCCGTCTGCCCCATTGTCGAACTGGAGATCCTGTACACCGCTCGGTCCAAGTCTGACCGGGACGAGCTTGTCGAACTGCTCCATGCGGCTTTCGTCTGGGTACCCATGCCGGACCGGGTCTTTGAGCGAAGCGCGGAGATCCAGTCGGGATTGACCGCCCGTGGCACGCACCGCTCCGCCGGGGCCGTCGATTTGCTGGTCGCGGCCGCCGCCGAGCTGCACGCCCTCGTCCTGTTGCACTACGACCGGGACTTTGATCAGGTCGGTGAGGTCACCGGGCAGCCGACACTGTGGCTTGCCGAGCCGGGACGGTAGCCGGTCGCCGCGACGATCGGGGCGGACCGTCGGTTGAGCCCCGGCCCGGCCCGTCGAATCGGCGGGCCGGGTCAGGGGTTCCCGCCAGGAGAGCCGGGACACCCCCCTCACGTCGGTGTCCCCGCTCAAGGAGGGCGTCCGGCGGCTCGACGGTGTTACCAGGGACACCAGGGACGGGCCGGCCCGGGGCGGTCAGGGCGTGGTGATCAGGGCGTCGTAGCGGACACCGGTCAGTTCTGCCGAGACGGTCCAGAGCCGGCGGGCGGTGTCGGTGTCGCGGGCGCGGCGGGAGCGGGCGACCCGCTTGGGGTGGCCGCGCTGCTCGAGCGGGCCGTCCGGGCCGATGTAGTCGCCGCCGCGGACCGACGGCTCGGTCGCGGCGAACAGCGTGGGTAGCGCGCCGGCCGCGTCCGACTGGGCGAAGATCCGGTTGCCGAGCTGCACCAGCGGGTCGAGGCGCAGCCGGCGGCCCTGTAGCGGTCCGCTGGTCTGCAGGTTGGTGGCGGCGAGGCCGGGGTGCGCGGCGGTGGCCAGCAGGTCGGCGCCGGCCGCCTCGAACCGGCGCTGCAGTTCCAGGGTGAACAGCAGGTTGGCCAGCTTGGCCTGGCCGTACGCGGCCCAGCGGCGGTACCGCCGCTCGGCGTTGAGGTTGTCGAAGTCGATCCGGCCGATCTTGTGCAGCCCGCTGCTGACGGTCACCACCCGGCCGCCGGGGCGGGTGAGCAGGCCGGGCAGCAGTAGCCCGGTGAGCGCGAAGTGGCCGAGGTGGTTGGTGCCGAACTGGAGCTCGAAGCCGTCCGCGGTGCGGCGCAGCGGGGTGCCCATCACGCCGGCGTTGTTGATCAGCAGGTCCGGCCCCGGGGTGGCGTGCGTCTCGGCGAACCGCCGGATCGAGGCGAGGTCGGCCAGGTCGAGCAGGCCGAGCTCGACCGACGCGTCCGGCACCGCGTCGGCGAGCCGGCGCAGCGCCGCGCCGCCGCGCTCGGTGTCCCGGCAGGCGAGCACCACGTGGGCGCCGCGCCGGGCCAGCTCCAGCGCGGTGTGGTAGCCAAGCCCCGAGTTCGCTCCGGTGACGATGGCGGTGCGCCCGGCCTGGTCCGGGATATCGGCTGTAGTCCATGGCATGGGTTGCATTCTGCGCGCCGGGCCGGCCGGCACCGGCACGGCCCGTGGTCGCGGTCCGGTCGGCCCAGGGGCTTCGTCCGGCCCGGCCAGTGGTCTCCGCCCGGGCTCGGGAGGGCACCCGGCAGAATGGGCCGCATGCCCCGACCAGCCCGCCCATCCCAACTGGACCCGACGATCGCCGACCGCCTCAAGCGGGACGAGCACGGCCTGATCCCCGCCGTCGCGCAGCAGTGGGACACCGGCGAGGTGCTGATGGTCGGCTGGATGGACGACGAGGCGCTGCACCGGACGCTGACCACCGGCCGGTGCACCTACTGGTCGCGCAGCCGGCAGGAGTACTGGGTGAAGGGGGAGACCTCCGGCCATCAGCAGTGGGTGCGGTCGGTCGCGCTGGACTGCGACGGCGACACTCTGCTGGTCAAGGTCGACCAGGTCGGCGCGGCCTGCCACACCGGCGACCGGACCTGCTTCGACGCCGACCTCCTCCCGTCCGTGCAGGCTGCCGAGGTGGCCCGGTGACCACCGGGGAGCCGGCGCCGTCCCGGGCCCGATTCCATGAGCTGGCCGGCGCGCACCGGATGGTCCCGGTGACCCGCCGGCTGCTGGCCGACGGTGAGACCCCGGTCGGCGTGTACCGCAAGCTGGCCGGCGGCCCCGGCACGTTCCTGCTCGAGTCGGCCGAGCACGGCCGGTCCTGGTCGCGGTACTCGTTCGTGGGGGTGCGTTCGACCGCCACGCTGACCGAGCGGGACGGCCGGGCAGTCTGGCACGGCGAGCCGCCGCCGGGCGCGCCGGCCGAGGGCGACCCGCTGACCGTGCTGGCCGGCACCTGGCGGGCGCTGGTCGGGCCGCCGCTGCCGGCCGACGTCGGCGCCGGGTTGCCGCCGCTGACCGGTGGGTTGGTCGGCTACCTCGGCTACGACGTGGTGCGCCGGCTGGAACGGCTGCCCGAGCACGCCCCGGACGACCTGGGCCTGCCCGAGCTGACCATGCTGGTCGCCACCGACCTGGCCGTGGTGGACGATCTCGAGGGCAGCGTGCTGCTGGTCGCGAACGCGCTGACCCGGCACGGCGCGGACGCCGCCGAGCTGGACGCCGGCTACGACGACGCGGTCGCCCGGCTGGACCGGATGACCGCCGCGCTGGCCACCGCCGCCGCCCCCAGCGTGGCCACCACCCGGCCGGTGCCGGCGCCACCGCCGATCTCGCGCACCCCGGACGGGGCGTACCAGCCGGCGGTGGCGGCGGCGCTGGAGGCGGTCCGGGCCGGCGAGGTGTTCCAGGTGCAGATCGGCCAGCGGTTCGAGGTGGCCACCGGCGCGGACGCGCTGGATGTGTACCGGGTGCTGCGCACGCTGAACCCGTCCCCGTACATGTACCTGCTCCGGCTGGACGGTTTCGACATCGTCGGCTGCAGCCCGGAGGCACTGGTCACCGTGCAGGCCGGGCAGGCCGTGCTGCACCCGATCGCCGGCACCCGCAAGCGCGGCGCCACGCCGGAGCGGGACGCGGCGCTGGCCGCCGAACTGGTCTCCGACATCAAGGAGCGGGCCGAGCACGTGATGCTGGTCGACCTGGCCCGCAACGACCTGGGCCGGGTCTCCGCGGCCGGCACCGTGCGGGTGGTCGAGTTCGGCGGCGTGGAGCGGTACAGCCACGTCTGGCACATCGTGTCCACGGTCACCGGCACGGTCGCGCCCGGCCGGGACGCGCTGGACGTGCTGACCGCCTGCTTCCCGGCCGGCACGCTCACCGGCGCGCCCAAGGTGCGCGCGATGGAGCTGATCGACGAGCTGGAACCGGTACGCCGCGGCATCTACGGCGGCGCGGTCGGCTACCTGGACGCGTCCGGCGACCTGGACATGGCGATCGCGATCCGCACCGCGGTCATGCGCGACGGCACCGCGTACGTGCAGGCCTCGGCCGGCATCGTCGCCGACAGCGACCCGGCGCTGGAGGAGCTGGAGACCCGCAACAAGGCCGGCGCCGTCCTGCAGGCCATCGCCACCGCCGAGACGCTGACCCCGGCGACGTGACCGGCCCTGCGGCGGTCCCGGCGCCGCGCAGTCCGGCCGAGGTCACCGGGCCGGCCCGGGCGGCCCGGGCGGGGCGGCGGGAGCTGACCGCGGTCCTGCTGCTGGGGCTGGCCGGGGCGGGGCTGGCGTTGCTGGCCGGCGGGCGGGTGTGGCTGCGGGTCGACGCGCCCCGGCGGCCGCCGCTGCCGGACGTGGCGGTGGCGCTGTCCGGGCGTGCGGTGGAGCCGCTCGTGCCGGCGCTGGGCGTGGTCGGCCTGGCCGGTCTGGTCGCGCTGCTCGCCACCCGGGGTCGGGGCCGGCTGGTCGTCGGCGGGCTCCTCGCCGCCAGCGGCCTGCTGCTCGCGGTCCGCGCGGCCGGCCGGGTCACCGGGCCGGACCAGGCGGCCGCCTGGTCCCTGCTCACCGACGCCGGGAAGACCAGCGGCATCCCGCCGGGCACCGCGGTCACCGTATCCACCACGCCGGTCTGGCCGGTGCTGGCCGTCCTCGCCGGCCTGGCCCTGCTGCTGGCCGGCGCCGGCGCCCTGCTGCGCAGCCGCCGCTGGCCCGGCATGTCGGCCCGGTACGACGCCCCCACCGGCCCGCCCGCCCCGGCGGCGACCGCGCAGGCCGCGGCGCCGGCCGCCGTCTGGGACGCCCTGGACCGCGGCGACGACCCCACCGCCGGCTGACCGGCGCCCGGGCCAGGCCGGCGGGCCAGGCCGGAGTTCCGGGCCGGCGGGCGCAGGTCCACAGCGGCGCATGTCCAAAGTAGGCACTCACGCCGCCCGGTACAGCGTTGACACGTTCTGGGCACTTGTACCGCCCCGGTTGCCACACCGTTGCGATTTCGGTCGGACGGCACGCCTGCGTCCAACCGGGGCCGGACGGGGCCGATCGGCTCCGCCGGGCGGCCAGGTAGCGGTCGGCCGGTAGGGCGTCCGGCGCTGCCCGATCGGGGTGCCCGAGTGGGCCGACACCGCGACCGGACGCACTGAAAGCGGGTCGGCGGGTCCGGCCCGGGGTGAAGGCGGGCGTGCCCGAGCGGGCCGACAACCGGCCCGGGCCTACGCGGGCCGTCCGGCTGGGCTCTGCTGCGGTACGGGGTGGAGACGGGCTTCGCCCCGGGGGTGGGGAGACCGCATGTCAGGACTCAGTCGACGCCGGGGGACCGGCCGTCTCGCAGCCACGCTGGCTGCCGTGCTCGCGGTGCCGATCGCGCTGTTCGGGTGCAGCTTCGGCGGGTCGCCGGTGGCTGGCGCGGCCGGCAACACGGCCGGCGCGGCGGCCGGCAACGCGTCGGGCGGGCTGCGCTGGGTGACGCTGCTGACCGGTGACCGGGTCGCGCTGCGGCCGGGTGGCACCGGTGCGGACAGCGTGCTGATCCGGCCGGCCGCCGGTCGGGAGCGGATCGGGTTCGTCCGGTACGCCGACCACGGCGACTCGTACGTGCTGCCGGCGGACGCGCTGCGGCTGGTCGACGCCGGGCGGCTGGACCGGCGGCTGTTCGACGTGACCAAACTGGTCCGGTTCAGGTACGACGACCGGTCCCGCCGGGACCTGCCGCTGATCGTGACGTACGCGGCCGGCGTGGCAGCGGCCGGCCGGGCCCGGGTCGCCGCCAGCGGTGCCCGCGTCGGGCCGGATCTGCGCAGCATCGGCGGCTCCGCGGTGCGGGCACCGAAGTCGGGCGCCTTCTGGTCCACCGCCCGTGCCGACCTCTCCCGCACCGGCGTCGGCGTCGGTCAGCGGGCCGGCGCCGGGCCGCTGACCAGGGTCTGGCTGGACGCCCCGGTGCGGGCCACGCTGGACCAGAGCGTGCCGCAGATCGGCGCCCCCAGCGCCTGGCGGGCCGGCCACAAGGGCGCCGGCAGCACCGTCGCCGTGCTGGACACCGGCCTGGACGCGACCCACCCGGACTTCGCCGACGCGGTGGTCGGCGCGCAGGACTTCACCGGCGGCCAGGACGGCACCGATGACGCCTTCGGGCACGGCACCCACGTCGCCTCGATCATCACCGGCAGCGGGGCCGCCTCGCACGGCCGGTACGTCGGCGTCGCCCCGGACGCCAGAACTGCTGGTCGGCAAGGTGCTGGACGACACCGGCAACGGCAGCGAGTCCGGCGTCATCGCCGGGATGGAGTGGGCCGCCGGGCGGCACGCGAAGGTCGTCAACATGAGCCTGGGCAGCCCGTTCGCGGCCGACGGCACCGACCCGCTGGAGCAGGCGCTGACCCGGCTGACCGCGAACGGCGGCCCGCTGTTCGTGGTCGCGGCCGGCAACGACGGCCCGGGCGACGCGTCGATCGGCAGCCCGGGCGAGACGGACGCCGCGCTCACCGTCGGCGCGGTCACCAAGCAGGACAGGCTGGCCGAGTTCTCCAGCCGCGGCCCGGCCCGCAGCGTCGCCGCGATCAAGCCGGAGATCACCGCGCCCGGGGTGGACATCGTCGCGGCGAAGGCGGCCCGCGGCCAGATCGGCCAGTCGGTGGGGGACTCGTACACGACGCTGTCCGGCACTTCGATGGCGACGCCGCACGTGGCCGGCGCGGCGGCGATCCTGGCCGGGCAGCACCCGCGGTGGACCGCCGGGCAGCTCAAGGCCGCCCTGATCGGGTCGGCCGAGCCCGGCGCCCGGATCACCGTCGACCAGCAGGGCGCCGGCCGGGTGGACGTGGCCCGCGCGGTCAGCCAGCCGGTGTACGCGACCCCGGCGGCGCTGAACGCGGGGGTGGCCCGCTGGCCGCACTCCGACGACCCGGTGCTGCGCCAGCCGGTGACCTACCACAACGCCGGCACCGCGCCGGTCACCCTCGACCTCAGCCTGGCCACCAGCGGCCCCGACGGTCGGCCGGCCGCGGCCGGAATGTTCACGCTCGGCCGGTCCCGGCTGACCGTGCCGGCCGGCGGCACCGCCGCGGTGCGGGTGACCGTCGACACCACCCGCGGCGGCCGGGACGGCCGCTACACCGGCGTGCTCACCGCGGCCGGCGGCGACACCGCGGTGCGCACCCCGGTCGCGGTGACCAAAGAGGTGGAGAGCTACGACCTGCGGGTGCGGATGCTGGACCGGCACGGCCGGCCGACGCCGAACTACGACCTCTGGTTCGTGTCGCTCGACCGGCCCGTCGACTACCGCCCGTACGACCCGTCCGGCAGCGTGACGGTCCGGCTGCCGAAGGGCCGCTACTTCCTCGCCGCGCTGGTGGGCACCCGGGTCGGGCCGGACGAGTGGAGCCTGGACCTGACCGACATCACCGAGCCGACGATCCAGGTCAGCCGGGCCGGCACGATGGCGCTGGACGCCCGGCGTGGCCGGCCGGTCGGCGTCACCGTCGACCGGTCCGAGGCCCGGCCGCTGGTGGCCGAGATCGACGCGGAGCGGGTGGCCAACTGGGGTGCCGTCGGGTACAGCCTGTACACCCACGACTTCGTCGGCGTCTACGCCGCGCCGTCGACCACCGCGGCGCCGGCCGGCAGGTTCACCTTCCAGGTCGCCGCGCTGCAGGCCCGGCCGGGCCGCAACAGTGACTTCGCCGGCAGCCCGTACCTCTACCACGTGGCCTGGTCGGCGGACCGCAGGGTGCCGGCCGACCTCGTCCGCCGCGCGCCGGACCGCGGGCTGGCGGTGACCACCGCCACGCTGGCGGCGGCGTCCGACAGCCGGCTCGGCTACAAGGAAGGCTATCTACCGGTGACCCTGCCGGCGACGCTGACCGAGTACTACAGCCCGGGCCTGTCCTGGTACCAGTCCCTGGCCGAGCTGGATGCCAGCGGCAACCCGGCGACCGTGCAGTTCGGTGCCGACGGGGTGTTCCCCGTCGCCGGCCGGGCCGCCCCGCAGCGCTGGAACCTGCCGGTGTTCGGGCCGGCCTTCCCGGCCGGCGGCTGGCCGTTCGTCGGCCGGGACGGGGACGCGCTGGTGGCCGACCTGGCGCTGTTCTCCGACGCGGCGCCGGACCACTTCGGCTACTCGTCCACGGCCAGCGGCAGCACCCGGCTGTTCCGCGACGGTCAGCTGATCCAGCAGGAGCCGTACGAGGGCGGCATCTACGCCACCGTGCCGGCCGAGCCGGCGACCTACCGGCTGGAGACCGAGGCGACCCGCACGGTGAGCCCGCTGTCCACCCGGCTCAGCGCCGCCTGGACGTTCCGGTCCGGCCACGCCAGCGACGAGGACGGGGCGCCGTTGCCGGTGGCCGTGCTCCGATTCGCCCCGCCGGTGGACCAGCTGGGCCGGCCGCCGGCCGGGCAGCGGGTGCTGCCGGTGCCGGTGTACCTGCAGCGGCAGACCGGCGGCGGCTTCGGCCCGCTGGCCTCGATCAGCGTGCAGGCCTCGTTCGACGACGGGGCGAGCTGGCAGTCGGTGTCGGTGCTCGGCTCGGGTGACCGGCGGACCGCGATGATCCACCAGCCGGCGCGCGGCGGCTTCGTCTCACTGCGGGCGACCGCGTCAGACCCGGCCGGTGACACCGTCGAGCAGACGATCATCCGGGCGTACGTGCTGCGATGACCGGCTGATCCGCCGGCCGCCCGGCGCCAGAACCGCTGGCGCCGGGCGGCCGGCTATGCCTTAGCGGCAGGTCGCTCACCTCCGTCGATGTTCAGCCTCCGGCGGCCGTGTCGAGCCTTGCGATGCTCCGAGCGACTTGTCGTACCGCCCGCTCGCCGGCGTTGTCGTGGCAAGATTGCGATTAATTGCGTCGAGCGACCAGTCAACGAATGAGGAGACCTCGATGCCGACCGGGGACCGGCGCGTCATCGGGTTCGGAGTGGGTCCAGGAACCATTAGCGAGAGCACTGTCGGTTGGGATTGGACTGCGCCGCTGCGTCTCGGCCCCGCTCATGCCGGTTCGGTCTGCTCGGTGGTCGCGGTTGAGGTCGCCGGCCGCACGCTGTTCGTCTCGGGCAGCTCCGACCGCACGGTGCGGCGCTGGGATGCCGCCACCGGCCGGCCGGTCGGGAAGCCGCTGACCGGCCACACCGGCAGGGTCTGGTCGGTGGCGGCGGTCGAGGTCGGCGGCCGTGTCCTGATCGTCTCGGGCAGCGACGATGAGACGGTGCGGCGGTGGGACGCCGCCACCGGTGAACCGGTCGGCGTCCCGCTGACCGGCCACACCGCCAGGGTCTTGTCGGTGGCGACGGTCGAGGTCGGCGGCCGTGCCCTGATCGTCTCGGGCAGCGACGATGAGACGGTGCGGCGGTGGGACGCCGCCACCGGTGAACCGGTCGGCGTCCCGCTGACCGGCCACACCGGCAGGGTCTGGTCGGTGGCGACGGTCCAGGTCGGCGGCCGCACCTTGATCCTCTCGGGCAGCTCCGACCGCACGGTGCGGCGCTGGGACGCCGCCACCGGCCGGCCGGTCGGGAAGCCGCTGACCGGCCACACCGGCAGGGTCTGGTCGGTGGCGGCGGCCGAGGTCGCCGGCCGAACCTTGATCGTCTCCGGCAGCATCGACAAGACGGTGCGGCGCTGGGACGCCGCCACCGGCGAACCGGTCGGCGATCCGCTGACCGGCCACACCGACGAGGTCAACTCCGTGGCGACGGTCGAGGTCGCCGACCGCACCCTGATCGTCTCCGGCAGCGCCGACAAGACGGTGCGGCGCTGGGACGCCGCCACCGGCGAACCGGTCGGCGACCCGTTGACCGGCCACACCGACGAGGTCAACTCCGTGGCGACGGTCGAGGTCGCCGGCCAAACCTTGATCGTCTCCGGCGGCGACGACCATACGGTGCGGCGCTGGGATGCCGCCACCGGCCGGCCGGTCGGGAAGCCGTTGACCGGCCACACCGGCGGGGTCTGGTCGGTGGTGGCGGTCGAGGTCGCCGGCCGCACCTTGATCGTCTCCGGCGGCGACGACCGCACGGTGCGGCGCTGGGATGCCGCCACCGGCCGGCCGGTCGGGAAGCCGTTGACCGGCCACACCGGCGGGGTCTGGTCGGTGGTGGCGGTCGAGGTCGCCGGCCGCACCCTGATCGTCTCCGGCAGCGCCGACCGCACGGTGCGGCGCTGGGACGCCGCCACCGGCGAACCGGTCGGCGACCCGCTGACCGGCCACAGCGCCGGCGTCGACGCGGTGACGACGGCCGAGGTCGCCGGCCGCACCCTGATCGTCTCCGGCAGCATCGACAAGACGGTGCGGCGCTGGGACGCCGCCACCGGCCGGCCGGTCGGCGACCCGCTGACCGGCCACAGCGCTGGCGTCGACGCGGTGACGACGGCCGAGGTCGCCGGCCGCACCCTGATCGTCTCCGGCAGCATCGACAAGACGGTGCGGCGCTGGGACGCCGCCACCGGCCGGCCGGTCGGCGACCCGCTGACCGGCCACAGCGGTGGCGTCGACACGGTGACGACGGTGCACGTCGCCGGCCGCACCTTGATCGTCTCCGGCAGCGCCGACCGCACGGTGCGGCGCTGGGACGCCGCCACCGGCCGGCCGGTCGGCGACCCGCTGACCGGCCACAGCGCCGGGGTCAACACGGTGGCGACGGTCGGGGTCGCCGGCCATGACCTGATCGTCTCCGGCAGCGCCGACCGCACGGTGCGGCGCTGGGACGCCGCCACCGGCCGGCCGGTCGGCGACCCGCTGACCGGCCACAGCGCCGGGGTCAACACGGTGACGGCGATCGAGGTCGCCGGCCGCACCCTGATCATCTCCGGCAGCGCCGATCAGACGCTGGTGTTGTGGCCGTTGCTGGTCAACGGGCAGGTGGCGGGCGAGGCGGAGACTGGGCCACGGACTCGTACGCTCAGTGTCGTCGACGACGAAGACAACCCGACCGACGTGCTGGGCCGCGGCGTGCTCGCTGCGCACCTGGATGGGTTGCTGGCTCAGTTGGTCAGCAAGCAGCGGGCCGGTACAGCGGTCGTCCACATCGATGGGCTGTGGGGATCTGGCAAGAGCACTCTGGTGGCCTTGCTGACCCAGCGGATGACCAGCCCGCCGGACCCGCCACCGGGGCCCGCTGAGCCGGAGGCGGGGCGAGCTGAGCGGCTGGCTGAGCCGGTCGTGGTCTGCTACGACGCCTGGCGGGAGAGCGCGGTGGCCCCGGAGTGGTGGTCGCTGGCCCGGGCGGTCAATGTGGCAGTGCGCTCACAGCGGGCGGCGGCAACCCGGGTGGTGATGACCATCTCCGGTGCGGTCGTGCGTGCGGCGCGTTCCCGGCCGGTACTCGCGGTCGCGGCGGTGTTGGTCGGGCTGCTGTGGGCTCGTTGGGCTGGGTTGTGGGCCGGCAGCGTGCAGACGCTGAGCACGGTTCTGACCGCGGTGACGGCGGTGGCCGGGCTCGTTCTGGCGCTGGGTCGAGTGCTGTTCTGGTCGTCCCCGGCGCTCGGACGGTTGCATCAGCGCGCTGAGGACAATCCCCTCGGTGAGATCGCCGCGCTGGTGGCGTCGCTGCGTCGCTGGTCTCCCCGCTCCGTCCCCGGGCAGCGGGTCGCTGACACGCTACTGACCCTCGCCGCCGCCGGCATCATCGGCGGATACCTGCTTGCCTACCGCCGCGACCCGCGGGTGCGCCACGACGCGTCGGCGATCGCACAGTGGCTGGCAACGCACACCGTGCCGCTGGCCGCGGTGGCAGTCACGGTGATCCTGATCGTCGGGTCCTGGATGGCCACGCCGGCCCGCGGCGGCCGATCGGCCAGTACCAGCCGGACCGGCCGCGGTCAGACTGGCCGCGGTCAGCGTCGGCGTACGACCGACGACCGAACCCATCCCCACCTCCCTCACCTGGGCCGCTGGCGCCGGATCGGCCGGGTCGCTTCGCTGCTGGGCGCTGCGGTCACCGCCTACATCGCCTTCTCCACCGAGCTGCTCGCCGCCTCCAGCGCTGACTGGATGCCTACGGCGGTGGCGGCCGGACTCCGCCAGCATCCGTTGGCCTGGGCCGCCGGGGCGGTCGCGAGCCTGCTGGCGCTCTACGCGGTGTGGACGTGTGCCTGGCTGCGCCGGCCCCGCAGGCCTGTGCTGCTGGTCATCGACGATCTCGACCGCTGCTCGGCGGAGCGGGTCGTCAAACTGCTGGAGACGGTGCACACCCTGCTGCGCGAACCCGCCCAACCACGACTGCTGAGCCGTTGGCGCTGCCCCGCCCCACTGATCGTCCTGGTCCTTGCCGACGGCCGCTGGGTGCGCACCGCATTCGAGACGACCTACCCCTCCTTCGACAGACTCGGCTCACCAGTCCACGGCCTGGGCGCGGACTTCATCCAGAAACTGTTCGACCACACCGTCGTGGTCCCCGCGCTGGCCGCCGACCAGGTCCAGACCTACCTCGACCACCTCACCGACACCTCTCCCTGGGCAGCGGCCGGCCGCCGCACCCCGACCCCGACACCAGACCCGACCAATGCTCCCGTCACACCCAGCCCGGCCGAGCAGACCACCGCCCCTGGACCGGCATCCGCCGCGCCGAAACCGCCACAGGCAGCCGCCACCGACCCACCCCCACCAACCACACCCGCCGAGGCCCCACCACCTCCCACAACAGACCAAGCCGAACGTCTCATCGCCGACTCACAACCCGGCGACGTCCACAGCGAACCGATCCGACACGCCATCGACCGCACCACGGGCCCCGACCGGCAGCGGCTGGCCGAACAGGTCGCCGCCAAAGCCGCCAGTCCCGAAGCCGTCGCCGCATTCAGCGAAGACCTCCTCACCCGCTACGCCGCCCTCATGCCCGCCAACCCCCGGCTGGTCAAACGCGTAGCCAACGCCTTCGGCATGCTGCTCGCCCTCGACCTGCACCTCGGCCACCACGCAGACACCGACACCATCGCCCGCGCCGCCATCATGCTCATCCGCTTCCCCAAACTCGTCGACGAGCTGCTCACCGAACCCGACCCACCCACGACCAACCCCCAACACGCCGACCACGACCCCCGCGGCACCAACTCACCCTGGCTCCGCCGCGACGTCCAACAACTCCTCCGCCCCACCAACGGCAACCCTCTCAACCTCACCGCAATCGCCAGCTGCTACGGCCGCACCCACCCACCACCACCAATCACCACCACAACCACCCCCGCACCACCCAGCCCCAACGGCTACACCACCAGGCCCGAACCCACCACCGCACCAACTCGCCACACCTGACGACGACACACGCCACGAGCCGACCATCCCAGCGCCGCAACCCCACACGCTCGCCCACCGCAGGCTCACCTAGCACGCTTTGCCGCTCCGCCGGGCCGACTGGGGCGGGTTGTGCCCCTATGAACAAAGATTCCGCCCGATGCAACGGGACGCCAGGTCCGCAACCTCCTGTTCATACAGGCGGGGGTTGGCTCCGCCTTGGGTGGAGGAGACCGTATGTCACGACTAAGCCGGCGCCAGGGCGCCGGCCTTTGTGCGTTCGCCCTCGCGGCGGCACTCGCGGTACCGGTCGCGATGATCGACCGCACCGCCAGCGCGGCGCCGTCCCCGGTCGCCAGGAGCGGTGCCACCGGGCTGAGCTGGGTGACCCTGCTGACCGGTGACCGGGTCGGGCTGCGTCCCGGCGTCCGCCCGGGGGTCGCCGGCAGCGTGCAGGTCGTCCCGGCCGCGGGCCGGGAGAAGGTGCGGTTCATCCGGTACCTCGACCGCGGCGACACGTACGTGCTGCCGGCCGACGCGGCCCCGCTGGTCAACGCGGGCCGGCTGGACCGGCGGTTGTTCGACGTGACCAAGCTGGTCGCGTTCGGCTACGGCGACCGGTCCCGGCCGGATCTGCCGCTGATCGTGACGTATGCGGGCGGGCTGGCTCCGTCCGGCCGGGCCCGGGTGGCCGGGGCCGGCGCCCGGGTCGGCCGCGACCTGCCCAGCATCGGCGGCTCCGCGGTGCGGGCGGCGAAGGCCGGCGCGTTCTGGTCCACCGCGCGGGCCGACCTGGCCAGCGCCGGCAGCACGCCGCGCGCCGCCGGCGGCACCCTGGCCAGGGTCTGGCTGGACGCCCCGGTGCGGGCCACCCTGGATCACAGCGTGCCGCAGATCGGCGCGCCGGCCGCCTGGCAGGCCGGGTTCACCGGCGCCGGCAGCACGGTCGCGATCCTCGACACCGGCCTGGACGCCACCCATCCGGACCTCACCGACGCGGTGGCCGGCGCGCAGGACTTCACCGACGACGACGTCGCCGGCACCGACGACGGGGTCGGCCACGGCACCCACGTCGCGTCCATCGTGACCGGCAACGGCGCCGCCTCGAACGGCAGGTACACCGGCGTCGCGCCGGACGCGAAGCTGCTGGTCGGCAAGGTACTGGACGACTTCGGCGGCGGCGCCGACTCGTGGATCATCGCCGGGATGGAATGGGCCGCCGCGCAGCACGCCAAGGTCGTGAACATGAGCTTCGGCAGCCCGTTCCCGGCCGACGGCACCGACCCGGTCGAGCAGGCGCTGACCCGGCTCACCGCGGGCGGCGGTCCGCTGTTCGTGGTGTCGGCCGGCAACTCCGGGCCGGGCGGGGAGAGCGTGGGCAGCCCGGCCGAGGTGCCGGCGGCGCTGACCGTCGGTGCGGTCGACCGGCAGGACGGGCTGGCCGAGTTCTCCAGCTTCGGCCCGGTGAACCTGGACGGCGCGATCAAGCCGGACCTGACCGCGCCGGGGGTGGACATCGTCGCGGCGAAGGCGGCGCACGCCCAGATCGGCGAGCCGGTCGGGGACGCCTACCTGCGGCTGTCCGGAACCTCGATGGCGGCCCCGCACGTGGCCGGGGCGGCGGCGATCCTGGCCGGCGAACACCCGGACTGGACCGCCGAGCAGCTCAAGGCCGCGCTGGTCGGCTCGGCCACGCCGGGCACCGGGATCAGCGTCGACCAGCAGGGCGCCGGCCGCGTGGACGTGGCCCGCGCGGTGAACCAGACCGCGTACGCCACCCCGGCCAACATCAACCTGGGCACCGCCCGCTGGCCGCACGCCGACGACCCGGTCATCAACCAGACCGTGACCTACCACAACGCCGGCACCGCGCCGGTCACCCTCAGCGTCGCGCCGGCCATGACCGACCAGGCCGGCCACCCGGCCGCGGCCGGCCTGTTCGTGCTCAGCGCGCCGACCGTGACTGTCCCGGCCGGCGGCAGCGCCAGCGTCCGGCTCAGCGCGGTCACCACCGGCTCCGCCCCGGACGGCCGCTACACCGGCGTGCTGACCGCGACCGGCGGCGGCACCTCGATCCGCACCCCGGTCGCGCTGACCAAGGAGGTGGAGAGCTACGACGTGCCGGTCAAGGTGCTCGACCGCGCCGGCCGGCCGACGCCGAACTACTTCTTCCGGTTCGTCGACATCGACCACCCCAAGGCGTACTTCCCGTACGACCCGTCCGGCACGGTGGTGGCCCGGCTGCCCAAGGGGCGGTTCTACTTCGAGGGCTTCGTGCAGACCAGGATCGGGCCCGACGAGTTCGACCTCGACCTGACCGAGCTGTTCGAGCCGAACCTGGTGGTCAGCGGGCCGCGCCCGGCGCCGCTGGACGCGCGCCGCGGCAAGCCGCTCGGCATCGCCCTGGACCGGCCGGCGGCCAGCAGCCTGGCCGAGTTCGACTCGTTCCTGACCACCACCTGGGGCGAGACCGGCACCGGCGTGATCGGCTCGAACTTCGACGGCGTGTTCGTGGCGCCCTCGGTGACCGTCGCGCCGCCCGGGAAGTACACGTTCAGCGTGTTCGAGGTGGCGGCCCGGCCGGACGGCAATGGTGGCTTCGACCGCAGCCCCTACCTCTACCAGGTCGGCTGGACCCAGCCGGACCGGGTGCCCAGCGTGCTGGTCCGGCACCTGGGCGACGGGGCCCTCGCGGTGCGCACGCACCAGTTCGGCGGCCCGGTGCCGGGCGCGATCGGGCTGTTCGGCGGTGCGGTCACCCGGCCGTTGCCGGGCGCGGTGACCGTGCTGTCCACCCCCGGCATCGCCTTCTTCCAGGACCTGGTGGAGTTCACCCTGACCGGCGACTTCGGCACCGACCAGCTCGGCAACGGCACCGCGCTGAGCCGGCCGGGGCCGGCCGGCAGCGAGAAGTGGAACCTGCCGGTGTTCGGGCCGGGGTTCCCGTCCGGCCCGGCGACCGGGATCTTCGTCGGCCGGCTCGGCGAGGAGATCGGCGCCGAGATACCGCTGTTCTCCGACCAGAACCCCACCCACTTCGGCTTCTCCCAGGCCGACGGCAGCACCCGGCTGTTCAAGGACGGCCAACTGGTCGGCGAGGAGCAGGTCCCGGGTTTCATCGACGTGCTCGTGCCGGCCGGGGACGGCGTGTTCCGGCTGGAGACCGAGGCGACCCGCACGGTGAGCCCGCTGTCCACCCGGGTCAGCGCGGTCTGGACGTTCCGCTCCGGGAGCGTGCCGGGCGAGCCGGTGGCGCTGCCGCTGGCCGCGGTCCGGTTCGCGCCGGTGGTGGACGACCGGGGCCGGCCGCCGGCCGGGCGGCGGCTGCTGCCGGTGCCGGTGCTGGTGCAGCGGCAGGCCGGTGGCGGCTTCGGTCAGCTGGCCGGGCTGACCGTGCAGGCGTCCTTCGACGACGGGACGACCTGGCAGCCGGTGCCGCTGGCCGGTGCGGGCGACCGGCGGACCGCGATGGTCCGCCAGCCGGCCGGGCCCGGGTTCGTCTCGCTGCGGGCCACCGCCACCGACCGGGCCGGGAACTCGGTGCAGCAGACCATCATCCGGGCGTACGTGCTGCGGTAGCCCGGGCCTCGCCGGGCCGGGCTGACCGGTTCCGGACCGGGCCTTGACACTCCTCGAACACTGCGCTGCCCCGACGCCGTACCGTCAGGCGTCGGGGCAGCGCGGTGTTCCGGGGGGAGTGTCCGGAGGGGGCGGCATGGCCGACAGTGGGTCCGCCCGGGGGCTGGTGCTGGTGGTCGAGGACGAGAAGGCGATCGCCGACCTGATCCGGCTGTACCTGGCCCGCGAGGGCTACGGGGTGCACGTGGAGGCGGACGGGCGGGCCGGCCTGGCCGCGGCCCGCCGGCTGCACCCGGTGGCGATCGTGCTCGATGTCGGGCTGCCCACGCTGGACGGCACCGAGCTGTGCCGGCAGCTGCGGGCGGCCGGCGACTGGACGCCGGTGCTGTTCGTGACCGCCCGGGACGACGAGATCGACCGGGTGCTCGGCCTGGAACTCGGCGCCGACGACTATGTGACCAAGCCGTTCTCGCCGCGCGAGCTGGTCGCCCGGGTGAAGACCGTGCTGCGCCGGGCGCAGGGCCGGCCGGACGACGTGCCGGCGCTGACCGTCGGCCGGGTGACCGTCGACCAGGGCAGCCGGAAGGCCTACGTGGACGCCGCCGAGGTCGGCCTGACCACCACCGAGTTCGACCTGCTGGCGTTCCTGATGCGCCGCCCGGGCCGGGTGTACGAGCGGGAGCAGCTGCTGTCCGAGGTCTGGGGGTACGCCGCCGCGGCCGGCACCCGCACCGTCGACGTGCACGTCGCCCAGCTGCGGGCCAAGCTCGGCGGGGCCAGCCCGATCCGCACCGTCCGCGGCGTCGGCTACTCGGCCGAGGCGCCATGAGCGGCCCGCACCGCCCCACCGGCTCGCCCAGGTGCCGGCGGCTGGGGTGCTGGGGGTGAGCGGGGAGTGGCCCCGGCGGCCGCCCGCCGAGGCGGCGGTCCGGCCGGCGACCGGGACCGCGCGGCGGCGGATGTCGTTGGCCTCGCAGACCACGCTGGTCACGATCGCGGTGGCGGCGGTCGCGATGCTGGTGGTGGGGCTGGTGTCGGTGGGGTTGGTGCGGTCGGCCGGCGAGCGGGACGCGCAGCGGGTGCTGGCCGAGCTGGCCGACAACGTCGCCGGGGCGCTGGCCGAGCAGCCCGCGCTCGGTGGCCGCCGGCCGGCCCGCGGCCAGGCCCTGCTGGTGCAGCGGTTCCTGCGCGGCACCAACATCCAGTACGCGGTGCTCGGCCCGGACGGCAGCCCGCTGGCGAGCCAGCCGCTGGCCCGGGACGTGCTGTCCGCGGCCGAGGCCGGCCAGGTCGTCGCCGGCCGGAGCCTGTCGGCGGTCCGCCGGGTCGACGGCAGCACCCTGTACGTCCAGGCCCGGCCCAGCTCGGTCGGCGCGGTCCTGCTGGTGCAGCGGCGCAGCGAGTCCGCGCCGTTCGCCCGGGAGGCGCTGCGCCGGATCGGGGTGGCGCTGCTGATCGGCCTGGTGGTGGCGGTGGTGGCCGCGGTCGCGCTGGCCCGGCTGCTGGCCCGGCCGCTGAAGCGGGCCGCCGCCGGCGCGCACGCGCTCGCCTCCGGGGCCCGCGACGTCCAGGTGCCGCCGGAAGGGCCCAGCGAGGTGGCCGGGGTGGCCGAGGCGCTGAACGTGCTGGCCGCGGCGCTGAGCCGGAGCGAGGGCCGGCAGCGCGAGTTCCTGCTGTCCGTCTCGCACGAACTGCGCACCCCGCTGACCGCGATCACCGGGTTCGCCGAGTCGCTGGCCGACGGGGTGACCGCCGGCGAGGACGTCCGCCCGGTCGGCGCGACCATGCTCGGCGAGGCGCGCCGGCTCGAGCGGCTGGTCTCCGACCTGCTCGACCTGGCCCGGCTCGGTGCCCAGGACTTCCGCATCGACCGGCAGCCGGTGGACCTGACCGCGCTGCTGCGGGCCGCCGCCGACGTCTGGCAGGCCCGCTGCGAGGCGGTCGGGGTGGCCTTCGGCACCGAGCTGCCGGACTACGAGGTGGTCACGCTGACCGACCCGACCCGGGTCCGGCAGATCCTGGACGGGCTGGCCGAGAACGCGCTGCGGGTCACCCCGGCCGGCGCCCCGATCGTGCTCGCGCTGGCCGCCGCGCACGGCTGGGCGGTGCTGCAGGTGCGCGACGGCGGCCCCGGGCTCACCCCGGAGGACTGCGCGGTGGCGTTCGAGCGATCGGTGCTCTACGAGCGGTACCGGGGCGTCCGCCGGGTCGGCACCGGCGTCGGGCTGGCCCTGGTGCACGGGCTGGCCAGCCGGCTCGGCGGTGGCACCGAGGCCGGCCGCGCGCCGGAGGGTGGCGCCTGCATCACGGTGCGGCTACCGCTGGTCGCCGGCCGGCCGTCGGGCCTGCACACCGTTCCGCAGCGGCTGGAGTCCGGGGGCGGCCCCGGGCCGGTCCGGCCGGGCCGGTAACATCAGCCCCCCGAAGCGCCCGGCCAAGCGTCGGCCGGCCGGAGGGTCCTCGGAGCGGCGAAAATACGCCGCGCGGGGCCCTACCGCCGCGCCGTGTGACGAAGGGGACACCACGTGAGCGTTCTCGACGAGATCCTCGTCGGCGTCCGCGCCGATGTAGCAGCTCGCGAGGCCGCCGTCCCACTCGCCGAGCTGAAGCGGCTGGCCATCCGCCGTCCCGCCGCGCTGGACGCGATGGCCGCGCTGCGAGCTCCGGGGGTCGGTGTGATCGCCGAGGTGAAGCGGTCCAGCCCGTCCGCCGGGCGGCTGTCCGACATTCCCGATCCGGCCTGGCTGGCCGGCGAATACGAATCCGGCGGCGCCCGGGTGATCAGCGTGCTCACCGAGCAGCGCCGGTTCGCCGGCTCGCTGGCCGACCTGGACGCGGTGCGCGCCGCGGTCGACGTCCCGGTGCTGATGAAAGACTTCGTCGTCTCCTCCTACCAGGTGCACGAGGCGCGCGCGCACGGCGCCGACCTGGTGCTGCTGATCGTCGCCGCGCTGGAGCAGAACGCGTTGGTCGGGCTGCGCGAGCGGATCGAGTCGCTGGGCATGACCGCGCTGGTCGAAGTGCACACCGAGGCCGAGGCGGACCGTGCGATGGAGGCCGGCGCCCGGCTGATTGGGGTGAACGCGCGCGACCTGAACACGCTCTCGGTGGACCGCAGCGTGTTCGAGCGGATCGCCCCCGGGCTGCCCAGCGGCGTGGTCCGGGTCGCCGAGTCCGGCGTCCGGGACACCCACGACCTGATCGAGTACGCCGCCGCCGGTGCCGACGCGGTGCTGGTCGGCGAGGGGCTGGTAACCAAGTCCAGCCCGCGGCAGGCGGTGGCCGACCTGGTCACCGCGGCCGCGCACCCGGCCACGCCGAGGCCGGCCCATGACCGCTGACCAGGGCACCGACCCGCGGCTGGCCGGCCCGGACGACAGCGGCCACTTCGGCGGCTTCGGCGGCCGGTTCGTCCCCGAGGCGCTGATCCCCGCGCTGGACGAGCTCGCCGGCGCGTACGCCACGGCCCGCCGGGACGAGTCGTTCACCTCCGAGCTGGACCGGCTGCTGGCCACCTATGTGGGCCGGCCGACCCCGCTGACCGACGCGCGCCGGCTGTCCGAGCACGCCGGCGGCTGCCGCATCCTGCTCAAGCGGGAAGACCTGGCGCACACCGGCTCGCACAAGCTGAACAACGCGCTGGGGCAGGCGTTGCTGGCCATCCGGATGCGCAAGAGCCGGGTGATCGCCGAGACCGGGGCCGGCCAGCACGGCGTGGCCACCGCCACCGCGTGCGCCGTGCTCGGCCTGGAGTGCGTGGTCTACATGGGCGAGGAGGACACCCACCGGCAGGCGCTGAACGTCGCCCGGATGCGGATGCTCGGCGCCACCGTGGTGCCGGTGACGATCGGCGCCCGCACCCTCAAGGACGCGATCAACGAGGCCATGCGGGACTGGGTCACCAACGTGGAGACCACCCACTACGTGATCGGCTCGACGATGGGGCCGCACCCGTTCCCGATGATGGTGCGCGACTTCCAGCGGGTGATCGGCGTCGAGGCCCGCGGCCAGGTGCTCGACCTGGTCGGCCGGCTGCCGGACGCGGTGGTCGCCTGCGTCGGCGGCGGCTCCAACTCGATGGGCATCTTCCACCGGTTCCTGCCGGACACGTCGGTCGCGCTGGTCGGGTTCGAGGCCGGCGGGGAGGGCGCCGAGGGCTCCCGGCACGCGGCCACGCTGACCGCCGGGCGGCCCGGCGTGCTGCACGGCATGCGTACCTACCTGCTGCAGGACCTGGACGGGCAGACGCTGCCGACGCACTCCATCTCGGCCGGGCTGGACTACCCCGGCGTCGGCCCGGAGCACTCCTGGCTGCACGAGGTCGGCCGGGTCAGCTACCAGCCGGTGACCGACGCGCAGGCGATGGACGCGCTGGCACTGCTGTCCCGGGCCGAGGGGATCATCCCGGCGATCGAGACCGCGCACGCCGTGCACGGCGCGCTCGCGGTGGCGCGCAAGCTCGGCCCGGCCGGCGTGGTGCTGATCTGCCTGTCCGGCCGCGGCGACAAGGACATGGACACCGCGGCCCGCTGGTTCGGCCTGCTCGACAACGAGTCGGCCGGCAACGGGGCGGGGGAGCAGCACGGGTGACCAACCCCGGCGAGGCGTTCCAGCAGGCCACGGCAGCGGCATCTACCGGGCAGCGCGTTGATTCGGCCTGCCTGACGGGGAGTCAGGGGAGTAGGCGCGGGTGACCAGCCTCGGCGAGGCGTTCGAGAAGGCCAGGGCGGACGGTCGGGCGGCACTGGTCGGCTACCTGCCGGCCGGGTACCCGTCGGTGACCGGCGCGATCGACGCGATCCGGGCCATGGTGGCCGGCGGCGTCGACATCCTCGAGATCGGCCTGCCGTACAGCGATCCGCTGATGGATGGCCCGACCATCCAGAGCGCGGTCGACCAGGCGCTGTCCGCCGGCGTGCGCACCACGGACGTGCTGCGCACGGTCGAGGCGGCGGCCGGCACCGGCGTCCCGGTGCTGGTGATGACCTACTGGAACCCGATCGTGCAGTACGGGGTCGGCCGGTTCGCCACCGACCTGGCCTCGGCCGGCGGCGTCGGGCTGATCACCCCGGATCTCACCCCGGAATCGGCCGGCGACCCGGGCACCGGCGACTGGCTGACCGCTGCTGACGAGACCGGGCTGGCCCGGGTGTTCCTGGTCGCGCCCGCGTCCACGGACGAGCGGATCGGGCGGGTCACCGCGCTCTGCAGCGGCTTCGTCTACGCGGCGTCCACGATGGGTGTCACCGGCACCCGCGACCAGGTCTCCGACCGCGCGCCGACACTGGTGGCCCGGGTCCGCGCGGCCACCGGGCTGCCGGTCGGGGTCGGGCTGGGCGTCTCCACCGGCGACCAGGCCGCGCAGGTGGCCAGCTACGCCGACGGTGTGATCGTCGGATCCGCCTTCGTCCGGGTGCTGCTGGACGCGCCGTCCGGCGCTGCCGGGCTGACCGCGATCGAGGCGCTCGCCGCCGACCTGGCCGCCGGCGTCCGCCGCAAGTAGTTCGGTTAGTGGCGCTGCCCAACCGGCAGCTACAGCTCGGCTCGCGCGCAGCCAACCGGCGGCGTTCGCACCGTGGGGTTCGCGGGGCTCGGCTCCGCGGGCAGACTTCTGCTCAGCGCGCCAGGTGGCGGACCACGCCGGACAGGCCTTTGGCGGCGTCGGCGACCGCGGCGACCGCGGTGGTGGTCACCGGGAGCGGCACGAAGTCGGGCGCGTGCCAGCCCAGGTGGCAGATCCGGCCCTGACCGTTCAGCACGGCCTCGCCGGTGACCACCTCGCACCGGAACGCGTAGGTGATCAGGTCGGGCAGCACCTCGTCATCGCCGTCCAGACCGCCGGTCAGGTGATACAGGCCGACCAGGTCGACCACCTTGGTCTCCAGGCCGGTCTCGCGCCGGATCTCCCGGATGACCGCCTCGGTGGGCAGGTCGGCAGGCTCGATGTGGGCGCCGGGGAGGCCCCAGCGACGCTGCCCGTTCGTCTGCTGGACCAGCAGCACGCGCCCCTCGGTATCACCGATGACGGCCGCTGCGGCCCTCGTCACATGGTTCATGGACGAACACTAGACGGCCGGTGCCGCCGGTCAACAGACCGTCGCCGAGTGGTGTACGGCAGGTTGCCGGAGCGGCTCGCCGAGCTGTCACGGCGCGGGCCAACGCGGGCCCAACGGCGGAACCGACTACGGTGTCCCCGTGCGCCCCAGTCTTGCCTACCTGCCCAGCCCGAGCCAGGGTGTCTGGCACATCGGTGCGATTCCGCTCCGCGCGTACGCGCTGTGCATCATCGCCGGGATCGTTGTCGCCATCTGGATGGGGGAACGCCGCTGGCAGGCCCGCGGCGGCAGTCCGGGCACCGTGTCCGACGTGGCGGTCCTCGCGGTCATCTTCGGGTTGATCGGCGGCCGGGTGTACCACGTGGCGACCGACCCGGAGCTCTACTTCGGGGACGGCAAGCACCCGGCGGACGTGTTCAAGGTCTGGGAGGGCGGCCTCGGCATCTGGGGGGCGATCTCGCTCGGCGCCGTCGGCGCCTGGATCGGTTGCCGGGCCCGCGGGATCAGCCTGCGCACCTACGCGGACGTGGTCGTGCCCGGGGTGGCGGTGGCGCAGGCGATCGGCCGCTTCGGCAACTGGTTCAACCAGGAACTGTTCGGCAAGCCGACCACGCTGCCCTGGGGCCTGAAGATCGATCCGGTCCGGCCGAACACGGTGCCCGGCGCCGAGGCGTACCACCCGACCTTCCTCTACGAGGCGATCTGGGACGTCGGCCTGGCCGGTGTGCTGATCTGGGCCGAGCGCCGGTTCAAGTTGGGCCGCGGCCGGGTCATCGCCCTGTACGTGATGGGCTACCCGCTAGGCCGGATCTGGATCGAGTCGCTGCGCATCGACACCACGAACCACATCTTCGGCCTCCGCCTGAACATCTGGACCTGCATCATCGTCTTCGCCGCCGGCCTCGTGCTGTTCCTGACCAGCACCGGCCCGCGCGAGGAGATCATCGAACCGGCCACAGCCACCGCGGCAGCGGCCGACGACGCCGAGGCCACCGGTACGGGTACCGCCGTCGAGGCGGACTCGGCCGTGGATACCGAGGCGGAGCCGGCCGTGGGTACCGAGGCGGAGCCGGCTGCGGACACCGAGGTGGACTCGGCTGCGGACACCGAGGCGGAGCCGGCCGCGGACACCGAGGCGGAGCCGGCCCCGGCCGCCGGGTCCGACGCTGGCGGCGACGCGGAACCCGCCGCGACGGCGGAAGCCGACGCTGCGACGCCGGACGCGGAGACAAAGTCGGACACTCCGGCTGAGGCTGGCACTCCGGCTGTGGCTGGCGCTCCGGCTGTGGCTGGCAGCGCGGCGGAGGCCGGGAGCGAGGCCGAGGCGGACCGCGCGGCTGTGGCTGGGAGTCCGGCGGACAGCGCGGCGGAGGCCGGGAGCCCGGCCGGGGTTCCGGCGACTGCTGGGGCGGCGGCGACACTGGACGTACCGGCGGAGCCTGATGTCCCGGCTGAAGCTGAGTCCGGGGCTCCGGTCGAGGCCGGGAGCACGGCGAAGCTGGATCTGCCGGCGGAGCCGGCGACTCCGGCTCCGGCCCAGCCGCCGGCCGATGCTGAGACGGCCGGCAGCGTGGCGGAGGCGCCCGCCCCGGCGAAGACGGCCGCGGCGAAGTCCCCCGCGAAGGCAGCACCGGCGAAGGCAGCACCCGCGAAGACGGCCCGGGCGAAGGCCGCTCCGGCGAAAGCTGCTCCGGCCAAGGCCGCTGCCGGGAAGACGACCCCGGCCAAGGCTCCGGCGAAGACGGCCCGGGCGAAGGCGGCGCCGGCGAAGGCCGGACCGGAGCAGGCCGGCGCTGCCCCGGAGGCGGAGAAGGCGACGACGGCCGAGCCGCCGGGGACGGCTGCCGGCGAGGCGACGACCGGCACCGCCGGCTCCGGCGCAGCCCAGCCGGACGGGCCGGCCGGGTCGGGGAGCGGCGCCACGGCCGACTCCGGCAACGGTGTGAACGCCAAGGCATAGCGCGGTACCAGCCGACCGCGGCTGGCCTCCTTGCTGGCGCGGGCGGTAGCTAGGCTGGTCCGGTGACAACGGGTCCGGACGGGAACGAGCTCGCCGAGATCCACCACCAGCACCGGGACGTGACCGGCGGCTGGCTGCGGCCGGCGGTGTTCGGCGTGATGGACGGGCTGGTATCCAACTTCGCGCTGATCGCCGGGGTGGCCGGCGGCGGCGCCGAGCACAAGGCGGTGGCGCTGGCCGGGTTCGCCGGGCTGGTCGCCGGCGCGGTGTCGATGGCCACCGGCGAGTACACCTCGGTGGCCTCGCAGGCCGAGCTGACCCGGGCCGAGATCGCGGTCGAGCGGACCGAGATCAAGCGCGCGCCGGCGGCCGAGATGCACGAGCTGGCCCAGCTGTACGAAGCCCGCGGGGTGGAGCCGGAGCTGGCCCGGCAGGTGGCCGAGCAGCTGTCCCGCAACCCGGAGCAGGCCTGGCGGATCCACGCCCGGGAGGAGCTCGGCGTCGACCCGGACGACCTGCCGTCCGCCTGGACGGCCGCGTTCTCCTCATTCATCTCGTTCACGATCGGGGCGTTCCTGCCGCTGCTGCCGTACCTGCTCGGCGCCGACTCGCTGCTGTTCGCCTCGGTGCTGGCCGGCATCGGGCTGTTCACCGCGGGCGCGCTCACGGCGAGGTTCACCAGTCGAAACTGGCTCTTCAGCGGCGCCCGGCAGCTCATTCTTGGCGCATTTGCGGCGGCGGTGACCTTCGGCATCGGCGCGGCCGTCGGCCAGGGGCTGGGCTGAGCCGGCGGCCGGGTTATCCACAGGCCGAAAGTGCTATCCACAGCCGGGCTGTCTCGGGTTTCGCACCCCCTTCGCCGGTCCTAGTGTGATGCGGGTCATGGCACGCCGGCATGGCTGCCGCACCGACCACTGGGGGTCGCATGGCACGGATCGATGTCACCGTCGACGGGGTCCGCTACACCGATGAGGTGGAGCCCCGCCTGTTGCTCGTGCACTACCTGCGTGACCAGTTGGGCAAGGTCGGCACCCCGATCGGTTGCGACACCTCCAACTGCGGCGCCTGCACGGTCCACCTGGACGGGGCGAGCGTGAAGAGCTGCACGATGCTCGCCGTGCAGGCCGACGGCGGCACGGTCACCACGATCGAGGGGCTGGCCGAGGACGGCCGGATGCACCCGGTGCAGCAGGCCTTCCACGAGCAGCACGGCCTGCAGTGCGGCTACTGCACGCCGGGCATGGTGATGGCCGCGGTAGACCTGTTGGCCGCAAACCCCGACCCGACGGACGCGGAGATCCGCGAGGGCCTGGAGGGCAACCTCTGCCGCTGCACCGGCTACCAGAACATCGTCCGCGCGGTCCGTGCCGCGGCCGACGCAGGGGCCGAGCTCAGCACCTCGGAGGCGGCCCGATGAGCGAGGAACTGGACGCCGGCCTCATCGCGGAGCAGATCGCCGAGAGCGGCGAGCTGGGCACGCCCGGCGTGGGCCGGGAGGTCGGCCAGGCCCGCCGGCGCAAGGAGGACGCCCGGCTGCTCACCGGCCAGACCAAGTGGACCGACAACATCCAGCTGCCCGGCCTGCTGCACCTGGCCATCGTCCGCAGCCCGATCGCGCACGCCCGGATCACCCGGGTCGACGTCTCGGCGGCCCGGCAGCGGCCGGGCGTGCTGGCCGCGTTCAGCGGCGCCGACCTGGCCGCCGAGCTGGGCACGCTGCCCTGCGCCTGGCCGGTCACGCCGGACATGGTGCATCCCGACCATCCCCCGCTGGCCACCGACGAGGTGCGCTACGTCGGCGACGCGGTCGCGGTGGTGGTGGCCCGCGACCGGTACGCCGCGGCGGACGCGCTGGAGGCGGTCGAGGTCGACTACGAGCCGCTCCCGGTGGTCACCGACATGACCGAGGCGCTGCGCGACGAGGTGCTCGTACACGCCGACAAGGGCACCAACAAGACATTCCTCTGGCCGTTCGACGGCGGCGACTACGACGCGGCCCGGGCCAAGGCCGACGTGGTGGTGAGCCGGCGGTACATCCAGCAGCGGCTGATCCCGGGCGCGATGGAGCCGCGCGCGGTGGTGGTCGAGCCGATCGCCGCGGCCGGGGAGTACACGATCTATTCGGCTACCCAGATCCCGCACATCCTGCGCATCATGCTGGCGCTGACCACCGGCATCGCGGAGCAGAAGATCCGGGTCATCGCGCCGGATGTGGGCGGCGGCTTCGGCTCGAAACTGAACGTGTATGCGGAGGAGGTCATCGCGCTGGTGGTGGCCAAGCGGCTGGGCCGGCCGGTGAAGTGGACCGAGTCGCGCAGCGAGGGCTTCCAGGCCACCATCCACGGCCGCGACCAGATCCAGGACATCGAGATCGCCGCCACCCGGGACGGCACGATTCTCGGCGTATCGGTCGACCTCAAGGCCGACATGGGCGCCTACCTGCAGCTGGTCACCCCGGGCGTGCCGATCCTGGGCGCGTTCATGTTCAACTCGATCTACAAGATGGAGGGTTACCGGTTCCGCTGCACCGGCGTCTTCACCAACAAGACGCCGACCGACGCCTACCGCGGGGCCGGCCGGCCGGAGGCGACGTACGCGATCGAGCGGATCGTCACCGAGCTGGCCGTCGAGCTGGGGATGGACCCGATCGAGCTGCGCCGGAAGAACTGGATCCGGCACGAGGAGTTCCCGTTCACCACGATCTCCGGGCTCACCTACGACTCGGGCAACTACGAGGCGGCCACCGGGAAGGCGCTCGGCCTGTTCGGCTACGACGAGCTGCGCGCCGAGCAGGCCCGGCGCCGCGAGTCCGGTGACCCGGTGCAGCTGGGCATCGGCATCTCGACCTTCACCGAGATGTGCGGGCTGGCGCCGTCCCGGGTGCTGGGCAGCCTGTCCTACGGCGCCGGCGGCTGGGAGGCGGCCAGCATCCGGATGCTGCCCACCGGCAAGGTCGAGGTGGTCACCGGCACCAGCCCGCACGGGCAGGGCCACGAGACCGCGTGGAGCCAGATCGCCGCGGACGCGCTCGGCGTCCCGTTCGACGACGTCACGGTGATCCACGGCGACACCCAGTCGTCCCCGATGGGCATGGACACCTACGGGTCCCGGTCGCTGGTGGTCGGCGGGGTCGCGGTGCACCTGGCCGCCCGGAAGGTGATCGACAAGGCCCGGGCGATCGCCGCGCACCTGCTGGAGGCGGCCGAGAGCGACATCGACTTCACCGACGGGGTGTTCTCGGTGAAGGGCTCGCCGGAGGCGCGCAGCACGATCCAGGAGATCGCGCTGGCCACCTTCGCCGCGCACAACCTGCCCGACGGCATGGAGCCCAGCCTCAACTCCGATGCCGTGCTCGACCCGGAGAACTTCTCCTTCCCGCACGGCACCCACCTGTGCGCGGTCGAGGTCGACACCGAGACCGGCGGGGTGGCGATCCGCAAGTACGTCGCGGTGGACGATGTCGGCAAGGTGATCAACCCGCTGATCGTGGAAGGCCAGGTGCACGGCGGCATCGCGCAGGGCATCGGCCAGGCGCTGTACGAGGAGGCCGTCTACGACCCGGACGGCAACCTGATCACCGGCACCATGGTCGACTACCTGATCCCGTCCGCCGCCGACCTGCCGGAGTTCACCACCGACCGCACCGAGACGCCGGCCACGTCCAACCCGCTGGGTGTCAAGGGCGTCGGCGAGGCGGGCACGATCGCCTCCACCCCGGCGGTGGTCAGCGCAGTGGTCGACGCGGTCCGCCAGTTCGGCGTGGACGACGTGCAGATGCCGTGCTCGCCGGAACGGGTCTGGCGGGCGGTGCACGGCGTCGGTGGGGCCGCCGGGGCTGACCGGGCGGGGCAGGGCACGATCGCCTACGGTGGACAGCAGACCGCGACGACCGCGGGAGGTGCCGAATGATCCCGGCCAGCTTCGAGTACGTGCGGCCGTCCACTGTGGACGAGGCGGTGGCCGCGCTGGCCGCCGCCGGCGAGGACGGCAAGGTGCTGGCCGGTGGCCAGAGCCTGCTGCCGCTGCTCCGGCTGCGGCTGGCCTACCCGTCCACGCTGGTCGACATCGGCCGGGTGGACGGGCTGCGCGGGGTCCGGCGGGACGGCGACCAGTTGGTGATCGGCGCGTTGACCACCCACCACGACGTGCTGCACGACCCGCTGATCGGCGCCCACTGCCCGCTGCTGGCTCAGGCCACCGCGACCGTGGCCGATCCGGCGGTGCGGCACCGCGGCACCCTCGGCGGCTCGCTCTCGCACGCCGACCCGGCCGGCGACCTGCCGGCGGTGGCGCTGGCGCTGGACGCCGAGCTGGTCGATCGCCGGCCCGGGCGGCCGGCGCACCGTTCCGGTCGCCGAGTTCTTCGCCGACTACCTGGAGACCGCGATCGGCCCCGGCGAGGTGCTGGTCGAGGTCCGGGTGCCGGTGCTGGGCCCGGGCTGGGGCAGCCACTACGAGAAGTTCAACCGGGTCGCCCAGGCCTGGGCGATCGTCGGGGTGGCCGCGCTGGTCCGGCTGGACGGCGGCAGCATCGCCGAGGCCCGGGTCGGGCTGACCAACATGGGCCCGACCCCGCTGCGGGCGGCGGCCACCGAGGCGGCGCTGGTCGGCGTCGCCGCGGCGAACGGCGGGGTGGCGGCGGCCAGCGCGCACGCCGCCGACGGCACCGACCCACCGGGCGACCTGTCAGCCCAGCCGGACTACCGCCAGCACCTGGCTCAGGTGCTCACCCGGCGGGCCGTGCAGCGCGCCGCCGCGGCGGCCGGATAGCTGGTGGCGGTGTCGGACAGCGATCGAGGGCTGGTCCCGGCCGGGGTCGACTCCCCGGCCGGGCTGGCCGAGCGGCTCGCCGCGGTCGGCTACCTGGCTGACGAGGGGCTGGCCACCGCGGCGTACCTGGCGTTGCGGCTGCACCGGCCGCTGTTCTGCGAGGGGGAGGCCGGGGTCGGCAAGACCGAGCTGGCCAAGGCGCTGTCCGCGCTGCTGCCGGCGCCGCTGATCCGGCTGCAGTGCTACGAGGGCATCGACGCCAGCCAGGCCCTGTACGACTGGGACTTCCCCCGCCAGCTGCTGCACCTGCGCGCCGCCGAGACGGCCGGGGTGTCCACTGTGGATGTTCTGGAGGCGGAGCTCTACGACCGGCGGTTCCTGATCGCCCGGCCGCTGCTGGCCGCGCTGGAGACCACGCCGAGCGTGCTGCTGATCGACGAGGTGGACCGCGCCGACGACGAGTTCGAGGCGTTCCTGCTCGAGGTGCTGTCCGACTTCAGCGTGACCGTGCCGGAGCTGGGCACGCTGCGCGCGGCCGTCCCGCCGGTCGTCGTGATCACCAGCAACCGCACCCGGGACGTGCACGACGCGCTCAAGCGCCGCTGCTACTACCACTGGCTGGAGCACCCGGACTTCGAGCGCGAGGTGGAGATAGTCCGGCTGCGGGTGCCGGCCGCCTCGCAGCGGCTGGCCACCGAGGTGACCGCGGCCTGCCAGGCGCTGCGCGGCGCCGGCCTGGTCAAGCCGCCCGGCATCGCCGAGACCATCGACTGGGCCGAGGCGCTGGCCGCGCTCGGCGCCACCGGCCTCGACCCGGCACTGGCGGCGGCCACCCTGGGCGCGGTGGTCAAGTACCGCGAGGACGCCGCCCGGGCCCGCGAACTGGACGTCCGAGCGCTGGTGGCCCGCGCGGTCGCCGGCGCCTAGCGCCCGGCCCGCGGCGCTGCGCGCCGGGCGCGGCGTTCCCTCACGGCCGCTTGACCGCCACCACCGTGAGCAGGTCGCGCAGCCCGACGAAGTCCCCGGGGTTCATGGTGTAGAGCGGCAGCCGGTTGACGATCGCTATCGACGCGATCATCAGGTCGGCGATCCGGCGGCGGGGCGCACGCCCGGTCGCGAGCACCGCCGCCGAGACCTGCCCGAAGGTCCGCGCCGCTTCGGCATCGAACGCGACCGGCTCGAACGTCGCCTCGGCGTGCTGCAGAACGCTGATGCGGCGGGCCCGTTCGGCCGGGTCGTCGGTGTGGTGCGGGCCGGCCGATAGTTCGGCGAGCGTCACCGCGCTGAGCACCATCTCGTCCGGCAGTTCGGCGGGATCGGCTGCGGACAGGTGGATGACGACGTTCGTGTCGATCAGCCCCCGGACCGGGGTCTCACCAGTCACGGTCGGACAGGTCCTGGTCGACGGCGGCGTCGAGGTCGTCCCTGAACCGCTGCTCGTCCAGCACCGGGGCGGTGGCGAACGCGGCCATGACCTCTCCGCGCGGGACGAAGATCCGGCGGCGCAGCGGGATGACACGGCCGATCGGGGTGCCGTTGCGAGTGATCGTGAAGGATTCTCCCCGCTCGACCCCCCGCATGATGGCGGCGGACTCATTGCGTAGTTCGCGTTGGGTGATCTCGCGGGGACTGCGGTCAACCATGTCCACCAGCGTACCCAGATGTGCTACAGGGTGCTACAGGCATTCGGTCGGTCGGGCCGGCGGGCCGGCTGTGGTGTGGTAGGACGTGTGACAACTTTGCCGGGTTCGGAGGTTGTCGCGTGTCCGTGGCCGAGTTCAGCCGCTATCAGCCTGTACAGCGGTTTCAGCCGGCGCTGGCGTTCTCCCCGGACGGCCGCCGGTTGGCCTACTCCAGCAACGCCAGCGGGCAGTACAACCTCTGGCTCGTGCCGGTCGAGGGCGGCGAGCCGGTCCAGTTGACCACGTACACCGAGCAGTCGGTGCGGGAGATCGCCTGGGCACCGGACGGGCGGTCGCTGGTCTACACGGCCGACCGGAACGGCGACGAGCGGTACCAGATCTACCGGATCCCGACGGCCGGCGGCGAGCCGGCGTGGCTCACCGACGACCCCACGGTGCAGTTCCTGCTCGCGGGTTCGCCGAGCGCCAGCCCGATCAGCGGCGGCCGCAGCCACCCGTTCTCCGCTGACGGTCGGCTGCTGGCGTACGCCGCCGCCGACCGCGACCCGGCCGAGCAGGACGTGCTCGTCCGCGACCTGCGTACCGGCGAGGTGCGCCGGGTGCTGGAGGGCGGCGTGGGCATGCCGACCCCGGTGTCGTTCTCCCCGGACGGCGAGTGGCTACTGGTGCACCGGATCGCGAGCAGCATCGACAACGACCTGCTCGTGGTCGGGTCGGCGGGCGGCGAGCCGACCCTGCTGACCCGGCACGACGGGTCGGTCCGGCACCTGCCGGGTCCGTGGACCCCGGACGGCACCGGTTTCTGGCTGGTCACCGACGCCGACCGGGAGTACCTGGCGCTGCTGCGGCACAGCCTGTGCAGCGACCCACCGGTGCCGGTGGACGAGCCGGCCTGGGACGTCGAGGAGATCGACGCGGCCGACGACGGCAGCCTGCTGGTGTGGACGGTCAATGTGGACGGTTGCTCGCGGCTGCGGGCCCGCGACCCGCGGACCGGCCGGGACGTCCCGGTACCGGAACTGCCGGCCGGCGTCGTGACAGCGCTGCGGGTCGCTCCGGACGGCAGCCGGTTGGCGTTCCAGCTCGACTCGGCCACCCGGCCGACCGACCTCGCCGTGGTCGACGTCGGGACAAAACAGCTGCGGTATCTGACCGACAGCCGGCCGCCGGCGCTGGTGGCGGTTCGGCGGGAGCCGCCGGAGCTGGTGCGCTACCCGACGCACGACGGGCGGCAGGTGCCGGCCTACCTCTACCGGCCGGGCGGCTCCGGGCGGTTCCCGGTGCTGCTCTCCGTCCACGGTGGGCCGCAGGCACAGGAGCGCCCGCTGTACCGGCTCTCCGGCCTCTACCAGAGCCTGCTCGACCGGGGCGTCGGCGTGCTGGCGCCGAACGTGCGCGGCTCGACCGGGTACGGCAAGGCGTACTCGCGGCTGATCCTGCGCGACTGGGGCGGCGGCGAGCTCGGCGACCTGGAGCACGCGGTGACCTACCTGCGCACGCTGGACTGGGTCGACCCGGACCGGATCGGCGTGTATGGCGGCTCGTTCGGCGGGTTCGCCGCGCTGTCCTGCGCCAGCCGGCTGCCCGGCCTGTGGGCCGCCGTGGTGTCCAGCTTCGGTCCGTCCAACCTGATCACCGCCGCCCGCGCGGTCCCGCCGGCCTGGCGGAAGTTCATGGCCGGGTGGCTCGGCGACCCCGACGATGACGCGGAGTTCCTCCGTTCCCGGTCGCCGCTGACGTACGCCGACCAGATCCGCGCCCCACTGTTCGTGATCCACGGTGCCCGGGATCCGCGGGTGGCCAGTTCCGAGAGTGACCAGATCGTGGCCAGCCTGCGCGCCCGCGGGGTGGCGGTGCGCTACGACGTCTACCCCGACGAGGGGCACGGCTTCACCAAGCGGGAGAACGAGCTGCGGGCCCGGGCCGACGAGGTGGATTTCCTGGTCCGGCACCTCAGCCGCGCCGCCGTCCCGACCTGATCAACCCCGCGGCGCGGAGCGCAAGTTGCCGCGCGGCGGCCGGGGTGGTGGGGTGAGGGCGTGGGTCCGGTCGCAGATGACGATCCGGTCGGCGTGATCGTCGCGCTGGGGCGGGCGCTGCAGGCCGCCGGGGTGCCGGCCGGGCCGGATCGGGTCGGCGAGGCGGTCCGGGCGGTCGCGGCACTGCGCCCGAGCAACCGCGCCGACCTCTACTGGGCCGGCCGGGCCACGCTGTGTGCCAGCCCGCAGCACACCGCCCGGTACGACGCGGTGTTCGCGGCCCTCTTCGACGGCGGCGGCCTGCCGCGGCCGCGCGCGGCGCCGGTGTCGGTATTGCGGGTGGTGCCGATCACGCTGGTCGACCCGGCCGGCACGCCGGCCCCGCCGGCCGGCGAGGACGACGGCGAGCAGGAGCCGAGCCTGCTGCGGTCCATGGCCAGCACGGTCGACGTGCTGCGGCACAAGGACGTCACCACGCTCGATCCGGACGAGAAGGCCGCGCTGCACCGGGCGCTGGCAGCGCTGGAACTGCCCGGCGAGCCGCGGCCGTCCCGGCGCTGGCGGCGCGCGCCGCACCGGGGTGCGGTCGACCCGCGCCGGACCGTACGGGCGCTGCTGCGAGCCGGTGGCGAACCGGTCCGGTTGCACCACCGCCGGCACACCGAGCGGGCCCGCCCGGTCGTGCTGCTGGTCGACGTGAGCGGCTCGATGAGCGGGTACGCGGACGTGCTGCTGCGATTCGCGCACGTGGCCGCGCGGCGCCGGCGGGCCGCGCCGACCGAGGTGTTCACCATCGGCACCCGGCTGACCCGGGTCACCCGGGAGCTGTCCTCGCCGGACCCGGACACCGCACTGGCCGCGGTCGCCGCCGCCGTCCCGGACTACTCCGGCGGCACCCGGCTCGGCGTGCTGGTCCGGGATTTCCTCGACCGCTGGGGGCACCGCGGGATGGCCCGCGGCGCGGTCGTGGTGGTCCTGTCCGACGGCTGGGAGCGGGACGACCCGGCCCTGCTCGGCGCGCAGATGCGCCGGCTCGCGCTGCTGGCGCACCGGGTGGTCTGGTGCAACCCGCGCAAGGGCCAGCCCGGGTTCGCCCCGCTGGCCGGCGGGCTGGCCGCCGCCCTGCCGCACGTGGACGACTTCGTGGAGGGGCACAGCCTGGCCGCGCTGGAGCGGCTGGCCCGGGTGGTCGCCGGGGTGAGCCGGCCGGCGGCGGTCCGGCCGGTGGGTGGCGGGCCGGTCGAGGGCCGGCCAGTTGGGGACCGGCCGGTCGAGGGCCGGGAGCCCGGACAGGAGGTACCTCGCGGTGCGTGACATCCTCGGTTCGCTGCGGTCCTGGTACGCCGACGGCCGGCCGTTGGGCCTGGCCACCGTGGTCGGCACCAGCAAGAGCGCGCCCCGCCAGCCCGGCGCGGCGATGGCGGTCAGCGCCGACGGCGAGGTGGCCGGCAGCGTCTCCGGCGGCTGCGTCGAGGGCGCCGTGTTCGACCTGGCCACCGAGGTGATGCAGACCCGCGAGCCGGTGCTGCAGACCTACGGCTACAGCGACTCGGACGCGTTCGCGGTGGGCCTCACCTGCGGCGGCTCGGTCACCTTGTTCGTTCAGGCGGTAGACCCGGCGCGCACGCCGGAGTTGGGCGAGGTGTTCGCGGCCATCGAGCGGAACGAGCCGGTCGCGGTGGCCACCGTGATCTCCGGCGCCGAGGCCGGCGGGCACGTCGGCGCCCGTCTCGCCATCTGGCCGGACCGGACCGCCGGCACGCTCGGCGACCCCGGGCTGGACGCCGCGGTGACCGACGACGCCCGCGGCATGCTCGCCCAGGGCACCACCGCGCAGCGCCGGTACGGGCCGGGCGGCGAACGCCGGCATGACGAGGTCGCGGTGTTCGTCGAGTCGTACCAGCCGCCGCCACAGCTGCTGGTGTTCGGCGCGATCGACTTCGCCGCCGCGGTGGCCCGGGTCGGCGCGTTCCTCGGCTACCGGGTCACGGTCTGCGACGCGCGGGCCGTGTTCGCCACCGCCAAGCGGTTCCCGGACGCGGACGAGGTCGTGGTCGAGTGGCCGCACCGGTACCTCTCCCGGGTCACGGTCGACGCCCGGACGGTGATCTGCGTACTGACGCACGACCCCAAGTTCGACGTACCGCTGCTCGAGGTGGCGCTGCGCACGCCGGCGGGGTATGTCGGAGCCATGGGCTCGCGGCGCACGCACGAGGACCGGCTGGCCCGGCTGCGCGAGGCCGGGCTGACCGAGGCCGAGCTGTCCCGGCTGCGTTCCCCGATCGGCCTCGACCTGGGCGCCCGGACGCCCGAGGAGACCGCCGTCGCGATCGCCGCCGAGATCATCGCCGGCCGCTGGGGTGGCTCCGGCCAGCCGCTCACCGGCACCGCCGGCGCCATCCACGTCGACCCCGCCCGCGAGCCGGCCCCGGCCCGATGACCCCACCCGACCCCGGCACCCCGCCGCCCGGGGACACGGGCGGTCGCCCCCCGTCCTCGGCCGGCCCGTCCCCGGCCGTCTCGGTTCCCGGTGGTCTCGCCGCGTCCTCGGCCGGCCCGTCCCCGGCCGTCTCGGTTCCCGAGGGTTTCGCCGCGTCCCCGGCCGTCTCGGCTTCCGGTGGTCTCGCCGCGTCCTCGGCCGGCCCGTCCCCGGCCGTCTCGGTTCCCGAGGGTTTCGCCGCGTCCCCGGCCGTCTCGGCTCCCGGTGGTCTCGCCGCGTCCTCGGCCGGCCCGTCCCCGGCCGTCTCGGTTCCCGAGGGTTTCGCCCCTTCGCCGGCCGCCCCGGCTCCCCGCGGTCTCGCCCCGTCCACGGCGAGCCCGGTGCCGGCCGGCGCGTCCCTGGCCAGCCTGTCGCCGGCCAGCCCGGTGCCGGTGGGCGTGGCTGCCGGGGCGTCCGGGCCTGGTGGGGTGTTGGTGGGGCTGGTGCTCGCGGCCGGGTCGGGCAGCCGGCTGGGGCGGCCGAAGGCGCTGGTCCGGCTGGACGGCGAGTTGCTGGTCGAACGGGCCTGCCGGACCCTCGCCGACGGCGGCTGCGCCGCGCTGGTCGTCGTGCTGGGCGCGGCCGCCGACGAGGTGTGCGAGCGGGCCGTGCTGCCGGCCGCGGCGATCGTGATCCGCAACCCGGACTGGCCGACCGGCATGGGTTCATCGCTGCGGGCCGGGCTGGCTGCGCTGCCGGCCGGGGCCGGCGCGGTCGTGATCGGCCTGGTCGACCAGCCGCTGGTCCGGCCGGAGGCGATCCGCCGGCTGGCCGCCGCCTGGCGGGCCGGCGCGGTGGCGGCGGTGGCCACGTACGGCGGCGAGCCGCGCAACCCGGTGCTGCTGACCCGGCCGATTCTGGCCGAGGTCGCCGCCAGCGCCACCGGCGACCGCGGCGCCCGCGCCTGGTTGCGCCGGCACCCTGCGTTGGTACACAAGGTGGCCTGCGACGATGCCGGGGATCCGGCCGACATCGACACACCGGCCGAGCTCAGCGCACTAACCGAGGCCCGCCCCAGTCCGGTCGGCCCGTGACGAAGGAGTAACCGTGCAGCTCGATCACGAGTTCACCATTCCCGTGCCGGTCGCCGAGGCGTGGCCGGTCCTGCTGGACGTCGAGCGCATCGCCCCGTGCATGCCGGGCGCCACGGTGACCAAAGTGGACGGAACGAACATCGAGGGCACGGTCAAGGTCAAGGTCGGCCCGATCACCGTCTCGTACAACGGCACGGCGACGTTCCTGGAGACCGACGAGGCCGGCCGGCGGGTGGTGCTGGAGGCGCGCGGCAAGGAGTCCCGGGGCAGCGGCACGGCCAGCGCCCGGGTGACCGCTGTGCTGCACGACGAAGGCGACAAGACCCGGGCCACGGTGAACACCGACCTGTCGATCACCGGCAAGCCGGCCCAGTTCGGCCGCGGCGTGATGGCGGACGTGGGCAACAAGCTGCTCGGCCAGTTCTCCGACTGCCTGGCCCGCAAGCTGACCGCCGGCAGCGCCGTCGACGAGCCCGCCCCGGTGGCGGCCCCCGGCACCACCAGCCCGGCCGGCGACACCGGCCCGGCCGGCGCGACCGGGCACTCCGCGGAGGCGGCGAAGGCCGCCGCGCCGGCCAGCGTGCTGGACGCGCCGGCCGGCCGGCACCGGCCGGTCGCCGCCGCGGAGCGGGAGACCGACGACGCGATCGACCTGCTCGGTGCGGCCGGCGTCCCGGTGCTCAAGCGGCTGGCCCCGGTGCTCGGCGGCGTGCTGCTGCTGGTCCTCCTCCTCGGCGCCCTGCGCCGCCGCCGAACCTGACCCCGCACCCGTCGACCCGCGCCCGACCCACCCCCGGGTGAGCAGTTCCGCCCGCGAGTGAGCGGTTGCGCGGCGAGTGAGCCGCTCCACCTGCTCACTCGCGCCCGAAGTGCTTACTCGCCAAAGGAAGTGCTCCCGCCACGTCAATCCATCACCGGCCGCGCCAATCCATCACCGGCCACGTCAGTCCATCACCGGCCACGCCAACCCGTCACCGCGCCGCCCAACCGGCGCAGCGGTGATGATTTCGCCGCACCGGTGACGGCACCGCCCCGCTGGCGACGGCTTCAGCTGCCGGGTGAGGCCCTCGCCCCGCCGGTGAGGCCCTCGCCCCGCGGGTGACGGCACCGCGCCGCTGGCGACGGCTTCAGCTGCCAGGTGAGGGCCCCGCCCCGCCGGTGAGGCCCTCACCCCGCCGGTGACGGCACCGCGCCGCCGGCGACGGCTTCAGCTGCCGGGTGAGGGCCTCACCCCGCCGGGTGAGGGCCTCACCCCGCCGGTGACGGCACGGCGCCACCGGTGACGGCTTTGCGTCCGGGGTGAGGGCTGAGCGCCGTCACCGGCGTACCCGTACTCGTCACCGACCAGCAGCCGACGTCACCGACGCCCCGAAACCATCACCCGCGCCGCGACAGCGTCACCACAGGGCGAAGAAGCCATCGGGGCAGGCCCGGAACCACCCCGCGCGGGTGACGGCCTTGCCCCGTGAGTGACGGCTTCGCCTCGCGGGTGACGGCTTCGCGTCCCGGGTGACGGCCCTACGACACCACCCGCTACCCCAACCCGCCACCGGCCGCACCACGCCGTCACCCACGACCCGAAGCCATCACCAGTACCAGGCGATCCCGGGGGCGGGTCTCCACGGCGAGGGCCACGGTGACGTCGTCAGCCGGCCGGTGACGTCGTCTGTGCGCCGGTGACGAGTTCACCCACCCAGTGAGGCCTGTACGACACCACCCGCCACCCGAATCCCTCACCGGCCGCGCCACGCCGTCACCCACGACCCGAAGCCGTCACCAGCCCCGGACGATCCGGGGGCGGGATCGCCCACGACGAGCGCCACGGTGACGTCGTCAGCCGGCCGGTGACGTCACCTGAGCGCCGGTGACGAGTTCACCCGCCCAGTGGCGTCCGTACGCCATCACCCCCACACACCAAGCCATCACCCACGCCGCCAACCCATCACCGGCCGCGTCAACCCGTCACCGGCTTCGTCAACTCGTCACCGGCCACGCCAACCCATCTGGGAAGTGACCTTGCGGGTCGAACGCGCCGGGGCGTTCCGGCGTAGCAGGGGGTGTGAGCGAACCGGAGGCACAGTGAGCGACCACGCACGTCGGCGGGTGCTGCTGGTGTCGTCGTCCGGGCCGGACGGGCACCGGACGATCGGGGCGGCGCTGGCCGCGGCCGAGCCGGGTGCCACGGTCAGCGTGCTGCCCGGGACGTACCGGGAGCGGCTGGTGCTCAAGCAGCCGGTGATGATCACCGTGCAGGAGCAGCGCGGCAGCGTGGTGATCGAGCCGCCGGACGGCAGCGCGGTCGTGATGGCCGCGGCCACGGCCAGCCTGGACGGGCTGGTGCTGCGCAACGCCGACCCCGACCGCGCCACCGTCGACGTCGGCACCGGCCGGCTGCGGCTGGACCAGTGTGAGCTGCAGGCCCGGTCCGGCGCGGCCGCGTTCGTCCGGGCCGGCGCCGAGCTGTCGATGCGGGACTGCCGGGTGGCGAACAAGGCCGGTGCCGGCATCGTCGCGATGGACGGCGCCGGCGGCACGATCGAACACAGCGTGATCGAGCAGATCAGCTCGTCCGGGGTGGTGCTGCGGACCGGGGCGACGCTGGCCATCCGCGACTGCACGATCACCGACGTGCGCGGCAACGGCATCTACGGCACCGACGAGGCCCGCGGCACGGTGCAGGACACCACCATCTCGCGCACCGGCGGCCCGGCGGTCGCGCTGGACAAGAAGAGTGAGACGCAGCTGCGCGGGCTGCGCATCGTGGACGGCTCGGATGCAGCCATCTACCTGGCCAGCAACGCCCGACCGGTGATCGAGGACTGCCACATCGCCGACATGTCCGGCGCCGGCCTGCTGGTGGACGGCGCCGACCCGCGGGTGCGGCAGACCCGGATCGCCCGGGTCCGCGGCACCGGCATCCAGGTGACCGGTGGCGGCCGGGGCAGCTACGAGGACTGCACGCTGACCGAGGTCGCGGCCGGCATCTGGGTGGACGGTGACAGCGATCCGGCGGTGGCGCGCTGCCAGGTGACCAGGTCCGCGGACGTGGCGCTGACGGTCGGCGGCGGCGCCACCGGCACCTTCGAGGAGCTGGACATCCGGGACGGCCGGACGCACGGGGTGAGCATCGCCGGCCGGGCCAACCCGCTGCTGCGCCGGCTCGCGGTGGCCGACTGCCGCGGCCACAGCGTGCTGGTCGGCGCGGACGGCCGCGGCCGGATCGAGGACGCCGACCTGGCCGGCAGCAACCTGGCCGGGCTGCGGATCGAGGCCGGCGGCGACCCGGACGTGCGCGGCAGCCGGATCCGCGGTGGCGCGGCGGCCGGCCTGCAGGTGGCCGGCGCCGGCCGGGGCATGCTCCGGGACTGCGACATCGTCGGCGCGGCCGGCGACGGGATCGTGGTGGAGGACGGCGGCGACCTGTCGGCCAGCCGGTGCCGGGTGCACGAGAGCGGCGGCGCCGGGCTGCGGCTGGCCGAGGGCGCCACCGGGTCGTTCACCGGCTGCGAGCTGTTCGGCAACGACGGCACCGGCGTGCTGGTCGACACCGACCGGCCGGTGCTGCTCAAGGACTGCACGGTGCGCGACAACGCCGGCGGCGACCTGCGGGTCACCGCGCAGCACCCGCAGCTGACCACCGAGGGCGGCAGCGAGGCCCTGGTGCAGGCGACCGCGGGCCCGGCGACCGCGCCGGCCCGGGCCCGGCCCGCCGGCCAGCCCTCCGCCGACGAGCTGCTGGCCGAGCTGGCCGCGCTGGTCGGCCTGGCCGAGGTCAAGCAGGAAGTGTCGATGCTGGTCAACCTGAACCAGCTGGCGCAGCGCCGGGCCCAGGCGGGGCTGCCGGTGCCGCCGATGAGCCGGCACCTGGTGTTCGCCGGCCCGCCCGGCACCGGCAAGACCACGGTGGCCCGGCTGTACGGCGGCATCCTGGCCGCGCTCGGCGTGCTGCGCCGCGGTCACGTGGTCGAGGTGGCCCGGGCCGACCTGGTGGCGCAGTACGTCGGCGCGACGGCGATCAAGACCGCGGAGAAGTTCGAGTCGGCGCTCGGCGGGGTGCTGTTCATCGACGAGGCCTACACGCTGTCGGCGCAGGCCGGCACCGGGCCGGACTTCGGCCAGGAGGCCATCGACACGCTGCTGAAGCTGATGGAGGACCACCGCGACGACGTGGTGGTGATCGCCGCCGGCTACACCGACCAGATGGCCGGCTTCCTCTCGTCCAACCCGGGCTTGGCGTCCCGGTTCAGCCGGACCGTCGAATTCGCCAACTACACGACCGACGAGCTGGTCACGATCGTCGCCGGGCTGTCCGGCGGGCACCAGTACGAGCTCGCCGACGGGACGGCCGACGCGCTGCGGGCCCGGTTCGAGCTGATGCCGCGGGACGGCACGTTCGCCAACGGCCGGGAGGCCCGCCGGGTGTTCGAGGAGATGATCGGCCGGCAGGCGCAGCGGCTGGCCACCGAGCCCGACGTCACCGCCGCCGACCTGAGCCGGCTGCTGCCGGTCGACGCCGGCGCCCCGGCCGCCCCGGTGGCGACCGGCCCGGATCCGGACGCGCTGCTGGCCCGGCTGAACGCGATGATCGGGCTGGCCGCGGTCAAGCGCGAGGTGAACAACCTGGTGAACCTGCTGGCCGCGACCCGGCGCCGGGAGCAGGCCGGGCTGCCGGTGCCCTCGCTGAGCCGGCACCTGATCTTCTCCGGCGCCCCGGGCACCGGCAAGACCACGGTCGCCCGGCTGTACGGCGAACTGCTCGCCGCGCTCGGCGTGCTGCCCGGCGGCCAGCTGGTCGAGGTGGCCCGGGCCGATCTGGTCGGCGAGTATGTCGGGCACACCGCGCAGCGCACCCGGGAGGCGTTCAACAAGGCCCGCGGCGGCGTGCTGTTCATCGACGAGGCCTACACGCTGGCGCCCCCGGGTGGGGCGAGCGGCGGGTCGGACTTCGGCCGGGAGGCGATCGACACGCTGGTGAAGCTGATGGAGGACCACCGGGACGAGGTGGTGGTCATCGCCGCCGGCTACACCGATGACATGGCCCGGTTCCTGGCCGCGAACGTCGGCCTGGCGTCCCGGTTCTCGCACCGGGTGGAGTTCGAGAACTACCAACCGGACGAGCTGCTGACGATCGTCGGGCAGCACGCCGGCGCCGGCGGCTACGAGCTGCCGACCGAGACCAGGGCCGCACTGCTGGCGCTGTTCCAGGCGGTGCCACGCGGCCGGGCCTTCGGCAACGGCCGCTACGCCCGCCAGGTGCTGGACGAGATGATCACCCGGCAGGCCGGCCGACTGGCCGCTCTGGCCGCCCCGACCCTTGATGATTTGCGCCAGCTGCTCCCGGTTGACTGCCCTTCGGTGTGATTGGCGGCACCGCTGTGATGTGACCGGCCCGTCGCCGAACGGCAATATCGCCGTAGTCTCGGTATCCTGACGCCAACCGGGCCGACGTCGTCCCCTGCCGATGTCCTCAAAGCAGCCGATGACGGGAGCCGCCGTGACTCCGTCCACCCCCTCCGCCCGTCCCCCCACCGGGGGCCGGCCCGGCCTGCCGTTCGCCGCGGTGCCGCCGGCGCAGGGTCTGTACGACCCGGGCCAGGAGCACGACGCCTGCGGGGTGGCGTTCGTCGTCGACGTGCAGGGCCGCCGCTCGCACCGGATCGTGGCCCAGGCGCTGACCGCTCTGTCCAATTTGGACCACCGCGGCGCGGCCGGCCGGGAGCCCAGCTCCGGAGACGGCGCCGGGATGCTGCTGCAGGTACCGGACAGCTTCCTGCGGTCCACTGTGGACTTTCCGCTGCCGGAGCCGGATCCGGCCACCGGGGCCGGCCGGTACGCGGTCGGGCTGGCCTTCCTGCCGACGAACGACAGCGACGCGGCGCAGGCCGTCGAGCTGGTCGAGCGGCTGGCCGGCCCGGAAGGGCTGACCGTCCTGGGTTGGCGGGACGTGCCGGTCGACCCGTCCGACCTGGGCCCGACGGCGCTGTCGGTGATGCCGCGGATGCGCCAGCTGTTCGTGGCCGGCGCCGGCGCCGAGCCCGGCGGGGCTTCGGGCGTCTGGGTGTCCGGGCTGCCGCTGGAGCGGCGGGCGTACCGGCTGCGCCGGCAGGCCGAGCGGGCCGCCCGCGACGCCGGGCTGGCGCTGTACTTCCCGTCCCTGTCCAGCCGCACCCTGGTGTACAAGGGCATGCTCACCACCGCCCAGCTCGGCACCTTCTTCCCGGACCTGCTCGACCCGCGGGTGACCACGGCGCTCGCCCTGGTGCACAGCCGGTTCAGCACCAACACGTTCCCGTCCTGGCCACTGGCGCACCCGTACCGGTTGATCGCGCACAACGGCGAGATCAACACCATCCGCGGCAACCGGAACTGGATGCGGGCCCGCGAGGCGCTGCTGGCCAGCGACCTGTTCGGCCCGGGCGGGGTGGAGAAGCTGCTGCCGGTCTGCACCGAGGGCGGCTCCGACTCGGCCAGCTTCGACGAGGTGCTCGAACTGCTGCACCTGGGCGGCCGCAGCCTGCCGCACGCGGTGCTGATGATGATCCCGGAGGCGTGGGAGAACCACGACGAGATGGACCCGGCCCGGCGCGCGTTCTACCAGTACCACGCCAGCGTGATGGAGCCGTGGGACGGCCCGGCCGCGGTCACCTTCACCGACGGCACGGTGATCGGCGCGGTGCTGGACCGCAACGGCCTGCGCCCGGCCCGCTGGTGGCGCACCGCGGACGACCTGGTGGTGCTGGCGTCCGAGTCCGGCGTGCTGGACCTGGACCCGGCCGGGGTTGTCGCGAAAGGACGGTTGCAGCCCGGGCGGATGTTCCTGGTCGATACCGCCGCGCGGCGGGTGGTCACCGACGACGAGATCAAGGGCGCGCTGGCCGCGCAGCACCCGTACCCGGACTGGCTGCATGCCGGGTTGATCCACCTCAGCGACCTGCCGGACCGGCCGGCGTTCGAGCCGCACGTCACCGACCGGGTGCGCCAGCAGCAGGTGTTCGGCTACACCGACGAGGAGCTGCGGGTGCTGATCGCGCCGATGGCGCGGGCCGGCATCGAGCCGATCGGGTCGATGGGCACCGACACCCCGGTGGCGGTGCTGTCCGGCCGGCCGCGGCTGCTGTTCGACTACTTCAGCCAGCTGTTCGCGCAGGTGACCAACCCGCCGCTGGACGCGATCCGGGAGGAGCTGGTCACCTCGCTGGCCGGCACCATCGGCCCGGAACAGAACCTGCTGCAGCCCACCGCCGCGTCCTGCCGGCAGGTGGTGCTGCCGTTCCCGGTGCTGACCGGGCCGGACCTGCGCAAGATCCTGCACATCAACGACGACGGCGACCTGCCCGGCTTCGCCGCGGTGACGGTCCAGGGTGTGTACGAAGTGGACGGTGGCGGCGCGGCGCTGGCGGCCGCGCTGGACGGCGTGCTGGCCCAGGTGTCGGCGGCGGTCGAGGCCGGCGCCCGGATCGTCGTACTGTCCGATCAGGACAGTGACGCGCGGACCGCGCCGATCCCGTCGCTGCTGCTGACCGCGGCGGTGCACCACCACCTGGTGCGGCAGCGGTCCCGGTCGAAGGTCGGCCTGGTGGTGCAGGCCGGCGACTGCCGCGAGGTGCACCACGTCGCGCTGCTGATCGGCTACGGCGCCGCCGCGGTGCACCCGTACCTGGCCATCGACACGGTCCGGGCGATGGCCGACGACCTGGGCCTGGAGCGGCCGGCGGCGGTCCGCAACTACGTCAAGGCGCTGGGCAAGGGCGTGCTGAAGGTGATGTCCAAGATGGGCATCAGCACGGTCGCCTCGTACACCGGCGCGCAGGTGTTCGAGGCGCTGGGCATCGCCCCGGCCGTGATCGACCGGTACTTCACCGGCACCAGCTCCCGGCTCGGCGGCGTCGGGCTGGACGTGCTGGCCGCCGAGGTGGCCGCGCGGCACCGGCAGGCGTACCCGGCCAACCCGGCCGGGCGGGCGCACCGGCAGCTGGAGACCGGCGGCGAGTACACCTGGCGGCGCGAGGGCGAGGTGCACCTGTTCAACCCGGAGACGGTGTTCCTGCTGCAGCACGCCACCCGGGCCCGCCGGTACGAGGTCTTCAAGCGGTACACGTCCGCTGTGGACGGCATGGCGGCGCAGGCGGCCACGCTGCGCGGGCTGTTCCGGCTGCGCACCGGCGAGCGCCCGGCGGTGCCACTGTCCGAAGTGGAGCCTGTTGAGTCGATCGTGCGCCGGTTCTCCACCGGGGCCATGTCCTACGGCTCGATCTCGGCCGAGGCGCACGAGACGCTGGCGATCGCGATGAACCGGCTCGGCGGCCGGTCCAACACCGGCGAGGGCGGGGAGGACCCGGAGCGGTTCCACCCGGACCCGAACGGCGACCTGCGCCGGTCGGCGGTCAAGCAGATCGCGAGTGGACGGTTCGGCGTCACCAGCGAGTACCTGGTGAACGCCGACGACCTGCAGATCAAGATGGCGCAGGGGGCGAAGCCGGGGGAGGGCGGCCAGCTGCCCGGCTCCAAGGTGTGGCCGTGGATCGCCCGCACCCGGCACTCCACCCCGGGGGTCGGCCTGATCAGCCCGCCGCCGCACCACGACATCTACTCCATCGAAGACCTCGCCCAGCTGATCCACGACCTGAAGAACGCCAACCCCGAGGCGCGGGTGCATGTGAAGCTGGTCGCCGAGGTCGGTGTCGGCACCGTCGCGGCCGGCGTCTCCAAGGCGCACGCCGACGTGGTGCTGATCTCCGGGCACGACGGCGGCACCGGCGCGGCCCCGCTGACCAGCCTCAAGCACGCCGGCATGCCGTGGGAGCTGGGGCTGGCCGAGACCCAGCAGACGCTGCTGCTCAACGACCTGCGCGACCGCATCGTGGTGCAGGTGGACGGCCAGCTCAAGACCGGCCGGGACGTGCTGGTGGCCGCGCTGCTCGGCGCCGAGGAGTACGGCTTCGCCACCGCGCCGCTGGTCGTCGCCGGCTGCGTGATGATGCGGGTCTGCCACCTGGACACCTGTCCGGTCGGCGTGGCCACCCAGAACCCGGAGCTGCGCAAGCGGTTCACCGGCAAGCCGGAGTTCGTCGTCACGTTCTTCGAGTACGTCGCCGAGGAGGTGCGCGAGCTGCTGGCCGAGCTCGGCTTCCGCTCGCTGGACGAGGCGGTCGGGCACGTCGAGCTGCTGGACACGCATGCCGCGGTGGACCACTGGAAGGCGGTCGGGCTGGACCTCAGCCCGCTGCTGGCGCTGCCCGAGCTGACCCCCGGGGCGGCCCGCCGGCAGCTGGTCAGCCAGGACCACGGGCTGGACCGGGCCCTGGACAACACGCTGATCCAGCTCTGCGAGGGCGCCCTGCTGGACGCCAAGCCGGTCACCCTGGAACTGCCGGTGCGCAACGTCAACCGCACGGTCGGCACCATGCTCGGCTCGCTGGTCACCCGCCGGTACGGCGGCACCGGCCTGCCGGACGACACGATCGACATCACGTTCACCGGCTCGGCCGGCCAGTCGTTCGGCGCGTTCGTGCCCGGCGGGGTGACCCTGCGGCTGTACGGCGACGCCAACGACTACCTCGGCAAGGGCCTGTCCGGCGGGCGGATCGTGCTGCGCCCGGACAAGCGGGCCACGTTCGCGGCCGAACGCAACGTGATCGCCGGCAACGTGATCGGCTACGGCGCGACCAGCGGCGAGATCTTCGTCCGCGGCCTGGTCGGGGAGCGGTTCTGCGTCCGCAACTCCGGCGCCACCGCGATCGTCGAGGGCGTCGGTGACCACGCCTGCGAGTACATGACCGGCGGCCGGGTGGTCATCCTCGGCCCGCACGGGCGGAACCTGGCCGCCGGCATGTCCGGCGGGGTGGCGTACGTGCTGGACCTGGTGCCCGGCCGGGTCAACCCGGAGATGGTCGACATCGAGCCGCTGTCCGGCGAGGACGCCGAGGCGCTGCGCGGGCTGCTGGTCCGGCACCAGGAGCTGACCGGCTCGGCGGTGGCCGGCGCGCTGCTGGCCGACTGGCCGGCCGCCCGGCTCCGGTTCAGCACGGTGCTGCCGCGGGACTACAAGCGGGTGCTGGAGGCGACCCGGCAGGCCCGGGCGACCGGCCGCCCGGTCGAGGAGGCGATCATGGAGGCCGCCCGCAACTGACCGTCCATATCTGACTGGGTAGTTCTGCGCCGTCCGGGTTAGATCCGCACCTGACGTGCCTAACTTGATGTGTTCCACCTTCGATCCACCATTCCGCGCCCTAGGGTCAGCGGCAAACCGCCGGCCCCGACGGCGGATCGAAGGGGAGGGCATCTGTGCGAACCAAGTCGCTCCTAGCCGCAGCCGCCGCGGTCACCGCCGCGGCGGGCCTGGCGCTGGTCGGTACCCCGGCCGCGGCCAATCCGGCGCCGGCCAGCCCGTCCAGGCAGGTTGTCGCGATCGGCGGGCCGACCGCCCGCTACGTCGTGCTGGCCGCGGACGGCGTCTCCGTGCCGGCCGCCACCGCCGCGATCGGCCGGCTCGGCGGCCGGGTGGTCGCCTCGAACCCCGACATCGGCACGCTCACCGTCGAGGCGCCGGCGGCCGGCTTCCTGGCCGCGGTCGGCCGGAACCCGGCGCTGGCCGGGGCCAGCCGGGACCGGGTGATCGGCCGCCTGCCGGCCGACCGGCCGGACGTGAACGCCGAGCCCGCCGCGGCGGCCCGGGCCCGGGCCGCGAAGATCCGCGCCGCCGGGCGGACGGGCCGGGTCACCCCGATCCGGCCCAGGGCGGCGGCCGGCGCGGAGCCGCTGGCCGACCTGCAGTGGGACATGAAGATGATCAAGGCCGACCAGTCCGCCAGGAGCAACAAGGGTGACGGCCGGGTGCTGGTCGGCATCATCGACTCCGGCATCGACACGTCCAACCCGGACCTGGCCGACCGGACCGACCTGAACCTGTCGCGCAACTTCGTCACCGACATCCCGTCGCTCGACGGCCCGTGCGAGTTCGCCGGCTGCGTCGACCCGGTCGGGCACGACGACAACGGCCACGGCAGCCACGTCGCCGGCACCGTCGCCGCGGCCGCCAACGGCATCGGGCTGTCCGGTGTCGCGCCGGACGTGACGCTGGTCGAGGTGCGCGGCGGCCAGGACGGCGGCCTGCTGTTCCTGAACCCGGTGATCAACGCGCTGACCTACTCCGCCGACATCGGCATCGACGTGGTCAACATGTCGTTCTTCGTCGACCCGTGGCTGTTCAACTGCCAGAACAACCCCGCCGACAGCCCGGACGAGCAGGCCGAGCAGCGGGCGACCACCACCGCGATGACCCGGGCGATGAACTACGCGCACCGGCACAACGTCTCGATGGTCACCTCGCTCGGCAACAGCCACCAGGACCTGGGCAACCCGCCGCCGGACACCACCAGCCCGGACTTCCCGGCCGGCACCGCGAAGACCCGCGTCATCGACAACGCCAGCTGCCTGGTGCTGCCGGTGGAGGGCCCGAACGCGATCAGCGTCTCCGCGCTCGGCCCGTCCCTGCGCAAGGCCGACTACTCCAACCACGGCCTGGAGCAGAACACCGTCTCCGCCCCGGGCGGCTGGTTCCGGGACGGCTTCGGCACCCCGACCTTCCGGACCGTCGGCAACGAGGTGCTGTCCACGTACCCGAAGGCGGTGCTGCAGCGGATCGGCCAGGTCGACGCGGCCGGCAACGTGGTGGCCGGCTTCGAGGACACCGTCTACAAGTCCTGCGGGACGGACGGCCGGTGCGGCTACTACACCTACCTGCAGGGCACCTCGATGGCGGCGCCGCACGCCACCGGCGTGGTCGCGCTGATCGTCAGCCGGTACGGCACCGCCGACCCGGCCCATCCCGGCGGTCTGTCCCTGGCGGCGAACCGGGCCGAGACGATCCTGACCACCACCGCGACCAAGATCCCGTGCGCGGTGCCGGTGGAGCGGTACACCAACGAGGGCCGCGGGCCGGAGTACGACGCACCGTGCACCGGCTCGATGAGCTTCAACAGCATCTACGGCCACGGCGTGGTGGACGCGCTCGCGGTGGTGTCCGGACCGCGGGTCTGACCCAGCTTCGGCCCCAATCGGGCGGTGGCTCCCGGATCGGTCCGGGAGTCACCGCCCGCAACATGCACCCCTTAGGGTGGCTGGCGTGACGCGGCGAGCAAAGATCGTCTGCACCCTGGGCCCGGCGACATGCACCGCCGAGCAGGTCGGCGCCCTGGTAGACGCAGGCATGGACATCGCCCGGCTGAACTTCAGCCACGGCAGCCGGGCGGACCACGAGCGGACCTACCGGCTGGTCCGGGAGGCGTCCGACCGGTCCGGGCACTGCGTCGGCGTGCTGGCCGACCTGCAGGGCCCGAAGATCCGGCTCGGCCGGTTCGCCGGCGGCTCCGCCGTGTGGCAGACCGGCGACCGGGTCACCATCACCATCGACCCGGTGCTGGGCACCCACGACCGGGTCGGCACCACCTTCGCGCTGCTGCCGGCGGCGGTCCGACCCGGCGAGCGGCTGCTGGTGGACGACGGCAACATCGCGCTGGTCGTGATCAGCGTGACCCGGACCGACGTGTGCTGCGACGTGATCGAGGGCGGCGTCGTCTCCGACCACAAGGGCCTCTCGCTGCCCGGGTCGGCGGTCAGCGTGCCGGCGCTGTCCGACAAGGACGCCGAGGACCTGCGTTTCGCGCTCGGCCTGCGGGTGGACCTGGTCGCGCTGTCGTTCGTCCGCGCGCCGGCCGACCTGCAGCCGGTGCGTGCGGTGATGGACGAGGTCGGCGCGCACGTGCCGGTGATCGCCAAGCTGGAGAAGCCGCAGGCGGTGGAGAACCTGGACGGCATCGTGGCGGCGTTCGACGGGATCATGGTCGCCCGCGGCGACCTCGGCGTGGAACTGCCGCTGGAGCAGGTGCCGCTGGTGCAGAAGCGGGCCATCCAGGTGGCCCGGGAGAACGCCAAGCCGGTGATCGTCGCGACCCAGATGCTGGAGTCGATGATCGAGCACAGCCGGCCCACCCGGGCCGAGGCGTCCGACGTGGCCAACGCCGTGCTGGACGGGGCCGACGCGCTGATGCTGTCCGGCGAGACCAGCGTGGGCCGCTACCCGGTGCAGGCGGTGGCCACCATGGCCCGGATCATCTGCACGGTCGAGTCGGCCAGCCTGTCCGTGCCGCCGATCGCCGGGCCGCCGGTCACCCAGGGCGGCGCGATCGCCAAGGTGGCCAAGGAGGTCGGCGAGGTGCTCGGCGCCACCGCCCTGGTCGCGTTCACCCAGACCGGCGATACCGTCCGGCGGCTGGCCCGGCACCACCCCGGGATGGAGCTGCTGGCGTTCACGCCGGAGCCCAGCGTGCGCAGCCAGCTCGCGCTGTCCTGGGGGGTGGAGACGTTCATCACGCCGATCGTGAAGCACACCGACGAGATGGTCCGCCAGGTCGACGCGGCCATGCTGGAGAACGGCCGCGGCCGCCCGGGCGACGTCGTCGTGATCGTCGCCGGCAGCCCGCCGTCCACCCCCGGCTCCACCAACCTGCTCCGGGTGCACCGCCTCGGCGACCCGCATGACCGGGGCTGAGCGCACCGACGCGCCGCCGGTGACCGGGGCCGGGGCGGCCGCGGCGCCGGGCGGGCCGCTGTCCGGGCAGGCGGCGGTGGACGAGCTGGTCCGGCTGCTGGACCTGGAGCAGATCGAGGTCGACATCTTCCGGGGCAGCAGCCCGCGGACCGAGCGGCAGCGGGTGTTCGGCGGCCAGGTCGCCGGCCAGGCGCTGGTGGCCGCCGGCCGCACCGTCCCGGCCGACCGCCCGGTGCACTCGCTGCACGCGTACTTCATCCGGCCCGGCGACCCGGCGGTGCCGATCGTCTACACCGTCGACCGGGTCCGCGATGGCCGGTCGTTCACCACCCGCCGGGTGGTCGCCGTCCAGCACGGCAAGCCGATCTTCACGCTGAGTGCCTCGTTCCACCGGCCCGAAGGCGGGCTGGACCACCAGACCCCGATGCCGGCCGTGCCGCCGCCGGAGTCGCTGCCGTCGCTGGTGCAGCGGGCCCGGGCCGGTGAGCTGCCGGCCGACCACCCGTTCGCCCGGCTGGCCCGCCCGGTCGACCTGCGCTACGTGGACGACCCGTCCTGGGCCTCGGCGTCCGGCGCGCCCCGGCCGGCCCGCAGCCTGGTGTGGCTGCGCGCCGACGGGGTGCTGCCGGACGACCCGCTGCTGCACCTGTGCGTGCTCACCTACGCCAGCGACATGACCCTGCTCGACTCGGTGGTCCGGCCGCACGGCTACTCGCTCGGCACCGGCCAGCTGCTCGCCGCCAGCCTGGACCACGCCATGTGGTTCCACCGCCCGTTCCGGGCCGACGAGTGGTGGCTGTACGAGTCGCAGAGCCCGTCCGCCTCCGACGCCCGGGGGCTGGCCGCCGGCCAGATCTGGAGCCACGACGGCCGCCACCTCGTCTCGGTCGTCCAGGAGGGCCTGCTGCGGGTGATCCGCCGGCCCGAGTGACCCGACCCGCCCCTGACCACCCGGCGGTGCCCCGCTGAGCGCCGGCGAGGTCAGGCGTCTCCTGGTCGCGGTGCGGCTGCCGGGCGGGCCAGGATCACGGCGGCGGCGATGCTGGCGAGCAGGGCGGTGCTGGCTGCCGGCGTCCACCCGGGGCGGACCGTGTCGCCGAGCAGCGCGATGCCGACGATCGACGGTGCGGTCAGCTCGGCGATCCAGAGCAGGGCGGTGACCGGGCCGACCGCCCCGTGTTCGAGGGCGTGCGCGTAGAGCAGCACCCCGGCCCCGCCGTAGGCCAGCAGCGCCCACGCCAGCGGGTTGCCGGCGGCCGCCGCGAGCGTCGCCGGCAGGTGCCGCAGCGGGGCGTCGGGCAGCGTCACCGCTCGGGCGCACAGCGCCGCGCCGCCGAAAGCCAGCCCGGCGGTCACGGCGGCGGCGCCGCTGGCGCGGGCCCGGGCGGCGCCCCAACCGGCCAGGCCGACGAGGACGGCGGGCGCGGCCAGGCCGAGGCGGGCGGCGCCGGACAGCTGCGCCGGGTGCTGTGGCCCGGCCGAGGCGGCCAGCATGGCGAGGGCGGCGACGGTGACCGCGACCGCGACCAGGTCCGATCGGCGTAGCCGGGCCGCCAGCAGGACGCGCGCGGCCAGCACGGTCACCGCCAGCGACCCGGCCAGCGTGGCCTGCACCTGGTAGACCGGCAGCACCCGCAGCGCCGCCAGCGAGGCCAGCCAGGCCAGCAGGTCCAGGACGAGGCCGGCCAGGTAGCGCGGATCGCCCACGGTCCGCAGCGTGCCGCGGGCCCGCTCGGCGGCGCTGGCCTGCAGCACCGACGCGAACCCGTACCCCATCGCCCCCGCCACGGCGAACCCGACGGCGACCGCCGCGGTCACCCGCCGGGCGGGGTGACCGCGGGGCCCCGCCGGACGCGGCGGCCGGCCAGGTCACTCACAGGCAGCACACTCTCATACCGCCACCGGCCCGCCGCGCCGGTACCGGGCCGTCGCCGGGCCGCGGCGGCGGCCGCGCGGTCAGGCGAGCCGCAGTAGCCGCTTGACCGGACGCGGCCGTACCAGGAACGCCTCCGCCTCGAGCGCGGCGACCGCGATCCGCGGTAGGTCGCGGGTGGACGGGAACGACACGAACCGCGGCTCCCACGCCGGCTGGAACTTCGCGTTGAAGCGGTAGAGCGTCTCGATCTGCCACCACCTGGACGCGAACACGAGGACCGACCGCCACAGCCGGCAGACCGGCCCGGCGCCGATCCGGGCACCGCGTTCCAGCGCCGACCGGAACACGGCGAAGTTCAGCGACAGCCGCCGTACGCCCAAAGCCGGGCAGGCCGCGAGCAGTTCGGCGATGAGGAACTCGTTCAGCCCGTTGTCGGCGGTGCGGTCCCGGCGCATCAGGTCCAGCGACAGCCCGTCCGGCCCCCACGGGACGAAGTGCAGCAGGCCGCGCAGCACCCCGTCCTGGTGCGCGCTGACCACCACGCAGTCGGCGTCCGCGCGGTCACCGAGCCGGGACAGCGCCATCGAGAAGCCCCGCTCCACACCGGCCCCGCGCCAGGCGTCGGCGACCGCGACCATCGCGGCCAGCTCGGCCGCCGGGATGTCGGCGGCCCGCCGCACCGCCGCCACGTACCCGGCCCGGCCCACCCGCCCGACCGCCTGCCGCACGCCGCGCATCGGCCGGCCGTCCAGCGTGAACGACGGCACGTCCAGCACCGCCTCGTCGCCCAGCTCGTAGGCGTCCAGGCCGTGCCGCGACCACGCCGTCGCGCCCTGCTCGCCGCAGCCCATCACGGCCGGGACCCAGGCGTGCCGGTGCGCCAGCCGCACGGCCGCGGCGATCGCGCCGGGCCACGCCTCCGGGTCGCCGATGGGGTCGCCGCTGGCGAGCAGGACGCCGTGCACCACCCGGTAGGTGACCGCCGCCTTGCCCGACGGCGACCACACCACGCTCTTGTCCCGGCGCAGCGCGAAGTAGCCCAGCGAGTCCCGGCCGCCGTGGCTGGCCAGCAGCTCCCGCAGCCGGCCCTCGTCCGCCGCGGACAGCAGCGCCACCGGCTCGGCCGGCCGCAGCACGAGGTACGCGGTGACGAACGCCGTCAGCAGCCCGAACCCGAGCAGCGTCGCCGTGATCACGTCGCTGGACCGGTCGCCGCGCACCCGCACCGGCCCGGACACCCCGACCAGCCCCAGCAGCACCTCGCGCAGCCGGTCGCCGACCGACGGACGGCCGGCCAGGCGGCGGTCGTACGCCTGCAGCAGCGCCAGTCCCAATGCCAGGTCGAGTAGCAGCAGCTGCGGGAGCCGGCGCACCGCCAGCCACCGGCTCGCCGGGTCGCCCTCGGCGTAGAACTCCCGGCGGGACCACAGCAGCACCGCCAGCACACCGACGGACGCGGCGGCCTCCTCGACGTCGAGGCCCTTGAGCAGGTGCGACGCGGCGACGAGCACCGTCACGCCGACCGCGACCCGCCAGGCCCGCCGCTTGCGCCGGCGCAGGCCGCCAGCCAGGTAGAGCAGCAGCACTCCGAGCGCCGCGGCGACACCGGTCGCCGTGGCCGAGGCCTGCACCGGGACGAGGTGGGTCAGCGCCCGCAGCCGGTCGCGGTCAGCCGGCAGCAGGGCGCTGGCCACCGTCAGCACACCCAGCAGCCAGGTCAGCGTCGCGACCACTGACGCGGTCCGGCTGGCCGTCGGCCGGCACGCGGCGCCGAGGCGACCGAGCCGCGACCCGGCCGGCGCACCCGCCCGGCCGCCTGGGTGGCTCCCCGCCGGGCGGCGCGCCGGGGCAGCCGCCGCGGGCCGCTCCCGCGGTGCCGGCCGTCGCCCGGCCGCCGAGCCTCCGGTCCGGGGCGGCGCGGCCGGCGGGTCGGCGGCCCGGGCCATCCTGGTCACCGGTTCGGTCCGGGGCATCGTCGCCGCCTTCAGCTGCTCGGTGGTCGGGTCGAGGCGACGGTACGACCGGACGGGTTACCGGTCCGGCACCCGCCGGTCAACCCACGGTCAACGCTGCCAGCGCGAACCGCACCCGGCCGCCCTTGGGCCGCGGCCGGGCCCAGCTGAGCCGGTCGCGTCCGGCCGCCGGGTTCCGCGCGTACACCGGGCGGGCGGCGCTGTCAGTGCGCGCCGGACCAGCCGGTGGCCAGGAACGCCGCCACGGCGGGCAGCTCCTGGCGGACGTAGGCCGAGTCGTGCCGGCCGCCCGGGACCAGCTGGGTCGTCGCCGGTATCCCGGCGGACCCGAGCAGCCCGGCGAACCGCTGCGTCTCCCCCTGGGTTACGGACTGGTCGTCGTCGGTTCCGTCGGAGAGCAGGATCCGCAACCCGCGGGCGGCCCGGAGGTCGCGGTCCGGGCTGTTCGCCGCGACGACGCCCGGCCGGCCACCGAAGACCCCGTCCGGGTCGTCCACGGAGAAGTACCCGGCGAGCGCGGCGACCTGGCCGAACAGGTCCCGGTGCCGCAGCGCGAGGTTCATCGCGCCGTAGCCGCCCATCGAGAAGCCGGCCACGGCGCGGCGCGCGGCGTCCCGGCGGTTGCTGCCCTCCACGGCCGGGATGACCACCGACGTCACGAACGTCTCGATCCGGTCGGTGCCGTCGACCGAATCGGCCCACTCCGAGTCGGAATGGGTGTCGCCGTCGCCCTCCGGGAGGACCAGCACGAACGGCGGCCCGCCGGACCCGACGAACCTGGCCAGCATCGGCCCGATCGCCAGCGCGTTGAAGAACGAGCCCGGATTGCCGGGGTAGCCGTGCAGCAGGTAGAGCACCGGCAGCCGGGCCGAGTCGGGCACCCCGGGCGGCCGGTACACCCACACCTCGCGCGGCCGGCCCGACCCGGGCGACGGCAGCCGCAGGACGCGCAGCCCGCCCGGCGCGGCGGTCACCGCCGGGGCGGTGGCCGGCGCCGGGCCGGACGGGGACCCGGACTGGGACCCGGCCGTTTCGCCCGCGCTCACCGCCGAACCGGCACCGGCCGGTCTGGTCGAGCGGACCAGCCAGTACGAGCCCAGGGCCGCGACGAGCACGGCGACGACGATCACCGGGGCCACGCGGCGCCGGCGACTGTTCATCCGGCTACGGTACGAGCCGGCCGCCGGCACCGGCCGGCAGGGCCACGGCAGCCGGTCACGGGACCGTCGAGGTGACGGGATTGCCCAGGTCAGCGGCCGGGGCACCGGGCCGGCCAGGTCGGCGACGGCCGGAACGGGCCCGGGTGGGTCGGCGGGCGCCAGGTCGGTCCCGGGTGGGTCGGCAGCGCCGGGGTCGGTCCCGGGTGGGTCGGCGGCGGCCGGGTCGGGGGCCGGCCGGGGTCAGGGGCCGGCTGGCGTCCGGGGTCGAGCGCCGGCCGGGGTCAAGGGTCGGGGGTCGGCCGGGGTCAGGGGCCGGCTCGGGTCCGGGTCGGGGGGCGGCCGGAGTCATCGGCCGGGGTCGCGGGCCGGCAGGGTCCCCCGGGGTCGGGGCGGGCCGCGGTGACCGGGTGCGGTGGTTGTCAGGCGGCGACCGCCCGGGTCAGGTGCTGGCTGGCGAAGACGAGGGAGTACGGCAGTTCGGCGCTGGCCTCGCGCCAGGTGTGGCCGAGCCCGGGCGCCAGTCGCAGCGCGACGTACTCGCCGCGGGCGGCCAGGTCCCGGGCCATGGTCCGGGCGGTCTCCAGCGTCGTCCGGTCGTCGGTGCCGGCGTCGAGGAAGACCGCGACCGGCTGCGGGAACGGCATCCGGCTCAGGTACCAGCTCGGGCTGTTGGCGTGGAACAGCGCGAGGCTGCCGCCGAGCATGTGCCGCAGCGGGCCACGGCCGGGGTCGCCGTACGGCATCGAGGACAGGATCGTGGCGTACGTCCGCAGGTGCCGCAGCCCGAGGTTGAGCGCGCAGTAGCCGCCGGATGACATGCCGCCGATCGCGCGGCCCCGGCGGTCCGGAACAGTGCGGAACGTCCGATCGATGGTCTCGACCACCACGCGGGTCAGGTACGTCTCGAGCTTCTGCCCGTTGCCGACCGCGTCCAGGCACTCCGAGTCGTGCAGCCAGCCGCCATTGGCCGTCGGGAAGACCAGGATCATCGGGCCGGTCAGGCCGTCGCGGTGGACGAGGTCGGCGGCCTGCTGGGCCCGCCCGGCCACCAGCCAGTCGGTGGCTTGCCCGGGGTAGCCGTGGATCAGGTAGACGACCGGGTAGCGGACGCCGGCGTTGCGCGGGTCGGTGTAGCCGGCCGGCAGGTAGACGAAGGTGGGCGACCGGGGCACGCCGAGCGCGGGCGCGCCGATCCGGAGCTGGACGATCTGTGAGCCGGTGGTGTCGGCCGGGGTGGCCGGGGCGGTCGCCAACCGGGTCCGGGCCGCGGCCGCGGGGCTGTGCGGCCAGCCGACCGCGGCGCGCGGCGCCGGCGCGGCCGGGACGGAGCCCGCGGGTACCAGCGACCTGCCCATGAGCAGGTTGCCGAGCGCGGCGGTGGTCGGGACATAGCCGACATAGCTGTTGACGGCCAGCAGCGTCCCGGCCAGCCCCAGGACCGTGACCGCGGCGCCGAGGCCGACCCGGGTGAGCGCCGGATGCGCCAGCCGCCGCCCGGCCCGGCGGCGGCGGACCGCACCGGCCACCCACACCGCGACCAGCAACCCGCCGGCCGCGAGCACCCCGGCGGCCAGCCACGGACTCTCCAGCGGCGTCGCCTGCCGCAGCGAGTGCACCACCTCGGGGGGCAGTTGGCTGACGTCGTGGATCCTGGTGGGCGGGTGCCGCGCCGGCCGGACGTGCCCGCCGGCCCCAGCGTGCCCGCCGGCCCCAGCGTGCCCGCCGGTGCCAGGGTGCCCGGCGGTCCCGGTGTGCCCGGTGGTCCGCGGGGGCGGAGCGGGCAGCAGCGGCCCGAGCGGCCGGATGTGCGGCGCCGGCCGGGCGGCCGGTGCCGGCATCGCGGTACCCGCCGCGGCCGCTACCCCGGGCATCAGGCCGCGCACCGGGATGACGCCATGGGACCGTTGCCCCCAATGCTGGGTTGGGCCACCAGGACTCCTCGGGAGGTGCGGGTGCGGCGGATCTGGCGCAGGCGCCGCGGCGGGCCCGCGGCGCCATCGACCACGCTAGGTTCGGCTCGGTCACCGTCCCGGAACCGCAAGGTCAGCCGACGGTCAACAGGTGCCGGCCCGCCGCCCGCGGCCAGCCCGTCGCCGCCGCCCGCCCCGGCCGCGTCCGCTGCCGCCGCTCCGTCCGGGCCGGCACCGCTCCCGGTCGGCGCGTCCGTGCCGGACCCGCGCCCGCCGGTCCGGATCCGCCGCGCCGTGGGTTCGGCGATCCTGCTCGTCACGATGCTGGCCGTGACGCTGTTCACGGTGCCGCTGGCGGTTGCCGCCAGCCGGCTCTACCGGGACCAGACCACCGACCAGCTGTCCGGCGAGGCCGTCCGGGCCGCCGCCCGGCTGCGCGCGGCGGCCGCGGCCGGCGCCGGCCCGCTCACGCTGCCGCAGCCCCGCCGCCCCGGCGTCCGGGTCGCGGCCTACGGCGGATCGGGCCAGCGGCTGGCCGGCGACGGGCCGGCGCGCAGCGGTGCGGTGGCGGCGGTCGCGGCCGACGGGGCCGAGCACGAGGAGCTCTCCGGTGGCGAACTGGCCGTCGCCGTCCCGGTCGAGACCGGCCGGCAGGATCTCATCGTCCGCGCCGCGATCTCCTACGACTCCGTGCTCACCAGGACCTGGGCCACGATCGGCGGGATGATCGCGCTCGCGATCGCGGTCCTCGCGCTCGCCGCGCTGGTCGCCTGGCAGCGCGCGGCCCGGATCGCCGCGCCGCTGGAGGAGCTGACCCGGGCCGCCGACGCGCTCGGCGCCGGGGACTTCACCGTCCGCGCCGGTGGGTCCGGTATCTACGAGGCCGAGCAGGCCGGCCGCGCGCTCGAACGCACCGCCCGCCGGCTCGGTGCGCTGCTGGACCGGGAGCGGGCGTTGACCAGCGACATCTCGCACCAGATCCGGACGCCGCTGACCGCGCTGCGGCTCGGCCTGGAGCGGGCCGCGCTGGCGCCCGGCGCGGACCCGACGGCGACCATCCGCACCGCGCTGGACCGCATCGACCAGGTCGAGTCGACCGTGAACGAGCTGCTGGCCCGGGCCCGGGAGACGCTGGCCCCGGTCGAGCCGATCGACCTGGCGGCCCTGGTCGGGCAGGCCCGGCAGCAGCGGTGGCACGAGCTGGCCGGCAGCCGCGAGGTCCGGATCGAGTCCGAGCCGGACCTGGCGCCCGCCGCGGCCACCGGCGCGGTGCTGCATCAGGTGCTCGACGTGCTGGTCAGCAACGCGTTGCAGCACGGCGCCGGCGCGGTGACCATCTCCATCCGGGCCACCGCCGGAGCGCTGGCCATCGAGGTGTCCGACGAGGGCCCCGGCTTCGACCGGACCGCCCTGGCCGCCGCGTTCCGCCGGGGCGACCCGGGCGCCCGCGGCACCGGGATCGGCCTGTCGCTGGCCCGGGACCTCACCGAGTCGATCGGCGGCCGGCTGACAGTGAGCAACCCGGGGCCCGGCCCGGTCGTCACCGTCCTGCTGAACCAGTGGCCATCGTGAGCTCGGGCCCTGGTGAGCCCGGGCCCTGGTGAGCCCGGGCCATCGTGAGCCCGGGCCATGGAGAGCCGGGGCCCTGGCGAGCTCGGGCCCTGGTGAGCTCGGCCATCGTGAGTCGGGGCCCTGGTGAGCTCGGCCATCGTGAGTCGGGGCCACGGTGAGTCGGGGCCACGGTGAGTCGGGGCCACGGTGAGTCGGGGCCACGGTGAGCCGGGCCGTCGTGAGCCGGGGCCACGGTGAGCCTGGCCGTCGTGAGCCGGTGAATTGTGTCGCGGGGCATACTCGGACCGTGGCTGAGCTGCTCCTCGTCGAGGACGACCCGGCCATCGGCGACCAGCTCGCCGAGGCACTGGCCGCGCAGGGGCACCAGGTGCACTGGGCCCGCACCGGCCGGGCGGCGCTCGATCGGATCGCCCGCACCGGCGGGGTCGACCTGGTGCTGCTCGACATCGGCCTTCCCGACATCGACGGCACCGCCGTCTGCCGGCAACTGCGGTCCGCGCTGCCGGACACCGTGATCGTCATGCTCACCGCCCGGACCGAGGAGATCGACGTCGTACTCGGCCTGGACGCCGGCGCCGACGACTACCTGACCAAGCCGTTCCGGCTGGTCGAGCTGATCGCCCGGGTCCGGGCCCACCTGCGGCGCGGCAGCCCCGGCCAGGCGCCGGCACCGGCCGTGCAGGTCGACCGGCTGCGGGTGGACCCAGCCTCCCGCCGGGCCAGCGTCGACGGCCGCGACGTACCGCTCCGCCCGAAGGAGTTCGACCTGCTGTTCGTGCTGGCCGCCGCCGCCGGGCGGGCGCTGACCCGGGAACAGCTGATGGCCGACGTCTGGGACGAGAACTGGCACGGCTCGACGAAGACGCTGGACATGCACGTGATGGCGCTGCGCCGCAAGCTCGGCGCCGGCGGCCTGACCGGCGCGGAGATAAGCACGCTGCGCGGTTACGGCTACCGCTACGAAACCCCTACCTGACCGAGCCGCCCGTTCGGCGGCGACGGGTGGTGGGCCGGTAGGAGCCGGCGAGCCCGGCCGCCTCCGCCAGGGCCACCCGGCCAGACCAGCCGCCACCTCGGCTGCGGCGTCCCGGAGGGCCGGCCGCGCGTGATCCGCCGGCCGGAGCCGCCGTCCGGGTAACGTGCGGCAGGTGCCGTCTGATCACCGCCGCGTGGACGACCCGAACCCGGCCGAGCTCAACCCGCCGCCGGCCCGGCCCGATCCGGCGGCGCCAGGGTTCGACCCGGCAGTGCCAGGGCTCGACCCGGCGGCGGGGCTCGGCCCGGCGGCGCCAGGGCTTGATCCGGCGGTGCCGGGGCTCGACCCGGCGGCGGGGCTCGGCCCGGCGGCGCCAGGGCTTGATCCGGCGGTGCCAGGATTCGACCCGGCGGCGCCAGGGCTCGATCCGGCGGCGGGGCTCAGCCCGGCGGTGCCGGGGCTCGATCCGGCGGTGCCGGGGCATATGAGCGGGGCGGAGTTCCGGGCCTACGGGCGGCAGGTGATCGACTGGATCGCCGACTACTACGAGCGGGTCGAGTCGCTGCCGGTGGCCGCCCGGGTGCGGCCGGGCGAGGTGCGGGCGCAGCTGCCGGCGCACCCGCCGGAGCAACCGGAGCCGTTCGACGCGGTGCTGGCCGACCTGGACCGGGTGATCGTGCCCGGGCTGACCCACTGGCAGCACCCGCGGTTCTTCGGCTACTTCCCGGCGAACTCGTCCGGGCCGGCCGTGCTGGCCGACCTCATCTCCACCGGGCTCGGCGTGCAGGGCATGCTCTGGGTCACCTCGCCGGCCGTCACCGAGCTGGAAACCCACGTGCTGGACTGGTTCGCCGAGCTGATCGGGTTGCCCGAGCGGTTCCGGTCCACCGGCTCCGGCGGCGGCGTCATCCAGGACACCGCGTCCACCGCGACGCTGGTCGCGCTGCTCGCCGCGCTGCACCGGGCCAGCGGCGGCGAGGTCGGCCGGTCCGGCGTCGGCTCCGGCCGGTACACCGTGTACGGCTCGGCGGAGGCGCACTCGGCGCTGCTCAAGGCGGTCCGGATGGTCGGGCTGGGGGAGACCGCGCTGCGCCTGGTCGAGGTGGACGACGCGACCCTGGCCATGCGCCCGGACCGGCTGGCCCGGTTGCTGGCCGACGATGCCGCCGCCGGCGCCACGCCCGCCCTGGTACTGGCCACCGTCGGCACCACCTCGACCACCGCGATCGACCCGGTGCCCGAGATCGGCGCGATCTGCCGGCGGTACGGCGCCTGGCTGCATGTGGACGCCGCCTACGCCGGGGCCGCCGCAGTCTGCCCGGAGTTCCGCTGGATCCACGCCGGGGTGGCCGAGTTCGCCGACTCGTACGCGATGAACCCGCACAAGTGGCTGCTCACCAACTTCGACTGCGACACCTTCTACGTGGCCGACCGGGCCCCGCTGGTCGGCGCGCTCTCGGTGCTGCCCGAGTTCCTCCGCAACGCCGACTCCGACTCCGGCGCCGTGATCGACTACCGGGACTGGCACCCGCAACTCGGCCGCCGCTTCCGCGCCCTGAAGCTCTGGGCGGTGCTGCGTTGCTACGGCGCGGAGGGGCTGCGCGCGCACATCCGCCGGCACGTCGCGCTGGCCGCCGACTTCGCTGGCCGGGTCGCCGCCGACCCCCGCTTCGAGGTGGTCGCCCCGCACCCGCTCAGCCTGGTCTGCTTCCGGCTGGCCGGGCCGACCGACGAACCCACCGCCGACCTGCACCGCCGCCTCAACGCCGGCGGCCGGATCTTCCTGACCCACACCCGGGTCCGCGGCCGCTACACGCTCCGGCTGGCCATCGGCGGCACCCGTACCGAGGCCCGGCACGTGGCCGAGACCTGGCGGGCGATCCAGCAGGCCGTCCAATAGTCGCTGTGGCCTAATACTCTGTCTCCCGATATATTGGGCGGCATGGCACATCAGGCGTTGACGGAGCCGGCGTTCTTCATCCTCGCCGCGCTGCTCGACGAGCCCCGGCACGGCTACGGGATCGTGGGCGAAGTCGCGGAGCTGTCCAGCGGCCGGGTTCGGCTCAAGGTAGGCACGCTGTACGGGGTGCTCGATCGGCTGGTCGCCGACCAGCTGATCGAGCTGGACCGCGAGGAGGTCGCGCAGGGCCGGCTGCGGCGGTACTTCCGGCTGACCGACGGCGGGGCGGACGCGCTGGTCGCGGAGACCGAGCGGCAGGCGGCGAACGTCCAGGCGGCCTCCGAGCGGCTGCGCGCCTGGCGCCCGGCCGGCGGTGAGCGCCGCGCGAGCGGCGGTCGCCCGGCGAGCGCCGGAGGGCTGGCATGACCGGCCGCGGACTGCGCGCCGAGGACGGCGACGGTAGCCACGGCCACGGTCGGGACAGCGCCGGTCGCGACAGCGAAGGCCGAGCCGGCGCCGGTCGCGACAGCGAAGGTCAGGTCGGCGAAGGCCGAGCCAGCGCCGGTCGCGACAGCGAAGGTCAAGCCAGCGTCGGTCGGGACGGCGAAGGTCAAGTCGGCGAAGGCCGAGCCAGCGCCGGTCGGGATGGGGGCGGTCGGGACGGGGGCGGGGCAGTCGGCATGCGGCCGCTGGAGCTGCGGTACCGGCGGGTGCTGCGGCTGCTGCCGGCGTCCTACCGCTCGATCTGGGCGGACGAGATGGTCGCCACCTTCATGGACGGCATGCTCGACGGCGATCCGGGCCGGGCCGCCTACCTCGCCGAGTACGGCCGGCCGAGCTGGCGGGAGGTGGCCAGCGTCGCCGGGCTGGCGGTGCGGCTGCGCGCCGGCAGCAGCGGTGGGCCGGCGCGGTACGTCGCCTGGGGCCGCGCGCTGCGGCTGGCCGCGCTGATCGGGCTGCTGGTGCAGTCGGCCATCGGCCTGGTGACCATCGGCCGGACGTTCTGGGTCGCCGGTCTGCTGCCGTGGCGGCCGCGGTGGCCCGAGGGCTTGACGTACGGCGGTCTGGTGACGGATCCGCTGTCCCTGTTCCAGACGTACAGTGCCCTGTTCTGGGTGGCGGCGTTCGTCGCGCTGGTGACCGGACACCGCCGCACCGGCCAGACACTGGCGCTGCTCGCGCCGGTCGGGGTGATCCTCCCGCTGGTGGTCTACGGCTGGATCGACCCGTACACGTGCTACGTGCTGGCGGCGGAACTGGTGCTCGCCGTGCTGCCGCTGGCCTTCTACCGCGGCGCGGCACCGGTCCGGGCCAGGCGCTGGCTGGTCGCGCTGCCGGTCGTGGTGGTGGCCGCCTCGGCCGTGCTGGAGTTCGTCGAGCGCGACTTCACCGTGCTGCCGGTGCTGGACACGGTCGGCCTGATCTGCATCGCGTTCGTGCTGGCAGCCGCGGCGTACCCGGTCGCGGTCCGGCTCGGCTGGGCTCGGCCCGGGCCGGCGCTGCCGCACGCGCTGGCGCTGCTCGCGCCGCTGCCGCTGGGATACCAGCTGGTCGGGCTGCTGAGGTACGACCAGCAGGTCGGCAACCCGATGGCGCACCGGCTCACCGTCGCCGAGACGGTAGCGACCGCGATCGCCGGTATCGCGGTCACCGTCTGGACCGTCCGGGCGCTGCGGCGGCTGCCGGTCGCGGCCGACCGGGCGACCGCCTGGACCACCCCGTCCTGACCTGCCGCCAGGCCCCACCTCTGTGGTGGGGCCTGGCGGCTCGGTCAGGACGTCGGCTCGGTCAGGACGTCGCCTTGGTCAGGTCGTAGACGGTCTGGTTGCCGACCGTCGTGGCGGTGTAGTGCGCCGCCACCCAGGTGGCGATCTGGCTGCTGGTACCCCCGCCCCGGCCGCCGCCACCCCCGCCGCCGGAGACGTAGTAGTGGATCTTGCCGGCGGCGACGTACTGCTGGAACCGGGCCAGCGTCGGGGCCGCGTCGCTGCCGCTCCAGCCGCCGATCGCCATCACCGCGGTGCCGCTCTGCAGTTCCAGCTCGGCCGCCGACTGCGCGCCGACCGTGGCCGCCGACCAGGTCGTCCCGGCACCGGCCAGCAGGCTGGCGACCGAGCCGCCGCCGGTCGAGCCGGCTGCCGAGGTCGAGCCGCCGGCTGCCGAGGTGGAGCCGGCTGCCGAGGTGGAGCCGGCGGGGCCGCCGGTCCCGCCCATCCCGCCGAAGCCGCCGCTGGCGCTGGCCGGACCGACGCTCGGGATCGAGCCGGCGTGCGGCGTGGCCGCGGTCGCCACCGCGTAGGCGGCCGGACCGGTGAGGCCGGCGAGCACCCCGGCGACCAGCGCGGCGACGCCGACCCGCCGGGCCGCCGCCGGCGGGACCAGCAGCCCGACCACGGCCAGCGCGGTCAGCACCGCGATGGCGTACCGCAGCTCCGGGTGCCAGCCGGCGTCGCGGCCGAGCAGTACCACGCCCCAGCCGCCGGCCGCACCGACGACCGCGGCCAGCCCACCCCGGCCGGTCCAGCTGTCGCGGTGGTGCCAGAGCTCGCGACCGCCGATCGCCACCGTCGCGGCGATCCCGGGCGCCAGCGCGACCGTGTAGTACGGGTGCACGATGCCCTGCATGTAGCTGAACACCAGGCCGGTGGCCAGCATCCAGCCGCCCCAGAGCAGCAGCCCGGCGCGGACCAGGTCGGTGCGCGGCGCCCGCCGCCGGGTCCACAGCGCGGCGGCCAGTGCCACCACCGCCGCCGGCAGCAGCCAGGACGCCTCGGCGCCCATCTCGCTGCCGAGCAGCCGGGTCAGCCCGGTCGCCCCGCCGAAGCTGGAGCCGGCCGCCCCGCCGCCGCCACCGGCTCCGGCACCGCCGCCGGTGAGCCGGCCGAGGCCGTTGTAGCCCCAGACCAGGTCCCAGACGGTGCCGTCGGTGGAGCCACCGATGTACGGCCGGGACGCCGCCGGCCACAGCTGCACGATCGCCACCCACCAGCCGGCCGACACCACGACCGCCCCACCGGCGGCCAGCAGCTGCCAGATCCGCCGGCCCAGCGTGGCCGGCGCGGCGACCAGGTAGACCAGCGCGAACGCCGGCAGCACCAGGAAGCCCTGCAGCATCTTGGTCAGGAACGCGAACCCGAGCGCCGCGCCGGCCAGCAGCAGCCAGCGGGTACCGGCCCACTCGATCGCCCGCACCAGGCAGTACCCGCCGGCCACCAGCAGCAGCGTGAGCAGCGCGTCCGGGTTGTTGAACCGGAACATCAGCGCCGCGGCCGGGGTGAGCGCCAGCGCCGCGCCCGCGACCAGCCCGGCCGCCGGGCCGGACCAGCGCCGGACCGCCGCGTACAGCAGCCCGACCGACGCCACCCCGGCCAGCGCCTGCGGCACCAGCATGCTCCAGGCGTTGAAGCCGAACAGCCGCGCGGACAGCCCCATCAGCCAGAGCGAGGCCGGCGGCTTGTCCACGGTGATGAAGTTGGCCGGGTCCAGCGAGCCGAAGAACCAGGCCTTCCAGCTCTGCGAGCCGGCCTGCACGGCCGCCGCGTAGAAGCTGTTGGCCGTGCCGGACGCGCCCAGGTCCCAGAGGTAGAGCAGGGCGGTCGCGGCGAGCAGGGTGAGCACCGCCGGCCGGACCCAGCGCGGGTCGCCGGCCGGGCCCCGGGCCAGCCCGGTCAGCCGGCCCGGCCAGCCGCCGCGGCGAGCGGGGCCGGCCGGCGCGGTGGCCCGGGTGCTGCCGGGCGGGTCCGCCACAGTTGACGTGGCCATGGTTGCGCGTCCTCTCCGATCAGTCGGCGGCCGGTCGGCTCAACCGAGTGCCGCCGCGGCGGCCCGGGTAGTGGTTCATTCGTCCCGCTGGTCAGCCGGTGGGTGGTCGGCCGAACCGGGTGCTGCCGCCGAGGTGGCAGGGGTCAGCTCGTCCCGCCGGTGCCCGCCTGCCCGCCGTTCTGGCCGTCGCCACCGGGGATGCCGCTGGCCGAGGCGAGGTTCTGGTCGCTGACCGTGACGGCCGCCTTGTCGGTGGACGCGAGGACCGTGACCGTGTGGCCGGTGGCCACGTCGCCGATCGCGTCGGTGCCGTTGTCGACCGACGTCCCGTCCGCGACCGTGTAGGTCACCGTGTAGTCGTCCGCGCTCTGGACCGTGATGCTGGTCGCGCTGACCGCGCTGACGGTGCCGGTCTGCACCAGCCGGGTCACGTAGCTGCCCGAGCTGTCGGCCACCACGACCTCGCCGTGCGCCACCGCGGCGAGCAGGCCACCGGCGCCGCCCGGGCCGCCGCCGGTCCCGCCGGGCCCGCCGCCGGCGCCCGGCCCGGACTGCGCGCTGGTCCCGGAGCCGTCCCGGGTCGCGGCCAGCGCCACCCCACCGGCCACCGCGACCGCCGCCGCGGCGACGGCCGCTACCACCGCCGTGCGGACCGGCCGTTTCCGTCGTGGCCCGCCGGTCCCGCCACCTGGGTCGATCCCGCCCCCGGGGCCGACCGGGCCGCCCGGATACCCGGCCGCCGCGGCGTAGGCCGCCCCGGCGTTGCCGTAGGCCCCGGCGTTGCCGTAGGCCCCGGCGTTGCCATAGGCCGCCCCGGCGGTCGGGCCGGCGTCGGCGGCTCTGCCCGGGCTGTCGGTGGGCGCCAGGTTGCCTGGTTCGCCGGCCTGCTCGGTGCCGCGCTCCCAGCCCCGTCCCTGTTCGTCCATCGGATCTCCTCCGGTCCGGCGGGCGGCGATCCGCCCGCGCAGGACTGACGATCCGGGCCGCCGCTGTCCCGAGCCTGTGCCGCCGCTGAGAGTCCGCTGTGGACGGTGGCCGGACCGTTCCGGTCCGGACTGGGCCGGTAACTGGACCATCCGTTCCGGTCCGGCTGGGCCACCGTGGGCGACTCTGATCCGTGGCGGACGTATCAGGGCGTCCGGGGGTGCTGGGGTGATTGGATGACGGAGATCGAGCCCGGTCGCGGGGGATTGCAGGCGCGGGCCGCGCGCTGGCCGGGTGGCTTTCTGGTGGCGGTGCGGGGGTGCCCGCCGCGGTTGCCGGTCCAGGTCAGCTTCCGGCCGGCCGCCGCCGGGCTCGGGCCAGCGGGTCCCGGGCCGGCTGGTCCCGGGTCGGCGGGGTCCGGCCCGGCCGGCGGTGCCGCGGCCGGTTCCGGGCCGGCCGGGGCGGTCCGGGCCAGCGAGCTGACCAGCACGGACGGGCACGGCCGGGCGCAGTGGACGTTCGACTGGGACCTGGACGGGTCCGGGCTGGCCGGTGTGATCCGCACCGAGGACGGCTGGGAGCTGTGCCCGGTGCTGCCGGTGGCCCGGGACCCGGCGGCGGACCTGCCGCTGCGCCGGGCCTGGCGGAACGTGGCGACCGAGTGGCACACGCTGCGGGCGGGGTTGCGCCGGCTGCTGGGCGACTCCGGCGACCTGGCGGCGCTGGTGCTGGCCGAGACGGTGCGGCACGCCGCGGCCGAGGCGTTCCGGTCCGGTCGGCGCGCCGGCCCGGATGCCGCCGAGGTCGCGGTCGTGCAGGACCGGATCGACGGCCGGCCCGGCCTGGTGGTGCTGCACCGGGAGAGCGGCGAGCCGTTCCCGCGGATCGTGGACGAGATCATGGTCGACCTGCCGACGATGTCCGAGCGGGACAGCCGGCGCTGGCCGGTCGCGTCCTCGCCGCGCGCCCGGGTCTGGCGGTTCCGGCCCGACGACGTGGCCGACCGGTCCGGGGCGGCCGGCTCCGGCCTGCGGCCGTGAACTTCTTCGAGTGGCTGCGCCGCCGCTGGGTGGAGTTCCGCGGCGGGCTGAGCGACTTCATGGAGCGGTTCCTGAACCGGCTCGCGGCCTGGCTGCACCGGATCTGCGCGACGCTCAGCAACGCCCGCCTGCACGACCTGTTCCTGGTGCTGGCGCACGGCACCGCCCGGCTGATCCACCGCGACGAGGTGCGGCGCGCGATGGACCAGGCGATGGCGCAGGCCAGCCTGGACGAGGCGGCCCGCTGGCGGCTGGTGCTACGGCTGCTGCGCGGCGTCTGCGCCGAGGAGGAGTTCCCGGTCACCCGGGACGACCGGCGGCGGCTGGCCGGCGAGGTGGGCGCGGACCCGTTCCTGGTGGAGCTCGGGTGAGGCGGGAACCGGCGGCCCGGCGGAGGGGGCCGGCGGAATCCACCAACCCGACGGCGGACGGGGTGCCACGGATCCTGTATCTGTCCAGTGATCCGGTGGACGGGGTCGTCCCGCTCGTCAGCCGCCGGCTCCCGGCGGCCGCCCTGGCCGGCTATTCGCACGTCCTGCTGCGGGACGGTGCGGACGAACCGGCCGGCCAGGGCGGCCCGCTGCTACCGGACGCACCCGGTCCGGTGCTGCGGTTCGAGTCGCTGTACGCGCCGTCCCGCACGTCGCTGCGGCGGGTCTCGGTGACCGGGCACCGGAACCTGGCGCACGGCCGGGAGACTGGTCGCGGGCCTGCTCGGCGAACCGGCCCAGCTGCCCCGCCCGGTGGCCGACCTACGCATCGACCTGCTGCGGCCCGGCGCGGCCCCGCCGGTCGCGGGCCGGCCCGGTTCCAGCCCGCCCGACCCGGGCCCGACTGGGCTTCCTGGGCTGGCTGGGCTTGCCGAGCCGGCTGGGCTTGCTAAGCCGGCTGGGCTTGCTGAGCCGGCGGGGCCGGCGGGGCCGTTGTTCGAGCTGGTGGAGCGGCCCGGGGTGGGGTGGGCCGACCTGATCGTCCCGGCCGAGCTGCGGGCCCGGCTGCAGCGCAACGTGCGGGCCATCGAGCGCCGGGACGTGCTGCGGACCTGGGGGCTGGACGAGATCCCCGGGTTCGCCGGCCGGACCGGGACGGCGCTGAACCTGGTCGGCCCGTCCGGCTCGGGCAAGTCGCTGGCGGCCCGGGTGCTGGCCGCCGAGCTGGGCCGGCCGCTGCTGGTGGTGGACTACGCGCAGCTGGAGTCCAAGTACGCGGGGGAGACCGCGAAGAACCTCACCGCGGTGTTCGCCGCCGCCCGGGACCGCGCCGCGGTGCTGCTGTTCGACGAGGCGGACGCGGTGCTCGGCCGCCGCGCCACCGCGCTGCACCAGTCGTACGACACCGCGCTGAACATCACCCGGGCGGTGCTGCTGATGCAGCTGCAGGCGTTCGACGGGCTGGTGCTGTTCGCGTCCAACCTGCCCGGCAACTACGACCAGGCGTTCCGGCGCCGGATCGCCGACCACATCGAGTTCCCGCTGCCGGACGCCGCCGCCCGCGCCGCGATCCTGGCCGGGCACACGCCGCCGCGGCTGCCCGGCCGGGCCGGCCTCGACTTCGCCGCGCTCGGCACGCTCGGCGCGGGCCTGTCCGGCGGCGAGCTGGCCACCGTCGCGTACCAGGCCTGCCTGCGGACGCTGGAGCGCTGGCCGGGCGCCGAGGTCCGGCCGGACGACTTCGCCGCCGCGATCGACGCCGCCCGGGCCGCCCAGGCGCTGATCCCGGACCGCCCGCCCGGCGGCGGGCCCGACCCGGACCGCCCGCCCGGCCCGGACCGCCCGCCCGGCAGCGGGCCTGACGGTAGGCCCGGCAGCGGGCCCGGCCGGGCCGACGAGGGGGCCGGCGTGGGACGGCGGGGTCAGCTGTCGATCACGAACTGCTTCTCGACCAGCTCGATCACCCGGTCCAGCGGGCCGGCGCCGGGCTCGCCGGCCGCGGCCGGTGCCGGACCGGACTGAGCCCGGCCGCTATCGGACCGGACGGCGACCCGGTCCAGCCGGCGCCGGGCCGAGTCCGGCAGCCGGTGCCCGCCGGCGCACAGCCCGGCCGTCAGCCGCTCGACCGCGGCCGGGTCGATCGGCTCGGACGCCTCGGCCAGTCCGATCGCGGCGTTGCGCAGCATCGCCTGGTTGATGTCCGGCTGCTCGATCACCTCGGCGAAGGTGCGCGCGGCAGCCGTCCGCTCGCCCCGGACCAGCAGCACCTCGCCGCGGGCGACCAGGGCGTCGACCAGGCCCGGCTCGTGCTCCAGCGAGCGCTGCATGCTGATCGCCTCGTCCACCAGGGCCAGCGCGGACGGGTCGCCGGCCCGCGCGGCCAGCACCGCGCGCAGCGCCTGGCAGGCGGCGACACCCCAGCGCTGATCGGTCCGCTGGGCCAGGTCGGCGGACGCGGCCAGCCGCCGGCCGGCCTCGTCCCAGCGCTCGTCCTCCATCGCGATCCGGCCCAGCAGCCAGTAGACGTCGCCCTGCGAGATCGGGTCGCGGGTCTCGTCGAACACCGCCAACGCCTCGTCCAGCAGGTCGACGGCCTTGCCGAAGTCGCCCACCTGGTACCAGATCTCACCCAGGTTGCCGACCATGTTCGCGAACGACTGCCGGTCGCGCAGGTCGGCGAAGGTGGCAACGCCACGCTCGGTCAGCCGGATCGCGGTCGCCAGCTGACCGCGCTGGGTGGCGAGCGAGGCGAGCTGGGCCAGCGCGACCGCGATCGCCCGCGGGTCGCCGGATTCCTCCGCGACCGCGAGCGCCTCGGTGAACGCGACCGCGGCCTGCTCCAGCTCGCCGCGGTACTGCGCCATCATCCCCAGGTTGGCCAGGATCGAGGACTCGCGCCGCCGCTCGCCGAGCTCCCGGTAGCCGGCCAGCGCGGCCCGCCAGGTCGCCTCCGCCTCGTCCGGGTCGTGGCCCTGCATGTACAGCAGCGCACCCAGGCCGTGCCGGATGGTGGTGAGGGTGGCCAGGTCGGCCAGCCCGGGCCGGGACAGCACCCGGCGCAGCCGCTGGATGCCCTCGGTGAAGTGGCCGCGGATGTACCAGAACCGCCACATCGCCGCGGCCAGCCGGGCCGCCGTGTCGCCGCCGACCGCCCACTCCCGGTCGGACACCGCGCGCAGGTGGTCGTTCTGCTGCTCCAGCTGCTCCAGCCAGGCCACCTGGTCGTCGCCGGTCAGTTCCGGCTCCGCCCGCTCGGCCAGCTCGACCATGCTCGCCGCGTACCGTTGCCAGCCGGCCTGCGCCTCCGCCGGGCCGTCCAGCTCGGCCAGCAGGTCGGCGGCGTAGTGCCGGATCACGTTCAGCCAGCCGTACCGGGCGGTGCCGTCGGCGGCGAACCGGACCGCCAGCAGGCTCGCCGCGACCAGCTCCTCGATGTCGTCCAGCACCGAGTCGGCGCCGGCCGGGCCGGTCACGTCCGCGGCCAGGTCGAAGGAGAAGTCCGGGGCGAGCACCGACAGCAGCCGGAACAGCCGGGCCGGCGCGGCGCCGAGCATCGCGTAGCTCGGGTCCAGCGCGAGCGTCATCGCCCGGTGCCGCTCGGCCAGGTCGCGCCGGTCCGAGCGGAGCACCTTCAGCGGCGCCCGCAGGCTGGTCAGGATCGTGCTCGGGTCGTGCGCCCGCATCCGGGACGCGGCCAGCTCGATCGCCAGCGGCAGCCCGTCCAGCGCCGTGCAGATCGCCCGGACCAGCTCCACCTCCCGGTCGGACGGCGTCCAGCCGGGCCGGTACCGGGCCGCGTGCGCGAGGAACAGCACGACCGCGGGGGAGTAGCCGTCCGGATCGGCCCCGCCGGCGCCGGGCTCCGGGCCGGCCACCCGGATCGGGGCCAGCGGGTAGATCAGCTCCGCCCCCAGGCCGAGCGCGACCCGGGACGTGATCAGCACCCGCAGCCCCGGCGACGCCTCGGCGATCCGGCCGATGAACGGGGCCACCTCGACCACCTGCTCGAGGTTGTCCAGCACCAGCAGGTCGAGCGTGCCGCAGCGGCGCAGGATCGCCCCGTCCAGACTGTCCTCGCCGCTGTCGGTGATGCCGAGCTGCGCCGCGATCTTCAGCGGCACCGCCGCCGGCTCGCTCACCGCCGCGAGCTGCACCAGCACCACCTCGCCGGTCCGGGCCCGGCGCCGGCCGATCTCCAGCGCCAGCCGGGTCTTGCCCACCCCGGCCGGCCCGGTGATCGTGGTCAGCGGGCCGGTCGCGATCAGCTCCTCGACCCGGCGCAGGTCCCCGTCCCGGCCGAGCAGCGCGCCGCTGGCCGCCTCCAGCCGCACCGGCTGGGCGTAGCGGCGCGGGTTCGGCAGGCCGTGCAGCAGCGCGATCAGCTGGTCCCGCTCGGAGCCGGCGAACTCCAGCCGGTCCAGCACGAGCAGCAGCGTGTCGTCCCGGTGGTCGCCGGCGCCGCCCTCGATCGCGGCCAGCGTGGTCCGGCTGACGCCGGCTAGCGCGGCGAACGACCGCGCGCTGTGCCCGACCGCCTCGCGCCGCTCCCGGATCATCGTCCCGGCCCGCCGGCGCGCCTCGGCCGCGGTGCTGACGGCCGGCTCGTCGGTGCCACGGCCGACCGGGCCGACCGCCCGCCCCGGCGCGTCCGGGGCACCCGCCAGACCGCCCGCCGCCTGCTCGCCGTTCGGCCGCTGGTCCGCCTGGCCGGCGTCGCCGCTGCCGCCCGCCGGCGCCGGGCCGCCGGGCGCCGGGCCGCCCGTCGCCGGGCCGGGTGACGCGGGCTCAGCCGGCGGGGTGAGCCGGGGGAGGCCGGCCAGGCCCGGCCGGCTGGGCGCGACCGGATCGCCGCCCAGCGCCTGGGTGATCCGGCCCATGGTCACGGCGCCCACCGACGCCGGGTCCCGCTCCGCCTTCCGGATCGTGCGCTCGTCCAGGCCGATCCGCTCGCCCAGCTCGGCCTGGGTCAACCCCAACCTGGCCCGAGCGTCCCGCAGCGTCTCCGCGCTTGGCCGGCCCCCCGCCCGCCCGTCCCCAACCACCGGCAAACCCCCGTTCCGCAGCAACAACGTTGATCCTCTCGGATGCCCCGGCCGCCCGCCACCCCGGTCCCCGGGGGTGGCGGCCTGCCGCCGGTTGCTAGTGCCCTGACCAGAGACGTCGACGTCGTAGCCCGGCTCGCTCGTCCGGCCGGGTGAGGTCCGCGATTACCTGCCGAACGTTGCTTGACGCCGCACCAGCCGAGCCGGCCGAGCAGGGTGGCGACCCGAAGTCCGCGCCCATCCCGCCACCCTGCCCGCCCCGCCGCCGCCCCGGCACCCCGGTTCACCCAGGGCGATCGCCCCGGGTCGGCGTCCCGGCGCCGGGACGCGGCTGATCAGGCCATCGGCGGCGCCTCGAAGCGCGGCCGCCGGTGGCCGACCGGCAGCGAGGTCAGCGAACCCAGCTCGGCCATGTCCGGCGGGAGCGCCGCGGGCCGGGCCGCCGGCGCCGGATCCCGCTCCGCCGGCGCGGGTCGGTTATGCCCTCTTTCGGCCGAGCTATTACCGGGTGGGCGTGAGGGTTGTTCGGGTGTCCGGCCGGGGGTGAGTGTGGGTGGAGCTGGGCCAGATGTCCGCCAGCGGGGCGGCTCGTGGGCACCCTGACGCACGAGGAGCCGGGGATGGGGACGATGGCGCAGGGCCGGGTGGCCACCCTGGGGCCGCGGGTCGCGGCCGGGCATCTGGAGCTGCTGCTGGCGGCGTTCGAGCGGCACGGCGACCGGGTCGCGTTGGTCCGGGGCGACCGGGTGACGACCTACCGGGAGGCGCGGGCGGAGGTGTTCCGGCTGGCCCGGGCGCTGGCCGGGTACGGGGTGGGGCCGGGTACCGGGGTGGCGCTGCTGGCCGCGAACACGCCGGGCACGCTGCTCACCCCGCTGGCGGTGCAACTGCTGGGCGGGTACTACAGCGCGATCGCCCCGGCCGGGACCCTCGCCGAGCGGCGCCGGGTGCTGGCCGACACCGGCGCCACGATGCTGGTGTTCGACCCGTCGACCAGCGCGCGGGCGGCCGCTGAGCTGCTCGCCGAGCTGCCGGCGGGGGCGGTCCGCCGGGTGCTGGCGCTCGGCCCGAGCCCGCTGGCGGAGGATCTCGCGGCGCTCGCGTCGGCCCAGTCGGCCGAGCCGCTGCCGCCCCGCGGCGCCGTCGGCGACCCGGCCGAACTGGTCTACACCAGTGGCAGCACCGGGGCGCCGAAGGCGGCCTGCTTCACGTTCGAGCGGGTCGGTGCGCTGGCCGCGTTCTGGGCCGCCGAGGCGACCCGGGACACTGCCGAGACCGCCGTGTTCACCGCGCCGGACTGCCGGATGCTCTACCCCGGCCGGTACCTGCGGATGTCCGCGCCGAGCGTCCTGCCGATGCTGCTGAACGGCGGCACCAGCCTGCTGGTGGACGAGTTCGAGCCCGGCGAGCTGCTGCGGACGATGCAGCGCGAGTCGGTGACCGCGACGATGATGACGCCGACCCAGCTGTACCGGCTGCTCGACCACCCCGAGCTGTCCACAGTGGACCTGTCCCGGCTGCGGCTGCTGATCCTGCACAGCGCGCCGGCGGCACCGGCCCGGGTGGCCGAGGCGGTGGCCCGGCTCGGCCCGATCCTGCTGCAGAGCTACGGCCAGACCGAGACCAAGATGATCTCCGCGCTGGAGCCGGCCGACCACGGCGCCGGCCGGCCGGAGCTGCTCCGCTCGGCCGGCCGCGCGCGCCCGGACGTCGAGATCGAGATCCGGGACGAGGCCGGCCGGGTGCTCGGGCCGGGCGGGATCGGCGAGGTGTGCGTCCGGTCGCCGCTGCTGATGGCCGGCTACTGGCGGCAGCCGGAGCTGACCGCGCGGACCGTGCGGGACGGCTGGTCGCACACCCAGGACGTCGGCTACCTGGACGCCGACGGTTACCTCTACCTGCTGGACCGGCTGCGCGACATGGTGATCGTGGACGGCAGCCACTGTTACACGATCACCGTCGAGGACGCGCTGACCAGCCACCCGGCGGTGCACCGCGCGGCCGCCGTGGGCCTGCCGGACGCCCGCACCGGCGAGGCCGTGCACGCCGCCGTGGTGCTGCGGGCCGGCGCCACCGTCACCGCCGCGGAGCTGCGGGCCGCCGTGCGGGACAAGGTCGGCCCGCTCGGCGAGCCGCGCACCGTCACGTTCCTGGCCGACATCCCGCTCACCCTGGCCGGCAAGCCGGACAAGACCGCGGTGCGCGCCGAGCTGGCCAGGCGGGCGCACCCGATCTCACCCTGATCCCCAGGAGACCGCATGCTCGAGCTGAAATACCAGCAGCTGATGGCCGGCCGGGCCGGGGACGGCGGCGGCTACGAGTGGTGCTGCCTGCTCTGCGGCGCCCCGGACACTGTGCTGACCCGGTGGCGCTGCCGGCACTGCGGCGGGGCGATGGACGCCATCTACGACCTGGCTGGTGTGTCCATTGTGGACAGCCCGGATCCGCTGCGGCGGTACGCCGGGCTGCTGCCGGTGCGCGACCGGTCCGCGCTGCGCTGGACCGGGGAGGGCAACACCGGCTGCGTGCACGCCGAGAACCTGGGCCGCAAGCTCGGCCTGTCCGCGCTGTTCGTGAAGGACGAGACGGCCAACCCGACCCGGTCCACAAAGGACCGGATGGCCTCGGTGGCGCTGGCCCGGTTCGCCGAGCTCGGCGTCCGCAGCCTGGCGCTGGCCTCGACCGGGAACAGCTCGACCGCCTACGTCCGGGCCGCGGAGCTGCTCGGCGGGTTCGACCTGCACGTGTTCGTCGGGGCGAACTTCCTGACCCGGCTCACCTACGCCGACCACCCCGGCGTGCACACGTACCTGATCGACTCGGACTTCGTCGCCGCCGGCGAGTACGCGAAGCGGTTCTCGGCCGCGCGCGGCATGCTGTTCGAGGGCGGCTTCTTCAACCCGGCCCGGCGGGAGGGCCTGAAACTGGCGTACCTGGAGGCGTTCGACCAGCTGCCGGTGCCGCCGCGGTACGTGTTCCAGGCGATCAGCAGCGGGATGGGCCTGCTCGGCGCGTACAAGGGCGCGGTCGAGTACCGGGCGCTGGGCCGGCTCGGCGAGCTGCCCGCGTTCGTCGGCGTCCAGCAGGACTCCTGCAGCCCGATGGCCCGCGCCTACGCCGCCGGTATGTCCACTTTGGACCGGCAGTACGTGGTGCCGAACCCGACCGGGATCGCCGAAGCCATCCTGCGCGGCGACCCGACCCAGGCGTACCCCTACATCAACACGATCTGCCGGTCCACCGGCGGGCAGGTGCTGGCCGTGACGACGGAGGAGATCCGGGCCGCGCACCGGCTGGTCGAGGAGCTGGAGGGGCTGCAGATCTGCTACTCCAGCGCCACCGCGGTGGCCGGGCTGATCGCGTCTCGGCAGCGCGGCGAGATCGAGCCGGACGCGCCGATCCTGGTCAACCTCACCGGCGGCAACCGGCCGCGGCTACCGGTACCGCAGGACGTGATCCCGTGGACCGAGGACCTGGCCGAGCCGGTCGGCGACCGGGTGGGCCCGGACCGCGCGGCCGAGCCGGTGCTGGAGGGTGGCCGGGCCCGGTGACCTCAGCGGTGGTCATCGGCGCCGGTGTGGTCGGCGCGGCGGTCGCGTACCACCTGGCCGAGGCCGGCACCGAGGTGCTGGTGCTGGACGCGGGCGAGCCGGCCTCCGGCGCGACCGGGCACAGCTTCGCCCGGCTGAGCGCCTTCGACAAGGACCCGTACCACTACTTCCGGCTCAACCACGAGGGCATCGGCGAGCACACCCGGCTGGCCGAGCGGCTCGGCAGCGCGCCCTGGCTGCACCTGTGCGGCTCGTTCCTGTGGGCCGGCGAGGACGGTCGGGAGCGGCTGGCCCGCCGCGCCGAGCAGCTGCACGAGTGGGGCTACCCGCTGCGCTGGCGGGACGTGGCGGATGTCGACGCTGAGCTGGCCGCGCCGGTCGGCGGGCCGGCGGCGGCCGGGCAGCTGCTGCACGCCACCGACGAGGGGTGGGTGGACGCGCCGGCGCTGACCCGGCGGCTGCTGGCCGAGGCGACCCGGTCCGGCGCCGGGGTCCGCACCGGCTCCCGGGTGATCGGGCTGCGGCCGGACGGCCCGGGCTGGCAGGTCGGGCTGGCCGGCGGTGCGCGGGTCGGCGCGGACGTCGTGGTCAACGCGGCCGGTGCCGCTGCCGCCGAGGTGGCCGCGCTGGCCGGGGCGGAGGCGCCGGTGACCTCCAGCCGCGGCCTGCTGCTCGACCTGGCCGCGCCGGGCGACCCGGTGCGGCACATCGTGCACGGCGGCACCCAGGTGAGCATCCGGCCGGACGGCCCCGGGCGGGCGGTGGCCCGCTCCGAGCAGGTCGACCAGCGGCTGGCCGCGGAACCGAACCCGGTGCCCGCGGTCGCCCTGGCCGAGCTGGCCGCCGACCTGCTGCGCCGGGCCAGCGCGGTCATCCCGGCGCTGGCCCGGGCCACCGTCCGGGGCCGGCGGATCGGCTGGCGGGTGCTGCCGGCCGGTGGGTACCCGAACGTCGGCGGCGTGGCCGGCCTGCCAGGCTATTACCAGGCGGTCAGCCACAGCGGGGTGATCCTCGCCCCGCTGCTCGGCCGGCTGCTGGCCACCGAGATCAGCACCGGCCGGGTGGACGACCTGCTGGCGCCGTACCAGGCGTCGGCCGGTGCGCCCGGGTTGGCCGGTTCCAAGGGCTGATGTCGAAGGGGTACCAGTGACGTGCTTGCGGGCCGGGCGGGGTGACCGCCGGTGAGCCGCGGCCTGACCGAGGTGGCCGGGCTCCGGGTCGGCCACCGGCAGCGGGTGGGCGACGGCTGGCTCAGCGGGGTGACCGTCGTGCTCTGCCCACCGGGCGGCTGCGTGGCGGCGGTGGACGTGCGCGGCGGCGGGCCGGCCACCCGGGAAACCGACGCGCTGGACCCGCGCAACCTGGTGCCCCGGATCGACGCGGTGGTGCTCGCCGGCGGCAGCGCCTTCGGCCTGGCCGCCGCGGACGGGGTGATGCGCTGGCTGGCCGAGCAGGGGCGCGGCTTCCCGGTCGGCACCGGGCCGGGCGAGCGGGTCCCGATCGTGCCGGCCAGCGCGCTGTTCGACCTCGGCCGCGGCGGCGACTTCACCGCCCGCCCGGACGCCGCGATGGGCTATGCCGCCGCCGAGGCCGCCGGCAGCGGGGACGGGGCCGGTAGCGGGGCGGCCGTTGAGCAGGGTGTGGTCGGCGCCGGCACCGGGGCGTTCGCCGGCGCGATCAAGGGCGGCGTGGGCACCTGGAGCAGCCCGGTCGGCGACTCGACCGTCGCCGCCCTGGCGGTGGTCAACTCGTTCGGTTCGGCCGTCGACCCGCACACCGGCAACCTGTACGCGGCCAGCTGGTTCGCCCCCGGCGAGCTGGACCAGACGCCGGTGAACTGCCCCGGCCCGCCGGCCGGGCCCGCGGCCGAGCCGGCCGAGGCTGCGGCTGGGCCGGCTGAGCCGGAGGTCGCGGCGGGGCTGAACACGACGCTCGCCGTGGTCGCCACCGACGCCGCGATCGACCGGGCGGAGGCGTGGAAGCTGGCCGGAGCCGCGCACGACGGGCTGGCCCGGGCGATCCGCCCGGCGCACTCGCTGTTCGACGGCGACATCGTCTTCGCGCTGTCCACCGGGGCGGTCGCCGGCCCGGGCCGGCCGGAGCGGGCGCGCTGGCTGGTCGACCTGCACGCGGCTGCCGCCGACGTCCTGACCCGGGCGGTCGCTGCCGCCGTGCTCAACGCCCGCTGCACTGTGACCGCCCGCGGCCTGGTGCCCTGCTACCACCACCGCTGAGCCGGCCCTGATCCCATCCCGGCGGCCGGCGGCCTATGACCCCGGCGGCCTACCAGCACGGCGGCCGCCGCCGGCATGCGCCGGCGACGGCCGCCGGCGGCCTACCGGGGTAGGCGGTAGGCGAAGCTGACCGCGCGGCGGTCCCGCTTGCTGTTGTTGCGGGTGGACATGTGCGCGGTGTAGCCGGTGAACATGACGCCGGAACCGGCCGGCCGCGGCAGCACCACCGGGGTCAGGTCCGGCCAGTGCTTGGCGATGTCCAGGGCCGGCTCGGTCGGGGTGTCGAACAGCTCGTCGGCCCGACCCTCCGGCTGGTAGGCCGTCCGCTCCCGGTGCGAGCCGGGCAGGAAGCTCAGGCAGCCGTTGCCCTCGTCGGCGTCGTCCAGGGCGACCCAGATCGTGCAGGCCTGCATGGTCTCCGGGTCGAAGTCCGGCGGGACGAACAGCATGTCCTGGTGCCAGGGCTTGTGCGAGCCGACCTCGCCCGGCTTGGCCCAGAGGAACACGTTGTGCAGGTAGCCGATCTTGCCGAAGGTGGGCCCGACGAACCGCTCCTGCAGCCGCAGTTCCCGCTCCACCTCGGCGATCTTCGGCGCGTGGTCGTGGGCCCGGCCGACCACCCGCAGCTTGCCGGGCAGGCCTTCCTTGTCGGCGGCCCGCGCGGCCCAGCCGCCGCCGGGGCCGGGCGCCTCCAGCTGGAACTCGTACGTGCTCTTCTTCAGCGCGCGGGACTGCTCGATCAGGTCATCGACGCCCTCAGACAGCAGCTTCAGCAGGTGCGGTGGCACCACGTCGTCGAAGGGGACGAAGCCGTCCCGCTCCATCAGCTGGGCAGCGGTTGCTGCGGCGACAGTCATGAACTTCCCCTCGCCAGGGTGAATACCTCCAGGCCAGCGGGCGTGCGGCCAGTCACGCCGACACTGGCCGGTAGGGCGCGGACCAGGTCACTATCCGATCCGTCCGGGCATCGAGACAACCAATCCGCCCATGCACCCCCGCCTCCGGCCGAAATGGCATAACCCGCCCGCCGCTACCCGGCCCGGCAGCCGGCCGGCGCGCGCACCGCGAGGTCGGCCGGCACCGTGCTTCCAGGTCGGCCGGACGTGCGGCCGGTGTCGGCCGCAGCTACCGCTCCGGCGCCGGGCCGGGGCGGCCGGGCCGGGCGCAGGCCGGCCACGGCGACGGCGGCGGCCGCGCCGAGCAGGCTGACGCCGACCGCGAAGGCCAGGTGGTAGCCGCCGGTCAGGGCCGCGGCCTCGCTGCCGGCGGAGCGCAGCGTGTCGGTCCGGGCGGCGGCCAGGGTGGCGAGCACCGCGACCCCGGCGGCGCCGCCGATCTGCTGGGTGGTGTTGAACAGGCCGGAGGCCAGGCCGGCGTCGGACGGGCTGGCACCGGACATGGCCAGGCCGGTCAGCGCGGGCAGGGCGAGCCCGAAGCCGCCGGCGAGCAGCATGACCGGGAGCAGGTCGGTGGCGTAGTGCGCGTCGACCGGGACGCGGGTGAGCAGGCCGAGCATCGCGATCAGCGGCGCCAGCCCGGCCAGCAGCACGGCCCGCTCACCGAACCGGCTGATCAGCGGGGCGGCGACGAACAGCGACAGCACGCCGATGGCGGCAGCGCCCGGCAGCATGGCCAGGCCGGTCCGCCCGGCGCCGTAGCCGAGCACCCGCTGCTGGTAGAGCGCGGTGAGGATCTGGAACGCGAACAGCGCGGCGACCATCAGCACCTGCACGGCGTTGGCCACGACGACGACCCGGGACCGGAGCAGCCGCGGCGGCACCAGCGGGGTGGCCGCGGTGGCCTGCCGGACCGCGAACCCGGCGAGCAGGCCGGCCGCGACGGCGGCCGAGGCCACGGTGCGGGCCGAGGTCCAGCCGTACCGCTCGACCCCGACGACGGTGTAGATGCCCAGCATCAGCCCGGCCGTGACCAGCCCGGCGCCGGTGGCATCGGCGCCGGCCGCGCGGCCCAGCCCGCGGTCGGCCGGCAGCGCGCGGGCGGCGAGCGCGAGCGTGGCCAGCCCGATCGGCAGGTTGATGAAGAAGATCCAGTGCCAGCTCAGCGCGTCGGTCAGCACGCCGCCGAGCACCTGGCCGATGGACGCGCCGGCCGCGCCGGTGAAGCTGAACACGGCGATCGCGCGGCCCCGTTCGGCCGGCTCGGTGAACAGGGTGACCAGGATGCCGAGGCTCACCGCGGAGGCGATCGCGCTGCCGACGCCCTGCAGGAACCGGGCCGCGATCAACACCGCGGGGCCGGTGGCGACCCCGGCCAGCACCGACGCGAGGGTGAACACGGCCACGCCGGCCAGGAACATCCGCCGCCGGCCGAACAGGTCGCCGAGCCGCCCGCAGAGCAGCAGCAGGCCACCGAACGCGATCAGGTACGCGTTCATCACCCAGCTCAGGCCGGCCGGGGAGAAGCCCAGGTCGCGCTGGATGGCCGGCATGGCCACGGTGACGATGCTGCCGTCCAGGATCGTCATCAGCAGCCCGGTGGCGAGCACCCCGAGGGCGAGCCAGCGGTCACGCGAGTTGTCCATGAGTGGGACCGTAGCAGATAGTCCCGTTGTAGACGATCCAGTGCAGACCTAAGAAGGCTGCCGGGCCCGGCGGGCCACCGCCTTCTCGACCGGTGCCGCCAGGTGCCCGTCCACCAGCCGGTTCAGCGCGCGCAGGAACACCTCGCGCTCGTCCGGGGGGAGCGCGCCGAGCGCCTCGGCGTGCACCCGGTCGACGATCCGCTGGCTCTGCCGGGCCACCTTCATCCCCTGCGCGGTGACCGCGACGATCCGGGCCCGCCGGTCGGTACTCGAGGTGCGGCGCTCGGCCAGCCCGGCCCGCTCCAGCGCGTCCACGGTGGCCACCATGGTGGTCTTGTCCATGTCGCCGACCTCGGCCAGTTCGCGCTGCGTGCACTCGCCGGCCGCCGCGTGCACCAGCACGCAGTGCATCCGCGCGGTCAGCCCGATCCCGGCCAGCGCCGCCGCCATCCGGCTGCGCAGCACGTGGCCGCCGTGGTCGAACAGGAACGACAGGTCAGGCTCGGTCCGGCGCGGCGCCAGCGCAGTCATGCCCGCCACGGTACTCAAGCGGACTATCCCGAACCGGACGATCACCCGGCCAAGCCCCGGGAGATCGCCGGCCCGGCGATCGCGTGACCGCACTCGAGGCCGACGTCCCGCAGGATCACGGCTCCATCCGGCGGTCCTCGCTGAGCGTCCGCCGGTCGACAGCACGCCGCTCCACACCGCAACGGTCCCAAGTCAACCGAGCGGGGGAGCGCCCAAAGCAAAGAAGCGAGCGAGCGCAGCGAGCAAAGCGGACACCCGCCTGCCGCACCGCGGGGTCCGCGGGGGCTGCTGGCGCCGCTAGTGTCCTGCGTCTGAAATTCGTCGGAGATATCGGGTGAGGGAGTCGAGGATCTCGTCGGCGGTCTTGGTCCAGATGAAGGGTCTTGGGTTGGTGTTCCAGTCTTTGATCCAGGCGCGGATGTCGGCTTCCAGGGCTTGGACGGACTTGTGTGCGCTGCGGCGGATCTTCTGGTCGGTGAGGTAGCCGAACCAGCGTTCGACCTGGTTGATCCAGGAGGATCCGGTGGGGGTGAAGTGCAGGTGGAAGCGGGGGTGTGCGGCGAGCCAGCGTTTGATCGCGGGGGTCTTGTGGGTGCCGTAGTTGTCGGCGACCAGGTGGACGTCCAGGTCGGCGGGGATCCTCTTGTCGATGGTGGTCAGGAACTTGCGGAACTCGGTTGCGCGGTGCTGGCGGTGTAGTTCGCTGATCACGGTTCCGTCGGCGATGTTGAACGCGGCGAACAGGCTGGTGATGCCGTGGCGGACGTAGTCGTGGGTGCGCCGCTCGGGCATGCCGGGCATCATCGGCAGCACCGGCGCCGACCGGTCCAGGGCCTGTACCTGGCTTTTCTCGTCCACGCACAGCACCACCGCACGTTCGGGCGGGTTGTGGTACAGGCCGACGACGTCGACGACCTTCTCCACGAACAGCGGGTCGGTCGACAGCTTGAACGTCTCGGCCAGGTGCGGCTTGAGACCGAAGTCCCGCCAGATCCGCCCGATCGTCGAACGCGACAACCCGCTGCGTTCGGCCATCGACGCCCGCGACCAATGCGTCGCGTTCCGCGGCGTCGCCTCCAACGTCGCCACCACCACCTCCTCCACCCGGTCCAGACCGATCGAGGCCGGGCGACCGGGCCGGTCCTCATCCACCAGCCCGTCCAACCGCCGCCGCACGAACCTCGAGCGCCACTTGCCCACCGTGTCCGGATGCACCCCCAGATCGGCCGCGACCCGCGCGTTACCCGCCCCCGGCTCCGCACACGCCAACACGATCCGACACCGCAACGCCAACGCCTGCGACGACTTCGCCCGCCGCGCCCACCGCTCAAGCGTGACCCGCTCGTCCTCGCTCAACACCAACGCGGCCTTCGGCCGCCCAGTCCTCGCCACCCACCCAGAATAGACTTACCCGACGAACTTCAGACGCAGCACACTAGCCGACCCCTTGTGAAACCGGCCCTAGCCGATCAGCAGCGGGATCCGGTGGCCGCCGGCGGGCAGTTGATGATGATCGGCGCGAGCCGGCCGGCCACGGCGACCCCTGGGTCCGGCGGCTGCTTCGGCGGCGGGCTGCCCAGCGCGATGCTGAGCGGGAGCGCCGCCGCGACCCCGCACCAGACGAGTTTCCAAGCTTCCATGTACGCCTTCTCGATCCGTGGTCTGGTTCGGCTAGCAGGCCGGCCCGGCAACCGGCTGCGGGCACTCGATGATCACCGCCGCCATTGACCCGGCCGCCGCCGGCCCGGCCGCGACGACCGCCACGGCCCCGCGGTGCGGCTCCTCCTTCGGCGGCGGCTCGCCGAGTGCGACCATCGGGAAGGCCGCCGCCGCGGCGCACAACACGAGTGCCTGAACTTTCACGTACGCCTCCTCTGCTCGTGCCCGGGAGGCGTTCCATCCCGTTCCACCCGCGGTCAGGCCGGCGCGCGCTCCACGTCGGCGCCGAGGGCGGCCAGCTTGGTGCGGATCCGGTCGGCGTCGGGGTCGCGCAGGTCCTCCAGCGTGGCCAGCGCGTGCTGCCAGGCGCGCCGGGCGGCGTCCAGGTCGCCGGTGGCGTGCTGGGTGTCGCCGAGGTGGATCAGGATCAGGGCCTCCCGCTGCCGGTCCCCGGAGGCCTGGAACAGCTCCAGCGCGTGCCGGTAGCAGTCGAGCGCCTCGGCGTGCCGGCCGAGGTGGTGGTGGGCGTAGCCGAGGCTGTCCCAGGTGATGGCCTGGCCGTACCGGTCGCCGTGGTCCAGGTACAGCGCCAGCGCCTGCCGGCAGCTCGCGACCGCCTGCTCGTGGTCGCCGAGCAGCGCCTGGTACCAGCCGACACCGTTGCGGGCGACCGCCTCGCCGAGCCCGTGGCCGGCCGCCCGGTAGAGCTCGCCCGCCCGCCGGTCGTGGTCGAGCGCCGCGGCGTAGTCGCCCTCCAGTTCGCGCACCAGGGCCAGGTAGTGGTGGGTCTGCGCCTGCCCGGCCCGGTCGCCGGTCTGCCGGTACAGGTTCTGGGCGTGCTGCAGGACGGTGTGCGCGTCGTCGTGCCGGCCGAGCCGGGCGTACGCGCGGGCGAGCAGCAGGTACGCCCGGGCCTGCGCCGGCAGGTCGGCCAGCCGGCGGGCCGCGGCCAGGCTGAGCCGCTGGGTGGCCAGGCAGTGGTCCCAGTGCCCGCGCCGGTCGAGGAAGGTGAAGACGGTCCAGGCGAGCTGCCAGGTGTGCGCGTCGCTGCCGGTGCCGGCGGCGAGGTCGATCGCCGCCAGCAGCACGTCCTGCTCGGCGCGCAGCCAGGCCAGGGCCTGCTGGCCGTCGGCGAACGGCTCCGGGCACACGCCGGGCGCCGGCCGGGCGAGCGTGACCGGGTCCCGGGCGGGATAGCTGAGCCGGTCCGCGGCGGCCGCGGTGTGCAGGTAGTGGTCCAGCAGCCGGCCGGTGGCGGCCCGCCGCTCGGCCGGGCCGTCGTGACCGCGGCTCTGCTCAGCGGCGTACGCGCGGAGCAGGTCGTGCAGCACGTACCGGCCCGGCACCGGCTCGGCCAGCAGGCTCGCGCGGCCGAACTCGGCGAGCAGCGCCCGGGTCTGCGGCAGCGGCTGGGCGGCCAGGCTGGCCGCGGCCGGCGCGGTGATCTCCGGGCCGGGGTGCCGGCTCAGCAGCCGGAACAGCCGCGCGGCCGCCGGGTCGAGCAAGCGGTAGGACCAGGAGAACACGGCCCGCGCGTCGGCGGTCGGGTCGTCGACCGAGGCGAGCGCGTCCAGCCGGGCATCCCGCAGCTGGTCGGCGAGCGTGCGCAGCGGCAGGTACGGGCGGGCGGCGGCACGGGCGGCCACGATGGCCAGCGCCAGCGGCAACCGGGCGCAGCCGGCGACGATCTCGTCCACCGCGTCCGGCTCTGCGGCTACCCGATCGCGGCCGAGCCGGCGGGCGAGCAGCTCGCGCGCCTCCGCGGCGGTGAGCAGGTCCAGCGTGACCGGGTGCGCCGCCTCCGCGGTGACCAGCCCGCTGAGCTGGTTGCGGCTGGTCACCAGGACCAGGCAGCCCGGCGCGCCGGGCAGCAGCGGCCGCACCTGGGCACTGTCCCGCGCGTTGTCCAGCAGGATCAGCACCCGCCGCCCGGCCAGCTCGCTGCGGTAGAGGGCGGCCTGCGCGTCCAGGCCGGCGGGGATGCGCCGCGGCGGGACGCCGAGCGCGTCCAGCAGGCCGCGGACCGCCTCGGCCGGCTCCAGCGCGTCCCGGGCCGGGTCGAACCCGCGCAGGTTCACGTAGAGCTGGCCGTCCGGGAACCGGTCCGCGATCCGGTGCGCCCAGTGCACGGCGAGCGCGGTCTTGCCGACCCCGGGCGTGCCGTCGATGGCCGAGATCACCACGGTGCCGGTGCCGGTGCCGGCACCGGCGGCCAGCTCGGTCAGCGCGGTGAGCCCGGCGAGCTGCGCGGCGCGGCCGACGAACGGGCGGATGGCAGACGGCAGGTGGTGCGGCGCCGGGCCGCCCGCGGCTCGGCTGGCGCGGCCGGAACCGCCGGAACCTGCGGCGGGTGGCCGGGCCGAGGTCCGCGGCGAGTTCCGGAAGGCGTGGTCAAGTGCGGCGTACCGGGGCCGCCAGAACTCCTCGATGCCGGTCGGTACGGACAGCGCGGCGAGCCGGGAGCGGTTCTGGGCGTGCCGGCGGCAGCCGTCGACCAGGCCGCGGACCACGTCCCAGTCCGGCGGCTGGGTGATCCGGCCGTTCAGGATCGCGCCGACCTGGCTCTTGCCCAGGCGCAACTGGACGCCGAGCGCACGCAGGCTCGGCCCGCCGGCCTGGCTGCGCAGCAGCCGGATGTCCTCGCACAACTGCCGGAGCAGTTCCCGCGCGCCCTCGGTTGCCACCCAGGCTCCCTGTGGTCTGCGGCCGCCGCGGTCCGTCTGTGCCTCAACGTACCGATCTGTCCGGGCGCGGAGCAATCGGCCGTGCGCCGGGCCCGTCCGGCACCGTCCGCCGCGCCCGGCTGCGGATCGCGCCGCGACCTGAGCGTTCGTCCCGGCTGTCCACACCTGTCCGGTGCCGGCCGGGCCGGGGTCGCCGGCCCGGTAGACATCACCGGGCGGCGAGCGCCGCGTGTCTCCCGACTCGGAGGTGCCCATGCGCAGGAGCGCAGTACTCGTCACGGCGGCCGCCGCGGCGCTGCTGGTCGGCGGCTCGCCGGCGGCGGGCGCGCCGGGCCGGCCCGGGGCCGCGGCGGCGGGTCCGGCCGCGGTCGCCGCACCCGCCGCCGCGTCGGTCCTCGGCCCGTTCCTGATCCGGATCGTGGGCACCGGGATGTGCCTGGAGGTGGCCGGCTCCTCGACGGCCAACGCCGCGCTGATCCAGCAGGCGCCGTGCGTCGGCGTGCAGGGTGCGCCGAACCAGCGCTGGACGATGGATCTGCGCACCGGCGTCACGCCCGGCCGCAACAGCTGGGTCAACTACTGGGTCAACCAGAACAGCGGCAAGTGCCTGGACATCGCCACCAGGCAGAGCCTGTTCGCCGGCGCGCTGGCGATCCAGTGGGACTGCGAGACGCCCGGCGCCTCCTCCGCCCCGACGACCCAGAAGTGGCAGACCTTCCAGGTCTCCACCCTGCCGGACGGCCGGGCGGTCTGGATCAGCCGGCTGCAGGGGCTCTACCTGACGCCGAGCAGCTCAGCGGCCGGCGCGGTCGCGCAGATCACGCAATTCGGCCCGCCGGAGGCGAACAAGCAATACACCCTCGTTTAGCGGGTCCGGCGGCGGCCGGCACCGTCCAGCTGCGACACACCTGGGTGGCGGCCGAACTGGCCCGCCTCACCTCCGCGGTGGCGGGAGCTGCCGGCCGGCTCGGCGGGCCCACCGGGCTCGGCACCGCCGCGCTGCGGATCCCGGGGATGTCGGGTGTGGACAGTCCACTTGGGACACCGCCGGCTCGGACGCCGGGCAGTGGGAGTGGGGAGCCAGTGCTGTTCTGCCCCGGCCCGGTCCGGGACGACCCCGCGCTGGGCCGGGAGGTCAACGACCGGCTGGTGGACTGGGCCGAGCAGGTCGGCATCTGCCCGGGCCGGCTCGACCGGCTGCGGGGTACGACTTCGGCCGCCTGATCATGCTGGCGCACCCGGCGACCAGCGACCCGGACCGGCTGCTCGCGGCGGCGAAGTGCGTCCTGGCGGAGTGGGCGGCCGACGACTACATCGTCGACGAGGTGTCCCTCGGCGCCGACCCGGCGACCGTCGGCTCCCGGCTGGCCGTGCTGTACGCGGTGGTCGACCCGGCCCGGCTGCCGGCCCGGGCCGCGCCGGCGCTGGAGGGGCACCGGCAGCCGAGCCGATCGCCGCCGCGTTCCGCAGCGCGATGGAGCACCTCGCCCGGTACACGTCCGCGGCGCAGCTCGGCCGGTACCAGCACCAGATGGCGATCCTGTTCCTGGCCTGGAACCAGGAGGCGGACTGGCACCGGAACCGGCGCACCCCGCCGGTCTGGGAGTACCTGGTGCAGCGCCACCTGAACAGCTACCTGCCGCCGATGATCCTGGTCGACGTGGTCGCCGGGTACGAGCTGCCGGCGCGGGAGTTCTTCGACCCGCCGGTGCGCCGGGCCTTCACCACCGCGGGGCTGGCCAACGTGCTGCTGAACGACCTGCACTCCGGCGCCCAGGAGTCGGACACCGACTTCAACCTGCCCCGAGTGGTCGCCGCCGAGGACCGCTGCACGCCACGCGAGGCGGTCGCGGCCACCGTGCGGATCCACAACGAGCTCATCTGGGTGAGCGTGCCGGGCAGGTCCGGTACGTGGTGCAGGGCATGGCCGGAGAAGACGAGGTCGAACCGGCCGTCGGCGTCGCTGGTGACGTCGATCAGGTTCCGCTGCTCGTACCGGATGTTGCCGGCGGGCCGGTGCTGGGCGGCGTGGGCGAGCATGGGCGCGGAGACCTTCGCGCTCAGCCAGTCGCTGAACGCCGAGTCGAGGCCATCCCAACCTCGCCCACCGTCTCGATCATCGCCCGCTGCAGGTCGACCGCCGCCGCCCGGTCGGCCCGGGCTGCCACCGCCGCCCGCCCGGCCGGCCGCGAACAGCGCCGAGCACCAGCCCCCGTTCCGCCCGGACGCCCCGAAGCCGGCGATCTCCTGCTCCACCACCGCCACCCGCACCGACGGATCCGCCCCGGCCAGGTAGTACGCCGCCCACAGCCCGGTGTAGCCGGCCCCGACCACGGCCACATCCACGTCCAGGTCCCGGTCCAGCGCCGGCCGCGGCCGCAGGTCGTCCCCACAGGTGTCCAGCCACAGGCTGACCCCCCGGTAGTCCACCCGCCGACCGTACTGCCCAGCCACCCGCGGACCCTGCGGCCGGCCGGTAGGTCCTCAGGCGAAGTGGGCGGTGAGGGTGGGGGCGCCGGACTTGACCAGCTCGATCCGGCGGATCGCGTAGAGCGAGACGCCGATCGCGGTGCCGTACGAGCCGGTGCCGGCGGTGACCAGGCAGGGCCCGACGTCGAGGCTCTGGTCGTCGGTGGTGACCAGCCGGATCCGGTAGATGCCCGACTGCGGGGCGGCGGTCAGCGTGACCAGGATCCACGACGGCGTGCCCTGGTAGGCGAAGACGTGCCCGACGTCGGTGCGGGTGGCGGTGGTGAGGTTGGCCGCGGTCAGGTAGCGGCCGTTGGCGACGGCCAGGGTCTGCCGGTAGCTGGCGGCCAGCCGCCGGTCGTCGGCGGTGTGCCACCAGGTGGCGCCGCCGGCCAGCGTGGCGACCAGCACCAGCGCCGCCGCCCGCAGTGCGACCGCCGACAGCCGCCGGCGCACGGTCGGGCGGGCCACCCGCCCCGGTTCCGGTTCCAGCGCGGCCAGCACCCGGTTCTCGAAGCCGAGCGAGGGCTCCCGCTCCGGCGCCAGCAGCACCAACTCGTCGACCACCGCGGTGGCCAGCTCCAGCTCGGCCCGGCAGTCCCGGCAGCCGGCGAGGTGGGCCAGGGCCCGGGCCCGTTCGTCGCCGGCGGCGACGCCGGCAGCCAGCTCCGGGATGAGGGCGCGGACCTCCGCGCACGACGGTGTGTCAGCCATCTCCTACCCCCAGTCGCTGCCGGAGCACGCTGAACGCCCGGCGAACCCGGGTCTTCACGGTGCCCACTGGGATGCCGTCGCGCTCGGCGACCTCCTTGGCGGTCAACCCATAGAAGACCATCAGCACCAGCGGCGTGCTCTGCTCGCGGGGCAGCTCACGCAGCGCCTGCCGCAGCTGGTCGGCGGTCTCCACGGCGACGCCCGGCCCGTCGACGTCGACGGACTGGCTGGCCAGCACGCCGACCAGCAGGTCGGGGTCGATCGGCACCTCGTGCCGGTAGCGGACCGCGTCGATCGCCGCGTTCCGGGTGATCGTCAGCAGCCAGCTGGCCACCGGACCGCGCCGGGCGTCGTAGGCGCTGGCGTGTCGCCAGGCCTTCAGGAAAACCTCCTGGGCGACGTCCTCGGCCAGCCCCGAACTGCCGACGACCGTGCGCGCCAGGCCGTACACCCGCGCCTGGTAGCGCCGGACGAATGCGGTGGCCGCGGTGAAGTCTCCGGCAGCCATTCCGGCAAGCAGCGACTCATCCGACAACGGGGGCACTGCGGTAGTACGAGCGCCAACCCTGATCGGGTTCCCGCCGACCGGATGAAATCCCGGCGGCGTTCCCGGCCCGTATTGCTGTCAAGAGCGGGGACGACCTCAAGGAGGAGACCCATGCGCCGGCGTTTCACCTACGTCGCTGTGCTGACGATCGCGTTGCTCTCGGCAGCCGCGTGCGGCGCGGACAGTTCGAGTCCCGGCGAGACGAGCTCCGGCGGCGGGGGCGGGCCCACCCTGACCATCACCGCGCCGGCCGACGGCGCGACGGTGACCTCGCCGTTCATGTTGAAATTCCAGTCCAGCGAGCAGCTGGGCAAGACAGACACCGGAATGGACCACGTGCACGTGTTCGCCGACGGGAAGACCGACCAGTACACGGTCGTGCCGACGAACAGCTTCGAGATGAAGAACCTCAGCCCGGGCGAGCACAAGATCGGCGTGACGCTGCAGCACGCGGACCACTCGCCGGCCGGCGCCAGCGCCGAGATCACCGTGATGGTCACCGGCGCGGGTGGCAACAACGCGCCGGGCGCCACGCCGACCGACACCGGGTATGGCTATTGATCCGCAGGCCGGCGCCCGGCAGGCGCCGGCCGGGGCGGGCACGCGGGGCGAGGTGGTCCAGCGCTACAACCGGCCGACCCGCTGGTTTCACGCCGGCATCTACCTGACGGTCCTGCCGCTGCTCGCCACCGGCTGGTGGCTGCTGTTCGGACAGGAGGGTGACCCGAGCCCGCTGGCACGGGTCATCAGCCTGCCGGACACCGTCCTGCACCGCCGGCTGGGGTGGGTGCTGCTCGGCGTCGCCGGCGCCGGCCTGCTGCTCGGCATCCGCGCGGTCGGCACGTTCCTGCGGGAGACGGCCCGGTTCCGGCGCAGCGACCTGGGCTGGTTCGCCCGCTGGCCGCGCGCGGTGTTCAGCGGGCGGTTCGGCTGGCACGACGGGCACTTCGACCCGGGGCAGCGGATCGCCAACGTCGTCATCACGCTCGGGCTGGCCGCGGTCGTCGGCAGTGGGGTGGGGCTGGCGGTGCTGCACGGCGGCCCGGCGTTCGTCTGGCTGGTCCGGGTGCACCGCTGGTCCACCTACGTACTGACGCCGGTGCTGGTCGGGCACATCCTGATCACCGTCCTGCCCCCCGGCTACCGCGGCGTGTGGCGGTCGATGCACTTCGGCGGCCGGCTGGACGCGCGCGTCGCCGGCCGGCTGTGGCCCGGCTGGCTGGCCCGCCGCAAGCCCCGGTAGTGGCCCGCGCCCTGGCACCCTGCCGCGCTAGGCGACCAGCGGCTAGCTCGGCAGGGTGGCCAGGGCGGCGTCGAGGATGCGCAGGCCCTCGTCGGCTTCGTCCTCGGTGAGGGTCAGCGGCGGGGCGATGCGCAGCACGTTGCCCAGCCGGCCGCCCTTGCCGACCAGCGGGCCGCGCCGCCGGGTCTCCTCCATCAGGTGCGCGGTGGCGGCCAGGTCGGGGCGGTCGGTGCCGGGGGTGACCAGCTCGATCGCGGCCATCAGCCCCTTGCCGCGCACGTCGCCGACGGCCGGGTAGCGCGCGGCGAAGTCGCGCAGCCCGGACAGCAGCCGGCTGCCGACCTTCAGCGCGTTCGCCTGCAGGTCGTGCAGCAGGCCGAACTCGACGCCATCGACGCGAAGCTGGCCACCAACGAGGCCGCCATCGACCGCTACCTGTCCTCCTTCGAAGCCGGCACCCTGCCCGAGTCCGTCGCCGGCACCCGCGTCACCGCACTGGCCGACAGCAACACCGAGCTACGCCATCGCCGCGACGAACTACAGACCATCCTCGACCTCGCCGGCCCGCAGACCCCCGACCCCGCGCAGCTGGCCGCACTGTGCGCAGAGATCATCGAGGCGATCCGCAGCGCCGACACCCGCCAGATCAAGCCCGTCGTCGAAGCCCTCGTCCACGAAATCCGCATCGACAATCGCGGCCACATTCAACCCACATTCCGCCTACCAGCCAGCGCAACCCTCAAGCCCGGGTCGAGAGTTCGCGAAATGACCGGAACGGTGCCCTCGGTGGGACTCGAACCCACACCGTCGGAGGTTTGAGCTCCGTCTCTCTGCCAATTGGAGTACGAGGGCTGGGCGCGTGATCAGGGTATCTGGCGGGGTGGGGCGGGCAGGTGTACGGGGTTGACCGGTACGCTTCCGATTCGGCCCGCGACGGCGTGTGTCCGTCGCTCCACGCAGGAGTGCCCGTGCCAGATACCGCTCGCCGCGTCCTCATCGCTGAAGACGAGGCACTGATCCGCCTCGACCTCAAGGAGATGCTTGAGGAAGAGGGCTACGCCGTCGTCGGCGAGGCCAACGATGGCGAGGAGGCCGTTGCACTGGCTCTGGAACTGCGGCCGGACCTGGTCATCCTGGACGTGAAGATGCCCAAGATGGACGGCATCGCGGCGGCCGAGCGGATCGCCGGCGACCGGATCGCCCCGGTGATCATTCTTACCGCGTTCAGCCAACGGGACCTGGTGGAGCGGGCCCGCGAGGCCGGCGCCATGGCGTACCTGGTGAAGCCGTTCCAGAAGAAGGACCTGATGCCGACCGTCGAGATGGCGGCGTCCCGGTTCGCCGAGATCGTCGCGCTCGAGCAGGAGGTCAGCGGCCTGCAGGAGCGGTCTGGAGGCACGCAAGATCATCGAGCGGGCCAAGGGTGTGCTGATGACCGAGCACAACATGTCCGAGCCGGAGGCGTTCCGGTGGATCCAGCGGACGGCGATGGACCGCCGGACCACGATGCGCGCGATCGCCGAGGCGGTCCTCGCCGCCGGCTTCGACATCACCGCCGACTCGTCCCGCTAGCCGCCCGGCCGTCGGCCCGCTCGCGCTGCGACCAGCGCGACCACTGGCCGGCCCCGGCCGGCCCGGCTGGCCGCTCCAGGTGTCCGAAGGGCGCCGGCGGGTCTTGTCGGGGTTCCGCTGGGCCTGCCGGCAGGCGTCCGTTAGGCCCGCATTGGGGCCTCGTTGGGCCGTTCGGCTGACGCAATGTTGCCGCTCCGCCGCGCCGGACGATGCGTACGGTGGCGTCCACGTAACGAAATCGCGTCTATGCTGCCAACTCGCTGCCGAGGGCACTAGGTTCCTCGGCATCCTGCCCACTCGTGCAGTCACGCGAGTGGTGCCTAGGTCGATGGAGTATCCGGGATAGGGCCGGATGGAGGAGGACTCAAGATCGTGAAGCTCACAGTCTCCCGCGCCTGGCGGGTGCTGGCCGTTGCGAGCGTGCTTGCCATCGGGGCGGCAGCATGCGGCAGCAATGACGACAGCAACTCAGGTGGTGGCGGCGGCGGTGCCGGCGGCGGCGAGGTCACGCTCGGCTTCATGGGCGCGCAGACCGGCGAGAACGCCCAGCTCGGCATCAACATCTCCAACGGTGCGCAGCTGGCCATTGATCAGCACAACGCGAAGAGCGGCGTCACGAAGGTCACCCTGAAGATCTACGACACCCAGGGCGACGAGACGCAGGGCAACTCGCAGGCGAAGAAGGCGGCGCAGGACAAGGTCGTCGGCGTGATCGGCCCCGCGTTCTCCGGTGAGTCCAAGACCGGCGTGCCGGTGCTGGAAGAGGCGGGCATCCCGAACATCTCGCCGTCGGCGACCGCCGTGTCACTGGCCGCGAACGGCTGGAAGACCTGGCACCGGGTGCTGGCCAACGACGACGTCCAGGGCCCCGGCCTGGCCGACTTCATGGCGCAGAAGCTGAGCATCAAGAAGGCCGCGGTGCTCGACGACCAGAGCGAGTACGGCAAGGGCCTGGCCGACGCGGTGCGCAAGCAGCTGGCCACCGACGGCGTGACGGTCGCGGTGAACGACTCGATCGACCCGAAGGGGTCCGACTACTCCAGCACGGTCAACAAGGTCAAGCCGGCTGGCGTGGACGCGGTGTTCTTCGGTGGCTACTACTCGGCCGCCGGCAAGCTGGTCAAGCAGCTGCGGGACGGCGGGGTGACCGCGAAGTTCCTGTCCGGTGACGGCTCGCTCGACGCGAAGATCATCGAAGGTGGCGGCGAGGCGGCCAACGGCGCGCTGCTGACCTGCACCTGCTCGTCCGCGGTGGGGTCGACCGACCCGGCCGTGACCAAGTTCGCCGCCGACTACAAGGCGAAGTACGGCTCGGACCCGGCGACCTACTCGGCCGAGGGCTTCGACGCGGCGACCGCGTTCCTGATGGCGATCGACGCCGGCAAGAAGACGCCGGCCGACATCCTTCCCTACATCACGTCGATCGACTTCAAGGGAGTCTCGAAGCAGATCAAGTTCGAGGCCAACGGTGAGCTGGCCGGCAAGCTGCTGTTCGTCACCGAGGTGAAGGACGGCAAGCTCGCCTTCCTCGGCGACACCGCGACCGCCACGCCGTCCTGACGGCGTCGTTCTGACGGTTCCGTTCGGACGGTTCGGCTAGTCGTACAGCGCACCGTGGGGCGGGGGTCGCCGGCCGGCGACCCCCGCCCGCATCCCGGGGCGTAACTCGAACTCTTCCGCTGCCACCGACCCCGGGAGTCAGCAGGTGCAGAACTTCATCGACCAGTTCTGGCCGTCGACAGTCGACGGGCTGACGCTCGGGTCGATCTACGCGCTGATCGCGCTGGGCTACACGATCGTCTACGGCGTGCTGCGGCTGATCAACTTCGCGCACTCCGAGATCTTCATGATCGGGACGTTCGCCGCGCTGTTCACCCTGAGCGGGCTCGGCATCACCGGCCCGCAGACCGGGATCGCGCTCGTCGGCGTACTGGTCATCGTGCTGCTGGCGGCGATGGCGGCGGCCGGCGGCGCGGCGGTGCTGCTGGAGCTGATCGCCTACCGGCCGCTGCGCAAACGCGGGGCCTCCCGGCTGGCCGCGCTGATCTCGGCGATCGGTGCCTCGTTCTTCCTGCAGGAGGCGTTCGCCCTGCGGTACGGCCGCGACCAGCGGCGGTTCCCCCGGGTGTTCACCAAGGACAGCTGGTTCTCGATCGGCAGCGCCGACGTGCGCAACGACAAGCTGCTGGTGTTCGTCGCGGCGATCCTGATGATGATCGTGCTGGACCGGTTCGTGAACACGTCCCGGCTCGGCCGCGGCATCCGGGCCACCGCGCAGGACCCGGAGACCGCGGTGCTGATGGGCGTCAACATCGACCGGGTGGTGACGACCACGTTCCTGATCGGCGGGATGATGGCCGGCGCCGCCGCGATGCTGTACGGCACGTTCTTCGAGCTGACCCAGTACAACGTCGGGTTCCTGCTCGGCATCAAGGCGTTCACCGCGGCGGTGCTCGGCGGCATCGGGAACATTCGCGGCGCGCTGCTCGGCGGGCTGGCCCTCGGCCTGATCGAGAACTACGGCGCGAGCATCTTCGGCACCGAGTGGCGGGACGTGATCGCGTTCGCGGTGCTGGTCCTGGTGCTGATGTTCCGGCCGACCGGCCTGCTCGGCGAGGCGTTGACCAGGGCGCGGGTATGACGGGCCGGCTGCGCTCCGCTGCTCGCTCGCTGGCGCTCGCTGCGATGCTCACTCCGGGAGTCGCCTCATGACTGCTCCGCGGTTGACCGCGCGGATCCCGCGGCCCGCGCTGCCGGACGTGATCGGCACGATGGGCCGGCAGTGGGAGAAGCTGCCCTGGTACGGCAAGTACGTCGTGTACGCGCTGCTGGTGGTCGGCGCGGTGATCCTGCCGGCGGACTCGATCGGCAAGTTCATGACCCCGGACAGCGACTGGTCCGCGGTGCTGTTCTACCCGATCGGCGTCTACGTGCTGCTGGCGATCGGGCTGAACGTGGTGGTCGGCCAGGCCGGCCTGCTCGACCTCGGCTACGTCGCGTTCTTCGCCATCGGCGGCTACTCGATGGGCATCCTGGGCGCCAAGCACCACTGGGACTTCTGGGCGGTGCTGCCGGCCGGTATCGCGATCGCCGCGGTCTCCGGGGTGATCCTGGGCGCGCCGACGTTGCGGCTGCGCGGCGACTACCTGGCCATCGTCACGCTCGGCTTCGGCGAGATCATCCGGATCAGCGCGAACAACGCCGACTCGTTCACCGGCGGACCGCGCGGGATCAGCCCGATCCCGCACCCGCCCGGCAGCAAGTCGATCAAGGCGCTGAACTACAACAGCGTGCTAGACACCAAGCCGTACTACTACCTGGTGCTGGTGATGATCGTGCTGGTGATCATCATGGTGAAGCGGCTGGAGCGCAGCCGGGTCGGCCGGGCCTGGGCGGCGATCCGGGAGGACGAGGACGCCGCCGAGCTGATGGGCGTCCCCACCTTCAAGTACAAGATCTGGGCGTTCGCGATGGGCGCCTCGATCGGCGGTGCCGCCGGCGTGCTGTTCGCCTCCCAGACCATCTCGCTCACGCCGACCAACTTCCCGTTCATCCTGTCCGCGCTGATCCTGGTCGCGGTGGTGCTGGGCGGCTCCGGCAACCTGCCCGGCGTGATCATCGGGGCGTTCCTGGTGGCCTGGCTGCCGGAGCGGTTCCGCGGCTTCGCCGAGTACCGGGTGCTGATCTTCGGCGCCGCGCTGGTGATCATGATGATCATCCGGCCGGAGGGCCTGCTGCCGTCCCGGCGGCGAAGAGCCGAACTGGCCGAGGGAACCGGCGGGATGGGCACGCTCGGCGCCGAGGTGGGCGCCGTGGCCACCCAGGTCGTCGAGCCGGACGTGCTGGTCGTCGGGCCGGACGACGATCCACCTGGCCCGGACCGGGCGGACCGACCAGGCCCGGGAGGTCAGCGGTGACCGCGCCGGCCGGAGCGACGCTGCTCGAACTGGGCGGGATCACCCAGCGGTTCGGCGGTGTGGTGGCGCTGTCCGACGTCAGCCTGTCCGTACCCGAGGGCTCGATCTTCGCGCTGATCGGGCCGAACGGCGCCGGCAAGACGACCGTGTTCAACCTGGTCACCGGCGTCTACACACCGACCGCCGGGCGGCTGGAGTTCGCCGGCCGGCGGATCTCCGGCCGGGCCCCGCACCAGGTGACCAAGTACGGCATCGCCCGCACGTTCCAGAACATCCGGCTCTTCGACAACATGTCGGCGCTGGAGAACGTGCAGGTCGGCGCCGACGCCCGGCACCGCACCAGCGTTTTCGGCGCGACCTTCGGGCTGCCCCGGCACCGCCGCGAGGAGCGCACCGGCCGGGCCCGCGGGCTGGAACTGCTGGAGTTCGTCGGCATCCCGCGGGTGGCCGAGGAGACCGCGAAGAACCTCCCCTACGGCGACCAGCGCCGGCTGGAGATCGCCCGCGCGCTGGCCACCGAACCGCGGCTGCTGCTGCTGGACGAGCCGGCGGCCGGGATGAGCGCGGACCGAGAAGGTCGCGCTGGTCGACCTGGTCCGGCGGATCCGGGCGTCCGGGGTCACCGTGTTCCTGATCGAGCACGACATGGGCCTGGTCATGCAGGTCAGCGACCGGGTCGCGGTGCTGGACTTCGGGCAGAAGATCGCGGACGGGCTGCCGGCCGAGGTGCAGCAGAACCAGAAGGTCATCGACGCGTACCTGGGGGCTCCGGCCGATGCTTCTTGAGGTCGAGGACCTGCGGGTCCACTACGGCAAGATCGAGGCGATCCGCGGCATCTCGCTGACCGTGGACTCCGGTGAGATCGTCACCCTGATCGGCGCGAACGGGGCCGGCAAGACGACCACGCTGAAGACGCTGTCCGGGCTGCGCCGGGTCACGTCGGGCCGGGTCCGGTTCGACAACGCCGACATCACCAACACCCCCGGGCACAAGCGGGTCACCCTCGGTCTCTGCCAGGCACCCGAGGGCCGCGGCATCTTCCCCGGCATGACCGTGCTGGAGAACCTGGAGATGGGCACCTATGCCCGCAAGTCGCCGGACCGGGCCGGCGACCTGGACCGCGTCTTCACCCTGTTCCCCCGGCTGGCCGAGCGGCGCAAGCAGTACGGCGGCACCCTGTCCGGCGGTGAGCAGCAGATGCTGGCCATCGCCCGGGCCATGATGGCCCGGCCCACGCTGCTGCTGCTGGACGAGCCGTCGATGGGCCTGGCGCCGCTGATCGTGCAGCAGATCTTCGGCATCCTGCGCGAGATCAACAAACAGGGCACCACGATCCTGCTGGTCGAGCAGAACGCCACCCAGGCGCTCTCCCTCTCGGACCGCGCGTACGTGCTGGAGACCGGCCGGGTGGTCCGCACCGCCCCGGCCAGCGAACTGCTCAACGACCCCACCGTCCGCGAGGCCTACCTCGGCGGCGCCGCCGCCACCTGAGCTGCCCCTCGGGACCGCGGGGGCGCAGTCAGGTGGCGGGGAGCGGGATGTCGCGGGCCGGGCCGTCCTTGATCGTGACCCGCAGGCCGCGCAGCGTGCGGCCGCGCGGGATGTCGTACCAGAGGTCGACCTCGATCCGGTCCTGTGCGCCGAGGGAGATGTCGTCCGGCTGCCGGGTGACCTCCATGGCGGGCAGGTCCGGCGGGCGGGCCGCGCCGTCGTCGGTGAGCAGCAGCTGCTGCGAGGTGAGCAGGTCGTAGAAGGTGGCCGCGATGTTCTCGACCGAGATCCGGACCCGGACGAACTCGCCCCGGGCGCGGAACTCGGCGTGCGTGCCGGTCAGCGCGGGCAGGTGCGCCCGCAGGCCCATCACGGTGATCATCAGCGAGCCGCTGACCGCGCTGGCGGACGGGATCGGTGTCTCCAGATACCGCGCGGTCCGGCTGGGCAGTAGGTAGGTGGGCGACGGCGTCGCGGCCGGCGCGGCCGGCGGGCCCGTGCAGCCGGCCACCAGTCCACCGACCAGCAGACCGCCGACCAGCAGAAACAGCGGGCCGGCCCGGTTGGCGAGCACTGTGTCCACCTCCGTCGGCGCGACGACGGGATGCCCGGGCATGCCACGACCCGGGGCGCCTTTGGTGCCGTCCCGCGCCTCCGCGTCGCGGGACGTTCTCTACTCGGCGCTCCCGGGTCGGGGTCAGGCGGACCCTACGGCCGTCCGAGGCCGGCCGTCAAACCCCGGCGAGGTAGGAGAATCCGGCTCGGGGCCGGTCCGCTTCGGCCGGCCGATGGTTACTAAGTGTCATCGCGTGGGCGGTTTGCCGTTCGGCGCCCGTTCGGCGGCTGCCGGCCGTCACCGGGGGCCACTACGCTCCGTCCGCTGGTGGCGCCGAGCTCTGCTCGTGGAAACGTCCGTGCCGTCCCTGCGGCCGGACGACGCCAGCACGACCACCGGAGGGGAGCGCCCCTGATGCCCCGCGGCAACGTCCGGATCCGCCCGGCCGAACTGGCCGACGTGGACGTGCTCGCGGAGCTGGCGGCCGAGTACCGCGCCTCGGTCGGCGGTCACACCTACCGGGTCGCCCGCCGCACCGGCGGCCCAGCCGGCGACACGCACGGCCGCTACCTGCGACTACTCGAGGATGCCAGGCACCGCGTGGTGGTCGCCGCGGACGAGGGCAGCGGCACCGTGCTCGGCATGGCGGTGTTCGGCCTGGATGTGGTGAGCACGCTGGCCGATGTCCCGTCGGTCTACGTCGGCAACCTGCTGGTCGCGCCCCGGCACCGGCACCGCGGCGCCGGCCGGGCATTGCTGGCCGCCGCCGTCAGCTACGCCGATGAGCTGGGCGTCGACCATGTGATCGTCGGCGTGGCCGCCGGCGGCCGGGAGGCGAACCGGTTCCTGGCCCGGCTCGGCTTCGCCCCGCTGGTGCTGCGCCGGGTCGCGCCGGTGTCCGCGCTGCGCCGCACGCTCGGCCTGGTCGACTCGCTCGGGGACGGTCGGATGCACGTCCCGCGCCGGCGGCTGCCGGGCCGCGCCGGCCTGCCCCCGTCCGCCCGCGCGGCCCGCCTCCGCCGCCTGCCGTAGCCGCCCCACCCGTTGCCGCCCACGCCCCGGCACCCCGCCCGTTGATCGGCGACAGTGATCGGCCTGAACGCCGGCCGGGCGACGCGGCCGGGACCCGCTGGTGGGGGCCGGAGTATGGGCGGCGAACAGGGACCTAGCCCGACGCCGGCGGGACGGTGCTCGGCGGCGGCGGGACGTTGCGCAGCACGCAGGTCAGCCGGGCGGTGCAGATCCGCCGGCCCGCCTCGTCGCTGATCTCGATCTGGTAGCTGGCGACGGTCCGGCCGATGTGCGCCGGGGTGCAGACGCCGGTGACCAGGCCGCGGGTGGCGGCCCGGTGATGGGTGGCGTTCAGCTCCAGCCCGAGCGCGGACCGGGTCGGGCCGGCGGCCAGCGCCGCGGCGACCGAGCCGAGCGTCTCGGCCAGCACCGCGGAGGCGCCGCCGTGCAGCAGCCCGTACGGCTGCTGGTTGCCGGCCACCGGCATCGTGCCGACCACGTGCTGCGGATCCCAGTCGGTCACCACGATGCCCATCCGCTCGGTGAGCTGGGTGGATCTCGCCAGCGCGGCCGGCTCGGCGGGCAGGTCGGTGGGGTCGGCGGCGATCTGGTTGTCAGTCAACGGGCTCCTCGGATTCTTGTCGTACGGCGACCCTAGACTCGGCCCCGTGACAGACGCGCGGCTGCTTCTGCTGGACGGACACTCGCTGGCCTACCGGGCCTTCTTCGCGCTGCCGGTGGAGAACTTCAGCACCATCACCGGTCAGCCGACCAACGCGGTGTACGGGTTCACCTCGATGCTGATAAACCAGCTCAGAGACGAGCAACCGACGCACGTCGGGGTCGCGTTCGACGTGTCCCGCAAGACGTTCCGGTCGGACACGTACGCGGAGTACAAGGCCGGTCGCTCGGAGACGCCGCAGCCGTTCAAGGGTCAGGTCAGCCTGATCCAGGAGGTGCTGGCCGCGCTGCGCATCCCCACCGTCTCGGTGGAGGGCTACGAGGCCGACGACGTGATCGCCACGCTGGCCACCCAGGCCACCGCCGAGGGCATGCAGGTGCTGATCTGCACCGGCGACCGGGACGCGATCCAGCTGGTGAACGACCAGGTCACGGTGCTCTACCCGAAGCGCGGCGTGTCCGAGCTGACCCGGTTCACCCCGGACGAGGTGCAGGCCAAGTACGGGCTGACGCCGACGCAGTACCCCGACTTCGCCGCGCTGCGCGGCGACCCGTCCGACAACCTGCCGAACATCCCCGGTGTGGGCGAGAAGACCGCGGCCAAGTGGGTGCGCGAGTTCGGCTCGCTGACCGCGCTGGTCGAGCGGGTGGACGAGGTCAAGGGCAAGGCCGGCGACGCGCTGCGCGCGCACCTGTCCGGGGTGCTGCTGAACCGCCAGCTCACCGAGCTGGTCCGGGACGTGCCGCTGCCGGTCGGCCCGGCCCAGCTGCGGCTGGGCCAGTGGGACCGGGACGAGGTGCACAAGCTATTCGACAACCTGGAGTTCAAGGTGCTCCGGGAGCGGCTGTTCCAGACGCTGTCCGCGGTCGAGCCGGAGGCCGAGGAGGGCTTCGACGTCGAGGCCGAGCAGCTCGGGCCGGACGAAGTGGCCCAGTGGCTGGACGAACACGCCCGGTCCGGGCACCGGGTCGGGGTCAGCGTGCGCGGCAGCTACGGCCGCGGCACCGGGGTGGTCAGCGGCGTGGCGCTGGCGCTGGAGGGCGGCGTCGGCGCGTACATCGACGCCGAGGGGCTGACCGACACCGACGAGCGGGCGCTGTGCGGCTGGCTGACCGACGAGGCCCAGCCCAAGGCCGTGCACGACCTGAAGGGTCCGCTGGAGGCGCTGCACGCCCGCGGCTGGGAGATCGCGGGGGTCACCAGCGACACCGCGCTGGCCGCGTACCTGGCGCTGCCCGGCCAGCGCACGTTCGACCTGGCCGACCTGGCGCTCCGCTACCTGCGCCGGGAGCTGCGGTCGGAGTCGGAGGTCGCGGCGACCGGCCAGCTCTCGCTGGACGGCGGCGAGGACGAGGCCGACACCGCGATCGCCCAGGCCGAGGTGGTCCGGGCCCGGGCGGTGGCCGACCTGGCCCGCGCCCTGGACGACGACCTCGACCGGCGCGGCGCCGCCGAGCTGCTGCGCGCGGTGGAGCTGCCGCTGGTCGGCGTGCTGGCCCGGATGGAGGAGACCGGCATCGCGGCCGACCTGGATTACCTGATCGGGCTGCAGGCCGAGTTCGCCGCCCAGGTCAAGGCCGTCGAGCAGGACGCGTACGCCAGCGTGGGCCGGGAGTTCAATCTCGGCTCGCCCAAGCAGCTGCAGCAGATCCTGTTCGAGGAGCTGAAGCTGCCGAAGACGAAGCGGATCAAGACCGGCTACACCACCGACGCGGACGCCCTGTTCTGGCTGTCCGAGCAGGCGCCGGACGTGGCGGTGCTCGGCCACCTGCTGCACCACCGGGACGTGGCCAGGCTCAAGACGGTGGTCGACACGCTGATCCCGATGGTCGACGACCACGGCCGGATCCACACCACGTTCGACCAGATCGTGGCCGCCACCGGCCGGCTGTCCTCGCGCGACCCGAACCTGCAGAACATCCCGATCCGTACCGCCGAGGGGCGCCGGATCCGCCGGGCGTTCATCGTCGGCCCCGGCTACGAGTCGCTGCTCACCGCCGACTACAGCCAGATCGAGATGCGGATCATGGCCACGCTGTCCGAGGACGCGGGGCTGATCGAGGCGTTCAGCTCGGGGGAGGACCTGCACACGTTCGTCGCGTCCCGCGCCTTCAACCTGCCGCCCGACCAGGTCGACCCGGAGCTGCGCCGCCGGATCAAGGCCATGTCGTACGGCCTGGCGTACGGGCTGTCCGCGTTCGGCCTGGCCCAGCAGTTGCGGATCGCGCCGGACGAGGCGCGGGAGCAGATGGAGGCGTACTTCGAGCGGTTCGGCGGGGTGCGCGACTACCTGCGTGACGTGGTCGGCCGGGCCAGCCGGGACGGCTACACCGAGACCATCCTCGGCCGCCGCCGCTACCTGCCCGACCTGACCAGCGACAACCGGCAGCGCCGCGAGATGGCCGAGCGGATGGCGCTGAACGCGCCGATCCAGGGCTCCGCGGCCGACATCATCAAGGTCGCCATGCTCGGCGTCGACCAGGCGCTGCGGGCCGAGGGCCTGACCTCGCGGCTACTGCTGCAGGTGCACGACGAGCTGGTGCTGGAGGTCGCGCCGGGCGAGCGGGACGCGGTGGAGCAACTGGTCCGGACCGAGATGGGCGGCGCCTACACGCTGGCCGTCCCGATGGACGTCTCCATCGGCATCGGCCGCACCTGGGACGACGCCGGCCACTGACTGGACACCGGGGCTCATACCGGGCCCCGCGCGGTGGCGCACGGCCGACGGCCCGTGCTGCGGCGGGTGCGGCGGGTCAGCCGCCGCCGTTGCCGCTGGCGTCGCCGCCGATGCCGCCGCCGCCGATCGAGCTGCCGCCGACGCCGCCGGGGATGTTGTGGACGCCGCTCATGGTGTGCGCCTGCCAGGGCGGCTGCCGGTGGTCCTTGTACTCGAAGGGGTTGGCCAGGCGCGCCCGGCGGCTACGGCGGCGGACCTTGAGGTCGTAGACGCCCGCGAGCACCAAGATCACGCACAGCAGGCTGAGCAGGCTCAGGACTACCCACATGGGGGCCTCTTCCGTTGGTCTGCACAGTGTGTCATGTCTGCGATATAAACAGTGAAAGAGTGCGTGGTCGGGCAGGCGGTAAGCGGTCCGTGCTCGCCAACCCCGGCGGGCCCGGCGCGTGGGCTGGGTGCTCAGCCGCCGCCGGTGTTGTAGACGCCGATCGGAAAGTCGGGCTCCGGGCCCTGCGGCCGCTGGTAGCCGTGCGTGTGCGGCTCGATGGAGCCGACCCGCCGGCGGCGGCGCCAGACCCTGATGTCGTACCGCACGGCGGCCGCGATCACCGCCGCGCCCAGCCCGCCCATGACGACCAGCATGGCTGCCTCCCCCCGTCGGCTGGCCCAGCATGGCACGCCGCCGCCGGTTCGGCGCTGGCCGTTCGGGCAGTCTTATTCGCTTGTCGGAGACGGCGTCCTGCTGAATGATTGAGTCTTCTCAATCACTCGGAGGTCCGCATGCGGCTGCCGGCTGCTATATCAGCACTGGTACTGACAGCGACGGTGGTGACGATGCCGGCGGCCACCGCCGCGCCGGCGTCGGCCAGTGGGGTCAACTGGATCGACTGCGACGACGGCTTCCAGTGCGGCACGGTCGACGTGCCGCTGGACTACGCGCGTCCGGCCGGGGCACGGCTCGAGCTGGCGGTGATCCGGCTGCCGGCGTCCGACCCGGCGCACCGGATCGGCTCGCTGCTCACCAACCCGGGCGGGCCGGGTGGGTCCGGCGTCGACTTCGTCCGGTTCGCCTCCGACCTCTTCGACCCGGCGGTGCGGGCCCGGTTCGACATCGTCGGCATCGACAACCGCGGCATCGCCCGCAGCGCGCCGGTGCGCTGCTTCGACAACACCGCCGACCAGCTGGGGTTCTGGTCCGGCAACCCGTACTTCTTCCCGGTCGGCGGCACCCAGGAGCGGCAGACCGCGGTCCGCGCCCGGGCCTACACGCGGGCCTGCGGCGAGCGGAACCCGGCACTGCTGCCGTACCTCTCGACCCAGAACGCGGCCCGGGACCTCGACCGGGTCCGGGCGGCCGTGGGCGACCAGCGCACCACGTACGTCGGCTTCTCCTACGGCACCTACCTCGGCGCCGTGTACGCCAACCTGTTCCCGCAGCGGGTCCGGGCGATGGTGCTGTCCGGCGTGGTCGACCCGGTGCTGCAGGCGTCCGCCTCGCTGGCGGAACTGGCCAGCGCCGGCGCCGCCGCCGAGGACGGCCTGACCGCCCTGGCCAACGCCTGCGCGACGGCCGGCCCGGCGCGCTGCCCGCTGGCCGCCCCGGGGCGCACCGGCGCGGCCATCCGGGCCGGCCTCGACCGGCTGTTCCGCCGGCTGCGGGTCGCCCCGCTGCCGGCCCGCAACGCCGAGCCGCCCGGCGAGGTGACCGTGCAGCAGGCCGTCGACACCACGCTGGTGGCGCTCTACGACCAGGGCAACTACCCGGTACTCGCGGACGCCCTGGCGCACGCCGGGGCCGGCGACGGGTCGGCGCTGCTGGCGCTGGCCCGCCTGGCCGGCGTCGCCGACCCACCCACCGACACGCCGTACGACAACTACCCCGAGGCGTTCCACAGCTACCAGTGCGCGGACGGCAACCTGCCCCGCGACCAGCGGGTCTGGCCGGTCGCGGCGGCCGCGCAGGACCGGGTGTCGCCCGTGTTCGGCCGCCGCTGGCTCTACCGCGGCCTGGCCTGCGCGACCTGGCCGGCCCGGCCGGCGCGCTACACCGGCCCGTGGAACCGGCGCACCGCCGCGCCGGTGCTGATCGTGAACGGCCTGCACGACCCGGCGACGTCGATGGCGGAGGCGCGGCACCTGCACGCGGTACTCGGCCGCTCCGCGCTGCTCGCCGTCGACGACCTCGGCCACGCCACGTTCGGCAACACCAGCAGGTGCGCGGCGGCGGCCATCGACCGCTACCTGCTGGCCGGCGCCGTACCCGCACCCGGCACCACGTGCCGCGCCGACCACGGCCCGTTCGACCAGCCGACTGCGGCCGGCCGGGCCGCCCCGGCCGGCATCACCCGTCCGCTCGCGGCACGCTGACCGGCGCGCGGCCGGGTCGCCGGGCCATCCGGTGACCCGGCCGCGGGCCGCGCCGCTCCGGCCGTGGGCGGGGGCGCTCTGGCCGTGGGCCGCTCTGGCCGTGGGCGGGGTCGCTCTGGCCGTGGGCCGCTCCAGCCGCGGGCCGGTCCGGCCGTGGGCCGTGCCGCTCCCGCGGGCCGCGCCGCTCCGGCCGCGGTCGCGCCGACCCGGCCGAACGCCGCTCCGGCGGCGGGCAGGTAGCAAGGGTGCGGCGGCAGCGGTGCACCAGCCGGTTTGTCACCCGGGCGGGGCCGGGCTCGGGGCGGCGCGGCGGGGCCGGATCTGCCAGGATGCACCGCATGTTGATCCCCGCCGCGGTGCAGCGGCGTCGTGGGCTGGCCGCGGTGGCTGCGGTCGCGCTGCTGCTGGCCGGCTGCAAGTCGTCGGCGTCGGCGGACCGGGAGGCGGCGGTACGGTCCACTTCGGACAGCGTCGCGTTCACCGGCTGCGACAAGGTCGCCTGCACCGGCACGCTGGACGGCGCCGGGTACGAGATCAAGCTGCCGCAGAAGTGGAACGGCACGCTGCTGCTCTACTCGCACGGCTACCGGCAGGCCAAGCCGGCCCCACCGGACTTCGCCCCGGTGACCACCGCGCCGCAGGCCGCCGCCACCGATGAGGTCGCCAGCGAGCTGCTCGCCAAGGGCTTCGCGCTGGCCGGCTCGGCCTACGCGTCCAACGGCTGGGCGGTCGCCGACGGGGTGAAGGCGGGCGAGCAGCTGCACGACTTCTTCGTGCAGAAGGTCGGTTCGCCCAGCCGCACCTACGTCTGGGGCGACTCGCTCGGCGGGCTGGTCACCGAGACGCTGGCCGAGAGGCACCCGGAGTGGATCGACGGTTCGGCGCCGATGTGCGGCGTGCTCGGCGGCGGCAACCTCAACCTGGATCTCGCGCTGGACATCACGTACGCGATCAAGACGCTGATCTACCCGCCGCTGAAGCTGACCGGCTACGCCTCGTACGACGAGGCGGTCGCGCAGTTCACCGCCGCGTACAACGCGATCGTGGCGGCGACCAAGAGCGTCCAGGTCGGGGTGCCCAAGCTGCTGCTGATCGCGGCCCTGGTGGACGGCCCGACGCAGACCGCCCGGTTCGACGGCAGCAACCCGGAGTCGCAGGTCGGGGCGATCGTCGAGTCGCTGGTCACCGCGATGGGCTACGGCACGTTCGGGCGCTGGGAGATCGAGCAGCGGGTCGGCGGCAACGCGTCCGGCAACGACAAGGCCGACTACGCGCAGCGGGTGTCCAGTTCGGAGCGGGCGCTGATCGAGACGCTGGCGCCCGGCTCGACCGACCGGAACCTGGGCGCGCTGTCCCGCGGCATCCGGGTCACCGCCGACCCGACCGCCCGGGCCGCCTTCGACAAGCTGGGCAACCCCACCGGCGACCTGACCGTCCCGACGATCACCATGCACACCAAGGCCGACCCGCTGGTGCTGGTGCAGAACGAGACGGTGTTCCGGCAGCGGGTGCAGTCGGCCAAGGGCCGGGTCGGCGACCTGGTCCAGCTCTACACGGTGGCGCCGGCCAGCTACCAGGGCGAGGCGCCGTACGGTGCCGGGCACTGCAACTTCACCACCGCCGAGCGGGTGGGCATCATCACGCTGCTGGACGGCTGGGTGCGCAACGGCAACTACCCCGCCACGGCGGCGGTGACCAGCGCGTTCATGGGGGACCCGGGGCTGAACGAGGCCTACGCACCGGGCCCATGGCCAGCCACCGGGTGACCCCCAGATACCCGGTGCCCGGGGAGCCCGCCGGGCCAGCCCCTAGGCTCGCGGGCATGTCCGAGACCCGTCTGGCGACCCGGACCGTCTTCGTCCTGAACCGCGGCGCCCGGCTGTGCCTGCTGCTCGCGGTGCTGATGATGGCGTTCGCGGGGTGGCTGCTGTTCGCGCCGATCGACATCCAGAGCCGCGAGGGCCCGATGTTCAACTGCGGCAGCGCCGCCCGCCCACCGTCGGAGGTGTTCCAGCGCAACGTCTGCGGCCGGCTCGCCCAGGGCCGCCAGATCGAGACCGGCTTCGCCGCCGGCGCCGCGCTGATCACCGGCATCGGCGGCCTGTTCGTCTTCGGCGCCAGCCGCCGCACCGAAGAGGTCCGCGTCGACCCCGCGGACGACGAGGACCGCTAGCTTCCGCCGTGCGGCCCAGCAGCCGCCTCGACGGTGCCGGCTTCCATGCCAGCGTGCCCCCCCGCGTCCGGCGGCGATGACTTCTCCCCGCGGGTGCCGAGGTCTCCCCAGGGGTGACGGTCTACCCACGGGTGTCGTCTACCCGCGGGTGACGGGTTGGGCCGGCGGGTGGCGTGGTCCGTCGGCGGGTGACGAGGTCTACCCACGGGTGACGGGTTGGGTCGGCGGGTGATGGCTGTGCGCCATCACTGGGCGCCGTTAAGGCGTCGCTGGCTGACCGGATCCGTCACCGGCGAGGCCGGGTCATCACCGCGCGCGGTGCCTCGCTTCGGCTGGCCCCTGCCGTGGCGTGATGCGCGGGCCTGCCGTCGCCTCGGCGTGCCCGCTTCCGTGCAGGGTGACGTGGTCCGTCGGCGGGTGACGAGGTCTACCCACGGGTGACGGGTTGGGTCGGCGGGTGGCGTGGTCCGTCCGCGGGTGATGCCGTCTGTCCGCGGGTGGCGTGGTCCGTCGGCGGGTGACGGGTTGGGTCGGCGGGTGATGGCTGTGCGCCATCACCGGGCGCCCTCAGGTCGTCACCAGCGGACGCGATTCGTCACCGGCGACGCTAGGTCATCACCACGCATCCGGCGCTCGGCCTCGCGTGGCTCCGCCGCTCCGCCGAGCCACGCTCCGCCCGCGCGGCCCCGTCGCGCCGGTGGGGGCTTTCGGCGCGCAGTGACGACCGTGCCCCGATGGTGATGGCTTTGCCTGCCCGGTGCGGCTGTACGCCATCACCGCAGGTGGGAAGGCCTCACTGGTAGCGGTGGGGCGTCACCGGCGGTGGGAAGTCATCACCCGGCACGGGTGCGGCGCGCATTCTTACGGCCTGCGTTGGTGCGGCGCGGATTGGTACGGCGCGCATTCGTACGGCCCGCGTAGGTACGGCGCGGATTAGCGCGGCGCGCGTCGGTGCGGCGCGGATTGGTACGGCCGTCGTTGGCAGGGCGGGGATGGGCGCGGCTCGCGTTGGGTCGGTCGGCGGATCCGGTTCGTCAGCGGATCGGGTCGGTCAGCGGTCCGGTCGGTCAGCGGGTCGGGGGTGGCGGGGATATCGGGCCGGCGGGCGCGGAGTCGGTGCCGGTCGGGCTGGTGGGTGGCGGGCTGCTGGCACCGGTCTCGGTGGCCGGCCCGGTCGGCGTGGCCGGGTCGGTCTCGGTGGCCGGGGCGGTCGGCGTGGCCGGGGTGGTCGGGGTCGCCGGGTCGGTCGGGGTGGTCAGGTCGCCGTGGGCGAGGTCGATGAGTTGCGGGCCGAGCCAGCGCCAGACGATGGCGGCGCCTTCGGGGGTGAAGTGCAGGCCGTCCACGCGCAGCTGGACGCCGTCGCGGGTGTTGGTGTAGCCGTCCGCGCAGAGGAAGCCGTACAGGTCGATCAGGCTGACCCCGGGCTGCTGGGCGGCGTACCGCGCGATGGCCTGGTCCAGCCAGCGCACCCGGGACTCGTCGTTGATCACCTTGGCGTCCCCGGACAGCCCGGTGTCCAGCACCTGGTGGCAACCGACGTTGACGACCGCGACCGGGCGCCGGCCGAGCCCGAGCGAGCCGAGCGCCTTGGTCAGCTCGGTGTCCAGGTGCTGCTCGAACGCGGGCGTGCCGAAGGTCAGCACCTGCCCGTCCACCACGTGGTCGAACTGCTCCCCGATACCGGCGAAGACGACGCCGATGTCCGGCCGGACCGCGTCGGCGTCCGCCGGCCAGGCCTGGCTCCAGGGTGGGCAGCGCGGGTCGAGCGCCTTGGGCTGCCCGTCCAGCGCGATCGGCACCGGGATCAGCCCGCAGCCGAGCTGGGTGCTGCCGGCGACGAACAGCCCGGGGGCGTACTCGGGCTTGAAGTTGGTCCGCAGGTTGAACGGGACCGAGTCGCCGACGAGGTACGCGGCCGTGTCGCCGGGCTGCCGCTGCTGCGCCGGCGGAGCGCCCGCCGTGGTCGAGCCGGGGCCGGCGGCGTTGCCGGCGCCGGCGGTGCCGGCCAGTACCGCGGCCAGCACCACGACCAGGCTGCCCGCCGCAGCCGGCCGCAGCCGCCCCGGTGACCAGCGCCGGCCCAGCGCGCCAGCCCGCACCGGGCGTTCCACCAGCTGGTACGAGGCGGTGGCCAGCGCCACCGAGACGGCCAGCCGGAGCAGCACCAGGCCGGCGCCGTCGAAACCGGCCCGGCTCGGCGTGAGTACCATGTACACCGGCCAGTGCCAGAGGTAGAGCCCGTACGAGATCAGCCCGAGCCGGCGCAGCGGCTCGACCGACAGCACCCGCGCGGTGGCGCTGCCGGTGGTCGCGGCCGCCACCACCACCGCGACCGCGACCAGGGCGACCAGCAGGAAACCGCCGCGGTAGAGCCAGCCCGCGGTGTCCCGGGCGGTGCCCAGCAGCACCAGCAGGCCGGCCAGCCCGAGCAGCCCGAACGACCGGCGCCCCGGCAGCGGCACGTCCCGCCCGCCGATCGACAGGTACGCCCCCGCCGCGGCGCGCCGGTCGCGGAACAGGGCACCGGCGGCGGCGCCGATCAGCAGCGCCTGCAGCCGGGTGTCGGTGCCGTAGTAGACCCGGGACGGGTCGGCGCCGGGGTGGTAGAGCGCGGCGGCCAGCGCGGCCGAGCCGAGCGCGCCGAGGCTGAAGATCGTGGCCAGCGCCGGGCGCCGGGCCCGCAGCGCGAGCAGCCCGATCAGCAGCAGCGGGAACAGCAGGTAGAACTGCTCCTCGATGCCCAGCGACCACATGTGCCGCAGCGGCGACGGCTCGTCGTACTGGGCGAAGTAGGACTGCTCGGCGAACACGAACCGCCAGTTCGCCACGTACCCGAGGGTGGCCAGCGCGTCCCCGCGGATCGTCGCCAGCTGCCCGGCCGAGGCCAGCACCGAGGCGTACAGCGCGACCGCGAGCAGCACCAGGAACAGCGCCGGCAGCAGCCGCCGGGCCCGGCGCAGCCAGAACCGGCGCAGGTCGATCGACCCCCACCGGCGCCACTCGGCCAGCAGCAGCCGGGTGATCAGGAACCCGCTCAGCACGAAGAACACGTCCACGCCGAGGAAGCCGCCGCGGGCCCAGGAGATCCGCGCGTGGTAGAGCAGCACGGCCAGCACGGCCAGGCCGCGCACCCCGTCCAGGCCGGGTTGGTACCGCAGCCGGCTGGAGGTCACAACCGCAGAGGATAGGCGGTCGGCTAGGGTCTGCTTCGCCGTGGACACCTCAGCATTCGACGCCGCCCTGGACGGGCTGTTCGCCGGCCCGATCGCCGACGGGGTACCGCTCGACGACCGGTTCGGCGGCATCGTGGCGGACGTCGCCGGCCACTCCACGCCGGCCGAGCTGGCCGTGCTGAACCTGGCCGCCCGGCTGCTCCCGGCGGGTGAGGCGTACGTCGAGGTCGGCTCGTTGAAAGGCCGCTCGCTGGCCGGCGCGCTGCTGGACGCCCCGGACCGCAGCTACCTCGCGGTGGAGAGCTTCCGCGAGTTCGGCATGCTGGCCGCGTCGTCCCGGCGCGAGCTGGCCGCGAACATCGCCCGGTACGGGGCGGGCCACCGGGTCCGGCTGCACGACGGCGACTGCTTCGCGCTGCTGGCCCGGCCCGGCGCGATGCCCGAGCCGATCGGCGTCTACTTCTACGACGGCGCGCACACCGGGCTGGCGCACTACCTGGCGCTCGGCGTGATCGAGCCGCTGCTGGCGGACGAGGCACTGGTGCTGATCGACGACTCGTCGTACCCGATCGTCGATGCCGCCACCCGCCGCTACCTCGGCCGGCACCCGGGCTGGACGGTGCTGCGCGACATCCGGGCCGAGACCGACCACGACCCGCGCTGGGCCAACGGGCTACTCGCCCTGGCGTACCGGCGGCCGGCCGGGGCGGCCCGGCGGCTCGCTCCGGACGTGCGCTGGCGCCGGCTGCTGCAGGTGTACCTGCGCGGCCCGGCCACCACGGTGGTCTGGCGGGTGTTGCACTGGTTCCCGTGGTTGGTGCCGCTGGCGGTGCGGTTGGTGCCGAAGCGGTCCCGGACGGTGAGCCCGGCCGAGCCTGGGCGGTAGGCCGCCGCCCGCGCAGTGCCCGGGAACTGCCTCGTTGTCCGGGGTTCAGGGGCTCAGGCTGGTGGGCCGGCCGCCGGGACCTCGCTGCCGCCGTGCAGGTAGAGCTTCTTCAGCGCGGCCGACAGCCGGGGGTACCGGGGGAGTACCTGCCAGGCCAGGGTCATCGCCGGTTCGTGCAGGTACAGGTGGGCCAGCCGGCGCCAGGCGAGGTCCAGCCCCGGGCCGGCGCGGTGGCCGGCCGGGCGCCGCCACTGGTAGACGGCGACCCCGTTGCACCAGCGCGGGTCCTCGGCCCGCTCGGCGCGCAGGTCGAACAGCAGCCGGTAGCCGGGATGCCGGGCCAGGTAGGCCGCGGTGGCCCGGGCCACCTGCGGCCAGGACGCGTCGTCGATCACCACCAGCGCCTCGTCCGCCAGCAGCGGCTCGACCAGGCCGAGCGCCAGGTACTGGGCCAGCCTGGAGTGCGCGCCGTCGTAGAAGTAGACGCCGACCGGCCGCGGCCCGACCCGGCGCGGGATCAGCCGGAACGCGTCGCCGCGGCGGAACGTGACCCGGTCGGCCACGTCCCAGTCGCGCAGCGCGTCCCGGAGCAGCTGCTCGCTGCGGGCCGGGTCCAGCCCGAATTCGCGGAAGTTCTCGATCGCCAGGAACCGGTCATGGCTCTGGCCGAGGGCGGCGCCGACCAGCGACCGCCCCCGGTACGAGCCGACCTCGAGATACGTCTCGTCCGGGCCGAGCAGGGACGCCGCCAGGTTCAGCAGCGTCAGCGAGTGCTCGGTGCTCATCCCGTCCACCCGCTCGACCACGCCGGCGAACCGCCGGTCCACCGGGGTCTCGGCGTACACGTCGCCGGCCGGGAACAGGCCGGGCAACCGCTCGGCAAACACACCGCAATCCACGGCCGGCGACCTTACCCGGGCCCCGGCTCACCCGGCCGCGGCGCGACCCGGTAACCCGGCTGACCCGTGGTCGGGCCCGCCGGCGGTTCGCCGGGCGGGTGCCGGGTGCTGGGCGGCTCGGCGGTGGACGGCCGGGGTGCGATGCCGTAGGCCGGTTGACCTGTGGTCGGGCCTGGCGGCGGATCGCCGGGCGGGAGCTGGTTGCCGGGTGGTTCGGCGGTGGACGGCCGGGGCGCGATGCCGTAGGCCGGCTGACCCGTGGTCGGGCCTGCCGGCGGTTCGCCGGGCGGGAGTTGGTTGCCGGGTGGTTCGGCGGTGGACAGCCCGGGTGCCAGGCCGCCGGTGGTGGTGCTTCCGACGTCTGGTCGGCCGGCGGCCGGGTGTGCCTGGTACGGGCGGCCGGCGGCCGGTGCCGGTACAGCGCCGGAGGTTCGGACCGGCCCGGGGCCCGATCCGGGTGCCGGCCCGGGTGGTGGGTCGGTCAGCCGGTGCAGCACGGCGGCACCGGCCACGTAGGCGGCGACCGAGACCAGGCAGGCGACCAGGATCTGGCTGGGGGAGTGGTGCAGGGTGGTGGCGACCACGGTGGCCTCGATCGCGATCACCACCCAGAGCAGCCTGCCCGGGCGGCGGTCGCCGGCGGCCACCGCGGCCAGCAGCAGCGCCTGGGCGAGGGTCCAGCCGACGCCGAGCAGGGCGAACCAGGGCGCCAGCCGGACCGCCTCCGCGTACCCCGCGCCCTGCCCGGTGGCCGCCCGCACCACCGGGCCGGCCGCGGCCCAGGTCAGCCCGACCCCGACCAGCCCGATCGTGGCGGTGCCGGCCAGCATCAGCGCGAGCAGCCGGCGCCGTCCCTCCGGCCGGGCCAGCGCGGGGTAGGCGGCCTGCGCGATGAACTGCGCCCCCCACACCATCGCCTTGGCGAACAGCGACGCGATCCCGTACGCGCCCGAGGTCTCCGCGTCCAGGTAGTGCCGCGCCAGCAGGAGGTCCACATTGGACAGAACGATGACCCCGGCCACCGCCGAACAGGCCCGGGCCACGTCCCCGGCCAGCGCCCGCTCCAGCCGCAGCAGCCGCCACCAGCCGCCCCGCCCCGGCACGGACCGACCGGCCAAGCCACCGCCCGGCGCGCCGCCCGCCCACCCGCCGGACGCGCCCTGGCCCGCCACGCCGACGCCGGGCTCACCCCGCCAGCCATTGGCCGGCCCGGTCCCAGGCGCCGGGCCGGCCGGCCCGCTGCCCGCCGGCCAGTCGGCGGCCGTCCCGCCGGCGGGTGCCGGCCCGGCCGTCCCACTACCCGGCGGCCAGTTGGCGGCCGTCCTGCCGGCGGGTGCCGGCCCGGCCGTCCCACTACCCGGCGGCCAGTTGGCGGTCGTCCTGCCGGCGGGTGCCGGCCCGGCCGTCCCGCTGCCTGCCGGCCAGTTGGCGGTCGTCCTGCCGGCAGGTGTCGGGCTGGCCGTCCCGCCGCCCGGCGGCCAGCCGGCGGCCGGCGGACCGTCGACCCGCTCGGCGCCGGCCGGTGTGCGGCCCGGCTGGCCGTTCGCGCTGGGGGGTTCGCCGGTCGATGTTTCGGTGCCATCGCCGAACCAGTCGACGGGTGCTGGTGCCGTGCGGTCCGCCGCCTCGGCCCCGCCTGGCCGACCCGTCGGCCCGCCGTCCGCCGGTCGTGGCCCGGGCCGGTCGGCCCCGGCCACCGGCGGCGGCCCGTCGCCGAACCAGTCGATCGGCGTGGCACCGTCCTGCACCGGGACGGCACCGGTCACCGGTGTGCCGGTCAGCCGCGCATGGGCGGCCCAGGGGCCGGCCGGTCCGACGGTGCCGGTGTCGGCCGGGGAGCCGCCTCCAGGGCCCCCGGCCCAGGAGCCCCCGCCAGCGGCCCCGGCGCCGGCCGGCCAGGTCCCCGCTGGTCCGGCGCTACCCGCTGGTCCGGGACCGCCCGCTGGTCCCGGTCCGCCGGCCCACGGGCCAGTGGCCCCGGCCGGTGAACCATCCGCTGGTCCGGGTCCGCCGGCCCAGGGGCCAGCCGCCCCGGCGCCGCCCGGCGAACCACCCGCCGGCCCGCCCGTCCAGGAGTCTGCGGCCCCGGCGCGAGCCGGCCAGCTGCCGGCCGGTCCCGGCCCGGCCGGGCCTGGCGCGGCCGGCCCGGCCGGGTCGGGCCAGAGGTCGGCGTGGCGCCAGGACTGGGGGCGGGACAGCAGCCAGCCGAAGGCGGTGGTCGCGGTGGCGGCAGCGGCCAGCGCGGCCATGGTGCCGGCGACGTTCCAGTCGGCGACGGCGGCGGTACTGCCGGCGACGAAGCGGCCGCCGGCGGTGACCACGTACAGCAGGCCGAGCGCGGTGAACCGGTGATGGCCGAGCAGGCCGCCCTGGATCGCGCCGGCGATCGTCATCGGGACCATCACCGCGCCGAGCGCGATCACCGGGCCGGTGCCGCTCAGGTGCAGGTAGCTGGCGGCCAGCGGGGAGACGGCGGCGGTCAGCAGCAGCAGGCCGACCCCGGTACCCATGGCCAGCACGAGCGTGGGCCGGTCGTTGCGGTCGCGGGGCAGCCGCAGCGAGACGGTGCGCCGGGCCACGACGTACTGGAAGCCGCTGGCCGGGATCGAGCCGATCAGGCCGGCGCCGAGCAGGGCGACCAGCGCGCCGTAGTCGGCCGGGGTGAACGCGCGGGCCAGCACGGCGGTGAGCGCGTAGCCCAGCGCGTTGGACGCGGCGCTGGCCACGCCGAGCACCAGGCCGCCGCGGGCGGACCGGGCCAGGTTCATCCCGCCGCCGCTGCCGGGGCGGCCCGCTCGCCCACCTGCCACGGCGCCTGGCCGATCAACCACTCCGCGCCCCTCCCGACATGACGCAGCGTACTGGACGAATCGTCCTGGTTACCGTCCGGTAACGGAGCCGGGGGAGCAGCCCTGGAGCGCCCGGGTGCAGCGGCTAGGCTGGTGCGGCAGTGATGTCTCAGGGGGTAGTCGAGCGGGTGCGGTTCGCCATGGGTTCCTCGATTCGGCGCCCCGAGTCGGTGCGTCGGCCGGCCCGATGAGCGCGACCGAGGTGGAGCTGCCCGCACTCGCGCCCGGCCGCGCTGAGGGGGTAGACCCGGCCGGCGCCGGCCCGGGCAACCGCTGGCCGGCGGTGCCGCGGCCGAGCCCGCGGGCCACCCTGATCGCCGTCCTGGTCCTGCTGCTGGCCGCGGTGGTGTTCGGGAACAGCGCCCGGGAGTTCGCCGCGGACGCCAAGCCGGAGCTGTACTTCGCGCCCTGGCGCAGCGCTGGCGCCTACCTGTCGGCCTGGCAGGAGAACCCGCAGCTGGGCTTCCCGAGTTTCAACGTCGGGTTGGTGCCGGTCGCCGTGCTGATCGGGCTGATCCAGGCGGTCGGGTTCAGCCCGCTGCTGTCGGTGCGGGTGCTGCGGCTGCTGCTGCTCGTGCTCGGCGGCTGGGGCGCGGCCCGGCTCTACCGGGCGGTGCGGCCGGACCGGGAGCGGGACGACGCCGGGCCGCTGGTGGCCGGGATCGCGTTCGTCGCCAACCCGTACCTGGTGGTGGCCGGCGGCACCCAGGCGATCCTGCTGCCCTGGGCGCTGCTGCCCTGGCAGCTGCTGTTCCTGGTGCGCGCGCTCCGCCAGCCCGCCGAGACCGCCGGCTGGCGCAGCCGCCAGCCGGCCGAGCCCGCCGAGCCCGCCGAAACTGCCGAACCGGCCGGCCGACCGAGCCGCCAGCCCGGCGGGACCGTCGACCGGCCGAGCCGCCAGCCCGCCGGGACCGTCGACCGGCCGAGTCGCCAGCCCGGCGGGACCGCCGGCCGACCGAGCCGCCAGCCCGGCGGGACCGTCGACCGGCCGAGCCGCCAGCCGGCCGGGACCGGCGCCGGGCCGAGCGGGCCGCCCGCCGGAACGGCCGGCTGGCGGCTCCGGCTCGGCAACTACCGCTGGCCGGCCGCGGTCGCGCTGACGTTCTTCGCGATGACCGGGATGAACGCCGGTGTCGTCCCGCTGCTCCAGCTCCTCGCGGTGCCGGTGATCGTCCTGGCGCTGCGGCGGGCGGACGGGCTGCGCTGGCGGCAGATCCTCGCCGTGCTGGCCCGGTGCGCCGCGCTGGTCGTCGCGGTCTCGGCGTACTGGCTGGTGCCGTCGCTGTTCGCGCTGCGCGCCGGCACCGTCGTGGTGGACAACTCCGAGACGCTGGAGGGCATCTTCGGGCCCACCTCGTACGCGGAGGCGCTGCGCGGTCTCGGCCAGTGGCCGCTGTATGGCAGCGGCCCGAACGGCGCCTGGCTGCCGCAGTACGCCGCGTACCTGCGCAACCCGGTGGTGGTGGTGCTCAGCTTCGGCCTGCCGGTGGCCGCCGGGCTGGCCGCCCTGGTGGTCCGCGGGCCGGTGCGGCGGGTCGGGCTGGCCCTGCTCGCGATCGCGGTGCCGATCATGGTGGGGCTGTTCCCGCCGGCCGCGCCCAGCCCGTTCGGCCGGGCGCTGCGGTGGGGGTTCGACCACGTCCCGGGCGCCGGCGCGTTCCGCACCACCAACAAGATCGGCGCGCTGCTGGTGCTCGGTACGGCGCTGCTGCTGGCGGCGCTCGCAGCGGCGGCGTTCCGCCGCACCAGCGGCAAGGCCCCGCGGTACCGCGCCGCGGTGGTGCTGGCGCTGGTCGCGCTGCTGGCCGGCGGCACCGTCCCGGCCTGGACCGGCCGGCTCTACTCGTCCACTGTGGACGTCCCGGACTACTGGAGGCAGGCCGCCACCGACCTGAACACCGGCCCGGCGGACGAGCGGGTCTGGTTCATCCCGGGGGAGGTGCTGGCCGCGTACCGGTGGTCGCAGGACCGGCCGGACGACCTGTCCACCTCGCTGCTGTCCCGGCCCTCGCTGGTGCGCACGGTGATCCCGGTGACCTCACCGGCCGCCGCCAACCTGCTGGCCGCGACCGACGTGCAGCTCGAACGAGGGCAGCCTGCCGCCCGGCGCGCTCTCGGCCACCGCGCGCTACCTGGGCATCGGCGACGTGCTGCTGCGCAACGACGTGAACTGGGAGGTCTACCAGGGCGGCCGCCCGCAGGTCATGCAGGACCAGGTGAACGTCGACACCGGGCTGCGCCCGCTGGGCAACTACGGCGCACCGGGACAGAACACGATCTCCGCGCAGTACCCGCCGTCCACCCCGCTGGAGGCCAGCCTGCCGCCGTTGCAGCGGTACGCGGTGAGCCAGCCGCGGTCGGTGACCCGGACCGAGCCGGCCGCCGGCACCGTGCTGATCGACGGGGACGGCTTCGCGGTGGCGCCGCTGGTCGCCGCCGGACTGCTGGCCGGCCAGCCGGCGTTCCGGTACCTGTCCGACCTGACCCCGGCGGAGTTCGGCCGGCTGCTGGACCGGCAGGTCGCCGGCACCGGCCGGGTCGTCCTCACCGACACCAACCGCCGCCGCGCCACCGTCGGCGGCCGGCTCGGCAACAGCCAGGGCCCGCTGCTGGGCGCCGGCACCGACCCGGGGCCGACCCGGGCGCTGGCCGGCCCGGACGAGCAGACCGTGCTGCGGGTGCAGGGCGGCCAGGCCACCGCGTCCGAGGTCGGCTCGGCGTTCGGCACGGTGGCCAACGCCGCGGCCGAGAACGCGGTGGACGGCAACCCGAACACGGCCTGGCGGTTCGGCGACTTCGGCCGCGCGGTCGGCCAGACGCTGACCCTCCGCACCGACAGCGTGCAGCCGGTGCCGGCGGTGACCGTGCACGTCGCGCAGACCAGCGGGGTGCGGATCAGCCGGCTGCGGGTGACGGTCGGCCGCACCGCCGTCGACGTCGACGTGGACGCCACCGGTACCGCCACGGTCACCCTCGACCAGCCGGTCAGCACCGACACGGTCAAGATCACCGTCACCGGCACCCGGGGCGACGGCTTCAACCTGGTCGGCATCGCCGAGGTCGACGTGCCCGGGCTGCGGCTGGCCCGGGTGGCCCGGCTGCCGCAGACGCTGGCCCGGCTCGCCAGCGGGCTGGACGGCACCGGTCAGGCCGCGCTGGACCGCACCCCGGTGGACGTGGTGCTGACCCGGGTCCGCGGCACCGGGGCCACCGACGACGACGAGGAAACCTCGCTGGCCCGCGACTTCGACCTGCCGGTGGACCGCGACTACCGGCTGTACGGCATCATCCGGCCCAGCACGCTGAACGAGCGCGACCTGGACGTGCTCGCCGGGGCTGGCGACGGCGTGACCGCCAGCACCACCTCGCGGGCGTTCGACCTGCCCACCCTGCGCGGCTCGCAGGCCGTGGACGGCGACCCGGACACCGCCTGGGTCCCCGGCGCGCCGGTCATCGGGCAGTCGCTCACGATCGAGGCAGGGGCACGGGTGATCGACCACGTGGACGTCACCCAGTCCGCCGCGGACCGCAAGCCGCTGGCGGACTGGGTCACCAAGGTGCGGCTGTCCGTGGACGGCCGGCCCGGGCTGATCCGCGACGTCGGGCCCGGCACCACCCGGCTGAGCTTCACCCCGCTGATCGGGCACCAGTTGAAGCTGACCATCCTGGCCAGCCACACCGGCTCGCCGATCGCCCCGCTGCGCATCTCCGAGGTCGACTTCGGCGGCGCCCGGATCACCGGGGACAAGGCCCGGGCGGCGAAGGCGTGCGTCCCGGTCGGCATCCTGGACGGGCAGGACCTGATGATGCGCCCGGTGCTGCCGATCACCAGCATGGGCCCCGCCGTCTGGGCCGGCTGCGGCCGGCAGTCGCTCGCCGCCGGCGTGCACACCGTCCGCCCGCTGGGCAGCTGGACCCCGGACGAACTGGTGCTGCGGGACGCCCGCGGCGACAACCCGCCCCGGCCGGCGCAGCCCCCGGAAGTCACCATCGCGCACTCGCGCGGGCCGGCGATGACCGTCACCGTCCACTCGGCGACCGACCCGTACTACCTGGTCACCGGGCAGGCGTACGACCCGCGTTGGCAGGCCACCCTGGACGGCCGCGAGCTCGGCCCGCCGATCACCGTGGACGGGTACAGCGCCGGCTGGCTGATCGACGCTCCGGGCACGCACACCATCGCGGTGCGGTACGGCCCGCAGCGGACCACCGACCTGGCGCTCGCCGGGTCCGGCCTGACCGTGCTGGGCTGCCTGGTCCTGCTGGTGCTGCGCGCGCCGCCGCCGGCCGCGGCACAGCTGCGGCGGCGGCTGCCGGTGCGGGCCGGCCGGGGGCGCGCCGCGGCGGTGGCCGGCTGGGTGCTGCTGGTCGGGCTGGGCTGGCTGTTCGGCGGGCTGGTGCTCGGCGCGGCGGTGCTGGTGCTGGCCGGCTGGCACCTGCTCCGGCCGCCCCGGCCGCGGCTGCTGCTGCTGGCCGGCGTCGCGGTGCTGGCCGCCGTCCCGATCGTCTGGCTGGTGCTGCGGCCGGACCTCAACCGCCCGCTGACCGCCCGGCTCATCCTGGACGATCTCTGGCCGCACCGGCTGGCCGCCATCGGCCTGCTGCTGGTGCTGCTCGGCGCGGCCCGGGCCGAACGCGACATCGACCGGACGGAGCCGGCGCGATGACCGGACCCGGTCCGGCGGGGGCGGGTCCGGCCGGGCCCGGTCCGGTCGGGCCCGGCCCGATGGGGGCGGGTCGGGTCGGGGCTGGTCCGGACGCGACCGTGGCCGGCGGGCCGCTGGTCAGCGTGGTGGTGCCGACCCGGAACGCGGCCCGGACGCTGGGCGCCTGCCTGCGGTCGGTGCGGGCGCAGGACCACCCGGCGGTGGAGCTGATCGTGGTCGACAACGACTCCGGCGACGGGACGTTCGAGATCGCCACCGAGCTGGCCGACCTGGCCGTCCGGGGCGGCCCGGAGCGCAGCGCGCAACGCAACCGCGGCGTCGAGCTGGCCCGCGGCGACTGGGTGTGCTGGGTGGACGCCGACATGGTGCTCGACCCCAACGTGGTCTCGGCCGCGCTGGTCACCGCGGCGGCGACCGGCGCGGTCGCGGTGTCGGTGCCGGAGTCGTCGTTCGGCCCCGGGTTCTGGACCGCCTGCCGGGCGCTGGAACGCTCCTGCTACCTGGACGACCCGTCGCTGCACAACCCGCGGCTGCTGCGCCGCGACTACCTGCGCTCGCTCGGCGGGTTCGACCCGGCGATGTCCGGCCCGGAGGACGCCGACCTGCGGCACCGGCTGCGCGCCGACGCGGCCGTGACCGGCTACTGCGCCGAGGCGTTCATCCGGCACGACGAGGGCCGGCTGACCCTGCGCGGGGTGCTGGCCAAGCGCGTCTACTACGGCCGCAGCCTGCCCGCCTTCGCCGCGAAGAACCCCGGCGCGGTCGGCGGCCAGGGCGCCGGCACCGCCCGCGCCCTGCTCCGGCACCGCCGCCGCCTGGCCCACCGCCCCGGTCTCGCCACCGGCATGCTCCTGCTGCGCGCCCTGGAAGCCGCCGCCTACGGCGCGGGTGCCTGGCAGGGCCGGGCCGCCGCCGCTCGGGGCCGGCGGTGACGCGGCCCCGCCGGAGCCATCCCGGGACGCCGGCCGACCCCGGCCACCCCGGGACGCGGGGCGTTCCCGGCCACCCCGGGACGCGGGGCGAGGCGGGTCGCCCCGGGACGCGGGGCGAGGCGGGTCACGCCGGGACCGGTGCCCAGCCGGGTCACCCCGGGCCCGGAGCCGGGACCCGGCTGGGTGCGGGGGTGGCGTTGTGACGCGGCGGTTGCTCTGGGTCTCGCTGGCCGACCAGCGGCCGCGGCGCGAGCTGTACTGGCTGTCGCTGATGCCGGACACCCAGGTGACCGCGCTCGCGGCGGAACGCCCGCAGGGGAAGCTGACCTGGCAGCCGGCCACGTACCGGCGGCCGGTGCGGCGGTTCGTCGAGGCCGGCGCGCTGGCCTGGGTGCGCGGGCTGGACGACCTGCCGCCGGCCTACGACTGGTGCGCCTCGCTGGAGCTGTGCTCCCTGGTGACCGGCCAGGTGACCCGGTACGCCCGCCGCCGCGGCCTCCGTCAGGCGGTGCTGACCTGGGAGAACGACCCGCGCCAGCCGCTGTACGGGCTGCCGCCCTACCGGTCGGTGACCCGGGCCACGCTGGCCGAGGCGGACCTGTTCCTCTGCCTGATCGACGCCGCCGCGGACCACCTGCGGGTGCTCGGCGTGGACGAGGCGCGGATCCGGGTCGTCCACCCCGGCACCGACCTGGACCTGTTCCGCCCGGCCGACACCCCGGTCACCGACCCGGTGCTGGCGTATGTCTCACCGGTCGCCGCGAACAAGGGGATCGACCGGGTGCTCGGCGCGTTCGCGCTGGTCCGGCAGCGGCTGCCGGAGGCGCGGCTGCGGGTGCTCGGCCGCGGGCCGGCCGAGTCGCTGGTCCGCGCCGCCGCCGCCGACCCGGACCGTGGCGTCGAGTACCTAGGCGCCGGCGACGCCGTCCGGGTGGCCGCGGTGCTGCGCGAGGCCGCGGTCTTCGTCACCGCGCCCCGGGCGAGCTGGAAGTGGAACGAGCAGTTCGGGCTGGCCTACCTGGAGGCGATGGCCTGCGGCCTGCCGGTGGTGACCACCATCTGCGGCACCAACGCGGAGATCGTCCGGCCGCCGAACGAGCGCGTCGTGGACGACCCGGAGGCGATCGCCGACGCGCTGCTCCGGCTGCTGGAGGACCCGTCCTGCCGGCGCGCGATCGGCGCCGCCAACCGCCGCTACGTCGAGGAGCGGCACGACCAGCACACCCAGGCCGCCCGGATGGCCGCAGCCTTCACCACCGCCGAGTCCCAGTGAGCCCCCGGGTCCCGGTGAGCCGCCGGCTCCCGGTGAGCCGCCGGGTGCCGGTGAGCCCCGGGGTCCTGGTGGGCAGCCGGGTTCCGGTGGGCCGCCGGGTCCCGGTGAGCCCCCGGGTCCCGGTGAGCCGCCGGGTGCCGGTGGGCCGCCGGGTCGCGGTGGGCCGCCGGGTCGCGGTGAGCCCCGGGGTCCTGGTGGGCCGCCGGGTTCCGGTGGGCCGCCGGGTCGCGGTGAGCCTCCGGGCGGTGAGCCGTCCGGCCGGTTCGGGACAGGACCGGTGACCGCCCGGACCGGTGGGATCTCCGGGCTGGTCGCGGGGGTGGTGGTCGGGGGTGTGGTGCTGGCGCCGGTGCTCGGGCGCGGGTACGCGCTGAGCTACGACATGGTGTTCGTGCCGCGGCCGCCGATCACCGCGGCGGTGCTGGGCACCGACGGGTCGGTGCCGCGCGCGGTCCCGACCGACCTGGTGGTCGCGCTGCTGTCCCGGCTGCTGCCCGGCGCGCTGGTCCAGCAGGCGCTGCTGCTGGCGGTGTTCGTGCTGGCCGGCTGGGGCGTGGCCCGGTTGCTGCCCGGCCGGATCGCGGGTGCCGCCGGGGCGCTGGCCTACCTGTGGAACCCGTACGTGGACGAGCGGCTGGTGCTCGGGCACTGGTCCTTCCTGGTCGGCTACGCGCTGCTGCCCTGGGTGGCCGGCGCGGCGCTGGCGGTCCGGCGCGGCGGCCGGCTGCCGCCGCTGCTGCTCTGGCTCGGTGCCGCCGCGCTGGCCGGCAGCACGTCCGCGCTGCTGGCGACCGGGCTGGCGCTGGCCGTGCTCGGGGTGCGGCCCTGGCGGCGCGCGGCCGGGGTGCTGGGCTACGCGGTCGCGGTGAACGCACCCTGGCTGCTGCCCGCGCTGGCCCGGCCCGGCGGTACCCCGGCCGACCCGGCCGGCGTCCGCGCCTTCGCCGCCCGGGCCGACTCCCCGCTCGGCGTCCTGGGCAGCCTGGCCACCCTCGGCGGCAGCTGGAACCCGGCGGTCTGGCCCACCGAACGCGGCTACCTGGTCCTCGTCCTCGCCGCCCTCGCCGCGGCGGCCGCCGCCCTCGCCCTCGGCCTGCGCCCGCTGCTGACCCACCCCGTCCCGGCCCGCGCCGGCGGCGCCGAGCCGCCCGACCCGGGCAACGGCGGCGGAGCGCCGGGACGCCTCGCCCCGGCCGCGGTCACGAGTGGCGACCGGGCCGGCACGGCGCGGACCGGGATACGCGGGTTGATCGGGGCGGCGGTGCTGGGGTTCGGGTTGGCGGCGGCCGGAGCGCTGGCCCCGACCCGGCCGGTGATCAGGGCGATCGTGCTGCACGTGCCCGGCGGCGGGTTGGTCCGGGACGGGCAGAAGTTCCTGGCGCCGGCGGCGCTGCTGCTGGCGCTGGCGGCCGGGCACGCGGTGGCCCGGCTCGCCGCGAGCCGCCGCACGCTGGCGTACGCGGTGCTGCTCGGGGTGCTGCCGGTGCTCACCCTGCCGTCGCTGGCGGCCGGCGCGGGTGGGCGGCTGGCCGGCGTCTGGTACCCGGCGTCCTGGCCGGCCCTGCGCGCCGCGGTCGCGGCCAGCCCGCCGGGGGACGTGGCGGTGTTCCCCTGGGTGCTGTACCGGCGGTTCGGGTGGAACGGCGACCGGGTGCTGCTCGACCCGCTGCCCCGGCTGCTGCCCCGCCGGGTCGTGCTGAACGACGACCTGCCGCTGTCGACGGCCACGGTCCGCGGCGAGGACCGGCGCGCGGCGGCGATCACCGCCGGCCTGGCCCGCGGGGACGGCCCGGTGCCGCTGCTGCGCGCGGCCGGCATCCGGTACGCGGTGGTGCACCGGACCCAGCCCGGGGCCGGCGCGGTCGAGGCGGCGCTGGCCGGGCTGCCGGTGCGCTTCCGCTCCGACGACCTGCTGCTGGTCGAGATCCCGGGCCAGCTGGCCGCGGCGCCGCCGACCCACCCGCTGCTCGGCCTCGGCCTCGGCGTCGCCGCCCTGGCGCTGGCCGGTGCGGCCGGCGCGGCCGGGGCGGGTCCGAGCGGCGTTCGGTGGCATCGACTGCTACGCTCCCCGGCACCAAGTGGGACCGATCGGTCAAGCTGACGGTTACGGAGCGTGCACAACATGGCCCTTCGCGGCGGCACCGAGCACCCCGATCGGGGTGCGGTGATCATCTCGATGCTCATCGCCTCGCTGGTTGGCGGGGTGCTCGCGGTGGGTGCCTCGATCGCCCTGGTGAAGGCCCAGTCCGACCAGGACGTCGCCCCGGTCAAGAAGCCGCTCGTCACCTACGACCAGCGCTGACCCGGCCCGGGTCGGGCTACCGCGCTACTGCCCGGCCGCGGCCGTCGGCTCGGCTTCCAGCACCTCGGCGGCGCGCGCGGCGTCGGTGCCCGGGCGCGGCTGGGGGACCGGCCGGACCCGTCGCGGCAGGCCGGTGATCTCGCGCAGCTCCGCCTCGAACACCTCGACCGCCGCCGGCCAGCTGAACTTCGCCGCGTGCACCCGGGCCTGATGGCCGAGCCGGACGCGTAGCGCCTCGTCCTCGATCAGCCGCCGGGTGGCCGCGACGAACCCGGCCTCGTCGTCCACCAGCAGCCCGGTCTCGCCGTCCAGGACCGATTCCTGGGTGCCGCCGGCGGACCGGAACGCGACCGTCGGCGTCCCGTGCGCGGCGCTCTCGATCACCACCAGGCCCCAGCCCTCCTTGACCGAGGGCAGCACGTGCAGCCAAGCCTGGGCGAGCAGCTGGTGCTTGGTCACGTCGTCCACGAAGCCGGCGAAGGTGACCCGGTCGGCGACGCCGAGCCGGTCGGCCAGCGCGCGCAGCGTCGGCTCCCAGTAGCCGTGCCCGATGATGGTCAGGCTGGCCTCGGGGTAGGTGTCGCTCAGCTCGGCCAGCGTGGTCAGCGCCAGCTCGACCCGCTTGTGCGGCACCAGCCGGCCCAGCACGACCAGGCTGGGTGCGGCGCTGCGCGGCCAGGTGTCCGCGTCCACCGGCAGGATCGGGGCGTCCACGCCGGAGTAGACCACCCGGACCCGCTCGGCCGGGATGCCCAGCCCGATCAGATCGTCCCGGGTCGCCCCGGACACCGTCACGTACCGGCAGCGGCCGTACACCAGCGGTGCCACCCGCGACTCCAGCCACCAGCCGACCCGGCCGAGCAGCGGGCCGAAGATCACCTGCCACTGCTCCCGGTGCAGGTGATGGGTCACGTTGACCACCCGCGCCCGGGTGAACAGCGGGGTCCAGAACGGGAAGCCGTTCTGCACGTCGACCACCACGTCGTAGCGGCGGCGGTGCCGGGCCAGGCAGCCGGCGGTCCGCGGGTAGACGCTGAACCGCCCGCCGCGGCGGGTGTACCGGACCCCGTCGATCACCTCGTCGGTGGCCGCCCCGGGGTACCAGGCACAGCGCACCGTGACGTCGTGGCCGAGGCGGTGCAGCCCGCTGGCCATCCGCTCCAGGAAGCTCTCCGCGCCGCCGCCCTCCGGGTGCCCGGAGTCGCGCCAGTTCAGCAGCAACACCCGCAGCGAGCCGCCGGGCTCGCCGGCTGGGCCCGGCCGACCCGGCTGCCCGAAAGCCGCGCCGCGCTGCGCCATCCTGGTCCCTCCGATCACGCTCCGGTTCCGCCGGCAGGAGCAGTGCCGGCCCGGGAGCCTACGGCACGACCGGCCAACCTTCGGCCCGATGTGGCCGGCATGTTACCCACCAGTACCCCTGCCGGTTCGCCCGCTCACCGTCCGCTACTGTCGCCGGGTGCCCGGCGACGCATCCCCGCCCGGAACGCCGGCCTGCGAGGTGTGCGGTGCGGCGACCGTGCCGTGGCGGCTGCCCGCCGGGCGGCTCGGCGGCGGCCTGCTGAGCCGGTGCCCGGTCTGCGGGCACGTGCTGCGGGACCTGGCCAGCTGCCCGGCCGGGGCGCGGGACGAGGCCTACGGCGGCGACCCGGGGCTGGACCGGATCCGGCTGGCGCTGACCTTCCGCCGGCTGCGCGCACTGGTCCCGGCGGCCGGGGCGGTGTTCGAGATCGGCTACGGCACCGGGGCGCTGCTGCGCCGGTTCCGGGCCGCCGGGCACCCGGTCGCCGGGATCGACCGCGACCAGCTCGGGCTGCCCGTCGACACCGCCGCCGGCGCGCTGCGGCGCGGTGAGCTGGAGACGCTGCCGCCCGGCGACGACCGGTACGACCTGGTGTACGGGGTGCACGTGCTCGAGCACCTGCGGGACCCGGCCGCCGGGCTGCGCCGGGCGTACGAGCTGCTCCGCCCGGGCGGCCGGATCTGCCTGATCACCCCGACCACCGACTCGCTCGGCGCGCGCTGGTTCGGCGCCGCCTGGTGGCTGCTGGAGGACCCGACCCACGTCCGGTTCTTCACCCCGGCCTCGGCCCGCCGGGCGCTGACCGACGCCGGCTTCGGCGGCGTCGGCGTCCGCCGGCTGCGGCTGGACAACCTCTCGATGGAGGCGGCCAGCCTGCGCCGCCGCCGCGGCCGGATCCCGCCGGCCGGGGTGCTGTCCGAACGGGGCACCCTCGCGCTGGCGGCGGCAACCGTGCCCGCGGTGCTGGCCGCCCGGGTCGCGCTGCCCCGGCTGGCGCCGTCCATCGAACTCACCGCCCGCCGCCCGGCGGGCGGCCCCGCCCAGTGAGCCCGGCCCAGTCCAGTGAGCTGGCCCGGTGAGCACCGGTCCAGCACGTGGCAGGCCGGCCAGCGCGAGTCAGCGGGACGGGCCCAGCAAGGATGACTAGCATCGCGCCGGTGCGCACCGAACCGACCGCCGGGCTGCGCCGGTCGGTGGCGCTGCTGCAGGCGTTCCGGTTGGAGCAGACCGAGCCGGATGTGTTCTACGGGCTGCTGGCCCGCGACTCGGTCCGGCTGATCGGCCGGCACGCGGCGCTGGACGGGCAGCGGGTGCTGGACGTCGGCGCCGGCCCGGTGCAGTTCGCCACCGCGTTCGCCGCCGCCGGCGCCAGGTACGTCGCGGTGGACTCGGACGCGGCCGAGCTGCTCGGCCCGCGCCCGGACGGCACCCTGGCGCTGGCCGCCCGGGGCGAGCGGCTGCCGGTCAATGACCGCAGCGTCGACATCTGCTTCTCCAGCAACGTGGTCGAGCACGTGCCGGCGCCGTGGCGGTTCGGCGACGAGCTGGTCCGGGTGACCCGGCCCGGCGGGCTGATCGTCATCTCCTACACCAACTGGCTCTCGCCCTGGGGTGGGCACGAGTGCTCGCCCTGGCACTACCTGGGCGGGTACGCCGCGACCGAACGGTACGGCCGGCGGTACGGGCACCCGCCGAAGAACCAGTACGGCATCGGGCTGTTCCCGGTCTCGGTGGCCGCCGGGCTGCGCTGGGCCCGCCGGCAGCCGCAGGCGGACCTGGTCGAGGCGCGGCCGCGCTACCTACCGCGCTGGGCCCGCCCGGTGGTCCGGGTGCCGGGGCTGCGCGAGGTCGTCACGTGGAACCTGTGGCTGGTGCTGCGGCGCCGGTGACGGCCGCCCGGGCCGCCCTGCCGGCGCCCGGGACGGCCGGCCCGGGCGTGCCGGGGTCGATCCGGCGGCTGCGCACCTGGATCGTCGGCACCGGCCTGGTCGCGCTCGCGTTCAGCCAGCAGCCGGGGCTGATCGTCGGCGACACCAAGGCCGACCTGGTGCTCGACCCGGGCGCGTTCCTGTCCCGGGCGTTGCGCGCGTGGGACCCGCAGCAGGCGTTCGGTCAGCTGCAGAACCAGGCGTACGGCTACCTCTGGCCGATGGGGCCGTTCTTCTGGCTCGGCCACGCGCTGCACCTGCCCGGCTGGGTGGTGCAGCGCTGCTGGTGGTCGGCCCTGCTGCTGGTCGCGTTCAGCGGCCTGCTCCGGCTGGCCGCCGCGATGCGGATCGGCACCCCCGACACCCGCCTGGTCGCCGCGGTCAGCTACGCCGCCTGCCCGCGTGTCCTGTCCGTGCTCGGCTCCGTCTCGGTCGAGGCCCTCCCGCTGGTCGTGCTGCCCTGGATCCTGCTGCCGCTCGTCCGGGCCGCCGGCGGGACGGATCCCGGCGAGCCCGCCGGCGGTGCGGTGCCGGGTCCGCGCCGGGCTGCGGCGCTGTCCGGGCTGGCGCTGGTCTGCGCCGGCGGGGTGAACGCGGCGGCCACGCTGGCCGTCCTGCCGCTGCCGGCGCTGTACCTGCTGACCCGGCCGCGCGGGCCGGTGCGGCGCCGGCTGATCGGCTGGTGGGCGCTGGCCGTGCCGCTGGCCATCGCCTGGTGGCTGCTGCCGCTGCTGGTGCTCGGCCGCTACGCCTACCCGTTCCTGGACGAGATCGAGACGGCCGGCGTCACCACCCAGGTCACCACCGTGGCGAACACCCTGCGCGGCACCTCGCACTGGCTGGCGTACCTGGTGCTGCACGGCGGCCCGCGCTGGCCCGGCGGCTTCGACCTGGCCGTGTCACCGCTCCCGGTCGTCGGCACCGCCCTGCTCGCCGCCGCCGGCCTGACCGGCCTGCTGCTGCTGCGCACCCCGGCCCGGCGGTGGCTGCTGCTCGGCGTGCTGCTCGCTACGGTGATCATCGCGGTCGGGCACGTCGGGACGCTGACCTCACCACTGGCGCCGGCCGTCGACCGGCTGCTGGACGGGACGCTGGCGCCGTTCCGCAACGTGCACAAGTTCGACCCGGTGCTGCGGCTGCCGCTGGCGCTGGGCATCGCCCACCTGCTCGCCGTCGCCGCCCGCGCCGCCGACCTGCGCTGGCCGGCCCGCCCGCCCGCGGCTGGCAACCAGGCTGGCGCGGCGGCGGCCACCGGCCCGGCCCGGCCGACGGACCGCCGGCTGCGTCCGGCCGTCGCGGCCGTCGCGGTCGTGCTGCTCGGGCTGGCCGCGACGGCGGTGCCGGCGTGGGGCGGTCGGCTCGCCCCGGACGGCGGCTACCCCGGGCTGCCCGGGTACTGGCGGGCCGCGGCCGGCTGGCTCGACACGCACGCCAGCGCCGAGCACGGGCGGGCGCTGCTGCTGCCGTCCTCGAACTTCGCCGACTACCAGTGGGGCAGCCCGCAGGACGAGCCGTTGCAGGCGCTGGCCCGGTCGCCGTGGGCGGTGCGGGACGCGGTGCCGCTCGGCGCCCCCGGCGCGACCCGCCTGCTGGACGCGATCGACGCCCGGCTGGCGACCGGGCAGCCCTGGCCGGCGCTGGCCGAGGTGCTGGCCCGGATGGGTGTCCGGTACGTGCTGCTGCGCAACGACGTGGACGTGCTGCGGTCCGGGTCGGAGCGGCCGGCGGTGATCCGGTCCGCGCTGGCCGGCTCGCCCGGTGTCAGCCTGGCCGCGTCGTTCGGACCGGCCGGGCGCACCGGCTTCGCCGCGCTCGACACCGCCGTCGGCGACCCCGGCACCGCGCCCGGGCTGCCCGCCGACGCCCGCCGCGGCCCGCCCGCCGTCGAGATCTTCGCCATCGCCGGTACCGGCCCGCCCACCGCCACCAGCTACCCGCAGGCCGGCACGGTGGCGATGACCGGTGGCCCGGAGGGCGTGCTCGAGCTCGCCGACGCCGGCCTGCTCGCCGGCCGGGCCGTGGTGGCCGCGCCGGACCTGCCCTCCGGCGGCCCCGGCCTGGCCGGCGGCATCGTCGGCACCGACACCTACCGGCGCCGGTCGATGAACTTCGGCGCCGACCCGGGCCGGCGCTACTCGCCGGCGCTCACCGCGGCCGACGACCCGAGGGCCGGCCGCCCGGCCGGCGACGTACCGCCGTACCCGACCGTCGACCCGGACGAGCAGAGCGTCGCGGTGCTGGACGGCGCCACCGCGGTCACCGCGTCCAGCAGCGCCGCCGACCCGTTCGCCGCCGCCTATCGCGGCCCGGACCGGCGGCCGGCCGCCGCGTTCGACGGCGACCCGGGCACGGCCTGGGTGTCCGACGCCGACCCGGTGGGGCAGTGGCTGGAGCTGACCCTGCCGCGGCCGGTGAACCTGTCGGCGCTCACGGTCAGCCTGGTCTCAGACCCCGCCGTCGGGCCGGCGGTGACCCGGCTCAGCGTCGGCACCGACGCCGGCACGCTGACCGTCGCGGTCGCCGCCAACTCCGATCCGCAGCAGGTGCCGGTGCCGCCCGGCGCGACCACCCGGCTGCGGTTGACGATCGCCGCGGTGGCCGGCGGCGGGGGCGGTGCGGCCGGCGTCCGCGAGGTTTCGGTGCCCGGGGTGACGCTGTCCGAAGGGCTGGCGCTGCCGGCGGACACGGCCCAGCTGGAACGGTCCGGGCTGCCCTGGACGGTGCTGCTGGCCCGCGCGGCCGGCCGGCGCGGTGACTGCGTCCGGCCGGACCCGACCCGGCCCTGGGCCTGCGTGGCCGGCCTGGCCGCTGCCGGCGAGGAGGTCACCGGGCTGGACCGCCGGTTCGGCACCGCCGCGGCCGGCCCGGTGCGCGTCCAGGTCACCGTCCGGGCCCGGCCCGGTGGCGCCCTCGACACGCTGCTCGACCGGGCCCTCGGCTACCGCGCCACCGGCTCGTCCACGTTCAGCAACGACCCGGTGGCCCGTCCCGGGTCGGCCTACGACGGCGACCCGGGGACGGCCTGGATCCCGGCCGGGTCAGACGCCATGCCGCAACTTCGGCTCGACCTCGGCTCGACAGTCAGCCTGCGCGGCCTCCGCCTGCTCGGCGCGGCGGCCGACTACGCCGGCGTGGACCGGATCGTGCTGTCCGCCGGCGGGCAGCACCGCGATCTCGCCGCCACCCCCAACCGGGACCAGCTCTTCGCCCCGCTCAGCACCCGCGAGCTGACGATCACGCTGCTGCGCAAGGCCGACAAGGACGGTCGGCTGGCCCCGATCCGGCTGGCCGACCTGGTGCTCGGCGGCGCGCCGGCCCGCTCCGCCGGGACCGTCGAGCTGCCCTGCGGCGCCGGCCCGTCGCTGGGCCTGGACGGCGCGGTGCTGCGTACCGCGGTCAGCGCGCGGGTCGCCGACCTGGTCGGCCTCGGCCCGCTGCCGGCGCGGACCTGCACCCCGCCGGTCCGGCTCGCCGCCGGGCAGCACCGGCTGGTCACCGCCCAGGCGACCGACCAGCCGGTCGAGGTGGCCGGTGCGACGCTGGCCGGCGCCGGACCGCTGCCCGCGCCGCCCGCCGCCCGCCCGGTCACCGTGACGAGCTGGCAGCCGGAATCGCGCCAACTGCGGGCGGCCGCCGGCCCGGCCGGCTTCATCGCCCTCACCGAGGGCTTCAACGCCGGCTGGCACGCCACCGGGAACGGGCGGCCGCTACAGCCGATCCGCCTGGACGGCTGGCGTCAGGGCTGGCTGCTGCCCGCCAGCACCGAGCCGGTCCAGATCGCGATCACCTACCCGCCCGGCCGCTGGCACCGCACCGGCCTGCTTCTCGGCCTCCTCGCCGTCCTCGCCCTGGCCCTGCTCGCCGCTCCCGACCGCCGCTCGCCAGCCCGCCCCGGCTCGCCGGCCGGGTCCGGGTCGCCGGGCCGGTCGGGCTGGTTGGGCCGGTCGGGCTGGTTGGGTGGGCTGGGCTCGCCAGCCGGAGCCGGCTCGCCAGCCGGGGCGGGCTCGTTGGATGGGGTGGACCCGCCGGCCGGGGCGGGCTCGTCGGGTGGGATGGACCCGGCAGCCGGAGCCGGCTCGTTGGGCGGGTCCGGCTCGATGGGCGAGGCGGGCGCCGGGCCGCGCGGTGCCGGGGGTGGACGGCCGGTGCTGGCGACCGGCCTCGCCGTCGCCGTCCCACTGTTGCTCGCCGGTGGCGCCGGGCTCGTGCCGGCGGTGATCGCGCTGGTCCTGCCGGCTCGCTGGCGGCCGGCCGTGGCGGGCGGCTGCCTGGCGACCGCGGGCCTGATCCTGGGGCTGGCTCCAGAGGCGGCGGCCCAACCGGCCCTGGTCCAACTGCTCTCGCTGACCGCCGTCGCGGCGGCCGCCGCGGCCCTCGCCCCCGGCCGCGACTCCCTGCTCACGTCCTGGCGGTCGCCGCCGCGCTAACGGCCGGCCGGCGCGCCAGCCGGTCGGCCAGCCGCAACGCCGGCCGCTCCACCAGCACCCAGGACAGCGCCGCGGCGATGACCGAGCCGGCCAGGGTCAGCACCGTCACCACGCCGAGGCGGCCGCTGAACGGCTCCCAGCCGGTGAGCGAGTAGAGGCCGCGCAGCACCAGCAGGTGCCAGAGGAAGACGCCGTACGAGATCCGGCCCAGGTAGCGGCTGACCGGGTGCGCCAGCACGCCGGAGAGCCCGCCGCCGCCCGGCTCGCCCAGCGCCGCGGGCAGCAGCAGCAGCGAGCCGATCACCGCGTACGCCGCCTCCTTGGTCAGCGCCGCCAGGCCCGGGATGGGCTGCAGCGTCAGCGGCCCGGCCACCGGTGTCGCCGCCAGCCAGAGCAGCACCGCCGCCGCCGCCCAACACGTCCCCGGCCACCGCGCCAGCAGCAGCACCCGCCGCGACACCGGCCCGTCCGGCCGGCCGGCCGCCCCGGCCGCCGGGACGGCCGGGGCCGACCCGGCACCGGCGGGCAGCGCGACCCGGGCCCAGAGCGCGGCGACCGCCATGCCGGCGGCGAACCAGTCGAGGTGACCGGGCAGCCAGAGCAGGGCCCGGTCCGGCAGGCCGGCACCGCGGACCACCGCGATGTACCCGAAGCCGGCCGCCGCCAGCCCGCCGAGCATCCACCACTCGCCGCCCGGACCGTGCCGCGCCGCCACCCGGCGCACCAGCCGGGCCAGCACCGGCAGCAGCGCGTAGAACGCGATCTCCGCGCACAGCGACCAGGTCTGGCTGTAGCTCGGGAACAGCGCGCCCAGGTACGTCTGCCCGAGCCACGCGTGCGTGGCCACCTGCCCGGCCGGCGCGGTGGTGGCCGTGACCGCGACGACGGCCAGCGCGACCCAGTACGCCGGCAGGATCCGGGCCGCCCGCCGCAGCGCGTACCGCCGCACCCCCGGCGCCGGCCGCCCGAGTCGCAGCGCCGCCGCGTGCGGCCGGTACAGCAGGAAGCCGGACAGCACGAAGAACACCGCGACCCCGGCATCGAACCGCCCCAGCACCGCCCCGCCCGCGCCCCGGGCCACCTCCCCGGTCTGGAACGCCACGTGGGTCAGCAGCACCGCCGCCGCGGCCACCGCCCGCAACCCGTCCAGCATCGGCAACTCCGGCAGCCGCGCCGGCCCGCCCGGCCCAACCCCGTCGCCCCCGCCCGCGCCGCCCACACCGCCTCCTCCGCCGAGGTTGGCACCGTACGTCGTCACCGCCCCCGCCCGCCGCCCCGGGCAGCACCTCCGGCCACTGGCCCGTCCCGGGCAGCACCTCCGGCTCACTGGCCCGGCCCGTCCCGGGCAGCGCCTCCGGGCCACTGGCCCAGCCCGTCCCGGGCGGCGCCTCCGGCCCACTGGCCCGCCCGGGGCAGCGCCTGTGGCCACCGCCGCCCGGTGCCGGGCCGGCGGGCGCTAGCGTCGCCGGGTGCGGCGGACACTGGTGGCGCTCGGGCTGATCGGGCTCGGCGCGTTCCTGCTGACCGGGGCGGCGATGCTGCGCTGGTACGCCGCGCCGCGGGCCGCGCTGGCCCCGCTGGACCCGGACGTCACGATCACCCTCACCGGCAGCGGCACCGTCTACGACCTCGCCGCCGGTACCGCCCGGCCGCAGCAGCTGACCGAGCGGGTGGCCATCCGGGGGGACGCGGGGGTGGCCGGCGCCGCGGTCTGGACGGTCGACCGGCGGCTGCTGAGCAGCCAGGGCGTCCCGCTGCTGCTGGCCGACGAACGGGTCGCGCTGGACCGGCGCACCGCCGCCGCGGTCGGCTGCTGCGGCGAGCGCCCGGCCCACCACGGCCTGACCTACCTGTTCCCGGCCGGCCTGGCCAGGCAGGACCAGCAGCTGTACGACCCCAACACCGGCCGCACCGCCCCGGCCCGCTACACCGGCACGCAGACCATCGCCGGCCTGACCACCTACCGCTTCGACCAGTCGATCCCGGAGACCAACCTCCGCCCCGGCACCCTGCCCGGCGCCGCGCCGATCATCGGCACCCCGGCGCCGGGGCGGTTGACCGCGGCGAGCCAGCGCACCCTCTGGGTAGAGCCGGCCAGCGGCATCGTGATCCGCGCCGAGGAGCACCGCCGGCAGCGCCTGATCCGCCCGGATACCGCCGCGTTGACCCTGCTCGACGTCCGCCTGAGCACCGACGGGGCCAGCCAGCACCGCCTCGCCGCACTCGCCGCCGACCGCCGGGGCAAACTCCGCGCACTGCGCACGATCGCCCCGGCCGCCCTGGCCGGTACCGGCCTGGTCATGCTGCTCGGCGGCCTTGGTTACCGGATCGTCACAATGCAGGGCCAATCCGGGGCGGAAGGGTCTACTTTCGGCCGCAACCGCTGGTAGCCTCGCGCAGCCGATCACGCGATGACGGTTGGCGGTAACAGAGCACGCGGCGGGGGCGACGGCGCCGGCGGGCGCCTGTCGACTTGCAGAACAGGGAGACAACATGCGTCGGCTGTGGGGCTCGGTCCTGCTCGGGCTGGGAATGTTCTTGATCGTGGCCGCCGGGATGCTGCGGTTCTACGTCTTCGACCAAGCTGCTGATCACGCCGAAGGACCAGTACGCCACCACGGTCGCGCCCGGCACCGGCACCTACTTCGACGCCGGCAACCTCCGCGAGACCACGTCCGACCTGGTCGCCCGCCGCACGCTGAAGGGCGACGTCGCCGCCAGCAACGACAAGACCGGGGTCTGGGACGTCTCGCTGGTGATCGAGACCGGCGACGGCACCTTCGTCCGCGCGGTGCTGGACCGGGTCGCCTTCGACCGGCGCACCGCCCAGTCGGTGCACTGCTGCGGCGAGGCCGTCGACTCGGCGCCGGTCCGGCACGAGGGCGTCACGTACAAGTTCCCGTTCAACATCTCCAAGGGCACCTACCAGTTCTGGGACGTGAACTCCTCGGCCGCATACCCGGCCCGGTTCCAGAGCGAGGAGAAGATCGAGGGCCTGAACACGTACAAGTTCATCCAGGAGATCCCGAGCCACCAGATCCTGACCCAGGAGGTGCCGGGCAGCCTGCTGGGGGAGTCGGCGCCCAGCGTGCAGGCGCCGGTGTACTACCAGAACGTCCGGACGGTCTGGGTGGAGCCGACCACCGGCATCATCCTCAAGGGCACCGAGCAGACCAAGACGACGCTGCGCGACTCCGCCGGCCAGGACAAGGTCGTCGTCCTGGACGCGAGCTTCACCTTCGACGTGCCGACCCAGAAGTCCCAGGCTGACCTGGCCCGCGACAGTCTGAGCCGGATCAACCTGGTCAAGTGGATCATCCCGTTGATCGCCGTGGTGGTCGGTCTGGGCATGCTTGCGCTCGGCGCGCTGATGCTGCGCAAGGCCGACCGCCCGGTCGAGCCGCCGCCGGCCCCGGCCGAGGAACCGGCCAAGGAACCCGTCGCCTGACCCGAGCCACCGGCGCCGTGCCGGGCCGCCCCGGCACGGGCGGCCCGCACGGCGCCGGCCCGGCTCAGCCCGGCAGGGTCCAGCCCGGCAGGGTCCAGCCCGGCAGGGCTCAGATCGGCAGGGTCCAGCCCGGCAAGGCTCGGATCGGCACCGGCGGGGCGAGCGGGCCGTCCCGGTTCACGGGCGGCGGCACACGAAGATCGCGGTACCGGGCAGGACGGCGCCGCGCAGCGGGCTCCACTGGCCCCACTCCCGGGTGTGCCCGTCCGGCCACTCCGGCTCGATCAGGTCGGTGAGCACCAGCCCGGCGGCGGCGATCTCGCGGACCCGGTCGCCGAGGGTCCGGTGGTGCTCCACGTAGATCGGCCGCCCGCCGCCGTCGGTCTCCACGTACGGGGTGCGGTCGAAGTAGGGAATCTGCGCGACCAGGCCGTCCGGGCCCGGGTCGTCCGGGAACGCCCACCGGATCGGGTGCGTGGTGGCGAAAACCCAGCGCCCGCCGGGCCGCAGCACCCGGGCCACCTCGCGCATCACCGCGGCCGAGTCGGCTACGAACGGCACCGCGCCGAACGCCGAGCAGGCGATGTCGAAGGACCCGGCGGCGAACGGCAGCGCCTCGGCGCTGGTCTGGATCAGTGGCACCCGCAGCCCGGTCCGGGCGCCGGCATCGGCCGCGTGCCGCAGCATCCGGCCGGACAGGTCCAGCGCGACCGCGTGCGCGCCCTGACCGGCCAGCCAGCGGGCACACATCGCGGCGCCGCAGCCGACCTCCAGCACCCGCCGGCCGGCGACGTCGCCGAGCAGGTGGGCGTCGGCCTCGCGCAGCCGCTCCGGGCACCAGACGAAGTCGGCCTCGCCCAGGAAGTCGCCGTGTTCGGCCAGGTAGTGGTCGGCGTCGGCGTCCCACCAGAGCCGGTTCGCCCGGACCGTCTCGACTGCCGGCACCGGCCGGCGGGCCATGCCGGTGGCGCCGAGCGTGCGCGATCCGCTCGGTGGACCGTCCGGTTGTATCATGTAGCGTCCCTTCGACTGATCCATTGAACCGGGTGGTCGACCGGCCCGCCGGCCCGGCACCCCGTTCGGTTGCGGTTCGGCTACGGGACCCGGACACAGCGTCTCGTTTGATTGACCCTGCTGACGATTGGTCCGTATCCTGGTAAGTGCGCTGTGGGTCTGCGCGCCTCGGTAGGGAGCAGGCCGCGCTCGTCATCACGTCTCAGGCACGCGTAAGCGTGCATGTCCACGTCACCGGCGACAACGGGCCCTCCGCGTACCGCGCGAAAAGTTGTCCCGTATCCGGAGCGCCCCACCACATGACGTCCACCACCGAGACCCGTCCCGAGCCGACGGCCACTCAGGCTTCCCCGCAGACCCCACAGGTCGCTGTCAACGACATCGGTTCGGCTGAAGACTTCGCCGCCGCCGTCGACTCCACGATCAAGTATTTCAACGACGGCGACATCGTCGAAGGAACGGTCGTCAAGGTCGACCGTGACGAGGTCCTGCTGGACATCGGCTACAAGACCGAGGGCGTGATCCCGTCCCGGGAACTGTCGATCAAGCACGACGTCGACCCGCATGAGGTCGTCTCCCTGGGTGATCACATCGAGGCCCTGGTCCTCCAGAAGGAGGACAAAGAGGGCCGGCTGATCCTGTCCAAGAAGCGCGCACAGTACGAGCGCGCCTGGGGCACGATCGAGCAGAAGAAGGAGAACGACGAGGTCGTCGAGGGCACTGTCATCGAGGTCGTCAAGGGCGGCCTGATCCTCGACATCGGGCTGCGTGGCTTCCTTCCAGCGTCCCTGGTCGAGATGCGGCGGGTCCGCGACCTGCAGCCGTACGTGGGCCGCAGCCTCGAGGCCAAGATCATCGAGCTGGACAAGAACCGCAACAACGTGGTCCTGTCCCGGCGCGCCTGGCTCGAGCAGACCCAGTCCGAGGTGCGCACCGAGTTCCTGAACAAGCTGGCCAAGGGCCAGGTCCGCACCGGCGTGGTGTCCTCGATCGTCAACTTCGGCGCGTTCGTCGACCTCGGCGGGGTGGACGGCCTGGTGCACGTCTCGGAGCTGTCCTGGAAGCACATCGACCACCCGAGCGAGGTGGTCGAGGTCGGCCAGGAGGTCACCGTCGAGGTGCTCGACGTCGACCTGGAGCGCGAGCGCGTGTCGCTGTCGCTCAAGGCCACCCAGGAAGACCCGTGGCGGCAGTTCGCCCGCACCCACCAGATCGGCCAGGTCGTGCCCGGCCGGGTCACCAAGCTGGTGCCGTTCGGTGCGTTCGTCCGGGTGGAGGAGGGCATCGAGGGTCTGGTGCACATCTCCGAGCTGGCTGAGCGGCACGTGGAGATCCCTGAGCAGGTCGTGCAGGTCGGCCAGGAGATCATGGTCAAGGTCATCGACATCGACCTGGAGCGGCGCCGGATCAGCCTGTCGCTCAAGCAGGCGAACGAGACCGCCGGCGGCGAGATCCCGGCGTTCGACCCGGCCCTGTACGGCATGGAAGCCCAGTACGACGAGCACGGCAACTACATCTACCCCGAGGGCTTCGACTCCGACTCCGGCGACTGGCTGCCGGGCTACGAGAAGCAGCGCGAGGAGTGGGAGCGGCAGTACGCCGAGGCCGAGACGCGGTACAAGGCGCACATGAAGCAGGCGGCCGAAGCCGAGGTGGCCGAGGCCGAGGCGGCGGGCGAGACCTCGTACTCGTCGTCCGCGGAGGTCGCCCCCGACACCACCAGCGCCGGCGGCACCCTCGCCTCGGACGAGGCGCTGGCGAAGTTGCGGGAGAAGCTGGCCGGTGGCCGCAGTTAATCGCGGCTAGTCGCGACAGCAAGGGTCGACACGGTGGCCGGAGGCACTCGCCTCCGGCCACCGTCGCGTTACGGTGATCGCATGTCGCGCGGATACCCCCTTGCGCTCGTCCTCGTCGCGCTGGCCCTGGCCGGCTGCTCGTCCGGGGGCGACTCCGGAAAGCCGGCCGCGTCGGCCGGCCCGTCCGGCACCGCCCGCGCCAGCGGCAGCGGCTCGCCCACCCCCACGGCGACCAGCACCGCGGTCCCGCTGCCCGGCTCGTGCCAGAGCCTGCTCCCGCTGATCGACCTGGACGAGGCGCTCGGCGTCCCGATGGTCGGTCAGACCAACTACATCAAGGGTGTGGCCGAGCCCAAGATCAAGCGCACCGGGCGGGTGACCTGCCGGTACGGCATCGTCAAGGTCGGCCACAACCTCAAGCCGCCGAAGCTGGAAGTCGGCGTCTCCACCTACACCGACGACGCGGCGGCCACCCAGCGGGTCGAGACCACCGTGACCGGCCTGCGCAGCGAGGGTGCCACCCCGACCGACGTCCAGGTGAACGGCGTCCCGGCGAAGGTGCTGAGCACGTCGGCCGGCGGGGCCACCCTGGTGGTCGCCACCGGCAGCCGCACCGTCGTGATGACGCTGGCCGAGAAGGTGATCAAGCCGGCGGACACCGTCAAGGTCCTCACCGCGATCGGCACCATCGCACTGAAGAACCTGCCGACGGAGTAGCCCACCGGTTCGCCGGGGTGGCTGCGGTCGGGGCAGGCGGGCCCGGGGTAGACAGAAGCGCCGAGGTGAGCGGATGCCCACCCCGGCGCGATCCCGGTCTCGAGCTGTTCGGGCAGAGCTGTTCGGCTAGAGCGAGGCGATCAGGACGAACGCCGGACGCGGCCGGATACCACTGCGGGTCAGCGCGATCGGCGTGTGCCGCCCGCGCAGCCGCAGCGCGCCGAACCAGGGTGACCTGGTCGACTCCAGCCGCGTACGGACCGCCGCGAGGTTGCGGCAGTACACGCGGGGCGGCGGCCCGAGGTGGTGGCGACCGCCACCGCCATCGGACACGCGCCGATGCTTGGCCATACGTGACGCACCCTTCGTCGGGTGGGGGAACCGTCGGAGCGCAGCGTACGGGCCTGGTCGCCGGAACAGACCGAGGCGCGCCGTCGCGTTCCGCGATCACCGGCAGGGTCCGTTCCCACCCAGAACCCCCCAGCCCTGCCATCGGTCACCCGCCGACCGTCGCCGGCTCACACGCTCGGTGACCAATCCGGCCGGCGCGTGACGATCTAGGGTGGGACGCGTGCTGCGAGTCGGGCTGACAGGCGGGATCGGGTCGGGGAAGAGCGCGGTGGCGCGGCTACTGGCCGGGCACGGCGCGGTGGTGGTCGACGCGGACGCGATCGCCCGCGCGGTGGTCGGCCCGGGCACAGCCGGGCTGGCCGCGGTGCTGGCCGAGTTCGGGCCCGCCGTGCGGGCCGCGGACGGCGGGCTGGACCGGCCGGCGCTGGCCGGGATCGTGTTCGCCGACCCGGCCGCCCGGCAGCGGCTGAACGCGATCGTGCACCCGCTGGTCGCCACCCGGCGGGCCGAACTGCTCGGTGCCGTGTCGGCTGACGCGGTGGTGGTCGACGACATCCCGCTGCTGGCCGAGAACAACCTGGCGGACGGGTTCGACCTGGTACTGGTCGTCACCGCGCCGGAACCGGTCCGGGTGCGGCGGCTGCGCGCCGACCGCGGGATGACCGAGGAGGAGGCGCGGGCCCGGATGTCCGCCCAGGCCAGCGACGCCGAGCGGGCCGCCATCGCCGACGTGCTGATCGACAACGCCGGCACCCCGGACGACCTGGCCACCCTGGTGGACGCGCTCTGGCGGGACCGCATCGCCCCCCTCGCCGCGGCCCGCTCGGCGGACCCGGCCGAGGACGCGGGCGGTGCCTCAGCCGGGCCGCCCTAGCGGGCCAGCGGGCCGGGCGAGCGGGCCGGGTCAGCGGCCCGGTCGGGCTCAGCAGAGGGCTGGATCGCCGGCCGGGCGCGGTAGCGGGCTGGGTCGGGCGGCGGCTAGGCGCGGCTCAGGTGGTCGGCCAGGTGCGGGTCGGCGGGGTGGCCCGGGGCGGGCTGGTCCAGGAGGAGCCGGCCGGCTTCCCGGCGGCTGCGTACGTCGAGCTTGCCGAGGATGCGGCTGACGTGGTTCTTCACGGTCTGCTCGCTGAGCTGCAGGGCGCAGGCGATGTCGCAGTTCGACTGGCCGCGGGCGACGTGCTGCAGCACCTCGGTCTCCCGGCGGGAGAGCCGGCGCAGCACCGGCCAACGGCCCGGCGGCGGGTCGTCCTCGGTGCCGGCGCGCCGGCCCAGCGCGGCCGCGGCGGTGGGCGAGAGGTGCCGGCGGCCGCGGTAGGTGTCCAGCACCGCGCGGACCAGCTGGTCGGTGGTGTACTCGGCGTGCACCACGTAGCCGGTCGCGCCGAGTTCGATCGCCCGGCCGACGACGGCCGGGTCGCGGCTGTAGGTGAGCACCAGCACCCGGGTCACCCGGACCAGCGCCGGCAGCACCGCCAGCGCGTCGTGGCTGGACATCTCCACGTCCAGCAGCACCGCGTCCGGGTGCAGCCGGTGGGTGGCCAGCAGGGTCTGCCAGCCGGTGCGGGCCTCGCCCACCACGCGGACCCGCGGGTCGTCGTCCAGCAGGCTCCGCAGCCCGACCAGGACGAGCGGGTTGTCATCCGCGACGACGACGCGGACCGGGCGCTCAGCAGCGCTCACCGCACCTACCTCTGATTTCTCTGCAGCCGATTTCGGGATCTGACGCCGGACGGCGTCCCGCGCCCGCCGGATCCGCGCAGGGGATAGGGCACGCGCGCCGCCGAGCTGCCGGCCGCGGCGTTGCGGCGTGCCGGGCGGCCAGCCCCGCGGCGACGGGATGTGTTCGGCTCGTGACCGACCTCGGCGCCGGTACGCTACCGCAGCCGTCCGGGCGCCTCGGCGGCGCCCGGATGCGCTACCCGACCGGCGTCGCGCCGATCGGCAGCGACGACCCGTACTCCGCCGCCGGCGCCGTCTCCCAGCCCGGCGCCACCGGTCGGCCCCCGCGCCACCCGGCCGCGAGCGGCCGGAGCGCCGGCCGTGGCCCAGCCGGCGCGGCCGCCGGGCCGACCTGCGGGCCTGCCTGCGCAGCCGCTTGCGGGCCTGCCTGCGGGGCCGCTTGCGGGCCTGCCTGCGGGCCTGCCTGCGGAGCCGCTTGCGGGGCCGGCGTGGCTGGCGCTGCTGCCCACGGCTGCCCGCCACCCGGCTGCGGACCTGGGGTAGCTGGCGCTACCGCCGGCGGCCACCCGGCCGGGGCAGCCGGCCACGGCGCGCTGGCCGGTTCCGCCGCGCCGGCCGGCGCCGGTGCCCAGCCGCCGGGGTGGCTCAGCGGCCAGGTGTGTCGGCCGGCGTGACCGTCGGCGGTGACCAGCCCTGGCCGCGGCTCGGCCGGCCGGGCCTCGGCGGGCATCGGCCGGCCGGCTGGACGCGGTGCGGCCGGGTGGCCTGCGGCGGCCGGACCCGCTCCGGGCCAGGGCGACGACGCGGTCGCCACCATGGCGGTGGGCTGGGCCGCCGGGCCGGCCGGGGCCCGGGGCGGGACCGGCCGGAACGGCGAGGATGTGGGCGTGGGCAGTGGCGGGCGGCGCCGGTTCGCGGCTTCGGTCAGGGCGGCGGCGAGGGCGCGCCGCCGGTGCCGGTTGATCAGCGCGCCGAGCAGCGGGATGCCGATGACCAGCAGCGCGCACAGGGCCACCACGCCGATGCCGATGGCGGTCCTCAGCGGCGATCCAGCGGCGTCCACAGTGGACAGAGGGGTGGCGGTGGCGAGGCCGGCGACACCCGGCCGGCCAGCGGAGCCGAGGAGCCGGCGGGATCGCGGGGTGGTTGCCATCGGTGTGCCTCTCTGCGTGTGTCCCAGGTGTGCGTCTGCCTGGGACCACGTCATCCACGCGGGCCGAGTTCACCCCCGTCGCAGCGTCGGCGGGGCTGAACCGCCGCCCCGGCTGGCGCGTAAGTCGAGGCAAGCGGACAGTCCACCGGCCACCGGCCAGACCGACAATCGGTCCGCCCGACCAGGGCCGACAGCGGCCCGGACCAGGACGTGGTGATCGAGATGACCGACCTTCCCGAGACCCAGTGGGCGCTGCGCCGCACCGACAACGTCGTCGAGATCATGGCCAGCGAGGCCGCCGCCCGGCGCGAGGCCGCCCGCGAGCGCGCCACCGTGCTCTGCCGCGGCCTGGGCGCCAGCTGGCGCACCGCCAGCCAGCCGCCGACCGCGGCCTGACCAGCAGTTCCCGCCCGGCCCCGGCTTCCGGTCGGGCCGCCCCCGGCTTCCGGTCCGATCGCGCCCGGCTTCCGATCGCGCCCGGCTTCCGGTCGGGCCGCCCGGCTTCCGGTCGGGCCCTCCCGGCTTCCGGCCGGCCGATTCAGCGATCGAGGCCGAGAACGAGCTGCGGGACGGGGATCTGGTGATCGGGGCGGATCGGCCGGACCGCTGTGCCGATCGCGAAGAACTCGGTGGTGTGGCCGCCCCAGGTGTGGTTGTGCTGGGACAGCTGCACCCCGACGATGCCCTCGGCACGCAGCGCCTCGGCCTCCCGCTGCATCCGGCCCATCGCCAGCTCCCGGGCGTCGTACAGGGCCTGGGTGAACTGCGGCAGCTCGGTGTTCTGCCCGATGTTGCCGAGTACATTGCCGAGCGAGCGGTGCGCGATGTGGTAGACGCAGGTGCCCATCACCATGCCGAGCGGCATGTAGCCGGCGTTCAGCAGGGTCCAGAAATCCTGGCCGGTCAGGTCCGAGGTGAACGGCTGGTTCCGGTTGTTCCGCCAGTTGCCGCCGGCATCGGCCTTCACCGCGGTGCCGACCGCGAGGAACTCGGCGATGTCCGAACCCCACTCGCGCAGCTCGACCGCGAGCCGGACCGCGACGATGCCGTCCGCGCCGAGCACGTCCGCCTCGGCCTCCATCCGGGTCATCGCCAGTTCCCGGGCGTGGTACATCGCCTGCGACAGCGTGTCCAGCTCCTGGTTCCGGCTCCACCGTCCGACCTGCAGCCCGACGTGGTAGACGGAGCTGCCCAGCACCAGCCCGAGCGGCCGGAAGCCGGCCTGGCGGACCAGCAGGAACTCGTTCACGGTGAGGTCCGAGGTGAAGATCGAGCCGGGTCGGCCGGGCTGCAGCTCGGCCAGCCGGGTCATCGCGTCCTGCGGCAGGCCGGCCGGGTCGGGCGGCGGCACCTGGGTCATCTGCATCCCCTCGACGTGGGTGTCCATCTGCGACCGGCTACATGCGACAGTCAGAGGCGGAGGACGGGCAGCGGTGGCGGCGGCGCGTTCCCGCCGGCGTGCTCGAACGGCACGATCGCGGTGCCGATCACCATCGACTCGGCCAGGTGGTCGTGCCCGTCCTGGGTCATGCTGCAGACCCGCTCACCCAGCTGCAGGCTGATGTCCCGGACCACGACCGTGCTGCCGCCGTGCCGCGCGCAGTCCTGCCGGAGCGTCTCCCGGGCCGCACCGCGCACCGCCTGCACCAGGTCGGTGTAGCCGGCCACCTCCTGGTTCGACCAGGACCGGGTCTGCGACTGGGTGGCCCAGTCGTCGTGCCGGATCATCGCCGCGATGCCGAGCACCAGCGCGCACGGCACCCAGCCGGCCCGCAGCAGGGTGGCGAACTCCTGCCCGGACAGGTCGGAGAGGAACGGCTGCCCTGGCCGCACCGCGCCGTCCGCCCGCACCGCGGTGCCGATCGCCTGGAACTCCAGCCCGCCGGCCGGGAACGGGGCCACGGTCAACCGGACCGCCACCACGCCGTCGCCGCCGAGCAGGGCGCACTCCTGGCGCATCCGGTGCATCGCCCGGGTGCGGGCCTCGTACAGCGCCTGGCGCAGGCCGGGCGCCTCCACCACCGCCGCCGGCGGCCCCAGCCAGCCACCGCCCCAACCGCCGCCGACCGCGGGCGGCTGCCAGCCCGGGCTGGCCGTCCAGCCGGGACCCCGGCCACCCCAGCCGCCGCCGTACCCGCAGTTCCAGCTGCCGGTGTAGCCGATCTGGTAGACGCAGCTGCCGAGCACCTGGCCGACCGGGCTGAACCCGACCGAGCGGATGCTGTGCAGCTCGTTCACCGACATCGTGCTGGTGAACGCCCCGTCGCCGCGCTGCATCGCGAGCCGCCGCTGCGCCTCGATCGGCAGCCGCCCGGCCTCGAGCTCGGTCACGCTCGCCTGCTGCAGCCGCGCCGCCGTCCACCCCGCGTACGGATCCGCCGGGACACCCGCACCGCGGCCCGGTGCGCCGGCGCCGGCGGGCGGCTGGCTCATGCGGGGGCGCCGGGGAGGGTGAACCGGGTGAGGGCTTCGGCCGCGGCGGCGTTCTGCTCGGCGTAGCCGGCGAGACCGGCGGCCAGCTGGCGGGACCACACGTCCAGCGGGACGGTGTCGGTGCGCATCGTCACCCCGCCGGACTCGTGCCGGATGGTGGCGACCGCCGGCGCCCCCACCCGCTCCCGGCGCAGCGTGAAGCCGCGGCCGGCCAGCAGGATGGAGACCGCGACGACCGGAGCCCCGGCGCCGCGCAGCCGGGCCAGCAGCCCGCCGCGCCGCTCGATCTGCACCATCTCCGGCGGCAGCGCCGCGGACAGCGTGTTCAGCAGGAAGCCGGCGTACATCGAGAGGTCGCCGCTGTGCCGGCGCAACCCCGCGGCCAGCACCTCAAGATCCCATTGCGTCGACCCCACCGCGTACCTCCCCCGGCCCGGACCACGTCGCTGGCCCCGATCAACGCTATCCCCAACCACCGCCGGCCACCCGCCGAGGCTCGACCCGCCGAGGCTCGCCCCGCCGTGGCCGGGCGCCTAGGTTGGCCGGGTGTCTATCCGTGCGGTCGCGTACCTGACGTACGCGCGTTGGCTGCGGTTCCGGCTCGCCGGCCGGCCGGTCCCGCGACATGTGGCGATCGTGATGGACGGCAACCGCCGCTGGGCCCGGCAGCGCGGCCTGAGCAGCGCCAGCCAGGGGCACCGGCACGGCGCCGAGCACCTTGAGGACGTGCTCGGCTGGTGCGCCGACGTCGGGATCACGCACGTGACCGTGTTCGCCGTGTCCGCGGACAACCTGCGCAGGCGGGCGCCCGGCGAGATCGAGTTCCTGCTGCGGGTGGGGGAGCGGCTGGTCGCCGACCGGCTGGCCCGCCCGGCCGGGCGCTGGCAGGTGCACCTGATCGGCCGGCTGGACCTGCTGCCCGACTCCACCGCGCACGCCCTGAAGCTGGCCCGGGACGCCACCCGCGGCCGCGACCTGCACCTCACCCTCGCGGTCGGCTACAGCGGCCGGCAGGAGGTGGTCGACGCGCTGCGCTCGCTGCTCACCGACCGGGCCGCGGCCGGCGACACGCTGGCCGGCGTCGCCGGCACGCTGGCCGACGGCGACCTCGCCGGCCACCTCGGCACCGCCGGCCAACCCGACCCCGACCTGGTCATCCGGACCAGCGGCGAGCAGCGGCTGTCGGACTTCCTGCTCTGGCAGACCGCCGGTTCCGAGCTGTACTTCTGCGACGCCTACTGGCCCGGCTTCCGGCACATCGACTTCCTCCGGGCGCTCCGCTCCTACGCCGCCCGCCGGTCAGCCGGCCGGTAGCGGCGGCACCGGCAGCGCGCCCAACCGCAGATCCCGGCGGGGGACGGGGCGGCGGGGCGAATCGGCCTACGATCGGACGTGTTGCGTAATTTGGGAGGGGAGCCGGGTTGACCGGTGGCGAGGTGATCCTCGGCCTGGTGACGAATGCGGTGACCGAGATCATTGACGACCTGTTGGACACCGCCGATCGGGACGCCCGCGGCGCCGGGGTGACCGAGCCGGCGGTCCGGTTCGACTCGCGCCGCCCGGGTGCCCGGTCCCGCCGGCAGCTGGAGCCGGCCGACGTGGACCGGCTGGTCGGCGAGTTGGCCGGGCGGCTGGGCCGGCTGCGCCAGGTCGAGCTGGGTGACGTGCCCGAGCACGAGTGGGTGGCCGCGCTGGACGCGGTCCGCGAGTCGCTCACCGCGGTCACCCCGCTGACCGCGGACCTGCTGTTCGGGCTGAACCTGCGGGCGGACCGGCTGGAGGCGCTGGTCCGGGCGAGGTCCGCGGACGTGCCGCGGCGGGCCGGGTTGAGCGCGGCGGCGCGCGCCGGTTACGACCGGGTGCTGGCCGAGAGCTGCCGGCAGGTGCTGGAGTTCGTCACGTCCCGGCCGGGGTTCGCGGCCCGGGCGCACCTGACCACCGTGCACGCCGCGGCCGATCTGCGTACCGCGGTGGACCGGCTGGCCGAGCAGCCGGCCGGCGACCGGGCCGCCGCCGAGCGTGGCTTCGAGCGGCGGTACCGCGCGCTGGTCGCCCGCGACCTGGACACGCTGGAGCTGTTCGGCGTCACGCTCGGCCGGACCCCCACCCGCTATCCGATGCACACGGCGTACGTGGACCTGTCCGCGGCCCGGCTGCCCGGCGGGTCGGCCGCCCGCAGCGCCGACCCGGGGCTGACCGGAGCCGGCATCAGCGTCGGTGAGCTGCTCGCCGACACGCCGCGGGTGCTGCTGCGCGGTGGCGCCGGCGCCGGCAAGTCCACCGCGATGCAGTGGCTGGCGGTACGGGCGGCCGCCGACCCGGACGGGCCGGTGCCGTTCTTCGTCCCGCTGCGGCAGTACGCCACCCGGGACCTGCCCGCGCCGGAGGACTTCCTCGGCGCGGTCGGCCGGGAGATCGCCGGGATGATGCCGGAGCGCTGGGTGCACGACCGGCTCGCCGAGGGCCGCGCGCTGGTCCTGCTGGACGGCGTGGACGAGCTGCCCGAGCCGCGCCGCCGCGCCGCCCGGCGCTGGCTGGAGCGGCTGGTCACGGCGTTCGGCGAGGCCCGCTGGGTGCTCACCGCGCGACCGTCCGCTGTGGACGACGAGTGGCTGGCCGGGGCCGGCTTCGTGACGTACGACCTGCTGCCGATGAGCGGCAAGGCGGTGCGCGACTTCCTGCGGCAGTGGCACGACGCGGCCCGCGAGGAGTGCGGTGACGACGCCGAGGAGCAGGCCCGGTTGGACGCGCTGGAGCAGGCGCTCGCCCGTACCCTGCCCACCCACCGGGAACTGGTCCGGCTGGCGGCCAGCCCGCTGCTGTGCGCGCTGATCTGCGCGCTGCACCGGGACCGGAACATGCAGCTGCCGCGCGACCGCAAGGGCATCTACGACGCCGCCCTGGAGATGCTGCTGGTGCGCTGGGACTCCGAGCGCGGGGTGGCCGCGACCGACGGCTTGTCGCTCGGGCTGGAGGAGCAGACCGTCCTGCTGCAGCGGTTCGCGTACTGGCTGATCCGCAACGGCCTGCTCTACACCGACCACGACACCGCGGTGGACCAGGTCGGCCGGGCGCTGCGCGGCGTGCAGCACCCGGCCGGTGAGCCGGCCGCGGTGTTCCGGCACCTGCTGCTGCGCACCGGCCTGCTCCGGGAGCCCACCCCGGACCACGTCCAGTTCACCCACCGCACGTTCCAGGACTTCCTCGGCGCCAAGGAGGCGGTCGAGGCGGGCGACCTGCCGCTGCTGGTCAACCAGGCGCACGAGGACCAGTGGCACGACGTGGTGGTGGCCGCCGTCGCGCACGCCCGGCCGCGGGAGCGGGCCACCCTGCTGCGCGGCCTGCTGCAGCGCGGCGAGAAGCACGCGGACCTGCGCGACCGGCTGCACCTGGTCGCCGCCGCCTGCCTGGAGCAGGCCAGCGTGGTGGAGCCGCCGCAGGTCCGCCGGCAGGTGGAGGCGGCCGCCGCCCGGCTGATCCCGCCGGCCAACCTGGACGACGCCGAGACGCTGGCCAAGGCCGGCTCGTTCGTGCTCGGCCTGCTGCCACCGCCGGGCGGGCTGACCGACGCGCAGTCCGCGGCCGTGATCCGGACCGCGGCGATGATCGGCGGCGAGGCGGCCCGGCTGGTCATCTCCCGGTTCGCCGGTGACGACGAGAGCGGCGTGCTGGACGAGATGCTGCGCGCCTGGCGGCTCTCCCCGGACCCGGAGGAGTACGCCCGGGCGGTGCTGGCCGACGTCCAGTTCGGCGACCGCTGCCTGGACGTGCGGGGCAACTACCGGGTGCGCCAGCTGCGGCACCTGCTGCACCTGCGCGCGGTCCGCTGCCGCGGCGACGTGGTGGACATCGCGCCGCTCGCCGCGATCCCGAAGCTGGAGCGGCTCGAGCTGATCCAGAACGATGTGCTGCGTGACCTGGCCCCGCTGGCCGGCAGCGGCACGCTGCGTGAGCTGTCGCTGACGTTCTGCGGCCTGGTGCGGGATCTCTCCCCGCTCGGCCCGGTGTCGCTGGACCGGCTCGCCCTGCACTTCATGGCCGGCCTCGACCTGGCCTCGCTGGACGCGCTGGGCTCGCTGCGGGTGCTGAAGATCCGGGACCGGGCCGTCGCGGTGGACCTGCTGGCGCTGCCCGGTTCGCTGCCGCTGCGGGTGTTCGGGTTGGGCAACCGGCTGCCGGACGCCTCGGTCCGCGGCATCGAGCGCTGGGCCGGCCTGGAACGGGTCGAGCTGGTCGGCGCGCCCGCCGCCGCGGACGTCCGGCTGCTGGCCGAACTGCCCGCGCTGACCCACGTGCAGCTGCGGGACATCGCCGACGCGGCCAGCCTGGCCGGCCTGCGGGACCTGCCCGCACTGCGGCACCTGCTGCTGGACGGCAGCTTCGCCGACCCGGCCGCGGTCAGCCGCGAACTCACCCGCCCCGGCCTGGACGTGACCGTCCGCTCCAGCACGTCGACCGCCGGCGCCGCCTGACGGCCCGGCCGGGCCCAACCAGAACGGGCCCGGCGGAGTTCCGCCGGGCCCGTCGCTGGTTTCGTGCCGGATCAGGTGACCAGGGCCGCCTCGTCCTGGGCCGTCGAGTCGACGTCCACGTCGGGCTTCTTGGCGAGCTGGCTGGGCCACCAGATGCGCCCGCCGATGTCCAGGTTCAGTGCCGTGACCAGCACCGACCGGACGACCAGGGTGTCCAGCAGGACGCCGAGGGCGACCGCGAAGCCGATCTCCGCGAACGCCACCAGTGGCAGCGTGGCGAGCACCATGAACGTGCCGGCCAGCACGAGGCCGGCGGAGGTGATCACCCCGCCGGTCGCGCCGAGCCCGATCAGCGCGCCCCGCCGGGTGCCGTGCCGCAGCGACTCTTCCCGCACCCGGGTCATCAGGAAGATGTTGTAGTCGATGCCGAGCGCGACCAGGAACACGAACACGAACAGCGGGAACGAACTGTCCTCGCCGGCGAAGCCGAAGATGTGCTTGAAGATCAGTGCGCTGGCCCCGAGCGAGGCCATGAACGACAGCACCACGGTCGCGAGCAGGATCACCGGCGCCAGCACCGCCCGCAGCAGCAGCATCAGGATGAGCACGACCACGCCGAGGACCAGCGGGATGATCACCTTGCTGTCATGGTCGACCGCGCGCTGGATGTCCAGCGTGATCGCGGTCTGGCCGCCGACCTTGGCCTCCGCGCCGGGCACGGCTCCCACCGCGTCCCGGACCCGGTCGATGGTGACCGCCGCGGCCGGGCTGTCCGCCGCGTCGGTGAGGGTGCCCTCCAGGTAGGCGAAGCCGTTCTTGATCGTGCCCTTGTCCGCGGACGCCGGCTGGACGCTATCGCCGGCGATGCCGCTGGTGCCGGCGAACGCGCTTCGGACCGCGTCGGCCTGGTCGGCCTTGCTGATCACCACCACCGGCTGCCCGGTGCCGGCCGCGAAGTGTTTGGCCAGCACCGCCTCACCGGTCACCGAGTCGTGCGTGCCGATGAAGGTGTCCTTGTTCGCCAGCGTGCCGGTGTTCAGCGAGGTCAGCCCGATGGCGATGCCGCCGAGCACCAGCGCGGTGACGATCCAGACGGCGCGCGGGCGGCGGGCCACCCGGGTGCCGAGCCGGGCCCAGAGGCCGCGCTCGGTCGGCTCGGCCGAGCCCATCGTCGGCCGCACCGGCCAGAACATCCACCGGCCGAAGATCACCAGCAGCGCCGGCAGCAGGGTGATCATCGCGGCCAGCGCGATCGCCACGCCGATGGCCGACACCGGGCCGAGGCCCTTGGTGGAGGTCATCTCGGCGACCAGCAGGCAGATCATGCCCAGTGCGACCGTCGAGGCGCTGGCCACGATCGCCGGGCCGGCCCGGTGCAGCGCGAACGCCATCGCCTCGTGCCGGTCGTCGTGCCGGCGCAGTTCTTCCCGGTACCGCGCGATCAGCAGTAGCGCGTAGTCGGTGCCGGCGCCGAACACCAGCACGGTCAGGATGCCGGCGCTCTGCGCGTTCACGGTCAGCCCGGCGTGCTTGGCGAGCAGGTAGATCAGGGCCTGGGCGGTGAACAGCGCACCCGCCGCGGAGACCACCGGCAGCAGCCAGAGGATCGGGCTGCGGTAGGTGAGCAGCAGGATGACGATGACCACCAGGCCGGCGGACAGCAGCAGGGTGCCGTCGATGCCCTTGAACGCCTCGGCCGAGTCGGCCGCGTAACCGCCCGGCCCGGTGATGTGGACGTTCAGCCCGTTGTCGCCGGCGTCAGCGATGTCGCGGATCTTGTCGACGGCGGTGGCGAGATTATCCCACCCGGCGCTGCCGAAGTTGATCTGCGCGACCACCTCCATCGCCTGGTTGCTGGTCTTGGTGCCGGGGAACGGGCCCTGCACGGGGCTGGCCACATCCGGCACGCCGGCGAACGCCTTGACGTCGGCGGCGATCTTCGCCTTGTCCGCCTCGGTCAGGCCGGACTCCCGCTCGTACACGATCAGGGCCGGTGCCTGGTCGATCGGCTGGAACTGGCCCTGCAGGTCGAGCACCTTGGTCGACTCGGCGCTGGCCGGCAGCCAGTTCTTGGCGTCGTTCTTCTCCGCGCCCATCAGCTTGCTGGACAGCGGCCCGGCCAGCGCGAAGATGACGAGCCAGAAGACCAGGACGACCCACTTCGTGCGTCGGCCGCAGACGAGCGTGGCCAGTCGATGCGTACTACTCATGTTGTGTTCCACCCCGGATCCGAACGAGCCCACCCACCGGTCACGGTATTGGTTGGGTGCCTGTAGCTGTCAAACCGGTATCGCCGCACCCCAGCATGCCTGTAACCGCCTGCACCGATCGCATCCCGGACGGTCACTGCCCGGGCCCTGATCGGGCACCGTCGATGCCGCTGACGGTGGCCAAACATCTACCACGGGCCGCTGACAGAACCGTTACAGGCCGCCGGGCCAGCCGCCCCGGCGGTCAGGGGCGGGTCAGGGCCGGGTCGGTCGCGGCGAGCGCGGCACCACCAGGCCGGACTCGTACGCCAGCACCACGGCCTGGGTCCGGTCCCGCAATCCGAGCTTGCCCAGCACCCGGCTGACATGGGTGCGCACGGTCTCCTCGGCGACGGTCAGCCGGGCGGCGATCTCCGTGTTGGACAGGCCCTCGGCCACCAGCCGCAGCACCTCGGTCTCCCGCGGGGTGAGCGCACCGAGCCGACCGTCCGGCTTCCGCTGCCTCGGCCGCTGCCGGGCGAACTCGCCGATCAGCCGGCGGGTGATCGTCGGCGCCAGCAGCGCGTCCCCGGCCGCCACCACCCGGACCGCGTCGAACAGCCGTTCCGCGGTCACCTCCTTCAGCAGGAAGCCGCTGGCACCGGCGGCGAGCGCGTCGTACACGTGCTCGTCCAGGTCGAACGTGGTCAGCATGACGATCCGCGGGCCCTCGCCGGCCGACTCGGCCAGGATCCGCCGGGTCGCCTCGATCCCGTCCAGCACCGGCATCCGGACGTCCATCAGCACCACGTCCGGCCGGGCCTGCCGGCAGGCGAGGATCGCGGCGGCGCCGTCGGCGGCCTGCCCGACCACGGTGAAGTCCGGCTGGGTGGCCAGCAGCGCGCCGAATGCGCTGCGCACCATGTCCTGGTCGTCCACCACCACGACCCGGATCGGGCCGGTCATCCGCGCTCGCCGGCCGGCAGCACGGCTTCGACCAGGAAGCCGCTGGCCGCCGCCGGGCCGGCCCGCAGCGTGCCGCCGACCATGGTGGCCCGCTCCCGCATCCCGTCCAGGCCGTACCCGGTGCCGGCGCCGCCGGCGCCGACCCAGGTACCGGTCGGCCGCCGCTGCCGCCGGCCGGGCCGGGCCCGTTGTCCCGGATCCGGATCCGCAGCGCGTCGGCGGTGTAGTGCAGGTCGACGTCCACCGCGGCGCCCGGGGCGTGCCGGCGGGAGTTGGTCAGCGCCTCCTGCACGATCCGGTACGCGGTCAGCTCGACGCCCGGGTCCAGCGGCCGGGCCGGCCCGCGGACGATCAGCCGGACCCCAGCCGGCCCGGAGTCGCGGGCCTCGTCGACCAGTTCGATCAGCTGCGTCACCCCGGGTTGCGGCTGCCGGGTCACCTCGGTATCGGCGTCGTCGCGCAGCACCCCCAGCAGCCGGCGCATCTCGGTCAGCGCCTCCCGGGCGGTGTCCCCGATCGCGACCAGCCGCTTGGCGCCCTCGGTGGGCATCCCGCCGGTGGTCAGCCGGGCCGCCTCGGCCTGCACCGCGATCAGCGAGATGTGGTGGGCCACCACGTCGTGCAGCTCACGGGCGATCTTGGCGCGGACCCCGCGGGCGGCGTGCTCGACCAGGCTGTCGGCCACCGCCTGCGAGGACGCGTCCCGGGCCACCGCCTCGCCGCGCAGCCGGCCGGCCCGGCCGACCCCGACGGCCGCCACCGCCAGCGCCAGCAGCAGCACCGCCGGCACCCGCGAGCCCGGGTCGTCCAGCGGGCGGCAGGCCAGCCCGCCGGCCCGGACGACCCGCACCTGCCGCGCCGGGCAGTCGGCGAGCAGGCCCGGTTCGGCCGGCGCGCAGGCGGTCCGGGCGCCCGCCGGGTCGGGGCAGCCCGGGTCCCCGGGCGCGGTCAGCTCAGGGGCGAGGATCAGCGTGACCGCCACCAGCAGGAACGGCAGCAGCAACGCGACCGCCGCCAGCCGCGACCGCCGCCGCCCGACCAGGTAGAGCACCGCGGCCACGGCCAGCACCCCGGCCGCCGTCACCGGGTAGCCGGTGCCAACCGCCAGCACGACCGCGACCGTGACCGTCCCGGCCGCCAGCAGCAGCCGGGAGCGGGCCAGCGCCACCGGCACGGTGCTGCCCAGCGCGAGCAGCAGCGCCGGCGGGAGCGCCGCGCCGGTGAGCCAGCCATCGGCCGGGTCGGCCCGGACCAGCACCTCGATCACGGCCTCCAGCGCGAGCAGCCCGGCCGCGGTGGCCGGCCATTCCGGCGCGGCCGCCATCCGGCGCGCCACCGCCAGCCGCTCGCCGGCCAGCGCCCGCAGTCCGCTCACCGGCTCATTCTCGCCGGTACCGGGCCGTCCCGGCGTCCCCCAGGTCAGCCGGTTGTCGATCACCCGGCGATGGGACACCGGCGGCCGGGTATCACCCTGCCGGGGGAGACGGAAACGGCCCGGCAGCGGGACGAGCCGGACGGCCGGGCTTCGTACCGTCTGCGACGTGACAGTTTCCCCTCCCGCCGAGCGGGCCGGCGCCAGCATCGAAGCCCGGGATCTGACCAAACGCTACGGCCGGGTGGCCGCGGTCGACGGCCTCTCGTTCACCGTGCGGCCCGGCCTGGTGACCGGCTTCGTCGGGCCCAACGGCGCCGGCAAGTCCACCACCATGCGGATGATCCTCGGGCTGGACGCGCCGGACCGGGGCACCGCGCTGATCGGCGGCCGGCCCTACCGCAGCCTGCGCAGCCCGCTGCGCCAGGTCGGCGCGCTGCTCGACGCCGGCGCCCTGCACCCGGGCCGGCGGGCCCGCGACCACCTGCTCTGGCTGGCCCAGAGCAACGGCCTGGGCCGCGACCGGGTCGACCGGGTGCTCGACCTGGTCGGCCTGCACGACGTCGCCCGGCGCCGGGCCGGCGGCTTCTCGCTCGGGATGAAGCAGCGGCTGGGCATTGCCGCCGCGCTGCTCGGCGACCCGCCGGTGCTCATGTTCGACGAGCCGGTGAACGGGCTGGACCCGGAGGGCATCCGGTGGATCCGCGGCTTCCTGCGCTCGCTGGCCGCCGAAGGCCGGGCGGTGCTGATCTCCAGCCACCTGATGAGCGAGCTGGAGGACAGCGCCGACCACCTGATCGTGATCGGCCGCGGTCGGCTGATCGCCGACACCAGCGTGCGTGAGCTGCTCGCCACCGCGTCCGGCGACCGGGTGCTGCTGCGGACCGCGAACCGGGCCGACGCGATGACCGTGCTGGCCAACGCCGGCGCCGTGGTGGCGTCCACGGACCGGGACGTGATCACCGTCAGCGGGCTGCCGGCCGAGCGCATCGTGGCCGTGCTCGGCGCTGCCGGGGTGGCCTTCTCCGAGCTGGCCCAGCACCGGGCCTCGCTGGAGGAGGCCTACATGGAGCTGACCCGGGACGCGGTCGAGTACGCCGCCGGCACCGGGGCGACCACGGCGGTGCCGGCATGACCGTGCTAACCCGGCGACCCCCATCGCTCCGCTCGTCGCTCGCACCCTCCGGAGGCCATCTCATGACTGTGCCTCCCGGCGCCCTCCTCCGCTCCGCTCCGCGCTCGCTGGCGCCGCTCACTCCGGAGGCCGCCTCGTGACCGCCGACACGCTCAGCCGGACCGCGGCGCCGCTTCCGCCGACCGACCGGGACCGCTTCGGCCGGCTGCTGCGGGCGGAGTGGACGAAGCTGACCTCGATCCGCAGCACCGCGATCATCCTGCTGCTCACCATCGGCCTGACCATCCTGGTCTCGCTGCTCAGCGTGAGCGGCAGCCAGACCAGCGGCGGCTCCGGCCCGACCTACCGGGACCGGTTCCACTTCGTGCACCGGACGCTCACCGGCGACGGCAGCATCACCGCCCGGGTCGGCGCGCAGGCCGACAGCCAGGAGTGGGCCAAGGCCGGCGTGATGATCAAGGCGGCGGAGACCCCCGGCGCCCGGTACGCGGCGCTCATGGTCACCCCCCGGCACGGCGTGCGCTGGCAGGCCGACTTCGCGCTGCCGGACACCGCCGGCAGCTCCGGCGGCGCGCCGCGCTGGCTCCGGATCACCCGCGCCGGCCAGCTGCTGACCGGCGAGGAGTCGGCCGACGGGCTGGCCTGGACCCGGGTGGGCAGCAGCACGTTGGTGCTGCCCCGGGCGGTCGAGATCGGCCTGTTCGTCACCTCGCCGGGCATCTTCAAGGTCGTCAAGCACGGCAACAGCACCACCGCCGGGCCGGACGAGACCGTCGGCCGGGCGACCTTCGACAACGTCGCGGCGCGGACCGGTGCCGGCACCCCGGCGCCCGGTAGCTGGCGGGACGAGGACGTCGGCGGCTCCGGCCGCGGCGCCGACGCCGGCGGGCCCGGGCTGCCGGACGGTTTCACCCCGCCGGTGCCGGGCACCTCGACCGAGACCGGCGGCGTGTTCACGGTGACCGGGTCCGGCGACATCGGTGGGGTCTCGCCCGAGGATGAGCAGGGTGGCGACGACACCGTCATGAACAGCCTGTCCGGCGTGCAGATCGGCCTGATCGTGATCGCGGTGCTCGGCGTGCTGTTCGCCACCTCGGAGTACAAGACCGGGATCATCCGCAGCACGTTCGCGGCCGACCCGCGGCGGGTCCGGGTGTTCACCGCGAAGGCGGCGGTGGTCTGGGCCGTGGCCTTCGGCTGCGGGCTGGTCGCCAGCGTCGCCGCGTTCCTGATCAGCCAGCCGACGCTGCACCGCAACGGCTTCCGGCCGCCGGCCTACCCGTACCGCTCGCTGACCGAGTGGCCGGTGCTGCGGGCGGTGGTCGGGACCGCGCTGTTCCTGGCCGTGTTCGCGCTGTTCGGCCTCGCCGTCGGCACCATCCTGCGACGTGCCGCCACGGCGATCACGCTGGTCGTCGCGGTGGTGCTGGTGCCGCAGCTGATCGCCTCGAACCTGTCGCTGGAGGCGTCGAAGTGGGTCAACCGGGCCACCCCGCTGGCCGGGCTGGCGATCCAGCAGACCCGGCACCGGTTCGACACACCGATCGGGCCCTGGGCCGGCTTCGCGGTGCTCTGTGCCTGGGCGGCCGCGACCCTGGCGCTGGCCTTCTGGCTGCTCCGCCGGCGGGACGCGTGACCGCGGCCGGGGCGGCCGTCCGCCCGCGGCTGCCCCGGGTCGTCCGGGCGGAGTGGACCAAGCTGCGCACGCTCCCGGTGAACGGCTGGACGCTGCTGGCCGCCGTCGGGCTGACCTGGGCGGTCAGCGCCGCGACGGTCAGCGGGTTGGACCCGGCCAGCTGCCCGTCCGGCCGGGGCTGCGACCTGGACATCACCCAGGCCACGCTGGCCGGGGTGTATCTCGGGCAGGTCGCCGTCGTGCTGCTGGCCGTCCTGGTGGTCACCACCGAGTACGACACCAGGACGATCCACAGCACCCTGGCCGCGACCCCGAACCGGGCGGCGGTGCTGGCCGCCAAGCTCGCCGTCGTCAGCGCCGCGGTGCTGCCGGCCGCGGTGCTGGCGGTGGCCGGGCCGTTGCTGGCCGGCCGGCTCTGGCTGCCCGGCAACGGGTTCACCCGGGCCGCCGGCTACCCGCCGATCTCGCTGGCCGACGGGCCGACCGGCCGGGCGTTCCTCGGCAGCGTGCTCTACCTGAGCCTGCTCGCGCTGTTCGGCGCCGGGGTGGCGGTGATCGTCCGGCACAGCGCCGCGGCGATCAGCACGATGCTCGCGGTGCTGCTGGTCCCGGCGATCGTCGCCGGGCTGATGAGCGACGACCGGTGGCGGGACCGGCTGCTGGAGCTGGCCCCGATGACCGCGGGCCTGTCCGTCCAGGTCACCAAGCGGCTGGACACGCTGCCGATCGGGCCGTGGGCCGGGCTCGGCGTGCTCGCCGGGTACGCCGCCGGCGCGGTGGTCCTCGGCGCCGTGCTGTTCCTGCGCCGGGACGCCTGACCGGCCGCCCGGCCGGGCCGCCGCCGCCAGGGCGGCCCGGTCGGGCCGGCTGCCGGGGCGGCCGAGCGGCCGGCCCGACCCGAGGCGCCGCCGCCCGGCCCGCCGTCCTAGCATCAGGGCGTCGGGACCCCGGGTGGCGAAGGAGAAACGCTGTGTCGCGAGGCCGGGGGAGCGGCGAGACCCAGCCGGCCGGGCTGGCCGAACCCGCGGTGGTGCAGCAGCGTGGGGTGGGCGAGCCGGACGCGTTCGGCCGGCTGTGGACGCCGCACCGGATGGCGTACATCCGCGGCGAGGGCAAGCCGCAGTCGACCGGGGAGTGCCCGTTCTGCCAGATCCCGGCGCTCTCCGACCCGGACGGGCTGGTGGTGGCCAGGGGTGAGCTGGTCTACGCGGTGCTCAACCTCTACCCGTACAACTCGGGGCACCTGCTGGCGGTCCCGTACCGGCACGTGGCCGACTTCACCGACCTGACCGCGGCCGAGTGTGCCGAGCTGGCCGTCTTCACGCAGCGGGCGATGCGCACGATCCGCCAGGTCAGCGGCGCACACGGGTTCAACATCGGGCTGAACCAGGGCTCGGTCGCCGGCGCCGGGATCGCCGAGCACCTGCACCAGCATGTGGTGCCGCGCTGGGGCGGCGACACCAACTTCATGCCGGTGGTCGGCCACACCAAGGTGCTCCCGCAACTTCTCTCCGACACCCGCACCCTGCTCGCCGAGGCCTGGCCCGGCCAGCCGGAGTAGCCCCCGGCCTGTCGGCCAGCCCGGCCCGCTGGGCCAGGGCGGCCGGCCAGGGCGGCGGGCCGGGCCAGCCAGCCAAGCCGGGGCTGTCCGGCCAGTCCGGTCCGCCGCGCCGGGCCGGACTGGCAGTCAGGCCGGGCGGTCAGCGGCGGGACGGGCTGGCCACGTCGATGACGACCCGGTTCGGGCCGGTCAGGCTGAACACCCGGAAGCCGGCTTTCGTCGCCTGGCCCAGGCCGTACGAGGTGACCGCCTCGAAGTCGCCGGCGCCCTTGACCTGCTTCAAGGCCAGGAAGCCGGCCGGCGTGATCGTCAGCTGCGGCGAGCCCGGCGTGGTCATCCGCATCGACACCTGGAGGAACGCGGTACCCAGCAGCGGCACCGGCCGGCCCGACCCGTCCGCGATCACCTGCGGCACGTACCCGACAGTGACCGCCGGCAGGCCGCCGGCGACGGTGAAGACGACCCGGTCGAAGCCCTCGCTGTCATGCCGGCCGACGGTCACCGACTGGATCGTCACCTGGCCGCCCGGGCCGGTGCCGCCCGAGCCGGGCAGGCTGACCGGCGCGGTGCCGAACGCCGGCAACGCGGCGGCCGGCGTGGCGGCGGCGAGCACCGCGACCACGCCCACCGAACCGACTATCGCGACCGCCTGGACCAGGCGGGACATCGTGGCGCGCATGGCAACCCCCTGCAGATACCGCCAGCTGCCGAATGCGACTGGATACCGTGCAGGACGCGGGCGACCACCGCCGGGTTGTCGCTCAGCCGTCCGCGACGGCGGCCAACGCCTTCTGTGCCTCGTAGTCCGGCATCGGGTCGTGCCGCAGGTAGGCCCGGGTGAACGTGCCGGCGCCGGCGGTCATCGCGCGCAGCTCGACCGCGTAGCGGACCAGTTCGGTCGCCGGCACCTCGGCGCGGACCCGGCTGCGCTCGCCGACCGGATCCGACTCGGTGCCGAGCGACCCGGCCGCGCCGGCCGGACAGGTCGCTCATCACCGCGCCGACGTACGTCGTCCGGCACGCGTCACCACGACCTCGTCGACCGGCTCCAGCAGCGTGATCTGTGCCGGCTTCGGCCGCCTCCCGCAGGGCCAGCGCGCCGGCGGTCTGGAACGCGGCGTCGGAGGAGTCGACGCTGTGCGCCTTGCCGTCGACCAGGGTCACCCGCAGGTCGACCACCGGGTAGCCGGCCGACGAGGCCGCGCTCCATCTGGGCCCGGACGCCCTTCTCGACCGACGGGATGTAGTTGTTCGGCACCGCCCCGCCGACGACCTTGTCGACGAACTCGAAGCCCGCCGCCGCGCGGCAGCGGCTCGACCTCGATGTCGCAGACGGCGTACTGGCCGTGCCCGCCGGACTGCTTGACGTGCCGGCCGTGCCCGGTCGCCGTGCCGGCGAACGTCTCCCGCAGCGCCACCTTACCGGCTCGGTGGCCAGCTCGACGCCGCCGCGCGCGCAGCCGGTCCAGCACGCACGTCGGCGTGCGCCTCGCCCATGCACCAGAGCACCAGCTGGTGGGTCTCCGGGTTGCGCTCCAGCCGCAGCGTCGGGTCGCCGGCGACCAGCCGGGCCAGGTTCTTGGCCAGCGCGTCCTCGTCGGAGCGGGTCTTGGCCACGACGGCGACCGGCAGCAGCGGCTCCGGCATCTCCCACGGCGCCATCAGCAGCGGCGCGTCCTTGCCGGAGATCGTGTCGCCGGTCTCCGCCGCGGTCGACTTGGTGATCGCGCAGATGTCGCCGGCGACGCAGTACGGCGACCTCGCGCAGGGTGGCGCCCGAGCGGGGAGTAGCATGTGCGCGACGCCGCTCGTCGGCGTCGTGGTCGGGGTGGCCGCGCTCGGCCATGCCGTGCCCGGAGACGTGCACCGCGGCGTCCGGGCGCAGCGTGCCGGAGAAGACCCGGACCAGCGAGACCCGGCCCACGTACGGGTCGATCGTGGTCTTGACCACCTCGGCCACCAGCGGGCCGTCCGGGTCGCAGTTCAGCGGCTCCGTCGGGCGTGCCGTCCACGCCGGTCACCGGCGGCAGCGTCGTGCTCCAGCGGGCGACGGGAATGCCGCTGGTCAGCACCTCGAGCAGGGCGTCCAGGCCGACGCCGGTGTCGGCGCAGACCGGCAGCACCGGGTAGAAGTGGCCGCGGGCGACGGCCTTCTCCAGGTCGTCGATGAGCACGTCGCACGCTCGATGTCCTCGCCGGCGAGGTAGCGGTCCATCAGGGTCTCGTCCTCGCTCTCGGCGATGATGCCCTCGATCAGCTCGTTGCGGGCGTCGTCGATCAGCTCGGCAGGTGCTCCGGGTCGGGCTCGCGCACCTTGGGCGGGTAGCCGCCCGAGTAGTCGTACACCGCTGCGGGATCAGGCCGATCAGGCCGGCCACGGTCGCCGTCGTCGCCGAGCAGCGGCAGGTACAGCGGCAGCACGCCGTCGCCGAAGACCCGCTGGCAGACCGCGACCGGCTCGTCGAAGTCGGCCCGCGGGTGGTCCAGCCGGGTGATCGCGACGGCGCGCGGCATGCCGACCGCGGCGCACTCCTCCCAGAGCGCGACGGTGGCCGCGTCCATGCCGTCCACCGCGGACACCACGAACAGGGCGGCGTCCGCGGCCCGCAGCCCGGCCCGCAGCTCGCCGACGAAGTCGGCGTAGCCGGGGGTGTCCAGCAGGTTGACCTTCACGCCCGTCGTGCACCAGCGGGGCGCACCGAGAGCGACACCGAGCGCTGCTGCCTCACCGCGGCCGGGTCGTGAGTCGCTCACCGTGGTGCCGTCGGCGACCGAGCCCGCCCGGCCGATCGTCGCCGGTGGCGGCAAGCAACGCCTCGACCAGCGTCGTCTTCCCAGATCCGGAGTGACCGACGACGACCATGTTGCGGATGCTCTCCGGGCGGTCGACCGCCGCGACCGCGGCCACCGCCCCCTTCTCCGCTCCCTTGCCTGCCCCTTTCGACGACATGATCACCCTCCAGACTGCCAGCACGACCCGGCGTTCAGCGCTACCCGGCGATCCCGCGATTCGACACCCTTCCGGCGTTACCGACAAGCCTCCGGAGGACAACTCCCGTTCACCGGTCCGTCAGCTCACCCCACCGGCTCATTCAGGCGGCGACCTGCGGCGACCGGACCGGCTCGGTCCGGCCGATACCGACCGGTACGGGGTGGCACCCGCGCGGGAGCCGGAATCGTCGGCAGCCCGAGCACTATCGTGGGTCATCAGGCTCCCTTCGGAACGGACGGCCATGCTCAACGTCTTCGCCCGCCCCTCGATCGCGCGGGCCGCCACCCCGCTGGGGGGTTGGCTGGCCCGGGCCGGGGTCACCCCGGACGCGATCACGATCGTGGGCACGCTCGGCGCGGTGGCCGGCGCGCTCGGGTTCTTCTGCCGCGGCGTGTTCTTCGTCGGCACGCTGGTCATCTGGTTCTTCGTGATGCTGGACATCGTGGACGGCGCGGTGGCCCGGGCCCGGGGCACCAGCACCAGGTTCGGCGCGGTGCTCGACTCGACCGCCGACCGGGTCGCCGACGCGGCCGTGTTCGGCTCGCTCGCCTGGTGGTTCGCCGGCCGCGGCGCGTCCCGCGAGCTGGTCCTGGCCTGCCTGCTCTGCCTGGTGCTCGGCTCGCTCACCTCGTACGTGAAGGCGCGGGCCGAGGGCATCGGGCTGACCGCCAACGTGGGCGTGGCGGAACGGGCCGAGCGGCTGATCATCGCCCTGGTCGGCACCGGGCTGGACGGGCTCGGCGTGCCGTACGTGCAGGCGTTCGCGCTCTGGCTGCTGGTCGGGCTGAGCACGATCACGGTCGGGCAGCGCCTGGTCGTGGTGTACCGGCAGTCGGTGCTGGCCGGCCCGGTGCCGCTCGCTCCGCCATCCGGCGGCCCGGATGGTCCGACCGACCCGGCGCCGGCCGCCGGACCGCCGGCCGGGCCGGGGACGGGCCCGGCGCCGGTCGGGCCGGCCGGCCCGGCGCGTCCCGCGTGACCGGCGACCAGGCACGGCCGCGGGCGATGCCGGGTAGGGCGATGCTGGGCAGGCTGCGCGGCTGGTTGGTCGACGCGGCTTTCGCGGCCGGCTGGGCCCTGGTCAAGGCGCTGCCGCAGCGGCTGGCGGTGGCCGGCTTCGGCCGCTTCGCCGACCTCGCCTACCGCCGGCAGGGCCGCGGGGTGCGCCGGCTGCGGGCCAACCTGCGCCGGGTGGTCGGCCCGGGGCTGCCCGAGCCCGAACTGGACGCGCTGACCAGGCAGGCAATGCGCTCGTACGCCCGGTACTGGCTGGAGGTGTTCCGGCTGCCGGTGCTGCGGGCCAGGGCGGTGGCCGGGGCCGAGGCGGGCAGCGTCGGCGCCGAGAACATCGACCAGGCGATCGCCGCCGGGAAGGGCGTGATCCTGGCCCTGCCGCACAGCGGCAACTGGGACGTGGCCGCGGTCTGGCTGATCGCCCGCACCGGCAAGTTCAGCACGGTGGCCGAGCGGCTCAAGCCGGAATCGCTGTTCCGCCGCTTCGTGGCCTACCGGGAGGGCCTCGGCATGGAGGTGATCCCGCTGTCCGGCGGCGCCCGGTCACCGTCCGACGTGCTGACCGAGCGGCTGCGGGCCGGCGGCGTGATCTGCCTGCTCGGCGACCGCGACCTGACCAAGGGCGGGGTCGAGGTCACCTTCTTCGGCGAGCGGACCAAGATGCCGGCCGGCCCGGCGCTGCTGGCCGCCACCACCGGCGCGGCGCTGCTCCCGGTCGGCCTCTGGTTCGACGGCGACGGCTGGGGCCAGCGGATCCACCCGGCACTGCCGATCCCGGCGACCGGCCCGCTGCGCGACCGGGTCCGGGCCGCCACCCAGCAACTCGCCGACGCCTTCGCCAGCGACATCGCCGAGCACCCGGCCGACTGGCACATGCTGCAGCGCCTCTGGCTCGCCGACCTCGACCCGGCCCGCCAACCGCCGGCCGACCGGCCGCTGCCGGCCAGTTCGCCAGCGGAGGGCAGTTCGCCGGCGGAGGGCAGCCCGCCGGTGGCCAGCCCGCCGGTGGCCGGGAACGGGCGCCGGCCGGCGCCCGATCCGTTACCCGACCCCGCGGAGGCGTGAGCCGATGCGTGTCGGGCTGGTCTGCCCGTACTCCTGGGACATTCCCGGTGGCGTCCAGGCCCACGTCCGGGACCTGGCCGAGACGCTGATCGGTCTCGGTCACCAGGTCTCGGTGCTCGCCCCGGCGGACGACGACACCCCGGTGCCCGGGTATGTGGTGGCGGCCGGGCGGGCCGTGCCGGTGCGCTACAACGGCTCGGTGGCGCGGCTGCAGTTCGGCCCGGTGGCCGCGGCCCGGGTCCGGCGCTGGCTGCGCGAGGGCAGCTTCGACGTGCTGCACGTGCACGAGCCGGCCACCCCGAGCCTGTCGCTGCTGGCCTGCATGCTGGCCCGCGGCCCGCTGGTGGCCACCTTCCACACCGCGATCATCCGGTCCCGGTCGCTGGCCGCGGCCGGCAGCCTGCTGCAGCCGTTCATGGAGAAGATCCGCGGCCGGATCGCGGTCTCCGCGGCCGCCCGGCAGGTGCAGGTCGAGCACCTCGGCGGGGACGCGGTGGAGATTCCGAACGGGGTCGCGGTCGCCCACTTCGCGTCCGCCACCCCGCTGCCCGGCTACCCGCGGTCCGGCGGCACCATCGGCTTCATCGGCCGCTACGACGAGCCGCGCAAGGGCATGAACGTCCTGGTCGACGCGCTGGCCACGCTGGCGCCGAGCCGACCGGAGCTGCGCCTGCTGGTGGCCGGCCGCGGCGACGCGGACGACTTCAACGACGCGCTGCCGCTGCCCCTGGTCGGCCGGGTCGAACTGCTCGGCCAGGTCAGCGAGGCGGACAAGGCCCGGATGCTGCGCTCGGTGGATCTCTACTGCGCGCCGAACCTGGGCGGGGAGAGCTTCGGCATCATCCTGCTGGAGGCGATGGCCGCCGGCACCCCGATCGTCGCCAGCGACCTCGACGCGTTCCGCCGGGTGCTCGACGACGGCCGCGCCGGCGTGCTCGTCCCCACCGGCGAGGCGCAGCCGCTGGCCACCGCGGTCGCCGCGCTGCTCGACGACGCGACCCGGCGGGCCGAGCTCAGCGCGCTCGGCCGCGAGGTCGTCGCCCCGTACGACTGGCGGGTCGTGACCGCACAGGTGCTGGACGTGTACGACATGGTCATGGCGACCGTCCCGCAGGCGGTCACCGCCGAGACGTGACGGCCCGGGCACCCGTGCGGCGTGCCGGCGGGCGACGTCCTAGCATCAGGCACTGTGGGCACGGTGGTGACCGTGGTGGCGGTCGTGGTGGTGTTGGCGACCTGGATCACCTGGACCGCGACCCGGGTCGACCGGTTGCACGGGCGGGTCGACGCCGCCCGTGCCTCGCTCGACGCCCAGCTGGTCCGCCGGGCGGCGGCGCTGCAGGCGCTGGGGGACCGGTCGGTGGCGGCGCTCGGTGAGGTCCGGGCCGGCCAGCTCCGCGCGGTGGCCAGGGCCTCCCTGGACGCCGACCCGACCACCCGGGAGGCCGCCGAGAACGACCTCAGCCGGGCCCTGCACGGCATCCCGCCGGACCTGGACGCGGACCTGCTCGCCGACCTCGCCGACGCCGCCCGCCGGGTCGGCCTGGCCCGCCGGTTCTACAACGACGCGGTCCGGGACACGGCCGCACTGCGCCGCCGCCGGTTGCCCCGGCTGCTCCGGCTCGGCGGCCGCCGCCCGCTGCCGGCGTTCTTCGAGATCGACGACACCGCCCCGCCGGTCACCGCGGCCCGCCGCCCGGCGTCCCGCCAGTAGCCGTCGACAGGCGCGGGTGGTTGGGATGCCTTTCGACTGGGGATGATCCTTTACGCGACCGGAGTGTCCACGCGTCGCGTCAGTCCGCGATGTCGGGAGACAGCATGCGTATCGGGTCGGTACTCGTCGTGATCTGGTTGGTCATCGGGCTGGCCGCGGCCGGCCAGCGGCACTATCTGGGCGGCGATTCCAAGCCCAGCTGCGCGAAGGTCGGGACGACGTTGGTGACGATCGTCGCCGGCCCGCTGAACTACGTCGGCGTGAACCCGAAGGTGAAGTGCAGCACGCCGCAGCCGTCGAAGTAGGCCGCCCGGGTGGGCGGCCGGCGCATCGGGCGGCAGCGGACCCCGGCCGTCCTGCCGCGCCCGCGGTGAACCGGCGCCCGGCCGCGCCCGTTACCCAGCAGGTGGGGCGGCCACCGGTCGATGTACCGGGGGGCCTCGGCTGACTGGAGGGACGGTTCGAGTGCGGCAACCAACCCGGCATCCCGGCTGGCGGAGGGTCACGATGCTGGCCGCCGCGATCACGATCGCGTCCTGCTCGCACTCGACGCCGGCGGCCGCGCCGGCCCCGTCAGCCAGCACGACGGTGGCCGCACCGACCACCACCCCCGCGCCGAAGCCGTCCAAGCCGGCACCGCCGAAGCCGCCGACGACCAACCCGCTGACCGGCCGGCCCGGCGTGCCGCGCGGACCGGTGCTCGCCGTGAAGATCGACAACACCTCGCCCGGCCGGCCGCAGATCGGTCTGGACGCGGCCGACATCGTCTATGTCGAGCAGGTCGAGGGCGGCGCCACCCGGCTGGTCGCGGTCTTCGCCAGCCGCTACCCGGGCCAGGTGGGGCCGGTGCGCAGCGTCCGCAACGGCGACCCGGAGTTGCTGTCCGCCTACGGCGGCGCCGGGCTGGTCTTCTCCGGTGGCGCCGGCCGGCCGCTGGCGACGCTGCACAAGTCGGCGCTCAAGGACCTCGCCGGCGCCGGCGGGTACTCCCGGCTGGGCAGCCGGCGCGCCCCGTACAACCTGGTCAACGCGCTCAGCCGGACCGCCGGTCGGCTGCCGCGGATCGCCCGACCGCGGGACGTGGGCTTCCGCTGGGCCGACGCCGACCCGCGGCTGGCCGGCGCCGACCACGCCAGCCGGCTGACCGCGACCGTCGGCCGCATCCCGGTCTCGTTCGGCTTCGACCCGCGCACGCACCGCTGGATCGAGGTACTCAACGGCCAGCACGCCCGGGCGGCCAACGGGGCCGATCTCGGCACGCCGAACGTGATCGTCCAGTTCTGCCGGGTCACCGTGGACCGCACGGACGTGGACGTGAACGGCTCGCCGTCCGCGCTGACCCACACGGTCGGCAGCGGCCGGGCGGTCATCTTCCGGGACGGCCGGGCGATCGGCGGCACCTGGGTCCGGTCCAGGGCCGGCGGGCCGACCCGCTACCTGGACCCGGCCGGCAAGGACATCACGCTGCGCACCGGCGGCGCGTGGGTGCTGCTCGCGGCCACCGGCAGCCCGCTGTCCTACCGCTGAGCGGGGCCCGGAGCAGGCCAATTGCCGCACTACCATGGGCATATGGCCACCGAAGAGACAGCGAACGCGACGGCCCAGCCGGCCGGCGGCAACCAGCCGGTGCTCGGCACCGCCCGGGTCAAGCGCGGCATGGCCGAGATGCTCAAGGGCGGCGTGATCATGGACGTGGTCACCGCCGACCAGGCGAAGATCGCCGAGGACGCCGGCGCGGTCGCGGTGATGGCGCTGGAGCGGGTGCCGGCCGACATCCGGGTCGAGGGCGGCGTGGCCCGGATGTCCGATCCGGACATGATCGAGTCGATCATGGCCGCGGTGTCCATCCCGGTCATGGCCAAGGCCCGGATCGGCCACTTCGTCGAGGCGCGGGTGCTGCAGGCGATCGGCGTCGACTATGTGGACGAGTCCGAGGTGCTCACCCCGGCGGACGAGGCGCACCACATCGACAAGTTCGGGTTCACGGTCCCGTTCGTCTGCGGCGCGACGAACCTGGGTGAGGCCCTGCGCCGGATCTCCGAGGGCGCCGCGATGATCCGGTCCAAGGGCGAGGCGGGCACCGGCAACGTGGTCGAGGCCACCCGGCACATGCGCTCGATCCGGTCCGAGATCCGCCGGCTGTCCGTGCTGGCCGACGAGGAGCTGTACGCCGCCGCCAAGGAGCTGCGCGCGCCGCACGACCTGGTCGCCGAGGTGGCCGCGGCCGGCAAGCTGCCGGTCGTGCTGTTCACCGCCGGCGGCATCGCCACCCCGTCCGACGCGGCGATGATGATGCAGCTCGGCGCCGAGGGCGTATTCGTCGGTTCCGGCATCTTCAAGTCCGGCGACCCGGCCCGCCGGGCCGAGGCGATCGTGAAGGCGACCACCTTCCACGACGACCCGGACGTGGTGGCCAAGGTGTCCCGCGGGCTGGGCGAGGCCATGGTCGGGCTGACCATCGACTCGCTTCCGGCCGAGCAGCGCTATGCCGGTCGCGGCTGGTGACCGTGGCGCCGGCGGTCACCCGCCGGGGGCAGGGCCGCGGCTGGTGAGCCCGACCGTCGGCGTCCTCGCCCTGCAGGGCGACGTCCGGGAGCATCTGGCCGCGCTGACCGCCGCCGGCGCCCGTGCCGTCTCCGTCCGCCGGCCGGCCGAGCTGGACGAGGTGGACGGCCTGGTGCTGCCCGGCGGCGAGTCGACCACGATGGTCAAGCTGGCCGCGGCGTTCGAGTTGCTGGAGCCGCTGCGCAAGCGGATCGGCACCGGCCTGCCGGCGTACGGCTCCTGTGCCGGCATGATCCTGCTGGCCGACCGGATCGAGGGCGGCACCGCCGACCAGCAGACCATCGGCGGCATCGACATGACGGTCCGCCGCAACGCGTTCGGCCGGCAGGTCGACTCGTTCGAGGAACGGATCGCGCTGACCGGCGTCGATGGGCCGCCGTTTCACGCGGTGTTCATCCGGGCACCCTGGGTGGAGTCGGTCGGCCCGGCGGTCGAGGTGGTCGGCGCCGTCGAGGCCGGGCCGGCCGCCGGTAGGATCGTCGCGGTCCGCCAAGGTCACCTGCTCGCGACGTCCTTCCATCCCGAGCTGGCCGGGGACGGGCGGGTGCATGGGTTGTTCGTACAGATGGTGAGGGAATTCTCGTGAGCGGCCACTCGAAGTGGGCTACCACCAAGCACAAGAAGGCTGTCATCGATGCCAAGCGCGGCAAGCTGTTCGCCAAGCTGATCAAGAACATCGAGGTGGCCGCGCGAACCGGCGGTGGTGACCCGGACGGCAACCCGACCCTGTACGACGCGATCCAGAAGGCCCGCAAGACCTCGGTGCCGAACGACAACATCGAGCGTGCGGTCAAGCGCGGCTCCGGGGTGGAGGCCGGCGGCGCCGAGTACCAGAACATCACCTACGAGGGCTACGGCCCGGCCGGCGTGGCGATCCTGGTCGAATGCCTGACCGACAACCGCAACCGGGCGGCGTCCGAAGTGCGCACCGCGATGACCCGCAACGGCGGCTCGATGGCCGACCCGGGTTCGGTCGCCTACCTGTTCACCCGCAAGGGCGTGGTGCTGGTGCCGGCCGCCGCCGGGCTGAGTGAGGACGACGTGCTCGGCGCCGTGCTGGACGCCGGCGCCGAGGAGGTCAACGACCTGGACGGCTCGTTCGAGGTGGTCAGCGAGCCGACCGACCTGGTCGCGGTCCGCACCGCGCTGCAGGGCGCCAAGATCGAGTACGAGTCCGCCGAGGCGTCGTTCGTGCCCAGCGTGAACGTCCCGCTGGAGGAGGACTCGGCCCGCCGCGTCTTCCGCCTGATCGACGCCCTCGAAGACCTCGACGACGTCCAGAACGTCTACGCCAACTTCGACGTCTCCGACGAAATCATGGCCGCGGTGGGCTGAGTCGCCTTCGAATCAAGCGGCGACGCCGCCCGAAGACTCGAAGACCGGTGCAGTCACCCGGGCTGCGGATAGAACTCCACGTCTGCGAGGTGTCCGCTGGCCTTCGACATCCGGGCGTCGGAGGTGATCAAGGGGCAGCCCAGCGTCTCCGCGAGAGCGATGTACGCCGCGTCGTACGCGGTCAGGTTGTGCCGCAGCGCCCAGATCCGGTCCGCGGTGCCGCTGTGCGGGAAGCGCAGGATCGGCATCCCGGCGAAGTCCGTGCGTAGATCAGTGGCCTGATCATCAGTGATTTCGCCGACGCGGACCAGGCGGCGCACGACCTGCAAGACCTCAACGTCGATCAGGTGCGGGGCGGCGACGTCTTCCTCGACCGCCAGGCGGCCCAGAAGCTCTGGGTTTGCGGGTCGATGCATCAGGGCGTGTACCGCCGCCGACGTATCCAGCACCAGCATCAGCGCCGACCCGCGGCGCCGGCGGCGGGGTCATCGTGGTCGTCGCGGGCGGAGCGGACCGCCGCCACGATGGCGTCGACCGAGGGCCCGCTGCCCGCGCGCTGTTGAGCCCGAAGAAGGACATCGGCCATGGTCGGGCGGCTGGCCAACCGTTCGATCTGGGCGAGGATGTAGTCGGACAGGGAGACCCCGGCCTCGGCGGCTCGGACCCTGAGAGTGGCGTGTACGTCGTCTGGCACATCGCGGATCTGGATGTTCTTGGTCATCAGCATGCCCCAATGGTTGCATGTCTTTTGGGTGTGATGCTAGCACAATTGGTGTGGCAGGGTGACCGGCGTGTTGTGCAGGCCCAGGTGAGGAGCCGGCCGGTAGCGTGTCGAACGGGTGTTCGGGGTGGGTGAGGGGAGTGGCGGTGCGGGTGCTCGGGGTCGACCCCGGCCTGACCCGGTGCGGGGTGGGTGTGGTCGACGGGGCGCTCGGGCAGGCGGTCCGGCTGGTCTGGGTGGACGTTGTGAAGACGCCGGCCGACGCCGATATCGGAGCCCGGCTGATGGCGATCTCGGACGCGTTGACCGTGGCGATCGCGGCGCACCGGCCGGACGTGGTGGCCGTCGAGCGGGTGTTCAGCCAGCACAACGTGCGGACCGTGATGGGCACCGCGCAGGCGGCCGCGATGGCGATCCTGGCCGCGACCCGGGCCGGGGTGCCGGTCGCGCTGCACACGCCCAGCGAGGTCAAGGCCGCGGTCACCGGATCGGGCCGGGCCGACAAGGCGCAGGTCACCACGATGGTGACCCGGTTGCTGAAGCTGTCGGAGTCACCCCGCCCGGCCGATGCCGCGGACGCCCTGGCGCTGGCCATCTGCCAGCTCTGGCGCGGCGCCGCCCAGGCCCGCATCGCCGCCGCCACCGCCCGGGCCAGCCGCCCCCGGCCGCCGACCGAGGCCAGGGCGTGAGCGGAGTGGAGCGCAGCGGCGTCTGGACTGAGGCAACGCGCCGACGAAGTCGTTGCGCGGTGCCGAGGGAAGACGCCGCGTTTGGCGCTCCGCGAAGCGAACGGCTAGCACGGTGAGCGGAGTGGAGCGCAGCGGCGTCTGGACTGAGGCAACGCGCCGACGAAGTCGTTGCGTGGTGCCGAGGGAAGACGCCGCGTTTGGCGCTCCGCGAAGCGAACGGCTAGCACGGTGAGCGGGGCGGAGCGCAGCGGCGTCTGGACTGAGGCAACGCGCCGACGAAGTCGTTGCGTGGTGCCGAGGGAAGACGCCGCGTTTGGCGCTCCGCGAAGCGAACGGCTAGCCCAGTGAGTGGGCTGGAACTGCCGGCGGAACCGGCCAGCCATATCGACCCGCAGACGCAGCAGGACGTCGCGGACGACCCGGCGGCGCTGGCCGGGTCCATCGAGGCGCTCACCGCGGTGCTGGCCGGCGGTCTGGACGAGCCGGACGAGCTGCGGGTGCGGGCCCGGCTCGGGGTGGAGTTGCGCCGCGCCCGGCGGTTGGACGAGGCGCTGGCGGTGCTGACCGCGGAGGTGGCGCTGGCCCGGCGGGTGGCCGACCCGGCCCGGGTGCAGCACGCCCGGATCCGGCTGGCGCACGTGTACCAGTGGCGGCGCGAGTTCGACGTCTCGGACGCGCTGTTCGCCGAGCTGCTGGCGGCCCAACAGCTACCGGACCGGACCCGGGCGTTCACCCTGCAGCACGCCGGCCGGAACGCCTACGACCAGCGCCGCTGGGCCCGGGCGGCGGAGTTGTTCGCGGCGGCGCTGGCGATCCGGGAGCGGATCGGCGCGCCGGCCGACCAGATCGAGTCGTCCCGAGACGCGCTGGCCGCGGCCAGCCGCAGGATGGGGGAGCAGTGATCGCGAGCGTGCACGGGCGGGTGGCCGCGGTGGGCCCGGACGGTGCCGTGGTCGAGGTCGGCGGCGTCGGCCTCGCCGTGTCGTGCACCCCGGGGGTGCTGGCCCGGCTCCGGCTCGGCGAGCCGGCGCGGCTGTCCACCAGCCTGGTCGTCCGGGAGGATTCGCTGACCCTGTACGGCTTCGCGGACGACGACGAGCGGTCGCTGTTCGAGCTGCTGCAGACGGCCAGCGGGGTCGGCCCGCGGCTGGCCCAGGCGGTGCTCGCGGTGCACCCGCCGAACGAGGTGCGCCGGGCGGTCGCCACCGCCGACCTGGCCGCGCTGACCCGGGTACCCGGCATCGGCAAGAAGGGCGCCGAGCGGCTGGTGCTGGAGCTGCGCGACCGGCTCGGCGGCCCCGAGCCGGGTACCGCCGCCAGCGGCGCGCTGACCGCGATCACCCCGGTCGCGCCGTGGCGGGAGCAGGTCCGGCACGCGCTGGTCGGCCTCGGTTGGACCGCCCGCGAGGCCGAGGATGCGGTCACCGCCGTCGAGCCGGACGCCGAGGCCGGCGCCGACCTCCCGGCCCTGCTGCGGGCCGCCCTCCGCTCCCTCGGCCCGGCCCGGTGACCGTGCCCACCCCCCCGTCCCGGTCGGGCCCGGCGCCCGGCCCGTCCGGCCCCGCCGGTGACCCGGGCGGCGCGGAAATCCAGCCGGCCGCCGCGGAGCCGGCCCGGTGACCGACCCGGAGGTGGATCTGGCGTCGCCGTACGCGGCGCCGGACGAGCGGGATGTCGAGGTCACGCTGCGGCCGCGGCGGCTGGCCGAGTTCGTCGGCCAGCCGCGGGTGCGCGAGCAGCTCACCCTGGTGCTGGAGTCGGCCAAGCGCCGCGGCCGGCCGCCGGACCACGTGCTGCTGTCCGGCGCGCCGGGCCTGGGCAAGACCAGCCTGGCCGTGATCATCGCCGCCGAGCTGGGCGCCGGGCTGCGGATCACGTCCGGCCCGGCGATCGAGCGGGCCGGCGACCTGGCCGCCATCCTGACCACGCTGACCGACGGCGACGTGCTGTTCATCGACGAGATCCACCGGATCGCCCGGCCGGCCGAGGAACTGCTGTACGTGGCGATGGAGGACTTCCGGGTCGACGTGATCGTCGGCAAGGGCCCGGGGGCGACCGCGATCCCGCTGGACGTCGCGCCGTTCACGCTGGTCGGCGCGACCACCCGGGCCGGCCTGCTGACCGGCCCGCTGCGCGACCGGTTCGGCTTCGTCGGGCACATGGACTTCTACTCGCCGGACGAGCTGCGCGAGGTCCTGGACCGGTCGGCGAAGCTGCTCGGGATCATCCTGAAACCGGACGGGGCGGTCGAGATCGCCGGCCGGTCCCGGGGCACGCCGCGGATCGCGAACCGGCTGCTGCGCCGGGTCCGGGACTACGCCGAGGTGCGCGCCGACGGCGTGCTCACCCGCGCGGTGGCCCGGGCCGGGCTGGCCCTCTACGACGTCGACGAGCTCGGCCTGGACCGGCTGGACCGGGCCGTCCTGGACGCGCTGGTGCGCCGCTTCAACGGCGGCCCGGTCGGCCTGTCCACGCTGGCGGTCGCGGTCGGCGAGGAGGCGCAGACGGTGGAGGAGGTGGCCGAGCCGTACCTGGTCCGGGCCGGCATGCTGGCCCGGACCCCGCGCGGGCGGGTCGCCACGCCGGCCGCCTGGGCCCATCTGGGCCTCGTCCCGCTGGCGCCCAATCCGGACCTGCCGACCCTGTTCGACGGCTGAAACCGCCCCCGGAACCCGGCTCCGCCCCGTTGCGTTGGGCCTGTGGGCTTGCGGGCCCTTTGCCCCCGCCGGTTGCATCCACCTAGACTCCGCCGACGCTCACCCGTGGTGACAGGGAGGTACTCCCGGGCGTGAACAACTTCGGATCGGTACTACCACTGCTGTTGCTGCTCCTCGCTTTTGTGGTGCTCATCGTGCTGCCGGGCCGAGCCCGGTCGCGAGCGGCACAGCGGGCCCAGGAGCTGCAGGACTCACTGACGATCGGCACGGAGATCATGACCACCTCCGGCCTCTACGGTCGGATCACCGAATTGCACGAGCGGACGCTGGAGCTTGAGATCGCACCCGGCGTGGTAGTGCAATGGGCCCGGGCGGCGGTCGCCGAGGTGCAGCGCACCGAGCCGGCCGAGCCCGCGGCGACGGACGAGCCGACCGACGAGCCGGCGCAGGAGTAGCCCAGGCGAGAGCCGGCTCCGGACTCGGCCATACTGACAAGGACATACCGTCGCCATCGTCGGCGGCGCGAGAGCACGAGGAGAGCACACCGTGGCAGCCCCAACAGCCCAACTGCGCGCCGGGCGGTACATCGGCATTCTGTTCGCGGTGACGGGCCTGCTCTACGTCCTCGTGTTCTTCACCGGCAGCAGCCGTACCCCGCGGCTCGGGCTCGACCTGCAGGGCGGCACCACGGTCACGCTGAAGGCGCATACCGACACCGGCGGCCCGCCGACGAAGGAGAGCCTGGAGCAGGCCCGGCAGATCATCAACGACCGGGTCAACGGCCTGGGTGTGGCCGAGGCCGAGGTGGTCACCGAAGGCAATGACCGGATCGTGATCTCGGTCCCCGGTGACAGCGGCGACCAGGCCAAGCAACTCGGGCAGACCGCGCTGCTGCGGTTCCGGCCGGTGATCGCCGGCCCGTTCCCGGTCGGCGCGGCGGCGACACCGACCACCAGCGGCACCGCCACCCCGACCGGCACGGCCAGCACCAGCCCCAGCCCGACGCCGACCGGCTCCGCGAAGGCCAGCGCGACCACCAGCCCGACCGCGCAGGGCCGCCCGGTGCCGCCGCTGGAGGCCGCGCCGACCGCGACCGCGACGACCCCGAAGGCCACCACCACCCCGAAGCCGACCGCCACCCCGACCGCGACCACGCCGACCGACCCGTCGGCGCTGTACCCGGGCACCACGGCGGAACAGGCCGCGCTGCTGGCCAAGCTGGACTGCTCGAAGACCGCGACCGGTGGCGCGACCGACAAGGCCGACCAGCAGATCGCCGCCTGCGGCGAGGACAACACCTACAAGCTGCTGCTGGACAAGGCGATCATCGAGGGCACCGAGATCAAGGACGCCGCCCCGATCCTGGACACGGCCAACCTCGGCGGCTGGCAGATCTCGCTCGACTTCAAGGGCAAGGGCCAGGCGGTCTGGGCCGACTACACGTCCAAGCACAACGTCACGGTCACCCCGAACGACCCGGCCAACAAGGTCGCGTTCGTGCTGGACGGCCGGGTCGTCTCGTACCCGGAGATCCAGGGCACGATCAACGGGCAGACCTCGATCACCGGTGACTTCAACCAGGACAGCGCGACCGACCTGGCGAACGCGCTGAAGTACGGCGCGCTGCCGCTGACGTTCGAGCAGAGCGAGGCACAGACCGTCTCGCCGACGCTGGGCACCGACCAGTTGAAGGCCGGCCTGCTCGCCGGCGGCATCGGGCTGGCCCTGGTGGTCATCTACTCGCTGATCTACTACCGGGCGCTCGGCCTGGTGACCATCGCCAGCCTCGGGATCTCCGGCATCCTCACCTACGCCTGCCTGGTCATCCTCGGCCGGCAGATCGGCTTCACCCTCACGCTGGCCGGCATCGCCGGGTTCATCGTCGCGGTCGGCATCACCGCGGACTCGTTCGTGGTGTTCTTCGAACGTCTCAAAGACGAAGTCCGCGAGGGCAGATCGATGCGGTCCGGGGTGCCCAGAGCCTGGGTCCGGGCCCGGCGGACGATCCTGTCCGCGGACGCGGTCTCGTTCCTGGCCGCCGCGATCCTGTACTACCTCTCAGCCGGCGCGGTGAAGGGGTTCGCGTTCACCCTCGGCCTGTCCACGGTCCTCGACCTGGTCATCGTGTTCCTGTTCACCCACCCGCTGGTGGCCATCGCCGCCCGGAGCAAGACGTTCTCCTCGGCGCGGTTCTCCGGGCTCGGTGCCGTCCAGCAGCTCGCCGCGGAGCACGCCAGTGCCGCCGCCGCCGGGTCCTCGGCCGCCGCCCGGGCCGCCAGCCGTCGCAACCGTCTCAAGGAGTCCTGACCGTGGCCGGCATCATCGGTCGCCTCTACCGGGGCGAGACGACGTTCGACTTCATCGGATCCCGCCGGCGCTGGTACGCCGCCTCCGGCATCCTGCTGCTGATCTGCGTGCTGAGCTTCGGCATCCGCGGCTTCAACCTCGGCATCGAGTTCTCCGGCGGCACCCAGTTCCAGCTCAAGGCACCGGAGAGCGTCTCGGCCGTGGACGTGACCTCGGTGGTGGAGGGGGCCGGCGCCGAGCTGGCCTCGGCGCCGCAGATCGTCGGCTCCGGCGCGACCCGGTCGATCGTGGTGAAGACCGGCGAGCTGCCGGTGGCCGAGCAGACCACCGTGCAGAAGGCCCTGGCCAGCCGGTTCAACCAGGAAGTCTCGGTCAGCGCGGTCAGCTCGTCGTGGGGCCGTGACATCACCACCAAGGCGATCCGCGGCCTGGTCGTCTTCCTGGTCGCGGTCTGCATCTTCATCGGCATCCGGTTCGAGCCGAAGATGGCGATCGCCGCGATCGTGGCGCTGCTGCACGACCTGGTGCTCTCGGCCGGTGTCTATTCGCTGGTCGGGTTCGAGGTAACCCCGTCCACCGTGGTCGGCCTGCTCACCATTCTCGGTTTCTCCCTGTACGACACGGTCGTCGTGTTCGACAAGGTGGACGAGAACGTCCGCGGCATCCTCGGCGGCTCCCGGATGACCTACTCCGAGGCCGCCAACCTGGCGGTGAACCAGACCCTGGCCCGGTCGATCAACACCTCGCTGATCGCGTTGCTGCCGGTGGCCGGCCTGCTGTTCGTCGGCGCCGGGCTGCTCGGTGTCGGCACCATCAAGGACCTCGCGCTGGTGCTCTTCGTCGGTCTGGCCGCTGGTGCGTACTCCTCGCTGTTCCTGGCCACGCCGGTCCTGTGCGACCTGAAGGAGCGCGAGCCGCGGTACGCCGCGCTGCGCAAGCGGGTGGCGGCCAAGCGGGTCGCGACCACCGGCAAGGCCAGCGCACCGGTGAAGGCCGGCGGCGGGGCCAGCCGGGGCGCCCGGGCCGACGACGCGGACGGCGACCTGGTCGAGGACGTCGAGCCGGCCACCGCCGGGGCCGCGGTCGGCGGCGAGTCGCGGGCCGCGGCCAGCACGCCGCCCCGGCCCGGGGCCCGGCCGAAACGGCCGCCGCAGAAGAGCCGGGGTGGCGGCGGGCGGCCGTCCGCGAAGCGCCGCCGGTGAGCGGTACGCAGGCGGTGCTGTCGGATGCGGACCTGGCCGGGCTGGTGGCCTCCCGGGTCCGGGAGGTGCCGGACTTCCCGGAGCCCGGCATCCAGTTCAAGGACCTCATGCCGCTGTTCGCCGACGGGGCCGCGTTCCGCGCGGTGACCGACGGGATCGTGGCCCACCACGGCGAGTTCGACCTGGTGGCCGGCGTCGAGGCCCGCGGCTTCCTGATCGCCGCCGCGATCGGGTACGCCACCGGGGCCGGCGTGGTGCCGGTGCGCAAGCAGGGCAAGCTGCCCGGCCGGGTCATCTCGGTGGCGTACACGCTGGAATACGGCGAGGCCGTGGTCGAGGTGCACGCCGACGCGTTCACCTCGGCGCGGCGGGTGCTGCTGGTCGACGACGTGCTGGCCACCGGCGGCACGATCGCCGCGGCAGCCGATCTGATCGGCCGGGCCGGCGGCGAGGTGGTCGGCATGTCGGTGGTGCTGGAGCTACTCGCACTCGGCGGTCGGGCCAGGTTAGCCCCGTTTGACGTGCACGCTGTACTCGCTGTGTAGCAACTCGTTTACCGAACGACCTGAATGCACCATCCGGCCGGGTGATCCGGGACGCTGCGTGACCAGTCTCGCCTGACGGCGGGGTGGTCCGCCCGTACACTGGCTGAGGTCAACGCTTGTCCTGCGGGCGACCCCGCAGGTGGCATCGCCAGCGGACGACGAGGAGCCACCCTGAGCTCGGACGTCGCCCCGGTCATCCGGGAAGATCCGGCCAGTGCGCCGGATCCGCTTCAGCGCGCCGCCACCGCACCGGCCAACGCCAGCCCGCCCGGGGCTGAGGCGGTCGCCGGTATCGAGCCAGCTCCCGCTGTTGTTGTGCCGGACGTGATAGCGACCAACGGCACCGCCGACCGGCCGGGTTCGGTGCCGGACGGGCCCGCGACGGTCGGCCCGGCCGACCGGATCGCCGGTTCGCTGCCTTCCGCCGCGGTCCGCGGATCGGACTGGCCGGCCCCGGTGGCGGCCGGCCCGGCCCGCGCGACCGCCGCCGCGACGCCGGCGCAGACCGTCGCCGCCGCCAGCGGCATGGGTGCTGCCGGCGCCATCTCGGCGGCCCTGCCCGACCAGGCCGATGCCGGCGCGGCGGCGGCGAGCACGGGCGTGGGCGGTGCCCGGCCGGCGAGCGGCGCGGCGGCAACCCGGCCGGCTCGGCTGCCGCAGCCGGTGGACGACGAGGACGACCCGTACCCGACGCAACCGCTGCCCGGTCTGCCGCTGCTGCTGGACGACGAGCCGGTGGACGAGCTGCCGGTCGAGGGCGCGACGTACCGGCGCCGGGTCCGGGCCCGGCTGGCCCGCCGGCTGGCGTCCGGGGGGCAGCGGCCGTCCGGGGTGAAGGCGGTGCTGGAGCCGCTGGTGGCCACCCACCGCGCGGCGCATCCCAAGGCCGACCTGCGGGTGCTGCAGCGGGCGTATGACGTGGCCGAGACGCACCACCGCGGCCAGCTGCGCAAGAGCGGCGACCCGTACATCACCCACCCGCTGGCGGTGGCCACGATCCTGGCCGAGCTCGGCATGGACACCACCACGCTGGCCGCCGCGCTGCTGCACGACACGGTGGAGGACACCGGCTACACGCTGGACCAGTTGAAGGCCGACTTCGACGCCGAGGTCGCGCACCTGGTCGACGGCGTGACCAAGCTGGACAAGGTCAAGTACGGCGACGCGGCCGAGGCCGAGACCATCCGCAAGATGATCGTCGCGATGGCCCGCGACCCACGCGTCCTGGTGATCAAGCTGGCCGACCGGCTGCACAACATGCGCACGCTGCGGTTCCTGGCCCCGCAGAAGCAGGAGCGGATCGCCCGGCAGACGCTCGAGGTGCTGGCCCCGCTGGCGCACCGGCTCGGCATGAACACGGTCAAGTGGGAGCTGGAGGACCTCGCCTTCGCGACGCTGTTCCCGAAGCGGTACGACGAGATCGTCCGGCTGGTGGCCGAGCGGGCACCGTCCCGGGACACGTACCTGATGCGGGTGATCGAGCGGGTCTCCACCGACCTGCGCGCGGCCCGGGTGAAGGCGACCGTGACCGGCCGGCCCAAGCACTACTACTCGATCTACCAGAAGATGATCGTGCGCGGCCGCGACTTCGCCGACATCTACGACCTGGTCGGGATCCGGGTGCTGGTCGACTCGGTCCGCGACTGCTACGCCACCCTCGGCGTGGTGCACGCGACGTGGCAGCCGGTGCCGGGCCGGTTCAAGGACTACATCGCGATGCCGAAGTTCAACATGTACCAGTCGCTGCACACGACGGTGATCGGTCCCGAGGGCAAGCCGGTCGAGCTGCAGATCCGCACGCTGGCCATGCACCGCACGGCCGAGTACGGCATCGCCGCGCACTGGAAGTACAAGGAAGAGAAGGGCGCCGAGATCAGCGCGCCCGGCAACGACGACCTGCTCTGGCTGCGCCAGCTGCTGGACTGGCAGCGCGAGACGCAGGAGCCGGGCGAGTTCCTGGAGTCGCTGCGGTTCGACCTCGGCTCCCGCGAGGTCTTCGTGTTCACGCCCAAGGGCGACGTGATCTCGCTCGCGTCCGGCTCCACCCCGGTCGACTTCGCCTACGCGGTGCACACCGAGGTGGGCCACCGGTGCATCGGCGCCCGGGTCAACGGCCGGCTGGTCTCGCTGGAGAGCCAGCTGGAGAACGGCGACACGGTCGAGGTGTTCACCTCGAAGTCCGAGGGCGCCGGCCCGTCCCGGGACTGGTTGAGTTTCGTCGCCAGCCCGCGGGCCAAGACCAAGATCCGCCAGTGGTTCGCCAAGGAGCGCCGCGAGGACGCGATCGACGCCGGCAAGGACGCGATCAGCCGGGCGATGCGCAAGGCCGGCCTGCCGCTGCAGCGGCTGCTCGGTGGCGACGCCCTGGTCACGATCGCCCGCGACCTGCGCTACCCGGACGTGACCGCGCTGTACGCCGCGGTAGGGGAGAACCACGCCTCGGCGCAGACCGTGGTGCACCGCCTGGTCGCCTCGCTGGGCGGTCCGGAGGGCGCGGTCGAGGACATCGCCGAGACCACCGTGCCGACCCGGGAGACCCGGCCGCGCGCGGCCGGGGACCCGGGCGTGGTGGTCAAGGGTGCCCGGGACATCTGGGTCAAGCTGGCCAAGTGCTGCACGCCCGTGCCCGGGGACGAGATCCTCGGGTTCGTCACCCGCGGCGGCGGGGTGTCGGTGCACCGCAAGTCCTGCCCGAACGCGGCGTCGCTGATCAAGGAGCCGGAGCGGCTGGTCGAGGTCGAGTGGGCTCCCTCGACCGACTCGGTGTTCCTGGTGGCGATCCAGGTCGAGGCGCTGGACCGGCACCGGCTGCTGTCCGATGTGACAAGGGTGCTATCAGACGAACGTGTCAGCATCCTCTCCGCGGCGGTTACTACCAACCGCGATCGGGTTGCTGTGAGCAGGTTCACATTTGAGCTTGGTGACGCCAAGCACCTGGGTCATCTGCTTCGCGCGATCAGGAACGTCGAGGGTGTTTACGACGTGTACCGCGTCACCTCGGGAACGTGACTGCAAGATCCAGTACACCCCGCACGGTTACGTTCCGTGTGCTGTGGGTCGATATCACCGACTGTTATGCATCACAATCTGTGCAGCCAGACGGACGCATTGTGCGTCCTCCGTTCTGCTTACAATATGAAGCGTTCCTGATACACAAAGTCGCTATTGCTTCTGTTCACTGCGGATGTCTGAATAGAACCGTCAGCGATCAACACCACGGAGAGTATGGGGTCCACGGGGGTCTCCGCGGGCAGCCGAACTGGAGCCGCCATGGCTGCGGGCCGACGGATCGGATGGGCATCGACCGACCGTTACAGTCCGATACAGGACCGGGTTGGAATTCTCGACCCGTGTCCTGAAGACATCCCACCTGTTACTGAGCGTGTCAGCCAACACCCTGACCCGTTCTCGCCGGCCTTTCTCGACGAGCGGGAAATACTGAGAGTCACCTATCAGGGCGATGACCGCTGCCAGCTCCGTTGCCCGGGTTGCTACACGGGGGCCCGGCTGCAGCGGCCGAATATCGACCCGGCGGTAGCCGGGCAGCGTCTGCGTACCCCGTTCGAGGAGTTCACCGGACAAGTCGGTGGACTCGGCGACGGCTTGCAGGACTTCTACCTTCTCGGCGCAGAGCCGACAATGGACCCGGAGGGCTCGGACGAGCGGCTCGCCTGGGCCGCCGGACGCGGGCTGTCGGTCATGTCGATCACGAACGGCGCGGTCTCGCCAAACCGGTTCGACCGTACGTTCGCGCGCTCGCTGGAGGCCGACGAGCTCTACAAGTTGATCGTCAGCCTCGACTCGATCGTGCCGGAGATCAACAACGAGCTGCGGGGCAGCCCGTTCGCGTTCGACCGGACGCTGGCCACGATCCGCCGCTGCGTCCGCCGCGGCGCGCCGGTGAAGGTCCAGATCACCGTCTGGCCGAGCAACTACCCGACGATCATGGAGACGGTCGAGGCGCTCTGGGAACTCGGCGTGCGCGGGTTCGCCTTCCACGGCGGCTCGGTCGAGGGTGTGAGCGGTTTCCTGGCCAGCGGTATCGACCACGTCGACCCGCTGGCCTGGCGGGCGCTGTGCGAGCAGCTCTACGCGTTCCGGGAGGCACACCGGGACGAGCTCGTGCACTTCAACTTCCCGCTGCTCTACTTCACCGAGGCGGAGCTGCGGGCCAGCGTGATCGGCGTCGACGACCTCACCGACGCGTACCTCGACCACGTGGCCGCGCTGGAGGACGGCCTGGAGTCCACCAAGCCGTTCCACGCCTGCCCCGGGCTGGACTCCCCGCAGGTGTACCTGTTCGGCAACGGCGGCCAGCAGGGCCACGGCTCGGTCTCGCTGTGCAACGTGCACAGTCCGGACGCGGACGCCGCGTTCGCCGAGTACGAGCCGGCGACCGGGCGGTGGCCGGTGGTCGCCGATCCGGCCCGGAACCAGATGCAGCGGATGATCGACTCGCCGCACCTGTGCCCGGCGATGCCCGGTGCCACCGGCCGCAGTTCCGACCGGGTGGTCACCGAGCACGGCGACCTCTACCACGCCTGCCGCTACCTGGGCTGCAACCAGGTGCCGATCGACCAGCACCAGTTCGGCCCGCAGGTGTACGCGGACGCGGTCACCTACTACCGGGCGATGGGGGTGGCGCGGTCGGCGTTCGCCGGCTGGGAGGGTCCGGAGCCGTACCTGGCCCGGGCGCACCGGGTCACCGCCGGTGTGCTGAGCCTGCACGACCGGGCAGTCGCGCTGCTTCGCGACGCCGCCGACGTCGCAGGCCTTACCCTCGAAGGCATGGTGGCCCTGAAGGTGCCCGCCCCGCTGGTCGACGCGGTCCGCACGGTCCGCGCCACCGAGGGGCCGCGTACGGTCGTGCCACTGCCCTTCCCGGTGTGGTCCGTTTCCAGTGCGGAAGACGGGCCTGCTCCCGCGTGCGGGGGCAGCTGTCGATGAACAGGGACGCCTCCGGCCTGGAGCGTCCGGCGGTAGCCGGACCGGCCGCCATTGTGGCGGCAATCCAGCCGGAGGCGTCCCAACAGCACGACCCCGAGCCCACCCAACCGGCCCGCACCGGCGCCGACGCGGGCGAGCCGGCGATCGCGGCCGCGACACCGCCGGCCGCGACACCGCCGGCGGCGAAGCCGCCCGCCGCCGCGTCCGGGGCTGGTACGGCCGGGGCCGCCGCGTCCGGGGCCGGTGCGGCCGTGGACGCCGGGGCCCAGCAGCGGGAGCCGACGCTGCAGCAGCGGGTGCGTGGGCTGCTGGCCCGGTCGGTGATGGCCGCCCGCCGGGTGTCCGCCGGCAGCGCGCTGGTCCCGCTGGTGAGCGTGCACCAGAACGTCTACCCGCGGGCGGACATGGGGCCGCTGCGGCAGGCGTACGAGGTGGCCGAGCGGCACCACCGCGGCCAGCTGCGCAAGAGCGGCGAGCCGTTCATCACGCACCCGCTGGCGGTGGCCACGATCCTGGCCGAGCTGGGCATGGACACCACCACGCTGGTGGCCGCGCTGCTGCACGACACGGTCGAGGACACCGGCTACACGCTGTCGGAGTCGCAGACCGAGTTCGGGCTGGAGGTCGCGCACCTGATCGACGGCGTGACCAAGCTCGACCGGGTCCGGTTCGGCGCGGCCGCCGAGGCCGAGACGATCCGCAAGATGATCGTGGCCGGCGGCCGGGACCTGCGGGTGCTGGTGATCAAGCTGGCCGACCGGCTGCACAACATGCGCACGCTGCGGTACCAGCCGCGGCACAAGCAGGAGCGGACCGCCCGGGCCACCCTGGACGTGCTGGTTCCGCTGGCCGACCGGCTCGGCATCCACGTGCTCAAGGGCGAGTTGGAGAGCCTCTGCTTCGCCACCCTGCAGCCGGACGACTACGCCGAGACGGCCCGGCAGGTGGCCGGTCGGTCGCCGGACCGGCACAAGCTGCTGGCCGGCGTGATCGCCCGGGCGCACGCCGCGCTGCGGTCCGAGGGGATCAGCGCCACCGTCACCGACCGCTCCCGGCAGTCGTTCTCGGCGTACAAGACCACGCTGGAGCGCGGCGGCGAGGGCGGTGACCTGCTGGACGCGGCCCGGATCCTGACCGTGGTCTCCGGCGACGCGGCCGACTGCTACGCGGCGCTGGGCGTGATCCACGGCCGCTGGCGCCCGGTGCCCGGCCGGTTCAAGGACTACATCGCGGTGCCGAAGTTCAACATGTACCAGTCGCTGCACACCACGGTGATCGGCCCCGGCAGCGAGCCGGTGGACGTGCTGATCCGGACCGAGCCGATGCACCGGGTCGCCGAGTACGGCATCGCCGCGCACATCCGGGAGGCCACCGCCGCCGGCACCCGGCTGGCCGAGGGCGCCGGTGGCCGCCCGGCCGACCTGGACTGGTTGCGCCGGCTGCTGGAGTGGCAGCGCGAGGTGGACGACGCCGGCGAGTTCTTCCGCACGCTGCGCACCGACCTGGGCCGCAACCGGGAGATCCTGGTGTTCGCGCCGGGTGGCGAGGCGATGGCGCTGCCGGACGGCGCCACCCCGATCGACTTCGCGTACGCGCTGCGCAGCGACATCGGGCACCGCACGATCGGCGCCCGGGCGAACGGTCGGCTGGTCTCGCTGTCCTGCCGGCTGGCCGACGGCGACGTGGTGGAGATCCTCACCTCGCCGTCGGAGAGCCCCGGCCCGTCCGGCGAGTGGCTGCGGATCGTCCGCACCCCGAACGCGCACGTCAAGATCCGGCAGTGGTTCGCCGAGCAGAGCCGGGACGCGATCATGGAGCGCGGCCGGTCCGCGCTGGACCAGGCGTTCCGCACCGAGCCGCGCAGCCTGGACGACGCGATCGAGGACGGCTCGCTGCTGCTGGTCGCGCTCGAACTGGGGCACCGGCAGATCGAGGAGCTGTACGCCGCGGTGGCCGAGGGCGAGGTCGGCCCGGAGGACGTGGTGGTCCGGTCCCGCGGGGAGGCCCGCGGCGCGGTCGGTTCCTGACCGGACGCGGCTGGTGGGCGGTACCGGTCAGGGGCCGGTCAGGCGGTAGATGGTGCCGCTGGAGTCGTCCGAGATGAGGATGCTGCCGTCCTGGTCGACCGCCATGTCCACCGGCCGGCCCCAGACCTGCTCGGTCTGCCCGCTGGGGGCGACGAAGCCGGTGACGATGTCCTGTTGCGGGGCGGGCCGGGCGCCGGCCGCGTCCCAGCCGAACCAGACGACCTTGTAGCCGGTGCGCCGGGTCCGGTTCCAGGAGCCGTGCAGCGCCACCAGCACCCCGGTGCGGACCTGGGCCGGCGCCTTGGTGCGGCCCAGGAAGGTCAGCCCGAGCGGCGCCGAGTGGGCCTGGATGCCCTGGTCGATCCGGGTGGCCCGGCCGCAGTCGACGTGCCCGTCGGCGTTCGTCTCCAGGTCCCGGTCGAACGGCAGGTTGCGCAGGTCCGGGGTGTGGTCCGGGTTCGGATTGCAGAACGGCCAGCCGAAGAACGCGTCCGGCCGGACGTGCACGAACAGCTCCGGCGGGTGGTTGTTCACGTACGAGGCCAGCACCTTGCCGTAGTCGTCCGAGCCGTTGCCGTCGCTGTCGGAGTGGAACGGGTAGGCGATGTTGTCCCGGTTGTTCACCACCGCCCACAGGTCGTTGGTGTTCGGGACGAAGTCCAGCCCCTCGGCGTTGCGCAGCCCGGTGGCGAACAGCTCGGCGTCACCGCCGGTCGCGTTGTAGCGGTAGATGGCGGCCCGGCGCGGGGTGCTCGCCGCGTCCGACGGGCAGACGTTGCAGCTGGACCCGATCGAGACATACAGCTTGCCGTCCGGGCCGAACGCGATGTTCTTCAGCGCGTGCGCGTAGGCGCCGCCGAGCTCCGGCGTGCTGGCGTCGGGAAGGCCGCTGACGACGGTCTGGCCGGGCTGCGCGGTCAGGTCGCCGGTGCGGTAGGGGTACCGCCGCACCTGGTCGCTCTGAGCCAGGTACAGCCAGGTCTGGCCGGCATCGGTGGCGAACACCATGTCGTGCGGCAGGCGCAGGCCGGTGAGGAACTGGCTGACCTGCCCGACCCCGTCGGCGCCCCGGCGGACCAGCTGCACCGAGCCGGTGGACGGCTGCGAGACCAGCAGGTTGCCGTCCGGGGTGACCGCCATGAACCGGGCCTTGTCCACCCGGGCGTAGACCGAGACCCGCCAGCCGACCGGGATCGACAGCTGCCGGGTCTGGTCGAACGGGGCCTGGCGCAGCGCGGCCGGCACGCTCACCGGCACCGGCCGCAGCGTGAGCCGGACCGGGCCAACGGCGCCACCGGCCGCGGCCGGATCGGTCGGCGGTGCGGTGCTGCCGGCGGAGCTGGTGGTGCCGGCCGGGTCGGCCGGGGCGGCTGAGCCGCCGCCGGAGCAGCCGGCGGCGAGCAGCGCGGCCACGGCGACCGTCAGCACGGCGCGGCGGCGCGGCGGGACGAAGGTCAGCATGGTGCCGATCACGCTAGCCGGTACCGATCGGCTGGTCACCGCCCGGGTACGGGTCGGTATCAGATCGCGACCAGCCGGCCCTGGACAGCGAATCGGGGTGGCGCCGGTTCGTCCCGGCGCCACCCCGATCGATGCGAAACCGGCTATGCCGCGGCGGTCACGGTGCTGAACGTGATCGGCAGCTTCGGCTTGCCGCCGCCGGCCTGGTTGCTGCCGTCATTGCCGGCCTTGGCGATTTTCTGCACGACGTCCAGCCCCTGGGTGACCTTGCCGATCACCGAGTAGTTCTTGCCGAGACCGGCGCCGTCCTCATGCATGATGAAGAACTGGCTGCTGGTGGTTCCGGCGCCGCCGTTGGCCATCGCCACCGTGCCGACCCCGTAGCTGGCCTTGCTCAGGTTCTCTTCCTTGTACTGGTAGGTCGGGCCGCCGGCGGTGGTACCGCTGGGGTCGCCGCACTGCAGCACGCCCAGGCCGTCCTTGGCCTTGGCCGAGACCCGCGGGCAGGTGGTGTTGTCGAAGAACTTCTTGCCGACCAGGTAGAGGAAGCTCTGCACCGCGCAGGGCGCGCTGGCCCGGTCCAGGGTGATCACGATCGTGCCCTGGTTGGACTTGAACGTGACCGGCACCTTGCCGGTGGCCGGGGTGGGCTTCGGGTCCGCCGGCAGGCCGACGTCCTTCGCGTTCGGGTTGGTCAGCGTCTGGTTGGTTTCCGCGTACGCGCACGGCCCGTTGGTCTTCCGCGGCTCGTGCGCCGGCGTCGCGGTCGGGGTGGGGGTGGCGGCCGCGGAGCCGGAGGGGGTGGCCGACGGGGCGGCGGCGGCCTGATCGGTGTTGTCGCCGACCTTCACCACGATGAGCCACACCGCGCCGACGACGACCAGCACGCTGAGCGCAGCGGCGATGACGACATTCCGGCGTCGGCGCCGGGCCGCAACCTCCTGCCGGTGCTGGATCTGACGCTCCAGCCGTCGGCGCGCCGTTTCGCGGCGCTGCTTGCTCGTCGGCACGGTGACTCCTCAGTGCGGTGCGGGTGGGGTGCGTGGTAACGGTGACGAATTCTGCGGAGTGTACGAGGCGGGTTGAAGAGAGTCCCCAGCAGGCGGCATGAGGGCCGTGTCAGTTATGCCGCTTTCGCCAAGCTTGTCATGGTGTAGCGGTAGCATGGCTATGATCCAAAGGCATCAGCGGTAGCCCGTGGCGGATAACTTGGGGTTGGCCGGTAGGCGGCCAAAGGGAAGGAGTCTGGCGGGTGCTCCGGCGGTTGCGGCTCGGCCCGGTGGTGGCGCTGGCCGCCCTGGCCGCGCTGCTGGCCGGCTGTGGCGGTGGCACCGCCGCTGCTCCGCTGCCCGACGGTTCCGGCGCCGGTCCGACCGGTTCGCCCGGCCCGACGGTCACCAGCACCGCGGACGACCCGGTGCTGGCCGGCTACCTCGCCTACTGGGATGCGGTGATCCACGCGCACCGGGCGGCGAACCCGGCCGACCCGGCGCTGCGCAAGCACGCCGCCGGGGCGGAGCTGACCAAGGTGCGCAATGCGGTCGCGCGCAACCGGCAGCAGCAGATCAGCGTCCGCGGCACCGTCACGCACAAACCCACCGTGGCCTCGGTTTCCGGGGCGAACGCGGTGGTAGACGACTGCTACGACGTGTCTGCCTGGAACCCGGTGGACGTGCGTAACGGTCAGCCGATCGACGCGGTCAACGCCGGCGGCACCGGCAGGTACCGCGGTCGGTTCGGCCTCCGGTTCGGTGCCGGCGGCTGGGTTGTGGTGAGCAGTTCGACGTCAGGAGCGTGTTGATGTCCGCAGGTCGCATCCTCCGTAGGCCAGCCCTGGCGCTGCTGGCCGTGCTGGCCGTGCTGGCCGGCACCCAGGCGGCGGGGGTGATCCTGGCCGGCCCGGCCGCTGCCGCGCAGCACTGCTGGTTCCAGGCCGTGAAGGACGCCGACGGCACCATCCACTACGTCAAGCGCTGCGCGGAGGTGCGGCCCGGCCAGCCCGGTGGCCCCGGTGGCGGCGGCCAGCCGGTCGACTGCGGGTTGGACAAGATGACCCCGCAGCCCGGTTACGGCGCGTACTTCTGCGTCGGCAAGGCGGCCTGCACGATCAAAGACAACTACGTGCCGTACGCGCCGCCCACCGAGGCGGCGCCGCCCGGGCACGAGTGGAAGCTGCGGCTCTGCTGGCCGTGCGGCGGTTGCTTCGGCCCGCCGGTGCCGACCTTCATCCTGGACGGCCCGGCCGCCCGGCCGCTGATCGTGCAGGCACAGGAGGCGTTCGGGAGACTCCCTCGGCCCCGTGCCGACGTGCAGCACAGCCCTGACACCAAGGCAGTGGTGCAGTTGGACACCTGGTTCTGGCTCGATCCGGCGACATTCGGGGTGCTACGCGGCACCTCGGCCGAAGGGCTGGTCGCGGTCGCCGTGCCGCAGGCGACCGAATGGAACCCCGGCGACGGCACCGGCACGTTCAGCTGCGAGGGGCCTGGCATGCCGTACACCGAGGGAGCGGACCCGAGCCAGGCCTGCACGCACAAGTACGACGCGATGTCACCGGGCTACACCGGATCGGCCGTTCGGCACTGGGCGGTGCACTACGAGAATGGCGGCGGTGTGATCAACATCCCCGGCGCGCCGGCCGACACGGACGCGACGAGCACGTTCGTGATCCCCGTGGTGGAGACCCAGGTCGAGGTCGGCGGGAACTGACGGGCGGTGCCGGTCGGCCCTCTCGTAGGCTGAGGGGGTCGGCCGGTACCCCGGTCCGACTCCACCAGCCGACGCGCGGGGGGTGTCCGTGCTCGTCACCGGGTTTCCGGCCGACCTGACCGACACCAACTGCTATGTGGTGGCCCCCGGGCCGGGCGAGCAGTGCGTGGTGATCGACCCGGGGATCAACGTGGTCGACCGGCTGGACGACCTGCTGGCCGAGCACCGGCTGCACCCGGTCGCGGTGCTGCTCACGCACGGGCATCTGGACCACACCTTCTCGGTGCTGCCGGTCTGCGACGCCCGGGAGGTGCCGGCGTACATCCACCCGGCCGACCGGGCGCAGCTGGCCGACCCGTGGTCCGGCATCGGGCTGCCGCGCGGGGCGCCGATCTTCGGCGTCGGCGGGCTGACCTTCGCCGAGCCGGCGGACGTCCGGGAGCTGGCCGACGGTGCGGTGCTGCCGCTGGCCGGGCTGGAGCTGACCGTCCGGCACGCGCCCGGGCACACCCCCGGGTCGGTCGCGTTCAGCCTGGACGGGCCGGACGCGCCCCTGTTCTTCTCCGGCGACCTGCTGTTCGCCGGCTCGATCGGCCGGGTCGACCTGCCCGGCGGCAGCGAGCAGGCGATGATGCGCTCGCTGGCCCGGGTGGTGCTGCCGCTGCCCGATCCGACCGAGGTGCTCGCCGGCCACGGCCCGGGCACCACGATCGGCCAGGAGCGGGCCGGCAACCCGTACCTGCGCCTGGCCGCGGCGTCCAGCAACGGCTGACCTGTTCCCGCGGTACCACCAGAGCTGTCGAAGCGCTTTCGAAGAAGGAGACCCGCTGTGATCCGCACCCACGACGCCGGTTCGCTGCGCGCGGCCGACGCCGGGCAGACCGTCACGCTCGCCGGCTGGGTGGCCCGCCGGCGGGATCACGGCGGGGTCATCTTCGTCGACCTGCGCGACTCGTCCGGGGTGCTGCAGGTGGTGTTCCGGGAGGGCGAGATGGCCACCGCGGCGCACCACCTGCGGGCCGAGTTCTGCCTGGCGGTGACCGGCACGGTCGGCCGCCGGCCGGCCGGCAACGAGAACCCGGAGCTGCCCACCGGCGAGATCGAGCTGACCGCGACCGGGCTGGAGGTGCTCAGCGAGGCGGCGCCGCTGCCGTTCCCGGTGGAGGAGTCCCGGGCCGGCGAGATCGGCGAGGAGGCCCGGCTCAAGTGGCGCTACCTCGACCTGCGCCGCAGCGGGCCGGCCAAGGCGCTGCGGCTGCGCTCGGAGGTGAGCCGGCTGGCCCGCGAGGTGATGGCCGCGAACCGGTTCGTCGAGATCGAGACGCCGACGCTGACGCTGTCCACCCCGGAGGGCGCGCGCGACTTCCTGGTGCCGGTCCGCCTGCAGCCGGGCAGCTGGTACGCGCTGCCGCAGTCGCCGCAGCTGTTCAAGCAGCTGCTGATGGTCGCCGGGATGGAGCGGTACTACCAGCTCGCCCGCTGCTACCGGGACGAGGACCTGCGCGCCGACCGGCAGCCCGAGTTCACCCAGCTCGACGTCGAGATGTCGTTCGTCGAGCAGGACGACGTGATCGCGGTGACCGAGGAGGTGCTGGCCCGGATCTGGTCCGAGCTGGCCGGCTACGACCTGCCCCGCCCGCTGCCGCGGATGACATACGACGTGGCGATGGCCCGGTACGGCTCGGACAAGCCCGACCTGCGGTTCGGGGTGGAGCTGGTCGAGCTCACCGGCTACTTCGCCGGCACCGGCTTCCGCGTCTTCCAGGCCCCGTACGTGGGTGCGGTCGTGATGCCCGGCGGCGCCTCGCAGTCCCGCCGCGAGCTCGACGCCTGGCAGGACTGGGCGAAGTCGCGCGGCGCCAAGGGCCTCGCGTACGTGGTGCTGGACGGGGCGACCGGCGAGGCGCGCGGGCCGGTCGCGAAGAACCTGTCCGCGGAGCACCTGGCCGGGCTGGCCGCCGCGACCGGTGCCGGGAACGGCGACGTGATCTTCTTCGGGGCCGGTACGCCGGCCGAGGCCCGCGCGCTGCTCGGCGCCGCCCGGCTCGAGATCGGCCGGCGCTGCGGGCTGATCGACGAGTCCGTCTGGGCGTTCACCTGGGTCGTGGACTGGCCGATGTTCGAGCCGGTGCTCGACGACGCCGGCACCCAAACCGGCTGGACCGCCGTCCACCACCCGTTCACCTCGCCCGCCCCGGAGTGGATCGAGCGGTTCACCGAGGAGCCCGGCAACGCGCTGGCGCAGGCGTACGACATCGTGGTGAACGGGGTCGAGCTGGGTGGCGGGTCGATCCGTATCCACCGGGCCGACCTGCAGCAGCGGGTGTTCGAGGCGATCGGCATGTCGAAGGCAGAGGCGGAGGCGCGGTTCGGCTTCCTGCTGGAGGCGTTCCAGTACGGGCCGCCGCCGCACGGCGGCATCGCGCTGGGCTGGGACCGGCTCTGTGCGCTACTCGCCGGAACCGACTCGATCCGGGAAGTGATCGCGTTCCCGAAGACCGCGTCCGGTGGTGACCCGCTGACCGGCGCGCCGGCCCCGATCACCCCGGCCCAGCGGCGCGAGGCGGGCGTCGACGCGCGCCCGCGTCCGGCCGGCTGACCTGGGAAGTTTGACCCGGACGGGGTCCCCGTCCGGGTGCCGGCACCCCCTAAGATGAGCCGCCCAACGGAACTCATGGTGGGGGAGATGCGGGACGAGCGCGGGTTCGAGGAGTTCGTCGAAGCACGGCTGCCGGGGTTGTTCCGGCACGCCCACCAGCTCAGCGGCGACCCGGTCCGGTCCACCGACCTGGTGGAGCAGGGCCTGGTCGCCGCCCACCGGCGCTGGCGCGAGCTCGACCCGGACGGTGCCGACGAACTGGCCCGGCGGACCATCCTGACCGCGCTGCTGCGCCGGCACGGCCGGTCCCGCGGCCCGGCCCGCCCGCCCCGTCCGGTCGGCCCGGCCGGCTCGGACGGCCCGGCCCGGCCGGACGGCGGGGACGGCACCGAGGTGGTCTGGCGGGCGCTGGCCGGCCTGCCGGTGCGCCGCCGCGCGGTGCTCGTGCTGCGTTACGCCGACGGGCTGACCGACGCCGCGATCGCCGACCGGCTGGGCGCCCGCCCCGAGGCGGCCGCCGCCGAGGCCGCGATCGGCCTGGCCGCGCTGGGCCGGATCCTGCGCGGCCGCGGCCGCCCCGAGGACCTGCTGCCGGCCGCGCTGGCCGGCCCGCCGGCGGCCAACCCGGCGGTTGGCTCGGCGGCCGGCTCCGCCGGCCCGGCAACGGTTGGCGCCACCCAGGTCGGCGCCGGGGAGTCCGGCGGCGGGCAGTCCGGTGCCGGGGAGTCCGGCGGGCACTCTGGCGGCCGGGGGTCCGGCGGCGGGCGGTTCGGTGGGCGGGGGGTGTCGGCTGGGGATGTGTTCGCGCGGGTGCGGCGGGAGCGGCGGCACCGGCGGGCGGTACGGGCCGGCTGGGCCGCCGCGGTGGTGGTCGTGGCGGTGGGCGCGGTCGCGGTGCCGGCCACGGTCGGGGCCGGCAAGGACGGCACGGTGGAGCCGGCGCCGGCGGTCGCCGCGGCGGCCGACGCGGCGCGGCGCGGGCTGCTGGACTGGCCGGCCCGGGGCTCGCTGACCGGCGACCAGCAGTTGCTGCGGTCGGCGCTGGCCAGCTGGCAGGCCGACGCGCCGGCCGCCGAGCGCCCGCAGGACGCGATCAGCGTGCTGTACGCGGGCGAGGTCGGCGGCGCCCGGCTGGTACTGCTGCAGGCCCTGGATCCGGCCGGCCAGGCCCGGGTGGCCGAGGTGACCGCCGGCGCCGGCGGGCCGCGGCTGACCCGGACCGACCCGCTGCTGGCCCGGATCCCGGTGCTCGCGGTGCCGGCTGCCGCCGCGGATCCGGCCGCCGGCAGCACCGGCCCGACGCCGTCGGCGCCGGGCTCGGCGGCGCCGCCCGCGGCCGGATCGCCGGCCCGGTTGCGGCTGCTCGGCCCGCCGGCCGAGGGCCGCGCGCTCTACGTCCGGGACGGCAGCGGCCAGCCGGCGGCCCCGCTGCGCCGGCTGGAGCGCGACGGCACCGGGCTGTCCGAGCCGTTCGCCGCCGCCGGCCCGACCTACGTGGTGGTGCTCGACCCCGCCGACCCCGGCACCCCGGCCGCGGCGGGCACCGGCTCGGCGGCCGGCCCGGACGGCGACTCGACCGACCCGCCGGCAGGTGCCGCCGGCACGGCGACGGGCCTGCGTGGCGGCAGCGGCGTGCTCAACACCGGCCGGCTCGCCGCGGTGCCGGACATGCTCGAGTACGGCACGCCGACGCTGCCGGTGACCGGGCCGACCGCGCCCAGCTACGGCTGGTTCGCCGACGGCCGCCTGATCGCCCAGCGGTTGCACCGGCCGGCCCGGGTCGCGCTGCTCGGGCCCAGCTTCCGCTGGCAGGTGAAGTCCGGGCCGGCGCGCGGGCACGAGTTCCGGTCCCAGAGCTACGAGGTGACCAGCGGCGGGCAGCGGCTGCTGTCGGTGATCGTCCGGCTGGACGGCAAGGTGCTGTGCGCCGACCTGACCCGGCTCAGCGCGGCGGCGGCCGTCCCGGCGGTGCCGCTCGTGGCGAACCGCTGCCTGGCACCCCGGTACGGCGCCGGCATCGTCACGGTGCTGGCCGCGCCGCGCACCTCGGCGATCACCCTGACGCTGGCCGCCGCCCGGCCGGGGCAGCGGGCGTACCGGCATCCGTTCCGGATTCCGGCCGGCGCCCCGGCGTCCGCCGGCTACGTCGGCGCCGGCCTGATCGCCGGCAACTTCCCGACCGGCGCCGGCCGCGCCGACGCGACCAGCAACCGCAACACCAGGGCCGGCCGGGCCCTGCTCGCCCCGTACCGCCGCTGACGGCCGGGCCACCGCCAAGCCGGTACGTGCCGGGGTGTCCGGCCGGCGGGACGGACACCGGTAGCCAACCGTGGCAAAATCGGCGCATCGGGAACTGGTCCGGCCGTCGGGCAGGAGTCACGAGCAGTGGAGCCCGGGCAGCCGCAGTCGCTGGACGAGTTCATCACGCGCCTACGGGCGTTGAAGGTCTGGGCCGGCAACCCCTCGATCACGCAGATCACCAGGTCGGTCGGCGACGCCTGGCGGCAGGCGGGCCGGCCGGAGAGCGAGTTGCCGGCCCGGGCCACCGTCGGCTACTGCTTCCGCACCGGTCGGACCCGGCCGAACCCCGACCTGCTGCTGGCGATCGTCGCGGTGCTGGCCGGCGCCGACCGGCGCCTGGTGGAGCGGTGGCGGCACGCCCTGCGGGTGGTGCTCGGTGAGGCGGAGGCGGCGAACCAGGTCAGCGTGGCCGAGCTGCCGGCCGACCTGGCCGAGTTCACCGGCCGGTCCGAACTGCTCGATCGCGCGGCCGGCGGCGACGATCCGCTGGTGATCTCCGCGCTGGACGGGATGGCCGGGGTCGGGAAGACCACGCTGGCGGTCCGGCTGGCGCACCGGCTGGCCGACCGCGGCGTCGTCGACCGGGTGCTGTTCGTCAACCTGCGCGGGTACGACCCGGACAGCCCGCCGGCCAACCCGGCCGCGGTGCTGGAGTCGTTCCTGCGCCGGCTGGGAGTGCCGGGGGAGCGCGTCCCGTCCGGGCTGGACCGGCGGGCCGCGCTCTACCGCGAGGTGCTGGCCGGGACCCGCACGCTGATCCTGCTGGACAATGCCGCCAGCAGCGAGCAGGTCAGCCCGCTGCTGCCGGCCGTGCCGGGCTGCCCGGTGGTGATCACCAGCCGGGTCGCGCTGGCCGACCTGCCCGGCACCCGGCAGCTGTGGCTGCCGCCGTTCACCCCGGCCGAGGCGCTCGACCTGCTGCGGCGGATCGCCGGCGCCGGCCGGGTGGACGCCGACCCGGCGACCGCGGCCCGGGTCGCCGAGCTGCTCGGCCACCTGCCGCTGGCCCTCGCGGTGATCGGCTGCCACCTGCGGGACCATCCCGACTGGGTGCTCGCCGACTACCCGCCGGCGCTGACCGCGCTGGCGCTGGAGGGCGGGGTGCGGGCCGCGCTGGCGCTGTCGGACGCCGGCCTGGCGCCGGCGCCACGGCGGCTGCTGCGGGTGCTCGCCCTGCACCCGGGCGCCGACATCGACCGCTGCGCCGCGGCCGCGCTGGCCGACCAGGACCTGGCCACCACCGCCGCGCAGCTGGCGGCCCTGACCGCGGCGAACCTGCTGCAGGAGAAGACCCCGGGCCGCTACGACTTCCACGACCTGGTCCGGGCGTACGCGATCGAGCGGGCCAACCTGGATCACCCGCACAGCCACCTGGCGGCCGCGCTGGACCGCCTCTTCGTCCACTATGGACATACGGCCGCGCTGGCGATGGACGCGGCCTACCGGTACGAGGCCAGCCAGCGGCCGGTCCCGCCGCCCGCGGCCACGCCGGCCCCGGACGTCGGCGCGCCGGCCGCCGCCGAGGCCTGGCTGGATGCCGAGCTGGACAACCTGCTCGCCACCGCTGCCGCCGCGCCCGACCACGGCCGGCCCGAGCACACCGTGCGGCAGTCCGCCGTCCTGCACCGGCACCTGCGCACCCGGGGCCGGTACGCCGACGCGATCAGCCTGCACCAGCACGTGCTCCGGCTCACCCGGGCCGGCGGCGACCGGTCGGCCGAGCAGCGGGTGCTCAGCCTGCTCGGCGACGTGCACTACATGCGCGGCCGGTACGACGCGGCGGCCGAGTCGTACCAGCGGGCGCTGACGATCGCGCGCGACATCGGCGACCGCAACGGCGAACAGAACGCGTTGAACGGGCTCGGCGGGGTGGGCTACATGCAGGGCCGGTACGGCCCGGCGGCCGAGTCGTACCAGCAGGCGCTGGTGATCGCCCGCGACCGCGGCGACCGCACCGCCGAGCAGAACGCGTTGAACGGTCTCGGCTGGGTGCACCACGTGCAGGGCCGCCGCCGCCTCGCCATCGGCTACTACGAGCAGGGCCTGGCGATCGCGCGCGAGACCGGCAACCCCAACGGGGAGCAGAACGCGCTGAACGGCCTGGGCGGCGTCTACCAGGCCGACGGCCGGCACGAGCAGGCCGGCCGCTGCTACGAGCAGGTGCTGCGCAGCGCCCGGGCGACCGGCAACCGGCTCGGCCAGCAGAACGCGCTCACCGGTCTCGGCCACTCCCGCTACGCGCAGGGCCGGTACGACGAGGCGGCCGACCTCTTCGGCCAGGTGCTGCGGATCGCCCAGGACACCGGCAACCGGATCGGCGAGGCCCTCGCGTTGACCGGCCTGAGCCACGTCCGGTACCAGCGCGGGGAGTACGGGCCGGCGATCCGGCAGTACGAGCAGGTGCTGGCGATCGCGCAGGCCGGCGGCTACCGCAACGTGGAATTCGAGGCCTACGCCGGGCTCGGCCGCTGCCACACCGCGACCGGCGACTACGACGAGGCCCTGCGCTGCCACCAGATCGCGCTCGAACTGGCCACCGAGCTGGGCCAGCCGGACGACCAGGCGCGCGCCCACGACGGCCTCGCGCACGTCCAGCAGGGCCTCGGCCAGCCCGGGTCGGCCCGCGCGCACTGGCGCCAGGCGCTGGACCTGATGACCGGTCACGACCTCGACCACACCTACGACCCGCAGGTCACCGCGGCGGCGATCCGGGCGCGCCTGACCGACTAGGAGCCCGGCCCGGTCAGGTCGGCCCGGTCACGCGGCGGCCTGCCCGACCGACCAGGTGGCGGGCGGGCCGCACGGTGCGCCGGCGGCGGCGAACATCCCGGACCAGCACTGTGGACCGGGATCGGCCGGGCCGGCGCCGCCGCAGGCGTGGGCCGCACAGACCGGGGCTGGCCGGCCCCCGGCGACGAGCTCAGGGTCGCCGGCGCCGGTGGCCGGCACCCGGTCACGGGCCGATCGGGACTGGAACTTCGACAGTGTTGACATCTGCTCTCTCACCCTCGTCGTGCTCGCCGACCTCGTCACGACAACCATGAGCGGCGGCGTCCGCGGGATCGGGAATCTTGGACGCTCTTGGACGGCGCCGGCCCGACCCGGCCGGCCCGACCCGGCCGAACCGGCCGGCCCGACCCCGCCGGGCCGGCCGCCGGACCGAGGTCCAGGTAGCCGCCCGGCGGGTCCGAACCGGGTGCCGGCGGCCGGGGCCGAACTGCCGTCCGGTTGCCTGTCCTGCCGGCCGGCGCCCCGGCAGCTGCCGGCCCGCTGCCCGAACGGGCAGGTGGGACGGGGCGGCAGCGGCAACGGCCGGGACGTGCCGCGGTACACGTCCGCTCGGCCGCCGGCGGTGCCCTCGCTTCCTACCGTTTCGGCCTGTACGGGGACGAGCCGGGGAGGGCAGCGGTGCAGGTACCAGCCAGCGCGGATCCGCGGTCCACCGGAGCGGACGGTTTCGCCGCGGCAGCCGCGGCAGCCGCGGTGGCCGAGGTAGCCGCGGTGGCCGAGGTGGACGACCTGGCCGAGGCGGACGCGGTGCTGCTGGTCGACCTGGTGACCGCGGCCGTCCGCCGGCACGGCGGCGGCTGGCAGCTGGGCGCCGCCGCCGGCGTCTGGCGCACCGCCGAACCGCCCGGCTACCGGCCCCGGGAACAGGGCTGGAAGTTGCACGTGTCGGCCACGCCGGTGTCGGCCCCGCTGGTGCTGGCCCGGGTGGCCGACGTCCTGGTCCGCGCCCGGTGCGCGTTCAAGTTCGCCGCCAGCCTGATCGCGGTCTACCAGCTCGGCGCGCCGGATCAGGACCGCGGCGGGTCCGGCAAGTTCGTCACCGCCTACCCGGACGACGACGACCAGTTCCGGCTGCTGGCCGCGGAGCTGCACCGGGCCACCGAGAACCTGCCCGGCCCGGCGGTGCTGTCCGACCGGCGCTACCGGCCCGGCAGCCTGGTGCACTACCGGTACGGCGTCTTCACCGGCGTGACCCTGCTCGGGAACGACGGCAGCTACCAGGCCCGGCTGCGCGCGCCGGACGGCGAGCTGGTCGCCGACCAGCGGCTGCCCTGGTTCGCCCCGCCAGCCTGGGCGCGGAGCCCGCTGCCGGAGCCGTCCGGCCCTGGCGACGCCGCCACGGTGCCCGGCCCGGTGCTGCTGGACGACCGGTTCGAGGTGCGGGCGGCGATCCAGCACGGCAACCGGGGTGGCGTCTTCCGGGCCACCGACCGGTGCGGCGGCGCCGAGGTGGTGATCAAGCAGGCCCGGGCGCACGCCGCCGCGCTGCTGGACGGAACGGACGCGCGGGACCTGCTGCGGCACGAGGCAGCGGTGCTGGAGCTGCTCGCGCCGGCCGGGATCGCGCCGCGGCCGGTCCGGCTGTTCAGCCAGCAGGGCGACCTGTTCCTGGCTGAGGAGGAGGTCCCGGGAGTCCCGCTGCGCGCCTGGGTGTACGACCGGATCCACCGCGAGCTGGACGCGTCCGGTGGGCCGGTGGCCGCGCTGCCGGTCGCCGAGGTGGCGGAGCTGGCCGGCCGGACGCTGGACCTGCTCGGCGCCGTGCACGCGGCCGGCCTGGTGCTGCGCGACCTCAGCCCCGGCAACGTGCTGGTCGGCCCGGACCGGGCGCTGCGGCTGGTCGACCTGGAGCACGCGGCCCGGCCGGGGGACCGGGTCGCCCGGGTCGGCACGCCCGGCTTCATCGCGCCGGAGCAGTGGTCGGCCGGCTTCCTCGCGCCGGCCACCGGACCGGCCGGCGACCTGTACGCGCTCGGCTGCCTGGTGTTCTACCTGGCCTGCGGGACCGAGCCGGGCACGCCCGCCGGGCCAGACCCGGACCGGGTGGCCCGCCTGGTCCGGCTGGTCGCGGTCGGCAGCCCCACCATGCGGGCGGTGGCACCGCTCGTCCTCGGCCTCTGCCGGGCGGCGCCGGCCGCGCGCTGGACCGCCGCCCGCGCCGCGGCGTTCCTGCGGGCGCTGGCCCGCCCGGTCACCCCGGCGGGCGCCCCCGCGGCCGCCGGGCGGGGGGATCGGCTGGCGCCGGCCGAGCAGGATCGGCTGATCGGCGACGGGGTGGCGTACCTGCTCGCGACGATGCGACCCGACCACGCCGAGCGGCTGTGGGCGGCCGCCCCGACCGACACCGACAGCGACCCGTGCAACGTGCAGTACGGGGCCGCCGGGACGCTGGCCGTGCTGACCCGCGCCGCCACCCTGCCGCCGCGGGCCGGGACCGGCGGGCTGTTCGCCGGCGGCTTGTTCGCCGGCGTCGAGGCCGCCGCCGGTTGGCTGGACCGGCGGCTGCCGGTCGAGCCGCGCCTGCTGCCCGGCCTCTACTTCGGCCGGTCCGGCGCCGGCTGGGCGCTGTTCGAGGCGGCCCGGCTGCTCGGCGACGAGCGGATGGCCGCGCGGGCGGTCGAGCTGACCAGCCGGCTGCCGGCCCGGTGGCCGAACCCGGACGTGTGCCACGGCACCGCCGGCGCCGGCCTGGCCGGCCTGGCGCTGTGGACGGCCACCGGCGACGAGCGGCTGGCCCGGTTGGTCCGGGACTGCGCCGACCAGCTCGTCGCCGCGGTCCAGCACCGGTCCGGCGAGGTCTGCTGGCCGGTCCCGGCCGACTTCGACTCGACGCTGGCCGGGCTGACCCACTACGGGTTCGCCCACGGGGTGGCCGGCATCGGCACGTTCCTGCTGGCCGCGGGGCAGGCCACCGGCGAGGCCCGGTACCTGGAGCTGGCGTGCGCCGCCGGTGCGACCCTGCAGCGGGTCGCGCACCGGCCCGGCGACGCGGCGTGGTGGCCGGTCGGCGAGGAGGCGGACCCGGGCCGGCCGATCCGGATGCCGCACTGGTGCAGCGGCTCCTCCGGGATCGGCACCTTCCTGCTGCGGCTCTGGCGGTACACCGGCGACCCGGCCCACCGGGAGCTGGCCGAGGCCGCCGCGGTCGCCGTCCGCGCGCTGCGCTGGCAGGTCAGCCCGGTCGCCTGCCACGGGCTGGCCGGCGACGGCCAGTTCCTGCTGGACCTGGCCCAGGCGCTGGACCAGCCGCGCTACCACTGGTGGGCCGCCGAGCTGGCCGGCTGCCTGCACGCGTACGCGGTCGAGCGGGACGGCCGGCTGGTCGTGCCGGGCGAAGACCGGTCGGGCGTGCACGCCGGCTACAACACCGGCCTGGCCGGCGCCCTGGATTTCCTGCTGCGGCTGCGGCACGGCGGTCCCCGGCCCTGGCTGGTCGACCCGCCGGCGGCGCCGGGCCGCCGGGTCGGGCTGCTGGCCGAGTGCCGGACCGGTGCGCGATGACCGGCCGGGCCAGCACCACCCTGCCGACCGGCCCGGTGCCGCCGGCCGGGCCCGTCCCGCCTGCTGAGGTCGTCCCGTTGACCGGGCCCGTTCCGGCAGTCGGCGCGCGCCCGGTGACCGGGCCGCTCGCGGTGGCCGAACCCGCCCCGCCGGCCGGGCCGGTGCGGCCGATCGGGGGCGAGCCGGGCGTGCCGCGGGTGCGGATGAACCACAGCTTCAGTGCCGACGGCCGGTACGCCGCCTGCCTCGCCCTGGACCCGGCGTCCGGTGCGCTCGTGGTCGAGTCGTGGACCTTCACCGGCGGGCGGGCCCGGGCGGTCCGGCTGCCGGTGGGCGAGCCGGAGACGGTGGGCAGTCAACTGGTCCCGCTGGGGCCGGGCCGGGTGCTGGTGGCCCGGCAGCGACCCGGCGCGCACGAGCTGGCCCTGCTGTCCGAAGTGGACGGTGTGGTGCGGCAGCGCCGGCTGGCCAGCCCGGCCAGCCCGGAGTTCCGGCTGCTGCCGCCGGCCGGCCCGGCGGCACCGGTGATCGCGGCCGGCACCGGGGCCGATGGCAGCACCACGCTGTCCCGGGTCGAGCCGCGCACCGGCCGGCTCGCGCCGCTGACCCGGGTCGGCTGGCCACTGCGCTCGGGCGGGTGGCTGGATCTGGCCGGCCGGCTGCTGGCCACCAACCGGGCGGACGACGGCCGCGTGGTCGTCCTGGATCTCGCCGCCGGCACGGTGCACCGGCTGCCGGCGCCGGGCGCGCAGCTGCTGCTGGCCAGCCCGGCGTCCGGCCTGCTGCTGCTGTGCCGGCCGGATGGCCCGGCGCGGCTGGTCTACGCCGGGCCGGACGGCACGCCCCGGCACCAGGCCGCGGCGCTGGACGCGGTCGACGGTGCGGTGCTGCCGCTCGCCTTCGACCCCGCCGGCCGACGGGTCGCCCTGCGGGTCCGCCGCGGCGCCCGGTGCCGGCTGCTGGTGCACGACGCCGGCACCGACAGCCTCAGCGAGCTGGCCGTGCCGGCCGGCACGATCGGCGCCGCCGGCGCCTGGGGCGCCGCCGGCCTGCGCTTCCCGTACGGCTCGCCCACCTGCCCCAGCGGCCTGGCCATGCTGTCCAGCACCGCGCCGGCCCGCTGGCAGCTGGCCGGCTGCGCCACTGCCGGCGGGTATCCAGCCCGCGACCCGGCCGGCTGGGACCCGGACCGGGAGCCGGCCGGGGAGGGCCCGGCTGCCGGTGCCGGCGACACACCGGTCGATGACGCAGCGGGTGGCTGGGGGTCAGGCCGCGGCTCGGGTGGCCGGGGCGGCGCTGCGGGCGGCGGCCCCGGGGCGGGCTGGTTACCGGCCGCGGTCGAGGTCTTCCCGGCCGGGGACGGTCTGATCGAGGCCGTCGTCTACGGCGACTGGCGCACCGCGGCGGACCTGGCGGTGCTGCTGCACGGCGGCCCGGACAGCGCCTGGGAGCTGGACTTCCAACCGCTGCTGCAGGCGATCGCCGGCGCCGGGATCGCGGTCGTCGCGCCGAACCCGCGCGGCAGCAGCGGCTACGGACCGGCGTTCGCCGACGCCATCCGGGGCCGCTGGGGCGGGCCGGACCTGGCCGACGTGCTGTGGCTGGCCGAGGCGCTGGTCGCCGGGCGGCCGCCCGGTGCCGCCCGGCCCGCCGTGTTCGGCGGCAGCTACGGCGCCTTCCTGGCGCTGCTGGCGGCCAGCACGGCGCCGGGGCTGTGGTCCCGGTGCGTGGCGACGGCGCCGTTCCTGTCCACCCGGCGGCTGTACCGGCAGGCCACGCCGGCCGTCCGCGCCCTGCTGGACCGGCTCGGCGGGCGCGGGCCGGCCGGCACCGATCCGGACCTGCTCGACCTCGGCCCGCGGATCCGGGTGCCGCTGCTGCTGATCCACGGCGAGTGCGACGACGTCGTGCCGGTGGCGCAGTCCCGCGCGCTGCGCGGCCGGCTGCGTGCCGCCGGCCGGGTGGAGGGCAGCGACTTCGGTTACGTCGAGGTACCGGGCGCCGGCCACTTCGCGCTGCTGCCCGACGCTGAGCCAGCCCCGCCGCCGGCCCGGCCAGACGAGTTGGCGCCGCTCGACCAGCCGGGCCAGCGGGCCCGGCCGGACGAGCCGGCTCCGCTCGATCAGCCGGCCACGCCGGGCCAGCTGGCCCGGCTAACCGAGCCGAGGCCGCAGGACGTGCCGACCCCGCTGGAGGCGGCGGTCGTGCGGTTCCTGCGGACCGGCGATCTGACCCCCTTCCGGTGTCGGCCGCGCCGGGGGAACGCCCCATCGAGTCCGGAGAGGAGGTGACACGTCATGGAGTTGGACATCGCTGCCCTGCAGCGGCTGCCCGAGGTGATCGAGGCGTCAGGTCTGGACCTGCTGCCGGTGCCGATCTGCGTCCCGGGTACCAAGACCAGGCTCGTCTGCAACACGCCGACCTGCGGCCGGACGCAGATCGTGATCTCGACCCCGCCCGGCCAGTAGGTGTTGTGCCCGCGGTTGCACCGCGGTCGGCCGGCGCCGGCCGACCGCGGCGCAACCCGGTCCCCAGACCACTCCCGATCCCGTCGTCCGGGCCCGAGCGTCGTCCCGGCACAGCGCCGTAGCCGGCAGAGAGCGCGCAGAGGAGGCACCGATGGGAGCTACCGGGCCACTGGCCGGGGCGGACCGGCACCGGACCGGCACCCCGACCGGCCTGCTGGCTGGCGCGGCCCGGCGGTCGGCCGGTTGGCTGGCCGTGCAGGTGGTCGCGGAGGTCGCCGGCACCGCCACGGCGCTGCTGCTGCCGGCCGCGCTCGCCGCCGCGATCGACGCGGCGCTGGCCGGGCGTCCCGGCGGTGCCGGGCTGATCGCGCTGGGCCTGATCCTGGCGGTGTCCGCGGTCGCCGCGGTGCTCTCGGTGGTGGCCGGGACGGCCGCGATGGCGCGCAGCACCGCCTGGCTGCAGCACCTGTTCGTGCGGCACGTGCTGGCGGCCGGCGCCGCGCCACACCGGTTCGCCGACGGCGACCTCACCAGCCGCCTGGTCGGGGACACCGCGCAGGCCGGCGGCGCGGCCCAGGTGGTGCTCGGCACGCTGGCCCCGCTCGCCATGTCGCTCGGCGGGCTGGTCTGCCTGTGGCGGATCGACTGGCGGCTGACCGTGGCGTTCCTGGTCGCCCTGCCGGCGGTGGCCGTGCTGACCCGGGTGCTGCTCCGCCGGCTGTCCGACCTGTACGTGGAGTACGACGCGACGGTGGCGCGGATCGCCGCCCGGCTCACCGACGCGCTGGCCGGCGCCCGGACCATCCGGGCCGCCGGCACCGCCGGCCGCGAGGTCGCCCGGGTGGTGGCGCCGCTGCCCGAGCTGGACCGGGCCGGCCGCGCCCAGTGGGCCGCCCAGCGGCAGGCATCCTGGCAGGTCGGGATCCTGGCGCCGGTGGTCCGCATCGCGGTGCTCGCCACCGCCGGGTTCGAGCTGTCCGCCGGCCGGATCAGCGCCGGCGAGTTCGTCGCGGCCGGTTCCTACGCGGTGCTCGCCGGCGGCCTGCTCGACCAGGTCACCGCGGCGCTCAGCCTGGCCCAGGTGCAGGCCGGCGCGCGCCGGCTCGCCCAGGTGCTCGCGCTGCCGGTGCCGCCGGCCGGAACCGACCGGTCGCCCGGGGACGGCACCCTGCGGTTCGCCGCGGTGACCGCCAGCCGGGCCGGACGGCCGCTGCTGGCCGGGTTGGACCTGCGGGTGCCGGCCGGCGCGTCGGTGGCGGTGGTGGGCCGGTCCGGGGCCGGCAAGAGCACGCTGGCCCGGCTGGCCGGCCGGCTGATCGACCCGGACGAGGGCACGGTGCTGCTCGGCGGCCGGCCGCTGCCCGATCTCGACCCGGCCGAGTTGCGGCGCCGGGTCGCGTACGCGTTCGAGCAGCCCGAACTGCTCGGCCGGACCGTCGCCGGCTGCATCGGCTACGGGCGCCCGGACGCGGGACTGCCCGAGATCCGCGCGGCGGCCCGGCTGGCCAGCGCGGACGGGTTCGTCAGCCGGCTGCCGGCCGGCTACCAGACCCCGCTGGACCAGTTGCCGCTGTCCGGCGGCGAGCGGCAGCGGCTCGGGCTGGCCCGGGCCTTCCTGCAGGGCAGCAGCCTGCTCATCCTCGACGACGCCACGTCCAGCCTGGACACCGCCACCGAGGCCCAGGTCAGCGCCGCCCTCACCGAGCACGCCGGCGGCCGGACCCGGCTGATCATCGCGCACCGGGTGACCACGGCGGCCCGCGCCGACCTGGTCGTCTGGCTGGAGGCGGGCCGGCTGCGCGGGTTCGGCCCGCACCGGCAGCTCTGGACCGACCCGGACTACCGCGCGCTCTTCGCCCCCGACCCGACCACGGACCCGCCCGCACCCGCCGGGCCGGCCGACCCCCCGACCACCGCCCCGGGCCCGGGGGTGCGGGCGGCCGGCCTCGCGGTGGCGGGCTGAGATGGCCGCCGGAGCGGGACCGGTCACCGGTCGGGCGCTGCTGCTCGGCGGCCTGCGGCAGCGGCGCCGGCCGCTGGCCCGGCTGCTCGGCTGGTCGGCCCTGGAGGCGGCGCCGGCGCTGCTGTCCGGTGGCTGCGTGGCGGCGGCGCTGGACCGTGGCTTCCTGGCCGGCCGGCCCTGGGTCGGCATGGCCTGGCTCGGCGTCTACGGCGCGGCGCTGGTGGCCCGCGCGGTCGCCACCCGCGGCATGTTCGCGCCGCTGGCCGACACGGTCGAGCCGATCCGCGACGGGCTGGTGCGGCACGTGGTGACCGGCGCCGTCGGCCGCGCCACGTCCGGCGGCGCCGCCGGCACCGGCGGCGCGGCCACCGGCTCGGACGGCGCCAGCGTCACCCAGCTGACCGAGCAGGTGCAGCCGGCCCGGGGGCTGATCGCCGCGATCCTGGTCGGCTTCCGGCAGTCCGCCGTGATGCTGCTGGGCGCCCTGGCCGGGCTGGCCGCGCTGGCGCCGGCGGCACTGTTCGTGGTGCTGCCCCCGGTGCTGCTCTCGCTGGCCCTGTTCGGCTGGCTGCTGCGCAGCCTGGGCCGGCGCAAGCGGGCCGTCCTGCTCGCCGCCGAACTGGTCGGCATGTCGGCCGGCCGGGTGCTCGCCGGGCTGCGGGACGTGGTCGCCTGTGGCGGGCAGCAGCGGGCGGCGGCCGAGGTCGGCGCGGCGGTCGAGGCCAGCGTGGCGGCCCAGCGGGCGTACGCGCGGGGCGAGGCGCTGCGGCTGCTGATCTGCGCCGTGGGTGGGTCGGTGCCGGTTGTCGTGCTGCTGCTGGCCGCGCCGCGGCTGCTCGCCGGCGGGCTGTCCGCGGGCGACCTGGTCGGCGCGGTCACGTACGTCGCGCTGACCATCGACCCGGCGCTGAGCAGCGCGCTGGCGCTGGTCGCGACCTGGGGTGTCCAGCTGGGCGCGACCATGCAGCGGCTGGCCCAGCGGGCGGCGCCGGCGGACCCGCCGCCCGGTCCGGTCGGCCCGCCGCCGTCCGGGTACGACCTGACCGTCGAGGAGCTCACCTTCCGCTACGGGGCGGCGGCCGAACCGGTGGTGGACCGGCTGACCCTGACCATTCCGGCCGGCGACCATCTCGCCGTGGTCGGCCCGAGCGGGGTCGGCAAGTCGACGCTGGCCAACCTGCTCGCCGGGCTGCTGCCGGCCGGCGAGGGCGAGGTCCGGCTCGGCGGCCGGCCGGTGGACCGGATCGACCCCGGCTGGCTGCGCCGGCAGGTCGCCCTGGTGCCGCAGGAGGCGTACGTCTTCGCCGGCACGCTGCGGGAGAACCTGGCGTACCTGAGCCCGTCCGCCACCGATGCCGACCTCGACCGGGCGGTGGACGCGCTCGGGCTGCGCCGGGTGGTCCGCGACGCCGGCGGCTACGGCGCGATGCTCGGGTCGGACGGAGTCACCCTGTCCGCCGGCGAACGGCAGCTGATCACGCTGGCCCGGGTCTACCTGTCCCCGGCCCGGCTGGTGATCCTGGACGAGGGCACCTGCCACCTCGACCCGGCGGCCGAGGCGACCGCGGAGGCGGCGCTCGCCGCCCGGCCGGGCACCCTCGTCGTCATCGCGCACCGGCTGAGCTCCGCGCTGCGGGCGACCCGCATCCTGATCCTCGACGGGGACCGCGCCGTCCTCGGCGACCACGCCGGGTTGGTCGCCGGATCCGCGCTCTACCGCGACCTGATCGGCCACTGGGCCGAGCGGCCCCGAGCCGACCTGATCGGCTGAGATCGGGTTTCGCGCACTAATCCTGGACATCGCTCCCAGATCAGCGCCAGCGCGGTAGCCTCGCGACGTAACCTCCGGAGCGGGGCGCGCCTGGTCGACCGGCGGCAGCGGATGGCGCTCGCCGGGGGCGGGGTCGACGTACAGGAGCGTGGTCTGCCGCCATGGACCGGCCCCCGAGGACCGTGGGTGAGCTGCTGCGGCACTGGCGCGATCGGGCCGGGCTCACCCAGCAGGAGCTGGCCGATCGGGCCGGCGTCAGCATCCGCGGGCTGCGCGACCTGGAGCGGGACCGGGTCCGCCGGCCGCGGCTGGCATCCGGCGGGCTGGCCACCGCGCTGGGGCTGTCGCCGGCCGAACGCGACCAGCTCGCCGCCATGGTCGCCGCCGGCGCCGGCCCCGTCGAGGCCGGCCTGCGCGTCGGCGTGCTCGGGCCGCTGCAGGTGCGGCGCGACGGGGCCCCGGTCGAGCTGCCCGCGCCGATGCCACGCACCCTGCTCGGACTGCTCGCGGTCCAGCCCGGCCAGGTGGTGCCGCACGACGAGATCGTGGACGTGCTCTGGGGTGAGCGGCCGCCCCGGACCTCGCCGGGCCTGATCCGGACCTATGTCAGCCGGCTGCGCGAGCAGCTCGGGGTTCGCCGGCCCGAAGCCCGCGGCCGGTGGCATCGTCGCGCTGGCCCGCGGCGGCTACCGGCTCGAGCTCGGCCCGGACCGGCTCGACCTGGCCCGGTTCGACGCGCTCGCCACCCGGGCCGGGCGGCTACAGGCGGCCGGCGAGCAGGACGCGGCCGCCGAGGAGCTCGGCCAGGCGCTGCGGTGCTGGCGCGGCCGGGCACTGGCCGACCTGGGCTCGCGGCTCGCGCAGCACCCGGCCGCCGTCGCGGCGGCCCGCCGCCGGGTGGCCGCCGCTCTGTCGTATGCCGACATCGCCGTCCGGCACGGCCGGTACGAGCAGGCGGTCGACGGGCTGCGGGACGCGGCCCGGGACGAGCCGCTGGACGAGACCCTGCAGGCCCGGCTGATCCTCGCGCTGGCCGGGGCCGGCCAGCGGGCCGCCGCGCTGCGGCTGTTCGCCGGCATCCAGGCCCGGCTCGCCGAGGAGCTCGGCGTCGAACCGGGCCCGCAGCTGCGGGCGGCCCACCTGGCGGTGCTGCGGCAGGGCGGTGCCCCGCCCGCGATCGCCCGCCCGCCCGCCGCTGTCCCGGCCGGTGCGCCCCCGCCCGCCCCGCCCGCCGGGTCCGGTCCGTCCGCCCCCTCCGGGCGGCCCAGGCGTCCCGGCTCCGCAGGTTCGTCCGGGCTGTCCGGTTCGCTGGGGGAGTCCGCGCGGTCTGGCTCGTCCGAGCTGGCCGGCTCGCCGGCCCTGGCTGGCCCGTCCGGCCCGGTTGGCTTGTCCGGCCCGTCCGGCCCGTCCGGCCCGTCCGGCCCGGCTGGCCCGGCTGGCTTGTCCGGCCCGGCTGGCCTGTCGGGCCTGTCCGACCCGGCTGGCTCGTCCGGCCCGGTTGGCCTGCCCGGGCAGGCTGGCCCGGCTGGCTCGGTGGGGGTGGCTGGCGGTGCGGGGCGGGTCCGGCCGGCGCAGCTGCCGGCCGATGTGTGGGGCTTCACCGGCCGCAAGGAGTACTTCGAGCGGCTGGACTCGCTGCTGCCGGCCGACACCGACCCGCACCCGCCGGTGCTGATGATCTCCGCCATCGCCGGTGCGGCCGGGGTCGGCAAGACGGCGCTGGCCGTCCGCTGGGCCCGCCAGGTGCGGCACCGGTTCCCGGACGGGCAGCTCTACGTGAATCTGCGTGGCTACGCGGCCGGGCCGCCGCTGCGGCCGATAGACGCGCTGGCCCGGTTCCTGCCGGCGCTCGGTGTGCCGGCGAGCGAGGTGCCGGCCGATCCGGACGACGCGGCCGGCCTCTACCGCAGCCTGCTCGCCGACCGGCGGATGCTGGTGCTGCTGGACAACGCCGGTGCCGCCGAGCAGGTCCGGCCGCTGCTACCGGGCAGCCCGGGCTGCCTGGTGCTGGTCACCAGCCGGGACCAGCTGCGTGGCCTGCTGGCCCGGGACGGCGCGGTCAGCCTGAGCCTGGACGTGCTGCCCGCGGACGAGTCGTTCACCCTGCTGGTCCGGCTGCTCGGGCCGGACCGGGCGCACGGCGAGCCGGAAGCGGTCGCCGACCTGGCCCGGCTCTGCGGGCACCTGCCGCTGGCGCTGCGCATCGCCGCGGCCAACGTGGTCACCCGGCGGGGCACGGTCGCCGACTACGCCGCCCGGCTGGCCGCCGGCGACCGGCTCGCCGCGCTCCGGGTGGCCGGCGATCCGCAGGCGGCCGTCCGGGTGGCGTTCGACCAGTCGTACGCGAGCCTGCCGGCGGCCGCCCAGCGGCTGTTCCGGCTGCTCGGCCTGCTCCCGGGTCCCGATGTCACCGCCGCCACGGCCGCCGCGCTGGCCGGCGTCCCGGTGCCGGCGGCGGCCGAGCTGCTCGACCAGCTGGCCGGCGCGCACCTGGTCGACGAGCCGGTGCCGGCCCGGTACGCCCTGCACGACCTGCTGCGGCTGTACGCGGCCGAGCTCGCCGGCGCCGCGGCCGCCGCGCCGGACGGCCGGGCCGCGCTGGACCGGCTGCTGGACCACTACCTGCGCCGGGCCACCGCGGCCGGTGACCTGCTCTACCCGACCGTCCTGCGGCTGCCGCCGGCCACCACCCCCGCACCGGTTCCGACCCCGGCCGCCAGCCCGGCCGTGGCCCGGACCCACCCGCCGCCCGCCGACCCGACCCCGCCCGCCGACCGGACCCCGCTCGCCGACCCGGCCCCGCCCGCCGACCCGCCCGCCGACCCGGCCGGGGATTCAGCCGGGGGTTCAGCCGGAGACCCGGCCGGGGGTTCAGCCGGGGACCCGGGCGGGGATCGGTTCAGCGTCCACGCCGAGGCGCTGGCCTGGTTGGACGCCGAGCGGCCCAACCTGGTCGCGGCGGTCCGGCATGCCGCCACGCACGGGCCGTACCCGCAGGCCTGGCGGCTGGCCGACGCGCTGCGCGGCTACCTGTACGCCCGGATGCTGGTCGTGGACTGGCGGGTGGTCGCGCAGGCCGCGCTGACCACCGCCGAGGCCGGCGGCGAGCCGCAGGCGCAGGCGGCCGCCCACCTCAGCCTGGCCACCCTGCACTGGACCCAGGGCGGCTACCAGCAGGCCGTCGAGCACTACACGCTCGCCGCGAGCCTGGCCCGCCGGGCCGGCTGGGTGGACGGCGAGTCGGTGACGCTCGGCAACTTCGCGGCGCTGCACACCGAGTCCGGGCGGTTGGCGGAGGCGGCTGACCTCTACCAGCAGGCGCTGGCGATCAAGCGGCGGACCGGCCGGGTCGCCGGGCAGGCCCGGGACCTGGCGAACCTGAGCGTGGTCCGGGTGCGGCAGGGCCTGCTGGTGGTGGCGGCCGAGCACAGCGGCGAGGCGCTGGCGCTGTACCGGCAGACCGGCTCGCGGGTCGGCGAGGGCCAGGCGCTGGCCTACCTCGGCGAGGCCCAGCACCTGCTCGGGCGGCTGACCGAGGCGCAGGCGACGCTGACCCAGGCGGTCGAGATCCACCGCGAGGTCGGCGACCGGGAGACCGAGAGCGAGACCCTGAACATCCTCGCGGCGCACCACCGGGACGCCGGCCGCTACCGCCGGGCGCTGGCGCTGAGCCGGGCCGCCCTGGACCTCGCCCGGGAGGTCGGTGATCGGCGCGCCGAGACCGACGCGCTGACCACCGCGGCCAGCATCCACAGCAGCCTCGGCCGGCACCCGGAGGCGATCGGCGGGCTGCGGCGGGCGCTCGAACTGGCCCGCAGTGTCGGCAAGCCCTACGGCGAGGCGGACGCGCTGATCGGGCTGGCCGCGGTGCACTGCCGGACCGGCCGCTACCAGCAGGCGACCGAGGACGCCGAAGCCGCCCTGGTGATCGCCCGGCAGGCCGGCTACCGGCTGCTGGTCGCGAACGCGATCATGACCCTGGCCATGGTCGACCTGCCCGCCGGCCGCCCGGAGCGGGCCCGCGACCACGCGGCGCAGGCGCTGGCCATCCACACCGCGACCGGGCACCGCCTGGGCCAGGCCCGCAGCCACCTGGTCGTCGCGGACGCGCTGCGGGATATCGGCGACGACCCGGCCGCCGCCGAGCACCGCCGGCAGGCCGAGGCGGTTCTGGCCGAGATCGGCGCTCCGCAGCCGGCCCAGGTAGCCGCCCCGCGAACTTTCTCCCGAACCCCCGGACCCGGCTGACGCCGCGGTCGGCCCGGCCGAAATGGGCCGGCCGCACGGGCATTGCGCCCGTGCGGCCGGCCGTATGGTCGGGCTCCTACTCAGTTGTTTCTGACGCCGACCAGGTGGGTCCAGTTCGGGGCCGCGCCGGTCCCTTGCTGGGTCTGCACGAATCGGCCGCCGTCGATCCGGCCCACCGCGAAGACGCCGTCGTTCCGGACGAACAACACGTCATTCCCGATGGCGACGATATGCGTCCAGTCCGGGGCGGCGCCGGTCCCTTGCTGGGTCTGCGCCAATCCGCCGCCGACAATTCTGGCCACCGCGAACACGCCGTCGTTCCGGACGAACAGCAGGTCATTCCGCACCGGCACGATATGGGTCCAGTTCGGGGCCGCGCCGGTGCCCTGCTGGGTCTGCACGAACCGGCCGTTGTCGACCTGCCCTACCGCGAACAGGCCGTCGTTCCGGACGAAGAGCACGTCGTTCCCGGCGGCGACGACGTGGGTCCAGTTCGGCGCCGCGCCGGTGCCCTGCTGGGTCTGCACGAACTGACCCGCGGTGATCCGCCCGACGGCCCAGACCCCGTCGTTCCGGACGAACAGCAGGTTGTCCCCGACGGCCACGATGTGGGTCCAGTTCGGCGCGGCGCCGGTGCCCTGCTGGGTCTGCACGAACAGGCCGGCGGGGGTGATGTGACCCACCGCCCAGATCCCGTCGTTCCGGACGAACAGCACGTCATTGCCGACGGCGACGATGTGCGTCCAGTTGGGCGCCGCGCCGGTGCCCTGCTGGGTCTGGACGAACTGGCCGCCCTGGACCCGTCCGACCGCGAAGACGCCGTCGTTGCGGACCAGCAGCACGTGGGCTCCCACCGCGACGATGTGGTTCCAGTTCGGCGCGGCGCCGGTGCCCTGCTGGGTCTGCACGAACTGGCCGGCGGGGGAGATCCGGCCCAGCGCCCAGACCCCGTCGTTCCGCATGAAGAAGGCGGCCGAGTCGCAGGTCGGGTCGCCGGGCTGGGCCGGCACGCTGACCGCGTCCCAGGCCGCCTTGATGGTGCTGAACGGGGCGCAGTCGCCGGGGAACAGGTTCTTCGCCGCGTTCAGCGTCGCGGTGCGGTACCGCAGGTAGGTCATGCCGGCGGTCTTGCTCAGCATGGCGTTGTAGAAGATCCGGGTCGCGGTCCGCATGCCGAGGCCGCTGACGGTCGAACCGTTGCAGGTCGGGCTGGCCGGCAGGCCGCCGGTGGCCGCGCTGCCCTGGGCGGCCAGCACGAACCAGTGGTCGAACGGGCCGGCCGCGTCGTGTGTATCCATCGTGGGGATCGCGGCGGAGTAGCAGTTGGGCTGGCCGACCAGCGACGGGTTGAACATCTGCCGGAGCGGGCCCGAGCCGAAGATGTTCACCTCCTCGGCGATGCTGAAGTCCGGCGGGTCGAACGCGGCGTTGTTGGTGAAGAACTCCGTTGCCGTGCCGAGGATGTCGCCGGTCGCCTCGGAGACGCCGCTGGCCGACTGGCCACCGGGGGTGTTGTCGTCGATGGCGTGGCCGAACTCGTGGCCGACCACGTCCAGCGAGGCGAGCCAGGCGCCGGCCACGCTGTGCCCGATGTGCACCCGCGCCCCGTCCCACCGCGCGTTGATGTCGTTCAGCCCGACCTGGACCGGGAACCCGCCGCCGGTGCCGTTGATACCGCTGCGGCCCAGCCACGAGGCGAGCATGTCCCAGTGGCGCTGCACGCCGTAGAGCGCGTCCACGCAGCCGGTCTCGATGTCGGTGCCGACGCCGTTGCCCCAGACGTCGTCGGGGCCGGTGAGCACCGCGCCGCTGGTGTCGTTGCGGCAGGAGATGCCGGGCCGGGTGGGGTCGGTCATCGAGAACGACGTGCCCGAGCCGCTGGTCTGGATCGGCACGGTGCCGCCGTTGACGGCCGCGTGGCCGGTGCCGTCGGCGATCTCGTCGTAGCTGTGCAGGACGGCGCCGGAGTTGGCGTCGACGAACACGTGCAGCCGGCTCGGCCTCGTGCCGTCATGACCGGCGACGACGCTCTCCCAGCTCAGCCTGGGAGTCGCGGCGAGGGCGTAGACGATCAGGCGGGGGCTGGACACCGAGTCGACCCCGGCCCGCTGCCGGGCCCGCGCGGTGGCGGCCGCGGCGCCTGCGCCGACCGCCGGCGCGATGCTGGCCAGCGTGATCGGCGCGGTCTGCGCCACGCCGGTCGACAGCACCTGGCCGGTCGCGTCGGTCACCACGACGAAGTCGCCGCCGTAGACCGGCAGACCGCGGTACGTCCGGTCGTACGGGACGTACTGCAGGCCCTCCTTGGAGCTGATCACCGGGTGCTGGACGAACCCGTCGCCGGCGCTCGCGCGCAGCTCCGGCGCCCGGGCGGCGACCAGTTGGGCGGCCGACCGGGCCGCCAGGCTCTTGGCGTCGGCGCCCCCGCCGTTGGCGGATCCGGCGGACCCGGCCGGGGGCGCGGTGGAGCCGGGGGTCGCCTGGGCGGCGGTCGCGGCTACGGCGACCGCGAGGAGGGCGGCCGCGCCCACCGCGACGAGGCGTTTCACCCGCCTTCCGCCGCTCATCGGGCCGGATCCGGCGCGCGACCGGAATTCATTGCCCGATCGGGCCGACCCACTGCTCGTACGGTGACCGAATAGAGGCCACTCATAGGAGCGATAAAACTTGGACATGACTTTCTCCTTCTTGCCGGAGTGCGGGTGGGTACGCCGATCCGATATCGGCTGGGCGGAACCGGATGGCCGGTGGCCGGGTGGTTTGACCCGGCGCCGACCGGCGCGACTGGCGGGCATTTGTAGACCGACGGATATCCGGTGCTGCCAGCCGGACGCTACGGGCGCGGAGCAGCCGCGCACATACCAGAAACCTGGTAGGTCGGTCGCACTGACCGTGTCAGCATGAGCGGGTGAAACAGCGCACAGGCGAACGCGTCCGCGCTGACGTGGCCCGCCTGACCGGCACGAAACTGGACCTGGCAGCACTCATCGACGAGGCCGGGCGACTGCTCGCGCAGGCATTACCATTCGACGGTGCATGTTGGCACACGATAGATCCGGCCACTTTGATCGAGACCAGTTTCCGGGCGGTGAATCTCCCGGATCTCGACGCTCTCGTCGCCGAGAACGAGTATCTGCACGATGATTTCAACCGCTACAGCGTCCTGGCCCGGTCCCGCCGGCACAGTGGCCTGCTCAGCGAAGCCACCGCCGGTGACCTGAACCGCAGCCGGCGCTACCGCGAATTCCTGCTGCCCAGCGGCGTGCGCGGTGAACTGCGCACATCATTCGTCGTCGACGGCGCCTGCTGGGGCTCCGTCGCGATCTTCCGGGCCGCCCCGGTCGACTTCAGCGCCGAGGAGCGGGACTTCGCGCACGAACTCGCCGCGAACCTGGGCCGCGGCTTCCGGGCCGCACTGGTCCAGCCGCAGGCGCCGGGCGGCAGCGTGGCCGCCGCCCCGGGGCCGGGCGTGCTCCTGCTCGACCGCGATCAGCGGGTGGAGTCGATCACCGCCGCGGCCCGGAGCTGGCTGGTCGAGCTCGGCCTCGCCGGCGAACCCGGCCGCGGCCGGCTGCCACACGTCCTGGTCGCGGTGGCCGACCGGGCCCGCGCCACCGGCGGTGACGCCGCCGCCCGGGTCCGCGGCAGGTCCGGGCAATGGGTCGGGCTGCACGCCTCAGCGGCCTCCGGCGGCGACTCCGGCCGGGTGGCGGTCATCCTGCAGAGCCCGACGGCCGCGTCGATCGCGCCGCTGATCGCGGCCGCCTACGGGCTGACCAGCCGCGAACGCGAACTCACCGAGCTCGTGCTGCAGGGCTACCCGACCGGCGACATCGCCGCCCGGCTGTTCATCTCCGCCCACACCGTCCAGGAACATCTCAAGTCGATCTTCGCGAAGGCCGGCGTGCACAGCCGCCGCGAACTGGTCGGCAACCTCTTCCTGCGCCACTACCAGCCGACCATCCAACCGATCGGCAGGATCCCCGAGCCGGTCGACTAGTCCGATCCGGCGTGGGGTGCCGGCCGGCTGGCCGGCACCCGACCAGGCGGTCAGCCGGTGGCGCAGGTCGAGCCGTTGAGGGTGAACGTGGTGGGGGCGGTGTTCCTGCTGCGCCAGTTGCCGTAGAAGCCGAACTGGACCCGGCTGCCGGGCTGGATCGTGCCGTTGTAGCTGACGTTGGTCGCGGTGACGGTGGCGCCGGACTGGCCGCCGATCGCGCTGAAGATGCTGACCAGCAGCTGGCCGTCGGGGAAGTCGAAGGTGAGCGTCCAGCCGTCGACCGGGGTGGCCCCGGTGTTGGCCACCGTGACCATGGCGAAGAAGGTGCCGGGCCACTGGCTCGGCACCTCGTACGTGACGGCGCAGGTCGGGGTCGGCCGGAGCGGCAGGGTGGCGGTCCGCTCGGCGAGCACGGCGCCGCCCGCGCCGGTGATCCGGACGGTGAGCTGCAGCGCGCTGGCGGTGCAGCTGCCGAGGACCAGGTAGGTGGTGGACTGGGTGATCCGGCCGGCGGCCGGGAAGCTGGTCGGCCGGCCGATCGGGTCGAGCACCGGGCAGCCGGCCGGGACGCCCGCCGCGCCGACGAACCGGCCCAGCCAGGTGGTGGTCGCCGGGACCGGCTGCGTGGTGCAGTTCTGCGCGGTCATCGTCGCGGTCGAGCTGTGCCCGGCGGCGGACGTGGGTGGGTCGAAGGCGAGGTCGGTGATCTGGACGACCCCGGTGCAGACATCCGCGCTGGCCGGTGCCGTGGCGGCAGCGGCGGCCCCGGTCAACCCGAGCAGCAGGACGGTCAGGCCGGACAGGACGGTGAACCTGCGCATCGCACATCCCCTTTGCGGCGACGACTGGAACGGAATCTGGGTGCGCGGCGCGACATACGGGGCAGACGTTGCGATCGAGGCACGACCAGTACCGTCACTATGCGGTTCGTGTCGACTACCCACAATTAGCGTGAAGCTGCCCCTTTGGGCGGTCCTGCCATCGACCCGATGCGACATTCGGGTTCGGCGCGGCAGGACGGCCACCGGGACCGGTGGTGTTCGATGGGTAACACGCGGGGCCGGTGTGGCGGAGGAGGCGGGGTAGTGGCGACAGGGAACGGCGGGCGGCCCGCGCCGGCCGAGGCGGTGATCCTGGTGGGCAGCGGCAAGGGCGGCGTGGGCAAGACGACGGTCGCGCTCAACCTGGCCGTCGCGCTGGCCCAGCAGGGCGCCCGGGTCGGCCTGCTGGACGCCGATGTGACCGCTCCGGACATCCCGTTGATGACCGGCCTGGTGCGCCGGGCGCCGGCCAAGTCGTGGATGCTGTCGCGACCCGGCGGGGTGGAGATGACACCGCTGCGGCCGCTGGAGCGGTTCGGCGTCCAGGTGATGTCGTCGGGGTTCCTGATCGGGGAGAACCAGGCGCTGGCCTGGATGGCCGACCTGAGCGAGCTGGCGCTGACCCAGCTGATCTTCTCCTCGGACTGGGGCGGGCTGGACTTCCTGTTCATCGACCTGCCGCCGGGCACCGCCGACACCACCCAGGCGCTGATCCGGCTGCTGCCCGACAGCACGGCGCTGGTCGTCGTCACCGCTGACGACGCCGCGCACGCCGACACCCGCAAGCTGCTCGCGCTGTACGCCTCGACCCGCACCCGGGTGCTCGGCGGGGTGGAGAACATGAGCCGGTTCGCCTGCCCCTGCTGCGGCACCGAAACCGAGCTGTTCCGGCCGGTCGACGCCGAGCGGTCGATCTGGGCCAGCGGGGTCCGGCGGCTGGGCACGATCCCGCTCGAACCGCGCCCGGCCGACGCCGGCTCCCGCCCCACCGTGCTGGCCACTCCCGGCTCCGCCGCCGGCATCGCGCTGCTCGAGCTCGCGGCCGCCGTCCGCGCCGCCGCCACCGACCCGGCCTGACCCACCCCGCGCCCGCGGCCGGGCCGGGGATCGCGCCAGTAGGCTGATCGGCCGGTGTCCGGGACGGTGGAGTGGAGGGCCGCGTGACGGCTGCGGAGTTGTTCGGTCGGCTCGCGGCGGATCTCGCCGGGGCCGGGGCACACGCCGGCGCCATGTTCGGCAAGCAGGCGCTGCTGGTGGACGGCAAGGCGTTCGCCTGCCTCAAGGGCGACGACCTCGCGTTCCGGCTCGGCGCCGGCAGCACCGCGCACCAGGCGGCGCTCGGGCTGCCCGGCGCCGCCCTGTTCGACCCGTCCGGCAAGGGCCGCCCGTTCAAGGACTGGGTCGCCGTCCCGCTCGCCGAGTCGGCCCGCTGGCCCGCTTTGGCCGAGGACGCCCTGCACACCATCAGGCCCTGACCGTCCCCGCCGGACCACGGTCCCGCCGACCCGGCGGCTGGCGCACCCGCAGCCGGCGCCGACAGTCCCATGTGGACGGTGACGGGCCCGGTCGGCTCTGCTCAGCGGACCAGGCGGAGGCTGCGGGCGGCGACCCGGAGGGTGACGGTCTGGCCCCAGTCCAGCGCGAGGGTGTCGTCCTCGATGCCGTCGCCGAAGGCGACCAACCGGTCGGACTCGACCGCCACCTGGAGCTCGTCCGCGCCGGCCAGCAGGCCCTCGGTGAGGCCGGTACGGGTGGCCGGGGACGGCCAGGCCTCGCGGACGAACCAGGTCAGCGTCGGGTCGGTGGCCGCCGGCAGCGGCAGCGTGCTGCCCCGCTCCTGCCAGGCCGACCGGCACCAGCCGGTGGCCCCGGTACCGGTGCCGACCAGGATGCCGGAGGACGCCTGCCGCTCGGTCGCGCCGTCCGGGGCGCTGATCGTGTAGCGGGCGGTCTGGTGGCTGGCGTGGCCGAGGTAGATCTCGTTCAGGGCGAGCAGCCGCTGGCCGTTGTCGGCGGCCGCCTCGACCATCGTCCGCGCCTCGATGTGCTGTTCCAGCTTGGCCGTGGCGGCCAGCCGCAGCAGCGCCGGGGCGGCCGGCAGCTCGTGCGGCACCAGCACGCCGGGGTTGCGGCCGGGCTCCGGGTTCAGGCCGATCACCGGCTGCCCGTCCAGGTACTTGGCCACGTTCGCGACCAGGCCGTCCGGCCCGACCACGACGACGATGTCGTCCGGCGCGAACAGGAACCGGTCCAGGTCGGCCCGCTCGACCAGGCCGCGCCGCCAGTCCACCGGGATGGCCGCGGACACCTCGGTCAGCGCCTGCTGCTGGCCGGCGTGCCGGGCCGCGACCTCGTCCAGGTCGCGGCCGCGGGTGGACAGGAAGAACGCGGCCTGGGCCCGGGTACCGCGGCGGGCGAGCAGGTCGTCGTACTCGCTGCGCCGGTGCACCAGCACGGCCCGGGGGGCCAGCGTCATTGCCGGCGGGTGCCGTCGTCGCTGTCCGGGCGCGGTGCCGGCAGCGGCTCGGGCTGGCTGGCGAGCCGGGCCAGCAGCGGGGTGAGCAGGTCGGGGGAGAGCACCAGGTTGCCGATCTGCGGCAGGTTCCCGGCCAGTTGCTGGGCGGCCAGCCCGAGCAGCGTCGCCTCCGGCACGTTCCGGTACGCGTCCACCCGGGCCGCCTCGGCGGCGGCCTGCGCCTCGCCCAGGGCGCGGGTGGCGTTCGCCCGGGCCGCCCCGAGCCGCTCGTCCCGGGCGGCCCGCGCCTCGGTCTCGATCCCGGTCGCGACGGCGGCCTCCTCGGCCTGCCGGCGGGCGTTGGTGCCGCGCTGGGTGACCAGCTGTTCCTCACGCCGGGCCAGCTCGATCTGGCTCTGCAGCTCGTTCTCGCTGATCGCGCGTTCCCGCTCGACGGCCAGCGCCCGCCGCTCGTAGGTGGCCCGGTCGGCGTCCTGCTGCACCTGCTCCCGGGTCGGGGTCTGCAGCGCCTTCTCCAGCTCCGGTTCCGGCCGGATCGCCACCACCCGGACGCCGATCACCTGCACGCCGGTCTCGGCCAGCCGCGGGTCGGCCGCGACTCCGGCCGTGATCCGGTCCCGCACCGCGGTGACGCTGTCGATCAGCGCGGCCGGCAGGTTGGTCCGGGCGAGCAGGTCGAGCGCGTGCTGCTGGGCGGTCTCGGTGAGCAGCCCGCCCAGCTGTTCCAGCGGCGAGGCCCGCCACCGGCCGGTGTCCGGGTCGATGCTGAAGTCCAACCGGCTGGCGGCGAGCGCCGGGTCGGCGATCCGGTAGGTGACTGACGCCTGCACGGTCACGTCCTGGAAGTCCGCGGTGCGGGCGTGGAACAGCAGCGGCAGCTCCCGGTCGTCCACCGGCACCTCGCTGAGCACCGCGGACAGCGGGCGGAACCAGAAGGACAACCCGGTACCGTCGTGCGCCAGCTTGCCCCGGCGCAGGTGCCGGATGTGCGCCGTCGGGGTGCCGCGCAGGTGCCGCAGCAGCAGGGCTCGGGTGATGTCGGCCATCGCACCCTCCTTATCGTCGATCAGACGATAAGGGTGTGCGCTCTTATCGTCAAACCGACGACAAGGAGGCTGGCCTCATCCGGCCGGGCGAGCCGGTGGGCGTTCCGGGCGAAGAGCCTGGCAATCAATCACGATCCAGCGCAAAATACGCATGTCGGTAGTGTCGGCCTCGGGAGGTCGCCGTGGGCGAACAGATCAAGGTCGATCCGGCCTGGCTGGCGCAGCCGGCCAACCGGTTCAAGGCCGGCGGCAGCAGCCTCACCCAGATGAGCCAGGTACTGCGTACGGTCCTGCAGGGGGCCGGGCAGGCGGCGCAGCACCCGGTCGTGGTCACCGCCGCCGACACCTTCGGCCAGGCCACCGCCGCGGTGCTGGGCGCGTTCGCCGAGGACTGCCAGCAGATGTCCGGCAAGCTCACCGCGGCCGGCTTCGTCTACCACGTCACCGACGAGACCGCGCTGGTGGTGCAGCTGGACAGCCTCGGCCTGCAGCCGGCCGAGCCGAAGAAATGACCGACATCCCGACGCTGCTGCCGGTGCCCAAGGGCGACCCGGCGGCGCTGGAGCAGGCGGTCGGCCGGCTGCGGATGCTGGCCGGCGACGGCGGGCTGACCAAGCTCGCCCAGGGCTTCCAGGCCGAGGGCACCAACATGGCCGGCAGCTGGCAGTCGCCGGAGGCGGCCGCGCAGGCGACCACGCAGGTGTCCCGGCTGGCCGGCAACGCCGCTGACTACGCCCGCCGGCTGGGGATCGCGGCCCAGGCGTTGCGCGGCTTCGCCGACCGGCTGGCGGCCGCCCAGACCGGCGCCCGCAGCCTGCAGGCCCGGGCCCGGCAGGCCGAGATGCAGGCCCGGGACGAGGCCAACCGGCGGGGCGACCCGCGGGTGTTCGCCGAACTGTTCAACGCCGCGCTGGTCCAGCTGCGGCAGGAGCACCAGGGCATCACGGCGACCCTGGACCAGGCGGCGAAGACCTGCGCCATGGGCCTGGAGGACGCCATCCCCGGCTACCAGTCGTGGATGAAGCCGGACGCGGCCGCGGCGGCGGCCCGGGCCGCGGTCGCCGCGCGGCCCGGCGTCACCCACGCCGACCGGCTGATCCAGCAGGGCGGCCGCGGCTCGAACGGCCTGCAGCCGCCGGCCGCCGGGAACGACCCGAAGCTGACCGCGGCCTGGTGGAAGGAGCTCACCGACGAGGAGCGGGCGAAGCTCATCGCCAGCGCGCACCGCGAGATCGGCAACCTGGGCGGCCTGCCGGCGGCGGTCCGCTCGCAGGCCAACGAGCTGGGCCTGGCCGAGGACCTGTCCAGCATGAACCCGGCCGTCCGCAACAACGCGGAGAAGACCAAGGCCGCGCTCGACCTGGCCCGGCAGCAGCTGGACCCGACCACCAAGCAGCCGGTGACCGCGCACCTGCTGGTCTGGGAACCGGCCCGGTTCAACGGGGACGGCCGGGCGGCGGTCGCCTACGGCGACGTGGACACCGCGAAGAACGTCATGGTGTCGGTGCCCGGCATCCGCACCTCGGTGGACTCCATGGACATCCGGGTCCGCGACGCGCACAACCTGTACGACGAGGCCCGCAAGGAGCCCGGCGCGGGGTCCGCGGCGGTGGTGGCCTGGATGGGCTACAACGCGCCGAGCGGCGGCATGCTCGGCCCGGTCGACACCGCGCACGAAACGCTGAGCAGCTCGGACGCGGTCGAGGGCGCGCGGCTGCTGACCGACGACGTGCACGGGTTCCAGGCCGCGCGCGGCGACACGCCGCCGCCGCACCTGACCATGATCGGGCACAGCTACGGCAGCGTGACCGTCGGCATGGCCACCGCCAACCAGGGGCTGCAGGCCGACGACATCGTGCTGCTGGGCAGCCCCGGCACCAACGTGCCGCGGGCGAACGACCTCACCGCCGGCCCCGGGCACGTGTGGGTGGGCTCGCACTCGCTCGACCCGGTCAGCTACACCGGCTACTGGGTCACCGACCCGTCCCGGGCGGGGTATGGCGGGGCCCGGTTCGACGTCGAGGGCCCGAACAGCGACAAGGTGCTGCACCACACCGGCTACTACGACGCCCAGTCGGAATCGCTGCGCAACCTCGGCCGGATCGGCGCGGGTGACTACGGCGCCGTGAAGCGGGTCGACCAGCGATGGTGACGCACCGCCCCGGGCCGGTCGGGCGCGCGGCAGCCGGGAGGCCACGATGACCGGGCCGGACCCGTTCTGGACCGAGGTGCACCGGCAGCTGCCGGACGCCGACATCGTGCTGCTGCCGCCGGAGCCGCCCGCGCCGCCGGCCACGTCCGACAGCCGGCTGGTCGCCGCGATCCGGGCCCGGCAGACCCGGGAGGCCGCGCACGCCACGCTGGCCGAGGCCTGGGCGCAGCTGGCCGGCCCGGTGCCCCGGCCGGCCACGGCCCGGCGCACCTGGTGGGCGCTGGAGCCGGGCGGCCAGCTGGCCCAGCTGGAGCTGATCGCCTGGTCCGCGGGGCGACCCGGGCCCGGTGTCGCCGAGGTGCTGGCCGCCGCCCGGGCCGCGGTCGACGCCGCCGGCGGCACGGTGGACGAGCAGCGCTGGGACCGCTCCGGCGGTCTGCGGCTGGTGACCGAACTGGCCGAGCACAGCGTCGAGCTGTACGGCACCCTCGACCCGCCCGGCCTGACCGCGACCGTGCTCAGCCGGCCGCTGGCGCTGCCGCCCGACCTGGGCGGGGAACTCACCGGCACCGGCACCGAAGAGGTCCCGCTGTAGCCGGGGCGCAACGCTGGTACACCCCGGCAACCGGCATAGCCGACCGGGCAAAGCGGCATAGCTAGGGCCTCAACCAGGCAATTCGACTCGGTACTGTCGGCGTCCGGCGCCGGTTGCGGCGCCGGGCGGGCACCGGTTCGGGCCGACTCCGGGCCGACCGCGGCCGGCCCTGGCGGGGCATCACCCGCGTCCCACCCCTACCCGACAGTGAGGTCATCATGCCGGCCATCCGGAAAGCCGCCCTGCTCGCCGCCGCCGCGCTCGCCGTCCCGCTCGGCCTGATCCCGGCCGGGCCGGCATCGGCGGCGCCGCAGTGCACCATCGACCTGGTCTGGCAGAACGCGTTCACCCCCGGCGAGGACAGCGGCTCCTTCTCGCCGAACTGCCAGATGGGCCGGGGTGCGCACAGCAACGCGGTCGGCGAACTGCAGAGCGCCCTCAATACCTGCCACCACAAGAACATCGCGGTGGACAACGACTTCGGCCCGGCGACCCAGTCCGCCCTGATATCGGTGCAGCGGGCGCTGGGCATCTCCGCCGACGGGGTCTACGGCCCGCAGACCGCCCGGGCGATGAGCCACGTCATCGTCAGCGGCGGCGGGGCGTGCAAGCGGATCACCTTCTGACCCTTCCCGCGAGCTGAGCCCCGCGCGACCGGCCGGGGTGGCGACGGACCTCGTCGTCACCCCGGCCGCTTCGTCTGCGCCGCTTCGTCTGCGCCGCTTGGTCTGCGCCGGTTGGGCTGATCGGCGGCCGTCCGGTGGTGAGACCGGCGCAACGTGCGTAATGTCGCATAAAGCCTTCGTACACGCTTTCGTAGCGCTCTCTGGCTTTCTTGAGAGGAGTGGGCGGATGTCGAAGTCGCGTCTGTGCCTGCTGACGACCGGGGCCATGCTGGCCGCCACGCTGCTGATGCCGCGGGTCGCGGCCGCCGCCGACGGCCCGATCGCCGACCCGGTGCCGGTCGACCCGGTGCCGTCGAACCTGGCGCTGACCGTGTCGGAGTTCGCCGCGTTCCCGAAGTCCGAGCCGGTGCCGGCGCCGATCGACGCCCGGCTGATGCGGCAGGCCCGGATCAACTACCTGGGCGAGCTGCCCGACCACTCCGGCCGCCGGTACGTCCCGGACCTGAACGGGAAGCTGTACTTCCTCGACCGGCGCGGCGGCACCCCGCACACCTACCTCGACGTCGGCGCGACGTTCGCGCCGGACTTCTTCTCCGGCCGCGGCCTGGGCACCGGCTTCGGGTTCGTCGCGTTCCACCCGGACTTCGCCCGCAACGGCAAGTTCTACACGACGCACAGCGAGGCCAACGCGGCGCTCACCACGAAGACCCCGGACTACGCGCAGCCGAACGTGTTCGTGCAGAGCGTGGTGACCGAGTGGACGGCGACCAACCCGGCCGCCGACACGTTCGCCGGCACCCACCGGGAGCTACTCCGGATCGGCTTCGCCAGCCAGATCCACGCCATCCAGCAGATCAGCTTCAACCCGAACGCCGGGCGGCACGATCCGGACTTCGGGTTGCTCTACCTCGCTGTCGGCGAGGGCGGCCAGGGGTTCCAGAACGACGATCCGCAGAACATGGCGATACCGCACGGCAAGATCCTGCGGATCGACCCGGCCGGCCGGAACAGCACCAACGGCAGGTACGGAATCCCGGCGTCGAACCCGTTCGTCGGGCGGCCCGGTGCCCTTGGTGAGATCTACGCGGTCGGCATGCGCGACCCGCACCGGTTCAGCTGGGACACCGGCGGCAGCCACCGGATGTTCCTCGGGCACATCGGCGAGCACGACATCGAGGCGGTCTACGACGTCCGGGCCGGCGACAACTTCGGCTGGAGCGAGCGGGAAGGCCCGTTCGTCTTCAACAAGGCCGACCGCTGCAACCTCTACCCGCTGCCCGCCGACGACGCCCGGTTCGGCTACACGTACCCGGTGGCCGCCTTCGACCACAACGCGCCGCCGGACTTCCCGTGCACCGCGGACGTGGGCCACGCGATCAGCGGCGGCTTCGTCTACCGCGGCCACGACGCCCCGCTGCTGTCCGGCAAGTACGTGTTCGCCGACCTGGTCGACGGCCGCGTCTTCTACACCGAGGAACGCGAGATGCGCCGCGGCGCCGGGCTGGCCACGATCCACCAGCTGCAGCTGCTGGACCCGGCCGGCCACCTGGTCAGCGCCCAGGGCCTGGCCGGTGACACCCGGGTCGACCTGCGCATCGGCACCGACAACCGCGGTGAGCTGTACCTGCTGGCGAAGGCGAACGGCAAGATCTGGAAGGTGACCGGCGCGCGCCGGCTGGCGCCGGTGCGGGACGTGCTGCCGAGCCTGCGCCGCAACCTGGTCGCGTTCTACGACTTCGAGCACGCGGTCGCCGGCGACCCGACCCGGGAGCGGGACCGCGGCTTCTCCGGCACCGACATCGACCTGGTCAACGGCGGCGCGATGATGCGGGTGCCGGACGGCGCCTACCCCGGCAGCACCCGGGCGCTGCAGACCGGCCAGACCCATCCCACCGTGGCCGGCAACGACGACTGGAAGGCCGGCGGCTACGCGCCGACCGGGGCGCCGAGCCTGCACGCCTTCAACGGCGCCCGCGGCGCCACGGTGGCCGGCTGGTTCAAGATGACCGGGCCGAACCCGAGCCTGAACACCACCACCGCGGATCCGGCCGACCGCTACAACGCGGTCGGCCTGGCCGGGCTGCTGTCCGGTGACTCGGACGGGCACGCGGTCCGGGCGCTGCTCGAGGTGATCGACGTGGCCGGCGAGCTGCGGCTGGTCGCGCTGGGCCGGCGGGTCGACGGCGGCGCCTCGCAGACCTTCGCGGCCAGCGCGCCCTGGCCGACCCTGCTGCCGCAGAACCAGTGGGTGTTCCTGGCCGTGACGTTCGACTACGGCACCGGGGCGATGGCGCTGTACCGCGACGGCGAACCGGTGCCGGGCTCGTACGTGGTGGCCGGTGATCCCTGGGGTGTCACCGGCCCCGGCCGGCACCGGGCCTCGCCGACCGACCCGCGCGGCATCAAGATCGGCGGCAGCTTCCCGCAGAACACGCTGGAGCGGAACCCGTGCAACTGCCGGATGGACAGCCTGATGTTCCTGGACCGGTCGATCTCCGCGGCCGAGGTGCTGCGCCAGTACCGGCTGGTGACCAGCCGTGGGTAGCCGGCCGCGCGGCGCCGCCCGGACGGTGCTGGCCGGGTTCGCCGGCGCCCTGCTCGCGCTGGCGGTCGTGCACCTGATCCCACCGTCCGAGGCGTCCAGCGCGGGCCGGGAACCGCGCAACGACGACGCGGTCGCCGACTACGGCGTCTGCCGCGGCACCGACCCGAGCTGCTACCACAACTGGGACACCGACTTCCGGCGCGACCCGGTGCAGCGGATCCTGATCTACAGCCGGACCGGCTCGTCCCGGCACGCGCATCTCGGGCCGCTGCTCGGCCCCGGCCTCAACCCGCCGCTCGGCGCCGCGAACGTGGCCCAGCGGGCGCTCGTCGACTGGGCCGGGGCGGCCGGCATCCAGGCCGACTGGACCGAGGACGTCACCCAGCTGGACGCCCCGGCGAAGCTGCTGCGCTACGACGGCGTGGTGTTCCTCAGCACCTCGCGCGACATCCTGGACGACGCCGCGCAGACCAGCCTCACCCAGTACCTGCGGGCCGGCGGCGGTTTCGTGGCCATCCACAACACCCTCGGCACCGAGTACAACTGGCCGTACTTCCAGGGCCTGCTGGGCGGGGCGAACTTCTACGACCACGGCCCGCACCGGGACGGCGTCGTCCAGACCGTCGACCGGCACGACGCCTCCACCCGCGGCCTGCCGGCGGAGTGGGCCACCCGGGACGAGTTCTACAACCTCGAACCGTTCCCGACGAAGGTCCGCGAGCTGCTGCTGCTCAAGCCCGGCTCGGCCGGCGACACCCGCGGCTTCAACGGCCACCCGGGCCACCCGCTGCACCACCCGCTGAGCTGGTGCCAGTACTACGACGGCGGCCGCTCCTGGGTCACCTCCCTGGGCCACGACGTCGCCGACTACACCGACGCCCCACTCCCCGGCAAGGAGAGCTTCAAGGCACACGTCATCGGCGGCATCCGCAGCGTCATCGGCGCCACCCCCTTCTGCCGCTGACCCCGCCCGCGCCCACCCGGGCCCCTTGCCGCGGGCCCAACCGTCCGGTGGCCTCCCGTCCGGCGGGCACTTGGTGGCCGGTGACGGAGTCGCCGACGAGGTGACGGCGCTGGTTCGGCGGTGACGGGTTTGCTCGCCGGGTGACGGCTGTCCGCCATCACCCGTGACCCCGAACCCGTCACCGGACGCGCGGACCCGTCACCCGCGACCCGCCCCCGTCACTCGCGGCTTGAGCCTGGCTCGGGCCTGGCGGGCGCCGCGTCCGCCCTGGATCCGCGGGTGATGTTGTGCGCTGTCTGGTGATGGCGTCGGCCCGGTGGTGGCGGGTTTGCTCGTCGGGTGAGGGCTGTCCGCCGTCACCCGTGACCCCGAACCCGTCACCGGACGCGCGGACCCGTCACTCGCGACCCGGACCCGTCACCGGGCGCACGAGCCCGTCACTCGTGGCCTGGGCGTGGCTGGCGCCTGGCGGGCGGCGCGGTCCGCCCTGGTTCCGCGGTGATGTTGTGCGCTGTCTGGTGATGGCGTCGGCCCGCGGGTGACGGGTTTGCTCGTCGGGTGAGGGCTGTCCGCCGTCACCCGCGCCCCCGAACCCGTCACCCGCGACCCCGAACCCGTCACCGGAGGCACGAGCCCGTCACTCGTGGCCTGGGCGTGGCTGGCGCCTGGCGGGCGGCGCGTCCGCCCTGGTTCCGCGGGTGATGTTGTGCGCTGTCTGGTGATGGCGTCGGCCCGGTGGTGGCGGGTTTGCTCGCCGGGTGATGGCTGTCCGCCGTCACCCGCGACCCGAACCCGTCACCGGAGGCGCGAGCCCGTCACTCGTGGCCTGGGTGTGGCTGGTGCCTGGCGGGCGGCGCGTCCGCCCTGGTTCCGCGGGTGATGTTGTGCGCTGTCTGGTGATGGCCTCGGCCCGGTGGTGGCGGGTTTGCTCGCCGGGTGACGGCTGTCCGCCGTCACCCGCGACCCCCGAACCCGTCACCGGGCGCGGAGCCGTCACCCGCGACTCGCGCCTGGCGGCGGTGCGGCCGGCCTGGATTCGCGGTGACGGCGTCGGGCCGCTGGTGAGGGGTTTGTTCGCGGGGTGACGTCGTAGGGCCATCACCCGGGAGCCAATCCGTCACCGGCGGCCCGAGCCGGGGTGGGGGTGCTGCGGGACGATGGGGTCATGGCTGACCAGGTGGATCCGGCGGACCGGGAGCGGCTGCGGCACACGTTCGACGCGGCCGCGGAGCGGTACCACCGGGCCCGGCCGGACTACCCGGAGCGGCTCTTCGACGACCTGGTGGCCGATGCCGGGCTCGGCCCCGGCAGCCGGCTGCTGGAGATCGGCTGCGGGACGGGCAAGGCGACCGGACCGCTGGCCCGGCGCGGCTTCCAGCTCACCTGCCTGGAGCTGGGCCCGCAGTTGGCGGCCGTCGCGGCGGCAAACCTCGCCGGCTACCCGAAGGTGGCGGTCGTGACCGCGGCGTACGAGAGCTGGCAGCCTGCGCCGGGCCCGGCGTTCGACCTGGTCTTCGCCGCCACCGCCTGGCAGTGGCTCGATCCGGCCAGCCGCTACCGGCGGGCCTGGGAGTGGCTGCGGCCCGGCGGGCACCTCGCGTTCTGGTCCGCCAGGCACGCCTTCCCGGCCGGTGGCGACCCGTTCTTCGCGCAGCTCCAGCCGGTGTACGAGGAGATCGGCGCGGGGCTCCGGCCGGGCGAGACCCAGCCGCGGCCCGGGGAGCTGCCCGACCACCGGGCCGAGATCGAGGCCAGCGGCCTGTTCCAGGACGTCCGGATCCGGCAGTACGACTGGTCGGTCCGCTACGACGCCGACGCCTACCTCGACCTGCTGCAGACCTTCTCCGGCCACATCGCGATGGCCGGCTGGCAGCGCGAGCGGCTGTTCACCGCCATCCGCGACCGGCTGGCCGAGCGCCCGGACGGGCAGCTCGCCCGGCACTGGGGCGCCGTCCTGCACGTCGCCACCCGCCGCCCGGCCAGCTGACGGCCGGGGCGGCCGGGGCGGACAGGCGCCCGGGAGCCGGCCAGAGCCCGGCCACCAGCCGCCCGGTCCCGCAGCCCGACCGCAGGTCGCCGGCCAGCAGCGCCAGCAGCGCCAGCAGGCCGGGCAGCGGCGGGCCGGCGATCGCCTGGTCGCCGTAGGCCACCCGCGACAGCGGGATCAGTTCGGGGCCCACCCGAGCAGGTTGGCCAGCCCGGGCCGGCGGCGGCCGGCGCGCGCGGGTCAGATGGTGTCGAAGATCGGCTCCACCCAGTAGCTGCCCTGGTTCCAGGTGTCGGTGGGGAAGCCGCCGCCCAGGCCGTAGTGGTAGACGCCGGCCGGCCCGTCCGGCAGCGCGAAGATCCGGAACGGCGCGGCGTCCAGCGCGGGGTCGGTGTCGGTGAAGAAGGCGTCGGTCGAGGCGTAGTGGCCGCTGGGCGTGTAGTACGAGGCGACGTACGTCTGGTCGGCGTCGACCGGCACCGGGGTGGCGAACCTGAGGTACGGGAACCCGTCCGAGGTGTTCATCGTGGCCTCGGCCAGCATGTCGCCGTCGGCGGTCCACAGGTGCGCCAGGAACGGCCCGACATTCGCCGGGTAGCGCCGGAACGCCACCCCGGTGATCACTCCGGGCCGGTCGGTCTGGAACTTCAGGCCCAGCTCGACGGCCTGCGGGTCGGGGTCCTCGTTCGGGCCGAGGCCGGCGCCCCGGTCGGGCCAGCGCACCGGGCACGGGCACGGCTGCGCCGCGACGGCGGGCACGAGCTTGATCGTGGTGCTGGCCGGCGGTGTCTCCTGCACAGTCCCGGTGGTCGCCCGGGTGGCGATCGTGAGCATCCCCGGCCCGGTCGGGGTGAACGTGTACGTCCACTCCTCCGCCGACCTGACCGGAGTGGCCCGGTGCCAGGTGGCGCCGCCGTCCACGGAAATGTCGACGGACGAGACGCCGGTCTCGCCGTTGCTCGCCCCGCCGCTGACGGTCAGCTCGACGCCGGCCGGCAGCTCGTCGCCGGGCCGCGGAAACCACACACTCGAGACCAGGTGCCCCGGCGCGGCCGCCGCGGGGCGGATCGGCCCCAGCACCGGCGCCACCGCCGCGACGAGCACCAGCGCGACCGGCACCGCGCGACGGCGGGCACCGGCCGAGCCGAGCAGCCCGAATGAAGAACCGAACACGACAACCCCCCATAACCAGCCGCCGGCCGCCCGGCCCGTCCGGCGCCCGCCCTGGACGCCGTCCCCACCGCAGGCCGCGCGTGGCAGCTCCGGTTGCCGAGGCTAGACACCACGGCATGATCAGGCAGAAACAACCCGGAAAATGAGTAGCTGGCCTACCCGAGGCGGTGATGCATCCAGACGTTCGGCTCGACGTACACGGCCTGGTCGTGCTCGACCGAGACGTGCACGGGGGCCAGCGCGCCGGGTACCGGCACCGGGCCGGACCGGTCGAACGGCAGCCCGGTCCACTCCCGCCACTGGGCCAGCGTGCCGGGGATCGTCATCGACACCGGGCAGACCCGCATGATGGTGCCGCCGACCCGGGCGTGCACCCGCAGCCAGGGGTCGGCGGGCAGGCCGTCCGGGCGGACCCGGGCCGCGTACTCGGCCATCGGGGTGGCCGGCTCGGCGTCCTTGCGGGACGGCCGGATCGGCGCGACCAGGTCGGTGAACCCGAGCCGGGCGACGGTGTCCCGCAACGCCTCGACCATCAGCCGGCTGCGCCCGGCGCCCTGGTGCGCCGGGTCGATCGAGATCTCCAGCGCGGAGACCAGGGTGGCCGGCCGCTGGTCCGAGATCGCGCGGATGAGCACCCAGTCCCAGCCGGTGTCGGGCAGGTCGGCCAGCTTGCCCGGCCAGTGCAGCGGGACGGCGTGCCCCTTGCCGATCACCGTGTCACCGTCCAGCAGCACCAGTTGCAGCTCGGGGAACCGGCTGGGCAGCAGGTTCATCAGGCTCGCGGTCGGATCCTCGAGCATGAACGGCGGCCAGGACGTCGGCAGCATGCGCTGCGCGTCCGCCAGGTCGGGCCGGTCGGCCAGCGTGCATACGGTGAGCGCCATGCGGTAACTGTCCGTACTGGCTGCCATTGGCGTCAAGCCGGGACCGGCGTTCGGGCGCCCGGTGACCCCGGTTCGGGTCACCGGGCGCCCGGCCCGGCAGCCGGCTACTTCGGCGGCCGTTCCTGCAGGAGGGTCACCGTTACGGTGCCGTCCGGCTCGAGGTGGGCGACCGCGCCGCACCGGCCGTTACCCAGGTCCGACCTACTCACGCCGCCAGCCTGCCAGCCTGTTACATCCCGGTCCGGGTCCGGAGCGGGGACCGGCCGCCCGGGACGGAGCGCCCGGGCGGCCGGTGGTCGGTGGCGGTGGGTCAGAGCGGGTCAGCAGCGCGGGCAGGGGTCCGGGCGGACCGGGGCGCGGTAGTTGATGGTGAAGCCGAGGCCGTCCGGGGTGAGCGCGGTCGGGACGGACAGGGTCTGCACGACACCGAAGACGACCTGCTGCAGGATGATGGCGGTCGGCCCGCCGGCCGCGATCGTGGCGCACGGCGCGCCCGGCACGAAGGTGCGCTCCCAGCAGGCGTTGCTGAACCGCACCGAGCCGAAGTTGGCCAGCGGGAGGATCCCGATCGAGCCGCTGGGCGCCTCGGTGATCCACTCCGCGGTGGTGCCCGGGGCCGAGGACGGCACGGCGGGGGAGATGCAGACGTTGATGGTGAAGTTGCAGACGCCGGCCTGCGCGCCGGTCCCGGTCCAGAGCGCGGCGCCGCCGACGAAGTCACCCGGGTGCACGGCCAGGTTGTTGATCCGTACCTCGCCGCGCGTGTCGCCGGTGCCACCGACGATCTCGTACCAGGCGTAGTAGCTGGTCACGCCGGTGCTGGAGATGTCCTGCGTGGTGCCGGCCTGGATCAGCGCGCCGTTGCCGGCGTTGAACCCGCCACCGATCCCGGCCCAGGTGGACGAGTAGTAGCCGATCGTGGAGTAGCCCGGCACCGGCCGGGTCACGGTCGGGACGGTCCAGCCGCCCTGCGCGTAGCCGGCGACCTGGTTCACCTGGTAGCCGGACCAGTTCGAGGAGAACATCGCGTTGCTCTGCCGCCCGGCCGGGGCCGCCGGCCCGGACGTGGGCTGTACGGCGTGCCGGCGGCCGGTCGCGGTGCAGTCCAGCGTGGTGAGCCAGGTCGCGTGCCGCTGCAACGCCGCGGCGAACAGGCCGCCCGGCGCCACCATCGGGCCGTACCGGTCCTGGTCCGGGTTCGCGCTGGTCGGCCCCGGCCGGGCGACGGCACCGGCACATGCCGACCCGGCCGCAGCCGGGCCGGGCGGGGCGGCGGTGGCTGGAGCCGCGGTCGTCAGGCCGAGCGCGACCAGGCCGGCGGCGACAGCGGCGGCGGCGAGGCTGTGTGTTCTTCGCACCTGTTTTCCTCCCTCAAATGACACGGATCCGGGGACGGATCCGGCGGCGCGTCCGCCGCCGGGCGCATCGTGTCCGGCCGCCGCACACGTCCGCGCATATCCGGATCCGTGCTGCCCAGCCAGCGAATCGGCGGTTCCGGCCCGGTGGCCGGTGCGTCCGTACGATGATTCGGCCCGGCGGGGCCGGCGATTCGCGGCCCGGACAGGTCGGCGGGTGCGATGGAAGTCGGTGTGCTGGGGCCGCTGCAGCTGCGCAGCGGCGACCGGGTGCTGCTGCCCGGGCGGCGGCTGGCCCGGCTGGTGCTCGGCGTGCTGGCGTTGCGCCCCAACGCCGCGCTGCCGGTGGGCTGGCTCACCGACTGCCTCTGGGACGGCCGGCCGCCGGCGTCCGCGGCCGCGAACCTGCGCACCTACGTGAGCGAGCTGCGCCGGCTGCTGCGCACCGGCGACCCGGACGACCCCAGCATCGAGTCCGGACCGGGCGGCTACACGCTGCTGGTCCGGCCGGACCGGCTGGACGCGCTGCGCTTCGACCTGCTGCTGGACGAGGGCCGGCGCGACCTGGCCGGCGGCCGGCCCGGCGCCGCGGTCGATCGGCTGCGGCTGGCACTGGCGCTCTGGCGCGGCCCGGTGCTCGGGACGCTGCCGGTGCCGGCGGCGCTGCAACAGCAGGTGCGGGTGCTGGAGGGGCGGCGGCTGGCGGCGGTCGAGGAATGGATCGAGGCCCGGCTCGCGGTGGGGGAGCACGCCGCGGCCGCGGTCGATCTCGGTGGCCTGGTCGAGCAGTACCCGCTGCGCGAGCGGCTCTGGGAGCAGTTGATGCGCGGCCTGTACGCCAGCGGCCGGCAGGGCGAGGCGCTGGGCGCCTACCAGCGGTTGTACGCGCTGCTCGACGCGGAACTCGGCGTGCAGCCCGGCCCACCGGTCCGCGACCTGCACCAGCGCATGCTCCGCGGCGACCGCCTCAGCCCCGCCGCCCCGCCCACCGCGACACCGCCGGCCACCGCGGCACCGGGCGCCACCGCGGCAGCGCCGGGCACCACTGCACCGGGACGGCGGACGCCGCGGCAGTTGCCGGCCGAGCCGGCGGTGTTCGTCGGCCGGGAGGCCGAACTGGCTGTACTGGACGGCCTGGCCGAGTTGGACCGGCTGGCCGGCCTGACCCGGTCAGCCGGCCCGGCTGGCCCAGCCGGGTTCGCCGGGTCGGCCGGAGCGGGCGGCTCGGCCGGGTCAGCCGGCCCGGCTGGCCCAGTCGATGTCGCTGGCCCAGTCGAGTTGGCTGGGTCCGCTGGCCCAGCCGGGTCCGTCGGCTCGGCCGGTGGGGGCGGTCCGGTGGTGATCTCGGCGATCAGCGGCACCGCCGGGGTCGGCAAGACCGCGCTGGCGCTGCGCTGGGCGCACCGGTCCGCCGACGCCTTCCCGGACGGCTGCCTGTACGTCGACCTGCGCGGGTTCGGGCCGAGCCCGGCGCTGGCTCCGGCCGCGGTGCTGGCCGGTTTCCTGCGCGGCCTCGGCGTCGACAGTGCGCAGCTGCCCGGCGATCCGGCGGAGCTGGCCGCCCGGTACCGCACCGAGGTGGCGGACCGCCGGCTGCTGCTGGTGCTCGACAACGCCGGGTCCGCCGAGCAGGTGCGGCCGCTGCTGCCTGGCGGCTCGGCCAGCCGGGTCATCGTGACCAGCCGGGACTCGCTGGCCGGCCTGGTCGCCCGGGACGGCGCCCGCCGGGTGGAGCTGGACCTGCTGCCGCCCGCCGCGGCGCTCGACCTGCTCCGGCGGCTGATCGGCCCGCGGGTCGACGCCGAGCCGGCCGCGGCGCAGGCGCTGGTCGAGCAGTGCGCCCGGCTGCCGCTGGCACTGCGGGTGGCGGCCGAGCTGGCGGCCGCCCGGCGCACCGCCGCGCTGGCCGGGCTGGTCGCCGAACTGCGGGCCGGCCAGCTGGACGCGCTGGCCGCCGGCGACGACCCGGCGACCGCCGTCCGGGCCGTCTTCTCCTGGTCGTACCGGCACCTGCCGGCGCCGGCCGCCCGGGTGTTCCGGCTGCTCGGCCGGCACCCCGGCCGGGACTTCGACAGCTACGCGGTGGCCGCGCTGGCTGGCACCACGGTCGCCCGGGCCCGGCGGCTGGTCGGCACGCTGGCGGCCGGCTACCTGGTCGAGCCGCAGCCCGGCTGGGACCGGTTCCGGCTGCACGACCTGCTCCGCGCGTATGCGGCCGAGCTGGCCGCCGGCACCGACCCGGCCGACGCCGACGCGGCGCTGGCCCGGCTGCTGGAGCACTACACGTACGCCGCCGCACTGGCGATGGATCACTACGCCGGCTACGAGAAGGACCGCCGGCCGGCGGTCCCGCGGCCGGCCACGCCGGTGCCGCCGCTGCCGGACGCCGCCGCCGCGACCGCCTGGCTGGACGCCGAACGGGCCAACCTGGTGGCCGCCGCCGGTGCCGCGGCCGACACCGGCCACCCCGGCCCGGTCGGCCGGCTGTCGGCCATCCTGCACCGGTATCTCGACGTCGGCGGCTTCTACCCGGAGGCGGAACTGCTGCACGGCTGGGCGGTCCGGGTCGCCGCCGCCGATGCCGCCGACCGGGCCGGCGCGGCGCGGGCACTGTGCAACCTCGGCGTCATCTACTGGCGGACCGAGCGCTACCCGGCGGCGCTCGACCACTACCGGCAGGCGCTGGAGCTGGCCCGGTCCGGCGGCGAGCGCACGATCGAGATCCGGGCGCTGAACAACATCGGCCTGATGCACGAGCACCTCGGGGAGTACACCGCGGCGCTGGACCGCTACCGGGACGCGGTCGCGGTCGCGCGGGACACCGGCGACCGGCCGGGCGAGGCCCGCGGCCTGGACAACCTGGGCAACGTGAGTGAGTACCTCGGCCGCTACGGCGAAGCGCTCGAACACAAGCGGCAGGCGCTGGCCATCGCCAGCGAGATCGGTGACCGGGCCGGCGTGGCGAGCACGCTGAACAACCTCGGCAACGTGTACGAGCAGACCGGCGAGTTCCGCACCGCGCTGGCGCACTACCAGCAGGCGCTCGCGATCGCCCGCGAGATCGGCTACCGCGAGCTGGAGGGCCACGCGCTGGACAGTGTCGGCTCGGCGTACCGGCGGGTCGGCGACTACACCAGCGCGCTGGCCCACCACCGTGAGGCGGTCGCGCTGGCCCGCGAGACCGGCAACAACCACCTGTGCACCGAGGCGCTCAACAGCGCCGGCGAGACGCTGCGGCAACTCGGCGCGGCCGAAGCCGCGGCCGACAGCCACCGGGAGGCGCTCAGCCTGGCCACCGCGCTGCGCGAGCCGCGGACCCAGGCCCGCGCGCACGACGGCATCGCCCGGGCCCTGGCCGCGCTCGGCAGCACCGACGCCGCCCGGGCGCACTGGCGGCAGGCCCTGCGGCTCTACACCGACCTCGGCGCCCCGGAAGGCGCCGAGATCGCCGCCCAGCTCTCCTGACCGGCCGGCCCGCCCGGCCCGCGCGGTCAGGTGGCGCAGTGCAGCATGGCGTCGGCCCAGTCGGAGTGGTCGGTGCCGTTGCCGTCGCCGCCGTCGTCCACGATCAGGTCGAGCTGGCCGACGCCGGTCAGGTCGACGTCCACTGTGGATGATGGGGAGCTGCCGGTCAGTACCGGTGTCACGGTCAGCGTGCGGCCGTCGCCGACGACCGAGAAGCGGACGCTGCCGGCGTTGCCGACCTCGTCGTCCACGCCGACGGTGGCGGTGAACCGGGTGCAGTTGCCGGCCAGGTTCAGCGTGACGTCGCCGGCCGGGTGCACGCCGAGGCCCTTGGCGTACCGGGTGCCGGCGATCGTGATCGGCCGGCCGTCACCGGCCAGCGCCTCGCCGTTGGACATGTCCCGCTCGACCGGGCCCCAGCCGTTGGTGGCCACGAACGGCAGGTCGCTGACCCAGTTGTCACCGGTCGGCGGCGGGGTGGGCACGCCGACCGTGCCGGTGCCGGTCGCCCGGTCGGCGTGGCCGCGCACCCGGTAGGTCGCGACCGCGTCCAGCACCGCGGCGGCCGGCTGCTCGCCGGCCGGCGCGGTCAGCTGCCAGTCGACGGTGACCGACCGGCCGGCGCCGACCCGACCGAACCGCACCGGCCCGCTCGGCGTGGCCGTCCAACCGTCCGGTGTGGACAGCCGGACCGACACGTCGCGGAGGTCCCGGCCGGCCGCGGTCAGTGTGGTGCGCACGGTGCCGCTGCCGCCGCGGACGATCGTGTCGGGCCCGGCGAGATCCAGCGCCGCGGTGGACGGGCGGACCGCGAAGTCGGCGGCGCGGTAGCCGGGACTGTCCACATCGGACACCCGCAGGCTGGTGCTGACGTTGCCGTACTGCTCCAGGCTGACCTGACCCAGCCCGCCGGTGCTGGCGTCGGCGTTCCAGACCGCGATGGCCAGGGTGTTGCGGCCGTCGGTGCGCAGGATGCCGGGCGGCACCGGGAACGAGTGCTGCGGGCCGACGTCGTTGATGTACCGGCCGAGCTGCCACCCGTTGAGGTAGATCAGCGCCCGGTAGTGCCGGGCCGGGTCGTCGTCCAGCCGGATGCCCAGCGGTACGTCCTGGCCGGGCGGCAGCCGCAGCGTGAACGTGGTGCGGTACCAGGAGGTGCCCGGCGTGGCGTCCGGGTGCGGGAGGGTGACCGGCTGCCAGCGCCGGTCCGGGAAGCCGGGCAGGTGGTAGCCGGCGCGCTCGCCGTACTGGCCGCCCACGTTGAACGGCCCGCGGGTCGGGTCGACCAACTGCTCGCCGCCCAGGCTGCCCTGGATCCGCCAGCCGAGCCGGGCGGTGGAGCCGAGCAGCGCGGCGCCGGTCAGCCCGCGCGGCTGCTTGTGCGAGTCGTCGGCGTTGAAGTCCTCGTTGTGGCCCATGTTCTCGACCAGCACGGCCAGCACGTTCGTCGCGCCGGCCCGGACCGCGCCGGCCGGGAAGTCGAACCGGTGCGTCGCGGCGCCGCTGCTGCCCAGGAAGACGCCGTTCAGCCAGGCGCTGTAGAGGCCGGCCCGGCCGGTGAGCGCCGAGATGTTCACGCCGGTCTCGGTGCCGGCCGCGGTGAACCGGCCCCGGTACCAGACGTCGCCGTAGTGGTAGCCGTACTCGTCGGCGTAGAGCACCGGCGGCATGGCCGGCTTGGTCGGGTTGTTGGTGGTCGCCTTGTCGGCCAGCGCCCACCGGCCGTCGTCGAAGGCCGGATCCGCCTCGGGGGTGGCCGGGGTGAACCGCCAGCCGGTCAGCGCCGGCAGGGTCACCGGCCGCGGCCCGGCCACGGGGCCGGCCGCCAGCGACCCGTCCCGCCCCGGCACCGTCCGCAGTGGACGGCCGTTCCAGGTCAGCCGGGGTGCGCCGGCCGCCCAGACCTGCAGCCGGGTGTCGGCCGCGAGGTCGCCGGTGACCGCCAGCCGGCCGGGGCCGGCGGTGGCGGTGCGGACCAGTTCGGGCCCGCGCACCAGCACCGGCCCGGCCGCCGTGTCGGACCGCCAGAACTGCGCCGCGACCTCGTCGGTGGCCAGCAGCAGCAACAGCGGCACCCCGCCGGCCGGCGTGATCAGCACCTCGGCCAGCCCGTCGTGGCTGTAGTTCAGCCGCAGATCGCCGCGGCTGCCGTCCCAGCTGGACGCGACCGTGCCGGCGAGCACGGTGACGGCCGGCGCGGCCGGGTAGCGCAGCACGGTCTCGCCGTCCTGCCCGGACCGCCCGTACAGCAGCGCCACGTCCCGGCCGCCGATCCGGGCCTGGGTCATGATCTCGGAGGTGGAGTACTGCAGCCGCTGCGCGCCGAACTGGTAGCCGGCGACCAGCGTCTTGGCGTCCCGCCCGGCCAGCGTGATGCTGGTGCCCGGCTGCTGCGGGACGCTCGGGTAGACCTCGCCGCCGGCAGCCGGCGTGTCGATCGCGTCCACCACCACGAACGTGCCGGACGCGGCCGGGTTGCGGGTGCCGGTGGCGGTCACCGTCAGCGTGTGCGGGCCGGCCGGCAGGTTGTCGGCCGAGTACAGCACCTGCCCGAACGCCTTCGGCGTTCCGTAGGTATCCACAGTGGACACCTTGACCCCGTCCAGGAAGACGTCCGCGATGCCGTGGTTGGCGTCCAGCGAGGACAGCCAGCGCACCGACGTCCCGGTGAAGCTGGCCGAGACGCTGTCGCCGGCCACCGAGCTGAACGACTCGGTGTTGCGGTAGTCGCCGGTGGTGTAGCTCTGGTTGGCCGCGTGCGTCCAGGAACCGGTGTAGGTCAGGGCCGGGTCGGCGTCGTCGAAGGTGAAGTTGCCGCGGGCGCCGAGATCGATCGCCAGGTGCGTGCTGTTGGTCGCGGTGGACGTGCTGTCCCGGTGCCGCAGCACGTAGAAGTGGGTGTTGTCGTCCGGGTTGACCCGAGCGGTGGCCAGCACCGCCGGGTCGGACGTGGCGGCGCTGCCGATCGGGTCGGTCTTGGCCAGCGGCGCGACCGAGGTGACGAAGCCGCCCTGCCGCTTCAGCTCGTCGTACTTGCCGGTGAGCTCGCGGTCCTCGGCGATCGCCGCGCCGTAGTCGTAGGAGGTGTAGACCTGGCTCGGGTCGGCCAGCCAGCCCCAGGACGTGCCGCCGTAGGTCATGTAGAAGTTCTGGATCGTCGCGCCGTTGGCGACGTTGTTCTTGTAGAACACCTTCTCGAAGTCCGGTCCGATCAGCTGCCGGCACTTCTCGTAGCCCGGCCCGCCCCACGGGTCGAACGCGCCACCCTGGTACTCGGGGGTGAACACCGGCACGTCGTCGCGTAGCCGGGTCAGCGTGTCGACGCCGCGCCAGACGGTGGGGCTGGAGCAGTTGAAGCCCTGCGGGTAGCTGTCCCGGCCCGGCACCGGCACCGAACCCGGCCCGGTCGCCCAGGTGGACGCGCCGCAGCAGTAGTTGTGGGTGACCGGCACGGTGATGCCGTCGGCCTGGATCTGCTGCTGCAGCTGCGTCATGTACGCGGGGTCGCCGTTGCTGCCGTACTCGTTCTCGGCCTGGTAGAGCAGCACGGTGCCGCCGCCGGTGGTCAGCTGGTGCCGGGCGATGATCGGGTCGATGTGCCGCAGCCAGTCCTGGTAGGCCGCGGTGTAGTCGGGCGCGCTGGACCTGGCCCGGCCGGCCTGCGTCTGCAGCCAGCCGGGGAAGCCGCCCGAGTCGGTCTCCGCGTTGATGTACGGCCCGGGCCGGGCGATCACGTAGATGCCCACCTCGGCCGCGATCCGCAGCAGCCGGTCGACGTCGCGGACGCCGGTGAAGTCGTACCGGCCGGGTGCCGGCGAGTGATAGGCCCAGTCGAAGTAGATCGAGGTCGCGTTGAACCCGGCCGCCTTCAGCTTCTGCAGCACGTCCCGCCAGAGGTCCGGGCTGGGCAGCCGCCAGTAGTGGAACTCCGCGGACCACAGGTACACCCGCTGCCCGTCGACGGTGACCGAGTAGTGGTCGACCCCGACCGTGTGGGTGACCGGTGTCTGATGGTCGGCTGCCGGAGCCGCCGCGGCCGGGCCGACCAGCAACCCGCCGAGCAGCATCGCGATCACCAGGGTGGACAGCCGGCGCAGCTGCAAGAGCACATCTACCTCCAGACCTCCGTTGGTCCGCTCCAGCATCTACTCCGGTCAAGCGGATGGAAAGGGGGGCAATCCGGAGCTCCGCCCCGGAATCGGACCCGGGCCCGGCGCCAGTCCCGCCGGGTACGGCGGGTGATGGACCGGTGTGCCCGCACCACCTGGTCGGCTCATGCCGGGCAGGCGGCCCGGGCCGTACGGTGACGAGGGTCCACGGGGGGCGTTGCCAGGCCTGCCGGCTGCCGGCTTCGCACCGTGCCTGGTTCCCGTGCCGCCCTGACCCGCCACGGCGCCGCTCGCGTTGGTAGCCGTCCTGGAAGGGGTACCGCCGTGCACTGGGTCCGGCTGCCCGCAGCGTCGATCGTCGCGGTCCGCGCGCTGCCGACTCTGGTCGGCCGCGCGATACCGGCCGGCGCTACCGGGCCGGCGGCAACCGCCAAGCCGGCCGGCCCGGTAGCGCCGGCCCAGCTCGCGACCGCCGGACCCAGGGGCCGCCGCGCCGGCTGACCGCACCGGACCGCGACCGCCGGGTTACCCGGTCCTACCGGGCCGTTGCGCTCTGACCGATTAACTGCATACAGTTTGGGGACCTCGATCCACCGGATCGCCGCGGACGGGAGCACCCCATGAGCCGGGACGTCACCAGCACCTTCGCCGACATCGACACGATGGAACCGGACAGGTTCGTCCGCCACCTGACGCCGGACGTGTCGTTCCGGTTCGGCAACGCCGACCCGCTGACCGGCCGGGCCGAGGTACGCGACGCGGTCGCCGGCTTCTTCGGCACGATCGACGGGATGACCCACCACATCCGGCAGGTGTGGGAGCTCGGCGACACCGTGATCATCCAGGCCGACGTCGAGTACCGGCGCAAGGACGGCAAGGCGGTCACCGTGCCGAACGCGGATGTCCTGACGTACCAGGGGGATCTGGTCCGCGACTGGCAGATCTACATCGACCTCGCGCCGGTCTTCAGCTGAGCCGAGCGATGATCACGCTCACCGATATCGGCTACGTCCGGTCCGGGGTGGCCGACCTGGACGCGGCGGTCCGGTTCGGCACCGGCATCGTCGGGCTGGAGCTGGCCGCGCCGACCGAGCTCGGCGTCGCGCACCTGCGGGCCGACCACCGGCACCACTGCCTGGCCCTGGTCGAAGGGCCGTCCGGGGTGATCTCGTCCGGCTTCAGCGTGGCCGACACCGACGCGCTGGCGGCCGCCGAGACCGAGCTGGAACGGGCCGGCATCAGCGTGCGGCGCGGCTCGGCGGCCGAGGCGCGGTCCCGCCGGGTGCGCGAGTTCATCGGCTTCGACGACCCGTTCGGCAACCGGATCGAGCTGGTCAGCCAGCAGGAGACGATCACCCGGCCGGTCGCGTTCGCCCGCCCGGCCGGCATCACCGAGTTCGGCCACCTCTGCCTGGACGCGCCGGACGTGCACGAGGCGTACCGGTTCTGGAGCACCCGGTTCAACGCCAAGGTCTCCGACTGGATCGGCGACGGCGCCTGCCTGCTGCGGATCGACCCGGTGCACCACAAGCTGGCCGTCTTCAAGGGCGAGCGGGCCGGCCTGTGTCACATGAACTTCCAGGTGGCCAGCATCGACGACGTCTTCCGCAACTGGCACTTCCTGGTCGAGCACGGCGTCGAGATCGAGATGGGCCCCGGCCGGCACCCCCAGTCGACCGCGGTCTTCCTCTACTTCCTCGGCCCGGAGGGGTTCACCTACGAGTACTCGTTCGGTGTCCGCCGGATCGAGGACGACGCCACCTGGATCCCGCGTACGTTCGACCCGGACGAGCCGGGCTCCATCGACATGTGGCTCGGCCCGGTCCGCCGGGTGTCCACCCAACCGCAGCTGCAGCCGGACAGCATTGGAGTCGCCAACCCGTGAGCGCGCCAACCCACTGTCCGCCGGCGGCCGGCCAGTGACCGGATCCCTGACCACTACCGGGATCGACGTGGCCGGTGTGCCGACCGAACTGATCGACACCGGCGAGCCGGCGGCGCCGGGCGGGCAGCCGCCGCTGCTGCTGCTGCACGGCTCCGGGCCGGGGGTGACCGGCACCGCGAACTGGCGCGCGGTCATCCCGGCGCTGGGTGCCGACCGCCGGGTGATCGCGCCGGACCAGCTCGGATTCGGCGGCACCGCCACCGGCGAGCAGCGTAGCTACGGCCGGGTCGCCTGGACCGACCACGCACTGTCGCTTGTGGACGCGCTCGGCCTGGGCACGGTGGACGTGATCGGAAACTCGATGGGCGGGGCGATCGCGCTGTCGCTCGCGGTGGCCCGGCCGGCGGCGGTGCGCCGGATCGTGCTGATGGGCTCGATGGGCGTGGCCATGCCGCTGCCGCCCGGGCTGGACGGGGTGTGGCGGTACACCCCGAGCGTGGCCGAGATGCGCCGGGTGATCGGGCTGTTCGCGTACAACCGGGAGCTGATCACCGACGACCTGGTCGAACTGCGCTACCAGGCCAGCCTCAACCCGCCGGTCCGGGACTCCTGGGCGGCCATGTTCCCACCGCCGCGGCAGCGCTGGGTGGACGACCTCGCGCTGTCCGGCGCGGAGCTGGCCTCGATCGGCGCGCCGGTGCTGCTGGTGCACGGCCGGGACGACCAGGTGGTGCCCTGGCGGACGTCGTCGGCGCAGCTGGTCGACCTGCTCCCGGACTCCCGGCTGCACGTGCTGGCCGGCTGCGGGCACTGGACGATGATCGAGCGGACCGCCGACTTCCTCGCCGTGGTACAGCCGTTCCTGTCCTGACTGCCCTGACTGCCCTGACTGCCCTGACTGCCCTGACTGCCCTGACTGTGCGGACGGGCCGGCGGCCCGGTTGTCGGCGGACCGCCGGTGGTGACTCAGCCGGCGGCGCCGGGCTGGCGGAGCTGGGCCGGCGGCCGGCCGTCGATCAGGCCGACCGCGTGCGGCACCGCGCCCGGCACGTAGTCCGGGGCGCAGTCGGTCAGCACCCGCAGCGCGGTGCGGGCCAGGTGGTGCGCCAGCCCGGTCAGCGCGCCGCGTTCGTCGCCGGCCACCAGCGCGTCCAGGATCTGGGCGTGCTCGACCTGGCCGGCCGACTGCCAGCTGTGCGGGTCGGACTGCTGGTAGATCCGGATGTAGCGGATCGTCCGGTCGGCGTACGTGGTCAGCTGCCGGCGCAGCGCGTCACCGGCGCCGGCGGTGATCAGCCGGTGGAAGTCGGCGTGCGCGGCGAACCAGGCGGGCAGGTCCTTCATCCGGGCGGCCTGCCGCATCGCGGTCAGCAGCCGCTTGGCCTCCTTGCGGTCGGGCGGGCCGAAGCTGCCCAGGGTGGTGGACAGCGCCAGCGTCTCCAGCAGGATCCGGCTGGCGTACAGGTCGTCCAGCTCGGCCGGGTCGAGCCCGGCGACCCGGGTGCGCTGGTTCGGCTCGATCTCGACCAGGCCCTCCTCCTGCAGCATCCGCAGCACCTCGCGCAGTGGCGTGCGGCTGATGCCCAACTGCTCGGAGAGGGTGACCTGGGAGAGCTTGGTTCCCGGGGTCAGCGTGCCGTCCAGGATGCACTCGCGCAGGTAGGTGTGGATGTAGGGGATCGCCTCCCGTGCCTTGGGTACGTGGACCGGCCGGATCGCGGGGATGAGCGCCGTGCGGGGCATGCCGTAACTCTCCCTGATCCGGGGCCGGCTGCAAACAGCCGCGGGCCTGCGAGTCCTTGACGTCACGTGAAAAGTACATACAGTTTACCTGTGAGCCGCCGTGACCCCGCGCCACCCGTCGACCCGTCCCGGCTGCTGGGGCGCGACTACTGGCTCGTACTGTCCACACCGGAGGCCGGCACCACCGCCGCGGCCGTCGAGGCGCTCGTTCCCGAGCACATCGGCTGGCTGCTCGGGTTGGAGCGGGACGGGGTGCTGTTCCTGTCCGGGCCGCTGCTGTCCGGCCCGGGCACGGGGCCGGGCTCGGGCGTCACGGTGCTGCGCGCCGCGGACGAGGAGGCGGCCCGGCAGATCGCCGCGGCCGACCCGTTCGTGCACGCCGGGCTGCGGCGGTTCGAGGTGTACCGGTGGCGGTTGAACGAGGGCAGCGTCTCGGTCCGGGTGTCGCTGGGCACCGGGGCGTACGAGTGGCGCTGACGCACCAGACGGCCCGGGAGGTAACGATGCGAGTCGGCGTGATCGGGCTCGGCAAGATGGGCCTGCCCATCGCCCGCAACCTGATGGAGCGCGGCTTCGAGGTGATCGGCTACCGGCGGCGTGGCTCGCCGGAGCTGGCCGAGGCCGGCGGCGAGCCGGCGGATTCGGCCGCCGCGGTCGCCGCCGCGGCCGACGTGCTGGTCTCCATCCTGCCGGACGAGGCCGCGGTGGCCGAGGTGATCACCGGGCCGGCCGGCACGCTGCGCGCGCTGCGGCCGGGCACCGTGCACATCGAGATGAGCACGATCGACGTGGCGGTCAAGGCCGGGCTGCGCGACGCCGTCCGGGCCGCCGGCGGCGACCTGCTGGACTGCCCGATCAGCGGCAGCCCGGGGATGGTCGCGCCGCGGCTGGCCACCACCTTCGTCTCCGGTGAACCGGCCACTGTGGACACTGTGCGGCCGGTGCTGGAGGCGCTGTCCGGCCCGTGGGTCTATGCTGGGTCGTTCGGCGCCGGCGCGCACCTGAAGTACATCTCCAGCCTGCTGGTCGCGGTGCACACGGTGGCCGCGGCCGAGGCGATCACGATGGCCCGGCACAGCGGCCTCGACCTCGACCTGGTGCAGTCCACTCTGGACAACTCGATCGCGGCGTCGGCGATCCTGCGGCAGCGCGGCCCGGTGATGCGCGCCCGGCAGTGGTCGCCGGCGCCCGGGCCGATCGACACGCTGCACCCGATCCTGACCCAGGTCGAGGCGTACGCGGCCGACCTCGGTGTCGACGCCGCGGTGTTCGCCTCGGCCAAGACCGTGTTCGACAAGGCCGTCGCGGCCGGCTGGGGTGAGCTGGACATCGCCAGCGTGCACGACCAGGTGGCCGGCGGGGCAGCAGCGCAGGGGAGTACGGCATGAGTTGGTCGGTGGCGACGTTCCGGCGCGGCGAGACGGTCGGCCTGGCCGCCCTGCTGGACGGCGGCCCGCTGGTGCAGCCACCGGAGCTGAAGCAGTGGGCGACCGCGCTGGAACTGCTGGAGGACTGGGCCCAGGCCGCCGATGTGCTGCGCGGCCTCGAGGTCACCGGTGCCCCGGTGGTCGAGTACGACGCCCTGCTGGCGCCGATCCGCTGGCCGCGCAAGGTGATCTGCGCCGGCGTCAACTACCGCCGGCACGTGCTGGAGATGGGCGGCGAGATTCCCGACGGCGACTGGCGGCCGTTCTTCTTCCTCAAGACCCCGACCACCACGGTGATCGGGCCGACCGATCCGATCACCCTGCACTCGGCCGAGACGGCCCGGTACGACTGGGAAGCCGAACTGGCCGTGGTGATCGGCATCGGCGGCCGGGACATCCCGGCCGACCGCGCCCTGGACCACGTCGCCGGCTACTGCGTGGCCAACGACATCACCGCCCGCGGCCTGCACAAGCGGCGGGCGGTGCCGGCCGCGGCGTTCGTCTACGACTGGTTCGCCGCCAAGTCGCTGGACGGCTCGCTGCCACTCGGCCCCGGCATCACGCCGGCCTTCCAGGTGCCCGACCCGCAGGCACTGCGGTTGCGGCTCTGGCACAACGGCGAGCTGCAGCAGGACGAGTCCACTTCGGACATGATCTGCCCGGTGGCCGAGCTGATCGCCACCGCCAGCGAGGTCACCCGGCTGGAGCCGGGCGATGTGATCACCACCGGCACGCCGTCCGGTGTGGGCGTCGGGCGCGGGCTGTTCCTGCGCGACGGCGACCTGGTCCGGACCACCATCGACGGGCTGGGCGCGCTGGACAACCCCGTCATCGAAGCATCGGGAAGGACGCCATGATCTACGTATCGCACCAGCTGCCGGTGAACGTCCCGAGCGAGCCGGTGCTCGATCGCGCGGCGGTCTGGCACGGCCTGGTACTCAAGGCCAACAACGCGCTGCCGTTCGTGCCGAGCATGACCTACTGCGAGGTGACGCAGCGGTACGGCGACACCGTGTTCGACCGCGACATCGACTTCCGCGGCGATCGCTTCACCGAGCGGATCACCCTGGAGGAACCGCACCGGGTGGTGTTCACCCGGATCGCCGGCCCGGTGCTGGGCACGATCGCCAACGAGATCGAAGGCCCGCCGGACGACCTGCGGCTGCGGTTCAGCTTCGCGCTCGTCGTCGGCGGGGTGGCCGGGGGCTCCGCCGGTGAGCAGGAGTACGCCGACTCGATGACCGGCGACTACCTGAAGGCGGTCGCCGCCACGCTGGCCGCGATGCGCCGGCTGGCCACCGAGAACGCGGTGTCAGCGTGACCGGCCGGCTGGCCGGCCGGGTCGCGGTGGTCACCGGCGCGGCCAACGGGATCGGCCGGGCGTACGCCGGTCGGCTCGCCGTCGAGGGCGCCGCGGTGGCGGTGCTCGATATCGCGGACGGGGCGGAGACGGTGGCCGAGGTCGAGGCGGCCGGATCCAAGGGCGCCGCGTTCGCCGTCGACCTCACCGACGCCGACCAGGTGGCCGCCGCGGCGCGGGAGGTGACGGCATCCCTCGGCGCCGCCGACATCCTGGTGAACAACGCCGGCATCTACCCGAACCAGCCGCTGGACGGGATGACGGCCGCCGACTGGCGTCGGGTCTTCGCGATCAACGTCGACTCGATGTTCTACGCCAGCCAGGCGTTCACGCCGGCGATGAAGGCCCGCGGCTGGGGCCGGATAGTGAACATGACCTCGAACGCGATCGGCCTGGTGATCCCCGGCTTCACGCACTACACCGCGGCCAAGATGGCGGTGATCGGGTTGACCCGGGGGCTGGCCACCGAGCTGGCCGAGTTCGGCATCACCGCCAACGCGATCGGCCCGTCGCTAGTCCGCACCGCGACCACCGAGGCCGGGCCGGCGGCGTTCTTCGACATCGTGCCGCAGCTGCAGGCGATCAAGCGGGTGCAGCTGCCGACCGACCTCACCGGCACGCTGGCGTTCCTGGTCTCCGACGACGCGGCCTTCATCACCGGCCAGACCTTCTATGTGGACGGCGGCCTGCTGCGGGCCAGTTGACCTGGGGTGGGCCGGCTGAGCCGGCCCACCCCAGGGTCGGGTCAGTCCCGGGGCTCCAGGTTGGCCAGGAAGGCCGCCGGCGGCGGCGCGCCCCACAGGTGCGGCGGGACGTCCCAGTCGTTCGCCACCCAGGAGTCGTCCACCTGGTCGATGTCGGAGAACCACTCGATCCAGGACCCCCACGGATCCGGGTTGTAGTGGAAGAAGTTCGAGCCGATCGTGTGCCGGCCCAGCCCCCAGCCGGGTTCGCGGCCCTTGCCGCGCATCCGGTCGGCGCCGAACGCGATCGCGTCGACGGACGGCACCTCGAAGCTGGCGTGGTGGAAGCCCGGGTGGCTGCTGGCGATGAAGCCGAAGATGTGGTGGTCGCCCGGCCCGGCGTTCAGGAACGTGACGAGGCCATGGATGGTGTCGCTCACCCGCAGCCCGAGCACCTCGGTGTAGAAGGCGGTCAGCTGCTGTGGCTGCGGGGTGAACAGCAGCGCGTGCCCGAGCCGGCGCGGCAGCACATCCTCGCCGGCGGTCAGCCACTGTGCGGTGCCGACCCGCTGCACCCGACCACCTTGGTTGGTCAGCACCTCGGGCACCGGCCGGGCCGGTGCCGGCGGTTCGGCCAGCAGCTGTACGGCGGTGCCGTCCGGGTCGCGCAGCCAGAGGCCGGCCTCGGACGCCCCGGCCGGCGGCTCGATGACCGGCGTGCCGGCCCGGTCCAGCGCGGCCCGGATCGAGTCCATTGTGTCCGGTCGGACGGTGAACGAGACGTGGTGCAGCCGCTTCGCCGGCGCCTCCACCAGCCGTACCTGTTCCTGGTCCCGACCCGGGCACTGGGCGACCAGCGTGCCGTCCTTCTCGCCGGTCTCCAGGCCGAAGTCCTGCAGGAACCCCTCGGCGACGGCCAGGTCGGGCACCTGCAGCGCGTAGTGGTGCAGTCCCGAGATCACAGGTCTACCCCTTTCCTCGAAAACTACATACAGTTTATCGGGGTCGGAACGTTCTGGATAGCCAGGGAGGCGCGGTGGTGGTCGCGGCGTCGGTGCTGCGCGCCGAGCTGGTCGAGGCGGCGCGCGCCCTGTCCGCGCTGGGCCTGGTCACCGCGTACGGCCACGTCTCGGCGCGGGTCGGCGCCGAGGTGCTGATCACCCCGGCCGGCGACCTGGCCACCGCCACCGAGTCCACTGTGGTCAGCCTGGCGGTGGACGCGGTCGCGCTGCCGCCCGGCGCGCCGGCGGAAACCTGGGCCCACCTGGCGCTCTACCGGGCCCGGCCGGACGCGGCGGCGGTCGCCCGGGCGCAGCCCCCGGCCACCTTCGCGGTGGCCGCCCGGGTGGACGCGGTGCGGCCGCTGCACGGCCAGGCCGCGTGGCTGGGGGAGCGGGTGCCGGTGCACGACGACGCGCGGCTGCTGCGGTCCGCCGAGCTGGCCGGGCCGGCCGCGGCGAGCCTGCCGGCCGGCGAGGCGCTGCTGCTGCGTGGCAACGGCGCGCTCACCCTCGGCGCCACCCCGGGCCTGGCGGTGGCCCGGATGTGGCTGCTGGCCGCCGCCTGCGCCGTGCACCTCGACGCCGGCCCGGCGGCCCGGCCACTGTCCACTGTGGAGATCGAGAGCTGGCGGGCGGTCGGGGCCGAGCTGCTACCCCGGCTCTGGACCCACCTGCGCCGGCGTGCCGCCACCCCGGCCGGGGCAGACCGTGAGGAGAGTTCGGCATGACCGTGTATCCCGGTGACGTCCGTCGCTCCGCTCCCCGGTCGCTGGCGGTCCCCGCGACGCGCATTCCGGAGGCCACCGCATGACCGATCTGGACATCGACAAGCTGGCCGACCTGCTGCTGGCGGCGTACACCGAAGGGCCGGTGCCGCCGCTGACCGAGAGCCATCCGGGGTTGACCGTCGAGGACGCGTACCGGGTCCAGCTGCGCCAGGCCGAGCTGCGGATCCGCGGCGGCGCGGGCATCGCCGGCTTCAAGGTCGGCCTCACCTCGGCGGCGATGCGGCAGCAGCTGGGCGTGCACGAGCCCGACTACGGCCACCTGTTCACCGACATGGTGTACGGCGCGGACACCCCGATCCCGGTGGACGGGTTCCTGCAGCCGCGGGCCGAACCGGAGATCGCGCTGGTGCTCGGCAGCCCGCTGGCCGGCCCGCTGGTCAGCGTGACCGACCTGCTGTCGGCGACGGCGTACGCGCTGCCGGCCATCGAGATCATCGACAGCCGGATCGCCGACTGGCGGATCGGGCTGGCCGACACCGTCGCCGACAACGCCTCCAGCGCCGGTCTGGTGCTGGGCGGCACACCCACCCCGGTCAGTGGTCTGGACCTCTCCCTGCTCGGCTGCGTGTTCCGGCAGAACGGCCGGATCCTGGCCACCGGCGCGGGCGCCGCGGTGCTCGGCTCACCGCTGCGGGCGGCCTGCTGGCTGGCCAACACGCTGCTGGCCCGGGGCGCCGAACTGGCCGCCGGGCACGTCATCCTGACCGGCTCGATCACCGCCGCGACCCCGGTGCGGGCCGGCGACAGTGTCACCGCGACCATCGACCGGCTCGGCTCGGTCACCGCCCTGTTCGACTGAGGGGACTGTCCACTATGCACAGCCCGGTGACGGCCGCGATCGTCGGCCCCGGCAACATCGGCACCGACCTGATGTTCAAGCTGCTGCGGCACAGCGAATCGGTACGGCCGGTCTACCTGGTCGGCGTCGATCCGGCCTCGGACGGGCTGGCCCGGGCCCGGCGGCTCGGCATCGAGGCCAGCGCCGGCGGCGTCGACTGGCTGCTGGCCCGCGACCCGTTGCCGGACCTGGTGTTCGAGGCGACCAGCGCGCGGGCGCACGCGGCCAACGCGCCCCGGTACGCGGCGGCCGGCATCCGCGCGGTCGACCTGACCCCGGCCGCGGTCGGCCCGTACGTCTGCCCGGCGGTCAACCTGGACCTGAACCTGGACGCGCCGAACCTGAACCTGATCACCTGCGGCGGTCAGGCCACCACACCGATCGTGGCCGCGGTCAGCCGGGTGGTCGACGTCGGCTACGCCGAGATCGTCGCGTCGATCGCGTCCCGGTCGGCCGGCCCGGGCACCCGGGCAAACATCGACGAGTTCACCGAGGTGACCGCGCGCGCCCTGGAGGTGGTCGGCGGCGCCCGGCGCGGCAAGGCGATCATCATCCTGAACCCGGTGGAGCCACCGATGATCATGCGGAACACGGTGTTCTGCGCGATCCCGGCCGAGGCCGCCGAGCCCGGCCCGGTGCGCGACGCGGTGGCGGCGAGCATCGACGCGATGGTCACGACCGTCCAGCAGTACGTGCCCGGCTACGCGCTGCGGGCCGATCCGCAGTTCGACGGGCCGTCCGAGGCCTGGCGCGGGATGGCCCGGGTGGGTGTCTTCCTCCAGGTCCGCGGCCGGGGTGACTACCTGCCCGACTACGCCGGCAACCTGGACATCATCACCGCCGCCGCCGCCCGGGTCGGCGACCTGCTCGCGGCCCACCTGGGAGTGCCGGCATGAGCTCGCCGTCCACAGTGACCGAGGTCCGGCTGACCGACTCCACGCTGCGGGACGGCTCGCACGCGATGGCGCACCGGTTCACCGAGGAGCAGGTGCGGGCCGTGGTGCACGCGCTGGACCGCAGCAACGTCGAGGTGATCGAGGTCGCGCACGGCGACGGGCTGGGCGGCTCCAGCTTCAACTACGGCTTCTCCGCGGTGGACGAGTTCGACCTGATCGCGGCCGCGGTGGCCGAGGCGACCCGGGCCCGGATCGCGGTGCTGCTGCTGCCCGGCGTCGGCACCATCGAGGATCTGCGGCACGCGCACGCGGTCGGCGCCTCGGTCGCCCGGATCGCCACTCATTGCACCGAGGCGGACGTGTCGGTGCAGCACTTCGCCGCCGCCCGCGAGCTGGGCATGGAGACCGTCGGGTTCCTGATGCTCAGCCACCGGATCGGCCCGGCCGAGCTGGCCCGGCAGGCCCGCATCATGGTGGACGGCGGCGCGCAGTGCGTCTACGTGGTGGATTCGGCCGGTGCGCTGGTGCTCGCCGACGCGCAGGCCCGGGTGCAGGCGCTGCTGGCCGAGATCGGCGACCAGGCGCAGGTCGGCTTCCACGGCCACCAGAACCTCTCCATGGGCGTGGCCAACAGCGTGCTGGCCGTCCAGGGCGGTGCCCGGCAGATCGACGGCGCGCTGTGCGCGCTCGGCGCCGGTGCCGGCAACGCGCCCACCGAGGTGCTCGCCGCCACCTTCGACCGGCTCGGCATCAGCACCGGTGTCGACGTCGACGGCGTACTGGCCGCGGCGCAGGACGTGCTGCGCCCGATCATCGGCCGGCTGCCGGTGGCCGACCGGTCCGCGATCGTGCAGGGATATGCCGGCGTCTACAGCAGTTTCCTGCTGCACGCCGAGCGCGCGGCGGCCCGCTACGGGGTGCCGGCGCACGAGATCCTGCAGCGGGTCGGCGCGGCCGGCTACGTCGGCGGCCAGGAAGACATGATCATCGACATCGCCATCCAGCTCGCCGCGGGCTCTTGACCCCACTCACGAACTGCATACACTTTCCGGAGGGCCGGCAACTCGCCGTCGACCGACCGTCCACAGGGGAACGAGCCCCTGCCGCGGACCGGAGGGACCCGAAATGTCAACGACTCCCGCACCCGTAACCGCTCCCGGCGAGGTCGACGAGGCGCTGCGGCAACGCATCGCCGACGACCTCGCCGGCCGGTTCACCGGCGACATCATCGGCCCGGAGCACCCGGACTACCCGGCCCGCCGGGCGGTCTGGAACGCGATGATCGACCGGCGCCCCGGGCTGATCCTGCGCTGCACCAGCACCGCGGACGTGGTGGCCGCGGTCGACGTGGCCCGCACCCACGGCCTGGGCCCGTCGGTGCGCTGCGGCGGCCACTCGGTGTCCGGCCGCGCGCTGTCCGACGGCGGCCTGACCATCGACCTCGGCGGCATGCGGGGGGTCACCGTGGACACCGACCAGAAGCTGGTGCATGTGGACGGTGGCTGCCTGCTCGGCGACGTGGACGCGGCCACCGCGCCGCACGCGCTGATCGTCCCGGCCGGCATCATGTCCGGGACCGGCGTCTCAGGGCTGTCGCTCGGCGGCGGCATCGGCTGGTTCTCCCGCAAGCACGGGCTGACCTGCGACCAGTTCGTGTCGCTGCAGGTGGTGCTGGCCAGCGGCGAGGTGGTCGAGGCCTCCCGGACCGAGCACCCGGACCTGTTCTGGGCGCTGCAGGGCGGCGGCGGCAACTTCGGCGTGGTCACCCGCTTCACCTTCCAGGCCTACGACTTCGGCCCGCTGATGCGCATCGGCGTCTCGCTCTACCACCCCGACGACGCCGCGCAGGCGCTGCGCGAGTACGCCGCGCTGGTGCCGACGCTGCCGCGCACGGTCGGCTGGCACGCGGCGCTGAAGCCGGAGATGCCGCCGTTGCCGTTCGTTCCGCCGGAGCTGGTCGGCAAGCCGATGCTGATGCTGATCGCGATGTGGCTGGACGACGCCGACGCGGCCGACGGGGCCGAGCTGATCGACCGGCTGGGCTCGATCGGCACGCCGGCGGTGGCCGCGTCCACCGTGCTGCCGTTTGGCGCCGGGGTACAGCGGCTGATCGACGAGGAGTTCGCCGACGGGCACCGCTACTACACCAAAGAGGCACACGTCGCCGAGCTGGCCGACGATGCGATCGACATCCTGGTCGACTTCTGGAAGCGGATGCCGATGACCGGTGAGGTCGAGATCATCGGCCTGGGCGGGGCGATCACCGACGTGGCCGAGGACGCGACCGCCTTCTCCAACCGGGAGTACCTGCTCTGGCTCAACTTCGCGATGCGCTGGGACGACCCGGCCAACGACGCCGACTACATGCGGCTGACCCGCGACTGCGTGGCCGCGCTCAAGCCGTGGACCGGCACCGGCGTCTACGTCAACATGCTCAACTTCGACGAGCTGGACCGGGTGGTGGAGGCGTACGGCTCGCAGAAGTACGCCCGGCTCGGCCGGATCAAGGCGCAGTACGACCCGGCGAACCTGTTCCGGGTCAACTACAACATCACCCCGCAGCCGTAGACCAGTAGCCGTAGACCAGTAGCGCCGCACCGCCAAGCACCGCCAAGCACCGCCCGGGTACCGCTCGCGGGTACCCGGGCGGTGCTTGTCCGTTCTAGACCGTCCACAAAGGACTTTGTTGCGAGGGGTTGACGGTCGCGTAAAACTGCATACAGTTTAGATACTCGCGATGGCGGGGACCGGTCGGACCTTGGGGGCGCTGATGGCGGGAACTGCCGCTGCGGTAAGGATGCGGCGGGTGGCCGAGGTGCACGAGTTCGGCGTGACCGCCGTGCTGGTCATCCTCTGCGCCGCCGTCGCGGTGGCGCACCCACGCTTCCTGGCGGCCCGCTCGCTGGCCAACATCGGCCAGCAGGCCGCCTTCTTCGGCATCATCTCCCTCGGCATGGTCTTCCTGCTGGCGATGCGGGAGATCGACCTGTCGGTCGGCAGCAACTACGCGCTCACCACGATCGTGGCCGCCACCCTCATCAAGGACGGGCTGCAGCCCTGGCTCGGCGGCCTGCTGGCGGTGCTGCTCGGCATCGCGCTCGGCGCGGTCAACGGGGTGCTGGCCAACGTGTTCCGGCTGCCGGTGATCATCGTGACGCTGGGCACGCTGACCGCGTACCGGGGGTTCGGGCTGGTGGTCTCGGGCAGCGTCAGCATCGGCGGGCAGCCGGTGGACAGCCACTTCTACGGCTGGCTCGGCCGCAGCTACGGGAAGATCCCGTTCATCGTGATCGTGTTCGCGGCCGCCGCGATCGTGCTCACGGTGGTATTCCGGGCCAGCCCGTTCGGCTTCGCGGTGCGCGCCATCGGGTCCAATGAGGAGGCGGCCCGGCTCACCGGCTACCCGATCGGCCGCACCCGGCTGCTGGTCACCATGCTGGTCGGTGGCCTGTGTGGCCTGTCCGGCGCGCTGACGCTGGCCTTCTTCGGCGCCGCCGACCCGGGCGTGGGCACCGGCTACGAACTGCTCGTGGTGGCGGCGGCCATCATCGGCGGCACCAGCCTGGCCGGCGGCAGCGGCAGCGTGCCGGGTGCGCTGCTCGGCGCCCTGATCATCAGCGTGATCGGCGCCGGCCTGACCCAGTTCGGCGTTTCGGCCGCCTGGGGTACCTTCGTCACCGGCGCGATCATCGTCACGGCAGTCGCGTTCGACGCGTTCCTCCGCCGCCGGGCCGCGGCCCGCGCATGACCGCCCCGGTGCGCGTCGAGGTGGGCGGCCCCGCGCTGCTCGAGGTGGCCGACCTGGCCAAGAACTACGGCGGTGTGCAGGCGCTGCGCGGCGCCTCGCTGCGCGTGCACGCCGGCGAGATCCACGCGCTGCTCGGCGAGAACGGCACCGGCAAGAGCACGCTGATGAAGATCGTGGCCGGGGTCGAGGTGCCGTCCGCCGGGACGGTCCGGCTGGCCGGCGCCCAGATCGCGGCGCCGGGCGGGCCGGCCGGCCGGCACCCCGGGATCGGCATCGTCTTCCAGGAGCTCAGCCTCTTCCCGGACCTGGACGTACTGGCCAACCTGTTCGCCGGCCGCGAGCCGACCCGCGGCCGGCTGGTCGACCGGGCCGCGATGGCCCACCGCGCCGCGCCGGTGCTGGCCCGGGTCGGCCTGAACGTCCCGCTCGGCACCCTGGTCGGTCGGCTCAGCCTGGCCGAGCGGCAGCTGGTGGAGATCTGCAAGGCGCTGCTCGGCGACGCGTCGCTGCTGATCCTGGACGAACCCAGCTCCGCGCTGAACGCGGTGGAGAGCGCCCGGCTGTTCCGGCTGGTGCGCGACCTGCGTGACCAGGGCGTCGGCATCATCTACATCTCGCACCGGCTGGAGGAGGTGTTCGCGCTCGCCGACCGGATCACCGTCATGCGCGGCGGCCGGGTGGTCGACACCGGGCTGGCCGGCGAGATGAGCATCCCGTCGGTCGTGCGCACCATGCTCGGCGACTCGACGGCACGGATCGAGCCGGCCGCGCGGCGGCCGGCGCCGGCCGACGGTTCGATGGCGGTCGAACTGTCCGATGTGGTCGTCCCGGGCGCGCTGGCCGGCGTCAGTCTGGCCGCCGGGGCGGGCGAGGTGCTGGGGCTGGTCGGCCTGGACGGTGCCGGCCACGCCACCGTGCTGGATCTGCTGTTCGGCACCGCGGCGCCGTCGGCCGGCCAGACCCGGCTGTTCGGCCAGCCCTGGCGCCCGCGGCGGCCCCGGGACGCGGTGGCGGCCGGCGTCGCGTTCGTCCCGCCGGACCGGGCCCGCGCCGGACTGATGATGCTCCGCAGCGTGGCCGACAACATCGCCCAGGTCCGGCTCACCCGATCGTCGGGTTCGGACCGGATGGTCCGGCGTCGGGTCGTGCACCAGCGGGCCCGGCACTGGGTCGAGCGGCTCGGCATCCGGACCGCCTCGGTCGGCCGGCCGGTCAACACGCTGTCCGGCGGCAACCAGCAGAAGGTGGTGCTGGCCAAGTGGCTGGAGGTCGAACCCCGGCTGGTGCTGCTCAACGACCCGACCCGCGGCGTGGACGTCGGCGGCAAGGCTGACCTCTACGCGATCATCCGCGACCTGGCCGGCGCCGGCGCCACCGTGCTGTTCACCTCGACCGAACTGGCCGAGTTCGCGCTGCTCTGCGACCGGGTGCTGGTCTTCCAGGCCGGTCGGGTGGTGGGCACCGTGACCGCGGCCGCGGCCACCGAACACGTCCTGCTCGAAGCCGTCAACACCGGTCGGATCCCACCGACCTGAACCCCCTCCGTCCGATCGCGACAGTCCATTCCGGACGGCCGGGCGGTCCCGAAGCCTGGAGGACCCCGTGAAGATCACCCGAACGCGCGCGGTGACGGCGCTGTTAGTGGTCGGCGGCACGCTGCTGGCCGGCTGTGGCTCGGATTCCGCCGACTCCGGTGGCTCCGGCGGCACCCGGGCCGACGGCACGCTGAACGCCGGCGGCAAGAAGATCGTCTACGCCAGCTTCTACCGGGCCCCGCTGGCGCAGAACATCGCCGGCGGCGCGAAGGACGCGGCCACCGCCACCGGCGCCTCGTTCGACTGGGTCGGCCCAGCCAACATCGACCCGCCGACCGCGGTGAAGAACTTCCAGGACGCGGTGGCCGCCGGCGCCGACGGGGTGATTGTCGGCGCGTTCCCGAGCGAGATCTGGCGGGTGCCGATCGACCGCGCCGGCGTCCCGGTCGTCACCGCCGACGTGTACTCGGCCGGTTCCAAGGCCACCACCCACGTCGCCCCGGACAAGTACGAGCTCGGCGTGCAGTTGGCCAACGCGTTCGACAAGGCGCTGCCGGCCGGCGCCAGCGGCACCATCTACGGCGGCATCTGCGTACCGGAGCTGCCCGCGCTGGTCACCCCGCAGCGGGGCTTCGCCGAGACGATCACCAAGCTGCGCCCGGAGGTGAAGTTCACCGGCGACCTGCCCACCGACGTCGACCCGTCCAAGAACTTCACCCAGTGGCAGCGCATCGTCCAGCAGCACCCGGACGCACTCGGCTTCATCGGCCAGTGCGACCAGGACGTGCCGAACCTGATCAAGCTGCGCAAGGACACCGCCGGCGCCACGTTCCTGCTCGGCGCCACCAGCGGCGACGGGGTGGAGAACATCGAGGAGATCAAGGCCGGCAATCTGGTCGCGATCGCCTCGCAGAACGGCTGGCCGGAGGGCTACCTCGGGGCGATGCTGCTGCTGCGCAAGCTGGTCAACGGCACCGAACCGCCCAAGGGCTGGATCGACACCGGCATCACGCTGATCACCAAGGAGAACGCGGACACCGTCATCGCCAGGATCAAGGACCCGTCGCTGAGCGCGACCCAGTTCAAGTCGCTGGTGGACAAGGTCCTGGCCGACCCGGCCGCCGCGACCAAGCCGTACACCGACTGCCGCGGCTGCGGCAACGGGTGAGGGAGGACCGGATGACCACCCAACTGTCCACACCGGCACTGTCCACTGACGAGATGGTCCGCGAGCTGTACGACCGGCAGCAGATCACCGACGTGATGCTGCGCTTCGGTCGCGGCCTCGACCTGCACGACTGGGACATGTACGCGGCGACCCTGGCCGACCCGTTCGAGGTCAACTTCTTCGACCTCACCGGCCGGCAGCCGGCCGTCACCACTCCGGACGTCTGGGCCAAGTTCGCCAGCGCCTGCCTGGAGCCGCTGGCCGTGTACCACCAGTACTCGAACTTCCACATCAACCTGCACGGCGACGAGGCGGACGGGGTTTTCTACTTCACCGCCCGGCACCGGCTGCCCAACAAGCACGGCGACGACCACTACACCCAGTACGGCTGGTACGAGAACTCGTTCCGGCGCGAGGCGTCCGGCTGGAAGATCAGCAAGCTCAAGCACGGCTTCCAGTGGTGTGACGGCAACCCGCTGCTGATCGACTTCACGAACCCGGACTGGCAGCGGGCCGCCGACACCGTCTTCGGCAGCTGACCGGGGGGCCCGCGATGACCCCCGCCCTGACCCTGGTGCTGCCGCTGCGGGCCAAGGAGTCGATCTCCACCGCCGACTTCTACGAGTACTGGCTGAACGCGCATGTGACGCTGCCGGCCCGGTTCCCCGGCATCGACACGATCTGGCTGCACGCCGTCTCCTTCGGACGGTCGCGCTGGCCGGCGGTGCCGGGCATCGACAACCGGCCGGCGCCGGAAGCGGAGTTCCACGGTGTGCCGGAGGCGGTGTTCCAGAGCATGGCCGGGCTGGCCGAGTTCCAGGCCGCATCCCGGGTGCAGATGGAGGACGGGATCAACTTCCTGTCCGAGATGCTCGGCTACGCCAGCCTCGGGCCGAACTCGGCCACCGCCCTCGACTCGCTCGACCTGCCCGCCCCGCGCGGCGACGACACCCTGCTGCGGCACCTGGTCTTCCTGCGCAGCCGGCCGGACGTTCCGGTCGACGAGTTCCGCCGGTTCGTCACCGACACCCTGGTGCCCGCGTACGCGGCCGCGCCGCAGGTCCGCAAGCTGCGCCGGCACCTGTTCGAGCCGCTGGACATCACCCTGGACCACCCGGGCGTGGTCCAGTACAAGCCGCCGGAGCAGCAGTACCAGGCGGCGCTCGAGATCGTCGTCACCGACGGGTCCACGTTGGACGACTTCGCCGCCTCCGCCGGCTGGACCGGGACGGTGGACGCGCTGGCCGCGCACTGCGTGGCGGTGCACGCGGCCCGGGTCGACCGCTGCATCACCACCAAGTACGCCGGCGCGATCACCCTGGCCGGGGTACGCGGCGTCGCGGTCGCCGACATCATCGGCCGGCTCGCCGCCGACAGCCAGCGTGACCAGGAGGTCTCCGACCTCTTCCTCCCCGCCCCGCTGCCCGCACTGACGTAGCGCCACCCGCCGCACCGGCCACCGGCCGGCCTCGTTCAGGCGGCCCGGCGGCCGGCGCCGGTGCGGCCCGGGGCGGGCGTCGAGGCCGCGGTACGGGGGTGCAGGATGCACGGGACGTGCCGGGCGGCCGGGCCGGGCCGTCCGGAGGAGGGACCCATGGGCGGCCGGCTGGCTGTGATGCCGGTGGCGGAGGCCGGTTCCCGGCTCTGGCATGCCGGATTCCGGCCCGGCTGGTGGGACGCGCTCGCCCGGCGGGCCGAGCGGCGGGCGGTGGCCACGGTGCCGTACTACCGGGAGCGGTGGGCGTTCGGCCCTGACCCGGGCCGCTCGGGCCGCCCCCGCCGGCCGGCCCCGGTGCCGGCGGGGGAGTTGGCCGATCAGCTGGAGCGGCTGTGCCCGTTGGCCCGACCTTGGCGGCCGGACCGGGAACCGTCGCTCTGGATCGGCCGGCCGGGACCGCTGCGCACCGCGCTCGCCCTCGCCGGTCTGCTCGCCCCTGGCCTACCGGAGCCCGCCCGGCCGCCGTCCGGTGCGATCGCCCCCGGCTCACCGGCGCCCGGCCCGCCGGCGCCCGGCTCACCAGCGCCCGGCTCACCAGCGCTCGGCCCGCCGGGGCCCGGGGTGCCGGGGCCCGGGGTGCCGGTGCTCGAGGTGCGCCGGGCGTTGGTCGACTGGTGCCGGCTCGGGCCGGTCGGGCCGCCGTACGCCGTGCTGCTCGCCGAGGACGCCGAGGTGGCCAGCGCCGCCCGGCACGCCGCGCTGACGGTGCCGGCCGCCGCGCTCGCGGTCCGGGCCGGCCGGGCGCTGCTGGTCGGCCCGCCCGAGCAGTTGCCGGCGGCGGCCAGCCGGCTCCGGCAGGCGCTGGACGACAGCCGGTTGCCGCTGCTGGCGGTGCACCGGTGCACGGCGGCCGCGGCGGCGGCCGGGCCGGCGCCGGACCGGCCGGCCCTGCTGCACGACCCGTACCTGGGCTACTTCGGCGCCGCGGTGCCGTCCTGCGGCGAATACCACCTGGACTGGACCCGGTTCCACGCCCGCGCCGCGCCCGGCGGCATCGCGCTGACCGCACTGCACCGCCGCCGGCCCACCCTGGTCGCGGTGCAGCCGGCCGAGCCGGGCTTCACCGCGGTGACCCGCTGCGCCCGCCACCGGAGCCCGGTGCTGGTCCGCTGAGCCCCCGGCGGTGACCGGCGGCTACCGCGTCACCGGCCGGCGCATGATCTTCACCTGATCCCTGGCCCGCCGGCCGGCCGGCTCGGGCCCGGCAGCGACCCGCCACACCGGGAGGTCTCGTCCGATCGCGGGCTGGCCGGGTCCAGGCCGGCGAGGGTGGCGGCCCGGATCGGGCGGGAGCCGTCCCGCACTGTCGCGTGCAGCGCCTCGACCAGCGCGTCGGCGCCGAACGTCGCCAGTAGCGCGGTCAGCGGCGGGCCGCCGTCGACGCCGAACAGGGCACCCCGGATCAGCCTGCCCTGCGCGGCGGTCCAGCCAGCACCGGACCGCAGCACCGCGGCCAACGCCGGCAGGTCGGCCGTCGTCACCGCCGGTGCCGCGGCGGCCGGCCGGCCGATCCAGCAGGTGGCCCGCCCCTGGGTGGCCAGCCACCGCCGCGCGTGCTCCACCCGCTCCGCCAGCGCCGGCCCGCCGGCCACCCCCGGCCCACCGGCCGGCTCGGGGCCACCGGCCATCCCCGGGCCACCGGCCGGCTCCGGGCCGCCGGCCATCCCCGGGCCGCCGGCCGGCTCCGGGCCACCGGCCATCCCCGGGCCACCAGCCACCCCCGGGCCACCAGCCACCCCCGGGCCGCCGGCCGGCTCCGGGCCATCAGCCACCCCCGGCCCACCGGCCGGCTCCGGGCCATCAGCCATCCCCGGGCCGCCGGCCGGCTCCGGGCCACCGGCCATCCCCGGGCCGGCGGTCGGCTCCAGGCCACCGGCCAGCAGCGTGCGGACCCGGTCGGCCTGGTAGCAGTGCTCGTGCAGGGCGCCGACCACGATGCCGAACCCGGGCAGCCGGCCGGGGTGCGCCCGGTCGTACCGGGCGTAGTGGTCGTACAGCTCCGCCTTGCCGAGCCGGTCGCGGTGCACCGGGCGGCGGGACGTCGCTCGCAGCCAGCCGACCATCGCCGCCGGCATCACGTCCAGCAGCGGATCGTCCGCTGACCCTCCATTGTGGATGGAGAACTGTCCGTCCCGGCCGCCCGACGGATCATTGCCACCAGCAGACCGTCCAATCCGGACGAACGACTGTCCATCATGGACCGGCGACTGTCCATCGTGGACCGACGATGGTCCGCCGGGGCCGGCCGACCGGCCGCGGCCAGCGGGCAGTCCACTCGGGACGGTGCGAGCGTCCCCGCGCTCGGTCAGCACCGCGCCGCAGGCGCGGCACCAGTACCGCAGCCGGCCGGGCCGGACAGCCACCGGCTGCACCCCGGACCCCCGGCCGCACTGCCGGCAGCGGACCGCCACGTCGGGCCGGGCCGGGCGGTCCGGTCGCAGGCTGACCCACCGGCGGGCGACCGTCGCGACCAGTTGCGCGAGCGGGCCGGGGCGGCCGGTCACCGGCCGGCCACCGAGTAGCAGGCGACTGGCTCGGCGCCGTACCGCTCCTTGATCTCCCGCAGGCCCTTGCCGAAGGAGAAGCAGGCGTGCCCGCCGGCCACCATCAGCCGGACCGCGCGCAGGTAGTGGTCGAAGTAGAGGTTCGGCAGCCCGCCGTCGGCCCGGTCCCGGTTGCCCCAGAAGGTCGACAGCAGGCCGTCCCGGGACTCGTGCAGGGCGCCGAATGCGAGCAGCCGGCCGGCCGGGTCGGTGTAGGTCACGAACCGCGTTCCGGGCAGGCCACCGAGCTGGTCCAGGTAGCGCGCCGGGACCGGCGGCCGGATCAGCAGCCGGCTCTGGTGCCGGCGGCGGACCGCCTGCAGGAGCGAGATCGCCGGCACCGCCGGCACCGAGCGGCCCACCGACACCGTGACCCCCGGGTCGGCCTCGATGTCCTCGTTGATCCGGCGCAGCCGGGCGCTCCACCGGGCCGGCAGCCAGCGCAGGTAGTCGGCGGGGTCGGCCCACTGGTTGCGCAGCACCATCGGCGGGTCGGTCTCCACCACCAGCCGGCCGCGGCGCCGGACCAGCGGCAGGTCGGCCGCGGTCAGGTGCCGGTAGGCGACGGCCAGGCAGCGCCAGCCGAACCGGTGCCGGGCCGCCCGCTCGAACGCGCGGACCGCGGCCGACCGCCCCGGCTCGTCCAGTTCGGCCGCGAACGCGACCCCGGGCAGCACCGAGGCCGGGCTCAGCCGGCACTCCACCGCGCCCACCGGTGCCACCGGGCGCGGACCCAGATGCCGCGGGCCGAGGTACCGGGTCGGGTTCACCGGCAGCCCGACCAGCCGGGCGTGGAACAGCGCGACCGGCACACCGGTCGGGTCCCGCACGATCGCCAGCACGATCGGGGTCTGCGCGCACCAGGCGGACGTGGTCAGCAGCGTGGACCGCCACAGCGGCAGCAGCCGCTGGCCGGCGACGAACTCGTCCCACTGGGCCGGGACCGGCTCGCGTACCGGGTCGACCAGCTCGACCTGCAGGCCCACCGGCGTCCTCCGTCCCGCAACGGGCTGGTCCGGTACATCCTGGCACTCGATGTCCCCGGCAGGGCCGGGGGCCGATGTCCCGGAGACCGGCGGGCTCCGCCGCCAGCGGGACCGGTGCGGCCGGTCAGCTGAACAGCGGCTTGCCGTACCAGTCGCCGGGGCCGGAGAGGCCTGGGGGCATGGCGAACACCGCGCTGCCGGTGTGCCGGATGTACTCGTTCAGGTCGTCGCTGCGGCCGAGCCGGGTCTGGATCGGCACGAACTGGTGGCGCGGGTCCTTCTGGTAGGCGATGAAGAACAGGCCGGCGTCCAGCAGGTTGGTCGCCGGGTCGACGCCGTCGGTATAGGAGTACCCGCGCCGCAGCAGCTTGGCGCCGTCGTTGGTCTCCGGGGCGGCCAGCCGGATGTGCGCTCTCGGGTCGATGACGGGCGCGCCGGTGGCGTCCTTCGCGGCCAGGTCGGGCGGGTCGAACTCGGCCTTGCCGGTCAGCGGGGCGCCGGCGTCCTTGGTCCGGCCGAAGATCCGTTCCTGGTCGCTGAGCGAGTCGGTGTCCCAGGACTCGATCAGCATCCGGATCCGCCGGACCACCGCGTAGCTGCCGCCGGCCATCCAGGGCTGGTCGGCGCCCTTGCCCACCCAGACATGGTCGGCCAGCGCCTGCGCGTCCTCGGCCTTGACGTTGCGGGTGCCGTCCTTGAAGCCCATCAGGTTGCGCGGCGTGCTCTGCGACTTCGACGTGGTCGCGGTGCGGCCGAAGCCGAGCTGCAGCCAGCGCAGCGCGGCGGTGCCACGGGCCAGCCGGGCGAAGTTGCGGACCACGTGGAAGGCCACCTGCGGATCGTCCGAACAGGCCTGCACGCCGAGGTCGCCGCCGGTGCGGGCCGGGTCGAGGGCATCGCCGGGCATGGCCGGCAGCTCGGCCAGCGCCGCCGGCCGGCGGGCCGCGAGGCCGAACCGGTCGTCGAACAGCGAGGGCCCGAACCCGACCGTGATGGTGAGCCGGGCCGGTGCCAGCCCTTCCGCCTCGCCGGTGTCCAGCGGCGGGCGATCCGGGTCGACCGCACCGCCGACCGGCAGCCCGTTCGTCAGCTGCGCCGCGGCCGCCGCCCAGGACCCGAGCAGCATCGCCACCGCCTGCTTGTCCGCCGCGGTGACGTCGAAGGCGGCGAAGACCAGCCGGTCCTGTGCCGGGGTGGCGATGCCGGCCTGGTGCTGGCCGTACATCGGCACCCGGTTGGGCACCGCCGCCTCGGCCGGCGACCGCGCGGACAGCTCGCCGAGGGCGAAGCCGGCGCCGCCGGTCGCGACCGCGCCGGCGACGCCGAGCGCGCCGCCGAGGAATCGGCGGCGGCTCGACGTGCCGGCTTCGTCAGTCACCGGACGGTCTTCATCACTCACTCAGTGGGTCACCTTGCTCGCGACTCGGGACAGCGGCTCCTGGACCGCCTTCACGGCGGCCGCCAAGGCCTTCCTGTCGGTGTTGGTCAGTTCCGAGTAGAGCTTGAAGCCGGACGGCTCGGTCTTGCTGCGGTACTTGTCGACCAGGGCGTTGAGCGCGGCGAACTGCGTGCTCACGCTGCTGGCCAGGGCGGGGTCGATCTTAGCCAGCCCCGGCTGCAGGTCGGCGAACGCCTGCTCGGCACCCTCGACGTTGCCCTGCACGTCGAGCAGGTCGATGTGGGAGTAGCGCTCCTCCTCGCCGGTGATCTTGGACGCGGACACCTCGTCCAGCAGTTCCTGGGCGCCGTTGGCCAGCTCGAACGGCTTGTAGCTGAGCCCGGTGGTGAGCGTCTTCAACTTCGTCGTGTTGGTCACCAGCTCGTCACCGAACTTGCTGAGGCCGGCCAGCTTCTTGTCGGCGAACAGCCCCTTCTCGATCCGGTGGAAGCCGCGCCACTCCGCCACCGGGACGTCGCCCTCGCGCGCGTCGATGTCGGCGTCCAGATCCTGCTTGCCGGACGCGAACGACTCGGCCACCGGCTCGATCCGCTCGTAGTACACCCGGGACTTCTTGTACGCGGTCTGCGCCGCGGCCAGGTCGGTGCCCTTCAGCGCGGTGGCCAGCGTCTGCGCGCCCTCGACCAGGTAGCCCACCTGCGTCTCGACGTACTCGCCCCACTGCTTGGTGCCCTTGTCCAGCAGCGCGCTGGTGCTCGTGTCGGCGGCCGAGGTGGAGGCCGCGCCGGTCACGGTCAGCGTCGTCTTCTCCGGCTGCGCGCCGGGGCAGTAGAGGGTGTAGGTGCCGGCCTCCACCTCGACGGTGAAGTCGCCGCTGAAGCCCGGTGGGAGGTTCTCCTTCTCGCCGATGATCCGCTCGCCGCCGAGCAGTTCGATCTCGCTGACCCCGGTCGCGTCCTTGTTCGTCACCTTGATCGTGATCGCGCCGGCCGCCAGCGTCGTCTTGTCGGGGGTGCAGCCGCTGGCCGCGCTGACCGTGACGCTGAGCGCGTGCGGGTCGCTGGCCGCGGAGCTCGCCGGCCCGGCCGAGCCGCTGTTGGTGTCGCTGTCGGAACCACAGGCGCTCAGGCCGCCGGCCACCGCGAGGGCGGTGGCCGCGACGACGAGCCGGCGGACGGAAGGTAGGGGCACGCCAAATCTCCTCACCGTTACTTAGGTGAGCCTAACCTAACACCCTCCGGTGCGGGAGTGATCGCTCTGGTCGGAGGGCTCTCCGGCGTGGTCCGCTTCGAGCGCCGGGCCGTCCAGGCCAGGGCGGCGCCGGTCGCCAGCAACGCGGTCGCGGCGACCGCGGCCAGCCAGGCCCAGCCGCCGAGCAGCCGCCGCCGGTGCTCGGCGGCCCGGTCAGTGCCGGCCGTCGCCCGGGCCTCGGCCGCCGCCTGCTCGTTCAGCCGGCTGGTGGTCGGCGTGCCGGTGATGGGGATCTGCCCGGCGCCCGACCCGGCCAGCACGGTGACCGTCCGCTGCCAGCTCACGTCGACCACCCGGCGGGTGCCGGTGGCCACCCAGAACGTGCCCACCTCGGCGGCCGAGTAGCGCACCGGCACCTGCCCCGCACCGGTGCCGCGGCGCAGGCCGAGCGGCAACCGGCCGCCGTTGAGCGTGGCCAGGTCGGCGAAGCTGAGCGTGGCCGGCCGGCCGGTGACCGGAACGGCACGCTCGATCGAGTAGACGTCCACGGCGACCCCGGCGAGGCTCGCCGAACCGGTCCGGGTGGCGGTCAGCTCCTGGGTGACGGCCGCCATGCCGGCCGGCGACCCGTCCGCCGGCACCGTCGCCCGGATCGTCACCCGACCGCCGTCGCTGCTCAGCACCTGCGCGGACAGCGTGCCGGACGCGGTCACCGGGTCGGCCGCCGGCCGCCCGGGCAGCACGGTGACCAGCACGACCGCGGCCACCGCGGCCACCGCCCCGGCGCCGAGCGCCAGCCGGGTCAGCACCGGCCGCCGCACCGGCCGGCCCGGTGGCCAGGCCACGTACAGCAGCAGCGGCACCAGGTAGACCAGCCAGCCGACCAGCTCGATCAGCACCGGGCGCGGCTGCAGGCCGAGCACACCGGTGAGCAGCGACGCCTGCACCGACCCGGGCCGCACCACGCCGGACAGGTCCACCGTCCGCTGCTGGCCCACGTTCAGCCAGCCCGCCTCGTGCGCGGTGTGCAGCGCGGTCAGCACCAGCCCGGCCGCGACCAGCACCAGCACCACCCCGGTGGCCCGGAAGAACCTGGACAGGTTCAGCCGCACGCCGCCGCGGTAGATCGCGTACCCGAGGCCGATCGCGATCACGATGCCCAGCGACGCGCCGATCGCCGCCGACCCGCCGCCGTCGGTCTCGTTGAACGCGGCGAGCAGGAACACGACCGTCTCCAGGCCCTCCCGGAACACAGCCAGGAACGCCATCAGCACCAGCGCCCAACCGGACCCGGTCGCCAGCGCCGCCCCGGCCGCGCCCTCCAGCTGGCCCTTCAGATCGCGCGAATGCCGCCGCATCCAGACCACCATGTAGGTGACCATCGCCACGGCGACCGCGCCGATGACGGTCTCCAGCCCCTCCTGCTGCCGCTGCGGCAGGTCCCGCGAGACCAGCTCCAGGGCGATGCCGGCGGCGGCGCAGATGGTCACCGCGGCGGCGATCCCGGCCAGCACCCAGCGCAGCAGGTGCGGCTGGCCACGCTTGCGCAGGAATGCCGCCACGATGCCCACGATCAGCGCCGCCTCGAGCCCTTCCCGCAGGCCGATCACAAACGTGGGCAGCATGGCGCTCCAGACCTTAGGTAAGCCTTACCTCACAGGCTAGCCTGCGACCGCGCGACGGCGAAGCCCTGATCAGCCGCAGTCCCGGGTTGGCTACCCTGCGGGCCGTGGGTGCTGCATCACTGGATGGCCGGCGTTTCGGGTCCGTGTCCAATGTCGGCGGCGAGGTGGGCGCCGAGACGGTGTTCCGCTACGGCGAAGACGACGCCGGCGAGGTGTGGGCCAGCTACAGCGGTGGTGGCATCCGCCGCGGCTTCCTGGTCGGCCGCCGCGACGGCGACCGCCTGGACTTCCGCTACGCCCAGCTCAACGACGCGCGGGAGACCTCGACGGGCCACTGCGTCTCGGTCGTCTCAACCCTTCCGGACGGCCGTCTGCGCCTGGACGAGACCTGGCAGTGGGAGTCCCGCCCGGGCCAGGGCACCAGCGCCATCGAGGAGCTGCCCTAGCCCGGCCGCCCGTCGCATCGGTGTCACATTTCCCGGGCGCGGGCATAGCCGTCCGGCCGGCCCGGTTGTCGGGACCTGAATCCGATCGAGGGAGTGCTGGTGGCGGGACGGGCGAACCGGTGGTGGGGCGTCGCCGAGCGGGGCGACACCGGGCGATTGGAAGCGTTCAGCGACGGGGTGTTCGCGATCGCGATCACGTTGCTGATCCTGGAGGTCCGGGTCGATCAGGAGCCGGGGGAGAGCCTGGCGGCCGCGCTGCACCATGCGCTGCCGGAGATCGGGGCGTACGCGGCGAGCTTCCTGCAGATCGGGATCATGTGGGCGAACCACCACGCGCTGTTCCGGCTGGTCGACCGGGTCGACCAGTTGGTGCTGCTGGCCAACCTGGTGCTGCTGGCCTGCGTGTCGTTCCTGCCGCTGCCGACCCGGCTGGTCGCCGAGCACACCAGCGGAGCGGACGCCCGCACCGCCGTGCTGCTCTACGGCGGCACGCTGACCGCGAACGCGGTCGCGTTCAACCTGATCTGGCGCCGCGTCGCACGCGCCGGCCTGCTCGTCGACGGCGTGCAGCCGGCCTTCATCCGCGATGTCGACGTCCGGTACCTGCTCGGGCTGGCCGCATACGCCGGCGCGACGCTGGTCGCGCTCGCCTCGCCGCTGGCCGCCGTACTGCTCACCGTCGCGCTCGCGCTGATGTTCCTGCTCGGGCCATCGCCCCGGGCCGGCACCGCCGCCGCGGACGGCTGAGCCGCCGGGCGGTGGCGAGTTGCCGGTGGCTGTCGGCCAGGTTTTCGTCTGGCCTGGTGGTGGGCCTGGCCGGCGGCCGGACCGGGGCGGTTCAGGTCTGGGCGGCGCCGAGTTGCCGGTGGCCGTCGGCCAGGTTTTCGTCTGGCCTGGTGGTGGGCCTGGCCGGCGGCCGGACCCTGCGGTGGCTCAGGTCAGGGCGGCCGCGAGTTGTCGGTAGCCGTCGACCGGGTCCTCGTCCGGCGCGGTGAGCAACTGGATGGCGACGTGGTCGGCGCCGGCGTCGAAGTGCTCGGTGATCCGCCTCGCCACGGCCGCGGCGTCGCCGTGCCCGAGCAGGGCATCGATCAGCCGGTCGCTGCCGCCGTCGGCGAAGTCCGCGTCGGTGAAGCCGAGCCGGCGCAGGTTGCTGGTGTAGTTGACCAGCGCCAGGTACGGGTTGGCGATGCCCGGCCGGCCGATCGCCCGGGCGGCGGCCGGGTCGGCGTTGAGCACCACCTTCTGCTCGGGTGCCAGCAGCGGGCCGGCGCCGAGGATCTCGCGGGCCTGCCGGGTGTGCTCGGGGGTGACCAGGTAGGGATGCGCGCCCCGGCTGCGCTCGGCGGCCAGCCGCAGCACCCGCGGGCCGAGCGCGGCCACGGCCCGCTCGGTGGCCGGCACCTTCGCCTCGTCCAGCTCGTCGAGGTAGGCGACGAGCGCCTGGTACGGCTTGGTGTACCGGTCGCCGGTCGCCTCCGGGTGGCCGATCCCGACGCCGAGCACGAACCGGCCCGGGTGCTTCGCGGTGATCCGGTGCCAGGCAGCGGCGATCGGCTGCGGCTCGTCCTTCCAGATGTTCACGATGCCGGTGGCCACGACCAGCGTGCTGGTCGCGTCCAGCAACTCCTCGACGATCGCCAGGTCACCACCCGGCGAGCTGCCGACCCACAGCGTCCCGTAGCCGAGGCGCTCCAGTTCGGCCGCCAGGGCCGGGGTGAGCCCGGTCGCCCGGTGCCAGACGCCGATCCGCCCGAGTGCGTTCGCCATATCCATCCTTCCGTCGATGCCCGCCTCCGGCCGCAACTCCAGGGCGGCGCGGCACGTTCCCCGGCGATGCTGTCCGGCCGGCTGGCTGGCCGCCGCCCGGTTCCGGCCGGGTGCTCGCTGCGCGGGTTGTCGGCTGGCACACCGCCTGGTCTGCTGGCCCGCCGCTGGTCGGCGGGCTTGTCGCTGGTCGGCGGGTTTGTCGCCGGGTGGCGGGCACGTTGCCGGGCGGCGGGTGGCGGGCACGTTGCCGGGCGGCGGGCTTGTCGGCGGGCGGCGGGCACGTCGTGGGCGGCGGGCTTGTCGCTGGGCGGCAGGCACGTTGCCGGGCGAGCAGGCGCGCCTTCGCACCGATCGGGCCATCGCCGGGCGGTGGCGGCCGGCCGGCGGCGGGTGACATCCTCGCCGGGTGGACGGACTGGGCGGGGATGTGACCGGGCCGCTGGTTGCCGGGCCGGGGCTGGTCGTCGACCCGGTCGCGGTCGGGCTGAGCCGGGGCGCGCTGGCGCTGCGGACGGCGCACGCCGCGTTGGCCGTGGTCGAGCTGACCGGTCTGGGCTACCTGTGGGCGTGCGCGCTGCGGCGCCGGCGCGGCCGGTTGCTGACCACCGCGGTCGGGCTGCTCGCCGCCGAGGGCGCCGCGCTCGTGGTCGGCCGGGGCAACTGCCCGCTCGGACCGCTGCAGGAGCGGTGCGGCGACCCGACCCCGCTGTTCCAGTTGGTCCTGCCGCCCCGACCGGCCAAGGCGGCGGTGCCGGTACTCGCCGCGGTCGCGGTCGGCGGCATGATCACCCTCGCGGTCCGCCGCCCACCGGCCTGACGCTCTGCGCCGGCCGGCGCAGGGCGGCCGGGCAGGGCGGCCGAGCCGGCGCGCGCAGCCGCGGCCGCCCGACCGCCCCGGAACACGTCCGCCGCCCCGATCACCGCGACCCGCCCTGGTTCCGCGCTGACACCGTCCGCTGTCCGGTGACGGCATCGCCCGCTGGTGACCCCGTGCACCCGCCGGTGACGGGTTTGCTCGCCGGGTGACGGCGCACAGCCGTCACCCGCCACCGCGAACCCGTCACCAGACGCGCAAACCCGTCACCCACAACCCGAACCCGTCACTCGTGGCCCGGGGGGCTCGCGTATGGCCGGCGGCGCGACCTGCCCTGGTTTCCGCGGTGACGCCGTGCGCTGTCCGGTGACGGTCTCGCCTCGTCGGGTGACGGGTTTGCTCGCCGGGTGAGGGCTGTCCGCCGTCACCCGCGACCCCGAACCCGTCACCGGACGCGCGAACCTGTCACCCGCAACCCGCCCCCGCCACTCGTGGCCTGGGCGTGGCTCGCGTCTGGCGGGCGGGGCGACCTGCCCTGGTTCCGTGGTGACGCCGCGCGCCGGCCGGTGATGGCATCGCCTCGTCGGGTGACGGGTTCGCTCGCCGGGTGATGGCTGTCCGCCATCACCCGCGACCTCGACCCCGTCACCGGACGCGCGAACCCGTCACCCGCAACCCCGAACCTGCCACCCGACGCGCGAACCCGTCACCCGCGACCCGGCCCCGTCACGCGTGGCCTGGGCGTGGCTCGCGTCTGGCGGGCGGGGCGAGCTGCCCTGGGTCCGCGGTGATGCCGTCCGCTGTCCGGTGATGGCATCGGCTCGTCGGGTGACGGGTTAGGTTGCCGGGTGAGGGCTGTCCGCCGTCACCCGCGACCCCGAACCCGTCACCCGCAACCCCGAACCTGCCACCCGACGCGTGAACCCGTCACCCGCAATCCGGCCCCGTCACTCGTGGCCTGGGTGCGGTTCGCGTATGGCCGGCGGGACGACCCGCTCAGGTTCCGCGGTGACGCTGTCCGGTGACGGCGTCAGCCCGCGGGTGACGGGTTAGGTCGCCGGGTGAGGCCTGTCCGCCATCACCCGCAACCCCGAACCCGTCACCCGCGACCCCGAACCTGTCACCGGCCCCCCGAACCCGTCACCGGGGGAGCGTGCGGCAGGACCCGCGGCAGGGTTGTGGGGGCTGGCGCGGAAACCTGGGTGTCAGCCGGCGAGCCAGGCGGTGGCGTTGAGGGCCAGGGCGGCGTCGGTGCCGGCCGGGTCGTCCCAGCCGTTGAACAGGGTGTTGCCGGACTGGCCGGTGCCGTCGTCGATCGCGGAGCTGTCGCCCCAGACCGCGACCCGGCCCGAGCCGAATGTGCTGGTGGTGAAGAACGCGCCGGTCGAGCCGGTCTGGTTGGCGGTGCTGCGCCAGACCAGGCCGGTCACGTTCGGGTTGTCGGCCCGGTGCAGGGTCTGCGTGCTGCCGCTGCGGATGATGCTGCCGCGTACGGTGCCGAAGCCGCCGTTGATCACCGGGTTGGTGCTGCTCCGGATGGCGACCGGGTTGTCGGTGTTGATGTTGACCACGTCGACGCTGAAGCCGAACGGGTCGGTGTTGTCTACGCCGTTGCTGCTCATCAGGTCGTTGGCGACGCGGACGGAGTCCCAGCCGTCGCTGTTCCGGTCGCTGCCGGTGTGATCGACGATCAGGAAGAACCCGCCGCCGGCCTGGATGAAGCGCATGATCGCGGTCTTCTCCGCGGCGGTCAGCGGCGAGTTCGGCTCGGGCATGACGAACACGTCGAAGTTGGCGAGGTCCTGCGCGCCGGTGCCGCCGAAGGTGATCGCGCTGCCCGGCCGCAGCGTCGACAGGCTGTACTGGCCGGTGCGCTGCAGCGCGACGCCCCAGGCGGAAATGGCCCCGGTCCAGGAGCGCTCGGTGGTCGGGTTGGGGTTCTGCGCGGTCGGGCTGGGCATCGAGGTGCTGACGATCCAGTCCGCGTTGCCGGCGGTCTCGGCGTTGCTGTTGTCGAACAGGATCCGGTGCGGCGGCGCCACGGCGGCCGGGTGGGACGGGACGATCACCGTGGCGGCCGCGATGGCGGCCGAGGCGGCGAGGGTGGCGAGACGTCTGATCATGTCGGACCTCCCAAAAGACGCAGGATGCCCCACACGGTATTTCTTCTCCACCGACCAGGACGAAAACTCCACCGGAACAGTGGACGGCGACCGGCCCGGGCTCAACCTGTCGCGCTCGGCTTACGGCGGCGGCGGCGGCCTACGGCGGCGGCCTACGGCGCGGCGGCGGCGGCGGTGCCGCCGAGCTCGGGTGGCAGGTCGGCCACGTCGCGGACCCGCGCCAGCGGGCTGGCGAGCACCCAGAGTACCGACAGGCTCCCGCCGACAGCGGCGATGAACAGGGTGGTGCGTATCCCGAGCAGGGTGCCGAGCGCTCCGCCGGCGACCGCGCCGAGCGGCGAGACGCCCCAGACGACGAACCGGGCGCTGGCGGTCATCCGGCCGAGCAGGTGCCGCGGCGTGACCGCCTGCCGGTAGCTGACCTGCGCGACGTTGTAGACGACCGACGCGGCGGCCATGCCGGCGCCGGTCAGGCTGACCAGCAGCACGCCCCAGCCGGAGAAGGCGAAGGGCCGGGCGAACAGGAACGGCGCCTCGACGAGCACCGACACCCAGACGATGCGCGCCGTACCGACCCGGGTGGCCAGCCGGCGGGCCAGGGCGGCACCCGCGAGGCCGCCGAGGGCGCCCAGGGCGAACACGAACCCGACCGTGCGGCCGCTCGCACCGAGCACCCGGACGAGGAACACCACGTCCAGGGCGCCGGTCATGTTGGCGAAGAAGTTGTGCGTCGCGGTGCAACCGAGGACCTTGCGCAGCACCCGGTGGCCGAACACGAAGGCGAGCCCCGCGCGGATCTCGGTGCGCAGCCGGGCCCCGGCGGGGCGCGGTTCGGGCGCCGGCTCGGGGTCACGCACCCGGCCGGTGAGTACCGCGCTGACCGCGAAGCTGACCACGTCGACCGCGACCGCGTACGCCGCCCCGACGGCGCCGACCAGCGCGCCGCCAACCGACGGGCCGGCCACCTGTGCGAACGACTGGCTGCCGCCGATCTTGGCGTTGCCGTCGACGAGCTGGTCGTCGGCCACCAGCATCGGCAGGTAGGCCTGGTACGCGACGTCGAAGAAGACCGTGAGCACGCTGATCAGCAGCGCCACCACGTAGAGCTGGGCGAGGGTCAGGATGCCGGCCAGATGCGCCACCGGGACGCTGGCCAGCAGCACGCCGCGCAGCAGGTCCGACCAGACCATGATCCGTTTCTTGCGCCAGCGGTCGACCAGCGACCCGGCCTGCAGCGCGATCAGCAGGAACGCCGCGCTGCCGGCCGCTTCCAGCAGCGCCGCCTCGAACGTGGTGGCGTGCAGGGTGATCACCGCCAGCAGCGGCAGGGCGATGAAGGTGACCTGCGACCCGACCTCGCTCACCGCCTGGCCGCCCCACAGGTGCATGAAGTCCCGGTGCCGCCAGAGGGAGCCGGGGCGCTGCGCGGTGGTCACGCCGGTGAGCCTGCGACGACCGGTAGGGACTTGTCAACCGGTGGTCGTAAGCTGCTGGCATGAACCACGAGCCGGCCGCGCCCGAGCCCCGGCCCGCCACCCGGCGCGCGCCGACGCTTGAGGAGAGCCGCGCGCTCGCCCACCCGGTGCGGCTGCGGATCATCCGTGAGCTGCAGGACGGGCCGCTGACCAACAACGAGCTCGCGCAGCGGCTGGGCCGCGGCAAGGCCACCGTGCTGCACCACGTCCGGGCGCTGCTGGACACCGGGTTCGTGGCGGCGCTGCCACCGCGCCCCGGCCCACGCGGCAGCCGGGAGCAGCCCTACCGGGGCACCGGCAAGTCCTGGACGCTCGCCCTCGAGCTCGGCCCCGACCCGGGCGCGGCCGAGGGAGCGATGCTCGCCGCGTTCCTGGAGGAGGTGCGCAGCGCCGACGACCGGCTGATGCAGAGCCGGGCCGTGCTGCGCCTGGCCGAGACCGAACTGGACGAGCTGCGAAACCGGCTGCAGGGCGTCCTCGACGACTTCGCCGCCCGGCCGCCCACCCCCGGTGGCCGCAAGGTCGCGGTCTACCTGAACCTGTACCAGCCCGGCGCCGCGACCACGCCACCGGCCGGCGATCCGGTCGAGCGCTGACGCCGAACCGGCCCGTACGATTCGGACATGTTCCTGCTGCGCCGCCTGCTGGCGGGCTCCGGGCAGTTCCCAGCGGAGCTGCGTACCGCGCTGGAGGCCGAGGGGATCATGGCGCTGGACGAGGGCCTGCGCGGTTCGATCACCTACCGCAAGTACCGCGCCCCGGGCCGGTACTCCTCGTTCCGGAAGGAAGCCACCAGCGGCGCGGTCGCGGTCACCGGGCAGCGGCTGGTCGTCTGGGCCGGCCACGGCAAGCACATCGACGTGCCGCTGGTGCACCCGAGCCGGGCGCTGATCGAGGTGGGCCTGGACGCGCCCGACCGGATCCACTTCCGCTACGACGCGGCCACCTTCAGCCAGTCCCGCTCCGGCACGGTCGAGATCCGGCTGCGCACCGAGCGGGCCGGCCACCTGGTCGAGCTGCTGAACCGCCGTTAGAGATCTTCGGACTTCTTGATCGTGCTGTCGTCGCGCAGCTCCAGGTACGGCTCCTCGTCGGCCGGGTGGCCCGCGGAGATGGCCCGGCCGCGCTCCAGTTCGGCGTTCATCTCGGCGCCGAGCAGGACCGCCAGGTTCGAGATCCACAGCCAGACCAGGAAGACGATCACGCTGGCCAGCGAGCCGTACGTCTTGTTGTACGAGCTGAAGTTGGCCACGTAGATCGCGAACCCGCCGGACGCGGTCAACCAGAGCAGCACGGCCAGCAGCCCGCCCGGGGTGACCCAGCGGAAGCCCTGCTTGGCGTTCGGCGCCGCCCAGTAGAGCAGGCCGAACATGATCGAGACGATGATCAGCAGCACCGGCCACTTGACGACATCCCAGGCGGTGACCGCGGCGTGGCCGATGCCCAGCCAGCCGCCCACCCGGTCGGCCAGGCTGCCGGTCAGCACCACCGCCAGCGCGGTGACCGCCAGCAGCAGCATCATCACCACGGTCATGCCGAGCCGGATCGGCAGCGTCTTCCAGAACGGCCGGCCCTCCGGCACGTCGTAGATCGCGTTCGCGGCCCGCATGAACGCGCCGAGGTAGCCGGACGCCGACCACAGCGCGGTGACCAGGCCGACGATCGCCAGCACACCGGCCGTGCCCTGGTTCTCCTGCAGGTTCGCCACCCCGGTTACCAGCACCTCGCGCACCGACGCGGGCGCGGCCTGCTCGATGTTGTCGATCAGCTTCTGGGTGGTGTCCGGGCCGGCCAGCCCGATCAGCGAGACCAGCACCAGCAGCGCGGGGAACATCGACAGCACCCCGTAGTACGTCAGCGCGGCGGCCCAGTCGGTCAGGTTGTCGACCTTGATCTGCTTGACCGTCCGCCAGGCGGCGGCCAGCCAGGTCCGGACCGGCAGGTCGGTCGGCCGCTGCGGCTCGGCCCGGCCGGGTTGCCGGGTCGTACCCGGCCCCCCGGCCTGCCCCAGCCTCCCGGCCCGATCTGGTGTCCCGGCCCGATCTGGTGTCCCGGCCCGATCTGGTGTCCCGGCCCGATCTGGTGTCCCGGCCCGATCTGGTGTCCCGGCCCGATCTGGTGTCCCGGCCCGATCTGGTGTCCCGGCCCGATCTGGTGTCCCGGCCCGACCCGGCTTCTCGGCCCGACCCGGCTGCCCGGACCTGGTGCGTTTCCGGGCACCGCGGCCGGCGGGCTGGTCGCGGTCCGGGCCGAGCCCGCTGGACGAGGACACGAGTCGGCGCTCCTTGCTGGGTCGGGGCAGCGAACGCTACGAGCTCCGGCGCCGCCGGACCAGTGCTGCCGACCGCAGTGTTACCCGGTCGCGGTGCAGCGGACGCCGAGGCAGCCGTTCCGGTCCCGGGCGGAGAGGTTGCCGCCGCCGTCGAGGACGGTCCCGGGCACGGCGTCGATGCCCCGGTCGGCGTTGTCGCTGGTCAGGTTGTGGTCGACGGTGGCGCCGCGGCCGGCCGGCAGGTCGATGTGGATGCCGTCGTCGATGGCCCAGCCGCCCGAGTCGCGGGCGCCACCGGAGTGGTAGCCGTTGGCGTGCGCGAGGTTGTGGGTGATCCGGACCTGCGCCCGGTCGCCGAGGTGGCCGGTCAGCAGCAGGCCGGCGATGCCGCTGTCGCGCAGCCAGTTGCCGCTGACCAGGTTCTCGCCCCCGGCCAGGCGGTTGGCGCTGATCCGGACGCCGATCGTGGCGCCGACGATGTTGTTGTCGGTGATCTGGTACTGGTCCGAGTCGGCGCCGACCCGGATGCCCACGGCGGCGGTGATGATGTGGTTGCGCTGCACCGTGACCCGCCAGGTGCCGCCCAGCTCGATCCCGCCGCGCAGCAGCAGGTTGTCGGTCACCAGCACGTCGACGCTCTCCTCCGGCGTGCCGTCCAGGACGACGCGGCCGTCGATGAACCGGTTGCCCGCGACCCGGGCGCCGCTGACGACGCCGAAGCTCAGGCTGGACCGGCGGAACGTGGAGTCGGTGACCTCGATGTCCCCGCCGTCGCCGATCCCGACGCCGCCGTCGACAACCTCCAGCCGGGTCAGCCGGACGTCCGCGCTCTGGTCCACCCCGACGTTGCCGGGTATCCGGAGATCCGACAGGTCGGCGGTGTCGGCCGCGCTGATGCTCACGCTCGCCACCGCCCCGCCGCGGACCTTCTGGTGGCTGCCGGTGACCTGCAGATGCCCGGCCAGGAGGTGACCCCCCAGGTCGAACGTGACGCCGCGGCCGCGGATCCGCACCCCGCTGCCGGCGGAGCAGGTCAGATCATGGGTCAGCGTGGCGCTCCGGGTGAGCGTGGTGCCGCACCGGATCTGCTGCGCCGGCGCGGCGTAGCCGACCCCGCCGGACCCGAGCCAGCACGAGACCACGCCGATCGCCAGCACCGCTCGCCGCATCACGACTCCCTTCGTCACTTTAAGTAAAGTCAGATAACACTACGTGTTGGATGCGGTCAACGCGCGGCCGGCCGAGCCGCCGCGGCCCGGCGAGCGGGTCCGGCTGGCGGTGGCCCGGCACGTAGCGTGGGCCCGGTGACGAGTGCAGCCGGCGCGCCGCGCGGGCCGGGGTGCCGGCTGGCCGGGCCGGGCCGGAGTCCGATCCGGGGCGCGCGGACGTGCTGCTGATCGCGCACCGGGCGCCGCCGCTGGCCGCCGGGTGTGTGGCGCTGGGGGAGTGCGGCGTGACCGTGTTCGAGCTGGACGTGCAGGCGGCCGGCGCGGAGGTCGTGGTGTCGCACTTCCGGCCGGTGCTGCCGGTGCTGCCGTGGCTGCGGCGGGACCGCTGGGCGCTGCGCTGGGGGTCGGTCGGGGCCGGTGCCGAGCGGCTGTCGGCGGCGGTCGACCGGCTGCCGGCGGGCACCGAGGTGCTGCTCGACCTGAAGGACGACGGGGCCCGGGGCGCCGTCCTGGTCGAGCTGATCCTGCGCGCCGGTCTCGACCCCGGCCGCTGCTACGCCAGCTCCAAGCAGTGGTCGGTGCTGCCGCCGCTGCGCCGGGCCGGCTTCCGCACCTGGCGCAGCGTCGCCGGCCCGCGCGGGCTGTCCCGCGTCCTGGCCGCCGCACCGACCGGCGACGACGGGGTGACCGTCCGGCACACCCTGCTGGACGACCGGACCATCGAGCGGCTCCGCCAGCACACCGGCCAGGTCGTCGCCTGGACCGTGAACGACCCCGCCCGCGCGGCCCGGCTCGCCGCCACCGGCGTGGCCGGCATCACCTCGGACAACCCCGAGGTCTTCCGCCGCCTCGGGCCGCCCTAGTCTGCCGCCCGGGCCGGCCGGCGGCCGGCGGGTCGGGCCTCAGCCGTCGGTGTGCGGCCGGGCCTGGCGCCCGACCCGCAGCGCCAGCCGGACCAGCGGTACCTGCAGCGGCAGCCGGCCGTACGCGATGGCGCGCAGCGGCAGCGGCCGGCGCCGCCAGTCCACCGCCATCTGGACGTTGGCCGGGAAGACCGCGGCGAACAGCCCGGCCGCGGCCAGCCCGCCGGCCCGCCGGCTGCGCCGGCCGCAGACCGCCGCGGCCACCGCCAGTTCGGCCGCCCCGCTCAGGTAGGTCCAGGTCCGGGCCGAGCCGGGCAGCTGCCGCGGCACGATCGCGTCGTACGGCCGGGGCACGGCGAAGTGGGTGATGCCGGCCCCGGCCAGCAGTCCGGCGAGTACCACCACGTCCCGATCCGCAGCCACACCCGGCACCGTAGCGGCTGACCGGTGCCGCCCGGCCACGGGGTCGGGCCGCGGCGGGGCCCGTCAGGGGCCGGGGTGGCGGTCGCGGCCGGGGGTGGTCCCGGTCCAGCGGAGGTAGGCGCGGTGGAAGGAGCGGGAGTCGGCGAAGCCGACCAGGGAGGCGATCTCCTTGACCGCACGCGGGCTGGAGCGGACCAGGTCCACCGCGAACTCGCGGCGGGTGGCCGCGGAGACGTCGCGGAACGTGGTGCCCTCGGCGGCGAGGCGGCGGTGCAGGGTGCGTTCGCTGAGCGTCAGCGCCCGCGCCGCCGCGGCTACCGTCGGCGGCTCGCCGCAGGCCAGCCGGTCCAGCAGCCACTCCCGGACCCGCAGGCCGTACGAGGCGGGGACGTCGTGGCTGGCCCGCAGCCCGGCGACGTGGCCGGCGAGCACCTCGGCCAGGCCGGGCTGGGCGGTGCCGATCGGCAGGTCCAGCACGTCGGCCGGCAGCACCAGTTCGGTGTGCGCGGCGGCGAAGGCCAGGCCGGGGCCGAACCAGCCGCGGTGCGTGCCGGTGTCGCGGGGCGCCGGGTGCGCGAACGCGACCCGGCTGGGCATGAACCCGGCGCCGACCGCGCCGCGGATGCTGGCCAGGAAGTCGGCGAGCTGGAACTCGGCCTCGCAGCGGGCGCCGAGCCGGCCCGGGTCCAGGCCGTCCAGCACCAGGCTCAGCCCGCCGCGGGCGTCCCGCCGGGGCACCGCGCTGATCGTGTACGCCGTGGTCCAGGCGCTGACGTTGGCGACCGAGCAGGCGATGCCGTCGCGCACCGTGGCGCTCGCCCTGGCCAGGAAGTAGACCGCGCTGCGGGCGTCCTGCGGGGAGCCGCGGCCGGCCCGCACCGGGAAGCCGGGGTCGTCCAGCCGGCGCAGCACCGCCTCCCAGACCGCGAACAACCGGGCGGCCGGCAGCCGGCGGGAGAAGTCGGTCAGCTCAGCGGGGTCCAGCCCGGTCAGGGCCTGCAGCTCGCCGGGGCCGACCCCGCTGCGGAGGGCTTCCTGGCAGACCTGGTGGACGGTGACAACCGTGTGCGCGGCGGCTCCGTGGCGGGAGCGGTCCATGGATTGGCAGGTTAGACCCTCGGGGGTGGCCGGCGGTGTTGGCAGGTTGGTCCTGCCGGTTCGGACCGCGGAAGGACCAGATGGATGTCGGGGACGGCCGGCCGGCCCGGTGCGTGGGCCGGCCGCTCGATGTGGTGGCCGACCCGCCGGGCGCCGGCCCGGGTGCGCCGGTGGCGGCGCACCCGGGCCGGTGGCGGTCCGGAACCGCCGCGGGTCAGGCCGACCAGATGGGCGCCGCCGGCTGCGCGGCGGTCAGCGTGGCCGCGACCGGCGCCGCCAGGAACGAGCTGCCGGGCTGGTAGTTGGCGCCGAGGAAGAACGCCCGGTTGACGGACGTGACGGTGACCGGGGCGCCGTTGTCGCCGACCCCCAGCGCCAGCGGCTGCCGGATCGCGACCACCTGCACCACGTCGGCCGCGGTGCTGCCGGCGGGCAGCTCGATCGTGGTCGCGGCCGGGTCGTCGCGGGCGATGGACCAGTCCGGGTGGTTGTGGTCGGAGCGGTACAGGGTCGGGTCGCCGGCCAGCCGGATACCGACGGTCAGGCCGGGCGGCGCGCCGACCCCGGTGGCCGCGCCGGTCGCCTTCTTCACCTCGAGGTAGAGGTAGCTGCGCTGGTCGCCGACGGCGTCGGTGGCCGGGCTGGACGGTGCCTCGATCTTGCCCTCGCGCAGCTGCTCACCGGCCATCACCGGGTACGTCCAGGGGTGCCGGTCCATCACGACCTCGCGGGCCCGGTCGGCCGGCCGGGTCTCGCCGGCGGCCAGCGTGAACCGCAGCGGCGCGTCCGCCGGGCTGACCCGGTCGCACATGTTGTTGTTCGAGGTGCAGGTCTGCAGCACCGGGTGGGTACCGGCGTACGTGCCGGTGAACGCGAGCGTGGCGTGGTTCGGCGCCTGGTAGACGTCGCTGCCGGGCACCCGCTGGCCGTGCTCGTCCAGCTCCACCCGGTAGATCCACTCGATGTCGGTGGTACGGCCCCAGCGGGCCATCAGCGCCGGCGTGTCGGTGCCACCGTCCTCATTGGACCAGACGATCGAGTACTCGACGATCTGGTGCCCGGCCGTCGCGGCGGGCCGGCTCTCGTGCCAGGCCAGCAGCGGGGTGTCGGTGGTCGCGTTCTGGTACGGCGAGCCCAGTTCGGGCAGGGTGCGGCCGACCACGATCGGGGTGTGCGCGAGCACCGCGAAGTCGGCGCCGGCCCGCGGCGTCACGGCGACCTGGACGCCGGTGAGCACGGCCAGCGGCAGCCGGCGCGGGGTGGCCGCCGCGGACAGCTGCAGCGAGAGCCGGTGCCAGCCCGGGCCGACCGCGCCGAGGAACAGCGTGTTCGGGATCGGCGTGGCGGCCGGGATCACCAGGTCGCTGGCCGGCCGCCCGTCGACGCGGAGCGTCACCACGGCGGCCTCCCGGCCGGCCACCGCCCAGTCGGCGCCGGGCGCGCGGGCGGTGAGCGCCACGGTCGCCTCACCGCCGCGGCCCGCGTGGAACAGCACCGTTGCGGCCGGTCCGCCGCGCGGCAGCAGCAGGGTGGACCCGCCGCCGTGGGCCGGACCGCCGGCCGGTGCCGGGTGCGCTGATGCCGGTGCCGCCGCCACCAGCGGTATTGCCGCCGCCAGGGCCACGGCCGCCAGCACGGCGAGCCTGCGATACAGCCGCATTGCTGCTCCTTCCGTCCGCCTGTCAGGAAATCTGACCCTAGAAGCGGACAGTGAACGGCACACGTCGCGGGCGGGAACTACTCCCCGGTCGGGGGAATTCGCCGCCCGGAGTGATCTCCGGGCGAGCCCGCGGCGAACTGGGGCGACAACACGGGGGCCTGCACCCAGGAGGAAAGCGCGCGTGAGACTGTCCACAATGGTTCGAGCGCTGCTGGTCGGCGCGGCGGTCGTCGCGGTGGGCGCCGGCCCGCCGGTGCTGGCCGCCACCGCGGCCGACGGCAGCCGGGTCGTCGCCGACCTGGAGCCGACCCTGACCGCAACGTCCACAACGGAGCCGAGCCCGACCGTGCTACCCACGGAGCCGGCCAGCACCCCGCCGATGACGCCGCCGGGCACCGGACCGGCCACGTCCGCGCCAGCCACATCGGGCCCGGCCACGTCCGGGCCGAGCAGCACGGCGCCGAACCCACCGCCCAACGCCGGGCTGCCCACCCCGGTGCCGCCGGTCGAGGCGACCAACCCGGCCGTGACCCTGGACCCGGCGGTCACCCGCACCTGCCGGGACGGCGCCGGCACCCGGCTGACCACCAAGCTGCGCCTCGCCCAGAACGCCTACGACGCGGCGGACCGGATCTACCAGGCCGCGATGCGGCTGGTGGTGATCGGCACCAAGCCGCCGGAGTACGTCGCACCGCTGCAGCTCGACCTGATCCAGGCCACGATCGCGCTGAACAACGTCAGGTACGAGCTGGCCAGGTGCCAGACCCAGGCCGGTGCCGACCCGCGCAAGGAATGCACGCTGGTCTCGCTGGACCTCAACCGGGTCAGCGAGCTGCTCGTACAGCGCCAGCTGATGGTCGACGCGGCCAAGCGCTGGTACGACGTGATGGCCCTCAAGGTCGCCATCGGCAGCATCCCCGCGCAGGACGCCGTCCCGGCCAAGAAGGCGTGGGAGGACGCGAAGGCCATGCTCGACGACGCGCTGCAGGACCAGCAGGACGTCCGCGCCGCGGTCAACCGGGTCGCCCAGCAGCGCGGCTTCATGCCCTATCCCGAGCCGCCGACGCCGTGAGGCACCGCGCGGCGGCCCGGCCCGCGGGCCCGGGCCACCGCGCGGCGGTACCGCTACAGGTACGGGCCGAGCAGGGTGAGGTCGGCCGGGGAGAGCCGGTCGCTGGCGGTCTTGGCCTGGTGCCAGTACGGGTAGAGCAGCGGCGGCGCGCTCACCTCGTCCAACCGCTTGCGGTCGGCCTCGGTCAGGGTGAGGTCGGTGGCGGCCAGATTGTCCTCGAGTTGCTCGCTGGTCCGCGCGCCGATCACCAGCGAGGTGACGGCGGGTCGGCCGAGCAGGTAGGCCAGCGCGACCTGGGCGGCCGAGACGCCGTGCGCCGCGCCGATCTCGACCAGCACGTCGACGGTGTCGTAGAGCTTCTCCCGGTCGTACACCGGCGGTTCGTTCCAGTCCGACAGCTGCCGGGAGTCGCCGGCCGGCTGGGCGTCGCGGCGGTACTTGCCGGACAGCAGGCCGCCGGCCAGCGGGCTCCACACCAGCACGCCGAGACCCTGGTCGACGGCGGCCGGGATCAGCTCGTACTCGGCGTCCCGGGCCTGCAGCGAGTAGTAGATCTGCTGGCTGACGAACCGGGGCAGGCCGGTGCGGTCGGCGGTGCCGAGGGCCTTGAGCAGCTGCCAGCCGGTGTAGTTGGACCCGCCGACGTAGCGGACCTTGCCCGACTCGACCAGCGCGTCCAGCGCCGACAGGGTCTCCTCCAGCGGCGTCACGCCGTCCCACTCGTGCACCTGGTAGAGGTCGATGTGGTCGGTGCCCAGCCGGCGCAGGCTGGCCTCGCAGCCGGTGATGATGTGGTGCCGGGACAGCCCGGCGTCGTTCGGCCCGGGGCCCATCGGCATCCGCACCTTGGTCGCGACGAGCACCTGGTCCCGCCGGCCGCGCAGCACCTCGCCGAGGATCTCCTCGGACTGGCCGCCGGAGTACACGTCGGCGGTGTCGATCAGGTTGATGCCGACGTCCAGGCAGCGGTCGACCTGGCGGCGGGCCTCGTCCACACCGGTCGTGCCGACCGAGGCGAAGTTGCCGGTGCCGCCGAACGTCATCGTTCCCATTGTCAGTACCGAGACCCGCAGCCCCGACCGACCCAGCGCCCGATATTCCATGGTCGCCGACCCTACCCACCGGCCCCGGCCGGCCGTCCGGGGCCCGGCCCGGTCCGGCCCCAGGTCGGCGGCGCGGGTCAGGTCGGGGTCGGCGGGAGGCCGGCGCGGTACGTCTCCTCGCTCCACGGGCGGAGGTAGCGGAGCACCGCCAGCACCCGGCGATGATCGTCCGGCTCGGGCGGGAGGTCGAGCCGGCGCAGGATGTTGCGGACGTGGGTCTCGACCGTCTTGCCGGTCAGCACGAGCTGCCGGCAGATCGCCTGGTTGGACCGGCCCTGGGCGATCAGCGCGAGGATCTCCCGTTCCCGGTCGGACAGCGTGGCCACCGGGTCCGCGCCGTTGCGGGCCCGCAGCAGCGGGCCGATCACCTGCGGGTCGACCACGCAGCCGCCGGCGGCGACCTGGCGGACCGCGTCCAGGAACGCGTCCACGCCGGCCACCCGCTCCTTCAGCAGGTAGCCGACGCCGCGGGCGCCGGCGCCGAACAGCACCGGCAGGTAGTGCGACTCGACGTGTTGGGACAGCAGCAGCACGCCGATCTCCGGGTGCTCGCGCCGGATCTCGACCGCCGCGTGCAGCCCCTCCAGCCGGTGCCCGGGCGGCATCCGGATGTCCAGCACCACCACGTCCGGGCGGCCGGCGGCGATCGCCCGGCGCAGCCCGGCGACGTCGCCGGCCTGCGCCAGCACCTGGAACCCGGCACCGGACAGCAGCCCGGCCAGCGCCTCCCGCAGCAGCACGGCGTCGTCGGCCAGCACCACCGTGATCGGAGTGTCCACTGTGGATCAGCCGGTCGGGATCTCGGCCCGGACGGTGGTGCCGGTGCCGGGCCCGGCCGCCGGGCCGGGGCCGATGGTCAGCTCGCCGTCCAGGGCGCGGACCCGGTCGCGCAGGCCGGCCAGGCCGGAGCCGGGGGTGAGGCTGGCGCCGCCGCAGCCGTCGTCCACGATCTCGACCCGCAGCCGGTCGGCGGTCAGCCCAATGTGGACGTCGGCGCGGTCGGCGGCGGCGTGCTTGACCGCGTTGGTGAGGGCCTCGGCGACCACGAAGTAGGCGGTGGCCTCCACCTCGGCCGGCAGCCGGGGGAGCGCGGGCATGGTCAGCGTGACCGGCAGCGGGGTGCGCTCGGCCAGGTCATGCACCGCGGCGGGCAGGCCGGCGTCGGTGAGCAGGGCCGGGTGGATGCCGCGGGCGAGCTCGCGCAGCTGGCTGATCGCGGCGGTCAGGTCGGCCGTGGCCTGGGCCAGCTGGGCGGCGAGCGCCGGGTCGGCGTCCGGGGGCAGCCGCCGCTGCGCGAGCCGCAGGCTGAGCGCGGCGATGACCAGGCGCTGCTGGGCGCCGTCGTGCAGGTCGCGTTCCATCCGGCGCCGCTCCCGGTCGGCGAGCGAGACCAGCCGGGCCCGGGACGCCCGCACCTCGGCCAGCCGGGTGGCGGCCTCGGTGGCCAGCCGCTGGTTGTCCAGCACCAGGCCGACCAGCCGGGCCACCGCGTCGGTGAGCCGGGTGTCCTCCCAGGGCGGCACCCGCCGTACCAGCAGGCCGATCGGGGCGCCGGTGCTGCCGGCCAGCGTGACGGTGGTCTGGTCGGCGGCCGGGTCGACGGGCCGGCCAGCGGTGTCCAGGTACCGGGCCGACCGCGGGTGCCAGCGGGCCAGCCGCAGCTCCGGGTCGCGCAGCGCGCCGGCCAGCAGGTCACGCAGCTCGGCCGGGGCGACCGGGTTGCCGACCGCGCCGAGCAGGTCCGCGATCGCGGTCCGGGCCGGCCGCCAGCTGACCGCGCCGAGCAGGAACGCCAGCGGCCACAGGCAGAACCCGACCCGGTAGACGCCGAGCAGCGCCGGGTAGAGCGGGCTGTCCGACCCGGCGAGGCTGGCCAGCCCGGACGCCGCCCCGGTGACCGCGGCGATCAGCAGCGCCGGGGCCAGCGGGTTCCGCAGCCCGTGCGCACCGGCCCGGTACCGGTACGCCAGCGACCCCACCACCCCGGCGGCGACCGCGACGCCGACCGCCTCGACCACCAGGCCGCTGACCACCGCGACGGTCTGGCTGTCCGCGACCAGCAGCAGGTCGGCCGGCTTGCCCGGGATGCGCTCGGCCCAGTCCACGAACAGGCCGCCGAGCAGCGCGGCGCCGAAGACCGTGCCGAACGTGATGCCGGTCAGCAGCCGCGCCGACCGGGACGGCAGCCGGCCGGCGGGGAACGCGAGCACGAGCAGCACCACGAACGGCGTGGACGCGTGCGTGCACAGCAACCCGACGGTGAACAGCACCGGATCACGGGCCAGCTGCAGGTCCTCGGCGAAGAAGCCGGCCCCGACCAGCAGCATCAACAGCCCGGTGCCGTTCGCCGGCCGGCGCAGGTGCGCGAGTAGCCCGGCGGCCAGGAACAGCGCCCCGCTGACCGCGCTCAGCGCGGTGTCGGCGGCCGGATGCGAGCCGTCCTGGATCTTCAGGGTGACCGCGACGGCGCCGAGCAGCACGCCGACCCCGGCCGCGACCAGCACCCGCAGCTGCCCGCCGCCGGTGGCATCGGCGTCGGCGTCAGCGCGTGGCAGCACGATGGGCGGAGCGGCCGCCAGCCGATCCGATACAGCCGTCCGCATCCGCCACCCGCCCGGCTCAGCCCGTGTGGTGCCCCGTCACCGGAGATTGTGCTGGTCGGTGCCCGCTCCGGTCAGCGCCGGCGGTGGAATCTACGCCGGAGGTTGTCGCCGGCTCGACGGCCGGCCGGTAGACCCGGCACCCGGTCGGCGTGAGCAGAGCGCCAGCAGAGTCCCAGCAGATCGGGCCGTCTTACGTTGTCGACGCCGTCCGACGTCAGGACCGACCCGGCGGGTTCCGGGCCGGACGCGGCGGGTCAGGCAGCTGGGAGCACGCGGAGCCGCCCGGGTCTCGATCGATTCCCGTGGCGGCCGCTTCCAGGCTGCGTTCCTCCATCGAAGGGAGCCAGAATGGCAGTGGCAGCCGATGTTCGGCTGGATCGGGAGAAGCGCCGGTGGCGTGGCCGGCTCGGCCGGCTCGGCGTCCTCGTCGCGTTGCTGGGCAGCCTGGTGACACTGGTCGCGCCGACCGCGGCGAACGCCGTCACCTGCGGAAATCCCGGCGGCTATGTGGTCGTGGCGGGCGGAGACCAGTTCAGCACCATCTACAAGGTGATGTGGTTGAAGTCCTCGACGCAGACGTTCAATGCGAGCGAGACCCGGACGATCTTCAACAACCTGACGACGCCGGTGACCGGAACGTGGACCTCCCAGGTCGCGCGCACGTTCTCGATCTCGGCCATGTCAGGTATCACGGTGACCAACTGGACCCAGTTCTTCAACTTCACCGTGAGCACCACCATCACGTCGAGCACCACGACGACGATCGGGATCTCGGCCACCGCGACGGTCCCGCCGGGCGGGGCGGTGAAGGGCAGCTACGGCGTCAAGGCCTTCAACACCGTCTCCGACATCGACACCTACCGGCTGCCCAGGGGTAGCTCCAGCTGCATCTACGAAGGCAGCGTGCGCGGCGTGCAGCAGAACGTGCCAACCGCCGAGCAGGGCTGGGAGCTGCACCAGGAGTAGCCCGGCACGAGGTGGTCGGCGTCCGACCCCCGCGCGACGACGGGCACCCGGCCGGCCGGGTGCCCGTCGTCGCGCCCGGCTGAGCCACCGGACGACTGAGCCACCGGACGGTCGGACCGGGACCGGATCAACCGGTCGGCGAAGTGGGTGATTGACTATGGTATGTCGCACGGTTGGGCTACCGATCCGTGCTGGATGTGTGGTCGCTGGCCCACGTCCGGCGTCTCTGCCCGTTCCGCGACCGGTAGCAGTACATGAGGTTCCGGGTCCTGGGGCCGTTGCGGGTCTGGGATGGTGCCGGCTGGTCGCCGGTGCGGGCGGCCCAGCAGCGGGTGGTGCTCGCCGTGTTGCTGGCCGAGGCGGGGCGGCCCGTGACGAAGGACCGGCTGGTCGATGAGATCTGGGGCGACCGCCCGCCGCCGTCGGCCGTCGGCATCGTGCAGGACTACGTGCGGCAGCTGCGCCGGCTGGTCGGCGGCGGCACCCGCGGGCCGCTGGTCACCCGTGGCCCCGGCTACGAGTTGGGGCTCGCCGACGACGAGCTGGACGCCGCCGCCTTCGATCGGCTCGCCGCGGCCGGACGGCGCGAGCTGGCCGCCGGCCGGCTGGCCGACGGCGCCCGGCAGCTGGCCGACGGGCTGGCGCTGTGGCAGGGCCCGGCGCTGGCCGACGTGCCGGCCAGCCCGACCGTCGCCACGCACGCGGCCCGGCTGGACCGGTCCCGGCTGGCGGCGGCCGAGGAACGGCTCGGCGCGCAGCTGGACCTCGGCCGGCACAGCGAGGTACTCGGCGAGCTCGACCGCCTGATCGGCGAACATCCGCTGCAGGAGCGGCTGCGGGCGCAGTTGATGCTGGCGCTCTACCGGTGCGGGCGGCGCAGCGAGGCACTGACGGCCTACCGCGGCGCCCGCGAGGTCCTGGTCGCCGAGCTGGGGCTGGAGCCCGGCCGGGAGCTGCGGGAGCTGCAGCGCGCGATCCTCGCCGACGACCCGCGGCTGACCGCGCCCACGCCGTTCGCCGACCTCGCCCGGCCGGCCCAACCGGCCCAACCGGCCCGGCCGGCCCAGCCGGACCGGCAGCCCGGGCCGGCCGAAGCGGGCGCGGGCCGGGGCACCCCGGCGCAGCTGCCGGCCGCGGTGGCGGCCTTCACCGGCCGCGACCGCCACCTGCGGGAACTGGACGGGCTACTCGCCACCGGCGCCGCTGCCCGGCCACCGGTACTGGTGATCTCGACCATCGCCGGGGCGGCCGGGGTCGGCAAGACCGCGCTGGCCGTGCACTGGGCCCGCCGGGTCGCCGGCGCCTTCCCGGACGGGCAACTGCACGTGAACCTGCGCGGTCACGCGGCCGGCCCGCCGGTGCGGCCGCTGGAGGCGTTGGCCGGGTTCCTGCATGCGCTCGGCGTACCGCCCGCGGACGTGCCGTCGGAGGTGGAGCAGGCGGCGGCGCTGTACCGCAGCGTGCTGGCCGGCAAGCGGGTGCTGGTGGTGCTGGACAACGCCCGGCACCCCGATCAGGTCCGGCCGCTGCTGCCGAGCGAGCCGGGTTGCCTGGTCATCGTCACCAGCCGTGACCAGCTGGGCGGCCTGGTCGCCCGGGACGGCGCGGTCCGCCTCGCCCTGGACGTGCTCACCCCGGCCGAGGCCCGGTTGCTGCTGGCCCGGCTGCTCGGTGCGGACCGGGTGGCGGCCGAGCCGCGGGCCGCGGCCGAGTTGGCGGAGCTGTGCGGGCGGCTGCCGCTGGCGCTGCGCATCGCCGCGGCGAACCTCGGCGCCGCCCCGCGGACGACGATCGCCCGCTACACCAGCCAGCTGGCGGCAGGCGATCGGCTCGCCGCGCTGGAAGTGGACGGGGACCCGCAGGCCAGCGTCCGGGCCGCGTTCGAGCTGTCCTACCGCGACCTGCCCGGTGCGGCGCAGCGGCTGTTCCGGCTGCTGGGGCTGGTGCCCGGCCCGGACCTGACCCCGCCGGCGGCGGCCGCGCTGGCCGCGGTCCCGGTCGAGCAGGCGGCCCGGCTGCTGGACCGGTTGGCCGCCGCGCACCTGGTCGAGCACCGCGTTCCCGGCCGCTACGGGTGCCATGACCTGCTGCGCCGCTACGCCGCGGAACGAGCCGGCAGCGACGACCCGGCCGCCGACCGGCAGGCGGCGCTGGGCCGGCTGGTCGACTTCTACCTGCACAGCGTCGCCGCCGCCGCCGAGCGGCTCTACCCGCACCTGCTCCGGCCGCCGCTGGACCGGCCCGCGGTAGCGGCGCCGGCCAGTTTCGACGACCACACGCAGGCGTTGAACTGGCTGGATGCGGAGCGGGTCAACCTGGTCGCCGCGGTCCGCCAGGCCGCGGACCACGGGCCCGCACCGGCCGGCTGGCGGCTGGCCCTGCTGCTCCGCGGCTACTTCATCCTCAGCATGCACACGGTCGACTGGGCGACCGTCGCCCGGGCCGCACTGACCGCGGCGCACGCCGCCGCCGACCCGCGGGCGCAGGCCGCCGCACACCTCAGCCTCGCCGCGCTGCACTGGATGGAGGGCCGGCAGGAGGCAGCCATCGAGCACTTCACCCCGGCCCTGCGGCTGAGCCGGCAGGCGGGCTGGCCGGCGGGGGAGGCCACCGCGCTGGGCAACCTCGGCAGCGTGCACTGGGTGCTGGGCCGGCCCGCGACCGCGGCCGACTACCACACCCAGGCGCTCGAACGCGCCCGGCAGGCGGGTCAGGTCGGTGCCCAGGCGCTCGTCCTGGGCAACCTCGGCCTGGTGCACTGGGTGCTGGGCCGGCTCGAGTCGGCGGCCGACCAGCACGGCCGGTCGCTCGCGCTGTATCGCCAGATCGGCTGCCGCAGCGGGGAGGCCGACGCGCTGGCCAACGTGGGTGGCTGTGCCCGCGCGCTGGGTCGGCTCGACGAGGCGATCGGCACCCTGACCGAGTCCGTTGCCCTGCACCGGGAGGTCGGTGACCGGCCCAGCGAAGCCGAGGGGCTGCGCCTCCTCGCGGACGCGCTGCTGGACGCGGGGCGGTCGACCGAGGCGCTCGAGCACGCCCAGGCTGCCGTCGCTCTCGCCCGGGATGTCGGCAACCCGTACGTCCAGGCGGGCGCCCTGGCGAGCCGCGGCCGGGCGCACCACCAACTCGGCCGCTACCAGGATGCGGCCGACGACTGCCGGCAGGCGGTGGAACTGGCCCGCGGCACCCGCGACCGCTACGTGGAGGCAGGTGCGCTGGTCGACCTGGCTGCGGCGGACGGCGAGTGCGGCCGGCGTGTGGACGCAGTCGGGCACGCCGAGGCCGCGCTCACCATCGCCCAGCAGGCCGGTTACCGCCTGCTCGAAGGCGACACGCTGACCACGCTCGCCGATCTCCGGCTCGGCGACGGAGCGGTCGACCTGGCCGTCCAGCATGCCGAGCAGGCCATCGCCGTCCAGCTGGAGACCGGGTACCGCCTCGGCCTGGCCCGGGCCCACGGCGCCGCCCAGCGCTGCCTGGATCGCGCCGGCCGGCATGCCGCGGCGGAGACCCACCGCCGGGCCGCTCGAACCCTGTTCGACCAGATCGGCGCGCCCCGGCCCGGGTCGGTCGAACCGAGCACCGCCAGCGTGACCTAGGCGCCCGGCCGATGCGGCGACCAGGTACGGCGGTCAGAAGTCGACGAGCTCGATGGTCACGTTGGCGACGTCACCGGTGTCCAGCTTCTCGGACCTGCGGACCGCCTTCTTGATCGGCAGGACGTAGCTGCCGCTGCTGGCGTCGGGGAAGATCGACGTGGCCCAGCTGGTGCCGCCGACCGTGACCCGGACCCGCACCGAGCCGAAGCCGCGCTGCGGCGTCGGGCCGGCGAGCTCGCGGATCTCCTCGGACGGCTCAGCGGGCAGGCTGACGAACGTCCAGCTGTCGCCCTTGCGGGCGTCCCACAGCCACAGCTCGGCGTCGAACGTGAAGGTCACACCGCCAGCCTCGCACGCCCGCCGGACCGTTCCGGCCCCGGGACGGCCGGGGCGCCCGATCCTGACCCGGGCGGCCGGCTGGTCGGCTCGGCGAGCCGGCCGGTGCCGTGCCTCAGCTGGTTGGGCAGGGCCCGACCGTGGGGCACGGGCGCGGCCGGGTGCTGGTCGGCTGCGGCGTCCCGGTCGGGCACGGCCCAACCGTCGGGCAGGGGGTCGGGTTGCCGGTCGGCTGGGGCGTCCCGGTCGGGCAGGGGCCAACGGTCGGGCACGGCGTGGGACCGGTGGGACACGGGCCCACCGTGGGGCAGGGCGCGGGACCGGTGGGACACGGGCCGACGGTCGGGCAGGGCGTGGGCCCGGTGGGACACGGGCCGACCGTGGGGCAGGGCGTGGGCCCGGTCGGACACGGACCCACCGTGGGGCAGGGCGTGGGCCCGGTGGGACACGGGCCGACCGTCGGGCAGGGCGTAGGCCCGGTCGGGCACGGGCCGACGGTCGGGCAGGGCCTGGGGGCGGTGGGGCAGGGGGTGCTGGTCGGTTGGACCGGGGCGGTGGGGCGGGGCGTGCTGGTCGGCTGGGCGGTTGGCCGGGGGCAGCCGGTCGGCGTCGGGTTGACGGTGGGGCACGGGCCGGTGGTCGGGCAGGGGGCCGCGAGTGGCTGGGACGCCGGGGCCGCGCCCGCGCCGGCGCCGGCCAGCAGCACCGCACCGCCGATCGCGACCACCGCCGCGGCCAGCCACAGGGCAAGCCTGTTCCGCCGTGCACCTCGCATCGCCGTATGACCTCCGCGTCAGGGCCGGCACTACCCGCGGCCGGGACGCCGAGACTAGGTCCGGGAGCGACCCACAACGGCGGATGTGTCCCTACCCCGCCCAAACGGGCAGGATCAGCGCCGGCTCAACGCCACCGGCCGCGGCGACTCGACGGCCGGGGCCAGGAACGGCGCGCGCAGCGTCGGGCCCACCTGCCGGCGGTGGCGGATCAGCAGGGCCAGCGCGATCAGGCCGTAACCGGCGCAGAGCAGCAGCCGGCCGGTGGTGCCGGTGACCGCGAACTGGACGGCGAACAGGCCCAGCAGGGTCCAGGCGCCCCAGCGCGGGAAGCGCAGCGTGAGCAGGATCGCCACGCCCAGCACCGTCTGCGTCGCGGTCAGCAGCAGCTCCTCGACCTGGCGGCCGTCCAGCGGCAGGCCGGCCGCGCCGCCGCCGCCGAGCCAGTACGCGACCGGCAGCGAGCCGACCAGCAGCGTCCACTGGTTGACCTTGCTGGAGATGAGCGTGCCGATGGCGTCCTGCGCGTTGCCCCGGGTGGCGAACAGGATCGCGACGATGAACTCCGGCGCCTCGGACGCCAGCGGGGCCAGCCATTGCACCAGCAGGAACTCGTCGACGCCCAGCTGCGCGCCGGTGGCGATCAGGCTATGCGCGAACGGCTCGGCGCAGAGCAGTACGACCACGGCCGCACCGGCGAACATGGCCACCACCACCGGCCGGCGGACCCGGGCCGGCAGCTCACCCAGCGCCGCCGCCGTACCGATCAGGTGCGGCTCGGTGGCCGCCTGCCTCGACACCCGGTACAGGTAGTAGCCGAACCAGCCGAGCAGGACCAGCGCCAGCGGCATCGAGATCGACGCGGTGACCGGAGCGACGAACGCGACCACCCCGGCGACCAGCAGGAACCCCAGCTCGACCCGGATGCCCGGCGCCAGCGGCAGCACCCGCCCCGGGTCGCCCCGCCGCAGGTTGTCCAGCCCCAGGTCGCCCGGCCTCAAGTGGCCCGGCCTCAGGTTGCCCCGCCCCAGGTTGCGCCGCGCCGGGTTGCCGCCCCGCCGGGCGACCATCAGCCCGAGCAGCACGACCAGCGGCCAGCCCAGCCCCATCAGCAGCCGGTTCGACCCGGTCATGTTCGCCGTGGCGTACCCGGTGTAGGTCGGGTCCCGTCCGGCGGTGAAGGCGAAGTACAGGTCGACCGCGTACTCGGGTAGCACCGCGATCAGCGCGAGCAGGGCGATGGCCAGCCCGCCGGAGATGTCCAGCTGTGCGGCCTCGGCGGCCCAGGCCAGCAGGAACGATGCCGCCACCACGGCCGCGCCGAAGACGATCAGCGCAACGGCCGCCGGCGGTCGCAGCCCACCGGCCCGGACCGCCACAGCTGGCAGCACGAACCCGGCGACGAGCAGGATCCCCTTGAAGCGGAGCACAACCAGCCCTTCGTACGGCCGGTCGACTCGGGCGCGCCGCTTCGACCGGCAGCCAACACCGGTCGAAGGTCTCGCTCGCCCCGAACTGGGGTGGATGACCGGGCCCGAGGGCCAGCATGTCGATCACCCGCCGCGGCCTGAGCCACGGGAACTACTCCCCTTCGCAGGGCCCACTCTAGAGCACCGACCCACCCTTCCCCGCGTGTCGGTGCCGGTCCGTGAGCCTGGTCACCGCGGCAGCCGGACGGCGCCGCCGACCGCCCCCCGGCGCTGCGCAGGCGACGTCAGTTGGCGGGCTTGCCGAACCAGCGGGCGAGGTGGTCGTCCAGGTCCTGCTGATCGTCGCCGATCCAGGCGACGTGGCCGTCGGGGCGTAGCAGGACGCACGGAACATCCAGCACGGCAGTGGGATCCGCGAGGTGGTCGACCCGGTCCGACCAGCCGCCGACGGTCAGCCGTTCGGTGCGGTCCAGCAGCAGGCCGCGGCCGCGGTGCAGCAGACCGTAGAGGTGGCCCTGTTTCACCTCGATGTCGCGCTGGCGCCGGCCGAGCAGGTCGGGGCCCGCGCCGAAGTCGTAGCGGATGTCAATCGCGGTGATCTTCCCGATCAGGTAGCGGTTCACCTCGTCGAAGTCCATCAGTTCGGTGAGCAGCCTGCGCACGGCCTGCGCGCCCGGTTCGGCGGACAGCAGTTCCATCTGGGCGCGGGTGTTGTCCAGCACGTCCGCGGCGACCGGATGACGTTCGGTCTGGTAGGTGTCCAGCAGTGTCTCCGGCGCCCAGCCGCGGATCTGTGCGGCCAGTTTCCAGCCGAGGTTGAATGCGTCCTGAACGCCCAGGTTGAGGCCCTGTCCGCCGATGGGTGGATGGATGTGCGCCGCATCGCCGGCCAGCAGCACCCGGCCGACCCGGTAACGCTCGGCCAGCCGGGTGGCATCGCCGAAGCGGGACATCCAGCGCGGGGAGTGGACGCCGAAATCGGTTCCGGCGATGGTGCGCAGCTGTTGTTTGAAATCCTCGAGGGTGGGCGGTTCCGCGCGATCGCCCACTCCCGCGGCGGGGACCACGACTTGATAGCCCCCGGCGCCGAAGGGCCGGACCCAGAATCGCTGCTGGGTCTCGCGGATTTCGGTCACCTTGGCGGCGATCTCCGCCGGCGGCATATCCGCTTCCATCTCGCCCATCAGGGTATCGGTCCGCGCGGGCTCGCCGGGAAAGCCGACACCGAGCAGCTTGCGCACCGTACTGCGCCCGCCGTCACAGCCGACGAGGTAACGCGAACGCAGCTGTTCCCCGTCGGCCAGTTCGACGGTCACCCCCTCGTCGTCCTGCTCGAAACCGGCCACCGCACAACCGCGCCGGACCTGCGCACCCAGTTCGATCGCATGTTCTTCGAGCAGCCGCACGATGACCGGCTGCGGGACGCCCACCAGATAGGCGTGCGCGGAGTCCAGGCCCGCGGGCGCGGGTTTCGTGATGGCGGCGAAGAAACCGCCGGCCGGTCGCTGTCTGCCGTTCTCGAGAACGCGCTCCAGCAGCCCGCGCATCGCCATCAGCTCGAGACTGCGAATATGCAGACCGACTATGCGGACGAACGACACGGGCTCGGTTTCCTGCTCCAGGACGAGTACCCGCACATCGTGCAGCCGCAGTTCGGCGGCCAGCATCGCACCGGTCGGCCCGCACCCGGCAATGATCACGTCGAACCTGAGGGGCACACGATCGGCGCCCGCGGTGAAGTCGCGCTCGACCGTATCGTTCGACGACGGCCCGGCGGTGTACTGCGGAGAATGCACAGGTGTCTGCCTTTCGGGAGTGCCTTGTTGGCGAGGCGCTCCCGGCGACCCCTACGTCAATCGCCCGACCGTGACGGCAGGGGGAGCACCCACATCGATACAGCGTTCATGGGTCTCACCTCCTCAGCCGGCATCACGATCAACCGCAAGCTACAAGCCCGACCATCCCCCCGTCCAACCCTTTCCAGCCACGAGCTCACCGCCGACGGGGTCGCCGCCGCCCCCCCGATCGGCTTGGTCGAGGCCGTTATGCCGCGGGCGTGCGTTCGATCCAGACGGTCATCTCGGTCTGGTAGTCCGCGCTGGAGACATGCTCGTGCCGGCGCTTCGGATCGTTCAGCAAGGTGGTCAGCGTGTCCCGCAGTTCGCGAGCCTCGGCTTCGGTCAGGCCGAGCCAGAGGCCAGACAAGCGGGTTTCGCTGTCTGCGTCACTAATTATCATCGGCTGAGTCAGGCGGCGTAGTTGCGGAGGAGTCGCAGGGCGGTGGTGGCGTTCGGGCCGGTGGTGGTCAGGCCGGAGTCGGCGGGGGCGAGCCGCTGGGCGCCGACCCGGCAGAACGCCCCGGCGGCACCGGTGATCGCCGACCCGGCGTCGTCCGGGCCGAACCGCCAGACCTCGCCCGCCGGTCCGGTCAGCTCGGCCCGCACCGGCCGGTACTCCAGGCCGGCCAGCTCGAACGCGTACGGCAGCGAGCGGTGCCCCAGCCAGGCGATGTGCCGCAGCCGGGCGGTGTCCGGGTAGGGCAGCCCGAGCGGGCCGGTGATGTCCAGGCCGTGCGCCCAGTGCTCGGCCAGCCGGGTGGTGGCCAGCGTCGCCGGCCGCAGCGGGATGGCCGCCCACGGCGTGGCCCGGTCCGGGTCGGCGGTGCGCAGCGCGGCCAGCGCTGCCGGCCAGGCCGCCTGCCAGCGCGGGTAGACCAGGTCGGCGCCGGCCCGCTCGGCCGCGACCCACCCGTCCATCGCCTCGTCCATGCTTACCGCGGCCCGCTCGGCCGCGGGCGCACCGTCCGGCGCGGTCGCGGTCAGCGTGCCGACCACCGCTTCCTCGCACTGCGCCAGGTGCAGCACGACGTCCACATTGGACCATCCGGGCGCCGCCGAGGCCCGCTCCCAGTCCGCCTCGGACAGGCCGGCCAGGAGTCCGTCCAGCCGCGTGCACTCGTCCGCCAGGTCGTCGAATATGTCCACCCGGGCACCGTAGCGGCGGCCACCGGGAGCCGCCCGCTCAGGCCGGGACGCGGTCGCGGCGGGCGGCTACGGCCTGGCGGGTGTCCTCGGCGATGAGGTCGGCGTTGATGGCGGCGCCGGTGCCGAGGCCGGCCGCGGCGGAGCTGATCACCTGGGCGAGCGGGTCGGCGACGTTGCCGGCCACCCAGACGCCGGCCACCGCGGTGGCCCCGGTGGGATCGGCGGCGATGCGGCTGCCGATGACGTGCTCGCCGACCAGGTGGTCGGTGGGTTCCAGGCCCAGGCCGGCCAGCAGGCCGCCGCGGGCGGTGAAGCGGGGCGCGACGACGAGCGCCGCGCGGGCGACGACCTGCCCGTCACGCAGCCGGACGCCGGTCAGCCGGTCGGCGTGTACCTCGACGGCGGCGACCTCGCCGGCCACGACGGTGATGCCGCGGGCGCCGAGCTGCTCGCGCTGCTCCGGCGTCGGGTCGGCCGTGGTGTGCTGGAACAGGGTGATGTCGGCGCTCCACTGCCGCCAGAGCAGGGCCTGCTGGACCGCCATCGGGCCGGTCGCCAGCACCCCGATCGCCTGATCGCGGACCTCCCAGCCATGGCAGTACGGGCAGTGCAGCACGTCCCGGCCGAACCGCTCGGCTAGGCCGGGCAGCGCCGGCAACTCGTCGGCCAGGCCGGTGGCGATCAGCAGCCGCCGGGCCCGCAGCACCCGCCCGTCGGCGAGATCCAGCGCGAAGCCGCCCGGCTGCCCGCCGGACCCGGCGCCGTTCGGTCCGGTGTGGACGGATCCGGCGCCGCCGGCGTCGGCGGGGTCACCCGGCCCGGGCTGGCCGGTCAGCCGCCGGGCCGCGGTCACGGTGCCGGTGCTGACCTGGCCGCCGTACCGGCGCACCTCGGCCCGGCCGGCGGCCAGCAGCTCGGCCGGCGCGGTGCCGTCCCGGGTCAGGTAGTTGTGCACGGCGTCGGCCGCGGCGTTCCGCGGCGACCCGGCGTCGACCACCAGCACGCGGCGGCGGGCCCGGCTCAGCGCCACCGCCCCGCTGAGCCCGGCCGTGCCGCCGCCGACGACCACCACGTCGTACCAGTCCGCCAGTTCATCGTTGCTGTCCATCGCGTCCTCCTGCTCGCTTCTCGACCTGGCACCGACTGTCCGGCCCTGCCACCGGGGTTGACAAGCGGTGTTGCTGGAGTGGCAAATTGACGGATGCCGGAGGATCCGTTCGACCAGGTGCTCGGCGCGGTCGGTCCGCGGCTGCGGGCGCTGCGGCAGCGACGTGGCGCGACGCTGGCGCAGCTCGCGCAGGCCACCGGCATCTCGGTCAGCACCCTGTCGCGGTTGGAGTCCGGCCAGCGCCGGCCCACCCTGGAGCTGCTGCTGCCGCTGGCCCGGGCCCACCAGGTGGCGCTGGACGAGCTGGTCGACGCCCCGCCGACCGGCGACCCGCGCGTGCACCCGCGGCCGATCAGCCGGTACGGGATGACCCTGCTGCCGCTGACCCGCCGTCCCGGCGGCGTGCAGGCGTACAAGATGATCATCCCGGTGGGGACGCCGGCAGGGGAGCCGGAGCAGCAGGCGCACGAGGGCTACGACTGGCTGTACGTGCTGTCCGGGCGGCTGCGCCTGCTGCTCGGCGAGCACGACCTCATGCTGGCCGCGGGCGAGGTCGCCGAGTTCGACACCCGTACGCCGCACTGGTTCGGCAACCCCGGCCCCGGGCCGGCCGAGGCACTGGGCCTGTTCGGCCCGCAGGGCGAGCGCCTGCACGTCCGCGCCCGCCCGCACCGCACCCTGGACGAGTGAGCGCAGGGCGGCCGGTCGTACCGCCGGTGCTGCCGGGACCGGTTCAGTCCCGGCAGCACCCCGATCTTCGAGGTGTACCGACACCCCGAAGGTCCAATCGGACTCCCTATGGGTCGACCAGCATGATCGTCACCTGGGCGCCGCTGGGGCTGACCGAGTTCACCGTGACCTGGAAATGGCCCACCGGGTTCCGCCAGGTCAAGCCGGGCCGCAGCACCGCGTCGTTGAACGTTCGGCCACCCACACCCGGGGTCATATCCAGCAGGTTGGACTGCCGCACGCATCCGGGGAGGTAGCACACCTGCGATTCGCGGTAGATCAGCACGCCGTCGCTGGCCGGCCGCATCCCGCGGTCAACCCCGACCGGCTGCCTGAACTCCAGCCACAACGGCTTGTCACCGTCGAGCAGCACCACCGACTGGAGCCCCGCTGGGTAGACCTCCTCGAGCGGTTTGATGGTGAAGGTGACGGGTGTGTTCGGGTTCGGGTCCGGCGTCGTGAACCGACTGAAGTCCGTGTTGGTGGCCGGATCATGAGTGGTCATCCACCCAGCCTGGAACTTGTTGATGACGCTGGGGCTGTTCGAGGCACCGCCGAGCACGTTGTACGGGTCGGTCTCGACGGTCTGGCAGTTGGCGCTGAGCGGCGTCGGCCGGCCGGCGGCGTCCACGCACACCAGGCTGCGTGCCGGGTCGCCGACAATCGTCAGGCCGAGCGCCTGGGCGACGTTCTCGACCCGGGATCCGCCGTTGAGGTACTGGTAGTCGAAAAGGTCCCGGGACCCGGTCGGGAAGAGCGAGTCGACCGTCCAGGAACACGCCGCGTTGCGCGGGAAGTAGAACAGGATGGCGTTGAACCCGAATGTGGAGCCCTCGATCAGGGTTTCGAGGCCGGCGTTCCTGGCGGCCTGCTCGGCCTGCGTCTGGATGCTGCTCTTGAAATTCCAGCCGCATGTCCCGCCGGGATCCAGCGGTGGTGGGTTGATCGTCAGCGGGCCGACGACCGTCGCGGTCCAGCCGGTGAACTGCTGGTAGGAGTACTGCTGGAACCTCGTGGACGCGCCCGCGACCTGGTTCGTCAGGGTGGTCGGGGTGATCGTGTCGGCCGGCAGCCCGGCCCAGTTCACCATGATCACCAACGCCAGCTTCGACCGGCCCGACCCGGCCGCCGGAGCACCGGCCAGGGCCGCCGGCGCCGCGGCGGCGGGGCCCGGGCGTGGCGCCGCGCCGGCAGGCCCGGTATCCAGCCCGGCGGCCGTGAGCGCCGCGACGGCCAGCCCCGCGACAGCCAACCCGACCCGCCTTCGCCAGCCTCCGAACAGCCTGCTGCGCACCGCGTCCTCACTCCCTGTCGGCCGGTAGACGAGGCCGGACGATGGCAGGCCGGACTGGAGCGGAGCTGATGCGATCCTGAAAGCGCGGCCGCACCCCAGGCCTCCCCGGGCTGGCCGTCCCTTGTGGACGCTCGGCCGGCCGGTGGCACCGGGCCGGCCCGGACTATGGGCCGGCCCGGTGTCCCGCCGGTCAGCTCGAACGGAGGGCGAAGGGGTGGGTGGGGCCGGTCTGGCTCTGCGCGTCGCCGGTGCCGAACAGCGGCCAGCCGGGGTGGGCGTGTACGGCGAGCAGTCGGGTGCTGAACGACGCCGGCGCGTTGGGGCTGGGCACGATGGTCCAGGCGGTGCCGTCCCAGTGCTCGGTGAGCGTGGAGGCGAAGGCGGCGTTCATCAGGCTGAGACCGACCGCCCAGATGTCGGCCGAGCTGGCGGCGCTGACCGCCATCAGCGCGCTGTGCGTCTGGTTGGGCACGTTCGGGCTGGCCACGACCGTCCAGGCGGTGCCGTCCCAGTGCTCGACCAGGGTCCTGGTGACGCGCTGGGTGCCGACCACCCAGACGTCGGTGCTCGATATCGCCGTGACGCCGCTGAACAGCGAGTCCTGGCCGACCGCCGGCGTCGCTGTCCGGGACCAGCGCGCGCCGTCCCAGTGCTCGACCAGCGGTACCTCGGCGTCCACCAGCCTGCCTACCGCCCAGATATCGGTGGCCGACACCGCCGCCACCGCGCTGAACCGTGCGGTGGTGCCGAGATCGGGTGTCGGCACCAGCCGCCAGGCCACCCCGTCCCACTGCTCCACCACGGTCGCCTCGTCGAAGGTGGCCGGGTCGCGGGCGAAGCCGACCGCCCAGGCGTTGCTCGCCGACAGCGCGGCCACGCCGAGCAGCGCGGTTCCGGCCGGCTCCCCGGCGGCCGGGGCGACCCGCTGCCAACTGCTGCCGTTCCAGTGCTGGATGAAGCCGTGTGAGGTGAAGGCGCTGTCGAACGTCTGGCCGACCGCCCAGACGTCGGTGGGCGCGGTGGCCGCCGCCGCGGCGAACCGGGCGTCGGTGCCGGCCGGGAGGGCCGCCGGGGTCGCCAGCCGCCAGCCCTGCGCGGTGGTCCAGCGCTCGATCAGCGGGCGGAACACGGTCGCGGTCGCGCTGCGGGTGAAGCCGACCGCCCACGACTCCGCCGGCGACACCGTGACCAGCCCGGGCAGCGTGCTGTAGTCGCTGCCGGCCGGTTCCGGTGTCGGCACCTGGGTCCAGCCGGCCGCCGTGGCCGGCACCGCCGGCACGCAGATCGCGACCGCCGCGACGAACCCGACCAAGCCCGCTCTTCTCAGCATGTGAACCACCCATTCCGGGACGGAGAAGCCCACCATGCCGCTCGACCGCTACTCATGTCACAACTTTGTGACGATCGAGGCCTATCGATTGGCTCGGCTTGGCATAGTCACCGCCCCGGGTCGCGCCACCCGCGGCGCTGGCCCGACCGGCTACGGGCGCAGCGTGCCGAGGGCGGTGAAACCGGAGAGTTCGATCACGCGGCGGCTGATCGAGCCCGGTTGCGCGACCAGGTCGAGCGTGGTGCGGAGTTCAGCCAGCCGGGTCACCAGCCGGAACACGACGCGCAGGCCGGCGCTGTCCAGGTACCCGACCTCGGTCAGGTCGACGGTCACAGTGGTCGCGTCGTTGCCGATGGCGGCGAGGATGTCGGCCTCGACGCCGGGCGCGGTCGCCAGGTCGATGTCGCCGCTGACCGCGATCAGCACGGTGCGGCCACCGTCGGCGGTCCGCACCCGCACGGCGGGGTCGATCATCGGCCGAGCCGCCGGTGGATGGTGACGGTGGTACCGCCGGGCCGGTGCTCGATCCGGGCGGCGTCGGTGAGCTCGCGGATCAACGCCAGGCCGCGGCCGTTGTTGCCGGTCCGTTCCGGCCGCCAGGCTGCCGGCGTCGCTGATCTCGGCGACCACCGTGGACTCCTCGATGCTGAGCCGGACGGTCAGCATCCCGCCGGTGGCGCCGTACGCGTGCTCGACCGCGTTGGAGCAGGCCTCGCCGATCGCGACCTGCAGGTCGACGATGTCGGCCGGGGTGGCGCCGACCGCCCGTAGCCACCGGCCCACCTCGGCCCGGATCGCCCGCAGCGAATGCGGCCGGGCCGGCATGGTGCTGGCCAGCGGGCTGACCGCGTCGCGGGCCTGCCGGCGCAGCACCAGCAGCGCGATGTCGTCGCCGGGTGGCTCGGCGCCGACCATCCGGGTCATCACGGTCGCGCACACCTGCTCCGGCGGCCCGGCCGTGACCGCGGCGCGCAGCCGGGCCTGGCCCTCGTCCGGCGCCCGGTCGCGGCGTTCCACCAGGCCGTCGGTGTAGAAGCAGACCACCCCGCCGGGCGACAGGTCGACCGCGGTGGACCGGCGGCGCAGCCCGGCGCGGACGCCCAGCGGTGGGTCGATCGGGAGCTCGGCGACCGTCGCGGGGCCGCCGACCGGGGCGAGCACCGGCGCCAGATGCCCGGCGACCGAGACATGCAGCCGCTCGAACGACGGGTCGGTCACCGCGTACAACGCCGTGGCCATCATCTCCGGCTCGAAGTGCAGCATCATCCGATCCAGCCGGATCAGCGCCTCGGCCGGGCCGTCGCTCTCCAGCGCGTACGCGCGCAGCGCGCTGCGCAGCCGGCCCATCACGACGGCGGCGCGCAGGCCGCGGCCCACCACGTCGCCGATGACCACGCCCAGGTCACCGGACGGCAGCGTGAACACGTCGTACCAGTCGCCGCCGACGCCGCCGGCATGGCCCGGCACGTACCGCGCGCCCAGCTCGATGCCCGGCACGGCCGGCAGCGCGCCGGGCAGCAGACCGCGTTGCAGCACCACCGCGCTGGCCATCTCGGCCGCCGACAGCCGGGCCTGCACCGCCAGCGCGACCCGGTCGGCCACCAGCTGCATCAGGCTGACATCCTCCGCGGTGAACAGCCTCGGGTGCAGCGTGCCGACGTGCATGATGCCGACCAGGGTGCCGCCGGCGATCAGCGGCACCCCGAGCAGCGACCGGATGCCCTTCTCCCGCAGGATCGGGTTCAGCACGTTGCTGTGGTCGACCAGCTCGATGCTGACCGGGCGCCGCTCGGCGGCGATCCGGCCGGCGAACCCCTTGCCGAGGGGGATCCGGACCCCCTGCCGGACCTCTTCCTCGATGCCCTTCGCCGCCGTCGCCACCAGCTGCCCGGAGGCGGTGTCCAGCAGCAGCACCGCCGCGGTGTCGCCGTCCAGCAGCTCGCGGACCCGGTCCAGCAGTTCGTCGAGCAGCTCCTCGACGCTCAGGTAGGCCAGCGTGGTCTCGGTGACCGATTCGATCCGGCGTAGCCGATCGTCCACCTTGGTACCAGGCTGGACCGGTGACGACATAACCGGAGCGTATCGGCCCAGCGGCAGCCCGGACGTGGGCCGGTCGGGCCGGTCGGACCCGGCAGCTGAGCCGGCCGGCCCAGGTGCGGCGGGGCCGGCCGGCCCGGGCTGCCGCCCCGGCGACTGCCCCGGGGATCAGCCGAGCAGGCCGAGCGGGATGGCCGCCCCGAGCAGGGCGTCGCCGGCCGCGTTCGGGTGGTAGCAGTCCGTCCGCAGGTCGGCGACCATCACGGTCGGGTCGGCCGGGTCACGCAGCACCGCGTCGAAGTCGACCACCCCGTCGAAGGCCCGGCTGGTCCGGATCCAGGTGTTGACGGCCTGCCGCGCGGCCTCCTGCGGGCCGCCGGCGGGCATGCACATCGGCAGCACGGTCGCGCCCACGATGCGCAGGCCGCGGGCGTGCACCCGGCGGGCGATCCCGGCCATCGCGGCGATCACCTGGCTGGCCGGCGCCGGCGCGGCGTTGACCCCGCCGCCGATGTCGTTGGTGCCCTCCAGCAGGAACACCGTGCGGACGCCCGGGACGGCCAGCACGTCGCGGTCCAGCCGCTGCGGCGCCGGCGGCCCGCAGCACTGCCCGGTCGGGTCGTACGGGTTGGGCTGGATGCTGACCGTGTTGCCGGAGATCCCGGCGTTCGCCACCGCGAGCCGGCGCCGGGCCGGCAGTTCGTTCAGCCGTACGGCCAGCACGTCGGTCCAGCGCTGCCCGGGCGGGCCGAGGGCCTGGTAGCCATCGGTGATCGAGTCGCCGAGCGTGACCAGCGTGCCGCGGGCCTCGGCGTGCCCGGCCACCAGCAGGTCCGACCACCAGGTCTGGCCGGGGTGGTAGCCGGTCGCGGTACTGGAGCTGTTGCCGGGGATCACCGGCGCGGACGGGAACGCGCGGGCGGACGGGTCGGCCGCGGTGTTCCCACCGGTGCCGATGTAGGTCGCCGGCGGGTCGGCCGGGAACGGCGGGAAGGTGTGGTCGTTCACCGGGCTGCCGGGGGCGTAGATGCTGACCGCGACGTCCTGCTGGGCGGGCACGCTCAGCGGCACGGCGTCGCTGAACCGGGACTCGCCCGGCGCGAGGGTGACGCGGGTGGCGCCGCCGAAGGTGAGCCGGTGGTTGGTGCCGGGCAGGAGCTGGGCCGTGCCCGGCGCGAGGGTCCGGCCCAGCCAGGCCTCGCGGATGACGACCGGCGTCTGGCCGAACGGGTTGCCCACCCGCACCCGCAGCGAGCTGGCCGCGACCGAGACCCGCTCGATCTGCCGCACCGTGACGTCCGGCGAGACGCCGTGCACGCCTTCCAGCGAGGCCGCCCAGACGGCGGTCGCGCCGCGGCCGGCGGTCGCGGCGTCAGCGCCGGCCGGGGGTGCCGGGGCGCCGGCGGCGGTCGATGCCGAGCCGCCGATGGCGATCGTGGCGGCGAGTGCGGTCAGTGCGGCGAGCCGGACGGGCGGCGCGCGATGGATTCCGACCATGGTTACCAGCCCTCTTCGTGGCATAGCGCGACGCCGCAACGCGCCGTTTGACCGATCCGCCCCGTTCCTAACACGCGATGGCTGTTCCCGGAAGCCCTGCCGGCCGCCGGCGTGCGACGACCGCGCGGGCGCGACGATCCGGGACCGCGCATGTGCCGCCATGCACAGATGACGCCGCGCCTGCACCGCTACGGCCCGATTAGCTATGCGAACTGGCTTGTCAGCAGGGTATGTGCCGATGTCTGCCCAGTCGGGCAGTCGCAACTCAGCTACAATTCGACCACGATCTGGCCACCGCCGGCTGACAGCATCCGCGCTGGACCTGCCCAGACCGCAGCGCCGAACCCGCGCCGCCAGCGGAAGGTGCCGGCCGCGATGGGAACGCGGTACTACCTGCCCCGCAACCGGCTGCGTGGTCTCGGCTCACCCACCCCGTTGATGCCTGGAGGCCGGCGACCATGTCCAACGAAGGGGTCGGGCCGGTGCCGGGCTGCCCGGTCGGGGCGGCGGTGCCGCCGCCGCGCGGGTCGCTGGCCGGCGGCGAACCGCCGGAGCCGGACCCGGCCGAAGTGGCCGACTTCTTCGAGCAGTACGCCGCCGCGGCCGGGCTGGCCGACCTGGACCGGCGGGCCCGGCTGGACGAGGTGCACGCCCAGCTGGCCGAGACCGGCAGCTACACGCATACCGGGGCCGAGCTGACCTTCGGCGCCAAGCAGGCCTGGCGCAACCACACCCGGTGCGTCGGCAAGCTGTACTGGCGCTCGCTGACGGTCCGGGACCGCCGGCGGCTCAGCCACCCGGCCGAGCTGCGGGACGCGCTGTTCGACCACCTGCGCTGGGCCGCGAACGGCGGCCGGATCCGCCCCGCGATCTCCATCTTCGCCCCGGACGGCCGGCCCGGGCCCGGCCCGCGGCTGCACAACCGGCAGCTGGTCGGGTACGCCGGGCACCGCCAGCCGGACGGCACCGTGCTCGGCGACCCGGCCGCCGCCGACCTGACCGAGCTGGCCGCACGGTGCGGCTGGGCGCCGGCCGAACCCGGCCGGTTCGACCTGCTGCCGCTGCTGATCGAGACCGCGGACGGCCGGGTCACCGCCCACGACCTCGCCCCGGAACTGGCCTTCGAGGTGCCGATCAGGCACCCGGACCGGCCCGGCCTGGCCGCGCTCGGCCTGCGCTGGTACGGCTTCCCGACGGTCAGCGACATGACCCTGCTGATCGGCGGGATCCGGTACCCGATGGCCCCGTTCACCGGCTGGTACGTCGCCCCCGAGGTGAGCGCCCGCGACCTCACCGACCCGCACCGCTACAACCTGCTGCCCGACATCGCCGCCGGGCTCGGCCTGCCCACCGGCGCCGACCGCACGCTCTGGCGGGACCGCGCGCTGGTCGAGCTGACCGCGGCGGTGCTCTGGTCGTACGACCAGGCCGGCATCCGGATCGACGACCACCACGCCGCCACCGGGCGGTTCCACCAGTACACGCTGGCCGAGCAGCGCCGCGGCCGGGACGTCGAGGCCGAGTGGGCCTGGCTGATCCCGCCGATCTCGGCGTCCGCGACGCCGGTGTTCCATCAGCAATACTCCAACCGCGAGCTGCGGCCGAACTTCGTCCGCGACCGGCCGCCGGACGGAGGGTGACGTGCGGGTGATGGTGTGCCAGCTGCCCGACCCCGCCGCCGCCTGGGTCGATGCCTGGTCCGCGCTGGCCGCCGCCGCCGGGCGGGACCGTCCGGACCTGGTCGTGCTGCCGGAGCTGGCGTTCTGCCCCTGGCTGCCGGCCGCCGACCGGTTCGACCCGGCGGTGTGGGCGGCGGCCGTCGCCGGCCAGGGGAGCTGGCTGGCCCGGCTGGCGGAACTGGCGCCGGCCGCCGTGCTCACCACCCGGCTGGCCGAGCGGTCCGGCCGGCGGGTGAACGAGGCCGTGCTCTGTTCGGACGGCGAGCTGCGCCGGCTGCACGAGAAGGTGTGCCTGCCGGCCGAGCCGGGCTACCACGAGACGGCCTGGTTCACCCCCGGGGACGCGGCGCCGGCCGTGCTGCCGGTCGGGCCGACCCTGGCCGGGGTGGCGATCTGCTCGGAGCTGTGGCTGTTCGAGCGGTCCCGGGCGCTCGGCCAGGCCGGCGCCCGGCTGCTGCTGACCCCGCGGGCCACCACCACCGGCTGGAACGAGCGCTGGCTGGTCGCCGGCCGGGCCGCCGCCATGGGCAGCGGCGCCTACTCGGTGTCGGCCAACCGGGCCGGCGGGGGTGGTGACTTCGGCGGCCAGGGCTGGATCATCAGCCCGTCCGGGGAAGTGCTGGCGGTGACCGGCGCGGACCGCCCGTTCGTGACCGCCGGGCTGGATCTCACCGCCGGCGGCCCGGCCTACCCGAGCTACGCGACGGCCGAGTTCGACCGCCGGGCCGGCCGGCCGCCGGCTGTCGCTCCTACTCCTGCTCGGTCGGGCGGATCAGCATCTCGTTGACCGCGACGTGCCGGGGGCGGGTGACGATGTAGGCGATCGCGTCGGCGATGTCCTGCGCGTGCATCGGTTGGATGCCGGCGAAGGCGCCGCGCATCGCCTCGATCACCTCGGCCCGGTTGTGGTCGGCGAGCTCGGTCGCGGTGACGCCCGGCTCGACCAGCGAGACGCGCACGTGCCGCCGGGTCACCTCCTGCCGCAGCGACTCGCTGAACGCCCCGACCCCGTGCTTGGTCAGGTTGTAGACGCCCCGCCCGGACCGCGCGACGCGGCCGGCCACCGAGCTGACGTTGACCAGGTCGGCCACCTGCCGCGGGCCGTCGGCGGCGGCCCGGAGCAGGTGCGGCAGCGCGGCGTGGGTGCAGTAGAGGAGGCCGAGCACGTTCAGGTCGACCATCCGCTGCCACTCGGTCAGCGGCGCGTCCTGCACCGGGCCGATCAGCATCAGGCCGGCGTTGTTGATCAGCGTGTCCAGCCGGCCCAGCTCGGCGACGGTCCGCTCGACCGCGTCCGCCGCCTGCCGCTCGTCGGTCACGTCCGACTCCAGCACCAGCGCGGTCCCGCCCTGCCCGCGGATCTCCTCGGCGAGCGCGTCCAACCGGTCCTTGCGCCGGGCCGCCAGCGCCACCGCGGCACCCTGCGCGGCGAGGGTCGCGGCGGTGGCCGCGCCGATCCCGCTGGAGGCGCCGGTCACCAGCGCGACGGTGCCGGCCAGCCGGGTGGACCGGGCTGGTGCCGGCGCTGCGGACTGCTCGAAGAACGGGGTACTGGTCACGGTCGGCTCCGGTACGTCAGTGGGGTGGCGCGGAGGACCGTCCTCCACACCACCCCACCCTAAGCGGAGGTTGCTCCGCTTAGCAATCGCCCCGCTGCGAGCCCGATGGAGCGATGAACGTCTTGACCAGGCCGCGGTGGTCCGACGCTAGGCCAGCCGTGCCGGCGGTACCCCCGCGTCGCCCGAACGGGCAGGCCCGCCGCCCGACCGCGCACCCTGCCGGCGGTGGCCGGCCCCGGGACGGCCAGCGCGCGGCGGCCGGCTGGGGGAGTCAGGTGGGGCGGTCAGGTGGGGCGCAGGTAGCGGCCGGTGTGGTAGATCAGCGGGGCGGTCTGGGCGGACGCGGCGGCGCGCAGCACCCGGCCGATCACGAGGGTGTGATCGCCGACCGGGAGCCGGTGCTCGATCCGGCAGGTGAGCCAGGCCGCGGCGTCGTCCAGCAGCGGGACGCCGGGTGGGTCGAGGTGCCAGCCGGTGCCGGCGAAGCGGTCGATGCCGCTGGTCGCGAAGCGGCGGGCGACCGGTTCCTGGTGCGCGGCGAGCATGCTCACGCCGAAGTGCTCAGCGGCCTGGATGGCCGGCCAGCAGGACGCCTGCAGGCCGACGCAGAAGGAGACCAGCGGCGGGTCGAGCGACACCGACACCAGCGAGGTCGCGGTGAACCCGGCCGGGCGGCCGCCGGCCAGCGCGCTGACCACGGCCACCCCGGCCGGGAACCGGCGGAACGCCGCCCGGAACTCCTCGCCCGCCGCCGAGCCGCCCGCCGCTGAGCCGCCCGGGGCCGGGCCGGCCAGGCCGCCCGGGCCGGCGCCGCCCGCGGCCGGGCCGGCCTCGGCGGCCGGCGCCGCCGAGGCCGGCGCGCGGCCGTTGCGGGTATCCGGCGGGACGATGTCCTGGATGGTCATCGGACCCCGGCCAGGGCCGGCTCGGCGTAGCTGGGGTCGGCGCCGTCGGCGGCCAGCAGGCCACGGGCGCGCAGCAGCGGCAGCACGCCCTCGCCGAACTCGTACGCCTCCTCCAGGTGCGGCTGGCCGGACAGGATGAAGTGGTCCAGGCCGAGGGCGTGGTACTCCTCGATCCGGTCCGCGACCTCCTGGTGGCTGCCGACCAGGGCGGTGCCGGCGCCGCCGCGGACCAGCCCGTAGCCGGCCCACAGGTTCGGGTAGATCTCCAGCTGGTCGGTCCGGCCGCCGTGCAGTGCCGCCATCCGCTGCTGACCGACCGAGTCGGCGGTGCTGTAGCGCTGGTGCGCGGCCTCGATCGCGGCCGGGTCGAGCGCGGCGAGCAGCCGATCCGCGACCGCCCAGGCCTGCGCCGCGGTGTCCCGGCTGATCACGTGCAGCCGGATGCCGAACCGCAGCCGCCGGCCGGCGTCGGCGGCCAGCCCGCGGACCCGGTCCAGCCGCTCGGCGATCTGGTTGGGCGGCTCGCCCCAGGCCAGGTAGACGTCCACCTGCCGGGCGGCGACCCGTTCGGCGGCCGGGGAGGCGCCGCCGAAGAACACCGCCGGCACCGGGTCCGGCGGCCGCGGCACGACCGCCCCGGCCACCCGGTAGTGGCTGCCCTCGAAGTCGTACGGGCGACCGGACCAGGCGCCGCGGACGATGCTGAGGAACTCGTCGGTGCGCTCGTACCGCTGGTCGTGGTCGAGCCAGTCGCCGAACCGGCGCTGCTCCTCGATGTCTCCGCCGGTCACCACGTTCAGCAGCAGCCGGCCGCCGGAGTGCCGCTGGTAGGTCGCCGCCATCTGGGCGGCCAGCGTCGGCGAGAGGAAGCCGGGCCGGAACGCCACCAGGAACTTCAGCCGCCGGGTCTCCCGCAGCAGCGCGGCCGTGGTCAGCCAGGCGTCCTCGCACCAGGTGCCGGTCGGCGTGAGCACCGCGGTGTAGCCGAGCTGGTCGGCGGCCCGGGCGATCTGGGCCAGGTAGTCGATGTCCGGTGGTCGCTGCACCTCGGTGACCCCGCCGCCGACCGCCTCCCGGTGGGTGAAGCCGACGATCTCCCGGCTGTCACCGGAGGTCGGCAGGAACCAGTGCACCTGCAAGGGCATGGCGTCTCCTCGACCAGATATGTCCACTTAGGACTTGCGGGCGGCTGCCTCGACGGCCGCGTTGAACCGGCGGTCGACCAGCGCGGCGATGTCGACCTTGCCCTTGATCAGCCCGGCGGTGCTGAACGCGTCCGCCTCGGTCTGCTCCTCCTTGATCACCGCGTCGTCGATCGGGACCGGCCGCTGCTGCGCCCGCTGAACCGAAACCAGCGCGACCGCACGCGGAATTCCGGCCTCCTTGGCCACGTCGTCGCCCAGTCGTCGCGGTGCCCGTCGGCCCACAGCCGGGCCCGGGCCAGCCGGACGACGTAGTCTCCGATCGCGGCCTGCCGCTGCGGGTCGGCCAGCGCGGCCGGCGCGGCCACCTGGAAGCCGAGGCCGCTGATCAGGCCCTTGCCGTCGACCAGCACCCGGGCGCCGGTCTGCGCCTGCGCGATAGCGGTGTACGGGTCCCAGATCGCCCAGGCGTCGACGGTGCCGGAGCTGAACGCGCCGAGCGCGTCGGCCGGGGCCAGGTAGGTGGGGGTCACGTCCGGCACGGTCAGGCCGCCGGCCCGCAGCGCCGCGAGCAGGTGGTAGTTCGCCGACGATCCCTTCGCCACCGCGATCTTCCGGCCGCGCAGGTCGGCCAGCGACCGGATCGGGGAGTCCTTCGGCACCAGGATCGCCGAGCCGGTCGGCACCGAGCGGGTGACGGCGACCAGCGCGATCTTCGAGCCGGCCGCGGCGGCGAAGATCGGCGGCGTGTCGCCGGTGCCGCCGATGTCGATCGCGCCCGCGTTCAGCGCTTCCAGCAGCGGCGGCCCGGACGCGAACTGGCTCCACTCGATCTTGTACGGGAGATTCTCGAGCTCGCCGGCGGCGGCCAGCACCGCCCGGGAGCCGGCCTTCTGGTCGCCGACCCGCAACGTCAGCGCGCCCTTCGGGGCCGAGCCGGTGTCCGCGCTGGAGCGCAGCCCCAGCACGGAGGCGGTGGTGGCGCCGATGACCGCGATCACCACCCCGGCGATCAGCGCCACCCGGCGCGCGGTCCGATTCGGTCTTCTGGTTGATCTGGACGCAGGCATGGCGGAGGTCCTTCGCTCGCGAGGTCACGGGTCGGGTGGGTGGGTGGGTGGGTGCTGGACGGCGCGGTGCCGGCCGGCTCAGTGCCGGCCGGCGAGCGGGACGCCGAGGTCGGTGAGCAGGCGGTGGCGTAGCTGGCCGAAGCCGGTGCCGGTGCGGTCGCGCGGGCGCGGTAGGTCGACGGTCACGTCGTCGGCGATCCGCCCGCCGGCCAGCACGACCACCCGGTCGGCCAGCGCGAGCGCCTCGTCCACGTCGTGGGTGACCAGCAGCACGGCCGGCCGGCGGGTGATCCAGAGCGCCAGCACCAGGTCGTGGATGGTGATCCGGGTCAGCGCGTCCAGCGCGCCGAACGGCTCGTCCAGCAGCAGCAGGTCCGGCCGGCGGACCAGGGCGCGGGCCAGCGCGGCCCGTTGCGCCTCGCCGCCGGAGAGGGTCAGCGGCCAGGCGTCCGCGAGTTCCCACAGGCCGACCTCGGCCAGCGCCTCCTGCGCCCGGGCCGCCGGGTCGGGGTCGTCGAGTCCCAACGCGACATTCGCCGCGACCCGCTTCCAGGGCAGCAGCCGCGGCTCCTGGAACGCCACGGAGACCCGGCGTGGGGTGCGCACCTGGCCGGTGGCGGCCGGGTCGAGCCCGGCCAGCACCCGCAGCAGCGTCGACTTGCCCGAGCCGCTGCGGCCCAGCAACGCGACGAACCGGCCGGGTTCGAGATCCAGGTCGAGCCCGGCGAGGACGGTGCGGTCGCCGAAGGCGCGGCGCAGCCCGCGCACCCGGACGGCACCCGGGTCCGGCTCGGCGGTCAGCCCGGCGCGGACGGACTCGCCGGAGCCGTGGCCCGGTCCGGCGGTCGCGCCCGCACCGGAGCCGCCGGTCAGGACGGAACGAAGCTCTGCCGCCATGCCAGCGCCCTCCTCTCCAGCAGCCGGACCGCCGCGTCGGTGGCCAGCCCGAGCGCCGCGTAGACCAGCAGACCGACCACGACCACGTCGGTACGCAGGAACTCGCGGGCGTCGTTGATCAGGTAGCCGAGCCCGGCCGTCGCGTTGACCTGCTCGCCGACGATCAGCGAGAGCCAGGCGATGCCGAGCGCGTAACGCAGCCCGACCAGGATGCTGGGCAGCGCGGCCGGCAGCACCACGTGCACCCAGCGCTGGCTGCGGCCCAGACCGAGGGTGGCCGCGGCCTCGATCAGCCGCGCGTCCACGCCGCGGATGCCGGCGAACGTGTTCAGGTAGATCGGGAACGTCACGCCGAGCGCCACCAGCGCGATCTTCGGTGTCTCACCGATCCCGAACCAGAGGATGAACAGCGGGATCAGGCCGAGGAACGGCAGCGTCCGCAGCGCCTGCACGATCGGGTCGAGCAGCAGCTCGCCCCAGCGGGACAGGCCGGTGAGCAGGCCGAGGGTCAGGCCGATGGCGAGCCCGAGCACCAGCCCTACGACGACGCGCTGCAGCGAGACCAGCAGCGCCTCGCCGAGCTGGCCGGATCTGATCAGTTCCCAGCCGCTGCGCAGCACCGTGCTGGGCGCGGCCAGCAGTCGCGCCGGCAGGACGCCGGTACTGCTGGCCAGCTGCCAGAGCAGCACCGCGGCAACCGGGCTGACCGACCGGGCCAGCCCGCGGGGCAGCCGGCCGCCGCGGGCCCGCGGCGCGGCCGGTGGCGAGTCTGATGTGGACGATGACGGGGCGGTGGGCAGCGGGGGCGGCGCCAGTGGGCCGACGGCAGGCGGCGGCGCGGCGATCCCGGAGTCCAGTGTGGACATACACACTCCGGCGAACGGAGAAGTAGCGACACTGCAGTCGCGGCGGCGCGACCGGCTGGCGGCGGCCGGTGCGAGCGACCGCCGCCGACAGGGCAGCGTGGGTGTCAGGACGGCCGGCGGCAGCGCTGGCCCGGCCGGCTCAGTGCCGGCTGGTGCGACGACAGATCGCGCTCGCGCTCCGACGCAGGTCGAGGTAGACGCGAGCGACGAGGATCGTGTCCGGCCGCATGAACCGACCCTCACAGGGCGACCGCGCCGTTGTCAATGCCCTTGTGACCGCGAAGCTCGAATCGTCTGCGGTAGCGGACCGCGACCGCTACTTGACCCGCCGCGACCCGGCGTGTTGCAGTTGACCCATGCGGGTCACCCTGCGCCTGACGACGCGCGACTACATCGACTTCGGGCGGGTGTGGTCGTCGGCCTGTAGCCGGTGACCCGCTTATTTCGCCGTTGTTTCCCCACCCCGCCGCCGGGGGCGCCGCCGGCTGCCCCGGCGCGTCCCAGGAGGCTGACCGTCGCATGTGGACAGACTCGGATCCGGTGCTCGGATGACAGGCCCGCGGCCGGCCGGGACGGTGGTCCTGGTCGGGAATCCCAAGCCGGAGTCGCGGACCCTGGCGCTGGCCCGAGCCACCGCGGCCGCCCTGCTCGATGCGCTCGGTACGGCCGCGCCGTCCGGTGCGGTGGTCACCGTCGACCTCGGCGGCCTGACAGCCGACCCGCTCGGCCGTGGCCCGGCCTGGGCCGCCGCGCTCGACCAGGCCCGGGCGGCCCGGCTGCTGGTGATCGCCAGCCCGACCTACAAGGGCGCCTACACCGGCCTGCTGAAGGTGTTCGCGGACGACCTGCCGCCGCAGGCACTGGCCGGCACGGTCGCCGTCGGGATCACCACGGCCGCCAGCCCGGCGCACCTGCCGGCCGGCGAGGCGCACCTGCGGCCGCTGCTGCTGGAACTCGGCGCGGCCGTGCCGGCGCCGGTGCTCGCCGTCGCCGAGGCCAACCTGCCCGACCCGCAGCCGGTCATCGCCAGCTGGCTGGCCGGCGCCGCGGCCGCCATCGCCGGCGCCCTCACCCCACCCACCGTCCGTCCAGATAGGACAGAGAACCAACAGCCGGCCCGTACCTGACCGCCCCGCCGCCGGCCGAACCCGGCCGGGCCCGGGGCAGGTCCGCCCCGGCGCGGTCGGCCGCCCGGAGCGGTTGCCCGGGGTGGGCAACCGATCGGGGCCGCCGTCGCATCCCAGCAGGCAGTAGGCGTTGGGAGGGCGGGTCGTGGTTGACGATGACGGGTTCCAGGCGTTCGTCGCCGGCCGGTCGCAGGCGTTGCTGTCCACCGCCTACCTGCTCACCCAGGACTGGGCCCGGGCCGAGGACCTGCTGCAGTCGGCGCTGGTGCGCAGTTGGCTGGCCTGGCGGCGGATCGAGGGCGCCCCGGAGCCGTACGTCCGGCGGGTGCTGCTGAACGAGTACCTGGCCTGGTGGCGGCGGATGTGGCGCGGTGAGCTGCCGAGCGGGGCGCTGCCCGAGCCGGCCGGCTCGCTGGTGGCGCAGGTGCCCGACCCGGCACCCGCGGTCGACGCCCGGGACGCGATCTGGCGGCTGCTCGGCCGGCTGCCCCGCCGGCAGCGCGCCGTCATCGTGCTGCGCTACTACGAGGATCTGAGCGAACGCGAGATAGCCGGTGTGCTGGGCTGCAGCCCGGGCACGGTGAAGAGCCAGGCGTCCAAGGCGCTGGCGACGCTGCGCGCGGAGCTGGCCGGCACCGCCGCGGCCGACCGGGCCGCCGATGAGAGGACCGTGCGATGACCGACGTCGAGCAGCAGTTGCGCGGCGCGCTCCGGGAGCGGGCCACCCCGCCGGCGGCACCGCCCGAGCGGTACGAGACGGTGCGCCGGCGCGGGCAGGCCCGCCGCCGGATACACCGGCTGGCTGCCGTGGGCGCGGCCGCCGGTGCCCTCGGTGCCGCCGCGGTGGTGGTTCCGATGGCGCTGCCCGGCGGGTCCGACGCCGCCGGGGTGCCGTCCCACCCGCCGGCCTCGCAACTGAGCGAGGTGCGCCAGGTGTTCGTCCGCGGCCAGCAGCTCACCGCCCAGTTCATAACCGGCGACTGCGACGGGCCCGGCAAGGGCGTTGCCTGGCTGGCCGGCGGCAGTTGGCACCTGGCCGTGTGGACCCCCGGCTCGCACGGCGCCGACTGCATCAGCATCGCCCGCAACGCCGAGACCCAGCTGTCGCTGCCGCGGCCGTACGGTGGGGAGCCGATGATCGACGAGGCGACCGGACGGAAGGTGGCGATCAGGGGTGGTCCGGATTTCAGGCTGCCGACCTACGTGCCGTCCGGCTACACGCTCGGCCTGGCCGACCGTCCGGACGCGGTCAACCTGGCCGGCCAGGGCCAGGACTTCATCCTGCTGCTGATAGGCGGCCCCGACGTCGGCACCGACCTGGACAAGCCCGGCTGGCGCTACGACATCCTCGACCGCCCGAAGATCGCCGGCCACCAGGGCACACTGATCCGCTACCGGCCGGCCCCCGACTGGGTCGAGCTGCGCTGGACCGACGGCACCAGGACGTTCCGAATCCAGTCCATCTCCCGCACCCTCGACCCCCGCGAGCTCGTCAAGCTCGCCCGCAGCATCCCGGCCGGCAAGTAGGTTGTCGTTTGTGACCGGTCGGTGATCGGGGTCTGCGGCGGTGGTGGCGGCGGGCCCGGTGTCAGCGGCTGCACCGATCAGAAATCCTCCGCCACGTCGTCGTGAGTTCTGGTCAGCCCGCGCGCACCGGTGGAAGGATCGATGACCATGACCGACGCCAGACTGCTGGGCGCCGACGAGGCCGCGTTCATCGCGGCGGTCCGCTCAGCCGACACGGCGCGGTTCGCGCTCATCACCGAGCGCTACCGGCGTGAGCTGCAGGTGCACTGCTACCGGATGCTCGCGAACTACGAGGACTCCCAGGACCTGACGCAGGAGACGTTCCTGCGAGCGTGGAACAAGCGGGAGTCGTTCCAGGGCGACGCGGCCCTGCGGACCTGGCTGTACCGGATCGCGACGAACGCCTGCCTCGACTTCCTGGAGAAGCGCAACGACCGCACACCCGTACCGGCCGAGCTGCCGGACCCCGGCTCCGAGGTGCTGTACCTGCAGCCCTACCCCGACCGGATGCTCCCCGAGGACCCGCAGGAATCGGTGGTGGCGCGGGAGACGATCGAGCTGGCGTTCATCGTCGCCGTCCAGCACCTGCCGCCGCGGCAGCGGGCGGTGTTCATCCTGCGCGACGTCCTCGGCTGGCCGGCGGCGAAGGCCGCCGACGCCCTCGAGCTGACCGTCGCATCGGTGACCAGCGCACTGCAGCGGGCGCGGGTGACGATGCGCGAGCAACTGCCCAACCGCCGCCTCGACTGGCGAAGCCCCGCCACTCACGAGCTGTCGAATGACGAGCGCGGCGCGGTGAAGTCGTATATCGACGCCCATGAGCGCAACGACCTCGACGGGCTGATGTCCCTGCTGCGCGACGACCTGCGCTTCGCGATGCTGCCCGAGCCGGGAACCTCGGTCAGCACGGCCAAGGACGCGGTGGACGGCTGGGTCTCCGATGGGCTCTTCCAGCGTGGCTACGACGACTGGCGCGGTATCACCACGACGGTCAACCGCATGCCTGCCGCCGTGCTGTACCTCCGCACCCCCGACGACCCGGAGTACCGGCTGTTTGCCATCGCGGTCCTGCGCATCGTCGACGGGAAGATCGCCGAGCTCACCGGATTCGACGCCACCGACAAACCATGGCTGGGCCTGCCCCCGACACTGTGATCAGCCAGGTCCCCAGCGTCGACGGGTCCAGCCCGCTGGCCGCACGAGCCGAGCGTTCGGCCCGTGCTCATCGCCTCGTCTCGTATCGGGTCAGCACGACGCCGCCGGGAAACGTCCGCGTCTCCACCAGGTTCAGGTTCACCCAGCTGTCCAGCGCGGTGAAGAACGGCGTGCCGCCGCCCACCAGGACCGGATGGGTGACCAGCTCGTACTCGTCGATCAGCCCGGCCCGCATGGCCGCCGCGGCGAGCGTTGCGCCGCCGATCCTCATCGGGCTCGCCGTCCTCGGCCTTGAGTCGGGTGATCTCCGCGACCGCGTCGCCGGTGACCAGGCGGGTGTTCCAGTCGACCTTGTCGATCGTCGAGGAGAACACCACCTTCGGCGTGTCCCGCCAGTTCCGCGCGAACTCGATCTGCGCCGGGGTGGCGTCGGGCTGCTGGTCGCCGGTCGGCCAGTGGGAGCTCATCGTCTCCCACAGCTTGCGCCCGTACAGCGACAGCCCGATCGCCAACTCCCGGTCGAGCCACCACTGGAACAGCTCGTCGCTCGGCCCGCCCCAGCCGATGTCGTCGCCGGGCGCGGCGATGTAGCCGTCCAGGGTCACGTTCATGCCGAAGATCAGTTTCCGCATCGTGCCAGCCTCCCGTGAGTCGATCTCACCCGTACAGACGGGCCCGGCGCGGAAACCTGATCGGCGCGCGATCTGCGTCCGCAGGTGGTCGACGTCAGCTGCGGCCGGGGTCGGGGTTGGTGGGGAGGCGGTATACGGACACGTGTGCGGGGGAGTCGGCGGTGAACGGGGTGCCGGTCCAGTCGGCGTGCCGGGTTTCCAGGTGAAAGCCGGCGAGTTGGGCCATCAGGTCGAGCTCGGCCGGCCAGATGTAGCGGTGTGGGCTGCGGGACAGTCGGGCGTTCCGGCCGTCGTCGAAGCTGAAGTGGTGGGAGACGACGTGCTGGTGCAGGACGTCGTAGGTGTCCAGGCCGAGGTAGCCGGGTTCGGCCGCGAAGACCGTGGCCGTCTTTCCCGGTGGAAGGGTCCGCAGTTCCGGCACCCAGAGTTCGATGACGAACCGGCCGCCGGGAATCAGGTGGTGGGCGGCGTTGCGAAAGCACGCCACCTGCTCGGCCTGGGTCAGCAGGTTGGAGATCGTGTTGAAGACGAGGTAGACCAGCGTGAACTCGCCGGGGGCGCGGGTGGTGGCCATGTCCCCGACAACCACCGGGATCGTCTGCTCGTCGACCTTGCCGCGCAGTTGCTCGAGCATCGGGCGGGACAACTCGATCCCGGCGACCGGTGTCCCGCGCCCGGCCAGCGGTATGGACACCCGCCCGGTTCCGATCGCGAACTCCAGCGCTCGACCGTCCCCGGCCAGCTCGGCCAGCCGGTCGACCGTGGGCCCCAGCACGTCGGCGGCGAACATCCCGACGCCGGGGGTGTCGTACCGCCGCGCCGTTTCGGCGTCCCAGACGTCCTCCTGCCGCATGCCCCGCACCATGCCGACCGCGTGCCCTGCCGTCCACTCATTTGCCGCCGTCTCGTGCATACTGCGCGCAACGTCGACGCGGCGCCGGGAGCCGTCCAGGAACCGTGGTCAGCCGGCGTCCCCGGCAGCTGGGCCGATCCCGGTGCGAACAGGAGACGTCGTGGCCGGACTCGATCTCACGCTCGCCTGCGGGCACTACGACCGGACCGAGGGGCTGCGCGACGGCACCGTCCGGATCGAGGGCGTCAACCTCACCTACCTGGACCTGCCGGTGGAGGAGACGTTCTTCCGGATGGCCAGGTTCGCCGAGTTCGACCTGGCCGAGCTGTCCCTGGCCAGCTACGTGATCAGCCTGGAGCGGGGCGCGCCGTTCATCGCGATCCCGGCGTTCCCGTCCCGGATGTTCCGGCACAGCGGGATCTACGTGAACACCGCCGCCGGCATCGCCGGCCCGGCCGACCTGGCCGGCCGCACGGTCGGCCTGGCCGAGTACCAGCTGACGGCCAACGTCTGGATCCGCGGCATCCTGGCCGAGCACCACGGCGTCCCGGTGACCTCGGTGACCTACCGGACCGGCGGGCTGCACCGGCCGGGACGGGTCGAGAAGATCGCCGTCGAGCTGCCGGCCGACGTGCGGATCGCCCCGATCGGGCCGACCGAGACCCTCGCCGAGCTGCTGGTCAGCGGCGAGATCGACGCGCTCTACTCGCCCCGGACGCCGGAGCCGGTCCGGGCCGGCCGGCCCGAAGTGGCCCGCCTGTTCGCGGACCCGGGCGCCGAGGAACGCCGCTACTACCAGCGGACCGGCATCTTCCCGATCATGCACGTGGTGGTGCTGCGCCGCGAGCTGTACGAACGGCACCGCTGGCTGGCCCGCTCGGTCTTCAAGGCCTTCGAGCAGGCGCGCCGCCAGGCCATGGCCGGCATCGACGAGACCGCCGCCGTTCCGTACCTGCTGCCCTGGCTGGCCGAGGAGGTCGCCCGCACCCGGGCCATCCTCGGCCCCGACTACTGGCCGTACGGCCTGCCGGCCAACGAGCTCCCGCTGGGTACGTTCCTGCGCTACCTGCACGCCCAGGGACTCACCCGCACCGCGCTCGCCCCGGCCGACCTGTTCGCCCCGGAGACGCTGGCGGAGACCGTCGTCTAGGTCCCGGCCGGGTGGTGCTGACCCGGGTGGCAGCACAGCCAGGCCCGGAAGCTCGGCGAACCCGGCCCGCCGGCGTGGCTGTCTCACCCGATCCGGTGACTCCGTGTGGTTGCGCCTGCGCCACAAGCAAGCGCGTTAAGGTGCTGGCCATGCCTGAGCGTGACAACGACCCGATCGCGAACACCCAGATGTTCCGCGCCTTCGTGCAGCGCGGCGAGGAAGCCGAGCCGGCCGCCGCCAAGCGCGCCCCGGTCACCCTGATCGTCACCATCGCCGCCATAGTGGTGATCGCTGCCGCCGTGGTCGTCTGGCTCGTAGCCAGCTGACCCCGCCCCGACCGCCGGCACCGGCCGGCACGCACCGACCCGGATGGTGCCTCCGGAGCTGGGAGTAAGATCGGCCAGCAGCAACCGGGGGTGCGAACGTGACTCCGTATCGGCCGATGACGTTGGTCGAGCTGGCCGGCTACCTGTCGGAGGCCGAGGCAGACTCGGACAGGTGGCGGCTGGTTGCCGAATTCCTGGAGGAGCACCGGCACGAGCCGTCCGATGTCCGGGCGGCGTTGCTCGTGGCGGAGCCGCCCGGTACCGGCGACGAACGGTGGGACGTGTTCCTCGCCGCGCTGGCCGAGCACCTGGCCGCCCGGGACGGGCACGCCGCCGCGGACTGGGCCTACGGCCGCCGGCTGCGCCAGTTCTGGTTCCCGTTCGACACCCCGTTCGCCCGCGCCGACGCGCTCGTGCACGCCCCCGCCGCCTTCCGCGGCCGCGGCATCTTCGTCGCACCGGAGAATTTGAAGGTGGCGTGACCAGCCCGAACCCCCCACTTCTGGACCGAGCCGCCTTGGAGTCGGTCCTGCGCCGGTTGGGCGAGCGACTTCAGCGTCGCGGCGTCGTCGCCGACCTCTACGTATTCGGCGGCGCCGCGATGGCATTGGCCTACGACGCTCGGCGTTCCACCCGTGACATCGACGCGCTCTTCGTCACCCCATGGAGTCGTGCTGGAGGAAGCGCGCACGGTCGCCGACGAGTTCGGACTGCCTGGCTGGTGGCTCAATGAGCAGGCGAGCGCATACGTCGCGCCTGGCGGCGACCCCGCGGCGGCTCGCGTGTTTGACCACCCGGGTCTTCGGGTGACGGCGGCATCGCCTGAGCACATGCTCGCGATGAAGGTCCTCGCCGGCCGGCCTCGCGATGCTGGCGACCTCCGGTTCTTGGTGGAGCGGCTTCGCCTGGTCAGCGCCGCAGAGGTCTTCGCGCTGTGTGCGGAGGTCTTCCCGGCGGAGCCGGTACCGGACCGCGCGAAGCAGCTGATCGAGGAGATCTTCCTGACCCAGGCCGACCGCGGCGGCGAGACGCCGGGTGCCGAGGGGCAGGCCTGATACCGGACCACCAGGAAGCTGCGCCGGCCGGGCCTGGGTCGCAGGTTCAACGGTCCGAACTCATCGACGCATAGCGCCCGGCCCGTCAGGCGGTGGCCGGTCGTACCGGGCCAGGATGCGGGCCATCTTCGCGGTGACGTCCGGGTCACGGCCGGCCTTCCACGTCTTCCTCGCCTGCCACCGGATCCCGCCCTTCCGCAAGATCTGGCGGACCGACCCGGCGCTGATCTCGACCCGCGCGTGCTCGCCGAGGTAGCCGGCCAGCTTGGTCAGGCTCCGGGTCGTGAACGGCAGGCCCAACTGCTGCGGCCGGGTCTTGGCCGCCCGGCAGACCATCTCCCGGACCGCGGGGCCGAACCGACACGGCCGGCCCGCTCCATTCTGGGCTCAGCGCCGCGAACCCCGACTCGTTGAACGCGTGGATCACCTCCCGCGCGTACTGTGCCGACGCCGCGAACATCGCGCCAGCTTCGGCCGCGCTGCGGCCCTGGAACGAGGCCAGCCCGATCCCCGCCCGCCGCAACCGCACTGTCCGCGTGATCTGCGCCAACCGCTGCGCCTCCGCCGGCTCCAACGCACGCACGAACACCTCAGGCTGCCGCGCCACCACCACCTCGGCCGGCAGCCTCCACAGCACAGCCCGGCCGGTCAACCCGACCCACTTACCGCGCCAACGTTTCTGGGCGAGGCACTAGCTGAGCGGGTGGGCGGCTGACTGTCCACTCGCGACGGTCAGGGGCGGTGGTCCGGAGTTTGGGTGGGGCAGGCCTGGTATATTCGAACGTATGTACGAAGACGGCGGCGGGGTGGCGATAGGTGCGGTCGGCACCGACCGCCGGCTCGGCTGCCCGTCGCACGACGACCTGCTGGACCGGATCGTGGCGTGTGAGCGGGAGATCGCCGGGGCGCAGGCCCGCCAGTTGGCATTGATCGCGGAGTTCGCGCGGTCCCGGCCGCCGTCGGTCGGCGAGCGGCCGCTGGCGGGCGCGTCCGAGTTCGCGGTGGATGAGCTGGCGGTGGAGTTGCGGCTGTCCCGGTTGGCGGCTGGTGCCCGGCTGGTGTTGGCGGTGACGTTGGCCGATCGGCTGCCTGGTACGGCCGCGGCGTTGGCTGCTGGCGATCTTGACCTGCCGAGGGCTCGGGTGGTCGCCGAGGGCACCAGCACCCTGGATCCGCCGGCTGCGCTTGCTGTCGAGGCGCGGGTGCTGCCCCGCGCGGTCACCCAGACGGTGGGTCAGTTGCGGGCGAGCGTGGCCCGGGCGGTGTTGGCGGTGGATCCGGCTGGCGGGCAGGTTCGGCATGAGCGGGCCGCGGCCGGGCGTCGCGTCGCGGTCAGCGCGCTGCCTGACGGCATGGCTGAACTGTGGGCGCTGCTGCCCGCGCCCGCGGCCAGTGCCGTCTACACCGCGATCGACCTGCACGCCCGTCGTACCGGTCACCCCGCCGACGTGCCGATGGATGCCCGCCGCGCCGACGCCCTGCTCGAACTCGTCACCCGCCACGCCCTGCCAACCCATGCAGCCCCGACCACCTCACCCCCGACCAGCGCGGTCCCGACCAGCGCGGCGTCAACCAGTGTGGCCCCGACCAGTGCGGTCCCGACCGGTGCGGTCCCGACCACCACAGCCTCGACCAGCGCGGCCCCGACCACCGCAGCCCCGACTTGCGTGGCGCCGATCACGACCGCCCCGACCAGCGCGGTGCCGATCGATGTGGTGCCGACCGAGGTGGTGCCGATCGGCGCTGCGATGGGTGTGGCGCTGACCGACGCGGTGTCGGCCGACGGGCCGGTCGCCGGCGGGGCAGCCGCCGGCGCGGTGCCGATGAGTGCGGTGCCGATGAGTGCAGGTCAGGACAGTGCGGTGCCGATGAGTGCAGGTCCGGGCAGCACGGCGCCGGCCAGCGCAGCGCCGGGCAGCGCAGTGCCGGGTGGTGCGGTGCCGGGTGGTGCGGTTGTGGTCGGGCGGTCGGCGTTGGCTCCGTTGGTGCAGGTGACTGTCGCGGCGTCGACGTTGCTGGGGCTTGATGACCTGCCGGGGAGTTGGCTGGGTACGGTCCGATTCCGGCTGGGCTGGCCCGGCAGCTCGCCGCTGATCCCACCGGCACGTGGCGGCGGATCCTGACCGACCCGGCCACGGGTGCCATTCTCGATGTCGGCCATCGCAGCTACCGGCCACCTCGACCGTTGGCCCGGTTCGTGACGGCCCGGGACGGTACCTGCCGCTTCCCCGGCTGTCGACAACCGGCCCGTCGCTGCGACCTGGACCACGTCATCGCCTGGCCGGACGGTCCCACCACGGCCGCGAACTTGGCGACGCTATGTAGACATCACCACCGGCTCAAGCATGGCGGCCGCTGGGCGGTCTCCGCCGACCGTGACGGTGCGCTCACCTGGACCGCACCCACCGGCCGCAGCTACGACACCCGACCACCACCGGTCACCGACCCGGTCCCCGGCCACCGACCACCGCCGACCGCGCTACCCGGTCACGGACGACCGCTGCCTGTGCCGCCCGACGGCCGGCCACCACCCACCCCGCGCCTGGTCACCGCCGACCGCCGAGTCGAGGGTGCCGGGAGGGTTCCGCCAGGAGCCGGCGATTCGCTGGACCTCCGTACCCGAGCTTGATGATCAAGATCGAGCCAACCGGGGACGAACGCCCCGCCGTCGGCAGCGGCGGCCGCGGCGGTTCGCGTCCACCGCACAGGCGACTTGCGGCGGGCGGCCTCCGGTGCGACCGACGCCTGTTCGGGAGTGTCCTGGTGCCGCGTCAACCAACGTTGGCTACGTAATCCAGGCCGTCGCACGCCCCGGCGACCGGCACGACTACGACGTCAACGCTTCTGGGCGAGGCACTAACGGCGGTGTGGGGTGCCGTTGGGGGTCCAGGGGTCGAGCTCGGCTGGGGCGAGGTGGGGTAGCGCGGCGGTCACGATCTGCCAGGCCCGGTCGACGCCGGCGGCCAGGCAGCCGTCGACCACGGCGGCGGTGCCGAGCGCGCTGACCCGCAGTTCGGGCAGCACCGGGGCGAGCTGGCGTAGCTCGGTGGCGACCGCGGCGAGGAATCCCTCGGCCTGGCCGACGCCACCGCCGAGCACGATCAGCTCCGGGTCGGCGACCGCGACCACCGCGGTGATCGCCTTGGCCACCAGCAGCGCCTCGGCGGCGACCACCTGGCGGGCGCGTTCGTCGCCGCGGTCCGCGGCGGTGAACACGGCCCGGGCGGAGACCGGCCCACGCATCCCGGCCCGGCGGGCGGCCCGGACGATGCCCGCCGCGGACGCGGCCGCTTCCAGGCTGCCGCGGCGACGGGCGTCGGACGCGTCCGCCTCGTCGGCGGCGGCGGCCACCGGCAGGTAGGCGATCTCGCCGGCGGCGCCGTGCGCGCCGCGGTGCAGTTGGCCGGCCAGCACCAGGCCCATCCCGATGCCGGTGCCGATCGAGACGAAGGCGAAGCTGTCCACATCCTGGCCGTGCCCGTGTGCGCGCTCGGCCAGCGCGGCCGCGTCGACATCGTTCTCCAGCATCAGCTCGGCGCCGAACGCGGACCGCAGTTCGGTGAGCACGGTCGGCTTCTCCCAGCCGGGCAGCCCGCCGACCAGGCCCAGCGCGTCCCGGCGGGGGTCGTAGACGCCGGGGCAGCCGAGGACGGTCTGGGTCAGGTCGGCGGCGGTCAGCCCGGCGGCGGCGAGCAGGTCGTCGGCCAGCCGGCGCAGCGCGGCGACCCGCTCGGGCGCGCCGCTGGCCGCGCGTACCCGCAGCTCGAGCTGGGCCCGCCGGGTGCCGGCCAGGTCGATGATCGCGCCGCGCAGGAACTGGCTGCCGACGTCCAGGCCGAGCACGAAACCGGCCTCCGGCCGCACCTCGTACAGGATCGCGGCCCGACCGGGCGCCCCGGTGCGCACCCCGGACGAGCGGATCAGCCCGGCCCGCTCCAGGTTGGCCAGCGCGAGCGAGACGGTCGGCTTGGACAGCCGGGACATCCGGGCCAGGTCGGGCCGGGATACCTCGCCGACCCGGCGGATGTGGTCGAGCAGCAGCTGCTCGTTCAGCACCCTGATCAGCTGTTGCCGTGCCGGCGAGCCAGCTCCGGTCAATGTCACCCGGTCGACCTCCTCGCCGACGATGCCAAGGCCACCCTGCCAGAACTCTTGCCGTCGGATGATTGGAAGTCTACTTTCCTAACAACCAACCGGTCCACCGGCCAGAGGAGCCCCGATGCTGTCGCCGGTCGTCCTCGCCCTCGACTTCGGTGGCAGCAAGATCGCCGCCGCGGTCGCGGACGCCGCGACCGGGGTCCGGCTGGGCGACGCGACGATCCCGACCGTGGCCGCCGACGGCGCGCAGGCCAACCTGACGGCTGGCATCGAGGCCGGGCAGCGGCTGGTGGACCGGGCCGCGCCCGGCCGCCGGCTCGCCGCGGTCGGCGCGTGCACGTTCGGCATCCCGACCGAGGACGGGGTCCAGTTGGCCCCGGCCGTGCCCGGCTGGGGCGACCTGCGGCTCGGGCACGAGCTGCGCCGGGCCTTCGCCGGCGCCGAGGTCCGGCTGGCCACCGACGTGAAGGCGGCCGCCCAGGCCGAGGCCGAATGGGGCGCGCTGGCCGGCTGCGACCCCGGCATCTACCTCAACCTCGGTACCGGCCTGGCCGCGGCGATCGTCGTCGGCGGCACCGTGCTGACCGGCCGGCACGGCGCGGCCGGCGAGATCGGCTACAACCTGCGCCAGCTTCCGGACGTGGGCCGCCCGCTGACCGACCGGATCCCGCTCGAGGACGCGGTCAGCGGCATCGCGCTGCGCCGCGACGCGGTCACCCTCGCCCCGGCCACCCGCCGCACCCCGGCCGGCCCCGGCCCGGCCGACAGTGCCGACCTCCTACCCGCCCCGGGTACCGGAGCGGCCGCGGTGTTCGCCGCGGCGGCGACCGAGCCGCGGGCCGCCGACCGGATCCGGGCGTTCGGCACCGAACTGGCCTTCCACCTGGTGAACCTGGCCATCGCGATCGATCCGGTGCGGATCGCGGTCGGCGGCGGCATGGTCCGGTCCTGGGAGCAGCTGCACGGGCGGTTGCGGGCGGCGCTGGACGCCGCGGTGCCGTTCCCACCGGAACTGGTGGTGGCCGCCTTCCCGCACGACGCTCCGCTGCTCGGCGCCCTGGCGCTGGCCACCGCGGCGGCCCGGGCGGCGGCCAGCGAGGAGGCAACCGCATGACGGCACCCCACGACGACGCTCCGCGCGCCTGGCGCGCCGCCCGTTTCCGCGGGGAACCCGCGACGGCACCCCACGACGACGCTCCGTGCATTGGCCGCACTCCACGTTGGGCGGGGGACCCCCGCAGCCGAGAGGAATCACGATGAGGCGCACCACGATGCTCGCGGCCGCGGGCATGACGCTGGGCCTGCTGCTGGCGGCCTGTAGCGGAAGCAACTCGACCACCACGAACAACAACGGCAACGGCACCGGGAGCACCGCCAAGGAGGGCAGCAGCACCGACCCGGCCAACCACAAGCAGGGCGGCACGCTGACCATCGCCAACGTGGGCGGCCAGACCTGGACGTGCCACTTCAACCCGTTCAACCCGGCGGTGAACCCGCAGTCGCTCGGCTTCGTCTACGAGCCGCTGGTGTACGTGAACCTGCTGCAGGACCAGAAGGAGACGCCGATGCTGGCGAGCTCCTACCAGTGGTCGGCGGACAAGAAGACGATCGTGTTCACCATCCGCGACGGGGTGAAGTGGAACGACGGGCAGCCGTTCAGCGCCGAGGATGTCGCGTTCACCTTCCAGCTGATGAAGAAGGTGCCCGCGCTCGACCTCTACTCGCTGTGGACCGGTGCCGGGCTGACCGACGTCACGGCCAGCGGCACGAAGGTCACGATGACCTTCGACCAGGCCGCCGGGCCGTACTTCTTCAACTTCGCCAACCAGGTCGGCATCGTGCCCAAGCACATCTTCTCCACCGGCGCCGCGGCCGAGCACCCGGACACCTGGGAGGACACCAACCCGGTCGGCACCGGGCCGTTCAAGATCGACCCGTGCGGCGCGAACAACATCCAGTACGTCGCCAACCCCACGTACTGGCAGCCGGGCAAGCCGTACGTGCAGAAGGTGGAGTACCCGGCGTACCTGGACAACGGGCCGGCGAACCTGGACCTGGCCAACGGCAAGGCGCAATGGGGCAGCCAGTTCATCCCGAACATCAAGGCGCTCTACCTGAACAAGTCCAAGGACAACCACACCTGGTCGCCGCCGGTCACCAACGTCGCGCTGATCCCGAACCTGGACCCGTCGCACCCGGCGACCAGCAAGCTCGAGGTGCGGCAGGCGATCGCGCTGGCGCTGGACCGGGCCAGGATCGCGCTGATCGGTGAGGGCGGGCAGCAGCCGGCCGCGAACCAGACCGGCATCGTGGTGCCGACCTTCGAGAAGTACTACGACGCCGGCGCGGTGGCCGCCGCCGGCTACGACAAGCCCAACCCGGACAAGGCCAGGACCCTGCTCGCCGGCCTCGGCTACACACCGGAGAACCCGCTCAAGCTGACCGTCATCTCGATCACCGGCTACACGGACTGGGACGCCTCGCTGGCCGTGGTGAAGCAGCAGCTGAAGCCGGTCGGTATCGAGCTGACCGTGTCCGACCTGGCCCAGCAGACCTTCGACGACCGGCTCTACAACGGCAACTTCGACCTGGCGTACTACGGCCAGGCCGGCGGACCCACGCCGTACTACGAACTGCGCCAGATGCTGTACTCGAAGAACTCGGCGCCGATCGGCAAGCCGGCCAGCTTCAACTACGAGCGCTACCTCAACCCCGCGGTGGACAAGCTGTTCGACGAGTACCCGACGGCCGACGAGGCCGGCCAGGTGGCGATCATCAAGCAGATCGGCGCGGCGATGCTGAAGGACATCCCGTTCATCCCCACCACCGAGTCGGTGAACTGGTTCCAGTACAACACCGCCGACTTCGCCGGCTGGCCGACCGAATCCGACCCGTACGCGCAGCCGGCCGTGTTCAACGTGCCGGACGTGGAGCAGGTACTGCTGCACATCTACTCAAAGTCCGCCCAGAAGTAGGGGCGGGCGCGACATGCCGTCGAGGGTGGGCGCGGGAGGGGAGTCAGCATGCGGTACGTGATCCGCCGGCTCGGCTTCTTCGCGCTCACCCTCTGGGCCGCGCTGACGCTGAACTTCTTCATCCCGCGGTTCATGCCGGGCAGCCCGTTGCAGGCGCTGCGCGACCGGACGCACAACAAGCTCTCGCCGGCCGCGCTGGAGCAGATGCTCACCTCGTACGGGTTCAAGCCGAACCAGAACCTGTTCGTCCAGTACGTCGACTATCTCGGCAACATGGTCAGCGGGCACTGGGGCATCTCGATCGGTGCCACCCTCGGCGAGCCGGTGAGCCGGCTGGTGCGGCACGCGCTGCCCTGGACGCTGGGGCTGGTGGGCATCGCCACCGTGCTGGCGTTCGCGGTCGGCTCGCTGATCGGGATGCTGGCCGCCTGGCGGCGCGGCGGCCGGCTGGACGGGCTGCTGCCGCCGGTGTTCGTGGTCACCTCGGCGCTGCCGTACTTCTGGGTCGGCCTGCTGCTGATCCTGGTGTTCTCGGTGTGGACGCACGGGTTCCTGCCCAGCGACTTCAACTACGCCCCGACGCTGCAGCCGTCGCTGTCGTTCGGGTTCGCCGGGAACGTGCTGCGGCACGCGGTGCTGCCGGCGGCCACGATCGTGATCACGTCGATCGGCGGCTGGATCCTGACCATGCGCAACAACATGATCACCACGCTGGCCGAGGACTACGTCCGGATGGGCCGGGCGAAGGGGCTGTCGCCGCGCCGGATCATGACCGGGTACGCGGCCCGGAACGCGCTGCTGCCGAACCTGTCCGGGTTCGCGATGTCGCTCGGCTTCGTGATCTCCGGCGCGATCCTGGTCGAGTACGTCTTCAACTACCCGGGTCTGGGCTACCTGCTGTACAACGCGGTGCAGAACACCGACTACCCGCTCATGCAGGCGCTGTTCATGCTGTTCACGGTGACCGTGCTGGTCGCGGTGCTGATCTGCGACTTCGCCACCGCCTGGCTCGACCCGCGGACCCGGGAGAAGGGGTAGACCCGTGACTGCGTTGCTGGTCGATACCGTTGCGCCGGTGGACGCCCCGGCCCGGCAGCGGGCCGGGTCGGGGGATCTGGGCCGCGGTCCGGTCCAGCCGCAAGGCGCTGGTCGGGCTGGTGATCTTCAGTATCTTCGCGGTGTTCGCCGCCGTCCCGCAGCTGTTCACGTCCGTGCGGGACCCGAACGAGCTGGCGTTCGAGCCGGCCCGCACCCCGAGCGGCGACCACTGGCTGGGCACGACCACGCTCGGCCAGGACATCTGGGCCCAGCTGGTCTACGGCACCCGGCAGTCGCTGATCATCGCGCTGGCCGCCGGCTTCTTCGCCACCGTGCTCTCGGTGCTGGTCGGCGTCTCGGCGGCCTACCTCGGCGGGGTGGCCGACGAGGTGCTGTCGATGATCACCGACATCTTCCTGGTCATCCCGACCTTCCCGCTGATCATCATCCTGGCCACGTACGCCGGCAAGGGCACCCTGCTGGTCATCCTCGTCGTGCTGGTGGTCACCGGCTGGTCGTACGGGGCGAACCAGCTGCGCGCGCAGACCCTGTCGCTGCGCAACCGGGACTTCCTGGAGGCGGCCCGGGTCCGCGGCGAGCGCCGGTCGTACATCATCGTCGCCGAGGTGCTGCCGACGATGACCTCGCTGATCGTGGCGAACTTCCTCGGCGCCGCGCTCTACTCGGTGCTGACCGCGGCCGGCCTGCAGTTCCTCGGCCTCGGCGACCCGAACTCGATCAGCTGGGGCACGATGCTCTACTGGGCGCAGAGCCAGCAGGCGCTGCAGACCGGGTTGCCGCTGTGGTCGATCGCGCCGGGCTTGTGCGTCGCCCTGCTCGGCGTCTCGTTCGCTCTGCTCAACTACGCCTTCGACGAGATCAGCAATCCGGCGCTGCGGCCGGTCCGGCACCGCCGGTCGCGCCGGTCCCGGGCCGGTGAGCTGAGTGGCTGAGGTGTCCCTGCCGACCGGGCCGGCTGCGGCGGCGGGGCCGGCTGCGGCGGCGGGGGAGCCGGTGCTGTCGGTGCGCGGGCTGAGCGTCGCCTACGACACGGCGCGCGGCGCGGTGGAAGCCGTCCAGACCGTGGACCTGGACGTGCGGGCCGGCGAGTTCGTCGGCGTGGTCGGCGAGTCCGGCTGCGGCAAGTCGACGCTGCTGTTCGCGATCGCGCGGCTGCTCAACCCGCCGGCCGCGATCACCGCCGGCAGCGTCGTGTTCCGCGGCGCAGAACCTGGTCACGCTGACCGAGAAGCAGCTGCGGCGTGCTGCGCTGGCGGGACTTCTCCGTGGTCATGCAGAGCGCGATGAACGCGCTGAACCCGGTGCTGACGATCGGCGCGCAGTTCGCCGACGCGATCGCGGCGCACGCCGACTACTCCACCGCGCGGGTGAAGGCCCGGTCGGTGGAGGTGCTGCGGCTGGTCGGCATCGACCCGGTGCACCTGCGCAGCTACCCGCACCAGCTCTCCGGCGGGATGCGGCAGCGGGCGATGATCGCGATGGCGCTGCTGTTCACCCCGGACCTGGTGATCATGGACGAGCCCACCTCGCGCGCTCGACGTGGTGGCGCAGCGGTCGCTGATGGTGCAGATCAAGGAGCTGCAGCGGCAGTTGGGGTTCGCGGTCGCTGTTCGTCACCCACGACATGTCGCTGGTCAGCCACTTCTCCGACCGGCTGCTGGTGATGTACGCCGGCCAGGTGGTGGAGGCCGGCGCCGACCCGTACCGTCTTCGACACCCCGGCGCACCCGTACAGCCGCGGCCTGCTGGACGCGTTCCCGTCCATCCGCGGGCCCCGGGTGCCGCTGACCGGCATCCCGGGCAGCCCGCCCGACCTCGCCGTGCCCGCCGTCCGGCTGCCGGTTCCATCCGCGCTGCCCGGTCGCCGGCCCGATGCTGCTCCGACGTCCCGCCCGGGCTGTACGCCGTCGGCCCGATCGAGGCCCGCTGCCTCTACCACGCCGGCGACCCCGCCCTCGTCCCGGTCCGGCCGGAGCCGGCAGTGTCCATTCCGGACGGTCCACAGTGAACAGTGAGCCGCTGCTGACCGCGTCCGGGTTGACGAAGCACTTCAAGGTGGGCGGGCTGTTCTCGGGCCAGCACCTGCACGCCGTGGACGACGCCGACTTCAGCATCGGGCAGCGCGAGATCGTCGCGCTGGTGGGGAGAGTCGGCAGCGGGAAGAGCACGGTCGCCCGGCTGCTGGCCCGGGTGTACCGGCCGACCGGCGGCGAGATCCGCTACCAGGGCCGGTCGCTGGCCGCGATGCGCACCCGCAAGCAGATGCTGGCCTACCGCAGCGACGTCCCGATGGTCTTCCAGGACCCGTTCAGCTCGCTCAACCCGGCGTACCGGGTGTCGCACGGCATCGTCCGCGGTCTCAAGCTGCACCGGCGCGAACTGAGCCGGGCGCAGCGGCGGGCCGAGGCCGAGCGGGTGGTCGAGGCGGTCGGCCTCACCCCCGCCGGCGAGGTGCTGGACCGCTTCCCGTACGAGCTGTCCGGCGGGCAGCGGCAGCGGATCGGGTTCGCGCAGGCCCTTGCGTACAAGCCGAAGCTGATCCTGGCCGACGAGCCGGTGTCCATGCTGGACGTTTCCATCCGGATCGGACTGCTGAACGTGATGGCCGAGCTGCGCGAGCAGGAGGGCGTCTCGTTCCTCTACATCACGCACGACCTCGCCAGCGCCCGGTACGTGGCCGACCGGGTGCTGGTGATGTACGGCGGGCACGTGGTGGAGGCGGGGCCGACCGAGGCGGTGCTGGCCGCGCCGAAGCACCCGTACACGCAGCTGCTGCTGGCCACCGCGCCGGACCCGCGCGCCCCGCTGGCGCTGGACGTCGCGGCGGACAAGGGCGAGCCGCCGAAGGTGATCAACCCGGCCGAAGGCTGCCGGTTCCGGCCCCGCTGCCCGCTGGCGATCGACGAGTGCGCCCGGGTCACCCCGCGACCCCGGCCGCTCGGCCCGGCGCACACCGCGGCCTGCCACGTAGCCGTCCCCGACCCGGCTGGCGCCGACCCGGCTGGCGCCGATCCGGCCGTCCCCGACCAGGCTGGGGCCGACCGGGCTGCCGCCGAGCTGGCTGTCGCGAACCCAGCCGTCCCCGACCCGGCCGGTGCGGCCGGAGACACGAGGCAACTGTGAAGATCGCCGTGATCGGCGGCGGCAGCACCTACACGCCGGAGCTGATCGAGGGCTTCGCCCGCCGCGCCACCGTGCTCCCGCTGGACGAGCTGGTGCTGCACGACACCGACGCCGAGCGGCTGCGGGTGGTGGCCGGGCTGGCCGGCCGGATCCTGGCCCGGCACGGCTGGCCGGGCCGGCTGGTCACCAGCACGACGCTGGCCGCGGCCGTCGACGGGGCGGCGGCGGTGCTGATCCAGCTGCGGGTCGGCGGGCAGCGCACCCGGCTGCTGGACGAGACGCTGCCGGGCAAGTTCGGCCTGCTCGGCCAGGAGACCACCGGCCCGGGCGGGTTCGCCAAGGCGCTGCGGACGGTGCCGGTGGTGCTGGACATCGCCGCCGAGGTGCGCCGCCGGGCCGCGCCGGGCGCCTGGATCGTCGACTTCACCAACCCGGTCGGCATCGTCACCCGCGCGCTGCTGGACGCCGGGCACCGCGCGGTCGGCCTGTGCAACGTGGCGATCGGGTTCCAGCGCCGGCTGGCCACCCGGCTGGACATCGACGCGGGACGGGTCCGGCTCGACCACGCCGGGCTGAACCACCTGTCCTGGATCCGCCGGGTGCTGGTGGACGGCACCGACCGGTTGCCCGAGATGCTGGCCGCCGACGAGGTCGTCGCGGAGCTGGCCGCGGCGACCGAGATCCCGGCCGAGCTGATGCGGCTGCTCGGCGCGATCCCGTCGTACTACCTGCACTACTTCTACTGCACCGACCGCGCGGTGGCCGGGCAGCGCACCGGTACCCACCGGGCCGAGCAGGTGCTGGCGATCGAGCGGGAGCTGCTGGCCATGTACGCCGACCCGGCGCTGGACCGCAAGCCGGAACTGCTGGAGCAGCGCGGCGGGGCGTACTACAGCGAGGCGGCGGCGGCGCTGGTCACCTCGCTGCTGACCGGCGACGGCGGGCACCACTACGTGGACGTCCGCAACAACGGCACGATCGCCGGGCTGCCGGACGACGCGGTGGTCGAGGTGCCGGCCCTGGTCGATCTGGCCGGCCCGCACCCGGTCGAGGTGCCGCCGCTGGCCCCGGACCTGCTGGCGCTGGTGCAGGCGGTGACCGGGTACGAGGTGCTGACCATCGACGCCGCCCGCAGCGGTGACCGGGCGATCGCGCTGCGCGCGCTGCTGGCCAACCCGCTGGTCCGGCAGTGGGACCTGGCCGTGCCGATGCTGGACGAGCTGCTCGCGGCGAACCGGGAGCACCTGCCGCGGTTCCTCGCACCGACGGGCTGAACCGGTGCCCGGTTACGTCATCGGGGTGGACGGCGGCAACTCGAAGACCGATGTGGCGGTCGCGTCGACCACCGGCCGGCTGCTGGCCCGCCGCCGCGGGCCGGGTGTGCGGTCCCCGCGGCACGACCCGGCGGCCTGGGGCGAGCGGCTGTCCGGGCTGGTCGCCGCGGCCTGCGCGGACGCCGGGGTGCGCCGGCGGCCGGCGGCGTGCGCCGTCTACTGCCTGGCCAACGTGGACCTGCCGGCCGAGTTCCGGCTGGCCGAACGGGAGCTGACCGCCGCCGGGCTGGCCGAGCGCACCGTGGTGCGCAACGACACCGTCGCCGTGCTGCGCGCCGGCGCCGAGCAGCCGTGGGGCATCGCGGTCGTCGCCGGCGCCGGCATCAACGCGCTCGGCGTGCACCCGTCCGGCCGGACCACCGGGTTCCTCGCGCTCGGCGACTACACCGGCGACTTCGGCGGCGGCTGGAGCATCGGCATGCGCGGGCTCGGCGCGGCCATGCGCGCGTGGGACGGCCGCGGTCCCGCGACAGTGCTGCGGCGGACCGTCCCGGCCCACTTCGGCCTGCGCCGGGTCGTGCAGGTCGGCGTCGCCGTGCACGCCGGCACGATCGGATACCGCGACCTGCATGTCCTGGCCCCGGTCGTCTTCGCCGCCGCGGCCGGTGGCGACCAGGTGGCCGCCGGCATCCTGGCCGACTTCGGCGACGAGGTGGTCGCCATGTCCACCGCCCTGATCCGCCGCCTGCGCCTGGCCCGCACCCCGGTCGAGGTCATCCTCGGCGGCGGCACCCTGCAGACCCCCGCCCCCGACCTGCTCGCCCGCATCATCGCCGGCATCACCACGGTGGCCCCGGCCGCCGCGGTCCGCGTCCTCGACGTCCCCCCGGTCTTCGGCGCCCTGACCGAAGCGCTGCAGGCCGCGGGCGCCACCCCCACCGCGGTCGGCAAGCTCCGCCGGTCGCTCGCCGGCACCCCGCCGTCGCCGTGACACCGACCGGCGAGCCTGCCGCGCGGGCGCTACCTGGGCCGGTTGGTCGCGGCGAAGTCGGCGGCGGTCGCGCTCACCTGGTCGGCGGCGGCGACCACCGAGGCGCGGGTGCGGATGGCGAGATCGGTCTGCTCGGCCAGCGCCCCGGCGACGTCGTCCTGCATCCGGGCCACCGCCGTGAGCCGGTGCGCGACACCTTCCATCGACTCGGCGATGGCGGCGGTCCCGGTCGTGACCTCGGTGACGGTCGCCTCGATCCGGGCGGTCGCCCTGGCGGTCTGCGCGGCCAGTTCCTTGACCTCACTGGCGACCACGCCGAAGCCGCGGCCGGCCTCGCCGGCACGAGCGGCCTCGATCGTGGCGTTGAGGGCGAGCAGGTTGGTCTGGTCGGCCACCGACTGGATCATCGCGGCGATCGCGGCGATGTCGGCTACCGCCGACTCCAGCGACGCGATCTTGGGTCGGGCGCCGGCCGCGCCGTCGATCGCGGCCGCGGTCTCGCCGGTGGCCGCCGTGACCACCGAGGTCGCCTGGCGCAGCGCGTCCTGGAACAGGCCCATCGCGTCGCCGGCCTCGGCCGCCAACGCGACGCCCCGGGCGGTGACCGTGCCGAGCACCTCCTCGAGGCGGCCGGCCAGCACTTCCCGCTGGGCCAGTTGGGAGGCGGCGTCGGTGGCGGCCGCGTCCTCGCGCTGCGACGCCTCGGCGGCAGCCGCGCGCAACGCCGCCGCGCCCTCGTCCGCGGTCTGCCGCCGGACATTCTCGGCCTCGGCCTGGCTCACCGCGGAGAACCGCCAATACATCATCTGGGCAGCGCACATCGCCAGTACGAACACAGCGTGGAGCAGCGCGAACGGCAGCGGATGCGCCTGCGCCCGGGGATCGGAGTAGACCTCGGCCGGCGCGATCAGGCCCAGCCCCAGATGGTGCGCCGCGACCATGACGATCGCCAGCAGGAACGGCACCAGGTCCTGGTAGAGGCTGATCAGCGCCAGCACGACGAAGAAGTGGAAGTGCAGGTCGGTCATTCCGCCGCCGCCGTGCACGAGCGCGTCGGCGGCCAGCAGCATGCCGACCGATACCGCGATGGCGCCGCCCCGCCGGGTGGTCGCCGAGCGCGCCAGGACGGCACAGACCGCGGTTCCGGCGATCAGGGACCACACCAGCCGAAGGTGCGCGGTGCCGGACAGACCGCCGGCCTGGTCGTGGTGCTTGACCAGCAGCACCACCGCCACGACCAGTGGCAGGTGCAGCCAGAGAATGGTGGTCAACATCCGGTGGCGTGATGCGAATGCCTGGTCCGAGAGCGAAACCGTCGGAAGCACCCGCGCTAGCCCACCGCTCATCTCCACGCCTCTCCCGCCGGCGAGCCGCCCGGTCGACCGGGCGACATCCCCCAGCCATATCGGCCGGCGGCCGCCGTAGCTGCGGGATCTCCGCACCGCGCTGGCCGGAGCCGGCGGACCGCGCCGCCGGGCCGGCCGGACACCCGCCCGGTGAAGCCGCGCCGGCGCGGCCGGTCGGGCGGTCCGGTGGCCGGAGCCGGCCGCCGAACCGCCGGCGACCCGTGGCTGGGTCGCCGGCGGTTCGGGGACGGAACGGGTCAGGTCGTGGGGCGGACCCCCGCAGCGATCTTGTAGAGCTCGGGCAGCGTGCCCGGACCGCCGCTGATGATGATCGACCTGCTGCCGAGCAGACCGTCCACCCACAGGATGGCGCCCATCTCGTTCTGGGCCACCCTGGTGCGGTGCCCCTGCACCGGCCGGCCGGCCGCCGCTTCGGGGGGGAGATCGGCGTGCGAGGCGTGTCCCTTCGCGTCCGTCTCGGCGACCTGGAAGTTCGGCTCGGCGAACCCGTGCGGACTCGGTGCCTTGGGCTCGTCGAGGTACAGCGTGGTGCCGTACCCGACGGGGGAGGTGTCCCGCTCGATCCCGCGGACATGGTTCCCGGCCGGGACGTAGGTCAGCCCGAACGACGAGCGGATCCGGTCCCGCCGATCGAACCGGACATTCTCGGCGACCCGGCGGCCGATCGTCGCGAGCTGCTCAGCGCTCGCATCGTCCCCGACCACCACTTCGAGGCGCCGGCCGGGGGCCAACTGCACGAGGAGGACGTACCTCTTGTCGCCACGGAACTCCAGGGCCGGCTTCCCGTTGATCCGCAGGTCCCGCGGATCGGCGTCGAAGCCCCGGTCCAGGCCACCATGGTCCTCGGCGATCAGCACGTACGAGCTCGGCCAGTCCTCCCGGTGGGGGCCACCACCGTTGATCAGGAAGCGGCGATACTGCACGCCGTCGTCGTTGACGTTCGTCACCTCGGTGGTGCCACCCGGCAGCCAGCCGGCGCGGAGCGTGAGCGTGTCCGGCATCGGGATGAGCTGGGGGGCCGGCGGTGCCGTGTTGCGCGGCACCCCGGGCGCGCCGGCCGAACCAACCGCGCCGGTGTCCGGCCGGTTCGGGCTGAAGGCGCCGAGCTGCGCGGCGCCGACGGTGCCGGTCACCGCCGCGGCCGCGGCGGTGACCATCGCCAGCGACCCCCGCACCCGGCGGCGGTGCCGGGTCCGCAGGTGCCGGTAGAGCTCGGCCTGGGCCCGCTCGGAGTCCGGCGCGAGCCACTCGTGTTCGACGAAGGTCTGGTTCAGTATCGAGTCGGTGTTCATCATCGCTCCCTGTGCGTGCTGAGCTCGGCGGTGGCCTCCAGCCGCAGCGCGGAGAGCGCGCGGGACGCGTAGCCGCGTACGGTGCCGGCCGAGCATCCGAGCATCTGGGCGATCTCGGAATCGGTGAGCCGCTCGTAGTAGCGCAGCACGAGCACGGCCCGCTGTTGCCTGGGCAGCCCGGCCAGCCGCTGCCACACGTCCGCCCGGTCCACGACCGACCGGGCGTGGTCGCCGGTCGGCTCGCCGTCGAGCTGGTCGGTCGGCGCCAGCACGACGTTGCGCACCGCCCACCGCCGCCGCCAGGACAGGAACGCCCGGATCACCATCGTCTTCACGTACAGCCGGGGGTGGTCGGCGGCCGAGACGCGCCGCCACTGGCTGTGCACCTTGACCATCACGTCCTGGACGAGGTCCTGGGCCAGGTCCGAGTCGCCGGTCAGCATGACCGCGTAGCGGAGCAGGCCAGGTAGTTCGCTCGCCACGAAATCCTCGTACTCAGGTTGGCTCACGCTCATAAGACGCCTCCCGGGGTCGATGTGCTGTGCGCCGGTTTCGGACCTGCCGCCGTGGGGTGGCCGGCGGCCCGGTGCTCCCGGGCCGCCGACCAGATGAGCTACTTCCGCACGGCGTACGCCCGGATGATCGTCTCCTCGACCGCGTTGCCGGCACGGTCCGTCGCGGCCGCCCGGAGCGAGACGAAGCCGGCGTTCCGGGGGTGCACCAGGTGCGCGACCCGGCTGTCCCCCGTTCCGCTCAGCGGCGCCCGCTGCCAGGTCCTGCCGTCGTCGTAGGACACCTCGACGGTGACCGCGGTCGGCGGCCCGAACCGCCCGCCGACCAGCCGCTGGATCGAGACCGGCAGGTCGAACCGCCCGCTCGGGGCCCGGTTGCGGTCGTCCAGCGCCGGAGCGAACCGCACCGCCGCCAGCGACTGCCGCGCCCACGGCGGGTCCTCGCTGGCGTGGGTGGACCGGAACGTCCAGGCCGCGCTGACCACGGTGGAGAACGCGGACACGCTGCGCCGGGCCGTCGTCTCGTACCGGACCGTCGCCGGTTCGGACGACACCTCGTACACGCCCGTGCCGGGTTCGAAGTCGTCCGTGCCCGGCACGCCCGGTACGACCGTGCCGTTCACCCGCAGGGTGTTGGTGAACTCGTCCACCGCGGAGCTCCCGCCGTGTTCGAATCCGGCGTCGGCGTACATCTGGACGCTGAACACCAGCGTGTCGCCGGCCCGGACGACCCAGTTCCGGTCACCGGGGAGCGCCGGGCTGAACACGCCGACGTTCCACCGCTCCGACTGGCCGGCGCCGCGCTGGAACACCCGGTCCCGGCCCAGCAGCACGTCCTCTTCGGTGCCGCCGCGGTGCTGCTGCGTGACGATCGTGCCTTCCGACACGCCCGGGGTGAAGTACGCGGTGAGCCCGCCGGGCGGCCGCATGACGATCGCGGCGTCGTACGCCACGGTCGTCCCGGGCGGCCCGGAGGCGTCGGCGATCGTCTCCCGAACCGGAACCAGGTCGCTGTCCCGGAAACGGCGCACCGGCACCGGCACCCGCCCCCCATCGTCCGACCAACGGAGGTGGTAGGCGTACGGGCTGCCGGCGAAGCCGCCGGTGCCGTCCGGCCGGGCCAGCCCCAGGACGAGGCCGAACGTGAACGCCCCCGGCGCGGCGGTCTGCGACGGCCGCACGAACAGCCCGTCGCTTCCGTCGATGAACCAGAAGGAGCCCGCTCCGCCCTGGGCGGTCGTCTCCACGAAACTCAGCTCGCCGGCGTACGGGCGTGCCTCCGCGCGGTCGACCGGCGTCTGGACGCGCTGGCCCTGCCGGGCGTCGAGCGTCATCGCGGTGTCGCCGGTCACCACCACCTTCGGCTCCACGATCACGGTGACGCTCTGGGTGACGCCGGTGCTGTCGACCATGTCCACCCGCGAGTCGAGCAGGTACGCGCCCTTCGGCAGCCGCAGCACCGCCGTCCCGGTCGTGCCGGAAGCGGCGAAGGACTCGCCGGTGTCGAGGCTGGTCAGGAACACCGAGAAGTCCTGCGCGGGCGCGCCGGTGCGGTCGAGGTAGGTGAGCGTGAGGTCGTGGTGCTCGGACTCCCGGGTGATCGCGACCGGGGTGCGGACCTGCGCGCCGGGCGCGGTGGCGGTGAGGGCGCCGCTGAAGATCCCGTCCGGGGCGTCGACGGTGGTGTCGGCGGTCAGCGTCGCGGTGGCCGTACCGCCGGCCGGCACGGTCAGCCGGGTGGCGTCGGTGCGGAACATCCCGGCCGGCGCGGGCGCGCCGTCCGGACCGCGGATGTCCAGCCCGAGGTCGAGCGTCACCGGGTCGCTGCCGGCGTTGCGGTAGGTGACCGTACGGGTCACCGGGCGGTCGTCGGTGTGCGGCCAGCGGGCCACGCCGAGGCTGGCGCTGGCCGGGGACGCCGACACCGACGCGGTGATCGCGGCGGCCACGTCGACCCGGCCGCTGCCCTGGTCGAACACGCCGGCGCCGGGGGTCGGCCTGGCCGCGGCCATCAGGGTCGCCTTCAGCTGCCCGGCCCGCCAGTCCGGATGCTGGCCGGCCAGGATCGCCGCCGCGCCGGCCACGTGCGGGGCCGCCATCGACGTGCCGGACACCTGCACGTACCCGTCGCCGACCGGCTCGCCGAGCTCGGTTCCGGCGGCCCGGGCGGCGACGATGTCCACGCCCGGCGCCGTGATGTCCGGCTTGATCGCGTCGTCGAGGTACCGCGGCCCCCGGCTGGAGAAGTCCGCCACCTGATCGTCCCGGTCGACCGCGCCGACGGTCAGCGCCGCGTCGGCCGCTCCCGGGCTCTCGACCGAGGGGCCCTGCGGACCGGAGTTGCCGGCGGCCACCACGAACAGCGCGCCGGTCTGCTCGGTCAGCTCGTTCACCGCCAGGTCCAGCGGCTCGGTGCCGTCGGTGATGAAGTCCGTGCCCAGGCTCATGTTCACCACCCGGCTGTGCTGCTCCACCGCGGCCCACTGCATCCCGGCGATCACCGCGGACTCCGGGCCGAAGCCGTCGTCGTCGATCACCTTCCCGACCACCAGGCGCGCGTCCGGCGCCACCCCGGCATACCGGCCGGCCGAGGCCGCCCCGCTGCCGGTCACGATCGAGGCCACGTGCGTGCCGTGGCCGACGTGGTCCTCGGTGCCGGTCGCACTGCCGGTGAAGTCCCGCGCGGTGACGACCGCGTCGGCCAGGTCCGGGTGGGTGGCGTCGATGCCGCTGTCCAGCACCGCCACCGTCACGTCACGCCCGGTGTGGCCGGCCCGCCAGGCCGCCGGCGCGCCGATCTGCGGCACGCTGCGGTCCAGGGTGGTATGCACCCTGCCGTCCAGCCAGACGTGCGAGATGCCGGCGGCGAGCGTGCCGCCGGCCTTCGGCGCCCCGGCCGGCGCGCCGGTCAGGTTCGCCCAGTAGGCCGCCGCCTGCTTCCGGTCCTGGCTGACCGCCACCGCGTCCACGGCGGGCAGCTCGCGCGAGATCCGGCCACCGGCCGTACCGGCCCTGGTCCGTGCCGGGGCGGCCGAGCGGTCACCGCGGAAGGACACGATCAGCGGCAGGTCCGGCCGGGACCGGTCGTCGTATCCGAACGCCAGCAGCGCGGTCAGGTCGAACAGCCGCCGGTCGAGGACCCCGGCCCGGAGCAGCGGCGCCGCGTCGGCGGGCTCCAGCCGGACGTGGCCCGCGGCGGTGTACGAGTGGAACGCGATCCGCTCCCGCCCGGCCGCCGCCAGCACCCGCTCCACCCGGGTCCGCGCGCCGTCCCCGCGTACCAGGACGCGGTCCCCGGTCACCAGCGTCACCCACCGGGACGGCGCCGCGGCCGCACCGGCGCCGGCCGGCACCGCGGGCCGGCTGCCGGCCGGAGCCGCCCCTACTCCGGCCACGCTCGTCACCGCACCGGCGGCAACAGCGGCCACCGCGAGCAGCGCCCAGCCGCCTACTCTTCGTCGTCGCACGAATCCTCCTCCGGCCCGGCCACAGCCGGGCCACGCTGGTCCACCAGTGCCGCGAGCCACCACCCGGCCGGGCCGCCCTGCGGAGGTACCGGCAGGAACGCGGCGGCTTCGTCGGGTGCTCTCGCGCCCCTACAAGACGCCGCCCGCCGCGGATCCGCTGTGCCGCGCGCCCGGCGGGTGCGGTCAGTCGGCCAGGGCGGCGGCGCGGGCCCGCAGGTAGCGCTGTTCCGGGACGCTGGTGGTGCGGCGGGCGGCGGCGCGGTAGCTGGCCCGGGCGGCGGCGTGGTCGCCGGCCAGTTCGAGCAGGTGCGCCCGGACCGCGTCCAGCCGGTGGTGGTCGGCCACCCGCTCGTCCGCGTCCAGGGTGGCCAGCAGGTCGAGGCCGGCCTGCGGGCCCTTCGCCATGGCCACCGCGACCGCGTGGTTGAGCGTGATCATCGGGTTCGGGGTGAGCCGGCTGAGCAGCTCGTACAGGGCCAGGATCTGCGCCCAGTCGGTGTCCTGCGCGCGCGGCGCTTCGGCGTGCACCGCCGCGATGGCCGCCTGCAGCTGGTAGGGCCCGAGCGGGGCGCCGGACAGCGCCGCGGTGACCAGCGCCACCCCCTCGGCGATCAGCACCCGGTCCCAGCGGCCGCGGTCCTGCTCGTCCAGCGGGACCAGGCTGCCGTCCGGCCGGGTCCGGGCCGCCCGGCGGGCCTCGGTGAGCAGCATCAGCGCGAGCAGGCCGGCCACCTCGCCGCGGTCCGAGCCACCGGCCGGTTCCAGCGCGAGCACCGCGCGGGTCAGCCGGATCGCCTCGCCGGTCAGCTCCGGCCGGAGCACGTCCGGCCCGGAGGTGCTGGCGTACCCCTCGTTGAAGATCAGGTACAGCACCTGCAGGACGACCCGCAGCCGGTCGGTCCGCTCGGCCCCGGGCGGCTGCCGGAACGGGATGCCGGTGGTCCTGATCCGCTGCTTGGCCCGGCTGATCCGCTGCGCCATCGTCGCCTCCGGGACCAGGAAGGCCCGGGCGATCTGGGCGGTGCTCAGGCCGCCGACCGCGCGCAGCGTGAGCGCCACCTGGGACGCCGCGGACAGCGCCGGGTGGCAGCACAGGAACAGCAGGGTGAGGGTGTCGTCCCGGTCGGGCGGCTGCTCGTCCGGGGCCGGGGCGACGTGTTCGTCCGCCGGCCGCAGCGCGGCGGCGGTCTCCTCGCGGCGGCGCCGGGCCACCTCGCCGCGCACCTCGTCGGTGAGCCGGCGGGCGGCGACGGTGATCAGCCAGCCGCGCGGATTGCCCGGGACGCCCGCGCCGGGCCACTGCACCGCCGCGGCCAGCAGGGCCTCCTGCACCGCGTCCTCGCAGGCGTCGAACTGCCCGTAGCGGCGGATCAGCGCCCCCAGCACCTGCGGCGCCAGCTGCCGCAGCAGATCCTCCACACCCGCGTCGATCCGGCCACCTTAGTGGGACGGCGGCCGGCCGCCGCGGCGCGATGGCTAAGGACCGATGGGCCGGGGCCGAACAAGCAGGCGTGGTGTCCAGTGGCCTGCGGCGGCTGGCGGGGTTCCTGCCGGCCGGTCACCCACTGTCCGAATCGGACTGGGCGCTGCGGCACCGGGTGATCATGTGGGTGCTGCTGCTGCACACGGTCGGGGTGCCGCTGTACGGGCTGGCTCAGCACGGCGGGCTGCTGGCGCCGCTGCTGAAGGCCGCCCCGCTCTGGCTGACCTGGTGGCTGGCGGGCCGGTCGCGGTTCAGCCGGCGGACCCGGGCCTGCCTGGCCACCTTCGGCCTGCTGACCGCGTCAGCGGTGCTGGTGGAGATGTCCGGTGGCCTGATCGAGATGCACTTCCACTTCTTCGTCATGCTGTTCGTGATCACGTTCTACCAGGACTGGGCCACGTTCCTGCTCGCCGTCCTGTACGTCCTGATCGACCATGGCGTGGTCGGCACCCTGGCACCACGCTCGCTCTACGACCACGTCCAGGCCCAGCAGCACCCGTTCACCTGGGCCGGCGTGCACGCGCTGTTCATCGCCGCCGCCGCGGCCGCCGCCGTGGTCAACTGGCGGCTCGCCGAGGGGGCCGAGGAGACCGCCCGCCGGCTGCACGAGCAGCTGGTCATCCAGGCCACCCACGACCCGCTGACCGGCACGTTGAACCGCCGGGAGTTCGAACGGGTGGTGGCGCAGGCGCAGCAGCGGGCCGGCAAGGACGGCACCGAGCACGCGGTCTGGGTCTTCGACCTGGACCGGTTCAAGATCGTCAACGACACCAGCGGGCACGCTGCCGGGGACGCGCTGCTGCGGCAGCTGACCAGGCTGATCGTCGGCTCGCTGCCGGACACCGCCCAGCTGGCCAGGCTCGGCGGCGACGAGTTCGGCGTGCTGCTGACCGACTGCTCGCTGACCGAGGCCGCGGCCGCCGCGGAGACCGTCCGCCGGGCGGTGGCCCGGTACCGGTTCGGCTGGGAGCGGCACACCTTCATGATCGGCGTCAGTATCGGCGTGGTGCCGCTGACCGCGGTGGAGGGCACCGCCGAGGAACTGTTGAAGGCGGCCGACGCGGCCTGCTACGCGGCCAAGGACGCCGGCCGGGACCGGGTGCACGTCTACCAGCTGGACGACGGGGCGCTGGTCGAGCAGCACGGCAACTCGCAGTGGGCCAGCCGGATCATGGCGGCCATCGAGGAGGACCGGTTCGAGCTGCACTACCAGCCGATCGTCCCGCTCGCGGCCGGCGCCGGCGCCGGCAGCTTCGGCGAACTGCTGCTGCGGCTGCGGGAAGAGGACGGCACGCTGGCCTACCCGGGCGCGTTCATGCCCGCGGCCGAGCGGTACGAGCTGATGCCGGGGATCGACCGGTGGGTGCTGGCGACCGCGCTGGCGACGATCGGCTCGGCCTACCGGGCCGGGGTGATCCAGGCCGACGACATCTACTCGATCAACCTGTCCGGCGCCTCGGTGGGCGACGAGACGTTCCTGCCGCTGGTCCGGACCCTGCTGGCCGAGCAGCAGATGCCGGCCCGGCTGATCTGCCTGGAGATCACCGAGTCGGTGGCGATCCGCGACCTGGACGTGGCGATCCGGTTCATCAACGAGCTGCGCACCGTGGGCTGCCGGTTCGCGCTGGACGACTTCGGCAAGGGGCTGTCCTCGTTCACCTACCTCAAGCAGCTCCCGGTCGACTTCCTGAAGATCGAAGGCGCGTTCGTCCGCGGCATGCTGGACGACCCGGTGGACCGCTCGATGGTGGAGGCGGTGAACCAGATCGGGCAGGGCATGGGCCTGCGCACCATCGCCGAGTTCGTCGAGACCGAGGCGCTGGTCGTCTGCCTGCGGGAGCTCGGCGTCGACTACGCGCAGGGGTACGCCACCGGCCGCCCGGCGCCGCTGCGTGATCACCTGAGCGGCCGGCTGGAGACGGTCGGCCACCGCCCGGTGGCGCTGGCCGCGGCACCGCCCCGGACCGGTGCGGCCGCGGGTTGAACCGGCCGCCGGCGGCGGCCGCCCCCGGTCGAGCGGGGGACGGCCGCCGCCGGCCGCCTACCGGCTCAGCGGTGCTGCCGGTGCGGGTGCCGGTCGGCGCGGACCGGGTTCCAGCCGTCGGTGCCGGCGAGGTACCTACGCGCGGTGAAGTCGGCCGCGGCGGTCCGGTCGAGCTGCGGGCGGTCGGCGGTGACCGTGGCCCCCGGGCCGACGTTGCGGTACTCGGCCAGCCGGGCGTCCTTCCAGGAGAACCCGGAGAAGTCCGTCCAGGGCGTGGCCTTGATCGCCGCGGGCAGCCAGCTGTCGCGGATCAGCACCTGGGCGATCGCGGTCACGTCGCCGCCCGGATGCCAGGGCCGGCCGAGGTGGAAGGTCTGCGCCGGCGCGTCGCTGACGATCCGGCTGCGGGTGATCAGGAAGCCGTAGGTGTTCGCGATCGGGGTCGCGGCCGCGGTGATGTAGCCGTTGTTGTCGGTCGAGCCGCGCGACAGCGCCCGGATCAGCGTCCGGTCGAACACCGCGGTGCCCCGGCCGAAGATGAAGTCGACGTCGCCGACGATCTCGCAGTGCAGGTAGTACTGCCGCGACCCGACCGTGGTGGACGGGCTGTTCACGTACAGCGTGTCCTGGTTGCCGAGGAACCGGTCGTGCTCGAAGACCAGCCGGTCGCCGGTGGTGCGCAGCGCGACCGCCTGCCGGTTGGCGATCTCCGGGTGCGCCGCCTCGTCGAACGAGTTCTCGAACGTGATGTCGCGCGCGGTCGTGTCGTTCGCCGAGATCAGCACGGTGGCGCTGCCGGACGTCCCGTACGGGGTGCCGTCCGGCTTCAGCGTGCCGGACGCGTTGTCGAACGTGAGCACCACGTCCCGGGGATCGCCGGTGGCGCCGAGCAGGGTCAGGTTCGGCTTGTCCGCCGGGATCGTGACCAGGCCGCGGTAGACGCCGCGCCTGATCAGGATCGTTGTCGGCACGGTGTTGCCGCTGGGTACCGAGTCCACCGCCGCCTGCACGGTGTTGAAGTCCCCGCGCCCGTCCGCCGCGACGACGATCCGGTGCGACGCGGGATGGTGGTGGTCGGGCTGCGCCCCGGGGCTGGCCCCGGCGGCGGTACCGGGTAGGACGGCGAGCGCGAGGCCGGCGGCGAGCACGGCTGCGGTGCGGTGCATGGAGCACTCCTCAGGCAGACGGGTAGAAACCCGGCTCCGCCGCAGCCTTCGAACGGGACGCTAGGGACGTATCAGGGCGATGTCAACGCCCACCGGGTCAGCTCGTCCGGGGGCGGATCAGCAGCGCCTGCGCGCCGCGGGCCACCCGCCCGGACCGGTCGAAGATCGAACTGGCGGCGAGGCCGGTGCCGTCCACCCCGATCTCGGTGCTGGCGTCCAGGCAGAGCCACTCGCCCGTGGGCTGGCCCAGCACGTGCACGGTGAGCTCGGTGTTCACGAACAGCCACCGCGCCGGGTCGAGTCGCCAGCTGGCGCCGTTGCCGCTGTCGGCCAGCGTCAGCAGGCGTTGCAGGCCGGTCGGCTCCTCGCCGGCGACCAGCGGGTACCGCATCCGGGCCCAGAGCGTGGCCGGGCCGGGCTGGTTGAAGCCGCCGGCCACCGGGACCCACTCCATCGCGGCCAGGTAGCCGCCCTCGGACCAGGTCACCGGCTCCGGCGTGGCGCCGTCCGGCCACGGTGGCGGCTCGGCCGCGGCGGCCACCGCGGTGGTGTCGCTGGCCCGGTGCCACCAGGCGGTGGCCCGGGCGACCAGCGACCCGCCGGCGGTCAGCTCCGCGGTGGCCAGCTGCACCGACCGGCCCGGCCGCAGCACCTGCGCGGTCACGCTCAGCTCGGCCACCGGAACCGCGCCGAGCAGGTCGACGGTGACCCGGCTGACCCGGCCACCCGCCGGCAGGACGCCCTCGATGGCCCGGACCAGCAGCGCGGACGGTGGCCCGGCGTGCTGGTCGGTCGGCGCCCACGGGCCGACCGTGTGTTCGGTCGACCGGACCCGCCCCGATCCCACTACCTCATAGAACGACTCAGCCGGCACGCCGGAATCCTAGGAGACCCGGCCGGATAGGACGCGGCCCGCCCACCCCGCGACGCGGGCCCGGCCCCGGCCCGCACGGCGGTCGAGCTGACAGCCCGGCGGCGCGGGTCGGCCACCGGCGGCGCGGGTGGGCCGCGCCGCCGGGGCGGTGGATCTGTCAGCCGGCGTCGCCGAGTGCGCGGCGCAGCTCGGCGGCATCCAGGCGCGGACCGTACGGCGCCGTGCCGGGCTCGAAGCGGCGGCCCTCGCGCAGCGGTCCGGCGTCCACGGCGTCGAAGCCGATCTCGTCGAGCAGGGCTACGACCTGCTGTTTCGCGTCGTCGTCGTCACCGGCCAGGGGCAGTGCCCGGCGGCCGGGGGTGCCGGCCGGCTGACCCTGGTCGCGCAGTTCCTCCCAGTAGATCGTGTTGAACAGCTTGACCACCCGGGCGTCCGGGAGGTGGCCGGCGAGCAGCTCGCTGGACGTCGTCTCGCCCTGGTCCAGTGCGGCGATCTGGCCGTCGCGCTGCGGGTAGTAGTTGTTGGTGTCGATGACGACCTTGCCGGCGGTCGACTTGACCGGCACGTCCACGTAGTTCTTCTGCGGGACCGACACGACGACGAGCTCGCCGGCCTCGGCCGCTTCCGCCGCGGTGGCCGGGTGGGCCCGGTCGCCGATCTCGGCGGCCAGCTCCCGCAGGGTGTCCGGACCACGCGAGTTGCTCAGCCAGACCTCGTGACCGTGCTGGGCCAGCAGCCGGGCCAGTGTTCCGCCGATCCGCCCGCTACCGATGAATCCGATTCGCATGCCCGGCCAACCCGCCGGCCGGGCCGACCATTCCGGCCCGCCGGGCCGGCCCGGCGGTCGGCCGGGTCAGGCGTTCTTGACGTTGACCCCGCCGAAGATGGCGTACGCGCGGATCCGCAGCACCGGCGCGTTCGGGTCGGTCGGGTCGGCGACCTTGAAGTTCCGGGCGCCGATCAGGTGCACCGCCTGCACCTCGACCCGGATGTTCGCCGGGACGGTGACCTCCACGCCGCCGATCAGCGACACCTTGGTCACCGTGACGGTCGGCGCGGCCAGGGTGGCCTCGCGCAGGTCCAACTGGGCGCCGCCGACCAGGGCGACGCTGATCGTCTCGGCCGGCACCTGCCAGGCGCCCTGGCGCTTCAGCCCGCCGATCAGGGCGACGTGCCAGGACGGGCGGGGCGAGTTCGGGGTCGGGGAGCTCGATGTCATGGCGGCAACCCTAGGGAGCCGGCCGGCGCCTGCTCAGTGCCGTGCCGCACCGGTTCACGCTGACAGTTGTCATCGATGGCCCGGGCGCGGCGGCGCTGCCGGTGCGGCCCCGGCCCAACCGCGGCCGGGCGTCCGCTCCGGCCGGTCCCGGCGCCGGGCAGCGGGGTTGACACGGCAGGGCCATCGGCCAAAGGTGATGGCTGCGTTTGCGCGGTGAGGGGTGGGCCGTCGGCATTCGGGCACCGACGGCTCGGCAGTCGGGCCGCGCCCCGCGGACGCGGCAGGGCGGCCTCGGCGATGGCGGCTGTCCGGTGGGGTGCCGCGGGGGCGCCGGCGTTGTCGTGCCGTGAGCTGCACAGATCGGGCCCCGCGGCCGATGGAGGGCAGCTGCGGGCTGGCCGCTGTGGCTGGCGGGGCCCCAACCCAGAAGTGGACGGTGCACATGCATCTCCGCGTTTCCCGTCGAAGCGCCGCCCGGCCCGGGGCGGCCCGGATGAGACCCGTCATCGCTTTAGCCGCCGCGGCCGGCTGCGTGCTGGCCCTGGTCGCGGCCTCCGGCCCGGCCGGTGCGGCCCCGCCGGTCGCCGCCGGCCCGCTGTACCTGAACCGGACCGCTCCGGTGTCCGCGCGGGTCGAGGACCTGCTGCGCCGGATGACGCTGGCCGAGAAGGTCGGCCAGATGGACCAGATCGTCACCGGCGAGCTGCGCGACACCGCCAACCCGGCCAGCGGCGACTGCAACAACGCCGGCGGCAACACCGACCCGCTGCAGCCGAACTGCCTGAACAACGTACTGGTGAAGAACTTCACCGGCTCGATCCTGGCCGGCGGCACCGACAACCCGGCCGACAACACCGGCAAGGGCTGGGCGGACTGGGCCAACGCGATCCAGCGGGTCGCGGTCCGGGACACCCGGCTGCACATCCCGGTGCTGCTCGGCGTCGACGCGGTGCACGGCTTCGGGCACCCGTTCGAGGCGCCACTGTTCCCGCAGTCGATGGGCGTCGGCGCCACCTGGGACCCGGCCGCGGCCCGGGCGGCCGGCGAGGTCACCGGCAAGGCGCTGGCCGCCACCGGCTGGACCTGGGACTTCGCCCCGGTGCAGGACATCTACCGGGACAACCGGTGGGGCCGGGCGTACGAGACCTGGGCCGAGCAGCCGGCGCTGGCCTCCGCGCTGGGCGCCGCGTACGTGCAGGGGCTGCAGGCGGCCAGCCACGGCAACCTGCTCGCGGCGGCGACGGTGAAGCACTTCGCCGGCTACTCGCAGTCGATCAACGGGCATGACCGGGTCGAGGCGCAGCTGCCGGTCCGCTACCTGCAGGACGTCTTCATGCCCTCGTACGCGGGCGCGATCGACGCCGGCGCGGCGACCGTGATGGTCAACTCCGGCTCGATCAACAACGTGCCGGCGACCGCGTCGCACTTCCTGCTCACCACCGAACTGCGCGAGCGGCTGGGCTTCCAGGGCGTCGTGATCAGCGACTTCGGCGACGTCGGGGCGCTGGCCACCGCCTACCGCATCGCGCCGGACTTCGCCGGCGCCATCGCCAAGGCCGTCAACGCCGGGGTGGACGTCTCGATGACCCCGAACGACTACGTCGGCTGGCAGACCGGGCTGATCTCGGACGTGCAGCGCGGGCTGGTCTCGGTGGCCCGGATCGACCAGTCGGTCCGCCGGATCCTGAAACTGAAGTTCCAGCTCGGCCTGTTCGAGCACCCGTTCGTGGACGCCGGCAAGGCGAACGCGGTCGTCACCGCCGGCCGGGACGCCACCCTCAAGGCGACCCGCGAGTCGGTCACCCTGCTACGCAACCAGAACAACCTGCTGCCGCTGCCGTCCACCGCGAAGCTGGTCGTCACCGGGCCGAGCGCCGACTCGATGACCAACCAGCTCGGCGGCTGGAGCGTCAGCTGGCAGGGCGTGTTCGGGGCCGGCCATGTCTGCTGCATGGGGCCGGCGAACCAGATCCCGCCGGGTAGCACGGTGCTGACCGGGCTGCGCGCGGCCGGCCGCACCGTGACCTACGCGCCGGACCAGGCGGCGGCGGTCGCCGCGGCCGCGACCGCGGACGCCGTGGTCGTCGTGGTGGGCGAGAAGGCGTACGCCGAAGGGCTGGGCGACAACCCGTCGCCGGCCCTCCCGCCGGACCAGAAGGCGCTGATCAGCGCGGTGCAGGCGACCGGGAAGCCGGTCATCGTGGTGGTACTCGCCGGCCGGCCGCTGGGCCTCGGCCCGGCGCAGAACGCCAACGCGCTGCTGATGGCCTACCAGGGCAGCACCGAGGCCGGTGCGGCCGTCGCCGATGTGATCACCGGCGCGGTCAACCCGAGCGGCAAGCTCCCGGTGACCTGGCCGACCGACGCGGACACCATCGGCGGCGACTTCTGCGGCGACTGCCCGTCGCCGCTGGGCGACCAGCCGAAGACGATGGACCAGCTGCCGGACACCGGCTCGGGCCAGGGCCACGCCTACAACCCGCTGTACCCGTTCGGCTTCGGCCTCTCCTACACCACGTTCAGCAGCGCCGCGCTGACCGGGCCGGCCTCGGTCCGGCGCAACGGCACCGTCAACGGCACGATCACGGTGACCAACACCGGCACCCGGGCCGGCATCCAGGTCGTCCCGATCTACGTGCGCCAGCCGGTGAGCAGCGTGGTCGTCCCGGGCCAGCGGCTGGTCGCCTTCGTCCGGGTCGCCCTCAACCCGGGCCAGTCCACCGTCGCCCGGTTCTCCTTCCCGACCAGCAAGCTGGCCGTCACCCCGGCCGACATCGACGCCACCGGCCGCCCCGCGGTCGAGCCCGGCGCCTACCAACTCCAGACCGGCAGCCTGTCCACCAACTTCACCATCAACTGACCCTGACCCTGACCCGGATCCCCGGCGGCGCGGAATCCCGCGCCGCCGGGGCCGGGGCCGGGCTGGGGTCAGTCGCCGGCCAGACCGCGGCGGGCGAGCAGCGGCTCGATCCGCGGGTCGCTGCCGCGGAAGGCGCGGTAGGTGCTCATCGGGTCGGCCGAGCCGCCGGTGCCGAGCAACCCGCGGCGGAACCGCTCCCCGGCGTCGCGCCGCAGGCCGCCCTGCTCGGTGAACCACTCCACGGTGTCCGCGTCGAGCACCTCACTCCAGATGTAGGAGTAGTAGCCCGCGCTGTACATGGACCCGCCGAAGATGTGCCGGAAGTACGCGGACCGGTACCGCGGCGGCACCAGCTCGACCGCCACCCCGGCCCGGGCCAGCGCGGCGGCCTCGAACTCCGGCACGTCGCCCAGCGGGTCGTCCGCGCCCACCGTGTGCCAGGCCAGATCCAGTGCGGCCGCGGCCAGGTACTCGGTGGTCTTGAAGCCCTGGTTGAACCGGGCCGCCGCGCGTACCCGGTCGACCACCTCGGCCGGCAGCGGCGCGCCGGTCTCGTGGTGGACCGCGTAGTTGGCCAGCACCTCCGGCCACTGCAGCCACATCTCGTTGACCTGTGACGGGAACTCCACGAAGTCGCTGGGCACCTGGGTACCGGCGAGCCGGGGGTAGGTCACGTCCGACAGCAGCCCGTGCAGGGCGTGCCCGAACTCGTGGAACAGGGTCCTGACCTCGTCGCGGGTGAGCAGGGTCGGCTGGCCGGCCGGCGGCTTGGCGATGTTGAGGTTGTTCACCACCACCGGGGCGGTGCCGAGCAGCCGCGACTGCCGCACCAGGGAGTGCGACCAGGCGCCGCCGCGCTTGGAGTCGCGTGTGTACAGATCGGCGAGGAACAGGCCCAGCGGTGTGCCGTCCTCCTCGGCCACCTCGAAGACCCGGACGTCCTCGTGGTAGCCGGCCAGGTCGCCACGCTCGGTGAAGCGCAGCCCGTACAGCCGGGTGGCCGCGTGGAAGACCCCGTCGCGCAGCACCCGGTCCAGCTCGAAGTACGGCCGCAGCTGCGCCTCGTCCACCTCGTACCGGTCCCGGCGGACCCGCTCGGCGTAGTACGCCCAGTCCCAGGCGCGCAGCGGGAGCGCCGAGTCGGGCGCGGCGGCGGCCCGCAGCTCCGCCGCCTCGGCCGCCGCGTTCGCCACCGCGGCCGGGATGAGCCGGGCCAGCATGCCCTGCGCGGCGTCGACCGATCCCGCGGTGTTGTCCTCGATGACGTACGCGGCGTGATGCGGGTACCCGAACAGGCTGGCCCGCTCGGCCCGCAGCCGGACGATCCGGCGCACGATCTCGCCGGTGTCGTTGGCGTTGCCCCGGCCGCAGCGGCTGACCGACGCCCGGTGCAGCCGCTCCCGCAGCTCCCGGTCGTGCAGGGCCGCCAACGCCGGCTGCGCCGTCGCCAGCACCAGCGTCAGCAGGTACCCGCCCGGAAGGCCCCGGGCCCGGGCCGCTTCGGCGGCCGCGGTCACCGCGTCGGCGGGTAGCCCGGCCAGCTGCGCCGGGTCGTCGACCAGCACCGCCACGTCGTTCGTCTCGGCCAGCAGCTTGGCCCGGAAGTCCGCGCACAGGCTGGCCAGCTCGGTGTTCAGCTCGCGCAGCCGGTCCTGCTCCGATGTGGACAGTCGGGCGCCGGCCCGGACGAACTGGGTGTGACAGCGCTCCAGCAGCCGGCGCGACTCGGCGTCGAGCTCGAGCCGGTCCCGCGCCTCGTACAGCGCCGAGATCCGTTCGTACAGCGGCCGGTCGAGCAGGATGGCGTCGGCGTGCGCGGCCAGCCGCGGCTCGATCTCCGCCTCGATGCGCTGGATGGCCTCGCTGGTGTGCGCCCCGGACATGGTGGACAGCGCCACCGAGACCCGCCACAGCAGCCGGCCGGACCGCTCCAGCGCGACCAGCGTGTTGTCCAGCGTCGGCGGCCGCGGATCGGCGGCGATGGCCGCCACCTCGGCCCGCTGCTCGGCCATGCCCCGCTCGAACGCCGGCAGGTAGTGCCCCGGCTCGATCTGCTGGAACGGCGGCAGCTGGTACGGCAGCTCACTGGGCGCGAAGAAGGGGTTCTCGGACACCGCCCGACTCTACGTACCACCCCACCCCACCGCGCGCCGACCACCGCCGGCCCGAAGCCCGCGCCGGTGTTGGCTGGGTGGACCGTACGATCGGCGCGAATCGCTAGGGTTAGCCCGAGCGGGTATGAACCGGGCGAGGGGGGCGCGGGGTGCCGGAGGTGGAGCTTCCCGAGGTCGTCCTTCGGCCGGTCGTCCTTCGCCAAGCCACCCCGCCCGGGTACGGCCCGCCGCTGCCCGTGCGGCCGCCGGCGCCGTATCAGCCGCAGCCGCCGTATCAGCCGCAGCCGGCCGGGCCCAGCCCGGACTACCGGGCGCGGCGGGGCTGGGGTGGCCGGGTGGGCTACCGCAAGCTGGCGCGGCGGTCGCCGCCGGTGCGGTGGCCGGTTCTGATCGTTTTCGTGGCCGCCGGCTGGAGCGCCGCGTGGTTGACCACCGTGCTTGGCGGGCCGCCGGGTCTGTACCGGCATCGCCAGGTTCTGCTGGTGGGTGCGGTCGGCGTGCTCGCCGCCGCGGTGGGGGTTGGCCTGCTGCTCCGCTCGGTGGGCGGCGCGCGCGTCGGCCGATCGGTCGTGGTCGGGCTCGGTCGGGTGGTCCGCGCAGCGCGCGGCCGGGGCGGCCGGGGTGGTCCGGCGGCGCCAGGGCTGCCGGTGGTCGCGCCGGTAGTGGCGGACCCCCCGGGCGGGCCGGTCGCCGCGTCGGCACCGCGGCACCGGCCGGCCGGGTCTGCGCCCGTGCTGCCGCCGGTGGTGCCGGTCCGGTCGGTGCGGGCCGAGCTCGGCGAGCGGATCAGCCTCGGCACCCGGTCCCGCCGGCTCACCGCCGAGTCGGTGCTGCCCGACGAGGCGCTGCGGGGCTGGGTGGCCGAGCAGTCGCACCTGCACGACTACGACCTGGTCCGGATCGTCTGCGCGTTCCGCCCGCAGGACGGGGAACGGTTCCGCTGGGCCCGGCTGGTGGTCCGGCTGACCGGCGCGCCCGGCAAGCCGCCGGCCGTCGTCATATCCATGTTGCCGACCTCGGAGCAGACCGTCGCGAGCCGGCGGCGGGTCGTCCGGCTCGGGGCCAACCTCAAGCTGCTGGAGGCGGGGACGGAGACCGAGTCGTCCAGCTCGCTGAGCTACCTGCGGCTGACCGCTCTCGGCACCTTGCAGAGCACCGCGGAGTGGCACCTGCACAGCCCGGCGCTGCTGTTCGGTGAGCGGGAGTTCCTGCTGGTGCTGGAGCGCGCCGCGGGCAGCCCGGTCACGTGCGTGTTCGAGGTACACGTGGGGATCGAATGGGGCCGTGACGACAGCGGGGAGTACACCGCCGACCTGCCGCCGGAGATGCGGCAGCTGGTGCTGCCCTGACCAACCTATGAGGTCGAAGTCAAGTCCTGGGTGGGGTGTTCTTGGGCGTGTGGGGTCGACTCGGTGGTGGTGGTCCGCCGAGTTGTTCTTTGTGGTGGTGCGTCGCTGCGGGTGGTGCCGCACGCCCGTCTCCGGCCCTACGTAGCGTTCGAGCGGGTTGTTCCCGACAGCCTTCATCCGGGCTTGGTGGGGAGACGGGCGGGGCTGCCCATGGTCAGTTGCGGGATGTGGTCCCGACGGCCAAGCGGGCTTGCCCCGGCCCGTGGTCAGCGGACGCGGTCAGGCGGCGGTGGCGGCCTCCTGTCCGCGCTGGTCGAGGCCGGTGGCGACGGCCGGGTTCCATGCGGTGCGGGTGAGGATGACGGCGTGTAGTTGGCGTAGCAGGCTGGCCGCGACCGCGACCCGGGCCTGGGTGTCGGTCAGCGGGTTGTCGGCGCGGCCGACGAGGTGGGCGTGGCGGGCGGCCAGGACCGGGTTGTGCTGCAGTGCGGTGAACACCGCTCGCCAGGCGGCCAGGCGCAGTCCGGGGCGGCCGCGGCCGCTGATCGGGGTCTTGCCGGTGTAGGCGCCGGACTCGTTGGCCCGTGGGCAGAGCCCGGCGTGTTTGACCAGGGCGCGGGCGCTGGTGAACCGGGTGGGATCGCCGGTCTGGGCCAGGATCGCCGCCGCGCCGACGGCCGAGAGCCCGGGGATGCTGGTGACCAACCCGGTCAGGTCGAGCTGGTCGAGCACGGCGAGCATGCGGGTGTCGACCTCGGCGGTCTCGCCTCGGCGGGCGGACAGGTCGGCCAGGGCGAAGCCGACCCGCTCCAGGGCGCCGGCGCGCTGGGCGGCCACCCCGACCTCGGCCAGGTCGGGGTCGGCGGCGGCGTCGAACACCGCACGCACGATCGCGGAGTACCAGCGGGTGCCGCCCAACTCGGCGCGGACCGCGGCGGCGAACTGCTCCCACCCCCACCGGCCGATCACGCCCAGGTCGCCGCCGGCGGCCAGCCGGTCGACGACGACGGTGACCGCGGCCAGCCAGCTCTTGGACGTCAGCGGCTGGCCGGCCGCGTCCAACACGGCCGGCCACGCGCACTCCAGCAGATCCCGGACCTGCTGGCGCGCCGCGCCGGCAGCGGTGACCAACCCGACCCGCCGCGCCCCCAAGTGCCGCAGCCGAGCCCATGTCGGGTCGGCCCGCTCCGGCAGATAGCAGCGCAGCTCAGTCACCAACCGGGCGATGACCACCGCGTCGGCCTCGTCACTCTTGTTCCGGGTGAAATCCTCCGCCTCCCGAGCCCGGGCCACCAGCAGCGGCTGCACACACACCAGCGCCACCCCGAACCCGGCCGCGATCTGGTCCAGCACCCGCCACCGATGCCCGGTCGGCTCACACCCCACCACCACCTCGGCGAACCCCGCCTCCGCCGCCCGCGCCAACCCCCACCCCACCGCCTCAGACAACTGCCACGCCTTGCTCCGCACCGTCCGCCGCGCCAACACCCGCGAGTGGCGAGCCTCCCAGATTCCGGACAGGGGACCCAATAAGGTCCCGGTCTGGAATGGAGGATGGGAATGCCGGAACGGCGGAGGAAGTTCTCGCCCGAGTTTAAGGACGAGGCGGTGAGAATGGTGATCGAGACGTCTCGTCCGGTCGCCGAGGTCGCTCGGGAGATTCAGGTCAATGAGGGCACGCTCGGGAGTTGGGTGGCGAAGTACCGGGCCACCCACGCCGGTGATGAGCCGCCGCTGACGGTGTCGGAACGGGCGCGGCTGCGTGAACTGGAGCGGGAGAACCGGGAGCTGCGGATGAAGGCCGAGTTCCTGGGGAAAACGGCAGCCTTCTTCGCCCGGGACTATCGGTGACCGCGAAGTACGAGTTCATCGACGCGGAGAAGGCGAATTATCCGGTGACCGCGATGTGCGGCTGGGCTGGCGTGTCCCGGTCCGGCTATTACGAGTGGCGTGACCGGCCAGCGTCAGCGACCGCGGCCCGCCGCGACCGGCTCAAGCTGCTCATCCGCCGCGTGTTCGCCGACTCCGACGGCACCTACGGCCACCGCCGCGTGCACGCCCAGTTGGCCCGCTGGGGCACCGCGGCCAGCCCCGAACTGGTCCGCGCGCTGATGCGTGACCTGGGCCTCGTGCCCTGCCAGCCGCGGCCGTGGCGGCCGACCACGACCATCGCCGGCGACGCTGCCGGCCTGCCCGACCTGCTCGGCCGGGACTTCACCGCTGCCACCCCCGGAACGAAACTCGTCGCCGACATCACCTACATTCCGACCTGGGAGGGATGGCTCTATTTGGCGACCGTGATCGACTGCCACACCAAAGCCTGCATCGGCTACGCCATGGCCGACCACATGCGTACCAGCCTCGTCACCGACGCCCTGGACATGGCCGCCCGGAACTACCCGCTCGCCGACGGCGTCATCTTCCACTCCGACCGCGGCACGCAATATATGTCTCAAGAATTCGCCGACCACGCCGCCGAACTTGGCGTGCGGCGCTCGGTGGGCCGGACCGGAGTGTGCTGGGACAACGCCCAAGCCGAATCGTTCAACGCCGCCGTGAAAGTGGAACGAGTGAACCGGACCGTCTACCCGACCCGGGAACACGCCCGGAAAGACGTGACCCGGTACATCGAGTTCCGCTACAATACCCGCAGGCTCCACTCCGCACTCGGCTACCGCACCCCCGCCGAGGCCTACAACGACTACCTGAACACGCACCGGGCAGCATGAACTAACCACAAATCAACTGTCCGGAAAATGCGAGGCAGACCACGAGTCCTGATCGACCACCACACACACCTGCTTGTCCGCAGCCAGATCGAACGCCAGCACCGCCGTCCGCCGCCCCACGATCTCCCGCAGCCGAGCCAGCTTCTCGTTGCGACGACGGTCTCCCCGAGACAACCGCCGACTACTACCGTCAGACACGCATCCTCCTGGTGCGGTTGGGACTCCAAGCCCGTACACCCCACCAGGAGGATGTCCCGCGACCTCAACCGCTCAGGTTGTTACTACCGGACGCACCGGACCGGTCATCCGCGGTCGGTGCGACGTGCCCCGAGGACGCAGGCGACCGGTGGGTCCAGGCCGAGCGTCTCGACCCGGAGCCGCTCGAAACCGGCTTCGGTGAGCAGGGCGGCAAGCTCGTCGGCGGCGGCCGTGGTCGTGGCGGCCGTGGCGGCTGGGCATCGCGGTTGCGATACCAGCGCAATCCGGCCGCCGGGCCGCAGCAGCTGGCCGAGTTCGGACAGTCGGGCTGCGGGGTCGGGCCAGATGCCGACCGTGTTGACCGCGAGCGCGGCGTCGAACGGTCCGTCGGGCACGGTGAGGCGCTCGACGGCGGCGTGGATGAGGCGCACCCGTCCGAGGGCAACCGCCGCCCTGTTGCGGCGGCCGGCCTGGGTGATCATCACCTGCGAGTGGTCGACGCCGACCACCAGCCCGTGGCTCGCCCGGGCGGTAAGGGCGGCGATCGCCACGCCCGGCCCGCACCCGAGTTCGATGATGCGATCGGTCGGCTGGACGTCGAGAAGTTCGACCGCCCAACGGTTGCGCGCGACGTTTGACGAGCGCCGGCCCATCACCCAGCCGGCGAGGTGCCCGCCGGCTCCGGTCGGGCGGTGGAACTGCCGGACCATGCGGCGTACTGCGTGCTGTTTGATGTCCACGATCGGAGCAGACCACTTCGAGTACGCTTGAAGTCAAATGCGTACCTCCGAACGCTCGCCGGCGTCGTCGCCTACGCAGCAGCTGTTGTCGATCGGCGAGCTGTCCGAACGCACCGGCGTGCCGGCGACGGCGTTGCGCTACTACGACGAGCTCGGGTTGGTGCGGCCGGCGTCCCGGGCGGCCGGCCGGCGCCGCTACGCCAGCTCGGCTGTCGCGGACGTGCGCGTCGTCCTCTTCCTCCGCGAGGTCGGATTCTCACTCGCTGAAATCGGCCGCTTCACGACAACCCAGGGGAGCTCCCAGCGGGCGCTCATCGAGCAGAAGCTGGCAGAGCTGACCCAGCAGCGGCACCGCATCGAGGTGGCCCTCGCCGCGCTCGAGCACGGTCTGCGCTGCCCCGCCGGTGAGCCCACGAAGTGCCCACGATTCTGGTCGATCCTCGACGGTCGGCAGCGCGGCCTCTCGCTGGAGGAGAGCCACGCGGAAGCACACCCATGACCCGCGGCCGGCCCGAGCGGCGACCCGCAGGCACCGCAATGGGTTCTGGTCGATAGGGCGTCCGGCTCGTAAGCTCTCCCTGCGATGTCAACCATGCGACATCGCGAGGTGGCTCCGATCTTCACGACCTGACCGCCACGGCGGTCGTCCGGGCGCCGGTCGGCGGGCCGGCTCAACCAGACGCCCCGCCCGGATCTCCGGGCGGGGCGTCTGGTGTGGACGCCGCAGCGCACGCCGGGCATGCCGTACCGGCCCGGCGGGTCCGCGGCCGTCGAGGTCGGCCGCTGCGCATTCGGCAAACTGCCCGGTGGGTCGTAGGCAACCTTTACCGGCACCAGGCATCCCAGAAGATGTGCGGCCGTCGGTCGGGCGGTCCCGACGGGTCGGGCGGTCCGACGGTCAACTGCGATCAGGATTCTGGGGTTCGGACATGGCGGGTAGTCGTTCGACGGTCCTTCCCATCAGCGCCCGCCCCGGGGCATCGTGATGCCGACCTGGCTTCGGCGGCCGCCCGCCGGCGGCCCGCGGCTGGTCCATGTCAGCGCCCGCGGCGGAGTCGCCGATCTGCTGCGCGGCCTGATCCCGGCGCAGATCGAAGCCGGCACCCCGGCCAGCTGGGCGGTCATCGCCGGCAGCACCGAGTTCTTCGCCACCGCCGGGTACCTGCGCCGGCTGCTGCATGACCGCGCCGACCCGGCCGGGCTGACCGACGCCGGGCTCGCCCGCTACCGGGTCGCGCTGGCCCCGCAGGCGCGCTGGCTGGCCGCCCACCTCGACCCGGCCGCGGTCGTCGTCCTGCACGACCTGGCCACCCTGGGACTCGCCCCGGCGCTGGCCGGCACCGGCGCCCGGGTCGTGTGGCACTGCCACCCCGGCGCGGTTCCCGGTGCCACCCGGGGCCCGGCCGCCGTCTGGCGTGAGTTCGCCCCCGAGCTGTCCACAGTGGACGCCGTGGCCACCGCCGCCGGGTTCGCCGCGCCACCGGCGCCGCGGCGCCACGTCTACCGGCCGGCGGTCGACCCGCGTTCCCCACGCAACCTGCCGCTGACCCGGGAGCAGGTGGACGACCTGCTCGCGCGGAACGGGCTCAGCTACCCGAAATCGGGCACCGGGTCGGCGGTCGAGCAGCAGGGCCCGCTGCCGGCCGGCGCCCGGGTCGTGCTGCACGTCGCCAGCTGGGACCCGCTGGCCAACCTGCCGGCGTTGTTGGGCACGCTGCCGCTGCTGCCGGCCGACGTGCACCTGGTGCTGGCCGGCCCAGACCCGGCGCGGACGCCGGCCGAGCCGGACGGGCTCACCGTGCTGCACCAGGTCCGCGCGGTGATCGCGGCGATGTCGATCGTGGACCGGCTGCGGGTGCACCTGGTGCTCGCGCCGGAACCCGAACCGGACCGCGGGCTGCTGCTGAACGCGGTGCAGCGGCGGGCCGACGTGCTGCTGCAGGCCGGCATCTCCGACGGCTTCGGGCTGACCGTGCCGGAGGCGATGGCCAAGCGCCGCGCGCTCGTCCTGGCCGACGCGCCCGGCCTGGGTCAGCAGTTCACGGCCACCGACACCGGCCTGCGCGCCGATCCGACGCACCGTGGCGCGGTGGCCGCCGCGCTGCGCATCCTGCTGGACGACCCGCCGCTGCGTCGCGGCCTGGGCGACCGGGCCGCCGCGGCGGCCGCCACCCGGTACGCGTTGCCCCGTCTGGTCGCCGACTACCAGGCCTTCGCCGCCCCCCGCGCCGCCCCGAGCCTGGGCGTCCCCGTCCCGCACTGACCCGCTGGGCGGCCGCACGACGCGGCGGCAGCGGGACGGCCAGCTCCGCCGAGCACCGCCCGTACCGTCGTCACGCCGGGTCAGGTACCGGTCGACCGCGGCCCGCAGCGGCTGCCCGGCTGAGCGTGGCGGGTGGACGTGGCGTCAGGTGGGCGTTGGTAGCTCCTCTGGCGGGCCCGGGACCAGCTGATCCAGATCGAGCTCGACCTCGCCGCCGTCGAAGGAAACGATGATGCGCATGTGGCCGCCGATGGCTTCCAGGTACGCGCTGAGGGTGGACAGCAGCAGATCATGGCGCTGCTCTGTCTTGGCGACCGCCGCCTGGCTGATCCCTAGTGTCCGGGCGAGTTCGGTCTGGGTGAGGTCCGCCGCCCGGCGCAGCGCGGCGAGCCCCATCGCATGAACGCGGTCGGCCTCGCCCATCGCATCGCGGGCTGCCACGACTTCCTCGGCCAGGCCAGGCCTCTCGCGGAGGCTCCGAATGCGGTCGTCTCCGGAAACGAAGGTCTCGCTGTCACGTCCGGTCGTCATCCGTGCTCCTGCCCGTGCTCTCCGAGCCACCGGTCGAACTCCCGGGACCAGTCGACCAGCACACTGCAAATATAACTTCGAGCTCATAGTGGTAGCAAACCTGTTTACGGGGAGCCGGGCCGGGGGTCCGGGCGCCGGCCCCCGGCGGGGCGGCTCAGATGTCGTCGCCGCCGTGGCTCATGATCGGCCGGACCTCCATGCCGGTGTACTGCGCGTCCGGGATCAGCGCGGCCAGTTCCAGCGCGCGCTCCCTGGTCTCGCAGTCGACGATGTAGTAGCCGCAGAAGAACTCCTTGGCCTCCACGTACGGGCCGTCGGTGACCGCCGGCACGCCGTCGCGGACCCGGACGACCGCACTGGTGGACGGGTCGGTCAGCGCCTCGGTGCCGACGAACTCGCCGGACTCCTTGACGATCTTCTGGAACTCGCCGTGCCCGCTGAACACGCCGTTGCGCTGCTCGTCGGTCAACGAGTCCCAGGTGATCGGGTTCATGTAGATCAGCAGCATGTACTTCACGTGATGGCTCCTCATGGTTCTGGCGCCCTGGGTGGGTGCCGCCGCACGGGTAGGTCGGAGCAGTCGACGGGATCTCGACATCCGGTCGGAGATTTCTCCGACCGGCCTGGCGACGCACCGGCGGCGCCGCCGAAGCTACCGACCCGGCGAACGGGTCCGTCGCATCGCACCGCGGTCAAACATGAAAAGAACACGACATATCAGTGACGTCGGCACTGGCCGGACCGCCCGGGCTGGCGCAGCCTTGACGCAGTGGCAGCGTCCGGTCAGCGAAGTGGAGGACCGCCATGTGCCAGCACCAGCCCGTGTGCCCGCCGGCGCAGACCGCGGAGCACGCCGCGGCCCGGGTCGTGTCCGCCCACCCCGAGCAGGGCTGGAGCCTCCTCTGCAACGGGGTAGTGATCTTCGACGACACCGGCGAACTGCTTCCGGACGGCCGGATCGTCGCCCCGCACCGCCCCCGGCGCCAGGCCGGATCCGGCGCGCCGGTGCCGGCTCCCGTACCGGTACTGCGACCGCCGCCGGCGGCGCTCACCGCCTCGGCCGCCTGAGCCGCCGGCATGATCCGCCAGATCCAGCGGCGCCGGACCAGGCAGCGCGACCCGCTCCGGGACGAGCCCGACCTCCGAACTCCCTCCGGCCGGCGCCTGCCGTACTGACCCCGACCAGGCAAGGCAGGCGCCGGCACGAGTGCCGCCCGGGGCAACCCCCCGCCCCCGGGCGGCACTCGTCTACGCGCCCGGGCGGCCGGCCCCGCGGACCGGGATCAGCCGCCCGCCATCGCGCCGACGACCAGGAACGGCTCGGCCCCGCTGACGACCGCTGCCGGCAGCGGGGTGTCGGGCGGTTCGTGGGAGAGATCCTGCTCGCAGGCGAAGAACCGGACGAAGGCCCGGCGCTGGCCGGTGACCTGGTCGCGGATCGTCCCGCGCAGCATCGGGTAGCGCTCCTCCAGCGCGTCCAGCACCAGCCGCAGCGTGGGCTGGCCGGCGACCTCCAACCGCACCTCGCGGTCGGCGTGTGCGAGGGTGCGCAGATGCGCCGGCAGCACGACCCGGATCATGGCAGCGTCTGGACTTCCACCGACAGCACCGCCGGCAGATCGCGGACGATCGGCGCCCAGCTGTCGCCGGCGTCGGCCGAGGCGTACACCTGGCCGCCGGTGGTGCCGAAGTAGACGCCGCAGTCGTCCAGTGAGTCGACCGCCATCGCGTCCCGCAGGACGTTCACGTAGCAGTGCTGCTGCGGCAGCCCGGTGGTCAGCGGCTCCCACTCGTTCCCGCCGGCCCGGCTGCGGTAGACCCGGAGCTGCCCGTCCAGCGGGAAGTGCTGCGAGTCGCTCTTGATCGGCACCACGTAGACCGTTTCCGGCTCGTGCGCGTGCACGTCGATGGCGAAGCCGAAGTCGGTCGGCAGGTCGCCGCTGATCTCGTGCCAGGAATCGCCGCCGTTGTCCGAGCGCATCACGTCCCAGTGCTTCTGCATGAACAGCACGTCGGGGCGGGACGGGTGCATGGCCAGCCGGTGCACGCAGTGGCCGACCTCCGCGTCGGAATCCGGGATGCCCTCCGAGTGCAGGCCGTGGTTGATCGGCCGCCAGCTCTTGCCGCCGTCGTCGGTGCGGAACGCGCCGGCCGCCGAGATCGCCACGTAGATCCGCTCCGCGTCCCGCGGGTCGAGCATGATCGTGTGCAGGCACATGCCGCCGGCGCCTGGCTGCCAGGACGGCCCCGTGTCGTGGCCGCGCAGCCCGGACAGCTCCGCCCAGGTCTGCCCGCCGTCGGTGGACCGGAACAGCGCCGCATCCTCCACCCCGGCATACACCGTGTCCGGGTCGGTGAGCGACGGCTCCAGATGCCAGACCCGGGCGAACTCCCACGGATGCTGGGAGCCGTCGTACCACTGGTGGGTGCCCGGCACGCCGTCGTAGTTGAACGCGTTCCCGACCGGCTGCCAGCTGCGGCCGCCGTCGTCCGAGCGCTGGATCAGCTGCCCGAACCAGCCGCTGGACTGCGAGGCGTACAACCGGTCGGGGTTCGCCGGGGACGCGTTCAGGTGGTAGATCTCCCAGCCCGGCCAGTGCGGACCGTCGACCTGCCATTCCTTGCGCTTGCCGTCGGAACTGAGCACGAAGGCGCCTTTCCGCGTGCCCACCAACACCCTTACCCCACTCATCCGGTCTCCTCCCTGCTCGGGCCAGCGCTGCTGACAACGCCGAGGAGCCTAGCCCGGGTCACCGACAGAAACCGGGCCCGTGACGGTGTTGGCGCGGTTCGCCTCAGCCGGCGGCGGCGCCGGCCGATCGTCCCGATCGTGGAGCCGAATACGGCGGGCACCGGGTCAGCGGCGACAGCCTGCCGCCTGGTCGCGCTGGCCGCGGCCGCCACCCTGGTCCTGCTCGGTTGGCTCGGCCATGCCGGCCTGGCGGTCGCCGTCGGCGTGGCTGCCCTGCTGGCGGTCGGCGTACTGGCCGGGCGGCGGCCGGCGATCACCGCCGATGCCCGCCCGCCGCCGGCCGACCATCCGCCCGGCTCCGGTACCGGTGCCGCCGTCCCACCGGGCCCGGGCCAGCTCGCGTTGCCGGCCGGTGGGCCCGCGCCGGTCGAGCTGCCCGCCACCCGCATCCGGGCGTTCACCAGCCAGGGGGTGGGTGCGACCGAGGCGCTGGACGCCTGCACCGACCGGGTCGCGGTGCTGCTCGAGGCGTTGCGGGAGACCGACGAACGGCTGGGCGACGCGATATCCGGGGTGGACAGTGCCCGGGCGATGACATTCCAGATCCTCGGCCAGATCTCCGAGCTCGAGGACATGTCGAACCAGATCTCCGGCACCGTCGACCTGATCCGCCGGATCGCCGGCCAGACCCACATGCTGTCGCTGAACGCCACGATCGAGGCGGCCCGGGCCGGCGACCGCGGCCTCGGCTTCGCCGTCGTCGCGGCCGAGGTGCGCAAGCTGGCGCACGACTCCCGATCGGCCACCGACTCGATCGACTCGATCGTCACCGAGGTACGGGAGATGACCGAGGCGACGGTCGAGGCGGCGAACCTCGCCTCCGAGCAGGTCGAGGAGGCCAGGGCGCTGATCGGCACGGTCGGCAGCCGGATGTCCGAGGCTCTCGGCAACGTCTCGGAGCTGCAGGGCCAGATCCACCACGGGCGTGACTCGCTCGGTGCGCTGACCGCCGATCTGAACAGTGTGGACGGTGCGGCACCACCCGACCCGGCCAGGCCCCGGGCGCCCGCTCGCGCCGGCGCCAGCCAGACCACCAACCACCTGGAGTCAGTCCATGGGTTCCGCTGAGCACACCCGTCTGCTCATCATCGGCGGTGGCGCCGCCGGTTACACCGCCGCCATCTACACCGGCCGGGCCGGCCTGAAACCGATCTGCATCGAGGGTTACGGCTCGGGTGGCCAGATCATCCGCTCGCCCCAGGTGGACAATTTCCCCGGGTTTCCCGGTGGAGTGTCCGGTGTGGACCTCGCCGCCCGGATGCGGGAGCAGGCCGAGAGCTTCGGCACCCGCATGATCCTGAACGACGCGATCTCGGTGGACTTCGGGGTTCGGCCGTTCCGGGTGGCCACCGATGAGCACGAGTTCCGCGCCGACGCGGTCATCGTCGCGACCGGGGCGTACCCGCGCAGCCTCGGCCTCGCCGCGGAGGAGGAGTTCGTCGGCCGGGGGATCGCCTACTGCGCGGTCTGCGACGGGGCGTTCTTCGCCGGCAAGCGGGTCACCGTGGTCGGTGGCGGGGACGCCGCGGTGGGCGAGGCGCTGTCGCTGCGCAAGGTCGCGTCGAGCGTCACGCTGATCCACCGGCGGGAGGAGTTGCGGGCGAGCACCGCGTCGCAGGCCGCGCTGGGCGAGGCGTCCGACATCACGGTGCTGACCCCGTACATCGTCGCGGGCATCAACGGCGACGACGCCCAGGGCGTCACCGGGCTGACCCTCAGCCGGGTCGGCGACGGCGAGACGTCCACTGTGGACACCGACGGGCTGTTCGTGGCGATCGGCCACGAGCCGGCGACGTCGCTGTTCGCGCCCTGGCTGGAGACCGACCGCGGCTGGATCGTCACCCAGCCCGGGCGGACAGCGACCAGCATGCCCGGGGTGTTCGCGGCCGGCGAGGTCTCCGACGTCCGGTACCGGCAGGCGATCACGGCCGCCGCCGCCGGCTGCGCCGCGGCGATCGACGCCGAGCGCTGGCTGATCACCCTCAGCGGCGACGCGACCGCCAGTGTCGACGCCGCCGCCTACGCCGTGCACGTGGCCGCCGGCGAGCCGGTGGTCGCCGGCCCGCGCTGACCCGCCGCTGGTTCGCCGGTACCTCACACCGCAACAGGACAAGGAGCCCAGATGCTCATCGGCCATCCCGCGCCGGACTTCCGGATGATCACCACGAAGGACCTCAACACGCTCGAGCACGAGGCGACGCTGGCCGACTACAAGGGCCGGTGGCTGGTGCTGTTCTTCTATCCGGCCGATTTCACGTTCGTGTGCCCCACCGAGGTGCTGGCGTTCAACTCGGCGGTGCCGAAGTTCGCCGAGTACCAGGCCGACCTGCTCGGCGTCAGCACCGACGGGGTCTTCGCGCACGTCGCGTGGATGGAGTTCCACATCGGACAACTGGACTTCCCGCTGGCCAGCGACCGATCCCAGCAGGTGTCCCGCAGCTACGGCGTGCTGGATGACGCCGGCCAGTCGGCCCGGGGCATCTTCATCGTCGACCCGGAAGGCATCGTCCGGCACGAGGTCGTGCACGACGACAAGGTCGGCCGGTCGGTCAACGAGATCCTGCGCGTGCTGCACGCGCTGCACTCCCCGGGGCGGACGTTCGCCGAGTCGGATCAGGCCCGCTACCCGTCTCCGGCTCTGTCGAGCCGAGCGTAAGGAGTTCCGCGAATGTCCACTGTGGTCCTGTACTCCGCCACCGGCTGCCCGCTCTGCGCCAAGTACCGGGCGATGCTGGCCGAGAAGGGCGTCCGCTACCAGGAGAAGAACACCACCGAGCAGCCCGCCTTCCTGGACGAGTTGGTGCAGAAGGGTGTCCGGATGGTGCCCACCGTCTTCGTCGGCGAGAAGTTCGTCGCCGGCTTCCGGCCCACCTCCCTCGCGGAGCTGCTGGCCGCCTGAGCAGCCGCCCCAACCGCCCGGACGGTCCGGCGACCGTCCCGAGCCACGCATCATGGAGCCGTCATGCGCAAGTACGCGACCGAACTGGTCGGCACGTTCTTCCTGGTCTTCACGATCTGCTGCAGTGTCCGCAGCGGCGCCGCGCTCGCGCCGCTGGCCATCGGCGGCGTGCTGGTCGCGCTGGTGTTCGCCGGCGGCCACATCTCCGGCGCGCACTACAACCCGGCCGTGACCCTTGCGGTGTGCCTGCGTGGCCGGCTCCCGGCCGCCCAGGTGCTGCCGTACTGGGTCGCCCAGGTCGTCGGCGGGCTGCTCGCCGCGGTGACCGCGCGAGGCGTGGTGGACACCGGCCCGGGCAGCCCGCTGTCGCTGTCCGGCCAGCGGCTCGCCGCCGCGTTCGCCGCCGAGCTGCTCGTCACGTTCGCGCTCGCGTACGTCGTGCTGAACGTCGCGACCAGCAAGGACCACCCGGACAACTCGTTCTACGGGCTGGCCATCGGCTTCACCGTGATGGCCGGCGCGGTCTCGGTCGGCGGGGTCTCCGGCGGGGTGTTCAACCCGGCGGTCGCGGTGGGAGTGTCCACGGCCGGCCTGGTCTCCTGGTCGATGCTGTGGGTCTATCTGGTCGCGAACCTGGCCGGTGGTGCGGCGGCGGCCGTCGCCTTCCGCGCGGTCAACCCGGATGACCTCGCCGTGCCGGTCCGCATCCCCGCCGACAGCGGGGACGCGCAGGAGCGGGTCCGCGCGCACCGCGCGGCCATGGAGGCCTCAGCGCTGACCCTGCGCGACGTCGAGGCCGACCGGCAGCAGCCGGTCGTCCACGAGCGCGCCGACAGCTGACCGCCGCGGCCGGTGCCGGTCACCGGACCGGTCCGGCCGGCCGGCGCCATCGCCGGCCGGCCGGCCGGTCCGGTCAGCGGGTGCCGGTGGCCTGGCGGAGCAGTGTGATGGCGGTGTCCGGGTGGCCGGTGAGCACGGCGTGCTCCGCGGCGGCGATCGCGGTGCCGATCCGGGCCCGCGCGGCCGGGTCGGTGCCGACGCCGAACGCGGCCTGGGCCCGGTCCCGGGCGGCGGCCAGCGCGGGGCCGCCGGGGCCGGTCGCGGCAGCCGCCGCGCCGGTCCGCAGACCGAAGCCGTACGGGAACAGCGGGTCGTAGCTGGTGTCGCCGACGTTGATCGGCTCCTGCCCCTCCGACCGCGGCCAGCTCTGCGGTAGCAGCCCGGTGAAGGGGGTGCGGCCGAACAGCACGTCCGCGACGCCGGCGCCCTCGCTGCCGGGCAGCCAGGACGCGACCAGCGCGTCGATCGCGCCGAGCTTGTCGGTGACGATCTGCGGCCGGCCGGCCACCACCAGCACGGCACAGCGCGGGATCGCCGTGCAGACCCGGTCGATCGCGGTCCGGTCGGCGGCCGACAGGGCCAGCGTGTGCCCGTTGACGCCGACATCGCCCATCCCCTCGGCGTACGGGGTCTCGCCGACGACCACGACGCCGACGTCGTTGCCGGCGGTCGGCGCGGACGCGGTCCGGCTGAACGTGACCCTGGCCTGCGGCGCGACCGCGGCGATCCCGGCCCGGATCGACGTCCCCGGGTAGGTCGACCCGGACCGGCCCTGCCAGCTCACCGTCCACCCGCCGGCCTGGTTGCCGAGGTCGTCGGCGTTGCTGCCGGCCAGGTAGATGCGCTCGGTACCGGCCAGCGGCAGCACGCGGTCCCGGTTCTGCAGCAGCACCTGCGACTCGGCCACCGCGCGGCGGGCCACCGCCCGGTGGCTCGGCGAACCGACCTCGGCCAGGTGGGTCCGGTCGGTGAGCGGGTGCTCGAACAGCCCGAGCTGGAACTTCTTGGTCAGGATCCGGCTCACCGCGTCGTCGATCCGGCTCACCGGCACCCGCCCGGCGGTCACCTCGGCGGTCAGCGTGTTCTCGAACGCGACGAACCCGGTCGGCTCCATGAACATGTCCGCGCCGGCGTTCACCGCGGTCCGCACCTTGGTGGCGAAGTCCCCGGGGATCTGGTGGATCGCCTCCCAGTCGGTGATCACGAACCCGTCGAAGCCGAGCTGGCCCTTGAGCGTGCTGGTCAGCAGGTTGGCACTGGCGTGCACCCTGGTCGGGTTGCCGGTGCCGTCCTCGGTGAAGTCGATGCTGGAGAACGAGGGCATCACCGAGCCGGTGTGCCGGTCGCGCACCGCCGAGACGTACGGGGCCAGGTCGATCCGCTCGAAGTCGGGCCGGCTGGTCACGGTGACGCCCTGGTCGATCCGGTAGTTGCTGGTGCTGGACGTGCCGTACTCGGTGTCGCCGTCGCCGCCGAAGTGCTTGGCGGCGGCCAGCACCCGGTCGTTGGCGGCCAGCCCGGTGCCACCCGCACCCTGCAGGCCGTCCACCGCCGTGGTCATCGAGGTGACCAGTGCCGGGTCCTCCCCGAAGCTCTCGTAGGTCCGACCCCAGCGGTCGTCCCGGGCCACGCACAGGCACGGCCCGAACGCCCACTGCGGCCCGGTAGCCCGGGTCTCCGCCGCGGCCACGTGCTCGACCTCGCTGACCAGCGCCGGGTCCCGGGTCGCGCCGAGGCCGATGTTGTGCGGGAAGATCGTCGCGCCGACCAGGTTGCCGTGTCCGTGCACCGAGTCCACCCCGTACAGCAGCGGGATCTGCAGCCTGGTCGCCAGCGCCTGCTGCTGGAACCGGTCCACCATGTCGGCCCACGCCGCCGGGTTGTTCGGGCTCGGGGCCGATCCGCCGCCGGACAGCACCGAGCCGAGCAGCGCGGTCCGCACGAGCGTCGGATCGGCCGCCACCGGCGCCCGTTCGGCCTGGGTCAGCTGCCCGACCTTCTCGGCCAGCGTCATCCGGCCCAGCAGGTCGGCCACCCGCAGCGGGACGGACAGGCTCGGGTCCTGGTAGGGCAGGCCGGCCGCGGCGGCGGTCCGCGGGCCGTGCCGCGCCACCGCCGTCAACCCGGCGGCCAGCACCGCCGCGATCAGCAGCAGCAGCCGGCCACGATGGACAATCCCAGGTATCGGCGAACGCATCGCGCGGCTCCCACTGGTCGACGGAGAGGGCCGAAGCCCTCAATCCGGACTGTTCGCCGCGATCGTCCCGGACCCCGCCACGGTGTCACATCCGCGGACCCACAGTCCAGGTCCGGAGAGCCGACGCCAGGTGGCGGGTGGGACAGTCAGCCGGCCAGGCCCATCCAGCAGGCCAGGCCCCGGAGACTGTCGGTGGAGCGGCGTTCCGCGGTGGCGAGGGCGTGCACGGTGTCCCGGGCCATCGGGCTGTACCGGGTCTGCTGCGGCGCGATGGTGCGGGCCCGCAGCAGCCCCTCCAGGGCGGCCCGGCGGTCGCCGCGCAACAGGTGGGCGCGGGCCAGGTCGACGTAGTAGTGGCCGGCGCGCTCCGGTGGGGTGTGCGGGGTGAGGTGCACGTCGCGGGCCCGTTCCAGCGCGCGCCCGCCGTCCATCAGCTCGACGCCGAGCGCGCAGGCCCAGATCGCCACGTTCGTCGGACCGAACGCGAGCCGGTAGTGGTCCAGGTCGGCGCCGAGGCGCTGGGCGAGGCGTTCGGCCTCGGCGTGGTGCGCCCAGACGTCGGGTTCGTCGCCGGCGTGCGCGGCCATGTATGCCGACATCAGGTGCAGGAACCCGTGTACCGAGAGCTCCTCCGGCCGGCCCGGCGGCGGCAGCCCGGCCAGCGCGTCGGCCATCACCACCCGGGCGCCGCGCCAGTCGCCGGCGCCGTCCAGCTCGCCGGCCTGGAACACGTTGGACAGGGCCATCGCCAGCGGGTCCGCGGACTGCGCGGCGGTCCACTCGTACCGGTCGGCCACCCGGGAGGACAGGTCGTCGTAGCCGAGTTTCCAGAGGAACTGCCGGGCCGCGTACCAGGTCTCGGCCCACAGCCCCATCACCCGCTCCCGCTCGGTGCCCTGGTGGGTGAACGACGCGGCCCGCAGATCGGCCAGCACGATCGGCAACTGGGCCCCGAGGCCGGACAGGTTGACCTGGTGCCGGCGCGCGCTCACGCCGGCGACCGCGACCGTCAGCTGGGCCAGGCTCGGCACCGGCTGGTCGTCGACCGGCGCCATCCGGTACGCGACGAGCTCCCGCCGGACGTCCGGGACAAGATCGTGCACCGCGTCATGGACGCGATTGCCGGTGCGGTAGGGCTGACCGGTCAGGTCGACCCGGTCCGCATGCAGGATCTTGGCCACCGAGGCGACCAGTGCCGCCGACGCCGGCTTGACCCCCTGTTCGACCTTGCGCAGCAATGACACCGAGACATGTGCCCGGTCAGCCAGCTGCTGCTGGGTGAGTCCTCTCAACTTCCGGCGGCTCGCAATGCGGCCGCCAATGTGCTCGCCGCTCATCGCAATCTGATCCTTCAGGGTCTGGGTTCACGAGTCCCCGACGGCGTCCCGCACACCGTACGGGCTGTGACATGAGAGTGCTACTTCGGAGCGTGTTCGGCGATATACGTTCAGCACATGCCCCCGGAAACGTCCCGAACGTGTCACTAGTTGACCCGTCACTCGGGCGCATTCAGGGACAACCGCGCCGGCAACGGCAGCGGGCGCCGGCAGCAGATGAGCCGGCGCGGCCTGTCACGCGAACACCGCATTGACGATGCTCGGCGGCCCACGTGGCCGCGCACGGACGGAGACGTATGAAACGACTCGCGCTGGGCCTGGCGTTGATTGATTTGGTAATGGTGGCCGCGTTGGTGAGCTTAGTGCTCGCGCTATTCGCCTAAGTGACCTATCGGTAGGGCATCTCTGGTTTATCCAGAGGCAACCCTGCTGTCCACTCATTGGCCCGTACCGTTGGCCTGACCGCTGTCTTCCGCCCACGATTGACTGGACGGCGGGGAACCCGATCCATGATGCCAGCTGGCTTCATCGCGCCCGGGTTGCGAGGGTGAGCAGCGGGCGCAATTGGCTCGTTTCCGGATATCCAGTTCGCCGGGGGTGGAGCCAGCGCCGGACGCTGCCGGGCCGGCCGTGCCGGGCCGGCTACTGCCCGGGTCGGCCGGGCCGCGGCAGGTCGCCGCTGCGCACCACGTGATCGGCCAGGTCACGCAGCTTGCGGTTGCTCAGCTGGCTGGTGCTGCGGAGCAACTCGAACGCCTCGTCGCTGCTGAGCTGGCGGTGCGCCATCAGCAGGCCGATCGCGGTGCCGATGACCCGGTTGCTGGTCATCGCCTGTTCCAGGTGGATGATCTGCTCGTGCTCGCGGGCCTGGGCGAAGGCCATCGCGGCGTGCGCGGCGAAGACCGCGCCCAGCGGCAGCACGTCATCGACGAACGACCTCGGCTTGCCGGCGTACAGGTTCAGCGCGCCGAGCGTGTCCTGGTCGGTGAACAACCGGTAGGCGAGCATGCTGCGGATGCCGGTGCGGCCGGCGGCCCGCTGGGCGAACTTCGGCCAGCGGCTCTCCGCGGCCAGGTCGTGGCTGCGGAACGTGCGGTGTTCGGTGATCGCGTCCAGGCACGGGCCCTGCCGGGTCTGGTACTGCAGGACGTCCACCTTGGCCGGTACGTCGTCGCTGGCCGCCACCGTCTCCGGCCGGCCCCGCCGGACCACGGTGATCCCGGCATGATCGCAACCGTCCACAACGGACACCGCCAGCTCGCAGATCCGGGCCAGCGTGCCCTCGGTGGTCGGCTCGGCGTGCAGCGCCCGGGCCACCCCGGCGAACTGGGTGGCCAGCTCGGCCGGCGAGTCCGGCTTCGGTACCAGCGCCGCCACCGCGGCCGGCAGATCCGCCCGTTCCGGCGCGGCGTCGCGGCTGGTCCCGGCAGCCCCATCGGCCGCGCCGGCCTCGCCGGGGCGGCCGGCCCGGCCCAGGCCGTCGATCCGGCGCCGCCGGCCGGCGCTGTCCGGGCGGGCCAGGCCAGGGTCGGTCTGCTCGGCGACCATGCGTGCCTCCACTCGGTGACCCGGCCACCACCGCACGACGGCCCGCAGCCCGCCTGGCTGGTGACCTGCTCGGGACGGCGGACCGCCGCCGGCCCGCACCGCGGCCACAATACCCGCCGGTACGCCGCGGAACGGGTGACCCGGTCGCGGTGCCGAACACCATCCCGGCGCCCGTATCAGCCGGCCCACGCGTCGCCGGCCCACGCCGATCGCACCACCATCCGCGCCGGCAGCAGGTAGCCGGGTCGGTCCGCCCGGCCGGAATCCGGTGGCTGGGGTTCATACGCTGTGGCCATGCCAACCACCGGGACGCTCGCCGTCTTCTCGCTGGCCGCGGTCGCGCTGATCCTGCTGCCCGGCCCGGCCATGCTGTTCCTGCTCGCCCGCGGCATCGGGGATGGTCGCCGGGTGGCGATGGTGTCCGCGGTCGGTGTCGACAGCGCGACCGCGGTGTTCGTGGTCTGCGCGGCGGCCGGGCTGACCGCGCTGCTGGCGTCCTCGACCGTCGCGTTCATGATCGTCCGGTTCGCCGGCGCCGGGTACCTGATCCACCTCGGCATCCGGGCGCTGCGCGGCAGCGGGCCGGACCTGACCGCGGCCCGGTCCGCCGGCCGGTCGGGGCGGGCGTTCCGGCAGGGTTTCCTGGTCGGCATCACCAACCCGAAGGTCGCGCTGTTCTTCCTGGCGTTCCTGCCGCAGTTCGTCGATCCGGCCCGCGGCTCGGGGGCGACCCAGATCCTGGTCCTCGGCGGCGTGTTCACGCTGATCGGCCTGACCTTCGACCTGGGCTACGCGGCCGCCGCCGGCGCCCTCGGTGGCTGGCTGCGCCGCCGCCCCCGGCTGGCCGCCCGGCAGCGGTACGTGACCGGCGGCCTCTACCTCGCGCTCGGCGCCTCGGCCGCCGTCGGCGGGACGCAGCGCGCCTGACCTCGCGGTTCGGTTTCCGGTCATATCCGGTTCGCCTGGCTGTCCCCCGACACGGGCCGGTGAGCCCCTACTGTCGGTTTGCGTCGGCATCGGCCGACCACGGCGAGAAGGGGGAGCGCATGCGAATGCGACGGGCGCACGCGACGTGGCTGGGCCGCGGGCTGGCGATGGCGCTGGCGGTGGGGATGGCAGCCGCACCGGCCGGAGCCGGCGCGGCACCCGCCGCCGCACCGGCCGGGGCAGCCACGCTGAGCGGTCGCGCGGTGCTGCCGGCCGCGACGTTCGGCGGCGGTCCGGCCAGCGGGCAGTACATCGGGGCCGGCCCGATCGCCGGCCAGCAGGTGCCGTTCGCGCACCAGCCGGTGCAGGGCGTCTCGGCCCTGTTGCCGGACCGGCACGCCCGCGGCGTCTACTGGGCACTGCTCGACAACGGGTACGGATCGGAGGAGACCAGCGCGGACTTCCTGCTGCGGCTCTACCGGGTCCGGCCGGACCTCGCCGCGCCGGCCAGCACCAGCGGCGTCCAGGTGCTCGGCCACGTCGATCTGGCCGACCCGGGCCACCAGGTGCCGTTCAGCATCACCAACGAGTTCACCCGGGCCCGGCTGCTCACCGGCGCCGACTTCGACCCGGAGTCCATCCAGCAGGCGCCGGACGGCACGTTCTGGATCGGCGACGAGTTCGGCCCGTTCCTGCTCCACTTCGGACAGTCCGGCCGGCTGCTGGAGGCGCCGATCGCGCAGCCGGATCCGGACGCCCCCGGGCGGGTGCTGCGGTCACCGCAGAACCCCGGCCTGGAAGAGCCGACCGCGCTGCGGGTGCTGAACGCGCTGCGCCAGCACGCCCAGCAGTTCGGTGCCGGCACGCCGATCCTCTCCCCGGACGCCAGCCTGCTCGCCGATCGGGATCCGTCCACAGTGGTGCCGAACCGGGCGGCGCCGCCGGCCGGTAGCGGGCTGGCCGCCGCCAGCAGCGAAATCCTGGACGTGGCGAAGCTGCACACCGACGGCTTCAAGGTCGTTCCGTACACAGTGGACGACCCGGCGCAGATGGACAAGCTGCTCCGGCTCGGCGTGGACGGCCTGATCAGCGACGACCCCGACCTGCTCTACCAGCGGGTGGCCGCCTTCGACCAGAACAATGACGGCAGCGCAGGCGACTACCTGCTGCCGGACGGCCGGATCGACCCGGCGAAGTTCGACGCGCAGGGCCACCGCGGTGGCCGCGCACTGCGCCCGGAGAACACCCTGCCGGCGTTCGAGGCCGGCCTGGACAACCTGGTGTCCACAGTGGAGACAGACACCGGGATCAGCCGGGACGGCGTGCCGGTGATCGACCACGACCCGGCGGTCACCCCGGACAAGTGCCGGCGCGCCGACGGGCGCCCGCTGCCGGCGGACGGTGTGCTGATCCGGACTCTGACCGCGGCGCAGATCCAGTCCCGGTTCGTCTGCGACCTGCTGCTGCCGGGCCGGCCGCGGCAGACCAACGAGCCGGCGCTGTCCCCGGTGGCCGCCGCGTTCGCCGCCGCGAAGCGGCTGCCGAACGGCGCGTACACCAAGCCGACGCTGCAGAACCTGTTCGACTTCGCGGCGTTCTACGCCCGCTGGTTCTCGACCGGCCCGGGCCGCACCGAGCCGGGTGCCGCGGTCCGCGCCGGCAACGCCCGGGCGGTCCACTTCAACGTCGAAACGAAGATCAACCCGCGGCCGGAGTTCGCCGGCCGGACGGTCGGACCGGTGCCGTTCGAGCGGATCGACGACGCCGTGATCGCCGCGAACCACCTGCAGGCGCGGGTGACCCTGCAGTCCTTCGACTGGCGCACGCTGCTGCTCGCGCAGCGGAACCACCCGGACATCCGCACGGTCGCGCTGGTCGGCGACTTCCCGGTCTACGCCGACCCGGCGGTCGCCGGCAGCGACGACGGGACCAACCTGCAGCCGGTCCGCCCCGGCGGCAACACCCCCTGGCTGGCCGGGCTGCGCTGGCCGTACCGGCAGACCCTGACCAGCACGCCGGTCCGGGCGCAGCAGAGCGGCGGCTACGAGGGCATGGCGATCTCGCCGGACGGCCGGCGGCTCTACCCGGTGCTCGAACACCAGCTGGACGGCGCCGGCAGCACCCTGCTGGTGGCCGAGTTCGACATCGCGCACCGCCGCTACACCGGCAACACCTGGAACTACCCGCTGGACCCGACCACCTCCAGCGTCCCGGACTTCCAGCTCTACGCGCCGGGCCGCGCCGTGGCCATCGAACGGGACAACTCCACCGGCACCACGCTCGGCGTCAAGGCGGTCTACGCGGTCAGCTTCGGCGCCCCCGGCAGCACGCTGACCAAGACCCCGGTGGCCGACCTGCTGCACCTCGCCGACCCGGCCGGCATCGCGCAGCACGACCCGTTCGCCCAGCCCGGCGACCTGATCGGCGAACCGGGCCAGTTCGCCATGCCGTACGTCACGATCGAGTCGGTGCTCGCCGTCGACCGCCGCCACCTGATCATCGCCAACGACAACAACTACCCGTTCAGCGTCGGCCGCCACCTCGGCACCCGCCGCACCGACGACGACGACTTCATCCTGATCACCCTGAGTCAACCCCTCCCGGGCTGACCCTCGACCCCACCCGACGGGCCGGCGACCCAGGTCGCCGGCCCGTCCTCGTCCCATGCTCACCAGACGGGTGTGAGCAATTACTGTCCGTCATAGATCATCGAGGCCCTGTGCAACCAACCAGGCACCGAGTAGTGCTGTAGGCGTCAACTGCCCATGGGCTGATACGCTCCGGGTCAGTCGAGGGTCTGGCGTCCCCGGACAGTGGTAACACCGCAGGTCAGGTGGGGCACGGCGCCGGTGGGAACCGCCGGGCGGAAACGGCATCCGAGACTGATTTCGACGCGGTGGGGAGATGGACCCTGACGGGAGGAGCTCACCCCTGTGAGTACGCCGGATCTGCCTATCGCCGCCGATGGCTGGGAGAGCCTTGCCGAGCTGGCGGGTCAGCTCCGCGACCCTGAGTTGGTAAGTGGTCAACTGGAGGTTTCGCTCGACCGCTTGGCCGACCCGGAAACCCACCGCCGGTTCGACTCGTCCATTTAGCCATACGCCAGCAAAGGCCACGCTGCGTGCTGACGGCGTTCGGCCCTTACTGGACGCGGCTACAGACAAATCCTTCCCAGATTGGGAAGACCACTCCTGCCGGTCACCTGCGCGAGTGCACAGTCCGTCACGACTGGTGCCTATAATCGGTCGGTCGACGGACGGCGACGGTTGTAGCTTGATCGTTTCCGAGACGCGCTGACGGGCGGGGTGTTGCCGGTCGCGCCTCTTGTGCAGGAGGGCGACCGTGTACTTCTTCCTTAGCTACGCGCGCAGCGGTGACGACCTGCTGGTCAAGCAATTCTTTCAGGGTCTCAGTGCCGAACTCCGTCGGCGTACGGGTGTAGCGGCGGACGAAGCGGTGGGCTTTCTCGACACGGGAATCGGTATCGGTATCCGTTGGTCGAGCGCGCTGCAGCAGGCCCTGTCATCGTGTCAGGTGTTCTTGCCACTCTACTCGGCGCGCTATTTCAAGCGGGTCTACTGCCGGCGGGAGTGGGCATTCTTCGCCGAACGGTTGCGGCTGGAGGCGGAGCGGACAGGTGTGCAGCCGGAGTCGATTATTCCGGTCACCTGGGTGCCGATGTCGGACAGACTGCCGGACGCAGCCGCGGCGATCAACCATCACGACGAGACGTTCGGCGCCGAGTACGCCAATCGCGGGCTGTACAGCATGCTCCGGGTCCAGCGGCTCCAGGACGACTATCACGAGTTCCTCGTGGCGCTGGCAACGAAGATTATCAACGCGGCGCGACTGCACCCGCTGCCCGCCCTCGACCCGGCGACCGCCCGCGCGGTCGAGGCGTTCTCGGAGCATGCCGAGCCCTGGCCGCTGCCGGCCGGTGCACCGGACCCGGCGGCCGATGTGGCAGGCATGGAACCGACCGGGCCGCAGCCGGCCATCAGCGCGGACGGCAGCCCACGGGTGGTCCCGGCCGCGCCGTCGGTGTGGCGGGTGCCGACCAGGACCGCCGCGTTCACCGGGCGGGACGGGACTCTCGAGCGGCTGCACGCGGGCCTCGCCGCCGGCACGACGGTCGTGCTGCAGCGGGCCTTGTTCGGCCTCGGCGGGGTGGGCAAGACCCAGCTCGCGATCGAGTACGCGCACCGGTACGCCGCTGACTACGACCTGGTCTGGTGGGTGCCGGCGGAGCAGCCGGCGCTGATCCGGTCCGCGCTGGCCGAACTCGCGCCGCAGTTGGCGGTCGCATCCGGCGCGACGGTGGCCGGGACAGCGGAGGCGGTGCTCGACGTGCTGCGCCGCGGCCGGCCGTTCGGCCGCTGGCTGCTGATCTTCGACAACGCGGATGAGCCGCGCGACCTCGCCCGCTACCTCCCGCACGGCGCTGGCCACGTGCTGGTGACCTCGCGCAACCAGCAGTGGGCGGCGCAGTTCGAGCACATCGAGGTCGACGTGTTCAGCCGGGAGGAGAGCGTCGCGCTGTTGACCCGGCAGTGCCGTGGTCTGGACCCGGCCGACGCGGACCGGATCGCCGCTGCGCTGGGTGACCTGCCGCTCGCGGTCAGCCAGGCCGGCGCCTGGCTGGAGACCTCCGGGATGTCGGTGGAGGTCTACCTCAAGTTGCTGCAGACCGAGGTGACGCAGCTGCTGAGCGCGAGCAGCCCACCGGACTATCCGATGCCCGCGGCGGCGACCTGGCTGCTGTCGGTCGGGCGGCTGCGCCGGCAGACCGCCCCGGCCGCGCAGCTGCTGGAGCTGTGCGCGTTCTTCGCGCCGGAGCCGATCACGTTGTCGTTGCTGTACAGCGACGAGGTCGCGCGCCGGCTCGACCCGGCGGCCGCGCCGGCGCAGAGCTCGCTGCTGATCGGCCGGCTGGTCCGCGACATCGGCCGGTACGCGCTCGCCCGGGTCGACTACCGGCAGGCCACGTTCCAGGTGCACCGGCTGGTCCAGGCGGTGCTGCGGGACCAGCTGACCCCGCAACAGCAGGCTGATCGGCGGCACGACGTGCACGAGGTGTTGGCCCGGGCGAATCCCGGCAATCCGGACGCGCCGCAGAACTGGGACCGGTATGCCGAGCTCTTCGCGCACATCGCCGCCTCCGGGGCCGTCGACTGCGGCGCCGAGGAGGTGCGCCGGCTGATCGTGGACGAGGTGCGGTACCTGCGGCGGCGCGGGGATTTCCGCAGCAGCCAGCAGATGGCCGAGCAGGCGCTGCCGCGCTGGCGCGAGCGGTTCGGCGAGGACGACTCATGGACGCTTCGACTCGGCTTCGACCTGGCCAACTCGATGCGCGCGCTGGGCTCCTACCAGGCCGCCCGGACGCTGGATGCCGAGATCCTGGCCCGGATGCGGCGCACGCTCGGCGACAGCCACATCTACACGCTGATGACGTCGAGCAGCCTGGCCGCCGACCTGCGGTCGCTCGGCTACTACCGGCAGGCGCAGGAGATGGACGAGGACACGCTGGCCCGGCTCCGCACGGAACTCGGCCCCGACCACACGCGGACGCTGATGGTCGCCAACAACGTCGCCGAGTCGCTGCTGCTCGCCGGCCAGCCGGGCGCGGCACGCGCGCTGCACCGGGAGACGCTCACGCGCAGCCAGCGGGTCCGCGGCGCCGACCACCCGTCCACGCTGTTCGTGGCCAACAACCTGGCCCGCGACCTCCGCGGGGAGGGCCGTGTGCCGGAGTCGGTCGCCGTCCAGCGGGACACCCTGGCCAGAACCCAGCGGGTGCTCGGGGAGGGGCACGCGTCCACGCTGCTGGCCGCCACGAACCTGGCTGTCTCGCTGCGGCGCCTCGGCGAGCTCGTCGAGGCCCGCGAGCTGAACGACGAGGCGGCCCGCCGCTACCGGACGCTGCTCGGCGAGGATCACCCGGACGTGCTGAGCTGCCGGATCAACCTCGCCTGCGATCTGTTCGCGGGTGGTGACCTGGAGGCCGCGCTGGGCCTCGTTGACGAACTGTTCGGCCGGTACCGGCGGGTGCTCGGCGAGCGGCACCCGTCCAGCCTCGCCTGCGCCAACAACCTGGCCGTACTGCTGCGGGCGAACGGTGACCGGGACGCCCGGAGGGTCGCCGAGCGGGCGCTGGCCGGCCTGGCGCAGGCGCTTGGCGAGGAGCACCCGTACACGCTCGGTTGCGCGCTGAACCTGGCGAACACCTTGTCCGACGACGGGCAGTACCCGCTCGCCCGGGAGATCGACGAGCAGACCTACCGGCGCTACCTGCGTACGCTCGGCCCGGCCCACCCGGAGACGCTCGTCTGCGGCAGCAACCTGTCGAGGGACCTTCAGGCGACCGGCGACACCGACGGCGCCAGCGTGCTGCGCGAAGAGATCCTCCGCCGCTGCCGGGAATCGCTCGGCCCGGCCAATCCGATTACGCTGCGCGTTATCGGCGGGCAGCGGCTCGACTGGGATATCGAGGTTCCGCCGGTCTGATCTCCGTTGCCGGCCGGTCGAGGCTGGGTAGCGTCCGGTTCATCCGGAACCATTTCTCGGCGTACTCGACCGCGTCCGGCAGCGATACCAGATGGCAGCACGCTGCGCCGACCTTCTCCGTCGCGACGAGCCCGGTTTCCGCGATCAGGCTGCTGCCGAGGCGGTCAAAGTCCGCCTGGTCCAGAACGCGCCCGATATAAGTTTGCCATTCGCGTCCGGCCGGCGTCCGCACCGCGCAATAGTTAAGTCGGAACTCAGGGTCGGGTAACCGGTACTCGGCCAAATGGAAGGCGGTACATCGGGCGAACCCGACGCCCAGCAACAGGATTCTCGCGCCTACTTCCTCAAGCCGGCCGAGCGGCGACCGGTCGTCCAATTGATGCGGCAACTCATGCGGATCAAGAATGTACTCGGCAAGCGGGCCGACGGCCGCGAACGACGTCTGCGGGTGGGTGCTGCGGCGCGCGTCCGGCCAGGTGCGGACACACTCCGCTATCCGACCCATCCGCCGGCTCGGGGTGGCACCCGGGTCGAACGCCGGCATCCCGCGACGCCAGATCCAGGGGATCACGTCCGGCGGCGGCGGCGGTTTAAGCCGGCTCGGGTCGCGGTTGTACGCGGTCTGGGTCGGCACCACGACCGTGCCGCGCGGTCCGAGAACGGTTAGCAGGGCCTGGACCACCGCCTCGGCGCCGCCAGCGACTTGGCCGAACGCGCGCAGTGAGGAGTGGACGAGCACGGTCTGTCGCTGCTTGATCCCCAGGCGGCGGAAACCGTCCGTCAGTGAATCCAGACCTACCTCAGCGTATTCGCTCAGCAGTCGTCTAGTCACAACAAGTAGTAGACATCAAACTTGCTACAGAGGGAAGCCGGTTGACCGCACAAGTACCAAGGCTGCCGTCACGTAATCAGGGATTCCAGGTCGGTGGTGGCGGCGCGGATGTAGTCGGCCGCCTCGGTGAGGCGCTTGTGCTGGTCGTCGGTGAGCGGCCAGTCGTGGATCTCGCGGGCACCGCCGGCGGCCAGGGTGACCGGGACGCTGAGGCTGACGCCGGTGATGCCGTACTCGCCGGTGAGCATGATCGACGCGGGCCACAGCTCGCCGGCGGGGGTGCCGAGGGCGGCCACCATGCGGGCGGCGGCCAGGCCGGTGGCCCAGGTGGAGGTGCGGCCGGAGTCGAGGGCGACGTGCCGGACGTACCAGGTGCGCCAGTAGTCCTCGGCGGCGGCGGCCTGCTCGGCGCTGACCTGGACCGCGGCGCCGTCCAGGGTGACCCGGTCGAACAGCGGGACGGCGTGCTCGCCGTGCTCGCCGAGCACCCAGCCGTCCACCCGGCCGGCGGCGACGCCGAGCGCCCGGCCGAGGCCGGTGCGCAGCCGGAGGCTGTCGTTGACGGTGTAGCCGAGCAGCCGCCGCCGGTCCAGGGCGAGGCGGCGGTGCAGCCAGGTGCACAGCGGGTCGACCGGGTTGGTGATCACCAGCAGGGTGCCGGTCCAGGCCGGGCCGGCGGCGGCGAGCCGGTCGGCGACGTCGGCGACGATGCGGGCGTTCTCGGCCAGGTATGTCATCCGGCTCGTGTTCAGCCGCAACCCGACCGCCGCGGACAGCACCACCACGTCGGCGTCGGCCAGGTCCTCGTCGGTGCCGGCCCGGACCGTCCCGGTGGCGCCGAGCCCGCCGAGGTCGAGCAGGTCCAGCAGGTGTGAGGTGACCATGTTGGGCCGGCGGTCGAGCAGCACCACGTCCAGCGCGCCCGGCGCGAGCAGCAGGTTGTACGCGATGGACGAGCCGATCCCGCCGCCGCCGCCGACGATCGTGACCTTCATACGCTCATCCCGCCGTCCACCGCGATCGTCGCGCCGGTGATGAACGCGGCGTCGTCGCTGGCCAGGAACAGCACGGTGCGGGCGATCTCGGCCGGGTCCGCGTGCCGGCCCAGCGGGATCATGCCGTCGAAGATGCGGGCCGCCTCGGCCGCCCCGGCGCCGGTCGCCTCGGTCTCGATGGCCCGCTGGAACGCGGTGTCGGTGGGGCCGGGGTGGATCGTGTTCACCCTGATCCGGCGGGCCGCGCACTCCTTCGCGGCCACCCGCATCAGCCCGACCTGGGCGTGCTTGGCGGTGGCGTACGCGGCGATGCCCGGGTCGGCGGTCAGCCCGACCACGCTGGAGTTGATGATCACGCTGCCGCCGTCGCGGAGCACCGGCAGCGCGTGCTTGATCGTGTGGAACGCGCCGAGCACCTGCACCGCCAGCACATCGGCGAAGGTGTCCGCCGGGTAGTCCGCGATGCTCGCGACCACCCCGAAGACGCCGGCGTTGGCGAACACCACGTCCAACCCGCCGGCCGCCACCGCGCCGATGGCCGCCCGCACCGCCGCCGGGTCGCGGACGTCGGCCACCGTCCCGGTCGCGCCGGGGCCGAGTTCGGCGGCCGCCGCCGCGAGCGCGGCCGGGTCCAGGCCGAGCAGGTGGACGGTGGCGCCCTCGGCGGCGAACAGCCGCGCGGTGGCCAGCCCGATCCCGCTCTCGCCGCCGGTGATCAGCGCGACCTTGCCGTCCAGCCGTCCCACCCACAGTCCTTTCGTCGAGGCGCACATGGTCGCACCACCGGTCCCGGGCCGGGCCCGGGCCGGTGTCACCCAGTGGATCAGCGGGGGCGTCTGCCGGGTTTCGGCGTTACGCTGCCGACACTCCGGCGGAACATCCCTGCGGCCGAAGCGGCCGGCACTGAGGAGGAGCGGACAGTGGCCCTGCTCGATCGCGGAAGCTGGGAAGGCAAGATCTACTCGGGTGGCTGGGTCGCCGGGTCCGGCGGGGAGTACCAGGCGGTGGAGCCGGCGACCGGCAAGGAGCTGGGCCGGGTCGGCGCCGCGTCGCCGGCGGACGTGCACAAGGCGGCCGAGTCGGCCGCGCAGGCGCAGCCGGAGTGGGCCGCGCTGACCTACGACCAGCGGGCCGCGGTGCTGCGCCGGGCCGGCCAGCTGTTCATCGAGCACGAGGACGAGATCCACGAGTGGCTGATCCGGGAGTCCGGCGCGATCCGGCCGTTCGCGCAGTTCCAGACCCGGGTGGTCGGCGCCGAGGAGTGCTGGGAGGCGGCCGGGCTGGCCAGCCAACCGTACGGCGAACTGCTGCGGTCCAACCAGCAGCGGCTGTCGTTCGCGCGCCGGCTGCCGGTCGGCGTGGTCGGGGTGATCGCGCCGTTCAACGCGCCGATCATCCTGGCGATCCGGGCCGTCGCGCCGGCGCTCGCGCTGGGCAACGCGGTCGTGCTCAAGCCCGACCCGCGCACCGCCGTCTGCGGCGGCGTCGTGTTCGCCCGCATCTTCGCCGAAGCCGGCCTGCCGGACGGCCTGCTGCACGTGCTGCCCGGCGGGGTGGACGTCGGCGCGGCGATCGTGGACGACCCGCTGATCAAGGTGATCGCGTTCACCGGCTCGACCCGGGCCGGCCGCTCGGTGGCCGCGGCCGCGGCCAGCCGGCTCAAGCGGGTGCACCTGGAACTCGGCGGCAACTCGGCGCTGATCGTGCTGGACGACGTGGACGTGGAGAAGGCCGTCTCGGTCGGCGCGTTCGGCTCGTTCAACCACGCCGGCCAGATCTGCATGGCCACCAGCCGGCACCTGGTCGCCGCCGGCATCGCGGCCGACTACGCCGCCGCGATGGCCGAGCACGCGCAGCGGCTCCCGGTGGGCGACCCGGCCGGCGACAACGTGGCGATCGGCCCGGTGATCGACGCCAAGCAGCGGGACAACATCCACCGCATCGTCACCGGCAGCGTGGACGCCGGCGCCCGGCTCACCGCCGGCGGCAGCTACGAGGGGCTGTTCTACCGGCCGACCGTGCTGGCCGACGTGCCGGTCACCGCGCCGGCGTACGCGGAGGAGATCTTCGGGCCGGTCGCCCCGATCGTGCCGTTCCGCGACCTGGACGAGGCGGTCCGGCTGGCCGGCAGCACCGAGTACGGCCTCTCCCTGGGCATCCTCACCCGGGACGTGATGAAGGGCCTGGCGCTGGCCGAGCGGATCCCGAGCGGCCTGGTGCACATCAACGACCAGACCGTGAACGACGAGGCGACGATCCCGTTCGGCGGCGTCGGCGACTCCGGCACCGGCGCCCGGCACGGCGGCGCCGCCGCCAACCTGGAGGCGTTCACCGACACCCAGTGGGTGACCGTTCGCGGCGAACTGCCCCCGTACCCGTTCTAAAGCCGCCCGGCGGTACCGCTACCGGCGGTTTCACCGTACCGCGGTTCTGTGCGCTGTTCTGCCGGCGTTCATATCGCCCTTGTACGGGCACCTGCGGCATTCTCGACCGGCGTATCCGGACCGGTCGGCGCGAATGCCTGGATAGGTGCCCGCAAGTGCAGATAACCAGTCCGGCCCGGCCGCTACAGTGACCTCGCCATGCGGTCCGGGTGCACGGGATCGGTAGGGGCCAACTGACCTGCCGGAGTGCGCCGCGACACCGGTCGATTTCCGTGCGGAAATCCACCGCGCCTGGCCTCACCGCGCGACCCGGCCGGTGAGCCATTTCCATTCCAGGGGGAAACATGAATCGCGTCATGGCTGCCGGCCGGCGAATCGGTCCAGGTCTGGTGGCGACGGCGTTCGGCGCCGCTGTCGCCCTGTCCGCCATCCCGGCCCACGCCGCCGCGGGTGCTCCGGCCGGATCACCGGTGCGCGCGGATGCCCAGGTCGTACGTGCCGGGCAGGGCACCAGCGGCCTGCCCGGCGGTGGCGCGCTGGCCGCCGGATTCGTCCGGGCGACCGCGGCGTGCCCGGTCGGCAAGGTGGTTTTCGGCGGTGGTTCGCAGGTGGTGGGTTCGGGTAGCGCGGATTTCAAGACGAGTATCCAGGAGTCGGCGCCGGGTTCGGCTGGCAGCCAGTCGGTGTGGTTGACGGCGCTGCGTAACAATGACTCGGTGGCGCACACCGTCGGGCTGTTCGCGGTGTGTGGCAATACGCCGGCCGGTTACCAGGTGGTGCGTTCGGACTTTGCCGTCGCCGCCGGCGGGTTCCTGCGGGCGACCGCGGCGTGCCCGGTCGGCAAGGTGGTTTTCGGCGGTGGTTCGCAGGTGGTCGGTTCGGGTAGCGCGGATTTCAAGACGAGTATCCAGGAGTCGGCGCCGGGTTCGGCCGGCAGCCAGTCGGTGTGGTTGACGGCGCTGCGTAACAATGACTCGGTGGCGCACACCGTCGGGCTGTTCGCGGTGTGTGGCAATACGCCGGCCGGTTACCAGGTGGTGCGTTCGGACTTTGCCGTCGCCGCCGGCGGGTTCCTGCGGGCGACCGCGGCCTGCCCGGTCGGCAAGGTGGTCATCGGCGGCGGCTCCCAGGTGGTCGGTTCGGGTAGCGCCGACTTCCGCACCCGGGTGCAGGAGTCCGCGCCCGGCAGCGCCGGCAGCCAGTCGGTCTGGCTGACCGCGCTGCGGAACAACGGCCCGGTCGCCCGCACGGTCGGCCTGTTCGCGGTCTGCGCCAACCCGCCGGCCGCCTACCAGGTGGTACGCCAGGACGTCGTCAGCTGATCGGACGGCCCGGGGCGGGGTGCCGGCGCGGTCGCGCCGGCACCCCGCCGCTTCACTCCACCAGCCGGGTGGCGCACACGGCCGCCGCCGCCCGGGCCAGCCGGCCGTCCGAGGTGACGAGGGTGAGGTCACGCGCCTCGGCCAGCGCGACGTACGCCGCGTCGTAGCCGCTCACCACCGACCGCAGCTGCCACATCCGGGGCAGCAGCGAGTCGATCGGGACGTGATCCACTCCGAGCTGCGGTAGCAGGTCGATGGCGCCGCGGGCGCGTTCTTCGCTGATCTTGTGCCCGAGGGCGAGCCCGCGCATGACCGAGAACACCTCCACCTTCCAGTGCTCGGGCGCCGCCCACTCGGTGTCGAGCGCCAGCACCGCGCGGGCGCGGCGGCCGCGGTCATCGGCATAGACCAGGGCGTTGGCCAGTACGGATGCGTCGACAACGATCACGCGCCGGCGTCCCCTGGATCCGGGTCGATGGCCCGCCGATCCCGGACCGCAGCGAGGATCACGGCCGCGTCCGGCGCGTCCGGGCCGGCCCCGCCGCCGGCCGCGAGCTCCTCCTGAACCGCGGCGAGCAGCCGACGGTTGCGGGCGAACCGCGCCTGCCGGGTGAGCACAGCGAGCAGGAACGCCTGCAGCGACTGGCCCTGCTGGCGGGCGTACTGGCCGAGGATGTCCCGCACGTCTTCCGGGACGTCCCGGATCGTGATGGCAACCGTCATAGCTGCATTATGCCTGCATATTGCAGGCAGAGGCTCCGGCCTGGTTGGGTCGGTGGATCTGGCCAAGTTGGCCCGGGCGGCCGTTGGGTCGGTCCAAGATGTCAGTGCTGCGACTGTTCACACCGACTTCACGGGGGAGTGACATGCGCCTTGACTTCGCGCGCTTCACGACCGGCTGGCAGGCCGGCTGGCTGGCCCTGGTACTGGCCGGACCGTTGGCGGTGGTCCCGCTGCCGGCTGCCGCGGCGGCGCCGGCAGCCGCGCCGACCGTGGCACCCGCGGCGAGCAGCCGGGCCGACCGGGCCGTCGTGACGCTGCTCACCGGCGACCGGGTCCGCCGGTTCACTGGCTCCGGCGGCGAGCCGGCCGTCGCGGTCGAACCGGCCGCGGGCCGGGAACGCGTCGGCTTCGTCCGCGAGTCCCGGCCGGCGGCCGGCGGTGCCCACCTCAGCGTCGTACCGGCCGATGCCCTGCCGTTGCTCGCCGCGGGCCGGCTGGACCCGCGGCTGTTCGACGTGACCGAGCTGACCCGGCAGGGCATCACCGGTGGGCGGCCGCTGCCGCTGATCGTGACCTACGGCGGGTCCCGGGTGGCCCGCCGGCCGCTGCCGGCCGGCAGCCACGTCGTGCGCGCGCTGCCCGGCGGCGCCGGCACGGCCGTGCTGGCGGACCCCGGCCGTGGCCCGGCGGTCTGGGCCTGGCTGACCGGTACCGGCATGACCGGCAGCGCCGTCCCGGCCGTCCCCGGCAGAGCTCCAGCCATCCCCGGCAGCGCCGGTCCGGCCGTCTCCGGCAGAGCTCCGGCTGTCCCCGGCAGCGCCGGTCCGGCCGTCTCCGGCAAAGCTCCAGCCATCCCCGGCAGCGGTCCGGCCAGTCCCGGCAGGGCTCCAGCCGTCCCCGGCGGTGTCGTACCGCGTGCGCTGGCCGGCGGGATCCGGACGGTGTGGCTGGATGCGGCGGCGCAGCCGGCGCCGGCGGTCGACGCGGTGCCCGAACCGGAGAGCTACGACCTGACGCTGCGGCTGGTGAGCCGGACCGGGCACTTCGAGGCCGGCGTGGCCCAGGCGGTCGACACGGTCACCGGTGCGGTGTTCGGCATCCGGCCGTTCAGCCCGGACGGCACGGCCGTGATCCGGCTGCCGCGGGGTCGCTACGACATCAACGCGTTCGACTTCTCCGCCGACCCGGGCAACACCGCGCAGCCGCTGGCCGTGACCCTGCTCTCGGCGCCCGACGTGAACCTGGTGGCCGACACGGCGGTCCGGCTGGACGCGACCGCCGGGAACCCGGTCCGGGCGGTGGTGGACCAGCCCGCGGCGGTGCTGCAGTTCGGTGAGCTGGGCATCGTCTCCGGCCGGGCGGCGGCCCCGGCGGCCGCGTCGCTGGGCTGGCTGGCCAGCTCGGCGTACCAGCTGTTCGCGGTGCCCGGCCGGCACCCGAGGACCGCCCACACGTACGCGTTCTTCTTCCGCGACACGCTGGCCGCGGTCGCGCCGGACACCGACCCGGCCAGCCCGGTCTACCAGCTGGCGTTCCTGCACCGCGGCGGCATCCCGGCCCGGACGGTGTTCCGGGTGCACGACCGCGAGCTGGCCCGGGTCGCCGCCACCGAGCACATCCAGGGCGCGCCCGGGACCGCGCTGCGCGCCGACTTCGCCCGGCTGCCGCTGCCGTTCACCGGGATCGGCGTGTTCCAGATCTACCGGTATCCGCTGCCGGTCCGGCGCACCGAGTTCTACGCCGCCGACCCGCAGGTCAGCTGGCAGCATCTGCTCGCCGTGCTGGCCACCGACGAGTCGGACGGCGAGGTGCACACGTCGGTCCGCTCCTACCGGCCCGGCCGGTACTCCGCCGACTGGAACGCGGCCCCGCTCGGGTCGGCCTTCGGGGACCCCGGCGACGGCTGGGGGGTCACCCGGGTCGGCGATCAGTTGCAGGTCGCGGTGCCGCTGCTGTCCGGCGCCGACCCGGGCCAGTACACCTCGCCCCCGGGCGCCATGACCGGCACCACCACGCTGTCCCGGGACGGGGTCGAGCTGGGCACCAGCCCGGACGCCGGGTTCGGCGCGTTCCCGATCCCGGGCGAGCCGGGCCGGTACACGCTGCGGTGCACCGCCAGCCGGGTCGTCCCCTGGTCGGTGATCGGCACCGCGGCGGACGTGACCTGGACGTTCCAGGAGGCCGGCGGAGCCGCGGCGGCGACCCCGCCGCTGTTCGTCATCCGCGCGGTCGGGCCGGTCGACCTGGCCGACCGGGCCCAGGCCGGTGCCGGCTACCGGCTGTCGCTGCTCGCCCAGCAGCAGCCCGGTGCGCCGCCGGTGCAGCTCGCGGCCCTGGGCGTCGAGGCGTCGGTGGACGACGGGGTCAGCTGGCACCGGGTGCCGACCGTGCACGGCCGCGGCAGCGGCCTGGCGGTGCTGCGCAACCCGGCCGGCGCCTTCGTCTCGCTCCGCGTCGCGGCCCGGGACGTCGCCGGCAACACGGTGACCCAGACGGTGCTCCGCGCCTACCAGGTCGCGCCCGGGTAGCGAGCGAGCGGGCGACGCCGAGCGGGGAGCGACGTTGGCTGGACGCGCGAGGGACGAGGGCGAACCAGCCAGCAGGAGCGGGGCATCAGTAGCGGACCGGCGCTGTCAACCGGCGACGGCGACGGCGGCCAGCGCGGCAACGACTGCCGCGCTGGTCAGGACGGCGAGGCGGCCGGCGTGGCGCGACCATTCGTCGCTCCACGCCCGGCCGTGCTCGTCGCCGTCCGGCCCCGGGTAGCGGACCGCGGCGGCGGTCATCAGCGCCCGGCCGAGCCCGAAGCCGGCGCCCGCGCACAGTGCGGCGGCCGGCGACGCCAGCAGCGCGACGGCGGTCGCGGCGGCGTACGGCAGGGCACTGGGCAGGTAGGTGCGGGCGCCGGTGCCCATTTCCAGCCCGAACTGCAGCGGGCCCAGGTGCCGGCCAAACCGGAACACACTCTCCGGGACCAGCCGCCGGTTCTGCGGCACCCGCACCGCCCAGCCGCCCCACTCCACCAGCAGCAGCGCACCGAGCGCCGCGGCGACCACGGCCCACCGCGCCGGCTGCGGCAGCGGCGCCCGGACCAGCGACCCCACGACCAGCAACGCGGCTGCGGTCAGGCAGCCGCCGGCGACCAGGCCGGCGCCGAACGCCGCGGTGGGGGTGCCTCGCCGGACCGGCGAGCTCAGCACGAAGGCCGAGTTGCGGCTTCAGGTGGAGCCGCTGGTGGCGAACCCGGCCGCGGCGCCCAGCAGCGGCCAGCCCACCAGCGCCAGCCCCGGCCGGGTGGCGGCGGGGACGGCCGCCGCGGCGCCCAGCAGCAGCCCGGCGGCGACCGGGACCGGGTGCCAGCGCCGGCTCACGGCAGCGCTGACCGGCAGATCGTGCCGTAGGTCTGGCCCACGTCCGGGCTGCTCCAGTAGGTCGTGTAGCCGTCCGAGCAGCGGTAGCTGACGCCGTCCGGCGTGGTCCACCGCCACGCGTTCTTGGTGGTGGTGGCGCCGCAGGAGGTGGAGACCGGCACATGGTCGGCCCGGACGTCGCCGTACATCCAGGTGCCGAACTTGTGCCAGCCGGCCTCGCACAGGTCGCTGCCGCGCCAGCTGCCGCCGAAGCACGCGGCGTACGTGTTGACGTAGTCGCCGCTGGTGTCGGCGAGCTGGTCGTACCCGGTCGGGTAGGCGTCGCGGCAGTCGGTCCGGTCCCAACCCTGCAGCCCGTAGCGGCCGGTCTCGGCCCGGGCCCGCCGGGTCGCGATGGCGCCGGACCAGTTCAGCGCCGACGCGCCGACCGTCAGCGCGCCCAGCGCGATCCCGCGCAGCACGGTACGGCGGCGGGCCGGCACGGTGAGCCCGGTCAGCGCCGTCGACCTGGCCGCCCCGGGCCCGGCCAGCTCGTGATCGGGGATCTGGTCAACGGTCAGCGGCATCGGGCTCCCTCTCCGGCTCGGCCACGGCGGCCGCGCCCCAATCGACGGCGACCCGGTCGGCCTGCTCCGCCCGTACCGGCAGCAGCAGCTTGTGCACCGCGCCGGCGGCGTCGACCAGCATCAGCACCGGCGGCGACAGGTGCGCGATCGCCCGCCAGGCCTCCCGGTCGGTGACCACGGGCAGCTGGCCGGCCCGCCCGGCCCAGGCGCCGGCCGGCTCGTGGGTGAGCACGGTCGCGGCGGCACCGCGGTCGGCCAGCCGCCGCACGACCGTCACGCACAACCCGCAGCCGGTGTCGGCCGCCACCACCATCCGCAGGCCGGGATCGGCCGGATCGGCCGGCGGCCCGGCGAACGAGCCGCCGAGGGACAGTTCGGGCTGGGCGGCGGTGAACCCGTCCGGGTCCCGGCTCAGCAGTGCCCGCAGCAGCCGGACCTCGCGCAGCACCGCACCCAGGCCGAGGAAGAGGACCGCGATCGCGACGCAGGTCAGCACCGCGAACGCGGCGGTCGGTGACATCGGCCCTCAGCCCTGCCGCCAGCTGACGTTGATGCCGTCCAGCCAGGCGAGCTGATCGCGCTCGGTGGCCGTCGGGGACGGCGTCAGGTGTACCTCGGCGGCACCGCCGGCGCAGCCGAGGATGAACATGTGCCGGCCGGCCCGGGCCGACCCTCCGGCCCCGGGATACGGCGCCTTCCACACCTCGCCGTGCCGGGTCGGCGCGCCGGCGTGCCGGGGGATCAGCCCCCGCGCCTGCCGCGGCCCCGGCACGCACAGCGAGCCGCGGTCCTTCACCACGACCATCACCTGCTCGGTCATGGTGTCCAGCAGCGTCGCCGACGCCGGCCGGACCACCATGCCGGCGACGTGGTCGGTGATCCGCAGCGAGCTGAACAGGGCCAGCACCCGGTCCCGGCGGGGCGCCGGCCCGGCGTACACGGTCATCAGCTCGTGGTAGGTGCCCAGCAGGGTGGCCCAGGACGACTGGCCGTCGTCGGCCTCGGCGACGACGACCTCGCGCCCGTGCACGACCAGCCGGTCGCGCTCGGTCGCCGGCGCCACCACGGTCGCCGCGAACCGGTGGTAGCCGCGCGGACCGATCTGGAAGCCGGTGCCGAACGACCCGCCGACGAACCGGACGCCGGCGGCGACGCTGGACACGGCGGCATCGTCGGGCAGGTCGACCTCGACGGTGGCCCCACTGGGCGCGATCACGTTCAGCCTCGATCTGCTCATCCACGACCCCCGCGTGCCGGAACGTGCACGAAGAGTAGCCAGCGGGTGAGCTCTGTCGCAACGAAGCGACGACGACACGCCGTTTCCCATCGCGCCGCGCCTGGTCACCTGGACGGCCCGGTGCCGGGGGCGTCCCCGGCACCGGGCCGTCCGCGGGTGCTACTTGCGGGCCTCGTAGACCAGGTTGAACGGGGTTTCGGCGACCTGCTGGAAGCGGGTGAAGCCGGCCTCGGTGACGACCTGGCGGATCGCGGCCGGGCCGGCCTGCGCGCCCAGCGCGTACCCGCCGGACTGGGACAGCGCGTTCGGCACGCACAGCAGGGTGGAGAAGGAGTAGTAGACCCGGCCGACCGGGTTGAGGTTGCCGGCCACGCTGTCGCCGGCCCAGGGCTCGACGATCAGCCAGCTGCCGTCGGCGGCCAGCGCCTGCCGGATGTGCCGGGCGGCGCCCAGCGGGTCACCCATGTCGTGCAGGCAGTCGAAGGTGGCCACCAGGTCGTAGCCGGTGCCGGTGAAGTTCTGCGCGCCGGCCACCTGGAAGCTGACCCGGTCGGTGACCCCGGCGTCCGCGGCCCGCTTGCGGGCCGCCTCGATGGACCCGTCGTGGTAGTCGGAGCCGACCAGGGTCGAGGCCGGGTACTCCTGGGCCAGCAGCACGGTGGACGCGCCGTGCCCGCAGCCGACGTCGGCGACCTTCGCGCCGGCCCGCAGTTTCGCCTCCACGCCGGTCAGCGCCGGGATCCAGGCCGATGCCAGGTTCGCCGCGTAGCCGGGCCGGAAGAACCGCTCGCAGCCGGTGAACACCTCCTGGGCCTGCTCGTGCCAGCCGACCCCGGCACCGGTCCGGAACGCCTCGGTGATCTGCGGCACCGCCTGCAGCGCGCCGAGGGCGAGTTCGAACGCGCCGGGCAGGAAGACCGCGCCGTCCGGGTCGGTCAGCGCGAAGGCCTGCTCCTCGCTGAGCCAGTAGGTGTCGGATTCCGGCTGGTAGTTGAGGTAGCCGGACGCGGCCTGCCCGCGCAGCCACTCGGTGACGTATCGCGGGCTGGTATCGGTCCGCTCAGCCAGCTCGGACGCGGTGGCCGGGCCGGCAGCGAGGGCCCGGTAGAGGCCCAACCGGTCGCCGATCACCACCGAGCCGGCGGCGACGGTCGCGCCCAGATCGCCGGCGAACCGGCCGATGAACTCCATCAGCGTGTCCTGGTCCACGGTCATCGTGCTCCCTCTGCTGGTTGGCCGTACGGTGCTGGCGTCACCGTGCCGACCGTCCTTGCAGGACTGTTGCAATGCGACTGCAATCCGGGCCGGCAGGGTGATGGCGCCGAACGGGGGAGGAGCGCGCATGCGGGCAATCGAGCCGGACGTCGAGAGCTTCGTCGAGCGGGGCGGGGTGAAGATCGGCTACGAGGTGTTCAATGCCGGCGCCACGACCGGGCCGCCGGTGGTGTTCACCCCGACCGACCCGATCGTCCACTCGGGAGCGTGGAAGGCCCAGGTGCCCTACCTGGCCCGGCGGCACACGGTGGTGACGATCGACCCGCCCGGCAACGGCCGGTCCGACCGGCCCGGCACCGTCGAGGCGTACTCCGACGCCGAGTTCGTCGCCGCCACCATCGCGGTGCTGGACGCGACCAATGTGGACAGTGCGGTGCTGGTCGGCCTCTGCTCGAGCGCCTGGCGGGCGCTGCTCACCGCCGCCCGGCATCCGGGCCGGGCGCTCGGCGTGGTGGGAATCGCCACCTTCGCGCCGTGGCTGACCCCGCCGCTGCCGGCCCGGGTGGCGCAGTCCTGGGACGACGAGCTGCCCACCGACGACGGCTGGGCCAAGGACAACAAGCACTACTGGCGGCGCGACTGGCGCGGCTTCGCCGAGTTCTTCTTCGACCAGTTGCTGCCCGAGCCGCACTCCAGCAAGCAGTGGGAGGACTGCGTCGGCTGGGCGATGGAGATCGGGCCGGACCAGATGATCCTGCAGCACGGCGCCGGCTGGGCGTCCGCCAGCCGGGCCGAGACCGAGGCGCTGCTGCGCCAGGTGCGCTGCCCGGTGCTGACCATCCACGGCGACGGGGACCGGTGCCAGCCGCCGGCCCGCGGAGCGCGGGTGGCGGAGCTGACCGGCGGGCGGCACGTGACGCTGGCCGGCGCCGGGCACCTGCCGCAGGCCCGGCACCCGGTGGTGGTCAACCGGCTGCTGCGCGACTTCCTCGGCGCCGTCCGCCCGGCGCCGCCCGAGCCGGCGCGCTGGGCGCACCGGCTGCGCCGGCCGCCGCGGGTGCTGTACCTCTGCTCGCCGATCGGCCTCGGCCACGCCCGGCGCGACCTGGCCATCGCGACCGAGCTGCGCAAGCTGCGGCCGGACGCGCAGATCGACTGGCTGACCCAGCCGCCGGTCACCGACGTGCTGGCCCGGTCCGGCGAGCGGGTGCATCCGGCGTCAGCCGCGCTGGCCAACGAGTCGCGGCACTTCGAGACCGAGGCCGGCGAGCACGACCTGCACGCGTTCACCGCGGTGCGCCGGATGGACGAGATCCTGGTCGCCAACTTCATGGTCTTCCACGACCTGGTCGAGCGCGAACAGTACGACCTGTGGGTCGGTGACGAGGCCTGGGACGTCGACTACTTCCTGCACGAGAACCCGGAGCTGAAGCGGGCGCCGTACGCCTGGCTGACCGACTTCGTCGGCTGGCTGCCGATGCCCGACGGCGGCGACCGGGAGGCCTGGCTGGCCGCCGACTACAACGCCGAGATGGTCGAGCAGATCGACCGGTTCCCCCGGCTGCGCGACCGGGCCATCTTCGTCGGCGATCCGGACGACATCGTCCCGGACCGGCTCGGCGAGCGGCTGCCCGGGATCCGCGAGTGGACCGAGCAGCACTTCGACTTCGCCGGCTACGTCACCGGGTTCGACCCGGCCGGCCTCGGCTCGCGGGACGAGTTGCGGGCCAGCCTCGGCTACCGGCCGGGGGAGCGGGTCTGCGTGGTCACCGTCGGCGGCTCGGGTGTCGGCGAACCGCTGCTGCGCAAGGTGGTCGCGGCCTACCCGGCGGCCCGGCAACTCGTACCGGGGCTGCGGATGATCGTGGTGACCGGGCCGCGGATCGACCCGGCCGGGCTGCTGCGGGCGGCCGGCGTGGCCGGCCACCCCGGGCTGGAGGTCCGCGGCTACGTGCCCGAGCTGTACCGGCACCTGGCCGGCTGCGACCTCGCGGTCGTCCAAGGTGGACTGACGACGACGATGGAGCTGGTGGCCGCCGGCCGGCCGTTCCTCTACTTCCCGCTGCGGCACCATTTCGAGCAGCAGTTCCACGTCGCGCACCGGCTGCGGCGCTACGGCGCCGGCCGCCGGATGGACTACCCGACCGCCACCCCCGACGTCATCGCGGCCGCCATCGCCGCGGAGATCGGCGCCCGGCCGCAGTACCGTCCAGTTGAGACGGACGGGGCCGCGCGCGCCGCCGCCCTGCTGGCCGACCTGTTCTGACCCCGAGGCTCACTCGTTCTGACCCCGAGGCTCACCCGTTCTGACCCCGAGGCTCACCCGGGGCGGCTGCCGGTGGCGGCGGCCGCGATCAGCGGCATGTCGTGCGCGGCGGCGAGTTCGCCGGCGCGGGCGAGCAGCCGGGCGGCGCGGGCCGGTTCGTCCCGGGCGGCCGCGCACCGGCCGGCGACCAGCAGGCCCTCGGCGAGCGGGCCGACCCAGCCGGCCCGCTCAGCGGCCGCCAGCAGCGGGGCCAGCGCGGCCAGCGCCCGGTCCGGTTCGGCCCGGGCCAGCCAGGCCCGGGCCACCGCCAGGTAGGCGTCCGAGCCCATCAGCCAGGCGGCGCCGTCGGTCGCCACGATCCGGTCCAGCATCGCGTCCGCACGGTCCACATCGGACCGCAGCCCGGTCGCCTCGGCCAGCGGACCCAGGCAGCGCAGCCGGTACGCCTCGGCGCCGTTGCGCTCGGCCACGGCCAGCCCACCAGTCAGCACCCGGCCGGCCGCGTCCGGATCGCCGGTGGCCAGCAGTGTGGCGCCGAGGAAGCCGGCCGCGGTCGCGGTCCACCACGGGTGCCCGCCGGCGGTGGCGGCGGCCAGGGCCCGCTCGCCGTGCGCCAGCGCCTCGTCCAGCCGGCCGCGCAGCCGCTCGATCCAGCCCAGGTGGGCCAGGTACCACGGCTCGTACGCCAGGTAGCCGCTGCGCCGGTTCACCGCCGCCGCCCGCTGGACACCGGCCAGCGCGGTGGCCCAGTCGCCGGCCGCCAGCGCCGGCAACGCCGTCTCGAAGACCGTCCACTGCAGCCGCCAGAGGTCGCCGCGCCGGCGCAGCAGCGGCTCCAGCTCGGCCAGCACCGGGGCCAGCCCGGCCAGGTCGCCGGTGTAGGCGTGCGCGGTCTTCAACCCGTCCAGGGCGTACGCCAGCGCCGCGTCGTCCCGGCCGGCACGCGCCGCGACCAGCGCCCGGCCGGCCCACTCGTGCGCCCAGTCGAACCGCAGCCGGCTGGCCGACAGCACCGCCAGCCGGGACTGCAGGTCGGCCTCCATCGTCCGGTCGCCGAGCGCCCGGGCCAGCGCGATGCCCGACTCCAGGTACGGCCAGCAGTCCTGGACGGACCGGCCGCGGGCGATCAGCACGTCGCCGCCGAGTTCCCGCAGGGCCAGCATCTCCTGCCGCTGGTCGCCGGTCTCCTGGGCCAGTTCGGCCGAGCGGGAGTAGTCGGCCCAGGCGCCCGCGTAGTCGGCCAGCGCCTCCCGGACCCGACCGCGGACCAGGTGCGCCCGGACCAGCGTCTCACCGCCGCCGGTCCGGGCCGCCGCGTCCATCGCCTGGCCGAGCAGCCGTTCGGCGTCCGAGAAGGCGCAGTGCGCCAGCGCGGTCTCGGCCGCCAGCAGCCAACCGCGACCGGCCCGCAGCCACTCGCCGACCGCCGCGGCGTGCGCCGCCATCGCCTCCGGCCGGTCGCTGAGCAGGTCGGCCGCGCGCCGGTGGTAGGCCACCCGGGTCGGCTCCGGGGTCGTCGCGTACAGCACCTCCTGCACCAGGTCGTTCGCGAACTCGTACGAGCCGCCGGCGACCACCACCAGGGCGGCCCGCAGCGCCTGCTCGCAGCGGCGGGCCGCCTCGACCGGGTGGATGTCGAGCACCGCGGCCAGCAGCCCGGGGTCGAACGGCGGCCCGAGCACCGCAGCGGCCCGCAGCGCCTCGTCCGCCTCCGGCCCGGCCCGCCGCACCCGGGCGCCGACCGCGGCCTGCAGCGAACCCGGCACGCCGGTCTCGCCGGCGACCAGCCCGCGCAGCGTCTCGACGACGAACAGGGTGTGGCCGCGGGTCAGCTGGTGCAGCCGCTCGGCCAGGTCGGCCCGGCCGGCGGCACCGGCCAGCTCGGCCACCGCGGCCGGCGGCAGCGGGCCGACCTCGACCCGGTCGGCCACCCCGGCCAGCAGCATCTCGGCGTCCCCGCCCTCCTCGGTGCGCAGCGTGGCCAGCACCAGCAGCCGGCTGCCACCCAGGTGCCGGGCCAGGTAGTGCAGGAACTCGACGGTGGCCAGCCCGGCGTTCTGCAGGTCATCCAGCAGCAGCAGCACCGGCCCGCGCTCGGCCAGCCGGCGCAGGAACCCGGCCAGCGCCTCGAACGACCGCCGGCGCTGGATCTCCGGCGCCCTCGTCTCGGCCGGCGGGTCGCCCAGCACAGCCGCCAGCTCCGGCACCAGGCCGGCCAGCGTCGTCGCCGACTCGCCGGCCAGCTCCCGCAGCACACTCGGCGGTAGCTGTCCGGCCGGCCCACGCACCGCCTCCACCAGCGGCTGCAGGAACAGCGACCGCTCGGTGTCGTAGCAGCGCGCCTGCAGCACCTGACCGCCGGTGCTCCCGGCCAGCCCGGCCGCTTCGGCCGCCAACCGGGTCTTGCCAATCCCGGCCACCCCGGTGATCAGCAGCGTCCCCGGCCGGCCGGCCGCGGCCGCCGACCAGGCCCGCACCAGCCGCTGCCACTGCGCCACCCGCCCGACCAGCGGCCCGCCACCGAACTCATCGGCAGCCCCGCCAGCGAACTCACTGGCAGCCCAGCCGCCGAACTCACTGGCAGCCCAGCCGCCTGGCCGCGGTCCGGCTCCGGACCAGCCGCCGGGCCGCGGTCCGGCTCCGGACCAGCCGCCGGGCCGCGGTCCGGCTTCGGGCCCGCCGCTGGGCCGGCGAGCGGGCCGGCCGGCCGGTCCGCCGCTGTCGTCCGGCGCCGCCAGTTCGGCCGGGATGGGGTGCTCGCGCAGGATCGCCAGGTGCAGGTCGCGCAGGTCGGGCGCGGGATCGACGCCGAGGTCGTCGGCCAGCCGGTCGCGCAGCCGGGCGTACGCGGCGAGCGCCCGGGCCGGTTCGCCGCCGCGCTGGTGGGCGAGCAGCAGCAGCCGGTGGGCCGGCTCGTCCAGCGGGTCGGTGTCGATCAGCAGCTCGGCCAGCCGGCCGCCGGTGGCCGGGTCACCGACCGCGAGCGCTGCCGCGGCGGCGCGATGCCGGGCCTGGCGCAGCAGGTCGGCCGCCTCCGCCCGGGCCGGTGCGGCCCAGTCGGCCGGTTCGCCGGTCAACACGGTGCCGTCGGCGAGCAGCGCCAGCGCCTGCTGCGCCGATGCCAGCGCCAGTCCCGGCTGCCCGCCGGTCAGCCGGGACCCGGCCGTGGCCACGGCCCGGGCCGCCTCGTCCAGGTCGACCGCAGCCGCCTCGCCCAGCCGGTAACCGGCGCCGATTCCTTCCACCACCGGCCCGCCCAGCGCCGCGCGCAGCCGGCTGACCAGGGTCGCGACGTTCTGCACCGGCTGCCGCGGCGGCTCGCCGGCCCAGAGCTGGTCGACGATCCGGTCGGTCGGCACCACCCGCCCGCGCTGCACCACCAGCAGCGCCAGCAGTTGCCGAGCCTTGCGGCTGCCCACCTCGGTGCCGGCCAGCAGCCGGCCGTCCCGGACCACCCCGAACGGTCCGAGCAGGCGGAACGACAGCCGCGTCGGCCCGGCCGTTCCGACCACCGTCACCCGTGCCACCCCCGTCCGCGGCCGATTCTGCCGGTCCGGGCCCGGTGCGGCCGGTGCCTGCCGGGAAACCGCCACAGCGTCCGGATCCGCCGCCAGCACTCGTCACTCACGCCCAACCCGGCCACTCGTGGCCCGGGGATGGCTCGCGCCTGCGGGCGGGGCGACCTGCCCTGGTTCCGCGGTGACACCGTCCGCTGTCCGGTGACGGCATCGCCTCGCCGGGTGACGGGTTTGCTCGCCGGGTGGGGGCTGTCCGCCATCACCCGCAACCCGAACCCGTCACCGGACGCGCAAAGCCCTCACCCACGGGCAGACGGTCCCACCGGACGCGTGAACCCGTTGCCCGTGATCCGCACCGTCACTCGACGTTACGGCGAACCGAAGCTGGCCTTAGGACGCGTCCGGATGGTGGTGCCGAACAAGTCATCGAGGCGAAGGTGAGGGACGGGATGAGACGAATTCTGGTGCGCCCCGGGTGGGTGCGCCGGGTCAGCACCGCGCTGGTGCTGGCCGTGGGCATGCTCGGCGGGGTGGCGTTGGCCGCCGGGCCGGCGCAGGCCGCGTCCGGGACGATGATCCACCCGGAATGGGTCGACGGGTGCCCGGGCTGCCCGGGGCCGATCTTCTGGTTGCAGCGCGAGCTGGACAAGCGGACGGCCGTCGCGGTGACCGCCCGGGTGCAGGCCGGCCTGTCCGGTCTGATCCGGGCCCGGCACGAGCAGGATCCGGCCGCGGCGAAGAAGCTGCACGAGGCCGCGATCGTCAACCTGACCGGGGCCGCCAAGCTGACCGGCTACTCGGCGTTCAGCCCGGTTGCGGAGGGCGACGACGTGGAGCTGTGCCCGCGCTGGCCGTGGCCCTGGCCGCAGCCAGGCCCGCCGCGGTGGTGGGACGTGGAGACCCTGTTCTCCGACGGCATCACGCTGCTCGGCGAGGCTGAGCTGACCAAGGACGTCGACCTGGCGAACCAGCTGCGGGGCAAGGGCATCGAGGATCTGGACGCCGGCGCGGCCGGGCTGGACCAGTACCAGGGCTGCACCGGCTGACCAGCGGCTCAGCCGGCCGGGGGTGGCGACCGTAGGGGGTCGCCGCCTCCGGCTCGCCGGTAGCCGGGGGAGCCGGCGCGGCGGGGGGTCGGGGTCGGCATCGGGGCGGCGTCGACGCCGATCTCGGCCATCCGGGCGGCGTAGCCGCGGTAGGCGCGGCGCGCGTCGCCGTACCGGCCGGCGGCGGCCAGCGCGGACACCATGGCCAGGTGCGCCGGCTCGTCGTACGGGTCGTGGTCGAGCAGCCGGATCAGGACCAGGACGGTCTGGTCGGTGTCGCCGGCGGTGCCGGCCTCCGCGGCCAGCGCGCGCAGCACGGCCAGGTGCGCGGCCCGGGCCTCCTCACGCAGCGCGTGCGCCCAGTCGGCGTAGACGTCCTCTTCCAACACGTCACCGCGGTAAGCGGCGGCGGCCTGGCGCAGCGTCGCGCCGGCAGCGGCGGCGCCGGCCGAACGTGCCTGCAGACCACTGGCCGCATCGCGAAGGAAAGTCTCAACGTCAACGTCCAGCCGATGCAGGGCGAGCGTGACGCTGCCGTCCTCGGTGACGACGTAGTGGCCGGCCGGATGGGTCCGGTCCGGGTCGAGCACCCGGCGGACCGTCGCCAGCGCCACCGAGAGCCGGTTGGCCAGCACGTCCGGCTCGTCCTCGTCCGGCCAGAGCAGTTCGACCAGCCGGCCGCGGGGGACGGCCCGGCCGCGCCGGGCCAGCAGGATCTTCAGCAGCTCCCGGGCCTTGCGCGACTGCCACTCGGTATCGCCGACCGGCTCGCCGCCGCGGCTGATCTCGAACCGGCCGAGCACCCGCACCGCGACCCGCGGCGGCGCGCACCGCTGCACGGCGGCGAGCAGCCCGGCGCCGTGCGGACCGGGCACCCGGACGCCCAGCCCGGCCAGCTCGGCGGCCGCCGCCTCGGCCTCGCCGGAGCCCCCGCCAGCGGCACCGGCCGAGCCGAACAGCCGCCCGAGCGCGTACCGGACCCGGTGCGCGCCGACCGGGTTGCCGATCTCCCGCCAGACCGAGCTGGCCTCGACCAGCAGCCAGCGGGCCCGCTCGTCCGGCTGGCCCGGCTCGGACCCGGCCGACCACTGGCAGAGCGCCTCCAACTCGAGTGCCTCGGCCAGGGTGGCCCGATCCCGGCGCGGCCCGGCGGTGGCGGCCACCCGGCGGGCCAGCAGCAGCGCCTCGGCCGCGGACCCGTCCTGCAGGTGCAGCCAGCCCAGGGTCAGATCGGCGGCCGGCTGCCGCGGCTCGGGGGCGGTACGGGCCGCCTGCTGGGCCAGCGTCCAGGCGGCCGGCAGGTTGTCCGCGGCCAGCACCCGGGCCAGCCCGGTGACCGCCGGCAGCCAGGCCTGCGAGTCGGTGGTCTCGCCGGTCGCCATCGCCTCGGAGTACGCGGCCCGGGCCAGCGCCAGATCGCCCCGCTCCCGGTAGGCGTCGCCCAGCCCGACCAGCGCGTACGCGATCATTCGGCTGCCGACCGCCTGGAACGCCGCCTTGCTCCGCTCGAACGCGGCCACCGCCGCGCCGAACTGTCCGAGCTGCAGCAGGCAGAGGCCCAGGTTGCTGCAGCACAGGCCGACCGCGACGACGAACCCGATCCGCTCGGCCAGCTGCGCCGCCTGGTCCAGCTCGATCACCGCGTCGGCCGGGCGGCCCTCCTCCAGGAAGTGCGAACCGCGGTTGGCCCGGATCCGGACCACCTGCAGCAGGTCGCCGGCCCGCTCGGCGGCGGCCAGCGCGAGCGCCCAGTGCCGCCCGTTGCCGCTGCGGTCGCCGGCCAGCTTCGCGGCCAGGGCGAGCGCCGAGTGCGCGGCGGCGAGCGCGGCCCCGTCGCCGCAGCGGGCCGCCGCGGCCCGGGCCCGGCCGGCGAACCGGGCGCAGCCGCCCCGGTCGCCGAGCATCCAGCAGGCGGTCGCCGACCAGGCCAGTAGCAGCGCCTCGTCCAGCGTGTCCTCCCGGTCCAGCCGGCCCCGGGCGTACGCGGCCAGCGCCGCGGTGGGCTCGCCGGCCTGGTAGCTGACCAGGCCCATCCGCCAGGCCACGGCCGCCGGCATCGGCCGGCCACCGTCCACCGGCGCCGCCGGCCCCTGGATCGGGACCGCCACAGGTGCGGCGCCGGCGGACGGCTCGGGCCCGGCTGTACCGCGGGGCGTCGCGGTACCGCCGGACGTCTGGGCCGGCCCCCCACCCGGCCCGGCAACACAGACCGGCCCGGTAGCACCGCCTGGCCCGGTGACACCGCCCAGCCCGGCCCAGCTGACCGACCCGTTCCCCGGCCCCACCTCGCCCCCGGCGCCCGGGCCGGGACCCGGGTCCCGTCCGACCCCCGGGTCCCGGCCAGGCCCCCGGATCCCGGCCACCCCCCGGGTCCCGGCGGACCCCCGGGTCCCGGCCGACCCCCGGGTCCCAACCAGCCCCCGGATCCCGGCCGGTTTCCGGGTCCCGTCCGACCCCCGGGTCCCGGCCGGCGGTCGCGCCGGCGGCCCGGATCGGCTCGGCGGGTACCGCGGGCGGGCGGGCCGGCCCCCCAGCCGGCCCGACCGCCCCGCCGGGTGGCCCGGCGGTCCCGGCACCAGGCAGCGCGCCGGCGGCCTGGCGGCAGATCTCGAGGGCGCCCTCGGCGTCGCCGCGGACCTGGCGGGCGTTCGCCAGCAGGGTCAGCCGGGCCGGGGTGAGGGCGGCCGGTGGCAGCGCGCCGACCGCCTCCTCGACCGCCAGCAGGTGGCCGGCGGCCAGGATCCGGCTGCCGGAGCCGTCCAGGATGCGGCCGACCTCGGCCGGGTCACCCCCGGCGACGGCCGAGCGCAGCGCGGCGGCGAGGTCCTCGTACGGCAGGTCCGGGTAGGGCGCAGCGGGATCAGGGCCGAGGCGGGCCTCGGCGAGCGGCGTCACCATGCCCGGTGCCCGGGACACGCCGGGCAGCGGTTGTGTATGGCCATGTCACCGTTGTACGAAGCCCTGGATGCACGATCGTTGCGCTGGCTGTCCCCAGGCGGCGGCCGCCACAACGTTTCCACAACAGGCCCGGTCCAGGATTCTCCTCGGACCGGGGGGACGGTCTGTCGCTGCCAAACGGCGGCGGCTGGAACAGGGGGATTGGGTGCGAAAAGTTCTTCGGCGGCTCGGTGCGGCGCTTGCCGTCACCGGCGGAGTGGCAACCACCGTGGTCGGCTCGGGGACCGGCACGGCTCAGGCGGCCTGCGACGACCCGCGGCTGGTGAGCATCGAGGGGCACCGAGCCGTCGAAGGCACCTCGGCCCAGAAGGGCCAGTTCACCCCGTTCACGTTCACCGTGACGAGCTCGGCCTGTCCGCAGGAGGGGTCGGTGCAGTTCGAGACCGTCGCGTATACGGCCGACCGGTCCGACTTCGTCAGTCAGGCCGGGCAGGTCTCGTTCAAGTCCGACGACACGAGCAGGCAGGTCATCGTCATTTCGGTGGTGCCGGACAGCAAGCGGGAACGGAACGAGTGCTTCTCGGTGCGGCTGTCGAAGCCGGCCGGCCGGATCGTGATCCCGGATGACAAGAACGAGGCGGCCGGGATCATCGTCGACGACGACACCCCGCCGGACAAGCCGCCGGTCGGCGGCGGGTTCATCTGCTCGGAGTAGCCAGCGCGGCCGGGGCGCTCCGGGCCGGCCGGGCCGCAGCGGCGGCCTCGGCCGGGCGCGCGTCGGGGGCGCGCAGCAGGCTGGCGGACTGCCGGTGCCGGGCCGCCAGCGGGGCGTTGCCGGCCAGTTCCTCCAGGTCGGCGATGCTGGCGTGGATGACCGCTTCCTCGTGCCGGTCCGGGATGCGTACGCGCAGCGCGATCGCGGCGTGTAACCAGTCCCGGGCGGCGGTGAGGTCGCCGGCGGCGAGGTAGGCGCGGCCCAGCTGCGCGCCGGCCACCGCCTCCAGGTGCTGGTCGCCCACCTCGCGGCTGAGCTGGTACGCCTGCCAGACGCTGTCCCGGGCGGCGACCGGGTCGGCGGCGTCCAGGTGGGTGAGCCCGATCTCGGTCAGCGTCTCCGCTTCGTACCGGCGTTCGCCGGTGCCCCGGCGCAGCGCCAGTGCCTGGGCGAAGCAGTCCAGCGCGGGCCGGTGGTCGCCGCGGCGGCGGTGCGCCTCGCCCAGGTTGTGCAGGATGCCGGCCTCGAGCCGGACGTCCTCGTCGTCCCGGGCCAGTTGCAGGCCCTGGTCCAGGTAGGCGATGCCGCGGTCGATCTCGCCGATCCGGGTGTGCGCGCAGCCGAGGTTGTTCAGCGCCAGCCGCATGCCGAGCCGGTGCCCGTTCTGGGTGTGCACGGCCAGCGCCCGCTCGCAGGCCACGATCGCCTCGTGGTAGCGGCGCAGCTCGCCGAGCGCGGCGGCGATGTTGTTGTACGCGTGCCCCTCGCCGCGCCGGTCGCCGCTGGCCCGCATCAGCTCCAGCGCCGGCCGCAGGTGTTCCAGCGCGTCGGCGTGCCGGCGCGCGGCGATGCAGGCCACCCCGAGCCCGCTGAGCATCAGCCCTTCCACCGCGGGGTCGGCCAGCGTCCGCGCCGCGGCCAGGCCGGACCGGTACATCGCGACCCGGTCGCCCCAGTGCCCGCGCGACTCGAAGTAGCCGGCCAGCAGGTAGCACAGCTGCCAGGCCACCGGCTCGGACCCGCCGGCCGCCCCGCCGGCCGCGGCGAACTCCACAGTGGACAGCAGGTTGCCGTGCTCACCGTCCAGGAAGGACAGTGCGGCCGCCGGGGTGGCCTCGAACGGTTGCTCGCCCGGGCCGAACCGGCAGGCCGGGACGACCCGGTCCCGGCTGGGGTCGAGGGTGCGGTTCACCGCGTCGGCGACCGCGAGGTACCAGTCCAGGATGCGGCCGACCGCGGCGGCCCGGTCCGGCTCCGGCTCCTGCGCCCGGGCCCGGTCGGCGGCGTACAGCCGGATCAGGTCGTGGAACCGGTACCGGCCGGCGCCGAGCTCCTCGATCAGGTGCGCCGCGGCCAGTTCGCCGACGCCGGCCCGGGCCACCGCGGCCGGCACGGCCGCCGCGGCGGCGGCCAGCGGGACGGTGAAGCTGGTACCCGGCTGCAGGCCGAGCAGCCGGAACAGCCGGGCCGCGGCCGGGCTGAGCGCGCCGTACGCGGTGGCGAACACGGCGCGCAGGCCACGCGAGTCGCCCTCCACCGAGAGGGCGTCCAGCCGGTCCTGGCTGACCAGCTCGGCGACCAGGTCGTCGATCTGCCGGCGCGGCCGGGCGGCCAGCTTGGCCGCGGCCACCCGCAGCGCCAGCGGCAGCCGGCCGCACAGGTCGACCAGCCTGGCCGCCGCGCCCGCCTCGGCCCGCACCCGGTCGGCGCCGACGACCCGGTCCAGCAGCGCGGTCGCCTCGCCGACCGACAGCACGCTCAGGTCGACCGGCCGGACCGCGTGGTAGATCGGCAGCGCGGCCAGGTCGTGCCGGCTGGTCACCACCAGCAGGCTGGCCTCGCCGGTGGGCACCAGCGGCAGCACCTGGTCGGCGCTGCCGGCATTGTCCGCGAGCAGCAGGATGCGCTTGTCGTGCACCAGCGAGCGGTAGCTGCCGACCTGCTCGGCCAGCTCGGCCGGGATCCGGTCGGCCGGGACGCCGAGCGCGCGCAGCGTCTGGGCCAGCGCGTCAGTCGGCGGCAGCGCGGCGGCCGGGTCGTGCCCGCGCAGGTCGAGGTAGAGCTGGCCGTCCGGGAAGTCGGCCCGGATGCCGCGGCACCACTGCACCGCGAAGGCGGTCTTCCCGACCCCGGCCGGGCCGCGGATGACCGCGATCCGCGGCCCCGGGTGCGGCTCGACCAGCCAGGCGTCCAGCCCGTCGAGCTCCTCGGTGCGGCCGGCGAAGTGGCCGACCGGCGGCGGGAGCTGGGCCGGGGCGGCCGGGGCCAGCGCCGGTGGCACGCTGGCCGGCGGCGGGCCGGGGCGGGCCGCCGGCGGGCCGCCGTAGCCGAGCTCCAGCGCCGGCTCGTTGCGCAGGATCGAGGTGTGCAGCCGCTGCAGCGCCGGGCCCGGGTCGGCGCCCAGCTCGTCGGCCAGCCGGGCCCGCAGCCGCTCGTACCGGTCCAGCGCGTCCGCCGGGCAGCCGGACCGGTACAGCGCCAGCATCAGCAGCCCGACCAGCCGTTCCCGGGTCGGGTAGCGGACCAGCAGCCGGTCCAGCTCGGTCACCGCCGCGGCGTGCTGCCCCAGCCGCAGCCGGATCTCCCAGAGTTCCTCGGCGGCGGCCAGCCGCAGCCCGTGCAGCCGCTCCACCTCGGTCTGCACCCAGCCGCCGGCCGGGCCGTCGGCCAGCGCGTCGCCGCTCCAGAGCCCGAGCGCGGCGGCCAGCCGGGCGGTGGCCTGGTCCAGCCGGCCGGCCGTCATGTCGTCGCGGGCGGCCCGCACCTCGTCCTCGAACCGGAGCGCGTCCACGGTCTCCCGGGGCAGCGTGAGCTGGTAGCCGGGATCGCGGGTGAGCAGCGTCTCCGGCAGCCCGCAGTCGGCCAGCGCCTTGCGCACCCGGGCGGCGTGGCTGTGCAGGGTGCGGACGGCGGTGCGCGGTGGGTCGTCCGGCCAGAGCGCGTCGACCAGCCGCGGGGTGGCGATGACGGTGCCGGTGTGCAGCGCGAGCATGCCGACCAGCGCCCGCTGCCGCCCGCCGACCAGCCCGGCCGGGCCGGCCGGCCCGGTGACGGCGATGGAACCGAGCAGCCGGACGTCTGCCTCAGGCACCGGCGAAGCCATCAAAGTCCCCCATTCACCGTCAACTATGGTGCACCCGGCGGGTCGGGCGCGACACGCTTGCCCGATCGAACATGCTCTGCCGGCGGCCCTGATCGACGGTGCTTGCGGGCGGAAGGCTATCGGCACCCACCCGGCGTCGCCGGGCGATCGCTACGCCGGCGGCCCGGCGGCGGCCGGCGGGTGGTCGCGGACGACGGGCAGCTCGGCCAGTTCGATGCCGAACCGGACCCGGTAGGCGGCCAGCACGTCGGCGTCCGAGCCGAGGTCGTGCTCGGTCCTGACCTCGCCGACGGTCTCGATCAGCCGGCGGCCGGACAGCGTGAGCCGGCCCTCCTCGGTCGGCAGCGAGCAGGTCAGGGACGTGGTGAAGTGCGACCTGGGGGAGGTCTGGTGCCACCAGCAGCCGGCCTCGAAGTCGGCCAGCCGGCGCGCCCGGGTCTCCAGCCGGTACTGCGGCTCGCCGTCCTGCCAGACCTGCAGGTCACCCCAGCCACCGAGGTCCGGGTCGGCCGCCGCCGGGCCGATCTCGAACCGGCCGACCGGGTCGGCCTGGTCGCCGCCGGCGTCCAGCCGCAGCGGGTACCGGCTGAACCGGCCGAAGCCGACGTCCACCAGCCAGGGGCCGGCGTCCGGGCCGGGCTCCGGCGTTCGCACCGACAGCGCCAGGTGGTCGTACGGGATGCCCACCTGGTCGCCGCCGCCGACCCGGGCGGCGAGCAGCGTCACGCCGTAGCCGAGCGCGGCCAGCAGCGCGGCGAACGCGCCGTTCAGTTCGTAGCAGAAACCGCCGCGGCGCCGGTCGACGATCTTGGCCAGCAGCGCCGGCTCGGCGAGCACGATCGGGTTGCCGAGGTGGATGTCCAGGTTCTCGAACGGGACCGCCAGCACGTGCCGCCGCTGCAGCTCGCGCAGCGCCGCCGCGGTCGGTGCCACCGGGCCGGCGAGCCCGATCCGGTCCAGGTACGCCCGCACGCCCGCGCCGTCCATACCCGCGTCCTCCACTTCTCGACAGTCCCGATCGACCCCATTCAGTCACGCCCACCCGCCGCCGGCCATCGGCCGCTGGTCCTACGCCGGTAGGCGGGCCGGCGGTCCTACCCCGGGAGGCGGAGCCGGGTGGCCGCACGCCGATGGGCGGGACACCATCAAGCGCCGCTGGTCGTACGCCGGTGGGCGGGGCCGCCACCCCGCCCACCGGCCGCCCCCGGGTCAGGTGATCATCGTGACGGTGAAGTTCCAGTCGTCCACGGTGACGACCGTGCCGGTGCCGACGACCGCGAACTGCGCCTTGATCGTGTAGCCGGCGCCGCCGGGGAAGCTCTGCGAGGTGCGCTGCACGGACTGGTTGCCGACCGGCGCGCCGGCGGTGGCGAGCACGAAGTCGGTGCCGGCGGCGGGCTTGAGCTCCGACGTGCCGGCCGCGGACTGCACCACCACCCGGTACGAGCACCAGGTCGTCGCGGCGCCGGTGCACAGCGTCTCGCCGGAGAACACCGCGTTGAACGTGACCGTGCCGATGGCCAGCGGGTTGAACGTCGCGGTGGCGCCGGGCAGGTCCACCCAGTGCGGGCTGCCGGTGTTCCAGGCGGTGGCGTTCTGCGTCCCGATGAACTCCCAGATGGTGCGGTTCGGCAGCACGCCGGGGCCGCCCGGTGGCGACGTGGTCGGCGGCGTGGTCAGCAGTACCGGGGCGGCCGGCTGGCGTCCAGCGGCCGGACCGGTGCCACCGGCCAGCGCCACCGAACCGCCCACCAGCAGCACGGCCACCGCCAACGCCACCGCGGCCAACAGCGTGCCGGTGCCGACAGTTCTGTTCATGAGCCTGCGCATTCCGTCCCCTTTGTTGATGGCCGGCACCGCCGGCGCCCGAGCGAATGGTGCGAACCGCGGACGGCCGGCGGGCCGGATGTTGCACACGGCTGCACGGCAGTGCACACCCCGCGGACGGGCCGGGTCATGCCCTTTCGGGAGGCCTGTCGGATCAACACCGATACGACCTCGGCGGCTACGGTAGGTGTGTTTTCCGACCGCCAGCCGGTGCCCACATCACCGGGGGAGCCGTGATCGAAGGTAAGGACACCGCCGGGCTGACCCGGGAGCGGCTCGCCGCCGTATCGGGCGTGATCGAGCTGGCCGGGGTGCTGCGCCAGCTGCGCCGCCGGGAGGCCCGCCGCCGCGGCGGCTCCGAGCTGACCTACCGGGAGCTGGCGGCCAGCACCGGCTGGTCGCACGCGATCGTCGGGCAGTACCTCACCGGCAAGGTGGTGCCGCCGACCGACCGGTTCGACGTGCTGGTCCGGCTGCTCGGGGCCAGCCCGGCCGAGCAGGGCGCGCTGGCCACCGCCCGGGACCGGGTGGCCGAGGGCCGCCGCGACCCGCCCGCCCGGCCGCGCCCGGCCCGGGCCGGCGCGCCGGCGCAGCTGCCGGCCGGCCCGGCCGGCTTCACCGGCCGGGCCGCCGAACTGGCCGAACTGGACGGTCTGCTGGCGGCGCCGCAGAGCCCGTCCGCGCTGGTGATCTCGGCGGTGTCCGGCACCGCCGGGGTGGGCAAGACCGCGCTGGCCGTGCACTGGGCGCACCGGGTCGCGGCCGACTTCCCGGACGGCCAGCTGTACGTGAACCTGCGCGGCTACGACCCGGAGCAGCCGATGCCGCCGGGGGACGCGCTGGCCGGCTTCCTGCGCGCGCTCGGGGTGTCCGGCGCGGATATCCCGGCCGACCTGGCCGAGCGGGCCGCCCGGTTCCGGACCGAGGTCAGCGGCCGGCGGATGCTGGTCGTGCTGGACAATGCCGCGGCGGTGGAGCAGGTCCGGCCGCTGCTGCCCGGCACGCCGGCCTGCCTGGTGCTGGTCACCAGCCGGGACTCGCTGGCCGGCCTGGTCGCCCAGCACGGCGCGCACCGGCTCCAGCTCGGCCGGCTGCCCGAGCCGGACGCGATCGCCCTGCTGCGCCGGCTGATCGGCGCCCCGGTCGGCGCCGACCCGGCCGCGGCCCGGGCACTGGCGGCCGAGTGCGCGCGGCTGCCGCTGGCGCTGCGGGTGGCCGCCGAGCTGGCCGCGGCCCGGGCCCCGACCACCCCGCTCGCCGAGCTGGTGTCCGAGCTGGCCGACCGGCGCGGCCGGCTGGACCTGCTCGACGCCGGCGGCGACCCGCGGGCCGCCGTCCGGGCCGTGTTCTCCTGGTCGTACCAGCATCTGCCGGCCGACACCGGGCGAACGTTCCGGCTGCTCGGCCTGCACCCGGGCGCCGACTGGGACCGGGCCGCGGTGGCCGCGCTGACCGGTGACGAGCCGCGGCGCAGCCGGGCGCTGCTGGCCGCGCTGGCCCGGGCGCACCTGATCCAGCCGGCCGGCGCCGACCGGTTCGGCATGCACGACCTGCTGCGTGGATACGCCGCCGAGCTGACCGCCGGCACCGACCCGGCGGCCGACCGGCACGCCGCCCTGACCGGCCTGCTCGACCACTACCTGGCCACCGCCGCCGCCGCGATGGACGCGCTGCACCCGGGCGAGGCGCACCGCCGCCCCCGGGTCACCCCCGCACCGTCCACTCCGGACGCTGGACCGTCCACTGCGGACGCTGGACGGTCCACGGCCGACGCCGTACCGTCCACTGCGGACTGTGGGCACCGCCCGGCGGATCCCGAGCAGCCCGCACTGTCCACTCCGGACGCGGCGGTGGCCTGGCTGGACGCGGAGCGGGCGAACCTGGTCGCGGTCGCCGGGCACGCCGCCCAGCACGGCTGGCCGGGGCACGCGATCGGCCTGGCCGGCACCCTGTTCCGGTACCTGGACGCCGGCGGCCGGTGCTCCGAAGCGCTGGCGCTGCACACCCACGCGCTGCGCGCGGCCCGGGACACCGGCGACGCGGCCGCGCAGGCCAGCGCGCTGACCAGCCTGGGCGGGGTGTACTGGCGGCAGGGCCGGTACGCGCCGGCGGTGGCCCACGTCGAGCAGGCGCTGGCGGTGCACCGTCGGCTCGGCGACCGGGCCGGCGAGGCGCGGGCGCTGGCGAACCTGGGCCGGGTCGGGGTACGGCAGGGCCGGCTGGCGCCGGCGGAGGCCCAGCTGGAGCAGGCGCTGGCGCTGTTCGTCGGGCTCCGCGACCAGCTCGGCGAGGCCCGGATGCTCGACCTGCTCGGTTTCGTCGCGGCCCGGCAGGGTCGGCTGGCCCCGGCCGAGGCGCGGCTGCGGCAGGCGCTGGCGCTGTTCGGCGCGCTCGGTGACCGGCTCGGCGAGGCCGAATCGCTCGGCCACCTCGGCACCGTGCGGGCCCGGCAGGGCCGGTACGAGGCGGCGGCCGGCGACCTGCGCCAGGCGCTGACCCGGTACCGCGACTGCGGGCACCGCGACGGCGAGGCGTACGCGCTGGCCCACTTCGGCCTGGTCAGCTGCCGGCTGGGCGACCTGGCCGGTGCCGCCGACCAGCTGGACCAGGCCGGCCGGCTCTACCAGCGGGCCGGCGACCGGCTCGGCGAGGCCCAGGTGCTGGTCAACCTGGGGCTGCTGGCCGTCGAACTCGGCCAGCCCGACCTGGCCGGCGCCCGGGTCCGGCAGGCGCTGGAGTTGTTCGAGCAGGCCGGCGACCGGGCCGGCGAGGCGGAGGCGCTGAACGCGCTCGGCGAGGCCCGGCACGCGGCCGGCGACCACGCCGGGGCCGCCGGCCATCACACCGCCGCCGCCGAGTTGGCCGACCGGGTCGGCGACCAGTACCAGCGGGCCCGGGCCTTCGCCGGGCTGGCCCAGGCCCAGTACGCGGCCGGCGACCTGGACCTGGCCCGCGAACATGAGCAGCGGGCCGCCGGTTACGCGGAGTTGTCCGGCCCGCCGGCTCCGGGCCGGGGCCCGCTCGCCCTGCTGGGCGCCGGCGGGGCGGCGGTCCCGTCCAGCGCCGTCTGATCCTGTCCGGTCCCGGCTGACATCCGGGGCGCCACCGGCGGCGGCACGACCACGCTCTCGTCCGTCCAGCGGCCTGGGCCGATCCCGGCCCGAACGGCCAGATGACGGAGGAGACCATGAGGTACAGCACACGCGGGTTCGGCCGGATGCTGCTCGGTGCGGCCGTCGCGGCCGGCGCGCTCGGCATCTCGGCCGGCTCCGCGACCGCCGCTCCGGCCGCCCCGGCCGGCGCCCCGACCGGCGTCGCGGCAACGGGCGAGCTCGCCCGGGTGACCAGCAACGGCGTGACCGTGGTGTTCGTCAACGTCGCCGGGCCGGCCGCCCGGCCGGCGATCGCCCTGTTCGCGTCCGGCTCGATGCGCGGGCCGTCCTCGCCGGTGCCGGCGCTGCTCGCGCAGCGGCTCACCTCGCAGGAGATGTACCTGACGCTGGCCGGCCGCGGCGCAGCCGCCCCGACCGCGCTGGCCACCCTGCAGGCGGCCGAGGCCGCCGAGCTGGGCCGGCCGGCGGCGGTCCGGGCCGGCAGCCTGCCGCCGAACGCGGCGCTGCCGAACAGCGTCGCGTCCTGCCAGGCCCGGCTGTTCGGGGACATCTCGGACTGGGCCGGGGTCGGGCTCTGGTCCAACAAGGACGGCGTGGCCTACCCGTCCGGTTCGAACACCCAGTACGTCGGCGGCATCTCCAGCTTCGAGACCCGCCGGGCGGTCGGCTTCGCCGGCTGCAACGCCAGCGCCACCAAGACGCTGACCCTGGACTACGCGTACAACCAGCGGTTCAACAGCCTCGGCTGGCAGCAGAGCGGGACGTTCCCGGTCGGGCCCGGCGGCTGGGGCGGCTGGTACTACAAGTGGCTGAAGACCGTGAACGGCGTCCCGCACGGCGCGTCGTACCGGATCCACGGGAGCAGCACCGGCGGGTACGAGCTGGTCACCGGGGAGTGGTTCACCATCTGACCCCGGCCCCGGGGGGTACCGGGCCGGCCGCCGACCGCCGGCGGCCGGCCCGGTCGGGATCGCACCGCCGCCCGGGTCACGGTCTCGGCCGGAGCCAGACGTCCGCGGGCTCGGTGTCCTGCGGCCGGGCCGGCCCGGCCGCAGGGTCGTCGTCCGGGTCGGTGTCCCCGTCGGTCTCCCCGTCGGTGTCGAGGAGGTCGTCGACGGCGAGGAGGTCGTCCGGGCCGAGGTCGGCCTGGCTGGCGCTGATCAGCAGGTTGTCCGGGACGCTGGGCAGGATGCTGGCGATGTAGTCCTTGGTCGCCGCCGTGGTGCCGATGTCCTGGCCGGCCGCCTCGGACATGAACCAGCGGTGCTCCAGGATCTCGTGGAAGACCTCGGCCGGGTCCAGCCGGTCGGCCAGCTCGGCCGGGATGGCCGCGATCACCGGGTCGTAGATGTCCACCAGCCAGCGGTTCGCGGCGACGGCGTCGGGCACCGGACGGCGGGCCGTCTGCTCCAGGTAGCCGCGGTAGCTGGCGATGTCGGTCAGCAGCCGGCGGGCCTGGTTCTCCTCCGCGTCCAGGCCGGTGCGGGCGAACAGCAGCCGGCGGTGGTGGCCGGGCTCGGCGACCCGGGTGTGCAGCCGCAGCCGGCTGCCCTCGCCGGCCTCGACCAGCTCCACCTCGTCCACGTCGAAGCCCAGGTCGTTCAGCCGCTGCACCCGGGCGGCGATCCGGTACCGCTGCTCGGCCGGCAGCAGCGTCTCCTCCGCGGTCAGCTCGTTCCACAGTCCGTCGTACCGGCGGCCCAACTCGTCGGCGGTCTCGATCGGGTCCACGTCGGGCGGCAGCAGCCCGCCGGCCTGCAGGTCGAACAGCTCGCCGCCGACCCGCTCCTGGGCCATCCCGATGTCGTACTCGCGCTGCCCGTCGGACAGGCTCGGGTGCATCTCCGCGGTCTCCGCGTCCACCAGGTAGGCCGAGAGCGCGCCGGCGTCCAGCCGGAACAGCGTGTTGGACAGCGAGCAGTCGCCCCACATGAAACCGGCCAGGTGCAGCCGGACCAGCAGCTCGACCTGCGCGTCCAGCAGCCGGTCGGCCGGCTGCCGGCCGCGCGGGTTGGCGAACAGCGCCCGGTACGAGCTGGAGCGGTCCAGGAACCGGGTGACCAGCACCGCGTCCAGGTCGTCCGGGCGATCTACCACGATGCCCAGCACCTCGACCGCCGGGATGCCCAGCTGCTCGAGCTGCCGCAGCAGCTGGTACTCCCGCCGGGCCAGCCGCGCGTTCAGCTCCTTGACCGCGAAGACCTCACCGGCCTCGGCCACGAACCGGACCACGTGCCGGGACAACCCGCGCTGCCGGATCTGCACCAGCCGGTCGTCCTGCCATTCCTCCAGCGGCTCGCGCCAGGGCAGGGTGAGCAGCGCGGAGGCCGCGTCGGCCGGGGGACTGAACACGAAGCGCACGTTGTCCCACCCTAGGGGTCACCCGGCCGGCTGGGTGCCGCGGCCGGGCCGTGGACATCATCGGCTCCGCGCCCCGGCCACCACGGCCCGGGGTCCGGCTCGCCCGGCTGGGTTTACGGCTGGCCGCGCGCTGGTCGGGCTCCGGCTGGTCTGGATCAGATCCGCGTACGCCTGGACCGGCCGGCTGACCGAACTCGGCTCCTGCTGAGATCCTTGCCGATCGCCGGTCCTGGCCCCGAGCGCTGGCAGGCCGAGCGCTGGTTCCCTACCCGAGCTTCCTTACCGATCGCGAACGCCGGCCCGGGGCGGCCGGCGGCCCGCCTACGCTCGGTGCGTGCAGAGTCCGGCGCGGGTGCTGGTGGTCGAGGACGATCCGACGGTCAGCGATGTGGTGCGCCGCTACCTGGAGCGGGCCGGGCTGGTCGTCGAGGTGATCGCGGACGGGGCGGCCGCGCTGGCCCGCGGCCTCGTCGACCCCCCGGACCTGGTGGTACTCGACCTGATGCTGCCCGGGATGTCCGGGCTGGAGGTCTGCCAGCGGCTGCGCGCGGCCGCCCCGGTGCCGATCATCATGCTGACCGCGCTCGGCGAGGAGGCCGACCGGGTGGTCGGCCTGGAGCTCGGCGCCGACGACTACGTGACCAAGCCGTTCTCGCCGCGTGAGCTGACCCTGCGGGTGCAGTCGGTGCTGCGCCGGGCGGCCGGCCGGCCCGGCCCGCCGTCCGGGCCGGTCCCCGGCCCGCTGGTGGACGGTGACCTGACCGTGGACACCGGCGCCCGGCTGGCCCGGCTCGCCGGCCGGGATCTGGCGCTGACCGTCCGGGAGTTCGACCTGCTGGCGTTCCTGCTGGCCCACCCGCGCCAGGCGTTCGGCCGGGTCGACCTGCTGGAGAAGGTCTGGGGCTGGTCGTTCGGCGACCAGTCGACGGTGACCGTGCACGTCCGCCGGCTGCGGGAGAAGATCGAGCCGGCGCCGGGCGCCCCGCGCCGGATCGTCACCGTCTGGGGTGTCGGCTACCGGTACGACCCGGTCGGCCAGCCCGCGGGCGGGCCGGCTTGATCACGAACCTGCTGCAGATCGCGGCGATCACCGCCGGCTGCGCCACCCCGGTCGTGCTCGTCGGCGCGGCGCTGCTGCGCGCCCTGGACCGCCGTTCGATCACCGCGAGCGTCATGGTGGTCGCGCTTGCCGGCGTGCTGGCGCTGGCCGCCGGGCTGGTCGGCACCGCGTACGCGATGTTCCTGTCCACCCACGACCTGGGCGTGGTGCTGCTGGTCGCGATGGTGGCCGGGGTGATCGCGCTGCTGGCCGCGCTGCCGCTGGGCCGGCGGCTGGCCCGGCGCAGCGTCTGGCAGCAGGAGGCACTGGCCAAGCAGGAGGCGCTGGAGGCCAGCCGGCGCGAGCTGGTCGCCTGGGTCTCCCACGACCTGCGCACCCCGCTGGCCGGGCTGCGGGCGATGGCCGAGGCGCTCGAGGACGGCGTGGTCGACGAGCCCGGCCAGGTCGCCGCCTACCACGCCGGCATCCGGCGGGAGACCGAGCGGCTGGCCGCGATGGTGGACGACCTGTTCGAGCTGTCCCGGATCCAGGCCGGCGCGCTGCGGCTGCACCTGGACGCGGTGTCGCTCGGCGACCTGGTCTCGGACGCGGTCGCCGCCACCGCCCCGGCCGCCGCGGCCAAGCGGGTCCGGATCGTCGCGGACCGCGCCGGCTCCTGGCCGACGGTCCGGGCCAGCGACGCCGAGCTCGGCCGGGTGGTACGCAACCTGCTGGCCAACGCGATCCGGCACACCCCGTCGGACGCGGCCGTGGTGCTGGCCGCCGGCGCCGACGGCGACCGCGCCTGGCTGGCCGTTCAGGACGCCTGCGGCGGCATCCCGGAGGCCGACCTGTCCCGGGTCTTCGAGGTGGCGTTCCGTGGCGAGGCGGCCCGGTCACCCCGCCAGCCCGCCGCGGACGCCGCCCCGGACGCCGACCCGGACGGCGGCGCCGGGCTCGGGCTGGCGATCGCCCGCGGCCTGGTGGAGGCGCACTCCGGCGAGATCGCCGTCGAGAACGCCGGCCCCGGCTGCCGCTTCGTGGTCCGCCTACCGGTCGGCTGACACTGCCCTCGACATTTGCCGACCACCCGTCGCGGCGGCCCATCGAGGAGCCAGCCGCCCAGCGAGAGCGCCCGTCCGGTCCGGCCTGCGCACCCGCGGCGGCTCAGCCGAGAGTGAGCCAGCGAACGCCGTACCGGTCGGGCGCAACGACAACGTCGGGTAGCCGGAGGTTGCAATGCCGCCGGCCCCGACCTGGCACCGGCACCGTCAGCACCGGTACCACCCGGACCAAGATGACGGGCTCCAGTTGTTGCACCATGGCAGACTGTCACTCCCGGTTACCTCGATGATCAGGTTTCCCACCGGGTAGATCCGCACCCCCGCGATCGCGTAGCCACCGAGGCTCTGCCAGCCGCTGTAATTGCGGTCCCCGGAGAAGCGCTGCCAGATGTGCCAAACCGCATGGTCCTCACCGAGGATGAAGACCTCCCGCAGTCCGTTCTCGGTGTGCGTGACATCCAGCGTCTGCGTATCGCACAGCTGTCCCTTTGTGTATGCCCCAATTGTTTTCACGCAGCCCATACCGGCTGCTGCCGGCTGTACGCCGACGCCGAGCAGGCCCAGCGGCAGCGCTATCGCCGCCATGACCCGCGCTGCGACCCATGGCCGCGCGAGTTGTCGCCGCATGTTCCAGATCTTGTTCATGCCGCTCCCTTCACCGAGCACCCGACGGCTCAGTGCGGTCTCGAAGCTAGGAGCGGCGGCGCGGAATGGCGTGGGGATTCGGGCTGTGCCGAAACGGCCAGGTGAACGCTCCTATATCAAGCGTGTTCAAGATCAATGGCCGATCCTGACGGAGCCAGCGGAGACGCCGTGCCGCGGATCCACGTCACGCCCGACGACCTCGCTCGTGGCGCTGGGCGTCCAACTGCTGGACGCCTCAACATAGCCAACATGGTCGGCGTCCCGGCACGCGGCGTGGGTCAGCCGGGCTGGCGGCCGAGGAAGATCGGGTTGGTCATCGCGACCATCACGCCGAGCGGGGTGGCCGGGTCGGGGCGGCGGACCTCGGCGCGGATGTACGGGGCGAGCCGGGGGCGGGTCTGGTAGGTGACCGTGCCGGTGCCGCTGGCGGGTAGCGGCGCGAGCAGCATCTGGCCCTCGTCGGTGATCAGGCGGACGGCGCTGCCCGGCGCCCCGGACACGGTGACCGTCGCGGTGACGACCGCGTCCGCGGCCACCCGCAGGCGCTCGCCGATGCCGGCCGTGGCGCCGCCCGCGGTGCAGGCGAAGGAGAGGTCGACCGCGGCGGACTCGGCGATCCAGACCCGGCCGGCGCGGACCCCGGCCAGGATCGCGTTCCGGTTCAGGTCGTCCGCGTGGACCGCGTTCTGCGGCAGCCCGATCACCTGCGGCTCGCGGTGCGCGTCGCTGTCGCCGACCGCCGGCAGCCAGCGCCCGGTGCGGGCGCCCTCGGCGAGGGTGCTGTCCCAGTCGGCGACCGATACCTCGTCGTCCACTGTCCACGGGCCGTTCCAGACCTCGACCGCGTCCAGCCCGCCGGGGCCGAACTTCCAGGAGCAGCCGACGAACGGGCAGTACGGGTGGGCGGCGACGACCAGGCCGCCGTGCCGGTGGATCTGCCGGGCGAACTCCAGGAAGGAGCCGTCGGTGGCGCGGTACCGCCAGTCGATCCAGGTGTCCACCGGCAGGCCGAGGGCGAGGTAGTGGCCGTTCCGGGTGGTGATCTCCTCGCCGTCGATGATCAGCAGGTCGGGCCCGGCGAAGTCGCCCCAGATGCCGCTGGCCGTCGGCGTGTTGTGCTCGGTGGAGACGATGTAGTCCAGGTGTGCGGCGCGGGCGCCGGCGGCCAGTTCGGCGGGCGTGCGCTGGCCGTCCGAGTGCACGGTGTGCAGGTGCATGTCGCCGCGGTACCAGGCGGAGCCGCGGCCGGTGGCCCGGCGCGGCGCCGGGTTCGGCACGAACGCCGGCCCGGGCGGCCCGAACCGGAGCGTGATCTCGACCTGATAGTTCAGCCCGGCCGGCACCACCGTGTACGGGCCGAGGATCACGTGCCAGCGGCCGGCGTTGACCGGCCCGGGCCGGTAGCCCGGGGTGGCCGCGGTCCGGCTGATCGCGAAGCTGTCCCGGAAACCGCCGGACCAGCCGCGGAACCCGGCGGCGTTGCCCAGCCCGATGCCGCTCTCGTCGAAGATGCCGATGTCCAGCGCGTTGCCGGCCAGGCCGGGCGGGGGAGTGGGCCGGTCGTAGCTGTACTTCACCGCGATCTCGCGCACCCCGTGCGGGATGTCCACCGGCAGGTAGACCCAGTCCGGCGCGCCGGCCGGCAGCTGGCCGGTGATCACCCTGGTCTGGTCCGGCGCTGTCTGGTCCGGCGTCTGGCCCGGCGGGGTGCCGGGGCCGGGGCTGGCGGACGCGAACGAGACCGGGTCGAGGACGGCAGCGGTGCCGGCCATCCCGGCCGCCGCGGTGACCGCGAGGAACCGGCGGCGGCCGATACCCTCCGCCGGACCGGCTGACGGTGACTCAGACATGGCGGCTCCCTCGCGTCGCGACCAGTTCTAACCGTAGCGAGCGCCCGCCAGGTTCGACCGCGGATGCGGCCAGCAGGCAACTCTCCGGTGCCCTCCGGGCGAACGTCCCGCGATCGGGCCGCCGGCGAAAACTCAGTCGCGGCCGGACGGGGCCCGACCGGTAGTCTGGCCGGCCGCCACCGGCCAGTCCGGGGCGCAGCCGAGCCGGGTCGGGTCGAGCCGGGGCATCACATCGCACCGGATCCCGCCGGGAGGCCCGATGGCCAGGCTGCTGCTCGACATTCGCCCGCTGCGCGAGTCGCCGGCGTTCCGGCGCCTGTTCTTCGGCTCCACGCTGTCGCAGATCGGCAGCACGATGACCACGTACGCGGTCGCGCTGCAGGTCTACACGCTGACCGGGTCGTCGGCCGCGGTCGGTGGGGTGGGGCTGGCCGCGGCGGTGCCGTCCGTGCTCATGGGGCTGTTCGGCGGGCCGATCATCGACGCGGTGGACCGGCGGAAGCTGGTGCTGCTCACCAGCACCGGGCTGACCGCGATCTCGGTCGGCTTCACCGTGCAGGCGTTCGCCGGGCTGCGCTCGGTCTGGCTGCTGTACGCCCTGGTCGGCGCGCAGTACCTGGTCGCGTCGATCAACGGACCGGCCCGGCGGACGTTCACGCCGCGGCTGCTGACGCCGCGGCTGCTGCCGGCCGGCATCGCGTTGGGCATGCTGTCGATGCACGTCGGCCTGGTCGCCGGGCCGCCGCTGGCCGGCCTGCTCACCGCGGCCGGCGGGCTCAAGGTCTGCTACCTGGCCGACGCCGTGACGTTCCTGGCCGCCCTGTACGGCATCGCCCGGGTGCCGCCGATGCCACCGGACGGCGCCCGGGCCCGGGTCGGGCTGCGCGCGGTCGGCGACGGCCTCCGGTTCATCCGGGGCGACCGGGCGGTGCTCGGCGCGCTGCTGTCCGATCTGTCCGCGACGGCGCTCGCCATGCCGTTCGCGCTGTTCCCGGCGATCAACGCGGAACGCTTCGGCGGCTCGCCGCGCACCCTCGGCCTGCTGACCGCCGCGGTCGCCGTCGGCGGGATCGTCGGCACCGCGTTCTCCGGCCCGGTCTCCCAGGTGAGCCGGCCCGGCCGGGCGATGCTGGCCTGCGTGCTCGGCTGGGGCCTGAGCCTGGTCGGCTTCGGCCTGGCCGACGGCTTCCTGTTGACCTTCGGCTGCCTGGTGACCGCCGGCATCGCGGATGTGCTGAGCGTGGTCTTCCGGACCACGATCGTGCAGACGGCCACCCCGGACAACTACCGCGGCCGGGTCAGTGCCGCCGAGTTCGTCGTCGGTGCCGCCGCCCCGCAGATCGGCAACTTCCGCGCCGGCGTCCTCGGCTCGCTCACCACACCGGGCCTGAGCGCCACCATCGGCGGCCTGTCCAGCCTCGCCGGCGCCGCTGCCCTCGCCCTCGCCGTCCCCGCCCTGCGCCGCTACCGCCCGCCGCACCTCGACCGGCCGGTCCTCGCACCGGATCCGGCCCCGGTCCTCCCGCCCGGCTGAGCTTCCGCGGCCCGGAGCAGGGCTCAGGGACGCGCGGGGGTAGGGCGGTCGCGCTTGGGCAGCTTGCTGACCACCGCGTCGTAGGAGGCGTCGATCGCCTCGCACACCTCGTCGTCCGGGATCGCCCCGTCGACCCGAAGCGAGTTCCAGCCGGACCGGCCGATGTAGGCCGACGCCGTGGCGTCGTCCGGGTACCGGCGCAGCCACTCGTCGGCGATCTCCCGGTTCGGGCCGCACTTGACGCCGACCCGTTCGCCGGAGCCGAGGAACGCGAAGATCTTCGCGCCGACCTTGACGACGACGTCGCCCTCCCAGGGCTCGTCCTGCCAGGCGCCCGGCTTGGCCAGGCAGTAGGCGAGCACGTCCGCTGGAGCCATCACCCACCTCCCGTCCCCGGTCGGACCGATCCGGCCGGACCGAGCTGACCTGCGGGCTGATCCTATTGAACGGGCGGCCGCGCCGGGCTGCCCGGCCCGTCCCTGATCCGGCACCGCGCGCCACCGCCCGGGTGCCGATCCGCCCAGCATGATCAGCCGGACCGACCGGGACGGGGTGCGTACCGACCGTACCGACCGATGGGGCAAGGTTGACCGTATGACCGAACTCGCCGCAGCACTGGCGGAGGTGCTCGCCGGCCGGCTGGCCGGCTGGGCCGGGCTGCCGCCGGGCACCCCGGTGGCCGCCCTGCTCACCGCGCTGGCGGCGACGGAGGTGGACGCGGCCGGGTCGACCGAGCGCGGCAACTCCCGGTACGACCTGCACCGGGTGCGGCGAGCCGACCCGCCGCGGCGGGTGGATGCCTGGAGCTCCATCGGGACCGCCGTGCTGGTCGAGTACGCCGACCCGCCGGGCGTCGACCCGGCCGTGCCGGCGGCCGAGCTCGGCCAGCCGGACCTGACGCTGACCGGGCACCGGGTGGCGGCCGGCGGCCAGGTGCACGAACTGGTCTACGCCGGCCGGGGGCTGACGCTGTCGCTGGTGCAGTCCGAGGACAGCTGGCTGCGCGCCGTACACCTGCAGCTGTACGTGCCGGGGCCGGTCAGCCACTGGCTGACCCGGATCGGCGCCGGCTCGCGGCCGCACTCGGCGACCCGGCCAGCACCACACAGCTAGCCCCGAACCGGGCGAACCGGACAGACGGGTATTCGACTACACTTTCGACAGTTCCCCTGAGCGGCGCAGCGGGCGACACCGGCGTCAAGCGGCGAGGCGCACCGTTCTCAGTGAGGAGCGCAATGACACGCCCTGCCCTGTCCCGCCGGCGCTGGCTCGCCGCACCGCTGGCGCTGGCCGCCGCCGGCGGCGTGGCCCTGGTGCCGGCGCTGGCCACCCCGGCCGCGACCGCCGCGACCGGCTGCTCGGTCGGCTACCAGCTCAACCAGTGGGACACCGGCTTCACCGCCAACCTGACCGTCAGCACCGGCACCCCGGTCACCGCCTGGACGCTGACCTGGACCTTCGCCGGCAACCAGCGGGTCACCTCGGCCTGGAACAGCGCCGTCACCCAGCCGACCGGGCAGCCGGTCGTGAGCGCCAGCAACCTGTCCTGGAACGGGACGGTCGCGGCCGGCGGGTCGGTCCAGTTCGGCTTCCAGGCCACCTACTCGGGCAGCAACCCGGTGCCCGTGAACTTCGCGCTGAACGGCACCGGCTGCACCGGCCCGGCCGGCCCACCGCCATCCGGCCCACCGCCGTCCAGCCCGCCCAGCACGCCACCGAGCACCCCGCCCGGCCCGCCGCCGGCCGGCTGCACCACCGCGCTGATCTGCGATGACGTGGAGGGCCAGACCGGTACGGCGCCCAGCGGCGCCTGGGCGGTCAGCATGCGCGACTGCGCCGGGACCGGGACCGCCAGCGTGGACAGCACGGTCGCGCACAGCGGCACCCGCTCGTTCCGGGTGAACGGCAAGGCCGGCTTCTGCAACCACGCCTTCGTCGGCCGCACCGACATCGCGACCGTGGGCAGCGTCGTGTTCGGGCGGTTCTTCGTACGGCACAGCACGCTGCTGCCGGACGGGCACGTCACGGTGCTGGCGATGCGGGACAGCAACGACGGCAGCAAGGACCTGCGGATGGGCGGCCAGAACCGGGCCATGCAGTGGAACCGCGAATCCGACGACGCGACCCTGCCGGCGCAGAGCCCGGCCGGGGTGGCGCAGAGCATCCCGCTGCCGACCGGCGCCTGGACCTGTGTCGAGTTCAGCGTGGACGGGCCGGCCGGGCAGCTCCGCACCTGGGTCAACGGCACCGAGGTGGCCGGCCTGCGCGACGACGGGGTGCCCACCCAGGACGTCGACGCGCAGTGGCTGGGCCGGGCCTGGCACCCGGCGCTGACCGACTTCCGGCTCGGCTGGGAGAGCTACTCGACCGGCGACGACACCCTCTGGTTCGACGACATCGCCCTGGGCCGGGCCCGGATCGACTGCTGACCGCCCACCGGCTGCACCGCTTCATCCCGAGGCTGGCACCGGCGCGCCACCCGCGCGCCGGTGCCAGCCTCACCATGTGTCACACCGTCGACACACCCCGCCGGCAAATCAGTTGTAACTTTTTTGCGGCCGCACTCCAACCTGGCCGGCTCATATCGCGTCTCTAGAAGAACAGGCACAGCGAATGCGGACGCGCATTTGCCGCGCCGACTCGGGATTCGGGCCGGCCTCCGGAAGCCGTTCGGGCTCGGGCGCTATTTCCGCCAACCGTCAATTGTCCTGCCGCTGCGCGCGGCCGGTCCGGGCTGCCCGGATTCGGCTGCCCGGCAGGTATTCCCCAAGGGGCAGAACCCATGGCTACGGCTTTATCGCTGCTGTCCGGAACAGAGGTTGCCGAGCCGCTGCCGGCCGCCCCCCGGGTCGGTCGACCGGCCCTGGTCGGCCGCGCCGGCTCCGGTCTCGCCCTGCGCTGGTCGGGCCGGCTGGCACTGCTCGGGCTGGGTGGCTGGCTGTCGCTGTTCCGGCTCTCGACGCCATCCTGGGGGCTGGACGAGCCCACCTACGCGGCCGCCGGGCGGGCCTACTGGCTCGGCGACTTCAGCCCCAACCCGGAACACCCGCCGCTGGCGAAGTACCTCATCGGTGCCGCCGAGTGGCTGTTCGGGCCGACCGTGACCGCGGCCCGGCTGCCGGCCGCGCTGATGCTGCTGGCCACCGGGCTGGTGGCGTGGGCCTGGCTGGCCCGGGTCGGCCCGCGCGGCGCCGGCCCGATCGCCGCGCTCCTGGTCTGGACCGTTCCGGTCCTGACCACCTTCCCGGAGGCACTGGACCGGGCGCCGGACACGGCCACGCTGACCCGCACCGCGATGCTCGATCCGGTCGCCGCCGGGCTGGCGCTGGCGGCGCTCGCGGTCGGCTGGTGGTGGCTGCGGTCCGGCCGGCTGCCCGCGGCCGCGGCGTGCGGACTGCTGTCGCTGCTGGCCTGTACGGCCAAGCTGGCCGCGGCGCTGATCATCGTGGTGCCGGCGGTGGCCGGCTGCCTGGCGGTCGCCGGCCGGCCCGGGACGCTGCCGGCCCGGCTCGGCCGGCTGGCCGCGCACGTCGGCGCCTGGCTCGCCGCCGCGGCGGTCGCGGTGGTGGCGACATACGCCCCGATGGGCTGGCCGGGCGCGCTGGACACGTTCCGCCGCGGCTACGCGAAGGAACGCCGGCACGGCCACAGCGGCCACCTGATCGTGGTGTCCGGTCGGCCGCGGCTGCACGGCCCGTGGTGGATCGACCTGGCCTGGCAGCGCGCGTCCTGGGGCACCGCGCTGTCAGTGGTAGCGGTGCTGGCCGTGCTGCTCGGGCTGCTGGCCCGGTCCGGGCTGACCGCCTACCTGGCCGCGGCCGGGCTGCTGCCGGTGGTCGCGCTGACCCCGCTGACCGGCCTCGCGCTGCCGCACTACCTGCTGCTCTGGCGGCCGGTGCTGATCGTCGCGGCGGTGGTCGGCGGCACCGCCGGCGTGGGCTGGCTGGCCGGCGCCGCCCGCCGAGGAACCCGTCCGCCTGATCCCGGCTGGCCCGGAGCCCGCCGAGCCACCGGGATTAGGGCCAGCGGGATTGGCACCAGCGGGATTGGGGCCAGCGGGGTTGGGGCCAGCGGGATTGGGGCTGGCGGGGTTGGGCCCAGTGGGGTTGGCGGCGGCCGGGCCGGGACGGGCCCGGTGGGAGCCCGCCGGGACGCCGTGCGCCGGGCCGCGGTGGTCGCCGTGGCGGTGGTGCTCGCGGTTCCGCCGGCGGCCGCGGCCGGCCGGTCGATCACCGCGCTGGCCACACTGCGGCCCACCGGGTACGCGGCGCTGCCCGGGCTGGTCCCGCCCGGCGGCACGGTCTGGCTGGTCGGCGACTACGGCGCGGGCCAGTTCCAGCTGCCCGGCCGGCGGTTCCCGAACCTGGCGTCCGGTCGCGCCGACCTGACCGCCCGGCCGGACGCGATCGTGCTGGACCGCGGCTTCACCCGGCGCGGCATCGGCGCCGGCCTGGACACCTTCGCCGACACGTACGGCTACCACCTGGTGCGCTCCGGCGCCCTGGACATCTGGCTGCGCCCCCGGCCCTGACCCGCCCGGCAGCCCGGAACCGGCCGGAGGCACGCCAGCGGCAACGCCCGCTCCGGCACCGGTAGCGAGTCGGCGGACTGTCAGCCGAGCGCGGCGGTGACGTCGATCTCGACCAGCTGGCCGGCGAAGCCGAGTTGGGACACGCCCAGCAGCGTGCTGGCGGTGCTGAGCGCGGGGGCGAACGGGGACGACCGCAGCGCGGTCCAGACAGTGGCGAGATCGTCCCGCTCGCCGGAGACCACGTAGATCACGGTCCGGACCACGTCCTCCGGGGTGGCGCCGACCGCGGCCAGCGCGCTGCCGATGTTCCGGACCACCTGCCCGACCTGCGCGATCAGGTCGCCGGCGCCGACCAGGCTGCCGTCGCCGGCCAGCGGCACCTGGCCGGCGAGGTAGACCTGCCGGCGGCGCTCGGTCGTGGTGACGTGCGCGTAGCCTGGGGTGGCGTGCATGCCGTCTGGGTTCAGCCGGTTGATCACGCCGGCCAGCATGCCAGCCGGCACCGCCCGGCGCGCGCGAATTATCCGCCCGTCCGGCCAGTCGTTGACCCGCCCACCCGGGGTATGTATTTGTAGATAAATGCGCGGGAAAAGAGGACGCCTTGTCGAGATTGCGAATTCTGCTGGTTGTCGCCGCCGCCGCGGTAGTGCTGAGCGGCTGCGACGGCACGATCGGCCGGCCGGGGTCGGCCACCGCGACCGGGCCGGCCACCGTGCCGGCGGTCACCGGTAAACGGCTCGATGACGCCGAACGGACGCTGCGCGACGCCGGATTTTCCAAGCTGAAGCCGGTCGACGCCAGTTCGGCCGACCGGGCTGTCCTCGATCCGAACAACTGGATCGTCAAATCGCAGACCCCGGCCGCCGGAACGCGTACCGATCGCTCGACCGCGATCACGCTCAAGGTGACCAAGCCGACCGACCCGGCCAGCGGTGGCCCGGTGACCGAGGGAACCGTGCCGAGCGTGGTCTGCGAAGACCTGCAGTCCGCGCAGGACGCCTTGCAGTCCGCCGGCTTCTTCAACCTCGGCTCCGCCGACGGCACCGGCAAGGGCCGGGCGCAGATCGTCGACCGGAACTGGGTGGTGATCAAGCAGTCGGTCCGGGCCGGGCAGCGGCCGGACAAGGACACCCGGATAGTCCTGACCTCGGTCAAGTACGGCGAGCCCACCGGCGACTCCGGCTGCAAGAGCTAGCACCAAGCGGCCGCCCCGGCCCGCTTCGTCAGGTGCAGCCGCCTGGCCAGGTGCCAGCCGCCCCGTCAAGGCACCAGCAGCCCCGTTGGGCACCAGCAGCCCCGTTGGGCACCAGTCGCGTCAGGTGCCAGTCGCGTCAGGTGCCGGTCACGCCGTCGATCCGCTGCCGGAGCAGATCGGCGTGCCCGTTGTGCCGGTCGTACTCGCTGATCATGTGCAGGTACGCCCAGCGCAGCGTCATCTCCCCCCACCGCTCGCTGACGAAGGTGTGCTCCAGCGGCAGGCACGCGACGGCCCGGTCGGCGGCGTGCCACTCGGCGACCAGGCCGGCGATGTCCTGCTCGGCCCGGTCTGCCACGACGTCGGAGAAGGCGGCGTCCGGCCGGTCGTCCCGGCGGTACGGGCCGGCGACGTCCTCACCGCCGAACCGGCGCCGGAACCAGTTGCGCTCCACCTCGGTCACGTGCCGGACCAGGCCGAGCAGCGAGAGCGTGGACGGGTCGATCGAGCGCTGCACCAGCGCGGCGCCGGTCAGCCCGCAGCACTTGAGCAGCAGCGTGTTGCGCCCGTAGTTGAGGAAGCCCTGCAGCATCGCGCGCTCGTCGCCGGCGAATGGCTCGTTGACGCGGTCCACATCGGGGACGGTCCAAGTCATCGGCATATGGTGACCAGTGTGGGGTGAATTGGCCACCCGTTTGCCCTATTAGGCACCACCTGGTTGGCCGATACTCGTCACTGGAAGCTACGACGACGGGCCGAACGGCCGGCGACCGCACCACGGGTCCGGCCCCGGGGCGCAGGAATCCGCATCCAGGGTGCAGTTGAGTCACGCTGCGGCTTGCCTACGAGCGTCCGTCACGCAGAGACTCTGCCGGTGACCAGCAGCAGCCGGGGTGGCGTGGTGGCAGCAGCCGACGGGCCGGGCGGGTGCACCGCGCCGGCGGATCCGGCCACGGCCGGCAGCGAGCCCGTCGGATCCGAGCCGGCGGCCGAACAGCCGGCCCGGGTGGACGGCCGGTCGCTGCGGGCCGAGCGGACCCGGCAGGCCGTGGTCGAGGCGCTGCACGCGCTGCTCGCCGAGGGGCACCTGAAGGTCAGCGGCCGGCAGATCGCCGAGCGGGCCGGGGTGTCACTGCGCGCGCTCTGGTCCAACTTCGGCGACCTGGAGGGCCTGTACGCGGCCAGCTACGCGCACCTGCTGGAGCTGCAGCGGGCCGCCTACCAGCCGGTGCCGGCGGACCTGCCGCTGTGCGAGCGGGTGGCGGCGTTCTGCCGGCAGCGCGTCCGGATGCTCGAGCTGATCGCGCCGTACGCCCGGGCGGCGCACCTGGCCCAGCCGTACTCGCCGCAGTTGCAGCGGAATCGGTCCGTCCAGATTGGACACGTCCGGGACGAGATCTCCGCGCTGTTCCGGTCCGAACTGGACGCGGCCGGCCCGGGCCGGGAGCGGCTGCGCAACGCGGTGCTGGTGGCGACCACCTTCAACGCCTGGCAGATGGCCCGGGACCAGCTCGGCCTGGACGCGGACGAGGCCGCCGGAATGATGATCCAGACGGTCACCTCGCTGCTGGCGGCCGCCGCGAGCTAGCTGGCTGTCCCGAGTGGACACTGCGTGGTCGGGTCGACGAGGACTGGGGTGCGGCGATGACTGAGGTGGCGACGGTGCGTGGCCCGGTGGACTCCACCGAGCTCGGCTCGACCCTGATGCACGAGCACATCTTCGTGCTGACCCCGGAAATCCAGCAGAACTATCCCGGGGAGTGGGACGAGGAGACCATGGTCGCCGAGGCCGTACGCCGGCTGACCGCGGTCAAGGAGGCCGGGGTGAGCACGATCGTGGACCCGACCGTGGTCGGGCTCGGCCGCTACCTCCCGCGCATCCAACGGATCAACGAGCAGGTCGACCTCAACATCGTGGTGGCCACCGGCGTCTACACGTACAGCGACGCCCCGTTCTACTTCCGGTTCCGCGGCCCGGCGGTGGCCGAGACGCTGCCCGAGCCGATGGTGGAGATGTTCGTCCGCGACATCGAGGAGGGCATCGCCGGCACCGGCGTGCGCGCCGCCTTCCTCAAGTGCGCGGTGGACGCCCCGGGGCTGACCACCGACGGCGAGCGGATCATGCGCGCGGTGGCCGCCGCGCACCGCCGCACCGGCGTACCGATCACCGTGCACACCCATCCCGGGACGAAGCGCGGGCTGGACGTCCAGCGGATCCTCGATGACGAGGGTGTCGACCCGCGCCGGGTGGTGCTCGCGCACAGCGGTGACTCCACCGACGCCGACCACCTCTCCGAGCTGGCCGAGGCCGGCTTCTACCTCGGCATGGACCGGTTCGGAATCGAACTGGAGGTGCCGTTCGCCGACCGGGTCGGCATCGTGGTGGAGCTGTGCCGGCGCGGGTACGCCGACCGGCTGGTGCTCTCCCACGACGCCTCCTGCTACATCGACTGGGTCGACCCGGGGCTGATGGCCGCGCTACCGAACTGGCACTACCTGCACATCCACCGCGACGTGCTGCCGGCGCTGCGGGCCGCCGGGGTCACCACGGAGCAGATCCGGCAGATGCTGGTGGACAACCCGCGGCGCTACTTCGAGACCCGGGACGCCAGCTGACGATTGGGCCCGACCCGCTGCCGGCGTAACGCGGCAGCTCGACCCGGGCCGTCCGGGGGTGCTGGTGTGGAGCCGGGAACGGTGTCAGGGTTGGCCGCCGCGGCCGGCGGGAAGGGACTGCGCATGCTGGATCAGGTCGAGGTGTTCGGCAGCTTCGCGGTCACCGACGTCCGCCGGGCCAAGGAGTTCTACGGCGGGACGCTCGGGCTGCGGGTCTCGGACGCCCGGCTGGGCCAGTTGCGCCTGCACGTCGGCGGCGGCCGCGGCTACCAGCTCTACCCGAAGCCCGACCACACGCCGGCCACGTTCACCGTGCTCAACTTCCTGGTGGCCGACATCGACGAGGCGGTCGACCGGCTGGTCGAGCGCGGCGTCCGGTTCGAGCGGTACGACTACCCGAAGACCGACGGGAAGGGCATCGACCGGGCCGAGCTGGTCGCCTGGTTCACCGACCCGGACGGCAACATCCTCTCGGTCGTGCAGGAACGGTGACCCCGGTCGTCACCCGTCGCTGGCCGCCTGGACCAGCTGGCGGATCAAGGCCCGGACCGACTTCACGTCGAACTTGACCGGCTCGTCGCGCAGTGGCAGCCCTTTGCCGGCGAAGGAGTCGAACACCACCCTGGTGCCGTCCTGCTGCCGGATGTCGATGCCGTACTCGGCGAAGTCGGTCACCCGGTCGACCGTGTGCCAGGGGATCAGGGCGCCCGTGGTCTTGGAGAAGAACGTCTCCCGGGCCCAGATCAGGTAGTCGGTGTTGAGCACCAGGATCGTGTGCCGGATGCCGTCGTTCCGGTGCCGGCAGCGGCACATGCCGATCATCTGGCCGGCGCCGGTGACCTTCTCCAGCAACAGCGTGGTCTGCTCGCCGTACAGCGTGCCGTCCAGCTTGGCGAACCGCTCGATCCCGGCCGACAGCACCGCGCGGTGCTCCGCCCGCGCCGCTGCGGTGGCCGCCTTCGCCGCCCGTCTCGCCCTCGGCGCCGCGCCCGCCGGCTCGGCCTGGACTGGCTCCGCGGCCACGGCCTGGACTGGCTCCGCAGGCACGGCCGGGATCGGTTCCACCGGCTCGGCTCGGCCAGGTCCCACCGGCTCAGCCTGGACTGGCTCCGCAGGCACGGCTGGGATCGGTCCCACCGGCTCAGCCTGGCCAGGTTCGATTGGCTCAGCCTGGCTGGGTTCAGCCGGCTCGGCCTGAGCGTCGAGCAGGGCGGTAGCGGCCTGGCTGACCTTGCGGGAGTCGTCGTCGGCCAGCTGGGCCAGGGTGTCGCGGACGACGGCGGCGACGGTGGCATTGCCGGTACGCAGCAACTGGCCGAGTTCCTCGATGGCGGCCAGCCGGAACCCCGGCAGCGGGCTGCCGATGGCCTCGCGCAGCCGGTTCGGCAACGTCCAGCGCGGGTTGCGGGCGACCAGGATGCGGCCGCGCACGTCCCAGGCCCACTTGCCGGGACGCTGGTCCGGCCGCTCCACCAGCATCCGGTCGTGCACGTAGTCGTAGAGCTCGTCCAGCGACACGTCGCCGTCGCCGTCCCGGTCGGCGGCGCCGCTGGCCAGGCCGTCCACCAGGATCCGGGTGAACACCGAGCCGGCGCCGCTGGCCGCCCCGCCAGCTACCCCGCCCGGAGCGCTGTCGGGTTCCTCGAACGAATACTCCACCGCGTCCGAGGCGGTCAGCACCACGCTGCCGGACGCGGCGAAGCCGTCCCGGGTGTGCAGCGCGTCGTCGCCCTTGGCGCCATGGGCGAAGGCGCCGCTGTAGCAGCAGTCCAGCACCAGCACGTTGCACCGGGACCGGGCCCGGTCCATCGCGTCCCGGACGAACGCGGCCGGTACCGCGGTGGCGTCCGGCAGCTGCGCCTCGGTGTCCGGGGTGGCCAGGAACAGCCGGCCGGCGTCGTCCTTCAGGCCGTGCCCGGAGAAGTAGAGCAGCAGCAGGTCGTCCCGGCGGCGGTCCTTGAAGAACCGGGCCACCGCCCGCTGCACCTCGTAGTGCGGCCGGTCTACCAGCGTCTGCACGGCGAAGCCACCCACCGCCGGGTCGCCGAGCACCTCGGCCAGCGCCCGCGCGTCGTGGACGGGCGCACCGAGCCGGGCCAGCGCCGGGTCGGCGTACTCGCTGCTGGCGATGACCAGGCCGTACCGGCCCCCGGGCGGCACGTCGACCCCCGGGCTAGGCGGGCTCGGCCGGGGTGGCGTGCCGGGCGATCCAGATGTCCATCAGCGCGCGCTGGTCGGCGGCGGTCACCCCGGTCACCTCGAGCACGTCACCGTCGATCTCGATCTTCACGCTGCGCGCCTGCGCGCCGGCGACCCAGCGGCTGACCGCCCCGACCACCGCCCGCACCCGCTGCGCCGACCGGACGAACTCGACCACCAGCTTGCCGGCCGCGATCACGTCCAGCGCCTTGGCACCGGCCGGCGGCACCCCGGCCCGGCCCAGGTCCACCCGTTCCACGTCGGTGGCCAGCAACTCGTCCCGCAGGGCCGCGGCCAGCTCCGCCAGCTCGGCCGCGTCGGCGTCCGGCAGCGCCTGCACCTCGACGCCCATCCGCGCCACCGTCTCGCCCACCCACCGACCCCCGTCCCGGGCCGCAACACCATTGCGGCATGCAGCGACAGGGTAGCGGCCAGACCGCCCGGGGCCGGCAGCAATGCCTCAGCTACCGGGCCTCAGGTGTACTCGGCAGCCCACAGCTCGCCGGGTAGCTGCTCGGCCCGGCCGTGGCCCAGACGGCTACCGGCGCGCAGCGCGCCGGTAGCCGCGGCCGCCCCCGTGACTCCGGCCGCGGCGAGCAACTGGCGGCGAGAGATCTTGACGGCAGATATGTCCGTGGGCCCTACTCGAACGTGAGCGACGATGTGCTGGCTAACCGATCCGGACGAGTTGCCATTGCTGGTTGTTGGCGCCGGTGTCGGTGGACTGGACGATGTTCGCGCCGTCGCTGGTGGCCGCGCCCTGTACGTCCAGGGCCTTGCCACTGTTGCGGTTGAGCAGCCGGACGAAGCCGCCGCCGGAGTCGGCCAGCCGCCACTGCTGGTTGGTCCCGTTCAGGTCACTCCACTGCACGACGGGGGCGGAGTCGGCGGTGGAGAAGCCCGACACGTCCAGCACCTTGCCGGAGTTGCGGGACCGCAGCCGGAAGAAGCCGCCGCCGGAGTCCACGAACTGCCACTGCTGGTTGTTGCCGTTGTTGCGGGTCCACTGCGCGACCCGGGCACCGTCGGCCGTCGAGGCGCCGAACACGTCCAGCACCTCGCCGCTGTTGCGGTTGACCAGCACGTACCAGGCGCTCGTGTCGACCGGTCCGGGCGGCGGGGTGGTGGTGCCGGCGTTGAGGGCGTTGAGGGTGCTGGTGTAGGCGGCCTTCTTGGCGCCGCCGCCGTCGAACAGCAGCACGGGGTCTGGGGCGCGCCACGAGTCGCTGTCGCGGACGCCCCACGTGGTGATGCCGGTGCAGCGGGATACGGCCAGGCAGGCGTTGGTCACGGTGGCGTACACGTTGGCCTGGTTGCCGCCGGAGCCGACGTCGAGCTCGGTGATCTGCACGTCGACGCCGAGATCGGCGAAGCGCTGCAGGTTGGCCCGGTAGTCGCCGGACACTGAGCCGCCGAGGTGCGACTGGAACCCGACGCAGTCGATCGGCACACCGCGGGCCTTGAAGTCGGCCACCATCTGGAAGATGCCGGTGCTCTTGGCGTTGATGCCGTCGGTGTTGTAGTCGTTGTAGCACAGCTTCGCGCCGGGGTCGGCGGCCCGGGCGGCCCGGAACGCCGCCTCGATCCAGTCATTGCCGGTCCGCTGCAGGTTCGAGTCCCGGCGACCGCCGCTGCCGCCGTCGGCGAACGCCTCGTTCACCACGTCCCAGGCGTAGATCTTGCCCCGGTAGTGGGTGGCGACCTGGGTGATGTGGTTGAGCATGGCGTTGCGCAGCGCGCTGCCGGACATGCCCTGCGCCCAGCCCGGCTGCTGTGCGTGCCAGGTCAGGGTGTGCCCGCGCATCCGCTGCCCGTGCGCCTGGGCGTGGGCCACGATCTGGTCGCCGGCGGTGAAGGTGAACCGGCCCTGGGACGGCTCGGTGGCATCCCATTTCATCTCGTTCTCCGGCGTGATCGAGGAGAACTCCCGATCGAGGATGCCGACGTAGTTGGCGTCGTTGAGCTTGAAAGCGGGCACGGCCGCACCGAAGTAGCGGCCCTTCTCCGCCGCCGCGGTACCCAGCGTGGTGCCCGCGTCGGCGGGGCCGGCGAACACGACGGCCGCGCCGGCGGCGATCAGGGTGGTGGTCACGAGCGACAGGATCATCCGCAGTCGCGGTGGGAGTCCGCGCCGCGGCCGCGGCGCGCTCGGGTGGTTCCTCATGCGATTGCCTTTCCGGATCGGCGCCGCGGGAACTGCCGTGTGCGGTGCACTCCTTTCCGGTTGCCGGAGCCGTGCGGACGTCCCCTAGAGGTTGGCGGTTCAGCGGTAGCCGGCGGAGATGACGTTGGCTTGGACGGCGTTCTCCGTCGCGTCGGTGGGGAAGCCGGCGACGATGGCTCCCTCGTAGAAGGTGCCGATGCTGATGTTGGTGTTGCCGTTGCAGCAGTCGCCGCCGCTGCCGAGGATGATGGCGCCCTGCTTGCGCATCGGGTTGTAGCCGTTGGGCAGCGAGCCGTCCCACAGCGTGGTCAGGCCGCCGGATTGCGCGTTGCTGCCCTTGAAGGCGAGCCGGGACGTCCCGTTGTTCTTGAGCGTCGCGGTGACGAACTTGCTGGTGAACGCCCGCTGGTTGGTGTTCCAGGTCGTGCTTCCGCCGGAGAACAGGCCGAATTCCAGATCCGCCTGGACCCAGGGCCCGGTGCCGACGCAGCCGCCGAACCAGCACTGGGTGCTGAAGTTGATCGCGTCCATGGCGCCGGGACCGTCAGCCCGCCTCGTCGTCTCGCTGTTGCCGTAGTCGAAGCAGCAGCCACCGTTGACATGGGTGCCGCTGGTCACCATGTACATGCCCTCGGGTGCGCTGCCGGTCGGGACGCCGGTCAGGTGCCCGTCGCGCCAGTAGTTGTTGCGCGCGTTGATGAACAGCGAGTACGCCTTGGCTCCGCCGACGGTGAGCGCTTCGCTGGTCGCCGACGCCGGGACGTCGGAGCCACCGGCCCCGCCGGGCCCCTGGTAGGCCACGTGATTGCCGCGCCCGGACTGGTCGTAGACGACGGTGATCACGCACGCCGTATTCGCGCAGAACGAGTCCTGGGTGGCGGCGTTGGCGGTGCCGCCGGCCGCCAGCGGTCGGATGTCGGTCGTGGCGTTGTCCGAGGCTCGACGCACCTGGTAGAGGGGGCCGTTGTAGGAGCCGAACAGCGCTCGGGTGGTGCTGTGCGCCGCGACGCACGGCGTGCCGCCCGCGGCATAGATGTCACATGGCCGCGTGCCGCCCGCCGGCGGGGCCGGCAGGTTCCACTGCTGGTTGTTCTGCCCGTTGCAGGCCCAGATGATGATCTTCGTACCGTTGGCCGTACCCCGGCCCGAGGCGTCCAGGCAGAGTCCGGACTGGACGCCGGTGACCGAGCCGTTGGGGTTGACGTTCCACTGCTGGTTGGCCTGGCCGTTGCAGTCCCAGATCACCGCGGCGGTGCCGTTGGTGCTGCCCTGCCCGCTGGCGTCCAGGCACTTGCTGCCGAGCACCATCAACTGCTTCGTCGCGGTGTACGTCCAGGACTGGTTGGCGGCACCGGAGCAGTCCCACAACTGCACCTGGACGCCGTTGCCGGTGCTGGAGTTCGGGACGTCCAGACACCGGCCGGAGCCGGCGCCCACGACCTGCTGCGCGGCCGCGGCGGCCACCGAGACGCCCCACGTCGCCATGGCGCTGACGGCGACCAGGGAGATCACCAACGCCTGGATCACAGCGGGCGTTCGTCTCCGACTGCGCCGGACGAGGTCTGACACGACCATGTCGGTTCCTTCGGGTCTCAGGTTCCGGTGGCGGCCAAAGGCGGCCGGGGGCGCCAAGGCACCGGCGGCTCGGGCGCATCATCCCGGGACGCCACGAGTGGCGGTCGATCGATGTGAGCGTTAACATCGAATGTTGAATTAGGCCGCATAGTCGTGGACGGGGTGCCGAGAGACGGCGAATGGCGCCGTATCGAGACGCGTATGTAACCATGAGATTGCCAGAAGAAATCGCAACATTCAAGAGGTAGACGCCGGTCTGTCCCACACCGCTCAGGAACCGGGTGGGAGTGCTTCGGAATGCTGCCGCAGTGGGCCTTCCGGGCCTCGCGCGACTGGCCGCGGGGACGGCACATAACGCTTTTTGCGACATCATCCGTGGTCGCGGTCGACGAACTTCTGCCGACACTTCATGTTATCGACAACGGCCTGCCGGGGTCGCCCCGCCGAGCGGTGTCCGGCCGATCGCCGCGGTGTGGCAGCAGGTGATTGAGGCATCGACATCTGGTCGCAAAGAATTCAGGCTGGCCGGCGACGTTATCGCTCACATCGGCGGCCCAATGGTCTCTCAGCCGTCAACTGACGGGTGACCGGCTCGTTCCGGTACGCCAGTCAATGCTGCCGCACGCTATGCGCGCCCCGCTGCGGAATTGCCGCAGATTCGAACGACCTCGCGCGGCCGGAGCGGATAACAGAAAGCCGGCGGGACCATTCTCGGGTCAAGCCCTGGCGCGGCTTCGCCGTGGCCGAGGTCCGTCGACCCGACCTACCCGGCGCTGCCGGACACCGCATCGGCCCGGCGCCAGTGCGAGTTCCTGATGATCGTCCGGCGTCGTGCGGGTGGCGACCGCACTTGTCCGGCTCCCGCGCTGCACCCGGATCCGTACCTGGGTCTGCTGTCCTCAACTGGTGCCGTCGACCTCGTGGAACGAGCCATGACGATCGAGCCGGCCACCCGCCGGCGTCGATGGGCCTTGCGCCGGGACACGGCGCAGTGGTGGTTCCTGTCGGTGTACACGGTCGCGGTCGCCGGGTTCCTCCTGGTGCCGATCGGGACCGGGTTCTGGGTCTACAACGACCTGGTGGTGTCCTCGGCTGTGGTCGCCATGGTCTGGGGTGTGCGCCGGCACCGGCCCCCGCACGCGGGCTCGGTGTGGCTGATCGTCGCCGGGCAGGCGCTGGTGGTCGGCGGCCTGCTGGCAGTGACCCTGCTGCCGGGCGAGCAGTCCCCGAGCCCCATTGACGTGGTGTTCCTGTCCGCGTACGCGGTGCAGATCGCCGGCTGGGTGGCGCTGGTCCGGCAGCGCCTGCACGGCCGGGGCCAGGGCCGGGAGAGCCTGCTCGACGCCGCCGTGATCAGTTGCGGCTTCGTGCTGCTGACCTGGGTCTTCCTGATCAAACCGGCGGTCTCCGGCGGGTACGGATCGGCCGCCGCGAGCCTCGTCGCGCTCGGCTTTCCGCTGGTCGACCTGTTCAACCTGGTCCTGGTCATCCGGCTGCTGGCCGCCAATGGCCTGCACAACCGGTCGATCCGGCTACTGGTCGGCGGCCAACTGCTGTCGCTGGCCGGCGACTACGGGATGGTCCTGTTCGTCCGGTTCGGCGACCAGAACAGCTCGCTGCCCCAGCATTTCATCTCGATCACCTCCGCGCTGGTGGCCGGCATCTACGCGGCAGCCATGCTGCACGCCAGCAGCGCCGAGCTCACCCACCCCGCGCCCGCCGGCCCCGGCCGGGACAACCCGCGGCCACGCCAGGCGCTGCTGTGTACCGCGGTGCTGATCGGCCCCGCGCTGCTCGGGGTCGAGGCCTGGCAGAACCACTCGATGGTTCCCGACGCGGGCGCCATCGCGCTCGGCTGCGTGACGATCTTCGTCCTGGTCGTCGCGCGCATGCAGACTGCTCGTCACCACCGTGCGGTCGCAGTCCGCCGTCCTGGCCGAGCAGGCGGTCCAGCTGGAGATACTCGCGCAGCGAGACAGCCTGACCGGCCTGGCCAACCGGCGAGCCTGGGACGTCGTCCTGCAGGCCGGCCTGGACCACGCCGACCGCGACGGCGCCCCGGTCACGGTAGCGATCATCGACCTTGACCACTTCAAGCGCTACAACGATACCCACGGTCATCAGGCCGGCGACCGCCTCCTCAAGGAGGCCGCCGCAGCCTGGACAGCACAACTGCGCCAGGTCGACGTGCTCGCCCGCTACGGCGGCGAAGAGTTCGTCGCACTGCTGCCGGGCTGCGACGCCGCCGCTGTGGAATCCGTGCTGAACCGGCTGCGCGCCGCCAGTCCCGACGGCCTGACCTTCTCCGCCGGGATCGCGACCTGGGACACCCACGAGACCGCCGAAGAACTCGTCAACCGCGCGGACCAAGCCCTCTACGCCGCCAAGAACGCCGGCCGTGACCGCTCAATGGTCGCCACCTAGCGGCTGTTCCGGCAAGCCTGGACGTCAGCGGCGACCCGGCTGGCACTGGCCGGCCTGGCCGCCGCGGGTTGACCATCGCCGCCGCCGCGGTGGTCCCGGGACCAGCGGGGCCAACCAGCAGTGGAGCCTGCGTAGCTGACCTCGGGGGGTCGCCCCGGGTCAGCCCTTCAGCGAGCCTTGAAGCAGGGCGGCGACGAACCGGCGCTGGAAGACGAGGAAGACCGCGAGGGTCGGGGCCAGGATCAGCAGCGAGCCCGCGCAGAGCAGCGGGATGTCCGTACCCCACTGCCCCTGGAAGGCGCCCAGCGCGCCGGCCATCGTCCGCTTCGCCGGATCGTCGACGAGGACGATCGCGAGCAGGAACTGGTTCCAGGTCCACAGGAACAGCAGGATCGCCAGCGACGACATCGCCGGCATGGCCAGCGGAACGTGGATGCGCCAGAACAGCTGCCACACGTTGGCGCCGTCGATGCGCGCGCGCCTCGGAGAGCTCCTCGGGCATGTTCACGAAGTGCGCGCGCATCCAGAAGACGGAGAACGGCATGAACAGCCCGATGAGCGGCAGGATGATCGCCCACCGGGTGTTCAGCAGCCCCATGTCGCGCACCTGGTAGTACAGCGGCGTGATGATGCCCTCGAACGGGAGCGTCAGGCCGAGGACGAAGGCGAGGAAGACCAGCCGGCGGCCGGCCATCCGGAGGTGCCCGAGCGCGAAGCCCGCCATGGTGGCGAGCAGTAGCGAGATCGGCACCACGCCGAGCACGATGAGAACGCTCGACTTCAGCAGCGCACCCATGTGCGCCGTCCGGAATGCGGCGGCGAAGTTGCCCCAGCTGCGGGTCGGCTCGGCCAGTCGAGCCCGGAGGGATAGCTGCCGGACGGGTGCAGCGCGGTGATGAACAGGCTGACGAACGGCACGCAGCGTGACCGCCATCAGGACGACGAGCAGCAGCCGCCCGGTCCATTCCTCCCGCCGGCCGACGATCACGGGCTGTCCTCCTTCGCGAGCCACTGGATCGGCAGGACGCACGCCGAGCACGAGCACCATGAGCACCACGGCCAGCGCCGACGCCACGCCCGACCTGCCGTTCGGAGAAGGCCAGGTAGTAGATCTCGAGGCCGGGCACCATGGTCGCGTTGCCGGGGCCGCCCTGGGTCGAGATGTAGACGATGTCGAAGCTGGCGAGAGCGGCGATCACGGTCACCGTGACGCAGACCGCCGATCTCCTGCCGCAGGCTGGGCACCGTGATCGAGAAGAACTCCCGGAGCGGTCCGGCGCCGTCGATCCGCGCGGCCTCGTAGAGCGCCGGATCGATCTTGCTCATGCCGGCCAGGAGCAGCAGCGTGCACAGGCCGAGCAGGACCCAGGCGCCGATCACGCCGACCGCCGGCAGCGCGGTGGAGAAGTCGCCGAGCCAGGCGCGCGTGACGCCGCCGAGGCCGACGCGGGAGAGCACCTGGTTGACCAGCCCGGTCGAGGACAGCAGCCAGCTCCAGGCGATGCCGGCCGCCACGAGCGGGATGACCTGCGGCAGGAACAGGACGGTACGGGCCACCAGCGCCAGCCGGCTGGCCGCGATCGCGCCGGATCGTCGAGGCGATCACCAGGCCCAGCAGCACCGGGATCGCGCTGAAGAACACGATCAGCTTGAACGCGTTGCAGGATCGTGTCGACGAGGTCCGGGTCGGTGAACACCTTCGACGTAGTTGTCGAGCCCGACCCAGGTGGACGGGCCGATGCCGTCCCACCGGTAGAGCGAGTACTGCGACGGTGAGCACCAGCGGGCGCAGCACGAAGACCGCGTAGACCAGCAGCGCCGGCGCGACGAACAGCCAGCCGACCCACCGCGATGTGCGCGCCCGCCGCCGAGCGGGCCGCCGGCTGCTGGCCGCCACCGGCCGGGGCGGCGCGCCCGGAGGCTCGACCGCCGTGCCCGGCGTCGGGCGGGCCATCGAGCTCAGCTCCCGACCTGGCTCTCGTAGTCCTTCTGCACCGCCTTCAGCAGGCCCTCCGGAGTCTGCTGCCCGGCGACCAGCTTCTGCAGTTGCGGCGTCCAGCTCTTGGCGTAGATCGCGCCGGTCGCGTTGGCGATGAAGTCCATCGCGCCGTTGTCCTCGGCGATCCGCGCGCCGGCGGCGAGCGTCGCCGCGGTCACCGTGCCCGCCTTCACGGCCGGCATGTAGCGCGTCGGCCGGACCCATCGGATGCGACCCGCCGACCTCCACGGCGATGTCGCGGGCCGTCGGTCGTTGGTCGCGACCCAGTTGAGGAAGAACGCCGCGCAGTCGGCGTGCTTGGCGCGGCGCCGCGATGCCGAACGTGAGCGGGGCCGACATCGCGGCCTGACGGGCCGCCCTCCTGCGCCGGTGGCATGAGGAAGAAGCCGACGTTGCCGGGCATCTGCTTGTCGAGGTTGCCCGACTCCCAGTCGCCGTTGAACATGAACAGGCCGTCGCCGCCGATGAACCGGCTCATCATCTTCGCGTAGTCCACGGCGTTGATGTCCTCGGCGAAGTAGCCGGCCTTGATCCACCGCTCGCAGGTGCTGCGCGGCCTGGAGGTTCGACGGCGTGTCGATCGTGGCGCCCGGCTTCTGGAAGATCCAGTCGTTGATCGGCCCGGTCGGCCCGTAGGACGCCATCAGGTCCTGCAGCGGGAACGCCAGGCCGCCGGTGGCTCCGCCGTTGAACTGGGTGATCGGCGTGATGCCGGCGTCCTTGGCCTTGGCGAGCGCGGCGTCGAGCTCGGCCAGCGTGGTCGGCGGCGGCGGTCATGCCGATCTGGGCGGCGAGCGTCTTGTTGTAGAAGACGCCGGTCATGCTGAAGTTGAGCCCCATCGCGTACAGCGACCCCTCGCCGCGCGGCCGGCCGCCCGGGCCGAGCCGCAGCTGCTCGAGCTGCGAGGCCGGCCACTTGTCCCAGCCGAACGCGCTCGCGTACGGGTCGAGGTTCTGCAGCAGGCCGTCCTTGACCAGCTCGGACACCTGGGGCAGCCGCATCAGGTCCGGCGGGTCGTCCGCGAGGACGCGCGGCGCGTTCTGCGTGATCACCGCGAACTGGTCCTCGCGGATGTCCCAGGTGACGTTCGGGTACTGCTTCGTGAACTCCGTCGGTCAGCGCCTTCGGCTATGCGGGAAGCCGGTCTCGAAGTACGCCTCGAGGGTGACCGGGGCCGTGCCGCAGGTCGGTGGCGCGGCGAACGATGTGCTCGGGCCGGCCGCCTGGGGGCTGCCGCTGCCGGGGCCTCCGCAGGCGGCCAGCGACCCTGCCAGCGCGACGGCCGCGAGCGCGGCCCGGTGCCAGCAGGCGCGAGTTCGACGAGACATCTGCGTCTCCTCCGACTGTCAGGCCGAACCGGCCGGAGCCAGACACCCGCACGCCGGCTGCTAAATCGTATTAGCAGGCGCCGAGTATTACGATGCGTCTCGGCCGGTGTCAAGACCCGGGCCACACGTGGAGGGATGGGGGTCATCGGGTGAGCCGACGACGGGTCACGCTGGCCGACGTGGCGAGGGTGGCCGGTGTCTCGACCACCGCGGCGTCGCTCGTGCTGTCCGGCCGCGGGCGGGAGTTGCGGATCTCGCAGGATGTCGAGCAGCGGGTCCTGAAGGTCGCGGGCGAGTTGCAGTACCGGCCGAACATCGTCTCGGTGGGCCTGCGCACGGGCACGACCGCGACGGTCGGGTTCGTGTCCGACACGGTCGCGACCTCGCGGCTGGCCGGCGACATGATCAAGGGAGCACTCGAGGCCGCGCGCGAGCGGGACGTCATGCTGTTCATCGGCGAGACCGAGGGAGACGCCGAACTCGAGCGGCGGCTGCTGCAGGCCATGCACGACCGGCAGGTCGACGGGATCATCCTCACCTCGATGTTCACCCGGACCATCAAGGTGCCCAAGGCGCTCGCCGCGTCCCCCGCGGTGCTGCTCAACGCACTTCCCCGGCAGCCGTCGCCACTGTCCTCGGTCGTGCCCGACGAGGTCGAGGCAGGTCGCGCGGCGGCCCGGCTGCTGCTCGAGGCCGGCCATCGCGACGGCATCCACCTGATCGGCGCCGGCCCGGGCCGGCGCGACGTGCCGGCCGGGACGGTCGCCGCGGTGGAACGGCTCGCCGGCATCCGGGCGGAACTGGCCAGCGTCGGGGTGTCGGTGGCGAGCGGCCGGGTCTGCGCCGACTGGCAGCCCGAGTACGGGCTCGCCGCGACCCGCGATCTGCTGGCGCACGCGCGGCCGCGGGCGCTGATCTGCTTCAATGACCGGCTCGCGCTCGGCGCGTACCAGGCTCTCGAGGACGCCGGGCTGAAGGTGCCGACCGACGTTTCCGTCGTGTCCTTCGACGACCACCCGATCGCCACCTGGATCCGCCCCAAACTGACCACGGTCGCGCTGCCGCACTACGAACTCGGCCGGAAGGCCGTCGACGTCCTGTTCACCGATATCGCCAGGCGCGGCGCGCCCGCCGAGGGCGGCGGTGCGGTGCATCGGGTGCCGATGCCGGTACGCCGCCGCGAGTCGGTCGCCCCACCGAGCGCCTGATCGCCGACCGGACCGGCCGACCTGTCCCGGCACCGGCCTATGCCAGGTGGCGGTGGACGGCCTGCAGCACGCAGGCCGGCTTGTCGCCGCTGTCGCGTTCGATGGTGCCGTCGATGGTGATCTGCACGCCGCCGGGAACCGGCTCGGCGGCGGCCAGCACGGCCCGCAACCGCACCCGGGAGCCGACCGGGACCGGCGCCGGGAAGCGCACCCGGTTCAGGCCGTAGTTGATCGACATGCCGACCTGCTCGATCACCAGGAGTTCGCTCAGCAGCGGGATGAACAGCGCCAGGGTGAGGAAGCCGTGGGCGATGGTGCCGCCGAACGGGCCGGACCGGGCCCGGTCGCTGTCGACGTGGATCCACTGCCGGTCGCCGGTCGCGTCGGCGAACGCGTCGACGTCGGGCTGGCGGATCTCCCGCCAGCGGCTGATGCCCAGTTCGGTGCCGGCGAGGTCGAGCAGGTCGGCGGGCCGGGCGACGGTGGTGCTCACGGGACGGCTGCCTCCTTGTCGTCCGGCTTGCCGTCCGGCCGGACCTGGCTGGTCAGGCCGAGCAGCCGGGCGGCGTTGTCCTTGCGGATCGCCTGTCGACTCTCCGGCCGCAACGGCAGGTTGTCGAAGTCCGACAGCCAGCGGTCGGGGGTGAGCAGCGGGTAGTCCGAACCGAACAGGACCTTGCTCCGCAGCAGCGTGTCGGCGTAGCGGACCAGTTGCGGCGGGAAGTACTTGGGTGACCAGCCGGACAGGTCGATCCACACGTTCGGCTTGTGCACGGCGACCGCGAGCGCCTCGTCCTGCCAGGGGAAGGACGGGTGGGCGATGACGATCTGCAGATCGGGGAAGTCGGCGGCGACATCGTCGAGGTGCATCGGGTTGGCGTACTTCAGCCGCAGCCCGGCGCCGCCCGGCAGCCCGGCGCCGATGCCGGTCTGTCCACTGTGGAACAGCGCCGGTACGCCGGCCGCCTCGATCGCTTCGTAGAGCGGATAGGCGGACCGGTCGTTCGGGAAGAACGCCTGCAGGATCGGATGGAACTTGAAGCCGCGGACCGCGTGCCCGCCGACCAGGCGGCCGACGGCGCGGGCGCCGAGCCGGCCCTTCGCCGGGTCGATGCTGGCGAACGGGATCAGCACGTCGGGGTGCTCGGCGGCCGCCTCGGCTACCTCCTCGTTGCCGATGGCCGGGTGGCCCAGAGCGGCCTCCGCGTCCACGGTGAACACGACCGCGGCCATCCTCCGCTCGCGGTAGTAGGCGGCCATCTCGGCGAGCTGCGGCGCCCGGTTGCCGGTGCTCTTGAAGTGCTCGGCGGACGCGGCGAGCAGGTCGGCCGGGAGCGCGGCATGCCCGTGCCGGGAGACCTCGCAGTGGGTGTGGACGTCGATCGCGGTCAGCCGATCCAGATCGAGCGCGACCGTCACGATGTGCCGCCGTCGGCGAAGCGGGGTACCGGTATGCCGTATGTCTCCAGCCGCTCGCCGACCGAGGAGGCGAAGGCGTCGGCGATCGCGTCGGCGTCCCAGCCGCCGTCCCGGAAGGCGCTGCGGGCCTCGGCCGGATGCGACCAGAGCGAGAGCCGGTCCCCGCCGATGCCGATGCACTGGCCGGTCACCCAGTCGGCGTCGCCGGAGGCGAGGTAGAGCACGAGCCCGGCGGCGTCGTGCGGGGTCCCGAACGAGGCGGCACGGCGGACGACCGGCGGGATCGGCTCGCCGTGTTCCATCGCCGCCACGTACTTGGCCAGGAACGGGATGGTGCGGGTCATGTCGGTGGCGGCGTTCGGGATGACCGCGTTGACGGTCACGCCGGCCTTCGCGCACTCCATCGCCCAGGTGCGCGCCATCGCGGCGATGCCGGCCTTGGCCGCCGCGTAGTTGCCCTGGCCGAAGTTGCCGCGCTGGCCGGCCGGCGACCCGGTCAGGATCAGCCGGCCGCCCCCGGTACGGGTCCGGAAGTGCTGGACCGCCGCCCGGGCGCAGGTGAACGTGCCCCGCAGGTGCACGGCCACGACGGTGTCGAAATCCTCATCGGTCATCTTCCACAGCACCCGGTCGCGCAGCACGCCCGCGTTGGTCACCATCACGTCCAGCCGGCCGAACTCGTCCACCGCCCGGGTGACCAACCGGTCGGCTGCCTCGGCGGTGCCGACCGCGACGACCTCGGCGACCGCGACCCCACCGGCCGCGGTGATCGTCTTGACCGCCTGCTCCGCGGTGTCGGCGTTGACGTCGTTCACCACCACCGACGCACCGGCGGCGGCGAGCGTGCTGGCGTAGGCAAGGCCGAGGCCCTGGCCGGCGCCGGTGACGACGGCGACCTTTCCGGTCACGTCCACGTGCTGGCTCCTTTCGCCGGGGCCGGTTCGCCGGTGGATGGCGGGCCCGCCGGGCCGGTGCTGCTGCCGTACGACTCGCGCAGGCGCCGCTTGAGCACCTTGCCGGAGCCGGTGCGGGGCAGCGCTTCGGCGAAGACGACCGACTTGGGGATCTTGTAGCCGGCGAGCTTGCCGGCCAGGTGGGCGACGATCTCCTCGGCGGTGGCCGCCGCTCCGGCGCGCAGCACGACGACCGCCCGCCCGACCTCGCCCCACTTCCGGTCGGAGACGCCGATGACGGCGCAGTCGGCGACCGCCGGATGTCCGAAGAGGACACTCTCGACCTCGGCGGGGTAGATGTTCTCGCCGCCAGAGATGATCATGTCTTTGATCCGGTCGGCGATGTAGACGTAACCGTCCGCGTCGACCTGCGCGCCGTCGCCGGAGCGGAACCAGTCGCCGGGGTAGAAGGCCGCCTCGGTCTCCTCGGGCCGGTGCCAGTAGCCCCGCATCACGTTCGGCCCGCGGATGATCACCTCGCCGGTCTCGCCCACCGCGACGTCGGTCTGATCCGGACGGACCACCCGCACGTCGGTGAAGAAGCACGGGGTGCCGGTCGAGCCGACCTTGCTGGTGCTCTCGCCCGCGCGCAGCAGCAGCGCGCCGGGTGCGGTCTCGGTCAGCCCGTAGCCCTGCAGGAAGGTCAGCCCCCGCTGCTGGTAGGTGCGGATCAGCGGCTCCGGGACCGGCGCGCCGGCACACATCAACGTCCGCATCGAGGACAGGTCCGCGGCCGGCCAGCGCGGTGACTGCGCGATCGCCTGGAACATCGCCGGGACGCAGAACGTGAACGTGACCCGGTGCTCGGCGATCAGCTCCAGTACCCGGTCGGCGTCGAACGCCGGCATCAGGACGCTGGCGCCGCCCTTCAGAAAGGTGGGCAGCAGGATCTGGTTGAGCGCGCCGGTGTGGAACAGCGGCGCCACCAGCAGCGCGACCTCGTCACTGGCCAGGTCTACGTCGATCAGGATGTTGTACGCGTTCCAGGTGATGTTGCCGTGGGTGAGCACGACCCCCTTGGGTCGGCCGCTGGTGCCGGAGGTGTACTGGATCATGCACGGCTGGTCCAGCGTGACCGGCTCGTCCAGCGGGTCGGTCGGCGCGCCGGCCAGCAGGCTTTCCAGGTCGGTGCCGACCTCGACGTACCGGTCGACGCAGGCGGTGTCGCGCAGTTCGGCGACCGTGCCGGCGAGCTCCGGGCCCCAGACCAGGACGCGGGCGCCGGAATCGCGGAGCATGAACGCCAGCTCCGGCGCGGTGAGGCGGAAGTTGAGCGGCACCAGTACGGCGCCCACCGCGCCGGCGGCGAACAGCGTCTCGGCCAGCGCCGGATGGTTGCGGCCGAGGTAGCCGATCCGGTCACCCGGCCCGACGCCCAGCCCGCGCAGCACGTGCGCGAGCCGGGTCACCCGCTCGTGCACCTGCGCGTAGCTCCACGCCCGGCCTTCGTAGACCAGCGCGGTCCGATGTGGACTGATCCGGGCGCGCCGCCGCGGCCACGATCCCAGGCCCTGATCAAGCACTGTCGCTCCCTCGTCCAGTGGCTCGGCGGGCTCAGCTCGCCGGCTGGTACGCCTTCGCCAGCTCGGACTCGACGGGCCCGCCCACCGTCGTCAACCCGCCCCGGGCCGCGCTGTCGGCCCTGGCGATGTAGACAGTCCGGCTCGGCGGCTGCGCCGGGTCGCTGTAGTCCAGCACACCGGCGACCAGGCCACCGGTATCCACCGCCGAAAGCTGGTGCTGCGCGGTCAGCAGGCCGGCGCGGGTGAGGTCATGGTTGTCGCACGCCTTCTGCAGCACGGCCTTGGTCACCTGGGCCTGCACGTAGCCGAAGCCGGAGCCGACCTGGGTCGGGGTGCCATCGGGGTACGCCTTGTCGAAGGCCGCCGCGGCGGCGGTGGCCGCCGGGGTCTGGGCCGAGACCGGTGCGATGCTCGACACGACGTACAGGTTGTCCTTCAGGGCCGGCCCGGCCGGCGTGGACAGCAGCTGCGGCGTGAATCCCGGGCCGTTCGCGAGGATCGGGACATTGAGGCCGACGGACTTCGCCACACCGGCCACGGAGGCGGCCTGGGTCGGGCCGGCCGAGACGAGGATGGCCGTCACCCGGGCGGCGCGGAACGCCGACACCTGCGCGGACAGGTCGGTGTCGGTCGGCTTGATCTGCTGCTTGACGATCGTCAGGCCCTTCTGCTTGGCCACGTACTCGCTGCCGCGCAGCGCACTCTCGCCGAAGTCGCCGACGAAGTAGACGTGCCCGATCTTGTCGCCGGCCTTGATGCCCTTGGTCCGCATGAGGAAGTCCAGGCCGTTGATGGTCTCGATGTCGTACGTGGTGCCGACGAGCTGGATGTGCGGGTCGGACAGCACCGCGGAGCTCCAGCCGGCGAACCCGACGAGCATGTCATCGGCGTCCACAGTGGACCGCAGCGCCGAGATCACCGGCGAGCCGAGCACCGTCTGCAGGGCGAGGACGTCGCCGGACATGCCGCGGTAGAGCGAGACCGCCTTCTGCGGGTCGTAGCCGTGGTCCTTGACGGTGACCTCGACCTTGCGGCCACAGACGCCGCCGGCGGCGTTCTGCTGGTTCCAGTACAGCTGCGTGCCCTGCACCAGGCTTTTGCCCAGGGGCGCGAAGACCGCGGTCAGGTCGACCAGACTGCCCAGCTTGATCGTGGCTGCGGTCACCCCCGGGCCGGTCTTGAGGCCGCCGGCGTCCTGGCCGTTGGACTTGGCCTTGCTGCAGGCGGTCAGCAGCAGCGGGAGGATGGCCGCGGCGGCCACTAGCCGTCGGTTCATGGCGGAGCTCCTTGGGGGGACGGGGCGCCTTGGCTGGACGGGGCCCCTTGGCTGGACGGTGCCGCCGGGCTGCGGCGGACGAGTTGGGCGGCGCCGCCGGGAGCGAACAGCAGGACGGCGACGATCGCCGCGCCGTAGAGCAGCCGGGCGGCGTCGGCGGCTCCGACGCCGCCCTCGCCCGGCTGGGCCAGCAATGGCAGCGCGTCGCTGTAGCGGTCCAGGACGAGTGGCAGCGCGGTGACGAAGACCGCACCGGCGACGGCACCCCCGATTGATCCCAGGCCGCCGATGATGATCATGGCGAGGTAGTCCACCGAGAGGCCGAAGCCGAAGTTGTCCGGCACGATCCGGCCAACGGCCAGCGCGAGCAGCGCGCCGGCCAACCCGGCGTACATCGACGAGACGGTGAAGGCCGCGGCCTTGTACCGCCGGACGTCGACGCCCATCACGGCCGCGGCCACCTCGCTGTCCCGCACGCCCGCCAGCGCCCGCCCGGGACGGCCGCGCAGCAGGTTGCGCGCGTACCACCAGGCCGCGGTCGCCAGCAGTAGGCCGAGGTACCAGAGCCGTTCCAGCCCGCCGTACGGGACGCCGAGGATCGTCAGGTCCGGATGGCCGGCGGTGAAGGAGAAGCCGAACAGCCGCAACGGCGCGGCGTCCCGGCCGTTGAAGCCGCCGGTCACCGGCCCGGCGTTGAGCAGGATGTGCTGGCCCAGGAACACCAGCCCGATCGACGCCAACCCCAGGTAGATCCCGCGCAGCCGCCCGGCGATGGGGCTGAACAGCGCCCCGGCCAGGCCCGCCAGGACGACCGCACCGACCAGTGCCAGCAGCGGCGGCAGCCCGGCTCCGCGTACGGCACCGGTGCCCACTCCCGCGCTGGCTCTGCTGCCGGCGAGGAACGCGTAGCCGTAGGCCCCGACGGCGACGAAGAACGCGTGCCCGAGGGAGAGCTGCCCGGTCACCCCGACCAGCAGGGTCAGCCCGATCGCGCCGATCGCCGCGGCCATCGCGAACAGCCCGGTCTGCAGCCAGAAGCTGGTCAGCGAGAGCGGCGCGGCGAGCAGCAGCAGCGCGACCGCGACCGCGGCGGGCCACCGCGGCAGCCGGCGGATCCGTCCGGCGGCGGCCCTAGACACGGGTGACCTCCTTGCTGCCGAACAAGCCGGCCGGCCGGGCGAGCAGCACCAGCAGCATCACCAGGTACGGCACGACGCTGCCGAAGCCGCGCCCGGCGAACGCGAGCTGATCCTGGTACCCGGCGGCCAGCGTCGAGGTGACCCCGACGACCAGCCCGCCGACCAGGGCGCCGGTGGTCGAGTCCAGCCCACCGAGGACGGCGGCCGGCACCGCCGCACCGAGCGCCGCCTGCCCGACGCTGCCGCTGACGCCGGGGGAGGGGAACGCGGTGAAGAACAGCCCGGCGACGGCGGCGAGCCCGCCGGCGAGCGCCCATGCGCCGGCGGCCACCCGGCCGAGCCGGACACCCATCAGCGCGGCGGTCTGCGGACGCTGCGCCGCGGCCCGCAACGCCACGCCCCAGTCCGAGAACTTGACGGCGGCCAGGAACCCGCCGACGAGCACCACCGCGGCGGCCGCGGCGGCGATCCGGGTCTCCGGCAGCCGGATCGGGCCGACCCCGACCACCGCGGCGCCCCACGGATCGCCGATCGTGAGCAGGTCGGTGCCGATCCGCCGGGTCAACTCGGTGACCAGCACGATGTCGACGCCGAGGGTCAGGATGGCCAGGGTGCCCGGATCGGCCAGCCGGACCCGGCGCAGCAGCACCGCCGCGATGAGCACCCCGGCGGCGGCCGTCACCGCCACCGCGAGCAGCACAGCGGGGGCGAAGCCGAGCTCGCCGTGGGCGCGGCCGACGATGTAGGCGCCGAGCAGCAGCAGCGACCCGTGGGCGAAGTTCACCACCCGGGTCGCCTTGAAGACGATGACGAACCCGAGCGCGATCAGCGCGTCGATGCAGCCCAGCGACAACCCGTTGATCAGCAGCGTGCCGAACTGGGTCACCGCGGACCACCGCCCGCCGCCGGCTCCGCCGCGCCCGGTGCGGCCGCCGCGCCCGGTGCGGCCGCCGCGGCCGGTGCAGCCGGTGCAGCCGGTGTGGCCGGTGTGGCCGGTGCGGCCGGCACGCCGAGGTATGCCCGCACGACGGCGGGGTCGCGCTGGACGTCGGCCGGGGCGGCGTCGGCGATCCGCCGGCCGAAGTCGAGCACGGTAACCCGGTCGGCGATGCCCATCACGAAGGCCATGTCGTGCTCGACCAGCAGGATCGTCACGGCCAACGCCTCCCGGACCCGGACCAGGACGCGGGCCAACCGCACCGACTCCGCCGCGGTCATGCCGGCCACCGGCTCGTCCAGCAGCAGCAGCGTCGGTTCGGAGCACAGGGCCCGGGCCAGCTCGACCCGCTTGCGGTCGCCGTAGGGCAGCTCGTCCACCCGCCGGCTCAGGACGTCGGCCAGCTCCAGTAACTCGGCGACCTGCCGCACCCGGCGGTCCTGCTCGGCCTGCTCCCGCCGGGCCCGCGGGGTGCGCAGCCCGGCCGCGACGAAGCCGGCGCGGGTGAGCCGGTGCCGCCCGAGCAGCAGGGCATCGGCGACCGTCCCGACCGGCGACAGCGCCAGGTTCTGGAACGTGCGCCCGACGCCGAGCCGGGCGATCTGGTGCGGCCGCAGCCCGGTCAGCTCGTGGTCGCCGTAACGCACGCTGCCGCCCGCGCTCCGGTAGACCCCGGTCAGCACGTTCAGGCAGGTTGACTTGCCCGCCCCGTTCGGCCCGATCAGCGCGTGCACCGCTCCCGGCTGGACGGTGAACGACACCTCGGACAGCGCGGCGATCCCGCCGAAGCGCACGCTGAGCCCGTCCACCACCAGTTCGGGCAGCCCGCGCGCCGGACGGCCGCCGGCCGGGGTCGCGGTGGCACGCGGCGCGGTGCCCACGCCCAGGTACCGCTCCCGCACCTGGTCGGTCGCGGCCAGCTCGGCGGCCGGCATGTGCAGCGAGACCCGCCCGACCTCCAGCACGTAGGCCGCGTCGGCCAGGGCCAGCGCGAGCGCCGCGTTCTGCTCGACCAGCACGACCGCGGTGCCGCGGCGGTTGATCTCGGCGATCACCTCGCCGATCCGCCGCACCAACTGCGGGGCGAGCCCGAGCGATGGCTCGTCCAGCAGCAGCAACCGCGGGCCGGCCATCAGGGCCCGGCCGATCGCGAGCAACTGCTGCTCACCGCCGGACAGCAGGCCCGCCCGCTGGCCGCGCCGGTCCCGCAGCACCGGGAACAGGTCGTACACCTCGTCCCGGGCCGGGCGGCGGAGGCGCCGGGCGACGGCCAGACCGCCGGCGCGCAGGTTCTCCTCCACGGTCAGCTCGCCGAAGACCTGCCGGCCCTCCGGCACCTGCACCACGCCGGAGCGGACGATCGCGGCCGGGGCGGCGCCGTCCAACCGGCGACCGTCGAATTCGATGGACCCGCCCACGATCGACCCCCGGGTGAACGGCAACGTCCCGGAGATCGCCCGTAGCAGGGTGCTCTTGCCGGCGCCGTTGCCGCCCAGCACCGCCACCACCGCACCGGCGGGCACCGACAGCGACACCCCGTCCAGTGCCCGGACCGACCCGGCGTAACAGACGGCCAGCTCGCGGACGCCCAGCAGGGGGCCGCCCGGGTCGCTGGGGCTGGTCCGCGGCGAGACGGCCGGCGCGGCATCCGGCATTGACCCAGCTGGCACGGCCCACCTCGATCCGCGGCGGTCGACGGCAGACAATATGATGAGACATAGTGCTAGTCGGTCGTCAAGCTTCTGGGGAACTTAATTGGCTGGCATCCTGACGGGCATGACCGATGGCGTCCCTGCTACCGACGCTGCTACCGATGCCGCTCTCGACGCTGGTGCCGACCCCGTCGACCTGGCCGCGGCCGACCTGCGGCGACCGGGTCCGTTGCGCGGGCCGAGCGCCCGGGCGTACCTGCTGTTCGTGCTCGGCGAGTACGCCCTGGAGCAGGGTGAAAGCGCCTGGACGCAGACCGTCGTCGACGCCCTCGGCCTGGTCGGCTTCGAGGAGAAGGCCGCCCGGCAGGCGCTGAGCCGCAGCGCCGCGGCCGGCTGGTTGACCGCCGAACGCAGCGGCCGCCGGGTGCGCTGGCGGATCACCCCGACCGGGCACAGGTTCCTGGTCGCCGCCCGGGACCGACTGTTCGCACCCGGCCCGGATCGCGACTGGGACGGCGACTGGCTCGTCCTGCTGACCACCGTCCCGGAGACCACGCGCCAGCTCCGCCACCGATTGCGCACGTCCCTGGGCTGGGCCGGCTTCGGCTCGCTCGGCCCCGGCGTGTGGATCAGCCCGCACCCCTCGCACGCCGACGAGGCCCGCCAGGTGCTGCGCACCCTCGGTGACGAGGTCCGGGGCACCCTGCTGCACGCCCGGTTGGACGATCCGGCCGAACGCCATCGCCTGGTCGCCGAGGCCTGGGACGTCCCGGCGCTGGACGCCCAGTACCAGGCGTTCGTCGAGCGCTTCGCCGCCGCCCGCCCGCGCACCCCGGCCGATGGCCTGGCCGAACTCCTGCACCTCGGCTACCACTGGCGACGGCTGCTGCTGCTCGACCCGGGCCTGCCACCGACGCTGCTGCCGCCGGACTGGAGCGGCGAGCGGGCCCGCCAGCTGCTCCTGGACCGTCAGGCCGCCTGGCACCGGTTGGCCGGCGCATGGTGGCAGGCACGCGAACAGGAAACAAGTACGACGTAGTCCTGATCGCCGGACCATCTCAGTGCGGAAGGAGCCTTCGGAACCGACCTGCTCCGGTGACCGGACGCGGTCTACTGGGACATCATCGAGCGGCGGACGATCCTGGCCTGGCCGGCGGCCTGTGCGCAGACGCCGCAGGACCGGGTGTGTCGTGCGATGCGCTTGCGCCACAGCGGGCTCGGCGCGCCGTCCCAGCCCGCCAGCACGGCCTGGAGCGCGACGCAGCGTGGTCTGGCTTCCAGCGCGGCCACGAGTTCGCGGCTCAGGTCGAGTCGGTGGCGCATCCGTTGTACCCGCACTCCCGCGTGCGCGGTGCTGATGGTCAGCGCCGCGGCCAGTTCGGTCCGGGTCAGCTCTCCTGCGGTTTCCCGCCGCCACAGGGACAGCAGAGCCCGGTCGCCGGGGTCGAGCCAGCGGCTGGCACGCACCACCTGGCGGCGCTGCCTGGACAGCTCCAGGCGGAGCATGCTCAGGAACTCGAACTCGGCCTCGGCGTCCGGTAGGTCGGCCGCCTGGTCGAGGGTGGCTGTGCGCCGGGCGGCGCGGGCACGGCGATGCAGGTGCGTGCTGACCTGGTGTACGGCGATCGCGGCCAGCCACGGCCGGAAGCTTTGCGGGCTCTGCAGCGTCGGCAGCCGCCGCACGGCGCGCAGCACGGTGTCCTGTACGACGTCGTCGGCGTCGGGATGCCCGCTCAGCGCGCGGCGGACGATCGTGTAGACCAGCGGCAGGCTGGTCGCGACGAGCCCGTCCAGGGCCTGCCGGTCGCCCGCCTGGGCCGCGATCACGAGGCCCGTCTCGTTGGTGCCGGTGTCTCGCATCTCCTCACCCGCCTTCAGGGCCCAGCGACTCCGGCTCCAGCGGTGACGCTCGCGGGCCGACGACCCGCGAGCGGCACGGCCGGCTGGCCGATGACGCTGTGCCTAGCGGCCCCAGAGCCGCCAGGTCTGGTTGAGCGGGCTGCCCTGGTTGGCGGGGTTGCAGGTCCACTGGTGGATCAGGGCGTGGGCCGCGGTGGAGATGCCGCTGACGTCGACGCACTTGCCGCTGTGCCGGGCGACGAGCTGGAAGTCGTGCGGGTCGTTGCCGGCGTACGTCACCTTCCGCAGCGTGAACTGCTGGTTCAGCGCGTTGCCGCCGAGGCAGGTCCATTGCTGGATGACGGCGCCGTCGGCGGTGGACACGCCGTTGACGTCGAGGCACTTGCCGGTCTGCTGGTTGACCATCGTGAACGTGTCGGCGACGCCGGCGACCGGGCGGAAGTTCCACAGCTGCTGGTCGCCGCCCTCGCAGTAGAACTGCTGCTGCTGGTTGCCGTCCGCGGTGCTCAGGTTGGTGTTGTCCAGGCATTGCTGGGAGTGCTGGGCGGCGGCCACGGACTGGAAGCTGCTATCGGACGGCGGCAGCAGCGTGATCGTGAAGGTGTCGTCGGCGTTGCCGTGCGGCAGGTTGACCGTGGTGGCGTTGTTGGACAGCGACAGCACCGAGTTCTGGATCGTGACCGGGCCCTGGACCGCGCCGCCGCCGTTGTACGGGATGCGCTGCGGCGATCACCCGCACCTGGTTGTTCTGCACGATGCCGCTGGTGGCGTCCAGGCGTTGCAGGTTGACGGCGATGTTGCCGGTTGTCCGGCCGCCGCCGACGAGGATCTTCGCGCTGCCGGCCGTCCTTGGTGGCGAACGGCGTCGTAGGAGGGGCTGGGCGTGACGGCCGCGATCTGGCCGGTCTGGCTGGCGTAGAAGCGGTAGACCCACCATTCGCCCTTGGGCTGGTGCTGGCCGGCGGAGTTGCGGACGAGCAGGCTGGCGAGGTCGTTGTGCAGGTTGGCCCCGCCGGCCCAGTTCGCCCGCAGCCCGTCGGCGCCGGCGCGTTCGAGCCGCGCGATGTACCAGGAGCCGTCGCCGGGGTTCTGCTCGTTGCTCGCGGCGTACTCGTTGATCTGGTACGGCCGGGGGTGCGGGATACCGCGCGAGCCGAGCGTGCTGTTGGCGGCCGCGACGTTCGCCACCGGGTCGCCGGGCAGGCTGTGCCAGCTGACGATGTCCGGCACCGTGTTGGTGGACCGGACGAAGTCGAGGTACTGGCCCCACCAGGCGCCGGTCGTGGTGGGCACGCACGCGCAGCTCGGGCCGACGATCAGCTGGCCGGGGAACGCGGCCCGGACGCGCTGGTAAGTGCGCCGCCACAGCTCGAAGTACTGCGCCTGCGGGCGGTTCCAGAACAGCGTGATGTTCGGCTCGTTCCAGATGTCCCACTGCACGGTGAGCCCGGCGGCGCGGACGTCGCCGATCAGCCGGGTGAGGAAGTTGTCGTAGTCGGTCCAGTCGCCGTTGTCGCCGGGGAACCGGGAGATCGGGAACCCGTCGGCGCCCCACAGGTCGTGCGCCAGCAGGACGAACTGCCCGCCGAGCGCGGCCGTGCGGCGGGCCTGGGCCGGCGTGGCGTTCCAGCGCCGCGGGTAGCGGCCGGAGACCCAGCCCCCGGGTGAGTCGAGCTGCGCCCCGCCGGCACGCATGGCCCGGAACCTCACGTCCCGGAAGAAGTGGTCCGGCGGTCCGGACGCGTCCTCGGTCATGCCGTAGATCCAGCCGGAGGCGCGGTACGTCGGGGCGGCACCGCCGGCGGAGAAGTTGACGGCGATGGACTCGTCCCCGGCCTGGGCGGGCCCGGGCGCCGTGCCGAGGGTCATCGAGACGACGGCGAGCGCGACGGCCGCGAGGCGGGCGGCGAGGCGGTGGCGGGAGATGTCCACGGGTGGCTCCTGGGACGGGTGGGAACGGGCGCGGCCGATCGCGGGACGGGCCGGTGGCCGTCCCGGTCGGTGCGGTCGCGGTCAACGGGTGGGCGCGGGACCCGTGCTGGCGCGCAGCGAGATCGGTGGGGCGAGCAGCAGGTGGCGGGGCGGGGCGTCGGGGGTGGCGATGCGTTCGAGCAGCAGGTCGACGGCGTGGGCGCCCATCTCCAGTCGGTACGTCGGCGGCGGTCAGCGGGGGCCGGAAGTCCTCCGCCCAGTGCCGGGCCACGACGCCGGCGATCGACAGGCGCCCCGGCACGGCGACGTGCGCCCGCTCGAGGGCGCGCTGGATGCCGGGCAGGGCCGCCTCGTTGATCGTGGCGATCGCGGTGACGCCGGGATGCTCGTCGAGCAACCGCTCCAGGCAGGCCTCGCCGGACGCGGCGTCGTCGCCGCAGCACAGGTCGACGCCGGTCAACCCGCGCCGGTTGGTGACCTCGGTGAACCCGGCGAGCGCGCGCTGGGCCGGCCCGTACCCGGCGGCGACCAGCTCGGTGGACCGGTTGATCAGGGCGACGTTGCGGTGGCCGAGGTCGGCGAGGTGGTGGACGCACTGGGCGACCAGGGCGGCGTAGTCGAGGTCCACCCAGGAGGTGCCCCGCGGGTCGGCGGTGTGCCCGATCGTGACGAACGGCAGGCCGGTCTGCCGGAGCCGGTTGACCCGCTCGTCCTCCAGCCGGATCTCCATCAGGATGACGCCGTCGACCCGGCGGCCGCTGACGACCCGTTCGAAGGACCGGTCGTGGTCGCCGCCGGAGGGCGAGAGCAGCACGTCGAGGTCCGCGCGGGCGGCGGCCTCGACCACGCTGGCGACGAACCCGAGCTGCATGTCGGTCAGCCGCAGGCTGGCCGGCGGGATGACCAGGCCGAGGGTGCGGGTCCGGCCCTCCTTCAGCGCCCGGGCCGCGGCGTTGGGCCGGTAGTCCAGCTCGTCGATGACCGCCTGGATCCGCCGCTGGGTCGCCGGGGAGACCGTCCGCTTGCCGCTGAGCGCGTACGAGACGGTGCTGCGGGACACCCCGGCCCGGCGGGCGATCTCGCCGATGTTCATCGCGTACCTCAGGCGTACCTAGTGGACGAATCGATTCGACCGGACGTTAGGCGCTGATTTCAGACATGTCAACGACGGCCTTGACGGTCGGCGATGGTGGGCCTAGCTTCTGTCGAACCGATTCGGCGAATCGATTCGCTGCTCGACCGCGAGGGGAAGATCCGTGAGGTGGTTGGCTACCCGCCGGCGCGCCGTTGGCGCAGCGCTGGCGATCCTGGTCGCAGCCGGCGGCGCGGCCGCGTGCTCGTCATCGGACGACAACTCCGGCAGCGGCGCCGGTAGTGCGACGTACACGATCTGGGACCCGTACCCGCAGTTCGACGACGGCTCGGACTGGGTCAAGCTGCTCAACAAGTGCGGCACCGACGCGGGCGTGACGCGTCAAGCGCACCGGCTACGACACCACCGACCTGACCAACAAGGCGCTGCTGGCCGCGCAGCAGGGCAACTCGCCGGACGTGCTGATCGTCGACAACCCGGTGGTCTCCACCCTCGCCGAGGCCGGCGTGCTCGACCACCACCGAGCGACACGAAGCTCGACACCTCGGCGATCTCGCCGAACCTGCTCGGCGCCGGGCAGAGCGGCGGCAAGACCTACGGCGTCCCGATCGGCGCGAACACCCTCGCGCTGTACTACAACAAGGCCGTGCTGACGGCCGCGGGCGTCGACCCGCCTCGGTCACGGACTGGGCCGTCGCTGACCGCCGCGCTGGCCAAGGTGAAGGCGGCGGGCAAGAAGGGCATCACCTTCTCCGCGATCGGCACCGAGGAGGGCAGCTTCCAGTTCCTGCCCTGGTTCTGGGGCTCCGGCGCGCAACCTGACCACAGCTCGACTCGCCGCAGGCCGTCGCGGCGCTGTCGCTGTGGACCGACTGGCTCGAAGAAGGGCTACGCGCCCGAACTCGGTCATCAACAACACCCAGACCACCAGCTGGCAGGAGTTCGCCACCGGCGACTACGCGTTCGCCGAGAACGGCACCTGGCAGCTGGCCAACGCCAAGAAGGCCGGCTTCGAGTACGGCATCATCCCGATCCCGGCCAAGGACGGCGGCACCGCGCCGGCGCCGACCGGCGGCGAGTTCGTCACCATCCCGGTGCAGAAGGACACCGCCCGCTACGCCACCACCGCAGAAGCTGGTCACCTGCCTGACCAGCACCGACAACCTGCTGGCCACCGACACCACGCTGTCCTACATCGCGCCGACCGAGGCGGTGCAGGCCAAGCAGGTCGCCGCGAACCCCGAGCTGAAGGTGTGGGTCGAGGCGGTCAAGGCCGCCAAGGGCCGCACCGGCGACAACCTCGGCACCAAGTACCCGAAGATCTCCGAGCCGCTGTGGACCGCGGTGCAGGCCGCGCTGAGCGGCTCGCAGAGCCCGCAGGCAGCGCTGAGCAACGCGCAGACGGCGGCCGCCGCCGCCACGAACTGATCGATGCCCGCCGCGACCCGGACCGCGGCCGGTGCCGGGGTGGCACGGACGGCCACCCCGGCACCGGTCCGCCACCGTCGCCGGGCGCCGGGATACCGCGCGCAGCGGTGGGTGGCCTGGGCGTTCCTGCTGCCGCTGGTCGCCTCTACCTGCTCGCGTTCTACGCCTACCCGCTCTACCGCAACCTCGACCTGAGCCTGCGCAACTACACGGTGCGCTCGTTCGTGCAGGGCGGCGCGCCGTTCACCGGCCTGGACGAACTACCGCACGGTCTTCGACGACCCGACGTTCGCGCCGGCGCTGCTGCACACGGTGGTGTTCACGGTGGTCTCGCTGGTGTTCCAGTTCGCCATCGGCCTGGCGCTGGCGGTCTTCTTCACCCAGCACTTCCGGCTGTCCGCGACGCTGCGGGCGCTGTTCCTCGTGCCCGTGGCTGCTGCCGCTGATCGTGTCGGCGTCGACCTGGTCGTGGATGCTCAACAGCGACTCCGGCATCGTCAACTCGGTGCTGCGGCGCGGTCGGCGTCGACCCGGTCAACTGGCTGACCTCGCCGCACTGGTCGCTGGTCTCGGTGATCATCGCGAACATCTGGATCGGCATCCCGTTCAACCTGGTCGTGCTCTACAGCGGCCTGCAGGGCATCCCGCCGCAGCTCTACGAGGCGGCCGCGCTGGACGGGGCGAGCGGCTGGCAGCGGTTCTGGCGGATCACCTTCCCGCTGCTGCGGCCGGTCTCGGCGATCACGCTGCTGCTCGGCCTGGTCTACACGCTCAAGGTCTTCGACATCATCTGGATCATGACCAAGGGCGGGCCGGCCGACTCGTCCACCACGTTCGCCACCTGGTCCTACCGGCTCGGGTTCGGCAACCTGCTGCCCGACGTTCGGACCCGGCGCCGCCGTCGGCAACCTGCTCATCGTGATCGCGCTCGTCTTCGGGCTGGTCTACATCCGGTTCCAGCGCCGGCAGGGCGGGCAGGCGTGAGACGGCCGGCCACGTGGTGGAAGACCGGCGTCGGCCTGGTGCTGACCGCGCTGATGCTGTTCCCGGTCTACTGGATGATCAACGTCTCGTTCACCCGCGACCAGCGACATGCGCAAGACGCCCGCCGAACTGGTTCCCGGTCGCACGGCACGCTCGACGGCTACCGGGCGGTGCTCGACCAGCAGCTGCCGTACCTCGGCACCAGCCTGCTCGTCGGCCTGGGCACGGTCGCGCTCACCCTCGTCATCGCCGCCCCCGCCGGCTACGCGCTGGCCAAGCTGCGCCCGCGCGGCGGCGGCGCGCTGAGCTTCCTGCTGCTGGTCGCCCAGATGATCCCCGGGATCATCATGGCGATGGGCTTCTACGCCATCTACCTCACCCTCGGCGTGCTCAACACGGTCGGCCGGCCTGATCGTCGCCGACTCCACGATCGCCGTCCCGTTCGGGGTGCTGATCTTCACGGCGTTCATGTCCGGCATCCCCGACGAGCTCATCCAGGCGGCCGCAGTCGACGGCGCCGGCCCGGTGCGCACGTTCTGGTCGGTCGTCCTGCCGGTCAGCCGCAACGCCATCGTCACCGTCGTCGCTGTTCGCGTTCCTGTGGGCCTGGTCGGACTTCGTCTTCGCCACCACGCTCGACGGCGGCGGCCGGCTGCCGCCCGATCACGCTCGGCATCTACCACTACATCGGCAACAACAACCAGCAGTGGAACGCCATCATGGCCACCGCCGTCGTGGCCTCGATCCCGGCGGCCGTGCTGCTGGTCGTCGCCCAGCGCTACGTCGCCGCCGGCGTCACCGCCGGCGCCGTCAAGGACTGACCGCACGGCGAAAGCGAGCAGCATGCAGTTCCCGGTCCGGCGAGATCCCGTTCAGCTACTCCGGATCCTGGTTCGACTTCTCCCCGGTCATCGCCGAGAACACCTACGCCGACGACATCCACCTCGTCTCACACCAGACCGGCCTGCATCCGGTGCTCCGCCTCGTACCGCTGGCCGCCGACACGCGGGCGGAGACCACCGTCGCCGCGGTGCCGTCGCGGCTGACCTGGGCCGGCTTCCGCGGCCGGGTCGATCTCGCCTACGAGTCGGCCGACACCGTACGCGTCCGCGGCGCCGGGCTGGGCCTGCGAATCGTCGCCGCCACGCCCACCCTGACCCCGTTCAGCGGCACCGTACTTCCTACCGCGACCCCGTGGACGGCTCGTACGTGTTCACCGTCTACGAGACCGGCCGGCGCTACCGCGTCACGGTGCTCTCCGGATCGCCAGCCGCGGTCAGCGGCGCGCAGCAGCTCGGCACGGCGGAACGGGGGATCACGCTCGCCGGGGACCGTGCCTGGGAGATCGCGATCGAGGAGTACGACAGCGCCCGGCCGCCGTACCGCACGGCGCTGACCTTCGACCAGATCGCCGCCGCCGCCGACGCCGAGTTCACGCCGGTTCGCCGACGCGGTCGCGCCGTGGCGCGAGCGCCGACACGCCCGCCGCCGAACTCGCCGCATACGTCCTGTGGTCGGCCACCGTGCGCCCGGCCGGATTCGTCACCCGGCCCGCGGTCCTGATGTCCAAGCACTGGATGGACAAGGTGTGGAGCTGGGACCACTGCTTCAACGCGCTCGCGCTGGCGACCGGACTGCCGGAGCTGGCCTGGGACCAGTTCCGGCTGCCGTTCGACCACCAGGACAGCTCCGGCGCGCTGCCCGACTCCGTCACCCACTCCGAGGTCCTCTACAACTTCGTCAAGCCCCCCATCCACGGCTGGGCGCTGCGCCAGCTGCGGCAGGGCCTGCCCGCCCGCGACGCCGGCGAGCTGCTCGGCACCTACCGGCTGCTGGAGCGCTGGACCGACTTCTGGCTCACCGCCCGCCGGGTGCCCGGGCACCCGCTGGCGCACTACCAGCACGGCAACGACAGCGGCTGGGACAACGCCACCACCTTCGACCCCGAACGCGTCGTCGAGTCCGCGGACCTGGCCGCGTTCCTCGTGCTCCAGCTGCGCGAGCTCGCCGACCTGGCCGCCCAGCTCGGACTCGCCGAGGCGGTCAGGTCCTGGAACCAGGCGGCCGACCGGATGCGCACGGCATTGCTCGGCAGCTGTGGACCGGCCAGCGGTTCGCGGCCCGCGCGGCCGCGGACGCAGCGCACCTGGACCAGCGCCAGCCTGCTGGACCTGATGCCGATCGTGCTCGGCGGCGAGCTACCCGACCGGATCCGGGACACCCTGGTACGGCGCATCCGCGCCCACCTGACCCCGTACGGCCTGGCCACCGAGCTGCCCGGCTCGCCGCACTACGAGCCGGACGGCTACTGGCGTGGCCCGATCTGGGCGCCCGCCACGGTGCTGATCGAGGACGGGCTGCGCCGCGCCGGCGCAGACGCGACTCGCCGACGAGATCAGCGCCCGGTTCCGGGCCCTGTGCGAGACGCTCCGGCTTCGCCGAGAACTTCGACGCGCTGACCGGCGCCGGCCTGCGCGACCGCGCCTACACCTGGACCGCCAGCGCCTACCTCATCCTCGCCGCCGCACACGAACAGCGGCGCTCCCGCGAGGGCACGGCAGACGAGTCCACCGCCCTGCCCTGAGCGCTATCGGCGCCGGCGCCGGCCCGCCGCGTCAGCAACGGTGCGTCAGGTGCCGAGCAGGTCGGCGACGTCCGCGACGGTGATGCCGGCCATCAGCTCCCGGGCCAGCGTGGCGACGGGCAGCGGCAGGCCGACGCCGGCGGCCATCTGGCTGGCGTTGTCGATGTCCTTGCCGTACCAGGTGAAGCGCATCTGCTCGAGCTCGCGCAGGGTGCGGCTGTCGGTGGGACCGTGCACCAGCGCGGCGCGGGCCCGGGCGGGGGAGAGGCCCAGTTCGCGGCCGAGCCGCAGGGCCTCCACGATCCCGATGATCTGGGCCCAGTGGATCAGGTTGTTCACGGTCTTGCCGACCTGGCCCTGGCCGAGGTCGCCGAGGTGCTGGACGCCGGCGCAGAACGCGTCGAACACCGGCCGGGCCCGGCCCAGCGCCGCGGCCGGTCCGCCCACCAGCAGGTTCACCGTGCCGTCGATGGCCGCCCGGACGCCGCCGGTGAGCGCCGAGTCCAGCACGTCCACCTGCCGCGGCGCCGCCTCGGCGGCCAGCTTCGCGCAGGTCTCCGGGCGGACCGAGCTGCACACCGCCAGCACCGACCCGGCGCGCAGCCCGGCCAGCAGGCCGGCCGGCCCGGTGGCGACGGCCAGCACGTCCTGGTCGGTGGGCACGGTCAGCAGCACCACGTCGACCAGCGGGGCCAGCGCGGCCGGCGACGGGCACCCGGTGGCCCCGAGCGCGGCGGCCGCGTCGACCGCGGCCGGGTCCAGGTCGACGCACCAGGTCGGGAAGCCGGCCGCGCGGACGTGCCGCAGGATCGGGCCACCCATCGCACCCAGCCCGACCACGCCCACAGCAATCATGATCGCCTCCCTATGGTCTATTGGTAATACCACAAGGAGGTCGCGGATGTCAGCGATGGACCGTAGCCAGGGTCAGTGCTTGGCCAGCCGGGCCGCGGTGCGGTCCAGGTGCCGGCGCATGATGTCGGTCGCCTTTGGACAGTCGCGGGCCCGGATCGCGGCGACCAGGTCGATGTGCTCGGTGACGCCGAGGCCGCCCATCTCCGGGGCGGCGTCGTGGGCCCGCTCCAGCGACATCAGCAGCGGGCGGCGGAACGTCTGCTGCAGCATCACGATCGCGCGGTTGTGCGTGCACTCGGCCAGCCGGGTGTGGAACTCGGCCGACATCTCCATCGTGTACGTGCCCGCGTCCCTGGCGGCGGCGGCCTTGTCGCACAGCTCCTGCAGCGCGGCCAGGTCCTCCTCGGTGGCCCGCTCGCAGACCAGCGGGACGACGCCGAGTTCGATGATCTTCCGGGTCTCGGTGACCTCGGCCGCTGTCGTCGGGGACAGCGTCATCAGGTCGATGATGCCCTCGCGGATGTGCGAGCCGGACGGCGCGGTGACGAACGCGCCGCCGCGGGCGCCGACCCGGATCTCGATCAGCCCGTTCGCCTCCAGGATGCGCAACGCCTCCCGGACGGTCACCCGGCTGACCCCGAACTTCTCGCAGAGGTCGCGCTCGGACGGCAGCCGGTCGCCCGGCGTCAGCCGCCCCTCCCGGATCAGCACCCTGATCTGATCGACGATGTCCTCCGACATCCGGCCCATCGTGACCGGGTTGAACAGGTCGGCGGGCAGGTCGGTGCGCACCTTGGCCACAACGTCTCCCTCAGCGAACGAGCACCCACCGTACGGCCTGCTTGACAATCCTAAAGCATGTTCTTATGGTCATACCAATAGCCCAATAGGCAACCGTTAGGTGACAAAGGAGCCGCTTGGGATGGTGGCGATTGAGGACTTTTCCCGCACCGAGCTGATCCTCGACCGACCGGACACGTTCGAAGTACACACCGACGTGTACACGCAACCCGACGTTTTCCGCGCCGAGATGCAGAACATCTTCGAGCGCACCTGGGTGTATGTCGGCCACGAATCCCAGCTGCCCAGAACCGGCGACTACAAGACCGCCGCGATCGGCACCCAGCCGGTGATCGTCAGCCGGCACGAGGACGGGCAGGTGTACGTCCTGCTCAACCGCTGCCGGCACCGCGCCTCGGTGGTCTGCCGGGACGATCTCGGGCACTCCAACTACTTCCGCTGCCCGTACCACAACTGGAGCTACGCCAACAACGGCGCACTGGTCGGGATGGCGCAGGCGAACGGCTACCCGCCGGACTTCGACAAGAGCCGCTGGGGCCTGCACCGGGCGCCCCGGGTGGCCACCTACCGCGGGCTGATCTTCGCCAGCCTGGCCGCCGACGGGCCCTCGCTGGACGAATACCTGGCGCCGATCCGCAAGTACGTCGACTGGTGGTTCGACCGGTCCCCGGCCGGCACGATCAGCGTGCTGCCCAAGCCGCACAAGTACCCCTACCCCGGCAACTGGAAATGGCAGGCCGAGAACGGGCACGACGGCTACCACGGCAACTACGTGCACGAGTCCTGGCAGCGGCTGCTGGAGCGGGCCGGTGAGGCGCCGGTCAAGGACGTGCGGAAGTTCCGCGCCGGCGGCTGCACCCGCGGCTTCGCGCACGGGCACGGGCTGCTGGAACGGCCCGGCGGGCTGTCCCCGGCGTCCAGCTGGACCGGCCGGATGATGCAGCGCTATCCCGAGTACGCCGCCGCGCTGCGGCACCGGTTCACCGACGCCGACATCGACGAGATCTCCGCCCGGCGCAACATCTTCGTCTTCCCGAACCTCTACCTGTTCGACACGCAGCTGCGGGTGATCAACCCGCTGGCCGTCGACAAGACCGAGGTACACCTCTACGTCTACGCGCTCGACGGCGCGCCGGAGGAGCTGAACGAGGGCCGGTACCGGGCCCACGAACGGTTCTACGGCCCGTCCGGCTTCGGCTCGCCGGACGACGTGGAGATCTTCGTCTGCAACCAGACCGGCGTACAGGCCGGCGGCGTCGACTACCTGCTGCTGGCCCGCGGGCTGCACCGGGAGCGGCAGGTGGACGGCGAGTGGGTGGGGCACAGCACCGACGAGGTCCCGGTCCGGGCGATGTACCGGGAGTGGAAGAGGCTGATGCGGGCATGACCAGGTACCGCGCCGGCCTCCCTGCGCTGCTCACTCCGGAGGCCGCCTCGTGACCACGACCCACGGCGCACCGGCCGGCGCCGCGCCGGCGGCCACCGCGGCCCAGCCCGACCCGGCCAGCCCCGACCCGGCCAGCCCTGCACCAGCCAGCCCTGACCCGGCTAGCTCCGCACCGCCCAGCCTCGACCCGGCCGGCCCTGGAGCGGCCAGTCCTGCACCGGCGAAGCACGCGGCTGAGCCGGGCGCGGCCCAGCTGACCCGGGCCGAGGCGGAGGAGCTGCTCTACCGGGAGGCCCGGCTGCTGGACACCGTCCAGCTGGAGGAGTGGCTGAGCCTGTTCACCGAGGACGGCCTGTACTGGCTGCCGATCGAGGACGCCGCCGAACCGGCCGACGCGGCCGGCACGGTGTCGATCGTCTACGACGACCAGGCCCGCCGGGCGGAGCGTGTCTACCGCACGCTGCACACCCCGGTGCTGGACCAGAACCCGCGCTCGCGCACCGTCCACATGGTCGGCAACGTCGAGGTGCTCGACCCGGACGACCGCGGTGACGTGCGGGTACTGTGCAACCAGGTGATCGGCGAGATCAGGTCCGGCGGGCACCGGCAGGTCGGGCTCAATACGACCCGCTGGTTCGGGGCGCGCTGCGAGTTCCGGCTGCGGCCCGGCCGGGACGGGTGGCGGATCAGCCTCAAGAAGACCGTGCTGATCGACTCCGACCAGCCGCTGTACAACCTGACCTTCCTGATCTGAGGAGCCGGCGCCGTGGCCGAGGTCTACCAGAACGAGTTCGCGATGGTGGAGGTCTCCCGGTTCGAGACCGAGAGCGGCGCCCGGCTGCACATCCGCGACCTGGGCAGCGGCGCCGAGGTCTTCCTCGACCCGCTGGAGCTGGCGGCGCTGTGCCGCTGGAAGCACCGCGACTTCGCCCCCCTGGTCGACCCGAGCGGCCTGCACAGCGCCCCGGAGCCCGACCCGGACCAGGTGTGAGCGCTGTGCGGTCGGCCGGAGCGGACCAGGAGGCACCGTGAGCGCGGCGCGGCGCGAACCGGGGGCGGGGTGAGCGGAGCGGTGGCGCGGGTGGCGGTGGCGACCGAGGCGTACCGAACCGAGCTGCGGGAGTTGCCGGTGCCGGCGGTCGGGCCGGACGACGGGCTGTTGCAAGTGGAGGCGGCCGCGGTCTGCGGCACCGACTGGGAGATCTACGGCCGGCGCAGCCGGGGCGCCGGGCTGGGCCCGCTGGTGCTCGGGCACGAGAACGTCGGCCGGGTCGTGGCGCTGGGGGAGCGGGCGGCCGGGCGCTGGGGGGTCGCGGTCGGCGACCGGGTCGCGGTGGAGGAGTTCCTGCCCTGTGGCGGCTGCGGGATGTGCCGGCGCGGGCTGTACCGGCTCTGCCCGGCCACCGACTCCCGCGGCGGCGGGCCGTTCCTGCGCTACGGCAGCACCCCGATCGCCGTCGAGCCGGGGCTGTACGGCGGCTTCGCCGAGCTGATGTACCTGCACCCGCGGGCGATCGTCTACCCGGTCGGCGACGCGGTCGCGCCGGAACTGGCCGCGCTGTACGTGCCGGTCGCCAACGGCGTGAACTGGGTGACCCAGGAGGGCGGGCTGCGGCTCGGCGACACGCTGGTGGTGATCGGCCCCGGGCAGCACGGGCTCGGCTGCGTGCTGGCCGCCCGGGAGGCTGGCGCCGCGGCGATCGCGGTCGTCGGCACCGGCGCCGACCGGCATCGCCTGGAGGTGGCACGGGCGCTCGGTGCGACCGCCACGTTCGTGGCCGGGGACGACGACGTGCCGGCCGGTGTCCGGGAGCTGACCGGCGGCGGCGCCGACCTGGTGATCGATCTGGCCCCGGGGGCCGTCGGCACGGTGGCCGAGGCGGTCGCGCTGGCCGGCATCCGCGGCACCGTCGGGCTGGCCGCGTCCAAGCACGGGCAGCCCGTCTCGATCCCGCACGACCTGGTGGTGCGGCGCGAGCTGCGGATCATCGGGCTGCGCGGGCACGACGTCCGCTCGGTCGGCCCGGCCATCGACCTGATCCGCTCCGGCCGGCACCGGCTCGACCTGCTGGCCACCCACCGCTTCCCGCTGGCCGGCACGGCCGACGCGCTGACCATGGCCGGCGAACGCACCGACCCCACGGCTATCCACGTGAGCGTGCTCCCGGCCGACCCGCCGGAGGCAACCTCACGATTGAGAGCTGGCTGAGTTGCCGGACCTGAGCGTGCTGCCGTTCCACCTGCCGGAGGCATTGCGGTGACCGACGAGTTGGCTGAGCATCGGGAGACGATCGCGGCGGGGTGCCGGGTGTTGGCGGCCGAGGGGGTGGTGACCGGGACCTTGGGGCACATCAGCGCGCGGGTCGGTGACCGGATGCTGATCCGGTGCCGCGGGCGGGGCGACCGCGGGTTGCGGTTCGCCGAAGCCGACGAGGTGCGGCTGGTCGACTTCGACGGCCGCGGGGACGACCCGGCCGCCGGCTACAACGTGCCGAACGAGCTGCCGATCCACGGCGAGTTGTACCGGGCCCGCCCGGCCGTCCGGGCGGTGGTGCACGCGCACCCGCCGGCGCTGCTGGTGGCCGGGCTGGCCGGGTTGCCGCTGCGGCCGGTGTTCGGCGCGTATAACATCCCGGCGGCCCGACTGGCGGTTGATGGGATCCCGGTCTGGCCACGGTCGGCTCTGGTCCGGCGGCCAGAGCTGGCACATCAGATGATCGCGGCGATGGGTGACCGGCCGGTGTGCGTACTGCGTGGGCACGGCGTGACGGTGGTCGGCGACTCGGTCGAGCAGGCCGTGATCCGCACCCTCGACCTGGATGTGTTGGCCCGGGTGACGCTGGAACTGGCCCGCCTGGGCAGCCTGGCCGAGGTGCCCGAGCTGTCCGCCGAGGACATCGCCGAGCTTCCCGACCTCGGCGCCGGCTTCAACGACGCCACGGCCTGGCGGCACTACGTGGCGAAGACCGACGAGGGCACGAAGAGCAACGGGACCTTCGGCCCTGGTGTCATGGGGAAGTAACTGAGCGGACATCTTGAAATGGTCATACCTTTGGACCATACTGCTCTTCATCCGCTCGCCTGATCCCTCCCGACCAACCCCGCGAAAGAGGAGTGGCTGTGCGTAAGGACTATTTGCCCGGCGTCCTGGCTCCGAGCACCAAGAGCGAGTCTGAACTCGCCGCGCGCGACGAGTTCAACCGGCAGCACCCGCCGATCACCGGCCTCAGCGTGCCGCACGACCTGCGCAAGATGGAGCTGCCGGAGCGGCCCTGGCGGAACAACCGCGGGCACTGGTTCGACCTGGCCGACTACGAGGTCCTCTCCGCGCACCTGGCCGAGCTGAAGCCGGGCGACGCCTCGGTGCGGCACCGGCACACCACCGAGGCCTACCTCTACGTGGTCAAGGGCTACGGCTACTCGGTGCTGAACTACGAGGGCGAAGCCGAGCAGGTCGTCGAGTGGTCGGAGGGGACGCTGTTCGCGCCGCCGCGCTGGGCCTGGCACCAGCACTTCAACCTGGACGGCGACGACACCGCCCGGTACCTGGCGATCCAGGACACCGGGCTGCTGCGGACGATGCGGCTGCACCAGATCGAGCGGCACCCGGTGCAGTTGTCGGTGGAGCAGGGCCGGCAGCTGCTCGACGCCGCGCTCGGGGCAAGGGCCGATGCCGCCGCCGGCCATCCTGCCGGGTCGACCGAAGTGCTGGGCTGACCGGCAGCGACGGCGACAGGAGAACGAACGCGATGAAGCGCACACGTTCGATCGCGACCGGCGCGCTGGCCCTGCTGGCCCTTTCCGGCTGCGGCGGCTCGGTCACCACGGCCAACCCGGGCGGCGGTCCGGCCGACAACACGGCCGGCGGCGTCTACAGCACGCTGAACGGGCTACCGGGCGGTGAGCAGCGGGCCGAGGCGCTCAAGCGGGCCAAGGCCGAGGGTGGCACGCTCAGCCTCTACACCTCGCTGACCGCCGACGTGGCCGACGCGGTGACCAAGGCATTCACCGAGCAGACCGGGGTCCCGGTCACTGTCTTCCGGGGCAACTCGGAGACCGTGCTGCAGCGGGTGCTGCAGGAGGGCAGCGCCCACCGGCCGGGCGCCGACGTGGTCGAGACGAACTTCCTGGAGATGCAGACGCTCGGCGACCAGGGGGCGCTGGGCGACTTCGGCGGGGTCAGCCGGGCCGGCCTGCCGCTGCCGGCGAAGTTCGCCCGGTGGACGGCCACCCGGTTCAACCTGATGCTGCCGGCCTGGAACACGAAGCTGATCCCGGCCGGCGAGGAGCCGCGCAGCTGGGAGGACCTGGCCGAGCCGCGGTTCAAAGGCAAGCTGACGCTCGAGGTGTCCGACAGCGACTGGTACGAGAACCTCACCAGCTACTGGCTCGGCCACGGCCGGACCCAGGCCGAGGTGGACGCGTTGTGGAAGGCGATCGTGGGCAACGCCAAGGTCGCCAAGGGGCACACCGTGATGATGGGGCTGCTCGGCGCCGGCCAGACGCCGATGGACGCGATGAACTACAGCTACATCACCGAGCGGGCCAAGCAGAAGGGCGCTCCGGTCTCGTACCGCAGTGCCGACGGCATCGCGCACGTGCCGGCGTTCCCGCGGCCGAACGGTGTCGGCATGCTGTCCGCCGCCAAGCACCCCGCGGCGGCCTGGCTGTTCTACGACTGGATGCTCACCGACGGCCAGAAGGTGCTCGTCCAGCAACACCTCACGCCGGTGTCCAAGGTGACCGGCGACACGTCGCTGGATGGCATCACGTTGCTCGGGTACGACGTGGCCGGCCTGACCAAGGACATCCAGACCTGGGACAAGCGCTACGACGCGCTGCTGCGCGGGGTGCCGCAGCAGAAGTAGCCGGCCAGCCCGCTCCCGGACCCGGGGGCCCCGCCCGGGGCTCCCGGACCCCGGGCCTGCCCCGACCCGAGCGAAGGAGGCGCGTGTGACAGTAGCCCCCGCCCCGCGCGGATCGTTGCGCGCCGGCTGGCCGGCCGCCGGACGGCTGCGGGCCTGGGCCACGCCGCGCACGCTGGTGGTCGGCGGCTGTGTGGTGATCATCGGCTACCTGGCCGTGGTGCCGCTGTTCTACCTGCTGCACGACACGTTCACCGGGCCGGGCGGCTTCACCACCGACGCGTTCGCCCGCGCCTACGGCGGCAACACCCAGGCCGGCGAGATGATGCGCAACTCGCTGGAGTTCGCGGTCGGCTCGGCGGCGCTGGCGCTGGTGGTCGGCACCGGGCTGGCCTACCTGCAGGTGCGCACCGACGCGCCGTTCAAGGGGCTGTTCTTCGCCGCCTCGCTGGTGCCGCTGATCATTCCGGCCATCCTCTACACCGCGGCCTGGATCTTCCTGGCCGACCCGGACATCGGCCTGCTCAACAACAGCCTGTTCAAGCCGATCTTCGGGCACGGGCTGATCGACGTGTTCAGCATCCCCGGGATGATCTGGGTGCAGGGGCTGCACCTGGCGCCGATCGCGTTCCTGCTGATGGTGGCGGCGTTCCGGGCGATGGACCCGTCGCTGGAGGAGTCCGGGCTGATGAGCGGGGCGTCCCGGGTCCAGGTGCTGCGCCGGATCACCGTGCCGCTGCTGCGCCCGGCGCTGATCTCGGCGGCGCTGCTGATGTTCGTGCAGTCGCTGGAGAGCTTCGAGGTGCCGGGCCTGCTCGGCCTGCAGAACGGCACGTACGTGTTCACCAGCCGGATCTATTTCGTGCTGCGGACCTACCCGATCGACTTCGGCGCGGCCGGTGCGTACGCGCTGGGGCTGCTGGCGATCGCCGCGGCCGGGGTGCTGCTGTCGGCCTGGCTGTCGCGCAACCGGCGGGCGTTCCAGACGGTCGGCGGCAAGGCGTTCCGGCCCCGCCCGGTCGACCTCGGCCGGGCCCGGCCCTGGGTCGGTGGGCTGACCATCATCTACTTCATCGGCACCGTGGTGCTGCCGCTGCTGGTGCTGGTCTACGCCTCGCTGCTGAAGTTCTACACCGCGCCGTCGGTGCAGGCGGTGAAGACGATGAGCTTCGACAACTACCGGCAGGTGTTCCACACCCCGATCGCGATGACCGCGCTGAAGAACTCGGTGCTGCTGGGGGTTTCGGCCGCGACGATCGTGATGCTGCTGACCACGATCGCGTCCTGGATCGTGGTGCGGACCAACGCGCCCGGCCGGCGGCTGCTCGACCTGCTGGCGTTCACCCCGCTGGTGGTGCCCGGCCTGGTGCTCGGTCTCGCACTGTCCTTTGTGTACCTGCGCACCCCGCTGCCGATCTACGGCACGCTGCTGATCCTGCTCATCTCCTACGTGACCCGGTACCTGCCGTACGGGATGCGGTACGCGGGCTCGGCGATGGGGCAGCTGTCGGCGGAGCTGGAGGAGTCGGCGCTGGTCTGCGGCGCGTCCTGGGGTACCACGTTCCGGCGGATCCTGGTGCCGCTGGCCTCCAGCGGCATCCTGGCCGGCTGGATCTACGTGCTGGTGGTCTCGTTCCGCGAGCTGTCCAGCACGATCCTGCTCTACAGCCCGGGCCGCGAGGTGCTCTCGGTGCTGATCTGGGAGCAGTACGAGAACGGCCAGTTCACCGTGCTGGCCGCGGTCGGTGTGCTGATGGTGGCGATCCTGGTGACGCTGGTCCTCGTGGCGTACCGCTTCGGGGCCCGGATCGGAGTGAACACCGATGACTGATCCGATGTCGTCCACAGTGGACACCGCAGCGCTGGACCACCCGGACCGGCCGGCCGGGAACGCGATGCTGGCGGTCAGTGGGCTGTGCAAGACGTACAGCGGGGAGAAGCAGCGGCGCCGCCGGGCCGCCGGGCTGTCCGCCGTGGCCGCGGTGGACGAGGTCAGCTTCGAGGTCGCGCCGGGGGAGTTGTTCACCCTGCTCGGGCCGTCCGGGTGCGGGAAGACGACGACGCTGCGGTCGGTGGCCGGGCTGGAACGGCCGGACGGTGGCACCATCTCGGTCGGCGGCCGGGTGCTCTACGACGCCGGGCGCCGGGTGAACGTGCCGGCGAACCGTCGCCGGCTGGGCATGGTCTTCCAGTCGTACGCGATCTGGCCGCACCTGTCGGTGTTCGCGAACGTGGCGTTCCCGCTGCAGGTGCTGCCGCGCCGGGAGCGCCCGGGCAAGCAGGGGATCGAGCAGCGGGTGGGCCGGGTGCTGGAGGCCACCGAGCTGGGCCACCTGGCCGACCGGCCGGCCACGAAGCTGTCCGGCGGGCAGCAGCAGCGGCTCGCGCTGGCCCGCGCGCTGGTGGTGGAACCCAAGCTGGTGCTGCTGGACGAGCCACTGTCCAATCTGGACGCGAAGCTGCGCGAGTCGATGCGGTTCGAGCTGAAGCGGCTGCAGCGCGAGCTCGGCCTGACCGCGGTGTACGTGACCCACGACCAGTCCGAGGCGCTGGCCATGTCCAGCCGGATCGCGGTCATGCAGGCCGGCCGGATCGTCCAGGTGGGCAAGCCGCGGGACGTGTACGAGCATCCCAACTGCGCGTTCGTGGCCGACTTCATCGGCATCACGAACTTCATCGCCGGCACGGTGGCCGCGATCGACGGCGACCGCTGCCGGGTGCAGACGGTGGACGGCGACCTCTGGGTGGCCGGCGGCCCGCCGGTAGCTGTCGGTGCGACCGTCACGCTGTCGATCCGGCCGGAAGCGATCAGCCTGGGCACCAGCCCGGCCGGCGGCTCAGCCGGCGGTGCCGGCACCGGCTCGGCGGGCGGGACGGCGCCGAACCGGTTGCGCGGCACGGTGGTGAACCGGGCCTTCCTCGGTGACTCGGTCGATCACGTGGTGGCGATCGGCAAGACCGAGCTGCGCAACCGGTCCAACCCGGCGCAGTCCATCGCGCCCGGCACCGAGGTGACCGTGCTGGTCGACCCGGACAAGGTGGCGCTGGTGCCGGAGTGACCGGCCGGGTGGCGCCACAACCCTCTACATAGGACAGGTGGGCAATGGGTGAGGACGGGCGGGTCTTCCTGCGCGGGATCAACTCGCAGACCTACGGGCTGACCGAGTTCCGGGACCGGCAACTGGCCGCGCCCCGGGTGCGGGACGACTCGGTGGTGGTGGACGACGCGCAGGTGGGGCACTCCGGCGACTCGGCGAAATCCCGCACCTGGTGGCGGATCGGCCCCGGCGACGAGCCGTTCCTGACCCAGTCGCTGCAGGTGCACTTCGTCGAACTGCCGCCGCAGTCGTCCAACCACGGGCACGGGCACCAGAACGAGGCCGCGTTCTACATCCTCACCGGCCGCGGCTACGAGATCCACGACGACCAGCGCTACGACTGGGCGCAGGGCGACCTGGTGATCGTGCACACCGACTCGGTGCACCGGCACTTCAACCCGTACGACGAGACCGCGCGCTGCCTGGTGTTCAAGGCGAAGAGCCTGTGGATGTACCTGGGCCTGCTCCAGCAGGGCCGCAGCGGCCCGCTGCCCGACCCGGACGGGTACGGCCCGCGGCAGGACTGGTCGGCGATCTGGACGCCCGGGGTGGCCGACCGCAGGAAGGTGGTGACGCCCGCCGACACCGAGTGGCAGAACACGCCGCTGGGCCGGATCCGGGTGCTGTCCGCGCCGGAGCGGGACGACGTGCGGGTGTTCAGCGTGGACGTGTTCGAGCAGGAGATCCCGGCCGGGTCGCGGTCCGGCAAGCGCTGGCACATGGCCGACGAGGTGCTGTACGTGCTGTCCGGCTCCGGCTACAGCCTGCACTGGCAGGTCGAGGCGGAGATCGCCGAGCGCTACTACGCGCACGTGGCGAACGCCCCGACCCACCACGAGATCACCGCCGGCGACACGCTCTACGTGCCGCACAACACGGTCGCCCAGCACTTCGCCGCGGACGGCACGCCGCTGCGGCTGCTGTCCGGCCAGAACCGGATCTTCAAGCACCTCGGCTACGACACGGTGTCCTACCTGGAGAACGCGCCGGAGTATGACGCGGCGGTCGCGTCCACGGCCGGCTCCCGGTGACCGCGCAGGGGCAGCAGGCGGCCGAGGTCTGGCGGGACCGCGAGTTCGCCGCCGGGTGGGCGGCCAGCGACACGTTCGGCGACCTGCTCGCGCTGCCGCGGGCGATCGCCGCCGCGCTGGTCGAGCAGGACCGCCCGCAGACCCTGCTGGTGCTGGACATCGGCAGCGGTCCGGGCGCGTTCCTGGCCGCCTTCCTGGACCGGTTCCCGGCCGCGGCCGGGGTCTGGTCGGACGCGTCCGAGGCGATGCTGGAGGTGGCCCGGGATCGGCTGGCCCGCTTCGGCGACCGGGTCAGCTACCGGCTCGGCGACATGACCGACCTGGCCGGTGCCGGGCTGCCGGCCGGCGCCGACGTGCTGCTCACCTCGCGGGCCGCGCACCACCTGGACGCGCCAGGGCTGGCCGCGTTCTACGCCGAGGCGGCCGGGTTGCTGAGCCCGGGCGGCTGGCTGATCAACCTCGACCACACCGGCCCGTCCGATGCCTGGGACGCCCGGTTCCGGGCGATCCGGCCGGCGTTCGCGCCACCGCGGCCGGACGAGCCGAAGCACCACCACAACTACCCGCTGACCAGCATCGCCGACCACCTTCGCGGCCTGGCCGCGGCCGGTATCGAGGACGTGGAGATCGCCTGGAAGGCCTTCTACACCTGCCTCTTCACCGGCCGCCGGGCTGATTGACGGCGGTCTGATCACTGGCCGCCGGGCCGTCTGTGCTGCGGCCGCCGGGTCGATTGACGGCGGGCGACTTCAAGCCCTAAGGTCCAATGGTCAGTCCATTTAGGAGGCGGCGGTGCCCACTCGGACGACGACCCAGACCACGCACTACCACGTGCAGAAGAAGCGCCGGGCCGAGTTCATCGAGCAGTGGCGGCAGCACCGGCAGACCATCGTCCGGCTGGCCGACGTGCCGATGCAGGACACCGCCCGGGGCATCCGCCGCGGCGTCTACGTCGGCGCCGACGGCGACCGGCCGACCCGCTCGATGGACGCCAGCGCGCACGAGATCGACCCGGGCGTGACGTCCTCGCTGCACCGGCACTCCTGGGACGCGATGCTGTTCGTGGTCGCCGGCTGGGGCTGGACCGAGATCGACGGCCAGCGGATCGACTGGGGCCCGGGCGACTCGATGCACCTGCCCGCCTGGGCGTGGCACCGGCACGGCAACTCCGGCGACAGCCTGGCCCGGTTCCTGAGCTTCTCCAGCGAGCCGCTGCTGGAGACGATGGGCCTGGCCGTCCAGGAGGACGCCGGGCGACTGTCGGTCGAGCAGTTGCCGGGGCGGCCGCCGTACACCCAGCCGGTCGACGGGGACGACCCGTACGCCCGCCGGATCCGGCGGCTGGCCCGGGACCAGGACGCGCGCCGCAGCGGTCGGCTGCACACCAGTTGGGCCGACCTGGAACTGCGCAACACCCCGCGCGGCACCCGGACCACGTTCCTGCTGGACCGGGCGATCGGCTACCAGGCGTCCGGGATCACGATGGCGATGTTCGAGCTCGCGCCGGGCGGGGCGCAGTCGATGCACCGGCACCCCGGCGAGGCCTGGCTCTACGTGGTGGACGGCACCGGCCACTCCTACCTCGGCACCGAGCCCGAGGGCGGCGAGTACCACCCGTGGAAAAAGGGTGACCTGATCGTCGTCGACCACTTCCTCTGGCACCAGCACCTGAACACCGACCCGACCGCGACCGCGCGGGTGGTCCGGATCCACATGTTCGACTCGCTGCTGGAGACCATGCGGGCGCTGTGCGACCCGCTGGTGCTGTTCGAGGAGCCGCCCGAGCACATCCGGGACGCCCAGGCCGGTGACCCGTCCACTGTGGACTGGCCGGAGCTGACCCGGCCGACCTGGCCCTGACCGGTGGGCATCCTGCCGCCCGGGGTCAGCGGCCTGCACGCGCTGCCGGCCGACCACCACGACGGCCCGTGGGACGCCGTGCTCACCCCGCCCGGCGTGAAGGAGCGGCTGCTGGCCAGCGCGCTGCTGCCGCTGCGGCACGGCCGGCTGCTGGCCGGCACCGCCAGCGCGCCGCACGGGCTGCTGCTGCTCGCCGGGCCGCCCGGCACCGGGAAATCCACGCTGGCGCAGGGTGTCGCCCAGGCCGCCGCCCGGGTGCTGGCCCCGCACGGCGCGACCACGCTGGTCGAGATCGACCCACACGCGTTCCCGAGCGAACTGCTGGGGGAGAGCCAGCGCGCGGTGGCCCGGCTGTTCGCCGAGACGCTGCCGGAGCTGGCCGCCCGCCGGCCGCACACGATCGTGCTGGTGGACGAGGTGGAGTCGCTGGCGGTGCGCCGGGCCGCCGCCTCGTTCGAGACCAACCCGATCGACGTGCACCGGGCCACCGACGCGGTGCTGGCCGGTCTCGACCTGCTGCGGGCCCGGTGTCCGGCCACCGTGCTGGTCACCACGACGAACTTCCCGGCCGCGGTGGACGAGGCGTTCCTGTCCCGGGCCGACCTGGTGCTCCGGCTCGACCTGCCGGACGAGCCGACCCGGGCCGCGATCATCGCGCACTCGCTGGCCGAGCTCGCCGGCCAGTGGCCGCGGCTGCGCGGGCTGGCCGACGACCCGGCGCTGCACCGGATGCTCGCCTTCCGCTGCGGCCCGCTGGACGGCCGCCGGCTGCGCAAGTCGGTCACCGGCGCGCTGACCCTGCGTCCCGAGCTGGCGCTCGACCCGGCCCGGCTCACCGCGGCCGACCTGCTGGCCGCCTTCGACCAGGCCGGCACCGGGACCCGGCTGGCGGCCGAGCCCATCCCGACCGGGATCGCCGAGCTGGCACCGCGGCCGGTACCCGAACCACGCCGTGCCGACGAGCTGGCCAGCCGCCGCGAACCCACCGCCCGCCGCACAGCCGAACTGGAGACACAGTGAGCACAGCGGAGCGCAGCGGCGTCTGGACTGAGGCAACGCGCCGACGAAGTCGCTGCGCGGGGCCGAGGGAAGACGTCGCGTCTGGCGCTCCGCGAAGCGAACGGCTAGCACAGTGAGCACAGCGGAGCGCAGCGGCGTCTGGACTGAGGCAACGCGCCGACGAAGTCGCTGCGCGGGGCCGAGGGAAGACGTCGCGTCTGGCGCGCAGCGCAGCGAACGGCTAGCACAGTGAGCACAGCGGAGCGCAGCGGCGTCTGGACTGAGGCGCTATGACCGGGCAGCCGGTTTCGGTGGCCGGGCCGGGGTCGGTGGACCGTCCGGAGCCCGGCCCGGGCGGTGCCCGGTACGCCAGCGACGTGCTGGTGGACCTGCTGCGGGCGCTGGGCGTGCGGTACCTGCCGATGACGCCGGGCTCCAGCTTCCGCGGGCTGCACGACTCGGTGGTCAACCACGGCGGCAACGCCGACCCGCAGCTGCTGCTCTGCCTGCACGAGGAGATCGCGGTCGCGCTGGCGCACGGCTGGGCCAAGGCGGCCCGCGCGGTCGGGGTCGCGGTCGTGCACGACCTGGTCGGGCTGATGCACGCCACGATGGCCGTCTACGACGCGTACTGCGACCGGGCCCCGGTGCTGGTGCTCGGCGGCAGCGGGCCGGCCGACCCGGCCGCCCGCCGGCCGGTCGACTGGACCCACTCCGCGACCACCCAGGCCCAGCTGGTGCGCGACTACGTCGTCTGGGATGCCGAGCCGCCGACCGCGGCGGCCGCGGTGACCGATGTGCTGCGCGCGTTCCGCCGCGCGGCCGGCCCGCCGGCCGGGCCCGCCTACGTGTCGCTGGACGCGGCCGTGCAGGAGTCCATTGTGGACGATTCGGTGCAGGTGCCGGACCTGGCCGGGTTCGCGCCGGTCCCGCCGCCGGTGCCGGCCCCGGACGCGGTCGTCGCGGCGGCCCGGCTCTGCGCCCGGGCGACCAACCCGGTGCTGGTCGGCGGCCGGCTCGGCTGGGATCCGGCCGCCACCCCGGTGCTGGTCGAACTGGCCGAACTGCTCGGCGCCGGCTACGTCGACGACCGGAACGTGGTCAGCTTCCCGACCGCGCACCCGCTCAACCGCACCGGCGACCCGGCCGCGCTGGCCGGCGCGGACCTGGTGATCGCCGTCGACGTGGCCGACATCGGTGGGCTGCTGCGGACCCGCGGCCGGTCCCGCAACGGCAGTGGCCCGGGCCCGACGCCCACCGTCATCGACGTCTCGCTCGGCGATCTCGGCCGGCGATCGTGGTCGCACGTCGGCGCCACCCCGATCGGTCGGGCGGCGCACCTGCTGGGCGACCCGCTGGCCGGTGCCCGGGCCCTGCTGGACGCGGTCCGCCCGCTGGTCGACCGGGATGCCGCGGCGGCCCGGGCGGACCGGGTGCGGGCCGCCGGGGCCGACCGGCGGCGCCGGGACGACGCCCGGCTGGCCCGCTGGCACGACCGGCCGATCGCGCCGGCCCGGATGGTGGCCGAGACCTGGCGGGCCGTGGCCGGCGTGCCACACCTGCTCTGCGTCCGCAATACCCGTACCTGGCCGACCGGGGTCTGGCAGTTCGACGGCGCCGGCGGCTACCTCGGCGACTCCGGCGGCGGCGGTGTCGGATACGGCCCGGGCGCCCTGGTCGGCGGCGCGCTGGCGGCCCGCGACACCGGCCGGCTCGGCGTCGGCATCCTCGGCGACGGTGACCTGCTGATGGCGCCGAGTGCACTGTGGACGGCGGTGCACCACCGCATCCCCGCGCTGGTCGTGGTGAACGACAACGGCTCGCTCTACAACGACGAGGCGCACCAGGCCCAGATCGCCGCCGACCGCGGCCGGCCGGCGGCCAACCGCGGCATCGGCGTCCGGGTGGCTGACCCGGCCATCGATATCGCCACCCTGGCCCGGGCCTACGGCTGCTGGTCCACCGGGCCGATCACCGACCCGGACGCGCTCGGCCCGGCCCTGGCCGAGGCGGTGGCCGCGGCGACCGCCGGCGCCGTCGCGGTCGTCCACGTCCGGACGGCACCCGAATGACCACCACCACGGGCGACCCGGCCGGACCTGCCGACGGTTCGGAAACGGCGGCGCGAGCGGCCGGCGGTTCAGCCGGAACGGCAGCCGGCCCGGCCAGCGGTTCTGTACCCAGCTACCGGATGGTGATCGGGGGTGCCGAGGTCGAGGCGGCCGGCGGTGGCTGGCTGGAGAGCGTCGACCCGGCCACCGAGGAGGTGATCGGCCGGGTGCCGGCCGGCGGTGCGCCCGACATCGACGCGGCGGTGGCAGCGGCCACCGCGGCCGCCGCGGAGTGGGCCGAGCTCGGCTGGGAGCGCCGGGCCGCGCTGCTGGACCGGCTGGCCACCGCGATCACCGACCGGGCGGACGAACTGGCCCGGCTCGACGTGCTGGACTCCGGCAACCCGATCGCCGGGATGCGCCCGGATGTGACCGGCGCGGTGCGGGAGATCCGCTACTTCGCCGGGCTGGCCGGTGAGACCAAGGGCGTGACCATACCGTCCACTTCGGACACCCTGGCGTTCACCGTGCGCGAGCCGTACGGGGTGGCCGGCCGGATCGTGCCGTTCAACCACCCGTTCAAGTTCGCCGCCGGAAAGGTGGCCGCGCCGCTGGCCGCCGGCAACGCGGTGGTGCTGAAGCCGGGCGAGCAGACCTCGCTGTCCGCGCTGGCGCTGGGTCGGCTCGCCGCCGAGGTGTTGCCGCCGGGCGTGCTGAACGTGGTGACCGGGACCGGTGCCGACGCGGGCGCGGCGCTGGCCGCGCACCCGGGCGTACCGCGGATCGCGTTCACCGGCTCGGTGCCGACCGGGCAGGCGGTACTGGCCGCGGCGGCGGCCGGGATCAAGCACGTCAGCCTGGAACTCGGCGGCAAGAACCCGATCATCGTGTTCCCGGACGTGGACCCGGCCCGGGCCGCCCGGGCCGCGGTGGCCGGGATGAACCTGGCCCGGTGCAACGGGCAGTCCTGCGGGTCGACGTCGCGGCTGTTCGTGCACGAGGAGATCAGGGCACCCTTCCTGGCCGCGTTGCTGGCCCGGCTGGCCGAGCTGCGGGTCGGCCCGCCGCTGGATCCGGCCACCGACATCGGCCCGCTGGCGTTCGGCGCGCACTACCGGCGGGTGCTGGCGTTCATCGACGGCGCCCGGGCCGACGGTGCCACCGTCGAGTTCGGCGGCGGCCGACCGTCCGGTGTGGACCGTGGCTTCTACGTCGAGCCGACGCTGCTCTCGGTGACCGACGGGATGACGGTGGCCCGCGAGGAGGTGTTCGGCCCGGTGATGTCGGTGCTGCGCTGGCGGGATGTGGACGACGTGATCGCCCGGGCCAACTCCGTCCCGTTCGGACTGACCGCGAACGTCTGGACCAGCGACCTGTCCACCGCGCACCGGGTGGCCCGGGCCGTGCAGGCCGGCTACGTCTACGTGAACGGCACCGGGCGCAAGCCGGCCGGCACGCCGTTCGGTGGCTGGAAGGCCAGCGGGCTGGGTAAGGAGGGCTCGCTGGACGAGCTGCTCTCGTACACCCGGGAGAAGACGGTCGCGGTCACCCTCTGGTGAGCCAGCGCCGCGGGGAGGACCGGAGATGACCAACTACGCGCCGTACCAGCAGCCGCAGTGGGGCTCGGACCTGATGGTCGATGTGCTGCGCCGGCTGGAGTTGCCGTACGTGGCGCTGAACCCGGGCTCCTCGTTCCGCGGCCTGCACGACTCGCTGGTGAACTACGGCGGCGACGAGATCACGATGATCGAGTGTCCACACGAGAAGGTCGCGGTCGCGCTGGCGCACGGGTACGCGAAGGCCAGCGGCCGGCCGATGGCGGTGCTGCTGCACGACCTGGTCGGCCTGCTGCACGGCACGATGGGCGTCTACTACGCCTACCTGGACCGGGCGCCGGTGCTCGTCCTCGGCGGTTCCGGCCCGGCCGCGCACGACCGGCGCCGGCCCAACATCGACTGGATCCACTCGGCCAACGTGCAGGGCGAGGCGGTCCGCGCGTTCACCAAGTGGGATCACGAGCCGCGCTCGCTCGCCTCGGTGCCGTCGGTGCTGGCCCGGGCGCACCGGGTGGCCACCAGCGAGCCGCGCGGCCCGGTCTACGTGGCCCTGGACGCGGGCCTGCAGGAAGATCCGCTGACCGCGCCGGTGCCGCTGGACGACCTGGCGCGGATGGCCGCGGCGCCGTCCCGGCTGGCCCCGGACCCGGCCGCGCTGCGCGAGCTGGCCGAGCGGCTGTGCGCGGCGCAGCGCCCGGTGCTGGTGCTCGGCTACCCGGGCCGCGACCCGGAGTCGTTCGGCCGGCTGGTCGAACTGGCCGAGCTGGTCGGCGCCGGCGCGGTGGACACCGGCTGGCGGCTGAACTTCCCGAACCGGCACCCGCTGGCCGCGGCCGGCACCCCGGCCCTGGAGGAGGCCGACTGCGTGCTGTTCGTGGACGTCAAGGACCAGGGCAAGGCCACCCAGCGGCTGGACTCGATCAGCCGCACCGTGGTCTCCCGGCTGCGCCCCGGCTGCCAGCTGCTCGACCTCGGGTTCGCCGACGTCGGCATCTCGTCCTGGAGCGAGGACTACGCCGAGCTGCTGCCGCTGGATCTCCAGGTCGCCGCCGACACCGCGGTCGCGCTGCCACAACTGCTGGCCGCCTGCCGGTCCGTCCTGTCCACTGAGGACACCGACCGGGCCGAACGGCGGGCGGCCTGGCGGGACCGGGTCGCCGAGCTGCACGACCTGACCTGGACCGGCTGGCGCACCGAGGCGGCGAAGCTTGCCGACGAGGTGCCGGTGTCGACGGCGCGGCTGGCCCAGGACGTGTGGGCGGTGGTCCGGGAGCACGACTGGGTGCTCACCGCCGGCACCGCCGCCGACTGGGCGCTGCGCACCTGGGACTTCGACCGTCCATACCGGCACCCCGGCCGGTCGCTCGGCACCGCGACCCAGTTCGGCATCTCGCTCGGCGTCGCGCTGGCGCACAAGGGCACCGGCCGGCTGGTGGTCGACCTGCAGCCGGACGGCGACCTGATGTTCGACGTCGGCGCGCTCTGGGTGGCCGCCCGGTACGAGCTGCCGCTGCTGGTGGTGATGTTCAACAACCGCGCCTACTACAACGACTGGGAACACCAGGAGCGGCTCGCCCGCCAGCGCGGCACGCCCCGGGACCGGGCCAGCATCGGCATGGCGATCGACACGCCCGCCCCGGACTTCGCCGCGATCGCCCGCGGCTTCGGCTGGTCGGCCACCGGCCCGATCACCGACCCGGCCGCGATCCAACCCGCCGTCCGGGCCGCCGCCGACCACGTCCTGACCACCGGCCACCCCGCCCTGGTCGACGTGGTCTGCGCCCCGAAGTAGCGGGTCCGGGCCGGCCACGGCCCGGGTGGGCCCTCGCGACGGCCGGGTCAGACCAGCTCGCGGCCGCGGCTGCCGGTGGTGGCGGTGGGGTCGAGGGCGGCGGCGACGGCGGCCGCTTCCAGCTCGCGGACGTACGCCTCGGCGTCGGCGGGGGCGACGTGCCGGGTGTCCAGGCTGACCCGCAGGTCGATGGTGCCGGGCACGTCGTTGACGTAGACGAAGAACGGCTCGCTGGCCGGGTCGAACGGGGTCTGCGACCAGCGCACCCAGCTGGCCGGCAGGGCGGCCCGAATGTCCGCGGCGGTCGGCACCGGCCCGGCCGGGCCCTGCGTCCGGCGGTCGTTGAAGTAGCAGGAGATGTCGACGTCCTCGCCGCGCTCGGCCGAGATCCGGGCGTGCAGGGCGTCCCGCTGCGTCGGGTCGCAGTAGGCGTACTTGTACGCGTTCAGCGAGGCGCGCCAGGCCCGGGCGACCGCCTCGTCGAAGGTCGCGCCGGCGACGTCGATCACGCACAGGCCGGGCTGGCTGACCGTGCTCACGGTGTCCGCGAAGCCGGACCGGAACCGGTTGCTGACCAGGATCAGCATGGCGCTGGGACTGTTGCCGGTGACCCGGGCCAGCGCGGTCGCCGAGGCCGCCAGCAGCACGGCCGGGGTGTCCACACCGGTGCGGGCGGCGATCAGCCGGGTGGCCAGGTCGAGCGCCGGCGACTGCGCCTGGATCTCCCGGAACCGCGGCGGTGGGCAGCCGGCCGGCGCGCTGAACCGGCGGGCCGGTATCGCCCGCAGCTGCCGGTCCCAGTACCGCAGCGTGCGCGCGTTGTGCCGCTGCCCGGCCGGGCCGGTCTCCCACTCCGCCTGCGCCAGCGGCTGGATCGCGGTCACCGGGCCGGCGCCTTCCATCCCGGCGACGTCGGCCACCAGCGCGTCCAGGCCGGAGCCGTCCAACGCGAGGTGGCAGTACATGGCAACCAGGTAGACCGGCGCGCCGTCGACCCGGATCACCGCCATCCGCACCGGCCACTCGTTCGCGTACTCGAACTGCACGCCGTGGAACCGGTCCCGGACCCGCTCGGCCACCGCCGCCGGGTCCGCCCCGGCCGGCACGTCGACCAGCTCCAGCACGATCTCGCCGGCGCCGGCCACCTCCTGCCGGAGTACCCCGTCCGGGCCCGCGACGATCCGGGTCCGAAGCGACTGGTGCCGGCTCATGATGAAGCTGAGCGCCGCCGCGACGTCCTTGGTGGTCATCCCGTCCTGCAGCGGGCTCACCCCACCCAGCGCCAGGGACGAATCCCAGCGCTGGATGGCGTTCCACATGAGTTGCTGGCCCCAGCTGAGCGGCCCGACCCCCGAACCGGCACCAGCGAACGGCACCAGCATCCGATTCCCCATGTGCGCACCCCGTCCGGCCCGGCCGAATCGAGGGATTCTAGCGCCAGAAAGCCACCTCCCACGGCGATTGACCGATTCCTACTGCGGGCCAACCGGCGGGCGCAAGGCCAGGACGGTTGGTGCGGCCGGGCCGCGGGGAGTGTGGTGCCGGCGGGCGCCGGGTTAGGGCGGCGCCCGCCGGGTCTCGGCGTGCGGCTAGTTGCCGCCGACCTGCTGGACGCCCTTCAGGATGCCGGCGTACAGGTCGTTCCACTTCTTCGCGTTGTCGAGGAGCTCCTGTTCCGGCACCGGAACGGTCTGCAGGCCGGCGAGCGGGTCCTTGTCCACCGGGATCGAGCCGACCCGGAACGCCTTCGCCAGGATCTGCTGGCCCTCGGTCAGCTCCCAGTCGGCGAACAGCAGCGCGGCGGCCGGGTGCTTGGCGCCCTTCATCAGCGCGAAGCCGTTCGGCCGGATCACGACCGGCTGTACCGGCGGGCGGTCGGCCGGGCGCCAGTTGACCGGGGCCTTGCCGTCGGCGGCCTTGTCGATGGTGTGGCTGTAGACCGACACAGCGACCGCGAACTGGCCGGCGGACAGCAACTCGCCCTGCACGGTGTGGCCCTTGGTCACCTTCGCGTTCGCGGCGAGCTTGCGGAACAGCGCGATCACGTCGTCGTCCGACATGCCCTGCGACGTGTAGTACTTGTACATCGCGGCGAACCAGTCCACGTCGGAGAACTCGAGCGAGATCTTGCCCTTCCACTTCGGGTCGGTCAGGTCGGTCAGCTTGTTCGGCCGGTCGCCGCCGCTGACCAGCTTGGTGTTCCAGCCGACCACGAACGCGTTGAACCGGGACGCGGTCCAGCCGTCCTTCTGGCCGTCCTTGCGCACCTTCTGCCGCAGCTCGCTCTGGTACGGGTAGAGCAGGCCGTTGGCGTTGGACACGTTCAACTCGCCGGCGTTGGTGTCGAGGAAGTCGTTGGCGGTCTTGTTGGCCTGGCCCTCCTGCAGCAGCCGTTGCAGCACGGTCTCGGAGTTGGCCCGGTAGACGTTCACCTTGATGCCGTACTTCTTGGTGAAGGCGGCGGCCAGCTTGTCCATGTCGGTGTTGGACGTGTAGACGGTCAGCTGGCCCTCGTCCTTCGCGGCCTTCTCCAACTCGGTCGTCCGCTGCGTCCCGGACAGCGCGTTGAAGTGGTCGTACACCTCCTTGGCGTGGTTCTGGGTGCCTGACCCGGCGCCGGCCGCGCCGCCGGAGGTGACCGAGCTGCCGCAGGCGGCCAGCAGCAGCGTGCAGGTGATGGCGCCGACAACGGCGACGGGTCGTGGTCGCATGGCAGTCTCCGGCCTCGGGGGTACCGGCCCGGCCGAGGCCCGCTGATCGGATCTCAGCGGTTGCCCGGACGGCTCCGCTCGACCTCGGGAGCTAAACACCGTGAGGTATATTGGTCTAACCTTTATCTCGCAGCGTTACACAATCGTTACCTGATCTGGGGGCCGCATGGGGGTCCGGAGCCGGGCCGCCGCGGCTGGCCAGAACATGTTCCGGTCCCTCGCCGAGCCGAACTACCGGCTCTTCTTCGCCGGCCAGACGGTCAGCGTGATCGGCACCTGGATGCAGCGGGTCGCGCAGGACTGGCTGGTCCTGCAGATCACCGACAGCCCGGTCGCCCTCGGTATGACCACCGCACTGCAGTTCCTGCCGATGCTGCTGTTCGGCATCTGGGGCGGGGTGATCGTCGACCGGGTGGACCGGCGCCGGGCGATCGGCTGGGCCCAGGCCGCGAGCGCCGTACTCGCCGCGATCCTGGCGGTTGCGACGCTGACCGGCACGGTCACGCTCGGGCTGGTCTACCTGCTGGCCGTCGGGCTGGGCCTGGTCACGGTGATCGACGTGCCGGCCCGGCAGGCGTTCGTCACCGAACTCGTCGGTGCGGACGACTACGTGAACGCGCAGGCGCTGAACTCCTCGGTGAACAACACCGGCCGCCTGGTCGGGCCGGCCATCGCCGGCGGGCTGATCGCCTGGGTGGGCGCCGGCCCGGCGTTCGCGCTCAACGCGGTCTCGTTCGTCGCGGTGCTGATCGTGCTGGCCCGGATGGACCCGTCCCGGCTGCGCAAGCCACCCGTGCTGCGCCGCGGCCCCGGCCAGGCCCGGCAGGGGCTGGCCTACGTCTGGCGGCACCCGACGCTGCGCGCCTGCCTGCTGGTGGTGGCCGTGGTCGGGCTGTTCGGCCAGAACTTCCGGGTGGTGCTGCCGGTCCTCGCCCGGGACGAGTTGGGCGGAAACGCGGCCACCTACGGCTGGCTGACCGCCGCGCTCGGCCTCGGCGCCGTGCTCGGCGGGCTGGCCAGCGCCACCCGGCACCGCCCGTCCGGACCAGGGCTGGTGCTCGCGACGCTGGCCTTCGCCGTGGTCAACGGGCTCGCCGCCGTCGCCCCCGGGCTGGACACCGCGCTGCTGGCGATGGTCGGTGTCGGCATCACCAACATCACCTTCAACACGCTGGCCCGGACGCTGCTGCAGTTGGGCACCGACCCGGTGCTGCAGGGCCGGGTGCTGGCCGTGCACGGGCTGGTGTTCCTGGGCAGCACGCCGATCGGCGCGCCGCTGCTCGGCTGGGTGTGCGCGCTGTGGGGGGCGCGCGCCGGGCTCTGGGTGGCCGCCGGCACCGCGCTGATCGCCGCCGTCGCGGTCTGGCCAGCGCTGGGTCGGGCCAGACCGCCGGCACCGCCCGAGCCGGTACCGGCAGCCGATCCGACCCGACCGGCCACACTGGACCCGAGATCAGCGCTGGACGCCGAACTCCCGGAGTGAGTAGCCCGAACCCGCCGCCCCGCTGGCAGACCGGCCCTGGTGGACGGGAACGAGCGGCTTGCCTGGGCGGCGACCAGGGCGTTCTGCCTGCTCAACGGGCGCGACCTGCATTGCCCGGTGGACGCCGCCGAGGCGATGATCGTCGGCGTGGCGGCCGGCGACCTGGACGTTGCGGATCTGGTCGGACTGCTCCGCCGGTACATCGGCCCGGGCGAGCTATAGCGCCGGACTATAGACTCGACCTATAGTCGCCGGCATGGCGATTGGGGAGACGTTGCTCGGGCTGCTGGAGAGCGGCCCGCAGCACGGGTACGGGCTGAAGCGGTCCTACGACACGTACTTCGGGCGGGACCGGGCGCTGGACTACGGGCAGGTGTACTCGACGCTGTCCCGGCTGCTGCGCGACGGGCTGGTGACCGAGGACGGGGTCGAGGCCGGCAGCGGGCCGAGCCGGAAGCGGTACGCGATAACGGCGGCGGGGGTGACGGACGTGCAGCGCTGGCTGGGGACACCGGAGGCGCCGGCGTTGTACCTGCAGAACACCCTGTACGCGAAGGTCGTGCTGGCGTTGCTGTCCGGCCGGCCGGCCGGCGAGGTGCTGGACGCGCAGCGGGCCGCGCACCTGGCCGAGATGCGGGCGCTGACCGCCCGCAAGCGCGACGGCGACCTGACCGACCAGCTGATCTGCGACCACGCACTGTTCCACCTGGAGGCGGACCTGCGCTGGCTGGAGCTGACCGCGGCCCGGATCGACGAGCTGGCCGCGACCGTGGCGGCGGGCGCACCGGCGGCGAAGCCGTGAGCGCGCCGGCTGCCCCGGCAGGGGCGGCAGCGCCGGGGGCGGCGGTCGGGGAGCAGGTGCCGGTGCTGGTCGGCACCGGGCTGCGGAAGGCGTTCGGGGTGAACCCGGCCCTGAACGGCGCCGACCTGAGCCTGTGCGGCCGGGAGATCGTCGCGGTGATGGGCCCGTCCGGGTCGGGGAAATCGACGCTGCTGCACTGCCTGGCCGGCATCCTGCGGCCGGACGCCGGCCGGGTGACCTACCGCGGCCAGGAGCTGACCGAGCTGTCCGACCGGGACCGCAGCGCGCTGCGCCGGCAGGCGTTCGGGTTCGTCTTCCAGTTCGCCCAGCTGGTGCCGGAGCTGAGCTGCCTGCAGAACGTGGCGCTGCCGCTGCGGCTGGGCCGGATCGGCCGGCACCAGGCCGAGGCGCGCGCCCGCGGCTGGCTGGAGCGGCTGGAGGTGGCCGACGTCGCGGCCAAGCGGCCCGGCGAGACGTCCGGCGGGCAGGCGCAGCGGGTCGCGGTGGCCCGGGCCCTGGTCACCGGGCCGGCCGTGGTGTTCGCGGACGAGCCGACCGGCGCGCTCGACTCGCTCAACGGCGAGCGGGTGATGCGGTTGCTGGTCGACGCCTGCCGGCAGGCCGGCGCCTCGGTGCTGGTCGTCACGCACGAGCCGCGGGTGGCCGCGTACGCCGATCGCGAGGTGATCGTCCGGGACGGCCGGTCCCGCAGCCTGGAACCGGCCCGATGACCGGCCCGACAACCGGAGCATTGCCCGGGGCGGCGGCCGACGACGTGCTGCTCGGGCCGACGGCGGCCGACCCGCGCCGGCCGGTGGCCGACCTGCTGCTCGGCGCCCGGCTGGCGCTGTCCGCCGGACGGCCCGGCTGGGCCCGCCTGCTGCTCTCGGTCACCGGTATCGCCGCCGGGGTGCTGGTGCTGCTGCTCGCGGCGTCGATACCGAACGCGTACCGGGCCGGGCAGGCCCGCTCCCAGCAGGTGCTCACCTGGTCGACCGGGACCGGTGCCGGCACGGTGTACGTCTGGAGCGGCACCGATCAGTTCCGGGATCATGTGATCAGCGTTGTCCACCTCTCCGGCGCCGGCCCGACGGCGCCGGTGCCGCCCGGACTGACCCGGATCCCGCTGCCCGGCGAGGCGGTCGTCTCGCTCGCGCTGGCCAGGCTGATGGCTGAACCGGGCAGCCAGTTGCTGCGCGAGCGGTACCCCCAGCTGCGGATCGGCAAGGTCGGCAAGACCGGCCTGGCCGGTCCGTCCGAGCTGCGGATCTACCTCGGCGACCCGACCGTGGCCGGTGACCCGGTGACCCGTTGGGGTGGTGACTCGCCGTACCGCGAGCCGCTGCCGCCGCTGCTCTGGGCGCTGCTGGTGGTCGGCGTCGTCGTGCTGCTGTTCCCGGTGTTCGTGCTGGTCGTGGCCAGTACCCGGCTGGCCGACGCGGAGCGGGACCGCCGGCTGGGCACGCTGCGGCTGATCGGGGCGAGCTCGGCGCAGGTCCGCCGGGTGGCGGCCGGTGAGTCGCTGCTCGCGGCGGTGTTCGGGCTGGTCGCCGGCGGTGCGCTGTTCCTGCTGGCCCGGCCGCTGCTGGACGGGCAGTCGTTGTACGACGTGGCGGTGTTCGGCAGCGACCTGGTGCCGGCCCGGCCGCTGGTCGCGCTGATCGTGGTGGCGGTGCCGGTGCTGGCGACCGGGTCGGCGTTGTTCGCGCTGCGCCGGACGGTGGTCGAGCCGCTCGGCGTGGTCCGGCAGGCCAGCCCACCCGGCCGCCGGCTGTGGTGGCGGCTGCTGCCGGCCCTCGGCGGCGCCGCGCTGCTGCTGTACCTGATCTACCAGACCCGCTCCGGGGCCGCGGACCGGCCGGTCAGCCTCCTGGTCACCGGCGTGGTGCTGCTGCTGCTCGGCGTCCCGACCGTGCTGCCGTGGCTGCTGCAGCGCGCGCTGCGCCGGCCGCGGGACGAGACGATCGCGCTGCAGCTGGCCACCCGGCGGCTGCAGCAGGACAGCGGCACACCGGCCCGCGTGGTCGGCGGTATCGGCGTGGTGCTGGCCGGCGCGATCGGCCTGTCCACCCTGCTCGCGGCCGCCGGGGCACGGTACAGCGCCGGCATCTCGATGCCGCCGGACCAGGTGCTGGTGGGCGTCGACTCGGGGCCGGCCGGCCCGATCGAACGGCTCGGCATGGCCCTGCGGCAGGTCCAGGGGGTCAGCGCGGTGCAGCAGTGGCGGTCTCTCTACCTCGACGGCGGCGGCGGGCTGCGCACCGGCGACTGTGCCGCGCTGCGCACGCTGGCCACGCTGCCGTCCTGTGTGGACGGTCAGGTGTTCGTATCGGAGGGATCGGTGCTGGCCGGCCGGCCGGTGCGGATCGTGACGGACTCCGTCGCCGAGTCGCCCGGAGTGCGCTGGACGGTGCCGGCCGGCGCGCCGGCGGTGTCGGTCAGCACCGTGACCTACCAGTCAGGTCTCGAGCCAGGTCTCGTACTGGCCACCCCGGCCGCGCTGCCGGCCGCGGTCGCCCGCCTCGGCACCGTCTGGATCGACGTCCGCTTCGACCCGGCCGACCCGGACACGATCGAGCGGATCCGGAATGTCGCCGTGCCGTTCGGCCAGCGGCTGCACCTGACCAGTCCCACCCGCGCCGCGGCCGGGGACGACGCGCACAGCTACCGGTCGATCCGGCGCGGGCTGTTCGCCGGCGCGCTGCTGACCCTGCTGCTGGCCGGCGCGACGCTGCTGGCGGCCGCGGTCGACCAGGTGCGGCAGCGGAAGTGGCCGCTGGCGGCGCTGGCGGCGACCGGGGTGCCGCGCTCGACGCTGGCCCGGTCGGTGCTCTGGCAGACCGCGATCCCGATGCTGTTCGCGGTGCTGGTGGCCGACCTGACCGGGCTGGTGCTCGGCCTGCTGCTGCCGCGGGTGGTGGCGAACACCCCGGTGCTGATCGACTGGGTCGGCGTGGCCAGCTACTCGGCCGCGGCGGTCGCGGTGGTCGGCGTGGTCACCGCGCTGACCCTGCCCGCGGTACGGCAGGCCACCCGGCCCACCTCGCTCCGCTCGGAATGACCGGCGCCGTCCACAGTGGACGCGGTTGGAACGTCCACTGTGGACGGCGTGCGGCTCAGCCGATCGGCACCGGCAGGCCGGCGGCGGGGAGCCGGCTGTCCAGGCAGTTGACCTTGGCGCGGACGGCGCCGGTCGGGGTGGCCTCGCCGCCGGTGTTCGGCGCGTTGTCCCGGCGGGAGCCGTCCGACTGGGTCACGCAGAGCGTCCGTCCGGTCAGGAACGGGCTGGTCGGGAACTCCATCGGGCCGGTGTTGCGCAGCCGGGTGGCCGGGTCGGCCGGGCTGCGGAACACCTCGACGACGCGCCGCTGCGGGGTCACCACGACGACCGCGTTGCGCTCGTTGGCGGCCGTCCAGATGTTGCCGGCCCGGTCCAGCGCGATGCCGTCGGCACCGTCCAGCAGCGGGTGCGCCACGAACACGTCGTCCAGGCAGAGCGTGTCCGGGCTGAACGTGGCGTCGCAGCCGGTCGGGCTGCGCAGGTTCCCCCGGCGGTCCAGGTTGACCTGCCAGATCGCGCCGCGGGCGGTGTCGGCGACGTAGAGCACGCTGCCGTCGGCGTTGAAGGCCAGCCCGTTCGCCACGATGTGCTGCGAGCCGGCGGTGTCCGCGGCGGTGCGGCCGTTCGGCGTGACGGTGACCTGGCCCGGCGGCAGCCCGCGCGGATCGCGGCCGACCCCGCCGACGCCGTTCACCAGGTTGACCTCGTTCAGCATCGGCTGGACCCGGAACACGATCTGCGGCTGGCCGTCCGGGCCGATCCGCCAGACCCGGCCCTGCCCGGTGCCGCCGTCGGAGACCCAGAGGTTGCCGCGCCGGTCGAAGGCGAGCCCGTTCGCGCCGGCCACCGCATCGGTGAACACGGTGGCGGTCGGCGGGTTGGCCGCGTCCGGGGTGAGCGTGACGACGCTGGCGCCGTTGCCGATGTAGAGCCGGCCGCGCGCGTCGAACGCCAGCCCGGCCGGGCCACACGGGGCGGCGATCGTGCCCACCACGACGGCCGGGCCGCCGGCCGCCGGCACCCGCCAGACCGGGCAGCCGGTGTCGCCGCCGCGCCCGGCGGTGTAGAGGTTGCCGTGACTGTCGCCGGTCAGCCCCTCGACGCCGACCGGGGCCGGGAACACCGTGCTGAACCGCGCCGCGGCGGCCAGCGGCCGGATCTCCGGCTGGCTGTCGGCGGCCCGGGCCGGGCCGGCGTCGTCTCCGGACGCGGCCCTGACCAGCACGGTGCCGATGCACGCGGCGGCGGCGACCAGGGCGAAAACCCGCAGTCCAAGCCGCCGAGCAGTGGTACGCACTGTCGTTCCTCCTTCGTCGCAGGAAGCCGGCCCACAACCGACCGAACCAGACAGCCCGTGCTGAAGCAAGGCAAGCCGCCCGCTGGATGGGGCGGCGTCAGCCGCGGGCGCGCAGCGCCGCCGCGGTGGCCGGGTCGGCCGGGTAGAACGACTCGATCAACAGTTCCGCGACGGTCACGTCCAGCGGGGTGCCGAAGGCGGCGATGGTGCTGAGGAACGCCAGTTCACCGCCGCCGGCGCGGAGCCGCAGCGGGATGACGATCTCGCCGGCCGCGGGCAGGGCCGGCAGTTCCGGGCCGCCGGGGTAGCCGCGCAGCTCGGCCAGCAGTGCCTCCAGGCCCGGGTCGGCGGTCAGGTCGACCTGCCGGCGCAGCCGGGCCAGCAGGTGCGCCCGCCACTCGGCCAGGTTCGCGATGTGCGGGGCGAGGCCGTCCGGGTGCAGGCTGGCCCGCAGCACGTTGGCCGGCGGGGCGAGCAGCCGCGGGTCGACCAGGTCGGTCAGCAGGGCCAGGCTGCGGTTGGCGTCGACCAGGTTCCAGCCGCGGTCCACCACCGCCGCCGGGTACGGCTCGTGCCCGGCGAGTACCTGCCCGACCGCCGCCCGGACCGCCGACATCCGCGGCGCGTCCAGCGGGGTCTCGCCGAACACCGGTGCGTAGCCGGCCGCCAGCAGCAGCCGGTTGCGCTCCCGCAGCGGGACGTCCAGGTGTTCGGCGAGCTGCAGCACCAGCTCCCGGCTGGGCGCCGACCGGCCGGTCTCGACGAAGCTCAGGTGCCGGGTGGACACCGCGGCCGTCAGCGACAGCTCCAGCTGGGACAGCCGGCGCCGCTCCCGCCACTGCCGCAGCAGCTCACCGAACGGCCGGGCGGTGACGGTCATGGGCCTCAGCCTGCCCGGGTTGGGTGCGGGCTGTCGATTACCTGCGGGGTAATCGACAGGCGGCGGCCGGGCGGGCGAGTCTTCTCGGCGTCACCGACACGGATCCCACCGAGAGGACGCAGACATGACCGACTACGCCGGCATTGTCGACCGCTACCTGGCGACCTGGAACGAGCCCGACCCGGCCGCACGCAGCGCGGCGATCGCCGCGCAGTGGACCCCGGACGGCACCTACACCGACCCGCTGGCCACCGTCTCCGGCCACGACGGCGTCGCCGCGGTGATCGCCGGCGCCCGGGAGATGTTCCCCGGTCACGAGTTCCGCGCGCTGCCCACTGTGGACGGACACCACGACGTCGTCCGGTTCGGCTGGGAACTGGTACCGACCGGCGCCGACGAAGCCACCGTGGTCGGCTTCGACGTCGCCGTGGTCACCGCGGACGGCCGGCTGCGGCACGTCCTCGGCTTCCTCGACAAGGTCCCGGCGTCCTGACTGGACGGCGCGGCGCTCAGTCGAGGAGGGTGTCCAGCAGTAGGTAGCCGTGGACGGCGGCGAGCAGGGCGATCAGGTCGGTGCTGAGGGCCAGCCCGTCCTGCGGGCGCTGGGGCGTCCAGGACACCCGCAGGCTGACGTCGGCGCCGGGCGGCAGCGCCCGCAGGGTGCCCTGGTGGGTGCGCAGGAAGTCGGCGGCGATGCCGAGCTGGTCGGCCAGCGGCACGTCGTTGGTGGCGAACTCGGTCACCCAGCCCAGGGCGCCCGGGCCGCCCCGGCCGGAGCCGGGGCGGCCGAGCTGGGCGGCCAGTTCACCGGACGTCAGCTGCCCGGCCACGATCCGCAGCGAGCACTGCGCCCAGGGCGCGTTGTCGTCGTTCATCAGTCCGGAAGGTAGTCCCAGATGTTGCCGATCGAGTCGTCACTCGCGCTGCCGTCGGGCAGTTTGATGTAGATCTCGCCGGTGTCGAGGTCGACCGAGACGTCCGGGTTGCGGATGTTGCCGCTGCGCACGATCGGGTCGCGCTTGGCGGCGTGGATGGCGTCCCGGATCTGCCGGGTGGTGGCGTGGAACCGGTCGGCCATCTCCTGGTAGTTGTTGGACAGGTCCCGGTTGTCGGTGCAGTCGGCCTCGTCGTCACCGTTGCCGTCGTCCGAGCCGCTGCCGGTGGCGCCGTCGTTGACCACCGAGTAGACCGCGCCGGCGCCGGCACCCGCGGCGGCGCCCGCGCCCGCGGCGGTGACCACCCCACCGCTGACCGAGATCGACAGCCCGAGGCCGAGGCCGCCGCCGCCGGCCAGCGCCAGCCCGCCGCCGAGCTCGATCGCGCCGCACGGCTCGGCGATCGCGCAGGCGATGCTGCCGACCACCACCGCGCCGACGATCGCGCCCACGCCGACCTTGCACCAGAACCCGCACAGGCCGTTCGGGTCGGTGCGGTTGAGCGGGTTGCCGTCCACGTACCCGTACGGGCTGTGGGTCATCTCGACCAGCGGGTCGATGGTGAGGAACTGCGCGGTGGCCGGGTCGTAGTAGCGGGCCCGCAGGTAGACCAGGCCGCTCTCGGCGTCGGTGTACTGGCCGGTGAACTGCAGCGGGGTGGTGGCCGTTCCGGTGTGGACGCTCACCGCGCCCCACGGCGTGTACGCGTAGCCGCCGGCGATCGCGCCGCTGGCGTCGACCAGCGCCCGGGTGGAGCCGAGCTGGTCGTGGTAGTACCACAGGCTCGCGGCCGCGCCGATCTGCTCCACCGGCGACCCGTCCGGCCCGTAGACGTAGGCCGTGCTGCCGTCGTAGAGCAGGTTCTGGGTGATGTCCCAGGTGTAGTGGGTGGTGCTGCCGCCGACGGTCTTGGCGGTGCGCAGCCCGGCGCCGTTGTAGCTGTAGCTGGCCGTGCTGCCGGCCTTGGTGTAGCTGGTCAGCCGGTTGCCCTGGTCGTAGCCGTAGCTGGTCACCGCGGTGCCGGCGGTGGCGGTCTTCCGGTCGCCGAGCGGGTCGAAAGTGTAGGTGGTGGCGCCGGTCGGCACGGTGCCGCAGGCCGGGCCGGCCGGCGGGGTCGCGGTGCTGTTCCAGCAGAGCTGGTCGGTGCTGTCGAAGGTCTGGGTGGCGGCGCCGACCGTGGTGGGGTTGTCCGCGGCGTCGTAGCCGTAGCTGGTCACGGTGCCGCCGGCGGTGCTGCTCTGCACCTGCTCCAGCGCGGTGTAGGCGTAGGTCTGTGCGCTGCCCGGCACGCCGGTGGGGGTCTCGCCGCTGATCTGGCCGGCGTTGTCGCGCGGGCTGCTGAGGCTGGCCAGCGTGGTGCTGCCGGCCGTGAGCGTGCTGCCGGTGAACTGGTCGGCGTTGTCCACTGTGGACGTCGCGACCGTGCCGTTGGGATAGCTGGTCGTGGTCTGGTTGCCGTCCGGGTCGTAGCCGAACGTGGTGGTCTTGTTGTTCCAGTCCTTGACCGAGGCGTACCGGTCGTCGTTGTCGTAGCTGCGGGTGACGGTGCGGCCGGTGCCGCCCGGGTAGCTGATCGTGAGCAGGTTGCCGTCGCCGTCATAGCTGTAGCCGACCGTGCTGCCTGCCCCGTCGGTGTGCGAGCTGACCTCACCGAACGAGTCGTACGCCCAGGTGCTGGTGCCGGTGCCGTCGGTCATCGAGGTGCGCCGGCCGGCGCCGTCGTAGCTGCTGGCGGTGACGTTCGGGGTGGTGCCGTCGGAGTAGCTGATCGTGGTCTGCTCGCCGGCCACGTCGTACCCGTAGGTGGTGACCCGGTTGCTGTTGTCGGTGACCGTGCGGACCAGCCCGGCCGCGTCGTAGTGCCACCGGGTGACGCGGTTGCCGGGGTCGGTCCGGGTGATCCGGTCGCCCTGGTTGTCGTAGCCGAAGGTGGTCTTCCGGCCCGCGCCGTCCACTGTGTCCAGTGCGGTGTTGTCCGGGTTGTAGTCGGTCTTCACGGTGGTGTTGTCCGGCCGGGTGGTGACGGTCGGCCGGTCGGCGAGGTCGTAGCTGTAGCTGGTCGTGCGGTTGTTGCCGTCGGTGCCCGAGGTCTGGTTGCCGTCCGCGTTGTACGTCGCCCGGGTGGTGTGGCCGAGCGGGTCGGTGCTGGTGGTGACGTGACCCCAGGCGTCGTAGGCGTACGTGCTGCAGCCCTTGGCCGGCGGGGTGCAGCCGGGGGCGACGCCGGCGGCCACCCCGGCCGGTGTCACCGCCGAGGTGCGCAGCCCGCGCGCGGTGTCGTAGCCGTACCTGGCCAGGTCGTTCGTGGCGTTCTTCAGCGAGGCCAGATCGCCGGCCGCGTCGTAGGTACTGGTGGTGGTGAAGCCGCGGTCGTTGACCACCCGGGTCCGGTCGGCCGGGTGCGCCGCGTCGTCGTAGAAGTAGCTGGTGGTGCGGACCGCGGCCGACGGCGGGTTGCCGTCCGGGATCTCCGCGCTCTGCCCGAGCTGCTGGCGGGTGATGCTGGTCGGCAGCCCGTAGCTGGTGCTGCCGTCGTTGCTGCCGGTCGCGGTCTTGATGTGGCCGGCCTCGTCGAAGCCGTACGAGGTCTGCAGGCCGGTCGGGTCGATGACGGTGATCAGGTTGTCCTGGTCGTCGTACTGCTTGGTGGTCGTGTAGCCGCGCGGGTCGCTGGACGAGGTCTGGTTGCCGTGGTCGTCGTAGGTGAAGGTCTGCAGGGCGCCGTTCGGGTCGGTGATGCTGGTGACGCCGAGGCTCACCGGGTCGTAGGTGTACGTCCAGGTGCCCGCGTCGGCGGTGCCGTAGCCCTTGGTCTGCGAGGTGAGCAGCCCGTTGGCGTAGGTGTCGAGCGTCTTGTGGCCGGCCGGGTCGGTGACCAGGGTCTGCCCGGCCGCCAGCCCGAGTGTCGCGTTCGGACCGTAGTCGAACGTGGTGGTGTGGCCGAGCTGGTCGGTCTGCGCGGTGACCCGCTCCGAGCTGTCGTAGACCATCGACACCACCGGTGTCGGTGTCGCGGTCGAGCCGAAGGCGCTCGGGTTGCGGACCGAGTTGAGCAGGTGCGTCGTGGTGTAGCCGAAGACGGTGTGGTCGTCGTTGAGTAGGCTCGGGCTGCGGGTGGTGCCGACGCCGAAGACGTCGGTGAGGTCACCGGCGGCGCTGTAGCCGTAGCTGACGGTCCGGCCGGCGGTGTCGGACAGGCCGGTGATGTGCGCGCCGGTCCAGGTCAGCGTGTACCGGCGGCTGGCCGGGTCGGTGATGGTCGACAGGTGGCCCGACGCGTCGTACGCCAGCGTGGTCGCGTACGGGGTGCTGGCCCGGGTGCCGGGCAGGTCGGTCTCGGCCAGCAGCCGCCCGGTGGCCACGTCGAACGTGTAGACCTGCTTGGACCGTCGCGTGTAGACGTAGGTCGTGCCGGACTTCACCAGCGTCGCGTTGTAGCGCGGCGCGGCCGGCGCGTACGTGCCGGCCGAGTTCACGAACGGCACCTGCGAGCCGTCCTCCTGCTTGATCACCACGTTGCCGGTGGTTCCGTCGGTGACCGTGGACAGGTTGTAGGAGAAGGTCCAGCCGAAACCGAACGGTCCGTTGAGGACGGACGCGGCGTTCGGGCCGGCCGGGTCGGCCAGCGCGGCCGCGTAGGTCCGGGTGAAGTTCAGCGGCAGGCCGCGGCCGGGCGTCGTCAGGTCGGTGAACGTCTCGCCGAAGTAGCCGGTGGAGGTGTCGACCGGGTCGCCGGCGGTGCGCCGGATGCAGCCGCACTGCACCCAGGCCGGGTTGCTGCCCTTGGGCGCGTCGATCACCTGCGGCGGGCCGCCGATCGGCTTGCCCGGCGTCCCGCCCATCTGGACGAACGCGATCGCGTCGTAGGCGACGTCGAAGTCGGCGAGGTTGCTGTCGCTCGCGGCGGTGTCGCCGGACGCGTTGGAGAGGGTGACCTTGGCGCCGTTCTCCATCGCGAACGTGCCGATGGTGACCCACTGCTCGGACTCCCAGTGCTGGTTCACCCGGATCTTCCACGGGCTGGCCCCACCACCGGGGAAGATGTTGTAGACCACCGCGGTCGCCGACGCGCCGGTCGCCGGGATGTGCAGTTTCACCTTGTAGTACTGGAGTTTCGGCAGGTTCGGGGTCCAGGTGCCGGTGTTGACGACGTCCGGGTTGGCGCCGCTCTCGGTGTGCGTGAAGAGGATGTGCCCGCCGAAGCCGACGCCGGCCTGGTGGGTGTCGATGGCGCCGATCGGGTCGCCGTTGCTGTTCGTCCCGTACGAGTAGGCGAAGCTGCCGCCCTGCGACCAGTTCGGGCTGCCGCAGCCGACCAGGTTCAGCGGTGGTTGGGACTGCGACTCGTCCACGATGATCGGCGGCCCGCTCGATGTGGTCGGCACTTTCGACCCGTCCAGCGAGCAGGTCGGCGGGTGCGGGTCGGCGCCGGGCGCCGGCTCGGACGACCCGGACCCCGCTGAATAGTCAGCCGTCGCGCAGCTGGTCGAGCAGTCGACCCAGGAGACCGGCTGGTGCCACCAGCACTCGAAGTCGCTCAGCGTGCAGTACGCGCCGGCCGGGTCGGTCGGGTTGCACCGGCTGTCCGCCGAGCAGAACAGCGCCTTGTCCGGAACCTGCAGCCACGACGCGTTGTGATACGTCGGCGTCGCGTACGCGTTGTGGTTCAGCCGGATGATCGACCGGCCCATCCACCCCATGATCCGTTCCTCGTACGACCACTGGGACGGGTGCGCCGCGTCCCCGTACGAGTCGCGCAGGAACGGCGGCCGGCCCGGCGGGTAGTCCGGGTTGATCGGGTTGTTCGACCAGCCCAGGCCCCAGGTGCCGTCCGGGCCGGTGCAGGTCGGGCTCGGCGTGCAGCCGGTGGTGTTGCCGAACTTCGCCGTCGGCTGGATGCCCGTGTTGTAGGCCCACGTCGCGAAGAACCAGTTCTCCAGGTAGCGCGGGTCACCGCCGTTCACGGTGATGCCGGAGTCGAAGAGCTGGTTCCAGATGTTCTCCAGGATCTGCAGGCCGGCGGAGATGTTCTCCTCGTAGTCGACCGCGATCTTCGTCTTGCCGTTCGCCGAGTAGATCGTCTCGGCGGTGGACATGCCGGTGGTGACCTGGCCGACGCCGTAGCCGCAGTCGGCGTTGGCGTAGTCGATCGAGGTGATGCCGCCGCCCGCGCCGTAGTAGCTGGACACCAGCGGCCCGCCGGCGATACCGGGCAGCGCGTGCCAGGACGCCTGCGACCAGTTCGACTCCTGCGCCATGATCGCCTCGTACACCGAGCGCGGCACCGAGTTCCACGTGTCGCTGGCCGGGTGGTGCAGCGAGATCTTCCCGAAGTCGCTGTTCGCCGCGTACGCGGCCAGCCCCATGTTGGCGTAGTTCGCCGGCCGGCCCAGCGAGCCGGTCAGCAGGCCCTGCTCGGACATCTGCGCGGCCCAGTCGATCTGGTTCGGGAACGGCTGCATGACCTGCCGGTTCTCGGCCAGCCGGGGCACCGCGCACTTCGGCGTCTGCGCCACCGCCGGCGCGACCCCGGCCGCCGCCAGCTTCGCCGGCACCGCACCGTCGGCCGCCGGCGCCGCCGGTGGGGCCACAGTGGACAGTCGACCGCCCCCGGTCGGCGCCGGCCGCTGCACCGCCCGGCCGGCCGCCGTGTCCAGCAGCACCGGCGCGGCCGGCGCGGCCGTCCCGCCGGTGGTCAGCGCGATCGTGCCGTCCAGCGACACGGCCTCGGCGCCGTCCGGCAGGCCACCCGCGTTCACCTGCACCAGGCCGGAGCCGGCGGGCAGGCCACCCAGGCCGACCGCGACCGGACGCCCGGCCCGGCCCTGGAACAGCCCGGCGGTCGCCACCGGGCCGGTCGCCAGCGCGGTCAGCCCGCTGCCGGACTGCTGCCAGAGCGTGGCGCTCTTACCGCCGAACTTCGTGCTGAGGAACGCGACGCCGCCGTCCGCGGTCGGCCGCAGGTCGTACGCCGGACCGTCCACAGTGGCCAGCCGGATCGGCTTGCCGGCGCCGGCGCCGGTCTCGGCGATGCGCACCAGCGTCACGCCGAGCACGCCGACCGGGCCGGCGGCGGTGGGCACCACCGAGGTCACCTGGCCGGCCACGGTGGTCGCCCGGGTGACCCGACCGGCGGCCAGATCCACGGTCAGTACCCGGGTGGTCGCCTCGTCGGTGCCCGGGTTCAGGGTGAACTCGGCGGCCGTGCCGGTGCCGCAGCCGGGGGAGTGGTACTTCAGCCCGACGCCGGTGGCCAGCGCCCGCGCCGCCCCGGTGCGCAGGTCGACCGAGTACGCGAACGCGCCGTGGTCGCGGGCGGCGGCCAGGTTCACCGCGCCCATCGGCAGCACCGCCACCGCGGCATACCGGCCGTCGCCGGAGACGCACTGGTAGCCGGTCCAGGAGGCGGCGTCGATGGCGCCGGGCCGCAGCACGGCCAACTCCCGCCAGGCGTACCCGCTGCTCGCCGTGCCGACCGCGACGTGGTAGCCGGCGCCGTCGCCCCAGCCGTTGACCACCACGTCCGCCGGATGCGGATCGGCGGCCGGCACCGCGGCCGGCGCGGCCGGCACGGCGGCGCCGGCCGGCGCGGCCAGCGCCTGCGCCGGCAGCAGCCCGATCGTCACCGCGACGGCCAGCAGCAGCACGCCGAGGTTGCCGGCGGACCAGCCGGGCCGCCGGCCCCGGCGGCCCCGGCGGCCCGGCCAGCCCGGGCCGCCGGGCCAGCGCGTGGTGCGGCCACGCGAGGTCGTCGGGGACATCGTTGAACGCGGCATCGCGACACCAGCCTCCCCACGGCCGCCCCGCGCGGGTGCGGCCGCACAGCGTCAATATCGAGGCTCCCGGTCGTCCCTAAGGTCGGTCAAAACCTCTTTAACTGGGAGTTAAGGAGCCAATCGATGCTAGGTCGGTAGCGGTTCGGCGCCAGGCCGCCCGTCATACCGATATCCGTCAACACGCGCGCATAGCTGGCACCGCGGCGGCTACCGGCTACGTGAGGGCCCGATCGGGCAACCCCATAGATACGTCACTTCACTGATGTGCCGGTGGTCCGGCCGGACGACGCTGTCAGCCATGGGCACCGCGCAGCCTTCCCGCACCGACCCCGCCGCTGGCATCGGGACCAGCGCAGCCACCGGCATCGGGACTGGGACCGGCTCAGGCTCCGACGGCGGGCCGGCTGAGGCGGTCATCCGGTCGCTGTACGCCGAGCACCGGCTGCCGCTGCTGGGCTACCTGCGCCGCTACGTGCCGGACCAGCAGCAGGCCGAGGACGTGGTGCAGGAGACGATGCTGCGGGCCTGGCACAACGCGGACGCGCTCGGCACCGGCGGGTCGGTCTGGGGTTGGCTGAGCACGGTCGCCCGCAACATCGCGATCGACCGGAACCGGGCCCGGCAGTCCCGCCCGACCGAGGTGTGCGCTTCGGCGGCGGCCTCCCGGCAGGTGCCGGACCACGCCGACGAGGTGGTCACGTCGGTGCTGGTGTCCGACGCGTTGAACCGGCTCAACCCGGCGCACCGGGCGGTGCTGCGCCAGGTGTACTTCGCCAACCGCACCTGCGCCGAAGCGGCGGCGGCGCTCGGCGTTCCGGTCGGCACGGTCAAGTCCAGGCTCTACTGGGCGCTGCGGCGGCTGGCCGTCGAGCTGAACCAGCGGGCCGCCGGCGGGGCGACGGCCTGGCGTCCGGGAGCGGCTGGTCAACCGCTCCCGGACGCCTGCTGAGCCAGCGCCCAACCCCGGTATCAGCCTCGGACCGCTGGGCTGGGGTCTACAGCTGCTGGGCGGCGGCTCGGGCGATCTCCAGACGGGAGCGGACGCCGAGCTTGGTCAGGATGTGCGAGACGTGCACCTCGACGGTGCGCCGGGACAGGAACATCCGGGCGGCGATGTCCGGGTTCGGCAGGCCGTCCGCGACCAGCTGGGCGATGTCCAGTTCCTTCGGGGTGAGCGCGGCCCAGCCGGTGGTCGGCCGGCGCTGCCGCGGCCGGGCCCGGCGCAGCCCGTACGGGCGCAGCCGGCCCTCCATCCGCAGGATGTTCCACTCGGCGCCGAGCGAGCCGTACACCTCGACCGCGTCGGCGTACGGCGCGCGGGCCGCGGCCACGTCCCCGGCGGCGGCCAGCAGCACCGCCGCGTCCTCCAGCACCTGCGCCCGCTCGGCCACCCGGCCCAGGCCCTGGTAGGCGCCGGCGGTAGCGAGCAGCGCGGCGGGATCGGCGGCCAGCAGCGCCCGGCAGTGTTCCGCGGCGGCGCCCCGGCTCGGCGCCGCGGGCACCGCTGCCGCGTCGCTGCCGGCCGCCGCGGCGGCGACCCGGGCGATCTCGACCTGGCCGGTCGCGAGCGCCAGCCGCACCACGTCCGGCAGCCAGAGCCGGCGGTCGGCCAGCTCCGCGTAGATGCCCGGGTCCAGCAGCGGGGCGAGCACGGCCAGCGCCTGCTCCGGCCGGCCGGTGCGCTCGGCCTGGAACGCCCGCGCCAGCAGCAGGTACTGCGCGTGGCTGGTGGCGCTGCTGCCCGGTGACAGCGGCAGGTCGGCCGCCGCCGCGAGCCGGGCCTCGGCGGTGGGCCAGTCGTCCCGGCGGGCCGCGATCAGCGCCTGCAACCCGTCCCGCATCAGCAGGTAGAGGCCAGCCGCCGGGACGTCGCCGTCGACCGTGCTGTCCAGCACGGTGAGCGCGTCGTCCCAGCGGCCGGCCTGGTAGTAGTGCTCGGCCACGCCGCCGCGGCTGCCGGCCAGCCGGTGCTGGCCGCCGGTCCGCTCGGCCATGGTCAGCAGCTCGCGGGCGGCGGCGTCGGCCTCGGCCACCCGGTCCAGCGAGCCGAGCAGGGCCATCCGGTTGTGCAGCATGAGCAGCCGCAGGTCGGCGGCCTCCGGCCCGTCGCCGAACCGGGCCAGCCCGCGCTCGATCACCGCCAGCGCTTCGATCGGCAGCTCCGCGTACGCCAGCATCGCGCACAGCGCGTTGCTGGCCAGCGCCACCGCCATCAGGTCGCCGGCCGCCTCGGCCGCGGCCAGGGTGGCCCGCGCGGCCGGCGTGTCGTACACGGACCGGGTGACGTCGACGGTGCGGCGCAGCGCGTCGAGCCGGGCGGTCCAGATCGGGCCGGCGCCCGGTTCGCGCAGCGCGGCGGCGACCGCGACGCCGGCCTCGTCGTACCGCTGCAGGTTGATCAGGCCCCAGGCCAGCGTCCAGGTCAGCTCGGCCGACCGGGCCGGGTCGCGGGTGCTGGCCCGGACCCGCTCGGCCAGCCGGATCGCCTCCTCCCGGCTGCCGGTCAGCACCAGCAGGCCGGCGAGCGTGGCCTGCAGCTCCTCCCGCCGCGGTTCCTCCGGCGCGGCCTGCGCCAGCGTCCGGCTGATCAGCTCGGCGGCCACCTGCGGGCTGCGGCTGCCGAGCACCTGGCCCGGGCCGGACAGCCAGTCCAGCACCCAGCCGTCCACCCCGCCCGCGTCGGCGTCCGCGGTCGCCGGCAGCGCGGCCAGCAGGTGCTGCGCGACCCGCTCGGCGGTGGCGCCGGCGGTGGCCAGCGTCCGGGCCGCCTGCCAGTGCAGCGCCAGCCGCAGCGCGGCCGGCGTCCGGTCCGACAGCACCTCGCGGATCAGCGCGTGCCGGAACGCCAGCCGCACCCCGGACTCGACCAGCACCCCGGCCGCGGCGGCCTCCTCGATCACCGGCGCCAGCTCGGCCACCCGCCGGTCCAGCAGCACGGCCAGGTCGGTGACCGAGAACTCGGTGCCGAGCAGGGCCGCCGCGCGCAGCACGCTGAGCGCCTGGTCGGACAGGAAGCCGAGCCGGTCGGAGATCGCGTCCGACAGCGAGATCGGCACGCCGACCGGCTCGACCCGCTGCGTCGCCGGGTTGGCCGCCAGGTCGGCGCTGCCGCCGCCGGCAACGACCCGGCCCTCCCGGGTCAGCGCGTCCACCATCTCGCGGACGTAGAGCGGGTTGCCGGCGGCGCGCTGCACGGCCTGCCGCAGCCGCGGCCCGATCGCGCCGGCGCCGAGCAGGTCGCCGACCATGGCCGCGACCGAGTCCGGCGGCAGTGGGGCCAGCTCGAGCACCACCGCGTCCGCCGCGGCGGCCTGCCGGCGCAGCTGGATCAGCTCCGGCCGCCGCGGCACCGGCCGGTACGCGGCGGCCAGCAGCAGCGGCAGCTGCTTGAGCAGCCGGCCGAGCCGGCCCCAGACCAGCAGGCTGTCCGGGTCGGCCCACTGCAGGTCGTCCAGGACGAGGACGACCGGGGCCTCGGCGCAGAGCCGGTCGACGAGCTCCAGCAGCCGGTCCACGATGGCCGGCACCGGGTCGGCGGTGGTGGCCGCGCCGGCCGGGCCGCCGGCCCGCTGCAGCGCGAGGATCTCCTGCCGGGGCTGGTCGGCGGCGCCCGGCAGCACCTGCAGGCAGTCCAGCAGCAGCCGCAGCGGGAAACGCTGGCCCAGCTCGTCCGCCGCGGCCCGGAAGACCCGGCAGCCGAGCCCTTCGGCGGCATCGAGGCCGGCGGCCAGCAGCGCGGACTTGCCGATACCCGGCTCGCCGACCACCCAGGCGGCACCGCCGCGGCCGCGGGCCACCGCCCGCACCAGCGCGGCCAGCGCGGCCACCGAATCGTCCCGGCCGACCAGCTCGCCCGGCCCGGGCGCGGGCGGACGGGGACCGGGCCGGGTCACCCGGCCACCCCGGCGGCCGGCCCGGGCCGGCCGGGTCGTCGCCGCACCGCGCCGTCCACCCGGCGAGCCTACGGCCGGAACGGGTGTTCGGTGTTCATGGCCAGGTCACCGGCCGGTGACCGGGCGATTGCCGACCGGCTTTAGCGTCCGCCCGTTCGAGCTGGCGGTGCCGCGGCAGTGCTGCGAGACGCCGGACCAGTACGCCGCCCGGCAGGTGGTGTAGGCGCATGTGCAGGCCCAGCTGAGCCCCGCGGCGGCACCGGCCGGGGCCGGCCGACTCAGTCAGGCCGGCTGAGCCCGCCCGGGCTGGCCGTCCGGCCAGCCCGGGCGCGATGGCCTACAGCGACTGCTTCTTCAGCCAGGCCAGGCAGCCGTCGGCGACGCCGCGCCAGCCGCTGTCGATGGTGAGCGAGTGGCCGCGGTCGGCGAACTCGAGCAGCTCGGTCACCGCGTCGGAGTGCCGGTACTGCTTGAGGGTGGACTTGGTGATCGCCTCCGGAACGGTGTGGTCCTGGCCGCCCATGATCAGCAGCAGCGGGCCGCGGTCGGCGTTGTCGGTGTTGACCTTGGCCGGCGAGTGCGGCGAGAAGTTCGCCGCGGCGGCCTCGAACAGCGGCTTGCCGGGCGCCGGGATCGTCCACCGGTCGAACAGCTCGTCGGACTCCTCCGGGCTGACCGCGTTGCCGAAGCTGTACCGGAACTGCTCGGCGGTCAGCGAGACGGCGTGGTGCTTGTTCGCCGGGTTCTTGAACACCGGCAGGGTGGCCCGCAGCGAGGACAGCGGCAGCGGCAGCACGCCCTTGATCTGCGCGGCGTCGATGGCGATCGCGGCCGCGCCGCGGTTCTCGCCGAGCAGCTTCTCCGCGATCATGCCGCCGAACGAGTGCCCGATCAGGATCGGTGGCTGCGGCAGCCCCTCGATGATCGCCGCGTAGTGCTTGGTCACATCGTCGATGCCATGGTCGGCGATCGAGTCGGGGTTGGCCCGGGCGGTGTCCACCGTGTCCGGGATGCCCGGCCAGCCCGGCGCGATCGGGGCGTAGCCGGCGCTGGCGAACAGGTCGACCCAGGGTGCCCAGGAGCTGGCGTGCAGCCAGAGGCCGTGGATGAAGACGACGGGGGTTGCGGGGGTGGTCATGAGGCTGGCCGTTTCAGGAGAGATGGATTGTGCCGGGGCGGTTACCAGGTCGGGATCAGGCCGCCGTCGACGGTGATGTCGGCGCCGGTGACGTTGGCGGAGCGGTCGCTGGCCAGCAGCAGCACCAGGTCGGCGACCTCCTCCGGCCGGGTGAACCGGCCGGTGACGGATTCGTGCGCGGCCTGGTTCACGATCTCCTCCGGCGTGCGGCCGGTGGCGTGCGCGACGGTGTCGGCGACCCCGCCGGCGCCCAGCCAGAGCGCGGTCGAGACCGGGCCGGGGCTGACCGTGTTGACCCGGACGCCCTTCGCGCCGACCTCTTTGGACAGTGCCTTGGAGAAGTTGGCCAGCGCGGCCTTGGCGGCGGAGTAGTCGATCACCGCCGGGTCCGGCAGCACGGCGTTGACCGAGCTGATGTTCACGATCGCGCCGCGGCCGGCGGCCAGCATCAGCGGCAGCACGCTGCGGGTCGCCCGCACCGCCGGCAGCAGGTTCAGGTTCAGCGTCGCCACCCACTGCTCGTCGGTGACCGCGAGGAAGCCCCCGGTCCGGGCCGGCGCGGAGCCGACGTTGTTGACCAGGATGTCGACCCGCTCGCCGGCGCTGCCGACCAGCCGGCCCGGCCCGGCCGGCTCGGCCAGGTCGACCTCGACCACCCGCAGCTGCCCGGTCTCGGCGAGCTCGGCCAGCTCCGCCGAGGTCTTGCGGGCGCCGGCGACGACCTGCGCACCCTCGGCCAGCAGACCGCGGACGACCGCGAGCCCGATGCCCCGGCTGGCCCCGGTGACCACGGCCACCCGCCCCTGCAGGCCCAGCTCCATTCCGCCCCCATCCGCTCGACGATCTCCGCCACTGAACCTAGCCGTCCGGGGCCCGGACCGCGTGGGTCAACCGATTGACGCCGGTGCGGCCATCAGCTGCGGCCGGGCGGTCAACTCTCCGCGGTCGGGCCGGGGACGGCGGGCCGGTTCTCCAGCAGGGTGGCCGGGATGGTCTTCCAGGTGCCGCCGGCGCGGCGGTAGGCGAGGCCGGACAGCATCTCCAGAACGACCCGGTTGGCGAGCATGGCGGTCACGTCGGCGCTGTCGTAGGGCGGCGAGACCTCGACGATGTCCATGCCGACGATCGGCAGTTCGATCGCGATCCGGCGGATCGTGTCGAGCAGTTCGCGGGGCGAGAAGCCGCCCGGCTCGGGGGTGCCGGTGCCCGGCGCCGAACCGGGATCGGTGACGTCGATGTCGACCGACAGGAACACGCCGTCGCAGCCGTCGGTGGCGATCTCGAACGCCTCGGCCAGGCACTCGGTCAGGCCGCGGGTGACGATCTCATGCATCTCGTACGAGCGCATCCGCTGCTCGGCCATCCAGCCCAGGGTGGCCGGCCCCGGCCAGTAGCCGCGCAGGCCGAGCTGGAGGAACCGGTCGCCCCGGCAGGCGCCGGACTCGATCAGCCGGCGCATCGGCAGCCCGTGCCCGATCAGCGAGCCGAACTGGAACTCGCCGGTGTCGGCGTGCGCGTCGAAGTGCAGCACCGACACCCGGCCCCAGCCGACCGCGCGGGCCACGCCGGTCACGTCCGGCCAGGTGATCGTGTGGTCACCGCCGAGGATCACCGGGACCGCGCCGGCCTCGGCCACCGCCTGCACCGCGGCCTCCAACCGGTCCAGCGGCAGCCGGCCCTCGACCGCCGGCATCAGCACGTCGCCCGCGTCCAGCACGGTCAGGTCGGCGAGCGGGTCGACCCGCAGCGCCAGGTGCGGCCGGGACGCGTTGTGGGACAGGTAGTCGGTCATCCGGATCGCCTGCGGCCCGAACCGGGCCCCGCCCCGGTACGAGGCACCGGCGTCGTACGGCGCACCGAGCACCACCGCGTCCGCCGCATCCAGCGCGGCCCGGTCGTCCAGGTCGCAGCGCGGCACGCCGAGGAAGGTGACATCCGGCCCGAACATCGGCCCCAGGTACGCCATGCGGCCACCTTCCCACAGCCGCCGCGACCGGCACCCCCCGCCAGCCGTCCGCGCTGGCCGGCGGCTGCCCAGGCTGGCCGGCGGCTGTCCGGGGTGGCCGGCGGCTGTCCGGCCTGGCCGGCGGGTGTCCGCGCTGACCAGCGGTCGTCCGGGCTGGCCGGCGGCTGGCCGGGCTGGCCGGCGGCCCCCGCGGGGGCGAGCGCCGGCGGGTCAGGCGACCGGGCGGCGGGGCGTCGCGGGCAGCCGCATGGACTCGCGGGCGACCTGCAGCCAGCGCGCCGCCCACAGCGTCTCGTCCCCGCCGCAGGCGCGGACGAACGCGAGGGTGACCGCCAGGCTCGGCAGCCGGGCGCCGGACGCGGCCTGCGACAGCGTGGTCGCCGAGTAGTCCGCCCGGCGGGAGAGCTCCCGGTAGCCGGGGTTGCCGGCCGTCGCGCGCAGCCGGCGGAGCCCGGCGGCGAACCGGTTCAGCGGGGCATGCCGCGAACCGAGGACGTTCTCCGGCCGCCCGACCCGGCGGGCCAGTTCCCGGCCGGCCCAGTCGGGCCCGGGTTCGATCGGCGCGACGCTGGTCACAATCCCTCCTATCCGTGCAGGTCCGAAGTGGATAGACACAGTGGACTCACTGCGGCTGTCCTGGTGCCGGTGCCAAGTCACCGTATCGATATCGGAGCTCGATAACCTCGATGACCCGCCCGAGCTCGATCCGATCGGCTCGATCCCGGCTGGGCCGCCGCTGTCGAAACGGGCGGTCGACGGCAGCCCCCGGGGCGGACGCGACAAGTCGTGGCGCGCGCGGCCACCCGCTGTTCGCCGTACGGTGGGCGGGTATCCGCAGGCGAGTGACCGGAGGTCCACATGCCGCTGGTGGAGATCAACCTCATCGCCGGCCGCCCGCCGGAGACGATCCGCGAGCTGATCCACCAGGTGCACGCCGCCGTCCAGGCCGTGCTGGACCCGCCCGCCGAGAACATCCGGGTGATCGTCCGCGAAGTGCCGCCCGAGCACTGGGCGGTCGGCGACGTCACCAAGGCCGAACAACGCTGACTGCCCACCCTGGCGCCGGCGCTGGCCGGGTCCGCTGGTCCACCAGGTGCACGCCGCCGTCCAGCCGGTGCTGGACGCGTCCGCCGCGAAGCTGGTCTGCCGGCGACGTCACCAAGGCCGAACAACGCTGACTGCCTGAGCTACCGCCGCCGCGGCCGCGGTCTGGCAGTGCCGGTGCCGGTTGTGCGCCGGCGGCCGACGGTGCGGGGTGGCTCGGTCCAGTGCGCGGGGCGGTCCAGGGTGGCCGGGATCCTCGTGCCGGCGTCGCCGGCGGCGGCGGTCAGCTGCGGCTGGGTGAGGAACAGGCTGCCGGTGAGGTCGGCCCCGGCCAGGTTCGCGGCGCGCAGGTCGGCGCCCAGCAGGTCGGCCACCCGGAGGTCGGCGCCGGTCAGGTCGGCCCCGATCAGCAGCGCGCCGCGCAGGTTCGCGCCATACAGGTCCGCGTTGCGCAACCGGGCGCCGATCAGGTCCGCACCGGGCCGCTCCAGCATCGCGGCCCGGCCGCCGGTCCCGGCCGGCCCGCTGGAGACCCGGCCCGCGGCCCGCCGGCCGGCAGCTCGGCTCGTCCCCGGCTCGGGTTCCGCCGCGGCCCGGCGTTCGGTCAGGTCGGCACCGGGCCGGGGCGCCGCCCGGGCAGCGGCCCGGGTCAGCTCGCTGGCCCGGGTGAGCAGGCCGGCCGCGGCGCGCCGGTGCGCGGCGAGGTCTAGCGCGAGCAGTTCGTCCGGTCCGGCCCCGGTGAGCGCGGTGGTCTCGGCCAGCGCGGCCCGCAGGTCGTCGTGCCCGGGACCGGCGGCCGGCAGGGTCAGCGCCTCGGTCAGGTGCCGGAGCAGTTCGTGCAGTTGGCGCATGACCGGGAAGACCGCGAACATCCGCTCGGCCGCCGGGCCCCCGCCGCGCCAGTCCCGGCCGCCGAAGGTGACCTGGGAGACCTGCTGGCCGGCGCCGAAGCAGTCGTAGACCGTGCAGCCGGGGAAGCCGCTGGCGCCCAGCCGGTCGTGGATGCCGCAGCGGAAGTCGTCGGCCAGGTTGGGGCAGGGTCGGCCGGCCGGCTTGGTGATCGCGAAGTCGGCCGAGGCGGCGAACGCCGGCACCACACAGCACAACCCGAAACAGCTGGCGCAGTCGGCCCGCAGTTCCGGCACCCGACCCCTCCCGCTGGGCCCGCCCGGCGCTGGGCCGCCCCGGCGCTGGCCGGTCGGCCAGGCCCGCGCCAGCCTACCGCCGGCTCAGCCCAGACCCGACTCGGCGTGCTGCTCCAGCATCGCCTGCATCCGGTCGACGACGCTGGTCAGCGCGCGCTCCAGCACGTCGTGTTCGGCGGCGGTGAGGCCGGCCACGGCCTGCTCGGCGAGCACGGCGAGATCGGCCTTGAGCGGCTGCTCCAGCCGTTTCGCCCGCGGGGTGAGGTAGAGCCGGACGACCCGGCCGTCCCGGCGGCGGACCAGCAGACCGCCGGCCTCCATCTGCTTGGCCATCCGGACCACGGTCGGCACGCTGACTTCCAGCCGCGCGGCCAGCTCGCCCGGGGTCTGCCCGTCGCTGGCCCACAGCACCGCGAGCAGGCCCTCCTGGCCCAGGTAGATCCCGTGCTGCTGGAGGATCACCGCCTGCACCGCACGCATTGTCATGCCGGCCTGGCTGAACAGCCGCAGGAGGCGCTCGTCACCCATGCCATCCTCCGCGCCTCGGTGAGCACGGCGAGTCTACGGGCCGGTCAGCCTATCCGCTGGTCGGACCAGGGGGTGACCGTGCTTCCTGGTGGGTGCACACGGCGGCCGGGTCCGCGTAGTTCGGGAGCGTCGATCCGGTACGTCGCCGGGTAGCTGCCGGCGCCGAAACGACGACACGGCCAAGTGGACGAAGCCGCGCCAGGGAGCGGTTCCGGGGACTTTCCGGATACCGGGGGGGTTGGCCGGCACGGACCACCGGTCGGGACGATCAAGCGGTCCCGAGCTGGCCTGGCGGGTAGATGCGTCATTCCTGTCGTAGACGTGACCAAGACGCGTACGTAGAGTAAATAGATCCCTACGGAAGGTCACCAAGGTCGCTTCAGGGTCGAGCGAGGGTCGCTCCCACGATGCCGGTGCCGGTCGAGCACCTGCTCTGGCGCCGCCGTAGCGGTCGTTGCGGGTGTGTGGCCGCGTCATTCGGACGGCGTCCTGCGCAGGGTCGTGAAGGGCAGACATGGTCAGGGACGGGGAGCCGGGCGCGGTCGTGGGCGGGCTGGAGCCGGACGTGGTGGCCGGGTCCGCTCCGGACGCGGTCATCGGGATAACGCCGTTGGGAGAGATCACCAGTTGCGATCCGGCTGCGGCGCGGCTGTACGGCTACGTCGCCGAGGAGCTGATCGGGCAGGCCGCGGATGTTCTCGTGCCGCCGAAGCGGCGGGCGCTGGAGAGTGCGATCCTGCGGCGGGTGCTGGCCGGCGAGAAGGTGCCGCCGTTCCGCACCGAGCGGGTCCGTCGCGACAACACGATGATCACGGTGCCGGTGACCATCACGCCGATGGTCGACACGGCCGGCACGATCGTCGGTGCGATGATCGTCTCGCGGTTGGCCGGCGGCGCTGACCAGTTCGGGACCGCGGTGGATCAGCGCCAGATCGACAACCGGGAGGCGCAGGACCGGTTCCAGGTGGAGATGGACGTCGAACGGGCCAGGGAACGGGTTCAGGTCCAGGACGCCGAGGACCGGTTCCAGGTGGAGATGGACGTCGAACGGGCCAAGGAGCGGGTTCAGGTCCAGGACGCCGAGGACCGGTTCCAGACCCGGATGGACTCCGAACGCGCCGATGGGCTGGTGCGGATCAACGACGCTGGCGAACGGGCCCAGGTCCAACGGGAAGAGGATCGGTTCCAGGTCCGGATGGACGGGGAGCGGGCCAAGGAGCGGGTTGAGGTCCAGGACGCCGAGGATCGGTTCCAGCTGGGGATGGGCGCCGAACGGGCCAAGGAACGCCTGCAGGTCCAGGACGCCGAGGACCGGTTCAACGTCGGGATCGACGCCGAGCGGGCCAGGGTCCACGACGACCTGGAACAACTGCAGGGTCAACTGGAGCAGAGTCAGCGGCTGGAGGTCCTCGGCCAGCTCGCCGGCGGCGTCGCGCACGACTTCAACAACCTGCTCGCGGTGATCCTCAACTACGCCACGTTCGTCGTCGACGAACTGAGCTCCTGGCCCGGGAACCGCAAGGACGCGGTCATCGGCGACGTCGAACAGATCCGCCAGGCCGCCGAACGAGCCGCCGCGCTGACCCACCAACTGCTCGCCTTCGCCCGCCGCGAGGTCATCCAACCGCGGGTGCTCGACCTCAACGGCATCGTCGCCGACGTGGAGCAACTGCTGCGCCGCACCCTCGGCGAAGAGATCATCCTGCACACCAAGCTCGCCGGGCGGCCCTGGCCGGTGCTGGTCGACGCCGGCCAGATCGAGCAGGTCCTGGTCAACCTCGCCGTCAACGCCCGCGACGCGATGACCGGCGGCGGGGTGCTGACCATCGACACCGCGAACATCGTCATCGAGGCCGACTTCCTGGCCGCCGACTCCGCGCTGCGGCCCGGCCGGCACGTCCGGCTCCGGGTCGGCGACACCGGCACCGGCATGCCCGCCGACGTCCGCGAACACGCCTTCGAGCCGTTCTACACCACCAAGGCCGACGGCAAGGGCACCGGCCTGGGCCTGGCCACCGTCTACGGCATCGTCACCCAGACCGCCGGCACCATCGACATCCACTCCCAGCCCGGGGTAGGGACCACCTTCACCATCATGATCCCGGTGACCGACGAACGCCCCGCACCGGTCCGGGAACCCGTAACCCACGAACGCCGCCCCAAGGGCGAAACCGTCCTGATCGTCGAGGACGAGGAAGCCCTCCGCGACGTCACCAGGCGGATATTCACCCAGAGCGGCTACCACGTGCTCACCGCCGCTGACGGCCGGGACGCGCTCGCGCTCGCCGCGCAGCACGACGGCGAAATCCACCTGCTCGTCACCGACGTCGTCATGCCCAACATGCTCGGCCAGGAGGTCGCCGCGAGACTCCGCCAACTCAGACCCGGCCTCGCCGTTCTCTACATGTCCGGCTACGCGCAGCCGCGCGGGGCCACCCAAGGCAGACTCGGCCTCGACGCCACGCTGATCGACAAACCCTTCACCGCCACCGCCCTCATCGAACGTGCCGGCCAGGTCCTCAACGGCTACTTCCCGGGCTTCGACACCGTCGAGACCGGCCACCCCGCCGCAGCTGTCCACAACACCCCGTCCGACAGCATCGACTCGCCGCCGGCGACAACGACCTGACCCGACCCACCCACCGACAGCAGCGGCACCCCCGCCGCCGAGGATCCGTCCGACGCCCTCAGCGGACGGTGCGCAGCCAGCGGCGTTGCCAGGGGGTCTCGACGGCGCGGGCGTTGTAGTCGCGGCGGACCCAGGCCAGCGCGTCCGCAGGGGTGAGGCCGTCCAGGATGGCCAGCGCGGCGAGCGCGGTCCCGGTCCGGCCGACGCCGCCGTGGCAGGCCACCTCGACCCGCTCGCCGGCGTGCGCCCGGCGGTGCGCCTCGTGCAGCGCGGCCAGCGCGTCGGCGCGATCGGTCGGGATCCAGAAGTCCGGCCAGCGGACCCGCCGGTGCGGCCACGGCGGGATCGGCCCGGCCGCCAGGACCAGCGCGAAGTCGGCCGGACTGGCCTCGGCCGACAACCGCCGGCCGCGCACCAGGACACCGCCGGGCAGGGTCACCACCCCGGTGTCGTCCAACCAGGTCATAGGGCCCGATTGTGGCAGCCGCGACAGACAGGCTGGGGAGGTACTGCCGGCCTGGGGTCTGGCTTGTGTGCTGCCGCGGCGGTGGCAGGCTGGCGTGCTGCTCGTGCCGGCTCTGGCGGCGCCGCTGGTCCGGGTGTGGCTGGTGTGCTGCCGCGGCGGTGGCAGGCTGGGGTGGTGCTGCTCGTGCCGGCTGTGGTGGCCCTGCTGGCCTGGGTCTGGCTGGTGTGCTGCCGCGGCCTGTTCTGGCGGGCTGACCTGCGGCTGCCGGCCGGCGCGCCGCCGGCGGCCTGGCCGTCGGTGGCGATCGTGGTCCCGGCCCGGAACGAGGCGGACATGCTGCCGGCGAGCCTGCCCACCCTGCTCGGCCAGGACTACCCCGGCCCGGCCCGGCTGATCCTGGTGGACGACGACTCCACCGACGGCACCGGGGCGCTGGCGGTCGCGCTCGGCGCGGCGGGTGGACTGCCGCTGACCGTGCTGCACCCCGGCCCACCACCGCCCGGCTGGACCGGCAAGCTCTGGGCGGTCCGGGCCGGCGTCGAGGCGGCCGGCGAGGTCGACCACCTGCTGCTCACCGACGCCGACATCGCGCACCCACCCGGCTCGCTGACCGCCCTGGTCACCGCCGCGGTCGCGAACCGGCTGGACCTGGTCTCGCAGCTGGCCCGGCTGCGGATCGCGACGAACTGGGAGCGGCTGCTGGTCCCCGCGTTCGGCTACTTCTTCGCGCTGCTGTACCCGTACCGGTGGAGCAACCGGCCGGGCGCCCGGACCGCGGCGGCGGCCGGCGGCTGCATGCTGGTCCGGCGGTCGGCCCTGCACCGGGCCGGCGGGATCGCGGCGATCCGCGGCGCGGTAATCGACGACGTGGCGCTGGCCCGGGCGTTGAAACGCTCCGGCGCGCGGACCTGGCTGGGGCTGGCCGACGAGGTGCGCAGCGTCCGGCCGTATCCCGACCTGGACGCGCTGTGGCAGATGGTCGCGCGCAGCGCCTACACGCAACTGCGCTACTCGCCGCTGCTGCTGGCCGGCACCGTGCTCGGGCTGGCGCTGATCTTCGGCCTGCCACTGGTCGCGGTGGTTGCCGGCGGGTGGAACGGCCCGCTGCTGGCGGTCGGCGCCGCGACCTGGCTGCTGATGGCCGCGAGCTACCTGCCGACGCTGCGCTACCACCGGCAGCCGGCCGCCGCCGCACTGCTGCTGCCGGTCACCGCCGCGCTCTACCTGGCGATGACCGTCGACTCGGCCCGGCAGCACTACCTCGGCCGCGGCGCCCGCTGGAAGGGCCGCAGCTACTCGCAAGGCTCCTAGCACCGCCACCAACGCTCGCCCTGGTTCGCGACCCCGGCGGCCCGCCGGCCGGGCGAAGGCCGCGCGGGACCAGCCCGGTACTAGCCCGCGGCCCGGGCGGCGCCCCAGCCGTGCCAGCGGTCGACCTCGATCCAGGCGTTCACCCGGCCCCGGTCGCGGATCTGGTAGCGCCGGCCGGTGTAGTGGGTGGCGATCCGGTCGATCTGGGCCAGGTCGGTGTCCTCGGCCAGCTCGGTCACCCGGCCCTGGATGCTGATGTGCGTGTACCAGTCGTCGGTGTCCAGCACGGTCAGCGAGACCCGCGGGTCGCGCCGCAGGTGGCTGAGCCGCTTGCGGCGGTGATCCATGTTGACCAGCAGCCGCTCACCGTCCAGCAGGTACCAGGTGGCGACCGAGATGGGCTGCCCGTCCGCCCCCAGCGTCGCGATCACCGCCGGATTCGGCTTGGCCAGCCGCTCCCGCAACCCCTCGGACAACCACGACATACCCACCCCTCCTCGCCTGATTCACCCACTCTCCCAGACCACCCACGCCCACCCCACCGACGCGCCGAGCCCTTTAGGGCAACAATCAGTCAGATAGGTGACAGTCCGTGTTCGGTCGGCGCCGGGCCGGCCGGGCCGGGTCAGGGCAGGAGATCGCGTAGCCAGGTGGCCAGGGCGGGGCCGAGGAGGACGGCGGTGAGGGTCACGGCGACGGCGAACAGGACCGCGACGAGGACGAGGACGGCCAGCCGCCAGCGGCGGTAGGGGACGGCGGTTTTCAGGGCCGGCCTCCGGCGGTGCTGACGGCGTTCGGGCGGCGGCTGCCGAGCAGCCATTCGGCCAGCGTGATGACGCTGGCGTCGACCTGGCCGGACGCGGTGGCGACGGCGGCGGTGGGGAAGAAGCGGACCTCGGCGAAGTGGTGCCGCAGGCCGCGGACCAGGTTGCCCTGCTCGAGCCGGTCGGTGAGCCAGCCGGCGAGGTGGTCGCTGGTCAGGCCGGGCGGGTCGAACGCGGCGGTGTCGCGGATCAGGTCGACCTTGCTGATCGCGACGCCGAGCCGGACCCGGTTGGTGCGCAGGCCCATCCCGCGGACGTTCTCCAGCACCTGGGCGAAGATGAAGTCCGGCGCCACGGTGGCCCGCTCGCCGCGCAGCCGGGCCTGCTCGGCGGCGCTCAGCCGGTCCCAGAAGGCCGGCACGGTGAGCGGGTCGAGGACGAACAGCAGCGCCCCGGCGACGCGGAGGAACTGCAGCTCCTGCAGTTGCTCGGACGCGACGAACCGCTCGCCGGCCGAGTCGAACAGGTGCACCAGCCGGCGGCCGCCGCCGGGCGGCTTGAGGTAGAGCGAGTACGCCTTGGGCAGCGCGGTCAGCGTCGCCCGGGTGGCCCGGCCGCTGCCGACCACGGCCTTGCCCTCGTCGTACCGGCGCCGGGTGTCCGCGTCGGCGAACTGCACCCCGTCGCCGGGCGCGATCTGCTGGGCCAGCGCCATCACCAGCGCCAGCATCAGCCGGGTCTTGCCGGCCGCGGTCGCCCCGAACACCGGCAGCACCACCTCGCTGGCGGTGCCGGTGTTGTCGGCCAGCAGCTTCCGGCAGGACGGGCAGACGGCGTCCAGCCGGTGGCTGCCGAGCACGATCAGGGTCGGGATCCGGGTGCGGCACTGGCAGACCCGCGCCACCACGCCGTACCGGCCGGGCCGGACGTCCTTGTGCACGGTGGAACAGCCGGGGCAGCGGTACGACGGGTAGCCGATCGGAACGTAGCAGTGCGGGCAGGTGACCCGGATCCGGCGCACCCGCAGCACCGCGGTGTCGGCGAGCCGCAGCAGCTGGATCAGCGTCAGCCCGATCCCCAGCAGCACCCCGACCAGCAGCACGTGCAGGCCGGCGACCAGCCCCACCAGCAGCGCGCCGCCGGCCGTGCCGAACACCAGCGCGGCCCAGGCGAGCACCCCGAACGGCCAGGTGAACCAGGTGTGGGTCGCGTCGCTGAAGCAGCTGCGGTTGATTCCCCGGGCCAGCGTCAGCACCCACTGCCGGCACTGGCCGGCCGCGGTCCGCAGCACCTGCCAGAGATCGACCAGGGCCTGCCCGAACAGGTAGTGCCGGTAGGCCGGCTCCTGCGTCGCGGTGGCCGCGCTCGGCACCACCGGCACCGCGGCCGGCCGGCGCGGCGTCGACCGGCCCAGCACGTCAGCCAGCACCCAGCCGTAGCCGACGACCAGGAACAGGCCGAACCCGACCGCGCCGAGCACGATCAGCGGCGGGCCGGCGAGCACGAAAACGACGAACAGGCCGGCCACGTAGGCCACGACCGCCAGCGGGATGAGGAAGCACATCAGCCAGGCTCCGGCCGGCGGCGGCGCAGCGGCCCGAGCCGGCGGGTCAGCCCGCCGGGCAGCTCCCGCTTCCGCCAGGCGGCGAACTCGGCGGCGACCGGCTCGCCGACCAGCTCGATCGCGTCGCTGAGCGCGTCCAGGTCGCGGCGGTGCCAGCCGGCCAGCGCGGCCGCCAGCGCGGCCTCGACCCGGTCGGCGCGGGCCGGGGCGGTCGGGCGCAACCGCTGGCCGACCTGGACGGCATGCGCGGCACCGGCCAGGTCCGGCCCGGCCGGTTGGAGCAGGGCGCCGAGCTGGCTCAGGTACGCATCCAGCACGTCGACCGGCGCGGTGGCGAGCAGGCCGGCCAGCCGGCGCGGGCCGAGCCCGGGCAGCAGGTCCACCAGCCGGCCGAGCAGGTACCGCCGCACCGTCGGATGCAGCGTCGGGTACTGCTCGATCAGCACGTCGGGCAGCTGGGCCGGGCTCTTGCGCAGCCACCCGGCCAGCCAGGCGTAGTCCTCGACCAGATCCTCGCCTGCCGCGTTGAGCAGGCCCCGGACGGGGTGGCCGGCCAGGTCGGCGGCCAGCCGGGCGTGCGCGTGCGATTGCCGCGGGTCCGGTGGCAGCGGCCGGGTCAGCACCCGGGACAGCCGGGCGGCGACGGCCGGCGTGTAGGCCTGCTCGGCGGTCAGCGCCTGTAACACCGCCCTGGCCTCGGCCACCGACCAGTCGGTGCCCGGCCAGAGCAGGTCGAGCAGCCGGTCGTCCACCGGCCCCGCCCGACCCGCTGCCGCCCCGCCCGCCGGGCCGCTCCGCCACCCGCCGGCAGGACCGCGGGCGGCAGCCCGGCCGGCCAGCGAGCTGAGCGTCGACACCCGCAGCTCCGGCGCCCGGGCGGCCCGGGCCAGCAGCAGCGGCTCGTGCAGCGCCGGGGCGGCGGCCAGGTCGCCCTCGGCCAGCACGTCGGCCAGGCCGCGGCGGAGCGCGGCGGAGACCTCGTCCGGCCGGGCGGCGGCGGCCGCGGCCAGGTGCGCGGCCACCCCGGCCCGCAGCTCCGGCGCCCGGGCCAGCGCCCGGTGCAGCTGCGGGTCGGCCGGGTCGCGCAGGGCCAGCGCGCCGACCGCGCCGCGACCGGCCGCGACCAGCGCCTCGGCCGGCAGCGGGATGCCCGCGTCGATCGCCCACTCCATCAGCGCGACCGCGGTCTGCGCGTCCGCGCCGGCCAGCAGTTCGGCGGACCGGGCCGCGGCGTGGCTGGCGGCGGTCGGCCCACGCAGGCTGATCGGTAGCGCGGCCGGCCGGCCGGTGGTGGGCAGCGCGTCCAGGCTGGCGTCGACCATCCGCAGCTCGACCGCGTCCAGCAGCGGCCAGGCCCCGGCCCGGTCGGCCGCGGCGGCGAGCGCGCCGAACTGCTGGTCGGTCAGCCCCGACCGCCGCCCGCGCACAGCCTCCTGGCCCGGCTCGCCCGGCCGGTCGGGCACCGCCGGCTGGTCGTCCGGTCCGGCCTGGTCGTCCAGTCCGGCCTGGTCGTCCAGTCCGGCCTGGTCGAGCAGGGCGCGGCCGGCGGCCAGCACCCGGGCCGGGCCGATCCGGGCCGCGTCGGCGGCCAGCCAGCGCACCGCCGCGTCCAGGTCGGGTCCGGCCAGCGGGTGCCCGGCCACCGCGGCGGCCACCGCCAGCATCGGGTGCCAGCTGTCCAGCGCACCGTCCGGCCCGGCGCCGGTCAGCGCGGTCGCCTCGGCCCACACCCGGGCGGCGCCGACCGGCCCGATACCGCCCAGCAGCCGCGCCGCCGGGCCCACCGCTATCTCGGTGCTCCGCCCGGACGCCATGTCGAACAGGTAGAAGTCCTCGAACGCGGGACCGTCCAGGTCGAGGTCCACGTCCGGCACGGTGCCGATCACATGCACCGTCGAATAGCTGGGGCGGCGCTGGTACGTCGCGAACGACAGCCGCCGCGCCGGCCCGGGCGGCAGCAGGTAGCAGACCGCGGCGATCCAGGCGGCGGCCGCGGCCGCGTCCGGCTCGATGATCAGCACCGACCGCTCGCCCCGGCTCATCGCCAGGTCGGCCGCGGCCAGCAGCCGGGCCAGCGGGGCGGCGCTGCGGCCGCGGACGAACTCGCCGACCACGGCCCGGGTCAGCCCGCCGGGCCGGGCCGCCGCCAGCTCCGGCAGCGCCGGCTCGAGCACCGGCGTCCGGACCCAGAACGGCGCCCCCCACAGCTCGATCGGGAGCAGCCCGGCCAGGTCCCGGGCCGGATCGGTGCTGACCAGCGCGTGCGCGAAGTAGTTGCCGAAACGCTGGGAGAAGTCGGCCCCGACGAACACCACGTTGGCCACCGCGGCCGTCGCGCCGGCCGCCGCCGGCTGGTAGCACAGGTTCACCGGCGCCGCGGCGATCTCGGCGTCGGTCGGCCCGTAGTCCAGCGACCGCGGCGGCTCGTACGCGGTCAGCGCCTCCACCGCGCGCAGCACCTCGGCCGGCAGCCCGGGGGTGGCGGCGTTGAACTGGTAGCCGGGAAAGCCGGCCAGCCCGTGTTCGCAGGACGTGTAGTAGAGCTGCCCGAATGCCATCTCAGTCCCTTGTCGCCGGGATCGTGCCCAGCTCGCTGAGCAGCCAGAGGAACGGGTCCTGCACCCGGTACGGGGTGATGCCGTGCTCGGCGACGCGGCGGTCCGCGGTCGGGCTGTCGCCCAGCGCGGACAGCGCGAAGTACCGGTACCGGTCGTAGCCGAGCCGCAGGATGTGGTCCAGCTGGGTGCCGTCCCATTTCTGCAGCAGCGCCTGGACGTCCTCGTGCACGGCCCGGCTGTCCGCGCTGTCGAACACCGGCCGGGTGGATGGCTGCCGGCGCAGCGGGCTGCCGTCCGGGAAGGTGTGCCGGAGCGTGTCGATCTTGGAGAAGGCGACCGCGATCGGCGTCCGGATCCGCGCCGACGGCCGCTGCAGCCCGGTCCGCAGCAGCTCGGTGACCCGGCTCAGCACGTTCACCGGCGTGTCGTAGCCGGTCCCGTTCGGCGCCGGGGCGTCGGCCAGCGCCAGCCGGCGGGCGCCGCGCATCTGCAGCGGGTCGAGCAGCAGGATGATCCCGTCCGCGCTGGCCAGGTAGCGGGTGTTGAGGTGGACGCTGTCCTCGGAGACGAGGTCCTCGCCGGCGGTGTCGAAGAAGGACAGGATGCTGTGCGCCGGCCGGCTGCCGATCAGCCCCTTGCGGTCGCGGGTGAACCGGAACACCAGCGGGGCCCGCTGGTTGCGGGTGGCGCCGGCCGACCGGGTGGTCGGGAACAGTTCCCGGCGCTGGTAGAGCCGCTCCTCGTAGTCGGCGGTGAACTGGCGCCGGGTGTTGTCGTCGGAGCCGACCACGGACGCGTCGAACTGGTGCCCGACCCGGTGCATCAGCTCATGGATCAGCACGGTCAGGTAGACGGTTTTGCCGCTCTCCTTGGCGCCGATCATCGCGATCAGCCGGTTGTCGACCTTGCCGAAGTGCACCGGCAGCTGGCTGTGGCAGCGCGGGCAGATCCGGTACTGGGTGCTGCCCTTGCACTGCGGGCAGGTCGCGGTCAGCTTCCGGCCGTCGGCCGCGAATGCCGGCGCCATCGGGGTGGACAGGCCGATCCGGTCGGCCAGCTTCTGGTCCCGGGCCCGGGTACAGGTGGTGCCGCCCGGCCCGGCCCGGCCGGTGCAGCGGAACTCGATCTGCTTCTCCGCGAACCGCTCGTAGCAGTACGGGCAGGCCAGCAGCGCCACCGCGGTCACCACCGGCCCGGCGCGTACACCAGCGTGACCGGCGGGTCGCTCGGCCCGTCCGGGAAGCACACCAGCCGGCCCGCGCCGGGTCGCGCGCCGGCCAGCGGCACGGCCACCGGCTGGTCCGGGACCAGCCGCTGGCTCGGTACCCGGGCGACGACCGTGCCGTCCGCCGGCGCCAGCGGCAGCACCGACCCGCTGCCCCGGACCAGCAGCAGCGGCGGCACCGTCACCGGACGGTCGCAGCGCAGCATCAGCCGGGCCGGCCGGCGCAACAGCGGCCGGGCCGGCTCGACCAGGTAGCTCACCCGCGCCGGCAGCCCGGCGACCGCCGCCCGCATCGGCGGCCCGTACCTGGGCCCGTCCAGCCCGTCGCCGGCCGCCCCGTCCACCGCCGCCTCGACGATGACGGTTACCGGGTCCGGTCCGACCGTGACCGTGCAGCCGCCGTTGTCCTCGTACTCGCGCCGGAAGCAGTTGATCTCACCGGCCCAGCCGGCCGCAGCCGTCCCCCCGGCCGGGCCGGTCCCGGCAGCTCTGGCCGTCCCGTCGGCCTGGTCGGTTCCGGCAGCCCGGTCGGCCCTGTGGGCGGGGTCGGCCGGGCCGGTTCCGGCAGCTCTGGCCGTCCCGTCGGCCTGGTCGGCCTGGTCGGTTCCTGCAGCTCCGTCGGCCCTGTGGGCGGGGTCGGCTCGGCCGGTCCCGGCCGCCCTGACAGCCCCGTCGGCCTGGTCGGTTCCAGCCCAGCGGACCCGGGCTGAGGTGGCGGCCGCCGGCCAGATCCAGCGCAGCAGCACCGCCTCGGCGAACCGCTCGGCGACCAGGCCGCGGACCGGCTCGGCCAGCGAGAGGATCACGGTGTTGCCGACGGCGGCGCGCTGCTGCCCGCTGCTGATCGCGGTCAGGAAGCACTGGCCGGTCGGCGCCGGCATGGTCAGCCCGGCCCGGCCGTCCGGCAACGGGCTCGGCACCCCCGGCACCGGCCGGCCGTAGCCGGCCAGGTCGGCCAGCGCGATCGTGCTGCCGGCCGGCCAGGGTGGCGGCCGGTCGCCGATCCGGACCCCGACCGCGCCGGTCCGCGGCGGTGTCCAGGTCAGCCGGACCGCTGCCGGACGACCGTCCGGCCCGGTCTCGGCCGCCAGGTCGTCCACCGGCACCGGGCGGACGTCCGGCGCCGCGGTCCCGACCAGCCCGGGGGAGACCAGCCGCGCTCCGGACCGGTCGAAGTAGACGGTCGAGATCCGGTACCGGTACCGCTGCCCGGTGCGCACCGCCCGGTCGGTGAACCCGGCCGCGCCCGCCGCCACCCGCCGCTCCGCCGGCCCGCCTGAAGCCGCCCCGCCCGGGCCACCTGAGGCCGCCCCGCCCGGGCCACCCGCGCCCGGCCCGCCGGACGGCGCCCCGCCAGGGCCACCCGGGCCCGGGCCGCCCGACGTCGGCTCACCCGGGCCGCCCCGCGCAGGCTCGTCCAGGCCGCCGGTGCCCGGCCCGCCCGGACCGGCGGCGGCGTCGCCGCGCCAGACCTCCACCTCGATCGCGCCGGCCGGCAGCCGCCAGGACGCGCTCACCGACCGGTCGTCGGCCTCCAGCCGCAGCCCGTCCACCTCGGGCAGCACGGTCACCGCTGGCCCGGCCGTCCCGGCCGACCAGGCCGGCTCCCCGGCGGGCGCGGGCTCCCGGGCGGCGAAGACGGTGTAGCGCAGGGTTTCGCCCGGTGGGGGCGCCGGGTCGGTCAGCTCCCGCCAGGGCACCTCGCCCAGCGCGACCGGCTCGGTCGCGGCCGCCGCCGGCCGGCCGAGCGTCCGGACCACCCGGTGCCGGACGGCGCCGACCCGGGCCGGCCCCGGCCGCCAGCTGACCAGTACCCCGTCGCCGGTCACGGCCACGGCCACGGCCACCGGCGGGGGCGGCGGGATGGCGGCCAGCTGCCGGCCCAGGTCCTCGTCGTCCTGGGCGAGCGCGATGGCCTGCCCCAGCAACGCGGCCGCCTGCTCCGGATCGGTCGCCGCGGCCGCCGCGGCGGCCAGCGCGTCCACCCGGGCGGCGGTGGCCTCGACCTGCTCCCGCACGTCCGCGCCGCGGCCGGGCGGCAGCGCCTGCAGCCGCTGCTGCGCCGCCCGCAGCTGCCCGGTGCCGAGCAGCTCGGCGATCTCGCCGGCGCCGGCCACCCGCCGCTCGTCCACCACGGCGAGCAGCGACACCGCCAGCGTGCCGGCGTCCACCGGGTCCAGCCCGAGGTCGGCGGCGTCGGCGGCGAGCACCCGGGCCGGCATCCCGGCCGCCGCCTGCGGCTCCAGCGCGGTGGCCAGCTCCCAGCGCAGCAGCGCCTCGACCCCGTCCGGCCGGGCCAGCTGGTCGAGCAGGACGGCCAGCACGGTGCTGGCCGCGGTCTTGCGCTCGTCGGCCCGGCCCTTGTCCACCTCGCGCTGCGCGGCCCGGACCGCCTCGGTGGTCAGCGCCGCGCCCGACGCCAGCCGGAAGCCGTCCCGGAGCCGGAAACCGGCCCGGACGTCCGCCGGGCCGAACACCGCCTCGACCGACAGCCGGCAGCCGAGCAGGCCCAGGTTGCGGGCCAGGTCGCGGGCCTTCGCGGTCGGCGGCGTGGCCGGCACCGGCCACGGCTCGACCACCCGCACCTGCGCCGCCCGCAGCGCGTCCCGGACGGTCGCGGCGTCCAGCAGCCCGGCCGAGCCGTCCACCAGCGCCTGCCCGGTGCCGCTGGTGATGTACGGGAAGGCCGCCGCCAGGGCCGCCACCTGCTGGCCGAGCCGGCGCCGGGCCGCGTCCCGGGCGGCCGCGCTACGCTCCCGCAGCGCCGCCGGGGTCAGCTCGCCGGAGCGCTGCAGCTCGGCGTGCCCGGCCAGCAGCGCGTCCGCCAGCTTGGCGAAGGCCCGTTGCTGCTTCAGCGCCCGCCAGTGCCGGACCACCTGGTCGACGTGCCGGTCGAACGGCGCCGCGCCGGCCAGCTCGGCGTGCGTCAGCGCATACCGGAGCAGCAGGTCCGGCGGCGGGACGTTGCCGCCGGCCCGGGCCGGCTCCAGCACCTGCCGCCGGTAGGTGTCCGGGTCGAACGGCATGGCGGCGGGCCGGGGCTATTCGCCGAGCGTGAGCCGGGCGACCGCGGCCCGGGCGGTCTGCACCTGCCGCTCGTCCAGCCCGCGGATGCGGACCTCGATGTTCAGGTCCTTGCGGGTGCTCAACTCGACCGCGTACACGGTCAGCACGCCGGTCTCGGTCATGCTGAACGTGGCCTCGAGCGGCGAGCCGGCCGGCAGCGGCGGCAACCCGGTGATGAACCCCTCGGCGATCGGGTCGTTGTGCTCCAGCTCCGCGGACAGCCGGCTGCCGACCTGTTCGCGCACCTCGATCCGGACCGAGGTCTGGTCGTCGTCGACGGTGTAGAACGTCGCCGGCTCGGTGGTCGCCGGCAGCGCGTGGTTGGCCAGCAGGACGTGTGCCACGATCTCGCGCTCCCGCTTCGGGTCGGCGCTGTCGATCACGGTGACGCCGAACGCCCGCGGCACCACGCCGGTGACCACCTTCTCCGCCAGCGCGCGGACCTTGGCCGTGGTCAGGCCGAGCCGGTCGGCGACGTCCTCCACCGCCGCGTCGGACAGTGCGGCCGCACCGTCCGCGCCGTCCGCGGACGGCAGGCTGACCTTGACCGACTCGATCAGCGCGAACAGCGCGGCGCCCTTGGCGACGGCCAGATCCGGGTCGTGCAGCCGGGGCTCGAAGCCGAACCGCTCGCGCAGGCTGGCCGCGACCGCCGGCATCCGGGTCGCCCCGCCGACCAGCAGCACGTCGTCGAACGTGGTCACGCCCAGCTCGGCGGCGGTCTGCACGGTCCGCTCGGTGATCTCGACGGTGCGCCGGAGCAGGTCGGACGTCAGCTCCTCGAACCGCTCCCGGGTCAGCTCGATCTTGGCCACCGCGCCGTCGAAGCGCAGGCTGTGCCGCCGCGCCTGGACGCTGCTGAGGTCCTTCTTCAGCTGCTCGGCGGTGTTCGCCAGCTCCTGCAGGAACTCCTCGTTGCCGCCCGGGTCGCTGCCCGGCTGCTCGGCGGTGAACTGCTCCAGCAGGTAGTCGACGATCTTCTCGTCCCAGTCGGCACCGCCGAGGTGATGGTCGCCGTCGGTGCACAGCACCCGGACGTCCTCGCCGGCCAGCCGGATCACGGTGGTGTCGAAGGTGCCGCCGCCCAGGTCGTACACCAGGATCGTGCGGTCCTGCCCGCTGGACAGGGACTCGTAGTGCAACGCGGCGGCCACCGGCTCGGGCACCACGTTCAGCACGTTCAGGCCGGCGATCACGCCGGCGTTGCGGGTGGCCTCCCGCTCGGTGACCCCGAAATAGGCCGGCACCGTGATCACCACGTCGTGGACCGGCTGCCCGGTCTCCTGCCCGGCCGCCGCGGCCAGGTCCTTGAGAATCAGCGCCGACACGGTCTCCGGGGTGTGCGTGGTGCCGTGGTGGACGAACTCGACGGTGCTGCCCATCTGCCGCTTCACCAGCGACACGACCAGGTTCGGCTCGAGTTTCGCCAGGTCTTTCGCGGTCCGCCCGACCACGACATTGTCCGGCGACTCGAAATAGACGACCGACGGCGTGGTGTCCTCGCCGAGGGCGTTCTTCGCGATCACCGCCCGGCCGGCATCGTCCACGTAGGCGATGCAGGAGTAGGTGGTGCCGAGATCAATCCCGTACGTCGTCATCAGATTCCTCGGCGGTCTGGGTCTGGTCGGTCTGTCTCGCCCGCCGGCTCGCTGTCGGCCGGTTCCTCGGCGGTCTGGGTGCGGTCGGTCCCATCCGCCGGCTGGTCCTCTGTGGGCTGGCCGTTGTCGGCGGGCGGGGTGAACTGGTGGATGCGGGCCCGGACGGCGCGGCGGGTCCGGCCGGTCTCCCGGTCGCGCAGCCCGGCGGCCAGCACCTCGGCGACCGTGTTGTGCCGGGCCGGATCGGCGGTGGGGACGACGCTGGCCGGGGTGTGCACACCGGTCTCGAATACCGCCCCGGGCTCGGCCGCGACCACCTCGATGCCGCACCGGTCCAGGATCAGCTCCACGTCGTCGGCGAAGCTGGCGATGATCGGGCCGCCGCCGCGGGCCGCCTCGCGCCGCAGCGCGTCGTAGAGCCGGATCAGGTCGGCGATGACCGGCTCCAGAGTCGCCTTCTGGGTGCCCTCTTTAAGGGTCTGGTTTTCCGCGTGCAGCCGGTCGATCACGCTTTCCCGGTGCGCTGATCTGCGGTGGAACTCCGAAACCTGTTGCTGCACCTCGGTGAGCCGGAGCAGTACCGCGTCCAGCACCTCGGCGGTTTCACTCTCGGCCGCCGGCACCGCCACCGGGGCGAGGTCGGCCGCGTCCACCGGTTCGGCCACGCCCGCCCTCCACCATCGCAGTCCGAGCACATCAGAAACCCCGACCGCGGGTTCCGGCCGCCAGGGGCTCCAAATCTTTCCGCTCAGCGCCGACCCGTCAAGGGCCTGATGCCGATCACCGCCGGCTGACCTTGAATTGGCCAGTCGATGTCCGGACGCCCAGGGTCCAGCGAATTAGGATGGCGATATCGGAATCCAAATCCCATGCACCATCCGCCCGCGATTGGAACGTCCAGGTCAGGCGGCCGCCCGGGTGGCCCGTACGCTGCCCGCGGGTTCGGTCGGTCGGCGGTGGGGAGCGGCGGTGTCGCAGTCCGGGCAGGACGCGCCGGAGCAGGTGCGGGCGATGATGGCGGCCGACGAGGCGTCGCGGGCGCTCGGCATCTCGCTGGAGCGGGCCGGCGACGGCTGCGCCGTGGCCCGGATGACCGTACGGCCGGACATGGTCAACGGGCACGCGATCGCCCACGGCGGCGTCGTGTTCACGCTGGCCGACACCGCGTTCGCCGGCGCCTGCAACAGCTGGGGCCCGGTCACCGTGGCGGCCGGCGCGGCCATCGAGTTCCTGGCCCCGGTCCGGGTCGGCGACGAACTGGTGGCCGAGGCGCGGGTGCGCAGCCAGGCCGGCCGGCACGGCATCTACGACGTCACCGTCCGCCGGGCCGCCGAGGTGGTGGCCGAGTTCCGCGGCCGCAGCACCACGCTCCGCCGGAACCCACCCGGCGGGTGATAGTCGCAGACTTGTCGCTTATCCCCGGGGGCCAGTGGGTACTGTTCGGGCTGCCGTCGTCCCGAGGGGTGCCGATGACCGACCCGACCAGGCTCGGGATCGAGGAGTCCGACCGGCGGCTCAGCGACCCCCGCGGCGGGCTCGAATCGGTGCGGCCGCCGGCTGGAGCCGACCTGGCCGCGCGGCGGGCCGACGGTGCGGCCGCCGACGACCGCGTCCGGGCCACCGTCTCCGCGCGCCGGGTCGAGTCGCTGCGGCTCGACCCGCGGCTGCTCCGGCAGGACTCCGAATCGCTCGCGGCCCAGATCGTCGCCGCAGTCAACGCCGCCTTCGCCGCCCTTGCCGACGAGCCGCCCGATGGTGCACCGGAGCCGGAGCCGGAGATCGACGCGCGGCCCGACCGGCCGGACAAGTCCGTACCCAGCATGGCCGCGTTCAGCCAGGCGATGAGCGACGTGCTGGCCCGGATGCGCGCGGCCGGGCACTGACTGCGAGCCTGCTCAGGTCATGGCCAGCAGGCCGACCGCGGCGGCGGCAGCGCCCAGGCCGACGAGCTGGCCGCGGTGGATGCGTTCGGCGAGCACGGCGCGGGCGAGCAGGACCGTGCCGGCCGGGTAGAGGGCGGTGATCACGGCGACGACGGCGAGGTCCCCGCTTCGGGTGGCGAGCAGAAACAGCAGGTTCGCCACCGAGTCCAGCACACCCGCGGCGGTCGACATCGCGTACGCGGGCCGCTCGGAGCCCAGCGTGCGGTACATCAGCCCCGCCGCGCCCAGGGCGACAGCCGAGGAGACCGCCCGGCCCACGATCAGCGGAGCCACCCCGCTGTCGGACGGCGCCTGGTGCAAGAAGATCAGCTGCAGGGCGATGGCGGCGCCCGCCCCGAATGCCAGCAGCAGCGCGGCACCTGCGGGGCGCGCCGAGCCCGCGCCGGGGCCGGCGCTGACCAGCACCACCGCGACCAGCGCGAGCGGCAGACCTATCAGTCCGGCGGCAGCCAGCTGCTCACCCTGCAGCAGACCCACGCCGACCGGCAGCGCGGCGGACACCAGCGCGGTCACCGGCGACAGCACGCTCATCGGACCGATCGCCAGGGTGCGGTAGAGCAGGGCCAACGCGGCGGCCGAGGCGACCCCCGACGCGGCACCCCAGCCGAGGGCACCGGCGCTGAACGAGGCGCCGAGAAACGGCCACAGCAGCACCTCGACCGCGAGGCTGGCTGGGGCCGCGATCACCACCGTCCGCAACACATGAGCCTGACGGGCGCCCAGGCCGCCGAGGAAATCGGCGCACCCGTACGCGAGTGAGCTGCCCACAGCCAGCAGCAGAGCGATCACGGCACATCCCTTGCTCATCCCTGGAACGACCGGACGGTACAGTGGATTGACCGGTTGGTGTCAACCAAACGACCGCACAGTGCATTCGAATGGTCCAGCGGCGAAGACGGTGATCAGATGGCCGAGACGGCCACAGCGCTACGGACGGTCGCGCACAACGTCAGGGCGGCCCGCACCCGCGCGGGCCTGTCCCTGGAGGAGCTCAGCCGGCGCGCCCAGGTCAGCAAGGGAGCCCTGGTGGGACTGGAGAAGGCCCAGGGCAACCCCAACCTGGCCACCCTGGTCCGGTTGGCTGACACCCTCGGTATCTCGGTGTCCGCCCTGATGCAGGGACCGCCCGAAGGCCGCGTCCGGGTGGTGGCCGCCGACGCCGTGGCACCAATGTGGACCGGAGCGCGGGGCAGCGAGGCCCGGCTCCTGCTGACGACCGCTGGCCCGGCCCCGGTCGAGGTCTGGCGCTGGCGACTGGAACCGGACGAGGAATACCCCAGCCACCCCCATCAGGCCGGAGTCGTGGAAACCGTCAGCGTCATCGCCGGCCGGATGACCCTGGTCGTCGACGGCACCGAGCACACCGTCGACGCCGGACAGACCGCCACGTTCGACGGCGACACCCCGCACACCTACCGCGGCTCGGGCACCGAAACCTGCCGCCTGATCATGACGGTGCACCTGCCGCCCGGCCCGGCTCCGGCAACCTGACCTGCGCACGCACGAAGGCGACACGTCATCCCGGCCAGGGCCGCCTGCCGGGCCAGGGCTGCCTGCCGGGCCGGGTCCGCGTCACCACGGGTCGGACGTCACCACGGGTTGGGCGTGAGGACGGGTCGGGCGTCAGGACGGGACGTCAGGACGGCTTGGGCGTCAGGACGGGTCTGTGTCAGGACGGCTTGGGCGTCAGGACGGGTCGGGGAGCAGGCAGCGGACGGCGGTGAGGGTGCCGGTCAGGCTGGTCGGGCCGGCGGCGTACGGGACCAGGACGACCGAGCCGCGGCGCAGCGGGAGGCGGCCGGCCGCGGAGTCCAGGTCACCGGTGCCGGTCAGGACGATCAGTACCGCGAACTCCGGCTCGAAGCCGGTCGGCCCGGCCCGATCCCCGGCCGGGTCCCCGGCTGGATCCCCGGCCGGGTCCCGGGGCGGGTTCCAGGCCGGGTCCCCAGTCGGGGACTCGGTCCGCGCGACGTGCTCGGCGCGGAAGTAGCGGTCGGCGGCCGGCGGGAAGAGCCGGGTCACTCCGGGCTGCGGGCCGGGGCGGCCGGGGGCCAGCAGCCCGGCGAGCCGGGCGGCCGGCCAGCCGGACCGGTCCAGGGCGCTGAGCGCGGTGTCGACGCTGAGGCCGAGGTGGCCGGCGGTGTCGCCGGCGCCGACCCACTCCAGGAAGATCGAGAAGTCGGTCGGCTCCTGCAGTTCGACCAGGGTGACGCCCGGGCCGATCGCGTGCGGGAGGCCGCCGGGCACCAGCACCGTGTCGCCGGCGCGCACCCGCACCTGGTTCAGCGCGGCCAGCATCGCCGGCACGTCCTGGCCGTCCACCCAGGTGCGCACCTGCCCGGCGCTGACGTCGGCGCGGAAGCCGAGATAGACGTCGGCACCGCCCGGCGGGTCGGTGGCCACCACGTACCAGGCCTCGGTCTTGCCGAACCGGCAGCCCAGATGCCGGCTGGCGAAGTCGTCGTCCGGGTGGAAGTGCACGAACAGCCGCTCGGCCGTGTCCAGCAGCTTGACCAGCAGCGCCGGCTGCGGGCCGAACGCGGCCACCTGTGCCGGGCCCAGGTACGCCGCCGGGTCGGCCCGGATGTGCGCCCGCAGCGGCAGCCCGTCGGCCAGCACGGTCAGCCCCTCGCCGCCGCCGGCCACGGTCTCCGTGGTGGACGCGACGAAGTCCTCCGGCACGTCATCGCGGGTGTGCGGCCCGCCGCGCAGCGCGGCGATGCCGGCGCCGCCCCGGTACGGCCGGTGGACCGGCTGGTTCGGGCCGAGCAGGATGGGCGCCAGAGGTTGGTCGGCCACACCGCTCCCTTCGAGCTCGGACCGGTCAGGGAAGCCGGCACGCTGAGCCGGACCCGACCATCGTGCACCCCGGCCGGAAGTGCCGCCCGCCGCAGCCACCGCGGGTCGCACCTCGCCGGGGTCGTCCCGGTCGGCGCCCGCCCGCCGCCGAGGCCCAGCCGCCCTGCCCGTCCTTGATCCAGTGTGCTGCCGGTCCGGCGGCCGCCGGGCCGGGCCGCTCCGCCTGTCCTTGACCCTGTGTGCTGCCGGTCCGGCGGCCAGGCTCTGGGCATGCGGGACCCGGCCGGCCCGCCCGTCCTTGATCCAGTCTGCTGCCGGTCCGGCGGCTAGGCTCTGGGCATGTCCGGTTCGCTGCCGTCCAGCGCGTTCACCGACCGCCTCGCCCGGGCCCGGAAGGTGGCGGTCGAGCGCGGTGTGGACGCGCTGCTGATCACGCCCGGGGCCGACCTGCGTTACCTGGTCGGGTACCAGGCGATGCCGCTGGAGCGGTTGACCTGCCTGGTGCTGCCGGCCGGCGCCGACCCGGTGCTGGTCGTCCCGCTGCTGGAACGGCCGGCGGCGCTGGCCTCGCCGGCCGCCGAGCTGGGCCTGGAGATCCGCGCCTGGGACGAGACCGATGACCCGTTCGCGCTGGTCGCCGGCCTGCTGGGCCCGGGCAGCGGGCCGCGGCTCGCGGTGGCCAACCGGATGTGGGCCGAGCAGGTGCTCCGGTTCAGCGCAGCGATACCGGGTGCGGATATCAGCCTGGCCGGCGCGGTGCTGCACGACCTGCGGCTGCACAAGAGCGCCGAGGAGGTCGAGGCGCTGTTCCGGGCCGGCGCCGCGATCGACGCGGTGCACGCCCGGATGGGGGAGTGGCTGCGCCCGGGCCGCACCGAGGCCGCGGTCGGGCGGGACATCGCCGACGCCATGGTCGCGGCCGGCCACGAGGTAGCCAGCTTCACGATCGTCGCCTCCGGACCGAACGGCGCCAGCCCGCACCACCACCTGTCCGACCGGGTCATCCAGCCGGGCGACCCGGTGGTGGTCGACATCGGCGGCGCCATGCCGGACGGCTACTGCTCCGACTGCACCCGCACCTACCTCGCCGGCGGCGAGCCGACCGACGAGTTCGCCGCGTACTACGAGGTGCTGCGGCAGGCGCAGCAGGCCTCGGTGGCGGCGGTCCGGCCGGGCGTCCCGGCCGAACGGGTGGACGCGGCCGCCCGGGAGCCGATCGCGGCCGCCGGCTACGGGGCGTACTTCGTACACCGCACCGGCCACGGCATCGGGCTGGAGGAGCACGAGGACCCGTACATCGTGGCCGGCAACACCGAGCCGCTGGCGCCCGGGATGGCGTTCAGCATCGAGCCGGGCATCTACCTGCCCGGCCGGCACGGCGCGCGGATCGAGGACATCGTGGTCTGCACCGAGACCGGCGTGCGGCCGCTGAACCTGGCGCCGCACGAGCTGGTCCGGCTCTGACCGCGGCCGGTTCGGTGATCCCGCCGGCACCGCGGCGGGACAGGAGAGGAGCTGGGCCATGCCGGTCGACCGGATGCTGCCGACGCCGGAAGCCGAAGCGCTGCTGGAGCTGACCCGGGACCTGGCCGAGGCCGAGCTGCGGCCCCGGGTGGCCGGGTACGAGCGGCGGGCCGAGTTCCCCCGCGAGGTGTTCACCACGCTGGGCAAGGCCGGCCTGCTCGGCCTGCCCTACCCGGAGCAGGACGGCGGCGCCGGTCTGCCTTACGAGGTGTACCTGCAGGTGGTCGAGGAGCTGGCGGGCGCCTGGCTGGCCGTCGGGCTGGGCGTCAGCGTGCACACGCTGTCCGCGTACCCGGTCGCCGCGTACGGCACGCCGGAGCAGCGGGCGGAGCTGCTGCCCGGGCTGCTCGGCGGCGAACTGCTGGGCGCGTACTGCCTGTCCGAGCCGCAGTCCGGCTCGGACGCCGCGGCGCTGTCCACCAGGGCGGTCCGGGACGGCGACGACTACGTGCTGACCGGCACCAAGGCCTGGGTCACCCACGGCGGCCGGGCCGACTACTACGCGATCATGGCCCGCACCTCGGACGACGGCGCCCGCGGCATCTCCTGCCTGCTCACCCCCGCCGACACGGCCGGGCTCAGCCCGCAGCCGCCGGAACGCAAGATGGGCATGGCGTCCAGCCCGACCGCGGGGCTGGTGCTGGACGGCGCCCGGGTGCCGGCCGGCCGGCTGATCGGCGCCGAGGGCGACGGTTTCCGGATCGCGATGGCCGCCCTGGACGGTGGCCGGCTCGGCATCGCCGCCTGCGCGGTCGGCGTGGCCCAGGCGGCGCTCGACTACGCGGTGGCGTACGCCCGGGAGCGGCGCCAGTTCGGCCAGCCGATCGTCGAGTTCCAGGGCCTCGCGTTCCTGCTCGCCGACCTGGCCACCCAGGTCGAGGCCGGCCGGGCGCTGTACCTGGCGGCGGCCCGGCGCCGCGACGCCGGCCGGCCGTACCGCACCCAGGCGGCGATGGCCAAGCTGTTCTGCTCGGACATGGCGATGCGGGTGACCACCGACGCGGTGCAGGTGCTCGGCGGCTACGGCTACGTCGAGGACCACCCGGTGGAGCGGTGGATGCGCGAGGCCAAGGTGCTGCAGATCGTGGAGGGCACCAACCAGGTACAGCGCCTGGTGATCGGCCGCGCGCTCGGCCAGCCCTGACCCCGGGCCCCGGGCCGGCCCGGGAATCCGACCCCGACGAGCCCTGTGCCCCGAACGAGCCCGACACTCGGCCCGGACTAAGCCCCGAGATCCGACCCCGACGAGCCCCGAGCCCCGAACGAGCCCCGACACCCGGCCCGGACCAGGCCCGGACATCCGACCCGACCGGGGCGGCGCCCGGCCAGCCGGCACCGTCGCGGGCCGGCCGGCCGGTACCGTCGTGGCATGGAGGAGCTGGACCGGCTGATCGTCCGCGAGTTGTGCGCCGACGGCCGGCTCAGCTACACCGACCTGGCCGAGCGGGTGGGGTTGTCGGTGTCGGCGGCGCACCAGCGGGTCCGGCGGCTGGAGCAGCGCGGGATCATCCGCGACTACGCGGCCCGGATCGACCTGGAAACGCTGGGCCTGCCGCTGACCGCGTTCGTCTCGATCAAGCCGATCGACCCCGCCGCGCCGGACGACGCACCCGACCGGCTGGCCGGGCTGGCCGCGATCGAGGCCTGCCACAGCGTCGCCGGCGAGGAGAGCTACATCCTCAAGGTGCGGGTGGCCAGCCCCGGCGCGCTGGAGTCGCTGCTGCAGGAGATCCGCGCCGCGGCGAACGTCTCCACCCGCACCACGGTCGTGCTCAGCACGCCGTACGAGGACCGGCCCCCGCCGATATGAGCCGGCCCCTCGAGATGAGCCGGCCCACCGACGTGCGCGGCCTGCCGAGAGCGGGCCTGCCGAGATGACCGGGCTGCCGAGATGAGCGGGCCTGCCGGGCTGAGCGGGCCTCCCGAAGTGGGCGGGCCTGCCGGGATGAGCGGGGCTGGCGTGATCGCCGTGCTGGGCGAGGCGGTGGTGGACCTGGTCGAGCAGGCGCCGCAGGTCTACCGGGCGCATCCGGGCGGCAGCCCGCTGAACGTCGCGGTCGGGCTGGGCCGGCTCGGCCAGCCGACCGTGCTGCACGCCCGGCTCGGCGCGGACGCGTTCGGGCCGATGTTCCGCCGGCACCTGGCCGCCAGCGGCGTCGACGGCGGCGGGCTGGTCGCCGCCGCCGAGCCGAGCACGCTCGCCGTCGCCTCGATCGGCCCGGACGGCTCGGCCAGCTACGACTTCTGGACCGCCGGCACCGCCGACTGGCAGTGGACCGCCGCCGAGCTCGCCGCCGTTCCCGGCCCGGACGCGGTCGCCCTGCACACCGGCTCGATGGCGCTGGAGGTCGAGCCCGGGGCCAGCGCGATCGTGGACCTGCTGCGGCACGAGCGGGACCGTGGCGCGGTGACGATCTGCTACGACCCGAACGTCCGGCTGGCCCGGGAGGGGCCGGTCGCGGTCGGCCGGGCCCGGGTCCGGGTCGTGCTGGGGCTCGCCGACCTGGTCAAGGTCAGCGCCGACGACCTGGGCTGGCTGCACCCGGACGAGGATCCGCGGGACGTCGCGCTGCGCTGGGTGGGCGGCGGTGGCCCGGCGCTGGCGGTGGTCACGCTGGGCGGGGCCGGCGCGCTCGCGGTCACCGCCGGCGGGGTGTACCGCCAGGTACCCGCGCCGCCGGTGGACGTGGTGGACACGGTCGGCGCCGGCGACGCGTTCATGTCCGGCCTGCTGGACGCGCTGGCCACCGCGGGCCTGCTCGGCCCGGGCAGCCGCCCGGCCCTGGCCGGCCTGACCGCCGCCGACCTGGACGGCCTGCTCAGCCGCGCCGCGCTGGTCGCCGCGATCACCTGCACCCGCCCCGGCGCCGACCCGCCCACCCGCGCCGACCTCGATACGCTCCGCCCAGCCAGTTAGCCCGCTGCGGCCGCCGTCCCAGCCAGCCGCCGTCCCGCCGGCCAACCCGTCCCAACCAGTCGCCCCGTCCCAACCGATCGCCCCGTCCCAACCGGCCAACCCGTCCCAACCGGTCGCCCGGTCCCAGCCGGCCACCCCGTCCCAGTCAGTCGCCGTTCCAGTCAGTCGTCGTCCCGCCGGCCAACCCGACCCAGGCCCGGGCAGCGGCCGGCAGTCCGGCGGGCCGCTCAGGTGAGGTCGACCAGTTGGTCGCAGTACGAGTCGCCGGCCCGCACGGCGGCCGCGCCGGCCCCGGCACCGGTGTGGTCGAGGCCCCGGTCGTAGCCGGCCAGCCAGGCCCGGGCCGGGCCCGGGTGGCCGGCCGGGTCGGCCAGCGGCAGGTCCAGCCCGAGGATGGTCGCACCCCGGGCCACGTACAGCCGCAGCCGGCCGGGCTCGGTCCGGATGTAGCCGACGACGCCGGGCACCGCGCCACCGGCCGGTTCGTCGGGATGCCAGGCCGGGTCACCGACCAGGTCGCCGAGCAGCGCGTCGGCCAGGTCGTCGTCGGTCAGCCGGGCCCGGTCGCCGACCCAGCTCAGGTAGGCGGTGGCGTTCACGGCCAGGTCGGCGAACTCGTCCCGCGGCGCCGGCGGCAGGATCCGCGCCAGGTACGGCTTGTCGGCCACCTCACGCAGCACGGTCAGCACCGCGGCCAGCGTGTCGGGCCGGTCCAGGTCGACCGCGAGCACCGGGTGGACGCCCTGGCCCGGCCCGGCCGGCTCGAGGAACGCCCGGGTCTGCCCGGGGCCCCGCTGCACCAGGCCGCGCAGCCGGGGACCGTCCCGGGGCCCGGTCAGATACCGGCGCAGCCCGAGCATCAGGTGCCGGAACCGCAGGTCAGCGTCAGCAGCGGCGTCGGCGGTCGACGTCACCACCGGCCCGCGGTGCCAGCCGGCCAGCCGGCCGGCCGGTGATCGCGGGCCGGTCCCGCCGCCCGGAGGCCGGCTGGCCGGCCGGCTGGGCGGGTGCCTCGGCCGGCGGCGCCCGCCGGCATCCATAACTCAGTCCACAGCCACCGCATAGCCCGTCAGCCCCCCGGAACCGACCCGCCGATATGGAGCGCCAATTGTCGAGGCGGTGCGACACGCCGACAAGAGTCATCGCATGTTTGACATACGAACGGCGGACGCGAAACCGGTCAGGCCAGGCCGGACGGCGCCGCGCCGGTGACCGCCGCGAGCCGGCCGGGGCCGGCGTGCTCGGCCCACCACTGCTGACCGGCCGGCGGCAGCGTCCGGATCGGGTCGTAGTACTCGTAGCTGCGGGTGAGCGCGTCCGGGTCGGTGCGCTCCAGGCCGGTGCGGTAGTTCTTGGTCCAGTACGAGATGCCGCGCTCCCGGTCGTACGACTCGAGCTGGTGCACCCAGCGCTTGCCGACGTACGGCACGTCGCAGACCAGTCGCGGGGTGGCGAACCCGGGCAGGTAGCCCATGATCGCGTGCTGCAGCTCCTGCGCCTCGGAGACCGCCAGCCGCCAGTGCTCGGCGGCCGGGATCATGTCGCAGAGGTAGAAGTAGTACGGCATGATGCTGGCCTCGTCGAGCAGGGCGAAGCACAGATCGAGCAGCGCGGCGGGGGAGCTGTTCACCCCGCGCAGCAGTACGCCCTGATTGCGCACGTCCCGCACGCCGGCCGCCAGCATCGCCTCGGCCGCCCGGGCCACCAGCGGGGTGACCTGCTGCGCGGCGTTCACGTGGGTGTGGATCGCCAGCGAGACGCCGCGGCCGCGGGCGGTGCCGGCCAGCCGCTCCATCCCGGCCCGCACCTCGTCGGTCAGCCAGTGCTGCGGCAGCCCCATCAGCGCCTTGGACGCCAGCCGGATGTCGCGCACCGACTCGACCTCCAGCAGCCGGGCCACGAACGACTCCAGCCGCGGCCAGGGCATGTTGGCCACGTCGCCGCCGGACACCACCACGTCCCGGACGCCCGGGGTGCGGTGCAGGTAGTCGATCATCGCGTCCAGCCGGTCGACCGGCTTGAGGCTGAACTTCAGCTTGGCCACCTGCGGGGTGGAGGTGCCGACCAGGTCCATCCGGGTGCAGTGCCCGCAGTACTGCGGGCAGGTGGGCAGCAGCTCGGCCAGCACCTTGGTGGGGTAGCGGTGGGTCAGCCCCTCGACCGCCCACATCTCCGCCTCGTGCAGCGAGTCGCGGCTGGAGTAGGGGTGCGACGGCCAGTTCGGGTCGCGGTCGGAGAACACCGGCAGCATGTAGCGCCGGACCGGATCCGCGTACAGCGCGTCGGTCAGCGACCCGGGGCCACCGGGGGTGACCCCCGGGGCCATCGTGTTGATCATCTGCGGCGGCAGCAGCAGTGACATGGTGGCCCGTTCGGCCTGGTCACGCTGCATGTCCTGGTAGAACCCGTCGGCCAGCAGGTCGCCGTAGACGGCCTGCAACTGCTTCACGTTCTTCACGCAATGCGACCGCTGCCACTGGACGTCGGCCCACTGCTCGGCGGTTACGTCACGCCAGCCGGGCAGCCGGCGCCAGTCCGGCTCGACCAGCGGCTGCCGGCGGTAGAGGTACGGCTGGTCGGTCACGGTGCTCCTCCTCCGGCCTGCCCGCAGGCCCCTGACGGCTTTCGCGACGGAACCCACACTGGCAGGATGAACGCAAGGCCTGCGCTCATACTAGCCTGAGGCCGTAGTTTCTTTCGTGTCCGATCGTTGTTACGACAAGAGGTCCTCCGTGATCGTTCGTGTTGCGTCATCTCCGATCGGCCTGCACCGGGTGGTCGAGCCGGCCGGCGTGCTGCCCCAGGCCGCCTGGCGGCTCGACCCGCGGCCGGACATCTGGCCCGACGAGGTGCGGATCAGGGTGCAACGCCTCAACCTGGATGCCGCGTCGTTCCGGCAGCTCGCCGAGGAGCACGGCGGCGACGGGGGCGCCGTCCGCGACCGGGTGCTGTCGATCGTGGCCGAGCGCGGCAAGATGCAGAACCCGGTGACCGGGTCCGGCGGCATGCTGGTCGGCGTCGTGGCCGAGGTCGGCCCCGACTCGCCGCTCGGCCTGTCGGTCGGCGACCCGGTGGCCACGCTGGTCTCGCTCACGCTGACCCCGCTCGCCCTCACCGACGGCCTGGCCGGCTGGGACGGCCGCGGCGAGCAGGTCCCGGCGGACGGCCACGCGATCCTCTTCGGCCGCTCGATCGCCGCGAAGTTGCCCGCCGACCTGCCCGCCCCCCTCGCCCTGGCCGCGCTCGACGTCTGCGGCGCCCCCGCGCTCACCTCTCGGGTCGTCAGCGGCTACGCCGCCCCGCCGCGCGGGAGCGGCCCATCGGTGGCGGTCCTCGGGGGCGGCGGGAAGTCAGGTTCCCTGTCGCTGGCCGCGGCCAGGCGCGCCGGGGCGACCCGGCTGGTCGGGGTGGTCCCGCACGAGGCCGAGGCGGCGGCCCTGCGCGCCGCCGGGCTGGCCGACGAGGTGGTGATCGCCGACGCCCGCGATCCGGTCGGCCTCGCCGCCGCCGTCGGCGAGCCGGTCGACGTTACGGTGGTCTGCGTGGACGTCCCGGGTTGCGAGGGCGGCGCGATCCTGGCCACCCGGCCGGGTGGCACGGTCGTGTTCTTCTCGATGGCCACCTCGTTCCCCGCCGCCGCGCTCGGCGCCGAGGGGTTGGCCGCCGACGTGACGATGCTCGTCGGCAACGGCTTCGTCCCCGGCCACGCCGACCTCACGCTGGAGCTGATCCGCACCGACGCCGGCGTCCGCGGCCTGTTCGAGTCCCGGCTGTAGGAGGCCCGGTGTTGACGATGTTCCAGGGTGGGCGGGTCTATTCGCCGGCCGGCCCGGCGACGGCGCTGCTGGTGGACGACGAGTTGGTGCGCTGGGTCGGCACCGACCCGGCCGCGGCCGGCGCCCCGGCGAAGGCCCGGGTGGTGGACCTGGCCGGCGCGCTGGTCACTCCGGCCTTCGTGGACGCGCACGTGCACGCCACGTCCGCCGGCCTCGCGCTGACCGGCCTCGATCTGTCCACAGTAGACTCCGCCGCCGCGCTGCTGGCCGCCGTGGCGGCCCGGGCCAAGGCCGGCGGCGGCACGATCGTCGGCCACGGCTGGGACGAGACCGGCTGGCCGGAGGGCCGCCCGCCGACCCGGGCCGAGCTGGACCGCGCCGCCGCCGGTGCCCGGGTCTACCTGTCCAGAGTGGACATCCACTCGGCCCTGGTGTCCTCCGCGCTGCAGGACGCGGTGCCCGGGGTGGCCGGCCTGGCCGGCTACGCCGAGTCCGGTCAGCTCAGCCGGGACGCGCACCACGCGGTGCGCCGGGCGGTCTGGGCCGGTCTCACCTCCGGGCAGCGGCAGGACGCGCAGCGGGCCACCCGCCGCCGGGCCGCCGAACTCGGCGTGGGCAGCCTGCACGAGCTGGCCGGGCCGGACATCTCCTCCGCCGACGACCTGTCGGCGCTGATCGAGCTGGCCAGCGCCGAGCCGGGGCCGGACGTGGTGCCGTACTGGGGCGAGGTCGGCGGCGCCGCGCAGGCGCATGAGCTGGGCGCGGTCGGCGCGGCCGGCGACGTGTTCGCGGACGGCTCGCTCGGTTCCCGCACCGCCTGCCTGTCCAGCCCGTACGCCGACGACCCGGGCAACTCCGGGCACGCCTACCTGGACCCGGCGACGATCGCCCGGCACACCGAGGAGTGCACCCGGGCCGGCCTGCAGGCCGGCTTCCACGCGATCGGCGACGTGGCCGTCCGCACCGTGGTCGAGGGGTTCGCGGCGGCGGCCGAGGCGGTCGGGCTGCCCGCCTTCAGGGCCGCCCGGCACCGGATCGAGCACGTCGAGCTGATCGACGCGGCGGCCGCCGCCGAACTGGCCCGGCTCGGCGTGATCGCCAGCGTGCAGCCGCTGTTCGACGCGCTCTGGGGCGGCGATGCGGGCATGTACGCGCAGCGGCTGGGGGTCGCCCGGTCGCTGGCCAGCAACCCGTTCGGCAGCCTGGCCCGGGCCGGCGTGCCGCTGGCGTTCGGCTCGGACGTGCCGGTCACCCCGCTCGGCGCCTGGGAAGCGGTCCGCGCGGCGGTCTGGCACCACGTCGAGGCGGAGCGGATCGACGTCGGTACCGCCTTCGCCGCGCACACCACCGGCGGCTGGCTCGCCGCCGGCGCTCCGGACAACGCCGGCACGCTCACCCCCGGCGCCCCCGCCACCTTCGCCGTCTGGGACGCACCCGGCGACCCGCTGCCCGACATCACCCTGGACGGACCGCTGCCGCGCTGCCTGCGCACGGTCGTCCGCGGCGCAACCGTGTACGAAGTGGAGGGTCAGTGATGGCGTCCAAACTCGGGCTCGACCCGCGGGTGGTACGGAAGGCCCGCAAGCTGGCGGCGGCAGCGGCCGAGCCGGTGATCGAGCTGGCCCGCACCCACACCACCACCTCGGTCGAGCGGGCCACGCTCCGGCTGGCCGGGCTGTCCGGCGCCGACCCGGCGTACGAGGGCGGCTCCCGGCCCTGGGCGAACACGGTCGTGGACGCGGTCCGCGAGCAGGTCGGGCTGGAACACGGGGTGGCGCTGCCGGTCTGGCACGCGCTGCGCGCCGGCGGCCACGCCGACCTGCACGAACTGGCCGCGAAGACGGCCGCCGGCTCGGTCCGGTACGCGCTCCCGGCCGGCAAGGACGCCGATCGGGCCCGCCGCGCCGCCCGCCGCGCCGTGGCCACCGGTCTGTCCACAGTGGACCGCCGCCGCCGGGAGCGGGACCAGTTGGTGCGCAAGCTCGGCGACCCGCCGCGGCAGCCGTGGATCTACCTGATCGTGGCCACCGGCGACATCTACGAGGACATCCCGCAGGCGCAGGCCGCCGCCCGCGAGGGCGCCGACGTGGTCGCGGTGATCCGCTCCACCGGGCAGTCCCTGCTGGACTACGTGCCCGAGGGCGCGACCCGGCAGGGCTACGCCGGCACGTACGCCACGCAGGAGAACTTCCGGCTGATGCGGGCCGCGCTGGACGACGTATCCCGCGAGGTCGGCCGGTACGTCCGGCTGACCAACTACGCCAGCGGCCTGTGCATGCCGGAGATCGCCGCGCTGGCCGGCCTGGAACGGCTGGACATGATGCTCAACGACTGCATGTACGGCATCATCTTCCGGGACATCAACCCGCAGCGGACGTTCATCGACCAGCGGTTCGCCCGGATGGTGCACGCCCGCGCCGGCATCATCATCAACACCGGCGAGGACAACTACCTCACCACCGCCGACGCGGTCGACGCCGCGCACACCGTCCTGGTCAGCCAACTGCTGAACGAGCGCTTCGGGCACGAGGCGGGGCTGGCCGACTGGCAGCTGGGGTTGGGCCACGCGTTCGAGATCAACCCGGCGCTGCCGGACTCGTTCCGGCTCGAACTGGCCCACGCCCAACTGGTCCGCGAGCTGTTCCCGGACGCGCCGCTGAAGTACATGCCGCCGACCAAACACATGACCGGCAACGTCTTCGGCGGCTACCTGCTGGACGGCTTCTTCAACCTGGTCGGCGCGATGACCGGTCAGGGCATCCTGCTGGTCGGCATGATGACCGAGGGCATCGTCACCCCGTTCCTGTCCGACCGCGACCTCGCCCTGGAGAACGTCCGGTACGTGCTCGGCGCCGCCGGCAACCTGCACGAGGACTTCCACCCGCCGCGCGACGGCTTCATCGCCACCCGGGCCCGCCAGGTGCTCAGCGAGGCCATCGACCTGCTCGACCGCATCGGCACCGACGGCCTGCTCACCGCGATCGCCGACGGCACCTTCGGCATCACCCGCCGCCCCGCCGACGGCGGCAAGGGCCTCGACGGCGTCACCCCGCACGCCCCCACCTACTACAACCCCGCCACCGACCTACTGGAGGAGGCCCAGGCTTCCAGCAAGCCAGAAGCCTAATCCTGCGGTTTACTTGCAAGGAACGCCATATAAGTCCGCAGAAGGAGGTGTCACCGTGCTCCGAAGCTTCCGGCTCGCCAACCACCGCTCGTTCCGTGACGAGCATGAGCTGCTGCTCATGCCCACCTACGACAAGACCGGCCGGTCCACCGTTCCGGTCGCGGCGATCTTCGGCGCGAACGCCTCCGGAAAGTCCAGCCTGCTCGACGGCCTCCGGTTCATGGCCGAGGCCGTTCGCGACTCGCAGGGGCTGTGGGATCCGGTCGGGGGGGTACCACGCCGCCCGTTCCTCCTCCAGAACGACGCCGCCGACCAGCCGTCCACATTCGTTGTAGAGCTCATCCTCGACTCGGTCCGCCACACCTACGGCTTCGTGGTGGACGACGAGCGGGTGCTTGAGGAGTGGCTGTACGCCTATCCGCATGGCAAGCGGCGACTGCTCTTCGAGCGCACCGGAGCAAGCTTCCGGTTCGGCAGCACGATGGCGAGCCAGCCGTCGAAGCGGGCGCAGATCCTCACCACGATGATCCGACCGAACGGGCTGTTCCTCAGTCTCGGAGCGCAGACAGGCCAAGCGGAGTTCATCCCGGCGTACACCTGGTTCGCGAAGCAGTTGCAGTTCAGCAGCCCGACGACCGACTCGCCGCAGCTCGTTCACGACGTGGCTGACTTCGTTCGTGCTGCGCCGGGCCGTCTCCAGGCCCTCGGCGAACTCCTGCGTGCGGCCGATCTCGGGCTGAGCGACGTCCGGATCAGCGAGCGTGGCGTCGTCGCCGACGGCCTGCAAGCCAGGCCGGACCCGGCTCCCCGGCGGGTGGGCAGCCAACCCACCAGCCTCGCCGGCCCGGAGCTCGTCTTCGTGCACGCACCGGAGGGCCGGGAGCTCACGGTCTGGGACGAGTCCGACGGCACGCTCGCCTGGCTGCGCCTGCTCCTGCCGGTGCTGAGGGCGCTCGAGTCGAACGGCACCATCGTCGTCGATGAGATCGACGCCAGCCTGCACCCGGAGCTGCTGAGCCGACTGGTGCTGATGTTCCGTGACGAGCGGACCAACCCGCTCGGCGCGCAGCTCATCTTCACGACCCATGACGCGACGCTGCTCGGCAGCGCGTTCGGCGAGGAGATCCTTGGCCGGGACGAGATCTGGTTCGTAGAGAAGGACCGAGCGGGGGTCAGCAAGCTCTTCGCACTGGCCGAGTTCCATCCCCGGAAGGGGGAGAACCGCGAGAGCCGCTACCTCGGCGGCAGCTACGGCGCGGTGCCTATGATTTCCAGTTCAGATCTCGCCCGGGCGGTCGAGCTAATTGGCGAGGGTGCCCGTGGCCGCGCGTCGTGACAACCGATCCCACCGTCCTGGACAGCGCCGCACGGTCGGCCCTCAACTGCTCATCGTCTGCGGTGCGGAGAAGACCGAGTATGCCTACTTCGAAGGCATGAAGAAGCTGCATCCCCTGCGCGGACTGGGAGTTGTGCGACCGCCGCAGGGACGCGGCAAGGATCCGGTGAAGGTCGTTCGCCAGGCCGTCCAGCAACGTGATTCACGTGCCGGCTCGTTCGATCAGGTCTGGTGCGTCCTGGACCAGGACGAGTTCGACCTTCAACCAGCGGTAGCGGAAGCGGGCGCCGCCCGGGTCCAGCTTGCGGTCTCTGTACCGTCCTTCGAGCTGTGGCTGCTGCTGCACTACACGGAGTGCGGCGGTGCGCTGACACCGAAGCAGGCGCTGGCGCGACTGCGGCAGCAAGTACCCGCGTACGACAAGACCCGATTGAACTTCGAAGACTTCGCCAGCGGCCTGGGGAACGCGATGGAGCGTGCGCGGCGGCTGCACGATGGCGCAGGTGTCGGACCGAACCCATCGAGCGGCGTGTGGGCGCTCGTCGAGGTGATCGAGCAGGAGGTAAGGAAATGACGCTCACCGAGGTCCAGTCCACCCGCGACACCCCGACCGACCGTCCACAGCCGACGGTGGTGCGGCCGTACGGTGACACCACCGGGGACGGGATGGTGCAGCTGTCGTTCACGCTGCCGATCCCGCATGATGCGCGGGCCGAGGGGGCGGCGCTGCAGCTGGCCGCGAAGATGGGGCTGGAGCCGGCGATGGTGGTGCACGCCAAAGGCATGGGCCCGGCGTTCACGTTCTTCGTCGTGTACGGCCGGGTGAACCATCTGGTGGATCTGTCCACAGTGGTCGTGGTGGAGCGGGAGTATCCGCTGCTGGCGGCCAAGGAGGTGAACCTGGCGATCCGGGAAACGCTGCGGCGGAAGCTGGTCGTGCTCGGCGCGTGCATCGGCACCGACGCGCACACCGTCGGCATCGACGCGATCCTGAACGTGAAGGGCTTCGCCGGCGAGAAGGGCCTGGAGTACTACCGCGAGATCAAAGTGGTGAACCTGGGCGCACAGGTGCTGGTGGACGAGCTGGTCGCCCGGGCCCGGGCCGAACGCGCCGACGCGATCCTGGTCTCCCAGGTGGTAACGCAGAAGGACGCGCACCTGCACAACACCCGCGAGCTGGCCGACGCGGTCGCCGCGGCGAGCTGGCCGAAGCCGGGCCGGCCGCTGCTGGTCGTCGGCGGGCCCCGGTTCGACCCGGCGATGGCCGGCGGGCTCGGCGTCGACCGGATCTTCGGCAAGGGCACCACCCCCGGCGAGGTCGCCTCCTACCTCGCCCACCGGCTGCGCACCGGCACCCGCGACGCGGTCACCCGATGACCCCGCCGGCGCCCGGACGCACCGTCACGCACCGGCGGTACGTCCCGTCCGCACACGCGCACTACGGCGGGAACCTGGTCGACGGCGCGTACGTACTGGGCCTGTTCGGCGACGTCGCGACCGAGCTGTGCATCCGCACCGACGGGGACGAGGGGCTGTTCGCCGGGTACGAGGAAATCCAGTTCCTGGCCCCGGTCCGGGCCGGCGACGTGCTGGAGGCGACCGCGACACTGACCCGGGTCGGGACCCGCAGCCGGGGCGTCGAGTTCGAGGCGCGGGTGGTCTGCCGGTCCGCGCCGGACCGGTCCGAATCGGCCGCGGACGTGCTCGCCGAGCCGCTGGTGGTGGTCCGCGCGCGGGGCACCGTCGTGGTCCCAACCGCGCGGTGACCGACACGCCGACCGACACGCCGCCGACCTGAAATTGGCCCGAAAGCGTGTCACCCACACTGGTGGCCGTGACCTGCGAACTCACCCGTTTGTGCAGGTCAGCCGGCCATTGACAGGGCCGCATGGGGGGCCGCTATCGTTCCCCGGTCATACGTCGGGACAGTCGACATGTTGCGTCCCACCGCGCCGGTGCTCGTCGCCGCGGCGGGTCGCGTGGAGGCACCGCGCGGGTCCAGGCCTGAGCGCGGCGGCGAACGCGGGGGGAAGCGTCACGTCGACATGACAGTCGCCCGCGGCCGGTGGAACCCATCGGTCAGCGGGTAGTAAGGGCGCGGAAGGAGCGACGGGGGGCCAGTAGACAACGGTGCGACTGTCCATCGCCTGTGGACAGTGCGTCGGTCCGAAGGTCGTCCGTGCCTTGCCGTCCTATCAGACGTCCCGCCGCTGACGTAGGCGTGAGGGCGCGGTGCCGTGCCACCTGCGGCGCCGCGCCCTCGCCTCGCTCGGCCGTACCCTGCTCGCACTGGGGGTGCTCGCCGGGTCGCTCGGAATGCTGGCCGCGGGGGCCGAGCCCCCGCGGACCCCACGGTCCGGCGGCCGCCGGTTTTCGTGCCGTCTGTGGCGTCTCGCCTTCGGCTTCGGCTCGGCTGTGCCTTGCTCGCACGGGGGGTGCTCGCTGGGGCGCTCGGCAGGCTGGCCGCGGGGGCCGAGCCCCCGCGGACCCCACGGTCCGGCGGCCGACGGTGTCGTGCCGTCCACGGCGTCTCGCCTTCGGCCTTCGGCTTCGGCTCGGATGTGCCCTGCTCGCACCGGGGGTGCTCGCTGGGTCGCTCGGCATGCTGGCCGCGGGGGCCGAGGCCGCCGTGGCCCCGCGGGGCGGTCGCTTCCGGTTTCGTGGTGGTGTGCCATTCGGGCCCTGGTGGGTCCGTCGGCGTGGTGGCGCCGGCTTTGTGTCGGTGTGCTGGCCGGGGCCTCGCGGGGCTCAGGGTGGGCGGGTCGCGGTGCGTGCTGCGGGCGGGCCAGCGCGTCATCTGCCTTAGATGGGCGGCCGTGAGAGCATGGCTGTTCAAGGCCGGCCGTTTGTTGCCGGGTCATCGGGTCGCGCGCGGGAGGCTGCAGACGGTGTCGTCGAGCGGATCGACCACCGAATCAGCGGTAGCCACCGCAGCGACCGACAAAACCGCGGCGACCGACAAACCGGCCCAGCCGTTGGTGGCTGGTGAGCGGCGGGCACTGCACAATCTAGCCGAGCGGGCGGGCGTGCGGGGGCGGATCGGGCGAGTGTGGGCTGGCCTGCCGGGCCGGCTGATCGCGGCCGCGGCGAGCGGTGGACTACTCGTGCTGGCGTTCCCGCCGTACGGGGCGTGGCCGCTGGCGGCGGTCTCGGTCGCCGCGTTGACCGCCCTGCTGCGCGGTCAGCGGCTGCGGCCCGGGTTCGCCATCGGGCTCGTGTTCGGGCTCGCGTTCTTCGTCCCGCTGCTGCGCTGGACCGGCATCTACGTCGGGCCGGCGCCCTGGCTGATCCTGGCCGGTGCGCAGGCGGTGTACCTCGGCCTGCTCGGCGCCGCGCTGACGCTGACCTACCGACTGCCGGCCTGGCCGGTGTGGACCGCGGCGCTCTGGGTGGCCGAGGAGGCGCTGCGGGACCGGGCCCCGTTCGGCGGCTTTCCCTGGGGCCGGCTGGCGTTCGCCGAGTCGAACTCGCCGCTGGCCTGGTTCGCCGCCTGGGGCGGCGCCCCGCTCGTCACCTTCGCCGTCGCCCTCACCGGCGGCCTGCTCGCCGCCCTGGGCTGGGCCGCCGCCAACGCCTGGCGCCCCGGCCGGCCCACCGCCGGCGCCACCACCGCCCCCGGCCCACCGGACCGGCCGGCCGGACCGGCCGCACCGGGCGCGACCGGCACACCGGCCGGATCAGGCGCATCCGTGGCACCGGGCGACCCGGCCGGCCGCCCGCCCTGGCACCGCCACCCGGTGCTGCGGCCCGCCATCGGGCTGGTGGCGGTCGTCGCGGTGGCGGCGCTCGCCCACCCGCCGGCACCGGGCAGCGGCGGCGCGCGCACCGTACGGGTCGCGGTGGTGCAGGGGAACGTGCCGCGGCTGGGGCTGGACTTCAACGCGCAGCGGGAGGCGGTGCTGCGCAACCACGTGCAGCGCACCCTCGACCTGGCCGGCGAGGTCAAGGCCGGCCGGCAACCGCAGCCACAGCTGGTGATCTGGCCGGAGAACGCGTCCGACATCGACCCGTTCGGGAACCCCGACGCCGGCGCGCTGATCGACCAGGCGGCGCAGGCGATCGGCGTGCCCATCCTGGTCGGCGCGGTGCTGGACGGCCCCGGTCCGGATCACACCACCAACGCCGGCATCGTCTGGGACCCGGTCACCGGCCCCGGCCAGCGGTACGTGAAGCGGCACCCGGTGCCGTTCGGCGAGTACATCCCGCTGCGCAAGGTGGCCCGGCTGGTCAGCAAGGACGTCGACCTGGTCGGCCGGGACATGGTCGCCGGCAGCGAGCCCGGGCGGCTGCGGGTCGGCCCGGTCGAGCTCGGCGACGTGATCTGCTTCGAGGTCGCGTACGACGGGATAGTCCGGGACGCCGCGCGCGGCACCGGGCTGCTCGTCGTGCAGACCAACAACGCCACGTTCGGGCGCAGCGACGAGACGTACCAGCAGTTGGCGATGAGCCGGCTGCGGGCCATCGAGCACGGCCAGACCGTGCTGGTCGCGGCTACCAGCGGGGTGAGCGCGATCATCGCCCCGGACGGCCGGGTGGTGCAGCGCTCGGCTGTCTTCACCCCGGACCTACTGGCGGCGGCGGTACCGGTACGGGCGGGCAGTACCCTCGCTACCCGGCTCGGCGCGCTGCCGGAGTGGTTGCTGGTGGCCGTCGCCGGCGCCGCGCTGGTCGCCGCAGCGGCGCCGGCCATCCGGGCCCGGCGGGCCGATCGAGCGCGGCTGACACCAAAGGAGCAGGAACAGCCATGAGTTTGGCGGATCTGGGGCGGGTCGTTGTCGTCATCCCGACGTACAACGAAGCCGCCAACCTGGAGTCGATCGTCGGCCGGCTCCGGGCCGCCGTGCCGGAGGCGCACGTGCTGGTCGTCGACGACGGCAGCCCGGACGGCACCGGCGACCTGGCCGACCGGCTCGCCGGCAAGGACGACCAGGTGCACGTGCTGCACCGCACCGAGAAGGCCGGCCTCGGCGCCGCCTACATCGCCGGTTTCCGCACCGCGCTGGCAGACGGCTTCGACGTGCTGGTCGAGATGGACGCCGACGGCTCGCACGCGCCGGAAGAGCTGCCCCGGCTGCTGACCGCCCTGCGGGACGCCGACCTGGTGATCGGCTCGCGCTGGGTACCGGGCGGCGAGACCCGCAACTGGCCCCTCTCCCGGCAGTTGATCTCCCGCGGCGGCAACTTCTACGCCCGGACGATGCTGCGGTTCCCGGTGAAGGACGCGACCGCCGGCTTCCGGGCGTACCGGAAGATCGTGCTGGAACAGCTCAAGCTGGACGAGATCGCCTCGCAGGGCTACTGCTTCCAGATCGACCTGGCCTGGAAGACCTGGCGTGAGGGCTTCCGGGTGGTCGAGGTGCCGATCACGTTCACCGAGCGGGTGCTGGGCAGCAGCAAGATGAGCCGGTCGATCGTGACCGAGGCGCTCTGGCGGGTCGCCGGCTGGGGGCTCACCCACCGCAGCCGGGCCGCCCGCCGTCGTGCCCTGGCCCATCGCGGCTGACGCCTGCCGCTGCCCGCCGCCGCGCGCCCGTAAGGTGGTGTGATGCGGCCGGACCAACCTGTCAGGTACCGAGTGCGCCGGCCGGCCCTGTTGCCGGTGGCGCTGCTCGTGCTGCTGATCGCCGAGATCACCGCGGTGGTGCTGGTCGCCCGCGCGATCGGCGTGCTCTGGACGGTGCTGCTGCTGCTCGCCGGCTCGGCGGTCGGCGGCTGGCTGCTGCGCCGGGAGGGGGTCCGGGCCTGGCGGGCGTTCACGGTGGCGGTCGGCGAGGGCCGGCCGCCGCACCGGGAGGCGCTGGACGGCGTGCTGATCCTGTTCGGCGGCCTGTTCGTGCTGTTCCCCGGGTTCGTCGGCGACGCGATCGGGCTGCTGTTCCTGCTGCCGCCGACCCGGGCGGTCGGCCGCCGGATCCTCGGCCGGTACGTCACCCGCCGGTCGGAGCGGGTGCTGCGGGTCCGGTCCACCCGCGGGCCGGTGATCGAGCCGGACGTCACCTCGCCGACCGTCCGGCCGCAGCGACCGGTCATCGAGGGGGACGTGCAGGAGCCGCCCGACGGCCCGGCCGACCCCGGAGCGTCCGGGGTCCGACACTGAATGTGATCCTGCTCACGCCGTGTCCGATCCGTCCTGAAATAGACCTGAAACCTGGCCGAGACACGGGAACGGGCCGCGTCCCGGATTCCTCCGGGGCCGCGGCCCGTCCAGCGCCTATCTCAGGTGATCAGGCCGACTTCGTCCGTCGGCCACGCAGCACCTCAAGCCGTTCCGCGAGGACCTCCTCGAGATCGGCTATCGTGCGGCGCTCCATCAGCATGTCCCAGTGGGTACGGGCTGGCTTGGCCCGCTTCGCTTCCGGCTCGGCTCCGTCGATGAGCCGCGCGGACGTCCCGTCGTACTTGCATTCCCAGGTCAGGGGAATATCGACGTCATCAGCGAACGGCACGGCGAAGGTGTGCCCCTTCGGGCAGCGGTATTCGGCCGGCTTGCGAGGGGCCAGCTCCGCGTTGCGGTCCGTCTCGTAGCTGATGGCCCCGAGCCGGCTTCCGCGCAGGGTGCGCTCGGCCATGTTTACCTCCCTCGGGGTGTCGCGGTCAGTGGCTGGCGCTGTGGGGTTACCAGGGCGCCGGCCCGGCTGGTTGGCTAACGTGCCTGGGGCCGACAAGATTCCCCACGGCCGGAGTGGTTGTCCCCGGCGACGGGGACGCGCACACCTAATGGAGATGACGCTCGTGGGAGCGAAACGGTTGCACTCTGGTCCACGGCGCCAGCGGGCCGCCCGGCTCGGCGCCGGCGCCGCCGCGGTGGGCCGGGTCGGCGTCGGGGTGGCCCTGCTGGCCCGGCCGGAGGCGCTGCCCCGGGCGGTCGGCGTGGACAGCGTGTCGGCCCGCCGGATGGGCTGGCTGGTGCGGCTGTTCGCGGCCCGGGACGCGGCGCTCGGCGCCGGCGCGGCGCACGCCGTGCTGACCGGCCGGCCGGTCCGGCCCTGGCTGCTCGCCCAGGCAGCCTCGGACGGAGCGGACGCGGTGGCGGTCAGCCTGGCGATCCGGCACCGCCAGGTCTCCCCGGTCCGCGCCGCGGCGGTGGTCGCGTTCGCCGTTGGCGGCTTCGCCGGCACGCTCACCGCCGCCGCCAGGGTGGACGCCGCCCCGGCCGAGGACTGACCCGCCGTCTGGATCTGCCCGGGGCCGCGCCGGGTCAGGGCGGCGCCGGCAGATCGTCGGCTGGCTGGATCTGCGGGGGCGGTGCCGGGGTCAGGGTGGTGCCGGCAGGTCGTCGTCCGGATTGAGTACTGGTGGGTCGATGCTGAGCACTTCGGGGTACTTCAGGCCGGTGCCGGTGTTCAGCACGACCACCTCGTCATCGGGGTTGAGCCAGCCGGTCGCCCGCAGTTGCCGCACCGCGTCCAGGGCGGCGCCGCCCTCCGGGCAGACCAGCAGGCCCTCGGCCCGCGCGCAGTCGGCCTGGGCGGCCAGCGCGTCGGCGTCGGTGACCGCGACCGCGGTGCCGTCGGTGTCCCGCAGCGCGGCGAGCACCTGGCGGGCGCCCAGTGGCGCGGCCACGTTCAGGCCGTACGCGACGGTGTGCGGGTCCGGCCACGGGGCCACGTCCTCGGCGCCGGCGGCGAAGGCGGTGACGATCGGCGCGCAGCCGGCGGCCTGAGCGACCACCAGCCGGGGCAGCCGGTCATCGATCCAGCCGAGCTCGCGCAGCTCGGCCAGCGCCTTGGCGATGCCGATCAGGCCGACCCCGCCGCCGGTCGGGTAGACGATCACGTCCGGCACCCGCCAGCCCAGCTGCTCGATCAGCTCCAGGCCCATCGTCTTCTTGCCCTCGACCCGGTACGGCTCCTTCAGCGTCGCCGCCTCGAACCAGCCGTGCGCGACGGCGGCGCGGTGCACCATCCGGCCCGCGTCGGCGATCACGCCACGGACCAGGTAGAGGTCCGCGCCGGCCAGCACGCACTCGGCCCGGGTGATCGGCGGCGCGTCCACCGGCATCACCACGGTCGCGGCCAGCCCGGCGCGGGCGGCGTAGCTGGCCCAGGCGCCACCGGCGTTGCCGTTGGTGGGCAGCGCCAGCGCCCGGATGCCCAGCTCGCAGGCCCGGGAGACGCCGACCGCGGCGCCGCGGGCCTTGAAGCTACCGGTCGGCAGCACGCCCTCGTCCTTGACCAGCAGGCCGGGCACGCCGTAGCGGGCACCGAGCCGGGGGAGCGGCAGCAGCGGGGTCATCCCCTCGCCGAGGCTGACCCGGTGCGCGGCCGCCCGGACCGGCAGCAGTTCGGCGTACCGCCACAGGTCGGGCGGGCGGCTGGCGATCCGCGCCGGGTCGACCGCGGACCGGACCGCGGCCAGGTCGTACCGGGCCAGCAGCGGGCTGCCGCACCGGCACAGGCCCTGCACCCGGTCGGCGTCGTACCGCTCGGCGCAGCGGGAGCAGGCCAGGCCGGTGAGCGCGCTGTGCACCGTCAGGTCGGCGGGAGTTCGCGGTCCGGGCCGTCGTCACCGCGGCCCAGCGAGCGGCCCGGCGGCCGACCGACGCCGGTCAGCCAGGTCAGCGAGTAGAGCGCGCCGACCACCACCGCGGTCACCGCGAAGGCCGTCGGCGGCGCGCCGAGGATGCCCTCCAGCGCGAACGTGACGCCGACCAGCGTGCCGAGGACCGCGTACACCCGCCACCATTGCTGCACGATCCGGAGCGTATCGGGTCAGAGCGCGGCGCAGCCCGGCTCGTCCGGCAGCAGCGGCCGGAAGAACACCGACCAGTGCCGGCCGGCGCTGCTCCAGCCGGTGGACGGGGTGGCGCCGGCGCTCGCCTGCCGGGCCGTGCCGATCTCGGCGCCGCGCAGCAGCGTGCAGCCGACGCTGCTGCCGCGGAGCGGCTGCCCGGGCAGCGGGCCCAGCGGCCAGGGTCGTTCGGCGGCGGGGTTGTCGCTGCCGACGACCGCGACCGCGGCCACGGTGGCCGGATGGTAGGCGGTGCCGCCGGTGCCGGCGGCCGCGGTGAAGTCGGCGAGCAGCTTGGCGGCCCGGTCCGCCAGCCCGGACAGACCAGCCGTGGTCGGGGTGGCGCCGCCGATCGTGATTCTCAGTCCCGGGCCGTCGGGCACCTGCGGGTCGGGGGAGCGGGGCGGCACCGCCGCCTTGATCGCCGCCCGGAACAGCCGCCGGACGGTGTCCTGGTCGACCCGGTGCTCGGTCAGCTCCGGCCAGATCACCTCGGCCTGGACCGGGGTGCTGATCAGCCGGCCGTCGCCGTACAGGGAGAAGGCCGGCGGGTGGCCCTCGGTGTAGCCGAGCGGCACCAGGCCGCCCAGGCTGGTCAGCCGGACGACCAGGTCGGCGGCGCCGGTCGGCGGGGTCCGGGTCGGCTCGGCCGGGCCGCCGGCACCCCCGCAGCCGGCGGACAACAGCGCGAGGGCCGCCACCGCGACGGCGGTGGCGGCCCGGCTCAACTTGATCATTCCGGTTGGACGCGCCTTTCGGTGTCCGGTTCCGGCGAACGGGCCGGGGCCGGGCGGTGGAGCGGGGTCGGGGGCGCCGGTGCCAACGCCCCCGACCCCGGGTCAGGACTGACCTGCGGGCATCAGGCCCGGGTCAGCGTGTAGCCGCCGCTGCCGGCGGCGTTGACCGTGACCAGGCCGAACCAGCCGGTCCGGGTCGGGGTGTAGGTGAACTGCTCGGCCGCGCCGGCACCCCCGGCGACGGACGCGGCCGCCGCCGCCGGCCGACCCTGGACGAACGACGCCGGGTTGGCCGGGTCGTCCGCCATCAGGAACAGCTCCGGGTTCTGCCCGCCGTTGCTCGGGGTGACCGAGAACGTGGCCGGGACACCCGCGGTGAGGAAGGTGTCCTGCACGTTGACCAGGTTGCTGGCGCCCATGCTGATCGCCAGCGAGCCGGCGTTCAGGATCGACGTGCCCTGGGCCAGTTCGATCTGGTACTGGCCGCCGGGACCGGAGAAGAACTGCGCCCGCGGGTAGTAGTCGCCCAGCGCCCGCAGGTTCGAGTCGATCGCGACGAAATCGACCGTGGACCCACCGAACGCGCTGCTGTTCAGGAACGCGGTCTGCGCCGGGTCGTCCCAGACCTGCAGGTCGTAGTCGCTGCCCGCCGGCGGCCGCAGCCCGACCACGGACCAGTAGACCGACGTGGTGTTGAAGCTGTAGTTGTGCGGCGGGGTGGGCTTGGGCCGGTTCAGCGGGGCGTAGTTGCCCAGCGGGTCCCGGAAGCCGTAGTCGACGGTGTTCTGGTAGAGGTCCGCCAGCGGGCCGGAGGCGGCCACGCTGAAGCCGTCCGCGGCCCGGCTGGCCCAGAACTGGGCGAGGTTGTTCGAGACGTGGTGGGTGAAGGTGAACCAGAGGCTGCTGGAGCCCTCGCCGTACCGGTCCCAGGTCGCCTCGTTGGTGCCGTCGGTGATGTCGATCAGCGCGCCGGCGATCCGGCCCTCGGTGGTGTCGCCCTCGCCCCAGCCGTTGCCCCAGCTTGGCGTTCTCCAGGTCGAGCGAGGCGCCGTTCGGCCAGCGGAAGAACGGGTCGTTGTAGACGGTGGACGGGAACCACTCGGCCCAACCCTCGGTCCAGGCGCAGCCGGCCGAGCTGGTGCCCTGGATGGAGTGCGGGTTGCAGCTCGGCGCGGCCGGGAAGGCGTCGTTGTAGACGTCGTCCATCACCGCGTGGCCGATCTCGTGCACCACGGTGTTACGCGCGTTCGGGTCGTCCGCGGCCAGGTGCACGTCGTTGCTGCCGGTGGAGTAGTAGGTGCCGTCGACCGAGTCCGGCGCCCAGTTGATCACCAGCTGGCGGCAGCCGGCGTCGTTCTGGTCGAAGCAGCCGTTGACCGGCTTGGGGATCCACAGCCAGGCGTCGTCCGCCTCGTCGTAGGCGTGCAGGCCGCGCATCAGCGTCGGGTCACCGGAGGTCAGGCCGCCGAGGTTGAGCGTGCTGCCGGGTGCGATGTTGCTGGTCACGCCGGTGCCGAAGGTCAGCGGGCTGCCGCCGCGCTGCACCCTCCACTGCGAGACCTCGGCGACGAACCGGACGTAGACGTCCGCGGTGCCGGATTCCAGGCCGCCGTCGGCGTTGGAGTCGAAGCAGATGTTGTAGTTGCCGTTGAAGTCGGTGACGCCGACGGCGAGCAGGTCGTCAGCGGAGAGGCTGTCCTGGTCCCAGACCTGCACCTGGAAGTTGAACGCGTTGTGCCAGACGCCGTTCTGATCGGTGTAGCTCCAGTTGCCGGTGACCCGGGTGTCGCACGGCGCGTTCGGCTGCGCCTTCGGGTCGTCGCTGCGCGGCTTGGGCAGCCCGGCGGTGCCGACGCTCTTCGGCGTCAGGTTCGCCGGCCGGGGCGCCCGGGCGGTGGTGGGGACGGCGGCCACGCCGGCGACGCCGTCCGAGCCGGCGGGCAGGCCCTGGTCGAGCCGGGACGCCTTGCCCTTCTCCGCGATGGTCAGGAAGACGTTGTCGGAGCCGGCCTGCACGTCAGCACCGGTACCGGCGGTCGCCCGCACCTCGATCTGCGCCGGGCCGGGACGGACCGCCCGGACCACCCCGGTGTAGCTGGCCGGCTGGCCGACCGCGAGCGTCGTGCTGGTGTGCGCGACGGACAGCCCGCCGGCCCGCTCCGGCTCGGCACTGGTCGCCGCGGCCACGCTGAAGCCGGCCGGAGCCTGCGCCCAGGCCAGGTTCGCCGGCAGTTCCATCCGGATGTCGCTGGCCCCGAGCTTCGCGTCCGCCTGGATCGTGACCTGCAGCGTCGCGGTCTCCCCGACCGAGGGCGCGTGGTCCAGCCGGGCGGCCACGGTCAGGCAGCTCAGCCACTCGTCGTGCGTCTTGCTGGCCGAGGCGCGCAGGCCGCACGCCGGGCCGCTGGCCAACTGGTAGGCCGGTGTCGCGTCCTTGCCGGTCGGCGCCGGCGCCGCGGCCGCGGGACTGATCCCGGCAGCCAGCACCGCCAGCGCGCCGGCGGCGGTCGCCACCAGCACAACCCGGGTTGGTCGTGAACGCATTCGCATGTCCCCCATCAAGTCCCGGGTGCCGGTCCTGGTTGGCAGGTCCGGCTGCCCACGATTCGGTCATCAATGGGAAGACGGATACGAGCGTGCGGATACGCCACTCACCGATGATGTCCGACAAGCCCGACGTCCTGCCCTGTCGGGCAGCTGACCCGGTTAGCGGATTGCGGTCGTAGCGCCACGCCCTGCGGCCATCGACCGACTGTCGACGGATTGTCGACGGGCCTTGCCAAGGTGACCTGGTCACTGGGGGTTATCCGGGTTCGTGCCGGGGTCGGTCGCGGCCACCGGCAGTCAGCGGGGGAGGGGCGGGGACAGGTGCGCAGCACTGACACGGCCGGGTCGGCGGTAGCCGGGCCGGTGATCGCGTTGCCGGAGGCCGGCGGCGGGGTCAGTGACGTGCTCGGCGGCGCCGCGTTCCGGGCCGACCTGTTCACCGGCGCCGGTTGCCTCACGGTGCCCCTCGCGACCCCGCCCGGCCGCAACGGGATGCAACCGGACCTGACGCTGGAGTACCACACCGGCAACGGCGACGGGCCGTTCGGGTTCGGCTGGCAACTGTCCCTGCCGGAGGTGACCCGGGCGGCGCGGCGGTCCGCCGGCGACGCCACCGGCCCTGCCGGCGCAGCCGAGTTCCGGCTCGGCGGAACCGAACTGGTGCCGGTCGCCGGCGGCCGGCCGGGGCGGGAGCGGTACCGGTCGCAGGCTGGCGGGCTGCGGGCTGAAGGGCTGCGGGCCAAGGGGCTGCGGGTCGGAGAGCTGTGGGCCGAGGGGCTATGGGCTGGCGGGCTCCGGGCGGGAGAAGCTGCGGGCTGAAGGGCTGCGGGCCGGAGAGGTGCGGGCCGAGGGGCTGCCGGCTCGGATCGAGCACGTGACCGAGGGCGGCGACTTCTGGGCGGTCCGGACCGGGGACGGGCTGCTGACCCGGTACGGCGTTGGTACGTCCGCCGTCGTCCGCGACCTGATGCGGCCGGGCCGGATCGTCGGCTGGCGGATCAGCGAGACCCGGGACGCCGCGGGCAACCTGGTCCGGTACGAGTACTCCGCGGCCAGCGGGCGGCCGCTGCTGAGCCGGGTGTCCTATGTGGACTACGGCGACCCGGCCGACCCGAAGTTCCTGGTGCGGGTGGACTTCGACTACGAGCCGGTGCCGGACACCGACCGCCCGAGCGGGCCGCGCTGCCGGACCATCCGGGTCAGTACGCACGCGGCCGACGGCGTGCGGCGGGTGGTCCGCGAGTACCGGTTGGCCTACCGGGCGGCCGGCGTCCCGCTGCTGTCCCGGGTGGACACCGTCGGGATCGACGGCGACGCCGAGCAGGCGCTGCCGCCATTGGCGTTCGGCTACACGAGTTTCGATCCGGCCCGCGGACGCCCGCAGCCGGTTAGCTGGCCCAGGCTGGCGGCCGGGCCAGCCGCGCCGGCGGCGCAGGCGGATCCGGCCGGCGGTTGGCCAACCGGTCCGACCGCCGCCGGCGCGGTACCCCTTCAGCCGACCCAGCCCGCCCGCGAGGCCCCATCCCAGGCGGGGCCAACCCAGCCCGCCCAGGCGGGGGCGCCCCAGGCCGGGCCAACTCAAGCGAGGCCGGCGCAGCCCGCCCGAGAGACCCCGTCCCAGCCGGGGCCGCCGCCCCAGGCGGGGCCAACCCAAGCGAAGCCAACCCAGTCGGCCCAGGCTGAGCCGGCCCCCTCGGGGCTGGCTCAGCTGGGGACTCAAGCCGGCGCCGGCCGGGCGGCCCTACCCCGTCCGGCCGGTGCCACACCAGACCCGACCGGCCTTCCGGTGCCGGCCGGCCCGGTGGCCCCGCGGTACCTGCTGTCCCAGGTGGACAACGGGATCGGCGCGCGGACCCGGGTGTACTACCGCCCGGCCACCGCCGACTTCCGCCGGGACCGGGCCGACCCGGCCACCCGGTGGCGCACACCGGCACCGGCCCCGGTGCCGGTGGTCGGCAAGGTGGAGACGGTCGACGCGATCTCCGGCGACCGGCGGACGTCCGAGTACCGGTACCGGCACGGCACGGCCGCCGGCTTCGGCCTGGTCGAGGAGTTGGACACCGAGCCGTTCGCGGCGCAGCCGGCCGGCGTGGACGCGGTGCCGGCCCGGCACTACGCGGCTGCGCTGCTGACCCGGCACTGGTTCCATGTCGGTCCGGTCCCGGCTGACGGTGGTGCCGAGGATGATCTGGCCGGTCGCACCGAGGCGGGCGGCGCCGGCGACGGCTGGGGCGAGCTGGATCTGACCGGGGAGTACTGGGCCGGCGAGCCCGCCCTGCCCCGACCCGACCTACCCGGACCCGACCTGCCGGCGGGGGCCGACCGCTGGTCGGCGCTGCGGGCGCTGCAGGGTATCGAGCTGCGGACCGAGACCTACGGCTTGGACGGCACCGACCGCGCCGGCCGGCCCTACACCGTGGCCGAGGTCCAGGTTGGACTGTCCACTGTGGGCGGTGTGGCTATCCCGCTGCGGCTGGCGGAGCGGACGTCCGACTGGGAGCGCGGCGACGAGCCGATGACCCGGTTCAGCTTCAGCGCCGGGCACGACGGCTACGGCGCCGCGGCGGTGCGGCTGGAGATCGCGGTGCCGCGCCGGCCGGACCGGCTGACCGCCGGCGGCTACCAGCCCTACCTGGCCACCGCCACGGTCACCGAGTACGCCCGGCGGGACGACGCGGACCACTACCGGATCGACCGGGTCGCCCGGCAGACCCGCTACGAGGTCGGCAACGATGGCCGGTGCACCGTGCCGGAGCTGCGCGCCGCGGTGCTGGCCGCGATCGCCGGCGAGTCCACACCGGACGGTGTGACGCTGCGGGTGATCGGGCACCACCGGACGTACTACGACGGCGCCGCGTTCGTCGGGCTGCCGCTCGGGGAGCTGGGCCGGCACGGCCGGCCGGCGCGGACCGAGACACTCCGGTTCACCGACGCCTTCCTGGCGGGCCTCGGCACCACGCCCGCCTACCTGACGCCCGGCGCCGCGGAGTGGACCGCCGAGTACCCGGCCGAGTTCCGGGAGCTGACCCCGGCGCTGGCCGGCTACCGGCACTACGCCGCCCCGGACGTTCCCGGTTCGCCCGGCGGCTACTACGCGGTCGAGGCCCGGTGCGGGTACAGCGACCGGGGGCTGCCGCTGACCACGGTGGACGCCGCCGGCGCCGCTACCACGATCGAGTACGACGAGCACGAACTGCTGCCGGTGCGGTGTACCGACGCGGTCGGGCTGGTCACCGCCGCGGTGCCGGACCACCGGGTGTTGCGGCCGCGCGAACTGACCGACCCGAACGGCAACACCAGCACCGTGGCCTTCTCGCCGGCCGGCCTGGTTGCCGCCGTGTTCCGCGGCGGCGACCGCTCCGAGCCGGGCATCCGGATCGCCTACGACCTGGCCGCTCGCGCCGACCGCGGCGAGCCGGTGTCGATCCGCACGACCCACCGGGTGCATCACGACACCGACACCGCGGTGGCGCCAGGGGAGCGGGACAAGGTACTGGTCACCGTCGAGTACATCGACGGTTTCGGCCGTACCGTGCAGACCCGCAGCCTGGCCGGGGACACCGGTGCCGGCGGCACGACCGCCGGTGCCGGCGGTCTGCCGATCGACCCGCGGCTGCCCGTCCCCGGCCTGGCCGCGCCCGACCTGGCCGGCCCCGATCTGATCGATGCCGATCTGCCCGACCCGGCGCCGTCCGGACCGTCCACTCCGGACGCCGTGCTGGTCAGCGGCTGGCGGGAGTACGACAACAAGGGCCGGCTGCTGCGCCAGTACGAGCCGTTCGTCAGCAGCGGCTACGCCTACCGCCGGCCCGGTGCGGACGAGTACGGCACCCACGTGACCCGGCAGTACGACCCGCGCGGGCGGCTGGTGCGCACCGTCCACCCGGACGGCAGCGAGGAACGTGTCGTGTTCGGTGTGCCGGCCGATCCGGCCGACCCGGACACGTTCGCGCCGACGCCGTGGCAGACGTACCGGTACGACCAGAACGACAACGCCGGCCGGACCCACCCGCTGCTGACCGACCACCGCGGCGACTGGGACACCCCCACCGTCCGCACCGTCGACGCGCTCGGCCGCACCACCGTCGACCCGGCCAGCGGGACCACGTCCAGCTACGACCTCGGCGGCAATCTGGTGTCCACAGTGGATGCGCAGGGTGCGGAGACCCGCTACCGCCACGACCTCGCCGGCCACTGCTGGCGGGTGGACGAACCGGGCGGCTGGCGCCGCACCGGGCACGATGTGCGCGGCGCCGAGATCGAGAGCCGGGACAGCACCGGGGCGCTCCGGCTGCACGGCACCGACCGGCTGGGCCGGTCGGTGCGGGCCTGGTCCCGGGCCGACGCCACCGGCGCGGTCACCCTGCGGCAGCGCACCGACTACGGCGACGCCGGCAGCCCGGACCAGCCCGCGGCGCAGCGGCAGGCGGCCCGGGCCGTGAACCTGCTCGGCCGGCCGACCCGGCAGTACGGCGAGGCCGGCGTACTGGTCATCCACGCCGCCGACCGGGCCGGCAACGTGCTGCGCAGCACCCGCCGGGTGATCGCGAACGCGCCGGACCTGGCCACCCTGCTCGACCCCACCGAGTACGCCTGTGAGACCAGCTACGACGCGCTCGGTCGCCAGGTCTGGCAGCTGACCCGGGCCGGCACCGGCGGCCGGCGTGAGCTGCTGGTGCGCTACAACGCCGCCGGCCGGGTGGCCCGGCTCACCCTGGACGGGACCGTCCAGGTGCGACAGACCGGCTACGACGCGTACGGCCGGCGCACCGTCATCGCCTACGGCGACGGCAGCGTCGCCCGCTACGCCTACCACCCGCTCACCGGCCGGCTGGCCCGGCTCCGGGTCGAGCTGCCCGACCATCCACAGGAGATGGTCCGGCAGGACTCCGGCTACCGGTACGACCTGGCCGGCAACCTGCTGATCGTCCAGGACTTCCGCCGGGGGAGCGCGGGCGGCGCCGAGCCGACGGACCGGCTGGTGCACGGCGACGACGCGCTGGGCGAACTCGTCCGGGCGGCGGGGGACAGCGAGCTTGCCGGCCTGTTCGGGGGGCAGCCATGACCGTGCCGGCCCAGCTTCCCCCGTCGCGCCTCCCGTCACTCGGCTCCGCGGCGCCGGCGCTGGTGACCCCGGTGGCCGCCGCGTTCGGTCCGGGCAGCTACCTGCGGGACCTGTGTGACTTCGCCAGCCGGCACGTGCTGGTGGCCGGGGGGAGTGGCGGCCTGGACGCGGCCGTGCTGGCGGCCTGGTTCCGGCAGCCCTACGACCGGCTGGCCGGCGCGGCCGATCACGAGGCCGCGACCGCGCTGGTGAACCAGGGCCGGATCGCGGTCGAGGTGCTCTGCCGGTACCTTGGCCGGCCCGTCCCGGCCGAGGACCTGCCGACCGCCGACCTGCTGGCCGTCCGGGACGAGCTGATCGCGCTGATCGGCGCCCAGCAGTCGCCGCCGGAACCGCTGGCCGGCACCGCCTGGCGGCTCGGTCGGGAGCTGCGCATCGACCTGTCCACGCCGGCGCCGGGCCCGACCACCCGGGCCGACCAGGCGGCGCGGACCCTGCAGGAAGCGCTGATCGCGTTGCGCTGGGGCCACCTGCCCGGCGGCGGCGCCAGTTGCCGCATCCGGGACGAGGCCGCGTTCGACGCCGAGTGGGACTGGCTGGGCAGCTACCGGACCTGGCAGACGGCGGCGATCGCGTCGGCCTACCCGGAGAACCACCTGGACCCGGCGCTGTTCGTGCCGATCGGGGGGCTGCGGCCGACCGCTGCCTACCAGCGGTTCGTGGCCGACCTGTGCACGTCCAGGATGACCTGGTGGCGGGCCCGCGACCTGGCCGAGCAGTACTGGAGCCGGGCCAGCGCGGGGCTGCCGGCCGACTTCGTCGACACGATGACCGTGCTGCGGCCGCGGACCGAGACCGGATCCGCCGCCGCCCGCACCGACCTGCTGCCGCACTGCGGTACCGGCCCGGCGACCGATCAGGTGCTGCGGGAGCTGTTCTGGCTGGTCCCGATGGCGCTCGGGCTGGCGCTGGCCGAGGCCGGCGAGTTCGAGCCGGCGCTCGGCTGGTACCAGCAGAGCTACGCCTACCAGCGGCCGGTCGGGCAGCGGCGGGTCTTCCCGGAGCTGACCGAGTCGGCCGGCCTGGTCAGCTACGACCGTGCACCGGGGCCGGCGCACGGCGTCAACCCACACGAGCTGGCGCGCAGCCGACCCGGCGCCCGGACCCGGTTCACGATCATGGCGATCGCCCGCTGCCTGCTGGCGCTGGCCGACCGCCTGTCCGCCAGCGGCGACCTGGCCTGCGCCGCCCGCGCCCACGGTCTGTACGGGACCGCGGCCGACCTGCTGCGGTCGCCGGACGCGGCCACACCGGCCGGCGCCGGCGTGCCGTTCCCGGCCAACCCGGTCGCGCTCGAACTGCGCGCCCACGCGCAGACCGGCCTGGACGCGCTGGATTGCCGGCTCAGCCTCAGCGTCAACCGGCCGGACCCGGACGTGCGCCCGGAGCCGTGCGCGACGACGAGCGCCGGTACCGGCGGCAGCCGGACGGCACCGCTGGCCCGCAGCCGGCCGCGCCGGCCGCCGAACGTCCGCCGCACCGGCTCGCCACCCCGCCGCTGATCGCCGGTCCCGCGTCGTCCCGGTAGGCCCTCGGCTCACCGGTCTGCGACAACAGAGATCCGATGGTTGTTTCGTATCTGACCCATATGGCGGATGGTCCACGCCGGGCAATCGGTGTAGACCAGCCTTAATTCCGTCAGAGAGGTCGGATCAATGCGAAGACTGACACTGTTTCTCGCCGCTGGCCTGATGGTGGCCTCGACCGTCGTCGTGCCGCTGCTCGAATCCTCCACCGCCAGCGCCGCGACCGCCTCCTACGAGGCCGAGGCGAGCGCGAACACGCTCGCTGGCGGCGCCGCGGCCGGCGCCTGCACCGGCTGCTCCGGCGCCCGGAAGGTGCGCTTCGTTGGCAACGGCGGCACCCTGCAGTTCAACGGGGTCACTGCCGCGGCGGCCGGCAGCGCGACCGTGGCGATCGGGTTCGTCAACGGCGGGACGACCGCACGCACCGCGCAGTTGAGCGTCAACGGCGGCGCGGTCACGTCGATCAGCTTCGGCAGCACCGCCGACTGGTCCACGCCCGGCAGCAAGAGCGTCACGGTCACCCTGCGGGCCGGCAGCAACACGCTGAAGTTCGGCAACCCCAGCGGGAACGGGCCGGACTTCGACAAGGTCACGGTGACCACCAGCGGGGGGAGTGGCGGGGGAGCGCCCACCGCGGCCGAACTGCTGGCCAAGGTGACCAGCTGCAGCCAGATCTCGAACGGCAGGTACCGGACCGACGAGGAGACCTCGGCGACGATCGCGGTCTGCGGCAAGAACGGCGCGGTCTTCTGGAAGGCCGACATGGACATCGACTGCGACGGCCAGCGGACGACGCAGTGCAACGAGGACACCGACTGCTGCTTCCTGCCGGACACCGCGTTCCACCAGTCCGACGGCCGGCCGCTGAACTCGGCCGTGCTGCCGTACGTCGTGGTGCCGAGCAGCAGCAGCATCTGGAACTACCGCAACAGCGGCATCGACGGCGGCTCGGTGGTCGCGGTGATCTTCAACAACCAGTTGCTGTACGCGGTGGTCGGCGATACCGGGCCGACCCAGATCATCGGTGAGGCGTCGTACTCGACGGCGAACACGCTCGGCATCGACCCGGACCCGTCCACCGGCGGCACCGACTCCGGGGTCACGTACATCGTGTTCTCCGGCGCCCGGGTCTCGCCGATCGAGAGCCACAGCGCCGCGGTGACCCTCGGCGAGCAGTTGGCCCGGCAGTTCATCGACAACAACTGACCACGACCGCACCGCTCCGTGGCCGGCTGCCGCGGAGCGGTGCGGTGCGGTCGCACGTCCCGGCCACCGGCCGGCGTTCGACCGCCGGCCCCGGCAATGTGGCACGATTTCGCAGGTGACCAGACCCGCGGCGGCGCAGCGCCTGAGCGACCTCGCCCGGCTGCGCCGCGTCCGGGACCGGATCGACCGGGAGTACGCGCAGCCGCTGGACGTCGAGGCGCTCGCCCGCGGCGCGCACATGTCGGCCGGGCACCTCAGCCGCGAGTTCCGGCTCGCCTACGGCGAGTCGCCATACGGCTACCTGATGACCCGGCGGATCGAGCGCGCGATGGCCCTGCTGCGCCGCGGCGACCTCAGCGTCACCGACGTCTGTTTCGCGGTCGGGTGCTCGTCGCTGGGCACCTTCAGCACCCGTTTCACCGAACTGGTCGGCATGCCGCCGAGCACCTACCGTCGCCAGGCCGCCCGGGCGACAGCGGGAATGCCATCGTGCGTGGCGAAACAGGTCACCAGACCGGTCAGGAGACGAGAAGCGCCGGCTGCCCCCGAACCCGCAGCCGACCCCCTCCCCGCACCCCTCTCCGAACAGCGCCGATAATCGACATTATGTCAACCTGAACAGACGGGTACGGGCGTCGCGGCCCCCCGCGTCCTGAATAACGAGAGAGCCCGCCCCCACGCTTAGGGGCACGGGGCGGGCTCTCTTCTGTCTGAATGGGAGTTCAGACGTGCCCGAGAATAGCCGCGACAACGCTGCTGTCCAAATCCCGAATGGCGACGAGTTCGCGCTCGTCAGCCAGCTGTACCGCTCGCTCACCGCCGGTGTCGTCTCGCTGGTCAAGGCGATGACGCTGCCGGTCGAAGTCGGCCCGGCGACCAGGGCCGCCGTGCACATCCGCGAGATCGTCACCGAGCTGGGCGCCGCGCTGGACCTGCTGACCGGCGCCCACAGCGGCCGGCCGTCCCAGGTGATGACGGTCCCCGCGCACCAGGTGCGGCCGGGGGACCGGCTGATCGCCGACCTGGCCGTCGGCGAGGTGTTCACCGGTCACCCGCTGGTCCGCCACGTCTCCACCGTCCGCGGGCTGACCACGCTGCACCACGCCGACGGCGCGCTCGCCGTCACCATGCACGAGCCCGTACTCATCGAGCGCCCGACCGACGACCCCGGCACCCCGGCACCGCCCGAGCCGGATCCGGCCGACCCGCCGGCCGCCAGCGACGCCGACACGGCGGGGGCGCACTCCGAGCACATGCGCCAGCTGCTCGCCGACGCCGGGCCCGACGCCGGCGACGCCGACGCCGTTGCGGTCGAGGTGCCACTCCCCCGGCTGAGCGTGGGGGACTGGTTCACCCGCGACGCGGCCGGGCCGCGGCACTCCGTGGCGGTGGCCCGGTGAGCGAACCCACCACCCTGCCGGCTCCCCCTGCGTGGCTGCCGGCCGGGCCGCTGGAGTCCAGCCCGGGCACCGAGGTCTACCTCGCGCTCGGGCACCGCGTCCTGGGCCAGACCGACGCGGCGGACGAGCTGCGGCGGGCACTGGACGGGATCCCGCTCGGCGCGTTCGACCGGCGCATCGTCGGATGGCTGGCCGGCTGGGACCACGACTCGGTCGTGCCGGTGCTGTCGTGGCTGTACCGAACACGCGCCGCCGGCATCGCGTCCGGCGCCGCGCAGGCCGCCGCCGCCGAGCGGCTGCGGCTGGCCGAGCTGCTCTGGCAGATGCACGACCGGCAAGACGCTGCGTGGGAGGCGCAGCCGGACCAGGACCGGCCCCGCTACCTGTACCGCAGCTGGTACCTGGACGGGCTGCACGAGGCCGCCGAGCTGGTCGAGCGCGGCGGCGCCGACGGGATCGCCGTCCGCGTCGACGGCCCGGCCCCGCGGCCGAGTACTCCCTGCGACACGCCGCACAACCCGCAACCGGACCCGCAGGGACCGGTTCCGGTAACGGAATACGAGGACGCAACGGTGGCGGCCACCTGCCTGCGGGCATGGGCGCGCAGCCTCGCGGCGGCCGGTCAGCGGCCACTGGAACCGCACGAACTGGCCAACGCGGCGTCCGACGTCGCCGGCGGCGCCGCGCTGCTGGACCGGCCGCACCCAGCAGCCGGCGAGACCGTGCCCGGCGAGGGCCAGCCATGGGAGTGGATGACCGGCTACCACTGCCTGGACTGCGACAGCCGTTCCGGGGCCTCCCGGGGATGGTCGGACGGTGCTGAGGACCCAGACCGGTGGTGCCAGGAGCAGGAGCACCAGGTGGTGACCTGGTACGGCCCGGACCCGGACGCCGACCAGGACGCCGCCGCCGCGGTGGAGCGCTGGTGGGAGCGGTTCGCGCACGCCGAGGAGTCCGCCCGGCTGCTGGCCGCCGGCACGGACGACGCGGCGGCCCGCTGGCACGCCGGCCGGGCGGCCGAACTGACCGCCGCCCTGGGCGACGAGCTGGCGTACAGCGTGCGCGTCACCACCCGCCCGGTCGAGGCGACATGACCGGCATCGGGCACGGGCTGGAGTTGCGCTGTACCGGCTGCAACGCGCCGGTGGCGGGGGTGATGGCGGCCGGGCGGTGGGTCTGGCTGCTCTCCCCCGGCCGGGTGCTGCCGTGCTGCAGCGGCAGCTGCGCCGGCAACGTGCTGGCCGAGCTGCTGGCCGCCGGGCACATCGCCGGCCAGCCCGCGCCGGCGGGTCGCCGATGATGACGGTGCTGGCAGCCCTGAACCTCGTGCTGCAACTGGTGCTCCTCGCGCTCTGCCTGGTCGCCGGGGCCACCTTCGCCCGCCGGCATGCCCGGCTGGCGGCCGACGTGCGCCGCCTCACCGCCGCGGCGCCAGAGCCGGACTCCAGCGTCCCGGAGGGCCGGCCGGTGGTGCGCCGGCACTGCGGCTACGGCAACGTGCATGCCGCGCACGGCACCACGGCCGGTCTCGGCACGGTCTGGTTCCAGTGCCCCGGCGGCCCGGAGCCGGCCGGCGTCGGGCGGCACGCCCGGCCGGACCAGGAGCTGCCGGGCGGCTCGCCGTGACGGCGCCGGCCGGCTCGCCACGGGCACGGCGGACGTCCAACCCGTGGCGGGTCATCCGCTACTGCCGGCTGCTGCAGCTGGAACCCCAGGTCGTCACCTGTGACGAGGACGGCCGGCCGCGCCGGGTCGGCAAGGTGCCGCAGAAAGCCATGCTCATGATCCTGGCGTCCTACGCCGACCCGGACGGCACCGGCGCGCGGCCGGCGATGGCACAGCTGGCCGCCGACGTCGGCACCGACGAGCGCACCGCCCGCCGCGCGGTCCGCGCGCTCGAGCTCGGCGGGCACCTGGTGACGCTGGTCGGCGGCCGGTTCGGCGAGAACGGGCGCCGGGCCAACCGGTACCGGATCCTCATCCGGCCCGACGTCGAGGCCGCTCAACTGGCGGCCGGCGCCGATGACGAGCCGACTCCGGCCGCCGCCGATGTCCGGGGTGGGGTGACGCCCCCCGCAGCCGGGGGCGGTGCCCCCCCGACCTGCCAAGTACCTAGGGGGAACCCCCAGACCCCCGGAGATCCTCCGGGATTCGACGACGCGCGGCGACCGCTGCGCGGCGCCGGGCCGCCCGGCTGCGCCGCCCACAAGGCGCGCCGGCTGGGCTGCCCGGACTGCCTGGACCAGCGCCGAGCCGGCTGGTCGCCCGGCTGCGGCCGGCACCGCCGGCGACGAGCCGGCTGTACCGACTGCGCCACCGCCCGGCCGAGTCCCGGCCCGGTCACGGCACCGTGCCCGCAGGGCCGCGACGGCTGCCAGCCGTGGAAACCTGGGTGCGACTGCGAGTGCCGGCACGGCCGGCCCGGCGGCTCACCGGCCACCTGCGCGCTGTGCCGCTCGGCGGCGGCCGGCGTCGCCCTGGCCGCGCTCGACGGCCCGGGCGACGGGTGCCCGGTGTGCGGGCACGACGAACCGACCGCGCCTCGCGACGGCCGACCCTGCGCCCGGTGCGCCCCGGTCGTCGCTCCCCCACCACCCGCCGCCGGCGCCGCCGGCGCTGCACACCAAGGAGCGTCGTGACCACTGTGGACAGTCACGGGATGACAGCGGACGACGTCGCGGTCGTCGCCGAGCTGGTCGCGCTTGAGCGCAGCCACACCGCCGCCGACGCGCCGCTGTTCATCGGGCCGTACTCGGTGTTCCTGCTCGTCGGCGCGCTCCAGCTGGCGCTACGTCACCCCGCCATGGCAGCCCAGCAGCGGGAGGAGATCACCGCGATAGCCCGGTCGCTCCAAGCGCTGTTCACCGCCGACTCGCGGCCGTACGCGCTGCTGGAACTGGGCTTCGGACCGGCGAACGACCGACCCTGGACCACTCGGTGACCGCGCCGCCGCGCCGGCTGGTCGGGGCGGTGTTGGGGCTGATGGCGCTTGCCACCGCCGCCGCGACGGGCATCGGGTTATGGCTGTCGTACGAAGCCCTGCACACCTACGCCGGCGCGCACCGGCTCACCGGACCGCAGGCATGGGCCTGGCCGGCCGCCGTGGACCTGTTCGTCATCGTCGGCGAGCTGGGCTGGTTCGTGTCGATCGTCAACCAGCGGCCGGACTGGTTCACCCGGGCGCTGGTGCTGGTCGGGTTCGGTGCCTCGTTGGGCTTCAACGTGGCGGACGCCGGTCCGGCCATGCCAGACCGGTTCGTTGCTGCGGTACCGCCATGCGCCGCGCTACTCGCTCTGGCCGCCCTGATGCGGCAGCTGCACCGGCACGCCAACCAGCGGACCGGCGCGGCGGTCCCAGGGCCGGCACGGACCGGTCCAGCGGACCACCCCGAACCGGTGGACGTACCACCCGACCCGGCCGACGACGGTCCGCCTGCCGAAGCTATCGCCGGCGACGTCGACGAGCTTGCCCGCCGGGTCTACCGTGACTCGATCGCGGCCGACGCGCCGCTGTCCGAACGGCAGCTGGCGAGCCGGTTCGGCAAGGGGCGGTCGTGGGCACGGCGCATCGTCCGCGAGGCCGGCGCCGGCGAGCGCGTGATCGCGCTCGCCGAGCGGCGGCATTGAACGGGACCCCGCGGCGCCCCGGGGGGCGCGGCGGGCCGGGAGGCTGCGCCCCCACTGCTGGGGCGGGGCGCCGCGGGGTCGATTAGGCCTCCCCGTCCCGGGTGGCTTTGGGTGTCCGCGGATCGCGGGATCACCCGGGACGGGGAGACGATCAATGGTCGCTCGCCTGGCGGAAGTCGTCAGGCGAATAACAGCCGCGCCAGTACGAGACCAGCGGCGACCAGGTCAGCCAGAACAGCGACATTCACAAGCAGCAAGCCGAGGACAGTCCGTCGTCTCAGCGCCTTGTCAGTGCGCTGGTGCGCCGACGAGCCGCGCACCAGCGGTCCGTGTCGATCGCGGCGGTACCGACGTCGGCCGGCTCGCCTGACCAGTCGTCCGACCAGGCCGGGTCGATCGCCCACGACCCCAGCCAGCCGCCATCGTCCGGCGCCAGACGCGGTGCCGGCAGATCCCCCGTAGCCCACGCCCGGTGCCGGCCGGCGCTCACGCCTGCGCCGGCAGCAGGTTCACCACATCGATGGTGCCGAGGGCATCAAGCGCAGCCACCCCACACGCCGTCGAGCAGCACAGGCGCTGCTCTCCCCCGCAGGTCACAAGCCGGACCCAACCGGCCGGCAGTTCCTCCCCCGGCGAGACTGGCGACGTGGCGTCGCACCCGACACAGCGGGGGTCGGGCTCCAGGACTCCCACAATCTGTAAACCGTTCATGCGCGGACCGTAGTGATGATCTGCCGCAGGAATGTCACACGATGTGACACAGGTCTGCGACCGGCAGGCTGCTCCGCTGAGTAGGGTTGGGGTGACCGCCGAGGTCCGCGCCCCGGGGGACGCTCCGGGGCATCGGCGGTCCTGACCCTCGGCGGGGTGATCGACGTCATGAGCGACGTCCAAGGCGGCATAGGTTCGCGTGCGAAATACTGGCGGCTACGGCGGAAGCTCACTCAGAAGACCGTCGCCGATCTGGCCGGCATCAGCCGGAGCTACCTGGCGATGATCGAGGCCGGCGACCGCGCGCTCGATCGCCGATCGCGCATCGCGGCGCTGGCCACCGCGCTTCGTGTGACGCCGAGCGATCTGACCGGCGACGTCATCCCGGCCGGTGATGCGGCGTTGGTCGAAGCACAGGCGGCAATGCCCGCGCTGCGGCTGGCTCTGCTTGGCTCGACGCTGGACGAACCAGCCGATGTCGAGCCGCGCCCGCTCGACCAGCTGCGGGCGGAGACACATCGGGTGCACGGTCTGATCCAGGTGGCCGACTACGCGGGGGCGGCGAGTGTGCTGCCGCAGTTGCTGGTCGAGCTGCAGGCGCTGGCCGCCGCGGGACGCCGTTCGGAGTGGCCGGAGGCGCTGGATCTGCTCGTGCTCGCCTCGCAGGCTGCGTTCTACGCGGTCAAGGATCTCGGTGACGCCGGGACCGGCTATGTGGCGGCGGAGCGAGTTCGGGAGGCTGGCCGACGCGCCGAAGACCCCGCCGCGACGGCGCTGGGTGACTTCTTGTTGGCCCACGCGTTGCTGCCGATCGGCGGTTATCCGCGCGCATTGCGTGTCTGCGAGAGAGCGGCCGAGGAGCTACGTCCGCATGCGACGGGTCCGGCGCTTGAGGTGTACGGCATGCTCGATCTGACGGCCGCGCTGACCCTGGTCTCGGCCGGCCGGCCGGCCGACGCCGCCGATCGGGTCGCCGAAGCCGCGGACGTCGCCGAGCGAGTGAATGGCACCAATGCCTTCGGGCTGGCGTTCAGCCGCGCCAACGTCGGGGTTTGGCAGGTAGCGATGGCCGTCGAGCATGGCGAGGGCGGCCGCGCAGTCGAGCTGGCCCGCCGGGTCGACACGTCCGGCCTGCCGATGGGCCGACAGGCCGCGTTCTGGACCGATACCGGCCGCGGACTCGCACAGGTTCGCAAAGACGAGGACGCGCTAGTCGCCCTGCGGCGGGCCGAATCCATCGCACCGCAGCAGCTGCGCACCAACCCGATGGTCCGCGATGTCGTCGCTGGCATGCTGCGCCGGGCCCGGTCCCGAGCAGGCGGGCCGGAACTGCTCGGCTTCGCGCATCGGCTGGGCATCGCCTAGGCAGGCGGCCGGGCGGACCAGTGCAGTGTGCCGCTCCCGCTGACGTTGGCCAGCGCGCGGTTGAACAGTCGGGCGGTGAACCCGGTCGCATTGGGCGTGGCGGTGAGGTTCGGGATGATGTCGAGGTTCCCGCCGATCTGGACCGTGAGATCAACCACGGGCGCGACCCCGGCCGGGAACGGGGTCGGAAAGGTGACCGGGACGGTGACGGCGGACTGCGCGCTGAAGGTGAACGGCTCCTTGCCGGCTGGGCCGTAAGGGATGGGGTAGCCGCCGTTGGCCAGCCTGGCAGGTACCGCGGAACCGGCGGGGTCGGCGAAGTTGAGGATGCCGGCCGTGGTCAGCGGGGCGATGTGCGCGACTTCGAGGGTGGCGATCGCCTGGACGATCTGGGTGGGTGAGCCGATGCCGGTGAACAGCAGTTCCCAGAACAGGGCGCCCGTGTCGTCGTAGGCGAACATGCCGGCGTCGTTGATCAGGATGTGACCGGCGCTGGAGTCGCCGGCCAGGACCAACGGCGCGACCCGGTTGCGGAACCCGTCGTTACTCATGCGTTCCTTCCTGAGGTGGGGGTGTGCTGTCGCCGATCCCGGGGCATGCCGCCGGGTATCAGCCGTATTCGCTGGCGTCGGCGTATTCCAGGCGGACTGTGCCGGTGCTGGTAGGGCCAGTGGAGCCACTCGTCCAGCCGAACACTGCGTACCAGCCGGCCGGCACCCGTAGGGGCCGGTCCCAGCTGGCGTAGGCCTCGGCGCCGACCAGGTCGTAGTCGACCTCGTGCTGACCGAGCTGCACCAGCTGGCTGGGGATGTCGGGCCCGACGTAGAGCCGGACGGTTGAGCCGGCCGGCCCCTTGGCCAGTGCCCGGATCAGCAGGGTGTCCGTCGCGACGTCGGCGCCGCCGTACGCCGCGATGAGCGTCTGCGTATCGGGATCCCAGGCGGCCGAGAGGTAGCGCGGCGGGTTGCTCATGCGCCGGTGTCCGGGTCGAGGACGACGGCTTGCCGGTCGGCTGCCTCGCGGGTGATCGCGGCATGGACGGCGCTGCGGGACATGCCGGTGGCGTCGGCCAGTTCCCGGATGGTGGCGCACGCCTGGTGCGCGTCGTAGAGGGCCCGCCGCAGTGGCTCGCGGCTGTCCGTGCTCAGTTCCCGGTGCACCCGCACGGGGTCTGCCAGCTTCGCTAGCTGTGTCCGGTCACCGGACGAGAGTGTCATCGCCTCTCCCTTCCGTGCAGGTTGACATAATCATGCCCGGGAAAGGGGCGGTGATGGCGCAGGCGCTGCGGGTCCGCGGGTCGTGTCCGAAGTGCGGACACGTGGTGACTACCGACGCGCCGAAGGGCCGGGCGACGTGGCGGGGCGATTGTCCGGTCACCGGATGCGCCGGCCGGATCGTCGCCCGGCGGCTGCCGGCCGGCGCCGGCGAGCCCGCCGCGCCGGCGGCTGATCCTCCGCGCTCTACCGCCGGGAAGCCGAAGCGGCGCCCGTCGTCTGTGGTGAAGGTGAGGAGCTATGAGCGAACCGCACCAGGAACCGAACGACCTGCCGACGGCGGCGCTGCCGGGGTTCGCCCGGCCAGCGAGCGACCCGCCCGACCCGACGTGGACGACCGATCCGGCGCCGGAGGCGGAGGCGAGCCCGGACGCCGCCGGCGGACCGGGCCGGCCGGTCGAGAGCGACCCGAGCGGACAGTCGAGCGGGCTTACCCGGACGTCTACGACTTCCTCTGACAGCGCCTCGCCTGCGGAGGTCGCGCGACTGGTCGCCGGGTTCCTCGGCCTGGCCTACGCCGGCGCGTCGTGGCTGCTGCGTCGGGCCCGGCGGAAGGTGCTGCGACCGCCGACTCAGGCCGAGCTGCTGAGCGTCGCCCGGCCGGTCGGCGCGATCCTGGGCCGGCACTCCCCCGCGGCCCAGATCGAGAGCGAGGCCGCCCGGGACCTGGTCGACGCGACGAAGGCAGTTGCCGGCGTGGTTGCCTACCTACAGACCGAACCGGTGCAGCCGCTGCAGGCCGACTACGTCCAGGCTGCACCGGAGCCCGCGGCATGACCGCCCGCACCGTCGCGCGGCTGGCCCTGGGCGCCCTGCTGCTGGCCGGTTGCGGCCGGGACAACTTCCGGGACGTGGAAGGTGTGCCGAGCAAGGATCCCGACGCGATCACCCTGTGGAACAACGTCGACGGCAATCCGAACGTCGTGCGGATCTGCCTGGACGGCGTGGCGTTCGCAACGACCACCCGGCAGTACGGCGACGCGATCATGCGGGTTCCCGAGTGGGACGCGCAGTGCCCGCCCGCCGGCACACGCCGATGAGAGCCAAGGAGCCTGCCCCGATGAATGCATCCCGTCCGTCCCCGCCGCAGCTGGTCGAGGATGACACCCGGTTCTGGCTCCTGCTGGGGCTCGGCCTGATCTGGGTCGACATGCTCACGTACCCGCTGCGCGTGCGGCGGTTCGGACGCCGGCTGGCTCGGGACGCAGACCGGAGTGCGGCGGCCGGCCAAGCGCGGCGCGAGTGACCGGTGGCCTGGAAGGCTGACGGGTCGCTCGACCCGAGCCGGTGTGTCCACATCGTGTGCGTGGGCAAGAAGGGCTCGGGCAAGAGCGTGATGGCCCGGGTGATCTTCGACAGCTGGCCCGGGGATCAGCTGGTGGTCGACGTGAACGGTGACATGCACCCCGGTGAGCACTGGGGAGCTGCTGCAGGAGGTGCCGGCGAAGTGGCCGGAGCACCTGCGCCGCGACGACCGGGCGATGACCCTGCGGTACGTGCCGGACGCGGCGTCCAAGACGTTCCAAGAGGACATGGACGCCGCGGTTGGGCTGGCCTACCTACACAAGGGAACGCTGCTGTGGGTGGACGAAGCAGGGGTATTGGCGCCGTCCAACCAGGTGCCCCCGCACACCCGGCGGGCACTGCACCAGGGCCGGCACCGGCGGCTGTCGTCGCTGTGGTGCGCGCCCCGGCCCCTGACGATGGATCCGCTGGTCGTCGCACAGGCTGACCTGGTCTACGTGTTCGAGCTGCCGAACCCGGCCGACCGGCGCCGGGTCGCGGACACGATCGGTTGGGATCCTGAGGACTTCGATGCCGCGGTGGCCGAGCTGGGTCAGCACGAGTACCTGCGGTACGACGCGTTGGCCGATCGGCCGGTCGCCGGCGAGCCGGATCGGCGGCTGCTGCACTTCCCCGCGCTCCCCCGGGATGTCGCGCGCGTCGGGTGACCGGGGGAACGTACGCTCTGTGTAGGCGCCCAGCCGCGGCATTGGCTGGGCGCCTCTGCCGTGGCTGGGGCCTGTCCAGCGGAGGTAGAGGCGCCCGGGGAGGTTCGGTCGATGCGGGGCAAGCAGCTTGCGTGGTGCGCCGCGGTGGCCCTGGCCGTAGTCGTGGCCTACGACTACGCCAAGGGCAAGGGCGGCATGGCCGGACTGACCGGCCGGCGCTGATGAGCGCGCAGATCGCCGGTAAACGGCTGTCGTTCTGGTTCGCGGTCGGCGGTGCTTCGGTGCTGTCACCGTTCTTCCTGCACCTGGTCGCCGAGCGGCTGCCGGACGGCAAGGTGGCGACCGGGCTGCGGCGGTTCATCGGGTTCACCTACTCCAGCGGCGGATCCTGAGCCGCCGCGCCTACCCGGAAGCTGAGGTGCAATAGATCGTTTGGCGGACTCGCCGACCGTCTTCATGCAGGGCATCGAGACCCCGCTCGCGCACGTCGAGCCTGACCTGTTCTTCAAGGCCACCCGCCGGCAGGTCTTCCACATCAAGACCAGCCCGTTCCAGGGGTTCGGGCTGACCGACGAGGTTCCGCTCCGGCAGTTCGGCGTGGTGTCCGGCCTGGAGATCCGGGTATCCGGGTCGATCCAGTTCGGCGGCACGATCACCGGCACGCTCATGTCCAACCGGTGGCCGTACGGCCTGCTACGCGGCGTCCGGATCAGCGCGAACGGGCAGAACCAGCTGATCAGCTGCAACGGCATCCACCTGCGGGCGCTGCAGATGATGACGCCGACGAGCGAGGACCGCGGTGTGGCCCGCAACGTGCGGGATGTGGCGGTGCAGAACGGCACGGCGAGCTTCTCGTCGGAGGACTGGGGCACGTCGGGCGCGAACCTGCTCGGCCCGGGCCGGACGGTGCCGGCGATCGGCACCTACACGTTCGACCTGTCGTTCTTCGTGCCGATCGCGTTCGACCAGCGGTTCCTGACCGGCGCCCTCTACGCGTCGACCAGTTCGACGGCGATCGGCCTGTCACTGGACTGGGAGAACCTGGGCAACCTGTTCACCCTCGGCGGCGGCGCGACCAACCCGGCCAACCTCATCAACTACTCGGTGCACGAGGTCGTCTACGAGATCCCCGTCGTTGACGGGCATCCGGTGCTGCCGGACCTGTCGTCGTTCCACGGGATCGTTGCCACCCGGAACACCGCCATGGCCCAGGGCGACAACGAGTTCACGCTCCCTGGCACGTCGGCCGGCCGGATGCTGGAGCGGGTGTTCTTCTCGGTCACCTCCGGCACTGGCAACGGTCCGACCGGCGCCGCGCCGCTGGCGATCAACGCCGCCAACTACGGCCAGATCGCGTGGAAGTACGGCGGCTCGGGCATCCCGGAGAGCGTGACGACCGGGCAGCAGCTGCGGTACGTCAACGAGCGTCAGTTCAACAGTGACATCGGCGCGGTGTGGGGCATCGCGTGCTGGGACTTCGCCAATGAGTGGAGCCTCCGGGACGCGTTGAACGAGGGCAACTACACCGACCTGCGGCTGCTGTTCAACCTCGCCAACGCGCCGACCGGCGCGTTCCAGGAGGTTGTGCAGGAGACGGTGTTCACCGCGGCGCTGGCCGCTTAGGAGGCCGCGGTGGCTGGGATCCCGAGCACGTACCACCTGACCGGCCTGCAGGGCATGGCCGAGCCGGCGGGTCTCGGTGCGCCGCGGATGTCGACGGTGACGGCGACCGCGCCGCACCCGCCGATGTGGAGCCCGGACAACCCGCTGTTCTGGTTCGGCGTGCTGCTCGCGGCAACCCTCGGGTTCGTCGGCATCGCCGGGTCGGTGCGGCTGGGCCCGGCCCGGGCCCGCGTGTCCATCGGAGAGAGCTGAGGAGCATCCATGAGCGAACCCACCCCGTCGGCCGGGCTGGTCGACCAGCTGCAGCAGCTGCTCGACGCGCTGCGCGTGCAGGCGCCGGCCACCGCTGCGGCGGCGGCCTCGCCGACCGCGCCGGTGCCGGAGCTGCACCGCGGCCAGCTGGTGCACCGCCGCGGCATGTGGGGCCTGGTGGTCGGCGTGCCGGGCGACGGCGAGGCCGAGGTGGTCTGGCTGGGCGCACTCGACCGGATCGCCGCGGCGACCGTCGAGGCCATCGGCTGACCCGGTGACCGCACCCGTACCCGCCACCGCTCCCCCGGCTGGCGGCACTCCCCCGCAACCGGCCCGGTCGCCGGCGCGCCGGCCGGGCCCGGCCCGGCCGGGCTGGGTCGCGTCCGCCGCCGCCAGCGGCACGGGTGCCGCGGTGGACGAGGGCGCCGGCGTGCTGCTGGGCCTGGTGGTGTGGCTGGTCACCCTCGCCTACATCCGCGACAGCTGGGGCGGGGTGCGGGACTTCGCCCGGGCGAAGTTCCTCAACAAGGGTCCCGACGGGGCGGAGCTGCCGTGAACGCCGGTGGTGTGCTGCTGGTGCTCGCCGGCGTCTGGGTCTGCTTCCAGGTCCTCGGCGGCCGGGCACTGGAACGCCTCGGGATCATCGAGTGAAGGGCTGGCGCGGCCTGCTCGCCGGCGTGCTGAGCCTCTCGGCCCTGTACGCGGTGGTCAGGACGGAAGCCGCGGCCGGCCGGGTCGGCGGCCTGGTCGACCTGGCCGGCGCCGGGCTGCGCCGGCTCGCCGACCCGAAGATCGCCGGCGTCGGCAACCACACGCGGGGGTTCACGAAGACCGGCTCACCCGGCAGCGGCGGGGGCACCGGCGGCCGGGCCGGCACGGGAGGCAGCGGCGGGAGCAGCGGCGGCCGGGCCGGGACCGGCGGCAGCGGCGGGAGCGCCGGTGGGAGCGCCGGCACCGGCGGTGGCGGCATCGGGCCGCTACAGCCGCGGGGCTGACTTCAGGAGCAGTGGAGGGGGTGCAGGGATGGGCCGCACAGCGCTTCGTTACACGGCGATTCTGGTCGGCGCGTACATCGCGGTCGCGTACGCCAGTGGCGCCGGCGTGCTGCTGACCAAGGGCAGTCAGGGCGCGTCCGGGTTCGTCAAGACGCTGCAGGGTCGGTGAGCGCGATGCGCCGTGTGCTGCCGGGGAACACCCGTATGGCCGAGGTTCCCGTGTTCGGGCCGGATCCGAAGTCGTCGGCCGCCGCCCGGGCCATCACGTTCATGTCGACGCCGGCGCTGACCGGTCTCGACCAGCGGGACCGCCGCACGAGCGCGGTCGGCTGGTTCACCGGCCGTACCGGGCCGCTGCAGGTCTTCGCCGGCGTCGCGAGCGTCGGTAACGCGCTCAACCGCCGGCCGGACCGGCAGACGACCACGACGTCGGTGTCCTCGGCGCTGCCGAGCGTGGTCGACCAGCTGGAGGCGCTGCGGCAGGCGTACGGGGACCGGCTCGGCCGGTTCCCCGGGGACGCGGTGCGCTGATGCCAGGGCTGGGCGAGCTGCTGCGTGACCGGCGGGCGTGGGCGATAGCCGGCGTCGGCGCCGCCGGCGGCGGTGTGGTGTACCTGCGTCGCCGGTCCGCCGGCGCCGGCGGGTCCGGGGACGGCGCGTCGGGATCGGTGATCACGCCCGGCGTCGCCGACACCACGTCGACCGACCTGTACAACTCGCTGCAGCCACAGATCGAGTATCTGCAGCGGCAGGGCGAGATCCTCGGCAGTAGCGTCCAGTCCATTGAGGACATCCTCAATGGACTGGGCACCACACAGCCGGTGCCGACCACGCCGGCGCGGCCGAGACTGCAGCCGCCAGCGCGCACGACCTGGCCGCCGCCCGGGCAGACAGGATCGAGGACATGGCCACCGCGCCGGCCACGCCTGTAGGCGCGGCGGTCTACCAGTCCACATCGGACAGCCGGGTCCGACAGGCGATGCTGCTCGGAGCGCTCTTGGAAGGCGGCTCGCTCACCGGCCCCTGGAACGCCGGCGACAACGGACTCAGCTGGGGGCCGTTCCAGATCTACAAGGTCGCGCACCCGGACGTCACCCGCGCGCAGGCCGAGGATCCGGCGTGGGCGGTGCGGTACATGCTGCCGTCCTACGCGGCCGCGGTGACCCGGATCTCGGCCGGCAGCTGGCAGTCCGACCCGAAGGGCGCGGCCGCGCTGAGTGCCTACTACGCCGAGCGGCCGGCGAAGATGTACGCGCAGAAGCGGATCGACGCCGCGTGGTCGCAGCTGGCCGGCACCGACTACGGCGGCGCTGGCGGCCCGGTCGGTACCAGCCCAGGGGGCGCCCCGGCCGGCGGTGCGGCCGACACGCGGCAGAACTTCGGTGTTGGTGACCTGACCGGAGCGATCACCGGGCCGCTGCGGGACCTGTCCGTCCGGGTCGCGTTCGTCGGGCTCGGCCTGGCCCTGATCACCCTCGGTTCGTGGACTCTGGTCCAGAGCCGTCCACGACGCGCGATCGGAGGACCGTGACGTCTACGCCGCGGCTGGAACATACGCTCCTGGCCGAGATCCTGACGGCGCTGCAGCAGGCAGCGAACACCCAAACCGAGAGTGCGGCGGCGCTGCGCGGCCTGAGCACGAACAACGTCCTGCACACGGCGCTGGTGCAACTGGACGCGGACGGCGCGGCCGAGCTGCGTTCGTCGGTGCCGGCCGGGTCGATCGCGGTCGCGAACCACTCCACACACGACGTGACGGTGTCCGCTGCGCCCAAGGGGGCCGGGGCGCCGACCGTTGGGCACGGCGTGCACCGGGTCGGGGCCGGCAAGGCCGCGGTGGTCAACCTGACCGGCACCGTACTGACCCTGTACGGCACGGCCGGCGACGCGGTGTCGGTTCAGGTGTTCAGCAAGGCACAGCCGCCCACGTTCGGAGTCGCGTGATGGGCGCGGTACCGCCGCTGCGGCCCGGCGTCGCGTGGGCGGTTGCCGTCGGCTGGCTCGGCACGCTCGGCGCGCTGCTCGGCGTGCTGGCGCTGTACCCGGCCGACCGGCGCGCGGCGCTGATCGGCGGAGCGGTGCCCGCTGTGGTCAACCTGGCCACCGCGGCGGCGCTGTGGGTCCGCAGCCGCCGGACGGCACAGCTCGTCGACGAGCGGACGAACGGCGGACTCGACGAGCGGATCCGCTCGGCTGTCCGCCACGAACTCGGCCAGTCGAGGAGTGGGCGGCGGTGAGCCGGCACCCGATCGCCGACCGGACAACCGAGCTGTGGGTCGGCACCGCGGCGTTCCTGCTCGGCGGGTGGCTGCTGTGGGATGCGTTCGAGGGCCGCGGCCGGCAGATGCCGCGACTGCTGCGCCCGTTCACCTGGTGGTGAGGGAGGGACGATGGCCAACGGCAAGACGCGGCTGAGACGGCGGCTGAGCGCCGAAGCGGTCCGGGCCGGGCTGACACCCGGGTCGGACCGCTGGCATGCCTATGTGGACGGCACGGCCGCCCGCGTACACGGACGCGCGGCGAAGCGCCGGCGCAAGCGGCAGAGGCGATCGTGATCCCCCGGCGGCTCGGCTGGGTCTGGCAGGACGCGCCGCCGCCGGCGTGGCCGGCCGGGCTCGACGGCGTGCTCGTGCGGGCCGCCAACGGCGCCGGCACGACCGGCGCCGGCGGGTTCGACTACCGGGCGAACTACCGGGCCTGGCGCCGCGCGTTCGGCGTCCGGGTGCTGCCCTGGACCTGGGTCGGGCCGCCGACGAGCAGCGACGGTCGGGCCTGCGCCGAGGCGCTGGTGACCGCGGCCGCGGACGGCGGCCCGATCGGGCTCTACGTGGTCGACATCGAGGACGCGCTGCCGCACGGGCAGATGACCGCCTTCCGCCGGCGGCTGCGCGAGCTGGACCCCGGCGCACTGCTCGGCTTCTCCAGCTACCCGACCGCGGCGCAGGCGACCGCGCACGGCGTCCCCTGGGCCGAGTGCGTCGGCGTCTGTGACCTCGGCATGCCGCAGGTGTACTGGCCCTATCAGCGGGCTCTGCTCAGCCAGATCCTGGCCGACCACGGAGGAAAGCCCGTACACGTAGCCGTTTCACCGGGCGACGATCCACAGTGGATCGACTCGGCACGGTGGGGGCTCGACCACGCCGGCGTCTCGATCTGGCGCTACGGCCTACCCGGATTCGGATCTTGGGCGGCCGGGCTCGGCCGTCTCGACGGAGGGAGCGGCATCATGCTCGACGCGCAGACCGCCGACCAGATCGCCGGCATTGTCCGCGGAGTGCTCAACGAGGGCACACCCCAGGGCGGCACCAACTGGGCCGCCGGAAACCGGAACCTCGTCGGGCTGGTGCAGTCGCTCGTCAACCGATCGAACGGCATCGCCGGCGGCATCGCCGACGTGAAGTCGGCGGTCCTCGGAGCGATAGCGGCACTCGATACCGCTCACCTGACCGAAGCGGACAAGCATGCGCTAGCGGCAGAACTGGCCTCCCTGGTACCGGATCCCACCACGCCCGACGAGGTGCTCGACGCACTGCGCGCCCGCCTGGCCGCGTGATCGCCGGCCGCCCGGTTCCTACCCCGGACGGCCGGCGACTGTGCGACGCTGTCGTACTGTGGCTTTGGGTGGCCGCCTGTCGCATTGGGGGGCGCTCGACCATGGCCCGGAAGTACCCGACCTGTCCTAAGTGTCCACATGCGATAGACAGCCACCAAACTGAGTACGACGAATACGCTTCGGTCCGCGGTTGCCTCCACTGCGAGTGCATGGAGTACCGGCCATCGCCGCCGCCTCCGCCATCGGTACCGCTTACCGATGACAACGTCCGATACCTCAGCAATCTGGCGCGGAAGATCCACAAAGGAATTGCCGCGGCGGAATTGGAGCTGGCCGAGCTGCGGCGGCCGGGCAGCGGTTTCGGTGATCAGATTCGGGCTGGCTATTCCGCCGCGGTTGATCTTGTCGCGGTTCTCGGCGTGGTGTTGCGCGACCGCGAGTTCCCGAAGATGCCGCCCGAAACCAGCATGCTCGGGATCGAACCCGCGAAGTTTGATCAGGAGCTCGTGAACTGGGCCTACGGACACGGGTGGAAACCGCCCGTCGGGCACCGTCTCCGGTAGGGTGTCTCACACTCTGCGTCCCGGGAAGGAGGGTCAAACCGTGGCAAATACGCCGCAACGAAGCTATCGGATCCCGGTCGACCTCCTTGACGCCATCCGCACGGAAGCCCACATCAGGCATTGCAGTGCGACGGATGTACTAGTCAGGGCCCTCCGGGAGCATTTCCAGCGCGGCGACGAAATACCCGCACCGCGCAAGTCAGAGAGCTACGAATACCAGGAGATGCCTATCGCGTGAGCCACCTCGGTGCCGCGACTCTCCACATTATGTCAAGTCGTGGTCTCGGGACCGGGGCAGGGAGCGCCGGCCTCCCACACGGGCAGTGTGGGAGGCCGGGCCGAAGGGCCTGACACGGCCTGTCGACGGCTCAGTGCCAGTCGCCGATCCGCACGTCCCGCGGGGCCGGCGCGCCCGCGCTGGTCTCCACCAGGGACTTCAGGCTCATCAGGAACGAGCCCCACTTGGTGCTGCAGTGGTGCATGAACTCCCCCGGCTCCGTCCAGCCCTGGTGCTTGAACAGCACGATCGTGTAGTCGCCGTCCTGGCGGAGGTCCCAGTCGATCGTCGTCCCGACCCACTCCTGCGGACCGTCGATCACCCGCCAGGACACCCGCTCGGCCGGCCGCAGCTCGACGACCTCCATGTCGAAGCCACCGACCGGTGGAAACCGGAACTCGAGCACGCCGCCGACGTCGCCGCTCCCCTTCGTGTTCTCGGTCCACCAGCCGGCGAGGCCCTCGACGGTCGTCAGCGCGTCGTACACCGTCTCCGGCTTCGCGGTCTTGACCCCGACCCTGTGCAGAATGTCCACCATTTCGGCTCTCCTTGATCTTGTCAGTCTTGTTGGGTGCGCTGGATCGCCTCGGCGATCCGCTTGATCCGCTGCAGCCGGGCGTCCCACGCCGCCCCGACCGAGGACAGCTGGGCCACCGCGCGGGCGAGTTGGGCGTCGTCCACCCGGTACCGCTTCTCCCGGCCCGCCGGCGTCGACCGGACCAGGCCGACCCGGTCGAGGACGCCGAGGTGCTTGGCCACCGCCTGACGGGTGACCGGCAGCTGCTGGCCCAGCGTGGTCGCGGTGCCGGTACCCGCGATGAGCAGCAGGTCGAGCAGCCGGCGCCGGGTCGGGTCGCCGATCGCGGACCAGAGGTCGTCGTCGACCTCCCCGACCACAGCGTTGCTCATGCCGGCTCCGCCCCGGGTGCAGCGGACGCCGCACGACGGCCGGCGTCCGGACCCGGCCCGAGCCGCCGAGCGCGCCGCGTCATTGCGCTCCGCCGCTCCGCCGTCATGGCCGTACCGCGAGCGTCGCGACGTACGGTGCCAGCCGCGGCAGGTAGAAGTCCCAGCCGGTGACGTGCTCCTGGTACTGCTGCTCGAGGACGGCGACCTCCCAGCCCATCTCGCGGAAGCCGGTCTCGGTCATCTTGAGCAGCGTCCCGCCGCCGGACGGGGTCAGGTCGAAGGTGACCAGCAGCGAGTTGCCCTCCGCCGCGACCTCGTCGGCCGGGTGCGTCCAGCGGAACGAGAACGTCCGCGGCGGCCGCGTGTCGACGACGGTGAACGCCACCACCGCGCCGCCGGCGTCGCGGTCTCCGAAGACGATCTCCCCCGCCGCCCCGGGCGTCAGCTCGTACCGGGCGTCGTCCGGCCACCACTGCTTGAGGTGGTCGGGGCTGCTCACCACCTCGAAGACGATCTCGGGCGACGCCTCGACGTAGATCTCGCGCTCGATGGTCCCGAACTCCATGTTGTCCTCCTGCAACGTTTGGTTGCACGTTAAGCTAGCCGACGGACCGGCGTAACGCAACCATCGATTGCACTTCGAACCCCGGATCATGTCCGTCGCCAGACGGACGAAGTGGCCGCCCCGGCCCAGCAGACTGATGGCACTGTTCGTGCTGCCGAGGAGGTCATCGTGAGAATCCGTCCGGTGAAGAAGGTGGTCCTGGTCGCCGCGGCGGCCGGGCTGCTGCTGGCCGGCTGCGGCCGGGACAACTTCCGGGACGTCGAAGGCGTACCGAGCAAGGACCCGGACAGCGTCATGCTGTGGAACAACGTCGACGGGCACCCGAACGTGGTGCGGGTCTGCCTGGACGGCGTGGCGTTCGCGACGACCACCCGGGACTACGGCGACTCGATCATGCGGGTGCCGGAGTGGGACTCGAAGTGCCCGGCCGCGAAGTGACCCCGCGGCCGGCTACCCCGGCGGCGGGTGTGACCCTGGCCCGGCAGGCAGTCGGCGCCCGGACGGCGCTACCGGTCATTCCAGCTGGACGTAGCCGGTAGAGCGACCCGGGTCGCCGCACCGGGAGGAAGGAGTCGGGCATGCTTGGCGCCGCGAAGACGCCGGTAGCGCTCACCGGCGTGCCGGAGACGCTGCTGTGGACCCTCTACCATCGCGCGCTGGAGGCCGGGCGGCCCGATCCGGTGCTGGTCGACCCGATGGCGGTCGACCTGGTCGAGTCGATCGACTACCCGTTCCAGCGGCACTTCGGCGCGAACGCCGGGCTCGGCCAGGGGCAGGCGCTGCGGGCCCGCCGGTTCGACATCGAGGTGCACCGGTTCCTGGCCCAGCACCCGGACGGGACCGTGGTGGCGCTCGGCGAGGGCCTGGAGACCCAGTTCTGGCGGGTGGACAACGGCAGGGTGCACTGGCTCAGCGTCGACCTGCCGGAGACCATCGAGGTGCGGCAGCGGCTGCTGCCGGCTGCGCCGCGGCTGGGCACGTACGCCGGCGCGGCGCAGGACGGCGGCTGGACGGAGCGGGTCGACGCGAGCCGCGGCGTGCTGATCACCGCGCAGGGGCTGCTGATGTACCTGCGGCCGGGGCAGGTCCGCCGGCTGATCGCCGACTGCGCGGAGCGGTTTCCGGGCGGCGCACTGATCTTCGACGCGGTCCCGCGCTGGTTCAGCGCCGAGACGATCAACGGCCAGCTCGGCAAGGGCCAGCCGTACCGGCCGCCGCCGATGCCGTGGGCGCTCGACCCGGGCCAGCAGCCGCAGATTCGCGACGTCCACCCGAACATCGTCGAGGTGCGTGACCTGCCGCTGCCGCCCGGGCGCGGACTGCTGTACGGGGTGCTGGCGCCGCGGCTCAACCTCATCCCGATAGTTCGGGCGCACCGCCCGTCGATCGTGCTGGTCCGGTTCGGCCCCGGCGGCGGCACGGGTGCTCCGGCCGTGGGATAGCCCACACCGCACGCCAGATCGTTAGCTACGCGAACCACTGGGCTTACGATGGCCTGAAAGGTTGCAGAGGCCAACTAAGTTCGGAGCGTAGGTGGACAACAGGTACAAGTGGACCGCGCTGGCCACGACCACGATGGGCATGCTCGTGGTGATGATGAACTCCTCGATCGTCATCATCTCGCTGCCGGCCATCTTCCGCGGGCTGGGCCTGGATCCACTCGGCGCCGGCAACATCGGCTACCTGCTCTGGCTGCTGATGGGATATCTCCTGGTCACGGCCGTGCTGGTGGTGACCTTCGGGCGGCTGGGCGACATGTACGGCCGGGTCAAGCTGTTCAACCTCGGCTTCCTGATCTTCACCGTGGGCGCGGCGGCCTGCGCCCTGGTACCGAACGGCGGCGGGGCCGGTGCGGTCGAACTGATCACGCTGCGGCTGATCCAGGGCGTCGGCGGCGCGATGGTCGCCGCGAACTCGACCGCGCTGCTCACCGACGCGTTCCCGTCCCACCAGCGCGGCCTGGCGCTGGGCATCAACCAGGTGGCCGCGCTGGCCGGCTCGTTCCTCGGCCTGCTGGTCGGCGGGCTGCTGGCCGAGTGGAGTTGGCGCAGCGTGTTCTGGGTCAGCGTCCCGTTCGGCGTCTACGGCACGTTCGAGGGCTACCGGCGGCTGCGCGACCTGAACCCGCCGCGCGGGCACGGCAGGATCGACTGGCTCGGCAACGTGACCTTCGGGGTGGGCCTGGTCGCGGTGCTGGTCGCGATCACCTACGGCATCCAGCCGTACGGCGGGCACACCATGGGCTGGACCAGCCCGTTCGTGCTCGGCTGCCTGATCGGTGGCGGGCTGCTGCTGGTCGCGTTCATCGCCGTCGAGGCCCGGGTCACCGAGCCGATGCTCGACCTGCGGCTGTTCCGGATCAAGGCGTTCGCCGCCGGCAACGCCGCCGGGCTGCTCGCCGCGATCGCCCGCGGCGGCCTGCAGTTCATGCTGATCCTCTGGCTGCAGGGCATCTGGCTGCCGCTGCACGGCTACGCGTTCGAGCGGACGCCGCTGTGGGCCGGCATCTACCTGCTGCCGCTGACCATCGGGTTCCTCGCCGCCGGCCCGGTGTCCGGCTGGCTGTCGGACATGTTCGGCGCGCGCGCGTTCGCCACCGGCGGGCTGCTGCTCACCGTCGTCTCGTACGCCGGGCTGATCGCGCTGCCGATCGACTTCAACTTCACCCTGTTCGCGATCCTGCTGGCGCTGAACGGGATCGGCTCCGGCCTGTTCGCGGCGCCGAACACCACCGCGATCATGAACAGCGTGCCGACCCGGGAACGCGGCGCCGCGTCCGGGGTGCGCGCCACGTTCATGAACGCCGGCATGGTGCTGAGCATCGGGATCTTCTTCTCGCTGATGATCGCGGGGCTGGCGGCCCGGCTGCCGCAGACGCTCACCAGCGGGCTGTCCGCTGCCGGGGTGCCGGCGGACGCGGCCGCCCGGGTCGGGGCCGAGCCGCCGGTCGGCAGCCTGTTCGCCGCGTTCCTCGGGTACAACCCGGTGGAACGGCTGGTCGGTCCGGACACGCTGAGCCAGCTACCGCCGGCCGACGCCGCCCGGCTGACCGGCACCTCGTTCTTCCCGCAGTTGATCGCCGCCCCGGTCAAGCACGGGCTGACCATCGTCTTCGTCGCCGCGATCGTGATGTCGCTGGTGGCGGCGCTGGCCTCGCTGCTGCGTGGCGGCAGGTACGTTCACCTGGACGAGCCGGCCGGGGACGAGCCGGCCGGGGACGAGCCGGGCGGGGACGAGCCGGGCGGCCCGGGCCGGGGGCCCGCGGGTCAGCCGGTCCAGCCGGCGAGCACCGCGACCAGCGCCAGCACGGCCAGCCCGGTCGCCGAGACGGTCAGCGCGAGCACCGGCGGTGCCGGCGGCCGGCCGGACCGGTAGCGGCTGCTGGCCCGGCCCAGCAGCAGGCCGACCGCGGCCACCGCCGACGACGCGACCACCAGCGCGACCAGCGGGTGCCGCGCCTGCACCGCCCGTGCCTGCACCGCGACGGCACCGAGCAGGGTCAGCGCGGTCCGGACCCAGGCCAGCAGCGTCCGCTCCGCCGCCACCCCCGGCGGCGGCGTCCCGGGGTCGTCGCTAGCAGGCACCTCAGGTACGGGTGGCCAGGACGACGACCAGGACCAGCACCGAGAGCACCGCGATGCCGTAGCCGAAGGCCGGGGCCAGTACCGGCAACGGCAGCGGGTCGCCGGTCCGCAACGCGCGCTCGGCGCGCAGCCAGCGGCGGAACGCGCCGGCGCTGAGCAGGCCGCCGAGCACGATCAGGGCGACGGCCACGGCGCGCCGCAGGCCCGGCCGGCCGAGCCCGTCCGCGAACGCCTCCAGCGCCACTCCGGCCGCGATCAGCGCGACCGCGGTGCGGATCCAGGCCAGGAACGTGCGCTCGTTGGCGAAGCTGAACCGCGGGTCCGGGTCGGTGCCGGTGGAGCGCAGCCGCCGGACCCAGCGCGGGTTCATCCGGCCAGTGTCGCGGTCGGCCGGCCGGCGCTGACCCCTGGGGCGGTCGGCAGCGGGGATCAGAGGCGGACGAGGCAGTCCGGGCCGTCGCGGTCGGCGACGTCCGGATCGTCGAACCACTGCCCGTTGGCGGCCAGGTAGCGGAACCGTACGGTCCGATCCGCCGGTACCCGGACGCTGACCGAACGGGTGCCGTTGCGCAGCGGCTTGAACTCGTGCCGGCCGGGCGTCCAGCCGTTGAAGTCGCCGACCACCGAGACCGGCCCGGTCTGCAGGTCCGCACTGAGGATGAACGTGAGCTGATAGGCGTCCTGATTCTTGATCTTGGTGGCCTTCAGCATGCGCTCGCGCCTCCCCTTGCCGATGGTGCGGTCCAGCCGTGCCGGCCGGTACCGGGGCAGCTTCGGCGTGGCTCGCCGGGAGACACGATACAGACACGGAACGTGTTCGTCAGCGGTCACCCGGAGTCAGCCGGAACCGGCGGCTCCAGCTCGACCAGCCGGAACACCCTGGCGGTTTCCGGCTTGCCGGCCGCGCAGGTGAGCCGCGCGGCCGGGCTGCGCTCAGCGCGGACAGTGACCGTGACCACCCCGTCCCGGTGCGCCAGCAGCACCCGGGTGGTGCCCGGGGCGACCTGGGCGACGTCCAGCGGCGGCAGCGCGTCGACGCCGTACTCGGCCAGCGCCCGCCGGGCGTGCTGCTGCGCCACCTGCACCGCCGGCGGGAACACCGACCGGCCGCGCAGCAGGTCCGGCTCGACCAGACCGGCCTCGTACCGGCTGACCAGGGCGCCGGCGTCGGCCGGGGTGACCACGCCGCCGTAGTAGAAACCGTGCGGCAGCGCGATCACATTCGCGGCGAACCGGTCACCGCCGACATGCGTGCACTCCCAGACCGCGGCCGGACGCAGCGAGGCCAGCGTGGCCGCGACCGGCCGGCCCCAGATCGCGCAGCACGCGTCGTGCCGTCCGTGCGCGCAGACCAGGTACGCGGGGTCGGGGTCCGGCTCCCCAGCGGGTTCGTCCGGACGCACCTCGAGCAGGTCGCGCTCGTCCGCCCAGGTCCCCCAGGAGAGGCGCTCGTGGCCGGGCCGCGAGTCGACCCAGCCGACCCGCCGGGCGCCGGCCCGGTCGACCCGACCACAGCGGCGGATCAGCACCACCCGCACCCGGCTGGCCGCCGCCCGGTCCGCCACGGCCGCGGCCACCTCCGGCCGCAGCCCGGACTGGCGCAGCGCGTCGCGTCCCCACGGCCCGGGGTGCTCGATCAGCAGCCACCGGCTGACCGGCGCGGCGGTCCCGGACAGCTGGTCGCCCCGCCGCCGGGCCGCCGCCGCGCACCGGTCGACGATCCCCGCCGCCCCCGCCGCGAACGGCGCGGCGTTCGGCCGTACCCCCGCCCCAGCCGATTCGGTCCCAGCCATGCCGCTCCCAGCGGGATCGGTCCCAGCGGCACCGGTCCCAGCAGGATGGGTCCCAGCCGACTTGGTCCCAGCGGCATCGGTCTCGGCCAGCTCCGTCTCGGCCAGCTCAGTCTCGGCCAGCTCAGTCACGGTGGGGTGGACGGGACGGCGATGGCTTCGCGGAGCAGCCGGCGGGCCAGGGTGAGCTGGTCGTCCGGGTCGAGGCCGGGCAGGTCGCCGATGGCGAGCGGGCCGCCGGTGAGCACCGCCTTGACCGCGGGCTCGGTGCTCGCCGGCAACGAGAGCCGGCGGTCGGGCAGGTCGAGCTGCACCCTGTCGCCGTCGGCGTGCAGCCGGCAGCGCAGCCCGGGCCGCAGCCGGATCAGCGTGCCGGCGCCGGCTGAGCCGGCCACCGCGGCCTGGGCCAGCGGGGCGATCGGGCCAGGTGGCACCGCACCGGCCAGCTGCCCGCGCAACTGCTCGGCCACCGCTGCCGGGTCGGCCCGGCGCAGCCAGTCGATCAGCGCCTCGACGGTGCCGGCCAGGTCCGGGCCGAGCTGGCCGGGGTCGGTGCCGTCCACGCCGAGCGGCAGCGATGCGCGCAGGTCGGGCTGCTCGGCGGCCAGCGTCGTCAGCGCCTGCACGACGTTGTACCGGGTCACCGGGTGCACGCCGAAGGTCAGGTGCGCGGACACCGCGCCGAGCGCCTCGGCGGCGTGCAGGTAGCCGCGCGGCAGGTACAGCGCGTCACCGGGACGGAGCACCTCGGCCAGCACCGGCTCGCCCTTGGCCGCCGCTGCCACCGCGGCGCGGTGCTCGGTCCATGGCTGGTCGCGCAGCGGCATCGGCACCGGCGGCTCGTGCACCACCCACCGCTTCTCCCCCGCGACCTGCAGCACGAACACGTCGTGCACGTCGTAGTGCGCGGAGAAGCCGGTGTTCTGGGCCGGCGTGATGTACGCGTTGACCTGGACCGGGTGGCCGAGGTCGGCGGCCAGCTGACCGGTGAACTCCATGATCGGCGACCAGGTGCGGTGCAGCGCCTGCAGCACCAGCGTGTGGCCGCCGGCGAACAGGTCCAGCACCCGGTCGTCGGCGACCTGGTCGTCGATCTCCGCGCCGGCCCCGCCGGACCGGGTGAACCGGGACCGGTCCAGCATGACGCCGCCCTTGGCGATCCGCAGGAACGGAGTGCGCAGCCCGCGCCGGGACAGCAGTTCGTCGGCCGCGGCCAGGCTGAACAGGTCACCGAAGCCGACTGGGGCGCTAGGTCCAGTGCGGTTGCCCGGTCCGGCCGGGTCGCTCGATCCGGCAGGTTTGCCCGGTTCGGTGCGGTCGTCCGGTCTGGCGGAGGCGCCCGGTTCGGCGGGGGCGCCTCGGCTGGCCGGACCGTTCGAGCCAGGCGGGCTACCCGATCCGGCCGGGCCGGACGGGCCGGCCGGCAGGTCGGCCGCGCGGGAGAGCAAGGGCCGGGCCGACCAGAACTCGGCCGCGAACCGGTCCGGCTCGACCGCCACACAACGCCGAAGCGCCGGGCGGTCAGTCGCTGCCGCCCGGCGCTCCCCGGTGCTCACGGTCAGGCTGACCCGTCCGCGCCACCGTCCGCGCCGCCATCGGCTCCGCCATCAGCCCCACCGTCAGCCCCGCCATCGGCGCCACCGTCAGCGCCACCATCGGCCCCGCCGTCAGCCCCGCCATCGGCCCCACCGTCAGCGCCACCGTCCGCACCGCCGTCCGCGCCACCATCGGCTCCGCCGTCGTTGCCGCCACCGGCCGCGCCGCCGTCGGCCGGGCCGTGCCCGGACCCACCGGGCGTGGAGGTGACCATGTCCTCGTCGTCGAGCGTCATTCGTCCTCCTGCGTTCCGCCTCCGTCCCAGCGACGGTGAGCAGGACCCTAGGCTGCCCACTGATCGCCCACAACTAACCCCCGAGCAGGCCCGTACCGAAGCGGTCAGCGAAGTCCGAACGGTGCTCCCTCCCCAAACCCGGCCGGCCCGGATAGCGTGCACAGGCATGGCGAAGAAGATCATCCTGATCGTGTTCGGCGTGGTCGGGATGCTGATCGGGGGGACACTCGCGCTCATCGGCGGGGTGCTGTTCGCAGTCACCAGCGGCGACGGGTACTTCGACACCGGGCAGGTGACGCTGACCACGCCCACGCACGCGCTGGTGCTGTCCGACCCGCAGCGGCTACGCAACGACATCCCGTTCAATGACGGCTCCACCACGGACGTCCGGTTCCGGCTCAAGATCAACGCGACCGAGCCGGTCTTCATCGGCATCGGCGCCGCCCAGGCGGTCGACACCTACCTGCAGGGCGTCCAGGTGGACGAGGCCACCTCGATCGACTTCCGGCCGTTCAGCATCAAGACCACCCGCCAGGAGGGCACCCGCACGCCGGGCAGCCCGCAGGAACAGACCTTCTGGACGGCGCGCGCCTCCGGCACCGGCGCGCAGACGCTGACCTGGGACGCCCACAGCGGTGACTACCGGCTCGTGGTGATGGCCGCGGACGGCACGGCGGGCGTGCAGACCGACGCCTCGTTCGGCCTCCGCCTGCCGTTCCTGCGCGGGCTGGGCATCGGCCTGCTCATCGCCGGCGTGATCGCCGGCCTGGGCGGGATCGCGCTGCTGATCTGGGGTATCCGGACCAAGCGGCGACAGCCCGCGTTCGCCGGCTACCCCGGTCAGTACGCCGGCGGCTACCCGCCGGCTGGCTACCCACCCGCCGGCTACCCGCAGCCGGGCCAGTACCCGCCCGACCCGTACGCCCAGTACCCCCCGCCCGGACCGGCGCAGTACCCGCCGCCAGATCCGCAGGCGCAGTACCCGCAGTCCCAGCCGTACCCACAGTCCCAGCCGGCACCGCAGTCCCAGCCGGCACCGCAGCCCGGCGGGTACCCGCCCGACCCGGCGACCCAGCCACCGCCCCCACCCCAGCCGGCGGCGACTCCCCCAGCCGCTACTCCCCCGGCGGCGACTCCACCGGCCGCGGCCCCGCCGGCGGCGGCTGCGGACGCCGACCCGACCGCCGAGCGCCGCGACGGCCCGACCGAGCCGACGGTCTGATCCGGCTCAGCCGAGGACCGTCGCGGTGATGGCGGCCAGCGCGGCGTGGCGGTCCGGGCCGGGGTGACGCATGGCGTGCCGGGCCAGTTCGATGCCGAGCCGGCAGCCGAGCCGGTGCTTGGTGACGTCGGTGGCCAGCACGGCGAGCAGGCCGGCGGCGAACATGTCGCCGGCGCCGGTCGGGTCGTGGATCTCGGCGGCCGGTAGTGGCGGGCGGGCCAGCCACTCGGTCCGGACCCGGTCCGATCGTGGGCGGCAGCAGAGGACGCCGTCCGGCCGCTTCACGGCGATCACCAGGCGGTCGCTGACGGAGCCGGCGGCCAGCCGGGCGGCGACCGCCTCGTCCGGGCCGTCGCCGCCGAGCGCGGCGAACTCGCGCTGGTTGACCAGCACCAGGTCGCTGGCCGCCAGCAGGTCGCGGACGGCCGGCGGTGGACCGGTGGACCAGCCGTGCCCCGGATCGAAGCTGATCAGCGTCGCCGGGTTGGCCCGGCGGACGGCGTGGACCAGGGCGAGCAGTCGGGCCGGGCTGTGGTCGTCCAGCGGCGCGGCCAGGTGCACGACCCGGGCTCCGGCGAGGTAGCCGACCAGCGCGTCGAAGCTGCCGGCGAGGTGCCCGGCCAGGCCGACGTTCGCGCCGGCCGCGGTGATCATCGTGCGCTCGCCGGCCGCGGCGAAGGAGAAGCACAGGCCGCAGGTGGCCGGGTCGGTCCGGACGTGGGTCCGGTCGACGCCGAGCCGGTCCAGCAGCGCCAGGCTGGACAGCCCGGGCACCGGCACCCGGCCGGCCACCCCGACGTAACCCAGCCGCAGGTCCCGGCCGAGCCGGGCGAGCGCGTGCACGGTGTTGAACGCCGAGCCGCCGAGGGTGGCGGTCAGCGCGGCCGCGCCGACCGCCTCGACCGCGGCGTAGACGGTGGACTCGGCCACGAACACCTCAGCGCCCCAGTCCAGGCCACCGGGTACGCCGGCGAGCAGCAGCTCCAGGTCGGCCCGGGCCGACGCCGCCGCGGCGGTGACGATCACGTCCAGGTTGACCGCGCCGATGCCGACGACGTCGAGGCCCACCTGCCGAACTCTAGGCCGCCGCCGCGGCCTGTTCCCGGGCTGACCTGGCGATATCGGGCCCGACGAGCAGGTCGTGAAGATTTCCGGGATTCCGGGGTTTGCTTCCCGGGAGGCCAGGGGACGTATTTTGTAGGTCGCGCACATGATGGGTCTGCGCAACCGGAGCGAGGGGTGGGCGGTCGTCCCGTCTTGGCGGAACGGGATGATCGCCCACCCCGTTTCCATGCCCGGGTGCGGCCGGATGACGATCATCGGCCGGGGTGCCGCCGGGGCGGTCAGGCCCGCCCGGTACGGTCCTGGCCATGCGGGATCCCCGGGAACGACCGGAGTCGACGGTGATGGGTGCGGCGGCGCACAGCGCTGAGGAGAGCCGGCAACTGCTTCCGCTGAACCACCCGGCCCGGCGCCGGTTCCGGGTCACCGCGGCACTGGCCGGTGTGGCCACCGCGGTGTGGGGTGTGGTGGGCGTCGGCTCCGACCGGGTCACCATCGCGCTGGTCGTCGCGGGCGTGCTGGCCATTCTGGTCTCGCTGCCCGGCGGGAACGTCGGTGCGGCCAGCAGCATCGCGCTCGGCAGCGTGATCATCGTCGGCGGGCTGCTCCAGCTCGGCATCACCGACACGTCCGCGAACACGCTGCACGCCAGCGTGCTGAACGTCTGCGGCTTCCTGCTGCTCGGCCTGGTCGTCGGCGGCTGCGGCCTGTACGAGTGGGAGACCGACGAGCACGGCCGCATGGTCCGGGGCATCCGCTCGGTCAGCCGCAACGTGCGCGCGGAGCTGAACGCCCGCACGCACTGACCCCTCCCCCGCCCCGCTGCCGTGGGGTGCTGAATTCAGCCGCGTCCGGACGACCGCTGCTCGCGGTCACCCGGACGCTCCGCCGTGCGCTCCCGCGAGCCGCGGCGTCCCGCGCGCAGTGACGACCTGGCCCGATCCAGCACCGGCGGATGGAGCGTCGGCGCAGCGGAGTGGGGCGGGTGGTGTGCGGCGAGCACCACGAGACACCCGGATACACGCCCATACACCTAGCGGTGCAGGTGATGTCGCCGGTGCACAGCCAGGCGCTGTTTCGCACCGCGAGTAGTCGTTCAGGCGCAAGTCGTCAACCCACAGGTAACCCGGAGTGGGTACCGTCGAGCGCAGCGGGGTCCGACGGCCGCGGCCACCATCGCGGCCAATGACGAGGGAGATGCGCAATGGCGCGCCGCGTCCAGACGGTTAGGCGATGAGTCCCCGGTCCGGCGAGCCGCTGGCGATCGTGGTCGGCGCCGGTCCACGGATCGGCCGGGCGGTGGCGGAACGGTTCGGTCGGGAAGGGTTCCGGTTGGCGCTGGTGGCACGCCGGGGTGACCGGCTGCGACGGGTGACCACCGCGCTCGGCCGGGCCGGGGTGACCGCGGTGGCGGCCGAGGCGGACGCGGGTGACCCGAAGTCGCTGCGGGCCTGCCTGGAGGAGCTGATCGAGGAGCACGGCGACCCGCAGGTGCTGATCTACAACGCCGCGGCCAGCCCGGCCGGCCGGCCCAGCACCATGGACCTGGGCCTGCTCAACGACTCGCTGTGCGTGAACCTGGGCGGCGTGCTGGCCGCCGCCCAGACGGTACTGCCGACGATGCGCGAGCACGGTCGCGGCACGATCATCGCGACCGGCGCCGGCGTCGCGCTGGATCCGCGGCCGGAGGAGACCGCGACCGCGGTGGGCAAGGCCGCCGCCCGGGCGCTGCTGCTCGCGCTGGCCAAAGAGGTCGAGTTCGACGGGGTGCACGTCGCGGTGGTGACCGTGCTGGGCTCGGTCGCCCCGGGGACCGCGTTCAACCCGGGCAGCATCGCCGACGCGTTCTGGACGCTGCACGTCGAGCCGTCCGGCGCCTGGCGCAGCGAGGTCCTGTTCAGCGGCCGCCCCTGAGCACGGTCGACGGACCCAGGGCAGCCGCTGACGTCCCGGGCCGGCCAGTCCTCCCGGGCTGGGCCGGTCAGCCCGGCGGGCCGGCCGGGGTGGTCACCGATGGCCCGGATCGTCCTGCGGGTCGCCGGTCGGTCAGCAGCTCGACTGCCCGGCGGAAAGGCGGGAGCCCCGGCCGACCGGCCGGGGCTCCAGGAAAATGGCGATCAGCGCTTGAAGGCGTCGCCGACCTTGTGCGCGGCGTCCTTGATCTTCTCGCCGGCGTCCTTGACGTCGGCCTCGGTCTGCTTGCCGCGGCCCTCGTCGCGCATTTCCTCGTTATCGGTAGCGGCGCCGACGGCCTCCTTGGCCCGGCCTTCGACGCGGTCCTTGGCGTTGTCGATCTTGTCGCTGGTGCCCACAGCGGGCACGCTCCTTTCCGGCTGGATCGGGCGCCATCTGCGGATGGGCCCGTACTTCAGCCCTACCCGCTCAGCCCGGACCCAACCCGCCGGACCAGCCGCCGGGTCGCCTCGGTGATATGTCGATAAAGCGTTCGGTCGCTAGAACTATCAATCGCCGTTGCTCGGGGGGAACGGCAGCCGGACGATGAACCGGGTGTCGCCGGGCGTCGACTCCAGCCGCAGGTCGCCGTGGTGCTTGTTGACCACGATCCGCCAGGAGATGTCCAGGCCCAGGCCGGTGCCCTCGCCGACCGGCTTGGTGGTGAAGAACGGGTCGAAGATCCGGTCCCGGATCTCCGCCGGAACGCCCGGGCCGGTGTCCTCGATCGACACCACCAGGTGCTCGTCCTCCTGCCCGGTCCGGACCGTGAGCGTGCCGGTGCCGGCCATCGCGGCCAGCGCGTTGTCGATCAGATTCGTCCAGACCTGGTTCAGCTCGGCGGCGAAGACCGCGATCCGGGGCACCGTGCGGTCGTACTCCTTGACCACCCGGATGCCGTCGCCGATCTTGCGGCCGAGCATCACCAGGGTGGAGTCGAGCAGGTCGTGCACGTCGACCACCTGGAACGGGGCCCGGTCCATCTGCGAGTACTGCTTGGCCGCGGCGACCAGGGTGGAGACCCGGGTGGTGGCGTCCTCGATCTCGGACATCAGCATCTCGGTCTCGACCGAGTACGTCAGCCAGCGGACCGCGCCCTCGAAGTTCTCCGGGCCGGTCCGCTCCCGGACGCCGGCCAGCCAGGTCAGGTCCAGGCCGGCCGGCACCAGCACCGGGGCGAGGTCCCAGCCACCGGCGACGCCCTGCTCCTCCAGCCAGTCGCCGAGCTCGTCCTCGCGGTCGGCGGACTCCAGCGGGCTGAGCTTCGGCGCCTTGGCCACCCGCTCGACCGCCTCCTCCTGCAGCACGACCAGCGCCTGCAGCTTGTCCGCGTCCACCTTGCCGGAGGCGAGCATGCCGAGCTTGTGCCGCATCCCGGCGACCCGCTCGCGCAGCGACGCGGTGGCCCGGACCGCCGCCGCGGCCGGGTTGTTCAGCTCGTGTGTCAGCCCGGCCGACAGCGAGCCCAGGGCGAGCAGCCGCTCCCGCTGCTGCAGCTCGGTGTTGGTCCGCTGCATGCCGAAGAACAGGCCCTCCAGCAGGTGCAGCGCCATCGGGAACCAGTCCTGCATGATCCGGGCGAACCGGTCCGCCGGCAGCACGAAGAACCGGGACGGCTCGGTCACCCGCAGCGAGGCGGTGTAGACCTGCGGTGCCCGGTCGCCCAGGTAGGACTGCCAGGCACCGGCGTAGACGCCCCGGTCGGACGTGACGTTGATGTCCACGTCGTCCTGCCCGACCCGGCGCGACAGCACCAGCGCGCCCTCGATCAGCACGTAGAAGCAGGTCGCCGGGTCGCCCTCGGTGAACACCGGCCCGGGCTGCATGGCCAGCACCTCGCCGACCTCGCACAGCTGTCCCAGCTGCGCGTCGGTCAGCTTCTCGAACAGGAACAGTGTGCGCAGCTCTTCCGGGCTGCACGGACTGGTCTGGATCTCGGTCATCGCTTCTCCAGGTAACGGTGCACGAGGGTGACCGCCATGGCCCCCTCGCCGACCGCGGACGCGACCCGCTTCACCGAGTCGGACCGCACGTCGCCAGCCACGAACACACCGGGCAGGCTGGTTTCCAGGTGGTACGGGTCGCGGTCCAGCGACCAGCCGGGCGGCCGCTGCCCGCCGACGACCAGGTCCGGCCCGGTCAGCACGAAACCCTTGTCGTCGCGCAGCACCAGCCCGTCCAGCCAGTCGGTGTACGGCGCGGCGCCGATGAAGATGAACAGCCAGCTGGTGTCGACGGTCTCGACGGTGCCGGTGGAGTTGTGCCGCAGCGTGATCCGCTCCAGGTGCTCGTCGCCGGCCCCGTCGACCACCTCGGTGCAGGTGCGCACCTCGATGTTCTCGACCCCGGCGATCTGCTCGATCAGGTACTGCGACATCGACCGTTCCAGCGAGTCGCCGCGGACCAGCACGTGCACCCGCCGGGCGTACCGGGAGAAGTGCATCGCGGCCTGGCCGGCCGAGTTGGCCCCGCCGACCACGTACACGTCCTGGTCCTTGCAGCTCGGCGCCTCGGTGGTGGCCGCGCCGTAGTAGACGCCGCGGCCGGTCAGCTGCTCCAGCCCGGGCGCGTCCAGGAACTGGTAGGACACGCCGGTGGCGAGGATCACGGTGTGCGCGGAGATCTTCCGGCCGTCGTCGAACTCGATCACCCGGGCCGAGCCGCACGCCTCCAGCCGGACCACCTTGCGCGCGGTCAGCACCTCGGCCCCGAACCGGAGCGCCTGCCGGCGGGCCCGGTCGGTGAGCTGCGCGCCGGAGACGCCGTCCGGGAAGCCGAGGTAGTTCTCGATCCGGCTGCTCTGCCCGGCCTGGCCGCCGGTGGCCCGGCGCTCGATCAGCACCGTGCGCAGGCCCTCGGACGCGCCGTACACCGCGGCGCCCAGGCCGGCCGGGCCGCCGCCGATCACGACCAGGTCGTAGAAGTCCTCGGCCGGCGTGGTCGGCAGCCCGACCCGGGCGGCCAGCTCCTGATCCGACGGCTGGATCAGCGGGTCGCCGGTCGTGGTGATCACCACCGGCAGGTCGGTGCTGTTCGCGCCGGCCGCGGTCAGCAGCCGGTCGCCCTCCGGTTCGTCGGCCAGGTACCAGCGGTACGGCACCTGGTTGCGGGCCAGGAAGTCACGCACCTTGTACGAGCGGTCCGACCAGCGGTGCCCGACCACCCGGATCTCGTCGACCGGCCGGCGGTCCAGGTGCGTCCAGGACTCCAGCAGCCCGTCCAGCACCGGGTAGAGCTTCTCCTCCGGCGGGTCCCACGGCTTGAGCAGGTAGTGGTCGACGTCGACCAGGTTGATCGCCTGGATCGCCGCCTCGGTGTCCGCGTACGCGGTCAGCAGCACCCGGCGGGCCAGCGGGAACAGGTCCATCGCCTGCTCCAGGAACTCGATCCCGCTCATCGCCGGCATCCGGTAGTCGGCCAGTAGCAGCGCGACCTCCTCGCCGCGCAGCTTGATCTCGCGCAGCGCCTCCAGTGCCTGCGGGCCGGACTCGGCCCGGACGATCCGGTAGCTTTCGCCGTACCGGCGGCGCAGATCCCGGGCGACGGCCCGGGAGACGCCCGGATCGTCGTCTACGGTCAAGATCGCAGCGCGCGGGGTTGGCTCGCTCATGTCAGAGAGTCAAGCACTGCGGGGGGCGCTCGGCATTCCCCACCCACCACCCGCCCCTACTGCGTCAACGACGCTGTGAGCGAACAAGCGGTGCTGCCTCTCGCCGCCCACCCCCGGGGTCCGGGTCCGGGGCCGGGTGTGAGCGGCGACGGTGGCTAATCGCGGGCCAGCATGGCTTCTTCGAGGTCCAGTTCGTGTTGGACGCGGCGGAGCACCTCGTCGTCGATCCGGCCGGTGTCGCGCAGCTCGACGAACACCGCCCGCTCGGCGTCCAGCATGCCGCGGCGCAGCCGGCGGTAGGACGCGGTCGGCGTCTCCTGGTAGCCGGGGCCGGCCTGGCCGCCGCCGAGCCGCTCCCAGGCGCCGAGCTGGCGCAGTTCGGCCTTCTCCCGCAGCCGCACCACCACGTCGTCCGGAATGGTCGCGCCGTCCTCCTCGACCAGCCGTTCCAGCCGTTCCAGCGCGGCGTTGGCGGCGGCGTGCTGGGCGGCCGCCTCGGCCAGGTTGTCGCCGGCCTCCTCCTGGCCGGTCACGCCGAGCCGGCGGATCAGCAGCGGCAGGGTCAGGCCCTGCACGACCAGGGTGCCGATCACCACCACGAAGGTCAGGTAGAGGATCAGGTCGCGCTGCGGGAAGTCGGGGGCCAGCGCGAACGCGGCGGCCAGCGAGACCACGCCGCGCATGCCGGCCCAGGACAGCACCGCCGGGTACGTCCACGGTGGGCTCGGATCCCGCCGGTTGATCTTCGGGACGAGCCAGCGCGGCAGGTACGTGGCCGGGAACACCCAGACGATCCGGGCCACGATCGACACCCCGAGCACCAGCGCGCCGGCGCCGAGCAGGGAGGCCGCCGACCGCCCGGACAGATCCCGCAGCACCGCCGTGATCTGCAGCCCGATCAGCGCGAACACCACCGACTCGAGCAGGAACTCGATCAGCCGCCAGACCGCCACCCCCTGCAGCCGGGTCGCGTAGGTGGACCGGCGCGGCGCCTCGTGGCCCAGGTAGATGCCGGCCACCACCACCGCCAGCACGCCGGACACGTCCACCTGCTCGGCCAGCCCGTACGCGACGAACGGGGTCAGCAGCAGCACGGTGTTCTCCAGCAGCGGGTCGTCCACCCGCTGCTGCAGCCACTGCGCGGCCAGCGCGATCACCCCGCCGACCGCCGCGCCGCCGACCGCGGCGAGCAGGAACTGCCCGATCCCGGACCAGATCGAGAACCCGGCGCCGGCCGCCGCGCTCACCGCCACCCGGTACGCGGTCAGCGCGGTCGCGTCGTTGATCAGGCTCTCCCCGGCCAGGATCACCAGCAGCCGGCGCGGCAGCCCGGCCGCCCGGCCGATGGCGGTGGCCGCGACCGCGTCCGGCGGGGCGACGATCGCGCCCAGCGCCATCGCCGCGGCCAGCGGCAGCCCGGGGATCGCCGCGTGCGCGATCAGCCCCAGCACCACCGTGCTGAACAGCACCAGCCCGACCGACAGCAGCGAGATCGCCCGCAGGCTGCCGCGCATGTTGATGTACGAGCTCTCCCAGGCGGCCGAGAACAGCAGCGGCGGCAGGATCAGGTAGAGCACGACCTCCGGATCGAGGTCGTAGTCGGGCAGGCCGGGGATGAACGAGACGGCGATGCCGACGACCACCAGCAGCAGCGGCGCCGACCAGCCCAGCCGGCGGGCCAGTCCGGCCACCGCCGCCGCGCTGCCGACCAGCAGCAGCAGTTGTTCCAGCCCGTGCATCGGCGGCACTCCCCTCGTCTCGCGCTGCCCAAGTCTGCCGGGCGGGGCAAGATTCCCGCACCGGCCACCGCCTGGATCGGGTGAGTGTCGCCGATCAACGACGGGCAAGATGGTGCGGGCCCGGCTAGCCCGGGATCGTCGGCGAGAGGAACGCAATACCGTGACGGTCTGTGAACACATCACTGCGCTGGGTTCCGATCCGGCACCGAACACGCCGAGCGGCTGCGAGGAGTGCCTGGCCAGCGGCATGCGCTGGGTGCACCTGCGGCTCTGCCTGGAATGCGGGCACGTCGGCTGCTGCGACTCGTCCCCGGGCAGGCACGCCAGCGCGCATTTCGGCTCGACCAGTCACCCGGTGATCCGCTCGTTCCAGCCCGGCGAGGACTGGCGCTGGTGCTTCGTGGACCAGGTCATCGGCTGAGCTCCCCCGCCCGGCTGTCCGCCCGGCCGGCCGGCCGCTCGGCTGTCCGTCCGGCTGTCCGTCCGGCCGGGAGCCGGCCCGGCCGCGGCCCGGCGGGCGGTCATCGGCCCGGGCGGGTGCCGATCACGACGGCGGTGCCGTCCGAGTCGGCCCGTCCCGGGACCAGGCCGGCGCGGCTGAACACGTCGAGCGCGGCCGGCGCCTGCCGCTCGCTGGTCTCGATCAGCAGGTGCCCGCCGGGCGCCAGCCAGGCCGGCGCACCGGCGGCGACCCGGCGCAGCACGTCCAGGCCGTCGGCGCCGCCGTCCAGGGCGACCGGCGGTTCGTGCTCGCGGGCGTCGGCCGGCAGCAGGCCGATCGCGCCGGTCGGGACGTACGGCACGTTCGCGACCAGCACGGTGACCCGGCCGCGCAGGCTGGGCGGGAGCGGGTCGTACAGGTCACCGGCGTAGACCCGGCCGCCGGGCAGGTTGCGCCGGGCGCAGCGGACCGCGGCCGGGTCGATGTCGGCGGCGTGCAGTTCGACCGCGCCCAGCGCCGGGGTCAGCGCCGCGGCCAGCGCGGCGCCGATCGCGCCCGAGCCGCAGCACAGGTCCAGCACCACGGCGCCCGGGGCGGCCAGCCGGATCGCCTCGTCGGCGAGGAACTCGGTACGGCGGCGCGGGACGAACACGCCCGGCTCGACGGCGAGCCGCAGGCCACGGAATCCGGCCCAGCCGAGGACGTGTTCCAGCGGCTCGCCGGCGACCCGGCGGGCCACCAGGGCGTCGAGCCGCGATGCCGCCGGCGCGGCCTCGATGAGCAGCCGGGCCTCCTCCTCGGCGAAGACGCAGCCGGCGGCGCGCAGCCGGCCGACGACGAGGTCGAACACGGCTCAGCCCATCCCGGCGGGACGCCGCGCCGGCTGGTCGAGGGCGTCCAGGTGGGCGCGGGCGCCGTCGGCCTCGGGCGCGCCGAGGTCGGTGTAGATGGCCAGCGCGTGCCGGAAGTGGTCGGCGGCGTCGGCCGGGTTGCCGAGGGCCTGCTGGGCGACGCCGATGCCGACGTGGGCGCGGGCGAGTTGGTGCCGGGCGCCGGTGGTCCGGGCGGCGGTGTGCGCGTCGGTGTGCTGGGCCAGCGCGGCGGCCGGGTCGCCGGCGGCCTGGGCGGCCTCGCCGAGGCCGTTGTACGCCCAGGGTTCGCCGTCCCGGTCGCCGATCTCGGCGTAGATGGCCAGCGCGGCGCGGTGCTGTTCGCCGGCCTCGGCGGGCAGCCCCATGGCGGTGTGCGCGTCACCGACGCGGGTCAGCGTGGTGGCCTCGCCGGCCTTGTGCCCGAACTGGCGGTAGATGGCCAGCGCCTGCTGGAAGTGCTCGGTGGCGGCGGGCAGCTTGCCGGTGTCCAGCAGCACGTCGCCGAGCGCGCTGAGCGCCTCGGCCTCGCCCTGCTGGTCGCCGGCCGCCCGGTGCACGCCGACCGCCTGCTCGGCGTGCTCGGCGGCCTGCTGGTAGCGGCCCAGCCGCAGCTCGGCGCGGCTGAGGCTGTCCAGCGCCTGGGCCAGTCCGATCCGGTCACCGGACCGCTCGAACAGCGCCCGGGCCTGCTCGAAGTAGTCGGCGGCCTGCTGGTAGCGGCCCAGCCGGTGGTTCGCCGACCCCACGTTGCCCAGCGCCCGGCCCTGCCCGGTCAGGTCACCGGCCTGCTGGTAGAGCGCCAGCGCCTGCCGGTGGTGCTCGGCCGCCTGCTCCCACCGGCCCAGCTGCCCGTGCGTGACGCCCAACCCGATCAGCGCCTGCGCCTGCCCGGCCAGGTCGCCGAGCTGCTTTGCGGCCAGGCTGGCGTGCGAGTGGATGGTCAGCGCGTCGGTGTCGCTGCCGCCGGCCAGGTACCGGTACAGGATCGGGGACAGCTTGATCGCGTGCGCCGGCCAACCGTGCGCGGCGGCCCGGCCGGCCACCGCGACCAGCGCCGGGCGCTCGGTGTTCAGCCAGGCCAGCGCGGCGTCCGGGTCGGCCAGCGGCGGGGTCGGGGTGGCCGGCGGCGGGATCTTCGGCCGGCGGTGCGCCTCGGCCGGGTACAGCAGGTCGACCGCGGCCGCCGCGGTGGCCAGGTAGAAGTCGAACAGCCGGCCCAGCGCCGCCTGCCGCTCCGGCTCCGGATCCGCCGCGGCGGCCAGGCCCGCGGCGTACCCGCGCAGCAGGTCATGCATGTCGTACCGGCCACCCGGGCCGGCGGTCATCAGGTGCGCCCGGGCCAACTGCTCCAGGCTCCGCTGGGCGCCGGCCAGCTCGACCCCGGCCAGCGCCGCGGCCGCGTACCCGTCCAGATCAGGGCCCGGATGCAGGCCGGCGAACCGGAAGGTGCGCGCCGCCGCGGCCGGCAGGTGCCGGTAGGACCAGGAGAACACGCTGGTCACCGCGGCCCGCGGGTCACCGCCGGCGTCCAGCAGGTCCAGCCGCCGCTGCCGGTGGCCCAGCTCCGCGACCAGGTCGGCCAGCGACGTCCCGGGTCGGCTCGCGGCCAGCTCCGCGGCGACCCGCAACGCCAGCGGCAGCCGGACGCACGCCTGCGCCAACGCGGCCGCGGCGGCCGGCTCGGCCGCCACCCGGCGACCGATCAGCTCCCGCAGCAGCTCTACCGCGTCCCCGGCCGGCAGCAGGTCCAGCCCCACCCGCCGGGCCCCGTGCACGGCCACCAGCCCGGCCAGCTGGTCCCGGCTGGTCACCAGCACCAGCGCGGTCGGCGTCCCGGGCAGCAGCGGCCGGACCTGCTCTACCGACCCGGCGTTGTCCAGCACCACCAGGATCCGCCGCCCGGCGATCTCGCTGCGGTACCGGGCCGCCCGCTCCGCCACATCCAGCGGCAGGCCGGCCGCCGGCACGCCCAGCCCGTCCAGCAGGGCGGCCAGCGAGTCCAGCGTGCTCATCGGCTGGTCCGGGTCGTAGCCACGCAGGTTCAGGTAGAGCTGGCCGTCCGGGTACCGCTCGACGACCCGGTGCGCCCAGTGCAGCGCCAGCGCGGTCTTGCCCACCCCGGCGGTCCCGGCCAGCGCGGAGATCACCATCGCGGTCGGTTGCCGGGCCGACCGGGCCAGCACGTCGTCCAGCTCCGCCAGCTCCTCGGCCCGGCCGGTGAAACCCGGTACGTCCGGGGGCAGCTGGGCCGGCCTGGCCCGGGCCGGCGCGCTGACCGGGCCGAGCAGCCGGGTGTCCTGGGCCAGCACCTGCCGGTGCAGCCCGACCAGCCGCTGCGAAGGCTCCAGGCCGGCCCGGTCGATCAGCATCGTGCGGGCCCGCAGGAACGCCTCCAGCGCGTCCGCCTGCCGGCCGGCCCGGTAGAGCGCGACCATCAGCTGCCCCCAGAGCCGCTCGTGCCCCGGGTGCTCGTCGGTCAGGCCGGCCAGCTCGGCGATCAGTGCCGAGCCGGCTCCGGCGGCCAGGTCGGCGTCGATCCGGTCCTCGGTGGCGGCCAGCCGGAGCCGCCCCAGCCGGACCGCCTCGGCCCGCAGCACCGGGACGTCCTCGAACTCCCCGTACGCGTCGCCGCGCCAGAGCCCGAGCGCGCCGGCCAGGGTGCCGGCCGCGGCGCTGTCGCCGGCGGCGAGCTGGCGCCGGCCGGCGGCGGCCTGGCGTTCGAACCGGGCCGCGTCCAGCCCGTCCGGCGGCGGGTTGAGGACGTAACCGGCCGGGTGGGTGGAGATCAGCTCGCCGGGCAGCACCTGGCGCAGCCGGGACAGGTAGGTGCGGGTGGTGCGCGCCGCGTCGGCCGGCGCCTCCTCGCCCCACAGGCCGGCTACCAGGGTGTTGACGCTCACCACCCGGCCGGCGCCGGCGATCAGCAGCGCGAGCAGGGTGCGCAGCCGCGGGCCGCCCAGGCTGATCAGCCGGTCGCCGGTGGCGACCTCCAGCGGGCCGAGCACGCGCAGCTCGACAGGCGCGTCAGCTGCCCCATCCGCTCTGGCCGGTCCCACGGCTAACAGGGTGCCGCCTCGGGCACCGATAACGCCATCGGGACGCCGTCGGCCGTCCCCGGGCCCGGTCAGCTGGCGAGGCAGCCGCCGCCGGGCAGCGGGCCGCCGACCTGGGCCCCGGCCGAGCCGATCAGGGTCCAGTAGCCGAACACGCAGGCCCCGTCGATCCGCACCGCGTACACCACCGCGCCGGCCGGTGCCGGGTCGTCGGCCCGGGCGATCCGGACGATCACGTCGGCGTAGCGCCGGGTGAGCAGCGCCCGCCGGATCTGCTGGGCAGCCGTGGCCGCGTTGAGCGGCTCCGGCGCCGGCACGACGACCGGGCCACCCGGGCTGGCCGGAACCGCCCGCGGCGGCCGGCGCGGCAGGCATTCGCTGAGTTGCGGCGCCGCCTGGCCGCCCGGTTCGGCCGCTCCTGATTCGGCCGCCCCGGGTACGGCGCTGGCTTCGACGCTGGCTTCGACGTCGACGCCGGCGCAGGAGCGGACGGCGGTCCGCACCACCGCGGCCACCGGACCGCTGGCCCGCAGCGCCTGCTCCTGCTGCGCCGCGCCGAGCGGCTGCCGCCGACCGTGGTCGAGGGCCGCCCGCTGGCAGTAGTCGCGGCCGTCGTCGGCGCCGTTTCCGCTGCCGTCGGCGCCGCTGCCGACCCTCATGTACGCACACGCGTACCCGCGCCTGACGGCCTGGTCGCCCGCCGCCGCCGCGTCGTCGCCGCTGCCCGCGGCCATCCGGTTCAGGGCCAGGCTGACCCCGCCCAGCAGCAGCGTCACCGCCACCAGCACCGCCAGCGGCCACCACCGGCGCCCAGCCGGCGCCGGCTGCACCAGCTCGCCGGGCTGCCCGCCGGGCCCCGGCCCGGCCGGCCACTCGGGCTGACCAGCCTGCTCAGGCTCCTCGGCTGAACCAGACTCCGACTCCATAACCGGACTGTACCGGCGCGCCGTGCCGACCTCGTCCGGAGCCGGTCCGCCGGCCGGCGGGCGGCGGCCGGCCGGTCCCGGACCGCCGACGCGCGCACCGGCTCGGCGTGGTCGGCGGCGACCGTGGCGGCTCGTAGAATCGGCGGATGGTCGCGTCCGGGGTGGAGCTTGCGGTGGAGCTGGAGGTGGGCGAGGCACTGAGGGTGCTGCGCCGGGTGTTCGGCTACGACGCGTTCCGCGGCGGCCAGCGGGAGATCATCGAGCACGTGGTCGGCGGCGGCGACGCGCTGGTGCTGATGCCGACCGGTGGCGGCAAGTCGCTGTGCTACCAGATCCCGGCGCTGGTGCGGCCCGGCGTCGGCGGTGGTGATCTCGCCGCTGATCGCGCTGATGCAGGACCAGGTCGACGCGCTGCAGCGCGCTCGGCGTGCGGGCCGGGTTCCTCAACTCGACGCAGGACTTCGAGCGAGCGGCGCGCGGTCGAGGCCGCGTTCCTCGCCGGCGAGCTGGACCTGCTCTACCTGGCCCCGGAGGCGCTGGCCGGCGGCTCGGCGCTGCGGCTGCTGGAGCGCGGCAAGATCGCGCTGTTCGCGATCGACGAGGCGCACTGCGTGGCGCAGTGGGGCCACGACTTCCGGCCCGACTACCTGGCCCTGTCGATGCTGCACGAGCGCTGGCCGGACGTGCCGCGGATCGCGCTGACCGCCACCGCGACCACCGCCACCCACGCCGAGATCGCCGACGCGGCTGAACCTGACCGACGCCCGGCACTTCGTCGCCAGCTTCGACCGGCCGAACATCCAGTACCGGATCGTGCCGAAGAACGAGCCGCGCCGGCAGCTGCTCGACCTGCTGCGCACCGAGCACGCCGGGGACGCCGGCATCGTCTACTGCCTGTCCCGGGCCTCGGTGGAGAAGACCGCCGAGTTCCTCGGCACGCAACGGGATCGCGGCGCTGCCGTACCACGCCGGGCTGGACGCGCGGACCCGCGCCGCGCAACCAGTCCCGGTTCCTGCGCGAGGACGGCGCTGGTCATGGTCGCCACGATCGCGTTCGGGATGGGCATCGACAAGCCGGACGTGCGCTTCGTCGCCCACCTCGACCTGCCCAAGTCGGTGGAGGGCTACTACCAGGAGACCGGCCGGGCCGGGCGGGACGGGCTGCCGTCGACCGCCTGGCTGGCCTACGGGCTGCAGGACGTCGTGCAGCAGCGCAAGATGATCGACAGCTCCGAGGGCGACCCGGCGCACCGCCGCGATGCTGGCCCGGCACCTGGACGCGATGCTCGCGCTGTGCGAGACGGTCGAGTGCCGGCGGGTGCAGCTGCTGGCCTACTTCGGCGCAGCAGAGCGGCCCGTGCGGCAACTGCGACACCTGCCTGACCCCGCCGGAGTCCTGGGACGGCACCGTGCCGGCGCAGAAGCTGCTGTCCACGGTGCTGCGGCTGCAGCGGGAGCGCAACCAGAAGTTCGGCGCCGGCCAGTCCATCGACATCCTGCTCGGCAAGCAGACCGACAAGGTCGACCCAGCACGGCCACGACGCGCTGACCGTGTTCGGCATCGGCACCGAGCTGCGCGAGTCCGAGTGGCGCGGCGGTGGTGCGGCAGCTGCTGGCGCAGGGCCTGCTCGCGGTCGAGGGCGACTACGGCACGCTGGTGCTGACCGAGGCCAGCGCCGAGGTGCTGGGCCGGCAGCGCCAGGTGATGCTGCGCCGCGAGCCGGAGCGGGCCGCCCGCGCCCGCACCCGGCCGGCCCGGGCCGCCGCCGCCGCGGCGGTGGAGCTGCCGGCCGCGGCCGCGCCGGTCTTCGAGCGGCTGCGGGCCTGGCGCGGCGGCCACCGCGAAGGAGCAGGGCGTGCCGGCGTACGTGATCTTCCACGACGCGACGCTGCGCCAGATCGCCACCGAGCTGCCGGCCACGCTGGCCGCGCTCGGCACGATCAGCGGCGTCGGCGAGAACAAGCTCGCCAAGTACGGCCAGCAGATCCTGGACGCGCTGGGCGGCGGTCCGGCGCCGGACGACGAGCTCGAGCCCCCACCGGACGACCAGCCCTGACGCCCGGGGCGGGTCAGCGCACGTCGAAGTAGATCGCCTGGTTCGGGTAGCTGTTGTCGCAGCCCCACAGGTCGGCCGGGTCGCCGTTGCCGGTGTACGGGTTGTGGTGCTGCAGGCAGTGCGGGCTGTCGAGGTCGGCCCAGAGGTGGTACGGCCCGCCGAGGTACGACAGCAGCCACCATTCGCTGCCGTTGTCGTCGTCGCACGGCCACTGGACGATCGGCGTGCCGTTGCCGAGCCCGCCGAACCCGCGCGCCGCGCACTTGCCGCTGTACGCGTTGACGAGGATCTGGCAGCCGCGGTCGCCGCAGGGCACCAGGTAGGCCCGCCAGAGCTGGTTCGAGTTGCCGTTGCAACTCCACTGCCGCAGCCGCGTCCCGTCGTCCTTGCCGCCCGCCCCGCTGGTCACCTCCAGGCACTGCGCCGAGTCGGCGAAGGACAGCTGGTACCGCCCGACGAAGCTGCCGGCGAATGCGGGCGTTGGCACCAGCAGGCCGGCCGTGAGCAGTGTCAGCACGCAGAGCAGTCTGGCGATCATCGGGGCTCCTCGGTGGTTGGGGGCGAGGTGGCGGTGGCATACGCGATGACCGGCCCGGCTCACAATGCCGTGAGGTCGATCACCTGATTCGGGTTGTTGTCGTTGCAGGCCCAGATGTCGACGGGGTCGCCGTTGCCGGCGAACCGGTTGTGGTGCTGCAGGCAGTGCGGGCTGTTCGGGTCCGCCCAGAGATGGAACCAGAACGGCTGGAACTCGGTCATGAACCACCACTCGGTGGAATTCGAGTCGCTGCACGGCCACTGCATGATCGGGGTTCCGTTGGTCAAACCGCCGAGGGCGCGCGCCATGCACTTACCGCTGTACGCGTTGACGAAGACGAAGCAGGACCGGTCGCCACAGGGCACCCGGTAGGCCCGCCAGAGCTGGTTCGAGTTGCCGTTGCAACTCCACTGCCGCAGCCGCGTGCCGTCGCTCTTGCCGCCCGCCCCGCTGGTCACCTCCAGGCACTGCTGTCCCGCGTCGGCGAACCTGAACTCGTACCGGGCCACGAACGTTCCGGCCGAGGCCGGCGTCGCGGGCACCAGCAATCCCGCCGCGGCGAGCAGCAGCACCGCCCATATTCGTGCCATGTCCGCACCTCACACTTGTGGGTAGCTGTCGCCGGCTCGGCCGGGCGCGCCGCACGTTCTGAAGATGCCGAGAAACCGGAACCGTCTGACCCGCGGCAGTCGGATCACGGCGACGATAATTCCGACCGGGCCGGCCGGGGCGGAAGGGGTGATGCGCAAACGGCATTGCCGCCGGTGCACTCGTTCTTGCATTACCGGGCCGGGCGGTGAATGGGCATGCTGGACGCGGACATGCGATTGCCGCGGAGGTGTACGGCGATGCCCGAGGGGATCGACAGCCGGTTGCGGATGCGGCTCGGTGGCGCGGTCGCGGCGCTGCTGATCGTCCTGAGCCTGGGTGTGTGGGCGGCCGGCTCGGGCGGCACGCCGGCACAGCCGTCCGCCGGCCCCGGCAGCGTGCCCGCGACGACCCCGCCGGCCGGCTCGCTGACCGGCCCGCCGGCCGAGCCGACCGCCATGCCGACCGACCCGCCGACCACGCCGACCGGCCGGGGCGCCGCGCCGGACCTTCCCGCGGCGGCGCCGCTGCCGCCGATCCGGCCGAAGCCGGGGGCCCGGCCGCCGGCCGCTCCCCCGGCTCGGGCCGGTGCGCCGGGCACCGGTACGCCGGGCACCGGCGCACCGCCGCGGCGGGTCCCGCCGCCGGGCGCGGCGACCGGCCTGCGGGTCACCGCGGTCGGCGCCTCGAACGTGTCGCTGTGCTGGGCGGCCGCCGCGCGGGCCGACGGCTACTCGCTGTACTACCGGGACGCGACGGCCGAGCAGGCCTGGACGCGGATGCCCTACCCGATCAACCCGACCTGCTACACCGCGCAGCACGCGCTGACCGGCCACCTTTACCAGTTCAAGATCCGCGGCGGCAACCGCGCCGGCGAGGGGCCGGACTCGAACGTCGTTCAGGCCATTCCCAGCCGGCCGCGGCCGGGAACACCGACCGGGCTGCGGGCGACCGCTGGCGCCGGGTCGGTCCGGCTGTGCTGGACGGCCGCCCCGGGCGCCGACGGCTACTCGCTGTACTACCGGGACGCGACGGCCAAGCAGGCCTGGACGCGGATGCCCTACCCGATCAACGCGACCTGCTACACCGTGCAGCACGCGCTCGCCGGCCACCTCTACCAGTTCAAGATCCGCGGCGGGAACGCCGCCGGCGAGGGCCCCGACTCCAACGTTGCCCAGGCCACCCCGCACGCCTGACCCCGGGTAGCCTCCGCCGGATGACCGACCAGCCGGCCGACCCCGGGTACCGCGACGTCACCTGCTCCTTCTGCGACCGGCACAACCGGGACGTGCACATGGTCGGCGGCCGGGACGGGCTGGTCATCTGCTCGGTCTGCGTGGCCGGCTGCGCCGAGAGCCTCGACGGCGACACCGGCATCGCCGGCCCGGAAGGCGGCTGGTCGGCCCGCTGGCCGGCCAAGCGGTAGCCCGCCGCCCGCGCCGGGCGCGTGCGCCGGACGGGTGCGCCGGACGGGTGCGCCGGACGGGTGCGCCGGGCCGCCGGCGGGCCGGCTCAGCGGTTGGGCCAGGTCAGGATCTGCTCGAAGCCGGCCGGCGTGGCCCGGACCCGGCCGGCGAACGGGTGGTCCAGCTCGACGGTCAGGTAGACCATGATGCCGATCAGACCGGCCAGCGCGGCCACCATGACGCCCTGCACCAGCGCGCTCTCCGCGCCGAACAGGCAGCCGAAGCCGATCGTCAGCACCCCGCCGAGCGCGATCGCCAGCCAGACCGTGGCCGGCAGCGTGTTGCGCGCCGCGGACAGCCGCGTCGACCGGGCCTCGACCAGCTCGTCGAGCAGGTCGCGGGCGCGGGCCAGGGTGCCGCCCGCGTTCGCGCCGGCGTCCACTGCCGGCGCCGTCGCCGTCCACAGTGCCCCGAGCACCGGCGTCGAGTCGGCCGGCAGGCCACCGGTAGCAAGCTGCGGGAACTCCACGTCCACCACGCTGCGCACGTATGCGTGCAGCGCGAGCAGGGCCTCCTGCCGGGCCGCTTCGTCGTCGCCGGCGGACCGGCCGGCGGTCGAGGCGAGCTCGTGCTGCACGGCCAGCGCGACCGCGGCTTCGCGGTCGGTGTCGGCCAGCGCGTCGCTGTACTGCCCCCAGAGCACCACCACCACGAAGCCGAGCAGCACCCCGTACATCGCGCCGGCCACCGCGAAGATGAACCCGGCGACGTCGTTGTGCCGGCGCCGCCGGGCGGCCGGCCACCGCACGTGCACCATCCGGAACGCCACGATGGACAACCCGGCGAGCCCGCCGACGACCAGGACGAGCGCCAGCCACTGCGGCTGCCGCAGCAACCAGACGGTCATCCGCGCAGCACCGTGGCAGCCGGCCTCGGCCGCACGGCCCCGGCACCCGGGATTTGACTTTGGTAACTCATTGTAATCGTCTAAGTACACCAAGTTAGGAGGGGTGGCAACCATGCCACGCCGACCGCTGTGCTCAGCCTGCGGGTCGGGCGGCCACAACCTCGTCCTCGGCCAGGCGGGCCCGGATGTCGTCCGCTCTCGGCCCGCTGAGCTGGTCGACTATCGCCAGCGCCTGCTGCCTGCTCCGCCGCGCGGATGCCGTCTCGCCCATCTCGTGCAGGACCGCGCCGATGCTCTCCAGGCACTCCGCCTCACCGAACCGGTCGCCGATCCTGCGCCCCGCCGTGAGCGCGCGCTCGAAGTGGTGGAGCGCGTCGACCGATCTACCCATCCGCTGGCAGGTCTGACCGAGGCTGGCCTGCGCGATGCCCTCGCCGAAGGCGTCTCCGATCGCCTCGAATATGGCCAACGCGGCTGCTGAGTGCTCCAGGGCGTCCGCGTACCGGCCCATCTCCCGGTATGCCTCGCCGAGGTTGCTCAGTGCCCCGGCCTCCGCCTCCCGGTTGCCGGTCTCCCGGCAGCCCCGCAATGCGAGTTCGAAGTGCGCACAGGCCTCGTCATACCGCCCCAGCCAGTAGTAGACGTCGCCGATGTTGCCCAGGACGGTGCTCTCGCCCCAGCGGTCGCCCTCCTCGCGGCGGACCGCCGCCGCCTGCTGGTACACCGCCAGCGCCTCGGGGTATCGCTCGAGTTGGACGTAGGCGACGCCGAGCCCGTTGAGCAGAGTTGACTCGCCACCCCGATGCCCCAGCCGGCGGGCCGCCGACAGGGCGGTCTCATGGGTCTCGATCCAGTCCGTCCAGTGCTTCCTCAGGTCCATATAGCTGGCGAGGATCACCGCGAGCTTCCAGGCGGCCGTGTCCTCGCCGACTTTCGCCGCATGGTGGACGGCAGCTACCAGGTTGACATATTCCGCCTGATACCAGCTCAGTGCGCGCTGCTGATCGGCGACGGCCGGGATGCTCGGGACTGCCGGGTCCAGCGGACCCACCTCGACCAGACGGCGGCCGGGATGCAGCACCCGCGCGGCGGCCGCTGCCGTGTGCAGGTACCAGGTGAGGATGCGGGTGGTGGCGGCGGCGCGGTCGGGGGCGGGTTCGTCGGCGGCGGCGCGGTCGGCGGCGTAGACCCGGAGCAGGTCGTGGAAGCGGTGGCGGCCGGGGGCGGCGGGCTGCAGCAGGTGCGCCGCGGTGAGCGTGTCCAGCAGCGGGCGGGTGGCGGCCGGGGTGAGGCCGGCGATCGCGGCTGCGGCCAGGTCGCTGAAGGCGGGGCCGGGGTGCAGGCCGAGCAGCCGGAACAGGCGGGCGGCGGCGGCCGGCAGGGCCTGGTACGACCAGGAGAAGACGGCGCGGACGGCGGTGGTCTGGTCACCGTCGGCGGTGGCGAGCAGGTCCAGCCGGTCCCGCTCGGCGTCCAGCGCGGTGACCAGGGCGGCCAGGGTCGTGTGCGGGTTCGCCGCCGCGCGCTCGGCGGCGATGCGCAGCGCCAGCGGCAGGTAGCCGCACAGCCGGGCCAGCGCGGCTACCGCAGCGGGCTCGGCGGCGGCCCGGTGCTCCCCGGCGACCCGGCCGATCAGCTCGTGCGCCTCGTCCGGCGGCAGCACGTCGAGGGTGAGCCGGTAGGCGCCGTCCCGGGCGACCAGGCCGCCGAGCGAGTTGCGGCTGGTGATCAGCACCAGGCAGCCGCCGGCGCCGGGCAGCAACGGGCGGACCTGCTCGGAGCTGCGCGCGTTGTCCAGCAGCACCAGCATCCGCTTGCCGGCCACCGCGCCGCGGAACAGCGCCGACCGCGCCGCCGCACCGGCCGGCAGCGCCGCCGCGGCCAGCCCCAGCCCGAGCAGCAGCGCGCCGAGTGCCTCGCCGGCCGGCAGCGGTGGCTGGCGCGGGTCGAACCCGCGCAGGTCCAGGTAGAGCTGCCCGTCCGGGAAGCGGCCGGCCACCTGGTGGGCGAACCGGACGGCCAGCGCGGTCTTGCCGACCCCGGCCGCGCCCTCGACAGCGGAGATCACCACCGGGGCCGCCGCGACCGCGGCCGGGACCAGCTCGCCGAGCCGGGCCAGCTCCGCCCGCCGGCCCACGAACCCGGTCACCCCGTGCGGCAGCAGCTCCGGCACCGCGGTGCCGGGCGGTTTCTCGTCCGGCCCGGTCCCGACCGGCGTCGGGACTTCCCTGGCCGGCCCGGTCAGCGCCGGGTCGGTGGTCAGGATCCGGCTATGCAGGCGGCGTAGCTCCGGCCCCGGCTCGATGCCCAGCTCCGCCACCAGGAACCGGCGCGCCTCGGTGAACTGCGCCAGCGCCTCAGCCCGCCGGCCGGCCCGGTACAGGGCCAGCATGAGCAGCTCCCGCAGCCGCTCCCGCAACGGCTCCCGGCCCACGGCCGCGGACAGCTCGCCGACCGCCTCGGCATGCCGGCCCAGCCGCAGCAGCAGCTCGAACCGCAGCTGCGCCGCGGCCGACCGCAGCTCCACCAGCCTGGCCCGCTCGGCGTCGGCGAACGGGCCGGACATGCCGTCCAGCGGCGGGCCCGAGCCGAGCGCCAGCGCCGCGTCGAGGACGCCGACCGCCTCGGCGGGCGTCCCGGCGGCCAGCTCCCGGGCCCGCCGGAACCGGTCGGCGAGCAGGGCGGCGTCGACCTGCTCGGCCGCCAGCCGCAGCGCGTAGCCCGAGCCGACGGAGACCAGCAGCTGCCCCGGCGACCGGCGGATCCGGGCCGGTTCCAGCACCCGGCGCAGCCCGGCCACGTACGTGTGGAGGTTCTGTACCGCGCTCGGCGGCGCGTCCGGGCCCCAGACGCCGTCCACCAGCTCGCTGACCGAGACCACCCGGCCGGCCGCGGCCAGCGCCGCCAGCACGGCCCGCTGGCGGGCCGGCCCCAGCTCGACCTCGGCGCCGTCCCGCCAGACCCGGACCGGCCCGAGCAGCTGGACCGCCACCGGATGCGCCTCGGCGCCAGGCCACGGCGCGCCGCCAGCCATCGTCATGCCCGTTCCTCCTCCGCCGGCGCCGGCAGCACGGTCGCGGTTCTGGGGCCGGCGCCCGCGTACAGCCGACATGTACTGCGCCGGTGCCGCCGCTGGCAAGGCTCAGGCCGGGCAACTGGCACGAACGAGGGGGTGGCCCGTGGTCGCTGCGGTCCGGCCCGGACGCGGCGTCCGGGTGGTCGCCGACGACAACCCGCTGGTGCTGCTCGGGTTGCGCAGCCTGCAGGCCGCGCCCGCCGGGCCGCCGGCGGTGACCCGGCTGCCCGGCCCGGCCCCGGCCTGAGCGTCTGCTGCGGACCGTCCTCAGTAGACGGTGCGCCGCGCACTCGCCAGCGGCCGTGCGAACGGCGTCGGCTCGTTCATCCGCCGTCTCTGCTCCCGGTCAGCCGCCGCCCGGCGCGGGCTTGTCGGGCGGGTCGGCGGCCGGTGGGCCGGACTGGGTCGAGCCGGATGCGGGCGGGTGCTGGTTCGGTCGCAGGACGACTGTCCGCAGCGGCTGACCGCCCGGGCCGTAGATCACGACGACCCGTCCGGCCGGCGGGCTACCCGAACGCGGCGCCCCCGCACCGAGCCGGCGCCAGTCGGCCATCCGTTGTTCGGTGGCCGCCGCCTGGTCCGCCGCCGCCCGCTGCTCCTCCTCGCGGCCGGCCGTGAAGGCGTCGGTGGCGTCCTCGTAGCTGCGGCGCAACCGGCGGCCGACGAGCGGGATCCGGCCCAGCGAGCGCTCGATCTGCGCGCCGCCCGGGTCCAGCGCCCGCCCCTTGACCCGGCTGAACCCCACCCCGCTCACGCCCGCGCTGCCGAAGTAGCCCGGTAGGACCTCTCCAGGCTGCGGCACCCACAGGCCGGCGCCGATCGACGCCCAACCGGCGATGACCCGCTCAGCGCTGAGGCCGTACTCCGGCTCGGCCAGCCCGCGCCGCAGCAGCCGGACCAGGTCGGCGCCAGTGGCGCCGGCGGCCGCGGAGCGGTGGCCCTTGATCTCCAGCGAGACCTGCCACTGCATCACCGCGCCGATGGCGGCGTACTGGACGCTGTGCGGGTCATCGCGGCCGCCGGAGTGCAGCTCGAGGAAGCCGAGCAGGCCGACCCCGGCGTTGAACTGCCGCTGCGGTGCCAGCCGCGGCCCGGACAGCGCCCGCAGCAGTTCGCGCCGCTCCGGCTCGACCAGAACGTCGTGATTGTCGAACGGCCACTCGCCGCTGACCAGGTCGCTGACGTAGCGGGCCTTGCCGACGTCGGCATACACGTCGTCGGAGCCGGGCAGCAGCAGACCCACCTCCGCGCCGGTGAACGCCCGCGGGATCACCGTGAAGCGGAAGTGGTTGCTGATCGGGAACCTGATCGGTTGGTTCGGTGGGAAGTGGCTGCCCACGTACGGCCCGGCGGCACCGCCGAAGCGGAGCATCCCGGTCGGGCTCTGGAGTGCCGCGTAGCGGAAGTCGTCCTCGACCGTGACCTTGATGACCGCGTCCGACCCGAACGGCCGCACCACATACCGGGACTCGGCGTGGGTGTAGACCGGCAGCGTGCCGCCGATCAGCCGCCAGGTCAGCCGCTTGACGTGGTGCCGGCGGGCCGGCGGCCGCGTCTGCTCGCTGTGCCCGGCCCAGTCGAGCGGGTTCGCCGAGGTGAACGGGGTGTGCACCTTGGCGTCGAACTGCGGCCCGCGCACCGGCCAGGGCACCTTCGGCCCGATCGGCGTGCCCAGGTCGTCCCGAACCCAGTCGAGGGCGAAGTGCTTCGACGGTGGCGGGATCAGCAGGACACCGCCGTCGACGGCCTCCCGCCACCAGCCGTTGAGGAACTTCTGCAGGTACCGGATCTCGCCGTCGAGTTGTTCGGCCAGGCCACCGCCGGCCGGCGCCGCCGCCCGCTCCGCGCGGAGCCTGACCAGCGCGCGCAGGTTCTGGACGAAGCCGTCCAGCCGGCGCAGTCGCTCGCGCGGCTGCGGGCGGGCGCCCTTGCTCCAGGCACGCTCCGCGTCCGCGTGCAGGTGGCGCACGTCATCAGGGTCGGCGGCGCGCAGCCCGCGGGCCGCCTCGACCCGGTCGGCCACCGCCGTCAACGGCGCCCGGCGGTCGACCTCGGCCTGCCAGACCTGCTCGGCGGCGGCCTCCCAGCGGTGCCGGCTGGCCTCGGCCCGCGCGGCGGCACGGGCTTGCTGATCACGCAACCGGGCCAGCCGGTGCGGATCGGCGGCGGCTCTGATCTGCTCGATCTCCGCTTCCAGGGCGGCGCGTTGGGCCGGCGGGACGTAGTTGAGCCACCAGGTCAGCTCCCGGACCCGGCTCGCGTCGGGGCCGGCCTGGGCCTCGGCCAGCCGGACCGTCAGCTTCTGCACGGCCGCCTGGTCCGCCTGGGCCTGCCGAGCCGCCCGGTACAGCGACCGGTAGAGCTCCGCGTTCCCGGACCGGCGGTGCTGGAACGCCGCCTCGGCCGCCCGTAGCTCCGCCAGCCGGCGGACCAGCTCCGCCTGCCGGCCGGCGAGACGGTGCAGCTCGGCCACGTCGCCGCTGCCGGCGAGTTGGGCGGAGACCCGGTCGAGCTCGCCGGTCAGTTCGGCGATCCGGCGCTCGCGCACCAGGTGGTGATCGTCGGGAAGCAGCTGGTTGGAGCCGTCCGCCGCCAGCCGCTCGCGGGCCGCCGCCGCGGCCGGCAGGCCGGCCACGACGGTCGCGTGTTTCTGGTGCAGCCGCTCGAGCCGGTCGCGGCTGTCATCCTGCCGTCTCTTCAACTCCGCGATCCGGTCGGCGGCGGCCGCCGCGTCGTCCGGCGCGGCCGGTGTGGCCAGCTCCCGCTGGAGCGAGCGGTCGATGCCGGCCAGGCGCTTCTCCTCGTCCTGGATACGCGCGGCCAGCAGGCGCTCGTCGTCGACGGCTCTGGTCTTCTCGCGCTGCTGCCGCTCCTGCACGCCCTCGATGCCGAGCTCGACGATGTCCTCCATCTCGTGCAGCTTGAACCAGCCGTAGAGCACGATGGCATCCAGGACGGTCGCTCGCGGCGTCTCGCTCAGGTCACCGAACAGCAGGTCGACCTGCTTGACCAGGTGCGGCGGGACGCCGGGCAGCGGGCTGGTCCGCCCCCACTCCCGGGCCGTCCGGATCAGCTCCCTGACCTGGTCGAACTGGTTCAGCAGTTGGCCGGCTCGGTACAGGTGGTAGTCGATCTGGCCCTCGATGACCCGCAGCTGGGCCTCGCGGGCCCGCCGGCCCGGTACGGTGCTGCCGGTGCCGGTCAGCTGGACCGCGCTGAGCTGATGTTCCGCGGCCCGGTCGATGAGCTGGTCCTGCAGTTCGGTGAGCCCGTGCGCGAAGGCAAGCACCTTCCGCACGTAGTCACGGACGTGGCTGCCGAGTTGGTCCGCCTGGACGGCGGCCTTGGCGTCGGCGAGCAGCCCTTCGTACTCGGTCAGCCAGCCGCGGAGCTGGTCGGTGGTCCAGGTCTCGCCGGGGAGCGCCGGTTGGCCGGGGTCGCCGGCGCGCTCGATCGGCCAGATCAGGCGCCTGGCCGGCCGCGGACGGTCCGCGGCCCGGCCGCGCCGCGGCCAGCGGTCCCGGATCGCGCCGGCCGGGCGGGCGGGGGCGGCACCCGGCGCGCCGGACCCGCCGGTCGGGCCGGGAACTGGCGGGACGCCACCCCGCGGATCGCCGCCGGCGGCCGGGAGGGGGCCGGCGCCGAGCCCCACGGCCTGCTCCCACAGCTGGAACGCCGCCGGCGGCAGGGCCGCGCGCATCCGGTCCGACCCGGCCGGGTCGCCGATCGGTCGTCCGGCGAGCCGGCGCTCGGCGGCCCGCACCGCCTTGGCGCGGAGGCCCGGATCGGTGGTACCGGCGTGCAGCCGCCCGAGCGCGGTCAGCGCTCCCAGGTCGGCCGGATCGACCGGACCGCTCGGATCTGGCCCGGCCGCGCCGCGGGTCGCCGGGCCCGGACCGTAGCGGGCCCCCAGGTACGCACCGAGCTGCTCGGCCGCCGCCGCGATCAGCGAGGTCAGGGCTACACCCGCGGCGGCCCGCGGGGCGACCGCGGCGATCACCGGGCGCACGTCCACCAGCTCGGCCCGGCCGACGCCGCCGGCCCGGTCGCTGTACGGCACCACGAACACCGAGCCCGTGGCCAGGCCGGCCGCATCGATGGTGTGCGCGAGGAAGCCCTCGCCCGGCGGGCCGGCCAGGCTCTCGGCCGCCACCTCGACCGCCGCCTGGGCGACGGCCTGGGCGAGTGCGTTGGCCCGGTCGATCCGGCCGCCGGTCCGGCTCCGCGACGTGCGCCTGGCCCCGGCCAGCGCCTGCCGCAGCGTCCAGACGACGGCCATCGCCCGGCTGGTCACCAGGCCCTTGGTGTGCGCGGCGACCGCGTCGGGGAACTCCGTGTACGCGGCCTCGCCCAGCCCGGCCAGCGCCACCGCCGCCAGCGCGTCCGGCGGCAGGCCCTCGTCGGCCAGCCCGGCGAGGTGCGCCACCAGCTCCGACACGTCCAGCAGGCTGGCCGCCGGACCGTCCGGGGCGCCGCCGGTGCCCGCGCCGGGCGGGCGCCGCCGCTGCGTCGGGTCGGTCGGGTGGACGGTGACCAGGCCACCGCCCGGATCGCCGTCCCAGCTGGCGGCCAGCCCGAGCGCGCCGGCACCCGCCAGCGCCTCGTCGATCGCGGCACGGACCGTCGCGGTACGCCGTTGCTCCGCCTGCAGCGCCGCCAGGACCTCGGGGTCGCCGGCAACCGACTTCAGCCCGGCCCGCTGCCGGTAGGCCGCCGCGGCGCTGACCGCCCGGGTCACGCGCTGGCTGTCCCGCCAGACGTCGGCGACCCAGCCGGGGCCGCGCCGGCGGCTGGTGAGGTAACGCCAGAGCGTCGCCTTCAGCGCCGCCCGGTCGGCCGAACGTGCCAGGTACCAGCCGAACCCCCGGCTCCCTGGCCAGATCTCCTTGACCAGCGCGGCGAACTCGAACACGTCCCGGGCGTACCGCCAGCGCTGCTCGCCGGTGGTCAACTGCCCTTCGCCCGCCCGCAGCCGGCGGACCAGGCGATCCAGCTCGGTGAGCCGGCCCTCGGCGTGCGCGTCCTCGGCGGCCTCGCCCCGGCTGAGCGCGCTGAGCTCACTCAGCTCGTGCGCGAGCGCCCGCTCGATCCCGTCCCGGTTGTGCACGCCGATCCGCTGGTGCACCTCGATGACCCACAGCGTCGAGCCGTCCGGCGGCGTGACGCGGCTGCCCCGGGCGGCCGGCGGCAGTCCGCGGACCGCGGGCAGCTCGGCCGCGAACACACCGACCCGGATGGTGAAGCGGCGCCGGGCCGAGCGGCCGCCGGCCGTCAGCTGGAAGTACCCGGGCATGTCATCGATCGGCTCGACGGTCAGGTAGCGGCCGAGGTTGGCGGCCTCGGCGGCGGACGCCAGCAGGCTGCGGGCCAGCGCCTGGACGCCAGCCGGGTCGGCGGCGGTCAGGTCACCCCGGAACAGCCCCGCGTCGACCGCCTCGGCCGCGATCGCGCCGACCGACCGCATGGCCGCGGCCAGCTCGCGGCGCAGTTCCGCCTCGACCTCGGCCACCGCGAGTTCGAGGTTCCCGATGCCACCGCCGCGTTCCTCGAGCCGCTCGTCCACGCGCCGGGCGAGCTCCGGCGAGTCGGCCCGCAGCTTCTCCAGCCACTCGGCGAACTCCTTGCGGCGGTCCACCCCAGTGCCGGCGCTGCCGCCGCCGCCGCTCGCTGGCGCGGGCCCGGCTCCGGCCCTGGCCGGCGACACCCGTACGTCGTACCCGGCTCCGCTGGGCCCCTGCAGCCGTACCGGCAGCAGGTAGCCCGGCGGCCCGCCCGGCAGCGTCCTGGCCACCGCCGCCAGCAGCGCGTCCCGGTCACCGCCGCTGACCGCGGCGCCCGGTCGTGCCGCACCGCCAGGTCGTGCCGAGCTGTCTGGTCCTGCCGTGCGGTCGGGGCGGCTGGCTGGCAGCGGCTCGGCGGGGACCTCCGGGCCGGCGGGCAACGGGACGATCTCGTCACCCGCCAACCGGACAGCCTCGCCGCCGCCCGGTGTCGGGACCACCTCCGGGCCAGCCACCGAACCGGGCGCGGGTAGCACCTCCGGCCCGCCTGCGGGTGGCTCGACCTCGCGTAGCGGGGTGGCCGGGGCGGGCCCCGGCGACCGGATCTCGACCTCGATCGGCCCGCCGGGCCCATGCACGATCACAACCTCGGGCGTCCCGTCCCGGCCCGGGATGACGACCTCTGGCGGCGCCAGGAGCGGCCCGGACCCGCCGGTCGCTCCCCCGGCCGGTTCGTTCTGTGGCACCGCCTGGGCGGGTGGGACGGCCGGCACAACTCTGGCCGGCGGGACGGCCGGCAGCACGTGCGCGGGTGGGCCGTCCGGTACGGCCTTGGCCGGCGGCGCGGCCGGCACCACCCGGGCCGGTCGGTCCTGCGGCACGACCTGGGCCGGCGTGGCCGGAAGCACGCCGGGCGCGGTGGGAGGGGCGGTGTTGGCTGCCGGGCCGCCGGTGGACGCGCCCGCCGCACCGGCGCCGACCGCTGCCTGCGGGGCGGCGCTGACCGGCGCTGGTGCTGCCGCGCGGGCCGGCGCGGGTAGGGCGGAGCCGGCCGGTAGGGCGGTGCTTGCCGGTACGGCGGTGCCTGCCGGTACGGCGGTGCTTGCCGGTACGGCGGTGCTTGCCGGTACGGCGGTGCTCGCCGGTACGGCGGTGCTCGCCGGTGCTGGTGGTGCGGTACGGGCCAGGGCCAGGGCCGAGGCCGGCAGGGCGGGGTCGGGTGGGGTGGGTTCGGCGGTGGCTGGTGCCCGTGGGACGGTGCCGGCCGCGGTCCCTAGGGCCGGATTAGATGGGATCGGTGCAGTGCGGCGGTCCGGTGTCGGCAGGGCCGGGTCGGGTGGGGTCGGTAGGGCTGTGCTGGCCGCGGTCGGCGGGGCGGGGTCTGGTGCGGCGGGGTCGAGGGCGGTCGCCGGGTGGACGGGTGGTTCGGGTGGACGGCCGTCGGCGGGTCCGGTGCCGTGGGGTCGCGGGTGCGGGTCGGTCGGGCCGGGGCGCTCGGCGGCGCGGTTGGCAGGACCGTCGGGTGCGGTGCCGGTCGGGGTTCGGGTGGGATCGCTTCCGGCCGGGCCACGGGGGTGGGAATTGGCGGTCAGTGAGTGCGGCCAGGCCGCTGAGTCGGTGGGGTGGCTGGCGCCGGCGAGCAGCTCCTTGATCCAGCCGGCGCGGTCGGCGCCCGGCTCCGGGGCGAGCGCGGGCGCCTCCGCCGGATCGGTGCCGCGCAACATCGCCCGCACGTGGTTGACGTGCGGGTGGTCGACCGGCGGCGCGGCCGCGGGCCCGGCGTCGGCCGACGTGGTCGGCGGCGGTGCGATCAGCCCGGCGGCGCGGTCCCCGACCGGGGCGGCGGCTCGCGATGCGACGAGCGGGCGACGCTCGCCGGCCGACGCGACGGCCGCCGGCGTTCCGCCCGGGTCCCGACCGCCGTCCGGAAGGTCCAGGCCGCCGTCCGGGCGGGCACCGCGACCACTGGCCGGCGGGCCTGCCGTCCCCTCCGAGCCAGGCCCGCCGGCAGTGGCGCCTCGGTCGCCTGACCGCGGTCCCGGCAGGCGACCAGCGCCGGACGGTCCGCCAGCGCCACCACTGCCCGCGCCGCCACCGTGGCCCCTGCCGCCGTCATCGCCGGCGCCTGGCTTGCCAGCGCCTCCGGTGCCCGCGCCGCCGCCGTCGCCCGAGCCGGCTGGCTGGCCGCCGGCGCCGGGTTCGGGTGGTTCCGTCGGCCAACCGCGCCACCCGGGCGGTGGCTCGGGCACCGGGCTGTGCGGGACGACCAGCCAGGACTCCGCCGCGGCTGCGATCCCGCGCCGCAGGTCCGGCGACGTGCCCGGGTCGGTCAGCCGCCGCAACTGGTCGGTGAACTCCGTCAGCAGCGGCCGTTGCCGGCCCGCCTCCGCGAGCACCCGCTCCGCCCAGTGAGCCCGGCTGATCAGAAGGTTGTGGTTGTTCGCGGTCGCCTCGAGCCAGTCCCGGGTCTGCTCGTTCCATTCCTGCAAGCGGCCCGCCGGCTTCCGCAGATCCGCCAGGTACTCGGCGGCGACGTCGGCGGTCTCGGTGGTCAGCGCGTGAAGATCGTCCAGCAATCGCTCGCTCGGGCGGACCCGGAGCTGGTCCGCCAGCCGGTCCGCGGCGGTCCCGTCCGGGTTGAGCAGGGCGTGCAGGTCGAGCTCGACCTGGCGTTCGCTGTAGAATCCCAACAGCCGGTCGGCGGCCTGCCCTGCCTCGGTGAGCGGTACCGCCGGCAGTTCGCCCTCGACGGTCCTGATCAGGTCGTCCAACCGGGCGGCGATGTGCGCCGCGGGCCGTGGCTCCCGGCTCAGCAGAACGCCCAGCGCGTCGGCGTCCTGCTGGCGGAGTAGGTGGTCATCGGCAAGCGCTTCGTACTGCAGGCCCCGGTCGAGCCGGTACAGGTCGTTGAGCGCGCGGGCGAGCAGGTTCTGCCTGCTGTGCTCGCCGATGTTCGGGGCTGACGCCCACTCCAGATTCTCCAGGGCCGCCAGCGCCGCATCTCGCGTCTCGGTGAGGATGTCGCGGCCGGACTGGATCGCCTCCAGCAGTTCGGGGGCGCCGTCCAGGGCGGCGAGCCGCCGGTAGTAGATCCGCTCATCTCCCGGGTAGCGGTAGGCCGGCTCGCCGCCGACGCGGTCCCAGCCGTCCGGCGCCGACTCCGACCGGCCGTCCGGAGGCGGCCGGTGGCCGGACCCGTCGCCGCCGGAACCGGCCGCCGGCTGCGGATCGCCCGCGGCGTCGGAGCGGCCCTGGCCGGGGGGTTCCGCCCGGCCGGAACCGGGCTGGTCGTCGCCGCCACCCACCGGTCGCTCCTGCTCCGCCCGGATCTCCCCGGCCGCCCGATCAGTCACCCCGGACCGGCCGGCTTCGGCCGGACGCCCACCCCCGGCCCGATGCCCGCCAACCCCATCCCGGCCGCCTTCTCCGGCCACGACCGCCCCGGCCGGGGTCGGGCCGGAATCGGCTACTGCCGCCGGATCGGACAACCCGCTGCGGTGCCGGGCGGCGTCCGGCGGCGGGGTGCCCGGCGCGGTCCGGTCGGCGGCGCCGTGGCCGACGTCGGCCCGACCGACCGCTCCGGACTCGTGCCGTCCCTCCGTGCCGCGGCTGGGCCGAGGTGTGTCGCCGGACTCGTGCCGTCCGTCCGCGCCGGGGCTGGCGCGGCGGATGTCGCTGGACTCGTGCCGTCCGTCCGGGCCGTGGCTGTTTCCGGAGTCGTGTGGTCCGGCAGCGGCGGGCGACGATTCATGCGCCGTGGTACGGCCGGTGTCCCGGTGGCCGGCGTCGGCCGACCCGGCAGCCGTGGACGCGGGGCGGCCGTCCGGGCTGTGGCTGGGGCCGCGGCGGTCTCCGGAGTCGTGCGCTCCGGCAGCGACGGGTGGAGGTTCGTGCGCCGTGTGGCCGGTGTCCCGGCGGCTCGCGTCGGCCGGCCGCACCGCGTCGGTGGCGTGCGGGGCCGCGGCACCACCTGCCGCCTCGGTACGGGCGGGACCGCTGGCAGGGCCGCTGCCGGCTGATTCGGCCCGTCCGGCGCCGACCGGGCCGACCTCGGTCCGTCCGGGCCCGGTCCGTCCGGGCTCGCCGACGGGCCCACTCTGTCCGGGCCCGGTCCGTCCGGGCCCACTCTGTCCGGGCTCGCCGGCGGGTGCACCCCGTGCCGGCACGGTCCGTGCTGGCTCACCGAGAGCCGCGGCGCCGTGCTCGCCGCGAGGCGCCGCACCGGGCTCACCGCGGGGTGGAGTGGAGGACTCGCCGCGGGGCGGGGCGGAGGGTTCGGGCCGGGCGGAGCCGGCTGGGCTCGTGCTGCCATCGGGGCCGCCGGCCGGCCGGGGCCCGGCGCCGCCCGGGCCCGGCCCGGGCTCGGGCCCCGGGCCGGGCTGCGGTCCCGGGGGGCGCCGGGGCGGTTCGGTGTAGGCGACCAACCGGCCGTCGGCGGTGCGGGTGGCGACCCGGCGCAGTTGGCCGTCGATGGCCTGGTAGACGGCGGTTCCGCCGGCATTCGGCCCCAGGCCGATCGGCTTGGTCGCCATCAGCTGGCGGAACTGACCGGATTCGAGGACGTGCGTGTCGGTATCGCCACGGTCGGCGCCGGCCCGGATGGTCCGGGTGTACTGCTCGATCGGCGGCGCCACCACCACGTTGTCGCGGCCGAGCAGTGAGCCGTCGGTGCCGAGCCGGGCCCGGCCGAGCGGCTTGCCGGTGGCGTCCAGCAGGGAGAGCTGGCCGCCCGGCAGCCGGTAGCCGCGCAGGACGTTCCCGTCCTTGGTGACCAGGCTGAACTCGGTCGGCTTCCGGACGTGGCCGAGGCCGTAGAACGCGGCGCCATAGGTGCCGCCGGCCAGCGCGGCCTTCCACCAGCCGTCGAACGGCCCGTGCATCTCGTGCTCGGTCCGGCCGGTCACGTCGGCGTAGTACATCGCCGCGTTGCTGGCCGGGAAGGCGATCGCGCCGTCCAGGACGCCGGCCGCCAGCTTCGAGCCGCGGCCGAATACCCGCTGCATCAGGGCGGCCCCGGGCCCCCGTCCGAGCAGCTGGCTGACCCCGAGGCCGGCCCCGGCCAGCAGCACGCCGTGCTCGCCGGCACGGAGTAGTGCCGGGGCGTCGAAGCCGTCCCGGTGCCCGTTCGCGACCTGCACGGTCTGCGCGAAGGCTTCGGGCAGCACGAAGAAGCTGACCGCGTCGATCAGCCGGGCCACCGCGGTGCGTACCCACCCCTGCGCCATCCGGGCGGCCAGGAAGGCCTCGCTGATGCTCATCCCGCCGGTGTACGGCGCCCAGGCCAGCGCGTAGGCGACCTGGGTGTAGAGCAGCGCGAGCATGCCGTCGATCTGCAGCTTGGTGTACTCGGTCTGGTTGGCGTTGTTGATCAGTGCCGCGGCCATGGTCGCCGAGCGCTGGTCCAGGTCGACCATGCCCTGCACATGCGTGGCCGCCCGCTGATCGGCCGCCTCCGCGGACGGGGACACGTCGACTGCGGCGACACCTCGGCGGGCCGTGCCCAGGGTGGCCCCGGCCCGCCGCAACCCGCCCTGCGCCCGCATCCACTCGTTGCCGAGCGCGCGCAGCTGGGTCTCGCTGGCTTTCGGCCACTGCTGCCCGACCGCGATCGTGTAGAAGATGCTCATGTCCGGCGGTAGGAGCGGCGGAACGTCCATCCGGGCGCCTGGTCAGCCGGCCGGGTCCAGGCGCGGGGTCCGCGCCACGGTGGTCTCCTCGTTGGCCGTGTAGTTCGTGGCGCACCACTGCAGGCCGGCCATCAGCTCGTGCAGCCCGGCGGCCACCGAGCCGGGGCGGCCGGGGTGGAACGACTCGTGGGTGGCCGCGGCCGGCCGCACGTACACCGCGGCGAATGCCTGGCCGGGCTCGTCGTCGCCCCAGCAGCCGTCCAGTGCCGCCAGCCCGGCCGACAGCTGGGTGTGCAGGGTGGCCAGCTCGTCGCGGGCGTCGCCATAGCCGGTCGCCGCGGTGGACAGGCCGGCCGGGTCGACCGCGAAACCGTCCACGTCAGTGCCTCCGGTCGCCGGCCGGCCGCCCCGGCCGCCGGCTGGGTGGCGGGCGGTCCGACCCGGGCGTGGGGAGCTGGGTGACCGAAGCCCACCACTCGCCGAACTCAGCCTGGGTCGGCCCGGTGTGCGCGCCCAGCGCAGCCGGGTCCACCTCGCCGGCCAGCAGCGGCCGCACCGGAACGCCCGGTGGCAGCAGCGCACCGAGCAACTCCTCGACCTGCCCGGTCACCTCGCCGGCCGCCTTGCCGGCCAGCTCGACCAGCAGCGCGGCCAGCCGCGGCGGGTCGTACCTGCGGTACACCTGCGGATCCAGCTCGATCACGGTGACCTGGCCGCGGGGGCCGACCGTGACGCTGGCCAGCCGGTCGGCCGACCGCGCCCGCCCGGTCAGCTGCCGCACCTGCCGGTACGTGGCAGAGATCCGGCGCTGCGCCGCCTCGTACCCGGCCATCAGCCCGTCCACCTCGGCCCGCAGCGCGTCCAGCCGGGCCCGCGCCTCCGGCCCGCCGGGCCCGGTCGGGCCGGGCGGCGGGGCTGAGCCCTCCTGCAGTGGGTCGCGGTCAGGCGTAGCCGGCCCGCGGGCGTCTGTCGGCATGGCGATCCTCCGTCCTGGGCGCCGCGGTCAGCCGATCACCGGGGGCGGCACGGTGCTCAGGTCCGCGCTCCACAGGTCCGGGTCCTCGTCCAGCCAGAGCAGCCGGCCGCGGTCGTCCCGGCCCGTACCACCGCCCCCGCCGAACGGCATGTACGGCGGGTAGGCCCCGCCCGCAGCGCCGCCGGCAGCCCCACCGGTGGGCCCGGCGACCCCGCCAGGCACCGGCTCGGCGAGCCCACCCACCGCCGGAGCGCCCCGGGCCGACGCGCCCGGAACCGGCTCGACCGGGCCGGTGCCGCCGGCCCGGCCGGCGCCGGGTAGGCCGAGCTCGGCGGGACTCGGCAAGCCGAGGCCACGTTGCCCGGCCGGAAGCGCACCGATCCCGGGCACCCGACCGAGGCCGGCACCGGTGCCGGGAAGGCCGCCGATGCCAGGTGTCCGGCTCCCACTCGCGGAGAGCCCGCCCGGAATCCCGGTCCGGCCGGGGCCGGCGCCTGCCCCGGTGCCCGGTGGTAGCACGCCGATGCCGGGGAACGGGCCGCCCCCGGACGGCGAACCGGGCAGCCCGGGCACGCTGATCCCGCTGCCCGGGCTCCCCCCGGGCAGCGTCCCGAGCCCGCCGGTGCCCGGCGTGGGCAGCCCGGTGAAGCCCGGGACGGTCGCCGGCAGGGCCGGCCCCGCGCCGAGGCCGGCCAGCTGCGAGCCCGCGCCGGGCGAGCCGAGGTCAGGCACCGCGGGCAGGTCCGGCACTGCCCCGGCCGAGCCTCCGCCGAGACCCGCCCCTGCCGCACCCAGGCCGAGATCCGGCAGACCGCCGGCTGACCCAGGCCCGGCCGCGCCGGCCGCCAGGGCGTCCGGCCCGGCCGGCAGCCCGGGCAGCATCGGCCCGGTTCCCGGGGCGGCGCCCAGACCGGGTACAGCCGGCAGGGCTGCTCCTGCGCCGGGCAGTGCCGGCCCGGCACCGCCCAGGTCCGCCGGGATGCCCGGGGCGCCAGCCAACCCGGCACCCGCCGTGCTCAGCGGAGCACCCCCGCCGGTCAGGGCCGCCGCGTCGAGTGCGCCGAGGCCTGGAACGCCGCCACCACCGCCCAGCGCGGGGACCCCGCCCGCTGCACCGCCACCGGGGTTGCCGGGCCCACTGCCGGCGCCGCCGAAGACGTTCTGCAGTGCTGGCAGCGGCGCGGTGACCGATCCCGGCAGCGCCTCATTGCCCTGCGTGTAGCGCTCTTCAAGCCGCTGCAGCAAGTTGGCCGCGGCGGTATCCGCCTGGCCGAGCCGTTGATTGACGAAGGCCATGAGCGCGGGCGTGAACGGGGTGTCGGTGCTCTTCAGCATGTCGGCGTAGCCGACGTAGTAGTCGGTGTAGTGCAGCCACCTGTTTGCCGCGCTACGAATGGCCGCGAGCGAGTCGCCGACGTACTGGGTGGTCCAGCTGAACGAGCTCGGCGCGGATGACTCGGCCGAGTCGGCGACCGACTGCGTAAGCGGGGCCGGGCTCGAGCCGCCCAGAGCACTCGCGCGCGAGGTGAGGTCCATCCCGAAGTTGATGACCTGGCCAGCAGCCGTGTGGAACGCCTCGGCACCGGGGCCGGTCCAGCCCTTGAGCATCGTCTCAACGCCGTCGCTGACGCCGTTGTTCGCCGAGTTCACCGCTTCGGCGACCCGCGACCAGTTGGCCCGGGCGTCATAGAGGGAGCCCTCACTCGCGTTGTCCATGAGCTTGCGCAGCTTGGTCACCGTGGCCGGCTCAGCCGTTTCGTCCGCCATTGCTGAAAGCCCTCCCGGTCAGTGCGGAATAGCTGGCCCAGGCTGCGGTGTGGATGCTGTCACTGGGCCGCTCTCGGCCCAGCCAGCAGCGAGGGCCCGTCTGACCTCCGCCGCGTCGCCGATACTCGCCTGCTCGTTGTCCTGATAGCGTTTTGCGATGATCTCGAGCGCTTCGGCCAGCGCCCGGACACCCCGCTCGAAATCGTTCCGGCTGGCCGCCCACATGGTGGTGCGATTTCGATAGTTGTCGGCCAACTGAGTGGCCGGGGCGAAGCCGGAATCCGAGTACTGGCCAAACTGCGGATGGCTGGGTTCGGGTTCCGGCGGCAATGAGCTCACCGTGTCGCGCAGATGGGTGGCCAGCTTGCGCAGGCTGTCGACATCGACCGTGAAACCCGCGGTCATGTTTCCTCCCGTCGAAGACCTGCGGCTCAGCCGAACATGCTGGCGTTGCGGGACTCGGTCACCGAATAGCCGTCGTGGGATTCGCCGACGTGCACGGCCATCCGGTTCAGGATGTCGGCCAGCGCGACCGCGTCGGCCTCCCAGCGGGCCTTGGCGGCGAAGTAGGTGGCGCGGGCGTCGCCGTCCCAGTTGGCGAGGTTGCTCTCGACCCGCGCCTTCAGGTCGTCCAGGCTGCTCCGGATGGCTGTGAGCGAGGCGGCCAGGCCGGACGCGCCGTCCTGCAGGCTGCCGAAGACAACACCGATCGTCTCACCGGCGGCTGGCATGGGAGTCCTCCTCCGCTAGAGGTTGATCTGGGCGCCGATGCTGTTCGTGATGCCGACCGCCCGGGCCCGCTGGGTCTCGTCGTTGGTGGTGTAGTTCGACAACGTCATGGTGAGCTTGTCGCGGATGAGGTTGAACTGCCGGACGATATCCGCGGTACGCATCCCCCATTCGGCCCCGAGCGCCGCGGTCGCCCCGCCGGCCGGCCCTATCCACTGCAGCCCGGTGACGATCGAGTCAGCCTTGACGCGCTGCCCGTCGATATTCACCGAGTGTTCCGAGATGACCCCCAGGGCCTGCCGCATTGCGGCCGGATCGACCTGGCTCCGCCCTGCCGCCATTGCATTCCTCCGCTTGGTCAATGCTGTTGGAGCTGACTTTCGCAGATTCAACCCCGGGCCGACCCGGCATGTCATCAGTGGCCGTGAACAACCACCCGGCCGGCGCATCGAGCTATCAATCGGGCGGCACACGGTGCGCGCATCCGCGCATATTCGGGGGGTGCCCAGGGCGGGATACATTCCGGCTCGGAGGTGATCCGATGTCGGCAGCTGTCCGGCGGGCCGCGCGGCAGCCGGGGCCGGAACTGCCGACCGGTGAACTGCGGCTGGAATCGCCACCGGAACTGGCCGAGCAGGCGGCCGGCGGCGGTGGCGGCCTTGGCCAGTCGATGATCTACCTGCCGATGATGATCGGCCCGGCCCTGTTCAGCATCGCCTACCAGCCGGGGCAGCCGCTCAGCTACGTGATCGGCGGGGTCTACGCGCTGTCCGCGTTCGGGCTGCTGGGCGGCCAGGCCGGGCGCGGTGGGGCGGACCGGCGGCGCCGGGCCGACGCGGACCGCCGTGAATACCTGCGCTACCTGGGGCAGGTACGGCGCCGGATCCGGCGGGCCGCCGCGGCGCAGCGGGAGGCGATGCTGTGGCGGCACCCCGAACCGGACGCGCTCTGGCTGGTGGTGCTCGGGCTGCGGCTGTGGGAGCGGCGGCCGGCCGACGAGGACTTCGCGCACGTCCGGATCGCGGTCGGCCGGCAGCGGCTGGCGGTCCGCCTGGTCGGGCCGGACACCAAACCGGTCGAGGATCTGGAGCCGATCTCGGCCGCCGCGCTGCGCGGCCTCATCCAGGTCCATGCCTCCCAGCCGGACCTGCCGGTCGCCGTCGACCTGCGCGGGTTCAGCCGGGTGCTGCTGGACGGTGATCCGCCGGCCGGCCGCGCGCTGGCCCGGGCCGCGGTGGCCCAACTGGTGACCTTCCACGCGCCGGAACACCTGCGGCTCGCGGTCTGCACCAGCCCGGACCGGTTGCCCGAATGGGACTGGGTCAAGTGGCTGCCGCACGCCCGCCAGCGGCCGGGCCCGGCCGAGCCGGGCGCGCGCTGCCTGGTGAGCACCGATCCGGTCGAGCTGGAACGGCTGCTCGACGGCGAACTGACCGACCGCCCCTGGTTCGACCGGGCCGCGCCGGCGCCGGCGGACCGGCCGCACCTGGTCGTCCTGCTGGACGGCGTGGACCTGCCATCCGACGGCCAACTGGCCGGGGAGCTGCACGCGGTCACGCTGGTCGAGCTGACCGCCGTGGCCGCGCCGGCCGACCGGCTGCCGACCGTACCGGCCGCGATCGACAGCACGCCGCGCGACGTGCTCCGGCTGACCGTCGCGGCCGGGCAGGTACGGATGCGGCGGGCCGGCGCCGACGACGCCGGCCGCACCGTGGTGGGCCGGCCGGACGCGCTGTCCGTGCCGCAGGTCGAGGCGCTGGCCCGGCTGCTCGCGCCGATCCGGCTCGGTGCCGCGGCCGACGACGGAACCGGTGAGCCGGCCGCGGTCGACGTCGGCCTGCCGGCGTTGCTCGGCCTCGGCGACCCGGACCGGCTCGACCCGGTGACCACCTGGCGCAGCCGGGCCGGCCGCAACCGGTTGCGCGTCCCGATCGGCGTCGGCACCAACGGGATGCCGGTCGAGCTGGACCTCAAGGAGTCGGCCGAGGACGGCATGGGCCCGCACGGGCTGGTCATCGGTGCGACCGGCTCGGGCAAGAGCGAGCTGCTGCGCACGCTGGTGCTCGGGCTGGCCCTCAGCCACCCGCCGGACGTGCTGAACTTCGCGCTGGTCGACTTCAAGGGCGGCGCGACGTTCCTCGGCATGGAGCGGCTGCCGCAGGTGTCCGCCGTGATCACGAACCTGGCCGAGGAGCTGCCGCTGGTCGACCGCATGCAGGACGCGCTGCACGGTGAGCTGGTGCGCCGGCAGGAGTTGCTGCGGGCGGCCGGCAACGTGCTCTCCCAGCGCGACTACGAGCGGCTGCGGCCGGGCCGGCCGGAGCTGGACCCGCTGCCGGCCCTGCTGGTCGTGGTGGACGAGTTCAGCGAGCTGCTGGCGGTGCGCCCGGAGTTCGCCGAGCTGTTCGTGATGATCGGCCGGTTGGGCCGCTCGCTCGGCGTCCACCTGCTGCTCGCCTCGCAGCGGCTGGACGAGGGCCGGCTGCGCGGGCTGGAGACGCACCTGTCGTACCGGATCGGGCTGCGTACGTTCTCCTCGCTGGACAGCCGGGCCGTGCTCGGGGTGCCGGACGCGTACGAGCTGCCGCCGGCCCCTGGCAACGGCTACCTGAAGGTCGGCACCGACGTGCTGGTCCGGTTCCGCTCGGCCTACGTCTCCGGGCGGCACCTGGCGGCCGGGGCGGCGCCGCCACCGACCCCGGGCACCGGCCGGCAGGTGCTGCCGTTCCTGGCGACCGCGCCGATCGGCGGGCCGGCCGCTCCCAGCGGGCCGCCCGGCCCTCCCGACCCGTCCGCCGGTGCCGGTGCCGCGAGCCCGGCCGGGCCGGACGGCCGGCGGGTGCTCGACGTGCTGGTGGACCGGCTGGCCGGGCACGGCACCCCGGCCCGCCGGGTGTGGCTGCCGCCACTGGCCGACCCCACCCCGCTCGGCCAGCTCCTCGGGCCGCTGGCGCCGATCGGCGGCCGCGGCCTGACCGTGGCCGACCCGGCGGGCCGCGGCACGCTGCGGGTGCCGGTCGGCGTAGTGGACCGCCCGTTCGAGCAGCGGCACGACCCGCTGCCGGCCGACCTGTCCGGCGCGGGCGGTAACGTGGCCGTGGTCGGCCGGCCGCGCAGCGGCAAGAGCACGCTGCTGCGGACCCTCCTGCTCGGGCTGGCCCTCACCCAGACCCCGGCCGAGGTGCAGTTCTACTGCGTCGACCTGGGCGGCGGGACGCTGGCCGGGCTCGCCGACCTGCCGCACGTCGGCGGGGTGGCCACCCGGTTCGAGCCGGACGCGGTGCGCCGCACGGTGGCCGAGCTGACCGCGCTGCTGGAGCGCCGGGAGCGGGACTTCGCCCGACTCGGCATCGACTCGGTCGCCGGGTACCGCCAGCTGCGCCGGGACGACCCGGCCGGCAGCGACCCGTACGGCGACGCGTTCCTGGTGGTGGACGGCTGGCAGGTGTTCCGGCAGGAGTTTGAGGAGATCGAGGACGCGGTCGGCATCCTGGCCGGCCGCGGTCTGGCGTACGGGCTGCACGTCGTCGTCGCCGCGAACCGCTGGTCGGAGATCCGGCCGGCACTGCGCGATCTGCTCGGCACCCGGTTCGAACTGCGGCTGGGCGAGCCGTTCGAGTCCGAGCTGCACCGGCGGGCGGCGGCGAACGTCCCGGAGCACGTGCCCGGCCGCGGCATCACCAAGGAGGGCAGGCATTTCCGTGCCGCCCTGCCCCGGCTGGCCGAGCCGGCCGGCTCCGGCGCGCCGGACCGGGGCGACCTGGCCGAGGAACCCGGCGGGTTGCGCCGGGCGGTGCGGGCGGTAGCCGCGGCCTGGCCCGGTGCGCCGGCCCCGCCGGTCCGGCTGCTGCCGTTGATGCTGCCGGCCGGGCAGCTGCCCGCCCCGCCGGCCGGGGCACCGCGGCTGGTCACGCTCGGGCTGGACGAGCAGGCCCTCGCGCCGGTGCGACTGGACTTCGGCCAGGAGCCGAACCTGGTCATCGTCGGCGACCCCGAGACCGGCAAGTCGAACCTGCTCCGGCTGATCGCCGCGCAGATCGTGGACCGCAACCCGCCGGATCAGGCCCGCATCGTGATCGTCGACTACCGCCGCAGCCTGCTGAACGCGGTCGACTCCGAGCACCTCATCGGCTACGCGGCGAGCCGCCCGGCGGCCCTGGCGCTGCTGCGGGATGTCGCCGATGCGCTGCGGGAACGGCTGCCCGGCCCGGACGTGACCGCCGAGCAGCTGGGCTCCCGCGAGTGGTGGCGCGGTCCCGACCTGTACGTGCTGGTGGACGACCACGACATGGTGACCGGGCCGACCGACCAGCCGACCCTGGAGCTGCTGGAGCTGATCCCGCAAGCCCGCGACATCGGCCTGCACCTGGTGCTGGCGCAGCGCGCCGGCGGGATCGGCCGCCACCTGTTCGAGCCGGTGCTGCGCACGCTGCGGGACGGCGGCGGCCCCGGCGTGCTGCTGTCCGGCAGCCGGGACGAGGGCCCGGTGCTCGGCGACGTCCGGATGCGGCAGCTGCCGCCGGGCCGCGGCCTGCTGGTCAGCCGCCGGCTCGGCACCCGGCTGATCCAGACCGCGCTCGCCCCGCCGCCGCCCGGGACGGCCGGACCCCCGCCACCCACCGGGGCCTCCGGATGACCGCGGCTGGCCGGGGCCGGACGACCGGTGTACGACGGCTGCTGCCCGCCATCGCGGTGCGGGCCGCCATGCTCGCTACCGCCCCGCTGGCCGGGGCGGCCGGGGCGGCCGGGGTGGCGCCGCCGGGATACGCGTGCGCGGCGCCGGTGCGGGAGGTGAGCCCGGACGTGCCGTGGCCACAGCGCCGGCTCGGCTTCGCCCGGGTCTGGCCGCTGTCCCGCGGCGCCGGCGTCACCGTCGCCGTGATCGACTCCGGGGTGGACGGCCGCACCCCGCAGCTGGCCGGCCGGGTGGACCGCGGGCTGGACGTCGTCAACGGCGGCGGCCGCGCGGACACCGACTGCGTCGGGCACGGCACCGCGGTCGCGGCGATCATCGCGGCGGCGCCCTGGGCCGGGTCCGGGTTCGTCGGGGTCGCGCCGGCGGCCCGGATACTGCCGATCCGGCAGGCCGACGCCGGCCGCGACGGCACCGCGGCGGGGCTCGCCGCGGCGATCCGGGCGGCCGTCGACCGCGGCGCTCGGGTGATCAACGTCTCGGTGGTGACCGCCGAGCCGAGTACCGTGCTGCGGCAGGCGGTCGGGTACGCGGCGGCCCGGGATGCGCTGATCGTCGCGGCGGTGGCGAACGAGGCGCAGGCCGGCAACCCGCGCACCTACCCGGCCAGCTACCCGGGGGTGCTCGGCGTCGCCGCGGTCGGCCCGGACGACCGCAACACCGACTTCTCCGAGACCGGCGACTTCGTCGGCGTCGCCGCCCCCGGCGTGGACGTGGTCACGGTCGCGCCCGGCGGCGCGGGCGGGATCCTCGTCCGCGGCACCAGCTACGCGGCGCCGTTCGTGTCCGGGGTGGCCGCGCTGCTGCGCGGCTACCACCCGCGGTGGACGGCCGAGCAGGTGCGCCGGCAGATCGAGCAGACCGCCGACCATCCCGCCGCCCGGTTGCCCGACGCCGGCGTCGGCTGGGGCGTCGTCGACCCGTACGCCGCGATCGCCTCGGCCCCGCCCGGCACCGCCCCGGCCGCGCGGGCCCCGGCCGCGTTGGCTGCCCGCCGGCCGGCCGCACCGGTGCCGCCCGGCCCGGGGCAGGCGGCGCTGCTCGGGGCGGCCGGGCTGGTCGCCGCCGCGGTGCTGCTGCTGGCCGGCCGAGCGGTCGGCCGGCACGGTACCGCGCGCCACTGGCGGCCCGCCCCGCCCGGCCGGCCGGCACTGTCCACATCAGACGAGGCGAGGTAGCCGTGGCGGTGGTCCGGGACAGCGGCACACCCACGGCGCCGAACGGCGGACTGCGCGCCGTGTCGGTCGCCGGCCCGCACGGCCGGGTCGACCTGAGCCTGCCGGCCGACGCCGCGCTGGCCGAGTTGCTGCCGGCGCTGCTGCGGTTCTGCCAGCAGAACCCGGCTGTCGACCCGGGCTACCCGAGCGGCTGGACGCTGCAGCGCCTGGGCCGGCCGCCGTTCGACCCGAGCCTGAGCGTGGCGGCGCTCGGCATCCGCGACGGTGAGGTGCTGCACCTGCGCCCGCGGTCACTGCCGGTCCCGCTGCCGGTGTACGACGACGTGCTCGACGCGCTCGCCGACACCGCCGGCGGCAGCCCGCGGCGCTGGGGCCCGGGTGCGGTCCGCGGCACCGGGCTCGCCGCCGCGGCCGGGCTGTCCGGCTGCGGCCTGGTCGCGCTCGCCGCCGCCGGGCCGCCGTGGCGGACGCCGGCGCTGCTGGCCGGCCTGGTCGCGGTCACGCTGCTCGGCGCCGCGGCGGCACTGGGCCGGGCGATCGGCGACGGCCTCGCCGCCGCCGTGCTGGGTTGGGTCGCGGTGGGCTACGCCGGGCTGGCCGGCCTGCTCGGGCTGGCCGGGAACCGACCGCTGGCCGGTCTCGGCAGCGCGCAGCTGCTACTCGGCTCGGCAGCCGTCCTCGCCGCGACCGCTGCGGTCGCGGCCGCGCTCGGTACCGGCGGACCGGGCCTCGCCGGCGCCGCGGTGACCGCGGCGACCGGCGCGCTGGCCGCCGGGATGTGCGTGGCCGGCGCACCGCCGGCCGGGGCGGCCGCGCTGGTCGCCGCGGTGCTGCTGGCCGCGAACCCGCTGCTGCCGCAGGCGGCGCTGCGGCTGGCCGGGCTACCGCTGCCGGCCATCCCGACCGGGCCGGCCGACCTGCGTGGCGGCCCGGGCGGCCCGGTGCCGCCGGCCACCGTCGGGCTGGCTGGCGGCGCCGACCGCTACCTGACCAGCCTGCTCGCTGCCACCGCCGTGGTCGCCGCGGCGGCCACCATCCCGCTGTCAGCGGCGGGTGGGTCGGCGCCGCCGCTGGCCCTGTGCGCCGCCGGGTTGCTGCTGCTGCGCGCCCGCCTCTACCTCGGGCTGGCGCAGCGGCTCTGGCTCCTCGCGGCCGGGCTGGCCGGCCCGCTGATCGTCGCCGGGCATGCCGCCGCGGGCGCGGCCCCGGACCGGCGGACGCTGCTGCTGGTGCCGCTGGCCGCGGCCGCCGGCGTGGCGCTCGCGGCCGCGCTCGGCGCCGGGCGACGCCGGTCGCCGTACGCGGTCCGGCTGGCCGATCTGACCGACATCGCGCTGACCGTGGCACTGCTGCCGCTGTCCGCCGCCGTCCTCGGCGTCTACGGTCGGCTGCGCGGGTTGGCCGGGTAGCCCTGTGCAGACCAAGCGGGATCACCTGCAGGCGTACCGGTTCATCCGGCGCCGGGCGGCGTACGCGCTGCTGCGGGCCGAGCCGGACACCGCCGAGACACCGCTGCGCACGCTCGGCCTCGCCACGGTCGCCGGCCTGGTGGTGTTCGGGCTGCTCGCGGCCGGCGCCGGCATCTGGGGGGTGATCCGGCCGACCGGCGCGCGGGACTGGCGCGATCCGGGGAAGATCATCGTGGAGAAGGAGACCGGCGCGCGGTACGTGCTGACCGACGGCGTCCTGCACCCGGTGCTGAACTACGCGTCGGCGCGCCTGCTGGCCGGATCCGGTGCCGGGACCACCGCGGCGGTGCCCCGGTCCAGGCTGGCCGGCGTCCCGCGTGGCCTGCCGGTCGGCATCCCCGGCGCGCCGGACACGCTGGCCGCCGCCGCCGACCTGGTCGCCGGGCCCTGGGTGGCCTGCGCCGGCCAGCAGACCGACGACGCGGGCGTACCGATGCCGACCGTGGCGCTGTCGATCGGTGCGATGCCGGCCGGGCGGGAGCTCGGCGGCGGCGAGGCGCTCCTGGTCAGCGGCCGGGACAGCACCCGGTACCTGGTCTGGGCCGGGCACCGGTACCGGCTCGCCGGCGATTCGGTGGCCGGCGCGCTCGGCTACGCCGCCAGCACCCCGGTGCCGGTCGGCGCGGCCTGGCTGGACGCGGTGCCGCCCGGCCCCGACCTCGCCCCGCCGGACCTGCCGCGCCGCGGCGACACCGGGCCGGAGATCGGCGGCCGGCCGTCGCGGGTCGGTCAGGTGCTGGTCAGCACCGGAACCGGCACCGCGGACAGCTACTACCTGGTGCTGCCGGACGGCCTGGCCTCGCTGACGCCGACCGGGGCCGCGCTCGTGCTCGGGGACCCACGCAGCCGCGCCGCCTACCCCGGTGCGGTGGTCGCGGCGGTGTCGGTGGCGGCCGCCGACACCGCCGCGGCGTCCACGTCCGGCACCGCCCCGCTGCCGGCCGGACTGCCACCGGCGCCACCCCGGCTGCTTGACCCCGGGCCGGCCCAGGTCTGCGCCGGCTACGCCCAGCCACCCGGCCCGGACCCGGTGCCGACCGTGCTGATCGACGCGCTGCCACCGGCGGCGGGGCGGACGGCGAGCACCGACCTGCCCCCCGCAGGCGGCCCGGAGGCCGGCGCGACCGACCTCGCCGACCGCGTCTGGCTGCCGCCGGGGCGCGCCGCCGTGGTGCAGGCGCTGCCGGCGCCCGGCGCCACCACCGGCACCCGCTACCTGATCACCGACCTCGGCGTGCGGTTCCCGGTGCCGTCCGCCGACGTGCTGACCGCGCTGGGCTACGCCGGCGTGGCCCCGACGCCGGTGCCCTGGCTGCTGCTGCGGCTGGTGCCGGTCGGCCCGCCGCTGGACCCGGCCGCGGCCCGCACCTACCAACCGCCCACGGCGGCGACCACCCCGCCGTAACGGCCGGCTCGCCCGACCGGCACCCGACGGCCGGCTCGCCCGACCGGCACCCGGCGGTGGTGGCCGGCCCGGCCGCGGCGACGGACAGCCGCCGAGCCGGCCGGGTCAGCCGGCGCCCTGCCGGCCGGTGGGGGAATCGAACAGTTCCAGCCGGGCCCGGAGGTCGTCCGCCTCTGGGGCACCGAGGTCTGTGTAGATCGCCAGCGCCTGCCGCCAGGCGGCGACCGCGTCGCCGGTGCGGCCGATCGCCCGCAGCGCGCTCCCGGTGCCGGCGAGGGCCTTGGCCTCGCCGGCCCGGTCACCGACCGCGCGGTAGCCGGCCAGCGCGCGCCGGTAGTGCTCGACCGCCTCCGGGTACCGCTGCAGGTCGGCGTGGGTCTCGGCCAGGGCGACGAGGCCGGTGGATCCGCCCCACCGGTTGCCCTCGGCGCCGAAGATGGCGATGGCCCGCTCGAGGCAGCCGATCGCGGCGGCGTGCCGCCGCTGGCCCCGGTGCGCGTCGCCGAGCGCGACCAGCGTGACCGCCTCCATGCCGCGGTCGGCCGCGCCCCGCCAGATCGCCAGCGCCTGCTCGCAGTGGTCGGCGGCGTCCGCGAAACGGCCCAGTTCCAGGTAGACGCCGGCGAGGTTGTTCAGCGCGTTGCCCTCGCCGGCCCGGTCGCCGAGCTGCCCGAACGTGGCCCGGGCCCGCTCCAGCAGGTCGCGCGCCTCCGCCCAGCCGCCCAGGTCCAGCAGTGGCAGGGCCTGCTGGTTGAGCAGCAGCGCGACCGCCCGCAGGTCGCCGAGCCGCTCGGCCGCGGCCAGCCCGCACCGCGCGGTGTCGATCCAGTCGGCCCAGTACTTGCGCAGGTCGAACAGGCTGTAGAGGGCGATCGGCAGCTGCCAGCCGGCGGCCAGGTCGGCGCCGTCGGCCGCCTGCCGGACCGCCGCCACCAGGTTGGCCCGCTCCCGCTCGCACCAGGCCAGCGCGCCGGCGTGGTCGGCGAAGTCCGGCGCCGGGCAGCTGCCGCCCGCCGCGGCCGGCTCGAACGGCAGCGGCCGCGGGAACAGCAGCGCCGCCGCCGCGGCGGCCGTCCGCAGGTACCAGCCGAGCACCCGGCGGACCGCCGCGGCCCGCTCCGGCGCGGTCTCCTCGGCCTCGGCCTGTTCGGCCGCGTACAGCCGGAGCAGGTCGTGCAGCCGGTACCGGTCGGCGCCGACCGCGGTCACCAGGTGCGCCCCGGCCAGCGCGGCCAGCAGCCGGCCGGCGGCGGCGACGGTCGTGTCGGCCAGCGCGGCGGCGGCCGCCGGCGTCAGCTCGGGCCCGGCGTGCAGGCCGAGCAACCGGAACAGGCGGGCCGCCTCGGCCGGCAGTGCCCGGTACGACCAGGACAGGACGGCCCGGACCGCGGTGGTCTCGTCCCCGTCGCCGGTGGCCAGCTGGTCGAGCCGGCCGCGCTCGCCGGCCAGCGCCGCGACCAGTTCGGCCAGCGTCGACCGCGGCCGGGCGAGCACGCGCTCGGCCGCGACCCGCAGCGCCAGCGGCAGGTGCCCGCACAGCTCGGCCAGCCGGGCCGCCGCGGCCGGCTCCGCCGACACCCGGTCGGGCCCGACGATCCGGGCCAGCAGCGTCACCGCTTCGTCCGGGTCGAGCAGATCCAGCGCCAGCCGCCGGGCGCCGTCGCGGGCCACCAGCCCGCCGAGCTGGTTCCGGCTCGTCACGATCACCAGGCAGGCCCCGGTGCCGGGCAGCAGCGGGCGGACCTGCTCGGCGGTGCGGGCGTTGTCCAGCAGCACCAGCAGCCGCCGCCCGGCGACCAGGCTGCGGAACAGGCCGGCCCGCTCGTCCAGCCCGGACGGGATGCGGTCGGGTGGCACGCCGACCATCCGCAGCAGCTGGTCCAGCGCGTGCCCGGGCGGCACCGGCGGCTGCCGCGGGTCGAACCCGCGCAGATCGACGAACAGCTGGCCGTCCGGGAAGCGGCCGGCCACCTGGTGCGCGAAGTGCAGCGCCAGCGCGGTCTTGCCGACCCCGGCGGTGCCCTCGACCGCCGAGATGACCACCGCCCCGGCCGCCGGGTCGCCCTCGATCGGCAGCAGCTCGTGCAGCCGCGCGAGTTCGGCCCAGCGGCCGGTGAAGTCCCGCATGTCGTGCGGCAGCGGCCCGGCCGGGACCGCGGCGGCCGGCGGCCGGGCGGTCGCCGGTTCCAGCGCCGGGTCGGCGGCCAGCACCCGTTCCTGCAGCTGGCGCAGCTCCGCGCCCGGCTCGACGCCCAGCTCGGCCAGCAGCACCCGGCGGGCCTCGGTGTACCCGGCCAGCGCCTCGGCCCGCCGGCCGCACCGGTACAGCGCGAGCATCGCCAGCGCCCACAGCCGTTCCCGCAGCGGGTGCTGGCGGGCCAGCGCGGCGAGCTCACCGGCCAGCGCGGCGTGCCGGCCCAGGCCGAGCAGCACGTCCGCGCGCTGTTCCAGCACGGTCAGCCGCAGTTCGGCCAGCCGGTCCCGCTCCAGCTCCGCGAACGGCCCGGGCACGCCCTGCAGCGGCGGTCCGGCGACCAGGGCGAGCGCGCCGTCGAAGCCGGCCGCGGCGGCGGCGAGGTCGCCGTCCGCCCACCGGTCCCGGGCCTCGGCGATCAGCCGCTCGAACACCGCGACGTCGACCTGGTCGGCGGTCAGCTGCAGCCGGTAGCCGGAGCCGGCCCGGACCAGCAGCCGGGACGGCGTCCGCGGGCCCCGGTCGGGTTCGAGCGCCGCCCGCAGCCCGGCCACGTACGTGTGCAGGTTGCGCACGGCGCTGGCCGGCGGGCGCTCGCCCCAGACGCCGTCGACGAGGTCGTCCAGCGGCACCATCCGGCCGGCCCGGGCGGCGAGCGAGGCGAGGACGGCCAGCTGCCGCGGCGGGCCGAGCGGCACCTCCCGTCCGTGCCGCCAGCCGCGCGGCACGCCGAGCAACGCCACCGCCACCGACGCCGGCCGTTGCGGCCAGCCTGCCCCGGCTGTGTCGGCTGTGCCGGGCGCCCCGGCCGCACCGCTGTCCACGGCACCTGATCATGTCGAACCCGGCAAACAGCCACCATCGGCCCACCGGATCGGTAATCAACTGGTAAGGCCTCCTGCCGGATCAGGTGGCGTGTATCCGACATGTATCTGTCCTGTGCTGCCGGTGCCGATGCTGGCGGGGTGAACCCGGACGACGCGGATGCCAGCCGGGAGGCGGCGTTCGAGCTGCGCCACGCCGACCTCACGCTGCTGCGGACCGTCGCCGAGTACGGCAGCCTGCGGGCCGCGGCACGGCGGCGCCAGCTGACCCAGTCGACGGCGAGCCGCCGGCTGGCCTACCTGGAACGCCGGCTGAACGCCCGGCTGCTGGACCGGGGCCCGGCCGGCGCCGTGCTCACCGACGACGGCTGGGCGCTGCTGCGCGCCGGCCAGAGCCTGGCGGACGCGCTCGCCCGGGCCGCCCGTCAACTGGCCGACGCCGGAGCCGACGCCGGGGCCGGCGCTGAGGCTGAGGCCGGCGCGATGGCCGGGGGCGCCGGCGCGCCGGTCGTGCCGGTGCTGCGGCTGGCCGCGGCCGGCCGGCACTGGGAGGAGTTCGCCGACGACCTCGCCCGCTGGCTGCCGCGCGTCGTGCTGGACCTGCGGCCGGCCGCCACCACCGAGAGCGCCGGCCTGTTCGACCGGTACGACGTGGACGCGGTCTACGGCTGGGACACCCCGGGCCGGCCGTTCGCCCCGCGCCGCCCGTCGCTGCGGCTGCCGGTCGCCGCCGAGCCGCTGTGGGCGCTGCTGCCGGCCACCCACCCCGGTGCCGCGGCCGGCGCGCTCCGGCTGGCCGACCTGGCCGCCGACGCCTGGGTGCTGCCGCACCAGGAGGGCGAGCGGGCGGTGGTGCTGGACGCGCTGCGCGAGTCCGGCGCGCACGGCGCCGTCACCTACGTCACCGACTCGCTGGCCACCCTGCTCAGCCTCGTCGCGCACGGCCACGGGGTCGCGCTGGCCGCGCCGCTGACCCGCCGCCCCGCGGCCAGCGTGGTCCGCCGCCCGGTCGCGGGCGCGCCGACCCGACAGCTGTTCCTGGCGGTCGACCCGGCCGTGGTGCCCGAGCCGCTGGCCGCCGCGATCCGCGACCGGCTCCGGGCGCACTACACGGCCCGGGCCGCCCGGGACAACCCGCAGTACCGGCAGAGCCCGCCGTTCCCGCTGCCGGACGCCGGTGCGGCGGGCGACCCGGCCGGGTCGAACCTCGTCGCGCACCTGACCGTGAGCCGGACGCTCACCCCGCAGCCGGCCGCCCAGCCGGCGGGCCTGCTCGAGCCGGAACACCTCTACCTGCTGCGGATGGTGCAGCGCACCGGCAGCCTGAACCGGGCTGCCCCGCTGCTGCTGGTCACCCAACCAGCGCTGACCCGCCGGGTGCACCTGCTGGAGCGGGCCATCGGTCGCACACTGCTGGAACGGACCCCGCGCGGCACCGCCCCGTCGGCGGCCGCGCACCGGCTGCTGGCCGACACCGAGCCCGCCGAGGCCGCGCTCGCCGCGCTGGTCGCCCGGTTTCGCGCGGCGCCGCGGCTGACCCGCACCCGCCCCAGCCGACCAGCCTGACCCACCGACCCGCCCCCGAACCGCAGGCCGCGGCGTCTGGCCAGGACGAGTGGCAACCATCCGGTGCCGCGCCGCCCCGGCGTGGCTGTCGTACCCTGCCTGGGACGGGGCCGGCGGGCGCGGCTCGCCGGCGACGGCCGAGACGGGCAGGGGGACGGTCTGATGGGTGGGTTCCTGGGCAAGGCGCGGGACTGGGCGGAGCAGCACGACAAGCAGGTGGACGAGGCGCTGGAGAAGGCCGGCGACTTCATCGACAAGCGCACCGGCGGCGGTCACGCCGAGCAGATCGACAAGGCCGTCCAGGAGGCGCAGAAGCGCACCGGCGACGGCGACGAGGTGCCGTAGGTCGGCTCAGCTCCCGGTGGCGACCGGGAACGCGGTCCCGTCCAGCGCGGAGATCAGCACCCGGGCACCCAGCGGCATGGACAGCGTCGTGCTCGCCGAGCGGTGGTAGGTCGCGTCGGCGCAGGCGGCCGGTGGCTCGTCCGACTTCCCGGCCTCGTCGCCCTCCGGGTCCGCGTCGGCCAACCCGATCCGCAGCGCCACCGCCTGCAGCGTCTCGACCGGCTTGAGCACGTACTTCTGCTCGCATTCCGCGGTGCCGCCCGCCGCGCCGAGGAAGCCGACCGAGACGGTCCGGCCGTCGGCGCCGAGCGTCGCGTTGCCGAGGCTCGGGTCGCGGACCAGGTTGGCCGGCAGTCGCGGGGCGAACCGGGCGGCCGGCGCGACCGCCAGTACCGCGGCCGGCTGCGCCACCCCGGCGAAACTGAACAGCCAGGCCGGCAGCGGCCGGCTGCCGCGGTCGGTGCGGAACCCGGCCGAGCCGAGCCGCACCCCGGCCACCCGCACCCGGCCCGGACCGGGCGACGTGCCGGTGCCGTGCGCGACCAGCGCGGCGGCGGCCTGCTTCGCGCCGATCAGCGGCAGCCCGGCGGCGCGGGCCGGGCCGGCCGGGTAACTCGCCGGCAGGTCGAACGCACCGGCCAGGTAGGCCAGCTTGCTGCTGTCGTCCGGGAAGCCGCTGGCCGGGTCGAGCACCGGCGGGTCGATCAGCACCAGCGGGCGCGGCGACGCGGTCACCGGGAACGCCGCCCAGTACCGCAGCGCGCGCACCGCGTCCGCCTCGCTGGGCCCGCGCGGCTTGGGTTCGGCGGCCGTACCGGCCGCGGCGGGCTTGTCCCGCTGGCAGCCGGCCAACACCAGCCCGGCGGCCAGCCCGCCGACCAGCAGCCCGCGCCGGCCGATCTCCCCCGCCCGCCCGGTCTCCCCGGCCTGCCCGGTCTCCGGCGCCATCGGGAACCTCCGCACGTCGCAACCGCTGGACTCCGGCCGCCGCGACCACGCCAGGCACAAGTACCGGCCCATTACATCCCATCGGTCGCCGACATGCCCGGTTCGGCTGCCCCGGGTGGCTATTGTTGTGTTGTTGACGATCGGTCCGGGCCAGTCGGTAGAAGGAGTACGTTGCGTGCCGGAAGTTGTTGACCTGCTATTGACCTTGAAAGATCCAGACGGACGGCCGGAGCAGTTGGAGGAATCGACCGCGGAAGTCGGGGCAGAGCTGGCGGGATTTGCCGGAGTCCGCGAGAGTGCGGCGGTGCCGCCACCGGCTCAGTCGCGTGGCATCGAGCCGGTCGCCCTCGGGGTACTCCTGGTCACCGTCGCGCGTTCGCCGGAGGTGCTTCGGGCGCTGGTGTCGGTGCTGGAATCCTGGTTGGCCGGCCGCCGGCAGCGCACCGCTGAGATCGAGATCGACGGCGACCGGCTGACGCTGACCGGCACCGACCGACGCGAGCAGCAGCGGCTGGTGGAGGCCCTCCTTTCACGTCATCGTGGGAAAGCTGACGATGGCGGCTCCCCGGCGTAGCGCACTGGTCGTCGCGACCTCGCGGTACGAGGAGCGCGGCCTTCGCCAGTTGCGGGCGCCCACCCACGACGCGCGCGAACTCGCCCGGGTACTCGAGGATCCGGCAATAGGCGGCTTCACGACCGCGACGCTGCTCGACCAGCCGGCCGCGAAATTGCAGGAGGAGATAGAAGGGTTCTTCCAGGACGCCGGCCGCGGCGATCTCCTGCTGCTGCATTTCTCCTGCCACGGGATCAAGCGCCGCGGCGAGCTGTATTTCGCCGCGACGAATACCAGGCTCGACCGGCTCGTCGCGACCAGCGTGCCGGCGGCGTTCGTGCAGCGTCAGATGACCGAGAGCCGGTCCGACCAGATCGTGCTGCTGCTGGACTGCTGTTACGGCGGGGCCTGGGATCGCGGCACCCGACCCAGGGCGGCCGGCGGCGCCGACATCGAGGACCGTTTCGAGGGCCGCGGCCGGGTCGTGATCACGGCGGCCAGCGCGCTGGAGTTCGCCTTCGAGGGTGACGATCTGACCGACGCCGGGTCGCGGGAGCCTTCGGTGTTCACCGGCGCGATCGTCCGTGGGCTGGACACCGGCGAGGCCGATCTCGACCAGGACGGGGAGATCGAAGTTGACGAGCTGTACGAGTACGTCTACGAGCAGGTGCGGTCCAGGCGGGCGTACCAGACGCCGGAGAAGTCGGCCTACAACCTGAGCGGGCGGCTCCGGATCGCCCGGCGTCGCACCCCGGTCCGGCGGCCGGCCGAGTTGCCGGCGGAGCTGCAGGGGCTGGTGCAGAGCCTGGAAGCGGCCCGGCGGCTGGCCGCGGTGGCGTGGCTGGTCGAATTGCAGACCGGCAGGCATCAGGGGCTGGCGCTCGCCGCTCGCCTCGCCCTGACCGCACTCGCCCAGGACGACAGCCGCCGGGTCGCGGCCGCCGCCACTGCCGCGCTGGCCAGGACCGGCGACCAGACCACAGGGGCGACCAGCCCGCCCGGGCCGACCCGGCCCGGAACCAGCAGCCAGCCAGCCTCCGGCGCCCCCGACCAACCGGGCGAGCAGTCCCGGCCCCAGCCGGCCAGGCGACCAGAGCCGGCCCTTGGCGCGGAGTCACCGCCCGACCGGCCGACCACCCGAGAACGAACCGCGGCCACCGACCAGCCGGACCAGCCGAGTCCCAGCCCGGAGCACCAGCCGGCTGGGCGACCAGAGCCGGCCGCCCATGGCGCGGACTCGCCGCCGGACCGGCCGACCTCCCGAGAACCAACCGTGGCCGGCGCCGACCAGCCGGCTGGGCGACCCGATCGTCCGGAGCCGCGGGCGTCGCCGGTAGACCCGGCCGCGCCGCCTGGGCCGAGAACCGGACCACCATCCACGCGGGCGAAGAGGGTTGCGTCCATCGTCGTCCCGGTGCTCGTCGTCGCGATCCTCGTCGCGATTTCCCTGATCAACCTGCTGCCCGAGCACCGCGCGGCGGGTGGCCGGGGCAACTCCGCAACCGCCGGTGGCCCGGTCACGCTCGGCTTCATGGGCGCGCAGACCGGCGCCTACGCCCAGCTCGGCATCAACGTCTCCAACGGCGCCCGGCTGGCCATCGACCAGCACAACGCCAGGAGCGGCGTCGCCAGGGTCACGCTGAAAATCTATGACACCCAGGGCGACCAGACACAGGGCAATTCGCAGGCCGCGAGGGCGACCCAGGACAGGGTCGCCGGCGTGATCGGCCCGGCGTTCTCCGGTGAGTCGAGTAGCGCCGTGCCGGTGCTGGAAGAGGCCGGCATCCCGAACATCTCGCCGTCGGCGACCGCCGTCTCGCTGGCTGGAAACGGCTGGAAGACCTGGCACCGGTTGCTGGCCGACGACGACGCGCAGGGTCCGGCGCTCGCCGACTTCATGGCGACGAAGCTCAGCGTCAAGAAGGCGGCCGTGCTCAACGACCGGAGCGTATACGGCAAAGGGCTGGCTGAAGCCGTGCGCAAGCAGTTGGCCAGCGACGGCGTGACCGTCGCGATGAACGACTCGATCGACCCGAACGGCTCCGACTACTCCAGCACGGTGAGCAAGGTGCAGCTGGCCCGGGTGGACGCGGTGTTCTTCGGTGGCTATTACCCGGCGGCGGGCAAGCTGGTCAGGCAACTGCGGGAGGGCGGGGTCAGCACGGCGAAATTCCTGTCTGGTGACGGCTCGCTGGACCCCGGCTTTGTCCGGTCCGGCGGTCCGGCGGCCGAGGGCGCACTGCTGAGCTGTAGCTGCTCCCCGGCGGCCGGGTCAACCGACCCGGCCATGCAGAAATTCGCCGCTGACTACAAGGCCAGATACGGCACCGACCCGGGCCTCTACTCGGCCGAGGGCTTCGACGCGGCGACTGCTTTTCTCCGAGCCATCGACGCCGGGAAGCGGTCAGCGGCGGACGTCCTTGCGGCGATCAACGCGAGCGACTTCACCGGCGTCTCGCGGCAGATCAAGTTCGGCCCCAGCGGCAATCCCGTTATTGTGACCGTTTTCATCACCAAGGTGGTAGGCGGCAAGCTGACACCGCTCGGCAACAGTCGAACCGCGCAGCCCTGACCGGGCCGTCCCGGAAGCTGACGCGGTATCCGGCCGGCCGTACCCGCCGGACATATCGTGGCCGTGCTAGGCCGGGGCGGGGCTGGGGACGGCGGGGTCGGCGGCCGGGGCGGGGGCGCCGCGGGGCAGCGCGCGGACGGCGACGACCGTGAGGGCGGCGATGACGGCGACGCCGATGAAGACGTGGTGTACGGCCGAGGTGAGCGGCCCGGCCGCCGGGTGGTCGCCGTTGGCCCGGTGCCCGCCAAGGGTCGCGTTCGCGATCGCGCCGAAGACGGCGATGCCCAGCGCGCTGCCCAGCGACCGGAGGAACAGGTTGTTCGCGGTGACCACGCCGCGTTCGGCCCAGCCGACGCTGGACTGCGCGGCGATCAGCGTCGGGCTGGCCGTCAGGCCCATACCCAGGCCGATCAGGAAGCAGGTGGCCCCGACCTGCCAGACGGCTGAGCCCTGGTCGAGCAGGAGCAGCAGGGCCGAGCCGGCCAGGACCGCGCCGACACCGATCGTCGCGCAGCCACGGAAACCGATCCGCAGGTAGAGCCGCCCGGACTGGGACGCGCTCAGCGGCCAGCCCAGGGTCAGCGTCGCGAGCGCGAACCCGGCCACCAGCGGCCCGGTGCCCAGCGCGTCCTGCACGTAGGTCGGGATGTACGAGCTGAGGCCCAGCAGGATCGCGCCGACACCGAAGGAGACCAGCCCGCTGGCGACCAGCAGCCGCCGCCGGAACACCCACAGCGGCAGCACCGGCTCGGCCACGCCGCGTTCGATCACCCCGAAGACCACCAGCAGCGCCGCACCGACGCCCAGCACGACGATGCTGGTCGGCGAGGCCCAGGCCCAGGACTGGCCGCCCTCGAGCACGCCCAGGACGACCAGGGTCAGGCCGGCCGTGAGCAGCGCGGCGCCGCGGTAGTCGATCCGGGGCCGGCTGCGCTCGACCACCTCGTGGAACCCGCGGACGACCATCGCCGCGGCCAGCAGGCACAGCGGGATGTTGACCAGGAAGATCCACCGCCAGGAGGCGTACTCGCTGAACACGCCGCCCAGGGTCGGCCCGATCACCGAGGACAGCCCCCAGACGCTGGCGATGTAACCCTGCGCCTTGGCCCGCTCCCGGACCGAGTACAGGTCGCCGACGATCGTGATCGTGGTCGGGGTGGTGGCGCCGGCGCCGAGCCCCTGCACCACCCGGAACGCGATCAGCACCGGCATGCTCCAGGCCAGCCCGCACATGATCGAGCCGAGCAGGAACAGCCCGATCCCGAACAGGATGATCGGCTTGCGCCCGAACAGGTCCGACAGCTTGCCGTACACCGGGACCGAGACCGCCTGCGCCAGCAGGTAGATCGAGAACAGCCACGGGAACTCCGCGAAGCCGCCGATGTCCGTCACGATCGACGGGACCGCGGTCGCGATGATCGTCGAGTCGACCGCCACCAGCGCGGTCGTCAGCATTATCGCGGCCAGTACCGGCCCGCGTTCGGACCGCAGCCCGACGTTGCTGCGGCTCACCGCCCCCGTCCCGACACCGGTACACAGTGGAGAGTCATCAAGCCCAACAATCGGCGCACCCCGGGCCAGGACGCAAACGAGTGTGGCCGACGGCACTAACCGGGATACCCGCCGCCGGCCGGGCCGGGCTGGTCAGCCGAGGCGGAGCGAGGCGAGGATCTTCTGGACGGTCGGGACGGCCTGCCGCCAGTCGCCTTCGGTGCTGCCGCTGTCGTTGTAGATGTCGTGCAGGATCATGAACTCGGCCGTGTAGAGCCGGTTGCCCGGCGTCACCAGCGCGCGGACCAGGGTGTGGTAGTGCCAGGTCTGGGCACCGTCGGCGTAGTCGCGGTCGGTGAATTCCAGCTCGGCGGCGCTGCTCGCGCCGTACGGGCGGGGCCGGTCGACCAGCTTGAGCCGCTGGTAGAAGATGTTGCTGGTGTTGTGCTTTGCCTTGTTCTCGTAGGCGGTGAGGGCGGTCCGGGCGGTCTGCGGCCGGACCGTCACCACCTTGATCGTGACGAACAGCAGGTTGACCTCGCCGCGGCTGACGTCCCCCCACCATTGCCGGCCGCCCTCGCGCAGCGGATCGGTTTCCCAGCCGGTCGGGATCGCCACCCAGTAGCCGTCCGGCTCGTGGTGGATCTGGTAGCCGGGCGGGGCGAGCGGCGGCGTCGCCGGTGACGGTGGCGTACCGGCCGGCGGGCTCGCCGGGGCGGACGTGGGATCCGCGGCGCTCGGGCCGGCCGGGCTCGGGGCGGCCGGGCTCGGGGCGGCCACCCCGGGGGCCGGGCGGCCGGCCGCGGCCACCGGCTGCCCGAGGTACCTTCCGGCCGCGACCGCCGCGAGCGTGCCGACCACCAGCAGGACCGGGACGGCGAGCAGAACGACCCGCCAGCGGCGGCCGCGCCGGGCCGGCAGGACGCGCTCGGGCGGAACAACCGAGCCGGGGCGCAACTCCCCGGACGGCGCACCCGGTGGCGAGCCCACAGTCACCTGGTCATCGTAACTACCTGAATGCCCCTGACCAGCCCGCAATGTCCCGGACCGGTGCGTCCTGCCGCCGCCGCGGTTCGGCTCAGCCCCCCGGCGCGGCTCAGCCCCCGGCGCGGCTCAGACCGTGGTGCCGATGCCGCCGTCGACCGGGATGACCGCGCCGGTCACGTAGGCGCCGGCGCGGCTGGCCAGGTAGACCGCGACGCCGGCCATGTCGTCCGGCCGGCCGATCCGGCGCAGCGGCGCCGCGGCGGCGATCGCGTCGCCGTACCGGTCGAGCGTGGCGGCCATCATCTTGGACTCGAACGGGCCCGGCGCGACCGCGTTGACGGTGATCCGGCGCGGGCCGAGCTCCCGGGCCAGTACCCGGGTGAGGTGGTGCAGGCCGGCCTTGCTGGCCGAGTAGGCGTAGGTCGGCATCGGCGGCACCCGCAGCCCGTCGATGCTGCCGACGTTGATCACCCGGGCCGGGTCGTCGGCGCTGGCCGCGGCCTCCAGCAACGGCAGGAATGCCCGGGTGAGGTAGAACGGCGACTTCAGGTTGAGGTCCACCAGCTTGTCCCAGGCCGCCGCGGGAAACTCGGCCAGCGGGGCGCCCCAGGTCGCGCCAGCGTTGTTCACCAGGATGTGCACCCGCTCCTCGGTCCCGGCCACCCGGCCCTGCAGCGCGACGCAGCCGTCCTCAGTAGACAGATCGGCCGGGATGCCGGTGACCTCGCCGTCGGCGCTCAGCTCCCGCTCCGCCGCGGCGCACGCGTCGGCCTTGCGCGAGCAGATGTAGACGCGGGCGCCGGCCTGCAGCAGCCCGCGCGCCATCATCAGCCCGATGCCGCGGGTGCCGCCGGTGACGACGGCGACCTTGCCGGCCAGGTCGAACAGCTCCATCCGGTCCTCCTCGAACCCGCGCACCGCCGCGACCGCGCCGGCTGGCCCACAGTCTCCCGCCCGCCGCCCTCCCGCCGTCGGGGGACCTTCCGCCCGGCTCGGACCGGACCGGATAGGCCGTTCGGGCCAGCGCTCGCCGGGCTTGACGGTAGGTTCTGCGCCAGGAACAGTCCGCGCGAGTATGAGGAGCCCACGACCGGTCATGTCGGCGACAGCCAGCGGCCCTGCCAGCGCGGAGTTCGACCGGCTGATGGCCCGGTTCGCGGCCGGACTGCGGTTGGTCGGCGCGGTCGCCGGCAGCGCGGGCGCGTTGCTCGGGCTGGCCGCGCCGGCCGAGCCGGCAGCGGTGGGGATCGCGGTCGCCGTCCAGCTCGGCTGGGCCGCCTGCTACGCCACCCGCACGCTGCGGAACGGCTGGACCAGGTGGCTGGTCGCCGTGGACATTGCCATCGCCGTCGCGCTGTGCCTCAGCTACCGCTGGTTGGTGCCCGGCACGGTGCTGCCGGGCTGGTCGACCTGGCTGACCGTGGTCGCCAGCTCCGCCGTGGTCGTCAGCCAGGTCAGCCGCTGGCCGGGGCTGGGCTTCGCCGGGACGGTGGCGGTGCCGGTCGCCTACGAGGCCGGCTCGCTGCTGGCCGGGCGGCCCGTGTCCGGCCTGCCCGGGCTGCTGGCGGTGCAGGGGCTGGGCGTCGGGCTGCTGATGTGGACGTTGCGCCGGCACGCCCGGGCCACCGACGCGGCGATCGCGCGGCAGGAGGCGCTGCACCGGGACGCGGCGGTCCGGGCCGGCCGGCGGGCCGAGGAGCGTGAGCACTGCCGGCTGCTGCACGACAGCGTCTCGGCCACCCTCACCGTGGTGGCCGCCGGCGGGGTGACCGGCTCCGCGACCCTGCGCACCCAGGCCTGGCGCGACCTCGCCGTCGTCGAGCAGATCCAGATACCGGCCGGCGACGCCGCCATGGCCGGTGCGCCGGGCCGGACCGGACGCCCAGGCCCAGCCGACGAGCCCGGGCCAGCCGGGCTGGCCGAGACCGGGCTGGCCGACGCCGGGCTGGCCGAGACCGGGCTGGCCGACGCCGGGCTGGGCGAGGATGGGCCAGCCGGGCTGGACAGCGCGGCCCGGGCCGGTGTCCGCGGCGACGATCCACCGCCCGGGCGCGCTGACCTCCGCGGCTGGCTCGCGCCGGTCGTGTCGGCGCAGCCGGCGCTGGCCGTCGAGATGACGATCGCGCCGGTCCGGGTGCCGGCCGCCGTCGGGACGGCGCTGGCCGGTGCGGTGGCCGAGGCGCTGCGGAACGTCGCCCGGCATGCCGGCGCGGACCGGGTCAGCCTGCGTGCCTGGCCCACCGGCGGCGGGGTGCGGGTCGAGCTGGCCGACGACGGCCGTGGCTTCGACCCGGCGCTGGTGCCGGCGCAGCGTCGCGGACTGCGCGAGTCGGTGGTGGCTCGGCTGGCCCGGGTCGGCGGTTCCGCGGCGATCACCTCCCAGCCGGGCGCCGGAACCCGGATCGTGCTGGAGGCGCCGACCGACCCGCCGGGCCCGTCCACCGCCGGCCCGGACGCCCCGCAGGCCCCGCCGGCCCAGCCCGCTGGCGGGGAGCCGGCCGGCCCGGACGGCGTCGGCGACCTGGTCGCGACCCGGTACCAGCGTGCGTTCGAGCTGGTGGTGCTGACGACGCTGACGATCCGGCACCTGGCCCATGCGCTGGTCCCGATCATCAGCCACCGGTCGGCCTACCGGTCGTTCGGTGCGGAACTGGTGGCGTGGGCGCTGATGGCGGCGGTCGGCGTGGTCGCCGCGCGCCGGATGCTGCGCCGCCAGACCGGGGCGGTCACGTCCTGGCTGCTGGCCGGCACGGCGCTCGCGGCCAGCGCTGTGGCCACGGCGGCGGTCGGCACCGGGCAGGAGTTCACGGTGGCGCACTGGGCCATCAGCGCGACCGGCTGGTTCGGCGTGCTGGTGCTGCTACGCCGGCCGATCGCCGAGCTGGTCGCCCTGATCGTGCTGAACGCGGGCCTGACCCTGGCCGTGCTGGTCCGCGACGGGGCCGCGGACCGGGACGGCCTGGCCCGGTTCCTGATGGTGGCGTTCATCTGGTCGGCGCTGCAGCTGGGGCTCGCGCTGGTGATCCGGGCGCTGGACGGGACGGCCCGGCGCGCGGCGGCCGCCGCTGAACGGCAGGCTGCGGTGCGCCGCCGGGTGGAGGTGGCCGAGGCGCTGCACCGCAGCCGGCTGGACCGCTACCAGACGGTGTGCCGGTCGGTGGTTCCGCTGCTGCTCGGCCTGGCCAGCGGCGAGCTCGACCCGGCCGAGCGCCGCACCCAGCGCCGCTGCGCGGTCGAAGGCAGCCGGCTGCGCCGCCTGTTCGCCGAGACCGACGACGTGCCGGACCCGCTGCTGCACGAGCTGCGCGCCTGCGCGGACATCGCCTACAGCCGGGGCGTTCTGGTCGACCTACAGGTGATCGGCCAGCTGCCGGAGCTGACCCGGTCGGTCCGCCGGGCGCTGACCGAGGCACCGTTGCACGCCCTGGCCGGGGCCCAGCGCGAGGCCCGGGTCACCGTCTTCGGCCGGTCCGACGAGGTCGCGATCAGCGTCCTGGCCGACGCCCTGGCCGGCGAGCCGGCCGAGCCGCCGCTGCAGTTGGACCGCGCCCGCACCGTGACCATGCGGGAGTCGGTCGTCGCCGGAACCGGCGAGCAGCGCCGCTGGATCGAGGCCCGTTGGCGCGCCGCCCCCGACCGGCAGCCGGCCAGCCAGCAAGGCGCCGAGCAGCAGGACGCCGGCCAACAACCAGCGGTCGCCGGTTCGCGGCCGGGCGGTGGTTAGCCCGCGCCGCCGCGGGACGCCCAGCTGGTGCCCGGCCGGCCGGCTCGGCCCCGGCGCGGTCCGTCAGGGAATGCGCAGGGTGACCAGCCAGGCCGGGTGGTCGGTGTAGCGCATCGCGATCTGCTGGCTGGCGACGACGCCGAAGTCGTTGGTTGCCAGCACGTGCTGGACGTCGGCGCCGGCGCGTAGCCAGCCGGGCGGGACGCAGCGCTGTACGTCGGGGGTGCCGGGGTGGGCCAGGTTCAGGTCGCCGGCCAGCACGGTGGGTCCGCGGCCGCCCATCGCGGCCCACGCGCCGGGGATCGCGGTATTCATCAGGTAGCGGCACTGGGTTATCGCGACGTTGCTGGAGTGCGCGGTCAGGTGCGTGGTGCAGGCGTAGAAGCGGCCGACGACGAGCAGGCACGCCCAGCTGCGTTGCTCGTCGATGCGGGGGTCGACCTGCATCGGGAAGCGTCCGCCGCGGACGTTGGTGGCCGCGGCCGAGGCCGGCGTGTGACCGACGATCGCGTTGCCGAACTCGTCGCCGTTGCGGCAGCGGTAGGGCCCGCCGCGGTCGGTGTACGCCGGCTGGAACGCCCAGTAGGGCCGGTCGCCGGGGGACGCCTTGCGCATGGCCGGGACGAGCAGATCGAGGTCGCGCCGGCAGATCTCGTTCAGCGTGACCACGTCCGGCCGGGTCGAGGCGATGATCCCGGCCGCCTCCGGAACGGACGCCCCGGCCGCGTAGCAGTTGAGCGCGAACCCGCTGTCGCAGAGGTTGAGCTGCAGCACGGACAGCGACAACGCCTCCGCCGGGACGAGCCGGGTGGCGGTGCCGGGCGCCGGTGCGGGGGTGACCTCGCCGGCCGGAACCGGCGTCGCATCAGCCGCCGGCGGCGGCATCCCGCGCACGAACACGACCACCGCGGCCACGCCGACCGCCACCAGCACCGCGGCGGCAACGGTCAGCACCCGTCCAGCCGGCCCGGCCCTCACCCCGGACCCGCGCGGCACCCTCGGCGGCTGGTCGGTCACCGCTCGACGCACGACTCCGCAAGCACCACGGCCGCAGCCTAATACCCGGCCGGCCGGGTGACGGCCTGCGCCGCTGCCCGGGTCAGCGGGCGGCGGCCTGGGTGGCCAGGGTGCCGAGTTCGGCGCGGATGCCGGCGGCGGTGATGTCCTCGGCGGTATCGGTACCGAGCGCGGCCAGGATGTCCAGGGCGTGCTGCCAGTGCCGGCGGGCCCGGTCGGCGCGGCCGAGGGCCCGGTAGCTGCGGGCCAGACCGTCGTGCACCCGGGCCTGGTCGGCACTCTGGTCGAGCGCGCGGGCCAGGGTCAGCGCCTCCTGCAGCGAGCTGACCGCCTGCGCCGGGCGGCCGGTGGCCAGGTACGCGCGGCCGAGCCCGAGGTGCCCCTCCAGCTGGTAGTTGCGGTCGCTGGTCTCCCGGGCCGCCTCCAGCAGCTGCCGGTAGCAGTCGACCGCGAAGCCGTACCCGCCCTGGGCGAGATGGACGTCGCCGAGGCCGGTCCGGGCCAGCAGCTCGCTGTGCCGGTCACCGATCTCCCGGGCGATCCGCAACGCCTGGGTATGGCATTCGGCCGCGCGGACGTAGGAGTCGGTCAGCCGGTGCGCCCAGCCGAGCCCGATCAGCGCGTTGACCTCGCCGACCCGGTAGCCGATCTCCCGGGCCGTCCGCAGCGCCCGGTCGTAGCACTCGGCGGCCTGGCCGTACCGGCCCTGCAGCCGGTGCACCCAGCCGAGCCCGTTCAGCGACGTCACCTCGCCGAGCCGGTGGCCGATGTCGCGGGCGGTCTGCGCGGCCCCGGTGTGGCACTCGACGGCCTGGCTGTACCGGCCCTGCAGGTAGTGCAGCCAGCCGAGGCCGCTCAGCGCGTGCAGCTCGCCGAGCCGGTAGCCGATCTCCCGGGCCAGCCGCAGCGCCTCGGTGTGGCAGTCGGTGCCCGGGCCGTAGGGGCCGCGCATCCGGTGCACCCGGCCGAGGCCGTTGAGCGCGTCGATCTCGCTGGCCCGGTCCTGCGCGGACCGGGCGGCCGTCAGTGCCTGGGTGCAGAACTCGACCGCCTCGTCGTAGCGGTCCTGCAGGTGGCTGATGTCGCCGAGGTCGTTCAACGCGACGATCTCGGCCTGCCGGTCGGCGGTGGCCCGGGCGGCCGCCAGCGCCTGCTGGTGCAGCGCCTCGGCCGGGACGTACTGGCCGCGGTTGTGGAGGTGCTGGTGCAGTGCCTGCGACTGGGCGGTGACGTGCCGGGGCCGGTCCTGGCCGGCGTGCTGCGCGGTCGCCAGCAGGTTGTCCAGTTCGAGGTCCAGCCAGGCCCGGGCCGCGGCCTCGTCCGGCAGCGGTGGCATGGCCGGCCCGGGTGGGGTGGCCGGCGCGGGCAGGCCCGGGCGGCGGTCGGCCAGGTAGGCGTACGCGCGCCGGGACGCGGCGGCCGTGGTGTGCGCGTAGTGGTCGTACAGCCGGTCCAGCGCCGCCTGCCGCTCGGGCTCGGGACCGGCCTGCGCGGTGCTGGCGGCGTAGACCCGGATCAGGTCGTGCAGGCGGTACCGGCCGGCGGCGGGCTGGTCGAGCAGGTTGACCCGGAGCAGCCCGGTCAGCAGCCGCTCGGCGGTCTCGGCGGTGGTGTCCAGCAGCGCCGCGACCGCGTGCGGCTCGTACACCGCGCCCGGGTGCAGCCCCAGCGCACCGAACGCCCGCTGCTGGTCGGCCGGTAGCTGCTGGTAGGACAGGGTGAACGCGGCGGCGACGCTGCGCTCGCCGTCGGCCAGCTCGGCCAGCCGGTCCTGGGTCACCCGCAGCCGGGCCAGCAGCTCGGCCCCGGTCCAGGCCCGGCTGGCGCGCAGCCGGGCGGCCGCGATCCGGACCGCGAGCGGCAGCTGCCCGCACAGCCGCACGATCTCGGCGATCGTGGGCTGGTCGCCGGCGTCGGTGTCCGGGCCGGCCACCGCGCGGAACAGCCGCACCGCCTCGTCCACCGCGAGCGTGGTCAGGGTGAGGTGGTCCGCGTCGTCCAGGCCGGCCAGCCGCCGGCGGCTGGTGACCAGCACCTGGCAGGTCGGCGTGCCGGGCAGCAGCGGCCGCACCTGCGCCTCGTCCCGGGCGTTGTCCAGGATGATCAACACCCGGCGCCGCGCCAGCACGCTGCGGTACAGGGCGGCGCGGGCGTCGGTCCCGGCCGGGATCTGCGCGCCGGGCACGCCCAGCCCGAGCAGCAGTGCCTCCAGCGCCGCGGCCGGCTCGACCGGTGCCCGGCCGCTGAACCCGTGCAGGTCCAGGAACAGCGCCCCGTCCGGGTACCGGCCGGCCTCGGTCAGCCGGTGGCCGGCCAGGACCGCCACCGCCGTCTTGCCGATTCCGGCCATGCCGTCCACGGCGGACACGACCAGGGTCGGCCGGTCACCAGCCGGCTCGACCAGCCAGGCCAGCTGGTCGTCCCGCCCGGTGAAGAAGCGGGGCGCGGCGGGCAGCTGGTTCGGCGCCTCGTACCCGGCCAGCGCACCGGCCGCGGCGACCCGGCCGGGCTGCCCGGCACCGGCCAGCAGGCGCGGGTCCTGCGCCAGCACCTGCTGGTGCACCCGCACCAGGCCCGGCGACGGCTCCAGCCCGGACTCGTCCACCAGCGCCTGCCGGGCCCGCCGGAACGTGTTCAACGCGTCCGCCTGCCGCCCGGCCCGGTACAGCGCGGTCATCAGCTGGCCCCACAACCGCTCGTGCCCCGGGTACCGCGTGATCAGCTGCTCCAGTTCGCCCACCAGCCCGTCGCCGGAGCCCAGCGCGAGGTCCGCGTCCACCCGGTCCACCACCGCGGCCAGCCGCAGCTGCTCCAGCCGCCGCCCTTCCGCGCTCAGCGCGGCGATCTCGGTGAACTCGCCGTACGCCGCCCCGCGCCACAGCGCGGCGGCCGCCTCCAGCCGCGCGGCCGCGACCCGCGGGTGCCCGTCCTGCACCGCCCGCCGGCCCTCGGCGGCCAGCCGTTCGAACCGGAACGCGTCCACCGCGTCCGGCTCCACCTGCAGCAGGTAGCCCGGCGCGCAGGTCACGACCAGGTCGGCCACCGCCGGGCCGGCAGCGGCCCGCATGGTCCGGCGCAGCAGTGACACATAGGTCCGCACGGTCCGCTCGGCATCCGGTGGCGGGTCCTGGTCCCAGAGCGCCCCGGTCAGCGCGCCGACGCTGACCACCCGGCCGACGTCGGCGACCAGCAGCGCGACCAGGGCCCGCAGCCGCGGGCCACCGACCTCCAGCACCCGCTGACCGGCGGTGACCTCCAGCGGGCCGAGCACCGCGAACCGCACCCCGGGCCCGCCGTCGACAGGCCCGCCGTCGACCGCCCCGACACCCTCGGCGTCAAGGCTCCGCACGGCGATCTCTCCCGGCATTCCTGAGAGCCTCACGGAGACGCCACCGGTCAGTCAAATGCCACCTCGCCCGTGGCCGCGGGCCGCGCGACCTCCGGGTGGGTGCGGCCCGCCGCCGGGCTACCGGGCGGCCAGGACGGCCAGGCTGGCGGTGCCGGCCAGGACGCAGTAGATCGCGAACGGGGTGAGCGTGCGGGTGCTGAACCAGCGGGTCAGCCAGCGGACCGAGGCGTAGGCGGCGAGCCCGGAGGCGAGGCTGCCGGCGAGTACCTGGCCGCGGATGCCGGCACCGAGCGGGCCGGCGAGGTCGGGCAGCTTGAGCACGCCGGCGGCGAGAATGACCGGGGTGGCGAGCAGGAACGAGAACCGGGCGGCGTCCTCGTGGCTGAGCCCACGGACCAGGCCGGCGACCATGGCGGCGCCGGACCGGCTGATCCCCGGCAGCAGCGCGAGCGCCTGCGCCGAGCCGACGACCAGCGCCGTCCGGACCCCGACCCCGGCCAGCCGCCGGTCCGCCGCGACCGCACCGTCCACTCCGGACCCCGCACCGTCCACTCCGGACCGCTCACGCTCCATTCCGGACAGTGCGGGGTCCATTCCGGACACTGCCGGACCGGGTCGGCAGCCGGCTGTCCCGGTGGTGGCCGCGGCGGGCGGGCGGGTCCGGGCCCGGCGCAGCCGCTCGCCGGCGAGCAGCAGCAGCCCGTTGGCGACGAGGAACGCCGCGGCGGGTACCGGCTTGCCGAGCACGGTGCGGAACACGTGTTCCAGGGCCAGGCCGGTGCCGCCGACCGGGATCGTGGCCAGCACGATCAGCCAGCCCAGCCGCTGGTCGGCGGTCGCGACCGACCGGTCGCGCACCGACGTGCCGAGGCCGCGCAGGATCCGTACCCAGTCGGCCCGGAAGAACAGCAGCAGCGCGAGCGCGGTCGCGACGTGCAGGCCGACGACGAAGGCCAGGTAGGGCGACTCGGCCGCGGACACGCTCAGGTCCCGCGCCCACCGGCCGCCCAGCAGCGCCGGCAACAGGACACTGTGCCCCAGGCTGGACACCGGGAACAGCTCGGTCACCCCCTGCACCAGCCCGACGACCAGCGCCTCCGGATACGTCAGTGACACGGTTCCCCCCTGCTGCCGCGCGGGTACCGCACCCGCCGACAGCGACGGTACGAACCGCCGGGTTAGCGGCCGGCAAAGCGGCCGCGCCGGCCCGGACCGCCTCCGTACGCTGCGGGTGTGGGCAGGTTGCTGGTGGTGGAGGACGACGAGACGATCGGGTCGCTGCTGGAGTCCGGGCTGACCGCGCACGGGCACACGGTGACCTGGGCCCGCGGCGGCCGGTCGGCGCTGCGGGCGGCGACGCTCGCCGAGTTCGACCTGGTACTGCTCGACCTCGGGCTGCCGGACCTGGACGGCGTCGAGATCTGCCGGCAGCTGCGGGTCCGGCAGCCCGGCTGCGTGCTGGTGATGCTGACCGCCCGCAACGAGGAGATGGACGTCGTGGTCGGCCTGGAGGCGGGCGCCGACGACTACCTGACCAAGCCGTTCCGCTTCGCCGAGCTGCGCGCGCGGGTGCACGCGCACCTGCGGCGCGGCCCGACCCGGTCCGAACGGGACGAGCCGGTCCGCACGATCGGCGCGCTGACCGTGGACACCGCCGCCCGCCGCTGCCTGCTCGGCGGCCGGGACGTGCCGCTGCGGGCGAAGGAGTTCGACCTGCTCGCCCGGCTGGCCGCCGAGCCCGGCGCCGCGCTCAGCCGGGAGACCCTGATGTCCGACGTGTGGGACGAGCACTGGTCCGGCTCCACCAAGACCCTGGACGTGCACGTGGCCGCGCTCCGCCGCCGGCTGGACGAGGCCGCGGCCGGCCTGGACACCGCCCCCGTCCGGATCACCACCCTGCGCGGCCACGGCTACCGGCTGGAGCGGGACCCATCCTGACCGGAGGCGGGCGTCATGCGGCGGAGGATCCAGCTGGTCGGCGTGCTCGCCGCGGCGCTCGCCATCGGCCTGTTCGGGGTACCGCTCGCGGTGGCCGTGGTGGTGCTGCTCCGCTCCGACGAACGCGGCGACCTCGAACGCGTCGCGGACGCCGCCGCCGTGCAGGTGGCGCCGGATCTGGTCAACGGGCGCGCCCCGGCGCAGCTGCCGGCCACCGAGGAGGACATCGCCGTCGCCCTCTACAGCCTCGACGGCCGGCGGTTGCAGGGCCGCGGGCCGGAGCGTGCCGACGCCCCGGTCGAGCAGGCCGCGAGCGGCGCGGTCGGTGCCGCCAGCGGCCGCGACATCGTGGTCGCCGTGCCGGTGACCAGCGGCGAGCGGGTGGTCGCCGTGGTCCGGGCGGCGTCCCCGGCGTCCGGCGTCTACCTGCAGATCGGGGTGGCCTGGCTGGGCCTGACCGGGCTGGCCGCCGGCGCCGTGGCCGCCGGCGCGCTGTTCGCCCGGCACCAGTCCCGCCGGCTCGCCGAGCCGCTGGAACGGCTCGTGGACGCTGCCCAGCTGCTCGGCGAGGGCGACTTCACCGTCCAACCGGCGCCGGCCGGGATCGCCGAGATCGACGCCGCCGGCGCGGCGCTGACCCGCACCGCCGAACGGCTGGGCGAGCTGGTCGGCCGGGAGCGGGCGTTCTCCGCCGATGCCTCCCATCAGCTGCGCACCCCGCTGACCGGGCTCCGGCTCCGGCTGGAGACCGCCCTGGACGGCGGCGGTGGTGCTGACCTGCGGCCCGCGGTGGCCGCCGCGCTGGAGACCGCCGACCGGCTCGAACGCACCATCGACGAGCTGCTCGCGCTCGCCCGGGACGCACCCACCGCCCACACCCCGGCCGACCTGCCCGCGCTGCTCGGCGAGCTGCAGAACCAGTGGCGCGGGCAGTTGGCTGGCGCCGGCCGGCCGCTGCGGGTGTCCATCGAACCCGGGCTACCCGGCACCCGCGCGTCCGCCGCCGCCACCCGGCACATCCTCGACGTGCTGGTCGCGAACGCGGCCCGGCACGGTGCCGGCGGCGTGACGATCACCGCCCGGCCCGCCGACACCGCGATCGCCGTCGACGTCGCGGACGAGGGCGCCGGCGTGGCCGTGCCCAGCGACGAGCTGTTCCGCCGCCGCGCGGCCCCGGCCGGCGGTCACGGCATCGGGCTCGCGCTGGCCCGGGCCCTCGCCGAAGCCGAGGGCGGCCGCCTCGTCCTGACCCGCCCCGGCCCCGGACCGGTCTTCACCCTCCTGCTGCCCGCCGGCCCGGCCCGCTGATCCGCCCCGGCCACCGTCCCCCGCCGGCGTGGCCGCGCCGGGGTTCAGATCACCCGGCGGTGCACCAGGATCGCCAGGACGCAGGCGCCGGGCAGCAGCGGGAGCCAGACGGTGAGCAACCGGTAGGTCAGCACGGTCGCGACCGCGACGGCGGCCGGGGCGCCGACGGCGACCAGCCCGGCGACCAGCGCGACGTCCAGCGCGCCGAAGCCGCCCGGGGACGGCATCGCCGCCGCGACCGAGGAGGCGACCAGGTAGGCCATCGACAGCGGGACCAGCGGCACGGTGCCGCCCAGCGAACGCAGCACCGCGTACAGGGTGAGGCAGTGCAGCACCGGAACGGCCAGCGAGCCGAGCCAGAGCTGGGCGGCGCGGGTCGGGCTGCGCAGTACCGCGGCCAGCCCGGCGACATCCGCCAGCACCCGGGCCGTCAGCCGCCGGGCGGTCCGGCCGCACCAGCCGGCGGCCCGCCGGGACCCCCACACCGCCAGCGCGGCGAGCAGCAGCCCGGCGGCGGCGACCGCCCAGGCGCCGTGCGGCCCGAGCCCACCGGGCCCGCCCGGGTGTCCGCCGCCGCGGCTGATCGCCGCCGCCAGCGGCCCCGGCGCCAGCAGGACGGCGGTGACCAGCAGCACCGTGTGCGTCACCAGGCCGGCCAGCAGGTTCAGCGCGACCGCGCTGACGGCGGTGCCGCGGCTGAGGCCGTGCCGGTGCAGGAAGCGCAGGTTCACCGCCATCCCGCCGGACCCGGCCGGTAGCAGGTGGTTGGCGAAGGTCGCCGCGACCTGCACGGCGAACAGCCGCAGCACCGGCACCCGGGCCGGTATCGAGCCGAGCTGGCTGACCGTGCCGGCGGTCCAGAGCAGCACGGTGCCCGCGCCGGCCAGCGCCAGCCACCCGGCGTCGGCGCTGGCGAGGCTGTCCGTACCGGCGTCCAGCATCGCCCGCTGCCGGACCAGCAGCACCGCGACCACGGCGGCCAGCACGCCGGCCAGCCCGTTGCGGGCAACGCCCACCCAGGCCGGGCCGGGACCCGGGCCGGGATACGGGCCTGGACAGGGGCTGGGATACGGGCCGGGGGCGGCGGCAGCCACGGCCACCGGGTCGGCGGTCGGCATCAGCACGGCGGCTCTCCCTCCGTCGTCGCGCGTGTACCGATCGTCGCCGGCCGTCCTGTCCGCGAGATGACGGCGGGGCCACGGTCAGGCGGCCCGCAGCGGTCCCGATCCGGCCGGCGGCGCGGCGACCTCGACGCTAGCCGGGGCCGGGACAGCCATCAGGAAGCGCTCGACCAACGCTCGGCAAACCCGCCGCCCCGGCCGGGTTCCGCCGGGCCGGCCGGCCGGGCTCAGCCGGTGCCGAGGGTGGAACCGGAGCCGACGGTCGGGTCGGTCGGGACGGGCGGGTCGTCGGCCGTCCGCAGCGGTGCCGGCCGGCCGCCGGCCGTCACCGACCCGGCCGTCACCGACCCGGCCAGTACCGACCCGGTCCGGTCCGGGCCCGGGGCCGGCGGGTCCTGCAGGGGGATGAAGAAGGTGTTCGCCGCGGCGAGGATCAGGCCAGCGGTCAGCGAGCGGCAGTGGATCATCGTGGTTCCTCGGCGCAGAAGGTGAAGGGGGATGGCCGCGCGACCGCCCTCACGGTCCCTCCACGCCCGCGCCGGGGCCGTGTTCCTGGATCAATCTGGACAGGGCCGGACGCCGCCGGACAGCCGGCCGGCCGGGCCGCGGCCTGGCCGGGACCCGGCCGGGGCACGGCCGACCAGGAAAGTGACAGGGTTGCCTGTGCGAGACTCGGTGCCGTGGCAGCGCCGGCGGACCGGGCCGCCCGGCTTGGCCGGCTGGCCACCTGGCCGGAGCTGCTGGCCGAGCTGGATCACTGGCGGGTGCTGGCCGCGCGTGGCAGCGGCAAGGCCCGGCTCTCGCTGCAGGATGTCGCCCGCGCGTCCGGCGTGCCGCGCAGCACGCTGGCGACCTACCTGTCCGGGGCGAGCGTGCTGCCGGCGGACGCGCTGGACGCGATCGTGCTCGCGCTGGGCGCCGGCCCCGCGGAGGCCCGGGCCTGGGCGGCGGCCTGGGAGCGCGCCGTCGAGGCGGCCGCCGGTCCGCCGCCGGCCGCGCCGGCCCCGCGGCCAGGGCCGGCCGGGGGCGCGGTCCGGCAGCTGCCGGCCAACGTGGCCGGGTTCACCGGCCGCCGGGCGTTCCTGAAGGAGCTGGACCGGCTGCTGGACAGCGACCGCTCGACGGTGGTGATCACCGCCATCGCCGGCACCGGCGGCGTCGGCAAGACCGCGCTGGCCGTGCACTGGGCACACCAGGTCGCCGACCGGTTCCCGGACGGCCAGCTGTACGTCAACCTGCGCGGGTACGACCCCGGCGAGCCGATGCCCGCGGCCGCCGCGCTCGACCTGTTCCTGCGCGCGCTCGGGGTGGAGCAGGTGCCGGTGGACTCCGACCAGCGGGCGGCCCGGTACCGCAGCGAGCTGGCCGGCCGGCGGCTGCTGATCGTGCTCGACAACGCCCGGTCGGCCGACCAGGTGCGGCCGCTGCTACCCGGCTCGGCCGGCTGCGTGGTGCTGGTGACCAGCCGGGACAACCTGGCCGGCCTGGTCGCCCGGGACGGCGCCGAGCGGCTGGTGCTGGACCGGCTGGCCGACGCGGAGGCGCTGGACCTGCTCGACCGGCTGCTCGGGCCGGAGCTGGTGCTGGGCGAGCCGGCCGCCTGCGCGGAGCTGGTCCGGCTGTGCGCCGGGTTGCCGCTGGCGCTGCGGGTCGCCGCCGAGCGGGTGCCGCAGCGCGGCCCGGCGGCGTTCACCGACCTGGTGGCCGAGCTGGCCGAGGAGGCCCACCGGCTGGACCTGCTCGACGCGGAGGGCGACCCGCTGGTGGACGTCCGCTCCGTCTTCTCCTGGTCCTACCGGGCGCTCGACCCGCCGCTGGCCGGCCTGTTCGGCCTGCTCGGGCTGGCTCCCGGGCCGGACATCGGGCCGCCGGCCGTGGCCGGTCTGGCCGGCGCCGCCGGCCCGGTGGCGGCCCGGCTGCTCGGCCGGCTGGTGGCGGCGCACCTGGTGGAGGAGCACCGGCCCGGCCGCTACCGGATGCATGACCTGGTCCGGCTGTACGCCGCCGAGCAGGCGGAGCGGGACCTGCCGGCCGCGGACCGGGCGGCGGCCCAACGCCGGCTGCTGGACTTCTACCTGCACACCGCCGTCACCGCCGCCGAGCTGCTGGACCCGAACCGGGCACCGATCGAGCTGAGCCCGCCGGCTGCCGGCAGCGCCCCGCTGCCGCTGGCCGGCCGGGCCGAGGCGCTGGCCTGGTACGAGGCCGAGTACGAGGCGCTCGCCGCCACCCTGCGCTGGGCGGTCGAGCAGGGCTGGGCCGACGCGGTCTGGCGGCTGGCCTGGGCACTGGACATCCCGAACTGGCGGTGGGGGCGGATGCAGGACGTGTTCACCGCCTGGCAGGCCGGCCTGGCCGCCGCCGAACAACTGGCCGACCCGGCCGCGCAGATCCTCGGCCACCGCCGGCTCGGCACCGCCTACGCCCACCTCGGCCGGTACGACGAGGCCACCGGGCACCTGCGCCGCGCGCTGGCGCTGGCGCGGCGGACCGGCGACCTGCTCGGCGCCGCGCACACCTACCACGTGCTCGGCCGGATCCACGAGCTGCGCCAGGAATGGGAGCAGGCGCTGACCCAGGACGAGCAGGCGCTGCGGCTGTTCGAGCAGATCGACAACCCGGTGCGGCAGGCCATGGCGCGCAACGCGATCGGCTGGTTCAGCGCCAAGCTCGGCCGCTACGAGCAGGCCCGCGCGCACTGCGAGGCCGCGCTGGCGCTCTACCAGCGGCACCAGGACCGGGCCGGCGAGGCGTCCACTCTGGACAGCCTCGGCTACATCGCCCAGCACACCGGCCGGTACGCGGACGCGGTCGGGCACTTCGAGCGGTCCGCCGGGCTGCTGCTCGAGGTGGGCAACACCTACCAGGGCGCCGACATCCTCGAGCAGCTCGGCGCCGCGCACGCCGCGCTGGGCCAGCCGACCGCCGCCCGGGCAGCCTGGCGCCGCGCGCTGGCGCTGTACCGGGACCAGGACCGGACCGTCGAGGCCGACCGCGTCCAGCGCCGGCTCGACGGGTCCGGCTGATCCCCGGCCGGCCGGGCCCTGGCCGGGCACGGTCGGTGGACCGTGCCCGGCGGGCGCGCGTCAGCCGGCGGTGACCCCGTAGCTGTTGCTGGTGAAGTTCAGGCCGCCGGCGGACGAGGTGATCTCGAAGCCGAACTGGACCTCGCTGACCACGACGTCACCGAACCAGCCGCGGGACCTGATCCAGTTGAGCACGGCCCGCACATCGACCGTGGCCGAGCTCGTGTTGCCCTGCCGGACGAACGAGAACACCTGGTTGGCGCCGTTCGAGCCGCTGAACACGTCCCAGCTGTGGCCACCGACACTCGCGCTGGTCTGCCTGGCGCCCAACGGCCCGACCGGGCCGGTCTTGTTCATCCAGAGCATGACCTCGAACGCGTTGTTGTTGGCCCAGATGTCGTACGCCGTGGTGTACGCGCCGCTGGCCGGCACGGACACGTTGAAGCTGCTCGACAGCCGGGTCATCGCGCTGAGCCGGCGGTTGATCGTGCGGGCCGAGTGGCCGTACGCCTTGACCCCGCCGGTGTTCGGGTGGTTGGCGGTGAGGCCCCAGTTGCTGCCGGAGTTGGCCCAGATCGTCTGCGGGCCGGCGCCGCCGCCCCAGACGTCGTTGCGGATGGTGTAGTTGCCGATCGTGGTCTGGCCGAACTTGTCCGACGACGTCCAGACGGCGGCGTTGGCGCCGGTGACGGTCACGATCAGGATGCCGATGACGACGGCGAGAACCGCGGACAGTCTTGCTCTGGTCACGATGCTCCGCTCCCTCAAGAGAAGTCTGCCGCAGTCACGAACAACCGTAATCGTCCGAAACGTATCCGTCACGACCAGAACAGGTGATTACCCGGCGAGTTGTACTCCGTCGACAACCCGCGGCCACCAGTAGTGAACTGGTTGTCCAGGCGAGGGTCCCCGGTCGCGATGGGCCGTCCCGGCAGCAACGGCGGTGCCCGATAGCCACAGGGCCGGTGCAGCAGCAGGGCAGCGCGGCGGAGGCCGCCCTACCGGCCGGAATTGCTCTAGCAGCAACCGCGCATCGCCGAGGCGTTGAAGAACACGCTGGTTGAGATGAGCTGGCTCGCGTGGGACGGCAATAGTCGCCATGAGCGCACGGGCTTCTCCGGCTGCGTCGACCCGGGCTTGCGCCAGGTCGTCTGCCCACTGCGCTGGGAAGACTGGCAGCTCAGGCGCTGTGCGACATGGCTTCGGCGGCGCGTTGGGCGGCGAAGACGGCGGTGATGCTGTGGAGGTTGTCGGCGAGGTGGGTGTCGGGGGGTGGGCCGCCGGCGAGCCAGGCGGCGAAGTCGGTGGTGATGCGGCGGTGGCCGTGGCGGGGGTGGTCGGCGGGGGTGGGGAGGGTGGTGTGTCGGCCAGTGCCGTGGATGTCGATGGTGTCGGCGCGGAGGGTGATGGTGGCGTTGGCGCATTCGGCGCGGTACTGCTCGCGGTGCCAGCGGCGTTGTTCTCCGGCGGCGAGCAGGGTGCCTTCGTAGATGGCGATGGCGTCGTTGTCGAGGCGGAGCAGGATGCCTGCGACGGCGGGGCCGGCGAAGGATGACCAGGGTGGGTTGCGGGTCATGGCGGTGACGCTGGCGATTTCGTGGCCGCTGAGGTAGCGGATCATGTCGACGTGGTGGATGGCGCCTTCGATGAGGAGCGGGTCGGGCATGTGGTGTGCGTCGCCGACGTCCCAGGATTCGGGCTTGCGGTAGTCGGCGGCGAAGCGGGCGACGAGGTGGGACAGGTCGCCGTACTGGCCGCTGTGGAGTAGCTCGCGGAAACGCTGGATGCGGGTTTCGTAGCGGTAGTTCTGGACGACGGCGACCTTGACGCCGTGCAGGTCCACGGCGCGGACAATTGCGGTGACCTCGTCGCGGGTGGTGGCAAGCGGCTTTTCTGTCAGCACGTTCAGGCGGTGTTCGGCAAGGGTGATGATCACGGGGGCGTGCTGCTCGGGGGCGGTGAGCACGATGCCTGCGTCCAAGTCGGGTGTGTGGTCGAGTGCGGTGGTCACATTCGGGTAGGCGCGGTCGGGGCTGAGACCGAACGCGGCGGCGAGCGCGTCAGCGGCCTCGGGTCGCTGGTCGACCACGGCGCGGACGGCGTACCGGTCGGCTTGTTCGGTCAGCAACGGCAACCAGCATTCAACGGCCCATTTGCCGGCGCCGACAACAACGGTATTGATCATGGTGGCTCCAAGTGGAGGTGATGGCCGGGGTGGTCATCGACGGAGGCGAACGGGGCTTCGCCGGGGTGTGCGTGCAGGCGGCCGGCGAGGTGGATGCGGTCGCTCGGCCGAAGCACGCTGTCGTAGCCGCGGGCGGTGACGAGCACGGCGAGCCGGTCGCCGTTCCGGGTGCGGCCGGTGAGCTGGGCGGGGTAGCCGGGGCTGACCATGTCGAGGGTGAGGGTGGTGGTGATCGGGCCGAGGTCGGCGGCGGTGTAAGGCAGGCGGTCGGCGGTCTGGGCGTGGTCGGGGACGGGGGTGAGGTCGAGCCGGAGGTTGCCGATCCAGGCGACGTCGTGGCGGCGGGACCACAACCGGGCGCGGGCTTCGGCGGCGCGCGGGCTGGCGGGCAGGAATCGGGACGCGGTATAGGCGGACAGGCGGCGGTCGTCGGGTGGCAGGTCGGCGAGGTACCGGCCGCCGCTAGCGTGGATGGCGTCGGTGAGCGCGGTGAGGTCGAGATCGGGGTAGGTCAGCAGGTCGAGATCGGGTGCGGTGCACAGGCGCGCGGGGTCGAGCGCGGCGCTGCCGGTCAGCCCGAGTACGCCGCCGCCGTTGCCGGGTCGGTCGAGGTCGGCAAGCAGACGGCGGAGGACGGTGTGCCCGCACTGGTGGCGGTGTAGGGGCGGCTGGATGGCCTGCCGTGCGGCGTCGCGGGGGTCGAGGTGGGCGACGGCACGGTTGGGGTCGACGGCGGCGAGCAGGGACCACGGCAGCGCGGTGATGCCGTGGCGGTGCAGGCCGGCGTGCAGCGCCGGCCACCCGGTCGCCGATGCGAGGTCGGGCAGCTTGCGGTAGGTGGCTCCGGCGTAGGTCAGCCCGCGGTCGGATCGCGCCGGGGCGAGGCCGAGGCGGCTACTGATATCGGCGGCGACGTTGTCGCGCAGGTAGTAGGCGCAGCCGGCGACGGCGCTGGTGGTGTGGGTGCTGCCGGCGATGCAGAACAGCACGCCGGTGCCGGTGATGAGCCAGCTGTGATCGATCCAGGTTGCCGGGTCGGTCACAGCCGGCGTCATGTCATCGTTCCGGTTACTGGGGCTGCTGCCAGTCGGTGGCGCTCTCGTCGACCGGGCGCCGGTCGAGCAGCGGGCGCCACCAGGCTTCGTTGTCGCGGTACCAGGCGACGGTGGCCTTCATGCCGTCGGCCCAGCCGACCTGCGGCGCCCAGCCCAGCTCGGTGCGCAGCTTGGTGGAGTCCAGCAGGTACCGGCGGTCGTGTGAGGGCCGGTCCGGGACGATCGTCTTGAGCGTGTCGGGCAGGCCGAGTTCGGCGAGCACGGTGTCGGCGATGGTGGTGATGTCGGCCTCGAAGCCGGAGCCGACGTGGTAGGTCTCCCCGATCGTGCCGCGGTCGAGGACGGCTTCGACCGCGCGGCAGTGGTCGTCGACGTGCAGCCACTCCCGCCGGTTGGCGGTCGAGGCGTACAGCGGCAGCGGCTGGTCCTGCAGCGCGCGCGTGATGAACAGCGGGATGACCTTTTCCGGGAACTGGTAGGGGCCGTAGTTGTTCGAGCAGTTCGTGATCGTGACCGGCAGGTCGTACGTGTGGTGGTAGGCGCGCACGGCGTGGTCACCGCCGGCCTTGGCCGCGTTGTACGGCGTCCGGGGCCGGTAGGGCGAGGACTCGGTGAACGCGCCGGGGTCGTCGAGGTCCATGTCGCCGTAGACCTCGCAGGTGCTGATGTGGTGGAACCGGCCCATCCCAACCCGCCGAGCGGCCTCCAGCAACGTTTGCGTGCCCAGCACGTTGGTGGAGAAGAACTCCCCGGGCCGGACGATCGCGTAGCTGTTGTGCGACTCGGCGGCGAAGTTGACCACAATGTCCACCGAGTGCTCGCGAAGGGCGGCTTCGATCGCCGGCTGGTCCCGGATGTCGGCGTGCACGAACGCGACGCGGCTGCCGAGGTCGTTCAGGTTTTCCCGGCACCCGGCGTAGGTCAGCGCGTCGAGCGCGACGATGCGGTCGTCTGGGTGCTGGGTGGCCCAGTACCGGGTGAAGTTGGAGCCGATGAACCCGGCTGCGCCGGTCACCAAGATCGACGTGGACACGAGAAACCTTCCTTCCAGGGTTGAATCGCTACGTCCGGCGCCGAACGTCGGTGGCCCGGCCGTGCTCCGCTGGCGGCCCACGGGGCCGTTCTCAGCCGGTCAAGACTGCCACATGACTACCCCCTGTCAGACCGGTGCCCGCCGATGCGAGCAGCAACGCGGCGAGCCCGGCCGCGCCCGCCGGCGAGGTGGTGAAGCCGGCCCGGCGCAGGGTGCGACGTGCCGATTCAAGCTGCGTATCGGTCACCGCGACGGCCCTGCCGGCCGTCGCGTGCAGGAGGTCCAGCGCCTGCTGACCGTGCAGGGCGTCCCAGTTGACCAGCGGCTCGTTCGTCGCGGTCGGAGTGAGGATGCTCGGCGAGATCGGGCGGTGCTGGCGGGACGGCCATGAGTGGAGGACCGAGTTGTTTCCCGAGCTGGACGCGCCGAAGACGCGGGTAGCCCAGCCTCGCCGCCGGATCGCCTCAGCAACCGCGGTTACCGTCGTGCCGTTGCCCATCGGCACCCAGAGCCCAACTGGTGGCCCGCCTGCAATGGCGTCGAGCCCAGTGACGATCTCGCCGAGGGCGGCGGCGGCGACCGCGCCGAACGGCCCATCGATATTGGCGTCGGCCACGCCACCGCCCTCAGCGAGCCGCCGACTGGCGGCGACGGCATCCTCGTAGGTATCGCCGGACGGGATCACCTGCGCGCCGAGGTCACGCATCCGGCGTGTGTCGGCCTGCCCGTACGACGTCGGGACGACGATGATGGCAGCCAGGTCCAGACGCGTGGCGGCCACGGCCAGTGCGACACCGTAGTTGCCGCACGAGCCAGCCGTCACCTGCGCGTGACCGGCCGCGGCGGCAGTCAGAACGACGGCATCGGCGGCGCGCTGCTTGTGGCAGCGGCGTCCGCCGCCGGTCTCGTCCAGCACGGTTACCCGAGCCGATGGCGGCGCGTCGCCCACCCATTCGGTGAGGTCGGCCAGGTCCGCAGTCAGGTTCACAGCGGCCATGTCAGGTCCTGCCAGTACCGGCGGAACCCCACCGCGGCCCCGACCCGGAGCGACCGCTCCGGCAGTCTGCCGGACCGGGCGTACTCAAGCGCCGTCGCCAGCAGGTCAACACCGGCATGCGAGCTCAGACCGAGCGAGCCTGCGGCCCGGCCGTTGATCTCGTAGACCTTGACCGCGCCGGTGCCGGGGTCGGCGATCAGTTGCACGTTCGCCAGCTGCGACCAGCCCAGACCGGCTATCACCCGCTCGACCGTCTGATCGAGTTCGGGCCAACCCGGCGCCACCGTGCCCTGCACACACAAGCCGCCGAGCACTTCCGTCCGCGTCCGCGCCGCAAGCCCAGCGATCTTGCCGTCAACGGCGAGGACGTCGACGCTGATGTCCACGCCGGGAACCTCTTCCTGGACCAGAATCTCGACCGGACCGTCCATCATGGACACTGCTGCGTGGATAGCCTCCAGCGGCAGCCGGGGACGAGGGCTGGTGCAGGTCAAGTCCACAGTGGACCGGACCGACCAGACCCCCCGACCACCGGCAAGACCCCGCGGTTTCACCATCAGCGACCGGGCCGGGTAACCCAGCTCTCCAGCGGCGTCCGCCAACTCACCCGCCGATCGCGCCAGGTAGGTCGCCGGGACCGGCACACCCAGCTCTGCCAACCTCCGCAACGTCGCCCACTTGTCGCACGCCAGCCGCACCAGGGCCGCTGGGGCACAGGCGACCTGGGCGCCCACGGCAGTCAACTCCGGCGCATGGCGCGAGACAACCAGGGCGTCCGCATCAGTCCAGGGCAACACGACATCGATCCGATAGCGGCCGATCAGTTCGGCGAGCGCCGAGGGGAAGCGGGCATCATCCGTCGCGGGACAGACGAGCACCCTCTCCAGGGACGGCGGGGGCACCGCGCCGCCGACAGGCGAGACACCGAAGACGGTCAGGCCACCCGGATACCAAGCCTTCAACGGCCCTACCGTGCACTCCACAACCGGATGCAGTGGATCAGTGATCAACAGTCGGACCTCGCCGCTGAGCCCGCCGTATGGGAACCGCCGGGTGGCGTCGGTCGCTCCTGCGGTGTTAGGTGCAAGGAACGGTTGCCGGCGCCCCCGCTGGGCGAACTCGTCGCCGTTCTGTGCAACCCGCAGCTCGACCATGGGCGGAACCGTAAGGACGTGCCTCCGCGCCGGTATTACGTATGGAATATGACCGGCTACGCGCCGATGCCGACCCGGTACGCGAGTCCGCGAAGCTCCCGCAGCGACGAGGCCCGCATCGGCTTGCCGAGAAGCTGCATGACCAGACCGGGCACGATCGCCGAGCGCGTACGCAGCCGCATCGGGGCGATCTCCTCAGCCACCCGTAGTTCTCGCACCGCGTCGTCGGCGCGGCCGCGGACCTGCGCGAGCCCCAGGGCGATGTTCGTGTGCAGATAGCAGCGCTGGACAGCACCGGGGACGGCGGCCTCGTCGATCCCAGCGGCCAGGGCCGGAAGCTCGTCACCACGCCCCAGCGTGGCCGCGACCTGGGTCCGGTGGATGGCGGCGTTCGTCGGGCCGAAGAACAGGTCCCAGAAGTCGCCGTCGGCCACGGTGGCCGCGGTGCGGTCGGCCTCCCGCAGGTGCTGCTCGGCGTCGTCGGCGAGGTAGGACTGCGCCGCCCAGACCGCGCTGACCAGGTGCGCGAACCCGTACACCCGCCGGGCCGCGTCGCTGCTCCCGACGTACGGCTCGACCAGGTCGGCCGCCTCCCGGGAGATGACCAAGGCCCGGTCCGGAGCATTGACCGGGATGAGCGAGTGGCTGCGACGGATGCCGGCGTAGGCGCGCCAGACGGGATCGTCCAGCTCGGCTGCTGCCGACGCGCACATCTTCTCGGTGAGCAGCGCCAGGTCCACGTGCCCGCAGTGCTTGAGCAGCGGGAACGCGGTGGAGGTCGTCACGGCGAGCAGTTGCAGCGATTGGGCGTGGTCGTCCTCGCCGCCGCTGGACTCCGCGGCCAGCCGTACGGCTCTCAGCAGCGCCGGAAGTTGCGCGGCCAGCTCACCCATCGACCCGGTGCGCCACATCGAGGCGATGGCGGTCTGCACGCGCCGGCTCAACTCGGCCACCGGAACCGGGCGACCGTCGGGCACCACGTCGACCAGCGCGCGGCGGATCGCCGGAACCATCACGTCAACGTCGTGACTCGGCTTGCCCCCCGACGACCGGTGTGGGCGACCGGTCAGCTCGTCCGGGTGCACTTGCAGGACGCTCGCCAGCGCCTCAACGTCAACGGTGCGTAGCAGCGGCGTCGTGCCGGACTCGACCTTGCTCAGCCAGCTCTGCGAACGGCCAACCAGATTGGCGAGTGCGGCTTGTTCCATGCCGCGCCAACGGCGCAGTCTCCGCAGCCGTTCACCGGGTGCCTGATCGTCGGCGTGGTCCTCATCGCTGTTCGACATCGTCACCGCCCACTGGTCCGACTACCCCCTGTGGGTGACTGTACCGTCCGCTTCCCCACCACCCGGATAGCGGCGAGGGGTCACCCGAATCGCCCGTGTACGTAGTCGGCGGTGCGCGGGTCGCTGGGCAGCTCGAAGATCCGCGTGGTGGGGCCGTGCTCGACGATCACGCCGGGCTGGCCGGACTCGGCCAGGAAGAACGCGCACTGGTCGGAGATCCGGGCCGCCTGCTGCATGTTGTGGGTGACGATCACGATCGTCACCTCGGCGGCCAGCTGCCGGATCGTCTCCTCGATCCGCCGGGTGGAGGTCGGGTCCAGCGCCGAGCACGGCTCGTCCATCAGCAGCACCCGCGGCTGCACGGCGAGCGAGCGGGCGATGCACAGCCGCTGCTGCTGGCCGCCGGACAGGGCTCCCCCGGGCTGCCGCAGCCGGTCCGCGACCTCGCGCCACAGGCCGGCGCGGGTCAGGCAGCGCTCGACCAGCGCGTCCCGGTCGCCGCGGCCGAGCCGGACCCCGGTCAGCTTCAGGCCGGCGGTCACGTTGTCGTAGATGGACATGGCCGGGAACGGGTTCGGCTTCTGGAACACCATCCCGATCTGCCGCCGCGCGTCGGTCAGCCGCCGGGCCGGGTCGTAGATGTCGTCGCCGGCCAGCAGCACCTCCCCGGCCAGGGTGGCCGACGGCACCAGCTCGTGCATCCGGTTCAGCACCCGCAGGAACGTCGACTTGCCGCAGCCGGACGGCCCGATCAGCGCGGTCACCCGGCCGCCCGGCATCGACAGCGACACCCGGTCCAGCACCTTGTGGTCGCCGAACCAGGCCGACACCCGGCGCGCCTCCAGGCCCGCGACGTCCACCGGCCGGGAATGCTGGCCAGCGGCCGGCCGGGTCGCGGTTTCGTCCACTGTGGTCACTTGGCGGGCTCCCTGTCGGTCACGGTCGGCGGGCGGCGGTACGGGCTCAGATCAGGTTGGGCAGCAGGCCGATGGCCTGGTCGGCGACCGCCAGCCCGAGCGCGGCCAGCACCGGGACGCCGACGATCCACGCCTGCCAGCGGCCCCAGCGGGCCCGTGCCCAGGTCACCGCGACCGCGGCCAGCAGCAGGCCCTGCGCCCAGAACACCAGCGGGACCCACACCGACCGGTCGGTGCCCATCGGCTGCTCGGCCGGCGGGGTGGCGGCGCGGTCCAGGACCCGCGGCGGGGTCGGCTGGGCGCCGGACGTCAGGTCGGCGTCCACCCGCAGCACCCCGTTGGGCAGCAGCGAGGAGCCGTCGGTGGTGGTCAGGGTGAGCCGGCCCTGCCCGGCCCCGAGCGCCGGCGGCTGCGGGTCGCCGGCCCGGCGCAGGTCGATCACCCGGTACACCTGCTCGCCCTGCCCGGTGGTGACGGTGAACGTGTCGCCGACGCGCAGCTCGTCCAGGTGCCGGAACGGCCCGCCGTACGCCGCCCGCCGGCCCATGATCACGGCGGTGCCGGCCTGGCCGGGCAGCGGGGTGTCGCGCAGGTGCCCGGGCCCGCCGCGCAGCACGCCGGCCGTGGTGCCCTCCAGGATCACCTCGCGCAGCCCGACCTGCGGCAGGTCGAGCAGCGCGACCGGGGTGCCGAGCGGGTAGATCGCACCGTCCTGGTCGGCTTGGCCGACCGGGGCGGTTCCGTTGGCCAGCGCGTGCCGCAGCTCGGCGTAGCTGGTCTGCTGGTCCCGGTTGTGCCGCAGCGCGCCGAGCAGCAGCAGGTCCGCGACGAAGCCGGCGGTCAGCACCGCCAGCAGGCACAGCGCGACGCCGGCCACCTCCCAGCCCGCCCGGGCCGGCGCCGCCGCTGGCACTCCCCCGGCCGCCGCCTGCGCTGCCCCGGCCCCGCCGGGGTTGCCGGTCTCCCCCACGTCGCCGGACTCGCCGCTATCGGCTGGGTCGGCGGCGGGACCAGGCGGGTCGGCCGGCGCAGGAGCGGCGGTAGCGGCGCCTGGATCCCCCGGTGCCGGAGCGGTGTCCCTGGCTAGAGCAGCGTCCCCGGCCAGGGCAGCGTCCCCGGCCAGGGCAGCGTCCCCGGCCAGGGCAGCGTCCCCGGCCAGGGCAGCGTCCCCGGCCAGGGCAGCGTCCCCGGCCAGGGCAGCGTCCCCAGCCAGGGCAGCGTCCCCAGCCAGGGCAGCGTCCCCAGCCAGGGCAGCGTCCCCAGCCAGGGCAGCGTCCCCAGCCAGGGCAGCGTCCCCGGCCAGGGCAGCGTCCTCAGCTAGGGCAGCGTCCCCGGCCGGGACCAGGTGCAGCGGGGTCGGTTGGGGCTGGCTCAACGGGGTCCGCTCCGCGCGGCCGGGGCGGGTCGGCGGCGGGACCGGCCGAGGGCGGCGGTTAGCGCGCCGGCGACGATCAGCCAGAGGCCGAGCACCACGAGTTCCGACACCTCCATCGGGCCGGTGTTCGGCAGTCGATCGGCCGAGCCGCCACCGCCGGTGCCGCCGCCCCCGGTACCGCCACCGGAACCGACCGCAACGCCGATCTGCTGGCCGCCGGTACCCGTCGGGGTCGGCGTCTCGGTGGGCGTGGGCGTCTCGGTCGGGGTCGGCGTCTCCGTGGGTGTTGGCGTGGGCGTCTCGGTCGGCGTCGGCGTCCCGGTCGGGTCGCCGACCGAGTGGTACGTGGTCGGGGTGTCGAAGAAGATCGCGCCGGTGAAGTCGCCCAGGCTGGCGCCGCTGAGCGCCGTGCGGCAGACGAACGCCAGGTTGTACTGGCCGCTCAGGGTGGCCGGCGGGGTCTGCTGGGCGGCGTAGTCGCGCAGCGTCTGGCCGACGATGACCTCGTAGCCGCCGGTCGGCCCGGGCGGGACGTTGGCCAGCGGGGTGGCGCCGACGATGTTGAACCCGGCGGTCGGGAAACCCGTCCCGGAGATCGTGACCTGGTAGGTGTTCGCGGTGTCCGGGCAGGTGCCGCTGGTGTTCACGGACAGCGGGCTGTCGTCTCCGCCGGCGGCCGGCACGACCGCGAGCGTTCCGATGCTGTCGGCGTGCGCGCTGAGGCCGCTGGCGAGCACGGTCACCGGGATCACCAGCGCCGTCGCGCCGGCCAGCGCGAACCTGCGGAGCGTTGTCGTCGACATTCGATCCCCTCTATCGCTGCTTGTCGTCACTGGCGCTTCGCGCCGGCCCGGGTGCCGGCGGCCTTCGGGCCACGGCCCGCCGGGGCAGCCTCGGAGTCGCCGGCGCCACTGGTGGGTTCGGCCGCGTCACGTGTCGCCCCGGCCCCGCCGCCGGCCCTGTTACTTGCCCTGTTGCTGGCTCTGCCGCCGGCCGGGCGGGTCGGCCGGCTGCGGGCCAGAGCGGCGGCCGTTTCGGCTGCCTGGGCTTCGGCCGCGGCCGCTTCCGCTTCCGCGGCAGCCGCCTCGGCAGCGGCGACCGCGACGTCGGCCGCCGCCTTCGCCTCGGCCGCCCGGGTGGCGGCGGCGGCCGCGGTCGCCGTCGCGGTCGACTCCGGCCGGCCCGCCCGCCGGCGGCTCACCGCCGGTCTCGCACCGGCCGCCCTGCCGACCCCAGCCACTGTCCCGGCCCTGGCCGACGCGGCTGTGCCCGCCACCCCGGCCTTGGCCGACGCCGCCGTCCGGGCCGTCCCGACCTTGGTGGGCGCGGCGATGCCCGCCGTCCCGGCCTTGGCCGACGCGGCTGTGCGGGCCGTCCCGGCTTTCGCGGTCGAGCCCGAGCCCACCCGTTTCGTGCGGCTGCCGGCCGTGGCCGTACCCGCCGGAGCTCTGGTCGACCCGGCGGTCTGTGCCGACCCGGCGGCGGCGCGGCGGCGGGCCCAGATGGGCTGCAGGCCGAACGCGGCGAGCACGGCGACGCCGAGGGCGGCCAGCCCGATCAGCAGCGCGTCGACCCGGTGCTGCCCGCCGGCCGGCGCCGCGACGTCCACTGTGGACGGTGGCGTGGCCGGTGCGATGGTGCGGGTGGCGTGGCCGGGCGGGTCGGGGGTGGCTCGTGGCCCCGCCGGCAGCGCGGCGCGTTTCGCGCTGAGCCGGTAGCTGTGCGGGGTGGTGAACTCGATCGAGCCGACGTAGTCGATGTAGCTGGCCGGCTTCAGCGGCAGCCGGCAGCTGACGACCAGGGTGTAGACGCCGTGCAGGGTGACCGGCGGGGTCTGCGCCGCGGCCGACGCGCGCAGCGTCTGGCTCAGCGGCAGCACGATCGGCTGGTCGTACCGGCCGAGCGGCGTGTTGCCGACGACGTTCTCGCCGTCCCGGCCGAAGCCGGGGCCGTAGATCCGGGCCAGCACGTTGGTGGCCGGCGACGGGCAGCCGCCGGACGTGGCGACCTGCATCGGTGTGTCGTCGGCGCCCTTCGCCGGGCTCACCGCCAGCGACCCGTCGGCGGCCGCCGGCGCGGCGCCGGCCAGCCCGACCCCGAGCAGGCCCAGGCCGAGCACGGCACCGGCCAGCAGCCGGCGCGCCACCGGATCAGCCATCGTCGCCGGCCGAGCTGGGCGCGCTCGCAAGTGGACGGTCCGGTGCCGGGACCGGGGTCGGTTGGTCGCGCCGGCGCTGGCGCCAGTAGAGCCCGCCGAGGACGAGCAGCACGAGCAGCATGCCGACGCCGACCCAGGGCAGCGCCCAGAATCCGCTGTGGCCGACGGCGGACGGGGCGGCGGCGCTGATATCGCCGGCCGGCAGCATCGGGTTGACCGTGGCGGTCGCCTGGACCCGTACGGTGGGACGGACACAATGGACGGTGGTGCTGACGGTGACCACGTTGCCGGGCAGCAGCTCCGGCAGGTCGGCGACGTCCTGCGTCTTCGCGCCGGAGCCGAACGGGCCGCTCACCCGCACCCGCTGGTGCCCGGAGAGGCGGACGTTGCCCCCGTTGTGCACCTGGTACGAGACGCCGAGGTCGCCGCAGCCGGCCGGGTTCGCGGTGCCGCGGTAGTCGGTGCGCATGCCGGTGACGGTCAGGTTCGGCTTCAGCGGCCCGGTCACCCGCAGGTAGACGCGGGCGCCGACGCGCTGGTCGAGGGTGACCGGGTTGCCGTCCTTGTTGCGGGTCACGCTGGTGAGCGAGGCGACGATGCCGCCGACGTGGTCGCCCGGCGTCGCGTTCGCCGGCACCTTCAGCCGGAAGGACACGATCTTCTTCGACCGGGCCGGCACCGTGACCAGTCCACTGTCGACGGTCACCCAGGCGCCGACGTCGACCGCCTTGCGGCTGGCGGTGAGTACGTCGAACCCGCCGTCCGGGGTGTTGAACGCGTCCCGCGCGTACACCCGGAGGGTCAGCGGCTTCAGGCTGATGTTGGAGACCGCGAGGTGGTCGGTGAGTATCCCGCCGGGGCTCGCGGTGTAGGTGAAGTTCGGCCGCCGGTCCGGCTTGGTGGCGCTGGCCGGCTGCACGCCGAAGGTCTGCGCCTGGCTGGCCGGCGCCGGTGCGGCCGGCGCGGCAGCCGCCGTGCCGGCGCCGGCGACCAGGGTGGCCGTGGTCAGGCCGGCGGCGGCGAGCAGGGTGGCCGCGCCGCCCAGCAGGCGCCGCCCGGCCCGCCGTACCGGCCGTGCCGGCACCGCGGCGGTGCACTGTGGACGATGACGGTTCATCCGGATCCTTCCGAGATCCCTGGCCGGCTGGCATCCGCCGGGCCGGCCGATCGGTGCGGCGGCTGTTACCGGACAGCGGGGCCGGCCACTGCGGCCGGCCCCGCCGCCCTACTGGCGGTGGATCAGATTGCGGTGAGGGTGAGCGTTGCGGTGTACGTGCCGGCCGGCGTCGACGTCGGGGCGTTCAGCGTCAGGCCCGCGCTGATGTGCGCGGTGCCCAAGCCGGCGCCCGGCGTGGCGGTGGCCAGCGTGCGGGCCGTCTTCAGTCCGTGGCCCGGGTCGGCCGGGGACGCCCCCGGCGCGATACCGCTGGCCGCTGTGACGACGCCGCCGGCGGTCACGGTCTGGCCGGCGGCCTTGTCCACGACCGTCGGCGACCAACCGAGGTTGGCCGCGTTGATCGAGCCCGGGCCGGTGAAGTCGGAGACCTGGCCGGACACGCTCCAGCCGGGGTTGCCGGCGCGGGTGTCGGTCACGGTCGCCGGGTTGATCGGCCCGGTGGTGCTGAACATCGTGTTCTGCGGGTTCAACTGCAGGTCGGGCAGGGTGACCGAGGCGTTGGCGACGGTCAGCGACAGCGCGCCGGCCGGAACCGTGACGCTGATGGTCTCCTGCGCGCCGTTCGCCGGGGGGTTGACCACCAGCGCCGCCGCCGCCGAGGTGGAGCCGGCGAACGTCGGGTCTCCACTGTAGACAGCGGTGAGCTGGTGGTTGCCCGGCGCGAGGCCGGTGGTGCTGGCCGTCGCCGAGCCGCCGGTCAGCGCCACCGCGGCGCCGACGTTGTTGGCGCCGTCCTTGAACTGGACGGTGCCCGCGGGGGTGCCGGTGCCCGTCGCCGGGGTCACCGTCGCGGTCAGCGTGACCTCGGTGCCCGGGTCGACCGGACCACCCGGGTTCACCGTGATCGCGGTGTTGGTGGCCCGCAGCGGCGCGGTCGCGACGGTCACGTGGGTGGCCGCCGAGGTGGACGTGCCGAAGGTGCTGTCTCCACTGTAGACAGCGGTGACGGCGTGGTCGCCCAGGCTGGTCAGCGCGGTGCTGGTGAGCGCGGCGGAACCGCCGGTCACCGCCACCGCGGCACCCAGGTTGGTGGCACCGTCCTTGAACTGCACGGTGCCGCTCGGGCTGCCGGTGCCGGTGGCCGGGGCCACGGTCGCGGTGAACGTGACCGGGTCACCCGGCTGGATCGAGCTCGCGCTGGCGGTCAGCGTGGTGGTGGTGTCGCGCAGTGCCGGCGCCGGCGTGATGTACGTCGTCGGGCTGGTGAACTGGATGACACCGGGGAAGTCACCGAGGCTGGTGGCGCTCAGCGCGGTCCGGCAGACCGCGGTGATGGTGTAGTTGCCGGCCAGCGTCGCCGGCGGGGTCTGCTGCGCGGCGTAGTTGCGCAGCGTGTCGCTGACGATGATGTCGTAGCCGCCGCCCGGGTTGGTCGGCACGTTCGCCAGCGAGGTGGCGCCGACGATGTTGAAGCCGGCCGCCGGGAAGCCGGTGCCCTTGATCGTGACCTGGATCGTGGTCGCGTTCGTCGGGCAGGTACCGCTGGTGCTGACCGACAGCGGCGAGTCGTCCCCGCCGGTGGCCGGGTTCACCGTCAGCGTGCCGATATCGGCGGCGCTGGCGCTCAGCGCGGTGCCGAGCACGGCGGCCCCGGTGGCCACCAGCGTGGCCGCTCCCGCGGCTAACACCCTGGACAGTCTGATTCTCATTTCTGCCTTCCTGGTAAGGGTTCTATGTCCGGGTGCCGGTCAGGGCGTGAGGGTGCCGCAGGTCGGGTCGATACCGAAGCCGAACTGCGTGATGATCGAGGACTGCCGGCAGACGTGGGAGTTCGGGCCGATGAACGCGGCCTGGTAGAGCGCGTTGCCGGTCTGGGCGTCCGGGATGATGTTGTAGACCTTGCGGTTTCCGGGCACCGCGCTGTTCAGCAGGATCGGCGGGGTGCCGTCGATCACGCCGAGCAGCGCCTGGCCGTGCCGGTCCTGCTGGTTCTGGGTGACCTGGGAGATGTACTGCGCGATCGAGAACGGCACGATCCGGTTGTTGTCCAGAACGCGGCCGTCGTGCTCCTCGACCGGGGTGTTGCCGCCACCGGCGGCCGGCACGGTGTCCTTCACGCAGGCCGGGATCGTCGTCTCGGTGAGGCCGACGAAGCTCAGCCAGAACGCCCGGGTACCCGAGCCGGCTTGCGGGATGAGCGGGGTCCAGGCCGGGTCGCCCTGGCAGTTGTAGATGGCGGTCACGTCGGCCCGGGAGAGCCGGCGCGGGATGTTGCTGTTCGGGGTGACCGCGTACGACACCCCGTCAATGGCGAACTCCGCCCACTTCAGCGCCGGCGTGGTGGTGACCGGGCCGGACGAGCTGCGGGCGTACTGGATGCAGTTGTCCCCGGCGTTGAGCGAGTTGATCAGTGCGTTGCGCCCGGCGGTGGAGCCGTTGGGCCGGGCGATCGCGGCGCAGCCGGCGCGACCGGTGTTGATGGTCGCGGAGCCGACCGCGTTGAAGGAACCGAGGTGCTTGACCCCGTCGCCGCTGAACGGCACCTCGGAGACCGGGTTCATCACCGCTTCGGTGGTGTCCGAGCCGACACCGACCAGATCGCGTGGGCTCGGCGCGCCGACCGGGTCGGCCTGCGCGGTGCCCGCGCCGACGGCGATGAGAAGCAGGCTCACGCCTGCGGCGAGACCCAGCAAGCGAGACCTTCTGTTCACTGTGTACTGTCCCTTCTGTTCACGTTGCCGGAGTGATGGTCCGGCGGCCTGCACGGCCCGGGGCTCGGGTCACAAGCCCGGGTGAACAACGGACGTGCTATCTGCCTTCGATCACCTCCTCGCCCTGGTGGCGTACCGGAGGAGGGTCGGCCCAGCGCCAGCGGCCAGCCCGCCGAGAATCGAGATGGCCAGCAGCGCGAACCGCGCGCCGGTCAGTTGCAGCGGCTGGGTGCGCTGCTGGGCGACCGGCACCGTGCGCCGCGGCGAGGCGGTGACCGGGGCCGGAGCCGGTCCAGCAGGGCCGCGGGCCGCGGCGGTCGGGCTGGGCCCGGCACCGCCGCCGTTCCCGCCGTTCCCGGCCGATCCGTCGCCGCCGCCGCCCCCGTCGCCCGAGCCGCCGGCCGCGCCGTCGTCGACGTCCGACGTGGACGGTCCGGTGCTGGTGGCGGCGACCGGTGGCCGGTACCGCAGCAGCGCGCCGGCGGCCGCCTTGGTCTGCGCGCGCAGGTCGGCCGGCAGCGGCGCGTAGCCCGGCGAGAGCAGGCCCGGGGACAGCCCCGGCTCCTGCCCGGGGCCGGACGCGTAGTCCAGGAACGCGGCGTAGTCCCTGCGCGCCGCCGCGTCCAGCGCCGCGGGCACGGTGCTGGCGTAGGTCACCGTGGTCAGCGGGTAGGCGTCCGGTCCGGTCACCCGCGGGTTCGGCTCGCGGACGGACGGCACCGAGCCGGGCTTCATCTGCGCCAGCCCGGCCAGCAGGTTCGCCGCGGCCGGCTCGACGAACGTGCCGGACGCGTTCTGCAGCCGGGCCACCGGCAGGTCGAACCGGGCCGCGGTCGCCGCGTCGGTGACCGCGAGCATCCGGCGCGAGCCGATGGACTGCGCCGGCCCGCGCTTGTAGCTCGGCGGCTGCGAGGTCGGGTCCCACACCGTGCGCAGCAGCGGGTCGCCGCGGCTGGCCGACCGGGCCGCGTCGTGCATGTCCGCCGCGTACGGGTGCAGGTCCAGCGTGCACAGCTCCGGCCGGGCCGGCGTGGTGCCCGGGAACTCCCGGCAGTACGGGTCGGTCTTCGGGAAGTCGGAGCGCGGCAGGGCGAGCGTGCTGCCGAGCTTGTACCCGGGATTGACCACCATCTTGTGTGGATCGGGCGTGCCGGACAGGAACGCCTTCGCGGCCGGGTCCGCGTTCACCCAGTCCCAGATCTGCCGGTAGCCGTCGGACTGTCCGAACGGGAGCAACATGTTCGACAGGCCCGGCTGCAGCAGCCGGATCGGCGCCTTGAAGTCCGGGTTCAGGTCGAGGAACTCCGGGTCGACGGTCAACTCGTTCGGGTTGGTCTTCGGCACCGTCGTCGCCTCGTCGGCCACATCCCAGCGGTAGGACTGGGTGAGCAGCTTGGCTACCAGCCGGGCGTTCAGGTTGAGCGTCGGCATCCGCGCGCCGTCGCCGGCCTTCACGTCCGGCGGCGCGGCGATGCCGGTCATCCGGTCCACGTTGAACGCGATCACCAGGCCGCTGACGGCGACCGGCGCGTACACCGGCAGCCGGCCGGTCGGCAGCGTGTCGCCGGTGGCCGGGCGGGACACGAACTCCAGCCCGGGCGCGTCGGTGCCGAGCTGGTGCCGGGCGATGTCGTCGGGCACCTGCGAGTAGCCGAAGTTCCGGCCGGTGAGCGCGCAGAGCGCCGGCTGCCAGCGGGTCACCGCCTCGGCGACCACCTCCTGCCCGGCGGTCGGCCGCTCCGCGGTGCCGATCGAGCAGGCGCCGCCGATCGGCGCGAACTCCAGCTTCACCACCAGCCGCTGATCCCAGTTGGACTGGCTCAGCGGCGAGGAGTCCAGCCGGTTCACGTTGTCCGCGGTGCGGGTGCTGCCGTCCGCGTCGGTGCTGGCGCGCGGCACCACGACCAGCCAGCAGGACCGGCCGACCGTGCCGCCGGCCACCGTCTGCGGCGCCCCGCAGCCCAGCCCGGGCGCCTCCCGGCTGGTCAGCACCTCGAAGAAGCCCTGCCCGGCGCCGTTGCTGTACGTCCGCGCGAACGGCTGCTCGTTGGACGAGAACGAGTCGTAGAACTCGTTGGTCGGTCCGTTGATGTCCACCGTCTTGCCGGTCACCGAGCGGAACGGCACGTACGGCGTGGGGTTCGCCGGCGTCGGCAGGTAGGTGTGCTCGTTCGGGTCGGTGACGAACGGCGTCCGCGCGGCCCGGGTGGAGGCGTAGTAGCCGCCGAGGTCACTGCCCGGCAGCCCCTGGGTGGCGCCGAACTCGCACTGCTCACGGGTCGGCCCGTCCGCCGCGTCGCCCCAGCACTGCATGATCTGCAGGTAGTTCAGCGAGAAGTTCGAGCCGTTGCGCGGCTCGGTGGGCGTGCCGCCGGTCCAGCTCACCTTGACCGTCTGGTTGATCAGGTCCCTGGTCTGGCTGACCGTCACCCGCAGGTCGGCGAACGGCCCGTGCCCGGCGACCGTGACGGCCGAGCCGGTGTCCGGCGCCGCGTTCGCCGGGGCGAGCACCGCGGCCGGGGTGAGGATCAGCCCGGCCAGCCCGGCGATCGCCAGCACCGCACCGGCGACCCGGATCGCTCCCGGGTGGACGGTCGACGACCGCCCCGGCCCGACCCGGCCGGGCCGGGACCGGCCGGAATGCGACCGGCCTGGCCGGGACTGGCCGGAACGGGACCGCGACATTCCCGAGTGGACGGTGCGCAGGTCCAGCCTCACGGTGACCGCCTCCGGCCGAGCAGCCGGGACAGCAGCGGCGGGCCGATGGTGAGCCCCACGAACAGCAGCCCGGCCAGCACCATCAGGACCCGCTCGAGCCCGTCCCCGACGCCCGAGTTGATGGAGACCGGGTCGGCCACCACGTCCTGCGCGCCGTCGCCGTTCTGGCTCTCGGTGCCGGTGACCGCCTGGCCGGTGTCCGGGTCGATCGTGGTGGTCCGCCGGCCGGGCGCGCTGGCCGGCCGGCTGGCGGTGGGGCTGCCACTCGGCCCGCCGGCGCCGCCGGCACCCGGCCCGCCGCCACCGCCGGAGCCGCCACCGCCGCCACCGCCCGACCCGCCGCCGTTGCCGGAATTCGAGCCACCGCCGGCGGAGTTCTGCGTCGGCGTGTTCTTGGCGCCCCCGGTTCCGGTGCTGCACTGGGTACCGCCCTGCCGGTCACAGGCCGGCGGGAACGGCGCGGTCTGCGCCAGCCGGTTCTGCCCGGTCCTGGTGAAGGTCGGGTTGTTGCACTTGGCGATGTCGATCGTGCGGGCGTTCACCCCGGGGATCCGCCGCACCTGGGTCAGCCCGGCCTGCACCAGGTTGATCGGCAGCGGTGAATAGCCCAGCAGCGGCGCCTGCTGCTGGCCCTCGCACAGGAAGTAGTACGCGAACGAGCTGAGCGTCTGTCCTTTGTCGACACTGAAGCCGTTCTCCAGCGCGGTCGGCAGGATCATGTAGCTGTAGCTGGACAGCGGGTAGGTGCGCCGGTCCGGGTTGCCGTAGACGCCGTCCAGCTTCTGCGTCAGGTCCCGGTTGATCCGCGGCCGCCAGCAGCGCCACCGCGACGTTGTTCGCGTTCGGCTCGACGTAGTAGCCGGCCTTGTTGAGCAGCTTGGCGATCGGGAAGCCGGCGTTCAGCGCGTACGAGTACTCGACGTAGGTGATCGCGCCCTCGCTGCGGTCCTGGGCGACGTAACCGGAAACGCCGAGCGAACCGGCCTGGGCGGTGAAACCGCTTCCAGGGATGACCGGGTACTCCGACGTGAGCCCGCACGGGGTGGGCAGGCCGGCCCGGCCGCAGTAGCCGTTCCACTGCGACCCGTACTGCTTGCTCATCCAGAGCGTGAACTGGGCGGTGGTGCCGGAGCCGTCCGAGCGGACCACCGGCACGACCCGGCGGGCCGGCAGCCGCAGCCCCGGGTTGTCGGCCTTGATGGCCGGGTCGTTCCACAGCTTGATCTCGCCGGTGAAGATCTTGGTGACGGTCTCGCCCGGACAGCCGCAGGTTCGTCACCCGCTGGCCGCTGATCTTGAGGTTGTACATGAACGCGGTGCCACCGGCGACGATCGGCATGTACGCGTACTTGCGGGCCGGCGGGTAGTCGACCACGCCGCTGTCGGTCAGCCCGTACGGGATCTCGGAGACGGCGAAGTCGACGGTGCCGTTGCGGAACTGGTTGCGGCCGTCGGACGAGCCGGTGCCCTGGTAGTTGATCTGCATGCCGTACTGGGTGACGTTGCGCCGCCACTGGTCCAGCGCGTTCTGGCTCCAGGTCGAGCCGGCGCCACTGATCGGCACGAACACCGCCGCGCCGGCTGGCGCGACCGGCATGGCCAGCGCGACCATCGCCACCGCCGCACCGAGCCGGAGGTACCGGCGCCAGCGGGCCGGCGCGAGCCGGGACGATCGGAACATCAGGACATCCCTCCAGAGTGGACAGACGAGTCGGGCCGACCCGGCGCCGGCGGCTCAATGCCGGCCGCGGCCGCCCCGGTCTCGGCGTACCGCCGCACGTCCCGGCGGGACGCGGCCGCCCGGCGCCGCTGCTGCCGCCGGCTGAGCTGCCCGGCGCCGCGGCCGCCGATCAGCCGGGCCACGACGAACAGCACCAGCACCAGCAGCATCAGCACCGCGCCGGCCCCGAACCCGCGGGCGATGTACGCCGGCTGGGCGGACCGCACCAGCTTGAACGTGAGCAACGGCAGCGACACCTGCGGCCCGTGCAGCGGGTCGGCGTTGAGCGTCGCGGTGTAGCCGGCGGTGAGCAGCACCGGCGAGGTCTCGCCGATGCCGCGGGCGGTGCCGAGGATGACCGCGGTGGCCAGCCCGGACCGCGCGGTCGGCAGCGACGACGTGCCAGACCGTCCGCCACTGGCCCGCGCCCAGCGCGCAGCGACGCCTCCTGCAGGTTGCCCGGCACCAGCCGCAGCACCACGTCCGACGGCCCGGATGATGATCGGCAGCATCATCACGCTGATCGCCAGCGCGGCCGCGAAGCCGGACTTGTTGAAGCCGAGGATCAGGATCAGCGTCGCGTAGATGAACAGGCCGGCCACGATCGACGGCAGCGCGGTCATGGCCTCGGCGATGGTGCGGACGAACCGGGCGAAGCGGGCCGGGGATCTCGTTCAGGAAGACCGCGCAGGTCAGCCCGAGCGGGACCGTGATGGCCAGCGCGATCCCGATCTGCTCGAGCGTGCCGACGACGCGCGTGCAGGATGCCGCCCACGGTCAGCGGCTCCAGCGGCCCGGCCCGGGTGATGTCCTGGGTGAAGAAGTTCAGGTGCCGCAGCGCCGAGCGGCCCTTCCACAGCGTGTAGCCGACGACCAGGACCAGGGCGGCGACCAGCACCAGGGCCAGGCCGTGCACGACCGCCAGCGCGACCCGGTCGCGCACCTGCAGGCCGTTCTCGTCGAACGAGACCAGCAGCGCGTACAGGCCGAGGAACAGCAGGTAGCAGACCACCACGAAGCCCGACCGGGCCGGAGAACGGCGCCACCTGGCTGAACAGCAGCGCGGTCAGGCTGACCGACGCGGCGGCCGCGCCGGTCAGCGCGAGCCAGTCGGTCCGCCGCAGCGTGCGGGTGTCCCGGCGCGGTTCGTCCACAGCGGACGGTGCCGGCGCCGCCGCCGGAGCGGCCGTCGGGCCGGGGCCGGGCGGGGCGGCCGGCGCGCTGGTGCCGGGCGGCGCTGGCGCCGCGGCCTGGTCGGTCGTCATCTCACGCCTCGGTCGCCGCGCCGGACCGGCTCCGGGCGATGATCATCGAGGCGGCGAAGTTGACGACCAGCGTGAGCAGGAACAGCGCCAGCCCGGCCGCCATCAGCGCCGAGATGCCCGAACTCGTTGGCCTCGCCGTACTGCAGCGCGATCAGCGCGGAGACCGAACTGCCGCCGTTCTCCAGGATGTGCGGCTGGATCGCGAACAGGGCCCCGAGATGATCATGTAGACCGCGATCGTCTCGCCGAGCGCGCGGCCGAGGCCGAGCATGGTGCCGCCGATGATGCCGCCGCGGCCGAACGGCAGCACGACGGTCCGGATCATCCCCCAGCGGGTGGCGCCGAGCGCGTACGCGCCCTCCCGCTCGCCCAGCGGCGCCTGCGAGAACGCCTCCCGCATCACCGAGCAGGCGATCGGGGCGACCATCAGCGCCACGACGATGCCGGCGATGAAGCGTCGAGGAGGTGAACGACGGTCTGCGCGGCGAGCGGGTCGCGCGGGTCCACCCCGGCCACCCGGAAGATCGGGATCCAGCCGAAGTAGGTGGCCAGCCACCGGGAGACGCCGACCATCTTTCCCTGCAGCAGGAAGAACCCCCACAACCCGTACACGACGCTCGGCACCGCGGCCATCAGGTCGACCAGGCTGATGAAGGTGCGGCTGCAGCCGCGCCGGCGCGTACTCGGAGATGTAGAGCGCGGTGCCCACCGCCAGCGGGGTGGCCAGCGCGATCGCGACGAGTCCGACCAGGACGCTGCCGAGCAGCACCGCGGCGATGCCGAAGTGGCCGTGTCCGGCGTCCGGCTGCCAGCGCTCGGTGGTGAGGAACGACCAGCCGGCCACCCGCAGCGCCTGCCAGCCGCGGTACCCCAGAAACACGCCGACCAGCGACATGATCGCGAGCACGATCAGCCCGCTGCCGCGCGCGAGGCCGCGGAAGGTCCGATCGGCCGGGCCGAGCCGGGCCAGCACCCGGCGGCGCGGCTCCGGTTCCGGGTCCCGGCCCGGGGCCGGCAAGGACGGCGCGACGACCGTCGTCACAAGCTTCCCGTCATCGCCTGGCTCAGCGCCCGGGCAGCCACCGAGCGGTCGGCGGCGGGCCGGTCCGGCGGGGATCGGTCCGGGGCGGACCGGGGCCGCGGTACCCGTGCCCGTGGCTCGGGCCGGCTGGGCTCGCGGGCCAGGTAGACCACGTGCGCGGTCAGTTTGGCCGCCGGCACCGCGGCGAGGAACTGGGTCAAGCTGTACTGGCACTCACGCTGGCGCAGGTAGAGCCGGCCGGCCGCCGCGACCGGCTGGGCGTCCAGCTCGACCCGCCAGCCCCACAGCCCGGTCGAGTCGTTGACCGTCGCGACCCGCCTGGCCCGGGACAGCTCCTGCTGCAGCGTGAGCGCCGCCTCCCGGCAGGTCGCCACGTCGGCGAACACGCCCGCGCTGCGGCCCAACTCCCGGTTGTTGCCGCCGGCCAGCCGCCAGGCGACCCAGGAACCGTCGACCGCCACCGAGCCCGCGACCGCCGTCTCGTTCGGCCAATGCGCCCACCCGGGCGCGGCCGGGCCCGCCCCGGCCACGAACAAGAAGCGCGGCTGCGCCATTGCATCCCCCTCACCTGGGCCTCGTCGCCCGGGCCGCTGCGGACTTGTGGTCCGGTCGCTGGCCGTGGTCGCCGTCGAGGCTTGAAGCAGCGTCGACATTGGCCAGGGGGAAGCAATACGCCGGCAAACCAAACGAAACGCCGGACATGACGATGGTGAACACCGGACCTCAAACCGACCATCCGGCGCCAACGCCGATGCCGAACGGCCTATCGGGCGCCCCGGCCGAGGGACATTCCCGGCACCGGGGCGGCCTGGCTACCCGCCGAACACCGGCAGGTGAGCGATTCGACAACGGCATGCCAACAATGCGAGGAATCCCAACGGTGGGCTGGAACCGATGGTTCCGGTGCGTCACGTTGGACACGTGACAGCTGCGACCGTGATTCTCGTGCTGGTAGTGGTCGTCGCGTTGGTGTTCGACTTCACCAACGGCTTCCACGACACGGCGAACGCGATGGCCACGTCCATCGCCACCAAGGCCCTGACGCCGAAGACGGCGGTCGCGCTGTCCGGCGCGCTGAACCTGGTGGGCGCCTTCCTGTCGGTGGAGGTGGCCCTCACGGTGACCAACGCCGTGGTGAAGATCCAGGACTCCAAGGGCGTGCCCAGGGCGGACCTGTTGGCCGGCGGCGGGTCCGACCTGCTGCTCATCGTGCTGGCGGGGCTGATCGGCGGCATCGTCTGGAACCTGCTGACCTGGCTGCTCGGCCTGCCGTCCAGCTCGTCGCACGCCCTGTTCGGCGGCCTGATCGGCGCGACGGTCGCCGGGCTCGGGTTCAGCGGCGTCAACTGGAACGGCAACGGCACCAAGATCGACGGCCTGGTCGGCAAGGTGATCCTGCCGGCGCTGCTCTCGCCGCTCATCGCCGGGCTCGTCGCCGCCGTCGGCACCTGGCTGATCTACCGGGTCACGATCGGGGTCGCCCGGCGGTACACCGACAACGGCTTCCGGTGGGGCCAGATCGGCTCCGCGTCCCTGGTCTCGCTCGCCCACGGCACCAACGACGCGCAGAAGACGATGGGGGTGATCACGCTCGCCCTCATCGCGTCCGGACACTGGACGGACACCGCCAACATCCCGTTCTGGGTCAAGGCCGTGTGCGCCGTGGCCATCGCGTCGGGTACCTACCTCGGCGGCTGGCGGATCATCCGCACGCTGGGCAAGGGGCTGGTCGAGATCGCCCCGCCGCAGGGGATGGCCGCCGAGAGCGCCTCGGCCGCGGTGATCCTGGTCTCCAGCCAGCTCGGCCTCGCCCTGTCGACCACCCACGTCGCGACCGGCTCCATCCTGGGCACCGGTGTCGGCAAGCCGGGCGCCACCGTGCGGTGGCGGGTGGCCGGGCGGATGGTCGCCGCCTGGGTGATCACGCTGCCGAGCGCCGCCGTGGTCGGGGCGCTCATGTGGTGGATCGCCGACGTGCTCGGCGGCGGGGTGCTCGGCGCGCTGGTGATCGTGGTCATCCTGGCCGCGCTGGCCGGTGCGATGTACCTGCGCTCCCGCCGGCAGCCGATCCACCCGGGCAATGTCAACGACGAGTGGGCGGAACCGGCACCGGTCGCTACCGCCACCGCCGCCTGAGCACGGATCGGAGTCCACATGGGACACACGCTGTCACTCGAACTCCAGACGGTCTGGAAGATCCTCGTCGTCGGCCTCATCCTCGGTGCCGGCCTGCCGACCGTCTTCGCGGCCGGCATCCGGGCGATGGCCTACGGGCAGGGCGGAGAAGCCGAGGAACACGCCGCGGGCGCGGCCGCGGCGGCGCCGCATCCGGTTGGCCGGGCGATCGGCATCCTGTGCTTCGCGATCGTGCTGGCCGCGGTTGTGCTGGCACTCGTCTACATCGTGGCGACCGGCATGGGCAAGGTGCTCAGCTTCGAGCACATCTACCCCACGATCACGTCCAAGAAGTGAGCTCAAGAAGGAGCACGCGGTGAGCAACGGTCGCTCCACGTTCGTCGGACGCGCGCTGGAATGGCTCCGTGCCGGCTATCCCGCCGGGGTGCCCCGCCAGGACTACGTGGTCCTGCTCGGTCTCCTCCGCCGCAAGCTGACCGACTTCGAGGTGCACCAGATCGCCCGGGAACTGGCCGGCCTGGCCGAACAGGGCGAGGAGATCACCAGCGCGGACGTCGAGAACCTGATCAACGAGGCCACCCTGGACGAGGCCTCCGAGCAGGACGTGGCAAGGGTGTCCGCGCGGCTGGCGGCCGGCGGCTGGCCGCTGGCCGACGCGCCCGCCGACTGAGCGAACCGCCGGGCCGCCCACCGCCTCGCGGCTCAGCGGCGGCACTCCCCGGCCGCTGCGACGTACCGGGCCCGGCGATCGGCAGCTCAGGGCCGCGGCTCCGGCCCCGCGGCGATAGGCCCGGGCAGCAGGTCGGTGATCAGCGCGGCGAGCAACGCCGTCCGGTCGGCGAGGTGCTCGATCAGCACGTGCTCGTCGTCGGCATGCGCCCCGCCGCCGACCGCGCCGAGGCCGTCCAGGGTCGGCGTGCCGACCCCGGCGGTGAAGTTGCCGTCGGATGCCCCGCCGACGGCAGCGGACCGCAGCGGTGCCAGGCCGAGACCGGCGGCGAGCACGCAGGCCCGCGCGAACAGGTCCGCGGACGCCGACGCTTCCAGCGGCGGCCGGTTCGGCCCGCCGGCGACGCGGACCGCGGCGCCGGGCAGCACCGGGCGCAGGCCGCGCAGCGCGGCATCCACCCGGGCCTGCTCCGCGGTGCTGCGGGCCCGCACATCGACGGCGAACGCGCCCTGCGCCGGCACGGTGTTGCTGGTGCTGCCGGCCTGCGCCACGGTCGGCGTCACGGTCGTGCCCAGCGCCTGGTCGGCGGCGGCCGTCACCGCCAGCAGCTGGTGGGCCAGCTCGACGCTGGCGTTCACGCCGGCCTCCGGCTCCAGGCCGGCGTGCGCGGCCCGCCCCTGGATTTCCACCTGGTAGCGCGACACGCCCTTCCGCTCGATCTTCAGCGCGCCGCCGCCGGCCGCGGCCTCGAGCACGAACGCGGCCGCCGCGCCGGTCGCCTCCGCCTCGATCAGGCCGCGGGAGCTGGGTGAGCCGAGTTCCTCGTCGCCGACGACCAGGATCGTGACGCCGTCGCGGGCCGGCAGCCCGGCCACCGCGTGGAAGGCCATGACCAGCCCGGTCTTCATGTCGAAGCAGCCGGGGCCGCGCACCCGCCCGCCCTCGACCGCGAACGGGTGGGTCAGCAGCGAGCCGATCGGCCACACCGTGTCGTGGTGCCCGAGGACCAGCACCCGGGTCGGCCCGCCGCCCAGCCGCCAGCGCAGGTGGGTGCGGCCGTCCAGGACGATCCGCTCCGGTGCCACGCCGAGGTGGGCGGCGCCGAGGCCGGCCACCAGGTCGGCGGACCGCGCGACCGCGGCCAGGTCCGCCGACGGAGACTCGCACTCCACCAGTTGCCGCAGCTCGGCCAGCATCGCCGGCAGATCCGGCCGGAACGTCATCGCCGCACATCCAGGGTGTCCACCCGGACCACGATAGGAGCCGACCCACCCGCCGCCCGTCCGCCCCGACCAGATCCGGCCGGTCCAAGCTGGACTGTCCACAGTGACCACTGCCGGCAGCGGCGGCGGACACCGGACCCGGCGCGACCCGCGGTCAGCCGGGCATGACCTCCGCCGTGCTGGCGCCGAAGGCGAGCTCGGCCGGGGGTGCCGGGAAATCGCGGACCGGCAGGCCGGCGAGCGCGGTGGCGAGCACCTGGGCGACCGCGGCGTCGACCGCGGCGGAGACGCCGGTGCCGACCGCGTCACCCGGGTCGACCGGGTCCGCGGCGATGCCGGCGGCGGCGACCTGCGGGGTGACGCCGACGAACGTCTCGGTGACGTTGCCCTGCGTGCTGCCGGTCTTGCCGGCCACCGGGCGCCCGACGATGCCGGACACGGGTTCGGCGGTGCCGCCGTCGCACTGCCCGTACGCGGACTGCTGGCCGACCGGGCAGCGGGCGGCGTCCGCGGCCGCGGCCGCGATGGCCGGCGACACGGCCTGGCGGCAGCGCGGGTCGGCCACCCCGGCGACGGCGTGACCGGAGCCGTCGACGACCCCGGTCACCGGCAGCGGCGTGCAGGTGACGCCGCCGGCGCCGAGCGTGGCGTACGCCTCGGCCAGGTCCAGCGGGGTGGTGTCGGCGACGCCGAGGGTGAAGGAACCCCAGTCGGCGGCGTCCTGCGCCTGCCGGGCGTCGGAGCCGGCCCGGAACGTGATGCCGAGGTTGCGCGCCATCGCCACCGCCCGGTCGGCGCCGACCTGCTCCTCCAGGTGCACGAAGTAGGTGTTGACCGAGCGGCCGAACCCGGTCCACATCGTGCGCGGGCCGTCCATCCAGGGCGGGTTCTCGTTCCCCGGGCAGTACGCGCCGCCGCACGCGTTCGGCCCGTCGTCCGGCCACCGCGTGGCGATCCGGGCCGGCGCGTCGAACCCGGTGCTCAGCGGGAGGCCGGCCTGCAGCGCGGCGAGCATGGTGAACAGCTTGAACGTGGAGCCGGTCGGGTAGCCGGCGACCCCGCCCCCGCCGGAGACGAGCGGCGCGACGGTCGCCGTCCCGGTCAGGCCGTAGGGCCGGTTCACGGCCATCGCCAGCACCCGGCCGGTGCCCGGCTGGACCGCCGCGATCGGCAGCGCCCGGGCGTCGTCGTAGCCGTACACGCCGACCGCCTGGGCCAGCGCGCTGGCCTGCACGGCCGGGTCCAGCGAGCTGACGATCCGGTAGCCGCCGTTCTGCAGGGCGGTCGTGCGGGCCGCGGCGGTGCCGCCGAACGCCGGCTGGCTGTTCCACCACTGCTGGAAGTAGTCGCAGAAGAAGCCCCAGTCGTTGTGCCCGGCCGGCACGCCGGCGCAGCCCTGGGCCGGCTGCGAGCGCGGCCGCAGCCCGAGCGGCGCGGCGCCGGCGGCGGCCTGCTGGGCGGCGGTGATCACGCCCATCCCGCGCATCGACGCGAGCACGTATGCGCGGCGGGCCAGCGCGGCCTTCCGGTCGTGCCCGAGCGGGTTGTCGGTGTCCGGCGCCTGCACGATGCCGGCCAGCAGCGCCGCCTGCGGCAGCGTCAGCCGGGCCGCCGGCACGCCGAAGTAGCGCATGCTGGCGGCGTCGATGCCGTACGCGCCGGCGCCGAAGTAGACGATGTTCAGGTAGCGGGTGAGGATCTCGTCCTTGGACAGCTGGCGCTCCACCGCGGCCGCGTACTGGGTCTCGCGCAGCTTCCGGGCCAGCGTGTCGGCGGTCGCGCTCAGCCGCTGCGCGGCGGTCGAGGACGGGTCGTTCTTCAGCACGTTCCGGACGTACTGCATGGTCAGCGTCGAGGCGCCCTGGTCGGCGGCGCCGCCGGCCAGGTCCGCCGCGGCGGCGCGCAGCACCCCGCGCGGGTCGACCGCGCCGTGCTGGTAGAAGCGCCGGTCCTCGGCCGCGACGATCGCCTCCCGCATGACCGGCGCGATCTGGCCGAACGTCACCTGCTGCCGGTACTGCCGGTAGAAGGTGGCGATCACGGTCGTCCCGTCCGCCGCGTAGAGCACCGACGGTTCCGGCGGCTGCGCCAGGTCGAGCTGCGCCGGCTGGGCCGCCGCCGAGGCAGCCGTCCGTACGGCGACCCCGACGCCCACGGCCGCCGGCAGCGCCAGCCCGGCGACGAGCACCGCCGCCACCGTGCCGAGCACCGCCAACAGACCCAACGCACGCAGCCGGCTGCCCCCCACACCCGCACTGTCGACCGCGAACCTGGGACCCAGTTAAGTACGCGCCGTGGCCCGACCGGCAATGGGAGCCGGTCGGGCCACGACGCCGGAACCGAACCGGCCGTGCGGCCGGATCAGCCGGGCTGGATTGGTCGGGCTGGATTGGTCGGGCCGAACCGGCCATGCGGCCGGATCAGCCGGGCCGGTTCAGTCAGGCTGAACGGTCGGGCTGATCAGTCGGGTTGGTTCAGCCGGGCTGGATCAGCCGGGCTGGGGTCAGAGGCGGCGGAGGGTGAACGTGTCGACGCCGGTGTCGCCGGCCAGCAGCGCGTCCAGGTGGCCGGTGAGGACGAACGCGCTGCCCCCGACCAGTGCGACCGTGGTCGGCCGGCTGTCCGGCCACGGGCTGACCAGCCGGGTGACCCGGGCCGAGCGCCACTCGCCGACCGGGCGGAGCACCCGGACCGCGTCGACGCCGGCACCGCCGAGCGCGTTGGTCACCGAGACCAGCGCGCCGTCGGGGCGCAGCGCCAGGCCGTCGCCGCCGACCAGCGGCCCGGCCAACCGCACCGCGTCGACCCGGCCGCTGGCGCTGATCTTGAACAGCTCGCCGGTGTCGTACTTCACCGTGAGCAGGTAGCCGTGCGGGTGCCAGACGATGCCGTTGACGCTGAAGCTGCTGGTGGCGAACCGCGGGTCCCGGATGGCCGCCGTGACCGCCCCGGCCGGACTGATCCGGAACACCGCGCCGCCGAGGGTGTCGGTGACGTAGGCGTTGCCGTGCGGATCGACCGCCACGTCGTTGGCCGCGTGCGGGCCGGCGCCCAGGCTGAGATCCACCCGCTGCCGCAGCCGGCCACTGGCCAGGTCGTAGATGCCCAGGCCGGACTGCGTCTGCGCGGTGGCCGGGCCGGACTTCTCGCCCACCCCGATGTCGCCGAAGGTGACCAGCAGCCGGCCGCGCCGGGCGTCGACCGCGATACCGAAGCTCGACACCAGCACCGGGTCGCGCACCAGCGTGCGGGTGGTCCCGTCCGGGCGCAGCACCGACACGGTTCCGTGCCGGGCCGAACCCACCAGGAACGCCCGCCGGGTCGGATCCCAGGCCACACCTTCCGGGTAGAGCGTGCCGCCGTGGCCGACCAGTTCCGGTTCCCGCTGCCGCGCCGGCGCGGGGTGGGCCGGGGTGGCGGCCGCCGGGCGGGCGGCCGCGCCGGCCGGGGCGGAGATGACGGTGGTGGCGGTGAGCGCGGCCAGCGCGGCGGCGGCCAGCGCCGGCGCCATGAGTCGCCGCAGTGTTGACATTGGACAGTCCTCTCAGGTCGGTGCTCGACGTGATCCACGCTGGCAGCCGGCGTCCCGGCGAGGCAGTGCGGCTCGGTCCTGGACACGGGGATCCTGGGATTGGCCGGTCCTGCCAGCCCGCGGCCGGGTCGGCCAGAATGTGCCGATGGACGGTGGGACGGCCGAGGATCGGCGGGAGGCGGGCCGGCGCGAGTTCGCCGCGTTCCTGCGGGCCCGGCGGGAGCGGCTGGACCCGGCCGAGCTGGGGCTGCCCAGCGTCGGCCAGCGCCGCACCCCGGGCCTGCGCCGGGAGGAGGTGGCCCAGCTGGCCGGCGTGTCGGTGGACTACTACGTCCGGCTGGAGCAGGGCCGCGACCTGCGCCCCTCGGCCGCGGTGCTGGACGCGCTGGCCGGAGCGCTGCAGCTGGCGGCATCGGAGCGCGACCACCTGTTCCGGCTGGGCCGGACACCGCCGGAGCCGCGCCGGTCGACCCCCGGGGTGGAGCGGGTGCGGCCGGTGACCCGGCGGCTGCTGGAGCTGGTCGACCCGGCGCCGGCCGCGATCTACGGCCGCCGGCTCGACCTGCTGGCCTGGAACCGCGGCTTCAGCGCGCTGATCATCGACCCGGCGCTGCTTCCGGCCGGCCGGCGCAACATGGTGCTGCTGATGTTCCTGGATCCGGGCATCCGCGAGCTGTACGCGCACTGGTCGACGCACGCGCGGGACGTCGTGGCCGCCCTGCGCGCGGCGGCCGGCCGGCACCCGGACGACCCGTCGATCAGCACGCTGGTCGGCGAGCTGTCGATCAAGAGCGCCGAGTTCCGCAGCCTGTGGTCCCGGCACGACGTGCGGGAGAAGACCGCCGGGCGCAAGGAGTTCGACCACCCGCTGGTCGGCCGGATAGCGCTGGACTACGAGATGCTCGCGGTGCCGAACAGCGACCAGGCCCTGCAGGTCTACTCGGCCGCCCCCGACTCGCCGGACGAGGCCGCGCTGCGGCTGCTCACCAGCCTGCACGCCGGCCCAGCCCACGCCCGCCCAGCCCAGGCTGGCCCAACCCACGCCGGCCCAACCCACGCCGGCCCAGCCCAGGCTGGCGCGGCGCAGGCCTGACAACCCCCGGCGGCCCAGCCCGACGGGGCCCAGGCCCCCGGGAGCGCGGGCCGCCCCGCTACGCCACCGTCACGGGGTGCCGGACGACGGCGTCGAAGAGGTAGCCGAGATCGTTGGGTGGAGTCCGGTCGGGTTGGCTGCGGCCGGTGGCGTCGGTGGCGCGGGCGAGCAGTTCGTAGTCGCCGGGGCCCGGCGGCCGCCAGGGCAGCTCCCACAGGGTCCAGCCGCGGCCGTCGCCGGCAACCCGGATCCGCGGGTGCCGCCAGGTGGTGCCGCCGTCGGTGCTGACCCGCACCCGCTCGATCCGCCCGTTGCCGGACCAGGACCGGCCGGTCAGTCGGATGGTGCGGCCGGCCGGCAGGGCGGCCGGGAACGGCAGCTCGAACGCGCTCTTGACCACCTGCCGGGTCAGCGGCGGGCTGCCCCCGGCCGGGAAGCCGGGGCCGAAGTACCGGTAGAACTGGGTGTTCCAGGGCGAGAACAACGGCTGGTCGGACACTTCGATCTCGCCGACCCACTTGATCGAGGCGATCCCGATCCAGTTCGGTACCACCAGCCGGACCGGGAAGCCGTGATCGGGCAGCAGTGGCGCACCGTTCATCTCGTACGCCAGCAGCACGTCGTCGAGCGCCTTGGCGACCGGCAGCGGGCGGCGGACCGGGCCGAGGTCGACCCCGCCGGAGACGAAGTTGGGGTCCAGCCCGGCCGGCAGCACGTCCACCGCCGCCCGGGTCAGCCCGGCCCGGCGCAGCACGGTGCCCAGCCGCACGCCGCGCCAGCGGGCCACCCCGACCGCGCCGAGCTTCCAAGCGGTACCGGTGACCGTCCCGCCCTGCTGCGTGGTGAAGAAGCTGCGGCCGTTGCCGGCGCATTCGAGGAACGCCGAGTAGGTCTCGGCCGGCAGCCGGGCCAGGTCGGCGAAGTTCAGCTCGACCGGCGCGTCCCGGGTCGGGGCGCCGCGCAGGCCGGTGCCGAACAGCCGCAGCCGCCAGCTGTCCCGGTCCACCAGCGGCGTGCTGGTGTGGTTGCGCACGTAGAACCGGTCCGTCGGCACGTGGTAGCCGACCCGCCGCAGCGCCTCCCACTTCGTCTCCGCATTGGTGCCGAACACGGTGAACAGGTCCGGCGGCAGCGGCTTGCGGATCGGACCGGCCGGCGGGGTGTCCGCCCGGGCGGCCCACCGGACCCCCGGCAGGGCGGCCAGGCCGAGCGCGGCCGAGCCGGCCACCGCGGTCCGCAGCAGGTCGCGGCGGGACAGTCCGCGCCCGACCGCCGCCCCGTCCATCCACTGCGCGGCGCGCTGCCGGTCGTACCGCTCCTCCGCCGTCGACGTCATCGGGCTCCCTCTCCTGCGGCGTGCCGGGTCCTGCGGCGGGCCGGGTCGGCAGCTCGTCCGAGCGCGCCCGGTCGCCGTGCTGTGGTGGGTGATCGCGGTGCCAGCCGACCCATCGACGCCGGCCGCGGCACGGCGGACGTTCAGGTGGTCGGTGCGGATGCACAGGATCGGGCTGAAGCCCGAGCGGGGAGCGCTGCCAGGCCGGCAGCCGACGTCAGCCTCGACAGAAAGCGCTGTTGATACGAGCGAGATCGACGAAGATGCGTCGGATCAACCGCACGCGTCGCATGCGGCAACCCTACAACGGGATCCGCCCGCTGTCTCTACCGTCCGCCGTCACCGGGCCGGCCCGACCCTCCACAATGGACTCAGTCCACTATGGACAGTGGCAGACCGGCCGGCGACTCACTCCGACCAGGCGATCGCTTCGCACCAGAACCGGGTGAGGAACGCGCCGGGGTGGGTGCTCCAGGCGGTCCAGGCGGCGCTCATGTCGGCGAGTTCGGCCGCCGTCGCCAGGCCGGCGGTGACCGCGCGCCGGACCGTGCCGGGGTCGCGCAGCAGCCCGGCGGTCATGGTGCCGATCTCGTGCACCAGTGCGCTGGAGCCGTAGTGGACCGCCCGGGCGGACCCTTCGGCGCGGCTGAAGCCGGCCTCGAGCAGCAGCTGCCGCAGCTGCCGACCGACGTACGGGCTGGTACCGGCCCTGAGCGCGGCCAGCACCTGCACCGACCGGCGCTGCTGCGGGTCGGTCGGGTGGCACAACTCGCCGTCCCAGTCGGCATCGACGACTCCGATCACGGCACCCGGGCGAGCCACCCGCCGCGCCTCGCGGAGCGCCACCAGCGGGTCGCGCAGGTGCTGAAGCACCGCGCTGGCGTAGATCGCATCGAAACTCGCCGCCGCGAACGGCAGCCGGGTGACGTCGCCGCCGACCACCGGGACCGCCGCCCGCGGCTGCGGACGCGCATCCAGGCCGACGGCCAGCCCCGGAGCGACGGCATCGCGCAGCCCGACCGTGATCGAACCGGGACCGCAACCCAGATCCAGCAGCGTCATCCCCGACCGCAGGTACGGCAGCAGGAAGGCCGCCTGCGTCGCCGCCGTCCGCCCCGCATGGTGATGTCGCCGCTCCGCACCCTCGCTACCCATGCCCCGACACCACACCACCCAGCGGCCGCGCACAAGCCGGCCCGGCCCGGCCCGGCCCGGCCCGGCAGCCCGGGCCAGGTCGGGCGCACGGTGCCGCGGACGCGGTCGGTGGGTCGCCGGCGGGTAGGGTCGATCGGGTTCAGGTGACCGCCGCCGCCGGGACATCGAGGAGCCGCCGGTGCACGACCCGGAACTGCATGCCAGCCGGCTGGCTGAGTACGCGGCGGTGAGCACGCGGCTGTCGCTGCTGAGCGACCGTCGACTCGGCGCGGCGGTAGCCGCGGCGGCCCCGCTCGGGTCCGGCATCGGCGGCCGGTCGGCGGAGCTGGACGTCGGCGGGACCCGGGTCTTCGTCAAACGGGTTCCGCTGACGGACGTCGAGTTGCGGCCGGAGCACGCGCGGTCGACGGCGAACATCTTCGGGCTGCCGCTGTTCTACCAGTACGGGGTGGGTTCGGCCGGGTTCGGGGCGTGGCGGGAACTGGCGGCGCACATCATGACCACCAACTGGGTCCTCGGGAACGACTATCCGGGTTTCCCGCTGATGTACCACTGGCGGGTCCTGCCCGACTCCGCCCCGGAGGGGTTCACCGACGAGTTCGGCGGCCTGGACGGCGCCGTCACGCACTGGGAGGGCTCGCCGGCGGTCCGCGCGCGGCTGGAGGCGATCGGCCGGTCTTCGGCCAGCCTGGTGCTCTTCCTGGAGTACGTGCCGCACACGCTCGCCGCCTGGCTGAACGGTCAGCGCGAGGCCACCGGGTCGGCGAGCCCGCCCTGGCTCTGGGTGGAGGACGCCCTGGCGCACGGGACCGCGTTCATGAGCTCGCACGGGTTCGTCCACTTCGACGCCCACTTCGCCAATACGCTCACCGACGGCCGGCTGCTCTACTTCGCCGACTTCGGCCTCGCCCTGAGCAGCGGCTTCGAGCTCTCCGCGGACGAGGCCGAGTTCCATTCCAACCACCTCGCCTACGACCACTGCTACACCGCCAGCCACCTGCTGCACTATCACCTGCTCAACGGCGTACGGGGCGAGACCGAACCCGGAACGTTCGTGCGCGAATGGATCGGGGGCGGCCGGCCGGCCGGCGTCCGGCCCGAGATCGCCGCGATCTTGGACCGGCATGCCCGGCCGGCCCTCGTCATGTACGACTTCCGCAGCCGCCTGCGCGGCACGAGCAGGCGCACGCCGTTCCCGGCCGCCGAGCTGGCCCGGGAACTGGCCGCCTCGGCCGCCGCGCACGACTGAGCACCGCTGAGCACCGCCCGCCCAGTTCGGCCCGGCCCGGACCGCCGAGAGGTGCCGGCCGACCGGCGATGGCAGGCTGGGCGGCACCGAAAAGTGGAAGGGCGTGCCGGTGACCTCGCGACCGCTGCGGAAGCTGGGCTTCCTGACCATCGGGCTGTTCGACGAGGCCGATCCCCGCCGCGGCCACGAGTCGACGTTGGAGATCATCGAACTGGGCGAGCGGCTGGGCTTCGACAGCGCCTGGGTCCGGCACCGGCACCTGCAGTACGGCATCTCCTCCCCGGTCGCCGTGCTGGCGGCGGCCTCCCAGCGCACCGGCCGCATCGAGTTGGGCACTGCGGTCATCCCGCTGGGCTGGGAGAACCCGCTGCGGCTGGCCGAGGACCTGGCCACGGTGGACGTCCTGTCCGGCGGCCGCCTCAACCCCGGCGTCAGCGTCGGCCCGCCGCTGCGCTACGAGCAGGTGCGGCCGGCGCTCTACCCCGACACCGGCGACGCGGAGGACTTCAGCTACACCCGGGTCCGCCGCCTGCTGGACTTCGTCCGTGGCGAGCCGGCCACCGGCTTCAGCGGCCTCGACGGCTTCGAGGTGTTCTCCGACCGGGTCCAGCCGCACTCCCCCGGGCTCGGCCGCCGGATCTGGTACGGCGCCGCCAGCCTGCGGTCGGCCCGGTGGGCCGGCGAGAACGGGATGAACCTGCTCACCAGCAGCGTCGTGAAGGCCGAGGAATCCGAGGACTTCGGGCAGATCCAGCTCGCCCACATCCAGACGTTCCGGGCCCACCACCCCGACGGCGACCGCGCCCGGGTCAGCCAGGGCCTCGTCGTCATCCCCACCGACACCGCCACAGCCGAGCAACGCGCGAAATACCAGCAGTACGCGGCAACGCGCACACCGCGCACCGCCACGCCGCAGGGGCCGGCCCGGCTGATGTTCGCACCGGACCTCGTCGGCACCTCCGCCGAACTCGCCGACCGGCTGCACTCCCACCCGGCGTTCCAGCAGGTCGACGAGGTCGCCTTCGCGCTGCCGTTCACCTTCGAGCACGCCGACTACGTCCAGATCCTCACCGACATGACCACCACCCTCGGCCCACAACTCGGCTGGCACCCGCCCGCCTGACCCACGCCGGCCCGTGACAGGTCCCAGCGACTCGCGGGTGTGACCCCATTGACTTCTAGTAACTGAACGATCACTATCAGCGACCAAATCGTATGACCGCTGATAGGAGTGGGCGGATGTCACGACGAATGGACGCCTGGGCGATCGCCGGCCTGACGACCGTCCTGTCGCTGTCGCTGTCGCCGGGCCCGGCGGCCGCCGTACCGGTGCCGCCGGCGGCACAGCGGGCCTCCGGCGACTCGCACAGCTACGAGGGCGGGGTCAGCGCGGACGGCCGGTACGTCGTCTTCTCCTCCTGGGCGTCGAACCTCGTCGCCGGTGACACCAACCAGACGCAGGACGTGTTCGTCCGGGACATGGTCGCTGGCACCACCCGGCGGGTCAGCGTCGGCGTCGGCGGCCAAGGCGACCAGGCGTCGCTCAGTCCCGCGGTCAGCTCGGACGGCCGGTACGTCGCCTTCGCGTCGGCCGCGGACAACCTCGTCACCGGCGACTCCAACGCAGCCTGGGACGTCTTCGTACGCGATCTTGTCGGCGGGACGACCCAGCGGGTCAGCGTCGGCACCGGCGGCGGGCAGGGCGACAAGATGTCCTTCGACCCGGCGATCAGCGCCGACGGGCAGTCCGTCGCCTTCACATCGGCGGCCGACAACCTGGTCACCGGCGACAGCAACAGCGAATGGGACGTCTTCGTACGCAGCTGGTCCGGCGGTACCACCCGGCTGGCGAGCGCCACCGCGGGCGGAGCGCCGGGTGACAACCTCTCGTACGACCCGTCGATCAGTGCCAGCGGCCGGTACGTCGCCTTCGTGTCCGGCGCGGACAACCTGGTCGCGCCCGATACCAACGTGGCCGGTGACATCTTCGTGCGGGACCTGACCACGGGCGCCATCGACCTGGTCAGCGTCGCCACCGGCGGCGCCCGGGCCGACGCGCCCTCAGTCAGCCCGCAGGTCACCCCCGATGGCCGGTACGTCGCCTTCACCTCGTTGGCCTCGACCCTGGCCTCCGGTGACACGAACGTGGCGCCGGACGCCTTCATCCGCGACCGCACGCTCGGCACCACGCGGCGGGTCGACACGACCCCGGCGGGCGGCCAGGCGAACGGCGAGGCTTTCACCCCGTTCCTCAGCGACGACGGCCGCTACGCCACCTTCGCCTCGACCGCCACCGACCTGGTCACGCCGTCCGGCACCCAGGCCGACGCTCAGGTCTACAGCCGGGACCTGACGACCGGCGCCTACCGTCAGGCCAGCCTCAGCACGACCGGCCAGGGCGGCAACCTCCCCGCCAAGGCGACCGCGGCAAGCCCGGACGGACGCTACATCGCCTACGAGACCGCCTCGACCAACCTCGACCCGACCGACGCCAACCAGCGTTTCGACATCTTCGTCTGGGACCGGCAGACCGGCGCCAGCCGGCGGGCCAGCCTCGGCGACGGCTCCGCGGCGCGCACCCCGGGCCGCCCAGGCCGCCCGGAACAGCAGCCCCGGCTCCCCCGTCCCGGCGAAGCCGCACCCCGTCCCGGCGGGGCGGCGGCAGACCTGGCCGACCCAGCCGGCGCGGGCACCACCGCCGTGGCCGCACCCGTCCAGCCGCACATCTGGGTCCATGTGGTGCGGATCATCATCCTGTGGGGCTGGGAGATCATCGTGGACGGCCTCGTGTGGATCGCCGACCGGGCGTGCGACTACTGGGATGCCTTCATCGGCTGGGTGGGCCGGCAGCTGTAGCCAGCTCGGCCCGGCTCCACCCCCGACCCCCGACCACCGACCACCGGCTGCCGGCACCGCCCTGGGCCGGACCGGTCGCACGACTCAGCCGTCGGGGGCCGTGCTTCCGGTGCAGAAGCGTTCTATGAGGGCCGCGAGTTGCTGCAGGTTGAAGGGTTTGGTGAGGAATTCGGCGGCTCCGAGCCGCATGAGTTCGTCAGCGTGCTCCCGTCCGGTGTCGCCGCTGAGGATGACCACGGGGATTGTCGCGGTCGGGCTGGCCGCCTTGAGCTGGCGCAGGACCTCGTTCCCGGACAGGTCCGGAAGCCGCCGGTCGAGCAGGATAAGGCTCGGGCTTTCGGACCTTGCCAGCGCGAGGCCGTCGTGTGCGTTTACGGCGCTGATGAATCGCAGGTCGGGCCGCTTCTTGAGCATTCGCTCGACCAGGACGATGTTGTTGGGATTATCTTCGATGTAGAGGACGGCGTTCGGCATGCGGGGTCCGTTCATCCGGCTCAGCGGTCAGGCGGGACTGCGGCTGGCAGTCGAGCAGCGGCGTCGAGGGCGTGGCCGAGTTCCTGCAGGTCAAGGGGTTTGGTGAGGTACGCGCTGGCGCCGCGGGCAAGCAGCCGCCGGACTGTTCCGGGGGTGGCATCGGCGGAGAGCACGATGATCGGGATGCCGGCGGTCGCCGGTTCGGCTCGCAGCCGGGTGAAGACCTCCTCGCCGGAGATATCGGGGAGGTGGAGGTCGAGAAGGATGACGTCGGGATGCTGCCGCCGGGCGAGATCGATGCCGTCGGAACCGGACGGGGTCGAGTGGAAGGTGCCCGGCCGGGTAGCCAGGAACCGGGCGAGAACCCCGTTGTTTGCCGGGTTGTCCTCGATGGACAGCACGTCGAGGGCGACCGTCGGGTGGTCGGGGACGTCGGCGCGCGCCGCCGGCCCGGGGCTGCGATCGGGTGGCTGAACAGCGGCGACGGTGACGTCGGGAGCACGCGGGAGCCGGACAGTGAAGGTCGCGCCATGTCCAGGTGAGCTGGTGACGGCGAGTTCCCCGCGCATGGCTTCGGTGAGGGATCGCGCGAGCGGGAGGCCGATGCCGGTGCCTTCGATGCCGTGTAGTTCGGCCTGGAGCCGTTCGAAGGGAATGAAGATCTGCTCCATCTCCTCCGCGGAGAGACCAGGCCCGGAGTCGGCGACGGCGACTTCGACCCGGCCAGCGTCACACTGCCGGCAGGTGATCTCGATCGTCCCCCCATCGCGGTTGTACTTGACCGCGTTGGAGATCAAGTTGATGAGGATCTGCTTGAGCCGCTGGTGGTCCGCCGCCGCCGCGACGACAGCGCTGGAACAGCGCTCGTGGATGGTGATGAAGCGGGCGGCGGCCAGCGGCCGCATGAGGACCAGAATCTCCTCGGTGACGGCGGCGAGTGCGACGGGCTCGATCGACAGTTTCAGGTCGCCGGCTTCGATGCTGGCGATGTCGATGAGCTCGTTGATCAGCGCCAGCAGGTGCTGGCCGGCGCCGAGGATGCGGGCCGCGCTGTCCCGGTCGTCCTCGCCGAGATCGGACATCTCCAGCAGTTGCGCGAAGCCGAGGATCGCGTTCAGCGGCGTCCGGAGTTCGTGGCTGGTGCGGGACAGGAAGGTGTTCTTCACCTCGGTGGCGGTCAACGCGACGTCCCGCGCCGCGGTCAGGTCGGTCAGGCGGGTCGCGAGTAGGTGTTCAGCGCTGGTCAGCGATTCGGCCAGCCGGCCCAGTTCGTCGTCCGAGGGTGTGGTCGGTATCAGCGGCGTGCCATGCCCGAGCCGGTCGGCGTTGTCGGCGGCGACCGCCAGCCGGCGCGAGACACCCGCGGCGAACAAGGCGATGCCGGCCAGGCCGGCCAGCACACCGAGGCAGAGACCGGCCACATCAACGACCTGGATACGGCTCTCCAGCCGGTTGATCCTGGCCCGGCGCTGCTGAGCCAACTCGGTGCGTTCGTCCAGGAAGTCCGTGACCTGGCCGCGGACCCTGTCCATGATGATCTTCCCGGCCGCCAGGTTCTGGAGCACCGCGACGCCGTCGGCGCCGGGCCGGACCAACGCGCGCAGCTTCGCCATCATGGCGAACTGCTCGGACACACCCGCCGCGATCACCGCTGCCCGAGCAGCCTCGCCTTCGGCAACGGCGGCCCGCCGCAGCGCCTGGATGTCGGCCGGCAGCCGGGACACCGCCGCCAGGTAGGGCGCGAGGAACAGCGGGTCGTTCGTGCCGACGTAGCCCCGCACGCCGGTCTCCGCGTCGATCGCGTCGACCAGCACCGACCTGGCGGCCGTGGTCAGGGCGTTGGCCTGCAGCGAGATCCTGCGCTGGTCACGCTCCTGCAGTTGCAACGCCAGGCTCGCGGCCACCACGCCCAGCAGGCACAACATGGGCACCGCCAGGACGACCAGACCCTTGACGCGGACCGACCGGTTCAGCCACCACTGCAGCAACCGCCGAGTCGGCGAGCCGCCGGTCACGCGCGTGGCATCCACCGTAGGCACCCCCAGCCCACTACACACCGTAGCATCTTAATTACTCTTCGTCTCCACCGGTATGCGCCGGAATGGCATACATCCACACCACCGTCACCGGCCGCGAACCCGCTCGACGCAACGCCCTTCGCAAAGCCCCGATCGGGCCGGTTCGCGCAGCGCACCCCAGCACCGCCTGGCGGCGACTGGGCGTGTTCTGGCCGGCTACGCTCTCGGGCCGGTAGACAGGCGCGGGTCAGCGGGCCGGTGGTGGTCGCGTTCGCCGGGCTGCGGGGACATCCACGGTGCGCTCTCCGGCGAAGACTTGCTCGCCAGTCCGTCACCGTGGTTTACCGGCAGCTATACTCTCTCGGTGAGCGACGGGCAGTGGGACGTGTACCTCGTGAACGAGGTCCGCGCCTGGATCGACGGGCTGGACGAGGCGGCGCATGCCCGGGTCGTCCAGGCGATCGACCTGCTCGCGGAGCACGGCCCGGGACTCGGCAGGCCGCTGGTTGACACCATCACAGGTTCCTCGCTGCCCAACCTGAAAGAGCTTCGGCCGGGCACAATGCGGATCTTGTTCTGCTTTGATCCTTGGCGGTCCAGCATCCTGCTCGTCGCCGGGGACAAGTCCGGACGGTGGAACGCCTGGTACGCCGACGCGATCCCGCTGGCAGAACGGCGCTACAAGACGTATCTGGCTGAGCGCGGTGAGGAGGAAGGTGATCGGAGATGAGTGGTCACGTCCGGTGGTCGGATATCCGCGCTGAGCAGGTCGCCCGGGCTGGCGGTGAGGAGGCGGTGGCGGCCGGCAAGCAGGAGCTCCTGGCCGTCTCGGTCGGCATCCGTCTCGCCGAGGTGCGCCGCGCCCGCGGGCTGACCCAGCAGCAGGTAGCTGAGCGAATGGGTGTCACCAAAGGCCGGGTCTCACAAATCGAGAAGGGTAAGATTTCCGGGCAAGACGTGCTCGCCAGGTTCGCCGCCGCCTTGGGCGGCCAACTGCACCAGGCGATCTACTTCGACGACGGCGACATCACAGCGATCGCCTGAGCGCCTGCCGTGGACCCCTGACAGGATCCGACCCTTCGTACACGCTGAATGGACGGACGCGTCCTAGCACAATCGCTCGCCGCGATGCCGAGCCATCCGCTGACCTGGACCCTTTGCGGCCGGTCTGCCCAGCGACCGCCAGCATGGCGGTACAGCAAATTCGCCTATCGCGTGTGGGGTCGCTGGTCCTTCTCGACGAATCGACAGGGCCGGAGCCGGCGGGACTGGCTCCGTAATGACCCGTAGGGGATTCTCCTGATTGACCAGGGCCACCTCGGCGATTAGACAGCGTAGGGATGCAGGGCCGCCGGAAGAGGGATTCAATGTCATTGCGGAAATATGTGCGTCGGCCGCTCGGATGGATACGCGGGATTGCGGGTGTGGCCGCCGCCGGCACGCTCGTCGTGGGCGTCGTGGTGGCGGCGCCGAGCGTGCTGGCCGGGACCGCCGGCGCGGCGCAGGCGGGTACCGACCCGCTCGCGGGTAGCAGGGTGGTGGTACGCCGCACCGGCTTCGGCATCCCGCATGTGCTCGCGGCGTCCTACCGCGACGTGGGGTTCGGCGCCGGGTACGCGATCGCCGCGGACAACCTGTGCGGGCTCGCCGACGACATTCTGACCGTCTCCGGGCAGCGCGCCCGGTTTCTTGGCGCGGACGCCACCACACCGGATGGGGTGAACAACCTCGACAGCGACGTCTACCACGCCGCGGTGAACCGCTCGGGGGTTCTCGAGGCGGCGCTCGCCCAGCCCGAGCCACTGGGTCCCAGCGCCGCGGCCCGGGACATTGTGGCCGGGTACGCGGCTGGGGTGAACCGGTACCTGGCGAGGCACCCGGTGGCGGGTTTGCCGGACCCGACCTGCCGCGGCGCAGCCTGGGTAGGTCCGATCACCGCGCTGGACGTATGGCGGCGCATCAACGAGATCGTCACCTTCAACGGTGGTGCGGCCTTTGCGCAGGCGATCGCGACCGCCGCGCCGCCGGCCGCCGGCCAGGCTCGACGGCCCGCGCCGTCGAGCGGGTACTCCGTCGGCCTGCCCGGTCGGGGCATCGGCAGCAACGCGTGGGCCATCGGGCGGGACGCGACCGCCGACGGCACCGGCATGCTGCTGGCCAACCCGCACCTGCCGTGGCGGCCCGCCGAGCGGCTCTACCAGCTGCAGCTGACCATCCCCGGGCAGCTGGACGTCAGCGGCGCGACCCTGTTCGGGCTGCCCGTGGTCGCCGTCGGGCACACCGACGGGGTCGCCTGGACGCATACCACGTCGACGGTCATCCCGGACACACTCACCCAGTTGAGCCTGGTGCCCGGCGACCCGACCCGGTACGTGGTGGACGGCAGGGCACGGTCGATGCGGCGCCAGCAGATCACCGTGCAGGTACGCGACGCGCACGGCGTGCACCCGGTGCGCCGCACCCTGTACCGCACCCCGGACGGCCCGGTTCTCGCGGCCCCCGGGCTGCTCGACTGGAGCGCCGATACCGCGTACGTGCTGCACGACGCGAACGCGGGGAACGTCCGCGTGGTGGATCAGTGGCTGGCCTTCGGCCGGTCGCGCAGCCTCGCCGACCTGCGGGCCGCTCAGCGCCGGCACAACGGCCTACCGTGGATGACCACCATCGCCGTGGAGCGTTCCGGGACCGCGCTGTACAACGACGTGCAGGTGGTGCCCGCCGTCAGCGACGCGCTGGCGGACCGGTGCGCCACCGCGCAGTCCGGGCCGTTGTTCCAGGCGACCCGGCTGATCATCCTGGACGGCAGCCGGTCGGACTGCGGGTGGGGCACCGACCCGACCTCTGTCGTACCGGGCCTGTTCGGTCCGGCCGCGCTGCCCAGCCTCACCCGCACCGACTTCGTCGCGAACTCCAACGACAGCCCGTGGTTGACGAACCCGGCCGCGCCGCTCACCGGGTTCCCGCGGATCGTCGGCGACGTGGGCACGGAACGCTCGTTGCGGACCCGGCTCGGGCTGGCCATGATCGCGGACCGGGTCGCCGGCACCGACGGCTTCGGACCGCCCGGCTTCACCCTGGACACGCTGCAGGCGACCATGCTGGGTGACCGCAACCTCAGCGCCGAACTGGCCAAACCTGCCGTGGCCGCGCTGTGCGCAGGCACGACCACCCTGCCGGACAGTGCCGGGGTGCCGGTCGACGTGCGGTCGGCGTGCACCGTACTGACCAGATGGGACGGGCGGGCGACGGTCGGTGACCACGGTGCCGTGCTCTGGCGCGAGTTCTTCAACCGGGCCATCGCCGCGGCCGGCGCCGACATCTGGCGTACCCCGTTCGATCCGGCCCGGCCGCTCACCACGCCGCGAGACCTGAACACCGGCCGGGTGGACGTGCGCACCGCACTGGCCGACGCGGTCGAGGCGGTCACCGCGGCCCACCTGCCGCTGGGTGCGCCGATCGACGCCGCGCAGCGGTACCGGTCCATCGGCCTGGGCGGCTGCACCCAGCTCGAAGGCTGCTTCAACGCGATCGAGCCACTCGGCGGGCTGGACCCGAACGGCCACTATCCGGACGTCGCCTTCGGCACGAGCTTCCTGATGGCGACCCAACTGACCGCCGCCGGGCCGCGGACCCGCACCCTGCTGCTGTACTCCGAATCCGGCAACCCGGCGTCCCCACACTTCCTCGACCAGACCCGGCGCTACGCCGCCGGCCAGTGGGTGACCGAACGCTTCACCCAGGTGGAGATCGCGACCGATCCGGCGCTCCGGGTGGAGGTACTCGACCCCCGGTGATCATTCCCGCCCGTCGGCCCCGCGGCGCCGGGAGGCCACCGCTGACCTGGGCCGGCCGACCTGACCACCGACCCGCAACTGCGCGCCGCCGCGGGCCGGGCCGCCCAAGCGCGAGGGCCTGCCCCGGAGGTGGTAGTCGGGCCGGCTGGCCAGCCCTGGGCGTGTTTGGTTGGCTATGCTCTGTTCGTGTCGGAGCACCGGCCCGGGTCTGGGATGACGTCGGCCGGGTCGGTAGGCCCCGGTTCCGTGGTGCCGGGTGCGCCGCCGGCCCGGCTAGCTAGGGCGCGGCGCTGGCCGGCGATAGTGGTCGTGCTCATCCTCGGCGTGGGCGCGCTCGCGGCGACGGTCGTGCGGAGCCAGGTGCCGACGGTCGTGGCCGGCGCCGCCAGCCCGGCCCTGCATCTGGGCACGGTGCAGCCGCCCGAGCCCAGCACCCCGGGGGCTCCGACCGGCGGGCCGACGCCGACCGGGCCGCCGCCGTCACCCCGGCCGCAACCGCCGCCGGTTCCAGCCGGCTTCAAGCTCTACCACGGGAACGCGGGCTACTGGATCGCGATACCGGCGGACTGGTGGGTCACCCACGAGATCGGCAATGACTCCCAGGGCGACATGTGGTCGACGCCGTTCACCCAGCCCGGCGTCCGGCTGGCGTTCATCGAGGTCTCCGCCCAGCGCTCGACCGCGCGCACCGCCACCGCGGCACTCACCGCCTACGAGCGGACCCGCAGCCACGACAGCGGCTACCGCTTCTACCAACGCATCCGGCTGGCCGGGCGGCCGCGGCTGCCCGGCGCCGCCGACGTGGCCGACCTGGAGTTCGCCGACCGCCACGAGGCGCAGGTGATCCATTACCACACCGTGGTCCGGGCGGTCCGCACCCCGGCCGGCCGGATCTACCTGATCCACTGCCGCGTCGAGCACAACGTCATCCGCGACGGCGGATCGACCGAGGACGACTGGCGGTTCATGCTCCCGGCCATCTCGAAGATCCTCACCACGTTCCGGCTGAGCTGACCCAAGGTTGACCTGGTGCGGGAGGGGGCCGGGCTGGTGGACAGGCGCGGGTGCACCGGCGCCGGGTCACCGGCCGGCGGCGCGGAATCCCGGGCTGGCACGAGATCGACTGGGACCACGTCGAGCGCATGCGGCAGGAGTTCCCGCCACTGAGCGGCGACACGCTGATCGTCGACGCGGTCAACCCACTCGCCGACAACCTGCGGCTGACCCTCCGCCACATCGGCGCCGACCGGTAGTCATGGGCGCTGCCGGCCGTGGCCGGCGCGCCGCTACCCCGGGACCCCCGGGACTCCCGGGACCGAGGCCGCGGTGTTGTCGCTGCGCCATTCGAGCAACAGCATGGTGGCGTCGTCGGTGAGCTGGCCCTGCTGGTGGTCGAGCAGGGCCCGGACGAGGCGGCGCATGGTCTCGGCGGTGGGCAGTCCGGCGGCCAGGTTGCGGACGAGCAGGTCGGCCAGGGCGCGCTCGCCGAAGAAGTCACCGGTGGGCGACCGGGCCTCGGTGACGCCGTCGGTGTAGAGCAGCACCCGGTCGTCGGGTTGCAACTGCTCCCGGCCCACCATGATGTCGGTGTCCGGTGGGCGGCCGCTGATCCGCATCCCCAGCGGCAGCATCGGTCGGGTGTGCAGGGAGCCGACCAGCTTGCCTTCGCGCAGTAGCAGTGGCTCCGGATGCCCGGCGTTCACCCAGGTCAGGACGCCGGTCCCGGTGTCCAGTTCGGCCAGCACCGCGGTGCTGAAGGCGGTACCGGCGAACGCCTCGGCCAGCGTGCCGGAGATCCGGATGGCGGTCTCGGGCAGCGACCGGTCGGCGCGGCGGCAGTTGCGGTACGCCGCGACCGCGAGCGTGGCCAGCTGCGCGCTGCGCAGCCCGTGCCCCATCCCGTCGAAGACCGCGGCCCGGGCCACGCCGGCGTCGACGGCGTAGTCGACCGTGTCGCCGGCCACCTCGTACGCCGGCTCCAACGCCGCGGCGATGGTGACCTCCCGGCCGGAGAACGTCAGCGGCGGCAGGGTCGTCCACTGCATCTCGGCGGCAAGGCCCATCTCGGCCCGCCGGCGCAGCCGGACGATGGTGTCCCCGTACATGGTCTTGGTCATGATCAGCTCGGCGACCAGCGTGGCGAAATGGTGCAGCCGGGCACCGAACAGGCCGTTCGGCACGTCCGCCGCGAGGTGGTCGGGGATGACGAACTCGAGCACACCGAGACGCTCGGCGCCGTCCAGCAGCGGCATCCACACCCGCACCCGGCCGCCGGCCGCCTCCTGCGTCAGCACCTCGATCTGCTGGTACGCCCGCCCGGCCAGAGTGGACTCCACGTCCAGTGGTTCGACCTGGCGGCCGACCTCGGGGCCGCCGCTGGGCAGGAACGGCACCAGCACGTGCTGCTGGAGATCGGCCAGGTAGGGCGTCGCTTCGACCACGCCCAGGGGGCGCGCGTGCCGGGTGATGAACTCGGGCAGCTCGTGCGGCGCGGCCAGGTGCGACTGCTCGAGCAGCGCACCGAACCCCCGTTCGGCATCCGTCAGCGGCGGCTGACCGGCGCCGGCCGACGCTTCCCGGGTTCCGCTCACCCTGCGCACCCTACGTACCGCCCGGCCCGCGGGGCGACCGGCACCCACCGATGGTCGCGCCGTCGCCGGGATCCGCCGCTGCCGGGTAGCGCGCGGTCGGGGCGGCGGCGGTCAGGCCTGGGCGGTGCCGGCGGCGGGTACGTCGGCGGCGCGTTCGGCGTCGCTGCGCAGGATGCAGAACTCGTTGCCCTCGGGGTCGCCGAGGACCACCCAGCCCGGGCCGTCCGGGCGGCGGAGATCATGTACGACGCTCGCGCCGAGGTCCAGCAGGCGGGCGAGTTCCTCGTCGCGGCTGCCGGCGGCCGGCATCAGGTCGAGGTGGAGCCGGTTCTTGACCTGCTTGCGGTCGGGGACCTCGATGAACAGGATCCGCTGCGTACCGTCCGGGGAGAAGATCATGCACTCATCGTGCCCAGCCAGGTTGGGGTCGTCCGGGTCCTCGGCGAAGCCCAGGACCCGGGCCCAGAACACCGACTGCGCGTAGGCGTCCACCGCGTCGAACGTCGTATGCGAGATGCGAGCCGTCACGGCCGGCATCCTGCCGCGAGGCCGGCACCAGGACCACCGATTTCCGGTGCGCACCGGCGGCGTCGGGTTCGGGCCGCTGCGGTGGGTTAGCATGCGGGCGGCGTGAGAGGGCGCCGCCGGGTCCGCGGGAAGGACCGAGTCCACCTCTGGTGTCGAGCGCAGCCGAGCTGTGGGCGATCTCTTTCGAGCTGGCACGCGGGCCGCCGGTGCCGAAGGAGACGTCATGCCCGCTCTTCCTGCGCACGCCAACCTCGACCAGCTGCGTCATCAGGCCAAGGACCTGTGGCACGCCGCCGGCCGCGGCGAGTCCGATGCCCGGGCCGCGCTGCTGGCCCTGTCGACGCGGCCGACGCTGGCCACCGCGCAGCTGGCCGTCGCCCGGGGCTACGGGTTCGCCGGCTGGGCCCGGCTCAAGGTGGAGGTGGAGCGGCGGGAGATCCTCAGCCGGGGCGACGCCGACCGGCTGACCGCGTTCCTGGCCGCTCACCCCGGGTCGGCCACCGAGCTGATGGACCACTGGCGGGACCAGCCGAAAGGCGCCACCCCGCTCGGCTACGTGGCGATGCTCCGCTACGACACCACCGGCCGGGCATGGCGCGATGTGCCCGGCACCGCGGCGATGGCGCGAGCGCTGCTGGCCGCCGGCGCCCCGGTCGACGGGCGGCCCGAGGACCGGGAGACCCCGCTGATCACCGCGGCCAGCTACGGCGACGCCGAGGTCGCGGCGGTGCTGATCGCCGCGGGCGCGGACCTCGACGCGACCGCCGCGCCGGACGCGGGCGGCGTCCCGGGCGGCACCGCGCTGCGGCACGCGGCGGTGTTCGGGATGACCGCCGTCGTCGACCTGTTGGCCGGCGCCGGCGCGCGGATCGACAACCTCACCGACGCCGCCGCGGTCGGCGCCGTCACCGGCTGGCTACAGCCGGATACCCCGGTGCAGGACCGGGTCCGGGCGCTGGTGATGGCCGCCGACCACCAGCGGCTCGCCGTCATCGACCAGCTCCTCGACGCCGGCACGCCCATCGACGCCACCGACACCCGGTGGGGCCGGCAGGCGCTGCGGCTGGCGGCGATGAACGGCCGCGTCGCCAGCGTCCGGCACCTCATCGCCCGCGGCGCCGACCCCGACCACCGGGACCCGGTCGCACACCGCACCGCCCTGGACTGGTGCCGCCGCAACCCCGGCACCGGCCCGGAAAGCGCGCAGGTCGAGGCCATCCTCGGGCCGGTCACCACCGGCGCAGGGCCGGAGCGTCCGGCCGGGTAGCGCGGCCGGCGTCCGGGACAACCCTGTCGCGCCCCGACCGGCCGGCGGGCCCGGGTGTGGTGGCGGCCGGGAGGTGACGTCCAGGTTGGTGTGCTCTGATGGAGCCGGCGCGGTGCCGTCGGACGCCGCCGGAATGCCACCGAGATCCGGAGTGCCACCGAGATGAGGTGCGCCGTGGGTGTTCGACGGGCCGGCTGGGTACTGGTCGGTGCGCTCGTGGTCGTGGTCGCCACCGGCCCGGCCGCGCCGCTGCCGGCCGCCTCCGGGTCGATCACCCTGCTGCCACCGCCGCCGCCCTCGGCGCCGGCCGCCTCGCTGCCGGCCGGGACCACCCCGGTGCCGGGCGGCCCGGCCCGGGCCGGGATGTCGGTGCTGCAGCTGAACCTGTGCAACAGCGGTATGGCCGGCTGCTACCAGGGCGGGCGGGCGGTGCCGGAGGCGGCCGCGGTCATCACGACGACCCGCCCGGACGCGGTCACGGTGGACGAGATCTGCCGGCACGACCTCAGCGCGCTCGCGGCCGGGATGCGGCGGGCCTTTCCCGGCGACGTCACCTACTGGCAGTTCCAGCCCGTCCACGACCGGGACGACTCGCTCTCGTCCTGCGTGAACGGCGACCAGTACGGCATCGGCATCCTCATCCACCGCCCGGCCGGCTCGCCCGGCGCGGTCTCCCGCGGCGGGGAGTACCCGGGCCAGGACGGCCACCACGGCGAGCGCCGGGTCTGGGAGTGCCTCTACGCGACCGGCAGCTACTACGTCTGCGCCACGCACCTGTCCGCGTTCGACCACGACCGGGCGCTGACCCAGTGCCGGTACCTGATGCACACCGCCATCCCGGACACCCGGGCCCGGCTCGGCGGCTACCACCCGACCGTGGTCGGCGGTGACCTCAACCTCACCGACCGTGGCCGGCCCAACACCGGCGACTGCATCCCGGCCGGCTGGCGCAACACCGGCGACGGCGCCGTCCAACACGTCCTGGCCACCGCCGACCACACCGTCGGGTCGACCCGCCGGATCGGCATGCGCTACACCGACCACCCGGCCCTGCTGGTCACGCTGCGGCCGGCCTGACCGGAGGCGCTCGGGCCACGCCCGACCGCGGCACCAGGCCGGCCCCCGCCGGGGCAGGGGCCGACTGGTCGGGACGCCGGGCCGGGTCGGCCGGACGGAGTGCCGGTGAGCTGGCTGCGGCTCAGGTCACTTGCCCGGCGGCGCCCCCACCCGGCCCGGCGGGAACTTCCGCACCGGCAGGCAGGTCGGTGGGTGGGTGGTGAACCCGCCGTCGACCAGGACCACCCAGCCGTCCGCGGCGGCGACCGCGGCGGCATCAGCCACTCCGAACACCAGGATCTGGCCGGCCGGAATCGTGCCGCGGACCTGGACGCGCACCGTCGTTCCCGGCTTTGCGGTCAGCACCGGATCGAGGTCCATGGACATCGACGGCGCGAGCGGGGTCAGCCGTACCGGCGGGCAGGATGCCGTGATCGGCACCACCAGCGCCGGCAGGCCGGCCTCGGCCAGGCGTTCCGGCAGGCCGTCCAGCCGGCGGGTGTCCCGCAGGCTGATCACGACGCTGCCGTCCGCCTGCTTGTCCACCGCGTACGCCGGGCGGGCGCCCCCGCCGATGTGCACGACGGCGACCACGGCGGCGGCGCCGACGGCACCGGCCAGCGTCGCCGGCACCAGGCGCCGCCGCGCCCGCCGGCGGCCGGGTGCCGGGCCGCCGGCGGGCGCCGGATCCGGGCCCGGGTCGGCGGCGCGCTGGGCGACGACCGCGGAGAGTTCAGCGAGCAGTTGTTCCTCGAAGTTGCCGAGTGGCTGCGGCGATCCGGACTTGATCATGACTTGGCCTCCGGCTGGGGACGGACGTGAACGATGGCCAGGGCGGGCGGCGCGGCGAGACGCTGGGCGGCGCGGCGCGCCCGGTGCAGCCGGACGCGGGCCGCGGTGGGTCGGATCCCGAGCGCGGCGGCCGCCTCGGTGACCGTCAACCCGTCGTAGCTGACCAGCTCCAGGACCGCTCGCTCGCCCTCGGGCAGCGCAGACAGCTCGTCGGCCAGCGCGGCGACCCGGCGGGCCGCGTCGATCTGTTCCTCCACCCGCACGAAGTCGTCGCCGTCGAGCAGCCGGTGACCGGCGACGCGGGTCTCGTTGCCGCGTTGCCGAGCGGAGTCCCGCCGCGACGACGCGACGACGTTGCGGGCGATGCCGTACAGCCAGCCCCGGGCACCGCCGGGACCGCCGCGGTACCGGTCCGCCCCGTCGATGACCCGGAGGAAGACCTCCGCGGTCAGGTCCGCCGCGTCATGCGGGCTGTCGACCCGCCGGGTGACGAAGCGGAGCACCTCGCCCACGTGCCGGCGGTAGAACTCCTCGAACGCCGCCGGGTCGCGGCCGACCCGGCGCACCCCCGACCCTTCCTCGGTGCTGGTTCCCACCTGCGGATCCCTCCCGCTCGTGTGTGCCCTGCACCCGGTACGTGGTCTGCCGCCCGGCCCGCGTTACCGCCGGACGGATCCGGCGCCGGCCGGCGGCCGGGCCGGCTCACCGGACCGGCGGGAAGCTCACGTCGATGTCCAGGCCGCCGTCGGGGCGGGCGCGGGAGTTGAGCGTGGCGCCGTGGGCGCCGGCGATGGCGCGGACGATGGCCAGCCCGAGCCCGTGGCCGTCGGTGTGCCGGACGCGCTGGCCGGCCGAGCCGCTGGAAGGGCTGGAAGAGCCGCTCGACCTGGTCCGGCGGGATCACCGCCCCGGTGTTCCGCACCGTCGACGCGGGCCTGCCCGGCGGCGGTCGACGTGGTGATCTCGACCCGGCCGCCGGGCAGGTTGTGCCGCAGCGCGTTGTCGACCAGGTTCGCCACCAGGCTCTCGACCAGGCTGCGGGTCGCCGGCGGCCGGGGCGGCGGCGAGCGCGGCCTCGACCTGGATGCCGCGGTGCCGGGCCTCCTCGGCGCGGGCCAGCACGACGGCGCCGGCGATGGCGGCCGAGGTCGAACGGCTCCCGCTGCTCGACGCCCTGCTCGCCGCTGGCCAGGGTCAGCAGCGCGTCGATGAGCCGTTCCTGCGCCTCGCCCGAGCGCCAGCACCTCCTGGCAGGCGGACGCGCAGCGTGTCGCACGGTGGCGTCCGGGTCGGCGAGGGCCACCTGCAGCAGGGTCCGCTCCGCGGTGAGCGGGGTGCGCAGTTCGTGCGAGGCGTTGGCGACGAAGTGCCGCTGCGACCGCGAACGGCCGCCTCCAGCCGCTCGAACAGGTCGTCGAGGGTCTCGGCCAGCTCGGTGAACTCGTCGCCGCGGCCGGGCCGGCCGAGGCGGCGGTGCAGGTTGCTGGCGGAGATGTCCCGGGCGGTCGCGGTGATGGTGCGCAGCGGGCGCAGGAACCGGCCGGCGATCGAGCCAGCCGAGCAGCAGCGACACCACGATCAGCACGGACGAGCCCGATCGCGGACGCGGCGAGCACCCGGTGCGCGGTCGCGTCGCCCGGGCCGGCCTGGCCGCCGGGGCCCAAGATGACCGGCCCGCTGGCGGGTTCGGTCTGGTTGGTCCGCAGGATCGGGATCACCAGCAGGACGGTGGCGGACAGGAAGAACGGCCCGGCGTAGAGCAGGGTGAGCCGGGTCCGCAGCGTGCGCCGGGGCCTCACGGTGCCCCGATCCGGTAGCCGGCCTCGCGGACGGTGTGGATGACCGGCGGGTCGCCGAGCTTGGCCCGCAGCCGGCGGATCGTCGTCTTCACCGCGGTGGTGAACGGGTCGGCGGCCTCGTCCCAGACCCGTTCGAGCAGTTCCTCGGCCGAGACCAGCCGGCCGGCGGCGGCGAGCAGGCACTCCAGGACGGCGAACTCCTTCGGGCTGAGCTCGAGCCGCCGCCCGGCCCGGGACGGCGACCCGGCGGCTCGGGTCGAGGGTCAGGTCGCCGCTGTCCAGGATCGGCGGCAGCGCGGTGGCGCAGCGGCGCCCGAGGGCCCGGATCCGGGCCACCAGTTCGGCGAAGTCGAACGGCTTGGGCAGGTAGTCGTCGGCGCCCAGGCCGAGCCCGTCGACCCGTTGCCGGACGGTGCTGGCCGCGGTCAGCATCAGCACCCGGCTGGCCGAGTGCGCGGCCACGATCCGCCGGCAGACCTCGTCGCCGTGCACGCCGGGCAGGTCCCGGTCCAGCACCACGACGTCGTAGCGGGTGACGGCCAGGCTGCTCCAGCGCGTCGTCGCCGTCGCAGGACGACGTCGACGGCCATGCCCTCGCGGCGCAGCCCGGTGCCGATGCGTCCGGGCCAGGATCTCGAAGTCCTCGACGACCAGCACTCGCATGGCCCCACGATGCCAGCTCGCCGGTAGCGGCCGGGTGTCAACGCGGTGCTCGCCGCTGGCACCGGGCTGACACCGCGCCGGGTAGAACCGGACGCCATGAACGAGCTTGCGAACGAATCATGGACACCCGGCGGCTGGAGTCCCGGGCCCGGCGCGGCCACCGGGGCGGAGGCCGCATGACCGATCCGAGGATCGTCGTCAGCGGACTGCGCAAGCGGTTCGGGCCGACCCTCGCCCTGGACGGGATGTCCTTCACCGTCCACCCGGACAGGTCACCGGGTTCGTCGGCCCCAACGGCGCCGGCAAGTCCACCACGATGCGGGTGATCCTCGGCCTCGACGCCGCGGACGCGGGCACCGCGCTGATCGGCGGGCGGCCGTACCGCAGCCTGCGGCGCCCGCTGTGCCACGTCGGGTCGCTGCTGGACGCCGGCGCGCTGCAGCCCAGCCGGACCGCCCGCAACCACCTGCTGTGGCTGGCCCACTCGCAGGGCCTGACCGGCCGGCGGGTCGACGAGGTGATCGAGCAGGCCGGCCTGCGGCGCGGTGGCCCGGCGGCGGGCCGGCGGCTTCTCGCTGGGCATGCGGCAGCGGCTCGGCATCGCCGCCGCGCTGCTGGGCGACCCGCCGGTGCTGATGCTGGACGAGCCGTTCAACGGCATGGACCCGGAAGGCATCGTCTGGATGCGCGGCTTCCTGCGGTCGCTGGCCGCCGAGGGCCGGGCCGTGCTGGTGTCCAGCCACCTGATGAGCGAGCTGCAGGACACCGCCGACCACCTCGTGGTCGCCGGCCGCGGCAAGGTCATCGCCGACGCCGGCGTGGCGCAACTGCTCGCGGCGGCGTCCGGTCGGCCGGGTCACCCTGCACAGCACGGCAGCCGCGGCGGCGGCGGTGCTGGCCGGCGCCGGCGCGGCCGTGACCGACGCCGGCCCCGGCACGCTGACCGTCTCCGGGCTGGACGCCGCGGCCGTCGTGGCCGCTGCTCAACGCCCACGGGGTGCCGTTCTCGGAGGTGTCGGCGCACCGGGCCACGCTGGAGGAGGCGTACCTGGAGCTGACCCGCGACGCGGTCGAGTTCCGCGCCGCCGCCCCGGAGGCGACCCGGTGACCGGAGACACGGAGGGCGGGCGCGGGTTCGGGCGGTTGCTGCACGCCGAGTGGACGAAGTTCCGGACGGTCCGCGGCTGGGTCCTCGGGATGGCGGCGGCGGCCGGGCTGATCATGGCTTTCGGGCTGTCTCCCGGGGTGCAGGGCTCGTGCGGCCGGCACGGCCCGGGCTCCGAATGCGTCCCGCCGCTCGGGCCGGGCGGGCAGGAGGTCACCGACAGCTTCTCCTTCGTGCACCAGCCGCTGGCCGGCGACGGCAGCATCACCGTGCGGGTCACCTCGCTGACCGGCCAGCTCCCGCCGGAGCGGCCCGGCGGGAGCTGGACTCCCCATCTCGCGCCGTGGGCCAAGGCCGGCCTCATCATCAAGGACGGCACCCGGCTGGGGTCCAGCCTACGCGGCGGTCATGGTCACCGGCGGGCCACGGGGTGCGGATGCAGGACGACTACATCCACGACCGCGCCGGGCAGCCCGGCGCGGCCACCGCGGCCGCCCCGCGCTGGCTGCGGCTGACCCGCACCGGCCAGACCGTCACCGGCGCCGAGTCGACCGACGGCACCCACTGGACCACCGTCGGCACCGCCACGCCTGCCGCAGCTGCCGCCGACCGCGCAGGTCGGGCTGTTCGTCACGGCCCCGCCGTACGCGGCGCCGATCGGCGGGCTGCTCGGCGCCGCCAGCAGCAGGGGCAGCCCGACCCTGGCCACCGCCACCTTCGACCGCCTCGACCGCAGCGGCGGCGGGCCCGACCAGGCCTGGACCGGCTCGCGCATCGGCGGGCCGGACAACGCGCCGGCGGACGAACGCGGCGGGTACGCCCGGACCGGCGACCAGTTCAGGGTCACCGGTTCCGGCGACATCGGCCCGTCGGTGGCCGGCGCCGCCGGCATCGGCGTCACCATCACGCAGACCCTGGCCGGCACTTTCGTCGGGCTGATCGCCGTGGTGGTCGTCGGGGCCCTGTTCGTCACCGCCGAGTACCGCCGCGGCCTGATCCGCACCACGCTGTCCGCCAGCCCGGCGCGCGGCCGGATCCTCGCCGCGAAGGCAGTCGTCGTCGGCGCCGTCGCCTTCCTGACCGGGTTGGTCGCGGCCGCGGTCGTGGTCACCGCCGGCCAGCGCCTGCTGCGCGCACAACGGCGTCTACGTCCATGTCGCCACGACCGGCACCGAACTGCGCGTAGTGGTCGGTACCGCGGCGCTGCTCGCCACCGCCGCGGTGCTCGCCGTCGGCCTCGGCGCGGTGCTGCGGCACAGCGCCGCCGCGGTCACGCACCGCCATCGTCGTGATCGTCCTGCCGTACCTGCTCGTTGTCACCGCCCTGCCGGTCGGCGCCGCGCAGTGGCTGCTGCGGGTCAGCCCCGCCGCCGCGTTCGCCCTGCAGCAGAGCGCGCAGCAGTACCCCCAGGTCGCCAACCTCTACCGGCCGGCCGACGGCTACTTCCCGCTGGCGCCGTGGGCCGGCTTCGCCGTGCTCGGCGGGTGGACCGCCGCCACCCTCGTCCTGGCCGCGCTGCTGCTCCGGCGGCGGGACGCATGAACCCGCCGCGGGCGGGGGCGGGGACGTCGTGGCTGGCGGTGCACGCGGAGTGGACGAAGCTGCGCACCGCCCCGGGCACGGTCTGGCTGCTGCTGGCCGCGGCCGCGGCCACCGTCGCGGTGGGCGCCGCGGCTGCCACGACCACCTGCCCGGCCGCGAACTGCGGCATCGACCCGGCCAAGGTCAGCCTCACCGGCATCCAGCTCGGCCAGGCGGTGGTCGCCGTCCTGGCCGTGCTGACGATCGGCGCCGAGTACGGCACCGGCATGGTCCAGACCACATTCACCGCGATGCCGCGGCGGGCCGGCGTGCTGGCCGCCAAGGCGGCCGTCCTGACCGCCGCCGTGACCGTCACCGGCGCCGTGGCGGCGCTCGGCTCCCTGCTGGCCGGCCGGTTCATCCTGCCCGGCCGCGGCGCCCCGCCACTGTCGCTAGTGGACGGACCGGTGCTGCGGGCGGGCGCCGGGTCGGTCCTCTACCTCGCGCTGATCGCGCTGCTGAGCCTCGGTGTCGGCACCGCCACGCGGAACCCGGCGACCGCCATCGGGGTCGTCCTGGGCCTGCTCTACGTCCTCCCGGTCATCACCGAGGCGGTCTCCGACCCGGACCTGCAGCGCCATCTCCAGCAGTTCGCGCCGATGACCGCCGGGCTCGCGGTCGTGGCCACCACCGGCCTGGACCGGCCGCCCATCGGCCCCTGGGCGGGGCTCGGCGTGCTCGCCGGCTGGGCGGCCGCGGCCCTGGTCGTCGGCGGGTTGCTGCTGCGGCTGCGCGATGCGTGAGTGACCGCCGCGGCCGGCGGCCTACCGGTCGGGTCGGCCCGGGTGCGCTTCGGACCCGCGCCGGACCAGGTCGAGCAGGCGCCGGACCCGGTGCCGGTCGGCGCCGGTGCGGGCGATGCCGGAGGCCAGCAGGAGCAGGTCGGTCGGGTCGATGTCGGCTCGGACCGCGCCGGCGTGCCGGGCCCGTTCGAGCAGGGCGGCGGCGGTGCGGTGCATGACGTCGTGCCAGTGGGCGAACAGTTCGGAGCCGGTGCCGGGCGGCTCGTCAGCGTCCACTACGGCCAGGTCACCCTTGGTGGCCACGTGCTCGATGAAGCTAAGCAGCCAGTCGAAGAGCGCGTCGCCGGGCGACGGGGCGGCGAGCAGCGCGCTGCCCCGGTCGCAGAGGGTGGTCACCTCGTCGGCGTACACGGCCAGCGCCAGCTCCCGCCGGTTGCCGAAGTGCCGGTACATGGTGGCGTTGCCCACCCCGGCCCGGCGGGCGATGTCATCCAGCGGCGCGTCGATGCCCTGCTCGTCGAAGACCGCCCGGGCGGCGACCAGCAGCCGCTGCCGGTTCCGCTGCGCATCCGCCCGCCGCGGGCCCGCTGTCATACCCCTCCTAGTCAACCGGGGATCTCCCCACTACTGTCACCCGAGTAACCGGGGACTCCCCCGCTAAGCTACCCGATGAGGTCCACCATGACGCTGTCCGAGCAGGACCGGCTGGCCGTGCACGAGTTGATCTCCCTGCACGGCCACCTTGCCGACGACCGCCGCGCCGACCAACTCGACCAACTGCTGACCGACGACGCGGTATACGACCTGGCCGACTACGGGATGGGCCAGGTGACCGGCCTGCCCGCGCTGCGCCGCCTGTTCCAGGAGGCACCCGGCGAGCAACCGGTGGGCCACCACGTAACCAATGTGATCGTCACCGAGCAGCCGGACGGATCGGCCCGGGTCCGGTCCAAGGGCCTCGCGGTCATGGCCAACGGCAACGCCGGCACGGTCGTCTACGAGGACCACGTCGTACCCACCGCGGCCGGATGGCGGATCCGGCACCGCAAAGTGGTCGCCCGGTAGGACCGGCACACCGCGGCCGCCCGGCTCCCCCGGGCCCACCTCCCACCAGCCCGGCGCGCACGTAGAGTCCGGCGCGGGCGACGAGACTCCGGCAGCACCGGCCCAGCACCGAAGGACACGAGTTAAGGACGCTGAGTGATGAGCGAGCCGGACGGAATCGATCTGCAGCTCACCGGCGAGATCTGGTACTGGCGGGGTCCCTCGCCGTTCCACTTCGTCACCGTGCCGGACGAGCAGAGCCGGCAGCTCCAAGCGGTGTCCACCCAGGTGACATACGGCTGGGGGATGATCCCGGTCCGGGCCCGGATCGGCGGCACCGAGTGGCGGACCTCGCTGTTCCCCAAGGACGGCGGGTACGTCCTGCCGGTGAAGGACGCGGTCCGCCGGGCCGAGGACCTCGACGACGGCGACACCGTCACGGTCCGGCTGACCGTGGCCGTCCGGACCTGACGCTGCTCGCTTCCCGGCGTGCGGTTCCCGGCGGGCGGGCGCGGTGGCATGCCGGTACTTTGCGGCAGGGTGGTGGTCGGTTCGGTGCGGGCCGGGAGGAGCTGGCGTGCGGTACGTGGCGATCGGGGACAGCTTCACCGAGGGGGTCGGTGACGAGCTTGCCGACGGCTCGGTCCGGGGGTGGGCCGACCGGGTCGCGACGGGCCTGGCGGCCGCGCGGGGCGGCGCGGTCCAGTACGCCAACCTGGCGGTGCGCGGGCGCCTGCTGGAGCCGATCGTGACCGGGCAGCTGGAGGCGGCGCTGTCCCTGACGCCGGCGCCGACGCTCGTCACGCTCAACGGCGGCGGGAACGACATGCTGCGCCCCGGCGGCGACGTGACCCGGCTGGCGGCCCTGACCGAGCGCGCGGTCCGCCGGTGCGTGGGCGCCGGTGTGCAACTTGTGCTGCTCAGCGGCGCCGACCCGGCCGACCGGCTGCCGTTCGGGCGGGTGCTGCGCCGGCGCGCCGAAGCGCTCACCGCGGCCGTCGCGCAACTGGCCGCCGCCCACGACGTCATCCTGGTCGACATCTTCCACGACGACGAGATCCGCCGTTCCGGCTACTGGTCGACCGACCGGCTGCATCTGAACGCCGCCGGCCACCAGCGGGTCGCCAGCCTGGTGCTCGAAGCCCTGGGCCACCGGCGGGAAGCGCGAGCGGTCCGCACCGACTCCCCCGAGACCCGCCGGCTGCGCACCGAGGCGCAGTACTACCGGCAGCACGTGCTGCCCTGGGTGCACCGCCGGCTGCGCGGCCGCTCCTCCGGCGACGGCCGGACCGGAAAACACCTCGACTGGATCCCGGTCCAGGCCGCCGCCGACGAGCCGGAGCCGTAGCCACCCCACCGGCGCGGACCCGGCCCGCGAGCCGGTCCCGGGCGGGCCGGGACGGTGGGTACGGTCGGGCCGGGACGGTGGGTACGGTCGGGCCATGGGCAGCGACGACGACGCGCTACTGGCCGAGCAGGTCGCCTACTACCGGGCCGGTGCGGCTCAGTACGACCGGATCTACGCGGTACGGGCCGAACTGCAGGGTCTGCTGGCGCTGGCCGGCGACCTGCCGATCGCCGGAGACGTGCTGGAGCTGGCCTGCGGAACGGGCCAGTGGACGTCGGTGCTGGCGGCGCGGGCGCGGTCGGTGACGGCTGTCGACGCGGCGGCCGAGGTGCTGGCCATCGCTCGGGCCCGGACGGCGTCCGCGGGCGTCCGGTTCATCCAGGCCGACGTGTTCAGCTGGCGGCCGCCGCGGCGCTACGACACGGTGTTCTTCGCCTTCTGGCTGTCCCACGTGCCGCCGGCGCGGCTGCCGGACTTCTGGAACACCGTCGCCGCCGCGCTCGCCCCAGGCGGCAAGGCGATCTTCATCGACGACGGCCCCGCCGTGGCTGGGAAGGAGGAGGTGCTGGCGCAACAGGCCGTCCCCGCGGTGCTGCGCCGGCTCGACGACGGCAGCCGGTACCGCATCGTGAAGGTGTTCCACGACGCCCGGACGCTCACCGGCGACCTCACCGCGCTGGGGTGGTCGGTCCAGGTCCGGTCGGTGGGCGGGAACTTCATCGGCATCGCCGAGCCGCCGGCCGGCCGTGGTTGAGAAGCCGGCGAGCGACCCGGCGGTGGTTCCGCCTAGGGTGGCGGCGTGGCTGAGCGGTATCCGGAGATCGAGCCGTACGAGTCGGGAATGCTGGCCGTCGGCGACGGTCACGAGATCTATTGGGAGACGGTCGGCGACCCGGCCGGGACGCCGGCGGTCTGGTTGCACGGCGGGCCGGGTACGGGCAGTGGGGTGGGTACCCGCCGCAGCTTCGACCCGGCCGCGTACCGGTTGGTGCTGTTCGACCAGCGCGGCTGCGGCCGCAGCCGCCCGCTGGCCGACACCGCCGCGGCCGACCTGACCGCCAACACGACAATGCACCTGCTCGCCGATATCGAGCGGCTGCGTGAGCACCTTGGCATCGACCGGTGGGTGGTGGCCGGCGGCTCCTGGGGAGTGACCCTCGCGCTGGCCTACGCCCAGCGGCACCCCGGCCGGGTGATCGCCATGGTGCTCGCCGCGGTCACCGCCGGGAAGCGCCGGGAGACCGACTGGATCACCCGGGACATGCGGCGGGTCTTCCCGCGCGAGTGGGACGCGTTCGCCGCCGGCGTCCCGGCCGCCGAGCGGGACGGTGACCTGTGCGCGGCCTACGCCCGGCTGCTGGCCGACCCCGACCCGGCGGTGACCGAGCGGGCGGCCCGGCAGTGGTGCGACTGGGAGGACGCGCACATCTCGCTGATGCCCGGCTGGCAGCCGCGGCTGCGCTACGAGGACCCGGCGTTCCAGCAGGTGTTCGCCCGCCTGGTCACCCACTACTGGAGCAACGGCTGCTTCCTGGACGACACCCCGATCGCCGCCGGCATGGACCGGATCCAGCACATCCCGGCGGCCCTCATCCACGGCCGGTACGACGTCTCCGGGCCCCTGGACACCGCCTGGGACCTGCACCGCGCCTGGCCGGCCAGCCAACTGGTCGTGCTCGACGACGCCGGACACGGCGGCACCAGCATGACCGGGGCCATGATCACCGCCCTGGACGGCTTCCGCCACGGCATCCCGCCAACGCGCTGAGCCGGCGGCGGACGAGGGGGCCGACCCGGCCATCGCCGCGGGTCCCGTGGTCGAGCATCTGGTTCAGCCGGCCGGGGCGCCGCACGCCAGCAGAACCGGGGTTCCTGGGGAGGTCCACGCCGTGCGATTCGTGGTCAAATACCACCGGGTAGTACGAGGAGTGAGGAATCGGCCGTGGCGGGGCCGTTTACCGCACGCACTACCAACGTCCCCCGAACCCGTGCGAGGTGCGCATGAGTGAGACGGTAGCGACGACGAAGGTGGCGGGAGCGGGCCGGCCGATCGTGCCGTACAAGGCACTGTGGGCGGTGCTGCTGATGGGCTGGGTGGTCAGCTACGCGGACCGGACCGTGACCGGCCCGGTGATCGCCTGGATGATCTCGAACAAGGCCGGGTTCATCGGCGACGCGTCCAACCCGGCCACCCTGGGCGGCCTGGTCGGCACGATGTTCTTCGCCGGCTACATGCTCACCCAGTACGCCGGCGGGCGGCTCGGCGACCGCTACGGCCACCGCGAGATGCTGGTCGTCTCGCTGCTCTGGGCCGGCACCATGACGCTGGTGTCCGGCCTGGTCAGCGGGCTGATCGCGTTCGTCGCGGCGCGGGTGCTGACCGGGCTGGGCGAGGGCGTCTTCTACTCCAACGACCGGACCCTGGTCTTCAACCACACCCCGCCGCCGCGCCGCACGCTGGGGCTCGGCGTCGTCATCACCGGCCTGTCCATCGGCCTGACGATCGGCATCGTGGCCACGCCGTACCTGATCGACTGGGGCGGCGACCTGGGCATGGGCGGGCACGCCTGGGGCTTCCCGCTGTACGTGTTCGCCGCGTTCTCGTTCCTGGTCGCGGCGGGCACCTACGCCTTCTTCCGGTCCCGGCTGGGCGGGCCGCTCAAGCTCGGCCCGCCGTTCCTGCGGCTGCTGACCTACGCGCTGCCGACGTTCGCGGCGATCCTGGCGATCTTCCTGCTCGCCGACGGGCTGAAGTGGAAGGACTGGCAGACGGCGATCGTGGTCGGGGTGCTGGCGGTGGCCTTCATCGCGGTCATCGTGCGCGGGGTGGCGGCCTCGGGCCGGTCCGCGACGCTGCTGAACCGGGACCTGTGGCTGGTCTACATCGCCTTCATCGCCGTCCTGTGGAACCTGTGGTTCTTCAGCTTCTGGTCGGTGCAGATCGTCAAGGAGGCGACCCACAGCAGCCTGGTCGCCGCCGGGCTGACCGCCGCCTTCAACGCCGGGGCCGGCATCATCGGCTTCCCGGTCGGCGGCTGGCTGGCCGACCGGCAGGTCCGCCGCGGCCACGGTCGCAAGCCGCTGATCCTCACCTGCGCGATCGCCTACTCGGTGCTGGCGCTGCTGTTCGGTATCAGCGTCCGGGGCGACAACAAGCCCTCGCTGCTGCTGCTCGGCCTGCTGCTGTTCACCTCCGGCCTGTTCTTCAACGCGCTGCAGCCGATCGTGCACGGCATGACCGGCGACATGGTGCCCGCCGCCGAGCGCGGCTCGGTGTTCGGGCTGCTGAACCTGATCGCCGAGATCGGCGCGGTCGCCAGCCCGGTGGTCAGCGGCGTGCTGCGGGACCACACGGGCAGTTGGGCGCCCGGCGTCTACACCGCCGTCGGCATCATGGTCGCGTCGGTGTTCCTGTACGCGCTGGTGGACGAGAAGCGGTACCTGCCCGGCGGCGCCAGCCACCGGCAGGCGTGACCGGCGGCCCGGTGCGGCAGACCCACCGCCGCACCGGGCCGACCCGGCCCAGCTGACGAAACAATTCGGGGTATCGGCCGATCTGTTTCGATTGCGAAGACTATGTTAGCGTTCACAATCTGTTCGACGTGATCGTGCCCCGCTGCCCAGTTCGAGCCGTCGGCGGACGGCGAGCGTTGACCGGAGGATCCCGCTATGCCTGATCCTGTCCATGACGCGCCGCAGGACGAGCCCGGTTCGCCGGGCGGCGTGACCCGGCGTCAGGCACTGCAACTCGGGGCCGCGGCCGCCGGCTTCCTCGCCCTCGACCTGGACCAGGCGGCCGCCGCCGACCCGGGCGCGCTGGCGGCGTCGGCGCGCGAGCGCTCCTTCGACGACGGCTGGCGGTTCAACCGCGGTGAGGTCAGCGGCGCGGAGGCGCCGTCCTTCGATGACGGTGCCTGGCGGGCGCTCGACCTCCCGCACGACTGGACCATCGAGGACCTGCCCGGCGCCACGTCCACCGACGGCGGCGCGACCAGCGACCCGTCCCTGCTCGTCACCCAGGTGCCGCCGACCGAGCCGGTGCCGCCGCAGCTGATCGGCCCGTTCGACCCGCAGCACAGCGAGAACGGCGGCTCCACCGCGTACATGGTCGGTGGGATCGGCTGGTACCGCAAGCAGTTCCGGCTGCCGGCGTCCGCCGCCGCGCAGTCGCAGGTGGAGCTGCGGTTCGACGGCGTCTACCAGAACGCGGACTGCTGGCTCAACGGCGTCCACCTCGGCTTCCATCCGTACGGCTACACGTCGTTCGCGTTCGACCTGACCCCGCACCTGAACCGGGCCGGGGAGAACGTGCTGGCGGTGCGGGTCGACAACAGCGGCCGGAACAGCCGCTGGTACGCCGGCTCGGGGATCTACCGGCACACCTGGCTGACGATCACCGGGCCGGTCCGGGTCCCGCTCTGGGGCGTCTACGTGACCACGCCGGTCGCCGACCGGCAGCGCTCGCTCGCGCGGGTGGAGGTGTCGGTCGGCAACCTCGGCGGGCAGCCGGCGTCCGCGGCGGTGCGGGTCACCGTGCTCGACCCGCACGGGCACGTGGTGGCCACCGAATCGGCACCCGCGCAGAGCCTGACCGCCGGTGCGACGGCGGTGTCCACACTGGACATCCCGATCCGGCGGGCCGCGCTGTGGTCGATGGACTCGCCGAGCCTCTACACCGCGCGCACCGACGTGCTGGTGCACGGCCGGGTCGTGGACACGGTCACCACCACGTTCGGGATCCGTTCGCTGGTCTGGAACGGTGCGGTCGGCTTCCTGCTCAACGGCGAGCCGGTCGAGATCATCGGCGGGAACGTGCACCACGACCACGGCCCGATGGGCGCCGTGTCGCTCGGCCGCTCCGAGGAGCGGCGGGTCGAGCTACTCAAGGCGGCCGGCTTCAACGCGCTGCGGACCGCGCACAACCCGCACGCGCCGGCCCTGCTCGACGCCTGCGACCGGCTCGGCATGCTGGTCCTGGACGAGGTGTTCGACGTCTGGGACACCGGCAAGAACCCGCAGGACTACTCCCGGTTCTTCGCCGAATGGTGGGCGCGCGACCTGACCGGCTTCGTGCTGCGCGACCGCAACCACCCCAGCGTGGTGACCTGGTCGCTGGGCAACGAGATCACCGACAACACCGGCGGGCGGCGCGGCGCGGAGCTGGCGGCGCGGCTGCGCTCCCTCGACCCGACCCGGCCGATCACCCTGGGCGGCGGTTCCACCTTCTCCCCCGACGACCCGTCCTGGCAGTACGTGGACATCGGCGACGTGCACTACAACGCGAACGGCAAGGGCTACGCCCAGATGCACGCGGCCCACCCGGAGAAGGCGATGCAGCACGGCGAGACCTTCCCGGCGACGATCCACCAGGACATCACGTTCGCCCGGGACAACGTCTGGGCCACCGGCACCTGGGTCTGGGCCGCGCAGGACTACCTGGGCGAGGCCGGGATCGGCAAGACGCCGATCCCGCCGGCGGGCACGGCCGCGGCGATCGGCGACCAGAGCGTCATGCCCGGGTGGTCGCTGTCCCGGACGCTGCACCACGGCTGGGGCGGCTTCGGCTACCCCTACCCGTACTTCCAGGCGAACTGCGGGGATCTCGACCTGATCGGGCAGCGCAAGCCGCAGAACCACTGGCGGGCCGCGGTGGCCGGGCGCAGCCCGGTGGAGCTGCTGGTGGCGCGGCCGGCGCCGCCGGGGCTGGAGCAGTACGCGGTGTGGTGGGGGTACTTCGACGAGCTGGAGAGCTGGACCTGGGACGTCGAGCCGGCCCACCCGATGGTCGTGCACGTCTACACGCCGGGCGACAGCGCGCGGCTGCTGCTCAACGGCGCCGAGTTCCCGGGCGGCGCGCCGACGGCTCCGGAGCGGGCCATGGCCACCTTCACCGTGCCGTACGCGGCGGGCCAGCTGACCGCGATCGCCAGCCGGAACGGCAGGGAGATCGGCCGGCGGACACTCCGGACCGTGGGCCCGCCCGCCGCGCTGCGGCTCCGCTCCGACGTCGCGGGCCTCACCACCGGCCGGGACGACCTCGCGCACGTGCTCGCCGAAGTGACCGACCGGCACGGCCACGTCGTTCCCGACGCGGTGGTCCAGGTGACGTTCGAGGTCAGTGGCGCCGGCGGGATCGCCGCCGTCGGCAACGGCAACCCGCACAACGTCGACAGCTTCCGGCAGCCGCGCCGCTACACCTGGCACGGGCTGGCACTCGCCATCCTGCGGCCGGCAAGCAGGCCGGGCAGCCTGACCCTGACCGCGAGAGCGCCCGGGCTCCGCCCGGCGACCCTGAGCCTGCGGGTCAGGCGCTAGTTGCTCCGGCCGCGGCGCGGACGCCGGTCGGGACGGCGGCGTCGAACGCCGCCTCGACCGTGACCGCCTCCATCTCCACGGCGAGCCCCTCGATCTCGGCCGGGCCGAGGCGGCCGGTGTCGGCGCAGACCGACAGCTCGACCGCGCCCGGCACCGAGTCGACGGTGACGTTGAGGGTGGCGTCGAAGGTGTCCATCTTCCGCGCCCACCAGGACGTGGTCAGCGGCAGCGCGGCCCGCAACTGCTCCCGGGTCGGCGGTGGGCCGAGCGGCTGGGCGCCGCGCTGGTCACGGCGGTCGTTGACGATGCACGCTATCTCGATCTCGCCGCGCTCCCGGCCGATCCCGGCCAGCAGGTCGTAGAACGCCAGCGTGTCGAAGTACCCGTGCAGGTAGGCGTTGGTCGCCGCCGTCCAGGTCCGCGCCACCGCCTCGTCGAAGGTCACGTCCGCCACGTCGATCACGCAGAGGCTGAGCTGGGCGAGCTGGCTGGCCGAGTCGGCGCAGCCGGGCCGGAACCGGTTGTTCACCAGCAACTGCGCCACGCTCGGGCTGCGGCCGGTGCGCCGGGCCAGCGCGACCGCGTACGCGGCCAGCAGCACGTAGCCGACCCCGCAGCGGGTGCGGTGGGCGATCGCCTGCATGGCCAGCCGCATCGCCGGCGACCGGAAGGTGAGGTTCCAGAACCGCGGCTGCCGCGGGTCGGCGGAGGTACCCAGCCGCTGCACCGGGATGGCCCGCAGCAGGTTCTCCCAGTACCGCAAGGACTTCTCGCTCTGCCGCAGCGCCGTCCTGGTGCGCTGCCGCGCGGCCAGCTCCAGCGGCGTCAGGCCGGCGACCGGCGCGGTGGCCCGGCCGGTCGACCGGTCCAGATGAACCAGGTCGCGGACGAGCGCGTCGATGCCGAAGCCGTCGACCGCGAGGTGGCAGTACAGCACGACGACGTGGGTGAGCTCCCCGGCGCGGCGGACCACGCCCATCCGGACCGGCCACTCGTCCGCATAGTCGAACGGGGTGACCTCGTACCGGCAGCGCAGCTGTTCGGCGGCGGCGTCGGCGTCCCCGCCGGGCGGTACGTCGACGACCTCCAGCGCCACCTCGCCCGACCCGGAGACCACCTGCTGGGGCTGGCCGCCGGGGACGAAGCGCAGCCGGGTCCGCAGCGCCTGGTGCCGACCGACGATGAACCGCAGCGTGGCCACGATGTCGTCCATCGAGGTGCCGGCCGGCAGCACCGTCGTGTCGCCGATGTTCATCGTCGCGCCGGTGCGCTGCATGTTCTGCCAGACGCTCTGCTGGCCCCAGGTCAGCTCGCCGACCCCGGCGCCCTCGCCCCGGAACGGCACCAGGACCCGACTCGTCACCCCACCCATCGCCCGCCCCCTACTCGCCCCACGGAAATTGTGGGCGAGCGGGCCGATGTGTCAATTCCCCGGTACCGCGGCCCGGCCTCAGGCCGCGGGCTTGTGGGCGCGGAAGCGCAGCGCGGTCCGGACCGTCACGTCCACCTCGGTGAAGCCGGCGGCGGCGAGCCGGGCCGGCAGCGTGGCCGGGTCGACCACGACCATCGTGTCGAACAGGTGGTAGAGCCGGAACCGCAGGCTGAGCTGGCTGTCCGAGCCGGCGAAGACCCCACCGGGGCGGAGCACCCGGTACGCCTCGGCGAACAGCCGGTCCTGCTGGGCCGCCGAGGGGACGTGGTGCAGCATCGTGAAGCACACCGCCGCGCTGAACCGGCCGTCCGGCAGCGGCATCGACGCGCCGTCGCCGGTGACGATCGCGACCGGGCCGGCCGGGTCCGGGTACTGCCGGCGCAGCCCGGCCGCGAGCCGCTCGTCCACCTCCAGCGCGGTCAGCCGCGGCGCCTGCCTGGTCAGCAGCCGGGTGGTGACGCCGAGCCCGGGGCCGATCTCCAGCACGTCGTCCCCCAGCGGTACGTCGCGCAGCGCCCACGGCAGCAGCTCCCGCTCCACCCGGCGGGCCCAGGTGGGCGAGGCGCAGTAGCGCCGGTGGAAGCGGTTCACCGCAGCTCGTGGCCGGTCGTGCTGTCCACAGTGGATGGGATCTCGTCGTGCCGGTCGCCGGTGGACGGTGTCCCGGTCGGCTCGAACATCAGGATCGCCCCGCCCGGTGAGGACGGCTTGTGCTCGGTGCCCTTCGGCACCACGAACGTGTCACCGACCCGCAGCGTGACCGTGCGCTCGGCGCCGTCCGGGCCCCGCAGCGCCACGTCGAACTGCCCGTCGAGGACCAGGAAGAACTCGTCGGTGTGCTCGTGCACGTGCCAGATGTGCTCCCCCTCGGTGTGGGCGATCCGCACGTCGTAGTCGTTCACCCGGGCGACGATCCGCGGGCTGTACACGGCGTCGAACGAGGCCAGCGCCTCGGTGAGGTTGACCGGAGTAGACATGCCCCGATTCTGCCCCCGGCCCGCGACCGGCTGGCGGTCGGCCTGGCCTCGCCGGCGGTTGGCCGGCCTGGCTGGCGGTTGGCGGCCGGGCCGGCGGTTGGCGGGCCTGGCCGGCGGTTGGCAGGCCTGGCCGGCGGCGACCCGGTCGAACCGGGCGACTGGTCCGGGGGTGCCTGACCGGTAGCATGAATACGCGCAGTGGCGGCGGAACCGCGGCGTGCACGCCTCCTGCCCAGGAGCGGGCACCCACGCAGCTCCTTCGCCCGGGAAGGCACCGCCATGCGACCAGTCCTCCGCGCCCGCCGGATCATCCTGCTGGGCAGCGCGTTACTCGCCGGGCCCTTCCTGGTGGCGCTGCCGGCTCCGGCCTCGGCGGCCGCCGCCTGCCACGTCGACTACCAGGTCCGCTCCGAGTGGCCAACGGGCTTCACCGCCGGCATCACCCTGGGCAACGACGGACCTGAGATCAACGGCTGGACGCTGACCTGGACCTTCCCGGCCGACGGGCAGACCGTCGCGCACGGCTGGAACGGCGACTTCGGTCAGGTCGGTCGAGCGGTCCGGGTCACCAACGCGGCGTACAACCCGGTCATCCCGGCCGGCCGCACCGTGGAGCTGGGTTTCGTCGGCACCCACACCGGCACCAACCCGGTGCCGACCAACTTCGCGCTCAACGGGCAGCCGTGTGCCGTGCCGGGCGGCGGCGGCAACCTGCCACCCACGGTCGAGCTGACCACACCGCGGCCCGGCACCGCACTGCCGGCCCGCGGCGACATCGCCCTGATCGCCACCGCCAGCGACCCCGACGGCACGGTCACCGAGGTCCGCTTCTTCGTCGGCTCGACCCCGCTCGGCGTCGATACGGCAAGCCCGTACTTCGGCGCCTGGTTCGCCCCGTCCACCCCCGGCCCGTACGTCCTGACCGCCGTCGCCCGCGACAACAGCGGCGCGGTGACCACCTCCGCACCGGTCCCGGTCACCCTCATCGCGGCTCCCCCGACCTCCTCCCCCGCCCCGACCCCCTGACCCGGGCGGAGTTCTGCTCTGGACGGACCCCGCCGGCGGCGGCGCCGCCGGCGGGGGCGTCAGTGCGGCAGCGGTGTCTGTGTCTGCACGTTGAGGACGTCCTGCCGGACGAGCGTGGCCGAGCTGACCCGCGGGTCCACGAGCTGGATGACGTCCAGACCGCGCTGGATCTCGTTGGAGTAGATCAGCCCGTTGTACCAGTAGGCCGACCACGAACCGGCGGTCGACAGCGCCTTCTCGTTCAGCGGGCCGCGGTCGAACCAGCCGATCTCCTGGGGCCGGGCGGGGTCGGTGAAGTCCATCACCGAGATGCCACCCTGGTACCAGGCCTGCACCATGAGGTCCCGGCCCTCGACCGGGATCAGCGAGCCGTTGTGCGCGACGCAGTTCTCGGTGTTCGCGTTGGTGCGCGAGATCTTGTAGTACGAGGCGAACTGCAGCCGCTTGCCCGCCGCGGTGTCGACGATCCGGTAGATCGCGTCCGCGCCCTTGTTCGGCCCGATCGTGGGGTTGCAGGTGGGGGCGCTGCCACCGCCGAGCTCGTCGGTGAACACCACGGTGGTCGCCGAGTCGTTGAAGGTGGCCGAGTGCCAGAAGGCGAAGTTCGGGTCGGTCACCGAGTCGATCACCTTCGGGCTGGCGGGGTTGCGGATGTCCAGCAGCACGCCCTGGCCCATGCACGCGCCGGCGGCGAGGCCCCTGGCCGGGTAGGCGGTGATGTCGTGGCAACCCGACGTCGCCGAGGTCTGGCCCGGGATGCCGGGGAACCCGCCGTCCGGGAACAGCAGCGGCTTGTCCAGCACCCGGGCCTGCTCCGGAGCGTCGGCCTTGACCTCCACGACGGAGATGTAGTCGTGCGGCGGCTGGCAGTCCGGGAAGGTCGCGCCCGGCGAGTACGACTGGACGTAGACGATCGCCCGCTGATGGCGTGGATCGGGGATCGTGGTGTGCGTGTGCGAGCCGCAGTCGGTCTCCACCGAGGTGACGTAGACCGGGTGCTGCGGGTCGCTGATGTCGAAGATCTTCAGGCCCTCCCAGGACGCCTTGATCGTCGCCGACTGGGTCGTACTGGCGCAGCCCGAATTGCTCCGGGACGAGTCGGTGGACAGGATCAGCAGGTTCTCGTAGACCGAGATGTCGTTCTGCGAGCCGGGGCACGACACCTGGGCGATCTTGCGCGGGTGGCCAGCCTGCCGGACGTCGTAGACGACGAAGCCGTTGTAGTTGCCGGCGTAGGCGAAGCCGTGCGCGAAGGCGAGGTCCGAGTTCAGCGCGCCCGCGGGCGCGAAGTCGCCCTCCTTCGGGAGGGTCGCCAGCAGTTGGACGTTGCCACTCGCGGCGACCTGGTTGGCGGCCAGCGTGACACCCGAGTCGTCCAACGCCGCCAGTTCCGCCGCGGTGAAGCAGTTCTCGGTGACGTGGTCGTGCGTCGCGTCGTCCGGGGAGGGCTCGTGCAGGCTCCGCGTCGCGCAGGTCGCCGCACTGGCCACCTGGTTGACCCCGGCGATCCGGGCGATACCGGCGGACAGGACGAGCGTCGCGACGGCGAAAAAGGCGAGCCGGACCCAGAGGCTTCTGCCGAACATGTAGGCCCCCTAACGGAGTACCGACGATGCTCCGTACGCTAGTGGAATCGGACAACGGGAACTAGACCCGGCAGGGTCGACTATCTCCCCCGCCACAGCCAGCCGCGAGCACACCCAAGCCACGGGTGACGGGGCCAGGTCGCGGGTGTCGGGTCGCGGGGTGACGGGTTCGCGCGTCCGGTGACGGGTTCGGGCGTCCGGTGACGGGTTCGGGCGTCCGGTGACGGGTTCGGGGTCGCGGGTGATGGCGGACAGCCCCCACCCGGCGAGCTAACCCGTCACCCGCGGGCGCGCGCCATCACCGGACAGCGCACGGCGTCACCGCGCGGAACCAGGGCGGGTAGCGCCGCCCGCCCGGCGCGAGCCACACCCAGGCCACGAGTGACGGGGCCGGGTCGCGAGCGACGAGTTCGCGCGGCCGGTGACGAGTTCAGGGTCGCGGGTGATGGCGGACAGCCCCCACCCGGCGAGCAAACCCGTCACCCGCGGGCGGACGCCGTCACCGGACAGCGCACGGCGTCACCGCGCGGAACCAGGGCGGGTAGCGCCGCCCGCCAGGCCCCGAGCCACACCCAGGCCACGAGTGACGGGGCCGGGTCGCGAGCGACGAGTTCGCGCGGCCGGTGACGGGTTGGGGGTTGCGGGTGATGGCGGACAGCCCCCACCCGGCGAGCAAACCCGTCACCCGCGGGTCGACGCCATCACCGGACAGCGCACGGCGTCACCGCGGAACCAGGGCAGGTCGCGCCGCCCGGCGCGAGCCATGCCCAGGCCACGAGTGACGGGGGCGGGTCTCGGGTGACGGGTTCGCGCGGCCGGTGACGGGTTGGGGGTCGCGGGTGATGGCGGACAGGCCTCACCCGGCGAGCAAACCCGTCACCCGGCGAGGCGATGCCATCACCGGAGAGCCGACGGCGTTACCGGGCGGCGGGCGGCGGTGGCGCGGATCGGCGGCGGCAGGTGAGGCGTCGAGTCGGTGCGGCGATCGTGGTCGATGTGGCGGCGTCGTTCGGGGCGGTCGCTGCGGCCGGCTGGCGCACGGGGTGTGGATTTCCACACCCCTGACCTGTGGGACTCCCGGTAGCCGGCACCGACGCCGTTCTCTACGGTCACCGCATGGCTCCCAGACTGCCGGCCGCGCGCAGCTCGCCGTGGCCGATCAGCAGCTGGCGGCCCACGGCGCACGCGGTGGTCGGGTTGCTGTTCGGCGCCGCCGCGATCCTGGTGATCGCCGCCGTGGCCGTGGTCTGGTGGGCGGCGGTGTGGAGCCTGGTGACCGGGCCGACCGGCGGCTGGTACCTCGCCGTGATCTACGCGGCGACCGCGGTGGCGGGTCCGGTCGTCGTGCTGCTGTGCGGGCCGGTGTTCGGTGCCCTGCAGCGGCTGCGGTTCCGCTGGCTGCTCGGGGTCGACATCCCGCCGGCGCCGTGGCCGGCGGCGCTGCCGTGGCGGTCGTCGGCCAGCTGGCGCCAGCTCGGCTACCACCTGCTGGCGCCGTTCATCGGGATCGGCGCGGCGCTGGTCGCGGTCTGCTGGTCGGCGGTGGGCCTGGCCATACTCCTGCTGGCCAACCGGACGGACGGCTCCTCCCCCGCCCGGACCGTCCTGACCGGCCTCGGCGTCGCGGTGCCGGCGGGGGTCCTGCTGACGGTCGCCCCGTTCCTGGCCCACGCACTGGCCCGGGTGGACCAGCGGGTGGCCGTGCCGCTGCTCGGCGTCAGCCGCGCGGACCTGCTCTCCCTGCAGGTGGACGCGCTGTCCCGCAGCCGGTCCGAGATCGTGGCCGCGACCGACGCGGAGCGCCGCCGGATCGAGCGCGACCTGCACGACGGCGCCCAGCAGCGGCTGGTCTCGCTGGCCATGAACCTGGGCATGGCCCGGGCCAGCCTGGGCGACGCGCCCGGGCCGGCGTCGGACGCGATCCGGCAGGCGCACGAGGAGGCGATGGTGGCGCTCGCCGAGCTGCGCGAGTTCGTCCGCGGCCTGCACCCGGCCGTCCTCAACGACCGGGGTCTGGACGCGGCCCTGTCCGGGATCGCCGCCCGGGCACCGCTGCCGGTGAAGCTGCGGGTCGACGTCGCCGCCCGGTGCTCGCCGACCATCGAGGCGGTCGCGTACTTCGTGGTCTCCGAGGCGCTCACGAACGTCGCCAAGCACGCCCGGGCCGGCCACGCCGAGGTCACCGTCACCCGCGCCGCCGACCGGCTGCGGGTGGTCGTCACCGACGACGGGGTCGGCGGCGCGGCGACCGGCCCGGCCGGGCCCGGTGGCGGCACCGGGCTGCGCGGGCTGGCCCAGCGGGCCGCCGCGGTCGACGGCACACTGACCGTCCGCAGCCCGGCCGGCGGACCGACGACGATCACCGCGGAGCTGCCATGCGAGTCGTGATCGCCGAGGACTCGGTGCTGCTGCGCGCCGGCCTGACCAAGCTGCTCACCGACGGCGGTTTCGAGGTCGCCGCCGCGGTGCCGGACGCCGAAGGGCTGCTGCGGGCGGTCGCCGAGCACCACCCCGACCTCGCCGTCGTCGACGTCCGGATGCCGCCCACCCACACCGACGAGGGCATCCGGGCCGCGCTGGTCCTCCGGCGCGAGCACCCCGACGTCGCCGTCCTGGTGCTGTCCCAGTACGTGGAGGAGCGGTACGCCCACGACCTGCTGTCGGTGAGCACCGCCGGAGTCGGCTACCTGCTCAAGGACCGCGTCGCCCAGGTGTCGGACTTCCTGGACGCGCTGCGCCGGGTCGCCGCCGGCGGCACCGCCCTCGACCCGGAGGTCGTCGCCCAACTGCTGGTGCGCCGCCGCGACGATCCGCTGGACCGGCTGACCCCCCGGGAGTCGCACGTGCTGCGGCTGATGGCCGAGGGCCGGTCCAACAACGGCATCGTGGACGAACTGCGGGTCAGCCACAGCGCGGTGGAGAAGTACATCAGCAGCATCTTCGGCAAGCTGGACCTGCCCACCAGCGACATCGACCACCGCCGGGTGCTCGCCGTCCTGCGCTACCTGGAGAGCTAGCCGGGTCTTTCGCACATGGGAGTGAGTGGGATGCTCCCGGGGTCGCGGGATTTGTTGATCATGGCGGTTGGGTGGGGTCGACTGCAAGGAGATCGAGTAGTCGGGCCTGGACGGGGCCGGGTTGCGGGATGGTCGCTGGCTGATCGTTGGTGGCCGGGATCAGTCGTAGCCGGGCCAGGGCTGCGAAGATCAGTGTCGCGGTGGGTTTGGTTTTCTGTCCGGGATACAGCCCGGTCATGGTGGTGTCCGGGTGTAGTGCGGCGCGCACGGAACGCTCGGCCAGGCAGAAGACCAGCAGGGCCAGGCAGATGATGGTGATCAGGGCTTCGATGCGCCGGTTGGTCTTGAGGAACATCGGTGCCACCGCGAGTGGGCCCTTGAATGCGCTGTAGCGGCGTTCCACGACCTCCTGGCCCTTGTAGCGGGTCAGCACCCCGGCGGCATCGGCGGTGGCGGGGTCGAGGTTGGTCAGCAGGGCGTACCAGCCGTCGGTGGCCGCCTCGGTGTCCACTGCGGCCTGGTCGAACCACCACGTCAGAGTGGGTTTGCCGGTAGCGGGGTCGGTGCCGGTCTGGGCGCGCAGATAGGTCTTCACCCGGCGGCCGGCGGCGATGGCGGTGACCCGGTCGGTCACGGCCTGCTCGCTCGGATAGTGCCGCGACCCGAGTCCGCGTGTCAGCCGCTGCAGGTCGCCCGTGGCGCGGTCGAGCTTCTTGGCCCGCGCGGCGGCCGCTGCGGCGGCCCGCGCGCTGGAGTGCACGAACACCCGTCGCAGCCGCAGCACAGGGTCCTTCTTTTTCTTGCCGGGCACGGTGAGCGTGTCCTCGGCCACCCGCCAGCCACCCCGCGCTGCGGCGGGCTTGCCGCGGTCGCGGCCGGCCACATAGTCCACGACGGTGGCCGTCTGGGCGTCGAGGGTAGCCAGCTCGGCGGCGCCGACGTAGAGCTTGGACGCCGGAGCGATGAACTGGACCCCGGCGGTGGTCATCGCGTGCAGGTTGCCGTAGGAGACCAGCTTGGAGTCCCCCACAAGCAGAAACCTTCTCGGCCTGGCGAGCCTCCAACATTCCGGACAGTGGACCTTATAGGGTCCGCTCCGAAATGGAGGATGGAGAATGCCGGAATCACGCAGGAGTTTCACTCCTGAGTTCAAGGATGAGGCAGTGAGGATGGTGATCGAGACGTCGCGTCCGGTCGCCGAGGTCGCCCGTGAGATCCACGTGAATGAGGGCACGCTCGGGAGTTGGGTGAACAGGTACCGGGCCGAGCACGCCGGCGACGAGCCACCGTTGACGATCTCGGAGCGGGCCCGGCTCCGGGAACTCGAGAAGGAGGTCCGCGAACTGCGGATGAAGACCGAGTTTCTGGGGAAAGCGGCAGCCTTCTTCGCCCGGGAGCATCGGTGAGCCGCAGGTACGGGCTCATCGACGCAGAGAAGGCTAACTACCCGATCACCAAGATGTGCGAGTGGATCGACGTGTCCAGGTCGGGATACCACGAGTGGCGCGGCCGGGGCGCCTCGGCGACCACCGGCCGCCAGGAGCGGTTGAAGGTCCTCATCGGGCAGGTCTTCGCCGACTCCGACGGCACCTACGGCTACCGCCGCGTGCACGCCCAGCTCCTGCGCTGGGGCGTCGACGCCGGCGCTGAGCTGGTCCGCAGGCTGATGCGCGGCCTGGGTCTGGTGGCCTGCCAGCCGCGGCCGTGGCGGCCGGTCACCACCGTCGCCGGTGACGCCGCGGCGATCCCCGACCTCGTGGACCGGGACTTCACCGCCACCGCGCCCGGCACCAAACTCGTCGCCGACATCACGTATATCCGCACCTGGGAAGGCTGGCTTTATCTGGCGACTGTCATCGACTGCCATACCAAGGCGTGTATCGGGTACGCGATGGCCGACCACATGCGCACCAGCCTCGTCACCGCCGCACTCGACATGGCCGCCGCCAACTACCGCCTCGCCGACGGGGCGATATTCCACTCCGACCGCGGCACCCAGTACACCTCCGAAGAATTCGCCGAACACGCCACCGGACTCGGGCTGCGCCGGTCCGTCGGGCGTACCGGTGTCTGCTACGATAACGCCCAAGCCGAAACGTTCAACGCCGCCGTGAAAGTGGAGCGGGTCAACCGCACCGCCTACCCAACCCGGGACCACGCCCGCAAGGACGTGACCCGGTACATCGAATTCCGCTACAACACGAAGCGACTCCACTCGGCCCTCGGTTACCGCACCCCACTCGAAGCCCACACCGACTACATCAACACCCACAACGCAGCGTGAAATAGCTAAATCCAACGTCCGGAAAACGCGGGGCAGACCAGCCCGGCCATCTGCCGCAACGCGGTCATCGCACCGATCACCTGGGCGACCTCGCCCGCGCCGCCGTCGTAGCCGCGGTGCCAGACCGGAATCCCGCCGTCCCCGGTCACCGCCAGCCCGGCCTGGATCTGCTTCAGATCCGGGCGCCGGTCCTTCGGGTGGCCGAACCTCGGGGCCGCGAAGTCCTCCTCGGCCTGCTCATAGGCGCCGTACAACGAGATCGAAGTCATGTCCCAATGCAGCCGGGACACATCCACCCCGAACGCGGCGATCGCCTGTGCCCCGACCGACCCGACGACCCGGTCGAGCTCGGGCGCGATCGCGTCCAACGCACGGCCGATCCGGTCATCGCCCAACGCGGACGCCTCGATACCCAGCGCTTCCTCCACCGCCCACGCCCGCGCCCAGTCCTGCACCCGGTACAACGGCGACGGCGAGGTCAGCCGGTTGGCCACCAACGCCTCGACCACCTGCCCGTGCGTCAGGATCGCCACGTCTTCCCGGATCGGGCAGGCCCGGTCGACGATCCCGGCCAGGTCAAGCCGCCGGCAGTAGTCGGCCACCACCGGCAACGCACCCAGCGCCTTCTCCACACTCGCCGTGCCATACGCAATCGGTAGCCGAGCCCGTCGTTCCCGCATCCCGCCACGATAAGATGATCAAGACAAACCACCGCCCCAGCCCCACCCACCCCCACGTGCGAAAGACGGGGCTAGCGCCTCGCCCGGAAACGTCGACGTCGTACTCGTGCCGGTCGCCGGGCGTGCGACGGCCCGGATTACGTAGCCGACGTTGCTTTGACGCGGCAGCAGGTGGCGGCTGGCGGCGGCGCCGGTTCGTAACGGGTCGGTCTCGCTCGGTGCTTGTTCCTCCAGGTGAGCCGGCGTACGGTGCCGGGCGCGGCCCGCGGGCCGCACGTCCGGGTTCCTCGACGTGGAGGTGCGCCGTGTCCTCCGTCGGTTCGGCCCTTGCCACCGCGAGGGCGGTGACGCGGTCACAACTGGTCGTGCTGCGGCATTTCCTGGCCCGTCTGGGCTGGATCATCCTGGCCGCCCTGGCCGCCACGGCGGCCTGCTGGGGCTTCGGGTACGCCGGCGCGGCCTACCGCGGCGGCGCCGCCCCCGCGCCGTCCGCCCCGCCCGACCCGCTCGACCCGGCCGGCATCGACGCGACCGTGGCCGCGGAGGCGCCGCGTGGCGTCCGCGAGATCGAGGCGTACCTCGCCGCCGGCCGCTCGGACCGACGCCAGGTCCGCCACGGCGACGGCGACGGCGACTCCCACACCGCCTCCCCCTGACCGGCGCTCGGGCCCGTCACCAGCGTCGCCGTCGGCCCGGACAGGACGCTGGTCGCGGCCGCCGGCGGGCAGGTTGAACCCGGATCTGTGCGCGACCGGGCCACTGTCGACATGGCCGGGACGGTCGCCGGACAGATGGCCGCCGGGCCGGGACGCTACCGTGCGGCGAGCCGGAGCATGGCCGGGACGACGCGGTCCCAGGTCGAGGGCGGGGGCGGCTGGTGGCCGGTGCCGTCGAGCAGGAGCAGTTCGGCCCCGGGGATCTCGTTGGCCAGCGCGATGCCGTGGCCGGGCGGGAAGAGCGGGTCCTCGGTGCCGTGGATGACCAGCGTGGGGACGGTGATCTCGGCCAGGCGTGACCCGCCGTCGCCATCGCCGCCGTCGTCACCGGCCACCATGATCCAGTGGTTCTTGCTGGCCGCCTCGATGCTGACCGTACGGTCGACCTCGCCGGAGACCACGGCCCGCACGTAGGCCTCGTCGAACGAGTCGGGCCCGGCGAACGGGCGCTGCGCCGCGACCAGGTAGTCGATCACCGCGGCGCGATCGCCCCAGTCCGGCTCGGGCGGCGGGTCGGCCAGCGCGGCCTTGAGCCGCTCCGCCACCGGTGGCAGGTCGCCGCCGCGGCCGGAGCTGGTCGAGATCAGCGTCAGCGCCGACACCCGCTCGGCGTGGTGGACGGCGATGTGCTGGCCCAGCCCGCCGCCCATCGAGATCCCGGCGAGGTGCGCCCGACCGCCGGCGACCGCGTCGATCAGGCCGACCGCGTCGGCGATGAGGTCGGCACCGGTGTAGTCGGGCTTTCCCGGCGGGCAGCTCGACGACCGGCCGGTGTCGCGGTTGTCGTACCGGATGACGAGCCGGCCGACCGCGGCCAGCCGCTCGCAGAACCCGGCATCCCACCAGTCCATCGAGGCGGCGGCGCCGGCCATGAGCAGGATCGCCGGCGCGCCCGGGACGCCGAAGGTCTGCACGCACAGGTCCACGCCGTTCACCGGCACCATCGTCTCGGTCATCTCCCGGACTCTATGACGACGCCACCGTCGCCCGGTCCGGAGCCGGGTCGCCGGCCCGGACCCGGCGGAGCCGGACGCGGCGGAGCCGCCAGATCCCGACCGTGCTGCCGATGGCGCTGATCCACCGGGTCGGGCGCCGGGACTACCTGCCGGACGCCGGGACTACCTGCCGGACGGTGGGTCGGGCTGGCTGGCCGGTGGGTCGGGCTGGCTGGCCGGTGGGTCGGGCTGGCTGGCCGGTGGGTCGGGCTGGCAGGGCGGCGGGTCCGGCGGGCTGTAGATGGTGGCGAAGACGAGGACCGGGATGCCGTGCTCGTCGTGTTCGTTCTGGCTGATCTCGTTGAGCAGGGCGGTGAGGCGGTCGGCGTACTCCTGGGCCTTCGCCGGGGCGATCGTGTTCTGCCAGCTGCCGAAGACGGTGCGCAGGCGGCGCGCCTCGGGGGGCGGCGCCTGGTCGTCCGGACCCAGCTGCCCGGACCGCAGCCCGGCGACGACCTGGTTGCGGACGGTGTCGAAGAGCGCCGCGACGACCGCGGCCCGGTCGTCCGGATCGGCCCTGGTGATCAGCGCGCGATCGATGGTCAGGTCGACCTGGCTGGCCCGGTAGCGCTGCTCGAGGATGCCGGACACGACGCGGGTCTGCGCCACCTCGATGAGCCCGCGGGCTTCCAGCATCTTGACGTGCCGGTAGAGCTTGGTCTGCGGCTCGCCCAGCTCGCCGGCCAGCTCCTTGACCGACATGACCGGTGGCGCGCCCTCGGCGCCGGACATCAGCGTGCGCAGGATCGCCAGCCGGGTGGGGTCCGATAGCGCCTTCAGCGTCTCCACGTCGTCGATGGTGCGCAGGGATCGCGGCTTCGGCGGCTGAGCGGTCCGGTCCACGCCGTCCATCGTGCCACTTGCTTGCGTTGTCGTCATCATTTACGTTTGCGTGAATGACGGCGGATGCATGAACGGTCGAGGAGAGACGATGGCTGAGAATGCTGGGGTCAGCTCGACGCACCAGGGCGACCAGCGGTCGGGCGAGGGGCCGGGGCTGGGGCCGGCGGCGATCGGCCGGGGTCGGTTGGCCCGGATCCTGATCAATCGCAACTACGCCCGGCTGTGGGCCGGGGCGGCCGCCTCCGACCTCGGCACGGTCGTCTTCGACACGACGGTGGTGCTCTGGGTCGCCACGATCATCGCCCGCGGGCGGCCGTGGGGGCCGCTGGCGGTCAGCGGCGTGGTCCTGGCCGCCGCGGTGCCGGTGCTCGTGCTCGGACCCATCGCCGGCGTGTTCGTCGACCGCTGGGACAAGCGGCGCACCATGCTCCGCTGCGACCTGCTGTCCGCCGTGCTGGCCGTGGGGCTGCTGCCGGTGGCGCTGGCCGGCGACCGGGTGCCGACCTGGGCCGCGCTCACCGCGATCTACGCCACGGTGTTCCTGATCAACGCGGTGGCCCGGTTCTTCTCCCCGGCCCGGATGACACTGATCGGCGACGTCGTGCCGCGGCCGGACCAGCCCCGGGCCAGCGGGCTCAGCCAGACGGCCTACAACACCGCGTTCGTGGTCGGACCGCCGCTGGCCGCGCCGCTGCTGTTCGCCTTCGGCACGGAGTGGGCGCTGGTCATCAACGCGGCGTCGTTCCTCGCCTCGTTCGCGGTGATCCGCCGGATCCAGCCGCCGGCAACCGCCGTCGGCCCGCCGGCCGGGCACAGCTTCGGACGCGAGTTCGGCGACGGGCTGCGGTTCTTCCTCGGCAACCGGACGCTGCTGACCCTCCTGATCACGGCCGTCCTGGTGACGGCCGGCGGCGGTGCCCTGAACGCGCTGGACGTCTTCTTCGTCACCGAGAACCTGCACGTCGACCCCAGCCGGTACGGCCTGCTCGGGATGACCTTCGGCGCCGGGGCCATTGCCGGCGGGGTGCTCGCCAGCATCTTCAGCGCCCGGATCGGCCTGGTGCGGACCCTCTCGGTCTCGCTGGCGACGGCCGGCGCCGGGCTCCTCTGGTACTCCCGGCAGACCGCGCTGGCGCCGACGCTGGTCATCCTGGCCGTCATCGGTGTCGCCACCGCCGGGGTGAACGCCGCGCTCGGGCCGATCGTCCTGCAGTGCACGCCACGGCAGTACGTCGGCCGGGTGATGGCGGTGATCACCCCGGTGATCACGCTCGCGTCGATCCTCTCGGTGTCGGTCGCCGGGCTGGTCGCCGGCACGCTGCCGCCCGACTTCCACGCCACCGTCGCCGGCGTGCGGGTCGGCCGGATCGACCTGATCTTCATGGTGGCCGGGCTCCTGGTCCTGCTCGGCGCCGGCTACGCGCTGCTCAACGTGCGGCTACCGGCCCCGGCAGCCGACGCGATCCGGCCACCGGACGCGGCGGCGCCACCGGAGCCGGCCGGCGTCCGGTGACGCGGCCGGTCCGGGGGTCGACCGGGGCGGGACGGCCGGTCCGGGGGCGGCCGGGGCGGGACGGCCGGGCGGGGACGGCCGGGGCGGGACGGCCGGGCGGCCTCGGGTCCGGTACGTCAGCGGGTCAGGTCGCGCGGCTTGGTGGGCCCGGCCGGGCGATGGTCTCGGCGGTCGCCCGCTCGACCAGGTCGAGCAGCCGGCTCACGTCCGCGCCGGTGGCGTACGGGTTGAGCAGGGTGAGCTTCAGCCACAGCTGGCGGCCCGTCGGCCGGCCGGCGCTGGCCCGGCCGAGCACGGCCCGGCCGGTGCCCAGCAGCGAGCGGCGTACCTCGGCGACGAGCGCGTCGCCGGCGGCACCCCCGAGCTGGTCGGCGGCGGTGGGCCGGAACAGCACGGTGCTGAGCTCGGGCTCGGCCAGCAACCGCAGCCCGGGCCGGCCGGCGATCTGGGCGGCCGCGGCGGCTGCCGCGTCGCAGCAGCGGTCGATGAGGCGGCCGAGACCGGCCCGGCCGAGCGCCTGGAAGGTGACCGCCATCTTCAGCGCGTCCGGGCGGCGGGAGGTGCGGATCGACCGGCCGAGCAGGTCGGGCAGGCCGGCCTCGGTGTCGTCGCCGGCGTTGAGGTAGTCGGCCCGGATCGACAGCGGGGCCAGCAGGCCGGCCTCGGCGACCGCGAGCAGGCCGGCGGCGAGCGGCTGCCAGCCGAGCTTGTGCAGGTCCAGCGCGACGGTGTCGGCGCGGTCGAGGCCGGCCAGCAGCCCGCGGCGGGTGTCGCTGAACAGCAGGCCGCCGCCGTACGCGGCGTCCACGTGCAGGTGCACGCCGCGGGCGGCGGCGACGTCGGCGATCGCGCCGAGTGGCTCGATGACGCCGCGGCCGGTGGTGCCGGCGGTGGCGGCCACGACGTGCGGGCCGGGGGTCCGGTCCAGCGCGGCGGCGAGGTCGTCGGGGTGCAGCCGGCCGTTCCGGGACGGCACCAGCACCGCGGGCGGCAGGCCGAGCAGCCACGCCGCCCGGGCGAGGCTGTGGTGGGCCTCGTCGGAGCAGACCAGCCGCACCGGGGCGGCGGCGCGCTCGCGGGCCAGCAGCAGCGCGAGCAGGTTCGACTCGGTGGCCCCGGTGGTGATCACCGCGTCCGGGCTGGGGCGGCCCGGGTAGGCCAGGGCGGCGACGGCCGCGGTGACCAGTCGCTCCAGTTCGCTGGCGGCCGGCGCCTGGTCCCAGGAGTCCAGCGACGGGTTGAGCATGCTGGCCGCGAGGTCCGCCACCGCGGCCACGGCCAGCGGCGGCCCGTGCAGGTGGGCCGCACACAGCGGATCGGCCGGGTCGGTGGCGCCGGCGGCGACAGCCTGCACCACCGCGCGCAACGCGGCCTCCGCGCCGAGACCCGCCTCCGGCAGCACCGCCGGGCACGCCGTCCGCACCGCCTCGGCGACCGCGTCCGGACCACCGGCCGGCGCCGGCCCGCCCCGGGTCCGCGTTCCCGCGGCGACCGCCGCCAGCGCCACCCCGGCCAGCCGCCCGACCCGCTCCACCCCGCCGGCACCACCCGCCAGCCCGCCGGCATCCCACTGCACCCCCGCCGAGCTGCCCGCCGGCCCGTCCGGAACTCCCCCAGCTAGAACCGGCCCGCCGGGAGCCAGCCCGCCGGGAACCGGCCCGCCGGGAGGCGGGCCGTCCGGCCCGTCCAGAACCGGCCCGTCCAGAACCGGCCCGCCGGGAGGCGGGCCATCCGGCCCGTCCAGAACCGGGCCGCCCGGCGCCGAGCTGGGCGGAGTCGAGGGGGGCGGAGCCGGGGGGTTGGTATGGCCGTTGCCGGTGGGGGTGGTTGCCGGCATGACGGCACCTCCTGCGTCGGTCGCGCCCGGCCGGGGCGGCTCGGCAGTCGCCGGGGCCGGCGACCGTCTCCAGGGTCGCGCCGGCGCTCAGATCGGCAACCTGGCGCCGACCCGGCGCGCACCGCCGCCGCGGCCGGCCGCGGCGCCGGGCGGTCAGCCGCCCGCGGAGGTCGGCACGGTTGGCGAGGTGGGCGTTCCCGAGGCCGGGGCGAAGCCGCTGCCCCGCGCCGTGCCCAGCAGCCGGCCGCGGGCGTCGAAGGCCTGCACGCTCACGTACAGCGTGTCGAGGTAGCCGCCGTGCAGTGGGACGACCTCGCGGGCGGCGAACACGCCGTTGTGGATCACGGCGTCGACGTGGTGACCGTCGCTCCAGGTCGCCACCACCCGGGTGGCGTTGGGGGTCACCTGGCCGGCGACGGCGTGGATGCCCGGCAGGTCCGGCCCGGAGGTGCGGTCGCCGACCACGGCCACCTGGCTGGAGGCGATGTCGATCACGATCGGCTGGTGGGCCGGGTCGAAGCGGGCCCAGGGCTGCAGGTCCGACTGCACCGCCGGGAGGTTGGCGGCGACCGCTCGGCCGGCGGGGTCAAGATCGCAGGTCGCCACCCCGCCGGTGGGCCCGGGCCGGCCGACGACGATCATGGAACCGGCCGGGTCGGAGAACTGGGCCAGCACCCGCGCGCCGGTCGGATCCGGCGGCTGCATGGGATACGGGGTGGGTGGCGGCAGCGGGTGCAGGCACTGGCGCACCACGCTGTCCAGGGCCACCGGGCGGGCGTCCCCGGACGAACCGCTGGTCACCCCGGGGCCCGCGAACAAGCCGGTGGCGCCCAGCACCACCGCGCCGCCGACCAGGGCCACCCCCGCGGCGGCGGCCAGCGGCACCAGCCGGCGCCCGGAGTCGTGCTCGCGCCGGTGCGGCTGGGCCGCCAGCACGACCCGGTGCCGCATGCCGGCCTGGTCCGGAAGGTCCCGCTCGGGGGGCGGGGTGAGCATCGAGTTCATCGGGTCTCCTCAGTCTGGACGGTTGCCGGTGGACTCGGCTCGGCCCGGTCCGGCTCGCCGTCCGGGGTGGCCAGCAGGCCGGCCAGTTGGGCGCGGGCCCGGGACACGCGCGACCGGACGGTGCCCTCGGCGACGCCCAGCGCGGCGGCCGCTTCCGGGTAGCTCAGCCCGGCCCACAGGCACAGCGCCACCGCCTCCTGCTGACCGCGCGGCAGCCGGCGGACCGCGGCCAGCACCTCGACCATCCGCCGCTCGTCGTCCAACCGGCCGGCCACCTCGTCGGCCGGGTCGGGCACGGTGCCCGGCGGCGGCAGCCGGCGCAGCAGCGCCAGCCGGCGGCGCGCGGAGCGCCGCTCGCCGCGCACCACGTTGGTCGCCACCGCCAGCAGCCAGCCCCGGCAACTGTCGCCGTGCAGCCGGACCCGCCCCCGCTGCCGCCACGCCTGCAGGAACACCGCCGAGGTCAGGTCCTCCGCGGTGCTCCACGACGCGGTCAACCGGAAGCAGTGGTTGTAGACAGCGCGGGCGGGCCGGTCGAACAGCAGACCGAACGCGCCGCCACCACCCGCTGCGGCCTGCTCCCACAGCTCCCGGTCACTGGCACTCACCAAGTCCATACCTTCACATGGCCGGACCGGCCCACCGCGTTGCATCCGGCCCGACCGCCTCCGGTCGAGCCACCTCCGGTCGAGCGGCCGGGCCGAAAAGGCGTTGCCCACGGTGGCGCGGTGGAGCAGGGTGAGCGGGTCTGGTGGGCCGGCTGAGCCGGCGGAGCGGGAGGGGGTAGCCGAGATGGCGGTTCTCTACTTCGCCTTGCCCTCGTTCCGCCCGTTCCCGTCCACCGGCTGACCTGGCAGGTCGGCGCTGGTGGGCGCCCTCCATGATGGAGATGACCCACGGTGCCACGGCACAAGCCCAGGTTCGACGACGATGAGCCGCTGCTGCGGTCCGGCCGGCGGCAGCCGGTCGAGTTCGACTATTCCGACGAGAGCATCCCCGGCGGCGGCGACCGCTGGTCCACCTGGGACCGGCCCACCGCCGGTGAGCGCGGCCCGCAGCCGTACCCCGAGTGGCTGGTGACCGAACTGGGCGCGGTCGACGTGGAACTCGGCGTGCTCAAGACCGGCAAGGAGGCCGACGTCCACCTCGTCTGCCGCGCCGTCCCGGACACCGACCGGTCCTGCCTGCTGGCCGCCAAGCGGTACCGCGACGCCGAGCACCGGATGTTCCACCGGGACGCGGGGTACCTGGAGGGCCGGCGGGTGCGCCGGTCCCGGGAGAACCGGGCGATGCGCACCCGGACCGCCTTCGGCCGCGACCTGATCGCCGGCCAGTGGGCCCGGGCCGAGTTCGACGCGCTGCGGCAGCTGTGGGCGCTCGGCATCGCGGTGCCGTACCCGGTGCAGATCCTCGGCACCGAGCTGCTGATGGAGTTCGTCGGCGAGCCGGACGGCACCGCCGCCGCCCGGCTGTGCGAGCTGCGGCTGCGCGGCGCCGAGCTCGCCCCGCTCTGGGCGCAGCTGGTCGACATGACGACCCGGCTGGCGCACGCCGGCCTCGCCCACGGCGACCTCTCCCCCTACAACCTCCTCGTCCACAATGGACGGCTGGTGATGATCGACCTACCGCAGATCGTCGACGTCATCGCCAACCCGCAGGGCCCGACCTTCCTGGACCGGGACGCCACCGTCGTCGCGACCTGGTTCAGCGCGCACGGCCTGCCCGCCGCCGACCCGCGGCGCTTCACGGCGCTGCTCCGCGCCGAGGCCCGGCTGCGTTAGCGGCGACGGCAATCTGTGGCCCGGACAGCACCCGCCAGCGCGGCCCGGCCGGGGTCGGCCGACCTCGACAACCACGGCCACGTGGTCGGCTCGGCCGGCATGGGCCCGGACTTCCAGGAACACGTGGTGCGGTGGACGGTCCCGGCGGCGGCCCCGGCCCTGGCCCCCGCCTGACCACCGCGGGGCACCACCGCGCGCGGCGCGCGGTGGTGCCCCGTCCGCTCCGCGGGCGGGAGCCGCGCGTCAGCAGGTGGAGTTGGTCCGGGTGAGCGGGCCCAACCGCCACGGCAGGAAGTTGTAGGCCACGGTGGAGGACGGTCGTCGGTGTACAGGCTGAGCTTCGCCGCGTAGCCGAACCGCGCTGTGCTGTCCGGACTTCGCTGGGGCGGTGGGCCGGCTCCGCGCTATTGTCCAGCGTATTCCGGAAATAAGCTGAGCACGGCGAATAACCGAACATCGACCCCGCCCAGGCCGGTGCTCTCCAGCGGCGACAGTCCGATTTCAGCAGCGATCGCGGCGACGCGTTTCAGCTCAATACATCACGATATTTGCGCTGCTGCGTCCTCGATGGTGCTGCTGTCTGCTATCGGCATTCCTGGCGGTCACAGTGGTCTGGTCAGCCGCTACGATCGCCAGGTCGAGCACCACGGAAATAACTCGGCAGAGTGGGCCCAGGTAGCTGTCCGGGTCACTCACTACTGGTTCAACACGTGTCCGCGAGCGGACGCGTCTGATCGCCGTGGGCAACGGTACTGCCAATACCAGGGGGGATGTCATGTCCGACGAGGACAGGTCCGACGAGGTTCCGGACGAAGAACTGCGGCGGATGCTGGAGCAGCGACGGGAACTGCACCGACTTCTCGCCGGCAACCCGAACTACTTCGGGAACCTGCCGGGCAGCGGTTTCCCGCCGGTACTGGAACTCACCGGCAATACGGCGTTCGAGCGGCTGGGTTGCGTGGCGCTCAATCCGGACGTCGAGGTGCTCGAGGCGACCGTGCAGATCCGGCGTTCGACCGGCTACGGCGGCGACCTGTGCAGCCTCGGTTCGACCGAGTGGGTTCGGTTCTACCTGTCCTACGACGACGGGAAGACCTGGTCGGATGTCGGCCTCGGTTCGTTCGCCGCGCACGACATTCCAGACTCGGCGGACTGCGCGCGGCAGCTGACCAAGCCGCTGACCTACACGGTCGGGTATCCGCTGCGCGACCCGCAGCGGCAACGGTGCTACGCCGCGCCGGTGCTGCCGCTGGTTCGGGCGATCCTCTCCTGGCAGGCCCAACCGCCGCCCGGTCAGCCCGACTGGCTGCCGATCTGGGGCGACCGGCTCGACCATCACGTTCAGCTCAAGCCGGCTCGGCTGTTCATCCGGGACCTGCTGGAGATCGTCGAGGTCAAGGCACCGGTGCCGAGCTTCCTCGAGTCGGTGCTGCCCAAGCCGCTCCCCGACCCGGAGCCGGCGCCGTTCTCGCTGTCGGCGGCGATCGAACTCGGGCGCGCCACGGACGTGCCGCCGCACCGCTTCGCCGCCCCGCTGCTCGACGTCGCGCTGAGCCCCCGGTCGGTGGCACCGGCCGGGACCGTGGCGACCATCAACGAGTTCGCGACGGCCGGCGTCGACTGGTCCGACGTCCTCAAGGCCTACCTCGACGGCCCGGCCGACACGACGTACGAGCAGTTGGACTGCCTGGGCCTCGACTACAACCAGGATCTCCTGGTCGGTACGTTCAAGATCAACCAGCCGAGCGGCTTCGCCGGCCCGCTGTGCTGGCCGGGTTCGACCGAGTACGTCGCCTTCTGGGCCGACTACGACAACACCTGCGACTGGAGCTACCTCGGTACCGCCAGCGTCCGGGTGCATGACATCAACCCGCTGCCCCACGACGGCCTGCATTACTGGGTTTCGGTGCCGGCGAAGGTCCGCGACCATGCGGTCGGGTGCACCGAGCCGAAGGTCGGCCGGATCCGCGCGGTGCTGTCCTGGGCGACGCCGCCGTCCACGACCGACCCGTACAACGTGCCCCGATGGGGCAACGCGATCGAGACGCACATCGAGATCAAGCCGCGGCCGCGGATCGTGGACGGTGCGGCGATCGAGGTGCTCGGCGGGATACCGATCGCACAGATCGACACGGCCGGTTCCGGCCTGACCGTCCCGTTCGCACAGTTCGGCCAGTGGGGCGCGCCGGCCGACCCGTGGGTGGCCGCCCGGCAGTGCCCCTTCGGCGGCGTGCTCACCGCGCACGCGGCGGCGCCCGCGGCATTCGCGGCCCTCGGCCGGCGGTACCGGTTGCTGTGGCGACCGTCGGGCAGCGCCGGCACCGGCACGCCGGTGACCGACCCGTACGTCACGACCGACGGGACGGCGCCCACCACCCGGACCCCCGACCCGGCGACCGGCCTGACGCCGTACCTACCGCCGGGCCAGAACGTCTACAACGTGCTGGGTTCGTGGCGGACCAGAGGCGTTGTGGTCGACGGGCGGTACGACATCAGGCTGGAGATGACCGATCCGGTCGGCAACCCACTCGGCTACACCCCGTGGTACGCCGTGCAGATCGACAACACCGCCCCCACCGCCGACATCACCCTCACCGGCGGCAAGCCGTGCAACAAGGCCAACCCAGGTGACACCGTCACCGGCACATTCACCGCAACCGACGACTACTTCGGCTGGTTCGCACTGGACACCCTGCCGGCCAGCCTCGCACCACCGCCACCCACGCCCACCCCGGCAGACCAGACGTCACCTGTGCCGGCCGGCAGCTGGGCCCTCGAGACCACCGTCGGCTGGGCTCAATGCGGCTACGTCGTCCGGCTCCATGTGTACGACCGTTCCATCATCGACAGCGTGCCGTGGGCCCACAACGCGGCATCCGACGACACCGGCTTCTGCCTCGGCCTGTAACGCCCGCACGATCCGCGCCCGGTGGCCCAGCCAGCCACCGGGCGCGCCCCGACCACGAAATTCGACCGCCGCCGGGGGTGGCGGCGATCATCCGGCGATGGCTGACGGCGCGGCGCGGCAGCGGCCCGAATCGCTCAGCCCGGCCCGATCACGTCCGCGTCGACGCCGTACGCCTCGCCGCCCGGCGCGACGTGGTCGGCGCGCACCGCGCCGGTCACCCGGCCGGCCCTGATCTGCCGGGCCCGGACGGCCGCGACGCGCCCCTCGATCTCGCCGACGACCGCGGCGCCGCTGACCACCGGGGTGCCGGAGGCCGGCCGCTGCTCGCCGACGAACGTCAACCGCTGACCGAGCACCGCCTCCAGGGCCAGCCGCAGCGCGTCGACCCGGCCCAGCAGCGCCTGGTCGGTCGGGTCGATCTCGTCGAACCCGCCGGCGTACGGCGCGAGGTCGGCGGCGAGGTCCTTCAGCTGGCCGGCCAGCCGCTCGACCACGTCGTAGTCGACCGCGACCGGGGCCAGCGAACCGGTGAACGCGGCCGGCGGGAGGGCCAGCACGACCGGCGCGGCAGCCACCTCCGCCGCCGGATCGGGTGCGGACCGGCGGGCGCGCCACCGGGCCAGCAGCTCCCCCGCCTGGCCGTAGAGGAACTTGACCCCCTCGGTCAGCGCTACGGCGCCGATCGCGGCGATGCTCAACGGTTCCGCCATGCCCCCTCCTCCGCGCCGACACCGCGGGCCGCCGGCACTGCGGCCGCCGCCGAGCTTGCCACATTCCTGACATAGGATGGGGGTCGGCAGATCACCCGGAGTCGCTGCCGTGCCGCCGGCACTCGACCGCTTTGCTCTGCGGCAGAGCAGGTGGAGGTCAGTGTGACCGCGGAGGGCAGGGTGGAGTCCGCGGCGGGCCTGGTGCCGGTCGAGCTGAGAGACCAGATGTCCGGGCTCGGCAGCCGGCCGTGGATCGACGCGAGGCTCGAGCAGTGGCTGCGTGGGCCGGCCCGCTACTTCGTGCTCTCCGGTGGCCCGGGCACCGGCAAGACCATGCAGGCGGTGCAGGCGCTCGCCGGCGCCGGCGTGCCGGCCGGCCGGGATCCCTGGGTGGTCGCGCATTTCTGTTCCAACCGGCTGCGCGGCTACTCCCGGCATCCGCGCCAGCTCATCTCGAACCTGCAGCAGCGGCTGTCCGCCCGCTATCCGGAGGTCTTCCTGCCTGGCCGGCCCGAGCTGACCCGGCCGCTGATCGAACTGGCCGGTTCGGTGCGGGCCGAGTCGGTCGCCGGCACCGCCGCGGGCGTCAACCTGACAATCGGGCAGCTCACCGCCGCTCCGCTGTCCATCCACGACTTCTTCCAGGTGGCGGTCGTGGAGCCGCTGACCCGGCTGGCGGCGGCCGCACCGCAGACCACCGTCGGGCTCATCATCGACGGCCTGGACGAGGCGTCCGCATTCGACGGGCCGAACATCGTCACGCTGCTGCACGAGTACGCCGCGTCCCTGCCGGCCGTCTGCAAGGTGCTGATCACCTCGCAGAACACGCCGGCCGTGCTGGACCCGCTGCTGGCCGCCGTCAGCGATCTGGTCCGGCTGGACCTCTCCGACCCGCGGCACCGGGCCGCGGTGGATGACGACGTGCGCCGGTTCGTCCGGGCGCGGGCCGGGGCCCGGGCGGTCGGCAGCGACCTGCCGGACCGCATCACCAGGGCGGTGGCCGGCAACTTCCTGCACGCCGAAGGCATGCTGAGCAAGGAGATCAGCGGCGGTCCCCCGGCCGGCGCGCCGGACCTGGGCGGCTACTACCACGCCCTGTTCGACCGGCTGCGGGACGCCGCCGACGCCGCCGACGGCGGTAGCTGGGACCGCTGCTGCCGGCCGCTGCTGCACCATCTCGCGATCGCCAGGGCGCCGCGGCGGATCGGGTCGCTCGGCGAGTTCCTCGGCTGGGACGCCACCACGCTGGCCCGCTCGCTGCAGGCCATCCGGCCGGTGCTGATCCTGGACGAGCAGCGGGAGACGGTCCACCTGGAGCACCAGGCGGTGGCCACCTTCCTGCTCGAGCCGGTGCTGCCGGGCGCGCGGGCGAACCGGTACGCGGCGCCGGAGCGCACCGTCCAGGCGGCTCTCGTCGGTCAGGTCGCCGAACTGCTGGCGACCGCGTGGGCCGGCGGCTGGCGCTCGGCCGACGCCTACTTCGTCGAGCACACCGCCGCGCACCTGCAGCGGCTGCAGACCCTCGACGACGCCGCCCGGCCACCGGGTACCCGGCTCCGCTCGCGTATGGACAGTCAACTCCAGTCGCGTGTGGACAGTCGGCCGGCGCCAGCCGAGCAGCTGCGGCTGGCCGACCTGGGCGCGGCGATCGCGGCCACCCCGGAGCGGCTCGCCGACGCCCAGGCCGCCATGGCCACCGTGCTGCGGATCACCGCGCGGCGGCCGGAGCCGGCCGGGTACGAGGCGGCGGCGCTGCGGGCGGCCGACTCGCCGGACCCGTTCATCCGGACCGCGGTGCTGGACTCGATCCAGACCGACCTCGACCCGCGGCGGGCGCGCGCGGTGGTGCTGCGGTTGCTCGGCCAGCGGGGCCGCCGGCAGCAGGCGGTGGGCATCTCCGCGATCGCCCGGCTGGACGACGAGAGCCGGGCCAGGACGGTCCGCTGGATCGCCACCAAGGCACCCGAGGACCTGCGCCGGTACGCCGGCTACACGCTCTACCTGCTGGCCGGGCAGGACGCGCCGATGGCGGCGCGAACCTTCCTGGACCCGGTCGTGGACGCGGTCTCGCCGCTGCACCCGGGCCGGACCAGGCGGGCCGTCGACTTCCTGGCCAACATCAGCATCACCGCGTACGCGAACAACTGCGACGACCCGGAGGTCGCGCAGGCGACCAGCGCGCTGTGGCACCGGATCACCCTGGAACGGCTGCGGATCAACCTGGTGAACCGGCCGGTGCTGGAGACGCCGATCGTGGCGGTGACGGCCCGGCGGCTGGCCGCCCGGATCGTCGACAACGCCGTGTTCCGGCTGGAGATGCCACCGCTGGACGCCGCGGACCGGGCCGTGGTGCAGGAGCTGCTGCCCGGGCTGACGCCGAACCAGGACCTGGCCCGGCTGGCCGCCCCGCTGCAGACCGGGTTCGCGGCCCGGGCCTGGACCCCGCGGATCCTCAGCGCCTGCGTCACGATGGTGCAGGCGATCAGCGATCCGGACGGCAGCCGCGCGGTGCTCACCCGACTGTTCGAGGACGGCACCGGCCGGAGCCGGATCTGGCAGGTCGCCGCGTACTCGGTGCTGATCCGCGCCACTCCGCCGGAGTGGGTCGGCCGCCTGCAGCGGATGTCCGACCGGACGCTGGCCGAGAACCGGGCCGACGTCGACAGCTACCTCGCCGGCGGCGACGCCGAGCTGGGCTTCTTCTCGATCGCCACCCCGCTGGCGTACGCGAAGCACGGCATCTCGATGGCCGAGCCGTTCTGCCGGCTGGCCGGCGACGCCGATCCGGCCGTGCGGCACGCGCTGTTCCGCGGCCTGGCGGCGGTCGGGCTCTACTACCCGGTGCCGGCGCTGTCCACCGTGCATCGCGCGCTCACGGCGCTGGGCCCGGCGGCGGTGCGGGACGAGGTGGCCGGCGTGCTGTCCCGGGTCCGGCTGATGCACCCGGGTCTGGTCGACGCGCTGGCCCGCGACCTCGACCTGCGGCTGGTCGCCGACCCGGCCGGCGAGTCCGAGCTCGACTTCGCCTGGCGGCACGTGGACGCGCTCGGGCTCTACAACAACGCGGTGCACCAGGCGATCCACTACCCGCGGATGCGCCACGCACTGCTGCTGCCGGGCTTCGCCGGGCTCGCCGCTGCCGGCAGCGCCGAGGAGTTCATCCGCGGGTACGCGCCGCGGGTACTGCGGCTGCTGCGGGACACCGACTACGAGCTGACCGGCTGGATGCGGTGACGGCCGGTCCGGTCCGCCGCGGCCTCCTGCGCGCGGCCCAGTTCGGCCGGCTGCCCCCGGTCGGGGCGACGCTGACGCTGGTCGCGGTCGGCCTCGCGGCCGGCTCAGCCGGCGGGGACCCGGCGGTGCGGCGCGCGGCCGCGGTCGCGCTGGCGGCGGTGCTCTTCCACATCGGCGTATACGTGTGCAACGACATCGTGGACGTCGAGATCGACCGGACCGACCCGCGGCGGGCCCACCTGCCGCTGGCCGCCGGCCTGGTGCCGGTGCGGCTGGCGGTGCTCGTCGTGGCGGTCGCGCTGCTGTCCGGCGCCGCGGTGCTGTGGGCGGCGACCACCGACCCGGCCGTGCTCGGCTGCTACGCGCTGGCCACCGCCGGCCTGCTCGGCTACGACCTGCTCGGCAAGCGGACCCCGGTGCCACCGGTGCTGGACCTGGTGCAGGGCGCCGGGTGGGCGTTCCTGGTGCTGCTCGCCGCGGCTTCGGCCGGGTCGGTCGGGGCCGCCGCCGGCTGGCTGGCCGGCTCGGCGGGGCTGTACGTGGCGCTGGTGAACGGCGTCATCGCCGGCCTGCGGGACCTGCCGAACGACCGGCGGCACGGGGCCCGCACGACCGCGGTCCTGTTCATGGCCCGGCCGGCGGCGGTCCCGGCCCGGCCGGCCGTGCCGGCGCGGCGCCTGCCCGCCGGCTTCCAGGCGTACGCGCTGGCGCTGCACCTGCTCGCCGCCGCGGCCTGCCTTGCCGGCGTCGGCACGCTGGCCGGCCTCGACCCGGCCGGCCGGCGCCCCGCACTGGTCCTCAGCGCCGCCGGCGAGCTGGTCTGCCTGCTGCTGCTGGCGTCCGGCCTGCGCCGGTACGACGGCGCCCGCGGTGGTTGGCGCACCGGCTTCGGGTACATCGTGCTGGCGCTCTGGTCGCTGGCCACGCCGGTGCTGGCCCGGTTCGGCGGCGTCGCGCTGGGCCTGGTCAGCGCCGTCCTGCTGGTGCCCTGGCTGGGCAGCCGGGTGGTCCAGTCGCTGTGGCGGGCCGGCCCTGACCCGTCGGCCGCGGCCACGTGAGCCGGCCGGACCGGCACCGCACCCGGGTCCGGCCGGCGGCCTACCCGGTCCTGCTGCGCTGGCGGACCTGCGTCAGCGGCAGTGTCCTGTTCGTGCTCGGCTCACAGTGGCAGGCCGGTCACGCCCGGCTGCTGCCGGTCGCGGCGGGCGCGCTCGCGACCGGGCTGTCGGTGGCGCAGGCGGAGATCCTCAACGACGTCGCCGACCGGGAGGTCGACCGGGTCGGCAAGCCGGACCGGCCGATCCCCAGCGGCGCGGTCACCGTCCGCGCGGCGCTGGCCGGCTACGCGGCGACCTGCGCCGGCTCGGTACTACTCGGGTTTCTGGTCCGGCCCGGGCTCGGCGCGGCCATGGTCGGCCTGGCGCTGGGGTCGGCGCTCTACTGCCTGCTGCTGAAGTCCACCGTGCTGGCCGGCAACGTGCTCGTCGCCGCGATGGCCGGCACGCCGGTGCTGCTCGGCGGGTACACCGCAGCCGCGGTCGTCGGCTCCGTCCTGCTGGGCAGCCTGCTGGTCAGCGCGTTCATGCTGGCGTTCGAGTTGGTCAAGACCGCGACCGACGTGGTCGGCGACCGGATCGCCGGGCTGACCACGGTCGGTACGGCGGGCGGCGTCCGGCTCACCCTGTGGCTGTCGGCGGCGGCACTGCTCGGCGCGCACGCGGTCGCCGGCGCCCTCACCCGGGCGGCGTCCCGGGGTGTCGTCTTCGGCGTGCTGTTCCTGCTGCTCGTCTCGGTGCCGGCGGTGGGCGGCTACGCCACCGCGCTGGCCGCCCGGGGGCCCGGGCCGGACCACGCCGCGCGGCTGCTGCACACGCTCAAACAGCTCTGGATATGTGGACTTCTGTGTCTTGTCGTGCTGGTCTGACCCGGACGGGGGAAGCGCCGTGCGCAGTGCGGTGGTGATCGGTGGTGGCATCGCCGGGCTGACGGCGGCCAGCGACCTGACGGCGGCCGGCGTCGAGGTCGTCCTGGTCGAGGCGGGCGAGTCGATCGGCGGGCGGATCCGCACGCTCCCGGTGGCGGGGATCCCGGTGGACGTCGGCGCCACCTTCCTGACCGACTTCTACCCGCAGGCGATGCGGCTGCTCGACCAGTGCGGTCTGCGGTCCGAGCTGATCCCGTTCCCGCTCGCGGCCGGCGTCGAACAGGACGGCCGGATCAGGCCGGTCTGGCCGCCCGCCGACTTCCTCCGCGGCCGGCTGCTGCCCCCACTGTCCCTGCTGCGGCTGGCAGCCGGTTGCGTCCGGCTCGCGCCGGGCTGGCGCTCGCTGGACCCGAGCGACCTGATGTCCGCGGCCAGGTACGACACCCGGACGGTGCAGTCCTGGGCGCACGACGTGCTCGGCCAGCGGACCGCGGAACTGCTGATCGAGCCGGTGCTGCGCGGCGTTGTGCACTGGGAGATGACCACCACCTCGCAGGCGGTGCTGTTCACGATGATGAAGGCGGTCGGCCGGTACCGCGGCGCGCACCGGCTCACCGACGGAATGGTCGCGCTGTGCGAGCGGCTCGGCACCCGGTTCGAGGTGCGGCGCGGCACCCGGGTCACGTCCGCGGCCCGGGTGGGCGACGGGTGGGTGGTCGACGTCGAGGGCCCCGGCACGGGTGCGCCACTGCGCGCCGCCGGGCTGGTCTGCGCCACCACGGCGTCGGCGGTGTCCGGGCTGCTGCCGGGGCTCTCCGCCGGGCAGCGGGCGTTCTTCGACGGCATCCGCTACTCGTCGACCGCGGTCGCCGTCGCCCGGGCCCCGGCCCGGGCCGACCACCGGGACTCCTCGGTCCTGTTCACCAGGGCCGGCGAGCCGGACCTGGTCGGGGTCACCGTGACCGGGCGGACCGCCGCCGACGGCCGCGAGACGGTGAAGATTGCCATCTCCGACGCCGCGTACCGGGCCGCCGCGGACCTTCCCGACGAGCAGCTCGGCGCGCGGATCCTCGACCTGGCCCGCCGCAACCCGGCACTGTCGTCCTGGCTGGCCGACGCCACGCTGCACGAGGTCGTCCGGTGGCCGGAGGCGCTGCCCCGGTTCGACGTCGGCCACCTGCGCCGGATCCAGCACTGGCGGGCCGGGGGCCAACTGCCCGGCCTCGCCTTCGCCGGCGACTATCTCGCCGGGCCGTACCTGGAAGGCGCCGTCCGCAGCGGATCGGACGCCGCCGCCTGCCTCCTGGGCCACCGCCGACAGCCCGGGTAGCACTGCCTGGCCTTACCTTCACGGGCGACCGTCTCGCCGCCTTACCTGGAAGGCGCCGTCCGCAGCGGATCGGACGCCGCCGCCTGCCCACTGGGCCACCGCCGGCAGCCCGGGCAGGCAGCGGCCGGGCCCGGCCCGCTGGTCACCCCGTCAGGGGAGGCACTCGATCTCGATGCCGGGGTCGATCGCGAGCAGCGGCCCGGGGTCGCTGGTGAGCACCGGCCAGCCGCGCCGGCGGGCGGAGCACACGACGTGCGCGGCGGCGAGATCCGGCCCCGGGTCGGCGGCGGCCAGCAGCAGGCCGAGGTCGCGGGCGGTGACCTCGTCCAACGGGTCGGCCACCGCCACGGACAGGCCCGCGGCCAGGGCCAGGAACGGGTAGCCGGACGGTGGCACCTGCGCCCAGGCGGCGGCGAGTGCCGCCGTCGGGATCGCCAGCACGATGCCGTACTCGACCGCGGTGCGGATCTTCGCGCGGGTGTAGATCGTGGCGCCGGTCGCGGCGTCGGCCAGGCTGGACGTGTCCAGAACGACCCCGCCGATCACGACGCCCGGGCCGACGGGCCGGCCGCGACCCCGAACGTCTCACGGGCCTGTGCCAGGGCGCCTTCGGGTAGCCGGCCCCACAGCTCATCGAGGCGGTGCAGCGACTCGTCCCGCGCCAGCCGGTCGCGCACCGCGGCGGCCACGAACGCGGACACGCTCTTCACGTCGCCCGCCTCGGCCAGCTGGCGCAGCCGCCGAGCGTCGTCCACCGGAAGCGTCACCGTGACCCGCTCCGTGCCCACCTCAGTCTGCATACTTTGAGGCTAACACGCGCATACCAGGATCGTGATCACCGCACCCGGATGTTGTTTCATCCTCCCGGCGGGGCGGCACAGGTGACCGCCGACGGCGGCCCGTGGCCGGCGCGGTTGTAGGCCGACACGCGGTAGCAGCGCAGGCCGACGCCGACGTCGATGTACTGGAACCAGGGTGACCGGTCGACCTGGGTGAGCGGACCGCGATCGGGGAGGTAGCTGTGCTCGGCCGACCAGATGTTCACCACCGCCGGCGCCGCGGTCGTGCGACCTGTGGTGATGTTGAAGTCCGCCACGACCCGGGCCTGCCGGCCGGCACTGTCCGTGCGCAGCACCCGGTAGCCGGTGGCACCCGCAACCGCGGTCCAGTCGACCTGTACCTCGCCCGAGCCGCCGCTGGTTCTCGCGACGGCGACGACAACCGCCGGGACCGGCCCGGACGGCGCCCGGGCGACGGTGGCCGCCGGCCCGCCGGCCACCGCCGCAGCGCCGGCCACCGCCGCAGTACTGGCCACCGTCGTCGAGGCGGCTCTCGGCCGCAGCGGCCGGGCGCCCGGCCCGGCCGCAACCCCGGCGGCGATGTTCGCCGACGGGCTGACGGCCGCGGCCGGCGCCGCAGCCTGGGCGGCAGCCCGCTGACCGGTGGCACCGGCGCACCCGGCGGCGGCGCCGGTCAACGCGACCGCCGCGATCAGCACGGATGCTCGACCGTGCCCCCCGCGCCGCGGACCGGGCACCGCACCCGTCGCCGCGCTACATCCGTTGTATCGAAGAGAACCTGGCAACCTCATCGTGACCCCCGTAGAACCGACGCCGCATGCGCCGGTGACACCAACAAGACGCCCGACCACCAGCCAGGTTGGCCACCCTCGACCGAGCCGACCCGATCGGGCATTTCCGGGTCGACCCCGCAGAACGCGCCATCACAGGTGTTCCGGCCGGGGGCCGCAGAGTGGACGGGCCGGTTCGGGTGGCGCCGGCCGGGTACGGAGCCGTTCGTGCCGGGCTGGGGCCGCTGCGCAGCCGACGGCTCACCGCCCCGCGACCGGGTGGCGGTGCGTAGTTCGGGGCGGGAAGCGCGGCTCCCGCCAGTCACCCAGTGAAGCCTTCGATCACTTAGAGTGAGGGGGTCTGCTGCTGGGTAGGCACGCGCCGATGCACGGGGGGACGCCGTGGCGCTATCCGACGGGGACTCGATCCTGCTAGCGGACAGCACGGCCGTGGTCGTCCACGGTGCGCGGCTGGCGACGTACGGGGCCGAGCTCGACAACCTGTTCGACCGGGCCGACGCGCCGCTTGCCGCCCGCTGGCCGAGCCTCGACACGTGGCTCCGGCACCATCCGCAGGACGAGCCGTGGGCTGTGCTGGTCCGCCGCGGTGCCCGGCTCGGCGGCGAGCTGGCCGGCGCGGCCGTGCTGGCCCGTCAGCTGCGGCTCGGCTGCTGGAAGCTCGGCCCGGCCGGGGTCGAGGGCGAGCCGGTGTGCCTCGCCGCCGCCGACCCGCCGGCCACGACCGCGCTGGCCACGGCGATCCGGCACGCGCTCGGCCAACTTGACCGCCCCTGGCTGTTGCGGCTGACCGACCTGCCCGACCCGGACCCGGTCGCCACCGCGCTGCTGGCCGGACTGCCGATCAGCGCGCGCCAGCCTGGACCTGACGCACCGCAGTTGCGGTTCGTCCCCGGCCAGCCGCTCACGGCGTACCTGTCCCGTAACACCCGGGCCGCGGTCGCGAAGGCGCGGAACCGGATCGGCGGCGACGGGCTGACCGCCGACATCGCCTGGACCGCGGCGCCCGGCGAGGTGGCGGCCGCGCTGCCCGAGGTGATGGACGTCCACCGGCGGCGCAGCATCCAGGTCCATGGCAGCAGCGCGTTCAACGACCCGGTCGCGGCGGTGTACTTCGACGCGGTCGTCCGCCGGCACGCGTCCGCCGGCAACGTCCGGCTGCTGACGCTCCGGCTCGACCGGGCGCTGGCCGCGTTCGCGCTCTGCCTGCTCGACCGCGACATGCTCTGGGTGTACGCGAACATGGTCTCGCCGGACTGGCTCCGCTACAGCGCGGGCACCATCTCGAACGCCGAGGTGGTGCGCTGGGCGTACACGGCGCCCGAGACCACCGGCGTCGACTGGGGCACCGGCCTGCAGCGGTACAAGCTGAGCGGCGCGGTGACGCTGCGCCCGTCCCAGCACCTGTACGCCTGGTCGTCGCGCGGTGTCCGGCTCAGCGCCGCCGCCCGCCGCCTGCTGACCCGCAACCGGGCCCCCCGCAGCAAGGTCGACGGCCACGTCCCCGCGCCCGAGCACTGATCACGACGCGCGCCAGGTCCGCGCGGGACGGCCGGCGGGTCAGGTCGATCGCGGAGACACCATCGTGGACCACCTTGTCGATGGCCGGGTGGTGACGGCGCCGGCCGCCGATTGCGCCAGGTCCGGCACTGCCGGTGACCGACGGACGGCCTGATCGCGCCGCGCAGTACCCGGGTGGTCGCCGCCGGTCGCGGGGCGGTCCGGTCCGGGTGCGGTCGGCCGGCTCCTCTGTACGCTGCGCCGGGTGGGTTCCTTCCAGCCGCGCCGCCCGGTGCTGTTCGCGGCGGTGTCGGTGCTGGCCGTAGCCGCGGCCGTGGCCGTGCTGGCCAGGGCTTCCGGCCCGCGGGAGCCCGCACCTGCCGGGCCGCGGTGGCGGCCGGTGCCGCGCCGGCCGGACCGCCGGCCGGAGCGCCGGCTGGGGCGCCGAGGAGCGGGCCGGGCGGCAGCGGCCGGGCCACCCCGCCGGTTCCGCTGCCGGCGGCCGCGCTCGGGCCGCTGCGGCTACCGGCCCGGCCGGGCCGGGTTCCGGCCGGCCCGGGGCGTTCCGGCCGGGCGACGCATTACACGCTGGCCGGGTTGGGCAACTGCTCGTACCCGTCGGTACCGGCCAACGGCCGGTACGTCGCGCTCTCCCCGTCGGAGTACGCCGCGGCCGGGGCGTGCGGGAGCGTGCTGGATGTCCACGGCCCGGACGGGACGGTCCGGGTGACCGTCGTCGACCTGTGCCCGGAGTGCGAGCCGGGGCATCTCGACCTCGGCGTGCCGGCCTTCGCGGCGATCGCCGACCCGGTACGCGGGATCGTGCCGATCACCTACACCCGGGTGGTGAACCCCTCGCTGCCCGGTCCGGTCCGGGTCCGGATCAAGGAGGGGTCGTCGCCGTTCTGGTTGTCGGTGCTGCTGCTGGACACCGGCAACCCCGTGGCCACGGTCGAAGCAGCGGCCGGGTCAGGGTGGCGGCCGCTGGTCCGCCAGCCCTACAACTACTGGGAAGCCGCCAGCGGCGTCGGCCCCGGCCCGCTCACCCTGCGGATCACCGACGACCAGGGCCACCGCCGGACGCTGACCGGCGTGCCACTGACGGCCGGCGCGACCCACCCGACGTCGGTCCGGATGTACTGAGCCCCGCCCCTCCCCCGGCCACCGACCGGCCGGCACCGGCCGGTGCCGGCCGTACAGCGCTTGCGATCAGCTGAGGGTGATGCGGTCCAGGTCGGGGGCGAACGCCGTGTCGTTGAACAGCCGGATCGAGTTCGTACCGGCGGTCAACGACACCGCAACGGTGGCGCTGACCGGGTTGGTGAAGTCGGCGCCGGTGAGCGCGACGGTCTGCGCGGCCCCGCCGTTCACGCTGACCGAGAACGAACGCGTCCCGCTGACCGTGCCGAACAGCGTCAGCGTGCGGGTTCCCGCGGCCGCCACCGGCACCGGGAGGGTGGCGTCGTTGCCGGCGCCGTTGCCGATGAAGCGCACCTTCTGCCCGCCGGAGCAGGCCGCGCACGCAGCCACCCGGGCCGATCCGCCGAGCACGCCGGCCTCGCCCTCCACCGTGGTGCCGCTGCCGGTGCCCGGCCGGACCCGGATCAGCCTGGTCTCACCGGGGCGCAGCGAGGCGCTGTAGGAGTTGGCGATGGTCCCCTGGCTCGCCCCGGACCACAGGTCGGTGACCGCGGCGCTGCCGCTGAAGCCCACCTGCGACCAGGTGACGCTGACCGTCGAGGTGCCCGAGGTGGCGGTGTTGAACAGCGCCACCACGAAGTCGCCGTTGGCCTCGCGCTTGCGCCAGACCTGGTTGCTGCCGCTGCTGACGATGCGCGCGGCGGCCACGCCGTCCTGGTCGACGCCGATCAGCCGGTCGTTGGTGAGCATCGCCAGGTCGGTGGCGGTCAGCGCGGTCAGGTCGCTGCCGAGGATCAGCGGCGAGGCGGCCATCGCCCACAGCGTGAACATGGACCGGCGCTGGTCGGCGGTGATGCCCATCTGGTCGCCGTTGCCGATCTGCAGCGAGTCCAGGTCGTTCCAGCCGCCGGGCCCGGCGAACTGCTGCCAGGACGCGGCCGAGTTGAACCGGGTGGTCACGTGCGCCCAGTCGGTCAGCGGGAAGCCGCTGCCGTTCGGGCCCGGGCCGCAGTAGCACTCGACGTCGCCCTGGGTCCGCCAGCTGTTGGCCAGCTGCCGCCAGGTCGTGGCGTTCGCGATCGGCAGGTTGTTGGACAGCGCGTAGTTGATCGGCCGGCCGGTCTGCCGCAGCGCGGTGTCCCAGGCCTGCACGTCCGGGATGTCGGCGGCGCCGACCCCGTCGATCTTCAGGTAGTCCACGCCCCAGGACGCGAACTGGTCGGCCCAGGAGTTCACGAACTCCTGGGCGCCCGGCTTGCTGTAGTCGATGAAGAACATGTTCTTGCAGTTGAAGTTCCGCTCGGTCTTCGACGTGTCGGCGATGTCCCGGGCGTGGAACGAGGTGCCGGCGATCGGGGTGTTGGCGTCGACCGCGTTCTTCGCGATGCCGGGGGTCACGTAGAAGCCGAACTTCAAGCCCTTGCCGTGGACGTAGTCGGCCAGCGCCTTGATGCCGCTGGGGAACTTCGCGGTGTCCACCGCCCACCGGCCGTTCCCGTCCACCACGAAGCCGTTGCTGTCGCACTTCTGCCAGAAGTCGTCGAGGTTGATGTACAGGAAGCCGTGCGCGGCCAGCCCGCTGCTGACCATCGCGTCGGCCTGCGCCTTGATCTTCGCCTCGGTCGGCATCCGCCGGACGAAGCTCCAGCTGCTCCAGGCCAGCGCGGGCCGGATGGACAGTCCGTTGTTCGAGGCCGCCGCCGGCGGCGCGGTGGCCACGCCGGTGACCACCGCGGCCGTCGCCGCGGTCAGCCCGACCGCGGCGGCCGACAGTACGGCGAGAAGTCGTCGCGACATGCTGTTACCCCACATCCAGGTAGTCGAGGTTGGGGTTGCCGTTGGCCGTGGTGGCCGTGACGCGGACGGTGTTCGCCCCGGCGGCCAGCGGCGCGGTGAACGTGGCGCTGGCCCAGCTGTCCCAGCTGCCGGTGCTGGCGAACACGTGCCCGGCCGCCACCACGGCGCCGTTCACGCTGACGTCGGCGGGCCGGTCGACCGCAGTGCCGTTGGCGTACCGCAGCGTCAGCGTGGTGCTGCCGGCGGCCGCCGCGGTCACGGTGAACTCGGTCCAGCTGTTGGCGACGTTGTCGCCGTTGACGAACCCGGCACCGGAGAAGCCGGGATGGTTGGACTCCACCACGCCCTGCGAGATCGCCGCGTCCTCGGCCTCCAGCCGGTTCGCGGTCGAGCCGCCGCTGCTCGGGTAGCTGCCGCCCACCCACGCCTCGTCCACCCGCAGCCGCTTGAACCGGGTGGTGTCGGTGGAGGCGGCGTAGGTGCTGTCCACCTGCAGGCGGACGAACCGGGCGGTGGTGGCCGGGATGTCGATGAACTGCACGCCGCGGTGGCTCGGCAACGTGCCGGTCTTCACCGCGGTGCCGAAGCTGCTGCCGTCGGTGCTCACGAACAGGTGGTAGCCCTTGATCCGGGCCGACTGCTCGGTGTCGAAGCGGGCGTAGCTGACCGAGTCCTCGCGCTGGTTGATCCCGACGTACCGGACCGTCTTGGCCGAGCCGAGGTCCATGGTCAGCGAGACCGGCACCGTCTTGTTGCTGTCCCAGTAGGTCAGGTAGTTGCCGTCCACCGCGGCCGACGCCGCGTGCCCGCTGGCCGAGGCGCTGGCCGCCGCGGTGACCCCGGTGTAGATGCCGGTCCGGCCGTTGGAAACCACCCTGAAGACCGTGTCGTCGGCGTCCCAGCTGCTGATGCCGGACAGCGACAGCGTGCCGTTGGCCTGGCTGAAGGCGACCGGCGCGCCGGTGCGCAGGTTGGTCACGCCGCTGATCCGGTAGCCGTTGTCGCGCACCTGCAGCGTGCTGCCGGACGGCCGGGTGATCACGTGGAGGTAGTGCAGGTCGGGGTTGGTCCGGCTGATCGTGGTCACGCCGTGCGCGCCGTCGTTCCAGAAGCCGGGCTTGAGGCCGCCGTACAGGTAGCCGCCGCCCTCGGTGCCGCCGATCGACTCCCAGATCTGGTTCAGGAACGTGTTCGCGGTGTTGTTGAACGCCTCCTGGTTGCTCGGGAAGCGGCCGTTCACCTGCGCGGTCTCGGCCATCAGCGACTTGATCGAGGAGCCGGCGTTGGTGATCAGCCGGCCGAGGGTGAGGTGCCGGTCGACGGTGGAGTTGTTCCCGTCGTACCACCAGTTCCCGGTGCTGGGCAGCTTGAAGTCGGCCTCGACCAGCCGCGGCTGCGCGGTGTAGGTGGCCTGCGGGTAGTCGTAGGCGGGCGTCATGCCGGTCTTCTGCTCGTTGCTGATCATGTCCATGATCGGCGTGTCTTCGTTGTTGTTGCTGAGCGTGTAGTTCGGCCGGCGCTGGTAGATCTGCTCGTAGAGGTCGTGGTCGATCCAGTACTGGTTGTCGTTGTCGATCCAGAACCCGCCCAGGTCCGGGTACCGGTCCATGACCTCGAAGAAGTTGTCGTAGCTGAACTCGCCGAAGCCGTCCCGGGTGGTGAGGTCGACGTCGTGGCCCTTGAAGGACGAGTACGCCGAGGAGTTCAGCCAGTCACCGGAGTCCAGCCCCTGGTTGTGCCACTGCGGGTCGTCGGTCATGTAGAGGATGACCTTCATGTTTTTGGCGGCGGCGGCCGTGATCAGCTCGCCGAGGAAGTCCCGGGTGGTGTGGCAGCTGCCGGGGATGGCCGACGGCCAGGGCCGGGCGTAGCCGAGCCGGCTGTGGAAGGTGGCCAGCACCAGGTACTGCACGTGCAGCTTGACCCCTTCGTTGACCCAGTAGTCCGGGGACCAGCCGCCGTTGGTCACGTCGCGTTCCCACTGTGCGCAGTTGGTGTGCTGCGGCGAGGTGCGCTCGCCCCAGTGCAGGAACAGGCCGCCGCTGGAGGCGCGCAGGAACGCCTGGCTCGGTTTCATCAGGTCGGCCCGCGCGGGCTGGTTCAGCACGGTCATACCGAGCACCAGGGCGAGCGCGGCGATGACGACTGCGGCGAGCCGGCCGAGCGCCGGCCGGCGGGATGAGGCAGTAGCCATGTGCGTGGCTCCATCTCAGGAGAGGTCGATGTAGTCGAGGTTGGGACCGCCGTTGGCCGTGGTGGCGGTCGTCCGGATCGTGTTGCCGCCCGCGACCAGTGGCACGCTGAGCGTCGAGGTGGCCCAGGTGTCCCAGCTGCCGGTGCCGTTGAACGCCCGGCCGGCCGCGACCACGGAGCCGTTCACCGCGATGTCCATCGGGCGGTTCGTGCTGGTGCCGTTGGCGTACCGGATCGCCAGCGTCGCGCTGCCGGCGGCCGCGGCGGTGACCGTCCACTGCACGAAGCTGCCGGCCGCGTTCGCCATGTCGACGAAGCCGGACCCGGAGAAACCGCTGTGGTTGCTGGCCACCGCGCCGGACGAGATGACCGCGTTCTCCGCCTCGTACCGGGTGGCACCGCCGACCTGCTGGAAGCCCTGCATGTTCCGGAGGAACAGGAAGCAGTTCGCCAGCGAACCCGAGGTGTCGCCGAGCGAGCGGTAGATGCCCCACTTGGGCCGGACCCGGTCCGCGAGGAACGTGTCCAGCCCGGTGCGCTGGATGTCGACCGCGGTGGTGGCGCCGTCCCGGATCACCCAGTGCACCGCGCCCGCGCTGCCGTTGCCGATCGTCAGCTCGAAGTCGACGTCGATCCACTTGTTCTGCAGCGGGGTGAGCGGCGTCGAGCCGATCACCACGCCGGAGTTCTCCACGTTCAGCTCGATCGTCGGCGTGCTGCCGTGCCGGCGCAGCGACTGGGTGAGGATCGGCGAGGTGCCGGTGCCCGGCTGCTTCATCTGCATGATGTGGGTGAAGGTGGTGGTCGCCCGCAGCGCCGGCGGGATGAACATCGAGTACGCGATCCGCCAGGTCTCGCCGAGGTGCCACTGCAGGAACGGGCCGCCGGCCGGGGTGCGCATGCCGGTGACCTCCTGGCGCTGCCGGTCGGTCATCGTGTCCCGGTCGACCGTGTGCATGTTGAACCGGTAGTGGTCGTCCTCGGCGAAGATGTGCGGCTGGCCGGCCGGGTGCGAGTCGGCCCGGTCGTCCTCGATCGTCTCGAAGGCGGGCAGCCCGTCCCGGGCCGGGTCAGGCGACCAGCGCAGCTGCCAGGCGGCCGGCACCACCACCGCCGGGGACGGCCGTGGGTTCGTGGTGGCGGCGGCCCGCGCGGCGACCGGGGTGCCGGTGAGCAGCACGCCGCCCACCGCGGCTCCGGAGGTTCGCAGGAAGTCCCGTCGGGATGGCATCGGGAAGCTCCAGGAGGTAAGGGGATGGGAATGCCGTGCGGGCAGGGGCGCCCCTGCCCGCACGGCCGGAGCGGAGATCAGGTGATGGTGACGCGGAAGATCAGGTCCGATCCGGAGCCGCCGTCCCCGTTGTTGTCGGCGTTGGTGGTGGACAGCCAGAGCTGGTCGGCGCCCGGGACCTTGATCACGGTGCGCAGCCGGCCGAACTGGCCGACGTAGAAGGCCGACGGGGTGCCGGTGCCCTCCCCGCTGGCCAGCGGGATCCGCCACAGCCGCTCGCCGCGCAGCGCGGCCATGTAGACCACGTCGCGGACGATCGCGATCGCGGACGGCGAGGCCACGTTGACCGCCCAGGTCCGCTTCGGGTTGGTCATCCCGGACACGCTGCAGGTGCCCTCGCAGGTCGGCCAGCCGTAGTTCAGCCCGGGCTTGATCAGGTTCAGCTCGTCGAACTGGCTGTTGCCGAACTCGGCCTCCCACAGCCGGCCCTGCGAGTCCCAGGCGATGCCCTGCGGGTTGCGGTGGCCGTAGCTGTAGATCAGCGTGCCGAACGGGTTCCCCGGGGCCGGCTGCCCCGCGGTGGTCATCCGCAGGATCTTGCCGTTCAGCGAGTTGCGGTCCTGGGCGAGATCCGGCGTCTGCGCCTCGCCGGTCGTCGCGTACAGGAAGCCGTCCGGGCCGAACGCCAGCCGGCCGCCGTTGTGGAAGCGGTTCTTCCGGATGCCCTGGACCAGGATCGTGTACCCGGACAGCGCCGTGCCGGTGTAGGTCATCCGCACGATGCGGTTGCCCTCGGACGCGGTGTGCATGAAGTAGACGAAGTGGTTACTGGTCCAGTCCGGGTCGACGGCGACGCCGAGCAGGCCGCCCTCGCCGTCGGTGGTGACCGCGTTCGGCACGGTGCCGACCTGGGTCCGGGCGCCGGCCCGGGTCACCTTGAACACCCGGAACGTGTCCCGCTCGGTGACCAGCGCGGTCTGCCCGTCCGGCAGCCAGGCCATGCCCCACGGGATCGACCAGCCGGTGGAGATCTGGGTGATGTCCGCGGGGTTGCCGCCGCTGCACGAGGCGGTGCTGAACGCGGCGGTGTTGCTCGGGGCGGACGGGTTGGTCGCCGCGTCCCGGGCCACCACGGTCAGGCTGAACGGGCTGTTGCAGGCCAGCCCGGTCACGTCGACCGAGGTGGCCGGCGGGGTGCCGGTCAGCGTCTGCAGCACCGTGCCGCCGCTGCGCACCTCGTACGCGATCACGCCGATGTTGTCGGTGGACGCGGCCCAGGCCAGGTGCGCGGTGGTGGAGCCCACGCTGGACGCGGTCAGGTTGCCGGGCGCGCTGGGTGGCTGGGTGTCGCTGCTGCGCAACGTGGTGCAGGTGGCCAGCGCGCTGCTCGGCGAGACGTTGCCGGCCGCGTCCCGGCCGAACACCGACAGCCGGTACTGGGTGTTCGGGGTCAGCCCGGTGAGGTTCGCGGCGGTCGCGGTGCCCGGCGCCTCGGCCAGCTTGTTGCCGTCGTTGAAGATGTCGTACCCGGCGACGCCGACGTTGTCGGTGGACGCGCCCCAGTTCAGGGTCAGGCCGGTCTCGCCGATCGCGGTGCAGTTCGGCGCGCCCGGGGTGGTGGGTGCCTGGGTGTCGGCGGGGGCGCCGACCGACAGCCGGTCGGTGTTCGGGCCGCCGTTGTCGGTGGTCGCGGTCGCCCGGACCGTGTTCGCGCCGGCGGTCAGCGTGCCGTTCACGGCCAGCGTCTGCCAGCTGTCCCAGGAGCCGGTGCCGGGGAACGGCAGGTTGGCCACCCGCGTGCCGTTGACGGTGATGTCCATCGGCCGGGCCACCGTGGTGCCGTTGGCGTACCGGATCGTCAGCCCCACCGGGCCGGCGGTCGTCGCGTTCACCGCCCACTCGACGAAGCTGCCGGTCACGTTGGTGTAGTCGACGAAGCCGGTGCCGGTGAAGCCGGTGTGGTTGGTGGCGACGGTGCCCTGCGAGATCGTCGCGTCCTCGGCCTGGAAGTCGGTGGCCGGCGCGGCCACGTCGACGTCCAGCCGGTCCAGGTTCGGGTTGCCGTTGGCCGTGGTCGCGGTGACCCGGACGGTGTTGCCGCCCGCGCTGACCGGCGCGGTCACCGTGCTGTCCGCCCAGGTGTCCCAGGAGCCGGTGCCGGCGAACGGGCGGGCCGCGACGACGACCGTGCCGTTGACGCTGATGTCCGCCGGGCGGTTCGTGGTGGTGCCGTTGGCGTACCGCAGCACGATCGTCGCGGTGCCGGCCGACGCCGCCGTCACGGTCCACTCGGTGAAGCTGCCGGCGGCGTTGTCGCCGTTGACGAAGCCGGTACCGGTGAAGCCGGCGTGGTTGGACTCCACCACGCCCTGCGAGATCGTCGCGCTCTCCGCCTCGTATCGGGTCGCCGCGGCGGCCGGTGTGGCGGTCGCGACCAGGGCCACCGCCGAGCCGGCGATCATCGCCGCGACTGCCGCGAGCGCGGTGACCGGCCACGACCGGGATCTCCCCAACTGCATGGGTCCTCCTGAGACATCCATGGAGAAAGATCAGGATAGGTCGGATCTATGCATGGTGATCCCACAAAATCGACTCGCTGTCAACGGTGTCCCCACTCCGCCGACCCATCCCCGACCGGGCGAGAATATGCCGAAAACCACTGCGTATCGTGGACAAGCCACACGCGGCGGCGTATCCCTGTCGATGCAGGTTCACCCGAACGGTCGGACCTCCGGTCATCCGACCACTGGGTCGGATAGCCGACTGGATACGTAGGAGGCACGGTGTCCCTTTTCCGCCGACCCGGCGCGGTCGCCATGATCGCCGCGACGGCTCTGCTGGCTCCCCTGCTGCCGACCATGGCGGCGCACGCCGCGGTGTCGCGGCACGAGGCGGAGACCGCGACGATCTCCAACGGCACCGTCGCGGCCAACCACGCCGGCTTCTCCGGCACCGGCTTCGTGGACTACACCAACGCCGTCGGCAGCTCCGTCGAGTGGACCGTGACCGCGGCGCAGGCCGGCACCGCCGCCCTCGCCCTGCGCTACGCGAACGGCACCTCGGCCAACCGCCCGATGGACATCGCCGTCAACGGCACGGTCGTCGCGGCCGGCCGCGCGTTCGCCGGCACCGGCTCCTGGGACAGCTGGGCCACCAGCACGCTGACCGCCGCGCTGGCCGCCGGCCCGAACACCATCCGGGCGACCGCCACCTCCGCCAACGGCGGCCCGAACGTCGACTGGCTGGAGGTCGACGACCAGACCGGCCCGGCCGGCACCGACTGGTCGACCGCGATGGTCGAGTCGACGATGGCCCGGCTCACCCCGGCCAACCTCGGCGGCTGGGGCTACCAGGTGGGGCTCTACCTGTACGGCCAGTACCTGGTCTACCAGCGCACCCACGACCCGCGGTACCTCGCCTACATCAGGGCCTGGGCGGACCGGTTCGTGGACGGCAACGGCAACATCGGCCAGAGCTTCAACAACCTCGACTCGATGCAGTCCGGCAACCTGCTGATCATCCTGTGGCGGGAGACCGGGCAGGCGAAGTACCGGACCGCCGCGCAGAAGATCAGGACCCGGCTGAACACCTACCCGCGGACCTCCGACGGCGGCTTCTGGCACTCCACTTCGGACTCCCGGCAGGGCCAGCTCTGGGGCGACGGCACGTTCATGGTCGACCCGTTCCTGATCCGGTACGGCCAGGCGTTCAACGACAGCACCTTCGGCAACGACGAGGCCGCGCGGCAGCTGCAGATCTACGGCAACCACCTGTTCCGCACCTCGGGCAACGCGGCCGGGCTGCTCTACCACGCCTACGACGAGCCGGGCGGGCTCACCGCGAGCTGGGTGCACCCCGAACTCGGCAACACCAACGGCCTGTCCTGGTGCCGGGCCATCGGCTGGTACGGCATGGCCACCATCGACGTGCTGGAGGCGCTGCCGGCCAACCACCCGCGGCGGCAGGCGCTGATCGACAACGTCCGCACCCTGGTCGGCGCGTTCGCCCGCTTCCAGGACCCGGCCAGCGGCCGCTGGTTCCAGCTGGTCGACCAGGGTGGCAACCCGAACAACTGGACCGAGACCTCGTGCTCGTCGATGTACACGTTCGTGCTCTCGCGGGCGGTCGAGCGCGGCTACGTGCCGAGCAGCTTCCAGGCCAACGCCGACCGCGGCTACGCCGGCGTGCTGGCCCGCATCTCGCTCGGCCCGGACGGCCGCACCAACCTCACCGAGATCTGCATCGGCACCAACGCCGACGACTCGACCGGCTTCTACTTCGACCGGCCGCGCGCCAGCAACGACTTCCACGGCCTGGGCGCGTTCCTGATCATGAACGAGCAGCTGCTCAGAACCGCCCACTGACCCGCACCAACCACCCGCCACCCGGCAGCGCAGGCTGCCGGGTGGCGGCTGTTCACGTCGTCAGCGACGCGTCGTCGTCCCAGGTCCGGGCCAGGCCGCACAGCCAGTTGAGGGCCCGGTGCCGCTGCAGGGTCACCTGCAGGACGGCGTCGAACTCGGCCGCCGCCAGGTCCCGGAACGGCTTGCCGAACGCCTGGAAGTCACCGTCCACGACGGCCAGACCGGCCCGCTCCCGCTGGTATTCGGCAACCTGGCGGACCAGCGCCACCGGATCCAGGCCCCGGGTGACCAACTCCTCCGCGAACACCTGGGTGCGGATCCGCCAGTGCCACGCCTCGGCGAGGTCCCGGGCGGCCCGGATCGCGCGCTCCGACCGGGCGTAGCCGGTGTCGCCGCGCGGATGGCCGGCGTGGACGGCGTCCAGCACCTCGTCCGTCCCGAAGCCCACGTCGTACGCCGGGACGCCGGTCAGCCAGCCCAGCGCCCAGCCCAGCATGCCGAGCGCCTCGCGGTCCCGGCCGGCATCGGGCGTGCCAGCTTCCGTCGCCTGGCCGCGCAGCAGCCGGGCCAGCTCCGCGGCACGGTCGCGGGCCGCGGCCGGCGACCGCAGCGGTGCGACGGTGCCGGGCCCCGTCACTCCTGCCGCAGGCAGCTGAGCCCGGCCGCCTGCCGGAAGACCAGGCCGGCCGGTTGGACGCACAGACCCGGCGACTCCAGCCCTTCCAGCGGCACCCGGCCCAACTCGCGGCCGGTGACCCGGTCGGCGAACCAGATGCCGTCGATGTCGACGACCCCGACCGCGGCACCGGTGAAGAACACCTGGGAGGAGAACAGGAACTCCTGTGGCTCGGCCCGCCAGATCTCGTCGCCGTCGCTGGCGGCGCGCAGCACCAGCACCTGCTCGTCCGCGCCGGGGCCCGATTCCATGCAGGCCACCTCGGCGCCGTCGACGGCGACCAGTTCGGTCAGCGCGTCCCGGCGCCAGCGCGGCTCGCCGCTGCCCGGGTCGAGCGCGAGCAGGTAGCGGTCGTCGGAGCCGTAGTCGCCGACCGACGCCACGTCGACCACCGCCCCGCGGTGCAGGCTCCACACCCCGGCCGGGTCGAGCCGGACCGGAGTCTGCGCGTCGGCCGCCAGCCGGTACAGGCCGGCGTCGTCGCCCACCAGATCGCGGGCGCCGAGCAGGGTGTGCGCCGGGCGCGCCAGCAGCCGCTCACAGGTCGGCGGGACCGGCACCGACCGGTGCGGTCGGCCGGTCCGCGGGTCCAGTTCGTGCAGCAGCCGCTGCCCGGCGCCGCCGGTGAGCACGCGCACGGCGGTCGCGGTCGCGCCGAGGCCGGCGGCGACCGGCTCGCCGGGCAGCCGGCTGTGCCAGCGCCGCTCGCCGGTGGCCCAGGCCAGCGCGGCGACCTCGACGGCGTCACCGTCCGCCGCGGCGGCGACGACCGCCTCCCCGGTCCCGACCAGGACGCTCTCGTCCGGGGCGGCGCCGAAGTCGACCCGCCACAGCGGCCGGCCGTCGACCGTGCTGAACGCCGCGACCGTGCCGGCGCCGCGGCCCACCACGACCTCGCCGCCGGTCGCCGGCGGGACGGCCCGGCCGGCGTCGCCCAGCTCCTGCTCCCAGGCCACCCGCAGCGGTGGCCGCACCGGTGGCAGCGACGAGACCGGCCGGAGCCGGCCGGCCGGCTCGGACGCAGGTGTCATGCCTCCTCCATGATCACTTACTGTAGTACTTGAGCCGCTCGAACTCGATCTCGCCGGTGGGGTGGACGATCGCCACCGCGGTGCCCATGTCCGGCAGGAACTGGCCGCGCAGCACGGTCGGGTCGAGCCGCATGTGCCCCTCGATCCCCCGGTTCACCGCGGAGAACAGCTGGTGGATCGCGGTGTGCAGGGCGGACGCCACGTCGATCAGGTTCTCCGGGCGGTTGTCGCCGCCGAGGTAGACCGGGAAGGCGTGGTGCACCGTGTTCAGCGCGGCGCCGTAGCGCTCCGCGTACAGCTCCCGGTAGTACTTCTTGACGTTGCCCGAGGGCGTGACCAGGGTGATCGTCGGCTCCACGATGCTGGCCACCATGTTCCGGACGGCGGCCGCCGTGTACGGCCGGCCCGACGCCCGCAGCGCGTCCCGCATCATCGTCGCCAGCTTCGCGCGGTCGGCCGCGAGCATGATGTCCGCGATCCGCAGCTTCTCGAACTTCAGCGCCGACACCAGCACGACGGTGGCGTCGGGATGGCGTTCCTGCGCGTCCTCCCGGGTCTCCTCGGTCGCCTCGCTGACCTTCTTCTTGGGGCTGAAGCCCGCTTCGACGCTGAGCTGCTTGCCGCCGGAGACCGTCATCTCGTGGAAGAAGTGGCGGATCCGCAGGTAGAGCCCGAGCGCCTTGGCCTTGGCCTTGCTCGCGCCGCTGCCGAACAGCTTCGCGAACGCCGCCTCGGCCGCCGCGAACGCCTTCTCCTGCCGGGCCCGCTTGCGCTCCTCCCGCTTCGCCTTCCAGTCGTCCCACTTCTTCTTGAGCTTCTCCCGCCACTCCCGGAACTTGGCCTTGAGCTTCTCCCACTGCTTCCGCACCGCCGCCGCGGCGCCGCGGACGCCACGGCCGATCGCCGCGCCGAAACGGCCGAGCTTCCCCTCCAGGTAGCGGGCGCCGCGGGCGACGCCGCGGCCGACCGCCTTCGCCCCGCGGACGATGCCCCGACCGACCGCCCGCACCGCCCGCATGGCCGCGCCGGCTGCCTTCTTCGCCCCGCCGGCGATCGCCTTGCCGATCGCCTTGAGCCGCTGGCCGATCCGCTTCGCGATCGCCCGCAGCTTGCCGCCAACGCCGGTCGCCGCGCCCTTGAGCTTCTTCAGCAGCCACTGCGCGACGAATTCGATGACCGCCACGGCGGTCGCCGCGAGGGCGTTGGCGAACAGCACCGGCCCGCTGCCGCCGAGCACCCCCTTGAGGAACGCGACGAACGCCGAGATGGCCTGGATGACCCGCTGGATCGCGCCCCACGCCGCCTGGATGCCCTGGATGATCGCGAGGACGGCGCCGGCGGCGGGCACGATCATCGACACGAGCTTCTCGACCAGGATCGCGATCAGCGCGGTGGGGATCGCGGCGACGACGCCCTGCCACACCATCTTGCCGACCTGCGCGAGGGCGATGCCGCCCTTCTTCAGCAGGTTCCACACGGTCTGGCCGAACCCGGTGACCTCCTCGACCTTGCTGTTGAACCACTCCTTGACGGCCTTCTTCAGCGCTCCCCACAGGTGGTCACGGATGCCGCTGACCACCGACGAGCCGAGCATCGAGATCCACCGACCGGGGCCCTTGGCGATGTCCTTGGCGAGGACCGCGAACGTGCCGAGCGCGTCGATCGCCTTCCTGGCGAAGTCCAGCGCGCCCTTGACGACGCTCTTGACGGCGTCGACCGCGGCGAGCATCCCCTTCTCCAGCAGGCCCAGCGCCGCGTCCAGCCCCTTGCCGAGCAGGTCCAGCGCGCTCTTCACGCCGCGCTGCAGGCCCTCGGCGAGCCGGTTCACCGCGGCCTCCGCCGCCTTCACCCGGTCCTGGATCGCCTTGCGGAACCGGTCGCGGAGGCCGGGGAACGCGGCCAGCAGCCGGTCGCCGATCGCCACCAGCGCCGCGCCGGCGAGCCGGATGGCGGCCACCACGGCCTGCCGGGCCCGTTCGATGACCGCGGTCGCGAGTTGCTGGGCCTTCTGGATGGCGGCCCGCACCAGTGACCGCGCCTTCTCGAACGCCGCCTTGACGCCGTTCTTCACCTTGTCGACCAGCGACTTCATGGCCGACGCCGCCCAGCTGAAGAAGCCGCCGCCGGCGGACTCCTGCGCGCCCTCCGCGCGGGCCCGGCCGGCCTCCTGCTCACCCTCCTGGCGGGCCTGGGCCGCCTCCTCCTCGCCGGCCCGGTGGTGCGCGGCCGCCTCCTGCTCCGCCTGGGTCTGTTCCTGGACGACCGACTGCCGGGCACCGCCGGCCACGGTGCCCGCCTCGGCCCGGTGGCTGGCCACCAGCGCCGACTGCTCGGCTGTCCACTGTCGACGGTGCGCCTGCACCTCGGTGTTGGCCTGAGCGCGTTCGGCGGCCTGCTCCTGGGCGTGGGTGCGGTCGAGCCCGGCGATCTCCTGGGCCGAGCGCTGCCGCTCCTCGGCGGACTGGCGCGCGTGGTCGGCCCGGGTCGCGGTGATCTGCGCGGCGCCCTGGGTCACCGCACCGCGGATCTCGTCGCCCTTCTCCTGCGCCGCGACGACGGACACCGCCTCGGAGTCCGCGGCGGCGCCGACCTCCGACGCCGCCGACGCGGGCGCGGCGCCACCCGGGGCCGCCGCCACGTCGGCCCGCAGGGTGGTCGCCGGCACGGTCGGGTAGATCCGGTCCTCGCCCATCGGCGCGGCGGCGTCGGCCTGCCCTTCCGCCGCGGCGTGGCCCAGCGTCTGGTCGACGTGTGCCTGCTGCTCGCCGACCTGCGCGACGTCGGCGTCCCCGGACAGGGCCAGCCGGGGCGCCGCGCCCGGGGTGACGGCGAGGCCCGGGTCGGACGTCGGGAGACCGCGTACCGACGACTGGACGTCGCGAGCCGCGTCCGGGCTGACCGTCCCCTCGGCCGTCTCGGTGATCCGCGGGGTCGGCGCCCGGTCCACCGGGGCGGCCGGCGCCGCCGGGAGCGGCCGCGGCTGCGGTACCGCGACCGGCGACCGGTCCGCGGCCTTGCGCACCGCTGGCACGCTGGACGGCAGGGCTGCCGGCGCCGGCTGTTCGGCCGCGCCGGCCCCGCGCCTGATCTCCGGCGGGTTCGCCGCGAGTTCCGTCCGCTGCTCGGCCACGGTGCGGGACGCGCCGGCCGCCACGGTCTCCAGCGACCCGGCCAGCTGGGCCGGCGGGAGCGCCGCGGCGCCCGCGAGCGCGTGCGCCGGATCGGCGCCGGACAGGTCCGGCGGGGGTGCTGGCGCGGTGTCCGGCGAGCTGTCCCCGCCGCCGCCGCCCCCGCCGCCGCCGCCCGCGCCGCCGGCGGCGTCCGCGGCGCCGTCGCCACTGGTGTCCTCGCCGGCGCCGTCGACCGCGGTCGCCGCCTCGGCCTGTACCGCCCCGGGGTCATCGACCGCGGCCGGGTCGGCCGCCGCGGCCGGGTCGTCGCCCGCGCCGGCCGGCGGTTGGTCCTCCCCGACTTCTGGACCAACTTCTGGTCCGGCCTCTGGAGCGGCTTCCGGACCGGCTTCCGGTCCGGCCTCTGGAGCGGCGGCCTCCGCGGCCTCCTGCTCGGCGGCGGCCGCGAGACCTTGGTCCGCGCCCGCCTCGCCCGCGGTGACCTCGGCGTCCTGGCGCTGGAACTGTTCCTCCTGCTCGGCCTCCGCGACCTCCGGGTCCTGGCCGGGTGGCGTGGTGTCCGGCCCGCCCAGGTCGACGTCGGATCCGGCGGCGGCCGATGCCGCGGCGTCCGCGCCCACCTCGGGCCCGCCCGAGGTCGGCCCGCCCGAGGTGGGCCCGAGCGGCTCGGGCGCCGAGGATTCCGGCGCGTCGGGTCCGGCTGTCTCGGGTCCGGCTGTGTCAGGTCCGGCTGTCTCGGGTCCGGCTGTGTCAGGTCCGGCCGTCTCGGGTTCGTCCGTCTCGGGTTCGTCCGCCGGCGCGGGCGGCGGAGTGGGTTCGGATCCGGCTGGCGCTCCGCCCGCCGGCGCGGCCTCGGCCTGCTCGTCAAGCTGAGCGAGCTCGTCGTCGCTCTCGCCGGGACGGACCGGACCCGCGGCCTCGTCCCCGAGATCGGCCCCCGCCGCCTCCGGCCCGGCCGCGGTGATGGCGGCCGGCTGGTCGGTGGACACCACCGGGGCCGGTGCCGGCGCGGCGGTCACCGGCGCGGGCGGCGGGCGTACCGGCGGCGCCTTCAGCGCGCTGAGCGCCGCGACCGCGTGCGGGCGTGGCGGGCGCCGGGGCGGCGCGGGCGGCGGGTGGACCGCGGCGGTGCCGGCCGCGGCCTGGGCGACCGGCAGCGGTTCCCCCGCGTCGGGCGCTTCCGGCGGCCGATCCAGAGCCGCCGGATCCGTCCCCGGTCCCGCCGGCCCGCCCGGCGGTTGCAGATCCTGCGTCGCGCCCGCGGGTTCGGCCGGCGGCCGGTGCTGCCCGTCCTGATCCTGCGTCGCGCCCGCGGGTTCCGCCGGCGGCCGGTGCTGCCCGTCCTGATCCTGCGTCGCGCCCGCGGGTTCCGCCGGCGGCCGGTGCTGCCCGTCCTGATCCTGCGTCGCGCCCGCGGGTTCCGCCGGCGGCCGGTGCTGCCCGTCCTGATCCTGCGTCGCGCCCGCAGGTTCGGCCGGCAGCTGGTGCCGCCCGTCCTGATCTCGCGTCGCGGCGATGGGCTCCGCCGCCGGGCGGCGTTGCCGGTCCGGGCCGGACCCGGGGCGGCGGGGTACCAGTCTGGTCGCGTAGTCCGCCGCCACCGCCCGCGCCACCGCGGTGTTGCCGGCACTCTGCTGGAGGCGGAGCAGCGCTAGCGGATGGGCGCCCACCCGCGGCCGGGCCGGCGCCCCGGTCGCGACGTCGGGCGCCCGACGGTCGACCGGCACCGGGCCGGACCGGTCGTCGTCGTGCTCATGGGTCGGCACGGCGCGCCATCGTCACGGCGTACTTTCCGCGCCGGCGCGGCGGAAGGATCGACCGCACGGGGCCCGCATGGCCGAAGCCTGACGCTGCGCCCGGTCCGGGGCGTATCCCCTTCAGCGACCAGATGGGGCAGCAATGGCTGCCCGTGCAGGCAGAGCCGCTGGCCAGGGCGGGGACGAGGCGCCCGGCGTGGTCACGGCGCACCGGCGCAGGGCCGGACCACCTCGGGGTGGTCCGGCCCTGCGCTGGGCTCAGGCCTCCAGGAAGTCCAGGTTGGGGCCGCCGGTCGCGGTGGTCGCGGTCAACTGGATCGTGTTCGCGCCGGCCACCAGCGGCAGCGTGACGGTGCCGGTCTGCCAGACCGCCCAGTCACCGGTCGGCGGGAAGGTGATGCTGCCGGCCGCGGCGCCGTTGACGGTGACGCCCATCGGCCGGTTCGTCATGGCGCCGCTGGCCTGGCCGTTGGCGAACCGGACGCTGACCGTGGCGGAGCCGGCCTGGGCCATGGTGACCGTCCACGTCACCCCGCTGCCGACCACGTTGTCGCCGTTGACGAACCCGGCCCCGCTGAACCCCGCGTGGTTGGACTCCACCGCCCCCTGCGAGATCGTGGCGTTCTCCGCCTCGTACCGGGTGGCGGTGCCGCCGCCGGTGCAGGCCTGGGTGGAGCTGGTGGCGCTGACCCGCAGCGCGGCACCGCTGGTGTTCTGGCCCGCGACGCAGTACCCGGTGACCGATTGCATCCCCACGTCGTGCGGGCTGTTGCTGCCGCGCTGCGCGGTGAACCCGGTGAACGTGACCGAGCTGCCCGCGTTCACGATCACCGCGGGCCGGCCGTCGTTGGACTGGAAGCGCACCGAGCTGTTGACGAAGCGGATGTTGTTGGCGTTGTGGATGAGCCAGCCGTACGCCGGCCGGGTGCCGATGCTGTTCGGGTTGTAGTTGTTCGGGTCGTTGCTGGGCAGGCCGGTGCCCATCGTGCCGCTGCCGCCGGGCACGGTGAGGTTGACGTTGGTGAAGGTGATGTCGCTGATCCGGTTGCCGCCGGACTCGCCCCACAGCGTCGGGCTGAACTGCGGGCTGCTCTTGCCGGTGCCGGTGATGTTGTCGTAGGTGATGTTGCTGATGTGGCCGACGCCGGGGTTGTTGCCGCAGCGCTTGCGGGTGCCGATCTTCTGCATGATCGGCGAGGCCACGTTGGTCATGGTGATGTCGCGGTAGTGCACGTCGGAGATGTTCGCCCCGTCCATGGACACCATGCCGAGCCCGGACTTGTTCGCGCCGGTGATGGTGATCCGCTCGAAGTTGTAGTCGGTGAAGTCGCCGCAGGTCTCCGAGCCGAACATGAGCGCGTTGCAGCAGCCGGCCGACGCGTGCGTGTCGGTGACCGTGACGTGGCCGTTCGGCAGCTTGGCGCCCAGCGCGTAGTCGCTCTTGAACACGATCGCGTCGTCGTTGCCGTTGATGTCGCCGTTGGTGATCGTCACGTTGGTGGTGCTGATGATGTTCCAGGCGTCCCGATCGCTGGCCGTGTTGATCGTCAGGTGATCCGAGTGCACGGTGTCGCAGCCGTTGATGAGCGCGGCGAAGTGGCCGCCGCGGCGCAGCGTGATGCCGCTCAGCTCGAGGTTCTGGCACCGGGTCAGCGAGATGATCTTGTCGGCCTCGCCGGAGTCCGGGTTGCCGGTGATCAGGTGGCCGCCGCCGTCGATCGTGCCGGCGCCGACGAAGCCGATGTTGGTCAGCCGGTCGCCCCAGATCATCGCGTCGTGGAAGTGGCTGTGCCCGAAGTCCTGGAAGTCGTCGTTCGGGTTGGCCTCGGGGGCGTCGTAGCCGGCCCCGCTGGCGCCGATGATCGTGGACCCGGCGTCGAGCTGGAGCGTGACGTTGCTCTTCATGTGGATCGAGTTGCTCGACTTGTACGTCCCGGCCGGGAACTCCACGATGCCGCCGCCGGCGGCCGCGTTGGCCGCCGTGATCGCCCGGTTGATCGCCGCGGTGTCGTTGCTGCTGCCGTTGCCGGTCGCGCCGAAGTCCCTGACGTTGAGCAGTTGGGGGGCCGCCGCGGCCGGCCCGGCCACGCCGACCGCGACCCCGCCGGCCGCCGCCGCCACGCTCGCCACGGCCAGCAGGCGAAGGCCCAGCCTCCGCACCCCGGCCGCGGTACGCCTCGGCTCAGGCCAGCTCTGGGAGTGCCGGTACCACCTCATGGGGGACCACCTCGCCTGTCGCAGAACGGTTATAGAACCCCCGATTGGCGCAGGCTAGGAGCGAAAGGTCGGACGAGTCAATCCCCAAATCGGATTTGACGGCCTACTGAAGCGCAAATACGCCTAGCGTCATCCGATGTATCGGGCGCATCCTGTCGGTACCGTGCATCGGTCTGCGGCGGCGGTCCCAGCACCGCCGCGGACGCCTGCGCTCAGGTCGGTTTGAGGGGTTTCCACCGGACGGTCATCCAATCACCTGACCGGGGGACGACGTGTGACATGGTGGAAACACCGACGGAACCGCTGGACAGTATCAATGCTGGAGGATATACGTCGGATGTCTGTCGAAGATGGGCGGTTCAGCGTGGCGCGGATCCTAGCGTTGGACGTGGTCGACGTCCGGTTCCCCACCTCCCGCGAGCTGGATGGCTCGGACGCCATGAACCCGGACCCGGACTACTCGGCGGCGTACGCGGTGCTGCGCACCGACAGCGGGCCGGACGGGTACGGGCTGGTCTTCACGATCGGCCGTGGCAACGACGTCCAGGTGGCCGCGGTCGGGGCGCTGGCGCACCTGGTGGTGGGCCGGGAGGTGCCGGCGGACGCGGCCGCGCTCGCCGCGCTGTCCGCCGACCTGGTCGGTGACTCGCAGCTGCGCTGGCTCGGCCCGGAGAAGGGGGTCATGCACATGGCGATCGGCGCGGTGGTCAACGCCGCGTGGGACCTCGCCGCCCGGCGCGCCGGCCTGCCGCTGTGGCGGTTCCTGGCCGGGATGACCGCCGAGGAGATCGTCGGCCTGGTGGATTTCCGCTACCTGACCGACGCGCTGACCCCGGACGAGGCGCTGGCCATCCTGCGCGCCGCCGAGCCCGGTCGCGCGGCCCGGACCGCGGCGCTGCTCACCGCGGGCTACCCCGGCTACGCCAGCTCGCCGGGCTGGATCGGGTGCCCGGACGAGAAGATGGTGCTGCTGGTCAAGCAGGCGATGGCCGCCGGGTTCGACATGATCAAGCTCAAGGTCGGGCTCAACCTGGAGGATGATCTGCGCCGGCTGGAGCGGGTCCGGGACAACGTCGGGTCCGAGGTCCGGGTCGCGGTGGACGCCAACCAGCGGTGGGACGTCCCCGTGGCGGTGACCTGGATCAACGCGATGGCCCGGTACCAGCCGTACTGGGTGGAGGAGCCGACCAGCCCGGACGACGTGCTCGGGCACGCGGCCATCGCCAGGGCCGTCGCGCCGATCGCGGTCGCCGCCGGCGAGCACGTGCACAACCGGGTGATGTTCAAGCAGCTGCTGCAGGCCGGCGGCATCTCGGTGCTGCAGCTGGACGCCACCCGGGTCGGCGGGGTGACCGAGAACGTCGCGATCCTGCTGCTGGCGGCCAAGTTCGGGGTGCCGGTGTGCCCGCACGCCGGCGGGGTCGGCCTGTGCGAGATGGTCCAGCACCTGGCCATGTTCGACTACGTGGCGGTGACCGGCAGCCAGGCCGGGCGGACCATCGAGTGGGTCGACCACCTGCATGAGCACTTCGTGGATCCCGCGGTGACCCAGGGCGGCCGGTACGTCGCGCCGACCGCGCCCGGCTTCTCCACCCGGATGTGGCCGGAGTCGGTGCGCCGGTACCGGTTCCCGGACGGGCCCGAGTGGGCCACAGCACAGCCCCCACCGCCCGGACCGTGACCCCCTTCCCGGACGGGCCCGACTGGGCCGCGGCACAGCCCCCGCCGCCCCGACCGTGACCCCGTTCCCGGACGGGCCGGAGTGGGCCGCGGCACAGCCCCGGCCGCCCCGACCGTGACCCCCTTCCCGGACGGGCCCGAGTGGGCCACGGCACAGCCCCCGCCGCCCCGACCGTGACCCGTTCCGACGGGCCGGAGTGGGCGCGGCGGGCGCCGTTCAGACGATCTGCTGCAGCCACTGCTCCACGCCGGCAACGTGCACGGTGGCCCAGGCGCGCGCCACATCGGGCTGCCGGCTGGCCAGCGCGGCGACGATCGTGCGGTGCTCGGCGACGGTGCGCGAGGCCGCCTTCTGCTCGGTGATGCCGCGCCAGATGCGGGCCCGCGCGGTCGGCCCGGACAGGCTGGCCAGCAGGTTGGCCAGGTAGAGGTTGCCGGACGCCTTGGCGATCCGGCCGTGGAACTCCATGTCGCTGCTGACCAGCTGCTCGATGTCCAGCGACTCGCTGGCCTCGTCGCACAGGCCGGACAGCACGGCGATCTCGTCCTCGGAGATCCGGGTGGCGGCCATCGCGGTCGCGGCCGGTTCGAGGATGCGCCGCACCTCCAGCACCTCCAGCACGGTGTCGTCGTGGTGGAAGTCGACCACGAACGACAGCGCCTCCAGCAGGTCGCCGGCGCGCAGCCCGGTGACGTACGTGCCGTCACCCTGCCGGACGTCCAGAACCCGGATCAGGGCCAGCGCCCGGACCGCCTCGCGCAGGGAGTTACGCGACAGCCCGAGCCGGCCGGCCAGATCCGCCTCGCGCGGGAGGCGGTCGCCTGGCCTCAGCTCGCCGGAGACGATCATCTCCTTGATGCGCACGATCGCCTCGTCGGTGACGGCCACTGCCACGCCTCCAGACATCCGATGGATGATCCAGTATGCGTTACCGCCACCGAGCGCCGCATACATCCCATGAATCAAGTACAAACAGGCAGTTTGGCCTAGCCAGTGCGCGCAAACTAGGGTATACACCCGATCTAATGGGCCGTCGGGGGTCGCGGTCGCGGCGACGATGACGTAGCAAAGGTTGGGGCCGTGAAGAGGATCTTGACACTCGGGTTGGTGGCGTTAGCGGCCGCGGCCGGGCTCACTGCATGCTCGACGAAAGACACCAGCCAGGGAAGTGGCCCGAAGGAAATCACCTTCCTCACCTTCGAGACCCCCAACCTCACCCCGCAGTACTGGGACGCGGCGATCAAGCGGGTCACCGACAAGTACCCGGACATCAAGGTCAAGAAGCTGGTCTCGCCGGACCAGGACCGCACGACGTACGCCAAGCAGCTGCTCACCTCCGGGCAGTTTCCGGACGTGATGATCGCGGTGTCGCCGGCCGGCTTCGCCGAGGCGGGCAACCTGTACGCCTGGAGCCAGAGCGAGCTGACCGAGTTCCAGTTCCCGGACAACGGCGCCATCAAGGGCAAGGTCTACCAGCTGCCGGCCAACACCCAGACGATCCCGATCATCTACTACAACAAGAGCCTGTTCAGCCAGGCGGGCCTGTCCAGCCCGCCGAAGACGTACCCGGAACTGCTCGACGCGGCGGCCAAGCTCAAGGCCAAGGGCATCACGCCGTTCGTCGTCGGCGGCGGGCACGACGCGCTCGGCCCGACGTTCGCCGGCATCCTGGCCACCGACGTGTACGCCAAGAACCCGAACTGGATGCACGACCGGCGCGCGGGCAAGGTGAAGTTCACCGACCCGGACTTCGCGAAGGCGGCCGGCAAGCTGTCCGACCTGGCCAGCAAGGGGTACATCAACAAGCGCGACCTGTCCCGCGACTATGCCGGTACCCAGCAGGCGTTCCTGGACGGCAAGGGCGCGATGTACGCGATGGGCAACTGGTTCGCCGCCGCGCTGGACAGCCCGCAGACCAAGCCGAAGTTCGAGGTCGGCCAGTTCGACTGGCCGTCCGACGACGGCTCCCTGGTAGTGCCCGCGTTCACCGGCGGCGGCCTGCTGGTCAGCGCCACGGCCAAGAACCTGGACGCGGCGAAGAAGTTCGCCCTCGCCTTCCAGCTCGACAAGGGCAACCTGGACAACTCCACCACCTCTGACGGCCTGTTCCCGGCGGTCAAGGGCTACACCCCGCCGGCCACCACCGGCGCCGCCTTCAAGGCCGGGTACGAGCTGTTCCACCAGGCGGTCACCGCGAACGCGGTGGTGCCGGCGTTCGGCTTCGAGGCCGGCGACGACGGCATGCTGCCCGGAGTGGTGGAGAAGTGGGTATCCGCCGCCGCGGACCTGATCACCGGCAAACCGGTCGCCCAGGTCTGCAAGTCGCTCGACACCGAGTGGGACAAGGCCTCCTAGCCAGCGTGACAGCCGACCTCGCCGCAGCACCGACGGCGACGAAGCCCCCGCCGCCGCGCCGCCACCCGGCGCGGCGACGGCGCTGGCCGCGGGTCCGCCACTTCGCCGGCTTCGCCGGGCCGGGCGTGCTCGTCTACGCCTGCTTCGTGCTGGCGCCGATCCTGGTCAGCGTCTGGTACAGCCTGACCAACTACAACCCGTTCAACCCGCCGACGAAGTTCACCGGGCTGCACAACTACCGGCTGCTGTTCACCGACACCGAGTTCCTCACCTCGCTGCGGGTCACCACCGTCCTGACGATGATGGTGGTGATCGTGCCGAACGTGTTCGGCCTCGGGATCGCGCTGCTGCTGGACCGGCGCGGCTGGCTCTACAACGCGCTGCGCAGCGTCTTCTTCATCCCGGTGGTGCTGAGCTCGGTCGTGGTCAGCGTGATCTGGACCCGGCTGCTGGACGACGACGGCCTGGTCAACCGGACGCTGCGGTCCCTCGGGGTGGCGAACCCGCCCGGCTGGCTGTCCGACCCCAAGTACGCGCTGTACTCGGTGGGCGCCATCCTGTCCTGGCAGCTGCTCGGGCTGTGCGTGGTCGTCTACCTGGCCGGCCTGCAGGGCGTCCCGGCCGAACTGTACGAGGCCGCCGCGATCGACGGGGCCGGCCCGGTGCGGCGGTTCCGGGCGATCACCTGGCCGCTGCTGGCGCCCGCGCTGACCATCAACACGGTGGTGCTGCTGATCTCCGGCTTCAAGGTGTTCGACCACATCCAGGTGATCACCCACGGCGGCCCCGGCACCGGCACCACGGCCACCATCGCCTACAACGTGCTGCAGACCGGGTTCGTCGCCAACCGCCGCGGCTACGCCTCGGCGATGGCCGTGCTGATGCTCGTGATCATCGGGACCGTGTCCGCGATCGTGCTCAAGGTGCTCCAGCGCCGAGAGGTGGACCTGTGAGTGCTGGCAGCCGACAGCGAGTGAACATCGCAGGTGCCGTCAGAGGCGCCGCGCTGCGGGGTGCCCGCGGAAACGTGGAGTGCGCCCTGTGCGCGGAGCGTTTTCGTGGGGTAGGCGAGCAATGAGCACTGTGCCGGCAGGCCGGCGGCGGGCTGAGCGGGCGGATCGGGCGGATCGGTCCGGGGTGCCGTGGCTGCGACCGGTAGTGGCGATCGCGATCTCGATGCTGTTCTTCGTCCCGCTGTACGTCGTCTGCGTGAACGTGCTCAAACAGCCGGACGACATCTCGCGGCACCCGGCCAGCCTGCCGATCCCGCCCACGCTGGCCAACCTGCGGACCGTGCTCGGCCGGCCGGACCAGCTCTTCTGGGTGAGCCTGACCAACAGCATCATCATCACCGTCAGCTCGATCGTGGTGCTCACCGTGCTGTCCGCGATGCTCGGGCACTACCTGGCCCGCAGCCGCAGCCGGTGGACCCGGTGGCTGACCCTGCTGCTGCTGTGCGGGCTGATGATCCCGCCGCAGGTGATCCTGATGCCGGTCGTGCAGATCCTCCGGTTCACCCACCTGATGACCACCGTGCCCGGCCTGGTGCTGTTCAACGTCGGCTACTACGTGCCGTTCGGGGTGTTCGTGTTCACCGGCTTCGTCCGCTCCATCCCGCTGGAGCTGGAGGAGTCGGCGACGATGGACGGGGCCAGCCGGTTCCAGGTGTTCTGGCGGATCGTGTTCCCGCTGCTGCGCCCGGCGACCGCCAGCGTGCTGATCTTCCTCGGGGTGTGGATCTGGAACGACTTCCTGGATCCGCTGATCATCCTCGGGCCGGGCAACGGCACCACCGTCACCACCGGCATCTACCGGTCCATCGGGCAGTACCAGGCGAACTTCGGCGGCATGTTCGCGCTGATGTTCCTGGCCACGCTGCCGGTGCTGATCTTCTACCTGGCGCTGCAGCGGCACTTCGTGAAGGGCCTCACCGGCGGCGCGGTGAAGGGATGACGACCAACCACCGGCCCGCCGCCGGCGGTGACCGGGGCGGGGGCGGAGCCGGGCGGGTGACCACGTACCACCCGCTCGCCGCCGTCCCGGTCGACCCGCGGCTCGGCCGGGTGTACGCGCACGGCTGGCAGAGCTGGAGCCCGACCACGACGTACCCGGTCACCGGCGCCGGGCACCGGCCGGTTCAGCCGGCGATGCAGACGATGTGCTACCGGCCCGGGCGGCCGGCCCCCGACCGCGGTTTCCAGGCCGAGGGGCTGCTCGCGGTCGAACCGGGCGGCGGCGGGCCGGTGCACCTGTTCGCCGCCCGCGACCCGCTGGCCGAGGTGCCGACGCTGCGGGCCGAACTGGCCGGCGATCGGCTACTGGTCGGCACCGACGCCCCGGCCGCGGTGGTCGCGTCCACAGTGGACGGCCCGGTCGAGGCGGCGCTGGCCGGCTGGGCGGACGGCTGTATCAGGGCCCCGGCGCCGCGGCCCGCGCCAACCGTGTGGTGCTCCTGGTACCAGTACTACACGGCCGTGACCGAGGCCGACCTGCTGGAGAACCTGGACGCGATCGGGGCGCACGACCTGCCGGTGGACGTGGTGCAGATCGACGACGGCTGGCAGGCCGGGATCGGCGACTGGCTGACGCAGTCCAGCCGGTTCCGCTCGCTGCCCGACCTGGTCGGCCGGATCCGGGCGGCCGGCCGGCGGGCCGGGATCTGGGTGGCGCCGTTCCTGGTCGGCGCCCGCAGCGCGCTGGCCACCGAGCACCCGGACTGGCTGGTGCCGGGCGCCGACGCCGGCCACAACTGGGACCAGGACCTGTACGCCCTGGACGCCACCCACCCCGGCGCCGCCGGCTACCTGCGCGAGGTCTTCGGCTGGCTGCTCGACCTCGGCATCGACTACTTCAAGATCGACTTCTGCTACGCCGGCGCGCTGGCCGGCCGCCGCGCCGGCGACCTGCCCGCGCTGGCGGCGTACCGGCACGGCCTGGCGCTGGTCCGGGACGCGATCGGGCCGGCGGCGTACCTGCTCGGCAGCGGCGCGCCGATCCTGCCCAGCGTCGGCCTGGTGGACGCGATGCGGGTCTCGCCGGACATCGACCCGGCGCTGGAGCCGGCGGACGGCGACTTCTCCCGCCCGTCCCAGCACGCCGCGACGATGTCCACGGTGGCCCGCGCCTGGCAGCACGGCCGGTTCTGGGTGAACGACCCGGACTGCCTGCTCGCCCGCCCGGCGGTGGCCGAGCGGGAGCGCTGGGCCCGGACCGTCGAGCGGTACGGCGGCCTGCGCGCCAGCTCCGACCGCCTCGCCGAGCTGGACGGGTGGGGCCTGGACACCACCCGCCGCCTGCTCAGCTCGGTACCACCGCCCACCCCCTTCCCCCTCCCCTGACCGCGACGATCAACTCAGCCGCTGCGGTCGGCTTAGGTGAGGCTGGCTCAGGTGAGGCTGGACCAGGTCAACCCGGACCAGGTGAGGCTGGACCAGGTCAACCCGGACCAAGTGAGTCCCGACCAGGTCAGCCCGGACCACGTCAGGCTGGACCAGGTCAGCCCCGACCACGTCAGCCCGGACCAGGTCAGGCTCGACCAGGTCAGGCTGGACCACGGGTCCGGCGTTCCGGGCGTGCTGATCCAGCCGTCGCCGGTCAGCTGCCGGCCCATCCAGCGGCCGCCGACCCAGGCGGTGCCGGCCGAGCTGGCCGCTGCCCAGGCGGCGCTGTCGAACCGGCCGAACAGGTCGTTCTCACCGGTCAGCGCGGTGCCGGCGAGGACGAGGTGGACGCTGCCGCGGGCCGCCTCCAGCGAGCCGCGGCCGGTTGCGGCGGGCCACTGCTGGCTGGCTGGCCGGCCGGCGACGGCGGCGGCCCGGGCCAGGTCGAGCTCGCCGGCGCCCTGGCCGGCCGCGTCGGCCCGGGGCAGCCGGTGGGCGGTGCTGATGAGGGCGGCCTTCACCTGGTCCGGGGACAGCTGCGGGCGGCCCTGCAGCAGCAGCGCGACCGCGCCGCTGACCACCGCGGCCGCCTGCGAGGTGCCGCTGCCCCGGAAGTAGCGGTCGCCGACGCGGGCGGTCGGCGCACTGCGGTCGGCGTAGCTGCCCGGGTCGCGCAGCGAGACGATGGACCGCCCGGGCGCGATCAGGTCGACCCGCCGGGTCGCGTCGCCGCGGCTGCTGAAGTCGGCGACCGTGTCGTCCCCGCTGCCCGCGGAGCCGGCGGTGTCGGCCGCGCCGACCGCGATCACGTACGGGTCGTAGGCGGGGTTGGTCAGCCGGGGCGCCGTGGTGCCGCCGTTGCCGCCGGCGGCGACGACCACGATGCCGGCGCGCCAGGCGTTCTCGACCGCGTGCGTCAGCGGGTCGAGCCGGTAGTCCTGGGTGCCGTCGGTCCCGTAGGACAGGTTGAGCACCCGGATCGGATGCCGCGGGTCGTCGTCGCGGTGCGCCACCACCCAGTCGACCGCGGCGATCACGGTGGCCACGTCGACCGCGCCGTCGGCGGCGCCGACCTTGACCGAGGTCAGCGTGGCGCCCGGCGCCACCCCGCTGAAGTCGCGGTCGGAGCCGGCGATGATGCCCGCGAGGTGGGTGCCGTGCCCGTATCCGTCGAGGTGGGCGGTGCCCGGGGCCTGGCTGTCCAGCGACAGGTCGGGCCCGTCGACGACGGTGCCGGACGGCAGGCCGGCGACCGGCGCGACGCCGGTGTCGATCAGCGCGACGCCCACGCCGTCGCCGGTCCGGCCGGCCGACCGCAGCGGGCCGGCGCCGATCGCCCGGGTGACGTCGGCCATCGTGGTGGCCGAGTCGTCGAACCGCCAGCGGCCACCAGGCTGCCCGGTCGCCGCCCCGTGCTCACCGCCGCGCTGCGGCGCCGCGCCGGCCGGGGCCGGGCTGGCCGGGGCCGGGCTGGCCGGGGCCGCGCTGGCCGGGGCCGCGCTGGCCGGCTGGGCCACGCCGAGTAGCACGATCGTGCCGATGAGCCCGGCCAGACCGCCGGTCACGGCGCTGCGGAGCCTGCTTCTGGTGCCTGTGGTCATGGTTCCCTTTCGTCGGTCGGCGGCCTCGCGGCGCCTGGTGCCCACGGTCGCCGGACCCGGGCCGGCCGCGCGGGCATTCCCCGGTGCGGCTCCCCAACCACTCCCCTCCCGCCGCCGGCCGCGACCCGACCCCGCTCAGGCCCGGGCCGAACGGGCCGATCTGTCGATTGGACGGGCCATGGTCAACCGACGGGAGGCGGGCGGGATGGAGGACGACACCGCCGGCGGCCCGGCGACCGATCCGCTCACCGGCGCGTACTCCCGCGGCCTGCTGGTCCCCCGGCTGACCGAGGAGCTGGCCAGGGCGGCCCGGTCGAGCACCGGCTTCGCGGTGTTCGTGTTCGACGTCGACTACTTCAAGAGCGTGAACGACGCGTATGGCCACGCCCGGGGCGATCAGGTGCTGGTCGATCTGGTGGCCCGGATCGGCGGCCTGGTCCGCGGCTACGACACGCTGTTCCGGTACGGCGGCGACGAGTTCGTGCTGCTGCTGCCGGAGACCGCCAGGCCGGACGCGGTCCAGGTGGCGCTGCGGCTGGTCGAGGGCGTCCGGGGCGCCGAGTTCGCCGGCGATCCGCCGCTGCGGGTCTCGGTCAGCCTCGGGGTGGCGGTGTTCCCCGAGGACGGGACCGACGTGACCGGGCTGCTCGGCTGCGCCGACCGGCGCAACTACCTGGCCAAGCACCGCGGCCGGGCGTGTGCCGTCGCCGACGACGCGGAGAGTGAGCGCCCGGCCGGCTCGTCCCGGCTGCTCGAACGGGACACCCAACTGGCCGCCGTACACGAGTTCCTCACCCGGCTGACCGCCGAGCCGCTCGGCGCGCTCCGGGTGGTCGGCGAACCCGGTGCCGGTCACACCCGGTTCCTCGACATGGCGGCCCGGGCCGCCCAGCTACGCGGCTTCAGGGTCCTCGACGCCTCAGCGCCAATCCCTCCCGGCCTGGACCCGGGCGACCCGGGCACTGCCGGCTCGGGACCGGGCGACGCAGTCCCTGCCGGCTTGGGGTCGGGCCTGCTCGTCCTGGTCGACCGGCCGGACGAGGCGGCCGGCGGGGAGCTGCCGGACACCGTGCGGCAGGCGATCGCCGGCGCGGCCGGCGGTCCGGTGGGGGTGATCTACGCGGCCGTCGACGCTGCCGCCGGCCCGCCGGACGGGCTGGACCTGCCCGTGCTCGACAGCGTCGAGCTGCTGGCGTGGTCGGCGGCCGCGGTGCGGATCTGGCTGCGGACGACGCTGCCGGGCGAACCGAGCCCGGCGCTGGTCAACTGGTTGGCCGGTCGCGGCGGCGGGCTGCCGGCGCGGGTCGAGCGGGAGCTGAACCGGCTGCGGTCCCGCGGTGGGCTCGCCCGGCACGGCAGCAACGCCTGGACGGTGGCCGCCGAGGTGCTGGCCCGCTCCAGCCGGCCGCGCCGCCGGCTGCCGGTGCCGCTGACCGAGCTCGTCGGCCGCCAGCAGGAGACCGCGCAGGTCGCCGGGCTGCTCGCCGGCGGCCGCCTGGTCACCCTGGTCGGCGCGGGCGGGATCGGCAAGACCCGGCTGTCGCTGGCGGTCGGCGCCGCGGTCGCCGAGCGGTTCGACGACGGGGTGGTCTTCGTACCGCTGGCCGAAGCGGGCACCCGGGCGCTGGTCGTCGCCGCGCTCGCGGACGCGCTGGATCTGGCCGAACTGCCCGGACAGCCGCTGGTCGACACGGTCAGCGAGCAGCTGGCGGAGCAGGCGACGCTGCTGGTCCTGGACAACTTCGAGCAGGTGCGGTCGGCGGCCCCGCTGGTCAGCGAGCTGCTCGCGGCGGCGCCCGGGGTCAGCGTGCTGGTGTCCAGCCGGGAACGGCTGGGCCTGTACGGCGAGCAGGTCTACGCCGTACCGCCGCTGCGGCTGCCCGACGCGGCCACGCCGGCGCGCGGGCCGGGCGGCGTCGCGGCCGCGCTGGCCACCTCCCCCGCGCTCGCCCTGTTCCACGCCCGGGCCCGGGCCGCGGCCTACGACTTCACGCTCACCCCGGACAACCTGGACAGCGTGATCGAGCTGTGCCGGCGGCTGGACGGCCTGCCGCTGGCGATCGAGCTCGCCGCGGCGCACACCGACGGGCTGTCCCCGGCGGACATCCTCGGGCAGCTCCGCGGCCGGCTGGACCTGCCCGGCGACGGTCCGCGCGACCTGCCGGCCCGGCAGCGGACGCTGCGCGGGACGATCGACTGGAGCTTCGCGCTGCTCGACCCCGCGGACCGGGACCTGTTCATGCGACTCGGCGTGTTCACCGGTGGGTGCCGGGTCGGCGCGGCGCGCGCGGTCACCGGGGTCGGCGGCACCGACCCGGAGCTGGCGCGGCGGCTGCGCCGGCTCGCCGACCGCAGCCTGCTGCAGGTCGAGCCGCCGGACGGCGACGACGCCCGCTACACCATGCTGCACACGATCCGGTCCTACGCGCTGGACCAGCTGACCAGCGGCGGGCAGGCCGAGCCGGCGCGGCGCCGGCACGCGGACCACTACGCCGCCGTCGCCGAGCAGGCCGAGCGGGATCTCACCGGCCCGGACCAGGCGCGCTGCGCCGGCCGGGTCGTGCTGGAGTACCAGAACCTGCGCGGCGCGTTCGGCTGGGCGCTGGACAACGCCGACGCCGGTACCGCCGCGCGGATCGGGCTGGGCCTGTGGCGGTTCTGGCGCGCCGGCAGCCACCTGGGTGAGGGCCGGGAGTGGCTGGACCGGCTGCTCGCCTCGGCCGACCCGCTGCCGGACCGGGTCCGGGCCCGGGTGCTGCACGCGGCAGCCGTGCTCGCCGGCGCGCAGGACGAGCACGAGACCGCGACCGCGCTGGCGAGCGAGAGCTGGCTGCTGGCCCGCAGCGCCGGCGACGACCCGACCGCCGCCCAGGCCCGCAACGCGCTCGGCATCGCCGCGCTCGCCGCCGGCGACTACCCGGCGGCCGGCGGCTACTTCGCCGACAGCCTGACGATCTGGAGCGGGCTGGACGCTCCGCTCGGGATGGCGATCGCACACGGCAACCTCGCGAAGGTGGCGATGCGCAACGGGGACATCGACGCGGCGAGCCGGCACGCCACCCGGTGCCTGGAGCTGGACCAGCGGTACGGCAACACCCGCGGCGTCATGCTCGGGCTGCTCTGCCTCGGCGAGATCCTGCTGATCCGGGGCGACACCGCCGGCGCGCGGACCCGGCTGACCGAGGCGATGGCCCTCAGCCGCACCCTGGGCGATGTCTTCGGCCAGGCGATGGCGCTGCACCAGCTCGGCGAGACCGCGCGGCGCGACGGCGACCCGGCCGGGGCGCGCCGGCTGGTCGCGGCCGCCCTGGAACTGCGCCGCGATATCGGCGACCGCGAGGACCTGGCCATCTCGCTGGAGACGCTGGCCGGCCTGCTGGCCGCCGAGCATCCCGCGGCGACCGCCCGGCTGCTCGCCGCCACCGACGCGCTGCGCCGCCGCTACCGGCTGCCGCTACCGGCCGCCGACCCCGTCCGGGAGGCCGCGCTGACCCGGTTGCGGTCCGCGCTGGCCGCCGACATCCTCGCCGCCACCTGCGTCACCGCCCCGCTCGCCGACCTCGACACCCTCGTCGACGACGTCGTCGAACTGGCCAACCACCCGGAGACCCGACGCACGCCACCAGCCTGAGACCCGACGCACAGCAACCCGAGACCCGGTGCCGTCCCGACCGGCGGCCCGGTCCGACCGCTACCGGCCGGCGCCGGTGCCGCTGGGGGTCGCTGCCGGCAGTTGGGCGAATGCGCGGTCGGCGTCGATGACAGCTTCGGGATAGACGTCGTCGGCGGTCCGGCCGTCGGCGATCTTCTGCCAGTTGGTACGGGCGAGCACCCGTTGCGCCGCGAGCACGTGCGCTGCCTGCAGCCGGGCCTGGACGCCGACGCCGAGACTGCCGGCCAGCGCCTCCTCGTCGTCGAGCATGTAGCGGGTCAGCCGGCCGGCCAGGCTGGGGGTGGTGAAGACCAGCCGGTGAAACGCCAGCACCCCCGGATGGTCGTTGAGGCCGGTGATGGGGTCGCGACGGTCGAGGCCGGCCCGGAAGTGCCGGTGCAGCGCGGCCAGCGGCGGGACACCGGGCTGGCGGTCACGCACCACCCGGGCCGCCTCACCGAGGTGGTCGGCGAAGCCGTGCAGGACCAGATCCTCCTTGGCCGCGAAGTAGCGGAACAGGGTCGGCTTGGAGACCTCGGCGACGGCGGCGATATCGGCGACCGAGACGGCGTCGAAGCCGTGCGCGAGGAACAGCGAGATCGCCGCGTCGGCGATGGCGTCGCGGGTGCGTGCCTTCTTGCGGGCCCGCAGACCGGCCGGCTCCGTCACCCGGCAAACCTAACATCGCAACTGGGTTGTGTTTTTAACTCGGTAACGTTTTTATGGGCGCATGAGCGCGACAGACGTCCTCGTGGTGGGTGCCGGCCCGACCGGCCTGACGCTTGCGGGTGATCTGGCCCGGCGCGGTGTCGCCGTGCGCATCATCGATCGGCTGCCCGAGTTCCCAGCCGGTTCCCGCGGCAAGGGGCTGAGCCAGCGCAGCCTGGAGGTGCTCGACGACCTCGGGGTCATCGACGCGGTCCTGGCGGCCGGCAGCACGCACCTGCCACATCGCAAGTACCGCGGTGCCGAGGTCATCGCCGAGGCCGATCCCGAGGCCGATCGGGCCGCCACGCCGGATGTCCCCTATCCCACCGGCCTGCTGATCCCGCAGTGGCGGGTGGAACAGATCCTGCGCGCCCGGCTGGCCGACTTCGGCGTCGCCGTCGAGCTGGGCGCCGAGCTGCACGGCTTCACCGAACATGCCGACGGGGTGACCGCCACCGCCGGCGACGGGCAGATCCAGGCGCGGTACCTGGTCGGCTGCGACGGCGGCCGCAGCACGGTCCGCACAGCGCTCGACCTCGGTCTGCACGGCCACACGCCCGATATCCAGGCCATGGCCGTCGGCGACGTCGAGGTCGACGGGCTCGACCGCGGCGCCTGGCACCAATGGTTCGCCGGCGGCGGCGCGATCATGCTGTGCCCGCTGCCCGGCACCAACGCCTTCCAGGTACAGGCATCGCACGAGGTGGACGGGGACGGTTCGCCGCTGGAACCGACGCTGGAGCGGTTCCAGCAGACCTTCGACCGCATCGCCGGCGTCCCCGGAGTGCGACTGCACAGTCTGGCCTGGCGCTCGAGCTACCGGGTCAACGTCCGGATGGTCGACCAGCTCCGGGTCGGCCGGGCGTTCCTCGCCGGCGACGCCGCGCACGTGCATCCCATCGCGGGTGGCCTCGGCATGAACACCGGCATCCAGGACGCCTACAACCTCGGCTGGAAGCTCGGCCTCGTCCTGGCCGGCGAGGCCAGCTCCGCCCTGCTCGACACGTACGAGGAGGAACGGCTGCCGATCGCGAGCCGGACCCTCAACATCACCACCGAAGCACTCGACGCCGTCCTCGACGCGATCAAGCACACCGGCGGCGGCCTGGACGCCATGGCCGTGCCCGAGCTCACCCAGCTCACCATCCGGTACCCGTGGAGCCGCCTCTCCCGACCCGGCACCCGGCGCGGCACCGGGCCGCGGCCCGGCGACCGGGCACCGGACGCGCCGCTGCGCGACGCGGCCACCGGCGCACCGACGCGGCTCTTCGATCTCTTCCGCGGCCCCCACTTCACCCTGCTCAGCCTGGGCCAGGAGCCCGCGGCGCCGCCGGCCCACACCGGCATCGTCAAGCCGTACCTCATCGGTCCGGCCGGCCTCGTCGACCGCGGCGGGCACGCGGCAGCTGCCTACGGCCACGACACCCTGACCCTGGTCCGCCCGGACGGCCACATCGCACTGACCACCGATGCGACCGACCCCACCGCGGTCCCCGACTACCTCGACTCCCTGTAGACGGAAGCTGTGCTGATCACGGCCGAGCTGCTACCGGCCGAGCCGGTCAAGAGCCGGGCAAGTCGGGGCCGGGCAGTCAGGGCTGCGCAGTCAGGCGCTGAGGGCTGCGATGACCCGGGGCAGCAGCACGATGTTCCAGTCGCCCCGGGGGATCTGGATCCGCGGCTTGGTCTTCGTGCCGGCGCGGGCGAGCACCCGGAAGTAGGACAGGTGAATGTCGGTCCCGGCCACCTCCGGCCACGGGATCGACTTGCTGAACACGCCGCGCTTGTGCACGCCCTGCGGGTCCAGGTGCAGCCCGGCGAGCTCGGCGGTGCCGCCCTGGCGGACCGTGGCCACCGCGCGGGTGGCGATCGGCACGCCGGACTGCGCGTCCAGGATCTCCACCGCCGTCTTCCACGCCTCGTGCTGCCCGGAGCGCGCCTCGTGGTTGATCTCCGGCTTCCAGAACGACGTCGGATTCGCCTGCAGCGTGAAGGTCGCCTGCTGGCCGGCACCGCCGACCGCGACGATGAACGTGGTGCCCTGGTAGGCGGCGCTCTGGTAGTGGTCCACCGCGCTGTACCGGATCCGGTCGATGGACGGCCAGCCGAAGCCTTTCCCGTCGATGGTGATCCCGTCGTCGGTGATGACCAACCGGGACGTCTTGGGATTGCCCGGATGGACTTCCAACTGGACCAGCACCTGCGACACCGACGACACCTCCGGCAGACGATTTGGTCGACCGGGGACGTACGGGACGGGACCCGTCTTCCGGTCGCCGGCCGACCATAACCGCCCTCCGCCGACCATAACCGCCCGGTCCGGCAGCCCGCCCGAACGGGCGGGCGCTCGGGCACCCGCTTCGCGCCACCTGCCGGCCGCCGGGGCACCCCGCCCCGAATGACAGGGCCCGGCTCAGGCTGGCCGGCTGGGTCTCAGGCTGAGGCGCCGGTGTAGTGGCGCAGGCCGATCCGCCACGCCCAGCGGGTGAACGTGAACAGCGCGGCGGTGAAGCCGGCGGTGCCGGCCAGCAGCCAGCCGGACAGCCGGCCGGTCAGCGCGGAGGCGGGGACGGTGACCGCGAACGCGAGCGGCACCAGGAAGGTGAGACCGATCCGCAGCCAGCCGGGGTAGATCGTGACCGGCCAGCGCCCCGCCTGGTACATCCCGTCGAACAGCTCGACCAGGAAGTCGACCCGGACCACCCAGAACGCGAGGATCGTCAGCAGCAGCCAGAAGCAGTAGATCGCGACCACGCCGAGCAGCAGGGTCGCCGCGAACGCGAGTACCGGCAGCACGCCGACCGACCCGGGCAGCCGCACGGCCGCGACGGCGATCAGCCCGGCGCCGACGAACACGTCGACCGCCTGCCAGATCTCGATCCGGCGCACGCTGACCAGCAGCTGCCCGTCGGCCGGCTTGGTCAGCACGAAGTCGAGCGTGCCCTCCTGCACGTCGCTCATGAGCTGCTGCATGTTCGGCTGGATCAAGGACCGGATCACCCCGCCGACCAGCACGTAGACGCCCATCACCACCAGCAGCTGGCCGGCCGACCAGCCGCCGAGCGAGTCGGTCTTGGCGAAGACCAGGCCGAGCACGGCCAGCGATGTGCCGACGGCGAGCACGGACTGGACCAGGCTGAGCAGGAAGTTCACCCGGTACTGCAGCTCGGTGGACGCGGCGACGCGGAAGAACGTCAGCGCCAGCGCGAGCCCGCGGGCCCGGCCCGGCGCCGGGTTCATCCGCCCACCGCCGAGTAGCGCCGGACCCCGACCCGCCAGACCGCGGCGACCAGCAGTGCGCCCGCCGCGATCCAACCGGCCTGCGCGGCCAGCCCGGTGAGCAGCTCACGGGTGCTGAGATCACCGGCGAGCACCTCGATCGGGTAGCCGAAGCTGTACTTGAACGGCAGCACGTCCGCGACCGTGACCGCCCAGGCGGGCAGCAGCGCCAGCGGCACCAGCCGGCCGGACAGCAGCAGCTCCGCGGTGAAGTAGATGTCGTACAGGGCGCTGACCCGGGTGGTCCAGAAGGTCACCATGCCGAGCACCCACAGCAGCATCGAGCGGATCAGGTACGCGCCCCAGATCGCGACCAGGAACACCAGGACCTCGAGCGCGGACACGTCGAACGTGGGGCGGAAGATCAGGGTGAGCACCGCCGCGATCGGCAGCCACAGCAGCACCACGACGACCTTCCAGCCGGCGAAGTACGCCAGGTCGTAGTGGATCGGGTGCACCGGGCGGACCAGCATCGCCGAGAGCCGGCCCTGCCGGATCCGCTCCTCCCAGCCGAACGGGGTGAAGACGATGTTCATGTTCCGGACCAGCGTCCAGACGATGTAGTACGCCGCGAACTTCCCGGCGGTGATGCCGTCGACCGCGCCGCCCTGGGCGCCGGCGACCCGGGCCCACACCACCAGGTAGATCACCGGCTCGACGACCATGCCGATCATGTAGGCGTAGTTCGCCGTGCGGTACTGGAACTGCACGGCGACCGCGGTCCGCATCACCGTCAGGTAGAACCCAGGCAGCCCGGTCAGCCGCCGCTCACGGTCCGGCCGGCGGCGCCGGTCGGTCGCCGCAGTCACGGGGCCGGGGTGCCGGCGGCGAACAGGTGCTCGATCACGTCCTCCACCGGAGGGTCGGTGATGGTCAGGTCGGTGATCGCGTGGTCGCGCAGCAGCCGGGCCGCCACCTGGGAGGTCTCCGCCTTGGCCACCCGGATGCTGACCCGACCGCCGTCAGTGGACAGCACCTCGCCGTACCCGCTCAGGTCCGGCGCCGACTCCCCCACCGCGACCGTCAGCGTCTGCTGCCGGGTGTAGCGGGTGGACAGCTCGCGCAGGCCGCCGTCGTACCGGATCGCCCCCGCGTCGATCACGACGACCCGCTTGCACAGCGCCTCCACGTCGGCCATGTAGTGGCTGGTCAGCAGGATCGTCGCCGCGTACCGGCGGTTGTACTCGGCCAGGAAGGCACGCAGCCGCTTCTGCATGGTCACGTCCAGCCCGATGGTCGGCTCGTCCAGGAAGAGCACCTCCGGCCGGTGCAGCAGCGCGCCGGCGACCTCGGCCTTCATCCGCTCCCCCAGCGACAGCGTGCGCACCGGCTTGCGCACCTGGTCGCCGATCTCCAGCAGTTCGACCAACTCGTCCCGGATCCGGCGGAACTCGGCGGACGGGATCCGGTAGATCGCCCGGGACATCTCGAACGAGTCCAGCGCCGGGATGTCCCACTGCAACTGGTTGCGGTTGCCCATCACCAGCGTGATGCGGCGCAGGTAGGCGTGCTCCCGGCGGGACGGCAGGTGACCGAGCACGAGCACCTCCCCGCCGGTCGGGAACAGCAACCCGGACAGCATCTTCAGCGTGGTCGTCTTGCCGGCGCCGTTGGGCCCGAGGAAGCCGACCACTTCGCCCGCGGCCACCGTGAAGGAGATCCCGGCCACCGCGAGGACGTCCCGGTACTGCCGGCGGACCAGGCTGCGCACCGACGCCCGCAGGCCGGCTTCACGCTCGGCCACCCGGAACGCCTTGCGCAGGCCGGCGACCTGCACCGCGGTGGAAGCCTGGGTCACGTCTCGACCCTAGAGCGCCACGCACGCCAATTATCGGTCCCGAAGTACAAACGCTCAGGACGTCCGGATCGGCCCTACCGCGCCAGCAAGTCTGCTGGCGGGCCACCCCGCCAGCCGCACTGGCGCGCGGACCATACGACGTACACGGCGGCGAGATCGCCCCGAATGTGCCCGTGCCGGCCCGGGAGTACGTTTGCGCCGTGGCGGTGTTGCACAACGACGATGAAACTGGCAACCCCTTGGAACAGGCAGCTGGCCTCGGCAGAGTGAACTTCGGTGCCGAGTTGCGCCGGTGCCGGCACAGTGCGGGCTTGTCGCTTGCCGAGTTGGCACAGCGCGTCCACTACAGCAAAGGGCATCTCAGCAAGATCGAAAATGGGCGGGCACGTGTTCATATCGACTTGGCTCGGTTGTGTGACGACGCGGTCGGTGCCGGCGGGGAATTGGTCACGGCCGCGGCGCAGTCCCCCGGGTTCGGTTTGCTGGCCGGTGGAAGTGGCCCGGAATGGGTGACGGGAATAGGTCTGGACAGGGCGGGTGGCGCGGCGCCGTGGACCGGGCTGCGGCTGTCGCCGCCACGCGGGCTGGGCGCGGCGGCGCTGGAACCGGCCCTGGACGGGTTCCGGGGGATGTTCGAGCAGGCGCGGCGGCTGGGCCAGGTGACCGGGCCGGGAGCGGTCCTGCCGATGGTGATCACCCAGGCCCGGACGGTGCACGCGCTGGGCGCCGCCGCTGGGTCGCCGGTGCGGGAGGCGTTGCTGCGGCTGGCGGCCCGGTACGCGGAGTTCGTCGGCTGGATGGCGCAGGAGGCCGGCAACGACGATGTCGCCTTGGGCTGGACCCGGTCGGCCGCGGAGATCGCCCGTGCCGTCGGCGACCGGGACCTCGGTGCGCACGCCTGGGTACGCGGGGCGCTGGTCACGCTGTACCGGGAGGACGCGGCCCAGACGGTCGAACTGGCGGTGCGGGCGCAGGCGGCACCGGGGGTCTCGGCGCGGATCCGGGGCCTGGCCGCGCTGCGGGAGGCGCAGGGGCACGCGCTGGGCGGCGAGTACGACCGATGCATGCGGGCGTTGGACCGTGGTCGGGAGCTGCTGGCCGGCGCGGGTCGCACCGGCCCGGATGGGCTCGACCCGGGCACCGCGGCGCCGGCACCGGCGGGCGGGTCGGCGCTGGCCGGCGGGCCGGCGCTGGCCGGCGGGTCGGCGCTGGCCGGCGGGTCGGCGCTGGGGCCGACGTCGGCGCCGGACATCGGCGCCGCGGTGACCGGCTGGTGCCTGTACGACCTCGGCCGGCCGGCGCGGGCGGTGGTGGCGCTGGGCCGCGAGCTGCCGCAGATGCCGCGGACCGCGCTGCGGGCCAGGGCGCGCTATGGCACCCGGGCGGCGCTGGCGTGCCTCGGCGCGGGCGACGTCGACGCGGCCTGCGCCATGCTCGAGTCGCTGCTGGACGAGATCGAGGCGGTGGACTCGGCGACTGTACGGCTGGACCTCGGCCGCTTCGCCCGGTCCCGGTCGGAATGGCGAACGCATCCGCTGGCTGGCCGAATCGAGCCTCGGCTGCGGGAGTTGCTGCGCGTTCAGACCGGCTGATCTCCGGGCCCGATCGGGCCGGGGGATCAGCCGGAATTGCTGGCTTGGGAAGAGCGAGGGGCCTGGTCGTGGGCGGGGTGTTCGTCAACTACCGCACCGGCGACGGAGAATGGGCGGCGCGGCTGACCGCGGAGAAGTTGTCCGCGCAGATCGGCGCCGACCAGGTCTTCTATGCGAGCAGGTCGATTCCGCCGGGCGACGACTTCGCCCGCGATATCGAGCAACGACTGGCCGGCAGCGACATCCTGCTCGCCATGGTCGGCCGCCAGTGGCTACAGATCGCCGACCGTTCCGGAAAGCGCCGGTTGGACAACCCCGACGACTGGGTGCGCCAGGAGATACGGAGCGCCTTCGCGCACGGCCTGCGGGTCATTCCGGTGTTGCTGGACGGGGTGGATCGGCTGGTGGACAGCGACCTTCCGGATGACATCGCGGCGCTGGCGCACCGCCAGTACCTGCGCATGCATCACCGCGACGAACGCGACGTCGCCCGGCTGGTGGACGAGGTGCGGCGGCGGCTGCCGGCGCCGCTGGGCGAGCGGTGGCGGGTCCGGATCCGCACCGGCGGGGCGGTGCTCGGCGCCGGCGTACTGCTGGGCGGGCAGTACGTACTCACCTGCGCGCACGTGGTGGCCGAGGCCGGCGAGCTCGTGGCCGACCTGACCGGCCTGCCCGGGATCCCGTCGATCGCGGCGCGGGTGGTCCCCGAGTACTGCGTCCCCGCGCGGGACGACCAGCGCGGTGACCTCGCGCTGCTGCGGCTCGACCGGCGGCCGGCCGGCGCGGTCGGCGCGACGCTGCGGCGGGAGGCCCTGAACTGGGACCGCGACGTGCACGTGTGCGGGTTCCCCCGCGGCCTGGAGGACGGCGTCTACATCCGCGCCACGCTCGCCGGCGCCAGCGGCCCGGGCGGCGAGTGGGTCCAGATGAATCCCAGGTCACCGGGCGAGCCGCGGGTGCGGGCCGGGTTCAGCGGCGCGGGCGTCGTCGACCACCGGACCGGCCACGTCCTCGGCATCGTGGTGGGCCATGCCACCGACCCGGCCGAGCCGCTGTCCTGGATGATCCCGGTCGAGACCATCCTCAGCCACATCCCCCGCATCGCCGAGTGGGTCGCCGGCGATCCGGTGGATCTCGAGCCGGCCGCGGCGCCGGTCCCGGGCGGCCGGGATCAGGACCGCTTCGTGCGCGGCTTCGTCGAGTGGTTGAACCGGCGCGACGCCGGCGACCGCATCATGATCATCGTTGGCCAGCAGATCGGGTCGATGCGCGCGACCGTTGGGCGGTCCAGCCGGCAGCGGCGCAGCATCGCCGCCGACCCGGCCGAGCCCGCCCGGCCGGCGCCGGGCAGCGTCGACGTGGCCGTCGACGTGTCGGGCCGGACGGTGGAGGAGGTCTCCCGGCGCATCCTCGACCGGGCCGGCATCCCGCCGGACGCGGCGGCCAGCGCGACCGAGCAGATCCGCGCCGGCGTCCCGCCGATGACGATCGTGCTCGACGGCATCGACCAGGCCGCGGAGCCGGCGCAGCTGCTGACCGAGCTGGTCAAGCCACTGGCCGACGGCGGCAGCCGGCTGGCCCTCGGGTTCTGGAACGGCGACTCGCCCAGCCTGGACGTGGCGCGGTCATGGGACCTCGACACGGTCGGCAGCCGGCTGCGCCGGCTGGCCGAGCGGCTCGGGACACTCGAGGCCGCCGAACGGGAGCTGTCCCGGCTGCGGATGGAGATCCGCGGCCCGGCACCGGTTCCGGGCGAGGCGGCGGTACTGGCGGTGCCGCTGGACGATCTCGAGCGCAAGCGCGAGGAACCGGAGCAGGACCTGGTCCGCAGCGATCTCGGCCGGCTCGAGCAGAAGGTGGCCCACGTGCTGCGGCAGACCACGCGGGCGGTGGCGCTGCTGACCGAGGGCCTCGAGGAACGCCGGAACCTGCGGCGCCGGCTCGACGCGGACAAGGCGAAGGCCACCCAGGCCGGCCTCGCCGAGGACGCCGGCCTGGATGCGTGGTATCGGCAGGCGCGCGAGCTGCTCTGGCGCAAGCCGGTCGACATCCGGGCCGGGCATGAAGCGGTGCTGGCGTACGAGCGCGAGCTGCGGCGCAGGCGCCGCGGCGGAATCGGGTGAGAGATGATGGCGGAGCCCTGCAACCGACCACTCTGCCCAGGATTCGTCGAGGAGACCGGATTCTGCGACGCCCACGGCCACAGCCAGTTGCCCACCGGGCCGCCCGATGCCGGCAGCCGGCCCGAGACCAGGCCGGACTCCGCCTTCCGGCCCAACCTGGCGGGCGCCGAGTCGGAACTGTTCTCGCTGCCGGTCTTCGACTTCCCCGACCCGTCCGACCGGGTCCTGAGCAACCCCGAGATACCCGTCCGGGGCCGGTGCACCAACTGCCACCGCTGGATCGAGAGCCACAAGAGCAAGGGGTTCTGCCCATACTGCCGACACCGGTACTCCTTCCTGCCCAGCCTGCACCCCGGCGACCTCGTCGGTGGCCAGTACAACGTCATCGGATGCTTCGCCCGCGGCGGCTTTGGTTGGGTCTACCTGGCCCGGGACAAGAACCTGGACGACAACTTCGTCGTCCTCAAAGGACTGATCGACACCGGTAACGCGGCGCTGGCCGCGGCGGAGCGGCGCGCCCTTACGATGCTCGACCACCCCAACATCGTGCGGATCTTCAACTTCGTCACCCACCCCGACCAGCACACCCGCGAGCAGCGCGACTACATCGTGATGGAGTACGTCGACGGCCGGGTGCTCAGTGAGGTGCAGCGGGTCGCCGCGGCGGGCGGCGCGCCGCTCGGCGGGCCGCTGCAGGTGGAGCACGTCATCGTCTGCGGCCTGCAGATCCTGGCCGCGTTCGACTACCTGCACGGCCGCGGGTTGCTGTACTGCGACATGAAGCCGGACAACGTGATCGTCCGGCCCGGGCAGCACGGCGAGCGGGTCAACCGGGTCAAGCTGATCGATCTCGGGGCGGTCCGCCGCGCCGACGACCGGGTCACCGTGATCATCGGCACCCCGGAATACCAGGTCAGCCCGGCCGAGATCAGCCAGCACGGGCTCACGACGCGGTCGGAGATCTGGACCGTCGGCGCCACCCTCGACCGCCTGTTCCAGGTGACCGTCGACCGCGCCGAGCAGCGCGCCGGGGGGACCAGCCCGGTGGCGATGGGCCTGGAGTCGTTCCGCCTGGTGCTGGACCGGGCCGGTCAGCAGCAGCTCGAGCGCCGGTTCGCGTCGGCCGCCGAGATGGCCGAGCAGCTCAAGGGCGTTCACCGCGAGATCTCCGCGCTGCGTGACGGCATCGCCCGGCCGGAGCCGTCCGCGGTCTTCGCGCCGACCGCGGCGCTGCTGGACGCCGGCCTCGGCGTGGTGCCGCCGCTGGAACGCTGGGCCGCCGGATCGGACCGGCCCGCGCCGCTCACCGACGGCCGGCCCGCCCCGGCCACCGTGCCGGCGACCCTGCCGGTGCCCCGGGTGGACCCGGACGACCCGGCCGCCGACTTCCTCGCCGCCGCGGACGCCCCGGACCCGCGCGGGCTGCTGGCCATGCTCCGGACGTTCGAGCAGGACTCGGTGGAGGTCGAGTTCGCCCGTTGCCGCGCCCACCTCGAACTGGGCGAGGTGGACCAGGCTGCCGGCCGGGCCCGGCGTGCCACCAGGCTGCTCGCCGGCGCGGCCGGCCACGACTGGCGGGTGAGCTGGCACGCCGGGCTGGTCGCGCTCGGCCAGCGAGATGTCGCGGCGGCCCGGGACCGGTTCGACGCGGTCTACCGGGACGTGCCCGGCGAGGAGGCACCGAAGCTAGCGCTCGGGTACTGCGCGGAGTGCACCGGCGAGCTGGACCGGGCCGAGGTGCTCTACCGGGCGGTGTGGCTGCGGGACCGGCTGCAGGCCGGTGCCGCGTTCGGGCTGGCCCGGATCCAGCTGGCTCGCGGCGACCGGGCCGGTGCGGTGGCCGTACTGGGCGGCGTGCCCAAGGTCTCCCGGCACTCCGGCGCCGCGGTCGTCGCCCAGGTGCTCGTCCTGTCCGGGCGGCTGCCCGCCGGGTCACCCAGGCCCGCCGACCTGCGCCAGGCCGTCGACCGGCTGCGCGAGCTCTACGGCGACGGCGACCACACCGGCGACGCCGGGGACCGGCTGACGGCGATCGTCCGCGAGGCCGCGTTCGACTGGACGACGGACAACGCGGCGCCGCTGCCCGTCGACGGTGGCGACTTCCTGGGCGACCACCCGGACGCGGCGAAGCTGCGCCGGCTGCTCGAGCAGTCGTACCAGGACCTGGCCCAGCAGGCCCGGGACGCCGACACCCACGCGGCCCTCGTCGACCGGGCCAACGCCGTCCGCCCGATGACCTTCATCTGATCCGGAGACGAGGTGTCCACAATGGACCAGCAGCCTGGGTTCAGCCTGTCGGTCAGCCAGAACGAGTACCTGTCGATCGGCGATACCGAGATGCAGGCGATCATCACCATCACCGCCGGCGACCCCGACGGCCGGCCCGGAGGGCGCCAGACGCCGGCCGCGGTGGTGCTGGCCATCGACTGCTCCGGCTCGATGGGCCAACCACCGACAAAGATCGCGGCGGCCCGCCAGGCCACCCAGGCGGCGATCGACGCGATCCGCGACGGCGCCTTCTTCGCCGTGGTCGAGGGAACGCACCAGGCCCGGCCGGTGTACCCGACCGGCGACTCCCTGGTGGCGGCCACGGCCGAGACGCGGACCGCCGCCAAAGCCGCGGTGCGGCGACTGGTGGCCAGCGGTGCCACGGCGATGGGCAGCTGGCTGCGGGCGACGGAGCAGCTGGTCGCCGCGCACCCGGCCGCCGTGCGGCACGCCATCCTGCTCACCGACGGCCAGAACCTGCCCCAGTACCGGCGGGACCTCGACGAGGCCCTGGCCGCCTGCGCGGGCCGGTTCGTGTGCGACGGCCGGGGCATCGGCGACGACTACGAGCCCGCGGAGCTGGAGCGGATCACCGCCACGCTGCACGGGTCGGCCGACGCGATCCTGGCGGACTCCGACCTGGTGGCCGACTTCACCGCGCTGATGCAGGCGGCGATGGGCAAGGTGGTGCCGGACGCGCAGCTGCAGCTGCGGACGATGCCGTTCGCCCGGCTGAAATTCCTGCGGCAGACCTTCCCGGTCGAGCGGGACCTGACCGCGTTCGGCACCGTCATCGACGAGCGGACGGTCGGTTTCAGCACCGGCTCGTGGAGCTACGGCGACGAGCGGGAGTTCCACCTGTGCCTCGAGGTGGACCGGGCGGATCACGCGATGAACGAGGACATCCAGGCCTGCCGCGCCGACCTCGCGGTCGTGCACGCGGGCAGCACGCGGGCCGAGCGGTGCGTCCGGCCCCAGCCGGTCATCGTGCACTGGACCGCCGACGTGGAACTGTCCAGCGTGATGGACCCGAAGGTGGCCGCGTCCAGCGGCTACGGCGAGCTGGCCGGCGCGGTCCGGGCCGGCTGGGACGCGTACCGGGACGGCGACACCGGCCGGGCCGAGGCGGACTGGGGCCGGGCCGTGGCGCTCGCCGCGGGCAAGCACAACAGCGACATGCTCACCCGGCTGGGCCGGATCGTCGAGATCATCGGCGATCCGGCCGACGGCAACGTCCGCGTTCGGCCCGGTCTGAGGCCGCGGGACATATTTTCGGCCATCCTCGGGGCGAGTTCGACGACCCGCAACCCGGACGTCCCGCCGCCGGACCGCGACGGGTCGGCCACCGCGAAGCGCACCTGCCCGGAGTGTCAGGGCGTCTCCCCGGCTGATGCGTTGTACTGCATGGATTGCGGGATTCCGCTGGGCGAACCGACATGACCGTCGCCACCGGCACCGCCACTCCCGCCGCCCCCACCCGGGCCGGCCCGCGGAGCACGACCCGGCGACTCCTGCTCCGGCAGCTCACCGCGCTGCTGGTCGGTACAGCGGCGGTCCTCGCCAGCACCCTGGTCACCGTCAGCCGGGTGCACGGCGCCGCCGCGGCGGTGCGGACCCGGACGGCGCCGGCCATCGTCGAGCTGGCCGCCGCACGCGTCGCGCTGATCCGCGCCGACGCCGCGGTAGCCCAGAGCCTGCAGACCTCCGAGCTGCAGCTCACCGGGCCGGGCGAGGAATTCCAGAACCAGCTGGCGATCGCCGGTCAGAGCCTGACGAAGGTCGCCGAGGACAACGAGGCGGGCGAGCAGGGCAGCCGCCGGCTCCAGTTGATTGAGGGGCTGCTGGTGACGTACCAGGGTCTGATCGGACAGGCCGACGCGCACTTCCGGCAGCCCAGCGGCCGGGACCTGGGCGTCACGGACCTGTGGAGCGCCTCGCGGCTGCTGCACGGAGCGGTCGGCCGGCAGGGCCAGACCCTGGTCGAGAGCGGCGGGATCCTGACCGAGCTGGACCAGCTCACCGACGACCAGCGGTCGGCCCTGGACGACCAGGTCGCGGCGAGCTCGCTGACCGCGTCGGGTGTGCTGGCCGGGCTGGTGCTGCTCGGTGTCCTCGGGCTGCTGGTGGCCACTCAGATCGCGTTCCGGCGGCGGTTCCGGCGGCAGGTCAACCCGCCGTTGCTGCTGGCCACCGGGCTCCTGCTGGCCACCGCCGCGATCCCGATCCGCAGCGCGGTCGCCCAGCACCACCTGACCGAGGCCCGGGGAACCCTGCAGCAGTTGGTGGCCGACCGGCGGCAGCAGGGGTCGGCCGCGGACGCCCACCGGCTGCAGGCGCTGCGTGAACTGGTCGACGCCGGGGGATGCGCCACGGCCGCCGGCTGCGGCTACACCACCACCCTGTTCCGCTCCTACGTCGACTCGGCAACGGCCGCCGGCGCTGGCGACATTGCCGACAGCCGGCTGACGGAGGAGACCAGACAGGTGGCCAGGCTGACCGCGGCGGCGGCCACCGGTGCCGACCTGGAACCGGCGATCTACCTCCTGACCGGCATCGCCGCCGCCTCGGTACTGCTGGGCTTCCGCCCCCGCCTCGTCGAGTACCGGTACCGGCCGCGATGAACACGTCCCGACGACCCGGCGCCGCGCTGCTCGCGCTGGCGGCGCTGGCCGCTGCCTGCCTGACCGCCTGCGCACGCCCGCCGCAGGCCGGGAGCGTGACCGTGCTGGGGCCCTGGGCCGGCACGGAGCGCGGCACCGAGGGGTACGCGTTCCGGCGGATCATCGCCGCGTTCGAGGCCGAGACCGGGATCCACGTCACCTACCAGGACACCCGGGCCCTGCCGCAGGTACTGCTGTCCAACGTGCAGGGCGGCACGCCGCCGAACGTCGCGATCCTCTCGGGCGTGGGCGAACTCGCCCGGTACGCCCGCGCCGGCGACATGTTCCCGCTGGACGGGGTCGTCCCGCCGGACCGGCAGGCCGTCTTCCCCCGGCAGTGGCTTCTCCCCCAACGTGACGGCAGCGCCGAACACATCTACACGGTCCCGGTCAAGGCGAACCTCAAGAGCCTCGTCTGGTTCAACCGGACCCAGGGGCCGCGGCCGGTACCGCAGACGTGGGCCGGGCTGATGGCGTACACCCGGTCGGTCGTGGACCGCGGGGGCACACCCTGGTGCATGGGCATGGGCGACCCGCCCAGCTCCGGCTGGCCGGGCACCGACCTGATCGAGGACATCCTGCTGCGCCAGGCCGGCCCGGACGCCTTCCAGCACTTGAGCGCCGGAGTTCTGCCCTGGAACTCCGGCCCGATGGCGCGGGCGTGGACGACGTGGAGCACGCTCGTCGGCCCGACCCAGCTCCGTGGCGGCCCGCACGCGGCCGTGCTGACCGACTTCCAGGATGCCGGGCGGGCCCTGTTCGACGATCCACCCGAGTGCTACCTCGACCACCAGGCCTCGTTCATCATGAGCTTCTACCAGAAGTACGAGCACCCCGTCCGGCCCGGCGTGGACTTCGATTTCTTCCCGTTCCCGAGCTTCACCCCACGGCCCGCCGAGGAGCCGTGGGAGGCATCGGCCGACCTGGCCGGCATGTTCAACGACACCCCGCAGACGCGCCAGTTCATGCGGTTTCTCGCAGGCGACGAGGTGTCCCGGATCTGGGCCGATTCGGTCAGCGGCGCGTTCAGCGTCAACCGGAACACGGACCCGCGCTGGTACCCCGACCCGGTCAGCAAACGCATCGCGAACGTCCTCGCGACCAAGCCACTGTGCCTCGACGCGGCCGACGTCATGCCCGCGGCGATGCGCGCGGCGTTCTACCGTGCGGTGCTCGAGTACCTCGACGGCACCAAGAAGTCGACCGTCCTGCTCGACGAGCTCGAACAGATCCGGCGGGCGATCCCTACCAGGGACTGGACCAGCCTGCCGTGCGGGCGTTAGGAGAACCCGTGTCCGACGTCATCCAGTTCCCCCTCGACTGCGGCAGCTCGGTGCTGGTGGAAGTAGCCCCGCCGCCCGGCGTCAGCCGGGTGGGCCGGCACGACACCGTCCTGCAGGACGCGCGACTCTCCTTCGAGAAGGCGCTGACCGGAGTCCGGGACGCGGCGTCGGCAGCGCTGGGCCAGTTCCAGTCGATGGGCCACCGACCGGATCAGATCGAGATCACCTTCGGCGTCAAGCTGGACGCGAAACTGGGCGCGATCATCGCCGAGACCGGAGTGCAGGGAGCCCTCGAGATCAAGCTCACCTGGCGCCGCGGCGACGCGCCACCCGAGCCGTGACCAACTCGGCGGTTCGGTCGCCAGCAGGGCTGGCACCGCCCGCCGGGTGCCGCCGGCAGCTCCAGTGTCGCTTGTGGACAGTCGGCCGGCCCGGGCCCGCCGGAACCCGGGGCCGGCCGGTGGCCGGCCCCGGGCGGGCGGTGGTTCAGCGGTAGGTGATGTCGGACGCCGCGAAGAAGCAGTTCGTGTTGTCCGGGCCGACCCCGTTGGTCGGTGGTTCGTCACCCTGGTCGTTGCCGATGTACTTCTGGCAGATGGTGACCCGGCGGCTCGGGTCGTTGACGATGGTGATGTTGGACAGCCGGGCGGTGTCGCCGAAGTTGCTGTTCACCCCGACGATCCGGCCGCCTGGCGTGGTCGCGGTGAGGCCGGTGATCACCACGTTGCGCTGGAACTGGGTCGAGCAGTTGCCGCACGACCGGTAGAAGGTGCCGAAGGTCTGCACCTGGAAGTTGCGGATCGTCAGCGTGCCGGCGCCATTGTGCTGGAACACCTTGTCCGAGGCGCTGCGCGCCCCGCCGCCGTCCACCAGGAACGTGAACGAGGCGGAGGTGCCGCGGAAGGTCGCGGCGTCCTCGCCGACGTCCTCCCACCAGACGTTGCGCAGCGTGCACGGGCCGGCGCAGTGCACGCCGTCACCGGCCGGCGCGCCGATGATCACGTTCGCCAGGGTGGCGCCGGCGGCCAGGTCGAACATCGGGTCCTGGCTCTCCTCCTGCGAGCCGTCGCCGATGCAGCAGTACCGGCGCAGGCCGCCGTCCAGCACACCGGACACCGGGATCGTGCCGTTGACCGCGACCTGACCGGTCGGCGTCGGGAAGCCGGGCGGCGGAGGTGGCGTGGTGCCCGGCGGCGTGGTGGTCGGCGGGGTGGTGGTCGGCGGCGCGGCGCTGGAGTCCACCAGGACGTCGTCGAACGAGGCGGACGCGTGGAAGGTCTGCAGGCCGATCCGGCCGGTGCCGCTGACGGTGCTGGTGCCGGTGGCGACCTGCGCGCCGTCCACGGAGCCGGTGACCGTCGAGCCGGACACGACTATCCGCAGCGTGTAGAAGGTGCCGGTGGCCACGGTCCGGGACACCCCGCCGAGCACGGTCACCGCGCCGCTGCGCACGGCCTGCAGCTCGATCCGGTTCGTGTTGAGCAGCGCCAGCCGGTAGAACGTGGTCGAGCTGCTGGCCCGGGCCGCCAGCGCGACGAACGGGGCGCTGGCCCCCCACGCCACCGGCTTGACCCGCGCCTGCACGGTGTAGTTCGTCCAGCCGCTGTCACCGGCGAACTCGCGGGCCAGCTCGCTGCCGGAGTTCGACTGCTGCAGCACGCCGGAGCCGTCGGTGACGACCGCCCAGGTGCCGCCGGACTTCGACCAGCCGGACGCGTTGCCGTCGTTGAAGTCGTCGGTGAACACGGTCGCCGCACTGGCCGGCGCGGCCAACATCGCGGCGACGACCACCGCGGCGGACACGCCGGCCAGCGCGGCGATCAGGCTGGTCCGGCGCCGGCCGCGCAGCAGGGCGGAGCGCGGCGGACTTGGTTGCTTCGACGGATTCGCCAATTCGATCCATCTCCTTCAGGACAGGGCCGGCACCCGCCAGGAGACGGGCGCGGGGCGAGCCGGGCCGGGCCGCCGCTACCAGCCCTGTCGCACATGCCGATCCTAGGCGTGCCGACACATATCTGAAAGTCATTCAGCCGGTTGGATACACGCTCCCTCGCATCCCGACGTCAGAAGACCGCTGTCCCTGCCGGCTGGCGGCGCCGCGGGAAGATAGAGCGAGCGCCGACCCCTGTCCTCGGCCGGACCATCCACCGCCGACGCCAGGAGGCCGTGATGACCACCACTGCCCGCTCCGGGCCGCCGCATACCGAGCCTGCGCGACCCGGAGCAGCGCCGACACCGCGTCGGCGGCCACCAGCCCTGGGCCGACGACGCCGTCCGGTTCGACCCGGCGACGCCGGACGACGGCCGCACCCGGCTGCGGTTCGGCCAGGAGTACGGGTCCTGGCCGTCGTCGCCGCCGCCATGCTGGCCGCGGCCTGCACCGGATCAGCGGCCGGCGACCGCGAGTCCGGCCCGGCTGATCCCGGTACCGGACCGGCCACCGCGTCCAGCGCAGCGGCTGGCGGCGGCGCGCCGACCGGCAGCGGCTCGCCGCCGGCGGTGGACGTCGGCGGGCCGGCCAAGCGCACGGTGCGGGTCACCGGCGCCGACGAACTGCGATCCGCCCTGGGTGCCGCCCGCCCCGGTGACCGGATCGAGCTCGCCGACGGCACCTACCCGGGGAAGTTCACCATCACCACGGACGGCACCCAGGCCGAGCCGATCGTGCTGCACGGCTCCCGCGCCGCGATGATCGACGGCGAGGGTGTCCGCGGCGGCCGGGCCCTGACGCTGCAAGCGGACTGGTGGCGGCTGGCCGGCTTCACCATCCACAATGGACAGAAGGGGCTGATGGCCGAGGGCGCGAACCACACCGTGGTCGACGGCCTGCTGGTGTACGACATCGGCGACGAGGCCGTGCACTTCCAGAAGGGCAGCTCGGACAACCTGATCCGCAACTGCGAGATCCACGACACCGGCAAGCGCCGGCCCGGCTTCGGCGAGGGCGTCTACCTCGGCTCCGCCAACGGCAACTGGGAAGGCAAGCAGCCCGACCGCAGCGACCGCAACCGGGTGACCGGCAACCGGATCGGCCCGAACATCGCCGCCGAACACATCGACATCAAGGAAGGCACCACCGGTGGCGAGATCCGCGGCAACACGTTCGACGGCCGCGGCCAGACCGGCGAGAACTCCGCGGAGAGCTGGATCAACGCCAAGGGCAACGACTACGTGATCGCCGGCAACACCGGTACGGCCGCCTACGCCAGCGGGTACAAGGCCCGCACCGTGTATCCGGGCTACGGCTGCGGCAACGTCTTCGACGGCAACACCGGCTCGGTCGCCCCGTACGTCAAGCCCGGCTGGGCGTTCGACATCAGCAACCAGACCAACTGCCCCGGCAAGCCAAACGTCGTCTGCGACAACAACCACCTCGGCGGCGCCGCCCAGGGCCTCAGCCAGATCCCGCCCACCCGCTGCCCACCCCGATAGTCCCGCCGCTGGCCACCGTGATCCCCGCGGCCGCCAACGAGCAATGTCGAGCCCGGTAGCCCACACCCGTCGAACCCGGCACGCGCCCGTGTCGACCGCCCACCGCAGGCGCGCCAGCGCCAGACGCCCCAGTCGTCGCGCGCCCCAGTCGTCGGATGCCCCAGTCGTCGGGCGCCCAGCACCGGACCTGCCACCACCACCGCCGCCGCGTCAGTGGTGGACGCGCCGGCAGCAGGCACCCCAGCCCCAGGCCTGTCAACGGTGAGCGCACCCAGCACCGGGCGCCCCAGCGGCGGGTGCCCCAGCGACGCGTCCCAGCGTCAGACGCCCCCAGCGTCAGACGCCCCAGCGTCAGCCCGCCCAGCGTCAGCCCGCCCAGCCTCAGGCACCCCAGCCCGGGCGCGTCAACGGTAGGCGCACCCAGCACTGGGCGCCCCAGCGGCGGGGCGTCCAGCGTCAGACGCCGCAGCGTCAGGCACCCAGCACCGGACGCGTCAGTAGTTGGACGCGTCAGCGTCAGGCGCCCAGCGCCGGGCACGTCAACGCCGGGCACGCCAGTGGTGGGCGGGTCAGCACCGGACGCACCACCGCCACCGGACTGCGTCAGTGGTGGTCGGCGGGTCAGTGGTCGGCGCGTAGGCGGTGGGGGTGGGGGTGGGTGGTGTAGTGGTGTCCGGTGGGGGCGGTCCAGGTCAGGTTGTTGTTGCCGGTGTGGGTGACCTGCCAGTGGCTGTGGTGTTTGAGTCGGTGGTGATGGCGACACAGCGTGGTCAAGTTGCTGGCGGTGGTGGGTCCGGTGGGGTAGGGGTGTATGTGGTCGAGGTCGCAGCGGTGGGCGGGTTGTCGGCATCCGGGGAAGCGGCAGGTGTGGTCGCGGGTGGTGACGTGTCGGGCGAGTGCTGGTGGTGGGCGGTAGGTGGTGCGTCCGACGTCCAGGACGGTGCCGGAGGTGGGGTCGGTGAGGATGCGTCGCCAGGTGCCGGTGGGGTCGGCGGCCAGTCGTCGGGCCATCGAGGCGGGGATGGGCCCGTAGCCGGCTAGTTCGCCGGGCTGGTCGTCGAGGCCGAGCAGGGTGGACGCCGCGACGGTGACATGCACGAGCGGGCCGGTGCCCGCCCGACGCCCGCCAGCGACGCTGCCGGTCGCGGCGCTTGTCGCGGTTACGGTGCCTGTCGCGGTTGCAGTGCCTGTCGCGGTTGCAGTGCCGGTCGCGGTTACGGTGCCGGTCGGAGAGCCGGCCCCAGTGCCCGTTGCGGTGCTGGTCGCGGTCGCCGCTCCGGCGCCGGTCGCGCTGCCCGTCGTGGCGCTGGTACCGGTCGCGGTGCGGGTCGTCGTGCCGGTTCCGACTGCGGTGTAGGCGCGGTCCGTGGTGCCCACGGCTTTGCCAGTGCCCGCGGTGGCCGTGGTGCCAACTGCGGTGCCCGTCTCGCTGCCAGTGCCCGTCGCGGTGCCGGTCGCGGTGGCAGTGCCGGTTGTGGTGGCGGCCCCAGCGCCCATCACCGTCCCGGCGCCCATCACCGTCCCGATGCCCGTGACGGCCCCGGCGCCCATCACCGTCCCGGCGCCCGCCACGGTCGCGGTGCTGGGAGCGGTCGCGGTTCCGGTGTCGGCCCGGGTGCTGGTGGCGGTGCGAGGCACGGTCGGCACGGCGGGTTCGGTGGCGGTGCCGGTGATGAGGTGGGTCAGGGCGTCGGCGCGGCGGGCGTCCATGCCACGGTCGTCAGCGGGGCCACGGCGGGCCTCGGCGTCGACCGCTGAGTAGATAGCGGTGGCGGCGTCGGCGGGGAGTAGCGCCCAGAGCTCGGCCATCCCGTCGCAGAGCGGGGTCAGCGCGACCCGCCGGTCGGTGACGGCGCGGGCGTGGCGGACCTCCGCGGCGGCCGGGTCGGTGGCCAGGACCGCCCGGGCCAGGCTGGCGCGCAGCTGGCCGACGGTCTGCCCGCCGGCGCGGGGCAGCACCCGTGCCTCCACGGCCGCCGCGGTCGGACCGTCCAGTGGTGTCACCGCCTCGACCACGGCCCGGGCCTTCGCGAAGTCGATCTCCCCACGACGCAACGCCGCACCGGTCGCCGGCAACCGCCTGGCCACCTCGACCGCGACGTGGAGCCGGACACCGGCCGCCGGCCGCGACAACCGCAACGCCGCAGCCACCTCGTCAACAGCGAACTCACTGACCCCGGACCCGCCGCCGGGCTGACCCGCCTCGGCCGGACGCCGCCGAGCCAACTCCGCGATCGCAGCCAACTGCCCAGCCTGCGCCCACGACACCACCCGATCCCACGCCACGATGGCGTCGACCAGCGCATCGTCAGGCAGCACCACCGGATCGAACATACGTTCGATTATACCAACCCTGCCGCCAGCCCACCACGCCGACAACGACCATCCACATTGGACAGACCGGAGCCACCCAACGGCCCGGCGGACCCCTGGTCAGACTTTCTGGCCGGGTTTTCGGGCCGTGACAGGGAGTTCGATCTTGAGCAGGAGGAGCAACGACCGGTACCGGTCGAGACACGGCGCGTGAGATGACGGTCGCCGAGGCGGCACGCCGCCACGGGCCTCGACGGAGTCGATCAGCCGCTGGCGCAACCGGTCGTCGACGCCGGCAAGGCGACGATGGAGGACAGCATGGCCGGCGCACGCGGCTGCCTGATCGAACGAGGCCAGCGCGTCGAGATCCGGGAGCTCAAGCTCGCGCCGATCGACGGCTGAGCGCTCGCGATGGGGACCGCCCGCTTCCGCGACATCTACAACCGCATCCGACCCCACCAGTCGCTCGGCCCCACGCGAGGCCTACGTCGCCGGCCGATAAGGCATCCCGTTCAGCGCTCGATCACTGCGACACTCGACCGGGCCTTGCGGGACGCGTTTGCGGGCGAGGGATCGGCGGCCACCCGCCGCGCCGCCGGCTGTGCCGGCGGAGGTTCCTCGAACGGTCCTTGCCGGCGACGCGGCGAGGTGGTTGCTCCTAGCTAAGCCGATAGCCAAGACCGCGAGGCCGTCCTAGAGTCCCGTCGTGTCGCTTCGACTGGAAGCGGTGACCTTCGAGGTGGCCGACCCGGCCGAGGTCGCGGCCTTCTGGGCCGGGCTGCTCGACCGGGAGGTCGTCCCAGAGGCGCGCGGCGCTTTCGTACCGGGTGACGAGACGCAGGTCGGGCTCCGCTTCGTCACCTCCGGCACCGAGCAGCTCGGCCCACGGCGGCTGCACCTGCACCTGACCAGCGGCAGCATCGAGCAGCAGCAGCGCACGGTCGGGACGGCGCTGCGCCTGGGTGGCCGTCAGATCGACGTAGGCCCTGACGACCGCCACGTCGTACTGGCTGACCCGGGCGGCAACGAACTGTGCGTCATCGAGCCCGGCAACAAGTACCTGGCCGGCTCCGGCTACCTCGGCGAGGTGACCTGTGACGGGACCCGGCGGGTGGGCCTCTTCTGGTGCGACGCGCTGGGCTGGCCGCTCGTGTGGGACGAGAACGAGCAGACGGCGGTCCAGTCGCCGCTCGGCGGCACCAAGATCTCCTGGGACGCCTGGGGCGGTCGCAGGTACGGACGGAATCGACAGCACTTCGATCTGGTCACCGCTGATCCCACCGGCGAGGCCAACCGACTTGTTTCGCTCGGCGCGACCCGTCTTCGCGACCTGTCTGACGGCGTTGAGCTGGCCGACCCGGACAGCAACGAGTTCGGCCTTCGCGCAGGCTGAGGTCAAACTCCGGCTGCGGTTCGCCGCGCCCGATCGTGGATCCACTTGCGACACAAGCCGACCCTGCCAACTGCTTGACGCAAGACAAACCCTGTCTCCCGCCACGCCACGCGATCATCCACATTGGACAGACCAGACGCCCACAGGCCACAGCCCTACCCGACAAGCAGGGCCCGACCCGACCCGACCCGGCCCCGCGGACAGGTGGTGGAAGAGCTCAGTCAGTGCCGTCCGGCTCGGGCCAGGGCGGCCTCGGCCTGCGCGGCCAGGGCGGCAACGAGATCAGCTGCGGGTGGCAGATCGGTGATGAGGTCGATGGCCTCGCTGGCCCATACCGGAACGGGAGGCAGCTCGCCCCGGGCCACGCCAGCCTGATAGGCCTGCTGCGCCCCGGCGTCGGCGGCGAGTTCTGCTTCCCGGCCGCGCCACTGGTCAAGGTAGGGATGGCCGAGGGTGCGGGCCGTGTATCTCGATGGCCATCGTGACCCTCGGGCGATATCGAGGATGGTGCTACGCCCGGTGTCCTGCCCGCGGCCCTGGACGATCGCCGTGGCAATCGACGGGTCGACAAGGGCCTCGACAGTGGCCTGGAACCGGGTGCCGATCAGTGCCCCGGCGGCCCCCAGGGCCAGGGCGGCGGCCACGCCGCGACCATCGGCGATGCCACCGGCGGCCAGCACCGGCACCGGCGCCGCCAGATCCACCACGACCGGCACGAACGGCAACGTGGACCGCCCGCGTAGGGCGCCGTGCCCACCGCTCTCGGTGCCCTGGGCCACGATCACGTCGGCGCCGAGGTCCACCGCCTGGCTGGCTTCCTCCAGATCGGTGGCCTGAATGATCACCGCCGCACCGGCCTGGCGAATTCGCTCAACGAACGGGCTCGGATCCCCGAACGACAGCATCACCACCCGGGGGTGGTGGGCCAACGCCTGCTCGACCGCATCGATATCGGTTGCCCAGCTCAGGAACCCGACACCCCACGGCTTCCCGGCACCGGCCACGACGGGCAGCTCGCGAGCCAGCCAATCCCGATCCCCTTTCCCGGCACCCAGCAACCCGAGCCCGCCGCCGCGAGAGACGGCCGCGGCCAGTGCACCACCGGCCGACCCACCCATCGGCGCCAACGCGATCGGGTGCCGCACACCGAACAACTTCGTGAACGCCGTAGACAACGCCATGACTGCAATCCTCGCCCGCAGCGGCACCGCCGCAACTCCTCGCACGGCCCCCGCTCGGCGGGTTGCCGGCCGGATGGATCACCCCCGCGAGATCGCGGCTGAACAGCTCCCCGCACGGGTTCCGTACCCGCCGCGCCAGGGCGAGGCCAGGCAACGGGAGGCACGTAGGTCTCGCACTCCGCGAGGCGTAAGCGCCCGGGCGCTGGCCGGGCTGGCCGGCGCCGGCGCCGGCATCGGCGTGCAGTTGACCGCACGCTCGGCCTGCCGGCGCGAGGTACGAGACCGTGGCGTGGCTGCGGCACCACGCCCAACAAAGACCGCGGCGGGCGGCATAGCCTGGGCGCAGCCAGGCGGCACGACGGTCTCGTCGGGACGTGTGACCGGCCTGACGGAAGGGCCGGGATGCTGACCGAGCGGCGAGCCGCCCGGCTGGTCCGATGGGCCGGGCCCGGCGGGTGGTGGCCGCGCGGCTGGTGGGCGCGGCGCCGGCTGGCTCGCGCCGGTGGGCGCGGCGATCATGCCGCGATCGATGCGCTGTGGGCCGTCTGGCTGGACCGTCCGGTCGAGGCGTTCTGGGACATGCTGGTCCGGTGGCGCCGCCCAGCGGCGGGCGCCCTCGGCGGCGCCAGCCTGGCCGCGCTCGGCGCAGGCGATGCCGATGACCCCGAGTTGGTGGCCGCCGTGGTGCGGGCTGTCGGCCGGTCCGACCACCCGATCGGCGAGACCGCCCGGCAGCGCGTCCTCGCCGGGCTGGACCAGCGGCTGACCAACGCGGTGTGCGCCGCCGCCGCGGCCGAGCCGGACGGGCCGGTCGCCACGTTCTGCCGGGAACACCGGCTGGTGCCCGCCGACGCGGCCACCCGGGCGGTGTACTTCCTGCTGACCGGCCAGCACGCGCAGCGCCGAGCCGCCGACCCGGACGGCCAACTGCTGGCCGCCGGCTACGCGGCGGCCACCCCCGACGACCAGGCCCGGCTGCGGGCGGCCATGCTCGGTGCCGCCGACCTGGACCTGGTCCGGGTGGTGGCCGGCCAGCGGCGGGAACGGGTCGGCCGGGCCAGTACCGCCGAGGTTGCCTACCTTGCCGACCAGCTCCGCGATCGGCAGGCGTGGGGCGAGCTGTGGCGGCTGACCGTCGACGCGTCGCCGCTGCAGGCGCTGGAGCTGGTCGGCATGTTGCCGGCCGGCTGGCGACCGGCCGGCGACCGTGCGCGCCGGCTGCACGCGGCGCTGGTCGCGACCCCGCCGGCGGCACTCTCGGCCGCGACCTGCACCGCGCTGCCCCTCGGCCAGATCGAGGTGACCGGCAGCGTCCGCGACGTCGCGTTCGCCGCGGACGGCGGCCGGCTCGCCGTCGTCGAGCACGATGGTCCGTGGCAGCAGATCTCGTTGCACGAGAACACCCCGACCTGGATCGGCCTCTACGACGTGCCCACCGGGCAGCGTCGCTGGCGGCGCCAGCTCGACGCGCCGTTCGCCCCGTTCAGCCGGGTCCTTCCGGTCGGCGACCGGGTGGTCGCCTGCGGCGGCTGCCGGGACGTCCGCAACTGCCGGCTGGACCTGATCTCCACCAGCGGGCAGACGACCATACTGCCGGGCCTGTTCTACCCGACCGACCCGCTGCCGCTGCCGGCCGGCTTCGCGCTGAGCGCGCTGAACCGGCTGGTGCTCGGCTCGGGCGGCGGCGACCTCAGCCGCATCGTGCACTGGTACGACATCTGCCCGCCGGAGGTCACCTGGTCCTCGCTCGGCACCGATGCCGGCAGCGGCCGTATCGCCATCGGCGGCCGGCAGTTACACATCCTGGACGAGCACCTGCAACTAATCGCGACCGCGCAGGCCTACCCGCCGGACTCGGCGCTCGACTGGGTCACCCGGACCGCCTTCGTCGGCGCGGACCGGCTCCTGACCTGCGGCCGGTCAGCGGAGGCGGTCATCGCCTGGCAGATCCGCCAGCCCGCGCCGCCGGCACCGGTCGAGCTGACCGCAACCGCCGAACTGCCGTACATCACCACGCCGCAGCTGACCGTGTTCCCGGCGCACCGGCTCGTCGCCGTGGACTGGGCCTGGCACCACACCGACACGCTGGCCCCAGCCGCCGGACCGGCCGGCCTGGAACACACCGGCCGGCTGGTGGCCGCACCCACCGGCGAGTGGGCGGCGGTCGCCAGAGCCGGAACGGTGTCCCTCTACCGGTTCGAGCCGGCGGCATGGATCGACGACCTCGCCCACCGACCGGCGGCGGCCAGCCGGCCGGACGACCTGGACCGGGTCGCCGCCGAGCAGGCCCGCGCCATCCGGCCGGACGTGCGGGCGCTCCTCGCTCTGCTGCGGGCCTGCCTGGAACACCGCTTCGGAGCCGACATCCAGCTTGGCCGGTCCGTCGGACCGTCCATTGTGGACCACGACATCGCCGTCGCGGACGACCCACCCTGACCCGCAGGTCACCGGTCGATGGAGCGCCGGCCGGGAACCGGCATCGCGATGCCGGCACCGCATCGCATCAAGAGCCGCCCGGCCCTGACCGCCGCCCGGCACGGCGGCGTCGGCCCGGGCGACCACCGGCCGGCCCGCCGGCCCGAGCTGAGCAGGTCAGGCACTAGAAGCGGTCGAGGCGGCAGCCCGCCAGCGCCGGCTCGGCGGTGCCGTCGACCAGTTCCCGCGCGACCACGCGGCCCACGGCCGGGGCGAGCGTGACCGCCGAGTGCATCACCGCCAGGTAGAGGCCGGGCACGTCGGCGACCGGGCCGACGATCGGCTCGCCGTCGGCCGGCATGGGGCGCAGGCCGACCCTGGTGCTGAGCAGCTCGACGTTCGCGGCGCCGCGGAAGGTGGACCGGACGGCGGCGAGAGTCCGTTCGGGCGAGTCCGCAGCGGCGTGTAGCCGGTCCGGGGCGACCTGCCGGAGGTCGAAGTCCCGGTTGTGGACCACGGTGCGGACCAGACCGGCCGGGGCGCGCAGCCGGAAGAGCGTCGCCGGCGACGGGTCGACCGGGACGCGAATGCCGAGCGGCGCGCCCAGCGCGGCCGTCGCCACTGCGGCCGCGAGCACAACAGTCGCACCGGCGAGGGGTCCCGCGGCCGTCTCAACCCCGACAACCCGACCCGCGGCGTCCCGGCGGACCGCCGTGACCGGGGTGTCCAGATGTACCCGGGCGCCGTGGGCGCGGGCGCCCGCGACCAACCGCTCGGTCACGCCCACCGGGTCGACGGCGCCGTCACCGGGCGCCCAGACGGCCCACTCCGGGGGCTGCCGCAGCATGGGCTCGATCCTCGCCACGGCGGCCGCGTCCACGATCTCCTGCCCGGGCCCAGCCTCCGGCGCACTGTCCGCCGCGCCCCAGGACAGTGACCCGGACCAGGTCACGGGCAGTCCCGGCAGCTCGGCCTCCAGCCGGCGGTACTCCTGCGTCGCGGTCACCCGCAGCCCGGCGGCCGGACCGGTGCGTACGCCGGACGCTCCAATCCAGGCGAACGAGTCCACCGTCACCCCGGCGCCGGGCCGCCCGGCGTCGACCAGCGTCACGACGGCGCCGGCCCGAGCGGCGTGATAGGCCACCGAAGCGCCGACGATGCCGGCGCCGACGACCACCACATCCCCGCTCACCGGTGTGCTCAGCACGTCGACGACCTTACTGTCCACAGGCGCTCGCCCCGGCGCCCCCGACCTCTGCGCGGCCGGTTCGGCGGCCGGGTGGTCACGACGGCACAGGCAGCCGCCGCGCCGCCAGGCACGGCGGCGCAGGCCTGGACGGCCTCCGGCCGGCCCGCCGGCCCGAGCTGAGTCGGACCGGCGCAGCCGGACGGGATCTAGCGGGCCCGCAGGTGGTATGCGCGGTAGACGGTCTGGGTCACGGTGTTGCCGGCGGCGTCGGTGGCGGTGGCCCGGAGGGTGACCGCGGTGGCCGTGCTGCCGCGCGGTGGCGCGGGCACGATCGCGGCGTACGTGCCGCCCCGGCCGGCGGTCGGCACCCGCTGCCAGCTGACCCCGTCATCGAAGCTGGCCCACAGTGCCAGGCTGCGGATCGCCGCTGCCGGCCGGGCGGACGCCTCGTGGTAGGCGGTGATCCGGACCGGGTGCGGCTGCCGGCCGACCTGGTCGTGCAGGTCGGTGCCGAGCGCGTAGCGGAGGAAGACCAGCGGCTGCACCGCGCACGGTTCGCCCGAGGTGCCGAAGGCGGTGCCGACGCAGATCTGCCCGGTGGCCAGCCCGTCCACGGTCGGTCGCGCTGACCGGAACGTCCACTCGGTCTGGATGTGCGTGGCGGCCTCCGGACGGTCCGCGAAGCTGCCGTCCAGGTTCTGGGTGAGCCGGTAGCCGGCGGCCTCGGCGGGCAGCCGGAACGCGGTGATCAGGTCGAGCACCGGGGTCACCGGGATCTCCTCCGTGCCGCGGTAGAGGTGCAGGTTGCCAGTGACGCCAAGTTCGGTGAACGGTGCCCGCAACGCCGGATCGGGCAGCGTCAGCGGCAGCACCGGCGAGAACAGGTCACCCTGCCGGCAGCTGCCGCACGCGGCCAGCTCGCCGGCGCCGGTGGGCGGCTGCTGCGCGCCGGGCACGCCCGGCGGGGCGTACCAGTCGGTCGTCGAGGTGCGGCCGGCGACCAGCGGGTCGGTCCGGTACTGCTCGCCCCACAGCTCGCTTTCGGACTCGTTCCACTGGAAGGTGTCCCGGGTGAACTGCTGGCCGGGCTGGACCGGGCCGCCGTACTCGTCCCGGACCAGCGGCATGTGGTAGTCGAGCGAGGCCATGAACGTGGCCGCCTCCGGGCCCAGCCAGGTCGGCCAGGTCAGCGAGCCGCGGGAGCGCTGCGCGGTGTGGTAGGCGGACCGGACCCGCTCCAGCTGGCGGTCGGACGGACGGAAGCTCAGCGTCGAGATCCGGCCCTGCTGGTAGAACTTCAGGTGGTAGAGGTACGTGCTGATCGGCGTTCCGTGCACCGCGATCCGGACCGGGTGGGCCGCCAACTGCTGGCGCAGCAGGGCGCCTTCGGCCGGGCGCAGCGTGATCACCGGCAGCGGTTTGCGGCGCAGCGTCAGCATCGGCAGCGGGGCGAAGCACCCGGTCGGCTCGAACAGCAGCAGCGCGGCGGCGCCGGCCGCGGCGGCGGCGTCCACCTGATCCTGCCGGGGTATGCAGCCGCCCTGGGTGGCGACCACATGCTCGAGCAGCACCAGCCGGCCGCGCAGCCGGTCGCCGGGGTCGGTGGGGATGCTGGTGCCCGCGTCGACCAGCGGCAGCGTCTGATCGCCGGCCAGCATCGGCAGGTAGTCGCGGTAGTCGGAGTACATCGGGTGCAGCGGCGTCCCGCCCCGGCCGGCCACCCGCATCTCGACCAGCGGCGCGGCGGCGTCCCGCTGGTGAAAGAAGAGGAAGTGGCCGCGGCGCACCGGCTCGGTGGGGTTGGCCCAGTAGGACTGGAAGCCGTACGCGGAGACGATCACCAGGAACATGCCCTGGGTCGGGTCGTCGGACATCCGCCAGAAGCCCATCGAGGCGGTGAAGCTCTCGCTCGGCTGTCGCGTATGGACGGTGATCGGCTGGGCGGTGCGGGCGTCCAGCGTGACCGAGGTGGCGCCGGTGACCGTGACTTCCGGCGCCATCAGGAACGCCGTCTGCTGCTGCCGGGAAACCGGGTCGTCCCAGAGCAGGTAGGCGGCGAAGAGGTAGTGCCCGGCCGGCACCCGGAAGGTGTTCCGCGCGCCCGCGCCGCTGATGCTGCGGTACCGGACGTCGTCCACGTTCTGGTAGACGACCTGCAGGACGGACTTGCAGTTGGCGTTCGCGGTGACGATGCCGGTGCCGTATTCGCCGCCGGTGCCGCAGACCAGGCCCTGCCGGCCGACCACGGTGACCTGCACGTTGAACAGCTCCGGCCGCCGGTCCGCGCCGACCGGGGTGCGCAGCTGGACGCTGCCGCTCGCGTCGGTGGCGACGACCGCGCCGGTGTAGCGGTCGGCGGCCAGCGCGGGCGCGTCCAGGGTGACGGTGGCGGTCGCGGTGCCGCCCGCCGGGACGGTGACCGTGGCGTCGGCGGTGAGCGCGCCGGCCGGCACCGGTGTGCCGTTGGCGCCGGCCAGCGACGGGTGCAGGGTGAGGGTGACCGGGGCGGTGCCGTCGTTGACGTAGCTGATCGTCGCGCTGGTCGGGGTGTTCTGCGGGAACGGCAGCACGCCGAACTCGAGGTTCGGGGTCGCCGAGCGCACCTGCTGGCCGACCGCGCGGGCCAGGTCCACCCGGCCGGCGCCCTGCTCGAAGACGGTATAGCCGTCGTCCTTCGCGCTGCCCATCAGCGCCGCCTTCAGCTGCGGCGCGCGCCAGTCCGGGTGCTCCTGCGCGAGTATGGCGGCGGCGCCGGAGACGTGCGGGGTCGCCATCGAGGTGCCCGACAGCGTCGTGTACGAGTCGCCGACCGGCTGGCCGAGCGTGGTCCCGGCGGCCCGCGCGGCCACGATGTTCACGCCGGGCGCGGCGATATCGGGCTTCATCAGCCGGTCGCCGAGCAGCGGGCCACGGCTGGAGAAACCGGCCAGGTGGTCGCTCTTGTCGGTGGCGGCGACGGTCAGCGCGGCCGCGGCGAGGCCGGGCGTGCCGACCGTCGACTCCCCCGGGCCGTCGTTGCCGGCGGCGATCACGAACAGCGTGCCGGTCGCCGCGGTCAGCGTGTCCACCGCGTCGGCCAGCGGGTCCGGCCCGCCGGTGGCCGTGCGACCCAGGCTCATGCTCACCACCCGGGCGCCGGAGCTGGCCGCCCACTGCATGCCGGCCAGCACGGACGAGTCGCTGCAGTTGCCGCCGCTGTCGCAGACCTTGCCGATGAGCAGCGACGCGCTCGGCGCCACGCCGCGGTACCGGCCGGCCGCGGCGGCGCCGGAGCCGGCGACGGTCGACGCGACGTGCGTGCCGTGTCCATTGTGGTCGGTGGCGTCGGGCTCGCCGGTGAAGTTCGCGGTGCCGGCGATCCGGCCGGCCAGGTCCGGGTGGGTGGCGTCCACGCCGGTGTCCAAAATGGCCACGGTCACGCCGCGGCCGTCGTAGCCGGCTGCCCACGCCGCCGGCGCGCCGATCAGCGGCACGCTCTGGTCCAGCTGTACGTGCAGCTTGCCGTCCAGCCAGATCCGGTCCAGCCCGCGGCCGGGCCGCAACGACCGGGCGGACGCGGCGGCCGCCGGCCGCACCGCCGGGTTCTGCACGCCGGCCCAGAACGCCGGCGCCTGCGCCTTCGGCACGGTCAGCGCCGCCGCCCGGATGCTGCCCAGCTGCCGCCGCAGCCGGCTGCCGGGCAGGCTCGCCGCCCGCTGGCCCTTGCCGTACCGCACGATCACCGGCAGGCTGCCGCTGCTCGTGTCGCCGTAGCCGTTACCGGCCAGGTACGTCACGTCGAACAGGCGCTCGTCCACGGTGCCGGACCGGATGTACGGCAGCACATCGACCGGCACCACGAACGCGTCCTGGCCGCGGTTGTAGCTGACGAACGCCGGCCGGCTGCCGTCGCTGCGCACGGCCGCCGTCACCGACACGCTGGGCTGCCCGCCGTGCCAGGAGACCACCGCCTTGTCGCCGGTCACCAGCGTCACTACCGAGCTGGCTGCCGTCGCTGCCGCCGCCGTGGCGGTTGGCGGGGTGCCGGCCGGGGCTGGCCGGGCGTCGGCGGCCGGCGCGACCAACCCGGCGGACGCCACCAGGGCCAGCGCCGTACCCACGACGACGGGTACGCGCCGTAGCGCGGCAGAGGTGAGCCTCACAGGTGGTCTCCTCGGGTCAGGGGCGGGGGCCGGGCCGGGGACTGCCGCGCGGAGCGTCGCACTCGTCACCCGGTGACCGGAAGCGGTCGACCCAGAGCGGAACTGGTCAAAGTCCAGAAGTGGTCAGCGTTGGTCTTGATCCCCGACGACTGCGGCAGGGCAGGATGCTCGCATGCTGGAGGTGGTCGGCCTGTCCGAGACGGCCGAGGCGGTGTACTGGGCACTGGTCGAGGGCCGGCCGGCGACGGCGGCCGACCTGCGGGCCGCGCTGCCGATCGAGCCCGGCCGGCTCCGCGACGCGCTGCGTGATCTGGAGTCGAACGGGTTGGTCAGCCGGCTACCCGGCAGCACCGCCCGGTACGCCGCCGTCGCCCCGGACGCCGCGCTGGAGGTGCTGTTCCTGGAGAAGGAGGAGCAGCTGCGCCGGGCCCGGGCGCAGGCGGCGCGGCTGGCCGAAGGCTTCCACCGGGCGGCCGGGCGGGATCCGGCCGAACTGGTCGAGGTCGTCGTCGGCCGCACCGCCGTACTGCAGCGGCTCGAGCAGATCCAGCGCGGCGCCCAGCACGAGTACTGCGGCCTGGACCGGGCGCCGTACCTGCAGAACCCGAGCCGGTGCACGCCGGCCAACCTGAACCTGCACGCGCGCAAGGTGTCGGTGCGGGCGATCTACGACCAGAGCGCGGTCGAGGTGCCGGGGCGGCTGCCGGACCTGGAGGAGGGCATCGTCCGCGGCGAGAACGCCCGGGTGCTGTCCTCCGTGCCGGTCAAGATGGTCATCGCGGACGCCCGGATCGGGCTGCTCCCGCTGCAGACCCAGCCGGCGGCGATCGAGTCGGCGATCGTCGTGCACCCGTCCGCGCTGCTGCGGGCGCTGTCCGCGCTGTTCGAGGCACTCTGGCAGCAGGCCATCCCGCTGGCCACATTGGACGGACGAAATGGACAGTCCACTCCGGACGAGCCGGGCACCGAGGCGCGGCGGATCCTGGCCCTGCTGACCGCCGGCCTGCCGGACGACGCGATCGCCCGCCAACTGGAGCTGAGCCCGAAGACGATCCAGCGCCGCATCCACGAGGTGATGACCCGGCTCGGCGCCGGCACCCGCTTCCAGGCCGGCCTGCAGGCCGCCTTCCGCGGCTGGGTGACCAAGCCGGACGACCAACGGGCCTAGGGGGTGTCTGATGGATCTTCGGCGGCGCCCACGGCGCCCAGCCGACGACCGGCCGCGTTCTCGTCGTCGCCGATACAACCCCGGTATCGACTCCTCCTCGGCCTTGCCGGACGCCGCCTGGACGCCGCGGGCATCCACCAAGAACCATCAGACACCCCCTAGCCGCCCGCTGTCTCCGGCGTGCCTCGCGGCCGCTGACGGCTGCGCGCCGGGCTGCGGGTCCGGCGGCGGGCGGTGTACTGGGACCGCCCGCCGCCGGTGCTGCCTCAGGTCAGCTGCGCAGACTCCACTGCTGGTTCGCGCCGCCGTTGCAGGCCCAGAGGATGATCTTGGTGCCGTTCGCCGTCCCGGCCCCGTTGGCGTCCAGGCACAGCCCGGACTGCACGCCGGTGATGGTGCCGTTGGCGTTGACGTTCCACTGCTGGTTGGCCTGGCCGTTGGTGCAGTCCCAGATGATCACCGCGGTGCCGTTGGTGGTGCCGTGGCCGTTGGCGTCCAGGCACTTGTTGCCGAGCACCGTCAGCTGCCTGCTTGCGGTGCGGGTCCAGCGCTGCGGGTGCCGCCCGTTGCAGTCGCACAGCTGCTGCCTGGGTGCCGTTGGTGGTGGTGCCGTTCGGGTACGTCCAGGCACCGGCCGGACTGGCCGCCCACGATCTGCTGACCGCCTCCGCCGCCCGGCGCCGCGGTCGAGTACCCGGCGGCGGTGATGTTGGCCTGGACCGCGTTCTCGGTGGCGTCCGACGGGTAGCCGGAGGTCATCACGCCTTCGTAGAAGGTGCCGGCGGCGCCGATGCTGTTGTCGCCGCCGATGCCGAGGATGATGGCGCCTTCCTTGCTCATCGGGTTGTAGCCGGCGACGTTGGGGCGCGCGTCCGTTGAAGAAGGTCGACAGGCCGCCGGACTGCGCGTTGCCGCCCCGGATGGCCCAGTGGTTCGGCTCGCCCTTGACGATGGCGGTCACGAAGCGGTGGTTGATGGTCGGGTCGTTGGCGTTGTAGCGCTGGTTCACGCCGGAGAACAGGCCGTTCTCCAGGTCGGCCATGATCCACGGGCCGTTGCCGGTGCCGTAGCCCCAGACCTTGATGTTGCCGAAGTAGATGGCCTCCATGGTGCCGTTGCCGTTGTCCCGGCTGTTGCGTCTCGGCGTTGCCGTAGTCGAAGCAGCAGCCGCCGTTGTAGTGCGTGCCGTCGAAGATCGGCGTACATCCCCTCGGGCTGGTCGCCGGTGGCGATGCCGTTGGTGTTGTTGTTGCGGTAGCCGGTGCCGGGAGCGACGAAGACGCCGTACGCCTTGCTGCCGCCGACCGTGATCGGCGCCGCGGTCGCGTTGGCGAGGTTGTCGAATCCGCCCGGAGCCGGGCCGGCGAACGCCGCCGGGGGGCGCCTGGGTGAGGCGGTTGTTCCCCGGCCGGACTGGTCGTAGATGATCGGTGATGAGGCAGGTGGTGCCGGCGCAGAACGAGTCCTGCGCGGCGGCGTTGGCGAACCCGCCCGCGCTCAGCACGCCGATGTCCCGGGTGGTGTTGTCCGACGAGCGCCGGACCTGGTAGAGCGCGGCCGTTGTACGCGCCGTACAGCGCCCGGGTGGTGCTGTGCGCGGCCACGCACGGCGTCCCGCCGGAGGCGTAGATGTCACACGACTGGGGCCCCGCGGCCTGCGCGACCGTCGCCGGCGATACGAGCGCGATCGCCCCACCGCCGACGATCACGGTCAGGGCGGCCAGCGCCGCTGTCACCGGGTGGCCGAGTTTCGTTCTCGTTCTCATCGATACCTCCGGTTGGACGCCACGTCGGCGTGGCGCGGCGGGGTGACGCGTTGCGGCCGGGTGCCGCCCGGGCAGCGACGGTCCGCGGTGCGACACGGAGCCGGTCTGCACGATCCGGTTGGCCGCCCGGGCGTTGCCGGCCGCGGCGGAACCAGTGCCAGCGCGCAGCGCAGGCCTTTCGCCAGGCAGCTACGCGGCAGAGCCCGGCAATGGTCGGGGCGGGATGCGACATTCGCAATTACCCCTTGCGGCGGTGGCGTGATCCGCGCACCGACCTGAATGTTAGCGTTAACATTCCGCTATGGCGACTCTCCCCTCGCAATGGGGAATTACAGATACGCACACAGGGATGGTGATGTGACGGGGACGGTCGCCGCGTCCGTCGAGAAACCTTCACCACCCGACAGGGCATTCAGCCGAACCGTACTCAACGGCGCGTCACGCGTCAACCGACGCGCCAGCCGGTGCGCCGGTCAATGACTCCGCACGCTACCCCCATCCGATCCGGAATTGGCGTCGCGGCGCACGACCACGCGAAGGCGCATGGCATAACAGATTTCCCGCGATCATCATGGCCGACCGCGAAGCCCGTTCTCCGGGCCGCACCGCCGGCCGGGTGGAGATGATCGCTACTCCTTGACGCAGCGGTCGGCCGTCGACAACAGTCAGCGATCACGCCATCGGGCCGCTCCCGGTCGCACCTGGCCAGCCGCCAGACCCTGGTTCTGTGACTGCGATGTGATGATGCGAGTTACCGGCACGAACGAGACGAGCCTCGTGGTCGCGGCCCAGGCGGGCGACCGGCGGGCTCTCGACGAGCTCGTCGCGACCGGCCTGCCGCTGGTCTACACCATCGTGCGCCGTGCGCTGAGCGGGCACCCCGACGCCGACGACGTCGTGCAGGACACCCTGCTGCGCGCGGTCCGGCAGCTGCCGGCGCTGCACAACCCGCAGAGCTTCCGCCCGTGGCTGGCCTCGATCGCGGTCCACCAGGTCAGCACCCATCTGCACCGCCGCATTGCCGCCGCCCAGCGCACCGCCACGCTGGACGAGGCGGCCGAGGTCCCCGACGCCGAAGCCGAGTTCGAGGACCTGACGATGCTTCGCCTGGAGCTGTCCGGGCAGCGCCGTCAGGTGGCACGGGCGAGTCGCTGGCTCGACCCGGACGACCGGGCCCTGCTGTCACTGTGGTGGCTGGAGACCGCGGGTGAGCTGACCCGGACCGAACTGGCAGCGGCGCTGGGGGTCGGCATCGCGCACGCGGGTGTGCGGGTACAGCGGATGCGGCACCAACTCGACGCGAGCCGCGGGCTGGTGGCCGCGCTGGACGCCAGGCCGCAATGCGCGACGCTCGAGGCCGTGGTGGCGGACTGGGACGGCACGCCGAGCCCGCTGTGGCGCAAGCGCATCGCCCGGCACACCAGGGCCTGCGACGTCTGCGCACCGGCCGCCGACGGCATGATCGCCGCGGAACGGCTGCTCGTCGGGCTCGCGCTGCTGCCCGTTCCCGGCGGACTCGCCGCCGCGCTGCTCGGCAAGATCGCGCTCACCGGGACGACCACGGCCGCCGCGTCGACGGCAGCGCTGGCCGGCGCCGGCGCCTCCGGTGGCGTCGGCGCGAGCGTCAAGGCCGGGCTGTTCAGCCAGCTCATCCAGGCGGTCGTGGCGCACCCGGTGGCCGCGATGATCACCGCCGGCGCGCTCGCGGCCGGCGCCGCCGTCACCGTGACGACCCTGCCCGCGCCCGTGCCGCCGGGGTCCGGGGTGTTCGCGGCACCGTTGTCGGCGCCCGCGGTACGGCCGACGCCGTCCTCGGTACCGGCGGTCACCGGGCCGGTGCCGAAACCGCCGACCACCCCGGCCGCCAGCCCGTCGGTCGGCCGCGCCGCGCCGCTGGCGCCGGGACGGCCGGTGTCGCTGGAATCGGCCGACGAGCCCGGACTGTTCGTCACGACCGCCGGCGGCCTCGGCTTCCTGACGCCGGTCGGGTCGAGCAGCACCGCGGCGACGCGACGTCAGGCGACCTTCGCGGTGATCGCCGGCCTGGCGGACGCCGATTGCTTCTCCTTCCGGCAGGACGGCCGGTATCTGCGGCATGCCTACTGGCGGCTGCGGCTCAACCAGAACGCCGGAACCCAACTGTTCCGCGGCGACGCCACATTCTGCGTACGGCCCGGCGCGGCAGCCGACTCGGTGGCGCTGGAGTCGGCCAACTACCCCGGCTGGTTCCTGCATCATCGCGGCGATCAACTGTGGGTGGACCACTCGGACGGCAGCGCCGCCTTCCGGGCCGAAAGCTCGTTCCGGACCCGGCCCGCGCTGGCTGGCTAGCCGGGCCAGGCACTGGAGCGGAGCCCGACACGAGAGCGACCACGGCACAGAACGCGCGCGACAGAAACTCGGCGCGCCACCTATTCGAAAACTCGCCGGAAAAAGTGTTATGAATCGAGCCGGCCACAGGTCGATAAGATCCCGCACCTCGGCCGCTTGAATGTGTCGAAACACTCTGGCAATCTACCGACAATTGTTAACGCTCACATGCACGCGCGACCGGGCCAGGAGGCACCTGATGCGTACCGGTAGAGGCTGGCTCACCGCCGCCGCGCTCACGGTCGGGTTGACCGCGATCGGCACCGCCACCAGCGCCGGTCCGGCCAGCGCCGAGTCCAACGGCGGGGTGCGGGTGATGCCACTGGGCGACTCCATCACCGAGGGCACCCAGGTCCCCGGCGGCTACCGGATCGGCCTGTGGCAGCGGATGGCCGCCGGCGGCTACCGGGTCGACCTCGTCGGCACGCAGTTCAACGGGCCGGCCAGCCTCGGTGACCACGACCACGAAGGGCATCCCGGCTGGCGCATCGACCAGATCGACGCCAACATCACCGGCTGGCTGCAGGCGACGACGCCGCACACCGTGCTGCTGCACATCGGCACCAACGACGTACTGCAGAACAACAACCTGGCCACCGCACCGAACCGGCTGTCGACGCTGATCGACCACATCACCGCCACCGCGCCGAGCGCGGAGGTGTTCGTCGCGACCATCATCCCGCTCGGCTCGGCCGGTCAGGAGACCGCCGGCCGCACCTTCAACGCCGCGATCCCCGGCATCGTGCAGCGCAACGTCAACGCCGGCAGGCACGTCCACCTCGTCGACATGCACGCCGCGCTGACCAGCGCCGATCTCATCGACGGCATCCACCCCACGGCCGGCGGCTACGACAAGATGGCGGCCACCTGGTTCGCCGCGCTGCGGTCGGTGGCCGGCAGCATCGGCTCGCCCGGCAACCCCCCGGCGTCGTCCACGCTCGTCAGCGCCGCATCGGGCCGCTGCCTGGACGTCCCAGGGAGCAGCACGGCCAACGGCACCCAGCCGATCATCTGGGCCTGCAGCGGCGCCGCGAACCAGCGCTGGACGATCACCGGGCAGACCGTGCAGTCCCTCGGGAAGTGCCTCGACGCGCCGACGAACGCCACGGCCGGCACCAAGGTCCAGCTCTGGGACTGCAGCGGCGCGGCGAACCAGCGCTGGAACCTCAACGCCAACGGCACGATCAGCAACGCGCAATTCGGTCTGTGCCTGGACGTCAGCGGCAACGGCACCGCCAACGGCACCCCGGTGATCCTCTGGACCTGCACCACAGCCGCGAACCAGCGCTGGACCCGCGGGTAGCCGCGCCGGCTCAGCGTCGGACGGCGCGGGGCGGGCCGGCGCTGGGCCGGTCCGGCCAGGGGACTCCCCGGCCGGACCGGGCGATCAGCCGGCCGCCCGGGTCAGGGCATCGGCCGGACGATCAGATGTACCGGCGCGGACGTCGCCACCGTCCCGCGGTCGTCGTAGCCGGTCGCGGTGATCGTGAACGTGCCCAGCGGAAGCGGGTACCACTGGAGGTTGAACGGGACGGTCGTGGCGGTTCCGAAGAGGACACCGTCGACGAAGAAGTCGATCCTGGTCACGGTCCCGGGGAAGCCGAGGGTCTCGGCCCGCAGCAGCGTCACCTGGCCCTCGCGCATGACGAAGTTGTCGGTCGGGCTGGTGATCATCGGGGTCGGCGGGAACGGGTGGTCGCCGCAGCCGGTGATCCGCACGTCGGTGGGCGCCGGGTTCGGCCCGGACACCGCGCCGACAAAGCCGATCATGGTGCTCGACCCGGTGGGGATCCTGGCGTTCCAGACCTGGCTCACCGCCGTCACCGCCCGGCCGTTCTGCGACCACCGGGCGCTGAATGCGGTCGCCAGCCGCTGGGTGGCGCTGGGGAACGTGAAGTCGATCTGCCAGCCGTTGGTGGCCGGCCCGTCGTTGGCAATGGTGATGTAGACGACGAAGCCGGAGTTGAATTCAGCGGTAACCGCGTAGTCCACCCGGCAGCCCGGCTGGGCCGCGGCGGCCGGCCGGGCGGGTAACCCGGCCAACACGGCGGCACCGAGGAGTAGGGCGGTAGAAACTGCGACGGATCGCCAGGCACGGTTCGGCACGGCGTTCTCCCTTGGCTGGGCGGGACAGGGCTGGCGCAAATGCACCAGCGCGCGGAAGTCGCCGCTCACGCCACGCAGTCATATCGTAGAAACACACTCCGCCACCGCCATAGCGCCGCCCGAGTGACCCGGGCCGGGAACGCCCGCAGTCAGCACCGGACGAATTCGGCTGGCGGACCGTTCAGGCCGAGATCGGCCAGGCGGGTCGGTTTGGTTGAGGTGACCACCTCGGCTCGGGGCCGGTGGCGCCGGCCCGGCTCGGGCCGGCGGCTGGTGGTCGGCACGCCGGCCGCCACGGCGCGGCGGGCGTCGGCCGGCGTCCCCCGGGCCGACATCCGGTATTGGTTGCCCCGGAAAGTGAACCCGGGGTTCCGGAAACGCGACTGAGGGGTTGTGGTTGGCCGATCGAGGTTGGACCCCGGTCGGGCCGGGGCGCGGACCGCTGCGGTGAGCGGTCCGCCCGGGTCCGGCGCGCCGCCGGCCGACCGGGACCGGGCGCTGCTGGCCGCGGTCGCCGGCGGCGACGAGGCCGGCCTGCGCGGGCTGGCCGACCGGCACGGCTCGAGCCTGCTGGCGTACCTGACCGGCCTGGTCGGCGACCCGCCGCTGGCCGAGGAGGTGCTGCAGGACACGCTGCTCGCGGTCTGGCGCGGCGCGGCCGGGTTCGTCGGCGGCTCCACGGTGCGCACCTGGCTGTTCGCGGTGGCCCGCCGGCGCGCGGTGGACGCGCTGCGCCGCCGCGGCACCGGTCCGGCCACCGACGACGACGGGGTGCTGGCGCAGCAGCCGGACCCGGCCGCCGGCCCGGAACGCCGGCTGCTGGCCCGGGCGGATCTGGACCGGGTGGTCGCCGCGATCGGCGGGCTGCGCCCGGCGCACCGGGAGGTGCTGGCGCTGGCCTGCGTACACGAGCTGTCCGGCCAGGAGATCGGCGCGGTGCTGGGCGTGCCGGTCGGGACTGTGAAGAGCCGGCTGCGGCTGGCCCGGGCGGCCCTCGGCCGGCTGCTGGAGTCCACACAGGACGGTGACGGCGATGGCTGACCGGCTGGACCCGGGGCATCCGGGACACCTGGACGAAGCGGAGTTGGTAGCCGTGGTGCTCGGTCGGGCCGGCCCGACCGACCGCGACCACGCGCGCGCCTGCCCGGCCTGCCGGGACCGGCTGGCCGACTGGTCGGCGGTCCGCGCCGCCGCCGTGGTGGTCGCGGCCCGGCCGACCCGACCGGTCCCGGCGACGCTGATCGATGAGGTGCTGGCCGCGGCCCGCCGGCCGCCGCCGGCCCGCGCGCCCAGCCCGGCGGTCCGGCCCGGGCCGCGGCTGGCCTGGGCCGGTCGGCTGCTCGCGGCCCAGGTGCCGCTGCTGCGGCGCAGCCTGCTCGCCGCGTCCGGGCTGATGTTCCTGCTCGGCGTGCTGGTGGTGGCCACCGGCCGGTCCGGCGCCGGGCTGCTGGCCGCGGTCGTGCCGGCCGCCGCCGCGGTCGGGCTGGCCCTGCTGCACGGGCCCGAGGTCGACCCGGCGGTCGAGCTGACCGCGACCACCGGCACCTCGCCGCGGGTCGTGCTGCTGGCCCGGCTGGTACTGGTGCTGGCGCTGGATCTGGTCCTCGCGCTGGCCGCGACCGCGGTCGCCCGGCTCGGCTCGGCCGATGTCGCCTTCGGCGCGCTGGTGACGAGCTGGTTCGGGCCGCTGCTGCTGCTGTCGGCGCTGAGCTTCGCGCTGGCCGTACTGACCCGGCCGGCGATCGGGATGGCGGTCGCGCTGGGCCTGTGGCTGCTGCGGCTGTCGGCGCTCTGGCCCGAGACGGAGTTCGGCCGGTTGCCGCTGGCCATCGACCGCCTGGATGGCTTCGCCCGGGTCTGGAACACCAGCCTGCCCACGATCGCGGCCGCGCTGGCCCTGATCGCGCTCACCCTCGCGGCGACACCGAGACGAATGAGGTTCACCGGATGACAACACTCTGGTTCGCTGGCGCCGGCCGCCTGCTGCGGCACGACCCGCGCCAGATGACCAGTGTTGGACTCGCCGGCGTCGGCCGCCTACTGCGGCATGGCGCTCACCCTTGGGGCGGCGCCGGGACGGATGGGGTTCGCCAGCTGACAAGTGTCGGGTTCGCCGGATGAGCACAGTCGGGTTCGCCGGTGCCGGCCGCCTGTTGCGGCATGACCTGCGCCGGGCCGGCGCGGCGGCGCTGCTGGTGCCGCCCGGGGTGCTGGCCGCCGGTGCGCTGCTGGTCGGGCTGGCCGGCCGGGACGGCGGCAACCGCGAGACGGCCGTGGCGTTCGTGCTCGAGGCGCTGGTGCCGCTCGGCGCCGGGGTCGCAGCCGGCAGCGTGCTCGCCGCCGAACAGGCGATGGAGCTGCAGGCCAGCGTCCCCGCCCGGGTGGCGACGACGGTACTGCGCCGGGTGCTGCTGGCCCTGGCCTGGACGGCGGCCTGGGCCGCGGTGGCCACCGCCGGCGTATACGCCGCCGGCTGGTGGCGGCCGGACGGCGGGCTGGCCGCGGCCGAGCTGGCGTGGCTGGCGCCGGCCGCGGCGCTCGCCGGCCTCGCCGTCGCCGCCTCGGCACTCGCCGGCAGCGCCGGGCTGCCCACCACCCTGGTCGTCGCCGTCTGGTTCGGGCAGGAGACGCGTGCGGCCTGGTTCGCCGGCCACCGGTGGGCGCAGCCGCTGTACCTGTTCCCGCATACCCGGGACGTCGTGGCCGCCGACCGGCTGGCCGCCAACCGGATCGTCCTGCTGGCCATCGGCGCGGCCGGGCTCGCGGCCGGCTGGCTGCTGCTGCACGCCGAGGAGCGGCTGGTGACCGGCACGTCCGGCCGGTCGGTGGGCCGGCGGTGGGCGGCCCGGTCGCCCCGCCCGTCCACAGTGGACCTGCCGGGCCGGCCCGGGCTGGGTACCGGCCGGGCGGCGGTGCTGCTCGGCGCGGCCCGCTACGAGCTGCGGATGCAGCTGAGCAAGCGGTCGCTGTGGATCGCCAGCGGACTGCTCGGCGCGCTGTTCCTGTGGGAGGTGCTCAGCCTGCGGCGCGCCGAGTCGAGCCCGGTCGGCAGCACGGCGCAGAACGTCGCCGGGTATGCCCTGTCGCTGAACCTCTACGCCGGCGCGATCTTCGGCTGCCTGCTGGCCGACCGGCTGATCCGGGACCGCCGGCTGGGCGTCGTCGAGCTGCTCGACGCGACCCCGGCCGGGTTCGGCGCCCGGCTCGCTGGCAAGTACCTCGGGACCATCGCCGCCTGCCTGGTGCCGCTGCTGCTGATCTGGGTCGTCGGGCTGGCTCGGCTGGCCACCGAGCTCCCGGCCGGCGCCACGTTCGGCGCCGGCGTGGCCGCGTTCGCCGTGATCGAGATCCCCGGGCTGCTGTTCGTCGCGGCGCTCGCCCTGGCCGGGCCGACACTGCTCGGCGGCCCGCTGTTCCGGGTGCTGTTCGTCGGTCTCTGGTTCTGGAGCATCCTGCCGGCCGATGTCCTGCCCGGCCCGTCGGGCACCCTGCTGACCCCGTCCGGGGACGTCGCCCGGACCGGCCTGTTCGGCATCGGCGGCACGTTCACCGCGCTCAACCACGAGGTCGCGTCCAGGGCCGACGCGGTCACCAGCATCGGGCTGGTGCTCGGCGCCGCCGCGCTCGTACTGGCCGCGCTCGCCGCCCGCGAGACCCGGCTGCGCGCCCGCTGACCGCCACCGACACCGACACCACCCAGGAGACACAGTGGACATTCACACCAGCCGGCTGACCAAGCGGTACCGGTCCGGCGTCGCCGCGCTGGCCGGCCTCACCCTCGACATCCCGGCCGGGATGTACGGGCTGCTGGGCGCGAACGGGGCCGGCAAGACCACGCTCATGCGCATCCTGGCCGGGGTGCTGCGGCCCACGTCCGGGACCGTCCGGGTCGGCCCGCACGACCTCGGCACCGCCGCCGGCCGCCGCGGCGTCCGGCAGGCGCTCGGCTACCTGCCGCAGGAGCTGGGCCTCTACCCGGACCTGACCGCCCGCGGTTTCCTCGACTACATCGGGCTGCTCAAGGGCGTCGGGCCGACCGCCCGGCGCCGCGAGCAGGTCGCCGAACTGCTCGCGCTGACCGCGCTGACCGAGGTCGCCGACCGGAAGATCGGCGGCCTCTCCGGCGGCATGAAGCGCCGGGTCGGCATCGCGCAGGCGCTGCTCGGCGACCCGGCGCTGCTGATCGTCGACGAGCCGACCGCCGGGCTGGACCCGGAGGAGCGGATCCGGTTCCGGAACCTGCTCGCCCACCTGGCCGGCGACCGGACCGTCCTGCTGTCGACGCACATCGTCGAGGACGTCGCGTCCACCTGCCGCCGGCTGGCGATCCTGTCCGCCGGCCGGCTGCTGTACGCGGGTTCCACCCAGGGCGTGATCGACGCCGCCCGGGACCGCACCTGGACCGTCCAGCTGCCGGTCGGCGTCACCCCGCAAGGAGACCTGCGGGTCGTCTCGGCACTGCAGCACGGCGACGGCGTCACCTACCGGGTGGTGTCCAGCGGTGCCTACCCGGTCGAGGGCGACCCGGTCGAGCCCACCCTGGAAGACGGCTACCTCGCCGTCGTGCATGGCACGCAGGCGGCCGCAGCGGACCGGACCGGAGCCGCCTGAGCTGGCGCGCCCGAACCACCAGCACCGTGCCGGCGGTTGCGGGGCCGGTGCGAGCCGCCGAGCGCAGGCAGCGCCAGACCCTGCTCGCCTCGGCACGCGGGCCGGCGGGCCGGCGGGCCGGCGGGCGGATCGGCGGAACCTGGCGGAGCGTGCGGCGTTGGGTGATACGTGCGGATCCTCGCGGCGGTGGGCGTGGTGGTGGCGTTGAGTGGCTGCGCCGGGCGGGAGGCAGCCAGCGGGGAGTCGGGCGGCGCGGCGCCGCTGCGCGGGTTCGGGGTGCAGGTCGACCAGGCGGTGTCCGCCCGGGTGCCGATGGTGCACCTGAAGACCTGCGGGCCCTGGGGCTGCCACGACCAGGACGTGCCGCTGTCGATCTCCGGCCCGACCAGCGCGGCGCCGTGCGGCACCGGATCGCAGTCGGCCGACACGGCCTGCGGGGTCGTCCACCTGCCGGGCCCGGGGCCGGGGTACGGGTACGCGCCGGTGCCCGGGCTGACCCAGGAACCGGTGACCGTGCGGGTGACGACGCCACCCGGGGCGCCGGTCCGGTTGGACGCCCGGCTGCGGGTGCAGCCCCGCCTGGTCTGCCCGGGCCGCGCCGGCGCCGCGGCCGACAGCGCCGGGCCGGGCCAGCCGGCCGGCACCTGCGCCGGCGGTGCCCCGCAGGCCCAGCTGCGGATCGCCGCCGACGGCACGGTCAGCCAGTCACGGTAGGGCCCGGCTGAGCACCCGCAGCCGATCAGCCGACGGGTGGAACGAGGGCCGCGCCGGGCGAGTCGGAGCCGGCATGGGTGCTCTGCCGCTGACCGGGTTGCTCGCCGCCGCGCTCTGCCTGCCACTGGCCGGCTGCGAATCCGGGCCAGGCGAGCCGAAAACCGTCGCGGTCACGACCTACCACGGCCTGCCGTCCGGGGTGCGGCCACCGACCCTGCCGACGATGCCCGACGCGGTCGCGGTCCTGCAGCCCGGTGATCGGCTCGCGCTTACGTTCTGGGGCAGCGGATCCTGTCCGACGCTGCCGGTCGCCGTCGACGTGGTCAGCCGGCACGAGGTCCACGTCACCGTCGCCGACCCGCACAGCGGGGCCTGCACCGCCGACTACGGGCCGACGACCAGCGTCGTCCAACTCGACGGCACCCGCGTGGACACCACGACCGACCTCGTCGTGAGCCTGTCCGGCCGGCCCGGGCCGGGGTCGACGCTCATCGCGCGCCCGCCCCGCTGACCCGCCCGGCGCACCGGCCCGAACTCTCGGAAGACCGGGAATGGGCCGGCCGCGAATACCGGGAATTCGGACCGGCAGAGACCGGGAATGGCGACCGGGACGACATTTCGGAAACTGACCCGCCATGGTTCCCGCGCACCTAGGCTGTGCCAACGCTGAGACAAGCGCCGGGGTTTACCGGCGCGGTCCGCGACGCCTTATATGACATACGACCGGGGGATCCAATGACGTACGAACACGGGCCGACGCCCGACTACACCACATACATCCCGCCGCCGAGCACACCGGCACCCGACCGCTTCACCATCGCATTCGGCCGGGTGTTCCTCGGCCCGCAACGCAATTCCCGGCAACGCCGGGCAGTCCGCGCGGCCCTGATCACCCTGGGCGCGCTGACCATCGTCGGAGCACCGGCAGCAGCCGCCACTCCCGCCCCGGCGCCGGCCGCCCAGCCCGCCCCGGCGGTCACGATCACCGAGACGGTCACCCAGACCGTGACCGCGCCGGCCGTCACCACGACCGTCACCGTGACCGCGCCGCCGCCGACCAGCACCAGAGCACCCCAGCCACCACGCACGACCCCAGCGCCGCGGTCCACCGCACCGACCCGGCCCACGACAACCCACGCGCCACCGCCACCGCCACCGCCCGCCGCGGCCTACTACCCGAACTGCGCGGCAGCCCGGGCCGCCGGCGCCGCACCGCTGTACCGGGGCGACCCCGGATACCGGGCCGGGCTCGACCGCGACGGAGACGGCATCGCCTGCGAGTAGCCGGTGCCGGCTGATCCGGCTCGGGTCTATCCGCACTTGACCAAAGTGGACACTTCTCCCCCGCTGGCATGGCAACGTAGATCGGTCATCACATCCGTGGGGGGGCGTCATGTCAGATCCGAATCAGGCCATCGCCGCATCGTTCGTCGAGCCGAGAGGGATGATGCGGTCCGTTGTCGGCGGGGTCGCCGGTGGGCAGGTCGGCGGTCTCGTCGGCAACGTCATCGGGTCCGCCGCCGGGCCGGCTGGCGGCCAGGGCGCCACGCCGCTGCAGAAGGGCCAGCTCGGGGTACCTCGCGGTGTACCCGGCGCAGTTGGTGCTCTTCCGCGGCAAGCGTGGCGCGTTCAAGCCGAAGCCGACCGACGAGATCGTCGTGTCCGCGCCGCGATCGGCGGTCCGCTCAGCCGTGATCAACAAGGGCAGGATCGGCGCGGTGCTGGAGATTGCCTTCAGCGACGGGTCGTCCTGGCAGTTCGACGTCGTCCGGGTGAACCTGAACAGCGCGCAGCGGGTAGCCGGCGCCCTCGGCTGAGCGAAGCGGGGCCACCCCGGCGGCTCGGCGACCGCCGGGGCGGCTTCCCCGAGCGGTGCGGGTGGCCAGACCGGTCAGGAATCGAGAAGCGTTGGCGGTCGAGCCGCACCTAGCGTGGCCGGCATGGACATCACCACCACGACTTCAGGAGTGACCGTGACCGGCTCGTCCACCAAGGGGATCAAGACCGTGCTGCATCCCGTTGCCGACCTGGCGAAGGCCAAGGAGGTGTACGCCGCCCTGCTCGGCGTCCGGCCGCAGACCGACGAGTCCTACTACGTCGGCTTCGAGACCGAGGGCCAGCACATCGGGCTGGTGCCGGGCGGCGGGCCGCAGGGCATGACCTCGCCGGTGGCCTACTGGCACGTGCCGGACATCGAGGCGAAGCTGGCCGAGGTGACCGCCGCTGGTGCCACCGTGCAGGAGCCCGCGCACGACGTCGGTGGCGGCCGCCTGGTGGCCACCGTGCTCGACCCCGACGGCAACGTCCTCGGGCTGCTTCAGGACCGGTGACAGCCGGCCCCCGCTCCCGCGCCCGGCGTCGTCGCGACGCCCGGCATCGGCCGGGTGGCCGGTGCCGCGCTGCCGCCAGAGCGGGGGCATCGCTGCGGGCCAGCGCCGACCGGCTTCGACCGCCTGCGCCGGCCCCGCCGGGCCGCTGGACTAGCGTCAGCCGGGCGGGCGTTACACCACTCCCGTCGACAGTTGCCGCTACCGCGGCGACGAAGCAGACCGGACGTACCGACCGCGCCAGGCGACGCCGACGGAGACCGCGAACGGGCGGCCCCGCCTCACAGATGGAGACACGATGAGCAAGGCCACCAGGACGGACCCGCAGCCGCCTGCGCTCGAGGTTGCCAGGAGCCACGATCTGATCCGGGTGCAGGGCGCGCGCGTCAACAACCTCAAGGACGTCAGCGTCGAGCTCCCGAAGCGCCGGCTGACCGTGTTCACCGGCATCTCCGGCTCCGGCAAGAGCTCGCTGGTGTTCGGCACCATCGCCGCGGAGTCGCAGCGGCTGATCAACGAGACCTACAGCACCTTCGTGCAGGGCTTCATGCCGACGCTGGCGCGGCCGGAGGTCGACGTACTGGATGGCCTGACGACGGCGATCATCGTCGACCAGGAGCGGATGGGCGCCAACTCCCGCTCCACCGTCGGCACCGCCACCGACGCCAACGCGATGCTGCGGATCGTGTTCAGCCGGCTCGGCAAGCCGCACATCGGCTCGCCCAACGCGTACTCGTTCAACGTCCCCTCGGTGCGGGCCAGCGGCGCGATCACCGTCGAGCGCGGCGCCGGCCGGACGAAGACCGAGAAGGCGACCTTCACCCGGCTCGGCGGCATGTGTCCGCGCTGCGAGGGGATGGGCGCGGTCACCGACTTCGACCTGTCCGCGCTGTACGACGACAGCCTGTCGCTCAGCCAGGGTGCGCTCACGATCCCCGGCTACAGCATGGACGGCTGGTACGGCCGCATCTTCAGCGGCGCCGGCTTCGACATGGACAAGCCGATCCGCAGGTACACCAAGAGGGAACTGCAGGACCTGCTCTACAAGGAGCCGACCAAGATCAAGGTCGAGGGGATCAACCTGACCTACGAGGGGGTGATCCCGAAGATCCAGAAGACGCTCCTGGCCAAGGACATCGACACGCTGCAGCCGCACGTCCGCGCCTTCGTTGAGCGGGCGGTGACGTTCACGACCTGCCCCGAGTGCGACGGCACCCGGCTCAGCAAGGAGGCCCGGTCGTCGAAGATCGAGGGGAAGAACATCGCCGAGGTCTGCGCGCTGCAGATCAGCGACCTGGGTGACTGGGTCCGCGGCCTCGACGAGCCGTCGGTGGCGCCGCTGCTGTCCGGGCTGCAGCACCTCCTCGACTCGTTCGTCGAGATCGGCCTGGGCTACCTCTCGCTGGACCGGCCGTCGGGCACGCTGTCCGGCGGCGAGGCACAGCGCACCAAGATGATCCGGCACCTCGGGTCGGCGCTCACCGACGTCACCTACGTGTTCGACGAGCCCACCATCGGCCTGCACCCGCACGACATCCAGCGGATGAACGACCTGCTGCTGCGGCTGCGGGACAAGGGGAACACGGTGCTCGTGGTGGAGCACAAGCCGGAGGCGATCGCGATCGCCGACCACGTCGTCGACCTCGGCCCGGGCGCCGGTACGGCGGGCGGCACCGTCTGCTTCGAAGGGACCGTGGCGGGGCTGCGGGCCAGTGACACCATCACCGGCCGCCATCTCGACGACCGGGCGGCCCTCAAGGATTCGGTGCGCACACCCACCGGCACGCTGGAGATCCGCGGCGCCAGCACGCACAACCTGCGGGACGTCGACGTCGACATCCCGCTCGGCGCGCTGGTGGTGGTGACCGGTGTGGCCGGGTCCGGAAAGAGCTCGCTGATCTACGGCTCGGTGTCCGGCCGGGACGGGGTGGTGTCGGTCGACCAGGGCGCGATCCGCGGCTCGCGGCGCAGCAACCCGGCGACGTACACCGGGCTGCTCGACCCGATCCGCAAGGCGTTCGCGAAGGTCAACGGCGTGAAGCCGGCGCTGTTCAGCGCCAACTCCGAGGGCGCCTGCCCCAGCTGCAACGGCGCCGGCGTCATCTACACCGACCTGGCGATGATGGCCGGCGTCGCCACCACCTGCGAGGACTGCGAGGGGAAGCGGTTCCAGGCGGCGGTGCTCGAATACCACCTCGGCGGCCGTGACATCAGCGAGGTGCTCGCGATGTCGGTGACCGAGGCCGAGGAGTTCTTCGGCGCCGGCGAGGCCCGGACGCCGGCCGCGCACGCCATCCTCGACCGGCTCGCCGACGTCGGACTCGGCTACATCAGCCTCGGCCAGCCGCTCACCACGCTGTCCGGCGGTGAGCGGCAGCGGCTCAAGCTGGCCACCCACCTGGCCGACAAGGGCGGCGTCTACGTGCTGGACGAGCCGACCACCGGCCTGCACCTCGCCGACGTCGAGCAGCTGCTCGGCCTGCTCGACCGGCTCGTCGACGCGGGCAAGTCGGTCATCGTCGTCGAGCACCACCAGGCGGTCATGGCGCACGCCGACTGGATCATCGACCTCGGCCCGGGCGCCGGCCACGACGGCGGCCGGGTCGTCTTCGAGGGAACACCCGCCGACCTGGTCGCCGCCCGCTCCACCCTCACCGGCGAGCACCTCGCGGCCTACGTCGGCGGCTGACCCTCGGGGATGCGGCCCGGCCGGGGGCGGAACAGATGACCAGACCGATCAGGAATCGAGAAGCGCCGGGCCCCGGCCGCACCTAGCGTGACCGCCATGGACCTCACCATTTTCACCACCGTCCTCCCGCACGACGACCCGGAGGCATCCCTGGCCTTCTACCGCGACACCCTCGGCTTCGAGGTCCGCACCGATGTCGGAGCCGGCAAGATGCGCTGGATCACGGTCGGATCGACCGACCAGCCCGGCACGTCCATCCTGCTGGCGCCACCGGTCGCCGACCCTGGCGTCACCGCCGACGAGCGCCGCACCATCGTCGAGATGATGGCCAAGGGCACCTACGGCTGGATCCTGCTGGCCACCGCCGACCTCGACGGCACCTTCGACAAGGTGCAGGCCGGCGGAGCCGAGGTCGTCCAGGAGCCGACCGAGCAGCCGTACGGCGTCCGCGACTGCGCCTTCCGCGATCCCGCCGGCAACCTGATCCGCATCCAGGAGCGGAGCTGAGCCGGCGCCCGCGGAGGCGGAACAGCTAGCCCGGGCCGGCCGGGAGCGCGCTGTCGACCAGGACGCGGGCCGCGCCGGCGGACGAGCCGGCCGGGCTCTGCGCGCCGAACATGCGGGCCGCCGCGAAGGCGCCATCCATGATCAGGATGAGCTGCTCGGCCAGCAGCTTCGGGTCCGGCGCGGCCGCCTCCTCGGCGAGCTGGCACAGCCGGGCCAGCACGGCCCGCTTGTGCTCGCGGGCAACCTCGTGCGCCGGGTGGCCCGGGTCGGGGAACTCGGCGGCGACCTCCTGGAAGGTGCAACCCAGGCAGCTGGTGTGGGTTGCCAGCCGCTGGATCGCGTCGAACACCGCGACCAGCCGGTCCCGGGCCGGCGCCGACCCGGCGACCGCGGAATCGAACCACTCCCAGAAACCGTCGTTCGCCCGCTCGAGATGGGCGACGATCAGCTCATCCTTGGACGGGAAGTGCCGGTAGAGCGTCATCTTGGCCACGCCCGACTGCTCGATGATCGTGTCGACGCCGACCGCCCGGTACCCGTCCCGGTGGAACAGCCGGCTGGCAGTGGCGAGAATCCGCTCCCTGGCGGGCGCCGCGGCAGCCGATGCCGCGTCGTTTTCCATGCTGCTACCCCTCAACGCGCGGTAGATAGACCAGTCAGTCCTGTCCCGATCGGGCACCCTGCGCCGCCAGGTTACCGTCGAACACCATCGAAATGTGATCAAGGGGATGAGCGATGCGCTACCGGCCGGCCGGCGCACGCCCGGCTCAGATTGCGGCCCTACCTGGCCCGGATCAGCGGCTGATGGCGACGTTGAAGTGGGCGGTGCCGAGGACACCGTAGAGCCGGACCCAGAGCGTCAGGTACATCTCGGTCGCCCGGGCCGCGGAGATGTCGCCGAGATCGACGACCCGCTCGGCGGGCCACCCGAACTCGCCGAGCAGTTCGGCGGTCTGCACCTTGGCGGCCGGGTCGTTGCCGCAGATGAACACGACGTGGTCACCGGGCAGCAACTCCGGCTGAACCATCACATCCGCGTTAATCGTATTGAGCGCCTTGACCACCCGAACGGCCGGGAACATCAGCTGGATACGTTCACCGAGGCTGTCCGTATTGCAGACCAGCAGCGCAAACGAGGGGAGCTCGCCCAGGTCGATCGGATTACTGATGTCGATGAGCAGCTTGCCCGCGGTGTGCTCGACTCCGGCGGCGGTGAGGACCTCGACGCTGTGCGCACCGACCGTGCAGTTGACCAGGACCTCGCCGAACTCGGCAGCGTCCCGAAATGTGCCGAAGCTTGCGCTGCTACCGGCCTTCTGCGCCCAGGCCACAGCGGCCGGGTTCGCCGCCGTGCGGGATCCCATCCGGACCTCGTGGCCGAGGTCGACCAGCCTGGTACCGACCGCGTGACCGACCGTGCCGGTGCCGAGTACACCGATCCGCATTCCTGCTTCTCCTGTTATCCGAATTGAGTCGTCGCCGCCGCGGACAGGGCGACGGCCGAAGCCACCGCGACTTTAGCAGTGGCCGGCCGTGGTGCGGCATTGGTGGTCTGCGCAGGCTTTCAGGGCGGCGAAGAAACGATTCGGTGGCGACATTGTTCCGGCCGATCCCGGTGCGACCGGGGCTGGTCCGGGCCCGGACGATCCGCCGGCACGACCGACATCAGTCACTCTTGGTAGTGTGTCGTGCGTACTCGGTAACGAGGGTGACGGTCTTCGGCGCGCCGGTGCCGGGGTGACGGGGGTTCGGACATGCCGGGGCTTGCTCGACCGTACGTACCGCCCTCCCGAGCGGGGTCCGCCACCGTGGCCGGCGGCAGCCGGCGCGGGACGGGGACGCAGCAGGACCGGGCGGCCGGGCGGGAGTCGGCGCTGGCGGATGTGCGGTCGGCGCTGTCCCGGACGGCCGGCGCCCGGCTGGCGCGGCGGCGCGACTGGCACAACCGCGCGGTCCTGGTCGGTGCGGACCTCGGCGCGCTGCTGCTCGCCGCCAGCCTCGGTCTGCTGACCGGCCCGGCGCCGGCGCTCACGGTTGCGCTGGTGCCGGCCTGGCTGCTGGCACTCGGGGCCCGGGGCACGTACAAGCGGCACCAGGTCGGGGCCGGCACCGCGGAACTGTCCAGGGTCTTCGACGCCTCGGTGCGGATCGGGCTGGTGGTCACGGCCGTCGCGTACCTCGGGCGGGTCGAGAGCGCCCGCGGCACGGTGCTGGTCACCCTGCCGGTCGGCACCGCCGTGCTGCTGGCGGTCCGGCTGACCATGCGCAGTGTCCTGGGCCGGGGTGGTCGGGACGGCCGGTTCGGCTACGGCGGCCGTCGGGTGCTGGCCGTCGGTACCGTCGGCGACATCCTGCACCTGATCGACCGGGCCGGGCACAGCCCCGGCACGGGGTTCCGGGTGACCGGTGCCTGCGTGCCGCAGTACGCCGAGGCCGATCGCCGGCAGCCCGGCGGCCGGCGCGGATCCCGGACCCGGGCCAGCTACGAGCAGCAGGCCGGCGACCGCCGCGCCGACTCCGACCGCCGCGCCGAGGTCGCCGAACTGCTCGCGGCCGGGGTGCCGGTGCTCGGCAGCCCACGCGAAGTGCTCACCGCCCTGGACACGACCGCGGCCGACACCGTGGTGGTGACCGGGCAAGGCGTGTTGAGCCGGCACGCGCTGCGCCGGCTGGCCTGGCAGCTCGAGGGCACCGCGGTCGAGCTCTACGTCGCCTCGGCGCTCAGCGACGTCGCGGTGCCCCGGATCACCCTGCAGGCGCTGGGCGGCATGTCCCTGCTGCACGTCCACGCGCCGGTGCTCGGCGGCCCGCGGCTGCTGCTGAAGTCCGTGCTCGACCGGCTGCTGGCCGTGCTCCTGCTGCTCGTGGTCGGCCCGGTGCTGCTGGTGCTGGCGGTCCTGGTCCGGTTCGACTCGCCGGGGCCCGCGCTCTACCGGCAGGAACGGATCGGCCTGGCCGGCCGCACCTTCTCCTGCCTCAAGCTGCGCACGATGCGCCTGGGCGCGGACCGTGAACGCGTCGACCCGCAGGGACAGGAGCAGACCAACGAGGTCCTGTTCAAGCTCCGCGCCGACCCGCGGGTCACCGGCGTGGGCCGGGTGCTGCGCCGGTACTCCCTCGATGAGCTGCCGCAGCTGCTGAACGTGCTCGGCGGCTCGATGTCGATGGTCGGCCCGCGGCCGCCGCTGCCCACCGAGGTGGCGACCTACGGCAACGACGTGCACCGCCGCCTGTTCGTCAAGCCCGGCATGACCGGACTCTGGCAGGTCAGCGGACGGTCGGACCTGACCTGGGCGGAGTCCGTCCGGCTCGACCTCTACTACGTCGAGAACTGGTCCCCGACGCTCGACCTGTCCCTCATCGCCCGCACCGTCACCGCCGTACTCCGCGGCCGCGGCGCCTACTGATCGCAGCCCGCACGCGGGAGGGGGTGAGCGCGGTGCCCGGGCCGGCCGGCAGCCCGGCCGGGTCTCGACCGAAACACCGATCCGGAAAGGGATTCCATCATGCGAGCCACGTTGATGTACGGCGCCGGGGACGTGCGGGTGGGAACCGTGCCCGACCCGGCGATCCAGGACCGCACGGACGCGATCGTGCGGGTGGTGCGGACCTGCGTCTGCGGCACCGACCTGCATCCCTACCGCAACAGGACGGCGGACGAGCCGGCCACGACGATGGGGCACGAGTTCCTGGGCACCGTCGTGGACGTCGGCCCGGACGTCACCGGGCTGGCGACCGGCGATCTGGTGGTGGCGTCGTTCGCCTACCAGGACAACACCTGTGACTTCTGCCGGGACGGTGTGCAGACCTCCTGCCGCCACGGTGGATTCTTCGACGCCGCCCAGGCCGAGTACGTGCGCGTGCCGCAGGCGGCGGGCACGCTGGTGAAGCTGCCGGTCGGCGCGGACTCGGCCCTGCTGCCGTCGCTGCTGACCCTCGCCGACGTGTACGGCACCGGCTACCACGCGGCGGTCCGCGGCCGGGTGAGCCCGCACACCACCGTGACGGTGATCGGGGACGGTGCGGTCGGACTGCTCGCGGTGCTGTCGGCGAAGCAGCTCGGCGCGGAGCGGATCATCCTGATGGGCCGGCACAAGACCCGCGCCGACCTCGGCCGCGAGTTCGGCGCCACCGACGTCGTCGCCGAACGCGGCGCCGAGGGCATCGAACGGGTGCGCGAGCTGACCGGCGGCGACGGCACCCACACCGTCCTGGAAGCGGTCGGCTACCGGGAGGCCTACGACCAGGCCGTCGGCGTGGTACGGGTCGGCGGGGTGATCAGCCGCGTCGGTGTGCCGCAGTACGACGAGGCACCGGTCGGCTTCCCCAGCCTGTTCGGCCCCAACATCACGCTGACCGGCGGCCCGGCCCCGGTCCGCGTCTACATCGACCGGCTGCTACCCGCGATCCTCGACGGCACCGCCGACCCCGGCAAGGTCTTCGACCACACCCTCAGCCTGGACGAGATACCCGACGGCTACCTGGCCATGGACCGCCGCGAATCCATCAAGGTCCTGGTCACACCCTGACCCCGGCCCGCCCACGCCCGGCCGACCGGGCGGGCGGTACCGGCTCAGAAGCCGGCCAGGAGCAGCAGCCCGGCGACCACGAGACCGGCCTCGACCAGCAGGACGAACAGGCGGTCGCCGATGCGGCGCAGGACCTTCCTGCCGACCCACGCGCCGGCGAGGGTGGCCGGGGTGAGCGCGGCGCCGTAGAGCAGGACCCGGCCGGTGAGCAGGTCACCGGCCCCGTACGCGGCGGTCTTGGTCAGGTGCATGGTCAGCGCGGCGGCGGCTTCGGTGCCGATGTAGGCCGCCCGGGTCAGCCCGTAGGCGAGGAAGAACGGCGCGGTGAGCGGGCCGACCGAGCCCAGCAGCGCCGAGCCGAGCCCGGACGCCGCGCCGATCCCGGCGAACGCCCGGTCTCCCGGCTTGCCCGGATGCGGGTTGACCCGCCGCCAGCCGACCACGCCGAGCAGGAAGACCCCGAGCACCCGCTTGAGCGGGCTCAGCGGGGCGTGGGCCAGCAGCACCGCGCCGGCCACCGCGAACGGCACCGCGCCCAGCGCGAACCATCCCACCAGTGGCCAGCGCAGCTCGCGGCGATTGAGCCAGACCCGGCTGCCGTTGCTGGACAACTGGGTCACCGTCAACATCGGCACCGCGAACCGCAGCCCGAACAGCGCCGTGAACACCGGCAGCAGCAGCACCCCACCGCCGAAGCCGGCCACCGCCGACAGCAGCGCCAACCCGAACGCCGCCGCCGAGGCAACCAGCAACGTCACGAACACACGCTCACGTGCCACTCCCCCACACCCGCCGGGCCCGGGTCGGCCGCCATCGCGGCGGCCGCCCCGACCCGGCCGATCCGCCGGACACCGCCCGCCGCCGCCGTCCCGCTCCTCTGCCCCGCGTCCGGCGAACCGGCTCGCTCTGGCCTGGACGGTAGCGGCCGGCACCGACGGATCGACGCCGGTGGGCCGGACCCAGGATGGCGCCCGGGCCGACCCCGGCGGCATTGCGGGCGATACTGAAATGAATTAGTTTCAGGAGACGCTCGTACCGGGTCTGCGGGGAGACGGCTGATGACGTCACGACCGGCTGCAACCGACCGGATCCAACCCGACCGGATCGACCACGTCGACCTGCTCGTGGTCGGCGGCGGGATGGCGGGGCTCACCGCGGCCGCGGTGGCAGCCACCGAGGGCGCCCGCGTCGTGCTCGTGGAGAAGGGCGAGCACCTCGGCGGATCGGCGATCTACGCCGGGTTCGCCTGGACCGCGCCGTCGGTCGACGTGCTGCGCGAGATCAACCCGGATGGCGACCCGGAGCTGGGCCGGACGCTGGTCGGCGGCTTCGCCGCGGGCGTCGACTGGATCCGGTCGCTTGGCGTGGACTGCCGCCCGGCCGTGCCGGTGCTGCGCTACGGCCGAGGTCACCAGTTCGACACCCAGCACTACCTCACCCGGTGCGAGCAGCGGATCCGGCAGCACGGCGGCCTGATCTGGACCCGCACCCGGGCGGAGTCGCTGCGGATGGACGGCGCGGCGGTCACCGGCGCCACCGTGCGCCGGCCGGACGGCGGGCTGTCCCGGATCCGGGCCCGGTGGACCCTGCTGGCCAGCGGCGGCTACCAGGCCGACCCGCAACTGCGGGCCGCGCTGATCCACCCGCAGGCGGCCGGCCTGCAACTGCGCGGCAACCCCGGCAGCGAGGGTGACGGCCTGCGACTCGGCCGGTCCGCCGGGGCGGTGTTCGGCACCGACGGCGCCGGCTTCTACGGGCACCTGATCCCGGCCGGGGTGCCGCTGCGCGACCCGTCCCAGTACGTCGACCTCGCGCTCTACTTCAGCGAGCACGCCCTGCTGTTCAACCGCACGGGCGAGCGCTTCGTAGACGAGACGCTCGGCGACCACCTCAGCACGATCGCCCTGGTGGCCCAGCCGCAGGCCCGCGGCCTGCTCGTGGCCGACGCCCGGACGCACCGGGACTGGATCACCCAGTCCTATGTGGACGGAGGCCCGGCGGTGGACAAGTTCGCGCTGGCCAGCCGGCTGGGCGCCCGCTGCGCCGTCGCCCACAGCCTCGACGAACTGGACGACATGCCGGCCGAGTGGGGCTACCCCGGCGCGAAGATCCGGGCCGCGATCGAGCGGCTGAACAGCACCCCCGACGAGCCCGACCAGACCAGCCCGGGACGCCGCCACGACCGGCGACCACTCACCGAACCGCCGTACAGCACCCCCGACGAGCCCGACCGCACCAGCCCGGGACGCCGCCACGACCGGCGACCACTCACCGAACCGCCGTACAGCACCCCCGACGAGCCCGACCGCACCAGCCCGGGACGCCGCTACGACCGGCGACCACTCACGGAACCGCCGTACTACCTGCTGGAAGCCGCCCCGGCCATCACCTTCACCCTCGGCGGCCTGCTGATCGATCCGGCCGCCCGGGTGCGGTCCGCGGCTGGCGGCCGGGTACCGGGCCTGCTGGCGGCCGGTGCCGACGCCGGCGGCCTCTACCACCAGGCGTACGCCGGCGGCCTGGCCGCGGCCCTCGTCTTCGGCCGGGCCGCGGCCCGCACCGCCACCGGCGCGCCGGCACCGAGTGACTCCGGCGTCGGGGTGGCGGGCGGTACGGCCGTTACTCGCCGGTCGTGCCGTCGATGAGCTCGCGGATGATGTCGGCGTGGCCGTTGTGCCGGGCGTACTCCTGGATCTGGCCGATCATCGCCCAGCGGATGTCGATGGTGTTGCCGCGCTTGGTGGTGAAGGTGGCGGCCGGGTCGACCGCGGCGGTGATCGCCCGGGCCCGTTCGCACAGGGCCAGGTAGCGGTCCACGTCGGCCTGCAGGCCCTCGCTGCGGTCCAGCTCCCAGTCCCAGTCGACTTCCTCGCCGTCGTAGTACGGGTACGGCTCCACCTGCCCGGCCACGCACTCCACGAACCACCACTGCTCCATCGTGGTCATGTGCCGGACTATCCCGTGCAGCGTGGTGTCCGAGCCGACCATCCGCTGCCCGGCCTGCTCCTCGGTCAGGCCGTTCAGCTTGCTCAGCAGGGTGGCCCGGTTGTGGTCCAGCCAGCTGTTCAGCGCGGCCAACTCGGGGTTGGTGAAGGGTGGGTCGGTGCGGGCGAGGGGCGAGGTGAAGGTGGCCATGTCCGAAGTGTCTGCCGCCGCACAAACGAGTAATTCGCGGCGCCGGCTGGACCCGGGTCAGCCGCCGGTGTCCGGCGGTCCGGGGCGCTGCGGGATGGTGCGGCCGGCCAGCAGGCCGCCGTCCACCACCAGGTCGGTGCCGGTCACGTAGCTGCTGGCGTCGCCGGCCAGGTAGCGGATGGCGGCGGCGACGTCGGCCGCGGTGCCGCGGCGGCCGAGCGGGATCGACCGGGCGTAGGCGTCCCAGTCGGTGCTGTCGAAGCCGCCGCCGTCGGTGATCGGCGTCTCGATGCTGCCCGGGCAGACGGCGTTGACCCGGATCCGGTACGGCGCGAGCTCGACGGCCGCGCTGCGGGTCAGGCCGCGGACCGCCCACTTGCTGGCGGCGTAGGCGGTCAGACCGGGCGGGGCGAGGAAGCCGTTGACCGACGCGACCGTCACGATGCTGCCGCCGGACGCCCGCATCAGGGGCGCGGCGGCGCGGATGCCGAGCAGCGTGCCGAGCACGTTGACGTCGAGCACCGCCCGCGCCCGCCCGGCATCGAGGTCCAGCAGCGGGGTGGGCGCGGCGATCCCGGCCGAGGTGACCAGGACGTCCAGCCGCTGGTGCCGGGCCCGCACCAGGTCCACGGCGGCCGCCCACGCCGCCGCGTCGGTCACGTCCAGGCGCAGGTACGCCGCGGTAGGGCCGAGAGCGGCCACCGCCGCCGCGCCGTCGGCGTCCCGGATGTCGGCGACCAGCACGGTGGCGCCGGCCGCGGCCAGCGCGGCAGCCGCCGCCGCGCCGATCCCGCGGGCCCCGCCGGTGACCAGCGCGACCCGGCCGGCCAGCTCGTTACCGGCGCCGGCGCGGTAGTCCGCGGCGGCTCCGTCCGCCGGGCTCACCCCGCGCCGGTCCGGTCGGCGCCGGCGGCCGGGCTGGCGGCCACCGCACTTGAGCTGGCGGCCGGCATCGCACCGGCACCGAGGTAGGCAGCCTCGGCGCGGGCGGCGAAGGCGCGGTCCGCCGGCGATCCGCGGTCGACCGCGACGCCGTCGCGCAGCACCACGACCTGGCCACAGCTGGCCAGCGCGCGGGCGAGCAGCTGTTCGAGCAGCACCACCGTCAGCCCGCTGTCGACCAGCTGCGCGATCCGGCCGTACACCTCCTCGACCATGGTCGGGGCGAGCCCCAGCGCCGGCTCGTCCAGCACCAGCAGGGTGGGCTCGCACACCAGGCCCCGGGCGATGGCGACCAGCTGCTGCTCGCCGCCGCTCAGCGACCCGGCGGAGGTGTCCAGCCGGTCCCGCAGTTGCCGCGGCAGCCAGTCGAGCACCCCGTCCAGCCGGTCGCGCAGGGCCGACCCGCGCAGGCCGGCGCCGTAGCCGGCGACGGTCAGGTTCTCCCGCACGGTCAGCGACTTGAACAGCGCCCGACCCTCCGGCACCAGGCTGGGCCGCGGCCGCGCGCCGCGGGCGGGCAGCTCGTAGGTGCCGCCGGCAGGCCGCAGCTTGCCGGCGACGATCCGGCCCAGGGTGCTCTTTCCGGCGCCGTTCGCACCGACGATGCCGAACAGCGAGCCGGCCGGAATCTCCAGGTCGATCCCGCGCAGCGCGGTCACCCCGGCGTAGTGGTGCCGCACGCCGCGCAGCCGGACCGCGATCTCGCCGCTGCCGGCGCCGGTGGCCGCACCGGCCGGCGGCACCGCGGCGCCGGTGCCGAAGTAGGACGCGCGCACCTGCGGATCGGCCAGGATCTCGGCCGGCGGACCGGCCGCCACCGGGGTGCCGAAGTCGAACGCGACGACCCGGTCCACCAGCGGGAACAGGTCGGCGATCACGTGGTCCACGATCAGGATGCTGGTGCCGGCCCGCTGCAGCTCGCGGACCAGCCCGGCGGTCACCGCCCGCTCGTCCGGGTCCAACCCGCCGAACGGCTCGTCGAGCACGAGCAGCCGCGGGTGCGCGGCGATCGCCCGGGCCAGGTCGACTCGCTTCTGCAGGCCGAAGGACAGCTCGCTGGGCAGCCGGTCGGCGACACCGGCCAGCCCGACCCGGTGCAGCGCCGCCACCGCCTCGCGGCGGGCCGCCGGGGTGACCCAGCGCCGGGTGCAGAGCACGTTCTCCAGCACGGTCAGCTCCCCGAACAGCTCGGCATGCTGGAACGTGCGGCCCAGCCCGAACCGGCGGCGGGCGGTGGCCCGGGTGCCGAGCAGGTCGGCCTCGCCCAGGGTCGCCCGGCCGGTCACCCGGCCACCGGCCGGCAGCCCGGACACCATGTTGATCAGCGTCGTCTTGCCGGCCCCGTTCGGCCCGATCACCCCGAGCACCTCGCCGGTGTGCACGGACAGCGAGACCCCGGCCAGCGCCCGCAGCCCGCCGAACGACACCCCCAGATCCTCGACGACCAGCAACGGCTCCCGCGCTGGCCGGCCGGCCGAGCCGGCAGCCGCCTCGGCCGACCCGGCCGGGCCAGCCGTGGGCTGGGCGGGCATTCCCGCCGCCGTCGGGTCGGCTGGCTCAGCCGCCGGCTGCCGGCCGGGACGCGCCTGGGCCGGGCGGCGGGCGGCGAGCAGCCGGGCCAGCCGGCTCAGCGAGGGCACCACGCCGCGCGGCAGCAGCAGCAGGACGGCGATCAGCACGCCGCCCTGCAGGATCGGCTGGCTGACCCCGGCGAAGTCGGCGACCCGGCCGGCGTAGGTGAGGAAGGCGCCGCCGACGATCGAGCCGAGGATGCTGCCGACCCCGCCCAGCACGGCGGCCGCGATCAGGTTCGTGGCCAGGCCGAGGGAGAACGAGTCCGGGCTGACGTAGCCGGTCATCGCGGCCAGCACGGTGCCGGCCACCCCGGTCACCGCCCCGCTCAGCGCGAAGCCGAGCGAGGTCTGCAGCTCCGGCGCGATACCCACCGAGCGGCTGGCCGGCGCGTGCGATTTGGCCGCGACCGCGCGCAGCCGGAGGCTGCTGCGCCGGGCCGCCGCGGCCAGCGCCAGCACCACGCCGAAGGCCAGCACCGCCAGCTCGATCGCACCGCCGCCGGCGTCGACGCTGCCGAACCCGAGCGAGCTGGTCAGGGTGCCGACCGCGGTGCCCTCGTCGCCGCCGGTGACCGAGGTCCAGCGGCCGACCACCTCCAGCACGACCAGGTCGAAAGCCATCGTCAGCAGCGCGATGTACAGCACCGAGAAGCGCGCGCCGGCGTACCCGAGCAGCGCCCCGCAGATCGCCGGCAGGACGGCGGCCAGGGCCAGCGTCTGCTCCAGCGACCACCCGTGGGTCGAGCCGTACACCGCGGCGTAGCTGCCGATGGCGAACATCGCCGGGTGGCCGATCGACCACACCCCGGCCCAGGAGGCCAGCAGCGACACCGACAGCACGACCATCCCGTACACCGCGCACAGCGCCCAGTTGTAGCTGGTGGCCGGGGAGACCCGGCCGGTGTGGATGAGCCAGACGACCACCGCGGCCGCGACCGGCCCGAGCAGCACCCGCCCGAGCGCCCCGGACCTGACAGTCCGACCGAGCGCCCCGGCCCGGCCGCTGGCACCAGTCCTGCCGCCCGCGCTGGTCGGGCCGCCTCCATCAGGCGGGCCGGCCGGCCCGGCCGACGGCGGGTGCGCGGCGCCCGGGGTCGGGCCAGGGTTGGCGGCGGCGCCGCTGGCATTGGTGGCGGAGTCGATCACAGCCGGCCCCGCCGCTCAGACCCGCTCGAAGGTCTGCTTGCCGAACAGTCCCTGCGGCCGGAGCAGCAGCACGGCCACCGCGATCGCGAAGACCACCGTGTCCCGGAAGCTGGCCGACACGTACGCGGCCGCCCAGTTGGCCAGCACGCCGATCGCCAGCCCGCCGACGACCGCGCCGGTCATGCTGGTCAGGCCACCGAGGAAGATGCCGGTGAAGGCGAAGAACAGCGACCCCTGCAGGCCGCCGATGGTCACCCCGCTGATCGGCGTGAACATGCCGGCGGCCACCGCGGCCAGGCCCATCCCGAGCGCCCAGGCCAGCCGGGCGATCCGGTGCGGGTTGATGCCGAGCAGCTGCGCGGTCGGGTGCGACTCGGCGACCGCGCGCATCGCCGCGCCGAGCGGGGTGCGGGTGAACAGGTAGCCGACGGCCAGCATCGCGACGCCGGCCACCGCCACGGTCAGCAGTTGCTGGTTCTGGATGGCCGCGCCGGCGATGTGCACCTCACCGCCGACCAGCGGCGGGAAGGTGCGCGGCTGGCCGCCCCAGACGTGCAGCTGCACGTCGTCCAGGATCAGCGCGACGCCCATCGTCACGACCAGCGCGGTGAACAGCTGGCCGCTGCCGAGCGGGCGGATCAGCACCTCCCGGACGGCCACGCCGCCGACCGAGCAGACCAGCACCGCGGCCGCCAGCCCGCCGAGCACGCCCCAGCCCCAGCCCACCGCGGTGGTGCTGACCAGCATGGCCGTGGTGGCCATGCTGGCCAGCGCGAAGTTCACCACGTCGGTGGCCCGGTAGATGATCACGAGGCCCAGCCCCATCAGGCCGTACACGGCACCGCTGGCGATACCGCTGAGCGTGCTCAGGACGAACTCCCGCATGCCGCTACCTCCGTCCGGGCACCGGCCCCCGTGGTCCGCTGCCGCCGCCCGTCATGATCCCGTCCGTCCTGAGCCGGTCCGTCATGAGCCGGTCGGGGAGGTGAAGCCGCCCTGCGCGGCGAACGCCCCGCCGGTGACCGTCAGCCGGATCACCTGGTCGGTGCCCAGGTGCTTGTCGGCGCTGAACGACAGCGGCGGCAGCAGCCCGGTGTCGATGCCGCTGGCCGACTCGGCCGCCTGGCTGATGCTCGCCGCGGTGATGTCCCCCTTGATGCCCTGCAGGATCTTGATGAACGCCTTCGCCGCCGCGTACGAGTAGATCGAGTAGAAGCTCGGCACCTGGTCGGGGGCGGACTTCTTCAGCGCCGCGACGTAGCCGGCGACCGCCGGGTCGGCGGTGTCCGTCGGCAGCTTGGTCAGCGACAGCGTCCGGAACCCCTCGGCCGCGTCGCCGGCGAGCTTCAGCAGGCCCGGGTCGGCGTCCGGCGCGTAGCCGTACGGCTGCGCGGTGACGCCCTGCAGCTTGGCCTGCTTGAGGTAGGCCGCGGCCTCCGGCACCGGCAGGATCAGCACCACCGCGTCCGGCGACTTCGCCTTCACCTGCGCCACGACCGGGCTGTAGTCGGTGGTGTTGAGCTTGACCGGCACCAGGTCGGTCTGTATCGCCGGGTCCCTCTCCTTCGCCGCCGAGACCACGTGGTTGGCGACGTTCAGGAACGCGGCCGGGTCGTCGTGCACCACCACGATGTGCTTGGCGCCGCTGCTCACGGCCCACCCGGCGAGCGCCGCGGCCTGGTTCTCGTACAGCGTCTGGGCGCCGAACAGGCCGGCCTGCGGCGGGTCGTACCAGGTCGAGGAACCACCGTAGGTGAACAGGATCGGCACCTTGGACTGCTTGAGCACGTACGGAAAGGCCGCCGCGGTGGCCGCGGTGCCGTCGGCGCCGACGATCGCGACGACCTTCTTCTCGCCGACCAGCTTGCGGGCGGTCTGGATGGTCTGCTGCGCGTCGAAGGCGTTGTCCAGGGTGGTGTACTCGATCTTCTTGCCGTTGATCCCGCCGGCCGCGTTCACCTCGTCGAAGGCGGCCTTGGCGCCGGCGGTCACCTGGGTGCCGGATGGCGCGATGGGCCCGCTCAGCGGGCTCCAGGCGCCGATCGCGATGGTCCCCGACGACCCGGACGACGCCGAGCCGGAGCCGGAGGATCCGCATGCCGCGAGGGCCAGGACGGCACCCGCGCACATGGTCCCGACGAACAGTCGCTTCATGCCTGACTCCTGATGTCCGATGGAATTCATCTCCGCTGGGGAACGGCCTCGCGGGCCCGGCACCGGGCGGCCGCAACGATGCGCTGCGGTAACCTGTGACGCGGGACCTTAACTGAATTCAGATTGGGAGTCTAGCGCCTGGCGGGTTCCCGCCCGGGCGGCGGCGCAGGCCAGTGCCTTCATGGACGGCCAGGCGGGGCCATGACACGATGCTGAACCGACTTCAATACGGGCAGCTGATGGGGGTTGCGGTGGATCGGCTCAGCGGCAAGGTTGTCGTCCTCACCGGGGCCGTCGGCGGCATCGGCACGGCGACCGCGCACCGGCTCTGCGGCGAGGGCGCCACCGTGCTCGTCACCGACCTGGACCTGGCCCGGTGCGAGCAGTTGACCGGGGTGCTCCGGGCCGCCGGCGGGCAGGCGCACGCGCTGGCACTGGACGTGGCGCGGGAGCCCGGCTGGCAGGCGCTGGCCGGCGCGCTGCCCGGGCTGACCGGCGGCCGGGTGGACGCCCTGGTCAACAACGCCGGCATCGGCGCGAAGGGCACCGTGGAGTCGGAGACCACGGCGGACTGGGAGCGTGTCGTCGGGGTCACCCAGACCGGGGTGTGGCTGGGCATGAAGCACCTCGGCCCGCGGATCGAGGCGGCCGGCGGCGGGTCGATCGTCAACATCTGCTCGATCTTCGGCACGGTCGGCGGCTTCGGGCGCGAGTTCGCCTACCACGCGGCCAAGGGCGCGGTCCGCACCATGACGAAGAACGCCGCCCTGCACTGGGCGCAGCGCGGCGTCCGGGTCAACTCGGTGCACCCCGGCTTCATCGAGACCGAGACGTCCCGGCGGCTATGGACCGGCACCAAGCGGCTGGCCGCCATGCTGGACGGCACGCCCATGGGCCGGCTGGGTCAGCCCGCCGAGGTCGCCGCCGCCGTCGCGTTCCTGGTCTCCGCCGACGCCTCGTTCATGACCGGCTCGGAGCTCTACGTGGACGGCGGCTGGACGGCACGCTGACGGCAGCGCCCGCCGGCTGGCCAGCACCGGCCGTGCGCGCGGTGGCCGCGTCGACCATCCGCAGTACGCAGCCCTCGATGAACTCGCTGATCCCGGCCAGGCTGATCGGCCCGTCCGGGCGGTACCAGTTCCAGACGCTGACGATCAGCCCCAGCACCGCCCGGCCCATCGTGGCGGCATCCCCCGGGGCGAAGCTGCCGTCCTTCATGCCGCGCTCCAGCAGCGCCGTCCACTCGCTCTCGATCTGCCGGACCAGGGCCCGGGACGCGCGCCGTTCCTCCTCCTCCCGGGCCGACGCCCGGGGCGTGGCGAGCAGATCCATGTGGCTGTGCAGGATCCGCATCTGGAGCACCTCGTGCTCGGTCACCGCGTAGGCGGCGCCGATCGCGGCCCGCAGCGCCGGGTCCGGCGGCAGCTCGGCGGTCACCTCCCGGAACCGCTCCCAGGACCGCTGCAGCTCCAGATGCATGATCGTGAGCAGGCAGTGCGCCTTGGACTCGAAGTAGTGGTAGAGCGCGGTCTGCCCGATGCCGACCCGGCCGGCCACCGCGGACCACTTCGTATGCTCGTACCCGACCTCGCCGAAGCACTCCACGGCGACCCGGAGGATCGCCGCCCGCTTCGACCGCGGGCCCGGCTCGCTGTCGACCGCTACCACCATTCAGCCTTCCCTATCTCGAACGGCACGACCGGGGCACCTGACGGATCCCCGGCCGGCTCTGAGCGTAGCCTCGACCCGATTTCGGTTCGAACTGTGCTTGCCGTCCGCTGCGCTCACTGTGCTAGCCAGTTCGCTGCGCTCCGCTCCGCTCACTGTGTTTCCCGGGGGAGGCGGAGGACCTGCTGGGCGAGGATCGTGCGCTGGATCTCGTCGGTGCCGCCGGCGATGCTGTAGCCGGGCGCGCCGAGTAGGTGCTCGGTCCAGGCGAACGTGCCCCAGGCGCCGGTGTCCGCGGTCAGCCGCGGGCCGAGCAGCTCCAGCACCAGCTCGGAGGTCTCGCGCAGGGTGCGGGTGGCGTGCAGCTTGCCGACCGACGCCTCCGGGCCGGGCTCCCGGCCGGCGGCCAGCGTCGCGGTCACCCGCAGCCCGATCGCACGCTGCACGGTGGCGCGGACGAACAGCTGGGCGGCCCGGTCCCGCTCGGCGCCGGACAGCGGCCGGTCCAGGTGCGCGGCCAGCTCCAGCGCGGCGGCGGCGTTGTCCAAGCCGAGCGTGCCGGAGTCCAGCCGCTCGGCAGCCAGGATCGTCCGGGTCACCCGCCAGCCCGCGCCGATCGGGCCGAGCCGGTCGGCGTCGGGCACCGGGACGCCGTCCAGGTAGACCTCGTTGAAGCTGGCGCCGCCGGTCGACTGCCGGATCGGCCGGACGGTCAGCCCGGGCGCATCCATCCGGACCAGGAAAACCGTGATCCCGGCGTGCTTGGCCGCCGCGGCGTCGGTCCGGCACACCGCGACGCCCCAGGTCGCCACCCGGGCCCCGGACGTCCAGACCTTGTGCCCGGTCAGCCGCCAGCCGTCGCCGTCGCGGACCGCCCTGGTCCGTACCGCGGCCAGGTCCGAGCCGGCCTCGGTCTCCGAGAACAGCTGGCAGGCCAGCTCATCGGTGCGCAGCAGCGGCGGCAGCCAGCGGTCCTGCTGCTCCCCGGTGCCCCAGTGCGCGATCGCCGGCGCCACCAGCTGCTGCGTCACCGGGAAGATCTCGGTCCGCCGCGGGACGTCGAAGCCGGCCTCCTCCAGCCGGTACAGGTGCTCGTAGTGGCCGGGCAGCGCGCGCCCGCCGAACCGCGGGGCGAACCCGAGGGCACCCCAGCCGCTGTCGTAGCGCAGCCGCTCCCAGGCCCGGATGCGGTCGGTGTGCGCCCGCTCCTGCGGCTCGGTCCAGTTCTCGAAGACCGCCACCGAGTCCGGGCCGCTGCCCCAGGCGGCGGCGCCGGCCCGCGGTGCCGCGACGGTGGCCAGCCAGCGCCGGGCGGCGGCGCGGAACTCGTCCGGCGGCGGCGCCGGGCCGGCTGCGTCAGCCATCCGCCGGCTCCCCCGCTGGCTGACCCGCTGGCTGGCCCACCGGCTGGGCCGGCTGGGCCGGCTCCCCCGCAGCCTGGCCCGGCTCGGCTGCCGGCGCCGGCGGCTGGGCAGCGAGGCCGATCAGTTCGGCCAGCCGGGCCCGGTGGGCGGCCGCGGTGCCGAACAGCACCGCGTCTGCGCGGGACCGGCGCACGTACAGGTGTGCCGGGTGCTCCCAGGTGAACCCGATCCCGCCGTGCAGCTGGACGTACTCGCGGGCGGCCAGCTCGGCCGCCCCGGTGCCGGCGACCCGGGCGACGGCCGCCGCCACCGGCAGCTCGGCCGGGCTGGCGTCGACGCAGGCGGCGGCGTAGCCGGCGGCGCAGCGGGCGCCCTCCAGCTCGACCAGCAGGTCGGCGAGCCGGTGCTGGATCGCCTGGAACGAACCGATCGGCCGGCCGAACTGCCGGCGCTGCCCGACGAACTCGACGCACGCCCGCAACGCGTGCTCGGTCACCCCGACCTGCTCGGCGGCCAGCGCCGCACGGCCGACGTCCAGCGCGCGCTCGAACGCCGGCCGGCCACCGCCCACTGAGCCCACCGGCTGCGCCGGGACGTCGGCCAGCTCGAGCAGCGCCTGCGGCCGGGTGGCATCCAGCACGGTCCGGGGCGTCCGGCGCAGCCCGTCGGCGTCGCCGGCCACCGCGAACAGCGTCGGGCCGTGGTCGGTCCCGGCCAGCAGCAGCACCAGGCCCGCGGCCGCGCCGTGCAGCACGAAGTCCACCGCGCCGGACAGCCGCCAGCCGGCGGCGGCGCGCCGGCCGTGCACCGCCCCGCCGGCGTGCGGCCCGCCGGTCCCGGCCAGCGTGGCGACGGTCGTCCCGGCCGCGATGCCGGGCAGGTACCGCGCACCGGCGGCGGTGTCCTCCCCCGCCCCGGCGCTGGCGGCATCCCCGGCCCCGGCGGCCAGCAGCGCGGCCGGTGCGAGTGCCGCGCTGGCCAGCAGCGGGGCGCACAGCAGCCGGTGGCCGGCCGCCGCCAGCACGACGGCGAGATCGCCGAAGGTGGCGCCGGCCCCGCCGTACCGGGCCGGGACCGCGATCCCGGCCAGCCCGAGCTCGCCGGTCAACCGGCCCCAGACCGCCCGGTCGTAGCCGCCCGGCAGGCCGCTGTGCCGCCGCACGTCGTCCGGCCCGGACACCTGCGCGACGAACCGGGTGACCACTGCCCGCAGCTCCTCCTGCTCGGCGGACGGAGCCAGGGCGGCCGGGTCGACGCCGATCCCGCGCCGCCGCGCCAGCGCACCCGGGCCGCCGCGCGGGGCCGCCCGAACCGGCCCGCCGGCCGCGGCTTCGCCCACCCGGCCGGCATCCCCGGCCGGCCCACCCGGCTCGGCTGCGCCGCCGGGCGGGGCCGGCTGGCCCACGGTGGTGGTCGACAGGGCGGCCTCCTTGGAGTGAATTCAGTTCAGGCTACCGGCCCTGCGATGTACACCGCCACCGCCTGCTCCGCCCGCAGCACGAGCGTGCCCCGGTGCACCAGCACGTCCAGGTGCGCGGCGGTCTCGCAGACCGCGAGCATCCGGTTGAAGTCGTCCAGGTCGGTGTACGGCCGGCGCCGGCGGGTCCAGGTGAGCGCCGCGGCCACCGCCTCCGCGGTCGCGGTACCCCGGGCGGCGACCGCCGCGGCGCACTCGGCCAGCCGGGCGTCGTGGTGGGCCAGCAGCTCCCCGACCCGGCCGTGCACGCTGCCGGTGACCGGGCCGTGCGCGGGCAGCAGCCGGGCGTCCGGATAGGACCGCAGCAACCGCAGGCTGTCCAGGAAGTCGGCCAGCGGCCGGCCCGGCCCGGCCAGCTCGAACCCGATCGACGGGGTGATGTGCGGCAGCACGTGGTCGCCGGCGAACAGCAGCCCGTCCCGCTCGGCCAGGAAGACGACGTGGCCACGGGTGTGCCCGGGGGTCGGGATGACCCGCAGCCGCCGGTCGGCCAGGTCGACCGTGCCGGCCCGCAGCCAGCCGTCCGGCTGCTCCCACATGGTGGGGTCGAACGCGTCGGCGCGCTCGGCCCGGTGGCGGATCCGGTCGGCCAGCGCCGCCGCGCCGGCCCGGTGCAGTTCACGCAGCGAGGTCACCGGCAGGTCGCTGCCCAGCCGCCGCAGCTCGGTCAGCCCCGGCCGCTCGCCGATCCCGAGGTGGATCCGGGCGCCGACCCGCTGCCGCAGCCGCACCGCCTGGGTGTAGTGGTCCCGGTGGATGTGCGTGACCAGGACGGTGCGCACGTCGCTGGGCTCCCGGCCGAGCCGCGCCAGGCCGCGCTCCAGGTCGCGCCAGGCCGCCGCGGTGGCCCAGCCACCGTCGATCAGCGCTACACCGTCGGGCAGGTCGAGCACGTACACGTTGACCGCACGCAGCCCGTCGGTCGGCAGCGGGAGCGGCAACCGGTGCACCCCGGGTGCGACCGGGTGCGCCCCGCTGTCCGCCCAGCTGAACCGCCCGGGCCCGGTATCCCCGACCGGACCGGCCGGCGGCCCGGCGCCCGCAAGCTCACTCATGCCGGCTCCGCGCCGGGTACAGCGGGCGCCGCACGGTGGTCGGCGCGCGGACCCGGCACGAGACTCCACGCGCCCTGTGCCCATGATTCGCTCGCAAGCCCGCTCATGCCGGCTCCGCCCCGGTGGCCGCGCCAGGTACAGCGGGCGCCGCACGGTGGTCGGCGCGCGGACCCGGCACGAGACTCCACGCGCCCTGTGCCCATGATTCGCTCGCGAGCTCGCTCATGGGGCCACCGACGGCGTTGCAGCGGGCTGGTCGGCGTGCAGCGCGGCGGCCAGGTCACGGGCGGCGGCCCGGGCCACCTTGCCGACCTTGGTCTGCGGCAGCGCGTCGACCCGGAAGGCGAACTCCGGCCACTTGCTCTTGGCCAGGCCGAGCACCCGCAGGTGGGCGAGCAGGTCGTCCAGGTCGGGTGCGTGGCCGGGCTCCGGCACCACCAGGACGGCGATCCGCTCGCCCAGCTCCGGATCCGGCAGCGGGACGACGCAGGCCTGGCCGACCCCCGGATGGCTGGCGACCGCGGTCTCCACCTCGACCACGTCGATGTTCCGGCCGCCGCGGATGATCATGTCCTTCTCCCGGCCGACGATGCTGAGGGTGCCGTCGGTGTTGCGGACGACGAGGTCGCCGGTGCCGAAGAAGCCGTCCGCGGTCAGCTGGACCGGCGCCACCGCGCCATCCCGGGCGTAGCCGAGGAACAGCGACGGGCCGCGCACCTGCGCCCGGCCCGGCACGCCGACCGGCACCGGCGCGCCGGTGGCGTCGACGCCGCGCACCTCGGTGCCGGGGAACGGCCGCCCGTCCCGGCCGAGCCGCAGCCGCACCGGGTCGTCCGGGCTCGGCGTGGTGTGCCCGAGGCACTCGGACATGCCGAACACCCGCAGGATGCGGGTATTCAACGCCTGTTCGGCGCGCTGCAGCGCGGCCGCGTCCATCGGCCCGCCGCCGACGGTCATCGACCGCAGGCCGGCCGGCGCGCCGTGCTCGGCGGCGGACCGGCCCAACTGCAGGGCCATCGTCGGCACGCACATCACCCAGCGCACCTGCCCGCGGTCGAACCGGGCCAGCAGGTCGTCCGGCCGCCAGCGGTTGGCGGTCACCAGCGGGCCACCCAACTGCAGCGCCAGCGCGACACCGAAGCAGTACGCGGCGGTGGCCGAGAGCGGGACGATCGCCGCGATCGCGTCGCCCGGCCGCAGCCGGTTGGCCTCGATCGTGCAGCGGCCGGCGTACCGGAACGCCGCCTCGGTCTGCACGACGCCCTTTGGCCGGCCGCTGGAGCCGGACGTCAGCCCGATCACGCACCCGCCGGCCCAACGGCGGGTACCCGCGGTCCGGCCGGCCGCGCCGAACCGCCAGCCGGCCAGCGCGGCCTGGTCCGCAGGCCGACCCCCGCCCCGGCGGGCGGCACTGTCGTCGGGCCGGTCGCCGGGGCGGGCGGCACTGTCGTCGGGCCGGTCGGCGGCGCGGTCGAGGTGGCGGGCCAGGCCCCACTCCGCCCAGGCATCCGGGGCGGCAAGGGCCGCATCGGGCCGGATGTCGTCGACCGCGTAGCCGATCTCGGCCGCGGTGGAGTGCCGGTTGACCAGCCCCAGCACGGCGCCGGTCAGGCCGGCCGCGACGGTCGCCGCCAGCGTGCGCCAGGAGTTGTCGGCCTGCAACAGCACGGTCCGCGGCTGGCCGGTCGCCGGGTCGGCGAACAGCGGGGCCAGCTCCCGGGCCCGGGCCAGCACCCACCGGGCCCGGTGCTCGCCGGCGTCGTCGGCGATGGCGACGAAGTCCCCGGCCTCGACCCGGCCCACCCAATCGGCCACCAACTGCTGCATCGCATCCTCTCGTCCCCTCGGGAGCGTCCCGCCCGGACCGCCGGTACACCCCGCGGCGCCCGGTCAGCCGCCGAACATCACCTGCTCGGTGCCGAGCACCGCGATCCGCCGACCGCGCATGTCGCCGACCTGGTCCACCGCCGCCTTCCATTCCGGGCTGGCCAGCGCCGCGTCCAGCGCTGACCGGCTGTCGAAGCTGAGGATCGAGACCCCGTCCCAGCCGGCCGAACGCGGTTCCAGCGCGTCCTCGACCTCAGTGTGCAGCCAGCGGCGCAGCCCGGGCAGCGCGCTGGTCAGCTCCGCGTGCGGGCCGCGCCACCAGGCGATGAACCGCTCGTGGGTCCACTCCGGCGGCCGCGCGGCCAGCAGGATCAGGTTGTACACGGGCGCTCCTCAGCTGGTGAAGTGGACGCCGGGGGCGCGGCCGATCAGCAGCCGGTTCAGCCGGCCGGACGGCCCGATCCGCCCGGCGGCCACGAACGACGCCTCGAACACACCGCCGCGGCGCACTTCGCCGAGGTAGATCTCGTCGCTGCCGACGGCCGCCGCCGACAGCAGGTGATGGGTCCGGGTGCCGCGCTCGCGCTGCTCGAGATAGCCGACCAGGGCGGCGCGGTCGCCGGAGAAGTCCTGCGCCCCGCCCGCGCCGGTGGAGAACACGATCGAGATCCGGAAGTCGTCGCTGATCAGATCGAGCACGTCGGACGGCGAGTCGCTGTCCATGATGGCGAACCAGCGGCTGAGGAACGGCGCCGCCGGGACCCCGGTCATCGCACCGCCCCCGGTCCGGTGGGCCCCGCTCCGGCGGGCCCCGGTCCGTCGGGCCCCGGTCCGTCGAGGAGGGCGAAGGCCGGGTCGAACAGCGACTGGTAGCGCACGATGCGACCGGCCGGCGAGACCCGGGCCGCTGACATGAACGCACCGGCGGTCCGGCCGGCCTCGGTGACCAGGCCGTACGCCAGCTCGAGGTCGCCGTCCACGGCGAAGCGCAGCACCTGGTGCACCCGGTCCGGCGGGGCCGCCCGGCCGGCCACGTACCGCTCGAAGTCGGCCTTCGAGGTGCCGGTCACCGGGCCGCTCGGCAGCACGATCAGGAAGGCCAGCCGCTCGTCCATGAGCGCCAGCGCCCCGGCCGGGTCGCCCGCGTCCAGGCACCCCATGTACTCGCGCATCACCATGACTGTCCCCTTTGGATGGCTACCGGGCGGTCCAGCCGCCGTCGACGATGAGCACCTGGCCGGTGGTGTACGAGGAGGCGTCGGAGGCGAGGAAGAGCAGCGCGCCGTCGAGTTCGCCGGCCTCGCCGGCCCGGCGCAGCACGGTGTTGCGGGTCACCCAGTCGGCGGTCCGCTGGTCGGCGAACAGGTCGCTGGTCATCTCCGAGCGGAACCAGCCGGGGGCCAGCGCGTTGACCCGGACGCCCCGGCGGCCCCACTGCGCGGCCAGCTCGCGGGTCAGCCCGATCAGCCCGGCTTTGGACGCCGCGTACCCGGCCCCGCTCAGCGGCGCCCCGGAGACCAGGCCGAGGATCGAGGCGACGTTGACGATCGACGTGCCGACCCGCCCGGCCCGCCCCGCCGTCCCGTTCCCCGCTGTCCCGATCTCCGCCCTCTCGACCCCGGCCGTCCCGACCACGGCCGTCCCAGCGCCCGCCGTCCCGACCCCGGCCGTCCCGACCCCGGCCGTCCCGACCCTGGCCGTCCCGACCCTGGCCGTCCCGATCCTGGCCGTCCCGATCTTGGCTGTCCCGATCTTGGGCGTCCCAGCGCCCGTGGGCCCGATCTCGGCCGCCGCACGGCCCGCCGGGCCGGTTCCGGCCGGCACGGCCTCGGCCGGCCCGATTCCAGCGACGAGGCAGGCCAGGTGGAACGGCGCGACGAGGTTGACCTCCAGCGTCTGCCGGAACGCCTGCGGGGACTCCCCGTCCGCCGCGCCGTGCGCACCGATGCCGGCGTTGTTGACCAGGATGTCCAGCCGGCCGGTGGCTGCCAGTGCCGCCGCGACCAGCGCCGCCCGGTCGGCCTCGTCGGCCACGTCGCAGCGGACCGGCCGGATGCCCGGGTGCTCGGCGGCCAGCGCGGCCAGCCGGTCGGCCCGGCGGGCGGCCGCGATCACCGTGGCGCCGGCGGCGGCCAGCACGCCGGCGAACCGGCGGCCCAGCCCGGCGGACGCGCCGGTGACCACGGCCGTCCGGCCCCGCAGGCTGAACAGCTCGGCCGGGTGCGCCGCCGGCGGCGGGCTCGTCACTCGACCGCCACCGGCAGGCACAGCGCACCGCCGTCGATGACCAGGGTGTGCCCGGTGATCCAGGAGGACGCGGCCGACCCGAGGAACAGCGCGGCGTTGGCGACGTCTTCGACCGTGCCGAGCCGGCGCAGCGGCAGCGTCCTGGTCAGCACCTGCTCCCGCACCTCCCACACCGCCCGGGCCAGCTCGGTCCTGATCACGCCGGGGGCGATCGCGTTGACCCGGATCGCCGGGCCCAGCTCGTACGCCAACTGCCGGGTCAGGTGGATCATCGCCGCCTTCGTCGCGTTGTAGTAGCCGATCCCGGGGTCGACCAGCAGGCCGCCCACCGAGGCGATGTTGACCACGACGCCGCCCCGCTCGGTCATCCCGGCGCCGGCGGCGGCCCGGATCCAGGCCAGCATGCCGAACTGGTTCACCCGGGCCGTCTTCTCCGCCCGCGGCAGGTCGATGTCGATCAGCGGCCCCAGGTACGGGTTGGTCGCGGCGTTGTTGACCAGGACGTCCACCGGGCCGAACCGGTCCAGAGTGGCCTGTACCGCCGCCTGCGCCTGCTCCGGCTCGCCGGCGTTGGCGACCACCACGTGCACGCCGCCCGGCGCCGGGCGGTCGAGCAGGGCGGCCCGGGCCTGCTCCAGCCCGGGCAGCTTGCGGGCGGCCAGCACCAGGTGCGCGCCGTGCGCCCGGAACAGCGTCGCGATGCCCAGCCCGATCCCGCGCGACCCGCCGGTGATCAACGCGACCTTGCCGGCCAGCGCGCCCGCCGCCACCCCGGCTGTCCCACTGGCACCCCGGCTGGCTCCCCCGCCGTTCGTCGGGCCGCCGACCACGCCGCCAGCCGCGTCGCCGGTCGACGCGCCGCCGGCGGGGCCCGTCGCGCTCACTGTGCTAGCCGTTCGCTTCGCGGAGCGCCAGACGCGACGTCTTCCCTCGGCACCGCGCAACGACTTCGTCGGCGCGTTGCCTCAGTCCAGACGCCGCTGCGCTCCACTCCGCTCACTGTGCTAGCCGTTCGCGGCGCTGCGCGCCAGACGCGGCGTCTTCCCTCGGCACCGCGCAACGACTTCGTCGGCGCGTTGCCTCAGTCCAGACGCCGCTGCACTCCACTCCGCTCACTGTGCTAGCCGTTCGCGGCGCTGCGCGCCAGACGCGGCGTCTTCCCTCGGCACCGCGCAACGACTTCGTCGGCGCGTTGCCTCAGTCCAGACGCCGCTGCACTCCGCCCCGCTCACTGTGCTAGCCGTTCGCGGCGCTGCGCGCCAGACGCGGCGTCTTCCCTCGGCACCGCGCAACGACTTCGTCGGCGCGTTGCCTCAGTCCAGACGCCGCTGCACTCCGCCCCGCTCACTGGGCCGGCCTCCCCCGGTACTTGCCGAGCTCCGACCGGGCCACCGTGCGCAGGTGCACCTCGTCCGGGCCGTCGGCGATCCGCAGCGCCCGGGTCAGCGTGTACATCCGGGCCAGCGCGGTGTCGTCGCTCACCCCGGCCGCGCCGTGTGCCTGGATGGCCCGGTCCAGCACCCGGTGGGCGACCTCCAGCGCGGCCACCTTGATCGCCGCGACCTCCATCCGGGCGGCCGCGTTGCCGGCGGTGTCGATGGCCCAGGCGGCCCGCAGCACCAGCAGCCGGGTCTGGTCGATCTCGATCCGGCTGCGGGCGATCCACTCCCGCACCACGCCCTGGTCGGCCAGCGGGCCACCGAACGCGTGCCGATGCAGCACCCGGCGGGTCATCAGCTCCAGCGCCCGCTCGGCGAACCCGATCGCCCGCATCGCGTAGTGCAGCCGGCCCGGGCCCAGCCGGCCCTGCGCGAGGGCGAACCCCTCGCCCGGGCCGCCGAGCAGGTTCCCGGCCGGCACCCGGACGTCGGTGAACTGCACCTCACCGTGGCCGAGCCGGTCGACGTAGCCGAAGACGGGGATACCGCGCAGCACCTGCACGCCCGGGGTGTCCCGGGGGACGAGGATCATGCTCTGCCGGTGGTAGGCGTCCGCGTCCGGGTCGGTCACCCCCATCAGGATGATGAGTGCGCAGTCCGGGTCGAGCACACCGGAGACGAACCACTTCCGGCCGTCGACGACGTAGTCGCCGCCGTCGCGCCGGATGCTGGTGCGGATGTTGCGGGCGTCCGAGCTGGCCACGGCCGGCTCGGTCATCGCGAAGCAGGACCGGATCCGGGCCTCCAGCAGCGGCTTGAGCCACTCGTCGCGCTGCGCCGCGGTGCCGAACAGGGCCAGCAGCTCCATGTTGCCGGTGTCCGGCGCGGAGCAGTTGAACACCTCGTTGCCGACGATCGAGCGGCCCATCCGCTCGGCTACCGGGGCGTACTCCAGGTTGGTCAACCCGGCGCCCCACTCCCCGTGGGTCAGGAACAGGTTCCACAGGCCCTCGGACCTGGCCTGCTCCTTGAGCTCGACCAGCAGCGGCGGCAGCGCGTGGTAGTCGGCCGCCTCGACCAGCTCCCGCTCGTACCGCTGCTCGTTCGGGATGACCCGCTCGTCCATGAACGCGCCCACCTGGTCGACCAGCCGCGCCGTCCGCGCCGAGTAGCCGAAGTCCATGCCCCCTCATCCCGTACGTCAGTGGCCGGCCGGCCCGGCCGCGGGCCCGGCCGGCGGTTCAGCGCAGCAGCGCCACGCCGGCCCGGAGCATCGCGGCCACGGTCGGCGGCAGCTGCTCCTGGACCGGGTCGTGGTGCTTCCCCGCGCGGTGCCGCTTGATGTTGTGGCCCATGATCGCGGCCATCTTCAGCCGGGCCAGTGCCCGGAACCAGCGCAGCCCGGCCGGCTCCGGGCCGGCGCCGGCGTACGCCGCGACCAGCTCCGCCTCGGCCGGCAGCCCGGCCGCGGGCCGGCCGATGCCGGGGAAGTTCGCCGGGTCGGTGAACAGCAGCAGCCAGGCCAGCTCCACCCGCGGGTCGCCGACGGCCCAGATCTCCCAGTCGATCACCGCGGTGATCGTGGCGTCGACGCACAGCACGTTGCCCAGCCGCAGGTCGCCGTGCACCAGCACCGGCGGCACCGGCCCGGGCACGCCGGCCGCCAGCAGCTCCAGCAGCCGCTCGCCGTCCGGCCGCAGCTCCGGAGGCACCGCGCGCAGCGTGCGAGCCCACCGGTCCAGCTCGCCGGCCGGCCCGAGCACCGGCTGCGGACCGAGCCCGAGCCGGTCGGCGGCCAGGCCGTGCAGCCCGCGCATGATCCCGACCAGGGCATGCATCCGGTCGCCGACCAGGGCCGCCGGCAGGTCGCCGCCGTCCAGCACCGGCTCCACGCTCTGGCCCGGTGCCATCGTCATGGCGAACCAGGCCGGGTGCTCGGCCGACGACGCCACCACCGCCGGCACCGGGACGCCGCTGCCGGCCAGCGCCCGCAGCACCTGCGCCTGGCGCAGCACGTCGTTGCGGCCGACCGGGCGGGCCTGCGCCGGCACCGCCTTGACCACGTAGTCGTGCGCCCCGGCCCGGACCCGGTAGGTCAGCCCGGACCGGCCGCCCGGCAGGGTGACCAGCTCGCCGACCTCGCCGCCGGACAGCGCCCGCAGCTCCGCCCGGACCCGCGGCGCCACGTCCGGGCTGCCGGTCAGCACGCCAGCACCGTGCACGCGCTCACGCCCGGGGCGCCGTAGACGTGGGTGAACCCCACCCGCGGCGCGCCGGGCACCTGCCGCTCCCCCGCGGTGCCGCGCAGCTGCAGCACGATCTCGACCACCTGGCGCAGCCCGGAGGCGCCGATCGGCTCGCCGTTGGCGATGCAGCCACCGTCGGTGTTCACCGGCAGCCGCCCGCCCGGCTCGAAGTCGCCGGCCGGGACCAGCCGCTCCTGCTCGCCGTGCGCGCAGAAGCCGCACTCGGCCAGGTGCATCACCTCGGCGCCGGCCTCGGTGTCCTGCAGCTGGGCCACCTGGACGTCGGCGGGCCCGATCCCGGCCGCCTCGAACGCGGCGGCCGCGGCGTCGGCCGACACGCTCGCCAGCGGCCCGGCCGGGATCCACGGGCTGAACACCTCGAACGAGCCGAACCGCCGGGACCGCACCGCGACCCCGGCCAGCCGCACCTGCCGCCCGGCGCCGGACCCGGGCAGCGCGCCCGGCGCGGCCAGCACCAGCGCGGCGGCGCCCTCGCCCGGGGAGCAGAACATGTAGCGGGTGAGCGGGTCGCTCACCATCGCCGACGCCAGGATCTCGGCGGCGGTCAGCGGCGTGCGCCGCCACGCCTGCGGCGTCCGGGATCCGTTCCGGTACGCCTTCTCGGCCACCAGCGCCAGCGTCCGCGCGGTGATGCCGTGGTCGTACATGTACCGCTGGATCTTCATCCCGAAGAACTGGGTGGTGACCATCAGGCCGTCCCGCCCGTACGCCTCGGGCAGCCCCCAGTCCGCCGGCCGCGGGTCGAACGCGCCGGGCGGGTGCTTGTCGAAGCCGACCGCCAGCACCACGTCCGCCATCCCGGCGCCGATCGCGTTGACCGCGCTGACCAGCGCGCTGCCGCCGGTGGCGCAGCCGTTACGCACGTTGACGAACGGCAGCCCGGTCAGGCCCAGGTCGGCCACCAGCGTGTCGGCGTTGCCGGCGCCGTCACTGCCGCCGAAGGCCGCGCCGACCCGGTCCCAGCCCACCCCGGCGTCGGCCAGCGCGGCCCGGACCGCCCGCACCGCATGATCGCGGCCGGCGGCGTCGGACCGGCCGAACGCGGTCCGCGCGGCACCGGCCACCACCACCCCGGTCACCCGCGCACCCGCGTCATCGGCGCACTCCCATCGGCGGTGCCGGTCACCGGTTTGCCCCGCTCACCGGCGCGTCCAGCGCACCGGGCGTCCCGGTCACCGGTTTGCCCCGGTCACCGGCGTGGCCAGCGCGCTTGCCGCGCCGGTGGCCGGGCGGTCGGTGTCGGTCACCGCGCGCGGCACGCCGGGGCCCGGGCCGATCCGGACCGGCAGGCCGATGGCCAGCTCGTCCAGCGGCACGTCCAGGACGGCCGCCACCCGCACCCCGTCGGCCAGCTCGACGTAACCGACGGCGAACGGCGCGAAACCCGCCTCGGGCGGCAGGTACGGCGGCGACTTCGGCTGGTGCCGCTGCACCGTCCAGGTCCACAGCCGGCCGGCCGGCGAGAGCGCCAGCTCGCGCAGCGGTGTCCCGCACCGCGGGCAGTACGGCTGCGCCGGGTAGGTGGTGACCGGACACGCCGGGCAGCGCGCCCCGGTCAGCGCCCCGCGCCGGCTCGATCCGCCCCGGCCCGGTCCGCCGGGGTCCGGCAACCCGTCCGGCGGCTGCACTCAGCGGCCCTTCCAGACCGGCTCGCGCTTCTCCAGGAACGCGCTGACGCCCTCCAGCGCGTCCTCCGACTGCAGCGTCACCCCGACCGACAGCCGCTCGATCAGCATCAGCGACTCGGTGTCGGCGTCCAGGCTGCGGTCGATCGCCGACTTGGTGATGTTCATCTGGAACGGGCTCTTGTCGGTGAGCTGGCCGATGAACTCCTCCACCACCAGGTCCAGCTCGTCGGCCGGCGCGCTGGCGTTGATCAGGTTCCAGGCCGCCGCCTCGGTACCGGACAGCAGCTTCCCGGTGAGCATCAGCTCCTTGGTCTTGCGGATGCCGATCATCCGCGGCACCCGGTAGATCGGGCCGGCGCCGCCGAACAGGGCCCGCCGCATGTGGAAGTCGCCGATCCGGGCGTCGGCGGCGGCGATGGCGAAGTCGGTGGAGATCATCAGCTCGAAGCCGCCGGCGGTCGCGTACCCCTCGACGACCGACACCGAGGGCGTCTTCATCCGGTAGAGGTTGTCGCAGATCCTGGCCGACAGCTCGGCCACCTCGTACGCGACCGTGCTGCCGATGTAGTCGGCCTTCAGGTCGTCCAGGTCGAAGCCGGAGCAGAAGGTGCCGCCGCGGCCGCGCAGCACCAGCACGCGCAGCTCGGGATCCGCGTCGACCTCGGTGACGATCTCGTCCAGCCGCTGCAGGATCGCGACGGTCACGCAGTTCTTCTTCCAGGGGCGGTTGAGCCACACCCGGGCGACGTCCTTGTCCCGCTCGAACTGGATGTCGTCTGCCACGGCCATCTGCGGGTCCCTTCAATTGAACTGAATTCAGTACATGTATAGGGTGCCGGACTGCGGGGTGTCAACCCGGCAGGCCTGCCGACCGGGCCACCGGCAGGCCCGGTGACCTGGGCGGCTGCGGTCGGGGCGGCCGGCCGGCGGCCCGGGTCGGCCCGGCTGGTCCCGGATGGCCCGCCGCGTTGCGCCGGTCCACGGCCGGCCGCTATAACTGAAGTCGGTTCAAATCGAGGAGGCCGGTCGCGGTGCTGCGAGCGCGCGGGCTGCGGATCTCGCGGCCGGGCGGACCGGCCCGGCTCGAGCCGGTCGAGCTGCCGGCCCCCCGCGGCCGGGAGGTGCTGGTGGGCGTCGCGGCGGCCGGCCTGTGCCAGTCCGACCTGCACGTGATCGACGCCCCGACCCCGGCGCTGGCCGCGGCGATGCCGTTCACGCTCGGGCACGAGATCGCCGGCACGGCGACGCTGGTCGGCGACGACGTCGAGACGGTGCGGGTGGGCGACCCGGTGGCCGTGTACGGGCCGTGGGGGTGCGGCGGCTGCCCGCGCTGCCGGGCCGGCAGCGAGAACTACTGCCTGCACCGCGACCGGCTCGGCTACGCCGGGGCCGGATTGGGCCGGGACGGCGGCATCGCCGACGCGGTGCTGGTCCCGCACGAACGCCAACTGCTGCCGCTGGCCGGCCTCGACCCGGTCCAGGCAGCACCGCTCACCGACGCCGGGCTGACCTCCTACCAGGCGGTACGGCTGATCGCGCCGCGGCTGCCAGCCGATCCGGTGGTCGCGGTCGTCGGCGTCGGCGGGCTGGGCCACCTGGCCATCCAGCTGCTCCGCGCGGTCACGGCCAGCACGGTGCTGGCGGTCGATGCCCGCGCGCCGGCGCTCGAGCTGGCGCAACGCTGCGGCGCGCAGCTCACCGTGCCCGCCGCGGCCGGCGCCGCCGGGGTCCGCGCCGCGACCGGCGGTGCCGGGGTCGATGCCGTCCTGGACCTGGTCGGCGCGCCCGGGACCGTCGACCTGGCCGCCAGCGTGCTGCGGCCGGGCGGCGACCTGGTCATCGTCGGCAGCGGCGGCGGCCAGCTGCTGCTGGCGAAGGGCACGCCGAAGCTGCCGGTCGGGGTACGGGCCGCGCTGCCGTTCTGGGGCAGCCGGCCGGAGCTCGAGCAGGTGCTGGAGCTGGCCCGCGGCGGGGCGCTGCGGGTGGAGGTCGAGACCTTCCCGCCGGCCCGGGCCGGCGAGGCGGTGCACCGGCTGCGCGCGGGGACCATCCACGGCCGGGCCGTCGTCGTGCCGCGATGACGGCCCGGAGCACCGCCGGCCGCCGCCGTGCCGGGACTACCGCCGCGCCGCCGGCTCAACGCCACCGCCGGCTGGACGCCGGTGCCGGCTGGACGCCACCGCCGGCCCGACGTGGGTGCCGGCTGACCGAAGGGAGCTCCCCCGATGGCCCGCTTCTCCGCACAGGTCGCCCTCGTCACCGGCGCCGGCTCCGGCATCGGCGCGGCGGTGGCCCGGGCCCTGATCGCCGAGGGCGCCCGGCTGGTCGTGCTGGCCGACGTCGATGCCGGGGCGGCCGGGCGGCAGGCGGCGGCGCTGGGCCCGGCCGCCGTGGCCGAGCAGCTGGACGTGACCGACGCCGGCCAGGTCGACCGGCTCGTCGGCGGCACGGCCGACCGGCACGGCCGGCTGGACGTGGTCGTGCACGCGGCCGGGGTGGACGATCCGGAGGCCAAGCAGGCGATCGCCGAGGCGCTGACCCGGCACCGGCCGGTCGCGGTGACCGCCGGGTTGCCGCCCGCCAGCTGGCGCCGGGTGCTCGCGGTCAACCTGGACGGCACCTTCCACGTGCTGCAGGCCGCGCTGCGCACCATGGCCGCGCAGGCCCGCGGCGCGATCGTGCTGATCGGGTCGTCCGCGGCCTTCGACGCGCCCACCGGCTACCCGCACTACGCCGCGTCCAAGGCGGGGGTGCACGCCCTCGGCCAGGCGGTGGCCAAGGAGGCGATCGCGTGGGGTGTCCGGGTCAACATCGTGGCGCCCGGCCCGACCCGCACCGGCATGGCCGAGCGCACCCCGCCGGCACTGCGGGCCAGCATGCTCGGCGACACGGTGCCGCCGTACGCCACCGCGGAGCAGATCGCCGACTCCGTTCTCTACCTCGCCTCGGACGCGGCCAGCAACATCGTCGGCTCGATCCTGCTGTCCAACGGCGGCCGGTTCACGGTCTGAACCAGGGCCGGGCGGGTGCGGGTTCAGCCGGAGCCGTCGAGCTTGGCGCGGACGTCGACCGCGTCCGGGTGGTCGAGGTCGGTGAGGATGCCGACGGCTCCGGCCCAGGCGGTGCGGGCGGCGTCGGACCGGCCGGCGGCGTGGTGGGTGTCGCCGAGGCGGGCCAGCGTGCTGGCCTCGTCGTGGCGGTCGCCGAGGTCGCGGTACAGGGTGAGGGCGTGCTGGTAGCAGTCGACGGCCTGGCTGTCCTGGCCGAGGTGATGGTGGACGTAGCCGAGGCTGTCCCAGGTGGCGGCCTCCCCGTTGCGGTCGCCGATCTGCTGTTGCCGGGTGAGGGCCTGCTGGCAGGCGGTGAGGGCCTGGGCGTGGTCGCCGAGCATGGCGTGGTACCAGCCGAGACTGTTGAGCGCTTCGGCCTGCCCCTGGCGGTGGCCGGCGGCCTGGTAGTGGTCGAGGGCCTGCGCAGCGTGCTCGATGGCCCGGTCCGGCCGGTCCAGCCACTCCCACAGGACGCTGAGGGCGCGGTGGGTGTGCGCCTGGCCGACCTGGTCACCGGCTTCGGCGCCCAGGTCGAGGGCGCGGCGGAGGTGGATGTGCGCCTCGTCGTGGTCGCCCAGCAGGCGGTCGGCCCAGCCGAGGCCGCGGTGGGCGAACGCGGTGGCGGTGACGTTGCCGAGGCGGTCGGCGGCGGCCAGGGCGGTCCGCCAGGCGCCGGCCAGGTCCGGCCAGTGCCCCTGCCGGCTCAGGAACGTGTCCAGGGCCCAGGCCAGCTGCCAGGCGCGGGTGTCGAACCCGGTCCCGGCGGCGAGTCGCTGCGCGGCCAGCAGCACCGGGTGCTCGGCGGTCAGCCAGGCCAGCGCCGCCGCCAGGTCGGCGGGGGTTTCGGGGGCGGCACCAGCGGCGGGCGCGGCGAGCGGGATCGCGATCGGGTCCCGGGCCGGGAACAGCAGCCGGGCGGCGGTGTGCGCGGTGTGGGTGTAGTGGTCCAGCAGCCGGGTGGCGGCGGCCCGGCGCTCCTCGTCCGGGTCGGTGTCGTGGACGAGATCGGCGGCGTACGCGGCGAGCAGGTCGTGGAAGCCGTACCGGCGCGGAGCGTGCTCGGACAGCAGGCCGGCGCTGGTCAGCTCGGCCAGCAGGCGGCGCGTCCCGGCCGGGGGCGTGCCGGCGAGGCTGGCCGCGGCCGCCGCGGAGATGTCGGGTCCGGGGTGCAGGCCGAGCAGCCGGAACAGCCGGGCCGCGGCCGGGGTGAGAGCGGTGTAGGACCAGGAGAACACCGCCCGTACCTGGGTGACGGTGTCGCCGGCGTCCAACTCCTCCAGCGGGCGGCCGGCCTGGGTGAGCTCGGCGGCGAGGGTGGTGAGCGGGAAGCTGGACTGTTGGGCGCGGGCCGCGGCGATCGCCAGCGCGAGCGGCAGCCGGGCGCAGGCGGCGATGATCTGTTCGACCGCCTCGGGTTCGGCGGCGGCCCGGCTCGGGCCGAGGCGGCGGGTCAGCAGCTCCCGCGCCTCGCCGGCGGTCAGCAGGTCGAGCCTGATCGGGTGGGCGCCGTCGGCGGCAACCAGGCCGGTGAGCTGGTTGCGGCTGGTCACCACGGCACGGGCGGTCGGGGTGGCGGGCAGCAGCGGCCGGGCCTGTTCGGCATCGCGGGCGTTGTCCAGCACCACCAGCACCCGCTTGCCGGCCAGCACGCTGCGGTACAGGGCGACCTGGGCGTCCAGACCGGCCGGGATCCGCGCCGCCGGAACCCCGAGCGCGTCCAGGAAGCCGCGGACCGCCTCCGCCGGAGCCATGATCTGCCCGCCGGGGTCGAACCCGCGCAGGTTCACGTACAACCGCCCGTCCGGGAACTGGTCGGCGACCCGGTGCGCCCAGCGGACCGCCAGCGCGGTCTTGCCCACCCCCGCCGTGCCGGACACCGCGGAGATCACCGCCGTCCTGGGCTGCTCATCGGGGGCCCCGGCCAGCAGGGCGTCCAGCCGGGCGAGGTGCTCACCGCGGCCGGCGAACCCGCGCACGTCGCCAGGTAGCTGCGCCGGCACCACCGGCGCCGGGCCGGCCGGCAGCGGCCGGTCGTCGACCAACGCCTGCCGCACGACCCGCAGCTCCCGGCCCGGGGTGGTGCCCAGTTCGCGGGTCAGGCGCTCGCTGATCGCCGCGCACTCGGCGGTCGCCGCGGCCCGCTGACCGTCGGCGGCCAACCCCCGCACGAGCGCCACGGCCAGCGGCTCGCTGAGCGGGTGCTCCTCGACCAGCCCGCGCAGCACCGGGATCACCTCGGCGTGCCGGTCCAGGCGCAGCGCCGTCGCCGCCCAGGCGACCGCCGCGTCCAGCCGTTCCAGCCGCCAGCTGTCCCGCTGCCGCCCGGCCCACTCCCCGGCCAGTCCGGCCAGCGGCACCCCCCGCCACAGCCGCAACGCCTCGCCCAGCAACACCATCCGCTCCGGGTCCGGGCAGTCCCGGCGGCGGGCGGCCCGGGCCAACCGGCGGAACCGCAGCAGATCCACCTGGTCCGGCTCGACCCGCAGCACGTACCCGTCCGACTGCCACACCAGGAGACCCGGGCCGGCCGCCCCGGCCCCGGTCCGGCCACCGGCGGGCCGGGTCGCGGTCCCGGCCGCCGCCTCGATACCGGCGGTGAGAACCCGGCGGACGCCGGCGACCCGGGTCCAGACCGCCTGCTCCACCCGCGCCGGCGGACGCTCCCCCCACACCCGCTCGATCAGCGTCTGCACCGGCACCGGACGGGGAACGTCGACGGCCAGCGCGGCCAGCACCGTCCGCTGCTGCGGCGGCCCGGCCGGTGTCCCCCGACCGCCCACCCACACCTCGACCGGGCCCAACAGCCGAACCTCCACCCCGCACACCCCGTCCCCGCACTCCCCGGACACCCCCGGACACCTGGACCCGGACACCTGGCGCACCCGGACCGCGGGCGGCGCACACCGCCCGGGCGCGACCACCGTAAGGATGTAGTAAGCCGTTGGCACAGGCGGTGGGCCGAATGTTCGAGCTGTCCGCATAACCCCGGACGCTGGTACCGCGGCCGGCACGGCACCCGCCCGGATCCTGCGCCGTGCCGGCCGCCCCGGCGCTCAGGGGTTCCCCCGCCGACGGGAGACGAGCATGCCCACAGCTGACCAGATTGAGACCACCCCCGGCAGCGAGCACCGACGAGCCACCCCGACCCGGTTCCGCCTCGCCGCCGGCATGGCCGCGCTCGCGTTGTCGGCCGGCGGGGTCCTGACCGGGCCCGCGGCGCAGGCGGCACCGGCCGCCTCGACCCCGGCCGCCGGCACGTCGACCGGCGCCGACAAGGCGGCCGGGCCGGCTCAGCAGGCGCGGTCGGCCGTGGCGGACCGGGCCGCGTCCGGCCTGCCGGGCGGCAAGCTGGTCATGCCAGCCGACGCCGACATCCTCTTCTTGCAGAATCCGGACGGCCGGCTGGAGGAGTTCTGGCGCGGGTCGGACTGCGCGCTCTGGCATTCCTGGCAGCTGACGCCTGGCGGCGCCTGGTCCGCGAACGCCAGCCTCGGCGGCTGCCTGACCTCCGGCGTCGACGGCGAGTCGAACGCGGACGGCCGGCTCGAGGTCTTCGTCCGCGGCACCACCAACCAGATCTACCACATCTGGCAGGGCCCCTTCGCCGGCGGCTGGAGCGGCTGGGCCAGCCTCGGCGGCGTGCTCGTCAGCGGCCCGTACACCAGCCGGACCAGCTACAACGGGATCATCGTGGACGCCCTCGGCCCGGACGGCATCTGGCACCGCCGCTACCAGATGGCCGCGAACTGCTGCTGGAGCGACTGGGTGTTCGGCGTGGCGCACTGAGCCGCTGAGATCGGTTCGGGGCCAGCCGCCACCGGCGGCTGGCCCCGGGCCGCGCCGGCTACGGCGAGGTGAGGACGGGGACGGTGCTGGCGCCCGGCCGGTAGTGCGGGGACTGGTGCCGGAAGTAGGTGTTGTAGACGGTGCAGTAGTGCCCGCCCCGGCGGATCAGCGAGGCGTGGTCGCCCTCCTCCACGATCCGGCCGTGAGTCCAGCACGATGATGCGGTCGGCATGCTCGATGGTGGACAGTCGGTGGGCGATGACGATCGAGGTGCGGTCGCGCAGCACGGCGTCCAGGCCCTCCTGGATCTGGGCCTCGGTGAGCGGGTCGACGCTGGCGGTCGCCTCGTCCAGGATCACGATGGCCGGATCCTGCACCAGCACCCGGGCCAGCGCGACCAGTTGCCGCTGGCCCATCGACAGCGCACCGCCGTGCTCGCCGACCTCGGTGGCCAGCCCGTCGGGCAGCGCGTCCAGCCAGTCGCCGCCGCCGACCTGGCGCGCGGCGGCCAGCACCTCCTCGTCGGTGGCGTCCGCGCGGGCGTAGCGGATGTTGTCGCCGACGGTGCCGGCGAACAGGAACGGCGCCTGCGGCACGATGCCGAGCTGGCGCCGGTAGCCGGCCAGGTCGAGACGGCGGATGTCGTGCCCGTCGATGAGGATCTGGCCGCCGGAGAACTCGTAGAACCGGGCGATCAGCTTGCCCAGCGTGGACTTGCCCGCGCCGGTGTGCCCGACCAGGGCGACCGTCTCGCCGGCCGGGATCGTCAGGCTGAAGTCCGTCCAGCACCTGCTGCCCCTCGGAGTACCCGAAGCTGACGTTCTGGAACTCGATCCGCCCGGCGAGCCGGCCGACCGGCCGCGGGTCGACCTGGACCACCCGCGGGGTCGCGTCGATCAGCGCGAAGACCCGCTCGGCCGCCGCCAGACCCTGCTGGAACTGGGACCAGAACGAGGCGATGCTGGTCAGCGGGAACCAGAACAACCTGACGCTCTGCAGGAACAGGTACCAGTCGCCGGCGGACAGCCGCCCGGCCAGCACGTTGCGTCCGCCGACCTAGACCAGCAGCACCGTGGCGAGGCCGGCGACGAGGAACAGCAGCGGGAAGATGCTGCTGAACACGAAGCCCTGCCGGACCGTCACCTGGTAGGTCTGCTCGTTGATCGGGCGGAACTCGTCGTAGATCGTCTGTTCCTGCCGGAAGTTCTTGGCGACCGCGATGCCGGTCATGGTCTCCTGGACCGTGGCGTTGACCCGGGCCCGGGACCGCTGCCTGCGGGTCGTGCTGCGCCGCGCGATGCGCCGGAACGCCAGCGCCATCGCGACGATCACCGGGACGACCGCCAGCGTGACCAGGGCCAGCCCGGTGTCCCGGCGGAACAGCAGCACGGTGATCACACCGATCAGCAGCACCTGGCTGATCAGGTCCATCGTCAGGGTCACCACGGTGGCGAAGTCCTCGGTGTCCGAGGTGACGCGGCTGACGACCTTGCCGGACGGATTCTCGTCGTAGAAGGACATGTCGCGGCGCAGCACGGCCTCGAAGGCGTCCTTGCGCAGGTCCAGCACGACGTCGCCGACCACCCGCGCGCTGTACACCTGGCGGACGTAGTTGAACGCCCAGGCCGCCACGCCGGAAAGCAGGATCGCGCCCACGAGTGTCCACAGTGTACGGCTGGACGAGCCGGCGCTGACCTGGTCCAGCCCGCGGCTGACCAGCACCGGCAGCGCGGCCTGCATCAGCGAGGCGAGCACGATCATGCCGGCGACCAGGCAGATCGCGCGCAGCCGGCGGCGGAAGTAGCTGCCGATCCGGCGGACCAGTTCGCGGTCGCGGTAGCTGCGGTCGTACTCCTCGGCGTCCAGGCCATCCATGATGAAGCCCATCAGCGGTTCACCTCCGTCCACTGAGGACGATCGGGATCGGACCGGCCGACCGGCCCGGCGGCGGCCACCTCGTCGTAGTGGGCGAAGATCCGGCGGTAGAGCGGGCAGCGGGCCAGCAGCTCGTCGTGGCTGCCGGCGTCGACCAACCCGCCGTGGCGCAGCAGCAGCACGCTGTCGGCCCAGCGGATCTGCGACAGCCGGTGGGTGATCAGCAGCGTGGTGCGGCCGTCCAGGATGCGCCGGATCGCGTGCTGGATCTCGTCCTCGGTGGCGCTGTCGATCGCGCTGGTCGAGTCGTCCAGGATCAGGATGCGCGGGTCGGTGAGCAGCGCGCGGGCGATCGCCAGCCGCTGGCGCTGCCCGCCGGAGAGGGTGACGCCGCGCTCGCCGATGACCGTGTCGTAGCCGTCGGCCAACTCGGTGATGAACTCGTGCGCCTGCGCCTCGCGTCGCCGCCCGGACCACCTCGTCCCGGTCGGCCCGCTGGCCCACGCCGAAGGCGATGTTCTCCGCCACCGACCGCGAGAACAGCACGATGTCCTGCTCGATCGTGGAGATCTGCGAGCGCAGGGAGTCCAGGTTCCAGTCGCGGACGTCGACGCCGTCGATCAGGATCCGGCCGGACTGGACGTCGTAGGTGCGGTTGACCAGCTTCGTCAGCGTGCTCTTGCCGGAGCCGGTCTCCCCGACGATCGCGACGGTCTGGCCCGGCTCCACCCGGAACGACAGGTCGCGGAGCACCGGGCGGTCGCCGTAGCCGAAGGTCACGTTCTCGAACACGATCTCGCCGCGCACCGGCCCGCGGTGCGCCCCGGGCTTCTGCTCCAGCTTCGGTCTCGGCCGTGATCAGCTCGAGGATCCGCCGCGCGCTGGCGAGGCCGAGCTGCACCAGCGAGAAGGAGAAGAGCGAGATGAAGGTCGGGAAGCCCAGCAGCGCCATCAGGCCGAGGTAGGTGACCAGATCACCGATCGTGAGGGCACCGGACCGGTACAGGTAGAGGCCGTGCAGCAACGCCCCCGCGGTGGCGACCGCGAGCAGCAGCGTGGGCAGGTACCGGGCCTGGATCAGGCCCTGCTTGACGAACAGGTCGCGGTAGTCGCGGGCGTTCGCGACGAACCGCTGCTGCTCCTGCGGCTCCTGCGCGGTGGCCTTGACCACCTCGATCCCCCGGACCGCCTCGCTCAGCCCGGCATTGAGCGTGCCGAACCGCTCCCGCATCTGCCCGGACACCGGGCTGAGCTGCCGCATGTACCACCGGAGGGTGATCACGAACGCCACCGCGAACAGCAGCGGCGCCAGCAGCAGCCGGGGGTCGAGGAATCCGATGAAGACGATCGGGACGATGCCCTGCAGCAGCGAGTCGACGACCAGGTCGATGCCCGGCGACACCATGAAGTTCAACTGGCGGACGTCGTTCGTCGCCCGCGCCATCAGGTCGCCGACCCGCTGCCGGTTGTGGAACGTCTGGCTCTTGCCGAGCAGGCTGACGTACAGCTCGTCCCGGGTGTCCCGTTCCAGCCGTTTGGCCAGCACCTCGCTGCACAGCCGGGCACCGACGTCGACCAGCCCGCGGACGGCCACGACCAGCAGGAGCACGAGCACCACCACGGTCAACTGCCGGCCGCGGTCGGCAGCACCGGACAGGACGGTGTCGAACGCCCACCCGGTCAGCCCGGGCACGGCCGAGTTGAGCCCCACCATGGCCACCGAACCCAGCACGAAGCCCGCGCCGTAGCCGGGGTGGCGCAGCAGGTGGGAGGCGAGCCAGCGGGTCGGGCTGCGTCGATCCGACCGGTGCTGGCCGGCGACGGTGAACTCCGAGCCGAGCGCAACCACGACCAGACCTCCAGATCCGGACAACCGACAGGGCGGGCGCCGGCAGCCGGCTCGGCACGATCGACTCCGGTTCTAGCATGAATAGCCCGGGCCCCGACACCGGGTTTCCGACCGGCGCACCCCGGCAACCGATCGGTACCGGCCGCCGCGACGCCGCCCGCCCGCGGGCCCCCGTCCACAGTGGACTCGACCGCACCGGTGCTGGTGCCGGGGCTAGAGCAGGTGGTCCGGGATGGCCCGGCCGGCGCGCAGCGCCCGCAGCGCGGTCCGGATCTCGGCCCGCAGCAGCGGGGCCGGCGCCGCGGAGGTCAGCAGCTCCTCGAACCGGGCGATGGCCGCGCGGCGGTCCCAGCGGCTGAGGCTCCTGATCGCCGCGGCCCGGACCACCGCCTCCGGGTCGCCGATGGCGCGTTCGACGCAGGGCCGGGCACTGTCCTCGGGATGGCGGCCGAGCGCGGCCACCGCGGTGCGGCGCACCAGCCAGTCCTGGTGCCGGGCGTGCTCGCACAGCAGCGCGGTCGCCCGGGCGTCGTCCAGGCCACCGAGGATCGCCACTTCGGTGGTGCCGACCTCGCGCTCGGCGACCGCGGCCAGAAACGCCTGCGGGTCAGCCGCCGCGGCCGCGCCCAGCGCCCCGGCCCAGGCGTCGACCAGCTCCCGATCGTGCATCCCGGCCGGCTTGGGCAACGGGTCACCCGACCCCCCGAACCACAGCTCCAGCACCCGCCCGGCCCCGGCCGGCCCGGTCGCCACCAGTGCCGCCCAGGACCGGCGGTCCTGCTTCTGCAGGAACACCGTCAGCACGTCGTCGATCTGATCGGTCATCCCCCGGATCATCCCAGCCAGCGCAGCGGATTCCGCCCGCCGGCCCCGGGCGACGAACCGCCGGCCGGGCCGACGGGCGCCGGCCGGCGCCGCCAGCGCGGGTCCGGCGGGCCGGCCGGCTGGGTGGCTCACCGTTCGCTGTCCAGGCCCACCATCTCCCGGGCGGCGTACCGGTCGCCGGCGGCCGCGCCGGGCGGTACCGCCTGCTCGATCAGGGCCAGGTCGGCGTCGGTGAGGGTGACGTCCAGCGCGCCGAGTGCCTCGGTCAGCCGGTCCCGCCGCCGCGCGCCGACCAGCGGCACGACGTCGGAGCCGCGGGAGAGCACCCAGGCGATCACGATCTGGGCCACCGAGACGCCCTTCGCGTCGGCGATCGAGCGCAGCTGGTCGACCAGCGCCAGGTTGTGCTGGAGGTTGTCGCCGGTGAACCGGGGGCTGCGGCCACGGAAGTCACCCGGTGCCAGCTGCCGGTCCGCCGACCACCGGCCGGACAGCAGCCCGCGCGACATCACCCCGTACGCCATGACGCCGACGCCGAGCTCGCGACAGGTCGGCAGGATCTCGTCCTCGATGCCGCGGCTGATCAGCGAGTACTCGATCTGCAGGTCGGCGATCGGGTAGACCGCGTGCGCCCGCCGGAGCGTGGCCGCGCTCACCTCGGACAGCCCGATGTGCCGCACGAAGCCGGCCTTCACCATCTCGGCGATCGCGCCGACCGTCTCCTCGATCGGGACGTCCGGGTCGAGCCGGGCCGGCCGGTAGATGTCGATGTGGTCGACGCCGAGCCGGCGCAGCGTGTAGCCGAGGAAGTTCTTCACCGCGGCCGGGCGGCTGTCGGTGCCGATCCAGCCGCCGCCGGGGTCGCGGAGCACGCCGAACTTGACCGACAGCGCCACCTGATCGCGATCGCGGCCGGCCAGCGCGTCGCGCAGTAGCAGTTCGTTGTGCCCGGTGGCGTAGAAGTCGCCGGTATCCAGCAATGACACGCCGGCATCCAGCGCGGCGCGAATGGTGGCGATGCTCTCCGCATCGTCGCCGGGCCCGTACAGGTCCGACATCCCCATGCAACCGAGGCCCATCGCCGATACTTCGAATCCGGTGGAACCAAGTGAGCGGGTGATCATACGTTCCTCCTTTCCGGTCGCCGACCGGAGCGCGGCTGGTGTACCCACAACGGTCGACACCGGACCGGGAGCGGCCGCGGCATGGCCCAGCGGCGGCGCGAAGGCGGGAAATGCACCGGCGAGTGCCGGTCGCGCCGAGGGTAACCAAATGCCGCATCGAATGCGCCCATCGATCGGTATTCCGGCAAGTTTGCAAAGGTGACTTGACGCAGTCTGGGGTGACCCCTACCCGACGCGGCGAATCGCGTTGACGCCGCCACCGACCGATGGTGACGATGTTGTCGTATTAGTTCCATTCTCGTGCACGGACAGCCGGGATGGCCGGTTGCCACAAGCAGACCTCGTACGGGCGAGGAACCCGGCCGCGGTGGTGGACCGCTTTGTGGGCGACCAATGTTCGCGAATTCCGCCGCGTCAACGACGTTGTTCCTGGTTCCCGATATCGCCGACGCGAGTGCCGAGCCCGGCGTCGGGAATCGCCTGGACGTTCCACAGAAAGGTACCGATCGTGGAGATCTTCGAACTCGGGGACTTTCCCCTGCAGAGCGGTCGTACGCTGCCGGCGGCGAAGCTCGCCTACCAGACGTACGGCACCCTCAACGCGGCCCGGGACAACGCGATCCTGTTCCCGACCTTTCTCGGCGCCGAGCCGGATGCGCTGAGCCGCTGGATCGGCCCGGACCGGCCGCTCGACCCGGGCCGGTACTTCATCGTCCTGCCGGGCCATTTCGGCCTCGCGCCCACCTCATCGCCGAGCAACACCGGGCTGCCGTTCGACCGGGGCGGCTTCCCGCCGGTCCGGATCGCCGATGACGTGATCGCGCAGCAGCGGCTGCTGAGCGAACTGTTCGGCATCGAAGAGCTGCAACTCGTGCTCGGCTGGTCGGTCGGCGGCCTGCAGACATACGAATGGGCCGTGCGCTTCCCCGAGCGGGTCCGCCGGATGGCGTCGATCGCCGGCGCGCCGAAACCATCCCCGTGGACCCAAGCTGTGGCTGCGCAGCGCGCTGGAGGACCCGATCACCAGCGATCCGAACTGGAATGGCGGCTTCTATGCCGACCCGCGGGCCGTGCAGGGCGGTCTGCGCCGCGCCGGCCACGCGACCGCGCTCACGCTGCCGCCGGCCGGCTTCTACCGGGAGGGTCAGGAGGGCTGGCGCACGCTCGGCTTCGCCGGCTTCGAGGACTTCGTCGCCCGCTTCTGGGAGGCGTTCTGGCTGTCCAAGGACCCGGCTGACATCGTCGTGCAGGCCCGCAAGGCCCGGGCCGCCGACCCGAGCGGGGGTGGCGACCTGACCGCCGCGCTCGGTGCGATCACCGCCAGGACCGCGGTGGTCGCCTTCACCGGCGACCCGATGTTCCCGCCCGCGGAGTGCGCCTACGACGCCGAACGCATCCCGGGCGCCCAGTTCCGGACGGTCGACAGCATGTTCGGCCACCTCGCGACGTTCGCGCTGTCCGAAGCGGACGTCAAGGCGGTCGACAGCGTCCTGGCCGACCTGCTCGCCACCCCCTGACCCGGGCGCGGCACCGGGTCGGCACCCGGTCCGGTCCAGAGTGGACCGCGTCCACAGTGGACCGGACCGGGACAGCCGGGGCGGGGCCGATGGACTCACGAAGAGTACTGTTCTATAACTCTATGTGTTCATCGTTGCGGACGGGCGCTCCGTAGGCACGCCGCGATCGCCCGGGCCGGGGCCCGGCCCGGCGGGCCATGGTGGAGGCCACCGGGAAGGATGCCGGGTGTGACCGACATCAGCCCGCAGCTGCGCGAACTGGCCGCCGAGTGCGGCGTGGCGACCGAGTACTGGGACTGGCGGGGCGAGCAGGTCGTCCAGCCGGCCGAGACGGTCGTGCCGGTGCTGCACGCGCTCGGCGTGGACGCGGCCGACCCGGTGGCAGCGCTGGCCGAGCGCCGGCAGCGGCGGTGGCGGCGGCTGCTGCCACCATGCGTGGTCGCCCGCCAGGGCGGGCCGGCGCGGTTCGATGTGCACGTCCGGCATGGCGCGCCGGTGCAGGTCTGGATCGACCTGGAGGCCGGCGGTATCCGGCACGAGGTGCCGCAGGTGGACAACTGGGAGCCACCGCGGGAGATCGACGGCCGCCAGGTCGGGGAGGCGTCGTTCGTCGTGCCGGCCGATGTCCCGGTCGGCTACCACACCCTGCGGGCCCGCTCGGAGGACGCGGAAGCGGCGACGACGCTGATCGTCACACCGGGCTGGCTGGGGGTGCCGGAGCGGCTCGGCGCGCACCGGGCCTGGGGGCTGACCACGCAGCTCTACAGCGTGCGGTCGAGCCGGTCCTGGGGCGTCGGCGACCTGGCCGATCTGGCCGACCTGGCCACCTGGTCCGCCGAGCTCGGCGCCGGGTTCGTGCTGGTCAACCCGCTGCACGCGGCTGGGCCGACGGCGCCGATGGAGCCCTCGCCGTACCTGCCGACCAGCCGCCGCTTCGGCAGCCCGCTGTACCTGCGGGTCGAGCAGATCCCCGAGTACGCCTACCTGCCGGCCGCCGACCGGGCCGAGGTCGAGTCGGTGCGCGACGACCTGCGCAAGCGCCTGGACGGGCTGGACACCATCGACCGGGACAGCTCCTGGGAGGCGAAGCAGCTCGCGCTGCGCCGGGTGCACGCGGTGCCGCGCGGCCCCGGCCGGGACCTGGCCTACCAGGCGTACCGCCGGCGCGAGGGCGCCGGGCTGGACGACTTCGCCACCTGGTGTGCGCTGGCCCAGCGGCACGGCGCGGACTGGCACGCCTGGCCGGAACCGCTGCGGCACCCCGGCTCGCCCGCCGTCGCCGCGTTCGCCGCCGAGCACGCCGGCGAGGTGGACTTCCACCGCTGGCTGCAGTGGGTCCTGGACGAGCAGTTGGACGTCACCCAGGCGGCGGCGCGGCGGGCCGGCATGCCGCTGGGCGTGCTGCACGACCTCGCCGTCGGCGTGCACCCGAGTGGCGCGGACGCCTGGGCGATGCAGGACACGCTCGTGCCCGGCGTGCACGTGGGTGCGCCGCCGGACGCGTTCAACCAGGTCGGGCAGGACTGGTCGCAGCCGCCGTGGTCACCCGATCGGCTCGCCGAGCAGGCGTACGCGCCGTACCGGCAGCTGATCGCCACGATCGTGCGGCACGCCGGCGGGGTGCGGGTGGACCACATCATCGGCCTGTTCCGGCTGTGGTGGATCCCCGCGGGCAGCCCGCCGACCGGCGGCACCTACGTCCGCTACGACCACGAGGCGATGGTCGGCATCCTGGCGCTGGAGGCGTACCGGGCCGGCGCGCTGGTGGTGGGCGAGGACCTCGGCGTGGTGGAGCCGTCCGCCCGCGCCTACCTGCGCGAGCGCGGCATCCTCGGCACCTCGATCCTCTGGTTCGAGTTCGAGTACGACGGGGACGGCCGGCCGCTGCGGCCGGAGCTGTGGCGGGAGTACTGCCTCGCCTCGGTCACCACGCACGACCTCCCGCCGACCGCCGGCTACCTGGCCGGCGACCACATCCGGCTGCGGGACCAGCTCGGGCTGCTGACCCGGCCGGTCGCCGAGGAGCTCGCCGCCGACGCCACCCACCGCGACGCCTGGCTGGCCGAGCTGCGCCGCCGCGGCGCGCTACCGCCGGACACCGACGAGGAGCAGACGGTCGCCGCGCTGCACCGCTACCTCACCTGGACGCCGGCGCGGCTGATCGGCGTGGCGCTGCCGGATGCCGTCGGCGACCGCCGCACCCAGAACCAGCCCGGCACCATCGACGAGTACCCGAACTGGCGGGTGCCGCTGTCCGGCCCGGACGGCCGGCCGATGCCGCTGGAGGAGGTGCTGCGCTCCGAACGCGCCGCCCGGCTGGCCGCGATGCTGCGCCGCGGCTGACTCAACGGCCCGCGGCACCCCGCTGCCGCCCCCGGACCGCCGCCGCCACGCTCGGGCAGTGCTCGACCGCCAGCCGGTACCAGCCCGCGGTGCCGGGGTCGTAACCCCAGCAATGGGCGTACTCACGGCCCGGCCGGATGCCGCCCGGCCGGGTCGATGCCGGATCGGACAATCCCTCTCGGACCCGCATCCGGGTCACCCCCCGTTGGCTGCCGCGAACACGCCCGCGCCGGACCGGCGGTGCCGGCTCGCCGCCGAGCAACCATCGGCCCCGCCGGCCGGTCCCTGAGGGAATGCCACAGCGCCGCGACAAGCCCGCGATGGCGGGCTTGACGGCGCGACCGGGCGCGACCACTCTGGCTTTGGACACGGAGAGTACCTGATTGACTCCACTACGCAGCGGAGGTCGTCAGACCCAGCTGTCCGGTTAGCGGGGGACGTTCGGGATGACGACGCAGCGGGAGCCGGGCGCGGGCGGGCTGTTGGAGGCCGCACCCGACGCGATCGTCGCGGTGCGGATAGATGGTCGGATCGCGCTGGTGAACGCGGCGACCGAGCGGCTGTTCGGGTACCACCGGGAAGACCTGGTCGGGCAGCCGGTGGAGATCCTGGTTCCCGAGGGGATGCGGGGGGCGCATCCGGGTCACCGCAGCGGGTACCTGTCCGACCCACGGCCCCGGCCGATGGGGGCCGGGATGGAGCTGGCGGCGCGGCGTAGCGACGGCGTGGAGTTCCCGGCGGAGATCTCGCTGTCGGCCATCGACACCGACGACGGCCTGCTGGTCACGGCCGCGATCCGGGACGTGACCGACCGGAAGAAGGCGGAGGCGAAGTTCCGCGGGCTGCTCGAGGCCGCTCCCGACGCCATCGTCTGTATCGGTCCGGATGGGCGGATCGCCCTGGTCAACGCCCAGACCGAGCGGCTGTTCGGCTACCGGCGGGCCGAGCTGGATGGCCAACCGGTGGAGATCCTCGTTCCCGAGGCGGTCCGGCCGGCGCACCCGGGGCTGCGCAGCCAGTACTTCCGCAACCCGCAGCAGCGGCCGATGGGCGCCGGCATGCAACTGGCGGCCCGACGCAAGGACGGCACCGAGTTCCCGGCCGAGATCAGCCTCTCCGGCCTGGATACCGAAGACGGCCTCCTGGTCTCCGCCGCGATCCGGGACGTCACCGAACGGGTCGAGTCCCAGGCCGAACGCGACCGCTTCGAGCAGCAGCTGTGGGAGAAGAACGTCGAACTGGAGAAGGCCAGCCAGGCCAAGGACGGCTTCCTGGCCAGCATGAGCCATGAGCTGCGCACCCCGCTCAACGCGATCATCGGCTTCACCGGCACCCTGCTGATGGAGCTACCCGGCCCGCTCAACCCCGAGCAGACCCGGCAGCTGAGGACCGTGCAGACCAGCGGCAAGCACCTGCTGTCGATCATCAACGACCTGCTCGACCTCGCCAAGATCGAATCCGGCAAGGTGCAGCTCCGGCTCGAACCGGTCAGCTGCCTGGATGCCATCCGGGACGTGGTCGAGTCGCTGCGGCCGCTCGCCGAGGGCAAACAGCTCCTGCTGGCCACCGACCTGCCGACAACGGACGTCATCGCCACGTCCGACCAGCGCGCCCTCGGCCAGATCCTGATCAACCTGGTCAACAACGCGATCAAGTTCACCGACTCCGGCGAGGTACGGATCGCCCTGCACCCGGCCGGGCCGGACACACCGGCCCGGATCACGGTCACCGACACCGGACAGGGCATCCCCGCCGCGGACCGGGAACGGATCTTCCACGCGTTCCAGCGCAGCGAAACGACCACCCGCGAGCGGACCGAGGGCACCGGGCTCGGCCTGCACATCTCCGGCCGGCTCGCCGAACTGCTCAAGGCGAGCCTGTCGGTCACCAGCACCGTCGGCGCGGGCAGCACGTTCACCCTGAGCCTGGGCGACTGAGCATGGGCGCGCGGATCCTGGTCGTCGAGGACAACCAGCAGAACCTGGAGCTCATGTCCTACCTGCTCACCGCGTACGGGCACGCGGTTACGACCACCGCCCGCGGCGAGGAGGCCGTGCCGCTCGCCCGGCAGGACCGGCCGGACCTGGTGGTGATGGACATCCAACTGGTCGGCGGCATTGACGGTTACCAGGCACTGGCCGAGCTGCGCGCCGACCCGGATCTGGCCGGGCTGCCGGTCGTCGCGGTCACCGCGTTCGCCATGGTCGGCGACCGGGACCGCGCCCTCGCGGCCGGGTTCACCGACTACGTGACGAAGCCGATCGACGCTCCGTCCTTCGTCGGCACGATCGAGGTCAGTCTCCCCGCCGCGCTGCGCGGGCACCGGCCGACGCAACACGTGCGACCGACCGTGGCACCGGACCGGGGCCACTCCCCCACGGTCGTGGCCACGATCCTGGTCGTGGACGACCAGCTCACCAACGTCTCGGTGATCCGCAGCCTGCTGGAGCCGCACGGCTACCGGGTGACCGAGGCGACGAGCATCGACGAAGCCGTGTGGTCGGCCGAGCACGATCCGCCCGGTCTCGTCCTCTCCGACATCCACATCCGCAACGAGCTGGGGTTCGAGCTGCGCCGCCGGCTGCAGGCGGTGCCGGCGCTGGCCGGCATCCCGTTCGCGTTCACCACCGCGACCGGCCAGCTGCACGCCCCCGAACTGGCGGCGGAGCCCGCCGAGATCATCCACCGACCGATCAACCCGGATGAGTTCCTCGCCCGGGTCGCCGCGCTCACCCGGTCGACCGCGCGGGCCTGACGTGTCCACCGTCCTCGTGGTGGACGACCACCCGGTCAACCGCGATCTCGTCCGGACGCTGCTGACCTACCGGGGGCATCTGATCGTCGAGGCCAGCAACGGCCTCGAGGCGCTCGAACTCGCCCGCGCGGATCACCCCGACCTGGTGATCACCGACGTGCTCATGCCCGGGATGGACGGCTGCGAACTGGTCCGCGCGCTGCGGGCCGAGCCGGCGACGGCGACGATCCCGGTGATCTTCTACACGGCCAACTACCTGGAGGACGAGATCCGGCCCATCGCCGAGGCCTACGGCGTGAGCTCGATCCTGCAGAAGTCAACCGACCCAGAGGTACTACTGCGGACCGTCGAGGAGGTCCTGACCCAGCAGCCGCAGCCCGCCCGCTGGGTACCGGACGGGCGGGCGATGCAGCAGCACCTGCAGACGGTCAACGCCAAGCTGCTGAGCAAGATCCGCGAGTTGGAGACCAAGGAAGTCGAACTGCGGGCCAGCGAGGAACGCTTCCGGCGGATAGCCGAGTCGGCCCCGGTGGGCCTGTTCCTCGGCGATGCGGCCGGCCGGGCCGTCTACGTGAACCCGCGGCTGGTCGAGCTGCTGCGGTGCCGGGCCGGCGACCTGCTCGGCGACGGCTGGCGCGATTTCCTCGGCCGGCCGGGCGATGGGACGAGCGGCGCCGGACCCGGGAGCGGCACCCAGCGGTGGCGGCAGGCGCTGCGGATCGACGCCGACGAGCGGTGGTTCGACGTGAGCCTGGCCGCCGTCCTCGGTGTCGACGGCCGGCCGTTCGCCACCACCGGCACGGCCGACGACGTGACCGCGGCGGTGCTCGCCGAGCAGCGGCAGCGGGAGATGGATGCCCGGGCGGAGGTCACCGAGAGGCTGGAGGGGCTGGGCCGGCTCGCCGGTGGTGTCGCGCACGACTTCAACAACCTGCTGACCATCATCCTCGCCTACGCCAAGTTCGCCCAGGCGGACAGCATCCGCGGTCTGGAACAGGGTCAGGTCGACGAGGAGACCGGCCGGCTGCTGCTCCGCCACCTGGACCGCGTGCTCGGCGCCGGCAACCGTGCCGCCAACCTCACCAGCCAACTGCTCACCTTCGGTCGGCGCGACGCCTCGCAGCCGGCCGTGCTGGACGTCAACAAGGTCCTGCTGGATATCTCCGAACTGCTGGGACGGACCCTCGGCGAACACATCGAGATCGTCGTCGAGCTCGCGCCGGCGCTGCGGTCCGTGCTCGCCGACCCCAGCCAACTCGAACAGATCGTGCTCAACCTCGCCGTCAACGCGCGGGATGCGATGCCGGCCGGCGGTGTCATCACGCTGCGGACAGCCAACCGGGACAGCGCGGCGGACGCGCTGCCGGCGGAGCTGCCCGCCGGCCGGTACGTCCGGGTGGCGGTCGAGGACACCGGCTGCGGGATGCCGCCGGAGGTCGTCAGGCGGGCGCTCGACCCGTTCTTCACCACCAAGCCACCCGGCGAGGGCACCGGCCTCGGCCTCGCCACCGTCTACGGGATCGTCAGCCGTACCGGCGGGCACCTGTCCATCCGGTCCGCGGTGGATCAGGGGACGTCGATCGACGTCCATCTGCCGGCAACCGACCAGGCCGCCGCGCCGGCTGCCGTCGAGGACGACGGCGAAGACCCGGCAGGCACCGAGAGCCTCCTGGTCGTCGACGACGAACCGGCCATCTGTGACATTGCCGAGCGCATTCTCAGCCGGGCCGGTTACCGCGTCCTCGTCGCCACCTCCGGCGCACAGGCCATCGAGGTCATCGACACCGGCGGCCACCGTGTCGATCTGCTGCTCACCGATGTCGTGATGCCGCAGATGTTCGGCAACGAGCTGGCCGACCACATCGCGGCCCGCCAACCGCAGACGCGGGTGCTCTACATGTCCGGCTGGGCGGACGCGCTCACGGAGGAGAACGGCACCCTGCCGCCGGGAACTACGGTGCTGGCCAAGCCGTTCTCCGCCGCTGCCCTGCTCCGGGCCGTCCGCCGCGTTCTCGACGCCAGCCGGGTCTGACCCGGCCACCGCCGACCCGGGCCGGACGGCAGTGAGCAGCGCCGGCGCCCGCCCACCGGCGCGCTGCCGCGCCCCTTGACCGTCCATAATGGACTGGACTGCCGGCTACCTACCGAACACGACCGCGGTCAGGGTCTGGTTGATGTGCCCCAGCCAGCTCTCGCCGTAGGTGTGGAAGCCGGCGGTCGGGATGCCGCCGATGGCGTCGACGAACGGCTGGTGCAGGTCCTTCGCGTCCATCTCCAGCCGGCGCAGGATGCAGTTGAACATCACCGCACCGGACGCCTCGCCGCCGACCTCGTCGACGGCCGAGCGGATCGCCGCCCGGGTGTCGCCGATGAGGTCGGTGCTGTTCATCAGCTCGACCTCCATCCCGGGCAGGATCTGGCAGTAGAACTTGATCCCGCGGCCCTCGATCACCTGCTGCGGGCTGCGGATCCACGGCTTGCCGTCGATCATCAGGCCGAGCGGGTGGGCACTGAACTCCCGATCGGCCAGGCCCTGGATGCCGGACCCGACCGCCTCCGCGTACACCTGGGCCGCCGGGCGCCCGTCCAGCTCCCAGACGATGCGCTGCGCGGTGTCCGCGTCCGTGATCGTGAAGCGGCGGCCGGCCGGCTCGAAGCTGCAGCTCTTGACGATGGTGAACGGCACGGCCGCGTCGACGACCAGCAACGCCGCGCCGTGCGCCGAGGTGGCCCGGCCGCTGTACACATCGGTCCGGCTGAACTTCAGGTCGTCGCCGGCCGAGCCGCCGACGAACGACATCAGCGGCGCCATGTTGCCGAGGACCTCATTGACCCGCTCCTCGGTGCCGTGCAGGCCGTCGATGAGCACGAAGCCCACGTACCGCCTCGGATCGACGTCGCGCAGCCGGATCTCCAGCCGCTCCTCGATGTGCCGTAGCGACCCGATCACCGCGTCGTCGATACCGTGCCGCAGGTCGGCCAGCGAGGCCGCGGCCCGGCGGACGACGCCGGTCGGCAGCACGACGGCGGACGCGCCGCCGGTCGACCCGGCGCGCTCGGTGAACTCGCCGGCGGTGGTGCAGCCGATCACCGGGGCCTGCGGGAACGCATCCACCAGCTCCCGGGCGACCTGCTCGCCGTCGACGGCCGGCGAGCAGAAGAACAGCACCGCCCCGGCGTCGACGCCGCTGAGCCCGGCCACCAGCTCCCGGCCGACACCGGCCGGCTCCGCCCCGGACGCATGGGCGCTGCGGACCACCTGATCAGTCAGTACCCGCTCGCTCATCAGCCCTCCCCCGCTCTAGAGCTGGTAGCCCAGCTCGGCCAGCGCCGCGCTGACCCGGGCCACCACGGCACTGTCGGTGATCTGCTCCGGCTTCGGGGTGCGTAGGTTCACCCCGGTGCGCAGCAGCACCCGGGTGACCACCGGCCCGAGGCTGGTCGGGTTGCCGAGCTCGCGCTGCAGCCTGGACGCCAGGTCCGTCAGGCTGCTCGCCGTGGTCGTCGTCACGCTCACCTCCGCACAGCCGGATCAGGTCGATCCGGATCGTATACGGAGAGTAGTCAGTCGGCTACCCAGCGCCCGAGCTTGTTCCAAGGGTGTCGGTGCCACCCGCTGCTGACGGCGATGTCGATGGAGGCTCTGTGGGGAAGCGGGCTCGCCGTATCGGGTGGCGGCGGCGCGGTGGCGGTTGCGCCGGTTGACGCCGCACGCTCAGCGGTCAGGGCGTCGCGAGGCTGGTACCGCAGGCGCCGCAGGTCGACGAGTCCGACCCCACCGGGGTCTTGCAGGACGGGCAGTGGAAGCTCACCGGCTCCCTGCCCGGCACGGTCGGCGGCAGCCGATCCGGCCACTGACCCGACCGCGGGAACGGCCACACCAGCCGTCGATACCAGTTCACGCCACCATCATGCGCCCTCCAGCCGCTGTACCCGCCGGCCCGCCGGGTCGGCCCGGCGGGTCGGCGGGCCGCGGGGGTGTCAGCGGAAGCGGGCCGGGAACTGGGCGACGATGCCGCCGCTGAGCAGGTCGGCCATGGCCAGGATGTGGGTGTGCACGGCCTCGTAGTCGGCGACGCTGGCGGTGAAGTCGGCCTGCAGTTCGTGTGCGGCCTCGGTCAGCGTCTGGTCCAGGTGCGTCTTCATGCTGGCCCGCAGCACCCGGCGCGGCCAGAACCGGGGGTTGGCGGCGGACAGGAAGTCGGCGACGTCGTTGGCGTTGGCGTACCAGCGCGCGGTGGCCGCGGTGAACGCCGCGTCGTCCCCGGCCTTCGCCGCCTGCAGCACCTCGACCGCGATCGTGATGTGCTCGTGCAGCAGGGCGGTGAGCCGGTTGCCGGCGGCCTGGCCGTAGAACGGCTTGATCGCGTTGCCGATGTCGACCTGGTTGCGCAGCAGCCGGTCCGCGGTCGCGGCGAACCCGCCGGAGCCGTCGGCGAACGTGACGATCGCCAGCCGGGTCCAGGTGATGTGGTCCTCCCACAGCTTCCGCATCTGGTCGTGCAACGCGACCTGCGCGGGCGTCCGCGGCACCGGTGCGGCGCCGTGCTGGTGGGCCGGCACCGCGGCCGGCGCCGCGGCGGCGGCCGGACCGGGCTCGGCGCTGCTGGCCGGCGGCCCCGGCGCGAGCAGGCCGGCGGCGAGTGCGACCAGCACCGTGACCAGCAACGACCATCGGGTGGTCCGGGCGAACCGGGTCCGGTTCATCGGCGTCCTTTCGGCGGTGGGGCAGTTGACCTTGTCGGCGCCGCTCGCGAGACTGACCGCGGAGGGCTGACAATGTTCGCGTCCACGCCACGCGGGGTCTTACCGCCCGAACGGGGGATATCGGGTGCGGATGCGGACCCACCGGACTGGCTGGCGGCGCTGTCCTCGACCGGGCCGGCCCGCGACCAGGCGCTGCACCGGCTGCACGCCCTGATGCTCGCCGCCGCCCGGCATCAGGTGCGGCGGTTGCACGCCGCGCTGCCCGCACCCGCCGCCACCCTGGACGAGCTGGCCAACAGCGCGGCGAACGACGCGATGGCCGCGCTGCTGGCCAAGCTGCACACCTTCGAGGGCCGCAGCCGGTTCACCACCTGGGCGTACAAGTTCGCGATCCTGCAGGCGGCCACCGAGGTGCGCCGGCGGGCCTGGGCCGGCCGCGAGGTCAGCCTGGACGGGCTGGGCGGCCTCGACCTGGCCGCCGACGCCGGCCCCAGCCCGGAGCAGCACGCCGAGGCCGCCGACCTGGCCGCCGCGGTGCGGCAGGCGATGCGGGTCGCGCTGACCTCGTACCAGCGGCAGATCGCGCTCGCGTTGATCGTCGACCAGGCGCCGATCGACGTGCTCGCCGACCGCCTCGGCACCACCCGCGGCGCGCTCTACAAGACCCTGCACGAGGTGCGCAACCGGCTGCGGGCGCACCTGACCAGCACCGGCCACCTGCTGCCGACCAGCCCGCCGGCGGGTACCCGATGAGCCGGCCGCGCCGGCCGCTGACCGAGGCGCAGGCCCGACTGCTCACCCGGTCGACCGAGCCCTGGCTGTCCTGCGAGGACTGCTTCGCCCAGGTGGACGGGTACGTCGAGGACCTGCTGGCCGGCGCGGCCGGCACCGACCGGCCGGAGTTGGCCGTACACCTGGCCGGCTGCCCGGCCTGCGCGGAGGAAGCCGAGTCGCTGCTGCTCCTGGTCGCCGACCAGGACGGCGTCGACCCGGCCCCGGCCCTGCGGCAGCTGCCCGGCCGTCCCGGCTGACCGGCCTCGGGTGCTGGGCGGCCGCGGTAGTGTCGGCCGGGTGCGGCTAGGCATCGCCCATCATCTCGGTTGGGCAGTGGCGGTCACCGCGTCGGCCGACCACCAGGTCGTGGACCGCCGGCGGATAGAGCTGATCGAGCCCGGTATGCCGACGGCACCGATCGAACACGACAGCAAACCGCTCGACGATGCCGCCGCGGCGGCGCTGGTGGCGAAGGTGCGCGCGTCGGCGCTCCGGGCGGCGTCGGCGTCGCTGGACCAGCTCGCCGCCGGGCTGCCCGAACCGATCGTGTCGATGTCGCTGCGGTCCTGGCCGCTGGACTTCCCGGACGACATCGCCGTCCTGCGCCGCCCGCCGTACGACTCCCGCGCCGACTCCATCATGTACCGCCAGGTACTGGCCGAACTCGCGCACGCACGCGGCTGGGCAGTGCACCTCTACGACGCCAGGGACGTGCAGGGCCAGGCGGCCAGGGTCCTCGGCGCGCGGGCCGACGGGGTGCTGCACGGCCCGCGGTCAGCGCTCGGGCCGCCCTGGGCCACCGATCACCGGATGGCCCTCGCGGCGACGATCATCGCCGGCTGAGTTGCCGGGCGGTGGCGGTGCGCTCCGACCTTCAGGCCGCCGGCTCGGCCGCGGCCGGCAGCGTCGTGCCGAGGACCCGCAGCCAGTTCCCGCTCGTGATCGCCGCGAGCCGCTCGCCGGCGTAGCCGCGTTCGCCCAGCGCGGCGACGAGCGCCGGGTAGTCGTCCGGCGCGGTGAAGCCCTCGAGTCCGAGGCGGGCCTTGTCAGGCGACACCGGCTCGCCGCCGAGCACCTCGTCCCGGCCGGGCCCCGGCGCGGTCTGCCCCACCTGGTCGACGAAGTCGGCGCCGAGGCCGACATGCTCGATCCCCATCACCGCCACCGCATGGTCGAAGTGGTCGAGCCAGCGGGACAGCGTCGGCGCGGCCGGGTCGACGACGAACGCGATCGCCATCATCCCCAGCACCCCGCCACGCTCGGCCAGCGCCTCCAGTTGCCAGTCCGCGAGGTTGCGCGGATCGTCGCAGACCGCGCGGCACCCCGCGTGCGTCACCGAGAACGGGACGCCCTCGACGAACACGTCGCGCCAGGTCTGCTCGGAGGCATGCGCCAGATCCAGCATCACGCCGAGCTCCGCGAAGCGCCGGACCAGCCTCCGCCCGTGATCGGTCAACCCCCGCGTCGGGGTGTCCTTCCCGCCGGCGAAGTCGTTCGGCTGGTTCCAGGTCAGGCTCGCCGACCGCACCCCGTGGTCGTACCACTCCTGGAAGGCACCGACATCGCCGTGCAGCGGCTCGACACCCTCCATCGACAGCACCAGCCGCAGCCGCGGGTCGTCGAGCTGGTCGCGGGTGCGTACCTGGCAGAGCTGGTCGGCGTTCTCCTCGACCGCCAGCTCGAACTCCGCCAGCTGGGCCAGCGCCCGGGCCCGCGCCTGCGCGCGCGGCTCACCGACACCGTAGAGCGGGCAGATCTGGACTCCGACGCCACCGGCCCGCAACCTCGGCAGCCAGTACCGCTCCAACAGTCGCTGTCGACCGCGCCGCAGAACCAGCTCGAAGACCGGCTTCTCACCGCGGTCGATGACCAACTCGAGCAGCAGGTCGTTGTGCGCGTCGACAATCACAGCCGCAGTCTCCCGCGATCCGGTGCAGCCTGGTGATAACCGGCCACGCCGTCGGAATCGGCCAGCCCGACAATCGGACCGTCAATAGCCGCAATAGCCGGTCCGGACCCGTGCCGGCGCGAATGGTGCTCGGTTGCGATCGGCCGTCGGCGTCAGGCACGATCATCAGCATGTCCCGTGTTCTCGTGAGCTGGTGGTGGTCGCCCGAGCGGCGACCCTGACCATTCGCGTCCTGGGCTGCCCTCTCGTGGCAGCCTCTCCCGGGCCAGCGCACCGCCAGGCAGCCTCGACAGGTCGGCCTCCGTAGTCAAGGAGACCACCGATGTCTGACCGCACCGCATCCCAGCAAGCCGCCCTCGACCGCAGCGCCGTCCTCGCGGAACAGGTGCTGGCGGACCCGCGGAAGTTCCGGGTCCTGACCGGTGACCGGCCCACCGGCCCACTGCACATCGGGCATTACCTCGGCACCCTGGCGAACCGCGTTCGACTCCAGAACCTCGGCGTCGAGGTGATCGTGCTGATCGCCGACTACCAGGTGCTGACCGATCGACAAGCTGGTCACCAGCTACCCGCCACGGTCCGCGGCGTCGTCGCCGATTACCTCGCCGCCGGCATCGACCCCGACCGATCCACGATCTTCACCCACAGCGCTGTCCCGGCTCTCAACGAACTGGTGCTGCCATTCCTGAGCCTCGTCAGTGCCGCGGAGCTGCACCGCAACCCGACCGTCCGGGCGGAGACCGAGACCACCGGCCGGCCGCCGACCGGCCTGATGCTCACGTACCCCGTCCACCAGGCCGCCGACATCCTGTTCTGCCACGCCAACCTGGTCCCGGTCGGTCTCGATCAACTCCCGCACGTGGAGACCACCCGGCTGATCGCCCGGCGATTCAACGACCGCTACGCCAGCCGGTCACCGCTGTTCCCGGAGCCCGCCGCGCTGCTCACCGCCACCCCGATGCTGGCCGGCCTGGACGGAAAGAAGATGAGCAAGACCCGCGGCAACGGAATCGCCCTGCAGGCGACCGAGGATCAGACCGCGGCCACGATCCGGCGCGCGCCCACCGACAGTGAACGGCACATCAGCTACGACCCGATCGCCCGACCCGCCGTCGCCAACCTGCTCGACCTCCTCGCCGCCGCCACCGGCCGGGCCCCGCAGCACCTCGCCGACGAGATCGGCGACCGCGGCTCAGGGCACCTCAAGCGGCTGCTGACCGAGGCGATCAACGAACTGCTACGGCCGGTGCGTCGTCGCCGCGCCGACCTCGCCGGCGACATCTCGCACCTCGACGCCGTGCTCGACACCGGCAACAGCCGCGCACGCCAACTCGCCGACCACACCCTCGCCACCGTGCACAACCTGCTCGGCATGACCTACGCGAACCGCCAACCGGCCATCGCGGGCGCCTTCCGGCAGCCGGGCGCTATTCCGCCCGGTACTGGTCGTGCCGGGCGAGCAGCTCGGTCCACTCCTGCTCGCTGAGCTTCCGGCCCTCGGCGGCGATGGCGGCCAGCTCCGCGACGTCGCCGTCCGTTCCCGGAAGCGTGCCGACAACCAGCCGGGCCAGGGCGAGGTCAGCCATGCGATCCCACCGGGCCGATGCCGGACGAGCGCGCTGGGCCGGCCGCGGGGGCCGGGTGCTACTGCTCGACTGGACCCTTACCCCGTGGCAGCACCGGCAGGCCCGCTATCGCCGGGGTGACCTGTCGCCACTCCCCCACCATGGCATTGGTCGCCGCGGTCGCGGCCCGCAGGTACTCCGCGACCAGCAGGCCCTCCGCCTGGTCCGGCCCGACCGGGACCGTGCGTCCGGACGGCTGGATGTGCGCGGGCACGAAGACCACGTCGGTGCCACCGGACTCGCGGATCGTCAGCAGCGCCGCCGCGGTCAGCCGGGAGTCCGGGTGGAACGGCAGCAACGGGTAGTCCGCCCGCGGGTAGACGCCGTGTGCTCCGTAGAGCGCGAGCGCGTCGGACCCATCCACCGGAAGGCCCTCCCCGGCCAGCCAGTCACCCAGCCGGGGCAGGTCCATCGCCCAGTGCCCGAGCCCGTACAGGACCGGTCGGCCGTCGTAGAACTGCACGCCGCGCAGCGTGTGCTGGTGGTGGCCGAGCACGACATCGGCACCGGCGTCCACGAACAGCTCGGCGCACTCCCGCTCGTGTTCGGTGACCAGGTGCGGCCGGCTGAAGTCGCCCCAGTGGCAGCTCACCACGACCACGTCGGCCTGCTCCCGGACGCCGGCGATCGCCTCCTCGGCGCGCTCGGCGTCGCTCCCATCGAGCAGCGATATCACCCGTGGAGCCATCCCTGGCGCCCACTCGTGCAGGATCGCCGGCACGTACGCGTTGTGTGCCCGCAGCGGGGCGAGGCCGGGCATCGCTCCGCGCGCCTCGTATCCGGCCGGGAACACGGACGAGAACGCGAGGAACGCGACGGTGCGGCCGTGGCGCTCGACGATCACCGGCCGGTACGCCGCCGTCCGGTCGGCGCCGGCGCCGACCGGACGCGCCCCCGCCTCCTGCAGGCAGGCGAGCGTCGAGTGCAGGCCCGGGTAGCCGGCGTCGAGGATGTGGTTGTTGGCGACGGAGAGGACATCGAAGCCGGCGCCGCGCAGCGCCGTCGCGTTGCGGCGGGCCGCTACCGCCGGCGGCCGCGCGTTGGGCACCGGGTCGACGCCGTCCGCGTACGCGCCCTCGTTGTTGGCGAACCTGATATCGGCCACCGCGAACAGCTCCCCCGCCGCCTCGAACGCGCTCGCCGGATCGGGCCGGTCGAGGAAGACGTCGCCAAGTGCCAGCACGGTGACGTCGTTGTCGGCCATGGCGCTCCCTGGAGACTGGACGGTGAGACGTCCCACCTTAGGCATGTTAGAACTGGTATCTGATGAGAAATGCCCTATCGTGCAGATAAGTCGGTTAAGGGTTTTCTTCAGTTTCGGCGCCGCGTAGCGTCCGCGATGTCAACTTTGACATGGGAGGCGGACGACTATTAGAGCGCAGTCATGCCGATAGCGGCACTGCGCCATGCATTACGGGAGCTATCGCATGGGCCAGGTAGGTGCGGGACCAGGAGGTACCACTGCCCCGCCGGCCGCGGATCGCTTCGGCTGGCTGGAGCACGGGGACTCGCCGGCGACCGCCGCCTGGCTCGACGAGCAGCGCCGGCTGTGGGCCGCGCAGAGCCCGGAGTGGACATCCATCGCGACGTTCACCCGGTGGCTGGACGTCTTCACCTCGTCCGACGAGTACTCCGCTCCGGTGCCGCGCGGCGCGCGCACGTTCTGCACGCTGCGCGAGGGCAGCATCGTCCGACTGCTCGTCGACGACGGGCGCGGGCAGCGGGTGCTGCTGCAGACCGGCGGGTCCGATGCCCCGACCGGCGACCTGATCGAGGACTGGGTGCCGAGCCCGGCCGGCACCCGGCTCGCCGTGCAGCGCTGGTCCGGCGACGACACGCTGCGGCTGCTGGTGCTCGACGTCGACAGCGGGCGGCAGTTGCGCCGGCCGGTGCCGCTGGACCGGCTCGCCTCGGTGGCCTGGGTTTCGGACGACCTGCTCTACCTGACCGGCCGCCCGCCCGGCGCGGGCGATGACAGCGGCGACGGCGACGGCGGGGACACCGTGCTGGCCGTCCCGGCCACGAGTGACGAGCCGGCCGAACTGGTCCTGGACGCGGTCCTGGGCGACACGACGGAAACGGAGCTCAGCGGCAGCGCCGACGGCCGCTGGGTGGTGGCGGTCTGCACGAGCGGCCTGTCCGCCCGCGGGCAGACCTGGGTGTGCGACACCCGCCGCACCGCCTGGCGGCAACTCCCCGCGCTGGACGACGGGCTCTCGACTGTCCACTTCGGATCCGACGATCTGCTCTACGTGCTCACCGACGCGCAGGCGCCGCGCGGCGAGATCCGGACCGTCCGGCTCGGCGCCGAACAGGTCCAGACCACACTGGTTCCGCAGCACGACCGGCGGACCCTCGCCGGCTTCGCCGTGCTGGACGAGGTCGACCCCGTTCTGCTCGCGGTCTGGGAGGACGGCGGCCGCAGTGCGCTGACCCGGCACGACGCCCGAACCGGCCAGCTGGCGGCGGAGGTCCCGCTGCCCGGGCCCGGCCTGATCACGGAGCTGACCAGCGGGTCGACGCCGCCCGCGGCGTGGCTGCGCTACTGCGACCCGCTGACGCCACCGGGGGTCCACCGGTACCGACCGGACACCGGCCGGCTGGCCGAATGGCGGCCCAGCCGGCGGGTCACCGATCCGCCGCTGGCCCTGGAGTGGCTGACCTACCAGGCCCCGGACGGGACCGGGATCCCGATGACCGTGGTGCGCCCGGCCGGGTCGCCCGCCGGGGCGCCGGTCCCGACCGTGCTGCAGGCGTACGGCGCCTTCGGGCACACCGACCTCGGCCACTACTACGCGGCCGCGTTGTCCTGGGCGGCCGAGGGCGGGGTGTTCGCGTTCGCCGGCGTCCGCGGCGGCGGCGAGTACGGCGAGGCCTGGCACCAGGCCGGCATGCGCGAGCACAAGCAGCGCGGGATCGACGACCTGCTGGCGGCAGCGGACTTCCTGGTCGCCTCCGGCCGGACGACGCCCGGGCAGCTCGCCCTGATGGGCGAGAGCGCCGGCGGGCTGCTCGTCGCGGCCGCGCTCACCCAGCGGCCGGATGTCGCCGCCGCGGTCGCCTGCATCGCGCCGCTGACGGACATGGCCAGGTACGAGCACTCCGGCCTCGGCGGGCTGTGGGTCGACGAGTTCGGTACCGCCGAGGACCCGACGGAACTCGGCTGGCTGCTCGGGTACTCGCCGTACCAGCATGTCCGGGCCGGCACCGCCTACCCGGCGACGCTGTTCGTCGTCGAGGCCGACGACGAGCGGGTCGACCCCGCCCACGCCCGCAAGATGTGCGCGGCCCTCCAGGACGCGTCCGTCTCGGGCGCGCCCATCCTGCTCCGGGTGCACGCGACCGGTGGACACGGCCAGCGTGTGCGCGAGCAGCGCCTACTCCGGTACGGCGAGGCGCTGGGTTTTCTGGCGCACCGTACCGGCCTGAACCGACCCGTCAGGAACGAGCCCGAGGGCGCCCTCGGGAGGTCCTGACGCGCGAGTCAGCGGAAGGAGGTGCAACACCATGCTGAAGAAGTCGAAGAAGCGGTACAGCATCGCCGCCGGCGCCAGCGCCGCGTAGTGGATCGCGTTCGGCGGGGCGCGTGATAGGCGCCCCGCCGAACCCCCTTTTCTTCTCGAGCGAAGCCCGATCCGAAGGGACGGCAATGGTACTGCCAGTGGTCAAAAACAACGTGCCGTGGTTCGTCCACGGCGGTGCCGTGCACTTCCGGCTCAGCGGCGAGCTGACCTCCTTCGAGGACCCCGACGGCCGGGTCGCCGCGCTGCTGCGGCTGCTCGACGGCACCCGGACGGTCGGCGAGGTCGGGCTGGCGCTCGCCCGCGAGTACGCGGACGTGACAGCCGGCGAGGTCGAGGAGGCACTGGCCGAACTCGACGCCGAGCGGCTGATCCAGGACGCCACCGACACCGGCGCCGACTTCACCGCCCGCGAACTCGAGCGGTGGGACCGCAACCTCGGATTCCTGGAAACCTATGCGACGCTCGGCCGCTCGAAGTTCGAGTTCCAGCGGCGCATCAAGGACACCAGACTCGTGCTGTTCGGCATTGGCGGCATCGGGTCGCACACGCTGCTCGACGCGGTCGCGATCGGCTTTACCGACGTTCGCATCGTCGACTTCGACACGATCACGCTGTCCAATCTCAACCGGCAGATCATCTATGACGAGACCGTGCTCGGCCAGGGAAAGGTGGACGTCGCCGCCCGCCGGGCCCGCGCGCTGAACAGCGACGCGCGGATCGACCCGATCGCGGCCCGGATCACCTCCGCCGACGACGTGTACGAACTCACCCGGGACCGGGATGTCGCGCTCGTCGCCGTCGACCGGCCGCGGATGCAGGTGCTGCACTGGGTGAACGAGGGCTGTCTGCGCTCGGGCGCCTCGTTCCTCGTCGGCGGCGTGGACGGCGACCGCACCTTCCAGTACACCGTGATCCCGGGCGTCTCCGGGTGCCTGGAGTGCTGGTACTCCACGGTCCGGGAGACCGACCCGACCTCGTCGATGGTTCTGGACCACCTGGAGGGGATGGCCGAGGCGGGCCACACGTTCAGCGAGGACCGGTCGGCCTTCGACGGCGCGATCCTGCCGGTGCTGAGCACGATGATCGGCGACCTGGTCCGGATGGTGACCGGGATCGCCGCGCCGTACGGCCTCGGCCGGCTGATCCAGACGTCGTTCCACGAGCCGCAACCCGTGCTGCGCGAGACCTGGGAGCGCCGTCCGGACTGCCCCAGCTGCGCCGGCGTCACGGCCCGACTGCCGGTCCGCTGGCAGGCCCACCGACCCGAGATGGCGGTGTGAGCGGCGCGGAGCGCAGCGGCGTCTGGACTGAGGCAACGCGCCGACGAAGTCGCTGCGCGGTGCCGAGGGAAGACGTCGCGTCTGGCGCGCAGCGCCGCGAGCTGGCTAGCAGAGTGAGCGGTGCGGAGCGCAGCGAACTGGAGGCACAGTGAGCAGCGAGGCCGACGGTCGGTCCGTCCGGACCGAGGGGGACGACGGGGAGGCGGTCGAGGACCGGGCGTGGCGGTTGCGGGCGGCGTTCGCGGTCTCGTCCACCGGCGACTGGATCTACCGCCTGGCCGTGCCGCTGCTGGTCCTGCAGACGACCGGGTCCGCGGTCTCGACCGCGTTCGCCTACACGCTGGAGTTCATCCCGTACATCCTGGTCGGGCTGGTGGCCGGCGTGCTCACCGACCGGGCCGACCGGCGCCGGGTGATGGTCCGCTGTGACCTGCTGTCGGCGCTGATCGCGGTCGAGATCGCGGTCGTCGCGTCCTTCGCCCGGCCGTCGCTCCTGCTGCTCTACCTCAGCGTCTTCGCGCTGGCCTGCGTCCGGCCGTTCTACTTCCCCGCGTTCCAGGGCCTGCTGGTCGACAAGTACCGCGGGCCGCGGCTGGTCCGGCTGAACTCGTGGACCCAGGCCGTCGACAGCCTGCTGACCCTGCTCGGCCCGGTGGCCGGCGCCGCGGTCGTCGTGGCCGTCGGAGCCACCGCCGCGTCGCTGGCCAACGCGGTCACGTTCATCGCGTCGGCGCTCCTGGTGGCCTCGATCAGCTACCGGCGACCGGCGACGACGACACCGGCCGCCCGCGGGCTGCGCGGGATCGGTGCCGACTTCGTGGCCGGGATCCGGATCGTGCTCAGCAGCCGCTTCGTCGTGATCGGCGCGGCGGTCATCACGATCGGGAACCTTGCGATCTTCGTCATCGAGGGCAACCTGTTCTACCTGGCGGTGAACGTCGAAGAGCTGCCCCGGATCGCCGTCGGCATCGTGTTCGCCGGCCAGGGGGCGGGCTCGGTGATCGGGGCGATGCTCGCGCCCCGGCTGATCGAGCGGGTCGGCACCCGGGCCGCGCTCTGGGTCGGGGTCGCGATCTCCGCGTTCGCCATGTGCCTTCCGGTGCTCTGGCCGCACTGGCCCATGGTGCTGGTGGCGTGGACGATCCAGGGCGTCTCCACGTCGTTCGTCGTCGTCGCGTACTTCACCGCGCGGCAGCAAGCTGATCCCGGCGGACGCGATCGGGCGGGCCGCGTCGGTGACCCGCGCCGTCGCGTACACGGCCCTGCCGGTGGGGGCGCTGCTGGGCGGCTACCTGCTGGAGCGGTCCGGGTCGGTGCGGACCATATTCGGGTGGGCCGCGGCGATCGAGGCGGTGTTGCTGGTCGTGCCCGTGGTGGGCTGGGCGGCGAAGTCGCGGAGCCGGTCACCGGCCGCGGCGGAGCCGGGCTAATACCTCGCCCGGCCACGGCACTCGCCGGCCGCGCCGAAATTGTCCGGGGTAACCGGCTAACATCCGCGGCGAATGCGACAGCTGAGGAGTAGCGATGTCCGACGCACCCCCGACCGACGCTCGCCATCCGGCTGCGGTGGTGACCGCGATGGTCGACCGGGTGCTCGAGCTGGCCGGGACGTGGACCGCGTGGGACGGCGAGCCGCGGCCGGTAGCCGGCCGCGTCTACACCCCGCACAAAGCGATCCGCCGGGTCGCCGATCACCTCATCGACCATCTCGCCGAAATCGAGGCGCGGCTGGCCGGACTGCCGACGATCCCGGACCATTGGCACGCCTCGGCGATCACCACGCCGGCCGACCTCGCCCCGTTCACCCCGGACGATCTGGACGAGACACGCAGCCGGCTGACCCGCCTCGCCCAGGTGTTCGACGTGCGGCTGCGGGCCCTGACCGACCAGGAACTCGACCGGTACGACGCCGGTGCCTGGTCGCCCCGGCAGATCGCGTTCCACCTCGAAGAATCGCTCGACTACGCGAACGCACTGGGCGATCTGCGCGGCTGACCGGGCCCGCCGATCCGCATTCCCGGCGCGCACTCCGGGCCCGTTTCAGTGCGCCCGGACGACCGGGCCGACAGACTTCTTCGCCCGCTGGGGCGCGGTTAGGCTGGCCGCATGCCGTTGCAGAACAGGGTCACTCCGACCGGGGAATTGATCGCCGTCGAAGACCGCGGCAGTCTCCTCGGGAATCGCGGGGTGCTGCACGACGAGCAGCGCCGGATAGTACGGTTCGCGCAGGTGCGCCGGTGGCTCACCTGCGTGCTCGAATTCCGCGGCAGGCGCCGGCCGATCATGAGCCCGCACCGCTATACCGAGTTGTTCTTCCTGGACGAAGCGGTCGCGTTCGCGGCCGGGCACCGGCCGTGCGGCAAGTGCCGGTACGCCGACTACCAGCGGTTCCGCCGGCTGTGGCGGGAGACCAGGAAGCTGCCCGAGCTGCCCCGGGCCGAGCAGATGGACGACGTGCTGCACGAGGAGCGCCGCCCGGTCGGCGGCCGGCGGCAGACCCGGCCGGCCGACCCGGCGACGCTGCCGGACGGCGTGATGATCCTCGCTGACGGCCACCCCTGGCTGCTGCGCCGCGGCGAGCTGCTGCGCTGGACGCCGGCCGGCTATGCCGAGCGGCGCGCGCTGCCGGAAACCGCGGTGGCCGTGCTGACGCCACCGGCCACGGTCGCGACGATCGCGGCCGGCTTCACCCCGCTGCTGCACCCCTCGGCCGGCTGAGCGCCGGGCACCCCCGCGCCGCGGCCAGGTGCGGGATGCGGCTGCGGCGGACCTCCGGGGGTGGTAAGGATGTCCCTATGCTTGATCATCTGTCGGTCCAGTGCGCTGACGTGGCAGTGAGTGCGGCGTTCTACGACGCGGTCCTCGCACCGGTCGGCGGCGGGCGGGTGCTGGACTTCGGGGAGGTCATCGGCTTCGGCGTCCCGCCGATGCCGGATTTCTGGATCGGTCCGCGGACCAGCGGCGACGGCTTCCGTGAGGTCCACATCGCGTTCGCGGCGCCGGATCGGGCGGCGGTTCGCGCCTTCTTCGCGGCGGCCGTGGGCGCGGGCGCGCAGGTGCTGTACGAGCCGCGCCTCTGGCCGGAGTACCACCGCAACTACTACGGCGCCTTCGTCCGCGACCCCGACGGCAACAACGTCGAGGCCGTGTCCCACCTGCCGGAGTAGGCCCGGCGCTGCTGGCCGGGCGCTACCGGTGGCTCAGGCTGGCGTCGGCGACCGCCCCGGGGGTGGGCCCGGCGGTGGCCGGGGCGGTTCCGGCCGGCTCGTCCAGCGCGGCCCGGACCTGGTCACCGGTGAGGGTCTCGTGTTCGACCAGCAGGTCGGTGATCCGGTCCAGCGCCGGGCGGTGGTGGCGCAGCAGGGTGACCGCGGCCGCCTCGGCCGCCCGCAGCAGCTCGGCGACCTCGGTGTCGATGAGTCGCTGGGTGGCCTCGGAGTACCGCCGCCCGGCAACCGGCTGACCGGGCAGGTAGTGGGCGGTCTGGTCGCCGTAGCCGACCGGCCCGATCCGGGCCGACAGGCCGAACTCGCCGACCATGCGCAGGGCCAGGTCGGTGGCGCTGGCCAGGTCGTCCGCGGCGCCGGTGGAGCCGTCGGCGAAGACGACCAGTTCGGCGGCGCGGCCACCGAGGCGGACGGCCAGCGCGTCGAGCAGGTAGGACTCGCGGTAGAGGTGGCGCTCGACCTCGGGCAGCTGGTGGGTCGCACCGAGCGAGGCGCCGGCCGGCAGGATGGTCACCTTGGCGACCGGGTCGGCGTGCGGGCTGAGCATGGCGACCAGCGCGTGACCGGCCTCGTGCACGGCCACCGCGTGCTTCTCCGCCGGGAGCAGGACGTTCGAGTCCTCCCGCCGGCCGAGCATGATCCGGTCCCGGGCCGCGTCGATGTCGTCGGCGACGACCACCTGCCGGCGCGCCCGGACCGCGTGGATGGCCGCCTCGTTGACCAGGTTGGCCAGGTCCGCGCCGGAGAAGCCGGGGGTCGCGCGGGCCACCGCGGCCAGGTCGACGTTGGCCGCCAGCGGCTTGCCGGCCGTGTGCACGGCCAGGATCGCGGCCCGGTCGGCCTGGGTGGGCAGCGGCACCACCACCTGCCGGTCGAACCGGCCCGGGCGCAGCAGCGCCGGGTCGAGCGTCTCCGGCCGGTTGGTCGCGGCCAGGATGACGACCCCGGGTGCCTGGTCGAACCCGTCCATCTCGGCGAGCAGCTGGTTGAGGGTCTGCTCCCGCTCGTCGTTGCCGCCGGCCAGGCCGGCGCCGCGGCGGCCGCCGATCGCGTCGATCTCGTCGATGAAGATGATCGCCGGCGCCCGGCGGCGGGCTTCGGCGAACAGGTCCCGGACCCGGGACGCCCCGATCCCGACGAACAGCTCCACGAACCCTGATCCGGAGACCGGCAGGAACGGCACCTTGGCCTCGCCGGCCACGGCGCGGGCCAGCAGCGTCTTGCCGGTGCCGGGCGGTCCGACCAGCAGCACCCCGCGCGGGCCGGTGGCGCCCAGGGCGGCGTACCGGCCCGGGTCGCTGAGGTAGTCGACGACCTCCTGGACCTCGCGTTTCGCGCCGGCATACCCGGCGACGTCGGCGAACCGGGTGGTCGGCCGCTCGGTGTCGATGACCTTCGTACGGGCCCGGCCGAAGCCGCCGATGCCGTTGGCGATGCCGCGCGCGGCCCGCCGCGCGGTCCACAGGAAGAAGCCGACCAGCAGGATCAGCGGGCCGAAGCTGAGCAGGATCGACAGCCACGGGGTGCCCGCGGTGGTGGCCGTGATCGCCACGTGGTGATCCCGCAGCTCCTGCTCGAGGCCGGTGTTGTCCAGCGCGGTGGGCAGCTGGCTGGTGAAGGCCGCGCCGCTGGTCAGCGTCCCGGTCACCGCGCCGGTGTCGCTGATGGACACCTGCTTGACCTGGCCCGCGTCCACGGCGGTGACGAACTGGGTGTAGGTCTCGCTGGCTGTGTGTGTTCCGGTCAGGTACGGCGCGACCAGGAACAGGTACGCCAGCACCATGGCGACCGGCACCAGCCAGCGCCGCCAGGCCGGGCCGGGCCGCCTCGGCGGGCCGGCCCGCCCAACCGGGCCGCCGGGCCGCAGGTCCGGCGGAGCGCCGGGAGGGGTGCCGGGCCGCCGGTTCGGCGCCGGGTCGCGCCGATCGGTCGGCCAGCTGCCGCGGTCGCGGTCGGCCGCGGCCGGCTTCGGCAGGCCGCTCGCGGTGCCCGGCTCCGGGGCCGCTCCGTCAGGCGGGACGTTGGTGCGCATGACGCCAGGGTGCGCCGCGAAGATGGGACGGCGATGAGAGCCGCCGGCCCGCCAGCCCCCGGGCACCAGCCCCCGGGCCGCCAGCGCCCCGGGCGCCAGCCCCCGGGCCGCCACGCTGCCGGGCCGCCACGCTGCCGGGTCGCCACGCCGGCGGGCGGCGGGCGGCGGGCGGTCAGCTGAGCGGCAGCCGGACGGTGACGACCGCACCGCCCAGCGGCGGGCCGTTGCCGATCTGCACGGTGCCGCCGTGCGCGGCCACCACAGCCCGGACGATCGGCAGACCGAGGCCGGCGCCGCCGCTGGTGCGCGCGCTGTCGCCGCGGACGAACCGCTCGAACGCCGACTCCAGCAGGGCGGGTGCGAAGCCCGGACCGTCGTCGGCCCACTCGATGCGGGCCGCGCCCCGGTCCGCGTCGACCCGGATCCGGGCGGTGGCCGCGCCGGCCGCGGCGCTGTTGGCCGCCAGGTTGGCCAGCACCTGCCGCAGCCTGCCGGCGTCGGCGTCGGCGACCAACGGCTCGCCCGCCGCGTCCACCCGCAGGCCGACGACCGGGCCGAGGGCGGCGACCTCGGCGACGGCCAACTCGGACAGATCGACCGGCTCGCGGTGGACCACCAGCGCCCCGGCCCGTTCCCGGGCCAGCAGCAGCAGATCCTCGGCCAGCCGGGTCAGCCGGTCGACCTGCCCGCGGGCGGCCAGCAGCGACTGCTCCACCTCGGCGGGGTCGCCCAGCGCCGCCAGCGCCAGCTCGATCTCGCCGCGCAGGACGGCCAGCGGCGTCCGCAGCTCGTGGCTGGCGTCGTCGACGAACGCCCGCTCCCGGTCGAACGCGACCGCCAGCCGGGCCAGCATGCTGTCCAGCGTCGCGGCCAGCCGGGCGAACTCGTCGTCGCCGGGCACCGCCGGCAGCCGGCGCCCGGTCTCCAGCGTCGAGATCGCCGCCGCCTCCCGGGTCAGCAGGTCGACCGGGCGCAGCGCCGCCCGCACCAGCCGCCAACCCAGCGCGCCCAGCGCCGCGACCAGCAACGGGGCGGCCAGCGCCAGCACGAGCAGCTGCCGGGCGCTGCCCCGCTCGACGGCGCCGGCCGGCACCGCCACCGTCAGGACCGGGCCGGACGGGCCGAGCCGCCGGGTCAGCAACCGGACCCGGACCGACTGCCCGTGGTGTCCCAGCGGCAGTGACCGGCTGCCCAGGCTGGTGGCGCCGACGGCGCCGACCTGCCCGGCGCTGAGCAGCCGCAGGCCGGCGACCGACGCGGAACTGGCCAGGACACCGCCGCCGCCGGCGTAGAGCTGTGCCATCAGGTCGTTGGACACCGCGCCGAGGTCGCCGGCCCGGACGCTGGCGGCCAGGTCGTCGCTGCGGCCGGCCAGATCCGCGTCCACCGCGTCGCGCAGCTGCCGGTCGAGCACCGCGTACAGCAGCGTCAGCGAGCCCAGCAGCACGACGGTGGTGCCCACCGCGAACAGGACGACCAGCCGGGCGCGCAGCGAGCGGGGCAGCAGCTGCACCACACCGACCCCCGCGTCTCTCACGGTGCTCTCATCCGGGCCGTCCCAGCCTGGCAGACATGACCACACCCCGTTCCCGGTACCGGCTGGGCGTCTGCCTGGTCGCGGTAGCACTCGCCAGTACGGCCTGCGCGAGCTCGTCGGGCGGCTCGACCCCGACCGGCGGCAACCCGCCCGGGAAGACGGCCGACGTCGCCACCTGGGCGCTGCCGCCGAACACCGTGCCCAACTGGATCTGGCCGTTCACGCCCATCGCGAACTTCAGCGTGACGAACGCCAGCACGTTCCAGTGGTTGATGTACCGGCCGCTCTACTGGTTCGGCGACAGTTCCGGCGGCCCGTCCATCAACCCCGATCTCAGCCTCGCGAACCTGCCCGTCTACAGCGACGGCGGGCGAACGGTGACGATCACGCTGAAGCCGTACGCGTGGTCGAACGGGGAGAAGGTCAGCTCGGCCGACGTGCTGTTCTGGATCAACATGGAACGGGCCGAGAAGGCCAACTACGCCGGGTACGTACCGGGACAGTTCCCGGACAACGTCACGTCGGCGACCGCTCCGGACGGCTCCACGGTGGTGCTGAAGCTGAACGCCGCGTACAGCCAGCAGTGGTTCACCTACAACCAGCTCGGCCAGATCACGCCGATGCCGACGGCCTGGGACGTCACGTCCACCAGCACCACCGGCGCCTGCGCGGCGTTGGTCAGCGGCTGCGCGGCGGTCTACCAGTACATGCTCGCGCAGACCAAGGACCTGCCGACCTACGCGACCAACCCGCTCTGGCAGGTCGTCGACGGCCCGTGGAAGCTGGCCAGCTTCAACGCCGACGGGCACCTGAGCTTCGTACCGAACCCGGCGTACTCGGGGGCGCAGAAGCCGACCCTGAAGAAGCTCGTGATGGCGCCGTTCACCACCGATTCGGCCGAGTTCAACGTGCTGCGCTCCGGACAGACGCTGGACGTGGGCTACCTGCCCACCCAGGACGTCACGAAGGCGAAGGCGGCGGGGTCGGGCCCGGCCACCGCCGGACCGAACCCGCTGGGCTCGAACTACTCGCTCGCGCCGCTGTTCCTGTACGGGATCAACTACTTCCCGCTGAACTTCAACAACCCCACGGTCGGCCCGATCTTCAAGCAGCTGTATTTCCGGCAGGCGCTGCAGTCCGTGGTCGACCAGAACTCGATCATCACCGCCGCCGCCAAGGGCTACGGGGTGCCGACCACCGGGCCGATCCCGACCTACCCGGACAGCCCGCTCGTCTCGACGCTGGAGAAGCAGAACCCGTACCCCTTCAGCCTCGACGCGGCCAGGGCGTACCTGACCGGGCACGGCTGGAACGTCGTCCCGGGCGGCACCACGACCTGCACCCGGCCCGGCACCGGCCCGACCGACTGCGGCGCCGGCATCGCCGCCGGCCAGAAGCTGTCCTTCGACCTGCAGTACGCCAGCGGGCAGCAGACCATCGACACCGCGATGCAGTCGTTGAAGTCCAACGCCGCGCAGGTCGGCATCCGGCTCACCCTCGACGCGGCGCCGTTCAACACGGTCACCGCCACCGCCGTGCCGTGCTCGGGTCCGAAGTGCACGTGGCAGCTGGGCAACTGGGGCGGCGGCTGGGCCTACTCGCCGGACTACTACCCGACCGGGGAGAGCATCTTCAGCAGCGGCGCCGGCTCGAACTCGGGCAGCTTCAGCGACCCGAGCATCGACGGCCTGATCCACGCGACCAACGTGCAGAGCGGCACCGCGGCGATGCTGGCCTACGAGGACGCGCTGGCGAAGGCGCTGCCGGTGATCTGGCAGCCGAACTACACCTACAGCCTCACCGAGGTGGCCAACGGGCTGCACGGCGTCACGCCGCAGAACCCGTTCGGTGGCATCACCCCGGAGTCCTGGCACTTCTGAACGCCGCGCACCGGCCGGGCCGGCCCGGCCGGTGCGCGGGGCGGCGGACCGTGGCGACCCGGCGGAACAGGAGACGGAATGATCGGCTATCTGCTCCGCCGGGTCGCCCAGTCGGTCGCGGTCGTGCTCGTCGTCACGATCATCGTGTTCCTCCTGCTGCACCACCTGCCGGGCGGCCCGGCCCGGGCGGTGCTCGGCAACCGGGCCACGCCGCAGCAGCTGGCCCAGTTCAGCCAGCAGAACGGGCTCGACCGGCCGGTCCCGGTCCAGTACCTGGACTACCTGCGGCGCTGGCTGACCGGCGACTTCGGCTTCTCGTACAAGCTCAACCAGACGGTCGGGTCGCTGCTGCGGCAACGGCTGCCGAAGACGCTCATCCTCAACGCGCTCGCGCTGATCTTCACCATCGCGGTCGCGGTGCCGGTCGGGATCTACCAGGCGGTGCGCCGCAACCGGATCTTCGACTACGCCGCCACCGGCCTGTCGTTCGTCTGCTACGCCGCGCCGACGTTCTTCCTCGGGTTGATCCTGGTGCTGCTGTTCGCCCAGGACCTGAACCTGCTGCCGGCCGAGGCGCCGCAGTCCGATGGCGTGCTGCCGATCTTCGCCGACTTCCGCGCGATGATCCTCCCCATCGTCACGCTGGCGCTGCTGAGCATCGCCGGCTTCTCCCGCTACATGCGCTCGGCCGTCCTGGACAACATCACCCAGGACTACGTCCGGACCGCCCGCAGCAAGGGCTGCTCGTCCGCGCGGGTGCTGCGGGCGCACGTGCTGCGCAACGCGCTCGTCCCGATCGCCACCCTGGTCGGGCTCTCGCTGCCGGCCCTGTTCGCCGGCGCGCTGGTGACCGAGTCGATCTTCAACTTCCCCGGTATGGGGTTGCTGTTCTGGCAGGCCGCGCAGACCTCGGACTACCCGGTCGAGCTCGGGGTGGTGCTCGTCACGGCGGTAGCCACCGTGGTCGGCAGCCTGCTGGCCGACGTCTCCTACGTGCTGCTCGACCCGAGGGTGAGGTTCTCGTGAGCGCAGCGTCGCCACCTGCGGCCGACCGAGCGAACCGGGGGGAACCGTGAGCCTGAATCCGGCTTACCTGGCCGGCGATCCGCCCGGCGCCGGCCCGGTGCGGAGCCCGGCGGCGAGCCCGCCGGACGCCGTGACGGGGAGCCCCGGCGCGAGCGGCCGGCCGGCCGGCAGGCCGAGGAGCATGCTCCGGCTCGGCGCCGCGGTCTTCGCGCAGAACCGGCTGGCCGTCGCCGGCCTGGTCATCGTGGTGCTGCTGGTGCTGTTCTGCTTCGCCGGGCCGCTCGTCTACCACACGAACCAGGCCGACGTGAACCTCGCCGACGCCGCCCTCCGGCCGGGCGCCGGGCACCCCCTCGGCACCGACGAGACCGGCTACGACGAGCTCGGCCGGCTGATGGTCGGCGGCCGGGTGTCGCTCGAGATCGGGTTCGCGGCCGCCGCGATCGCCACCGGGATCGGCGCGCTGTGGGGTGCGGTGGCCGGCTTCTTCGGCGGCCTCGTCGACGCGGTCCTGATGCGGGTGGTCGACGCGCTGCTGGCCATCCCGATCCTGTTCCTGCTGCTGTTCCTGGTCACGATCGTGCGGCCGAGCGTCACCGTGATGATCGTGGTGCTCGGGCTGACCGCGTGGCTGATCCCGGCCAGACTGGTCCGGGGCGAGTCGCTGACCCTGCGGGTACGCGAGTACGTCCAGGCGGTACGGATGATGGGCGGCACGTCCTGGCGGGCGGTACTGCGGCACATCATGCCCAACGTGGCCGGCACGGTGATCGTGAACGCGACCTTCCAGGTGGCCGACGCGATCCTGCTGATCGCCTACCTCGGCTACCTGGGGCTGGGCATCTCGCCGCCGGCCACCGACTGGGGCGGCATGCTCAGCAACGGCACGAACTTCATCTTCCCGGACTACTGGTGGCTGATCTACCCACCCGGTATCGCCATCGTCGTCGTGGTCGTCGCCGTCAACTTCGTCGGCGACGGGCTGCGCGACGCCGTCGAAGTCCGGCTCCGGCGGCGGTGACGGCCGGCATGGCGCTACTGGAGATCCGGGACCTGAGCACCGACATCACGCTCGGCAGGTCGGTCGTGCACGCGCTCGACCACGTGTCGCTGACCCTGGAGGCCGGCCAGACCCTCGGCATCGTCGGGGAATCCGGCTGCGGCAAGACGATGACCGCGATGAGCATCGAGCAGCTGCTGCCGCCCGGCGGCCGGATCGTCGGCGGCCAGGTCGTCTTCGCCGGGCGCGACCTCGTCGGCCGGTCCGAACGGGAGCTCTGCCAGCTGCGCGGCCGGGAGATCGGGATGATCTTCCAGGATCCGGCGACCTCGCTGAACGCCGTCCAGACCGTGGGCACCCAGGTCGCCGAGCCGCTGCGATTGCACCGCGGGCTCCGCCGGGCGCAGGCCCGGGCGCAGGCCATCGACATGTTCGCCCGGGTCGGGATTCCCAGCCCGGCACGCCGGTTCGACGACTACCCACACCAGCTCTCCGGCGGCCAGCGGCAGCGCGTCATGATCGCGATGGCGCTGATCTGCGAACCGAAGCTGCTCATCGCCGACGAGCCCACCACCGCGCTGGACGTCACCATCCAGCAGCAGATCCTCGCGCTCATCGACGACCTGCGGCGCGAACTCGGGATGGCGGTCATCCTGGTCACCCACGATCTCGGCGTGATCGCCGGCCGGGCCGACCGGGTCGCGGTCATGTACGCCGGCCGGATCGTCGAGACTGCCGGCGTGGCCGAACTGTTCGCCCACCCCCGGCACCGCTACACCGAGGCCCTGCTGCGCGCCCTACCCGACCGCGCGGCCGGGACCGGCGAGCGGCTGTACTCGATCCCGGGCCTGCCGCCCGACCTCACCGACCCGCCGGCCGGGTGCCGCTTCGCGCCGCGCTGCCGGCACGCCGTCGCGCGCTGCCGCGCCGAGGTCCCGCCGCTGGCGGGCGAGCCCTGGATCCCCCCGTCCGGGGAGCACCGCTACGCCTGCTTCGTCCCCCGCCCCGCCTCGGCCGGGGCGCCCGCCGCCGGCCCGGTCCAGGACGGCGGCCACCCGGGCGGCCGGCCGCGGGTCGCGCGGGCCGGGTGGGTGGCTCCGACCACCCCCATCCCGGCCGACGGCGTCGCGCTGCTCGAGGTGACCAACCTGGTGAAGGACTTCCCGGTCCGTGGCGGCGTGCTCGGGCAACGCCGGATCGGCGCGGTCAGCGCGGTCGCCGGCGCCTCGCTGCGCCTGGACCGTGGCGAGGCGGTGGGCCTGGTGGGCGAGTCCGGCTGCGGCAAGACCACGCTGGGCCGCCTCATCGTCGGCCTCGAGGAGCCCAGCGGCGGCCAGGTCCGCTTCCGCGGCCGCCGGGTGGACCGGCTGCGCGGCGCGGCCCGGCGGGTCGAGCGGCGCAACGTCCAGCTCATGTTCCAGGACTCCTACGCGTCCCTGGACCCGCGCATGCGGGTTCGTTCGATCCTGCGCGAGCCGCTGGAGATCCAGCACGTCGACACGCCCCGGGACCGGGACCGGCGGGTCGACGAACTGCTCGACGCGGTCGGCCTCCCCCGGACGTCCGGCGAGCGCTACCCGCACGAGTTCTCCGGCGGCCAGCGGCAGCGCATCGGGCTGGCCCGCGCGCTCGCCCTGCAGCCCGGGCTCATCGTGGCCGACGAGCCGGTGTCCGCACTCGACGTCTCGGTGCAGGCCCAGATCCTCAACCTGATGAAGGACCTGCAGCGGGAACGCGAGCTCAGCTACCTGTTCATCAGCCACGACCTCGCCGTCGTCCGCTACCTCACCGATCGCATCGCGGTCATGTACCTCGGCAAGATCGTCGAGATCGGCCCGTCCGCGGCGGTGTACGCGGGCCCCTGGCACCCGTACACCAAGGGCCTGATCGACGCGGTCCCGGTCGCCGACCCGGCGCTCGAAGCCGCCAAGGCCCGCACCGGCGTCACCGGCGAACTGCCGTCGGCGTTCGACCCGCCCAGCGGCTGCCGGTTCCGGACCCGATGCCCGCGGGCGCAGGACATCTGCGCCAGGGTCGAGCCGCCGCTGGCAGCGCCGGACGGCGCCACCGCCGGCCCCACCGCCCGCACCGGCGCCGGCCCCGAACGGCTGGTCGCCTGCCACTTCCCGCTCGTCCCGGCGAACCCGCCCGTCCCGCCCGTCCCGGCGAACCCGCCCGGGCCGGCGAACCCGCCCGTCCCGCCGGAGCTGGCGAACCCGTCCGTCCCGCCCGGGCCGGCGAACCCGTTCGTGCCGGTGAACGGCAGCGGCGCCGGGCCGGCACCCGCGCACCGGGTCGACCTGTCGACGCCGGGCAGCCGGCCGGGCAGCCAGCCGGGCAGCCAGGAGAGCCAACCGTGAATGCCCGCCTCGCGCCCTCGCGGGGTGCGCCGCCCGGCCGTGACCCCGCCGGCGGTGGGCGGGACGCCGCCGGCCGGGCCGCGAGCCGGCCCACTCCGACCGGCCACGGCTCCTATGGTTGGGGCATGCGGCTGCTGGTGGTCGAGGACGATCCAGCGATGGCCGCGATGCTCACCCGTGGCCTGCGCCGCGAGGGCTACGCCGTGGACGCGGTCGGCACCGGCGCCGACGCGGTGTGGAGCATCACCGAGACCGACTACGACGCGGTGCTGCTGGACGCGATGCTCCCGCCGCCGGACGGGTTCGAGGTCTGCCGGCAGATCCGCGCGGCCGGCCGCTGGGTTCCGGTGCTCATGCTCACCGCCCGCGACGGCGTCCAGGACAAGGTGCACGGCCTGGACGCCGGCGCCGACGACTACCTCACCAAGCCGTTCGACCTGGCCGAGCTGTTCGCCCGGGTCCGCGCGCTGACCCGCCGCGACCCGCTGGAACGGCCCACCGAGCTGCGCGTCGGCGACCTCGTCCTGGACCCGGCGAACCGGTCCGTCCGCCGCGGCCGGACCCCGATCGCGCTGTCGGCGAAGGAGTTCGCGCTGCTGCAGGAGCTGATGCGCCGCGCCGGCGAGACCCTGACCCGGACCTACCTGATCGAACACGTCTGGGACTTCGCCTACGACGGCGGCTCCAACCTCGTCGACGTGTACATCCGGTACCTCCGGGACAAGATCGACCGGCCGTTCGACCGCAGCACCATCCACACCGTCCGCGGCTCCGGCTACCGCCTCGACCCCGGCGCCTGACCAGCCAGCGGCACCCGCGGCCGGCGTGGCTGGCCGCGGTCAGTGGCCGCCGGGGATCAGCGGCTGCCGGTCGGTGCCCACTGCGGCACCGTGCCGGCGTCGTGCCGGCCGAAGTCGGGGGCACCCTCCAGCGCCTTCTCCTCGCCGCCGGGGGTGTACGTGACGATCAGCCGCAGTGGCCGCCAGCTGGTGTTCTGGGTGGAGTGGTAGACGCCGGCCGGGATGTGCACCGCATCACCCTCCCGGATCGGGAAGGGCTCCCCGTCGGCCACCATCTGCATCGCCTCGCCGGAGATCACGTAGATGACCTCCTCCGCGGTCGGGTGGTTGTGCCGGGCATGGCCGCGACCCGGGTTGACGATCACTTCGCCCAGGCTGCTGGCCGCGCCGTCGATGCTCCACGGGGTCACGAACCACTTGATGGCGCCCCAGTCGAAGCTCATCGAGGCTACGTCGTCCGGGCGGATGCGCATCGCTACCTCCAGGTGAGGCGGGAACAGCGGGAAGGCGAAAACGGCTGCGGCGGTCAGCGGGTGATCGCCTTGAAGTCCCGGACCTGCGCGGTGATCGCGCGTTCGGTCGGCAGCCGCTCGATGGACGAGGCGCCGAAGAAGCCGACCACGCCGTCGGTGTGCGCCAGCACGTAGGCCGCGTCCGCCGGCTCCGCGATCGGCCCGCCGTGGCAGAGCACGAGGATGTCCGGGCGGACCGCCACCGCGGCGTCCCGCATGGCCTGCACCCGCTCGGCGGCCTCGTCGAGCGAGATCGCGGTGCCGGCGCCGATGCTGCCTTTCGTGGTCAGCCCGACGTGCGGCACCAGCAGGTTCGCGCCGGCGAGTGCCATCGCCTCCGCCTGCCGCGGGTCGAACACGTACGGGGCGGTGAACAGGTCGCGCTCGGCCGCGAGGCGCACCATGTCCACCTCGAGGTGGTAGCCCATCCCGGTCTCCTCCAGGTTGGCCCGGAACACCCCGTCGTACAGCCCGACGGTGGGGAAGTTCTGCACCCCGGCGAAGCCCATCGCGGCCAGCTGGTCGAGGAACCGCGGCATCAGCCGGAACGGGTCGGTGCCGCAGACCCCGGCCAGCACCGGGGTGTCCCGCACCACCGGCAGCACCTCGGCCGCCATCTCGACCACGATCTGGTTGGCGTCCCCGTACGGCAGCAGGCCGGCCAGCGAGCCCCGGCCAGCCATCCGGTAGCGGCCGGAGTTGTAGATGATGATCAGGTCGACGCCGCCCGCCTCGGCGCACTTGGCGGTCAGGCCGGTGCCCGCGCCCGCGCCGATCACCGGCAGCCCGGCCGCGATGGTCTCCCGCAGCCGGGCCACCACGGCCGCCGCGGTCACGGTCGACCCCCCGACGCCGCTCCAGCCGGGGGTGCCGCGGCGATCAGCTGGTGCAGCCGGTCGGCCATGGCCAGGCCGAACGCGGGGTCGTTGATGTGCACGTCCAGTGTCACCACCTGCACCGGTGAGCCGCGCAGCCCGGCGGTGATCGCGTCGAAGCAGGCCGCGTCCGCCACCGGGTCGTGGAACGGCTGCCCCGGCTGGTCCAGCGCGGACACGCCGCCGCGCGGTACGAACACCACCGCCGGACCCGGCCCGGCCCGCAGTTTCGCGGCGAGCTGGCCACCCAGCTCCGCCATCTCGGCCGTGGTGGTGCGCATCAGCGTCACGGTCGGATTGTGTACATAGCAGTTCCGCCCGGCGAACCGCTCCGGCACGGTCTCCGCCGGGCCGAAGTTGACCATGTCCATGGCGCCCGGCGCGACCACCTGGGGCACCCCGCGCCGGGCCGCGGCGGTCAGCCGGGACGGGCCGGCCGACAGCACCCCGCCGACCAGCTCGTCGGCCAGCTCGGTGGTGGTCAGATCCAGCACGCCGGCCAGCAGGTCGCTGTCGACCAGGCCCTCCAGGGCCCGGCCGCCCGCGCCGGTGGCGTGGAAGACCAGTACCTCGTAGCCGAGCTCCTCCAGCCGGGCCCGGGCGGCCTCCACCGCCGGCGTGGTCACCCCGAACATCGACGCCCCGATCAGCGGCCGGTCGGCACCGGCGCCGACCGGTGCGGCACCGACCGGTGCGGCGGAGCGGAACCTGGCCATGCCGGCCGCCGCCGCGGCGGCGTTGCCCAGGATCTGCCTGGACAGCCGGTTGATGCCGGCGATGTCGACGACGCTGTACATCAGCGTCACGTCCTTCGCGCCGATGTACGGCGCCACGTCGCCGGAGGCCATTGTGGACACGAGGACCTTCGGCACGCCGATCGGCAGGTCGCGGACGGCCCTGGCCGCGATGGCCGAGCCGCCGCTGCCGCCGACGGCGAGCACCGCGTCGAGCCGGCCGGCGGCGTACAGCTCGGCCAGCACGACGGCGGCACCCTCGGCCATCGCGCGGACGGCGGCGCCCCGGTCGCCGGCCGCGCGCAGCCGCTCCAGATCGGCTCCGCCGGCCGCCGCCACCCGGGCCGCGTCGACGTCCGGCGCGGCCGCGCTCCGGCCCGGACCCACGCCCGCGTCCACCAGCAGCACGTCACAGCCGAGCTCGCGCACCCGGTCGCGCAGCCAGTCGTACTCGCTGCCCTTGGTGTCCAGCGTCCCGACGAGCACAACGGTGGTCATGAGGTGGCTCCCGGAGTGAGCATCGCAGCCAGCGGCAGCGATCGGGGGGCGGAGCGGCGGGGGCCGCCGGGCGACCTGGTCATGGGGCGGCCTTCCGGGTGGGCATGGCGGGTCAGCCGGCGGTCTCGCGCAGCCGCCCGTGCGCGTCGTGCGGCAGGTCCGCGTAGCGCCACTGGTGATCGCGGGCGTGCCGGCACGCCGTCTCCAGCTCACCGTCCACGATGGACTTGAGCAGCTCGGCGTGGTCGCGGGCGATCTCGGTCAGGCTCAGCCCGGCGGCGACCATGGCCACCGAGGTCCGCGCCTCGATCTGCAGCGCCTCCCAGGAGATCGCGAGCAGTTCGTTGTTGGCGGCCAGCACGACATGGCGGTGGAAGGCCACGCTCGCGCGTGCCGCCGCGTGCGCGTCGCCCGACCGCGCCGCCGCCCGCATCGCCTGGACGGCCGCCTTCAGCTCCGCCGCCGGTACGGTGCCGGCGAGGATGGCCAGCCGGGTCGCGGTCTCCTCCAGGGCGGCCCGGACGACGTAGCTCTCGCGCAGCGTCTGCTGGACAAAGGGGCGGACGAAAGTCCCCCGGCGCGGCCGGATCTCGACCATCCCGACGGCCTCGAGCTCGCGCAGGGCTTCCCGGACCGGCGCCTGGCTGGTGCCGTACTCGGCCGCGAGCTGGGTCTCCACCAGCCGGGCGCCCGGCTCGATGCCCCCGGAGACGATGCGCTCCACCAGGGCGTCGCGGATCAGCCGGGACAGCGGCCTGCCGCCGAGCAGCTTCGCCGTCCCGCCGGAGGCCATGCCCAGGAGCCTAACCGACACTCCCCCGGCGGGCCTCGCCCCATCCGCGGCCTCTTGACCTGGCCGTACGTCGCCCATACAGTCGGCTAGATCGACTATCGATTCTCGATGCAACTGCTGAGAGGATCGGCCGTTGCCGACGCCGGAGGTGTCGATGATCACGGCAGTGCGGGTGCCGGCGTCCGTTGACGCCGCCGTCGACTTGGCCGCGCGAGGCGGCTGGATCATGGGCGGCGGCACCATCGTCATGCCGCAGGTGAACACCGGCGCGGTCGGTGATGTCGAGCTGATCAGCCTGCGCCGGGCCGGCCTGGGCGGCATCCAGCCCGACGGCGGGTCGGTGCGCATCGGCGCCGCCACCACGTTGGCGGAGGTCGGCGAACACGCCGAGCTCGGCTTCCTGGCCGCGGCCGTGCACGCCATCGCCGCGCCGTCGATCCGCAACCTCGCCACCGTCGGCGGCAACCTGTTCGCCCCGCAGCCCTACGGCGACTTCGCCGCCTGCCTGCTGGCGCTCGACGCCACCGTCGGCGTCGCCGGCCCGGCCGGACCGCGACAGTGCCCGGTCGACGAGCTGTTCCGGACCGGCCCGGCCGCCGGCGAACTGGTCACGTCGGTCACCGTCCGACTCCCCCCGGCCGGCGCCTGGTTCTTCCACAAGGCGATGCGGCGCAAGCTCAACTCGGCCGCCATCGTCGCGGTCGCCGCCGTCGTGCGCACCGACGGCGGCGTGGTGACCGCCGCCCGGATCGCCCTGGGCGGCGTGGCGCCGCGGCCCGTCCGCGCGGTCGCCGCCGAGCGGAGCCTGACCGGCCGCCCGCTGGACCGCGATGCCGTGGCGGCGGCCGGCCAGGCGGCCCAGGCCGACATCGACCCGGCCGACGACGCCTATGCCAGCGCCTGGTACCGCCGGCGGGTGCTGCCCGTGCACCTGCGCCGCGCCCTGCTCGCTGACCCACCGATCGGCTGACCCACCGACGTCGCGACCCGGAGGACCGACATGCCGGCACAGATCGTCTCGCTCGTCGTCAACGGCCGGTCGCAGGAGTTCATCGCCAGGCCCGGCAGCACCCTGCTCGGCAGCCTGCGCGACAGCCTGGGGCTGATGGCGGCCAAGCGCGGCTGCGCCCAGGGCTCCTGCGGCACCTGCACCGTCCTGCTGGACGGTGCGCCGGTGCCGTCCTGCCTGATCGCGGTCGAGACGGTCGACGGCACGTCGGTGCGCACCCTGGAAGGCGTCGCCCGGGACGGCCAGCTGGACGAGGTGCAGAGCGCGTTCATCGACGGCTTCGCCACCCAGTGCGGCTTCTGCACCGCCGGGATGATCATGGTCGGCGAGGCGCTGCTGGACCGCGACCCCGACCCCACCCGGGCCGACGTGGTCGAGGCCATCTCCGGCAACGTCTGCCGGTGCACCGGATACGAGCCGATCGTCGCCGCGATCCTGGACGCCGCCCGGCGCCGCCGCGACCGCGCGCCCGGCGCCGCACCGGCCGCAGCCGGCGCGGCGCCAGCAGCAGCCGGGGTGAGCACCCGATGAGCTACCGGGCCGACCCGATCGACAAGACCTTCTTCAGCGCCGAGCGGACCGACGACCTCGCCGTCGTGGGCACCGTCGTGCAGCGCTCGGACGCGCTCGGGCACGTCACCGGCCGGACCCGGTTCTTCGAGGACCTCGCCCCGCCGGACCTGCTGCACCTGAAGATGTTCCGCTCGCAGCGGCACCACGCGCGGTTCAGCAACCTGGACCTGGCGGCGGCACTCGCAACCCCCGGCGTGGTGCGCATCCTCACCGCCGCCGACATCCCCAACAACCTCTACACGCCGCTGAAGCTGATCGGCGTCGGGCCGGACGACGAGCCGATCCTGGCCGAGGACACCGTCCGCTACCTCGGCGACCCGATCTGCGCGGTGCTGGCCGAGACCGAGGCCGCCGCGTACCAGGCGGTCGGGCGGATCACCGTCGACTACACCGACCTGCCCGCGGTCTTCGACGTCGAGGAGGCGCTGGCCGAGGGCGCCCCGATCGTCAACGAGTACCACGGCCGCAACTACTTCAGCTACGAAGGGCACCACTGCCGGCGGGTCCGGTTCGGCGACGTCGAGCAGGCGTTCACCGCGGCGGACCACGTCTTCGAGTGGCGCTACCAGTCCGCCCCGATCGAGCACGCCCCCACCGAGACCACCGGCTGCATCGTGGTCCCGCAGCCCGACGGCCGGCTGCGGATCCACTCCGACACCCAGGCGTGCTTCTTCACCCTCGACAACACCGCGCTGATCCTGCGGACGCCGTTCAACAAGCTGCGCATCGTCGGCGGCACGGTCGGCGGCGGGTTCGGCGGCAAGGTCGACGTGGTCGTCGAACCGGTCGCCTGCGTGGCGAGCATGCTGACCGACCGGCCGGTCAAGTTCGTCTACAGCCGGTACGAGGAGATGCAGGTCTCCTCGCCGCGGGCCGCCGAGCGGATCTACATCAAGGACGCGGTGAGCGCCGACGGCCGGATCACCGGCCGCAAGATCACCCTGTACGTGGACGCCGGCGCCTACGCCCGGCACAGCCCGTACGGCACGACAAAAGCGGCCGCGCACCTGCCCGGCCCGTACACGATCCCGAACGTGTGGGTGGACGCGCACTGCGTCTTCACCAACCGGACCCCGTCCAGCGCGATGCGCGGTTTCGGCGTCACGATCGCCGACTTCGCGCTGGAGTCGCAAATGGACCGGATCGCCCGGGCGCTGGCCATGGACCCGCTGCGGCTGCGCCTGATCAACGCCTACCGGGACGGGGACCTGAAGGCGCACCGGAAGGTCGCCGAGGGCACCGCCCTGGTGGAGGTCATCCAGAAGGCGGCCGCCATGGTCGGCCACGAGCTGCCGGAGGCGTACCGCCGGATGTCGTCCACCAGCCGGCCGGCCACCAGCCGGGAAGCCGCGAGCCGGGATGGGGCCTGAGCGATGGCGATGCTGCGCGGGCGGGGCTACGCGTCGGTGAACTACCCGACCGGCATGAACCTGGGCGGTGACCCGTCGCAGGCGCTGATCCACGCCACCACCACCGGCACCTTCGTCATCTCACTGTCCTCAGTGGACCTCGGCCAGGGGCTGACGACCGTGGTCGCCCAGTGCGCGGCCGAGACGCTCGGGCTGCCGTTCGGGAACATCCTGGTGGACACCGCCGACACCGACACCGGGCCGCACTGCATGGGCACCTTCGCCAGCCGCGGTACCCACCGGGTCGGCAACGCGGTCATCATGGCCGCCCGCGAGGCGCGCGAGGTGATGCTCGAGGTCGCGGCCGAGGAACTGGAGGTCGACGCCGCCGACCTGGAGACCGACGGCACCGGCTTCATCACACTCGTCGGCTCGGATGATAAGAAGATCCACATCACCGATCTCGCGCTGGCCGCGCACTTCAAGCACGGCCGCACGATCTCCGGCCGCGGCATCTTCCTGAAGGAGCCGAGCGGCGTCGTGCCGGAGACCGGCGAGATGGACCCGGACTCCTGCCAGGCGCACGCCTGCACGGTGGCGGTGGTCGAGGTCGACGACGAGACCGGTGTGGTCGAGGTACTGGAACTGCACAACGCGTACGAGGTCGGCCGCGCGATCAACCCCGCGATGGCCAGCCAGCAGGTCGAGGGTGGTGCCTGGATGGGCATGTCACACGCGCTGTTCGAGACGACCGAGCCGTACTACCCGGACCGCGACCACGGCCCGACGGACTTCAGCGAGTACCTGATGCCCGGCCCGGCCGACATCCCCGCGCTGCACAGCGCCTTCCTCGAACGCCCGGCCGGCAACGGCCCGTACGGCGCGAAAGGCATCGGCGAGATGACGGCCAACGCGCCCATCCCGGCGATCGCGAACGCCATCTTCGACGCCTGCGGCGTGCGCCTGGAGCGCATGCCGTTCACCCCCGAGCGGGTGCTGCGCGGCCTGGACGCGCTGCGCGGCCCCGCCTAGCCCATCACCACGAGGAGAGCCGGTACATGCTCAAGGTCATCTCGCTGCTCAAGCGCGCGGACGGTATGTCCAAAGCGGACTTCGACCGGTGGGTGGTCGAGGAGCACATCGAGTTCGCCCGCCGGCTGCCGGGGCTGCGCCGGTACTCGGTCAGCGTCGCGCAGAGCGACGACGCGGCCTACGACTCGGTGAACGAGATGTACTTCGACGACGAGGCGGCCCGGGCCGCCGCGTTCGGTTCGGAGCCGGGGAAGGCGGCCGCCGCGGACGCCGGCGCGCACACCTCGCAGCGGACCCACCTGATGACGTCGGAGCACCAGCAGTTGTGACCGTGCTGGCCCGCTGGCCTCCTCCGTTCCGCTCCGCGGCGCCCCAGACGGCACCTGCGATGCTCACTTCGGAGGCCAGCTCGTGACGGCCGGCGGGGCCGGGCCCGGGTACGACCTGGACGAGCCGGCTCTTGAGATCGCGCTCCGCCAGCAGGGGTACTTCGCCGACGAGGGGCTGCTCACCGCTGTCCACTTGGGACTGACGCTGCACCGGCCGCTGCTGCTGGAGGGTGAACCGGGGGTCGGCAAGACCGAGGTCGCCGCCGTGCTCTCCCGGGTGTTCGGCCGCGAGCTGATCCGGCTGCAGTGCTTCGAGGGGCTGGACTCCGGCCACGCCCTGTACGAGTGGGACTATCCCCGGCAGCTGCTGCAGGTCCGCGCCGCCGAGGCCGCCGGCCCGGACGCCGGCCTGGACGTCGGGCGGCTGTACAGCGAGGAGTTCCTGCTGCCGCGCCCGCTGCTGCGGGCGGTCCGGTCCCGGCCCGGCGCGGTGCTGCTGATCGACGAGATCGACCGGGCCGACAGCGAGTTCGAGGCGTTCCTGCTGGAGTTCCTCGGCGATTTCCAGCTCACCGTCCCGGAGCTCGGCACGCTGCGGGCCGCGGTGCCGCCGGTGGTCGTGCTGACCTCCAACCGCACCCGGGAGCTGCACGACGCGCTGAAGCGGCGGTGCCTCTACCACTGGATCCCGTTCCCCGACCCGGCGCGCGAGCGGGCGATCGTGCGCGCCCAGGTGCCGGGCCTCGCCGAGGAGGCCGCCACGGCACTGGTCCGGGCGGTTCAGCAGGTGCGGGCGCTGCCGCTGCTGAAGCGGCCCGGCATCGCCGAGTCGGTCGAGTGGGCCCGCGGCGCCGCCACCCTGGCCAGCGCCGGCGACAGCTGGCCGCGGGCGCTGCGGCGGGCGCTCGGCCTGCTGATCAAGGACGAGGAGGACACCGTCCTGGTCCGGGAGCGCGCCCGGGAGCTGTTCGACGGTGGTTGAGCCGAGCCGGCTGGCCGAGGAGCACCTGTACGGCTTCCTGACCGCGCTGCGGGCGGCCGGCATCGGCGCCGTGCCGCCCAAGCAGGCCGACTTCCTGCGCGCGGTCGCCGGGTCGCCGCCGCGGGACGTCACCGCGCTCTACTGGCGCGCCCGGATCACGCTGCTGACCGGAATCGGGGACGTGCCCGCGTTCGACGGCGTCTTCGACGCGTGGTTCCGGTCCGGGCCCACCCCCGGGGCCGTCGCGCCGCCGGCCGAGGACAGCGACGTGGCGGCGCCGAACCCGCGCGGGGACGCCGACCTGCCGCCGCAGGACGCCGCCGCCGGTAGCGGTGTCGAGGCCAGCGATCTCCCGACCAGCGGGCGGCGGGCGTTCGGCGCGGCGACGCCCGGCGAGCGCGACCAGCTGCGCACCCTGGACGCGGCCTGGCGGGCCTGCCGGCCCAGCACGCCGTCGCGGCGGCACCGCCCGGCCCGGTCCGGGCGCCGGCTGGACATGCGGCACATCTGGCGGCAGGCCCGCCGCAACGGCGGCGAGATCGCCGAGCTGCGCTGGCTGGTCCGCCCGTACCGGGCCCGCCGGCTGCTGCTGCTGGTCGACGTGTCCGGCTCGGTCAAGCAGCACACCCCGCAGCTGCTGCGGCTGGCGCACGCCGCGCTGCACAGCGCCCCCGGCCGTACCGAGGTCTTCACCTTCGGCACCCGGCTCACCCGGGTCACCGCCGCACTGTCCACTCCGGACCCGGACCGGGCCCTGCGGGCGCTGTCGGACGAGGCGCTGGACATCGACGGCGGCACCGCGATCGGCGCCGCCCTCGGCCAGTTCCTGGACAACCCGCGCTTCCTGGCGCTGGCCCGGGGCGCGCTGGTGATCATCGTGTCGGACGGCCTGGAGCGCGGGGACTGCACGCCGATGGCCCGCGGCACGGCCCGGCTGTCCCGGCTGGGGTACCGGCTGGTCTGGTGGTCGCCGCTGGCCTGCTCCCCCACCTACCGGCCGGCCACCCGCGGCATGTCCGCGCAGCTGGGCAACCTCGACCACCTCGGCGGCGTGCGCGACCTGCGCACCGGCGGGGACGAGGTCCGCCGGCTGCCGGCCGTGCTGGCCGGCCCGCGCCGCTCGGTCGGCCGCCGCTGGCCCGACCTCCTACCCCGACGGGAGGCCCGATGACGGCGACCCCGACCCAGCCGGAACTGGTGGACGCGCACCACCACCTGTGGCGGATGCGCGACCTGCCCTGGCTCAGCGGCCCGCCGGTGCCGCGGATCTTCGGCCGGTACGAGCCGATCCGCCGGGACTACCTGGCCGGCGAGTACATCGCCGAGGCGACCGCGGCCGGCATCACCTCCTCGGTCTACGTCCAGACCAACTGGCCGCTGGACCGGGCCCTGGACGAGGTGCGCTGGCTGCGCGACGTGCACGCCGAGACCGGGTGGCCGGCGGCCGTGATCGGTTCGGCGGACCTGTTCGACCCCGGCGCCGCCGACGTGCTGCGCCGCCAGGCCGAGCTCACCCCGCTGGTGCGCGGGACCCGGCTGCAGCTGCACTGGCACGACCGGCCGGAGTTCCGGTTCGCCTCGGCCCCGGACCGGATGCACGACCCGGTGTTCCGCCGCAACATCGCCGCGCTGCACGACCTGGGCTGGCTGTTCGAACTCCAGGTCTTCCCAGCGCAGATGCCGGACGCCGCCCGGTTCGTCGCCGCCTTCGGCGACACCACGTTCGTGCTCGTACACGCCGGCATGCTGCTGGACACCGACCCGGCGACCGTCGCGGACTGGACCAACGGCCTGCGGCAGCTCGCCGCCCAGCCCAACGTCGTGGTCAAGCTGACCGGCCAGGGCACCTTCGTGCACCGCGTCAACCAGCCACTCATCGACCTGGTGACGCGCACCTGCCTGGACCTCTTCGGCCCCGACCGCTGCATGTGGGGCACCAACTTCCCGATCGAGAAGCTCTGGACCGACCTGCCACCCCTGGTCTCCGCCTGGCGGCAGGCCCTCCGCGACTACCCGACCGCGGTTCGCCACGCCGTCCTCGCCGGAACCGCACGCCGCGTGTACGGCCTATGACCGGGTTGCGTTTCCAGGCGTAGCAGGCCTGCCTGGAGAGGCCGAGCACCCGGCAGGTCACCGCGACGGGGATCCCGGCCACCGAGAACCGAGCCCGGCCCGGAAGATGAACGAGACGAGCTGGGCCCGGTCACGGGCACCGACCTTGGTCATCGCCCGCACCACATGCGTCTTGACGGTGAGCGGTGACACGAACATCTGTCCGGCGATCTCGTCGTTGCTGAGGCCACGGGCCACCAAAATGATCATCTCCCGCTCCCGGGGCGTCAGGAAGTCGAAGCGGCGCAGCAATCCCTGATCGACGATTGGGGGCGGACTGTCCGCCATGTGACCGATCAGCGCGGCCGTCGCGTTGGCGGACAGGGTGCCGCCCCCGCCGACCACCTCGGTGATCCCGGCGATGAGTTCGGCCGGGCTGACTGTCTTGCTCAGGAAACCGTTGGCGCCCGCACTCAGCGCGGCCAGCACGATTTCGTCCTGATCGAAGGTGGTGAGCACGATGATCCTCACCTTCGCGGCTGCGTGCTCGGCACGGATTCGGCGGGTCGCTTCCACCCCGTCGATGCCGGGCATCCGGATGTCCATCAGGACGAGGTCGACCGGATGGTCCCGCAGAAAGGGAACGACCTGCAGCCCGTCGGACAGGTCGGCCACCACGACCAGGGCCGGGTCGAGCAGGAGCATCGCCCGGATGCCGGCCCTGATGTCGTCCTGATCGTCAACGATCAAGATCCGGGTCACGTCAATACCTCTCCCGCAGGGCTGAACTCGGCTCGAATCCGGAACCAGCCATCGTCGCTGTCGATCCTCAGCTGCCCGTTGGCGGACTCGACCCGTTCACGCATTCCCATCAGCCCGAGTCCACTGCCCGGATGGGACGCGTGTCCGGGCCGGGCCACGCGGTTCTCGACGGTCACGCAGATCCGCCGGTTCTGCTCGTGCAGCGCTACTTTCGCCGCTCCCGCACCGTGCCGGTAGGCGTTGGTCAGAGCTTCCTGGACCACCCGGAAGACCGTCACCTCGACGCTGGGCTCGACCAGGCCGGTCAGAGCGCCGATGTCGGTATGTACCTCCAGACCGATGCCCTGGAACGACGCGATCAGCCCGTCCAGGCCGTTGAGCGACGGCGTGGGCCGCAGCGCCTCAGCTTCGAGAGTGTCGTTCTCACGTCGCAGGAGCACCAGGATCCGTTGCGTCTCGGCGATCACCGTGCGGGCGTTGGACCGAGCCGAGGCGAGGGCCTCGCGTGAGGCCCCGGCCTCTTCCGGCAGCCCGATCTCGGCGATCCCCAGATTCATGCTCAGCATCGCGACCTGGTGACCTATCACGTCGTGCAGATCGCGGGCGATCCGCAGACGCTCTGCGGTCACCCGCTGGGTGGCCTCGATCTCACGGGTGGCGAGGGCGGTGGCGGCCCGTTCCTCGAGCATCCACCACCGATCCCGGTGCGTGCGAAGAGCGGCTCCACTCGCCCCTCCGGCGATTGCCGAGAAGAGTGCGGCAACTCCGACGATCGCACCACCGCGGAAACCACCCACCGTCATGAACGCCCCGAGGAAGAACACCGCCACGAGTGCCGTCGCGGCCGGTGCCGGCAAACCCCGGAAAGTGGCGGAGAAGAGGACGAACACCGCCATCATCCACACCGACAGCGGATCGTTGCCGACCGCGGTGACAGCGAAGGACGTCGCGCTCGTGACGACCAGCCCGATCCAGGGCAGGCGCCAGGACAGGGCAGTCCCGGCGCCGGCCAGCAGCAGCGCCAGGACGACGCGCCAGTCCGCGTCTCTCAGGATCGTGGCCACGAGCTGACCGGCGAAGGAGAACCCGGCCGCCGTGTAGGCGACCAGGTGCAACAGCTCGGGGCGACGGATCCACAGCGGTGCTGAGAGTTCGTCGTCCTGGTTCTGTGCCGTGACCATGGCTGATTCTCGGGCACGGGAATCAGCGTCGGGTACTTCGGATGATGTAGCCGGCAGAACTACTTCGCTCGAAGTACACGGCCGGGTCCGGCCGATCGCAGACTTCTGGTCGAACGATCCGCACCTCAGAAGCACGAGAGAGGCCCCACCATGCCGGCTTCGGCGTCGACCATCCCGCCAGTTCAGGGCATCTTCATCACCACCTCCCGGGCCACCAGCAGGCTCTATCTGGTCCGCGCCGTCCTCGCGCTGGTCTGGGCCGGTGCGCTGGGCGCCGCGCTGTCGTCGGCGGGCGCCCTCACCGCCGGTTCCGATCTGCCGGGATTCGTCGTTGTCCTGCTGATCTTCTATCCCGCCCTCGACATAGCCGCCTCGTTGCTGGACGCCCGGACGCAGCGAAGGTCCGGGCATCGGGGCAACGTCCGGGCACAGCTTGCCAACGCGGTCATCAGCACCGTGACCGCCGTTGCCGTGGCCGTGGCGGCCACCGACGGGCCCGCCTCGGCGTTGCGGGTCTTCGGCGCCTGGGCCGTGCTCACCGGAGCGATCCAGCTGGCGCTCGCGATCACCCGGCTACGACGGGGACTGCGCGGGCAATGGCCGATGATCGTCAGCGGTGGCCTGTCCTGCATCATCGGTCTCACCTTCTTCAAGCAGGCCACCGCCAGCGAGCTTTCCCTCACCGGCGTGGCCGGATACGCCGTCGGTGGTGCGCTCCTGTATCTGGTCTCCGCCGCCCGTCTGCACCTGGCGGCGCGATCGGCCGCCGGTCGGGCCTGACGAAGACCTCGTGCCGGCGTCGACCGGCGGACCTCCCGTGGTGATCAACGGCGCCGAGCCCGTCGGTGAGAACCTGGCCGGCCGGGTGCCCTAAAGGCTGTCTCGTAAGTCGGTGCGGCGTGGGTGGCCGTGGCCGCTGCCGGTCAGCCGGTGAGGGCGAGGTTGCGGAGGTGGGCGACGCCGGTGGTGGCCCAGTAGACGCCGCGTCCGCGGCGGCGGCAGTCGCGCAGGATCTTCCAGTTCTTCATGGCGGCGAAGGTGTGCTCGACGCGGGCGCGTACTCGGCGGTGGTCGGTGTTGTCCCGTTCTTTCCAGCCGGTGAGCTGGGTTTGGCCGGCTCGGCGGCGGTGCGGGATCAGGACGCCGGTGCCTTGGTAGCCGCCGTCGGCCAAGACGGTCGCGTCGGCGGCGGCGCGGTCGATTTTCGAGTCGGTCCAGGCGGTGCAGTCGTTGCGGTTGCCCGGCTGCGGCTGCCCGACCGCGACGACCAGGCGGGTGGCGGCGTCGATCATGACCTGCACGTTGACCGAGTACCGGTAGTTCTTCGACTGCGCGGCCACCGTGTGGTCCCGGGTCGGGACCAGAGTGCCGTCCACGATCAGCACGGTGTCCGGGCCATACTTACGCCGCGCGGGCGCCAGGGCCAGGAACGGGCCGAGCCGGTCCACGATCCGGTGCACCGCAGCGGTCTTGATCCCGAACAGCGGCGCCAGCTGCCGCATCGTGAGATTGGTCCGGTAGTACGTCGCCACCAGCAGCACCCGGTCGGCCAACGGCAGCAACCACTGCCGGCCCTTGATCCCGTCCGCGACCAGCCGTCCACCGCGGCGCTCTACCTGGGCCACCAGCCGCCGGAACGTCCGCGGCGACAAGCCGGTGAAGGTCTCGATCAGCTCCGGACGCGACGCGGAGAGCACCTGCTGCACGACCGAACATGATCAACGACCGGCCGCGTAGAACCTACGAGGCACGCCTTAGGCGCGTATGCCGCCGAAAGCCCTGCTGCTCGGCTACGAAACGACTTTCGAACCATCATGGCGGGCGGGCTATGCCAATCGGCACGGTGGGAGTTCCTTGAACTTCACGACCGGGAAGCTGTGCCGCCCGGTGATAGCGTTTGGCCTCCCTGGGGCTCCCGCGCCGGGTATCCGGTAGCACAGTTCTCACCGTTGGCAACGGTTCGCCTCGATGTGGCCAGTGGTTGCCAACTCCGCCGGGGTAACCGTGAAGCACGTAACCATCGCACTGTCGGCCAGTCCAATCACGAGTAAGACGAGTTCGCGGCTCGGCGCCTGCCGGGAACACATCTGCAGCCCGGGACGGTCTCGGGAGAGGGGAAGAACATGAGGACACTCATCCGTGCCGCGGTCGGGGTACTGGTGCTTGCTGCGGGCGTCGTCGCGCCGGCGGCCTTTGGGGGGAGCGCCGCGCAGGCCGCGCCGCTGCCGTGCAACTATGTCACGAACATCCAGGGCCTGGAGATCCCGATCCTCTACCCGTCGTTCCAGCCGCACAGCTGCGAGATCGTCCGCGGGCAGCGGGACACCTCCCCCGACTGGCACTACCGGCCCGTCTCGGTGCTGCAGAACGCGCTGGTGGTTTGTTACAACAAGCAGATCGCCGTCGACGGCGACTTCGGCCCGCGCACCGAGCAGGCGCTCCGCGAGGTGCAGGCGATCTCCGGGACGGCGGCGGACGGCCGCTACGGACCGAACACGAAGCGCGCGATCAGACACCACCAGGAGGGCGGCGAGCGCTGCTACAAGCTGGTGGGCATCTAGCCCCGACTTTCATGATCTCGGTCGGGGTGGCGGCGCGCAGATGAGGAAAGTGCCTGTCCGGTACGGAATCCTGGTCTTGCTGAGGGACCTGGATGGCCGTACCGGAAGGCACTTTCTGCGTGCGGACGCCGTAGCCGATTTGCTGCTCCGGGATTGGTAGCGACGATGCGCCCTGTCGCGATGATCGCCGTGGGGCTCGAGCCCATTCGCACTGACCCGACCGACTGCGCCAGCACCAGATCAGACTGAGGCTCCGCCGAATTCGAACTCGTTTCCGTCCGGATCCACGTAGCTGACCTTCCGCACACCGTTCGAGTACGTCTCCCATTTCGCCGGCCCCAGCCCCCGCGCCATTATCTGAGCGACCACGGTACAACGTCTCGTACCAGGCCAGCGCGCAACGTAGTCGCTGACTGGTACCCCGGCGAACAGGTCGACGGCCACCCCGCGATGCTAGTCGGGCCAGTGGATCTCAGACGCCAGACGCCCAGCCAGAGGTCGACCTGCTTCCGCGGCGGCGGCCGCCGGACCTGGCGCCTACCCGACCCGTTCTAGCAGGAACTGGCTGTCGACGAAGCCCGGCTGGGTGCCGCCGAAGCCGACCAGGTCTCCCCGGTCGTTGAGGCCCACGATCTGGGTGACCCGCGGCAGCGGGCCGTTGACCAGGTCGGCCAGCCGCAGCCGCACTCCGGGACGCGGCACCAGGTAGCTGTTGCCGTCGTTGGTCGCGGTGATCACGATCAGGCCGCGGCGGTTCCAGAGCAGCCGGTTGCTGATGGTCGGGAACTCGGGCGTCCCTTCGACGAAGTACGGCTGGAACGTCTGGCCACGCCACACGCCGATCCGTTCCCGGCCGCCGCTCACGAACGAGTAGCCGAGCACGTCGCCGCGCAGGTTGATGGCCATCCCCCAGGACTCGGGGTCGCCGTCGACCGGGTCGAGCTTGGTCAGCGCGCGGGTCGCGGGGTTGTACCGGAACGCCCGGGCGGGCCCACCGCGCGGAATGACGGTGCCTACAACGATGCTGGCGTCGTTCACGCTGATGTTGAGGATCTGGTCCGGCCCGAGGTCGAGGGGGGTGAGCCGGCCGCGCGCGTCGTAGAGGTAGTACGCCACGTCGGTCTCGCTGCGCGACCCGATGAGCGCGGTGCCGAGGTTGTTCACCCCCACGACGAGGCTGGACACCTCGCCGGGCAGCCGCGGGACGACCCGGACCCGGTCGCGTAGGAACAGCGCCGCCTGGGTGACGCCCTGCGCCTCCGCGGTCGGGTCGGCGAACACGCCTCCGCCGACGAGCCCGAGGTCGTTGACGGTGACGGCGAGGCCGTCGCGCAGCAGCGTCGTGCGACCGTTCCGGATCACGGCCACCCGGTTATGGCAGGCAACGCCGTCGCAGCTGGCCGCGGTGCCGAACACGCGACCGTCGGCGCTGACACCCGCCACGTCGAAGAACGAGTCGCCCGTCAGGTCACCGCCGAGGGCAACCATGCGGTAGTGGAACGCGCGGGTCGCCGGTGCGGCCCCCACCCCGCCGTCGGCCTGGGCCTGGGTGGGCGCGATCAGCGCCGCGCAGAGGATGGTGCCGAGCAATGGCAGGCGTGCGAGAGCTCTCATGCCGTCTCCCCGCTGTGACAGTGGTGACACGGAATGTAGCGGCCACGTCGCAACGGTGTGACGGTTTCAGGCGGGGGTCGCCCCGGGCCAGGCCACTGCGGGACGAGCGTCAGGGCGCCTGAGCGCCTGCGGTTGCCTTCTCCCAGACCGAGATGTGGCTGCGGCTCTCGCTGGTGAAAGGCGTCCGGTTCCAGTCGGCCCACCGTTCGCGCCGGCGCAGTCCGGCCAGCCGCGCCATCAGGTCCAGCTCGGACGGCCACACGTAGCGGTGCGGCGAGGAGAACACCTTGAGTTGGCCCTCGATGGTCCAGTAGTGCCGGGACACCGCGAGCTGCGACCCGACGTCGTACTCCTCGAAGCCCAGATGCGCCGGCGTCGCGGTGAAGACGTGAGTGGTCTGGCCGGGCGGGAGACGCCGCAGCTCGGGGACGTAGTTCTCGACGACGAAGCAGCCGCCGGGCCGCAGGTGCGCCGCGGCGTTGCCGAAGGCCCGGACCTGCTCCTGCTGGGTGGTCAGGTTCGTGATCGTGTTGCGCAGCAGGTAGACCAGCGCGAACGGTCCGGGCACGGCCGCGGTGGCGAAGTCACCGATGGTCGCGCCGATGTCGGCGCCGCCCGGCTGCGCCCGCAACCGCGCGACCATCGCGGCGGACAACTCGATCCCGTCCACCCGCACGCCCCGGCGGCTCAGCGGGATGGCGATGCGCCCGGTGCCGATGCCGAACTCAAGGGCGGGGCCGGCCGCCGCCAGCTCGGCCAGGAAGCTCACCGCCGGCTCCACCACCGCCGGATCGAACAGCTCCGGCCACAACGCCTCGTACCGGGCGGCTATCCACTCGTCGAAGTGGGTCTCCGGCATGCGGCCGAACGTAACCACGGCCCCGGCGCACAGCCAACGAGTTTCCGTTGCGGTCGAGACATCCAGGCAGCGTGGCCGGCACAGGGCAGCGACGGCCGCGTGTCGGTCCAGTCGACCATCAGGCGGCGCTCGGCGAACAGCCACACCCCGTCCTGCTTGACGAACGTGTCGAGGTAGCGGATGGACGCCACCATCAGCGTCCGGGATCCGTCGTCGGCCTGCGTCACGTGGTGGGCCAGGCAGTAGCTCTCGCCGGTGGCCCGGTCCCCGTCCAGCTCGACGGTGCTCTGGCCGTTGAAATGCGTGGTGGCGACGTAGCCGTTGAGGGCGTCGAAGACCGGCGCCAGCGCCTCGCGGCCGCGCAGCTCCTGCGTCGGCTCGGGGTTGTTGGCATCCATGTGGACGACGAAGTGGGTGTCCGCGGTGAACAGTGCCATCTGGCCCTTGGCGTCGCGCCGGTCTGCGCAATGCGCGTAGGCGTCGAACAGCTCCCGGATCGCGAGCCGGTCGGCGGCCTCGGCGCCGATGATCTTGTCGTGGTCCACGGTCGGTTGGTCCTCCGTCAGGAACAGGGTGCGTGGGCGCGCTGGTCGATGCGCTCGGCGGGGGTCCCCGGTCGGCCGGGACGCGAGGACGGCGCCGGCCGGTGGGGGTCGTCACCGGGTTCCGGTGGTCCGGGCGATGGGGAGGTGCCGGGTCAGCTCGTCGCGGGCCGCGTCGTCGAGCCGGACGGCGGCGGCGCGCAGGTTCTCGGTGAGGTGGGCGCGGGTGCGGGTGCCCGGGATGAGCAGGATGTTCGGGGCGAGGTCCAGCAGCCAGGCCAGCGCGACCTGCGGCGGCGTCGCACCCAGCCGTCCGGCCAGCGCGGCCAGCACGGGGTCGGTGAGCAGCCGGTGCCGGACCTCGCCGGGCCAGCCCAGCGGGCAGAACGGCACGAACGCGATGTCACGTGCCGCGCACTCGGTGAGGATGTCCAGCGACCGCTGGTCGGCCAGGTTGAACAGGTTCTGCACGCAGACGATCTCGGTCTGGGCGACCGCGCGCAGCAGGTGCCGCCGGGCGACGTTGCTGACCCCGATACCGTCGATCAGACCCTCGTCGCGGGCCTGGACCAGTGCCGCGAGCTGGGCATCGAACCGCCCGCCCGGGGTCTCGGACGGGTCCATCACGCGCAGGTTCACGGCCGCCAGCCGACCGGTGCCGAGCGTGCCGAGGTTCTCCTCGATGCCCTGCCGCAGCTGGTGCGGCTGGTCGAACCGCACCAGCGCACCACCGGTGTCGCGGCGGGCGGCCACCTTGGTCACGATCGCCAGGCCGTCCGGATAGGGGTGCAGCGCCGCACGGATGAGCTGGTTCACCGTGCCCGCCCCGTAGTACTGCGCGGTGTCGATGTGGTCCACCCCGGCCGCGACGGCCGCGCGCAGCACCCGCAGCGCCTCGTCGCGGTCCCGGGGCGGCCCGAACACCCCGTCGCCGGCGAGCTGCATGGCGCCGTACCCGGCCCGGCGCACGCGCCACCGGCCGAGCGCGAAGGACCCGCCGAGTTCCGGTCCCTGGCTGGTCACACCGCCTCCGGTCGGTGCGCCCGCGCCGGACCCCCGGTCACGGGTGGATCTGCGAACCGAACCCGGCGTCGAGGCGGATCGATTCGAGGATGAGGAACGCGGTGCTGGCGGTGTACACGTCGGCGGCGGCGAGGACACCGGTGTACTTCCGGATGACCGGAGCGGCGGCGAACTCGACCTGCGCGGCCTGGTACGTCTTGACCGCGGCCCAGGTGTTGTTCCCGTACTTGGTGAAGAACGGGGTCGGGTCGACCGTCACCAGGGCCGTCTTGATGTTGTCGATCAGGTCGGCCACGTACTGCTGGTGGACGGCCATGTCGCCGCGGGTGCCGAGCCGGCCCATGTGGCCGCCGATGAAGTGCTTCCACGGATAGGACAGGGCCTTGGCCGGGGCGGCGATGGAACCGGGAACGTCCTCGTTGATGTTGAAGCTGTCGAACGGCACCCAGCCGGGCAGGTTGATGTCGACCAGCATGAGCGTGTCGTGGTCCGGGAAGTGGATGTAGCTGTTGTCCGGGGTGTGGTTGGTGCCGTGCCACGCCAGGTGGATCCGCTCCCCGCCGACCCGCAGCGTGTGGTGGGTCTCGAAGGTCAGGTCGGGCGCCGGCCGGGTCGGGTCGTTGTCCCGGGTCAGCAGCCGCCTGGTCTCGATGTGGCCGACCCGGACCACGTGCCGGCCGAACAGCGACGAGGCGCCGAGGTGGTCGGCGTGGTGGTGCGAGTAGACGATGTGCGTCACCTTGTTGGACACGCCGTTGGCCGACGCGATCTCGTTGATGGCGCGCTGCAGGTTGTTCCCGATGCTGGGGGGCGCGTCGAACAGCACCACCCCGTCCCTGGTGGTCAGGAACGCCGCCTGGTAGGTGCCGTCGGTGACCCAGTACAGGTTCCGCTTGACCCGCCCGACGAAGTAGCCCTGCGCGTTGACGGCCGGGCCGAGCGCGGACGGCGGTATCGGCGCGAAGTCCGGCAGCGTGTCGGCGGGCGCCGGTGCGGCGGACGCCGGTTCGGCCAGGGCGCCGCCGAGCAGGGTGGCGACCGCGGGGGCGGCCGCGAGCGCCGCGCCACGGGCCAGGAATGAGCGGCGGTTCGTGCCTGCGGGGGATGACATGGTCGTCCTTTCCAGACGTACGGGGAGCAGCGGGTGGCGCTCAGGCGCCGTAGGCCGGCAGGACCGCGCCGCTGACCGGTGCGGCGGCGTCGCTGACCAGGTAGGCGATGATGTCGGCGACCGCCTCGGGTGAGACCGCGTGCGCCAGCAGGTCGGCGGGCAGGAACGCCCGGGTCTTGGCGGTGTCGAGCAGTTGCGGCGCGACGGCGTTCACCCGGATCCCGAGCGGCCGCAGCTCCAGGTCGAGCACGCGGGTGAGGTGGACCAGCGCCGCCTTGCTGATGCTGTAGGTGGCTACGCCGGCGGTCGGCTCCAGCCCGGGACGGGCGGCCACGTGCACGATCGCGCCGGCCCCACGTTCCCGCATGTACGGCGCCACCGCCTGGGTCAGCCACAGCGCGGTGCCCGCGTTGACGTCGATCATGAGCCGCAGGTCCTCGGGCGTCGCGGTGAGCGCCTCGTCCGGGTGATACGTGCCGATGGTATTGACCAGTACCTCGGGCGGGCCGACCTCGGCGGCGATCTGGTCGACCAGGCTCCTGGCCAGGGCCGGGTCGGTCGGGTCGCCCGCCGCGTGGCGGATGCCGTCGGGCAGTTCCTTCAACGCCGCCTCGTTGCGGTCGACGCCGACCACCGTGAACCCGGCCGCGGCCAGCTTCTGCGCCGTCGCCCGGCCCAGCTCGCCACCCGCGCCGACCACGACCGCCACGCGTGCGCTCATGCTGATCCGCTCGCAAGCTCGCTCACTGCCGCTACCTCCGTCGCCGGGCCGAATACGGGTCAGTTCAGGTTCACTGCCGGGATGGTGAGCGGTCGTCACCGGATTCCGGTGATCTACCGGGAGCTACGCTGGCCGGGTGCCTGGCGGAGATGGCCCGATGATCGACGTATCGGCTGTTGCGGGCGGCGCGGCGGGCGCGGCCCGGAGCGGGCTGATCGACCGTCACGACCTGATCGCCGCGCTGGATCGTGCGGCCGGGAAGCGGGTGACGATCATCTCGGCGCCCGCCGGCAGCGGGAAGACGTCGCTGCTGCGGGCGTGGGCCGACCGGCCGGGGCAGCACCGCCGGATCGCCTTCCTGTCCGTACAGCCGGGCCAGCAGGATGCGCAGCTGTTCTGGCTCTCGCTGCTGGGCGCGGTCCGCGCCGCGACCGGCGGAGCCGAGCCGCCGCCGGCGGCGCCCGGGTTCAACGGCCAGGCCATGGTCGACAAGGTGCTGTCCGACCTCGCCGGGTCCGGCGATCCGGTCGTCCTGATCATCGACGACCTGCACGAGCTCGGCTCGGACGAGGCCGCCGAGCAGCTCACGGCGCTGCTGACCAGCCTGCCCCCGGGCGTCCGCGCGGTCGTGGCCACCCGCCGCGACCCGCCGCTGCGCCTGCACCGGCTGCGGCTCGGCGGGGAGCTGGCCGAGATCCGCGCCGCGCAGCTGCGCTTCACCGAGGCCGAGACCCGCGCGCTGCTGACCGCCGCCGGGATCCGGCTGCCCGACCCGGTGGTTGCCACGCTGCACCAGCGGACCGAAGGCTGGGCGGCCGGGCTGCGGCTGGCCGCCCTGTCCCTCGCCGGGCACCCGCACCCGGAACGGTTCGTCGCCGAGTTCTCCGGCAGCGACCGCACGGTCGCCGAGTACCTGACGGCCGAGATGCTGGACCGGCAGCCACCGCAGGTACAGCGCCTGCTGCTGCGCACCTCCCTGCTGGACCGGGTCAACGGCGAACTGGCCGACCTGCTCACCGGCGGCACCGGATCGGAACGGATCCTGCTGGACCTCGAGGACGCCAACGCGTTCGTCGTGTCGCTCGACCCCGACCGCACCTGGTTCCGCTACCACCACATGTTCAGCGGCCTGCTCCGGCTCGAGCTACGCCGCACCTCCCCCGGCGACATCCCGGAGCTGCACCGGCTCGCCGCGCGGTGGTCCACCGACCACGCCCGGGCCGCCGACGCCATCGGCCACCTGCAGGCGGCCGGTGACTGGACCGAGGCGGCCCGGCTGCTCACCGATCACGCCCTCAGCCTCACCCTCGACGGCCAGGCCGGAACCGTGGCGGCGCTGCTGCGCTGCTTCCCGGCCCGGACCAGCGAGGACTTCCCGGGGCTGGCCCTGGTGCACGCGATCGCCGACCTCGACCAGCTCCGCCTCGACCAGGCGGACGCGCACCTGGACGTGGCCAGGGCGTACGCCGCCACGACGCCGCCGGACCGGCAGTACCGGCTGCGGATGGCCCTCGCGTCGCTGGACCTGCTGTCGGCGCGGCTGCGCGGACACTTCGACGGCGTGTTCAAACAGGTGGACGCGCTGCCCCCGGCGCCCGCCGGCCAGTCCACCGCCGACGTGGCCATCGGCAGCGACCTGCGCGCTGTGGCGCTGCTCAACCTCGGCGTCACCGAGGCGTGGTCGCTGCGGCTGGCCGACAGCGAACGGTACCTGCTGGACGGCGCCGCCCTGGCCCGCGACATCGGCCGGCCGTACCTGGAGGTGGCCTGCCTGGCGCACCTGGGGTTCGCCGCCCTCGCCGACTCCTTCGCCGTCGCCCGGCGGCGCTGCGAGGACGCCATAGCGCAGGCGGCCCGGCACGGCTGGGACGCGGAGCCGGTGATCGCCCCCGCCCAGGCGACGCTCGCCGGGATCCTGATCTGGACCGGCGAATTCGACCACGGCGAGCAGTGGCTGGACCGCGCCAGGCGGGTCACCCGGGCCGGGGGTGAGCCGGGCATCCGGCTGTTCATCCACCTGGTGTCCGCGATCCTCCGGGCGGCACGCGGCCGGTACCGCGAGGCGCTGGCCGAACTCGACGCGGCCGGGCAGGTGCAGGCGCTGATGGTCGGGGAGCACGCGCTCACCTCCCGGGTCACCGCCTGGACCATCGCCTCCCAGGCCCGCCTCGGGGAGGTCGAGCAGGCGCGGGCCACCCTCGCCGCTCTCAACGACCGGCTGGCAGCCACCGCGGAGATCCGCAACGCGGCCGCGGTGGTACGCCTCGCCGAGCAGGACCCGGCGGGCGCTCGGCGCGAACTCCGGGCCGTCCTCGACGGCAGCGCCCCCACCGACCTCTACCTCACCCTGGTCGAGGCCAACCTGCTGGACGCGGTCGCCCGCCGGGACCTGGGCGACGAGCGCGCGGCGCGGGCAGCCGTGGAGCGGGCGCTGCAGCTGGCCGAGCCGGACCGGCTGATCCTGCCGTTCGTGACGACCGGCGGGTGGGAGCTGCTGGCCGCCCTGCCGCCGCAGCGGACGTCGCACGCCGCGCTGGTCGCCGACATCCTCGACACGGTCCACGGCGGCGGCCCCGGCCACGGCGGCGGCTCCGGCCGCGCCGCAGCTCCGGCACCGGCCGAACAGCTCAGCACCAGCGAGCTGCGGGTGCTGCGCTACCTGCCGACCAACCTCACCCGGCCCGAGATCGCCGGGCAGCTGTCGGTCTCGCTGAATACCGTCAACACCCACATCCGCCGGATCTACACCAAGCTCGGCGCCACCGACCGGTCCTCGGCCGTACAACGCGGTCGCGAACTGCGGCTGCTGTCGACCGGCCGCGCCTGAGCACGCGGCCGGCGGGCCGGCGCACCGTCACCGGTACCGGACACACCAGCGGTCACCACCAGTAGACCGGGTACGGCTTGCGGGCCAGCCGGGCGCCCAGGGTGCCGACCCCGACCAGCAGCGCCGTACCGACGGCGAGCAGCAGCAGGAACTTCGCCGGCGCGGGCGCCTGCAGGACCACCAGCACGGCGGTCGCGGCAGCCGGCGAGTGCGAGACGCGCAGCAGCAGCATGACGCCGAGCGCGACGCCGCCGGCCAGCGCCGCGACCCACAGGCCGTGGCCCAGCGCGGCACCGAGCAGCAGGCCGGTCGCGGCGGACGCGAACTGGCCGCCGACGACCGACCGGGGTTGGGCCAGCGGGAGCGCGGGAGCGCCGGCGATCAACGCCATGCTGGCCGCCAGCGGCGGGATCAACACGGTGGCGCTCAGCATGCGGCCGGCGGCGACCAGGGCGGTGAGCGCGGTGACGCTGATGACCGTCGAGATCAGCAGGGCGGTGAGTTCGGGCCGGGCCGGGGCCCGGCTCGCCGGCCAGCGCAGCCACCGCCCCGCCGGCGGCTCCGCGGGCGGCCCCGCCGGCCGGGTGGCAGGTGCCTGCTTCTGCGTGCTGATCGACACGTCGGTCATCGGCTTGCTCCCCCGTCAGGCCCGGAGCGGACCTGCTAATGGACGGACTTCGGATGGCCCGTTAGTTCGGCGCCAGTCTGACGGCTGAACCTAACGGGGCACAAGACCCACTACCATTAGATCGTGACCACCGACCCGCAGCGCTCGCCGGTCACCGGCGAGCACGTGGCACTGGACCTGGTCAACACCACGTTCGTGCACGGCGGGCGGCACGGCCACCGCGTCGACGTGCTGGCCTCGCCCGGCCAACTGGCCGCCTGGCTGGCCGAGCACGCCGGCGAACTCGGCGCCGACGTGGTCGACGCGATTGCGGCCGAGGGCGCCGCCAGCCGGCTGCTCGGGCCGTTCCGGGAGACTGCGCGCCGACCTGCGCGCGGTGTTCGCGGCGGCGGTGACGGGCGCGCCGCTACCGCCGGGCGCGGTCGGCTCGATCAACGCCGCGGCCCGCGACGGCGCGTCGTGGCTGGAACTGTCGGCCGGACCGCCGCCGCAGGTGGCCCGCCGGTGGCCCACCCGGGACCAGGGCGCGATCGCCAGGGCCCGGGTCGCCGCCGCCGCGCTCGAACTGCTCGGCGACGCCGCGCGGACGCCGGTGCGGGCCTGCCCGGCACCGGGCTGCATCCTCTTCTTCGTCGCCGGACCGCAGCGGCGGACGTGGTGCTCGGCCGGTTGCGGCAACCGGGTCCGGGTCGCCCGGCACGACGGCCGGCGCCGCGCCGCCAGCGAGGGTTGAGCCCGCCGACCGGGCGGATCTGGCCGCGGTTGTATTTCCGGCGACCCGTCGAGCATCTGACTGTCATCAACTCGTCACAGCCCGCAGTCAGATCCTGCAGAACGGTCGCCATATGTGAGTGGATGTCCCGTGGATATGACGATGTACCAGTTGCGCAGCTTTCGCGCGGCGGCCCGAAGCCAGAGCCTGACCAAGGCCGCGCGGGCCTCCGGGTACTCCCAGTCGAGCGTCACCGCGCACATCCGAGCGCTCGAGGAGGAGGTCGGGGCCCGGCTCTTCCGGCGCCTCCCGCACGGTGTGCGCCTCACCGAGGCCGGCGAGGTATTCGGCCATTACGTCGACCGCATCCTTTCGATGGTCGACGAGATGAGCGCGGCCCTGGCCCCGACCGGTGAAACGACGGGGCAGGTCACTATTGCTGTGCCGGCCACGCTCATCGAGCATCCGGTCGGTCAATTGCTGCAGGAATGCCACTACCGCTATCCGGCGATTCACGTGTCGCCCCGGCTGTTCAGCGCCGACGCCGTGCTCGACGCCGTGCTGACCAGAACGGTCGAACTCGGCATCGTCCTGACCGCCGGTGCCGAGGATCAGCCGGTGGTCAAGGCCGGGACGAAGCAGCCGGCACTCCGTTCGGCGGTCGTCCGGCCGGTCGAATTCCTGAGCGTCGGCCCGCCCGGGTCGGCCGCGGCGAAGCGGCGGCAGGCCGGCCCCCGCCCCGAACTGGCGGGGGCCGGCCAGCGCTACCCCGGCCGGCTGCTGGTGGTCGACCGGGGCTGCCCGTCGCACCAACTGCTGGCGGCCGCGATGGGCCTGCCAGCAGGGATGCCACCGGCGGAACTGGGCTCGGTGGAGAGCGTGCGGCAGGCCGTGGAGGCCGGCCGGGGCCTGGCACTGCTGCCCGCCCCGGCGGTGCGCGGAGCGCTCGGCAGCGGAGCCCTGACCGTGCTGCCCGACCTGCCCCGCCGCACGCTCTTCGCCCGCCTGGTGTGGCGGGACGACCCCGGGATGTCGTTGGCCGCCCGGGCCGTGATCGGCCTCACCCCGCTGGCGGCACCGGACGGAGCCGGCACGTCCTGACCACCCCAGCGCCGGCCCGGCCGCGCCCCGATAGCGGCGCGCCCCGGCCGGCGGTGGCCTTTCGCGCAATTCAGCCGGCCCGGCCCCAATCCTTGGACGGGCATTCCCGGCGGCGCTCGATAGCAATTGGTCCGGCCAATACCAGGCATCGACGAATCGGTCGCTCAGGTGGCCGGCCCCGGCCCTAACCTCATTATCGAGCAGCGTTCCAGGTGGACGCCGACCGGAATTCCCCGCCAATTACGGCGGCGGCGGACCCGGACCCGCGACAACGACGACGTGGAGAGCAGCCAATGGCCGGAATGAAGATCATCAACAACGTACTGCGGAGCGGCTTCGACCTGGCGGCGATCCCCTGGGTGCCGTGGACCGAGCCGGGCCGGGTCGGCGTCGAGCACCACATCCTGTGGGCGCCGGACGCGACCACCGGCGAGGACTCGATCGGGCTGCTGCTGCGCTTCCCGCCCGGCGCCCACGGCGACTACCACGAGCACCTGGGCCACGAGCTGATGCTCGTGCTGGACGGCGAACTCGAGCACAGCGACGGCCCGTCGTTCGGCCGCGGTGACCTGATCGTGGAGCCGCCCGGCTCGCGGCACCGGATGTCCAGCGCCCGCGGCTGCACGGTGCTGGCCGTACGGACCCGCCCGGCCGAAGCGCGGCCCGCTCCGGCCGGGACACCGCCCCGGTCGGCGACCGCCGGCGCCGCGGCGTCCTGACCGGGCCGATCCGCTCGCTCCCCTCAACTTCCGGCAGGTCCAGGCCTGCCGCCGAACGGAAAGCAGCCACGTGACCAGCTCGCTTCACCCTGCGCTGACGCCAGATCCGACCATCGAGCACCGGGCCCGCACCGTCCTGCTCACCACCGTCTCGTCCGATTCACACACCTGGAACCTGGTATTCCTGCAGCTGCTGCTGGAGGAACTCGGGTGCGCCGTGGTCAACCTCGGCAGCTGCGTCCCCGATCAGCTCGTGCTCGACGAGTGCCGGCGGCACCAACCGGACCTGGTCGTCGTGAGCACCGTCAACGGGCACGGTCACCAGGACGGGAAGCGCCTGATCGGGGCGCTGCGCGGCGAGCCCGACCTGTCCGGCCTGCGGGTCGTGATCGGCGGCAAGCTGGGCGTCCGCGGGGCCGCCGACGGGCAGATCGACACGGCGCTGCTGGCGGCCGGCTTCGACGCGGTCTTCCACGACCAGAGCGCGCTGGACGGCTTCCGCCGGTACGTCCTGGTGGCGGCGGCGGACCGGGCGGTCGCGGCCGAGCGCGTGCCGGCATGAGCGAGCTTGCGAGCGAATCAATGACACAGCGCGCGTGGAGTCTCGTGCCGGGTCCGGACGCCGACCACCGTGCCGCGCCCGCTTTGCCCGCCGCGGCCACCGGGGGCGGAGCCGGCATGAGCGCGTATCCCTCGGGGGGCGGCGTGGTCGCCGCGCAGCCCTCGTTCGCCGGGTTCGTCGCCCGGGCCCGGGCCGCCGGCGAGCTGGTCGTGCAGCCCCGGATGGGGTTCGGCCGGGTGGCCGACATGCGGGCCGGCCTCGCGGCCACCCGGGCGGCGCGGGCCCGGGCCGCCGGCACGATCACGCTGGACAGCTACACCCGGGTCGGCGACCACGCATCGGCGCGCCGGGCGGTGCGCGACGGGGCCGACCTGAACGGCTTCCCGCTCGTCGCCGAGGGCGCCGCCGCGACCCGGGCGATGCTGGCCGGCCTGCGCGGGCCGGAGTTCCCGGTGCAGGTGCGGCACGGCTCGGCACTGCCCGGGGAGATCTTCCGGACGCTGGTCGACGCCGGCGTCGACGCCACCGAGGGCGGGCCGGTCTCCTACTGCCTGCCGTACAGCCGGGTGCCGCTGGCCCGGTCGGTCGACGCGTGGGCGCGTGCCTGCGAACTGTTCGCGGCCCGGCCGGACGCCGCGGCCACCCCGCACCTGGAGAGCTTCGGCGGCTGCCTGCTCGGCCAGCTGTGCCCGCCGAGCCTGCTGGTCGCGATGTCGGTGCTGGAGGGGCTGTTCTTCGCCGAGCACGGCATCCGCAGCGTCTCGCTGAGCTACGCGCAGCAGACCAACCCGGCGCAGGACGCCGAGGCGATCGGGGCCCTCCGCCGGCTGGCCGCCGAACTCCTGGGCGACCTCGACTGGCACGTCGTGCTCTACACGTACATGGGCGTCTACCCGCGGACCCGGGCCGGCGCGGCCAGCCTGCTGGCCGACAGCGCCCGCCTCGCCGTGCACGCCGGAGCCGAGCGGCTGATCGTCAAGACGGTCGCCGAGGCGCACCGCATCCCGACGGTCACGGAGAACCTGCACGCGCTCGAACTGGCCGCGGCGGTAGCCGCCGCAACCACCCCCGGGTCCGGCGCGGCGCCGGACACGGGCCTCTACGCGGAGGCCAGGTCGCTGGTCCTGGCGTGCCTGGAACTCGCGCCGGACATCGGCCGCGCGCTGCTGCGCACCTTCGAGCGGGGATATCTGGACGTGCCGTTCTGCCTGCACGCCGACAACGCCGGCCGGGCCCGCAGCGCGATCGCCGACGACGGCCGGCTGTGCTGGACGGCCGCCGGCTCGCTGCCGATCCGGGTCGACCGCCGGCCGGGCGCGGCGGAGACGATCACCTCCGCCGGCCTGGTCCGGATGCTCTCGTTCGTGCAGCGCCGGTACGACCAGCCGCACGAGCTCGGCGGCCGGCGCGGCCTCGCGCCGGCGGCCGGGGCCGGCCGGGCGCCGGCCAGGCTGCTGACCGCCGGGCAGGCCGGCCGTGTCTGACCGGGGCGGTGCGTCCCGGCCGCTGGGCATCGCCATCGTGGGCATGGGTCCGCGCGGCATCTCGGTGCTGGAACGGCTCGCCGTCCGGCTGCGCCGCCGGCCGCTGTCGCGACCGGTGCGGGTGTACGCCATCGACGCGGTGGAGGTGGGCGCCGGCCGGGTCTGGCGGACCGACCAGGCCGACTGGTTCACCATGAACACGGTCGCCGAGCAGGTCACGATGTACTCCGGCGACGCGGACGGCGGCCCGGCGCGCCCCGGCGCCGGGCCGAGCCTGGCCCAGTGGCTGGCCGGGGCCGGCGCCGGCGGATCAGGCGACTACGCCTCGCGGCTGCGGTACGGGCAGTACCTCCGGTCGGTCTTCGACGCGACCGTGGCCGGGCTGCCGGCCAACGTCGAGGTGCACCCGGTGGCCGGCACGGTCGAGCGGATCGACCGGGTCGGCGGCTCGTTCCGGCTGCGCATCGCGCCGACCGGCCAGCCGCCGGTCCCGGCCGACCTGCTGGTGGACGACGTGGTGCTCTGCACCGGGCATCCGCGCCAGCGCGCCGGCGCGACGGCGCGGCCGCTCGTCGAGTTCGCGAACCGCCATCCGGACGTGCAGTACCTGCAGGGTGACTCCGCGGCCGACCTGGACCTGGCCGCGATCGCGCCGGGCGAGGCGGTCGGCGTGCTGGGCCTCGGCCTGTCGTTCTGCGACATCATGCTGTCGCTGACCGTCGGCCGTGGTGGCCGGTTCGTCGAGGCCGGCGACGGCCTCCGGTACCAGCCCAGCGGCGCCGAGCCGGTGCTGGTCGCCGGTTCCCGCAGCGGGTTGCCGATCCCGGCGCGCGGGCGCAACCAGAAGGCGCCCGGCGACGTGCACCGTCCGCTGTTCCTGACCGGCGCGGCGCTTGAGCGGGCCCGGGACCGGCGCCGGGCGGCGGGCTCGGCTCAGCTGTGGTTCGACCGCGACGTCCTCCCGCTGCTGTTGCTGGAGGTCGAGCACGTCTTCTACCGGACCCACGTGCGGCTGCGGTCCGGCCAGCCGGCGGCCGCCGGGTTCGAGCTGGCCCATGCCGAGGCGGCCGGGCGCGGGCCGCAGGCGCGGCGGGCCGTGCTGCGCGAGTTCGGCCTGGACGGGCTGCGGCCGCCGGACCTCACCGAGCTCGCCCGGCCGTTCCGCGGTCAGGAGTTCGCCTCGCCCGCGGCGTTCCGCGAGCACCTGCTGCACCGGCTGCGGCTGGACCTCGCGGCCGCCGAGCTGGGGAACGTGGACGGCCCGCTGAAGGCGGCCCTCGACGTGCTGCGCGACATCCGCGACGCGGTGCGGGAGGCGGTCGACTTCGGCGGGCTGCGGCCGGTCTCCTTCCAGACCGAGTTCCTCGGCCGGTACGTCTCGGTGAACTCGCTGCTGTCGGCGGGCCCGCCGATCGAACGGGTCCGGCAACTGGTCGCCCTGCTCGAATGCGGACTGCTGGAGATCGTCGGCCCGGACACCCGGTTCGAACCGGAGCCGGCCACCGGCCGCTTCGTGCTCACCGCCGCGCAGGTCGGTGGCTCGGCCCGGCGGGTCCGGGTGCTGATCGACGCCCGGATACCGGTGCCGGAACTGCACCTGGACGCGGCGCCGCTGACCCGGCAACTGCTTGCCGACGGGTTGATCACCGAGTACGTGGTGACCGACCCGGTCAGCGGCGACACGGTCCGCACCGGTGGGCTGGCCGTCACGCCGGCGCCGTTCCACGTGCTGGACGCCGCCGGCCACGCCGACCCGCACCTGTACGCGCTGGGCATCCCGACCGAACACACCCGCTGGTTCACCCAGGTGGGCAGCAGCCGGCCGGGCGGCAGCACCCGGTTCTACCGGGACGCCGACGCGATCGCGAGGTCCATTGTGGACACCCACGGGGCGCCGGTGCCGGCCGCCGGCGGGCGCACGGTGCGGCGCATCCACCCGGAGCCGGTCGCCGTGCGGACCGGGCGGTGACCGGGATGCGCAGCCCGACCGAGACCTTCCGGGCCGCCCGCGACCTGCTGCTGGCCTGCCGGGACGACCCGGACCGCGCGGACGCCGAGTTCCGCTGGCCCCGGTTCGACTCGTTCAACTGGGCGCTCGACTGGTTCGACGTCGTGGCCGCCGGCAACGACGGGCCGGCGCTGCGGGTGGTGTCCGCCGGTGGCTGGCAGCAGCGCAGCTTCGCCCAGCTGGCCCGCCGCTCCGACCAGGTCGCCAACTGGCTGCGGGCCCGCGGCGTCCGGCGCGGCGACCCGGTGCTGGTCGCGCTGCCGAACCGGGTCGAGCTCTGGGAGGCGCTGCTGGCGTTGATGAAGCTCGGCGCGGTCATCGTGCCGACCTACCCGACGGTGACCCGCCCCGAGATCGTCGACCGGCTGACCCGCGCCGGGGTACGGCACGTGCTGGTCGACGCGGCGCTGACCGGCCTGTTCGACGGCGAACTCGGCGCCCGCACCGCGATCACGGTCGGCGGGTCGCGGCCGGGCTGGGTCGACTTCGCCGGCTCCGAGCGGGCCGCCGAGCCGTTCGAGCCGGACCGCCCCACCGGCCCCGACGAGCCGCTGTTCTACTACTTCACCTCCGGCACCACCGCGGCCCCGAAGATGGTCGTCCACACCCACACCAGTTACCCGGTCGGGCACCTGTCGGGCATGTACTGGAACGGCGTCCGGCCCGGCGACCGGCACCTGAACCTGGCCTCGCCGGGCTGGGCGAAGCACGCCTGGAGTTCGGTGTTCGTGCCGTGGAACGCCGAGGCCACGGTGGTGGCGCTCGACGTCCCGGCGCCGGACCCGGGCTTCGTGCTGGACGTGCTGCGCGAGCACCGGATCACCTCGTTCTGCGCGCCGCCGACCTTCTGGCGCCGGCTCCTCGGCGGCCCCGACGCGGGCCGCCCGCCGGCGCTGCGCGAGGTGGTCAGCGCCGGCGAGCCGCTCGGCGCGGACCTGGTCGAGCGGGTCCGCGCGCGCTGGGGGCTGACCGTCCGGGACGGCTACGGGCAGACCGAGACGACCGCGCAGATCGGCCAGCCGCCGGGACGGCCGGGAACACCCGGTTCGATGGGCCGGCCGCTGCCGGGCTACCGGATCGCGCTGCGGGACCCGTCGACCGGCGGGCCGGCCGCGCCGGGCGCACCCGGCGAGATCTGCATCGACCTGGCCGACCGGCCGGCCGGACTGACCGCGGGGTACCGCGGCGACGCGGACCGCTCGGCCGCGCTGTTCGCCGGCGGCTGGTACCACACCGGCGACCTGGCCAGCCGCGGCCCGGACGGTCAGCTCAGCTACCTCGGTCGCGCCGACGACACGTTCAAGTCCGCCGACCACCGCATCTCGCCGCTGGAACTGGAGCAGGCGGTGCGCCGCCATCCGGGCGTCGAGCAGGTCGCCGTGGTCCCCGTCGACCACCCGGTCGACCGCTACGTACCGAAGGCCTACGTCATCCCCCGGGCCGGCTGGGCCCCCGGCGCGGCGACCGCGGCAGCGCTGGCGGCGCACCTGGTGGCGGTGCTGCCGGCCGAGAAACGGGTCCGGCTGGTGCAGTTCGTCGGCGTGCTGCCGCACACGGCGTCCGGCAAGGTACACCGGCGCGCCTTGCGTGAGCACCCGCCGGCCGGCCCGGAGTACCCGCTCGGCGACCCGGCGGGGTAGGTCTGCCGGCGGGTGGCGCTGCCGGGTTACACGGTGATGGCGATCTTGCCGCTGGCGTGATGTTCCAGCATGTGCGTGACGGCGCTGGCCGCCTGGTCGAGCGGGTAGGTCCGGTCGATGACCACCCGGACCTGGCCGGATTCAAGCAGCCTGACGAGCGCGCCGAGGTTTTCGCGGTTGATGGCCGGGGTCACGAGCTTGACGGTGGTGGAGCCGATTCCCAGCAGGACGGCCCGCGCGATCCTGGGCAGGCCGGCCAGCAGGCCGCCGGTGGATCCGATGCTGTTCGGGATGAGCACGCCCTTTGCCGCCAGCACCCGCGCGGTGGCCGCCGGCGGGTGGTTCAACACGTTGTCGAGGATGACGTCGTAGCGCTGCTGGCCGCGGGTGAAGTCGGCCGCGGTGTAGTCGATGACGTGGTCGGCCCCGAGCGACCGGACCAGTTCGACGTTGCCGGTACCGCACACGCCGGTGACTTCGGCACCCAGCGCTTTGGCGATCTGGACCGCCATCGTCCCGACCCCGCCCGATGCGCCATTGATCAGGACCCGGGTGCCGGCGCCGACCTTCCCGGTGTCCCGCAGGGCGACCAGGGCAGCGAGCCCGGTCATCACCGATGCCGCGGCATCGGTGAAGCTGAGTCCGGGCGGCTTCGGGACGAGCTGGGCCGCCGGCACGACCGCGTATTCCGCGAACGTGCCGGCCTTGGCTCTGGTGGAGCCGAGCACGTCGTCGCCGGGCGCCAGGTCGGTGACCCGCTGGCCGACGGCCGCCACGACGCCAGCGACGTCGCTGCCCCGGACCTGGCGCTTGGGCCGGCGCAGGCCGGAGCCCAGGCGCAGGACGTAGGGCACTCCGGCGACGGTGGACCAGTCCGGGGTGTTCACACTGGTGGCCCGGACGTGGACCAGGACGTCGTCGGGGCCGATCGACGGCGCCTCGATCTCGCCGAGCCGGAGCACCTGCCGCGGCGCTCCGTACCCGTCCTGGATGATGGCCCGCATGGTGGGTGGATTGACCGGCATGGTGGTATTTCTCCTTCTGTACTGGGAGCCGAGTGCTGCGCCTTGATCGCTGGCGCCTCGGCTTGGCGGCAGAATGCCCGTCCGGCTTGTCTGCCCTGGCTCGAGTCGAGGCCCGTCCCCGCTCGCCACGTGATAGGTTCTGAACCTTACAGAGTAAGGGCTGACCGTACGATGTAAAGTAGTCCTTACGACGTAAGGACGTCAAGGGAGGTTCCTGGCGACATGAAAATCGCCGCCACGGGCAGCACCGGCGCGCAGCGCCGTACCCAGCTGACCAGACAACGAGTGGTGGCAGCCGCCATCCAGTTCGCCGACCGGGACGGCATCGAGGCGATCAGCATGCGCAGGCTCGCCCAGGAGCTGGACGTCGAGGCGATGTCCCTGTACACCCACGTACGCAACAAGGATGACCTCCTCGACGGCATGGTCGATGCCGTCGTCGGCGAGATCCCGATGAGTGCCGACGGTGTCGGCTGGAAGGCATCGCTGCGGGTGCTGGTGCTCGCCGCGCGCAGCGCGGTCCTGCGTCACCCGTGGGCGGCCCGCACCATCGAGACGCGGACCGCGCCCGGGCCGGCGGTGCTGGGATACGTCAACGCCGTGATCGGCCTGCTCCGCAACGGCGGCTTCTCCATCGCGCAGGCGCATCACGCCCTGCACATCCTCGGCAGCCGCGTGCTCGGATTCACCCAGGACCTCTTCGACGACTCCGGGGACCTTGATCCGGAGGCGGCCGCGGGCCTCGCGAACCAGCTGGGCGCCACCCATCCCTACATCGTCGAGATGGCCCTCGCGGTCACCCACACCGGCGCCCTTGGACCATGCGACGACGACGCCGAATTCGAATTGGCGCTCGACCTCATTCTCGACGGCCTCGACCGGCTCAAGACCGGCTGACCGAAGCCCGGGCCGGCCAGAGCCAAGGTCAGCGCTGTAGACCTCAGGCAGCTGATCGCGGTGCCGGGGAAAGAGCCATACTGCATCGCGTGACCCTCGGCGACGCTGACCGGTTCGAGCTGGGTACCGACGGTCCGACCTCGATCCTGGTCGGGGTCGACGGCTCGCAGACATCCTTGCGGGCCGGCGCGTACGCCGCCGGGCTGGCCCGCCGGCAACGCGCCAAGCTGGTCGTGGCCTACGTCGGCTCGGTCACCACGCCGGGCCTGCTGGGCGCGATGGCCGGCGGCTCGGTGCTGGCCGCCGACGACATGTTGATCGATCCGGTCGCCACCGAACTGCGCCGGGAGGTCGAGCTCGCCGCCCGGGAGCGCGGCATCGACGCGTCGTTCGTCGCCACCCGCGGCGATCCCTACACCGAGCTGCGCCGGCTGGCGACCGAGATCAGGGCCGATGCGGTGGTGGTCGGCGCGTCCACGAAAGCCGGGCACCGGCTGGTCGGCTCGCTCGCCCTCCGGCTGGTCCGGGCCGGCCGGTGGCCGGTCACGGTTGTCCCGTAGCCGCGGCCACCGGCCGGGCCGGGGGCCAGCCGGCCGCCGGGACCGCGGTGCGGTCCCGGCGGCGGCGGCTGGTGTCGTCAGTCGAGGTAGTTGACCAGTTGGCTCAGGACGGTCGGGTCGGACGGGAACGAGGTGTGCGCCACGCAGCCGGCATCCGTGTTGGTGGCGCCGGCCAGCGCGGTGCTGCTGAACGGGATGATCACGCCGTCGCAGGCCGACAACCAGGTGCGGTAGGCCACCGCGCCCGGGGTCTCGTCGCCGGCGTTGAGCTGCTGCAGGAAGGCCGAGCCGGGGGTCATCTCCCGGCACGACGCCGCGAACAACGCACAGAGGTTCGCCGTCTGGGTGCCGTGGTTGGCGCCGGCCAGCGACGCCCACTGGTCGACCACCGCGGTGCCGCCCAGGTTCTTGACGTAGTACCGGGTGACCAGGCCGCCCATCGAGTGGTTGACCAGGTCGACCTTGCTGGCGCCGGTGCTGGCCAGCACGGTGTTGACGAACGCCTGCAACTGCCGCGCCGAGGTCACGTTCGACTGGTTGTAGTTGTACTGGAACCGGAAGATCCGCGAGCTGGGATAGCCGGCGGTCTGGAACGTCCTGGCCGCGGTGTCCCAGACCGAGTTGGTGCTGAGATAGCCGTGCACGAAGACGACCGGGTCGCGGGTGGCGGCCTGCGCGCCGGTCGCCGGGCCGAGTAGTACGGCACACAGGGCGAGCAGTCCGGCGACCGGGATACCGAGTCGGCGCATGTGACCTCCTTGGCGGGACGGCAATTCCTGGCGCGAGTCTGCGGCGTGCGATTCGTGCTGCGCATCGGCTGATTCGCCGGTTTCGACCGGTACGGCGACTTCCGGCCGGTGTTACTCACGCGTAACTTGTGTGTCGTGACGGTGCCGGATCTCGGCCGGCCAGTCCTGCCCGGCCGGGCCGAACTGCAGGCACGCCTGACGACCCTGCTCGATCAGGCGCGGGCCGGGTCCGGCGGCGCCGCGCTGCTGGTCGGCGAGCCGGGCATCGGCAAGACCGCGCTGCTGCGGGCCACCGCGGCCGCCGCCGGCGAGTTCCTGGTGCTCTGGACCCAGGGCGCCGAGGACGAGGCCGCGATCCCGCTGGCCGGGCTGCACGGCCTGCTCCGGCCGGTCACCGAACTGCTGGCCGCGCTGCCGGCACTGCCGGTCGCGCAGGCCGCCGCGCTGGCCACGGCGCTGGAACCGGGCGGTCAACTGCCGGCGGACCGGCTGCCGCTGGCCGCGGCCACGCTGCGGCTGGTCTGCCAGCTGGCCCGGTCCCGGCCGGTGCTGTGCTGCGTGGACGACGTGCACTGGCTGGACGCCGCGTCCCGGCACGCGCTGGCCTTCGCCGCCCGCCGGTTGGCCGGCGAGCCGGTCGTCATGCTGTTCGCGGCCCGCACCGGCGAGGCCGGCAGCGCCGGCGGTGCCTACGGGCCCGGCAGTGCCGACGGTGCCGACAGGGCCGACGGGCCCGGCAGTGCCTACGGGGCCGGCAGGGCCGACGGGGCAGGCAGGGCCGACGGGGCAGGCGGGGCCGAGGAGGCGTACCGGGAAGTGCTCGCCGGTGTGCCTGAGCTGCCGGTCGGCCGGCTCGACCCGGTCTCCGCCCGAGCCGCCCTCGCCCTGGCCGGCAACGCCGCGACCAGCAGCGGCCCGATCGGCGACGGCCCGGCCGGTGGCGGCCCGGCTAGCAGCGGCCCGGTCGGCGACGGCCTGGCCGGTGGCGGCCTGGCTGGTGGTGTGGCCGAGGCGGTGGTGCGGCTGGCCGCCGGCAACCCGCTGGCGTTGGTCGAGCTGCTGGACTCGCTCACCGGCGACCAGCGGGCCGGACGGGCGGCGCTGCCGGAGATGCTGCCGGCCGGCAGCGGACTGGTCCGGGCCTACCTGGCCCGGGTCCGCCGGCTGCCGGGGCCCACCCGGACACTGCTGGTGCTGGCCGCCGCGGCCGAGGAGATGAGCGTCGACACGCTGCTGCTGGCCGCGGCCGCCGCCCGCGTCGACCTCGCCGCGCTGGAGCCGGCCCAGCGGGCCGGATTGCTCGACGTCGACGACGCAACCGTCCACTTCGGACATCCGTTGATCCGGGCCGCCGTCTACCACAGTGCCCCCTTGGCGCACCGCCGCGCGGCGCATCAGGTGCTGGCCGGGGTGTACGGGCGGCTGGCACAGCCGGGCCGCGCCGCCTGGCACCGGGCTGCGTCGGCCGAGCCGCCCGACCCGGCGCTGGCCGACGAGCTGGCCGGCAGCGCGGTCGAGGTACGGGGCCGCGGCGGGTACGGCGAGTCCTCGGTCGCGTTCGAGCGGGCGGCGCAGCTGTCCCTGCCGGGGCCGGCCCGGGCCGGCCGGCTGATCGCGGCGGCGCGGGACGGCTGGCTGGCCGGCCAGCCGCACCGGGCCCGGGTGCTGCTGCACGCGGCCGAACGCGCGGCCACCAGCCCGGACCTGCGCGGCCGCGTCGAGCTACTGCGTGGCGATATCGAGCTGCGCAACGGCGACATCCCCACCGCGCACAGCGCGCTGCTGTCCGCCGCCCGGCAGCTGCTGCCGTCCGACCGGGCGCTGGCCGTGCAGGCGGTGCTGCGCGCCGGGCAGGCCGCCGCGCTGGCCGGCGACCACGCCGGCTACCTGCAGACGGCCCGGCTGGCCGGGCAGATCCGGCAGCCCGGCGACCGCCCGGACGTGCAGCTGGTGCTGGACTACCTGGCCGGCACCGCGGCGATGATCCGCGGGGAGCTGGCCGACGCCCAGGTCGCGCTGCGCCGGGCGGTCGACCTCGCCGGCAGCTGCACCGACACCGCGGCGCTGATCTGGGCCAGCATCGCTGCGCTGATCCTGGGCGACGCGCGGGCGGCCCGCAGCTCGGCCACCCGCGCGGTAGCCACCGCCCGCGCCCGGGCGGCGGTGTCCTCGATCCCGCAGGCGCTGGAGGCGCTGGTCTACACCGAGCTGGCCGCCGGGCGGTACCTGTCCGCCCGGCCGTGCGCGCTGGAGGGACTGCGGCTGGCCGAGGAGACCGGCCAGGACAACTGCGCCAGCCACCACCTCGCCGCGCTCGCCCTGCTGGACGCGATCACCGGCGACGAGCAGACCTGCCTGGACCGGGCCTCGGCCGCCGCCGGTCGGGCCACCGCCCGTGGGCTCGGCCTGGCCGCCGCGTACGCCGCCTGGGCCGAGGCGATGCTGCACCTGGCCCACGGTCGGGCCGCCGAGGCCGCCGCCCGGTTCCGCGCCTCGGCCAGCGCCGGCGTCGGGCGCACCCACTTCGCTGTCCGGCTGCTGACCACGCCGCACTTCGTCGAAGCGGCGGCGTGCAGCGGCGACCGCGGACGGGCCCGGGCGGCAGCGGACGGGTACGCGCGGTGGGCGCGGGCCACCGGCGACGCCGGCTGGCTCGGCCTGGCCGCGCGGTGCGAGGCGCTGCTCGCCGACGGGCCGGCCGCGGCCGAGCACTACCTGGAGGCGCTGCGGCTGCACGGCATCGCCGCCGCGGAGTTCGAGCAGGCCCGCACCGGGCTGCTGTTCGGCACCGCGCTGCGCCGGCAGCGCCGGACCGCCCTGGCTCGCGAGCACCTGTACGAGGCGCTGGACACGTTCCGCCGGTTCGGCGCCCAGCAGTGGGCCGCCCGCGCCCGGGCCGAGCTGCGGGCGGCCGGCGAGGCGGTCGCCCCGGCCACCCGCACCGCCGCCGACCAGCTGACCGCGCAGCAACTGCAGATCGCCCGCCGGGTCGCGCACGGCGCCACCAACCGCGAGGTGGCCGCCCAGCTGTTCCTCAGCCCACGCACGGTGGACCACCACCTCCGCAACATCTACACCAAGCTCGGCATCCGGTCCCGGGTCGAGCTGGTCCGGCTGCTCGACTGACCGCGCCCAACTCCACCGAGGCCGCCCGGGCTCCGCGCAAACACCACCTGGCCAACGGCATCACCCGCACCGGGGGCCAACTCGCCACCGCGATCGGGACCGAACTCAAACGACGCAATACCGGCCCGAATGCCTGCCGGCCGGCCGTGATCCTGCGTTAAGAGGTAGTCGGTTTCCCTTTAGGGAAAGCGCTTATGTGTAAACCGAAAAACAGCACCGGCATAAGAGGTTGATATTGGCGAAGAGGTAGTATCTGCCGATACCGCACTGACCCGAGCGGCCATGACGAATCCGGTCGCTGCTATGTGCGGCGACCGTCAGAGCGAGCATCGACGCGACCGATGACGCGCGGGTCAGCCGCGTCGAATGCCCGCGACGCGGAGGGAGAGAAGAATGCGATCTGGTGTATTGACGAGGACTCTTGTCAGTGTCACCGCCGCCCTCGGGATCGCCGCCGGGGGCCTGGCGAGTGCGACCACAAGCTATGCGGCGCCCGCGCCGGCCTCGCGGCCGGTGGCAAGCCCTGCGGCTGTCGTCCCGCACGCGGTGGTAAACCTCGGCCTCAACACCACGGAGGCGCGGTGGGTGCAGTGCTGGCTGCGGGCGAACTGGAACTACACCGACACGCTCGACGGTGAACTGGGCCCCAACAGCTGGCGGGCGTTCCAGCGCAACCTCAAGGCGCACTGGGGCTACACCGGTGCGATCGACGGCATCGTCGGAAGCGGCACGGTGTCGGCATTGCAACGCCTGCTCAGGGACGGCGGTTGGGGTTACCCCGGCCCGATCGATGGAATGGCCGGACCGAACACCCGGGCGGCGTTCAAGCGGTTCGCCGCCGGCTGCTCAGGCTGGTGCTGACGAGGCGCCGGCACAGCTCATAGTCAGGTTCTATCGCCGGACCTCAGATAATGTCCGACGGCCTTACTGAGCTGGGTTCGAAAGGCGGAAGAGCGGTCCTCGGACGAGTTCTCCTGTTCATCCGGAGCACGAGCTCGCTCGTCCGAGGGCCGCCGCCGGAGCCGGGCCCCGATCCGCGGTCAGCCAGCGGTGTCCAGGCCGTTGCGATCGAGCGCCGCCCGGATCTGGTCGAGCCACTCGGTGGCCAACTGGCGCCCGTTCGGGAGTTGGTCGTCCCGATCCCAGCGCCACATTGTGATCATCGCCAGCACGAGGATCCGGCACTCGCGCAGCAAGCCTTGATCGACGCCTGGATAGTGCTCGCTGACTTCTTCGGGCGCGTGCGCGAGGTCGAATTCGACCGGCCCGCGGCAGCACGTCTCGAGGTCTATGAACAGCAGCCCGTTCTTCGTGGTGAGCAGGTTGCCCGGGTGCGGCTCGCCGTGCAGTATCTGCTCGGCGCCGGCGCGCTCGCCGATCAGTCGCCGCAGGCTGCGCAACGTGTTGCCGAGGAGTTCCCGGTCCGCGTCGGCGAGCGCCGGAGTGCGGTCGCGGCTGGCCACGAGCTGCTGGGCCTGCTCGACTCGATCCGTGAAGTGCGGGGTAGGCACATCGAGCTTGCGCATGCCGGCATGCAGCCGCCCGAGCGCATCGGCGTAGTCGGCCGGTGCGACCGCTCGAGCCGCCGCCGGTTCGTAGTAGGTCCACAGCGTGACCACGAAGCCAGCACGCTCGTAGACGCGTGGCCCGACTCGAGGCTCGAGCGCACCCACCGGGCTCCCGGATCCGGCGAGCCGTTGGGTCAGCTCGATTTCGAACTGTGCGGCCTGATGCGCTACCGGTGCCACCCGGGCCAGGACGTCACACGGCAGCAGCCGCAGAGCGAGCCGGTTCGAGTCATGCAGAAGGATCGCGTCGTCGACGGTCAGACCAAGTGACGCGGCGGTCGACCTGGCCACCGCCACCGCCCGCGCGGCCTCCGACGCGTGCATCGCTGCCTGCCCCTCTCCCCTGCGCGCTGCCGCCCGCTCCAAGCGGTGCGACCTGGGCCACCGTAGCCAACTGCGGCGGCCGCGCCCGCGGGCGACGCCGCCGCACGGCGGCACCGGGAGCGGCCCGGACCCGACCCCCGGTCAACGTCGATCGTCGACAGCACATCGAACGCCTCCGCAGCCGCGGCCGGGGCGCCGGGAGCGGAGCGAAGGTGATTGGTCAACAGGAAAACACCACCAGCCGGTCAGTGGAGTAGCCGTTGCCCGTTTTGGCCGAACTACCGAAGCCTGGAAGTGAAGCGTACTGTGGACCTGATTACGGAGCGTGATATTGAAATTACAATATGTGCTCGTCCGGGGGAAGAAACATGTCGAAGGACCAGTTTGGCGCCGTCGAGGACCTGTCCACCTCGTACTACGGCCAGATGATCGACAGCATCACCGACTACGAGGTTATTCGGCTCGACGAGAAGGGTTACGTCCGCAGCTGGCATCCTGGCGCGCAACTACTTACCCAGTACCTCGCTGAGGAGATCATCGGCGAGCACGCATCAGTGTTTTTTACGCCGGAGGACGTTGCCGCCGGCGTGGTCGAGGCGGAACTCCGTACGGCGGCTGACACCGGCCGTTGTGAGGCTGAGGGGTGGCGGGTCCGCAAGGACGGCAGCCGGTTCTGGGAGTCCGTGGTGCTGACGTCCATCCGTGATCAGGCCGGGGAACTGAACGGGTATGTGAAGGTGGCCCGTGACCTGACCGAGCGGCGCGAGCAGGAGGAGGCGCTACGTGCCGTGCAGCAGATGGTCGACGGCATCGCCGACTACCAGGTGATCCGACTGGACCGCGATGGCCTGGTGCAGTTCTGGAATCCCGGCGCGGTCAAGTTGGCCGGCTATGCGCCGGAGGAAGTGCTCGGGCACCACGTCTCGATGTTCTACACGGAGGAAGACGCGCGAGCCCAGACGGCGGCGCGGGAAATGGCCACCGTCGCCCGGGAGGGCGGCCTTGAGGTCGAGGGCTGGCGCATCCGCAAGGACGGGACCCGCTTCTGGGCCAATGTGGTACTCAGCCAGATCCGCGATGACCAGGGTGTGCTGACCGGGTTCGTCCAAGTGGCCCGGGACCTGACCGAGCGGCGCGAGCAGGAACAGTTGGTGCAGCGGCAGCGTGACGAGATCCTGGAATTGTCGACCCCGGTGATCCAGGTATGGGACAAGGTGTTGATCTTGCCGATAGTCGGTACCTTGGACAGCCTGCGCGCCTCCCGGTTGACCGAGAGCCTGCTTGAACGGATCGCGGTAGATCAAGCCGAGGTCGTGATCCTGGATGTCAGCGGCGTACCGGCGATCGACAGCGGTGTGGCCCGGCACCTGCTCAAGACGGTGGAGGCCGCGCGGTTGATGGGTACCGTCAGCATCCTGAGCGGCGTACGCCCGGAACTGGCGCAGTCTATGGTGCACCTGGGTATCGAACTGGGTGGGCTACGCAGCCGCACCAGTCTCCGGGACGCACTGCAACTGGCGCTGCGGTTGGTGCGCGAGGGGGTCGATTCCGGGGATCGCATCGGCGCGCATGCCTAGCGTGGCGCCGATCATGCGGCTGGGTCCGGACCTCCTGGTGACCCTGCAGGGTGATCTCGACGACAGTTCAGTCGAAGCGATCGAGCGTGAGGTCACCGACGAAGTGGCGCGCACACACGCGCGTGGCGCGCTGATCGACGTCAGCGGGTTGGCGGTGGTCGACTCATTTGTGGCCCGGGTACTCGCCCGCCTGATCGGCATGGTGCGCCTGCTCGGAGCCGACGCGACCGTTGTCGGCATTCGTCCACCGGTGGCGATCACGCTCGTCGAGTTGGGCGTATCGCTCGGACACGTGAACACCGCGCTCGACGCCGAGCAGGGCCTGGCCAGGCTCCGCCGGATACGCGACAACGACAGCACGCGGGCCCGCGATGACGATCGCCGTTGAACCGATCCGGACCCGGCACACCAGTTCCACAGTAACCATCACCGGCGAGTCGGATCTGCTTCGGACCCGATCCGCATTGCGGTCGGCCGCCGAGCAGGCCGGGCTTGGCTTGACCGCGACGACCAAGCTGGTCACCGCCGGCAGCGAACTGGCCCGCAACATACTGCGGTACGCCACCGACGGCCAGGGAGTCGTGGCCATCGACGAGACGGTGGCCGGTGCGCGCAAGGGTGTGCGCGCGGCTTTCGCCGACCGCGGCCCAGGCATAGCCGACCTCGACCTGGCGATGCAGGACGGGTTCAGCACCGCGGGGAGCCTCGGCATCGGATTGCCGGGCAGCCGCCGGTTGGTCGACGAGTTCGCCATCGACTCCACGCCGGGCCGTGGCACCACGGTGGTGATAAGCCAATGGGAGCGATGACCAGAAGCTCGATACGCCAGTCCAGTCACCAGCGATTCATGGTGACCGACAGCGCGGACGTCGGAGCGGTCCGTCGCGCAGTGCGCGGATACGCCGACCAGTTGCGCGCCGACGCGTCGTTCAGCGCCGCCGCCGCCCAGACCGCCACCGAACTCGCGACCAACCTGCTGCTGCACGCCGACCCGGGCGGATGGATCCTTGCCCGCCCCCTGCCGCCCGCCGCGGTGGAGATACTCGCGGTGGATCGCGGGCCGGGAATCGCTGATGTCGCTGCTGCCGTCGCCGGCCGGGCGCCGGCGCCGAAGGGCCTGGGTTGCGGCCTGGCCGCCGTACGCCACGCCTCGTCGTCGTTCGACATTCACACCTGCCGGGACCGGGGAACAGTCGTCCTCGCGATCGTCGAAGCCGGCCACGCCAGGGGGCCCCGGGAGGAGCGGCGACCCCGATCGTGGGCCGGCGTCTCGGTCGGGATCGACCAAGCCTGCGGTGACGGTTGGGCTGTCATCGCGGAGCCGCACGCCCTCACGGTCGCCGTGGTCGACGGGCTCGGGCACGGCGTGCACGCCTCCATCGCAGCGGACGCCGCGCTCAGCGCCGTCGCCGACTACCCGGCCGACCTGGACGGCTACCTCGCGCACGCCAACGCCGCGATGCGTGACACCCGCGGCGCCGCGGTCGCGATCTGCCGACTGGAGCCCGACCGCGCCGAACTACGGTGTCTGTCGATCGGCAACGTCAACGCGCGCCTGATGCACAGCGGCGGGCAGGTCGGCATCGTCCCCTTCAACGGCACCGTGGGCATGCGCGAGACACCCCCGGCAAACAGAATCATGCATTACCCGTGGCCGGTGGCTGCCGCACTTGTCATGTGGACCGATGGGCTGGAAAGCCGCATCGACCTGGCCGGGCACGCCGACCTGCTCCGGCACGACCCGGCCGTGACCGCCGCCGCCCTGCACCGCGACCACGCCCGCGACCGCGACGACGCCACCGTCGTAGTAGTGCGAAACCAGGTGACGCCATGACGGACCGGGCGCCCCCACCAGTAGCGGAACACGACACGACCGGCATCCCGACCGTGACGCTGCTGGGCACCGTCACGGTCGGTTCGCACGAGGACGTCGACACCGGATGGGCGAGCGTTCGCGACCTGGCGAGAACCGGCGGCCTCGCTCCACTCCCTGCCGCCCGGCTGGCTCTGGCGGCCACCGGGCTGCTGAGCCACCCGCAGACTCCGGCCGTAATCCAGATCACCCGCATTACCGATCACAACCGCACCAGGGTCGAGGCGGTCATTCGCGGCAGCCCTGGCGTAGGGCCCGCCCCGTTCTCGCTCCGGTGCGATCTGGTCGATGTCAGCTCCCATCAGATCTCCAGCACCGGGATGCCGGAACAGGTGGTCAGTATCAGCGCCGAGGTGGCGCCAGCGCCGCACACCTCAAGCTGGACAGCGTTGAGCGACGCGGCCGCGAACGCCTCGGACACCCGGCAACTGCTGGCCGTCGCACTGGTGGCGGCCGACCGGCAGGCGACCACCCCAGGGATCGTCGACATCGAAACGACAGCGCTGCGTCTGGAAATCGACGAAACCAACCGGGGCATGCTCGCGCTGCACGCCGAACTGTCGTCTCGCCAGGAACAACTGGAACAGGCCCGCGCCACCGCCGAGCGGGCCAACCACGCCAAGGCGGACTTCCTGGCGACCATGAGCCACGAGATACGCTCCCCCATGAACGCCGTAGTCGGCTTCACCAGCCTGCTGTTGGAAACCGACCTCGCACCCGAGCAACGCGAATACGCCACCGCGGTCCAGACCGCGGGCGGCCACCTGCTGGGCGTCATCAACGACGTCCTCGACCTGTCCAAGATAGAATCGGGTCGACTCGAACTCGAAGACATCCCATTCGACTTGTACGCCTGCGTTGAAGATGCCATAGGCATTCTGGCACTCAAGGCCGCCGAAAAACAACTGCTCCTTGCCGCGCTGTTCGCCCCGGACACACCCGCCGTCGTCCACGGTGACCCTTTACGGCTGGGCCAGATTCTGGTAAACTTAATCGCCAACGCTGTCAAGTTCACCACGCATGGTCAGGTCACCGTCGAGGTAGCCCAACAACGCACGGCCACCTGCTGCCGGCTGATCATCCGGGTCAACGACACCGGGGCCGGCATTCCCACCGAGGCGCTCGGACGCCTCTTCACCCCGTTCACCCAGGCCGACGCCTCCACCGCCCGCGTCCACGGAGGCACCGGGCTGGGGCTGTCGATCTGCTGGCGACTCGCCGAACAGATGGGTGGTGCTATCAGCGTCGAGTCAACCGTCGGCGAGGGCTCCACGTTCACCTTCACAATCAACACCCGGATCAGTACCACCAACCCGACCGCAACCGACACAAGAATACTTGCCGGTGTCCACGTCCTGGTGATTCACCGACACGACCTCGTCGTCGAGACCGTCCGCCGTCACCTCGTCTCCTGGGGCGCCGACGTCGTTACCGCCGCGAACGTCGACAGGGCAATTGACCACGCCAGCGGATGGCCACGGATGGACCTCGTGATCGCCGACACCGGCGCCGACGATCGGGATGCCGCTCCTGACCTGGTACGCCTCGCCGGCGCCAACCCCCATGCGCCGATCGTCACGCTGACCGCACTGGCCGCCCGGCACATCCGCACCCCTGCCGGTCGGGTCTCGGTTTCGACGCCGATACGCCGGACGCACCTTCGGGCGGCGGTCCTCGCCGTACTGGCGGACGTGGACGCACCCCCGACGCATGCCGCCCCGGTCGCGCCGGCCAAGAACCGGCCGGTGGGTATCCTCATACTCAACGACGACCGGGCTACCGAACCCGCCACCGCGCTGATGCTAGACCGGCTCGGCGACCGTGCCGGCAGCACCGAGACAACCGTGCTCTACGTCGACGACTGCGCGATGACCATAGAAATGGTCAAACGCATCCTCAGTAAAGACCCAGCCGTAATCCTGCACATCGCACTAGACGGCAAGACCGCGCTGCGCCTCGCCACCGACCAACAACCGGATATCATCCTGCTCGACCTGAACCTCGCCGACACCGGCGGCGACACGGTACTACGCGAGCTTCGCAGCAGCACCCACACGAAGTCGATTCCCGTTGTCATCGTAAGCGGCGACGCGGCGCCCACAACGATCGAACGCCTCAGCCAACTCGGCGCCGCCGGGTATCTCACCAAACCATTTCGGCCGGCCCAACTACGCGAACTCATCAACACCATCTCCCACCGCGAACCACGGTTCCGTCACCCACCACACGACCGACCTGATCATTCGCGCTGATCGCTCGCCGGGCTCGCCGCACTGAGCGTCAAACCCTGACAATTGCTGAATTTTACGCCACTGCAGCACGAAACTGTGGAAACAGCTCGTCAATACGACATGTAATCAACAAGACACGCAGCGTAGTGTGTTCGATCGTCTCGAAGTTCAACGACTTAGAAGCGGGGAACCTACGATGCGACACTGTCTCTCGCCCCCCTCGCGGGCTGCGCACTCGACGCCGCTGTCTCGCCGCCTCACCCGAACGGGAACCGGCGCTGCGATCATCGCGGCGACACTGATCGTCACAGCCAACCCGGCCCTGGCCGTGATCACCATCGCCCAGCCGACCGTGACGGTTCTCGCGCCGGGCGAGACCGGGGAGGTCACTTTCAGCCTCAACTCCAGCAGTGCCGATCCGGTCGGCAAGATCACCTTCACGGCTCCCGGCAACACGACATTCACTCGGGCCTCCTACACCTGGAACGGCGGCCCAGGCACCATCGGATGCGGGGTGAGCGTCGACGCCAAGACCCTCGACTGCCCGGCGACAGGGCTCGACCCCAGGCCGTTGTTCTGGTTCGGCGCGGCGACCATCGGCGTTCAGCTCGCGATGGATCCGGCCGCACCGGCGGACACCACGATGACACCAGGAACCGTCACCAACTTCGACCACAGCGGTATCCAGAACGCGCAGGGTCCGTACACCGCCAAGACGCCCCCGCCGGACCTGACCGTGGACATGACGGACTCGGCCGACCCGGTGGCGCTGGGCGCCAGCTACAGCTACACGGCCACGGTGACGAACGACGGACCCGGCGCCGCCACCGGCGTCACCGCCACCACCACCCTGTCCGGGGCGGCGGGCAGCATCCTCTCGGCCGTACCGTCGCAGGGCTCGTGCGCGGTCGCCGCGCCCACCGTCACCTGCACCCTGGGCACCCTGCCCGACAGCGCGTCGGCAACGGTCACGGTCGACGTCGAGCCAACCGGGACCGGCACGATCACCGCCACCACCGCGGCGTCAGGGGTCGAGGCAGATCCGGACACCGGCAACAACACTGACGCCGAGTCCACCACCATCGACAACACCAACGGCTGCACCATCACCGGCACCGCCGGCAACGACACCATCAACGGCAGCAGCGGCAACGACGTCATCTGCGGGTTCGGTGGCAACGACATCATCAACGGCGGCAACGGCAACGACACGATCTACGGCGGCACGGGTGCCGACGACATCGACGGCGGCAACGGCGACGACCAGGTCTACGGTGGCGCCGGCAACGACGACCTGGACGGCCAGAACGGAGACGACGTCGTGTCCGATGTGGAGGGTGGCGACACCGATACCACCGCCGGTGGCTCGGGCAACGACGACATCGATGTGCAGGACGGCGCTGGCGGCGACACCGCCAACGGCGGCCTCGGATCAGACACCTGCACCGTAGACACCGGAGACACCACAAGCAGTTGCTAGCACCCAACGCCCCGGAGAGGCGGACCACACAGTTCGCCTCCCCGGGGTCTCGGGCCCCGAGCGGGCTTGGGCAGGCCGGGCCACGGGCGCCGGTGCCGGCCGAGGGGCGGACTAGTGCCGCTGGTCGAGGTCGGCGCGGCCCTCGCGGTAGACCCTCACCGATCTGATGAGGCCGGCGTCGGTCTCGAAGAACACCGCGATGCTCATGCTCTGCCGCTGTTCGCCGACACCGAGATCCTCGCACAGCTCGGCCGCCGCACGATCTCCTTGGGTGACCAGCGTGCGGACGGTGAGCTCCGGATCCAGGCTCCACAGCCAGTCGTCGAACAGCTCGCGAAGGCCGCCGTGATCTCGCACGACATCCTGCCCGGTCACCCAGACAGCATCTTCGGCCAGACCAGCCAGCAGCCGTGCGGTGCTGTGCGCGTTGAACGCCGCGACATGCTCCAGCACCAGCGCGCGAACCGATGCAACCGCGCCTGCGTCGTCAGGTGAGTCGCCCGCCATCGGGAGATCGTAGGCGTAGCGACGAGGTGGAACGGGCTGATCGTCCGCGGCCGGCCTACCGTGTGTCTCGACGTTGTCGGCGGGGTCAGCTGCGATGGAGATGGCGGACATGGGGTTTCGCCGGGCCCGGGGGTCGCGGTTGATCCGGCCCGGCGGCTGGTGCCGCGGTGCGTGGTGACCCGGGATCCGGCTGAGGGCCTCAGCGTCGACGGTGTGATCGTCACCGGCGTGGCGGCCGAGCGGGTTCCGGGGGTGTACCGGGCGGCTGTGGCCGACTGCACCGGCAGGTTGTCGGCGGTGTTCGGCGCGCGGCTGCACTCGGTGTACCTGTACGGCAGCGTCGCCACCGGGCAGGCACGGCCGCCGGAGTCCGACCTGGACCTGGTCGCGGTCTGGCGGTCCGAGGTGATTCCGGACGAGGCGGGCGTGGTCAGTGGCGAGTTGTCGGTGCGGTACGCCGGGCTGGTCCGCGAGGTCAGCCTGGCCTCGGCAACTCTCGCGCAGGTGCTGGCCGCCGACCGCGCCGGCCTGGGCATGCGCTGCTTCCTGCGGCACTACTGCCTGTGCCTGACCGGCACCGACCTGCGCGCGACCCTGCCGCCGTGTCGACCATCGCGCGCGGTCGCCGACGGGTTCAACGACGACCCCGCCGCCCTCGTCCAGCGCTGGCGCGCCCTGCTGGCCGCCGCGCGGACCCCCACCGAGATCGCCGCAGTGACCCGCGCCGCCGCCCGCAAACTGCTGGTTGTCGCCGCCACCCTGGAATCCGTCGAGCACGGCGGCTGGACCACCGATCGGGCCACCGCTGCCGCACTGCTGACCACACACCACCCGGAGTGGACCCGCACCGCCGAACGCGCGCTGGCCTGGAGCACCAATCCCGGCCTGCCGACCACCGACCAGGTGCACCAACTTCTCCGCCTCGGCGACTGGCTCGCCACCCGCCCGACCGCGTGACGGGGTGCTTCAGCTGATCGGCCTCGGTCAGCCTGGTTGGTACTTGCGGCTGAGGCGGACGCCGTTAAACGTGTGGGTGCAGCAGGCGCAGGTCGGGGTGAGTTTCTCCGGGCCGAGCGTGGGGTCGACGATGCGGAGCCGGTTGGCGTCGTCGACGTAGAGGCCGCTGTAGCGGGCGCTCTCGCCGAGCCAGACCACCGGCTGGCGCGGCGCCGAGCCGACGGCGACCATCCAGAAGATCGGCTCGCGACGGTCCAGGCGGGCGACCGCCTCGCTGTGGACGGTGTCCCAGTCGGCGCCGACCCTGGAGAGCAGGAACCGGAACAGCGGGGTGTAGTCCAGCCCACGGCGTACGCCGTGCGCCATTGGGCCGCGGGTCAGGTCGCTGCTCACCTCGCCGACCGTGTGACGCAGGTGCCGGTAGTCACCGCCGAAGCCGTGGTGCACCCGCAGCGCCCGGGTGTTCACCTTGCGGTACAGCGGTTCCTTCGTCACCGACCGCGATAATGCCACGTACCCCGCCCCGCGCTGTAACGCATTCCGCGACCGTGCACCATGGCCGCGTGTCCGTACCGCTGCTGCCGGCCGGCCGGTGGCGGCTGTGGCTGCCGCCGGACTGGCCATTCGGCGAGCCGCCGTACGTATCGAACCGACCACCGTCGCCGCAGCAACCGCCTGGGCAGCCTTCCGGTAGCCACGAGGCAACGCTGCCGGCCGTCACACGTCCCCCCTTGTTGCGGTCCACGTGTGCCTGCCCGCGGTCGGCCTGGCGCCGCTGATCATGCCGGCTCGGCCGGGCAGTCCACTGTGGACTGCCCGGCGGCGCGGCGGGAGCCGTCAGCGGCTGATCGCGACCTTGAGGGCGCCGGTGTCGGCGGCGTGGCCGAACACGTCGTAGGCGGCGAGGAATTCGTCGAAGCCGAACCGGTGGGTGACGAACTGTGCGGCGTCGATGTGATGGGCGGCCACCAGCCGCAGCAGGGTCGGGGTCGAGTGGGTGTCGACCAGTCCGGTCGTGATGGTGATGTTCTTGATCCAGAGATCTTCCAGGTGCAGGGTCGCGGGCTTGCCGTGCACGCCCACGTTGGCGACGTGGCCGCCGGGACGCACCAGCCGGGTACACAGTTCGAACGTCTCCGGAATGCCGACCGCTTCGATCGTGACGTCGGCGCCGAGGCCGTCGGTCAGCTCCATGACCCGGGCGACCGGATCGTCGGTGCCGCTGTTGACGACGATGTCCGCGCCGAACTGCTTGGCCGCCTCGAGCCGGCCGGTAGCCAGGTCGATGGCCACCACGTGACTGGGGGAATGCAGCTTCGCGCCGAGGATGGCGGCCAGTCCGATCGGGCCGGACCCGACGATCGCCACCGTGTCCCCGGGCCGGACGGCGCCGTTGAGCACGCCGACCTCGTAGCCGGTCGGCAGGATGTCGGCGAGCATGAGGACCTCTTCGTCGCTCACGCCGGCCGGCACCGGGTAGGTCGAGTTGTCCGCGAACGGAACCCGCACGTACTCGGCCTGGGTGCCGTCGATGCGATGGCCGAGGATCCAGCCGCCGCCGCCGAGGCACTGCCCGTACATCCGGTCCCGGCAGTAGCGGCAGCGGCCGCAGGCGGTGATGCAGGAGACCAGCACCCGGTCGCCGACAGCGACGTTCCGCACGCCGGCGCCGATCTCGGTCACCGTGCCGACCGCTTCGTGGCCGAGGATGCGGCCCTCGGTCACGGCCGGCACATCGCCCTTGAGGATGTGCAGATCGGTGCCGCAGATCGTCACCGTGTCCACCCGCACGACGGCGTCAGTGTCCACACCGATCTTCGCGTCGGGCACCTCGTCCCAGCTCTTGTTGCCTGGTCCATGGTAGACAAGCGCACGCATGATCAACCGCCTCCGGGAGTTGTGGCGTGGTGTTCCCGCACCGCAACCCTGCGCTCGCCGCCCTGTCGCGGGAAGAGGCGGAAGTCCCGCACCGGGCCGGAACAGCCCATTAACTGTCCATAGTGGATGGATGGATGGATGCGCGCGCCGGTCGGCAGGCGGTGCCGGCTGCTGCCCGGCCCGGTCGGCCAGCGCGTTCTGCGGCCCGGCCGCTGCGCCGGCGGCGGGGATCACACTGGATCGGCCCGCGGGCCGCCGGGTCAGGCCAGGCCGGCGTCGTGGACGACGATCGCGATCTGCACCCGGTTGGCGACGTCCAGCTTGGTGAACAGGCGCGACACATGCGCCTTGACCGTCGCCTCGCTCATGAACAGCGACGCGGCGACCTCCGCGTTGGACGCGCCGGACCCGACCGCGACCGCGACCTCGCGCTCGCGGTCGGTGAGCGTAGCCAGTCGCTGCGCTGCCGACGCGGCGGCGCTCGGCCATGCCCGGCGTCGCCGAAGTGCGACAGCAGCGTGCGGGTGACCGACGGCGAGAGCATCGCCTCGCCCGCGGCGACCAGGCGCACCGCGGTCACGATCTCCGCGGGCGGGGTGTCCTTGAGCAGGAACCCGTCCGCGCCGGCACGCAGCGCGCTCATCACCTGCTCGTCCGCCTGAAACGTGGTCAGCACGATCACCTGCGGCGGTGTGTCGAGCCGGCGCAGCGCCGCGGTCGCGGTGATGCCGTCCATCTCGGGCATCCGGATGTCCATCAGCACGACGTCGGGCCGGTGCTCGCGGACCGCGGCGACCGCCCGGGCGCCGTCGTCCGCCTCGCCCACGACCTCCAGGTCCTCGGCCGAGGACAGGATCATCCGTAGCCCGGCGCGGACCAGGGCGTCGTCGTCGACCAGCAGCACCCGCACCTCACCACGGCAACTCGGCGTCCACCACGAAGTCGCCTGATCCGTCCGGGCCGTGCACCAGCGTGCCGCCGGCGAGGGTGACCCGCTCCTGCAGCCCGAGCAGTCCGGCGCCGGAACCCGGCAGCGTCGGTCCGGCGTGCGCGTGGACCGGCAGGCGGTTGCGGACGCTGACGTGCAGGCCGCTGCCGGCCGCACCGGTGACCCGCACCCGCCCCGCCGTGCCGCGGGCGTGCTTGCGGATGTTGGTGAGCGCCTCCTGCACGATGCGGTAGGCGTCGCGGCCCAGCGCGCTGGGCGCGGCCTCGGCGCGGTCCACCCGCATCTCGAAGTCGATCTTCGCACCGGCCCGGCGGGTCTCCTCGACCAGGCGGGGGATGTCCGACAGCGTCGGCTGCGGAGCTGCCGGCGCCGGCTCCTGCCCCGGCTCCTCGCGCAGCACCCCGATCACGCCCCGCAGCTCCTCGAGCGCCTGGCGGGCGGTCGAACGCAGCAGCTCGGCGGTCTCCCGCACGTGCTCCGGCGGCAGGTCCGGCTGGACCTCCAGCGCCACCGGCGTGCAGCGCCATCAGTGAGATCCGGTGGGCGAGCACGTCGTGCATCTCGCGCGCGATCCGGGTCCGCTCGGCCATCCGGGCGCGGTCGGCGTGCAGCCGCTGGTCGGCCTCCGCGCGCAGGGCACGCTCGCGCAGCGTGAGGAGGAGCTGACGTCGGGCCCGGACGAACATGCCCCACGCGGTGGCCGCGAGCACGAGCGCGACGGCGACCAGGACCACCGACAGTGCGTCGGTCCGTCGGGCTGTAGACCGCGAAGACCAGGGATGTCGGGATCCACAGCGCGGCGACAAGCAGCGCCGGCCGGACGCTGCGGTGCACGGCGAGGGAGAACAGCGCGAGCAGCCCGGCGACGGTGGCGGACATCGAGAACGCCCCCAGCAGGACACAGGCCAGCGCGACGCCGAGCGGCCAGCGTCGCCGCCACCACAACGACAGGCAGGCCAGCGACCCGCAGACGACGTCGACGACGATGCTGCGGCGTCGGCCAGCGGCTCGGCCCGGTCGTGACAGTTCCGCCGCGCAGGAAGAGCCCGCCGAGCGCGGCGGCGAGAAGGAACCCGACGACGTCGACCGCCCAGTCGCGCCCCGTCCGGGGACCGACCGTGTCCGGCTGCGGCCGGATCGACCGGTGCCAGCAGCGACGCCGGCACCAGCTGCCCGGGCCCAGACGCTGCGCAGCCCGGACATGACCTGAGCGTAGGCGGCCGGCCCGCGGGCCGGGCACCCCACGAAAGTCGAGCCGCACCGCGACGAAAGGCGGTACCCGCCGGCCTGGTGGGGCGCCCTTCCGCCGGGGCGATCGTGGCCCGCCGCCGCGATGTGCGGAGACCCCGCCCACCGCCACGCTGACGCCATGATCACAGCAACCAGCTCTCACGCAAGAGCTACCGCGGCAGCCCCCGTCGTGCAGTGACGTGTCGCTGCACTGCGAACCGGGCACCATCACCGGCTTCCTCGGGCCCAACGGCGCGGGAAAGTCCACGACCCTGCGGATGATCGTCGGCCTCACCCGGCCCGACCACGGGACGTCCCGCATCGCCGGCCGCCCCTTCGTCGAGCTGCCCAACCCGACCCGGGTGGTCGGCACCCTGCTCGACCCGTCCGCGATGCACGCCGGTCGCACCGGCCGCGCGACCCTGACGATCGCCGCGCGGATGGCCGGCGTGCCGACCGATCGCGTGGACGAGCTGCTGGACCTCGTCGGGCTGGCCGACGCGGCCGACCGCCGGGTGGGTCGGCTACTCCCTCGGCATGCGGCAGCGCCTCGGTATCGCCCAGACGCTCGTCGGCGAGCCGGAGGTGCTGATCCTGGACGAGCCGGCGAACGGGCTGGACCCCGAGGGCATCGCCTGGATGCGCGGGCTGCTGCGCGACTTCGCCGACCGCGGCGGGACGGTGCTGCTGTCCAGCCACCTGCTGCACGAGGTGCAGGCCACCGTCGACCACCTCGTCGTCATCTCCCAGGGCGCGGTCGTCGCCTCCGGCCCGCTGGCCGGCTGCTCGCCAGCTCCAGCCTGCTGCTGCGCACGCCCGAGCCAGCGGCGCTGGCCCGCGCCCTGCGCGCCGCCCGCATCGACTACCGGCCGGGCCCGGACCAGACCTTCACGGTGGACGTGGCGGACGGTCGGGTCACCCCCGAGCTGATCGCGCGCATCGCGCTCGAGCAGCAGGTGCCGCTCACCGAGCTGCGCCAGGACGACGCGGGCGACCTCGAGCAGCTCTTCTTCTCACTCACCGCCACCAAGCCCGACCACGCGCCGGAGGCAGCAGCATGACCAACGCCACGATGACCCGCCCCGACCGCACCGCCGGCACGCCGTCGCCGCAGGTGCCCCTCGCCGGAATCCCGTTCGGTCGCCTGCTCCGCGTCGAGTGGCGCAAGGCGACCGACACCCGCGCCGCCCGCTGGCTGCTGATCCTGGTCGCGGCATCCACGGTCGGCATGATGCTGGCCCCGGTACTCGCCCCCGCGAAGATCGACCAGACCTATACCAGCTACCTCGGTTTCGCTGGCGTCGGTCTCAGCATCCTGCTCCCCGTGGTGTCGATCCTGACGCTGACCAGCGAGTGGAGCCAGCGGACCGTCCTCACCACATTCACCCAGGAGCCGCGCCGCAGCCGGGTCATCAACGCGAAGGTCGCGGTCTCGCTGCTGCTCGCCGCCGCCGCCGTCGTGTTCGGCGGGCTGGTCACCGCCGCGGGTCTCGGTGCGGCGGCAGCCTCGGGCCGGGAGCTCGACGCGAACCTCAACGCTCGGCGTGGTCCTCGGCTACCTGCTGTACGTCCTCCTCAACGTCCTGATGGGGGTGGCGTTCGGTGCGCTGTTCCACAACTCGGCTGCTGCCATCGCCTTGAGCTTCGCGCTCCCCGCCGCGTTCGCGGTGCTCGGCTACGCGGTCAGCTCGCTCGCCGAATGGATCGACTCGTCGACCACCTTCGAGTGGGTCCTGCAGGGCGAATGGTCCGGACACCTTCCGCAGATCACCGTGTCGGTGGCCGTCTGGGTAGCGATTCCGCTCGCCGCCGGACTGTTCCGGACCCTACGCCGCGAGATCAACTAAGCCGACCCGGGCCCGGCGTCGGCTGCCCGGCGCCCGAGAGGCTGGAAAGCTCCTGCTCAGGCCAGCCTGAGCAGGCGCTTTCCGGTGGTGCCGGCAAGCCGACCCGCCTGCGCGGCGAGGTTTGGTACGGGTCGAGGAGAATGCTCCACTCCGGGCGATCGAGTTCACAGGATGGTGCGATGAGCGGCGGACGGCGATTCAGCGGAAGCCGGCGACGGGCGATCGCCGTTCTCGGCGCCTTCGTGGTTATGGCGGTCGGCGGTTGCACCGGGGATGAGACCTCGACAGGCGCCGGTGGGCGGTCGGCCGGTACGACCGCGGTGACGTTCGCCGGGGTCACCGGCAGCGGCGGCCCTGCGAGCGCCGAGCAGTTGCAGCGGGCCGCCGCGGTGCTGCGGTCCCGGTTGGCCGCAGAGGACGTCCAGCCGGCCACCGTCGACGTCGCCGGCGACACGATCGTCGTGACCGCCCCGACCGCCGACGCCGACCAGGTCAAGGCCAGCGGCGAGCCGACGGTGCTGCGCCTGCGGCCGGTCCGGGCCGGCCCCTTCCCGGCACCGGCCGGCTCGGGCCACCCCGGCGCCGACTATCCGGGCGTGACCGGCGCCGACGCCGCCGCGCTGGCCGCGCTGGACTGCACCCGCCCGGCCACCGCCGACCAGCCGGACCGGACGCTGGCCGCCTGCGACCAGGACAACAGCCAGAAACTGCTGCTGGAACCCGTGATCATCGACGGCACCGGCATCCAGAAGGCGACCGCGCAGCTCAGCGCAAACGCCGGCGGCTGGACCATCACGATCGAGTTCACCAGCACCGCGCAGAGGACATTCGCCGACTACACCGGCGCGCACAACGCGACGATCACCCCGAACGACCCGCACAACCAGCTTGCCTTCGTGCTGGACGGCCGGGTCATCTCCGCCCCGCAGGTACAGGACCGCATCACCGGCCCTACCGAGATCACCGGCAACTTCAACCAGACGACCGCGCGTGCGCTCGCCGCCGCGGTCAGCTCGGGCGCACTGCCGATCAGGCTGCTGGTCCGCACCGTCCACGCCAACTAGTACTTCTCCCCGTTGATTCTTCGGGGGCCGAGCCCAGGCGGTGATTTGACATGAACGTAGTCCCGCTCCGCCCGGGGGCCGCGGATCGCCGGCTGGTGACGGCGGTGCGGCGTGGCCTGCGGGCGGTGGCCGAGCCGGCGCGGGCCGCGGGCATGCAGGCCTACATGAAATCGGCGATGCCCTATCTCGGGGTGCCCGCGCCGGCCACCCGGAGAGCGCTGGCTGCGGTGTTCTCCGAACATCCGCTGCCGGACCGGGGCAGCTGGGAGGCGACGGTCCGGGCGCTCTGGGACGAGGCGGAGTACCGGGAAGAGCGGTACGCCGCGGTCGCGCTGACCGGCTACCGGCGCTACCGCGACCATCAGGATGCCGGGACGCTCACGCTGTACCGGGAGCTGATCCGATCCGGCGCGTGGTGGGACTACGTGGACGAGATCGCCTCCAGGCGGGTCGGCCCGATCCTGCGCGCGGAGCCGGACGCCGTCCGGCCGGTCATCCGCGAGTGGTCGGCGGCCGCGGCCGACGACGCCGACCTGTGGCTGCGCCGCACCTCGATCATCTGCCAGCTGGCGTCGAAGGGTGACACCGACCTGGTGTTGCTGGCCGGCTGTATCGAGGTCAACCTGGACGACCGCGACTTCTTCATCCGCAAGGCGATCGGCTGGGCGCTGCGCCAGCACGCCCGGACCGACCCGGACTGGGTGCGCGGCTTCGTCCAGCAGCATGCCGACCGGCTCTCCGGCCTGTCCCGCCGGGAGGCGCTCAAACACCTCGGCGAGCGGACGGGCTGATCCGCGGCCCCGGCCGCATGCGCAACGACGTTGTCTGGGCGGGCTTCGGTTAGCGTGTCGCGGTGCGGTGTCGGGGCTGGGAGTTGTGCCTGTGTTGATCGGCGATGAGGCGGTTCCGACGCTGGTGCGTGCGGCGACTGCCGCGGCGAGGTCGGATGACTTCGGCTACAGCAGCGTCCCGGCGGTAGGCCGGCTGCTCGCGGTGCTGGCAGCGGCGCCGTCATCCTCGCCACCCGCACCTGAACCTCCCCCACCCCCATCCGTGCCGGCACCACCAGAGCGGCAAAGCTGGGCTTACCGTTCTGGGCTTACCGTTCTGGGCGAGGTGTGACCGGGTTGCCGGCCAGTCCGGGAGATCAGGAGATGAGGTCTCCCCAGAATTCGACGGTCGGTCGGGCGTGCCAGGGGCAACCCCGCCGGGCTTGTCGGCAGCGGGGTGACAGGTCGACGCGCTCATCTGTCGCGTACCGCGTTGTCCAGGGCCGTTGCGGCCGATCAGGTTCCTGGCGGCGCCGACGGCGTGCTGTCGGTGGTTGGCCATGCGGATTTGAGCAGGGCGTACATGTGTATGTCGTGGAAGGTGCCGCGGTGCCTGGCTCGTTGCGCGAGCCGGCCTTCCAGGGTGAACCCGTGCCGGGTCAGTAGCGCGATCGAGGGCAGGTTGCCGGCCAGCACGGTGGCCTCGATGCGGTTGAGGTCCAACTGCTCGAACCCGTAGCCGATCACCGCGGTCGCCGCCTCGGACATCAGGCCCTGGCCCCAGTACCGGCGGGCGAGGTCGAATCCGAGCACGGCGTACCGGTGTTCCCGGGCCCACCGGGTGTACCCGCAGGTGCCGACGATCCGGTCGGTCCCGACCGGCAGCAACCCCCAGCGCAGCGCCTGCCGCTGCCGGTACTGCTCGACCGTCGCGGCGGCCAACTCCCGGCCCTGCCGCGGATCGGTGAACGTGTCCCACGCGTAGTAGGCCGTCACCGCATCATCGGAGAACAGCTCGAACAGGGCCGGACCGTCACCCTCGGCCACGCCGCGCAGCACCAACCGCCGGGTCCGCAACACCGGCATGACCCGGAACACCTCATCGGCATCCACGGCAACTCCCAACATCCACGACGCCACCGACAGGCAGCCGGTCCACCCACCGGCAGCACAGGCCGGCGCCGACTCCGCCCGGATTCTGTGCCTACCCTGACAACGACCCGCCCCGGCCGACGGCGTGCGGCCGGCGGTCGCCGGCCGCACGGCTCAGCCGCCAACCGACGCCACCGGCAGGGGGCCGAGGAATGGCGCACCAGGAGCTCTGGTTGTCTGGTGGCGACGCTGCCGTCCAACCAGCGAGGGGCCCATGACCAGCATGAACGACGAGATCATCGCGACTTTCCGGACGAACGCAGGGGTCGTCGGCGGCCCGTTCGAGGGCAAACGGCTCGTCCTGCTGCACCACCTCGGACGGCGCACCGGCACGGAGCGGGTGACACCGCTGGTCGGCGCGAGCGACGGCGACAGCTACCTGGTCTGCGGATCGATGGGCGGCGCGCCCACCGATCCGGTGTGGGTCGCCAACATCGAGGCCGGCTCCGGCGAGACGACGATCGAGGTCGGCGACCGCACCCTCCGGGCGAAAACCGCCGTCGTACGCCCGACCGCCCCGGACTGGGAGCGGCTCTACGGCATCTGGCGGGCCTACTGGCCCGACGCCGCAACATACGAGACCCACACCGACCGCAAGTTCCCGATCATCCAACTCGACCCCCTCGACTGAGCCAGACCGCCCGCCGGCGGCCGCGCGTTCATGAGAACCCTCGGGTTACGCGTCCCGCAGCCGGAGTAGCAGGGCGCCGGCGAGGAGCGCGGCGGCGGTCCAGGCGGTGAGTACGCCGAGGCCCGCCCATGGGGCGATGGGCAGGTCGTGCAGGCCGGTGGTGGCCTGGATGGCGAGCCCCGCGCTCATCGGCCCGATCTGTTGCAGGCGCCGCGACCAGTCCGGGTCGGTGACCACCGCGGCGAGAATCGGGAACAGGTAGAGCAGGCCGAGGACGGCTCCGATGGCCGCGGCGGAGTCGCGTACCGCGGTCGCGACGCCGAGGGCGAGCAGGGCGATCAGGGCGAGGTAGAGGACCGAGCCGGCGGCGGCGCGCAGCACCGGGCCGTCGGCCAGGGACAGCGGCGGGTACCCGTGGCCGGGGGTGAAGCCCTTGCCGGGCAGGATGAGCCGCCCGGCGAGTACCGACCCGAGTACGGCGATGGTTCCGGCGGCGAGCACCACCGCGGTGATGACGAGCGCCTTGGCGGTGAGGAGCGTGCCCCGGCGGGGCACCGCGGCGAAACTGACCCGGATCATGCCGGTGCTGTACTCGCCGGCGATCGCGAACACGGCGAGGACGGCGACGACCGCCTGGCCGAGGCTGATCCCGGCCAGACTGATCCTGGCGGGGTCCGCGGCGCAGCCTGCGGATCGGCAGCTGACGCCGGCGGCGGCGGTGAGGCCGAGCGCGGTGGTCGACGCGGTGGTGGCGAGCAGCAACCAGAGCGGGTCCGCTGTGCTGCGCAGCTTGGTCCACTCGGCGTGCAGCGCGGTGCGCAGGCCCGTCCGGTGCGGATCCGGTGGCGTCCTCACGCGTCCCTCCGGCGCAACCGGAGGATGGCGACGCCGAGGGCGAGTGCGGTGTAGCCGCACAGCACGGCGAGGCCGGCCCATGGTGCGAGCGGGAAGTAGCCGTTCGACGGGGTGTAGGCGCCGGACATCTGTGGATACGGCTGGTGGCCCTGCTGGATGGCGAAGGCGGCGGCCGGGGTGAGCCGCAGCAGCCACTGTGCCGCGCCGGTGGGCACGGCGGAGGTGACCGCGAGGAAGTAGGGCAGGACGACCGCGAGGATGACGGCGGTGACCGCGACGGCGCTGCGGCGGGTGCTGGCGCCGGTGGCGAGGGCGAGGACGGCCGCGGCGGCGAGCAGCGCCGCGGTACCGGCGATGACCCGCAGTTCGGTCAGCGTCCCGACCGGGCGGATCTGGGCGCCGTTGGCGCGCAGCACCCGTTCGCTGAGCGGGACCGCGACGGCGGTGGCGAGCAGCCCGGTCACGAAGGTGACCGAGCCGATCACGACGGCCTTGGCCGCCAACACCCGGCCACGGTGCGGGCTGGCGGCCAGGGTGGTGCGGATCAGGCCGCGGCGGTACTCGGCGGTGACGAACAGCGTCGCCACCACGATCATCGCGATCAGCCCGGCGAACCCGCCGATGAGGGCGCGCTCGATGTCCCGGCCGGGGTCGTCGATCGGGGCGATGTCGCCGGACCCGGTCACCGTGAACGTGCCGCCCGACCGCGTCACGCCGGCCGGGTGATAGCGCTCCAGGTCGGCGCCGTTGGCGCCGCCGATAGCGTCGCCGGTCCACCTGCCGGCAGCCTGGCCGTGCAGGCTGACCTGGTCGAAGACCGCGGTGGCCTGGGTGTGGTGCAGCGCGGCCCCGCTGCCGAGACCCTGCCGCACCTGTACGTCACCCGGGGAGGCGACGAACAGGCCGGTCTGCACGGTGGTCGCCAACGCCGGCAGGTGGGCCGTGCCGACCGTGGTCCAGTGGCTGCCGTCGGGCGACTCGTAGCCGGTGAGCGTGTCGCCGGTGCGGGTCAGCCGCAGCCACCGCGGGGACGCCGCGGCCACCGGACCGGGGCTGCCGGCCGCGTCGTGGGTGTAGTTGTACTGCATCCGTACGCCGTGGTCGCCGGTGACCATGACGGCCGCGTAGGGCGAGCCCTGGGTGGTGCTGTCCTTGACGATGATCCCGGCCTTGGTCCACGGCTCGACGCCGGGAACGATGGCGTCGGGGTTGGACTGGGGGTAGGTGATGATGCCGCTCAGCGCGGTCACCCGCGCGGTGATGCTGCCGTCACCGGTCAGCGGCTGGCGGACGAAGTAGAACTTGTCCGTCACCGGTTCGCCGGCCGGGCCGACCGGTTCGGAACCGCAGGTCTGACCGGGCGGAGCGTCGCATGCGGAGTGCGTGGCGGACGCGGCGAGCAGCCCGAACAGCACGGTGGCCAGCCCGGCGACGGCCATCCCGGTGACCCAGCCGCGGACCGTGCGGAACTTGGTCCATTCGGCGCGCAGCAGGTGCCGGAACCCGTCGCGTCCGGTGGATAGCTGTGAGCTGGTGGCGGTGCTCATCACGTCGCCTCCCCGACCGTGCCGGCGCGGAACTCGACCGCGTCGCGGGTGAGCTGCAGATAGGCCTCTGCCAAGGTGGCGCGCGGTGCGGACACCTCGGCGAACGGCACGCCGGCCGCGCCCAGCAGCGTCACCACGCGCTCTGGAGCGACCCCGGAGATGGTCAGGGTGTCGTGGCCGGCGGCGGCCACGGTGGCACCGGCGCGCTCCAGCAGCCGCGCTGCCTCGGGCAGCGCCGGTGTGCGCAGCGTGACCCGGCCGCCGGACGCCGCGGTCAGCAGCGCCGCTGTGCTGGTGTCGGCGATGACCTTGCCACGGCCGACGATGACCAGATGGCCGGCGGTGTCCTGCAGTTCGCTCATCAGGTGGCTGGACACCAGCACCGCCCGGCCCTGGCCGGCCAACGAGGTCAGGAAGCCACGCATCCACACGATGCCCTCCGGATCCATGCCGTTGAACGGCTCGTCCAGGATGATCACGGGTGGGTCGCCCAGCATCGCCGCGGCGATCCCGAGCCGCTGCCGCATGCCCAGCGAGTAGCCGCCCGCCTTGCGCCGGGCCACGCCCTGCAGGCCGGACTGGTCGATCACCGCGTCGACCCGCCCGCCGGTCAGACCCTGGGAGTGGGCCAGCCAGAGCAGGTGGTTTCTGCCGCTGCGGCTGGGCTGCAGCGCCGCGGCGTCCAGCAGCGAGCCGACGTGGCACAGCGGACGCCGCAGCTCCCGGTACGGCCGCCCGGCGACCAGGGCGGTTCCCGCGTCGGGGGCGTCCAGGCCGAGGATCGCCCGCATCGTGGTGGACTTGCCGGCGCCGTTGGGGCCGATGAACCCGGTCACCTGCCCGGCCGCCACGGTGAAGGACATCCCGTCCAGCGCCACCGCCGGGCCGTAGCGCTTGCGCAACTCGTTGACTTCGATGGGTGGGTGCATGGCCGAAGGTGTACGGAGCCGGGCATAACGCGGTCCGAACGGCCGCTGTCATGCCGCTGTTAGGTCGGACCCGGCATCCTGGAGGGCCGGCACCGGAAAGGGCACCGATGAGCTGGTCACGACGCCTCGGACTACGAGGCCGCGGCGTACGGCTGCGCTTCACCGTCCTGTACCTGACCCTGTTCCTGCTGTCCGGCGCCGCGCTGCTGGCCATCACCGTTCTGCTGTCCCTCGGCGACACCAAGCGCACCAACCAGGCCGACCCGAATCAGTCCGCGCCGGCCGCCGCGCAGCAGCGCATCGCCGCGCTCCAGGCCCAACTGGACGAGGTGCACGCGCAGCAGGTGCGTCAACTGCTCACCGGCGCGACGATCGCGCTGGTGGTCATGGCCGCGGCCTCGGCGGTCCTGGGCCGCACCGTCGCCGGCCGGGTGCTGCGGCCGCTGCGCACGATCACCGCGGCAACCCGCCGGATCACCGCGGACAACCTGCACGAGCGGCTGGCCGTCACCGCGCCCCACGACGAAGTCAAAGACCTCGCGGACACCATCGACGGGCTGCTGGAGCGCCTCGAGGCCGCCTTCGACGCGCAGCGCCTGTTCGCCGCCAACGCCTCGCACGAACTACGCACCCCGCTGACCACCATGCGCGCGGCGCTGGACGTGGCGATGGCCAAACCACTGCCCATCCCGGCGCAGACCACCGCCCTGGCTGATCGGCTGCACACCGAACTCGACCAGATCGACCACCTGCTGGACGGGCTGCTCACGCTCGCCCGGACCCAGCACAGCGCCCCGCCCGACCCGGTCACCATGCCGCTCGCCCGGCTGGTGTCCGAGGCCCTGGAGGCCCGATCCGCGGACATCATCACCATGGGCCTGACCGTCCACAATCACCTCGACGACCACATCTGGATCGACGGCAGCCGCACGCTGCTGTCCCGCATGATCGACAACGTGATCGACAACGCCGTGACCCACAACCATCCCGGCGGCTGGATCCAGGTCAGAGCCACCGCCAACGGCCCGGCAGCGCTGTTCGTGGTGGAGACCGGCGGACACCAGCTCGACCCCGAACAGGTGAGCCGGCTGGCGCAACCGTTCCACCGGCTCGGTACCGAACGCACCGGCAACGCGCACGGATCCGGACTCGGCCTGTCCATCGTCGCGGCCATCGCCACCACCCACGGCGGACACCTCGACCTCCGGGCCAGACCCGAGGGCGGGCTGCGCGTCGCGATCACCCTGCCACTGACCACCGCGGCAGCCGGGGTGCCGCGGTGAGAGTGCTTGTGGTCGAGGACGCCCGCGCGCTGGCCACCATCGTGGCCGAGGGCCTGCGGGACCAGGGCATGGCCGTCGACATCGCCCACGACGGCCTGGACGCCGCCGCCAAACTCGATCTCAACCCGTACGACGTGGTCGTCCTCGACCGTGACCTGCCCGGCATCCACGGCGACACGCTCTGCCAGATGATCGCCGAACGCGACCCGCGGATCATGATCCTGATGCTGACCGCGGCCGGCACACCCGGCGACCGGGTCAGCGGCCTGACCATCGGCGCGGACGACTACCTCGCCAAGCCCTTCCACTTCCCGGAGCTGGTGCTGCGCATCCACGCCCTGGCCCGCCGTCAACCCTCGGCCCGGGCCCGCACGCTGCGCGCCGCAGGCATCGAACTCGACCCGACCCGCCGCGCCGCCACCCGGGACGGCCGCCACCTGGACCTGTCGGTGAAGGAGTTCGCCCTGCTCGAAGCGCTCCTGCGCGCCAGCCCCGCCCACCTCAGCACCGAAGACCTGCTCGAACAGGTCTGGGACGAACACGCCGACCCGTTCACCAACACCGTCACCGTCACCATCGGCCGGCTACGCCGGAAACTCGGCCAACCACCCGTCATCACCACCACACCCGCGGTCGGCTACCGCATCGCACCACCGACCACGCCAGCCTGAACCCCACCACCGCGCCCGCCGGCGGTGGTACTCACCCGGTAGCTCCCCGCGCGGCGACGGAGGTCGCCTTCCCCCGGGGGGACGGGGAAGGCGACCTCCGCAGTAGTGGGTGGATATCGTCAGCTGGCGGCGATCTCCACTGCCGCCAGGGTCCACCGGTCATTGATCGGGACGGTGTCCCGGACGGTTACCGGCGTTCCCAACCTGGTCGGGGTGCCGACGGACTGCGTCCAGTAGGAGTCGTGGACGCGCTTGTCCACGAACGTGTGGACGAGGGTCTGGCCGGCCGCGGCAATCGGTGCCGTGGCGTGCGACCAGTCGTGTCCGGCCGCCCAGACCAGCGAGTTGCAGCCGGTCGGAGTGAGGGTGGTGGACGGCATGCCGGTGACACCGCTGGCGGTGCTGACGGCGGCGACGCTTGCGGCCGCTCCCTTGAACGCGGCGACGGTGATCGCCCCGTCATAGCCGGACTTGGCCAAGGTCGCGGTCATGGCGCCGGTGACGGGTGCGGCGGCGTAGGTCTGCCACACCTCGGTGGTGCCATACGTGGCGTTGGAGCGGGCCTTGAGCGTCCAGGTCAGCCCAGCGCCGGTGACGGCGGTGATCTTCTGGGTGGCCGCGGCCGGGCCGTCGGCCTCGATGAACGCCAGCACGAGTTCCCCGCCGCCGGTGGTGACCAGCTTGGGCGAGACGAGCTTGCCGGCGGCGGTCTTCTGATCGGCGGAGACCACCGTGTCGACGGTCGGAGCCGTCCGCAGGCAGGTGCCGGTGACGGGCGTGACGGTCAGCGTGGCGGTGGCGGTGTTGGAGTCGACCTTGCCGTCGTTCGCCTTGTACGTGAACGAGTCCGGGCCGCTGTAGCCGGCGGCCGGGGTGTAGGTCAGGTTCGGCGCGGTGCCACTCAGCGTCCCGTGCGCCGGACCGGTCATCATTGTGTACGTCAGCGCGTCACCATCAGCGTCAGTAGCCGACAGCACCACCGGCACCGGCGTGCCCTGCGCGGTCGTCGCCGAGACATTCCCGGCCACCGGCGCCACGTTCACCGGAACGACCGCCGTCCACAGCTGTGCGGCGGTCGCGTGCTGGGTGCTCCCGGCGATCGTGATGCTGGCGTTGATCGTGTCCGTGCCGGCGCCGTGGGTGTCGGCGTAGGTGAACGTCACCTGGCCGGTCGCGCCGGTGATGCACGACGCGGGTCCGCACGTCCCGGTGACGCCGGCGTTCTGCCCGGTCACCTCGAAGGCGACGGTCTGGCCGGCCAGCGGAACGCCGGCCTGGGCCACCGTGGCGGTGACCGTGTGGGTGCCGCCGGCCGGGCTGCTGCCGGTAAGCGGGCTCATCGCCAGGTTCGGCGCGGCCACCACGATGCCGGCGCCGGCGAGGAGAACGTATGCCTCGCCACACGCGGTGGTGTTGGTCGCCGGGTCGGTGCCGCAGGTCGGCTGGGTGGGTGTGTCGGTGGCAATGGCGAGCGGCTGCCAGTCCGTCGGGTAGGTCGGGTAGGTCGTGTGGTCGGAGCAGCCCCAGCCCTGGATGTCCGCGTCGGTCAGGGACGAGAACACCGGGTTGGCGGCGATCAACTGAACACTCCCGCCGCAGGGCGGGCTGGTGTTCTGGGTGAAGCCGGTGCCCGCCGCACTGAGCGAATTGAGGACCGACATGGCGCTGCCGTTGTCGCCGCAGGTCGTGTCGAAGTAGATGCCGGTGGCACCGGACACGCCGCCGGCATACGTGATTCCGCTCTGCACGAGGTGCTCGGCACCGGCCGTCGACGGGTTCGCCGGATCGGTCGGAGCACCGCCACCACCGCCGTTCGCGTAGTGCCATTCCGGGTCGGTACCGACCACGACCCGGTTCCCGACGGCCGTGTTCTGGCCGGACGTCCCCATAACGACCGGGGCCCATACCGCGGCATTGCCGGTGGCCGACTCGGGCACTATGGAACAGAACGGGTCACCGATCACGAGGACCTGGTACCGGGCGAATTCCGCCGCGGTCATGGCGGCCCATTGCGCACCGGATACGACCGTGACCGTATACCCGGCACGCTGCGCGGCGTACTGCTCCAGGCTGATCGGGTTATCGGCGGCGTCGGTGATTCCGCCGACGGTTGTCACCGAGTCAGCGTTGATGAGCGCGCTCATCGGGACATATCCGGCCGGCGGCGCCGCCGTCGCGGACACCGCACCCGCAACGAAGCTACCGGCGGTCATCGCCGCGACGGCCGCCGCGACCACGCCGATCCGCAGCCCACGCCCCCAGCGTTGCCGTGCGCCAGCGGTCCGCGGTACCCGTCCCCCGCCGCCATCCGGCCATCCGTGTCGTGGTCGACTTGCGAACACCATGATTTCCCCCAGCTCGATGAATGGTATTGCGCAGAACGCGGACAGTCGCCGGCCAGATCGATACCCAGGCGGCCGCCGTCGGCAGCCCGCCAAGAATCCCGGCGCCGCCAATCCCCCGTTCTCCGAGCTTCGCGACGCGGCCCCGGCACTATTGTGCGCACCTTGCGAGGCGAAACTGGTTGGCGCCCCCGCACCGTAGCAGCCGCCCATCCGAGCGGGTGACGCTTCACCCGAACCGACTCGGCCGACCCCACCCGACCGCCCCATTCGGACAATTGTTCCGGGCCCCGGTAGATAGCGTCCGACAAACGGACGATGTCATCAATACGAAGGCTGATCAGCCTGAGCGGGGGCACCTCTCCGGGAATTCATCGAGCCGATATAACGCAGCGTATATAAGCCGCGACCGTCGGTAATTCAAGCGCCGGCGAACAGGGCTACGACAGGCCGGGTACGTCGGTCTCCCCCGGACCCGGCGTGGGTTGAGCCCGCCGGTGCTCACGGGCAGCCGGCGGAGCCCACGGCGTCGCGGACCAGCCAGCGCGTGCCGGTCCGGTCCCGGACCGAGATGCGCCAGCTGACGCATCCCGAACGGGACCCGACGATGACCGGACCGGCGTAGTTGGTGTAGCCGTGCCAGTCGCTGTCGCAGGAGTTGCCGTCGCCGCACAAGGTCAGCGCCAGGTGGGTCCGGACACCGACGTCCGGGCTGCCGACCGGCTTCACCAGCCGCGCGCAGCTGCGCTGCTCGGCGCTGCTGCTGAAGGTCTGCAGGACGGCGACCACCGTGCCGTCGACGCGGTAGGAGCGCTCCTCGCCGGTGCGCGCGCCGGCGAGAACCTGGTCGCACCGCCCGGACCGGGTCGCCGGCAGGACAACCGGGTCGCCGCCGGGCCCGATGTCCGGCGCGGCCACGCGGGCATCCGGACGGCCCGTCGCCGGTCTGGTCCGCGCCGGGCTGGACGTCGGCGGGCGGGCCGTCGATGGGCGCGCCGTCGAGCGGGTCGTCGCCGCCGGAGCCGCCGACGGTGTGGCGAACGCGGCGGGGCCCGGACCGCCGCCGGACCGGTCACCGGGTCCGGGCACCAGCACGGCCGCCGCGGCGGCGGCCACGGCCACGCCGGCGACGGCGACCAGGGCCGGGCGGCGCCGGCGCGGCCGGGCGACCGGAGCCGCGTGCACGCCGCCGTCCGGACGCGCGGACGAGCTCTCCGACCGTCCCGGCAGCGGTGCCGGCAGCAGTTCGCCCAGCTCCGCGCAGGCGTGCCGGAACTGGACCGCGAACGCAGCCGCGTCGGTCGGCCGGTCAGCCGGGTTCCCGGACGCCGCCGCGGTCAGCAGCCGCCGCAGCGGCGCGGGCAGGCCCGGCCCCAGCGTCTCGGTGATGGTGCGGGCGGCCGAGTACACGTCCGAGCGCGGCGACGGCTGGCCGCCGCGGAGCAGCTCGGGCGCCAGGTAGCGGGGGGTTCCGGCGGCACCGTCCTGGGTCCAGCCGGCGCGGTCCAGGACCAGACCAAGGTCGCAGAGCTTCGCCCGGCTGCCGTCGGCCAGCACGTTCGCCGGCTTGACGTCACGGTGCACCAACCCCTGGCCGTGCATCGCCGCCAGCCCGGCCAGCAGATCGGCGCACAGCACCAGCCGCCGCGGGAGCGGCGGCCCGCCGCGTTCCAGCAGCTGCTGCAGCGACGACCCGTGCCGCAGGGTGCCGATCCACGGCGTGCCCTGCCTGGGGTCCTCCTCGGCCCAGGTGTAGGTGACGATGTGCCCGCTGACCTCGTTCAGCGCGGCCTGCCGGCGGATCTCCCGGCGGAACCTCGCCCGCTCGCTGTCGTCCGCGAACGGGCGCCGCCAGACCTTCAGCGCGAGCTCGCGGCCGTCCAGCACCCGGCGGGCCGGCCAGACGACCGCGGTCGCACCGACCCCGAGCGGCGGTCCGATCGCCTCGAAACCCTCGGGCAACCACGACCCGCGGCCCGGGACGGTGCTGTCCGGTCCGGTCATGATGCCGGTCGTGGGGCGCCGGGCCGGGGTGGGACGCCGAGTTTGCCCCGGGCGACCAGGATCCGGGCCACCGCCTGCGGCAGCGTCTCACCGGGCAGCCGGCCGCCCGGAAGAGCCTCGATCTGCGCCTGGTAGTGCGCGGACAGCTCCTCCACCCGGCGCCGCGCGACCCGCTCGGTCCAGCCCGTGGCGGCGGCGATCTGCGCGTACGTGGCGGGCGCCGGCCCGCCGGCCAGCAGTGGCGCGCACAGCGCCTCCGCCGTGGCCCGGTGCCGGTCGGGAACGTTCTCGACCCGCAGCGTCAGGTTCTGGGCGTGGTCCGGCCCGCCGACCCGGCCGACCGTCAGCGTCCAGGTGCCGGTGCTCGGGGCGGTCACCGTCGTGTGCGGCGCCGGTAGTGAGCAGGCCGGGCCCGGGTCGGCGCCGAGGCGGGCCGGCAGCACCTGCGCCGAGGTGGGTCCGCCGACGACCAGCTCGTGCGCCGCGGACAGGTTGCGCACCCACATCTGCCCGCCGGTACACCACAGCTCGCCGGCGACCCGGGACAGCGTCCGCGCGTTGACCTGCTCCCAGATCGGGATCTGGCAGACGTCGTCGTCCCGGCCGAACAGCATCCGGGTGCCGTCCCAGAACGGATAGGGGTCGTCGTCGGCGTAGCTGACCACGAACAGCGGGCCGTCGTCCCGCACCGGCGGCTGGGGGGCAGGGGCTGCCCTGCCGCGATCCGGTTTCTCGATCCACGCTGGCACGGCACCCGCCTCCCATCCGGACCGCTGTCGGGACGCCCTGAGCGACCGCACGAGTGTGCCGTACCGGCGGGTTGCGGCCAATAGCGAAATTACCTCCCAGATATGGAGAAAAGTCTCATGGCACTCCCGAGGCCGGTCACCGGCTTCCTGGCGCTCCTCGCCCTCGCCGCGCCGGCGTCACTCGTGCTGGTCCAGCAGTCGTCCGGCGCCACCGAGCGCACCGCCCCGGCCGCCACGGCTGCCGCGCTGCCGGACGCGAACATGGAGGCGATCCTGCTCGCGGCCCAACGCGACCCGGTCAAGAGCGGGACCGGCGTGACGCCCGGCAGCGGCCCGAGCGTGCTGCTCGTCGAGCGGGCCCTCGCCGCCCGCCACCTGCTCGCCAGCACATACATCGACGGCCACTTCGGGACCGTCACCAAATCGGCGTACGCCGCCTACCAGCGGTCCCTCGGCTACACCGGCCTGGATGCGAACGGCCTGCCCGGACGGACCTCGCTGACCAGGCTCGGGGCCGGCCGGTTCGACGTGGTCCGCCCGGTCAGCTCCGGCTCGCGGGTGAGCTACCAGGGCAAGACCGTCAACACCCGCACCCGCGCGATGCTGCAGGAGGCGCAGCGGCGGGCCGGCCGCGTCCTCACCCTCAGCCAGGGCTCCTACCACCCCGGCGTCGGCTCGTCGGCGGGCACCCACGACGGCGGCGGCGTGGTGGACATCTCGATCAGCGGGATGACCGCAGCGACCCGGACGAACGTCGTCCGCCAACTGCGCGAGGTGGGCTTCGCGGCCTGGTACCGCACGGCCATCCCCGGCGTGTGGGGGGCGCACATCCACGCCGTCGCGATCAGCGACCCGGACCTGGCCAGCCAGGCACAGGCCCAGGTAGGCGACTACTACCTCGGTCGCGACGGCCTGGCCGGCCACGGACCCGACACCGGCCCGGCGGTGACCAAGCGCACCTGGGAGGCCTACCAGCGCTCGCACTGACCGACCCGCCGCGCTCGCCGGCCGCACTCATCGTCCCCGGGCGGCCGGTCGGGGCAGTCGATTCCTTCTTGCGGCGGCGGTGGTCTACCCGGTGGAAGGCGGGGCCGGACGGGCCGGTCCCGATCATGTCCGCCGAGCTGAGAAGGCTGATCGCGATGAGCATTCCCGCCACCATGCGCGCCCTACAGCAGACCTCCGGCAACGGCCCGCGGGACCTGCGCCTGATCACCGACGCGCCGGTGCCCGTCCCCGGCCGGGGCGAGGTCCTGATCCGGGTCGCCGCCGCCGGCGTCAACTTCGCCGACATCTCACGGGCCTACGGCACGTTCCTGGGTGGCCCGCGGCCGCCGTATCTGGCCGGTTTCGAGGCCGCCGGCGAGATCGTCGCGGTCGGCGACGCGGTGACCGGCGCGCAACCGGGGGGCCGGGTCATCGGCGTCGGGAGTGGCGCTTTCGCGGAGTACATGGTGCTGCCCGCGGTCGCGGCGGTGCCGGTGCCGGCTGGCTGGGCTGAGCAGCAGGCGCTGGGTCTGGTCGTGAACTGGCCCACCGCACTGGCCGCGCTCAAGCCGCTGGGCGGTATCGCGGCCGGGCAGACCGTGCTGATCCACGCCGCGGCGGGCGGGACCGGGCAGGCCGCGGTGAAACTGGCCAAGCACTACGGCGCGACGGTGATCGCCACCGCCTCGCCGGGCAAGCACGAGACGGTGTGGGCACTGGGTGCCGACCACGTCCTGGACTCCCGCGGCGGCGACCTCGGCACCGAGGTGCGGCGGCTGACCGGCGGCGCCGGTGCCGATCTGGTGCTGGAGTCGGCCGGCGGCGCCACCTTCGACGCCAGCCTGGCCGCGGCCAAGCGGGTCACCGGCCGGGTCATCGTCTACGGCCTGGCCGGCGGCGAAGCCGCGATCACCAACTGGGAACTGGTGTACAAGCACCAGGTCCACATCATCGGCCTCAACCTCGGCATGCTGATCCAGGCGGCGCCGCAGCTCTTCGGCGAGCTGATGGGTGAGCTGTCCGCGCTCATCGCCGCCGGCGTGCTCACCCCGGGCCAGCCGACAACGTATGAACTGGCCGACGGCCCGAAAGCGCTCGCGGAACTGGAAGCCAGGGCCACCGTCGGCAAGCTGGCCCTGCTGCCCTGATCGCTACCCGCGGGACGGGCCTGCCAGGTCGCTGACCGCGAGCTTCGCGGCTGCCGGTCACCGCCCGGATGCCGGCTGACCTGGGGTTCGATTCCTTCGCGGCGGCCTGCCGGTCGTACTGGGGAGATGGTCCCGACCAGCGGGACCGGTCGGGACCGGGAGCGGCGGATGGACAGCAGGCGGTCGGCAGTGGTGGCGCTGCGGCGACGACGGTCTCTCGCCGGCCTGCCTAGGCTCGCGGCATGACGTCGCACCTGCGGGCGGCGCCGGACCAGGACCGGTTCGCCGCCGAGACCGGGCGGTTCCGCCGGGAGCTGTTGGCGCACTGCTACCGCATGGTCGGCTCGGCCCACGACGCCGAGGACCTCGTGCAGGACACCTACCTGCGGGCGTGGCGGTCCTACGCCGGCTTCGAGGGCCGCGCGTCGATCCGGTCCTGGCTCTACCAGATCGCCACCAACGTCTGCCTGACGGCGTTGCAGCCGCGGCGGATCCGGGTGCTGCCCTCGGGTCTGGCCGGCCCGTACGACGGACCCGATCGCCCGCCGAGTCGCGTTGCGCCGGGCGAGGTCTCCTGGCTGGAGCCGCTGCCGGACGGGTGGATCGCCCCGGCCGCCGACGATCCGGCCGCGGTGGTGGTCGCGCGCGAGTCGGTGCGGCTCGCGCTCATCGCGAGCCTGCAGCACCTGCCCGCCCGGCAGCGCGCGATCCTCATCCTGCGCGAGGTGATGGGGTTCTCCGCGGCCGAGACCGCACGGATCCTCGGCACCACCACGGCGGCGGTCAAGAGCGGTCTGCAGCGCGCCCGCGCCCGGCTGGACGAGCTGGAGCCGGAGTCCGAGGAGCTGCTCGAACCGACCGATCAGCGGGCCCGCGCGCTGCTCAACGGCTACATCGCGGCCTTCGAGCGCTCCGACGCCGGCCTGCTGGAACAGGTACTGCGCGCGGATGCCACGCTGGAGGCGACACCGTTCCGCGACTGGCAGGCGGGCCGGGCGATGTGCATCCGCCTGCTCGACACGTACGTGCTGGGCACGCCGGGCGACTGGCGGATGATCGCCACCGCCGCCAACGGCCAGCCCGCCGCCGTCGTGTACCACCGCGGCGCGGACGGCACGCTGCGGGCCAACGGTGCCGTGCTGCTGGCCGCCACCGCCACCGGCGTCTCCCGGGTGATCGCGTTCGAGGATCCCGCGCTGGTCGCGACGTTCGGCTTCCCGGACGCGCTCGCGGACTGATCCCGACCCGGCGTGCACCGGGCCCGCCGGGTACGCCGGGTCGGCGCACGCTGCGCGACGCGGACCGGACAATAGCCCGATTTAGCCCGCAGTTGCCGATGGATTGCATAGCTCGACCGCACTTGCCTATAACTCAAGCGAATGCCGTGACTATCCCATCAGTCATTGTGAACGCCGTACCTGGATCCGCGGCTTGGGCCGCTCGATCGCCTCCTGCATCCGCTCTGGGACGGTGAGCACGCGTGTCGGTAAAGAAGGTGTTGCTGCTCGGGTCGATCCTCGCGATCGGCGCGAGCCTGCTGTCGTCGGCGCCCGCCGGGGCCGCGCCGGCGCCGGCCAGGCCCGCCGCGGCGCCGGCCGGGCCGGTGTCGGCCGAGACGGATCGGTCGACGGTCGCGCCGTCGCAGCGTGACGCGGTGTTGCCGGCTGGCTGGCGGTCGTCGAAGGATCTGGCGTGGACGACCGACGGTGACTCGAGCGGGTTGCATCTGCTGGTCGCGGACGCGGGCTCGGGGTACACGTGGCGGACCGCGGCGACGCTGTCGGAGCCGTGGGTGTCGGCCGACCGGTGGGTGGGCAACGCGTGCCTGACCGGTTCCGGGCGGCGGGCGGTGGTCGTGTACGCGCCGCGCCACTTCACCAACCGGTCGTACCTGTTCGACCGCGGGGCCTTCGCCGCGGTCGTGGACCTCGCCACCGGCGCGGTGACCAAGCTGGACGTCACGGTCTCGCTGGCCTACTACAACCCCGGCTGTGGCACCGGCGAGACGGCGGTGCTGACCCAGTCCGGTGTGGTGGACCTGGGCCGGACCCGGCTGAACGTGGTGGACACCACCCGCGGCGTGGTGACCCGCTCGCACGAGCTGGCCGGCGAGATCACCAGCTCGGTGCCGGTCGGCGACACGATCGTCGCCGCGTCCGGTACCCGGCTGGTCGAGATCAACGCCGCCGGCAAGACCAGGCAGCTCGCGAGCGCCGGCTCGGTGCCGTACCGGATCCACCCGGACGCCGGCGGCGGCATCGTGTTCACCGAACGCGCGCAGAGCACCGGGATCGTCCGCCGGCTCGCCGGGACGAGCGTGCAGGAGCTGGCCCGCGGGCCGCTGACCGGCATCCGCGCTGTCGCCGGCACCGCCGGCCGGGTCTTCCTCACCGGCACGCCGACCCGGGTCGGGCCGCTGCCCGCCGCGGTCACCATGCTGACCTCCCCGGTGGACGCGGAGGTGTCCAGCACCGGCGCGGTCAGCATCACCCACACCGACCAGATGACGGCCGCCCCGGCGCCGGACCCGAACGTGGCGCGGCAGATCCGGCTGCGCGCGAACGTCCTGGGCACCGGCAAGGCGGTGGACTTCACCGTCCAGCCGGCCGGGCGGATCACCCCGGCCGCCGCGCAGGGCGCCGCGATCACCCCGGCCGTCGGCCGCGCCGCCACCACGCCGCGGCGGGCCGGCACCCCGGCTCCCGGTGGCGCGGGCATCAACGCCGAATCCCCGACCGACCCGGTGGACCAGGACCGCACCTGCGCGGTCCAGCGCAACGACGTCCGGCTGCAGGTCTACCAGCCGCACTGGTCGCAGGTGGAGTGGGCGGCGAACCTGGCCGTGCAGGGCGCGCTGAACATCAGCCGGCCGGCGAACTGGAAGCAGTCCGGGGTCAGCGCCGCGTGGACGCCGCAGGGCATGTTCCCGTCGATGCCGCTGGCCGGCGGCGGGCGGGTGCCGGCGCAGATCATGCTCGGCGTGCTGGCCCAGGAGTCCAACCTGTGGCAGGCGTCCTTCCACGCCGCCGAGGGGGTCACCGGCAACCCGCTGATCGGCAACTACTACGGCCTGCGGGACGGCTGGGGGATCAACTGGGCCGCCACCGACTGCGGCTACGGGGTCGCGCAGATCACCGACGGGATGAAGCGCTCCGGCACGGCGGCGGCGACGGACAAGCAGCGCGCGACCGCGGTCGACTACGCCACCAACATCGCCGCCGGGGTACGCATCCTGCAGGACAAGTGGAACCAGACCTACAACATGGGGATGCGGGTCGTCGGCGCTAACCCGGCCCGGATGGAGGCCTGGTTCGCCGCGCTGTGGGCGTACAACAGCGGGATCAACCCGCAGGCCAGCACCGGCAACACGTCCGGCTGCACGCCCAGCCCGACGTGTACGGACGCCGACGGCAACTGGGGGCTGGGCTGGACGAACAACCCGGCCCGGCCGGACTTCCCGCCGGACCGCGGCCCCTTCCTGGACCACGACGCCTACGACAACGCCAAGAACCCGCAGTGGTGGCCGTACCCGGAGAAGGTCATCGGCTGGGCGGCCTACCCGATCGTGAAGTACACCGGCGGCAACGGCTACGAGGCCGGCTACCAGCAGGCCTGGTGGCCGACCGAGGAGACCCGGTCCGGGGCCAAGCCGGACACGGACGTGTTCTGCGTGAACAACGCGACCACCGGCAACCGCTGCAACCCCGACAACATCGGCCAGGGCCCGAACCCCTGCACCCGCTCGGACTTCCACTGCTGGTGGCACTCCGTCCCCGACTGGGGGAAGGACTGCTCGGCCACCCGGGACAACCCGCCCTGCGGGCACGAGGCCGACCACATCACCGCGCCCGGCACGCCGGAGCCGCCGGACGCGGACGCACCCGGCGCGTACACCGACGAGTCGCGGTCGCGGTACCTGCCGAACTGCGGGACCGGTGGGCTGCCGTCCGGCGCGTTGGTGATCGACGACCTGGCCGACAACGTCCCGATCGTACGGTCGAACTGCGGCCGCAACTGGACCAACCAGGGCACCTTCCAGCTCACGTTCGCCCAGCACACCGACGGCCTCTACCACTCCAAAGTGGACTTCCACCAGGTCGGCATGGGCTTCGGCGGGCACATGTGGTTCGGGCACACCTACCAGCCCGGCGACGAGGCCAGCAAGCACCGGCAGGTCATCGGCAGCTGGACGCTGAACCGCACCGTGACCGGCTGGGCCAGGGTGCTGGTGCACCTGCCCGACGCCGGCGCGCACACCCAGCAGGCGCCGTACACGATCTCGCTCGGCAACGGGCAGGCGAAGACGCGGGTGCTGCTGCAGAAGGTGAAGTCGAACAAGTGGGTGTCGCTGGGGGCGTTCCAGTTCGCCGGCACGCCCAAGGTCAGCCTGACCAACATCACGCCCAAGGCCGACGGCAGCGAGGACGTCGCGTACGACGCGGTCGCCTTCCAGTTGCTGCCCGGCAAGCCGACCGAGCAGATGGTGGTGCTGGGCGACTCGTTCGCCTCCGGCGATGGCGCGGCCAGCAACGCCGACGCCGACTACTACCCGGAATCCAACGACGGCGGCACCAACGGCGCGGCGTACCGCAACGGCTGCCACCGCTCCAAGTTCGCCTGGTCGCGGCAGGCGAACCTGCCCGGCACGACCGAGGGCGTCGGCTCCCGGGCCGACCGGTTCGACCCGACGATGGATTACCAGATGCTGGCCTGCTCCGGTGCGCAGACCGAGAACCTGCTGCCCGCCGGCAGCGGGGTCACCAACGCCTTCGGCGAGGGCGGCACCGGGCAGCACCGGGAGCTGTCCCAGCTCGACCGCGGCTACCTGGACGAGAACACCAGCCGGGTGATGCTCACGATCGGCGGCAACGACGCGCACTTCGCCGACGTCATGAAGATCTGCACCAGCGGCACACCGGGCCCGCTGGAGGACTGCCGGCACTCGTTCACCAGCTGGAACCCGATCGCCACGCTGGAACAGGAGGTGCCGCCGCTGATCGACGGCCCGGTCAAGCAGTCGGTCAACACGGTGCTGGGGCAGATCCACGGCAAGGCGGCGAACGCGCAGATCGTGCTCATGGGCTACCCGCGGCTGTTCCCGAACCCGCGGGAGTGGTGGTCTGACTGCGCGCTCATCGGCCTCTACTCCTTCGAGATGGAGTGGCTCAACCACATGGCCGACAAGCTCAACTGGGCGCTGCACGACCTGGCCATCACGCTGACCATGGGCGGCTGGAACGTCCTCTACTCCGACCCGCGCGACGAGTTCCTGGGCGACAACGCCTGTACTCGTGGCGAGGCCAACAACGAGACCGTGCACCGGGTGGTCCTCGGCAAGACCGCGGGCGAGGACCAGAGCGGCTCGGTCTCCCAGCAGTCGTTCCACCCGAAGATCTCCGGCCAGAACAGGTACGCGCAGGCCCTGGTGAGCACGCTGGCCACGCTGCGGCAGGGCACCGGCATGCCGACGCCGATCAACAAGACGAATGCCGCGAACGAGTTGTACTACATGCACATGACGTACTCCCGGGGCTCGTCGTCCGGGTACCAGCGAACCCTGTTCCAGCACTGGGTCAACTCGGTGCCCGGCTGTACGACCCGGGAGGCGGTGCTCCGCCGGGACAACACCACGATCGGCGGCAACTGCGCATCGACCGTCGGAACGTGGTTCAGCCCGTACGACAACACCAACCACACCTCGCCGACCACGCTGCAGATCGACCACGTGGTGTCGCTGAAGGAGGCCTGGGTCTCCGGCGCGGACCAGTGGACCGCGGAGCTGCGCCGGACGTTCGCCAACGACCTCGACACCACGCAGCTGATCTCGGTCTCGGTGAGCAGCAACACGTCCAAGGGTGAGCGGCCACCGGACGTCTGGCTGCCGGCCACCACCTACTTGTGCCTCTACGCCCGGTCCTGGATCGAGACCAAGGCCATGTACCGGCTCGCGGTCACCGACTCCGAGTACGACACGCTGAACGAGATCCTCAACACCCGCTGCTAGCCGGTAACCGGCGCCGCCCGCCCGGCCCCGGCTGGGCGGGCGGCGCCGTGAACCGCTGCCCGACCCGATGGAAACGCAGCGGACCGCCACCGACGGAGCCGCACCTACCGGCAGGTCGATCTCCTCCAGTGCCGCCCCGACCGATCGCATTGAGCGTGTATTCGGTCATCGGCGGCTGTTTCGCCGACGATGCTCGTAATGAGCCGGGAAGGGTCAAACCTGGACGGCGATGACGTTGATCGCCCCGGCGTCGGCAGTACACGTTCGATTTACCGAAACAGCCTCAACTTTGCGACTCCGGTCGGTAGCCTTCTTCGTGAACGCAGCTGAACGTACCGAAGGCGGGCGAAGACTTTTCACGGGGGCAGCAATGGGGATTTGTCATTCGATTCGATCTGTGTGCGTTTCAACAATACTGTTCTTACTCATCTCGAGTTCGGCCGGATGCAGCGGTCCGGCGAGCGGTAGCGTCGTCTACAAACCTCCATTTCTGCCGATCGAGTTCTCGCTCGACAGCCATGGCCATATATCCGTGGGTTCGGGGCGCAGCTTCACCACGTTCCTGGGGACGTTCTCGGTTGAAGGAGAATGGGGGAAGGACCTCATAACCAGTAACTCGGTTCTCGTCCTCGTCACCCACCGGGTCGACGGCCGGCCGCAACAGGACGGATACCGGATCGGCGGAACGACGACCCTCACCACATGTCTGGACGGACAGTTCTTCCAGCGGGTGAGCGCAAACAAGGTCGAGATCTCCGCGCTGTCCGGCGTCAGCACTATCCGTGTCTTCCGGGGAGACGTAGCCGCCGACGAGTGCAGCAAAGCCCCGCCTGGCGGAGGCGGTTCCGGCCAGGCGCCATCCGGACGGCCGATCCCCTGCCCGCCGCAGGTCAGCGCACGACTGCCCGGCGGCGAGGGCCTTTCGGCGGTCCTGACGGACTACTACCGGACGACCCGCTTCTACCTGTACATCTGCCGCTCGACCCAGGGTAGGCACTGGTATCAAGGCGTGACACAGTTTCGCCCCGACCATTGGCTCGTGGTACCAGCGCAGCCACTGAATCACGGATACCGGATGACCACGGGTGACACCACGATAGTTATTCACGACGATGTCCGGATGCTGGACATTCGACAAGGCGGAAACCTCAGCGGTGACTCCATTCTCGAGTTCGCCCACTATGTCGGCTGAGCATCGTGCGACAACACCAACACGTCCGCGCACCACGCCCGAACAGCGGCATAGCGCGTGTGTTGGATGGCCGGTCGAGGTCGAGAATGGTGGGGTGGATCATCGCGCTGGTGCGGGTCTGGCTGCCAAGCCGACCTTGGTGGGCGAGCGGGTGCTGCTGCGTCCGGTGGCCGTGGAAGATGTGCCTGGCCTGCGCGAGATCCTCGACGATCCCGATGCGCGGCGGCTGACCGGAACTCATGCCGAGTTCACCGACGACGAACTGCGCCGCTGGTACGCCGACCGGGGGCGGCACACCGACCGGCTGGACCTGGCCGTGGTGGAGCGGGCCAGCGGCCAGTACGCCGGCGAAGCGGTCCTCAACGATCTGGACGCCGCGAACAGGTCCTGCTCGTTCCGGATCGCGCTGCGGCCGGGGTTTCGCGGGCGAGGATTGGGTACCGAGGCCACCGAACTGCTGCTGGCGCACGGCTTCCAGACCGTGGGCCTGCACCGGATCTCGCTCGAGGTCTACACCGTCAACCCGCGGGCACGAGCGGTGTACGAACGGGTGGGCTTCCGCGCCGAGGGCGTCCTGCGGGACGCCTTGTACTGGGACGGCGCCTACGTCGACGCGACCGTCATGTCGATCCTGGCCCCGGAGTGGAACCGCCGCCACGGCCCACCGGCCTGACCGCCGGCCCGGCCCCAACCCGAATCGTCCTCGTACGCCGAGAGCAATGGTGGTGTCCGGCCCGGCGGCACGGCGTGCCTGCCAGGCGCGGATCAGGTCGCCGCTTCGTGGTGGTGTCGGTCGAACGCGGGATCGGCGTGTCTGCTGTGGACGGAGGAGCCTATGTGGAGTCTGCGCGGCTGAGGCGGCGGAGGAGGTCCTCACTGAGGCGCCAACGGTCGCTGTCGAGGCGAAAGCGCAGCCCTCGTTCAGCTTTGACGGTCTCAGCCAGTCGGTGTCGCTGCGTTGGATCGAGGTCGTCGATCATCGAAGCGGTCAGCAGTATGGCGTGATACTGCTCGAACGCACTGTGCGGATGCTGGATCGCGGCGAGTGCGCCGTCGAAGTCTCGCAACCCACGCTCAGCCTGCATCATCGCCAGGGCCGTGATGCGTTCCTCGTCGGTGCCGTCTCGAAGCCAGCGCAGAACTTCGGTCGGCTGGAATGACTGCGTTGCTGCCAGCTCGCGGGCCCGGGCTACCACGCGTTCCATTTCGCGGGTCCGCTCACGGCCGGGACGCATCGACCTACGCACCGACCGGTAGTCGGCCGCGATCGGTCCCGCGGCGTCCAGCAGAGCTCGGGCCTCGACCCGCAGCCGATCAGCCAGGACGGCGTCGCCGCGGCGCGCTGCCTCCTCGGCCAATGCGAACTTCTCCGCCGCCGCCGCACGCAGCCCGAGCTTGGCGCCGCCGAACTCGAGGCTCTCGATGCGATCGCCGAGCAGGGCGAGAACGAGCAGGACGCCGCCGAAGGCCAACAGCACGCCCGCGCCCGTCCCGTTCTCGGTCACGAACACCGCCAGCACGCCCACCCCGAACGACCCGGCGCCCAACAGGCCCAAGAGCAGACGCAGACCGCCGCTCAATGCCGGTCGCAAGGTAGGTTCCACCGACAACTCCTTGGTTGGAAATCCAGCTCTGCCGCGCATTTGTTGAATCAGCCAGCTCCGGCTAGGGCTTAGCCACCGCCGTCGCCGCCAGGCCGGCGACGAGCATCTGGACCCCGAAGCGCAGCCGTTCATCCGCCGAGCCGGTGGCCATCTCGGCGGCGAGCCGGACCGTGTTGGGATAGCGCTGCTCCGGCAGCCCGGCGAGGAACTCCGCGAACTGCCCGGTCCACTGGTGGACGCTGTCCTCGGTCATGCCCTCGTCCTGCCTGATGGCCTCTTCGTAGCCGGCCGCCGCGATGAACAGGCCGATCACGTCGACCGCCCAGGCCGCCGCCTGGTCCGGTACGCCGCCGACCCGGAGCAGCCCGAGCATGGCGTCGCTGAAGTCGAGCGCGTGCTCCCCGAACGGGACCCGGCCGAGCGCGTACCGGGCCACGCCCGGGTGCCGGCGCAGCACCAGCACCGCCTGGACCAGCATCTCCCGTAGCTGCTCCTGCCAGTGCGCCGGATCCGGCTCGGGCACGGTCAGCTCGGCGGCTACCCGGTCGAAGACGAGATCCTCCAGATCGCGCAGGTTGGCCACGTGCGCGTACAGCGAGGCGGGGCCGGTGCTCAGCTCCTGAGCGACCCGGCGCATGGTCATCGCGCTCACGCCGTCGCGGTCCAGCACGGCGAGCGCGGTGTCGACGATCAGCTCGCGGGACAGCGGCGACTTGCCGACGCGCCGGCCGGCCGGCTCCCTGCGGGCCAGCCACGGCGGCGCGGGCGGCAGCCCACCACGGCCCTGCCGCGGCGCCCCTGGGATGTCCATCCGTACCTCCGGCGAACACTGTACTTGACACGAACGTCGTTCGTTATGAGAACATCGTTCGTGATAACGAACGCTGTTCGAGAAACGATCAGCGTTCGCCACGCGAGCGGTTCGCGCCGAATCGGGAGGTTCGCGCCATGAGCACGACGACATCCGCCGAACGCGCCGGGGCGGGCTCCAGCGCACCGGCGTACTCCACCCGCAGGCAGTGGGCCGTACTCGCGGTGGTGCTCGCGGTCGAGGTCATGGACCTGCTCGACACGACGATCATCAACGTCGCGGCCCCGACGATCCGGGCCGAGTTGCACGCCAGCTACACCGCGGTGCAGTGGTTCGCGGCGGGCTACACGCTCGCCTTCGCGGTCATGCTGATCACCGCCGGCCGGCTCGGTGATCTGGTCGGTCGGCGCCGGATGTTCGTGCTGGGCGCGGCCGGGTTCACGATCACCTCGGTGCTGTGCGCGTTCGCGCAGTCGCCCGACATGTTGATCAGCACCCGGGTGCTGCAGGGCGTCTTCGGGGCGGTGATGATCCCGCAGGGCTTCGGGGTGATCAAGGAGGTGTTCCCGCCGGAGCGGCTGGCCGCGGCGTTCGGCGTGTTCGGTCCGGTGATCGGGCTGGCCGCGGTGTGCGGGCCGATCGTCGCCGGCTCGCTGATCGACGCCGACCTGTTCGGCACCGGCTGGCGGATGATCTTCCTCATCAACCTGCCGCTGGGCCTGGTCGCGGTGTTCGGCGCGCTGCGCTTCATGCCGGCCAACCGGCCGGCCCGCGGCGAGCGGCTGGACGTACCCGGCACGCTGCTGGTGGTGGCCGCCGCGGTCCTGCTGATCTTCCCGCTGGTGCAGGGCCGGGAGCTCGACTGGCCACTGTGGACGCTCGCGATGCTGGTGGCGGCGGTGCCGGTGCTGGCCGCCTTCGTCGCGTACGAACGGCGCCGGCCGCGCTCGCCGCTGGTCGAGCTGGCGCTGTTCGGGCGGCGGGCGTTCGCGGCCGGGCTGATCGTCATCACGGTCTTCTTCGGCGCCCTGAGCGGGCTGATGCTGGTGTTCGGGCTGTACCTGCAGGTGGGCCTGGGCTACACGCCACTGCATGCCGGCCTGACGTTCGCACCGTGGGCGTTCGGCATCGCGGTCGGCGCCGCGCTGGCCGGGATCTGGCTGGCGAACCGGTACGGCCGCCGCACTGTCCACGGTGGACTCATCCTGGTCCTGCTCGGCCTCGGCTGGTTGGCGCTGACCATCCGGGACCGCGGCGCCGAGGTGAGCACGCCGTGGCTGACGCCGGCGCTGCTGGTGTCCGGGGTCGGCATCGGGCTGGCTCTCTCGCCGCTGTTCAGCATCATCCTGAACGGCGTCCGGGACCCCGAGGTCGGCTCCGCCTCGGGGGTGCTGAACGCGATGCAGCAGTTCGGCGGCGCGGCCGGGGTCGCCGTCCTGGGCACGGTCTTCTTCAGCCTGCTCGGCAGCCAGGTCACCCCGGCGCACTACAGCAGCGTCATCCAGTGGACGCTGCTGCTCACCGGCGCGCTGATGGTGGCCACCTTCGCGCTGGCGTTCCTACTCCCCCGCGAAGCCCGCCTCGACGTGGAATAGCTACTCGCCGCGGGCGCCGTCGATGCTCTCGCGGAGCAGGTCGAGGTGACCGGCGTGCCGGCCGGTCTCCTCGATCATGTGCGCCAGGGCGTACCGCAGGCTGAAGTCGAAGCCGGACGCCTTGGCCCGGTTGCCCAACTCGGCGCCGGCGGTGATCTTCCGGGACCGCTCGCACTCGGCCAGGTACTCGGCGACGATCCCGGCCAGGGTGTCCGCCGGCCCGATCGGGAAGTTGCCGTGCGGGTCGTCCGCGGTCCACGGCTCGGGCGCGTCCAGGCCGGCGAAGTCGATGCTGAACCAGAACCGCTCCACCCCGGTCAGGTGCTTGACCAGTCCGGCCGGGGTCAGCTCCGAGGCCGGCACCGGGCGGCCGAACGCCTGCTCGTCGCTCAGCCCGGCGACCTTGTTGACGATGGTGCCGCGCAGGAAGTCCAGCAGTCCGGTCAGCGTCTCCCGCTCGGACCCCGACTGCGGGGGGTCCGCCCGCTCCACTGGTCGCACTTCGCCTGTTGCCATCGGGACAGGATAGGGCGCACTTTTGCGGCTGACGGCAGGCCACGGAAGCGGGGCGTCAATCTGTTCGCCGGGAGGGTCGGCGAGGTGCGGCGCTCATGGTGCACGGGGCAGTAGCGTCGCGGCTGTGTTCACAGTCGCGGAACGGGAGGAGCTGCGGGAGCGGCTGGTGGCCGCGGCGCGGACCGATTCGCGGGTGGTGTCGGCCGCGTTGGTCGGGTCGGGTGCGCGGGGCGGTGAGGACCAGTGGTCGGACATCGACGTGGCGTTGAGCCTGCGCCCGGGTACCGACCCGGCGGACGTGGTCGGGGACTGGACCACCCGGCTGTACCGCGATTGCGCGGCGGTGGATCACCTGGATGTGTGGAGCGGGGGTACCCGGTTCCGGGTGTTTCTGCTGGCGAGCACGCTGCAGGTCGATATCGCGTTCTGGGCCGAGGCTGACTTCGGCGCCACCGGGCCGGACTTCCGGCTGTTGTTCGGCACCGCGAACCAGCTGCCCCGGCCCGCGCCGCCAGCCGCGGCGGAACTGGTCGGCTGGGGCTGGTTGTATGCCCTGCATGCCCGCGCCAGCCTCGCCCGCGGCCGGGTGCTGCAGGCGGAGTACATGGTCAGCGGGCTGCGCAACCAGGTGCTGGCCCTGGCCTGCCGACGACACGGCCTGCCCGCGGTACAGGGCCGGGGCATGGATGACCTGCCCGCGTCGGTCCGCGTCCCGATCAGCGCGGCGTTCGCCCGCTCGCTGGACCCGGCCGAGCTACGTCGCGCGTTCACCGCCGCCTGCCACGCGCTCCTGCACGAGGCCAGACAGACTGACGCCGATCTCACCGACCGGATCGACACAGCGGTACGGAACCTCGCCCATCCACCGGGACCAGACTGACGCCCACACCACGTGCCCGGCCGGCACTGGGCACTCCCGACGACCACCCCCTGTCCCGCGCAGGTCGCCGTCCGGTGGACGACCTTGAACACGCGCCTCCAGTCAGCACGACCACACGATCGCAGGCGGCGGCGCGGACCCCTTGATCAACTATCCGCCACGTCGGCCGAGGCGCGTAGGGCGAGTTAACACGACCCGGGCGACGACACTAATTTGCCAACTCCCACGACGGATCCGAGCTGCCGGAACCGGGACAGACGGAGGCCACCGCTTAACCGGGCGAATCGGTACAACACCGGCTGGGAACTGACGGGCGCATCACTTCAGTGCCCGTTCGATGACCAGTGAGTCTCTCAGCGGCGGCGGGCGGGTGGGAGTTGGCCGATGAGGTAGATGGTGACGGTGTCGTTGTCGACGTCGTAGGTGACGCGCAGGTCGCCGAGTTTGAGGCGGCGGAAGGTGGAGTCGCCGAGTGGGGTGCTGGTGTCGGGGAACGGGTCGGTGGCCAGGGCGCGGACGGCGGCGGTGAGGAGTTTGGCGGCGGCGGGGTCGGTGGCGCGTAGCCGGCTCAGTGCTTGGCGGGCTTCGTTGCGCCAGATGAGCGGGTAGGGTCATGCCCCGCGGCGGGTCCGGATCGTCTCCCACAGTGCGGTGACCTGCTCTGGTGGCAGGTCCTGGCCGGTGCGGGCGTCCAGGGCGGCGGCCATCGCGTCGTGGGTGGCGTCGTCGGCGGCCATCATCGCCTCGACCACCTCGTGCGGGATCCGCGGCCCAGGCGTGGCGCGGATGGTGTGGGCTTCGGCGACCGTCGCGGTGTCGGAGGACTGCTGCAGTTCGGCCAGTTCGGCGACCGGGACGAGCGCGGCGACCGGACGGCCGGCCCTGGTCAGGTAGGCGATCTGACCGGCCTCGACCTCGGCCAGTGCGGCGGCGACAGGCCCGCCGGGCTGGTCGGGTGGCAGCTCGTGCGCATGCCCCGCAGTCACGCCAGCACGATACCGCGACCCTGCCCCGAATCGCCCGGGGACACCAGCGTCCGGGCCGATCCGACGAGGCCGGCTGGCTGCGCTCCTGATGCGGTGGTTGGCGTGCTGGAGTGGTAACCGCTCCGCCGCTCGATCGGCGGCAGCGTAGGCCACTTGATCATGCTCGTCGCTGGCGGCGCGTTCGCCAGCCGGGCGGAGGGCGCCAGGCCGGTCTGCGCCACCGCCAGGGCCGTCCGCCGGTCGGGAGAGCCCTGGCGTGCCTGCGTTCCGGCACCGCACCCGCCCGAGGAAGGCTGCCGGGCCTCGCCTTCGTCGCCACGGTGCCCGGCTTGCTACCGACGCGCGTGGACCGCTGGCGGTTTGCTCGGGTTGGCGGGCGGCGGAGGATCGGTTGATGGAGCACCTGGACCGGGAAGTGGTAGTTCCTCCGACGCGTGGCGATCCGGACAGCGGCTACACGCTGCATGGTCGGCGGTTTGACGATCCTTATGCGTGGCTGGAGCGGCTCGAGGATGCGCAGACGCAGGCGTGGATAGCGGCGCAGGAAGCCGTGACGCGTGCTGTGCTGCGGGCGGTGCCGGGACGCGACTGGCTGCGGGCGGCGGTCGCTGCCTCGGCGCGGTATGCGCGGCTCTCGCCGCCGGTTCGCACCGGGCCGCACGGACGCGAGTTCTTCTGGCAGGCGGACGCGAACGACGAGAAACTCAAGTTCATGTTGCGGCCCGGCCGGGAGGCGCCGGTCGAGACGGTGCTGGACCCCAATACGTGGGCGAGCGACGAAGTGCTGGTGTTTGCTGCGCCGTCGCCTGACTGCACGCTGGTGGCGTTCGGGAAGGCCGCCGGCGGCGCCCACGACGTGGTGATCAGTGTGCTCGACGTCGCGACCGGGCGACTGCTTCCGGACCGGCCATATGGCACGAACCACTTGTCGGTGGCGTGGCGGCCGGACGGGTCGGGGTTCTTCTATGCGGCGTGCCCCGAGCCGGGCGACGTGCCGGTGGGCGACGAGGCGCACTGGAACGCCATCTACGAGCACCGACTCGGGTCGAGCGCGCCGGCTCGCCGGATCTTCGGCGACGACCACGCGAAGGAGTATTGGTGCTCCGTCACGATCAGCGAGTGCGACCGCTTCGCCGTTCTGTACAAGTGGGACTTCGTCCATGCCAACGTCGTCTACCTGCTGCGCCTGGCCGATGACGCGTTCGTGCCGGTGGCTCCGGTCATGCGGTCGGTCAACCAGGTGCAGGTGATCGGCGACTCCGTACTCGTCCATACCGACCTGGACGCGCCGCGCGGCCGCCTGTGCGTCGCGCCGCTGGCCGCCCCGACCGAGTGGCACACGCTCATCCCCGAAAGCCCGGAAAGCCCCGAAAGCCCGGAAAGCCCTGACGGTTCGGACACGCTGCAGACGGTCGCCGGCGTCGGCGGCCGGCTCTACGCCGTCTACTCGCGGGCGGCATCGCATCACATCCGCATCCACGCCCGGGACGGCAGCTACCTGCGTGACCTGGCGCTGCCGGCGCTCGGCGCGGTGAACCGCAACGACGGGGACGGCGTCATCAGCGGTGTCCGCGGCGCCTGGAACGGCTCGGCGGTGTGGGTGGACTTCACCTCGTTCGTGCAGCCACCTTCGGTATATCGGTACGACTACCCGGCGGACCGCCTGACGCCGTACCACGTACCCGATGTCGGGCTCGACGCGGCCACGTACGTGACGGACCAGGCCTGGTACGAGTCGCCCGACGGTACCCGGGTGTCGATGTTCCTCGTGCACCGGAAAGACCTGCCTCGGGACGGGCGCCAGCCGGTGCGGCTGACCGGCTACGGCGGCTTCAACATCCCGCTCGAGCCGCGCTTCGCGGCGGTCAACGCCGCTTGGCTGAAGCTGGGCGGCGTGCTCGCGGTCGCCAACGTACGCGGCGGCGGCGAATACGGCCGCGGCTGGCACGAGGCGGCCCGCACGACGCGGCGGCAGAACGCGTTCGACGACTACATCGCCGCGGCCCGCTGGCTCGTCTCGGCGGGCTACACGACGCCGGCCAGGCTCGCCTCGCGCGGCAGCAGCAACGGCGGTCTGCTCGTCGCCGTCACCGCCATGCAGGCACCCGACGCGTTCGGAGCCGTCTTCTGCCGGGCGCCCATTCTCGACATGCTCCAGTTTCCGAAATTCAGCTTCCTGAGCGCGGCGACCGTCGAATATGGCTCGCCCGACGATCCAGTCGAGGGCCCGTATCTCGCCGGATACTCCCCGTACCACAACGTCCGAGCCGATCGCCGCTACCCGGTGATGGCGTTCGTGCCGGCATTGAACGACCGGCAGGCGCCGCCGCACGACCCGCTCAAGATGGTCGCCAGGCTGCAGGCCGAAGCCACCCAGGGCGGGCCGTACCTGCTGCTGCCGCTACGAGCCTCCGGACACAGCGGTGGCACCACCCTGACCGCACGCGTCGAGCAGGACGTCGACGAGCTGAGCTTCTACTGCTGGGCGCTCGACGTCACACCGGGCGCCGCGGCCAGGTGAACTGCGCGAACCCGGCCGCTCGTAGGGCGTGGTGGATGCCGAGCGGGAGGAGGGCGGCCAGTGTCGATCTGCGCCGCGAGACTGTGACCGGGCGGCTGGCGACCCGGGCGGTCCTGGCCGTGTCGCCGACGGATGCGGGCTGCTACCGCACCATCGGCGACGCGGTCGCGGCCGCCGGCGCCGGCGACGTGATCTCGATCCAGCCTGGCACCTACACCGAATCGGTCGTCCTCGACCGCGACGTCACGCTGTCGGCCGCGGGCACGCGGGGTCGGGTGTGGATCGACGGGCGGGCCGGGCCGGCCATCCTGCTGGTCGCGGACGCCGCGACCGTCTCCGGGATCGCGGTACGGCATGCCGACCCGGACACGCCGGCGGTCGACGTCCGCGGCGGGCGGCTGCGGCTGGACGAATGCACCGTCGAGGCCGAATCGGCCTCGGCGCTGTACGTCCGGGCCGGCGCCGCGGTCGTCGCCCGGGCCTGCGTGCTGAGCAACACGGCCGGCGCCGGGGCGGTGTTCATCGACGGTGCCGGCGGCGACCTGGAGGGCTGCACGTTCCGGCGGATCAGGACCGCGGCGATCGTGCTGCGGACGGGCGCCGATCCGAGAATCGTCGACTGCACGGTCGCGGACGTCGAGGGCAACGGCCTGCTGGCCGCCGCGCAGGCCCGCGGGCAGCTGCGCAACTGCCGGATCCTGCGCGCCGGCAGCCCCGCCGTCGTGATCGAGGGCGGCAGCAGCACCGAGGTCCGCGGGACGACCATCGCGCACGCCGCCGGCGCCGGCGTGCTGGTCGCCGCGGCCTCGACGCCGGTGCTCGAGGACTGCACGGTCGAGGACGCGGGCGCGCAGGGGATCGTGCTGGTCGAGCAGGCGGCGCCGGTGCTGCGCCGGGTGCGGGTGGTGCGGCCCGGCGCGTACGGGCTGCACGTGCTCGACCGCTCCGCCGGGACGTTCACCGACTGCGCCGTGGCCGACGCCGCCGCCGCCGGGGCGTGGGTGGCCGGCGGGGCGACGACGGTGTTCGAGGGACTCGTGGTGACCGCCGCCGCGGGCGCCGGCGTGGTGGTGACCGACTCGGCCGCCGCCACGTTCGAGCGCCTCCGGGTGGACGGGTCCGGCGCCGAGGGGGTGCTCGTCAGCGACGGCGGCTCGGTTCGGCTGGCCCGCGCCGAGGTGCGGGGCAGCCACACCGACGGCATCGCCTGGGCCGCGGGCACTACCGGCGAGGCGTACGACAGCGAGGTGGCCGGCAGCGGCGGCGGCGGCATCGTGGTCGGCACCGCCGGCTCCGTGGTGCTGCGCGACTGCCGCGTGCACGGCAACACCGCCGGCGGTGTGCGCGTCGCGGTGCCCACCGAGGCGTTCGAGTCGTCCGGGATCGACAGCCGGGGCAACGGCCCGGATCGGGCCGCCCGGGAGGAGCCGGCGGCCCGGGGCGCAACAGCTGCGCCGGCCGGCGGAACGGCGCCCGGCGGCGGCGCTCGGCCGGCCGACGGCAGGCTGGGCGAGCTGCTGGCCGAACTGGACGGGCTGGTGGGCCTGGCCGGCGTCAAGCGGGAGGTCGCGACGCTGGTCCGGCTGCACCAGATGGCCGAGCGGCGCACCGCCGCCGGGCTGCCGGCGCCGCCGCTGAGCCGGCACCTGGTGTTCGCCGGCGCGCCCGGCACCGGGAAGACCACCGTGGCCCGCCACTACGGCGCGATCCTGGCCGAGCTGGGGGTGCTGCGCACCGGGCAGCTCGTCGAGGTCGCCCGCGCGGACCTGGTCGCGAACATCATCGGCGGCACCGCGCTGAAGACCGCCGAGCGGTTCGCCGAGGCGCTCGGCGGGGTCTTCTTCATCGACGAGGCGTACACGCTGGCCGCCAACACCACCGGCGGCCCGGACTTCGGCCGGGAGGCGGTCGACACCCTGGTCAAGCTGATGGAGGACCACCGCGACGACGTCGTCGTCATCGTCGCCGGCTACACCCACGAGATGCGGACGTTCCTCGCCACCAACCCGGGCCTCGCCTCGCGGTTCTCCCGGTCGGTCGAATTCGCCGACTACTCCCCCGCGGAGCTCGTCACCATCGTCGAGCAGTGCTGCCGTTCCTTCCACTACCGGCTGGAGCTGGAGACGCGGGACGCGCTCGCCGCGTACTTCGCGAAGCTGCCGCGGGACGCGGCGTTCGGCAACGGGCGGGCGGCGCGGCGGGTGTTCGAGGACATGGTCGGCCGGCAGGCCTACCGCCTCGCCGAGGACCCGCATGCCGGCGCGGTGGCGATGGCCCGGCTGCTGCCCGCGGACGTCGGCCCGCTGCCCGGTTCCGGCGTCGGCGCCGGCGCCGCCGCGGCGGACCCGGCCCGGGTGGAGGCGCTGCTCGCCGAACTGCACGGGATGATCGGGCTGGCGGACGCGAAACGCGAGGTCGGCAACATGGTCGACCTGCTCGCCTCGGCCCAGCAGCGGCAGGCGGCCGGGCTGCCGGTGCCCCCGCTGGGCCGCCACCTGATCTTCGCCGGCCCGCCCGGCACCGGCAAGACCACGGTGGCCCGCCTGTACGGCGGCATCCTCGCCGCGCTCGGCGTGCTGGCCGGCGGGCAGGTGATCGAGGTGTCCCGGGCCGACCTGGTCGGCGAGTACGTCGGGCACACGGCGCAGCGCACCAGGGAGGCGTTCGAGCGGGCCCGCGGCGGGGTGCTGTTCATCGACGAGGCGTACGCGCTGGCCGCCGAGTCCGGCGGCGGGGCGGACTTCGGCCGCGAGGCCATCGACACGCTGGTCAAGCTGATGGAGGACCACCGCGATGACGTGGTGGTGATCGCGGCCGGGTACGCGGCGGAGATGCAGCGGCTGCTCGCCGCGAACTCCGGCCTCGCCTCGCGCTTCTCGCACCATATCCGGTTCGCCGACTACACCATCGACGAGCTGGTCACCATCGCCAGCCAGCACGCGGCGGCGGCCGGCTACGAGTTCAGCGGGCCGGCCGTGGCGGCGCTGCGCCGGCAGTTCGCGGCCGCGCCGCGCGGCGCGTCGTTCGGCAACGGCCGGTACGCCCGCAAGGTGCTGGACGCGGCCATCACCCGCCAGGCCGGGCGGCTGCGCGGCACGCCCTCGCCCACCGCGGCCGACCTCAGCCTGCTGCTTCCGGTCGATGTCGGGCCGGAATCGAGCTGACGTCGCGAGTAGTCGACAGTCTCTCGTTCCGCATCCCCGCCGCGGCGGGGATGATGGTCGATCGTGGTCGATCTGGTTGGGCGAGCCGATGAGGTCGGTCGGTTGGCCGGGTTGGTGGAAGGGGTGGTGCGCGGGCACGGCGAATCGGTCTGGGTCGAGGGTGAGCCTGGCATCGGGAAGTCGGCACTGTTGGCGGCGGGGTTGGCGGGGGCGTCGGCCAGGCCGGGCTGCCAGGTGTTCTGGGGCGTCGCCGCGGAGTTGGGGCAGCGGTTCCCGCTGCGCGCCGTACTGGACTGCCTGGCGGTGCGGGTCGACTCGCCGGATCAGGCCCGGTCGGAGATCGCCGCGCTGCTGCGCGGGGAGTCGGGTGCCGTGGACACCGCCGACGGGCGGGGGGTGAGCCGCGCGCAGGTGGATCCGGTGCCGGCGGTGACCGAGCGGCTGCTGGCGCTGGTGGACCGGTTGTCCGCGGCCGCCCCGGTGGTGCTCGTGCTGGACGACATGCAGTGGGCCGATGAGGCCAGCGTGGCGGTCTGGCACCGGCTGGCCCAGCTGGTGACCCAGTTGCCGCTGCTGCTGGTGGTCGCCTGCCGGCCGCTGCCGCGGCGGGCCGAACTGGCGGCGCTGCGCCGGGCGGTGGCCGGCAGCGGGGTGTTGATCGAACTGGCGCCGCTGCCGCCGCAGCCGGTGCTCGAGTTGGTCGGTGGGCTGGTCGGTGCCACCGCGGTCGGCCCCGGGCTGGCCCGGGCGGTGGCCCAGGCCGCCGGCAATCCACTCTATGTCCGCGAGGTGGTCGACACGCTGGCCCGGGAGGGCCGGGTGACCCGCGCCGGCGGCACCGCCGAACTCACCGGATCCGGGGCGACCGGCGCGGTGTCCGTGTCGCTGGCCGCCGCGATCACCGACCGGCTCGGCTTCCTCTCCACCGACACGCTCAGCCTGTGCCGCACCGCCGCCCTGCTCGGCGCCGAGTTCTCCGCGGCCGACCTCGCCGTGGTGGCCGGCCGGCCGATGCTGGAGCTGGCCGCGCGGATCGAGGAAGCCGCCACCGCCGGCGTCCTGGTCGACTCCGGCACCCGCCTGGCCTTCCGGCACGTCCTGATCCGCCAGGCCCTCTACGAGCGCACCCCGCTCGCCATCCGCCTCGCCCTGCACGCCGAAGCGGCACACGCCCTGGCCGGCAGCGGCGCCCCGGCCGAACACGTCGCCGAACAGCTGCTCGCCGCCGACACACTGCAGCCGGCGGCACCGGCCCCCGGCTGGGTGGCCGACTGGCTGTTGAACGCGGGCCGGCTGCTGCCCTACCGGGCCCCGGGCGTCGCCGCCGACCTGCTGCAGCGCACCGTGGACAGCCTCCCCGCCGAGGACCCCCGGCGGGAACCGCTGCAGGTCGACCTGGCCTCGGTGCTGCCCCTGCTCGGCCGGCATGAGGACGTCGTCACATTCGTGCGGCCCGTCCTCGCGGCCACTGACGACCCGACCCGCCGCGCGACGCTGGCCTGGGAGCTCGGCTACGCGCTGATCCGCCTGCTGCGGCGCGACGAGGCGCTCGAGGTCATCGACGACGCCCTCGCGGCGCCGCTGCTGCCCGGCGGGCACCGCGGCCTGTCCTGGCCGGCGCGGCTGCTGGCGCTCAAGGCGATGGTCCACTCGGTGACGCGCCCGTCAGCGGAGGAGACCGAGTCGGAAGCCGGGCACGCGCTGGCCATGGCCGAGCGCGTCGCCGACCCGGTCGCCCTCGGCACGGCTGCCAACGTCCTGGCGTACCTGCGGGCCCGCCGGGGGGATCGGCTCGCCGCTCTGGCCGGGCTGGAACGAGCGCTGGCCGCGATCGGCCAGGACCTGGAGACCACCGGCCTGCGCCTGCTCCTGCTGCAGAACCAGATGATCGGGCTGGCCAACCTGGACCGGTTGGCTGAGGCGGAGGCGTCCGTCGTCGAGATCCTGGCCGCGGCCGAGCGAACCGGCTCGCCGCGCCACGTGGCGGCGGGCCGGATCGCCGCCGCCGAGGTGTACTGGGATCTGGGACGCTGGGACGACGCCCTGGCCCAACTGGAGATGGCCGCCACGCCCCACCTACCCGCGGTCTTCCGGCGCGTGCTGCACGGGCTGTGGACATTGATCGCCAGCCACCGCGGCGACGTAGCCGCGGCCGAGGCCCAGCCGACCGCGCTGGACGAAGCGCTGTTCGACTGGGGCCTGGACAACCGCCGCGGGGAGTACGGGCTGATGGCACGCGCCGTGCTGGCCGAGGAGTGCGGCCGCCCGGCCGAAGCGCTGGACCGGCTCCGGGACATGCTCAAGAGACCGGGCACCGGGGAACTGATCGAGCAGCACCAGTGGCTGCCGGACCTGGTCCGGCTCGCGCTGAGCCGGAACGACCACCCGACCGCCCGCGCCGCCGCCGAGGCCGCCGCCGCCCGCGCCGCGGGCACGCCCACCCCGAGCCAGCGCGCCGCGGCGCAGCGCTGCCGGGGCCTGCTCGACGCGGACCCAGCCGCGCTGCGCGAACCCGCGGAGACCTACCGGCGGATCGGTCGACCGCTCCAACACGCGCAGACGCTCGAGGACATGGCCGTCCTGCTCGCCGAGAGCGGGAACCGCGCCGCGGCCCGGGACGCGTATCTCGAAGCCACCGAGATCTACCGCCGGCTGGGCGCCGACTGGGATCTCCGCCGCGGCGACGCCCGGCTGCGCCCGTTCGGCGTTCGCGGCGGCCGGAGCCCGAGCCGGCGCGACAAGCCGACCAGCGGCTGGGCGGCCCTCAGCCCGGCCGAGGTCCGCATCGCCCGGCTGGTCGCCAACGGCCGGTCCAACCCTGAAATCGCCGCCGAACTCATGCTGTCCCGCCGCACCGTCGAGACGCACGTCTCGCACATCCTGGTCAAGCTCGGCGCCAGGTCCAGGGTGGACATCGCGCGGGAGGCCGCCGCGCAACCGGCGAACGCGTCGAGCGCCTGAGCCCGGCGCCGGCTCCGCCGCTGGCAGTACTACGTACGGGCCTGCCCCACAACGCCTGCTGAATCAGTGAGCTCACGGATGCGGCGCACGAGCGTATGCGACAACGATGAGGCAGTACCGGGGTCCGCCACCTGGCGGTGGACTCCAGATCCGATCGAAGGGAGCTTGGATGGCACCACCACGGAGATACCGAGCGCTGCTCGTCGCGGCGTTGGTCGGCATGCTGACGATTCTCGTCAGCGGTCCGGCCAGTGCCGCGACCACCGGCGCGTCAGGTCCTTCCTACTACCTTGCCCTCGGCGACTCGCTGGCCATCGGAATCCAGCCCGACTCGCAGGGACAGTTGCAGCAGACCGACTCTGGCTATCCCAACCTGTTGTTCGCCGATCTGCACCCGTCGGAACCCGGCCTGCGGCTGGTGAACCTGGGCTGTTCCGGCGAGACCACGACGACGTTCCTCGCCGGCGGGCTCTGCTCCTACGGCGCGCTCGGCAGCCAGTTGGGTGCCGCTGTCGCCTTCCTGCTCGCCCACCGCGGCCACGTCCGGATGGTGACCATCAACCTGGGCGGCAACGACATCGGGGGGTGCGCCGACCTCAGCGGCATCGACTACACCTGCGTGCAGCAGTCGAAGAACCGGGTCCGGATCAACCTGACGGCCGCCATGGTCGCGATCCGCGCGGCCGCCGGCGGCCGGGTGCCGATCGTCGGGATGAACTTCTACGACCCGGTGCTGGCGTTCAGCCTGTTCGGCGCCCCGGACATCGCGCAGGCGTCGATCCCGGTCGTCGTGGGGATCAACGACATGCTGGAACAGGTGTACGGCAGCGTCGGCGCGCCCACCGCTGACGTGGAGTCCGCGTTCCAGACGCTGGACACCACACCGGTCACCGTGCCCGGGCTCGGCACGATCTCGACGGGCCTGGCCCGGCTCTGCCAGTTCACCTTCATGTGCGCGCCGCCACCGGTGGGCCCGAACGACCACCCGACCGACGCCGGCTACCGGACCATCGCGAACGCCTTCGCAGCCGAACTCTGACGAGCGCCGCCAGTCGGGGCCGGGCCGCAGCAGTCGGCCCGGCCCCGACTCGTACTACGTTCCCGCCGGGTCCGCGAGATGGACGACCAGCTTGCCGGTCGTCGCGCCGGAGAACAGCCGGTCCAGCGCGGCGGGCACGTTGTGCAGGCCGTGCACGGCCGTCTCGTCGGGCCGCAGCCGGCCGGCGGCCAGCAGTCCGGCCAGGTGCCCGATGGCCTCGGGCCACCGGTCCATGTGGTCGGTGACGATGAAGCCGCGCATCGTGGCGCGCTGCATGTGGATCTGGTCGATGTTCACCAGACCGCGCCAGGTCGACCGGTCGCTGCCGGCGTTGTACTGGCCGACCATCCCGCACAGGAAGATCCGGGCGTTCAGGTTCAGCCGCATCAGCACGTGGTCCATGATTTCGCCACCGACGTTCTCGAAGTCGAGATCGACGCCATCCGGGGTCGCCGCGTCGAGGCGTTCGCGCCAGGCCGGGTCCTTGTAGTCGACGCAGGCGTCGAACCCGAGTTCGTCGACGACGTGCCGGCACTTGTCCGGCCCGCCCGCGATGCCGACCACCCGGGCGCCGCGCAGCTTCGCCAGTTGGCCGGCGATGGAGCCGACGCCGCCGCCGGCGGCCGACACCACGATCGTCTGTCCCGGCCGCGGGTCGAGGTGGTCGACGCCGAGGTAGGCGCTGATGCCGATGTGCCCCAGCACCCCGACGAACGCCGCGGGCGGCGCGGGCAGCGGCGCCGGCAGCACGGCGAGCGGCGCCTCCAGCTGGGAATCGTCGGCCACGCAGTACTCCTGCCAGCCGGTGAAACCCGCGACGACGTCGCCGACCCGCAGGTCGGCCCGGCGGGAGGCAACGACCTCGCCCACCCCGATGCCGCGCATCACCGCGTCGATGGGCACCGGCGGCATGAAGGCGCGCTGGTGACCCATCCAGATCCGGCTGGCGGCCTCCACCGAGACGACGAGGTTGCGCACCAGCGCCTGCCCGTCGGCCAACGCCGGCACCGGTTCTTCGACCAGCTCCAGGTCACCTGCGCGCACCGGCCCCTCCGGGCGCCGGCGCAGGCGGATCGCACGGTTGGCAACGGCAGTGTCCATGGCCGGTACTCCTCGGGTCGGACGGATGTTGGCGCGACGCTGGCGTGGTGCGTGGCAGGACGCGTACAGGCCTACGGCCGCTCGGCGGGTACGGGTTCACCCGATGGCCGCGATTCCCTTCTCCGCCGGTTGTCCGCCGGGTGAACCAGCCTCCGCCGGCCGGCGTATGGACCAGGATGATGGTCATGAGCGGTGTGGTGTCCGGCGCGGCGGTGCCGGCCGGTTCGGCCGCGTTGGTGGGCCGGGTCGCCGAAGTGGCGCGGCTGCGGGAGTTGGCGGCGGGCGTCGCGGCCGGGCAGGGCGGGGCGGTCTGGGTCGAGGGTGAGCCGGGGATCGGGAAGTCCTCGGTGCTGGCGGCCGGGTTGGCCGATGTCGCGGCCACCGTGTTCTGGGGGACGTGCGACGAGTTGGGGCAGCGGCTGCCGCTGCGGGTGCTGACCGCGGCGCTCGGCGTCGACGACCCGGCTGCCGACCCCGGGCTGGCCGCCATCGCCGGCCTGCTGAACCGGGGCACGGCGACGGATGGCTGGCGGGTGGACGCGGTCGCCACGGCGGTCCCGGCGATGGTGGCCTGGGTTGAGTCCGCGGCCGCGCAGCGGCCGCTGGTCCTGGTGGTCGACGACGCGCAGTGGGCGGATGAGGCGAGCCTGCTGGTGATCGCCGAGCTGGCGCGGCTGGTCGGTCAGCTGCCGGTGCTGGTGGCGGTGGCGGCGCGGCCGGTGCCGCGCCGGGCCGAGGTCGTCGCGGCGCGGCGGGCGGTGACCAGCCGCGGCGGAGCGGTGCTGCGGGTAGGTCCGCTGCCGGCCGCGGATGTCGCCGAGATGGTCGGCCGGCTGGTCGGTGGCCGGCCGGGCCCGGCGCTGCGCGAGGCTGCCGCCGCCGCCGGCGGGAACCCGCTGTATGTCCGGGAGCTGGTCGACGCGCTGGTGCGCGAGCAGCGGGCCCGGGTCCGTGGCGAGACGGTCGAGTTGAGCGGCGGCGCGGGCGGGCCGGTATCGCTGGCGGACGCGATCTCCGACCGGTTGGCCTTCCTCAGCGAGACCACGCTGGGTGTGCTGCGGTTGGCCGCGGTGCTGGGGTCGGAGTTCTCCGTCCCGGATCTGTCCACAGTGGTCGGCCGCGCGCCGTCGGAGCTGGTCCCGGTCGTCCAGGAGGCGGTCGCGGCCGGGGTGCTGGCCGAGGCCGGACGCGGGCTGCGGTTCCGGCACGGGTTGATCCGGCACAGCCTGGCCGAGTCGATGCCGGCCGGCCTGCAGTCCGCGCTGCACGCGCAGGTGGCCCGGGCGCTGATGGCCGCGGGTGCCGGCGTGCAACGGATCGCCGAGCAGTTGCTCGCCGTCGACGCCGGCGTGCTCGGGGAGGGCTGGGTGCTGGACTGGCTGGTCGAGGCCGGCGACCGGCTGGTCAACCGGGCCCCGGACACCGCCGCCGAACTGCTGCACGGGGCGCGGGAGGCGGCGGCACCGGACGACCCCCGGCGGGAGGAACTGGCCGAGCACCTGCTTGCCGCGCTGGTGCTCAACTGGCGCCTCGCCGAGGTCGAGCAGCTCGCCCGGCGGATCTTCGCGCACGCGCAGGACCCCGACCGGGTCGGCGCGGCGGCGCTGCGGTTGATCCAGGCGATCTCCCGGGACAACCGCTGGGAGCAGGCGGTGCACGAGGCCGAGACGATCCTGTCCAGCGGCCGGATCAGCGACCGGTGGGCGGCCCGGCTGCGCGCGATGTATGCGATCGACCTGATCAGGGTCGATCCCTCCGCGGATTCCGAGGCTGTCGGGGCGGCGGCGCTGGCCGACGGCGAGCGGACCGCAGACCGCTTCACCATGGGCCACGCGCTGCTGTCGCTGGCGTTCGGAAGTACGCAGAACGGCGACCACGCCGGCGCCGCCGACCGCATCCGGCGGGCGCTCGACGTGCTCGGCGACGACCTGGAGACGATGGACCTGCGGATGCTGTTGATGAGCAACTACGCCGGGGCGCTGCACTACGTCGACCGGCCGGCCGAGGCGCAGGCGGCCCTGTCGCAGGCGGTGCGGCTGGCCGAGCAGGCGTCGCCGGGACGCCTGGCCCTGATCCGGCTGACGGGCGCGTCGATGTACTTCGAATGGGGGGCGTGGGACGACGTGCTGACCGAGCTGGACGACCTGCAGATCGTCAACCCGAGGTACCAGGTCCTCCCGCTCCTGCTGCGGGCCAGGATCGCCCTGCACCGCGGCGAGACCGCGGCCGCCGAGCAGGCGCTGGCGGCACTGCGGGCGCTGGACGGAACGCAGCAGCGGGACTGGGCGGCGCAGGCGGCACTGCACACCCACGCGGCTGCCGCCGACCACGCCGGTGACCCGCGGGAGCTACTGGCCGCCGTGCAGCCGCTGCTGCACGGCGAGCTGCTGTCGGAAGAGCCGGTCCACAGCTGGTGGCTGCCGCTGGCGGTGACCGCGGCGTTGACGCTCGGCGAGACCGCGACCGCGGTGGCCGTGGAGCAGACCGCCGCCGCCGAGGCCACCCGGAACGGGACGCCGAGCATGCAGGCGATCGCGGCCCACTGCCGCGGGCTGCTCGACGGCGACGCGGCGGCGATCGCCGCCGCCGCCGCGCAACTCGCCGCCGCAACCCGGCCGCTGCCGGCCGGTCGGGCGTACGAGGACGCCGCGGTCGCGCACGCCGCCGCCGGGAAGCCGGCCGCCGCCCGCACCTGCGTGGAGGCGGCGCTCGCCCAGTACTCGATACTCGGCGCCGAGTTCGATATCCGGCGGGCCACGTCACGGGTCCGCCACTACGGTGTCCGCACGGCGCGGCGGGAGCCGCGATCACGGCCGACGACCGGCTGGGCGGCGCTGACCCCGGCCGAGACGAAGGTCGTCGACCTGCTGCGCGCCGGCCGGTCGAACCCCGACATCGCCGCCGAGCTGTTCCTCTCCCGGCGCACCGTCGAGTCGCACGTGGCCCGGATCCTCACCAAGCTCGGGGCGAAATCCCGGATGGAGGTCATCGCCGCCACCCGGACGCCGGCCAGCCCGGCGTCCGGCTGACCGCTGACCGCCGGCCGCCGGCCGCCGGGTCAGCCCTGCGGTGAGCGGCGCATACCGCTGGCCGCGTCGACCGTCGCTTCGTTGACTCTGGGCAGCAGGCGGCCCAGCGCGGCGGTCTTCTCGCTCTCGCCTTTCACCAGAGTGTGCAGGCCGTCCAGGAAGTCGTCGCTGTCCTTCTTCGCGGGGACGTATTTGTCCCGGAGCGCTTTCGCGATGGGTCCATGGCCCTCCGGCTCGATGTGGACGAGCTGCGCCTGCTCCATGGTGGTGGCGAGCATCCCCGAGATGAGCGAGATGTGCGTCGCTCCCTTGCGCACCAACTCCGGGTCGGCCGCGAACACCCCGCCGGTACCCGTTGGCAGCACACCGGTCGCCGGAGGTGAGTCGGCCGAGCGCGGCGGCGGCGAGTCGGTCGGCGCCCTGGGCGGCGGCTCGTACGCAGGCGGCGGCTCGTGCGCGGGTGGCGGCTCGTGCGCGGGCGGCGGCTCGGGCGCAGGCGGCGCAAGGTGCGGCGTCGGCTCGACGATGTGCGGGGTGGGCTCGCTAGGAGGCACTGTCGGTCCGCCCTTCGGTGAAGAGCGGCTCCTGCACCGCGCGGGCGGCGGCGTCGAACATCGCGTCGATGTCCCAGCTGCCGTCGGCGGCTGGCGCGGCGGCCCCGAGAGCGCTGCCGAGGCCGGTCGGCATCAGGCCGCCCAGCGATTCGAAGGCCCGCTGGGATGCGGCGTCCTGCGCCGTCCGGACCGTCTCGACGATCCGGGCGGCGAGTTCGGCCGGTGCCAGCTTCCGGTATGCCGTCCCGGTCAGCTTCAGCGACGTCAACTTCCCCTGGCTGTCGACGACCGCCTCGACCGCGCGGTCTTTCGATCTCGCCTTCCCGGTGATCTGCGCCAGTTGCCTGCTCGCCTCCTGGATGCGGGTCTGCTGGCCGCGGAGGTCGGCGAGCGCGGCCTCCATCTGCTCCTGGAACGTCTGTGACATGGTCCTCACTCCTCTGTGGACGGTTGGGCCGCGGCCGGCTGCGCCGCGGTGCGTTCGGGCTGGTCGGAGCCGCCGCGGCGGGGGGCGGCAGGGTGGATCCGGTCCTGGCCGGGTAGGGCGGCGACGAGCGCCTCGTCGAGGTCCCCGACGTCGTCGAAGCGGCCGATCACACCGGAACCCGCGTCGACGTCGGTCCCCCAGACGTCCTCGTCCTCGGACAGCCAGGTCTGTCGTTCCCGCTCCTGCGGCTTCTCACCGGCGCCGGCACCGGCGCCCGCGCCACCCATCATCGGCGGGAAGAACGGGACACCGCCGCCGCCCGTGGAGTCGCCGGAGGCGCCGGCCGGTCCTGCACCGGCGCCCGACCCGGCCACGGCTCCGCCCGAACCGCTGAGACCGGACGGAGCGGTGCCGGGCAGGCCGCTGCCGGGCAGACCGCTTCCCGGCAGGCCGCTCCCGGCCAGGCTGCGGCCGGCAAGACCGCCCGTGTCGCCTGCTCCGCCGACCCCGGTGAGTCCGCTGCCGGGCAGGCCGCCCACGCCTCCCGGCCCACCGAGGCCAGGCAGCCCGCCGGCCCGGGCACCGCCCGGGGCGGGCGACCGGAGCTCCGGCAGGTGCGGCCCGGCCGGGCCGTTGGCTCCCGGAATCGACGGGTGGAGGCCTTGCGCCGCATCGGACGGTAGCGACTGACCGTTCGCGGTGCCGCGGGGCGGGGGGCCGAGCACATTCTGGCCGGGTCGGTCCGTTGTGGACGGAGGCGGCGGGGCGGTGCCGACGAGACCCGGGCCCACGCCAGGGATGAGCCCGCCCAGCCCACCCGCCGGGCCGGCAGCCACGTCCGGGCCGCCCGGCGGGCCACCCAGGTCCGGAAGCCCACCCGGCAGGCCAGCAGCCGTGTCCACCGGACCCAGCCCACCCAGCGCACCGGCACCCGGATCGAACCCACCCGCCGGGCCAGCAGCCGTGTCCACCGGACCCAGCGCACCGGCACCCGGATCGAACCCACCCGCCGGGCCGGCGGCCGTGTCCACCGGACCCGGCCCACCCAGCGGGCCGGCAGTCGGGTCGAACCCACCCGCCGGGCCGGCAGCCACGTCCGGGCCGCCCGGCGGGCCACCCACGTCCGGGAGCCCACCCGGCAGGCCAGCAGCCGTGTCCACCGGACCCAGCCCACCCAGCGCACCGGCACCCGGATCGAACCCACCCGCCGGGCCGGCAGCCACGTCAACCGGCCCGCCCGGCGGGCCACCACCCAGGTCCGGAAGCCCACCCGCCGGGCCAGCAGCCGTATCCACCGGACCCAGCCCGCCCGCCGCGCCCGCACCCGCGTCCGGCCCACCCGCCGGACCGGCACCCGGGTCGAGCCCACCCGGCATGCCCGCAGCCGCGTCCGGCGGCCCACCCGGCGCGCCCAAGCCCGGGTCGCCGGCACCGGCACCGGCACCGGGCATGCTGATCGGCGGGATCGCCGGGGCGACGAGGGCGACGATCGCAGTCGAGCTGGCCTCGTAGGCCTGGCGCAGGTTCGTCATCGCCTGCACGGCCGGGCCGTCGAGCCAGCCCTTGATCTCGTGCTTCAGCCTGGTGGTGATGTCATTGCTCAGCGCGTCCCAGGTCGCCTGCGTCGTTATGTCGAGGGGCGTCCCATCCGGTCCCGGAAACTGCGACAGCCTCCCCCGGTAGTAGTTGAGGCTGTGGCCGGAGCCGCGGTGGCTGCCGATGGCCCGGTCGGTGAAGTCGTAGACCTGGTCCGTCCACCAGTCGATGTGCAGACCGGGGAAGGCGCTCAGGTAGCTCCACACCGGTGCGCTGCCGCCGTACTCCCACGCGTCGGCCATGTTCGAGCCGAACCTGGTCAGCGCGTCGTAGGCGCTCTGGACCGCGCTCGGGACGCCGACTCCATTCTTTGTCGTCAGCTGCGTGTGCAGGTCGTCCAGCCAGTCGCCGTAGTGCTTGAGGCGTTCGGCGATGACGTCCCCGGCCGACCCCTGCACCCCCGAATTCGGGTCTTTCAGATCGGTCGCGAACTTGTGGAAGTCGGCGGATTCGTTGTTCAGCCAATCCCCCGCGGTGGCGACCAGCGTTTCGAAGTCGTAAAGTGACTGAGCGCTCATCTGCCCGTAGTTGCCGGACCGCACCTCGTTGATGACCGCTTCGATTCCATCGACAGCGGCCCCCCACGCTTTGAGCGCCTTGGTGTTGTAGTTCAGGGCGTAGAGGGTGTCCCAGTGGAAGAAGACCTTGAGCTTGTACCAGATGTCGGCGCCGTTTGCGTCCCAGTTCTTCCAGGTGAACCATCCGTCGTCCGGGGCGGCCGGCTTCGTTATGTCGAACGATGCGCCGGTAACCGCGTTCAGCGCGACATCGTAGGTCCATTCCCCGTCGTTCTGCGGGTACGACGACTGATCTGCCATGGTCCTTCCCCTGCCGGTGTCGAACGCTCTGCGTGGTCAGTTGGCGGCGTGGTCAGTCGGCGGCGGCTGACGCCGCGGTCCGCTCGGGCAGGTCGGCGCCGTCGCGGCGAGGGACGGCCGGTCGGGGCCGGCCGGGCCGGGCGGCGGCAAGCGGCTCGTCGAGGTCCCCGACGCCGTCGAGACGGCCGATCACGCCGGCCGCGGCGTCGAAGTCGGTCCCCCAGGCGTTCTCGTCCGCGGCGAGCCAGGCCTGCCGTTCCCGCTCCCGGGGCTGCTGGCCCGCGCCACCGGTGCCACCCAGCATCGGCGGGAGGAATGGGAGGCCGGCACCACCCGTGATATCGCCGGACGCTCCGGCGCCGGGCGGCCTGCCGATCAGCTCGGCCGGCCCGAGGCCGGCGCGCACCGGTCCCCCGACGACCCCCGACCCGGCGGCCGCGGCCGGCAAGCCGACGGCGCCATGTTGGCTGCTGCCCGGCAGGCCGCTTCCGGTCAGGCCGGCCCCGCCGCCCGGACCGCCGATGCTGGTCAGCCCGCTGCTGACGGCGCCAGAAAGGTCGTGGTCGGGCACTCCGCCGCCGGCGGGACCATCCGCGACACCGGGCGGCTGAAGCTCCGGCAGGTGCAGCCCGGACGAGGTGGTGGGCAGGTCGATCCGGTGGGCACCGTTCGCGTTCCCGGGCGGGAACGGCTGCGGGCTACCCACCCGGCGGTCTCCACCAGGCGGTCCGCCCGCGCCGGGCGAGCTGTCTGACGGGCCACCCACGACGCCAGGCGGTGCGTCCAGCCCGCTCGTGAAGTCGCTCGACTCGGGGGCGGGACCGGCGCGGGCGGTGCGGTCCGGTCGGTCCGTTGCGGGCGGCGAGGGCCTGACGGCCCCGATGCTGAAACCCGCGGCGAAGCTCGGATCGAGGCCGTCCGGCCCGCCCGGCGCAGCCGCCACGTCGACCGGTCCGTCCAGCAGGCCAGCCGCCGCGTCAACCGTCCCGCCCGGCGGGCCACCACCGGCGCCGGGCAGGCCGCCCGGCGAGCCGGCCGCCAGAACGACCGGCCCGCCCAGCGGCCCACCACCGGCGCCCGGCGGGCCACCCAGCGGGCCAGCCGCCACGTCCACCGGCCCACCCGGCGACCCACCACCCGCGTCCGGCGGGCCACCCAGCGGGCCAGCCGCCACGTCCACCGGCCCACCCGGCGACCCACCACCCGCGTCCGGCGACCCACCCGGCGGGCCGGCGTCCGGCGATCCGCCCGGCGCACCAGGGTCGGCACCGTCCCCGGCGCCGCCGTCGGGCGGGACCGTGGCCGGGGTCGCCGGCGCGACGAGTGCGCCGATCGTGCTGGTGCTGGACTCGTACGCACTGCGCAGGTCCGTCATGGCCTGGACCGCCGGTGCGTCCAGGGTCGTTTTGACGAAGGACCTGACGTTGCTGGTGATGTCCGCGCCGATCGCGTCCCAGCCGCCCTGCTGGGTCACGTCCACGGTCTCCCCGTTCGGCGCCGGGGTCCTGGCCAGCCATGCTCGCCAGTAGTCCTCGGCGTGGGCGAGGGGAACCTGGGCCATTCCGGCCTGCACGTGGTCGTCGACCGCCTGCAGCGCTGCCGCGACCCGCGAGCGCGGGTAGTCAGACAGCGACTGCGCCACCGGGTAGTACGCCTTGTCCATTGCGACGCCGAAATTGCTCAACGCGGTGTAGGCGTTCCTGATCGCGGTCGGCACGCCGCCGGTGTTCTGCGCCGTCAACTGGGTGTGCAGGTCGTCCAGCCCGGTACCGTACTGCTCGAGTCGCTGTTCGATTACGAAGGCCGCCGACCCCTTGAAAGCCGAACCCGCGCCGCTGATGTCGGTCGCGAACTTGTGAAAGTCGCCGGACCGCAGGTCCAACCAGTGCGCGAGCCGGTCGACGAGTTGCGAGAGGTCGTAGAGCGACTCGGTGCTCATCTGCCCGTAGTTGCCCTTGAGCACCTCGTCCATGACCGAGCCGATGTTGCCGACCGCCGTCGTCCACGCGTCGAGCGCCGTCGTGTTGATGCTCACGGCGTACAGGACCTTGTCGCCTCCCCCGGTGCCGGGGACCTTCGGCAGCCGGAACCAGGCATCGGCGTTGTCCGCGTTGAGCTGCGGATCCCAGGTAAGCCATCCGTCGGCCGGCGCGGCCGGCGTCGTGATGTCGAATGCCCCCCCGGTCACCGCCGACAGGGCGAGATCGAAGGTCCAGTCCCCGTCGTTGGCGGGGTACTGCGGCGTATCAGCCACGGTCTGGTCTCCTACCGGTGTAGGCCGCTCGGCATCAGCCGCTGGCCGGCGGCGACGCAGGCGGCGGCGACGCGGGCGGCGCGGACGCGGGCGGCGCGGACGGGCCGCCGGTGCCCGGCCCGGCGACGTCCGGGAAATCGTTCAGGAAGGCCGTGGCGCTGTAGTTGGCGAGGTCGTTGGTGTTCTCGAAGACGTCCCGCGCGGCGCGCAGAGCGGGGACGAACTGCTCCCAGTCCTTGCTGAGCGCGCCGGACTGCTCGACCCACGACTGACCGAATGCCTTCGCGTTCGCGATGAGGTTCGCCGCCGGCGTCCAGCCGGACGAACCCGGGAAGATGCCACTGCCGAGCGTCGCGTCGATACGTACGCCGGCCTTGGGCTTGTTGATGTTCTTGGTGAGATCCTGGTCGACGCCGTCGACCCAGTTGGTGAGGTTGTCGTACTGCCCCCGGTCGAACGCGGTGATCTTCCCGGGTGGCACTTTGCCGGAGTCGGCCATTTCTGTCGCACTCTCCTATCGGTGTCAGCGACGGGGCGCTCCCCCGGAGTGCCGGCCGGCACTCCGGGGGAGCGGAATTACAGGAAGATCCGGGCGCCGTTCGCGTCGCCGTCGCGGAACAGCGCGTGAATGTTGAGGAGCGTCTTGTGGCCCGTACCGAGGCTCGTCTCCATCGCGCCGTAGTCCTCGTTCCACGCCTTCTGCTGGTCCGCCCAGATCGGCGACGCCTGGCCCTGCACCGCCTGGTCCATATCGTGGAGGGCCTGGTTGAGGTCGCCGAGGATCGTGCCCAGATCCTGGACTGCCTTTCCGATCACGTCGGCCGAGTCGTCGGCGCCGTCGTGCTGGATGAGGAAGGGCATTGTTTTCTCCTTTCGTTGGCTGGTGGGGTCCGGCTAGTTGCCCAGGGCCAGGTCGACGGCACCGGTGCTGACCCGCACATTGTTCAACCGGAGCTGCGCGACGTTGTAGTTGAGCTGGTCGAGATCGCCGCGGATCTTGCCGAACTTCTCGCACCAGTCTTGGACGCTGCTCTGCATGATGCGGCCGGAGTCGGAGTTGTTGACGCTGATGTAGAACCCCGCCTCGTCCGTGACTGTCCGGTCCACGCCGGCCATCCGGCCCAACGCGTAGTTGGTGGCATCGATGATGCCCTTGAGCTTCCCGTCGTCCATCCCGTACTGGAGTGGCATTTGTTTCCTCCTGGCGTTCGTCGATTTCCTGGTGGGCTTGCCGTGCGCTAGGTGCCAGCGGCACCACCTCCATTCCCGAGCCGGTCCAGCACCGGCCCGGTCGGCAGCAGCGCCAGCAGGTCGGCTGGCATCGCGACCGCCGAGGAGACCGGCTGGCCCAGCGCGTCGGCCGCGTCGGCGCTCGCCACCGGGTACTTCGCGCCGTCCTCGGTGACGAGGTAGAGCCCGGCGCCCGGCAGCCCCGGTGCGGGCTGGGTGCGGGCCAGCAGGCCAGCACCCGGGCGGACGGCGACCAGGTCGGCGGTCCGCGCGTCGCGGACCAGTGCTGGTCCACCCACGGTGGAGTCACCGGCCACCTCGGCGGGTGCCGTCACGACCGAGACGGTCGGACGGTCGGCGCCGGGCACGGCCTGGACGCACGGCACCGTCGAGCTGCCGGCGCCGCCGGCCACCACTGCCGGCGGCGTCCCGGGCGCTTGCGCCTGCCAGCCTGGCGCCGGCAGCACCGTGGCCGATCCCAGCGCGGTGGGGCTCAACTCGAACGGCTGCGGCGGCTGGTCGCGGTAGGCCACCGCGGCGTCCGGGTCGCCGAGGGCGAGCGCTGTCGCGGTCGCCGTCGCCGGCACCAGGCCGCCGGTGGACAACTGGTAGAACCGCGCCGCCACACCGGTGCCGTGCACGACGAACACCTGCCCGACCCGGCTCGGCCGGCCGTCGAGGACCGGACCCGGACCACCCCGGCCGGGCAGCGGCTGCGGCCCGAGGTCGGGGCCGGCCGGCAGCGCGTTGATCCAACTGTCGCGGACCGGGACGGCGGCGCTGTCGTCGAGCCCCAGCGCCCGTTCCACCCACGGGGCCGCCAGCCGCAGCCGCCGGTCCCGCCACGCCAGGTATCTCGTGCCGTCGGTGGTGCGGACCAGCACCGCCTGGCCGTCCGGCACCGGTCGGGTGTCGGCTGCCGCGCCGATCCGCAGCGCCACCGCCGGCCGGCTGCCAGGTCCGTTGCTGTCGGCGGTGGACGTACCGCAGACCAGCCACGGCCCACCGTGCGGGCTGCCGGGGTCCGGCAGCGAGTCCGGCGCCCCCAGGATGCCGACGGCAGCGCCGCGCGGCACGTCGGCGAGTGCGGACGTGCGCACCGAGTCGACCGTCGGCTTCGAGCCGAGCAGCAGCCGGGCCGACGCGTAGTTCAGCACCGGCCGGAGCCGCCCGTCGAGCAGGACGAACCGGTTGCCGGTCTGCTTCTCGACGATCAACGTGCCCGGCTTCCGCCACCCGGTCGCGCCGCCGGGCGCGAGGAGCGCCAGGACCGCCACGCCGGCCACGACGATCGCGGCCAGCACCGACCCGATGATCAGCCCGAGCGGGGTGCGGCGGGTCGGCGGCACCGCCAGGTCCGGCTCGCCCTGCAACAGGGCCGAGACGAGCCGCCCGACCATGAACGTATGCGCCTGGACCTGGTCACGCCTGCTGTGCACGGCACACCTCCCAGCTCACGCCCATCCGGCCCACCTGCGGGATCACGCCCATCCGGCACGCACCCGGGCGTACAGCTGGAGCACCGCCAGCACGAGCGGCACCACGGCGAGGGCAGCGGCTGACTGGCCGAGGTCGGCGAGCCGCCCCCAGTACGGCAGCAGCCGGCGGCCCGGCAGCAGCCGGGCCGCCGCGACCAGCAGGCCGGCGAGGATGACGAGCGCGGCGACGATGACGAGCCGGTGCTGCGGGGTCGCCGTCGCGGTGCCCGCGGCCAGCACCGCCGCGGCACCGACCAGGCCGGGCCCGAGCGCGGCCAGCCGCTGCCACGCGCCGACCAGATCGCGGCCGTTCAGCAGGAGCAGGAACGACGCCACCGCGGTCAACGCCCGCGGCGCCCAGCCGGGTGCCGAGGCGAGCACGGCCAGGCAGCCGGCCTCGACCGCGCCCAGGCCTACGTACATCGCCACCAGGTAGCCGATCGCCGACTCCGCGCCGGCCAGCACGGCCCCGGCCGGCTCCGGGTCGATGTCCTGCTGGAACTCCGTGGCGCTGCCCGGCAGCGGTCTGATCCGCAGGCCGGCGAGGCGCGCGGCCAGGACCGGAACGACCGCCCGGAGCAGCAGTGCCGTGGCCAGCACGACGGCGGCCGCTCCGGCCCGGCCGACGCCGGCCGCGGTCGAGAGCAGCCCGCCGAGGGCGACGAGCGCCCCGGCTCCGGTCGCGGTCAGGAAACCGCGGGCGGTGCCGCCGAGCGCGGCCCGCGCCAGCACGGCGGCCGTGGCCGCCGCGGCCGCGGCGGCGAGCAGTCCCGGCCCGGTCAGCAGGGCCGGGCCCCACCGGGCGGCGCGATCGCCGGCCGGCAGTGCGAGCCCGCCCATACCGGCGAAGCCGACCGCGCCGGCGGCGAGCAGCGTGCCCGCCGCGGCGTCGGCCCAGGCCCGGGAGGCGGCCGCGGCCGCCACCAGCAGCAGCGCCGCGACGATGCCGCCGGCGGCCGCGGCGAAGGTGCCCGCGCCGGTGGCCGGGATGACCGCGGCGCCGGCCGCGAGCGCGACCCCGACGAGGGCGAGCGTCAGCCGCCGCGTCGCCGCCGCGCCCCACCGGTCGGCGCGGCCGGACACTCCGGTCGCGACGCCGTCGACGAGGTCGTCGAAGTCGGCCTGCGGCAGTTGGGCGGTGCGGCCGCGTAGATGCAGAACGTCACCGTCGTACAGGCCGAGCGCGGCGATCCCGCGATCCTCGGCGAGCGGCGGCTCCCCCAGCCGCTGCAGCACCCACCCGCCGTGCGCGTGCCCGCGGTCGGCCAGCTCCGGGCCGAGATGCCCGAGCAGGGTGGGCATCAGGTCCGCGAGCGGTACGTGCGCGGGAACCGCCAGCTCGACCGTGGACGACGGGCCGACCAGCACCAGCCGGCACACCTCGCCGGAACCCACACCGGCAGCTGAATTGAGCATGTCCGGTCCTACGCGGCGGGTGTCCGGCGCAGTTCAGTTCCGCTGGATTCGGTCCGCCGGCGGCTGCCCGCACGTAGGCATTCACAGCACGGTTGTCGACTCGCCGAACAGAACCCGAACCGAACCCGAACAGAACAAGGAGGCGACCGCGGTGGCCACGATGGTGTTCCGCCGGCCCGCCCGGCAGGCCGCGCCGGAGATGCCCAGCGGCGAGGTGTCGCTGCAGGAGCCGCCGGTGCTGCCGGAGGCGCCGACGGGCAACCTCGGCGTGCTGCTGACCTACCTGCCGATGGCGCTCGGGTCCGGCGCGCTGGTGTTGCTGTTCGTCTCCCCGGCCAAGGGCGGGATGTCCCTGCTGGCCGTGGGCCTGCTGGCGATGACCTCGCTCACCATGGTCTTCGGCCAGGTGGGCCGATCCACCAGCGAGCGGAAGCGGCGGATGCGCGGGGAGCGCCGCGACTACCTCCGCTACCTGGCGCAGAGCCGCAAGCGGATCCGCGCTGCCGCCGACGAGCAGCGCCGGTCGCAGGCCTGGCGCCATCCGGAGCCGGCGGGGCTGTGGTCGGTCGCGATGAGCAGCCGGCTGTGGGAGCGGCGACCGGCCCATCCGGACTTCGCCGAGGCGCGGATCGCCACCGGTGCGCAACGGCTCGCGGTCACTATCAGCCCGATGCAGACGAAGCCGGTGGAGGACCTGGAGCCGCTCAGCGCGCGAGCGCTGCGGCGGTTCATCCACGCGCACTCGACGCTGCCGGACCAGCCGATCGCCGTGTTCCTGCGCGGCTTCGGCCAGGTGCAGTTCCGCGGCGACCCCGAGCCGGTGCGGTCCGCGGTCCGGGCGCTGGTCGCGCAGTTGGCGACGTTCCACGCGCCGGAGGATCTGCGGATCGCGGTCTGCGCCGGGTCGGCGCAGGCAGCCGCCTGGGACTGGGTGAAGTGGCTGCCGCACGCGCAGCACCCGACCGAGCAGGACGGCGCGGGCCCCATCCGGCTGGTCGCCGACGACGCCGAGAGCCTCGAGGCGCTACTCGCGACCGATCTGGACGGTCGCGGCCGGTTCGAGCCGGGCGCGACGCCGAGCCGGGAGGAGCCGTACCTCGTCATCGTCGTCGACGGCGCTCCGTTCCCGCACGGCTCACGGTTCGCGAGCGGCGGCTACCACAACGCCGTCATCCTGAACATCGCACCGGATGCGCCGCCCAAACTCGCCCGCACGACACTGCGGCTGGACGTCACCGCTGAGCAGATCGAGATGGTCCGCCTGGACCGCGGCGGGACGGAGAGCCGCACGCCGCTCGGCCGGCCGGACCGGCTGCCGGTGCGGAACGCGGCCGTGCTGGCCCGCACCATGGCGCCGTTCCGGCTGGCCGCCACATCCGAGGTGGTGGAACCCCTGCTCACCAACTTCGACCTCGGCAGCCTGCTCGGGATCGGCGAGGTCGACAGCCTGGACCCGGCGCGGACGTGGCCGCGGGGAACCGGAACGGACCGGCTGCGGGTTCCGATCGGCATCGCCGAGGACGGCAGCCGGATCGAGCTCGACCTGAAGGAGTCCGCGCAGGGCGGGATGGGCCCGCACGGGCTGCTGATCGGGGCGACCGGCTCGGGCAAGAGCGAACTGCTGCGCACGCTGGTGCTGGCGCTGGCTGTCACGCACTCGCCGGAGATCCTCAACTTCGTCCTGGTCGACTTCAAGGGCGGCGCCACGTTCCTCGGCCTGGACACCCTCCCGCACACCTCGGCCGTCATCACGAACCTGGCCGACGAGGCCTCCCTGGTCGAACGCATGCAGGACGCGCTGCAGGGCGAGATGATGCGCCGGCAGGGGTTGCTGCGCTCCGCGGGCAACTACGCCTCGCTGCTGGACTACGAGACGGCCCGACTCGCCGGCGCGCCGCTGGACTCGCTGCCGACGCTGTTCGTGGTCGTCGACGAGTTCAGCGAACTGCTGGCCGCGCACCCGGACTTCGCCGAACTGTTCGTGATGATCGGCCGGCTCGGGCGCTCGCTGGGGGTGCACCTGCTGCTGGCCAGCCAGCGCATCGACGACGGCCGCATGCACAAGCTGGAGAGCCACCTGTCCTACCGGATCGGGCTGCGCACGTTCTCCGCCATGGAGAGCCGGGCGGTGATCGGCGTCCCGGACGCCTACCACCTGCCGAACGCCCCGGGCAACGGCTACCTCCGCTGCGACGTGTCCACCCTGGTCCGGTTCAAGGCCGCGTACGTCTCCGCCAGCTACCGTCGCCGCACCGTCGAGCAGCGCCGCGAGGAGGTGCGCCGCCAGGTCGTCCGCTTCGGTGCCGGGCCGCTCCCCCGGCCCGGCGACCCGTCCGCGTCCACAGCGGACACGCCACCGTCCGCAGTGGACGCTCCGGTCTCGGCAGTGCACGCGGCGGGCGGCACCGTGCGGGCGGAGACGCTGCTGGAGGTCGCGGTGGCCCGGCTACGGGACCAGGGACCGCCGGCCCACCGGGTGTGGCTGCCGCCGCTGGGCGAGCCGCCCACCCTGGACGAGATCCTCCCAGCCCTCGAACCGGCGCCGGGCCTCGGGCTCTGCCCACCGGACTGGGCCGGCCGCGGCGGCCTCGCCGTACCGGTGGCGGTCGTGGACGAGCCGTTCGAGCAGGCCCGCGGGCTGCTCGTCGCCGACCTGTCCGGCGCCGGCGGCCATGTCGGCATCGCCGGCGGCACGCAGGGCGGCAAGAGCACCCTGCTGCGCACGCTGCTCGCCGCGCTGGCCCTGACCCACACGCCGGCCGAAGTCCAGTTCTACTGCCTGGACTTCGGCGGCGGCGGCCTGGCCACGCTGGCCGGCCTTCCGCACGTCGGCGGCGTCGCCGGCCGGATGGACCCGGACCGGGTCGGCCGCACCGTCGCCGAGGTGCTGGCGGTCCTGACCCGGCGGGAGAAGCTGTTCGCCGAGCACAACATCGAGAACATGGCCGCGTACCGCGAACTGCGTCGCCAGGGCCAGCATGCCGACGACCCACACGGTGACGTTTTCCTCGTCGTCGACGGCTGGGCCACGGTGCGCGCCGACTTCGACACTCTCGACCAGCAGATCCGCCGGCTCGCCGAGCGCGGCCTGGCGTACGGGATCCACCTCGCGATGACCACGAACCGCTGGTCGGATGTCCACAGTGCACTGCGCGACCAGCTCGGCACCAGGCTGGAGCTGCGGCTCGGCGACTCGATCGACTCGGTCATCGACATCCGCGCCGCCGGCAAGGTGCCCCGCTCGCCCGGCCGTGGGCTCACCCACGACAAGAAGCACTACCTCGCCGCGATCCCGCGGATCGACGGCCGCCCCGGGACCGAGGATCTGGCCGATGCGACCCGGCAGCTCGTTGCCGACGTCGCGGAGAGCTGGACCGGGCCGCGCGCGCCGCAGGTGCGGATGCTGCCGGCCACCCTCCCCGCCGACGAACTCCCGGCCCCCACCGGACGGATGCGGGTCGCGCTCGGCTGGGGCGAGTCGGACCTGGAGCCCGTCTGGCACGACTTCGCCGCCCAGCCGCACCTGACCGTGCTCGGCGACTCCGGCAGCGGCAAGACCGCGCTGCTGCGGCTGGTGGCCCGCGCCATCCCGCGCGCCTACCAGCCGGACGAGGCCCGGGTACTCGTCGTCGACCCGCGCCGCGGCGTCGTCGACGAAGTACCCGCGGAGTACCAGCATGCGACGGCGTTCTCCGGTACCGCCGCGGCGGAACTGATCCGCGGCGTCGCCACGCGGCTGCGCGAACGGGTGCCCGGACCGGAGATCACCCCGCAGCAACTGCGGCGGCGGGACTGGTGGACCGGCCCGGAGGTGTACATCCTGGTTGACGACTACGACCTGGTGGGCACCGGGTTGGGCGGCCCGCTCGAGCCCCTGGTGGACCTGATCCCGCAGGCCGCCGACATCGGCCTGCACCTCGTGCTGACCCGCGCGGCGGCCGGCTCGAACCGGATGTCGATGGACCCGGTGGTCCGCCGCATGCACGAGTCGAACACGCCGGACCTGGCACTGTCCTGCCCGCCGGCCGAGACCCTGCTGCTCAACGGGACGCGGCCGCGGCAGTTGCCCCCCGGCCGCGGGCTGCTGGTGACCCGGCGCGGCGCGACCCTCCTGCAGACCGGCTGGGTCGAGCCGGCCACCGCGGCGGGCCCGCAGTGAGCCGCCGGACCGGCGGGCTCGGTCTGGCCGCGGCGGCGTTGCTGGCCGCCGGCATGGCCCCAGCGCTGCCCGCGGCGGCTGGCGCCCCGACCACCCCGGCGGGCAGCCGGTGCGCCGGACCGGTGACGGCAGCCGATCCCACCGTTCCGTGGGCGCAGCGCCGCCTCGGCAGTGACCGCGCCTGGGTGCTCACCCGCGGCGGTCCGACCGTGGTGGCCGTCGTCGACACCGGGGTGAGCGCGAAGGCGCCCGCGCTCGCCGGCGCGGTGGCGCCCGGGGCGGATGTCCTCGCCGGCGGGCGCGCGGACACCGACTGCTCCGGTCACGGCACGTTCGTCACCGGCCTGCTGGCCGCGCGGCCGTCGCCCGGCCGCGGCCTCGCCGGCGTCGCCCCGGGCGTCCGGGTGCTGCCGATCCGGGTCACCAACAACCCCGGCGAGGTCGACCCGGGCAAGCTGGCCGCCGGCATCCGGGCCGCGGTGGACGGCTCGGCCCGGGTGATCGCCGTGCCGGTGAGCACGGCCACGGCCCCACCGGCGCTGCGCGCGGCCGTGGCCCGCGCCGTGCGGCGGGACGTGCTGGTCGTCGCGACCGCCGAGCCGGCCGCCGGCCTGCGGAGCGGCCCCGCCACCGCACCGCCGGTCGCCTACCCGGCCGCGCTCCCCGGCGTCCTCGCGGTCGCCCCGATCGGGCCGGACGGGCGACCCGGGACGGATACCCCGCTCGGCGCGCAGCCGGCACTCGCCGCCCCCGGTAGCGACCTGACCAGCATCTCGACCGCCGGAACTGGCACGATCACCGCGAACGGCCGCGGCCTGGCCGTGGCGTTCGTCGCCGGGGCGGCCGCGCTGGTGCGCAGCTACCGCCCGGGGCTGACCGCCGCGCAGGTGCAGCGCAGGCTCGAGGCCACCGCCGACCACCCGTCCAACCGGCTCCCACACCAGGCGCTCGGCTACGGCGTCGTCGACCCGACCGCCGCTGTCACGACGGCGCTGCCGGAGGAGTCCGGAGACCCGGTGCCGCAGCCTGACCGGGCGCCGATCCGGGTGCCGGTGCAGGCGGCTCCCGATCGCGCCCCGGCCCGCATCGCGTTGGCCGCCGCCGGGGTGCTGGCCGCGACGGCCGGCCTGGGCGCCGTCCTCGCCGCGACGCTGGCCCGCGGCCGCCGCCGCCGCTGGCGCCCCGCCACCCGCCGCGGCTAGCAACCCACGGTCCCGGCGCCGGCCAATACGCAGCGATCAGCCGCCAGCGGTGTTCCGTTGGCGGCTCGCGGAGCCTGCCCGGGTGACTGGTTCACGGCGCTGGTGACGGATTCGGACCGCGGGTGACGGGTTCGGTCCGCGGGTGACGGGTTCGGTCCGCGGGTGACGGGTTCGGACCGCGGGTGACGGATTCGGACCGCGGGTGACGGGTTCGGACCGCGCGGGTGACGGGTTCGGACCGCTGGTGACAGGTTCGGACCGCGCGGGTGACGGGTTCGGACCGCTGGTGACAGGTTCGGACCGCGCGGGTGGCGGGTTCGGTCCGCGCGGGTGGCGGGTTCGGACCGCTGGTGACGGGTTCGGTCCGCGGGTGCGGGGTGAGCGCGGCGGGTGAGGGTTTCGGTGGCCCCGGTGATGGCGCAGGGCCGTCACCCGGTACGCGAACCCGTCACCCGCGCGGTGACCTCGTCACCCGCGGCGAACATGTTCGCGTCCGGCGGGTGCCGCAACGCGCGCAAGCCCGCTGCCGCCCACAGCCGGGCCCGCGGCTCGGTCATACCAGACGCTGGCTGCACCGGCCCGCTCGACGGCTCCGCGCCAATGTCCGGCCGGCCGGAGAGCCGCGGTCCCGGGAACTTACGTCCCGTTGCCGGTCAAGGCCCACACCAGCTCCGCCGGGGCGGCCGGAAGCTCGCCGAGCCCACCGGTCCGCCGGTCCAGGAACACGACCCGCGTGCCGTCGTACACCACGGTGAGCTCGCGCCCCGGCCCGGCGTCAGCGCTGTCCCGGACCACCGCCAGCCCCCGGGCGCCAGCGCCGGCAAAGATCAGATCCAGCACGATCGCCTCGTAGTCGGGCACCCGCAGCAGCTGAGCAGTGTCCGCGGCGACGTCGACCGGCGGCAGGTCGACCTGCACCGGCACCCCCGCGTGCGCCAACGGCACCCCGTACGCCTCCGCCAGTGTCGACAGTGGACCGGCCACCAGCCGCGCACCGGGATCGGTCGCCGGTCTCGTGGCCCATCCGGCGTTCAGGCGCTGGGTGAACGGACCGGGATCGGTGCTGACATCGGCGTTCGCCGGCACGGTGGCCCCGACCGGCGCCTGCCCGTCGTCGCCGGTCTCCTCGAACTGGCCGAGGTCGAGAACCTGCAGCCCGCCCGCGGCATCCACGGCGGCCTGCACTGCGACGGCGGTGCCGGTGGTGCGGCTTACCGCGGCGACGTCGCGCGTAGCCCAGACCCGCACCCCCGGCCGGTGCAGTTCCGCGGCCAGCGTCCGGCGCAGGTCCACGACGAACGCGCCTCGGCCGGCCTCGCAGATCAGCAGCATGACCTGGTCGAATTCGAGCATCTCGCCGGCCTCCACCCGCTGCGCGGCCAGCACCGACGCGAGCACGTCCGCCGGCACCCGCCGCCCGTCGAGGTAGACCGCTCCGTTGCGACCTTCGAGGTGCACCCACACCTCGCCGTGTGGCGGCCGGCCGAGCCTCGCCTCGCTATCGAACCGGACGTTCAACGCCGGATCGTCGCTCTCGAACCAGAGACTGCGGCCGCCGGACGTGCCGACCAGCCTGGCCCGCGGCCGCAATTCGTCGACCGACCACGGCTCGCCGACAGCCACGGTCCGTGGCGACGATGCGAGAATCGGTCCGCCGAGCGAGCGTGGCAAGTGGCGGACGTAGCCGGCCGCCGTGCCCGCCCGTTGCTGGTAGGCCCAGGCGACTATGTGGCTGGCGGCAACGTACTGAGGGGTGGGCTGCGTCGGGTCGAGGACGGCGAACAGGCGTTCCCCGCCGCGCACCGTCGCGGTGAGCACGAACGTGCGAGTGGGGGTAGCCACCGGGATGCCGCCGGCGGCGTGGACGCGGTCCCAGAAACGTGCCGCGACGCCGCGCTCGGTGAGAGCCCGTCCCTCGAGGGCGGGACCGATCAGCACGTTGCCCAGCATCGGAGGGACGGTGAACATTGCGCCGAACTGCTCCAGGTACGACGCGGCATCGGCGGCGAGCCCGGTCGGCCGAGGCCCGGGGGCAACGCCGACGGCGCCAGCACGGAGGTGGGCGAAGGTCGACAACCGTTGCATGGCACTGCTCCACCGGCCAACCAACTCGGACAGCGGTGAGCGAAGGTCTGCCCGCCGGGACAGGTCGCCGTTGAGCAGGCGCTGGAGGGCGCGCCGGATCGCGTCGAACTCGGTGCGCGCCTCGGCCACGGACCGGCGTGCGGCGGCTCCCACCAGCCGCCCGCGGCCGCCCGGTTGGCGCAGGATCGGGTGGTCCGCTGCTTCCAGCTGATCGAGCGTCCCGTCGAGCGTGTCAGCCAGCCGCCGACCGGTCAGCAGGAGGCCGGGAATGCTCCACACGCGGGCGACGACGAGCTGGTTGACGGCGACCAACCCCGCCGTGCGCGGCTGCGCGGGCAGCATGCCGCTGCTCGCGGCAAGCATCGCCTGCGGGAGCACCGGGTTGGCCACCAGGCTGATGAACTGCGGGTCGCGCGCGAGTTCCTGGCGCACGGCGGGATTGAGGGTGAGCAGGTTGAGGCGGGCCAGCCGTTGCGCGAGCGGGTGGCTGCCGTCGTACCCCAGGTCGCCCAACGTGTGATCGAACGGGTCAAGCGTTCCGGCGAGATCGTGCGCGATGCCGCTCAGCGTGTCATGTAGGACGTCCAGGGACACGACATGCATCGCATGCCCGAACATGGGGCGCTGCGAGCGCAGGAATCCGGCGGGTCGGCTGACCGGCAGCACGGGCACCAGCGCTGTGCTCGCCAGCAGGTCATGCACAACATCTACCAGCCTGGTGTGGGTTCGCGCGTCAAGTCCGGTCAGGCGTGTTGCGACTGCGGCGAGCCTGCGCCGCGTGTCGGGCGTGAAGACCAGCGCGCTGTGGTCCTCGATAGTCAGATCCGGCATGAGTGCCGCCAGCGCGGTGAGTCGGGCCGAGATGCCGGCGTCGCTGACAACAAGTGTCGGGTGGAAGGCGAATAGGTGGTCGAGCTGACTGCGATAGTTCGCCATCGCTGCCCCGACGTCGCGATGCCGGTCGGCCATCCGACCCGGCCCGCCGGCCGGCCGGGCCATGCCGGGAGGGCTGGTCACGACGACCGATATCTCGGCGATGGGTTCGGGGACTGCCGGGCGTGAACCACGGATGTCAGGCTCCGGCGCTGCAACGCTTCGGATCGGGACGGAGGCTGCCGTCAATCCCGGCGGACTGGCGTCGCCCAATCCGGACAGGATGGCGGCGATCTGCTCCAGGAGCGCTGCCTGCACGGCCTCGGCCCGCTCGAGTCCGAGCGTTCCCTCGCCATGCCCAATGACGACTGCGGTGGGCGGCGTCAGGCCGTTGCGAGCGTGCCAACTAGCGGAGCGGACGTACTCCTCGGCGACTCCCTGGAGGCGGTTCCGGGTGGTGACCTCTGTCTGGTCGAGGGTCGCGGTGCCGACGGCGAACCGTAGTCCGATCGGCCCGATGACGGCGTCGCCGCCGAGGGTCACGACAGTCAGCGGGTTCGTGATCTCGGGCGGGTCATCGGTTGGTTCCAGCCGTGCCCTGTTGTCGTGGAAGGTCTGGCCGGGGTAGCGGCTGTACATGCGCGCGTGCCAGACGTCCCGTGGGTGGGGCAATTGCTGTTCCAGGTATGCGATCTGCCGCAACTGCTCGGCGGCGGCGAGTAGCGGTTCTTCGTGCGCTTCGGTGAGGCGGTCGGCGCGTTGCTGTGCGCGTTCGGCCGCGGCGACGGTTGAGCCGGGTTCGAGCAGGGCCGGCTGCGGAATGCGCTGCCGCTCGATCGCGATGAGCGCGTCGACAAGTCTCAGCCGCGGCTCGGCGCCCGGGCCGCCGAGCCGGGCGAGTTCCGAGCGGAGCGCGTCGAGCCGTCCGCCGTGACGGCGCAACAAGCTGCTCGATCGCTTCGCGTAGCGCACGGTCGCGCTGTCCCGCCCGGGCAAAGTTCTCGACCGTCACCGTGGCCTGGCCGTTCTCGCTGACGGCCACCACCGCAGCGAAGCTGTAGCCCCACAGATCGGGGTGCGACTCGCCGGCCCGCGCGTAGTTCGTCAGCACCATCTGACCATCGAGATCGGCGGCCGCGATCGTGTTCGAGACGTACGCTTCGCCCGGCAAGGCCCAGGCATCCTCGTTCACGCCGATCTGGCGAGCGACCTCGCTTGCCCGGTCCCGCCGCTGAGTGTTGCCCTCCGCCACGTTCAGGGCGCTGCCGTACTGCTGGCCGACCAGCACGGTGGTGTCGATTCCACCGATCTCCCTCGGGTCGCTGGAGGCAGCGGCCGCGGCCCACTCCGGGTTGGTCTGGGAGAGGTCCAACGCGGTGCCGTCCACGATGTCGGCGATCGCCCGGGCCAGATGCTGCATGCCGGTGATCTCGAGGCCGTCGTCGGCGTTGATGCCGGCCAGCACGGGCGGTCTGTCGGCACCCGGAGAGCGGAAGACGACAAGCCCCGCCTGGCGGCCCATGACTGCGCTGGCGAACTCGCGACACGGGTCCATCGGTGGCCGATCGGCGAATACCGGCGTGACCCGGACCAGCGTCACCGGACCGGTGGGCCCGTCCAGGGTGACGGTGTGCTCAGGGTGCGGCATCAGCGTCACCTGGCTGCTCGCCTGCCGCAACGCCGCGTTCCCGTGGCTGATCACGGCCGGCGTGGCGTAGAACTCCTGCGGCCCACCGAGGTCGTTGACCGCCAGTGTGCCGTCGCTGGACACCCGCAACGGAGGGTGCTCGTCGAGTACGACATTCTCCGTCGCCCGAGCCTCGGGAAAGGCGACGGCGTCCCCCTCCGCCGGGGTGTCCCGCTCCTCGACTTGTAGCTCGTCGTGCCGGCGGAACGGCGGATCCGCCACACCCTCGGGTCGGCCGAGATGGTACTCCGTGACGACCACGTTCGGCTGGATCGGCGGCTCCGCCCCGCCGGTCGGCAGCGGGGTCGTTGGCACGACGTCCTCACCCAGCAACGCCCTGGCGCGGTCGAGCAACTCGGTGAGCGCCGTGCGGTAGACCCTCCGGGGTTCGATCGCTGCCAGCAGTGACCGTTCGACCTCGTCCGCTGGGCCGAGCCGCATCCCGACCGGATCCCGCGTAATGGCCGCCTGGGACGGACGTGGCAGCGGGTGGGCGGAACGCACGCTTTGCAGCTCCCGCCGCAGGACATCGACGTCAGTGCCCTCCCAGCCGACGCGGGTCAGCGCCGAGTCCAGTGCTGCCGCCCGCGCCTCCGGACCGTCCGGGCCGTCGAGCTCGGCGTACTCGGTGCGCAGGTCACGGATCCGCTGACCCAGTGCTGGAGGTGCGAATTGTCTCGGAGTCTGCTGGGCCACTTCGGTGACGACCTGCTGCCAGGCCTGCTCTGCCGTGACATGTGCGCTGAGCGCCGCATGGGCAGCGGCGATGTCACGGAGACCGTACCGCCAGGCGGCCGGACCGATCGCCTGGGTCAGCGTACTGAGCTGCGCTCGGGCGTCCGTGCGTCGCTGCGTCGCCGTGTCCAACCGCTGGCGCTGCTCGGAGACGGCGGCCCCGGCGCGTTCGGCGGTGTACAGCCAGCGACCGGCCTCCGCAGCTCGCTGCTCGGTCTGCGGCCCGCGACCATCGAGCTGATCGGCCTGCCGCTGCAGGGACGTGAGCTGGGTCCGGAGCCGGTCGGCTTCCTCCTGCGTCGGTGGTCGGAGTTCGTCGTGATCCTGCGTGAGCGCTTGCTCGGCCGCGTCCATCGCGGTGCGCTGCGCGTCGAATGCGTCGGCGGCGCTGCTCGTGGCTTGGTATTGGGACGCGAGGTGTTCGAGGTTCGGCTCGCCGAGCCAGAGCCCCGACACCTCCCCCGGCACGCCCCCGACCTGTTGCACATCGCGTTCGGTCTCGTCGAGCCGGGCGAGGATCTCGGGGCGAGCGGCGGCGTCGGCCCACTCGCGGAGCCAGGTGAGGCGGGCCTGGTTGCCGCTGCTGCGGCCGGCCTGAATGGTCTGCTCGAACTCCTGCATTCGCGGGATCAGGGTGTCGCGGTGCCGTTCGAGCACGGTCGTCAGCTCACCCGTCAGGTCGGCGATCTCGGCGTTGAGGTGGCGCAGTGCGTCGAGTTCCTCGCGCAGGACGGGCACGTGCTGGTGCGCCGACCACACGTCGACGTGGTCGACGTCCGAGGTCTCGGCCCGCGCACTGATTCCCTGCCGGGTCGCGTCGTCCGCGCGGTCCACCGCGTCGTCGAGGTCGGCGCGGAGGTCGCCCACGTCGACGCCGGCCGCAATGGCGCCGGTCAGCGCCTGCCGGAGGTACCTTCGGCCTTCGCCGCGCGCATCCCGTTCCTGGTCGAGCGTTGCGAGCTCCTGCCTGAGCTGAGCGATGTCGCGCCTGATCGGCTCTGGTGCCGCCGTTCTGCGCAGTCGCCGTTCGACCGCCGCCAGGTCGTTGGTGAGCCTCGTGGCGGCGTTGTCCAGCGCCCGCAACCGGCCCTCGAGATCGGCGAGCTGCTCGTCGCTGAGGCCGTTGACCCGCTGCGTGTCGTCGAACCGCAGCGCGGCCAGCCGCTGGGCGGCGCGGTTGAGCCTGGTACGGGCCCGGACGACCGGCTCGGCGGTCCGGTCCACCTCCGCCGCGCCGGCTTCCCGCGCCGCTCTGACCGCGTCGAGCAGGAAGCGCTCCCGCTGGATCTCCTCCGGCAGCTCGTCCGACTCCTGGTCCCGTGGCGCCTCGTCCGCTGACGCCTGGTCCCCCGGCACCTCCTCGAACTTCTCGTGCAGGCGCTCGATCTCGCTCAGCAGCGCGGCCTTCCGGTCGACCGGCGGCGGGAGTGAGCCTCTCCTGCCCGCGAACGACTGCGGGCGGGAGCGCACCCGCGCGGTCTCCAGGGCCGTCTCCGGCAGGCTCGCCTCCGGCGGGCTCACCTCCGCCGGCCTCACCTCGGGCCACGCCCGGGAGCCGCCCGGCCGCTCCCGAATGTCGTCGAGGCGGTCGAGTATCTCGCTGACCTGCCCCCGTGGTGCCCACAGCAGCACGGCTTCGTCGTCGATCTGCACGCCGACGACCGTGGCCGGCTGGTCCATCGCCGGGCGGTAGGAGAACCACCAGATGACCCGGTTCGCGGCGAGGCGGGTGTAGTCGCGGCCGGTGGTCTTGTCGCCGCGCTCGAGCTGCGCCCGGGGCGCTGTCACGGTGCTGGACGTGCCGATCGTGCGGGAGCCGGACAGCGTGAACGGCACCCCGACAGTGCCGAGCGTCCGGGTGTCCAGTTGGCCGGACGGGAGCGTCGGCAGCGACTCGACGTTGTCGCGGAGCCTGGGAGTGACGGTGACCGCGGGGTTGACGGCGTGCGAGAAGTTGCGGGTGTAGCCGGTACCGGTGGCGTGCCGCTCGAAGTCCTTCGTCAGCGTCTGGTCGAGCGTCACGCCGGTTCTGGGGTCGTAGTCGATGGGGTCGACCTGGAGGATGTCGACCGCGATGGACAGCTCGCCGTCGGCGTCCCACAGCCAGCCGTCGCGGGGAATCGGCACGGTGTGCCCGTCGCCGTGCAGCATCGACAGCACATTCCGGATGAGGTAGCTGTGCGTCAGGGCCGTGTCGATCCGGTGCTGCTGGCGGAACGTACTGCCTTGCCACGACGGGTCCTGCCGGTAGCGGTCGCCGAACAGCCGGGTCAGGATCGCGCTCACCGGTCCGCTGCCGCCGAGCAGGGTCTTCGCCGCGGCGCGCAGCCGGGGCAGCTCCGCGACGCTCTCCAGGTCCACCTCGGCCCGGAGGTCCACTTCGGACTCGCTGGTCGGGCCGAGCCTGATGCCCCGTCGCACGGTGTCCAGGCCGACGCCCGGTTCGAGCGTTTCGGGGATGAGCGGGTATTCGGTGCGGCGGAGCGGATGTGGGTCCAGGCCGGCCTGTACGGCGCGCAACGCGCGCCGCACGACGGTACGCGCCTTCAGGGTGCCGCCGGGTGTCGGAGCGTCGTCACTGTCGTCGATCTCCGCCACCGCCGCCCGCGGGTCCAGCCGGGTGAGCTGGATGGGGAAGCCGAGCAGCAACGAGCCCCGCTGCATGCGCACCACCGGGGGGAGCGCGCCGTAGCCGCGCAGCAGCGTGAGTGACGCCAGGTTGAGCACCCCGAGCGGCGCCCACACGTGCTCGAACTCCACGGTGAACTCGACGTCGAGGCGGATGCGCTCCGGTTGCGTGATGCTCAGCAGCCCGAAGCTCTCCTGATACTCGGTGCGGGCCGACTGGGAGTGGCCGCTGGTACGGCTGCCGGTCGCGCCCGCGGACACGTCGAGTTCGTTGAGCGTGCCCGGGTCCGGCCGGTTCGCGGGATCCGGGTCGAGGGTGACGTTCCTGGCATAGCTGGCCTGGCCGGTCAGGTTCATGCTCGTGCTGGCGCCACGGTCGACCTGGTGGGCCTGTGCGGCGACGTTCTTCCGCTCCACCACCGACGGGCTCGGCTTGGGCCCGGCGTACTGGGGGTTGAGCACAGCGGCTCTGATGCTCATGCGGACGAGCCAGCCGACGCCGAGCTGGTGGTGCGGGATCAGCACCGTGATCCCGCCGAGCATGTCCTCGAGCAGCCCGCGAGTGCCGGCCAGCGTGGTGATCTTCCCCAGCTCACCCTCGATCGCGGCGGCCAGCTCAGCGGAGTAGCCGGCGTGCACGGTGGTCATGACGGCTTCGTGCAGCTCGCCCAGCTCCGGCGTCGCCAGCACGACACCGTGGCCGAAGCCGTCGCGCAGGGCGTTCACCGGTGGCAGCCGGAACCCGGGGCGCAACTCCTCCGGTCGGCGCTGCAGCGCCCACGGGTCACCACCCTTGGTGCTCTGCGCCAGCACCTCCCAGCCACGGGACGAGGCCGCTCCCGGGTAGCTACGCGGGTCCGGTGCGCCGTTGTGGCCCGTGCTGGCGACCAACCCGCGGTCCACGGCGTGGTGCCGCGGCATCAGCACCAGCCCCCGAGCGGCCACTGTGGACAGTGCACGCTGGACGGTCGGGTCCGCGACCTCGGCGGGCGCCAACCACGGGATGGACGGGTCGCTCCCGTCCCACAGCCGGACCTCGAGCTCCCATTCGACATGCAGGTCGCCCCAGAACTGGCGGCCGATGTCGATCTCCACCCGGTCCGCGGTGCCGGCGGTCTGCTGCTGGGAGGTGCGCGGGTTGCTCCAGTTGAGCCGCGCGGAGAAGCTCAGCGGGGTTACCACGTCGGTGCCGCCCACGTTCGTGGTCACCGGCACCGGGACGTTCAGCCCGATCGAGGGCGCGATCTTGTCCGTGGCCCACGAGCGGCGCAGCTGCGCGGTCGCCGCCGCGTGCAGGTAGCGGTACGCGTGGTCGGTCTCGCCGATGGGGTCGATCCGGTCCAGCCGGGCCCGAACCCTGATCTCGACCATGGTGCTGGACCGGGGCCCCCAGGCCAGCCTGGTCCGCCACAGCTGGCGCGGTAGGTTGACGTGGTCGCGGAAGCGCTGGCCGAGTGAGTTCACCTGCGCCAGCAGGTCGATGCGCTCCTGCGCCGAGAGCGACTGCACGCCCAGCCGGGCCAGCGCGGCGGTGATGTGGCGCAGCACGCCCGAGGTGTCCACCACGTACAAGGCGCCCTGCGGCGGCACCCGCTCGGCGAGCGTGCCGCTGGTCGGATCGGGCGTCCACGGCTGGCCACCGGCCAGATCGCCGAGGGTGGACCGGTGCGGCAGCCGGTACAGCATGCCGGTCGGGATCTGCTGCAGCGGCAGGCTCTCCAGGTAGCCCAGGGAGTTCCATGGCGGGTCGCCCGCGGCCGGCGCCACGACCTCGTGTGCCAGGTCCTCGGTGACCAGAACGCTCGTCGGTACCCGTACGGTCGTCGACCGCACGGCGGACCGACCGGGCTGGTCCGCGTCGGGTTGCGGCGGCCCGGCCTCGAGGTCGGGGAAGCCGCCAGGGATCCGCGGGGTCTCCCGGTGCGGGCGCACCTCCTCGAGGCTGATGTCGAACGTGAAGGCTCCGTCGAACTCGGCCATCCAGTCGGAGCCGCCGCCGATCGCTCCGCCGGCGCCGAAACCGGCGGCCTCGGTGCGGGTGTGCGACCAGGACAGCCGGGGCTGCAGGCTCGGCGTGATACCGCGGACGCCGACCGTCGTCGCCACGAAGTTGCGGGTGAACGAGATGTTGAGCGGGTCGACGGTCCACGAGTTCGAGCGGGAGGTGGAGCCGACCAGGTCCCAGGAGTTGCCGTAGTAGACCTCCATCTGGCCGGCCAGCGACCTGCGGTAGCGGAATTCCCTGCGGTCGAAGGTCGCCTTCAGGCGCAGCACCAGGTGCCGATCGGCGAACTCGGTACCAGCCAGCCGGCGCGGTGCGCGCAGCACGATCTCGTCCCCGCCGCCGACCATCTTGTGCAGCCGGCCGGCCAGCTCCTCCGGGCTGAGCGCGCCCCACAGCGCCAGCAGGTTGCCGAAGCCCTCCGTCCACTCCGGACCGAACCGGAGCCGGCTCTGCCCCGGCGCGACAGCCTCGCCGGCCAGCCCTATCCCGGGCAGGTAGGCCGGGAAGGCCCCCAGGATCAGTTCCACGGTCCGTTCCAGCACCCGGTTGACGTCGTCACCCCAGCGGCTCACCCGGCTGAACGCGGGCAGCCACCCGCCGTACGTCTCCGGCATCAGCAGCATCCGGTGCGGATCCCGGCGCCGCGCGGCTTCCCGGGCCGCGAGTTGCTCGGCCGCCCACCGCTGGCCCTCCGGGCCCAACGCCGCGGCCCGCCGCCGGTTGCGCTCCGCCGTCTCCCGGTCCTCGGCGATTTCCCGCTCGTGGCGTTCGTGCATGTCTCGCACCGCCGGCAGCCACGGCTGCGCGGGTGGCCGCCGCGGCGCTGGGTTGCGGTCGAACTGGTCGGCCAGCGTGGGGTGCGAGGCCGCGTCCCGCCACAGCCACCGGATCACCGCACCGCCCTGCGCCGTCTGCCGCCGCCCGGTGGCCACGCTGTAGGCGCGGTAGATGACCGGATGCGCGCTCTGGGACTGCGGCTCGCCGGTGAACTTCCACTTGAACAACTGGACCGCGCCGGCGAACGGCCCGGGGCGGGTCTGCGACACCGCCCGCCGCCAGCCGAGCGCCTCCGACAGCCCGGCGGCGAACTTGGGGCCCTTGGCCAACGCCACGCCCAGCGCGCCACGGGTGTTCAGCGCGTCGGTCAGAGTCACCGGTGCGCCGCCGCTGCTGAGGTAGACGTCCTCGGTGTCCACCCGGGTGAAGTCGTCGTACTGGTGCTCCCGGTCCAACTCGCCGTCGAGCAGCTCGGCGGTGACCAGGACCACGTCCCGGTGCAGCCGCCCGAGCGAGTCCCGGGCGAACAGCACCGGGGACAGCACGCCGAACTGCATCCGGTGCAGCCCGCCGTGCAGCGTGTTGACGCTGGTGAACGCGGACAGCGCCTGGTAGCTCTCCGACCCGGGGACGGTCAGCGCGGGGTCCAGCACGCCGAAGACGGCCTGGCGGAATGCGTCCGCGTCGGTCACCGCCTCGACCCACGACGTCCGCGGCACCGCCTGCGGATCGCCCCGCCGCGGCAGCCGGCCGCCGGCCGGGAGCCCGCGCCCGCGGCGGAGCCGGCCGAGGAGGCTACCGTCCGCAGGCGGAACCTCGGCGATCTCCGACGAGCTGGAGCGCCGGTCCGGCTCCGCCCCGTTGTCCTCCGTGGCCCGCCCCGCCGACACCGGCGACCCGTCCTCCGGCGGAGCCTGCTGCGGCTGCACCGGCCCGATGTCGATCACCCCGGGCTCCGGTTGCTCGACCAGCTCGATGGCGCCTTCCAGGCTCGGCGGCCGGAAGGGTGCTTCGGGCTCGGCCCCGGCTGTGCCGGACCGCGCGGCTTGGAGCTCCTCGTACCGCTGGACGATCTCTTCGGTGCTCGTCTCGGCCGTCCCGGTGAGCCGGCTCCATCCGGCGGAGTCGATGCCGGTGGTCATGCCGTCGGGGCGGCGGATCCGGCGGGTGGCCTCGCGCGCGTACCGCACGAGGAGCGCGCCGCGCAGGAGGCTGGCCTGGCCGGTGTCGGCGGCGCCCGGCTTCCACACCGAGACGACGGCGGCGACGTCGTACAGGAAGTCCACGGCCCGGTAGGAGGACCCCTTCACGTAGCGGGCCGTGCTGACCCCGGTGGTCGCGTTGCGACCTCTGCTCGCGTCCAGCAGCGGTGCGACCTCGGTCACCGTGCCGTTCGCCGAGGTGAGGGGGTCTCGGCCCACCACCCCGTGGGACGGGTTGACACCGAACGTCAGGCCGGCGTTGACCGCGTAGTCCCGCGACGAGCCGACGGGGTCGGCGAACTCGTCCACCTGCCTGACCCGGATCTCACTCTTCCCCGGCTGCCGGCGCAGGTTCCCGTGCCGGTCCAGATCGAGGACCCTGCCGCGGGGATCGGTCACCTGCGCCCAGTCGCCCAGCACCAGGGCGACGCCGGCCACGTACGCGCCGGTACTGGTGGGCAGGACGATCTCGAGCCGGTCGGCCACCGCCTGCCGGAAGCCGGCGTCGAACGTCTGCTCGTTCAGCAGACTGTCGAGGGTCGGGTTCACCTCCACGTGCAGGCGGCCCGGTATCTGCGCCAACACCATCGTGCGCACCGCGGTCAGCAGCCTGGCGTCGACCGGCTCGGAGGTGTGCGGCCCGACCGTCCCGTGCACCGTGTACGCCGGCGGCGCGAAGACCGCGCCGGCGTCGGCCTCGTCGGCCACCCCGCGCCTGTCCTGGCCGACCGGCTCCGCCGGCTCCACCCGCCGCCGAGCGGCCTCGGCCGAACGCTCGTCGAGTTCGGAGAACCGCACCGCCCGCCGCGTGGGGCGGGCGACCGGGCTCGGCTGCTTGAGCGACGTGGGTGACGTCGGTGTGGCCGGCCCGCGTCCCGGCAGCCCTGCGACGTCGAGCGGTGTCAGCGGCGGCCGGCTGGCGGCGAGCGGACGCTGCGTGGCCTGGTCCGCGCTCTCCTGCTCTTCCTCGCGTGTGCTGGCAAGGTCGGTCGCACCGGGCTCCCGCTGCCGCGGCTCGTTCGCTCCGGCGAGCAGCCGGTCAGCGAACTCGAGGGCCTGTTGACGTGTCGCACCGGGCAGCACGAGCCGCACCTCGCCGACGCCGGTGGGCGTGTCCAGCAGGGCCCGCATCGTGTGCCGCGCCACCAGCTCGTCCGGCATGCCGGTGGCCGGCGACTGCGGTATCGACACCGAGCCGAGGTAGTTCGCGTCGGCCTCGCGCAGGGCATTCGACACCGCGTCGTGCAGGAGCCGGGGATCGCGCTGGTCCGGCCGCCGGACGTTCGGTGCCAGCGCGTGGATCACGTGCGTGATCGTGCGTGCACCGGATCTGGCGATGTCGAACGACGGCGTGGTGATCGCGTCTCCGACGACCCGCCCGGAGGCGCTCCGCTCGCGCAGCGCCGACTCGATCGCGGTATCGATCTGCCACTCGCGGTGGCTGAGATAGGCCCGCCCGCCCTGCTCGGCGATGCTGCGGGAGAGCGGCCCCCCGCCCTGCAGGCTGTCGACGGCAAGGTCGACGATTGCCTCCGTCGGCTGCTCGAAGAGGTCGCCCGCCGAGATCAGGATGCGCGGCGTCAGAGCCGCGGCGCCGGGAAGCTGGACCTCGTACGTCGTGCCGTCCAGCTGGCTGATCGGGTTGCCCGCGGGCGTCGTGAGCAGGTCGCCCAGTTGCGCTACGGCTGCTACCGGCACCGGCGGCGCGGGCAATGCCGGGGCCGGCGCGACCCCGCCCCGTTGCTCGGCTTCGCCCGCCGACGCGGGTGCCGGCTCCGGTGCCTGCGGCAGTTGCGGCGACGGTGGCCGGATCGTCCCCTCCCAGGCGACGAGTCGCCCGGCGAACTGCTCATGCAGGTCGACCGTGGCGGCGAGTTGGAGGAGCAGGCGCCGCCGGGCGTCCTCGCTCGACGGCTCGCCGCGCGTGCTCGCGGTCAGCGCCGGATCCGCCCTGACGTAGGCGATGAGGTCCTGTACGTGGTTGTGCAGCACGCGCAGCTCCGCCGGGGGCTGGATGCCGCGGGTGGCCATGCGGGTTTGGAGACCGTGGAAGCCCTGCACGAGCTGCCTGAAGGTGCCCATCGCCGCTGGCAGCGGGGTGTGTTCGGTGATGAGGTCGGTGGCGTCGGCATAAGGGCGGGTGGCGAGATAGTGAGCGACGCCGGCCGGGAAGTTCACCCGTATCACGAAGCGCTCCCGGCGGCCCGGAACGTCGCCGAGGGACTGAACGCTGCCGTCGTCGTTGATCAGGCGCAGGCTGACCCGGAAGAGGCGCGCGGCAAGCTGCGTCCAGCGGTCGCCGTACGCGGTGTCCCAGAGTCCGAACGTCGCGATCTGGTCCGCGAATCCCTGCGGGTCGGGTCGCACGGGCGCGCCGGGCACCTCGGGTGTCCAGAGCATGGCGTCGTACCACGCCTGGTGCTCGCGGTAGTCGACCCGGAACAAGCGGGACATGACCCGCCGCACCAAGCCGATCGTCTCCAGGGTCGGGGTTCGCAGCTCTTCGGCGGTGACGCTATGCAGGCCGTCCCGCAAGCCCTCAGCGACGCTCAAGTCCGTGGCGAATGCGTTGATCCGTTCGGCGACCTCGTCCGCGGCCACCGACAGCAGCGACTCGAAGAAGCAGTTGCCACCGGCCTCGGCCGGCACCGGGATCAGCCCGAGGCGGGTCAGCCGTTCCAGTTGTTGCTCGGAGGGCAGGAACCGTCCCGGCGCCTCCGATGGGTCCCTCGCGGAGCCCGTCCGGTACGTCGGCCCGCTGCCGGCCCCGGGCAGGTCGCTCGGGCCGGGACCCACGCCGGACCGTCTGGACGCTCCGGCCCGGCGCGCTGACGCGTTCACCCCCCACCGGTACGGGGCATCGAGCTGGCCAGCCGGGCGGGTCCAACTCGCCTGCCCCCGTCCCCCCTGCGCCGGCACTACGCGAGCGGTGGCGAGCGCGGAGACCAGGTCCGCGCCGAGCCGCTTCGGCGCGGACACGGCCGTACCGTCCCCGGCCGGGGCGCTATGCAGCAGCCACTGCCCCCGGCCGCGGCCCTTGGGGCCGAACTCCGGCTGCGGTACCCCGTCCGCGGTGAACCCGCTCCTGGTCGCGATGACCCGCCGGTCGGTCAGCTGCCACACGTCCATGTCCGCGGCCAGCACATCGGTTCCCATCGCCGCGCTGAGCCGGGCGGCGAACGACCGGCCGGTAGCGCCCACGCTGGCGGCCCGGCACGCGACCAGCACCACCGGCGTCCCGTCCACATACCCCACGCTGGCGGTGATCTCGTCCGCCGCCCGCTCCGGGGTCAGCTCCCGGCCATCGGACACCACCAACCGCTGCCCGTCGGCCGAGATGTGACCGGCGACCACGTAGACGTTCCGGGACAGCGGCAGCGTCGACCCGGCGACCGCGGCCGATGCCACGTCCTCGCGGGGTCCCGGGAAGACAAACCCCAGCCAGTCCTCGAGCGGCAACACGGTCACCGGAGGCGCGTCGCCGAGGCCGCCGCCGGTGCCGTGCCCGCCGGTGCGGGCCGGGTCGAAGGCGGCCAACCGCTGAGTGTGGGTGAACAGCTGCCGCAGCGCCCGCTGGGTGGCCTTGGGCACCTGTGGCTTGATCATCGACTCCAGCTGCTGGATCGTCAGCACGCCGCCGTCGTGGCCGGTCGTCAATCGCAACGCCGGCTCGAGGTGACGAACGAGGCCGGCCAGGGCCGGGGCCGGGTCCTCGTTGTGCAGCTCGGGGTTTACGCCGGGTGCGTCCGGCGGCGCCGCCCTGGGCAATGCCCGGCCCCGAAGCTCCTCAAGTAGACCATCGAGCTCGGCATCGAACTCGCTGTTGCCCGGCTCAGCCCTGAGTTCTCGGGCTCGTACCTCGATGAGTTCCAGCATGTCCAGATCGACCACACCGGTCTGCGGGTCCGGCTCGGTGAATTGGCGGGCACCCTGCAGCGCCATGACCCGCCGGCGAACCCGGAGCCGCTGCTGCCCGGTGGGGGCGTAGTAGGCCGCGTCGCTCTGCATCAGATGGGTTCGGCCGGCAAAATGCCGCTCTTCCACGCCGGCCTCGGTGGCCGCATCCACATGCGCCCGGAACAGCGCTTCGAACCGACGTCTTCCGAGCTTGCCGGATCGCAGCAGCTGTGCGCCGGGGCCGAGCAGCGTGGAGAGGTTCGTGTTTACCTGCCCGATGTAAATCGCCGGCGCGCTGTTGGCCGGGCTGACGACGCCCAGTAGCGCAATGGCGGTTTCCCGCACCCCGTCCAGCACTATGTCGAAATCGTCGGCCGGCGGCTCGAGCTTCGCGGCCAGTTCCGTGACGTCCTGCAGCATGGGGAAAACATGAGCCAGGTGCTCGGCGGACAGCCTGCCGATGACACGCGACCCGTGTGTGCGCAGGTATTCGTACGCCGCGTATAGCCCATCCTCGCCGGCGCCGTCTTCGCCCCGGCCGGCGAGCGGGGCGTGCACCCGCGACAGCTCGATAATGTCCTGGTAAGTTCGGAATGTCTCGCCGTCGATGGTCAGCGGCTCGTCGTCCGATTCCGGGGCCGTCGCCTCGCCGGGAACCATCGCCGCGCCGGACTCGCGGTCCGAGGAATCGACGGACGGCGCCGGCTCGTGGCCAATTTCCGGGACCATCGCCGCGCCGGACTCGCGGTCCGAGGAATCGACGGACGGCGCCGGCTCGTGGCCCGTCTCCGGGACCGTCGCCGCACCGGACTCGCTGTCCGAGGAGTCGACGGACCAGGCCACCCGGTCGTCCACTCCCGCGCCAGTCGCCTCGCCGAACTCGTTGAACTCGCTGAACTCACCGAAATCGGATCCGTCATCCACATCGAACCGATGGAGCTCGCTCACGGCGTCCCTTATTCGCGTCACCAACTCGTTCCGCACCGGCAGGCCCGCGCGCATCAACTCGAGCGTAAAGAAGATGCGGTGAATCATGATGACGACTTTGTTGACACCGACGAATCCGTCTTCGGAGGGATCCCGGCCGGAACGTCGGCGGTCGGCGTCCAGGATCCGCCAAGGGGGCTCGAGCTTCCGGTCTTGCTGAAGTCTCAGCAACGAGCCGGCGGCGGCCACCCGGGCCGCGAACTCATCGTGGGTAATGTGCCCTACCGCGGTCACGTCGCCGCCGGACGAGGCCAGCACCATGATGCGCCGGTGGAGCTGCTCATAGCTGACCTCTCTGGCCCGCGTACCAGCCATTTCGGCGTCGCTGCGGAGCAGGGCGATCCAGTCGGTGAAGCCGGCATGTCTCGCGGCGGATTCCGGGAGTTCGTTGAGCTTGGCCTTCAACCATTCGGCCGACTCGGCGTCGAAGACCAGTGGCAGCCCGTGGCTGGTGAGCGCTTGGAGCCGCGCCGTCAGCCACGCTATGCCGCTCCCTGCCGGCACGGGCTGTCGTTGCCGCGCGTCGCTGAAGAGGATGCCGACGTGGTGCGACAGCTTCCCGGCCAGGCCGGTGTCGGCCGCGAGCCAGCGGAGCACCGCCTCGGCTGCGACATCGAAGTCTTCGGCTGGCAGCTGTCCGCCGAGCACCGCGCCGATCAGCGCATGCACCCGGTCCAGCACCGCAACCGGGGTCAGCCCGCGGTCCCCGGCCACCGCGGCGGCCCACCTGACATCGCTGACCAGCAGGTCGAACCCGGCCCGCCGGGCGGCGGGCAGCCCGTCGAGGTGCCGACCGGCCCGCTCGACGTACTCGCCGAGCTCCAACTTCCCGGCCGCCAGCAGGGATCTGGCCGGACGGCGCAGCGCGTCCAGCCGCGCAGCGATCAGCAGGTCGGGATACGGGCGCGGCGACGTAACCGCCAACAGGTCGGTTTGGATCAGGTGGATCCAGGCCCGCAGCAGGTACTGCCGGCCGCGCTGGTCGCGCCCCTCCGGGGCGTCCGGGTCGGGCCGGTCCGCCGGCAGCCGTGCGATCAGCAGCTCGATGTCGCGCACCGCCGCGAACAGCTCCGTCTGGAGATCGGTGGCGGCCAGGCCCGGCGCGGCAGCCGCCAGCAGGGCCACCCCGGGTCCGTCGAGCGCCGCTATCCGGCCCTCCAGCGCCTTCTCCAGCGCGCGGGCCTGCTCGGGGTCGCTGATCTCTCCGCGCTCGCCCCGGTAGCCGGCCAGGGCCAGGTCGCTGACGGCCAACTGCCGGCGGTACCCGGCCGCCGCCAACGCCTCCTGCACACCGAGCACCTCCGGCGACCAGTCGGCCAGTCGCGCCGTCCCCTCCACCGCATCCAGCAGCTCCGCCAGCCGGGACAGCCCATCCTCGACGGGCAGCGACCCGGTCTCCACCGACGCGGCCGCCGCACCCAACACGGCCACCCGCGCGGCGACCGCCTCCTCGGTCAACCCGGACCGCACGCTGCCGGCGAACAGCACGTCGCTGCGCAGCAACTCCACCCGCTGGTCCCACCCACCGGCCGCGCCGACCGCCTCAGCCACCTCAGCCAGCCAGCGCGTCAACCCGTCGGCCGGCAACCGCCCACCGGCCGCGAGCGCCACGGCCTCAGCGCCCACCCCGGCGAGCAACTCCGCCCGCGCCGTCGCCGGCTGGTCATCAGCGGACGGCTCCGCCGCCCATTCGGTCCTGATTCGCTCCAGGAGCGCCGAATACGGATCGACCATCGACGCCGCGACCGTCTCCAGCGGGCGCGCCGGCGCGGGTTCCGGCGCCGGCCGGTGCTCGACCCTCAGCTCGGCGCTCGGCTCGACCAGCTCCGGCCAGAACGACGAGATCACCGTCCGGCCACCGGCGACGTAGTGCAGATACCCCGAGATCAGCCGCCCGCTGTGGTCGTAGCCGCTCCACCGCCGGTCGGCCATGCCGCCCGCGGTGTTCCTGGCGTACTCGAATGCCTGCAGGGCCGACCGCAGCAACTCACGAGTGGTCGATCCCGGCGGGAACAGGCTGCTCACCTTCGTCACCTGGGAGTCGTCCTCGCTCGCCGGCCCCCACCGCACCTGCTTGATCCCGCCGACCTCGGCCAGCGTCTCGATCACCGTGAACGGGCTGCGGTCCGACGGCCACACATGCAACCCGGTCAGCTCCCCGCTCCGCCGCCGGTGGCCACGCACGACGTGCTCGACAATCCACGGCGCGAACCGGTACGCCAACTGCCCGAACAGCAGGTCGAACGACTCCCGCCGCCACGGCGGCAGCTCCGATTGCGCGCCGGCCACTGCCGACCCCGACCCGCCAGCCACCGACGCCGGCCCGGCCGCGCTGGGTCCGGCCACGGCGGCGGCCGGGACCGCCCCGGCAGCTGCGGGCCTGGCCCTGTTCTTCTTCTTCCCCATCCGCAGGGCCAGCGGGCCGGGGTCGGCCGCCAGGTCGGCTGTCGGGGGGTACGTGCGGACGAGCGTCCCGGACTCCGGGCTTTCCCGGAAGCTGGACTGTGCCGCCCGCAGCCGGCCGTCCCGGTCGACGAAGCTCGTCACGGCAACCGCGACCCCCCAGGCCGTGATCCCCACCTGATCATCGGCGAGGTGGACGCCGATTCCGGGCCGGCCCCGGGCGGCCAGTTCGGCGGCCAGGCCCGTCAGCTCGCCGCGGCCGGCCTCGCAGATGAGCAGCCACACCCGGCTGAAGCCGACAGGCAGCCCGGCCACCACGGCGGCCAGTTCGGCCACCGGCACGTGTCGCCCGTCCAGGTAGGCGCGCCCGCCGCGGCCGTCCAGGTGCAGGGCGATCTCGTCGTGGCCGACGGTGAACCGGCGCGCCTCGACGCCGAACCGGGCGGCCGTCTGCACATCCGCGCCGGCGAACCAGACGCTGCGTCCCGACTCGTCCCAGCGCACCACCTCCGACAGCGCATCGGCCGACCAGCGGCCCGCACCATCGTCGATCTGCGCCTGGGACGGCAGCACGTCGAACACCCGCGCATCCGCGAACAGGCGGCCGGGCACTTCGAGAGCCGCGTAGCGCGGCGACCCCTCGCCGGGGATGCGCAGCAGGTACAGCGGCGGGCCGTCGGCGTCGCGGCCGTGTCGCTGTGGCGGCCGGCCGGGCTCCAGGACGGTGATCGGCTGCCGCAGGGCCAGCGCCAGCAGCTGCGGCACAACTTCACCGAAAGGCGTGTTCCTCAGGTCGGGCCGCTCGATCCCCCGTGCGTACATCTCCGCGAGATCGGGCAGCCGCCCACCCCGCTGTCCGTCCCGGAGCTCGGCGACCACGCGGACCATCGCGGTGTGCGCGGCGCGCCGGAACGTGTACTCGAGTTGCCACCACCACCATGGCGAGCCGCCTTCCAGCAGCCGTTGCAGCGCGGCGCGGCGACCGGAGGCTTCGCCGTCGACCAGCGGTCCGGCCGCGAGCAGCTCGTCGTCGGTCATCCAGAACCACAGGTCGTTCAGTTGCCGACCGGTCAGTTCGCCCAGCACTGCTGATATCGCAGAGCCGCCGGCGGCCGGCCGGTGCAGCGCCGGGTCCCCGGGGGAGGCCGTCGCGGCCCGGTCCTCCCGGACGACTGCCGCGGACCAGTCCCGGAGGCCGGCCGCCGGCGACCCGGCCCGGTGCGCGAGGGCGGAGTCCGGTCGCTGCAGCGCCCTGCTGGCCAGCAGGGCCGCGACGAAGCCAGCGCCGTCCCGGGCCACGTCGTGGACCAGGCCAAGGCCGCCGTCCACCGCGACCAACTGGCCGGGCCGGGGCTGTTCCGGCAGCAGACGGAGGTCCCGGCCCAGCTGCCGCGCGACGGCCAGGACGGATGCTTCCAACTCGCCGTGACTCTGCCGGCCGACGCCCGGCAGGTAGGCCGGGACGACCTGGATCGGCGACGTGCCGTCGTCGCCGACCGCTGGGTCGGCCAGGGCCCGACCCAGTACGGCCGCGACCAGATCCAGTGGCACCGGCGCTACGACCGTTTGCTCCGGACCAGGCCCGAAGGGGAACGCCAGGCCGAGCTGCCCGTCGGCGGCGACCGGCAGGACGGCGAGCAGCGCGCCAGGCTGGCCGTGCAGTGCCGGCGGCAGCTCGTCGAACCACTGCAGCATCCGGCGCGGGACCGACAGGACCGTTCCGGGCCGGGATACCACCACCGGCCGCGGCGGCTGGTACGCGGGTGGCGGCACACCGGCCGCCTGGCGCAGGTCGGGTTCGGGTGACCGGGCCGCGGTCTGCCCCGGCGCGCCGGCCTCCCCCGCCTGGGCCGGCTCGGCGAAGGCCGCCGGTGCCGGCTCGTCCGGCCACATCGGGGCGTCGACCCACCCCAGCGGAGACTGCGGGGGCGAGAACAGGCTCGGCATGGGCGGCAGCTGGATCACTGCCGGCCCGGGCGGCAGGGCCGGCGGCTGCGTCTCCTCCGGTTCGTAGGCCGGCGGTTGTTCGACGTCGAAGACGATCCAGCGGCCCGGGTGGGATTCCGGCGCGTCGGAGTCGAATGCGTTGGCCCGCAGCGGAAGTTCAGGCGCCGGTTCGGTCTCGCTGGGGTGCGGCTGCGAGCCGGCTTCCACCCAGTCGATGGGCGCGGTCGGTGCGTTGACCGGCTGCCCGGCCAGACGGGCGAGCTCGCCCGGGAACGTCGTCGCGGGCGGGATGCGGTCGACAAGGTCGTCGAACGCCAGCCCACCGCCGGCCAGCACGATCGGCACGTCTGCGCCGTAGCCCTGCCGGCGGAGCACATCCAGCAGCATCGAAGGGCTGACCCGGATGAACTCCTGCCGCGGCCGGTCGCGCCGGCGCAGCGCCGACGAGATCTGCCAGGATTCGCCGAGCAGCCGGCCGAGTTCCTGCCGCGCGGCCGCGTCGGCGGCGTCGATGGGCCGATCGGTCGGTCGGAAAAGCCGGGAGGCCAGCTCGCCCGCGCGTTGGGAGCGGACCTCGAGGCCGGCCCGCAGCCGGTCGTCCGAGGCACCCAGGAAATCGACGAACTCCTCGCCGCCCGAGGCCGGGAGCGGATCCGCCGCCGCCCGCCGCGGCACCCAGAGGAGCACCTCGTCCCGCTCGGCGCCGACCACGGCCACGAAGCGGCCCGGCGCCGACCACTCGACCCACGGCTCGCCGGGCCGGCTGGGCAGCAGCGCCACGCCGCGGGCCGGCCCGTGGCCGAACGGCTGGGCGTAGACGTCCTCCGGCCGCACCCCGCCCTGCTGCCAGGCCTCTTCCCAGCTCTCGAACCGCGCCTGTGCCGCCGGCACCAGCGCTCCCGACGAGTTGGTGACGAACGCCGCCGGACCGGCACCCGGCCCGGTCAGCCGCCGCCACGGCACCGGCCGCGAGTCGCGTATCGCGGCCGTCGTCTCCGCCTGGGACAGGTGGACCGGACGCGCCCCGGCGGGCGGAATGTAGACGTCCGCGCCCAGGGCGTCGGCGAGCGCCTGCATCAGCTCGGCGAAACGGAAATACGCGGCGGGCTCCAGCGGATCGCCCCAGCGGAACTGTTGGCTGCTTGCGGCGGCGATCTGGATGGCGTTGCCGCGACGCAGGAACGGCGCGATCGCCCGGACAAGCGGAACGAGCCCGACGGGCACCGGCCCTGCCGGGTAGGCCAACGAGATGGCACCGTTGGCGGCGACGCTGGCGTCCACGACCAGAAGCCCGGGATAGCCGCGGATCTGCGGCGACATCCAGTTCGTGGTTTGCGCGAGGCGGATCCCGCCGTCGATAACCGAGACGATCTCGTGGTTCGGCTCCTGGAGCATGCCGTTGACGGAGACGATCAACGACGGCGGCCGGCCCGCGTCGACGCCGGCTTCCCGATCGCCCTGCACCCACTCCGGCCCGGGCAACCCTTCGGGCGCGTCGGCCAGCCACCGCGTCACCGGGGCCCGCCGGCTAGCGCCCCGGGTCGGAGCCGCCGTCATCCGCCAGCCCGCGCCTCGCTCCGGGGCGTAGACCTCCATGGCCCGGCCGGCGACCGGCACGGACAGCTCCTCCAGCTGCCGCACCCACTGCCGGAACCGGCGATACGCCGGTTCGTCGCGGGGCGTGTCGACCAGCATCCGCACGATCTGACCGGTCCACACTGGCGGTGGCTGATCGGTCCCGTCGGGCTCGGCCGGTACCGTCCGCCGAGTGATCATCTCAAGAACTTCGTCCGGGGTCGCCGCCCGCTCCCCCGCAGCCATGGTCCACACCGTGGGTATCCCGTCGAGGCCCATGCCCAGCCACAGGTTGTACACCCCGTCGTCCCGGCTGGCCTGCAGCTGCGGGTACTCCCCAGCCACGAGCGTCGCGCGGGCGACAGACGCCACCCCGTCGCCCAGCAGCACGACTGCCGGGCGGTCGTCGACGGGCAGCAGCCTGCCCTGCGGGTCCGTGCGGTAGGCCGGCCCATCCCCGTCCCCGTGGTCGGCGAGCCCGTGCGGATCGATCAGCACCCAGTCCCGCGGCTCACCGGTCGTCATGTCCTGCACCATCCAGGCCCCGCCGTGCAACCTGAGCGGCGCCGTCGGCAGCGCGCCGACCGCGCCCAGCAGCCGCACGACGTCCGCGGCCAGCGCCCGGTCCTGCTGCGGCGTCCATTCGTTAGCCGCGGTGTCCGCGGCCAGGTCAGGTCGGTACCACCCGAACTGCACCACCTGCCCGGGCTGCCAGCCGCGGCGCCGCAGCCAGCCGGCGATCTCCGCGGCGGTTGCCGCCCGCGCGCCCGGCAGGGTCGAGATCAGCACGCCGTCAGGGGACGGCTCCAGCAGCGCGACGATCGCCGGCAGGGGATCCGGCAGGCGGGACCGGTTCCAGCTGTACAGGAACTGCGGGAGCGCGGCCACCGTGTCGCGGTATTGCGCCAGATAGGCCAGCCCAGGCAGGCTGACCGCTCCCGGGTCCTCCGGCCGCGGCACGAGCCGGCCGGTGTCGTCCCAGCCGACGACTGGGATGTACGTCGCGCCGGGCGGCAGAACAGGTGGAGCGACGAGCTGCCACGCATCGCTGGCGGGGAGGGCCTCGGACAACGGCACGGAGCGGTATTCCGTACGGTCCTGCCCGGTCTCCCGGATGACGCCGTGGCCCGGTGCGGGAACGACCAGGTAGTGCCCGGTGGCCTCGGCAGCCTCCGCCAGCCAGGGCCCCAGCCGGGCCTCCGCCTCGGGTCGCCGCTCGAAGGCGAGCACCAGCGGCGGACCCTCGTACGGCCGGCCGCCGGTCAGGACCTGGACGGTATCGCGTGCCGCCACCGGCAGGGAACCGCCCGCGACCAGCCGCACCGCCGGCCCGTCCGGACCAACCTCCAACTCCAGCACCGGCGCCTCCGCCGGACCTGCCCGGTCCAGCAGGACCTCGTCGATGAACCACAGCCGCCCGCCGGTCGCGGTACCCGGCCGGCGCGAGAGCGTTCGGTTGGCCGCTGTGGCCTGCCACGTCGGGACGTCCGGAGCGGGGCCCCGGACCACCAGCTCGCGGCTGCCGTCGATCTCCGTCCACCCGCCCTCCGTCGGGAACACCGCAACCCACGTGCCGGAGTCGCGGACGAGTCCGTCGGCGGACATGAAGAACGACCAGTGGTTCGTCACCGGCACCGGCTCGGTGTGCAGCACAACGACCCGGGCCGGTGGCAGCGCCTGCGACGCGCCTATCAGGTACCTGCGGATCGTCGCGTCGATCATGTTTACGTCCGGCCGCACCCGGCGGCCGTCGGTCAGGGGTACTCGGAGCTCGCCCATGTCGTCGACCGGCAGCGCCACGACCACCCGGCCGTCGTGGCGCCGCAGCGCCGACGGCGCCTGCACATCCTCGGGTGTGGCGGCGAAGACCAGCCCCGCCTCGGTGACGACGACGACCGGATCGTCAGGCCGCCGCAGCCGCCCGAACATGTCGGAGACGTACGGCGGCTCGGCTTCCGGGCCGAACCTCGCCCACGGCTCGCTGCCTGCCACCCGTACACCCACCGGGTCGAGCCCCGGCTCCGCGACGGCCCGCCACGGCCCGCTGGCGACGAACAGCCACGCGGACTCCGAATCGAGCCGTTCGCGCAGGGCCCCGAACCAGTCGCCGACGTTGGGACCGAGCGTGTCCAGCGGCAGGATCTGCAATGCCTCGCCGGACCAGCCGGCCGCGCGCAGCCACCGGGCGAAGTCCTCCGGTGTGACGGTGGGCTGCCCGTCGAGGACCGGGAGGATCACCTGCCCCGCCCCGGGCAGCGGCGGGACGATCCGCCGCAGGGCCAGCAATTGCTCGTCCGGGATCGGTCCCGCGAACATCCCGCGCGCCGGCACGTCCGGACGCGCCTCGGCGAACGGCTCGGCGAAGGGCCAGAGCCGGTTGTGCAGCCAGTCCGTCGCCATCCGCGCCGGCTCGGCAGCGGAGTCCGGCACCGGGCCGTGGGGGGCCGTCTCCGGCCAGTCGACGTGTTCGCCGTTCGCCGGCCGCAACAGGGCGAGGTCGCCGTCCATCACGAGGAGGTCATCGGCCAGACCGGTGTAGACGTAGCTGCCGGACGCGTCGGCCAGCTCCTGGACCTGTTCCCGGTTCACCGGCCGGTCGGTGATCAGCGCGATGGCCTGCCCACGGAGCCCGGCCGCGCGCAGCGTCGCCGCCACGTCCGCGGGCGGCCACTCCCGTACCTCGCCGTTCGCGCTCTGGTCGGCGAGGCGGCCGGCAACGGCGGACAGCCCCAGCGGGAACACATCGTCGCGCGCGCGGACGCCGCGCAGCGTCCCGGCGATGCGGCTGAATTCCCGGAACGCGGTGGCAACCACGCCGCCGGCGAAGGCGCGCAGCACCGGCCCGCCGGTGGGCGCCAGCCGTCCGTCGTCATCGGTGGCGAACCGGGCCGGCACCTGGTGCCCGGCCTGACCGGCGAACCGATCCCACGCTCGCCGTGCACCGGTCTGCGGATCGGCCACGACGATGTCGCTGACCAGCGGGGCGAACTCGGCCTGGACGTCCGGCGGCTCCAGGTACACGTCGGCGCCGCTGTCCTGGAGCAGCCGGGTGATCAGGTCGGTCAGGTACGGCGTGCGGCGGGCGACCAACCGCAGGTCCGGGGCGTCCGGCTGCCTCAGGTACGCCTCCAGGTCGCCGTCGGCTGGGTCGCTGTGGCCGGTCCGGGTCGCGAATACCGGCGCGCCCCGGTCATCGACGTTCAGGAGCCACGTCTGCAGCCCGTCGAAGACCGGCAGCCGCTCGTAGTGGTCGGTCCGCGGCTCGCGGCGGGAGGCAATCCCGGCCGGGAACGGGGTGACGATCCGGTCGCGGATCAGCTGGCCATCGGCGGCGACAACCAGTTGAGGCGGGCGCTCCTCCGACCGGGAGGGCAGGATCATCCGCCAGTTGCGGTCACCCGAGCCGGGAACGGCCTGGAGGTGTCCGTCGACGACGCTGACCGCGGCTCCCGCATCCGGGAACCAGATCTCCGCGTCGACGACGTCGGCCAGGCGCCGCAGGTGGTCCTCGTCGATCCCGGCGCCACCCTCCTGCGGCCGGACCAGCAGCACGACCGAACGGATGGCGTCGGAGCTGAACCGGAGCAGCTCGATCAGGGTGTGCGGGCCCAGCGGCCGAGCCACGCCGTCCCGGTACAGCAGTTGGACGCGGCCGTCGGACCCGACGGGCAGATCGAACACGGCCGTCCTCGGTGCCGGGCGTACCGCGTCGTGCAGTTCCCCGAACGACGGGGTCCCGGAGACCATGTCCAGACCCAGGCCCGGCGCTGCGGGCCTGGTGAAGCGGATCTGCCACGGCGACTGGTTCTCACCTGGGTCGATCGGTAGGGCCTGGCCGTCCGGGTCCGTGCTGACCGCCCGATCTCCGCCGGTGAACGCCCAGCGGCCGGGCCGGCCGCCGCCGTCGGTCGACTCGTGCCACGCCACCGGCCCGAGGTCGGGGTCGATCCGTACCGTCTGACCGGCCTCCGGCGCGCCGATCCGGACCCCGAGGTCGTCTGCCAACCGGCCGATGGCGCCCTGCAGCCGGTCGGCTTCGCTCGCCGGCACCTGAAGGTCCACCAGCACCAGGTCCGGCGCGGGATCCTGCGCGCTCAGGGCATCGGCCACGTCGCCCGCGCCCACCAGATCGCCATGTTCGTCGAGGTGCAACCCGGTCAGCACGGCCACGATCACCGGTGGCGCCGGGGTGTCCGGCGGCTCCTGCTCCTCCGGATACCACCACAACTCCGGGTCGGCCTCGTCGGCCGGGTTGCCGGACCACCGGTGGTCGCTGGTGAGCCGGCCGGGCCACTGGTCGACGCGCAGGTCGGCAACGGTGTCGACCAGTGCGGTCATCAGGTCCGGCCCGTGCTCGGTGCGGGTGACCCGGCTGCCGGTGCCGGTCGTGTCGAGGCGGTACCGCACCCACTGGCCGTCGGCGCTCGCGTCCAGTTGCGGCCGGCCGTCCGCGGTGAGGCCGAACGAGGCGGCCAGCACCCGGCCGTCGCGGGTCTGCCAGGCGTAGCGCTCGGCGGTCCACAGCTCCCTGGTCGCGGGTTGACCGGTGGCCGGGGTGGTGAGGCGGGCCAGTTCCCGTCCAAGTGCGACGGTGAAGCGGCTGCCGGCCGGGCAGCCGACCACCACCACCGGCAGGCTCGGGTCGAAGCCGGGCTGCCGCACGACGGCCGCGGCGAACTCCTCGGCGGTCAACTGCTGGCGGTCGTGCCCGGTGACCTGGTCGATGGTCCGGGCCGTCCCGGCGGGCAGCCGGCCGCGGTCGACCTCGGCGTGGCCGTCGGGGGTCACGTGCACGGCCAGCAGGTTGACCCCGGCGATCCGGGGCAGCGCGCCGGTCACCTCGCCGACCCGCGCATCGCTGTCGGACCGGCCCGGGAAAACCAGCGTCATGCCGCGCGGCTCGGTCTGCGGGGCGTGGGTGGGTAGCTGGAGCGCCGCGTAGCGCGGGCCTTCGTCGAGGACGCGCAACACGTACAGCGGCGGGCCGTCGGTCCCCCGGCCGAACCGCTGCGGTGGCCGGCCGGGCTCCAGGACGGTGACGGGCTGCCGCAGGGCCAGCGCCAGCATCATCTCCGGGACAGCCGCTGCGAACGGCGTGTCCATCAGTTCGGGCCGCTCGATCGCCCGCGCGCGCATCTCGGCAAGGTCCGGTAGCTGCCCGGCCAGCTGCCCGGCGCGGAGTTCCGCTGTGACGAGAACCATCGCGGGGCGGTTGGCGGTGTGGAACGCGTGGTCGAGCTGGTACCACCGCAGGCCGCGTTCCAGCAGGCCCTGCAGGGTGGTGCGGCGGCGGCGGATGAGCTCGTCGCGGTCCACCCCGGGCACATTCCGATCGCTGGGGGTCATCCAGAGCCAGATGTCCGAGTCGGTCAGCTCTCCGATCACCGCTGCTATCGCGGAGCCGCCGGTGTACGGCCCGCTCAGTTCCGGGTCTTCGCGGAAGGCCGCCCCGGCCAGCTCGCGGACATCGGCCGGCGTCAAGATGGCCGCCTGGCCGGCGAGGGGGGCGGAGTCCGGTAGCTGCAGCAGGCTGCTGGCCAGCACGGCGGAGATGAAACTGTCGTCGTCCACGGGGTGGACCAGGCCGAGGCCGCCATCCACCGCCACCAACTGGCCGGGCCCGGGCGGTTCCGGCAGCAGCCGCAGGTCTCTGCCCATCAGCTGCGCGACGAGCATGACCGACGGCTCCAGCTCGGCGTGACCGCGGTGGCCGACGCCGGGCAGGTACGCCGGCACCACCAGGATCGGCGCCCTCCTGCGGCCGTCGCCGCCGACGTCGTCGCCGACCACCGCGTCGCCGACCACGCCGTCGCCGACCACGGGGTCGGCCAGCGCCCGCGCCAGTTCCGCCGCGACCAGCTCCAGCGGCACCGGCGCCACCACCGTCTGGTCCGCGCCGGGTCCGAAGTGGACCGCCAGGCCGAGCTGCCCGTCGGCGGCGACCGGCAGCACCGCGAGCAGCGCGCCGGGCTGGCTCTGCAGGGCCGGCCGCAGCTCGTCGAACCACTGCAGCATCCGGCGCGAGACCGACAGGACCGCACCGGGCCGGGACACCACCGTCGGGTGCGGCGGCTGGTGCACGGGCGGCGCGCCGGCCATTTGGCGCATGCGGGGTTCGGGTGACCGGGCCGCGGTCTCCCCCGGCGCGACGGCCTCCCACGCCTGGGCCATCTCGGCGAAGGCCGCCTGCGCCGGCTCGTCCGGCCACATCGGGGCGGTGACCCACCCCGGCGGAGACGGCGGGGGCGAGAACGGGCGCGGCATCGGCGCTTGCGGTGGGGCCGGCGGCTGCGTCTCCTCCGGTTCGTAGGCCGGCGGTTGTTCGACGTCGAAGACGATCCAGCGGCCCCGGCTGCCACGCGAGTCGGACTCGTATGCGTTGGCTCGCAGCGGAAGGTTCGGCCTGGGCTGGGTCGGGTCGGGCGCGGCGAGTGGCGGGGCGTCGGCGGCGGCCGGCCAGTCGATGGGCGCGGTCGGCGCGCTGACCGGCTGCCCGGCCAGACGGGCGAGCTCGCCCGGGAACGTCGACGCGGGCGGAACGATGTCGACCCTGCGGTCGAACGCCAGACCGCCGGCGGCCAACACGATCGGCACGTCGGCGCCATATCCGTGCCGGCGCAGCACGTCCAGCAGCATCGAGGGGCTGACCCGGATGAACTCCGGCCACGGCCGGTCGCGCCGGCTCAGCGCCGACGAGATCTGCCAGGACTCGCCGAGCAACTGGCCGAGTTCCTGCCGCGCGGCCGCCTCGGCGGTCTCGGCGGCCCTGGCGGCCCTGGCGGCCTCGGCGGCCACGGCGGCTTCGCTGGGCTGACCGGTCGGGCGGGAGAGCCGGACGGCCAGCTCGTCCGCGCGATGGGAGCGGACCTCGAGGCCGGCCCGCAGCCGCTGGTCGGAGGCGCTCAGGAAGTCGTCGAACTCCGTGCTGGCCGGGGCCGGGAGCGGGTCGGTCGCCGCCCGCCGCGGCACCCAGAGGATCACCTCGTCGCGCTCGGCGCCGACCACGGCCACGAACTGGCCCGGACTGGTCCACGGAACCCACGGCTCGCCGGGCCGGCTCGGCAGCAGTGCGACGCCCCGGGCGGCTCCATGGCCGAACGGTTGAGCGTAGACGTCCTCGGCCCGCACCCCGACCTGCTGCCAGGCCTCCGCCCAGCTCTCGAAGCGGGTCTGGGTGATCGGCACCAGCGCTCCCCGCTGGTTGCTGACGAACGCCGGCGGGCCGGCACCCGGCGCGGCCAGCCGCCGCCACGGCACCGGTCGCGAGCCGCGCATCGCGACCGTCGTCGCCGCCTGGGCCAGGTGGACCGGATGCGCCCCGTCCGGCGGGATGTACACGTCGGCGCCCAGCACGTCGGCCAGCGCCTGCATCAGCTCGGCAAAACGGATGTACGCGTCCGGCTCGAGCGGCTGGTCGGCGAGGAACCGCTCACTGTCCGCGCCGGCGATCTGGATGGCGTTCCCGGGACGCAGGAACGGCGAGATGGCCCGGACGAGCGGAACGAGCTCTGCGTCTGTCACCCCGCCCGGGTAGGCCAGCAGAATGGCTCCGTCGTCGGCGACATCGACGTTCACGACCAGAAGCCCGGGATATTCCCGGATCTGCGGCGGTCCCTCGTCCGTGCCCGGCGCCAGGCTGATCCCCGCGTCGATCGCGGCAACGACCTCGTGCTGTGGCTCCCGGAGCACGCCGTCGATGGAGGCGAGCAACGGCGGCGGCCGGCCGGCGTCGAAACGGGCGTCCCAGACGGCACGCCGCCACTCCGGCGTGGGCTGTCCTTGCGGCGCGCCGCGCGGCCACCGCGTCGTTATCAGCAGCTGGAAATCCTCATCGGTCTCCTCCAGAGCCAGCGCCCAGGTCGCGCCCCGCTGCGGGACATAGACCTCCATGGCGCGGCCGACCACCGGCACGGACAGCTCGCGAAGCCGCCGCACCCACCGCATGAACCGGCCGTACGCCGACCTGTCCTGGGGCGAGTCAACCAGCATCCGGACAATCTGACCGGTCCAGACCCGCGGGGGCCGGTCGGTCTCGCCCGGGTCGACCGGTGCCGTCCGCGCAGCGATCATCTCGAGAACTTCGTCCGGCGTCGCCGCCCGCTCCTCGGTCTCCATGGTCCATACCGTGGGCGTCCCGTCGGCGCCCATGCCCAGCCACAGGTCGTAGACCCGGTCGGCGCGGCTGGCCTGCATCTGCTGGTATCCCCCACGCAGGAGCGTCGCGCGGTCGACAGACGCCACCCCGTTGCCCAGCAGCACGACCGCCGGACGGTCGTCGACCGGGACCAGCCGGCCCTGCGGATTCGTGCCGTAGCGCGGATGTCCCGGCCCGTTCTCGGTGAGCCCGAGCGGATCGACCAGCACCCAGTCCCGGGGCTGACCGGTCATCGGGTCCTCCACGACCCAGTCGCCGCCGTACCGCCTGGCCGGTCCCGAGGGCAGGGCGCCGACCGTGCCCAGCTGCCGCACGACCTCGGTGAGGAGTGCCAGGTCCTGCCCGATGGTCCTGACACCCGTGTCCGAACCGTGCCATGCGAACACCACCAACTGCCCGGGCTCCCAGCCGCGGCGCCGCAGCCAGTCGGCGATCTCCCCGGCGGTCGCCGGCCGCGCGCCCGGGAGGGTCGAGATGAACACGCCGGCAGCGGACGGCCGCAGCGATGCGACGATCGCGGGCGGCCGGTCGAGCAAGCGTTCCGCGAGCCAGCTGCGCGCGGAGGTGGCGATCCCGGCCACCCTCTCGTCGTACCCGGCGAGGTAGGCCAGCCCGGGCAGGCTGACCGTTGCCGGGTCCTCCTGCCGCCCGCGGAGTTCGCCGCTGTCGTCCCAGTCGACTATCGGGGTGTACGTCATGCCGGCCGGCAGCCCGGGTGGAGCCACGAACTGCCACGCATCGCCGGTGTGGTCGGTCCCGGGCAACGCGACGGAGCGGAGCCCGGAACGGTTCGGGCCGCTCTCGCGGACGACCCGGTGGCCGGGGGCGGGCACGACCAGGTAGTGGCCGGCGGCTTCGGCGGCCTCGGCCAGCCAGGGCTGCAACCGGGCCTCCGCCTCGGGCGGCCGCTCGACGACGATCACCGGCGGCGGACCTATGTACTCGACGCCGCCGGCCAGGACGCCGATGAGGTTCCGGGCCGGCACCGGCAGCGAACCGCCGGCGGCCAGCCGCACCGCCGGCCCCTCCGGACCGACCTCCAGCTCCAGCACCGGCGCCCAGAACGGGCCGGTCCACGCCAGCCGGATCTCGTCGGCGAGCCACAGCCGACCGTCGGTGGCGGTCCCGGGTTGCCGCGGACTGCCCCAGGAGTCCGTCGCCTCCCACACCGGGACGGCCGAAGAGCTGCCCTGACGACGAACCACCAGCTGTCCGCCGGCGTCGATCTCCGTCCGCGCGTCTTCCGCCGGATACACCGCGAGCCACCTGCCACGGTACGGGTCCTGCACGTTGACGGGCACCTCGAACCGCCTGGGGCGGCGGGTCGCGGGCGCCGGCTCGGTGTGCAGCACGACGACCCGGACCGGCGGCAGCGACCGCGGCGCCGCAAACACGTACCGGCGGATCAGCGCATCGACCACGTTCGCATCGGTCGGTATGCGGCGGCCGTCGGTCAGCGGGATGGAATGTCCGCCCCGTTCGTCGGCCGGCAGCGTCACGATCACCCGGCCGGCGTGCCGGCGCAGGGCTGCCGCCGCCGGCACATCCTCGGGTGTGGCGGCGAAGACCAGTCCCGCCTCGGTGACGACGACGACCGGATCGTCAGGCCGCCGCAGCCGCCCGAACACGTCGGGGACGTACGGCGGCGCGGCGGTCGGGCCGAACGTCGCCCACGGCGCGTCGCCAGGCACCCGTACACCTACCGGGTCCGGCTCCCGCTCCGCCGCGTCCCGCCACCGGCCACCGGCGACGAACAGCCACGAGGGCTCCGGGGCGATTTCCTCGCGCAGGGACCGGAACCACGCGCCGGCGTCGGGGCCGAGGGTGTCCAGCGGCAGGATCTGCAGTGCCCCGCCGGACCAGCCGGCCGCGCGCAGCCAGTCGGCGAACGCTGCCGCGTCGACGGGCCGCAGAGTCTGTTCGGCTGGCAACGCGGGCTGCCCGTCGAGGACCGGGAGGATCAGCTGCCCGACGCCCGGCAGCGGCGGGACGATCCGCCGCAGGGCCGACAACTGCTCGGGCGGGATCGGTCCGGCGAAGAACCGCCGCGCCGGCACGTCCGGCAACGCCGCGGCGAACGGCTCGGCGAACGGCCAGAGCCGGCTATGGAACCAGTCGGTCACCATCCGGGCCGGCTCGACACCGGCGTCCGGCACCGGGCCCCGCGGCGCCGTCTCCACCCAGACGACGTCCTGCTCGGTCGTGGACGGGCGCAGGGCCAGCACGCCGTTCACCGTGGTGACGTCATCGGTCCGGCCGGTGTAGACGTAGCTGCCGGACCGGTCAGCCAGCAGCTGAACCTGTTCCGGGTCGACCAGTTGGTCGACCATCAGCGCGATGGCCTGCCCACGGAGCCCGGCCGCACGCAACGCCTCGACCAGCTCGGGGATGGCCCGCTCGGCTGCCGCGCCGACCGCGCGCTCGTCCACGAGGCGCCCGTCGACGGCCGGCAGCAGGAGGGGGAACACATCGTCGCGGGTGCGCAGGCCGTCCAGCGTCGAGGCCATGTGGCGGAACCGGTCGAACGCGGTGGTGACGGCACCACCGGCGAACGCCCGAAGCACCGGCCCGGCCGCGGGCACCAGCCGCCCGGTGTCGTCAGTGCGGAACCGGGCCGGCACCCGCCGCCCCGCAGCCTGGCCGGCGAACCGATCCCACTCGTGCCGCGCGCCGGGGGGCGTGTCGAGCACGACGTCGCCGGCCGCGGCGTCGAAGCGGGATCGGACGCCCGGCGGCTCCAGGTAGACGTCGGCGGTGCTGTCCTGGACCAGCCGCGTGATCAGTTCCGTGAGATACGGCGTGCGCTGGGCGATCAGCCGCAGATCCGCGGCGTCCGGCCGCCTCAGGTGGGTCGCCAGCTCGCCGTCGGCCGGGTCGTGCCGGCCGGTGACTGTCGCGAATACCGGCGCTCCCCGGTCGTCGACGTCCAGGTGCCAGGTCGACAGCCCTTCGACGGCCGGCATCTGCTGGTAGTCGTCCGCCCACGGCGCATGCACCGAGGCCGACCCGGCGGGAAAGGTTGCGACGATCCGCTCGGGCGCCAGCCGGCCGTCGTCCAGGACCAGCCGATGGGGGTCCTGCCCCAACCGGGGTGGCCGGATCATCCGCCAGTCGCTGCCGCCCGGGTCGGGATGAACGGCCCGGAGGTTGAGGCCCCGGTCGACGTCGTCGTCGACTTCGACGACGGCTCCCGCCGCCGGATACCAGATCGTCAGGTCGTTGACGTCAGCGACCAGGTGCAGGTGCGCCTCGTCGATCGGAGCCCCGTCCTCCTGAGGCCGGACCAGCAGCACAACGTCGCGGACGCCTCTGAACCGGAGCACCTCGGCAAGGGTGCGCGGGCCCAGCGGCCGGGTCAGCCTGTCCTGGTACGTCAGCTGGACGCGGCCGTCGGACCCGACCGGTAGGTCGAGTACCGCGATCTCCGCCGGCGTGCGAATCCGGTCGTGCAGCTCCCCGAACGACGGCTCCCCGGAGAGCAGGACCGCGCCCGACTCTCGCAGTACCCATGGCAACTCATCCTGGTCCGCGAAGATCGGGATGGCTCGGCCGTCCGGGTCCGTCGCGAACCGCTCATCCCGGCCTCTGAACAGCCAGCCGCCGGGCTGCCCGCCCCCATCGGCGGCGGCCTGCCACGCCAGCGGCCCGAGGTGCGGGTCGACCCGCATCGTCTGGCCGGCCTCCGGTACGCCGATCCGGACCCCGAGGTTCTCCGCGAGCAGGTCGATGGCGCCTTCGAGACGGTCGGCGTCCTCCTCGGGCACCTCAAGGTCCAGCAGCACCAGGTCCGGCGCGGGACCGTGCCCGCGCACGCGCCCGACCACGGCGTCCGCGCCCACCAGCGCCCCGTGGTCGTCGAGGCGCAACCCGTTCAGGATCGGCATGATCGCCTGTGGCCGCGGGGTGGACGGCCGCGACGAGTCCTGCTGCTCCGACTCCGACCCGAGCTCCGGGTCGGCCTCGTCGGCCGGGTCGCTGGACCACCGGTGGTCGCTGGTGAGCCGGCCGGGCCACTGGTCGACGCGCAGGTCGGGAACGGCGTCGACCAGCGCGGTCATCAGGTCCGGCCCGTGCTGCGTCCGGGTGACTCCGCTGCCGGCATCCGAGGTCTCCCTGCGGTGCCGGATCCACTGGTCGTCGGGGCCCCGGACCACCTGCGCCCGGCCGTCCGCGCTGACGCCGAGCGAGGCCGCAAGCACCCGACCGTCGCTGGTCTGCCAGGCGTACTGCCCGGCGGTCCACAGCTCCCTGGTCGTGCGCTGACCGCCGGCCGGCGCGGTGAGATCGGCCAGCGCCCGTTCGAACGCGGCGGTGAAGCGGCTGCCGGCCGGGCAGCCGACCACCACCACCGGCAGGCTCGGGTCGAAGCCGGGCAGCCGCACGGCGGCGGCGGCGAACTCCTCGGCGGTCAACTGCGGGCGGCCGTGTCCGGCGGCCTGGTCGACGATCTGCGCCGTCTCGGCGGAAAGCCGGTCCCGATCGATCTCGGCGTAGCCGTCGGGGGTCAGGTGCACCGCGAGCAGGTTGACCCCGGCGAGCCGGGGCAGCGCGCCGGTCACCTCGCCGACCCGCGCGTGGCTGTCGGACCGGCCCGGGAAGACCTGTGTCACGCCGCGAGGTTGCCGGTCGCTCTGGCCATCTCGCGGCGCCAGCGTCCGGGCGAGTCGCCGGGCGGTGGACGCGGCGGCTCTACCGGTCAGGGTGCGGCCCTGGCCGAGCAGCCGAAGGTAGGTGCCGTCGACGCCGGGCAGCACCGATTGGCGGAGTTCGCGCCCTGGCCGGCCCTCGTCGACGGCGAGGAACGTCCGCCCGGTGGCGGGGTCGACGAGCGCGGCGATGGTGGTCTCGGTGCCGGCGCCGGTGCGTAGCCGCAGCCGCAGGGCGACCTCGACGGCCGGCAGGTCCCGCGCCGTCGCCTCTGGCGCCTGCTGGTCGCGGTGGTCGCGGTACTGCTGGAGCAGGGTGGCCCAGCCCAGGCGGACGCCGAAGGTGTTCTCGTGCGCCTGTTCGGCCGCGAGCCAGGCGGTGGCGTCGGCGATGTGGTCGACCGGGTGGCGGGCGAGGTGGTCGGCGAGCCGGTGGGCGCGGTACTCGTCCGCCAGCCGGGCGCTGGTTTCGGCCGGGAGCGCGCTACCGCTGTCCGCGGCCAGGCGCTGGTAGTCGGCCGCGGCCCGGGCCAGCTCGCGCAGCAGCGCCGACTCCTGCTCGATCCGGGTCGGCAGCGCGTCGATCAGTTGCCGCTGCAGCCGGCTCCACGTCGCACCGGCGTCCGCGCCGGGCGACCGGTCGTGCGGGTTGCGCAGGTGCGCCCAGGTCCGCTCGGCCCCGGCCTGTAGCTCGTCGTGGACCTGCCGCCGGAGGCGGGCGACGGTCTCGTCCGGCAGCCCGCCGGCCTGCCTGTCCCGGACGTTCTCGGCCAGCGCCGCGTCGGCCTGGCGCAGGCCGGTGTCGAGGTGCCGGCGGATCTCCAGGCCGCCGGGGATGCCCTCGGTCAGCGATTGCAGGCCCCGCTGCCAGCTGCCCTGGGCGAGCAAGCCGTGGTCGAACGCGGTGTCGTTGCCCCAGACCTGCCGGTGCAGCCCGGCCACGGTCGCCTGAACCCGGACGCGTGCGGCCAGCAGGCTCTGTTCGGGCAGCCGCTGGTCGGCCGGCTGCGCGGCCTGCCAGGCCGCCGCGGCCGCGTCGAACTGCTCGCTCGCGTCCGCCCAACCGGTTGCCAGCAGGTTGGTCCGGGCCAGCTGGGCGCGGACCAGCTCGGGTCCCACCGTCTGCCAGTCGGCGGTCCGGCGCTCCAGCCACGCCGGGGAGGTGTCCGGGTCGGACAGCCACATCCCGAGCCGGCGGTGGAACTCGGCGCGGTAGGTCGTCTCGAACTGCTGCCAGGACTGGGCCTGTGCGTGGGCCAGCACGCCGGCCGGGTCGGCGGTCGGGTCCGGCCGGACGAGCAGCCGGCCGGCCGCGTCCCGCAGCCCCTGCCGCAGTTCGGCCTCGGCGCGGAACATCGGGCCGATGCGATCGGCCATCGTGTCCCACTCCGCGGTCCCGTAGGCCGATGTGGCGCGCTGGGTGAACCTGGCCCGTACCTCGTCGGCGACCGCTGCGGGCAGCGCGGTGTCGTGCCCGGCGTTGTACGCGTGTACGGCGGCATCGAACCGGTCGTTCGCCGCAGCCAGCGCCGCGGACTGTCTACTGTGCTCAGTGAGCAGATCCGGCACCGTGGTCAGCAGGTCCGCGCTGCGCTGCCGCCAGTCCTGCCACGCGGCGGCGAGTGGCGCGCCCGGCTGGCCGGTCGCGAGCGGGCGCAGTGCCTCGCCGGCCGCGGTCCGCACCCGCTGCAGGAACTCGCCGCGCGCCGCGTCGGCGGCCGCCACGGGGATCTCGGCTCCGTCGGCCCGCAACGCGTCGACGGTCCGGGTGAACGCCCGCTCGCCGTCGTTGACCGCCGACCCGAGCTGGTTCTCGTAGTTCAGCCGGGACCGGTACCTCGTCTCCAGCGTTGCCGGCCGGACGTCGTCCGATGTGGACAGTGGCTCGTGTTCCCGCAGTTGCGGACGGTCCGCCGGCTGTACTGCCATGCTCGACTCGGGCGCCTGGAGGCTCGCGCCGGCGGGCGCGACATCGGCCCCGGCGGTGGCCTCCCGGTCCATGAGCGACCGCCACAGCTCGCGCAGCCGCGCCCGGGCGACCGGCGGCGGCACCTCGTCCGACGACCGCTGCTCCTGCCGGCCGAAGTCGAACCAGTTGTCGGCCCCCGCCTCCTGCTCGAACCAGCCCTGCAGGTCCTCGATCTCCGCCCACTGGGACCGGTGCGCCTCGTGATACGCGGTCCCCCAGTCGCGGCGGAACCGCTGCCCGAGACCGGCGACGACATTCTCGGCGACCTCGACGCCGGCCTCGGTGTACAGCGCCTCAAACCGGCGGCCGCCGTCGCGCAGCGCGCCGGACATGCCGGCCTCCAGGTCGAACCGGTCGGGCAGGCCCGCCGCGGCCATCTCCAGCCGCATCCGGAAGTCCGCCTCCGGGCCGGCCGGCCACTGCGGACCGGACTCCGCCGGCCGGCTGCCCGGGCCCAGGTGCGCCGCGTCGTACTCGCCGCGCAGCCGGTCGGCGAACTCCTCCTGCACCCGCTCGAAATCCCCGCGCGACATCTCACCGCCGCCCAGGCTCCACCGGGAGAAGTCGTCCGCCAGCCTCGGCCACGCCTCGTGCACGGCCTGCTCGCGGGCCGCGACGTGGTCGATCAGCCCGTCCGCGACGCTCAGGTGCTCGCCGAACGACTCGACGAAGTCCCCGCCCTCCGGTCGGCCATCGAACCGCGCGTGCCAGTCGTCGACCAGTCGGGACCGGAACAGGGCCTCCGCCTTCGTCCGTACCGCCACCACGTCCGGCGGCAGCGGCTGCTCCGGCTGGAAGTCCCTGCTGGCGGCGCCGGTCTCAGCCGGCTCCGGCCGGCCACCGCCGTAGGCGGACAGCTGGCCGCGACGGACGACGAACCGCACCTCGGTCTCCGGAGCCGCTCCGGACTCGAAGCCCCGGCCGGCGAAGTCGTGCCCTCGCCATACGGCGTCGAACTCCGCCCCGATCTGCTGATCGACGAGCTCGTCCCGCTGGTAGCGCTCCAGCAGCCGCGGCACCCCGCGGGCCTCCCCGGTCAGCAGCTCGTCCCACGGTGCGCCCTCCCGCACCCGCTCCGGACCGTCCGGGACCGCCCCCGTCGCGTCCCGCCACGCCGCGTTCACCTGCTTGGAGAAGTCCTGGTAGGCACGCTCCCGCACCCAGTCCGAGACGCCCGGATCGGCGCTGCCCAGCAGCTCCTGGCGCGGCCGGTTCACCTCCGCCAGCTGCCGGTCGAACGCCTGCCGGATCTCGTCGGTGCCGTAGTGCCGGGACAGCTCGGTCTGCACCAGCTCCGGCAACGCGTCCCGCCACGCCCGCAGCCGCGACTCCAACTCACGGACCGCTCCCGGCTGCCGCGCGCCCACCAGGTCACGGCCGTCCCCGATCGCCATCGTGACCTCGTGGTCGAGCCGGCCCAGCACCGCCTCGCCGGCCGCGGCCACCTCGGCGTCGGACAGCGGCCGGTTCCGCGCCTCGTTGAACGAGAGCAGGCCGTTGTTGACCGCCGAGCCGGCCTCCTCCCGCACCGCCGCCACGGCCTGGCCGCGGCGCTCCGCGGCCAGCAGCCGGTGCGAGTACTCGTGCGTGATCCGCTCCTGGTCGGCCTGCCACGCCAGGGCCGGACCGTCCTCCCCCGCCACGGTCGCCGCCCGCGTTCCCTCCTCCCCTACCAGGGTGATCGAGGACGCCGCGTCGTCCCCGACCGCGGTCACCTCGGACACCGCCTCGTCCCCGGCCGCCGTCACCTCGGACACCGCGTCGTCCCCGGCAGTGGGCCGGTCGCCGCCGACCGCCGGCGCAGCCGTGTCCGGCCGGTCCGTCACCTGCCGCGCCGGCGCGGCGGTCGACCTGCCCGGCTCCGCCGACCGCGAGCCGCCGGCCGGCACCTCTGCGGACGCGGTCCTGCCCTGCTCGGCAGGCCGACCGTCCTGCACGCGGTCGTTCGGCACGCTCGTGGCCGGTCGGTCCGCCGGCCGGGCCGGGCCCTCCCCGGGTGCCGGCCGTCGCTCCGCCGGCAGCGACCCGTCGGTCCGCCCGGTCGGCGACCGCGGCACGTCCGCAGCCGGCCGATCCCCCGGCTCTGCGACCGGCGTCCGGGCCGGCGCCCCCGCCGTTGCCGGCTGCGACGCACTCCCCCGCGCCTCCACCGGCATCTCAGCCGGACCGGGCTGCGACCGCGGCGCCGCCGCAACCGGCCGATCCGCCGACTGCTCGACCGGCCCCCGCGCCGCCGCTGCAGGCTGCGGTTCACTGCCCCGCACCTCCCCCAGCCTGGCCTGCGACCGCGGCGCCGCTGCCGGCCGGTCGGTCGGCTGCTCGACCGGCGCCCGCCCAGCCGCCGCAGGCTGCGGTTCACCGGCCCGCACTTCCCCCAGCCCGGCCTGCGACCGCGGCGCCACCGCAGCCGGCCGATCCGCCACCTGCTCGACCGGCGCCCGCCCCGCCGCCGCAGGCTGCGTTTCACTCCCCCGCACCTGCGCCGGCGCCTCGCCCGGCCCCGCCGGCGACCGCGGCGCCACCGCTGCCGGCCGGTCGGCCGGCTGCTCGACCGACGCCCGCCTCGCGGCCGCTGGCTGCGTTTCACTGCCCCGCACCTGCGCCTCGCCCGACCCGGCCGGCGACCGCGGCGCCACCGCAGCCGGCCGATCCGCCACCTGCTCGACCGACGCCCGCCCCGCCGCCGCAGGCGCCTCCGCCGGACCAGGCTGAGCCCCCGGCACCTCCACAACCGGCCGATCCACCGGCTGCTCGACCGGCGCCCGGCTCGCCGCCGACGACGGCACACCGTCCGCCCCGGCCGCCGGCCGCGACTCGCTCCCCCGCACCTCCGCCGGACCAGGCTGCGTCCCCGGCGCGTCCGCAACCGGCCGGTCCGCCGACTGCTCGACCGGTGCCCGCTTCGTCGCCGCCGGCGGAGGTTCGCTCGCCGGCGCGTACGCCGGCGGCGGTCCGTCGGTCAGCTCCGTCCCGCGCGCCGCCGCAGGCTCCGGCGGAACTGCCAGCGGCCGGTCCACGCTGGTCGGCACCGCCAGGTCCGCGCCGAGCTCGTCCACCTTCAGGCCGTCCGCGCCAAGCTGAACGTCGTCCAGCGGCCGCACCTCGGCCATCCCGGGTAGGTGCGGAACGCCGCCGCCGACCGGCGGTTCGAGCGACCTGCCCATGAACCCCTGCAGCCCGTCGCCCAGCAGGGGGGTCGCGCTGCCGAGCACGCCGGCGGCGAAGTCGGTCGGGCGGAGGACGAACCCCTGCCCCTGGCTCGCGGAGAACAACCCGCCGGTGAACGTGCCATGCAGCCCGGAGGCGACCAGGTCCGCGGTCACCGTGGCCGCCTTCGTCAGGGCCGGCCCGGACAGCGCGCCGAGCTTGCCGACCGTCTTCTGCAGCGCCCCGTCCAGGAGCTCACCGCCGAGCCGCCCCAGCTTCGCGAACGGCACCGCCAGCGCCCCGCCGATGGCCCCGCCGACCGCGGCCTGCTCCGTCAGCGACGAGTCGTAGTGGTCGCGGGTGTGCAGGATGTCCTTCTGGATGAACTGGGCGACCCGGTCCAGGGCCACCATCATGGCGGTCGACACTGCCGTCGCCGCCAGGATGTGCAGGATCAACTGGCCCAACCAGCTCGTGGTCAGCACCCGGGTGATCTCGAACTGCGCGGCCAGCCAGACCAGGCTCCCGCCGACCGTCCAGGCGGCGTTGGCGTACGCCCAGGCGATCTGGATCAGCAGCAGCGCCAACTGCAGGAAGATCATGATCTGGACGTACTCGACCTGGGTGGCCCCGTCGTTCAGGAAGACCGCCAGCGTCCGGTACTGCTCCGCCGCGGCGAGCAGGTACTGCGGGTCCTGCTCCGTGTACGGCGCCATGGTGTCGGCGAACGCCGCGTCCGCCTGCCCCGCGATCCCCAGCCGTACATTCCGCACCGCCAGCGAGATCTCCGGCGCCACGTTGTGCTCGAGGTCGTCGCCGACCCGGTGCAGGTCACCGGCGCCGGTGCGCATGTCATCGGTCGGCAGGTTCTCCCACTCGGAGCCCGTCACCACCAGGAACAGCGGGATCAGCACCGGCGGCAGGTTGATACTCACTGTGTCTCCGGTTCGCTGCGCGGAGCGCCAAACGCGACGTCTTCCCTCACCGCACCGGCGCCGACGCCGGCCGCCACGACGACCATGACGGTTCTACGGGGCCGCGCCACCGGCCAGTTCACTCCGGTGCACTGCGTCGCGGTTCAGCCGGCCTGCTCGGCCTCGATCGCCACCCGCAGCTGACGCAGCGCGTAGTAGATCCGGGATTTGACCGTACCGACCGGGATGCCGAGCACCACGGCGGCCTCGGCGCAGGTCCGGTCGGCGAAGTACACCTGCTGCAGCACGGCGCGGTGGGCGGGGCTCAGTGTCTGCAGCGCCTGGCTGACGAAGACCGACTCGACCGTCCGAGCGGCGTGGTCGCTCACGCTCCAGGTTGCCGCGTCGGTGTGCGTCTCGTCGACCTCCGGTGGACGGCACCGCCTGGCACGCATGCGGTCGATCGCGATGTTCCGCGCGACCCGGATCAGCCATCCTCCGATCGAGCCGCGGTCGGGGTCCAGCGTGGCGGATTTGCGCCACGCCCGCAGCATCGTCTCCTGGACGACGTCCTCGGCCAGTTGCTGATCCGACACCATCCGGCCGACATAGGCGAGGAGGCTGGTGGAGTGCTCTGAGTAGAGCGTTCTGAGGAAGGCGTCGGCGTCACCGCCGGTCGTCGGCTGGGCTTCGCTGTCCAACACTAGTGGCGCCATGTCGTGACATTCCTTGTCTGCTAGTGAGCCGCGTCGTGACCGCCCGGGGAGCGGTGCGGTCGACGCCTCGGGAGCGCTGACCGTCCTGTCTGGTGTCCCAGCCTGAGGTCCGCGACCCACCGACCACATCCGTGAGCTCACCGAAATAGCCGTGCGCCGGCCCAACTGGACGGACGCCGGAGACCCGGCCGGTGCCCGTGGCTGCCCGACCGGTGGTGCACCGTTGTTACCCCGTTGACTGGCCGGGCGGATCGCGCGTGCGGGTGGGATTGCCGGGAAGCTCGACGGACGTGCCAGAGGGGGCAGGCGTGCGTCGAGCCTGGACGGAACGGGATGCCGCGGCGGACAGCCGCCCCAGACCCGTGCCCGCCTCTCGCCCACCCGGTGACGTGCTCGGCCTGCTGCGGCTACAGCAGACGGCGGGTAACGCGGTGGCCGGTCAGCTCGTGCGGGCCCACCGGCCGACCGTGCAGCGCGTCAACCCCGAGCCGATCCCAGCGCGCGGCTCGACAGCCAAGACGGTCGAGTCGATCTGGCACATCGCGAAGCGCTTCAGCATCGTGATCCGGCCGCACGACGGAGGATGGCGGCTCGATCGCAACAGCAGCTGGCCCGCCCTGCTGAGCAAGGTCAAGGTCGGCGGCCCTTACGTGAACGCGTTCGTGCAGCCGTTCGAGGCCGGCAGCCGCGACGAGCTGTGGCTGTTCCTCACCAACGAGCCGGGCGGCTGGGGGGCGGGCAGCGGCTCGCACACATCCGCGCAGCGGATCAACGCGCTGGCCGCTGGCGAAGCACAGTGGACGCTGCACGCCGACGACACCGTCACGCTCGAGGCGGTGAACAACCGGACCTCGCTGTACAAGCTGGATCCCATCGGCGGCACTGAACAGCGGCGGGCCGATCCACGGGTGCTGCAGAGCCGACTGCTCGCCGAGCAGCACCGGCTCACCTTCCACGGCTGGACCGACTTCCTTGACACCGCCTATGCGCGCACCGGAGCCGAAGCTGTCGAGGGCACCACGGTGGCGACGCTTCCGCGTGGCCAGTATCTGGTGACGAACCAGGAGGTCAGCCAGGAACAGCGGGACAAGCTGCGCAGGGACGGGATAACCCCGCAGAACGAACTGATCACCTACCGCCCGACCCTGGCCGAACTGCCGGCAGGCCTTCCGCCGACCGCGACGCTGTCCACAGCCGACAACAACTCGCTGCTCCCCGGCGAGACGAACAGCAACACGACGACCACCACGACGACAACGACCACCGCCACCGGTGCCGAGGACACCGCGGCGCCGACGCCGCAGGCCCCGACACCACAGCTCCCGACACCAGCCGCTGCCGGACCGGAGTCGTCGCGGGATCTGCCCCCACCAGCGCAACCACCTGCCGCGCCGCAGCCGCAGGCCGCGGCGGAACCGCCGCCGGTCGTGCAACTGCCGGCGCCGCGGCAACCCGCACCGGACGAGGCAACCGGCAACGAGCCGTCACTCGTGCCGATGGCAACCGACGACTCGTCGACCGGCCGACTCAAGCACAAGGACAAGCTGGACGACGACGAGCGCGATAGGAAGAAGACCCGCTCGTCGACCGACGGCTGAGGCGTGGTTCCTCCGGCCGGCACCGGCCATCTCGGCTCCTGACCCACCTCGCACGACCTCACCCCGGCCCCAGCTCCACGGGCAGCAGGCGGATCGCCCGACTGCCGTCCGCCAGGGCGTGCGCGGGGCCCTCGGCAGCGCCGCCGACCCATCCGTGGCGCGCGGCCCCGTCGCCCGGGCCGTCCGCACGCCGCGTCCGGACCTGCCGGTTGGCTGAGCCGATCATCCGGCGGAGCGGCTACGGTCCGAGGCTGTGCCGCTTCCCGAAATCACTGTTGCGACCCCGGCGGATCGCGCACCGGTCGTCGACTCCCTGGTTGCCGCGTTCCGCAAGGACCCCGCCCTGCGGTATCTCTTCCCTGACGAGGGGACCTACGCCCAGTACGCGACCGCCTTCTTCGGGCACCTCTTCGACAAGCGGGTGCCGAAGGGGACGATCTGGACGATCGAGCGCGGCGCATCGACCGCCATCTGGGAACCTCCCACAGCCACGGACGCGTCCTCGGACGACGACCTCTGCGCTCAACTGCCCGCCGACGCGCTCGCTCGCCGCCGGGTCTACGACCGGGCCGTGCACGCCGCCCTACCAACCTCCCCGTTCTGGTACCTCGGTGTCCTGGGCACTCACCCGGACAGCGGCGGCCGTCGGTGGGGACACGCTGTCATGAGCGCCGGGCTGCACCGCGCCGCTGCCGACGGCCTGCCCGCGGTCCTGGAGACCAGCAACCCGGCCAACGTCGAGGTGTACCGCCGCGCCGGCTGGCAGGTCGTGCAGACCGTCACCGATCCCCTGCCGATCTGGATCATGCAGCAGTGACCGGTCCGGCGACCGACGACGACTTGCGGTCGTAGCTGGCTCGACGGCCCGCCTCGACGAGCAGTCGACGGCAGGTCGGATGGCACGACGCGTTGTCAGGGCGGTGGCGGCGGGCCAGAGTCGGCGGCGTGGCTGGATCGGGTGGGGCTGGATCGGGTGAGGTGCGCGAGGCGGGGCCGGCCGATGCCGAATCGCTCTCGGCGTTCTTCGCCGCGGTGTGGGCGCACGGCGGTCCGGACGCGCCGGGGTTCGCCGGCGCCACCGCCGAGAGCATCGCGGCGGTCCGGTCACCGGCCGCGCTGCGCAGCCGGATGGGACAGCCGGGCCGGCGGATGTTCGTCGCCGCTGTGGGGCCCGCCGTGGTCGGCTTCGCCGCGACCTCGAAGATCGACCGGGACCACCTCGAGCTGGCCGGGATCGCCGTCCTGCCGGCCCACACCGGTCACGGGATCGGTAGCCGGCTGCTGGAGCTGGTTGCCAGCTCCGCCCGCCAGGACGGCTTCCGCCGGCTGAGCGTACGCACCGAGCTGACCAACGACACCGCCCTGCTGTTCTACGACTCCCGCGGCTTCACCCCGGTCGGCGAGCAGGTCGAAGTGATCAACGGCAGCCGCATACCCGTCGTCGCCCTCACCCGCTACCTGTAGCCGGTACCGACGGCCCGGGCGGCGGGCTCGCGGAACTGTCGGTGGCTCCTGTGATGATGCGGCTCGCCGGTCCAGCCGGCCATGGCACACCTGTGAACCCGAGGAGAGAAAGCGTGCATACGCCAACTGAACGCTGCCGCGTCGGCGCCGTTCGGAAGAAGGCCGGGGTCAATCCGTGAAACTCGGGCTGATGCTCTTTACCGCGAACGACCCCGAAGACAACAGCACGCGTTCGTACGACTCGATCCGCGCGATAGCGCAGCGGGCCGAGACGGACGGCTTCGACAGCATCTGGCTGCCTGACCACCTCCTGTATCGCAAGCCCGGTGGGCCGACCCGGGGGGTCTGGGAATCCTGGACGATGCTCGCGGCGCTGGCCGAGGCGACGCAGCGGGTGGAGATCGGCACGCTGGTGCTGTGCAACGGCTTCCGGAACCCGGCGCTCCTGGCGAAGATGGCGACGACCGCCGACGAGGTGAGCCACGGACGCGTGATCCTGGGTATCGGCGCGGGCTGGAATGAGCCGGAGTACCAAGCGTGCGGGCTGCCCTTCGATCGTCGTGTGGACAGGTTCGAAGAGGCCCTGCAGATCCTCAGGCCACTGTTGCGGGAAGGGCACGTCGATTTCGCCGGAAAGTACTACCAGGCGGCGAACAGCGACAACGTACCGGCCGGTCCCCGGCCAGCCGGGCCGCCGTTGCTGGTGGGCGGCGAAGGTCCGCGCATGCTCAGGCTGACCGCGCAGCATGCCGACCTCTGGAACACCGGCTACCTGGGCAAAGCGGAAACCATGGCCGAACCGCTGGCCAGAATCGAAGCCGCGTGCCGCGAGGTCGGGCGCGACCCGGCGACGCTTGGCATCACCGCGCTCATCGGCCTCTGGTTCCCAGACCTGCAAGCGGAGAAACCGGGCTTCTTCAACAATCCGCTGACAGGTACGGCGCAGGAGATCGCGGCCGCGATGCGCGACTATGCGGAGCTCGGCGTGCAGCACATCATGTTTCAATGCTCGCCGTACACAGCTGAAGCGCGCCAACGGCTGGCCGAGGCGCTCCACCTCTACCGCGGCATGCGGCAGCCATGAGAATCCCGGAGTCCGGCGCCATGCGGGCGCGCTGACCGCCGGCGGGCCGACCAGGGTCGCGGGCCGCTCCGCGGCTAGCGTGCGGCGGCGGTCCAGGTGCCTGGTCGGGTGATCGGATCGGGCCACAGCGGTCGGGCGCTACCGGGCTGCCTTCGGCCAGGGTTGACGTCGAAGGGAGGCCTCGTGATCTCGGCACTCAACCGGCTTGTCGACCTCGTCGAGGAGCACCTCGGCGAGGAGCTCGACGTCAACGGATTGGCCAGGTCGCTCGGTACGACCGAGTACCACCTGCGCCGGATGTTCTCATCGTTGGCGGGCATGCCGCTGTCGGAGTACGTGCGCCGGCGCCGCATGACCGTCGCCGCCGCCGGCGTCGTCCGCGGCGACGACGATCTGCTGAGTATCGCCGTGCGGCACGGATACGGCTCAACCGAGGCGTTCGGCCGTGCGTTCCGATCGGTCCACGGTGCCGGTCCCGGTGACGTTCGCCGGGACGGAGGCCCCCTTCGCGCCCAACCACAGCTCAGGTTCCGCCTGACCGTCGAAGGGACCACCCCCATGGACACCCGCATCGTCGACCGCCCCGCGTTCCAACTCGTCGGACACGCAGCCCGGGTTCCGTTGATCCACCAGGGCGTCAACCCGCACATCCAGCAGCACATCACCGACCTACCGGCGGAGGAACACCGGCGGCTGCAGGCCCTCAGCGACACCGAGCCGGCCGGCCTGCTCGCAATCTGCGACGACCTCGACCCCGACCGCACCGACGGCAGCGAGCTGACCTACCTGCACGGAGTCGCCGTCACCCGGAACACACCACCGCCCGACGACCTCGACACCATCGAGGTACCGGCCGGCACCTGGGCGGTCTTCCACACCGCAGGGCCCCATCCACAGGCACTGCAGCGAGCCTGGGCCGCGACCGCGACCGAATGGTTCCCGTCCAACCCATGGCGGCTGCGGCCAGGACCGGAGATCGTCGCAGTGCTCGAACGCGCGGACGACTTCAGCACCGCGACCTGCGAGCTGTGGCTACCCATCGAACCGGCCTGACCGACCCCAGCGCCGTCCGGTAGCGGGGTCAGGCGACCTTAGAACCCGCCGCGGCCGGCGGTGCCGCTGGCGCCGGAGACCGGGAACGACGCCCAGTTCAGCGGGCCGGCGAACGGGCGGACCTGCCCGAGCCCCATCCCGCCGCCGCGCCGGCCCGCTACTGGATGTGGACGATCTCCCGCATCGACACGGTCGCGCCGGCCCGGTCGCCCAGCCCGGGAACCGCCAGGATCAGGCCGACGGCGGCGAGCACGGCGACGACGACGGCAATGCGCATCGGATCCCCCAGGAGCCGGACACGACGCTCCGCGCCATGTCGCGAGCGTGCGACACCACGACGGTAGCGCGTGCCGGTCGTCACCGGGCGGTCACCCGCCGCATCTCGTGCCGACGGCCGTCCGTGGGGGTCAGCGCAACAGCTCGGCGTCGATGCGCCGTCTCGGCACTTGGGTAGCCTGGCTACGCGCCGTCCCGTAGTCGGCGCCGTGGGGTGACGGTGATGGATCGGCGCATTTTCGGTATCGAGAACGAGTACGGGGTTACCTGCACGTTCCATGGGCAGCGGCGGTTGTCGCCGGATGAGGTGGCCCGGTACCTGTTCCGGCGGGTGGTGTCGTGGGGCCGGTCCAGCAACGTGTTTCTCCGCAACGGGGCCCGGTTGTACCTGGACGTGGGGTCGCATCCGGAGTACGCGACGCCGGAGTGCGACAACCTGGTCGATCTGGTGGTGCATGACAAGGCCGGTGAGCGGATTCTCGAGGGTCTGTTGGTGGACGCCGAGCGGCGGTTGCACGAGGAGGGGATCACCGGGGACATCTACCTGTTCAAGAACAACACCGATTCGGCCGGGAACTCGTACGGCTGCCATGAGAACTACCTGGTGGCGCGGCACGGCGAGTTCTCCCGGCTGGCTGATGTGTTGATTCCGTTCCTGGTGACCCGGCAGGTGATCTGTGGCGCCGGGAAGGTGCTGCAGACCCCGCGTGGCGCGGTGTTCTGCGTGAGTCAGCGGGCCGAGCACATCTGGGAGGGTGTGTCGTCGGCGACCACCCGGTCGCGGCCGATCATCAACACCCGGGACGAGCCGCTCGGGGACGCGGAGCGGTTCCGGCGGCTGCATGTGATCGTCGGTGACTCGAACATGAGCGAGGCCACCACGCTGCTCAAGGTCGGCTCCACTGATCTGGTGCTGCGGATGCTGGAGGCCGGCGTGATGTTCCCCGATCTCACCCTGGAGAACCCGATCCGGGCCATCCGCGAGATCTCCCACGACATCACCTGCCAGCGCCGGGTGAAGCTGGCCGACGGTCGGGAGGCGACCGCGCTGGATGTGCAGCGGGAGTACCACCAGAAGGCGGCTGACTTCGTCGACCGGCGCGGTGGCGACGCGACCACCAAGCGGGTGATCGAGCTGTGGGGCCGCACCCTGGACGCGATCGGCAGCGGCGACCCCGGCCAGATCGACCGGGAGATCGACTGGGCGACCAAATACCAGTGGATCGAGCGGTACCGGGCCAAGCACGACCTGCCGCTGTCCTCGCCCCGGGTCGCCCAACTCGACCTCGCCTACCACGACATCCACCGCGGCCGCGGCCTCTACTACCTGCTGGAGCGCAAGGGCCTGGTAGACCGGGTGACCAGTGATGTGGCGATCTTCGAGGCGAAGAACGTGCCGCCGCAGACCACCCGGGCCCGGCTGCGCGGCGAGTTCATCCGCCGCGCCCAGGAGAAGCGCCGCGACTTCACCGTCGACTGGGTGCACCTGAAGCTCAACGACCAGGCCCAGCGCACGGTCCTGTGCAAGGACCCGTTCCGCTCGGTGGACGAGCGGGTCGACAAGCTGATCGCCAGCATGTAGGCCCTCCCGTCCCGGCGGCAACTCCTCAATTCGGGACGGCCAGGCCAGCCAGGGCCGCGCAGCCCGGGAGCCACTGGATCGGTGGCTTGTCGGCTTGGATCGGTGGGTAGCGGCTGTGCCGCTGGGACCCGACGCTGTCGCGATGGCACGGCACGTAGGCTGCGCGGGTGGCAGTGGACGGACAGGTGTTGCAGGCCGCGCTCGCGGAGACCGCGCGGGATCATGGGCCCGGCGTCTACGGTCTGGTGACCGAGGCGGGGCGGCCGGTGTTCGCCGCTGCGATCGGAGTCGCCGACCTGAGCCGGCCGCGCCCGATCGAGGCGGGCGACCAGTACCGGATCGGCAGTGTCACCAAGATGTACGTGGCCACGCTCGTGCTGCAGGTCGTCGCCGATGGCCTGCTGGGGCTGGATGACACGGTCGAGGACCGGCTGCCTGGCGTCGTACCTGACGGGGACACGATCACCGTCGAAATGCTGCTGCGGCTGCGGTCCGGACTGCCCGACTACGTCACGCAATTGTTCGGGGACCCGCCGACCGACCTGTCCGTCCTGGACCGGTACTGGTCCCCGGACCAACTGGTGGCCGCCGCGCTGGCCGGCCCCGACCGCCGGCCGCCCGACACCGGGTACCGGTACAGCAACACCGACTACATCCTGCTCGGCATGCTCATCGAGCAGGCCACCGGCCAACGGGTGGACGCCCAGTTGTGGCAGCGCATCGTCAAGCCGCTGGGCCTGCACGACACAACGTTCCCCACTGTCGACCCGCATCTGCGCGGTCAACACGCCACCGGCCACCTTCGGACCGCACCGGACGCGCCCCACGTCGAGTTCACCACCATGACCCCGTCGGAGAGCTGGACCGCCGGCGCCATAGTCGCCACCGCCGCCGACGTCGCGGCGTTCCTCGACGGGCTGTTCGGCGGCGCGCTGCTACCCGCCGACCACCTCGCCCGGATGACCGAACCGACCCAGCAGATCGACCAACACCGCAGCCGTGGCCTGGGCGTCGTCCGGTTCGACTTCGGCACCGGAACGGTGGCCTACGGCCACCAGGGCGGCATGCCCGGATACACCACGGTGGCCATGCGGACCGAGTCGGGACGCTGCGTGGTGCTCTGGCAGAACGGCGCCGACTTGCACGACCTGCTGTCCTCGGACACCCCGTTCATCCAGGCCGCACTCACCGGCTGAACCGGCAGCGATCGGCCCCGTCGCCGCCGGCCGGGTGCGTGCCTGTCGGCGGCGGCGACGGCGCGGTGGTGGCGGGACGACGGTCCCGTCGCGGACAGACCACCGGCTCCCCGCCCGACCGGCCCGGCACCGTCGCGTGTGGACAGTGCGGCAGCCGATACGGCGCACCGCAACCGATCAGGGGACCAACGGGGCCGGCGCGGTGACCTTGGTCCCTGCCCGCGACCGGCGGTGCGTGGCGAAGCTGTGAGCGCAGGTTCGACGGGGTCAACCACCACCGGGTCCTCCCTTCCAGCCAAGGAGAGTCGCCATGCGACGCAAGACACTCGATGCCCTGCTCACCACCGGCGGCATCGCCATCTCCGCCGTGCTGCTCATCGCCGGCACCCTGCTCATGTGGGGCCACTCGTTCGTCGACAACCAGGTCCACACCCAGCTCGCCGCGCAGAAGATCTTCTTCCCGGCGGCCGGCAGCGAGAGCCTCGCCGACCCACAGGTCGGCCCGCACCTGAACAAGTACGCCGGCCAGCAACTGGTCAACGGCGCGCAAGCCCAGGCCTACGCCGACCACTTCATCGCCGTGCACGTGACGGAGATCGCCGGCGGCCAGACCTACGCACAGCTCAGCGCCAAGGCCCAGGCCAACCCCACCGACACCAAGCTCGCCGGCCAGGTCCAGACCATCTTCCGCGGCGAGACACTGCGCGGCCTGCTGCTCAACGCCTACGCCTTCTGGAAGATCGGCCAGATCGCGCTCTACGCCGCGATCACCGCCTTCGCCGGCGCAGCCGTCTTCCTGCTGCTGTCCGCACTCGGCTTCCTGCACATGCGCCGGGTCGACCCGAACGTCGAAGCACCAACCAAGCTCGGTGCGCACACCCCGGCTCCCGTCGAACCGTAGGCGACCGCACCGCAGAACCCGGGGCCCCGGACCGCGCACCGGTCCGGGGCCCCGGGCGGTATCCACCAGTTCTAGTCGCTGTTCGCGCCGCCGGCCCGCAGGGGCCGTTGGTCCCGGCGGGCGGCGACCGGAGACCCTGACCGCCGCCCGGCCGGGCTCGGAGGATGAGGGTGTCCGGCAGTCCGGCGATGACGGGAGTGAAGGATGACTGTTCGACTGGGCATCAACGGGTTCGGCAGGATCGGCCGGCTTGCGGTCCGGGCCGCCCGGGAGCGGGACATCCCGGTGGTCGGCATCAACGACCTGGCCGCGCCGGGCACCCTGGCCCACCTGCTCAAGTACGACTCGACCTACGGCCGCTACCCCGGGCACGTCGCCGTCGTCGACGGAGCGCTGGTGCTCGACGGCACCTCGATCAGGGCGACCGCCGAACCGGACGCCGCCGAGCTGGACTGGGCCGCGGTCGGCGCCGACATCGTCATCGAGTCGACCGGTCGGCTGCGCACCCGGGACGATGCGGCCCGGCACCTGAAGGCCGGCGCCCGCAAGGTGATCATCTCCGCACCGGGCAAGGGCGTCGACGCGACCATCGTGCTCGGCGTCAACCAGGCCAGCTACGACCCGGACCGGCACGACGTGATCTCCAACGCCTCCTGCACGACGAACTGCGTCGCGCCGATGGTCAAGGTGCTGCACGACGCGTTCGGCGTCCGCACCGGCTTCCTGACCACGGTGCATGGCTACACCAACGACCAGAACGTCCTCGACGGCCTGCACAAGGACCCGCACCGCGCCCGCTCGGCCGCTGTGAACATCATCCCGACCAGCACCGGCGCGGCCCGCTCGGTCGGCCTGGTGATCCCCGACGTCGCCGGCCGGCTCGACGGGATCGCGCTGCGGGTGCCGGTGGAGGACGGCTCGATGTGCGACCTCGCCGTTCAACTGAACCGGGACGTCACCGCTGAGGAGATCAACGCCGCGTTCCAGGCCGCCGCAACCGGGCCGCTGGCCGGCATCGTCGACTACAACACCGACCCGATCGTGTCCCGCGACATCGTCGGGCAGAGCGCCTCCTGCATCTTCGACGCCACCCTCACCCAGGCCCGTGGAGACATGGCCAAGGTCTTCGGCTGGTACGACAACGAGTGGGGCTACACCCAGCGCCTGCTCGACCTGGCGCAGCTCGTCGGCAGCCGGCTCGACTGATCCGCGCCCGCCGTGCCACGGCATGTGCTCTACGGCGGAACGGCCGCCCGGCGAGCCGACGGCTTCGCCGGGCGGCCGGGTCGAGGGCGCGGCGCTACCCGGCCCGCGCGTGGTGTCGAACGATGCCCAGCCGGCGCATCGCGTGGTGCGCGCAGTGCTGGCCGACCGAGCCGTGTCGGGTCCGTCCAGACCAGGTCACGGCGGCGGCGGGACGAAGGTCCCGGCCGACCGGACCAGCTGTCGACGTTCGGCTCTGTGCGGCCCGGGCCGGACCGGGCAGCGTTGGGGTGGGCAGGAGATACCTGCCGCTGTCGAGGGAGGTCCGCGATGCGCGCGCTGCTGGTCTACGAGTCGATGTTCGGCAACACCCGGGAGATCGCCCGCGCCGTCGCCACGGGCCTGTCCAGCCGGATGTCCGTCGACCTGGTCGAGGCCGGCGCGGCCGGCACCGCCGTCCCCGACGATGTGAGCCTGCTCGTCGTCGGTGGCCCGACCCACGCCCTGGGACTGAGCCGGCCGGACACCCGGCGGCAGGCCACCGGGAAGACCGACCAGCCGCTGGTCTCCGCCGGCACCGGCCTGCGGGAGTGGCTCGACGCCACCGGCCCTCGGCCCGGCGGGACCGCCGCGGCCGCCTTCGACACCCGGGTCCGGCTGCCGCTGCCCGGTTCCGCCGCCCGCGCGGCCGCCCGGCGCCTGCGCCGCCGCGGCTACCGGCTCTCCAGCCGGCCGGAGAGCTTCTACGTAGCCGGCACCACCGGCCCGCTGCTGGACGAGGAACTGCGGCGGGCCCGCGAGTGGGGCCGACAGCTGGCCGCCACCACCGCCGGGACACCCACCGGGCAGCCGTCCCAGCCGACCACCACGCCGCGCGACGGCCGGCCGGACCCGGCGACAGGCGCATGACCGGGCCGGCCGGGCCGGCCGGACCGGCCGCGGCGGACGCAGCGGAGGCGAGCGCGATGGCGACGACACCAACGCGGGTCGTGGTCGGCATCGGCGGCGGGCAGCGGTCGGTGGCGGTCCTGCGCTGGGCCGCCTACCAGGCGGTGCGGCTGGACGCGGAACTGGTCGCGGTGCACGCCTACGCTGCCCGCCGCCGCGACGCCACCACGTCGCACCGTCCCGGTCGGCGCCTGACAGTGACGCGGCGGTCCTGGGCCAGCGTGGAGTAGCGGCGGTCGCCGAGACCTCCGGTCCGGCGCGATCATCACCGAGCCATGGCGGGTGTGGTGTTAGGTTCTGAAGATCAGTTTCGCGGAGCCGGGGAGGCAGCGCGGTGGGACGGCTGAGCGTGCAGGTCCCTGCGCCCGACGGGGCGTGCGGCGGGACGCTGCATGTCCCCGCGGGGGACGGGCCGTGGCCCGGTGTGCTGGTCTTCCCCGACGCCGGCGGGCCGCGGGAGACGATCCGGCGGATGGCCGACCGGCTGGCGGGCATGGGCTACGTCGCGCTCGTCCCGGACATCTACTACCGGGCCGGGCAGTGGGCGCCGTTCGAGGTGGCCACCGTGTTCACCGACGAGCGGGAACGCGCCCGGATGGGGAGCCTGGCCGCCGCGTTGACCAATGACCGGATCGTCGCGGACTCCGGCGCGTACATCGACTTCCTGCTGGCCCGGCCGGAGGTCACCGGGTCGGCGATCGGCACGACCGGCTACTGCCTCGGCGGACGCATGTCCTTGCTCGCCGCGGGCGGACACGGCCACAAGATCGCGACCGCCGCGTCCTTCCACGGCGGCCGGCTCGCCGTCGCCGACGACCCGGCCAGCCCACACCTGACCGCGGCCCAGATCACCGCCACCGTCTACGTAGCCGGCGCCACCGACGACCACTCCTTCACCACCGATCAAGCCGACCTACTGGACGCCGCCCTCACCGCCGCCGGTGTGCACCACACCATCGAGTTCTACCCCGCGCACCACGGGTTCGCGGTGCCCGACAACCCCACCCACGACGCAACCGCCGAAGCCCGGCACTGGGCCACCCTCGAACAGCTCTACCGCACGTCACTGCCAGCCTGAGGCCGCGACCGGGCAGGGACGTCGCCGGGTGGTCCCCCAGCCGCCGCCCGCCGCCACCGACGCAGACCGCGACGATCCGCTGTCGCCTCCGCCGGTGCTCGGGCCGCCCGGCGCCGGTGGAACACCGGGAATGCGCGGTGTACAGCGCTGGCGTGGCCGGCCAGGATCGTAGCTATGACTGTGCCGGACGAGTGCCGACCGGAGGACGTCGAGTTCGCGTTGACCTGGGAACTGTCCGCGGGTCGCCTGGTCGGCCAGCTGCGGGCGCGGAACATCGGCCGCCGCGCGTGCCGACTGTCGGGTAAGCCGGCACTCGTCGTACTCGGTCTCGACGGCGGTGACCTGGGTGCGCAGACCGTGGTGACTTTGGAGTGGGTCGAACCCGGCTATCTGGTCCTGGAAGCCGGCGACAGCGCGGTGGCCAACGTCGGATGGGCCGGCTGGGATGGCCCACCAGCCTCCGGCCGAGTGATCGTGAAATGGCCAGGCGGACAGAGAGAAGTCCTCGCCTCGGGTCCTGCACAGCCGGGGCCAGCAGAGGGCGGTGCCACCAACCTCTGGACCTCGCGGTTCACCCCCGCCCCGTAGGCACCGCCGTCCCACGACACGAACAGCCCGACGGGCACAGCACCGGCCAAACCACAGCCACCCCCGCGACCACGTCGACGGTGAACTCGCGGTTCTCGACGACTATGAGAGCAGCGGGAACCGGAGGTGGGTTGGGCCGAGGGTGCGGCGTTCGTTCTCGGTCAGTGGTCGGCGTCCGGTGCCGGCGGCCAGCAGCGCTCGGTCGTCCCAGCCGAGTTCGGGTGGTGGTGGCATGCCGAGTAGGGCGACGAGTACTGGCGTGGTCGCGGTCAACGCGGCTCGGGTGGTCCACGGCGGCCGGTCGAGGGTGATGGCGACGTCGAGCCCGTGCGCGGCCAGGGACATGACCCGGGTGATCACCCAGTCGGTCAGCGTCATGGGCCCGACGCCGGAGATGTCGACGACCTGGCCCGGGTCACACCGGCTCAGCATGGTCACCGTGCCCGCCCGGGCCTGGTCGAACCAGTGCGCGGGCGAGGTGGTCGGCAAGACCGCCGCGGCGACCTCCTGGGTCCGGTCGACGTTGCCCTGCCGGTACGGCCGGGTGTCGCGCTCGGGCCGGCGGTAGTAGCCAGCCGCCGGCACCAGCGTGCCGCCAGCGGTCGCGGGCGGTGGCGGGCCGTCGACCTGGATGCTCATCGCGATGTGTACGACGAGTTCGGCCAGGTCCCACGGCGGGCAATTCGTGGCGCGCTCGAAATCCGACCCGCCGAGGCCGTGCAGGACCTCGGACAACGCCCCACTTTCCGCCTCCAGCGCCGTGAACGCCTCCCGACCAACCACCCCACCAATCCTGCCAGCCAACCGACCGACCCGATGCAGCTCATCTGCTTCTCCGCGACGACCACCGCACCCCTCAGCACGCGCGCTGGGTGCCTGCCCCGGGCCGCGAGGTCGATGTGCCGAGGGCTCCCGCGCCGCCGGTCGGTGACCCGGGCCGTCCGCATCGACATATCGGTTATGCATGGGCAGCGCGACAGGAAAGACAGCTCCAGTTTTGTCGCACTCCCCGGTTACCGTGTCCTCGCCGGCCCGTCTGGTGCGCGGGCGACGACCAGGGGGGAAGCCCATGAGATGGATGCGTATGTTCGCGGCGGCGCCGGTGTTGGCGGTGCTGCTGGCGGCCACTCCGGCCGCGGCGGCCCCGGGGAAGCGGCCGGCGCTGGCCGTGGCCGGGGTGGCCTTCGGCGTCGACCGGGTCGATGCCCGGTCCGGCACCGCCACCGTCCACCTCACCTGGACGGTTACCGACCGGGACCGGGTGGCCGCGCAGATCAGCGGGGCGGTCACGGTCCAGCAGTTCAGCCGGGGCCAGGCTGTCGGCGCGGCCCGGGTGTTCGCGTATTCGCTGCTCGACTTCGGCTTCGTCGACACGGTCGCGGTGTCGGGGAACGCCAGGCGGTCGAGCTATGACTACCCGTTCCTGGTGCCGCGGGCCGGCCCGCGGGAGCTGACCTCCTGGCGGGTGGTCTCGGTGACCGCGGCGGACGACCGCGGCAACGCCCGTACGGTCGGCGCCGGCGAGCTGGCCGGCCCGCGCGCCACATTGGTCGCCCGGGGCGTGGTCGACACCACCGCGCCCGCCGTGATCTCGGTCGGGGGCGGGCCGGTGGACGAGTCCATCGTGTTCGACGCCGGCTCGGGAATCAGCGGCGTGTACCACGTCGAGATCGCCGACGCCGGCTCCGGTTTCTGGAAGGGCCGGCTGACATTGACCGGGCCGACCGGCACCACGGTGACCGCGCCGTTCCGGCTGGTCGACGGCGGCGCCGGCACGCTCACCTGCGGCGAGGACCCGGGCTTCTCCCGGTCCGACACGACCTGCGGCGTCCGCGTGACGGTGCCGACCGGCAGCCCGGCCGGGCGCTGGGAGGTGACCTCGATCGAGGTCATCGACGCGGCCGGCAACACCGGCAGCGGTAGCGCCGGCCCCGGCGTCGCCCCGGTGCAGTTCACCCGCAACGAGGTGCTGTCGGCGACCGACTTCACCATCGGCCAGCGGGTCGTCAACAACTGGCGGTCGAACGTGCGGGTGCCGATCACGCTCCGCCCGGTCGGCGCCCGGGGCGGCATCACCGAGTTCTCCATCCGGACCGACAACTGCGGCCCCGGCCTGATCGGCGACCCGATCACCAACCCGGACGGGACCATGTCCGTCACCTGGCTGATCAGCCCGGGCGTGGAGCGCTGCGTGGTGACCGGAATCAAGCTCGTCGACGGCGCCGGGAACGTGGCGCTGTACGGCGACCAGTACTTCGCGCCGCCGATCGACCTGAGCGTGACCCGGGTGCCCGACACGACGCCGCCGGTCGCGCTGGCGGCGACGATCAGCCCGACCAGCGTCAAGGCCAGCGAGCTCGTCAACCGGACCGTCCTGCGGCTGGCCGTGACGGTGGATACGACCTCGCTGGCCCCGATCAACGGGTACGGCGCGGACGTCTTCAACGCCGCCGGCGAGAACGTGTCGACCCAGTTCGGCGGGACCGGCGAGGGGCCCGGCGGCACGGTGGAGATCTTCATCGACCTGACCCGCTTCCAGCCCGGCACCTACACCGTCGCGTTCAAGCTCGACGACGCCGCCCGGCTGCAGACCAGCTACGGATACCCCAGCGGGACCACCCGGCCGGTACCCGGCGGCCCGCTCATCCTCACCGTCACCGACGACTGACCGGACCCACCGCAGGACGGAGCGCCCGGCGGTAGGTGGGCCGCCGGGCGCTCAGCCTGGATTCACCGATGGTCCGGGCTCCGGACGCGGCGGTGCGACCACTGGCAGTCCGCGCCGCAGGACCTGACAGACCGGCTGGTCGGTGGTCGGTTCGGGTGGGATCGTGGCGGTGTGGATGTCGGGGTGCGGGTCTGGTGCCTGCGGCATGCGGAGTCGGTCAACGTCACGTCCGGGGCGTGCGGATCGCTACCGGCCGCGCCGCTGACAGCGGCCGGTCGCGCCCAAGCCGCTGCCGTCGTACCCGTCCTCGCCGCTCACGCACCGTCGCGGGTCTACGCCAGCACCGCGGTCCGTGCGGCGGACACCGGCCAGATCATCGCTGCCGGCCTCGGGATCGACCTGATCACGTTGCCCGCGCTGGGCGAGGTCGACATCGGCAGCGCCGAAGGCGCGACCGACCCGGCGACGCGGGCCGAGACCGCCCGCGTCCTGCACGCCTGGGTCGTCCACGGTCAACTGGCTGCGCGGGTCGCCGACGGCGAGACCGGCCACCAGGTCCTCGCCCGCATCACGACCGCGCTGGGCACCATCGCCGCGGACAACCCCGGCCGCGCCGTCGTTCTGGTCGGCCACACCGCCAGCCTCACCGCCGGACTCGCCGCCGCCTGCTGCCTGGGCCCCAGCGTCTGGGGTAGGCCGCTACCACCGACCACGCCCTTCCTCATCCAACGGCGGCGCCACGCCTGGCACTGCCCCCAATGGCCATAGCGAACCGCCAGGAATCGCGGCATGGTCGGGCGGGGGTGCGCGCGGCGGCGTGCTGCCGTGGCGTCGAGGCGGCGGCACCGGTCAGGTGGAGCTGCCACGGCGGATGCTCGGCTGGTACAGCAGGCGCGGGTCCTCCTGGCGGCCGCGGCACCGGCGGACGAACGGCAGCGCGCTGGCGAGGTCGGCGCGGTAGCGCTCGAACATGTCCGCGCCGATCTCGAAGTACTCGGAGTAGTCGACCATTCCGTTGGTGGCGGGGATCGCCAGATAGTACCGGCCGGAGTTCTGCTCGATGCCGATCGCGTAGCGCTCCACCTGGTCCATTGCCACGTCCTGACAGGAGATCGCCGGCAGCCTGGCCGGGGTGGTCGGGGCCTCCAGCACGCTGCGCTCGGCGGGGTCGGCCAGTGGTAGCACCGCGGCGACGATGGCCGCCTTGACATCGGTGCCCGACCAGCCGGCCAACGCCTCGGCGGCCGCGCGGCGGACCGGCGGCTTCGCCTCCAGGAGATGGCCGATCAGCTGCTGCGCCGCCTCGATCTCCCGCGGCGTGCACAGCCCCCGGGCGCGCAGATAGTCGACCGCGTCCCGCGCTGCCGCCCCGCTGTCGGCCTGGATCTGGATCTCGATCGAGGTCTCGTAGATCACCTGCGGCACCGCGTACCGCACCGCGAGCTCGACCAGCTGGCGGACCACGTACGACCGGCTCGGCTGCGGAACGAACGATCGGTAGCGGGCGAGCAGCCGGGCGAAGTCGATCACCAGCTCGGCCGGCGGCGACTCGGAGACCACTTCGAGCATCCACGGCTGCACCGCCGTGACGTCCAGCTCGTCGCCGTCTTTGGCGAAGTCCAGCCAGTTGACGAGGCCGCGCCGGAGCCGCTCGACCTCGCCGGAGGCCAGATCCTCGACGATCTCGTCCGGGTCGCACCACCCACCGTCCACACCGGCCATGATCCGCCGCACTGGTGCCGCGCCGCCACGACCGCCGGGCCCGCCGGCGCCACCGACCGGCCGGCCCGGGCCACGCGCCCACGCTCAGGCGCAGCGCCAGAGGACGGGCAGGGCCACCGTCTGGTCGGCGGCCAGGACAGCGTTGCCAGCGATCGTGGCGCCGTCCTCGGAGATCGCCCCGCCGGCCCCGGACCTGTAGTCGGCGCCGAGCGGCAGCGGCTGCTCGGTGCCGCCGGACCAGACCACCGGGTGGAAGTCGGTCAGGCTGTTCCCGGTCGCGTCGCCGCGGGCATTCACGCCGAGCGCCGCGCTGGGTTGTGCGGACAGCGCCCGCGGGATCCCGTTGTGCCAGAGCACGGCGGTGGGCAGGCTGTTCGGGGACGACTCATCGCCGGCGTAGTACGGACCGTCCGCGGCGAAGATCGCCGTGAAATCGCCGGCGGCGAGGCTCCGGACCTCGTGCAGTCCGGCGACCGTGCCGGCCAGCCCGATCGTGTGCGTCAGGTCGGGGGAACTGCCGAAGCCGGCCACCACGCCCTGCTCGGTGACCGCCAGCGCGCTGTTGAACCGGCCGGGCGCCGGCACCCGCCGTACCAGCGACGGTAGCGCCGCGGCCCAGGCCACCGGGTGCGGCTCCGCGGTCCCCGCATCCGCGGCAGCGCCGACGATCAGCCCGACACTGTTGATGTCAGCGGGGCTCGCCCCTTCGGCGCCGGCCGGCACGGCCAGCTCGATCATCCGGCCACCGCGCCAGAGCACCGGGCGGTTCGGCCCGAGAATGAACGGACCCGCCTGGAACACCACGCCGACCACATCACCGCGTGTGTTCACGGCCGCGGCTGAGCTGGAGAAGCCGGCCGGCGTCGGCAGCTCGACCAGCCGCCCATCCCGCCAGAGCACGGCCTGGAAGTCGGTGAACACGCTCGTGTCGATCGCGGTGCCGACGACGACCGCTCCCGCGCTGTCCGCCCCAGCGACCGCCGAGGTCGGATACCCGGCCGGCAACGGCAACACCCTGTCCAGCTGCCAGCTACAGCCAGCAGGCCCCGCGACCGCCGCCCCAGCCGGCACCACAACGCCGGCCAGCACGGCCACAACCACGACAAACGTGCGCCCTACCCGCATCTCAACCGCCCATCTGCGACGACAAACCGCGTATTGGTATCACGCACGCGAACCGGGCAGCGAGCGAGTTCTGGGTAAATGCCGGCAGCTTCGTGACGCCGACCAGCAAAGGCGCTAGCCCGCAGCGGAACACCGCGACGACGGTGCCCTCCGCTGGCCCGTGCCGGGTTACTACCGGCGGAAGCTCGCCGCCGGCAAGACCCCCGTGGAAGCCCTGCGCTGCCTCGAACGGCGACTGTCCGATGTGGTCTGCCGGCAACTCGTCGCCGACACCGCAGCGGCCGGAAAGACGGGCCCGGGAGGACACTCGGGGGCGACTACAAATCCAGCGCGGCCAGCCCAACCCCGGCAGCTGACTCTTCGGAAAAGTCACTTCCCGGACCCGTCGGACCCGAGCCTACCCGACCCCTTGACCCAGATGAGGCCAGTGGTGCCACCACGCTCTGTCAGGGTCGCGGCCGACGTTTACGCCCTGGCGCCCCACCGGCAGACTGGGCGGTCATGGGCGTGTCGCTGCACCACATCGTCATCGATGCTCACGATCTGGCGGCCCTGGCTCGGTTCTGGGCCCAGGTACTGGACTGGAGGATCCTCTCCGAGCGCGAGCGGGAAGTTGTCATCGGACCCGACGTGACCGCGGCGGTGGGCATCTGCTTCATGCCGGCGACGGACGGGAAGATCGTCAAGAACCGTCTGCACCTCGATCTGGCTCCCAACTCCGCCGACCGCGATGCCGAGATCGAGCGGATCCTCGCGCTCGGCGCGCGCAGAGCCGACGTCGGGCAGACCGGCCGCGAGTCCTGGACCGTGCTCGCCGATCCCGAGGGCAACGAGTTCTGCGTGCTGCGCCCGAAGACAACGCTCATCCAGTAGCCGAGCAGGACCAGACCGCGCCAACGTCCCGGACCGGGCGGCAAGTGGACCACCCAACTCCGACCGCTACCGAGGAAGCGGTCAGGACCCACGGCCAGCCGTGGGTCCCGACACCGGCTCGGATCAGCAGTAGAAGTTGACCCACATGTGCGAGCGGAGCTTGATGCCGCCTGCGGTGATGTTGTAAGGGACTCCTCGCCGCAGGCAGGCGAAGGTGTTCTGGTAGTTCGCGCTGGTGAAAACCTGGACGGCAAGGAATGACGAATCGTTACCGTTGTCCAGCGCCGACTGGACGTTGGCCGTGCCGGCCCAGGAACATACGACCGGCGTGGCGCGCCAGTCCCGATCCGCGAGATCCCACCGGCACGGATTGCCGGTGCCGTTGAGGCCGTCCCAGGCACAGAAGAAGCCAGGGGCACACGACCACGCCGCTGCTGTGACCCCAGCAGCCGGCACCGAGGCCGACCGCGCCGCCGACATCGACGCGGCGGCCCCCGGCGGGTTCGACGCGCTCACCGGTGACGCAACAGCGACCAGTGACACGACCGCAAACGCGAGCGCCAGCGGCACCAGGACGGACCGTCGAATGCCGATCCCTCGAATGAACATGGGCACCTCTCCCGGGTTTCGTCAGATGCCCGACGGTAGGAGCGCTGCCATCCCATTGACCGCCTGTTTCGGCGACCGCCTAAATGCCCAGCAGTTCATGGCCCGTTCTGCACCAGCCAGCCGGCGTCGGCGAGCAATTGGCCGGCGGCCGGGGGTGGTCGGCGTCGAGCGGGTCGATGACGGTGACCGGTAGCCCAAACAGACCCCGGGCTGCTGCGGCGGATCGGACCACGATCGTTGGCCGCCCTTCCCTTGTGACCGATCGCGGTCGCGGCTGGCCTGTTCGAGCGGGCGGGGCCAGCGGCATAGCCTGGCAAGCCGCCGAGAACGGAGGGAAAGCCCGATGAGCGATCCGGACGAGGTCACCTGCGTCCATCCCGCTGACCGTCGCGTCGCTGATCCGACGCCGGGGAAGGTGCGCGAGCAGGCCATCGCGGTCCACGGACTCTGGTCCGGGCTGGTGCGCACGCAGCCCGGGGTGACGTCCGGCTGGCATCACCACGGTGACCACGACACCTCCGTCTACGTCGTCGAAGGCACCGTTCGTATCGAGTTCGGCCCCGGCGGCGCCCACGCCGTCGACGCCGGACCCGGCGACTTCCTCCACATTCCACAACACGTCGTGCACCGAGAGGTCAATCCGGGATCGATCGCCTCACAAGAGGTGGTCACGCGCTCCGGCACCGGTCCGCTCACCATCAACGTCGACGGGCCCGCTCGCTCCTGATCGCTGCTGGATCAGTCGCGCGTCAGTCCCGCTGCAGCCCCTGTCGCCATGCTGGCCGCGGCGCCGAGACCGGTGCCGCCAGGTCGGGCGAACCCGGACCTGGGGCCATGTCGCCAACGAGAAAAGGGGTTGTTCATGAGGAACCGCATCGTCCGGGCTGCCACCGCAGCCATTCTGAGCGCGGGAGCGATCGGGGTGGGAGTGTTCGCGGCTACCGGCGGCACGGCCGTCGGCGCTCCGGCGCAGGCCGCACGGATGCTGCCGATCGCCGAGACCTGCCCGACCTGCCTGGTCGGCGGCTGAGCACGGCCCAGGACCGCGCGAAGGCTGAGTGAGCCGGCCGGCGGGCGCCAGCCGTGACAAGCTGGCGGGCGTCGACCGGCCCCTTCCCCACGGCTCACCAAAAGACTGACCCGCGAAAGGCCGCGCCTACGCGCAGCCGGCTGCTCGCCGCTGCGGAACCGGCAGCGTGCCTGGGGCGTCGTGGACAAGTAGGCCGTCTGGCCGGGATTGGGAGGAGCGCCGGTGACCGCGCAGTCCGGGCAGATCCTCACGGCCAGCGGACAGCCGCTGCGCTGCCTGATGTGCAGTGCGACGGAGTTCGAGTCCAAGCATTGGAAGCTGAACACGACCGGGATGGAGTTCATGGACCTGGCGTGGGCCAACCGGAACGCTACCTGCCTGGTCTGCGTGAGCTGCCGCTTCATCCATTGGTACGACAAGTAGGGGCCATCGACGCGTGGCCGGCGCCGGCGCGCTGACCCGCGAACTTGACGAGAAGGTGCATGCTTGACGCATGCGGGCAGGACGGGTCGTCGCCGTGACCGGGCTCTTGGCCATCATCGCAAGCGTGGTGCTCGCGCTCCTGCCGCGCTCGGCGGCTGGCGTGCCCTGCGGGTCCGCGCTCCAGGACAGTTCAGTCGGCTACATCCAGACAGCCGGACCCCTTCTTCCGGACGGCGGGCCCAATCCGAGCAAGCCGTGTACCGACCTTCGGATCGCTATGGGGGTCGCGGCCGTCACGTCGCTGGCGGCTGGCATCGCCCTGCTGACCGGAGGGTGGATCGTGACCTCCCGCTCGCGCCGCGGCCGGGCGCAAGCACCGCTGCCCGCCTGAGTCGAGCCCGGATCGTCGCGAGCCCGGGGCGGGCGGTTGCATCCCACTACTCGGTCGGCGAGCTGCCGGCAGCGGGTGCGGGCGGTTCAGGTGTCCCGGCGCCAGCGGCGGCGCAGCGCGTGCGCGGCGGCCTTGGGCTGGCGGTCCCGGGTGAAGACGCCCTTGCGGTTGCCGGCGACCCGCCTCGGGCCGGAGAGCGTGGCGAAGTCGGCGAAGTTCCAGACGTGCTCTCCGACGACAGCCTCGACCCGATCCAGGACGCGGTGGTTCATCTCCAGGTAGGCGACCTGGTACTCCTCGCTCCACGGTTCGGCCGTGATCGAGTGCAGGCCCGGGTAGGTGTCCGCGCCGTACTCGGTGACGATGATCGGCTTGCCGTCGCGCGCCCACGCCCGCAGCTCGTCCTCCCAGGCTTGCTCGGCAGCGGCCAGCTCGCCGCTGTACCGGTACCAGCCGTAGTACCGGTTGAGCATCAGCACGTCGCTGAACTGCGAGACGCGGCAGGTGCCGGCGGGGGCGAGCGCGTCGTTGGCGAAGCCGACCGGGCGGGTCGGGTCCAGCTCCCGGGCCAGCTCGAACAGCGGCCGGAAGTACCGCTCCGCAGCCGCGCTGGCCGACTCGGGCTCGTTCGCGATCGACCACAGCACAACGCTGGGGTGGTTCTTGTCCCGGGCGATGAGCTCCCGGATCGCCTGCGCGTGCACGGCCCGGGTCCCGTCGTCGACGGCGCCCGCGGAGAACGTGGGGACGTCCGTGCCGCCCGGGCCGCTGCCCGGCCGCAGGTGCAGGCCGACCGCGGCGGTCTCGTCGATCACCAACACCCCGTGGCGGTCCGCGTAGTCCAGGACGTCCTGGCTGTACGGGTAGTGCGAGGTACGGAACGAGTTGGCGCCGACCCAGTCGAGCAGCGCGAAGTCGTGCACCAGGAACGCGTCGCTGTGGCCCTTGCCGAGCACCGGCACGTCCTCGTGCTTGCCGAAGCCGGTGAAGTAGAACGGCTCTCCGTTGACCAGGAACCGGGTGCCGTCGACGGCGACCGTCCGGACGCCGACGCTCTGGTGGTAACTGTCCACAGTGGCCCCCGCGGCGTCGGTCAGCCGCACCTGCAGGTCGTACAGGTAGCCGTCGCCCGGCGCCCACCGGTGCACCCCCGGCACCCGCAGCGTGCCGGCCGCCCCGACGCCGCCGGCGACCTCGACCCCGGCGGCGTCGCACAGGACAACGTGGACGGTGGTGCCGCCGGCGCCCCGGGCCTCGGTCGCGTACTCGACCAGCCCGTCGGGCCCGTCGAGACCGCTGACCACGGTGATGTCGGTCAGGTACGCCCCGCCGGTCGTGTAGAGCCACACCGCCCGGTGCAGCCCGGCGTAGTTGAAGAAGTCGTGCCAGTACCGCTGCCGGCGGCCGCCCGGGGTGTCCTCGACCAGCCCGGGCGGGATCGTCTGGAAGCTCAGCTCGTTGTTCACCGCGACCGTGACACGCGCCACCGAGCCGGCCCGCACATGGCCGGTCACGTCGGCCTCGAACGGCGTGTAGCCGCCCTCGTGCGAGGCCAGCTCGACCCCGTTCACCCACGCCGTCGCCCGGTGGGTCGCCGACTCGAAGTGCAGCACCACCCGCTGCCCCGCCCAGCCGCGAGGCACCCGTACGTCCGTCTGGTACCAGACGTCGCCGACATGGTCGCGCACCGCCGGGTCGGCCAGGATGTCGTTGTAGCTCGCCGGCACCGGCATCTCCACGGCGTCCGGCAGCGGCCCGGCGAACCACCCGGCCGCCCGGCCCACCCCGCCGCCGTCCAGCGCGAACCGCCACAGCCCGGCCAGTGACTTCCGCTCCCGGGTGGCACTGTCCTGCGGACGCAGCATCCCGTCTCCTCACCTGTGGCAACCGGCGTTTGCGCCACCGCCGGCCCAGCGCACCCGCGCGACCGCCGTGTACACCGGCTCGGCAGCCAGGTCCACTCCCACAGTCAACACCGGCCAACCCTACGGCGAGCCGACCCCTGGGACCCCGGCGAACGCCGGCACAGGCCCGGGTCAGCCGTGTCCGCGGCCGCGCACGGGGAGGCCGCTGGACCCGCGGGCGCGGTCTCAGGCACGTCGTCCCCGGGCCGGGGAGGCGGGTGTGCCGGCCGCCTTCGGTGAACGCGGAAGGCTGTCAGTGGCGAGAAAGGGTGTGAACCCCGACGTCCTAGGGAGGACATGTGCAGCGCACACCGACGATCCGAACCCGATGTTGAGCGTCGTGCCGGAGGAGGCGACCGAGGTCAGCGACGCCGAGCTGGTCCGGGCCTCGCTGGTGAACGGCGAACGGTTCGCGGCGGTCTACGACCGGCATGTGAGACGGCTCTACCGGTACGCCTGCCGGCGGCTCGGCGCGGACACCGCCGAGGACGCGGTGGCCGATGCGTTCCTGGTCGCGTTCGGGGCCCGCACGCGGTACGACCTGACGCGGCCCGACGCGGGGCCGTGGCTGTTCGGCATCCTCAGCAAGGAGATTTCCCGCCGGCAGCGGACCGAACTCATCCGGTACCGCGCGCTGCGGCGTACCGGGCCGGACCGGCCGGTCGACGGTCCGGAGCAGCGGGTGGCCGACGGCGTGACCGCGGCGGCCCAGCGGGGTCGGCTGGCCCGGGCACTGGCCGACCTCGCGCCGGGCGACCGGGATGTGCTGCTGCTGGTCGCCTGGGGCGACCTCAGCTACCAGGAGGTCGCGGACGCGCTGGACATCCCCATCGGGACGGTCCGGTCCCGGCTCAACCGCGCCCGCCGGACGGTGCGGGCGGCCCTCGGCGGCGACGATCCGACCCGCGACACCGACGACAGCGCCTAGGAGTGGACATGGACGAGATGACGATGCTGCGCGCGCTCGGCGCGGAACTCGACCCGGAGGTGCCCGAGCCGTCCCCGCTGCGCGCCCGGGTGCTGGCCGGTCTGCCGAGCGGTCCGGGCGGCGGTGACACCGATACCGCGGTTCCGGCAGCGGTGTCGGCCTCGGTAGGCCCGCTGCGGCGGGTGCGCGGATCGCCGCGGCGGCTGCGGCTGGGTGTCGCGGCCGCGCTCACCGCGGTGCTGGCCGGTGGCCTGGTCGCCGGCGGCGTGGTCGGCTTCGGCGACCGGCCGCCGGCCGCCGAGGCAGCGGCCGCGCAGATCCTGCACCGGGCCGCCGCGGCCGCGGCGCGGGCACCGGCCCTGCGGGCCCGCCCCGACCAGTTCCTCTACTTCGACCGGGTCGTCAAGGCGGGGTGGTTCGCGGACCGCAACCTGCCGCCACAGCAATACCGCTCGCAGAGCTGGCTCTCGGTCGACGGCCGCCACACGGGGCTGTTCCGCGACCCGTGGCCACCCCCGCCAGCCCGGCCGGACGGGGTGCGGGACACCCCGTTCCCGGGCTGCGCGTACCCGGGAGCGGTGGTGACCATGAGCCCACAGCCTCCCGGCATCGTCGACCGCTGCACGCCGATGCCGGCCTACCGGTCCGACCTGCCGACCGATGCCGGCGCGATGCTGCAGTACCTCAACACGCCCATCCCCAATGAGGGAGGCGGAACGCACGACCCCTTCGTGCGAGCGTTCGACCTGCTGACCGGTAGCTACCTTCCGCCGCGGCAGCAGTCGGCCGCCTTCGACGCGGTGGCGATGATGCCGGGCGTGCACGCCGACTCCGGCGCTACCGACTACCTGGGACGGCCGGCGATCGGAATTGGCCGCACGGTCAGGTTCGGCGGATCCGGCGACAGCCAACGGGTGCGGCAGGAGTTGCTGTTCGACCCGAAGACGTACGCCTGCATCGGCGACCGACTCGTCGCTCTGGAGGACGGCGCGAGGGGCCGGGCGGGCACGGTCATCAACGCCTCCGCCCTCCGCCAGCTGGCGGTCGTCGACCGGGCGGGGCAGTTGCCGTGACCGGTCGTCGGAGCGTCCACAGTGGACGCTGGCACTGTCCACAGTGATCACACGGCGGCTGGCAGCGCGCCGCCGGGCGGGCAGCTCGTCGACGAACTCCTTGCCTGGCCGGCGTCAATGACCTGAGCACGGGCTGACCCATGCTCCGGGCCGCCGAAGCGGCCCGGAGCCTGGGTCAGCCGCCGATTCGGATGAACACCACCAGGTAGCCGTTGCCTCGGCCGCGAGTCTTGGACCAGACGCCGTCCGGGCCGCCGCCGGGCTTGCCGGTGTTGCCCTCGACGGTGGTGAACGAGTTCACGCTGGAGAACGTGCGGACGAAGCCGATGTGCTCGTTGCTCTGGTGGAAGTTGCCGTTGCCGTCCCAGTCGAACGCGACGATGTCACCGGGCCGCGGGCTCTCGGTCACCGACAGGCCGTAGCTGTTGTTGCGGGCGGCGTCGACGAAGTTGTAGACGTAGGTGCCGCGCCGGCTGGTGGCCCCGGTCTGCTTGGCGACCCAGCTCACGAAGGTGGCGCACCAGGCGTAGCCGCTGGTGGACAGCGACAGGCCGACCGCCGACCCGTACGAGTTCGCCCGGGCGCTGCCCTCGACGGTGCCGAGCTCGCCCTCGGCCACGTGCAGAACGTTCGCCGCACCCCCGCCGGCCGGCGGGGGCGGTGGCGGCAGCGCGGCGCCGTACAGCGCCGCCTTGGTCTGCGGACCGACCTCGCCGTCCACGGAGATCCCGGCCGCCGACTGGAAGTCGAGTACCGCCTGCCGGGTGTTCGGGCCGAAGTCGCCGTCCACCGCGAGGTAGGCGCCGTGGTGGTTGAGCAGTGTCTGCAGCTCTGTCACGCAGCCGCCGTGCTGGCCCTGCACGATGTTGCTCGGGCAGGAGCCGGAGTTGAGGTTGATCGGGGCCGGTGCGCCGTTGCCGCCGCCACCGCCGATGTTCGAGTAGAGCGCGGCCTTGGTCTGCGGACCTACCTCGCCGTCCACCGAGATCCCGGCCGAGGACTGGAAGTTGACCACCGCCTGCCGGGTCCGCGGCCCGAAGTCGCCGTCCACCGCGATGCTCTGGCCCTTGCCGTTGAGCAGCGCCTGCAGCGTGGACACGCAGCCGCCGGACATCCCCTCGACGATGTTGTTCGGGCAGGCGGCCGAACGCAGGTCGAGCGCCTGCCCGACGCCCTGGTCGGTGTCGTACAGCGCCCGCTTGGTGTTCGGGCCGACCCGGCCGTCCACCGCCAGTCCCTGCGCGGACTGGAAGCTGCGCACCTTGCTCTCGGTGTCCGGGCCAAAGTCGCCGTCGAGTTCCAGCGTGTAGCCGTGCTCGCGCAGCAGCCGCTGCAGCTCGGTGACGCAGCCGCCGACCTGCCCGCGGACCACGTCGGACGGGCAGGAGGCCGAGTTCAGGTTGATGGCCCCCGGAGCACCCCCGGTGGTGTCATACAGCTTCGACTTGGTGATCGGGCCGACCCGGCCGTCCACGGCTATCGCTACTGCGGACTGGAAGTTGCGGACCGCGGCCAGCGTGTTGCCGCCGAAGTCGCCGTCCACCACCAGGCCAGCACCGTGCGCGTTGAGCAGGTTCTGCAATTCGGTTACGCAGCCGCTGTTCTGGCCCTGCACAATGTCGGTCGGGCAGGATGCGGAAGTGAGCCGGACCGGAGCGGGCGCCGCGCTGGCCGCCGTCTGGCTGACCAGCGCACCACCCAGGGCGGCCACCGCGACCACCGTAAGCAGCAGTAACCACCGCCGGGCACGCCGCCAAGGCGCGCGAAGCCTACTGTCGTTTGTTTTCACGGATTCTCCCCCATCATCGAAGCCGACCACACCACCCAAGCATGGCAGCGAACGGGCGCTTCGCTTATGTCACAACGCTCCTTGTCATGCCAGTCACGGCCCTGACGCGCGTCGCTCCGTCGCGGTAGGCCGCGAGGCGGAGGAATCAACAATGCCAGCCGGTCAGCGCGGTCGTGCTTTGACCCCGCCGCCCCGACTGGCGGTCCCCCGACCGGCCGGGACGTCGTCAGGCCGGCCCAGGGGTGGGATGAGCAGGTGGAAGAGGCCCGGGGTGGCGCCGGGGAGGAGGGTGGGCCGGCAGTCCTGGAGTCGGCCGAGGACGGCGCCCACGGTCCTGGCCTGGCGGACGGTGAGTGGGTCGGGCCGGGCGGACAGGGCGTAGTGGGTCACCAGGCCGGTCCCGGTCGCGGTCCGGCCGGCGGACAGGTGCAGCCCACGGGACGTCGCCCGGACCGGCGGACCGGGCCGGGCCAGTGCGGCCAGCGTGGCAGCGAGTTCCGCGACGTGCTGCGGGTCGCGCAGCCGGTGGGCCGAGGCCGCACGGCGGCGCAGGCCGGCCGCGGTGAGCATCGCGCCGAGCAGGGCCACCAGCACCGGCTCGTCCCAGCCGATCGGCGGTAGCAGGCCGGCCCGGTGCCCGGCCACGGCGAGCGCGCAGAGCGCCAACGAGATCCACTGCGCCTGGGTGAAGCCGGCCCAGGACGGCCGTCCGGCGTCGCCGCGGAGGAACTCCAGACCGAACCGCAGCCCGCCGTAGCCGGCTACGTAGCAGGCCAGCGCGGCCCCGGGGGCGGCGTGCAGGATCAGCACGCAGCCGGCGGCCACGGTGGCGAGCACGCCGGCGGACTCGACCGCCTGAACCGGTAGCAGCGGGACGCCGACCAGGTGGGCGGGCAGGCCGGCGGCGGCGTGCGCCGGGGTGTACCGGACGCCGTGGCCGGCGGGGCGGCCGTGGCAGCAGCCTACGGCGAGGCAACCCAGCCGGCCGAAGACGAGGAACGCGCCGACGGCCAGCACGGTGATGTCCAGATAGGCCAGCACCGGCCCGCCGGCCAGGGCCAGCAACGCGCCGCTGACCGCGAGGATGGTCAGCTCGTGGTGGTAGTAGACGAGCCGACTGCCACCACGGCGGGTGCTGCCGGCGACGAGCAGGCCGGACGCGGTGACCGCGGCGACCGCGAGCACACCGGTCATGGCCAGCGAACGCCCGCCGGCGACGGTCAGCGTCGCGCCGAGCAGGATCGCCGCGACCAGCCCGAGCAGCCCCCACGCGTGGAAGGCACGGCGGGGGTCGGCGAACCGCGGCGGGCGGCTCACTGCCGGATCTTCTCGATCGTGACCCGGCCGTCGCCCGCCAGCCGGCGCCGGATGACGTACCTGGCCAGCAACTTGCCGGGCTCCACCTCGTAGACCTGGACGAGATCCCACTCGATGGCCTTCGGCGTCGTCAGCGAGCGCATCAGGCTCGCCGCCTGGGTGATGAACACGCCGGCGGAGTGCATGTCGGTGATGGCGTCGGACCGGTCGACGGTGAAGCTGGCGTTGAACGAGTCGATCGCGAAGAAGAACGCGGCGATCGCCGCGGAGCTGCTGAAGTCCGGGTGGTCCCGGCGGACCTCGGCGGTGAGCTCCTCCGGCCGCACGTTGCAGTTGTTGCCCTCGAACCGTTCCAGCACGGTCTCATGCTGGTAGTACGGGCCGGTCGGGCCCCCGGTCCAGCCGGCCGGGGGCTGCGGCTCGAGCTGGTAGACGAAGGAGGTCGGCGCGCCGGCGGACAGTGGCTGCGGGCCGTGCTCGAACTCCAGCAGGGTGGTCGGGAAGAACCGCTTCTTGCCGAACGTCCAGGTCTTGGTCGCCACGATCGCCGCGTCGCTCTTGCGGCGGATCTTGAACTCGACGGTGATCGGTGTCCCGGTCCAGTCGGCCGGGATGAACATCGGCTGGTGCGCCACGGCCAGCCCGTCGATGGTCTTCGAGGTCGGGCCGCCGGACGCGTCGAACGCGGCGCCCTGCGCGACGTAGAGCATCTCGAAATCGAGCGGCCTGGTGCTCTGGTAGAGCGCGCCGAACAGCACCTGCTCGCCGGGCGCCGACAGCGGCGCGGTGTCGCCGGGCAGGTTGTGGTGCTCGGTCGGCGCCGGCGTCGGGGATCGCTTGCACCGGTGCACCCCCGGCCGGGCCCCGCCCCGGGCCGGCGGGGCGGCGTCAGCCAGCACCGGAGCCACCTCGGGCCCGACCCCCCACAGCGTCCGCACCGCCTGCGCCGCCGCCCGGTCGGCACCTTCCTCGACCCCGGTCGGCGCGCCCGCCCCGTCATCGCGCAGCATCCCGTCACCGGCGTCCTGCTGGACGACATGCGCGAGCTCGTGGGCGAGCAACGCATCGCCGAGGACCGTGCCGGGCTGGTACTCGCCGGGCCCGAATGCCACGTGCCGGCCCACCGCGAACGCCCGGGCGTCCTGCTCCTCGGCCAGCCCGGCGGCCGCCGCGTCGGAATGCACCCGCACCCCGGACAGGTCGGCGCCCAGCGCGTGCTGCATGCCGGCCCTCGTCGTACCGTCCAGTGCCTGCCCCGGGCCAAGCCGGCTCAGCACGTCGGCCGGCACCGGCGACCCGCCGATACGCGGCCCGCGCCGGTTGAACAGGGCACCGATCCCGGCCAGCACACTGCGCGCGCCGGCCGCCACCTGGTCGACCACCGCCGCCGCCCGGCCCGCCAGCCCACCCACCGTGCTGGCCACCCCGCCGGACAGGTCGGCCACCAGCTCGGCCCGGACCCGGCCGGCCCCGGCCGCCACCAGCGCACCGGCGCTGGCGGCACCGGCCGCCGCCGGCACCTCCCGCTTGACCGCCTGCTCCAGGCCGGCGGCGTCGAGCCCGGCGTAGCGGGACAGTTCGGCGTCCACTTCGGACTCCGACGGGGCGTCCCAGGGCGTCCCCGCCACTGTCGAACGCAGCTCAGCCAGCACCGCGGCACGCATCGTCGCCAGGAACTCACCGCGGCGCTGCTGGTGCGGCTCCGGCTCGACGCCGTCCTCCACCACCAGCCCGGCCGACGCGGCACCACCCGGGCTCACCGCGTCCCTGGCCACCACCGGCGGCGCCGACCCGGCCAACCAGCGGCCAACCGCCCGGTTGCCCGCCGCGACCTGCAGCCCCAGCATCCCGGCACCGAACCGGTCCGAACCGGACGATGCGGCCGGGCCGACCCGGCGCGCCGACGTCTGTTCCTGAACCGGCCGCGGCCGATCCACGCGATCGTCCCCCATCAGACAGGCCTACCTCAGCGACCGCTGCCCGCACAGGACCTGCCGGGCATCCGGACGTGCCGCCCGGGTTGCCCTCAAGCGCCCGCGTGGGCAGCCGATCGGCACCTGGGCCGGCGCGAGCTGGCGGCGAACCCGGGGTGGCCTATCGGCGGCAGTGCCGCGCGGTGGTCAGGCCCGGACCCACCGGCGTGGTCCTGCGGGTCCGGGCGCGGGCACGGAGGCGGTCATCGGGACCGGACCGGTGGCACCGCTCGCGGTCGGGTCGGCGGCGGGACCGGCGACCGGCAGCAGTGCGACGCCCTGCGCGGCCAGCGCCGCGGCCGCCGGAGTGCAGCGGCGCGCGGTCGGGGCGTCCAACCGGCCGGTGGGCTCGGTCGCGGCACCGACCGTGTCGGCGAACTCGCGCCAGCGGCGCAGTGCGGCGGCGTCGTGGGTACGGGCGGTCAGCCAGGTCTCGCGCAGGCCCGCCGGCTCCCGCCGACCGACGTCGATCAGCAGCGCCGCGGGGTTCGCAGCGAGGAAGGCGCTGTGCTGCTCGACGGCCAGCAGCGGCTGCTCGGCCGTGACAGCCAGCCGGCGGACCCGGCCGTCGGCGAGCACGTCCACCAGGTCGCCTGCCCCGACCGGAGCGACCCCGAACGGCCCGAACCGCACCGCGGTCACCGACACACCCGCACCGGCCATCAGGGCCCGCAGCCACTCGGCCAGCTCGGCGGACGTCGCATGGAACCGGATCATCAGCTCTGCCATGGCCACGACGCTACGGCCGCGGACCACCAACCCGGCTCCCCTGTCCGTGCCACACCACCGGCGCCACCGGGTCGGCCGCCGGTGCCGGCGGCGGCCTGCTACCGCGGTCCGAGCGGAGGGGCGACCTGCTCATCGTCGTCGGCGAGGTCGAGGTCGAGGTCGCGCAGCTTGGCCCGTACGGCGTCGGCGTCGTCGAGGTCGGTGAGGATGCTCAGCGCGAGCCGCCGGGTCGACCGGGCGGCGGTCGGGTCGCCGGCGGCCTGATAGGTGTCGCCGAGCCGCTTCAGCGTGGCCGCTTCGAGGCTGCGGTCGCCGAACTTGCGGTACTGCCCGAGAGCGCGCTGGTAGTGCGTGATCGCCGCGGGGTGGTCGCCGAGTTGGTGCAGGACGAACCCGATGCTGCTCCGGGTGTCCGCCGCGCCCAGCCGGTCGTCGATCTCCTCCTGGATCGTCAGCGCCTCCCGGCAGTGCGCCAGCGCCGCCGCGTTGTCGCCGAGTTCGGCGTAGGACCAGCCGATGGAGTTCAGCGCCGCCGCCTCCCCGGCGGGTCGTCCCGCGGCCCGGTACAGCTCCAGCGCCTGCTGGCCGGCCCGCAGCGCGTCCTCGTGCCGGCCCGACGCGGTGAGCAGCACCGCCCGGTCGCCGAGGCAGCGGGCCTGCACCAGCGGGTCGTCGACCGCCACCGCCAGCGCCAGCGCCTGCTGGCTGTGCTGGTGGGACTCGTCGAGCTGGCCCATCCGGTAGAGCACGATCGCGATCGAGCGCAGGATGCGGGCCTCCGCGTCCTGCCGGCCCTGCCGCCGCGCCGCGGCGAGCGAGGTGCGCTGGGTGGCCAGCGCGTCGTGCCGGTGGCCCGGCCCGTCCAGGCACGTGGTCCCGCACCGGCCCAGCCGCCAGGTGTGGTCGTCGAAACCGTGCCGGGCGGCCAGTTCGACCGCGTCCAGCAGCGCGGTCCGCTCGGTGCTGAACCAGGCCAGCGCCGCCGGCTGACCATCGAACTCCGCGACGGTGACGCCCGGCAGCGGCGGGTCGAGCTCGCCCGGGTCGCGGTGCGGGTTCAGCAGCCAGGCGGCGGCGTCCGCGCTGTGCAGGTAGTGATCGATGAGCCGGCCGATCGCGGCGGACCGGTCGGCGTCCCCGTCGAGCTGCGCGGTGCGGTCCGCGGCGTACCCACGGAGCAGGTCGTGCAGCCCGTACCGGGCCGGTGCCGGCTCGGTGAGCAGGCTCGCGGTGGCCAGCTCGGCAAGCCGGGTCTGGGCGACCGGGAGCGGGAGACCGGCGAGGCTGGCCGCCGCGGCCGCGGACACCTCGGCCGCGCCGGTCAGCCCGAGCAGCCGGAACAGCGCCGCCGCGGCCGGCGTCAGCGCGTCGTAGGACCTGTCGAACACCACCCTTACGTCGGTAGTGGGATCACCGCCGGTGAGCGTGTCCAGCGGGGAGGCGGCACGCAGCCGCGCGGCGAGCGCGGCGAGCGGGAAGCTCGGGTGCGCGGCGGCGTGGGCAGCGGCGACCGCGAGCGCCAGCGGCAGCCAGGCACACCGGGCGGCGATCTCCGCGGCCGCCGCCGGCTCGGCCGCGACCTGGTCGGCGCCCAGCCTGTGGGCCAGCAGTTCGTGCGCCTCGGCCGGGGTGAGCAGGTCGACGCCGATGGGCTGGGCTCCCTCGGCGGCGACCAGGCTGGTCAGCTGGTTGCGGCTGGTGATCAACGCGAACGCGGTCGGGGTGCCGGGCAGCAGCGGCCGGACCTGGTCGGCGTCGCGAGCGTTGTCCAGGACGATCAGGATCCGGCGGCCGGCCAGCTCGCTACGGTAGAGCCCGACCTGGGCGTCCAGGCTGACGGGGATCCGGCCGGCGGGTACGCCCAGTGCCTCCAGGAAGGTGCGGACCGCGCGGTCGGGGGGCAGCGGGGAGCTGCCGGGGCCGAAGCCGCGCAGGTTGACGTAGAGCTGGCCGTCCGGGAACTGTTTGCTGACCTGGTGGGCCCAGTGCACGGCGAGCGCGGTCTTGCCGACCCCGGCGGTGCCCGACAGGGCGGAGATCACCACCGCGGTCGGCTGGTCCGCGGCCCGCGCCAGCAGCTCGTCCAGCGCGTCGAGCTGGGCGGTCCGGCCGGTGAAGCCGTACACGTCCGGGGGGAGGTGGGCCGGCACCGGGCGCCGGGGGACGCTGGCCCCGCCGGTGCGCGGAGCCGGCGCCCGATCGAGGCTGCCGCGCAGCAGCGCCTGGTGCACCTCGCGCAGCTCGGTGCCAGGGTCGGCGCCGAGGTCGTCGACCAGCCGGCGGGTGATGGCGGTGTAGCAGTCCAGCGCCTCAGCGGCCCGCCCGGCCGCGGCCAGCGCCCGCATCAGGGCCGCGGTGACCGGCTCGACCAGCGGGTACCGCCCGACCAGGCCGGTCAGCCGGGCGATCACCACGTCCGGGTCGCCGGTGTTCAGCTCGACCTGCGCCCACGCGACCACGGCACCGAGGTACTGCCGCTGCCAGGCCTCCCGGGTCCGCTCCGCCCACTCGCCGGCCACCCCCATCAGGGGCTCACCGCGCCAGGCGTCCAGCGCGTCGGCGAGCAGCGCCGCCCGCTCCGGTTCCGGGCAGCCCGGATCACGCGCCCGCTCCACCAGCGCCGTGAACCGGTGCGCGTCCACCCGCCGCCGGTCCACGTCGAGCAGGTAACCCCCACCGCGGCGGATCACCCTGGGCGCGTCCCCGTTGCCGCCGACCGCGACCAGCCGGCGGATCCGGGCCAGGTAGCTCTGCAGCGCCCGCCGCGCCCCGGCCGGCGGCTCGTCCCCCCAGACCCGGCGGACCAGCACGTCCGTCGGTACGGCGGCGCCGGCGTCCACGGCGAGGGCGGCGACGATCGCGCGCTGCCGCGGCGTACCGGGGTCGAGCCGGGTTTCACCGGCCCAGATCTCAACGGGCCCCAGCACGCCGAAGGTGATCCCTGGCGGCCCTGCCGACTTCAAATCTTCGGGCATCGGGGCTGATCCTGACGCATCGCCGACCAACCCGCCCACCCCATTTCCGCCGTATGCCAGGTGGCAGGAGCACCCGGATGCGGCTCATCCCGGCGCCCCGGTCGGAATACGGCTCCGCCGCCCGCGCCCGCCGGCGCAGGCGGCGGAGCCGCCCGTTACCCCGGCCGATCAGCCGTACCGCTGCACCCACGCCCCCGGCCCAGCCGAGCAGGTCCGGCCCGGCGGGTTCGCGCAGCGGGTCCAGGCGGCGAGTGAGCCGTCGTCGCTGAGGTCGAGCAGCGACTCCCCGTGGTTCGCGGTGGGGCCGGGCAGCCGGACGCTGCCGCTGGCGGCCTGGTTGAACACATAGCCACCCAGCAGGTTGTCCGGCTCCTCCGCCCCGCTCGGCGGGTTCGGGAAGTTGTACGCGAAGATCCGCCCGTCCCGGCTCAGGTCGCGGGGAAGCAGGGTGTTGAACCGCGCGTCACCGTCGTACGGCGCGACGATGTCGAACGAGGTCAGCCGTCCGCTTGCCACCCGGACCACGGCCAGCCCGTCGAAGCCCAGGCGGCTGTGCACCGCGGCGACCGTGGAGCCGTCACCGGAGATCCGCGGCTCGGAGTTCGCGTCGACGGAGCCCTCGCAGCACGGCACGGGGGGCGTGAGGTCGATCCGGCCGCCGCCCACGTCGTACACGATCAGGTGCTTGTTGTTGAATTCGTCGTCCTCGACGGTGACGAACCGGTTGCCGTCCCCGGCCATGTCGAACCCCATGACGCAGTCGCCGACCGTGCAGGTGTCGATCTGGGTCCGCCCGGCCGAGGTGGCCCGGAACAGGTGCGGGCGCCCGATGAAGGCGGTGTACGCGATGACCGCACCGGAGTCGTTGATGATCACGCGGCTGGGGCTGGCGTCGGCGGCGCCGTTGACCGGCACCGTCCAGGTGCTGTGCTGGTCGAGGTCGTGCACCATGATCGCGACCGGGTCCGCGATGAAGACGACCACCGAGCCGTCCCGGTTGACGTCGAAGGTGACGAAGTCGGTGATGCCGTTCAGGAAGCCGTTCGGGTCGTAGCTCTGCTTCACCGGCTGCGGGGTGCGGCCATCGGGGCCGCGGGAGGCCAGGTCGATCACGCCGGTGCCGAGGTTCTTCCGCAGCAGATAGAGGTTGAAGTTGCCCGGGGCGGCCACCTCCGGCGGGGCCAGGTTGCTGGTGCCGCGGGTGATGAAGAAGGCGTACCGGCCGTCGCCGGACAGCCGCACCCCGCCACGCCCGGCCATCGCCGCGGTGTCGGCCGCGCCGTCGGCATCGACGGCCACGTCGCCGGGCCCGCCGAGCTGGATCAGCGCTTCCTGGGGTTGCACCGGCCCAACCAGCACCGCGGCGCTCGGGCCGACCGCGTTGATCGCCCGGACCGCGAACGCGTAGCGGACGCTGGGGTCGAGGTGGCCGACGTGCAGCGAGGTGGTGGCCGCGTCGGTCCGCAGCGTGCCGATCGGCGGGAACGCGGTCACGGCGTAACCGGTGATCGGTGACCGGCCGTCGCTGGCGGGCGGGGTCCAGGCGAGGTCTGCGGACAGCCGCCCGGTGACGGCCCGCACCGCCCGGGGCTGGGTCGGGACGTTAGGCCCGACGTTCACCCCGGCAAGGACCGGCTCGGCCTGCAGGGTGGCGGGAACCCCCTGGATGACGGCATGACCGATGTCCTCGCTGACGTACCGGCCGGTGGCGTCGATCGCGCCGACGCCCTCGATGACCCGCCAGGTGACCGGCACGTTGTCGGGCAAGCCGCCGTACCCCCGGAGGCTGAACTGCACCGGCTCGCGGACCAGGGTCTCCTGGTCGGGGTGGTCTGACGCGATCAGCACGCCGGTGCTACCAGATTTCCACAGCGACACGAAGAAGTTCAGCAGGTCGTCGACTCGCAGCAGTTCCCGCCCGCCCAGCAGCCGGCTGAGGCTGAACGTGACCCCGACCGACAGCCCGAGCCGGAGCTCCGACGGCGGTGCCTGGGTGGTGTCGGTCAGGAGCTCAAGGTAGGGCTGCAGCACGAGCTGCGGGCCGATGGCGTCGTACAGGAAGAAGCCGAACTCGATCGGGAGGCCGAGCCGCACGCTGGCGTCGACGTACGCCTGGTGGCCGGTGCCCGAGTTGCGTCCCTCCTGGTTGATCCCGTGCGCGTCCACATCGAGGTTGTGCGAGGTCAGCAGGCCGCCGAACTCGCGGGAGAAGGAGGCGTTGTACGCCATCCCGACCGTCAACTGCCCGCTGAGCCGGACGTTGATCGTGACCTCCAGGCAGATGACCACCGGCAGCGGTCCGGCCTGGACGACGATGCACCTCGTTCGCAGGAAGCCGATCGGGGTCTCCGCTTGGAAGTCCCGACCGATGCCGCCCTTTGCCTGTACCTCCCCCTCCACCAGGGCGCTGAGCCCGAACTCGGTGTCGATGCCACCGGGCCGGATGTAGATGCGGTGGCGGCGCAGCGGCGTGATCGCGAGTTGCGCCTCGATCTTCCCGCCGAGCGGCACCGCGCCGTCCCCGTACAGCGAGCCCTCGACTTCCAGCACCAGCGCGCCGTCGCTGATCCCCACCGAACCGGAGACCCCGGCCGGCGCGGCGCCGGGATCGGCGCGTGGCGCACCCTGTGCGGCTGTGCGGCCGGCGATGATCGGCTGGCGCAGCCGGACACCCGGCCGGGTCGGTACGAACGAAGCGACGTCGCCGGTGTCCACAGTGGAATCCGAGACCATTGACCCGACCGACAGGACTTCGGTCATCGTCGCGCCGCGGGTGCTGACCACGAACATGCCGTTCGTGGTGTTGGTCGCGGTGACCGCCCGGAGCAGGCCGGTCGGGACCTGCGCGGCCGGCCGGGCCACGATGATCTGCCCGGGCTGCAGCGCGGTCACCTGGCCCGGGGGCTGCTCGAACTCCAGGGTGGCCGAGCGCAGCGCCCGCAGCGTGACCAGGGACGCGGGCGAGAGCACGATCGGCGCGGCCGCGACGGTGAGCGCCGGGGCGAGCGCACCGGTCGGGTCGCTGCCCGGGCCGGTCCCGGCGGCGCTGACGGCCCGCACAGTGAAGGTGTACCCGGTTGCCGGGTCGAGCCCGGTGACGGTGGCGGCGGTGCCGGCGGCGGGTGCGGTCGCGGTGGCCCCGCCCGGGTTGGCGGTGACGGTGTAGCTGCTGATGGCGGCGGTGCCGGCGGTGCCGGGTGCCTCCCATTCGACCCGGACCGAGCCGGCGGCGGAGACCGCGGCGCGTACGTGGGTCGGTGCGCCCGGCGGCAGCGTGGCGGCCGGCGTGACGGGCCCCGCGGTGCCCGGCTCGCTCGCCCCGGCGGAATTCGCCGCCACCACCGAGAAGGTGTACGCGGTGCCGTTGGTCAGGCCGGGAACCGCCGCGACCGTGGTGTCGGCGGCGGTGTGCACGGTGACCGCACCAGGGTTCGCGGTGACCGTGTAGCCGGTGATCGGCGCACCGCCGTCCAGTGGTGGCACCCACTGCACGGTCACCCGCGCGTTGCCCGGCACGAGCGCGGTGACCGTCGGGGCGAGCGGCGCGGTTGCCGGCTCCGGCGCGATCGGCTGGGATGGCGTCGCGGGCACGCCGACGCCGACCCCGTTCACCGCGGTCACGACTACCGCGTACCGCTGGCCGTTGACCAGGCCACCGACGACCGCCTCGGTGGCGTCGGGGCCGGCCGGTGTCGTTGTGGTCGCCGGCTGGGTGGTGATGCGGTAGCTGGTGAGCGCGGAACTGCCGATGCTCGGGGCGGACCAGCTGACCCGTAGCGCGCCGTCCCGGGGCGACACGTCGGTGATCAGCGGCGGCCCGGGTGGCTGCGGCGCGCTGGGCGTCACGGTGCCCGACGGCGCGGAGAACGGCCCGATGCCGGTGCTGCTGAGGCCCGCGACGGTGAACGTGTAGTCGGTGCCGTTGCTCAGCCCGGTTACCTGTGCGGTGGTCGCGGTGCCGTTGACCTGGGTGAGCGGGCCGCCCGGGCTGGCCTGTACGGCGTACCCGGTCGGGGTGCCACCGGTGGTCGGGGCGCGCCAGGACACGGTCGCGGTGCCGTTGCCGGCGACCGCGGTGACGCCGGTGGGCGCGCCCGGCACCGGCCCGGTGGTGGCGTAGTAGCCGCTGACGTCGACGATCACCCGGACCGGGGTCAAGCCGAAGTTGTCGATCTTGATGCCGCCCGCCCCGACCTTGGTCACCTGCTGCACAGGCGACGCGATGCCGGCGCGGAACTGGTTGCTCGGGAAGTTCGGCCGCTGCGGGAGGTCCGCCGGGTACGCGATCAGCTCACCGGTCGTGCCGGCGGTACCCGCCCCCACCGAGGTCAGGTTGTACGAGACCGCGGTCACGCCGGTCGCCGGGATGCCGCCCCGACCCAGCATCGGCACCGTGATGGAGCCGCCCGCGGGCACCGGGATGGGCATCGGGCCGGGGGTGGTGTCGGTGTCGTGCAGGCGCACCGGGTTCAGGCCGGTGAACACCGATCCGCCGCCGTCCCGGTAGTAGCCCACGATGTAGATGGTCAGGAAGACACCGCTCGTCACGAAGACCCGGAACTTGCCGTCCGGAGCCAGCTTCACCGGGACGAGGTTCATGTACTCGACGTCGGTGCCGTAGTTGATGTCGGAGGTCTGGGGCACCGGCCGTGCGGGGCCGGGGAAGACCGACGCGAACCCGGCTCGGCCACCCTGCGCCGGTGTCGGCGTCTCGACGTGCACCTGTGCCATCACCGCGGTCACGCCGCTGAGCGGCACGCCGACCCGGCCGAGCGGCGCCGCCTCGAACGTGCTCATCCCGTTGACCGCCGTGTTGCTGACCAGCGACAGTGACTGCGGGGTCAGGCTGAGCGGAACGTAGGTCGAGCCGGCGGTCGTGGCCCCGACGGCGGTGAAGTAGCCGATCATGTCCACGAACACGTTCGCCGCGGCGGTCGTGTTCGTCAGGTTCAGGATCGACACCTGGTTGTTGGTGCCGAGCCGGACCATGACGTCGTTGGCGGACGCGATGCTGGGCCGGTAGTTGACGGTGGAGGTGTTCGGCCGGGCGATCCCGGAGGGGAACGCGACCAGCGCTCCGGACCCGGCGCTGACGGTGGAGAGCTGGAACTGCACCGCCGCCACCCCGGTCGCCGGCACCCCGCCGACGCCGACCGCGGTGAACTTGAACTCGGCGCCCGGGTCGACCAGCTGGTTGGGGACCCCGTTGGGGACGATCCGGGCCGGCGCCAGCGGGACGTACTGCCCGACGCCCGGCGGTAGGGCGGCCGCCGCCGGCTCGGCCAACTGCGGCAGGACCGCGAGCGACGTACCGACCAGCGCCGCGGCGGCCACGGCCGCGACGGGTCGGTGCCGGCGGGCCGGGCCGCCCCGAGCCGGGCGCCGCCAGCCCAGTCCGATCAGACATCCAACGAACAGCACGACAACCGCTGTGCCCACCCCAGCCTCCCGACCGACGCTCTGGCTCGAACTGCCCGGCAAGGGTGTTCCGCGGAGGTAGTCAGAAATGTTGCAGGAATGATGCGGCCGGTCCGCGACGTCAGGGCAGGCGTCGCGCGCAGATGACGGCGTCGACGCCGGTGCCGGCCATGGCGCGCGGGCGGTTCTCGGCGACGCCGAACTCCCAGCGGGCGGGGTCGAGCGCCGCGGTCACGATGTCACCTTGATCAGCACGGGCGAACTCTAACCTAGACAGGCATTTAGCTAGTTTGCATAATGGCTTGGTGCTGGACGTGGACCTGCTTCGGGCGCTGGCCAGCGAGAAGCGGCTGCTGGTGTTGGAGTGGCTGCGTAACCCGCGCGCGCACTTCCCGCCGCAGGTCGACGGGGACCTGGTGCGGGACGGGGTGTGCTCGCAGTTCATCGCCGAGAAGCTCGGGGTGAGCCAGCCGACCTGTGGCGAGCATCTGAAGGTGCTCAGCCGGGCCGGGCTGATCCGCGGCAAGAAGATCAAACAGTGGGTGTTCTACCAGCGGGACGAAGCGCGCATCGCCGCGGCGCAGAAGGTGCTGGGCCGTAACTGGTGAGCCGTTGCCGGCCGGCAACGGATGTCCACACGCGACTGATCACGGACCTGGCTGCGGCCGCGGCCGGGCATGCCCACCCGAGGACAGGAGTGCGACGTGACCACATCCGCGACAACCGAGGATCGCCTCGCCCGGCTCGGCCTGACGGTGCCTCCCCCACCGCCGGCCCTGGCCACTTTCCAGCCCTACGTCCGCGACGGCAGCACCGTCTACACCTCCGGGCAGATCGCCACCCGGGACGGGCACCTGGTCGCCACCGGCCGACTCGGCGCCGAGGTCGATGTCGCCACCGGGCAGGACGCCGCTCAGGCGGCTGCGCTGAACGTGCTCGCCCAACTGCAGGCCGCCGCCGGCTCCCTGGACAACGTCGCCCGGCTCGTCAAGATCACGGTGTTCGTCGCCAGCGCCCCCGGCTTCACCGACCAGTCCCTGGTCGCCAACGGCGCCTCCCAGTTGCTGATCGACGTGCTGGGGCCGGCCGGGTCGCACGCCCGCTCGGCGATCGGTGTGGCGGCCCTCCCGTTGGGCTCGCCGGTCGAGATCGAGGCGATCGCCACGCTCGGCCCGGCCGCCGCCGGCGACGCGCTCGGGACGTGATCACCTGACGCGCCGACGCCGCACCGCGCGCTCGGCGGCGGGTCGGTCGGATGTCAGGGGTGGGTCCAGAGGACGGCGTGCTGGTTGATGCCCTCGGGTGTGGTCGCGGAGGTGCCGACGATCTGGCCGCGGTCGTTGATGTCGTAGGCGCCGGTGACGCCGGCGCTCAAGCCGGGTAGCTCGATCGTCGTGCCGTGGTCCCACAAGACGGCGGTGAAGTCAGTGAAGCCGACGACCTGCGTCCGGTTGTTCAGACCGTAGGCCTGGATGACGGTGGCGCCTGCCGGTGTGGGCAGCTGTGTCGTCTGGCCGCCGGCCACGAGCGTGCCGAAGATGCCGACGGCCTCGTGCCGGTCGTTGGCCGCCATCGGCATGTCCCCCGTATCAGCCATGATCATTGTCGCGCTGCCATGCCACCAGGCCACACCCCAGGCGTTGGCGGGGTGGGTCGGTGTTGAGCGGAGCCCGACGATCCAGCCGTCGTCGGTGATGTCCCGCGCGATCGAGTACTGGAGGTCAGGCTCCAAGTCGATCATCCGCCCGCCGCGCCAGCGGATCGCATGCAGGCCGTTGTTGTTGGCCTCGGTGGCGCTCCACCCGACGATGTCACCGGCGTTGTTGATCCCGAAGGCGTAGCTGTTGTCGCCGGCCATCGCGCCGAGATCACGCATGCGTCCGTCGCGCCACACGAACGCATGGGTGGTTCCGGCGGCCGTTGCGGCATACCCGACGACCTCATCGCGGTCATTGAGGTCAGTGGCGAAGCTGACGGCGCCGCCGGGCAGCAGTCCGAGGTCGACGATCCGGCCGTCGCGCCACAGGACCGCATGGCCGTTGCTCTGCCCGGCGATGTGACCCCGCGCGTTGATCGCAGCCGCCGACGACGACCCACCGCCGCCTCGCGTGCCGAGGTCGATGATCCGGTAAACCGATGCCGGCGCCGGTGCGGCAGCAGCCGCGGTACCGACAAGTGCACCTCCGGCCGCGACCACGGCCGCACTCACCAATGCAAGTATCCGAGCGGTGCTACGCATCGCAGCCTCCAACGACTGCATTGCCCGGCGAGGACCGAGATCGTCAGCGCAGCCAACCGAACCCCGACCCTAGGCCGCCGATCTCGGGCAGCAGCAGAGGCGAACGTCCCAACCTTGCGACCGGCCGCCGTCACTGCAGACGACTCGAGCGGGTCGGGTAGCTGGGGGAAGTTGGCATCGGTGTGGCGTGCCGGCCCGAACGTCGCCCAGTCCGGCCGCGTCGACCGCGGGTGGGCCGACAGGCCGACAGCGCCCAGGGGAGCCGGCTATGCCGCGGTGCCGTCGTCGGCTGGTGTGGCCCGGCTGATTGGTTCGAGTACGAGGACCGGGATTTGCCGGTCGATCGTGCGCTGGTAGTCGGCGTAGTCCGGGAAGGCGTCGACCGCCCGGCGCCACCAGAGGGCCTTCTCGTCCCTGAACACTTCGCGCGCCCGGTACTGGCGGGTCACTGTGCGGTCCTGGAGTTCGATGACCGGCTCGGCGAGCAGGCTCGGGTACCACTGCGGGTTGGTCGGTTGGGCGCCATTGGACGCGACAGCCGCGTAGCGGCTGTTGTGTTCGACCCGCGTCAGCGGCGTCTTGCGGATCTTGCCGGTCTTGGCGTCCCGGTAGGTCATCAGCACCACGGGCCGGTCTTTCATCGTGACGCCGTCGGTCGTGCCGGTACGCACGACCTGCTCGACATGCTCGCGCACGAAGCCCGGCCCGCTCGGCTGGTAGTCGCCAGTCATCGGCGCGCCCTGACCAGTACGGCCGGCCCGTCGCGATTGCGCGACCGGACCGTGCCGGCGGGCGTGCGGGCGGGCGGGGCGCCTGGTGTCCACGTTGGCGGTCACGGTGTTCAGGATGCCGGGTAGCTCCGCCACGGTTTCGGCGGGCAGGCCGGTCACGGTCTCCTGCGCGAGAGCGCACCACACGTCCTTGACCTGGTCGGCGAGCGCGTTGCCGCGGTCGGTGAGTTCGACGATGCTGGCGCGCTTGTCAGACGGGGCGGGTGTGCGGCGGATGTGGCCGGAGGCCTCGAGCTTGCCGGTCATGAGCGTGACACTGGGCGGTTCGCAGCCGAGCGCTTCGCTGAGCTGGGCCTGGATCATCGGACCGGTCCGGGCCAGTTCGAGCAGGAACGCCTCCTGTCCGGGGTGCAGGCCGAGCGGGGCCAGCAGGGCCGCGGCCCTGGCCCGATGGCGCAGGCTCAGCAGGCGGATGGCCTGGTTGATGCTGTCGGCTTGCTCGAAGTCCACGGTTCTCCCCACAGAACTAGTTACGCGCATAACGTTATGCGCATAACTGACTGCGCGTCAAACCCAGGCAGGCCGACACGACCGTGAGCTCGCCGTCGCCCTATCCCCCGCGCCGCAGTCCGCACGGCCGGCTGGTGGGCGCCGCTGGCCGTCATCGCGCCCCGACATCCCGCCCGGCGCACCGCCGGCCTGTTGATGGCCGGCATGGACCGATTCCGATACCTGGGTCAAACTTGGTACGTCTTCGGCACGTCTGGGGGAAGTCGTGCAGATCCAGGTACTCGGTCCATTACGGGCATGGCGCGCCGGAGTCGAGGTGGATCTCGGCCCGTCCGGGCAGCGCGCGGTGCTCGGCCTGCTCGCCCTGGCCGACGGCCAGCCGGTGCCGATCGTCGAGCTGGTCGACGTGCTGTGGCCGCAGCAGCCGCCGTCCCAGGCGGTGAACGTCGTGCAGACGCACGTCAGCCGGCTGCGCCGGCTGCTGGAAGCCGGCCGCCGGCCGCGGAGCCGGAGCCTGCTGCTGCCGCTGGTCAGCGGCGGGTACGCGCTCCGGCTGCCGGCCGAGCAGCTGGATCTGGCCTACTTCCGGCAGCTGGTGCGGCTGGCCGAGCGAGCCGGGGCCACCGGCGACCTGGCGGCCGCTGCCGACCTGCTCGGCCGGGCGTTGCGGCTGTGGCGGGGCGGGCCGCTGGCTGGCATCGCCGTGCTCGCCGGGCATCCCAAGCTCGTCGCGCTGGCCCAGGAGCGCGGCGTCGCGCTGGCCCGCTACGCCGAGACGTTGATCCACGCTGGCACCGCCGCCGATGCGCTGCCGATCCTGTCCGAGACCGCGGCGGCCCAGCCGCTTGACGAGGCCGCGCAGGCCCGCCTGATCCGCACGTACCACGCCGCGGGGCAGCGGTCAGCGGCGTTCGAGCACTACCGCGAAACCCGCCGCTGCCTGGCCGACGAACTCGGCGTCGACCCCGGCCCGGAGCTGCAGGCAGCACATGCGGCGCTACTCGACGGGCGGTCGTCGGCCCCGGTACCCGGCGCCGGCGCACCGCGAGCCACCGGGACGCCCGCACCGACCAGCTCGGTTGCCGCCGTCGCCGACGCCGACGGTCCGGACGCCGACCAGCCGGATCCCGTTCTCGCGGCTCTGCCGGCGGTTGACGACACCGGCGGCCTGGCTGCGGTGCTGCGGCAACTGCGCCGGCGGCATGCCCGCCAGCGGGCCGGTGCGCCGCTGACGTACCGGGAGCTGGCGGCGAAGACCGGCTGGGCGTTGAGCGTGATCGGCGGGTACTTCGGCGGCAAGGCGCTGCCGCCGACGGACCGGCTGGACGACCTCGTGCGGCTGCTGGGCGCCAGCCCGGCCGAGCAGACCGCGCTGGCGACGGCCCGCGACCGGGTGGAGGAACGGCGGCGCCGCACCGGCGTCGAGTCGCCGGCGCCGCCCGGCGGCGGGCGGCCACCGGAGCAGTTGCCGCTGGACGTGGGCGACTTCGCCGGCCGGGCGGCCGAGTTGGCGCTGCTGGATGCCGCGGCAACGGACCGCGGGCGGGAGCGTAGGACCGGCGCGGTCGTCCTGGTGTCCGGGACCGCGGGGGTGGGCAAGACCGCGCTGGCGGTGCGGTGGGCGCACCAGCGGGCGGCTCGCTTCCCGGACGGCCAGCTGTTCGCGAACCTCGGTGGCTACGACCGGAGCCGGCCGGTGCCACCGGCCGAGCTGCTGGCCCGGTTCCTGCGGGCGTTGGGGGTGCCCTGGCCGGACATCCCGGCGGGGGCGGAGGAACGGGCGGTCCAGTTCCGCACGCTGATGAGCCGGCGGCGGATGCTGGTGCTGCTGGACAATGCCGGCTCGGCCGAGCAGATCCGCCCGCTGCTGCCCGGCAGCCCGGACTGCATGGTGCTGGCGACCAGCCGGGACGCCCTGCCCGGGCTGGTCGCCGTGCACGGCGCCGTGCGGGTGGTGCTGGACCTGCTGCCGCTGGCCGACGCGGTGGACCTGCTGGACCGGCTGATCGGGCCGCGCGCCGGGATCGGCCCGGCGATCCTGGCGGTGCTGGCAGAGCGCTGCGCGCGGCTGCCGCTGGCCCTGCGGGTGGCCGCTGAACTCGCCAACGCACACGCCGGTACGCCGCTGGAACAGCTGATCGACGAGCTGGTGGATCAGCAGCGGCGGCTGGATGTACTGACCGCGGGCGGCGACAGCCGCAGTGACGTGCGGGCCGTCATCTCCTGGTCGTACCGGGCGCTGGCCGGCCCCGCGGCCCGGGCGTTCCGGCTGCTCAGCCTGCATCCGGGGCCGGACCACGACACATACGGCGCGGCGGCCGTGCTGGACGTGCCGCTGCCGGCGGCCCGTGACCTGCTGGGCGTCCTGCTCCGGGCGCATCTGGTGCACCGGGTCGGTGCCGACCGGTACGGGATGCACGACCTGCTGCGCGCCTACGCCGCCGGGCTGACCGCCGTCGAGGACGCCGAGCCGGACCGGCTCGCGGCCGTCCGCCGGCTCGTCGGTTACTACCTCGCGGCCGCCGCGGCGGCGATGGACCTCGCCCACCCCGCCGGGCAGGCCCGGCGCCCGCGGATCGCACCGGCTGCGCCGGCGACGCCGACGTTCGCCACCCCTGGCGCGGCGCTGGCCTGGCTGGACGCCGAGCGGAGCAACCTCGTCAGTGTCGTCGGGCTGGCCGCGCGGCAGGACCTGTCCGGGTCGGTCGTGGACCTCGGCCGCACCCTCTACCAGTACCTGGACACCGGTGGGCACCATCAGGATGCCGTGACCGTGTACCGGTACGCCCGCGACGCGGCGAGCCGGGCCGGTGACGTCGCCGGGCAGGCGCACGCGCTGACCGGCCTTGGTGCGGTGGACTTCCGCCTCGGCCGGTACGCCAGCGCCGACGACAGCTACCAGCAGGCGCTGTCGCTCTACCACACCGCGGGCGATCGGGCCGGCGCGGCGCACGCGCTGCTCACCCTGAGCGCCATCGCCGGGCGCCGGGGCAGCTACCACCGCGCCGCCGACTACCTGCGGCGCGCCCGCATCGCCTACCGGGAGATCGACGACCGGATCGGGGAAGCCCGCAGCCTCAGCAACCTCGGGCTGGTGTACGAGGCCACCGGCCGGCCCGCGCTGGCCGTCGAGCGGCACCGCGAGGCGTTGGAGCTGCTGCAGCGCACGCCGGACCGGGTCGGCGAGGCGCACGCGCTGACCAACCTCGCCAACGCGCTGGCGCGGACGAACAGCTACCCGCAGAGCGCCGACTGCTACCGGCGGGCGCTCGCCGTCTTCGGCGAGATCGGTGACCGGCGCGGCCAGACCGACGCGCTGAACGGGCTCGGCGAGACGCTCTCGCCCGCCGGCCGGCACGACGAGGCGGGCCGCCGGCACGCGGCCGCGCTCGCCCTCGCTGTCACGACCGGCGACCGGTACGAGGTGGCCCGCGCGCACCGCGGCCTGGGCCGCAGCGAGCAGGCGGCCGGCCGGCCGGACCGGGCCCGCCGGCACTGGCAGCTCGCCTTGACGCTCTTCACCGAACTCGGCGTACCGGAGACCGCCGACCTGCGCGCTCAACTGGCCGCGGCCGCCAGCGGCGGCCGGCGCGGCGGCTGAGCGGCAGCAGGTCGGCGGCCACCGCCGTCATCGGTCAGGCCGTCATCGGTCAGATCGCTGCTCCGGCTGGGTGCCGGGAGCACCGGGGGCACCGGCCGGCGGCGGCTCGGTCCCACCGTCGCCGCCGATGAGCCACCCGCCGGGGTTGGCGGACCTGTCGCTGCTGGCCTGGGCGGGTGGTTCCTCGGCGCTGGGGCGGGCCGTGCTGGGGCCGGCCGTGCTGGGGCCGGCCGTGCTGGGGCCGGCCGTGCTGGGGCCGGCCGTGCTGGGGCCGGCCGTGCTGGGGCCGGCCGTGCTGGGGCCGGCCGTGCTGGGGCTGCTCTGGGCTGTCTGCGGCATGCCGCTCTCCTTCCGGTCCGGACGGACCAGGTGTGTTGCGGGGGGCCGCGATCGACACCGCGGTCGCGACCACCGGACCGAGACGGTTCGCGGCACGCCCGCCGGAGGATTGCGCCGCGGGCGGCGTTGCGGGCGAGCTGCGGCGAAAGGCGCAGACCGTTCGGCGCTGTTCGCCGGCGTTCGGCACCGCACCCCGGACGGGCCGACCCGGCGCTCCGGCACCGGCCCCGCTCGCCGTCGGGCACCGGCGCGCGGACGCGGCAACTTGCCAGCTGGGCGCTTCCCCGGCCGCGCGAGCCGGCCCTGCCGATCCCGGTTCAGTCCTCGTACAACCGGGCCGGCGAGCCTGGCGGCGTCACTCCGGCAGGCAGCTGCCGGGTGGTGACGGCACCCGTCCATCGAGCCCAGGAGCGCAGCATGATCCGAGCTGTCCTGTCCCGTCTCGCCGTCCTGAGCGCCGTAACGCTCACCCTGGCCGGCGCCGCGCTGGCGGCCGCCGGGCCGGCCACCGCCGCGCCACCCGTCGGCGCGAGCGCCGCGGCAGCGCCGCATGCCCAGCCGCTCGGCAAGACCGAGCGGCAGTCGGCCGACCGCATCACGGCCAGCAAGACCCGGCCGGCCGGCGCCACCACGCCGAGCACTCCCGCGCCCGGCGGTGCGGTGACCGCAGGACCCGCAGTCTGCATCGGGCCGTTCGTTATCGACGCCTTCGCGCAGTACCTGGACTGCAACGTCATCGGCGCCACGACGTTCTTCGCCTTCTGCTCCGACGGTCGCGTGCTCGGCCCGCTCACCCTCCCGCCAGGACGCTGGTTCGTCGTCGCCGACTGCTTCCCGGCGGCCGTCGTCGGCTTCAACTTCATCTAGCCCATCGGCAGCCGGCTCATCGGCACAGCCGGCAGGACGGTGCGCGGGCGGGCGCGGCGCCCGCCTGCGCACCGTCCTGCCACGCGACTACGACCGAGCCTGCACACAGTCGTCATCCGCCCGCCGGACTGGGACGCGCTCTCGCCGGTGACCGGGCGGGCCGTGCCGTCCGGCGCTGATCGCGATGACGTACCGGCCGACGGTGACATGGCCGCGCTGCTGCAGACCTGGGTTTCCGCCGAGACGCGGCAGGCGGGCCAGCGCAGCCGAGACCGGGCTGCGGCGGAGGGTGACGCCGCCGCGGACCGGGCCGCGGACCGGGCGCTGGCTGAGTTGCCGGAGATCACCCCGCTGGACGCGCTGCGGGCCAACGCCCGACTGGTCGCCCGGCTGACCGCCGACCGCTGGGTGACCATGCTGACCGCCCGGGAGCAGGGCGCCAGATGGGAGCAGATCGGCCAGGCGCTCGGCGTCTCCCGCCAGTCGGCCTGGGAGTTCCTCCAGCGCAAGGCAGCCGAGCAGCAGCGCCAGCAGCCCGGCTGACGGCTGACCTGCGCCAGACCGGCGTCCAGGCCCAACGCCGCCCGATACTCGCAGAACGTAGTCGCGGATCGTCGACTGGCGCAGGCCGAACGGTCCGCAGATCCCCGACCCACTCGTTCACCATCTGCGCGCTCCACCGCCACGGGAACGTGTCAGCAGACCGGGCGAACGCGGCCAGCCGCGCACCGCCAGAGGGCAGTGGCTGTCCGTCCTGTTCATCCGCGACCGAACGCGGGCGCCTTCGCGCGCAGGCGCGTGCGAGGTGCGGACGTTCCTGCGGACGCGGACGGCGGCCTGGTGCCGGGGCGACGAGCCTCGTTGCGCCAACTACGCCCCCTGCGCTCGGCGACAATCGCGATCAACGACGCGATCCAGACCATCCACCCCACGATCAACGACTACCACCGAGCACTCCTCGGCGCCCTCAAACAACCACGCACTCACGCAATCACCGATGGCCAACTCGGGAGTGAACATCACCACGACACCCCGACAACCATCCCGACACCATGACGACCAAAGCCCCGCCGACCACGCCGGCGAGGCCTTTTCATAACCAGACAACGCCATCACCATGAACGACGCCCTCATCTCCACCCAAAGCGTCGACCAACAGCCGCCTAAAAGTCCTCACACACAGGCCTTGACAATTGCTCAAGGCCTCCCCGAAGCTGGCTGGAGCAGAGAAGGGAGGCCTGTTTCGATGCGTGCCAACCGCGAGTCGGCGTCCTCGAAAGACGCCCCATCACTCCGGGTGCTTTCAGGCGAAGCAGTCCTGCTGTCGCCTGAGTCGGACCGGTTCAGGGACAGCTATCGGGCGGAACAACCACGCACCGCCCAAGCACTCAGGGAGCTGATTGGCCTCTCCGAGGAGGGGGCAGAAGCGGCTCGCAAAGCGGGAGTGTGCTGCCTTCCCGACGATAGTCGCGGAGAGATTCCTTCGCCTGATGACCTTCACTCAGCGGACGACGTCGTGCGGGGGAACGCCTTCGATGCCGTAGCGCGAGCCCTCCCTGCCTACCTCCGCACCCCGACTCCGAGGCAGTTCGCCTTGATAGAGCCGGCGATCGGGCGCTTCTTAGAGGTGACCGAGTTCATCGTGAACTACGTGACCCTCGCGGATATCACTATCGCCGACGGTGGCACGCTCACGATCTCCACGGATACACACCTCCTCGAGGCGCATCGGATCGTTATAGAAGGCACAGGAAATATCGACGTCAGTGGGTGGATCAAGTTCAAGGTGACCTCGATCGAGGGCGTTTGACCATTACCAGCGTCCGTTACGTTAGGAAGGTACCCATGCCGAACATCAACGCCAACGCACCGTCGGGTGTTGTCGGGTCGACCGGGACCGACGGACAGACCGGGTCCGCCGGCCCTCCCGGACCCGACGGCTGGTATGACTTTTGGCACGGGACGCCGGCACAAAAAGGTGGCGACGGCGGAAAGGGCACGGACGCTTCCCAAGGTGGCGTGGGCGGTACGGGATCCTCCTGCGGCGACATCACGATCGAGGCAGCTACGTTCGTCGCCGGTGTAACCCTGACCGCAATCGGTGGCAGCGGCGGGAAAGGCGGAGATGGCGGTGTAGGCGGTGCCGGAGGCCCCGGGGGCATGGGCGGCGCAATTCCCAACGCCCCTGTTCCCGCCACCCACCGCGACCGCGGTGACGGCGGGAACGGCGGCCCCGGCGGCAAAGGTGGGATGCCTGGACCAGGCGGGAACGGGGGAGGCGGCGGGCACATCACGATCGTCGTCGAGCGCCTCGCTGTGGGAGGCTCCCTTACCGGCTCCTTCGGGGGAGGCCCGGGAGGCACGCCCGGAAGCACGGGTAAGGGAGGTCTGGGGGGGCCTGGCGCAGCGGGGCCCAGAAACGCCGGCGCCGGCGGGGCACCCGGACCGAACGGCGACAAGATTCCCGACATCCCTACCCCAGCGGGCCCGAAGCCGGGAGGCGTGGGAGCCGAGGGCGCCGTGGGCAGCCTCAACCTCGTCGAGCGGGCGCCATGAACTGCGCGCAACCTAGCGGAGATCAACGCGGGCGATAAGGATCGCCCAGTGGCGTCCACGGACGTGGTGTACGGCTGACGGGACTGCCTCGACTTCGGTTGACTCGCGGGTCGGGTGGCCGGTGGCCGGCAACCCCGCTGCCGGGTTGATCAGGAAGGAAACTGCGCCTGGTCGGCGGGCTTGGGATGCTGGCAGGCCGGCGGCGGTGACGTACAAGCGGCCGGCGTGCCTGGCCTCGGCGTATCGGGATCGCCTGGGTCGCGGTATGGGGTGCGTTCTTCGCGACTCCGACGACCGGCACCGACAGCCGCGCGTACAGGTACGCGCCCAACCCGGGCCGGCCGTGCGGGTCGAGGTGGACGTAGCCATCGATGACGAGCAGGTCCAGCCGGCCGCCCTCGGCCAGCACGGGTTGGCGCTGTCCGGGTTGGACCTGGGTGAGGCGGCGGCACCACTCGGGGGCGGGCCCGGGTGGTGCCGCCGTCCTCATCGGACCCGCGCGGGCCGGGACGGGCTCACTGTCAGTGGACGAACCAGATGACCGCATGCTGCGTGTTGGGGTCGGTCCGGGCCGAGCCGACGACGTGCCCGTGGTTGTCCAGATCGAGCGGCCGGCCGCCGAGAGTGGGGGCCAACTCGGGTAGATCGACGAACTGGCCGTCCCGCCAGATCATCGGGTGGTTCGATCCGCCGAGTCCGGTCACCTCGCCACGGTCGTTGAGGTGGGCCGGGGAGAACCAATGCTCACCTGGCGGGAACCCGAGGTCGGTGACGGTGCCGCCGGCGGCCAGCGCGCTGCCGATGGTGGTGCCGTCGTTCCAGAACACCAGCGCCTGCCCGCGTTCGTTGATGTCGACCGCGCCGCCGGAAATCGCGCCAGCCGGCATCGGCAAGGTGGTCATCCGCCCGCCCTGCCAGAGCACCGGCCGGTTGCCCGACGCCACCGCGATCCCGACGATGTCGCCGCGCTCGTTGATACCCCACGCGCTGATACCGCCGAGATCAGTCATCACGCCGCGCTGCCAGACGAACGCGTGGCTGTCCCCGTTCGCGACCTGGCTAGTGCCCACGACCTGGCCGTGGTCGTTGATCGCGTAGGCGCGGCTGGTCTGCCCGCCGAGCGTGCCGAGGTCAATCACCCCACCGCGCTGCCACAGGGTCGCGTGCATGGCCAGGTTGAACGAGTCGACCGTGCTCCACCCGACCACGTCGCCCCAGTAGTTGATGTCTGCCGCCTCGCTGTCGTTGCGGGCGATCACGCCACCGAGATCGACCAGCCCGCCCGAGCCGCGCTTGAACGCGTGCCGCCTAGCGCCGAAGCCGCGGTCGAGGTAGCTGTAGCCGACCGTGACGAGCCGCTCGTTGACCGCGGTCGCCTCGGCCCAGTTCCCATTGCCGAGCACGCCATAGTCGGTCACCGTCACCACCCGGCTCCGCGGCGGCGGGCTCCCGCGCACCGGCCGGCACCGCCACCTGCGCAACCGCGCCCGCCACCAGGCCCGCCGCGATCAACACCCGCCGCGCCCACACATACCCAACCATCTGTCCCTCCCTGTCACCGGCCGGTGCCGGCGTCACAAGCACCGACGGCACGCCGGCCGGGCCGGTTGCCGACGGCCGCCGAAAGATTCAGGTTTCCCACAATGCTCGACCCCGACCAACGACACGGAGTACGCGAGTGCGAAGCGCGCATCAGATCATGCGCCGGCGCGCGGCCCGACCCACAACCCCGCACCCCCATGATCAGACTCGACCACTCAAGACCCGTACCGTGGCACACAACCCGCCCACTCGGCGGCGGTCGGCAGGCTGACCGGTCCAGGCGCTGCACGGTCACCAGGTAGACGTGGTCCCGAGACCGGCAACAGGAAGACTGGGGTGGGACGCCGCAGGCTCAGGTTCTGCGACGATGACGACTGTAGTGCGACGCAATCGCATCACCTGGTTTCACAGATGCTGTCGATAAGGTGGGACGGGCAGCGACATTCCTCTGCGTTGGATGCATCGGACTCCGTGACCTGCTGGAGAGGACTGAAAAACTTGGATTGGCTATCGCTGCTACTGGGTGGGATCGTTGGTGCGCTTATTGGAGTCGTCGTACAGAATATCTTGTTCGCGTCACTCGCAAGCCGTTGGGCTGCGGTTCGCCGACGGGCCCGGTATGCCAGATCCAACAGAACCTGGTCGCGGATCGAGCACCTTTATTCACGCCTCGTACTAATCCAGAGCGGATGGGGTGACGGCGGATCCTTCCCCGAAGGCTCCGTCGTCCTGCGCTTGAGCGGTCGATTCACTCTGCAACACGATGCGACGAAGTGTCGACGCTCACATAATTCCCGGGGCTGTGTTCAGATAATTCCCCAGGGGGTGGGCCTCGGGGGTTGTTCTACTGGTTGGCCTCCTTCGGTGTCGAGGCGGCTCGCCCGGGTCGCTTGTTGGGGCGGTAGCTGGGTCCGGTCATGAGGATCTGGTGGCTGGTGTTGATGAGCCGGTCCAGCAGGGACTCGGCGACGACGGGGTTGGGGAACAGCGGGTACCAGTCGGCGGGTGCGCGGTTGGCGGTGATGATGAGTGACCGGCCGGTGCGGGCGCGTTCGGAGACGAGTTCGTAGAGGTCGTCGGCTTGGGTCGGGGTGAGTTCGCGCATGGCGAAGTCGTCGAGGATGAGGACGTCGGGTCGGGTGAGTTCGGCGAGGCGGCGGGGCCAGGTGCGGTCGGCGTGGCCGCCGGCGAGGTCGGCCAGGGCGCGGCTGGTTTTGGTGAAGCGGACGTCGGCGCCGCGGCGGATGGCGAGGTGTCCGAGGCCTTGTGCGACATGGGTTTTCCCGACGCCGACCGGGCCGTGCAGGATCACGGACTCGCCAGCGGCGAGCCAGCGCAGGGCGGCGAGGTCGCGGATCTGGGCGGCGGGGAGTTTGGGGTTGGCGGTGAAGTCGAACTCCTCGAGGGTGACGGGGTGTTCGAACCGGGCGCGGCGCAGCCGCCGCTCCATGCCCATGGCTTCGCGGCGGGTGATTTCGTCGTGGCAGAGGACTTGGAGGAAGTCCAGGTGGCCGAGTTCGCCGGCTTGGGCTTGGACCAGGCGGGCGTCGAGGGTGTGCAGCATGCCGGAGAGCTTCAGCGCGCGCAGGCTGTCGTGCAGGGCGGTGTCCAGGACGGTCATCGGGTCTCCTGCTTGGGCTGGCGGTCGGGCTGGTAGAGGAAGCCGAACACGGCGCTCATCAGGTCCACCCAGTCGGTGCCCGCCGGTGGCGGGTAGCTGTGGGCGGTGAGTACGTCGGCGAGATCAAGGATCAGGCCGTAGGTGAACCGGGGATCGGCCGCCGGTGTGGGCAGCGGGTAGGCCGGCCCGGCGGCGGCGTGGGCGGTCTTGGTCTGGGTGGTCTGGGTCATGGCGCTGTTCCCTCGGCGCGGTCGTCGTCACAGCCCTCACCGTGGCCGGTGTGGGCCTCGCCCGAGGTGGCCGGGTCCTGGCCGAGCGGGCCGGTCGTGGTCGGCAGGGGGACGGTGGGCAGGGGGACGACGTTGGAGAACAGCTGCGTCGGGCCACGCAGGTGCGCGGCGGCACCGCCGTCACCGGCGGCCGGCGCGGGCGGGTCGGTCTCGACGCCGGCGGCGAGGATTCCTTTGATGGTGCGGTAGGAGGGGTCCCCGACTGCGGTGGCCTTGGCGCAGGCGGCCTCCAGCCGCGCAGTGCTGTATTTGTCGGCCAGGCCGAGCACGCCTTGGGCGGCGCGGAGCCGGAACAGTGCGTTGACCGCCAGCAGGCCGGCGATCACCTCGGCGGTGGCCGGGCCGATCTGCCCGGCGCGGGTGCGGCACCAGATCGGGGTCCGCATCCGGAACGCGACCTTCTCCGGCGGGTAGTGGGCGAAGTCGGTCTGCTTCCCCTGCGTCTTGACCGGGTGCGTGGCGACCAACTGTCCATTGTGGAACAGCTGCACGGTGGTCGGGGTGGCCCGGGCGTCGAGCCGCTCACCGATCAGCCGCCAGGGCACCGAGTAGATCGTGCGCCCGACCTTGGCGTGGATGTCCGGCCCGACGGTGGCCCTCGACCAGCTGGCGAGCACGAACTCCCGCGCCGGCAGCGGCCGCAGCGCCGCGGCCTCGATCGCCGCGAACACCGCGGCGGGCGCGGCGCCGTGCAGTGGCCGGCATGCCCGCCGGCCGGCGACCTGCAGGGACCACTCGACCGCGGCTGCCTGCATCTGCGCGAGCGAGGTGAACTCCCGCCCGCGCCAGAAGCTGTCCCGGATATAGGGCATCGGCCGCTCGATACGGGCCTTGTCCCGCGGCTTGCCCGCCCGCGCCGGGTCGACCAGCACCCCGTGGTGGTCGGCCAGCTCGGCATAGGACCGGTTGATCTTCGGGTCATACAGGTCCGGCCGGTCCACCCCGGTCCGCAGATTGTCCGGCACCAGCCGCGCAGGGGCGCCGCCGAAGAACGCGAACGCCGCCACGTGCGCCTCGGTCCACGCCCGCTGATCCATCACCAGGACCGGGCGCACGAACAGGTACCGCGAGCAGGCCAGCACCATCGCGAACGCCCACACCCGCCGCCGCCGGCCCGTGCCCGGCTCGACCCAGTGCCCCAGGTGCCCGTAGTCGATCTGAGCTTCCTCACCGGGCGGGGTGTCGGTCTCCTCCCGCAGCACCACCACCCGGTCCCGCCGCGCCTCCTCCGCGACGTTGGCCGCCACATACCGCTTCAGCGACGCCACACTGGCGGCCAGACCCTGCTCGTCACGCAGCCGCTGGTGGATCGTCGCCTGCGTCACCCCGGCCTTCAGCATCTCCACGATGTACTCGTGATGCGCGGCGATCTGCGGCCACGTCGTCTGCCGCAGCCTGGTGTCGGCCAGCTGCGGGAACCAGCCAGCCACCAGCTCGCCCCAGTCCCCGGCCGTCATCGCCGGCCCACCCGGGGCCAGCCCCGCGGCCACCGCCGGGGCCAGGTACTTACGGATCGTCTTGCGGTCCACCCCCAGCGACACCGACACCTCGCTCAGCGAGCGGCCCGCATACCAGTGGATCAAGATCTCGGTCACATCGACCACGTCGAACGTTCTCCTCGCCATCGGCTCCCCCGTCACCCGGACGAGGCAGCACCCTGCACGACTAGCGAGGACCACCACCCGACGGCACGCTCGCCGTCCCCATGGGAATTACCTGAGCGACGAGCAACCGGGGTGGGGAATTACCTGAGCGTCAAACCCGACAACTGGGGAATTTCGTGAGCGCCGACAGACGAAGGAATTCCGCGAAGCTCACACCTCGGAGTGGTTATCTGCTGGGCTCACTGATGGTGAGCAGGTCGGCATCTCCTCCATATCAAATACGAGAGTCTCCGACGATCCCTTCCTCGAACTTGCGGGCCGCGCCCACACTCTCGTGCTGAGCGTCCACGAGTACCGCTTCTTCGACTACTTGACCACTCACGTCCTGCGACTCCAAGGTGCAGGACCAGAACGGACGGTCCTCGACGCCATCGCTCGCGACGCTGGACCAGACGAACCGATCCATGGCTTCCCTACCCCCTGCAGCATCGGACTCTCCGTATTCTGTGAAGACGGAGAGCAACTCGTGCTTGCCCGTCGATCACGGAATAGAGGGGCCGGCGGATTCTGGGCGGCCGACAAGATTATCAACGCCGTCGGGGAAAACGCTACGCTTCGGGACTTCGCGGCCGCGAACCGAGCACCAGGAGAATCCACACCTCACGTCGTGGCCAGACGCGGTCTCCACGAAGAGCTTGGTTTCTCAGACGCGGACATCGACGAGGCGCTACTGCGCCTGCACAGCTTCGCGTGGGCGACTGACCTCCTCGATTTCAAGTTCTTCGGCAGCGTAGTGACGCCGCTCGCCGTCGGCGACGTCCAGGAACGCTGGCAGAACGCCCCCGACCGCAGCGAAACGCGCGGACATCAACTGTTGACAATGCCAGTCCGATCCCGCGCCGAGTGCAAGGAACTCCTTGGACTGATCCGTACCAACCCTGCGGAATGGTCGCCAGAGGCGACCTTCTCCACCCTCCGATCCCTCGTCACCCTGGGCCGAATCTCATCTCGTGACATATGGCACGAGATCCGAACCAACCGACAACTGCTGACACATTTGTAGCCCGCTGGATTCGGCGCCGACGGCCCATGCGGCTCGCCGCACAACCTAGAAGCGCACCGGTACGGGTCGTCGGAATCCGCGACCCCAGTCGATCGCGTAGTGCCTACGTAAGTGGATACCATTCATGCACTTCTAACACCCGTACACTCAGTCGCCACACCTCGACCGTCGGACCCGCCAGCCAGCCACACCCACCGCCCCGCACTGCGCCGGGATCATCGGGGTTCCGCCTGTGCTGGCGCCGAGCACTGCGGGCTCATGCAGCGCAGGGCGACCGGGTCTATTGCCAGAAACCCTCGTGTTCCGGACATTGCTTGCCGGTCGATTGGCATGCTTTGCAGGTGAGCGTGTCCCCGAGAATACTCTTCTTCGTTTGGCCATCGCAGACCTCGCACTTCTGTACATCGGCGAAACACCTGCGGCACTTGTCCATGACATCTCCTAGGCGAACTTGACGTGGACGCTGCCGTCGACCGCGAAGGTCACGGTGGCCGGCGGCTGCGGTATTAGTTCGAGCTGGTCAGCCGCTACCCGCATGTTTTCGCGAAAGTCCAGCGCGATGTCGTGGTGGATGCTGCCAGGTTTGACGTGCGTGGTGAGAACCGTGCCGGTCGTCCCAGCATCGTGGAGACCCGTCGAGCCATGGATGTCCGCTCTGAGTCGAACCCGGTCACCCTGCCGCAACTCTCCCTGCCGTCGATTCTCGGCACCCAATTCGAAGTACGCGCTCTGAGCGACGACCAAGCCCCGATCTCGACCGTACCCATCGTCGTCCAGATTGATCTCGTAGCGATCTGTCTCACGGCACTGCTGCAGTGTTGTGTCGAAGGGGAAGATTTGTCCGGTCCAGCCTACTTCGTACCGCCGGCCGTCGCTGGTTGAGAAAGGAACAACGATTCGCACGAGATCTCCGTCGTCATATCCATGCATCTCATTCACGCTCTCAGCGTGCCGCTAGGGCCTCCGTCTGGGACGCGAACTCGTTAATTGGCATTCATTTGTCCAGCCCGGTTGAGGTAGCAGTTGCCCCTCCCCAGAACGGGACATCGTTCGACCCAGCCGCATCCGCTTCTGCCGCGTATGGCTCGATCTGACGGTGACCGGTCAGGGGTTACGATGTTCGTAAGGAGTAGCGCTGGTGGGTGCTGGGTGGTCCTCGACGATGTCGCCAGAGGTGGTCACGGCGTTGAGGAAGTGGCGCAGGACCTGCCAGGGGAGGGTCCAGGTGCCATGCATGGTGACTATCGCATGGGTGGCGGCGGCAGGAACGAACGGTCCGGACTCCTGTTGACGGTCGGGGATCTGTACGTCGATGTAGTTGTTGTCGGAGCTCCCCGGGGTCATCGGCGCACAGTTCGTAGCACCAGCAGTCGTGGTCGAGCAGGTGGAACGAGTTAACCGTGAATCGCGTGCTGGCGTGTGACCAGGTGTTGGCGGAGTGGGTCAACTCGCCGATCGGCGGGCTCATCCCATGGTCGGGAATGTCGCCGGAGTCGTCGATGAGCGTGACAAAGCGGCGCAGGATCGGCCACGGCAACTGCCCGTCTGCCACGTGCACCCGCCTATCGTCGGCCGAGCCAGGGGTGCATGGTCCCTCATCCGGTGCGGCGTCGGCGATGACCACGACCAGCGTCGGCCCAGTCCCGGATAGGCCGTCCAGCCCGCTCAGTTCGTAGTGCCACGCTCGGCCGGGCAGGCTGTAACCCGAGGTCATCTCGTAGCGCCGGTCACGGTGCGTCCAGACCTCCACTCATTCAGCATGCCAGGGTGGCGCCAACCGCAGACCCGGCCAGCCGGCAAACCGACACTCATGATCCAGTGCACGCTCGTGCCGCGATGACGATGCTTCGGAAGGCCTCGGTGGTTCGGACGCCGGCGGTGTCGGGCGCTCAGCGAGCTCCCAGGTGAGACTGCGGTTAAAAGGTCGGCGGCGGCGGGCAGTTACTGCGGATGCGACTGCCCGAGGTCTGCGGTTGAGCTCGCACGGCGAGGGAAGGCGGTGGCCCGGCCGCGCGGGCCGGGCCACCGTGGTAGGCGGCGGCTATCCGCCGGTTATCTGGAATTGCGATCCCGGCTCTATCTCGATGTTGCCGCTGGCCGAGTTGGTGATGGTCACGTTGGTCAGCGTCGCGCTGCCGCGGGCGCCGCCCATCGCGAGGATGCCGGCGCCGTTGTTGGACTGGTCGATCCGCACGTTGGTGATCACGACGCCCGGCATGTTGCCGCCGCCGGTCTTGAACTGGATGCCGTCGTAGGTGGAGTCGGAGATGTCGGTGTCCCGGATGGTGACCCCGGTGATGTCCCGGCCCGCCGCGAAGAGGGTGATGGCGCCGAACTCCTGCGCCTCGCCCCAGAACGACGCCGCCGCAGCGGAAGAGCGCGTTGTTGGCGATCAGCGTCGTGCCCGGAGAACGGCAACGGGGCGTGGTCGGTCGCCAGCATGATGCCGGGGTAGTTCATCGTGTCGTAGATCAGGTTGTTCTCGATCGTGTTGCCGTAGCCGCCGTAGATGGCGATGCCGTTGGCCCGCCACGGGCAGCTGGACGGTGTTGTTGGCGAAGTGGTTGTCGTGCCCGATGTCCACCGCCTGGTCCCTGACGAACGGTGCTGGCCCACACGGCGAGCGAGTCGTCGCCGGTGGTGCGGAAGGACGAGTTGAACACCCGGGAGTTGCGGGTGCCGTTGGCGAAGTTGATGCCGTCGGCGTAGGTGTCGCGGATCCGCATGCCGGTGAACTCGAGGCCGTCGCCCGGGTTCCAGTAGGCCGGGGTGTCGGAGTAGTCGCGGCCGACCCAGGCGCCGACGTTGACGTGCTCGATCCACACGTTGCTGATCTTCGTGTTCTTGCCGAACCGGCCGTTGAGCCCGTGCCCCCGGTTGGCCCGGTTGGTGGTCATGCCGAAGATCGCGAGGTCGGAGATCTGGGTGTTGTCGTCGATGTCGAAGCCGACGTTGCCCTCGTGCGGGTGGTTGATGTTGCCCACCACGTTCTGCGGCTCGGTGTTCGTGTAGAGCTGCGAGTGCCACATGCCGGCGCCGCGGATCGTGACGTTGCGGATGCCCTTCTGGTTGAACTGCCCGCGGGTCGGGTCCGGCGAGAGGATCTTCTGCTCCTGGCGCCACTGGCCGGCCGGGATCCAGACGCAGCTGATCACGCCGTTCTCGTCGTCGGTCACCGCCCGCTGGATGGCGGCCGTGTCGTCGATGCCGTCGTTGGGCACCGCGCCGTACGACGTGATCGAGGTGCAGCCGGCCGGCTGGCTGAGCGGCGGCGCCACCTGCTCCAGGTCGACCAGGTCGATGATGTAGAACGGCGCCGCTGTCGTTCGCGTCGCGCTGCAGCCTGAACCTGGTGCCGGCCGGGTACGACTGCGCCAGCAGCGCGTGCGACTCGTCGAACAGCCGGCGGGCGTTGGCCTGCGGGCGTGTTGGACAGCGACTCGGTGTCGTCGGTGGTGCCGTACAGCCAGCTGTTGCGTGAGGACAGGGTCAGCTTCTGGGCGAAGGTGCCGTTGATGTAGAGGCTGATGGTGGCCTCCATGCCCGCCGCCGCCGGGTGAGTCCGGGATGGAGTTGCGGACCACGATCGAGTTGGTCTGGTTGGTCGAGGTGAACTCGACGAACTGGCCGGTGCTGTTCAGCCGCACCGACTGCCGGCCGGAGGACTCGGTGGCGAAGTTGGTGTGCCCGAAGGTGCGCAGCGGGTCGGCGGTCAGCAGGGTGCCCTGGTAGGTGCGCGGCCTCCGCCTCGTACTCGACGTACGGCACCGCGGCACCGCGGCCGACCACGATCGACCGGGAGAACGAGTTGTTGGTCTCGTTGGTCTCGGCGACCACGTTGGTCGCGTCGGCGGTGGCGGTGATGGTGGCCCCGCCGTTGGTGGCCGTCCAGCTGCCGCTGATCGCCACGTTGACCGTCGCGCCGGCGGCGACCGACGCGGTGTTGGTGTTCAGCGTGGTGCCGCCGACCGTCACCCGGGTGACCGTGGTCGCGTTCGTCGCGGTGGTGCCGCGGTTGTTGACCGTCACGCGTGAAGGTGACCGCCGCGCCGACCGCCGGGTTGGCCGGGTTGGAGTTGATGCGCGAGGACCTGCAGGTCGGGGCCGGGCGCCTGAGCGACCACCAGCGGCGCGGCCGCGGTGAACGTGTTGTTGGCGTCGTTCTGCTCGACCACCGTGTTGGCCGGGTCGACCGTGGCGGCGACGGCGTAGCTGCCCTGCGGCCGGGCGCCGGCGTTGAACGTGACGGTGGTTGAGGCGCCCGCGTTGAGGGCGGGCACCGGCGCACTGCCGGCCACCGTGCCGCCCAGGGTGAAGTCGACCGTGGTCGCCCCGGCCGCTGCCGTGCCGCTGTTCCGTACCGTGGCCGAGAGGGTGACCGGGGTGGCCTCGTCCGGCGCGGCAGGGCTCCAACTGGCCGCGGTGACGACCAGGTCGGGGTTGGGCGCCGGGGTGCCGATGACCTGCGAACTCGGCCGACCTGCCCGACCGGGCGCGCCGCTGTTGGCGGTGAAGCGCAACTGCACGTCGGCGGTGCGGCCGGTGACCGGGATGGTCACGGAGTTCTGGTTGGCCGACGGGCTGAAGCTGTAGGTGGCGCTGGCCTTCAGCGAGGTGTACGCGGCGCTGCCCTGGTCCCGGCCGAGGATCTCGAACGTCTGGGTGCGCGGCCCCCAGATCGGGTCGGGGTTCAACTTGACGGTCACGGCGGCGATATCGGCGTTGGCGCCGAGCTTGACCGTCAGCGTGGCCGGGTAGCCGGCGGACTCCCAGTAGGTGCCGAGGTTGCCGTCGTTCGCGTTGGTCGCGACGAATGAGAACACCTGCGACGAGGCCTCGATCGGCTTGCCCGCGGCGAGATCGGTGCCGCCGGGCGGTGGAGTCTGGCCGCCGACGCCGTAGATCTCGAACTCGGCTACCTGCGCGGCGGGCCAGCCGGTGTTGGCCGTGATGTTCACCCGGACGTAGCGCGCGCTCGCGGCGGTGAAGTCGACGGTGACCGCGTTGGCGCTCGCCGGGTTGAAGACCCGCCCGGCCGACGCGGCGAGGGTGCTGAAGGTGGTGCCGTCGGTGCTGCCCAGCAGGCTGAGCGTCTGCGTGCGGGCACCCCAGGTGGCCGGCAGCTTCAGCACGACCTGGTCGATGCTGACGCTGCTGCCCAGGTCGATCTGCACCCACTGCGGGAACGCGTTGGACGGGCTCTCCCAGTACGTTCCCCCGTTGCCGTCGTTGACGCTGGCGGCGGGGAAGCCGCCGAGGGTTCCGCTGGCCGAGACCGACCTGCCGGCAGACAGGTTGGGTCCACCTGCCGCCGCGGCGGGCGTGGGTACGAGCCCGGGAGCGACCAGGCCCACGGCGAGCACGCCGCTGATCAGCCGCCAGCTGAGCTGGTTCTGTCTCATGGTGTCCCCTGTTCTGGTGACGAGGGTGGATCGGTGCCGATCCGGGACAGCCGTGCGGCAGCGGTACGGTCGAGCCGGTGCGGTTTCAGGCGTCCTTCTGTGAACTTCTTGCAGCCATGGATTCGGTTCTTGCGAACCAGGGTTCCAAGATTCCAGGTGTGTTACCGATTCGTCAACGGTTCACGCCCTTGATGTCACATCGGTCGATTCGTTCGACCCCGATGCCCATCGAGCCGTCCCGGGCGCAGCGCCGGGCACCGATCCGGGCTCGATCATGAAGTGACGGGACCGGGACCGGCCGGGAAGCCGGACATGCTGATGCCAGGAGTTCCGCTGACGGCCCGGCCTCCCCTTGGGCGGGCCGGGCGGCATGCGTGCTGGGCTACCAGCCGTTGACGTGCAGCACGTCGTCCAGCGGCTGCCGGGGTGCCGGCCGGAAGCCGTCGCCGGTGTAGTAGGCGGTGGGGATCAACGCGCCCTGGCGGACGTCCGGCGGCAGTCCGAGCAGCGCGGCGACCTCAGTCTCGAAGCTCAGGTGCAGGGTGGTCCAGGCGGTGCCAAGCCCGCGTGCCCGGGCGGCGAGCATGTAGCTCCACGCGGCCGGAAGCAGCGAGCCCCACAGGCCGGCCTGGTTGCCGGCCGGCAACCGCGCGGCCCGCAGGCACGCGATGACCAGCACCGGCACCTCGCTCATGTGCTCGCCGAGGTAGGCCACGCTGTCGCCGACCCGGCGCTGCACCGGCGAGCGCTGCGGGTCCTCGGCGAACAGCCGTCCGGCCGCGCCCGGTGAGGCCAGGTATCCGGCCACCGCGCGCCGGTACAGCTCGCCGATCCCCCGACGCAGCCCCGGATCGGTGACCACCAGCCAGTGCCAGGACTGCCGGTTGGACCCACTGGGCGCCTGCAGCGCCACCTGCAAACACTCGCGCACCAACTCCAGCGGCACCGGCCGGGTCAGGTCCAACCGCCGGCGCACCGACCGGGTCGTGGTGAGCAGCTCGTCCGGGGACAGCTCCAGCATCGCCATCCCAGCATCCTGCCAGCCCGCCACCCGGCCAATTCTCATCGAACTCCTCGACACCCGCTTCACCGGCTCCAACGACAGGGACCGACGTCAGGCCCAACCGCAAAGCTGGACGAGACGCTCACATCTGCCGGCGGATCCGGGATCACAACTGCCGGAGGCGGAGTACGCCGGTAAGCATCGGGAGGGTGAACTCGCCGCTGGTGGTCTCGGGCATGCTCGCGAGGAAGGCGCGGATCCGGCCGAGCGTGGCCGCCCGCTGCTGTTCTGACATGACCAGCAGCCCGGCGCGCGTGCCGAGTGTCGCGACAAGGGAGTCGGCGGTGCGGCGCTGCCCGTGCCCGAACTCGGCCTGATCCGGCGAGCCGAACCGGGCGACCGGGCCGGCGTGGGAAAGGTGCACGCCCGCGGTCGCGGCGCGCCAACTGCTGAGCGTGTCGCGCGGGCCGATGGCTGCGCTGCCGCTGACCCGCTCGAGTCCGGCAACCCAGTCGACCCGGTTGTCTATGACGTTCCACAGGCCGGCCAGGATGCCGCCGGGTGCCAGGACCCTGGCCATCTCCGGTTCCGCGACGGCCATGTCGAACCAGTGCAGGGCGTTTCCGGCCAGCACGGCGTGGACCGACGCGTCCGGCAGCGGTATCGCCTCGGCACTACCCGGCAGCGCACGGACAGTCGGCAGCGCGCGGCGCAACTCCGTCAGCATCGCCGGGTCGGGCTCCACCGCGACGACCTCGGCGCCCAGCGCGACCAGCATGCCGGTGAGCTTGCCGGTTCCGGCGCCGAGGTCGAGCACACGCGGGCCCGGCGCGGGCTCCAACGCCCAGCGCACTGCGCCCGGCGCGTAGTCCGGACGGTGCTCGGCGTACGCCACCGCCGCCGCGCCGAACGACGAGGCCTGAACCAGCCGCGCCTCCCGTTCCATCCGGTCACCCGACCGGCGCCGCAGGTACCCGCACCCCGGCAACGAGACCAGCGCCGTCACCACAACCCAACATGGCCCGATCATGACACGCCGACCCCTTACGGTCTCCACTCACGGCATCGTCGCGCTCCGCGCGGACGACGGCGCGAGCGTGCCGTTCCCACCGGTCAGAGGCGCAGGCGCGGTGCTACCACGATCCGCCGCCGCCGCCACCGGCGCCGCCACCGACCCCTCCGCTGCTGCCGCTGGACCCGCTGCTGCTGCTGGAGGGTGCGGTCGCGGCGGCTGCGGTGGCGCCGTAGAGGGTGGGTCCCAGGCTGGAGTAGTGCCGGGCGTAGGGGTCGGTGACGGTGGCCGTGGCCAGCGCGCGGGCCCACTGGTCGCCCTCGCCCAACGCCATCGCCCAGGCCGCGTACCGGCTGAGCTGGCCGTGGCCGGCCACCTGGTCGACCTGGCCGCCGTCGGCTTGGGCCAGGTACCGGCGGAACCCTTCGGTGCGCAGCCAGAGCGCCGAGCCGACCGCGGTCCGCACCCGCAGTTCCCAGCCGCGGATGAGCGCGGCCAGGCCGGCGCCCGCCGCGGCGGCACCGGCCCCGACCAGCGGCAGGCTGGTGCCCTCGACGGTGATCGCCCCGCCGATCAGCACCAGACCGAGTCCGGTCACCGCGGCGATCGCGCCGAGCACCCGGGCCAGCAGAAGGCGCCGGTCGCCGGCGGCGTCCCACAGCCCGCTGTGCCGCTGCCAGTCCTTCAGCTCGCGACCCAACTCGCCCCATGCCCCGGCGAACTCACGGTCGTAGCCGCCCAGCTCCAACCTCTGCCGGCCGGCGAAGGCCCGATCCAGCACCGCGGCGGTGGCCGCGTCGGCAGCCGAGTCGACCAGCTTGGCCTGGCGCAGCAGCACCGCGGTACGCGAGCCGTTCTCGTCGATGCGCAGGTGCCCGCTGACAGCCGCGTCGACCAGCCACGCCACCTTGTGTTCGGTCCGGACGGCTTCGGCAAGCAGCACGCCGCCCTGCGCCGGGCTCAGCCCGTCCGGTGGTCTGAACTCCAGCCCGGCCAGCGCCGTCAGACCCGCGGTGTCCAGACGCACCGTGCCGTCGCTGCCGGACCGGACCGCCAGCATCCCCGCGGCGCCGGCCACCCGCTCCCGGCCGGCGCGGCGGATCAGCCAGGACATCACCGCCGCGGCGGCCAGCGCGAGCACCGCCGCCAGCAGCACCGGCGGCGCCCAGCCCGGCCGGCCGCCGGCAGCCGGTTCGGCACCGGGCGGCTGCAGCCGCGGCGCGGACTCGAGCCGGCGGGCCGCGGTCGCGTACATGGTGACCCCGCCGTGGGCGGGCAGCCGGTCGATCCGCACGACGAGGTGACCCGGCTCGGGCTGGCTGACCTCACACGGCTGCTGGGAACCGCTCCCGCCACGCGCGCAGCCCACCGCCGTCAGCTCATACGGCGTGACCACGTGGATCTCGATGTTCCGCAACGTCACGTCGAACTCGGTGCCCACCGCGTCCCAGGCCAACCGGCCGCCGACGGCCACACCGTCGAGCGGGTAGCCGATCCGGTAACGGTGCCGGCCGCCGACCGTACGCGCCGGATCACCGACCCGGATCCGGGTGCCCCCCTGGACAGCGGTCAGCTCGGTCAGCGCCGGCGCGGTAGCCGAAGTGACCTGCACCGGCGCCTGTACCGCCAGCCCCGGCACGTCCCGGAAGATGCCATGCCGCTGCCTGTACCCGAAGTCCCAGTCGATCACCTCGGTAATCTGCGCGGACCCCTCCTCGCCGACCTCGGCGCCAAGCCAGGCGCCGGCCACCCGCTCCGGGTTGCCAATCATCGCGGCACCCAGACCTACCAGCGCCACCGCCACCACAGCGAAGCCCAGCAGCACCCGGTCGATCCGCCGCCGCCGCAACACCCGCCCACTCGCCCCGCCGCCCAACCCGCCGGCAACCCGGCTCCCCGACAAGGTCCATGACGCCCGCATCACCATCACCCCGCACCCATCCCGTCCAGCACCGACCGACCCGGCCCGCCAGGCCAGCCCCCAGAGGCATCCCATCGCGGCGAACGTCCCGCTCAGACTCAGCCGGGCCACCCTAAGTTCCGCAGCGCACGCTCCGCCGTCGCATCCTCCGCCGACCGGGCGGTGGATGGTGCGGGACCCAGTTGGCAACACGTGCCGGGCTTGCGGGCGGGCATTTTCATGCGGGCTGCGCGGAGCCGGACCGGTCGGTGCTGAGCACACCAGCCGGCCCGGCGGTCGTCAGGCCGCTGGTCGGGCGGTCAGGACGCGGTCAGCGTCCGGCGTCACCGACGGCTAGCAGATGAACCAGCCAGACCATCCGGCCGGGGACCAGCGGTTGCACCAGAGGTTGAAGTCCGTGCCGCGTACGTAGATGGTGGGTGTGACGTCCCACAGGAGGACACCGCCGATTGCGGCGCCACCGAGGCTCTTCCAGCCCGACCACGTCGAGTCTCCGGGGAACCGCTGCCAGATGTGGTAGGTCTGCAGATTGGTGCCGATGACGAAGGTCTCCCGGATCCCGCTGGCGCGCTCGATGTCCAAGATCAGCGTGCCGCAGATCGCGAACCCGGTGAAGGCTCCCCGGGTCACCGGGCAGGAGTCGGCCGCAGCCGGGGTGCGGGGTGCGTCCCGTTGGGCCGTGGTTGGTGCGGAGGCCCGGTGGACTGTGTGGCTGGCGACCGATTCGGCTCGGGGCGGCGCAGCGCCGGCGGTCGCGGCGGTGGCCGCCGTCAGCGTGAGCCCGGCGAGCAGGGCGAACGCCGCCCGGCCGGCTGGTGCTGTGATCCTCATCCGGTGTTTCCTCTCGTCCAGTGCGGTAGCGCATCGGGGCTCGATGCGCTTGAGAGGCTGCCGCCCAGATGTGGGTCGAGATGCTGGCAAACGGTTGTCGGCCGCGATCGGCCGGGGCGACAACATTCCGGCAGGTATCCGGCCTACCGAAGCCGACCACCCTCGCTTCTGGACGGCTGACCAGCCGGCCCCGCCGACCCGACCCGGCGGTTGCCCGTCCGGCCCTGAGTACCGCATCTCCTCGAGCACCAGGCTGCTGGTAGCTGGGCGGAACCCGGCTTGTCCCACCGCTAGAGTCGCAGTAGTGCGGCGCCGGCGGCGGGAGGGGCGTGGTGGAGGTCCGCCTGTTCGGGCCGGTCGAGGTCCGGGTAGCCGGTCGCCTGCTCGATCTCGGGCCACCGCAGCGGCGGCTGCTGATGTCCGTGTTCGCAGTCCACGCTGGACGGCCGCTGCCCGTCGAGGCGCTGATCGACCGGCTGTGGGGGGACGATCCGCCGGCCGGAGCTCGCCGCGCGGTGCACGCGCACGTCGCGCGGATCCGGCGTGCGCTTGAGCGGTCGGTCGGCCCGGGTGACGGGCCGACCACGCTGGACCGCCGGTCCGGCGGCTACGTGCTGGACGTCCAGCCGGATCGGATCGACGTGCACCGGTTCCGCCGACTGCTGGAGAGCTCCCGGCAGCCGGGCGCCATGGATCGCGACCGCCGGCGGGTGCTGCGCGAGGCGCTTGCTCTGTGGCGCGGCGACCCGCTCAGCGGCCTGGCCGGCGATTGGGCGGCGCGTACCCGGGAGGGTTGGCGGCAGGACCGGTTGGAGGCCGTCCTGCGCTGGGCCGCGGCGGAGCTGTCCGGCGGCGATCCGGTCTCGACGATCGGCCCGCTGACCGACCTGGCCGGCGAGTACCCGCTGGTCGAGCCGGTGACCGCGGCGCTGATGCGGACGCTGCACGCCGCCGGCCGTACCGCCGAGGCGCTCGACCGGTACGTCGCGGTCCGGTTGCGGCTCGTCAACGAACTCGGTGTGGAACCCGGAGCTGAGCTCCGCGCCACCCAGCGTGCGATCCTCGCCGGGGCGCCGGCGGAGCCGGCTGGGGCGCCGGTGGAGGTGGCGGCCGGCTCGCCGGTCGAGGCGGCGCCCAGCGCGCCGGCCGGCCAGGCCGACACGGCGTCCACCCCGCAGCTCGAACCGGCCGGCGAGCTCGCGAACGCCGCCCCGGGCGGGGCGTACACCGTGCCGGCGCAGCTTCCCCTGGACGTACCGGGCTTCACCTGCCGGGACGACGACCTCGCCCAGCTCGACCGGCTGCTGGACGGCGCGCGGGCCGAGAGCACCGCGGTGACGGTGGCCGTGCTGTCGGGTATGGCCGGAGTCGGCAAATCCAGCCTGGCCGTGCACTGGGCGCACCGCGTCCGGCAGCACTTCCCGGATGGACAGTTGTATGTGGACCTGCGCGGGTGGGATCCGAGCGGGCCACCGGCGGCGCCACCTGAGGTGATCAGGGATCTGCTGGACGCGCTGAACGTGCCCTCGGCCCGGATCCCCGGCAGCCGGAACGCGCAGGTCAGCCTCTACCGCAGCGTGCTGGCCGACCGGCGGATCCTGCTGCTGCTGGACAACGCCTCGGATGCGAGCCAGGTTCGACCGCTGCTACCGGGCAGTCCAGGCCCGTTCGTCGTCGTGACCAGCCGCAGCGACCTGGCCGGCCTGGTGGCCACCGAAGGCGCGCGTCCAGTTCCCGTCGATCCGCTGCCGGCGGCGGACGCCCGCAGGCTCCTGGCCGGCCGGATCGGCACCGTCCAGGCGGCCGCCGAACCAGCGGCGGTCGAGGATCTCCTCCGCCACTGCGCCGGGCTGCCGCTCGCGCTGGTGCTGGTCGCGGCCCGGGCGGCCACCCGGGCGCGGGGATCGCTGCGGGAGCTCGCTGCGGAGCTGGGCCAGGCTGGGCAGGGCCTCGCGGCGTTCGATGTCGGCGACCCGCTCACCAACCTGCGCGCGGTGTTCGAGCAGTCCTACCGCATCCTCCGGCCGGACGCGGCCGCGCTGTTCCGGCTGCTGGGATCGCTGCCCCGGGCCGAGCACGGCGTCGGTGCGCTGGCCAGTGCGGCTGCGCTGCCGGTCGACCGCACCCGGGCGTTGCTCATCGAGTTGACCGGGGCGCACCTGGTCGACGCGCGCCGCCCCGACCACTACTCGCTGCACGACCTACTCCGCGGCTACAGCGCGGAACTGGCCGGCGAACACGACGCCGACTGGCGGCGTGCTGGCCTGCACCGGATGCTGGATCACTACCTGCATGTCGCGCACGGCGCCGACCGGGCGTTGGATCCGCATCGGGATCCGATCCCGATCGGGCCAGTTCCGGCTGGCGTTCAGAGCGTCGAGTTCGCTACCGGCGACGCGGCGCTGGCCTGGTTCAGCGCGGAGTGGCGGGTGGTGGTAGCCGTCGTCGCGGCGGCCGGCGAGCTCGGCTTCGACGAGCACGTCTGGCAGTTGGCCCGCGCGGTGGCCGTATATCTCGACCGGACCGGCCGCTGGATGGAACAGCTGGCGGCATACGAGGCCGGGCTGGCCGCCACCCAACGACTGGGCGACCGCCCGCAGCAGGGCCGACTACACCGCTATCTGGGTGGCGCCTACCTCCGGCTGGGCCGGACCGAGGACGGCCTGGCGCAGCTGCGGACCGCGCTGGAACTGAACCGCGAGCTCGGCAACCGGGCGGGCGAGGCCCACACGCACCAGAGCCTCGGCTGGGCGCTACGCGGCACCGACCTGGCTGGCGCCTTGCGTCATGTCGACCAGGCGTACCGGCTGTACCAGGAGATCGACGACGTGTACGGGCAGGCCGGCATGCTCAACGACATCAGCTGGTACCAGGCGCAGCGCGGCAACCTGCAAGAGGCCCTGCGGCCGGCCAGGACGGCGATCCGGCTGTTCCGCCAGCTCGGGGCGGTGAAAGACGAGGCGGATGCCTGGGACACCCTCGGCTACGTCCAACTACATCTGGGCTACCACCGCGCTGCCGTCCACTGCCTGCAGCGCGCGCTGCGCGGCCACCGCGCGGCCGCCGAACGCGACGGGGAGTTGGCAGCGCTGGACCACCTCGGCGACGCGCATGACGCGGCCGGCGAGCAGCTGGCCGCGGCCGGCGCCTGGCAGGCAGCGGCGGCGATCGCCGACGAGCTCATGCTGCCCGATGGCAGCCGGATCCGGGCCAAGCTGGCCGGCCTGCAACGGCCACCGACACGACCCACGTCCTCCTCGCCGTGAGCGGCGGGCCGCCGACCTCGCTGACCGGGGCGTTTCGGCTCCAGCCGAAAGGTCGGCCCGGGCGGTCTGGCGGCCTCTAGCGTCTGCTCCGGTTACCGATCGGCCCGCGGCTCAGCGATGTCAGACGGACCGGTCGAGCAGCGCGATGCCGAGCGGGGTGAGCGCGCGCCGGACGTGGAAGGCGGCGCGCCGGGCGGCGACCAACGCAGCGTTGGGTCCTCCGAGGAAGGACAGCATGATGAAGGAGCAGTCCAACAATTCGACCGCTCCGCCATCGGTGGGCAGCCGGCGGTACGGGCGGCGCGCGATACTCGCCGGCCTCGGCACGGGTCTACTCACCGCGGCGACCGGGGCCGGCCAGGCATACGCCGCACCGGGTGGCGTGGGGCGAACGGGCCGGACGGCGGCAGCACGGTTCCTGGACCGGGCCAGGTGGGGAGCCGACGAGTCGCTGCGGTTCGACCCGGCCGGGGTGGAGATCTGGCCGGCCGAGTTCTTCGACGTGCAGACCGTCACCGTCCACCACACCGCCACCGGCAACGACGACCCGGACCCGGCCGCGCGGGTGCGCGCGATCTACCACAACCAGGCGGTCGTCCAAGGCTTCGGCGACATCGGATACCACTTCCTGATCGACGAGCGCGGCCGGGTGTACGAGGGCCGCCGGTCCGGGACCGGGATACCCGGGTTCGACCGGGCCGGCCAGATGGTCAACGCCGCACACGTGCTCGGCTTCAACGCCGGCAACGTAGGCATCGCGCTGCTCGGGACGCTGACCGACCGGACAGCCACCCGGGCCGCCCGGGTCTCGCTCACCGTGCTGCTCGCGGCCGTGGTGCGGTGGCACCGGCTCGACCCGCTCGGCACGGTCGACTACGTCAACCCGATCAGCGGGGCGACCGCCACCGTCGCCACGATCCCCGGGCACCGCGACTGGGCGCCGACCGAGTGTCCGGGCGGTCCGATGTACGCCGACCTGCCGGCGCTGCGCCGCGACGTGGCGCGGCTGGCGGGCCAGATCCGCCACCCACCGGCCGAGTCGTCCTGGCCCGCCACGGCGCTTGACGACCTGACAGCCGCCTTGTGAGGGGGGCGGACGCGGTGGCCATGGCCCGCGCCGCGATCCTGGCCCGCGCACAGTGGTGGCTCGACCGGCCCCGCCCGTACAGCCAGCAGGACTGCGACCCGGTGTCGGGCTACCGGCTGGACTGCTCTGGATACGTCTCGATGGCCTGGCAACTGGCGCCGCCGGGACTCACCACGGTCGAACTGCCGGACGAGTGCGTCCCGATCTCCGACGAGGAGCTGGCCGCCGGGGACGCGCTGATGCTCGGCGGGCCCGGTACCGGCGGAGACGCCGGCCACGTGCTGCTGTTCGACCGCTGGGCCGGTGCCGGCGGGTTGTGGGCCTACGAGCACACCGGCGGTGGCTCGAAGCACCACGTGCTCGGTCGGCCGGGTCCGGAGTTTCTGCCGTACCGGTTCCGCGCTGTCGCGGAGCTTCTGGATCCGAAAGGCTGATTTTCCCGATCGGCGAGGGAGAGAGCATGCAGGCGATCAGGGTCGGGCTGGGCGTCGTCGGGTGGATCCTGCTTCCGGCCTCGCTCGCGACCGTGCCGGTCACGCACGTCACTGCCGCGCCGGCGCGCGACACGCTGGTCGTCGCGACGTTGCAGGAGCCCGACTCGCTGAACCCGTTCCTCGGTGCGACGGTCGCGGCGAATCAGCTGTTCCGGCTCACCTACCGCTACCTCACCAGCTACCGGCCTGGCGACAACCACCCCGTCCCCGACCTGGCCACCTCCTGGCGGGTCTCCCCGGACAGGCTGACCTGGACGTTCCAGCTGCGGGAGGGGGTGCGCTGGTCCGACGGCCGGCCGGTCACCGCGGCCGATGTCGCGTTCACCTACCGGGTGGTGATGCGACATCCGGAGACCGTGAACGCGGCCGCGGCAGCGGTGTTCGCCGAGGTCTCCGCGCTGGACCCGGCCACCGTCGAGATCCGGACCCGCGAACCGACGCCGACCATGCTGTACCTGGACATCCCCATCGTGCCGGCGCACGCCTGGGCCGACCGCGACCCGGCGACGCCGGTCGACCGGCCGGGGCCGCTGACTGTCGGGAGTGGACCGTTCCGGCTGACCGCCGCGGCGCCAGGGCAGTTCCTCCGGCTGGCCGCCGACCCGACGTACCAGCCGGCGCCGCCGCGGATCGGGACGCTGGTGCTCCAGCACTTCGGCACCAGCGACGCCGCCGCCCAGGCGGTACGCAAAGGGGACGCGGACGTGGTCGCGAACCTGACCCCGGCGCAGTACACCGCGCTCGGCCGGGTGCCGGGCGTGACCACCGTCGACGCGGCGGCGACCCGGTTCACCGAGCTCGGCGCCAACCCCGGGGCGGCCCGGTCGGACGGCACCCCGATCGGCGACGGCCATCCGGCTCTCGCCGACGCCCGGGTGCGGGCCGCGATCGAGCACGCCATCGACCGGCCGACGCTGGTCGCCCGGGTGCTCGGCGGGCACGGCGAGGCCGGCGCGGGTTACCTGCCCACGGCGGACAAGCCGTGGAGCTGGCAGCCGAGCGGCGACCAGCTGCGCGGCTACGACCCGGGCCGGGCGAACCAGATCCTCGACGCCGCCGGCTACCCGCGCAGCCCGGACGGCATCCGTACCCGAGCCGGTCGGCGGCTGGACCTGCGCCTGTACGTACCGGACAGCCGGGCGCTCTACCAGCAGTCTGCGACCTACCTGGTGAGCTGGCTGCGCGAGATCGGCATCGCGATGACGCCACGGCTGATGTCCGATACGCAGCTCGGCTCGCGGGTGCTGGCCGGCCGGTACGACCTGTTCCTCGGCGGCTGGGTACTCGACCCGGACCCGAACTTCCTGCTGTCGGTGCAGACCTGCGCGGCCCGGCCGGACGCCGGCGGTAACGGCAGCACTGACCTGTTCCTTTGCGACCCCGAGTACGACCGGCTGTACAACCGGCAGGCCCGGACCCTGGACGAGGCGACCCGGGCCCAGCTGGTGCGCGCTGCGCAGGAACGGCTGTACCGGCAGGCGTTGCCGATCGTGCTGTTCTACCCCGCGGTGCTGGAGGCGTACCGGTCGGACCGGTTCACCGGTTTCGTCCGCCGGCCGTCCGGCGGCAGCGCCGCCGGCTGGTGGAGCTACGTCGCCATCGCGCCGGCCGCGCCCCGGTCGACCCGGTCAGCGAGTTCGTCCAGATTCGGCTGGACGGCCGGCGGCGGGGCGGCGCTCGCCGGCGTACTCATCGGCGCGCTGGTGCTGCGCCGGCGGGCCAGGCGCGACGAGCGGGAGTGACCGTCCACAGAGGACTGTCTGGGCGCGGCCTACCGGCGGCTATGGCCCGGGCGAGCAGCTGGGTCGGGACCGCGGTCGCGCGGCTGCTGCCGGTGCTACTGCTGGGTTTCGTGCTGTTCCGGCTGCTGCCCGGCGACCCGGCGCTGGCGCTGACCCGCGGCCGGCCGGCGACCGCCGACCAACTCGCCGCCACCCGGCACGCGCTCGGGCTGGACCGGCCGCTGGTCACCCAGTTCGTCCGGTACCTCGGCGCGGTCCTGCGCGGCGACCTGGGCGAGTCGTTCGAATACCACCGTCCCGTGTGGAGGGTGCTGGCCGGCGGCCTCGGGCCGACGCTGCTGCTGGCCGGTACCGCGACCGTGTTCGCCGCCGCGATCGGCATTGCCACCGGTGCCCGGGCCGGCTGGCGGCCCGGCGGCCGCACCGACAAGTTGTCGACCGGGACGGCGCTGACGCTGTGGGCCACGCCCACCTTCTGGCTCGGACTGGTCCTGCTGGTCGCGCTCGGCGTCGGAGCCGGGCCGCTGCCCGGCCTGTTCCCGGTCGCGGGGATGCGCTCAGCGGTGCCCGGCGCCGGGCCGCCCTGGCCGGCGCTGGACGTGGCCTGGCACCTGGTGCTGCCGGTGGCGACGCTGACCGCGGTGCAGTACGCGCAGTACCACCTGATCATGCGGGCGTCGCTGGCGGCCCAGCGCGGCGCGCCGTACCTCACGCTGGCCCGCGCCAAGGGCCTGCGGGATGCCGGAGTCCGCGATCGCCACGCGGTGCCGAACGCGCTGCTGCCAACCATCACCGTGCTGCTGCTGAACATCGGCTTCGTCGTGTCCGGCACGGTCGCGGTCGAGGTGGTCTTCTCCTGGCCCGGCCTGGGCTACCTGGCCTTCCACGCGCTCGACGTGCCCGACCTGCCGGTACTGCACGGCGCCTTCCTGCTGCTGTCCGCCGGCGTCGTCACCACGACCATGGTGGCGGACGCGGTCGCCCGGCGGTTCGACCCGCGGCTGCGGCCGCCGTGATCCGGCGCGGGTTGCCGCTGCTCGGGCCGGCCTGCGTGGCCGGGTACCTGCTGACCGCGGTGCTGGCGCCGCTGCTGATCCCGGCCGGCCGGCTCGACCCGGTGCGGGCGACCGGGCCGCCGCTCGCGCCGCCGTCGTACCGGTTCCCGCTCGGCACCGACTCCGCCGGCCGATCCGTCCTCGAGCTCACCCTGTGCGGCAGTCGGTGGTCGTTGCTCATCGGGGTCACCGCGACCGTGCTGGCGGTCGGTCTCGGCGCCGCCATCGCCCTGGCGAGCGGGCACTTCGGCGGGCCTGGCGGGGCGGTGTTGGACCGCGCGGTGGAGTGGTTCGTGATCCTGCCGCAGTTGCCGTTCGCGGTGGCGCTCGGCGGTGTGCTGGCGCCGGGGGCGCTGCCGGTGCTGCTCGCCATCGCGGTGACCTCCTGGGCCGGGGTGGCCCGGGTGGTCCGGGCCGCGGTGCTCGCCGTCGAGGCTGAGCCCTACCTGGAACGGGTCCGCGCGCTCGGCGCCGGCCACGTACACCAACTGCGGCATCACGTGCTCCCCGCGGTGCGTCCCGTCGTGCTGGCCACCGCCTCGCTCACGCTGGCCAACGCGGTCCTCACCGAGACGACCCTGTCGTTCCTCGGGCTCGGCGACCCGACCCGGGTGTCCTGGGGCTCGGTGCTGCACGATGCCGCGGTGACGGGCGCGGTGACCGCGGGAGCCTGGTGGTGCCTGCTGCCACCCGGGCTGGCGCTGATCGTGCTGGTCCTCGGTTTCGAGGCCTCCGCTCGCCTGATCGGATCCATTCCGGACGGTCGGGTCCGGTGACCGCCGCCGACCTGCGGTTGCAGGACCTGTCGGTGACCTACCGCGGTGCGCGCGGGCCCGTACCGGCGGTCAGGTCGGTGACGCTGGCGATCGCAGCGGGCGCGCCGGTGGGGCTGGCCGGCGAGTCCGGCAGCGGCAAGTCGACGATCGCGCACGCCGTGCTGCGGCTGCTGCCGCCCGGCACCGAGCTGACCGGCCAGATCCTGCTCGACGGCGAGGACGTGGTCACCATGGGCTGGGGCCGGCTGCGGGCGGTCCGCTGGGCCGGCGCCGCGATCGTCTTCCAGGGCGCCCTGCACGTGCTCAACCCGATACGCCGGGTGGTGGACCAGGTCGCCGAGCCGGTACTGATCCACTCCGCCGGCACCACCCGCCGGCAGGCCCGGGACCGCGCGGCCGAGATGCTGTCGCGGGTCGGTCTCCCGGCCGGCACCTCCGTCCGGTACCCGCACCAGCTGTCCGGCGGGCAACGGCAGCTCGCCCTGATCGCCATGGCGCTGGTCTGCTCACCCCGATTCGTCATCGCCGACGAGCCGACCAGCGCGGTCGACACCGTCACCCGAGCGCGGGTGGTGCGGCTGCTCACCGCGACCGCCGCCGAGCAGGACATCGGTCTGCTGCTGATCAGCCACGACCTGACGCTGTTGACGACAGCGTGCACCCGCCTGGCCGTGATGTACGCGGGCCGCGTCATCGAGCACGGCCCCACCGCCGACCTCGCCTCCGCGCCGCGGCACCCCTACACCGCCGCGCTGCTCGCCGCCGCGCCTGCGGTCGGCGACCCGGCCGCCCGCTACCGCCCCCGCGGCCTGCCCGGCGACCCGCCCGACCCGACCGCCCTCCCGCCCGGCTGCGCCTTCCAACCCCGCTGCCCGCGCGCTACCGCCGCCTGCGCGACCACCGACGTCGAGCTCCGGGCCGACGGCCCGGCCCGCCGCACCGCCTGCCTCCACCCCGGCCCGGCCACATGACGGCGTCTCCCGACGGCCTCCTCCGCTCCCCGGTCGCCGGGCTCGCCGCGATGCCCACTCCGGAGCCTGCCGCATGACCACGCCCGTGCTGTCAGCGCACGACCTGACCGTACGGTTCGGTGGGCAGCAACCGGTGGACGCGCTGCGCGACGTCACCCTCGAGCTCGGCGCCGGGGAGATCCTGGCGCTGGTCGGCGGGAGCGGATCCGGCAAGACGACGCTAGCGCGCTGCCTGCTCGGTCTCCTCCGGCCGGACGCGGGTGAGGTGCGCGTCGACGGCCGGCCACTCGGGTACGGAGCCGCGCAGCTACGGGGGCACCGCCGGCAGGTTCAGCTCGTACCGCAGGACCCGGCCGGGTCGCTGAACCCGCGGCATCCGGTCGCCTGGGCGGTCGCCGAAGGACTGAACATCCACCGGTTCCCCCGCACCGGCCTCCCCGACCGCGTCGCCGCCGCACTGGCCGAGGTCGGCCTGTCCCCGCCGGGGCGGTTCCTGCCGGCCCGCCCGCGTGAACTGTCGATCGGCCAACAGCAGCGGGTCGCACTCGCCGCCGCCCTCGCGCTCGCCCCACGCGTCCTGGTCGCCGACGAACCCCTCTCCGCCCTCGACCCGCCGGCCCGCGCCGACACCCTCGCCCTGCTGCTCCGCCTGCGCGCCATCCGCGCCCTGTCCGTACTCCTCATCACCCATGACCTCGCCGCCGCCTGGCAGGCCGCCGACCGCCTCGCCGTCCTCCACCACGGCACCCTCGCGGAGTCCGGACCCGTCGAGAGCGTCCTACACTCCCCCCGCCACCCCGCGACCCGCGCGCTCCTCGCCGCCGCCACCCGTCCTCTCCCCCGCCGCCCGCAACTCCCGTAGCCGTGCCGGAGCCGGGCCCGTGAACCCCTCCGGGCTGAACGCCTGAAGGTCGTACGCCACCATGACTCCTCTGCTCCGTACGGATGCGGCGACCACCGGACTGAGGCCGGCCGCTGCCAAACGCTAGGGCCGACCCGCCGCCGGTGTACGGACTCGGGTCACGCCCTGCGCTCGAGGAGCTGGATGCCGAGCCGAGTGAGCAGGTGCAGCGCGTGGACACCGTCCCGATGCGTCACCGCGAGGCCGGCATTGCGCAGCACGGTGACGTGCTCGCTGGCTGATGACGGTGACAGATGCAGCTGGCGCGCCAGCTCACCGGTAGTCAACGCCGATCCGGCGAGCGCGCAGAGCACCGCGGCGCGGGTCTCCCCGATCAGCGCCGCGAGTGTCCGGAACGGCATGGTGTCCGGCTCCCCGCCTGGGCCCAGCCACTCGAGGTCCGACTCGACCGGGTAGACCAGTACCGGTGGGAGGTGCGGGTCGATCAGGGTGACCGGGAACCAGAGGCAGAAGAACGCCGGTAGCAGCATGAGGCCGCGCCCACCCAAGTGCAGGTCCCGGTCGTCGGGATAAGGCGTTTCCAGCACCGGCGGCTGCCATCGCAATGGTGCCGGCAGGCTGGCGAGCAGCCGATCGACGCCACCGAGGCGGAGCGCCCGGGCACGCACGGCGAGATCGACCGTCAGCCTGGCACTGATGCGTTCCCAGTATGGAGCCAGCGCGACGTCGTGCCATTCGGACACCGCGTCGGCGACGGCCTGCACGGCGTCCAGCCGACCGTCGGCCACCGAGCGACACCAGCCGGGCAGCACCCGGTGATCGGCCTGACGCGTCAGATCACGCCGCAATTGGGCCTTCGGCGTTGCCAACAGCGCTTCCATCCCGGCACGCAAGCCGAGGACTCCAGCGGTCGGGGTGAGGAAGTCAGGAAAGTCTCCGGTCGGCGGGTTGAGGGCAAGCAGCATTCGCCGCGTCCGCTCCGGCAGTTGTCCCCGCACCTCCTGCTTCCAGCCCCGAAAAGTCAGCGGGTTCCGCCGATCATGCAACCAGTGGAAACTCAGCGCCGCTTCCCACATCGGATCGGCACCGGCAGCGACGTGAGTTCGGGCGAGATCGTCCGGCGTGAAATGGATCCGCAACATCCTGCACCTCCGGTCGGGACGTTCCGACCGCTAGGAGCCGCCGAGCTCCAGATCGAATACGTCGCTCTGATATACGCCTGCGAGCTGGGTGTATCGGTCTCCACCGAAGAGTCCGGAGATAGCCGGCCAGGTTCCTACCGTGGACACGGAAAGCCGGATCAGCTCCGCGACGGAAGGAAAGAGCATGAGCAGACTGAGGATCGTGTACCGATCACGGCGACGGCTGGTCACGGCTGGCTGTGCCGTCGCCCTGGTCGTCGGGTTGCCCACCGGTGTCGCCCTGGCCGCACCGGCACAACAGCCCGCCGGGGCCACCTCTACCTACCAGGAGCAGGGCGTGGCGGCAGCGCTCGCCGCCAATCCAGGGGCGCGCCGCATCGCTGTCGACACGGTCGAGGTGCGGAAGGGGATTCAGATCAGGGTCCCGGTCGAACCCAACGCCATCCTCGGATGCAATAACGGCCTGCTCTGCCTGAACGCCGACGCCAACTACTCGGGCTTCATGCTGCCCCTGCAGGCGTGCGGGTTCTCCCAGCTGGCCGGTATCGGGTTCCCAGGCGGCGGGACCTGGCAGGACAAGATCTCCTCGATCCGCAACGGTCAGACCAACGGAGTGACGTCCAGGTTCTACGACTACAACGGCGCCGGCCAACCGATCGAGACCCTCTCACTGCGCGCCGATAACGGCATCCCCAACATCGGCACCGTGAACGACCGGATCGACCGGATCCAGGTCTGCTGAGAACGCCGACACTTTCGGCCCGGCGCAAGACGCTCCAGCCGACCGCCGGCCGGAGCGTCTTGCGCCATTTCCCGGGCCAGCCCGGGATGCGCCGCATCCAGGCCCGGACGCGGCGCCCCCGTCACCGACTCGGCCTGCAGGTCAGTCACCGGCGACGGTGGGTCTTCGGGTTGCTTCTTGGCGGTAGCCAGCTGGGCAGAAGCGCTCTCGCGGATGAACGCGGCCAGCACCTCGACGATGGTGTTGTGGTCGCGGGCGGATTCGGCCATGAGGTGCTCGAGGGCGTAGCTGCCGCCGAGGCGTTCGGTGAGTTTGTCGGAGGCGAGTTGGGTGATGGCCTTGGTGTACGGCGTGTTGACAAGAAACGTGTGACCAGCCGCCCAAATAGTTGATCTTTAGTCGGGCGCGGGACGGTAGAGATCGGGGGGCGACACGGGCGCCGTAGGGCCGACCCGTAGGTGTGGCCGAAAGACGGAGACCGCCACCCGACCGGGCGGCTCCTTCGGGCAGACCTCACCGGCCGGCGCGCAGATGGCTTCAACTCCCGCCCGGCTGCGCCTAGTGCGCTGACCACGAACGTTCGCCGGCTGGCGACACACCGGTCTTGATCCTTTTGTTCTGTCGCTGGTGATCGCAGGCTCGGTCTCACTGGTTGCGTGAGAGTGGGTGTGTGATGGCTGAACCTGTCCGGGCTCGACGCCTGTCGGAGGATGAGGGGCGCCGGCTGCAGCGGATCGTGCGGCGTGGCAAGCACGGGTCGGTCCGGGTCCGGCGGGCGCTGATCATCATGGCGTCGGCGTCTGGGGCACCGGTGGCTGCGATCGCCAGGCTGGTTGCCGCCGATGAAGACACCGTCCGGGACGTGATCCATGCGTTCAATGCCAGGGGGCTGCATGCGCTGGACCCTCAGTGGGCGGGAGGCCGTCCCCGCCTGATCAGTGACGAGGACATCGTGTTCATCGTCGCGACGGCCACCACCCGACCCAAGAAGCTCGGCCTGCCGTTCACCCGCTGGAGCCTGCGCAAGCTGGCCGCCTACCTGTCCGGCTCGTTCGGCCATACCGAGCCTGGCCTGACCGGGCGCGTCCAGCCCGCGCGCGAGGTACGGATTGGCCGCGAACGCCTGCGGCAGGTGCTGCACGCGGCCGACATCACCTTCCAGCGCACCCGGACGTGGAAGCAGTCGACCGACCCCGACTTCGACGCCAAGCTGGACCGGATCGAGCATGTGACCAGCCAGTTCCTGGACCGGTGTTTCGCCTTCGACCAGTTCGGCCCGTTGTCGATCCGGCCCCACCACGGGTCGGGCTGGGCCCGCTCCGCCAAACCAGACCGACTCCCGGCGACATACCGGCGAACCCACGGGATCCGCTACTTCCACGGCTGCTACAGCCTCGGCGACGACCACCTGTGGGGCGTGGTCCGCCGCCGCAAAGGTGGCGACCACACCCTGGCCGCCCTCAAGACCATCCGCGCCGCACGACCGGATGGCGCACCCATCTACGTGATCATGGACAACCTGTCCGCGAACACCACGCCAGCCGTGCGCACGTGGGCGGCGGCACACCGCGTCGAGTTGTGCCTCACCCCGACCTACAGCTCGTGGGCCAACCCGATCGAGGCCCAGTTCGGCCCACTGCGCACGTTCACCATGGCCAACTCCAACTACCCCAACCACACCGTCCTCGCCCATGACATGCAGGCCCACCTGCGCTGGCGCAACGCCCACGCCCGCCACCCCGACGTCCTGGCCGCCCAACGCCGCGAACGCGCCCGCATCCGCTGCGAGAAAGGCCACCGCTGGGGCCGGCCCAGAATCAAGAAAGCAGCCTGACCCGGCAAACGTTCATGGTCACCGCACTAGCGTGATGATCAGCGTGCTTGCTTGGGCCGAGTGAGTTGAATGTCGGCCCGGTTGGGGGGCCGGCGACCAGCCGGAGCGCGCCTGTCCACACGACCCGCGTTCCGTTCAGCACGCCCACGGACGCCGGGTCGGCAGGCTCCCACCGTGGCTCGGCCGATCCTCGGACGACCGCGCGGCGGTGGTACGGCCGCACGACGGGCACCCGTAGTACCGACATCAAGGAAGGTGGGCTTTGCGTACTCCCCTCATGACGGCCGGCCCCAGGCCGGCGGTCGGCCGCCGCGTCCTCGGACTGGCGGCGGCACTGGTGGCCGTGGCTGCCGGTGTGCTGCTGCCGGCGGGCGGCGCCGGCGCCAGCGGCGCCACACCGGCGGCGGCGTCCCTGCCGAACAGCCGCGGCATCACGACGGCGCTCAACGAAGACGGGCGGATCGAACTGCTGGCGCTGGACTCCGCGGGCCATGTGTTCGACCGGCGGCAGAACCCGGGCGGCGGTAACACCTGGTCGCCGTGGGTGCAACTGGACGGGCTGCTGACCTCGATCGCCGCCGACACCAACGCAGACGGACGGATCGAGATCTTCGGCGTCAACAGCGCCGGCACGGTGTTCCACCGCAGCCAGACCAGCATCAACGCCGCGAGTTGGACCACCTGGTCCGCCCTCGACGGCGTGCTGAGCAAGGTGACCGCCACCCACTATCAGGACGGCCGGCTGGTGTTGGTCGGTGTCAACGCGGCCAACCAGATCTTCGTCCGCGCCCAGACCGCTGCGAACACGGCGGACTGGCAGCCATGGACGCAGCTGGACGGGCTGCTGACCGAGGTCGCGGCCGAGGTCAACAACAACGGCCAGATCCAGATCTTCGGCCTCAACTCGGCCGGCACGATCTTCTACCGTACGCAGACCAGCCCGAACACGAACACGTGGGGCTCCTGGTCGGTGTTGGACGGGAAGCTGACCCGGATCGCGGCGTCCGGGGAAGTGTCCCTGCCGAGCAGCCACATCATCGGCCCGATCCGGTTGGTCGGCGTCAACAGCGGCGGCAGCATCTTCACCCGCCGGCAGAACGGTGCAGCCGACCTCTGGACCGGCTGGACTCAACTGGACGGCCTGCTGACGAACGTCACGACCGTGCTGGACACCGACATCCGGACCCAGGTCTTCGGCGTGAACTCGGCCGGCACGGTCTTCCAGCGGTTCGAGACCCGGACCGGTTCGGAGACGTTCACGGCCTGGCGCGACGTCGACGCTCCCCCGACGATCGTCTCCGTACCGAACCTGAACGGGCTGCGCCAGATCCAGGCCCAACGGGCACTCGAAGCTGCCGGGCTGACACTGGGCCCGGTGACCGACCCGAACAACTGCGGGTTCCTCGGCCGGGTGAGCGGCCAGAACCCACAGTCGCAGGCGCTGGTAGCGCCTGGCAGCGCCGTCGGCATCACGCTGGCCTGCTGAGCCGCTGAACGAGCCGACGCCCGCCGCGCACCGCGGCGGGCGTCGGCCGTTGACGTCACCAACATCAGCCAGACCCCGGATCCGCTGGCGCGCCAGGATGTCCTGGCTTCTGTGCCGACGGCAACCCCGGTAGTCGTCGCCGGCGAGCCGCCAGGTCACCGCCTCGGCGCGGGAGGACTGTCGAACGCGACCATCACTCGACCACCTGATCTCCGGCGACCCCGACCTGGTCCTCGTCGTACCCGAGTGACAGAGACCGGCCACAGCGACACGTTCGGGGCTGACCGACGCCCGCCTCGTCGACCGGATCGGCCAATGATCAGGTCGCGGATCCCGTGTCTTCTGCGAGGACGGCGGCTTCCAGGAGCCGCAGCAGCTCCAGCCAGCCGCTGAAGGGTTCGGCAGGGCCACGGCCGGCCACGACAACGACGCCCTCGACCGAGCCGGACTCGGTCCGGCGGAGTTGGAGGAGAACGCCGACCACCGCACCTCCCCGGTCGACGCAGACGCTAGGCGGTGGGCCGCGCGATCGGCACCGGGACTTCCCCAGGTGGGACCCGAGGGTTGGCCACACTCCAGGTGACGCGGGCAGCGGGGACCGGGGCCGAGAGGGATCGAACCGGGGGCGCGGCAGGTGCCGGACGTCAACTGGTGGTGGCGCCCAGGGATCCCCTGGCCCACCCGCCGAGACCGCCCGTCGAGCCTGGGGTCGGGACTCGGGGAATCACCGTGGCAGCCGTGCCGGCCGCGTTCCTAACGTCTTGCGTGGAAGCAGCCATCACGTCGTAATCGGGGGGCCGGCATGGCGGACCACAGCGTGGTCGGTGACGTGTCGGCGACCATCGTCCGCACCCTCGCCGCCGCGTTCCAGGACCTCCAGCCGGCGCCGCCACGGGTCGAGCTGAACGACCTGTCCGACGCAGTCCAGGTCTCCACGCCGGTGCTGACCGTCTTCCTGTACGACATCTGCGAGGACCCGTCCAGCCGGAACCGGCCGCCGGTGCGCTCGCTCCCACCGGACGCGCCGACCGTGCGCAAGCCGCCGATGGCGCTGCTGCTGCGGTACCTGCTGACGCCGTGGGGCGGCAGCCAGATCACCCAGCACGAGATGATCGGCCGCACCCTGCAGGCGTTCTACGACGACGCGATCCTGGCCGGCGGGCAGCTGTCCGGCAGCCTCGCCGGTAGCACCGACTCGCTGAAGATCACGCTGACCCCGCTGACCCTCGACCAGAAGTCGTGGGTCTGGTACGCGATCCAGAAGCCGTACCGGCTGTCGCTGAACTACGAGGTGCGGGTCGTCAACCTGGACGCCCCGTCCTCGCTGGCGGAGTCGCCGGTGACCAGCCGGCAGCTCGCCCCGGCCGCGCCGCAGGCGGCGCAGTGACCGTGGCCGGCAACCGGATCCTGCTCACCGGCGAACAGCGCACCGTGTACAGCCCGGCCTGGTTGCTGCCCTACGACGAGTTCCGCCGGCGCCGGGTCACCGAGCGGGTGGTAGCCCTGCTGGACCGCCGGGACGGCACCGCCTGGCGGCCCACCGGCATCGCGCCGACGCTCACCCCCGGCGGGGTGCTCGCGTACCCGGGCCTGGGCCGCCGCAGGCAGCCGTTCCCGGCCGAGCCGGACCGGTACCGGGTGCGGATGTCCGGGCCGGGCGCGTCGGCGCTCTACCTGGCCGACGACGGCAGCTTCGCCGCCGACCGGGTCGGGCTGGAGTTCCAGGCCTTCCCGTACGACGACACCCACCCGCCGGTCACCCTGGCCCGGCCGCTGCTGGTGCGGCTGCTGCCCGGCCCGACGTACCCGTACCCGCCCGGCACCCGGGTGATCACCGGCCTGGTCCGCCGCGCGGGTGGCGGCCCGCCGGTGCCCAACGCGCTGATCGAGTGCCACGGCAGCACGACTCCCGAAGGCGTCGCCTGGTCCGAGCGGACGCTGGCCGGTGCCGACGGGTCGTTCCGCCTCGCGTTGCGCTGGCAGGGCGCGGTGCCGGCCGGCGCCACCGGGCCGGAGACCTTCCAGTTGACCGCCACCGAGAGCCCGGACCGGACCGGCGTGCTGGTGATCCACCTGCCGGACGACCTGCCCCGGGTGCACGTCGTCGAGACCGGCTGACCGAGCCGACCAAGGAGTCACGCATGCCCGAGTTCCTCAGCCCCGGGGTCTTCATCGAGGAGATCGACGCGGGGCCGCGCCCGATCGCCGGGGTCAGCACCAGCACCGCCGGCATGGTCGGGGTCACCGTCCGCGGACCGGTGGACGGCAAGCCGCAGCTGGTCACGAACTTCCTGGAGTTCCAGCGCACGTTCGGCGGGTTCCTGCCGGTGCCGGACGCGAATATCGCCAACCAGTGGACGAACAACCCGCTGGAGGGCGGGCAGTGGTGGCGCTTCGCGCTGTCCGTGCAGGGTTTCTTCGCGAACGGTGGGCAGCGGCTGTTCGTCAAGCGGGTCGCCAGCAAGGACGCCACGGCCTCCACCGGAGTCCTCGGCGGCGGCGTGGTCAGCGAGATCACCGCGGACGCGTCGGCCGGCGCGACCGAGCTGGCGCTGCGGCACCTGATCGGCTTCACCGGCAACGGCAGCACGGTCGCCATCGTCCGCGGCAGCGACGGCGTCGTGCTCGCGACGACCACGATCAGCGCGTACTCCTCGACCGGCCCGACGGTCAGGCTGGCCGATCCGCTGGCGGCCGCCGTCCGCACCGCGCGCGGCGACTACGTGCGGGTCGGGCCGGCGGTCGCCAGCCCGGTGACCGACGCGGCCGCGACCTTCCGGTTCGCGGCGGCCAGCCCGGGTGGCTGGGGCGACAAGGTGGCGGTCCGGGTCCGGCAGACCGCCGCTGCCAGCCTGCCGCTGCTGCCCGACCCGGGCGAGGCGCTGGTCGTCACCCAGCTCGCCGCGGACGCGGCCGCGAACAGCGACACGCTGGTCCTCAACCCGGTCGACGGCCTGGACGAGGACACCGCGACCCCGCTGCTGCTGTCGGCCGGCCGGTTCCAGCTGCGGGTCACCGCGGTCGGGCCGCTGGACGCGGACGGCCGGCTGCCGGTCACGCTGGCCGCCGGCAGCGCCCACCCGCAGTGGTCGGCGGGCTTCGCCGTCCGCAAGATCCGCCCGGCCTCGACCGGCAACCCCAACCAGCTCCGGGTCGGCGGCGCGTCCCGGCTCTATCCGGGCGCGGTCGTCCAGATCGACGACGGCACCACCATCACCGCGGGCATCGTGCAGGCGGTCACCGACGACCTGGTCACGCTCGCCGGGCAGGCGCCCGCCAACCTGTTCGAGACGGCCCGGCTGACGCTGGTCGAGGCCGAGGTGGACACCCGGTTCACCGACGAGGCCGGCGACCTGGTCGAGGAGACGTTCGCCAACCTGCGGCTGTCCGGCGGCGTCGACGACACGCAGTCGGTGGTCGGCGGCCTCGCCACCCGGTCCCAGCTGGTCACGGCCAAGCAGGGCGACGGGTTCAGCACCGACCTCACCCAGTGGCCGACGGCGCCCGGCGGGTCCTGGCTGCAGCTGTCCGGCGGGGACGACGACTTCGGCGCGCTCACCACCGCGGACTTCGTGGGCGCGGACGGCGGCAGCGGCCACCGGACCGGGATCGTCGCGCTGGAGGACATCGACGAGGTGTCGATCGCCGCGGTGCCCGGGGTGTGGGCCGGCACCGTCACGTCCAGCCTGATCAACCACTGTGAGCAGCTCAAGGACCGGTTCGCGCTCATCGATCCGCAGCACGACCTGTCGATCGAAGGCATCCTCGAGTTCCGCGAGGTGTACGACACCAGGTACGCCGCGCTCTACCACCCGTGGCTGATGGTGCCCGACCTGGCCTCTGGCCTGGATGTCGAGGTCGCGCCGTCCGGCCACATCGCGGGCGTGTACGCGCGCACCGACGTCGAGCGCGGCGTGCACAAGGCGCCCGCGAACGCGGTGGTGCGCGGCATCCGGGCCCGGGACGGCTTCGCCCAGGACATCACCAAGCGGCAGCAGGACCTGCTCAACCCGAAGGGGATCAACGCGCTGCGCTTCTTCCCCGGCTTCGGCCACCGGGTCTGGGGCGCGCGCACGCTGTCCTCGGACAGCTCCTGGAAGTACGTGAACGTGCGGCGGCTGTTCCTGTTCGTCGAGGAGTCGATCGACGAGGGCACCCAGTGGGCCGTGTTCGAGCCGAACGGTGAGGCGCTGTGGGCCCTGATCCGGCAGACCGTCACCGACTTCCTCAGCACCACCTGGCGGAACGGGGCGCTGGCCGGGACCACCCCGGACGAGGCGTTCTTCGTCGCCTGCGACCGCTCCACCATGACCGAGGACGACATCGCGAACGGCCGGCTGATCTGCGTCATCGGCATCGCACCGGTGTTCCCGGCGGAGTTCGTCATCTTCCGGATCCAGCAGAAGACCCGCGAGGCCCAGCTCACCTGAGCCGGCCCGAACCTCCGCCGCCGACGCCGACGACACGTTCTGAAGGAGCGCAGCGATGCCGCCAGTCATCCGGGACGACCCGTACGCCGCATACAACTTCCAGGTCATCGTGACCCAGGTCAGCGATGACGGCGCCGCGGTCAGCGGGGCGTTCACCGAGGTCTCCGGGCTGGAGCTGGAGATCCCGCCGATCGAGTACCGCACCGGGCCGGAGGACATCACGGTCCGCAAGATCCCGGGCCTGAAGAAGTTCACCAACCTGACGCTGAAGCGCGGGATCACCGGCCACGTCGGCTTCTGGCGCTGGATCGTCGAGGCCCTCAACGGCCAGGTCCGGCGTACCTCGGGCTCGATCGTGATGCTGGACGAGAACCGCCAGGAAGTCATGCGGTGGAACTTCAGCCGGGCCTGGCCGACCAAGTACACCGGCCCGTCGTTCGCCGCGGCCAAGAACGAGATCGCGATGGAGACGCTCGTGCTGGCCGTCGAGGGTCTGCTGATCGACGCCTGAGCCGCCGCCCGAACCCCGGAGGGACTGACCCGTGATCACCGACGTGCTGCCCGGCGTCTCCGTGGCGGTCGTGCCGCCGGCGCCGGAGCAGGACGTGCTGCGCACCGACGTGGCCGTGCTGCTCGGGCGGACCCGGCGCGGGCCGCTCGGCGCGGCGGTTCGGGTGCAGGGCTGGGCGGAGTTCCAGCGCTGGTACGGGCCGGACGACCCGGCCGCGGCCACGCCGGCCGCGGTGCGCGGGTTCTTCGAGAACGGCGGCCGGACGGCATGGGTCGTCCGGGTCGCCGGGGCCGGTACGGCGGGCGCGGCCGCGGACTGGGTGATCGATGACCCGGTCCCGCCAGGCTTCGGGTACGGCCGGTACCGGATCGTCGCGACCAGCCCGGGCACCTGGGCGAACAGCACCCGGGTCCGGATCCGCTACCAGGCCAGCAGCGTGGCCGGCCCGGCGGCGGTGTCGTTCCGGATCACCACACCGGGCGAGCCCACCGAGAGCTTCGCCGCGCTGCCACCGGAGTCCATTGTGGACCGTCTGGCCGGGTCGGCGCTGATCCGGCTGGTGCCGGTCGGGCCGTCGCTGGACCGGACCCGGCCGGCGCGGACGCCGGCACCGCTGGTCCGGGACTGGCTGGCCGTGCTCGGCGGCGGCGCGGAGGAACCGCCCACGGCGGACGACTACCTGGCCGCCGGCGAGCTGCAGGCGACGCTGCCAGAGCCGGCGCTGGTCGGGCTGCCCGACCTCACCGACGACCTGCCCGACCCGGTGCTCACCGAGACCGTCCTGGCCCTGCTGGCGCTGGTCCACGACGGCCAGGACCGGCTGCTGGTGCTCGACGTGCCGACCGCGCCGGCCGGTCCCGCACCACTGACCGCCCAGATCGCGCTGCGCGGCGGCGGCCCCGAGCCGTCCGGCCTGTCCGCCGACGCCGCCGTCGACTGGGTCGCCGGCCTGCGCGCCCTGGGCGACGACGCGCTGCTCGGCTGCGCCGCGGTCTACCACCCGCGTATCCAGATCCCGGCCGAGCCCGGCCGGCTGCGCACGCTGCCGGCCACCGGGCACGTGCTCGGGCTGATCGCCCGGCTGGACGGCGAGCGCGGCCCGCACCACACACCGGCCAACGCGGCGCTGCTGGAGGCGGTCGACCTCGACCCGCGGTTCCCGTCCGCGCAGGAGGCGCGGCTGTTCGACGGCGGCGTGAACCTGCTGCGCGGTCTGCCCGGCCGCGGACTGGTGGTCTGGGGCGGCCGCACGCTGGCGACCGGCGCCGGCGCCCGGTACGTCGCGCACCGGCGGCTGCTGTACCAGCTGGTCCGGGCCATCCGCCGGGTCGCCGACCCGCTGGTGTTCGAGACGAACAGCCCGGAGCTGCGGCTGGCCCTGGTCCGCGGGATCACCTCGGTGCTGCTGGCCGCGTACCGGGCCGGCGCACTGGTCGGGGCCCGGCCGGAGGAGGGCTTCCAGGTCGTCTGCGACGACACCAACAACCCGCCCGGGCAGCCGCCGGAGCAGGTGGTCTGCGACGTGTCGGTGGCGCCGGCGGCGCCGATGGAGTTCATCCGGATCCGGGTGGTGCTCGGCCAGGACCGAGGGCTGGAGGTGCTGGAGGCGTGACCGCGTTCAACCCGGGCGACCTGCTCACCCCGGATCCGCTGCCGAAGTACCGGTTCATCGTCACGCTCGACCCGGCCGACGCGCACCTGCCGCTGGCCCAGGCCGCGCTGGTGCCGCTGTTCGCCGCCGCCGGCTTCCAGGAGGTGACCGGCCTGGGCGCCGCGCTGGAGGTGACCGCGTACGCGGAGGGCGGCCGGAACGACTCCGTGCACCAGCTGCCGCTGCGGCACTCCTGGAACCGGATCACCCTCAAGCGCGGGCTGATCCGCGACCCGGGCCTGTGGAGCTGGTATCAGGCCGGCCTCACCCAGTCGCTCGGCGCCCGCCGGGACGGCTGCGTGCTGCTGCTCGGCGCGGACGGCATCCCGGCCGTCGCCTGGTCCTTCCACGGCGGCCTGGCCGCCAAGTGGTCCGGCCCGGACCTGCACGCCGAGCAGAACGCGATCGCGATCGAGGCGCTGGAGATCGCGCACGAGGGCCTGACCCGCACCGACCTGCTGATGGCCGCGTCGCGGCTCGTCGACACCGCACGCCAGATCGGAGGGTGAGACCGATGGCATCGGTGACGATCCATCAGCTCGACGTCCGCTTCCACGTCGAGGGGAACGACCTGCCGGAGTTCACCCGGCTGTTCGAGACCCATATCCGGGCCTACCTGCGGGCGTACGAGCAGGAGAAGGCGCGGCAGTGCCGCGGCGAGGCGGAGCGCTCGCTCGGCGACCGGCCGGTGAGCCGATGACCACCCCGATCGGCGGCCTGCCGAGCAGCCCGGTCGCGAGCGCCGGCGGGGGCACGGCCGAGGCCTACCTGAAGATCGCCCATCCGCCGAACAAGAGCGGGCCGCCGACGCAGGTGCCGCTGCGGTTCAACCCGACCGACTACAAGGTGAGCAAGACCAACACCTACGTCGAGATCCAGATCCCCGGTCTCGGCGCGCCGCCGATCCAGTACATCCGCGGCGGCGCCACGACGGTCACCTTCGAGGCGCTGGTCGACACCTCGGACACGCTGGTCGACGTACGCACCGCGTACGTCGACCGGCTGCGGGCGCTGCTGGAGCCGGACCGTGACCTGCACGCCCCGCCGATCGTCGACTTCGTCTGGGGGGACACCGTCCTCACCGCGGTGCTGGAGAAGCTGGACGTCACCTACCAGCTGTTCCTCCCGGGTGGCAGGCCGCTGCGGGCGAAGCTGGACATCGCGCTGAAGGAGTACAGCCCCGCGGCGGTCCAGCTGCTGAAGAACCCGCAGGCCTCCCCCACGGTGGAGAAGAGCTACGTGGTGCGCCGCGGGGACACGCTGGCCAGCATCGCCGCGGGGCTCTACCGGCGGCCGGACGCCTGGCGTGAGCTGGCCCGCGCGAACGACATCACCAACCCGCGGGACCTGCGCCCGGGTCAGGTGCTGACCGCACCGAGGCTGGTCTGAGGTGGCGCAACCCGGCACCCCCGCGACGCCGACCTCGCCGGAGGGGTACGCCCCCACGTTCACCGTGCGGATCGGCGGCCGGCTGGCCGACGCGGCCACGATCGGCGATGTGCTCGACGTCAAGGTCACCCGCGACATCGACGAGATGACCGGCTTCGATCTGACCCTCAACAACTGGGACGACGTCAAGCGGCAGTTCAAGTACAGCGACGACCACCTGTTCGACCTCGGGCAGGCCGTCTCCATCCAGCTCGGCTACGCCGACAGCCAGGTCACCGTGGCCAGCGGCAACATCACCACGATGGCGCCGGCGTTCCCCAACGGCGCCTCGCCGACGATCGCGATCAGCGGCCAGGACGGCCTGCAACTGCTGAAGAACCGCAAGCCGGCGCCAGGCGACCGGACCTCCTGGGACAACGCCACCGACGCCGAGATCGTGACCGAGATCGCCCGGCGCAACAAGCTCGTCCCGGTCGTCGACGCCAGCGAGCCACGGCACAGCAACGTCGTGCAGAAGAACCAGGACGACGCGCAGTTCCTGATGGAGCGGGCCAAGCGGATCGACTACGACTGCTACATCCTCCCCGGCGAGCAGGACGGTCAGCAGAAGCTCTTCTTCGTCCGGCCGCGGGACGGCCGGGACGGCAACGAGGTGCGGATCTACCAGTTGGCGTACGGCCCCGGCCTGAGCACCGGGCCGAGCCGGCTGACGCCGCCGACGCACCAGCCGGCCGGGGCCGCCGTCGGGCCGACCACGGTGTCGGGCGCGGCGCCCCCACGGCCGATCCCCAACCTGCTGGAGTTCACCCCGACGATGACGCTGGCCAAGCAGGTCGGCAAGGTCACCGTGCGCGGGTGGGACCAGCGCGCCAAGGCACCCTTCTCCTACACCGCCGAGCCGAAGGACCTGCCGTCCGCGCCCGGCCAGAAGGGCACGTCCGGGCCGGAGCAGGCCGCACAGAAGCTGGGCGACCGGCAGGAGGTGGTCGTCGACGCGCCGGTGTCCAGCGACGAGGAGGCGCGCAAGCTCGCGATCAGCCTGCTCCGCGAGCGGGCGTACGAGTTCATCACCGCGACCGGGCGCATCGCCGGACTGCCGGAGCTGCGGCCGTCCGACAACCTGGTGATCTACGGCCTGGGGCACCGCTTCTCCGGCACCTACTTCGTCAAGCGGGTCGAGCACACGCTGTCCGGCAGCGGCTTCTTCACCCAGTTCACCGCCCGGCGGGTCTTCGACGGGGGGTTGCCGTGATGGACGAGTCGCGGGCCAGCAGCACCGACCGGCGGTACTACGGCGTCTACACCGGGATCGTGGTGCAGGCGGCCGGGGACGACGAGGGCCGGGTGAAGCTGCGGTTCGACTGGTTCGGCAGCAACATGGTCAGCGACTGGTGCCGGGTCGCCACCCTGTACGCGGGCAACGGCTACGGGTCGGTGTTCGTCCCGGAGAAGGACGACGAGGTGCTCGTCGCCTTCTTCCAGGGCGACATGCGCTACCCGTACGTGCTCGGCGGGCTCTACAACCGCCAGGACAAGCCGCCGGTCGCGCCGGTCGGCGGCGCCGACCAGAAGGTGATCCGGACCAAGCACGGCCACCAGCTCACCTTCGACGACAAGCCCGAGCAGGCCGCCGTACGGGTGGTGTCGAAGGGCGGGCACAAGGTCGAGCTGGACGACGCGGGCAAGACCGTACGGGTGGAGTCGGCCGCCGGCGCGAGCATCGAGCTGGCCGGCAACGGTGACATCACGCTGTCGACCGGCGGCACGATCACGCTGTCGGCCGGCTCGGTGAAGCTGGACAGCGCGAGCGTCGAGCTGGGCACCGGCGCCGCGCAGGCCGTGCTGCTGTCCTCGTTCGCCGCGCACACCCACGCGGTGGTCTCGCCGGGCGCGACCGGGCCCGCGCTGCCGCCGCCCCCGGTGGGCGCGGCCACCGAGGTGACGGCGATATGAGCGACGACTTCCTGGGCACCGGCTGGCGGTTCCCGATCCTGCCGGACGAGGCCGGGCGGCTGGCGTACGCGGTGGGGCCGGAGAGCATCGAGCACTGCCTGCGGGCGCTGCTGCTGACCGCGCTGGGCGAGCGGGTGATGCGGCCCGACCTCGGCACCCGGGCGCCGCAGCTGGTGTTCGCGCCGGGCAGCGGGCAGAACCTGCGCGACCTGGAGGCGTCGATCCGGGAGGCGGTGGTGCGGTTCGAGCCGCGGGTCGACCTGGACGACGTGCGGGCCGAGACGGTGCCCGGCGACGAGTCCCGGGTGACGGTCTCGGTGGTGTACCGGATCCGCCGCACCAACACGAAGGCCAACCTGGTGTTCCCGTTCTACCTGGCGCTCACCGGGGGGCCGGCGTGACGCTGCAACCACCCGTGCTGGACGACATCACCTGGCAGCAGATGATGGACGCGATCCTGCGTCGCGTCCCGGCCGAGTCCGACGGCATCTGGACCCTGCATGCCCCGGTCGACCCGGGCGTCACCGTGCTCGAGCTGTTCGCGTACCTGCTCGAGCAGCGGCTGTACGAGCTGGACCAGGTGACCGACGAGTTGGTCCTCGCGGTGCTGCGGCTGCTCGGGCTGCCGGCGCCGGCCGCGGCCGTGCCGGCGGCGACGGTGCTGCGGCTGGCGGCGGCGCAGGACGGGGTGCCGGCCGCGGTGGTGCCGGCGGGTGCGGCGTTCGCGCGCGATCCGCTGCAACAGGTGGCGTTCACGGTGGACGCGCCGGCGACGGTGCTGCCCGTGGTGGACGATCAGGTGCAGGTCTTCGCCGGCGGCGTGGACCGCAGCGCGGACCTGCGCGCCGGGCGGCCGGTGCCGCTGCTGTCCCGGCTCGGGCCGGACGGCGGGGTCGCGGCCGAGGTGCGCCTCGTGCTCCCGCTCGACCCGGCGGTCCGGCCGGCCGCCGGTGCCGCGGTGTCGCTGCTGTTCGGGCTCACGTCGCCGGTGCCGGCGTCGTGGCTGCCGTCGGCGGTGCCCGACGTACCGGCGCCGGCGGCACTGACCTGGACCTGGTTCCGCCCGGACGGGACGGATGTGTCCACAGTGGAATCCGTCGAGGACGGTACGGCCGGGCTGCGCCGGTCGGGCGTGGTACGGGTGCCGCTGCCGGAGGCCTGGTGCGAGGGCGGTACGGAGGACGTACCGGCGGCGTACGGGCTGCGGATCTCGACCGCGGCGGCGACGTACTCCACTCCCCCGACGCTGGTCCAGCTCGCCGCGAACGTAGCCGTGGCCCGGCACCGGCGCGTTCTGACCGTCACCGACGCGGACCTGGCCGACCAGTTGCGCGCCTGGCTGCGGCTGCCCCGCCAGCGGCTGGACCTGCCCGGCGCGCGCGGACTGCTGCTCGACGCGGACGTGCGGCTGGTCCGGGACGGCGTGGGCCGGGATTGGGCCGCGGTGCCGGACTTCACCTTCACCGGGCCGGCGGACCGGGTGTTCACGGTGGACCGGACCGACGGCGCCGTCCGCTTCGGCGACGGCCGCAACGGCGCGATCCCGGTGCTCGACGATGCCGGCGGCGAGCCGGTCGTGGCGGTCACGTACGCCATCGGCGGCGGGATCGCCGGGAACGGCGGGCAGACCGGCAACTGGCTGCCGATCCGCGACGGCAGTCCGTCCGATGTGGACCCCGGGCTGGTCGTGTCGGCCGCCAACGTGGTGCCGGCGCTGGGCGGCCAGGAGGCGGAGAGCATCGCCGCGGTCCGGACCCGGATCGGCGACTCGCTGGCCGAGGTGACCCGGGCCGTGACCGCGGCCGACTTCGCCGAGCTCGCGGTCACCACGCCGGGCGTGGCGATCGCCCGCGCCTACGTGGGGATCGGCGAGCACCCGGGCTACCCGTGCGCGAGCGTGCCCGGCGCGGTGACGGTACGGATCGTGCCGGGGGTGCCGGAGCCGGAGGCGGCGCTGGCCGATCCCGGGTACACGCCGGTGCTGCTGCCCGATCCCGGCGCGGTGCGCGCGGTCCGGGCCCGGCTCGCCGACGCGCGGCTGATAGGCACCGAGGTGTTCGTGCGGCCGCCGGCGTACCGGCAGGTCGCGCTGCTGGTCGAGGTGAGCGGCGGGCCGGCCGACCCGGCCGCGGTGCGGGCGGCGATCCGGACCGCGCTGCGCCGGTTCCTGGACCCGCTGCGCGGCGGTCCGGACGGCGAGGGCTGGCCGTTCGGCGACCCGCTGCGGCCGTCGGGGCTGCTGCGGGCGGCGCAACTGGCGCTGGGCGACCGGGCCGCGGTCGAGCGGGTCGCGATCGGGCTGGACGGTGCCGCCCCCGCGGGCGGCTGCGACGACGTGGCACTCGGGCCGGGGCGGCTCCCCGCGCTCGGCCTCGTCCGGGTCCGGACCGTCGCCGGGCAGCCGGGGGAAGGACCGTCATGACCGAACCAGCCTGGTGGGGGCGGGACGCGGAGGGCCGCGGCGCCCGCCGGACCGTGCCCGGACCCGGGCCGAGCGGCGTCCAGCCCGAGCTGGTCGACGCCTCCCGCGACGACGCGCGCGCGGCGGTCCGCGACCGCATCCCCGGCTACACCCCGGACTGGACCAACCCGGACCGGGCCGACGCTGGCACCGCCCTGGTGGCGCTGTTCGGCACCCTGCTCGCCCCGGTGCTGACCCGGGTGAACCGGCTGCCGGAGAAGCTGCTGGTGACCGAGCTGCAGCTGGCCGGGATCGAGCCGCTGCCGCCGACGCCGGCGGCCGCGCTGCTGCAGTTCACCGTGACCCCGCCGGACGGCCGGTCGGTCCTGGTCCCGGCCGGGTACCAGGCCGGCGCGCAGCCGGCCGGCGGACAGGGCGACCAAGTGATCTTCGAGACCGCCGACGACCTGTGGGCGACCCCGGCCGCGCTGCGGCTGCTGGTGGTGGAGGAGGCCGGCCGGCGGCAGCCGGTCAGCGTGGGCGCCGCCGGGCCGAGCGGGCCGGTGGTGGCGCTCGGCGACCGGCCCCGACCGGGCAACGCGCTCTGGATCGGGCTGAGCGTGAGCGCCGCGGCCGGGCCGTTCCCGGCGCTGTCGCTGGGCGTGCAGGTGACCGAGGCGCCCGTGCCGTCGCCCGGCTCGGCCGGCGGCCCGTCCGTACCGCCGCCGCCGGCCCCGCTGCTGCGCTGGGACCTGCTCGACGGCGACCGGCTCCGGCCGGTGGACGTGACCCGGGACGGCACCGACTCGCTGCGCCACACCGGCGTGGTCGAGCTGCGGCTGCCCGGCGGCTGGCGGCCGTCCACTCCGGGCAGCGGCCCGGCCGCCGGCGTGCGCTGGCTGCGGGTGTCGCTGTCTCACGGCGAGTACGCGGTGCCGCCGGTGCTCACCGGGCTGCGGCTGAACATGGTGCCGGCCGCGGCGGTGCGCACGATCCGGAACGAGGCGCTGGAGCAGGTGCCGGGCGCGCCGGCCGACGGGCGCACCCGGCTGCGGCTGAGCCGGGTGCCGATCGTGCCCGGCAGCATCCGGCTGGCCGTCGACGACGACACCGACCTGGTCGACCCGGCACCGGCCGACACCCCGCTCTGGCGCGAGGTGGAGAGCCTGGCCGGGCGCGGGCCGGACGAGCGCGTGTTCACCGTCGACCACGAGACCGGCATCGTGACGTTCGGCGACGGCGTCCACGGCCGGGTCGTCCGCCCCGGGTTCCGCACCGTGCGGGCGGTGACCTACCAGGTCGGCGGCGGCGCGGCCGGGCGGGTCGCGGCCGGCGCCGTCAACGCGCTGGTCACCTCGCTGCCGTTCGTCACTGCGGTGACCAACCCGGCGCCGGCTGTCGGCGGCGCGGACGCCGAACCCCAGCCGGCCGCGCTCCGCCGCGGCGCCGCGCAGCTGCGGGCCCGCGGCCGGGCGGTGGCGGCGGCCGACTACGGCCTGCTGGCGCTGCGCGCGCCCGGCGCCGAGGTGGCCCGCGCGCAGGGCTTCCCGGGGCTGGACGTGGCGCACCCCGGCACGCCCGCGCCCGGCACGGTCGGCGTGCTGGTCGTACCGCCGGTGCTGGACCCGACCACGCCGCCACTGCCGAGCTCGGCGACCCTGCAGGCGGTCGCGGACCACCTGACCGCGACGGTCGCGCCGGTCGGCGTGCGGGTGGTGACCGCGGCGCCGCGGTACGCCCGGGTGCGGGTGGAGGCGTGGCTGGTGCTCGACCCCGACGCCGAGCGGGCCGACGTGCTGCAGGCGGCCTCGACCGCGCTCACCACGTACCTGGATCCGGTCGCCGGCGGGGAGGACGGCGGTGGCTGGCCGTTCGGCGGGACGATCCGGAGCGTCGCCCTGACCCGGCAGCTGCTGCGGCTGGACGGTGTGCTCGCGGTGCCGCGCCTCGGGTTGGTCGTCGACGGCGTACGGGTGCCGGCGTGCACGGACCAGGCGCTGGCGCCGACCGCGCTGCTGTGGCCGGACCGGCCGCTGCTGATCCCGGTGCCGGTCGGCACCGTCGTCGGGGGTGCGGCATGACCGCCATGCCCCCCGCCGGCCCCCTTCGCTCCGCTCCTCGCTCGCTGGCGCTCGCTGCGATGCTCACTCCGGAGGCCGGCTCATGACCGCCACGTTCCGGCTGCTCGACGCGTACGTCGGCTGGCAGCCGCTGGACGTCACCGGCCTGGACGGCTTCACCGACCCCGGCGGCGTCACGCTGGCCCGGACCGGCGCGGCGACCGGCGGGCTGGACCGGCAGGACCTGCTGCCCTGGTTCCCCGACCCGCGGCTGGCCGCGGCTAAGCGGGCCGGGAGCTGGTATCTCCTGTCGCCGGCCGTGCTGCGGCACGACGCCTGCACCGGCACCTGGCAGCCGGTCCGGCTGGTCGGCGACCCGGCCGACCTGGCCCGGGCGCCGGTCGCGATCGCCACCGGCGGGCACTGGCTGGCCGTGGTGGACACCGACCGGGTGCTGCTCTGGTCCCGCGACGGCGACCACCTCGCCGCGGTCATCGAGGTCCCGGGCGCGCGCCTGGTCGCGGTCGCCCGCGACGGCGAGCTGGTGGTGAGCCGGGCCGGCAGCACCGACCTGTGGCGGTACGACCGGGACGGGACGCCGCGCGGCCGGGTCCGCAGCGGCGCCCCCGGCGAGGTGATCGGCCTGCGGCTGGACCGCGACCACACCGGCTGGCTGCTCACCGAGGACACCGACGGCCTGCACCTGAGCCGCGGCCGGCTGGGCCACCACCCGTTCGAGCCGGCCACCCCGGCCGACCTGGCCGCCGCGCTGCCGGCGAGCAACCTGGTCGCCACCTGGGAGGCCGGCTTCTGCCTGCGCGAGCGGGGCCCGGACGGCGACCCGGCCGAGCTCTGCTTCACCTGGGCCGGCGCGCCGCTGGCCGACCGGCCGCGGTCGCCGCGCTGGGTCACCGCCGGCGAGCTGACCACCGAGCCGATCGACAGCGGCCTGTCCCGCTGCCGCTGGCACCGGGTCAGCCTCGACGCCGACGTCCCCGCCGGAACCATGCTGGCGATCGCGGTCACCGTGACCGAGGACGGCGAGCCGGGCGCCGCGCCCGATCCGCGGGACTGGCAGCGGGTGCCGGCCGGCATCCTCGACTTCCTGGTCGACCAGCCGCCGGGCCGGCACCTGCGGCTGCGGCTGGCGCTGGCCGGCGACGGCACCGCCACCCCGGTGGTACGCCGGGTCCGGCTCGACTTCCCGCGCGCCACCAGCGCCGACCTGCTGCCGGCCGCGTACCTGCAGGAGCCGGCCGCGGAGGACTTCACCGAGCGGTTCCTGTCCCTGTTCGACACCTCACTGTCCAATGTGGACAGGGCGATCGAGCGGCACCCGGCGCTGCTGGACGCCGCCGGCGTGCCCGACGGCGTACTGACCTGGCTGGGCGGGTTGATCGGGCAGTCGTTCGAGGCCGGCTGGAGCCCGGACGTACGCCGCCGGCTGCTGCTCGCCGCCGGCGACCTCTACCGGCGCCGCGGCACACCGGCCGCGCTGCGCACGATCGTCGAGATCGTCACCGGCGTCGAGCCGGTGCTGGCCGAGCTGGCCGCCGAGCGCAACTGGGTCACCGTCGGCGGGCACTCCCGGCTCGGCACCGGCCGGCTGTTCGGCCGGGCCGCCGCCCGGGTGCGGCTGGCCGGCGCCGGCGGGGTCGGCGGCTCGCCGCTGGGCCGGGCCCCGCTGCACGGCTACGGCGACCCGGGCGGTGACCCGCTGGCCGCGCACGCGTACCGGTTCCGGCTCACGCTGCCACCCGGCTCGCTGGCGCCCGGGCCGGCGGCCGCGCTGACCCGGCTGGTCAGCCGGCAGGCCCCGGCGCACACCGCTGGCAGCGTCCGGGTCGGCGGCTTCGGCCTGGTGGTCGGGGTGCGGTCGACGGTCGGCGTGGACACCGCGTTCGTACCGCTGCCGGCGCCGCTGCTCGGCCCCGCGCCCGGCGCGGGCGGCCGCACCCAGGCCGCCCGGCTCGGCCGCTCCAGCGTGCTGCGGCCGGGCCCGCGCGGGCCGCGGATCGGCGCGCCGGTCGGGGCCGTGGTCGGCGTACAGACCATCGCGTGGTGACGGAACCGGATCGGGAACGACGAGAGGACCAGCAATGACACAGACACCGACCCGGTTCGATGCCCCGGACCTGCGGCGGTTGCGGTACTTCACCGGGCAGGGCCTCGGCGCCCGCGACTTCCAGCGCGAGCAGGACTACGTCCGGGACAAGCTCAAGCTCCGGATGCGTGCCCTGCTCGGCTTCGGCGTGGCCTGCGGCCTGCACGTCGAGCCGGTGCCGGCGCCGCCCGGCTGCGAGCCGGACCAGCCGGACCAGCCCGGCGAGCATGGCCAGCACGGCGAGCACGGCGAGCACCGGCCGCGGCTGGCGACGGTGCGCCTGACCGCCGGCCTGGGGGTGGACTGCCACGGCAACGAGGTCCTGGTCCGGGGCGGCTGCGAGATCGACCTGTGGGCGGCGCTGCCACTGGCCGAGCGGGACGAGCTGCCGCGGCACCCGGTGCCGCTGTGGCTCGGCGTCTCGTACCGCGAGCGGGCGGTGGAGCCGACCCGGGTCGTGTTCGACGACGGCGGTGACGGGCCGGACACCCAGCCCGGCTACACCCAGGAGACGTTCGCGCTGCACGTCACGACCAGGCGGCCGACCCCGGACCGGCGCTGCGACATCTGCGAGTCCTGCGGGGACGGCTGCGACCAGGGCGTGCTGTGGCTGGCCCGGATCGACGACGTCCGGTTCCACCATCCCGTCGAAGCGGGGCAGATCCACCAGGAGATCCGGCGCCCGTTCGGCCGGCGGGTGCCGACCGTGATCACCGGGATCAACTGGATCCACGGCCACACGTACACCGTGCAGGAGGCGGAGCGGCTGCTCGGCACCCACGACGAGGACGGCGGGCTGGTGGTCCGGTTCTCCGACGACGTGCACACCGGCAGCCTGCGCCGCGGCGTGGTCGACGTGCAGGTGATCGAGGGCGGCCCTGGCCGCAACGCCGGCACGTACTTCATGGGCGGCGCGTTCCGCGGCCTGCCGGCGGAGGAGTTCACCCGCGAGTTCCGGTTCAAGCAGCTGACCCGCGAGTCGCCGCAGGACCGCGACCGGGTACTGATCACGGTGCGGACCGCATTCATCCTCGACCGCTGCTGCCGGCCGGTCGACGGCACGCACGTCGGCGGCCTGGTGCCGCTGATCCACCAGCACCACGACCACGACGGTCACGATCACGACGGGCACGATCACGACGGTCACGACCGGGACGTCGAGGACGGCGCGGACGTACGGGACAGCGACGAGATCGAGCCGCCGGACCGGCGGCGGCCGCCGGACGACCACGGCCATGACCATGACCACGACCACGACGACGAGCCGCCCAGGTTCTGCCTGACGCCGCCGGGCGGGATCGGCCCGTGGACGTCCGGCACCGGCGCCGGCGGCGCCACCTTCGAGAGCTGGTTCTTCGTGAAGGAAGGCCGATGATGTCGACGACCACCGCGGCCGGCACGTCCGCGCCGGTGAGCAGCACCGCGGCGTTCGTACGCCCGAAGTTCTCCGCCGGGCAGCTGCTGACCGAAGACGACCTGGAGCTGCTCACCTCCTACGTCGCGAGCAAGAACCGGTTCCACAGCCGGATGCTGTTCGGCCCGGGCGTGATCGCCGGCCTGGAGGTGCGCTGCGACCCGTGCGGCGGCGGCACCGTGACCGTGCGGCCCGGGTACGCGCTCGACTGTGCCGGCAACGACATCGTGGTCAACTGCGCCGAGACCGTGTCCGTCCCGGACCTGGTGCGCGACCTGCAGGTGTCCGGCCGCGGCGCGGACTGCGGCTGCGGCTGCGACCAGCCGGGGTCGGCGGACCCGCGCCGGTGGGGGCTCTACATCCGGTACGCCGAGCAGGCGACCGACCCGATCGCCCCGTTCGTCACCGAGGAGCCGTGCCCGGACACCGGCCCGGTGGCGTCCCGGATCCGGGAGGGCTTCCAGTTCCTGGTCAAGTGCCCGGGCAAGGCCAAGTCCCACGCGTACGACCCGGGCGCCCGGCTGCTGCGTGACCTCGGCGAGGAGGACGCCGCCGCGTTCGGCACGGTGTGGGGGCGGGGGCGGCGGCTGGACTGGTACCGGGCCCGGCTGGCCGCGGCGGCGGCCGCCGTCGGCAAGGTGATCGTGTTCGAGCCGGCGGACGGCGACCGGTTCACCGCCGACCTGGACGAGCTGACCACGGCACTGCGGGACGCGCAGGCGGTCGAGCACGCCGCGGCCACCGACCGCAGGCTGGCCGAGCTGGTGCGCGGCCTGGCTGCTTCGGTCGCCCGGTTCTTCCTGTACGACGCGGACGGGCAGCGGGCGCTGAGGCAGCGGTTCCGGGACCTGGACGGGATCGGCGTGGCCCAGACGGTGCTCGCCGCGGCCGCCGACTGGCTGCAGGAGGTCTTCGACGCGCCGGCGCCCGACATCGGTCGGACCATGGCCGAGCTCACCTGGCCCGACCCGGTCCAGCGCGGCCTCGCGGCGGCGGTCGTCAGCGAGGTCCGGGCCCGGTTGGCGGATCCGGACCGGGCCAGCCTGCAGCTGCGGCTGCTCGCCCTCGGCGCCCCGCTGGACCGGGCGCTGCGGACGGACCTGCGCGCCGACCTCCGCTCGATCCGGGACTGGCTGCGCAACCGGCTGGACACCACCCCGCCCGGCACCGACTGCACGCTGCGTGCGTACGTCGCGGCGATCAGCCTGCTGCCGCCGCTGCCGAAGCCGGCCGACGGCGACGCCGACCAGCTCACCGAGGCCGAGCTGGCCCATCTCGGCGAGGACGCGGAGCAGGTCTTCACCGGGCTGTACCGGTACGTCGCCGAGCAGGCGTGCGCCGCGCTGCTGCCGCCCGCGCCGGACTGCACCGACCTGGACGTGCTGCTCGCGGACGTCGAGGTGCACGACTGCGCGGTGGTACGGATCTGCGCCGGCGGCCGGGAGCAGGTGCTGCCCGGCGGCAGCTCGTACGCGGGCTGGTTGGACCTGCTGGCGCCGGCGCGGCGGCTGGCCGAGGAGGTCTGCTGCGCGCCGGTGCCGCGGGACAAGGCCGTCGTCGACGACGACGGGGTGCACCTGCCCTACGTGGACGGCTGGCTGCGGTCCGGTCCGGAACGGCTGGCGCTCGGCCAACTGCTGGTCCTGCTCGGTGCGCTCCCGGCGGCGCCGGCCGAGACGGCCGCGCCGGCGGCGGTGCCCGCGCCGGCTCCGCCACCTGCCGGGGACGGTGCGGCGGCCGCCGAGCTGAGCGGCCAGGTGCGGGCGCTGTCGTCCCGTCTGGACGAACTGCGGGCCGACGTGCATGCCGAGGCGGACACGCTGAGCCAGCTGCGCGCCGACGTGCCGGACAACCTGGCCGGCCGGCTGTCCGAAGTGGAGAGTGGGCTGGCGCGGCTGCCCGGCGACGCTCCGGCCGAGCCGGCCGCTCCGGCCGAGCCCGCCGAGCCCGTCGGGCCGGCCGGGCCGGCGACCGGTGGCGGCGCCGCGCCGGCGAAGGCGACCAAGGCACCGGCGAAGAAGGCGGCGCCGCGGAGCCGGGGCACCAGCGGGAGCACGCGGTGACCGCGCCGGTCCGGCCGACGTTCACCGAGGGCCAGGTCCTCGCCGCCGCGGATCTGACCGCGCTCGTCGACCACGCCCGGGGCCAGCAGGCCCGGCATGAGCGCTACCTGCACGACTGGGGGATCGCGACCGGCCTGACCCTCACCACGGAGGGCCGCACCGATCCCGCCAGCGGCGACGCGTACGTCCAGGTCACCCTGCAGCCCGGGGTGGCGGTCGACGGCACCGGCCGGGAGGTGGTGGTCCCGGCCGCGGTGCCGCTGCAGGAGGCCGACTTCGCGGCCGTCAACGGCGCGGACCCGGCGACCGAGAGCCTGTACCCGGTCTTCCTGGCCGGGCTCGATCAGGCTGCCACCAGCCAGCCGCTGGTCGCCGGCAGCACGCCGGCCGGCCGGATCCAGGAGGGGTACCAGGTCATCTTCGGCCGGCTCGGCGACGAGTCCACGCTGAGCGATCTCCCCGACCCGACCGTCGACAGTGGACCGGGCGACGGTACGGACCCGTGGCCGGTGCTGCTCGGGTTCGTCCGGTGGAAGGGCGGCCACATCGTGGCGACCGCGCCGACCTCCGGCCGGGTCGGGCGCCGCTACGCGGGAGTGCGCGCCGACACGGTCGCCGCCCGCTCCGGCCGGCTCGCGCTGCGGCCCGACCCGGAGGCGGCGATCGGGCGGCCGACCCTGATGTTGGACGGGGAGAGCGGCCTGGCGTTCGGACGGCTCAACTCGGAAGGGTCGGTCGACCCGCTCGTCAACGTCTCGCCGACCGGCGATGTCACCGTCGCCGGCAACATCACCGTCGCCGGCTCCATCTCCGGCGTGACGAAGCTCGGCCTGACCGCGATGGCCTCGGGCCGCAGCAGCGACGGGATGCTGCTGCCGCTGCCGGCGGGCGTGACCCAGAAGCAGGTCGACGGCGGCGCGGTCACGCTGCACGTCCACGTCACCCCCCGGCTGGACCTTCCGCCGCAGCTCGGCGAGGGCACCTGGGTGCTCGGCCCCACCGTGTGCGATGTGGACACCGACCGGCGGGTGCTGAGCAGGGTGCGGTGGTGCCGGATCGACGCCCAGGACGCGGAGGTGCGGGACGTGCCCGCCCCGGTGGACTTCGTCGTCATCGCCGCGGCTCCGCCGGCAACCGCCGACACCGCCGGGGGTCAGCAGTGACCATGACCGTGGTGTACGCGACGGACACCGGCCACGTGCTGGGCGTCCAGGTGGCCACCGGGCCCGCGACCGGGACTCCGTCCACAGTGGACCTGGTCGGGTCGGCACTGGTGGCCACCCTGTGGCCCACCCCGGCCCCGACCGGCGCGCCGGACGAGCCGATCGCGATCCCGGTGCCGGCCGAGCTCCTCACCGTGGCCGCGGCGAAGGATCTGCCCGACGTCCTGCTGAACCCGACGGCGTACCACGTCCCGCCGGATGCGACCGGCACGATCGACCTGGCTCTCTGGCCGACCGCCGTGGCCGTCGACAGCCTCCCCGACCTCACGGCCGCCCCGGCCGGCGGCAGTGACCCGGGCGGCGACGTCCAGATCGAGGTGAAGCTGAGCTCGAAGGAGCTTTCGCTGCGTAGCGGCGGCGAGGACAAGACCGCGAATTTCCTTGTGCTGCTGTCCGGCGGCGTGTCGGCGCCGCTGACCGGCGCGCTGACGGCCGGCGCGGCGGCGTTCCCGCTGACGGAGCTGAGCAAAGGCACCTACGGCGTGCTGGTGCTGATGACCGGAGTATCCGGCCTACTGGTCAGCAGGCAGGTCAGTTGACCGGCGCCGACACCGAGATCGTGGTGCGCCGGTGCCGGGTCGAGGTGATCCGGTCCGGCGGCTGGAGCTGGGGCGCGGACCAGGACCGGCTGGCGCGGCAGGTCGTAGCCGTGCTGCCCGGGCTGATCGAGCGCGAGTTCGCCGGGTTGTGGTGGGACGGGGCGGAGGACGTCGAGATCACCGAGCCGGTGGTGCTCGACCTCCCGGTGCGCCTGCCGGACCTGCTCGCCGGCTCGGTCGCCGCGCTGCCCGCGGTCGCTGCGGCGGCGCTGGCGTCGGTACGGGTCGAGCCGGCACTGCCGCCGGGCCCAGCCGGTCCGGATGTAGCCGGACCCGCGGCCGCGTACGCCGATCCGGTGCCGGCCGAGGCCGCGGCGGTCGAGGCCGCTGCCGGCGCGCTCGCGCCGTACCCGCCCGCCGCCGGTCCGGCCGAGCTGATCGCCGGCTTCCTGGCCGAGCTGGCCGTACGGGACGAGCTGGGGCCGCTGCTGGAGCTGCTGCCCGAGCCGGCGCTGCGCGGGCTGCGGGCGCGGCTGCGCGGTGCCGCGCCGGACGACGGCGGACGGGCCGGGCTGGCGGCGTTGTTCACCCGGCTGGCCGCCCGGGGCGAGTTGGCGGACCTGGTGGCCCTCGTGCCGGCGCCGGTGCTCGACGCCTGGCGGCAGGAGTGGGCGGCCGTGCGCCCTGGCGAGCCGAGCGCGGCGACCCGCGCCGCACCTGGCCCGGCCGTCGCCGACGAGGTCGCGGCCGCGGTCGACCCCGCACTGCGGCACGGCGCCGGTGGCGTGCCGGGCGTCGCCGCGCTGCGACACCAGCTCGACACGGTCGGGCGGCTGCGGCTGGTACCCGGCTCGGCCGAGGCCGACGCGCTGCTGGCGGTCGACTGGGCCGGCACCGCGCCGGTCGATGCCGAGCCGGCGCCGTCGGCCGCGCCGGTCGGTCGGGCGCCGGCAACCGGCGCGGTCGAGGTTGCGTCGGTGCTGCCGTTCCTGCTGGTCGGGCCGCTGGCGCGGCTCGGCGTACTGGACGCGCTGCTGCCCGCGCTGGCCGGCGCTTCGCCGGACGGTCTGCTGGCGACGAGCCAGTTGGTCGCCGCCGCCCTCGGGTACACCGTCCTCGGCCCGCTCGGGCGCGGCTGGCGGCGCTCGCCGGCGGACCGGGTCACGGCCGCGGCGTTCGCCGGGCTCGCCGAGGTACCCGACGACGCGCTGCACGACCTGCTGCGCGGCACCGCCGCCGCGGCCCCGGTCCTCGACGCGGTCGTCGCGCTCACGCTCTGCCGCGGCCACTCCCCCGGCCGGCCGCTGATCCTCGCCGGCGCCGGCGAGCCGGCCGGCAGCGGGCTGGTGCTCGCCGACGCCGAGGGCCTGTTCCCGATCGCCTGGACCGACTCGGCCGCGGCCCTGCTGCCGCACTGGTCCGCCTGCGGTCGGCCGCTGGTGCTGCTCGCCGGCGCCGCGACGGCGCTCGGCCCGGTGCCCGCCGACGCGCTGCGGCACCTGACGGGCGCCGGCGTCGGGCTGGTCACCGACCTGCCGCCGCTGCGCGGTGAGCGCTTCCGCCGGCTGCCCGGCCGCCGGATCTGGACGTCCACAGTGGACACACCCGATGCCGAGCTGGTCCCGGCCGTGGCGAACCTCCCGGACCAGGCCGGCCGGTTGGACGAGCTGTTCGGCGCGCTCGCCGTCGACCGCCGCGCCACCCGGCTCCCACCCGGCGCGGCGTGGCTGCGCACGCTCACCCTGACCGCCGCGCTGGCCCTCGGCACGATCAGCTGGCAGCTGTGGCGCGACCGCGAGCCGGCCGACCCGCTGCTCGCCCTGGAACGCCTGGCCGACCTCAGCGGCCTGGTCCGGTACGGCGCCGACGAGGTCGCCGTCCGGATCCCGCTGGGCCGCCGCCACTCCGACCTCCGCCAGCACGGCCTGCTCGCCACCGTCCGGGACGTCCCGTGGCTGGGCGGCCGCGCACTCACGATCACCGGGGGCTGACATGGCACGCCGACCCCGCCGCCGCACCGACCCGGCGCCCGCCGTCCAGCCGGACGGCCCGGTGTCCGCGCCGTCTGAACCCGCCGCGGGATCGGCCGGATCCCCGCCCCCACCGCCCGCGGCCGGTACGGCCGACCCCGACCGGGCCGGCGTCGCGCTGTCCGATGCGGGGTCGGGCCCTCCCGGCCCCGCCGGCACCGCACCGTTCGATGTGAAGCCGGCTGAGGATGCGCTGTCCGTGGCTGGGGCAGCCGACGTCAACCACGGCGCCGCCTGGCCGGACGCCGGTTTCGCGGCCGCCGATACCGGGTCGGCCGGGGCCGGGCCGGAGCCCGCCGTCGCGGCGCTGTCCGCTGTGGACAGTCTCGACGGGCCGGCCGGGCTGGCGCTGGCGCACCTGCAGTGCCGGCTGCTGCCGCTGCACCACCGGCTGCGCGGCGCGGTCGACGAGCAGACCGAGCGCAACCAGCGGCTGAGCCGGCCCGACCTGGTGCCGTTCTGCGTCAGCGGCGAGGAGATCGCGCTGCTGCTCGACCGGACCGCCGCGGTGCTCGAACCTGACGGCAGGCCGGACCGGCCCGACCCGGCCCCGGAGCCCGCGGTGGAGCGCGCGCTGCGGCGCCGCGCGGCGGCCATCGGCGCGGTGCTGCCGCTGGACGCGCTGGCCCGGCGGTTCCGGCTCGGCCCGGCCGAGCTCGACGTGCTCGCCCTGATCGCCGCCCCCGAGCTGGACGCCGGCTGGAGCCGCACGTACGCGTACATCGTGGACGACCTCAACCGGCGGCTGCCCAGCGTGGAACTGCTGCTGGCCGTGCTCGGCCACTCGCCGGCCGACCGGGTCGCGCTGCGCCGGCTGCTCGGCCCGGCCGGTCCGCTGCGCCGGTACGGCCTGCTGCGCCCGGCCGCCGCCGCGCCGGTCGGCCTGGGCGAGGAGCTGGTGCTCGGGCCCGGGGTGGCGGACTTCCTGCTGGCCGGTGCAGGCACGGCCGACCTGCTCGGCGCCGACCCGGGCGAGGTGCTTGCGCCGGCCGGCTTCCGGCCGCCGCCGCAGCTGCCCGAGGCCGCGCTGCGCCGGCTCGCGGCCGCGGTCAACTCCGGGCAGCTCGACCTGATCGGCCTGTGGGGCGGCCCGGCGCCGGTGCAGCGGGACGCGGTGCTCGCGCTGGCCGCCCACGCCGGCCGGCCGGTACGCCGGTTCACCGCGCCCGACGGCGACCCGGACCAGTTGCGTACCGAGGCCCGGGTGGCGGCCGAGCTGAACGCGCTGCTGTGGGTCCCGGCCGAGCAGCTCGCCGGACCGGCGCTGGACCTGCTCGCCGGCTGCCGGCTGCCGGCCGTCCTCACCGGCACCGCCGCTTACCGCCCGACCGCGCTGCTCGCCGCCCGCGCGTACGCCGAACTGGACGTGCCGGTGCCCGACTACGCCCAGCGCCGGGCGATGTGGTCGGCCGCGCTGCCGGCGCTCGGCACCGGCGCGGTGACCGACCTGGCGGCCCGCTACCGGATGAGCGGCGAGGAGTTGCGCGCGGTCGCCGCCGTGGCCGACGCGGGCGCCCGCTTCGCCGGCAACGGCCGCCCCGCCCCCCTCGCCGACCAGATCGCGCCCGCCGTCGCAACCGTCACCCGGGGCCGCAGCTCCGGGCACGCGCGGTCGGTCACGCCGCGGCGCACGCCGGCGGACCTGGTGCTGCCGCCGGAGCAGTACCGGCACGTGCTGGAGATCGGCGCCGCGTTCCGTACCTGGCCCCGGGTGGCCGAGGCGTGGGGATTCCGCCGCCGGGCCGGCGACGCCGGCGTCAAGGTCCTGTTCACCGGCGAACCGGGCACCGGCAAGACGCTGTCCGCCGAGGTGCTGGCCGGCATGCTCGGCCTGGAGTTGCTCTGCATCGACCTGTCCCAGCTGGTCTCCAAGTGGGTCGGCGAGACCGAGAAGAACCTGGAGGAGGCGTTCCGGCAGGCCGAGGACAGCCAGGCGGTGCTGTTCTTCGACGAGGCGGACGCGCTGTTCGGCAAGCGCGGCGACGTGAAGCACGGCACCGACCGGTACGCCAACCTCGAGGTCGGCTACCTGCTGCAGCGGCTGGAGAACAGCGACGCGCTGGTCGTGCTGGCCAGCAACCTGAAGGAGAACATCGACCCGGCATTCACCCGCCGCTTCCACTTCGCCGTCCACTTCGCCCGCCCCGGCCTGCCCGAGCGCCGCCGGCTGTGGCAACTGGCGTTCCCGGCCGAGGCCCCGGTCGAGTCCGATGTGGACTTCGAGGCACTGTCCCGTTTGGACATGACCGGCGCCGGGATCGTCGGCGCCGCGCGCAGCGCAGCCCTGGCCGCCGCCGACTCCGCCGGCGCCGCCATCACCATGCGCGACGTCGTCCGCGGCGTCGCCCGCCAGTACCAGCGCGAGGCCCGCCTGCTGCGGTCTTCCGACCTCGGCCCGCACGGCGCGTTCCTCGCCGACCCGGCCGCTCCGGCGGAACCGGCTCGACGACCAGGGCGGTGATCCGGTGCCACCTGCTGCCACGCTGAACCGGCCGCCGGCGACCGGCCGGTCCCGGCCGGCGGCCGCCCTCGCCGTACCGGCACCCGTCCTGGCCAGGCCGCGCCCGGCCACCGCGCCGGCGCCGGCCGCAGCGGTCCCGGCCCGGCCGGCGGCGCTGGCGGCACAGTCCCGGGTCGGCAACGGCCGGGTGGCCGCCGCGCTGGCGACCGCCGCGCCCACCGTGGCCGCTGGCCAGCCCACCGGCGCGCTGGCCGGCATTCCTGGCGCCGGCAACGCGCGCACCGCGGCCACGGCGGGAGCACCCGCCGCCGGTGCACCACCGGCCGCCGGCGCCTCAGCCGCAGCAGGCCCGGCCGGATCTGCGCCGCCCGGCGCGGGTGCCCCGGCCACCGGTGCCGCACCGGCGGGAGCCCGCGCTCCGGCGGCAGCGGCGGCCGCGCCAGCGCCTCCCGCCGCGGTCGCTGCGGCCGCTCAGGCAGCTGCGGCCGCTCCGGCGGCGGCGGCCGGACCGGCGGCGGCGGCCGGACCGGCGGCGGCCGTCCACCGGCCCGGGCCGCGTTCGGACCCGAAGTTCGTCGCGCTCACCAAGGACGTACACGCCAAGCAGCACGTTCTCGCCGCGCACCCGCCGGCCAAGGGCGAGGCGGCCAACGCGCAGGGCGCGGCGAAGCCGCCGCCCGACGACAAGGTGGCGCAGGGCAAGGCCGCGAACGCGGAGAAGATGGACGCGGCGAAGCCGGCCGAGTTCGACAAGGCCGCGTTCGTCGCGGCGGTCGAGAAGGCGATCGCGGCGAAGGCGCCGAAGAACCTCGACGACGCCGACAAGTTCGCCGACTCGGGCAAGGCCGACGAGGTCAAGGCCGACGTGCAGGGCAACGTCGCGACCGGCAAGCAGGACTCCGCCGCCGCGATCGCCGACACCACCGCCGCGCCGCCGGACACCTCGGCCGCGGTCGAGAAGCCCGTCGTACCGCTGGTCCCGGACCGGCCGCCCGGCCAGCCGGCGACGCCCAACCCGGCCCAGGCCATACCGGACAAGCTGCCGCCGTCGGCGACCGACCTGTCCGCCGGCCCGCGAGCGATCAACCAGCAGATGGCCTCGGCGCAAGTGACCGAGGACCAGTTGGCGCGGTCGAACGAGCCGACATTCAAGGGAGCACTGGCGGAGAAGCACGGCGCGGAGAAGGAATCCGCCGCCGCCCCGCCGGTCATGCGGGCGCACGAGAACAAGATGCTCGCCCAGACCAAGGAGCAGGCGCACGGCACCGGCGCGGGCGCGATGGCCGCGATGACCGGTCACCGGCACTCGACCGGCCAGGCCGTCGGCACCGGCAAGGGCGCCACCAAGTCCTCCGACGAGACCAAGCGCGCCCAGGTGACCACCCTCCTGCAGGGCGTCTTCGACAAGATGAAGAAGGACGTCGAAGACATCCTGACCGGGCTGGACCAGAAGGTGGACGACCAGTTCACCCGGGAGGAGAAGGCCGCCCGCGACGCCTTCGTCACCGAGCACAAGACGAAGATGGAGGAGTACAAGGACGCCCGGTACTCCGGCGTCACCGGCAAGCTCCGCTGGGCGCGGGACCTGTTCGCCGGCCTCCCCGACGAGGCGAACCGGATCTTCGAGCACGCCCGCGACGGCTACGTGGCGCGGATGCGCACGGTGATCGCCAACATCGCCGACACGATCGACGCCGAGCTCAAGCGCGCCAAGCAGCGGATCGCCACCGGCAAGTCCGACATGGACAAGGCGGTCAAGCAGCTCCCGGCCGACCTGCGCGCCCTGGGCGAGCAGGCCGCCGCCGGCTTCGCCGACAAGTTCGAGGAACTCGCCGAGAGCGTCAACAACAAGGGCACCGAGCTGGTCGACACGCTCGCCACCAAGTACACCGACGCGCTCAAGTCCGTCGACGACGAGATCGCCGCCGAGAAGGAGAAGAACAAGGGCCTCATCGCGAAGGCCAAGGACGCGGTCGTCGGCGTCATCAAGACCATCCTTCAGCTGAAGGACCTTCTCCTCGGTGTGCTGCGCAAGGCCGCCACCGCCGTCATGCTGATCATCAAGGACCCGATCGGCTTCCTCGGCAACCTGGTCCACGCCGTCGGCGCCGGCCTGCACCAGTTCATGGCCAACATCGGCAAGCACCTGCAGCAGGGCCTGGTCCAGTGGCTGCTCGGCACCGCGGCCAAGGCCGGTCTGCAGCTACCGGCGAAGTTCGACGTGCTGGGGATCCTGCAGCTGATCGCCGGGCTCCTGGGCCTGACCTGGTCCTTCGTACGGTCGCGCCTGGTCCGCAAGATCCCCGAACCGGTCGTCGCCTACGCCGAGAAGGCGGTCGACCTGATCGGCAAGCTCCGTGCCCGCGGCATCGCCGGCATCTGGGAGGACATCAGGGCCCAGATCGGCGACCTCAAGGAAACCCTCCTGGGCAAGATCACCGAGTACCTCCTCCCGACCGTGATCATCGCCGGCATCACCTGGATCCTCTCCCTCCTCAACCCCGCGTCCGCGTTCGTCCGCGCCATCAAACTGATCATCGACATCGTCACGTTCATCGTCACCCGCGGCGCCCAGATCATCGCCTTCGTCAACGCCGTCCTCGACGCCATCATCGCCATCGCCGGCGGCGGCACCGGCGGCGTCCCCGCCCTCATCGAAAAAGCCCTCGCCGGCGCCATCCCCGTCCTCATCGGCGTCCTCGCCGCCATCCTCGGCATCGGCGGCATAGCCGACAAGGTCAAGTCCATCTTCCAGGCCCTCGCCAAACCCGTCATGAAAGCCATCGACTGGATAGTCGACAAAATCGCCACCCTGGCCAAGAAACTCTGGAACAAGATCAAGTCCGGTGCCAAGAAGGTACGAGACAAGCTGCGTGGCGGCGACGACACCCCTGAAGGAAAGCTGCAACGTCTCGAAAAGGGTATGTCCGCTGCAGTTTCCGCGCTGTCGCGATTCGGAACGCGACCCGTGGGTAAGGTGATCCTGACGAAGGCTCTCGCTGTAATTCGACTGCGCTATGGACTTACCAGCCTCATAGTGGTCGAGCAAGGAAAGACATGGACCATCGTCGGAGTCGTCAACCCAACGAAGAAGGCACCGACTTCGATTCCTGTACAACCTTCTGCCGAGGAAGCACATAAGAGCGTCATGGCCCGCATGAGCGCCAACAACCGCAGCTACCTTGTCGGGCACGGCGATTATGTGCACGGCTACGCAGGTCGAAAGTGGGAGATTCCGATGTTGAACGGATTGGATGCGATTGGATATCAGACGGGCGATCACAGTAGTTCCGCAACAACGCCGGGATCGGCGCCAACTCCCGGAACTATCTCGGCACAGGAGGGGAAAGGAAGCTGGAGTCCCGATCACCAGCCGCCGGATACCCTGTCGCTGGGCGGCGCTACTGGGTTGGAATTCCGGTTCTACCCGCACTCGAAGGCCTCGAACCGCGTGCAGGGCGGCGCGGTACGAGTGTATAAGATGTGGATGATGGAGGCGCGCGGGCGTGGGCAGAATAACTGGGCAGAGGGAGTTCAGAGTATTTGGTTCTGGCCATCCGGCGGGAACGAGCGACCCTACATAGAGACACCCATTCCAGAGAAGACCAAGTAGCTGGAAGATCCGAAGGAGATCCATGTCATGACGGACATCGAGTCAGTCGTCGCCGACCTGGCTGACCTGGTCAGGCGCCAGACTGGGCTTGACGATGCCGTGTTCAACCCGGGTGCTAGCGAAGTTGAATTACGGCAACTAGAAGGAGTCCTCGAGGCGAAACTCCCGCACGACTACCGGAGGTTTCTGTCGGTTGCGAATGGACAGGCCGGTCGATGGCTGAGCTTCCCGCCAGATCAGCTGGTCATTCTGAGTGCTGGAGAGGTGGAAGCGCTGTGGCAGGAACTCATTGAAATTCAGGACGATCAGTTCTTCGATGTATATGAGGATGACGAGAAAGTCCGCTCGGTACTGTACCATCGTGGGCGGATTCCAATAGCCTACAATGAGTCGGCGAATGCGTATCTATTCCTTGATTTCATTCCGGGACCCAAAGGTCGCCACGGGCAGATAGTCTTTAACGTCACCGAGGTCGACTGCGCGGTGATCGAGGAAGACATTGCCGCACTCTTGCGGCGCTACGTCGAAATACTAAGAGACACCCGGGCCAGAGTAGAACAGAAGCCGCCGGACGTCGGTGAGGGATACTGGTTCACAGTAGACGGTCGGTATTTTGACCACAATGTCTATCGTCAGCTCCGGACTTCCTGACGTCATGCCCGGGCCAGTCCGACCGACTATATCCCAGCGAATTCGCGGCGTGATTCTCTCGCTCATGGGAGTTCGTAAGTGCAAGTCGATCACGGGATGTGGGCGGCGGCCGCGGGTTGGGGCAGTCGGCGATGTCGGGGCGCTCGCGTAGGCGGGCGACAACGGCCCGGCGGTGTCCCGGTCGAGGATGCCGCCGACGGCTTCTCGGGCGGTGCGGTCGAGCAGGGCTGGTCCCACCTACGCCCAGTTGAGCGGGGCGTCGCGAACCGGGCGGGCTCGATGATCAGGTGGAGGAACCGGTCGCGAACAGGCGGCCGAAGAAGTCGTCGGCGTTGGCGTGCAGCGGGTTACAGCCGCTGTCCATCAGCACCGCGGTGTGGCTGGTCTGCAGCGTACGGCCGTGCCGCTGGACGGCGTCCTGCAGCCGCAGGCCTGCCAGCCGGTCAGCTGGCCGGAGCGGTGGTGGGCGGGCACCGGTCCCGCCCACCGCCTATGCCGGTTCGCCGGTCCTGAGCAGTTCCAGGGTGAGTTGGCTGCGGGAGCGGACGCCGAGTTTGGTGAAGACGTTGCCGAGGTGGAACTCGATGGTCTTCACGCTGACCACCAGCTCGCGGGCGGCTTCGCGGTTGGTGCGGCCGGCGGCGACCAGGTCGGCCACGGCGCGTTCCTGGGTGGTGAGCGGGCCGGCGGGGTCGGGGCGGTGGCCGAGGCCGCAGGTGCGGAGTTCGCGGTCGCAGCGGTCCAGGTAGGGGGCGGCGGACAGGTCGGTGAGGCGGGAGCGGGCGGTGCGGAGGAGGGCGGCGGCGCGGGCGCGGCGGCCCTGGCGGCGGAGCAGGGCGCCGTACTCCAGCTCCAGGCGGGCCCGCTGGAACGGGTCGCGGCAGGGCTGGTCCAGCGCGGCGGCGTACGCCTTCTCGGCTGCGGCCAGGTCGCCCTGGGCGGTGCGGAGCTTGGCGGACAGCCGTGCCGGCAGGTCGTGGGCGGCCGCTTCGGTGCCCCGGCCGGTGTCGATCAGGGCCTCCAGGTACGGCTCCAGCCACGGGATGGTGTCGCACGGCGGCAAATCCAGGACGGGCTTGACGGCGACGAGCACGGCGGCGGGATCGCCACGGCTGGCGGCGAGGACGGCGGCGGCAGTGGCCGCCCAGGCGATGCCGGTCGGGTCGCCGGCCGCCGCCGTGGACGCCTCCAGATGCGCCTCGGCCGGGGCCCAGTCGCCGCGGCAGGCGTACGGCAGGACGGCCAGGGCGTGCAGCTGGGCCAGGAAGCCGCGGTAGCCGGACTCGGTGGCCAGCGCGATCCCCGCCTCGGCGTGGCACACCGCGGCGTCCCAGCCGCCGAGGCGGTACTCGGCCTCGGCCAGGCCGGCGAGCGCGGTCAGCGCGTACTGCATCGGGCCGGTGCCCGGCCGCGCGTACCGCTCCACCGCGGCGGCCAGGTCGTCCCGGGCCTCGGTGGTCGCGCCGCTCCACAGCCGGACCATGCCCCGGCCGACCGGGCCGGCGTCCGGCAGAGGCTGGTCGGCGCCGCCACCCAGGGCGAGCAGAAGTGCGTCGGTCGTGTGCAGCCGGGCCGCGGCGGTGGGGTCGGCGGCGGCCGCGCGGCCGGCCCAGTAGGCGGCCGCTGTCGCGTCCCCGGCGCGGCGGACCGCCCAGGAGAGCTGGACGGCGAGGCGGGCGGCGAGGTACGGCTCGGCGCCGGCGTCGCAGGCCGACCAGGCTTCGGTCAGTTGCGAGACGGCCTCGGCGGTTGACCCGGTGGCCAGCGCCAGCCCGCCGAGCACCAGCTCGCGCCGCGGGCCGGGCGCGCACTCCCGCAGGGTCGGCACGAGCGCGGCGGCCTCGGCGGTGCGGCCGCAGAGGGTCAGGAACTCCGCCGCGTCCAGCAGGTGCCGTTCCCGGTCCGGTCCGGCGGGACTCAGCCGCGCGGCCGCGGCGAGCTTGTCGGCGGCCGCGGAGAGGTCCGTGCCGGCCTCCGCGTGCGCGCGCGCCGCGATCTCGGTGGCGAGTCGCGGATCGGGCAGCGCGGCGGCCGCGACCCGGTGCCGCAGCGCGGCCGCACCGGGCAGGAGCGTGGCGGCCCGCCGGTGCAGATCGGAGCGGCGGGCGGGGCCGAGGTCGCCGTACACCGCAGCCTGCAGCAGCGGGTGGCAGAACCCGACCCGCCGGCCGGTCGGGCCGGGCAATTCCGCCAGCAGGCCGGCGCCGACGGCCTCGTCCAGCGCCGCCAGCGGCTCGGACACCTCGGCCAGCCGGGCGAGGAGGTCGACGGGCGCCGGCGTGCCGAGCACGGCCGTCGCTACCACCAACCGTTCCGTCTCCGCCGAGCAGCGGGCCAGCTGGGCCAGCACGAGGAGCGCGAACGAGCGCGGCGCCGGCAGCGGCTGCGCCGGATCCCACCGGCACGGCGGCGGCAACTCGTCGAACAGCGCCCGGGCGTGCAGCGGGCTGCCGCCGGTGTGCTCGCGCAGCCGGTCCGCGGCACGACCGGGCAACGGGCCGGCGCCGACGGAGACGGCCAGCGCGGCCAACTCGGCGGCGGACAGTCCGGGCACCGTCACCCGGGCACCGATGGCGCTCACCATCAACCGGTGCAGGCTCTCCGGCAGGCGTTCGGTGACCCGGTCCCGGGTCACCAGCACCGCCAGGACCCGGTGCGCCCGCAGCCGGCGCAGGGCGAACGCGAGTACGCGCAGGGAGGGATCGTCGGCCCACTGCGCGTCGTCGACCACCAGGACGACGGGTCCTGCCTGCTGTGCCCGGTCCAGGAGGGCGAACAGCTCGGCGCCGGCGGCCAATTCGTCCGCGGCCGGTTCGCCACGGGCCTCAGCGCCGGCGTCGGACCGCAGCTGGTCGACCACGCCGTACGGCAGCCCCTGCTCGAATTCCTCACCCGCGGCGCGCAGCAGCCGGAATCCCTCGGCGGTCCGCAACAGCCGCGACACCAGCGCGGTCTTCCCCATGCCGGGCGCACCTTCGACGAACACCACCCACGGCGCGCCGGCGCGCGCACTGTCGAGCAGTGTGGTGAGGAAGGTGAGCTCCTCCTGGCGGCCGACAAAGGCATCCCGCAACGTTGGGCTCCCCGCGATGCCGTCGATGTCGTCCTCTGTCAGTCCTGCGCTGCTGCCACCGCGCCCGGAAGGTCGGATCCACAAAGGACAGACCTTCGGTGGCCTTCAGCGCGATCCGGTCGTGGGCCCGCCGCCCAGTAGGCGGCAAGATCCGCCCCGGCCTGCTGATGGGACAGCCCGGCGAAGTTCACCAGACCATCCTGGCCGCCCCATCTGGTCGAGGATCTTGAGAATTTCTGACACAAACTTTCGACATCAGCGTGTACGCGGCAGCCCGGCTCGGCTGTCAATGGCCAAGTGGAGGTCCCCGCTGGTGGCCAGGTGGAAGTCCTCACCCCTCGGGGTTGTTCAGGTCTTTTTGGTGGGTGTTCCTCCTCGGGTTCGGGCTTGGCGCATGCGGTAGGACTGGCCGTCGGTGATGACGAGGTTGTTGTGGTGTAGGAGGCGGTCCAGGAGGCTGGCGGCGGTGGTGTGTTCGGGGAGGAATCGGCCCCACTGGTCGAAGGGCCAGTGTGAGCCGATGCCCAGGGCGCGGCGTTCGTAGGCGGCTGCGACGAACCGGAACAGCAGCTGTGCGCCGGTGTCGTCCAGGGGTGCGAAGCCGAGTTCGTCGAGGATGATCAGGTCGTTGCGTAGGAGTCCGTCGATGAGGCGGCCGACGGAGTTGTCGGCCAGGCCGCGGTAGAGGGTTTCGACCAGGTCGGCGGCGGCGAAGTAGCGGACGCGGTGGCCGTGCTCGACGGCGGCGACGCCGAGGGCGACGAGTAGGTGGCTCTTGCCGGTGCCGGCCGGGCCGAGCAGGCAGAGGTTCTCTGGTGCGCGGATCCATTCCAGGCTGGCCAGGTAGTCGAACGTGGCGGGTGGGATCGTGGATGCGGCGACGTCGAACTCGTCGAGGGTCTTGTGGACGGGGAACGCGGCGGCTTTGAGCCGGGTGCGGGCGTTGGAGGCGTCGCGGGCGGTGATCTCGGCCTCGATGAGGGTGCGCAGGAACTCCTCCGGCGCCCACCGCTGGGTCTTCGCGGTGACCAGGAGCTCGGGGGTCAGCCGGCGCATGGCGGCGAGCTTGAGCCGGCGCAGGCCGTCTTCGAGGTCGGCGGGCAGGGCGGCCGGGGTGCGGGCGGTCACGAAGACACCCCCAGGCCGGCCTCAGGGTCAGTCGGGAGGCCGGAACCGCCGATGGCGTAGGCGGACAGGGGCCGGGTCGGCACCACCGGCAGGTCAAGGACCAGGGCGTCGCCAGGCCCGACCGGCTGTGGGGTGCCGGCACCGGCGGCCAGGATCGAGCGGACGTCGGCGGCCCGCCACCGCCCGAACGCGACCGCCCGGTGCAGCGCCTCGACCAGCGCGTCGCGGCCATGCGGCACCCAGCCCGGACAGCTCGGCCAGGTCGGCGCCAAGGCGGGTGTTGCCGGCCGCTGCGGCGCCGGTGATGAACGCCTCCGCGACCGGCCCGAGCGCGCAGAACTCCTTCTCCGCCGGGGTTTTCGGCCGTGCCGCCCGCTGCGGGGCCGGCCGCGGGCCACCGTAGTGCTCGTCACGGACCGAGGCCTCGCCCGGCGCGACGAGGACGTGCTCGGCCACCATCTCACCGGTCGCGGCCAGGACGGCCAGCAGCCGACCGTCCTCGGTGTGCAGCCCGACGCTCTGCCCGATCAGCCTCGTGGGAACCGAGTAACGGGCCGAGCCGAACCGCACGCATGAGAGCCGGTCGACCTTGCGGGTCACCGTCTTGCCGATGCTGGCCCGCAGCGAGGGCAGCGGCCCGAGCAGCTCCCGCTCAACGGTCAGCTGCTCGACCGGCACCGCGCAGGTCTGGCTGTGGACCACGCTGTTCACCTCCGCGCACCACGACCGTGCCGCCTCGTTGGCCGTGCTCAGGTCGGTGAACGGCACGCCTGGCACGAGCAGGTCGGTCTTGGCATAGCCGACGAGGTTCTCCACGATCCCCTTACTGGCCGGGTCGCTGGCCTGGCAGAAGTCCGGCCGGAACCCGTAGTGCCCGGCCAGGCGGACGTAGTCCGGGGTGGGCACCACGACGTTGGCGACCACCCCGCCCTTCAGACACCCCATCCGGTCGGCCAGCACCACCCCCGGCACCCCACCGAGCACCTCGAAGCACTCCGCGAGCAGCGCGAACGTGGTCTGCGCCCGCTCGTCGGCGGCGAACCGCACGAACCGCACCCGCGACCAGGCCAGCACCGCGCAGAACACGTGCAGCCGCCCCTCGGCACCCCAGTCGATCACCAGATGCTCACCCGGAGACCACACCGCCGGACGCCGGGCACGGTGATTCTCCCGACGCCACAGCAGTTTCTGCTCCGCGACCAGCCGGCGGAAGTTCCGCGCCGACCCCGCATACCCCGCCGTCCGCGCGGCCGGCAGCAGCCGCTTCGCCGAGATCCGGCCGCCGCTGCGGGCTACCCGACCTGCGACCAGCTCGGCCACCTCGTCGTAGTTACGCGGCCGCGGCCGCGGCGCCGGAGCCCGCCCGCCGGCCTCGTGCCGGTCGATCACCCGCTTCACAGTCTTCGGCGTAGTCCCACACATTTCGGCGGCTCCACGGTAGGAACCCACCTCACGGTAGGCAGCGATGATGTCCATCCGATCCCTCGCAGACTTCAATGGAGGTCCCCTGGGCGGTGCACGGTGACTGACTAGGAACCGCCACCGTCACCGCCCAGGGCTCACCCTCCGGTCCGACACGACCAGCGAGGGGTGGGGACTTCAACATGGCCACCAGCGGGGACTTTTACCTGGCCACCAGCGGGGACTTTGTCATGGCCACGGACATCGGCCATCTGAGTAACGGTGCCCGTTGAATCCGGCGCCATTCGGGATGGGGAAACGTGTCTGTGGTACGGCTGACTCTGCTCGGATCGGTGGAGCTTCGGCTGGACGAAACGACCTGGTCGGGTACCCGAAACCGCGCTGTGGCGCCGCCCTGCTCTCGCGGCCTGTGCGGCGACTGGGCCGACCAGACGCGCACCGTGCTGGAGCAGGAGCGCATCGATGCCGTGGTGCTGTGGGCCGCCGCCGACCTCCGCCGCGGCCGGACCGGTCTGGTCGCCGGCACCCTCCGAGCGGTCGTCACCCAGCACCCCCGCACACCGGCGCGAGCCGCCGGTTGACGTCCGCTTCGCACACCTGTTGACGCGAAGAGGCCGTCACGTCATGGACGACGGATCTCGGTCGACGGCCACCCCACCGCACCGAGACAATGACAACTCGGGCACTGCAAGATCATCTGGTGTCCGAGGGGGGACTTGAACCGTCATGACGCCGGGTTCTGCGGTCCAGCACTATCGGGCGCTGGCGGCTGACTTCCTGGAAACAAAGGGAACTGGAGCATGCGGTTGCGCGCGGTCACGCCCGGTTCCGCCGGACCCGTGCACCAGAGTGGTGCACGGTTGATCATGGAGCCGGCGCGTCATGTGCGGGTTCCGGTCAGCATCTGCGGTCCATGCCGGACGGAGGTACCGGCCGGTGACCAGGACGTCGTAGCTCGCCACCAGTTTCCGCTGGGCGGCGCCGCGGAGTTCGTTCAGTCGTGTCGGGCCATGACCGACAGTCCCCCGGGACCCACGTCGCGCACGACCCGGTAGCCGGCGGAACCGAGGACGCCGGCACGCGGCCTCTCCCCCGCCCGTGCCGCCGGCGCCGGACCGGCCGTGCCGGCGCCGGCAGCGGCAGCGGCAGCGGCAGCGGCAGCGGCAGCGGCAGGAGGGAGGATGCGCGGATGGGATGCCATCCGCTGCTGCGCGCGGACCAGACCCACCAAGGTGGCGAGCCGTCCACGAGTTCGGCCTGGCTGGCCGTCGCCTACCAGGTCGCCCGCGAGACCGGCAGCGCCGTCATCGGCGCCGCGCAGCCGCCGACCCCGGGACGCAACCACTACCGACTCCACCTGCGACCGGCCGACGGACCACCGATCAGGCTGCTACTACACGCACCGGCGCGGCTCGTCGCGGCCGCCGACGACACCGACCCCGACACGCTCATCCCACCGTTCCTCCCGGTGCCACGGCCGGATCTGTTCAGGCTCGCCGGGCTGCGGACCGCCGACCCCGCCGAACTCGAGCAACCACTGACCGAAGACCTGGTACGCACCTGGTTCACGGCCGACCGCCGCGACATCGACTACCACCGCCCACCCCGAGTCGGAGACGTGATCTTCAACTGGTTCGACTGACCACCAACACGACCGACCGGCCGCCGGCACGGGGTCATCGCAGCGGGTCCGACCGGATGGCGCGCTACCCCCCATACAACGGACAGACCCTTCGGACCCGGGCCGTCCGCACGCCGCGAGTCCGGACCTGTCGGCTTGCTAAGCCGATCAGCCGCCTGATCAATCGTCCGACTCGACCGTGATCGGTGCTGGGTTGGGTGGGTGGTCGGCCGGTGCGGGCGAGGGTGTCGACCCGGCGCAGGGCGTCGGGCAGTCGATAGGGGCCGGCCATCTGTCGGACCAGGTCGGCGGCTTGGACGGCCGGCAGGCCGACGGCGGTCACGTACAGCGGTCGGCGGGCCTGTCCCCGGTGTACTGGGATCGCCTGCGTCGCGGTACGGAAGGCGGTCTTGGCGACCCCGATCACCGCCACCGCGAGCCGCGTGTACAGATGCGCCCCCAACCCGGGTCGGCCGTGTGGGTCGAGGTGGACGTAGCCGTCGACGACGATCAGGTCCAGCGGGCCGGCGTCGGCGAGCACCGCGAGCACCGGCGGCAACTCGCGCTCGGCGAACTGACCTGACCGGTACGGCCCAGCCTCGGCCACGGTGACCGTACGTTCGACGACCACGGCGGCGAAACCGGGATCGACGGCCACCACCAGCGCCGCGACAGCGCCACCGCCGGCCGGGTAGTGGACATCCACCGCGGCGAACCTCGCCGCCTCCCCAGCACCGGCATCCACACTCACCCGGACAGTCTGAGCCAGCCAGCAACTCACGGCACGTGAGGATGCCGGAGTGCACGGCTCGCGGCGCCATCCCCAGGCGATCCGCGGTCCTGCGGCCGGGCCGAGGCTGGACTGGGAGAACGACGCTCTGCTACTCGTGCTGCAGGGTTCCCAGGGGCTCATCGGTCGGGAGATCAACGCGGCGAGCGTGCAGGCTGACCGGGACTGGATCGTGATCCACGTGTGCCTACGCGAGGTCAGGGAGGACTTGGACGATCTCGTGTTCGAGGTGGAAGCGTTGATGGGCGGCGTCGTCGAGCCGATGGTCGACATCACGGTCAGCACGTACATCGGAGATACCGGGCCGGAGTGGCCGGGATATGTCCACCGTCGGCTCTTCCTGATCAACGACAGGGATCGATAGCTGCACGACCAGCGGCAGAAGGGTGTGGTTCAGGACAACTGGCGCTGCTGTCGGTCTAGACCGTTGGTGGCGCGTTGCCATGAAGTCGTCGGGCCAGCCACCGGGGGCGACGGCGCCTGCTGTCTTCCCATTCCAACCGGAGCAGTTCGTTGGCTACCGCCCGTGGATCGTCGGGTGTGCACCGGAAACCGGCTCGTTGCTGGGCCTGCCGTAGCCGTTGCCGTAGACCGTCGAGGTCACTGCGGTCGGTGACGGTCAGAGAGACCGGCCTGTCCGCGGCGCCGCTGGCCTCCACTATCGTGCCGTCGAGGGTGAACAGCGACTCGTACTCGCCGTCGAGGACGTCGATCGACTCCATCCAGCCCGCCGCGTCGCTCAGCGCGCCGAACACGATCAGCTCACCATCGCGGGTGAAGACCAGCAACGCCGGTCCGGTAGCAGGCACGATCCAATACTGCCTCACGGTCAGCCGGTGCCGGTCCCGCACGACAGCGCGGACTGCCATGCCGGTCGGCGGCACGAGGGGACGGGGTCTGGTGGTCGCGGCAGGTTCGGGTCCGGTGGATTGTCCGCGTGGGGAGGGGCACGCTGGGGTCGTGTCGTCGGACGTGGCCCGGGCGGAGTGGGCGCTTCATCGCCGGGCGGGGTTGGCCTGTGGGGCCGCGCTGGCTGCGGGTCTGCCGGGTCGCTTCCGGGTGTGGGACGGGGATGGGGTGCTGGCCGTGTCGGCCACCGATCCCGCGTTGGGTTTCCTGTCAACGGTGTCCGGGATCGTGACGGAGACGGTGCCTGCGGCGATCGACCTGGTGCGTGCGGCCTGCTGGGACGGTGTCGCGTCGACGGTGATCGTGCCTGCCGAGGTCCACGACACGGCAGAAGGGCCGTTGCGTGCGGCGGGGTTGACTCGGGTAGCAGATCGTGTCCTGGCCGTCAGGCGCCTTGAGGCCTGGCCGGGGTCTGCTGCCGGGGAGCGTTCGGATGTGGTCGATGCCGGTGCGAGCGACACGTTTCTGGACGTCCTGCTGGCCGGCTACCAGGTGGATGGGCTGGTCGCTGCGTTCATCAGGGCCGAACACGGGCACCTGATGGTGCGGCGGTTCCTGCTGCGGGAGCCAGAGATGCCGATCGCGGCTGCGGCCATGACAATCCACGGCGATGTCGCGGTGATCGGGGGCGCCTCCACCCTGCCTACCCATCGGGGCAAGAGCGCGCAGCCGCGACTGCTTCAACACCGCCTCCGGACAGCCGCCGAAGCCGGCTGCGTCCTGGCCGTCGCGACCGCCCGTCCCGACTCGGTGAGCGCGGCCAACCTCCACCGGGCAGGGTTCGACATCCACCGACGCTCGGCATGGACGAAGACCGGTTGACCCCGGCACCACACGTCACCCCAGCACGAGAGTGCCGCCGAAACGGCCAAGCGGCGTCGCCGACCACGTCGGACGTCAAGACGAACCTGTCCGCGGCAAGGTAGGTCGTTTGATGTTGGGCTTGTCGCTGGTGGGGTCGGCGGCGGTTGGGGCGTATCGGCTGGTTGGTTTGGCGGTTGGTCAGCCGTCGAACCACACGACGAGGCGGCAGTTGTCCGGGCCGTGTAGGCGACTGAGAATTGCCATGACGTCCCATACCGGTTGCCAGGCGCCGTGGGCGGGGACGGCGGTGCGGCGGATGAGGCGTTCGGCGCGGAACTGGCGGTCGCCGTCGGTCCAGGTCGAACCGTCTGGCCAGGGTCGTGGTGGCGTGCCCGGTGGTGGGACCGGCAGGCCTTGGGCCGCGAACGCGGCACGCGACCAGGACGACTTCCGCTGGTATCGCCACTGTCCGGTCTCGTCGCGGTGGTACTCGTGCAACCGTGCGTCGGCCTGCTCGGCCGGCTCGTCCCAGTCCACGGCGGCGATCTGCGCGGAGCTGACCCAGGTGGTCCACTGCGGCGGCGGGTCGAGGGCCTGGTGCTCTCGGTGGACCAGTTCGCTGGCATCGGCAGGAAGGCCACGGTCGGCGGCGACCGGTCGGAAGCCAGCAAAGTTCATGACGCCGAACAGGCAGCCGAACGCGTCGTAGTCCCGGGTGATGTTCAGGCAGTCCAGCCGAACGGCAGCCTCCCACTGAGTCTCATGCGGCTCGTCGGCCGGGCCGACCCACGGACGGCACTCGATGAACCCGTGAATGTCGATCCCCACGCCACCAAGTATCGACATGCGCCCCACCTGACCGTTGGCCCACGCCCGGCCCGGCGCTCGACGCACGCCGTACAACCGGCCGTCGTACCACCGACCTCGTCTCACGATGGCGGGAGCGTGCGTTGGATCAAGGCGTGCGGACACGGGCCGAGGGGGGTAGGTGGCCGGTGTTGGAGTGTTCGGATTGACCGACGCGGCCTGTGGGTCACCGGCAGTCAGGCCTTCCCGCAGGCCGGCCGCGCCGGCGGGGCGGTCCCGAAGACCGCCCGCGCAGGGGGTGGCATCGTGATGGCGTGGCGGGTCGGGGCGTTGGCGGCCGTAGACGGCGGCGTGGCAGGCGGAGGCCGGGTGGGCGGCGGGGTCTGCCGGTCGAGGGTCCTGCTGGGCAGGTGCCGACCGGCCGGTTGCGCCGGGCCTACGAGTTGTGCCGGCGCGTCGGCGCGCGGGCCGAGGAGGCAGTCTGGCAACTGCTCGGCTGGGTGCTGCTGCCCGCGGTAGCGGTGCTGGCGCTGGTGGTCGGCACGCAGGACCTCGGGCCGGCCTGGACGGCCGGGCACGGCGGTGGCCGGCACGGCAGCTTCACCGCGGTCGAGCGGTCCTGCCAGCACACCAGGTTGCGGACCGTCTGCTCGTTCTACGGAACCTTCACCACCGACGACGCAACGCTGCAACGGCCCCGGGTACTGCTGGACGAACCACCCGACGGCATGCGGATCGGCGACCGAATCGCCGTCAGTGAGGGTGGTGGCCGGTCGGCCGTCGTGTACCCGGCCACCGGCTCGACCGAGTGGCTGATCATCGCCGCCCTCATGACCGCCGCCGTCGTCGTGCTGGCGATCTGGGCCACCAGGCTGCACTCCCGATCCACCGCGTACCTGCGACACCGCCGCAACACCCAACGCAGACGGTCGGTCACCCCGCCTGGATCAAGCCGGGCCGGACTGTCGTGGACTGCGGGATTTTGCCGGATCAGGCTTCGACGACCACGTCGTAGTGCTGCACGCGGTCATCGAATCTGACAAGGACTGCTCGGGCGACCGGAGCGATGACGGCAACCTCGGGCTCATCGCCGGCGAACCGGCGGATCGCGTCGAGGTCGTCGAAGAACACCACCGATACAAACTCGGTCTGTCCGCCCACCTCCCGCCGAAGCAGACGCGCGCCGCGGAAGCCCGGAACGCCGCGAAGCTCGGCCAGCACCTCAGTCCGGTAGTGCCGATCATAGACCTGCGCGTCCTCGGTTCGGGTTCGCCCTCGCCACGTCCGCGCGATCACCGCATCCCCTCCTCGCTGCCGGTTCCGGAGGTCGGCGACCCTACCGACTTCCAGCGCCAGGCGGCAGGACGATGCCACAGCCCGAAACGCGGCGGACGTCGGCACCCGCGGCACGCGCCCGCAGTTGCGTCCAGTCAGGTCGGCGGCCACTGCCTCGCGGCAGATGCCGGAGGACGGTCAGACGGTGACGTCTCGTTTCGCGGCAGATGAGCGCGGTGCCGCTTCGCGGCGTGAGCGTGCGTCGGATCAGTTGCCGGTTCGTCTACACCAGCGATCTGGGTTGTTGCCGCGACATGTTGGCCGCTGGTGCTGGTCGGGGTCGGGGGGGCGGGCGCGACGATGCTGTCGTTCATGGCGTTCCTGCAGTTGACGGCGATCCTTGTCGAGGACTACGACGAGGCGATCGCGTTCTTCACCCAGACGCTGGGATTCGAGCTGGCGCAGGATTCGCCGGCCCGGACCAACGACGGGCGTGCCAAGCGGTGGGTGGTCGTCCGCCCGCCCGGCGGGCAGATGGGGATCCTGCTCGCCCGTGCGGACGGCGCGCACCAGGCCGCGGCCGTGGGCAACCAGCACGCCGGGCGGGTCGGCTTCTTCCTGCGCGTAGACGACTTCGACGCCAGCTACCACCGCATGCAGGCCGCCGGGGTCGAGTTCCGCACCCAGCCCCGAACCGAGCCCTACGGCCGGGTCGCCGGCTTCGGCGACATCGCCGGCAACCGCTGGGACCTCCTCGGCCCCGCCGGCACATCCTGACCCCAGCCCTCGAACCCCGAGCTCTTGACCACCTCGCACAAGCACGCCCCGGCCCACAACCATCGCCAGCCCGATCACCGTGTCCGCCGACAGCCAAGACGTCCGCTATGGCGGCCGCGCGGGACGCCAGGGAGTTCCTGCGCGGCTCAAACCCCCGGGGCACGGTTGTCGATCCGGCGGCGACGCATTCGTAGCGAGGGTGAGAGGCGGCAACAGGGGGCGGCCACGATCCTGACACCGGACGTGGCCATGCTTGAGCCAGCCGACGCCAACGCGATGGAGGAGGTCGTGCACATGGAGATCGTCAACCTGGGCAGCGCGGATGGGCTGCCCCCGGTCGACTGGGCCGCCATCGCGGCGAAGCTCGACTCGGGGTCGGCACCGGCCCCGGGCGGGCCCAACGCCCGGACCACGTGGCTGACCACTGTCAACGCCGACGGCAGCCCGCACGTGACTGCGGTCGGGGCGCTGTGGCTGGACGGTGCGTTCTGGTTCCAGACCGGCAGCGGTACGCGCAAGGACCGCAACGTGCAGCGTGACCCACGGTGCTCGATGGCCCTGTCGATCCGCGACGCGGACGTGGTCATCGAGGGTGCCGCGACCCGGGTCACCGAGCCGGCCGCGCTGGCCCGCGCCGCCACGGCGTGGGCAGACCAGGGATGGCCGGCCGAGCCGGACCCCAGCGGGACCGGGATCACCGCACCCTTCAACGCGCCCTCCCAGGGGCCGCCGCCGTGGAACGTCTACCGGATCCAGCCGAGATCGGCCGTCGTCATCCTGTCCGCCGAGCCCGGCGGACTGACCCGGTTCCGCTTCTGACGCGACGCGGGCAAAACCCGCCACCGGGACCACCGGCCGGGGTCAGCCGGGCCCAGTCTCCCTGCCCGGCGCCCCCTGGTCGTGGCGCGCCGGATCACAAACAGGAAGGGTGCTTTCAGACCGCCTCCGGCGCACCAACCGAGCAGCTACCAATGAGCGCAGCGCAGCCGCCGCGCGATCCGCGGTGGAGTCGCCCGGCCGCGCGGAACGCGGCATAGCGGTCGTAGGTGGTCCGCGGGGCGACAGTCAGGGGACGCCTGCCTGCCCTGCGACTACCGGGCGCGCCGAGGCGTGGGCGTTCGGGGCGCAGGTCCGTGCGGCGCTACTCTCGGCCGCGATGGACTTCCTGGTCTACGGCCGCAGTGCACTCGCCGCTGGCGACGACGACACTCCGCAGCTCGATGAGGCTCACTGGTCGTACATGGACTCCTTCGCAGACCGGATGACAGCTCGCGGACCCACCCTGTCCGCGGACCGACAGACGTGGACCGGCAGTCTCCACGTGGTGGATCTGCCGAGTCCAGACGCGGCGCAGGTGTTCGCCTGCAACGATCCCTACCACGGCGCCGGCCTTTTCACCGAGCACCTGATCCGGCGCTTCGACAACCGACTCGGACGCACGATGTGGGATTTCACCCCGCGCAGCGGCGACGTACCTTTTCTGGTTCTCGCACACTCCGAGAAGGGTGACCCACCACGGCCCGACGAGAACGCACTCCCATCGCCTGGCCTCGCTGACCGGCTCATCGTGTGGGGAACGCTGAGTTCGGTAGCTGAGCAGCGACCATCCGGGGTGGTGCTCGCGTTGGCAGCGCCTGACCAGGAGACCGTCCGAGCACTGATCGCCGACGAACCGGCCATCCTCGGCGGGTCAGCCCAGTTCGAGATCCACTCGTGGGAGTTCGGCGGCCGGCGCTGACCCACACGAGCCGCGGCATGGTCACGCGGGCCGCGCGGAACGCGGCACGAACGCGCTGTTGATCATGACCGGCGGTGGTCGGCTCAAGCGGCGTCTCATGGCCGAGGCGGTTGGAGCGCTGAGTCGGACGATCTGACGGCCGGATCCCGGCTCAACGGCCCCATCGGACATCGCCGGAGATCAGCAGCACCGGCTGTCCGCTGTCAGCGATGTACTCGGACAGCCAGCCGCTGGCCCGGCCACGCTTGTTCGTCCTGCGTGGTCGCGGCCGACCAACGGTCCGCAGTTCGCTGACCCGGTCGTCGGACAGCCAGTCCAGTCCGCAATATCCGCCGCAGCCGCATTCGTCGACGACAACCTGCCCACCACCGGCCATGATCGCCATTGCCCGCTCGGAGCCGACCTCCTCCTCGACCAGCCGGTAGACCCTGCTGTCGACGTCGACCAGTTCCGCACCCCACACACCCGGCCGCCGGACCTCCGGCCGCACCGGCGGTCGACGTCGCTGCTCAGCGACGATCTCCGCGAACGTCTGCCCATGCCACCGACCCCGCACCGGACCAGTATGAGCTGCCAACACACGGATTGACCGCGTCGCGCCCCACCCTCCAGGCCACCCTGATCGCTCACCGGACGCGAACCCGCATGACCGTCATCGCGGCAGAGTCGGATGCATCGCGTCCGGCCTGGGGTGGTCGGCACATCCCTACGACGCGTGCCCCCGGGTCTTGACCGAACCGGCGGCGCTGCGGGGCGACCGCTGGCCAGTGCACCATGTGGCCGGCTATGCCAGGGTCGGCTGTGACATCCTTCGGTATGACGCTGCGGAGATTCTGCGGGGTGCTGGGACTGGCACTCGGTGTTGGTGCGCTGACACTGGGGATCGTGGGTGAAGACGGCCACAACCCGGTCACCGCATTTGCCGTCGCGATCGGCGCCGCGGCCATCGTGCTGCTGATTGGAGCGGCGACCTCCCCGTAGGTTCTGCCGGCGGCGCTGTTCGTGAGCAGGGGCAGCCGATACGCCAAGGGCGGGCGGTTCAGGTTGGGCCGGTCGGCACCGACATCGCGGCCGGGCTGGTGCCGTCCCGGACCGCAGGCCGGTGTTGGTCGGGCCGGAGGGGGCCGGCACCCACAGGCTTCTGGCCGTGGACGGGCTCGGTTTCGACGTCCGGCCGGGCGCGGTCACCGGTTTCCTCGGGCCCAACGGGTCCGGGAAGTCCACCACGATGCGCATGATCACGGGGCTGGACCGCCCCGGCCACGGCACTGCGACCATCAACGGCAAGCCGTACGGCGAACTGCGCTGGCCGCTGCGGGAGGTGGGCGCGCTGCTCGAAGCGCGCGCCTTCCACCCCGGCCGCAGCGCGGCGAACCATCCCGCGTCGCTGGCCGCCGCGAGCGACCTCCCGCGTCGGCGAGGTGCTGGCCGCCGTCGGACTCGGCGCCGTGGCGCGCAAGCGGGCCGGTGGATTCTCGCTCGGGATGTCCCAACGGCTCGGCATCGCGGCGGCGCTGCTCGTGGCCCCTGGCCGCACCGGCCCGCCCTGACCCCGGCCGTCCGGCAGCCCCGTACGGGCGGTCACGTCGACGCGGAGGAGGGCACGGGTGGCCCGACGGTTGGTCAGTAACCCAGGACGCTGCGCCGGATCGTGTCGCTGGCCCGCAGCTCGGCGCTGGTGCCAGCGGTCACGACGCGGCCCTCGCTGAGCAGGTAGGCCCGGTCGGCGAGGTCCAGGGCCCGCTCCACGTCCTGCTCCACCAGCAGGATGCTCACGCCGCGCCGGTTGATCACGTCGATCGCGTCGAAGACCTCGTGGACCACCAACGGCGCCAGCCCGAGCGAGGGCTCGTCCAGCAGCAGCAGCCGCGGCTGGGCCATCAGCGCCCGCCCGATCGCCAGCATCTGCTGCTCGCCGCCGGACAGGCTGCCGGCCGGTTGCCGGGCCCGTTCGGCCAACCGCGGGAACAGCTCGTGCACGCCGGCCAGGGTTTCCCGGTGGGCGGCGCGGGCACCCTTCCGGTAGGCGCCCAGGCAGAGGTTCTCGTGCACGGACAGGTGCGCGAACACCCGCCGGCCCTCCGGCACGACCGACACCCCGTGCTCGCTGACGCGGTGCGGCGCGATCCCCGCCAGGTCCGCGCCGCCGAGCCGGATGTGGCCGCGCAGCTGCCGGTGCAGGCCGCCGATGGCATGCACCAGCGTGGTCTTCCCGGCGCCGTTCGGCCCGACGACACAGACCACCTCGCCATCGCCGACGGTGAGCGACACCCCCCACAGTGCCTGTGCCTGTCCGTACCAGGCGTCCAGCTCGCCGACCTCAAGCATGGGCGCGCTTCCCCAGGTACGCCGCCACGACGGCGGGGTCGGCCAGCACCGTGCCTGGGTCGCCGTCGGCCAGCCGGGTGCCGCGGTCCAGGACCACGACGCGGGTGGCGAGCTGGGTCACGACGCGCAGCACGTGCTCGATGATCACGATGGTGACGCCGGCCTGGTAGATCCGCCGCACCACCCGTACCGCGCTGTCCACCTCGGTCGGGTTCAGCCCGGCCAGCGCCTCGTCCAGCAGCAGCACGGTCGGTTCGGTGGCGACCGCGCGGGCGATCTCCAGCAGTTGCCGCTGGTGCAGGTTGAGCGCGGCCGGGTGGGCGTCGGCCAGCCGGTCGAGGCCGACGATCGCGAGTTGCTCCTCGGCGGCCCGCCGGGCCTGGGCGAGCGAGTGGCGGTGCCGGCCGAACAGCACGGCCATCGCGACGTTGTCCCGCACGGTCATCGAGGCGAACGGGCGGGGGATCTGGTACGTCCTGGCCACGCCGCAGTGTGCGACCCGGTGCGGCGGCAGCCGGGTGATGTCCCGCCCGCCGACCAGGATCGTCCCGCTGGTCGGCCGCAGCGCGCCGGACAGCAGCCCCACCAGCGTGGACTTGCCGGACCCGTTCGGCCCGACCAGCGCCACCAGCTCCCCCGCGCGCAGTTGCAGGCTCAGCCCCGACAGTGCCCGTACGCCGCCGAAGCTGCGGCTGACCTGCCGGCACTCGACCAGCACCGCGCCGGCGCCGGACGGGGCACCCGCGGGCCCGGGCCGGTCACCAGTGGCCGGTTCAGGCGCCGACGCGGCGGCGCCCCGTCCGGTAGCCCCCGGCGCGCCGGCCGCCGGTCCGGCGGCGGCCGGTTCAGCGGCACCGACCGGTGCGGCGGCGCCCGGTTCAGCGACAACCGGTGCGGCGGCGCCAATCGGTACGGCGACGGCGCCCGGTGCGGCGGTAACTATTCCGGTGGCGACTGTTCCGGCGGCGGTAACCGGCGCGGCGGTAACCGGCGCGGCGGCACCAGCCGGTTCGGCATCAACCGGTTCGGCGGCACCCCCGCGAGCGGCGCCCCATCGGGTGGCAGCCGGTCCGGCGGCGCCGGGGTTGGGCAGGACCGCGGTCGCGGTCGCGGCCAGCAGGCCGATCAGCAGCCAGTCGGTGGGCCCGCCCCACCGATCGATCAGCCGCAGCACCAGCACGGTCAGCGCGAGCGTCGCCACCGCGGTGCGGGGCCGGCGGCGGAACCGGTCGTACAGTCCGTCCGGGGCGACCGCGACGAGTACCACCAGCACCGCGCCGAGCACCAGCAGCCGCCACCGGTCCAGGCCGGAGGCGGACAGCCGGTCCTGCAGCAGCACGATCAGGACCGCGCCGAGCACCGGGCCGAACCAGTGGGTCCGGCCGCCGAGCACGCTCATCACGATCACGAACAGCGGGATGGTGAGCGTGAAGACGCTGTCCACGGTGACGAACCCGATCTGGACGGCGAACATACTGCCGGCGATACCGCCGAGCACCGCGCCGAGCACGATGGCCTGCATCTTGTACCGGAACGTGGCCACGCCGAGGACCTCGCTGACGTCTTCGGCGTCCCGCACCGCGGTCAGCGCCCAGCCGATGCGCGCGCGCTGGACGGCGAACGCCGCGACGACCGCGATGCCGGCGACGGCCAGCATGGTCAGGTACAGGAAGTCCTCGGTGCGGCCGAGCTGGTCGGGGAACGGCGGTACGGCCACGATGATGCCCTGGCCGCCGTCGACCGTCGGGTTGATCCGGGCCAGCGCCGCGAGGATGAACGGCACCGCCAGCGTGAGCAGCGCGAAAATCTCCCCGCGCAGCGAGCGCAACCGGAACGCCACCGCGCCGACCGCGAGCGCGAGCAGCCCGGCCAGCACTCCGGCGGCCAGCATCGAGATGAAGAAATTCACCTGGTGCCGGCCGTACAGGACGGCCGTGCTGTACGCGCCGACGCCGACGTAGGCGGCCTGGCCGAAGCTGAAGTACCCGGCGTACCCGGACAGCAGGTTCCAGCTGGTGGCCTGCGCGGTCCAGAACAGCATCGTGGTCAGCAGGGTCAGGTAGTAGACCGGGAAGCCGAGGGTCTGCCGGTACAGCGACAGCGCCGACAGCGCGGCGAACACGCCGACCAGCGCCACCAGGCCGGATCGTCCGGCGGCCAGCGCCCGCCACCGCGCCGCCGCCACGGTCATCCGGCTGCCCCGGCGCCGAGCCCGGCGAAGAGCCCCTGTGGCCGCACCAGCAGCGCCAGCACGATCGCGCTGAACAGGACGAACGGCACGGCGGACGGGGAGAGCACCGCCGAGACGACCCCGGACAGCACGCCGACCAGCACGCCCGCCAGCATCGTGCCGACGACCTGCCCGACGCCGCCGAGGATCACCACCGCGAAGACGATGCCGAACCACTCGTACGCGGTGGCCGGGGTCAGCGAGTTGGCCAGCGCGAACAGCATGCCTGCCACCGCCGCGCTGGCCGCGGCCAGCCCGGCCAGCAGCATGCCCAGCCGGCGGTGGTCGACCCCGAACGCCGCGGCGACCGGCCGGTCGGCGGCGAAGGCCCGCATCGCCCGGCCGGCGAACGTCCGGCGCAGCGCCAGGTGGGCGCCGCCGACCACGACCAGCGCGAAGCCGAACGCCAGCAGCGTGCTGACCGGGAACACCAGCCGGCCGAGCGAGAGCGACCGGGTGGCGTACGGGTTGGCCACGGCCGGCAACTGCTGGAAGTTCGCCGTCCAGATCTCGGAGACCGCCTGGGTGGCGATGACCAGCAGGCCGAAGGTCAGCAGCAGCGAGTTCAGCTCCGCGATCGCCAGCCGGTCGAACACCCACTGCAGCGCGGCGCCGAGGACGAACAGCAGCGGCGCGGTGATCGCCACAGTGAGCACCGGGTCGATGCCCCACGACGTGGTGAGCTGGAAGCTCAGGTAGGCGCCGAGCAGGATCATCGCGAAGTGCGCGAGGTTGATCACCCGCAGCACTCCCCAGGTGACCGACAGGCCGGCAGCCATCAGCGTGTACAGCCCGCCGATCAGCGCCCCGCTCAGCGCCGCCTGCAGCGTGCTCAATGCTGCCCGCGCTCGGTGCGCGGGGCCGCTCCGGTCGGTCTCCCCCCGCTGCGCCGCGCCGGCCCGGACACCGACGCGGCCCCGCCCCGCTCGCTCATGGCCGGCCGGCCCCGGTGGCCACCGTCCCCCCTTGGGCCGATCATGCGGCCGGCGGCTGGAGTTTCCCGGCCGCGCGGTCCGCCGGCCACACCGAGACCCACTCGCCCTGCTGGATCTGCTTGATCGCCAGCGTGCTGGGCCAGAAGTTGTGCACCTTCGGGTCGAAGGTGAGGTGACCGCTGAACGTGGTGTCGGCTCCGCTGCGGTGCAGCGCGTCGCAGTCCGCCTTCTGGTCCAGCGAACCGGCCGCCTTCACCCCGGCCACCAGGATCTCCCAGGCATTCCAGGACGCCGCGGCCTGCGTCTCGAACACCGGGTACGGCAGCTTGCCCGCCTTGGCCCGGGTGGCGAAGTCGGTCACGATGCTGGTCGCGTTCGAGCCGAGCTTGGCCAGCGTCGCCTGGTTCGGCTCGAAGATCGATACCGACAGCAGCCCGTCCGCGGTCTTGCCCAGCCCCAGCGGCGGTCCGGGCGCCGGGAACAGGCTGAACATCAGCGGCGGCCGGTACTTCAGCTGCGCCATCGCCTGCAGCAGGTTAACCGGGTCGACACCGAGACCGTCGTTGACGACCAGGTCCGGCCGGGCGTCGCGGACCTGCGCGGCCAGCGGCCCCCAGTCCGTCGTCGTCGGTGGGTACCGGATCTCGCGCACGACGGTGAGGCCCCGCTGCTTGGCGATGGACACCATGCCGGTCTTGTCCTTCCCGGCGCCGTACGAGACGAAGTCGGTCGACCCGTTCTGGTTGGTCAGGATCGCGACCCGCTTCGGTGGCGTGGGCAGGCTGGCCACCGCGTCGAAGAGCTGGTTGGGCACGTACTGGTTCGGTGCCGGCCCGATCGACCAGCCCGGGAACTGGCAGTTGTAGGTCATCAGCGGCGCGAGCACCGCTGTGTGCTGCGGCAGCGTGTAGCCGTGCCGGGCGGCCACCGCCATCGCGGACAGGATGTTCGGCGTTGCGTACGGGCCGATGATCAGGTCCACCTTGTCTTGCGAGATCAGCTGCTCGTACAGGGTGCTGACCTTCGCCTGGTCGGACTCGTCGTCCCGGACGACCCAGCGGACCTGCCGGCCGAGCAGGCCACCGGCCGCGTTCAGCCGGGCGACGAACTGCTCACCGGCGATCTTGTGGATCGCCCCGGTCGCGGCGAACGCGCCGGTCAGCGACAGCGTGGAGCCGACCACGATCGGCTTGTCGCCGGCGCTGCCGGCGGTACCGCCGGCGGGCTCGTTCTTGCTCTCGCAGCCGGCCGCGAGGCCCAGCAGCAGGATGCCGAGGGCGGCCGGAAGGGCCGGGCCGCGCCGGCCGCAGAGGAAACGCATGTCAGCCAACCTCGCCGGTGTCGTGGACGACCTTGCCGCCGAGCACGGTCAGGACGGACCGCACCTGCCGGAGTTGGCTGTCCGGGACGATGAAGTAGTCGCGGTCGAGGACCACCAGGTCGCCGAGCCGGCCGGGCTCGATCGTGCCGAGCTGGTCCTCGTCCGGGCGGCCCAGGAACCAGCCGTTGGCGCGGGTGTAGAGCGCCAGCAGTTCGTGCCTGCTGATCTGCTGACCGGCGTTGATCTGGTTGCCGAGCGCGTTGCGCCCGGTCGTCGCGTAGTAGGCGTGTACCCACGGGTTCATCGGGGCGATCTGCATCCCGTCCGAGCTCATGCCCGCGTGGATGCCACTGTCCACAATGGTGCGGAACGGCGGGCCGGCGGCCGGGCCGGTGCCGGCCAGGTACTGCCAGCCGGTGAGGTTGACCCCGCCGCCGATCGCGTCCAGCCGGGCCAGGTAGTCCGCCGTGATCCGGGGGACGTGCGCGACCACCCAGCGCAGGTCGGTGATCGGGAACTCGGCGTTGACCGCCTCGTACCCGGCGATCTCGGTCTGGAAGTCGGTGCCGGTCAGCGAGTGCACCTCGGCCCGCCACCCGGCCCGGGCCACCCGGCGCGCCGCCTCCAGCCAGGTCGGCCCCAGCCCGGCGGCGAGGAACTCGCCGATGCCGCCGGTGCGGACCAGGTCGTTGCCGAAGAAGGGGAACGCGTCGCGCAGCCGGTCGGTGAGCGTGGGCAGATCGGGGTCGGTGTCCATGTGCAGGAAGTTGATCCGCAGCCGTACCGTGCCGGCGCCCTCGGCGTACACGGCCAGGAACGGCTGGTGCATCGTGAAGTTGTCCTCGTGCGCGGCGCCGTCGCTGGGCGTCCCGGTGGCCTGGAACGCGCCCTGGTCGAGGTGGGTGGTCACGCCGACGCTGGTGGCGTAGGCCATCGCGTCGAGCACGCCGCGCCTGCGCTGCGCCGCGGTCGGCGTCCGGCGCAGCGCCAGCGTCGCCTTGCCGGTCTCGGTCCCGGCCGCGATCGAGCCGTCGGCGCCGACCGTGGCCGCGGGATCGGCCCGCTCGAAGAACGCCTTGCCGGCGGTGTTGGTCACCGACGGCCCGCTGAAGCCGACCGAGATGTACGCCGGGTGCCCCGGGGCGGCCGCGTCCAGTTCGGCCAGCGTGGGCAACCGCACCTCGGTGAACTGGTTGAAGTGGAACCCGCCGATCGTGGTGATGAACTCGCCGGCGGGCACCCGCCGGGCCCGGTCGCGGTAGGTGCGCTGCACGTCCGCGACCGAGTAGGCGTTCTCCAGCGGGGTGTGGTGCCCGGGCCGGTTGCCCATCAGCACGATGTGGTTGTGGCAGTCGATGATGCCCGGGACGACCGTGCGCCCGTGCAGGTCGATGACCGGCGCCCGGTCCGGCACCGCGGCGCGCACCGAGCCGAGGCTGCCGCCCACCCGGGCGAACCGGCCGTCCCGGACGGCGACCGCCCGCACCACCCGGCCGGCCCGGTCCATCGTGTGGATCCGCCCGTTGAACAGGACCAGGTCTCCGGTGCCGGCACCGCCCACGCCGGCCGGCCCGGCGAGGGCCGGGTCTGCGTGGATCAGGCCGCCACCGGCCGCGACCGCGCCCGCCGCGACTCCCGCCCGGAGCACCCCGCGCCGCGACACCCGGCCGTGCACGTCATCGTCCACTCGCCGACACCGCCCTTCGCACCCGGTCACCGACGGTGTCAGCGGCACGTGTCCGGTGAGCCGGCACGCGCTGCGTCGCATCGCGACGTGACTGTGACAAACGACGATCTTGGGCTGAAAGCGTACGCTCTCACTAAGCAGTGTGCAATATTACTTTCCACTCCACTGAAGAACGTCTAGGAATACTTAACGGCGGTGTGGTAAGTCGATCAACCGGCGCGGCGGCCGCCGACGCTCCGTTGCTGGCGCGGCTGTCCGCCGGCGCGCGGCCGGTCGTGTCCGGTTTCCCGAGCACCACCGCGACGGCCAGCACGTCGCTGGGCACCGGTGTACCGGCCGGGGCGCACGGCATCGTCGGCTACTGCTTCACCCCACTCGGTGGCGAGCCACGGGTCCGCTACCTCTACACCGAGCCCGGCGCAACCACAGCGGTACGGGCGGCCTGGACCGCATTGCTGCTCGACCTCGCCAACATCGTGGGCGGGTTCCTGCTGGCCGCGAGCCTGCTCGTCCGGTCACCCCGGATCGGCGGCAACCTGGCCAGGGCCGAGGGTGTGATCGCCCCGTTCGGCTGGATCGTGGGCATCGTGGCGCTGGTGGCCGGCGGCTACTACCTGATCGTGCATGCGATCTCCGGCCCGCACGTGTTCCACTTCGAGATCGTCGGCATCGGCGTCGGCCTCGCGCTGCTCTGGGACCGCATCACCGGCCGCCCGCCGGTGCACCACCCCGCCGGCCGTACGCCCGGCCTGGGCCGTACCACCACCGCGACGGTCACCGGCACCGGCCTGCTGCTCGCGGTCTTCGGCATCATCGCGATCGTCGTCGGCCTCCAGGGGCTGGTCACCCCGAACTGACCGCCGCCACGATCGCCGAGCCGCCGCCGGCCCACCGGACGGTGAGCGTGCCGGTGCCCGGGACGTCCGCGCCGACGACGCGGGCGACGGCGAGCGTCAGCGGCGCGGCGTGGATCACGGTGACCGGCCCGCTGTCCTCGCAGCTCACCGGCCCGAGATCGGGGACCGCCGTGCCGGGAGCGCCGGAGCCGCGGGCTTCGGCAGTGGGGGCGCGCCGGGTCAGCTCGCCGCCGCTGTCGAGGTACACGTCGACCTGGGTGCCGCCGGTGAGGATCGCGGTCGCCAGGGTCAGGGCGTACACCGGGTCGGCGCAGCCGTCGTATACCCAGCGGGTGCCGAGCACCGGGTGCTCGCCGGTGCCGACGAGGTGCTCGTCCGCGCCGGGCAGCGGCGCGCTCCGGTACGTCAGCGGCACGTGCAGGATCGGCCCGTCGCCGGTGCGTAGCAGTAACGTCTCGACGCCGACCTCGCCTGCCGGGTCGTCGAACCGGTAGGACCCGAGCTGGTCGACGCCGCCGGCCCGCCCGCACCACGAGCGGTCCGACAGCCAGGGCACCAGCAGTTCCAGCTTCGTCGGCGCCAACATCGCCTTGTACACCAGGGCCATCCGCGCATTCTAGGGCCGCGCGCGGGTGGGGATACCGCTCTCAATCCGCGGGTTCGGGGTTCGAGTCCCTGGCGGCGCACCGTGTTAGTCATTGCACGAACCACCCCTTCGGTGGGTTCGGCGGCCGGTTGGTCGGCCGCACGGTCGGTGGTGCCGTCGGGTTGCGCTGTGGCCTGCGGGACACGGTAGATCGGGATGAGCCGGTCTGGTGCGGTGATCTTGACGCTGTCGATGAGGGCTTCGACCAGTGCCTTGCGCTGGGCGGGCTGTCCGCTGGTGACGATCTGGTGGATGTGGTCGGCCACGGCGTGCAGGGTCGCGGGGGGCACGGGTTCGGGCGCGGCCTCCAGTTCCTCGGTGAGTTCGTCGCGGCGCTGGCGGAGTTGCTTGGTCCGGGCGCCGAGGGTACGCAGCCGTTGTTTGACGGCGTCGTGGTCGATGTCGTCGTCTTCGAACTCGGTCAGGTAGCGGTCGATCTTCTTGTTGGTGCGGGCGAGTTCGGCTTCGACGGTGGCGAGTTCGGCGTGCCGGCCGCTGTAGGCGGCCTCATGGGCGGTGCGGGCGTCGTCCACGGCGGCGCCGATGAGGTCGTGCCGGTCGCGGTAGAAGCGGGCCATCGCGGCGAGCACGGCGTGGTCGACGGCGGCGGCGTCGAGGCGGGGGGCGGCGCAGGTGTGGTTGCCGTACCGGCCGCGCGCGAAGCACGTGTAGTACCGGTACGACCTGCTGCGGCCGGTGGCCGCAGTACCGATCATGGCTTTGCCGCAGGACGGGCACCGTAGCCGGCCGGTGAGGTGGTAGTCGGAGGCGTTCGAGGCCCGGTGGGAGTGGTCCTCGCCGCGGGCGGTGAGGATCGTGTCGGCCTGGTCGAACACGGCCTGGTCGATGATCGGGTCGTGGGTGCCGGTGACGGTGGTGTCCCGGAAGGACAGTTCGCCGAGGTAGACCCGGTTGGACAGGGTCCGGTTCACCTGATGCCCCGACCACGCACCGCCCACGGTGGTGCGGTGCCCCCGCTCGTTGAGCACGGCGGCGATGGCGCGGGTGCCGAGCCGCTTGGTGACGTACAGGTCGAAGATCAGCTTCACGACAGCGGCCTCGGCCTTGTCGACGATCAGGCGGTGGTTGGGCTTGTCCACGCGGTAGCCGAACGGCCGGCGTCCGCCCATCCAGTGCCCGCGGGCGGCCTTGCGCTCCATGCCCGCGACGACGCGGTCGATGATGGTGTCCCGCTCGAACTGGGCGAACATGGCCAGCATCTGCAGCAGCAGTCGGCCCATCGGGGTGGAGGTGTCGAACGGCTCGGTCGCCGACCGGAACACCACCCCGGCGGTGTCCAACTCGTCGAGGAGGGTGACGGTGTCGCGCAGACTGCGGGAGAACCGGTCGACCCGGTAGACCAGCAGCACGTCGAACAGCCCGGCCTTCGCGGCGGCCAGAGCGCGCGTGAGGTCCTTGCGGTCGGTGCTTGCCCCGGAAGCGTCGTCGGCGAACCGGGCGACGCGTTCCCAGCCGGCTTGGGAGGCGATGTAGGCGGCCAGCCGGGTCTCCTGCGCCTCGATCGAGTACGGCTGGTGATCCTCGTCCGTGGAGCGGCGCAGGTACACCGCCACCCGCACCCGCCGGCCGTCGCTCAGCGTGCCGGCCAGCGCTCCGGCGGCGGTGGGGTTGCGGTTGTTCTTTCCGGCCTTGCCGCGCCGGCTGGTGGTGCTGGTCCTGGTGATTGTCACCCCGACTTTTCCTTTCCCCGACGAATGGTTGGACGGTGTTCCGTGCGGCCCGCCAAGAAGCACCTAAGAACGCCTCTCGGCGGGCCCACGAGTCGCCTATAGACCACTTAAAACCGCAGGCCAGAGGCCATGTAGATACCTACGGGTATTGTCCCACGTCGATTGTCGACGGGGAAGGAAGTAGCGGGTCGGATTCGGGTTTGTCATGCGGCTTTCCGAGTCTTTTCGGTGCTGTCGGTGGGCCGCTGGTTCCATTCTGTAATGAGCGCGGCGAGTGCCTTCACCGCTGCGGTGAACTGCTCGGCCGACATCGCCGTCGTCTCGGCCTCGACCACCCGCCACCCGCCCGCCGCCGCCGCGGGACCGGCGGCCTGTTCGGTGTCGGCGGGCCGGCGGGGCAGCGGGATGACCACACCCTCCGGGCCGGCGGACTGCGTACCGGCCGGCTGCACGGCGGCCGGTTCGGGGGCGGGTCGAGAGTGGTGCGAGAGGTGGGCGAGACCGCCGGTCCGGGTGCTCTCGGCCCGGCCGAGACTGCTCTCGCTGTCGTCTCGGGACGGCGCGACCACAGTGCGACGGGTGTCTCGGTCGGCGGGGTCGGTGTCTCGGTCGGGGTAGGGCGGGAGGGTGGAACCGTCGCCGGCTGCTGGCGGGTCGGTGTGGTTGTGGTGGGCGGGCTGGTGTGGCAAGGCGGTGTCCTTCCGGACAGGGATGGGCGAGGGGTCGGTGAGCCCGCCGTGTCGGCGGCCCTGGCTGATGTCAGGGGTCGATGAGCGCCACCACCTCCGGATCGGACTCGGAGAACGCGGCCTGGCTGAACGGCTGCCCGGCAAGCCCGTCGTGGTGGGCGATCCGCGGCCCGCGCTGCGGCAGTTCGGCCAGCCGGTACCGCCGCAGCCCGTCAGCGGCGGGCCGCTGCGGCGCCCACAGCGCCCACACCGGCCCGGCCGGCCCGTCGGGGTGACTGTGATCGCGGGACATCGTCGCGACCGGCAACGGCGGCCCTGCCGTGCCGAGGGCGGCGCGTAGGGCGCGGTGCAGGTTGGCCTCGCGCCGTCGCGTGTGGACGGTGAAGGCGAGGATGCCGAACCGGGCCGCCGGGACCTCGGCGTAGGCGGCGAGTTTGTCGGTCAGGACGGTGTGGGACTCGGTGCCGGTGTCGTACTCCAGGAAGAACCGCACCACCCGCCCGGCGGCCTCCCAGGCGCCGTACCCGTCCGGCCGCAACACGACCGTTTCGCCGCCGGGGTAGGCGACGAAGAACCGGGCCGCCCGCTCCGGCGGCCACCACATCGTCAGCCCGCCCACCCCATCGGCGCCGGCCACGTGGTCGGGGTGGGTGCGGGCGTAGCCGGCCAGGCCGCAGAACACGCCGTTCGCGCCGAGGCGGTGGCGCAGTTGCGGGGACTCGGCCAGCCGTTCCAGCCGCTGCTGCCACGCCGCCGGACGCGGCGGCGGCGCGGACCGCTGCGCGGCGGCCAGCCGGGCACCGACGTAGCCCAGCGCGTAGTGCGCCGGGCTGGTGCCGCCCGCGGCCAGGGAGAACCGGAACCGCCACAGCAGGCCCATCGCCGTGAGCCGGGCCAGCCGGTCCTGCGCCCGGCGGGCCGACCCGAACGCCACCGCGGCGAGCTGGTCGGTCGTGAGTACGTGGTGCTCTGCCAGCAGGGACACGATCAGCCGGTCCCGGTCGGTGAGCCGCCACCACAGCCGGGCGTCCGGCACTCCCACGCGGCCAGCCACACCGGCCGTACGCCGGCCCGCCGAGGAGGAAGAACCAGCTTTCAACACATGAACTCGCGAACCCGCACCGGCCCCCGCACGCCACCCCTGACCAGCCTGTTCGGGCCTAACCGGGTCGGCGGATGGGCCGGCGGACTCAACCCGCCGACCCGACGCCGACCCGACCGCCGGCCCAGCCGACACCCCGCCCGCCGCGCTCGCGGCGCGCGCGGTCATCGCCGGCCACCCTCGATCAGCCGCAGCCGCGCCCGGCCCCGGCCGGCCACCCGCCCGCCAGCCCGGACGCGGCCGGCCCGCTCGCGCCGGCCGGTCCCGTCCGCGCGGCCGGACGAACGCGGCCCAGCCGGCTCCAATGGCGTGGTCCGCGGCGTTGCGCAGCGGCAACCGCACGCGCCGGCACGCCCGTGGCACGGCCGCTGCGGCGGCTCGCTCTGCCCGCCCCCGGCGACCGGTCCGGCCGCCGATGCTGGCATGATCACCACTACCACAGCCGGCCGTAGCCGGCTTCGACGTTCGAACATGGACCCTCCAGAACCCGTACGGCGGGCGGCCTCCTGCGAACCGCCCCTATAAAGAAACCGGGTCTGAATCGATCCAAAATGACATGGATGTGACGCAGATCACTCCGACGCCTCTTGCCAGATTCGACATCGTGTGATTCTTCGCGACACGGTCTGGTCGGCGCCGACACGCACCGACACCAGATGACACCCGAGCCGGCCGGCCTCCGCCGCGGGCGACACCTCGACCAGACGCACCCTTGCGGGTACTGAGTCGGGGCACGCACCGGTAGGGCCGACGCCACTGCCCGCCAGCGACTACACCACCGGAAGGGACCTTCCCGTCTAGCAGGTAGCCCGACAGGAACCCCGACCGGCAGGCCGACAGGAACCCCCGCAGGAAGCCGCCCCGCGACGAGCGGACCGCCGGCCGCGTCGTCCTCGAACGACCCGATCATGAACATCGGCCGACCCCCTCCCGGTGAACTGCTCTCACCGGAGAAGGCCGGATTTCGGCCCCGAATTGGACACCCGATCATGAAAAATCTTCCGCAGCCCAGCGCCCGGCCAGCCCGGCACGCCGGTCGAGCCTGCGGTCGCCGAGCCGGCCAGCCGTTCGCCACCGGGTCCGCCGGGGGTAGCGCGGACCACGCCGGCCGACACCGTCGGCCTTGCGTGCCCGCGCGGAGGGGGACGGCAGCATCGGGCGCTCCTTCCGCGGGACAGTCCTCACCACAGAAGGCCGGTTTAGAGGGCCGTTTCGCGCACCCAGCCGCCAACTATTTTCCGCCGAAGATCAACCGGCCGCCGGGAGTCGGGCGCGCGATGGAGTGCGCATGAACGGTGCGAAGGCGGACGGGCGGTCGGGAGGCAGGCGTACAGGAGCATGATCCGGGCAGGCCGAGTCGTCGTGCCGGCCCGCCCTTGCGGTCCTGCCGGCGCCGACTGCGGGCCGTGGCACGTGTCTGACCAGCATTTCTGCTGATGAGTTGGGTGCGAAGCCAGGCCGCCAAGACCCGACTTGGGCCATTTAGTGCGTGCCGTGGATGGCGTCGAGTGCGGCTTGAAGCTCGGTGGGGAGGGGGTCGGCGGCTGTGATGGTGTGGTCGCCAGCTTGGATGGTGATGGTGCGGTAGCGGCGGGTGGTGGTGACGAACTTGCGGGTCGACCAGCCGGTGGTGTTCTCGATCCAGCGGCTGAGGGCGAGGGCGGCGAACACGATGGTCAGGTGGGCCTCGATGGACTCGCGGGTGTGGTGGTAGATGGGTCGGGCGGCGAGGTCGGTCTTGCTCATCCGGAAGCTGTGCTCGACGTTGAGCAGGCGGCTGTAGGCGGCGATGACCTGCTGGGGGTCGGGGTTGGGCAGGTTGGTGACGTAGCCCTTGATCCCGGCCAGGGCGCGGTTCTTGGTCTCCAGTGCCCGGTCGACGGTCTTGGTGGCGCCGGTCAGGCGTACGTAGCGGTTCCGCTTGACCGGGGTCTTGCCGGCGACGGCGTTTTCAGCTTTGGTGACCTGCTGGTCGATCCCGCGCAGGGTGCGGCGGGCCCGGTCGGCGCGGTAGGAGTAGATGAAGGTGTGGTCGCGCCGCTTGTCGGCCGGGCCGGCGGGCCAGGGCTGGACGAACACCTGCCCGTCACCGATCTGCTCGCCGGGATGGGCCTTGCGCCACTGGCCGACGACATAGGGGATGTCGGGCAGGCGAGCGCCGAGGATGAACGACAGCCCGGCCGCCTCGATGCCACGCTTGTTCGCCTCCGACACCATGCCGGCATCCGCGACGACGGTCACCTGCGCCAGGTCGTGTTCGGCCAGAAACGCGGTCAGGACCGGGAGCATGGTGGTGGTCTCGGCCTTGTTGCCTTCGAACGCGTGCACCATCAGCGGGAACCCGGCGGCGTCGGTGAGCAGGCCGACGGTGACCTGTGGCTCCAGCCGCCGTTCCTTGCTGAACCCCGGCTCGCGGAACCCGTCGCCGGTGTCGGTCTCGAAGTAGAGCGTGGTCACGTCGTAGAGCAGCAGCGTCGCCGGGCCGAGCCGGACGTGATCGGCGCAGGCACGGGCCAGCCGTGCCCGCCACCGGCCACCAGCAGCATCGACAGGCGCCGCCTCGCTGGCCTCGGCGGTGTCGCCGTCGGCGCCGGCGTAGAGGCGTAGCCGGCGTTTGACCGTCCGGTAGGACGGCGGGTCCATGCCGGCTTCTTCCAGCACCCGCAGGGAGTCCAGCTTGGAAGTCGGCTCGATGATCCGCGCCAGCACCAGCGCCCGGAACACCTCATCGCGCCCGGTCGCCGCGGCGAACCCGAGCGCGTCGTAGCCGCAGGCCAGCGCGTCAAGCAGGTGCCCCATCCGCGAGGACGTGATCGGCAGCGCCGCCCCACCGTTGGCCGGGCCGCCCGGCATCCGCAGGTCCAGCTCGCCCTGCCCGGCGGCCAGCCGCTGGGCGGCAACCGCCTTGAGTAGCTCCAGGTCCGCGTCGGTGTGCGCCGAGCCGATGTGCTCGATGTCGCGCGACCCCCGACGCTGCGAATGCACGATCTGCACCGCCCGCGCCCCCGACGCCGTCCGCACCGTCCGGACATACGCCACAACCCGGCAGCCTAGAACCACCCACTTAGTGCGTGCCCGCCAGGGCGAACCCGCAGGTCACAGACGCGCCAGCCCCCGAATCACCGAACCTTGGCCCAAGTCGGGTTTCTGCTGATGAGTTGGGTGCGAAGCCAGGCCGCCAAGACGCCGCTGACCAGCGGATACGCCCTTGTCAGCGCTACCTGCCAGGAGGAGCCCCTATTGGAGGGGTAGCTGGTATCCCTGCTGGACCCCCTGCTGGCCGGGTCCGGATCGCGTCTTGTCTGCCACTCGTTGGGGGTCCACAGCCAGCGTCTGCGTGACGGGCCGCCTCCCGTAGATCCTTAACTGGCTGGGTGCCTGCGAATTCGGAGAGTCGACCGAGGACAGCGCTCAGGCGCATGTCAGTTCGGGCGCTGTGAACCTTTCGTGTCAGTTCAAGTACGCGGTGGGTGACGCGGCATGCCTCCTCGACTTCCCGCGCGTCAGCGTACGCAATGGCCAGCCAGGACAGGTATAGGGCAAGTTCGCGGTGGGCGTCCTCTGGGTATGTCGCGGTGGCGCGTTCAAGAAGCGGCGCAGCGCGGAGCGGGCGACGCAGTTCGGTGTAGCAGCGGCCTGCCATCACGTCGGCTTCGCGTGTGTCGAGCCAGTACAACCACGGCGGGTCGTCGTCGGTCCTTTCCCGCGCGAGCGCGTCCTCGACTTGCCCGAGCGCGCGCTCGGTGGCCCGTGATTCGCCAGTCTTGGCGTATGCCCAGGCGACCCGTTCGAGGAGTAGCGCTTGGACGATCGCCGGTTCCTTCTGGGCTCGTGAGGCCGCCGAACGGGCGAGTAGGACGGCGTCTGTCGGCTTTCCAATGTTGGCTATTTGGTAGGCAAGCGACGGCAGGTTGTTTGCGGTGACTGCGTCATTGCCGGCGGCGCGGGCGGATTGGGCGCCAAGAAGGTAGTAGTCGGATGCGGCCGCATGCAGACCGGCGTCGGACGCCACCCAGCCGGCGAGTTGAGCGAGTTCACCGGCAACGCTGGATAGTCTGCGGCCGACTGTCTCCGTGTAGGAGGATTTCGTCATCAGCGTGAGCGTGGTATTCAGTTCACGGCTGACCAGCTCGTGAGTGTCGCCGCCGGCGAGTCGGTCGTCAAGGTACCGGAGTTCCTTGACGCGCTCCTCGACGGTATGCAGAAGACCTTCGCCGATTTTGCGACCTGCGCGGCGTTCGTACACCTGCGGAGGTTCCAGCACAAGCCATTCATGAGCCACGCGAAGCGCGTCGTCTGGCGGCTTCGGGGGGTCGTGTCGGTCGCCGGGAGAGCGCTCCGGCTCCGTCGCTTCCTGGCGGCCAGACCGACTGGCCTCGTCGCCCCACTGTTGTGGCGCGGGGCTCGATGCGGCGTGGCCGGCCAGCAGCAAGCGGAACCGTTCCCGTACGTCCTCACTGCTGCGCGCTAGGTCAGTGTCGAGTATCTGCTGCGTCTCGTATCGCAGCCGCGCGAGACTTCCACGTCGTTCCCACCTTGACACTGCGGCGTCGTTGACGCCGAGATGCACGGCGAAATCACGAAGACTCATTCGCTTCGCCTCACGCAGCGCGCGGGCCTCACGGCCCGACCAGCGCAGCACTGTTGTCACGAGAAGACTCCGAGTTCTCGGCCCGTCCGGTATGTCATGGTGACGGGCGGTGCGGCACCGTTCCCAGGGAATCTGAACTGCCGAGCGGCGCGGCGCCTGGCTGTGCGTTACTCGGCGATCAGGTGGTCGAACTCCGCGTTGCGTGCGCCGTCGAGGAAAGCGTCGAACTCGGCGGCGGTGAATCGGAGGATCGGCCCTTTGCCGTGCTCCTTGCTGTCACGGACCTCGATCATTCCGGCGTGGCGGCGGACCTCCAGGCAGGAGCCGTTCGCAGTGGATTTCGCCGCCTTGATCCATGACGTCGTGGTGCTCATGGTGGATACTCCTCGATCGGTCGTGTGTGGTCTTGGATTGCACTGAATATCTCGCGGTATTCGTCCACTTTGGCGGGTTGCTCGACATACCGCGCACCCGTGTGACTCTCGGCGTGCACAACGGCGGGATCATCCGGGTCATCGAAGTCGAGAATGGCGAAGGAGCCAGCCATCGCAGCGTGCGCTCCGGCGTCCCAGGGCAGGACCCGGATGTCGATGTGGTCGAGATGCGCGAGTTCGTGCAGGTGCCGCATCTGTGAGGCCATGACTTCCGGTCCGCCGACCTGACGAGCGAGGACCGCCATGTTCAGAACGGCTGTGATCTGCGGTGGCTGGCTCCGTCTGAGGACCGCCCGCTGCCGTTCCAGCCGCAACGTTACGCGCCGCTCAAAGGCGTTTTCTTCGGAGGTGGGCCGTGCCGCGCGACTCACCGCACGGAAGTAGTCTGCGGTTTGGAACAACCCATGCACCAACTCGGCCTCGTAACTGCGTAGTCCGTCCGCGGCCTCCTCCAGTCCGATGTAGAGCGCGAGTCCGGCGCCCATGACGTCGGAGTAATTCTCCCACCAGCCCTGCTCGTTCGTGCCTGTCGCCAGCGCCGTGAGGGTGTCGGTGGTCTTGTCGTCGGCACCGTACAGTCGGCATAGCGCCCAGACATCATTGATCTTCACGGGAGTCTTCCCGGTCTCAATCCGCCATAGCTTCACCGTGCTGGCCAACTTCGCGGACTCGACGTCAACGACCGTCTTGCCGGCCTCTTCCCGCAGGCGACGCAGGCGCCTACCGAGCTGACGCCTGACCACGGTCGTGCCATTGACGGGCATGACGGCCTCCACGGTGCAGTCTTTCACAACGAAAGGATGGCTTGCCGCCTGCATAGTTGCACAATGCCGATCTCCGCGAAGCCTTTCATCTTGAAAGGTTGCATACAGTGACACCGGCCCGTCACGGTATGCGCATGGTCAGCCACATGTCCCCGGCAACGGACCGTAAAGCAGAGCTACCCAGCAGTCGCAGCGGCCTCTGTCATAGGCCAACCAACGCGGAGTCTGCGTCGTGAGCGGCCAGCATCGGGCGGCCGACGATGCAGCCGTCGGCGTGCTGCGCGCCTGGTACGACACCTTGCCGGTGTCGCGGCCGGCGCGGGTGTGGTGTCCCCGGTGTGGTTCGGAGCGGATCGCTGACTACGGCTCGCAGGTCGGATGTGGTCATTGCGGGGCCACCTGGCAGGCCGATGCGCTGGTGGCCGAGCCGCGCCGACCGGCGGAGGCGCCCCTTGACCCTGGGCGCCGCTATGCGGCGCGGCGGCGCCTGGACGACGAGGCGGCGCAGCGGTGAACCGCACCAGCCTCGGCCTGTTGCTACTCGACGCTGCCCTCGTTGTTGCCCTGGCCGCGCTCGCCGCGCTGCTGTTCGCCTGACCGCCGCGGGCGCCGGCTTTGAGACCGCGACTCGTCGGCGCCCGCGGGTTCCACTTCCACCGCGTCAACCGGGACGGGAGAGGGGAGGTTCCGATGCCGTCAGCCGGCCAGTACACGGTCTGGGTACACGACGCTCATGCTCGCGCCCGCTCTCCGTTCCCGCTGCGCGGACAGACCCGAGGCGACGTCCTGGCGCGGTTGGGCGATTTGCCGGCATGGGCGGATTCCGTGTTCGTCTTCGACGACCACACCAGCCGGCAGGTCTTCCTGGCGCTTGTGGACCGGGTGACCAGCTTGGAGGAGCGGCGGGTGGCGCTGGACATCATCGTCACGCCAGAGTCGTGGGCGGCATCGCTGCCTGGCCATAGGCGCCGGACGGCCAGCAATGGCTGAGACCATCCCGGCGCGGAGGGACGATCGTTGCTGCCGGCGTCGGCAAGAGCGCGGCAGATCCCCCGCACCAATAGGCGCGGGAGTGCGTCGGGAGAGAGGAGGTTGGCGAGTGGCGACTATCGCGTCTCGGGCGCTGATTACCGGGATCACCGGCCAGGATGGGCTGTATCTGGGTGAGCTGCTGGCTGGCAAGGGCTACGAGGTTTTCGGGCTGGTCCGGGGGCAGAGCAACCCGAAAATCGCCGAGGTGGAGGCGGTCATCCCGACCGCGCAGCTCTTGGCAGGGGACCTGACCGATCTGGCGAGCCTGCTGGGAGCGTTGGAGATCGCCCAGCCGACGGAGGTCTACAACTTGGGTGCTATGAGTTTTGTCGGGCTGAGCTGGAAGCAGGCCGAGGTGACCGCTGATGTGACCGGAATGGGTGTGCTGCGGATGCTGGAGGCACTGCGTATTCACACGCAGGGCCGGATGGATCAGGTGCGGTTCTATCAGGCGTCAAGCTCCGAGATGTTCGGGCTCGCTCCGGCGCCGCAGAACGAGCGGACGCCGCTGCACCCGCGTTCGCCGTATGCCGTCGCCAAGGCGTTCGGCCACCACATGACGATCAACTACCGGGAATCCTACGGCGCGTTCGCCTGCTCGGGTGTCCTGTACAACCATGAGTCGCCGCGCCGTGGGATCGAGTTCGTCACTCGGAAGGTGACGCGCGGGGTCGCCCGGATCGCGCTCGGACTGCAGCAGCACGTCAGTCTCGGGACTCTTGACGTCGAGCGCGACTGGGGCTTTGCCGGTGACTATGTCGAGGCGATGTGGCGGATGCTCCAACAGTCCGAACCGGACGACTACGTGATCGCCACGGGATGCGGTCACTCGATCCGTGAACTCCTCGACGCGGCCTTCGGTCGGGTCGGGATAGCCGACTGGCGTGGGCATGTCCTGATCGATGAGCGGTACCGGCGGCCGGCCGAGGTGCCTCGTCTGGTCGGAGACGCCAGCAAGGCGCGTGAACTGTTGGGCTGGGCGCCGCGGATGTCCTTCGAGCAGCTCATCGTGGACATGGTCGATGCCGACCTGGCCCGGGAGCAGGCCGGGACCGCCGCCCGCGCCGGGCGTGACGCTGTTCCTCCACCACGCTCGGCCGCCAACGCCCACCACGTGCGTTGGCCAGGATGAGGAGCCAGTCATGCGTGTGCTCGTGACCATCCCGCACGTCTACGACCCCGACGGCGACCCGCGCTACGGCGCCTGCCACCCCGACCCGGCTCCGCGGATCGCGGCGTTGTCGGCCTGCGTTGCCGCGCTCCGGCACGGCTACGAACCAGTCCACCGGTTCATCAACCACAGCGACCACGTCATCGATATCCCGCAGCGGGCCGTACCGGTGCAGGTCGACGTCGTGGTGTGCACGGCGGGTCGGCGACACGTTCTGGATCGGCTGGACGTCCCGGCCGGCTGGTACGAGCAACGGCCCAGCCAGGTAGACCCGATGCTCGTCGGCTTCGAGTGCCACGAAGTGTTGGCAGAGCGTCTCGGCGACTACGACCTGTACTGCTACCTGGAAGACGACATCGCGGTGCACGACCCCGGAATGTTCGAGAAGGTGCGGTGGTTCGTCGACACGTTCGGGCCGGGAAACGCGCTCGGCGCCCACCGCTACGAGGTGGCCGAGGTCAAGCTGTACGTCGATGGAGACATCCCGGCGGCGTGGACGATTGAGGCCCAAGACACCACCGAGGCACCCACACTCGTCACGGAAGTGCTCGGGCGGCCACTCACGTTCGCCCGGCCGCTGAACCCGAACACCGGCTGTTTCTTCCTCACCGCCGAGCAGATGGCCCACTGGGTCGAGCAGCCGTACTTCCTGGACCGCGACACCCGCTTCGTCGGCCCGATCGAGAGTGCGGCGAACTTCGGGATCATGCGTGCCTTCCACCTGTACAAGCCGGCGCCGGAGCAGGCGAGTTTCTTCGAGGTCGAACATCTGGACACCAAATGGTCCACCTGGGCGCGTGCCATGTGCCAATGGCCGGCCGCTGCGACCACGGCCCGAAGCTGATTTCTCACCACAGTTGGAGGTTGCTATGCCGGAGCTACGTACGGATGCGGCCAGCGCTCCCGCCGCCGCCGATGCTGTCCTGGATCGGGAGGCCGCGTTGGACCGGATGCGCCCGATCATGGGCTGGTTCACCGAACACGAGGCGCGGTTGCTACTCGACACCGCCGAGCGCGCGTTGCATGAAACGAGCGAGGACTGCGCCGTGGTTGAGATCGGCAGCTACTACGGGCGTTCCACGGTGCTGCTCGCCAGCGCGGTGCAGGATCTGCGCCCAGCCGGCCGCCTCACCGCGATCGACCCACACGACGGACTGATCTCGATGTCGGGACAGGACGACGAGCGCGGCCCGTCGACATATGAGGCGTTCTGCCGCAGCCTGCGCGCGGCCGGCGTCCGGGACGTCGTCGAGGTTGTCCGGCAGCGGTCTGTCGCGGTGGTCTGGGGCGAGCCGATCGGTCTGCTGTTCATCGATGGGCTGCACGACTACGACAGTGTCCGCGCGGACTTCGAGCATTTCCGGGAGTGGGTCGCCCCGGGCGGGTTTGTCGCGTTCCACGACTACGCGCCGGGCTTCCCCGGCGTGACCCGCTTCGTTGACGAGCTGCGGGGCGACCCCGAGTACCGTGATCAGGACAGGGCCGGGGATCTGATCGTGCTCCGTCGGCGGTCTCCGGACGGCGACGGTGCGCGTGAGGCACCCGGCGGGACGAGGTGAGCGGTGCTCGCCACCACCGATAGCCGAGAGAGCGTGACGGAGCTGTCCGACCAGCCGAACCAGCAGCTGACCATGCTGATGTCCCCGCAGGGCCGCGAGCTACTCGACCGCCTGGCCGCTGAGGAGACGACCCCGGACACTGTCCTGCGGCTGGCCTCGCAGCTACGCCGCAGCTACCCGGCCGAGCTGACCGCGGCGGCGTTCGCACAGCACGAGCTGCGGCTGGCGGCGCGGGAGAAGTTCAGCCGGGCCGCGGACATGTTCTTCACCCGGCCTGGGCTGGAGCAGGCGTCCGCGGAACTGACCGCGCGCCACCGCGCCGGCCGCTACTCGGCCGACGCGCGGCTGGCCGACCTGTGCTGCGGGATCGGCGGTGACCTGCTGGCCCTGGGCGAGGGCGGGCGGGAGGTGTTGGCCGTGGACAGCGACGAGCTGCATCTGCGGATGGCCGTCTACAACGCGGGCGTGTACGACGCCGCCAAGGGCGTGCAGAGCTGGCCCGGCGACGTCCGCGACGCCCGGCTCGACGGCGTCGACGCGGTCTTCGTCGATCCGGCCCGGCGGTCCGGCGCCGGACGGCTGCGGGCCGGGGACAGTGAGCCACCCTTGCCCTGGTGCTTCGCCCTGACCGAGCGGGTGCCGGCGGTGGGGATCAAGGCCGCGCCCGGGCTGCCACACGAGCTGGTCCCGGCCGGCTGGGAGATCGAGTTCGTCGCCGACGGGCGCGACCTGAAGGAGGCCGTGCTGTGGTCGCCGGCCCTGGCCGGCGCCGCCCGCCGCGCGACGATCCTGCCCGCCGGACACAGCCTGCTACCCGAGCCCGGCCCCGACGTGCCGATCGCCGAACCCGGCGCGTTCCTGTTCGACCCCAACCCGGCCGTCACCCGCGCCGGCCTGGTCGAGGAACTCGCCCGCCAGCTCGACGCCTGGAAGATCGACCCCCAGATCGCGTTCCTGTCCACCGACACCGACCGCCGGACCCCGTTCGCCCGCACCCTGCGGGTCGAGGAGTCCGCCCCGTGGAACGAGAAACAGTTCGCCCGCCGGATACGCGAGCTGGACATCGGCTCGGTCGACATCCGCCGCCGCGGCCTGGCCGGCGACGTCGACGCCATCCGCCGCCGGCTCAAACTGCGCGGCAACCGCCGCGCCACGGTCGTCCTGACCCGGATGAACGACCGCCCCTGGGGGCTGGTCTGCACCGACCCCGACCAGCCCGTCCCATCGCCCGCCGCCTGAGCCCCGCGGCCCCTGCACGTCCGGCAGCACGCAAGCGCCTACTGGCCGCCGACATCAGGAGTGCCCGATGCCCGAACCCCTGCGAGTGCTGCACCTGGCCAAGCTCGCGCCCACCGAGCACGGCGGCATCGAGACCGTCGTCGGCGAGCTGCTCGACGCCATCCCGCGCCAGCGCCAGCCGGTGACCCTCGACTGCTACTGCTACGCCCCGCGGTCCTCCGACGAACAACTCGGCCCGGCCGTCACCTTGCGGCGTCGCCGGACCACCGCCGTGGTCGCCTCCGCGCCGATTTCGCTGGCACTGCTGCGGTCCTACCGCCGCGCCCGCCGCGACGCCGATCTCGTCCACGTCCACCTGCCCAACCCCTGGGCCGCCGTGCTGATCCTCGCTATGCCGACGCGGGCCGCCGTGGTGGCCAGCGTGCACGCCGCCAGCAGCCGCTACGGCCTACTACGCCGCCCACACGACGCCCTGATGCGGAGGCTGTTCTCCCGTGCGGACGCGATCGTGGTCTCCGCCGCCGCTAACGCCGCGTTGTTCGAGCTGGACCCGTACCGGAGCAAGGTCGCTGTCATCCCGTACGGCCTCGACCCAGCCCGCCTGAGGCCGCCAGACGACCACCCGCAGACCAGCCCGGCGAGCCGGCCGTCGCGTGTGCTGTTCGTCGGCCGGCTCGTGTACTACAAGGGCCTGGACACCTTGCTCGACGCCGCGCCGGCCATCAACGCGGAACTGGTGCTGCTCGGGGACGGACCGCTCTACCCCCGGCTACGGGCAAAGGTCGACGCGATGGGCCTGACCGACAAGGTTCGGTTCATCCGCGACGCCGACGACGCCGCACTGGCCGCCCACCTCGCCGGCTGCGCCGTGTTCGTGCTTCCGTCCACCACGACCAGCGAGTCCTTCGGGGTCAGCGTGCTCGAAGCGATGGCCGCCGGGAAACCCGTCGTCGTCACCAACCTCGGCACTGGCCTTGACGAGCTGGTCCGCACCACCGGCGCGGGCAGAGTTGTCCCGCCCGGCGACGCGACCGCGCTGGCCGACACGATCAACGACCTGCTCGCCGACCCCGCCGAGCGTGCACGGCTCGGCGCGATCGGCCGCGAAGCGCTCGACCGCGACTACACCAGCGACCGGATGGCGCAGCGCACCCTCGACCTGTACGTGAAAGCAGCCGCCGCCAAAACCCCTGACCAGGCGGCGAGCCGTTGACCGCCCGTAGCAGCATGCGCCGCCGCAACTCCGCACGCCCGCCCGAGCTGCGGATAGCCCTCGCCGCAGCGCCGGGCGGGCACCTGACCGAACTGCTCAGCCTCGCGCCCGCTTACACCGACCTGCCGCACTTCTACGTGATCAGCCGAAGCCCAGCCCGCGCCGACGATCCGCTCGGCCGCGTCTACTGGGTCGCCGACTACGGCCCCGGACGGCTGCCACGCCGGCTCGCCGCGCTGTGCCGCCTCGTCGTGGCAAGCGTGCGGATCTACCGCACCGAACGCCCCAACGTGCTGCTGACCACCGGCCCCGCAGTGGGACTGCCGCTGGCCCTGCTGATCCGCGCCCGCGGCGGGCGGGTCCTGTTCATCGAGTGTTCCGCCCAGGTCACCCAGCCGTCCCGCTCCGGGCGGCTGTTCCAGCCGATCGCACAACGGTTCTTCGTGCAGTGGCCGGCCCTGCGCGGGTACTACCCGCGCGCCGAGTACGGGGGGCCGCTGCTGTGATCCTCGTGACCGTCGGCACCCACCCCGCGCCGTTCGACCGCCTCCTGCGCGAGGCCGACCGGCTGCACCAAGCCGGCACACTCACCGCCGACGAGCCCAGCGAGGAAGTGGTGATCCAGTCCGGCGCAAGCACCTACCGCTGCCGGGCCGCCCGCCAGTTCGCCTACTGCCCCGGCCCAGAACTCGACGCGCTTCTCGTCCGCGCACGGCTGCTTATCAGCCACGGCGGGATCGGCACCCTGCTACCGGCCGCACGTCGCGGCCAACATGTGATCGCCATCCCCCGGCTGCGCCGCTACCGGGAACACCACGACGACCACCAGCGCGACGTCTGCGACGAACTCGCCCGCCGCCACGCCCTGTTCACCAGCCCCGACGTAGCCGACCTCGCCGCACTGCTGCGCCGCGACCCCGCCACGCTGCGGCCGTTCACCATGTCCTGCACGATCCGGGAACAGGTCCGCGCGGAGCTGCTCGCCTTCCAGACCCGGCTACAGGCGGCCCAGGCGTGACGCTGCCCGAGCCGTACGACCTGCTCGTCATCCTGGCCGGCGACAAACCACACCGGCACCCCGCCGCACGCGAACTCATCCGCCGCCGCTGGGCGCGCTACCTGGCCGTCACCGGCGAGCACGAATGGATCGACCCCGGCCTGGAGGACCACGTCCTGCCCGCGCCGCCGAGCATCTCCACCCACCAGGACGCCCACAGCATCCGCGCGCTCATCGAACAACACGGCTTCACCACGGTCCTCGTGGTGACCTCCGCTGCCCAGGCCGAACGCGCCCGCCTCGTCCTGGCCCGCGCTCTAGCCGACCTGCCGGTGACCGTCGACGTCCTCACCCTGGCCCGCGCGCACCCCACCGATCCCAGCGCCGCCGACATGCCGCGCGCCTTCGCTCACGGGCTCGCGGAGCTGGTGAAGCTCGCCTACTACCGAACCCGCCAACGCGTCTGACCGCCGGAGCCGCACCATGCCCGCACCCGACCCGCCCGGGATCTCGGTCGTCGTCAACACCTACAACCACGCCGCGACCGTCCGGCGCGCCCTCGGCGGCGTACTCACGCAGCAGCTCGGCGGCCGACCGCACGAGATCATTGTCGTTGACGACGGGTCGACCGACGGAACCCGCCCGATCACGGCAGACCTCGCGGCCAGCAACCCCGGGCACGAGTGGCGGATCGTGCACCTCGACCACGCCGGCGGCGTCGCCTGCCGCCAGCACGGCATCGACCTCGCCCAGCACGAACTCGTGCTGCTGCTCGGCGGCGACTTCATCCTCTGCGATCCCCACGTCATGGCCCACATGTGCGAGCAGCTCGACCCCGGCGCACCGTTCGTGTCGCTCTACGGCCCGCACGGCGGCATGGGAACCCTCTACCGGCGCGCCAGCATCCAGGCCGTCGGCGGGTTCGACCTCGCCTTCAACCGCTTCGGCAGCGGCTTTCGCGACGACTCCGACCTGCACTACCGCCTGCAAGACGCCGGGCAGACCGGCCGGCACCTACCCCACCTACGCGACAGCTACCAACACCAGCAGCCACGCCCACCCGGCCTACGCGGCGCGCTCGCCTACGCCGCCCACCGCGTCGCCGTCCACCAACTCGACCCGCTGCTGTTCCGCCGCCACCCCGAACGCTTCGCCCGCGACTACCCCCTGCTGGCCGGCTGGATCGTCCACCCAGCCGGCGACTTCAACCGCGCCACCGGCCGATGGCGCCCCGGCGGACCCTTCGGCCTGTCCAGCCCCCAAGGCGTCGTGCTCCTCCCCGGCGACACGCCACTACGCCGCGCCGTGGTCATCGCAGCCGGACTCGCCTACGTCGTCGCAGTGAACGCCGCCCGGCTCCGCGGCGCGATCACCTACCGCGTCGCACTCGTGTAGTCACCCGACGCCCCTCGGCCCAGCGAAAGGACCCCGTGGTGCACCCGTCATCGGCCGCCAACCATGTCGAGACCTCCGACGCCGCATCCCGGCTGGAGTTCGTGGTCACCGCCCACAACGCCGAGGCGACGATCGGCGACTGCATACGATCCCTACTCACCCTGCCGCGAACCTGGCGGGTCACCGTCATCGTCGATGCCTCCAGCGACGGAACCGCCGCCGCCGTCGCCCAGATCACCGACCCCCGGCTACGGACCATGATCGTCGGATACCGAAGCCGGGCGAAAGCGTCGAACCTGGGATTCCGCCGAGCCGAAGGCGAGATCGTCTGCTCCGTCGACTCCGACGTGCGGTACGTCGAGGACCGGTTCGACGAACTGATCAGCCAACTGGCGCAGTTCCCGCTGCTGATGCTCACCGAGGACCCCGCCGACACCGCACCCCGGCCGGTCGAGTTCGGCCCGGGCTTCCTCTCGCCCCGCAACACCTTCATCTACTCTCGGCGCCTGCTGCCGGGCCTCGGCTTCGCCGAGATCTACCCGCGAACGGCCGGTGAGGACACCGACCTCGCCATCCGACTACTCAAGGCCGGCGTCGCCCTCGGCGCCACCTACGGCGGATACGAACACGACCGGGCCGAAGGCCGGATGGGCCTACGGCGCCGGATGCACTTCCACACCTGGAACCTCATCACCTACCTGCGACACCTCGACGTCCCCATGTGCCGCCAGCGCCTCGCCGCCATCGCGCGCCACCCACTCCGGCGCGCGACCGCCTCACTCCGACAGGAATACGGCGGCCGCGACGAGAGGTAGCAGGGGCGGAGCCTCCCTCGGAGCCTTACCCGGCGGCTCTCTCGTGCGGGATACGCCGAGGGAACCTCCGACCCCGACAAGCGAGACCGCCCTGCTCAACCGGATGACCGCCCGACCCCACCGCCGGGGGAACTGATCCATGAGGACCACCCAACCAGCGGCCCAGCCGCACGCGACCCGCACACCTGGCCAACGTCCCACCGGCGGTGGTGTCGACGTCGCTGCCGAGCAGTCGGGGTGGGAGCTTGGTCGGCCTCTTGGGTAGCAGCTTGGGCGGCAGCCCACAGTTGCCGACCCGGCTGCCGACCCCGCCAACGGCGAACCCGCAACCCAACCGCCCTACCCGGCCGGCCACGTACGGACCGGACCGGTCGGTATGACCAGCCCGGTCCGGCTCCGCAGCGGAGTTCTGCGGGCCGTGTGCCCCTCGCCGACCGAGATAGCAGGCTAATAGCCGTCGCGAGCAGCCCGGAACTCGGAGGCTGCCTCCAGCAAGGCCGCCGCGGCACCGCGGAGGTTAAGCCCGCTAAGCTGCTCCGACGCCTCGATGAGTGCGGCAACTGTTCTGGCGTCGGCTCCGATGGAGGTCTCTGCAGCGACAGCAACGATTTGCTTCAGTTCGACCACGGCAGCGGCGTTCAGCGTTCCCGTCTTCTCTAATTGCTCGGCGATCTTTTCGAGCCGCTTGACCGGCGGCTCGAACATCCGAGCGAGAAGGGTCTCTATGCCGTCTTCGCTGATAGGGCCAAGTGCCGCAAGTGCCGGACCGTTCGTACCCTCATGTTGGATCTTCCATTCCCGCAAGCGCTCCGACGGATACAACTTTTCGCCGTCGCGCTTGTTGTCGACCTCCGAATGATGGGCAGTACATAGGAGGACCAGGTTTGCGAATGAGTCGCGCTCACCTTCCGACAGGCCCTTACGGAACCGGACGGCTCCCGGTCTAACGCCGAAGATGTGGGCTATCTGGGCATTCTTCCTGTAGACACCCGGACGCGTTTCGAGCAGGATGGGAAAGACGCAGCCAGGCCAGTAACAGCGACCGTTGCTGAGCACCCAAAGCGCGGCCGCGGTAGCAGGATGTATGTCCCGCCGTTCGCCTTCAGCCATCGATACCCCCTACCGTTGCCAGAGTTGCCTCGTTGACGACACACTTCCCGCCCCGATCTCTCCCGGCCGACCGAGATAATAGGACAATCCAAGTCTTCATATCGCGCCGGCCTCAGTCTCGGCCCTGCCGACGTCGAGACCTACCTCGACATGAGCCGCAAGGGCCCGATCGTCCCCAAGACGTTGGGCGACAAGGGGCATGCAGGATAACTTTACCCCTCCGTGCAGAGACCACCGTCGAACTGCACCCCACCGCGTCCTGACACGCCCCACCCCTCGCAGGACCGCGCCCCGCACCGTCGCCGGTGCGCGGGGGTGCGGTCACGTCCACTGCGCGCCAGCCGTCTGTCCAGCGTGTACGTGCTGAGGAACGACGGCGGGATCGAGCGTCTGTGGCAGCGCCCTTAGGGGCGCGTGACCGGGGACGTAGGCCTGGCTCTGGTCGGCACGCACTGCCGCGCGCCGCTTGCACGGATTTTGCGGTGCATGCCCGGAAGACAGCAAGCCTATTCACTATGGCTAATCCTAGCCACGGAGTATCGGAAGGCAGCCTTGCCAGATACTATCCTCCCTGCTTCGCCCATGTCCACGCCGAGTTCAATGAGCAATCTGGTTCTGATGATCCAGCGCAGTACATCGCCAAACCAATGCTTGGAGTTGGCGTCGAGAAGCTGCGACTGGCCGCCATGCGAGACGCCGGTACGGCCGCCAGTGACCTTTTCTGCGAAGTCGGGGCAGGCGGAAAAGACGGCCGCACCTACACTGCCTGTCGAGGTTGTCAGTTCGCGTATCCGCTCACGCAGTGGCCGATCGTTACGGCTCTGAAGAACACGCTCGGCCCATTCAACATGCGCGCTGTCGACGTTGGCCGCTCGCGCTGCAGATGTGATCGCCGCCACACGGGCCTCGTGCTCGGAAGGGGACTTCTCCCTGCCCTTGCTGAACGACTTAACGAATGCCTCAGCTCCTTGGAATATCGAGGCATAGCGATGTTCGCCGAACATGAAATCGACGTAGTAAGGCGCATGCAGCAAGGAAATTGCCTGTCGATAATTCTTCCACAGCGAGAACCAGCAAGGCATGAGAGCCTCGAATGGCAGAGGGCAGTCGTGGAGCATGAAGAGCGTCGGCGCCGACCGGCGAACAACCACCCCGACATCGACCAACGACCTCTGGGTGGGCTGTACTGCCTCGAAATACACCTTCGCCCATCTCTCGACTTCTCCTGGCCCAGTGAGGCGGAGGTGAAACGCGGTGAGCCGGACTGATCGACCAAGCGTGAATACGAGAAAGTCTTGTACCGGCTTTACCCGTTCGTTTAGCAACCTGAGTGCGGAAGTCGACTCGCACTTCAGGTGAACAATGGCATTCTGCTCCCACAGCACCCTATGCCGTGCTATTGTACCGATACCCTGAGCGCGAAGAGTTAACTCGTCGCCGTCGATGTCCGCGCGCGCCAGTTCAACCTCGTCCAGCCTGAGCCTGGGAGCCGGCGGACCTTCAGGCCACTCGACAATCGAAGGCGGGTCCGTCCAAGCCGCGAGGCAATCGAATTGCACCTGGGCCTCTGTGAAGCTCTCACCACTTGCGTGGCCACCTGATAACACAATCTTTACCAAGTAGATGCTCCCACTAGCCTCGACCTGATCTTCGAGGCCCTCGCACTCATAGCCGAAGTTCGTGGGCATGACCTGGATCAAGGTTATTGCCTCGTCGTTCCCGTTTGCCCAGCCATAAACGATTGGTATGGAGATCCTGTCGACGTCGAGTCCCGTAGAAATGACATCCGCATTGGTACCCAATGTTCCACGAAGCTCAAGACGCAGGCTGTCGGCGTCGAATGCGAGTTTCCCGGGAATGCGACGCTCCGGAACTCCAGGAAGCCACCAGAGCCCATCCACCGAGAAATAGTCCACGGTGATCAGACTGCCTCACATGCGACCAGATCGCAACAAGGTTGAGTGCGCATCCTGGAGCGCGCGGTGCCGCGGATGAAAGCGGTCGGTGATGGGCAGCGGTAGCGCTGTAGGCGCCGGTTGGCCGCGCGGACGGAGGTGCGGGCCAAGCGGGTGATGATCTGGGTGCGTGGCGTTGGTATGGCAGCTTGGGCGGCAATCTACGTAGAGCAGCTTGGGCGGAGGTTCAGAGTTGCCGCCCCACCCTGCCCGGCCCGCTGGCCCGAACCGGCAGCCCATCGGGCGGGCAAGCGGTCCGAGTAACGGGCCGGACTGGTCGGTATGACCAGTCCGGCCTCGGAGGTGAGAGACAGCCGGCCACCGACCAGGCGGAGGTCCCGACCGGCATCACCCGCTGACGCCGTAGGGAGCGGCAGAGCGGGGTCACTGGCTCGTCGCGTTGGCTGCAAGCGGTCGCGCGGACTCCGCAGCAGCCGCACGGCGGTCGAACTCGTCCAGTCGGCCGTCGCGGCGCCAGCGGGCGAGCACCCCTCTGCCGTAGCTGCTCGTGCCGGCCACCCGGTCCAACTCGGCTCCGGTCGGCGTCCGGCCGGCAGCGCGCTCGCGCTGGTAGTGAGTCCACATGATCTCCTGCGCCGTCGGCCCCTTGCCGCCGCTGTCCGGCCGTGCAGCGAGAGTGATCGTCGTCTCGCTGTCTGCGCCGGTCTCGCCGCTCTCCACCGGGCTGGTCGCGTCGAGAGCCGGCGGCAACCCCGGCTCCGCCCGCTGCTCGCTCCCGTCTGCCGGAACGGCCGGTGCCGGTGCGGGGTGATGTGCGAGCAGTTCGACCGCCAGCAGCAACGCGACCGGCGGCCACCCGGCGACCAGCACCGGCTGCCACCCCAACGACGGCGCCGCCGCGATGTTCGCCGCCAGCGACACGGCGATGCCGAACCCGAACGCCGCCCACAGCGCCCACCGGTTCCGCCGTCCCGCCCGATGCTCGGCCCGCAGCAGCCCGACCGTCGCCAGCAGGACCAGGCCATCGACGCTGAGCGGCCACAGCCGCGCGCCGGTCTCATCGGCGCCGCCCGCCAGCGCGAACTGCCGCTGATGCTCGTACGAGGCGTACGCCGCCACGCCAGCCACGACCAGCGCGCACGCCCGGCGTACCCACACGTCCAGCACCGCCCCGCTCGGCGGGCGAGCCGACCCCGCGCTCAACGCGCACCGTCCGCAGCCGCTGCCAGCACCCGCACCACCCGGGCGCCGACCAGCCGCTGGCGAGCATCGGCCCAATGCCCGGCGCACAGCCGGAGCTGCCCGCCGGCCTGGTCGGCGACCACGACCGCGGCGGGCTCGTCGCAGTGCTGCGCGACCCGGCTTCCCGGCCAGGTCCGGCCGCAGCCGGCCCGCCGGCACCGCGACCGGCCGCCGGAGCAGGACAGCGTGTTGCCGTGCTCCGGGCACACCCCCCACTGCGCCGAGCACCGCGTCTCATCCGCTGCCAGCCGCCGATCGGTCACCGTCTGGATGTCGCGGACCAGCGCCTCGCGCGCGCCGGCCAGCCGCCGCGCCGCCGTGTCCAGCTCAGCCAGCGCCCGGCCGGCTGCCGCCCGCCGGGTCGACCACGGCAGGGAGGCGTAGTCGCCGTTGCCGTGCCACTGGCCGAGCGCCATCCCGGCCGCCCGCAGCGCCAACTCCACCGCAGCGACCCCCTGCTCGACCGATTCCGGGTCGTCGCAGTCGCCGGCCGCTGGTGTCCAGTCTGCGGCGCTCATCGGGCAGCACCGCCCGTGACCTGCCGCTTTGCCACCGGACGTACCGTGATCTCAGGCCCTTCAACCAGAAGATCGCGGTTCGTATTGTGACACGTTCGGTGCACCCGTTGAGCTGGGCGTTCGCCGTCCGGCTCTGTCGTTTGTGGGCTGTGGGTGTCGCGTGGATGTCGCGTGGGTGTCAGGTGGGTGTGGCCCCATCCGCAAAGTCCGCACCCGCAACTGCCTCAGCCTGGATCCACCGAACGGCTGTTCAGTTCGGCGTGTGGCTGACAGGAAAGTGCCTCCTGACTTGCGACGATGGATTTGCTGAAGACCCAGAGTCGCCGAGTCAGAGAGGCACTCGTAGTGAGGTTATCGCAGTCGTGGCGGCAGGCGGTCGCCCGGTTCGACGAGGAGAACCTCGTGTCGTGTGCGGGCCTGGTTCCGGTGATGCGGCTGGCCGAGGCCGCCGGGCTGCATGATCTGGTGTCCGACGCGGTGCGGATCGACGATCCGCCGATCCCCTCGACTGGGGTGAACCCGGCCGGGAAGGTCGCCTCGATCGTGGCGGGTATGGCCGCTGGCGCGGACAGCATCGATGACCTGGACGTGCTGCGCCACGGCGGTATGGGTGAGCTGTTCGGCGAGGTGTACGCGCCCTCGACGCTCGGCTCGTTCCTGCGGGCGTTTACCTGGGGGCACGTGCTGCAGTTGGCCGCAGCCGCCCGGGGGTTCCTGGTCAGCTTGACCAGGCGGGTGCCGGTGCTGCCCGGCGCCGAGCAGATGGCCTATGTGGACATTGACGCGCTGCTGCGGCGGGTCTACGGGAAGCGCAAGCAGGGCGCGCGGTTCGGACATGCGAAGGTCGGTGGGTACGATGTGCGGTTGCGCGGCCTGTCGCCGCTGGTGGCCACCATCTGCACGCCAGTGGCGGCGCCGCTGGTGGCCGCGGTGCGGCTGCGGGCCGGGAACGCGAACTCGGCCAAGGGCGCGGCCAGCCTGCTGACCGAGGCGCTGAGCACAGCCAGGGCGGCCGGCGCGTGCGGGCCGGTGCTGGTCCGCGCCGACTCGCAATACTTCGCCGGGAAACTCGTCACCGCCGCCCGCCGGGCCGGCGCGATGGTCTCGATCAGCGTGCCGGCGAACAAGACGATCAGGGCCGCGGCTGCGGGTATCCCGGCCGAGGCGTGGCAGCCGGTGCACTATCCGCAGGCGGTCGTTGACCCCGACACCGGCGAGCTGATCTCCGACGCCCAGGTCGCCGAGACCGCGCACACCGCCTTCGCCGGCACCCGCCACGAAGTGACCGGACGGCTGATCATCCGCCGGGTCCGCGAGCACGGCGGCGGGCAGGACGAACTGTTCCCCCTCTGGCGCTATCACGCGTTCTTCACCACCACCAGCCTGTCCACTGTGGACGCTGACGTCACCCACCGGCAGCACGCGGTCGTGGAGACGGTGTTCGCCGACCTGATCGACGGGCCGCTGGCCCACCTGCCCTCAGGCCGGTTCGCGGCCAACGCCGCCTGGCTGGTCTGTGTGGCCATGTCTCACAACCTGTCCCGCGCCGCCGGGGTCCTGGCCGGCCGGTTGCACGCCAAGGCCCGAGGCGCCACCCTGCGCCGCCACCTCGTCCTGGTCCCGGCCCGGCTGGCCCGCCCCGCCGGCCGACCCACCCTGCACCTGCCGGCGTACTGGCCCTGGCAGCAGGCCTGGACGAACCTCCACACCGCGGCACCCGGACCACCCGCGACCGCCTGACAACCCCGCCAGCCCAGCAACGGGCCCGACCCGAGACCCGAACGTGGAAAGGCTGGGCAGACCAGCCAAACAAATCCGCCCGCGCCCCCAGAACAACATCACCAGCCCGCCGGCGACCTCACCACGCGATCATCGGTATCGGTTCGGTGGATCGAGGCTCAGCCGCCACGGAGACCCACTGATCCGAGACGAGGTAACGGTGCCGCCGCGGCAGCGGCCTGGTACACGGTGACGGCGTTGATCTTCTTGTAAGGGCGACCGAGTTCGTGTGGCTGAGCGCGCCAGGAGCAGATTCGGCCTGATCGGTGAGCTGATCCCCGACTTCGCCTGACACCTGGCACGCGCGGTTGCCCATGGTCCGCGGCCCGCTGATGCCGTCCGTTGCGGAGCGGCTGGAGGCCCCCTGCACCATGCGGTGGCCTGCCGATCGCCGCATCGAGCCGGCGTACGGGCCGGACGTGTGGAGATTCCTGCCCTATAGCGCAGGTTCCGCTGCCGGCCGCTGGATCGGCGGGGCCGTGCGTGAGAATACGGATGGGTGTTCTGCGGCCGCGACTGCTCCGCTGGCCCCGGATGTTGTCGAGGGCCTAGATCGGGGTGGCCCGATGAGTCAACGCTCGCGTATCAAGCGCGTCGAGGACGGTTCGCGCGTCCCCCCGCAACCGGACTCCGCGCGGGACCCGGCGCCGGAGCCGTCGGTCGTGGTTACCGCCATCACGCGGGAGCTGCAACGCTCGGGCGGCGAGCACCTCGCCGGTGACGTGTTCTCTCGGCGACCGGCTCTTGCCGGCCAGGCGGACCACGTACTGGGCCTGCAACGGGCGGTCGGGAACGCCGCGCTGGGGCGGCGGCTTCGGCCGTCGCCACTCACCTCGGGCGTGACCGGCTTGACCGGGGTCCCCACGATCCAGCGAGTGCTGAGCCCGGATGATCAGACGGCCCTGGCGGCCCAACTGCACAAGGCGATGCAGGGCTTGGGCACCGACGAGGAAGCCGTCTTCTCCGCGCTGCAGAAGCTGAACAAGAACGCCACCGATGCCGCCGCGCTGAAGGCCGCGTACAGGGCGGCGTATTCGACCGCGCTCGAGGACGACCTCCGCAGCGAGATGAGCGGCTCCGAGCTCGCCCTGGCGCTGGAACTGCTCGGCGAGGGCGGCACGGCGGTAGGGGGACCACCGGCCGGCCCGGCCGACATCAACGCGACGGTGACGCGGCTCGAGGCCGCGTTCGCGGGCCTGGGCACCGACGAAGAGGCCGTCTATGCCTGCCTCATCCCCTTCGGCCGCGACGCCGCCCAACTCGCCTCGCTCAAGAGCGCGTACGCCAGCAAGTCCGGCAGCGACCTCGAGGCCGACATCAAGTCGGAGATGAGCTCGGACGAGCTCGCATACGCCCTGTACCTACTCAATGCCCCCGCACCACTGCCGCCCACCGCCGACGTCACGGTCGTCAGGCCCGGAACCGAGGCGCACGCCGGCGCGCTTGCCGGTGGCAAGGTCAGCGTCCGCACCGGAGTCGACTTCGACGTGGGCTCTACCCCCTACCCGGGCGGCTTCGCCGTCGGCTACGAGGGTGGGCTCGCGACCGACTCCGGATGGATCCAGTTCCTCTGGTCGGAGATCGTGGCCACCCAGTCCGACGGGACCGCGGCGCACGTCGCGCAGGGTGGGCTGCCCACCACGAACGGCACGATGGAGCTCACCGCCGACCCGGCGGACCCGAAGCGGGTGGTTGACTCCGCCAGCGTCGGCAGCCCGTTCTACGAGGCCGGCGGCGTCGACATCCGGACCCCGTCATCCACCACGCTCTATGACCGACCGTCCGAGTTCGCCGACATCATGACCAGGCAGTTCGACGCCGGTGCGACGAAGGCGGTGGAGCGAGACCACTTCGACCAGTTCCTCGTCCGTGACTACAAGACGATCTACCACACGTCGGTCACGGTGGAGTGGGTCTACACGTCGAAGACCGCCGTCACCCGGACCACGACGGCCGGCGCCGCAGGAGAGGTGACGGAGATGCCCAAGGCCTTCCGGTCCGTCCTCACCGCCCAGTACCCCAAGTCCGAGTACATCCAGTAGCAGTAGCGTGCGGTTGGCTGAACCATTCCAGGAGAGGCGCGCCGAAGTGATCACCGGTTCCGTTCGCATCGATGGTGCCGCCGCTGACGCCACGCGGGTCCTCGTTGTGTCCGGCGACGCGCAGCGCCTTCTCGGCAGCGCGCTGACCGAGCCCGACGGATCCTTCGCGGTCGCGGTGGACGAGCGACCGGTGCACCTCGTCGTCAAGCTCCAGGGCCCGCTCATCGGGATCGTGACGACGCGGCTCGACCCGGACCACGACGAAGCCACGCCCATCGACGTCGCCATCGACACCACCAGCGGCCGGTTCCACCCGGTGACCGGACACTTCACCGGACAGCCGCGCCCGCCGTTCGTCCTGCTGTCCATCGACCCCGTCCGGCTCGACGGCGTGAATCCCGAACTCGGGCGCTTCTTCAACCGCCGCGACCAGCGTGTCGTGGAGGCGAGCTTCTTCTCCGCGCAGGTCACGGGCTCCCAGTTCGAGCTCGTCGCCCAGGCCGGGCAGTACCGGATCCGGGCCGGGTACGTGGTGAAGGCCCGCCCCGTCCTCCCCGAGACACCTGTCGACGTCGTCGTGGCCAAGGTCGTCCTGGCGGACGGCGAGGTCGATCTCGCCGGTGACGCGGCGAGCGGCTTCGATCTGTGCGTCACAGGTCCCGCCCGGCTCAGGCTGACGCTCGCACCGACCCATCCATAACCGCCCCGCGGCATCCCCAGCCCGGCCCCGCCGCTGTCCCGCTCACCGTCGCGCCCGCACCGGTCACCAGCCAGATCCACGCTGGCTGATCTTGCTCAACCCGGCCGGCCACCCCTTCTGCATCACGACCGTAACCCCACCGGACCGAGGGTGGAGTAGGGGAAGCGTCCGCTGCCTGAAGGGTGCCATCCCACCGTTCGGGCTTCCGACGGCGTCCGCCGGTGCGGCGGCAAGCCCTCGGGACCCGACAGTTGGTGTTTGTTGGCGGCGGTCGTGGTCCTGGTCTGTGTCCGCCGGCGGGAGGCGGGCGGACTGGTCCTTCGGGCCACGCCGGCGGCGGTGAACACCGCGTCGAAGGCCGCGCTGAACCTGGTACCGCGATCCCGGACGAGGAATCGGAACCGTGACCGCCGAACTGGACTGGCTCGTCTCCACCGCCCAGCTACCCCCGGGGTTCGACCACGACTACTTCGCGCCGATGCTCGACTACGCCGCCGAAGACGACTACCTCGCGAAGCAGTAGCCACAGCACGCTCATGCCGATGAGCGGATAGTTGATCTGTGCGCCACGAGCGCAGAAGGTGAGGTTCGGAATGTAGGCCGATCTCACTGGATGTGGTGCTGCGTGGGAGATGAGGGTTTTGTGGCCCCTCGGAGCCGTCCGGCGGGGGATGGCTTCAAACCGCCCTGAGCTGCGTTGGTTAGTGACCGTCGTGGTGAGCGTCAGGGAAAAGGCGTGGGTATCTGCGTCAGGTGGGGATCGGGAAGGCGAGCGCAAGCGAACCGCTGATGACGTGTCGTAACTATTTAGGTGGCATCAGAACCGGGGCGGTGATCAGGTCCCGGGATGAATCTGGCGGGTGTCCCGTTTTCTGGCCAGGTGGTGCCCGGCATGTAGGCGGCGCGATCCTGGTCTGCGGCTTCTGCGTGGAACGTGGGAAGGCGGGACCCGACACCGCTGCCCGTGGGGTGCGGGTGGTGAGAGGGAGTGCGTCAAGCGGCGGAAACCGTGAGACGTCGAGTACCGTCGCGGGTCCTGCTGGCGGACCGGCTCGTAGTAGTGATGACGCCCTCGTAATGGAGGGAACAGCGAAGGGGCCGGCTCATCCGTGTCGTGTTCGTTCGGGCAACCAGCCTGGGCTGGGAGGGATCGGGTGGACTCGACGAAGTCGAAGAACAAGCCGTTCGTGATTGCGAAGGAGCTCGTGTGGGAGGCGTACCAGAAGGTCAAGGCCAATAAGGGCGCCGCCGGGGTGGATGGTGTCACGGTAGAGGAATTCGAGAAGGATCTGCGGAACAATCTGTACCGGATCTGGAACCGGATGTCCTCGGGCACCTACTTCCCGCCGGCGGTGAAAGCGGTGGAAATACCGAAACCGGCTGGCCGTGGGGTTCGTGTGCTCGGCGTGCCGACTGTCGCTGACCGGATCGCCCAGACTGTGGTGGCCATGACGCTGGAGCCGCGCATGGAACAGATCTTCCATGCCGACTCCTTCGGCTACCGGCCCGGGCGGTCGGCGCTGGCGGCGGTAGAGATGTGCCGGGATCGCTGCTGGAAGCGGAACTGGGTGATCGATCTGGATATCCAGGACTTCTTCGGCAGCGTGGACCACGACCTGACGATCAAGGCGGTAGCGGCCAACCTCCGCCCCGACCAGTCCTGGGTGCTGCTGTATGTCCGCCGGTGGCTGACCGCCCCGGTGCAGCACCCGGACCGAACGCAGGTGATACCGCAGCGGGGGACCCCGCAGGGGTCTGCGGTCTCACCCGCGCTGGCCAACGTGTTCCTCCACTACGCCCTCGATACCTGGCTGGCCCGGGAATACCCGGCGGTCTGGTTCGAACGCTACGTGGACGACGCGGTGGTGCACTGCGTGACCCGGCGGCAAGCCGACCAGGTCCGCGCAGCGATCGGCCGGAGGCTGGCCGAGGTCGGACTACAGTTGCATCCGACCAAGACCAGAACCGTGTACTGCAAGAACTCGCGGCGCCCAGGCTCACCCGAGCACACGTCGTTCACGTTCCTGGGATACACGTTCCGTCCACGCAAGAGCCGCAACACCGCGACCGGGGCGATCTTCACCTCGTTCGCACCCGCGGTCAGCAAGGACGCGCTGAAAGCCATGAGCCGCCAAGCCCGCGCCTGGCGGCTACACGCCCGCACCACCCAGACCCTGGACAGCCTCGCCGAAACGATCAACCCCATCGTGCGAGGCTGGATCAACTACTACGGCCGGTACCGGCCATCGGAGTTGTATCCGCTCCTCACCCGCATCAACGCCTACCTGATGCGATGGGCCCGCAACAAATACCGGCGGCTCCGGTCGTACCGGCGCGCCAAGACCTGGTGGCAAGGGCTCGTCCAACGCGTCCCCACCCTGTTCGCGCACTGGACCCGCACGACCGCGTTCTGGGGCCGCGTCTGACAAAGCCCCACACGACCAGGATGAGAAGAGCCCCGTGAAGGGAGACCTTCACGCGGGGATCCGTGGGAGCCGGAGGGTGCAACCCCCTCCGGCGACCCGACAGACGATTCGATCATGCCGAGGGCGGGTCGAGCGATCGCGATCAAAGGGCGGCTCGAACCACGACGTGAAAGCCGCTCGGACTCACGGCCTCGTCGACGGTCTGGCCGATGCGTAGGTGATGGTTCTGGGCGACCGTGGCTATCAAGGCGCCCGCGGCACCGTCCGCGTCCCCCACCGAGGCCGCAACCTCCCCCGCTGGACCCAGGGCCTTCAACATCGCCGACGCCCGCCTGCGCGCATCCGGCGAACGCGCCGTGGCCACCATCAAGACTGGCGCCTACTGCGCAAGATCCGCGCGTGCCCCCAACGCGGCACCGCCCTGGTTACAGCGGTTTCACTGTGGAATCGCCACACGATCATGAAGTTGGAAACGTTCATTGGCCGGCCGTCACTCGGTTCGGCCGAGAAGGACAGGAAGGTGCTATTTAGCCTGCTTGAGAGCTTTGAGACGCACCTTGTGGCCCTCGGACCGCCTCGTTCGTAGCTGTTTCCGAGCAGGCCAAGTTCTACGCGCATGTCAAGTGTCGACATGCGCTCCGGCTTCGTCGAAGAATTGCCATGAGCTAGCATGGTTTCATGATCGGTCCAGGTCTTGTCGCTCGACACGAACTCCTACAGTGGGCAGATACAACCACCGCTCGGAGTGAGCTTCCGCGTCTTCTCCGACGGCTTGTCTTGGAGACGGGTCGAGGCTTGGTGCAGCCGGGCTTCCCCGCCGGCGAAGGTGTAGCCACCGGGGGTTGGGATGGAACCCTCATCGCTACTGAGGCCACGCCCTACATCCCAGCCGGCCTCTCAGTCTGGGAACTCAGCGTCGAGAAGTCCCCTGGGGCGAAGGCTGACCGAGATTACAAGAAGCGGGATAGCACGCCCGATGGTTCGCCGACGCAGAGCTGCACCTACATCGCGGCGGCGCTAAGGCCCTGGGTTCAGCGTCAAACTTGGGCAGCCGGTCGCACTGCAGACGGGAAATGGAAGGAGGTACGCGCGCTCGGTGTTGACGATATCGAGACGTGGCTGGAAAGTGCGCCAATCACACATGCATGGATATCTCAAGTCCTCGGGCGTAATCCATATGGTTTGAGGCCGGTGGATCTCTGGTGGAACGCTTGGGCTTCCGCTACCACGCCGACGCTCACACCGGCGGTAGTCCTTGCGCGTCGTTCTACCCAAAATGAAGCGAGCAATTCTCAGGCGGACCTGATCGCGCGCCTCAACAGGTCTCCTCAGGTCACCACAATTAAGGGCGGTAGTTTGGAGGAGGTGCAGGCATTCATTGCGGCCGCCCTGTTGCAACTCGCCGCAAGCGGCGAGGATGTGCTAAAAGCGTGAGCAGCATTTGTTGATGACGTAGTCACCTACCGCGCTCTCCTCGCTCAGTCAAGACCGCTTGTTCTGATTCCGACAACTCAACAGACTCGCGCCGAACCTCTCCCCGCGTCGCATCATCATATCGTGGTTCCACTAGTTCAGGCCGCTTCTGCCGACATCGAACTACCACCAATTGATCCTGCCGAGGTGGCCGATGCCCTCAAGGGGAGTGGCATTGACGATCAGCGAGCCGACAAGCTTGGGCGTCTTGCGCGCCGCAGCTTGCTCGCCCTGCGGCGGGATCTGGCTAACAAGCCAGAACTCCACCAGCCGCCGTGGGCCGAACAGCCTGCCGCTCGGCCGATCCGCGGCGTGCTGCTCGCGGGAACATGGAATGAGGGTCGTGAGGGCGACAAGGACGCCCTAGCAAGTCTTGGCGGCAGCACCTACGACGACCTGCGAGAGGCGGCTACCCGCCTTGCAGTTATGGCGGATCCTCTCGTCGGACGGGTCGATGCAGTCTGGGCGCTCGTCTCAGCCTATGACGCCTGGAGCCAGTTGGCGGCGCAAGTACAGCCCGACGATCTAGCGCGCCTCGGTCCAATCGTCCAAAACGTATTGTGCGAGATCGATCCCGCGCTAGAGCTCCCAGCGGACAAACATTGGCGGGCGTCGTTGGAGGGAAAGGTTCGCGTCTACTCCTCCGAGTTACGACGCGGCATAGCCTCGACCTTGGCATTGCTCGGCGTGCACGGCGAACGTGTCGAGGCCGGTTCTGGAACGAACGGCGCGAATTGGGCTTCGTCTCAGGTACGGCAGATACTAGATGCCGCCAACGGTGACATTAATTGTAGTCTGTGGATCTCGCTCGCGGACATTCTTCCGCTTCTTGCCGAAGCATCGCCAGATGCGTTCCTCACAGAGGTGGAGAAAGGCCTCGATGGTGATCGCCCTCTACTCGCGGGCCTATTTGACGCTGAAAGCGTCGGGGGACTGTTCGGAGGGAGGTCCCCTCACACCGGCCTCCTGTGGGCGTTGGAATCCGCCATCTGGTCGAGCGCTCACTTCGGGAGAGCGGTGGAAGTACTTGCCCGCCTTGCAGAAATCGATCCTGGCGGAAAGATGAGTAACCGCCCTGCGGCTACGTTGACTGCGGTGTTCAATCCCTGGCATCCAGACAACTCCGTCGATGTAAATCGACGATTCGCGGTTGTCGACGGCTTGCGTACACGTCACCCCGCCGTAGCCTGGCAATTGATGCTAACCATGCTGCCCGAGACGCACGGTATACACATGCCAATTCACGAGCCGGTATTCCGTGGCTGGAAACCAACCAAGCTCAAAGTCACAAACGTCGAGTACTTCAAGACGATAACCGAGGTCGTTGCTCGGATGGTAGAGGACTCCGGGCGTGACGCCCAGCGCCGGGTTGTACTAATACAGCACATGTCGAACCTTCCGCCAGTCGACCGCGCGGTCGTGCTTGAAGTACTCCAAGAGCATGTCGACGGCAGTTTCTCGGAGGAAGATAGAGCAAGGATCTGGGAGTCCCTCCGCTCCCTAATCGCGAAGCATCGTGAATACACTGATTCGGTCTGGGCGCTGCCCGAAGAAGAGCTCGCAAAGATTGATGAAGTTCAGTCGATGTTCAAGCCTGCCGGGGTGATGGAACAGCACTTATGGCTATTTCAAGACTACATGCCGCCGCTGCCCGAAGATTCAATACGTACAGATCACACGGCATACCAGGCCGCCCTTGACCGGCGACGCGAGGGCGCTGTTGCCGATATCGACGCCAAGGGCGGGTATGGTCATCTGAGTCAATTGGCGCGAGAGGCGACACAACCTTGGTGGGTGGGTGTCGCTATCGCTGACGCTACCGGCGATAAGTACGAGGACAGGCTATTGGCGCTACTTGGATCTAGCGACTCAATCGAGGCCGGCGTCGGTTTCAGCTACGCTGCGCGTCGCTTCGTTCAGGGCGGCTGGCCCTGGCTCGAAGCCGCTCTCGAGCGAATGTCGGACCTTTCGGCGATGCATCAAGCCCTCCTGCTTCTGAGCACTGCCGACTACCCTCGTGCGTGGCAGAGAGCCGACCAACTCGGCCAAGAGGTGGCGGGTGAGTTCTGGAAGAAGTTCCAGCCGTACGGGCTGGGCCCGGGGTTCGCCTACGTCGCTCACGCCGTGGGGCGCCTTATGGCGGTTGGCAGGAATGCGGTCGCCCTCGCATTGGTCCAATTGTATGCTAGGCGCGATGCGGCAGACATCGAGCTTCTTGTAGATCCCGCGGCCTCCGCGCTTGAGTCACTTATAGTGGCTGACGATCCGGAGATCGGTGGACTTCGTCAGTACAGCTTCAATCAACTCTTCGACCTATTCTACGATTATGAGGCTACCCTTGGGTGGGAGCGAATTGCCCGTCTAGAGTGGGCGTATTTACCGGCTCTCGGGTACGACGCGAACCCGCGGATGCTAGGCAGGCTACTCGCACGCGACCCAAACTTCTTCGTCGAGATGGTCTCGACCGTATTTAGACCTGCCTCTACAGAGGAAGAGCCCCCGGTCGCACCCGCCGACGAAGGGCGAGTGTTGAACGCCTACCGTCTGCTTGATGACTGGTCGCCCTCGCCAGGCGTGCAGGAAGATGGCAGCGTTGACGCCGACATGCTCGCCGCGTGGATCTCACAGGCGATAAGGGGACTCGAAAGCGCAGATCGTCTCGCGATCGGCTCCGAAAAGATCGGAAACGTCCTTGCAAGGATACCGGCTGAACCAGATGGAGCGTGGCCCAGTCTTGCGGTTCGCAATCTTCTCGAAAGCTTGCATAGCGCTTCGATCGATACAGGGTTCTACGTGGCGATACTAAACCGACGAGGCGTGACCACTCGCTCCCCTGAGTCCGGCGGCGGTCAGGAACGATCCCTGGCAGCTAAGTATCGCTCTGATGCCGACAAATACGCAGACGGCTGGCCGCGTACTGCGGCCATCCTCCGGTCATTGGCAGAAAGTTACGAGCATGACTCGCGACGAGAAGATCACTCAGCTGAGCGCTCCCGTCGTGGCCAAGACTAGGCTGTTGGCCGCTGCGGTACCGACACGCGATGGTCGATCCGGGCGCGGCTTACTCAGAATGGTGCTCACGGAGCAACCGAGCCACTCTCGACCACCGCTCCATACGGTCGACCGTTTCCGACCTGGTCTTATGGTCGGTCGGTGCTTCATTCGAGGGAGATGAGCGGCGAGCAGTCCCCAGTAGGGCAGTGTGTTGGCCAGTCGACCGGTCAACTGCAACTGTGGATAGTCCGGGCTCCACCACGACTGGAATGCCCGCTGCAGGTCGGGCGGAGCCACGCCGATCCAGACCCCGAAGGTGACGGTGTACCCGCCGGTCAGCCGGACCGGCAGCAGAGCACGCACGAACGGCCCGACCTCGGGGACCTGCATCATGACCGAGTTGTTCGCGTCCTCATGGCTGAGCCAGACGCCGGCAGCCTGTTCCCGCTCCGGGGTGGCCAGGACCGGGTCGGGCAGGCGGAACCGGATGTGCCGGTCATGATCGTGCACCGGTCGCCCGCACAGCGCGCAGTCGACCAGCCTCACACTCCCATCCTGCCGTACCGGTCCACGCTGCGGCGATGAACAGGCCGCCTCCGCCATGGGTGACGGTGATCGACGCCTCGCTACAGGCCCGGTGGGCCGCCCGCCACCGTTTATGATCAACAGCCTGCTCATGCGGTCAACCGCGTCGGGCACCCGCTGAACATCAAGATCCTCAAACATCAAGATCAACTGCGCTGTCGTGCCGCGGAGCGGGCCGCGCGCGGTGAGGTCGGCTACTTAGGGGATCTGCGGCCTGCGGCGGGTTGAGTGGATCTGCGACACTCACGGGCAGTTGGCCCGGTCAGACGCCGGCCGCGGTCAGGCCCCAGGTGGCGTAGGGCAACGTGACTGTGCTGTCGAGCGCCGCGCCGACTGCGGCCAGCACCTCCGCAACCGTGTCCGGCGGCAGGCTGGTGAGACCGCCGGAGGTCGCGATCAGGTTCAGCAGGTCGTCCCGGGCGTAGGACCGCTGCCAGTCGTACCGCCAGATCTCCGGCTCGCCGAAGCCCCCCGCCTCCCGGATTCCGTCCGCGGCTCGGGCGTACAGGGCTTGATAGCCGTCCAGCATCGAGGCCGGCGGCCGGATCGGTGCGTCCGGGACGACTCGCTGGTACACCGCGGCGAGCGCATCCGCCGCGGCGGTCGGCAACTCGTACACGCTGCCGAACGGAGCCAGCACACCGCCCGGCCGCAGCACCTGCCTCGCCTTGACCGCACCGATCACCGGGTCGACCCAATGCCAGGCCGTACCGGACACCACCGCGTCGAAGCGCCGGCCCTCCGGCTCCCACGCCTCGAACGTGTCGACCTCAACCTCCAGACCGCTGCCGCGCGCGAAGTCCGCCATCCGCGGATCCGCCTCGACCCCGAGCACCCTGCACCCGGCGGCCCGGAACTGGCGCGCCTCGATGCCGGTCCCGCAGCCCACATCCAGAAAGCCAGGACCCGGCGCTGCGGCCACGATCCGTCCGATCACCGCGTCCGGGTACGGCGGCCGGCTTCGGTCGTATCCCAGCGCATCGATCCCGAACGACTCGGCCATCCGGCGGTGCATGTGCGGCGGCAGTGGAGTGGACACCCGCCCAATCTAAGACGACCGCGTCAACCCCAGTGGTGGGCGTGTTGATCGGGATCAGGATCGGCCCGGCGAGCGGGAGGTCCCAAAGGGATTCCTGGATCATCAGCGCGAGTCACGTCCGAGCAGCTTCGAGACGCCGGACTGGCTCGACTGTCTCCGCGCGAGGAGTAGTCCAGGCTGCCGCCCGTGCACCGATCACAGCCGTCAACCCTCCGTTGATCAACAATGCTCATCTGCCGCGATGACGGCTTGTCGGTCAGGAAACGCAGGTCGGCCTGGGACTGCCTGATCTTGCCGCGTTTCGGGGCGGTGCGCCGCAGTGGATTCTGCGTGACCTCACCCTTCTCCAGCGCGTAGTTGAACGCGCCGTAGAGCAGGCCGTGGTAGTTGGCCTTGGTCTTCAGCGACCGGTCCCAGCCGATCAGCCAAGCCTTGATGTCATCCTCGGTGACCGACGACACCGTCGTGTCGAACGGCCGGTGGGCACCCCCCCGCCGGCCACGCGCCTCGACCGCCGTGAGCGTCCGCAACTGGCTCCGGTACCGCGACCGCTGCCCCGGCGAGCAGTCGACGAGCTGGTCGACGTACTCCAGCCCGACCGCCTCAACCGAGCGGGCCGGCAACGCCGGGTCGTCGGCGGGCCGTGGTCGCGGACGAACCCGGCACCCTTGACCCAGCCGTCCGGCCAACGCTCGCCGGCCGCAGCGACCATCCGCTTGAAGCCCTCCGCCCGAGCGAGATTCTGCGTGTCGCTCCCGGCGCCGAAGGTCTCGACCTGCGGCCGGCCCGCCCGGGTTCCACCGAGCCGCCACCGCACCCTGAACGAGGTGCCCCCGTCGGTGCGCTTCTTGGGCTCGATCCAGGCCAGCGCATCCGCCGCCTTCAGAGGGTCCGTGCACCACCGGTGCACCACTGAGGCCGATTCCAGGCGAAACCCGAAGTAGAGGCCCTACACCGTAGGGCCTCTCTACGTGTCCGAGGGGGGACTTGAACCCCCACGCCCGTTAAGGGCACTAGCACCTCAAGCTAGCGCGTCTGCCATTCCGCCACCCGGACCGATGCGGTAAGCCACTTTACCGAAGTGCTGCGGGCGGCCTCAAACCAGTGTCCGGGGCGGGGGTCAGCGGATCAGCGCCGTGGCCAGCTCGCGCCACTGGTCGAGGGGGATGGTGCCGGGCGAGCCGAGGAGGTTGAGGGCGACCTGGTCGGCGCCGGCCGCCCGGTGCGCGGCGACGTGGCCGGCGATGGTGTCGGCGTCGCCCCAGACCACCAACGCGTCCACGAGGCGGTCGGTGAGCTGGCTGATGTCGTCGTCGGTGAAGCCCATCCGGCGGAAGTTGGCCTGGTAGGCGGGCACCTGGCCGAGGAAGCTCAGCGGTTCCCTGGCGATCCCGCGGGCCCGTCGCGGGTCCGTCTCCAGCACCACGAGCAGCTGGCTGACCAGGGCGGTGTCCGGGCCGAGGGTGGCCCGGGCCTGTGCGGTGTAGTCCGGGGTGATGAGCACCGGGAGGGCGCCGGCGGCGCGGTCGTGGGCCAGCCGGAGCATCCGCGGGCCGAGCGCGGCCAGCACCCGGCTGCTGGCCGGCACGCCCGACCCGTCCAGCTCGTCCAGGTAGTGGTTGAGCGTGTCGAACGGCTTCGAGCCGTGCGCGCCGCCGAGGCCGACGACGAACCGGCCGGGTTCGACCGCCGCGTAGGCCCGGGCGACGGAAGCGGCGTCGATCCGGTCGACCGCGATGATCGAGCCCGCGACCGGGATCTTCCGGGTGGCGCGGATCACCGCGGCGATCGGGTCCAGGGTGGCCAGCGGGCCGCCGGTGAGCCAGATCGTCGAGTAGCCCAGATCCTCCAGTTCCGCCATCGCGGCGGGTGACCCGGCGGCTTCGTCCGGGCCGAGCACTGCTCCGAGCGGTCCCAGTTCGAGCTTCGGCACGGGTGGCTCCCTCCGGCCGGCGCCACGCCGACCACCGCCGGGTAACCCGCGGCCGGGCCCGAACTGTTCCGGATCCGCCCGGACCGCTGCCGGCCCGGATCGGATGGGCGGCCGGACGGGGTGCTGCCCGGGCCGGCGTGGGGGCGCCGGTCCGGGCAGCTGGGTGGGATGGTCCGGTCAGGGCTGCGGGTCCTCCACGTTCGGGGTGAACTCGCAGCCGATGGAACGGTCGAAGCCGGCGCCGCCGTCGCCCAGCTCGTTCAGCTCGTCGCCGCAGCCGAGCTTGTCGTCGCCGCCGAGCCCGAACACCCAGTCGACGCCGGTCAGCGCGGCGATCAGGTTCGGGCCGTCCGAGCCGAACAGGAGATCGCCGGCCTTGCCGCCGACGATGTCCTCGACGTTGCTCAGCACGTTGTCGCCCTCGTCCGCGCCGGTCCGGCCGTCGTCCGGCAGGCCGTTGATGGTCACGGTGACGCCCTCGACCCGGTTGGCGTAGTTGACGGTGTCCTCGCCGGCGCCGCCGTCGAAGGTGTCCGCCCCGAAGAACGAGACGTCCGAGTCCAACTCGCCGCGGAGCAGGTCGTCGCCGTCCCGCCCCTCGAGCCGGTTGTCGCTGAACGTGCCGGTCAGGGTGTCGTTGCCGGGCCCGCCGGTGATGTCCTCGATGTCGTTGTGCGCGTTGTCCTTCTCGCCGATCGCGCCGTCGTCGTTCACCTCGTCCAGGTCGACCCGCAGCGGGGCGGTGCTGGTGCGGTCGTCGTAGGTGAGCTCGTCCCGGCCGCTGCCGCCGAAGATGTCGTCGGCGCCGAAGCCGCCGTCCAGCGTGTCGTGATCCGCGCCGCCGTCCAGCGAATCGATGCCGACCTCGGTGTTGGTGCCGTCGGCGGTGTCGCCGAACAGGCGGTCCGGGCCGGCCAGGCCGAGCAGGGTGTCGTTGCCGGCGTGCCCGATCAACGTGTTCTGCACCGCGCTGAGGTTGCTGCCGGTCAGCTTGTCGTTGCCGGCACCGGCGGAGACCCGCTCGACATCGGCGCGGATGTCGTCGTGCTCCCCCGGCGCGCCGTCGGTCGCGGTCTCGTCGTTCAGGTTGACGACCACGCCGGCGGTCCGGTCGGAGTAGTCGACCAGGTCGCTGGGGCCGGGACCGCCGAGGAGCACGTCGGCGCCGTCCGGGGTGGCCTCCGTGGCGAGCGTGTCGTTGCCGTCGCCGGCCTCGACCCGGTCGTTGCCGGCGCCGTCCCGGATGGTGTCGTTGCTGGCGCCGGTGATCAGCACGTCGTCGCCGTCGCCGCCGTTGACCGTGTCCTGGTCGACCCCGGTGGTGATCTCGTCGTTGCCGTCGCCGCCGCTCACGTTGATCGGGAACGGCAGCGGCGCGCTGAACTGGTCGTCCAGGTCGCCGGTGTTCGAGATGATCAGGTTGACGTTCGCCGCCGAGCAGGTCGCGACGTTGCGGCTCACGGTGGTGCAGCCACTGCCGGCGAGCAGCAGATCGCCGCCGTCGCTGACGGTGAAGGTCGAATTGGTCAGGGTCACCGAGATCGCGTTGGCCTTGCCCGGCTGCGCGAAGATCCGCAGGCCCGCGGTGCCGGACGAGACCGTCGTCCCGGTCAGCGCGTGGGCCACCCCGGCCGTGCCGATGGACGATCCGACCGCGACAGCGGCGATCGCCACCGCCGGGAACCAGCGCGTGCGCCGTGGTCCGACGCGCCCGGGACGGACCCGGGCGCTGCCCTCTTCCGATGTCATCTGTGTCTCCTTGTCCGCTCGACATCCCCTGGTGGGAGCCCGCCCGTGCCGGGCGGGTCGAGCGGGAAGTGGAGCCGGCCGGTCTGCGGATCCGTACCGGAGTACGCAGATCTCCGTACCGAAACCCGTACCGCGCCGGTATCGGGAGACCGCCGGTCGGCGTCATGTGGCTGGAGTGCGCCGCACTGATGCGGCCCGGACCAGGAGGCACTGATGGGGAGCACGACGGCAGCGGACCTGCGCCGGGTGCTGCGGTACGCCGAACTGGCGGTCGAGGTGAACGACTTCGGCGCGGTCGGGCCGGTGCTGCTGCGCGGCCTGGCCGAGCTGGTCGGGGCGGACGCGGCCATGCTGCAGGAGGTCGACCTGGCCGGCGGGCCGCGGGTGGTGGCCGTCGGCTGGCCGGCCGAGCAGTTCACGCTGCGGCACGCCGAGGGGTACACGCCGGTGCTGACCACCCACCCGCTGGTGGTCAAGTGCTCGACGCTGCCACCGGACCACGCCCTTCAGTCGGCCCCGGTCCGGGTGTCCGATCTGCTCAGCCGGCGCGAGTGGCGGGCCAGCCTGGTCTACCAGCAGACCGACTGGCGCTTCGACGACGAGATGGGCCACATCGTCGACGCCCGCGGCACCGCGCTGCGCGGGATCTGGCTGTCCCGCAGCGGCCGGTCGTTCACCGACCGGGAGCGCGACCTGCTCATGCTGACCCGCCGGCACGTGGCCGTCGCGCTGCGCCGGGTCAACCGGGACCAGCACCGGGCGCTGCAGATCCTGCCCCGGCCGGCCTGGGTCCCGGTGTCCGCCGCGCCCGCCCGGCCGGCCGGAACAGCGGGCGCCACGCTGTCCGGGCGGGAGCAGGAGGTGCTCGCGCTGGTCGCCCGCGGGCTCACCGACGCGCAGCTGGGCCGCCGACTCGGGATCAGCCCGCGCACCGTCGGCAAGCACCTGGAACGCGTCTACGCCAAACTCGGCGTCCCCAACCGGGCCGCCGCCGTCGCACACCTCGCCCCCGTCGCACACCCGGCCCCCGCCGCCCGGGCACTGCATCCCCGGCCGGCGGCACCCGCCGGGGTCACCCGGCTGCCGCCGGTCGGTCGGTCAGCCGGTCGGCCGGTCGAGATGACGAAGTAGCGGGCTACTCGGCCGAAGTGCCCGGACGCGGCGCCCGGCCGGGGCCGCGGCGCCGGCCGGCCGGTTACGGTCCCGGCATGGAGACCGTCCAGCAGACCGCGGACGCGGTCCGGCTCACCCCGACGATCTGGCAGGTGCCGTTCCCGATGGGGCACGTGTACCTGGTCCGGCTGCGGACCGGCTTCGCCGCGGTGGACACCGGGGTGCCCGGGTCCGGCCCGGCGATCCTGGCCGCGCTCGCCCACCTCGGCGCCGGTCCGGAGCAGCTGCGGCAGATCGTGCTGACCCACGCGCACGGTGACCACATGGGATCGGCCGCGGACCTGGCCGACGCGACCGGTGCGGTCGTCCTCGCCGGCGTCGACGACGCCCCGGTCATCCGGGGCGACCGCCCGGACACCTTCCGGCCGCTCACCGGGTCCGAACACGCGCTGCTGGCGAGCTTCCCGCCCCCGCCGCCCGGTGCCGAACCCCCGCCGCTGCGGCGCGTGCCGGTGGACACCGAACTGCGCGGCGGCGACACCCTGGACGACTGGCCCGAGCCGGTCGAGGTGCTGCACGTGCCCGGGCACACCCCGGGCAGCATCGCGCTGCACCTGCCGGCCAGCCGGGTGCTGTTCTGCGGCGACACGATCATGATCCGGGACGGCCGGGCCATGCTCGGCCCGTTCAGCCTGGACCGGGACCAGGCCATCGCCTCGTTCCACCGCCTCGCGGCCCTGGACATCCAGACGCTGTGCGTCCCGCACGGCGACCCGGTCAGCCCCGGTGCCTGGGCGCTGCTGCTGGCGGCCACCCCCGAGCGCGACTGGCTCTGACCTTCCCGCCAGCCGCGGAGCTGGCGGTGTGGCCGGCGGAGCCGGCGGTGTAGCCGGCGGAGCCGGCGGTGTAGCCGGCGGAGCCGGCCGGCGGAGCCGGCGGGGCGGACGGCGGGGCGGACGGCCGCGAGCGGGCAGTGCGGCCCGGGCGGGCGGGCAGCGCCGGCGGTGCGGCCGGCTAAACTCCGCCAACCCCGGCCGGACGGGCACGAGGATGGCCATTCGTGATCGCGTTGCTGCTCGACCTCGCCAACATCGTCGGCGGTTTCCTGCTGGCCGCCGGGCTGCTCCGGCGCTCGCCGCGGATCGGGGCCAACCTGGCCCGGGCCGAGGCGGTGATCGCGCCGTTCGGCTGGCTGGTCGGGCTCGTCGCGCTGGTCGCCGGCGGGTACTACCTCATCGTGCACGCGACCTCCGGGCCGCGTGTCTTCCACTACGAACTGGTCGGGATCGGCGTCGGCGTCGTGCTGCTCTGGGACCGGTTGACCGGACGGCCGGCACTCCGCCCGGACGAGCGCAGCGCCGCCACCGGCGCGGGGCTGCTGCTGACCGTCTTCGGCATCATCGCGATCGTCGTCGGCCTGCAGGGACTGGTCACCCCGAACGGTTGACCGCGCCCCAGTCCGGGCGGTCGGCCTCGAACTGCCGCAGCGACCAGGTGTCCGCGCCCGGTTCCGGGTCTGTCATCAGGATCCGGCCGGCCAGCCGATCCGGGACCGGGCCGAGACGGTTGCCGGCGAGCCGCAGCTCGGTCAGCGCGGTGAGGTTGGCCAGCCAGTCCGGCACCGCGTCCAGGTCGTTGTGGGACAGGTCAAGGTGGGTGAGCGCGGTCAGGTTGCCCAACGTCCGCGGTAGCCGGGCCTTGCGGTTGAAGGCCAGGTTCAGCGTGGTGAGCGTGCCGAGGTCGCCCAGCCAGTCCGGCAGCGCCTGGAGCTCGGCGTAGGAGATGTCCAGGTAGGTGAGCCGGGTGAAGGCCCGAAGCCAGTCCGGCAGCACACCCAGCGGTGCGTAGGAGACGTCCAGGTGGGTCAGCGCGGTGAGGTTGGCCAGCTCGTCCGGCAGGTCGTCGCGCCGGTTGCCCGGCAGCCGCAGGTGGGTCAGCGCGATCAGGTTGCCGACCGCGCCGGGCAGCCGGACGTGCCGGTTGCCGGACAGGTCCAGGTGGGTCAGCGCGGCCAGGTCACCCACCGAGGGCGGCAGCCGGTGGAAGCCGTTGGCGCGCAGGTTCAGGTAGCGCAGGGTGGCCAGCTCGCCCAGCCACGGCGGCAGTACCGGGATGTCGTTGCCGGCCAGGTCGAGGTGGGTGAGCGCGGTCAGCGCGCGCAGCGCCGGGGGCACCTGGCGGTGGCTGTTGCCGGACAGGTCCAGGTGGGTGAGCGCGGCCAGCTCGGCCAGCGGGCCGGGCGGATCGTCCGGCGCGACCGCGAGCCGGTTGCGGGACAGGTCCAGCCGGCGCAGCTCGCCCAGCTCGGCCACCGACTCCGGCACGTCGGTGAGGTGCAGCCCGGCCAGGTCGAGGGCGACCGCCCGGCCGGCCCGGGCCGCCTCGATCCGCCGGCCGGCGGTCTCCGCGTCCGGCGCCAGCGGCGGCGGGTCGGCGACCGGCCTGCCGCGCCGGGTCGGCCGGCCCTGCCATGGCACCCCGGCGTCGATCATCCGGGCGATGGTATGCCGGAGCGGTCAGGCGGAGTCCGGCGCCGGCGTCCGGACGGTCAGGTGGGCCGGTGCCGGGCGGACGGTGCCGGCGCGGCATTCGAGCCGGACCGTGCCGGCGGTGCGGGCCAGCTCCTCGAAACCGGCGAGGCGGTAGGTGAGGTACATGGCCCGGTTGCGGCCGGTGTCGACGAAGTCGCCGCGCAGCGGGACACCGGCCGCGGCGGCGTCCGAGAGCACGTGGTCGAGCAGGACGGTGCCGATGCCGCGGGCCGCCACCCGGCAGGACACCAGCAGTAGCCGCAGCCGCCAGGCCCGCGGGCCGCGCTGGACCAGGGCCAGGCCGACGGTGCCGTAGTCGCCGAACCGGTCGGTCAGGTCGGCCACCAGCAGCAGGTGGTCCGGGGCCAGCCGCAGCGCGTCGAGCTGCCGGTAGGAGTAGGTGCGGCCGGTGGCGTTGAGCTGGTGGGTGCGGACGGTCAGCTCCGCGGCGCGGCGCAGGTCGGCCGGCCCGGCCGGGCGGATCGTCAGCGTCATGCCGAGGGTGGCGAGGAACTCCGCGTCGGTGCCGGCGAACTCGGCCTCGGCCTGCCGGCGGGTCAGCTCGGTGCGGTAGAGCTGCCGGCGGCGGCCCGACTCGCTGGTCACGAACCGGGGGCGGAACTCCGGCCGGGCCGCCACCGCGGCCGCGACCTCGGTCACGTCCAGGCAGAGCACCTGCGGCAGCGCGAACGCGACCTCGGCCCGCTCGAACGGCTGGTCGTCCACGAACGCGAGCGCGTCCAGCCCGAGGTTGAGCTCGGTCGCGATCAGCGCCAGCGCGGTCGACTTCGGCTGCCAACCGATCTGCGGGACGAGGAACAGCTCGGCCAGCCCGGCGGCGCGCAGCCGGCGCAGCGCCAAGCGCCGGTCGTTCCGGCTGGCCACCGAGTTGAGGATGCCGCGCCGGTCGAGCGTGTCCAGGACGGCGACGATTTCCGGCCGCGGCGCGACCGCGGGATCCTCCAGCAGCGTCCCGCGCCAGATCGTGTCGTCCAGGTCCCAGACCACGCACTTGATCCGGCCGGCGCTCATCGCCGGCCCCGGTACGCCTCATCGGCGATGACCAGCTGCTCCACCTCGGTGCTGCCCTCGATCAGCTCCATCACCTTGGCATCCCGGTAGCACCGGCCGACCAGGCTGCCGGCGGCGCAACCGGCCGCGCCATGGATCTGCACGGCCGCGGCCGCCCCGCGCTGGGCCGCGGCGGCGGCGAAATACTTCGCCCGCCAGGTCGCCACCAGGCTGTCCGGGTCGCCGGCGTCCCGGAGCCGGGCGGCCTCGGCGCAGAGCAGCCGGGCGGCGGCGGTGTCGGTGGCCAGGTCGGCGATCATGCGGCGGACCAGCTGCCGGTCCGACAGCGTCCCGGCGCCGTGTCGCCGCCGCGCCGAATGGTCCACGGACGCGTCGAGGCAGGCCTGCAGGATGCCGACGCAGCCGCTGGCGACGCTGAGCCGGCCCACGTCCAGCGCGCCGATCAGCACGGTCGGCGCGGCGAAACCGGCCGGCCCGAGCACCGCGTCGGCGGGTAGCAGGCAGCCGTCCAGACTCACGTCGGCCACCAGCCCGGCCCGCAGGCCGAGCAGCCCCGACCGCGCCGTCACCCGGACACCGGCGGACCCGGACGGCCCGGCCGACCCGGACGGCCCGGCAGTCCCGGCGGAGTCGGGGATCTCGGCGGTTCCGGGGATCCGGGTGGAGCCGGGTATCTCGGCAGTTCCGGGGGTTCCGGCAGAGCCGCGCATCCCGGCGGTTCCGGGGATCCCGGCGGCCCTGGCGGTCTCGGCTGTCCGGGTCCCGGCGGAGCCGGGTATCCCGGCGGTTCCGGAGGTCCGGGTGGTCCCGGCGGAGCTAAGGGTTTCGGCCGGGACGAGGAATGCGGTGACGCCGTCGTCGGCCCGGGCGAAGATCAGGAACAGGGCGGCGCCGGCCCCGCCGGTGATCCAGGTCTTCGCGCCGTCCAGCCGCCAGCCGCCGGGTCGCCGGACGGCCCGGCAGGCCAGCGCGGCGGTGTCGGTGCCCGCGCCCGGCTCGGTCAGGCCGAAGCCGGCACGGACCCGGCCGGCGGCCAGCTCGGGCAGCCAGTGGGCGCGCTGGGCCGGGCTGCCCCAGCGGCTGATCGCCCAGCAGACCATGCTGTGCGCGCCGAGCAGGGCGCGCACCGACGCGCAACCGCGGCCGACCTCCTCGTGCAAGGCGGCGAACCCGGCGCTGTCCAGACCCAGCCCGCCGTCACCGGCCGGCAGCAGCGCACCCCACCAGCCGAGCTCGGCCAGCCGGTGCAGCAGCCGCGCCGGGACCGCCTCAGCGGCGTCGAAGGCCGCCGCGTGCGGCGCGATCTCCGCGTCCACCACCCGGCGGACGGCGACCCGGTCCGTCCCGGCGCCCGGCGCCGGTCGCTCGCCGGTCAGCATGCCCCGGCGGCCCGGCGGCAGCCGGCCACCAGCCCGGTCATGGCCGCGACGCTGCGCAGGTTGTCCAGGCTCAGCTGCTCGTTCGGGATCTGGATGGCGAAGTGTCGCTCCAGGAACAGCACCAGCTGCATCGCGAACAGCGAGCTGACGAACCCGAGCTGGAAGATGTCGTCGGTGTCGGCGAACCGGGCGTCCGGGAAGCCGGCCGCGATGAAGCCCCGGATATCCGCGCCGGCGGCCAGCTCGACGGTGTCCACTATGACCTCCTGGTAGCTGGATCGGCCGCGGCGGCGACCGCATCGGCCAGTGCGTTCACCTCGGCCGCCGCGAACCCGGGGCCGGCCTGCACCGACACCAGCAGGGAGCCCGGCCGGGCCACCGACACCAGCGTCAACGGGAACCGGCCGGCGGCCGGCCGCGGTGGCGGGTACAGGTCGCGGCGCACCCGCAGCAGCCGGGCGCCCCGGTCGGCGGTGCTGCCGTCGTTGGCCTGGTGCGCGATGAACACCTCCGGCTCCGCCAGCGACCGCAGCTCGGCCAACGCCGGTGACGGTGCGGCGAGGTGGCGCAGCAGCCCGTACCCGACGCCGTCGTTCGGGACGGACCGCAGCTCAGCCGCCACCGCGTCCCGGCAGGCCCGGATGAGCTGGCCCGGGTCGGCCGGCAGCAACGGGTCCCGGCCGGCGGCCGCAGGCCGGGACCCGGCGTCGGCCGGCAGCAGGCCCGGGTGCAAGCCGGCAGCCGTAGGCAAGCCGGCCGTGGGCGGACCGGCGGCCGTGGGCGAGCCGGCGGCCGTAGGCGGGCCGGCAGCCGTAGGCAAGCCGGCGGCCATAGGCGGGTCGGCGGCTGTAGGTCGGCCCGGGTCGGCTGGCAGCAGGGCCGGGTGCAGGCTGGTGAACCAGCCCACCTCGGCCGGCCGGCCACCGGGACGGTACGGGTTCGGCGTGCCGGCGCCCTCCAGCATCACCCAGGCATCCGGCGTGCCCTGCCAGCGGGCGACACCCGCGGCCAGCACGGCCAGCGCCGCCTCGGTGCCGGTGCCGGCGCCGTCCGGGGCCAGCTGAATCTCCCGCTGGACGAGTTCGCCGCCGCCGGTCGTACCGGTGCGGGGCCGGTTGGTGCCGGCGCCCAGGATCGCGGTCCAGTAGCTGATCTCGGCCGCGAGCTCGTCTGACCGGGACATCTCCCGCAGGTGCTCCGACCACTCCTGCCAGGCCGGCCGCCGCGGCCGGGCCGGCGCCGGCCGTCCGGCGGCATGGTCCGCGAGCAGGAGGTCCAGATCATCCAGCAGCACCACCGACGCGACGCTGTCGGCGACGAAGTGGTGCACGACCAGCAGGAGCAGCCCACCCTGGCCGGCCCGCCGGCGGTAGTGCCGCACCCGCAGCACCGGCCCGTACCGCAGGTCGAGCTGCCCGGCCAGCGCCGCCGCGTCGCGCTCGACCACGGCGGCCTCCCCCGCCGCGACCAGCGGCGGGAGGGGCCGGGTGTCGACGATCCGCTCGATGTCGGCCGGCCCCTGGTCCGGGTGGATGTACCAGCCCAGCTCGTTGTGCCGGAACCGGTACCGCAGCGGCTCGTGCAGCCCGACCAGCCGACCGACCGCCGCCCGGACGCTCCCCGCATCGACCGCGGGTGGGACCTCCAGCACGTGCACGTCCACGAACCCCCGCAGGCTGGACCCGGCCAGGAAGTCGTACATGATCGGCGTCAGCGGGACGTGCCGCCGGACCGCGCCCGGCGCCGGCCGGGACGGGCCGGCAGCCGACACCGGTCCCGCTCCCCCGCCCGGGGCCGGCTCGCCCGCCGCCGGCACGACCAGAGCCGGCAGGCCCGCCGCCGGTACGGCCAGAGCCGGCAGGCCAGGCACCGGTACGGCCAGGGTCGGGTCGACCACGGGCTGGCCGGGCGGTGCCGGTTGGACCGAGGACCGGCCGGTCGGTGCGCCGGTCGCCGGCACGGGCGGAGCCGGCACGGGCGGAGCCGGCACGGGCGGAGCCGGACCGGGCGCCGGCGTGGCCAGGTCGCGGAGCGATGTGGCGAGCAGCAGGTCTCGCGGTCCGAAGTGGACACCCATCCGGGCGGCCCGGGCGGCCAGCCGGATGCCGAGCAGCGAATCGCCGCCCAGATCGAAGAAGTTGGCGGCCGGATCGACCTCGCCGAGGCCGAGCAGGTCCGCACAGAGACCGGCCAGTACCCGCTCCGGCCCACCTCCGTCCACTTCGGACTCCCCCGGCGCCGCCGAGCCGGTCAGGCCGGCGGCCGGCACCGGTCGCCGGCAATGGGCCGGCATGGGTGGTGGATCGGCGGCCGGGCCGGATGGCGGAACAGCAGCCGCGCCGGCCCTCGGACCGGCAGCGGAGATGGCCGTCCGGCCGGCAGCCGGGTTGAGTGGCGCGCCGGCAGCGCGGACGGACGGCGGGCCGGCAGCTGGAACGGGTGGCTGGCCGGCAGCCGGGACGGCAGCTGAGGCGGGCGGTGGGATCGGGAGCTGGCGGGCGCGTTTGCGGTCCAGCTTGCCGTTGACCGTCCGGGGCAGGCTCTGTCGGGTGAGCACCCGGGCGGGGACCATGTGGCCGGGCAGGCGCGCGGCGACGAAGTCGATCAGCTCCCGCTCGTCCGGCGACGGGCCGGTGGCGGTCACATGGGCGACCAGCCGGGTGCCGCCGCCGGGGGCGGGGACGCCGACCGCCAACGCCGCGCCGACCGCCGGATGCGCCCCGAGCACCCGCTCGACCTCGGCCGGCTCCACCCGGTAGCCCCGGATCTCGAGTTGGTTGTCGGCCCGGCCATGGAACTCGACCGTCCCGTTTGGACACAGCCGGCCCAGGTCGCCGGTCTGGTACATCCGGGCCCCCGGTCCGGCGAAGGGGTCGGCGACGAACCGCGTCGCGGTCAGCCCGGGCAGGCGGTGGTAGCCGCGGCCGACCACCGCTCCGCCGAGGTAGATCTCGCCCAGCTCGCCCGGCGGCACCGGCCGGCCGGCACCGTCGAGCAGGTAGACGGTGGTATCGCTGATCGGGCCGCCGATATCGGGCAGCTGGTCCAGCGGCGTGGTCCCGGTCGGCCCGGCGGTTGCCACGATCGTGCACTCGGTCGGACCGTACATGTTCAGCAGTTCGAAGGGCGTCCCGACCGGCGGACGCAGCCGCAGCTGGTCGCCACCGGTGCTGAGCCGGCGCAGCCGCAGGCCGGCCGGCCAGCTGCCGTCGCCGATCAGCACCTCCGCGATCGGTGTCGGCAGGAAGGCCGAGGTGATGCCCCGCTCGGCCAGCCAGCCGGGCAGCCGGACCGGGTCGCGGACGGCCTCGTCGGCGAGGTGCAGCGTCGCCCCGCCGCACAGGGTGGCGAACACCTCCATGATCGTCGTGTCGAAGCTCGGCCCGGCGCCCTGCAGCACCTGCTCGTCCGCGGACATGCCCATCGCGTCCTGGTACCAGCGGATCACCCCGGTCAGCTGGCCGTGCTCGATCAGGCAGCCGTGCGGCCGCCCGTTGGAGCCGGACGTGTAGCAGGCGTACGCCAGGTTGCCCGGACCGCTGCGGGCCGGCGGGTTCGCGTCGGCCACATCGTCGGCCGCTTCTCCGGCCGACTGGGCCGGCAGCTGGGTCGGGGCCAGCCGCCGTCCGGTCCAGGACCGGCCGACCACCGCCACCGGAGCGTCCACATCGGACCGGATCGTGTCGATCCGCGGCCCGGGCAGCGCTGGGTCGATCGGCACGAACGCGCCACCGGCCTTGGCCACCGCGAGCCAGCCGAGGACGAGGTCGATGTCCCGGCCGGCGACGACCGGTACCGGCAGCTCCGCCCGTACGCCCGCGTCAATCAGTCGCCAGGCCAACCGGTTGGCCATCCGGTTCAGCTGCCGGTACGAGTAGCAGTGCCCGGCCGTGACGACCGCGGGATGGTCCGGCCGCTGCACCGCGACCCGCTCCACCACCTGCCACCAGAGCGCCGCCGCCGGCAGCTCCGGCCCGGCCGACACCGGCACGGCCGGGCCTGGGACGACGCGACCTGGGACGGCCGGGGCTGGTACGGCCAGGGCCGAGATGGCCAGGGCTGGGACGGCCGGGGCTGGGACGGCCGGGGCTGCGACGGCCGGGGCTGGGGTGGTGGGTAGGCCGGGGAGGGGGATCTGTGCCAGCGGGAGGTCCGGGTCATGCAGCAGGGCGGCGAGCAGGGTGGTGAACCAGCCGGCCAGGCGGACCGCGGTGGCCCGGTCGAATAGCGCGACCGCGTACTCGACGTAGCCGGGCATCGGGCCGTCGTCCTGGTCGATCACGCCGAGGGTCAGGTCGAACTTGGCCGTGCCCGGTGCCACCCCGGCGATGTGGCTGTCCAGGTAGCGGCTGGTGCGCAGCCCGGGCAGGCCGCCGGCCGCGGCCGGGGCGTTCTGGTGGGTGTAGGCGACGTCGTACACCGGGTGCCGGGCCGGATCCCGCCGCCCGGACAGCGCGGAGACGATCCGGTCGAACGGGACGTCCTCGTGGTCCAGCACCTCGGCCACGGTCCGGGTGGCCCGGCCGACGAGGTCGGCGAAGGAGAGGTCGCCGGTGACGGCGGTACGGAACGGCAGCACGTTGTTGAAGTAGCCGACCAGCCGCTGGGTGTCCGGATGGCCGCGGCCGGCGGTACCGACCCCGATCACCACGTCCTGCTGGGCGGCCCACCGGTGCAGCAGCGCGGTGAGCGCCGCGAGCATCGTGACGAACGGGGTCACCCCGTGCCGCCGGCTGAACGACCGCACCGCACCGGCCGTCGCGGCGTCCACGCTGAACTCCACCAGGCCGCCGGCGAAGTCCTGCACCGGCGGGCGGGGCCGGTCCAGCGGGAGCTCCGCGCCGCTCAGCCCGGCGAGCCGCTGCCGCCAGTGCGCCAGCCCACCCGCCAGCCGTTCCGGCGCCGCCGACCGCTGCCAGCCGGCCACATCGGCGTACTGCGCCGGCAGCTCGGGCAGGTCCGCGGGCCGCCCGCTGATGCGCGCCCGGTACAGCTCGGCGAGGTCGTCGAAGAACACCGAGGGCGACCAGCCGTCGAAGATGCTGTGGTGCCAGGTGACGGCGAGGACGTGCTCGTCGGCGGCCAGCCGGATCAGCACCGCCCGCCACAGCGGCCCGGTTGCCAGCTCGAACGGTTCGGACGCCGCCGCCCGCACGGCCTCGCGGGCGCGCTCGTCCCGCTGCCCGGCCGGCAGCGCGCTGAGGTCGATCAGGTCCGGGTCCGGGCCGCGCTGATCGATCAGCACGTACGGCTCGCCGTCGGCACTGGGGATGCGGCTGCGCAGCACCTCGTGCCGGGCGGCGAGGTCGGCCAGCGCGGCGACCAATGCAGGTCGGTCCAGCGGCCCGGTCAATCGCAGGTCGGCCGGCACGTTGTAGAGCGAGCTGCCCGGGTTGAGCTGGTCGAGATACCAGAGCTGCTCCTGGCCGTACGAGAGCGGCAACCGGCCACCCCTGGGTAGCCGCGGGATCGCCACCGGGCCAGCCGGACCGGCCGCGCCGGCAGGACCGGCCGGCAGTAGGTCGCGGATCCGGCCGGCCAGCCGGCGGGCGGTCGGGTAGCCGTAGAGGTCGGCGAAGCCGAGCCGGATGCCGAACTCCCGCTCGAGCTCACCGAGCACGGTGATCCCGGCGATCGAGGTACCACCCAGCGCGAAGTAGTCCGACTCCGCCCCCACCCCGGTGGCCTTCAACGCCGCCGACCACACCGCGACCACCCGGTCGGTGAGCTCGGCCAGCCGCCGCATCGGCGCGGCAGCGTCCGGAATGGACACCAGCGGGTCCAGAGGTTTCGGGTCCATAGTGGACACCGGCAGCGCCGCAGGCGTCGGGCCCACCGTGGATACCAGCGGGTCCGTCGGCTTCGAGTCCACAGCGGACACCAGTGGCTCCGTGGGTGTCGGGTCCATGGTGGATACCGGCGGGTCCGTCGGCCGCACCGGGTCCACAGCAGACACCAGTGGCTCCGCAGGCGTCGGGCCCATAGTGGATACCGGCGAGCCCGCAGGCTTCGAGTCCACAATGGACACAAGTGGCTCCATAGGCGCCGGGTCCACAGTGGATACCGGCGGGTCCGTCGGCTTCGAGTCCACAGCGGACATCAGTGGCTCCGTGGGTGTCGGGTCCATGGTGGATACCGGCGGGTCCGTCGGCCGCACCTGGTCCACGGTGGGCATCGGCTGGTCGGACGGCCGGTCAGGGTCCACAGTGGATCGTGCCGGCCCGGCCGGCGGCCGGCGGCTGCTGGGCGGCACGCACCAGCACCGGGTCGGCGCGAACGGGTAGGTCGGTGCGTCGATCCAGGGGATCCGCGCGCCGGCGTAGTAGCGCTCCCAGTCGATGGTGGCGCCGAGCGTGTAGAGCCGGCCGAGCTGGCCGAGCACGCCGGCCCGGCCGCCCGGCCCGCCGACCAGCGGGAGCACCGGCAACCCGGGCGCGAGCCGGCCCACCTCCCGGGACAACACACCGCCGGCGCCCAGTTCGACCAGCAGCGCGCCGCTGCCGACGAAGCCGTCCACCGCGGCGGCCAACCGGTCGAGGTCGAGCTGCGGGCCGACCGGCAGCCCGGCCGCCGCACGGACCGCGGCCGGCCCGGACAGCTCCCCGCGGGCCAGCCGGACCGCCACGTTGCCCGCCCCGCAGCCGACCAGCCGGGCACCGGTCAACCCCAGCGCCGTGGTCAGCCGGTAGAGCGCGTGCTGCCGGAGCACCAGCCGGCCGGCCGGGTCGGCCGGGTCGGCCGGCACACCGTCCAGGTCGGCGAGGAGAGCGGGGAAGGCCGCGCGCAGCGGCTCCCAGAGCCCGCCGTCCAGTTGGCCGTCGGCGGAGAACAGCAGCACCAGCGGCCGGCCCGGCCGGGCCGACCCGGGCGGCAGCTCAGCCGATTCCAGCGCGACGGCGGCCGCCCCGGGACTGTCCACAGTGAACGCCAGCCGGACCGGATGGTCGTCCCGACCACGGTTCATCGCGTGCGCCACCGCGCGCAACGGGTGCTCGGTCCGGCGCAGGAAGTCGGCCAGCCGGGTGCGGTACCGCCGCAGACCGTCCGCCGACGCCGCCGACAGCGTGAGCAGCTCGGCCCCGCCGGCCGCACCGGCGCCGGCCTCGGCACCGGCGTCCACCCGGTCGGCCGGCACCCCGGCAGCACCGGCCGACACCCCGCCGACACCCGACCCCGCACCACCGGTCCGTCCGCCCGCACCGCTACCGGCGCCATCGCTGCCACCGGTACCGGCACCATCCGCACTCCCGGCGCGGCCCGACGCCGCACCACCGGTTCGGCCGCCCGCACCGCCACCGGCGCCATCGCCGCCACCGGCAGCGGCACCATCCGCACTCCCGGCGCGGCCCGGCGCCGCACCGCCGGCAGGGTTGATCACGCCGCCCGGCCGGCTATCCGCACTGCCGGCGGAGCCGAGGCGGCCCGGCGCCGCACCGCCGGTGGCCCGGCCAGGCATGGCCGGCGGCTGCTCCAGCACGACGTGGACGTTCGTGCCGGTCAGCCCGAGCGAGCTGATCCCGGCCCGGCGCGGCCCGGTGCCGGCCGGCCAGCTGGCCAGTTCGGTGTTGACGTACAGCGGCGCCGGCAGCTCCGCCTGCGGGTTGAGGGTCTCGAAGCCGACAGCCGGGTACAGCACGCCGGCCCGCACGCTCAGCATCGCCTTCAGCAGGCCGGCGATACCGGCTGCCGTGTCCAGGTGGCCGATGTTCCCCTTGACCGAGCCGATGGCGCAGGCCGCCCGGCCGAACACCCGGCTCAGCGCGGCCAGTTCGACCGTGTCGCCGAGCGGTGTCGCCGAGCCGTGGCACTCGACGTAGCCGATGCGGTCCGGCGGCACGCCGGCGTCCCGGCAGGCGGCGGCGATCGCGTCGGCCTGCGCGGTCTGGCTGGGCGCGCCCATGCTGACCGCGCGGTGGCCGTTGTGGTTGACCGCGGCGCCGGTGAGCACGCCGTGCACGCGGTCGCCGGCCGCCAGCGCGGCGGGCAGCGCGCGGAGCACGACCACACCGCCGCCCTCACCGCCGACCGCACCGTTGGCCCGGGCGTCGAACGGCCGGCAGGTGCCGTCCGGCGAGTCGACTCCGCGCAGCGGCTGGAACCCGGCGGCGGGCACCAGCCCGGCCCGGACGCTGACCGCGCCGGCGACGGCCAGGTCCACCTCGCCGGCGCGGACGGCCGCCATGGCCGCGGCCACCGCGGCCAGGCCACTGCTGCAGGCGGTGTCCAGGACGACCGCCGGGCCGTGCAGGTCGAGCAGGTAGGCGACGCGGGCCGGCAACGCCGCCGGGATCGTGCCGAGCAGCCGCAGCGGGTCCGCGTCCGGGCAGAGCTGGTCGTAGCCGGATGGCGCGGCAGCGGCGAACACGCCGGTCCGGGAGCCGGCCAGCCGGCCCGGCGGGTGCCCGGCGTCCTCCAGGGCCTGGTGCGCCAGCCGCAGGAACAGCCGCTGCTGCGGGTCCATCAGCTCGGCCTCCCGCAGCGGGACGCCGAACAGCTCGTGGTCGAACAGGTCCACCCGGTCCAGGTAGCCCATCGGCAGGTACGCCACGCCCGGCGCCGCCCCGACCTGCCGGACCCGGTCCTCCCCCGGCGGCCCGATGTGCCCGCGACCGGCGGCGAGCTCCGCGTGGAACTCGGCCAGGCTGGCGGCGCCGGGGAAGAGGCAGGCCGCCCCGACGATCGCGACCGCCCGTTCGCGATCCGGATACCCGCTCACTGTGCCTCCGGTTCGCGGCGCTGCGCGCCAGACGCGGCGTCTTCCCTCGGCACCGCGCAACGACTCCGTCGGCGCGTTGCCTCAGTCCAGACGCCGCTGCGCTCCGCACCGCTCACAGTTCGCAATCCCCTTCCGGGCCGGGGCCGGCGCCGGTTCGGCCGTCGAGTAGCCGGGCCTGGGCCGCGACCGTGGGGTGCTCGAACAGCAGCGCGACCGGCAGCCGGGTGCCGTACCGCGCCTCCAGCCGGGCTCGCAGTTCGAGCAGGGTGATCGACGTGCCGCCGGCGTCGAAGAAGTTCTGCTGCCGGTCCGCTGGTTCGCCGTCCAGCAGCTCGGCCCAGAGGTCCGCGACCACCCGCTCGGTGCCGGGCCGCACCGGAACATGCGAGTCCACTGTGGACTCCCGGGCCGGCTCGGGCAGCGCCCGCCGGTCGACCTTCCCGGTCGGGCCGAGCGGCAGCGCGGGTATCGGCACGATGGTCGACGGCACCAGGTGATCGGGCAGCGAGCGGCGCAGGAACTCCCGCAGCGCCGGGGTCGACGGTGCGCTGCCGGCCGGGACCACATAGCCGACGAGCCGCTCGTGCCCCCGGCTGTCCGGGCGGACGGCGGCCACCGCCTCGGCGACCCCGGGGTGCCGCCGCAGCGCCGTCTCGACCTCGCCCAGCTCGACCCGGAAGCCACGGATCTTGACCTGGTCGTCCACCCGGCCGACGAACAGCAGCTCGCCGGTGGCGGTCCAGCGGACCAGGTCGCCGGTCCGGTACATGCGCTCGCCGGCCCGGCCGAACGGGTCCGGCAGGAACCGCTGCGCGGTCAGGCCGGGGCGGTTCAGGTAGCCCCGGGCCAGGCCGGCGCCGGCGACGTACAGCTCACCGGGGACGCCGACCGGCACCGGCGCCAGCCGGCTGTCCAGCACATACCCGCGGGTGTTCGGTAGCGGGCGGCCGATCGGCGGCGGCTCCGGGCCGGCCGCCAGCGGCCCGGACCAGGTCGAGATCACCGTGCCCTCGGTCGGCCCGTACCCGTTCACCAGCTGGCAGCGCGGCGCCCACCGGGCGACCAGCCCGGCGGGACTGGCCTCGCCGCCGACGACCAGCGCCCGCAGGTCGGGCAGCGGTGCGTCCGGCACCGTCCGCAGCGCCGCCGGCGGCAGGAACAGGTGGGTGACGCCGCGGTCGCGCAGCACCCGGGCCAGCCGGTCACCGAGCAGCGGTCCGGCCGGTGGCACCACCAGCGCCGCCCCCGCCGGCAGCGCCAGGCACAGCTCCAGCACCGAGGCGTCGAAACTCGGCGTGCCGAACTGCAGGACCCGGTCGTCCGGGCGCAGCCGGAACCGCCGCGCCACCGCGCCGGCGAAGTCGGCCAGCGCCGAGTGCGGGATCAGCACACCCTTCGGGGTGCCGGTCGACCCGGACGTGAAGATCACGTACGCCGGGTGCGCCAGCGCCAGCGGAGCCAGCCGGTCGGCATCGATGAGGTCAGCTTCCAACCCCCCGGCTTCCACCGGCACCGGCCCACCGGCGACAACCCCAGCGCCGGCCGGCACCGGCGCACCGGCGGCAACTCCGGCGCCGGCCGGCACCGGCCCACCAGCGGCAACCCCAGCTCGCACCGGCACCAGCCCACCAGCGGCAGCCCCGGCGCCGGCCGGCACCGGCCCACCAGCGACAACCCCGGCTCGCGCCGGTACCGGTCCACCGGCGGCAGCTCCGGGCCCGGCCGGCGGCGAGGTGCCCGGTCGGGCCTCGCCGGCAACCGGGTCCATGGTCAGCACCGGGGCACTGGTCGCGGCCGCGATCGCCGGGACGAGCTCGGCCCGGGTCAGCACCGCCACCGGCTCGGCGTCGGCCAGCATGAGCGCGATCCGCGCGGCCGGGTAGGCCGGATCCACCGGCAGGTAGGCCGCGCCGGCCTTCAGCACGGCCAGCTGCGCGACCACGATCTCGGCCGACCGGGGCAGCACCAGCGCGACGACCCGCTCCGGGCCGGCGCCGCGACCGACCAGCACCCGCGCCAGCCGGTTCGCCCGCGCGTTCAGCTCGGCGTAGCTCACCGCCTGCTCGCCGGCCAGCAGCGCGGGCGCGTCCGGGGTGCGCCGGGCCTGCGCCTCGACCAGCACGGGGAACGGCAGCCTGGCGACGTCCCGGCCGGTGTCGTTCCAGCCGACCAGCAACTGGTGCCGCTCCGCCGCGGTCAGCAGCGGCAGTGCGGCCAGCGGCCGGTCCGGATCGGCCGCGATGCCGGCCAGCACGACACCCAGGTGGCCGCCCAGCCGGCGCATCGTCGCCGCCGTGAACAGGTCGGTGTCGTAGTGCAGGCTGACCGCGATGGCGGTGCCGGTGTCGCGCAGGTCGATGGTGAGATCGAGCTGTACCGCCGGGTTCGGGACGTCCACCTCCTCGACCCGCAGCCCGGGGAACGCCGGCAGCAGCTGCTGGGCCTGGTACGCCACCTGCACGTCGAACAGCGGGTTGCGGACCCCGTCCCGGGTCACCCCGAGCGCTTCGACCACCCGGGTGAACGGCACTTCGTCGGCGACCAGCGCGTCCAGCACGGCATCGGTCAGATCGGCCAGCAGCCCGGCAACCGACCGCTGTCCGTCCACAGTGGACCGGAGCACGACCGGGTTGACGGCCAGCCCGACCATCCGCTCCCACTCCGGACGGTGCCGCCCGGCGACGGCCGTGCCCACCGCGATGTCCGTCCGGCCGCTGTAGCGGGCCAGCAGCACCTGGCAGCCGGCGAGCAGCACCACGAACAGCGACGTCCGGCGGGCCCGGGCCAGCTCCCGCAGCCGGGCCGCGACGCCGGCCGGCACCGCGAACCGGTGCACCGCGCCGGCCGCCGGACCGCGGGCAGCGGGCCGGGGCCGGTCGGTGGGCAGCTCCAGCGGGGCCAGCCCGGACAGCCGCCGCTGCCAGTACCGCAACTGGTCGGCGACCTGCGGATCGGTCAGCCGGCCGCGCTGCCAGCTCGCGAAATCCCGGTACCGGGCCGCCGGCGGCAACGCCGGCTCCGCACCGCGCAGTCCGGCGCCGTACGCCGCGGCCAACTCGTCCAGCAGCACCGCCATCGACAGGCCGTCGATGGCGATGTGCTGGGCGGTGAGCATCAGGACGTACTCGGTGTCGGCGACCCGGACCAGCACCGCCCGTGCCACCGGGCCGCGACGCAGGTCGAACGGCCGGCCGTGCGCCTCGGCCAGCACCCGGTCCAGCTCGCCGGGGCGACCCTCGGGCGGGCCGGTCAGGCCGACCACCGGCACCGGGAGCTCCGCCGGCGGGTGCACCACCTGCAGCAGCTCACCACCGCACTCTGCGAATGTGGTGCGCAGCGCCTCGTGCCGGGCGAACACCCGGCGCACCGCGGCGATCAGTACCGGTACCCGCACCGGCCCGGACAGCCGCCACGCCATCGAACTGTGGTAGGCCGAATCGCCCGGGCGGAGCTCGGCGAGGAACCACATCTGCCGCTGGCCCGGCGTCGCCGGCGCGGTCGCGCCACCCCCGGCCCGGCCGGCGTCCCCCACCAGAGCGGGACCCCCGACCCGAGCGGGAACTCCGCCCCGGGCCGAGCCCTCAGCCCGAGCGGGAACTCCGCCCCGGGCCGAGCCCTCGGCCCGAGCGGGGCCTCCGGCCCAGGCGGTCGGTCGGACTCCGGTCATCGCCGCACCCCTTCGGTACCGGGCCGCTACAGGTAGAACACGTCGCCGGGCCCGCCGCCGACCTGGACCAGCAGCAGGCTCCAGGCGGCGACCGGGCTCATGTTGAGCAGCAGCGCGCGCTGCCCGTCGGCCACCCGGCCGTGGTCGATCTCGGCGTAGAGGTTGAGCAGGACGTCCACCGGTCCGAGATGCCCGTACCGGCGGAGGTTCTCGCCGCAGGCGGCGGCGATCGGCACCCCGAGGGTCTCGGCGACGAACCGGGACCCGCCGACCGACAGGTTCGGGCCGACGTAGCAGGCGATGTCGCCCGGGCCGAGCCCGTTGCGGTCCAGGATCCGCCGGTACATCGCGAGCAGCCGGCGGCCGGTCTCGACGGCGAGCCGGAACGAGTACGCCGGCAGGTCGCGACACTCCTCCCGCCACTGCGCCGCCGGCGTGTCCCGGTACGCCAGCCCGAACAGGTCCCAGTAGGCACCGTCGGTCTCCTGCATGATGTCGAGCACCCGGACCGGCCCGTCGCGGGCCAGCAGCACCGCCTGCCCGCCGTCGCCGCTGACGGTGACCGGATGCCGGTACCGGCGCGGCGTGGCCGGTTTGCTCCCGTGCACCACCAGCACGTTGTCCAGCTCCCGGTCGGCCGCCAGCAGGCCGCGGGCGGCCAGCAGCGCCGGGGTGATCGAGACGCAGCCGAGCCCACCGACGCTGAGGACCAACGCCCGGTCCGCCCGCAGCGCGGCCTGCAGCCTGGTCGCGACCGAGGCGAGGAACTCCTCGGGTACCCGCGCCTCCACCACGATCAGCGCCCCCACCTGCCGGCCGTCCAGCCCGGCCGCGGCGAGTACCCGCGTGGCGGCGCGGACCGCGAGATCGAAGGCGGTCACCCCGCTGTCCGCGCGCACCTCGTCGATGCCGAGGCCGAGGCAGACGTCCCGGGCGGCGGCGGGCAACTCGGCCAGTTCGGCCAGCTCGGCGACCCGCAGGGCCGATTCGGGAAAGCACCACTCCGTGCCGCGAATCGCCAGAGGCGCGGTCAAGGCACCACTCCGTCCGCTCGGACGAGGTCGTTTGGACGAGCCGGAGCCGGTGCATATCTAGCGGCAATCCCCCGCGGCGCCGGCCAGCCCTGGGCAGGACGGTATCGCAGTTTTAGTGCCTGAATAAGAGATTTGATGATACTTGTCACTATTTAGTATGAGAAATACATTTCCAGCCGCTCTACAGGTTTACGGTCGCGTAGCTCCGGCGCAGCGGGGTGATCATGGCCCGGGTCCCGGGGCCGGCCGGTCGCCTCGCCCGCCGCGACCCACCGTGCGGAGTCGGGTGTTGTCCGGTCGGTGCCGGCGACCATGGCCACCGCGTCGACGGGTCCGGGTCGGCGCCGAAACGGACCCCGGGCGAGTTATGCGACTCTTTCGGTACGAACTCGATCCCATTGCTGTAGACCGGTTTTCCATGTTTCGCTCTCGAACGAATGAGCCAGCACAAAGATGGGGTGAGGGCGTGGTTGGCAAGCGGTTGAGGGTGTGGGCATTGCTGTTTCTCGGCGCCGCGTTGACGGCTGCCTCAGCGGGCGTCGCAGCGAATGCGTCCACCGATGGTCACGATCAGGGAATCCGTATCTTCTCGCTCCGGAACCCGGCACTCGGATTCGCCCCGAACAGCAGCGGCTTCGTCGTGCTGGCCCCGCTCGGCGCTGACAACGCCGGCCGGTGGAATGTCACCGAGGTGGGCCAGCAGGGTTTCGAGGACGCGGTCTACACGAACGTCGCGACCGGCACCTGCCTGGCCGCGCGCAGCCCGATCGACGGCGTCGCGCTGACCATGGCGCCGTGCAACCTGAACGACCCGTTCCAGCAGTGGGAGCGGTCGGCCGACCAGATGGCCAACGTCAGCACCGGCCGCTGCGTCCGGCCGGAGGCGGTCGCCGCCGGCGCCCGGCTCTACCAGGAGGTCTGCGGCGTCGGCGGCCGTACCGCCGACTTCAGTGACGACTTCCGGGTGAAGCTGTCCGCGGCGTCCGGCGACGGCCAGCAGATTCCGGCCGGTCGGGCCGGCGCGCCACTCGTGGTCAAGGTCACCGACGAGAACGGGGTGCCGCAGGCCGGATTCGTCGCGGAAATCGAACTGCACGGCCCGTGGGGTGGCGAGGATTACCTCCCGTCGCCGGCCACATTCGGCACCGGCACGACCACCCGGGTGCTGGTCACCACGAATGCGCAGGGGTTGGCCACTACTCCCCCGGTCACCGGAAAGGCGAACAACCACAGCGCCTACACGGCCACGGTCGGCGGGCACTTCACCCTCTTCGGCGACACATTCATCCTGCAGGGCGCCAGCTTCTCCGGCACGATCGTCTGACCGCTCGGATGTCCCGCCGGGCCCGGGTGACATGCCCGGGCCCGGCGCTATTCGCCGGACCCGGGCACGGCGCCGCTGGGCCCGGCGGGCCGTCGCCGGCCAGCTCGCCCGACCTGGCAGCGGAATGGTTCAGAACTGGGCGCGCGGGCGCAGCGGGCCGCGCTGGAACCAGGAGCCACGGGACTTCGGCGCGGGTCTGGGCGGCGGGTTGACCGGTGCGGGCCCGACATCCGGGTTAGCGGCGGTCAGGTCGGCGTTCAGATCGACAGCGAGGTCGACGGCGTCCTGGCCGGGCCGCCACTGGACGGGCTGCCAGGGATAGGCGTACATCGCGTTCGCCCGCAGGATGTCGGGCAGGTCGCGATGCACCTCCGCCGGTGACGGGCCGGTCAGCGCGAGCCTCAGGTAGGTGTCGCGTGGGGTGAGCCAGCTGGCGCCGGTTGAGTCACCGGGGTGTGTGCTCATCGGGTCATGCCGCTCCCTCGTTGCGCGTACAGGTGTTCTTCCCCACCGGGCTGAGGTTGAAAAGGGGCGCCTCGATCGGGCTGACACCGGTTGACCCGGACTGCCCGGACCCACCGGACCCGGCGCGGTCGCCGGCTATGCCAGACCTCGGTTTACTTGGGAGATTTGCTGGCGGGCCGTCGCCAGGTTGACGACTATGTTGATATGACCGCGTCCGTTTCAACCGGCGCGTTTCCCGGCCGGCCGGGTGTTGCCGCGCGGCGGGTGCTGGGGTCGGCCGCCACCACCCCGGGCCGGTTGCAGTTGATGTTGACCGGGCTGCTCGGCCTGACGCTGCTGGTCGGGTTGCTCGGGGCGGTGGCCGCCGGGTCGGCCCGGTCCGGCACCCGGCAGCTGGCCCGGGTCACGGAGCCGCTGCTGGTCAACGCCGAGACGATCAACACCGCGCTGGCCGACGCGGACGCCACCGCCGCCCAGGCGTTCCTCGCCGGCGGTCTGCCGCCGGCCGCGCAGACCGCCCGCTACCGCGCCGACATCGACCGGGCCGGCAGTCAGCTCGCGGCGGCGACGGCCCGGGTCGGCGACAGCGGCCCGGCCGCGGACGCGGTCCGCACGCTGGCCACCCAGCTGCCGGTCTACACCGGCCTGATCGAGGCCGCCCGGGCGAACAACCGGCAGGGCTTCCCGGTCGGCGCCGCTTACCTGGCCCAGGCCTCCCAACTGAACCGCAGCCAACTGCTGCCGGCGGCGCAGCGGCTGCTCACCTTGCAGCAGGGCAACGTGCTCGACGGCTATGCCAGCGCCCGGGCCGACGGCAGCGCCCGGTGGGCGGTCGCGATGCTCGTCGGCCTGCTCGCCGCGCTAGTGCTGGTGCAGTGGCGGCTCTACCGGCGGACCAACCGGGTGCTCAACCCGCCGCTGGTCGCCGCCACCGCGCTGACCGTCGTGCTGGCCGCGGTGCTGGCCGGTGTCTTCGCCAGCCAGCACGGCCGGCTCGACCGGGCCCGGGCGGAGGGGTCCGACCCGGTCGGGGTCCTGGCCGGGGCGCACATCCTCGCCCTGCAGGAACGCGCGGACGAGGCGCTGACGCTGGTCGGCCGGGGCAGCGGCGCCGCCTACGAGACCGATTTCCAGGCCGTACAGCGGGTGCTGGACGAGCAACTGCTGCCGGCCGCCGTCGCCCAGGCCACCGGCCCCGAGCAGCGCCGCCTGGTGACCGAGGCGCAGGCGGCCAACGTGGCGTACGTGGCGGTGCACAAGCAGATCCGGGCGCAGGACGAGCAGGGCCGGTACAACGACGCGGTACGGCTGGCCACGTCTGACGACAAGGCCGCCGCGCCGGCCGCGTTCGCCCGCCTCGACCGCGCGCTGACCGCCGCCATCGCCGCCGACCAGAGCCGGTTCGACCAACTCGCCGCCCAGGCCGGCGGCGGCCTGGGCCTGCTGGCCTGGTTCGCCCCGCTGCTCGCCGCCGCGATCGGCGGGCTGGCCCTGTTCGGCCTCCGCGCCCGCCTGCAGGAGTACCGGTGACATCACTGCGGGGTGCCGCGGCAGGAATACGGCTGCTGGTGGTCGGCGGTCTGGCCGTGGCACTGGCCGGGTGCACGGGGCCGGCCACGCCCGGGGCGGCACCGGCCCCCGCGGCGAGCACGGTGGCACCGGCACCGGCACCGGCACCGTCGGCCGCGGCCGGGACCGCGAACGCCTGCGACCCGCGGGCGAGCCTGCGCCCGGGAGCGCTGCCGCGGCCCGAGCAGCTGCCGGCCGGGTCGTATCAGGCCGCGATCCGCAAGCGCGGCCGGCTGATCGTCGGGACCAGCGCGGACACGTTGCTGTTCAGCGCGCGCAACCCGTTCACCGGCGTGATCGAGGGCTTCGACGTCGACATCGCCCGGCAGGTCGCCCGGGCCATCTTCGGCGACCCGGACCGGCTGCAGATCGTGGTGGTGCCGAACGCGTCCCGGATCGCCGCGGTGATGAGTGGCCGGGTCGACCTGGTCGCCGAGACGATGACGATCACCTGTGACCGGCTGCGGATGGTGGCCTTCTCCACGGTCTACTATCAGGCCGGGCAGAAGGTGCTGGTGTCGCGGGCATCCACCGCGACCGGCATCGATGACCTCGGCGGCAAGCGGGTCTGCGCGGCGGCCGGTTCGACCTCGCTGACCGCGATCCGGGCCGCGCGCTCGCGGCCGGTGGCGGTGGCCGCGGCCAGCCAGGCCGAGTGCCTGGTGCGCTTCCAGCAGGGCACGGTCGACGCGATCTCCACCGACGACACGATCCTGCTCGGGCTGGCCGCGCAGGACCCGTACGCCAAGGTGGTCGGCTCGGCGTTCACCGACGAGCCGTACGGCCTGGCGATCTCCCGGGAGCATCCGGACTTCACCCGGTTCGTCAACGCGGTGCTCGAACGGGCCCGGCAGGATGGCACCTGGGCCACCCTGTACCGGCGCTGGCTCGGCCAGTTCGGTCCGGCGCCCGCCCCACCGGCCGCCCGGTACCAGGGCTGACGGCATGACCGCGCCGCAACCCGCCGGCCCGGACGCCGAACTGGCCGCCGTGCGCACCGCGACCAGCCAGGTCGCGATGGCCCTGATGGCGCTGGACGCCGACGCGGCCACCGCCGGACCGCCCACCGCCCGCGGCCAGACCGCCGCCCGCTGGGCCCGGCTGCGTGCGGACCTCGCGCTGGCCTGGGCGGCGTACCCGGCGCTGTCCGCCCGGGTGGACACGCTGGTCGCGCTGCGCGGCGCCGACCGCAAGCTCGGCCGGGACGCCGCGGCCCGGCTGGACGCCGCGCTGCACGCCGGGATCGACCTGGCCGCCGCCGGCGTCCCCGACCCGACCCGGCTGACCGACCCCGCTGGGCCCGCCGGTCCCGCTGGGCCCGCCGGTCCCGCTGGGCCCGCCGATCCCGCTAGGCCCGCCGGTACGGCTGGGCCAGCCGGTCCCGCTGGGCCGACCGGCCCGGCCGGGTCAGTCGGCCCGACCGGCCCGACCGGCCCGACCGGCAGGGCCGGCTCGGCTGGCTCGGCTGGGTCAGGGCCGCAGCCGGGACAGCGGCCCCAGCCGGGCGAGCCGGCGCCCGGCCAGCTGAGCGCCGGGCAGTCGGCGACGGGGCAGTCGGCGGCGGGGCAGTTGGACGCCGGGCAGTTGGCGGCGGCGCTCGGCCGATTGGTGGCCGGGGTGACCGCGGCGCTCGCCGAGATCCGGCAGGCCGGGGCGGAGCTGCTGGCCCGGGGCGCGGCCTCGGTCCAGGCGCTGGATGAGCTGCGCCGCGCGGTGGACGGGGTGGCCGACAGCGCCGGCGGCCGGTCGGTGGCGGCCCGGCTCAAGGCACTCACCGACACCCTGGGCACCGACCCGCTGAGCCTGTCCGGGGCCGATTTCGACGGAGTGGACGCCGCGATCGCGGCCGTGCACGCGGCCGCGAGCAGTGCCGCCGCCCTCCGCGCGCACCTGCTGGACCGGCTGGCCGACGGCCGGTCCGAACTCGACGCGCTGCCGGCGCTGCTGGACGCGGCCCTGGCGGCGCGCGACCAGGCCACCGTCAAGATCGCCGACGCCGCGGCCGCCGCCCCGCCGACCGCGGCCGAACTGCGCGCGCTGACCAGCGAGCTGGCCGGGTTGGACGCGCTCGCCGCCGCCGGCCAGTGGCAGGTGCTGGCCGGCCGCCGGCCGGCCTGGTCGGCGCGGCTGCGCGCGGCCACCGAGCAGGCGACCGCCGCCCGGGACGGCTGGCGGGCGCCGCTGGCCCAGCGGGACGAGCTGCGTGGCCGGCTGCGCGCGTACCGGGCCAAGGCGCAGGCGTACGGGCTCGCCGAGCACGCCGAACTGTCCCGGCTGGCCGGCCGGGCGCAGGCCACGCTCTACACCGCCCCGTGCGACCTGCCCGCCGCCGCCGGGCAGGTCGGCGAGTACCTCGCCGCGGTGCAGGCGGCCGTGGCCACCGCCGGCCGCACCACCGGATCACGCTGACAGGACGCCGATGACCGCTGCCCCCGCCACCCCGTGCACCGCCACACCGGACTGTCCCGGCACCATCGACCCGGACGGCTACTGCACCGAGTGCGGGATGGCCATGGCCGCCCCGGCGGCCGCCGGGACGGCGGGATCGGCCACCGCCAGCCCGGCCAGCGGAACCGACCCGTCCACCCCCACCCCCACCGGCACCGCGGTACCGGCCGGCGCGTCCGGACGGTTGGCCGCCACCGCGAACGGCGCTCCAGCTCCGACCGGTACCTCAGCGCCAACCGGCGGGTCAGCCCCCACCGGCGGGTCCGCGCCGACCAGCGGGTCCGCGCCGACCGGCGGGTCCGCCCCGTCCGGCGGGCCCGGGCGGACCGGGACGGCCGGCACCGGGCCGGTCGGGGCCGGCCGGACCACCGCGAGCGGCCGGACCACCGCGAGCGGCCGGACCGGCGTGACCGGGCGGACGGTGGGGTCCGGGCGGACCGGAACGGGGTCGGGTCGCAGCGCGCGGCGGTTCGGGCGGGGGCTGGTGCCGGTGGCCGCGGTGGCGGTGGCCGACCCGGCGGACGTCGTGCTGGCCGACCCGCGGGTCGCGGAGGACAAGCGGTACTGCGGTGCCTGCGGCGAGCCGGTCGGGCGCGGCCGGAACGGCCGGCCGGGCCGGCTGGAGGGGTTCTGCGCCGCCTGCGGCGCCCGGTACTCCTTCGTCCCCAAGCTGACCGCGGGTGACCTGGTCGGCGGGCAGTACCGGATCGCCGGGTGCCTGGCGCACGGCGGCATGGGCTGGGTGTACCTGGCCACCGACACCCGGGTCGCGGACCGCTGGGTGGTGCTCAAGGGCCTGCTCGACACCGGCGACGTGGCCGCCGCCGAGGCAGCGCTGGCCGAACGCCGGTTCCTGGCCGAGGTCGAGCACCCGAACACGGTCAAGATCTACAACTTCGTCGAGCACGACAGCGCCGGCTACATCGTGATGGAGTACGTCGGCGGCCGGTCGCTGAAGGACCTGCTGAAGGACCGGCGGACGACCGCCGGCCGGCCCGACCCGCTGCCGGTGCCGCAGGCCGTCGCGTACCTGCTGGATATCCTGCCGGCGTTCGGCTACCTGCACGAGCGCGGCCTGCTCTATTGCGACTTCAAGCCGGACAACATCATCCAGACGGCCGACTCGGTCAAGCTGATCGACCTCGGCGCCGTGCTGCGGATCGGCGACACCGAGTCGGCGATCTTCGGCACTCGCGGCTACCAGGCCGCCGAGGTCGGCACCGACGGGCCGAGCGTCGAATCGGACCTGTACACGATCGGGCGGACGCTGGCGGTGCTGGTCACCGATTTCCGCGGCTACCAGAGCAAATACGAGGCGTCGCTGCCGGCGCCGGTCGACCAGCCGCTGTTCGGCCGCTACCCGTCGCTGTACGGGTTCCTGCGCCGGGCCTGCCACCAGGAGCCGGACGAGCGGTTCCACTCCGCCGAGGAGATGGCCGACCAACTGCTCGGCGTGCTGCGCGAGGCGCTCGCCATCGACGGGTCGCCGCAGCCCGGCCCGTCGGCGGTGTTCACGCCGGAGCGGTCCAGCGCGCTCGCCGGGCCGGACCGGCGCGCGCTGCCGGTGCCGCTGGTCGACACCGACGACCCGAACGCGGCGTTCCTGGCCAGCGTCACGGTCGCCGATCCGGGCCAGCTGGTCGCGCTGCTGGGCACCGCCCCGGCCGACAGTCCCGAGCTCGGCCGCCGGATCGTGCTCGCCCTGCTGGACGGTTCGGACGACCCCACCGGCGACCCGGCGGGCGACCCGGCCGGCGAACCGGCCGGCGGCGCGGCCGGCGACGCGGCGGCGGCGGCCGACCGGCTGGCCGAGTTGACCGCGGCCTGGGGGCAGGACTGGCAGGCGGTCTGGCTGTCCGGGCTGCTCGCCCTGGCCCGGCGCCAGCCCGCGCCGGCCCGGGACGCGTTCGAGCTGGTCCGCGCGGTGCTGCCGGGTGAGCCGGCGCCGAAGCTGGCCCTGGGCATGTGCGCCGAACTGCTGGCCGACACCGAGACGGCGACCCGCTGGTACGACCTGGTCTCCAGCACCGATCCGGCCATCACCAGCGCCGCCGCCGGGCTGGGCCGGGTCCGGGTCGCGGCCGGCGACCGGGCCGGCGCGGTCGGCGCGTTCGGCCGGATCCCGCCGACCTCGTCCGCCTGGGCCGCCGGGCAGGTCGCCGCGATCCGGGCGCTGATCGCCGCGCCGCCGGACGGCACCGCCGGGGCGGCCGACCTGGTCCGCGCCGCCGGGCTGATCGACAGTCTGCGGTTGGCCGCGGCCGAGGCGGCGGCGCTGCGGGTCGAGGTGCTCAACCAGGCGCTGCACGCCGCCCGGGCCGGGCAGCAGCTGCCCGCCGCCGTGCTCGGCGTCGCCCCGCCGGCCCCGCCCGATCCGGCCGGCAACGGCAGCGCCGACGAGCGCCGGGTCCGCCTCGCCCTGGAGCGGGAGTACCGGACGCTGGCCAGGGTGTCCGCCGGCCCGGACCGGGTCCGCCTGGTCGACCTGGCCAACAGCGTCCGCCCCCGGACGCTGACATGACCGAGCCGCGCTGCGCCCAGTGTGCCGAACCCGTCGCGCCCACCGACCACTTCTGTGAGACCTGCGGCCACCGCCTGACCGCGCCCGCCGCCACCGCGGCCGCCCCGGCGATCGAGCTGGCGGTGCCCGCGGCCGGGAACGGACGGCCGGCCCGGCCGGCGGCGACCGCCACCGCCGTACCGGTCTCCGGCGCCGCGGTCGGGCCGGTGGCAACACCCCGGGGGTCCACGACCGGCCGCGCCACCGAACCGGCAAGGGTCGGCGCGGCAACGCCCGGGCCGGCAACGCCCGGGCCGGCAACGGCCGAACCGCCGGCGCCCGGGCAGGCGACCCGCCCCGCCGCCGAACCGGCAACGCCCGAGCCGACAACGGGCGGGGCCAGCCCGGGAGGGGCCAGCCCGGGAGGGGCCAGCCCGGGCGAGGCGTGCCGGTGCGGGGACGGGCGGGCCGACGTCGACGGCTACTGCGACAGTTGCGGGACGCTGCTGGGCCGGGCCGATACCCAGTTCGAGGCCGGCGCGAAAGGCGCCGCCCTGGTCAGCGACCGCGGCCTGGTGCACGTCGACAACGAGGACGCCGGGGCGGTCGCCGAGGCGGCCGGCCGGACCATCGCGGTCGTCTGCGACGGCGTCTCCAGCGCCCCGCGGGCCGCCGAGGCGGCCCGGGTGGCCGTCGCCACCGCCATCGAGATACTGCTCGGCCTGCCGCCGACCACGCCGATCCAGGCCGGCCTCAGCAGCGCGATCGAGGCCGCGGCCGACGCCGTCGACGTCCTCGCCGCGGCCGAGCCGGACGGGAACGCCCCGGCCTGCACGTTCGTCGCGGTCGTCGCCGACCCGGCCGGCGTCCTGCACGTCGCGCACGTCGGCGACTCCCGGGCGTACTGGCTGCCGGACAGCGGCGAGCCGTGCCAGCTCACCGTGGACGACTCCTGGGCGACCGAAGCGATCGACGCCGGGCTCGACCCGGCCCGGGCCTGGGCCGACTCGCGGGCGCACGCGCTGACCGGCTGGCTCGGGGCCGATGCCGGATCGGTCCGGCCACACGTCGCGCTGCTGCCGGTGCAGGGCCCGGGCCTGGTCGTGCTCTGCTCGGACGGGCTCTGGAACTACCTGATCGAGCTGGCCGACTTCGTCGACCGGGTCCGCCGGGCGGCCCGGAACAGCACCGACCTGCTCGGCTGCGCTCGGCTGCTGGTGGAGTTCGCCCGCGGCCAGGGCGGCCGGGACAACATCACCGTCGCCCTGCTGCGAACCGAGGAGGCCCGACCGACGTGACCGTGCTGACCCGGCGACCCCCGTCGCTCCGCTCCGCGGCGCCCCGAACGGCACCTGCGACGCTCACTCCGGAGGCCGCCTCATGACCAGCTTCACCGCTGAGACGTTCCAGAACGAGTTCCTGCCCGCGGGCACCGGCGAGGTGGACGCGATCGTCACGGTCACCGCCACCGGCGCACCGGCCCAGGCCGTGACCGGCCCGCCGGCCACCGGCCGGACCGAGGTGATCATCGTGGACCGGTCCGGGTCGATGGGCGGCAGCCGGATCGCGGCCGCGCGCAAGGCGACGATCGCGGCGGTCGAATCCATCCCGGACGGCACCCACTTCGCGGTCATCGCCGGCGACCACGCCGCGGAGGTCGTGGTCGGGCTGACCGAGGCCGGGCCGGCCAGCCGGGCCCAGGCCAAGCAGCGGATCCAGCGGATCCAGGCCGAGGGCGGCACGGTGATGAGCAGCTGGCTGACCACGGCCGCGACGCTGTTCGACCGCCGGCCGGGCGCGATCAACCACGCCATCCTGCTCACCGACGGCCGCAACGAGGGCGAGGAGCGGTCCGTCCTGGACTCGGCGCTGGCCGCCGTGACCGGACGCTTCCAGTGCGACTGCCGCGGCGTCGGCACCAACTGGGTGGTCGACGAGCTGCGGCACATCTCCACCGCGCTGCTCGGCACCGTCGACATCGTCGCCCAGCCGGCCGACCTCGCCGCCGACTTCACCAGCATGATCAACGCGGCGATGCGCCGGACCACGGCGGACGTCCGGCTGCGGGTCTGGACGCCGGCCGGCGCCACCCTCTCGTTCGTCAAGCAGGTCGCGCCGCAGGTGGACGATCTGACCGGCCGGCGCACCGAGGTCAACGCCCGCACCGTCGACTTCGCCACCGGCGCGTGGAGCGCCGAGTCCCGGGACTACCACGTCAGCGTGACGGTGCCGCCGGGCGAGGTCGGCGGCGAGCGGCTGGCCGCCCGGGTGTCGGTCGTCACCACCGGCGGCGACGGGGACGAGCAGGTCGCGGCGCAGGCGCTGATCAGGGCCGTCTGGACCGACGACGACGCGCTGTCCACCCAGCTCAACCGGCAGGTCGCGCACTACACCGGGCAGGCCGAGCTGGCCCAGGTGATCGCCGAGGGGTTGGCGGCGCGCAGCGCCGGCGACGACCGCACCGCCACAGTGAAGCTCGGCCGGGCCGCGCAGCTGGCCGCCGCGTCCGGCAATGCCGCCACGTCGGAACTGCTGGAAAAGGTGGTCGAGGTCGAGGACGCGGCCACCGGCACGGTCCGGCTGCGCCGCGGGGTGCAGGCGGCGGACGAGATGGCCCTCGACACCCGCAGCACCCGGACCGTCCGGGTCGGGAAGCGGGACTGATGCCGGCCACCTGTCCGAACGGCCACCAGTCGGCCACCGGCGACTGGTGCGACGAGTGCGGTGCCCCGATCGGCGCCGCCGCCGACCCGTCGCCGGCCGGTGACCCCGGCGCGACGGCCCAACTGCCGGTGCCCGCCGGGCCCGGCGGGCTCTGCGCGATCTGCGGGGCAGCGCAGGTCGGCACCGACCGGTTCTGCGAGAACGACGGCTACGACTTCCACACCGGCCAGCTGCCCGGGACGGCGCTCGCGCCGGCCGAGGCGGCCGGCTCCTGGGCCCTGACCGTCACCGCCGACCGCCGCTGGCACCAGGAGATGGCCGCCGACCTGCCGTTCCCGGACCGGTGCCCGGTCCGCACGTTCCGGCTCACCGGCCCGCAGGTGCTGCTCGGCCGCCCCCGCCCGTCCCGCGGCATCAACCCGCAGGTCGACCTGACCGGGCCGCCCTGCGACGAAGGCATCAGCCACGCGCACGCCCTGCTCACCCGCACCGACGAGGGCTGGCAACTGTCCGACGCCGGCTCCACCAACGGCACCTGGCTGCCGGGCGCCGCCGCGCCGCTCGCCGCCGGCCAGCACGTCCTGCTCGGCAACGGGGACACCTTCTACCTGGGCGCCTGGACCGCCGTCACCGTGCACACCAGTCTGATCCGCCGGGGCGCCGCGGCCCGCCGATTCACAGGTCCAGATGCAGGAACTGGTTGAACTCGCTGGCCCGGTAGTCGCCGAACGCCGGCCCGTTGCTGAAGCCGTAGCGGCGGTACAGCGCGAGCGCGGGCTCGAACGCCTCGCCGCTGCCGGTTTCGAGGCTCACCCGCCGGTAGCCACGGGACCGGGCCAGCGCGAGCAGGTACTCGAGCAGCCGGGTGGCGACGCCGCGCCGGAGGTGCCGCGGGTCCGTGCGCATCGACTTGAGCTCGCCGCTGGTCGCGTCGAGTTCCTTGAGCGCGCCGCAGCCGAGCAGGGTCTCGCCGTCCCAGACCGTCCACACCGTGACGCCGGGCGCCTGCAGGCCGGTCAGGTCCAGCGCGTAGACGTTGTCCGGCGGGGTGATCGCCTGCAGGCCGGCGAGGTGCAGGTGCAGCAACTGCCGGACCCGCGGGTCGGCGAGGTCGGCGGGCCGGATCGTCATGCCGGGCCACTCTGTTCGGCCCGGCGGCGTTCGAGCAGGACGGTGTCGCGCCAGCGGCCGTGATGCTGGGCGATGCGTTCGCGGACCGCCAGGGTGCGGAAGCCGGCGGTGTGGTGCAACGCCAGGCTGGGCCGGTTCTCCGGGAAGATCGACGTCTGCAGGGTCCACAGCCCGGCCGCGTCGGCGGCGGTGACCTGCTTGTGCAACAGGGCTTTCCCGACCCCCCGGCCGCGCTGGCCGGCGCCGACGTAGACGGAGGTTTCGGCGACGCCGGCGTAGCAGTCGCGGGTGGACACCGGGCTGGCGGCGGCCCAGCCGGCAACCTGCCCGTCCACCTCGGCGACCCAGCGGTGGCCGGGCAACCACTTGGCCTCCAAGGTCTGCCGGCCGGGGACGTCGGTCTCGAAGGTGGCGTCGCCGGTGGCGATGCCTTCGGCGTAGATGCGCCGGACGGCCGGCCAGTCGGCCGGTCGCAGCGCGCGGACGTGCACGTCCGCGGGGATGCCGGTGGGGCAGCAGGGCCGGGGGGCGAGCACGCCCATGACGGCGTCGGCGGCGTGCGGCAGGCCGGTGCAGCAGGCCGGGTTGACGGTGACCAGGGTGGTGGTGCCCGAGCGGCGCAGCCGGACGAACCCGACGTCGGCCAGCTTGCGGAGGTGGTGCGAGCAGGTGGACTGGCTGATCTCGACCCAGTCGGTCAGCTCGCCCACGGTGACCGACCGGCCGGCGGCGGCCACCGCGTGCAGCAGCCGCACCCGGGTCGGCTCGGCGAGGCAGGCGAACCACTCGGCGTAGGTGGCCGCTTCGGCCGCCGGCAACAACGCGATCGGGGATGTCTGGCTGGTACTCACCCCGCTGATTATCGATCCTGCTCGATGGTTGTGCCAATCGAGGTCCGTCGATAGAGTCCCTTCAGAATAATCGATGTACGTCGATGAAAGGTGGTACGGATGATCGACGAGACCCTCCGGGAGCGGGTCCGGACGCGGTACGCGGAGGCGGCGCTGGCCGCCGCGGCGGGCGGTGCCGGCGGCTGCGGGTGCGGGTGCGATCCGGCGGCGGCGCAGGTCGAGGCCGGCGGGTCGGCGGCGTCCTGCTGCGGCCCGGCGGCCGAGGTCGAGGTGCAGGCGGGCTTCGGCGCCGGGTTGTATCCCGGTGCGGACCGCGCGGGGCTACCGGCGCAGGCGGTCGCCGCGAGCCTGGGCTGTGGAAACCCGCTGGCGGTGGCTGAACTGGCCGAGGGCGAGCGGGTGCTGGATCTCGGCTCCGGTGGTGGCATCGACGTGCTGCTGTCCGCCCGGCGGGTGGGGCCGGCCGGACGGGTCTTCGGGCTGGACATGACCGACGAGATGCTCGCGCTGGCCCGGGCCAACGCCGCCCGGGCCGGTGTGTCCAATGTGGAATTCCTGAAGGGCGCGATCGAGGCGATCCCGCTGCCGGCCGGCTCGATCGACGTGGTGATCTCCAACTGCGTGATCAACCTGTCCACCGACAAGCCGGCGGTGTTCGCCGAGATGGCCCGGGTGCTGGCCCCGGGTGGGCGGATCGGCATCACCGACATCGTCGCCGAGGACAGCCTCACCGCCGAGCAGCGGGCCGAACGGGGCAACTGGGTCGGCTGCATCGCCGGCGCCCTGTCCCGGGCCGAGTACCTGGCCGGACTGGCGGCGGCCGGCTTCGTCGACGCCAGCGTCACCTTCGCCCATCAGGCAGCCGACGGGCTGCACTCGGCGATCGTGCGAGCCGCCCGGCCGGCCACCCCGGACCCGGCGGCACCGGCCCGGGCCGGTGCCGTCGGCCCGGTCACCGGTCAGCCAGGCTGACCCGGGGTCGAGGTGCGCCCGGAATCCGTCAGGGCGGCAGCAGGCCGAGGTGGTGGCGCAGCGTCGGGCCGGTGTACTCGGTCCGCAGCACGCCGCGCTCCTGCAGGATCGGCACCACCGCGTCGACGAAGCCGTCCAAGCCGCCGGGCGTGATGTGCGGTACCAGGATGAAGCCGTCGCTGACCTCGTCCCGGACGTACCGCTGCATCGTGTCGGCAACCGATACCGGCGTGCCGACGAACGACTGCCGGCCGGTGACCTCGATCATCAGCTCCCGGATCGAGAGCTTCCTGGCGCCGGCCAGCTCGCGCCACTGCCGGGCCACCGCCAGCGGGTCGCGGTGCATCCGGACGCTGGCCCGGCCGTGGGCCACCGTGTGCTCGCCGGCGACCGGGTCGACGTCCGGCAGCGGGCCGTCCGGGTCGTACGAGCTGAGGTCGCGGTTCCAGACCTGCTCCAGGAACCGGATCGCGGTCTGCCCGCTCACCTGCTGCCGGCGGACCACGTGCGCCCGCTCCTGCGCGTCCGCCTCGGTGTCGCCGAGGACGAACGTGGCGGCCGGCAGGATCAGCAGCTGCTCGGGCCGGCGGCCGTACCGGGCCAGCCGGCCCTTCACGTCCCGGTAGAACGCCCGGCCCTCGTCGTACGTGCTGTACCGGCTGAAGATCGCGTCGGCGGACGAGGCGGCGAACTCGCGGCCCGGGTCCGAGTCGCCGGCCTGGAAGATCACCGGCCGGCCCTGCGGGGAGCGGGGCACGGTGAACCGGCCGGAGATGTCGAAATGCGCGTCCTGGTGCCGGAACTGCCCGGCGGACGGCGGCGTCAGGAACTCGCCGGCGGCCCGGTCGGCGAGGATCTCGGCGCCGGTCCAGGAGTCGAACAGCGCCCAGGTCGCCTGCAGGAACGTGCGGGCCCGCTCGTACCGCTGGTCCTGCGGGAGGAACCCGCCGCGGCGGAAGTTCTCCCCGGTGAACGCGTCCCAGGAGGTGACCACGTTCCAGGCGGCCCGGCCGGCGGACAGGTGGTCCAGGCTGGCGAACTGCCGGGCCACCTCGTACGGCTCGTTGAAGGTGGAGTTGATCGTGCCGGCCAGGCCGAGGTGGTCGGTGACCGCGGCCAGCGCGGCCAGGATGGTGAACGTGTCCGGCCGGCCGACCACGTCCAGGTCGTAGATCAGGCCGTTCTGCTCGCGCAGCCGCAAACCTTCGGCCAGGAACAGGAAGTCGAACCGGCCCCGTTCGGCGGTGCGGGCGAAGTGCGCGAACGAGCCGAACTCGATGTGGCTGCCGGCGGCCGGATCCGACCACACGGTGGTGTTGTTGACGCCCGGGAAGTGCGCGGCGAGATGCACCTGCCGGCCGGTCACGGCTGCCCCGCCCCGGTCGCGTACCGGTTGGCCGGGCGGGCCAGGCCGAGCCGGCCGCGCAAGGTGCCTTCGCGGTAGCCGGCGCGGAACCGGCCGCGCCGCTGCAGCTCCGGCACCAGCCAGTCGGTGATCGCGACCAGGTCGTGCGGCAGCACGGCCGGCCGGAGCCGGACGCCGGCGTACCCCGCGTCGGACAGCTGTTCGATCTCGTCGGCGAGCGCGGCGGCGGTACCGGCCACGATCCGGGCGTCGGAGTGGAACGGCTCCCCGGCCAGCTCGTCCAGCTGCGACCAGCGGGTCACCGCGACGCCCGGCGCCGGGTCGAGGAACGCGACCAGGTCGGCGAAGATGGCCGGCCGCTCCCCCACCTCGGCCCGGATTCCGGCCGCGTCGGCCCGGTCCCGCGGGGCGACGAAGAGCAGGTCGGCCTGCCGAGCCGCCAGCCGGTACCCCGCCGGGCCGTGCCCGAGGACGGCGACGATCGGCTGGCCCTGCGGCGGCCGCGGCGTGATCGACGGGCCGCGGACGGAGAACCAGCGGCCGCGGAAGTCGATGTAGTGCAGCCGGTTCCGGTCGATGTAGCGGCCGGTCGCGGCGTCCCGGATGACCGCGTCGTCCTCCCAGCTGTCCCAGAGCCGGCGGATCACCTCGACGTGGTCGGCGGCCTCCTCGAAGGCGTCCAGCCGGGCCTGCTGGCGGGCCGGGTCGTCCAGGTCGGTGACCGTCCGGATGGTCGGCTCGCGCCGGCCGAACAGCGCCGGCTCCGCCCCGACCCCGCCGACCCGCACCTGGACGCCGGCCCGCCCGGCGCTGACCCAGTCCAGCGTGGCGATCGCCTTGGACACGTGGAACGGCTCGGTGTGCGTGGTGGTCACCGTCGGGACCAGGCCGATGCGCCGGGTGGTCGGCGCGACCCGGGCCGCGACCAGCACCGCGTCCAGCCGGCCGCGGACCTGGTCGGTGCGCGCGTCCGGGACGAACCGGTCGGCCGACTGGATCGTCAGCGCGTCCTCGATGGTGACCAGGTCGAGCAGCCCACGCTCGGCCACGCCGACCAGGTCGGCCCAGTAGCCGGCGGTGAACAGCTCGGCCGGCCGGGCGTCCGGACTGCGCCAGGCCGCCGGGTGCCAGCCCGCGCCGTCCAGCGCGACGGCCAGCCGCAGCTCCCGGGTCATGGCTGCGCACCGGCGGGGCCGGCTGGTCCGGCCGGTCCGCCGGGCTCGGCCGGGACGGCACCGGCCGGGGCCGCCGCAACCGAGCCGGTCGGGACGGCCGGAACGGAGTCGGCCCGGACGGCCGGAACGGAGCTGGTCGGGGCGGGCGGGGCCGGTGGGCGGACCAGGCTGAACTCGACCGGGCGGCGCAACCGGAAGCCGAGCGCCTCGTAGAGCCGGATCGCGCCGTGGTTGTCCGCGGCGGTGTGCAGGAACGGGATCTCGCCGCGGGCCCGGATGCCGTGCGCGACGGCCCGGATCAGCCGACCGGCCAGGCCCTGCCCGCGGTACGCCGGATCGGTGCAGACCGCGCTGATCTCGGCGAAACCCGGCGGCCGCAGCCGCTCCCCCGCCATCGCCACCAGCGCGCCGTCCTGCCGGATGCCCAGGTAGTTCCCGAGCAGCACGGTCCGGGGCAGGAACGGGCCGGGCTTGGTGCGGGCGACCAGGTCGAGCATCTCGTCGACGTCGGCCAGGCCGAGCGGCACCGCGGCCGGCTCCGGTCCGGTCACCATCGCCTCGGTGGCCACCATCTGCACCCCCGGGATGCGGCCGAGCACCTCCCAGCTGGCCGGCGGCGGGCGGCTGGGCGCGGCCAGCAGGACCGGGTCGGCGCCGGCGAGTGCGGCCAGCACCGGCCAGCCGTCCCCGCCGCCCGACCAGCTGTCCCCGCCGCCCGACCAGCCGTCCCCGCCGCCCGACGAGACGGCTCCGCCGCCCGGCGAGACCGCCCCATCGCCGGGCGGGACGGCCCCGCGGTCTGGCGAGACGACCCCGCGGTCCGGGAGGACGGCCCCGTCGCCGGGCGACACGGCCCCGTGATCCGGCCAGACGGCCCCGCGGTCCGGGGGGACGGCCCCGGGCGAGACGGCCCCGAAGGGGGCGACGTCCGGCTGGTAGCGCAGCGCGTCCGGGCCACCCTCGGCGAGGGCGGCGTGCGCGCCGGTCAGCGACGACCAGACGACCTCGTCCAGCGGGTGCCAGCGGCCGGTGCCGGCGGCCGGGCCGGCTGGGCCGGCAGTGCGGTCGGCTGGGCCGCCGGTGGAGCCGGCCCACTGGTCGGCGGACAAGGACATGGCCTCTCCAGACAGGGTGACGCGAGCTGGGTGCGACGGCGACGTCGTTCGGCGGCGGCAACCGCCCCAGGCGGCCGCGGCGGTCGTGCGGTCAGCGCGGGCGACAGCCGGCCGCGCCGACCCGGCGGAGATCGACGTGGAGTCTCCTGGTCAGCGGCGCGGAACGGGACACACGGCATTGATAGCACGCGTTCCGGAGTCCGGCCAGCGCACCGACATCCCGGCCAGCCCGGAGCCAACCGCCCGCGGTCCACACCTGACAGTCCACAATGGACGGACGGGGCGCCGCGGGGCGGGCAGACAGCCGCCGGATCGCGCTGTACGGTGGCCGCATGCGACCGGTCCGCTTGATCCGACGGATCTTCGTCGATCTCGCCCGCGTCGCCAGCGCCGCCTGCCGAGGGTAGAACCGGCCGGTTGCCGCCAGATTCCGCCGGCTTCTCCCCGATCGCCCGGGTGCTCCCGCCGCGATCGGCCCCGCCGCCGACAGGAGCAGCGATGTCCCGCAGCCCGACCACAGCCGGCCGAGCCGGCAGCGCGTGCCGCCCCGGCGCCGTCCGGCGGCCGGTCCCGGCGCGGGGCCGGCAGCCGTGACCGGTGCCGCCGTCCCGCTGTCGATCCTCGATCTGGTGCCGATCAGTTCCGGGTCGACGGCCGCGGACGCACTGCGCAACACCATCGACCTCGCGCGGCGGGCCGAGCAGCTCGGCTACCGCCGGTACTGGCTGGCCGAGCACCACCTGAACCCGGGCGTCGCCGGCACCTCCCCGGCCGTGCTGATCGCGCTGCTGGCCGGCGCGACCAGCCGGATCCGGCTCGGCGCCGGCGCGGTGCAGATGGGCCACCGCACGGCGCTGTCCGTCGTCGAGGAGTTCGGCCTGCTGGCCACGGCCGCGCCGGGCCGGATCGACCTCGGCATCGGCCGGTCCGCCGGCCCGCCCCCGGGCGCCACAGCGCCCGCCGGACCGGCCGCCGGCGGCCCGAGCGTCAGGACGGGGACGGGGGTGGATGGGACGCTGGCCGGCGGGACCGTGACCCCGGAGGGGCTGCTGCTGCCGCCGGCGTTCTCGGCCGCCGCGCTGTTCGGGTCGCCGCGGTTCGCCGCGCAGGCCGAACTGCTCCGGCAGCCCGGTGCCGAGCCGCCGTCGTACACCCGGCAGGTCGGCGACATCCTGGCGCTGCTGGCCGGCGAGTGGCGGTCCAGCGCGGGCGTGCCGGTGCAGGTGATCCCCGGCGAGCACGCCGACCTGGCGGTCTGGGTACTCGGCAGCAGCGCCGGCGAGAGCGCCACCGTCGCCGGCACCCGCGGCCTGCCGTTCGGCACGAACTACCACATCAGCCCGGCCACCGTGGTCGAGGCGGCGGAGGCCTACCGGCGGGCGTTCCGGCCCTCGGCCGTGCTCGCCGAACCGTACGTGCTGGTCTCGGCGGACGTGGTGGTCGCCGCCGATGACGCGACCGCACGCCGGCTCGCGGCCGGCTACGGGGCGTGGGTGCGCAGCATCCGCAGCGGTGCGGGCGCGATCCCGTTCCCCACCCCGGCCGAGGCGGACGCCATGGCGTGGACGGACGCCGACCGCGCCATGGTCGCCGACCGCGTCGCCACCCAGTTCGTCGGCTCCCCGGCCACCGTGGCCGAGCGGCTGGCCACCCTGGCCGCGGCCACCCGGGCGGACGAGCTGCTGGTCACCACGATCACGCACGACCACGCCGACCGGGTCCGCTCGTACGAACTGCTCGCCCAGCACTGGCTGGGCTCGGCGTGACGATCAGGGCGCGGTGGCGAGCGGCTCGCTCGGCGCGGCGGGTGCCGGTGGCGCGCCGCCGGGGGCTGGCTGGCGGTGCTAGTCGATCAGCCGGCGCAGCCAGGTGGCGGTCTCGTCGATCAGGCCGTCGCGGTCCGGGCCGGGCTCCAGGTGGGCGGCGATGGACACGTAGCTGATCGCCTGGTTCAGCGCGGCCAGCGGCTCGGCGAGCTGCCAGGCCGCCAGCAGCTGGTCGCGCGGTGCGAACGAGGCCCACTCGGCGAGGTAGACGTCCCGCAGCCGCTCCCGGATGGCCGGGTCGTCGTCGAGGAAGATCGTGATCATGTCCAGGAACGGGTGCAGGACGCAGGCGTCGCTCCAGTCGAAGAACAGGTATCCACCCCCGCTGCGGGCGACGTTGCCCAGGTGCATGTCGCCGTGGCCGAGCGTGGACGGCAGCGGCTGGCCGGCCAACGCGGCGCAGGCCGACGCCAGGCCGGTGGCCGCGGCGGTCAGCTCGGCAGCCTCGCCGGCCGACAGCCAGCGCGACAGGTCGACCGTCGCCGGCCACTCGGTGGCCTGCCGGGCCAGCCACTGCGGGGTGCGGTCCAGGCAGCCGGCGGCGAGCAGCCGGTCGAGCGACCCGACCGACCGGATCTGCAGGCCGGCGAAAGCGCGGAGCACCTGCTCCAGCACCTCGATCGGTGCGTTCCAGCCGACCTCCGGGCCGAGGTCGGGCAGCAGCATCCAGCGGCGTTCCGGGTCGACCGCCAGCGGCGCGGGGACGTCGGCCGGGAACAGCTCGGCCAGGGCCGCCATCACCCGGCCCTCGTTGGCGAACAGCGGCAACCGCAGCGTGGCCTTGAAGTACACGTCACCGTCGTCGGTGGCCGCCTTCAGCACGCAGGACAGCTCGGCCATCCGGACCTGCTCGACCCGGCCACGCACCGGGCGGCCGAGCGCGGCCAGCGACGTGACCATCCACTCCTCGGCGGTGCCCAGCCAGGCCCGGTCGCGCCAGGGCGCCCGCTCCGCCGGGACGCGACCGGCGACGATCTCACCCAGCACCGGCGCCAGGTCGGCCAGCCCGGCCGCGTCCGCCCCGCCCAGCCACCGGGCGTTGTCCGGCAGCGCTGGGCACTCGTCCCGCGCGACGAACACGGCCGACGTGTGCCGGATCAGCCCGTCGTCGTCATCCTGCTCGCCGGCCGAGCGCAGCAGGGCCACCTCGAAGCCGACCGCGTCGCGCACACCCTGGACGAACGGCTGCGGCCGGCCCGTCCAGGCCCGGTCCGGCAGCTCGAACTCCGGCAGCGCCGGGCCGCCCGGAGCCGGCAGAACCAGCGCCTCGGGGCGGCTCGGGTGCAGCACGATCGCCCGCACCCGAGTCCGCCAGGACGCGGTGCCAGCCGCCGATTCGGTCACCGGCGGAGCGTAGAAGGACGGGGCCGGGTCGGGCACCTGACTTTCCGGCGCCGCGCGACCGTCCGGCTGGGCCGCGGTCGCGTTCCCGACCCGAACGCCGGGTTTCGGGTCGATGCCCGCGAACCGGCGGCGCCGCCGGCCGCCCCCGCGCCGGCAGGCGCGGCGCGGGGCCGGCGGCACCGACCGGATCGCGGGCATCGGCCGGTGGCCGAGCCGGTGCGGTAGCCCCCGACCGCTACTCCGAGCGCAGCGCGGTGGCGATCCGGGACTGGGCGGCCCAGGTGGCCGGGACCAGGGCGCCCAGCACGGCCAGCACCACACCGGCGCCGGCCAGGGCGACCAGTTCGGCCGGCCGGTACACGTCGATGATCGACGAGGGCAGCCCGAGGCCGGCGCCGGCGGCCATCGCCGGCAGGATCCAGTGGTGCAGCGCCTGCCCGAGCGGGGTGGCGATCACACCGGCGACCAGCCCGACCCCGGTCAGCGAGGCGATCACCGTGGCCCGTACCTGCCCCGGGGTCATGCCCAGCGACTTGAGCACGCCGATCTCGTGCACCCGCTCCCGGGTGTTCAGCAGCGCGGTGTTGAAGACGCCGAGCGCGGCCACCGTGGCCAGCAGCAGGGTCAGCGTGCCGATCAGCGTGAGCAGGATGACGAAGCCCTGCCGGTCGGAGTCCTCGGCCCGGACGAACACCCCCGGAGCGTTCCGGCCGAGCGCGGCCGTCAGCTTGTCGGCGTACGCCGACGGGTCGGTGCCGGCGGTCAGCCCGATGTCGTACCGGTTCGGTGCGGGGTCGGCGACCAGCCCGGTCAGCGTGCCGGCACCGCCGATCACGACCATCCCGTTGAAGTCCATCGCCAGCGCCTCGCCGACCACCCGGACCTGCCGGCGGCCCTGGTCGGTGCTCAGCGTGAGGGTGTCGCCGACGTGGTGACCGGTCGAGCGCAGCAGCGCCGAGCCGGCCACCACCTCGTCCGGGCCGCTGTACCAGCGGCCGCTGATCAGCGGGATGCCCAGCCAGGTCGAGTCCCCGTCGTACGCGTCCAGGGTGACCGGCTCGCTGACCCCGGGTATCCGGACGTCCAGCGGCAGCTCGCCGACGACGCGGGCGGTACCGGGTTGGGCCTTGATCGCGGCCAGCACCGCGGCCCGGTCGACCGTGCTGTCCGGGCCGGTGCCGCGCCGCACCGGGCCCAGGCCCTCCGCCGAGCCGGGGCCGCCCGGCAGCGGTACCACGATCGGCACCTCGTCGGTCCGGGTGTCCGCCGCGGCGACCAGGTTCAGCGAGCTGGCCAGCCCGGTCGCGAACACCACCGTGCCGGCGCCGAGCAGCACCGCGAGCAGGGTGACCGCGGTGCGGGCCGGCCTCGCGAACGGCGTGCCGAGACCGAACCGCAGCGGCAGCGGCAGCCGGGCGGCCGCGAGCAGGCGGCGGACCCGCTGCCCCCGCCCGGCCCGCGGTGCCCGGCCCACCGCGACCGCCCGCGCCGCCGAGAACCGGCCGGCCCGGGCGGCCGGCGCCACCGCGGCCAGCGCGATCACCAGCGGCAGCCCGAGCCCGGCCAGCAGGTCCACCCAGCCGGCGATCCGGCCGACGGCGCCGACGTCGTAGGCCCGGTCGGTCTGGGCCAGCAGCGGGACCGCCAGCAGGTTGCCCAGCGGGATGCCGAGCAGGCAGCCGATGGTGCCGGGCACCAGCGTGGCCCCGGCGTAGCCGGCCACCACCTGGCCCGGGCTGAAGCCGACCGACTTGAGCACCCCGATCGTGCGGTACCCGGTGACCACGGCGCCGCTCACCACGTTGGCCACGATCAGCACCGACAGCACCAGGCCGAGCACGGCGAACGCGACGACGAACGGGACCACGGGCGCCATCGACGAGTCCGCGTCCCGCTTGGCGACCAGGTAGGACGCCGACCCGAGCAGCGTGCCGGCCGGCAGCGCGGCGGTCGCCTGGCGCAGGCTGGCGGCGAGCTCGGCGTCGCTGCCGGCGGCGGCGAACCGGTACAGCACCTGCCGGCTGCGCTGCGCTTTCGCGGCATGCAGCACGCCGGTCTCGGTCGGCCAGACCCAGGCGTCGGCGCTGTGGGTGATCGAGCTGGCCACCCCGACAACCGTCAGCGTCACGCCGCCGAGCGTGACCGTGTCCGGGCCCCGCATGCCCGGCGGGGCACCCGCGTGCCGGGCCAGCACGACCTGGCCCGGCCCGGTCAGCCAGCGGCCGCTGTCCAGGGTGAGCCGGTCGACGGCGCCGTTCTGGTCCGCGCGGCCGACCACCGACATCGTGCGGGGCCCGGGCGTGTCGGTCCGCGACACCTCGGCCACCTCGAACGGGCCGGCCATCGCGGTCACCCCCTGGGCGGCGGCCCGCAGCGCCGCGTCGGAGGTCTGCGCACCGGGGGTCCGGGCGCCGGGGGTCTGGGCCGCGAACGAGGCGGTCGCGTGCGCGCCGGCCTGGCTGGCGAAGGCCTTGTCGAACGGCGCGTCCGAGGCGACCAGCAGGCCGATCCCGAGCACGACCGTGCCGGTCGCCAGCATCGTCACGGTGGCCAGCACCAGCGTCTGCAGGCGGCGCCGGGCCACCATCGCCCGGACGATCGCCAGGACGGCCCTCACGCGACGACCGCCGGCTCGGCCAGCCGGCCGTCCTGCAGCTGGATGACCCGGGTGGCGCAGCGCTGCGCCAGGTCCGGGTCGTGGGTGACCAGCACCAGCGTCTGGCCGGCCCGGTTCAGGTCGGCCAGCAGGCCGGCGACCTGCTCGCCGGTGCGCGCGTCCACGGCGCCGGTCGGCTCGTCGGCGAGCAGCAGGTCCGGCCGGTTCATCAGGGCCCGGGCCACCGCGACCCGCTGCCGCTGCCCGCCGGACAGCCGGGCCGGGTAGGCGCCGGCCCGGTCGGCCAGGTCCAGCGCCTGCAGCAGCTCGTCGGCGCGGGCCCGGGCGGCGGCCGCGGGCACCTTCGCCAGCTGCGCCGGCAGCAGCACGTTCTCCCGCGCGGTGAGCTCGTCCAGCAGGTGGAAGAACTGGAAGATGATGCCGATGTGGGCGCGCCGGAACCGGGCCAGCCCGCGCTCGGACAGCCGCCCCAGATCGGTGCCGGCCACCTCAACCTGCCCGCTGCTGGGCCGGTCCACGCCGGCGATCAGGTTCAGCAGCGTCGACTTTCCGCTGCCGGACGGGCCCATCACCGCGACCGCCTCGCCGGCCGCCACCTCGACGCTGACCTGGTCCAGGGCCGGCGGGCCGGCCTGCTCGTACCGCTTGCTGGCGGCGCGCAGCCGCACCACGGGTTCGCTCATGCCGCCGGACGCTAGGAGCGGCCGCCGGACCGGTCGTCCGGCCCGGGGTTGATCATCGGTACCTCCCGGCGGCGGCCGTCATCCCCGCGAGGTACCCCGGCTACGCCAGCCGATGGACGCCGGGGCGACCGGTAGTCCGCACAATGGGGCGGTGTACGAGTGGCTCCGCCGGTGGCGCCCGCCCTGGCCCGACCTGGCGCTCGCGCTGGGCCTGGCCGCGGCGGGCCTGCTGCTGGCCCGGTTCGGCCACGGCAGCGGCGACGACGTCGCCGGCAGGCTGCTGCGGGTCGAGGTGCCGCGGTACGGGCCGCCGCAGCGCCCCCCGGCGGTGCTGATCGAGACGCCCCCCGACCGGCTGACCGCCGCCACGGTCGCCCTCACGCTGCTGGTCACGCTGCCGCTGGCCGGGCGGCGCCGGTGGCCGCTGGCGGTGCTCGCGAGCCAGTTCGGCGCGGTGCTGGTGATCAGGACGGCGGCCGGCGGCTGGGCCGCGTTCGTGGCGATCCTGATCGGCGCGTACTCGCTCGCGCTGTACGGCCGGCGGCCGGCGGTGTCGCTGGGCACGCTCGCCGTCGGGGCCGCGCTGATCGCGGCCACCTCGGACGCCAGCACGCCGGATCTGCCCGGCTGGCTGTTCCCGTTCGCGGTGCTGGCGCCGATCGGGCTGTTCGGGGTGGCGATGCGGGCGGCCCGCGGCCGGGCCGACGCGCTGGCCCAGCGGGCCACGCTGCTGGAGCGGCAGCAGGCGGCGGCCACCCGGGCGGCGGTGGCCGAGGAGCGGTCCCGGATCGCCCGCGAGCTGCACGACGTGGTCAGCCACCATGTCAGCGTGATGACCATCCAGGCCGGCGCGGCCGGGAAGGTGCTCGACGCGCAGCCGGAGCTGGCGCACCAGGCGCTGGCCGCGATCGGGGCCAGCGGCCGGGAGGCGATGACCGAGCTGCGGCACCTGCTCGGCGTGCTGGCCCCGCTGCCGGCACCGGCCGTTCCGGAGTCGCCGGCGGACGCCCCCGGCGCCGGAGCCGCGGCCGGAGCCGGGGACGCGGGCGGCACCGCGGACACGCCGCCGCTGCGGCCGCAGCCGGGGCTGGAGCAGCTGCCCCAGTTGGTGGCGACGGTCCGGGCGGCCGGCCAGCCGGTGACCACCCGGGCGGCCGACCTCGCCCTCCCCCGCGGCGTCGACCTGACCGCGTACCGGGTCATCCAGGAGGCGCTGACCAACGCGCTGCGGTACGCCCCCGGCGCCCGCACCGAGGTGCTCGTCGAGCGGTCCGCCGACGCCCTGCTCATCGAGATCAGCAACGACAGCGCCGGACTGCTCGGCCGGCCCGGGTCGGCCCGCCCGGCCCGCCCGGATTGGCCGGACGGCCCGGACGGGCCACCGGGCCGCTCCGGCGCCGCCCGGGCCCCCGCCGGAGCCGGAGTACCGGCCGGCAGCTCGACCGCAGCCGGCGTACCGGCCGGAGCCGGCGTACCGGCCGAGCTGGCCGGGACGGGTTCCGGGCTGGTCGGGCTGGCCGAGCGGCTGCGGCTCTACCAGGGCACCCTGGACGCCGGCCGGCGGCTCGGCGGCGGCTTCCGGGTCCGGGCCCGGATCCCGCTGGAGCCGGCCGGGTGACCGGCCCACCGGCGGCGCCGCGGGTGCTGATCGCCGACGACCAGGCACTCGTCCGCACCGGGTTCGCGATGATCCTCGGCTCCGGCGGGATCACCGTGGCCGGCGAGGCCGCTGACGGCGCGGTGGCGGTGCGGGAGACCCGGCGGCTGCGCCCGGACGTGGTGCTGATGGACATCCGGATGCCCGACGTGGACGGCCTGGAGGCGACCCGCCGGATCCTCGCCGGCAACCCGACCACGGCGGCCGGCGAGCCGACCCGGATCATCATCCTGACCACGTTCGACCTGGACCAGTACGTGTACGCGGCGCTCACCGCCGGCGCCAGCGGCTTCCTGCTCAAGGACGTCACGCCGGACCACCTGATCAACGCGGTCCGGCTGGTCCGGACCGGGGACGCGCTGCTCGCCCCGGCGATCACCCGCCGGCTGGTGGCCCGGTTCGCCCGCCCCGAGCCGCCGGCGCCGCACCCGGAACTCGGTGCCCTGACGCCGCGCGAGCAGGAGGTGCTCACCCTGCTCGGCGGCGGGCTCAGCAACGCCGAACTGGCCGGCACCCTGTGCCTGAGCGAGGCGACCGTGAAGACCCACGTCACCCGCATCCTGACCAAGCTCGGCCTGCGTGACCGGGTCCAGGCCGTCGTGCTGGCGTACGAGACCGGCCTGGTCCAGCCCGGCACCAACGGCCGCCCGAGCTGAATCCCGCCGGCGGTAAATAAACCGGCCGGCCCGCGGCTCTATCTGGGTGCCCGGCGCACCGGCGCCGGCGGGCGGGGAGGTTCAGATGCCGGCACTTGCTGCCATTCTCGTGGCAACGACTGCGGTTCAGTTGGCCAGCCTGGCAATCAGCTGGTTGGCCGGGTATTTCGGCGAACGCGAGCGGGCCCGGACCCTGGTCGCGCTGCTGCGGCTGGCCGGCCCGGGCGCGGTGCTCATTGACCGGCGGCCGAGTGGGGTCGCGCTTTCCCTGCACACCGCCGCCCGATCGGATGAGTTGTGGCGTCCGCCGGGCGTGGCCGAGGATAGTCCCGGGGAATACGGGCGCGATTCGCACCCGGGCCCGCGTCCAGCCGGAGGGCTGAACGGTGAATGACGATGTGGATTTCGATCTGTTCATGCGGCGGACGCAGCCGCGCCTGTTGGCCCGGGCAATCATGTACTGCGGGAACCGGCAGAACGCCGAGGACGCGGTACAGGAGGCGTATATCGAGGCGTTCCGGCACTGGTCCACGCTGGAGTCACCGGCGGCCTGGCTGGAGACCACGATGAGGCGGCGCCTGGCCCGGCACGCGCGGCGGTGGTGGTCCGGCCGGGGGCGGTTCGAATTGGAGCTGCCGGTGCCCGCGGCAGCCACCGTGGAGGAGGAAGCCGACGCGCTGGCGGTGCTGCGCGCGATCGGCCAGTTGCCGGCCCGGCAGCGGCAGGTGCTGATCCGGATCTGCCTGGAGGGCATGAGCTACCGGCAGGTCGCCGACGAGCTGGGGATCTCGGCCGGAGCCGTCGGGGCGAACCTCAGCAAGGCCCGGGCGAAGCTGGCGACGCTGCTCGAGCTCGATCCGGCGGCGCCCCGGCCGGGTGATCCGCTGGTGGTCAGCCCGACGATCGACCGGAACCGCCCGACCGGCCGGCAGGACCCGCTGGTGCCGATGCTGAGCGCGGCCGAGGCCTGGCTGGTCCGCGGCCTGGAGTCGGATCCCGGCGGGCTGGACCGGATGCGCGCGGCCGTCTGGTCCGCGGTCGGCGAGCGGCGGCCGGGGTGATCGCCGCGCTGCGGGCCCTGCTCGCGCTGGCCATCCTGGTCGGGCTCTACCTGCTGGCCTTCCTGATGGGCCTGTTCTGGCTGGCCTTCGCCGCGCTGTCGGTGGAGGTGTTCGCGAACCGCGCGCCCAACGCGGCGCATTTCAACACGACCGGATTCCTGCTCCTCACCGGAACCGGCATTCCGCTGTGGCTGCTGCTCCGCGAAGTCCACCGGATCAGCCAGCCGGCCGGCCCGGATCCGGATTCGATATTGGTGGACGAGCGGCGGGAACCCGGGTTGTGGGCGGTGGTGCGGCAACTCGCCGACCGGGTCGGCACCGCCGCACCCGCCGAGATCAGGCTGACCGCCGACGTGAATGCGGCGGTGACCGATAGCAGCCGGCTGCTCGGCCTGCGCTCCGGCTACCGGCGGCTCTACCTCGGCGCGCCGCTACTGGTCGGTTTGGCCGCGGACGAGCTGCGCGCCGTACTCGCCCACGAACTCGGTCACTATGCGGGCCGGCACGCGCGTTTCACCGAGCCGTCGTACCGGGTCTGCGCCGCCCTGGCGGAGGCCCGGCAGCAGATCCACGTGGCCATGCGCAGCAATGGCACGGTACGCAGTTATGCCGGCTGGGTGCTGGGTGCGGTCGGCGGCTATGCGGCCATTTCCAACCGGCTCACGCTACCGATCCGGCGCCGCCAGGAGATCGAGGCCGATCGGATAGCCGCGCGACTGGTCGGGCCGGACGCGCTGGCCCGCGCCCTGCTCGCGATTCCCGAGCTGGCCGCCAAGCTGGGACACGTTCCAGCTCGAATTCGCCGAGCCGTTGCGCCGCGCCACCGGCCGCGTTCCGGACAACCCGTACCGCGCGTTCGGCTGCATGCTGGACGACCCCGACTGGCGCGCCGTGCTGACCGGGGTCCGGGAGCGGGCACTGGCCCAGCCGTCCTCCCCCGGCGACTCGCACCCCAGCCTGGCCGTCCGGCTGCGGTCCCTGGCAGCCGCCCGCCCGGACCGGCCGACCGAGCCGGGCCTGCTAACCGAGCCGGGCCGGGAGACGGAGCCGGGCCGGGAGACGGAGCCGGGCCGGGAGACCGAGGCGGGCCGGCCGACCGAGGCGGGCCCGGTGGCCGAGGCGTGGCAGCCGGTCGGGGTGGCCGACGGGCTGCTGGCCAAGCCGACCCCGGTCCGGTCGCGGCTCGGGCGGCTGGACCGGCAGCCCTGGCGGGAGTGGGTCGCCGCGCTGGCCGAGCACCGGGCGCTCGACACGCTGGCGCCGCTGGCCGCGGCCGCCGAGGCCGTCACGGTCCGGGCCACCGCCGGTAGCGGGCGCGGCCGGAGTCCGGGCCCGCCGTCGCTGCGGACCGTGCTGGACCTGCTCGACGCGCACAAGGCGATGGAACTGGCGCGCGCCCTCGACCCGGGGCGGCCGCGCACCGAGGAGGACGACCGGCAGGCCCGGCTGCGGTTGGTGGCCGCGCTCAGCACGCTGGTCGGGCACGGCGTGGTCGGCACCGGTTCCGGGCAGTGGGTGATGGGCTGGGCCGGCCCGAGCCGGCTGGTCGCCGCGGACACCACCGCGGAGCAGGTGGAGAACTGGGTAGTGACCGCGGTGGACGACCCGGGGCAGGTGTCCTGGCTGCGCACGCAACTGGCGAGCCTGCACGTCGACGCCGGCGCGCTGCTCATCCCGAGCCCGCCCGGGCCGGACGCAGCGGCCGCGGCGACGGTCACGATCACCGAACGTGACCTCCGCGGCACCCTCGGGGCGCGCTGGCGGGCCGGGCAGCTGGCACCGGCGCTGGGCATCAGCGGGGGGCTGCTCGCGGCCGGCCTGGTCCTGTGGGTGATCAACGGCCCGTCCGACCCGGTCTACCCGCCAGGGGTACGGACACCCGTCATCCGCCCGACGCCCTACCAGCTGCCGTCCAACCTGTTTCCGCCGGCGGCGCCCGGCTATCCGGGCCTGGGCGGCACGGACTACCCGCTGCCGCGGTACCCGCTCCCGAGCGTCCCGCTGCCGAGCGTCCTGATCCCCTCGCCCTTCCCGCTGCCGAGCCGGTAACCGACCCGGCCCGGCCTGCGGGTCCGGTGCCGGCCGGGTGTGCCGCCGGGCCGGCTCGGCCGGCGCCGGTGGTCGCTGCCGGTGCCGTCTTTCCGGGCTGCCGCCGGTTGCTTTCCGGGTGTGCGCCGGGGCCGTTCGCGATGGCGTCCGGTTGGCGACCAGCGGTCGGTTCAGAGGCGCCGTCCGGCAGGTTCCTGGGGGCTATTGGAGTTGGCCGGGGTTGGCCTTCGCGCCGAACTGGATTGCGTAGGGACGGGCGGTCGCCGGTTCTGACGGGGTCGAGGGTGTGGGGGTCGCAATGGGGATTGTCGCCAAGGTTCGCCAGCAGGTGTCGGGGCGTCGGCTGGCCGCGGGGGTTGTCGCGGTGGCCGTGACGGCCGGTGTCGTCGGTGCCGCGGGTACGGCTTCCGCCGCCACCCCGGCCGCGGCTCCGGCGGCAACGACGCCGCTGTCGGTGGGTGTGCAGTTCCACGGCATGTGGTCGATGTACACCGATGCGCAGCGGGTGCTGGTGCTGGACAAGCTCAAGGCCGCCGGGTCGCACTCGGTCCGGCTGGACGTCGCCTGGCCGATGCTGCAGCCGACCGGCCCCGGCTCCTACGACGCCTGGGGCGTCGGGTTCGTCGACAAGGTGATCGGCATGGCCAACGCGCGGGGGATCAAGCCGCTGGTGACGCTCTGGCTGACGCCGTCGTGGGCGAACCACGGCCAGGCCGAGCGGGTGTTGCCGGACAACCCGGCCGACTACGCCCGGGTCGCCACCTGGGCCGCGGCCCGCTGGAACAACAAGGTGGTCGGCTGGGAGGTCTGGAACGAGCAGAACTCCCCGGACTTCCTCGAAGGTGCCGACCCGGTCGCCTACACCCGGCTGCTGCGGGCCGCCTACCCCGCCTTCAAGGCCGGCTCGGCCGCCACTCCGGTGCTGTTCGGCGGGCTGCAGTACAACGACACCGACTGGCTTCGCCGGGCCTACGACGCCGGCGCGCAGGGCTACTTCGACGTGATGGCGACCCACCCCTACCTGGGCGTCGCCGACGCCAGCCCCACCACCCCCGATGACGGCACCATGTGGACCCTGACCCACGTCCAGGCCATCCGCGCCCTGATGGTCGCCCGCGGCGACTCGGGCAAGAAGATCTGGCTCACCGAGTTCGGCTGGTCCACCCACGCCAACACCGCGACCACCCCCGCCTGGGACAAGGGCGTCACCGAGACCACCCAGGCCGCCTACCTCACCCAGACCGTGAACTACGTCCGCGCCAACTACCCCTACGTCAGCCGCATGTACTGGTACAACGACCGCGACCTCACCGACGGCGGCATCCAGGTCCAGAACTACGGCCTGCTGCACCGCGACCTCACCGCCAAGCCAGCCCTCACCGCCCTGGCTCAGGTCAACGGAGCCGCCACTGCCTGACCCGCACCACCCACCACACTGAACCACCCCACGTGCGGCGGCGCCGGCGAGCAGATCGACCCCCTGCTCCCGGCGCCGCCGCCGTTGTGCGTCCCGGTCCGCGGCCCGGCCCGGCCGCGCACCGTCGCATGTGGACAGAGCCGGCGGCTGGCCCGATTCCGGGCCAGCCGCCGCTGCGTCAGTTCGTGACCCGGTTGCGCAGCTTGAGCTTGTTCAGCAGCGCCATGTTCGTCGGGTCGGCGGCCGTCTCCACCTCGACGTGCAGGGTGCGCAGCATCGTGTCGACCGCCGCCTGCCGGGCAGCCGGCGTGGTCAGGATCTGCTGGCCGTCCACCCAGCCGGGCAGGCTGGTCTCCAGCCCCCAGAACTGGCCGGGGTACGCGACCCGCATGTTGACCGGCTCGTCGTGGAAGTCGATCCGGATCACGTACGCGGACAGCTTCTGCGCCGCGTCGTAGACCACCTCGATGATGTCCCGCTGCGGGTGGCCGAGGCCGGAGTTCGGCCGCTGGTTGTTGTCGTAGTGGCCGTTCATCAGCGGTCCCCGGGCCAGGCTGGACGGGCCGACGAACCAGATCACCGCGCAGTTCAGGTGGTACGGCATGGTGCCGGTGTTCTGGAACTTGATCGCCTGGTACATGAAGCCGGCCGCGGCGTCGGTCGGGTGGATCTCCGCCCAGGCCCGCAGCGGCGCGTTCGCGGTGAAGCCGGTGCCGCCGAGCGGGGCGCCGGTCACCGGGTTGGTCCGGTTCCGGATCGCCGCCAGGACCGGGTTGGTGGTGTCGTTCAGCCGGTCGGCCGGCGAGCCGGAGAACGACCAGCCGTTGCTGACGTCGGTGCCGATGTACGGCTGGTCGTGGCAGCGGTCCCGCTGCGCCTTCTGGGCCGGCTGGTAGTCGCGCGCGTCCGGCCCCCAGAACTGAGCGGGTGCAGCCGCCGGCGCGGCCGCGTCCACCGGCCCGGCCTTCTGCGGCAGGACGAACTGGCTGGTCTTGGTCCACTGCAGCTCTTCGGTGCTGCTACCGAGCAGCGCCAGCCGCGGCAGCAACTGGCAGACCACGTCGTTGCTGAGCCCGCCGGCCAGGTAGGCCCTGGCCCAGCCGATCGCCTGGCTGCCGAGCTGGCCCATCGTGATCGTCGGGAAGTCGGTGCCGTTCAGCTTCGGCGATATCGCCGCGAAGTTGTAGCCGGTCAGCGTCGCCTTCTGGCTGTCGGAGAGCTTCACCACCACGTCCGAGCTGCCCTCGTGCCCGGCGGACGCGGCACTCGGCGGGAAGTCGGAGAACGTCCGGTACAGCAGCTGCGTGGCCCAGTTGGGACACAGCGCGCCGAGGGTGGTGGCTGGGGTCAGATCCGCCGCCGTGACGGCGCTCGCCGCCGGAGCCGCGGCGGCCACGCCGGCGATGATCCGGCCGCCGGCGGAGACCAGCAGCAACGCGGCGAGCAGGACCACGGGGCGCCGGATTCTCCGGCGCGCACTGATACGCACTGTCGATACACCTTCTCAGGGGTCGGCCCGGTCATGTCGACCGTCACCCGGCGCGGTGTGCACCGCGCCGATCGCCGCCTGACGGAACCCGCCCCCCGCGCCCCACGCCGGCCGTCGCCGCCCGGCCCGCACAAGCGCTCTCACGAGTCATTCGGACTCTAACCCGACAAACCCGCCCGTTGTAAGGCCCCGGCCGGCTACCTCAGATATGGGTCAGCACGCGATCGAGCGGGCGCGGGACGCCGGCCAGGTCGAGGGCCTGCACGAGCAGCCGGGCGTACTCGCGCTTGCGGCCGGACCGGGTACCGATGAACCGGCGGAGCTGCGCGACGGTGCCGCGGCCCTGCTGCGCGGGCTGCTTCTGCAGCAGCCGGAACGAGCGGAGGTCGCCGTGGGCGTCGAGGACCTGCTCGACCGCGGCGGTGCCGAGGGCGCGGATCAGCTCGTCCTCCAGGTCGGCGACGCAGACGTAGAAGCCGAGCGCCTCCATCCCGGCCCGGGACAGCCCGGCGCCGAGACCGGCCCGCTCCAATGCGTGCCGGTAGTAGCGCTCCTCGGCCAGGTCGCACAGCCCGGCCAGCTGGACGCCCCGCCCGGCCGGCCCGTACAGATCCAGGAACCGGCCGATGTTCGTGGCCCCGCCCATCGGCACGACCGCGACCCCCTCGGCCGCGAGCACCCGCCCGCGCCGCTCCGCCAGGGCCTCCAGCGCGGACTGGTCGCTGGCCCCCTCGACCAGCACGACGGCCCGCACATCGACCCCGCCGACCAGCTCCACGGCCATCGCGCCCGCCTCCCGGCCGCCATCATGCTGGCCCGGGCCGGCTCCGGCCAGCGGGATTCCGCCGCCCGGCGGCGGCGGCGCCCCCAGCGACCGGGACGCCACCGGCCGCACGCCGAGATGGCGTGCGGCCGGTGGCACGGTCCGAGGCGTCAGTCGACGTAGTAGGTGAAGCGGTATGCCCAGCCGGTGAGGTCCCAGCCACTTCCGGGCACGACCAGTTCGCCACGGCCGCGGTCGCTCGTGTCGATCTCGACGTCGATGAACTTGATATGGGCCGAGGTCTCCTCGAACACGATGTGGATCTTGTCGCCGAAGATGAAGCCGATCTCCGGGTGCAGTGGCCACCAGTCCCCGCCGTCGAGGTTGCCCCGCACGCCCTGGAAGTGGCCGTTGACGTACAAGGCGACCTCGTCGGAGAAGCGCTCGGCCTCGTCGTCGCAGTTGAGCCGGACCATGTGCAGGGTGGCGGTGACGCCCGGCTCGTTGGTGATCGGGCCGGTCGGACCGGCGACGGCCGGGCCGGCGCCGACGGCGAGCACCGCGAACAGCGCGGCCACGACGGCGCACAGTCGGGACGGACCTCGAACACGCATGGACTACCTCCGGTCTCGTGAATTGGGGCAGTCCGAAATATCGGAGCTGGCGGTACCCGCCCGCATGTCGCAGTACTGCCGTCTTGACAACCGATGAACTAGCCTGTCCGTACGGCTGCGCGGAGCCACGTGACCACGTCTGGCTTCGCCGCATGTCCCATCAGGTGGCGGGCCGGTCCAGATGTTGGGAGACCGGGATGTCGTTGCCTCGCCCGCGCCGCTGCCTGCGGCTGGTTGTGGTGGCCCTGCTGACCGCCGGCGGCCTGATGTTCGCCGGGCCGCTGGCCGGGACGGCGGTGGCCGCGCCGGTCGCGGTGGCCAACGGGACGCAGTTCACCGACACCGCCGGGAACGTCGTGCAGGCGCACGGCGGCGGGGTGCTCGCGGTCGGCGGTTTCTACTACTGGTTCGGCGAGAACCGCAATCCGAACGGGACCTTCAAGGCCGTCTCGGTGTACCGGTCGACCGACCTGCGCAGCTGGGAGTTCCGCAACAACGTGCTGACCCAGTCGTCCGCGGCCGAGCTCAACGTGGCCAACATCGAGCGGCCGAAGGTGATCTTCAACAGCGGCACCGGGCAGTACGTGATGTGGATGCACAAGGAGAACGGCTCGGACTACGGCCAGGCGCTGGCCGCGGTCGCCACGTCCAGCACGGTGGACGGCGCGTACTCCTACCGGGGCAGCTTCCGGCCGCTGGCCAACATGTCGCGCGACATCACGATCTTCCGGGACGACAACGGCACCGCGTACATGGCCTCGGCCGCCCGGGAGAACGCCGACCTGAACCTGTACCGGCTCACCCCGGACTACCTGGGCATCAGCGGCCTGGTGCAGACGCTCTGGCCCGGCTCGTTCCGCGAGGCGCCGGCCCTGTTCAAGCGCAACGGCGTCTACTTCATGCTCACCTCGGCGGCCACCGGATGGTCGCCGAACCAGCAGAAGTACGCGACCGCGAGCAGCATCAGCGGCCCGTGGAGCGCGCTGCAGAACCTCGGCGACGGCACCGCTTCCGACTCGCAGACCGCCTACGTGCTGCCGGTCACCGGCTCCGGCGCGACCTCCTACCTGTACCTCGGCGACCGCTGGGCCGGCGCCTGGGGCGGCCGGGTGAACGACTCCCGCTACGTCTGGCTGGCGCTGCGGTTCGGCTCCAACACCAGCATGTCGATGGCCTGGTCGCCGCAGCTGACCATCGACACCGCGGCCGGCACGATCGCACCGGGCACCGGCGGCACCAGCACGCTGGTGGCCCGGCACAGCGGCAAATGCCTGGACGTCACCAGCGGCTCGGCCGGCAACGGCACCGCGGTCAAGCAGTTCAGCTGCAACGGCGGGGCGAACCAGCGCTGGCAGGCGGTCGACGCCGGCGGCGGGTTCGTCAGCCTGCTGGCCGGGCACAGCGGCAAATGCCTGGACGTCACCAACGGGTCCACTTCGGACGGTGCGGTGCTGGAGCAGTTCTCCTGCAACGCCGGCACCAACCAGCAGTTCCAGCTGCAGGACGCCGGCGGCGGCTTCGTCCGGCTGGTCGTCCGGCAGAGCGGCAAGTGCGTCGACGTGACCAGTGCGTCCACTTCGGACGGCGCGGCGGTCAAGCAGTTCAGCTGCACCGCCGGCACCAACCAGCAGTGGTCGAGGGGCACCTGACCGGGTGGTCCGGAGCCCCCGCGCGGGGTTCCGGACCGGGAACCGCGACTGCCGGCAGTAGGGTCGGTACATGCCCAACTCGAGCACTGACACCGCTGGCAGGCCGCAGTGACGCAGCCCCCCGCGCCGGCCGGCGAGCCGTCGTTCAGCGACCTGCTCGCCGCGCTGCGAAACTCCCATGACCGGTTCGCCGCCGCCCTGACCCCGCTCACCGACGCCCAGGTGGCCGGGCCCTCGTACGCCAGCGAGTGGTCGATCGCCCAGGTCGCCTCGCACCTCGGCTCCGGCGCGGAGATCTTCGCGATGCTGGTCGAGGCCGGCCAGGGCGGCGACCCGGCGCCGGGGATCGAGCAGATGAAGGAGATCTGGGCGGTCTGGGACGCGAAGCCCGCCCCGCGGCAGGCGGCCGACGCGATCGCCAGCAACGAGCGGTTCCTGGCCGACCTGGCGGCGCTCCCCGCCCAGACGCGGGACAGCTGGCGGCTGGACCTGTTCGGTTCGACCCAGCCGCTGACCGGCCTGCTGCGGATGCGGCTGAGTGAGCACGCCGTGCACACCTGGGACATCGTGGTCGCCCTCGACCCGGCCGCGACCGTCGCCGCCGACGCGGTCGACCTGATCGTCGACCAGCTGCCCGCCCTGGCCAACCGCGCCGGCAAGGGCGCGGCCGACCCGGTCGTCGTGCACGTCAGCACCACCGCGCCCGGCCGCGACTTCCTGCTCGACCTCGGCGCGGACAAGGCCACCCTCACCCCGAACGCGGCCACCCCGAACGCCGCGGCCACCCTGGAGCTACCGGCCGAGGCGTTCCTCCGGCTCCTCTACGGCCGGCTGGACCCCGATCACACCCCGGCCGGGATCAACCCCACCGACGTCGACCTCGACACCCTGCGCACCGCCTTCCCCGGCTTCTGACCCGGCCTCCGCCCGCCGGCCCCGGCTCCGGCCACCCGGCTCCGGCCGGCTGGCCGCCGGCGGTCAACGGGCGCCGGATCACGCCGCCGGCCTGGCCGGTGCCGGGCCGGCGGCCGGGTGCCGGCCTAACCGCCGGCGCCGAGCCAGTCGGCCAGCGCGGTCAGGTCGGCGATGGGCAGCTCGGCGGGCAGGCCGCGGAGCGCGGCGACCGGCATCCCGGCGGCCTGGCCGGCGGCGATGCCGGGCGCCGCGTCCTCCACCACCAGGCAGGACGCGGGCGGCACGCCGAGCCGGGCCGCGGCGGCGAGGTAGCCGTCCGGGGCCGGCTTGCCGTGCGCGACCTGCTCGACCGTGATCAGCACCTCCGGGATCGGGATCCCGGCCGTGGCCAGCCGGACCCGGGCCAGCCGGTCGTCCGCGCTGGTCACCACCGCCCAGGGCAGCGCCCGGCGGGCCAGCACGGCCAGCAGCGCCGGCACGCCGGCGGTGGCCACCACGCCGTCCAGGTCGGTGTACTGCTCAGTGAGCATGGCCTGCGCCTCGGCGGCCACCTGCGCGGCCGGGAGCTGCGGTACCAGCCGGCCGATCGTGATGCCGGCCGGGCTGCCGTGCGCGATGGCCAGTACGTCCGCCTCCGGCACCCGGTGCCGGCCGGCCCACGCCCGCCAGGACCGCTCGACCGACGCGTCCGAGTCGACCAGCGTGCCGTCCATGTCCAGTAGCACCGCACGCACCTCGGCCGGGCCGATCATCGGGCACCTCCTGCTGTCGGGGTCGGCTCGGACGGTAGCGTGCGCGGACCGGCCGAGAAGCGGAGGAGCGACCCAGTGACGCTGATGCTGCTGGACGCGGCGAGCCTGTACTTCCGGGCGTTCCACGGGATACCGGAGACGGTGACCGCGCCGGACGGCGCACCGGTCAACGCCGTCCGCGGGTTCCTGGACATGGTCGCGCAGCTGGTCCGCACCCGCCGGCCGACCCGCCTGGTGGCCTGCCTGGACGCGGACTGGCGGCCGGCGTTCCGGGTGGCCGCGCTGCCGTCCTACAAGGCGCACCGGGTCGGGCCGTACGGCGGCGAGGCGGAGCCGCCCGGGCTGACCCCGCAGGTGCCGGTGATCCTGGAAGTGCTGGCCGCGCTCGGGCTGGCCGCGGTGGGCGTGCCCGGCTACGAGGCCGACGACGTGATCGGCGCGCTGGCCCACCACGCCACCGGGCCGGTGGAGGTGGTGACCGGCGACCGGGACCTGTTCCAGCTGGTCCGCGACGACCCGCCGGTGCACGTGCTCTACACCAGCCGCGGGGTGGCGAAGCTGGAGGTGTACGGCGAGGCGGAAGTGGCCGCGCGCTACGGCATCCCCGGCCGCAGCTATGCCGATTTCGCCACCCTGCGCGGCGACCCCAGCGACGGCCTGCCCGGGGTCTCCGGCGTCGGCGAGCGGACCGCGGCGGCGCTGGTCAGCCGGTTCGGCTCGCTGGCCGGCATCCTGGCGGCGCTGGACGCGGGCGGCACCGACGGCTTCCCGGCCGGCTCCCGGGCCAAGCTGTTGGCCGCGGGCGAGTACCTGCAGGCCGCGCCGGTGGTGGTCCGGGTGGCCACCGACCTGCCGCTGCCGCCATACGACGACGCGCTGCCGGCCGAGCCGGCCGACCCGACCGCGCTGATCGCGCTGAGCGAGCGCTGGGGGCTGGACAGCTCGCTGAACCGGCTGCTCGCGGCGATTAAGACCGCCCGGGCGGGAGCCGGCTGACCGGCTCCCGCCCGGGCGGGGTTCCCGCCTGCGGCGGGTCAACGCTGGGTCAGGCTGTCTTCCAGGTGTAGTCACCGCTGTCGCTGGTGACCTTGACCTCGATCTTCTGCGACTTGTCCTTGATCGTGCAGTTGAACGTGGCGCCGACCTTCACCTGCTGGTCGGACGGGCAGGACACCTCGACCGTGTCGCCGAACTTGTCCTTGTACTGGGTGGCGATGTCGCGGTTCATCGCGCTCGAGTCGAACACCTTCTTGCTAAACACGGTCAGCACCAGGATCACGCCGCCGGCCACCACGATCACCGCGATCACGCCGAGCAGCGCGTACAGGCCGCCCTTCGACTTCTTCTGCGGCGTCGGGGCGCCCCACCCGGGCTGGCCGTAGCCCGGCTGGCCGTAGGTCGGCTGTGGCTGGCCGTAGCCGGGCTGGCCGTACTGCTGGGCCGCCGGCTGGGCCTGCTGGCTGTACGGGTCGCTGTAGCCGGTCTGGCCGAACTGCTGGGTCTGCCCGTAGCCGGGGTACTGGCCGGCCGCGGTCTGGCTGGCGTCATAGCCGGGCTGGCCGTACTGCGGCGTGGCCGCCGGCTGGCCGTACGGGCTGCTCGGCGCGGCCGTCTGGCCGGTCTCGTATCCCGTCTGGCCGTACTGCTGGGTGGCCGCCGGCTGACCGTACTGGCCGGCCGCGGTCTGCCCGGCGTCATAGCCGGGCTGGCCGTACTGCGGCGTGGCCGCCGGCTGACCGTACGGGCTGGCCGCCGGCGCCTGCCCGGACTCGTACCCGGGCTGGCCGTACTGCGGCGTGGCCGCCGGCTGGCCGTACGGGCTGCTCGGCGCGGCCGTCTGGCCGGACTCGTACCCGGGCTGGCCGTAGGACGGCTGCGAACCGAACTGCTGGGTCGGCTGCTGCGCGGCCTGGCCGTACTGCGGCGCCGCCGGCTGCTGCCCGCTGCCGTACGGCTGCTGTTGCTGACCGTAGGACTGCTGGCCGTACGACTGCTGCCCGTACGGCTGCTGGGCGGGCGGCTGCTGCCCCGGCGGCTGCTGTGCCGGCTGCTGGCCGTACGACTGCTGCCCGTACGGGTTGGCGGCCGGCTGCTGCCCGCTCTCCTGCCCGCCGTACGGCTGCTGCGCCGGCGTCGACCCGGACGCCGGGGCCGCCGGCGTGCCGTACGGCGTGGACGGGTTCTCCGGGGTGAGGGCCGTGCCACAGCGCATGCAGGTACGTGTGCCCTCGGGGTTGACCATCGAACACACGGGACAAGTCATGGTGTCTCCCTCTGATCGCGACGCCCTCGCAGAGACGCCGCGTGCACCTTATGCGGTTCGCCGCCACAGTGTCAGCCCAGGGTCCATTCGTACCGGCCCGACGTGTCGAGCACGGTCACCTTTACTGTACGGGTCACCCCGTGCCGGTCGATCGCGAGGCAGTCGAAGGTCACGCCGGCCTTGAGCCGCGGCGTGTCCGCGCAGCGCACGGTGACCGTTTCGCCGGCCCGCTGGGTCAGCGCGGTGCCGATGCCGTTGGCGACCGGGCCGGTGTCCAGGTACTTGGGCCGGGTCAGCCAGAGCGCGGCGCCGCCGCCGGCCAGCACCAGCAGCACGATGATGCCGCCGACGATCGCGATCCGCCGGCTGATCCGGCGCTGCTCGGCCGGCGACATCCCAGCCTGTTCGGCCAGGTCAGAGCCGTCCGCGCCGAGGCCGAAGCCGGGCGGCTGCACCGCCGCGGCGGCCGACCTGGATCCGCCCGGGGTGCCCCGCGGCGGCACCGCCAGCCCGGTCGGCGGCTGCGGCGGCTGGCCCGGCGGCAGCTGCCCGGTGTACCCGTCCGGGTAGAGCCCGGCCCCCGGGACGACCCCCTGCGGCGCCAGCTCGGCCGCGCCACCCGTCGTCCCGCCCGGGCCGGCCGGCCCGCCGGGCGAGCCGGCCGGCCGGGCCGGGCCGCCCGGTTGACCGCCCGGCTGGCCGGCAGGTCCGCCCGTTTGACCGCCCGAACCGGCGCCACCCCCGTCCGGCGCGGCGGGTGCCGGCGGCGGCGCCCCGGGCCAGTCGGTCGGGCTGGCCATGCCGGTGCCGGGCTGGACGATCAGCGGCGTGCCGGCGCCGTTCTGCTCCGGCAGCGGCTGGTTGCACCGGATGCAGGCCGGCGCGCCGGGTGGGTTCAGCGTGAAGCAACTGGTGCAGGTGGTTCCCTCGGTGTCCGGCACGACTGAGATCGTCCCAGATCACCCAAACCGGCGTAGCCCGCCGTCGGCCCGGCGGCCGGGCCGAGCTGGAGACCGGCCCGAGCCGGCGGCCGGCCCGGCGACCGGCAAGGTCAGACCACGCTGGAGTAGGCGACCACGCCGCGGCGCACGGCCCGGGCCGCCTCCCGGGCGGTGCCGGCCAGCCGGCTGCCCGGCGCGGCGACCGCGCCCAACTGCTCCAGCAGATCCAGCAGCTGCTTGCACCACCGGACGAAGTCGCCGGCGGACAGCTCCACGCCGGCGTCCGCGGTGGCCGACAGCACCTGATCCAGCGACTCGCCGCGGGCCCACCGGTACGCCGGCCAGGCGAAGCCGAGGTCCGGCTCCCGGGTCAGCTGCAGCTTGTGCGCGTGCTCGTCCGCCTCCAGCTCCGCCCAGAGCCGGACGGTCGCCGCCAGCGCGTCCCGGACCGGCCCGTCCGGCACCCGGACCGGGCTGCCATCGTCCCGGCGCGACTCGTAGAGCAGCGCGGACGCGGCGGCGGCCAGCTCCGGCCCGGTCAGCTCGGCCCACACCCCGGCCCGCAGGCACTCCGCCACCAGCAGGTCGGACTCCGACCAGATCCGGGCCAGCTGCCGCCCGGCCGGGGTCACCGCGCCGGCCTCGGGCCCGCCACCGGCATCGGACCCGCCACCGGCGTCGGGCCCACCGTCGGCGTCGGACCCACCGTCGGCCCGGGGGGCGCCGGCCCCGGGGGCGAGGTAGCCGCGGTGCTCCAGCAGCGCGCAGACCCGGTCGAAGGTGCGCGCGATCGAGTGCGTCTTGCCCTCGACCCGCTGGCGCAGCGTGCCGGTGTCCCGGCGCAGCCGGGCATGCCGCTCAGCCCACCGGGCGTGCTGCTCGCGGTCGGCGCAGCCGTGGCACGGGTGCGTCCGAACGGCCCGGCGCAGCCGCTGCACCTCGGCGTCATCGGCGGCCCCCGATCGGCCCCGCCGGCGCTGCGCCGGGACCGGGTCCGCGACCTGGGCGTTGCGCAGCGTGGAGGCGAGATCCCGGCGGGCCTGCGGCGACCGGTGGTCGAAGTTGCGCGGCACCCGCACCCGGGTCAGCGGCTGCACCGGGCCGGGGAAGTCGACCGGCGAGAGCCGCCCGGCCCACCGGTCCGCGGTGAGCACCAGCGGGCGTGGCTCGGACATCGGGTGCACCCCCGGGTCGAGCACCACCGCCATCCCGGACCGCCGCCCGGTCGGCACCCGGATCACATCGCCCACCTTCAACTTCTCCAGCGACTCGACCGCGGCCGCCCGCCGGCTCGCCGCACCGTCCCGGGACAGCGTCGCCTCGCGGGCGGTCAGCTCGGCGCGCAGCGCGGCGTACTCGGCGAAATCGCCCAGGTGGCAGTGCATCGATTCGGCGTAGCCGGCCAGCGCCTCGGTGTTGCGCTGGATCTGCCGGGACAGCCCGACCACCGACCGGTCGGCCTGGAACTGGGCGAACGAGGACTCCAGCAGCTCCCGGGCGGCCGCCCGGCCGACCGTGCCGACCAGGTTGACCGCCATGTTGTAGGACGGCCGGAACGACGACCGCAGCGGGTAGGTGCGGGTGGACGCGAGGCCGGCGACCTGGACCGGGTCCAGCCCGGGCGCCCAGAGCACCACCGCGTGCCCCTCCACGTCGATGCCGCGGCGCCCGGCCCGCCCGGTGAGCTGCGTGTACTCCCCCGGCGTCAGGTCGGCGTGGGTCTCCCCGTTGAACTTCACCAGCCGTTCCAGCACCACCGACCGAGCCGGCATGTTGATCCCCAGCGCCAGCGTCTCGGTCGCGAACACCGCCTTGACCAGGCCGCGGACGAACAGCTCCTCGACGGTCTCCTTGAAGGCCGGGACCAGCCCGGCGTGGTGCGCGGCCACCCCGCGCTGCAGGCCGTCCAGCCATTCGTAGAAGCCGAGCACGTGCAGGTCTTCCGGCGGGATCTCGGCGGTGCGCTGCTCGGCGATCCGGCGCACCTCCGCCGCCTCGTTCTCGTCGTTCAGCCGCAGCCCGGACCGGACGCACTGATCCACCGCCGCGTTGCAGCCGGCCCGGCTGAAGATGAAGGTGATCGCCGGGAGCAGGCCCTCGCGGTCCAACCGGTCCAGCACGTCCATCCGGCTGGGCGGGCGCCAGCGCTGCGGCCGGCCGCCGCGGCGGACCGGCTCGGCGTGCCGCTGCTGCTCCCGGACCTGCCGGGCCAGCTCCGGGTCGACCTCCACCGAGCCGTCCACGAACAGATCGAACAGCCGGCGGCCGACCAGCATGTGCTGGTTCAGCGGCACCGGCCGGTGCTCGTCCACGATCACCCGGGTGTCGCCGCGGACGCTGACCAGCCAGTCGGCGAACTCCTCCGCGTTGCTGACCGTGGCCGACAGCGACACCAGGCGGACCGACTCGGGCAGGTGGATGATCACCTCTTCCCAGACCGCACCGCGGAACCGGTCGGCCAGGTAGTGCACCTCGTCCATCACCACGTAGCCGAGACCGTGCAGGGCGGCCGAATTGGCGTACAGCATGTTGCGCAGCACCTCGGTGGTCATCACCACCACCGGCGCGTCCCCGTTGACCGCGTTGTCGCCGGTGAGCAGGCCGACCGCGGCCTCCCCGTGCCGGGCCGCCAGGTCGACGTACTTCTGGTTGGACAGCGCCTTGATCGGCGTGGTGTAGAAGCACTTGCGGCCCTCGGCCAGGGCCAGGTGCACGGCGAACTCGCCGACCACGGTCTTGCCGGCGCCGGTGGGCGCGCAGACCAGCACGCCCAGCCCTTCCTCCAGCGCCTGGCAGGCCCGCAGCTGGAACGGGTCCAGCGCGAAGGCGTAGCCGGCGGAGAAATCAGCCAGCGCCGGGTACGCCGCCCGCTGCCGCGCCGCGGCGTACTGGTCCGCCGGGCTGGTCATGCCTCCAGCCTAGAGAGCAGGTCAGCCGCTCGTGCTCAGGGCACCACCACGCGCAGCGCGGACGGGACGCAGGTGAGCGTGACCGGCAGCGGGGCCAGCCGCTCGCCGTCGGCGTAGGCGATCACGTCCGGGCATTCCAACCGGACCGATCGGGCCTGGATCACCTGGACGGACGGGTGCTCGACGTGCCGGCCGGTACGCAGCCGCGGCTTCAGCCGGACCAGCTCGGCCCGGCGCAGCGGGCCGACCACGGTGATGTCGAACAGGCCGTCATCCATCCGGGCGGCCGGGCAGATCCGCATCCCGCCGCCGTACTGCGGCCCGTTGCCGACCGCCACCAGGGTCATCTCGTGCTCCTGCCGCTTGCCGTCGACGGTCAGCACCAGCCGGCGCGGCCGCAGCGCGGACAGCTCGGCGAACACCGCCAGGTCGTACCGGCGCGGGCCGCGCGGCCAGCGCATCTGGTTGGCCCGCTCGTTCACCGCCGAGTCGAACCCGGCGCACAGCACCCCGGTCCACCAGCGGTCGGCTGCCGCACTGCGGCCCGGCGCCTCGTCCACCACCGCCAGGCCGGCGTCCAGCTCGGCCGACCGGCCGGCGGCGACCGCGGCGGCCAGGCTGCCCAGGTCGCGCGGGCCACCCAGCACGGTGGCGAAGTCGTTGCCGGTGCCGGCCGGGACGACCGCCAGCGGGACGCCGGTGCCGGCCAGCGCCTGCACCACCCAGTGCACCAGCCCGTCACCGCCGACGGCGACCACCGCGGCCACCCCGTCGGCCACCGCCGCCCGGGTCAGCGCGACCGACTCGCCCGCCGACCGGCCGGCCAGCAGCAGTACCTCCAGGCCGGCCGCGTGCAGCGCGGCGCGCACCGGCTCGACCAGCCGGGCGGCGCGACCACGCCCGGCACTCGGGTTGGCCACAAGAGCAGCGACGTGGGTCACGACGCGGACCGTAGCCCCCCGCGCCTACCGGTGCGCTCTTTCCCGCCCGCGTCATCCCCTTCAGTCGAGGGAGGAGCGGGTCAGGTCTAGCGGTGAGGCGTCGTCGTCGGACAGGTCGTGGAACGACTCGACGTCCTCCCGCCGGGCCTTGCGCCGGTCGTGCACCCAGGCGATCAGGATCGCCGCCTCGAACAGCAGGCACATCGGCACGGCCAGCATGGACATGCTGATCGGATCCTGGCTGGGGGTGGCGACGGCGGCGAACACGAAGATCAGGAAGATCGCCATCCGCTGCCAGCGGATCAGCCGCGCCGCGGACACCACGCCGACCAGGTTGAGCATCACGACCAGCAGCGGCAGCTCGAACGACACGCCGAACACCAGCAGCATCGTCATGACGAAGCCGACGTACCGGGTTATCTCGATCACCGCGACCGTGCCCGGGCCGGCGATGTTGACCAGCAGGGTGAGCGCCTTGCCCAGGGTGAAGTACGACAGCACCGCGCCGGACGCGAACAGCAGCGTGGACGCGAAGACGAACACCACCGTCCAGCGCCGCTCGCCGCGGCGCAGCCCCGGGGTGACGAACGACCACAGCTGGTAGAGCCAGAACGGCGCGCTGAGCACCAGGCCGGCGATACCGGCCACCTTGAACCGGAGGACGAAGCCGTCCAGCGGGCCGAAGAACGGCAGCGAGCAGGTGCCGGGAGGGCCGCCGAAGTCGCCCCGGTGCTCGATCGGGATCTGGCAGTACGGCTCTTTCAGCAGCTCGATGATGTTCGGGTAGAGGAACCAGCCGGCGACCGCACCGAGAGCCACGAAGAAGATCGCCTTGATCAGCCGCTGGCGAAGTTCAACGAGGTGTTCGCGCAGTGGCATCGAGCCGTCGGGCGAGCGGGTCCGACGGCGGGACAGCATCCGGAACAGCTTCGGTGCGGTCACGGTGAGATGGCCGGCTGGCGCCGGGCGTCAGCCGGCGGTCAGCGGGAGTCGGAGGTCGGTGTGCTGGACGGCGCCTGGGTGGGCGCCTGCGCCGGCGGCGGCACGACCACGGGGGGCACCGGGGTGCCCTCGATGGGGCTGCGGACGTGCTCGGCCTGCGCCTTGGCCTGCACGTTGTCCTCCTGCATGCCCTTGGTCTCGGCCTTGAAGATCCGCATCGAGCGGCCGACCGAGCGGGCCGCGTCCGGCAGTTTCTTGTAGCCGAACAGCGCGAAGATCACGATCGCGATGATGATAATTTCCGGGGCACCAAGACCTGCCATGACTAGCGGCCTCTCAGACGACGACATCGGCGGGGGTAATTCCCCGCCGGGTGCGGGGCCTGCCGCCATCCTACGACCACATCCGGCGGGAAGCGCCGACCCTCGACCGGGTGAACCCGGCCGTTCACTTTTCCGTCGACGCCCGGTGCCGCCCCGCGCTGGCCGGCGGCACCAGCGCCCGCACCTGCGGCAGCACATCGCCCGCGGCCGCCTCGACCGCCCGCCGCAGCCGCCTGACGTGCCCGACCAGCTCATATCCGACGATGCCGAAGACGAGCACCGCGAACACCGCCGCGGCGCCCCAGGCGATCAGGATGAGCACGCCCGCACCCTACCGGGAGGTCCGCTCAGGCCGCGGCCGGCAGTCACCGGCTGTGTCGGGCGCTGCGCCGGACGGGTGGGCGGTCCCTGCCCGCTGCGGCTACGCACCGGCACCCCCGCCCAAGTGATGCGCACTTCGGCGCCGGCGGCCTGCGGATCGCCTCGGGGCGTGAAACGCATCTATCGGGTGGGGTGCCGGGGTGTGGGCGGCGCAGCCGACTGCGGCCCAGCCGAGGCTAGTCGGCGTACGCGGCCAGCGCCTCGCACGCCTCGGTGCGGACCTGGTCCGCCAGCCAGTCCGGCGCCAGGACCTCGGCCGCCTCGCCGAAGCCGAGCACCAGCCTGCGGACCCAGGTCGGATCGGCCACCCGCAGCGTCACCAGCACGCCGCCGTCCGGCAGGTCGGCGACCGACTCACACGGGTAGTAGTCGGCCACCCAGCGGCCGGCCGGGCCCAGCCGCAGGCTGACCAGCGGGTGCTCGGCGGCCGGCTGGTAGACCCCGCCGGACAGGTCGCGCGGGCGGGCGGTGGCCGGCGGCCGGGACGGCTCGTCCAGGACCTGCAGCACGTCGATGCGGTCGAGCCGGAACAGCCGCATCCCCTCGGCGCGCCGGCACCACGCCTCCAGGTACCAGCGGCCCTCCACGGCCCGCAACTGCACCGGGTCGACGTCCCGTTCGGTGGTCTCGTCCCGGGCCGCCACGTAGTAGCTCAGGTGCAGCGCGCGGCCCTGGTCCAGGGCGCGGCGGGCCTCGGCCAGCCGCCGGTCCGACCGCTCCACCCGGACCGCGACCGCGCCGGCCGCCTCGGCCGCCCCGCCGGCCGCCGCCTCGACCTTGGCCAGCGCCCGCTCCACCGCGTCCCGCTCCTGCAGGCCGGGCACGTCGGCCAGGGTGCGCAGCGCGACCACAATGGCCAGCGCCTCGTCCGCGGACAGCCGCAGCGGCCGGGACATCCCCGCGTCGTACCCGACGGTGACGGTCTCGCCCTCGAAGGACAGGTCGATCAGGTCGCCGGGGCCGTGCCCGGGCAGCCCGCACACCCAGAGGAGCTGCAGGTCTCGGCGCAGCTGCGCCTCGGTCACGCCGAAGTCGGCGGCCGCCTCGGCGACCGGGATGCCGGGCCGGGCCAGCAGGTACGGAACCAGCGCGAGCAGCCGCGGTAGCCGGTCCGCCGTCGTCGTCACCGGCCGTCCCCAGCGACCGGCCGCTGGTCAGCCGGCCGCCGGTCGGCCACCGGCCGCTGGTCAGCCACCGGCTGCTGGTCAGCCGCCCGCAGGTCGGCCACCGGCCGCTGGTCAGCCGGCCGCCGGTCAGCCGCCGGCCGCTGGTCAGCCGCCCGCAGGTCGGCCACCGGCCGGCCGGACCCCGCCGGATCGGCGGTACGGCCCACCGCCCCGGCCCCCGGGACACCGGCCCCCGGGACGCCGGCCCTCGGAACACCGGCGGCCGGGACACTGCCGTCCGGCCGGGCGGCACGGGCGCGCAGCCGGTGGATGACCGCGTCGCGGACCTCGGGCGGGTCGAGCACGACCACGGCGGCGCCGTGCCCGGCGATCCGGTCGGCGATCCACTCCGGGTCGACGTACCAGGTTTCGAGGAGATCGGTGTCCAGCCCGGTCTCGTCGCCACGCTCGACCAGCCGGGAGATCCGGCGCAGCCCGGTGGCGGCGCCGTGCCGGACCCGCAACCGGGTCAGCTTGCGCTGGTCGCCCGGGTCGAACGCGGCGACGTAGCCGACCAGGTCGATCCCGGTGGGCACCTTGACCGCGCGGTCCGGCCCGATCGGGCGGACCGCGCCGTTGACCCGGGACAGCCGGAAGCAGCGGGCCGCGTCCCGGCCCCGGTCGTGCCCGACCAGATACCACCGGCCGCGCCAGGAGACGACCCCCCAGGGCTCCACCTCGCGCCGCTCGCTGGCCCCGTCCGGCTTCTGGTAGGTGAACGCGACCGCCCGGCCGGACTGCACCGCGTCCAGGCAGGGGTGCAGCGCGTCCTCGGTGGCGTCCAGCCGCGGCTCCACGTCCAGTTGGCCGACCGGGTCCACCTCGATGCCGGCCGCGCGCAGCTTCAGCAGTGCGCCGCGGGCCGCCTCGGCCAGCCCGGCCGACTTCCACAGCCGCGCGGCCAGCCCGACCGCGGCGGCCTCCTCCGGGGCGAGCGAGATGTCCGGGAGTTCGTAGTCGCGGCGGGCGATCCGGTAGCCGTCCTCGGTGTCGAACGCGCTGTTGCGGCCGATCTCCAGCGGCACGCCGAGCTCGCGCAGCTCCGCCTTGTCGCGTTCGAACATGCGCTTGAACGCGTCGTCAGCCTTCTCATTGCCGTCATCCGGCTCGTAACCGGGCACCGCGGCCCGGATCCGTTCCGCAGTCAGGTACTGCCTGGTGGAGAGCAGGCAGAGGACGAGGTTGACCAGCCGCTCAGCTCGGCGGGAGGACATGCCCCGACCCTAGGCCATCGGTGTTGCGGCCGGGCGCAGGCGGGGCCAGGCGTGGGTGTGCCGCGGGCGCCCGACATCGGCCACCCGCGGCGTTCCCACCACCCCCTAGCGGTGAGTCATGTGACCTTTGAGGAGTGTGGATGCCGGTGTCGCGACCGCGCCGAGGACCAGTGGATGGCCGATCGGGCTGGCCGCGGTGACGGTCATCGTGCCGCGGGTGTCGAAGGAGATCGAGGAGTTGAAGCCGTCGGCCGTGTCGGGGCAGTAGAACGGGAAGAACCCGACCTTGCCCTGCGCGCGGACCATCTCCTGTTCGGTCATGTCGTAGTCGGCCGTCGAGGTCATCGACATGTTGATGCCGTCGACGACGACCAGGTCGGTGAGCAGCCGCTGCAGGGTGCCGGTCGGGCCGAACACGGTGTTCCAGTTCGGGACGCCGGGCCACATCCGCTCGTCCCGGATCGCGTACGCGGCGGCCAGTGCGGCCAGATTGTCCCAGCTGGCCGGGGTGGCCGCGTAGCAGAGCACGTGGTCGAAGGAGACCGAGACGACCACCTGGCCGGCCGCGGCCTTCTCCTGGACCGCCGCCCACGGGCCGGTGCTGCCGGCCTCGAAGAAGTTCCAGATCCCGCCGATCGCGTCCTTGGCCCAGGTGTTGGAGGTGTCCGCACTCTGCGTCGCGCTGTTGAACGCGAACGACCGGGATGGCGCGTGCACCATGCCGTCCCGCAGTTCCTGGAGGGTGGCGCCGAAGTTGGGCACGCCGTGCACGAACCCGTACTGGTAGTTCAGTGACTCCTGCGCCATCGAGATCGGGTCGCCGGGGTGGCTGATCAGGCTGCTGACCACGGCCCGGTACTCGTCGTAGAACCGGTGCAGGCCGTTGAGCTGCATGTTGCTGACCAGCGAGTGCGGCGGGATCGTGTTGAAGTAGGTCCAGAGCTGCTCAACGCTGCCGTTCAGCGGGGTGCTCGGCTGCAGCAACTGGAAGGTGCTCGCGTCGAGCCGGAGACCGTCGACAACGGCGTTGTACCACTGGTGGTAGAGGGCCGTCATGGCTCGGTCCGTGGTGTCTTCGACGGTGGCCACGCCGTGGTAGAGGGCGGTCATGCATGCACCTCCTGGTTGTGCGGCGGGGAAACGCCGGCGGGCGCGGGTCGGGCCGGCGGGTGCCGCAGGTGCTACTCAGAGTAATGTTCTGCTACACACGGTACACGCGAGGATGGGGCTGTCAACGGCTCCGCGGAAATGGCCGGCGGGGCACCGGTGGCGGCCAGGCGCAAACCGGATACTCTGCCACGCCGTGACCCAGCCCGAGCCGGACCAGCCGCCGCCCGCCAGCGCCACCGCCCCGGCCGAACCTGACCTCACCGCCGTCCTGGCCGGCCGGGCCGGCCGGTACGCCGGCCGCGGCATCGACCAGGACGGCAGCGAGTTCGACGGCACGCTGACCGTGCGCACCGTCGCCGACGGCGCCGCGGTCGTCCTCGACATCGGGGTCGACCAGCCCGGCGAGCCGGCCTACCAGGAGCACGGCGTGCTGGCCCGGGGCGAGGACGGCGGCATCCAGTACGTGTCGGTCTCCTCCAACGCCCCGTTCCACCGGACGTTCCGGCTGCGCCGGACCGAGCGGGCGGACGGCGCCGCCCGGGCCGTGTACGGCTGGGGCGGCGCTCCGGAGCTGACCGCCGGGTTCCGCGAGGAGATCACGCTGACCGCGCACGACGGCGGCGACCTCGGCCTGGGCTGGGCCTGGGGTGGCCCGGGCGAAGCCTTCGGCCCCCGCTCCGCCGTCCGCCTCTCCCCCGCCGCCCACCCTGGCTCCTAGCCGTCGGCGGCCGGGACGGGAGGGCCTACATGCTGGCGATCAGCTTGTCGACCCGCTCGTCCACCGAGCGGAACGGGTCCTTGCACAGGACCGTGCGCTGGGCCTGGTCGTTGAGCTTCAGGTGCACCCAGTCGACGGTGAAGTCGCGGCGCTTCTCCTGGGCGCGGCGGATGAACTCGCCGCGCAGCCGGGCCCGGGTGGTCTGCGGCGGCACGTTCTTCGCCTCGAAGATCGCCACATCGCCGGTCACCCGGTCGACCGCGCCCTTGCGCTCCAGCAGGTAGTACAGGCCGCGGCCGCGGTGGATGTCGTGGTAGGCCAGGTCGAGCTGGGCCACCCGCGGGGACGACAGGGAGAGCCCGTGCTTGGCCCGGTACCGCTCGATCAACTGGTACTTGGTGGCCCAGTCGATCTCCCGGTCGATCGCCGACAGGTCGCCGGCCGCGATCGCGTCCAGCGTCCGGCCCCACAACTCGACCACCCGCTTGGTGGTCGCGTCGCCACCGCGCCGGTCGACGAAGTCAGCCGCCTTCTGGTGGTACTCCCGCTGCACATCCAGCGCGGTCGCCTCCCGACCGTTGGCCAGCTTCACCCGGCGCCGGCTGGTGATGTCATGGCTGACCTCGCGGATGGCCCGGATCGGGTTCTCCAGCGTCAGGTCACGGAACACCACGCCGGCCTCCAGCATCCGCAGCACCAGGTCGGTCGAGCCGACCTTGAGCAGCGTGGTGGCCTCGCTCATGTTCGAGTCGCCGACGATCACGTGCAGCCGGCGGAACCGCTCGGCGTCGGCGTGCGGCTCGTCCCGGGTGTTGATGATCGGGCGCGACCGGGTGGTCGCCGAGGAGACGCCCTCCCAGATGTGCTCGGCCCGCTGGCTGACGCAGTAGACCGCGCCGCGCGGGGTCTGCAGCACCTTGCCGGCGCCGCAGATCACCTGCCGGGTGACCAGGAACGGGATCAGCACGTCGGCCAGCCGGCTGAACTCGCCGTGCCGGGCGACCAGGTAGTTCTCGTGGCAGCCGTACGAGTTGCCGGCCGAATCGGTGTTGTTCTTGAACAGGTAGATGTCGCCGGTGATGCCCTCCTCGTGCAGCCGCCGCTCGGCGTCCACCAGCAGGCCCTCGAGGATGCGCTCGCCGGCCTTGTCGTGCACGACCAGGTCGACCAGGTTGTCGCACTCCGGCGTCGCGTACTCCGGGTGCGATCCGACGTCCAGGTAGAGCCGGGCGCCGTTGCGCAGGAACACGTTGCTGGACCGGCCCCAGGACACCACCCGGCGGAACAGGTACCGGGCCACCTCATCCGGCGACAACCGCCGCTGCCCATGGAACGTGCACGTGACCCCGTACTCGTTCTCGATACCAAAGATGCGCCGATCCATGCCTGTCACCCTACGGCGCTCAGGGCGGGACGGCGCGTGAGCCTCGCTAGCGGATCGCCCCACAGCGCCGCCGCCGACCCAGCAGGACGCCCACCATCCCGAACCCGACCAGCCCGGCACCGACCATCAGCTCCGCCCCGACCGGAGTCCCGGTCGCCGGCAACGTCGCCCGCGGCGGTGTGGCCGCCCGCGGCGGCTGGGACTGGGCCTGCCTGGCCGGCGGCACCGGCCTGGCCCGGCCCGCTGGCCCGGGCAGCACGGTGATCGACACCGTGCCGAACTGGGCGAAGGCGCCGGCGCAGCTGTAGTTGAACGTGTCCGGGCCGGCGTAGCCGCGGTCGGACGTGTAGCTGATGCCGCTGTCGAAACGGCCGGCCCGGCGTGCCGTTCCGTGCCGCGGTTGTCCGAAGCCGAGGGCCGGGCACACCTCGATCGGGGTGGACGGCACGCCCGACCTGACCCGGATCGTGAAGTCCACCCGGATCGGGCAGGGCAGCACGGTCACTCCCGCGAGCGGCACGCCCTCGGCCACCGGCCCGAGCCAGAAGTGCCACTCGACGATCGGCGACTCGACCGGCCCCGGCAGCGGCTGCAGCCGCCGGGTTTCGACGCCCCCGGCGGCCAGCCGGATCGGTCGGAATATCAGCGGCTCGCCGTCCCGGGCGCCGAGCTCGAAGCCTCTGGTGATCAGCACCTCGGCCGGCCCGGCGGTCCGGTTGGCAACCGTGACGTCGACGTATCCCCCATTGCAGTGCCGGTCGGTCGTGACGGTGACCTGGCCATCCGGCGCCGCCGCGGCGGCGACGCCGGCACCGCCGCAGATCAGGCCGCTGACCGCCACCAGAGCGAGCACACCGCGGACGGCGGGTCTGACAGGCATGGCATTCCCCCGGGACTGTCGCAGCACCTCGACATGTCTGGTGACATCCTGTCGTCAGACGTGAGTGCTGCGTAATCCACGGTTGGGACGGTCAGGAGGTTGCTTCGCCGTCCGGCGGGGTTTCGGCCGTCTCGGCGCCGGCGGGCTCCTCGGCGGGTGCCTCCGGCTCCGGCTCGGGCTCCGGTTCCGGGGCGGGTAGCACCGCGGTCAGGGCGCCACCGAGGATGCGCTTGAACTTGCGGCTCGGCCGGTTCCGGTCGAGCACGGCGACCTCCAGCTGGGTGGCCGGGATCTCGCGCAGCTTGCCGCTCTCACCGCCCACGCCGGCCAGCGCCTTCACCGCGACACCGACCGCCTCGGCCAGCGATGCCTCGTGCCGGTACGACTCGCGCAGCAGCGTGCCGATCGCCTCGGCCTGCCCGCCCATCACCACGAAGTCCGGGAAGTCGTTCACCGAGCCGTCGTAGGTGAGCCGGTAGAGCTGGTCGTCGGCGGAGGTCTCGCCCACCTCGGCGACGCAGATCTCCACCTCGAACGGCTTCTGCTGGTTGGTGAAGATCTCGCCGAGCGTCGCCGAGTACAGGTTGGCCAGCGCCCGGGCGGAGACGTCGCGCCGGTCGTAGGAGTAGCCGCGCAGGTCGGCGTAGCGGATCCCGCCGGTGCGCAGGGTGTCGAACTCGTTGTACCGGCCGACCGCGGCGAACCCGATCCGGTCGTAGATCTCGCCCACCTTGTGCAGCGCGGTGGACGAGTTCTCGGCGACGAACAGCACCCCGTCGGCGTACGTCTGCACCACCACGCTGCGGCCCCGGGCGATGCCCTTGCGGGCGTACTCCGAGCGGTCACGCATAACCTGCTCGGCGGAGGCGTAGAACGGCATCGTCATCGCGTCACACCCCCGGGTTCACGGTGCGCTCGGCCACGATCGCCTCGGTTACCGTGCCGATCTCGTCGTCCGGCACCCGGCTGGTGCCGTCGGCGGTGGACAGCAGCACCATCGGGAACAGCCGGCGGGTGAGATCCGGGCCACCGGTGGCCGAGTCGTCGTCGGCCGCGTCGTACAGCGACTCCACCGCGGCCCGGACGATCTCGTCCCGGCCCATCCGGGCCCGCCAGAGCTTCTTCAGCGCGCCGCGGGCGAACACCGAGCCGGACCCGACCGCGGCATGCTGGTGCTCCTCGTGCCGGCCGCCGGTGATGTCGTAGCTGAAGATCCGGCCGCCGTCGGCCGGGTCGTCCGCGTCCAGGTCGTACCCGGCGAACAGGGGGATCACGACCAGCCCCTGCATGGCCGCGCTCAGGTTGTTGCGGATCAGCGTGGTCAGCCGGTTGGCCTTGCCGTCCAGGGTGAGCTCGGTGCCCTCGATCTTCTCGTAGTGCTCCAACTCGAGCTGGAACAGCCGGGTCATCTCGATCCCGATGCCGGCCGTGCCGGCCATCCCGATCAGGCTGTAGTCGTCGGCGGCGAACACCTTCTCGGTGTCCCGCTGGGCGATCATGTTGCCCATCGTGGCCCGCCGGTCGCCGGCCATCAGCACGCCGTCCGCGTAGATCGCGGCGACGATCGTGGTGGCCTGCGGCGAGAGCCCGGCGGCGCTGCCCGGCGGCAGCTGCCGGCCGCCCGGCAGCAGGTCCGGCGCCGCCTGGGCCAGGAACTCGGCGAACGAGGAGACACCAGGAGTGAACAGGTGCTGAGGGAGGCTCCCTCCTGGTCCAGCGACTCCAGCCACGTGGCTCCTTGCAGGTCGGCGATGGCGGGCGCCATCAGGTCGGCTGCGACAGCGGGCCCGGTCGGGCCCGCGGGTACGGTGCGCGGAACGCGCGCACCATACCGGGACGGTGATCAGCTGGGCCGGCGGGATCGCGGCACGGCGTCGCGGATCACCTCGGCCGGGCTACTGCCCGCCCTTCTGCACGTACTGCCGGACAAACTCCTCCGCGTTCTCCTCGAGGACCTCGTCAATCTCGTCGAGGATCGCGTCGACGTCCTCGGTCAGCTTGTCGTGTCGTTCCTGAACGTCGGCCGAGGCTTCGACGGTCTCCTCGACCTCTTCAACCTCGTCCTGCCGGCGAGTGGCCTTCGACTGGCCTCCGCCTGAGTCCCGAGTGGGCATCCTGGCACCTCCGCGAACCCCGGTGTGATCCCGACATTAGTCGGCAGCACCGACAAGGGCACGAACCCGGGGGTCATCCACCCGCCGAGTATCTCCGCCCAGGGCGAACACCTTGCTCGCCGCCGGAGGCCCGGCCCCCGAGTCAGCCTGACCGAGCGGCCCCGGCGCCGCCTCCAACGAACCGCACCACCCCACGAACCGGTGGCCGCCGCGCTGTGTGGTCCCGCGGGCCCGCCGCCACCCCCCGAACTGGCGCCCACCACACCGAGGGGCTCCGGGGGCTCCGGGGCTCCGGGGGCTCCGGGGGCTCCGCCCCCGGGTCAGCACGACGAGAGCGGTCCCCCACGAGCGCCCCCGGCGAAAATCACACCACCACGAACCGGCACCGACCGCACCGCGGGGGCTCCGGGGGGCTCGGCCCCCGGGCCAACATGACGGAGCGACCCCGGCGAGCGCCCTCCGCGAGCACACCTCACCCGTCGCTCAGTGCTGCAACGCCTCGACCAGCGCCTCGGCCGTCGGCGAACGGTTCAGCAGGGCGCCGACGTGCGCCTTCGTGCCGCGCTGCGGCTCCAGCGTGGGCACCCGGACGAGCGACTCGCGGCCCAGGTCGAAGATCACCGAGTCCCACGAGGCGGCGGCCACCTGGGTCGGGTACCGGCGCAGGCACTCGCCGCGGAAGTAGGCCCGGGTGTCCTCCGGCGGCGCGTCGACCGCGCGGGCGATCTCGGCCGGGGCGATGAGCGTCTCCATCGAGCCGCGGGCCACCAGCCGGTGGTAGAGCCCGCGGTCCGGCCGAACGTCGGAGTACTGCAGGTCGACCAGCTGCAGCCGGGACGAGCCCCAGCCCAGCCCGTCGCGGGACCGGTAGCCCTCCAGGAGCCGCAGCTTGGCCACCCAGTCGAGCTCGCGGGCGCACAGCATCGGGTCCTGCTCCAGCCGGGTCAGCACCGACTCCCAGCGGGCCAGCACGTCAACCGTCTGCGCGTCGACGTCGGTGCCGAACCGGTCCTCCACGTACTTGCGGGCCTGTTCCAGGTACTCCATCTGCAGCTGGACGGCGGTCAGCGACCGGCCCGACCGCATCTTCAGCAGGTGCTTGAGCGTCGGGTCGTGCGAGACCGCGCGCAGCGACGGCACCGGCTCGTCCACGGACAGGTCGAGGGTGAGGAACCGGTCCTCGATCATGGCCAGCACCAGGCAGGTGGTGCCGATCTTGAGGTATGTGGCGACCTCGGCCATGTTGGCGTCGCCGATGATCACGTGCAGCCGGCGGTACCGCTCGGCGTCGGCGTGCGGCTCGTCCCGGGTGTTGATGATCGGCCGCTTGAGCGTTGTCTCCAGGCCGACCTCGACCTCGAAGAAGTCGGCCCGCTGGGAGAGCTGGAAGCCCTCGCCGCGCCCGTCCTGGCCGACGCCGACCCGGCCCTGCCCGCAGACGACCTGGCGGGAGACGAAGAACGGGGTGAGGTGCCGGACGATCTCGGCGAACGGCGTGGACCGGGACATCAGGTAGTTCTCGTGGGCGCCGTAGGACGCGCCCTTGTTGTCGGTGTTGTTCTTGTACAGCTGGATCGGCGGCTGGCCGGGCACGCTGATCGCGGCGCGGCGGGCCGCCTCGGCCATCACCGACTCGCCCGCCTTGTCCCACAGCACGAGGTCGCGCGGGTTGGTGACCTCGGGCGTGGAGTACTCGGGGTGGGCGTGGTCGACGTACAGCCGGGCGCCGTTGGTGAGGATGACGTTGGCCAGGCCGGCGTCGTCTTCGGCCTCCAGGTACTCCGGCCCCAGCGCGCTGCCCAGGTCGAACCCGCGGGCGTCGCGCAGCGGCGACTCCTCCTCGAAGTCCCACCGGGCCCGGCGCGACCGCGGCGAGTCGGCCCGGCCGCCGTACGCGTTCACGATCTGCGAGGACAGCAGCATCGCATTGGCCCCGGGTTGGCCGGGAACGGAGATCCCGTACTCGACCTCGGTCCCGACCACGCGACGCACCGTCATTGCACCAGCCTACGGGTAGCGGCCGGCACCGGAGCGTCGCAGCACGCCCCTTATCGCCGTCCGCACCGCGGCAGTCACCCGCCCGAGTTGCCCGGCCGGCGTCCCCCATGTCCAGACGATCCGGACGACCTGGTCTGATAGCCGACACTCCGGCTGGTTTGCCTGCGGCGGGTCGCGCAAGTGTGGGGAAGGGTCCGAATGCGCAAGATGATCATGCTTGGGTTGGCGGCCGCGCTGGCGTTCCCCGGCTGCACCGGCGGCACAGCCGGGCCGGTCACGGCGGCCGTCGCCGGCCCGCGGGTGCTGACCGTGGCCGGCACGCGGTTCGAACTGGCGGTGCAGGCGTCCTTCCCGGGCACCGCGGACCGCGTCGGGCCGGTGCTCTGGGTGCAGGTGAAGGTGCGCAACCTGGCGGACCGGCGGCTCGACCTGCCGGTCAAGCTGCCCTACGAACTGGTCGACGCGGCCGGCCACCCGGCGCCCGAGCCGGACCTGGTCACCAGCCAGGTCCACCTCGGCTTCGACGCGGAGCACCCGGCCCTGCCGGTCGGGCCGGAGCTGACGCCCGGCGAGACGGTGGTGGGGTTCCTGGCGTTCAGCCCGCCCGGCGCCGGCTTCACCCCGGCCGCGTTCCGCTTCGACCTGGATGGGCCGACCGACTGGCCACTGGCCGGCCTGCCCGACCAGCCGGTGATCGAGGCGCTGCCGCCGCCGGCCGGCGCGGTCGAGGCCGGCCAGACCGTGCCGCTGACCGGTTCCGGGCCCGCCGGGTCGGCGGCCGGGCCGCTGGTCGACGCCTCGGTGCGGGTGCGGTTCGGGCAGCTGACCGACGCCCGCAGCGCCGACCGCATGCCGGCCGGCTACCACGGCGTGGCGGCCCCGGTGGAGATCACCAACGTCGGCCAGCACCCGTACCGGACCAGCACGGCCGGCCTCTACGTGTTCGACACCGCCGGCCGGGCGTACCGGTCGGTGCCACTGCAACTGGCCGGCGCGCTCGCGGAGGACCAGCCGGTGCCGCCCGGCCGGACCGTCCACGGCCTGGTCGCTTTCGCCGTCCCAGACCGCGCCACGCTCAGCCACATCCGCTTCGCCCTGCCCGCCGGCAACACCCACTCCACCGCCTGGTGGACCATCTGAGCCGTCCCCCGCTGCCCCGCCCACACCCCCGCCCGGAGTTTTCGGTTCCCCGGCCAACCGTCAGGCCCGCCCCGGCGACTGGTGCCGCCCCACCGGCTACGCCGCCCACACCCCGGCACCCCACCCGGTTGATGCGCTGCACGCCGGAATGGTCAGCCTGACGCGCGCTTCGCGCCGGAGTTAGACCCCAACGAAACGGGGCCGGCCCCCCAAATCTGGGAACCGGCCCCGAACCAAACCCAAACCCGCCGCACCGCGGGGTCCCAGGGGCCTCGGCCCCCTGGACCAACATGCGAGCGGCCCCCGGCGAAGCGAAGCGATCAACCCCCACCCACCGACGGGGCCGGCCCCCAAATCTGGGAACCGACCCCGAACCAAACCCAAACCCGCCGCACCGCGGGGTCCCAGGGGGCTCGGCCCCCGGGCCAACATGCGAGCCGCCCCCGGCGAAGCGAAGCGAGCAACCCCCACCCACCGGCGGGGCCGGCCCCCAATCTGGGAACCGACCCCGAACCAAACCCAAACCCGCCGCACCGCGGGGAACCCGGGGCTCGGCCCCGGGGCCAGCATCAATACCTGTAGCCACCGGCGAGCGCTCTCCGCGAGCAGGGATCGCCGCTACAGGTATTGCCCCGTGTTGGAGACGGTGTCGATGGCGCGGCCGGATTCGGGGCCCTTGCCGGAGACGAGCGTGCGGATGTACACGATCCGCTCGCCCTTCTTGCCGGAGATACGGGCCCAGTCGTCCGGGTTGGTGGTGTTCGGTAGGTCTTCGTTCTCGCGGAATTCGTCCAGACAGGCGGCCACCAGGTGCTGCATGCGCAGCCCCTTCTGGTTGGTGTCCAGGAACTCCTTGATCGCCATCTTCTTCGCCCGGTCGACGATGTTCTGGATCATCGCGCCGGAGTTGAAGTCCTTGAAGTACAGGACCTCCTTGTCACCGTTGGCGTAGGTCACCTCGAGGAAGCGGTTGTCCTCCGTCTCGGTGTACATCCGCTCCACCGCGCGCTGGATCATCCCGCCGATCGTGGCTTCCCGGCTGCCACCGTGCTCGGCCAGGTCGTCCGGGTGGATCGGCAGGCTGGCGAGGACGTACTTGGAGAAGATGTCGCGGGCCGCCTCCGCGTCCGGACGCTCGATCTTGATCTTCACGTCGAGCCGGCCGGGCCGCAGGATGGCCGGGTCGATCATGTCTTCCCGGTTGGAGGCGCCGATGACGATGACGTTCTCCAGGCCCTCGACACCGTCGATCTCGGACAGCAACTGCGGCACGATCGTGTTCTCCACGTCCGAGGACACGCCGGACCCGCGGGTCCGGAAGATCGAGTCCATCTCGTCGAAGAACACGATGACCGGCTGGCCCTCGCTGGCCTTCTCCCGGGCCCGCTGGAAGACCAGGCGAATGTGCCGCTCGGTCTCACCGACGTACTTGTTCAGCAGTTCCGGGCCCTTGATGTTCAGGAAGAACGACTTCCCGGCCTGTTCCCCCTCCTTGCCGCTACGCGCGGCGACCTGCTTGGCCAACGAGTTCGCCACCGCCTTGGCGATCAGCGTCTTGCCGCAGCCGGGCGGGCCATACAGCAGCACACCCTTCGGCGGCCGCAACTGGTGCTCCCGGAACAGGTCGGCATGCAGGAAGGGCAACTCGACCGCGTCCCGGATCTGCTCGATCTGGGACGACAGGCCGCCAATATCGCTGTAGTCGATATCGGGGACCTCTTCCAGGATGAGTTCCTCGACCTCGCTCTTCGGGATCCGCTCGTAGACGTAGCCGGACCGCGGCTCCAGCAGCAGCGAATCACCGGCCCGGATCCGCTCGTCGGCCAGCGTGTCGGCCAGGTAGACGATGCGCTCCTCGTCGGTGTGCCCGATGACCAGCGCGCGGTCACCGTCGGCCAGCACCTCCTTGAGCATCACCACCTCGCCGGCCCGCTCGAACTCGCGCGCCGCCACAACGTTCAACGCCTCGTTGAGCATGACCTCCTGGCCCTTGCGCAACGCCTCGACGTCGACGTTCGGCGAGACGGCCACCCGCAGCTTGCGGCCACCGGTGAACACGTCCACCGTGCCGTCCTCGTACTTCTGCAGGAAGACGCCGTAGCCGCTGGGCGGCTGCGCCAGCCGGTCGACCTCCTCCTTCAGCGCGACGACCTGGTCGCGCGCCTCCCGGAGGGTGCTCGCCAACTTCTCGTTGCGCTCGTTCAAGGCGGTCACCCGCGCTTGCGCCTCGGCCAGCCGCTCCTCGAGCACCCGAAGGTGCCGCGGAGACTCGGTCAGCCGACGGCGCAGCATGGCGACCTCCTCCTCAAGGAAGGAGACCTGAGTAGTGAGGTCGTGGACCTCCTTCTCGTACCTGGAGGCACGGACCTCCGCGTCGTCCCTCTCAGCGGCCACGATCACCCACCTCCCGCAGGATTTCGGCGGTCAAGTCACCCTACACAGAGCATCGGCCAGTCGGCGCATTCCGGTGGCCTGCCGTAACACGAACATCACGCAGCCGCCCGCCCGCCAGCCTGCCCGGTGCCCCCACATACCCTGGTGGCGGACGGGTGGACCGGGCCTCGGGAGAGGGGGCGAGGGGCATGGCTGAACCGCTTCGGGTCTGGGTGGACCAGGATCTCTGCACCGGAGACGGCCTCTGCGTGCAGTACGCACCCGAGGTCTTCGAGTTCGACGTGGATGGGCTGGCCTACGTCAAGGACACCGATGGTGAGCTGCGGACGCTCGCCGGCACGCACGTGCCGGTGCCGGCGCACCTGCGGCTGGACGTGCTGGACTCGGCCAAGGAATGCCCGGGTGAGTGCATCCACGTCGAGCGCGCCGACGACGGCGCGCCGATCGCCGGCCCGGACGCGGACTGAGCCGCGGCCGGCCGACCCGCCGCCGCAGCGGTCGGGCGGCACCGGCCCGGCACCCGGGGTTGCCCGGCTGAGCTGGCCGGATGGTGCCCGACCGGGGGCCGGGGCAGTGGTCGCGCCGATCATGGGCGCTCGTCCGTGCTGGCCGCCGCCTTGGCCGGGCGGCGCTGCCGGGTCGGCGGCACGACGCCGTCGGCCAGCCGCCGGGAGGAGACCAGGAACGCGGTGTGCCCGATCATCCGGTGCTCCGGCCGGACCGCCAGCCCGACCACGTGCCAGGGCCGCAGCAACGTCTCCCAGGCGGCCGGCTCGGTGAACGTGCCGTGTTCGCGCACCGCCTCCACGAACCGGGACAGCTGCGTGGTGGTCGCCACGTAACCGATCAGCACCCCACCGGGGAGCAGGGCCGCGGAGACCGTGTCCAGCACCTCCCAGGGGGACAGCATGTCGAGGATCACCCGGTCCACGTCCGGGCCGGCGGCGGGCGGCTTGTGCTCGGCCAGGTCGCCGACGGTCAGCGTCCAACCCGGCGGCTCGATTCCGAAGAACTTCGTTACGTTGGCCCGGGCGACGGCGGCGAAATCGTCCCGCCGCTCGTACGAACTGACCCGGCCGGACTCCCCCACCGCGCGCAGCAGCGAACAGGTCAGCGCGCCGGAGCCGGCCCCGGCCTCGAGCACGTGCGCGCCCGGGAAGATGTCACCCATCGAGACGATCTGGGCCGCGTCCTTGGGATAGATCACCGCGGCGCCGCGTGGCATCGCCAGCACGTAGTCGGCCAGCAGCGGGCGCAGCGCCAGGTACGGGGTGCCGGAGGTGGCGGTCACCACGATGCCCTCCGGCCGGCCGATCAGGTCGTCGTGCGCGACCGCGCCGCGATGCGTGTGGAAGGCCTTGCCGGCCTCCAGCAGCACGGTGTGCAGCCGGCCCTTTGGGTCGGTGAGCTGCACCCGGTCACCCGGCCGGAACGGGCCGGCCGGACGTCCCCCGGTCACGAGGCGGCTTCCGGAGCGAGCATCGCAGCGAGCGCCAGCCAGCGAAGAGCGGAACAGAGCAGGCCGCCGGGGGGCACGGTCACGCCGGCGCCCCCGACGGCATCCGGCCCTGCTGCAGCACCCGGGCCACGTCGACGGCGGCGAGCACGCCCACCACGCCGCCGTCCCGGCCCACCACCAGGTACTCCGAGGCGGGCAGCTGACGCAGCGCGTCCAGCAGTTGCTCGCCGGTGAGCGAGTCGGTCAGGGTGAGGCCGGGCTCGACCGGGCGGGCCACGTCGGCCACCGGGGTCCACGGCCGGCGCGCCTCGGGCACCGCCATCACGTGCGCCTCGGAGACCACCGCCCGCGGCCGGCTGGTCGAGTCGACCACGACCAGGGCCCGGGTGCCGGTCTGCCAGGCCCGGCGCAAGGCCTCGGCGATCGGCAGGTCGGGCGGAACCTGCAGCGCCGGCCGGATCAGCTGGGCCAGCCGCAGCCCGGGCAGCCGGCTGGTCACCGTCGCCGCGGTCAGCGACTGGGACGCGCCGATCCAGATGAACGTGGCCAGCAGCACCGCCAGCGCCAGGTTGCCGAACGCCAGCCCATCCTCCGGCTGGATCGTGACCGCGCCGATCAACAGCACCAGCCCGGCCACGCCGCGGCCGCCCCAGGCCGCCGCCCGGGTACCGGTGAGGCGCGATCGTGACTTCCACCACACCGCGGCGCGGAGCAGCCGGCCGCCGTCCAGCGGCAGGCCGGGCAGCAGGTTGAAGATCGCCACCGCCAGGTTGCTCCAGATCAGCAGCGAGAGCACCGCCCAGGCGACCGTGCCCTCCGTCGCCAGCGGCAGCAGGCAGCCACCGAGCCCGGCCAGGGCCAGCGAGACCAGCGGGCCGGCGACCGCGACCAGGTACTCCTCGGCCGGCTGGGTGGGCTCCTTCTCGATCTCCGAGACGCCGCCGAGCAGGAAGATGACCACCCGCCGGACGGGGGTGCCCAGGGCGAGGCTGACCGCGGTGTGCCCCAACTCGTGTGCCAGCAGCGAGAGCGCCAGCAACACCGCGAAGCCGAACGAGACGGCGTACGCGCCCGCCTGGCTGATGTTGTCGACGCTCTTGGACACCACGTCGGAATAGCTGACCGTGATGATCAATGCGACGATCAGCCAGGACGGGGCGAAGAACATCGGCACGCCGAAGAACCGCCCCACCGGCAGCCCGCCGCCCGATGTGCGCGGCGGCCGTTGCGGCCTGCCCTGACCCTGCCCCGACATGGTTTGATGCTACGTGGGTGGGGATACCTGGAGCCCAGGGGGCAGCGGGTTGGCGCCGCGTGACCTACCGTGAGTGACGTGACCCGTTCCGGACGACCGCCGGAGCCGTCCGAGGTGCCGCCGCAGTGGGGCGAGCCCCGGCCGGCCGACCCGGCCGACGAACAGTCCGGACGTTCCCGCGGCCTACCGCCGGTCGGCGGGTATCCTGCCTTCGCGGCTGATGATGATCGTTACGGGTACGACGAGGGCTATCCGCCAGTGAGCGGGCACCAGCCCGGCTACGACGACGCCGACAACGACTGGTCCGCCGACTACCGGCCGCCCGGCCCGGCCGCCTATCCGCCCCCGGCCGCCCCCTACAGCGCAGGTCAGCCCGGCTATGCCGGCCCGGGCGACGGCCCGGCCGGTGCCGACGCGCAGTACGGCTACCACCGCGCCGAGCACCGGGCTGACGAGCCGGCCGCGGACAACCCGGGCACCGGTTACCGGCCGGCGTACGGCCCCGGGCCGGTGCCCTACCCGGCCCGGGACAACCCGCCGGCCGGCTCGGGCTACCCGCCCGCCGGCTCGGGCTTCCCGCCGACCGGCCCACCCGCCGGCCCACCCGCCGGCAGGGCACCGTACGGCGTGGCCGGCACCGGCGACCGGGGCCAGGTCGGCCCGGACGGCGCCCGGCCCGCCACGCCGGGCGGGTACCCGGATCGCGACACGCCGTACGCCGACGGCCAGGACCACCGCGCCGGCCAGCACCGGCAGGACGACCCGGGCCCGCCTCCCCCGAACGGCTACGACCACCGCGCCGAGCAGAACCGGCCGGGGCGGGCTGGCCCGCCGTACGCCAACGGCTACGACCACCGCGCCGAGCAGGGCCGGCCCACCGGCCCGGGCGGCTACCCGGGCCCGGACCAGCCGTACCTGAACGGCTACGACGGCCGGGGCGACCCGGGCGGGTACCCGCAGCGCGGCGGCACGCCGTACGTGAGCGGCATCGGGCACCGGCCGTACGAGCCTGCGGAGGACGGCCCGGGCGTCGGCTACCCGCCGGCCGGTGGCCTGCTGGCCGGCCCGGCCGGGGACAGCCGCCGGCCGCCCGCCAACGGCCACGACCACCGCGCCGAGCAGAACCGGGACGGCCGGCCGGACGGCTACCGCGACACACCCGCCAACGGCCACGACCACCGCGCCGAGCAGAACCGGGACGGCCGGGCGGACGGCTACCGCGACACACCGGTCAACGGCTACGACCACCGCGCCGAGTCCGGCCCGGGTGGCCGGCCAGGCGGACCTCCGGGCCGCGACACGCCGCCGGTCAACGGCTACGACCATCGCGCCGAGCAGAGCCGGGGCGGCCGGCCGGACGGCTACCGCGACACACCGGTCAACGGCTACGACCATCGGGCCGAGCCGGGTCCGGGCGGGCGACCGGGCGGCGCGGTCACGCCGTACGCGAACGGATCCGGGCCCGCCGGGCCGGGTGGCAACGGGTCGGCGGCGGGCTTCCCGACCGAGGCGGAGCGGCCCGGCGGAGTGCCGCGGTCGGTGAACGGGTCCGGGCCGGCCGACGTGCCGTACGACGTGAACGGGCCCGGGCCGCAGTGGTATGAGCCGGACCAGCCGTGGCGCGCCGGCGCCGGGCCGGTCGAGAGCGACTCCCGCTACGCCGGCCCGAAGAGCACCGGGCACCTGGTCTACGACGCCGACGCGGCGCAGAGCTACGCCGAGCCACCGCTGCGGGCGGTGCCGGCGTACCCGGTGCAGCCGGACACGTCCCGGTCCGGGCGCGGGCCGGCCGACCCGCTGGCGGCCCGGTCGCAGGCAATTGTTCCGGCCTACCCGGACGCGCCGCCGGCCCTGCCGCAGCAGCCGGTCTACGAGCCGGCCCGGGTGGACGAGGCGACCGAGGTGCTGCGCCGGTATGTGCCGGCGAACGAGCTGCTGACCCGGGAGACCGAGGCCGGCAACACCCGCCCACCGACCCGCAAGCACCCGACCCGGGCCATCGCGCGCCGCCGCGCGCGCCGGCGGCGGGCCCTGGAGTGGCCGTTCCTGGTGGCGTTCGCGCTGGTCGCGGCGTTCCTGATCCGCACGTTCGCGATCCAGACGTTCTACATCCCGTCCGGCTCGATGCACGAGACGCTGCTCGAGGGCGACCGGGTGCTGGTCAACAAGGTCGCCTACCACCTGCACGCGGTGCACCGCGGTGACGTCGTGGTGTTCCGCCGCCCGCCGGACTTCGAGGTGGACGACGACGACCTGATCAAGCGGGTGGTCGCGCTGCCCGGTGAGACGGTCGAGGGCAAGGGTCGCAAGGTGTACGTCAACGGCAAGGCCCTGACCGAGCCGTACGTCGAACCGGCGTGCAACGGCACCGATGACTTCCGGCCCACGACGGTCCCGGCCGGGGACCTCTGGGTGATGGGCGACAACCGGTGCGATTCCAGCGATAGCCGGGTGTTCGGGCCGATCGACCAGAGCCTGCTGGTCGGCCGGGCGTTCGTGCTGGCCTGGCCACCAGGCCGGGTCGCCTGGCTCTGACCGCCCGGCGGGCCGGCGCCGTTCCTGTCGGTACGTCGGCTTAGGCTGCCGGCATGACCACCGCGACGTCCGACCCGGCCACCGGCGCGCCGGACGGTGGTCCGGTCAACGCGCCGGAGGGCGGTCCGGTCGGCGCGCCGGACGGTGGTCCGGTCGACCTGCCGGCCCCGGTGCTGGGCTCGCTGTCGCCGTCCCGGGCGGCCGATTTCAAGACCTGCCCGCTGCTGTACCGGTTCCGCAGCATCGACCGGATCCCGCAGCTGCCGACGCGGGACAAGGTCCGCGGCACGGTCGTGCACGCGGTGCTGGACCGGCTGTTCGACCTGCCCGCCCCGGAGCGGACCTTTCCGGCCGCGGCCGGCCTGGTCGAACCGGAGTGGCAGCGGCTGGCCGAGGCGGAGCCGGCGGCGGCCGAGCTGTTCGCCGACGACCCGGACGGCGCGGCGCTGGCCGGCTGGCTGGAGTCGGCCCGGGAGATGGTGGCCGGCTACTTCGCCCTGGAGGATCCGCGCCGGCTGGAGCCGGCCGCCCGCGAGCAGCTGGTGCAGACCCTGCTGGACGGCGGCCTGCTGCTGCGCGGCTACGTCGACCGGCTGGACGTGGCGCCGACCGGCGAGGTCCGGGTGGTCGACTACAAGACCGGTGGCATCCCGCGTGAGGCGTTCGAGACGCACGCGCTGTTCCAGCTGAAGTTCTACGCGCTGGTGCTCTGGCGCACCCGCGGCGAGGTGCCCCGGCAGCTGCGGCTGATGTACCTCGGCGACCGCGACACGCTCACCTACGCCCCGGACGCGGAGGAGCTGGCCCGGTTCGAGCGCACCCTGCTGGCGATCTGGCGGGCGATCGAGCGGGCCCGGGAGACCGGCGACTTCCGGGCCAGCCCGAGCCGGCTCTGCGGCTGGTGCGACCACAAGCCGCTCTGCCCGGCGCACGGCGGCACCCCGCCGCCGTATCCTGAGCCTGGCTCCCCCGCCGCCGGTCCCGCCGATCCGGCACCGTCCGCGCGGCCCGCCGAGGTGCCCGTCGAAGGGCCGGCGACGGCTGAGGCACGGTTGATCGTGGCTCCACCGGAAGGTTGAGATGGCTTAGCCGTAGGGCTGATGACCAGGGGTGTTATGCCGATTAGGTTCGTTCGCGGGGGTGGAACCGACGGCATCAGGTGCCCGGACGGGCACAGATCGACCGGGTGGCTAGGCCCAGGGCACAGGGGCGGCCACCCCGACCGTTGAGATCGGGGTAACCCCCGAGACGACTCGGGCGGATACCGGATGTACCGGGGCCCGCCGGGCACCTACGGTGACCGCAACAGGAAAAACTTCGGTCGCCCACCGCAGGGTTGCAACTCAGCCAACCCACAGCAGAAATCGCATACGGTCCGCGGGCGACCAGACGAGGGGAGAGGTTTTCGTGACCACAACCGTGACCGGGTCGGGCCGGCCGACGGCGGCGGCCCAAGCAGTTGACCTGCGAAAAGTCTACGGATCCGGGCAGACTCAGGTGACCGCGCTGGCCGGTGTCTCGGCCGACTTCACCGCTGGAGAGTTCACCGCGATCATGGGCCCGTCCGGGTCAGGGAAATCCACGCTGATGCACTGCCTGGCCGGGCTGGACACGTTCAGCGCGGGCGAGGTCTACATCGGTGGTGACGCTCTGTCGACCATGTCTGACAAGAAGCTCACCGAGCTCCGCCGGGACAAGGTGGGCTTCGTGTTCCAGCAGTTCAACCTGCTGCCGACGCTCACCGCCGAGGAGAACATCACGCTGCCGCTGGCCATCGCCGGCCGCAAGCCGGACAAGGCCTGGTTCGACGCGGTGGTCGGCGCGGTCAGCCTGGGCGACCGGCTCAAGCACCGGCCGACCGAGCTCTCCGGTGGCCAGCAGCAGCGGGTGGCCTGCGCCCGGGCGCTGATCACCAAGCCGTCGGTGGTGTTCGCCGACGAACCCACCGGCAACCTGGACTCGCACAGCAGCGCCGAGGTGCTCGGCTTCCTCCGGTACTCGGTCAGCGAGCTGGGCCAGACCGTGGTGATGGTGACGCACGAGCCGTCCGCCGCGGCGTACTCCGACCGGGTGCTGTTCCTGGCCGACGGCCTGATCGTGGACGAGCTGCACGCGCCCACCGCCGACTCGGTGCTGGACCGGATGAAGAGCCTGGACGCCGCCGCCCAGGGGCTGCCCTCCGGTCAGCACGCCGCTCCGGTGGCTGGTGCCTGATGTTCCGCGCCACCGTCAAGTCACTGCTCGCCCGCAAGCTCCGGCTGCTGCTGTCGGCCCTGGCGATCGTGCTCGGCGTCTCGTTCGTGGCCGGCGCGTTCGTGCTCACCGACAGCCTCGGCCAGACCTTCGATGACCTGTTCACCACCGTCAGCAAGAACATCGCGGTGGAGGTGCGCGGCACCATCCAGTCCGACCTGGGCAGCGACGACAACCCGAGCGACGAGGGCACCCGGCGCAACGTGCCGGCCACCGTCGTGGACACGGTCGCCAAGGTGGACGGCGTCGCCGAGGCGCAGGGCTCGATCTTCAGCAGCGCGCTGGTGGTCGGCACCGACGGCAAGCCGGTCAGGAACAACGGCGCGCCGAACATCGGCTCGAACTGGGTCGACTCCACGCTGCTGAACCAGCAGCGGATCGTCGAGGGCAATCCCCCGCGCGGCCCGGACCAGATCATCATGGACCCGGACTACGCCGAGCGGTCCGGCCACAAGATCGGTGACGAGGTCACGTTGCTGACCAGCATCGGGCAGGGCAGGTTCAAGCTGGTCGGGCTGGCCAGGTACGCCGACGGCAAGAACTCGCTCGGCGGCGAGACGTACGTGATGTTCGACCTGCCGACCGCGCAGAAGGTGCTCGACATCCCGGGCGCGTTCACCGACGTCCAGGTGGCCGCCAAGGACGGGGTCAGCCAGCAGACGCTGCGCGACCGGATCGCCACCGTGCTGCCCAGCGGCGCCGAGGCCATCACCGGCCAGGCGTTCGCGGACGAGCAGGCCAGTGACATCAAGAAGGGCCTCGGCTTCTTCAACACCTTCCTGCTGGTGTTCGCCGGGGTCGCGCTGTTCGTCGGCGCGTTCATCATCTTCAACACGTTCTCGATCCTGATCGCGCAGCGGACCAAGGAGCTCGCGCTGATGCGGGCGCTCGGGGCCAGCCGCCGCCAGATCACCCGCTCGGTGCTGGGCGAGTCGGTGGTGGTCGGCCTGATCGCGTCCGCGGTGGGGCTGCTCGCCGGCATCGGGGTCGCGCTCGGGCTCAAGGCGCTGTTCAACACGTTCGGCGCCGAGTTCCCGCCCGGGCCCACGCTGGTGCTGCCGCGCACGATCATCGCCGCCTTCGCGGTCGGCGTGCTGGTCACCGCGGCCGCGGCGCTGATCCCGGCGCGGCGGGCGGCGAAGATCGCCCCGGTCGCGGCGATGCGGGACGCGGCCACCGCGGACCGCTCGCTCACCCGGCAGACGATCGGCGGCCTGATCGTCCTGGCGCTCGGTGTGGTCTGCATGACGCTCGGCCTGACCGGGCACGGCCTGGCCATCCTCGGCGTCGGTACCGCGCTGGCGTTCCTCGGCGTGGCGCTGCTCTCCCCGCTGGTCAGCCGGCCGGTGAGCAAGCTGATCGGGGCGCTGTTCACCCGCCGCATCCCGGGCCGGCTGGGCCGGGAGAACGCGATGCGCAACCCGCGCCGGACCGCGTCCACGGCCGCCGCGCTGATGATCGGGCTGGCCCTGGTCAGCGCGGTCGGCGTGCTCGGCGCCTCGTTGAAGGGGTCGGTCCGCACGATCATCAACGGCGCCCTCGGCGCGGACTACGTGCTCGACTCGAACACCTCGGGCATCTCCGAGGAGACGATGTCGGCGCTGCGCTCGCAGCAGGGCGTAGCCCAGGTGGACGGGCTGCGGTTCGACTCGGTCAAGGTCGGCGACGACAAGACCAACGCGATCGCGACCAGCCCGGCCGCGATCGGCAACACGATCTCGCTGCAGCAGAAGCAGGGCTCGGTGTCCGGGCTCAACCCGAGCACCATGCTGGTCTCCGACAAGGTGGTCAAGGACAAGGGCTGGCACCTCGGCCAGCAGCTGACGGTCAGCTTCCGGGACGGCACCAGCTCGCCGCTGACCATCGCCGGCACCTACGCGGACAACCAACTGGTCGGCAACTACGTGCTCGACCAGACGCTGGCCCCACACTTCCACGACGCCAAGCTGTACGCGGTGGCGCTGGTGAAGGCCTCGCCGGACGCCGACAAGGCGCAGGTGCGGCGGGAGCTGGACGCGGCGGTGAAGCCGTACCCGAATGTGGAGCTGCAGGACCGCAGCCAGTTCGTCAAGGACCAGGCCGACCAGATCAACCAGGTCGTGCAGATCCTGTCGCTGCTGCTGGCGCTGTCGGTGCTGATCGCGGTGCTGGGCATCATCAACACCCTCGCCCTGTCGGTGCTGGAGCGGACCCGTGAGCTGGGCCTGCTCCGGGCGGTCGGGATGAGCCGGCGCCAGGTCAAACGGATGGTCCGGGTGGAGTCGGTGGTGATCGCCGTCTTCGGCGGGCTGCTCGGCCTGGTGGTGGGCGGTGCCTTCGGGGTGGCGCTGCAACGGGCGCTGGTCAACCAGGGCGTGACCGAGCTGAGCTTCCCGGTCGGCCAGCTGCTGACGTACCTGGTGCTGGCCGCGGTGGCCGGGGTGATCGCCGCCTGGCTGCCGGCCCGGCGGGCGTCCCGGCTGAACGTGCTCAACGCGATCGCCGCGGACTAACGCGCAGCGAACTGGAGGCATAGCGAGCCAGTGGGGGTCGGCCCGATCGGGCCGACCCCCACTGGCTCAGCCGTACTCTGCTCGCACGACGTGCTCGCCGGTTCGCCAGTCATGCTGGCCGCGGGGGCCGAGCCCCCGCGAGCCCCACGGTGCGGCCGGCGGCCGGTCCGCGCCGGTCACCCACCGGCCGGTTCTCCTTACGGCAGCGCGCTGCGCGCGTCGAACCAGGTCGAGCGGTCGGTCTGGCTGGCCGCCGGGGTGGCGCCGGCCGCGATCCGGATCAGGTCGTCGGTGGTCAGCCCGAGGTCGGCCTGGTTGACCGTCACCATGATGCGCCAGTGGCCGACCAGGACCCACACCTGCGGCGGGCGGCCCGGGGCGGGGCGGTCCCGGCCGTCCCGATCCGGGATCACCGCCGGGACCAGCCGCCCCTCGTGGTCGCCGATCCGGATCGGCCGGCCGGGCACGCCCCGCAGCGACGTGTCGGAGCTGTATTCGGCGCTGACGTCCAGCGGTGCGCCGCATCGCTGGACGGCGCCGCAGCCGCCGGTGCCGTTCCGGGTGAAGCCGAAGTCGGCGGCAGCGCCGAACTCCGCGGCCAGGTCGGGCCGGCTGGCCCCGATGTTCGTGGATACCAGGCCGGCCGGCAGGTAGCTCAGCCGCAGCGGCACCAGCAGCGGCACCGGGTCCCCGGCGTGCACGGCCGCGGCGACCTTCAGCGCGAGCGGCAGGAACCTGTCCTGCCTCCCGACGCGCGCCGCCTCGTTGATCGTCGCCCACGCGTCCGGGGCGTACTCCCAGGCCAGCCCGTGCAGTGGCGCCAGCGCGGCGGTCGACCGGTCCGGCGCCGGTTCGGGCGACGACGTCGGCGTGCCGGGACCGGCCTGCGGCCGCAGCCCGGTGGGAACAGTGAACGTGCCGATGTAGCCGCGGTGGCCCGCGATCGTCACCGGGCGGCCCCGCCGTACCTCGGTCGGGTCGAAGGCACCCGGCCGCCACACCTGCAGGGTGCCCATCAGGCCGCCGCCGGCGTCCAGCAGGTAGGCACCGCGGCTGAGGCAGCTCACACCATGGCTGTGCTCGAGGTTGGCGCCGGGGACCGGGTCGACCCGGAAGAACACCCGGTCGGCAGCGGCCACTGAGCAGCCGGGCTGCCGGCCGGGCTGCATTGTCGACGGCCGCGGGTCGGTCCGGGTGACGGCGATCGGGACCGCGATCCCGATCGCCAGGACCGCGGCGGCGGTGGTCAGCACCGGCACGGTACGCCGCCGGCGCGGCGGCGGCTCAGCATGGCTGAGCCGGGGAAGCAGGTCGGTTGAGCTGGGCGCGGCGGCGGCCAGGGCCGTGAACGCGGCGCGCAGGTCATCCTCGGTACGCATCTGTCAGTCCTCCAGAATCAGCGTGAGCCCAGCCGCGTTCGCCACGCGCAGGGCGGCCAGGCCGCGGGCGATGTAGGCCCGCGCGGCGCTCGGCCGGCAGCCCATGACCTCGGCGATGGCCGGGTCGGCCAGGTCGCAGTAGTAGCGGAGCGCCAGCGCCGTGCGCTGCCGGGCCGGCAACCGGGCCAGCTCGGCGATCAGCGCCTGCCGGTCAGCGTGCCCGGCGGCGTGGTCCGGGATCTCCCCCGGCGGCCGCACCTCGGCCGCCGGTACCTGCCGCGACCACTTCCGCCGCCAGGACAGGTGCTCGTTGACGATCATTTTCCGGACGTACGCCTCGGGTCGCTCGTACCCGCGCAGCACGTCCCACCGGTTGTGGACCCGGATCAGCACCTCCTGGACGACATCCTCAGCGAGACTCCGGTCCGCGCAGAGCACGGTCGCGAAGCGCAGCAGCTGCGCCTGGTGCTCCTGCACGAACTCCTCGAACGTCACGGTTCCTCCACCAGATCGACCTCCGCCCCATACACGCGTCGCGGGGCGGGATCTGCTGCGGTCGACCGGGAAGCGGTCAGGAGCTGGCGGCCTGCAGCGCGGTCAGGTAGCCGGTGATCGCGTCCCGGTTGCGGGTCAGGCAGCTGATCCGGGCATCCATCTGGGCGCGGTGCAGTTCGAGCGCGGCGACCAGGTCGGGCGTGGCGTCGGTGACGTGGATGGTGCAGGGGTTGTCCAGGCAGGGCAGGATCTGCCGGATGATCCGGGTGGGCACGCCGGCGTCGAGCAGGCCGCGGATCTGCGCGACGTGGTCGACCAGCCGCTCGGCATAGTCGCGGTAGCCGTTGGCCGCCCGGTCGGGGGTGAGCAGGCCCTGCTCCTCGTAGTAGCGCAGCAGCCGGGCGGCCACCCCGGTGCGGGCGGCCAGCTCACCGATCCGCATGGCGGCTCCTTCCGACCGGGCTTTCCGTCACGACGGGACTTTCCTTCACACTAGTGTGAAGGTTCGAGGATGGCGGCATGGCCGTCCTGGTGCTGCTGTCGCTGGCGCAGTTCGTCATCGCGCTCGACTACTCGATCATCTACGTCGCGCTGCCCAGCATCGCCGCCGACCTGCACCTGGCCCCGGCGGCCGCGCAGTGGGTGGTCAGCGCGTACGCGGTGCTGTTCGCCGGGTTCCTGGTGCTCGGCGGCCGGATCTGCGACCGGGTCGGCGCCCGCCGGCTGTTCATCGTGGCGGTCGCCGCGTTCGGGCTGGCCAGCGCCGCCGGTGCCGCCGCGGCCGATGGCGCCGTGCTGCTGGCCGCCCGCGGCGGGCAGGGCCTCTGCGCGGCGCTGCTGCAGCCCGCGGTGCTCGGCCTGATCGGGACGACCTGGCCGGCCGGGCCGGCGCGCAGCCGGGCGGTCGCGGTCTGGGGCTCGATCGGCGCGACCGGGCTGGCCGCCGGGGCGATCCTGGGCGGGCTGCTCACCACCGCCTCCTGGCGGCTGACGTTCCTGCTCAGCGTGCCGCTCACGCTGGCCTGCGCGCTCGGCGCCGCGGCCTGGATCGCCCCCGACCGGGTCGGGCCCGACCAGGCTGCGGTGGGCGGGCGGATTCCGGCGGTGGCCGCGGTGCTCGGCACCGGGACGGCGCTCGCCCTGGTGCTGGGGCTGACCCTCGGCGCCGGGTACGGCTGGCGGGCGCCGGCCACGCTCGGCTGCCTCGGCCTGGCGGCGGTGTTCGGTCTGGGGTTCGTCCGCAACGAACGCACCGCGCGGGACGTGCTGATCGACCCGGTGCTGCGGCGGACCCGGTCGCTGCGGGTCGGGGCGGCCGCGACCGCGCTCTACATGGCCAGCGTGGGATCCGAGTTCTACCTGCTCACGCTGCTGCTGCAGGCCGCCAAGGGATACCGGCCGCTGCGCGCCGGGCTGGCCTTCCTACCGCTGGCGCTGCTGGTGACCGCGGGCAGCGTGGCGGCCGGCCGGGCCGTGCGGCGGCTGGCCCCGGCGACCGTGCTGACCGCCGGCTTCGGCATCGCGGCCGCCGGCCTGCTCTGGCTGACGGTCACCCTGACCGGCCCGTCCTACGCCGTCGACCTGCTGCCCGGGATCGTCCTCAGTGGACTCGGACACGGGCTGATCTACACCTCGATGTTCATCATCGGCACCCACGACGTGCCGCGGGAGCGGCAGGGCACCGCGGGCGCGCTGCTGACCACCGCGCAGTACCTGGCCGGCGCGATCACGCTGGCGCTGCTGACGCTGCTACTCGGCCCGACCCCGACCGCCGCCGGCTTCCGCCCGGCCTTCGCCCTGATCACCGCCGCCGCCATTGCCGGCCTCGCCCTGGCCGGCGTCGCCGGGCGAGCCGGGCGGATCCGGGTCACCCACCCGTCCGGCAGCCGGCTCATCCCCTCCGGCCAGCGGGCCGACCGGACCTGCGTCGGCGGGTAGCGCGGCGGTTCGCCCGTCGAGCCAACCGAACGGCCGGCCGGCCCCGGTCAGTCGCCGAACTCGATGCTGCCGTCCCGCCGGCCGTGCTCGGCGAGCCGGCGGAACGCCAGCACCGCGGCGGCCAGCCAGCCGGCGGCGAGCGCGACCTCGGCGCCGACCTGTGGCAGCACCGCCGACCAGTCGGCGCCGGCCAGCGCGGCGCGGACGGCGGCCAGGCCGTGGGTCAGCGGCAGCGCCGACGCCACGCCCTGCACCCAGCCGGGCCAGAACGTGGTGGGCACCTGCACGCCGCAGAACGTCATCATCGTCAGCATGGTCAGGTTGGCGACCACGTTGCGCAGCTGCATGACCCGCAGGACCAGCGCGGCCGGCACCAGCGCGAAGCAGTACGTGCTCACCGAGACCAGGACCACCAGTGGAACCGCGGCCAGCACCGTGGTCAGGTGCAGCGGCAGCCCGAAGGCCAGGCCGAGCCCGCACAGCGAGATGATCGCGGTGGCGCTGCCGCTGGCCAGCCACTGCACGCTTCGGCCGGCGAAGACGAGCGCCGGCTCGGTCGGCGCGGCCAGCAGCAGCGGCAGCGTGCCGGCCCGCCGCTCCCAGGTCGTGGAGGCGACCACGAACATGCTCTCCAGCGCGGCGATCATCACGGCGTTGCCGACCAGCAGGAACCGGCCCTGCTCGGGGGCGCCGAGCAGCCGGCCGATCAACGCGAAGAAGGCCACCTGGCAGAGCACCCGGGACAGCCAGCCCAGCGTCCAGGTGCGCCAGGTGTAGATCGTGCTGAAGTCGGCGAACGCGCTCGCCGCCGAGTAGCGCAGCACCAGCAGGGTGCCGGCCGCGCGGCCGGACCGGGGCTCAGGCATGGGCCAGCGTCCCGGTGCGGCGGACCCGGTCCAGGATGCGGTCGAGCATCGCGAAGCCGGCCAGCCAGCCGAGCACGCCGAGGCCGAGCACGGCGGCCAGCCGGGGCAGCAGGTGGGGCACGGCGGCCGGGGCCAACGCGTCCCGCAGCAGGTCGGTCGCCCAGGACAGGAACACCACCCGGCACGCCGGCTGCAGCCAGCCGGGCAGCAGGGCCACCGGCACCAGCGCGCCGCCGAGCACGTAGAACGGGTAGCTCAGCGAGTTCTGGAAGGTACGGGCGGAGCGGGCCAGCACGAACGTGCCGGCCATCGCGGTCGCGGTGCCGGCCATCGCCAGCCCGGTGCAGAGCAGGGTCACCGCGAAGATCCCCGGGTGCGGCACGGCGATCGCGACGCCGAAGCCGACCCGGGCGACCAGCCAACTCTCCACAATGGACAGCAGGCTGATCGCGGTGACCACGGCCACCCGACCCAGCACGACCACCTGCAGCGGGGTCGGCGTGGCCAGCATCGCCTCCAGCGTGCCGTTCCACCGCTCCTGATCGATGATCTCGCCGGACACCAGCAGCCCCATCGCCCAGACCGTGATCACCGCTGGCGCGAGCACCGCGTACCCGGCCAGGTCGCCCCGGTGCGCGTGCCGGGTGATCGCCAGGAACATCACCGCGAGCAGCGGCGCGTTCAGCAGCGCCATCAGGTCGTCCGGCGAGCGGCGCAGGGTGGCGGCCTCGAACCTGGCCGCGGCGGCGACCCCCCGCAGCGCGCTGGTGCCGGTCATACCCGCAGCCCGCGCTGGCCGATGACGTGCAGGTAGACCTCTTCCAGGCTGGGCCGGGCGGTACCGACGGCGGTGACGCCAGCGTCCAGCAGCCGGCGCAGCACCAGGCCGGCCGCGCCGGGCGCGTCGGTCTCCACCCGGATGCCGCCGCCGGGTTGGTCCAGCACCGCCGCGACACCGGGCAGCTCGGCCAGTTGCGCCGCGAGCTGCGGCGGCACTCCGGTCGCCTGCACCCGCTCGTACGTGCTCAGCCAGCGGCCGATCGTGCGCGGGTCCTCGGTGGCCAGCAGCCGGCCGCCGTCGATCAGCGACACCCGGTCGCAGATCGCCTCCGCCTCGGCCATGTCGTGCGTGGTCAGCAGCACCGTCCGGCCCTCCGCGCGAAGCTCGGTGACCAGCGCGCGGAACTCCCGGGCGGCCACCGGGTCCAGGCCGGTGGTCGGCTCGTCCAGCACCACCACGCGCGGGTCGCCGATCAGGCCGCGGGCCAGGTGCAGGCGCTGCTTCATCCCCCGCGAGTAGGTCTCCACCCGGTCGTCCGCGCGGTCGGCCAGCCCGACCCGGTCGAGCAGCCGGTCCGCCCGGGCCCGCCCGGCGGCGGCCGGCTGCCGGTAGAGGGCCGACCAGTAGCGCAGGTTCTGCCGCGCGGTGAGCCGACCGTAGAGACCGCGCTCGCCACCGAAGACGATGCCGATCAGCCGGCGGACGACCGCCGTGCTCGTGACCACATCGTGGCCGAGCACGCTCGCCGTCCCCGCGGTGGGCAGCAGGACGGTGGCCAGGATCTTGCACAGGGTGGTCTTGCCGGCGCCGTTGGGGCCGAGCAGCCCGTGTATCTCGCCGGCGTCGATGGTGAGGTCGAGGCGGTCCAGTGCGGCGACCGGAGCTGCCTTTCGGGTGCGCTGGAAGGTGCGGGTGAGTTGGCCGGCCGACACGGCCGGCGGCGGGGGTTCGACCACGGCGCCCAGCTTCGCCGCCGGCCGGCGCGGCGTCTGTACGCACTTGTTACTACCGTGAGGGTTCGTGACTGGTGCGCCGGTGGTGGGACGGGACGGCGAGGTGGCCACGGTCCTCGCCGGCTGGCGCCGGCTGGCGCTCGAACCGGCCGCCGGGCCGGTGGTCGTACTGGTCAGCGGCGAGGCCGGGATCGGCAAGAGCACGCTGCTGGCGCGGGTGCTGGCCGCGCTCGAGCCGGCGCCGGTCGCGGTGCTGGCCGGCGGCGGCCGGCCCGAGCCGGCCATGCCGCACGACTGGGCCGCCCAGGCGCTGAGCGGACGCGAGCCACCGGCCGGGCGGGCCGCGGCGTACCGGGCGCTGACCCAGCAGGACCGGGGCGGGCTCGCCGCCGGGCCGGCCGCGCCGCTCGCGGCCGAGGTAGCGGCCGCCGGGGACGGTGCGGTGGCGCCGCGGGCGCTGCTCGCGGCCGGGGTGGAGGTGGTCCGGGCGGCGCTCGGGGACGGCCCCGGGGTACTGGTCGCGGACGACCTGCACGCGCTGGACGCGGCGAGCCTGACGCTCATCGGCGAGCTGGCGCGGGCCGTCACGCTGCCCGCGCTGCTGCTGGCCACCACCCGGGAGGTGACCGAGGCGGCCCGGCCGCGGCTGGTCGGTGCGGTCGTGTCGATCCTGGCCAGCCGGCCCGCCGCGGTCCGGGTGCACCTGGGTCCGCTGACCCGGGCGCAGGTCGCCGAACTGGTCACCGCGCGTACCGGCCGGCCAGCGGAGCCCGCGCTGGCCAGGGCGGTGTACGAGCGCACCGGCGGGAACCCGTTCTGGATCGGCGAGCTGCTGGTGGCCGGCGGCGACCCAGCCGCGCTGGCCGCCGGGCCGGTGCCGCCGCACCTGGCCGCGCTCGTACTGGCCCGGCTCGCCGGCGAGCCCGACGCGCTGCTCGGCACCGCACAGGCCGCGGCGCTGCTCGGCGAGCAGGTGGATCTGCCCCGGCTGGCCGAGGTGAGCGACCTGCCCGCGCCCGAGTTGGCCGCCGCGGTGGACCGGCTGACCGCCCGGGGCCTGCTGCTGGCCGGACCCGATGGGGTGCTCCGGTTCCGGCACGCGCTGGCCCGGGACGCGGTGGCCGGCAGCACTCCCCCGGCGCGCCGCCGGGCGGTGCTGGCCCGGGCGCTGGCCGCCGCCCGCCGGCGCGGCGACGACGCCACCGTGGCCCGGTACGCCGCCGCGGCCGGCGCCGACGACCTGGTCCCGGTCGCCGCCGGCCGGGCCGCCGCGGCCGCGCTGGCCGGCGGCCGCCCCGATGCCGCACTCTCCCTGGCCCGCCTCGGCCTGGCCGCATCGCCCGGCCGGCCCGCCAGCCCGGTGGTCGGGGCCGGGTCTGCGGGCGAGGCGGAACCGGTCGGGGCCGGGCCGGCGGGCGAGGCGGAACCGGTCGGGGCCGGGCCGGCGGGCGAGGCGGAACCGGTCGGCGGGGCCGGCTCGCGGCGGGAGCTGACCGAACTGGCGGCGCGGGCGGCCTACGCGACCGGAGCGTTGGGCGAGGCGCGGCGGCACGCCGAGGACTGGCAGGCGCTGGCCGAGGAGGGTGGTGACGCGGCCGGAACAGCGGGCGCGCTGCGGCTGCTGGCCGGGCTGGCCTGGCACGGCGGGCGGGTCGCCGCGCAGTGGCGGCTGCTGGACGCGGCGCTGGCGGCCGGCGAACGGGCCGGCGGTGCCGAGTGGGTCCGCTGCCTGGCGGCCCGGGCGCAGGCGCTGCTGCGGGCCGAGTGCTACCCCGAGGCGATCACCGCGGCCGACGCCGGCCTCGCCGCCGGCGGCCCAGTCGACGTACAGGCAGGTCTACTGGTCGACAAAGGTAGCGCCCTCGGTTACCTCGATCACCTGGTCGAGGGCATCGACCTGATCGAGGCGGGCGGGCGGCTGGCCGACCGGCTGGGCGACCTGACCACGCTCGGCCGGTCCGTGAACAACGCGCTGGTGCTGCGGGCCCGGCTGCTGCCGCCGGATGCGGCCTGGGCCGCGTATGAGCAGGCGATGGCGACGGCCGAGCGCCACGGGCTGGAGAACGCCACCGGCAAGCTGACCCGGCAGGGAGTCGACATCGCGGCCGGTGCCGGCTGGCTCGACCGGGCCGAGCGGGCGGTCTGGCGCCGGCTCCCGATGGAGACCGACCCGGTCGAGCGGGTGGTGCTCGCGGCGAAGGCCGGGCTGCTCGCGGTCGAGCGCGACGACCTGGCCGCCGCGGCCCGGCTACTCGAACGCTGCGAGCCGGACGCCGCCACGATGGACCAGGCCTGGGCGCGCACCTACCCCGCGCTGCTGCGGGTCGCCCTGGCCGCCCGCACCGGCCCGCGCCCGGCAGTGCGGCAGGCACTGCTCGGATACCGGGACTGCGTGCCGGCGGCCGGGCACGCGACCCGGCTCGCCCGGCTGGCCGAGGCGGTGCGCTGGGCCCTGCTCGGCGGGCTGCGCGCGGTGGACGCGCGACAGGTGTTCGACGGTCCGTGGCCGGCGCATCCGGTCGGGTCACCGTCGGCCGTGGCCTGGCAGGCCCGCGAGCTGGCGCAGGCCAGGGCGGCGCTTGCCGAAGCGGCCGGCGACGACCGGCAGGCGGTCGAGGCGGCCCGGCGCGGCCTCGACGGCCCGGCGGCCCAGGCCCACCTGGACGCGGACACCCACCTGCGGCTGGCCCGCTGCCTGGACCGGCTCGGTGACCTGGCCGCCGCCCGCGAGCACGCCGACCGGGCCGTGGCGCTGCTCGCCGGCTGGTCGGGCTGGCGCCGCGACGACGCCACCCGCACCCGCCGACTGCTCGGCCGCTCGGCCACGCTCACCCCGCGTGAGCGGGACGTGCTCCGGCTGATCGCCGCCGGCCAGACCAACCACCAGGTGGGCCGCAACCTCGGCATCTCCGCCCGGACGGTCGCCGTACACGTCACCGCGCTGCTGGCGAAGACCGGCTGCGCCTCCCGTACCGAGGCGGCGGTCTGGGCCGTCCGCTCCGGCCTCGGCTGACCCCGTCCGGCCCGGGCCGACCCGGCGGCCGCCCGCCCGGCCGGCGGCCGCCCGCCCGCCCGGCCGACGCCCGCCCGGCCGGCCGGCCGGCGATCAGCGGGCGGCGAAGTACTTCGCTTCGGGGTGGTGCAGGACGATCGCCGAGGTCGACTGCTCCGGCTGCAGCTGGAACTCCTCGGACAGGCTGACGCCGATCCGGGCCGGCTCGATCAGGTCCATCACCTGGCGCTGGTCCTCCAGGTTCGGGCAGGCCGGGTAGCCGAACGAGAACCGGGCGCCGCGGTAGGCCAGCTTGAAGTAGTCGGTGACGTCGGCCGGGTCCTCCGCGGCGGCGGTCGCGCCGCCGGGCAGCACCAGCTCCTCCCGGATCCGCTTGTGCCAGTACTCGGCCAGCGCCTCGGCCAGCTGCACCGACAACCCGTGCACCTCGAGGTAGTCGCGGTAGGAGTTGGCCGCGAACAGCTCGTTCGCGTAGGCCGAGACCCGGGCGCCCATGGTGACCACGGTGAACGCGACCATGTCGGTCTCACCGGAGTCCTGGGCGCGGAAGAAGTCGGCCAGGCACAGGTGCCGGTCGCGCTGCTGCCGCGGGAAGCTGAACCGGCACCGCTCGGTGCTCCGGTCGTCGTGCAGCACGATCAGGTCGTCGCCCTTGCTGACACACGGGAAGTAGCCGTAGACGACGCCGGCCTCCAGCACGTTGTCGGTCTTGAAGCGGTCGAGCCAGTAGCGCAGCCGGGGCCGGCCGTCGCTCTCCACCAGCTCCTCGTACGACGGGCCCTTCCCGCCGCGGACGCCGCGCAGGCCCCACTGGCCCATGAACGTGGCCCGCTCGTCCAGCAGGCTGGCGTAGTCGGCCAGCGGAATGCCCTTGACCACCCGGTCGCCCCAGAACGGCGGGACCGGCACCGGGTTGTCGGCGGCCACGTCGGAGCGGGCCGGGATCTGGTGCTGCTCGCCGCTCGCCTCCTCGGCCCGCCGCTCGGCGGCGATCCGCAGCGACCGCTCCCGGCGGGCCTTCCGCTCCACCGCCCGGCTCTCGTCATCCGTGCTGCGCGGCGTGGCCGCGGCCGGCACCGACCCGCGCCGGGCCGCCATGATCGTGTCCATCAGCCGCAGGCCCTCGAACGCGTCCCGGGCGTACCGGACGTCGCCGTCGTACACCTCGGACAGGTCGTGCTCGACGTACGACCGGGTCAGCGCGGCGCCGCCGAGCAGCACCGGCCAGCGGGTCGCCACGCCGCGGGAGTTCATCTCCTGCAGGTTCTCCTTCATGATCACGGTGGACTTGACCAGCAGGCCGGACATGCCGATCGCGTCCACCTCCTGCTCGGCGGCGGCTTCGAGAATGGCCGAGATCGGCTGCTTGATGCCGAGGTTCACGACCGTGTAGCCGTTGTTGGACAGGATGATGTCGACCAGGTTCTTGCCGATGTCGTGCACGTCGCCGCGCACCGTGGCGAGCGCGATCTTGCCCTTGCCGGCGCCGTCGGCCCGCTCCATGTGCGGCTCCAGGTAGGCCACCGCCAGCTTCATCACCTCGGCCGACTGCAGCACGAACGGCAGCTGCATCTCGCCGGAGCCGAACAGGTCGCCGACCACCTTCATGCCGGCCAGCAGGGTGTCGTTGATGATCTCCAGGGGCGGGCGGGTGACCATGGCCTCATCCAGGTCGGCCTCCAGCCCGTTCCGCTCGCCGTCGATGATCCGCCGCTCCAGCCGCTCGGACAGCGGCAGCGCGGCCAGCTCATCGGCCCGGGACTGGCGCGACTCCTGGGTGTCGACCCCGTCGAACAGGTCCAGGAAGCGGCCCAGCGGGTCGTAACCCTCCCGGCGCCGGTCGTAGACCATGTCGAGCGCGACCTCGCGCTGCTCGTCCGGGATCTTCGACATCGGCAGGATCTTGCTGGCGTGCACGATCGCCGAGTCGAGCCCGGCGTTCACGCACTCGTGCAGGAAGACCGAGTTCAGCACCTGGCGGGCGGCCGGGTTGAGCCCGAACGACACGTTGGACAGGCCGAGCGTGCGTCTGCACGGCCGGGTACCGCCGCTTGAGCTCGCGGATCGCCTCGATCGTCTCGATCGCGTCCCGCCGGGTCTCCTCCTGGCCGGTGGAGATCGGGAAGGTCAGGCAGTCGACCAGGATGTCCTCGACCCGCATCCCCCAGTTCTCGGTCAGGTCGCGGATCAGCCGGTCGGCCACCCGGACCTTCCACTCGGCGGTGCGGGCCTGGCCCTCCTCGTCGATGGTCAGCGCGACCACCGCGGCGCCGTGCTCGCGGACGATCGGCATCATCTTCGCGATCCGCGAGCCGGGGCCGTCGCCGTCCTCGTAGTTCACCGAGTTGACCACGCAGCGGCCGCCGAGATGCTCCAGCCCGGCCTCGATCACGCCCGGCTCGGTGGAGTCCAGCATCAGCGGCAGCGTGGACGCGGTGGCGAACCGGCCCGCGGCTTCGGCCATGTCGCCGACGCCGTCCCGGCCGACGTAGTCGACGCAGACGTCCAGCATGTGCGAGCCGTCCCGGATCTGGGCCCGGGCGATCTCGACGCAGTCGTCCCAGCGGCCGGCCAGCATGGCCTCGCGGAACGCCTTGGAGCCGTTCGCGTTGGTCCGCTCGCCGATCATCAGCACCGAGCTGTCCTGCCGGAACGGGACGGCCTGGTAGAGCGACGCGGCGGCCGGCTCGGGCCGCGGCCGGCGCCTGGCCGGGGCGAGGTCGCGCACCGCGTCGACGACCTGGCGCAGGTGCTCCGGGGTGGTGCCGCAGCAGCCGCCGACCAGGGTGGCGCCGTAGTCCTTGACGAAGGTGGCCAGCGCGGTCGGCCAGCTCGGCCGGCGTCAGCGGGTAGGTCGCGCCGTTCGGGCCGAGCTCGGGCAGGCCGGCGTTCGGCATCACCGACAGCCCGACCCGGGCGTTGCGGGAGAGGTAGCGCAGGTGCTCGCTCATCTCGGCCGGGCCGGTCGCGCAGTTCAGCCCGATCAGGTCGATGCCCAGCGGCTCCAGCGCGGTCAGCGCGGCGCCGATCTCCGAACCGAGCAGCATCGTGCCGGTGGTCTCCACGGTGACCTGGGCCAGCACCGGGACCCGGCGGCCGGCCGCGGTCATCGCCCGCTGCGCGCCGATCACCGCCGCCTTGGCCTGCAGCAGGTCCTGCGCGGTCTCCACCAGCACCGCGTCCACCCCGCCGGCCAGCAGGCCGGCCACCTCCTGCTGGTAGGCGTCCCGCAGCAGCGTGTACGGCGCGTGCCCGAGGGTGGGCAGCTTCGTGCCCGGGCCCAACGAGCCGATCACCCAGCGCGGGCGGTCGGGGGTGGACCAGCCGTGCGCGACCTCGGCGGCCAGCCGGGCACCGGCCTCGGCCAGCTCGTAGATCCGCTCCTCGATGCCGTACTCGGCGAGGTTGGCGTAGTTCGCGCCGAACGTGTTCGTCTCGACCGCATCGGTGCCGACCGCGAAGTATGCCTCGTGCACGCCCCGGACCACGTCCGGGCGGGTCACGTTGAGGATCTCGTTGCAGCCCTCGTGCCCCTCGAAGTCGTCCAGGCTGAGGTCGGCGGCCTGGAGCATGGTGCCCATCGCACCGTCCGCCACGACGACCCGCTCACGCATCGCGGCGAGCAGCGAAGAAGTCACCATATCGTCACTGCCCGTAGTCGAATTGGGCAGGCCGGAACGCTCAGTCATGCCATCAGGCTACCGGCGCGCGCCCCTGGGTACCGACGTAGGCTTGCCCAATGACCGAGTTCGAGGACTGGCCCGAGCTGACCGAGCCGGTGCTCGTCGGCGCGTTCGAGGGCTGGAACGACGCGGGTGACGCCGCCACCTCGGCGGTGGAGCACCTCGAACTCATCTGGGACGCTCGCCCGCTGGCCGCCGTCGATCCGGACGACTACTACGACTTCCAGGTCAACCGCCCGACAGTGTCCCTGGTGGACGGCGTGCAGCGGCGGATCGAGTGGCCCACCACCCGGTTCTCGGTGTGCCGCCCGCCCGGCTCGGCCACCGACGTGGTGCTGATGCGCGGCGTCGAGCCGAACATGCGCTGGCGCGGGTTCTGCGACGAGATCCTGGAACTGGTCCGCGAGCTGGGCGTGCAGACGGTCGTCTCGCTCGGCGCCCTGCTGTCCGACACGCCGCACACCCGGCCCACCCCGGTCACCGGCACCGCCTACGACGCCGCCTCGGCCACCCGGTACGGCCTGGAACGCTCCCGCTACGAGGGCCCCACCGGCATCGTCGGCGTCCTGCAGGACGCCTGCGTCCGCGGCGGCATCCCGGCCATCTCGTTCTGGGCCGCCGTCCCGCACTACGTCTCCCAGCCGCCGAACCCGAAGGCCACCCTGGCCCTGCTGCACCGGGTCGAAGAGGTGCTGGACGTGCCGGTCCCGCTCGGCACCCTGCCCGAGCAGGCCGACGAATGGCAGAAGCTGGTAGACGAGATGGCCAGCGAGGACGCCGAGGTCACCGAGTACGTCCGTTCCCTGGAGGAGCGGGACGGCGACGACACGCTGGCCCAGACCAGCGGGGAGACCATCGCCCGGGAGTTCGAGCGGTACCTGCGCCGCCGCCGCCCGTCCGGGCCCGGAGGCAAGGCTCCCAACGCTTAGCTCCGCCGCCGGGCGGCGCAGCCGGGACGGGGCGGGAAACCTAGAGCTGTACGCCGAGCAGGGTGTCGGCGAGGTCGCGGACGAGTCCGGGGGCGGTCGGGTCCGGGCCGTGGCCCAGTAGCGCTTCGTCCGCCCAGCGGTCGACCGTGCCGAGCGCCGCCGGCGCGTCCAGATCGTCGGCGAGCTGCCGGCGGACCGCGTCCAGCACCGGCAGCGCGTCCGGCCCGGCCGGCAGCGCGATCGCCGCGCGCCAGCGCGCCAGCCGGCTCTGCGCGGCGCGTAGCAGCGGCTCGGTCCAGTCCCGGTCGGCCCGGTAGTGCCCGACCAGCAGCGCCAGCCGGATCGCGGCCGGGTCGGTGCCGTCGGCGACCAGCCGGGAGACCAGCACCAGGTTGCCCAGGCTCTTGGACATCTTCTCGCCGCCCAGCCGGATCATTCCGGCATGCACGTAGTGCCGGGCGAACGGCCACTGGCCGCGGGCCACCTCGGCGTGCGCGGCGGACATCTCATGGTGCGGGAAGGCCAGGTCGCTGCCGCCGCCCTGGACCTCGAACCCGGAGCCGAGCCGGTTCAGCGCGATCGCCGCGCACTCGACGTGCCAGCCGGGACGGCCCGGGCCGAGCTCGGACTCCCAGCTCGGCTCGCCGAACCGGGCGGCCCGCCAGAGCACCGGGTCGAGCGGGTTCTTCTTGCCCGGCCGGCCCGGGTCGCCGCCGCGCTCGGCGGACAGCGCCAGCATCGCCGGCACGTCCAGGCCGGCCTCGTAGCCGAACCGGGGCGCGGCGTCGACCGAGAAGTAGACGTCCTCCTCGACCAGGTAGCCGGCGCCGGCGTCCAGCAGCTGCCGGATCAGCGGGACGATCTCGCCGATCGCCTCCACCGCGCCGATGTAGTCGTCCGGCGGGAGCACCCGCAGCACGGTCATGTCCTGGCGGAACAGCGCGGTCTCCCGGGCCGCCAGGTCGCGCCAGTCCAGCCCGTCCCGGTCGGCCCGTTCCAGCAGCGGGTCGTCCACGTCGGTCACGTTCTGCACGTACCGGACCCGGTGGCCGGCGTCCCGCCAGACCCGGTTGACCAGGTCGAAGGCCAGGTAGGTGGCCGCGTGCCCGAGGTGGGTGGCGTCGTACGGGGTGATCCCGCAGACGTACATCCGGGCGGTCTCCCCCGGCGCGGTCGGCCGCACCTCGCCGGTCGCGGTGTCGTACAGCCGCAGCGGGTGGCCGGAGCCGGGCAGCGCCGGGATCGACGGGGTTGGCCACGACTCCATGCCGATCACATTACCGACCGGTCTACCTCTGCAGCTGCGGCCACACCCGGCCGGCCCGGCGCCGGGGCGGGCGGACCGGGCCGGACCCGGTCAGAACGGGGGCCAGGGGATCGCGGGCCAGTCGCCGGACGGCTCGGGGTAGCGGCGGACGGTGAGCAGGCGGTCCACCCGGCGGACCGTGGCGGCGACCTCGCGGCGGTGCAGCAGCGCCCGCAGGTCGTCGCCGAGCTGGCCCTCCAACTGGGCCCGCAGCTCGGACAGCGCGTCGATGGCCTCGTCGTCCAGCGGGTCGCCGGCCCAGCTCCAGAGCACGGTGCGCAGCTTGTTCTCGGTGTGGAAGGTCACCCCGTGGTCGACGCCGTAGACGTGCCCGGCCGGCATCGGGATCAGGTGGCCGCCCTTGCGGTCGGCGTTGTTGATCACCGCGTCGAAGATGGCCATCCGGCGCAGCGGCGCGAGGTCGGCCCGGATCAGCACGCTCAGGTCGACCGTGTCGTCACCCTCGATCCAGAGCTGCACCATGCCCTCGCCGAACGGGCCGTCGCGCAACACGGTCGGCGGCACCACCGCCCAGCCCAGCGCCTCGGAGACCCGGTACGCGGCGACCTCCCGGCCGGCCAGGGTGCCGTCCGGGAAGTCCCAGAGCGGGCGCTCGCCGCGGACCGGCTTGTACACGCAGGCGGCCGCGACCTCGCCGCACGCTATCGAGCAGTAGAGGGTGGCGTTGCTGGCCGACACCAGCCGGCCCTCGACGTCGATGTCGCCGGCCCGCAGCAGGCCCAGCGCCGTGGCCACATCCAACCCCCCACCGCTGCCCTCCACCCCATAAGTGTCCGTGATCCGTGGCGCACCGCGCACCCGGGGCCTGGCGCGGTGGCCCCGCAGTCTGGTCTTCTGTGGGGATGATCGCGGTTGATCTGCTCATTGTCGGAGCCGGGCCGGGCGGCCTCTACGGCGCGTACTACGCCGGATTCCGCGGCCTGCGCACGGCCGTGGTGGACTCGCTGCCCGAACCGGGTGGCCAGGTGACCGCCCTCTATCCAGAAAAGATGATCTTCGATGTGGCCGGCTTCCCGGCGGTCCGCGGGCGGGAGCTGGTGGAGCGGCTGGTCGCCCAGGCGGCCCCGTTCGACCCGCACTACCTGCTCGGCGAGCGGGCCACCAGCCTGACCCGGCCGGCCGAGGACACCCTGTTGGTCGGCACCGACCAGGGCACCGAGATCTCCTGCAAGGCGGTCGTGATCACCGGCGGGATCGGCACGTTCAGCCCGCGCCCGCTGCCGGTCGGCGACGGCTGGCTGGAGCGGGGCCTGGTCTACTTCGTGCCCAAGCTGGACGCGCACGCCGGCCGCGACGTGGTGATCGTCGGCGGCGGCGACTCGGCGTTCGACTGGGCACTGAACCTCGCCCCGATGGCCCGCTCGGTCACCCTGGTACACCGCCGGGACCGGTTCCGCGCGCACGAACACACGATCCGGCAGGTGGCCGCGCTGGGCATCCCGGTGCACACGTTCGCCGAGGTGGACGCGCTGACCGGGGACGACTGGCTGGCCGAGGTGACGGTCCGGCACACCAAGACCGGGGAGAGCCTGCGGCTGCCGGCGCAGAGCGTCATCGCCGCGCTCGGCTTCACCGCCGACCTGGGCCCGCTCTCCACCTGGGGCGTGACGATCGAGAAGAAGCAGATCCCGGTCGACTCGACGATGGCCACCAACGTGCCGCGGGTGTTCGCCGCCGGCGACATCACCGAATACCCCGGCAAGCTGCGGCTCATCTCCACCGGGTTCGGCGAGGTCGCGACCGCGGTCTGCAACGCGACCGTGGCGATCGATCCCAGCGCGCACCTGTTCCCCGGGCATTCGTCCGAGGCGCCCTGATCCCGCCGTCCCACCCCACGTTCGCCGCCGGCGGCCGGCACCCCGCCTCGACTCTCGCCCCGGCTACGCCGCCCACACCCCGGCACTCCACCCGATGGTCGCGGTTACCCATCGCGGTTCGGCGGACGGCCCGGCCCGGTAGGTGACCCGACACCGGTCGGTGAACACGAATCTCCCGGGTGGGGTGCCGGGGCGTGGGCGGCGAACGGGGAGACTACGCGGCGGCGCCGCGGCGGTAGCCGTTCTGGCGGGGGCAGATGTGGCCGTCCGGGTCGAGTGGGAGACCGCAGAGCGGGCAGGGTGGGCGGCCGGCGGCGATCACCCGGCGGGCGCGGCCGATGAAGGCCCGGGCCGACTCGGCGGTGAGCCGGACCCGGAGCACGTCCGGGCCCTCCTCGACGTCCTCCAGGATGGTGGATTCGTCGGCCGGTTCGTCGCCGGCGGCCTGCGCCTCGACCACGACCAGCTGCTCGTCGCCGTCCCAGGCCAGGCCCATCGCGCCGACCCGGAACTCGGCCTCGATCGGGGTCTCCAGCGGGTCGAGATCCTCCGACGGCGTGGTCTCGTCCGGCAGGGCCACGCCGAGCCGGCGCTGGATCTCGGCGAGCAGCTCCTCCAGCCGGTCGGCCAGCGCGGAGACCTGGGCTTTCTCCAGCGCGACGCTGACCGTGCGGCCGGCGGCGCTCGCCTGCAGGAAGAAGGTCCGCTCGCCCGGCTGGCCGACGGTGCCGGCAATGAAACGCCGAGGGCGGTCGAAGAGATGAACCTGACGGGACATTAGTTAACCAGCCTACGCGGTCCTACCCGGCCGGGCCGGAGCCACCGCCGACCGCCGCGTCCGCGGCTGACCCGGCCTCGCCGCCCGCTTTGTCTTTCGACGGCAGCAGCGCGGTCACGTCCCCGCCGGTGTCGTTCATCCGGATCACGAACGGGCGGGTGGGCAGGTAGTTCACCACCGAAACCGAGCAGGGATCGACCACGATCCGCTGGAACTGGTCCAGGTGCAGGCCGAGCGCGTCGGCCAGCACCGCCTTGATCACGTCGCCGTGCGAGCAGGCCAGCCAGACCGCGTCGTCGCCGAGCCGGGCGTTCCACTCCCGGACCGCGGCGACCGCCCGGGCCTGGGTGGCGGCCAGCGCCTCGCCGCCCTCGCCCGGGAACACCGCCGCGGACGGGTGCTGCTGCACCACGCTCCACAGCGGCTCCTTGGCCAGATCCTGCAGCTTGCGCCCGGTCCAGTCGCCGTAGCCGACTTCGATCAGCCGCCGGTCGACCAGCACCTCCTGCCCGGCCAGCCCCGCCTGGCCGTCCAGCCCAGCCTGGCCGTCCAGCCCAGCCTGGCCGTCCAGCCCAGCCTGGCCGTCCAGCCCAGCCTGGCCGTCCAGCCCAGCCTGGCCGTCCAGCGCGGGCTGGGCGGCCAGCCCAGCCTGGCCGGCCAGCGCGGGCTGGGCGGCCAGCGCGGGCGGGGCGGTCGAGCCGGGCGGCGGCTGGCCGTTGGCCACGACCGGGCTGGCCGGCCCGGGGCGGCCGATGGCGACGGTGCCGGCGGTCTGCAGGCAGCGGTCCAGCGGGCTGGAGACGATGGCCGCCAGCGGGACCGGGGCCAGCCGCTGCGCCAGCACGGCCGCCTGGGCCCGGCCGCGCTCGTCCAGGCCGAGGCCGAGGGTGCGGCCGGCCAGCACCGGGCCGGTCATCGCGGTCAGCCCGTGCCGGACCAGCAGCACCGTCGTCACCGGACCGACCCTACGTGGCGCTGATCGTGTGGGTGGCCAGCAGACCGAACAGCAGGGCGCCCATCGCCACCCGGTAGAGGACGAACACGGTCATGCCGTGCCGGGTCAGGTAGCGCAGCAGCCAGGCGATCGAGGCGTACCCGACGACGAACGCGAGCACCGTGGCCAGCCCGGTCACGCCGAGCGGCGGGCCGCCCGGGTCGCCGATCTTGCGCGCCTCGAACAGACCGGACAGGACCACGGCCGGGATCGACAGCAGGAACGAGAACCGGGCCGCGGCCTCCCGGGTCAGCCCGCGGAACAGCCCCGCGGTGATCGTCGCGCCGGACCGGGACACCCCGGGCACCAGCGCGGCCGACTGCGCCAGCCCGATCAGCACGCCGTCGCCGAAGCTGATCCGCTCCTCGTCCCGGGTGCGCTTGCCGGTCTGGTCGGCCCAGAACAGCACCAGGCCGAGCACGGTCAGGGTGGTGGCGATCAGCCAGAGGTTGCGCCCACCGGTCTCGATCTGGTCGGAGAAGGCCAGGCCGAGCAGGCCGATCGGGATGGTCGCGATGATCACATACCAGGCGATCCGGTACTCGGCGCCCGACCGCACCTCACGGTCCCAGATACCGCGCACCCAGGCCGCGCTGATCTGCAGGATCTCCCGCCAGAAGTAGATCAGCACGGCCAGCATGGTGCCCAGCTGGATCACCGCGGTGAAGGCGGCGCCCGGGTCCGGCCAGTCCAGCAGCGCCGGCACGATCCGCAGGTGCGCCGAGCTGGAGATCGGCAGGAACTCGGTCAGCCCCTGCACGATGCCCAGCACGATCGCCTCGATCCCGGTCATGAGCCGGCCTCCGGGGTGAGCATCGACCCCGCCCCGGTCGGGTCCGGCACGCCCCGGTTCATCCGGAGATTCACGAGTGCTCCCCCACTGTCATGACCGATCACAGTAGGGGCAGGTGATCACCCCGGCTTCGCCGGGCCGGGTCAGGAACCGACGCCGGCCCGATCCAGCGCGTCCACCGCGGTGCGCAGCATGGCGATCCGCTCCTCCAGCGTCTCCGCGTACGGGGCGATCGTCAGCGTGGTCACCCCGGCCGCGGCGTACGCCTGCAGCCGGTCGGCGATCCGGTCGGCCGGGCCGAGCAGCGCGGTCTGGTCGACGAACTCGACCGGGACGGCGGCCGCGGCGCCGGCGTAGTCGCGGGCCAGGTAGCGGTCCTGGATCTGGTCGGCGGCGGCCTCGTACCCCATCCGGCGGGCCAGCGCGTTGTAGAAGTTCTGCTGCCGGCTGCCCATCCCGCCGATGTACAGCGCCGCGTAGTTGCGCACCGGCTCGGCGGCGGCGACCGGATCCGGCCCGACCACCAGCGGCACGGTCGGCACCACGTCGAAGCCGTCCATGGTGGCGCCGGCCTTGGCCCGGCCGGCGGCGACCTCGGCCAGCTGCTCGGCGGCGTGTTCCGGGGCGTAGAAGATGGCCAGCCAGCCGTCCGCGATCTCGCCGGCCAGCCGCAGGTTCCGCGGCCCGACAGCGGCCAGGTAGACCGGGATCCGGTCCCGGACCGGGTGCACGGTCAGCTTCAGCGCCTTGCCCGGGCCGTCCGGCAGCGGCAACTCGTAGTGCTCGCCGCTGAACGTGAGCCGCTCCCGGCGCAGCGCGGTCTGCACGATCTGGACGTATTCCCGGGTGCGGGCCAGCGGCTTGTCGAACCGCACCCCGTGCCAGCCCTCGGACACCTGCGGCCCGGACACCCCGACGCCGAGCCGGAACCGCCCGCCGGACAGCGTGTCCAGGGTGGCCGCGGTCATCGCGGTCATCGCCGGCGACCGGGCCGGGATCTGCATGATCGCGCTGCCCACGTCCACCCGCTGGGTTTGCGCGGCCACCCAGGCCAGCACGGTCACCACGTCCGAGCCGTACGCCTCGGCGGCCCAGACGACCGCGAAGCCGAGCTTGTCGGCCTCCTGCGCGAGCGCCAGGTTGGCCGCGTCGTTGCCAGCACCCCAGTAGCCGAGATTCAGTCCGAGCCGCATGGCTCGCACCCTAGGTCGGCGGCCGCCGCCGCGCGACTGTGCTTGCCGGTTCGCGCCGCTGCGCGCCAGACGCGACGTCTTCCCTCGGCACCGCGCAACGACTTCGTCGGCGCGTTGCCTCAGTCCAGACGCCGCTCCGGTCACTCGCTCACTCGGGGGCGGCGGGCGTGTCCGTGCGGGGCGACGAGAGCGCGGTCGGTAACTTGTCGCGGCATGGAGCACCGCGCACTCGGCCGCAGCGGGCTGGTCGTCTCCCGACTCGGCCTCGGCACCGCGACCTGGGGCCGGGACACCGACGAGGACGACGCGGCCGCCCAACTGGTCGCCTTCCGCGAGGCCGGCGGCACGCTGCTGGACCTCACCCCCGAGTACGTCTGCGAGGCCGAGGAGGTCGTCGGCCGGCTGCTGCGGGACGTGGTGCCGCGCTCGGAGCTGGTGCTGGCCGCGAAGGTCGGCGGGCGGACCGGGCCCGGGCCGATGGGTGACGGCCTGTCCCGGGCGCACCTGCTGCGCGCGCTGGACGCCACGCTGGCCCGGCTGGGCACCGACCACGTCGACCTCTGGCAGCCGCACCGGTGGCAGCCGACGATCCCGCTGGAAGAGACGCTCGGCGCGCTGGACGCGGCGGTGACCTCGGGCCGGGTCCGGTACCTCGGTGTGTCGAACTTCACCGGCTGGCAGACCGCGGCCGTGGCGACCTGGCAGCGGGCCTGGCCGGGGCGGGCGCCGATCGTGTCGACCCAGGTGGAGTACTCGCTGCTGGAGCGCGGCGTGGAGCGGGAGGTGCTGGCCGCCTGCGAGCACCTCGGGATCGGGGTGTTGGCCTGGTCGCCGCTGGGCCGCGGCGTGCTGACCGGCAAGTACCGGCACGGCACGCCATCGGACTCGCGGGCCGCCTCGCCGCACCTGCGCAACTTCGTCGGCCGGCACCTCACCGACACCGCGGCCCGGATCGTGGAGGCGGTCGCGATCGCCGCCGAGGGGCTGGGTACCTCGCCGCTGGCGGTGGCCCTGGCCTGGGTGCGCGATCGGCCCGGGGTGGCCTCGCTGCTGGTCGGCGCCCGCACGGTCGGCCAGCTGGCCGGCTCGCTGGCCGCCGACACGGTGGTCCTGCCGGCCGAGATCCAGCTCGCCCTGGACGACGTCTCCAGCCCGGACAGCGGCGACTACCAGGAACTCCGCGAGCGTCCCGTCGCCCCGGCCTGAGGGTCGGTGAGCGTGCCGGGCGGCCGGACGGTCCGACTGGGTAGGGTGGTCAGCCGTGCCTGAGAGTGATCCGGTGTTCGCGGCGTTCTGCGCGGTGGGGCTGTGGCCGGGGCTCGGCCGGGTGCTCACCGAGGCGCTGCCCGAGGCCGGCATCCTCGGCCCGGACGACGTGAACCCGACCAACCTGGCCGCGCTGCCGAAGGTCGGCACCACCCGGGCCAACCGGCTGCTGTCCAGCTGGATCGGCGTCGCGCACCTCTACCAGGTGGCCCAGCTGCTGGTGCCGGCCGGCCTGCCGGCGCGGCTCGCCTCCCGCGCGGTGGACACGTTCGGTGACGACGCCGCCCGACTGCTGCGGGACGACCCGTGGCGGCTGCTGGAGCTGGCCGACCTGAAGATCGTCGACGTGGACCGGCTCGCGGTGCAGGTCATCCCCGGTGTGCGCCGGGACGATCCACGGCGCGGCCGGGCGCTGGTCGGCTACGTCCTGGCCCGGGCCGCCCGGGACGGTCACACCGTGCAACCGGCCGCGGTCGTGCTCGGCGCGCTCGAGGCGGACGGCGTGCCGAACCCGCCCGGCGCCGTGGCGGCCGCCTGCGAGTCCGGCCTGGTGCTGGCCCACGACCCGGCCACCGACCCGGCTCACGACCCGGCCGGGACGCCCGGGTCCGGTCCGGACCGCGGACCGGCCGGCGCCGACCCGGCCGGCCACGACCGTCCGGACCGTCCCGGCCGGCCCCGGCAGGCCGGCGCCTCCGGCGCCGCCGGTGCCTCCGGCGCCGCCAGTGCCTCCGGCGCCGCCGACGGCGAACTGGGCGGCGAGCCCGGCCGCGAGCCCGGCGGCGTGGGCGGCGAGCCGGGCGGGGCGGGCGGCGGGACCCTGCTGGCGCTGGAGCGGTACGCGATCGCCGAGGACGGCATCGCCGAGGCGATCGCACGACTGGCCGCGACCGCGAAGCCGATCGAGCCGGTCGGCTCCGCCGGCGGCACCGACCCCACCGAGGAGCTGGACAGCGCCCAGCGGGCGGCGGTCGAGGCCGCGCTGGCGCACGGGGTCAGCGTGCTCACCGGCGGCCCGGGCACCGGCAAGAGCCGCACCGTCGCGGCGATCGTCACGCTGGCCGACGCCGCCGGTCAGCGCGTCGCGCTGGCCGCGCCGACCGGCCGGGCCGCCAAGCGGCTGTCCGAGCTGTGCGACGCGGAGGCGTCCACCCTGCACCGGCTGCTCGGTGCCCAGGGCATGACCGGCGAGTTCGCCCGGAACGAGGCCTGGCCGCTGGACGCCGACCTGGTCGTGGTGGACGAGACCTCGATGCTGGACGTGGAACTGGCCGCCGCGCTGCTGGACGCCTGCGCCGACGGCACCCACCTGCTGCTGGTCGGCGACCCGGCGCAGCTGCCGTCGATCGGGGCCGGCCGGGTGCTGGCCGACCTGCTCGACTCCGGGGTGGCACCGGTCACCGAGCTGACCACGCTGTACCGGCAGGCCGAGGGCGGCGCGATCGCCCGGCTGGCCACCGCGGTGCGCGGCGGCGAGCTGCCGAAGGTCGACTCGCCGGACCGCGAGGTGGTGATCGTCGGCGCCACCGGCTCGGGCGAGGCGGCGCACCGCACGGTCCAGCTGGTGACCGACTCGATCCCCCGGGCGCTCGGCATCCCGGCCGGCGAGGTGCAGGTGGTGACCCCGGTGCACCGCGGCCCGGCCGGCACGATCGAGCTGAACCGGGCGCTGAAGGCGAAGCTGAACCCGGGCACGGGCGGCGGCTCGGTGGCCGGTTTCGACCCGGGCGACCGGGTGGTGGCCACCGCCAACCACCTGGAGCTGGACCCGGTCGGGTTCGCCAACGGCGAGGTCGGCGTCGTCACCGGCACCGGCGACGGCGCGGTCACCGTGGAGTTCGCCGCCGGCCCGGCCAAGGTCAGCGGCCGTGCGCTGGGCGACCTGCGGCACGGCTGGGCCATCACCGTGCACCGGGCGCAGGGCTCGGAATGGCCGGCGGTCGTGGTGGTGATGCCGCCGGAGGCGTCCGGGATGCTGTCCCGCCCGCTGGTCTACACCGCGCTGACCCGGGCGCAGCGGCACCTGTCCGTGGTGCACGCGGCCGGCGGGGCGCTGGCCCGGGCGGTCCGCGAGGTCGGCGCCCGGCCGCGCCGGACCCGGCTGCGCGAACTCCTGCTCGCCGCGGACGCCGGCGGGCCGGGCGCGGACGGGCCGGACGGGGCCGGCGGAGGGTAGCGGCGCGCGGTTCGGATCGGGTGACGGCCCGGAAAACACCGGGTCTCCAGGAGACGTTCAGCGGCCGACGGGGCAGAATCGCCGGCATGTCTCTGCCAGTGGAGTACGAATACGCGCCGGTGCGCATCCCACCCGGCACCGACCGCGCGACCGCCGCCGTGCGGCTCGCCCTGCACGCCGAGTACGGCGGGTGGGAGCTGGCCAAGGTGCGGCTGCACTCGGACGGTTCCCGCCGGGTCTGGCTGCGTCGCCGCCGCAGCCCGGGCCGGCTGCCGCTGCCCGGCATCTCGCTCTAGCCAGACCGAACTACCCCCGCACTACCCCCGCGCTGCGGCCGCACCGGCCCAGCCCGGCAGGGTTGGCGGCGCCATCGTGCCGCCGGCCGCGACGACCGGCCCGGGTACCCCGTGGAACCGGTACGCCGACGCTGCCCGTCCGGGCTGGATGAACCAGACCTCTCCCCCGGCCGCACCGTCCAGGATGTCCAGGAATGCCGCCGCCACGTCGGCGGGCGCCAGCAGCGGGAAGCCGGCCGCGTCGAACTCCGCCTTGGTCGCCCCGAGTATCGCGGTGTCGGTGAACCCGGGGCAGAGCGCGTTGATCCGGATCCGCTCCGCGGCCAGCGGCTGCGCCAGCGCCCGGACGAACGCCACCACCGCGGTCTTGGTCAGCGTGTAGTACGGGTCCGACGGCATCGGCACCAGCCCGGCCAGCGAGGCGGTGACCAGGATCGACCCGCCGCCGGTGGCCCGCAGCGCGGGCAGCGCCGCGTCCACCCCGAACACCACGCCGTCCAGGTTCACCCCGAGGATGCGCCGGTACGCGGCCAGGTTCAGCGGCCCCGGCGGGTGCCCGGTGGACACGCCGGCGTTCAGCGCGATCACGTCGAGCCGGCCGTACTCGGCGGTGACCGCGGCCACCGCGGCCTGGTTCGCCGCCGGGTCGGTCACGTCCAGGCCGAGCGCCAGCCCGCCGACCCGCTCGGCCACCGCCATCGCGGCGGCCTCGTCCAGATCCGTCACCGCGACCCGGTAGCCGCGGCCGGCCAGCGCGGTGGCCAGCGCCGCCCCGATACCGCCGGCACCGCCGGTGATCAGCGCGACCGGCGCGTCCGGGGTGGACGGGGTGGACGGGGTGGACGGCGCGTCCGGGGTGGGCATCAGCAGCTGCCGAGGAAGCGGTCGAGCACCCGGACGCCGAACTTCAGCGCGTCGGTCGGCACCCGCTCGTCCACGCCGTGGAAGGCGGCGGCGAAGTCGAACTCCGGCGGCAGCCGCAGCGGGGTGAAGCCGAAGCAGCGCATGCCGAGCCGCTCGAACGACTTCGCGTCGGTGCCGCCGGACAGCATGTACGGCACCGGCACGCCGGCCGGGTCCTCCGCCCGCAGCGCCGCGGTCATCGCCTCCACCAGCGCGCCGTCGAACGTGGTCTCCACCGCCTGGTCGTGGTGCACCCAGTCGCGCTCGATGCCGGCGCCGAGCAGCTCGTCCAGCTGCGCGTTGAACGCCTGCTCCTGGCCGGGCAGGAACCGGCCGTCGATCACCGCGCTGGCGCTGCCCGGGATCACGTTCGACTTGTAGCCGGCGTCCAGCATGGTCGGGTTGGCGGTGTTCCGCAGCGTGGCGCCGACCAGCCGGGCCAGGCCGCCGAGCCGGGGCAGCAGCGTCTCCACGTCGTCCGGGTCGAGCTCGATGCCGACCGTGTCGGACAACGCCTCCAGGAACGCCCGCACCGGCTTGGTCACCACGATCGGGAACTCGTGCCGGCCGATCCGGGCGACCGCCTCGGCGAGCCGGACCACCGCATTGTCCTCGTGCACCATCGAGCCGTGCCCGGGCCGGCCGCGGGCGGTCAGCTTGAGCCAGGCCATCCCCTTCTCGGCGATCTGCACCAGGTACAGCCGCAGGTCCGGGCGGACGGTCAGGCTGAACCCGCCGACCTCGCTGATCGCCTCGGTGCAGCCCTCGAACAGCCCCGGGTGGTTGTCCACCAGCCAGCGGGCGCCCTTGCTGCCGCCGGCCTCCTCGTCCGCGACGAACGCGAGCACCACGTCCCGCGGAGGCTGGCGGCCGGTGCGGGCCCAGTCCCGGACCACGGCCAGCGTCATCGCGTCCATGTCCTTCATGTCCACCGCGCCGCGGCCCCAGAGGTAGCCGTCGGAGATCTCGGCGGAGAACGGGTGCACCGACCACTCGGCCGGGTCGGCCGGCACCACGTCCAGGTGACCGTGGATGAGCAGCGCCGGCCGGCTCGGGTCGGTGCCGGCGACCCGGGCCACCACGCTGGCCCGGCCCGGCTCGGACTCCAACAGCGTCGACTCGATGCCGACCTCGGACAGCTTGCCGGCGACCCACTCGGCGGCCGCCCGTTCGGTACTCGTCGGGTTCGACGTGTCGAACCGGATCAGGTCGGCGCAGAGCCCGACCACCTCGTCCTCGGCGGCGCTCGTCATCGCTCCTTCCTACCAGTACGGACGCACCCGCTCCATCGCCCGGACGGCGACGGGGCGGCCGGCGCACGGCGGTCCGGAGCCGGCTGGCAGACTCGGGGCCATGGCTGCGTCGGCCCCAGGCGGGCAACCTCCGGTGGCGGTGGTCGATATCGACGGGGTGGTGGCCGACGTCCGGCACCGGCTGCATCTGGTGGAGAGCCAGCCGAAGCGCTGGCCGGAGTTCTTCGCCGCGGCCGACGACGACCCGCCGCTGGAGGTCGGGGTCAGCCTGGTGCACCAGCTCGCCGCCGACCACGACGTGGTCTGGCTGACCGGGCGGCCGGAGCGCACCCGCAAGGCCACCGTGCGCTGGCTGGCCGACAACGGCCTGCCGGCCGGCACGCTGCTGATGCGCGGCAACCGTGACTTCCGGCCGGCCCGGGTGACCAAGCGGGACGAGCTGCGCCGGCTGCGCCGCACCCGCGAGGTCGGCGTCGTGGTCGACGACGACCCGGAGGTGGTGGCCCTGCTGCAGGCGGACGGCTTCCCGGTCCGGCTGGCCGACTGGCTGCCGCACTCGTCCACCCTGCGCACCGCCCAGGAGCGCGAGGGCCGCACCTGACCCCGACGGCCCGCTGACCGCGGGCCCACCGCCGGCAGCGGCGGAATTGAGTACTGCGGCGCCCGGGCGGGTGGCACGTACATTGAGGTGGTGACGGCGAACCGCCCCGCTGAGGGAGTGTCCGGAGCCGGTAGGTGATGGCCCTGTCCCGGGCCGCCGCACCCCGACCGCGGAACGACCCGGGCCAGTACGACGATCTCGCCGACCAGTGGTGGCGACCGGACGGCGCGTTCGCGATGCTGCACTGGCTGGCCGCGGCCCGGGCCGGGCTGATCCCGCCGGCCGGCCACCCGGACGCATTGCTGGTCGACCTCGGCTGCGGCGCCGGCCTGCTCGCCCCGCACGCCGCCCGGCTCGGCTACCGGCACGTCGGCGTCGACATCGGGTGCACCGCGCTGGCGCTGGCCCGCGAGCACGGCGTGCTGCCGGTCCGGGCGGACGCGGCCCGGGTGCCGCTCCCGGACGCGGTCGCCGACGTGGTCTGCGCCGGCGAGATCCTGGAGCACGTGCCGGACCTGCCCGGCACCGTCGCGGAGGCCTGCCGGGTGCTCCGGCCGGGCGGCACGCTGGTGATCGACACGATCGCGGCCACCCGGCGGGCCCGGCTGGTCGCCGTCCAGATCGCCGAACGCGTTCCAGGCGCGGCGCCGCGGGGAATCCATGACCCGGCACTGTTCGTCGACCGGGCCCAGCTGGCCGCCGAGTGTGCCCGGCACGGCGTCCGGCTCACGCTGCGCGGGCTGCGGCCGTCGCTGCTGGGCATGGCCGGGTTCCTGGCCCGGCGCCGGCCGGCGGTACGGATGCTGCCGACCCGCTCGACCGCGGTGCTCTTCCAGGCGTACGGCACGAAGGCAGACCGAACCGAGGAGCGGGAGGGATCATGAGCGCGACCGACACCGTGCCGGCCCAGGTGCCGGCCCAGCTGACCGACCCGGGCGCGGCGCTGGCCGCGGCCACCGCGCTGGCGCCCGCGCTGGCCGACCGCGCCGCGGCGCACGACCGGGCCGGCACCTTCCCGGTGGCCGACTTCGCCGACCTGCGCGCGGCCGGGCTGCTCGGCCTGATGGTGCCGGCCCGGCTCGGCGGCCCGGGCGCCGGTTTCGCCGACTACGTCGAGGTGGCGATGGCGCTGGCGGCCGGCAACGGGGCCACCGCGCTGGTCTTCAACATGCACGCCTCGGTCACCGGCGCGCTGGCGCAGACCCCGGACGAGGTGGCGCGCGCGCTGGGCGTCCCCGAGTCGTACTTCGCGATGCGGGACGCGGCGCTGCGCCGGGCCGCCGAGGGCGCGCTGTTCGCGGTCGCGATGAGCGAGCGCGGCGCCGGCAGCCGGCTGTCCAAGCTGACCACCGCGTACCGGCCGGACGGCGACGGGTTCCACCTCAAGGGCGCGAAGACGTTCGTGTCCGGCGCCGGGCACGCCGACGTCTACCTGGTCGCCGCCCGCGCCGCCGGGGTGGAGCCGGCGAAGGTCTCCCACTTCCTGGTGCCGAACGGCCCCGGGATCACGGTCGAGCCCACCTGGGACTCGCTCGGCATGCGCGCCACCGGCTCCGACGACCTGCACCTGGACGTCACCGTCGGCGCGGCCACCCTGCTCGGCGGCCTGGAGGGGCTGACCCTGCTGCTGGCCCAGGTGATGCCGCAGTGGTTGGTCGCCTCCTACGCCGCGGTGTACGTCGGGGTGGCGCAGGCCGCGATCGACGCCGCGGTCGCGCACCTGACCGGGCGCGGCCTGCACCGGCTGCCGGCGGTCCGGGCCCGGATCGGCCGCGCCGACGCCCGGGTCGCCGCGGCCCGGCTCGCGGTCCGGGAGGCGGCCCGGCGGGTGGACACCGCGGCCGGGCGAGCCGGAGACCAACCGCTGGGTCTGGCGGGCGAAGCTGCTGGCCGGCGAGACCGCGATGGACGTCGCCGCCTCGATGCTGGAGGCGGCCGGCACCTCGGCCAGCCGGCGCGGCCACCCGCTCGAACGGATCTACCGGGACGCCCGGTGCGGCTCGCTGCAGCCGGCCACCAGCGACGTCTGCGCCGACTGGCTGGGCCTGGCCACCCTCGGCTGGACCCGGAGAACGACGCCGAGGTAGCCCGGTGGTGACCCCCGGGCCGGGTCCGGCGGAGGCCGAGCCGGCCGGGGCCCACCCAGCCGAGCCGGAGCCGGCCCGGCCGCGCCCGGCCCGGTCGAGCCCGGCGCGGTCCAGCCCGGGCCGGTCCGGCTCGGGCCGGTCCGGCTCGGGCCGGTCCGGCTCGGGTCGGGGGCGGGCGCCGTCGCGGGCGGCGGTGGCCGGGATGGGGCACGCGCTGCCGGCCCGGTACGACCAGCGCACCGTCTGGGACGGGTTCTTCGCCCGGCATCACGCCGGGGTCCGGGCCGCCGAGCAGATCTTCGTCTCGTCCGGGGTGACCAGCCGGCACGCGGTGGCCAACCCGCTCTTCGAGGACGTCTCGAGCTGGGGCACGGCGGCCCGGATGGAGCGCTACCTGGCCGAGGCGGTGCCGCTGGGCAAGGACGCGGTGGCCGCCGCGCTCACCGACGCGCGGCTGGACCCGGGCCAGGTCGGGCTGTTCGCGGTCGCCTCCTGCACCGGCTACGGCACCCCCGGCATCGACATCCGGCTGGCCCGCGACCTGGGCATGTCCGACGAGGTGCAGCGGCTGTTCGTCGGACACATGGGCTGCTACGCGGCGCTGCCCGGGCTGGGCGCGGTGGCCGACTTCGTCGCCGCCCGGGGCCGGCCGGCGGTGCTGCTGTGCCTGGAGTTGCCGACGCTGCACCTGCAGCCGGCCGGCACCGAGGTCGACCAGGTGGTCGCGCACGCCCTGTTCGCCGACGCGGCCGCCGCGATCGTGCTGCTGCCCACCGACGACGCCGACCCGCCCGGCTTCGAGGTGGTCGACGTGGTGGCCCGCACCGACATCAGCACCGCCGACTACATGACCTGGGACGTCACCGACATCGGCTTCCGGATGGGACTCTCGCCGCGGGTGCCGGCGGTGCTGGCCCGGCACGTCGGGGCCGTGGTCGACCGGCTGCTCGCCGGCAACGGGCTGACCCGGGACGAGGTGGCCGGCTGGGCGGTGCACCCGGGCGGCCGGCGAATCCTGGAGGTGGTCGCGCGCCGGCTGGAACTCCCGGACGGTTCGCTGGACGCCTCGTACGGGGTGCTGCGGGATTGTGGCAACTGTTCCTCGGCGACCGTGCTGCTGGTGCTGTCCCGGCTGCGCGCGGCCGGCGTGGTGGCGCCCGGACAGCACGTTGTTGCAATGGCCTTCGGCCCGGGCCTGACCCTCTACGCGGCGCTGCTACGAGCCCGCTGAGTCACCACCGGCGGTCGCGAGCGCCCGAACAGGTGATACCCGACCGGGTGGTGCCGCCATGATCGTTACCCTCGGCAACCACAGAGGGAGATCAGTCGGTCGCGGGATCCTCGCCGACTCCGGCGTACGGCGCTCTGTGTAACCGGCCGTTTGGCGTAGTTTTCGATACGCCGATGCAAACTTTGCCAAGCCGTTATGCGCGTAGTCGGGAATTCGAACCAATCCGGACCGACTTGCGTACACAATTGTGACTGCAGCCACACAGTCCACTGCCGCGATCCGCCACCCGATGGAAACCCCATGTGCCAGCACTACCCAGCGTGCCCACCCGCCGAAGCTCCTGACCGTGACGCAGCGCACGTTATTTCAGGTCACCCGGAGCAGGGTTGGAGCCTTCTCTGCAACGGGATCGTCCTGTTCGAGGACACCGGAGAGATCCTGCCGGACGGCCGGGCCATCGCCCCCCGCCGCGGCTTCCCCCGTCTCCTCGCCGGCGCCGCCTGACCCGCGTAGCGCCGTACCAGGGGCGTCGACGCTGACGCCCCCGCCGGCCCGCCAGGGCCGGAATCTCACCTTCGCATTTCCTCCAGCAGCCGGCTGCCGGCCGTCCGGCCCGCTCCGGCTGCCTGATCGGGCTGCCCGCGCCACCCGGTCGGCGGCCCACCCCGGCGGGCTCAGTTCGGGGTGGTGAGCCAGGTCAGGGCGTCGGCCAGGGCCGGGCGCCAGACGTGGAACGTGTGGCCGCCGGCGCGGACGTGCAGCTGCACCCGCAGGCCCCGGCCGGCCAGCACCTGCTCGATCCGGTGCATGCCGGGCAGCAAGGTCAGGTCGTCCGCGCCGCAGTCGAACCAGATCCGGTCCGGCGGGTCGGCCGGCACGGACGCGGCGTAGATCGCCGGAGTGTTCGCCCGGGCCAGCGCCACCGCGGCCGGACCGGTGCCGAACAGCACGGCCAGACCTCCGGTGTGGGTCGGCTGGGTGTCCCCGCTCAGGTCGATGATCGCGCCGACCAGGGCCCGGTGTCGCAGCCCCAGGTTCAACGCGCAGTAACCGCCCGCGGACATCCCGCCGATGATCCGGCCGGTCCGGTCCGGCACCGTCCGCAGCAGCTCATCGACGGTCGGCACCACGTCCCGGACGAAGTGGCTCTCCACCTTCTCGCCCCGGCCGTCGACGCACTCCGGGTCGTCCTGCCAGCCGTGGCTCATCCGCGGCGCCACCACGATCAGCGGCCGGCCCTCGGCGGCCAGGGTGGCCGCGGTCACGCCGGCCGCGCCGCCGCGGAACCAGTCGCCGGGGACGCCAGGCGAACCGTGGAACAGGTAGACAACCGGGAACCGCCGGGCCGGCGCGGTGAAGTACTGCGGCGGCAGGTAGACCAGCGCCCGGCTGGCACCGAAGCCGCTGCCCCGGTCCGGCACGACCAGCCGGACCACCACGCCGCGCGGGTGTGCCCGCAGCACCGCCGCCGGGGCGAGCGCCGCCACCGCCGGCCAGGTCGGCAGGTCGTGCTCGCCGTCGGCCACGCTGAAGAGGTCGCCGACGGTCAGCAGGTACGCGTAGTGGTCGTTGACCGCGGTCGCCACGCTCGCCACCGAGAGCACGTTCGCGATCACCAGCACGGCCACCGCCGCGGCCCGGGCCCGGCGCAGGTGCAGCCGCCGCCAGCCGGCCCAGGTCAGCCCGGCGGCGGCGAACACGCCCAGCGCGAACCAGGGCGAGACGACCGACAGCTGGGTCAGCATCGCGGCGCTCCGGGTCAGTCCTGGTAGGCGGTCACCGGGGGGCAGCTGCAGACCAGGTTGCGGTCGCCGTAGGCGCCGTCGATCCGGCGGACCGGGGGCCAGTACTTGTCCCGGCGCAGCGAGTCGAGGGGGTAGGCCGCCTCCTCGCGGGTGTACGGGTGGGCCCAGTCGGTGGCGGTGACCGCGGCGGCCGTGTGCGGGGCGTTGCGCAGCGGGTTGTCCGCGCGGTCCCACTCGCCGGCGCCGACCTTCCGGATCTCGGCCCGGATCGCGATCATCGCGTCGCAGAACCGGTCCAGCTCGCGCAGGTCCTCCGACTCGGTCGGTTCGATCATCAGCGTGCCCGGCACCGGGAACGACATGGTGGGGGCGTGGAAGCCGTAGTCGATCAGGCGCTTGGCCACGTCGTCCACGGTAACGCCGGTCTCCTTGGTGATCGGCCGCAGGTCGACGATGCACTCGTGCGCGACCAGCCCGCCGCGCCCGGTGTAGAGCACCGGGTAGTGCGGACGCAGCCGGGTGGCCACGTAGTTGGCCGCCAGGATCGCCACCCCGGTCGCGTGCAGCAGCCCGTCCGGGCCCATCAGCCGCAGGTACGCCCAGGAGATCGGGAGGATCGAGGCGCTGCCCCACGGCGCGGCCGAGATCGGGCCCGGGCCGGTGGCCGGGCCGGCCAGCGGCTGCAGCGGGTGGTTCGGCAGGTGCGGCGCGAGGTGCGCGCGGACCCCGATCGGGCCGACCCCGGGGCCGCCGCCGCCATGCGGGATGCAGAACGTCTTGTGCAGGTTCAGGTGCGAGACGTCGGCCCCGAACCGGCCCGGCTGGGCCAGGCCCACCAGCGCGTTCAGGTTCGCGCCGTCCACGTAGACCTGGCCGCCGGCGGCATGCACGGCAGCGCAGATGTCGGTGATCTCGGCCTCGAACACGCCGTGCGTGGACGGATAGGTGACCATCAGCGCGGCCAGATCGTGCTGGTGCGCGTCGATCTTGGCGTGCAGGTCGGCCACGTCCACGTCGCCGTTCTCCCGGCAGCCGACCACCACCACCCGCATGCCGGCCATCGCCGCGCTCGCCGCGTTGGTGCCGTGCGCCGAGGACGGGATCAGGCAGACGTCCCGGTGCCCCTCGCCGCGGGCCTGGTGGTAGGCGTGGATGGCCAGCAGCCCGGCGAACTCGCCCTGCGAGCCGGCGTTCGGCTGCACCGACACGGCGTCGTAGCCGGTCAGCTCGGCCAGCCAGGTCTCCAGGCCGCGGATCAGTTCCAGGTAGCCGGCCACCTGGTCGGCCGGCGCGAACGGGTGGATGCCGCCGAAACCGGGCAGCGTCACCGGCTCCATCTCGGTGGTGCCGTTCAGCTTCATCGTGCACGAGCCGAGCGGGATCATGCCGCGATCCAGCGCGTAGTCCTGGCCGGACAGCCGGCGCAGGTAGCGCAGCATCGCGCTCTCCGACCGGTGCTCGCTGAACACCGGGTGGGTCAGGTAGGCCGACCCCCGGCGCAGCCCGGCCGGCAATACGTCCACAGTGGACAGGTTCAGGCCCTCCACAATGGACCTGTCCACATCGGACTGCCCGGTGCCGACGGCGAAAGCGGCCCAGACCGCGGCCAGGTGCGCCGGGCCGGTCACCTCGTCGCAGGCGATGCCGACCTGGTCCGGGCCGGCCAGCCGCAGGTTGACGCCGGCCGCCGCGGCCGCCGCGACCACCGCCGCGGCCCGGCCCGGGACCTCCGCGAGCACGGTGTCGAAGAAGCTGTCGTGCAGCACCGTCACGCCGGCGGCGCGCAGCCCGGCGGCCAGCACCACGGCCCGCCGGTGCACCCGGTTGGCGATCGCACGCAGCCCGTCCGGGCCGTGGTAGACCGCGTACATCGCGGCGATCACGGCCAGCAGCACCTGCGCGGTGCAGATGTTGCTGGTCGCCTTCTCCCGGCGGATGTGCTGTTCCCGGGTCTGCAGCGCGAGCCGGTACGCCGGCGCGCCGTCCGCGTCGACCGACGCCCCGACCAGCCGGCCGGGCAGCGAACGCTCCAGCCCGGACCGGACCGCCATGAACCCGGCGTGCGGCCCGCCGAACCCGAGCGGCACGCCGAACCGCTGCGAGTTGCCGACCACCACGTCCGCGCCGATCTCGCCGGGCGGCCGCAGCAGGGTGAGCGCGAGCAGGTCGGTCGCGACCGCGACCAGCGCCCCGGCCTCGTGCGCGGCCGCGACCAGCGCGGCGTGATCGCGTACCACCCCGCTGGCACCGGGGTACTGCAGCAGCACGCCGAAGATCTCGGGCCCGGCCGGCAGGCCGTCGGCCAGGTCGGCGACGACCACGTCGATGCCGAGCGGCAGCGCCCGGGTGCGGACCACGGCGATCGTCTGCGGCAGGCAGTCGGCGTCCACCAGGAAGGCCGCGCCGGCCGGCGCGCCGGCCGACCGCCGGTTCGGCGCCATCCGGTGACACAGAGCCATCGCCTCGGCCGCGGCGGTGGCCTCGTCCAGCAGCGAGGCGTTCGCGGTGGGCAGCGCGGTCAGGTCCTCGACCATGGTCTGGAACACCATCAGCGCTTCCAGCCGGCCCTGCGAGATCTCCGGCTGGTACGGCGTGTACGCGGTGTACCAGGCCGGATCCTCCAGCACGTTGCGGCGGATCACCGCCGGGGTCACCGTGTCCGCGTAGCCGAGGCCGATCATGCTGGTCAGCACCTGGTTCCGGCCGGCCAGCGCGCGCAGTTCGGCGGCGACCGCCGGCTCGGTGCCGCCGGCCGGCAGCCGCAGCGCGGCCCGGGTCCGGATCGACTCGGGGACGGCGGCCGCGCACAGCTCGGCCAGTGAGCCGTAGCCGATGGTGGCCAGCATCTTGGCCTGCTCGTCCGGGCGGGGGCCGACGTGCCGGGCGACGAACGGCGGGAGTGCGGACGGCACCGAGTGGCCATGATCAGTCATCGAATGCGATCTCCGGAGCTCAGGGTCGGATGACGGCGCTGCGCTCCCCCTCTGTCCGCACCCGTCCAGAGTCGCCTCGCCCGCATGGTCCGTGCGCCTGAGAGGTTCCGGGGAGGTTGCCCCTTCGGCGCCCCCGCTGGCTGCGTGGGGACTCTCCCACGCGGGGTCGTCAGCACCGTTGACGTTACCAGTGCCGCCAGGCCGGGCCGAGCCGAACACCTCATGGCTACTGCGCCGCAACGTACCGTCGCTGTCCGGTTACCCGGCGCGCCGGGGCCCGGACCGGTGGGTCAGCCGGCGGCGGTGTGCCGGCGGGTGCGGCGGCGGCTGAGCTCGTCCGACCGGGTCGGTTCGGCCGGCTCGGCCGGGCCGCCCGCCGCCTCCGGCGGCTCCGGGGCGGTCCGCTCACCCGGCGGGAGCTCGGCCAGCGAGCCGGTCAGCTCGCGCAGCGCGCCGCTGACCGCGATCCCGAAGACGCCCTGGCCGCCGGCCAGCAGGTCGACGACCTCCTCGGCGGAGGTGCACTCGTACACCGTGGTGCCGTCGGACAGCAGCGTGATCTGGGCCAGATCCTGCACGCCGCGGGCGCGCAGGTGGTCGACCGCGACCCGGATGTTCTGCAGCGAGACGCCGGTGTCCAGCAGTCGCTTGACCACCTTGAGGACCAGGATGTCCTTGAACGAGTAGAGCCGCTGGGTGCCGGAGCCCGCGGCCGCCCGCACCGTCGGCTGCACCAGGTTGGTACGGGCCCAGTAGTCCAGCTGGCGGTAGGTGATGCCGGCGGCGTGGCAGGCGGTGGGGCCGCGGTAGCCGACCAGTTCGTCCGGCTCCGGGGCCATCCCATCGGTGAACAGGACACCCTGCCGGGGCTCTTGGGGCTCGCGCGGCTCACTCACGGGTGCCTCCTCCGGCCCCACCGGCGCGGGGAAGTCACACGGTGGTAATTCGGACAGTAAGTGGTGAGACGCCGTCGGTCAACGAACCGCCCCGGCGTGTCATCACTGTCAACGTTAAGTCGAGACAGAATTGAGGCTATAGACCCGTCCCGCTCTCCCGCCCACCCACCCGGGATCCCGGAACTGTACTACCTACCCGCCGGCGAAATCGTCGGGTGAGATGGTGTCGAGGAACTCGCGGAACTTCTCCACCTCGTCCTCCTGCTCGTCCGGGATCGCGATGCCGGCCTCGGCCAGGACGGCCTCCTCGCCGTAGATCGTCGTCCCGGAGCGCAGGGCGAGCGCGATCGCGTCCGACGGGCGGGCACTGACCCGGGCGCCGCCGGCGAAGACGAGCTCGGCGTAGAAGACGCCGTCGCGCAGGTCGGTGATGTGCACGGCCTCGAGCCGGGCGCCCAGCGCGGAGATCACATCGCGCAGCAGGTCGTGCGTCAGCGGCCGGGCCGGCCGGACCCCCTGCTGCTCGAAGGCGATAGCGGATGCCTCCACCGCGCCGATCCAGATCGGGAGGTAACGATCACCGTCGGCCTCCTTGAGCAGCACGATCGGCTGGTTGACCGGAAGCTCAACCCGGACACCAACGACTCGCAGCTCGTTCACAGCGGACGCCCTCCCGAGAAAAGGCCTTCGCTGTCGACGCTACACGGTGCCGGGGCACCGTGCCCTATCCGCCGAGCTCTGCCCGTAACCCGGCCTTGACCAGCGCGGCGTGCAGCCGCACCGACAGGGCGGCCAGCTCGCGGACCGCCTCCTCCGCCCGGGCCCGCGCCTCCGGGTTGCGCTGCCGCACCATCGGCGTCACCACCTGCTCGAACAGGCCGATCTCCCGGTCGGCAGCGGTGCGGTAGGCGCGCAGGTGCCGCGGTTCGATGCCGAACCGGGCCATCTCGGCGACGGTCCGGGCGACCGCCAGCGCGTCGGAGTCGTAGTGGCCGCCCTTGCCCCGGGCGGCCAGCAGGCCGAACTGCTCCAGCTGCTCCAGCTGCTCGGCGCCGAGCCCGGCCGCGGTCAGCAGCTCCTCGCGGGACAGCCGGATGTCGGCCGACTCGCGCAGGAACTCCTCCGGCCCGGGCAGGCCTTCGGCGGCGACGAGCGCGCGGGGCACCCGGGGGCCGCCACCGGTGCGCGGCGGCGGCTCCAGCCCGCGGTCGATCGCGTCCAGCTGCTCCTTGATCACCCGCAGCGGGAGGTAGTGGTCGCGCTGCTGACCGAGCACGAACCGGAGCCGGGCGACGTCGTCCCGGGAGAACTTGCGGTACCCGGACGGGGTCCGCTCCGGGTGGATCAACCCCTCCGACTCCAGGAATCTGATCTTGGAGATCGTGACGTCGGCGAATTCCGGGCGCAGCTGGGCCAGCACCTCACCGATGCTCAAGAACGCACGCGCTGGCACCGTCACGGCGAGGCCTCCCCGGATTTCACCGGCCCGAGTAGGCGGCCGGCTCGTCGCCGCGGACCCCGGTCAGGTAGAGCAGCCGGAACTTGCCGATCTGCACTTCGTCGCCGCCGGCCAGCGCGGCGCCGTCGATCCGCTGCCGGTTCACGTACGTGCCGTTCAGGCTGCCGACGTCGTGCACCACGAAGCTGCTGCCCTCGCGGCGGAACTCGGCGTGCCGGCGGGAGACGGTCACGTCGTCCAGGAAGATGTCGCTGTTCGGGTGCCGGCCGGCGGTGGTGACCTCCTGGTCGAGCAGGAACCGGCTGCCGGCGTTGGGGCCGCGCTTGACCACCAGCAGGGCCGAGCCGGGCGGCAGCGCGTCCACCGCGCCGACGTGTACGTCCTCGCCGACCTCCGCGCCGGGCAGGTCCTCGACGAAGCCGCCGGAGATGATGGATGTCGCCTCGACCGACCCGACCTGGTCGCCGGATCTGGTCAACGGCGCGCCACATTGCGCGCAGAACCGACTGTCGTCGGGGTTCTCGTGGCCGCACCGGGTGCAGAACACGGTCGGGTCCGCCTCCACTCTCACCGATCGTGATGTTTCTCGCCGGCCGGATCGGCGCCGAGCGGCGCCCCGGTCCATGGATCCGCCGGCGACGCACTCACCCCGCAGGCGTGCGGCGAGCCTAGTCAGCCGCTCCGCAAAGGGTCAACCGACACTGGAGAGTTAGAGGGACGTGTCGCGCGGCGATCTTCCGGTGCGCGCCGGCGGCCCGTCCCACGGTCTACCCCGGACCGTCGGTGCCGGTCGAGGTGAGGGTCAGCTCGGGGTAGAGCGGGTACCGGGCGAGCAGGTCGGCGACCCGGTCCCGGGCCTGGTGCATGACGTCCGCCGGCAGGCTGAACTTGGCCTTGCTGACCGTTTCGGTGCCGGCCTCGTCGGTGCTGCTCACCGGGGTGACCTGGCCGAGCACGGTGCTGATCAGGTCGGCGATCTCGGTGACCTCGTCGTAGCCCATGCCCAGCGTGGTGACCGCCGGGGTGCCCAGCCGGAGCCCGCTGGTGTACCAGGGTCCGTTCGGGTCGAACGGTAGCGAGTTCCGGTTGAGGGTCAGCCCGCAGGACCGCAGCGCCGACTCGGCCTGCCGTCCGGTCAGACCCCAGGTGCTGGCGACGTCGACCAGCACGAGGTGGTTGTCGGTGCCGCCGGTCGGCACGGTCACCCCGCGCTTCTGCAGCTGGTCCGCGAGGGCCTGCGCGTTGGCCACGATCCGGTGCGCGTAGTCGGCGAAGTCGGGCCGCAACGCCTCGCGCAGCGCCACCGCCTTGGCGGCGATCGCGTGCGGCAGCGGGCCGCCGAGCACCGCCGGGCAGCCCTTGTCCACCGCGTCGGCGTACTCGGGGGTGCACATGACCATGCCGCCGCGCGGGCCGCGCAGCGTCTTGTGGGTGGTCGTGGTGATCACGTCGGCGTGCTCGACCGGGTTGTAGTTGCCGGTGAACACCTTGCCGGCGACCAGCCCGGCGAAGTGCGCCATGTCCACCATGAACGTGGCGCCGACCTCGTCCGCGATCTCCCGGAACGCGGCGAAGTCGATCAGCCGCGGGTAGGCGCTGTAGCCGGCCAGCAGGATCCGCGGCCGCAGCTCGCGCGCCTGCGCCCGGAGCGCGGCCAGGTCGAGCAGCCCGGTCTCCCGGTCGACCGCGTACGAGTGCGCCTCGAACAGCCGGCTGGAGACGTTGTGCCGGTAGCCGTGGGTGAGATGGCCGCCGGAGTAGTAGTCCATGCCGAGCAGCCGCTGACCGTTCAGTTCCGCCCGGATCTGCTCCCAGTCCTCGGCGCCGACCGCGGCCGGGTTCCTGGTGCCGAGCTTCTCCAGCGCCGGCGCCTCGACCGTGGTCGCCAGGATGGCCAGGAACGCGACCAGGTTCGCGTCCGCCCCGGAGTGCGGCTGGACGTAGGCGTGCGCGGCGCCGAACAGCTCCTTGGCCAGCTCGGCCGCGGCCGCCTCGATCGTGTCCACGTTGTCGCACCCGGCGTAGAACCGGTGCCCGGGGAAGCCCTCGGCGTACTTGTCGGTGAGCAGGTTGCCGTGCGCGAGCTGGACCGCCAGCGAGCAGAAGTTCTCGCTGGCGATCAGCTTCACGTTCGACCGCTCGTCGGCCAGCTCGCGCAGCACCGCGGCGGCGATGTCCGGGGACACCACCGCCACCGAGTCGAGCGCCGCGTAGAAGCCGGCGGCGCCGGTGTCCACAGTGGACGGGTCGGTGCCGGTCAGGTACCGGCGCAGCAGGCCGGCGGCCGGCGGCTGGTCGCCGCGGTCGGTCATCGTCGTCATCTCCGGTTCTCAGGTTGTTCCGCTCGTGGTCGCCCTGTCCCCCGGGTGGGGCGGCGCGGCTAGTGCGCGTCGAGCATGCCCTGATAGGCGGCGGCGTCCAGCAGCGACTCCAGCACCGAGTCGTCCGCGACCTCGATCTCCAGCAGCCAGCCCTCGCCGTACGGGTCGGTATTGACCAGTTCCGGCTGGCTGTCCAGCGACTCGTTGCGGTTGCGCACGGTGCCGGTCACCGGGGCGTAGATGTCCGAGACGCTCTTCGTCGACTCGACCTCGCCGAGCGGCTGACCGGCCGTCACCGCGGTGCCGGCGGCCGGCAGCGACACGAAGACGATGTCGCCCAGCGCTTCCTGTGCGTAGTCGGTGATGCCGACCCGGATCACGTTCCCGTCGGTGCGGGCCCACTCGTGCTCGGCGGTGTATTTCAGGTCCTCGGGCGTCACTGCGGCCTCTCTCAGGTTCGGCGGACCGGCTGCTTGTCCGGTCGCGGCTGGTCCGATCGGGACTCGGCTGGGCTGGGCGGTGCCGCCCGTCACTCGGCCGGCTGAGCGTAGTGAGGCGTGGAAAGCGACCGCAAGGCGCGGATCACCAGCCGTTGCTGCTGGTCTATCGCCGCCCGCCCGCCGGCCTGCCGGACCGTGTCGACCACGCCGCCGGGGATGTTCAGCGCCGTCGCCAGCGTCGCCGGGTCGCCGATCGCCTGGATCACGTACGGCGGGCTGAGCTGCTGGTTGTCGGCCAGGATGCCGGACGTGCCGGTCGTCCCGTCACTGTCGGTAAAGGCCGAGTCGAGCCCGATCCGGACCGGGCCGACCTGGATGGCCTCGGCCCCGGCCGCCCGCAGCTCCTCGACCGCGTCCAGCAGGTCTTCCGCCTTCAGCCGGTGCTGCGGGTCGGTCATCGTCAGCTGGATGCCCGGGCCGGCCGCCGGCACCGTACCGGCCAGCACGCCCAGCGCGGCCGACCGCGACCGGGCCTCGACCAGCGCGGCGCTGTTCTTGTCGCCGGTGGTGGTGAGCCGGGTGCGGGCCGCCTCCAGCGAGGAGATCTGCCGGCGCAACCGCTCCTCCCGCGACGAGAGGTCATCCAGGATCCGGACCAGGTCCTCCTGCCGCGCCGCCGACAGCCCGTTGCTGGCCGTGTTGCTCTTGACCTGCACCGCCAGCCCGAACCCGAGCAGGCCGCAGAGCACCCCGATCAGCATCGCCGCCCGGGACATGCTCCACCAGCGCGGCCGCGGCACGGTGCCGCCGGCCGGCTCGTCCCCGTCTCCGACCCTGTCCTCCGCCCGGTCTTCGGGGGCGGCCGGCTGGTCGTCGGCCGGCCCGTCGTCGGCCGGCTCGCCGTCGGCCGGCCCGTGCCGGGCGTCGGAGTCGCGGGGGAGCCGGGTCGCGTCCAGGGCGACGGTCGTCTCCTCGCTCGGAGCGGACACCCCGGCGCCGGACACCCCGGCGCCGGGCAGCCCGGCGAGGTCGAGGGCGACGGTGGTGTCCTCGCTCTGGGACCGCCCGGGGCCGGCAAGGTCGCCGGTGTCCAGGGCGACCGTGGTGTCGTCGGTCGGCTTCTGGTCGCGTGGCCGGTCCGGACGGGAGAAGAGGTCGCGGCGGATGCCGACGCCCGGCGCGGGGAGCAGCACATCCGCCCGGGTCGGCGGCTTGGCGCCCGGACCGCCCGGCCGGCCCGGATCGCCCGGCCGGCTCGGTCCGGCGGCCGGGCTCGCGGGCTGGTCGGCTGGGCCCGGGTACTCGACTGGACCGTCGGCCTCACCGGCAGGGCCCGCCGATTCGTCGGCTTGGCTCGCCGGCTGGACGGCTTGGCTCGCCGGCTGGACGGCTTGGCTTGCCGGCTGGACGGCTTGGCTCGCCGGTTGGACGGCCGGGGTCGCTGCCTGGACGGCGCCGGAGCCCTCGGCGCCGGGGCCAGCCGAACGAGGCGTCTCTGTCGCCCGGTCGTCCGTCGCTTCGCCCTCAGGTTCAGGTGTGGTCGGAACGGTGCCGTTGTCCGGTCTGGTGGTCCGTTTGTCGTCCATCGTCACGCCCGGAAGAGATGCCGGCGGATAGCCGCCGCGTTGCCGAATATGCGGACCCCGAGCACGACGACCACGCCGGTGGACAACTGGCCGCCCACCCCGAGCTTGTCGCCGAGGAACACGACCAGGGCGGCGACCAGCACGTTCGAGACGAACGAAACGACGAAGACCTTCGAGTCGAAAATCCCGTCCAGCCGGGCCCGGATGCCGCCGAACACCGCGTCCAGCGCCGCGACCACCGCGATCGGCAGATACGGCTGCAGCCAGACCGGGACGGTCGGCTCCAGGATCAGCCCGAGCACGACCCCGATGGCCAGCGCGATGGTGCCGATCACCGGCCGCCTCCGCCGCTCGGGCTGACCGGCGTCCCGCTCGGGCCGGCCGGCGTCCCGCCCGATGTCCCGCTGGGGGCGCGGCCGGCTGGGCCGGCGGGGGCGCGGCGCGGCGTCGCGGAGCCGGGCGGGGGCGAGGTGGTATCGAGCGGTTCGGCGTACCGGAGATCGGTGCCGGTGGCCGCGCGCAACGCCAAGTCTTCCTCCCGTTGGACGGTGAAGCTGATTCCGAACACGCTGGACAGTGACTGGTACCGGCGGGCCGCGACGCTGTCGGCGAACCGCGGCAGCAGCACGTCCGGGTCGCCGATCGCCTTGATCGTGTACGGGCTGGCCACCGGCCGCAGGTCGACCAGAATCGCCTCGCCGGCCGCCCGGATCGTGGTGGTCGGGGCCAGCCGCTCGTCGTTGATCGCGATCGCCTCGGCGCCGGCTGCCCAGAGCGCGTTGACCACGCTCTGCAGGTCCCGGTCGCGCAGCCGGCCGTTGTCGTCCGGCGGCACGGTCAGCGGCTTGCCGGTGGCCGGGTCGATCTGCTGGGCCGGCGCGGCGTCGCCGAGTTGCACACTGATCCCCGGGCCGTGCACCGGCACCAGCGCGGCCGCCCGCTCCAGGTCGCGCACCTGCTTGGACACCTTGTCGCCGGTCTCGCTCGCGGTCAGCGCCGCGTCCCGCTCGCGGACCAGCAGGCCGCCGAGCGACTCGGCCCGCCGCTGCAGCGAGTCGCTGGTCGCGGTGCCCTCCTCGACGTCCTTGACCAGGCCCTGCCGGGCGCGCTCGGAATCCGGCGCCTGCTGCGCGGTGCCCCGGTAGGCGATGGCCAGTACGAAGCCGATCAGCAGCAGCCCGACCGCGAGCAGCGTCTTCGCGTCCGCGTGGTGGGTGGCCTGGTCAGTGGCCTTGCCATTGGCCTTGTCAGTGGCCTGCTTGGCCTTGCGCTCGGCCGCCTCGGCGTAACCGTGGTCAAGGTGATCTGTCAGCAAGCTGTCAAGCAGAGATGTCGACATAGCGCCGAGTCGAGGCCGGTGTCGGGTGGTCCGGCCCTGGGTCGCCGCCAGCAGCCGGCGCGGCAGCGACCGGTCGCCACCGCGGGCGTGCTCACCCCTCATCCGCGGCCCGATCTGTCGACCGCTGGCCGGGTGGGACATCCGCCGCCCCGACGGACCCGACGTCCGCGCCCCCACCCGGCCCGACCTCCACCGCGCGACCGGATCCGACATCGGCCGGGGCGCCAGGCCGGGCGTCGTGTCCGGCGGCGGCCGGGCCGTCCGGCGGAGCGGCCAGCTGGGCGTCCCGGGCGGCGGCCGAGCCGTCCCGGGCAGCGGCGGGGGCGGCGGCGGCGGCGGCGGCGGCCGAACCGTCCCGGGCGGCGGCGGCGGGGGCGAGGGCGGCCGGCGAAAGACGGGCGGCACGAACGAGCAGGGCGACCTGGTAGACGTACAGGACGCCGGCCCAGAGGTAGAGGGACGTGCCCCAGACGGTGAAGGCCCAGCCGATCGGGCGGGCGATGTCGCCGAGCGTGCCGGTGCGGGTGCCGAGCAGCAGCAGCGGGAACGCGTACAGCAGGTTGAAGGTGGCGGCCTTGCCCAGGTAGTGCACCTGCGGCGGGCCGTACCCGTACCGGCGCAGCACCAGCAGGCAGCCGCCGAGCAGCACGTCCCGGCCGACGATCAGGCCGGCCAGCCACCAGGGGATGATGTCGCGGACGCTGAACGCGGTCAGCGTGGCCAGGATGTAGAGGCGATCGGCGGCCGGGTCGAGCAGCGTGCCGATCCGGCTCGTCTGGTTCAGCAGCCGGGCCAGCTTGCCGTCCAGCCAGTCGGAGAAGCCGGCGAACATGAGCACGCCCAGCGCCACCAGGTCGGCGTGCGGGCCGAGCAGCAGCCAGAGGAACAGCGGAACGCCGAGCAGGCGGAGCAGGCTGAGCAGGTTCGGGACCGTCAGCACGCGATCAGCCGGAGCGGGGCTCACGACCATCGTCGGCTCCCCAGTCCTCGGCGGCACCCGTACTCCTGGTTGTGCGCCTCTCGGCGGCAACTGCGTCTGTCGGGACGGCGGGATTTGAACCCACGACCCCCTGACCCCCAGTCAGGTGCGCTACCAAACTGCGCCACGTCCCGAAAATGCACTGCTGGCGTGCACAACAACCCTACCGCAGCGGTTCCTGCCAGCCCTCGCCACCACGCTGCCGCACGGGCCCGCGCGTCGCCCGCCAATTCCTCTTGGCAGTCTCACTCTCGCCTTCAGGTCTGGAAATGCCGGCGCTGTCCGGCTGGCCCGGCCCGGCTGAGGAGCGCCGCGGTTGCCGCCCGGCGGCGGCGCCTGGTTCGCCTCCCCGGGCGCCGGCCGCCGGCACGCGGAGCACCCGGCGCCGGTCAGGACTTGCGTTGGCGACGTTCGCGGACGCGGACCGAGATCTCGATCGGGCTGCCGGTGAAGCCGAACTCCTCGCGCAGCCGGCGTTCGATGAAGCGGCGGTAGCCGGGCTCCAGGAAGCCGGTGGTGAACAGGACGAACCGGGGTGGGCGGGTGCCGGCCTGGGTGGCGAACAGGATGCGCGGCTGCCGGCCGCCGCGGGCCGGCGGCGGGGTGGCCGCGACCAGGTCGCCGAGCCAGGCGTTCAGCGGGCCGGTCGGGATGCGCTGCTCCCAGGACGCGAGCGCGGTGCGCAACGCGGGGGCGAGCCGGTCGACACTGCGGCCGGTGCGGGCCGAGACGTTCACCCGCGGTGCCCAGCGGACCCGGCTGAGCTCCCGGTCCACCTCGTACTCCAGTCGCTCCCGGCGGTCCTCGTCCAGCAGGTCCCACTTGTTGAAGGCGATGACGAGCCCGCGGCCGGCCTCCTCGACCATCGCGATCACCCGCTGGTCCTGCTCGCTGAGCGGCTCACTGGCGTCCAGCAGGACGATCGCGACCTCGGCCGACTCGATCGCGGACGACGTCCGCAGGCTCGCGTAGTACTCGGCCCCACTTGCTTCTTTGACTCTTCGTCGCAATCCCGCTGTATCGACAAACCGCCAGATCTCGTTGTCGAGGCGGACCAGGCTGTCCACCGGATCGATCGTGGTGCCGGCCACCGGGTCGACCACCGCCCGGTCCTCCCCGGTCACCTGGTTCAGCAGGCTGGACTTGCCCACGTTCGGCCGGCCGACCAGCGCCACCCGGCGCGGCCCGCCGCCTTCGTTGCCGGTCTCCCGCGGCGCCTCCGGCAGCGCCTCCAGGATCGCGTCGAGCAGGTCGCCGCTGCCCCGCCCGTGCAGCGCGCTGACCGAGTACGGCTCACCGAGGCCGAGCGACCAGAGCGTGGCCGCGTCCGACTCGACCCGCTCGTCGTCCACCTTGTTCGCGGCCAGCACCACCGGCTTGCCGCCGCGGCGCAGCACCCGGGCCACCTGGGCGTCGGTCTCGGTCGCGCCGACGGTCGCGTCCACCACGAGCAGCACCGCGTCGGCCGTGGTTGACGCGTGCTCGGCCTGGGCCGCGACCCGCGCCGCCAGCCCGCGCGCGTCCAGCTCCCAGCCGCCGGTGTCGACCACGGTGAACCGCCGGCCACGCCACAGTGCGTCGTACGCCACCCGGTCCCGGGTGACGCCGGGGACGTCCTGCACGACCGCCTCGCGCCGGCCGAGGATCCGGTTGACCAGCGTCGACTTGCCGACATTCGGCCGGCCGACCACCGCCAGCACCGGTTGCTCGCCGACCACCTGGTCGGCCGGTGCCCCGTCCGCCGCTATCCCGCCCGCTGGGGCCGTTCCCTCGCCCGTCTGCACCGAACTCACCTATCTCCAACCTCTGACTGCTTATCGACATGACGAACAATCGCCACCGACGCTGATTCCGCACCGGAAGACCCGAGCCCCACGATGCCAGCCGGCGGCGCGGGGTGGGCGGTCACACCGGGGGCTCGGCGGTCGGTGGGCGGGTGGCGGCGACGTGGGCGGCCAGCGCGACGCGGATGTCCTCGGCGGCGGTCGCGATCATCCGGCGGGAGGCGCGGCGCTCGTCCGGCAGCTGGATCGGGTCGCCGAACGCCACCCGGACCGGCGGGCGGCGCAGCATCCGGCGGTGGAACAGGCGCACCGTGCCGTGGCAGGCGACCGGCAGTACCGGGCAGCCGGACCGCAGCGCCAGGTACGCCACCCCGTGCTGCACCTGCTCGACCGAGCCGTTGCCGCGGCTGCCCTCCGGGAAGACACCGACCACGCCGCCGGCGGCGAGGGTGGCGAGCGCGGCCTGCAGCGGCGCCCGCTCGGCGATGCCGCGGCGCACCGGGATCTGGCCGATCCGGCGCAGCGTGCTGCCGACGATCCCGCGGAACACCTCGATCTTGGTCAGGAACACGGCCGGCCGGCGCAGCACCCCGTACAGCAGTGGCCCGTCTACCAGCGCGGAGTGGTTGACCGCCAGCAGCAGCCCGCCGGACGCCGGGACCCGCTCGGCGCCGACCACCTCGACCCGGCCCAGCACCCGGCCCAACCCGCGGGCGGTCACCCGGGTCACCGTCATCAGCGCGCTGCCCCGGGCCCGCCGGGTCGCCCCCGGGTCGATCACCGACAGCCGGGCACCGGCCCACTCCGGCTCGTCGGACCGCGCCGGGCCCTGCTCACCCACTGTTCTCCCCGATCCACTCGCCCTGGCCCGCCGCGGTCACGGTTCGTCGCTGTCCGGGACGAGGGTGAGATGGGAGGCGGGCTGGGCGATTCCACGATCTCTCGCTATGTCGACAAGATGCTTAACCACGTCATAGACAGTGACGGTCGTGGTGTCGACGTGGATCGCGTCCTCGGCCGGGCGCAGCGGTGCGACGGTCCGGCCGCTGTCGTAGGCGTCCCGGCGGCGCAGCGCCTCGGACGTCGCGCCCAGCTGCTCCGGCGCCGCCCCATCCTGGCGGGCCCGCCGCTTGGCCCGGGTGTCGTGCTCGGCGGTCAGGTACACCTTCAGCGGCGCGTCCGGGGTGACGACGGTGCCGATGTCGCGGCCCTCGACCACGATCCCGCCGGCGCCGATCAGCTCGCGCTGCTGCGCCACCAGCAGCCGGCGCACCTCGGGCGTGGCCGAGACCGGGCTCACCGCCACGGTCACCTCGGCCGACCGGATCTCGTCCGCCACCGGCGTGCCGTCGACCAGCACCCACTGGTCCTGCGGGTCGGTGCTCACCTCGATGCGGGCCCGACCGGCCAGCTCGCCGACCAGCGCCGGGTCCGACGGGTCGACCGCTGCCCGCAGCACGGCCCAGGCCACCGCCCGGTACATCGCGCCGGTGTTCAGGTAGCGCAGGCCGAGTTCCACCGCCAACGCCCTGGCGACGGTCGATTTACCGGTGCCCGAGGGACCGTCCAGCGCGACCACGTCCCGAACTGGCACCTCGAACCTCGCTCTTCGCTGGCTGGCCGACTCGTCGCCCCGACGACCCTCGTACTCATTGTGCCCGCCAGGTGTCCGGACCACCTCCTCGGCCCGTCCGGACGAAAGTGACCAATCCGTCTATCTCTCACTCAGCCAAGTAGTCGGACACACCAAATTGAGTCTGATCCTCGACTTGAGAACCAGACATACCTGCGGCCTGCTGCGCTCGTCAGCTCACCAGGCGGCCTGTCCTCGTATCACCGACGGCTCGTCCGGCCCTGGCCCTGGCCGGACCACCGCCGGACCACCGCCGGCAGGATGAAGGAACCGGTTTCGTACGGTTTGGCCGATCCAGCGCCGGACGGACCCCCGCATCCCGCGCTCCGACCTGTGGTGGCGGGCACAGCTGGGGCCGCCCTCCTGGCCGGCCACTGCTCCGCTCGCTGCGGCGAGCCGTCCCGCTGCCTGTGCTGAGACGGCCGGGGCCTCCCGGTCCTGCAAGGTCGACGCACTCCCCGCTCGCCGAGGGGACGCTCGGGTGCCGAACAGGTGGCTGCCCCAACACCGCTGCTGTCCGGCCGGGCCGGGCCCCGATCCGGACGCCGGCGGCCTGAGCGACCCGGACGTGGCGGCCGGCAGGCCGAGCCGGTCCGGCGTACTGCCAGCTGCACCGATCCCCCGCGGCCGGCCGACGACCGCGACCCGGCGGCGCGAGCCCGACCGCGCCACCTCATCCCGCGGCGTCCGTGGGTTGGTCCGGTGGACTGCCGGCCGGGCCTGCCAACCTGCCCGGAGAGGTGCCTCGGCCTGGCCAGCCGCCCTCGGCCGACGCCCGGCCTCGGTGAGCTGAAGCGTCCGACAGGCCGGCCCCGGTGTCTGGACGGCCGGTGTCTGGACGGCCCAGGGCTGGACAGCCCAGGGCTGGGCAACTCGGGGCTGGACAGCCCGGGGCTGGGCGGTGCGGGGCTGGACAGCCCGGGGCTGGATGGTGCGGGGCTGGACAGCCGGCCGGAGAACTGGGCCGGTGCTGCGGCGTCGACCGGCGGCCTTGACCTGCACGGAGGCCGGGCGGACGGGCGGCTGCTGACACGGCCGGGGGCCGGCGAACCGGACGGCCTGGTCGGCCGCGGCACGAGCCAGGTCGCCATGCCTGGTTGCTCTGGTGGGTGCGCCAGCGCGCCAGCCGGCCGGCTGGCTGCGGGCCCGGTCCGATGCCCTGGCGGATGCGGATGCGCCGACGACTGGGTCCAGGCAGGCGGCCCGAGACCGCCGATGACTCCGGGGTAGGCGCTGCGGTGTCGGGATCGGGCCGTCCGGAGCCGCGGCCATGATCTGGTGCCGCGGGGCGAGCCGGACCGGCTGCGCGCCGGGCGTGGGCCGCCGTTGGTTGGCTGCCGGGGGGATGCCCGGCACGGGGTAGCCGCCAGGAGTCGGCGGCCCACCTGCTCCTACCGGCGCACCCGCTCCTATCGGGCCGGGCCGTGCTGGCGGGCCGGGCCGTGTAGCCGCGGGCGGCCCGGCCGGGGCGCCCGGGCCGGGCTGCGTCGGTGCGGATCCGGCGGCCGAGGCCCCGCTGGGTCGGAACTGGCAGCCGCGTCCACCAGGGTGCAGCCGACCACGGCCGGGTCGGGCGTCCACGGGATCACCGGCACGATGCCGTACATCGCGGCAGAGCTTGGTCGGCCTCCGGGCGGTGGGCGGGGCGGGCTGCCGGCCTGGCCCGGTGGGTCTGCTCCTGAACCGGACGGACCGCCGCCAGTCGTCGCCCGCCGGTGGGGCCGGCGGGGCGGGAGTGGCGGCGGTCGGTCACTGCGGGAGGTCCGTCCGGAGGGCTGCGGCACCACGGAGGTAGACGTGCCGCATGTCGGTCCGGGGACGGGTGGTCTCGACGTGGGCGAGTAGCCGGAGGACCCGGGGCATCGCGTGCGGGACGGCGATCTCGCTCGCGCACAGCAGTGGTACGTCGGTGAGCCCGAGCCGCCGGGCGGCGTAGGCCGGGAAGTCCGCGGTGAGATCCGGGGTGGCCGTGAAGATGATGCTGATCAGGTCGTCCGGCTCGATCGTGTTGCGCTTGAGCACCTCGCGAACCAGTTCGTCGGCGCCGTCCAGGATCGCTTCCCGGTCGTCGCCGTCGATCTGGATCGCGCCGCGGACCCCCCTTACCGGCATGTCGCCTCCTCGACTCCGCGACCACCCGGGGCCACCGGCGAACCGGTCCGCAGCCCTGTGGTGGCAGCACTCTAGCGTTGGAGAGGCACAGTACTACACAGATGTAACTCTGTACCTCCCTGACTCTATGTCGACATACCTGTTTGACGAGGAAGCTGTACAGCTCTACATAGGTACATACTCATTCTTCCCTCGACCTGGATCGAGCCAGGCCGAGTCGACATAGCTATCTATGGTCACTATGACCAGACCGTTGTCTGCATCTACAGGCCTATAAGCTGCACATTTACAGATGTCGATAAATTGCTTAGAGGCTTAAGCGGTGCACATACCATTCTAGGGTCCTGCAACCGACTGCTCCCACCTCGACCCATAGATGTCGATAAAGCTGTCTAGCGCCTGAGGGCTAAGACACTACGTTTCTCTGTCTATGTAGCGAGGTAGCTCTTACACGATTCAGGATGGAGTCGGCTTGTCGGTGAAGTGGCATGCCGACCGGAGCTCCTGACCGCAGATCGGTGCGTCGTCGGAGCGGTTCGCGGATGTAGCGGGAAGGTGCTAGGTCGACAAGCCGCTGAGCTGATACAGCTTCCCGATCTCGTCCTGACGCAGCCGGCGGAGGGTGCCGGGGCGGAGGATGCCGAGCCGCACCGGGCCGACGGCGGTCCGGACCAATCGGGAGACCGGATGCCCCGCGGTGGCCAGCAGCCGGCGGACCACGTGCTTGCGGCCCTCGTGTAGCACCAGTTCGACCAGAGCCCGACCGCCGGCCATCTCGACCAGCCGGAACTCGTCCACGTGCACCATGCCGTCGTCCAGCTCCACCCCGGCCCGGAGCCGGCGGCCCAGGTCACGCGGGATCGGGCCGGGAACGTCAGCCAGGTAGGTCTTCGGCACGCCGTACGACGGGTGGCTGAGCCGGTGCGCCAGGTCGCCATCGTTGGTCAACAGCAGCAGGCCCTCGCTGTCCGCGTCGAGCCGGCCGACGTGGAACAGCCGCTCCTCGCGGTCGGCCACGTAGTCGCCGACGGTGCGCCGGCCGCGGTCGTCGCTCATCGCGCTCAGCACGCCACGAGGCTTGTTCAGCGCCAGGTAGACCAGGTCCTCCCGGACGTTGATGCGGGCGCCGTCCACGGTCACGACGGCATGCCGCGGGTCGACCCGCAGGCCCTGCTCCCGGACGGTCCGGCCGTCCACGGTCACCCGGCCAGCACTAATCAGGTCTTCGCAGGCACGGCGAGAACCGAGGCCGGCCGCTGCGAGGACTTTCTGCAGTCGGATCGAATTCGTCTCTTGCTCAGGTTGAGAGTGCGACATCATCCAGTTGTGAAGTATCAGGTAGTAGTGGAGCGAGAGACGGCAGCTCTTCAAGTGACGAGATGCCGAGCCGCTCAAGGAAGAGTTGCGTGGTGCGGTACAGCCCGCCACCAGTATCCGCGTCGGAGCCGCATTCCTCGACAAGGCCCCGAGTGAGAAGAGTACGCATGACGCCGTCCACGTTCACACCGCGGATGGCGGATACCCTCGAACGGGTGATGGGCTGCCGGTACGCGATCACCGCCAGTGTCTCCAGCGCTGCCTGGGTGAGCCGGGTCTGCTGCCCCTCCAGCACGAACCGCTCGACGTGGACGGCGAACTCGGCCCGGGTGTAGAGCCGCCAGCCGCCGGCGACCTCGCGGAGGTCGAGCCCTCGGCCGGCCGCGTCGTACTCGTCCCGCAGCTCGCGCAGCGCCTGCTCGACCTCCGCCATCGGCCGGTCCAGCACCTGGGCCAGCAGCATCGGGTTGGTCGGAGTGTCCACCACGAGCAGCACCGCCTCGAGCGCGGACCGGAGCCGGGCCGGGTCGGCCAGCAGGTCCGGATCTGGCTGCGCCGGGGCGCTCGCCGCGACCTCCTCCCCCTCGGTGGCCGTCTCCCCCGCGCCGTCGCCCGGCTGCGGATCGGTCGACGCGTCGACCTGAGCGGAGGGCTCCTCGGCAGCCTGGCCTGCGGCCACCCCCGGGCCTCCCGACATGTCGATATGACCGTTGAGCGCTTCGATGCCGGGCGCGTCGCCGGGCGAGCTGGCCACGACGTCTGGCCCCGCCGCCACGGCGGGCCCGGCCTCCGTGCGATCCGGCGGGGCATCCTCCTGCGCTGCCGACGTGTCGACATGACCGTTGAGCGCTTGGGCGACTGGCAGACCCTCCCCTGCCGCGGGCGAACCGGGATGCCAGCTGCCGGCGAGGTCCGGTCGGCCGTGGTCCGGCCCGGCGCCATTCAGGCTCCTGCCGGGTACCGCCTCGGCGCTATCGAGACCTAGCGCTGAATCGACATGGCGGCCTGCGGTGTCGTCCGGATCGCCGGGTCCGATCGCGTCGCGGGCACGCGCCTCGCCGACTAGATCGTCGGTGCTGGCCGGGATTGCGTCCCGTCCGTCCAGGCCCGGGCCGACCGGGGCGCCGTCCGCCGGCATCCCGGAATCGTGCGGATCTGCCGCCGCGTCAACCCGCCGGCCACCCGCTTGGACGCCGTCCGGCCCGGCCGGGTCCGCACTCGCCGGGTCCGGGGCGGCGCTGATCAGCTCCGCGGCGGTCGCCTCCGAGCTGGCCGGGCCAGGGCTGGCCGGGGGCCCAGCTGCCAGGTCCGGGCTCCGGCGGGCTGGGCCAGGGTCCGCTAGGTCCGGGCCCTCTAGAGCTGCGGCGCCTGCCGCCAGGTCGGTCGCCTCCGGGCTCGCGGCGTCAGGGCTGGTCGGACCAGGGCTGGCCGGGGCCTCAGCTGCCAGGTCCGGGCTCGGGTCGGCGGGGCCAGAGGTGGCCAGATCTGGAAGCTCCAGATCTGGGCTCGCCATATCCGCGGCGCCCGCCTCCAGGCTGGCCGCCTCCGGGCCGGCACCCTCCAGGTCGGACACCTTTGTGGCGGCCAGGTCGGGACCCGCCGGGTCCGGGCGGACGGGGGCAGGGCTCGGCAGGTCAGGGCTCGCCAAGCCCAAGGCGGTCTGGTCAGGGCTGGCCTGGTCAGGGCTGGTCAGATCCGCGGCGTCCGGGTACGGGGTGGTCGCCTCGAGGCTGTCCGGGTCCGCGGCTGCAAGATCAGCGCTCGCCGGGTCCGCGGCGTCCGGGTCGGCGCTGGCCACATCCGTCCTGGCCATATCCGTCCTGGCCACATCTGAAACGGCCTGGTCCGAGGCGTCCGAGTCCGGGCTGGGCGGCGAGTCCGGGCTGGCGACCGACTCAGCCAATTCATCGCCTTCGCGACTCAGTGAGGTGTCGACATACGGATCATTCGGCGCCGGCTGGTCGACGTTCGTGCCGGCCACGGTGTCCCCCGCCCTGGGATCGGGCGACGCCGGCCGGTCGGCACCGTCCGGCGCCGCGACCTCCGACGCCGGGGTCTCCACCGCCGGGGTCTCCAGCGCTGGGACCTCCGACGCTGGGACCTCCGACGCCGCGGCCTCCGACACTGGGGTGTCCGGACGGTGATCGACAGCGGCCGTCGGGGCGGCCTCGGGAACGCCGGTATCGGTAGGCAGGTCGGCCGCCGGTGTGGCGTGCGCCGGCGAGGTCGCCTCGTCGGTGTGCAGACCTGGCGATGTGTCGATTTGGGGTGTCGTGGGCTCATCGCCAGCGGGGCCGGGCGTGCGGCGGGGGTCGTCCGGCAGGGTCACCCGTACTCCTCGTCGATGTCCTGGTCCTGCGGCTCGGGCGCGGGGGTGCCGTCGGTGGGGCCGGTCCACCGGACGTGCAACTCGCCGAGCGCGGCGACCTGTTCGAACGCGACCGCGCCCTCGCGGTAGAGCTCCAGCAGCCCGAGGAAGCGGGCCACGAACTCCAGCGTGTGCTGGCAGTCCTGGGTGAGCGAGCGGAAGGTGGCGCGACCGACCCGGGCCAGCCGCTCGCGCATGATCGAGACGTGCTCCCGGACGCTCACCCGCGGCGCGTGCACGTGGTCGGTGGCGACCACCGGCGGCGGCTTCGGCGCCAGCGCGGCGGCGGCGATCCGGGCGAACCGCTCCGGACTGACCGCGAGCAGCACCTCCGGCATCAGGTCGGCGAACCGCGGCTCCAGCGGAACCGCCCGCGGGAAGCGCAGCGCCTGCGCCCGCTCCAGCGTGCTCAGGTGCGCGGCGACCAGCTTGTACGCGCGGTACTGCAGCAGCCGGGCGAACAACAGGTCGCGCGCTTCGAGCAGAGCCAGGTCCTCCTCGTCCTCGACCTCGGCCGCGGGCAGCAGCCGGGCCGCCTTCAGGTCGAGCAGGGTGGCGGCGACGACCAGGAACTCGGTCGCCTGGCCGAGGTCCCAGGACGAGCCGAGGGCGCGGATGTGCGCGATGAACTCGTCCGTCACGGTGGACAGCGAGACCTCGGTGACGTCCAGCTGGTGCTTGGAGATCAGCGAGAGCAGCAGGTCGAACGGCCCCTCGAAGTTGTCCAGCCGGACGGCGAACGGGGCCGGCCGGTTCTCCGGGGTCATCCAGCCGGGCTGGTGTGAGACGCCACTGCCGGCCGGCGCCGCCTCGGCCGGGGTGGCCGACACGGCATCGCCGGGCGGCGACTCGGGGGTGGCCCGGTCGGCCGCCCCGACCGGACTGACGGCGCTCACCCGACGACGGTAGCGCAGCGTGAGCTGCCCGCAGCGGCACACCTACATGTCGACATGTAGCTTCACCGTTTCAAAGCCAAACAGATTAGCTGATAGCGGTGAGGACCGAGCCGAGCACCGAGTCCAGGATGAGCAGCAGCGGCGGGTGCGATCCGCCCAGCGGGAAGATCAGCAGTACCAGCAGCGCGAGCACGCCGAGGTTGTTGTCGACCAGGTAGTGCCGGGCCCGCTGCCAGCCCAGTGAACCGGTGGACGCGAGCTCCAGCAGCCGCCACCCGGGCAGCGGCGGCAGCGGCACCAGCGCCAGCACCGCCATCGCCATCAGCTCCAGCGCGAGCGAGATGAAGAACACCTGCTCCGCCGGCCCGTCGAAGCCGTCCAGTGCGTTGGTGATGCCGATGCCGGACAGAATGAGCCGGTTGCCGCCGACGAGCAGGTACCCGACCAGCGCGACCGCGCCGAGCAGCGCGACCGCGACCGGGCCGGCCAGCAGCGCCACCGCGAGCCGCCCGCGGGACCGCAGCGGGATCTCCGGCGTCACCCCCCAGCCCGGTCCGCCGAGCGCCGCGGCGACCGCGCCGAACGGGTCGAGCACCCGGCGCAGCCCGCCGACCCGGCGGATGGCCGCCCGGTCGCCGAGCAGCCGGGCCGTCCCCGCCTGGGCGTAGGCGGACGCCACCAGCGCGACCAGGAACCCGACGATCAGGCCCGCGAATGACGAGGGCGAGCCGAGCGCGCGCAGCATGCGGCCTCCGATCCTGGTAAGTCCCGCGATGGCCCGGGTCGCTCGCCCTGCGGGGAGGCCGGAGCCCGGGCAGGGAGCGTACCGGCGCGGCCGCTCCCCCTCCCACCAGCCCGTACTCCGCCCTGACCGCACGGACGGCAGATCCGGCTATGTGGCGATCAACCGCCCAGATCTCCAGCCGATAGTTAGACGTTCGTGCGGATGATGACCAGCAGGTCCAAAGAGAACGACCCGCCGGCCGAGTGGCCAGCGGGTCGGTACGACCGGACGGGATCAGGACTCGCGGAACCGGCGGACCAGGATGGAGTCCTCGCCCTTGGCATCCAGGTCGGCGAGGATGATCGCGACGGCCTCGCGGACGATGCGGCCGCGGTCCACCACCAGGCCGTGCTCGCCGCGCAGGGTGAGCCGGGCGGTCTCCAGGTCGAGCAGCTCCTCGGCGGAGCAGTAGACGGTGATCTTCTCCTCGTGCCGCTCGCGCCCGCTGGGACGGCGGTCCCCCACCGTCCGCATCCGCTGCCGGCGGGTCTGCCGGACGCCGTTGGTGCGGCCGTTGCGACCGGCCGGGTCGTCCTCGAACGGGCCGGCGGAGCGGCTGAGCGGTTCAGCCGGCGCCGGCCGGTGCTCCCGCTCGACCGGTCGCTCCACCGAGCGCGGCGCCGGCGCCGGCGCGAGCGCGACCGGATCGGGTGCCGGCGGCAGCGGCGTGACCGACGCCGTCCGCTCCACCGCGGGCGCCGCCAGCGCGGCGCTGGCCGGGGCCGGGTGCGCCTCGGCGTCCGCGGCGCGCAGCCGCTGACCGTTGCGTTCCGGGTCGCGGGCCGGCGGGTGCTCGGCCGGCGCTGGACCGACACCGGTGGCCCGGAACAGCTCCGCCGCTCCGGGAAGACTCGGCCGGCGGCTCATGCCGACACCCCGCTCCAGTCAGCCATGCCCAACCCCGCTCCGCCGGGAATGCCCTGCCGTACCAGCACGCCGCCGCCCCATTGCTCGCTCGTCCACCGCCACGTTTCCCCACCAGCCCGGCCGTCCGGGCGAAGCGCCTTGCTTCGATAACACTGGCCGCGTGCCGCGGGCCCCCGCCGCACCGGTCACGGCGCCAGGACCTCGCGGGCCAGCGCGCGGTACTGCTGGGCGCCGCTGGAACTCGGTGCCCAGGTGGTGATCGGCTCGCCGGCCACGGTTGTCTCCGGGAAACGTACGGTACGGGTGATCACGGTATCGAACACCGTTTCACCGAATGCTTCGACCACGCGGGCGAACACCTCGCGGCCGTGCACGGTGCGCGCGTCGTACATCGTGGCCAGGATGCCCTCGACGGTCAGCCGCGGGTTCAGCCGCTCCTTGATCTTCTCGATGGTGTCCACCAGCAGCGCGACGCCGCGCAGGCTGAAGAACTCGCATTCCAGCGGGATGATCACGGTGTCGGCGGCGGTCAGCGCGTTCACGGTCAGCAGGCCCAGCGAAGGCTGGCAGTCGATCAGCACGTAGTCGTAGTCCGGCAGGGCCGGCCCGATGATCCGGGCGAGCGTCTGCTCGCGGGCGACCTCACCGACCAACTGGACCTCGGCCGCCGACAGGTCGATGTTGCTGGGCAGCAGGTCCATACCGGGCACGTTGGTCTTCAGCAGCACGTCGTCGAGCGTGATCGACGACTCCATCAGCACGTTGTAGATCGTCCGGTCGAGCTGGTGCGGCTGGACGCCGAGGCCGACCGAGAGCGCGCCCTGCGGGTCGAAGTCGACCAGCAGCACCCTTCGGCCGTACTCGGTCAGCGCCGCGCCGAGGTTGATGGTGGACGTGGTCTTGCCGACCCCGCCCTTCTGGTTGCACAGCGCGACCACCTTGGCCGGGCCGTGCGTCTCGATCGGCTGTGGCTCGGGGACCTTGCGCTTGGGACGGCTCACCGCCGGATCCACCGCCCGCGCGGCGGTCGCCGAGCGGGGTGCCGGGGCGATCTCTTCATCGACGCTCTCGACGTCCGACTCGCCCGCGCCAGGGCGGTGCACAGTGGACCGGAGGTCGTCGACGTCGAGCACACCGTCTCCGTGTGGCCCGATTGTCGACATGGCCATGAGGCGATTGACCTTTCTAACGGTGAAGCGTTCCGCAGCTTTGGCGCTGAGGCTGCACACCGACGCCGGCCGACTTTAGGGCGGTGATTGGGGGGAGGCAAGGAGACGTGCCGAGGGCTGTGCATAACGTGGCACAGCCTGTGGACGGCGGCCGTCCGCCTGTGCAGAACACGGCTCGCGCTGTGGAAGGCGTGTGGAGAACGGGATCCGGCGCCGCCCGGCGGTCCGCGCCGGCCGCCGGCGGCCGGTTCAGCCGAGGGCGCGGGGGTGCGCGGTGACGTAGACCTCGCGCAGGCGGTCGACCGTGACCAGCGTGTAGACCTGGGTGGTGGTCACCGAGGCGTGGCCGAGCAGCTCCTGCACCACCCGGACGTCGGCGCCGCCGTCGAGCAGGTGGGTGGCGAACGAGTGCCGCAGCGTGTGCGGCGAGATCGTGGTGGCCAGCCCGGCCTTCTCGGCCGCCGAGCGGAGGATCACCCAGGCGCTCTGCCGGGACAGCGGGCCGCCGCGGGCGTTCAGGAACAGCCGCGGCGTGCCCCGGCCGGCCGCGGCCAGCGCGGGCCGGGCCCGCACCAGGTAGTCGTCCACCGCCCGCACCGCGTACGAGCCGATCGGCACCAGCCGCTGCCGGCCGCCCTTGCCGTGCAGGGTGACCGCCTCGTCCGGGCGGTCCAGGTCGTCGATGGCCAGCCCGACCGCCTCGGAGATCCGGGCGCCGGTGCCGTACAGCAGCTCCAGCAGCGCGCGGTCGCGCAGCGCCAGCGGGGTCTGGTCGAACCCGGCCGCCTCCAGCAGCCGCTCGACCTGGTCGACCGAGATCGCCTTCGGCAGCCGGCGCGGCAGCGCGGGCGGGCGCACCGCCCGGGCCACATCCTCGGCGACGATGTGCTCGCGGGTCGCGAACCGGTGCAGCCCGCGGACGGCCACCACCGCCCGGGCCGCCGAGGACGCCGACAGCGGCGGGTGGTCCGGATCCCCGGCCCGCAGCCAGGCCAGGAACTCCGACACCTCGCGCTCCTCGATCGCGCCGAACTCGGCCCGCCCGTGCGCCGCGAGGTAGCCGAGATACCGCCGCAGGTCGCGCCGGTAGGACAGCACCGTGTTGACCGCCATCCCCCGCTCCCCGCCGAGATGGTCGAGGTACGTCCGCACCACCGTCGCCGGATGCCCCGGCGGCAGCCCAGGCCCGTCCGCCAGCTCCGCCGCGGCGGTGCCGCCGGCCGGGCCGGCGGGAGCCGGTGCACCGTCGAGCCGGGTGTCCGCGGCCGCCGGGCGTGGCGGCGGGGTGGTCGGGGCGGTCGGCACGCGGTGGGCGGTGGTCAGGTGCCGGTTCCGGCCCGGCGGTCGGGCAGGTCGAGCGCCGCGGTGACCGGGACCGCGGTCAGGCCGTGCGCCTCGGCTACCGGGATGTTGGTGAGCCGGCCGCCGACCGTGTTGACGCCGAGGGCGAGCGCGCGGTCGCGGGCGGCGGCGGCGCGCAGGCCGTCCCGGGCCAGCTCCAGCACGTACGGCAGGGTGACGTTGGTGAGCGCGTAGGTCGAGGTGTGCGGCACCGCGCCCGGCATGTTCGCCACGCAGTAGAAGACCGAGTTGGCCACGGTGAAGGTGGGCGCCGAGTGCGTGGTCGGCCGGGTCGACTCGAAGCAGCCGCCCTGGTCGACCGAGATGTCGACCAGCACCGAGCCCGCCTGCATCCGGCTCACCAGCTCGTCCGAGACCAGCGTCGGCGCCTTGGCGCCGGCCACCAGCACCGCGCCGATCACCATGTCGGCGTCCAGGCAGGCCCGCTCGATCTCGTACGCGTTGGACGCCACGGTCTGCAGGTGGCCCTGATAGATCTTGTCGGCGGCGCGCAGCTTGTCGATGTTCTTGTCCAGCAGCAGCACCTCGGCCTGCATGCCGAGCGCGATCGCGGCGGCGTTCATGCCCGACACGCCGGCGCCGAGCACGACCACCTTCGCCGCGTACACACCGGACACGCCGCCCATCAGGACGCCGCGGCCGCCCTGCGCCCGCTCCAGGCAGTGCGCGCCGACCTGCGGCGCCATCCGGCCGGCCACCTCGGACATCGGCGCGAGCAGCGGCAGCGACCCGTCCGGCAGCTGCACGGTCTCGTAGGCCACCGCGTCGATGCCGGCGGACAGCAGCGCGTCGGTGCACTCCCGGGACGCGGCCAGGTGCAGGTAGGTGAACAGGGTCTGCCCGGACCGCATCCGGTGGTACTCCTCCGCCACCGGCTCCTTCACCTTGAGCACGAGGTCAGCCTCGGCCCAGACGTCGTCCGCGCTGCCGAGGATCTGGGCACCGGCCCGGGCGAACGCCTCGTCCGGCAGCGCCGAGCCGACGCCCGCCTCCTTCTCCAGGTACACCTGGTGGCCGGACCGGATCAGCTCGTTGACCCCGGCCGGGGTGATGGCGACGCGGTACTCGTTGTCCTTGACCTCGCGAGGAACTCCGACCTTCACCCGGCGCACCCTTCCCCTGGACGCGGCCAACCGGCGCCGTTGCCGGCATGGTCCGCGGCTCGCAGGCGCCGAGTGTAGGTCGGCGCGTGGCTTGACATAAATACCGGCAACAAGCCAGTTACCTGCGGCTACCGCGCGGCCTCGGGCCGTCCGCCGATCCGCCGCAGCGGCGGCCCAGCGACAGCATCGCCCGGAATGCCTGCTTCGGCGTCATCGGCGGCTCGCTGGCCGGCCGCGGCACCGGGGCCGACGGTCCGGCCGCCGGCCCGGCCGGCCGGGCATCCGGGTCGCCCGCCGGCCGGTCGACCTGGGCATCCGGCTGGCCCGCCCGCGGCCCGGCTGCCCAGCCGGCGGGCTGGCCGGCGGGCTGGCCGGCGGGCTGGCCGGCGGGCTGGCCGGCGGGCTGGCCGGCGGGCTGGCCGGCCGCCCCGGCCGCGGGCGGGCCGGCCGGCCTGGCGCCGGGCGGGCCCGCCGATGCGGCCGGCGGGGTGTCGCGGGCGCGGAAGCCGTCCAGCAGGAGGAAGAGGTGGCGGCGCCAGGCGGTGGGCGCGATGTCGCTGGTCGCGTCCCGGATGCGGCTGTTCGCCCAGGTGAGCAGGACGAGGTCCTCGGGCGTCAGGTCGGGGCGGAGTTGGCCGCTGCGCTGGGCCCGGCGGATGATCCGGACGGCCAGGCTGTGCATCTGGGCCCGGGCCTCGTCGGCGGACGTGGCGGCCGGCAGCCGGACCGACATCAGGTCGTTCCAGCCGCGGTTGCCGGCCTCCAACTCGCAGGTGCCTTCCAGGAAGTGCACCAGCCCGTCCCAGGCGTCCGGCCGGGCCAGCGCCTCCTCGCCGATCTTCAGGTAGGCCCGGATCAGCGCGGTGCCGATCGCGTCGATCAGGTCGGCCCGGGTCGGGAAGTGCCGGTAGAGGGTGCCGATGCCGACGCCGGCCGCGCGGGCCACCTGCTCCAGCGGCGCGTCCAGGCCCTCGGCGGCGAAGACCTCGCGGGCGGCGGCGAGCAGGGCGACCCGGTTGCGCAGCATGTCCTTGCGCGGCTTGCGCAGGCCCGGCTCGTCCGAGGTCCCCGTCATGCCGCCAGCCTAGCAATGGCCGGAGGCTGCCCTCCGGTTATCCTCGAAGCGTACCGGAGAGGACCCTCCGGGTTTTCCAGATCGTGCCGGAGGGATGCCTCCGGTTCTGCTAGGGTCCTGCCGGAGAGTGCCCTCCGTTTCAGCCTGGCAGGAGTCCGAATGAACACGTTGACCTGGGTTCTGCAGATCGTCCTGGCGCTGGCCTTCAGCGGCGCCGCGGTGCTCAAGCTGACCCGGACCCGGGAGCAGTTGACCAGCAGCGGCCTGCCCTGGGTGGAGGACTTCTCCGACCGGACGGTGAAGCTGATCGGTGTGGTCGAACTGATCGCCGCGGTCGGGCTGATCCTGCCGGCCTGGACCGGCATCGCGCCGGTGCTCACCCCGCTGGCCGCGACCGGCCTCGCGGTCGTGATGGTGCTGGCCGCGATCGTGCACGGCCGCCGCCGCGAGTACCAGGGCGTGGTGGTGAACATCGTGCTGCTCGCGCTGGCCGTGCTGGTCGCCTGGTCCCGCTTCGGCCCGCACTCCTACTGACCGAGCCGCGAGCCGAGCTCGGCGGACCCGGCGGCCCAGGCCGGAGCCCTCCCGAGGCTAAAGGTCGGGGGGAGAGTTAGTGGCCGGGGCGGCCCGGCCAGGGCGCGTCGGCCGGGCGCAGCGGCGCCCAGCCGGCGTCCCGGGCGTGCGCGGCGGCCAGCAGGCCGGCGACCGCGGCCGCGTTCTCGATCTCGCCGGCCATGGCCGCGGCGACCGCCTCGTCCAGCGGCACCCGGTGCGCGCCCAGGTCGACCTCCTCGTGCCTCGCGACGTGCCGCTCCCCCGCCGGCACTTCGGTCAGCTCCCGGGCCAGGAACACCCGGACCGCCTCGTCCGACAGGCCCGGCGTCGGGCGCAGGTCGAGCAGCGTGTGCCAGCGGCCGGCGCGCAGCGACGCCTCCTCGTAGAGCTCGCGGGCGGCGGTGGCCGGCGCCGGCTCGCCGGGCACGTCCAGCAGGCCGGCCGGCAGTTCCAGCAGGTACCCGCCGACCGCGTGCCGGTACTGCCGGATCAGCGTGACCCGGCCGGTCTCGTCCAGCGCGACGATCGCCACCGCGCCGAGGTGCTCGACCACTTCCCGGACCGCGACGTCGCCGTCCGGCATCCGGACCTCGTCCACCCGCAGCGCCATGATCCGGCCGCGGTAGGCCTCCCGGGACGACTGCACGGCGAACCGGGCCGATGAGCCGGACGCGACCCCGGTCACGCCGGCACGCTCGCGCTCACCGCGGCCGACCCGGGCCGGCCGTTCCGCTCCACCAGCCCGTCGGGGTCCGCCTCGGTCGACAGCTCCACCGGCAGCCGCTCGGCCGCTTCGTAGTCCAGCGCGGCCCGGACGAACTGGCGGAACAGCGGGTGCGGCCGGGTCGGCCGGGACTTCAGCTCCGGGTGCCCCTGGGTGCCGGCGAAGAACGGGTGCACCTCGCGCGGCAGCTCGACGAACTCGACCAGCCGCTCGTCCGGCGAGGTGCCGGAGAACACCAGCCCGGCCGCCTCCAGCCGGTCGCGGTAGTCGTTGTTCACCTCGTACCGGTGCCGGTGCCGCTCGGTCACCTCGGTCTGCCCGTACGCGCCGGCCACCACCGAGCCGGCGCGCAGCCGGGCCGGGTACGAGCCGAGCCGCATGGTGCCGCCCATGTCCCGCTCGCCGGCGACCACGTCCCGCTGGTCGGCCATGGTGGCGATCACCGGGTGCGGCGTGCCGGGGTCGAACTCGGTGGAGTTGGCGCCGTCCAGCCCGCCGAGCGAGCGGGCCACCTCGATCACCATGCACTGCAGGCCGAGGCAGAGGCCGAGCGCCGGGATGCCGCGCTCCCGGGCGTACCGGACCGCGCCGATCTTGCCCTCGATGCCGCGCACCCCGAACCCGCCCGGGATCAGCACGCCGTGCACGCCGGCCAGCGCGGCGGCCGCGCCGGCCGGGGTCTGGCAGTCGTCCGACTCGACCCAGTGGATCTCCACACCGGCCCGGTGCGCGAACCCGCCGGCCCGCAGCGCCTCGGTCACCGACAGGTACGCGTCCGGCAGGTTCACGTACTTGCCGACCAGCGCGATCTTGACCGTCTGGGTCGGGTGGTGCACCCGGGCCAGCAGGTCGGCCCAGACCGCCCAGTCCACGTCCCGGAACGGCAGGCCGAGCCGGCGCACGACGTACGCGTCCAGCCCTTCGGCGTGCAGCACCTTCGGGATGTCGTAGATGGACGGGGCGTCCACCGCGGAGACCACGCCGTCCTCGTCCACGTCGCACATCAGCGAGATCTTGCGCTTGAGCGCCGCCGGCAGCTCGCGGTCGGACCGGCAGACCACCGCGTCCGGCTGGATGCCGATGCTGCGCAGCGCGGCCACCGAGTGCTGGGTCGGCTTGGTCTTCAGCTCGCCGCTCGGCGCCAGGTACGGCACCAGCGAGACGTGCAGGAAGAAGCAGTTGTCCCGGCCGACATCGTGGCGCACCTGGCGGGCCGCCTCCAGGAACGGCAGCGACTCGATGTCGCCGACCGTGCCGCCGACCTCAGTGATCACCACGTCCACCCGCTCGCCGTCCGGCGGGGTGGCCATCGACCGGACCCGTTCCTTGATCTCGTTCGTGATGTGCGGGATGACCTGCACCGTGTCGCCCAGGTACTCGCCGCGCCGCTCCTTGGCGATCACGCTGGCGTACACCTGGCCGGTGGTCACGTTCGCGGAGCCGCGCAGGTCGACGTCCAGGAACCGCTCGTAGTGGCCGACGTCCAGATCGGTCTCGGCGCCGTCCTCGGTGACGAACACCTCGCCGTGCTGGAACGGGTTCATCGTGCCCGGGTCGACGTTCAGGTACGGGTCGAGCTTCTGCATCGTGACCCGCAGCCCCCGCGCCTTCAACAGGCTGCCCAGGCTACTGGCCGTGAGGCCCTTGCCGAGCGAGGAGGCGACGCCTCCGGTGACGAAGACGTGCTTGGTCTGCCGGATTGCCTGCGCCAAGGAGGGCTCCCGTGGTCTCGCCATTGTTGGGGCGGTCGCGGGGGTCGCCCGCATCCACGGGAGTTCACGGTAACACGCTGACCATGTCCGATCCGGGCCGCCGCGCCACCGGGCGTTGCCCTCGTGTCGCCCAGAACATCCGGTTCGCGACCGGCTACCGAGCGCACTCACCGGCGGCGCCGCCGGGCGCCGGGTCAGCGGTCGTCAGGGGCCGTCAGGGGCCGGTCGGGGGTCAGACCGGGGGGAATGGGGCGTCGGCGTTGCCGGCCGAGCCGTACTGGCCGGCCTGGCCGGTGGCCTGCTGGGTGAGCGCGAACACGGTGGCCACCCGGCCGGCGGCGGTCTGCGCGTCGTCCACCGTGCTGACCGAGGTGGCCAGCGTCCCGTCGGCGCGGACCAGCCCGACCAGGCCAGCCGGCCCGGCGGCGGCCGGGGTGCCCGCGACCACGGTGCCCCGGCCGGCGTGGTCGAGCGCGCCGACCAGCTGGGCCAGCGTCCGCCCCGGGTCGGCGCCGCCGCGGACCGCGGCCGAGCTGATCACCACCGCGTAGTCGGCGGGCGCCACCTGCTCGCTCTCCACCCGCAGCATCTGCAGCGCGCCGAAGCCGCCCAGCACCTGGCTCACCGCGGCCGGCTCGGCGGCGGGCCCGGCTGCCTGGCCCGTCCCGTGCACCAGCACGTAGGAGAGCAGCGCGCCGCCGAGCACGCCGGCTTCGTCGCTCTCCGGCAGCCGGAACCCGGCCGGCTGGCCGCCGCTGGTGACGAACGACCTGAGGTCGGCGGCCCGGCGCGGGTCGGCGTAGTCGTCGGTGAGCCGGACCCGGCCGGTGACCTTGGCGCCGGCCTGTTCCAGCGTCTTCTGCACGCCGTCGGTCACCGACGCGTCCGCCTGCGGGGTGCCGACCAGCACCACCCGGACGCCCTTGAGCATGCCGGCGACGATCCGCGGGGCGAGCGCGGCGGTCACCCCGTCGCCGTCGCGCAGCTGCCCGGACAGCAGCCGGGCCTGCCCCTGCAGCGCCTGCCGCTGCAGGGCGCCCTGCTTCACCTGCGCGCGCAGGTCGTCCAGCACCGCGCCGGAAAGCTGGGTGGCGCCGAGCACCAGGCCGAGCGCGAGCGCCAGCAGCACCGCGACCAGCGAGACCAGGTGGTAGCGGAAGCTGATCACCGGAACCGGTCCCGCGCCCAGCCGACGGTGTGTTCCCACCAGCCGCTCAGCACGGCGAGGTAGAGCCGGCCGGCCGGGGTGACCGCGGCCAGCACGCCGACCACGACCAGCGCGGCCATTGCCAGCAGCAGCAGCGCCCGGCCGCTGATCCGGCTGCGGTGCAGCCGGATCACCGCCTGAGCGTCGACCAGCGTCGGCCCGACCGTCAGCCGGGTGAGGAAGGTGGACGCCATCCCGCCGCGGTCGCGGTCGAGCAGCTCGAGCAGGGTGGCCCGGGTGCCGACGGCGACGATCAGCGCGGCGCCGTGCCGGTGCGCGAGCAGCAGCGCGATGTCCTCGCTGGTGCCGGCGGCCGGGAAGGTGATCGCGTCGACGCCCAGGTCGAGCACCCGGGCCAGGCCCGGCGCCCGGCCACCCGCGTCGGCGTGCACCACCACCTCGGCGCCGGACCGCAGCACCTCGTCGCTGACCGCGTCCAGCCGGCCGACCACCAGGTCCGGCAGGTATCCCGCCTCGCGCAGCGCGTCCGCGCCGCCGTCCACCCCGATCAGCACCGGCCGGACCTCGCGCAGGTAGTCCCGCAGCCCGGCCAGCTCGCGCCGGTAGTCGTAGCCGCGGCTGACCACGACCACCTGCCGGCCACCGATCCGGGTCCGCAGCTGCGGGACACCGGCACCATCCAGCAGCAGCGGCCGCTCCCGCTTGGCGAACTCGACGGTGTTCGCGGCGAACGCCTCCAGCTGCGCGGTCAGCCCGGCCTTCGCCGCGAGCAGCCGGTCGGTGATGGTCTGCGGGGTCTGCGCGGCGCCCCGGGCCAGCACGGTCTCCCCCGCGTACAGGGTGTCGCCGGCCAGCCGGACCCGGGTGCCGTCCCGGAGCGCGCCGAAGACCTCGGTGCCGACGTCGTCCAGCACCGGGATGCCGGCCGCCGCCAGGATCTCCGGGCCCAGGTTCGGGTACCGCCCGGAGATCACCGGGCTGGCGTCCACCACGCCCGCCACGCCGGCGTCGACCAGCGCCTCGGCGGTGGCCCGGTCCAGGTCGACCTGGTCCAGCACGGCGATGTCGCCCGGCTTGAGCCGGGGCAGCAGCTGCGCGGCGCGGCGGCCGACCCGGGCCGGACCGCCGATTCCTGGTAGCTCATTGTCTATCTTGCGTCGACGCTGAGTAGCGAGTCGCATGTGGCGATGGTGCCAGCGAGGATGCCGGGCCGCCGACCGCCACGCCCGAGCGGCGTCGAGAACCGCCAAGGTCGCACGTCACGAACGGGACGGACCGCACCGACCGGCACCGAAACCGCCTGCCGGCCGCCCCTTACCGGCACTGGCCGGCCGCCGGCCGGCGGTGGCGGGCGCTGCCCGGCCGGCCAGAGCCCGGCCCGGCCGGCCAGAGCCCCGCCCGGCCGGCCAGAGCCCCGCCCGGCCGGCAGGAGCCCGGGCCGTGGCCCGGGCTCCGGGGCTACTTCTTGAAGTCGGCCTTCTCCGCCGCCGCGGTGCCGAGCAGCTCCTCGGCGTGCGCCCGGCCCAGCTCGCTGCGCTCCAGCCCGGCCAGCATCCGGGCCAGCTCGCGCACCCGCTGCGTGTCGTCCAGCGTCCGGACGTCGCTGCGGGTGACCAGGCCGTCGTCCTTGCGCGACGACTTGTCCACCACCACGTGCCGGTCCGCGTACGCGGCCACCTGCGGCAAATGCGTGACGACCAGCACCTGGTGGGCCCGGGCCAGCCGGGCCAGCCGCCGGCCGACCTCGACCGCGGCCCGGCCGCCGACGCCGGCGTCCACCTCGTCGAAGACCATCGTCGGCACCGGGTCGGCGCCGGCGAAGACCACCTCGACGGCCAGCATGATCCGGGACAGCTCGCCGCCGGACGCGCCCTTCTGGATCGGCTGCAGCGGCGCGCCGTTGTGCGGGCGGAGCAGGATGTCGACCTCGTCGGCGCCGTCCGGGCCGACCGCGGCCGGCTCGCCGTTCAGCCGCACCCACGGGCCGTCGCCGACCGGCGGGCGCTGCCGCACCTCGGCCTTGACCTCGGCGTGCGGCATCGCCAGCCCGCTCAGCTCGGCGGTCACCGCGGTGGAGAACCGCTCGGCGGCGACGGTCCGGGCCTTGGACAGCCGGGCGGCGGCGATGGCCACGTCGGCCTGCGCGGCGTCCCGCTGCGCGGCCAGCGTGGTCAGCGCGTCCTCGGAGACGTCCAGCTTGGCCAGCCGGTCCTCCGCCTCGGCGGCCCAGGCCAGCACCCCGTCCACCGAGTCGGCGTACTTGCGGGTGAGCGTCTTCAGCACCGCCCGCCGGTCCTCCACCTCGGCCAGCCGGCCCGGGTCGGCGTCCAGCCGCTGGGTGTAGGACGCCAGGTCGGCGGCGACGTCGGTGGCCAGGTAGGCCACCTCATCCAGCCGCTTGGCCAGCTCGGCCAGCCCCGGGTCGGCCGCCGCCTCCTGCGCCACCGCCCGCCGGGCCGCCCCGAGCAGGCTGGTCACGTCCGACGCGTCCGACTGGGACGGGTCGCCGGCCAGGATGTCGTGCGCGGTCTGCGCGGCCACCCGCAGCCCGTCGGCGCGGCCGAGCCGCTCGGCCTCGGCGTCCAGCTTGACGTCCTCGCCGGGGGTCGGTGCGGCCGCGGCGACGTCGGCGACGCCGAGCCGGAGCAGGTCGGCCTGCTGGCTCAGCTCGCGCAGCCGCGCGGTGCGGTCGGTGTAGTCCTCGGCCAGCGCCTGCCAGCGGTGGTAGGCGCTGCGGTACTCGGTCAGCATCGACCCGACCGACTCGCCGGCGAACCGGTCCAGCGCGTTGCGCTGCTCGGCCGGCCGCATCAGCCGCAACTGATCGGACTGCCCGTGCACCACCAGCACGCTCTCGGCCAGCTCGCTCAGCACGCCGACCGGGACCGCGCTGCCACCGAGGAACGCCCGGGAGCGCCCCTCGACCGCGACCGCACGGGACAGCAGCAGCGAGCCGTCCTCATCCGTCTCGGCGCCCGCGTCCCGGGCCCGGGACAGCAGCGGTGAGTCGGCCGGCAGCCGCAGCCGCCCGTCGATCACCGCGCGCCCGGACCCGGCGCGCACCCGGGTGGGGTCAGCGCGCCCGCCGAACAGCAGGTGCAGCCCAGAAACGACCATGGTCTTGCCCGCGCCGGTCTCGCCGGTGACGACGGTGAGCCCTGGCCCGAGTTCCAGGGTGGCATCGTCGATCACGCCGAGGCCCCTGATACGGATCTCGTCCAGCACGAGCAGATCCTAGCGACCATCCGGGCCTGAACTCGGACAGGATCGCCAGGTTGTGTACGAAAGTCACCGGGCCGGGTCTGCTGCGGGGCCGCGCCGCCCGCCCCGGCCAGCCCCGATCAGCCGCGCGGGGCGCGGAAGCCGGTGACCGGGAGCTGGAATTTCGCCACCAGGCGGTCGGTGAACGGGCGCGGGTGCACCCGGGCCAGCAGCACCGGTTCGGTACCGCGGCGGACGGTCACCCGGGCGCCCGGCGGCAGCGGGATCGTCCGCCGGCCGTCGCAGCTGAGCAGGCCGTCCGGGCCGGACGCGTCGATCACCACGTCGATCTGCGAGCTGGGCGCGATCACCAGCGGCCGGGCGAACAGCGCGTGCGCGGCGGTCGGCACCACCAGCAGCGCCTCGACCTCGGGCCAGACCACCGGGCCACCCGAGGAGAAGGCGTACGCGGTCGAGCCGGTCGGCGATGCGCACAGCACCCCGTCGCAGCCGAAGCTGGTCAGCGGTCGGCCGTCGATCTCCAGCACCACGTCGAGCATCCGCTCCCGGCTGCCCTTCTCCACCGACGCCTCGTTCAGCGCCCAGCCGTGCGCGGTGACCCGGCCGTCAACCGTCACGGTCACGTCGAGAGTGAGCCGCTGCTCGATCACGTACCGCCGCGCCACGATGTAGGCCACCGTGTCGGCCAGCGCCTCCGGCTCGGTCTCGGCCAGGAAGCCGACATGCCCGAGGTTCACCCCGAGCAGTGGCGCCCCGTTCGGCCGGGCCAGCTCGGCCGCCCGCAGGAACGTGCCGTCGCCACCGAGCACCAGCACGATCTCCGCGCCGGCCGCTGCCTCCTCCGGCTCGACCGGCCGGATGTCCGGGCCGACGTCCAGTTCCTTCGCTTCCACCGCGAGCATCCGGACCTCGAAGCCGGCCGACGCCAGCCGCGCCGCGGTGTCCCGGGAGAGGTCGACGATGTCCGGCCGGCCGGTGTGGATCACCAGCAGCGCGGCCCGCTGGTCCGGCCTGACCTGGCGGCGGACGGGGCGGTCGGCCGCCAGCGCGGCCGGCGCGGTGGCGAGCACTGGTGAGCGGGTCGCCCTGGGAGTCTGCGTCATCGGCTGGCCTCCGCGACGGTTCGGGTGATTGCCTCAGTGTCGGCGGGCGGCGCGTCCCGGCGCAGCCAGAGGAAGAACTCGACATTGCCGGACGGCCCGGGCAGCGGGCTGGGCGCCACGCCCGCGACGCCCCAGCCGAGCTCGGCGGCGGTGTCGGCGACGCGGTTCACGGCCTCCGCGCGCAGCGCCGGGTCGCGGACCACGCCGCCGGCGCCGACCCGGTCCTTGCCCACCTCGAACTGCGGCTTGACCATCGGGACCAGGTCGCCGCCGGTGCACCGGCTCAGCGCCGGCAGGACCAGCCGGAGCGAGATGAACGACAGGTCGGCGACGGTGAGATCGGCCGGGCCGCCGATCGCCTCCGGGACCAGCTCGCGGACGTTGGTGCGGTCCAGCACGGTGACCCGCGGGTCGGTGCGCAGCGCCCAGGCCAGCTGGCCGTAGCCGACGTCGACGGCGACCACCTCGCGAGCGCCGCGGCGCAGCAGCACGTCGGTGAACCCGCCGGTGGACGCGCCGGCGTCCAGGCAGCGCCGCTGTTCCACGGCCACCGCGGCGAACGCGTCGAGCGCGCCGGCCAGCTTGTGCCCGCCCCGGGACGCGTAGTCCGGCTCGCCCTTGTTCTCCCGGACGTGCACCGGGGTGGCCGGCTCGATCGCGGTGGCCGGCTTCGTCGCGGTCTGCCCGGCCACCGTGACCCGGCCGGCCTGCACCAGCTCCGCCGCCTGCTCCCGGGACCGCGCGAGGCCCCGGCGGACCAGCTCGGCGTCCAGCCGGCTACGCCGGACCACTCCGGTTACACCTCATCTATGGACGCCAGCGCATCGGACAACTCGCCATGCAGCGCGTCATACCACCGGACGTGTTCCCCCACCGGCAGCCCGGCCATCTCGTCCAGCGCACCGACCGCGGCCGCCACCCGCTGCACCGCCGCCGCGTCCCCGGCCGCGAGCAACCCGGCCGCAACCGCGGCCGCCGCCCCATCCGACCCGGCCCCATCCGACTCGGCCCCATCCGACTCGGCCCCATCCGACTCGGCCCCATCCGACTCGGCCCCATCCGACCCGGCCCCATCCGACCCGGCGCCATCCGACCCGGCGGTGCCGCTCAGTTGCGCCGGACCGCCCGGGCCAGCCGCCGCAGCGCCCGGGCCGGCCTCGTCGCCCCACTCGTCAGCAAGGTCGTCCGGTACGGCGAAGCCATCCCCTGCCTCCAGATCGTCGGCCGCCCGGTTCTCGTCCACCCCGGCCGCAACCGGCGGATCTTCGCCGGCCGGGGCGGATCGAACCGCCTGGTCGGCGATCGGCTCGACCCTGTCCTCATCCGACCGCTCGACCCCGATCGCCGCCGAGGCGACGTCGGCGGCACCGTCGGCGGTCGGCGCCGGCGCCGCCGGCCAGCTGATGGCCCGGTCGGTCGACTCAGCGGCGCCCGCGTGGTCCGGGCCCGGCTCGGCCTCCGGGGCACCCACGTCGGCCGGCTCTGGCCCGGCCTCGTCCGGCATGCCCGCCAGAGCGTCGGTTTGTGACTCGGCCGCGGCGTGCGGGGCGGCCAACCAGTCGGTCTGGTCGTCGGTGGACAGGTGCTCGCCCTGCTCCGGCGCCGCCGGCTCCGGCGCCGCCGGCTCCGCCGGACTGGCCGGACGACCACCGTTGGGCAGCCAACTGCCGGGGGTCATGGCGTCCCGGCCGGCTCGCCGGCCACCGACGCGCTGGCCTTCACTGGACGCGGACGGGTGGCCTTGACCGGCGGTTCGAGCGCGTCGGCCGGGTCGCCAGCCGGCACCTTGCTGGCTTTGGTCGCCTTGCGCGGCCGGGCCGGAGCCTGCGCCGGCGGCTCGGCCGGGCTCGCCGGCCCGGCGGCGTCGCCCGTCACCGGCGCGCCGGCCGCCGCGTCCGCCGGCGCCTTCGCGGCCTTGACCGGACGCGCCTTGACCGGGACGGCCTTGGCTGGCGACGCCTTCGCCGTCGTCGTCTTGGGCGTCGTCGTCTTGGCCGGCGCGGCCTTGGCCGGCACGGCCTTGGCCGTCTTGGCCGGCGCGGCCTTGCGGGCCCGTTTCGCCGGGCCCGGCGCGGGTCCGGCCGGGGGCGCGCTGGCCGGCGTGGGCTCGGCGGCCACCGCATCGGCCGCGGCGGGCGCCGGCGCCCCGGTAACGCTGCTGGCGACGCTCCCGGCGGCGGGCCGGTCGCGCAGCGCCTTTTCCAGCTCGGCGATCCGGCGCTGCAGCGTGGCCAGCTCCTCGGCGGTGACCAGCCCGACGTGCCCGAGCGCCCGGTCCACCTCGTACCGGACCAGGCTCACCAGCGCGCTGCGGTTCGCCCGGGACGTCTCCAGGATCTCCTCGGCCAGCCCGCTGACCTGGCCGACCTTCGCCTCACCCTGCGCGACCAGCGCCTTGGCCGCCTTCTGAGCCCGCTTCTTGGTGACCTCGGTCAACCCGGACGCGAGCGTCAGGTAATTCGTGAGGGCCTCGCGTACCATCCGCTCTCCTCAAGTCGCACCCAGGCGAGTGTCACCCCACGCTACCGGTCGCCGGTTACCCGGGCAGCCGCCCGGCCCGGCCGGCGCCGGTGAGGTAGCGTCCAACGATCACGCCGACCGGGCACGCCGGCGCCGACCGGGGAGGAAACCAGGATGGCCACCGTCGAGGAGTGCGAGGCGGCGATGCACCAATTCGCCGAGCACATTGGCGGGCTGGATGCGGAAACCCGGCGCAAGACCACGCTGGACCGCTCGGTCAGCTGCCACATCCGCGACCTCGCTGTCACCTTCCGGGGCCAGCTGCGCGACGGCGAACTGCAGGACGTCGTCCGTACCGATTCCACCGATGCCCAGATCCGGCTGGCCATGACCAGCGACGACCTGGTCCAGCTGATCGACGGCAAGCTCAACTTCGCCAAGGCCTGGGCCACCGGCCGGATCAAGGTCGAAGCCAGCGTCTTCGACCTCCTGAAACTCCGCTCCCTACTCTGAGCCGTCCGGCCACAGGGCCCGCCGGCCGCAGAGCCGCCCGGCCGCCCGGCCTGCCGGCTGCCGGCTCAGTCCCGCCGGCTGGCGGCGTCGGTCGGGATGCCGGGGCGGGACCCCTCCAGGCCGAGCCGGGCGAGCACGCCCGCGGCCGCCGGCCCGGCCGCGCTGACCGGCCCGGCCACGGCGCCCGACCAGGCGGCGGCGCAGAGTGCGCGCAGCGCGTCCAGATCTTCGCCGCCCGCCCCGGCCAGCAGCACCCCGTCCGCCCGGGTGGCGGTCCAGCCACCGCAGGACCAGGCGGCCGGTCCGGCCGCGGCCGGCACCGGGTGCGCCGTGAGCAGACCCGCCAGGCCGGCGGCGAGGTAGGTCGGCCGCTGGCCGGCCGGTGCGGCCAGCAGGATCGACGCGGTGGTGACGCCGGTCAGCACGAGCAGGCTGTCGCAGCCGACCCGGGTGGCTCCGAGGACGTCGGTGTCCAGCCGGTCGCCGACCACGATCGGGTTCTTCGCGCCGCTGCGCAGCAGGGATTCCCGGTGCATGGCCGGGTCCGGCTTGCCGGCGAACGGCGGCTCCACCCCGGTGGCCGACCGGATCGCCGCCACCAGTGACCCGTTCCCCGGCAGCGGGCCGCGCGCCGAGGGCAACGTCACATCCAGGTTGGTGGCCAGCCAGTACGCGCCGCGGTTGATCGCGACGGTGGCCTCGGCGAACTGCCGCCAGCCGACGTCCGGCGAGTAGCCCTGCACCACCGCGGCCGGCTCGTCGTCGGCGCTGTCCACCACGGTCAGCCCGGCCTCGACGGCGGCCACCCGCAGCCCCTCGCCGCCCACGACCAGCACCCGGGCCCCGGGCAGCCGCTCGGCCAGCACCCGGCAGGCCGCCTGCGAGGACGTGATCACCTCGGCCGGGTCCGCCGGCACACCCAGTTCGGTCAGGTGGGCGGCCACCGCGGCCGGCGTCCGCAGCGCGTTGTTGGTGACGAAGGCCAGCCGCATACCGGCGGACCGGGCACCGGCCAGCGCCTCGGCCGCGCCGGGCACGCCGGTCGGGCCGACGTAGATCACCCCGTCCAGGTCCAGCAGCGCGACGTCGTACCGGCGCGCCAGCGGCTGCGCACTGGCCGCCAGCACCGCCCCGGGTTGGGTCACCGGCTCGCGGCGAGGGCAGCGCGGGCGCCGCGCAACGCGGTCGCGTAGTGGCTGATGTCCGGACGCATCGCCGCGGCCAGCGCCAGGTGCTCGACCGCGGCGGGCAGGTCTCCGGTCTTGGCCGCCGCCAGCCCGAGGCCGAACTGGGCGTAGTCGTCGGCCGGGTTCACCGAGATGATCCAACCGAAGCTGTCCGCCGCGTCGGCGTACTGGCCGGCGTCGAACTGGGCCCGGGCCAGTGCCTCGCGAACGCTGCGGGACTGCGGCTCGGCCTGCGCGGCGTGCGTCAGCAGGGTGACCGCCGCGGCCGGGTTGCCGCCGTCGAGCAGGTCCAACCCGCGCGTGTACCAGTCGTAGACCTCGCCCTTGGGGACGACATCGGGGGGCGGCGGTGGCGCGTCGGCAAATGGCGCGGGACGCGCCGGCTCGTCGTTCCAGTCGTCGTCCCGATATCCGGCCACGGGCGGTCCTCCTTGCTCTCGGTCTGCGACCGGCCACCGGTGGCCGGGGCCGTGCCTCCTACGATGCGGCCATGAGCTCCGCGCCGCTGCCGCCGCACGCCTCCCTCCCCGTGCCGGACGGTCTTGTCCTTGCTCCGTTCCGAGCCCTCCGGTACGCCGGTGTCGGCGACACCGAACTCGCCCGGCTGCTGTCGCCGCCATACGACGTGATCGACGCCGACGAGCAGCTGGCGCTCGAGGGCGCCGACCCGCGCAATGTTGTCCGGCTCATCCTCCCACGCGACGAGAACGGCATCCCCGGCAGCGGCTACCCACTGGCTGCGAGCCGGCTCAGCGAGTGGCGGGCGGCCGGCGTGCTATGCCCGGATGAGCGGCCCGCACTGTATGTCTACGAGATGGACGACGCCGGGGCGCGCACCCGCGGGCTGGTCGGCGCGGTCGGCCTGGCCCAGCCGGAGGCCAACATCGTGCTGCCGCACGAGAACACGATGGCGGGCCCGGTCGCCGACCGGCTCGCGTTGACCGAGGCGACCGGCGCCAACCTGGAACCGATCTACCTGGTCTACGCCGGCGGCGGCGCGGCCACCGAGGTGGTCTCCTCGTTCGACGGCCAGCCGCCGCTGGTGCAGACCACCGCGGCCGACGGCGTGCGGCACCGGCTGTGGGCGCTGACCGACCCCGCGGCCCTGGCCGAGGTAGCCGCCGACCTGCTGCCGCGGCGGGCCACGATCGCCGACGGGCACCACCGGTACGCCACCTACCTGCGGCACCAGGCCGACCGGCACACCGCCGGCGCCGGCCCCGGCCCCTGGGACCGCGGCCTGGCGCTGCTGGTCGACGCCAGCGCGTACGGCCCGCAGGTGCACCCGATCCACCGGGTCATCCCCGGCCTGCCGCTCCAGGCGGCCGAGCGGGCCGCGGCCGCCGGGTTCACTGTGCGCGAAATGGCCGGCGGCGAGCCGGACGCGCTGGCCGCGCTGGCCGCCGCCGGTAAGGACGGCGCGGCCTTCCTGCTCACCGACGGCACCCGTTGGGTGCTGCTGACCGAGCCGGACCAGGCCCTGCTGGACGAGACCGTCCCGGCCGACCGGTCCGCTGCCTGGCGGCGGCTGGACGTGACGATCGCGCATCGCCTGCTGGTCGACCGGCTCTGGCAGCTACACGACCACGAGGACGTCGTCGGCTTCCGGCACGACATCCCGGCCGCCCTCGCCGCCGCCCGGGACGCCGGCGGCACCGCGCTGCTGCTCAACCCCACCCCGGTCGAGGCCGTGGTGGACGTCGCCGCGGCCGGCGACCGGATGCCACGCAAGTCGACCCTGTTCACCCCGAAACCGCGCACCGGCCTGCTGATCCGCGCCTACGCCGACGAACCCGACTTCCACTGACCGGCAGGAGCCGCCAGCGTCCATTTAGGACACTGGCAGCTTCCAGCTGGCGCCGCGGCCGGACCGTCCGCTGTGGCTCGGCCGTGTCCCGGAAAGGGCCGCCGGCGTCCGGTGCGGACGCCGGCGGGCCCGCCCAGCGGGTGCCGGTCCGGCACCCGCGGCCAGTCAGTGCGACGGTTCGGGCGCCGCGGGACGGACAGCCCGGCCGATCGGTCCGTCAGCGGTCCATCGGAGGCGTCGACGGCCGAACCGGAGCAGCGCCGTCACGACCTGCCCTGGTCGCTCCCCGCCGGGTCTTCTGGCCGCACGGCAGCGATCGGGCTGCCGGGCCGGGGCGCGTCCACCGGCTGGCTGACCGCTGGGGTGGCGGCCTCCGGCGAGCTGAACACCAGGGCCGGGAAGGACCGACCGCCGGCACCGGCGGTCCCGGGTGCGTCGACCGGCGGATCGGCGGGCCCGGCATCGCTGGTGGCCGGGCCGGTCACCGCGCTCGACGCGGCAGCTTCCATCTCCGCCAGCGCCTCCCGGCCAGTCGCGTCCGCTGCCCGGTCGCGGGCGCCGTGCACCGCCCCGTCGCCAGCGGCATCGAGCTCTTCCGCCGGGCCGGCTTCGGCCTCTCCGTCCGCGGCGAGTCCGGCTGCTGCGTCCGGGGCGGCTCCGGCCACTGAGTCCGCGGCTGCTCCGGCCGCAGCGTCCGCGGGGTCCGGTGCGGCTCCGGCCGCCGCGTCCGGGCCGGCGGGTCCGGCCGCTCCGACCACGGCGAGTCCGGCCGCTGCGTCCGCGGCAGGCCCGGCCGCAGCGTCCGCGGCGTCCGGTGCAGGTCCGGACGCTGCGTCCGGGGCGGCGGGTCCGGCCGCTCCGACCACGGCGAGTCCGGCTGCTGCGACCGCGGCGGCTCCGGCCGCAGCGTCCGCGGGGTCCGGTGCAGGTCCGGACGCTGCCTCCGGGCCGGCGGGTCCGACCGCTCCGACCGCGGCGTCCTTGGCCGAACTGGTCACCGCGCCGGGTTCAGAGCCGCCGCCCGCACTGGCATCGTTGTCGTCCACAGCCGGGACGGGCGGGCCGCCCGCAGCCTCCTCGCCGGGCGCGCCGTCGATGCCGGTCACACCCTCCGCGACGGTATCCACCGGCGGGTCGGCCGGCTCGCCAGCGACATCGTCCCCGCCGGAGTGCGGGCCGCTGTCGAGCCCGTCCTCCACGCTCGCGTCATCGCGGTCGTCCTCGCCAGTCCATTCCTCGACGACGTCGTCCGCGGCGACGTCAAGATCCTCGTCCGCGTAGTCGTCCGCTTCGTCGTCGGCGACATCGAGGGTGAACCCGTCGAGGTCGAGAAGGCGCTCGGCGGCATCGGTAGTGCCGTCGGTGTCGACCGCGGCGGCCGCGACGAACCACTCGCGGGCCGCCTGCTCCCGACCGAGGGCGAGCAGCAGGTCGGCATAGGCGTAGCGGAGCCGGGCCGACCAGGGCCGTACCACTGACCGGTCAAGGTCCGGACCCTCCAGCGCCACCAGCCCGGCGTCGAGCTGACCGAGGTCCCGGCGCGCCCCGGACTCCACGATCCGCATCTCCGCCCGCAGCGGCGCCGGCAGCGCGGTCGCCTCGGCCGAGCGGGCCAACGTCAGCGCGCGCTCCGGTCGGCCCAGCGCGCGTTCGCTGTCGGCGATCAGCGGCAGATGGCTGCCGTCGCCGGTCAGCCGGCGTGCGGTGCGCAGTTCGGCGATCGCCTCCGCCCATTCACCCGCGCGGTACGCGGCGATGCCGGCCGCCTCCCGCACCGAGCCGAGCCGGGCGCCGAACGCGCGGGCCGCCCGGGCTTGAGCGAGCGCCGCATCCGGGTCCTCGTCCAGCAACTGGGCCGTCGCGACCAGGTGCCGCGCGACCCGTTCGGCTACCGGCGGGGCGAGCGACCGCAGCTCGGCCCGCACCTCCGGCGCCAACTCCCGCGGGTCCGCGTCGGCCGGTGGTTCAACCACGCCGTCGGCGATCGCCCGGCCGGGCCGGCGCTCCCCCACCGGGTCCGCGCCTGGCCCGCGCCGGTCAGTCCCCGGACGTCCCCGTCCGCCGTCCGGCGTGGACCGCCCGGCACCGGGCCGTCCCGCACCTCGCGGTCCCCCCGGGCCGCCCGACCGCCGGTTCGAGTCACCCCCACGGTCCACAGTGGACCGTGCGCCGGGGCGGCCAGCACGGTCAGGTCGTGGTCGTGCGGGCCGGTCGGTGCCGCTCCGCCCGCCAGGCGTATCGCCGCTCGCGGGCCGAAGCGGCCGCTCGCCGCGAGCCACGCCGTCGGCGTCACCGGCGGCAGAACTCCCCTCGCCCCCGGCAGCCGAACCCGACGGCTGCTCGGCACCAGCACTCCCGGCCCCGACGTCCGTGGCCCCGGCCCAGCGGGACGCGAACGCCTCGTCCCGCCCGATCCCGCCGCCGCCCGTGTCCTGGTCCCGACGCGACCGGCCGGCGTCCGCCGGATCACGATCACCGCCTTGCCACGCCGCGCGGTCAGCCGCGTCGGCAGTCGACCCGGACCCGCGCCGCTCGCCACCGCCGTACCGCGAACCGCCGCCAGCATCCGCCCCGTGCGGCGGCCGGCCCGACTCGTCCGCCGCCCGGGACCACCGCGGCGCCCCACCATCGCCCTGCCGCCCACGCCCACCGGCACCGCTGGGCGCACTCCGCCGGGCCGCATCGCCGCCCGCGGACCGCGCACCGGCCGCCGTCCCACCACGACCAGCTGACCCAGCACGACCAGCTGACCCAGCACGACCAGCTGACCCAGCACGACCAGCTGACCCAGCACGACCAGCTGACCCAGCACGACCAGCTGACCCAGCACGACCAGCTGACCCGGCACGACCACCGGTGCCGCCGGCGAACCGACCACCGCGTGAGTCGCCACCCGTCGACGCCCCGCCCCTGCCAGCCGCGCCCCGCCGATCCGCAGCCTCATCGGCGAAAGCACCGTCGGCCGACCGGCGCCCGCCAGGGGAGGCACCGCGGCTGCTCGAACCTCGCCGGTCGTCAGCATCCGCGGCGTACCGATTGCCGGCAGAACCGCCGGCCGGGAACCGATCGCCGCGTGGCCCACTACCCGCGACTCCACGGTCAGCCGCCCCGCCACGGCCAGCCGTGCCCCGCCGATCCGCACCGTTCCCGGCCGGTCGGGATCCTCGCGAACCACCGTCGGCGAACCGCCCGGCGCCCGCGCCGGGCGATCGATCGGAGTCCCGACCGCCGCCGGCAGTGGCACCCCCGCGACCCGCGGAGCCCCGCCAGCTCGGACCATCACCACCCGACCGCGTCCCGCGCGCGCCACCTGCACCGGAATCGGCTGCACCGGCGCCACCCCGACTGCCCGCCACGTCACCAGAGCCGCGCCCGTCACGCCCGGAGGCACCGTAGGGACGCGCGCCTCTCGGGCCGCTCCCGGCGTACCGACCGGCAGCCGCCGAAGCACCGGCCGGCCGTGGACGCGAGCCAGATCCGGCGGAAGCCCCCCGAGCATTCCGATCGGAGTACCGGCTGCCGCCGGCCGGAGCGCTGCCGGCGCCCACAGCGCGTGGGCGGGAGCTCGCCCCGTCCGAGAACTCCCGGGCGGTGAACTCCGCATCGGAATGCCGGCCACCGTTCGAAGTGCGATCGGCACCACCAGACCGCGGTCGGGAGCCAGGGCCGCCGGAAACCCCACGCGACCCGCTGCCGGAATACCTGCTGCCGCCCGCCGAAGATCGAGCCGCGCCCCCAGCACGAGGGCCGAAGCCGGACCCGCCGGTGCCCCCGCCGGAGTACTTGTTGCCGCCGGCGCCCGCTGCCCGCGGCGCGGAGCCAGTTCCGGCAGAGAACCCCGAGCCGCCGCCGGAGTACCGGGTACCGCCCGGTCCGGCCCGGCCCCCGGCGCGTGGACGCGACGCCGATCCGCCGGAGGAGTCGCGCGGGCCAGCGGAATACCGCCCACCGCCCGACGCGGCCGCGGCCGCGGCGCGACCGCGGCCACCCGGGCCGCCCGTCGAGTCATCGTTTCGCGGCGGGCGACCGGGCGCACCACGGCCAGTGGACTCGGTGGATCTGCCGCGACCTGCTGCGGCGCCGCTGTCTCGACGGCCGCCGGGCTCCCCAGAGCGCGACCGGCTTCCGCTGGCCCCGTCCCGGTCGCGGCCATCGACGCCCGCCGTCGGCCGGTCGAACCGGCCCGACTCGTAACGGGAGCCGCCGGCGGGTCCACCGACGCGGCCGCGCGAGCCACCGGCGATCGGCCGGCCCGAGCGGGGCTTGCCTCCCCCGGCCGTTCGGCTGCCGGAGTTCCCGCCGCTCTGCGCTCCCGCACCACCAGCTCGGCCACCCCGAGGGGCGGCTCCGGCTCGGCGGGCGTCAGAACCCCGGCCGGCACTCCCCGCCTGGCCACGTCGGTTCGACTGCTCCGCCATTACACCCTCCGCGTCACTATTAAGATGAAATCGAATTGTTGGCAAATACGTCGATGGGGGCCACCACAGTGGCCCCCATCGAGGAAATGTGTCCGGCGACGTCCTACTCTCCCACGCAGTCTCCCACGCAGTACCATCGGCGCAGAAGGGCTTAGCTTCCGGGTTCGGGATGGGACCGGGCGTTTCCCCTTCGCCATGATCGCCGAGACTCTATGGAGATGTGGTCATCTGACCATACCTCGGGAACCGCACAGTGGACGCGAAACAAGAATTATGTGGCAAGTCCTCGGCCTATTAGTACCGGTCAGCTACATGCGTTGCCGCACTTCCACTTCCGGCCTATCAACCCGATGGTCTACTCGGGGGCCTTACTCCATAAAGGGATGGGAGACCTCATCTTGAAGCGAGCTTCCCGCTTAGATGCTTTCAGCGGTTATCCCTGCCGAACGTAGCTAATCAGCAGTGCCGTTGGCACGACAACTGGCACACCAGAGGTTCGTCCGTCCCGGTCCTCTCGTACTAGGGACAGCCCTTCTCAAGTCTCCTGCGCGCGCGGCGGATAGGGACCGAACTGTCTCACGACGTTCTAAACCCAGCTCGCGTACCGCTTTAATGGGCGAACAGCCCAACCCTTGGGACCTACTCCAGCCCCAGGATGCGACGAGCCGACATCGAGGTGCCAAACCATCCCGTCGATATGGACTCTTGGGGAAGATCAGCCTGTTATCCCCGGGGTACCTTTTATCCGTTGATCGACGCCGCTTCCACAAGCCAGCGCCGGGTCACTAGTCCCAGCTTTCGCTCCTGCTCGACATGTCTGTCTCACAGTCAAGCTCCCTTGTGCACTTGCACTCGACACCTGATTGCCAACCAGGCTGAGGGAACCTTTGGGCGCCTCCGTTACATTTTGGGAGGCAACCGCCCCAGTTAAACTACCCACCTGACACTGTCCCTGATCCGGATAACGGACCGAGGTTAGACATCCAGTTCGACCAGAGTGGTATTTCAACGTTGACTCCACCAGCACTGGCGTGCCAGCTTCACAGTCTCCCACCTATCCTACACAAGCCGAACCGAACACCAATATCAAGCTATAGTAAAGGTCCCGGGGTCTTTCCGTCCTGCCGCGCGTAACGAGCATCTTTACTCGTAGTGCAATTTCGCCGAGTCCGTGGTTGAGACAGTGGAGAAGTCGTTACGCCATTCGTGCAGGTCGGAACTTACCCGACAAGGAATTTCGCTACCTTAGGATGGTTATAGTTACCACCGCCGTTTACTGGCGCTTAAGTTCTGAGCTTCGCCCCGAAAGGCTAACCCGTCCCCTTAACGTTCCAGCACCGGGCAGGCGTCAGTCCGTATACATCGTCTTGCGACTTCGCACGGACCTGTGTTTTTAGTAAACAGTCGCTTCTCCCTGGTCTCTGCGGCCAGCAAACGCTCCGGGGGCACGCCCCTTCACGCCCTCTGGCCCCCCTTCTCCCGAAGTTACGGGGGCATTTTGCCGAGTTCCTTAACCACGGTTCACTCGATCGCCTTGGTATTCTCTACCTGACCACCTGAGTCGGTTTGGGGTACGGGCCGCTAGGAACTCGCTAGAGGCTTTTCTCGGCAGCATAGGATCATCCATTTCGCCTCATTCGGCTACCCATCAGGTCTCAGGCTCATGAGTGCGGATTTGCCTACACTCGCCCTACACCCTTAGACCGGTACAACCACTAACCGGCTGGACTACCTTCCTGCGTCACCCCATTGCTTACCTACTGTCAGAGTCCACCGACGTGCTCCACACCGCAGGCCCGAAGGCACACGGTGCTTTGGACGCCGGATTCGTCTAAGTTCGGTTTGGGCGCTCCTTCGCGGGTACGGGAATATCAACCCGTTGTCCATCGACTACGCCTGTCGGCCTCGCCTTAGGTCCCGACTTACCCTGGGCGGATTAGCCTGGCCCAGGAACCCTTGGTCATTCGGCGGGGGAGTTTCTCACTCCCCTTTCGCTACTCATGCCTGCATTCTCACTCGTGTGGCATCCACGGCTAGGTCACCCCGCCGCTTCGCTCGCCGCACGACGCTCCCCTACCCATCCACGCGTCTGGCCGTACACCGAAGTGCACGACGGACTATTGCGTGAATGCCATAGCTTCGGCGGTGTGCTTGAGCCCCGTTACATTGTCGGCGCGGAATCACTTGACCAGTGAGCTATTACGCACTCTTTAAAGGGTGGCTGCTTCTAAGCCAACCTCCTGGTTGTCTGTGCGACTCCACATCCTTTCCCACTTAGCACACGCTTAGGGGCCTTAGCTGATGGTCTGGGTTGTTTCCCTCTCGACTACGGAGCTTATCCCCCGCAGTCTCACTGCCGCGCTCTCACTTACCGGCATTCGGAGTTTGGTTGACTTCGGTAAGCTTGTGGGCCCCCTAGGCCATCCAGTGCTCTACCTCCGGCAAGAAACACGCGACGCTGCACCTATATGCATTTCGGGGAGAACCAGCTATCACCGAGTTTGATTGGCCTTTCACCCCTACCCACAGCTCATCCCCCCAGTTTTCAACCCTGGTGGGTTCGGTCCTCCACGCGGTCTTACCCGCGCTTCAACCTGGCCATGGGTAGATCACTCGGCTTCGGGTCTAGGACACGCGACTGAATCGCCCTATTCGGACTCGCTTTCGCTACGGCTACCCCTCTCGGGTTAACCTCGCCACGTATCGCTAACTCGCAGGCTCATTCTTCAAAAGGCACGCAGTCACGGCCAGTCGCAAGGACTGACTACGCTCCCACGGCTTGTAGGCACACGGTTTCAGGTACTATTTCACTCCCCTCCCGGGGTACTTTTCACCTTTCCCTCACGGTACTTGTCCGCTATCGGTCACCAGGGAGTATTTAGGCTTAGCGGGTGGTCCCGCCAGATTCACAGCGAATTTCACGGGCTCGCTGCTACTTGGGATCCCACTCGGGAGGCATCGGGTTTTCGTCTACGGGGGTATCACCCTCTGTGCCGGCCCTTTCCCGAGGCCTTCGACTAACGCACGATACTTTCTTACTCCCTGCCAGTCGCGGCAGAACTGACTGAATGGTCCCACGACCCCGGATACGCAACCCCTGCCGGGTATCACGCGTATGCGGTTTAGCCTGTTCCGCTTTCGCTCGCCACTACTCACGGAATCGCGGTTGCTTTCTCTTCCTGTGGGTACTGAGATGTTTCACTTCCCCACGTTCCCTCCACATACCCTATGTGTTCAGGTATGGGTGACAGGACATGACTCCTGCCGGGTTTCCCCATTCGGAAATCCTCGGATCACAGCTCGGTTGGCAGCTCCCCGAGGCTTATCGCAGCCTCCTACGTCCTTCATCGGCTCCTGGTGCCAAGGCATCCACCGTGCGCCCTTACTAACTTGGCCACAAAGATGCTCGCGTCCACTGTGCAGTTCTCAAGGTACGGGCAGACCCGGCCGCATACCCGCCGCGTACGCCAGAGGCGCCGTTCGGCGAACGACCGGTCCTGACCACACGGCACCGCCCGCTCCCTGAGGAGCGACGGTGCCGTGACGGTCCGAGGAGGCTAAAAGCCGCTCCCTCAGGACCCAACAGCGTGCCTACGACCGGCGAGCCCACCGACTCGTCCACCGTTCCCAGACCCCCGAAGGAGGCCTGTACTTGCACGACGACGCTGGACGCCACGGCCGAACTAGTCAGTGTTCCACCCATGAGCACCACCCCGGCATGCACATCCGGTCATGGCTCTGGACCGACCCTCGACGGGCCGCCAGGTGCTCCTTAGAAAGGAGGTGATCCAGCCGCACCTTCCGGTACGGCTACCTTGTTACGACTTCGTCCCAATCGCCGATCCCACCTTCGACAGCTCCCTCCCCGACGGGTTGGGCCACTGGCTTCGGGTGTTACCGACTTTCGTGACGTGACGGGCGGTGTGTACAAGGCCCGGGAACGTATTCACCGCAGCGTTGCTGATCTGCGATTACTAGCGACTCCGACTTCATGGGGTCGAGTTGCAGACCCCAATCCGAACTGAGACCGGCTTTTTGGGATTCGCTCCACCTCGCGGTTTCGCAGCCCTTTGTACCGGCCATTGTAGCATGTGTGCAGCCCTAGACATAAGGGGCATGATGATTTGACGTCATCCCCACCTTCCTCCGAGTTGACCCCGGCAGTCTCCTATGAGTCCCCGCCATTACGCGCTGGCAACATAGGACGAGGGTTGCGCTCGTTGCGGGACTTAACCCAACATCTCACGACACGAGCTGACGACAACCATGCACCACCTGTGCAGGAGCCCTTGCGGACCCCCCATCTCTGCGAGATTTCCCTGCATGTCAAGCCTAGGTAAGGTTCTTCGCGTTGCGTCGAATTAAGCCACATGCTCCGCCGCTTGTGCGGGCCCCCGTCAATTCCTTTGAGTTTTAGCCTTGCGGCCGTACTCCCCAGGCGGGGCGCTTAATGCGTTAGCTGCGGCACGGACGGCCGTGGAAGGACCGCCCACACCTAGCGCCCAACGTTTACGGCGTGGACTACCAGGGTATCTAATCCTGTTCGCTCCCCACGCTTTCGCTCCTCAGCGTCAGTATCGGCCCAGAGACCCGCCTTCGCCACCGGTGTTCCTCCTGATATCTGCGCATTTCACCGCTACACCAGGAATTCCAGTCTCCCCTACCGAACTCTAGTCTGCCCGTATCGACTGCAGGCCCGGGGTTGAGCCCCGGGTTTTCACAGCCGACGCGACAAACCGCCTACGAGCTCTTTACGCCCAATAATTCCGGACAACGCTTGCACCCTACGTATTACCGCGGCTGCTGGCACGTAGTTGGCCGGTGCTTCTTCTGCAGGTACCGTCACTTTCGCTTCGTCCCTGCTGAAAGAGGTTTACAACCCGAAGGCCTTCATCCCTCACGCGGCGTCGCTGCGTCAGGCTTTCGCCCATTGCGCAATATTCCCCACTGCTGCCTCCCGTAGGAGTCTGGGCCGTGTCTCAGTCCCAGTGTGGCCGGTCGCCCTCTCAGGCCGGCTACCCGTCGTCGCCTTGGTAGGCCATCACCCCACCAACAAGCTGATAGGCCGCGGGCCCATCCCTAGCCGAAAACCTTTCCACCTCCGACAGATGCCCGCAGAAGTCGTATCCGGTATTAGCCCCGGTTTCCCGGAGTTATCCCAGAGCTAGGGGCAGGTTGCCCACGTGTTACTCACCCGTTCGCCGCTAGGACACCTCCCGAAGGAGGGCCTCGCTCGACTTGCATGTGTTAAGCACGCCGCCAGCGTTCGTCCTGAGCCAGGATCAAACTCTCCGTGAATGTCTATAACCTCCCCATCGACCGGAGCCGATGGTGAAGTGACACGAAGTGTCACTGCTAGGCAGTGACGTGATCGCTGGTCTCGACAAGCTGTTTTTGCTTGTCGTACCAAAGGAATCCACAGTAGAATGTCGTATGACCCGGAGGGCCAGCCGACAACTACTGACGGAGTTGTTGGCACTGACTTTCGGCACGCTGTTGAGTTCTCAAGGAGCGGACGCGCACCTTCGCTAGCCTTTCGGCTAAGCTCGGGGGCAACCCGTTCTACGTTACTCGGTCGGTTTCGCTGTGTCAAATCTTCCGATTTGACCGCACCGCCCGGTCCTTCCGCTGTCAGACACGATCGATCCATGTCCTTGAGCTTTGGGAGCCTCTCGCTTCCCGGCTAGTTCCGCCGTCCGTTCGAGGCGTTGGCCACAGTACGTATCTGCGATGGCCGAGTCAAATCGCCGGCTACGGCGCGTCGACGTGGCACTCGGGCGGGGCTCCCCCTTGCTGGTCAGACGCGTGTCTTGGGGCTCAACCGGCCGCTGCGGGGTGGATGCGGCAGGTCTAGCGGGTTCCCGTTCGGAGCAGCGGCCGCCCGGCGTCGTGACGGAGCGCGGGCGGCCGCTAGGCCATCCAGGCAACGCCGGCGGCACGGATGGCGTCGACCACCCCTGCCCATGCCCGCACGCTGAGGCGCGGACGGTGCGTGCTGCCACGCCCTGGTGTGACCGTGCGGCTGATCCGGCGGTGACCTCGGCGCGGTTGACCGCCGGCCCGCGGCACGGGCACTCCCCACGGGTCCCACTCCGGCAAGGGGGCGGTCGCCCGCTCTCGCGAGGCGCTCGCTGCCCGGGGACGGGCCGGGGCGCGGTCCTCGCCAGCTCGGCGCGGGACTGCGGTGGACCGGCGGGCGCGCGGCCAGGCGGCTCGGCCAGTCCGGACGCCCTCGCTGGTGGGGCTCGGCCGTGCGTCCGGGTCGACCGGGCCGTGCGTCCGGGTCGACCGAGTGGCGCTCGTCGTCGCGCGCGCCGGCCTGGACGCGGGCATGCCGACGGCCGCCGTGGCGCACGGAGGTCTCCGGCGCAGGCGAAAGTAAGCCCGGGGTCGTTCAGTGGGTGAACTCGGGCATGCTGCCAGCCGCCCTGGCGCGGCGGGGTGCCGCACGCAGGCGGAGAGAAACCCGGGGATGCCGGGCGGGTAGGGGTGAGTGGGGGCTAGTCGAGCAGCCGGATCAGATGACGGCGGCCGGAGGACAGTACCCGACCGGCCAACGCGGCGCGCGGGTGGTTGTACCCAACGAGGACTTCGCCGTCCGCCCGGACTCCCCCGCCGTCGATCAGGCGCCGCGCGGCGCTGGTGGTGGCGGCGAAGTTGACCGCGACGAGCAGCGCCGGCAGGTGCACCGGATCGTCCGGCGGCAGCTCGTGGGTGGGCAGGTCGGTGGGCACCAGCCGGTCCCGGAACAGCGCGTCGAAGTGGGCCTCGGCCTTCTCGGCGGCCTCCGGGCCGTGGTAGAGCGCTACGACGGCGGCCGCCATCCGACGTTTCGCCGCGTTCGCCGCCGGCCCACCGGCGGCCGCGTCGGCGGCCAGCGCGGCGACCTCGGTCGGGCTGAGGTCGGTGCACAGCTGGGCGTAGTTCCGGACCAGCGCGTCCGGGATGGACATGAGCTTGCCGAACTGCTCTTCGGGCGGTGCCGTGATCGCCACGAAGTTGTTCAGCGACTTGCTCATCTTCTGCACGCCGTCGGTGCCGACCAGCAGCGGGACGGTCAGCACGACCTGCGGCGACTGGCCGCGGGCCCGCTGCAGTTCGCGGCCGACCAGGTTGTTGAAGGTCTGGTCGGTGCCACCCAGTTCGATGTCCGCGTGCACGGCCACCGAGTCCATGCCCTGCAGCACCGGGTAGAAGAACTCCAGCAGCGTGATCGGCAGGTTCTCCCGGTAGCGGCGGGCGAAGTCGTCCCGCTCCAGCAGCCGGGCCACGGTGATCTCGCCGGCGTAGCCCATCACCTCGGCCAGGCTCATCGGTGCGAGCCAGTCGGCGTTGTTGCGGACCTCCACCCGGTCGGCGTCGAGGATGCGCATGAGCTGGTCGAAGTAGGTTCGCGCGTTCTCCGCGGCCTGCTCGGCGGACAGCGTCGTGCGGGTGTTGGTCCGCCCGGTCGGATCGCCGACCTGGCCGGTGAAGCCGCCGACGATGAGCACCGCGAGGTGGCCGAGGTCCTGGAACTGGCGCAGCTTGCGCAGCACCACCGCATGTCCGAGCGTCAGGTCCGAGCCGGACGGGTCGATGCCGAGCTTCACCCGCAGCGGCCGCCCTTCCCGGTCCGCGGTGCGCAACCGCTCCGCCAACCCGCCCGCGGGCAACACCTGCGCGGCGCCATAGGCCAATCGGTCGTGGGCGGCACGCAGCTTCGGGGGCAGGTCGTCGGGCGACAGCGGAGTCGCCGGCGGGGAATCGGTCACACCGTGCAGTGTGCCGAACCGGCCGGCCACCGCTCGACCGGGTTCCCGCGCTCCGCGGCCCCGTGTCGCAGGCTCAGCGCTGCCGGCTCAGCGGGCGCGGCGGCGGGCGCCGGGGCGGTACGGGCTGACGGTCGGGTCGCCGGACACCCAGAGCCGCCAGGGCACGTCGCCGGCGACGGCCACGCCGACCCGCGGCCCGGCCCGGACCAGCGCGTCCGGGACCGGCTCGGCGGCCAGCAGCCGGACGGGCGCGCCGGCGGCGCACAGGTCGGTGCCGTTCGCCCCGGCGTCGATGCCGAGCGCGCTGGCCAGCCGGGCCGGGCCGCGGGCAAGGTCCACATCGGACCGCGTCGACGCGCGTCGGGACCGGGCAATGTCTACTCCGGACACCACCTCGCCAGCCCGCAGCAGCACGGCGTTCGGCAGGCCGTCCGGTCCACAGACGACATTGCAGCACCAGTGCATTCCGTAGACGAAATAGACGTACAGATGACCGGGCGGCCCGAACATCACCGCGTTGCGCGGGGTGCGGCCACGGTAGGCGTGCGAGGCCGGGTCGGCCGCCCCGGCGTAAGCCTCCACTTCGGTCAGTCGCAATGCGACAGTGCCGGCCGGCGACCGGGCCACCAGCACCTGCCCGAGCAAGCCCCGAGCGACGTCCAGCACCGGGCCGAGCAGGCGGGACCGGGGCAGCTGCCGGCGACCCAGGTCGGTCAGTGGTTCTCCCGGCTGGGGCGGCGGGCCCAGGCGGCATGGCTGTGCGAGAGGTCGGCGAGCAGGGCCAACTGTTCGGCGACGCGCTCCGGGGCGGTGCCGCCGTAGGAGGCCCGCGACCGCAGCGCCCCGGCCACCGACAGCACCGAACGGACCTCCGGGGTCAGCCGTGCGTCGATCGATGCCAGCCCCGCATCGTCCACATCGGACAGCTCACAGTCGTGCCGCTCGCAGTGCTGCACCAGGGCACCGGCCGCCTCGTGCGCCTCGCGGAACGGGACACCCTGGCGGACCAGCCATTCGGCGACGTCGGTGGCCAGCGCGTGCCCCGCCGGAGCGGCGGCGGACATCCGCTCGCCCCGGACGGTCATCGTGGCGATCATCCCGGCCAGCGCCGGCAATACCAGGAGTAACTGTTCCACCGCGTCGAAGACCGGCTCCTTGTCCTCCTGGAGATCGCGGTCGTACGCGAGTGGAAGACCCTTGAGCGTGGCCAGCAGGCCGGTCAGGTTTCCGATCAGCCGGCCGGCCTTGGCCCGGGCCAGCTCGGCGATGTCCGGGTTCTTCTTCTGCGGCATGATCGACGAGCCGGTGGAGTACGAGTCGTCCAGCGTGATCCAGCCGAACTCGGTGGTTGCCCAGAGGCAGAGTTCCTCGCCGATCCGGGACAGGTGTACGCCCAGCAGGGCGGCGTCGAACAGGAACTCGGCGGCGAAATCCCGGTCGGAGACGGCGTCGATGGAGTTCGCCGCCGCAGTGTCGAAGCCCAGCTCGGCGGCGGTGGCCAGCGGGTCGAGCGGCAGCGATGAGCCAGCCAGCGCACCGGCGCCCAGCGGCGAGACCGCCGCTCTGCGGTCCCAGTCCTGGAAGCGGTCGACGTCGCGGGCCAGTGCGTGGACGTGGGCAAGCAGGTGGTGGGCGAGCAGCACCGGCTGGGCATGCTGCAGATGGGTCAGCCCGGGCATCGCCACGCCGCGGTGCTCCTCGGCGCGGCGCACCAGCACCGCCTCCAGCCCGGCGACCGCGGCCACCACCTGGCGGACCGAGTCGCGCAGGTAGAGCCGCAGGTCGGTGGCGACCTGGTCGTTGCGGCTGCGGCCGGCCCGCAGTTTGCCGCCGAGCGTGCCAAGGCGTTCGAGCAGCCCACGTTCCAGCGCGGTGTGTACGTCCTCGTCGTCGACGGTGGGCCGGAACGTACCGGTCCGTACCGCGGCTTCCAGGTCGTCCAGCGCGGCCAGCATCCGGGTCAGCTCGGTGTCGTCGAGCAGGTTGGCACCGTGCAGCACCCGGGCGTGCGCCCGGGATGCGGCCAGGTCGTACGGGGCCAGGCGCCAGTCGAAATGCACCGACACGGAGAGCCGGATCAGCGCCTCGGACGGGCCGCCGGCGAACCGCCCGCCCCACAGCCTGGTGGGCCCGCCGCTGTCAACTGTGCCGGTCACAGACCTGATCCTGCCATGTAACCGGCTGCCGCCGACGCAGCGACGCGGCCCGCCCGCCCAGGGCCCGCCGCCGCTGCCGCCGTCGTCGTCATGCCTGCCGTCACGACCCCGCGGACCGCAGATCCCGGCTGGCCGCGATCTTGCTGGGCAGCCCCCAGAGCTGGACGAACCCGCGGGCCAGCGACTGGTCGAACTGGTCGCCGGTGTCGTAGGTGGCGAGCTCGTAGTCGTACAGGGTGGCGTCGCTGCGCCGGCCGGTGGCGACCGCGCGACCGCCGTGCAACAGCAGCCGAACGTCCCCGGTGACGTTCTGCTGCGAGGACTCGACGAACGCGTCGAGCGCGACCTTGAGTGGCGAGAACCACAGGCCGTCATAGACCAGCTCGGCCCAGCGCTGCTCTACCGACCGCTTGAACCGGCGAAGGTCGCGCTCGACCGTCAGGTCTTCCAGCTCGCGGTGCGCGGCCAGCAGGGCGATCGCGCCCGGAGCCTCGTAGACCTCGCGGCTCTTGATGCCGACCAGGCGGTCTTCCACCATGTCCAGCCGGCCGACGCCCTGCGCGCCGGCCCGCCGGTTCAGCTCCTCGATCACCTCGCGGACGCTCATCGCGCGGCCGTCAACGGCGTTCGGGACGCCGTCTGTGAACGAGATCACCAGCTCGTCCGGTTCGCGCACCAGGGCCGGGTCGGCGGTGTAGGCGTAGAGGTCTTCGATCGGGGAGTTCCAGGGGTCTTCCAGGAAGCCGGTCTCGACCGCGCGGCCCCAGAGGTTCTGGTCGATCGAGTACGGCGACCGCTTGCTGGCCTCCACCGGCAGGCCGCGCCGCTCGGCGAACGCGATCGCCTTGTCCCGGGTCATCGCCGAGTCACGGACCGGGGCGAGCACCGTCAGGTCCGGGCCGAGGGCGCCGACACCGACCTCGAATCGCACCTGGTCGTTGCCCTTGCCGGTGCAGCCGTGCGCGACGGTGCTGGCACCGTACCGACGGGCCGCCTCGACCAGCGCCGCCACGATCACCGGCCGGGACAACGCCGACACCAGCGGGTACCGCTCCATGTACAGCGCGCCGGCCTTGAGCGCCGGCAGGCAGTACGACTCGGCGAACTCGTCCCGGAGATCGAGCACCTCCGACTCCACCGCACCGCAGGCGAGCGCGCGCTTCCGGACGACCTCGAGGTCTTCGCCGCCCTGGCCGACGTCGGCCGCTACCGCGATCACCTCGGCGCCGGTCTGTTCGGCGATCCAGCCGATCGCCACGGAGGTGTCCAGGCCGCCGGAGTAGGCCAGGACGACACGCTCGGTCACGGGTGCTCCTATTCGATGGTGTGGTCGGGTGCGGGTGGCCCGTGGCCCCCGCTGGGATCGTCGATCTGGATGGTTATCTGCGGGTAGGCGATGTCGACGGTGAGCGTGCCCTCGGCCAACCCGCGCATCCGCTGCGCCAGCGCCTGCCCCCCGTCGGCAGCCCTGGCCACCAGCAGCAGCGTGTCGTCGCCGGCGACCGTGCCGACCACGTCCGGCATGCCGGCCCGGTCGATGGCCGAGGCGAGCAGTTGCGCGGCGCCCGGTGGGGTGCGCAGCACCGCCAGGTTGCCGCTGGCGTCCACCCCGACCAGCAGGTCGGCGAGCAGCCGCACCATCCGGGACGGGCCGAGCTCGGCGACCGCACGGCCCGGCCGGATGTCGCCGTCGTCCGGAACGTGGTAGGCGGGTGCACCGCCGCCGGATCGGAGCTTGACCGCGCCGAGCTCCTCCAGGTCGCGCGACAGCGTGGCCTGGGTGACCGCGACCCCGTCCGCGACCAGCAGGTCGGCAAGCTCAGCCTGCGACCGGACCTGCTGGCGGGTGACCAGGTCGGCGATCCGGGCCTGCCGGGCGGCCTTGGTCAGCGGCGCGGTAGGCGGCCGGGGCTCGGCCGCATCGACCGGCCGGGGCGCGGCCGGCCGGGGCGCGGGCCGGGCCTCGGTGAGCTTGCGCTGCGGCATCGCGCTCACCCGGCCGCTCTGGCGAGCAGCCAGGTCAGCAGCGCCTTCTGGGCGTGCAGCCGGTTCTCCGCCTCGTCCCAGACCACGCTCTGCGGGCCGTCCAGTACCGCGGCGGCGATCTCCTTCCCCCGGTAGGCCGGCAGGCAGTGCAGGACGATCGCGTCCGCCGCGGCCAGGGACAACGCCTGCTCGTCCAGCGCGAACCGGACGAACGGGGTGGCCCGGTCGGTGGTGCTGCCTTCGTCACCCATCGACACCCAGGTATCGGTGGCCAGTACGTCCGCCCCGGCGAACGCGTCCTTCGGCTCGGACAGCACCTGTACCGAGCCGCCGGTACCGGCGGCGATCTCGGCCGCCCGGGCCAGCACGGCCGGGTCGGGCTGGAAGGCGGCCGGGCTGCCGATGCGGACGTGCATGCCGGCGGCGGCGCCGCCGAGCAGGTAGGAGTGCGCCATGTTGTTCGCGCCGTCGCCGGCGTAGGTCAAGGTCAGCCCGGCCAGCCGGCCCTTGTGCGCACGCACGGTCTGCAGGTCGGCCAGGATCTGGCAGGGATGGAACCGGTCGGTGAGCGCGTTCACCACCGGCACCCGGCTGGCCCGGGCCATCGCCTCGATCCGGGCCTGGCCGAAGGTGCGCCAGACGATGGCCACGCACTGCCGGTCGAGCACCCGGGCGGTGTCTTCGATCGGTTCGCCGCGGCCGAGCTGGGTCGTGGCGGCGTCGATGACCAGCGGGTAGCCGCCGAGTTCGGCGATGCCGACGCTGAACGAGACCCGGGTGCGGGTGGACGGCTTGTCGAAGATGACCGCCACCGACCGCGGGCCGGCCAGCGGGGTGTGCGCGAACCGGTCGGCCTTCATCTGGTCGGCGAGATCCAGCACCTCGACGAGTTCGGGCGGCCCGAGATCGTCGTCGCGGAGGAAGTGGCGAACCATTGGGGACTCCCTTGTCCTATTCCGTCGATGTCCGGGTGGCTGGCGCGGTGGCGCCGGCTGCTGCCGGGGCCGAGCCGCCGTCACGATCAGTGACGACGGCCTCGGCTGCGATCCGGTCCAGGATGCCCGGTAGCGCTGTGACGAAGGAGTCTGCCTGAGCCGTACTGAGCACGAACGGAGGGGCCAGCCGGATCGCGTCCGGCTGGACGGCGTTGACGAGGAAACCGGCGTCACGGGCCGCGGCCTCTACCGCGCCCGCCACCGGTGCGGTCAGCGGCACCGCCAGCCACAGCCCGGCGCCGCGGACACCCAGGCTGAGCGGGTGGTCGATGCCGGCCAGGCCGCGCGCCAACCGGCCACCGATGGCGGTGACCTGCGCGAGCAGGCCGTCCCGCTCGATGGTGTCGAGCACGGCCAGCGCGGCCGCGCAGCACACCGGGTTGCCGCCGAAGGTAGAGCCGTGATCGCCACGGACGAACAGCCGGCCGGCGGCACCGATGCCGATGCAGGCGCCGATCGGCAGACCGCCACCGAGACCCTTGGCCAGGGTCAGCACGTCCGGCACGACTCCGGTGTGGTGCATGGCGAACCAGGAGCCGGTGCGGCCGACGCCGCTCTGCACCTCGTCCAGCACCAGCAGCGCGCCGGACCGGTCGCAGGCGGCGCGTGCCGCCTGCAGGTAGCCCGGCGGTGGCGGCACCACACCGCCCTCGCCAAGGGTCGGCTCGAGGAACACCGCCGCGGTGCGCTCGGTGACCGCGGCGGTGAGCGCCGCGGCGTCGCCGTACGGGACGAACCGGACCGGGCCGGGCAGCGGCTCGAACGGGGCCCGCTTCGACGCCGAGCCGGTGATCGACAGCGCGCCCATGCTGCGGCCGTGGAAGCTGCCCTCGGCGGCGACGATCTCCAGCCGGCCGCCGCTCGGGTCGGCAGCCCAGCCGTGCCGGCGGGCCAGCTTGTAGGCCGCCTCATTGGCGGCGGCACCGTCGTTACAGAGGAACACCCGGGCGTCGGGGATGGCGGGGCCGAGCAGGCCGAGCAACCGCTCGGCGAGCCGAACCCCAGGCTCGTGCATGGCCAGGTTGCTGCTGTGCGCCAGCGTGCCCACCTGCTCGGTAACGGCCTGGACCAGCGCCGGGTGAGCATGCCCGAGGCTGGACACCGCGATGCCGCCGATCAGGTCGAGGTACTCCCGGCCGTCGACGTCCCAGACCCGGCAGCCCTGGCCGCGGGCCAGCCCGACCGGCGGCGTGCCGTAGTTCGACATCATCGCCGCGTCCCACCGGCTGGTGAGCTCGGCGCCCCGGCTCGTCACCGGCCGGGCTTCGGCCGCGGTCACGCGGTCACCGCCGTGCGTCCGGACGCGCTGTCGGCCGGCGACCGCGGCGCGGGCGGATCCGGCAGCACCATGGTGCCGATACCGGCGTCGGTGACCACTTCCAGCAACGCGGCGTGCGGCAGCCGACCGTCGAGCACGTGCGCCTGTGGCACCCCGCCGCGCACCGCCCGCAGGCAGGCCTCCATCTTCGGCACCATGCCCGAGCTGAGCGTGGGTAGCCGCTGCTCCAGCTCGCTGGCGGTGATCTGGCTGATCACGTCGTCGGCCAGCTCGGCCGGGTCGGTCGGCGGCGGCCAGTGCGCGTAGAGGCCCTCGACGTCGGTGAGCACGACCAGCTTCTGCGCCTGCAGGGCCACCGCGAGCGCGGCGGCGGCCAGATCGGCGTTGACGTTGTACGAGCCGCCGTCCAGGCCGCGGGCGACGGTGGCCACCACCGGGATCCGCTCGTCGGCGAGCAGCGCGTGCACGGCGCCCGGGTCGACCGCCACCACGTTGCCGACCAGGCCCAGGTCTACCTCCTTGCCGGCCACCAGGGCGGTCCGCCGCTCGGCGGTGAGCAGCCCGGCGTCCTCCCCGGACAGGCCGATCGCGAACGGGCCGTGGTCGTTCACCTGCCGGACGACATCCCCGTTCACCTGGCCGACCAGCACCATCCGGACCACCTCCATCGCCTCCGGGGTGGTCACCCGCTGGCCGCCGTGGAACTCGCTGTGGATGCCGAGCCGGTCGAGGTGGGCCGTGATCTGCGGACCGCCGCCGTGCACGACCACCGGCCGCAGCCCGGCGTAGCGCAGGAACACCACGTCCTCGGCGAACGCGCGTTGCAGCGCCGGGTCGGTCATCGCGTGCCCGCCGTACTTGAGCACGATGATCGCGCCGTGGAACCGGCGCAGCCAGGGCAGTGCCTCCACCAGCGCGCTCGCCTTCGCCAGCGCCGCCGTGCGGGATCGGGCCTGCTCTGCCACCACGTCACCGGAGCCGGGAGCGGGCCTGGTCATGACGAGTACGCCGAGTTCTCGAAGACGTACCCGTCGGACAGGTCGTTCGTCCAGACGGTGGCGGTGTCAGCGCCGGCGTTCAGGTCGATCACGATGTGGATCATGCGGCCGGACAGGTCGACCTGATCACGCGGCTCACCGATGGCACCGCCGCGGCAGACCTGGACGCCGTTCATCGCGACGGCGAGCTGGTCAGGCTCGAACACCGCGGTGGTGGTGCCGACCGCTGCCAGCACCCGGCCCCAGTTCGGGTCGTTGCCGAACAGCGCGCACTTCAGCAGCGCGCTGCGGGCGACCGCGCGGCCCACCTGGACCGCATCGTCCTCGCTGGCCGCCGAGCGGACCTCGATCTGCACCTCCTTGGTCGCGCCCTCGGCGTCAGCCAGCAACTGGGCGCACAGGTCGGCGGAGATGTCGTGCACCGCGGCGGCGAACTCGGCCGGGTCGGCGGTGACACCGGAGGCACCGCTGGCCAGCAGCAGCACGGTGTCGTTCGTGGACAGGCAGCCGTCCGAGTCGACCCGGTCGAACGTGCGCCGGGTGGCTGCCCGCAGGGCACTGTCCAACGTCGGCTGGTCGACCACGGCGTCGGTGGTGAGCACGCAGAGCATGGTGGCCAGGCCTGGGGCGAGCATGCCGGCGCCCTTGGCCATGCCGCCCACGGTCCAGCCGGGGCCGGCCCGGACCGCGTTCTTCGGCACGGTATCGGTGGTCATGATCGCCCGGGCGGCGTCGTCCCCACCGGCCGCGGAGAGCGCGGCGGCGGCCTTCTCCACGCCGGCCAGCACCGCGTCCATCGGCAGCCGGGCGCCGATCAGACCGGTGGAGCAGACCGCCACATCGACCGCGCCGGCACCGGTCGCGGCGGCTACCGCCTCGGCCGTGGCGTGCGCGTCAGCGAACCCGCCCGGGCCGGTGCAGGCGTTCGCGCCGCCGGAATTCAGCACGACCGCCGTCAGCCGGCCGGTGGACAACACCTGCCGGGACCAGACCACCGGCGCGGCCTGGACCCGGTTCACCGTGAACACGCCAGCGGCCGCGTCGCGCGGGCCGTCGTTGACGATCAACGCCAGGTCGAGCGTGCCGGTCGAGTTGATGCCGGCGGCGACCCCGGCCGCCCGGAAGCCCTTTGGTGTGGTGACCGTCATGGCGCCACCCCGTCCGCGCTCAGGCCGGCAGTCTCAGGCAGGCCGAGCATCAGGTTGGCGCACTGCACGGCCTGGCCGGCCGCGCCCTTGCCCAGGTTGTCGAGCGCGCTGCACACCACCACTCGGCCGGCCGACGCGTCGACCGTGACCTGCAGGTGAACGGAGTTGCTGCCGAAGGTGGCCGCCGTGTGCGGCCACTGCCCGGCCGGGAGCAGGTGCACGAACGGCTCCCCCTGGTAGGCGGCCGCCAGCACGGCCCGGGCGTCGTCCTCGGTGACGCCGGGACGGCTCGGGCGGGCGGTGACGGTGGCCAGGATGCCGCGCGGCATCGGCGCCAGCACCGGCGTGAACGAGAGCGAGGTGGCGCCGGCGGCCTGCAGGATCTCCGGCAGGTGCTGGTGCGCACCGACCCGGTAAGGCGACAGGTCGCCCATCACCTCGCTGCCGAGCAGGTGCGCCTTGGCCGAGCGACCCGCCCCGGACGTGCCGGAGGCTGCCACCGCGACCACATCCGCCGGCTCGACCAGGCCGGCACCGACCAGCGGCGCCAGCGCGAGGGTGACCGCGGCCGCGTAGCAGCCCGTGTTGGCCACCCGGGCGCTGTCGGCGATGCGGGCCCGCTGGCCCGGCAGCTCGGGCAGCCCGTACGTCCACACGCCCGGGTAGTCGCCGGTGTAGTAGGCGGCGTGCGCTGCCGGGTCGGCCAGCCGGTGGTCGCCGGCCAGGTCGACCACCCGTACCTCCGGTGGAAGGCCGTGCGCAAACCCCGGCGACTCCCCGTGCGGCAGCGCCAGAAACACAAGGTCGGCGCCTATTACCGCGGCCGCGTCGGTCGACACCAGCACCCGGCCGGCGAGGCTGCGCAGCTGAGGGTGCACGGCACCCAACTGCTGACCCGCGCTGCCGTGCGCGGTTACCGCTCCGATCTCGATATCAGGGTGGTTCGAGAGCAACCGCAGCAGCTCGCCACCGGCGTATCCGCTTGCTCCAGCAACAGCAACAGTGACACCCATACGTAATAGTATGCGGGCCAATGAATGAACATGCAAGCAGAGTTGCTCCAGCGGGGTCAGCCGCGCAGAGTCGCGCCGGTCCGGCGGGTCACCTCCTCGACGGCGGCGTCCCGGGCGGCCGTGGCCTCCTCGACGGTCAGCGTGCGGTCCGGGGCGCGGAAGCGCAAGGCGTAGGCCAGCGAGCGGCGGCCCGGGCCGAGCCGGTCGTCGTCCACATACAGGTCGAACAGGCGCAGCGACTCGAGCAGGTCACCGGCGCCGGCGCGCAGCGCCCCTTCGACCTCGGCCGCCGGCACCGCGGCCGGCACCAGCAGCGCCACGTCCAGCAGGGCCGGCGGGTAGCTGGAGATCTCCGGCGCGCGCACCGGGCCGCCGAGGCCGAGCCGGTCCAGGTCCAGCTCCATCGCGGCGGTGCGCTCGGGCAGTTCCAGCTCGGCGATCACCCGTGGATGCAACTCGCCGGCCCAGCCGACCACGTGCTCGCCGCTGAGCAGGGCGGCACACCGGCCCGGGTGCCAGGGGGCGTGCCGGTCGGCCCGCACGGCCAGCGGGACGCCGACCGCCCGGGCCACCGTCCGCGCCGCCTCGATCGCGTCCGCCCAGCTCGCCGGCTGGGCGGCCCCCCACCAGCCGGCCGGCTCGCGGTCGCCGGCCAGCACCGCCGCCAGGTGCCGGGGCTGATCCGGCAGCGCGGCGGCGAGCGCGGTCAACTCCGCCTCGGTGGGCGGCCCGTCGACGCCGACCAGCGGCGCCGCCGGGGTGGCCGGCCTGGGCAGGTAGACCAGACCCAGCTCGAACAGCGCGACGTCGCGCTGGCCGCGCCCGACATTGCGGCGCAGCGTGGCCAGCAGCCCGGGCAGCAGCGTGGTGCGCAGCTCCGGCTCGGTGTCGGCCAGCGGGTTCACCAGCCGGAGCGCCCGGCGGCGCTCGTCGTCCTCGGACAGCCCGAGCGCGTCCGGCACGGACGGCGCGAGGAACGGCGAGGAGCGCACCTCGACATACCCGGACTCGGCCAGCGCCCGGCCGACCGACCGGCGGGCCCGCTGCCCGTCGGTCAGGCCGCGACCGGGCGGCGGGGTCGGCAGCACCGACGGGATCCGGTCGTAGCCCTCCAGCCGGATGACCTCCTCGACCAGGTCGGCCGGGGTGCCCAGGTCGGCCCGCCAGCTCGGCGGGATCACGCCGAGAATGTCACCGGACGCGCCGCCCACCGCGCAGCCGACCTGCTCCAGCCGGCGCACCGCCGTCTCGCCGCTGATCGGGAAGCCGGCTACCCGCGCCGGCAGGTCGACCGCCACCGTGATCGTGACCCGGTCCGGGCCGGGGCCGGCCACCGTGTAGCCGGCGCCGGCGGCCCCGCCGCCGTACTCCACCAGCAGGTCGGCGGCCCGCTGCAGGGCCGGCCCGGCGACCTCGGGGTCGACGCCGCGCTCGAACCGGCGGGCCGCCTCGGACGGCAGCTTGTGCCGGCGGGCGGTGCGGAACACGCTCGGCGGGTCCCAGTGCGCCGCTTCCAGCACCACGTCGGTGGTGGCCGGGCCGATCTCGGTGGACGCCCCGCCCATCACCCCGGCCAGCGCGATCGGGCCGGAGTCGTCGGTGACCAGCAGGTCGTCCGGGTCGAGCCGGCGCTGCACGCCGTCCAGCGTGGTGATCGTCTCGCCGGCCGCGGCCCGGCGGACCGCGATCGGTCCGGTCAGCAGCGCGCGGTCGAACGCGTGCAGCGGCTGCCCGGTCTCGATCATCACGTAGTTGGTGACGTCCACGATCAGCGAGATCGGGCGCATGCCGGCCAGCAGCAGCCGGCGGCGCAGCCAGAGCGGGGACGGCGCGGCCGGGTCCAGTCCGGTCACCGTGCGGGTGGAGAACCGGTCACAGCCGGCACCGGTCAGCCGCACCGGCCAGCCGGCGTCATCCGGCTCGGGCACCCGGACCTGCTCGGCCGGGTCCCGGTAGGGCGCGTCGAACGCGTGCGAGGCCTCCCGGGCCATGCCCCGGATCGACAGCGCGTACGCCCGGTCCGGGGTCACCGCGATGTCCAGCACCTCGTCGCGCAGTTCCAGGTAGCCGACCGCGTCGGCGCCGAGCGGCGCGTCCGCGGGCAGCACCAGGATGCCGGTGTGGTCCTCGCCCAGCCCCAGCTCGCGGGCCGAGCAGATCATCCCGTCCGAGACGTGCCCGTAGGTCTTGCGGGCGGCGATCGCGAACCCGCCGGGCAGCACGGTGCCCGGCAGCGCCACCACCACCCGGTCGCCGGCGGCGAAGTTGAGCGCCCCGCAGACGATGCCGCGCGGCTCCCCGGCCTCGTCCACCCGGACCTGGCACCAGCGGACGGTCTTGCCGTTGCTCGCGGTGAACTCCTCGAAGGACAGCACCTGGCCGACCACCAGCGGGCCGGACAGGTCGGCACCCACCGGCTCGACCGCCTCCACCTCGAGCCCGACCCGGATCAGCCCGGCGGCCACCTCACGACCGGGTCGGCCGGGCAGGTCGACGTACTCGGCCAACCAGGACAGCGGGACCAGCACCGCTCACACCTCCATGCCGAACGCGCGGCTGAACCGCACGTCGCCCTCGACCATGTCGCGCATGTCCGCGGCGTCGTGCCGGGCCATCAGCGTCCGTTCCACGCCCATCCCGAACGCGAAGCCGGAGTACCGGACCGGGTCGACCCCGCAGGCGACCAGCACCCGCGGGTTGACCATGCCGCAGCCACCCCACTCCACCCAGCCCTCGGACCGGCAGGTGCGGCAGGGCCGGTCCGGATTGCCCACCGACGCGCCCCGGCAGACCCAGCACTGCAGGTCGAACTCGGCGGATGGCTCGGTGAACGGGAAGAACGAGGGCCGGAACCGGGTGCGCAGGCCGGGGCCGAACATCGCCGCAGCGAACTGGTCCAGCGTGCCGCGCAGGTGCGCCATCGTGATGCCCTCGTCCACGGCCAGGCCCTCGACCTGGGTGAACACCGGGGTGTGGGTGGCGTCCAGCTCGTCGGTGCGGAAGACGGTGCCGGGGCAGATGATGTAGATCGGGGGCTTGCGGGCCAGCATCACCCGGGCCTGCACCGGCGAGGTGTGCGTGCGCAGCACCACGCCGGAGCCGGGCGGTGCGACGTGGAACGTGTCCATCTCGGTGCGCGCCGGGTGGTCCCGGCCGAAGTTGAGCGCGTCGAAGTTGAACCACTCGGCCTCGACCTCGGGCCCCTCGGCGACCTCGTAGCCCATCGCGACGAACACGTCCGAGATCCGGTCGGACAGGCTGGTCAGCGGGTGCCGGGCGCCGACCGTACGGCGGTCCCAGGGCAGCGTGACGTCCACCGCCTCCTCGCGCAGCACCCGATCGTCCCGTTCGGCGGTGAGCGCGGCCAGCCGGGCCTCGTACCCGGCCTGCGCGGCGGCCATCGCCTCGTTCAGCCGGCGGCCGGCGTCGGACCGGGCCTGCGGCGGCAGGCCGCCGACCTCGCGGCGGGCCAGCCGCAGCGGCGACCGGTCACCCAGGTGCGCGGGCCGGACCCGGGCCAGTTCGGCCAGGTCACCGGCCTCGGCGAAGGCCTTCTCGGCCGCCCGGACAGCCGCGTCCAGCGCATCGCTGGACAGCGCCGCTACCTCCTTCGGGTCGTACCCGCCACTGGGTCCGGACATCGCCTGGGTCGCTCCCTGCTCGCTGTTGCCCTGTTTCGCCGTGTGCCTGTTTCGCCGTGTGCCTGTTTCGCCGTGTGCCTGTTTCGCCGCGTGCCTGCTCGCTGTGTCGCCGCCGTGCAGTGTAGGGACGGCGGCGACGCCGGCCCGACCCGGTTTCCGCCGCGGCCAGTCAGCCGGCGACCGGTGGGGTCTGGTAGGGCGGCTCGCCGGCCGGGAAGACGACCCGGAACCGGGCCCCGCCGCCCGGGGCCTCGTCCACCTCGACGGTGCCGCCGTGCGCGTCCACCAGGCCTTTCACGATGTGCAGGCCGAGCCCGCTGCCGCTGCCCCGGCCGCCGCGCCAGAACGCGCGGAAGATCCGGTGCCGCACCTCGGGGCTGATCCCGGTGCCCTCGTCGGCGACGGTGACCAGGGCCGCCGGCGCCCCGGCCAGCGTCTGCGCGGCGGTGACCGTGACCGTGACCCGGCCGGCGCCGTGCCGCAGCGCGTTCTCCACCAGGTTCCCCAGCACCTGCGCCACCCGGTCCGGGTCCAGCCAGGTCTCCGGCAGCGGCAGGGTGACCCGCAGGTCGAACCGGTCGACCGGCTCGCCGCTGGCCACCCGGCCGGCCAGCACCCGCTCCACCGCCGCGGGCAGATCCACCACCTGCGGGTGCAGGGTGAGCCGGCCGGCGTCGATCCGGGACACGTCCAGCAGGTCGGACAGCAGCCGGGTGACCCGGTCGGCGTCCGCCTCGACCGCCCGCAGCATGGTGCGCTTCTGGTCGTCGGTGAGCCGGTCCCACTTGGCCAGGACGGTCGCGGTGAAGCCCTTGACCGTGGTCAGCGGCGAGCGGATCTCGTGCGCGACCGCGGAGACCACGTCGGCCCGGTCCCGGTCGGCCCGCTCCCTGGCCCGGGTGTCCCGGAACGCGACGACCAGCCGGGTCAGCCGCCCGCCGGTGCGCACGTACCGGGCGGTGACCAGCAGTTGGTGGCCACGGCCGGGGCCGCGGTGCAGTTCCAGCGCGCGCTCCGGCTGCCCGGTCCGGGTGGTCAGCCCCCGGTACGGGTCGGTGCAGGCCCACCAGTCCCGGCCGGCCAGGTCGATCAGCGGCAGCACGTCCCGGTAGTCCTGGCCGAGGCAGTCGGCGGCGCGGACGCCGAGCAGCCGGCAGCCGGCCGGGTTCAGCACCTCGACCCGCCCGTCCGGGCCGGCCACCAGCAGCCCGTCCGGCAACTCGTCGTACGGACTCCCCTCGTCCGGACCGCATGCCGGCAGCCCGGTCGGTCGACCGGACGGTGCAGAACGGGCGGCGCCTTCGGCGTACTCCTCGGCCCGCAATGTCCTCCCCCTCCATCGCGTCCGGCCAACCGCACCGGTTGCGCAGATCAGGACATAACATGACGACCGGTATTGTGCTACCCGGCAGGCCCCGGTAATTCCCGCTGCGCCCGCGCGCTGGCGTAGAGGCAGACAGCGGCGGCGGCGGCCAGGTTGAGGCTCTCCGCCCGCCCGTGGATCGGGATCCGGACCCGGGCGTCGGCCAGCGCCGCGAGATCGTCGGGCAGGCCGTGCGCCTCGCTGCCGAACAGCCACGCGGTCGGCTGGGCCAGCCGGCCGGCATCGGCCAACTCGTCCAGATCGGCCTCGCCGGCGCCGGTCGCGGCCAGCACGGTGATGCCGGCGGCCCGGGCCGCGGTGACCGCCTCGGCCACCTCGGCGCCGCGCACCACCGGCAGGTGGAACAGGCTGCCCGCGCTGGATCGGACCGCCTTCCCGTTGTACGGGTCGACGCTGCGGGCGGAGAACACCACCGCGGCCGCGCCGGCCGCATCCGCGGTCCGCAGCACGGTTCCGGCGTTGCCCGGGTCGCCTACCGCCGCCAGCACCGCCACCAACCAGCGGTCACCGCGCGACCCGGCCGCCAGCTTCGCCCCGGCCGGCAGCAGGGCCGCCGCGAGCGGGACGTCGAGGAAGCGGCAGACGGCGACGATGCCCTGCGGGGTGGCCGTCTCGGACAGGCCGGCGGCCGCGGCCTCGGTGACGGCGGTGACCGGAAGGCCGGCGGTGCGCGCGGCGATCGCGATGTCCGGGTGCCGGTCGAGCGCGGCCGGGGTGCCGAAGACCTCGGTGACCGTGTCCGGCCGCTCGACCACCGCCGAGCGGACCGCCTGCGGGCCCTCGGCCAGGAACGCCTGGGCCCGGTCCCGGCCGACCCGGCGGGTCAGCCGGCGGGCGGCGGCCACCCGCGGGGTCCGCTCGGTGAACGGCCCGGCGTGCTGGTCGGCGCGGGCCGCGGCGGCACGGCTCATCGCCGCCCCCGCCCGGCCGCGCGCCGGACCAGCACCGTGATCATGACCCCGTGATCATGGCATGCGGTGCGGTCAGGCCGCGCTCTCGCCGGCCGCCGGCAGCGCGGTCCGCGCGGTCTGCACGAGCGTGCTGAACGCGGCCGGGTCGGTCACCGCGATGTCGGCCAGCACCTTGCGGTCGACCTCCACACCGGCCGCCTTCAGCCCCTGCACGAACCGGTTGTACGTCATGCCGTTGGCCCGGGCCGCCGCATTGATCCGGGTGATCCACAGCTGCCGGAAGTCGCCCTTGCGCGCCTTGCGGTCGCGGTAGGAGTACGTCGCCGAGTGCAGCAACTGCTCCTTGGCCTTGCGGTAGAGGCGGGACCGCTGACCGCGGTAGCCGCTCGCCGCCGCGAGCGTGCTCCGGCGCTTCTTCTGGGCGTTGACCGCTCGCTTCACGCGTGCCACGGGTGTACCTGTCCTTCGTTTTCAAGCGCCGCACCGGATCAGGCCCCGGGCTGCGTCCATCCGCGTTCCCCGGCCGCCGGGTCGCACCGGCGGCAGACATGGTCGAGCAGGCCGAGTGGGGAGGGGTCAGTCGGCCTGCGTCCAGATCGCTACTTGCCGAGCAGGCGCCGAACCTTGCGGGCGTCCGCGCGGGACACGACCACCGTGCCGTCCAGGCGGCGGGTCTGCGTGCTGGGCTTGTGCTCGAAGCGGTGCTGGCGGTTCGCGCGCTGCCGGACGACCTTGCCGGAGCCGGTCAGCCGGAAACGCTTCGAAGCGCCACTGTGCGTCTTGTTCTTGGGCATGGTTCGTCTTCCTTCAGGGGACGGGCTGGACCGGGGTCGGCCCAGCATCGTCCGGGGGCTCAGCCGACGCTGTCGGCGCTTTCGGCGCCGTCAACGGCTGGGTCGGATACGGCGGCGGTCCTTGCCCTCACGGGTTTGGCGCTTTTATGCGGGGCCATCACCATGATCATATTCCGGCCGTCCTGCCGGGCCGGCGATTCGACGAAACCAAGTTCGATGACGTCGTCCGCCAGCCGCTGGAGAAGCCGGAACCCGAGCTCCGGCCGCGACTGCTCGCGCCCCCGGAACATGATCGTGACCTTGACCTTGTCGCCCTGCTTGAGGAACCGCTCGACGTGACCCTTCTTGGTCGCGTAGTCGTGCGGGTCGATCTTCGGCCGGAGTTTCATCTCTTTGATGACGGTGAGCGTCTGGTTGCGACGTGCCTCACGCGCCTTCTGCGCGCTCTCGTACTTGAACTTGCCGTAGTCCATGAGCTTGCAGACCGGCGGACGGGCCATCGGGGCCACCTCGACCAGGTCGAGACCAGCCTCCTGGGCCAGCCGTAGCGCATCCTCGATGCGCACGATGCCGACCTGCTCACCCTCGGGACCGACGAGTCGCACGTCCGGGACGCGGATCCGGTCGTTGATCCGGGGCTCGTTGCTATTGCTAATGGGGCCTCCTTGTGAGCTGGATGGCGGCCGTACCGCGGGGCACTCGCCGAAACGACGAGAGCCCCGCAAGCCACTGCTCGCGGGGCCACACTCGACCGGTCAGGATGCCGGGGCCAGGCGGCCACAACACCACACACCCCGGTGGAAGACCACCGGGGCGGACCGGACCCGGCCGCCCGAGGGCGGATCGGGTGGGAGCGAGGCTCCTCTTGCACGCTCCCGCTGGGTGGCGGGAGCCGGTCGCGCGTCGAGGATAGCAGTCACCCGGAACAAATGGCGTGTTTACCCTGCGCGAGGGTGCCGCCCCGGCTCACCCGACGGCCGGGGGCTGACCGGCGGCCGGGCCGTACCTGGTCAGCAGGTCGCGCAGCGCCCGGACCGTGGCGACCGTCCGGTCGCCGTCGGCCACCTGAACGGCCAGCAGCGGCACGGTCTCGTCGTCCACCAGTTCCAGCTGGGCCCACAGCGCCCGGCCGGGCACCGAGATCGCGCGGACCAGCTCCCACGGCACCGCCCGCTCGCCGCCCAGATTGCGCACCCGCAGCCCGCGCTGGTCGGCCACCAGGGCCGGCCGGCGCAGCTGCAGCACCCCGGCGGCGAGCAGCAGGCCGATGCCGAACAGCGCGATCCGGTCCGGGGCGCCGAACCGCTCCCCGTTCGAGGCCTGGCTGGACACCAGCGTGACCACCGCCGAGATCAGCACCAGCGCGCCGGCCACCAGCGCCGACCAGCGGCGCAGCCGTTCCGGCCGGGCCCGCACCTCGCCCGCGCCGCCGGTCGGCCCGCCGGCCGCGGCCGGCACCGGTGCCGGCGGACCCGCCCCGGCCGGCTGCTCGGCCCGTCCCGGATCGGTCATCGCCGGCGCTACCCGACGATCTTGGAGATGGGCAGTTCGAGGATGTCGAAGGCGCCGGCCGCCTTCAACGCCGGGATCAGCGTGTTGACCCCGGTCTTGGGCACCACCGCCTCCACCGCCGAGTGCTGCCCGGACGCCAGCGGCATCAGCGTCGGTGAGGTGGCGGCCGGCATCACGGCGAGCACCCCGGACAGGTCGGCGGCGGCCACGTTCAGCTTCACCAGCACGTGCTGGCGGGCCAGGATCGCGCCGCGCAGCAGCAGCGCGACGTCCTCCATCGCGGCCCGCTTGGCCGGTTCGCCGTACGCGGCCCGGTTCGCCACCAGCTCGGTGTAGCTGGTCAACAGCGTATCCAGGATGCGCAGCCCGTTCTTGCGCAGCGAGGAGCCGGTCTCGGTGAGGTCGACGATCGCGTCCACGATGTCGGGCACCTTGGCCTCGGTCGCCCCGTACGAGGGGACGACCACCGCCTTGACCCCGTGCCGCTCGAGGTACCGGCGGGTCAGCGACGGGAACTCGGTGGAGATCCGGACGCCCTCGGGCAGGTCGGCCGCGGCCTGCCAGGGCGCCTCCTTCGGCACCGCGAGCACCACCCGGACCGGCTGCGCGGTGGCCCGGCTGTACTGCAGCTCGGACAGCGGGACCACGTCCGCGTCGGTCTCGGTGATCCAGTCGCGGCCGGTGATGCCGACATCGAACAGGCCCTGCTCGACGTACTGCGGGATCTCCTGCGGGCGCAGGAACCGGACCCGGTCGATCCGCGGATCGTCGATCGCGGCGTGGTAGTCGCGGTCCGACCCGCGCCGGACGGCAAGGTCGGCCGCGTCGAACAGGTCGAGGGTGGCCTTCTCCAGCGACCCCTTGGGCAGCACCAGCGACAGCACGGGCGGGCCTTTCGACGGGCCGGCCTCCGACGGCCGGTTCTCCAGCGGCGGCGGTCAGAACCCGGTGTGGCCGCCCGGCTGACGCAGGGCCCGCAGCACCAGGGCGGTGTCCAGCGCCGCCACGGTGGCCTCCCAGCCCTTGTCCTCCCGGCTGCCCGGCCCGCCGGCCCGGTCCGTCGCCTGTTCCACCGTGTCACAGGTCAGCACGCCGTTGCCGATCGGGGTGCCCTCGTCCAGCCCGACCCGGGTCAGCCCGGCGGTCACCGCGTCGCAGACGTACTCGAAATGGGGGGTCCCGCCGCGGATGACCACGCCGAGCGCGACCACCGCGTCCAGCCGGCGGGCCAGCTCCTGGCAGATCACCGGCAGCTCGACCGCGCCGGCCACCCGGACCACCACCGGGTCGGTCACCCCGCACGCCTTCGCCGCGGCCAGTGCCCGGTCCTGCAGCAGATCGGTGATCTCCCGGTGCCACCGGGTGGAGACCATGCCCAGCCGCAGCCCGGTGGCGTCCACCACGTCGGAGTCCGGCCGTCCCTCGCCGCTCATCCTCGCTCCCTTCCCCGCCGGAGCGGGTGGCCGCCGCGGCGGCCGGTGCGCGGCCACCCGGGGCGGCCGGTTCGGTGGCCGCCGGGGCGACCGGCCGGCGGGAGCTGCTCCCGCCGGCCCGGCCGACATCCTGCTACCACTGTGCCCCGCGACATCGGTGGGGCCCCGCTGTGTCAGTGGGTACCTACTGTGCCTCAGGGAGCTCGGGCAGGTGGTGGCCCATCCGGTCGCGCTTGGTCCGCAGGTAGCGCAGGTTCTCCGGGTTGGCCTGCACCGGCAGCGGCACCCGGCCCATGATCCGCAGCCCGTAGCCGGCCAGCCCGGCCCGCTTCGCCGGGTTGTTGGTCAGCAGCCGCATGGTCCGGATGCCCAGGTCGGCGAGGATCTGGGCGCCGATGCCGTAGTCGCGGGCGTCCGCCGGCAGGCCGAGGTTGAGATTCGCCTCGACCGTGTCGGCGCCGCCGTCCTGCAGCTGGTACGCCTGCAGCTTGTGCAGCAGGCCGATCCCCCGGCCCTCGTGCCCGCGCAGATAGAGCACCACGCCGCGGCCCTCGGCCGCGACCGCCGCCAGGGCCGCGTCCAACTGCGGCCCGCAGTCGCAGCGCAGCGAGCCGAACACGTCCCCGGTCAGGCACTCGGAGTGCACCCGGACCAGCACGTCGGCGCCGTCGCTCACGTCGCCGGCGACCAGCGCGACGTGCTCCCGGCCGTCCACCAGCGACTCGTAGCCGAACGCGGTGAACTCGCCGTGCCGGGTCGGGATGCGGGCCTCCACCGCCCGCCGGACCTGCGGCTCGAACCGGCGGCGGTACCGGATCAGGTCGGCGATCGTGACCAGGCGCAGGTCGTGCTCGGCGGCGAACTCGGTCAGCTCGGGCAGCCGCTTCATGCTGCCGTCGTCGTTGACGATCTCGCAGATCACCCCGACCGGGCGCAAGCCGGCGAGCCGGGCCAGGTCGACCGCGGCCTCGGTGTGGCCCGGCCGGCGCAGCACGCCGCCGTCGGCGTACCGCAGCGGGAACAGGTGGCCCGGCCGGGTCAGGTCGGCCGCGGTGGTGGCCGGGTCGGCCAGCGCGTGGATCGTGCGGGACCGGTCGGCGGCGCTGATCCCGGTGCTCACGCCGTCCCGGGCGTCCACGCTGATCGTGAACGCGGTCCGCTTCGGCTCGGTGCTGTGCTCGGTCATCAGCGGGATCTGCAGCCGGTCCAGCGTGTCGCCCTCCATCGGGACGCAGATCACGCCGCTGGTGTAGCGAATAGTGAACGCAATCAACTCGGGGGTGGCGTGCTCGGCCGCGAAGATGAGGTCGCCCTCGTTCTCCCGGTCCTCGTCGTCCACCACGACCACCGGCCGGCCGGCCGCGATGTCCGCGACCGCCTGCCGGATCGTGCCGAACTGAGGCCCTCCGGTGGCGTCGATATCGCCGATGTCACTGCTGCCGCTGGTACTGCCACGGACCGCCGGTTGGTCCGCGATGCGCTGATGCATCGTGTCTCCTCTCCATCGCCTCGCCGTCTCCGGTGAGGCGATGGGCGCCGGCCGGGCAGCCGGCGGCGCAGGAGCAACAGCCGCAGGCAGGGGCCCGCGGCCAGGCCGCACCCGCGCGCTTCCTCCCATCCGGACTTTGACCGTCGGTCCTGGAGTTCCACCAGGTCAACCGCTCGCTGGCAGCGAGCGGGTCGCGGACTATTACCGCCGGTTCGGAATTTCACCGACCCCGGAGCGCGTCGAGCTTCCGCATCGAGTTTGACACGCCAACCCACCTGGCGGCGACGGCCACCCGGTAGAGGTGTTGATCACCCAGTCGGGTGGTCGGCGGACGCGGGCGGTAGCAGCTTCTCGACGTACTTGGCGATCACGTCGACTTCCAGGTTGACCGGATCCCCGATCGCCTTCGAGCCGAACGTGGTCACCCGCAGCGTGGTCGGGATCAGGCTCACCGTGAACGACTCGGCAGTCACCGAGACCACGGTCAGGCTCACCCCGTCGACCGCGATCGAACCCTTCTCCACCACGTACCGGCCCAGCTGCGGTGGCAGCCCGATCGTGATCAGCTCCCAGTGCTCGTCCGGGCTGCGGGCCAGGATCTGGCCGACGCCGTCCACGTGGCCCTGCACCAGGTGCCCGCCGAGCCGGCTGGCCAGCGTGGCCGCCCGCTCCAGATTCACCGCGGCGCCGGCCCTGAGCACGCCGAGGGACGAACGGTCCAGCGTCTCGCGCATCACGTCGAAGGTCAGCCCGCCGCCGACCCGGTCGGCGTCGACCACGGTCAGGCAGACGCCGTTCACCGAGATCGACGCGCCTGGCTCGGCGTCCCCGGCGACGACGGGCCCCTGCACCGCCAACCGGGCCGCCGCCCCGAGATCCTCCACCGCGGTGACCTCGCCCAGCTCCTCAACGATCCCGGTAAACACCTAGCATCCCCTTCCGTCCAGGTCGGGCAATTATCCGGACATCCAGGCCCGGCTGGGCAAGCTCAGCATCGCGTACGGCAGGAGGATCACATACCGAGCAGGTGGGCGTTGACCGCCCGTACCTCGGCGGCCAGTTCGGCAGCGGTGCAGACCACGATGCCGGCGTCGGTCAGCGTCCGGGCGCCGCGCGGGACGACGAAGAACTCCGGCTCGGCCAGGATGTAGACCACCCGGCGCAGCCGGCCGCGCCGGATCAGCTCGGCGCACGGCACCGCCCCGGAGACCCGCTCGCCGCACGGTTCCATGGTGGAGTAGACGGTGCCGCCGGCGACGTCCGCGCCCTGTTCGGCCGCCTTGCGCAGCGCTGTCTCCTCGGCGTGCCGGCGCTGCCCGCCCTCGCGCGAATAGCCCCCGGCGACCTGCCGGCCGGACGCGTCCAGCAGCACCGCGCCGACCGAGAACGCCGTCTCGCTCGGCTCGCACAGCCGGGAGAGCTCGATCGCCCGGGCCAGCCAGTGCAGGTCGTCCGGCTCAACCATCGTGCTCGCCGGCGGGCGGGAGCCGGTACCGGAGCAACATGCAATCTCCCATCTGGACGGTCTCGATCAGCGACAGCCGCCGGTCCTGGTCGAACGGGAACCGGCCGGGGCCGACGAACCGGGGCGCCGCCGGATCGCCGACCAGGAACGGGGCGATGACGAGCTGGAGTTCGTCGGCCAGGGCGCCGGTCAGGAAGCCGGTGAGGATGCCGCTGCCGCCCTCGACCATGAGCCGCCGGACGCCACGGCCGGCGAGGTCGGCCAGCACGTCCCGCAGGCCGATCGGGTCGGGTAATCCAACGATCTCGGCCGGGTCGGCGGCGGCGAGCTGGGCCGCCACGGCGGCCCGGCGGGATTCGGGGCAGTAGACGAGCCTGGCCGCCGGGCCCGCGGTGAAGAACCGCGCGGTGCCGGGGAGCTCGCCGCCACGGGTCACGGTGACCTTCATCGGGTTGGCCGGCAGGCCGCGGGCGACCCGGTCGGCCCGCCGTCGCGCGGACCGGATCAGCAACCGCGGGTCGTCCCGGCGCACCGTGTTGGCGCCGACCATGATCGCGTCGCAGCCGGCCCGGACCGCGTCCACCCGGTCCAGGTCCGCGGCATTCGACAGGATCAGCCGGTGCGGCGTCGCGTCGTCCAGATAGCCGTCCAGGGAGATCGCGCAACTGAGTACGACATACGGCCGGCCAGGCATTCAGGGCTCCGCGAAAGAGGTCAGCGGGTGGCGGCGCGGGCGCTGGCGCGCAGCGCGTCAACGGCCCTGGCCGGGTCGGCGGCGTGGTAGACGGCGGAGCCGGCCACGAACACGTCCGCCCCGGCGGCGGCGGCCTGCTCGATCGTGTCCGCGTTGATGCCGCCGTCCACCTCGATGAACAGCGTCAGGTGGCCGGTCTGCACCCGGCGCCGGGCCTCGGTCACCTTGGGCAGCACCTCGGCGATGAACCCCTGGCCGCCGAAGCCCGGTTCGACGGTCATCACCAGCAGGGTGTCGAAGCCGCGCAGCAGGTCCAGGTACGGCTCGAGCGGGGTGTTCGGCTTGATCGCCAGGCCGGCCAGCGCGCCGGCCGAGCGGATCGTGCGGGCCAGCGCGGCCGGATCGGCGGCCGCCTCGGCGTGGATGGTGACGTTGCGGGCGCCCAGCTCGGCGTACGGCGGGGCCCAGCGGTCCGGGTCGTCGATCATCAGATGGCAGTCCAGCGGCAGCGACGTGGCCTTGTGCAGGGCGGCCACGACCGGTACGCCGATCGTGAGGTTCGGGACGAAGTGGTTGTCCATCACGTCGACATGCAGCCAGTCGGCGTTCGCGACGGCCGCCGACGCATCGGCCAACCGGGCGTAGTCCGCCGAGAGCAGGCTCGGCGCGATCAGCGGCGGCGACTCCACGGGGCGAACCTTAGCGGCGACGCAGGACCGCGCAGAACATCGCGTCGGTGCCGTGCCGGTGCGGCCAGAGTTGTACGTGCGGCCCCGGGCCGAGCTCGGCCACGTCGGGGAAGAACGGGCGGGCGTCGAGCTGCTCGACCGGCAGCCGCCGGCATGCCTCGGCGATCACCGCGCGGGTCTCGGCCAGATGCGGCGAGCAGGTGACGTAGGTGCACACCCCGCCCGGCCTGGTGGCCTCGACGGCCGCGGCCAGCAGCCTGCGCTGCAGGGCGGTGAGCGGCGGCAGGTCGGTGGGCTGGCGGCGCCAGCGGGCCTCCGGGCGGCGGCGCAGCGCGCCGAGACCGGTGCACGGGGCGTCCAGCAGCACCCGGTCGAACGTGCCCGCCAGCCAGGCCGGCACGGTGCCGTCCGCCTGCAGGACGGACACCGGCAGGCCGGCCGTGGTTCCGGCCACCAGCCGGGCCCGGGCCGGCTGCCGCTCGACGGCCAGCAGGTGCGGGCCGGCGCCGGCAGGCTCGGCGGCGGCAGGCTCGGCGGTGGCGGGTGGGGCGCCCGCGGGCGGGGCGTCGGCCGGCGTAGCCGCGGCCGGCGTCGCGGCGGCAGGCGCGGCGGGGCGGAGCGCGGCGAGGGCGCCGAGGAGGGCGGCCTTGCCGCCGGGGCCGGCGCAGAGATCGAGCCAACGCTCGTCCCGACCCTCGACCGGCGCGGTGACGGCGGCGATCGCGCACAGCTGGCTGCCCTCGTCCTGGACCGCGCCGCGGCCGTCCCGGACCGCGGCCAGCGCGCCCGGATCGCCACCGTCCGGGAGCCGGACCGCGTAGGGCGACCAGCGGCCGGGCTCGCCGCCGGACTCCTCGGCCAGGGTGGCCCGGTCGATCCGGCCCGGCCGGGCGACCAGGTGCAGCTCGGGGCGGTCGTTGTCGGCGGCCAGCGCGCCGGCGGCCGCGGCCAGGTCGCCGCCGAGCGCGTCGGCGAACGCGGCCACGATCCACTGCGGGTGGGCATGCCGGACCGCGAGGTTGCCGACCGGGTCGGCCTCGTACGGCGGGGCGACGGCGGCCAGCCAGGCGTCCTCGTCCCGCTCGGCGACCCGGCGCAGCACCGCGTTGACGAACCCGACCGGGCGCGGCCCGACCGCCGCGCGGGCCAGCGCGACCGTGGCCGAGACCGCCGCGTGCGCCGGCACCCGGGTCCGCAACAGCTGGTACGCGCCGAGCCGCAGCACGTCCAGCACCGGCGGGTCGATCTCGGCCGCCGGACGGCCGGCGGCCCGGGCGATGATCGCGTCCAGCGTGCCCTGCGCGCGCAGGGTGCCGTAGCTCAGCTCGGTGGCGAACGCCGCGTCCCGCCCGCTCAGCCGGCGCTCGCGCAGCAGTGCCGGCAGGGCCAGGTTCGCGTACGCGGCCCGCTCGCGCACCGCCCCGAGCAGGTCCACCGCCGCGCGCCGGGCCGGGTCCGCCGGCTCCGCCGCGCGCTGCCGCCCGGCCGAACCCGGGTCGCGGCCAGCGCTGGAGCCCGGGTTCCGACCGGCACCGCGACCGGCATCGGGATCCCGGTCGGGCCTGGCGTCCCGACCGGTACGAGCGGCCGCGGCGCCGTCCCGGCCGCTGGCCGCGCCGCGGCCCTGGCCGGGCCTGCCGGGCCGGCCCGCGCGGGCAGCCGGCTGGTCGCGGTGCGCCGGGCCGGCCCGGCCCGGCCTGGCCGGCGGGCGGGCGGGCCGGTCGGTGGGCTCAGCCAAGGTGGGCGCCGGGGCCGGGGCGGGCGCCACGGGCCCAGTCGGCGGCGGGCATCGGGCGCTTGCCGGGGGCCTGGACCTCGCCGAGTTCGACCGGCGTCGTGCCGGTGCCGACCAGGACGGCGTGGCGGCCGACGGACAGCTCCCCGGGGGCGAGCGGAACGTCCGAACCGGCCGGGGCGACCGGGCCGAGTTTCAGCCGGTCCGGGCCGAGGGTGGTCCAGGCGCCGGGGGCCGGGGTGCAGGCCCGGATCAGCCGGTCGACCCGCATCGCCGGGGCGGACCAGTCCACCCGCGCGTCCTCGACGGTGAGCTTCGGCGCGGCCGAGACCCCGTCCGGCGGCTGCGGGCGGGCCACCACGGTGCCGTCCTCGATGCCGTCCAGGGTGCTCACCAGCAGCTCGGCGCCGGCGCGGGACAGCCGGTCGAGCAGGTCGCCCGAGGTGTCCCGGGGGCCGACCGGTTCGGTCAGCAGGCCGAACACCGGGCCGGTGTCCAGGCCCTCCTCGAGCCGGAACGTGCTGGCGCCGGTGACCGCGTCGCCGTGCAGCACGGCCGCCTGCACCGGGGCGGCGCCGCGCCAGGCCGGCAGCAACGAGAAGTGCAGGTTGACCCAGCCGTGCGGCGGGATGTCCAGCGCGACCCGGGGCACCAGCGCGCCGTACGCGACCACCGGGCAGCAGTCCGGGGCGAGCGCGCGCAGCCGGTCCAGGAACTCCGGCTCACGCGGCCGGGCCGGGCTGAGCACCTCCAGCCCGGACTCGCGGGCCAGCGCGGCGACCGGCGACGGCTGCGTCTGCCGGCCCCGACCGGCCGGCGCGTCCGGCCGGGTCACCACCGCGACCAGCTCGTGCCGGGAGGCCAGGATCGCCCGCAGTGCGGGCAGCGCGACAGCCGGCGTACCGGCGAAGACGAGCTTCAGAGTGCCCGCCCGACGGTCGGGTGCGGGCTCAGCTTCACCGTCGGCAGTGGGCCGCCGGCCCACTCGGCGGCCCGGATCTCGGCCAGCGCGCGGCGCCGGGTCTCCGGATCGAGCCGGTCCACGAACAGCACGCCGTCCAGGTGGTCGGTCTCGTGCTGGATGCACCGGGCCAGCATTTCGGTGCCCTTGACGGTGACCGGCTCGCCGTACATGTTCATGCCGGTCGCGACCACGTGCAGGTGCCGCTTGCAGTCCCAGGACAGCTCCGGGATCGACAGGCAGCCCTCCGGCCCGTCCTGCTCCTCTTCGTCCGGGAACGACAGCTCCGGATTGACCAGGTGGCCGTGCTCCTCGTCGTCGAGGTGGTACGTGAAGACGCGCAGGCTGACCCCGATCTGCGGCGCGGCGAGCCCCGCGCCCGGGGCGTCCAGCATCGTCTCGAAGAGGTCCGCGACGAGCCCCCGGAGCTCCTTGTCGAAGTCGACCACCGGGTCGGCCGGGGTGCGCAACACCGGGTCGCCGAAGAGGCGAATCGGCTGGACGGTCACGACGGCACCCTGCTTTCCAGACGGCGTGCTTCCCCTTCAGGGAGCTGGCGGATCACCAGTGTAGGGAGTCGACGCCGGTCCGGCTGCCCGGACCCGGACACCGGGTCGGCAATCGGCGTGATCGTCCGGGCCGGGCCGGGGCGGGTCGGGCTGGCCGGGGCGGGCTGGCCGGGGCGGGTCGGGCTGGCCGGGGCGGGTCGGGCTGGCCGGGCCGGGGCGGGCTGGCCGGGCCGGGGCGGGCTGGCCGGGCCGGGGCGGGCTGGCCGGGCCGGGGCGGGCTGGCCGGGCCGGGGCGGGCTGGCCGGGCCGGGGCGGGCTGGCCGGGCCGGGGCGGGCTGGCCGGGCCGGGGCGGACGGAGGACGGCCGGGCGGACGGGCCGGGGCGGACGGGGCGCGCCGGGCCAGGGCTGGGCGGGCTGCTAGAGGAGTTCGAGCGGGTCGAGTTGGACGCGGACCGGCTCGGGGGACTTGCGGGCGCTGCGGACGGCGGCGGCGTCGTGCAGGGCCCGGGCCAGCGCCGGGCCGTCCGAGCGGGGGGTGCGAACCAGCAGGCGCTCGGTCTCCTCCCCCGCCGGCGCCCCGGGCAGCGGCGCGGCCGGCACGGGGCCGAGCAGCTCGGCGGTCGCCGGCAGCCGGGCCGCCTCGAGCAGGTCGGCGACCGCGGCCGGGGTCCCGGTCAGGCTGGCGAACCGGGCGGCCGGCGGGAAGCCCAGCTCGGACCGTTCGGCCAGTTCCCGGGCGGCGAACCAGGCCGGGTCCCAGCGGACCAGCGCCTGCACCACGGCCAGCCCGCCGTCCGCGCCGACGATCACCCGCCCGCCGTCCGCCGCCGGCCGGACCAGCGCCGCGGCGTTCAGCCAGCGCCGCAGCGTCTCCTCGGCGGCGCGCAGGTCCGGCCGGGTCAGCAGGGCCCACCCGTCCAGCAGCAGCGCCGCCCCGTACCCGCCCTCGGCCACCGGCTCGGCGCCCGGAGTCGCGACGATCAACGCCGGCGCCGCCGGGACGGTGGCCAGCACCCCGCCCCGGTCGGCCGCCCGGCGCCGCTTGCGGCCGGCCGCGGCACCCGACGCCCGGTCGACCTCCCGCCCGGCACCCGACGCCCGGTCGACCTCCCGCCCAGTACCCGGCGCCCGGTCGACCTCCCCGCCAGTGCCCGACGCCCGGTCGACCTCCCGCCCGGCGCCCGACGCCGGGTCGACCTCCCGGCCGGTGCCCGACGCCCGGTCGGCGTCCCGCCCGGCACCCGACGCCCGGTCGCCCTCCCGCCCCGCGCCCGACGCCCGATCGCCCGACGCCGGGTCGACCTCCCGGCCGGTGCCCGACGACCGACTGGAGCTGGCGGGGGCGGGCCCCGGGCTCAGCCGGCGGACCGTCTCGCGAGCGGCCGCGAGGCCGGGCTCGCCGGCGGACCCGGGTGCCGTGTCGTGCCGGTCGGCCGGCACGCGTCCCGGCTCGTGCTCGGCTGCGGTGAGGAGGGCGCCGGAGAGGCGCACCGGCGTGCCGGGGAAGGCGCGGCCGAGTTCCTCGGCGGTGCGGGTGCTGCCGACGACGACCGCGCGCAGGGTCTGGTTGGCGCAGACCGCGCAGGCCCACTGGCCGGCCGGGCGGCCGCACCAGCGGCAGGCCGGGATGGCGTGCCCGGAGCTGGCGGCGAGCGGGCCGTGGCAGTGCCGGCACCGGGCCGGGGTCCGGCAGCGGGCGCAGGCCAGCACCGGGCGGTAGCCGCGGCGGGGCACCTGCACCAGCACCGGTGCGCCGGCGGCGAGCGCGTCGCGGGCCGCCCGCCAGGCCACCGAGGGCAGCCGGGCGGTGCGCGCGGCCGGGTCGCGGGCCACCTCGAACTCGTCACCGACCGCGACCACCCGGGGCGCGACCGCCCGGACCGTCGCCCGCTCCGCCACCACCTCGTGCGCCCAGCCGGAGCCGACCAGCGACTGCGCCTCGGCGGTGCGCGCGTACCCGCCGAGCAGCATCGCCGCGCTGGCCAGGTGCGCCCGCAGCACCAGCAGCTCGCGGGCGTGCGGGTACGGCGCCCGGGGCTCGGCGTGCAGGTCGTCGCCGTCGTCCCAGAGCACGATCAGGCCCAGGTCGGCGACCGGCGCGAATGCCGCCGCCCGGGTCCCGACCACCGCGCCGACCAGCCCCCGGCGGACGGCGAGCCAGCGCCGGTACCGCTCCGCCGGGCCCAGGTCCGCGGACAGCGCGACGTGCCCGCCCGGGCCCAGAGCCGCGGTCAGCGCCGCGTCCACGCGGGCCTGGTCGCGGTGGTCCGGCAGCACCACCAGCGCGCCCCGGCCGGCCGCCCGGGCGGTGCGCACCGCCTCGGCCACCCGCGCCGGCCAGTCCTCGTCCGGCAGCGCCGACCACACCGCCCGGGCCGGCCGACCATCCCCGACCGCCCGCAGCCAGGCCGCCCCGGCCGGATACCGCCCCCACCCCGCACCGCCCGCCGGGCCCGGGCCCGGGTCCGTACCGCCCCCCGGGCCCGGGTCCGCGCCCGCCAGGCCCGGGTCCGGGTCCACGGCGCCCGCCGGGCCCGGGTCCGGGTCCGCGGCGCCGGCAGTGGCCGGGGCGGATGCCGGTTCGGCCTCGACGCGGGCGTGCCGGGGCGGGAGGGCGAGGCGCAGGACGTCCGGGAGGGAGCCGGCCCAGCGGTCGGCGGCGGCGCGGGCCAGGGTGGCGATCTCGGCGCTGAGCACCGGCTCGGCGGAGACGGCGCGCTCGACGAACGCGAGCCGGCCCCGGTGGCCGGAGTCCGGCGCCCGGTCCAGCACGATGCCGTCCACCAGGTGCCCGGCGAACCGGACCCGGACCCGGGATCCGGGCCGCACCGCCTCGTCCAGCGTGCTCGGCACCAGGTAGTCGAACGGCCGGTCCAGGTGCGGCAGCGGTACGTCGACGGCGACCCGGGCCACCGGGTCCCGCTCCGCCGGCTCCCGGATCTCCGGCCGCGCCCCCGATTCCGGTCGGCCCCCCGATTTTGGTCGGGCCCCCGGCCCGGTCGGCCGCCCGGACCTGCCCGCCTTCGGTTTCGGCGGGCCCGGCGGGTCCTGCGGTGGGCCCGGCAACGCCAACGGCAGCCTGTCAGCACCGACCGGGCCACCCCCGCCGGTGCCCGGAGACGGTGCCGTGGTCACCGCACCGTCCTACCAGACCGCCCGGATCCACCCCGCCACCCGGTACCGCTGCGCCAGGGGCGCCGACCCGCCCGCGGCTCGGTGCGGTGACGCCTTCGCCAGCCGGGTGATGAGTTGCCTGACCGGGTGAGGGCCCAGCGCCACCACCCGCCACACGAAAACATCACCAGCCGACGGCCCGCATCACCCACCACACAGAACCATCACCGGCACAGCAAACCCGTCACCGGCCAGCCAAAGACGTCACCCGGCGCCCTACGCACTCCGGAACGCGACAGCGCCGGCCCGCGGACCCGACAGGTCGCGAACCGGCGCCATCCACACCGTGGGGCTCGCGGGGGCTCGGCCCCCGCGGCAGACATAGCTAGCGCGACCCCGGCTCGCGCTTTCCGCGAGCAGGGATCGCCCGTCGCGCTAGCTGAGGACCAGGCGCTTGAGGTCGTCGGCGCGGTCGGTGCGCTCCCAGGTGAACTCGGGCAGTTCGCGGCCGAAGTGGCCGTAGGCGGAGGTCTTGCTGTAGATCGGGCGGAGCAGGTCGAGGTCGCGGATGATCGCGGCCGGGCGCAGGTCGAAGACCTCGGTGACGGCGGCCTGGATCCGGGCCGGGTCGGCGGCCTCGGTGCCGAAGGTCTCCACGAACAGGCCCACCGGCTCGGCCTTGCCGATCGCGTACGCGACCTGCACCTCGCACTTGGTGGCCAGGCCCGCGGCGACCACGTTCTTGGCCACCCAGCGCATCGCGTAGGCGGCGGACCGGTCGACCTTCGACGGGTCCTTGCCGGAGAAGGCGCCGCCGCCGTGCCGGGCCATGCCGCCGTAGGTGTCCACGATGATCTTGCGACCGGTCAGCCCGGCGTCACCCATCGGGCCGCCGATCTCGAACCGACCGGTCGGGTTGACCAGCAGCCGGTAGCCCTCGGTCACCAGATCGAGGCTGGCCAGCTCCGGCTGGATGACGTGCTCGGCGACGTCCGGCTCGAGCAGCGTGCGCAGGTCGATGTCGGCCGCGTGCTGCGAGGAGACGACGACCGTGTCGAGCCGGACCGGCCGGCCGTCGACGTACTCGATGGTCACCTGCGTCTTGCCGTCCGGTCGCAGGTACGGGACGGTGCCGTCGTTGCGGACCGCGGTCAGCCGCTGGGCCAGCCGGTGTGCCAGCGCGATCGGCAGCGGCATCAGCTCGGGCGTCTCGTTCACCGCGAAGCCGAACATCAGGCCCTGGTCGCCGGCGCCCTGCTGGGCGATCTCGTCCACCTTGCCCTCGACCCGCACCTCGTGCGCGGAGTCGACACCCTGGGCGATGTCCGGCGACTGCGACCCGATCGAGATGCTGACGCCGCAGGACGCGCCGTCGAAGCCCTTCTTGGACGAGTCGTACCCGATCTGCAGGATCCGGTCACGGACGATCGTGGGGATGTCGGCGTATGCGGTGGTGGTCACCTCACCGGCGACGTGCACCTGGCCGGTGGTGATCAGCGTTTCGACGGCGACCCGGCTCTTCTTGTCCTGTCCGATCAGGGCGTCGAGGATGGAGTCGCTGATCGCGTCGGCGATCTTGTCGGGGTGGCCCTCCGTGACGGATTCGGAGGTGAAAAGACGCCGGGACACGGCTCTCCTGACTCTCGAACGGGATAGTTAACCGTCGAGCTTACCGGGCGTGGCTCAAGGCCCTGTCGGTGTTCGCTCGACCTCGGGTGACTGCTCGATTTCGGGCCGCCACCGGGCGACCAGGTCGAACAGTACCGCCGCGAGCGCCGCTTTGGGCCCGAGGGGTACCGCGACCTCGGTGCCGTCGGCGGACAGCACCACCGCCTCGTTGTCCGGCACCTCGAACGCCCGGCCCTCGCCGACGGCGTTGACCACCAGCAGGTCGCAGCCCTTGCGGGCGAGCTTGGCCCGGCCGTGGGCGAGCGGGTCGGCGCCGGCGTCACCGGTCTCGGCCGCGAAGCCGGCGATCACCTGGCCGGCCCGGCGGTGCGCGACCAGCTCGGCCAGCACGTCCGCGGTCGGCTCCAGGACGACCGGCGGCGGCACCCCGCTCTCCTTCTTGATCTTGCTCTGGGCCAGGCTGGCCGGCCGGAAGTCGGCCACCGCGGCGGCCATCACGATCACGTCGGCGGTGGCCGCCGCGGCTAGGGTGGCGTCCCGCAGTTCGGCCGCCGAGGTGACCCGGACGATCCGGGCGCCGGCCGGGTCGGGCAGCGCCACGTTGGCGGCGACCACGGTCACCTCGGCGCCGCGGGCCGCGGCGACCAGCGCCAGCGCGTACCCCTGCCGGCCGGACGAGCGGTTGCCGAGGAACCGCACCGGGTCCAGGTGCTCGCGGGTGCCGCCCGCGGTGACCAGCACCCGCCGGCCGGCCAGGTCGTACCGCAGGGCGTCCGGCCGGGCGATCAGCAGCCTGGCGAGCTCAGCGATCTGGGCCGGCTCGGGCAGCCGGCCGCGGCCGGAGTCGGCGCCGGTCAGGCGGCCCACCGCCGGGTCGAGCACGACCACGCCGCGGCCGCGCAGGGTGGCCACGTTCGCCCTGGTCGCCGGGTGCTCCCACATCTCGGTGTGCATCGCCGGGGCCAGCAGCACCGGGCAGCGCGCGGTCAGCAGGATGTTGCCGAGCAGGTCGTCGGCGAGGCCGTGGGCGGCGCGGGCGAGCAGGTCGGCGGTGGCCGGCGCGACCACGACCAGCCGCGCCTGCTGGCCCAGGCGCACATGCGGCACCTCGTGCGCGTCGGCCCAGACCCCGGTGTGTACCGGGTGCCCGGACAGCGCCGCCCAGGTCGGCGCGCCGACGAAGCGCAGCGCGGCCTCGGTCGGCACCACCCGCACGTCGTGCCCGGACTCGGTCAGCGCCCGCAGCAGCTCGGCCGCCTTGTACGCGGCGATCCCGCCGCTCACCCCGAGCACCACGCCCGGCCGCTCCCCGGTCATCCGGTCACTCTGGCACAACTCCCCCGCCGCCCCCCGCGCCGGGTGATCCGGGGCCGGGCTCCGACCATCCACCCGGGACGGACCGCGGCTCCACTCCGGACGGTCCGGCGCCGGCCGGGCGGCCAGGTGCGGCGGCCGGCAGTGGTGGCGAGCTGAACCCGGCGCCGATGCAGACGAAGCCGGCGGTCGCCGCCAGGTTCGCCGGATCCTGCCCGGCGAGCCGCTGCTGGGCCGCGGCGAGCGCGACGGCCGGTGGCCGGCCGGCGATCAGTCCACAGTGGACGGCCAGCATCAGGGGCGCGGTCCGCGCGTCGGCCACCGGGACCACCGAGGCGACCAGGGTGGCGGCACCGCGACCGACGAACGCGGCGCCCAGCCCGAGCAACTCGTCCCCGGCGTAGACCAGCGAGCGGCCGGCGTCGCAGGCGGCCAGCACGACCGTGTGCGGCACCCGGGGCAACCGCTCCAGGTCGTAGGCCAGCAGCGGGCCGTCGGCCAGCAGCAGGTCGGAGAACAGCGGGTTCTCCCGGGACAGCCGGCCGTGCGCGGCCAGGTGCGCCAGCCCGGCGCCGTCCAGCCCGGCGAGCACGGCGGCCGCGGTCGCCGCCGGGCCGGTCAGCGCGGATGTGCCGTAGACGGCGGCGACGGTGCGGGCCTCCTCGTCCGCGCCGGGCAGCCGTGGCCCGGCGGCGACCGCGACCGGAGCCGGCGGCCCGGCCGGGGCGGTGCTGGTGGCGTGCCAGAGCGTGCCGGACGGCGCCACCGTGACCGGCCGGCCGGCGCAGGACGGCAGCACCGACCAGGGCAGGCTGTGCAGCGGGCCGGTCGGCACCAGCACCAGCTCGCGGTCGGCCAGCTCGCCGAACGGCGCCAGCAGCAGCGCGTCCAGCCGGCCGGCGGCCTGCCGCAGCAGTCGCAGCGCCGCGGCCCGGGTGGCGGCGTCCCGGCGGTGCAGCCGGTGCAGCGCGAACGGCAGCCGCTCCAGCAACGCCGCCACGTCGGCTACCGGCCCGAGCGACCGCACCCGCACCTGACCGTCCACAATGGACAGGCCCAGCAGTGCTCCGTCCAGCGCGACGAACTCGAGCAGCGCCCGGCCGCCCAGCGCCCGGGCCAGCGCCGGCACCGACACCGGGTCCGCCCCCGGCCGGCCCGCCGGCCCAGCTCCGAGCCCGCCGGCACCCGCTCCGAGCCCCGCGGCAGGCCCGCCGCGACCCGGACCGGGCCAGCCCGGCGTCGGGCCGGGGCCGCGGCGGGACCGGTCGCGGACCTGCCGCTCGAGCGCCACCTGCGCGGCGACCAGCCGACCGGTGGGGCGGCCGGCCGAGCGCAGCCGGTCCAGCTGCACCGCGGTGGCCCGCAGCTGGGCCAGCAGGCGGGCCAGCCCGGGGTCGTCCGGCGGGCGCACCGGGCGGTGCCGGAACCGGCTGGCCCGGCCGCGTTCGGCCCACTCGAACACCCAGCCCGGCCGGCCGTCCCCGATCGCCACCCGCAGGCCCAGATCGGTCAGCTCGGTGCGCTGGCCGGCCACGTGCACCCGCAGGTCGGTGGCGCCCAGCGCGGCGCCGTACTCGTGCAGCAGCCGCACCCCGGCCCGGGCCGCGCGCAGCGCCCCGACCGGCTCGCCGGCGGCCTCGCGCAGCAGCGCCGCCGCGTACCAGCCGCGGGCCCGCAGCGCGGCCGGCGCCCGCCGCCGCGCCACCCGGCTGGCCGCCCCGAGCAGCGCCCGCGCCTCGTCGCCCCGGCCCCGGTCCAGGGCCAGCCGGGCAGCGGCCAGCCGGCTCTCCTGCACCGCCGCCGGCCAGCCGGCCGCGGTCAGCGCGGCGAGCAGCCGGTCCAGCTCACCGGCCCGCAGCCGCACCGGCTCGCCGGCGGCCAACTGCGCCCGCAGCACCGCCAGCCGGGCCAGCGCGGTCCAGGCCGGCCGCCCCTGCCGGCGGAACTCCGCCGCCGCCCGCCGTGCCTGGGTCAGCGCCGCCGCCCAGTCGCCGGCCAGGTACGCCGCCTGGACCAGCACCATCCGCGTCTCGGACGCCTTCAGCACCCGGTGCTCCCGGGCGAACGCCCGCACCGCCCGCTCCGCCTCGGCCCGCGCCTCGGCCAGCAGTCGCACCGAGAGCAGCACCTCGCTGCGGTCGTGGAACACCGGACCGAGCTGCGCGCCGCTGGCGGCCAGCCACTGCTCGGCCTGCCGCAGGTACTCCAGCGCGGCCGGTACATCCCCGCTCAGCCGTGCCACGAAGCCCTGGTTCTCGGCGATGATGCCGGCCGCCAGTCCACGACCGTGCTCGCCGGCCAACCGCGCGGCCTCGGCCAGGTCCGCCTCGGCGGCGTCGAAGTCGTGCCGCTGGGCGTGCAGGATGCCGCGGTTCACCAGGGTCTGCTGGGTGGCCAACTGGTCCCGGTCGCGCAGCACGGCGAGGGCGGCCTGGAAGTCGGCCAGTGCCCCGTCCGGCAGGCTGAGCTGTTGCCGGATCACCGCCCGCTGGGCCCGGGCCCGGGCCACCGGCAGCCGGTAGTCCCGCCCGCCGGTCGCCGGGTCGGTGCCGGCGGCCGCCAGCGCGGCCAGCGCGGTCTCGATCTCGTGCAGCGCCGACGCGGGCCGGCCCCGGTGGGCGAGCGCGAACGCCAGCGTGATCCGGGCGTCGGCCACCAGCACCGGGTCGCCGGCGGCCTGCCCGGCGGCGGCGGCCAGCCGCAGCTGCCGGATCGCGCTGTCCAGGTCGCCGCAGTGCAGCAGGGCCAGCCCGCGGGCGCGGCCGGCGACCGCGGCGGCGGCCGGGTCCCGGTCCCGGCGGGCCCGGTCGAGGGCGTGCTCGGCGGCCGGGACGGCCCGGCGCGGATCCTGCTCCGCGAGCCGCCGCGCCGCCCGGGCCTCGTCCAGCGCGGTGCCGACCGCTACACCCATGCCACTAGGTTCCGGGTGCCGCCCGGCCCGGCGCACCCCAATTGGCGAGTCGGGTGCATCAAAATCGACGCCGGCCGCTCCGTCCGGCAGCGGTGCCGCCCAGGGCGCCGCGTGGAGGAGGCCAGCTCGTGATCACAGAACCGGGCAGTCCAGCACAATCGGACGATTCGGTCCGAGGGTTCACCGATGAAGTGGTGGTGGCGCTGCCGCAGGCCGACCTGGTCGCCGCCGAGCTGCTCAACCGCGCCGTCTGGCCCGGGCCGCAGGCGGTGCGGGTGCACCGCGACGAGGTGCTCGGGCTGGCGCTGCTGACCGGCCTCACCGGTCTGCCGGCCGCGGCCGCCGCCATCCGGGCCGAGCACGCCGACCAGCTGGCCGCCGCCGAGGCCGCCGCCGGGCGCGGGTTCGCTTCGCTGGAGGTGCTGCTGTCAGACCTGCGCCGGCAGTTCCGGGCCAACCTGGCCGGCTACGTCCCGCCGATGGGCAAGAACCGGGTCGCCGCGGCGGTGACGGCCTGGTCGCTCGCCGACGCGCCGGCCACGCCCGGCTCCGCGGGCCCGGCGCCGGCCCCCTGGCTGGCGACCGGCGTCCCGGCCGCCGGGCCGCTCCGGTACGCCTGGCCGCTCACCGTCGGGCCGGCCCCGCACGGCGCCACCCCGAGCCGGTACGCCTGGCCGCTGGCCGCCAGCCCGGCCGCCTACCGCCTGCCGCTGGCCGCCGCGCCGCCCAGCCACGGGGTCCTGCCCTTCCAGTACGCCTGGCCGCTGGCCACCATCCCGGTCGCGTACCGGTGGGCGCTGGCCACGCCGGCCGCCGTACCGGCCCGGTACGCCTGGCCGCTGCTGCCGCGTCCGATCGGGGCCCCGGCATCGCTGGTCGCGGCCGACGACGCGGCCGCCGGGCTGGGCGTCACCGTCGGCGTCCTGGACACACCGATCTGGCCGCACCCGGACCTGGCCGGACGCTTCGTCGCGGCGCCGGGCGCGGTGCTGGACCGGGCCGGCGGCGCGCAGCCGATCATGTCCGGGCATGCCACCTTCGTGGCGGACCTGATCCGGCAGCAGGCGCCGGCCGCCACGCTGGACGTCCGTGCTCTGCTGGACCCGGTCACCGGTCTGACCACGACCTGGGACGCGGCGGCGGCGATCGCCCGGTTCGGCGACTCCGGCGGGCAACTGCTGTACCTCTCGCTCGGCTGCTTCACCGAGGACAACACGCCGCCGCTCACCCTCCGGCACGCGCTGGACCGGCTGGACCCGGCCATCGTGGTGCTCGCCCCGGCCGGCAACCACGGCCAGCAGGACGAGTACGGCAACCCGGTGACCGCCCAGCCGAGCTGGCCGGCGGCGCTCGACCGGGTCGTCGCGGTCGGCGGCAGCGACGCCACCGGGATGCTTCCGATCAGCGCGTACGGGCCGTGGGTCAACTGCCTCGCGCCGGCGGCGGACACCGTCGCGGCCTACCTGAACGGGGCGGTCGACCAGGTCGGCAAGCCGTTCGACGGGTACGGGCGGTGGACCGGCACCGCGTTCGCGGCCGCTACCGTCGCCGGGGTGGTCGCCGCCCGGGTGACCGGCCGGACGTCGGCCCGGGAGGCGATGGCCGACCTGCTGGCCGCACCGCCGGGACAGCCGCCGGTCGGGTCCCCGGCCCAACCGCCGGCCGGATCGCCGGCTTAGCCGCGGCAACGGATTCGAGGGACACCGTGCGGGATGACCCGGTCGTCGTCGAGCTGGTCCTGCGGGCCCGCGGCGGGGACAAGGCGGCCTGGGACGAGATCGTGGAGCGGTTCGCGCCGCTGGTCTGGTCGATCTGCCGCCGGTACCGGCTGAGCCGGGCGGACGCCGAGGATGTCGGCGGCGGGGTCTGGCTACGGCTGGTCGAGCACCTGGACGCGATCCGGGAGCCGGCCGCGCTGGCCGGCTGGCTGGCCCGGACCACCGAGCGGGAGTGCCTGGCCGTGCTGCGGACCAGCAGCCGGGAGCAGCCGATCGACGAGGATCGGCCACCCCGGGACCCGGCGCCCGCGCCGGCGCTGGACGAGGCGCTGCTGCTGGCCGAGCGCAACGACGCGCTGCGGGCCGCGCTGACCGAACTGCCGGAACGCTGCCGGCAACTGCTGACCATGCTGTTCGCCGACCCGCCCGCGCCGTACGCGGACATCGAGACGAAGCTCAGCATGAAGCACGGGGCGATCGGGCCGAGCCGGGCCCGCTGCCTGGCCCGGCTGCGCCGCAGCCGGCAGCTGGCCCGGCTGATCGACACCGAGACCAACAGGCCGGAGAGGTGACCGGGATGGCCGGCGACGGTGTGGGCGGGGCAGGGAACAGCTGGTGGGACGACGACGACGCGCTCGCCGCGGCGCTGGACACGGCCCTGCGCGAGGCCAGCGACGTGCCGGCGGGGTTCGTGGCCGCGGGCAAGGCCGCGTTCGCCTGGCACGGGGTGGACGCCGAACTGGCCCAGCTGCGGCACGACTCGGCTACCGCCGACCCGGACGAGCAGTACGCGGCGGCCACCCGGGCCGGCCCGGACGATCCGGCCGTGCTGCGCACGCTCTCGTTCGCGGCCGACCGGCTGACGGTGGAGCTGGACCTCACCGCGGAAGCGGTGCTCGGCCAGATCGTGCCGGCCCAGCCGGGTCAGGTCGAGGTGCGGGCCGGCGACGCGGCACCAGGCACGGTCAGCATCGACGAGGACGGCTGGTTCACGATCCGGCCGATCCCGGCCGGGCCGTTCCGGCTGCGCTGCGTGACCGCCGACGGCACCGCCGTCCTCACCGGCTGGATCAGCCCCACCCCGCCAACAGCCACCCCGCCGGACTGACCCACTCCAACCGCCGCACACCGCAAGACCCCGCCGGCGGAGCGAGCACGGCGACCGGAGCACACGAACCGAGCTCCCAACCGCCACCCACCGCACCGCGGGGCCCGCGGGGGCTCGGCCCCCGCGGCCAGCATCACCTAACAGCCCCCCGGCGGAGCGAGCACAGCGACCGGAGCAGACGAACCCGCCCGGACTGGACCCGGGCTCCCAACCGCCGCCCGCCGCACCGTGGGGCGCGCGGGGGCTCGGCCCCCGCGGCCAGCATGACCTGACAGCCCCCGGCGGAGCGAGCACAGCGACCGGAGCAGACGAACCCGCCCGGACTGGACCCGGGCTCCCAACCGCCGCCCGCCGCACCGCGGGGCCCGCGGGGGCTCGGCCCCCGCGGCCAACATGACCTGACAGCCCCCGGCGGAGCGAGCCCAGCGACCGGAGCAGACGAACCCGCCCGGACTGGACCCGGGCTCCCAACCGCCGCCCGCCGCACCGCGGGGCCCGCGGGGGCTCGGCCCCCGCGGCCAACATGACCTGACAGCCCCCGGCGGAGCGAGCCCAGCGACCGGAGCAGCCAAACCCAGCTGTCAGGTGCGGAGCACACGAACCCAGCTGTCAGGTCTAGGTCGCGCCCTCAGCAAGCTGCTCGTGGCTGAGCATGCCGGCGTTGATCTCGCGCAGCGCGATCGACAGCGGCTTCTCCTGCGGCGAGGTCTCGACCAGCGGGCCGACGTACTCGAGCAGGCCCTCACCGAGCTGGCTGTAGTAGGCGTTGATCTGCCGGGCGCGCTTGGCCGCGTAGATCACCAGGGCGTACTTGGAGCTAGTGCGCTCCAGGAGCTCGTCGATGGGCGGGTTGGTGATGCCTTCGGGTGCTGCGGTGGTTCCGGACACGCAACAGTCACTCTCTGTTGACGGGATTCTCGATCAATCGTACCAACTCGTCGGCGGCGCGTTCGACCGAGTCGTTCACGATTCGAACATCGAACTCGGCCTCGCTGGCCAGCTCGATCCGGGCCTGGTCCAGCCGCTGCTGCACGACGTGCTCGGGCTCGGTGCCGCGGCCGACCAGCCGGCGCACCAGCTCCGGCCAGGACGGCGGCGCCAGGAAGACGAACTGGGCGTCCGGCATCACCTTGCGCACCTGGCGCATGCCCTGCAGCTCGATCACCAGCAGCGCGGACGAACCGGCGGCCAGCCGGCGCTCGACCGGCAGCCGGGGCGTGCCGTAGAGGTTGCCGGCGTACTCGGCGCTCTCCAGCAACTCGCCCGTATCGACCAGCCGGTGGAACTCGTCCCGGTCGACGAAGTGGTACTCGACCCCGTCGGTCTCCCCGGGGCGGGGTGGCCGTGTCGTGACCGACACGGACACCCACGCCTCCGGGTGCAGCCGCCTCACGGCAGCAACGACCGCGTCCTTACCGACCCCGGAGGGTCCGGAGAGGACAGTGAGTCGCGCTTCGCCCACCGATCAGTTCGCGTCGGGCTTGGCGAATTCGCGCTCAAGCGCGCTGCGCTGCTTGGCGCCCAAGCCGCGGATCCGCCGCGTCGGGGAAATCTCAAGCCGTTCCATGATGCGCTGCGCTCGGGCCTTTCCGACGCCCGGCATGGCCTCCAGCACGGCAGAGACACGCATCTTGCCAATGACGTCGTCAGTCTCGCCCTTCGACAGCACTTCGGAGATCGAGGCACCGCTGCGCTTGAGGCGCTCCTTGATCTCCGCTCGGGCCTTGCGGGCGTCACCGGCCTTCTTCAGCGCAGCAGCGCGCTGCTCCGGGGTGAGGGGCGGCAGGGGCACGCGGAATCTCCTCGCAGGGGTGGGTAGTGAGGGGCAACCTAGCGACCGGCTGGCGTTGCGGCAATGCCCGACAGCGGTCCTGGGCATCGTGTCTACCACGACTCGGGTGATTCGCGGCACCATCGCGGCAGAATGGACGCGCTCAGTCCTTATCCAGCAACTCTGCGACACGACGGCAGATGTCCGCCAGCTCGTCCCGGACGTCCTGGCCGCCGGTAACCAGCCCGTCACCGGAACGCCGCCAACTGGGCCAGCGAGCCGGTCAGCCGGCGCACCGCGTTACGGAGGCCGGCACGGTCCGGGCCGTGCGACAGCACCTCCCGGGAGACCGACGGGAGCACCGCCGGCAGCGCCGGCCCGAACAGCCGGATCAGGTCCGCCACGGTGCCGCCCTGGGCGCCCAGCCCGGGCGCCAGGATCGGGCCGCGCAGCGCGGCCAGATCGGCCGGATCCGGCCCGCTGACCAGGGTGGCGCCGATCACCACCCCGACCGAGCCCAGCGACGGCTCAGCGGCCCGCTCAGGCCCGCCAGCGGCCACGCCGGCCGCTCCCCCGGCGCCCGCCGGGCCGGGCGCGGCGGCACCGCTCGCCGGCCCGGCCGACCGTGCCCCGGTATCGGCCGCCGCGGTCCGGCCGGACACCGCTGCGGCGGTCCGGCCGGCGGCCGGGTCACCGGCCGGCCCGACCGCCGGGTCACCGGCCGGTCCGACCGCCGGTCCGGCGGCGAGTTCGGCGCGGTTCAGCGCCCCGATACCGGCCAGCAGGTCGGCCGCGACGGTCCGGCCGGCCGGACCGACAGCCTGCTGCACGGCCGCGCCCTCCGGGTTGGAGGTGAGCGCCAGCACGAACACGCCCGCGCCGGCCGCCCGGGCCGTCTCGAACAGCGGCGCCAGCGAGCCGAGGCCGAGGTACGGGCTGGCGGTGATCGCGTCGGCGGCCAGCGGGCTGGCCGGGTCCAGGTAGGCGTCGGCGTACGCGGCCATCGTGCTGCCGATGTCGCCGCGCTTCACGTCCAGCAGGGCCAGCGCGCCGGCGGCCCGGATGTCGGCCAGCACCCGCTCCAGCACGGCCACGCCGCGGCTGCCCATCCGCTCGAAGAACGCCGACTGCGGCTTGACCACGGCCACCTCGCCGGCGATCGCCTCGACCGCGGTCCGGGCGAACCGCTCCAGGCCGCCGGGATCGTCCGGCAGGCCCCAGTCCCGCAGCAGCGCGGCGTGCGGGTCGATGCCGACGCAGAGCGGCCCGCGGGCGGCGACGGCCGCCCCCAGCCGGGCCCCGAACGCCTCGGTCACGGCCGGCCTCCGGCCCCGCCGATGGCCCCGCCGGTGGCCGCGGTCCGGCCGCCCGGCCGGCGCCACCCGGACCGGTCCGGCCGGCCGCCGGTCACGCCGGCGCTCCGGCCCGGGGCCGGCTGACCGCCAGCCGGCCGGCAGTGCTGGAAACGGCACACCTCGGTCATCGGCCGGCTCAGTCGACGGACAGCAGTCGGTGCGCCGGGCGGGGATCGGTGGCCGGGCGGGGGCGGTGCTCGTCGGCGTCGCCGGGCGGCCGGTGCGCGTAGCCGACCGCGTCGGCCAGCCGGCGGAACCCGCGGTCGGTCAGCGCGTCCCGCAGCTCGGCCAGGATCCGGACCGGCGCCTTCGGGTCGTGGAAGATCGCCGTGCCGACCGCCACCGCGGACGCCCCGGCCAGCACGAACTGCAGCGCGTCCAGGCCGGTCATGATGCCGCCCATGCCGATGATCGGAACCTCCGGCAGGGCGGCGTGCACCTGCCAGACGCACCGCACCGCGACCGGGCGGATCGCCGGGCCGGACAGGCCACCGGTCCGGCCGGCCAGCACCGGCCGCTGGGTGTCCGGGTCGATCACCAGCCCGAGCAGTGTGTTCACCAGCGACAGCCCGTCCGCGCCGGCGTCCACGCAGGACCGGGCGATCGTGACGATGTCGGTGACGTCCGGGGAGAGCTTGGCGAACACCGGCACCAGCGGCGAGCTCTCCCGGCGGACCGCGGCGACCACCCGGGCCGCGGCGGCCGGGTCGCAGGCGAACACCTGGCCGCGGTCCTCGACGTTCGGGCAGGAGATGTTCACCTCGACGGCGGCCACCCCGGCCGCGCCGCGCAGCCGGCCGGCCAGCTCGGCGTAGTCGTCCACGGTGCTGCCGGCGATGCTGACCACGGCCCGGGCGCCGCGTTCGGCCAGCCAGGGCAGGTCGTGCTCGCAGAACGCCTCGATGCCCGGGCCCTGCAGGCCGATCGAGTTCAGCATGCCGCTGGCGGTCTCGGCCATCCGTGGCGTGGCCCGGCCGGACCGCGGCAGCAGCTGCACCGACTTCGTGGTCACCGCACCCAGCTCGGCCGGGTCGAAGAACGGCGCCAGCTCCCGCCCGGCGGCCGCACAGCCGGACGCGGTCAGCACCGGGTTCGGCAGCTGCACCGCGCCGAGCGACGTCCGCAGGTCGGCCGGCGCCACCCGCGGCACCGGCCTGCCCGCTGGAATGTCCACCGGTCTGTCCACAATGGACATTGTCAGGCCACCCCTCCCACCGGCGCCCCCAGAGCGTCCGCCGGCACCGTGCCGACGTCCGCCCAGCGCACCTGGTCGGCCCGGAACACCGGACCGTCCACACAGGACCGCGACATCCGGGTCACCCCGTCGTCCCCCACTATCGGCAGCACGCAGGTCATGCAGACGCCGATCCCGCAGGCCATCGACTCCTCCACGGCCACCTGGCAGGGCAGCCCGCGGGAGGCCGCCACGGTGCCGACCGCGCGCAGCATCGGCATCGGCCCGCACGCGTACACCCAGAGCGCGGCGGTCCTGTCCAGCACCTCGGGCAGCGCGTCGGTGACCCGGCCGGCGGTGCCGGCCGAGCCGTCGTCGGTGGTGACCGTGACCGAGGCGGCCGCCCGCTTGGCCTCCAGCTCGCCGAACAGCCGGTCGGCGGTGCCGGCGCCGAGCACGAAGTCGACCCGGCAGTCCCGGGCGGTCAGCGCGTCGGCCAGCCCGAACAGCGCGGCCGAGCCGTAGCCGCCGCCGACCAGCACGCAGCCGGCCGGAGCGGCCGGCAGCCGGAACGGCGTCCCGAGTGGACCGACCACGTCCAGCTGGTCGCCCTGGCGCAGCCCGGCCAGCCACTCGGTGCCGCGGCCCTGCACGCCGACCACGACCGTCACGGTGCCGGAATAGGCGCCGACCGGGGTGGACCGGTAGATCGCGAACGCCCGGCGCAGCAGCATGCTGCTGGCCGGCCCGCCGACGGTGACCGCGACGAACTGGCCCGGCCGGGCCGAGTCGGCCACGCCCGGCGCGGCGATCTCCAGCTGGTGGTATGCGCCGACCCGGCGCCGGGCCAGTACCTCACCGCGCACCTGCACCGGCGCCATCGCGACCCTCCCCCGCTACCGCGCGGCCCGCTGGGCGTGCAGTTGCGCGTGCAGGTGCTGCAGCGACTGCACGCCCACCTCACCGCGCAGCAGCGCCTCGATGCCCTGCACCGCCGCCGCCGCGCCCTGCACGGTGGTGACGCACGGGATGCCGACCGCGACCGCGGCGGTGCGGATCTCGTACCCGTCCAATCGGGGGCCGGAGTTGCCCGGGCTGCCCCACGGCGTGTTGAAGATCAGGTCGACGTCGCCGCGCAGGATCCGCTGCACGCAGTCGTCCGGGCCGGCGTGCACCTTGGGCACCACCTCGACCGGCACCCCGTTGCGGCGCAGCACCTGCGCGGTGCCCTCGGTGGCCAGGATCTCGAAGCCGAGGTCGGCCAGCCGCTTCACCGGGAATATCGCGGCCCGCTTGTCCCGGTTCGCGATCGAGACGAACGCCCGGCCCTTGGTCGGCAGCGAGCCGTAGGCGGCCGCCTGGGACTTGGCGAACGCGGTGCCGAACACCGCGTCGATGCCCATCACCTCGCCGGTGGAGCGCATCTCCGGGCCGAGCACGGTGTCCACGCCGCTGCCGTCCGCGGTCTGGAACCGGTGGAACGGCAGCACCGCCTCCTTGACCGCGATCGGCGCGTCCAGCGGCAGGTCGCCGCCGTCGCCGGTGGCCGGGAGCAGCCCCTCGGCGCGCAGTTCGGCGATCGACGCGCCGAGCGCGACCCGGGCGGCCGCCTTCGCCAGCGGCACCGCGGTGGCCTTGGACACGAACGGCACCGTACGCGATGCCCGCGGGTTGGCTTCCAGCACGTACAGCACGTCGTCCTTCAGGGCGTACTGGACGTTCAGCAGGCCGCGCACGCCGACCCGGCTGGCGATCTCGGTGGTGGCCTGCCGGACGGTGGCCACGTCCCGGGCGCCGAGCGTGATCGGCGGCAGCGCGCAGGCCGAGTCGCCGGAGTGGATGCCGGCCTCCTCGATGTGCTCCATCACCCCACCGAGGTACAGCTCCCGCCCGTCGAACAGGGCGTCCACGTCGATCTCGACCGCATCGTCCAGGAACCGGTCGACCAGCATCGGGTGCGCCAGCAGGTCGCCGTCGGCGTGCTTGTCCACATAGGACTCCAGCGCCGCGTCGTCGTAGACGATCTCCATACCCCGGCCGCCGAGCACATAGGACGGTCGGACCAGCACCGGGTAGCCGATGTCCGCGGCCACCGCGCGCACCTCCGCCAGCGTGGTCGCGGTGCCGTGCTGGGGCGCCGGCAGCCCGGCCGCCGCCAGCAGCTTGCCGAACGCGCCGCGGTCCTCGGCCAGGTGGATGGCCTCCGGCGGGGTGCCGACCAGCGGGACGCCGGCGTCCTTGAGCCGCTGCGCGAGGCCGAGCGGGGTCTGCCCGCCGAGCTGGCAGATCACCCCGGCCACCGTGCCGGCGGCCTGCTCGGCGTGCACCACCTCCAGGACGTCCTCGAAGGTGAGCGGTTCGAAGTACAACCGGTCGGCGGTGTCGTAGTCGGTGGACACCGTCTCCGGGTTGCAGTTGACCATCACGGTCTCGTAGCCGGCCGCCCGCAGCGCCAGCGCGGCGTGCACGCAGGAGTAGTCGAACTCGATGCCCTGCCCGATCCGGTTCGGCCCGGAGCCGAGGATCAGCACCTTCGGCCGGTCCCGCTGCGCCGCCACCTCGGTCTCGCTGTCGTCGTCCCACTCGTAGGCCGAGTAGTGGTACGGGGTGCGGGCGGCGAACTCGGCCGCGCAGGTGTCCACCGTCTTGAACACCGGCCGGACGCCGAGCCGGTGCCGCAGCAGCCGGACCCCGTCCTCGCCGGCCAGTTCCGGGCGCAGCGCGGCCACCTGCCGGTCCGAGCAGCCGGCCCGCTTGGCCCGGCGCAGCAGCGCCGTGTCCACCGCCGGCGCGTCGGCGATCTCGGCGCGCAGCTCGACCAGGGACGCATCTGGTCGACGAACCAGGGGTCGATGCCGCTGGCCGCGCTGACCTGCTCGACCGTCGCGCCGGCCCGCAGCGCCCGCTCCAGCGTGTAGAGCCGGCCGTCGTGCGGGCGGCGCAGCGCGGTCAGCAGGCTGTCCACTGTGGATGGAGCCCGGTCCGGAACGGTCCAGAAGCCGGCCTCGGTGGTCTCCATCGAGCGCATCGCCTTGCTGCAGCGCCTCGGTGAAGTTGCGGCCCAGCGCCATCGCCTCGCCGACCGACTTCATCGTGGTGGTCAGCACCGGGTCGGCGGCCGGGAACTTCTCGAACGCGAACCGGGGCACCTTGACCACGACGTAGTCCAGCGCCGGCTCGAAGCGGCCGGGGTCTCGCCGGTGATGTCGTTCGGGATCTCGTCCAGCGTGTAGCCGATGGCCAGCTTGGCGGCGATCTTCGCGATCGGGAAGCCGGTCGCCTTGGACGCCAGCGCGGACGACCGGGACACCCGCGGGTTCATCTCGATCACGACCAGCCGGCCGGTCCGCGGATGCACCGCGAACTGGATGTTGCAGCCGCCGGTGTCGACCCCGACCTCGCGCAGCACGGCGATGCCGAGGTCGCGCATGTGCTGGTACTCCCGGTCGGTCAGCGTCATCGCCGGCGCGACGGTGACCGAGTCTCCGGTGTGCACACCCATCGGGTCGACGTTCTCGATCGAGCAGACCACGACCACGTTGTCGTCGCGGTCGCGCATCAGCTCGAGCTCGAACTCCTTCCAGCCGAGCACGCTCTCCTCGACCAGCACCTCGTGCACCGGGCTGGCGGCCAGCCCGGCCACCGCCATCCGGCGCAGGGTGGCCTCGTCGCCGGCCACCCCGGAGCCGGCGCCGCCCATCGTGAACGAGGGCCGCAGCACCACCGGCAGACCCAGCTCGGCGGCGGCGGCGAGCACCTCGGCCTCGGTGTGGCAGACCACCGAGGCGCGGTACCTCGGCGCCGACCGAGCGGACGATCTCCTTGAACTGCTGCCGGTCCTCGCCGCGCCGGATCGCGACGACGTCGGCGCCGATCAGCTCCACCCCGTACTTGTCCAGCACGCCGCGGCTCGTGCAGGGCCACCGCGATGTTCAGGGCGGTCTGGCCGCCGAGCGTGGCCAGCACCGCGTCCGGCCGCTCGACCGCGATCACCTGCTCCACGAACTCCGGCGTGAGCGGCTCCACGTAGGTGGCGTCGGCGAACTCCGGGTCGGTCATGATGGTCGCCGGGTTGGTGTTGACCAGGCTGACCCGCAGTCCCTCGGCCCGCAGCACCCGGCAGGCCTGGGTGCCGGAGTAGTCGAACTCGCACGCCTGGCCGATCACGATCGGGCCGGACCCGATCACCAGCACGTGCTTCAGGTCGTCGCGGCGCGGCACTACGCCACCCCGGCCGGCGAGCCGGTCATCAGCTCGACGAACCGGTCGAACAGGTAGCCGGCGTCGTGCGGGCCGGCCGCCGCCTCCGGGTGGTACTGCACCCCGAACGCGGGCAGGTCCAGGCAGCGCAGCCCTTCCACCACGCCGTCGTTCAGGTTCACGTGGCTGACCTCGACCCGCCCGTAGCTGGTCTCGGTCGGGGCGTCGGTGGGCGCGTCCACGGCGAAGCCGTGGTTGTGCGCGGTCACCTCGACCTGGCCGGTGGCGTTGTCCCGCACCGGCTGGTTGATGCCGCGGTGGCCGTAGCGCAGCTTGTAGGTGCCGAAGCCAAGCGCCCGGCCGAGCACCTGGTTGCCGAAGCAGATGCCGAACAGCGGCCGGCGCTCGGCCAGCATCGCCCGCACCAGGCCGACCGCGTGTTCGGCGGTGGCCGGGTCGCCGGGGCCGTTGCTGACGAACACGCCGTCCGGGTCGACCGCGAGCAGCTCGTCCACAGTGGACGTCGCCGGCAGCACGTGCACCTCGATGCCGCGCTCGGCCATCCGTACCGGGGTCATCCGCTTGATGCCCAGATCCAGCGCGACCACCCGGTACCGGGTGGTCGCGGCGCCGGACGGCTTGCAGACGTACGGGTGCCGGGTGGTCACCTCGCCGGCCAGGTCGGCGCCGACCATGCTGGGGCTGGCCAGCACCCGCTCGGTCAGCGCGGTCACGTCACCGTCCACACTGGACACCACGGCGCGCATGGCGCCGCGCTCGCGCAGGTGCCGGGTGAGCGCCCGGGTGTCCAGCCCGGCGATGCCGACGATGCCCTGCGCCGCCAGCTCCTCGGCCAGCCCGCGCTGCGAGCGCCAGGACGAGGCGCGCCGGGCCGGGTCGCGGACCACGTAGCCGGCCACCCAGATCCGGTCGGACTCGGCGTCCTCGGCGTTGACGCCGGTGTTGCCGATGTGCGGCGCCGTCTGCACGACGATCTGCCGGTGGTAGGACGGGTCGGTCAGCGTTTCCTGGTACCCGGTCATCCCGGTGGCGAACACCGCCTCGCCGTACGCCTCCCCCACCGCGCCGTACGCCTCGCCGTGGAACGCCCGCCCGTCCTCCAGCACCAGCACGGCACCCGGTGCCCGCTCACTCATAGCAGCGCCTTCCCGTCCAGCACGGTCGGGTTGCCGCGCAGGAAGGTGGCGACCACCCGGGCCGGCAACTGCCGGCCGGCGTACGGGGTGTTCCGGCTGCGGCTGGCCAGGCTCGCCGGGTCCACCGTCCAGCGGGCGGCCGGGTCGAGGAGGGTCAGGTGCGCCGGGACGCCCTCGGCCAGCTCCCGGCCGTGCCCGCGCAGGCCGCCGATGGCGGCCGGCGCGGCGCTCATCCGGTCGGCCAGCTCGCGCCAGCCGAACCGTCCACTGTCGACCATCGTGGCGACCACAACGGACAGTGCGGTCTCCAGGCCGAGCATGCCCGGCCGGGCCGCGGCCCACTCGGTCTCCTTGTCCTCCACGGCGTGCGGCGCGTGGTCGGTGGCGACCGCGTCGATCACCCCGTCGGCCAGCCCCTGGCGCAGCGCCGCCACGTCCTCGGCGGTGCGCAGCGGCGGGTTCACCTTGAAGATCGGGTCGTAGCCGGTGGCCAGCTCGTCGGTGAGCAGCAGGTGGTGCGGGGTGACCTCGGCGGTGACCCGCCAGCCCTTCGCCTTGACCCAGCGCAGGATCTCCACCGAGCCGGCGGTGGAGACGTGGCAGACGTGCAGCCGGGAGCCGACATGGCCGGCCAGCAGCGCGTCCCGGGCGACCATCGCCTCCTCGGCCGCGGCCGGCCAGCCGGCCAGCCCCAGCCGGGCGGCGACCACGCCCTCGTTCAGTTGCGCGCCCTCGGTCAGCCGGAGCTCCTCGGCGTGCTGCGCGACCACCCCGTCGAACGCCTTCACGTACTCCAGCGCGCGCCGCATCAGCGCGGCGTCGGAGACCGGGAAGCCGTCGTCGGAGAACACCCGGACCCGGGCCGCCGAGTCGGCCATCGCGCCCAGTTCGGCCAACTGCCGGCCGGCCAGCCCGACGGTGACCGCGCCGACCGGCCGGACGTCCACCAGCCCGGCCTCCCGGCCCAGCCGCCAGACCTGCTCGACCACGCCGGCGGTGTCGGCCACCGGCTCGGTGTTGGCCATCGCGTGCACGGCCGTAAAGCCACCCAGCGCGGCCGCACGCGAGCCGGTCTCGACCGTCTCGGCATCTTCCCGCCCCGGCTCCCGCAGGTGCGTGTGCAGGTCCACCAGGCCCGGCAACGCGATCAGGCCGTCCGCGTCCAGCCGCTGCGCGCCGCGTGGCGCGGTCAGCTTCGGCCCGATCTCGGCGATCACCCCGTCCTTCAGCAGCAGGTCGACCGGGTCCTCCCCGTACGGCCGGGCGCCCTTGATCAGCCAGGGGGTGGTCATGACGCCTCCCGTGGGGAGACGCCGCCGAGCAGCAGGTAGAGCACGGCCATCCGGACGCTCACCCCGTTCGTCACCTGCTCCACGATCGTGGACCGGCGCGGGTCGTCGGCCACCTCCGCGGCGACCTCCATGCCGCGGTTCATCGGGCCCGGGTGCATCACGATCGCGTGTTCGGGCAGCAGCGCCACCCGGGTCCGGTCCAGCCCGTAGCGGCGGCTGTACTCGCGGGCGGACGGGAAGTACGAGGCGGCCATCCGCTCCCGCTGCACCCGCAGCATCATCACCGCGTCCGCCTTGCCCAGCGCCCCGTCCAGCTCGTACGAGACGGTGGCCGGCCAGGACTCGACCCCGACCGGCAGCAGCGTCGGCGGCGCGACCAGCGTCACCTCGGCGCCGAGCGTGTGCAGCAGCAGCACGTTCGACCGGGCCACCCGGCTGTGCAGCACGTCGCCCACGATCGTCACCCGCAGGCCGTCCAGGCGGCCGAGCCGGCGGCGCATGGTGAACGCGTCCAGCAGCGCCTGGGTCGGGTGCTCGTGGGTGCCGTCGCCGGCGTTCAGCACGCTGCCGCGCACCCAGTGCGCCAGCCGCTGCGGCGCCCCGGACGCCGGGTGCCGGACCACCACCGCGTCCGCCCCCATCGCCTCCAGGGTCAGCGCGGTGTCCTTGAGCGACTCTCCCTTTGAGACGGACGAGCCCTTGGCGGAGAAGTTCACCACGTCCGCGGACAGCCGCTTGGCGGCCAGCTCGAACGAGGTCCGGGTCCGGGTGGAGTCCTCGAAGAACAGGTTCACCACGGTGCGGCCGCGCAGCGTCGGCAGCTTCTTCACCTCGCGGCCGACCAGCGCCTTGTCCAACTGCTCGGCGGTGTCCAGCACCTCGAGTGCGGTATCGCGGTCCAGGTCGGCGGCCGAGAGCAGGTGCTTCACCGGTTGGCTCCTTCCGCGCTGGTGGGGGTTCCGGCCGCGGTGGCGGGGGTTCCGGCCGGGCCGCCGGCGGCGTCCAGCACCACCGCGTCCGCACCGTCCACTTCGGCCAGTCGGACGTGCACGGTCTCGTCCCGCGAGGTGGGCACGTTCTTGCCGACGTAGTCGGCCCGGATCGGCAGCTCGCGGTGGCCCCGGTCGACCAGCACGGCCAACTGGACGGCGCGCGGCCGGCCGAGGTCGCGCAGCGCGTCGAGGGCGGCCCGCACGGTCCGGCCGGAGAACAGCACGTCGTCGATCAGGATCACGATCTTGCCGTCGACCCCGCCGACCGGCTCCTGGGTGGCGGCCAGCGGACGGACCCCGCGCAGCCGTAGATCGTCCCGGTAAAGAGTGATGTCCAACACACCTACCGGAACATCGACACCTTCGAAGGTGTGGATGCGGGCGGCCAGCCGCCGGGCCAGCGGCTCGCCCCGGGTCGGGATGCCGAGCAGCACCACCCGACCGGCACCGCCGGTCTTCTCCAGGATCTGGTGGGCGATGCGGTCGACGATCCGGCCGACATCGGCCGCGGCGAGCAGGATGCGCCCGGAATCGGGGGGTTGCGGTGCATTCGAAGCGACCGCACCCATCACTGTGGACACTCGTTGGACAACTCGGACTCCTTCCCCGCCTCACCGGACGGGTCGTTAAAGGATGTCTCGGCTTGCTGCCGGGGCCACGGTAACAGCGACACCCGGCCGGCCCAGGCAGCAGCCTGGTCCGGCGCGCCGAGAACCCGGCCCGGCGGAGCGTGGTCACAGGCCGAAAGTCTCGGGCTGTTTCACTGCTCCATTCGGGTGATCTTCTACCCCTTAGTGGCCACCCGTTAGGGCACTCGGGGTAACGACTCGGTGCGATCTTCCGCGGTTCGGCTTGACCACAGTGCGTCGCCTCCCCTACGGTCACGCTCCGTAGTCATAGCCGCGGGGGTGCCTGTAATGCATGGTGTCGCACTGGTGGGAACGGAGCCCAGGGGAATGACGAGCGACTACGCCAGGGCCCTCGGCGCCCGGTTGCGCGCGATCCGCACGCAGCAGGGCCTCTCGCTTCATGGCGTGGAGAAAAAGTCCAGGGGTCGGTGGAAGGCAGTGGTCGTCGGCTCATATGAGCGCGGCGACCGGGCCGTAACGGTGCAGAAGCTCGCTGAGCTCGCCGATTTCTACGGCGTGCCGGTGAGCGAACTGCTCCCGGAAGGCAGGCCGAGCTCGACCTCCGAGCCGGCCACGAAGATCGTGCTCAACCTCGAGCGGCTGTTCCAGCTGCCGGCCGACCAGGCCGGGCCGCTCGCCCGCTATGCCGCCGCGATCCAGTCCCAGCGCGGCGACTACAACAACAAGGTGCTCTCCATCCGAGCCGAGGACCTGCGCTCGCTGGCGATCATCTACGACGTGTCGCCCGGTGAGTTGACCGAGCGGCTGATCGAATGGGGCGTGCTGGCGCCCGAGGCTCGGGGCGTCGACCCAGACGCCAACCCGCGCTAGAACGCGCTACGGGGGCGCGGACCGGGCATTGCCCGGTCCGCGCCCCCGTGCTGCGTTCCGGGGCCGCAGCTGGCCCGGCGCGGGCCCGGCTGTCGACGACGTTCGGGCGGTGCGCGCGGTTCGTTGAACGGCACGCTGGCCGGCCGGGTGACCGCGGCGATCCCGGCTGTGGACGTCCGGGCCGGCCGTCAAGCCGGCTGGCCATCAAGCGGGCTGGCCGCCAAGCGAGCCGGCCGAGCAAGCGAGCCGGCCGGCTGGCCATCAAGCCGGCTGGCCGAGCGAGCCGGCTGGCCGAGCAAGCCGGCCGAGCCGGCCGGCCGGGACCGCTGCCGCCCGTGCCGGGTCACGCTCCGGTGTGCCCGAGCGGGCTGCCCTGACGGGCAGCCGGGTTCGGGCAGCCGGGTCGCCGGGTCCGGTCAGCCGGGGTCCGGGCAGCCGGTCCGGGGCAGCCGGGGTTCGGGCAGCCGGTCCGGGCAAAACCGAGGTCTGGGCAGCCGGGGTCCGGTCAGCCGGCGGGTTCGACCGGCGGCTTGACCAGCAGGATGCGGCCGAGGATCCCGTTGATGAACTTCGGCGACTCGTCCGTGGACAGCGACTTGGCCAGCTCGACCGCCTCGTCGATGGCCACCGCGTCCGGCACGTCCGGGCACCAGAGCAGCTCGTAGCTGCCGATCCGGAGGATCGCCCGGTCGACCCCCGGCATCCGGTCCAGCGTCCAGCCCTCGGCGTAGCTGGCCAGCAGCTCGTCGATCCGGGCCCGGTGCTCGGTGACGCCCTCGACCAGCTCGACCGCGTACGCCGGCACCGGCGACTCGCTGCCGCTGCCGGCCAGCCGCTCGGAGAGCAGCGTCACCGCGTCGAGCCCGCGCAGGTCCGCCTCGAACAGGATGTCCAGCGCCCGCTTGCGGGCCTTGCTGCGGGCCGCCACCGTCAGCCGCTGACGCGGCCGAGGTAGCGCCCGTCCCGGGTGTCGACCTTGACCTTCTCGCCGCTGGTCACGAACAGCGGGACCTGGATCGTGGCCCCGGTCTCCAGCGTCGCCGGCTTGGTGCCGCCGGTGGACCGGTCGCCCTGCAGGCCCGGGTCGGTCTGCGCGATCACCAGCTCGACGCTGGTCGGCAGCTCCACGTAGAGCGCGATGCCCTCGTGCACGGCGACCACCGCCTCGGCGTTCTCCAGCAGGTAGTCGGCGCCGCCGCCGACGGTCTCCGCCGGCACCGGCACCTGGTCGTACGTCTCCGCGTCCATGAACACGAAGTCGCTGCCCTCGCGGTAGAGGTAGGTCATCCCGCGCTTGTCGACGGTCGCGGTGTCGACCTTCACGCCGGCGTTGAACGTGCGGTCTACCACCTTGCCGGACAGCACGTTCTTCAGCGTCGTCCGCACGAACGCCCCGCCCTTGCCGGGCTTGACGTGCTGGAACCCCACCACCGTCCACAGCTGGCCGTCGAGGTTGAGGACAAGCCCGTTCTTCAGATCATTGGTCGTGGCCACGAGGTGCGATCTCCGTGCAGGTCAGAGGACGATGAGGTCCTTGGTCGTGGTGGTCAGCAGCTCGGGCCCGTCGGGACGGACGACGAGCGTGTCCTCGATGCGAACGCCGCCGCGGCCCTCCAGGTACACCCCGGGCTCGACGGTGACGGGCATCCGATCAGCGAGTCTACCGCTGCCCAGCTGGCTCACCGTCGGCGCCTCATGGATCTCCAGTCCGACGCCGTGGCCCAGGCCGTGACCGAAGTTGTCGCCGTGGCCGGCCGCGACGATCACGTCCCGGGCGGCCCGGTCCACCTCGACCACATCCGCGCCCGGCGCCAGCGCCGCCCGCCCGGCCGCCTGTGCCACCGCCACCAGCTCGTACACCTCGCGCTGCCAGTCGGCCGGCGGGCCGAGCACCAGGGTGCGGGTCATGTCCGAGTGGTAGCCGCCGTAGGTGGCGCCGAAGTCCAGCTTCACGAAGTCGCCGGTGACCAGCTCGCGGCCGGTCGGCCGGTGGTGCGGCACCGCCGAGTTCGGCCCGGACGCCACGATCGTCTCGAACGACGGGGCGTCCGCGCCCAGGCCCAGCATGCGGTTGTCCAGGTCCCGGCCGACCGCCAGCTCGGTCCGGCCCGCGGCGATGCCGCCGGCCGCGATCAGCTCGGCCAGCGCGCGGTCGGCGATCGCGCAGGCCTGCCGCAGCAGCGCCAGCTCGGCGTCGTCCTTGGCCGCGCGCAGCCGCTCCACCGCCTCCGCCAGGCTGACCAGCTCGGCCCCACCGGCCCGGTCGGTCAGCGTCGCGGCCAGGTCGACGGTGACGTCATGCGACTCGTAGCCGAGCCGGCGCAGGCCGCGCTCGGCGGCGCGGGTGGCCAGCGCCGGCGCGCTGGCCCGGTCGATCAGCCGCTGCACGTCCGGCGCCTGCCGGGCGGACTGGAGCGTGTAGCGGCCGTCCGTGCACAGCACGTCGGTGCCGTCCGCGCCGACCAGCAGCGCGCCGTTGGAGCCGGTGAACCCGGTCAGGTACCGGACGTTGACCAGCTTGGTGACCAGCGCCGCGTCCAGCCCGGCCGACCGCACGGCGGCACGCAGCCGGTCGCGGCGGGCGGCGGCGGACGGGTCCGGGTTCGTGTCGGCCATGCCCGAACCGTACCCGGACGGCCCGGCCGGGCGGGTGTACCGCTAGCCGGCGCGGGTGGCCGCGAGGTAGCGCAGCGCCAGCGCGTAGCCCTCGACGCCGAGGCCGACGATCAGCCCGGTGGCGACGGCCGAGATGTACGAGTGGTGCCGGAACTCCTCCCGCTTGTGCACGTTCGAGATGTGCACCTCGACCAGGCCGGCGGTGAGCATCGCGCAGGCGTCCCGGACCGCGATCGAGTAGTGCGTCCAGGCGCCCGCGTTCAGCACCACCGGGATCTCGTCCTCGGACGCGGCGTGCAGCCAGCGCAGCATCTCGCCCTCGTCGTCGGTCTGCCGGACGGCCACCGTCAGGCCCAGCTCGGTGGCCTCCCGCTCGCACCGCGCCACCAGATCGGGGTACGTGCCGGCGCCGTAGACGGCCGGCTCGCGCGCGCCGAGCCGGCCCAGGTTCGGCCCGTTCAGGACCCACACCGTCGTCATCCGCTGATCTTCTGGTACGTGCTGGCCAGCAGCTCGGGCGGGGGGTCGTCCAGGATGCCGGGGCGGGCCAGGCCGTCCAGGACGACGAACCGGAGCCGGCTGCCGCGGGCCTTCTTGTCCACCCGCATCACCTCGTGCAGCCGCGGCCAGGCGCCGCCCTGGTAGCTGGTCGGCAGGTCGACGGCGCGCAGCACGGCGGCGTGCCGGTCGGCGGTGCGATCGTCCAGCCGGCCGGCGGCGCGGCCGAGCTCGGCCGCGTACACCAGGCCGACCGCGACCGCCTCGCCGTGCCGGAACCGGTAGTCGGCGGCCCGTTCGATCGCGTGCGCCAGCGTGTGGCCGTAGTTCAGGAAGATCCGGTCGCCGCGCTCGGTCAGGTCCCGGGTGACGATCTCGGCCTTGACCCGGATCGCCCGCCCGACCAGCTCCCGGGTCGCGGCCGACGCCGGGTCGAGGGCCGCGGCGCGGTCGGCCTCGATCAGGTCCAGGATCGCCGGGTCGGCGATGAAGCCGCACTTGACCACCTCGGCCAGCCCGGCCCGGAAATCCCGGTCCGGCAGGGTTTTCAGCGTGGTCAGGTCGGCCAGCACGCCGGTCGGCGGGTGGAACGCGCCGATCAGGTTCTTGCCGGCGCCGGAGTTGATCCCGGTCTTGCCACCGACCGCGGCGTCCACCATGCCCAGCAGCGTGGTCGGCAGCTGGATCAGCCGCACCCCGCGCAGCCAGGCCGCCGCCACCCACCCGGCCAGGTCCGTGGTGGCACCCCCGCCGACGCCCAGCACCACGTCGGTCCGGGTGAACCCGGCCGCGCCGAGCGCCTCCCAGCACCCGCCCGCGACCGCGAGCGTCTTCGCCGCCTCCCCGTCCGGCACCGGCAGCAGCAACGGCCGCACGCCGCCGGCGGCGAGACTCCCGGCCGCCACCGCCGCGTAGTCGGCGAGCGCCGCCGGGTGCAGCACCGCCGCCTGCTCAGCGCCCGCGACCAGCCCGGGCAGCTCGCCGGCCAGGCCGGCGCCGACGACCACGTCGTACCCGGGCTGGGCACCGCCACCGACCCGGATCCGGACCGGGCCGCCGGCCGGGTCAGGTGTCACCGGGGCGCCCGGCCCGGCTGCGGCGTGCCGCCGGGTGCCGCCCCGGCGGCGCCCAGCGCGGCCAGGACCGCGTCGACGACCTCGTCCGGGGCCCGGCCGTCGGTCTGCACGGTGACCGCGGCCAGCGCCTCGTACACCGGCTGCCGCTCGGCCAGCATCGCGCGCAGTTGGGCCCGCGGGTTGAGGGCGAGCAGCGGGCGGTCCCGGTTCAGGCCGATCCGGTCGACCGCGTCGGCCAGCCCGACGCTGAGGAACACCACCGGGTGCCCGGCCAGCAGGGCCCGCGTCTCCTCGGCCAGCACCGCGCCACCGCCGAGCGCCAGCACCCCCGGATGCTCGGCCAGCGCCGCCGCCACGGCGGCCCGCTCCAGCGCCCGGAACGCCGGCTCCCCGTCGTCCACGAAGATCTCCGCGACCGGCTTGCCGGCCCGCTCGACCACGTCCGTATCGGTGTCCCGGAAACCCACCCCGAGCCGCTGCGCGACCAGCCCGCCGATCGTCGTCTTCCCCGCCCCGGACGGCCCGATCAGCACCAGCACCGGCCCGCCCGGCGAGCGGAGCCCGGGCGCCGCGCCACTCATTTGATCACGAGGGTGTCGAGGTAGCCGGTGGCGTTGCGGGTGGTCTCCGGGACCGAGTCGCCGCCGAACTTCTCCAGGGTGGCGTCGGCCAGGACCAGCGCGACCATCGCCTCGGCGACCACGCCGGCCGCCGGGACCGCGCAGACGTCGCTGCGCTGGTTGATCGCGACCGCCGGCTCGCCGGTCGCCACGTCGACGGTGGCCAGCGCCCGGGGCACCGTCGAGATCGGCTTCATCGCGGCCCGGACCCGCAGCGGCTCGCCCGTGCTCATCCCGCCCTCGGTGCCACCGGACCGGCCGGTCCGCCGGCGGATCCCGTTCGGGCCGGCGTCGATCTCGTCGTGCGCCTCGGAGCCGCGCCGGCGGGCTGTCTCGAAGCCGTCGCCGACCTCGACGCCCTTGATCGCCTGGATGCCCATCAGCGCGGCGGCCAGCCGGGCGTCCAGCCGGCGATCCCAGTGCACGTGGCTGCCCAGGCCCGGCGGCAGGCCGTAGCCGACCACCTCGACCACCCCGCCGAGGGTGTCGCCGGCCTTCCGGGCCGCGTCGATCTCGGCCACCATCGCGTCACTGGTCGCCGGGTCGGCGCAGCGCACCGGGGAGGCGTCCACGGTGTCCAGATCCTCCGGCCCGGGCAGCACGCCGGCCGGCACGGCCACCGTCCCGATCGACACCACATGGCTGAGCAGTCGGACGCCGAGCACCTGGTCCAGGAACGCGCGGGCGACCACGCCGAGCGCGACCCGGGCCGCCGTCTCCCGGGCGCTGGACCGCTCCAGCACCGGCCGCGCGTCGTCGAACCCGTACTTCTGCATGCCGACCAGGTCGGCGTGGCCGGGCCGGGGCCGGGTCAGCGGGGCGTTGCGGGCCTGGCTGGCGAGCAGGTCGGCGTCCACCGGGTCCGGCGCCATCACCGTCTGCCACTTCGGCCACTCGGTGTTGCCGACCCGGATGGCGATCGGACCGCCCAGGGTCTGGCCGTGCCGCACCCCGCCGAGGAACTCCACCTCGTCCTGCTCGAACGCCATCCGGGCCCCGCGGCCGTAGCCGGCCCGGCGCCGGAGCAGCCCGGCGGCCACCTCGGCGGACGTCACCCGGACCCCGGCGGGCAGACCCTCCAGGACGGCGATCAGCGCAGGTCCGTGTGACTCTCCCGCGGTGAGCCAGCGCAGCATGCCGGAATCCTTTCACGCGGGCCCGGGCCGCCCCCCGACGGTCGGCCCAGCGGCAACCGGCTGATCAGGCAGTCGGCGGCAGGCCGGCGGCGGTCAGGTAGGCGTCCACCAGGCGCTGGCCGGCGACCACGGCGAGCAGGGCACCGGCGAGCAGCGAGGGCCCGAACGCGACATCGCTGCTCCAGCCGACCCGCCGCCCGACCAGCAGCGTGATCGCCACCACCGCGCCGACCGCGAACCCGGCGACCAGGCCGAGCAGCAGCACACCCCAGCCGAGCCAGCCCAGGAACAGCCCGAGCACACCGGACAGCTTGACATCGCCGAAACCGAGGCTGCGCGGGCTGATGAAGGCGAGCAGGAAGAACACCCCGAACACGGCCGCCCCGGCGATCACCGCGCGGAGCAGCGCCGGCAGGTCGTGCCGGGCCAGCGACGCGGCCCCGAGCAGCACCAACCCGATCGGGTAACAGGGCAGCGTGAGCCGGTCCGGCAGCCGCTGGCAGTCGACGTCGATCACGCCGAGGGTGACCCCGACCGCGCCGAACCAGAGGTATGCCGGCAGCGCCGCACCGGCCCCGACGCCGGCGCCGATCACGCCCAGCGCCGCGGCGGCCAGCACGGTGACCGCGACCAGCCGCCGCCGGCCGGCCGGCTCGCCGCGCCAGGCCCCGCTGGTCAGCAGCGGTTCGCCCGCTGGGACCCGGACCGTCAGCCCGGCCAGGAACGGGCCCAGCACCGCGCCGAGCAGCGCGCACCCCACCCCGGCTAAAACGGACACAACCCGGCACCCTACCCAGCCCACCCGGAGCCCGGACCATCTCCCCCATTTCCGTCGCCCCGCGGTCGTCGCGGGGAGCCTGCACCGCGAGCGGGCCCGGGTCAGGTGGCGGGTGCGCCGGTCGCCGCGGTGAGGGCGGTGCGCATGGCTTCGATCGGCGCGTCCTGGCCGGTCATCAGCCGGACCTGAACCGCGGCCTGGTACAGCAGCATCGACAGGCCGCTCACCACCCGGCAGCCGGCGGCGCCGGCGGCAGCGGCCAACGGGGTCGGCCAGGGCGAGTAGACGACGTCCAGGACGGTCGTCGCCGGCCGCCAGGGCAGGTCGGCCAGGACATCGGCGGCACCGGCCGGGACGGTGGAGATGACCAGGTCGGCGTCCGCGGCGACGTGCAGGTGCGCCCAGCTGCGGATCGTCGGCCGGACGCCGAGGCGCTCCCCCGCCGCGCCCAGGTCGCCGGCCCGGCCCGAGTCCCGGACCAGCACGGTCGGCCGCGGCACACCGAGCTCCCGCAGCGCGGCCAGCGCGGCCTGCGCCGTGCCGCCGGCGCCGAGCAGCACAACCTGCCCACCCGGCCTCGAGCCCCCCGGACTCGAGGCCCCCCGACTCGAAGCCCCCGGCCCCGGCCCGGACGGACCCACGCCGGACGGCCCCCGGCCGCCCGAACCCAGGCCGCCCGGACCCACGCCGTCCGGGCCCACGCCGGACGGGCCCACGCCGCCCGGCCCCAGGCTGGACGGACCCACCCCGCCCGAACCCACGCCGGACGGGCCCACGCCGCCCGGCCCCAGGCCGTCCCGACCCAGGTTGGACGGACCCACCCCGCCCGGACCCACGCCGGACGGGCCCACGCCGTCCGGACCAAGGTTGGACGGGCCCACGCCGTCCGGGCCCACGCCCGACAGGTCGGCCAGGCCGGCCAGGTCGGTGGCCGGGTCGCCGAGCGTCGACCGGGTCGCCGGCTCGGCCGCGTACGCCTCGCGCAGCGCCGCGACGATGCCGGCCACGTCGGTGTTGTCGGCCCGCCAGCCGCCGCCGCGGCGGACCAGCGTGTTCGCGGCGCCGACGGCCCAGGCCAGCGGCGAGACGTCGGCCGCGACGTCCAGCACGGCGCGCTTCAGCGGCATCGTCAGCGAGCACCCGGCCCACTCCGGGCCGAGGCCGGCGACGAAACCGGCCAGGTCGGCCTCGCCGCAGTCCACCCGGTCGTATCGCCAGTCAGCCAGGCCGAGCGCGGCGTACGCCGCACGGTGCAAAATCGGTGACAGTGAGTGCTCGATCGGACGTCCGAGCACTGCCGCGCGGGTGACCACTCAGAAGACGCCCGAGGACTGCGCCTGCGCCTTGTGCGCCAGGAAGTCCTGGTAGTCCGGCGTGAAGTAGGACTGGCCGGACTTGTTGATCTTGACGAAATACAGCCAGTTCCCGGCCGCCGGATGCAGCGCCGCCTGGATCGCGACCACCCCGGGGTTGCAGATCGGGGTCGGCGGCAGCCCGGTCCGCCGGTACGTGTTGTACGGCGAGCTGATCTGGGTGTCCTGCAGCGAGACCTTGACCCGGTTGCGGTGCAGCGCGTAGTTGATCGTGGAGTCCAGCTCCAGCCGCTGGCCACGCTGCACCCGGTTGTAGACGACGCGGGCGACCTTGGTGAAGTCGACCGTGATCGCCTCCTCCTCGACCAGCGAGGCGACGGTCAGCAGCTGGTACGGATTGATGCCGAGCGCACCGGCCGCGGCGGACAGCCCGGTGTCGTCCACCCGCTGCTTGTAGGTGGCCACCATGGTCTGCAGCACCTTCACCGCGGACGTGCCCGGGTCCAGCTCGTACGTGGCCGGGAACAGGAAGCCCTCCAGCCGACCGTGCGCGTAGTCGGGCAGGCCCAGCGCGGCGGTGTTCTTCGCCGCCGCCTGCAGCTGGGCCAGCGGGACGCCGGCCTTGGACGAGATGATCTTCAACGCCTCGGCCGTCGGCAGGCCCTCCGGCACGGTGAACTTCGACTGCAGCCGGGCCGCCGGATCGAGCAGCAGGGTGACCGCGGACTGGCCGCTCATCTGCTTGTGCAGCTTGTAGAAGCCGGGCTGGATGCTCGGCGAACGCGGATCCTTCTTGGCCGCGTTCCGGAACGCCTTCTCGCTCTTCACCACGCCGAGCTTGGTCAGCGTGGTGGCGATGTCCGCGGCGGTGTCGCCGGAGCGCACCTGGACGGTTACCACGCCGGTGCCGGCGCCCTGGTAGTCGGGCGTGTCACCCAGGCCGCCCAGGACCCGCTTGCCGCCGTAGAGGATCCCGCCGACCAGCGCGATGATCACCACAACCCCGAGCAGCGGGCCGAGCGGATTGCGCCGCTTGCGCCGCCGCTGCTGCCGCCTGCGCTCCGCCCGGGTCGGGCCCTCGTCGTACTCAACGCCGAAAATAGACAGATCGCTCACGTCACCGCACCATTCGGGCCGCGTCCAGCCACCCCTGAAGTATGAGGACCGCGGCAGCCTGGTCAACGACTTGCCGCTGCCGGCGGCTGGAAATCCCCCGTTCGGACAGGGTTCTGCTCGCTGACACCGTCGTCAGCCGCTCATCGGCGAACCGCACCGGCACCGGCGCGATCCGCTGGGCGAGCGCCCCCGCGTACTGCTCGGCGGCCTGCGCCGCCGCCCCGTGCCGGCCGGACAGCGACCGCGGCAGCCCCACCACGACCTCGACCACCGCGCGGTCGGCCACGATGCCGGCCAGCTGGTCGAGGTCGGCGCCACCCGCGGCGTCCCGGGCCAGCGTGACCAGCGGCGTCGCCAGCACCCCGGCCGGGTCGCTGAGCGCGACCCCGACCCGGACGCTACCGACATCCACCCCGAGCCGCACTCCCGGCTGGAACCCGGCCCGGGCCGGCGCCGGCCCGGTCGCGCTGCCGGACGCCCGGGCCCTGGGCCGGCGAGGCCGCCGCCCGGGCCCCGGCGGCTCCGGCTCGCCGGCCGGGCCGTCCGGCGGCCCGACCCGCGACGACCGCCCGTCCAGCGGCCAGCCGGCCACGGCCGGCCGGTGCGCCGGTGGCCGCGGCACCGAGCCGCTCGCCGCCGTCACCCGGAGCCGGCCACGCGCCGCCCCACGACGTGTTCCACCAGCAGCAGCGCCTCCGGGACCCCATCCGGATTCGTGCCACCGCCCTGAGCGAGATCGTCCTTGCCGCCGCCGCGACCGGCCACCGGCGGAGCCAGCGCCCGGACCACGTCGTTGGCCGAGATCCCACGCATCCGGGCCGCCTCGTTCGTGGCCACCACGAACGAGACCCGCCCATCCGCCCGTGAGGCCAGCACGACCAGGCCGCCACGGCCCGGGTCGAGCCGGCCGCGGACGTCCATCGCGAGCGCGCGCAGGTCGTTGCCGCCGAGCCCGCCGGGAACCTCCGCGGCGACCACCGCGACCCCGCCGACGTCCCGCCCGCCCGCCGCCAGGCTGCCCGCACCGGCCAGCACCGACTCGGCGCGCAGCCGCTCCAGCTCCTTCTCGGCCGTCCGGACCCGGTCGACCAGCGACTGCACCCGCTCCGGCACCTGGTCGGCCGGCACCTTGAGCGCGTCGGCCAGGCCGGCCACCAGCAGGTGTTCGCGGGCCAGGAAGCGGAACGCGTCGAGCCCGACCAACGCCTCCACCCGGCGCACCCCGGCGCCGATGGACGCCTCGCTGAGCAGCTTGATCAGCCCGATATGCGCCGACCGGGGCACGTGCGTGCCGCCGCACAGCTCCCGCGAGTACTCGCCGACCTCGACCACCCGCACCTCGGCGCCGTACTTCTCGCCGAACATCGAGATCGCGCCGATCCGCTTCGCCTCGTCCTGCGAGGTGAGGAACGCGTGCACCTCCAGATCCTGGATCAGCACCGCGTTGACCTCGTCCTCGATGTCGGTGAGGACCGCCGGCGGCACCGCGCCGGGCGTGGTGAAGTCGAACCGCAGCCGACCGGGCGCGTTCAGCGAGCCGGCCTGCGCCGCGGTCTCGCCCAGCGCACCGCGCAGGGCGCGGTGCAGCAGGTGGGTCGCCGTGTGGCTGCGGGAGACCGCCTTGCGCCGGTCCACGTCCACCGCCGCGAGCGCGTCCGCACCGGACCGCAGCTCGCCGCTGACCACCCGGCCGCGGTGCACGATCAGCCCGTCCACCGGGGTCTGCACGTCGTCGACCTCGAGCACCGCGTCCACGCCGCCGGAGCGGACCGTGATCCGGCCGGTGTCCGACTGCTGGCCGCCGCCCTCGGCGTAGAACGGGGTGCTGTCGAGCACCAGTTCGATCTCGTCACCCTCGCCGGCCGCCGGCACGATCGCACCGCCGGCCAGCAGGCCGACCACCTGGGACTCGCGGGCCACCTCCGCGTACCCGGTGAACGCCGACCGGCCGGACCGGTCCAGCAGCTCCCGGTACGCCGAGACGTCCGTGTTGCCGGTCTTGCGCGCCTGCGCGTCCGCCTTGGCGCGCTGCCGCTGCTCGGCCATCAGCCGGCGGAACCCGTCCTCGTCCACGGACAGGCCCTGCTCGGCGGCCATCTCCAGGGTCAGGTCGATCGGGAAGCCGTACGTGTCGTGCAGCTGGAACGCCTTGTCGCCGGGCAGCCGCGAGCCGCCGCCGGACCGGACCGCGGTCACCGCGGTCTCCAGGATCGTGGTGCCGGCCCGCAGCGTCTCGCCGAAGGCCTCCTCCTCGGCGTACGCGTACTGGGAGATCCGGCCGAAGTCGGTGGCCAGCTCCGGGTACGACGGAGCCATGCAGTCGCGGGCGACCGGCAGCAGCTCGGGCAGCGCCGGGCCCTCGTAGCCGAGCAGCCGGATCGCCCGGATCGCCCGGCGCAGCACCCGGCGCAGCACGTACCCGCGCGCCTCGTTGGACGGCACCACCCCGTCGCCGAGCACCATCAGCCCGGACCGGACGTGGTCGGCGACCACCCGCAGCCGGACGTCCGCCTCGTGGTCGGCGCCGTACTTGTGCCCGGCCAGCTCCGCCGCCCGGGTCAGGATCGGGAACACCTCGTCGATCTCGTACAGGTTCGGGACATCCTGCAGCAGCAGGGCCATCCGCTCCAGGCCGAGCCCGGTGTCGATGTTCTTGGCCGGCAGCTCGCCGAGGATCGGGTAGTCCTCCTTGCCACTGCCCGGGCCGCGCTCGAACTGCATGAAGACGAGGTTCCAGAACTCCAGGTAGCGGTCCTCGTCCACCTCCGGGCCGCCCTCGGCACCGAATTCCGGACCGCGGTCGATGTAGATCTCCGAGCACGGGCCGCACGGCCCCGGGACGCCCATCGACCAGAAGTTGTCGGACCTGCCGCGGCGGACGATCCGGCCGGCCGGAACCCCGATCCGGTTCCGCCAGAGGTCGGCCGCCTCGTCGTCGTCGTGGTAGACGGTCACCCAGAGCCGGGCCGGGTCGAGCCCGAACCCGCCGTCGGACTGGGCCCGGGTGATCAACTCCCAGGCCAGCTCCATGGCGCCTTCCTTGAAGTAGTCGCCGAAGGAGAAGTTGCCCGCCATCTGGAAGAAGGAGGCGTGCCGGGTGGTCTTGCCGACCTCGTCGATGTCCAGCGTCCGGAAACACTTCTGCACGCTGGTCGCCCGCCGCCACGGCGCCGGCGCCTCGCCGATGAAGTACGGCTTGAACGGGGCCATGCCGGCGATGTTGAACAGCGTGGTCGGGTCGGGCGAGATCAGGCTCGAACTGGGCACCACCGTGTGCCCGTTCTCCTCGAAGAAGCGCAGGAAGCGCTCCCGGATGTCGGCGGAGCGCATCAGAACTCCTCCGCCCGGGCGCCGAGCCGGCCGTCCAGCCCGACCCCGTCCAGCAGTTCCGCCTCGCGCTCGGCCATCCCGTCACGCACCTCGTCGGCGAAGTCACGGACCGCGTCGGCCAGCCCGCCGATCGAGGACGACACACCCGCGGCCAGCGCCTTCGGGCTGGCCGACTCGGCGACCTTGGCCAGCTTGCGGACCAGCAACGCGCCGATCGTGCCGCCAAGGGCCAGCCAGAACAGCCGCCTCACCGTGCGTCTCCCATCCGCTCCGGGCCGGGCCGGTGCCCCGCTCCGGTACCCATCGTGCCCGCTGCGGGGGCAAGTGTCCCGCGGGTTCCCCGGGCGGCCCAAACGGGCCGACCGGATCGACCGGCCTGACCGGCCGGGGCCGCGCGGGTGGCTGGGGTGGTCACTGGCCGGCCCGCCGGGCGGCCCGCTTGGCCGCCCGCTGCGCCTTCACCGCGTCCCGGGCGGTGCGCTCCGCCTCGGCCCGCCGGCGGCCCTGGGCGGCCTTCCGCACGCCGTACGAGAACGCCGCCACCTTCACCACCGGCCCGCCCAGCGTGGTCGCGAACAGCGAGCTCAGCGCGGCCGCGTTGCTCGTCACCGCCTGCGCACTCTGGGTGATTCCGTCGACCCGCTCCAGCTCCTTGTTCACGTGGTCAACGGTGGTGGCGGCCCCGGCCAGCAACGGCTGAACGCCCTCGTGCGTCTTCCGGATCGCCAGCGTCGCCTCGTCCAGCGTCCGCCCCAGCTTCAGGATCGGCACCGCGAGCAGCAACACCAGTAGCGCGAACGCCGCCGCCGCGACGACCGCCGCGATCTCCCCACCGGACACGCAGATCCTCCCCGGAGCAGCTGAACCGGCCTGGCCAAGACCCCAGGGACCCTACCGTCTCGCCCGCACCGGCTCCGCCGGCCCGGCCGCCGCCGCCCCCGACCGGTCAGAACGGGTCAGCTCGACCCGCTCACCGGCAGGGTCCGGAGCCGATCGCGGTAGTGCCCGGCGAGCGCCGGAAACCGTGCCTCAGCCTCCGCCAGGAGATCACCGGCCCACGCCGTACGCAGCCGCTGGGCGGCCGCCACGGCCACGCTCGCGGTCCGGTCCGGATCGGCGCCGGACCGGTCGGCCAGGCGCCGGAAGTCGTCCAGCGTGATCCGGGACGGCACCCGCTCCTCGTTCAGGCTGAGCGCGAGCGGGCTGAACAGGTAGCGGCTGTAGATGGTCAGCGAATGGAAGTCGTAGACCGGTGTCAGGTCGACGGCCCGCCCGCCCGGGTAGATCAGGCCCCAGTTCTTCAGGTGGGCGTCGGTGTTCCCGACCACCAGCATCGCCACCAGCCGCTCGATCAGCCGCTCGTAGCCGGACCGGCCCAGCAGGGTCAGCAGCGCCTCGGCGAGGCTGTCGTAGGAGATGCCGGGTTGGCCGTACTTGAACCGCGGCTCGACGTCCGCGACCTGGGCGAAGTCCTCGACATGGATCCGGCCGGCCGCGCTGCGGTCGAACCGGCGCACCAGGTAGACCAGCGCGAGCGGGTCGACCAGGCCGGCCGGGATTCCGCTGACCTCCTTGGCCGCGCGCAGTTCCACCTGCGGCACATCGAACCCCGCCGCGGCCAGCCAGCGCATCGTGAGGTACTCGTTCACCGGAAGATCGGGGACGCCGGGATCCGGCAGCTTCACGATCCACCAGCCGCCACCGCCGCTCGCCGGAAAAGTCAACCGGTCGCCTCGGATGGAGTATTTGAGCTGCACGCCGGCGAGCGAGTGCCGCAGCGGATGCTCGTGATCGGCGCCGGTGTCGGCCGCGACATCGTCGGCCGGCAGTTCCGCCGTATGCACGGTCACCGCCCCCGGCAGGTCGCCGCCGAGCCGGGCGAGCAGGGTGAAATCGCCGATGTTGCCGCCGCCCAGTTCCCGGACGACCTGCTGCCGCAGCGCGCCCTCGGGAAGGAGGTTGGCGAACCAGCCCGGTATGCCGGTCCGGGTCCGGCGCACGGTCCGCGGATCGTCCTCGAAGACCTGCCCGAGCGGCCGGTGCCCGGGGTCGGTCAGGTCATCGTCGTATTCGAACGCTGACCCACCCCGGTCGTAGCGCAGGATGCCGACCCGGCGGCCGTGCAGCCGGACCTCCGCGGCGAGCCGATCGGTCACTCAGGCCACCGAGTGGATGAGGTCGGACAAGGCCCGACCGTCCCGGGCACCCCACTCCGCCATCCGGTCGATGTGCGACCTGATCAGGATTGTCGCTGCCCCGGCACGCCGGGCCAGGAATTCGTCGGCGTCCTGGGTGAGCAGCTGTTGTCCGAGGGCGTCCACGAGGTGGCTGGCGGCCACGTCCGGCGGGGCCTGCGCGAGCGACTGCTGAACGGTTTGTCCGGAACCTATGCCGGTCATGGTCCGATTCGCGATCGAATCGGCCAGGATCGTTCGGCTGTCCTTGATGATCGGCCGCAGCGGGCTGCCGTCCGCCAGCAGGCGGGCGATGTCGATCGGCTCCCCGGTCCGCAGGTCGAGCGGGTTGGCCGCGAGCAGTCCCAGCACGTTGATCTTCGTCATGGCGTGACCGAGGTGCGGCTTGTCCAACTCGGGTTGCACGTCGGGGAACGGCGGCACCTGTCGAAGCAGCGCTTGAGCCGCGCCGAGCTGATCGGCCGTGTCGGCGGCCGCCACCTGGTTGCGGATGTCGACCACGCTGATGCCACCGGCGCGGGTGCCAGCCACCGCGCCGCGCCACAGCCACCGCCGCAGCAGGGCGGACGCCCGCCCTTCCGGGGCGCCGTGCGTCCGTACGAATCGGACCAGCACCGGCAGGACGTGCGAATACGGCAGCAGCCGCAGGTGCGGGACGCCGCCCTCGGCCCGCAGGAACGCCACGACCTCGCGCAGGGCCGCGGCCAACGCGCGGAACGTGTCGACGCGATCTGCCGGCGACGAGAACTCGTCCCGGAAGTCGGCCCGGAAGATGTCGCCGCCGCGGAAGGCCAGCAGGCACCGCAGCGCCAGCCGGTCGTCGAGTGCGCCGAAACCGGAGTCAGCCGGAACCTGCGCCAGGGCGTGCAGGTCGAGCGGTTCGTCACCGGCGATCCCCGAGTGCAGCGCGGCGAAGACCTCCGCCTTCGTCAGCGGCTTCCCGGTGTCGTTGATCCGCCGGAAGATCTCGACCAGCGGCGCCTCGTCGGGCGAGCTGACGACGTAGGTCGGGATCTGGTACTCCCGGATCGCGTTGGCCGCCCGATCGGCCGTCGCGAGCTGCCGCTCGGACAGCTGGTCGGCGTTGTCCCGCATCCACCGCAGCAGCGTGGTCGGGTCCGCCAGCCGGCTCACCGGAGCCCAGGACGGCTCCGGCTGCTGACGGACGCCGACGCTCCGGAAGCTGCCGTCGTCGAGGTCGAGGTAGATCCGGAACCGCGGGTCCGGTGCGCTCTCCGCCGCGATCAGCGCGCCGACCAGGCTGGTGATCCGCTGCTGGCCGTCGACGACCCACAACGCCGACTCGGACGCCGGCGCGTCGACCGGCACCGGCCCGACCTCCAGCTGTGCGGCCGGCGCCGGCCGCCGCCAGAGCAGCAGGTTCCCGATCGGAAAACCACGCGCGAGGCTGTCGAAGAGTTCGACGACATCACTCGACTCCCACCGGTAGCCGCGCTGGAACGGCGGGATCCGGATCAGGCCCGCTCGAACCTCGGCCACCAGGTCGACCGGTGTCCGGTACTCCACCCGGGGCCTGTCGAGCGCCACGTCTCCTCCCGTCAATGCCGGGGTCGAGCGTAGTCGCGCTGATCGCCCCCGCCCGGCGGCCACGCCGGCTACCCGTCTCCCTGGGTGCCCGCCGATGGCCGCTGGGCGATCACGACCAAGCTCGTAGCGCTTCGTCCATGGTCCAGATGACGACCTCGATGCTGCTTGACAGCCGGCTCCGGTAAACGTCCCGCTCCGCGACAACACTGAGATCAGCGCACGACAGGCACCGCTTCGCGGCGTGATCGACCAGATCCATCCCGGTGCCGGCTCCGCCTCGGATCGCCTCCAGCAATGGGCCGTCCCACTTCGCGTTCAGCAGCTCCCAGGGCGCCCGACCGGCCACCGTCTGGGCGAGCAGTTCGGCGAAGCCGCCGGCACACCGCCGACGAGCGTGCCCGTCAGCCACCTGATGGATGTGATTGCCAGTTTCGATCACGGTCGCGGTCGGCAGGAGCAGGGTGACCGACCGGTCGGCACGTCGCGCGCGCAGTTGTTCGAGCACGACCTCGCGGTTGGCGTTGCGGCCGGGGACGTTGAGAATCTCGACGAGGATGGAGGTGTCCACAAGCTCAGCACGACGCACTCAGAGTGCCCCGATCAGCCTGTCGAAGTCCTCCTGAGAGCGTTCCGGCGGGTTGACCGCGGCCGCCAGCAGCCCCCGTGCGACCGCCGAGCCGAGCGGATCAGCCGCCATCAGCGTGGGGTAGCCGGGCAGGTCGATCAGGCGGGTCAGCCGACTGCAGCCGGCGTCGTCGCGGTCGCAGACAACCACCGACTCGTGATCCGCTCCGTCCAGGGCGTTCAGGATCGCCGGGCTGTGCGTCGTAGCCAGCGCCCGCACCTGCCGAGCGCCGGTCTCGTTCTTCACCAGGTCGAGCACCGTTGCCGCCTGGCTCGGATACAGCCCGCTCTCGATCTCCTCAACCACCAGAGTCCGCTGGCCGCGGGCGGTGTCCGGATCGGTGGCGGGCGGATCGGACGTGTCCAGACGCGGCGCCGAGAGCACCGCCGTGCCGATCGCGAGAAGGCGCAGGGTGCCGTCGCTCATCAGTCTGGCCGGGATCTTCGCCAGCGCCCGGTGGTCGTCCGGATGCCGCTCGTGCAGGACGAGCAGCACATCCCCGAGATCGGTCCGGGAAGTGTCAATCTTGCGGATCGGCTGCTCGGAGAGCTGCCTGACCAGATCCAGCAGCTCGGCGAGCGCGGCCGGATCCTCCCGCCGGAGACGGGCGACGACGGCGCTCAGATTGCTGCCGTCCCGGCGGAGGTCGTTGTCCCGTTCGTTGACGTACTGCCGCATCATGGCCGGCACCGGATCCAGCACGAAAACCTGCCGCAGCGCCGCGATCACCTGCGCCGCAGCCCGGTGCACCAGTCCGGCCGCCTCGCCCTGCAGCGGCACCCGGGACGCGACCTGACTGATCAGGAGCCGGTTGGCGTTGAACGCGACGGACGGATTGCTGCCGCGCTTCCCGTTGTAGTAGCGGGCCCACAGGTCGGCACTGCCCTCCTCGGGATCAACGCTGGCCAGCAGCTCCTTGCCGTCCAACCTGGCGTTGCCCAGCCGCACGCCCTCGTACGCGACCAGCCGCTCCGAGTTGATCCGGACGTCCGGCCGCACGTCGACCACGACGTCATAGTCGACCGCCTCGTCACCGGTTCGGATCCGGCAGCCCAATGCGAACGAGTCCTGGTCCCAGGGTGCGCAACCCTCGGCTCCGCCCCGGATGGGTTCCCGATCGCCCTGGCCGCCGTTCAACGCGTCCCGGATGTCGCCACCGCCGACGAGTCTGGACAGGACAACCAGGGCGTCGAGGGCGTTGGATTTTCCGCTCCCGTTTCGACCGACGAGCAGGGTGAATTCAGAAAGCGGGAGCGTCGCCTCCCAGAAGCTCTTGAACGCCGTCAACCGGAGTTCTTCCAGGTAGGACGGACGCAGTGGGTGGTGGGGCGGCACCCGGTCAGCGTACGCCCGCCGGGGCGCCGGTGATCACGGCTCGGCGGGCTGCTCGGCCGGGTCCGCGGGCGTGGTGTTCGTGCCGCGGAGGAGGGCGCGGAGGCGGGTGAGGCGGGGGCCCAGGTCGCGTTCGGCGCCGTGGGTGGTGGGGGTGAAGTAGTCGCGGCCGGCGATGGTGTCCGGGGCGTACTGCTGGGTGGCGACGCCGGTGGGGGTGTCGTGCGCGTACTGGTAGTTGGCGCCGTGGCCGATGCGGCCGGCGCCCTTGTAGTGGGCGTCGCGCAGGTGCGGCGGGACGGGGCCGGCCAGGCCGGCGCGGATGTCGGCGGCGGCCGCGCCCATCGCGGTGATCACCGAGTTCGACTTCGGCGCCAGCGCCAGATAGATCACCGCGTGGCTGAGGTTGATCGCGGCCTCCGGCAGGCCGATCATCTGCACCGCCTGGGCGGCGGCGACGGCCAGCGGCAGCGCGGCCGGGTCGGCCATGCCGATGTCCTCCGACGCCAGGATGATCAGCCGGCGGGCGATGAAGCGCGGGTCCTCGCCGGCCTCGACCATCCGGGTCAGGTAGTGCAGGGCGGCGTCCACGTCCGAGCCGCGCAGCGACTTGATGAACGCCGACGCCACGTCGTAGTGCTGGTCACCGTCCCGGTCGTAGCGGACGGCGGCCCGGTCGACGGCGGCCTCCAGGGTGGGCAGGTCGATCACCGTCGCGCCCTGCCCGGACGCCGCGCCCGCGCCGGCCTCCAGTGCGGTCAGCGCCCGCCGGGCGTCCCCGCCGGCGATCCGGAGCAGGTGTTCGAACGCGCCGTCGGCCAGCGTCAGCGTGCCGCCGAGGCCCCGCGGGTCGGCCAGCGCGCGGCGCACCACGATCCGGATGTCCTCTTCGGACAGCGGCTCCAGGGTGATCAGCAGCGAACGGGACAGCAGCGGCGCGACGACCGAGAAGAACGGGTTCTCGGTGGTAGCCGCGACCAGCGTGACGATCCGGTCCTCCACCGCGCCGAGCAGCGAATCCTGCTGGGTCTTGGAGAACCGGTGCACCTCGTCGATGAACAGCACCGTCTGCCGGCCGTTGAAGCCGAGCGCGTCACGGGCCTCTGCGATCACCGCGCGAACGTCCTTGACCCCCGCGGTGAGCGCCGAGAGCTGCACGAACCGGCGCCGGGTGGCGTGCGAGACGACATGCGCGATCGTGGTCTTGCCAGTGCCCGGTGGGCCCCAGAGAATCAGCGACATCGGCTGGTCGCCCTCGACCAGCCGGCGCAGCGGGGTGCCCGGGCCGAGCAGGTGCCGCTGCCCGACGATCTCGTCCAGGGTGCGCGGCCGCATCCGGACGGCGAGCGGTGCCGAGGCGGCGGCGGCATCATCCGCCGCCGCGTCGAACAGCGTGTCGCCGGCCACACGACGACCCTAGCCGGCCCGGCCGCGACCGGAGGTGCCGCCCGGGGGGAGACACTGCTGCCATGTTCGAACGGATCGGCAGGTTCTGCCACCGCCGCCGGTGGGCGGTGCTGACCGGCTGGCTTCTGCTCGGGGTGGCCGGCGTGCTGGCCAGCGGCCCGGTCTTCGGCAACCTGCAGAATGGCCGGCTGAGCCGGCACTTCGAGTCCACCCAGGGCTCCAACCTGCTGGCCGAGCAGGCCCGCTACGGCCTGCGGGTGGTCGGCCTGCTGGACGCGGCGCCGATGGCCGACCCGGCGGTCCGGGCGGCGGTGCTGTCCGCCGCGGCCGACCTGCGCGAGATACCCGACGTGGGCCGGGTGGTCGATCCGTACACCGGTGCCGGGGCCGGCCTGCTGGCCACCGACGGGCGCGCCGGGCTGCTGGTGGTCGACCTGACGCCGCGGCTGGCCAGGCCGGAGCGGGACGCGGCGGTGGCCGCCACCACGGCCCGGCTGCACGCGGTCGAACTGCCGCCCGGCGGGACGGTCCGGGTCAGCGACGCGGCGCAGGTGAGCCGGCAGATCAACGCCCAGGTACAGAAGGACACCGAGCACGCCGAGCTGATCTCGCTGCCGATCACGCTGCTGGTGCTGGTGCTGATCTTCGGTGGGTTCCTGGCCGCGGCGCTGCCGCTGCTCGGCGCGCTGGCGGCGGTGGCCGGCGCGATGGTCTGCCTGCTCGGGTTCGGCACGTTCCTCACCCTCGACCCGAACACGGTGCCCGTGGTCACCCTGCTCGGCCTGGGCATCTCGATCGACTACGCGCTGCTGATCGTCAGCCGGTTCCGCGAGGAACGGGCCGGCGGCCGGGACGTGCCGGCCGCGATCGAGGCCGCGTCCGCCACCGCCGGCCGGACCGTGACGTTCTCGGCGCTGACCGTCGCGGTCTGCCTGAGCGGGCTGTTCCTGTTCGACGACCCGACGTTCCGGGCGATCGGCGCGGCCGGCTCGGCGGTCGTGGTCGTCGCCTGGCTGGCCGGCCTGACACTCACCCCGGCCCTGCTGGCGGCGTTCGGCCGGCGCATCCCGGTGCGCCGCGCGCTCGCCCCGGAACACGGCTTCTTCTCCCGGCTGGCCGCTTGGGTGCAGCGCCGGCCGTGGCCGGTGGCGATCGGGCTGGTGCTCCTGCTGCTGGCCGCCGGCACGCCGCTGCTGTCGATCCGGCTGCAGAACGGCCAGGCGAACGTGCTGCCGCAGTCGCTGGAGACCGCCCAGGTGGAGCGGGTGATCACCGACCGGTTCCCCGGCGCCGGCACCGATCCGATCACCGTCCTCGCCGACGCCCCGCCGGCCCAGCTCGTCGCCTACGTCGCCAGCCTGAGCACGCTGGTGCCACCGGGTTCGGTGGTCCAGCTCGGCCGGGCCACGCCGGTCGCCGGCCAGCGCAGCCGGATCGACATCACCCCGGCCGGCACCACCCAGGGCGACACCGCGCAGCAGGTGGTCCGCACGCTGCGCGCACACCGGCCGGCGTTCCGGATCTGGGTCACCGGCGGCGCCGCGGTGCTGGTCGACTTCAAGGCCGACGTGGTGCGCAAGCTGCCGTACGCGTTCGGGCTGATCGCGCTGGCCTCGCTGGTGCTGCTGTTCCTGATGACCGGCTCGCTGCTGGTGCCGATCAAGGCGCTGGTGATGAACACGGTCTCGCTCGGCGCCACGTTCGGCGCGCTGGTCTGGGTCTTCCAGGACGGCCACCTCGCCGGGCCGCTCGGTTTCACCTCTCCCGACGCGGTGGAGACGTGGGTGCCGGTGCTGGTCTTCGCCTTCGCGTTCGGGCTGTCGATGGACTACGAGGTCTTCCTGATCTCCCGGATCAAGGAGCTGTACGACACCGGCATCGGCAACGACGAGGCGGTCCGGCTCGGCCTGCAGCGCAGCGGCCGGATCATCACCTCCGCCGCGCTGCTGCTGGTGATCGTCTTCGCCGGCTTCGCCGCCGGCCGGATGGTCGGCATCAAGGAGATGGGCTTCGCCCTGACGGTCGCGATCATCGTGGACGCCACCCTGGTCCGCTGCCTGCTCGTGCCGGCCACGATGACCCTGCTCGGCGACGCCAACTGGTGGGCGCCGGCGCCGCTGCGCCGCCTGCACGCCCGCATCGGCCTGCGCGAAGCGCCCACACCGGCCCGGTCCACCGCACCGGTGCGGTAGGTATCCCCCTCGCTGACGGCGACCTGGCCGAGGTCCGCCGCTTCATCCAGCTGATGCTGGACGACTGAGCGCGTTCCGCCGGCCGGAGTCGGAGGTCTAGGCGGGGAGCAGTTCGTCGAACGGGACAGCCGAGCCGAAGTAGTCCAGGTGCGCGGGCCATCTCGCCGCCGACCAGGTGGCGAACTCGTGGAGTTGGCGCCGGACCGCGTCGTCCGAGACGAGGCCGAGAGTTACCCGGTCAGCCGCGAGCTTCACGTAGCCATCGAGCCAGTCAGGCTCCTGGCGCAGTAGTGCCGGCATTCGCGCCGCCCGCGCGTCCGCATCGGGAAAGACGATGAACGTGCCGTCGGACAGCCGGTGCGTGGCCTGACCGGAAAGGTAGGTTGCCATTTCGGCGAGCGCTTCCGTCGGATACTCTCCGGTCTCCGGAACAAGGTCGTAGTCGAACTGCACGCGCCCACCCTCGCTTCGTCAGCTCAGACCAGCCGGATGTGTCCAACCTTACCCCACATGTTCATCATCGCCGCTGTCTCCCCGGGATCGGGCGCCCGCCCGGCCTTCTTCTTGAACCAGGCGGCGAGCTGGTCCTGGGCCTGCTTGGTACCCTGCGGGATCGGCTGACCGCCCTGCTCGAACTTGGCATAGACGTCATTGATACCGGCCGACCCGGCGGTCTTGGTCACCTCCAGAACGGCGTGGTTGAAAGGCGTGTGAATGCCGTGCGCGGCCGGGCCGGTCTTCAGCCGCACGACGGAATGGTCGGTATGAACCCACAGTTCCTGGTCAGGCTTGCTCGCGCTCAGCGTCATGCCGGCGGCGGTGAGCGCCGCCTGCGCGTGCGCCACCGTCATGCCCTCCAGCGGCGGCAGGCTGCGGGCGGTCGCGCCGTGCCCGGAACCGATCGCGGCCTGCTGAGCCGAGTCGAGATGGAACATGTCCCATCGCAGGATCTGGGCGAGCTTGCCGCCCAGTGCGGTCGCCAGCAGGTTGACGTCGGCGGTGCCGAACTGGTCGAACAGGCGCTTGAACTCGGGCCCGGTGGCCGGCTGCCTGCCCTTGAACACGCTAGTCACCAGTGCCGGGTCGAGCTGCCCGAGCAGGGTCTTGACGTCCCCGTCCGATATCCCGGTGATCAGCTTCTGCACACCGTACTGGCTGATCTGGCCAATCAGTGCGATAACCGCGGGTTCGCCGAGCTGGGTGCAGAGGCTGTCGGTGCGCGGTTGGCCGACCAGCGCGTCCAGCTTCAGCAACTCCGGATCGCGGGACGGCGGCAGATCGTGCGATTCGGTGGACATCGTCTGCACGTGCACACGCTCGTGCTGCGGGTCCCGGGACTCCGTGACGAGGCGCAGCGGCAGGCCATGTCGGCGGGACATTGCGGGCAGTTGCCCGGCCACCGCGCCGTGCGTCGGGTTGCCGGCCAGCAGCCGCTCCGCGTCGGCGATCGCGGCCCGCTCCCTCGCCGGATCGACTGGGCCGGCCGGCTGTCCCTTTTGCTTCCTAGCGAATTTGGACTTGAGTTTGGACCAGATTTTCTTGCCGAACTTGACTAGTTTGTCGACTACCCAGTCGACGGCTTTCATTACCGGCTTGGCCAGGGACTGGAAGATCTTCTTGACCTTTTCGGCGATGCCGCTGATGCCGAGGATGGCGGCGAGCGCGCCGATCAGGACGGGGATGCTGAGGGCGAGGGCGTTCTCGATGAGGGCCGGGACGCCGCCGGCGCCGCCGCCGGCGATGGCGATGACCGCGTCCAGGACGGCGTTGACGAAGGCGACGATCTGGGCGCCGCGTTCGATGATGAACGTGACGATGTCGACGATCATCTTGCACGCCTTGATGAACGCCGAGGCCGGGTTCAGCAGCGAGACGATCCAGGTGATGCCGGCGATCAGCACGGTCGGGATGAGGTATTTGGTGATTTTCTCGAACAGGTTGGCCTTGAGGTCGCCGAGCTTCGCCGAGAGCTCCGTCCAGATGCCGGCGACGCCCTCGGACTGCAGCTTCTGGGCCACCGGGACGGACTGCTCCACCGCGCCCATCGCCTGCTCCGGGACGCCGCGGGAGACGATCCGGCCGCGGATCGCGCCCCAGGTCAGACCGAGCAGCGAGCCGATCATGCCCAGGATGCCGCGCAGGTCGAACTTTGCCGGCAGTTGCAGGCCGGCGCCGGACATCGCACCGAGCAGCCAGCCGAGCAGGCCCTTCTTCAGGTGCGCGCCGATGTTCGCGATGAACGCGTGCAGGCCGGCGCCGACCGCGGAGACCAGCTTGCCGAGGAAGCTGATCGGGTCCTTGATGATCGCCAGCACCGCGGACGCGGCCTTCGCCAGCACGCCGAGCAGCAGGTTCTTCAGTTCCAGGATGGTGCGGACGACGCCGGCCACCGCGTCCATGGCCTTGTCGACCAGGCCCTTGTTCTTCTCCTTCTCGGCCGCGATCTCGTCGTCCACCTTGCCGAGCGCCTCGGAGTACTTCGTGGCCAGCGTCTGCACGAGCTCCTGGCCCTTGCTGGTCACCGCCTCGGTCAGCTCGTCGAACCGGCCGGCGAACTCGCCCGCCGCCTGCTTGCCCAGCGCCTGCAACTCCTTGGGCAGCGTCGCCACCTCGGCCTGCAGGTCGGCCCGGCCCTTCGCGATGCGCTGCTTGGCCCGGCCCAGCTCGGTGCCGATCAGGTCGGCCACCCCGGAGATGACCTGCTGCATCCGGCTCACGTAGCCGGCGCGGGCGGTGACGAAGATCTGGTTGGCCTCCGCCGGCAGGCCGGCGAATTTGTCCCGCAGCCAGCGGCCGGCGCCGAGCAGCCCGGAGTAGCGCTCGTCCTTGTACGCGTCCATCCGGCGCTTGTGCTCGGCGGTGAACGCGTCCCGGGCGGCCTTCTCCTCGGTGTCGAACTTCTCCCCGACCTTGCGGTCCAGGCCGGTGAGGATGTCCTCGACGTCCTTCTTGGTGGCGTCGAAGACCTTCTGCAGGGTCGCGGTGACCTTCGCCCGGTTGGCCTCGTCGGAGCTCTTGGCCTCGGTCTTGCCGGCGCCGACAGCCGCGCCGGCCTGCCGGCGATCGGTCGCCATCGTGCCCATCGCGGCGGCGCCGACCTGCCCGGCCTGGGCCCGCGCCGCGGTCAGCGTCTGCGCCTCGGCGGCCCGCAGCTGGCCGGGGGCGGTCGCGGCGTGTGCCTCGCCGTCCTTCTTCGCGGTCAGCGCGGCGCCGAACTCCGGCTCGTTCGCGTTCGCCAGTTGCGGCTCGGTGACCTCGGCGTCGGCCATCTGCTGGTCGACCTGGCGCGGTCCGGCGGAGAGGTCGGTCGCGGCCGGCGGGGCCGGGTCGGGCACCGCCCTGGCCGGGTCCGGCGGGCCCGGGGTGGGCGGCGGTTGGTCCGGCCGCAGCGGGTCGACCGGCTTCTCGCGGACCGCCGCGGTGTCCGGCGGCGCCTGCGTGGTCGACTCGATCGCCGCCGCGGACTGCTGCCGGCCGGCCCCGACCTGCCCGGCGACCTGGGTCTTGACCGCGTCCGCCTTGCCCGACTCGGCAAACTTGTCGGCCTCGTCCAGGTCCTTCGGCGCCTGAGCGGCGATCGCCTGGTTCACCGCCCGGACGAACGCCGCCTTGTCGAACTCCCCCGGCTTCGCGGCGTTCATCTTGTCCGCGTTCGCCGCCTTGCCGTACGCCTCCTTGCTGTCCTGGGGCGGGACGGCGGCGCCGGCCGCCGCGGCCGCCTCGGCCTGCGCCGGACGGTGCGCGGTCAGCTGCTGCTGCTTGGCCCGGACGTCCGTGGTCAGCGCGGTGAATTTCGGATCGCTGTGCGGCCCGGGACGCCGGCCATCGCCCGCGCCCGCCGCCGCGCTGTCCGGAACGAACCGCTGCACCGACGGACCGGTCCGGGTCGTTCCCCCGGTCGGCGGCGCCGAGGTGGGCGCGGCGGACGCGGCGGTGGGGTTCGCGGTCTGCACCGCCGGCGGCCCGGCTGCCGGACGACCGGGCGTGGCCGGACGGGCGGACGTAGCCGGACGGGCGGGTCGATCGCCGGACCGGCGGGCCGCGGCCCTGCCGCGGGGGGCGAGCAGGGCGGCGACCGCGCGGTTGCCGACCGAGCCCTGCAGGCGTTGCGCGACCCGGGTGCTGACCGCCGCCGGTGGGCGGTCGACGGACGCCGACTCGGCTTCGGCGGTGGCCGGCTCGACCCGCGGCTGGGCCGGTTCGGGCGCCCGGCCGCTGGCCGGTTTCCGGTGTGACCCCCGCTCCTCGGCCGGTGCCGGCACGCTCACCTCCGCGACAGGTAGACCCGTCGCGCACAGTCTGAGCCGGTGCCGGGGACGCCTCAGTGGCGTCCAGGCACACCTACAGGCAGGTCCGGCTGCCCGATCGGGCCACCGCCGGCTCCCGGTCCGGGCGGATCGGGTGACGATCCCGACCGGGCGGCCGGCCGGCTAGCCGGACAGCTCGGCCTGGGCGATGACCTTGTCCGGGTGAACCCGGATCAGCAGCTCGCCCGGCACCGCGTTCCGCCTGCCGAACTCCTCGGCCCGGTCGGCGCCCATGTACCGGGCGCCGAGCTTGATCGCGGCGTCGAGCAGCGCGACCGGCTCCTCGGAGACCGTCGCCGTGCCCTCGATCAGCACGAACGAGAACGGCGGCCGCTCATCGTCCACGCAGATCGCCACCCGCGGATCGGCGGTCAACGCCCGGCCCTTCGCCGTGTTCCGGCCGGTGGTGAACACCAGGTCGGCGCCGTCCAGCACGAACCAGACCGGTGCCACGTGCGGCCGGCCGTCCGGCCGGGTGGTCGCGACCTTGCCGGTCCGGGTGCCCTCGGCGACGAACGCCCGCCACTCTTCCTCGCTCATCTTCCGCACGCCGGCAGCCTAGCTGCTGGCTGGTCAGCTGCGGTTCGAGCGCGGACCAGCCGCTCGGCCGGGAACTCGCGCCCGGCCGCGTGCCCGGTCCGGCCCGCCGCCGGCACGAGACTGCCGGCGGGGCCACCGCGGCTGGGCGCTAGCCGTGGCGGAACCGGCGGGAGCCGCGGCCGGGGCCGCTGTTGGCGAAATGGAGCCGTACCTCCGGGCGGAGCGTGAAGTACAGCAGGGCCGCCAGGACCAGGGCCTGCGCCAGCTGCTCGGCGCGCATCCAGACCGGGTACGGCGTGGCCTGGATCAGGATCAGGCCGGCGATGCCGAGCGAGCCGAGCAGGATCACCCGGCGGTAGGCCCAGCGGCGACCGCGCAGCAGCGCGCGGACCAGGAACACGTAGACGACGCTGGCGACGATGTTGCCGATCACGCGGCCCCAGAGGCTGGCCAGGTAGCTCCGGCGCAGTGTGCCGCGCAGCGCGGGATCGGCGATGTGCCGGTGGTCGAGCTGGTAGTTGACCACGCTGTGCCGGGCGACCAGGACGACGACGGTGAGCAGCACCGACAGACCGAGGTTGGTCAGCAGCAGGGCCACGACCGGCCGGAGCGCCCGCGGCGGCGGTGCGCTGTCCGGCCCGGTCGGCTCCGGCGGTGGCGGCGCGGGATAGAAGTCGGACATCGCACGAGTCTGAACCCCGAACCTGTGCCGCACCGACGGAGGGTCCCGCGCGCTGGCCGGGCCGGATCAGGCCCGGGCGGCGGCGACGTCCGGCTCGGCGCTCGCCGGCTGGCCGGCCGGCGCGACCGGGCGGCGTAGCAGCACCGCCACGGCAACCGCGCCGGCGAGCGCGGTGAGGCCGGCGACCGTGGTGGTCAGGTTCAGGCCGGCGGTGAAGGCGGCGTGGATCGCCTGGGCGAGGTCGGCCCGTCCGGACGGCGGGGTCTGGCCGAGCACCGCGGGTGCCTGGCCGGAGGCGATCGCGCCGGCGGCGGGCACCCCGGGCAGGTGGTCGGTGATCCGGTTGGCGAACAGCACACCGAACACGGCGATCCCGAACGCGAACCCGAGCTGGCGGAAGGTGGTCACCGCGCCCGACGCCATCCCGGCTCGGGCCGGCGGCACCGTGCTCAGCGCGGCCGAACTGAGCGCCGGCATCGCGATGCCGACCCCGATACCGGCGATCACCAGGCCGGGCAGCAGCGCCCAGCGGCCGGAACCGGCGTCGAGCATCGACTCGGCCAGGTCACCGACGCCGACCAGGACCAGCCCGGCGGTGATGGTGAGCCGGGGCGGCGCGGCGCCGAGCAGCCGGCCGCTCGCGCCGGCGGCCACGAAGGCGGCGATGGCCAGCGGCACCAGCGCCAGGCCGGCGCCGACCGGCCCGAACCCGAGCACGCTCTGCAGCCACAGCGAGGTGAAGCCGAGGTAGGCGAACGCGCAGCCGGTGAGCACGGCGCCGGCGAGCATGATGCCGACGAACGAGGGGTTGCGCAGCAGCGCCAGTTGCAGCATCGGCTGCCGGCTGTGCTGTTGCAGCAGCACGAAGGCGATCAGCCCGGCCGCCGCGACGGCGAACAGCGTCAGCGTCGGGGCGGCGGTCCAGCCGGTGTCGCCGCCCCGGATCAGCGCCCAGGTCAGCGCGCCGGCGGCGATCGCGAAGCTGGCCATGCCGGGCAGATCGATCCGGCCGGCCTGCGGGGCCCGCGACTCGGTCAGCACCCGCGCCGCGAGCGCCACCGCGACCACGCTGACCGGCAGGTTGATCAGGAAGATCCAGCGCCAGCCGAAGTGCTCGGTGAGCAGGCCGCCGAGGATCGGGCCGATCGCCGACGCGGCGCCGTTGATCGCGCCCCAGCTGCCGAACGCGATCGCCCGGTCCGGGCCGTGGTACGTGACGCCGAGCAGGGCCAGCGTGGTGGCGAACATCGCCGCGCCGCCGATGCCCTGTACCGCCCTGGCGGCGACCAGCAGGCCCGGGTTGGGCGCGACCGCGCAGCCGAGCGAGGCGAGCGCGAACACGACCAGGCCGACCAGGTAGATCCGTTTACGGCCGGACCGGTCGGCCAGCGTCCCGCTGCCGAGCAGCAGGGCGGCCAGGGCCAGCGCGTAGACGTCCATCACCCACTGCAGGTCGCTGAGCGAGGCCGACAGGCTGTTCGCCATGTCCGGCAGCGCGACGGTCACGATGGTGACGTCGACGAGCAACATGAACGTGCCCAGGCTGATCGCTACCAGCGGTAGCCACTTGCGCATCGGAATCTCCCTGTCCTGGTCCGGCCCCGCCACTCTGACCGGCGCCGGCCGGCATGTCGGCTCGGCCGGCCCGGTCTGACGGATCCCGACATCGCTCTACTGTGATCTGGTGGAATCCGACCCAGCACTGGCCGCCGGCGCACTGGACCTGGTGGACCGGGGGCTCCTGCACGCACTCCAGCTCGACCCCCGGCTGCCGTTCAACCGGATCGCCGAGGTGCTCGGCGTCTCCGACCAGACCGTGGCCCGGCGTTACCGCAGGCTGCGGGCCGCCGGCGTGCTGCGGCTGGTGGCGCTGCCCAACCCCTGGCAGATCGGCCACTCCCCGTGGTTCATCCGGCTGCAGTGCGTGCCGGACGCGGCGGCCGGGATCGCCGAGGCACTGGCCCGGCGGCCGGACACCGGCTGGGTGTACCTGCTGTCCGGTGGCGCGGAGATCGACTGCACGGTGCTGCCCCGCGACCCGGACCCCGAGGAGCTGCTGTTGCAGCGCCTGGCCCGGACCAGCCGGGTGGTCGCGGTGTCCGCGCACGCGATGCTGTGGATCTTCGCCGGCAGCCGGGGCGGCGTGCTGGGCCCGGTGCTGGACGAGCCGCAGGTCACCGCGCTGCGCCCGGCGCGGGCCGAGTGGCCGGACGAACACCCCACCCCGCTGCAGCCGGTCGACCGGGCGCTGCTGGACGTGCTCGGCCGGGACGCCCGGGCCTCCCTCGCCGAGCTGGCCCGGGCCACCGGCTGGTCGGAGTCGGCGGTGCGGCGCCGGCTGGACGGGCTGCGCAGCAGCGGCACGCTGTTCTTCGAGGTCGACGTCGACCCGACCCAGCTCGGGCTCCGTACCGCGGCCAGGCTCTGGATCACCGCGGCGCCGGCCGCGCTGGCCGCGGTCGGCGAGGCCATCTCCTACCACCCGGAGGTGCCGTTCGTGGCCGCCACCACCGGCTCGACCAACCTGGTGGCATCGGTCTACTGCCGCGACCCCGGGGCGCTCTACCAGTACCTCACCCAACGCCTCGGCGCGCTCGACGGGGTCCAGCACGTGGAGACCTCGCCGATCGTCCGCACCCTGAAACGGGCCGGCCGCCCGATCACCCCGAGCTGACCCGCGGCCGCGCCGCGACCCGGGACCGGGCAACCCCGTCGCCACGATGCCGGACCCGGCGGCCGGCCGGGCGGCCTCGCCGCACGCCCACCCGCCGGGCCGGCGGCCCGGGACCGGAACAGCCGGTGTGCTGTCCATGACCGCAACCTAAGGCCAGGCACCGACAATTTCCGGCCGGCGACAAGCCGCAGGTGGCGCCGGTTCGCAAGATTGTCGCAAGATTGTCGCGCAAGTCGGCCCATCAAGGTAGAGCTAGCCGACCGCGTCGGTCGGGCTCCCAGCTGGACGCCGATGGAGGCATGCCATGACCGATCCGGACCCACCGCCGGCACTGCCGCAGATCCGCGACCTCACCGACGAGGAGTACGAGCAGACCTACGCCACCGGCACCGGCGGGCACGAACTGGCACCGGACACGCTGGCCGCGCTCGCCCCCGACGACCCGGGTGACCGGCCATGAAGCTGCCGTTCATCGAGGCGTTCAGCCACGGCGGCCGGTTCAGCCACCGGCAGCGGCTGCTCGTGCAGCACTCCACCGAGGGTCCGATGTCGCGGGGCAACGCCCGGGCCCTCGCCGGGCCGGCCTGGTTCGGCGGCGCGAGGGCGGGCACCTCGGCGCACGCCATCTTCGACCCGGGCGAGGGCATCGAGATGGTGAAGCCGGATCGCATCGCCTTCCACGTCGGGCCGGGCGGCAACGGCTTCAGCCTGGGCACCGAGCACTGCGGCCGGACGACGCTGACGAAGGAGCAGTGGCTGTCGCCGGACGCCCGCTCGATGCTGCGCCGGTCCGCCGAGTGGAACGCCCAGTACGCGCGCACTTTCGACATCCCGCCGCGGTGGCTGTCGCTGACCGAACTGGCCGCCGGGAAGTCCGGCTTCTGCACGCACAACGACATCCGGCTCGTGTTCGGCGGCACCACGCATTCCGACCCCGGGCCCAACTTCCCGTACGCCTGGTACATGAGCCAGGTCCAGGCGTTCCACGCAGGCAAACCCGCACCGGAGGACCACGTGCCCATCACCGAAGCGGAGTTCCACCGGATCCGGCTGGAGGTCATCACCGCCCTGAACGACCCGACCCACCAGTACCTGCAGGACGAGCTCGCCCCGCTGAAGGCCGCGCTCAAGGCCCTGCAGGACGGCCAAGCCCGGCTGGCCGAGGCGATCCGCCGGCTGGGCGGGCCGGTCGACTGAGCCGGATCGGGTTTTGAGACGATCCACCCGCGTCGGCTGACGGCCCGGACCGCGTGCCGGGGCGGCGAACGAGAGCCCGCGGGAAGGAAGACCAGCGATGCGCCGGCCCTCGCTCCGGACCACCCTGACGACCGCGGCGATCGGCGTCCTGCTGGCGGTGCCGGCGGCCATCTTCTTCCTCCCCCGCCTCGCCTACCCGCCACTGTCCACTGTGGAATTGGCCGGGGTGACCAGTGTGGACCGGCGGATCGAACTGCAGCATGCCCGCTCCGAACTGCAGGCCGAGTTCCGCGGACAACTGCTGCAGGGCTTCGGCGGTCTGCTGGTGCTCGGCGGCGTGATCGGCGCATGGCAACAGATCGGCATCGCCCGGCAGGGCCAGATCACCGACCGCTTCACCCGCGCCATCGACCAACTCGGCAACGACGCGCCGCAGATCCGCCTCGGCGGCATCTACGCCCTCGAACGGATCGCCCGGGACTCCGCGGCGGACCGGTGGACCGTCACCGTCGTGCTGGCCGCATACGTCCGAGACCGCGTCCCGTGGCCAGTCGGCTCACCCGACGGCCCGGAACACCCGACACCCACACTCGACCCGCACCCACGCTGGCTGCAGGTCCGGGCCAACGACATCCAGGCCGCCATCACCGTGCTCGGACGCCGCCCCCGCTCCCCCGAACCGTGGAACCTCTACCTCTCCCGCACCGACCTGCGCAGCGCCGACCTCGCCCACCGCCGCCTGCCCAACACCGAACTGCGGCACGCCAACCTCGCCCGCGCCCGGATGGTCGACGCCCACCTGGAAGGAGCCAACTTCACCAACACCGACCTTCGACAGGCCAACCTTCAACAGGCCCACCTGGCTGGCGCCGTCCTGCGCAGAGCGCACCTGCAGGGCGCCAACCTCTGCGACGCCAACCTCCGCGGCGCCGATCTGCGCGGCGCCGACCTCACCGGGGCCCGACTCGACGGCGCCGACCTCACCGGCGTCGAAGCGGACGAGAGCACGACCTGGCCGGACCAGCAGCCGCCGCCGGCCGCCGGCACGACCGGCACGACCGGCCCCGGCCACACCGATCCGGCCGCCGAACCGGCCGAGCCCGGCGCCGGAACCGGAGCACCGGAGTAGCCGCATCGCCGCGCCGGCCGCCGGTCAGCAGAGCAGCAGCGTCTTCCCGAGCGTCGAGCGGGCTTCGATCGCGGCGTGCGCGTCGGCCGCCGCCGCCAGCGGGAACGTCTGGCCGATCACCGGCCGCAGCCGCCCGGCCGCGGCCTCGACCAGGGCGAGCCGGGTCAGCTCCCGGTTGTCCAGGCCCAACGAGGCCCACTGCCGCAGCCCGGTCACCTGCACGCCGCGCTCGGCCGCCGCTGAGGTGTCGGTGAACGATCCGCTGGCCAGGCCATGCAGGACGAACCGGCCGCCGGCACCGAGCAGGGCCAGCGCGTCCTGACCGATGCTGCCGCCGACACCGTCGAAGACGACGTCCACGCCGCCGCCGGCGGCCTGCCGGACCCGCTCCGGCCAGCCCGGCTCGGTGTAGTCGACCACCGCGTCCGCGCCGAGCCCGCTGGCCAGCTCGAGCTTGCGCTGGCTGCTGGCGGCGGCGATGACCGTCGCGCCGGCACCGGCGGCCAGCTGCACCAGCAGGCTGCCCACCCCGCCGGCCGCCGCCTCCACCAGCACCCGGTCCCCCGCGCTCACGCCGGCCAGCCGGGCCAGCCCGATCGCCGTCCGGCCGTCGGCCAGCAACGCGGTCGCGGCCGGCAGATCAAGATCGGCCGGCACCTCGATCACCTCCGCCGCGGCGACCGCCACCTGCTCGGCGTACGCCCCGGAGCCGCCGGTGCTGCTCACCACCCGGCGACCGACCAGCTCCGGCGCGGCACCCGGCCCGGCCGCGGTCACCACACCGCCGACCGCGTTACCCGGGATCATCGGCAACCGCGGCTGGTCACCCGGCGGGAAGGACCGCCCGGCCCGGCGCTGCGTCTCGACGAACGCGATCCCGATCACGCTCACCCCGACGACGACCTGGCCCGCACCCGGCTCAGGGTCCGGCGCCGACCCCGCCACCAGCACCGCCGGCGGACCGAACTCGGCCATCCACACTGCCCGCACCCTGCCCACCCCTCTCCCGGCGGCGACCGACGAGGCCACCGCCCCGAGCCTGCACCATCACAGGTCAGCCCGGCGACACCAGGGTGCCGGCGGCCGCCCGGCCGGTCAGTTGCCGAGGCTCACGATCCGCCGGCCGATCACCCGTTCGTTGCTCAGCTGGTGCACGTTCACCCAGGTGACGGCTCCGTTCGGGGCGAACGTGAGCGCCAGCATGGTGAACATGAACGGAACCGTGCTGGCGGCGGACCGGTAGCTGGGGTCGACCACATACTGCATCGTCTCGGTGGGCCGACCGCTGATCTGGCTGGCCGCCCTGGCTTCGAAGCCGGTCATGCCCTGCGGGTTGGTGGCGTCGGCCACGTTCACGCCGCTCTGCCAGCAGGGCACCAGGTTGTCCCGGCGGCTGTTGCTGCCGCCGAGTTGGGCTCCGACGATGTGGCAGCGGGCCACCTCGCCGGTCGGCCGGCCGGCGCGCGCCGCCGTTGCCAGTGCCTGCGGCATGCCCACCGGGACGACGGTCGGGCGGGTGGGGTTCTTGGCCAGCGGCGCCTTGAGGCATGCCGTGCCGCGCTCGGCCCGGCCGTTCGCGCCGGCGGTGTTCTGGATCCAGCTGCCGCCAGCCAGCCGCTGCGCGTCCGCCGGTGGGTTCGAGGTGCAGTCGGCCCCCGGCTGGGTCGGCACCGGCACCGGCGGCGGGGACGGCTGCCCGGACGGCTGCGGTGCGGGCTGGGTGGCGGGCCCGGACGACGGCGGTGTGGACCCGGTGGGCTGCGGCGCGGCGTCCTGCGCCCGTTCGATCTCCTGCGCCAGCCGAGCCTGTATCCGCAGCACCTGGACCAGCACCTCGACCTGGACGGTCGCGATGGCCAGCACCTCGGCCTGGCCGGTGATCAGGATCGTGTACGGGACCGGCCGGCCGCCCTGCGCCCGGGACTGCGCCGCGGCGATCGCCCGCTTCCGCGCGTCCACCGCGGTGAAGACCGCTCCGGCGGCCGGATTCTGGCAGCTGATCGAGCCGGCGCCGGTCACCGGCAGCGGGGCGGTGGCGGTGCAACCGCCAGCCGGTTGGCCGTCGATCTGCACGGTCGCGGTCAGCTGGCCGCTGGCCCGGCCGCCGGTGATCTTGGCGTCCGGGTCGGCGCTGGTGGCCGAGCTGGTCACCGCTGCCGACACCAGGCAGCCGGCCGGGCCGCAGCGGACCTGCGCGTTGCCGCGGAGGGTGTACTTGATGTCGGTGTTCACCGCGTTCTTCAGCTGCCTGGTGTTGTCTTCCAACTCGCGGAACAGGGCGCCGAGGTCGGCCGGCGAGAGCCGGGGAAGGTCGATCGTTCCCCCCGCCGCGATCGGCGGCGCCGGCGCGATCGGCGGCGCCGGGGCGAACTGCTGGCTGGCCACGCCCGGCCCGGCCGGCCCGGCCCGGAGCGACGGCGGGGTCGGCAGCGAGGGGAACGACGGGAACGAGGGGAAGGACGGGAACGACGGGAGCGAGGGCAGCGACGGGGGCCTCGGCAGGGACGGCAGCGACGGTACGGACGGCACGGACCGCGGACCGGGGCTGCCCGGCCCGATCCGCAGCACGCGATACGGCGCGTCCTTCGTGACGTAGAGCGTGCCCATCGAGGTGACCGCCGTCAGCGCGGCCACCCCGTCGATCGTCGTGCCCGGGTCGTCGGTGGTCGGCAGCGAGGCGCCGTTGCCCAGCGCGGCCAGCAGCGACTGGGCGAGCGAGAGCGGAGTGCCGGTCGTCGCGGGGCCCGCGCCCGGGGCGGTCGCCGTCGCCTGGCGGCCGGTGATCCACCGGTCCGTCAGCGCCGCCGCCCCGGCTCCGGCGGACCCCGGCGGCACCAGCCCAGGCGGCAGCTTGAGGTAGGACCGGCCGCCGACGGTGAGCAGGCTGATCTTCTGCCCGGCCACCGTCACGGTGCCGACCGACGCACCCCCGCTGGTGGTCCGAACGTCCATTGTGGACGATCCGGCGCCCAGGGTGGTCCGGTAGTGCACCGCCGGCGCGGTGGCGAGGCGGATCAGCGCGGCTTCGAACGGCGCCCGGTTGACGTCGGCGTACCGCCCGGAGCCGGCCTCCGTGCGGTTCAGCCCGACCAGCAGCGCCGCGACGAGCGCCACCAGGACGACGCAGACTCCGGCGACCCGGAGCCACATCGCCCGCCACCACGGTGCCGGGCCCGGGCCGCCCCCGTCCGGCTCGCTCACCGTCGGCCTCCTCAGCAGAACGCGGATGAACCTGACCACCCAGCGTATTTCGCCGGCCGTCCGGCGGCACCGATGCACCGGCAGTCGGCATAGCTGACGCGCGCGGGTCGAGCCGGGCAGCCGGTCGGCGGACCAGCCGGCAACGGACCATCGCCGGATCGAAGCCGGGCCGGCACCCGACCCGCGTGCCGGACCGGTCCGGCCCGGGGCCGCTGCGTAGGCTTGGCCGGTGCCGCTGATCGCCAAGTACCCGACGACCTGCGGGGTGTGCTCCGCGCCGATCAGTCCCGGCGAGGAGATCTCCGCGGTCGGCCGGCGCTGGGCGCACGGGTCCTGCGTGACCGGGCCGACCCGGGTCACCGGGTCGGCCCGACGGGCAGTGCCGGAGCCGATGCCGGCCGCCGCGGGTGCGCTGGAGGTCTGGACGGACGGTGCCTGTTCCGGCAACCCGGGCCCGGGTGGCTGGGCCTGGGCGACCGCGGACGGCCGGCAGGCCAGCGGCGGCGCGCCGGCGACGACGAACCAGCGGATGGAGATCCAGGCCGCGCTGGAGGCGGTGCGCGCTCTGGACGGCCCGCTGGTCGTGGTCAGCGACTCGACCTACGTCGTGAACTGCTTCCGGGACGCCTGGTGGCGGGCCTGGCTGACCCGCGACTGGGTCAACAGCGGCAAGAAGCCGGTCGCCAACCGCGATCTCTGGGAGCCGCTGATCACCGCGGTCCGCGACCGCGCGGACATCTCGTTCCGGTGGGTCAAGGGCCACTCCGGTGACCGGATGAACGACCTGGTCGACCAGCTCGCGGTCGAGGCGGCGCAGGCGCTGCGCCCCGCCACCCAGCCGGGTCGGCCGCCGGCCTGAGCCGACGGCCCGGCCCCCGGTCGGCCCGGCCCGGCCCGGACCCGGTCAGCCCGGCCCGGTCAGGCCTGGCCGGGCCGGGCTGACCGGCCGGTCAGCCCGACGGGGCCCCGGCCCGGCGGCCCGGTCAGCCGTTGGCGAGGGCCTGCAGGCGGGCGTAGGAGCCGTTGAAGTAGTTCTGGTCGCCGGGCAGCGGGCCGGTCGAGGCGAACTGCCAGATCGTCTGGAACGACCAGCCGGCCGGCATCGTGCCCGCGGAGGCGCAGTAGCAGGCGATCCACAGCGGGTTGGTCGCGCCGAAGCCGGCGTTGTTGCCGGTGCAGTCGACCCACCAGTTGCGGGTCGAGTAGATCACCGGGTACCGGCCGGTGCGCGCGTGCACCTCGGTGCTGAAAGCGCGGATCCAGGACACCATGCTGGCCGGGCTCAGGCCGTAGCAGGTCGGGCCGTACGGGTTGTACTCGATGTCGAGCGCCGGCGGCAGCGTCCTGCCGTCGCGGGTCCAGCCGCCGCCGTGGCTGACGAAGTAGTCCGCCTGAGCGGTGCCGGACGACCGGTCCGGCAGCGCGAAGTGGTAGGCGCCGCGGACCAGCCCCGCGTTGTACGACCCGTTGTACTGCTGCGGGAAGTACGGGTTGGTGTACGTGGTGCTCTCGGTCGCCTTGACGTACGCGAACCGGGCACCGGCCGTGGCCGCCGCCGGCCAGTTCACGTTGCCCTGGTGGCTGCTGACGTCCATGCCCCGGACCACGGTCGCCGGCAGCGGGTGGACCGTGGCCGAGGCGGCCGCGCGGATCGGCTGGCTCCAGCCGGCGTGGTCGAGGTCGGGATGGCTCATCGGGCCGCTGACCGCCGTCCGCCCCTCGATCGCGACGGCCAGCTTGGCCGGCTGCGAGGGCGGCCGGTGGGCCGGCGCCGAGCCGGCCCGGGCGGCGAACGGGATCGCCGCGGCGAGCGCGATCGCGGCGACGACCGCCACCCGGCGGGTCGCCGGGTGGGACAGCACAGCGGGCTTCCGCACTGATCCTCCAGATCCGGGGGCTACCCGCAGGGCGCCCGCTACCGCGGCAGGCGAACCTCGATGTCTACCCAGATCGAAGGTTCACGGCCGCCGGGCGGAACCGTACAGCACGGCACGCCGGCCCCGGCGGTGGACACCCCGGTGCCGGGCGGGCTCCGGTGCCGCTCACGGCGCCAGGCGTCGGCGACGCCCGCGGCATCGAGCCGGTCGAACCGGGCTGGCTCGATCCCAGCGCCGGCCGGCGCGGGCGGGTCACTGTCAGGCGTCGAGCTTCACGGCGATGCGGGCGACGGTCTTCTCCAGCCGGCCGAGGCGCTCGTTCATCGCGGTCAGGTTGGCCGGGTGCGTGTCGGCCACGTCGGCTCGCTCGGCCACGCCGGGGGGCGCCTTGTCGCCGCGGATCGCGAGGTCCAGGGCGGCGGCGATGTCGGTGATCCGCTGGTTCATCGTGACGAGGTTCGCCGGGTGCGTCTCGTGCGGGTCGTGGGCCTCGGGGATGCCGGCCGGCGCCTTGTCGCCGCGGGCCATGAGGTCCAGCGTGTGCCGGACGTCGTCGAGTGCGGCCTTGAGGTTCTCGTACTGGGACATGGTGAGCTCATCCTCCGGTGCGGCGGGGTGGGTCGGGCAGATGGCGTCGCCGAACTGGAGGGCGCGGAAATACCGGTCGGTGCGCGCTTCGAGTCCGAGCGTGCCGCCGTTGATCACGAGCGTGGCGCCTTGGACGTCGCCACGGTCGGCGAAGGTGTTCAGGTTGTGGGCGGACCAGAACCAGACGGCCGAAAGCCAGGCCCAGCGGTCCTGTTCGACCAGCTCCGGCTGCGCCACGAACACATTCCGGTCGCCGACGAGGCCGCGGGAGTGCGCCCAGGCGCCGAACGCGGCGTAGTTGTAGCGCCAGGTGAGCTGGATGAAGCCGCGGCCGTAGTACGGCGGGTACGGGTGGCCGGCGCCGTGGCCGATCTCCGCCTTGAAGCGCAGCGAGACGGACTCGTGACCGACCTGGGCCAGGAACATGGCCGCGCGGAGTTTCGTGGTGATGCCGCCGGCGAGCATCGCCTCGTTGCAGCCGGCCACGAGTTCGGCCGCGCGGGCCGGGCCGAGACCGGGCATGGCCCGCTCGAGGGTCGCGGAGTCCACCTGTCCTCCTTCTCCGGCGCGCCCAACTGCAGCGCGGTCGGATATTCGGACTCCGCGTAGGGCCGTTCTGATACGCCTGTCCGCATCCCGTCGACGAATGGCGTCGACGCCACCCGTCGCCGGCCTGGCACGCTGACCCGACCGACAGCCTCCGGCGAGGCTGGACGGGCGCGACCGCGGTCAGGCCCGTCCAGCCGGGTTTGCCGGTGGTCCGGTTCGTCAGCCGCCGAGCGTCCACCTCTGGTTGGGCTGGCCGCTGCAGTCCCACAGCCGCAGCGGGGTTCCGTTGCCGGTGCCGGCGTTGGCCGCGTCGAGGCACCGGCCGGACTGCACGCCGGTGATGCTGCCGTCGGCGTTGAGCCGCCACTGCTGGTTGGCCTGTCCGTTGCAGCTCCAGATCACCACTGTCGTGCCGTTGGCGGTGCCCTGGTTGTTGGCGTCCAGGCACCGGGTGTCGCCGTAGACGCGCAGCTCACCGGCCGCGGTCTGGTGCCAGAGCTGGTTGGCCTGGCCGTTGCAGTCCCACAGCTGCACCTGGGTACCGAGGTTCTGGCTGACGCCGGTCACGTCGACGCACCGCCCGGACCCGGCACCCACGATCCGACCGGTGCGGTCCGCCGGTGGGGTGCCGGTGCCCGGGGTCAGGTAGACGGCGAACGCGTCGTGGGTCGCCGGCACGTTGAACGACACCGTGATCGAGCCGCTGGACGCGCTCATGTTCTGGTTGAGGACCACCTGCGGCGCGCCCAGCTGGGTCTGGTCCGGGATCCGGTGGACGGTGACGTTGACGCTGCCGTTGTTGGCCAGCCACGGCGTCGACGCCAGCCCGGTGAAGGTCACCGTCAGGGTGCCGGTGAACCCGTTCTGATCGCCCATGATGGCCACCGCCCGCCGGGCCGAGCTGTCCTCGGCCGCCGAGATCGCCATGCTGCCGACCTGGCCGGACGTGGTGACCAGGGAAGCCGGTGAGGTCGGCGTAGTCGCGCAGCACCCACCAGTTGCCGTTCGCGGACCGTCCGTCGTTGCTGAGCAGGCCGGTCATGTTGGGTGTCAGGCAGCAGCTCCAGTTGCCGCGCATCGCGTTGGCGTAGCCCGACTGCGCGAGCCGGGCGAGGTACCAGGCGGTCACGCCGGCGCTCTGCCGGCCCTGCGGCTGGTACTCGTTCGCCGACAGTGGCAGCGCCGCGATGCCGTTGGACGACAGCGCGTTCCGCAGCGACTGCCCCACCGCGACCGGGTCGTCGGTGTCCCCCTCCAGGTGGTTGGCGATCACGTCCGGCAGCGTCCCGGCGGCCTTCACGTGCGCCAACCAGGTCTGCCACTGGCTCGCCCGGCCCTGCGGGCTGAACGCGAACGACGGCCCGACGATCAGCGCGCCCGGGGCGATGCGCCGGATCTCCCGGACCCCGGTGTCCCACATCTGGAAGTACTGGGTGCTGTTGACGCTCGCGTTCGGCCAGAACGCGGAGATGTCCGGCTCGTTCCACACGTCGTACGCGAACCTGACGCCGGAGCCCTGCAGCGCGCCCACCGTCGAGTCGATGAAGCTGACCCAGTTGGCACAGTTGCCGTTCGTGCACGGCCACATCGTGTTGGCCGGCTGCCCGCCGTCCGCGCCGTACATGTCGCTCAGGATCGCCTGGTACTGCGTCGCCGACCCCAGCCGCCTGGCCTGCGACACCGCCGAGTTGACGTCGGCCTGCGTGCCGGAGCCGAACTGGTAGTTGTCCCCGATCCAGCCCCGGGACGCGTGCCCCCCACCGCGGAACGCGGTCAGCCGCAGCGGCTGCACGAACTGGTTCGCCGGCTGCGAACCGTCCTGGCTGATCCCGTACAGGATCCCCGAGCCGACCCCGGTGGCCGCCCCTCGGGTGGCGGCCAGGTTCACGCTCAGCGAGGCGGTGGCCGCCTCGCTACTGCCCTGGACCAGCAGTGGGACCGCCGCCGCCAGGGTGAGCCCGGCCACCACGGCGAGCCGGCCGAGGGCGCGTCCTGTCTTCGTCGAACTCCCGGTCATCGAGTCCTCCCTCGAACCCCACGCGGTACGCGCGAGGGTTCATCCCGGCGGTCACACCTCGTGGTGTCCGCCTACGGCTAACCGGGCTCCGCCGCTGCCTGGCCATCGTCGCTGCCTGACCCGTCAGGGATGCACGGGCAGCGACCGTCATCCGTGTGTCGCTATTCGAAGAGCGCGTTGATCTCTTTGTTGGCGGCCGACAACGAGTCGGGGTCGGCTTTGAACGACAGCACCGCGTCCATGGCCGGGCCCATGATGGCCGCGACGTCGGTGGCGTGGTCGGTGATGGGGTAGAGGTGGGTCGTGCCGTCGGTGATCTGCGTGGTGAACGGCTTGACGTCGACGCCCTTCGCCGCGAACTTGCCCTGGGCGATCGTGAGCGCTGCCGGGATCGCCGGGAACACGACGGCCTTGCCACCGATGACCTTCTGGCAGTCAGCGGAGGCGAGGTACTTGACCCATTTCCACGCCGCTTCCTTGTGCTTGGTGCCGGCGTAGATGGCGTCGGCCAGGCCGTTGAAGATGCTGGCCCGCTGGCCGGTCGGGCCGACCGGCGTCGGCGCGACGCCGACCTTGACGTCCTTGTATCCGAAGTAGGTGCCGATCATCCAGGAGCCGTTGGTGCTCAGCGCGTACTTCCCGGCGCCGAACGCGTCGTTCACGCTCGTCCCGGATCGGGCGATGGCCAGGGACGGCATGTAGCCCTTGGCGATGAGGCTCCGGTACCAGCCGATCGTCTGCTGGAAACGGGGGTCGTCGTACTGGAAGTGGGTGCCCCACGGGTTCTTGTCGGTGTACGTCCAGCCGGTGCTCAGCGCGTACATCGACCACATCTGCTGGCCCACGCCGTTGCCGTTGTTCTCGTCCTGCCCGAGCCCGTAGACCGCGACGTGGTTCTTGTCGAAGCCGGGCTCGTTGCCGCGCTTGCCGTTCCGGTCGACGGTCAGCCGGGCGATGATCTTCTCGTAGCTGCCGCCGTCGGTCGGGTTCCAGCTGGCACCGGCCAGGTCGCTCTCGGCGACCCCGGCGTCGGCGAGCATCTTCTTGTTGTAGAACACGGCGACCGTGTCGAAGTCCTTGGGCAGGCCGTAGCGCTTGCCGTCGGTGAACACCCACAGGTCGGCGAGGCCCTTGGCGTAGTTGTCGGTCGGCACCCCGTCCCGCGTGATGAAGTCGTCGAGCGGGAGGATCTGGTTCTTGCCGGCGTAGGTCGGGAAGTAGTTGAGGTGGTCGGTGAACACGTCCGGGGCGGTGCCGGCGACCAGACCGGTGGTCAGCTTGTCCCAGTAGTCGGCCCAGCCGAACTGCTCGATCTTGACGGTGGTGCCGCTGTTCTTCGCCTGGAAGTCGGTGGCGCACTGCTGGTAGCCGGGCAGCTGGTTCGAATCCCACAACCAGTACCTGATCTCCGCGTTGCCGGTACCGCCGCCGCCGCTGTCGTTGTTGCCGGCACAGCCGGCGAGTACGAACGGCAGCGCCAGGGCGGCCGCGGTCAGCCGGCTGATTCTTCGGCGCATGGCTACTCCTTCTGCTTCGGGGCCTATCTGAAGCCGGTGAACTGGATCGAGTTGACGATGCGCCGGCCGAACACGAGGAACAGCACCACGATCGGCGACGCGACGAGCAGGGTCGCGGCCATCAGCCCGGACCAGTCCGGGCCGCCCTGCGGTGTCTGCGACCGGAAGATCCCCAGCGCCACGGTCAGCACCCGCACCTTCTCGTCGGCGCCGACGAGCAGCGGCCACAGGTACTCGTTCCACGCGGTGATGTAGACCAGCAGGGCGAGCGTGGCCACCGGCGCCGCGTTCGCGGGCAGCACGATCCCGAAGAAGATCCGCAGGTGCCCCGCGCCGTCGATCTTCGCCGCCTCCTCCACCTCGCGGCTGAGGCCGAGGAAGAACTGCCGCAGGAAGAACAGTGCGAACGGGGACATCAGCACGAAGGGCGCGACGATGCCCGCGTACGTGTTCAGCAGTCCCAGGTTCTTGATGGTCACGAAGTTCGGCAGCGCGATGAAGATGGGCGGGATCATCAGCGCGGTGAGAAACAGCAGGAACACCTTGTCCCGGCCGACCCAGCGCAGCCGCGAGAAGGCGTACGCGGCGGCCGCGCTGAACAGCACCTGGCCCACGGTGATGACGGTCGAGGTGAGGACCGAGTTGACCAGATACCGCCAGAAGTGGATCGAGGCCCCCGAGCCGCCCTGTGCCTCGATCTCCGCGGGCGAGGCGAGGCCCAGCACCCGCCGGAAAGCGCCGAGCGTGATGTTCGACGGCAGGAAGGAACCCGCGTGCGCGGCCAGTGAGCTGTTGTCCGACAAGGCGATGCGCAGCATCCAGTAGAACGGGAACAGCGTCACCACGACCAGCGCGCCGAGCACCGCCCAGGCCAGGCCGCGCTGCCAGTTCAGCGGGCGCCGCATGGTCGCCTCCTCACTCGGCGTCGATCTCGTTCGCCCGCAGCAGCCGCAGCTGGGTCACCGCGAGACCGGCCAGGATGGCGAGCAGGACCACGCACAACGCCGCGGCGTAGCCGAAGTTGAACCGCTGGAACGCCTGCTGGTAGATGTAGAAGTAGATGACCCGGGTGGAGTTGATCGGCCCGCCCCTGGTGGTCACCGCCACCGTGTCGAAGATCTGGAACGATCCGGTGACGCTGAGCACGAGCACCAGGACGAGGGTCGGGCGCAACAACGGCATCGAGACGTTCCAGAACATGCGCCACTCGTTCGCGCCGTCCAGTGCGGCCGCCTCGTACATGGTGTGCGGGATGGCCTGCAGGCCGGCGAACAGCAGCAGCGCCGTGTATCCCAGGTACCGCCACACGTTCACCAGCGCGATGGTCGGAATCGCGGTGCGCGTCTCCCCGAAGAAGGCCACCGGGTCGATACCCAGCCACCCCAGCATGTGGTTGACGATGCCGAGCTGGCTGTCGAGCATCGTGTACCAGACGAGCGCGACCACGACGTTGGCGACCAGGTACGGCCACAGCAGGATGCCCCGGATCAGCGTGGACCGGGTCAGCCGGAACATCAGCATCGCCAGGCCCAACGCGACCACCGTCTGCACGCCGATGTTGATGACGACGTACTCGACGGTGACGACGAGCGAGTTCCAGAACAGGTGGTCGTCGACCAGCCGCCGGTAGTTGGCCAGCCCGATCCACTCGGGCGGACTGAGCAGGCTGTACTCGGTGAAACTCAGGTACATCGTGCGCAGCGCCGGCCAGAGGTAGAACGCTCCGAACCCGACGGTGGCCGGCAGCAGGAACAGCACCGCGGCCCGGCCGTCGCCGCGCCGGCGGCGCGGCCGCCCCGGTGGCGCCGCCAGCGGCGCGTCCACCCGGCCGGCCGCCCCCTGCGGGCTGGTCGTGCCGGTCACCATCGCACTGTCCTCACGCGACCGTGAGGTGCAGCAGGAGCAGCTGCTCGGGGTGCATCGGCGGCACCGGAACGCCGACCTCGGCGAGCACCCGCCCGGTCATCGTGACGCCGCCGGCCAACCAGGGCGGCGGTGCCAGCGCCACGCCGCTCGGGCGGTGGCCGGGCGGCAGCGGCGCGACCCGGTACCGGCGGGCCGGATCAAGGCCGGGGATGCGCACCCGACCCGGCGGTGCGGTGGCCGAGGTGGCCATGCTCACGACGGCGAACAGCGCCTGCCCGGCGTCGGCGGACACGATGCCGTGCACCCAGACCGCGGGATCGGGGTGGTCGGCCCGGACCACCCGCCCGGTGTGCAGCCAGGCCCGCAGTCGCTTGTAGACGGCCACCCAGCCGGCCAGCTCGGCCAGCTCCGGCTCGGTCGCGGCGGTCAGGTCCCACTCGATACCGAAGTGCCCGAACAGGGCGGTCCCGGCGCGGAACGCCAGCTCCTGCGTGCGGCCGGTGGTGTGCGCCCGCGCCGCGCCGACGTGCGCCCCCACCAGCTCCGGCGGCAGCAGCAGGGTGGTCCACCGCTGGATGCTCTGCCGTTCCAGCGCGTCGATGCAGTCGCTGGCCCAGACCCGGTCGGTGCGCTCCAGGATGCCCAGGTCGACCCGGGCCCCGCCGGACGAGCACGACTCGATCTCCAGGCCGGGGAACCGCGCGCGCAGCTCGTCGATCAGCCGGTAGACCGCCGTGGTCTGAGCGTGCACGCCGGCCTCGCCCCGCGGCGAGTGGCCGGCGTCGATGAGATCCCGGTTGTGGTCCCACTTGAGGAACGACAGCGCGTACTCCTCGATCAGCGCGCTCAACCGGTCGCGGAGGTAGCCGTACGCGCCGGGATGGGCCAGGTCGAGTACCTGCTGCGAGCGGATCGACGGAGGCAGCCGGTCGCCGGTCGCCATGATCCACTCCGGATGGGCGCGGGCGAGGTCCGAGTCCGGGTTGACCATCTCCGGCTCCACCCACAGGCCGAACTCCATGCCCAGCCCACGGACGTGCGCCACGATCGGGTGCAGCCCCTCCGGCCAGACCGCCGGGTCCACCGTCCAGTCGCCCAGGCCGGTCTGGTCGTCGCGGCGGCCGCGGAACCACCCGTCGTCCAGCACGAACCGCTCGACGCCCACCGCGGCACCCGCCTGCGCCAGCGCCCGCAGCCGGCCCAGGTCGTGGTCGAAGTACACCGCCTCCCAGGTGTTGAGCAGCACCGGACGCGGCGACCTCGGGTGGCCCGGACGGGCCCGCAGGTATGCATGGAACCGGTCGGCGACCGCGTCGAGGCCGTCGCCGAAGGCGGCGTACAGCCACGGCGTGGTGTACGCCGCGCCGGCCGGCAACCGCACCTCGCCGCTGAGCAACAGCTCGCCACCACCGATGACGCTCTCCCCGGAGGCGAACCGCTCGGCATACGTGCAGTGGTTGCCGCTCCAACCCAGGTGCACGCCCCACGCCCGCCCGGCGCCGAAGCCGACCCCGTCCTCGGCGGCGATCAGCAGGAACGCCGCATCCGCCCCGGTGCGGCCGCGGCGGCCGGCCCGGACCTGGGCGCCGTCGGTGAAACGCCGCCGCTGCGGTGCGCGTTCGCGGCCCCACCGCCCGGAGAAGTCCACCAGCTCGGTCGCATGCGCCGGAACGGGAAGCGCCAGGCACAGACCGTCGACGGCGAACTCCGCCGCCGCCACATTCCGGACAGTCGCCCGCGCCCGCAGCACCCCGCTCGGCGCCAGCTCCAACCGCAGCTCCAGCTCCAGCCCGGCCACCCGGTCCCGCGCGGACACCGCCACCGCGGCACCGGCGCCGTACCGCTCGACGCCGACCACGTCGAACAGCGCGGACCACGCGGCGCCGGCCCGGTTCCCGGTCAAGCCGGGACGGCCCGGCCAGCCGGTCGCGTGCTCCGGCAGGATCGACACCGGGGCCGGCGCGTCCAGGCCGCCCGGCAGCACGCCGAACACCGACGTCTCCGCCAGCGCGGCCAGCTCCCCGTCGTCACCGGCGATCTCGGCGCCCCAGTGCAGCACCCTGGGCAGCCGCGGGCCACGGCAGTCCAGCACCACGCTGACGCCGGACGCACACAGGTGCACCAGGCCGCTCCCGGCAGCCGGCGCGGCCCGCACCGCCCGGGACTCCGGTCCGGTGTCGCCGGTCCCGGCGACAGTGGAGCTGACAGACACGCTGGGCACTCCCTTGCTTCCCTCATCGCCCCGGCGGCAGGCGGGCCGCGGTGCGGTATCCGGGTCGGCGCGGCTGAGACGAGCAGCGACTGCCCAGGTATGTTACCGGTCACATTCTGGTCGTCAAGCCCTTGTAACTGCCGTGTTACGATCCCAGCAGTCTCAGGAGAAACTAGAAAGGCTCCGCTTGTGACCGGTCACATAGAGGGGTTCGCTGACGGACCGGCAGCGGCTGGAAGCGAGGCGACCGGCGTCGCCCGGCCGGGCTCGGCGAGCATCCGGGACGTTGCGCAGCGGGCCGGCGTCTCACACCAGACCGTCTCCCGCGTCATCAACGGACATCCCAGCGTGCGGGAGGCCACCCGGCAGCGGGTGCAGGGGGCGATCGGCGAACTCGGCTTCCGGCCCAACCGGGCGGCGCGTGCGCTGTCCCTCGGCACCAGCCGCGCGGTCACCGTCATCACGTCCGACACCACCCTCTACGGCCGCGCCATGATCCTGCACGGCGTCGAGGAAGCCGCCCGCGCCGCCGGCTTCCCGGTCGGCGTCTGCGTACTCGAATCCCCCGAGCCCGACGCGGTCAGCAGGGCCATCGAACGGTCCTGCGACCCCACCGCCGGCGGCGTCATCGTCATCGCCTACGACCTCGCCGGCATCCAGGCACTGCGCGCCGTCCCCGCCGGCATCCCGGTCGCCGCCGCACTGGAAGTGACCGACGCCGAGGACCGCGCCCGGTACCCCTCGGTGGTCCTCGACGACCGCTCGGCCGCCCGCGCGGCCACCCGGTACCTGCTCGACCTCGGCCACCGCACCGTCCACTACGTCGCGATCCCGTCCTCCACCCGCAGCAGCGCCCGGACCCAGGGCTGGCGGGCCGCCCTGCAGGAGCGGGGCATCCCGGCCGCCGAGGTCCGACCCGCCGGCTGGACGCCGCACTCCGGCTACCAGGCCAGCCAGCAACTCGCCGCCGACCCGGCCGTCACCGCGGTCCTGTGCGGAAACGACGACCTCGCCCTCGGCGTCACCCACGCCTTCCGCGAGGCCGGCCGCGACATACCCGGCACCGTCAGCATCGTCGGCTTCGACAACACCCCGCAGTCCGCCTACTACCACCCGCCGCTGACCACCGTCCGGCTGGACTTCGTCGGCGTCGGCCACGACTGCTTCCAACTCCTGCACCACGCCATCGACCCCACCGCGCCTACCACCCCCACGGTCGCCGCACCCCCCGAACTCATCGTCCGGGCCAGTACCGGCCCACCACCGCGGCGAACAACCAGAGCCCGCAAGAAGCCTTGACACGCCGCGGATCCGGCACCCGGTGCAGCGCCTGCTTCCCGACCGCAGCGCCGGCCGCACCCGTTCAGCCGGACGCCTTCCCGTCCCGCTGACCGCACGCCGGTGCCCCCGGCCGAGGGCTCACCCTGGGCCGGGCGCACCGGCAACCGCGCCCCGCCGGACCGCACCCGACGTCACCTCTCGGCCGGCGGCACGAGCTCGTTCTCGGCGTCAGGCCGGGGTGGGCCGGTGCCGGGCTGGGCGGGTGGGGTCTGGTCGAGGGTGCCGAGTTTGGCGCGGACGGTGTCGGCGTCGGGGTGGTCGAGCTCGGTGAGGATGTCCAGCGCGGTGGTCCAGGCGGTGCGGGCCTGGTCGGCGTGGCCGGCGGCGTGGTGGGTGTCGCCGAGGCGGGTCAGGGTTTCGGCCTGCTCATGACGGTCGCCGAGGTCACGAAACAGGATGAGCGCATGGTGGTAGCAGTCGACGGCCTGGATGTGATGGCCGACGTGGTGGTGGGCGTAGCCGAGGCTGTCCCAGGTGGCGGCCTCCCCCCAGCGGTCGCCGAGCTGCTGGTACAGGGTGAGTGCCTGCTGGCAGTAGGTGAGGGCTTGGGGATGGTCGCCGAGCAGGACGTGGTCCCAGCCGACGTTGTTGAGCGCGGCCGCCTGGCCGCGGCGGTGGCCGACTGCCTGGTAGCGGGTGAGGGCCTGCTGGGCGTGGTCGAGGGCCCGGTCGGGGCGGCCCCGCCGGTCCCACATGAGAGCGAGGTCGAGGTGCGCGTGGGCCTGGCCGACCGGGTCGTTCGCCTCGACGTATCGGCGCAGGGCCTGCTGGAGGTGGGTGTGCGCGCGCTCGTTGTGACCCAGCCTGGTCACCGCCGCGCCCAGGAGGCGGTGGGCGGTCGCGGCGGCGGGGTGGGGTAGCCGGCCGGCTACGGGCAGGACGGCCTGCCAGGCGCTGGCCCACTCTCGCCAGTACCCCCGCCGGTCCAGCACGGTGTCCAAGGCCCAGGCCAGCTGCCAGGCCCGGGCGTCCAGTCCGGCGGCGGCGGCCAACTGCTGAGCGGCCAGCAGCACCGGCCGCTCAACCTCCAGCCACTCCAGCGCCGCCCGCTGGTCGGCGGGCTCTTCGGGAGTGGCGCCGGGGGCGGGTGGGGTGAGGGGGACTGCGATGGGGTCGCGAGAAGGGTGTAGGTGCCGGTCGGCGGTGTGGGCGGTGTGGGCGTAGTGATCCAGCAGCCGCACCGTGGCCGCCTCCCGTTCCCGGGCGGTGTCCACGGTGTCGGTGAGGTGGGCGGCGTAGGCGGCCAGCATGTCGTGGAAGCCGTACCGGCCAGGCGTCTGCTCGCCGATCAGCCCGGCCCGGGCGAGCTCGGCCAGCAACGGCCGCGCCTGGGTCGTTGGCAGGCCGGCGAGGCTTGCGGCGGCCGGGGCGGTGGTGTCGGGGCCGGGGTGCAGGCCCAGCAGCCGGAACAGCCGGGCCGCGGGCGTGCTGAGGGTGGTGTAGGACCAGGAGAACACCGCCCGCACCCGGCTGATCACATCGTCGGAATCATCCGGGAGGGATGCCTGGCCGGCGGCGTCGATCAGTTCGGCGGCCACCGCGGCCAGGGGAAAGCTGGGGTGGGTGGCGGCACGTGCGGCGACCAGCGCCAGTGCCAGCGGCAGCCGCGCGCACGCCCCGACGATCCGCTGGGTGGCGTCCGGCTCGGCGGCGACCCGGCCGGGGTCGAGCCGGCGTTCCAGCAACTCCCACGCCTCCGCCTCGGTCAGCAGATCCAGCGCCACCGGGTAGGCGCCATCGGCGGCGACCAGATCGGTCAGCAGGCTGCGGCTGGTCACCACCGCGAGCGCGGTCGGGGTGCCGGGAAGCAGCGAGCGGGCGTGCTCGGCGTCACGGGCATTGTCGATCACCACCAGCAGCCGCTTGCCGGCCAGCAGGCTGCGGTAGACGGCGGCCTGAGCGTCGAGGTCGGCCGGGATCCGCTCGGCCGGCACCCCGAGCGCGTCGAGGAACCCCCGGACCGCCGCCGCCGGTTCCATGATCTGCCCGCCGGGGTCGAACCCGCGCAGGTTCACATACAGCTGCCCGTCCGGAAAGCGGGCGGCCACCCGGTGCGCCCAGTGCACCGCCAGCGCTGTCTTCCCGACGCCGGCGGTGCCGGACACCGCGGTGATCACCACCGCGGTCGGCGCTTCGGTTGCCGCGCCGGCGAGCAGGGCGTCGAGGCGGGCCAGGTGCTCGACCCGGCCGGCGAAGCCGGGCACGTCACCGGGTAGCTGCGCCGGGGTCACCGCCGGCGAGGCTGCCGGCGTCGGGGGTGGCGGGAGCGCGGGCAGCGGTTGGTCTCCCAGGACGGCCCGGTGCAGCGCCCGCAGCTGGGGGCCGGGGTCGACGCCGGCCTCCTGCCGCAGCCGGTGGCTGACGGCTCGGCAGTGCTCGGCGGCCTCGCCGCGACGGCCGTCGGCGCCCAGCGCCCACCCGAGCACGACGGCGAGGGGCTCGTCGTACGGGTGCTGCTCGACCAGGTCGCGGAGCACCGGAACCACCCGGGCGTAGTGGCCCAGCCGCAGGGCCGCCCAGCCCCACTCGACCGTCGCCTCGAGCCGTTCCGGCCACCAGCCGTCGCGCATCCGGGCCGCCCACTCCCCGCGCAGGCCGGCCAGCGGTACCCCGCGCCACAGCCGCAGCGCCTCGTCCAGCAGCGCGACCCGTTCGGCATCGGTGCGCTCGCTGCGGCGGGCGGACGCGGCGAGCCGGCGGAACCGCAGCAGATCCACCCGGTCGGCCTCGACCTGCAGCACATACCCGCCCGCCTGCCACCGGATCCACCGCTCCGCCCCGGCCGCCGCGGCCGGTTCCCGCCCGGCCCGGTCCCCGGCCCCGGCCACCTCCGCGGCCTCGGCCGCGGCCAGCAGGCGGCGGAGGTGGGTGATCCGCACCGCGACCGCCACCCGAGCCCGCGCCGGCGGAGCGTCCGCCCAGACCCGGTCGATCACCTGCTCGACCGGCACCGCCCGGCCAGCGTCGACCGCCAGCGCGGCCAGCACGGTCTGCTGCTGCGGCGGACCGGCCGGCAGCCGCCGGCCGGCAGCCCACACCTCGACCAGACCCAGCAGCCGGATCTCCACCACACCCACCCCGCCACCGCCGTCTGTCCGGACCAAAGGGCCCGTATCATCCACCGGCGGCCGCCGCGGGGCGCCGGTAAACGTGTAGTAATCCTGCGACGCATCGCCCTGGTGCACCATTCGGACGGCCGCGTTGGCGGCAGCCGGCGATGGGACCAGGGTCGCCGTCCCGGGCCTGTTCCGGCGGCCGGCCGGCCCGCGCGTCGCGGACCGGGCCAGGTGGTGGTTCGACGTAACGGGGTCGGCGCACGCGCGGGCCGGGGTCGCCTGCGGAGGGGGACGCGGTGAGGTTCCGCATCCTGGGTCTGCTGCACGCCGCCGGGCCGGACGGGCGGCCGGCCCGGCTGGAGCCGCGCCAGGCGCGGCTGCTGGCGACGCTGCTGCTGGCCCCGAACCAGGCGGTGGCCTGGCCGCAGCTCGCCGACGCCGTCTGGGACGACGCGCCGCCGACCGCCGGCCGGCAGGTGCAGAACCTCGTCTCCGCGCTGCGCCGGCTGATCGGCCGGGTCATCGCCGCCGACGGGGCCGGCTACCGGATCGAGACCGACCGGAGCGAGCTCGACAGCCTGGTCTTCGCCGACCGGGTCCGGGCCGCGCACACGCTGGTCGCGGCCGGCCGCCCGGACAGCGCGGCGGAGCAGCTACGCGCGGCGCTGGCGCTGTGGCGCGGCCCGGCGCTGGCCGGGCTCACCGGGCGGCTCGTCGAGGCGGCCGCGGCGGGGCTGTACGAGCAGCAGCTGGCCGCGCTCGAACTGTGCCTGGACCTGGAGCTGGCCTGCGGGCGGCACCAGGAGCTGGTCAGCGAGCTCGTCGTGCTGGTCCGCACCCACCCGCTGCGGGAGGCGCTGGTCGGCCAGCTCATGCTCGCGCTCTACCGGTGCGGCCGGCAGGCCGACGCCGTCGCCGCGTACCAGCGGCTGCGCCGCCGGCTCGCCAGCGAGGTCGGCCTCGACCCGGGGCGGGCCCTGCGCGACCTGCATACCGCGATCCTGCGCCAGGAGCCGGCGCTGGCGGGCGGGCCGCCGAGGTGGCCGGCCAGTGCGACCGGCCACCACGGCGCCCTCGCGGGGATCTAGATGGCGGCGCAGCCACCGCTGTCGACCGGGAAGAGGAAGCCGGCCTGGACGAGCGCCGGCGTGTAGTCCTGCGGGTTGCCCAGACCCTTGGACGCCCGTACCTCCTGGATCGCGGCCTGGGTCCGCGCGCCCCACTGGCCATCCGCACCAGTCGGGCCGAGGTTCTTGTGGTAGCAGTCGATCAGCGCCGATTGGACCTTGGTCACCGGCGCGCCGGCGTCGCCGAACCCCAGCTCGCAGACCGTGCTGCCGGTGTTCGTGGTCGGCACGAAGATGAAGCCGCCACCACGAGCGAGCCGGCGCGTGCCATTGCAGGGCAGGGCCGCGGCCACCGCGGCCGGGGCCTTCCGGCTGGTCGCGGTCGCCGGCCGGCCGGCCGGAGCGGTCCGGGCGGTCGGAGCGGTCTGGGCGGTCGGTTGGTGGGCCTGGGTGGCGCCGGTCGGTGCGGCCGGCGCGGCGAACGCCGGCGCCGGGATGACCGAGACGGTGGCCGCACCGACCGAGACGCCGGCCACGGCGAACAGGCTGATCTTGCCGCGCATGAGTTCTCTCCAATCGACATACGGATGGCGTGCTGGCGTGCTGGCGTGCCGGGCTCAGGTCATCGGCGCCTCCTCGCTGAACTGCTCGGCGTAGACCGCGCACGTGTACTCGTCCCAGGTCCGGCCGGCGTAGTAGAGGTGGTCCCGCAACACCCCCTCGACCTGGAACAGGCCATCCTGGCCGCTGCTGAGCTGCGCCCAGTTGTAGCCCGGGATCTGCAGGTACAGCTTCCGCAGCGGGAACACGTGGAACAGCGACCGGATGAACACGGCCACCGCCTGCGCGGCCAGCCCGGTGCCGGCGTACTCCGGCCGGAACGCCGCGCCGACATAGGCGAAGCGCATCCCCGGTTCGGCGCCATAGGCGATGAGGTGGCCGACCGGCTCGCCGTCGTCGCGCCGCCGCGCCACGTACTGCACCAGCACCTGCTGCCAGAGGTTCTCGGCGAACCGCTCCAGCGGTGGCGGGGCACCGCGGTACCGCCAGCGGAACGACGTCTGCTCCGCGGTCGCGAGGTCGTGCAGGAACTGCAGGTCCCCCGGCAGCACCGAGGTCAGCTCGAACACGGCGGTACGCAGCACCGGTGCCATCGGGTCGGCGGCCGGCCCAGCCGCGGCCGGAAGGCTGGTGGGTCCACTGTGGACTGTCGCGCCGTCGCCGGCCAGCCGGATCGACACGCCCGGGGTCGCCACCTGCTGCAACAGTCCCAGCACGTCGCCGACCGTCAACTGGCGGTCGGGTTCCGGTAGCTCCAGCCGTACCCCCCGGGTGTCCAGCCAGGTGAGCAGCCGCATCATGGTCAGGCTGTCCAGGCCGGCGTCGACCAGCCGCACCGAGTCGTCCAGCAGGTCCGGGTCGAGGTCGACCAGGGCCGCGAGCTCGGACCGGAGCGGGGTCCGCCCGTCGACTGTCGTCATTGGACTGTCCTTTCTAGACAGTTAGCTCACCGGACTGGTAGCGGCGCCGGGTCTCGACCCGGCGGAGCTTGCCCGAGGAGGTCTTCGGCAGCCGGCCGGGCGGCAGCGCGACCACGGCGTACGGGGCCAGCCCGACCTCGGCGAGGACCGCCGCGGCGACATCGCGGCGCAGCCGCGCCGGCTCGGCGCCGCGCGACTCCACCGCCACCACCAGCCGGTCGCCGCGCTGCCCCGGCACGCCGAAGGCGGCGACCGCGCCGCGGCGAACCCCCGGTACCTCGGCGGCCGCGGCCTCGACATCCTGCGGGAACACGTTGCGGCCGGCGGCGAACAGCACGTCCTTCTCCCGGCCGCACACCACCAGCTCGCCGCCGCCGGCCGCGCCGCCGCCGGCCGCGCCGCCGCCGGCCGCGCCGCCGCCGGCCGCGCCGCCGCCGGTCAGGTAGCCGAGGTCGCCGGTATCCAGCCAGGAGCCGGCCGGCGGCACCGGCTCGCCCCAGTAGTGGCCGACCACGGACGGCCCGCTGACCTCGATCCGGCCGACCCGGCGCGGCCCCAGCGGCGTGCCGGTGCGCGGGTCGGCGATGCGCAGTGACGTGCCCGGCACCGGCCGGCCCAGTAGCACCAGCCGCCGGCCGTCCGGGTGCGGCACCGCGACGCCCGCGCACTCCAGCGCCCGCGCCTCGACCGCGTCCGAGCGCAGGCCCCGGCCGGGTGGGGTGAAGGTGACGCCGAGCGTCGACTCGGCCAGCCCGTACGCCGGTACGACGGCGCCCGGATCGAGCCCGCGGGCCGCCGCCGCGGCGGTGAACCGCGCCATCATCGCGGCGTCCACCGGCTCGCCGCCGGTCAGCAGGAACCGCACCGAGTCCAGCGCGACGTCCAGCCCCGCCGACAGCGCGGCCGTCATCAGCTCGTAGGCGAAGTTCGGCGCGCCGGACGTGGTGACCCGGTGCCGCGATATCGCCTCCAGCCAGCCGGCCGGGCGCCGCAGGAACGCCGCCGGCGACTGGAGCAGCAGCGGGCACCCGCAGGCCATCGGCAGCGCCAGGAAACCGACCAGCCCCATGTCGTGGTGCAACGGCAGCCAGCTGAGCATCCGGCTCGGATGCAGGGCCTCGTGGTCGGTGGCGACCCGCATCGCGTCGATGTTGGCGGCCAGGTTCGCGTGGCTGACCGGTATGCCGCGCGGGCTGCGGGTGGACCCGCTGGTGTACTGCAGGACGGCCAGCTCGCCCGGATCGGGCCGGACCGGGACCGCCGGCGTGGCGGTCCCGGCGGCCGCCACCAGGTCTGGGAGTGACACCACGTCCGGCCCGGTGGCGATCGCCGACAGCAGCCCGACCGCGGCCGGGTCGGCCACGAGCAGCCGCGGCCGCGCGTCGGCGACGATCGCGGCCAGGCTGTTCGCGCGCCGGGTCGGTGGCGGCAGCACCGTCACCGCGGCGCCGGCCAGCCACAGTGCCTGCACCGTGCAGACGAGGTCCAGGCCGGTGTCGGCGAGCAGGCCCACCCGGCTGCCCGGCCCGATGCCGGCGCCGCCGAGCACCGCGGCGATCCGCCGCGCCCGCTCGTGCACCGCCGACCAGCGCATCGCGGCCGCGACCGCGCCGTCGGCGTCCAGCACGGACAGCGTCCCGGTGCCACCGGCGGTGGCGGTGATCGTGTCGACGATGGTGCGCACGGACAACAGCGTCGCGGCCGGCCGCACCGGCACCGCACCGGATCTGCACCGGAGCAGGTCAGCCGCCCGACCGCGGCTGTCGAGGCGCCGTGGACTCAGCGGCGCAGCGCGGTCTCCCGCTGCATGTGCGACAGCTTCGCGGGATTGCGTACGGCGTAGAGCCCGGTGATCAGGCCGTCGTCGATGCGCACCGCGATGACGGTGTCGAGCTCGCCGTCGAGCCGGAGGATCAGCGCCGGGTGGCCATTGACCTGTACCGGTTGCAGGGACACCGTGCCGGCGACCTTGCCCAGCCCGGCGGCCAGCACCCGGGCCACCCGGTCGGCTCCGACGATGGGCCGCGGCACGGCCTGCTTGACCCCGCCACCGTCACCCAGGAAGACGACATCCGGCGCGAGGATGTCGACCAGGCGTTGCAGGTCGCCCGTTTCGACCGCCCGCTGGAACGCGTCGAGCGCGTCCCGGGTCTGGGCCGGGGAGACGACCCCGCGCGGTCGGCGCGCCGCGACGTGTGCCCGCGCGCGGTGCGCGATCTGGCGGATCGCGGCCGGGCTCTTGTCGACGGCTTCCGCGATCTCGTCGTAGTCGACGTCGAACACCTCGCGCAGCACGAACACCGCCCGCTCGGTGGGCGTGAGCGTCTCCAGCACCAGCAGCATCGCCATCGAGACGCTGTCGGCCAGCTCGACGTCCTCGGCCACGTCGGGCGCGGTCAGCAGCGGCTCGGGCAGCCAGGAGCCGACGTAGGACTCCTTGCGCCGGCCGAGCGTGCGCAGCCGGACCAGGGCCTGGCGGGTGGTGATCCGGACCAGGTAGGCACGCTGATTCTGGACGGTGTCGAGATCGACGCCGGCCCACCGCAGCCAGGTCTCCTGCAGCACGTCCTCGGCGTCAGCGGCCGAGCCGAGCATCTCGTAGGCGACGGTGAACAGCAGGTTGCGGTGGGCCAGGAACGCCTCGGTGGCGGGGTCGGAGCGGTCGCCCTGGCCCGTGTCGTCGCCGCGATCTCCGGGCGCGGTCCGCGGCGTGCCGACCATGGGTGGCTCCTCTTCCTCTCGACCGACCGGGTCGCCCACCAGACACCGGAGCCCGCCGTCCTGTGACACCCCGACGGTAGCCAACCCGGTTGCCGTCCGCTGCCTGACGCCGGCGCGGCGTCGAGTGCGGTCCGGTATCACCGGCCTGTGGCGCGGGTCACCGGACCGCGCAGTCACACGGATCGGGTCGCCGGCATCTCGTGTTCGTTCAGTGCCGCCGTGCACAACACCACGAGTGAGGACGACGTCATGGAGCCCCGCATCGACCTGTTCGGCAACGAGATCGGCGCCAAGTTCGCCAAGCGGTTCGCCAACGCCGGCCTGGTGATCGCCCAGTCGCCGCTGCCGAAGGCCACCCAGGAGCTGGTGAGCCTGCGCGCCAGCCAGATCAACGGCTGCGGCTGGTGCATCGACATGCACACCAAGGAGGCCGCGGCCGCCGGGGAGACCGCGGTCCGGCTCAACCTCGTCGCCGCCTGGCGCGAGTCCACCGTGTTCACCGAGGCCGAACAGGCCGCGCTGGCGCTCGCCGAGGAGGGCACCCGGCTCGCCGACGCCCACCAGGGCGTGTCCGACGAGACCTGGGCCCAGGTACGCAAGCACTACGACGACGACCAGATCACCGCGCTGGTCTCCCTGGTCGCCCTGATCAACGCGGCCAACCGGCTCGCCGTGATCCTGCACCAGAAGGGCGGTTCCTACGAACCCGGCATGTTCGCCGCATTCAACTGACCGGCAGCCGAAACCGGGCGGCCCGGATCACCTGCCGGCCGGACTGCCGGGCGCCGCGAAGTAGGAGATCCTGACCCGATACCGGCGCACCCGGGTGCGCCGGAACGTCGCCGAGAGGGGTCCCGTGGAGCTGGGCGTTTTCGGGTTGAACGCGAAGGCGGGTATCGGCCCGGCGCAGACGGCCCGGCTGGCGCGGCTGGCCGAGGAGCTGGGGTACCGGTCGTGGTGGGTGGGTGAGCATGTGGTGCTGCCCAGCCCGCGGGTGCGGCCGTCGCCGATGGAGCCGACCGACCCGATTCTGGACCCGCTGGTGCACCTGGCCTACGTGGCCGCGGTCACCGAGCGGCTGGAGTTGGGCACCGGGGTGGTGATCCTGCCGCAGCGCAATCCGCTGGTGCTGGCCAAGCAGGTGGCCAGCCTGGACGTGCTGTCCGGCGGCCGGTTGCTGCTCGGCATCGGCGCCGGCTACCTGCAGCCGGAGCTGGCCGCGCTCGGCGTGGAGCTGGCCGAGCGCGGCGCGCGCACCGACGAGTACCTGGCGGCGATGTCCGTGTTGTGGACCCAGCCGGCACCCGGCTACCACGGCCGCTACGTGAGTTTCGACGGCGTCGATGCCCACCCCCGGCCGGTCCGCCCCGACGGGCCCCGCATCGTGATCGGCGGTCACAGCCCGGCCGCCTACCGGCGCGCGGTCACCCGCGGCCACGGCTGGTACGGCTTCGGCGTCTCCCCCGACGACCTGTCCACCCACCTCGGTGGGCTGCGCCGGGCGGCAGCCGAGCACGACCGCCCGGCCCGGCTGGGCCGGCTGGAGATCACCGTCACCCCGGTCAAGCCGGTCGACGCCGACACCGCCCGCCGCTACGCCGACCTCGGCGTCGACCGGCTCGTCGTCTACCCGCTTCCGCTCGATCACCTCGACGACATCACGACGTTCCTGCACCGGCACGCCGAACTACCACTCTGACCGACCCGCATACCGCGGCCCCCGGGCCCGGGCTGGCGTTCGATCCGGTCGAGCCGCGGCCTGCGGGCGCAGGGACACCTGCACCGACTGCGTACCGTCGGCCATCGCCTAGACCGGTAAGACCAGTTGCTGGCCCGGGGTGTCCGCGGCGTTTCCGTCCCGCCGCGTCAGCCCGGTGTCAGGGCAGGTCGAGGTGATCGAGGACGTCGTCGATCAGGCCGGACAGCCCGGAGTGCTCGCCGAGAACCGACGCGACCCGCTCGACCGCGAGGTCGTCCAGCGGGACGTCCATGTCCGGGCCGTAGAGATCCCGGGCGAGCACCACGTGGCGGGTCATGGCCCGCGCGGCGGTCTCGGCATCGCCGGCCGCGATCGCCTCGACGACGTCATGGTGCAGCGGCGCGCCCAGTCGCAGCACGGCCGGATCGGCCAGGCTGCGCAGCTGCAGCTCCATCACCATCGGGGCGATCGCCCCGAACAGGATCACCAGCACCGGATTGCCGGACAGCTGGGCGATGGACGCGTGCAGGGCGAGGTCGCAGCGGGCCCGCTCGATCACCGTGCCGGCCTCGTCGAAGGCGCGCACCAGGTCGCGCAGGGTCGCGACCTCCTGGGTGGTGGCGCGCAGCGCGGCGTTGCGCGCGGCCCGCCCCTCGATCATCTCCCGCGCCTCGATGAGGTGCCGCGGGGTGGCCCGCTGGTGCCGCGCCGCGGAGCCGAGCATGCCGGCGAGCTGCATGGAGTCCGGTGCCCGGACGAACGCGCCGCGGGCCGGGAACACCTCGACGAGGCCGCGTTCGACCAGGCTGCGCAGGACCTCGCGCACCACCGGCCGGGACAGACCGCTGGAGACCGCGAGCGACCGCTCGCCCGGCAGCTTCTCCCCCGCCGCCAGCGTGCCGGTCAGGATCTGCCGAATCAGGTCGGCCTCGAAGTTCGACCGGCTCGGTATCCGCCGACGGGCAGGACCGGGCTCGGCCTCGGTCACGGACTCCTCCTCGCGGTCGGGGCGCTCTCGCCGGGCTCAACGTAGGGCGCGCCGGTGGAGCTTCACCAATCGTGAACGGTTCCGTCGAGCAGCCGGCTGACCGGGAGGTACGCCGCCTGGTACGGGAACCGCTCGGCGGACCGGGCATCGAAACCGACCCCGAGGCCCGGTCGTTCGCCCGGTTGGAAGCAGCCGTCGGCGAAAGCGTAGTCGACCTCGAAGACCTCGAAGGTCAGGTCGACGTGCTGCATGAACTCCTGGATTCCGAAGTTGTGCAGGGCGAGATCGAGGTGCAGCGCCGCGGCGAGACCGACCGGGGACACATCGGTCGGCCCGTGGATGGCGCTCTTGATCTGGCCGACCGCGGCCATGTCCAGGATGCGCCGCAGCCCGGTGATACCGCCGGCATGCGTGACGGACGAGCGCACGTAGTCGATGGACTGGTCGGCGAACAACTGCAGGTAATCGAAGACCGAATTGAACGTCTCGCCGGTCGCGAGGGGCACGGTGGTGTGCTGGCGGACCAGTCGCAGCGCGGACTGGTTCTCGGCCGGGGAGACGTCCTCCAACCAGTAGGGCGCGTAGCCCTCGACGGATTTGCCGAGCCGGGCCGCCTGGATCGGGGTGAGCCGGTGATGCACGTCGTGCAACAGGTCGATCGCCGGGCCGAACGTGTTCCGCAGCTCCTCGAACATGGCCGGGACCGAGCGGAGGTAGGGACCCGGGTCGAACGGCTCCTCGACCGGCCGTTGCCCGCGGGCCGGCTCGTACCGTCCGTCGGGGGCCTCGGCCACGCCGTAGCCGGCCCCGAGGCCGGGGGTCGACAGCTGGACCCGGACCGCGTCGAAGCCCTGCTCCAGCAGTGCCCGTACCGAGTCCGTCAACTGATCGAGATCGCGCCCGTGGGCGTGCCCGTAGGCGCGGATCGCGGCCCGGCTCCGGCCGCCGAGGAAGCTGGTACAGCGGCAGCCCGGCGGCCTGCGCCTTGAGGTCCCAGAGGGCGACGTCGACCGCCGCGATGGCCGCCATCGTGATCGGGCCCCGGCGCCAGTACGCACCGCGGTACAGGTACTGCCAGGTGTCCTCGATCGCGTGCGCGTCCCGGCCGATCAGGATCGGGGTGACGTGGTCGCGCAGGTAGCTCCCGACCGCCAGTTCACGCCCGTTCACGGTGGCATCACCGAGGCCCACCAGGCCGTCATCGGTCCGCAGTACCAGCGTCACGAAGTTCCGTCCCGGGCTGGAAATCACGACGTCCGCGGCCGCGATCTTCACTGGGAGCCTCCTGTTGCTGTCTCACCCGGCAGCACCGGACCGCACAACTGGTCAGTCCGGTCAGGCCACACTACTATCACGGACGCCAGCCGGGTCGAGCGGACGGCGACCCGCCGTCACGAAGGGGCGAGCATGCGGTTGAGGGGAATCGGTGGGTCGATCGCCGGGCGGTAACGCCGCCGCCAGGATCGGCGTCCGGTGAAGTGCGCCAGGTGGTACGGGCCGAGGGCGGTCCGGGTCGAAGACGCGCCGGTGCCGACCGCGCACGACGACGAGGCGATTGTCCGGGTTCTCTGGACCGGGCTCTGCGGTAGCGACCTCGAGGAGTACCTGCACGGCCCGGTGGTCGCGACTCCCCCGGTTGTGCTCGGTCACGAAATCGTCGGCCGGGTCGAGGTCCCGGCCCGGGACGGCACCGGTCCGGCCGCGGGCACGCCCGTCGTCGTCGATGTGGTGACCGGCTGCGGTCGCTGCTACTGGTGCCAGCGCCACGCGGAGGGACTGTGCGCCGAGCTCGTCGTCACCGGGCAGCACGTCGACGGTGGGCTTGCCGAGTACGTGCTGGGACGCGCGAACCGGCTGATCGCCCTACCGGACGGGCTTGACGTCCGGCACGCGGCGCTGGCCGAGCCCGCCGCGGTAGCCGTTCGCGCCGTTCGGCGGCTGGGATCCGTGCTCGGCACGAGTGCCGTGGTGGTCGGCGGCGGCACCGTCGGGCTACTCGTCGCGCAACTCCTGACCCACTCGGGGGCGGCCGACGTGATCGTGCTCGAACCCACCGGGTGGCGTCGTGAGATCGCCCGGACACTCGCGCTGCACCCCGCGTGGGCCCCGGACCAGGACTCCCGCCGTACGCTCGTGGCGCGGTCGCTCCCGGACCGGGGCGCGGATCTCACTGTCGAGTGCGCGGGCACCGCACAGTCCGCACGCGAGTCCATACTTCTCGCCCGTCGCGGCGGAACGGTCGTGCTGCTCGGCGTTCCCATCGAGGATGTGGCCGTCGACATCCGCGACATCGTCCTGGCCGAGAAGCACGTCCAGGGCTCGGCCGCGCACATGTGGGACGACGACGTCCGGACCGCGGTCCGGTATCTCGCCTCGGGCGCGCTACGGGTCGCACCGCTGATAACACACGAGGTACGTCTCCAGGACGCCCCGGCGGCCTTCGACCGACTTGCCGACGGCACCCAGCACGTCCTCAAGATGCTCGTGAACTGCTGGGACTGACAACGCCGCTGGTTCGCTTACCTGGTCGGGTAGCTTCTGGTGTTATGTCCGGTGGTGGGGTGCGATGGGAGCGGGTGCCGGCGTGGGTGGCGCTGGTGGCGGTCGCGGTCACCGGGGCCGCGGTGGTGGCGGTGGCGCTGGTGGCGGCAGACGCGGTCGCGCCGACCACGGTGGTGCGGGCCGTGGTGAGCGAGAACGAGCCGGTGCGGCACTCGAGCCGGGGTGGCCGGGACATCAGGACCAACCGGAACGAGGCGCGGGCGGAGGACGGCCGGGCCCTGACCCTTGGCGAGTCGGGCCGGCTGTCGTACGGGGACCCGGTCGTGCTGCGGCTGTCCCGGGCCACCGGGCACGTGGTCGGGGTGCGCAGCGCCGAGCGCAGCCAGGACCGGCGGTTCAACGGCGGGCGGGTCCTCCTGCTGGTGCTGGGTGTCGGGGTGCTGGTGTCGGCGGCGACCTGGGCGCGCGGGATGTGGCGGGTGGCGGCGCCGGCGCCGACCGTGGCGGTGGCGGCCGCGGCGGTACTGGCGGCCGGGCTGGTCGGGCTGCGCGGGCCGGAGATCGACCGCACCGGCCCGCTGCCCGACCGGGTCGGCCTGCAGATCTACGACGACGCGGCCTCCTTCCCGGCCCGGAAGGCGGCGACCGGTGACCAGGTGCGGGTCGGCAACGTCACGCTGACGGTCACCGGCCTGCTGACCGAGCGACCGCCGGCCGGCGCGGCGAGCTGGCTGGGTGAGTTCCGCGTCCTGGTCGTGCCGGTGCGGGTCACGGCCAGCGGCCCGGGCGACCCCGCCTACCTCGCGCTCGAACTGATCGGCCGCGGACCGGGCGCCGCCCGGCTGGTGCGTGCGGCCGACTGCGGCCAGCCGGGCACCACGTTCGACGGAACCACCACTACCGGCGACGGGGCCACCAGCGCGGGCCAACCGGGCACGACCAGGTCGGCCTGCTTCGTCGTCCCGGCCGGCTTCCACGCCCAGCACCTGGTGGTCTCCGCCGCCGCGCGGGACACCACCGCGATCGGCGTCGGCCTCGACCGGGACGGCTGACAATCACGATTCGTAGCTACCGGACCGACCGCGGGTCGCCGTCGAGCCGGGGTGAGCACCCTGGCCCGCCCGGCATCACACGTTCGGTGGGCTGCACACCTTCCAGGCGCCGCCCTGCTTCTCGAGGGAGAGCGCCACCTCCGAACTCGGGTAGTCCGCCCGGGTGATTTCGGCGGTCACCGTGCGGACGGTGACGGCTCCGCCAACCCCGTCGGGGCGCTCGATGGCGACGGCGGTGATGCGGAAGCCGGTCGGGTCGGTGCTGCCGCGCGTGGGCTGAAATGTCGCCCGCGGCCGACTGCCGCGGTCGCGGGCGCAGAGCAGGTCGTAGGCGGTGCCGTACTCGCGGCGGACGACCGCGGTGAGATACGCCTCGGCCGCGGCGCGCATCCCGGGCTTGTCGCTCTCGTCCTTGGCGTTCAGGCAGCCGACGGCGACCAGGAGCAGGCCGCCACACAGCAGCAGCAGGACGACGCTGAGGAGCCAGACCGTCCAGCCACGGCGCCGGGCGGTCGCGTTGTCGGGCATGGCAGCCAGGGTAGGGGCGACCGGCGCGCTTCCGGCCAGCCGGGCCCGCTCAGGCTCCGGTAGCCGCGGCCAGCAGCTGGTTGCGGGCCGCCAGGATCGGCACCTCCACGTTGCACAGCACCACGACGGACAGGTCCGCCGCGGACAGCCGCTGCGCGATCGCGGACACGCCCGGGTCGCCGCCGACGTGCCCGAAGCACCCGCCGAACAGGTACACGCCGTAGCAGCACTCGACCCCCGGCTCGGCGGTCGTGCGCGCCGTCAGCATCTCGTCCCGCAGCGCGGGCCCGAACAGCGAGCCGTCGTCGTAGGCGCGGAGGAACCGGTCGACGTCCGCGGCGGTCGCGCACGCCCCGCCGTCCCCGCCGCCGACGACCGGCGTGGCGTGCACGTTGGTGCGCCACGGCTCGTCGCGGGAGGCCCGCGGCAGATATCCGACCGCGACGTCCGGCCGGACGTCGTCGGTGCGGAAGTAGCCGCTCGCGGTCATGCCCGCGGGCCCGAACACCCGCTCGCCGACGGCCTCGACGAACGGCTGCCCGGTCAGCTCCTCGACGATCAGCGCGAGGACGATGAAGCCGGCGTTCGAGTACTGGCAGGGGCCGCCCGGCGGCCGGTAGGGCTCGAGGTCGCCGAACAGCGGCAGGAAGTCCGCCGGCCGCAACATCCCGGCGACCGGCCGGTCCGCCCACAGCGCGCCGTAGTCGAATTCCTCGTCCTCCTCCTCGGCGTAGTCGGCGATGCCCGAGGTGTGAGTGAGCAGGTGGTGCACGGTCACGTCCGGCCGCAGCGTGGCCGGCCTGCGATCGGCCGGCAGCACCGACACCACGGGCGTGTCGAACGCGACCCGCCCATCCCGGACCAGCGTGCCGACGGCCGCCGCGGTGAACATCTTCGACACCGACGCCACCGCGAACCGGGTCCGCGGGGTGATCGGCACTGAGTCCGACCTGTTCGCCAGGCCGTAGCAGCCCTCGAACTCGACGATCCCGCCGCGGCGGACCGCGGCGATGCCGGAGAAGTCCCGCTCCTCGACCCAGGAACGGATCTGCGTGTCCACCAAGTCGAAGGCGTTGGTCATGACCCGACTATCCCGCGCCGGGCAACCGGATTTGCCCGGTCAACGACGCCGCCACCGCCGCACCGACCGCGGTAGGGACCCAGTCCACCTTCTCCAGGCAGACTCGGCCCAATAGTCGATGGTCGGCGGCGCGCGGCCGGGGTGGATCGGGGGCCGGCCGCGCCGGGGCGGCGCGTCCGGTCAGCCGGTTACGGACAGGTCGTCGCGTACGTCGAAGACGCCGCCGGCCATCCAGGCGGCGTCGACTACCGCGTCGTGCTCGGCCCAGGTGCGGACGTGGCCGGCCAGCGTCACGGTCGATCCGCCGGTGGTGACCGCGACGCTGCTGTCGTCGTCGAGCAGGGCGTAGCGGTCGAGGGCTGCCTGAACGAGGAAGGTGGCGTTGGCCGGGTCGCCGTCGTAGCTGATGTCGATGTCGTCCCGGACGCTGCGGACGCCGGTGAGCGTGGCCACCGCCCGCTCCGCGGCGGCCCGGTCAGCGCCGTACCGCACGATCCCGGACAGCTGCACGTTGCCGTCGCTCGCGGTCGCTTCGATGCCCGGCGGCACGGTGATGTTCAGCGCGAGCGCGTTGTTCGCCGCGGTGGTCAGCAGCGCGTCGTCGCGGTAGTCGGCGTCGGGCAGCACGACCTCGAGGTGGTTGTGGACCTTGGTCACGCCGGCGACGCGCCGAGCGCCGGCGGCGGCCTGCAGGTACTGCGGATAGCTGGGCACGGTGCCGTTCAGTGCCACCTCGCCACCGACGTTCTTGACCGTGATGCCGGCCGGGTCGACCCGCGGGTCGAAGGTCAGCTCCGCCTCGACGGCCGCGCGGATGTCCCTGGTCTTCGCCATGTTCATGTCCTTCCGGTGTCGGGTGCTGCCGGTTCAGTAGGAGACGGTGAGGTTGTCGTGGACGGTCCGGACGCCCGGAGCGGCCCAGGCGGCGGCGACGGCGGCCTCGTGCTCGGCCCAGGACGCGACTGTCCCGTTGAGGGTCACCGCGCCGGGGGCGGTGGCGACGACGATGTTGCCGGCGTCCAGCCTGGCGTCGCGCTCGAGCGCCTTCCTGATCGAGTGCTCGACGTTGTGGGAGCTGGGGGTCGGCCCGGTGAGCGCGACGTTGCCGCAACGGTAGGAGCCGCCGGCGGCCGCTCGAATCACCGGATTCCCTAGTCCGCGGCGCGGGCGACCTCGTTGTGCGGGCGGCACAAGCCGGCCTGCCGTTCCGTGGCGGCAGCACGTACCGGCGGGCCCGGCGGCGCCGGAAACTGCACGATGTGCCGTCCGTCGAGGAGCCGAACATGACCGTCGCCGCCACGCTGAACGGGGACCACCTGATACCGGGATCTCCTGCCGGTCACGAGCCGGCGGCCGGGCCGGCGGCGGCGCCGCAGCCGGTCCCGGCGGTGCGGCTCGCGCTGCTGACGCTCCACAATGGACAGGCGGCGGTCGATCGCCTGCTGGCCGGGGCGCCCGACGGGTTCGTCGCCGTCGACGGGGCGCGCGGGCTCGACCGGTCGACGACCGAGGTGCTGGCCGTCGCGGCCCGGCGGCTGGGGGTCGAGCCGGTCGCGCTGGTGGTCGCGCTGCCCACCGGGCTGGATCCCGCGGGCCGGTCCGGGCTCGACGAGCTGATGTCGCTGGCCTGGCGCGGGAGGGAGGTCGAGACCCGGTCGGCCGCCGAGGGTCTGCTGCGGAACCGGCTCGGGCCGGGCCGCGCCGCGGACCTCGCCGCGGCGCGGTACGCGCTGACCGTCCTGGAGCTGGGGCTGGGCCGCTACGAGGTGGCGCTGACCTGGGCGCTGGACGTCTACCGCGACGATCCGCCCGGCCTGGGCACCCACGTGCTGCCGGATCTCGTCGAAGCGGCGACCCGATCCGGCGACCGCGGCGCCGCCGGGTCGGCGTTGGAACGGCTGTCGGATCGGGCCGCCGGCGGCGACGAACTCGCGCACGGGCTGGTCGCCCGCTGCCGCGCGCTGCTCGCCGGCGACGGTCCGGCCGAGGCTCTCTACCGGCAGGCCATCGACCACATAGGACAGTCGGGCTCGACCGCCCAGCTCGCCCGCACCCGGCTGCTCTACGGCGAATGGCTACGCCGTCGACGCCGCCGGCGGGACGCCAGGGAGCAGCTGCGCGCGGCCCGCGACGCGTTCGACGCGCTGGGCTTCGATGCGTTCGCGCGGCGCGCGGGGCTGGAGTTGCACGCCACCGGCGAACGCGTCGGCCGGCGCGGAGCCGGGGCTGCCGACCGGCTCACTCCACAAGAGACACAGGTCGCCCGGCTGGTGGCCGAGGGCTCCTCCAACCGGCAGGTCGCGGCCCGGTTGTTCATCAGCCCGAACACCGTCGAATACCACCTCCGAAAGGTCTTCCGCAAAGTCGGCGTCACCTCCCGGACCCAGCTTGCCCGGACCCTGCTCGACCAGCAGCAGGTCGGCGCCGGCTAGCGACCGCTGGGACGAGGCCGCGCCGCGGCCCCGGCGGCTCACGCCGTGGGCGGCGGGCGGAGCACGGTCGACCCGAGGACGTGACAGACCCGCAGCGCCAGTTCGAGGTCGGTGCGGTGGTCCTGGATCGGGCGGCGGATGGCTTCCTCGGCCTTGCGTACCCGGTACTGGACGGTGTTCCGGTGCAGGCGGAGACGTTCGGCCGTGGCGGCGTAGCTGTTGCCGGTGGCCAGGAAGACGCGCAGGGTCTCGCGCAGCCGCCGTTCGTGTTCGTCGTCGTCGGCGAGCCGGCCGAGGACGTTCCAGACCCAGCCGCGGGTGGCGTCGAGGTCGGGCAGGAGCAGCGCAACCGGGGCCACGTCGGCGAACGCGGTGGCCCGGGGCCCAGGGCGGGCGGCGTTGGCCAGGTCCTGAGCCCGCAGCGCCTGCTGGTGCGTCTGCCGGAACCCGTCCAGCCCGGGCGCGGGTTCGCCGACCGCGATCCGGGCGGTCGGATCCTGGTCTTCGAGGATCTTGTCCAGCGTGTCGTAGCCGACGTCGGCGTGGCCGCCCATCGGGAGCCATGACCAGGCGGCCGATTCGTCGCAGGGCACGAACAGCGGCCGGCCCCGCGCGCCCAGCGCCTCGCCGACGGCGACGGTGAGCCGGTCCAGGCGGGCCAGGCCGTCGCCGCCGCGGGTCGGTTCGGGCACCCAGGACACCAGGCCGATGTGGTGCTGGCGGAGCGGGTACCCCAGCGCGGTCTCGGCCGCGCCGGCGTCCGCGCGTTCGTCGGCCAGCAGCGCCTTGACCCGCGCGGCCCGGGCCGCGGTGTGTGTGAGCAGCCAGCGGTCCCGTTCCTGCTGGTAGGCGGTGATGAGGCGTTCGGTGACGCGGTCGATGTACCGGAAGCTCAGGTCGAGCATGCGGTCGGCGATCGCCGCGACCGTCGGGCCGTCGGGGATCTGCCGGGCCGCCTCGTCCAGGCACCAGCGCAAGAACCGGCCGTGGCCGACCCGGTAGGCGCGGATGAGCGCCGGCAGCGGCACGCCGCGCTGGGCGAGCCTCCGGGCGTACTCGATGGCGGCGGCGGGTGGCTCCACCTGCTCCGGCACGATGTCGTGTTCGAGGATGTGCAGCACCGTCGTGACGTTCGCCGCGACGCTGGCGGCGAGCAGGTTGACCACCTGCTCGTCGCCCCGCAGTTCCTCGATGGACTGGATCAGGTGGTCGCGCACGTCGCCGCTGACCTCGACGACCCGGGCGTTCACGACCGCCGCGACGGCCGACAGTCGCTGTTCCGCGGCCCGGCTGGCGGCCTCCACGCCGCCATCGCCGGCCGGCCCCGCCCGGGCGGCTCGCGGCCCGTCCAGCGGGGCCGTCGAGGCTCGCCGGTCAGGCGGCGCGGGCGGCCGGGGAGAGTGGAGCCGCCGGGTCGGCCGCGATGGTCAGCATGGAGATGCCGTCGCCGAGGCTGAACAGGCCGAAGACGGTGGCCAGGGTCAGCGCGCCGATGTCCGGGCGGATCGCCAGCACGACGCCGAGGGCGATCGACACCAGCCCGGTGAGCCCGAACATGCTCCGCTCCCCGACGGTCTCGCCGGCCCGGAACGCCAGCCCGGTCTCGACGAACCCGGTGACGAACGCCCATGCCGCCACCCAGAGGGTCAACGGGTAGGCCGGGATGTCCGGCCAGGCCACGCGACCACCCCGGCGGCCACCGACAGTAGCGCCAGCAGCCGGTCGCCGGCGACCGGCGGCGCGGCGCTGCCGAACGCCCGGGCCGTGTCGGTGGCGGCGGCCAGGAACGCGTAGACCGCGAACACGATCACGAACGCGCCGACGGTGATGCCCGGCCAGACGACCGACACCACCCCGATCGCGATCGCCAGCAATCCCCGCCACAGCAGCAGGACGACAGGGACTTGGCATGGTGCGCCTCCTTCGAGAATGTGCTTCCGACGGTAGGCGCGGCGGCGGCCGCGGCCATCGGGCCGGGAGCACAAGGCCGGGCCGCGGCTTGTGCGGCGCGAACGACGGCCGCCCGCGCGGCCCGCCGTCCGGGCCCGGGTACGGTCGGGGCGGGGCTGGAGAGCGGAGGCGCAGCGGTGGAGCTACTCACGGCCGTCGATCCGGAGCGGATCGTCGTCGAGGTCGAGAGCGTCGCCGAGATCGGCCCACCCTGGAAGTGGTTCGAGATCGACATGGACAGCCCGGCCACCGGCGCGCCGCCGCGCGAACCCGGTGCCGGCGCCGGGTTCCGGGTCAGCGCGATGACCACGGTGCCCGGGCTGGACAACCTCGCCGCGGTCATCGGCCGGTCGCGCGGCACGATCGTCACGCACCTGCAGTTCCCGGTCGACGCGGTGGAGCAGGGCCGGCGCGGCGTCGAGATGATCGACGCGGCCGGAATCGTGCCGCTGCCGATGATCCACCGGGACGACCCGCCGGCCGGCATCGACGAGCTGGCCGCCGCGATCGACCTGCTCGCCCAGCTGCCGGCGCCGATCATCAAGCTCGCCTACTTCGCCCCGGCGGAGATCCACGTCGACTGGGGCGTCCGGCTGCTGCGGTCGTTCCGGCATGACCGCAGCGAGCTGGCGGTCGTGCCGATGGGCACCGCGGCCGGCCGGGCCGCCGCGTACAACGCCGGGTCGCGGCTGATGTGGGTGCCGCCGCGCGGCGACGCCGACCGGATCGGCGCCGATCAGCTCGCCCCGCTGCTGGCCGGCCCGCCGGCCGGCTGACCGTCGAGCAGCCCGCGGAGCGCCTCGAAGGCCTGGTCGGCGACCAGGTCGGCGGGCCGGGTGCCGTCCAGCACGACCTGCTGGTACGGCAGCGCCCAGGCCGCGGCGGCCCAGCTCGTCGCCGCGGCGGCGGCCGCCCTCGCCGGGTCGGGCGCGGCCAGCAGCGTGTCGCCCTTGGCCCGCTCGCGCAGCCGGGCCAGCGCCACGTCTGCCGGCACCATGATCCGGAACGAGAGGTCGGGGTGCGGCAGCAGGGTCAGCAGCTGGCGCAGGTTCGCCGTGCCTTGCTGGCCGCTGCCGTGCAGGCGGGCCAGCAGCGCCGCGTGGTAGAAGCTGACGAACGCGTGCGAGGTCGGATTCCGCTGGTAGAGGTGCAGGTCCCCGTGCGCCTGGCGGAGCACGTCGAGGATCACCACCACGTCGAGCTGGCCGGCGTCGAACGGCTCGCCGGTGGTGTCCGCGGCCCACTCCAGCACGTTCCGCCCGTCGCTGCGCAGCACCCGCTCGTACGCCCGGGCCTGGCGGGTGTCGGCCAGCCGGCGGCGCAACCGGTCGATCAGACTGGACTTCCCGGCGCCGTCCGCGCCGCAGACCTCGATCAGCACGGCATCCCGATCAGCCCGGCAGCCGGTGCGCGAGCAGCCCGGTCAGCGCGGTGATGACGCCTTGCCAGGGCGGGGTGCGCGGCTGCCGGCGCGCGGCGACCCGCCAGGCCAGCAGCTGCACGCCGGCCACCGAGAGCCAGGTCTTCCAGTGCTCGGCCGGCGACCAGCCGACCCGGCCGCGGTAGCCGCGCAGGAACTCCCGCAGCGCCGGCTCCCACCGCTCGTCCGGGCAGGTCAGCCGCAGTACGAGCGCCGCGCGGGCGACGTCGATGCCGCGCGGTGCCGGCCGGGTGAGCTCGAAGTCCAGCAGTACGCCGCGGCCGGCGTGGTAGAGGTAGTTCGCCGGCGCCGGGTCGCCGTGGGTGAGCACCACCGGCGTCGCCGGGATCCGGACGGCGCCGACGGTCGCGGCCAGCCCGCCGAGGTAGCGGTGCAGTCGCCGTACGGTGGCCAGGTGCTGCGCCTGCAGGCCGGCCGCGTCGATCGGCCGCGCCCGGCGCACCGGCCAGCCGGCGGCCTGCCAGTCCAGGGTGCTGAGGCGGGCCAGGTCGGCGCCCCAGCGCCGGTAGCCGGCCGGATCGTCCGGGGCCGCGCCGGGATGGTGTTCGAGCAGCAGGCAGCGGTAGCCGGCGCCGGCCACCCGGTCCAGCCCGACCGGCGCCGCCGCCGGCACGCCGGAGCCGGCGAGCAGCCGCAGCACCGCGTGCTCGTGGTCGAGCCGGCCGGTGCCGCGCCGGTCGACCTTCGCGACCAGCCGGCGCCCGTCGGCCTCGTCCAGCACCTCGAACACGTCGTACGAGCGGCCCTCGGTGAGCGGGCCGAGCACCCGCAGCCGCCGGCCGCCGGCCAGCCTCACGGCGGTCGCGGCGCCGGCGGCGCGCCGTCCCGGTCGGCCTGCGCCAGGTCGTAGAACAGCTGCGGCACCAGCTCGGCGATCGGGGTCTCGGCGAGCAGCGCGCGCAGCCGTTCCCGGCCGCCGTCGTCGGCGATGGCCAGCCGTCCCAGCCCGGCGAGGAACGCGGCCAGCTCCCGCTCCCGGTCGTACGGCAGGTGCCCACCGGGCTCGAGGATGAACGAGGTGAGGTGCCGGACGCCGGCGGTGAACGCCTCGATGCCGGCGGCCTCGTCCTGGCGCGCCCGGCCCGGGTCCCGCGGCGAGAACGGGTTGCCCGGCGCCGGCTGTCCGGAGGCGATCTCGGCGGCGAGCAGGTCGGCGAACAGCGGCGCCATCAGGATCCCGTTGCGGTACGTGCCGGTGGCGATCGACAGCCCCGGTACGCCGGTGCCGCCGAGCAGCGGGACGTGGTCGGCCACCAGCGGGCGCATCCCGTACCGGACCGAGCGCAGCAGCGCCGTCCGGAAGTCGGTGTTGATCTCGTGCATCGCGCTGTGCAGCAGGGCGTGCACTTCGCCGAGGGTGACGCCCGGGCTACCACCGGGCGTGGCCGAGATGCGGTTGGTGGCGCCGAGGTAGACCCCGCCGTCCTGCTGCGGTACGACGTGGGTGCCGCAGGCGAAGTCCCGGTTCGGCGTGCGCAGCACGTACGGGAAGTCGGGCAGCCCGTCGACCAGCAGGCTGACGCCCTTGCCGGCGAGCAGCCGCGGCGCCGGCGCCCGGTCCGGGAACGGCCACCGCTCGGCGAGCCGGGCGATCCCGGCCCCGGCGGCGAGCACGACGTGGCCGGCGCTGATCGCGTCGCCGCTGTCCAGCCGTACGCCGGTGACCCGGTCCGGGCCGGGGACCAGCTCGGTGACCGTGGCGCGGACCCGCCGGTCCTGGACGGCGTCGTCGAGCGCGGCGAGCAGGTCGGCGGTGACCACCCAGCCCTCGGCGGGCAGGTGCAGCGCCGCGACCGGCTCGTGGCCGCGGGCCGGGCGCAGGCCGGGTACCGCGTCGACCGGCACCGGCTCGGCGGGCAGCCCGCTCGCCGCCGCGGCGGCGGCCATCGCGGCGAGGTTCTCCCGGTCGGCGTGGTTGACCAGGTTCGCGACGATCACCGTGCCCATCCCGGCCCGGATCGGCCGCCCGCCGCCGGCCCGCCCGCCGATCGGCCCGCCGGTCGGCCCGCCGGTCGGCCCGCCGGTCGGCCCGCCGGCCGGCCCGCCAACGGCCAGCTCGGCCAGGAACGACGGGTACCGGCGCTGCGCGGCGACCCGGAAGTCCAGCTCGGCGCGCGCGGCCGGCCCGGCCCAGCCGCACTCCACCTCGCCGATCGCGCCGAGCATCGCGCCGGCGGCCAGCGCGGCGGTGCCCGGCTCGGTGTACGGCGGCCCGACGCAGACCGCGTCCAGCCCGGCCAGCGCGAGCGCCCGGGTGACCGCGAGCCCGATCACGCCGGCGCCGACGACCACAACATCCGGGCTAGCCGGCATCGCCGCGCTCCAGGCACAGGTCCAGGTACCGGATGGTGGTGTACGTCAGGTACGCCGGCCACGCCGGCGCGGCGCCGGTCGCGCGGAAGTCCGGGTAGGACCAGGCCCCGGTACGGACCCCGGCGAGCCGCCCGAGCGTGGCCTGGTCGACGTACGGCCGGGCCGCCGCGAGCAGGCCGGTCCAGGCCTCGGCGGCGCGGCGGAGCGCCGGCACGCCGGGGCCGGCGCTGTCGGCGGGCCAGCCGACCTCGGCGAGCGGGGCCGCCGCTTCCGGCCCGGCCTGCCGTACCAGCCAGGACCGCAGCGTGGTCGAGACCGTCGACCACAGCCGGAACGGCCCACCGCCGGCTGCTGGACCGCCGGCCGCCGGCCCGTGGCCGGGCGCCGGCAACCAGCCGCCCGCCAGCCCGCCACCGCCTTCCGGGCGCCCGCCGGCCCGCAGGGGGCCGGGCGTGCCGCGGCCGTCCCGGACCACGTCCCGGATCGGGCGGTCGAACAGCGCCGCGGTCTCGCGGTCCAGGTCCCCGGTGGCGTCGGTGGTGTGGACGAGATTGAACACCGGGTTCAGCGCGCCGAGGTCGGCGCGGAGCGTCCCGGCGGCGGCCCGGGCCGGGACGAACGATCCCTTCAGCCCAGCGGAGAGCCGGTGTGCCGCCGAATCGAACCCGGCCCCCGGCGGGCCGTCGACCAGCAGCGCGTGTACCGGCCCGAGCGCGTAGAGGACCCCGTTGAGCTCCCAGTCCAGCCGGCCGCCGGCCCGGGTGGTGCGGTACAGCTCGGCCCGGCGCGGCGGGTCGAGCATGAGCTGCCGGCAGGCGAGCAGCCGGAACCCGCGCTGCCGCAGGAAGTCGACGACGGCCGCGGTCCGCGACTGCGCCACCCCGTCCGGCTTGACCACGACCAGGCCGAGCCGGTCCAGGTCAGCCACGCCGGCCCAGCCCGGCGCCGTCCGGAAGGTCGTCCCGGGCCAGCGCGCGCAGCAGGTCGGTGGCGCGCAGCAGCCGATCCCAGGCGGTCGCCAGGTCCCCGGCGAAGTCGGCGTCGGTGAGCATCCGGTGGTGCACCCAGATCCCCGCCGCGGCGGCCGCCGCGGCCTCCGGGCAGTCGAGGTCGGCGACGGTCCGGCCGGCGAAGGGAGGCAGCGTGCACCAGACCGGGAACAGCACCTTGGCCGGGATGCCCTCGGCCGACAGCGCGGCGGCCAGCAGGCCGTTGCCGACCCCGGCGGCACCCAGCTCGGCCGGCGTACGCAGCATCAGCATGTACCAGTCGTGCCGGGTCACCCGCGGGTCGGTGACCACCGGTACGCCGGCGGGCAGCGCCCGGATCGCCGCCGCCGCGCCGGCCGCGCGCGTATCGGCCAGCCGCGGGTAGCCCGGGAGGTGTGCCTCCACCACGGCCGCGTTGAACTCGCTGATCCGCGCGTTGCCGCCGAGCACGGCGTGCTCGTAGCCGCCGTGCCCGCGTGGCCGGCCGCAGTTGGCCAGCAGCTCGACCCGGTGGCCCAGCGCGGCGTCGCGGGCCACCAGCACCGCGCCGCCCTCGCCGCCGGGCAGCAGCTTCGCCGCCTGGAAGCTGAGCGTGGCCAGGTCACCGGCGGTGCCGACCCGGATACCGGCCCACTCGGCGGCGATGGCCTGCGCGCTGTCCTCGACCAGCGCCAGCCCGTACCCGTCACAGAACGCGCGGGCCGCGACCAGGTTGGCCGGCTGGCCGGCCAGGTGCACCACGATCAACGCCCGGGTCCGCGGCGACAGCCGCCGCTCCGCCGCCGCGACGTCGACGTTGTACGTGCCCGGGTCGACGTCGACCGGCACCGGGCCGGCGCCGACCGCCGCCACCGCGCTCGCCGTCGAGAAGAACGTCATCGCCGGGACCAGCACCTCGTCCCCGGCGCCGATCCGCAGCGCGCGCAGCGCCACCTCCAGCGCGGCGGTCCCGTTGCTGACCGCGACCGCCCGCTCGACGCCGAACCAGCCGGCCAGCGCGCGTTCCAGCCGCTCCGCGGCACCGGCACCGGACTGCCACCAGACGCCGGATCGGAGCACCTCGGCGAGGCCGGCCGCGGCGCCGTCGGGCGCGACCGGCCACGCCGGGTACGGCCGGGTCCGCACCGGCGCGGCGCCGAGCAGCGCGAGCGACCCGCTCATGCCGGCTCCGCCCTGGTGGTCGCGTCGGGTGCGGTAGCCACCGGACGGTGGTCGGCGTCCGGACCCGGCAGGAGACTCCACGCGCGCCCGCTCATGCCGCGTCCGCCGGCGCGGCCGGGACGGCCGGGATGGCCACCGCGGTCTCGCTGGTGACGGCGGCCTGGATCGCGGCGCACAGCGCGACGGTCCGGACCGACTGGGCGAGATCGTCCAGGCCGTCGCTGGCGGACCAGACCGGCGCCCACTGCGCGTCGTACTCGGTCGGCTGGTGGCTGGGCAGCGGGACCAGCGCCTCCTGCCGGCCGGACCGGGCGTCGGTGACGGTGAGCGCCGGGCCGCGCAGCCGCTGCCGGTCCGGGCTGAGCCCGAACAGGGTCTGCAGCCGGGCGTGCCCGGCGCTGCCGACCACCTCGACCTCGACCCGGTCCCGCGCGGTCGAGCAGGCCCAGGCGGCGTGCAGCGCCAGGGTCCAGCCCGGCGCGAGCACGGCCGCCGCCCGGACGTCGACCAGCTCCGGCAGCCGCGGCCGGAACGCCGCGGCACCGGGCGGGTACCAACCGGCGACATCGTCGCGGCCGACCTCGGCGCGGCGGCCGCCGGCGACCACGGTCCCGGCCACCCCCGCCGGCAGCAGGCCGGTGACCAGGTCGGCCAGGTGCGCGCCGAGGTCCCAGACGAGCCCGTCCGCGCGGGTGCCGGCGGTGGCCGGTACCCCGCTGCGGCGCAGCCAGCGGACCGAGCAGTGGCCGATGTCGCCGAGCCGGCCGGAGCGGACCAGCTCGGTCAGCAGCCGTACGTCCGCCCGGTACCGCGGCGTGTGGAACACGTGCAGCCGGCGGCCCTGCCGGGCGGCGAGCTCGGACAGCGCCACCGCGTCGGCGGCATCCGTGGCGAGCGGCTTCTCCACCGCGACGTCGACGCCGCGGGACAGCGCCTCGGTGGCCAGCGCGGCGTGGCTCGCGGGCGGGGTGGTGATCACGACGAGATCGGCCGGCGCGGCCCGGCCCGGGGTGAGCTGCGCGATGCCGAACTCGCGGGCGACCGCGCCGGATGCGACCGGATCGAGGTCGGTGACGGTCAGCTCGCTCACCTGACCGCTGGCCAGCAGCCTCGGCAGGTGGACGTGCCGGGCCACCCAGCCCGCCCCGATCACCAGCACCCGGCGGCCCATCAGCCCGATCCGAACAGCCGGCCGAACTCCGCGAAGAAGCCCGGGAACGTCTTGCGGACACAGGCCGGGTCGTCCAGCACGATCCCGTCGGCACGCAGCCCGAGAACGGCGAACGACATCGCGATCCGGTGGTCGCGGTGGCAGGCGATGGTCGCCGGCCGCGGCTGGCCGGGGTGGATCGTCAGCCGGTCCGGCGCCTCGTCCACGGTGATGCCGCAGGCGGCCAGGTTCGCCGCCATCGCCGCCACCCGGTCGGACTCCTTGAGCCGCGCGTGGCCGATCCCGGTGATCGTGATCGGCTCGTCCAGGTACGGCGCGATCGCGGCCAGCGTCATCATCGTGTCCGAGATGTCGTTCATGTCGACGGTGAATCCGCCGCGCAGCGCCGGGCTCCCCGCCACCGTCGTACGGTCCTCGGCGACGGTCACCTCGGCGCCGATCATGCGCAGGATCTCGACGAACCGCAGGTCGCCCTGGGCGCTGCCGCTGCCCAGCCCGGGCACCACGATCCCGGCGCCGGTGAGCGCCGCCGCGGCGAAGAAGTACGACGCGGTCGAGGCGTCCGGCTCCACCCGGACGTCGACCGGCCGGTACGGCGCGGCCGGCACCTGGATGCCGCCGTCCCCGTCGCGGCTCGCCGGCACGCCGAACCGGGCCATCAACGCGATCGTCATGTCGATGTACGGCTGGCTGACCCGCGGCCCGCCGGCCAGCGCGAGGCCGTCCGACATCAGCGGCCCGGCCATCAGCAGCCCGGACAGGAACTGGCTGCTCGCGGTCGAGGCGACCGCCACCGGACCGCCGGCCAGGCCGGTGGCGTGCAGCTCGAACGGCAGATCCGACCCGGACCGCCGGGTGATGCCGGCGCCGAGCCGCGCCAGCGAGTCCAGCAGCGGGCCGAGCGGCCGGCGGCGCAACTGGTCGGAGCCGTCGAAGACGAACCGCCCGTGCCCGGTCGCGGCCAGCGGCGGCAGGAAGCGCGCCGCGGTGCCGGCGTCGGCGCAGTAGACCTCGGCCGCGTCGCGGGTCGGCCCCCGTCCGGTGCCCTCCACCACCCAGCGCGCCGGGTCGGCGTCATCGACCGCGTACCCCATCGCCCGCAGCGCCGCGGCGCAGGCCCGGGTGTCGTCGGAGTCCAGCGGCTCGTGCAGCACCGAGCGGCCGGCACTCGCCGCGCTCAGCACGAGAATCCTATTCGTGAGGCTCTTGGAACCAGGGATACGCGCTATCCGGACGTCGCTCATCGAATCCTTCGGTCTGCGATGAAACCCGGCTTCGCCGGTCAGCTGGGACAGAAGTCTATCGAGATCAGCGACGTTCTCGACGAGGTGGTCGGGCCGCTGCGCGCGCAGTGCGGCCGGTATCCCGGCCCCCCACAGGCAGCCGATAGTAGCGGCTCCGGCGGCTTGCCCGGCCTGTATGTCGGCGACCGAATCCCCGACCATCACGGCTTCTGCCGGGCCGACCAGGAATTCGTCGCACAGCCACCGGACGCCGTCGGGATGCGGCTTTCCCCGGGGCGGGTCGTCCGGCGTGACCACCGCCTGGAAATGCCGGTCGAGCCCGAGCAGCTCGAGTATCTCCAGGGTCCGGCCGCGGTCTTTCCCGGTCAGCACCGCGAGCGCGAGGCCGGGCCCGGTGAGCCGGCGCAGCAGCGCCTCGATGCCGGTGTGGCAGGCCAGCTCGCCGACCCGGCGCCGGGACGCGGCGCGGAACGCCGCGGGCATCCCGGCGGGCAGGCCCAGCCGGGCGCAGATCTGCTCGAACGGCAGCCCGGCCGCCGCCCGGAAGCCGGCCACCGGGGCCGGCCCGGCGCCGCCGCAGAGCGCGTACGCCTCCTCGAAGGCCCGCACGGCGGTGCCCTCGGAGTCGATCAGGGTGCCGTCCAGATCGAAGACGACCAGCCGGACCCGCCGGCGCGGGGCCGGGAGGCGGGTCAGGCCGAGCGGATCGTCGCTCCCAGCAGCGAGGAGCGATCCCCGCGACGCGGTATCAGGCATGTCACCCCCTCGGCGCCGAACCCGTCCCGCAGGTACCCGGCGAGCCAGCGCAGCCCGGTCAGCCCGCCGGTCAGGACGACCGTGGCCACGCCGGTCGCCTGCGCCAGGTCGGCCACCACCTCCACGAACCGCCGCCCGGCCGCCCAGCCGCCGGCCGCCCAGCCGCCCTCGGCCCAGCCGGGCGGGTCACCGCCGGCCGCCGCACCGGGTAGGTCGGCCAGCACGGTCTGCAGGCAGCCGGCCGCCCCGCAGCGGCAGACGCGGTGCTGGTCGAGCGCGCGGAGGTGACCGATCGTGCGCGCCCCCGCGGCCACCGGGCGGCGTACCTGGCCGGCCACCGTCCAGGCGCCGCCGATGCCGGTGCCGAGGGTGAGGGTGAGATGGTCGGCCAGCCCCCGGGCGACGCCCAGCCGGGACTCGCCCAGCGCCGCGCAGTACCCGTCGTCCTCGATCGACACGGCCGGCTCGGCCGGCCCGTGCCGGCCCGAGGCGCCGGGTCGGTTCGGGACGCCGGGCTGGCCCGAGGCGCCGGGCTGGTTCGGGGCACTGGCCTGGTTCGGGGCGCCGGCCTGGTTCGGGGCACTGGGCTGGCCCGGAGCGCCGGGCCGGCTCGGGACGCCGGGCTGGCCCGGGGCGCCGGGCCGGTCGGCGGTGCCGCGCAGGGCGGCGGCCAGCGCGGTACGCAGCGGGAAGCCGACCCAGCTCGGCCGGCTCGGCCAGGCCTCGACCCGTCCGGACCGGTCGACGGCGCCGGCGAACGAACAACCGGCGGTCCGCGGCGCGGCCGTACCGACCGGACCGGCCGGGCCGCCCCGATCGGCCAGCGCGCCGGCCAGCGCGAATGCCGCCGCGATCTCGGTCACCGTGCCGGCCGGCCGGGCGCTGACCAGCCCGTGCCCGAGAATCTGGAGCTCGCCGTCCCAGCGCCCGACCAGCCAGCTGGTGCCGCCGATGTCAACGGCGATGTCGTGCTGTTCCAGCGGCGCGGGAGTCTCGCCCGGGACCCGATCCACGCGCACCTCCCGCTCCGCACCGACGAATTCAGGAAATGCGTGCCGGCGAACTCGCCGGCCGACCGAAACATTCCTGATCTGTTTTGCGAGCCCACCGTCGGCGACGATAGGCACGTCATTTCGAGCCCGTCAACCCGGCCCGTACCGCCCTTTCGGGCGGCGCCGGCGAACCGCCGGATTCGCCGCATCGGCGGCCCTGTCCGCTTCCGGCCAGGCCGGAAGTTCCCGATTGCCGGGCGCCGTTCGGCGGAACTCAGGGCCATACCCTGACTGGCCCGAGCAGCGTGATTTCGGGAATTCCGAGGAGAAGAATGGCCGCCGTCGAGGTCGACCGGCTCCGCCGCGACTACCGGCAGCGGGCCGGGTTGTCCGGTCGCCGCCGGCCGGCTGTCGAGGCGGTCCGCGGGATCAGCTTCGGCATCGAGCCGGGCGAGACGTACGGGCTGCTCGGCCCGAACGGCGCCGGCAAGACGACGGTCATCAAGGTGCTCACCACGCTGCTGCTGCCGACCGCCGGCACGGCCCGGGTGCTCGGCCACGACGTGGCCTCCCGGCCGGCGGAGGTCCGGCGCCGGATCGGGTACGTCTTCGGCGGCGACCGGGGCCTGTACGACCGGCTCTCGGCGTACGACAACCTGCGCTACTTCGCCGAGCTGTACGCGGTGCCGGCCCGCGAGCAGCGGCGCCGGATCGGGTACCTGCTGGACCTGGTCGACCTGGCCGACCGGCAGCGGGACCGGGTCGAGGGCTTCTCCCGCGGCATGCGGCAGCGGCTGCACATCGCCCGCGGCCTGCTGCACGACCCGCCGGTGCTGCTCCTGGACGAGCCGTCGATCGGGCTGGACCCGGTCGCGGCCCGGACGCTGCGGACCACGATCGCCGACCTCGCCGCGGCCGGGCGCACGATCCTGCTCACCACGCACTACATGTACGAGGCGGACGAGCTCTGCGACCGCATCTCGATCATCCGCGGCGGGTCGATCGTGGCCGAGGGCACCCCGGCCGGGCTGAAGGCCGGGGTCGGCGCCGGGAGCGTGCTGGAGGTGTCCGGCCGCGGCGTACCGGCCGGCACCGTCGAGCTGATCCGCGGGCTGCCCGGGGTGTGCTCGGTGACGGTCGAGGAGCGGGCCGGCGGGCAGGTGCTGCTGGTCCGTACGGAGCCCGCGACCCAGCTGACCGCGCGGATCCTGGGCTGCCTCGACGACCGGCAGATCGGCACCGTGGCGGTCCGGGCGCCGACCCTGGAGGACGCGTACGTCGAGCTGGTGAGCGACCAGGGGGCGGCGTGACGCGCCGGGTGCTGCGGCTGGTCGCCGTCACCTGGTGGCTGCAGCTGCGGATGATGCACCGGTCGGCGTTCGACGGCGTGATGCAGCTGGTCTGGCCGATGTTCTTCGCGACCACCGCGCTGCTGATCTACCGGGTGGGCGGCGACCCGGACGCGCTGACCTACGCGGCGCTGGGCGCGAGCGTGATGACGATCTGGACCGCGATCAGCTCCAGCGCGAGCGCGATCCTGCGCCGGGAACGCGGGTTCGGCACGCTGGAGCTGCTGGTCGCCGCGCCGGCGCCGTTCGCGCTGTCGGTCGCGTCGATCGTGCTGGCCGTCTCGACCGTCGGCGGGTACGCGATCGTGGCCACGCTGCTGTGGGCCCGGCTGGTCTTCGGCGCGCACATCGCCCCGGACCAGCCGGCCGTGTTCGCGCTCGCGCTCCTGGTCACCGCGGCCGCCTTCGCCGTGCTCGGCTTCCTGCTGTCGGTGACGGTCGTCCGGTACCGGACGGTGTGGGCGCTCGGCGGCGCGCTGGAGTTTCCGGTCTGGCTGCTGTGCGGCTTCCTGGTGCCGGTCGCGCTGCTGCCGGCCTGGGTCCGCGGGCTGTCCTGGCTGCTGCCGCCGACCTGGGGGATGCGCGCGGTCCGGGCAGCCAGTGCCGGCCGGCCCGCCTGGGCCGACCTCGCCGCCTGCGCCGGGATAGCGGCCGCCTACTGCGTCGCGAGCGCCTGGCTGGCCGGGGCCGTGCTGCGCTCGGCCCGCCGGCACGGCACCCTCTCGCTGAGTTAGGGCGGTCATGAACTGGCTGCGCATCCTCACCATCGGCGGCATCACCAGCTACCGCGCGCTGTTCGGCTGGACCTCGCCGTGGATCCTGGTCCCCTCGCTGCTGGTCGCCCCGCTCGGGCAGATCCTGCTGTTCGCGTACATCGGGCGGGCGTCCGGCGTGGGGTCGGACGCGTTCTTCGTGATCGGCAACGCGGTCCAGTACAGCGCGATGCCCTGCCTGTTCGGCGCGACCAGCACGGTCGTGGGCGAGCGGCTGCAGCGCACGCTCGGCATCCTGCTGCTCTCGCCGGCGCCCCGGCTGGCCCTGCTGCTCGGCCGGCTGCTGCCGGTGCTGCTCAACGGCGTCGGCGTCGCGCTGTTCGGCTACCTCGCCGGCAGTGCCCTGCTCGGCGTGCCGGTGCGGGTAGGCACCCTCGCCCCGGTGGCGCTGGCGATCGCGGCGGCCGCCTTCGGCTGTACCGGGCTCGGCCTGATCAACGCCGCGATCGGGCTGCGGCTACGGGACACGGCCGTGCTGTCGAACATCCTGTTCGGCCTGCTGCTCCTGCTCAGCGGCGCCGACGTACCGCTCGACGCGCTGCCGCCCGGGCTCGCCCGGATCAGCGGCTGGCTGCCGCTGACGCATGGCCTGGCCGCGGCCCGGTCGCTCGCCGCCGGCGGCGGTCTCGCCGACGCCGGCCCCGCGCTGCTGGCCGAGGTACTGCTCGGCGTCGGGTACGGCGTCGCCGGGGTGACGCTGCTGCGGCTGCTCGAGGTGCGCGCCCGCAGCGCCGCGACGCTCGAACTGGCCTGACCTCGATCACGGCGGCAGCGGCCGAACCGCCGAGGCGGTTCCGAACCGCCGAGGCGGTGAAAACGTTGCCTGGCCCGGCCGACTCCGCCCGGCTGGCCGCGAATGCCGCACGTCCGGGAGATGAAGCCCGCGCGAACGGGCGGGGTGCCCGCCGGACCGGTCGCGGCTGGCCGCAAGCTGCCTAGCATCGGAGCCGAATCGACCGCTTCGTATCGCCGGGTCCGATCCCGCCGCGCGGGGCGGTGCCGCCGGGGGCCGAGATCTGCGAGGGTGGCGTGCTGGAGCCGGTAGCCGCCTGGGGCGACTTCGACGACCTGCTGCGGCAGGGCTACGAGTACGTCGTCGAGTCCGGCAGCTGGGACCGGGAGCGGCTCAGCGAGCTCACCGGCGCGTCGGCGGAGCAGGTCGACCGGGCCCGGCGGGCCCTGGTGGACCTGCGGGTGATCGAGCGGGACCGGACGCACGACGGCTGGCGGGCCGTGTCGCCCCGGCTCGCGATGGCCAAGCTGGTCCAGCCGATCGAGGCCGAGGTACGCCGCCGCACCGCGTACGCCGAAGGCCTGCGGGACCGGTTGCAGATGCTGCTGCCGGTGCACGAGGCCAGGCGGGACGCCGAAGCCGTCGACACGGTGCAGCTGGTGACCGAGGTCGACGAGCTGAACCGGCTGATCTGCACCGAGATCGGCTACTGCCGCGGCGAGCTCGCGCTGATGTGGCCGCGCGCGCACCACCCGCTGCTGCTGGCGAACTGGTACGCCAACGCGCAGGCGCGCGGCGCCCGGGTCCGCACGATCTACCAGCACTCGGCCCGGTACCACCTGCCGACCGAAGGGCTGGTCGACACGGTCAGCTCGGACCGGGCCGAGTTCCGCACCGCGGCCGAGCTGCCGCTGCTGCTGGTGCTGATCGACCGCCGGGTCTGCCTGCTGCTGCCGGCCGACGAGCCGGCCACGGCCGAGCGGCCGGACGGGCCGGGCACCGGGGGTCCCGCGGTCGTGCTGCGCCAGCCGTTCGCGGTCGCCCGGCTGGCCGCGGTGTTCGAGCAGACCTGGAACCAGGCCCGCCGGTTCGCCCCGGACGACCCGCAGCCGGCCTGGGTGGGCGCGGACACCCGCCGGTCGATCCTGCAGCTGCTGGCAACCGGCGCGAAGGACGAGGCGGTCGCGCGCCGGCTGGGCGTCTCGATCCGCACCTGCCGCCGGCAGATCTCGGAGCTGATGGCGACGCTCGGCGCGACCAGCCGGTTCCAGGGCGGGGTCGAGGCCGTCCGCCGCGGGCTGCTCTGACGGCCGGCTCTGACGGGCTGCTCTGCCGGGCTGCTCTGCCGGGCTGCTCTGCCGGGCGGCGACTCAGCCGCCCAGCGCCGCGGCGAACCGCTGCAGCAGCGGCCGCTCGGCGGCCCGGATCTCCGCCAGCAGCGCCTGGGCGGCGGCGCCGAAGTCGCGCACCGGGCGGCCGGCCCGGTGCGCCAGCATCAGCGCCCGCAGCGCCCACGCCTTGCGCTCCACCCGCCGGTAGTCGCCCACCAGCTCGCCGACCGCCGGCGCCAGCTGGACACACCGTTCCAGCCGGGCGACCATGATCCGCTTGTGCTCCCAGAGCACCTGCAGGTTGCGGATGTCGTACCGGACCGCGCCCCGGGCGTACTCGTCCAGGTACCCGGCCAGCAGGTCGTAGGTGGCCATCCCGTACACCCGGGGCCACGGATCGCGCAGGCCCTGGAAGTGCCGCGAGCTGTTCACCGAGTCGAGGTACTCGGTCAGCCCCTGCGCCAGGTACGCCGGGTCGAACGTGTACCCGCCGCCGTCGGCGTACCGGTAGAGCGTGAACGGCACGTCGTAGAACGGCCCCGGCCCGGTCTCGTGGTACGCGGCCGGCAGGTCGGCCTGCGGCAGCCGGCTGTCCCGGAACCGCAGCTCGTGGTCGTAGCCGTACAGCTCGAACGTGCCCTGCTCGTCGTCCACGCCGCGGATCAGCACGTCGTGCGGGAAATCCCGGACCCGGTACGCCTTCCGCTGCGGCACGTACCGCTCGTTGAGCGTCAGATACACGTAGAAGTCGCTGGCCAGCGCGTCCCGGACGATGCCGGTGATGTCGCTACCCGGCCGGGAGCACCACTCCCGGTTCAGCCGCAGCGTCTCCAGCCAGGGGCTCGCCGCGTAGTCGTACAGGTAGAACGCGAACGGCACCGGCGCGGCCTCACCGGTCGGCTCGTAGACGACCTGCAGGTAGTTGCTCAGCACCCAGTCCGCCGCCTTCGGCCGGGCGGCCAGGATGCCCAGCGGGAACGCGTAGAACTGGTACGCGTACGCCAACGGCTGCGTGAACGGCAGGATCCTGCGCACCGTCCGCTACCCCAGGCCGCCCTCGGCGGCGATCCGGGCGGCGGCCGCGACCGTGTCACCCTGCATGATCACGGCGGCGAGCAGGTCGCTGTCGTGGTCCAGGCCGAGCCGGTCACCGAGCAGGAACCAGGCCTCCACCGCGGCCAGCGAGTCGCCGCCGAGGTCGGTGAACGTGTCGTCCCGGCCGACCTCGTCCAGGTCCAGCACGTGCGCCCAGACCCCGGTGATGATCGCCTCCAGCCGGCCGGCCGGCGGCTCGTACGGCTGCCGCAGGTCGGGCCGGGTCCGCGCGGGCAGCGGCAGCCGGGCCCGGTCCACCTTCCCGTGCGCGCCCAGCGGCAGCTCGTCGAGCACCACGATCCGGGCCGGCACCGACCGGCTCGGCAGCGTACCCAGCAGGTGCTCGGCCAGCGTGCCGACCGGGTCCGGCACGTCGCTGGCCGGGTCGATCGTCACGTACGCCGCCAGGCACTGCCGCCCGGTGCCGCCCTGGTACGCCGTCGCGCAGGCGTCGAGCACGAGCTCGTGGTCCCGCAGCGCCGCCGCCACCTCGCCCAGCTCGACCCGCTGGCCGCGGATCTTGACCTGGTCGTCGCGGCGGCCGGCGAACTCGACCTGCCCGTCCGCGGTGTACCGGCCCAGGTCGCCGGTCCGGAACGAGCGCCAGCCCGGCGGCGCCGGCAGCCCCGGCAGCGGGTCGAACCGGCGCTGCTCGGCGGCCGGCGCGCCGGCGTACCCGGCCGCGACGCCCACGCCCTCGATGCACACCTCGCCCAGCTCGCCCGGCGGGCAGATCGTCCCGTCCGGCGCGAGCACATACATCCGGGTGTTGTCGATCGGGCGGCCGATCGGCACCGGGTCGCGCGGGCCGGCCCCGTCCGACCTGGCGCCGGCCGGGAAGTGCGTGACGTCGATGGCTGCCTCGGTCGGCCCGTACAGGTTGTGCAGCCGCGCGGCCGACTGCTTCGTGAACTCCTCGACCAGGTCCGCGGTCAGCGCCTCACCGCTGCAGAACACCAGCCGCAGGTCCGGGCAGCGCCGGGCCCCACCGGCCCGCAACCACAACCGCAGCATCGACGGTACGAAGTGCGCGACGGTCACCCGGTGCTTGGTGAACGTCGCGATCAGCGCCTCCGGCGAGGCATGCTCCCCCGGCGGTACGACCACGGTCCGCGCCCCGGCGTACTGCGGCCAGAACAGCTCCCACCCGGCCACGTCGAACGTCACCGGCGTCTTCAGCGCAACCCGGTCCGCACCCGTCAGCGGGAACGCGCGCTGCATCCAGCGAACCCGGTTCGCGAAGCCGACATGCGTACAGCGCACCCCCTTCGGCTGCCCGGTCGACCCGGACGTGAAGATCACCTGCGCAAGATCATCCGCCCCCAGCCGCGCCGGGGCGGCGACTCCCTCCGGGTCCCCCGGCGTCGCCAGGTCTCCCGGCGTCGCCGAGTCCCCCAGCGTTGCCGGGTCCCCCGGCGTTGCCGAGCCTCCCGGCGTCGCCGGGTCCCCCGGCGTTGCCGCGGGCACCCACCGATCGACGGCAAGTGTCGGCGCCACACTGCCGGCAGGCACCAGGCCTCCGGCAGGCGCCGGGCCGGCGGGCACGAGGGTGGCGACGGCGCCGCTGCGCGCGATCGCCGACTCCCGCCAGGCGGCCGGGTCGTCCGGGCTGAGTGGGCAGTACGCGTCGCCGTTCAGCGCGACCGCGTGCACGGCCGCGATCAACTCGACCGACCGGTCGATGGTCACCGCGAACACGGCCCGCCCCGGCCCGGCCGGGTACGCCTCCCGAAGCCGGCCGCGCAGCCCGTGCACCCACTCGCCCAGCTGCGCGTACGTCCACTCCCGGCCCCGGTCGACCACCGCGACCTCGGCGCCGCCGGCCGCGTACCGGCGGTGCAGCCGCTCGATCAACTCGTCCGGCGCGACCGGTTCCACCCGACCCTGCAAGCCCTCGATCACCGCCCGGTCGGCCGGCGAGCAGCGGGACCACGGATCCACCATCGTCCCCTCACCCGACCCGGACGGTCAGTTCGGCGTCGTCGCCGCCGGAATCGGCCAGCTCGAACCCGACGCCGAGATCGAGCAGGGTGGGCAGGCAGTCACCGACGTTCATGGTCGGCGCGTGCGCCGCCCGCAGCTCCGCCGGCTCGGCCAGCCCGGTGCGGTCGAGGCCCAGCTCGCAGAGCTGGTCGGCGGCCCGCAGCGCGTAGTGCAGCGACGGCGCCAGATACGGGTAGCGCCGGGCCGCCGCGCGGACGTGCCCGACGTCCAGGCGCCCGTACGCGTGCAGCAGCTTGAGGTGGCAGAGCGTCTTGATGGTCGTCTCCTGCAGCACCATCGCGTCCACGTACAGCCGGTGCAGCAGCACCCAGGGCAGCACCTCGTCGCCGAGCGTCCGCACCGGCGTGCCGTCGACCGGCACCGTCCGCGGGGCGGCCCACCAGGCGTCCTCGCCGGGCTTCACCCGCAGGCCGGCGTCGTCGGCCAGCAGGTTCAGGCTGTAGTGCAGGTCGACCGAGAGCTTCAGCTGCAGCCGCCCGTCCAGCAGGCAGAAGTTCGCCGGCAGCAGCGCCCGGACCCGGTCCGCCAGCGGGTCCAGCTCCGGCACCGCCACCAGCCGGTCGTACGGCTGGCACTGCCCGTACGAATAGATCGACCCCTCGGTCAGCCGGGTCAGCCGCGCCGGCATCCGCCGCACCCGCCCGCTCTCGACCCGCAGGTCCACCTCGTAGCCGAGCGACGCCATGACGTCCCGGGCCGCCGGCAGGGTGTCCCGCTGGACCAGCAGGTCGATATCCCCGCCCAGGGTCGGGGCGTCGGTGTTGCCCAGCGCCAGGTCCAGCATCAGCCCCTTGAACGCGACCAGCGGCACCCCGCGCGCCGCGAACGCCGCGGCCAACCGCGGTAGCTCGCGTCGATGCACCTCCCGGATCGCCGACCCGGCCTGCCGGAACAACCAGAACGGCCCGCTGTCGTCGGCCACCGCCGGGTGGTCGCCGTGGCTCACCAGCGCCGCATGCGTGATCCGTCGCCGCCGCAGGTACCCGAACACCGCGTCGGCGCCGTACCGCTCGACCAACCGCCCGAACCGGTCCCGATGCACCCCACCGGCCGCCGCCGGAAACGGCACCAGCGTCGACCGGATCAACCCGATCCGGTCCGCTACCGAAACCCGCGCTTCGCCCGAAGGGTTGGCAGACATGGCCTAGCCGACCCGGCTGCCGTTCTTCCACGCCGCGGCCGCTCGGCCGCCGTCCGGGGCGACCCGCGCGTACCACTCGCGCAGCTGGCGGGCGGTCGCCTTCGGCGGCACGATGATCGTCCGCTCGGCGAACCAGCCGACGATCTCCGTAGCGCGGCGCAGCAGCTCGGCCCGCGAGCCGGCGGTGAGCAGCACCTGACCCACCTTGTTGATCGTGCTCTTCATCATCGGCGTGGTGAACCCGATCGGCCACTCGACCAGCGCGTACTCGACGTTCGGCAGCGCGATCAGATCCTCCGCCGACGGCGTGGCGAGCAGCACCCCGCTCGTGTACGGCAGGTAGACGCTGCCGACCGCCTCGGGCCGGCGCACCGGCTCGATCACCGGCGCCACCCCGAGCGCGCACCGCAGGGCCGCCTCGGCCAGGCTGACCCCGAACTTGCGGAACACCTGCTCCTCGATCAGCCCACCGCCGCGCCGGGCCGCGCACTCGCCGAACGCCAGCCGCCCGCTCTCCCGGTCGTGGAACAGCTCCATGTGGAACACGCCGCTGTCCAGCCCGAGCGTCCGCAACACCCGCTCGGCCAGCGGCGTCACCCGCTCGTAGACGTCGGCGTCGTGCACCGGGTCGAAGCTGAACGTCCGCAGCCAGTCGTTCTCGGCCAGCGTGGTCAGGCAGGTCTTCTGGTACGACCCGACGCTGACGAACCGCAACTCGCCGCCGAACATCACACCGTCGACATGCCATTCGTCGCCCGGCATGAACTCTTCCAGGATGTACGCCCGGTGCCGCTTGTCGTCGCGCTCCCGGGCGACCACCGCGCGCAGCTCGGCCTCGGTGTGCACCACGTAGGTCCGGTACGTCGCCCCGCCGGCGACCGGCTTGAGCACCGCCGGCCGGAACGGCAACGCATAGTCGTCCGGGAACTCGACGATGTCCTCGATCACCCGGAAGTCGGCCGCCTCGATACCGGCCGCCCGCAGCGCCGCCTTCGCCAGCGACTTGTCCCGGAACAACGCCGCCACCCGCGGCTCGATCGCCCGCACCCCGAAGGAATGCCCGAGTGCCGCGGCCGTGACGACGCCACCCTCGTCAGTTGAATAGATCGCGTCGAACCCGGCCGGATCCACCCCGGCCCGGTACAGCCCGAACAGCACCGACTCCAACCCGACCGAGTCCTGGACGAACACCTGGCGGGTGCCGTCCGGAATCGCCACCATCCCGAAATCCCGCTGCCCCGCCCCGCAGACGACGGTCAGGTCCACTCCTATGTCCCCGGCCGCCCGCACCACCTGCGGATCGTCACTGAGCATCAACACCCGCCCCATGCGGGCCCACGCTAGGCCGCCCGCACGCCCCCACCCATCAGCCCGGCGCGCGCACAACCGGCCAGACCACAACCCCGCACCCCCGCAAACCCGTCACGCACCTTGCCGATGACGCGCCGCATCGGACGGCGACAGTGGCCCGCGGCCAGCAACGGTGCCGGCCGGGCGCTATCCCCGGCGGACGGGCATTGTCGGCCGGTGTTCGTTGACGCGTGATCTCGGCCTGCCTAGCGTCGCGCACAGCTGACAGCGACCTCTCGGCCGGCCGGGAGGTCGCAACCGTCTCGCGCCCCTCGGTGTGCGCGGCCCAGGGCAGGAGCACACGTGGCGGATATCGGCAGGCGACCCTCGATGCTCCCGGAGCTCGCGGCGGAGTTCGCCGGGACGATGATCCTGATCCTGATCGGTCTCGGCGTCGTGGCGCAGGTAGCCGCCGGCGGCATCGGCGACCACGACAGCATCGCCTGGGCCTGGGGCCTGGGCGCGACGCTCGGCATGTACGTCGCCGGCCGGGTCAGCGGCGCGCACCTCAACCCGGCCCTCACGGTCGCGCTGGCCGCGTTCGCCGGTTTCCAGTGGCGCAAGGTGGCCCCGTTCGCGCTCGCGCAGACCCTCGGTGCGTTCGTCGCCGCGCTGCTGGTCCGGTGGAACTACAGCGAGGTGCTGGCGAAGGCCGACCCCGGCAACACGATCAAGACCCAGACGGTGTTCTCCACCCTGCCGGGCAACGGAGCGCTGCCGGTCAGCGAGTGGGGCGCGTTCCGGGACCAGGTCATCGGCACCGCGATCCTGGTGTTCGTGATCTTCGCGCTGGTCGAGTCCCGGAACAACCCGCCGCTGGCCAACCTGGCTCCGGTGGTGATCGGCCTGCTCGTGGTCGGGATCGGGATGGCGTGGGGCACCGACGCCGGCTACGCGATCAACCCGGCCCGCGACTTCGGCCCGCGGCTGGCGTCGTTCCTCACCGGGTACGGCGAGGCGATGCGGGACCAGTACGGCAACTTCTACTGGTACATACCGATCGTCGCGCCGCTCATCGGCGGCCTGGTCGGCGGCGGCCTGTGGCGGGGCCTGGTCGGCCGGTTCCTGCCGGCCGCGGCGACCGAGCCGAACCTCGCCGGGCCCGACGCCGTGACCGCGACGCACGTCTGACCGCGCGTCGGCCGTCCCGGTCGGGCACGACTGAAACGGATGGGAGGTCTGAACCCCGCCTACGATCGGCGATATGAGGCGGGGATGGGTTTTCCGGGTCGTTCTGGTCGCGGTGGCGGCGGGGCTCGCCGGCTGCGGCGGCGCCCCGGTCACGTCGGCGCGGACCGCCCGGCCGGTGGTCGCGCTGCCGCCCGGGGTCCAGGATCCAGCCCGGATCCCGGCCGCGGTGCCGGCGCCGGACTGCGACCCGCGGGCGAGCCTGCGGCCGCCGGCCCGGATGCCGGCGCCGGGGCGGATGCCGGCGGGCAGCACGATGGCGCGGATCGCGGCGCGCGGATACCTGATCGCGGGGGTGGACCAGAACAAGAACCTGTTCGGCTTCATCCGCGACGGCGAGCTGGCCGGGTTCGACATCGACTTCGTGCACGCGATCGCGGCGGCGATGCTGGGCGACCCGGACAAGGTGCAGTTCCGGGCGATCTCCTCGGCGGACCGGATCTCGTCGCTGAACAGCGGCCGGGTCGACCTGGTCGCGGACTCGATGACGATCACCTGCGACCGGCTGCAGCAGGTCGCGATGAGCACCGACTACTTCGACTCCGGGCAGAAGATCATGGTCCGCCGGGGCAGCCCGTACCGGTCGATCGCCGACCTCGGCGGCGCCAAGGTGTGCGCGCCGACCGGCACCACCTCGATCAACACGATCGCCGGCCAGCGACCGGCGCCGATCCCGGTGGCGGTCGTGGACTGGACCGATTGCCTGGTGCTGCTGCAGCAGGGGTACGTGGACGCGATCTCCACCACCGACAGCGTGCTGCTCGGGCTGGTCGCGCAGGACCCGACGACGGTGGTGCGCGGGCCGCGGTTCACCGACGAGCCGCACGGGTTCGCGGTCCGGCGCAGCCAGCCGGACCTGATCCGGTTCGTGAACGGGGTGCTGGAGCGGATGCGGGCCGACGGCCGGTGGCGGGCCGAGTACGTCCGCTGGCTGACCGGTCTGGACCCGGTGGTGCCGGCGCCGCCGGCCGCACGGTACCTCGACTGATGCGGGTCCCGGTGCCGCGGGACTCGCCGCGACGGCTGATGGCGATGCTCGCCGGGCTGGTGCTGCTGGCCGGGCTGACCGGGGTGGTCGGGGCCACCGCCGCGGCGCACCGGCAGGCGCTGCTGCGGGAGGCGGCCGGGCGGGACAGCGAGCTGGTCACCGCGGCCCTCGACGCGTACCAGGCGCTGTCCGACGCGGACGCGACCACGGCCGGGGCGTTCCTGGCCGGCGGCGCCGAGCCGTCCGCCACCCTGGCCCGCTACCGGGACGACCTGGCCCGTACGACGGCGGCGCTGACCACGGCCGCCGCCGGCGCGCCCGATGCCCGCAGTGCCGCCGCGATCGCGACGATCGTGGACGCGCTGCCGGTCTACACCGGCCTGGTCGAGACGGCCCGGGTCTACAACCGGCAGGGCGTGCCGGTCGGGGCCGCGTACCTGCGGCAGGCGTCCCACCTCAACCGCGACGTTCTGCTCCCGGCCGCCCAGCAGCTCTACGAGGTGGCGCGGGCGCGGGTGGCGGCCGCGCAGGCCGGCGGCCGGTCCACGCCGTGGGCGGGCATCGCGCTCGCCGCGATCGTGCTGGCCGGGCTCGCCGGCACCCAGGTCCACCTCTTCCGGCGTACCCACCGGGTCCTCAACCCCGGGCTGCTCGCCGGGTCGCTCGCCGCGGCCACCGCGCTGGCCTGGCTCGCGATCGCGGCCGCCACCGCCGGCGCGCGCTCCGACACCGCCCGGCGGGACGGCGCGGCACCGCTCGACCTGCTCGCCCAGGCCCGGATCGCCGCCCTGCAGGCGCGCGGCGACGAGGAGCTCACGCTGATCGGGCGGGCCGGCCCCGACGCGTTCGAGGCGCACTTCGGCAGCACGATGTCCACCTTGGACGGCCTGCTCGCCCGCGCCGGCTCAGCCGTCGCCAGCCACCCGGACACCCGCCAGGCGGTCGGGACCGCGGCGGCCGCGCGCACCAGCTGGGCCGCCGCCCACCGCACCGTACGCGGCCTGGACGACAGCGGCCGCTACACCCAGGCGGTGGCCGCATCGGTCGGCGGCAGCCCCGCGGCATCGGCAACCCTGGCCGGCGTGGTCGACTCCGCCCTGGGCCGCGCCATCGCCGACTCGAACGCCCGCTACGCCGCCGCGGCAGCCGGGGCCGCGACCGCCCTCGACGCCGCGCCGATCGGTCTCGCCGCCCTGATGACGCTCACCGCCGCCAGCGCCACTCTCGGCCTCCGCCCCCGCATCGCCGAATACCGCTGAGGCCGGACCGCGGCCGGAACCCCGCGAACCTGAGCGGTGTACCAGCACCATGACGGGACGACGGATCGCGGCCGCGGTCACGGCCGGCGTGCTGGTCCTGCCGCTGCAGGGCTGCCGGCCCGGCGGCACCGCCCCCGCCGGCACCGGCAGCCCGTCCGCCCCCGGCCCGGCCGCCGCCCCGCCCGGCACCGGCAGCTGCCCGGTGACCCGGCCGAGCCCGACCGGCCCCCGGGGAGTGTCACCGGACGCCTTTTTCGGCTGGGGTGCCTCGTTCGGCAACGGGGCGCTCTGGGTCGGCGGTCTCTGGCCCGGCGGCGTGATCGACGCCGACCCGGAGTCGGTCCAGGCCGACGGGTCCGTCTCGACGAAGTTCGGCTGGTGGCGGGCAACCCGCGGGCGGCTGACGATCACCGGCCGGCGACTGGACGCGGCGGCGCCCGGGCTGCGCGCCGACGTACCCGACGGCTACGGCGACACCGGCTTCCAGGCGACCGGCGTCACGTTCCCGACCGATGGCTGCTGGCGGATCACCGGCCACGCCGGCCCCAGCACCCTCACCTTCGTCACCCTCGTAGTCAGGACGCCACGCTAACGCCACCCACCCGCACCGCCAGGTTTCCGCGGGCCCCTATTCCATCAGGTCGGGTGGCGACCTGGTCAAGTCGGCCGGAAAGTCGCCGGAATAGTGGCGGAGAAGGGCGCGACTGCCCATTGTCCGCACGCAGGTGGAAATGACTTGACGCTGCATACCCGGCTATCGACGGCCCTGCTGGGCGGCGCAGCAAACTCAATTCCGTGACCGACCTCGAAACTGCCCGTTCTGCCGACGCGCCGGACCGCGCGCCAGCGGCCGCCCAGCCCCACGCCGGGCAACCGGGGGCCGCGGCGCGGCGAGCCGCGGTACCGGTGACCAGCCGGCCGGTGCTGTTCTGCGTCGACGACGACCCGCAGGTGCTGCGCGCGGTGTGGGCCGACCTTCGGGAGCGGTACGGCGAGGAGTACCGGGTCGTCGGTTCGCTCGACCCGGACGAGGCGCTGGGCCTGCTCGGGACGCTCGAAGGCCGGCGCGAGGATGTCGCGCTGCTCCTGGTCGACCAGCGGATGCCGAGGCTGACCGGCGTCGAGTTCCTCGAGCGGGCGATCGAGTACTTCCCGGCCGCGCGCCGGGTCATGCTCACCGCGTACGCGGACACCGACGCCGCGGTCGCCGCGATCAACCGGGTGCGGCTGGACCACTACCTGATCAAGCCGTGGGAGCCCGCCGAGGAGCGGCTCTACCCGGTGCTCGACGATCTGCTTGCGGACTGGACCGCCGCGCACCGCCCCAGGTACGGCGGAATCCGGCTGATCGACCACTCGGTGTCCGCCGGCGCGCACCTGCTGCGCGACTTCCTGGCCCGCAACCAGCAGCCGTACCGGTTCGAGGATGTCGAGCGCAGCCCGGACGCGGCGGAGCTGGTCCAGCAGGCCGGCCGGCCCCGGCTGCCGATGGTGGTGTTCCCGGAGGGTGACTTCCTCGCGGCGCCGACGAGCGCCGAACTCGCGCTCCGGCTGGGCATCACCGGCACCGCGACCCGCCCGCACTACGACCTGATCGTCGTCGGTGGCGGGCCGGCCGGGCTGGCCGCCGGGGTCTACGGCGCGTCCGAGGGGCTTTCCACGCTGCTGGTCGACGCCGACGTGCCGGGCGGCCAGGCCGGCACGTCCAGCCGCATCGAGAACTACCTGGGCTTCCCGAGCGGGATCTCCGGCTCCGACCTCGCGCGCCGGGCGGTGGCGCAGGCGCGCCGACTCGGCGCCGAGATCCTCTCCCCCACCGCCGCGGTCGGCCTGCGCCATCAGGACCCGGTGCATGTGATCACGCTGGACAGCGGGGTCGAGCTGAGCGCCGAGGCCGTACTGCTGGCCACCGGGGTCGCGTACAACCGGCTGGAGGTACCCGGCGCGGACCGGTTCGAGGGCGTCGGTCTCTACTACGGCGCCGCGATCACCGAGGCCGGTCTGTGCGCCGGCGACCACGTGTACCTCGTCGGCGCGGCCAACTCGGCCGGGCAGGCCGCGATCTACTTCGCCCGCCAGGCCGCGCGGGTCACCCTGCTCGTTCGCGGCGACGTGCTCGCCGCGTCGATGTCGCACTACCTGGTCGACGAGATCGGGCGCACCCCGAACATCGAGGTGCTGCTGCACACCCGCGTCATCGGGCTCGGCGGCGGCGACGGGCTGGAGCGCATCGAGGTGTGCGATGACGCGACCGGGCGGACCCGTACGCTGCCGGCCCGATTCCTGTTCACCTTCATCGGCGCCCGGCCGCGCACCGAGTGGCTGGGCGAGCGCGTCGCGCGGGATCGGCACGGGTTCGTGTTGACCGGCCCGGACCTGCTGGCCGCCGCACCGGCCCGGTGGCCGCTGCAGCGCCCGCCCCTGCCGCTGGAGACGAGCGCGCCCGGCGTGTTCGCGGCCGGCGACGTACGGGCGCACTCGATCAAGCGGGTCGCGTCCGGCGTCGGCGAGGGCGCGATGGCGGTCTCGCTCATCCACCACTACCGGGCCAGCCGCTGACCGACTTCCTCCGCGCCACCGGGGCCCGCGGCCCCGGCGGCGCGGCAGGTCGCACCCCCCGCTGTTCCCACCTACCGGAAGGACCCGCATGACCACCACCCGCAACGACCTGCTGGCGCTGTTCGACCGGCAGGTCGAGGCACTGCACCACAACGACCTGGAGGGCGTCCTGTCCAACTACCGCGACGACGCGGTGCTGGTGCGCTTCGACGCGGTCGGCCGCGGCAAGGCGGAGCTGCGCACGATGCTCGGCGAGTACCTCGCCCTGCGACCGCAGACGCTGAATCTCGTCGCGCTGCAGGCCAGCGACGACGTCATCAGCTACGAGGCGGACATGTCGATCGGCGGCAACGCCGTGAAGACCTACGGCACGCTCGTGCTGCGCGACGGCAAGATCTGGCGGCAGACCGCCATCATCGCCGGCCCGGTACCGGACCAGAACGGCTGACCCCGTCCCCACCCGAGGAAGGCACGCGATGAGCAACTCTGCAGCAGCCGGCCGGGTCTGGCTGATCACCGGCACCTCCACCGGCTTCGGCCGGGCACTCGCCGAGGCGGTCGTCGCCCGCGGCGACAGCCTGGTGGCGGCCCTGCGGCATCCGGAGGCGAACTCCACCCTCGCCCTGGCAGCACCGGAGCGGGTCCGCCTGGTTCCGGTGGACGTCACCCGCCCGGAGCAGGTGCGGTCGGCGGTGGACACCGCGGTGGAGGAGTTCGGCGGGATCGACGTCGTCGTCAACAACGCCGGCTACGGACTGTTCGGCGGCGTCGAGGAGGCGACCGACGAGCAGATCCGCGACCAGTTCGAAGTCAACGTGTTCGGCGTCTTCGACGTCACCCGGGCGGCCCTGCCGGTGCTGCGCAAGCAGCGCAGTGGCCACATCATCACGATCTCGTCGGTCGCCGGCCAGGCCGGCGCACCTGGACTGGCCTGGTACACCGCGACCAAGTTCGCGCTGGAAGGCTTCTCCGAGGCGCTGGCCGCGGAGGCCGCCGCGATCGACGTGAAGCTGACGATCGTGGAGCCGGGCAACTTCCGCACGAACTGGGCCGGCCGGTCCATGCGGCACACCACGCCGATCGTCGACTACGACTCGACGATCAACGAGTTCCGCGACCTGTTCGAGACGATCGACGGGCGGCAGCCCGGTGACCCGGCCCGGGCCGCGCAGGCGATCCTGCGCGTCGTCGACGAACCGGCTCCGCCGCTGCGGCTGGTCCTCGGCGCCGACGGCCTGGAGGTCATCCGGGGCAAGCTCGACCGGCAGTTGCAGGAGATGGCGCGGTGGGAGACGGTCAGCCGCAGCACCGGGTTCGGCGATGACTGACCCGGCGCGGCACCGCCGCCGGCACCGGGGCGGGCGGCCATGACGGGGCTTCCCGGCGGCCTCCCCCGCTCCGCTCCGCACCCGCTGGCGCCCGCCGCGGTGCTCACCCTGGAGGCCACCTCATGACCGCGGAGGTGACCGGGCCGGGCCCGGTGGCGGGGCGGAACGGGGCGGCCGAACACGGGCCGGTGGTCGACCTCCGTACGCTCACCGTCGGTCTCCTCGGCGGCACCGGCGAGCAGGGCCGCGGGCTGGCCCGGCGGTGGGCGGCGGCCGGCCTGCGGCTGCGGATCGGCTCGCGGGACGCCGGCCGCGCCCGGCTGGTCGCCGCCGAGCTCAGCGCCGGCGTCCCCGGCTCGGACTGCACCGGGGGCGATACCGGATCGGTGTGCGATGAGTCCGACATCGCCGTGGTCGTGGTTCCGTACGCCGGGCACGCCGACCTGCTCCGCCCGCTGCGGGGCCGGCTGGCCGGCAAGATCGTCGTGGACTGCGCCAACCCGATCGGCTTCGACGACCACGGGCCGTACCGGCTGCCGGTGGCCGACGGCAGTGCCGCCGAACAGGCCGCCGCGCTGCTGCCGGACAGCCGCGTCGTGGCCGCGTTCCACCACCTCAGCGCGGTGCTGCTGGCCGACCCGGACATCCCGCAGCTGGACTGCGACGTGCTGGTACTCGGCGATGACCGGGCCGCGGTCGGCGTCGTCCAGGAACTGGCCGGGGCGATTCCGGGCGTCCGTGGCGTGCACGCCGGCCGGCTGCGCAACGCCGGACAGGTCGAGGCGCTGACCGCGAACCTGATCGCGGTGAACCGCAGGTACCGCGCGCACGCCGGGATCCGGCTGACCGACGTCTGACACCGCGCAAACCCGTCGCGCCCGGCTGTCTGCAATCAGCCGGGCGCGACGGGTTTGACGGCGCCGGCCCGGGACGGTGTGGGCCGGCGCCTGCCGGGTCAGAGTGCCGCGCGGCCCGTGGACGCCGTGATCGGCCGGCGGGCGACCGGGCGGCGACGGCGCGGGCGGAGCAGCACCCACTCGACGAACACGAGGTGCAGCGCGATCGACAGCCAGATGGATGTCGAGTAGGCCTCGGTCACCACCAGCCGCGGCTGGTTCTCGTACGTGTGCCGCAGGGTGTGCGTGGTCAGGAAGTGGAACGAGTAGTAGATCAGCCGCAGCGTGATGATCGAGGTGGTGAGCGCCACACTGCGCAGCATCCAGCGCCGGTGCAGGTCGTACCGGCCGCGCAGGGCGGCCCGGAACCCGGCCACCGAGACGAACAGCCAGCCCACCGCGAGGGTGAACAGCGCCGCCCGCACCGCCTGGCCGGCCGTGGTCAGGATCGCGACCGGGAAGGCCAGCAGCCCGGCCGGGAAGACGCCGGCGAACAGGTAGGTCAGGCCGATCCGGCGGTGAATGCGGGGGTGGTTGTCACGCAGCCAGGGCCAGACCTGAAGCCAGCACAATGACATTGCCACAGCGCCGGCGAGTACGTGTGCGGCGACCAGTGAGTAGTGCTCAGGGACGTCCGGGCGGGGCACATTCCGGGCGAGCTTCGGGTTCAGCGTGACGTACCGGTAGGCCCCCCAGATCGCGAAGCCGGCGGAATAGATGGCGAGCAGGACGAGCCACCACGGCGGCACCCAGGCCGGCCACCGGGCCGATCTGGGTCGGGCCGGCTGGACAACGTCCGGGTCCGTGCCGGGCTTCTCGGTGCTGAGTTCTTCCGGCGTTGCGGTCATGCGTACTCCTATCGGATTCAGGGCGGCCGGGAATGCACCGGTGTCGACCCGGCAAATCCAATTCAGGACGCACTGCGTCCGGCTCCGGACGGCGATCTCGACGCTCAGCGCGGGCCACACCGACGCCAGGCAACGTAACCCCGGAAATCGGGTCCGAGCGGAATTCGGCGAGACCTTGTCATGTCCACGAATAGCGATTCCGGGCCGAGGCCCCGCCGCCCGACCGACCAGGGTCGGAAGGGTTGTCGCGGGGCCTCGGACCGAACTGGCAGGCGCTACGCGGACGCCTCCGCCGGGGTCGTCAGGCCGGCCCCCGAGTCGGCCGCACCGCCGCCGGTGGCGGCGCCCCGCCGGCGGCTCGCGGCGGCCAGGGCGAAGGCCACGGCCGCGCCCAGCACGGACAGCCCGGCACCGGTGTAGATGGCGTGCTGGTAGCCGTCGTTGATCGACTGCAGGCTGGTCGAGTCGCCGGTGACCGCGGTCGACACGGAGACCAGGATCGCCACCCCGAACGCCCCGCCGACCTGCAGTGCGGTCACCACCAGCCCGGACGCCAGGCCCTGCTCGTGCCCGGGAACGCCCTGCAGCGCGGCCACGATCGCGGTCGAGTTGGCGAGCCCGTTCGCGATGGCGAGGAGCACCATCGGCGCCAGCAGGTTCGACCAGTAGTTGCTCTGCAGGACCATCTGGGTGCCCAGCCAGGCCAGTGCCACGGCGTTGAGGGTCAGCGCCGTGCCCAGCGTCAGCCGGGCGCCGACCCTGCCGATCGCGATCGGGCTGACGAACCGGGCGATCAGGAAGATGCCCACGCCCATCGGGATGTACGCCGCGCCGCACTCGATGGCGCTCCAGCCGCGGACGACCTGCATGTGCAGCGTCAGCATGAAGAACAGCGACCAGGCCGAGGCGGTCAGCAGGAACGCCACCAGGTTCGACCCGGCGAGGTCGAGTCGGGACAGGTAGTCCAGCGGCATCAGCGGGTGCTCGACCCGGTGCTCGACCACGACGAACAGGGCGAGCCCGACCGCCGCCGCGGCGAACAGCAGCAGGGTGGTCGCCGAGGCCCAACCGTGCTGGTTGGCCGTGACCACCGCGTACAGGAGCACCACCAGTGACGCGGTGACCAGGATCGCGCCGACCAGGTCGAACCCCTGGGTGGTGTCCCGGTCCTGCCGCTCGGGCAGCAGGGCCGGGCCGAGCACCAGCGCGGCCAGGCCGAGCGGCACGTTCGCCAGCATCACCCACTGCCAACCCGGGCCATCGACCAGCAGGCCGCCGGCGATCAGGCCGGTGGTGGCGCCGACCGCCTGCATCGCGGCAAACAGCCCCATCGCCCGGTTCCGCTCGGCACCCTCGGCGAACATGTACGCGATCAGTGCCAGTGCGGCCGGGGTCAGCAACGCCGCGCCGAAACCCTGCACCGCGCGGGCCAGGATCAGCACGACCCCGTTCGCGACCAGGCCGCCGACCAGCGACGCAACGGTGAGGATCGCAAATCCGCCGACGAACAGCCGGCGCGGCCCGAACAGGTCGGCCAGCCGGCCGCCGAGCAGCAGGAAACCGCCCAGTGCCAGCGCGTAGGCGCTGATCACCCACTGCAGATCTTCGGGCGTGAACCCGAGATCATCCTTGATCGCCGGCAGGGCGACGTTCATGATCATGAAGTCGAGCCCGGCCAGCAGCGCTGCGGCGAGCAGGAGCGCGAGCGCCGCTCCCGGCCTGGCCGGCGCCCTGGTCATTGGTGGACTGGTCATCGGACCTCCTCAGTGGGCGGCGTGCTGCCTAGCGGACGGACACCTGCGTACGGGCTGCTCGGTGCGGTCACGCGATGAAGATAGGGGGCGTTCCTCGTCATTGTCAAAATGTGGAACGTTCCCTAGTATTGGCCCGTGGCTGATCATGCCAAGCGGCGCTACCGGCGTGCCGAAGACACCCGAGCGGTCGTGCTGGAGGTGGTGGCGAAGCTGTTCTACGAGAACGGCATCCGCGCCGTCGGCATCGACCGCGTCGCCGCGGAGGCGGGGGTGACCACCACGACGCTGTACCGCTTGTTCGGATCGAAGGATGGCCTCGCCGTCGCCTACCTCGAGCAGGCCGACCGCCTCTGGTTCGAGTGGTTCGAGCGCTCAGCCGGCAGCGGTGCCGGCGGCGGTGCCGGGCAGCGGGCAGCGCTGGAGGTCCTGTTCGACCAGCTCGAGGAGCAGGCCAACCGCGCCGACTACCGGGGCTGCCCGTTCCGGATGGCGCTGGCCGAATACCCGAACGCCGACTCGCCGATCCACCAGGCGGCGAGCAGCAACAAGCGACGGACCCGGCAGCGGTTCTTCGACCTCGCCGAGGAGGTCGGGCTGCCCGATCCCGATGTCGCGGCCGACCAGCTCATGGTCCTCGTCGACGGGGTCTGCGCGTCGGCCACCGAGCGCTCGCCGGACTCTCCGCGCGGGGTGACGCTCCGGCTCGTCCAGCAGGTGCTGGCCGCACGGAGCTGACGCCGCGCCGTCCCCGCGTCGACGTCCGCCGTTCCGACCGGGCCGCCGGACCGGCGCGGCCCGGCGACCTACCTGTTTCCGCCCTCCGACCGAGCAGAGGAGCTCTCAACCCATGGCCAACCCCCAGGACGGCACGCTGAAGGACGCCAAGGTGCTGATCGTCGGCGCCGGCTCGATGGGCACCGCGACCGCGCAGCGCGCGCTCGACGCCGGCGCCCGGGTCACTCTCGTCGGCCGGTCAGCCGACCGGCTGGCCCGCATCGCCGGGCAGCTGACCGGTCTGGCGACGCAGGTCGCGGACACCGAGAGCGCCGAGCAGACCGCCGAGGTGCTCGACACGCGGGAGGAATGGGACCACGTGGCGGTGCTCACCGGCGGCACCGGCGTGATGGCGTCCAGCATCGTGGACACCCCGGTGGAGAACGCGAAGCAGGCGTTCAGCCGGTTCTGGATGACCTACAACGTCCTGCGCGCGGCCCCCGGGAACGTCCGGCCGGGCGGGTCGGTCTGCGTGCTGTCCGGGTCCAGCGGCCGCCGGCCGCTGGTCGGCTTCGGGGTGTGGGGGGCGCTGCACGGCAGCTTGGAAGCGTTGGCACTGTCCGCCGCGGTCGAGCTCTCCCCGATCCGGGTCAACGTCGTGTCGCCGGGCGGGATCGGGATCCGCATGGACCGCCAGCTGATCCCGCGGCCGGGCGTGCCGGACGACGTCGCCCAGATGGTGTGCGCACTGATGTCCAACCCGGCGGTCACCAGCGCCTTCGTCGATGTCGACGCCGGCGAGCGGCTCGGCACCTACCCGTCGACCGCGAACGCGTGGGGCACCACCTGACCCGGTCGCGCGGCCGGCGGAGGGTGCCGACAATGTCGACTCGACGGACCTCGGCGGACATTCCCGCGGGCTGCCGGCCAGCGCCCGTTCCGCTGTTAGCGTGCAGAAATGCAAACGCTACTCGACCTTTCCCCGGACCTGCTCCTCACCACTACCCGCAGCGTGCGGAAACGGCTGGACCTGACCCGTCCGGTGCCTTTGGAGCTCGTCGAAGAATGCCTGCAGATTGCCCTGCAGGCACCCAGCGGCGGGAACGTGCAGAATTGGCATTTCATCGTTGTGACCGATCCGGAGAAACGCCGTGCCATTGGCGAGGCATATCGCGCGGCGACCCGGGACTACATCGAGTCGCCGGTCTGGGCCGGGAAGCTCTTCGGCGACGACCCGAAGCGGGCGGACGTCCAGCAGCGGGTCGCCGACAGCATCAGCTACCTCGGCGAGCGGATGGGCGACGTGCCGGTGCTGATGATCCCGTGCCTCGATGTCGGCGAGGACGGCCTGCCCGAGGGCAACCAGGCCCTGCTCTGGGGCTCCGTGCTGCCGGCGGCGTGGAGCTACATGCTCGCCGCCCGGGCCCGCGGGCTCGGCGCCGCGTGGACCTGCCTGCACCTGTTCCGCGAGCGCGAGGTCGCCGAGATCCTCGGCCTGCCGAGCAACATCCGGCAGGCCGCCATGATCCCCACCGCGTACAGCGTCGGCACCGACTTCAAACCCGCGCGGCGGCAGCCGTTGGAAGCGGTGCTTCACCACGACCGCTGGTGACGGCGGCGGACCGAGCGGCCGCCGTACCGGGCGGCCGCCGAGGAGGAGCTATGTGGCAGCAGACCCCGGGCGAGGCGGGCATCCTGGTCGGCCCGGTGCGTGACATCCCGGAGGGCAGCGCGGTGCGGGTGCCGGTCCAGGGGCCCGGCCTGCCGGCGGCGATCGCGGTGTTCCACGACAGCGGCGAGTTCTTCGCGATCGACGACACCTGCACCCACCGGAATGCCTCGCTGGCCGACGGCTGGGCGGAAGACGGCGAGGTGGAGTGCCCGCTGCACGGGGGCCGGTTCTGCCTGCGGACCGGCGCCGCGCTCGAGCCGCCCCCGCTGCGGCCGGTGGCGGTCTTCCGGGTCGAGGTCCGCGACGATTCGGTGTACGTCTTCCCCGGTGCCGCTACCGGTGGCGACACCGGCGGTGCCGCCGGTGGCTGACCACGACGGGCCGCCGGGTCGGGTCGTCGTGGTCGGTGCCGGCCTCGCCGGCGTCACCTTCTGCGACCGGCTGCGGGCCGGCGGGTACGGCGGGCGGCTGGTGCTGATCGGTGCCGAGGAGCGCCTGCCGTACGACCGCCCACCGCTGAGCAAGGAACTGCTGCAGGGCAAGACCAGCGCCGCGGAGGTCCTGCTGCGCCCCGAGCAGTGGTACGCCGGAAGCGGCATCGAGCTGCGGCTGGGCAGCTCCGTCGAGCGGGTGGACACCGCGTCCGGTGCGGTGCTGCTGGACGGTGGCCTGGTCGAGCCGGCGGACGTGGTGGTGTTGGCGACCGGCGGCGTGCCCCGCGCGCTGCCGGTGCCCGGCGCCGGCCACCCGGCCGTCCAGACGCTGCGCACCCTCGCCGACGCGGAGCAGCTGCGCGATCGGCTGACCGGCGGGTGCCGGCTGGGCGTCATCGGCGCTGGCCTGATCGGCGCCGAGGTCACCGCCAGCGCGGTCGCGCTCGGCTGCGAGGTCACCCTGATCGACCCGGGCGAGCGGCCCATCGAGGGGGTGGTCGGCGCGCGGGTCGCGGCGGCCCTGCAGGCGCAGCACCGGGACAACGGCGTCCGGCTGGTGCGTGGCACGGTTACCACGGTCACCACCAGCCCCGGTGGCGGAGTGCGGCTGGAGGTCCGCGGCGCGACCGGTGACCCGGCCGCGACCGGTGACCCGGCCGGGGCCGTCGAGTGTGACGTGGCCGTGGTCGGGACGGGCATCGAGCCCGAGCTGTCGCTGGCGGCCACGGCCGGGCTCGCGGTCTCCGGGGGTGTACTCGTCGACTTCGCGCAGCGAACGTCGTGCCCGTCGGTCTTCGCGGTCGGCGACATCGCCCGGCGGGTCGGCCCGGCCGGTCCGCAGCGCCGGCTGGAGCACTGGGACTCGGCCCAACAGCAGGGCGGGGCCGCCGCGGCCGGGGTGCTCGGCCTCCCGCTGCCGGCGGAGCGGGCGCCGTGGTTCTGGTCCGAGCGGTACGGCACGAGCCTGGAGGTGGTCGGCCGGTTCACCGACGCGGAGGCGGTGGCCTGGCGCGGGCAGCCGGGGGCCGGTCCGTTCAGCGCGGTGGGGGTTCGCGCCGGGCGCTGCGTCGGCGCGGTCGCGGTGGACCGCCCAGCCGACATCGGCGCCGCGCGCCGGCTGATCGACCGCGATCGCCCGGTCGAGGTCGACGTGCTCGCGGACGAGTCGGTGCCGCTGCGCGCGCTGCTTCGCGGCTGAACTCCGGGAGCCGGCCGGCCGCCTCTCGACGCGCCGCCGCAGCGCAACCCCCCGGTCGCCGCTCGCATATTCCTTGGCATGTCGGTGCGGTTTCAATACCCCATTCTCGCGACCGTCGCGCATTGTCCGTGCAGTTGACGAGAAATGGTCCGAGAAGCGTTCCAGGCATCGCCGCAGCGGCCCGGGTCGGTATTCTGAAGACATTCCGAGGCAACTGCGGTCGGAATTTCCTGGCCGAGTCGGCTACCTTCCCACAAGCTCCCGGAGGGGTTTGATGAGCAATGTCCCGGCGCTTTCCGCAGACGCCGCGGGTGGAATTGTCGACGCGAGCCGGCGGCGGGCCGCCGCGTTGGGAACCGCGGCCTGCATCTCGGTCGTCGACGCCGGCGGCAGCCCGGTCGCGCTGCTGCGGCTGGACGGCGCGTCGTTCCTGACGGCGACGGTCGCGACCAACAAGGCCGTCGCCGCGGCCGGTCTCGGCGTGCCGACCGCCGAGTTCGCGACGTTCGCCGCGGCCGACCCGGCGCTGCTCGCCGGCATGGCCAACCAGCCGAACGTGGCCGCCTTCCCGGGCGGTGTGCCGCTGCTGGCCGGCGGCGCCATCGCCGGGGCGGTCGGCGTGGCCGGCGGGCGGACCGCCGAGGAGGACGTGTCGATCGCCGAGGCCGGCGCCGCGGCGTTCGCAGCGGTCGGCTGAGCCGGGGCGGACGCGGCGACCGCCGGCCGGGAGGAGGCGGCTGGCAGCACACAGCAGCGGCCCCGGCCGACCCGGGGCGATGGGCAGGACAGCACGCATTCAGCGACATCGAGAGGACCGAAATGGCTACTGGAAGCGCTCCGTCCAAGGTCGTCCCCGCGGAGAACACCGGACTGGTGAGCTGGCTGGAGAAGCAGGTCGAGCTGCTCCGGGCGCGGGACGGCGCCGGCCTCGCCAACCGCTACCACGAGGACGCCGTGCTCCTGCGATTCGACAAGGTCGCGCACGGGCGCGACGAGATCCGCGACACGCTGCTGGAGTGGACGTCCAGCAAGCCGGTGATCGAGGACGGTTGGGTGACCGCCACCGGACCGGACTTCCTCGTCTACGAGGCGATCGAGCACGTCGACGGCGAGCAGCTGACCGCCATCGGGACGATGGTGTTCCGCGACGGGCTGCTGTGGCGGCAGACCGTCGCGTTCGTCTGAGCCCCAGGGCGATCGGCCGACGGTGGCCGGCCCCCGGCCACGCGCCGGAGACCGGCCACCGTCGGCGTCGGGCCCGGCGCTCAGCCCGCCTGGCTCGTCTCGTCCAGCGCCGACCCGTGCGGCTGGACGAAGCCGGACTCGTACGCGATGACCACCGCCTGGGTCCGGTCCTGCAGGCCCAGCTTCCGGAGGATGTGCGAGACGTGTGACTTCACCGTGGCTGGACTGAGGCCCAGCGCGGCGGCGATGCCGGCATTGGTCAGACCCCGGGCGACCAGCCGGAGGACACCGCGTTCGCGGGGGCTGAGCCCGGCCAGGACGGCCGGGTTGCCCGGGGCCACGTCAGGCCGGTGCGTGCAACCGGCGAAGTGGTGGAACACCTGCGGCAGGGCTTCCGGCGCGAGCACCACCCCGCCGGCGGCCAGCGTCCGGACCGCCTCGATGAGCGCCGAGCCGGGCACGTTCTTCGGCATGTAGCCCTGCGCTCCCGCCTGCAGGGCAGCCAGCACGTCCGCGCTGGCGCGGGCGGCGATGAGCAGCACCGGCAGTGGCGCGGCCACGTGCGGGCCGGCGACCTGGCGGATGACCTCGACCGCGGCGAGCCCGGGCAGGTCGTTGTCGACCACGACGACATCCGGGCGGACCTCCAGGGCCATTCGGATCGCGGCGTGCCCGTCCCCGACGTCGGCGACGACCGTGACGTCCCCCTCCTGCTCCAGGACCGCGCGGAGCCCGGCCCGCCAGACCGGATGGTCGTCGCAGAGCAGGACGCTGATACCCATCAACCCGTCTCCGCTCTCGCCGCAGCACAAATCACTGCGCAATTCTCGTACATCGCTGTGGGGAAACTCTGGGAGCCAGGTTGAGGCGGTCCGGACCGCGGGCGGGTGTGCGGACGTCGGCAGTACCCCGGCGAGCCGGGCCGGGCCCGCGGGATGTGCTGCCGCCGGCCCCGGCGGGCCGGGCCGCCGGGCGGGCCGCCGGGCGCGCGCAGCGGACCATTGGTTGCCCGCTCGGGCAGCTGTAATGTGCGATTAACGTAATCACTTCCGCTTTCCGCCACTACCGGATAGCGACAGTACGCTGGCGATATGGCTGGACGTTTGGGAATTACCGCGGTATCGCCCACGATGCGCGACGGCTGTTATCCGGCCCGGGCGGTCGTCTACGAAGAAATTCCGGTCTCGGCCGTGGTTATCCGCGAGGGCCACGATCTGGTCGGGGCGACCGTTGCCTGGGTAGACCCGGAGGGCCGGCGGCAGCCGCCGATTCGCATGGTGCCCGGCACTCCGGGCACCGACCGCTGGCATGCGGTCGTGTCGCCGACCAGCCAGGGCCGGTGGACGTTCACGATCGAGGCCTGGGGTGATCCGGTCGGCACCTGGCTGCGGAACATCCAGGTGAAGATCGAGGCCGGGCAGACCGCGCCGGAGCTGGCGAACGATCTGGAGGATGGTGCCCGGCTGCTGCTGCGCGCCGCGGCGGACGTGCCACCGGACGGCAACGCCCTACTCGGGATCGCCGCCGCGGCGTTGCGGGACGAGTCGCTTGACCTGTTCCGCCGGGTGGACCCGGTGCTGCGTCCCCGCGTCCGCGACCTGCTGTACGAGTACCCGGTGCGTGAGCTGCTGACCCGGTCGCCGCGGTACACGGTGTGGGTGGACCGGCCGCGGGCGTTGTTCAGTGCCTGGTACGAGCTGTTCCCCCGGTCGGAGGGGGCGGAGGTGTACTCCGACGGGCGGCCGCCGCGGCACGGCACGTTGGCCGATGCCAGCAAACGGCTGCCGCAGCTGGCGGAGCTGGGTTTCGACGTGGTGTACCTGCCGCCGGTGCATCCGATCGGCCGGGTCAACCGCAAGGGCCCGAACAACACCCTGCTGGCCGGGCCGAACGATCCGGGCTCGCCGTGGGCGATCGGGTCGGCCGAGGGCGGGCACGACGCGATCCACCCGGAGCTGGGTGACGAGGACGACTTCACCGAGTTCGTCCGGGCCACCCGTGAGCTCGGCATGGAGGTCGCGCTGGATCTGGCGTTGCAGTGCGCGCCGGATCATCCGTGGGTGGGCAGTCATCCGGAGTGGTTCACCACCCGGGCGGACGGGTCGATCGCGTACGCGGAGAACCCGCCGAAGAAGTACCAGGACATCTACCCGCTGAACTTCGACAACGACCCGAAGGGCCTGTACGCCGAGGTGCTGCGGATCGTGCGGGTCTGGACCGGGCGCGGGGTGCGGATCTTCCGGGTGGACAACCCGCACACCAAGCCGCTGAACTTCTGGCAGTGGCTGATCTGGGAGGTCAAGAAGACCGACCCGGACGTGCTGTTCCTGGCCGAGGCGTTCACCCGCCCGGCGATGATGCACACCCTGGCCCAGATCGGCTTCACCCAGTCCTACACGTACTTCACCTGGCGCACCGCGAAGTGGGAACTGGAGGAGTACGGCCGCGAACTGGTCGGCGCGGCCGACTACATGCGGCCCAACTTCTTCGTCAACACCCCGGACATCCTGCACGCCAGCCTGCAGCACGGCGGCCCGCCCATGTTCAAGATCCGGGCCGTGCTGGCCGCGCTGCTCTCACCGTCGTGGGGCGTCTACTCCGGCTACGAGCTGTACGAGCACCAGCCGGTCCGCGACGGCAGCGAGGAGTACCTGGACTCGGAGAAGTACCAACTCCGGCCGCGGGACTACGAAGGCGCGCTGCGGGAGGGCCGCAGCCTGGCCCCGTACCTGGCCCGGCTGAACGCGATCCGCCGCCGGCATCCGGCGCTGCAACAACTTCGCAACCTCCGCTTTCATCAGGTCGACAATGACGCGATCATGTCCTTCTCGAAACGCGACGAAGCGACCGGGGATACCGTGCTGGTCGTCGTCTCGCTCGACCCGCACACCGCCCAGGAAGGCACCACCTCCCTCGATATGCCCGCGCTCGGCCTCGACTGGCAGGACCGGTTCGGGGTGGACGACGAGTTGACCGGAGCCAGCTACGACTGGGGCCAGCACAACTACGTCCGGCTCGACCCGCACACCGAGCCAGCGCACATATTCCGGGTGCGGCATGGCTGATCGGGCGGAATTCGGTCGATGACGACTGCGAGCGGACCGGACGATAGCGACCCCGCCTCGGGATTGACGGCGGGTGATGACCCGGAGTGGTACAAGCGGGCGGTGTTCTACGAGGTGCTGGTGCGTGGCTTCGCCGACTCCAATGGTGATGGGATGGGGGATCTCACCGGGCTGGCCAGCCGGTTGGACTATCTGCAGTGGCTGGGTGTGGATTGTCTGTGGTTGCCGCCGTTCTATCCGTCGCCGTTGCGGGATGGCGGGTATGACGTGTCGGATTTCACCGGGGTGTTGCCGGAGTACGGCACGATCGAGGACTTCCGCCGGTTCCTGGACGCGGCGCATACCAAGGGTATGCGGGTGATCATCGACTTCGTCATGAACCACACGTCCGACCAGCACCCGTGGTTCCAGGCCTCGCGGACCGACCCGGACGGCCCGTACGGCGACTTCTACGTCTGGTCCGACACCGACGAGCGGTACCCGGGTGTGCGGATCATCTTCGTGGACACCGAGACGTCGAACTGGACGTTCGACCCGATCCGGAAGCAGTACTACTGGCACCGGTTCTTCGGACACCAACCCGACCTGAACTTCGACAACCCGGCCGTCCAGGACGCCATCACCGACGCCCTGCGGTTCTGGCTCGACCTCGGCATCGACGGCTTCCGCCTCGACGCCGTCCCGTACCTGTACGAACGCGAAGGCACCAACTGCGAGAACCTGCCCGAGACCCACGACTTCCTCCGCCGGATCCGGGCCGACATCGAGAAGGACTACCCCGACCGGCTACTGCTGTGCGAAGCCAACCAGTGGCCCGCCGACGTCGTCGCCTACTTCGGCGACCCGGTCAAAGGCGACGAATGCCACATGGCATTCCACTTCCCGGTCATGCCCCGCATCTTCATGGCCGTCCGCCGCGAACAGCGCTACCCCATCTCCGAAGTCATGGCCCAAACCCCGGCAATCCCCCCCAACTGCCAATGGGGCATCTTCCTCCGCAACCACGACGAACTCACCCTCGAAATGGTCACCGACGAAGAACGCGACTACATGTGGGCCGAATACGCCAGCGACCCCCGCATGAAAGCCAACATCGGCATCCGCCGCCGACTCGCCCCACTCCTGGAAAACGACCTCGACCAGATCGAACTCTTCACCGCCCTCCTCCTCTCACTCCCCGGATCACCCGTCCTCTACTACGGTGACGAGATCGGCATGGGCGACAACATCTGGCTCGGCGACCGGGACGGCGTACGCACCCCCATGCAGTGGACACCGGACCGCAACGCCGGCTTCTCCACCTGCCTGCCGAACCGGCTCTATCCGCCGGTGATCGCCGATCCCGTCTTCGGCTACCAGGTGACCAACGTCGAGGCGCAGACCCGCAATACTTCGTCACTGCTGCACTGGACCCGACGGATGATCCAGGTACGCAAGATGAACCCGGCGCTGGGCCTGGGCAGCTTCACCGACCTCGGTGGCAGCAATCCAGCCGTGCTGTCGTACGTGCGGGAGTTCGGGGACGACATCGTGCTCTGCGTGAACAACCTCTCCCGCTTCCCACAGCCGGTCGAACTCGACCTACGCCGCTGGGAAGGGGTCGAACCCATCGAACTACTCGGCGGCAGCCGGTTCCCCCGCATCGGCGAACTGCCCTACCTGCTCACCCTGGCCGGCCACAGCTTCTACTGGTTCCAACTGGTGCGAACGGCCGGGGATCGGTGATGGCCGGCGACGGCGACCCGCCGGTCCGGGCCGCCGAGCCGCACGTCCCGGCGCAGCTGGCCGACCTGCTGGCCGGCTGGCTGCCCGGGCAGCGCTGGTTCGCCGGCAAGGGCCGGGAACACTCCGTCGGCCGGCTCGAGCGGTTGGGCGACCTGACGACATGGCCCTACCGGAGCAGCGTGTTCCTGGCGCACGTGCACTACCCGGCCGGCGACACCGAGACCTACCAGCTGCCACTGGTCGAGCGACCCGCGCCGGTCGGACACCTGGCGCACGCGCTGCTCGGGGAGCTCGTCGACGCCCGGACGGACCGCGTGAGTTGGTGGTACGACGCGCTGCACGACGACGAGGTCACCGGCGCGTGGCTGCGACACATCGCCTCCGCCGCGCGGCGCGGCGAGGTGGCCTTCCACCACGCGCCGTCTCCCCCGCCGCCCGCCGCCGGCGGCGAGCCGGCTCCCGGCCCGGCCGGCCGGCGACGCCGGCCGGACCGGCGGCACGGCCCGGCACCGAGCCGGGTCCTGACCGCGGAGCAGAGCAACACGTCGCTGGTGTTCGGCGACGAGGTGATCCTCAAGGTCTTCCGGCGCCTGCTGGCAGGTACGAACCCCGACATCGAGGTGCATCAAGCGCTGGCCCGGGCCGGCGCCCACCAGCATGTGGCCAGGCTGCTCGGGCACGTATCGGCGCGGTGGCGCGCGGAGCCGGACGGGTGGGTCGGTGGCTCGCTCGCGATGCTGCAGGAGTACCTCCGGCCCGCCACCGACGGCTGGCAACTGGCCACGACCAGCCTCCGGCGCCGGCACCCAGCCGCCACGCGGCATTCCGACCTGCCGCCCGGCGACGCCGGCAACGACTTCGCGGCCGAGGCCGGCCGGCTGGGCGTGGCCACCGCCCGGATGCACGCCGACCTGGCCCGGGCGTTGCCGACCGGCGTGCTGACCGGGGCCGACCTGGCCCGGATCGCGGCCGGCATGCGGCGCCGGCTGGCGCGCGCCGTCGAGGCGGTGCCACAACTCGCCGAGCACGCCGCCGCGCTGCACCGGATCTACGACGACCTGCAGGCCGGTGGCGCCGGGATGCGGGTCCAGCGGGTGCACGGCGACTACCACCTCGGCCAGGTCGTCCGCACCGGGCAGCGCTGGGTGGTGCTCGACTTCGAGGGCGAGCCGGCCAGCCCGCTGGCCGAGCGCATCGCGCTGGATTCGCCGCTGCGTGACGTCGCGGGCATGCTGCGCTCGATCGACTACGCCGCGGGGCACCTGTCCGCCGACCAGCCGGTCGCCGGCTGCCCCCCGCAGCGCGGGCGCGCGCGCCAGGCGGGTGCGTGGGTGATCCGCAACCAGGCCGCCTTCTGCGCCGGATACGCCCGGGGCAGCGGCCGGGACCCTCGGGACGAGCCCGCTCTGCTGCGCGCGTACGAGGCGCACAAGGCCGTCTACGAGGCCGTGTACGAGGCGCGCAACCGGCCGGCCTGGCTGCCCATCCCGCTCACCGCGCTGGCCCGGCTGGCCCGCGCCGCGGCCGCGGCCCCGGCCACGGTGACCGGGCGGTCGCCGGTCACCGACCGTTGATAACTCCCGCCGTCAACCGAATTCTGGCGACTGCACGCAATCGGTCCGGCCCGCCGCGGAAAGGACGCCGACGTGACGGTGAGCAGCGTACGCGCGAAGCTCGCCTTGTCCTGCCGGCGCTGATTCGGCTGAATTGATTCGGCGGCCGGAAAGCGCGACACACGATGCGCCGACCGCCGCCGGATGGTAGCCGGTGGGAATCGCGGCCCCGATTCCCACCGGCACCATCGCCGCCCGCATTCCTTGTCACCAGAAAGGCAGTCATGGCCGAGACCGCGCTCACCGAGACAATGATTCGGCACGCTGTCGCGCGGTGGTACCGCGCGCTGGACCGGCACGACGAACTCCCCGACGTCCTGCCCTACCTCACCGACGACGAACTGGAGATGCGCTTTCCGGAGACCACCGTGCGCGGCCACGCCGGCTTCAAAGGCTGGTACGACACGGTGATCCGGAAGTTCTTCGACGAGGAGCACACGGTCAAGAGCGTCGACGTCGAATTGCACGGCCCGACCACCGCGACGGCCCGGGTGCTGGTGAACTGGCAGGCCCGCGTCTGGGAGCCGCCGGAGCCGCAGTCACACTGGCTGGGCTTCGACGCGTACCAGACCTGGGAGATCCGGCTCAAGAACGGCGAGCCGGTGGTCGAGACATACAGCGTCGACTTCTTCGACCCGATGCCCGGCTCGGCGAAGCTGTAGGAATTCGCGACACCGCCACCCGCACCGTCCCCTCGGCTCCTCTCGGATTTGGTGGTCAACGTGCAAGACAACAACGTCGGCGAGTACGACTACGTGATCGTGGGCAGCGGCGCGGCCGGCTCGGTACTGGCGAACCGCCTTTCGGCCGACCAGGACACGACCGTCCTGGTACTCGAGGCAGGCGGCAGCGCGATTCCCGAGGCCGTCGACGTACCGCCACTGTGGTTCACCCTGCTCGGTTCGCCCATCGACTGGGCGTACCAGAGCCTGCCGCAACCCGGCCTGGACGGACGGCGGACCGCCGAGCCGCGGGGCAAGGCACCCGGCGGCAGCAGCGACGTCTACCTGATGATGCACATCCGCGGGCACCCGTCGGACTTCGACGCGTGGGCCTACCAGGGCGCGGCCGGCTGGTCGTTCGCCGACGTGCTGCCGTACTTCCGGCGGGCGGAGGGCCAGGAGGACGCCGGCGAGGGCATCGGTGCGGACGGCCCACAGCTGATCACGAACGCGGCCCGGCACGACCCGAACCCGACCTCCCAGCGGTTCCTCGACGCGTGCGCCGAGCTGGGCTACCCCCGGGTGGACGACTTCAACGGGCCGAGCATGTTCGGTGCCGGCTGGCACCACCTGGACATCGCCGACGGTCGGCGCCAGGGCGTGCTCGCCAGCTACCTCGAGCCCGCGCTGGCCAGGCCCAACATCACGCTGCGCACCAGCGCCCTGGCGACCCGACTGCTCATCGCCGGCGGGCGGTGCACCGGGGTCGAGTACCTGCAGCAGCCCGAGTCGCCCGAGCCGGCCGGTGCCCGCCGGGTGGGTGTACCGGGCCCCGCCACCGGACTGCGGCAGGTACGGGCCCGGCGGGAGGTCATCGTGTGCGCGGGCGCGATCGAGTCGCCGAAGCTGCTCATGCTGTCCGGCATCGGGCCCGCGGAGCATCTGCGCGACCTCGGCATCGACGTCACCGCGGCACTCCCCGGCGTCGGCGCGAACTTCCACAACCACGTGCTCACCGGGGTGATGACCGAGCTGACCGAGCCGGTCGCCGCGGGCCGGCTGAACCTCTCCGAGGTGGCGCTGTTCACCCGGTCCGCGCCCGGTCTCGTCGCGCCCGACCTGCAGATCGCGTTCGTGCACGTGCCGTTCGACATCATCGTCGGCCGGCAGCACCCGAACACCGTCTCGATCCTGCCCGGGGTCGTCCGGCCGGCCTCGCGCGGATGGGTCCGGCTGGCCGACGCCGACCCGCGGACGGCACCGCTGGTCGACCCGAACTACCTGGCCGACCGGTGGGATGTCGAGCGGCTCGCGCAGGGGGTCCGGATCGCGCGGGAGATCTTCGGTGCGGACGCGTTCAGCGCGGTGACCAAGCAGGAGCTCACCCCCGGGCCGGACGTGCGGAGCGGCCCGCAGCTCGAGCGGTTCGTCCGGGCCACCGCGGACACCTATCACCACCAGGCCGGCTCGTGCCGGATGGGACAGGACGACCGGTCGGTGGTGGACCCGCAACTGCGCGTGCACGGGGTCGACGGCCTGCGGGTAGCGGACGCGAGCGTCATGCCGGCCGTGCCGTCGGGCAACTGTCACGCCGCCGTCGTCATGATCGCCGAACGGGCCGCCGACCTGCTCCGGCAGCCGTCCACAAAGGAGGTTCCGCAGTGACCACGTCTGGTGTGGACAGTCCGCGGGAGATCGTCGAGCGCTACTACGAGTACGCCAACGCCGGGGCCTGGGACAACTGGTGCGACCTGTTCGCCGAGGACCTGGCGATGGACGAGCAGTTGGCCGGGCGGATCGAGGGCCTGGCCACGCTGCGGTCGATGATGGCCGGCTTCCCTGCCCTGTACCCGGTCTTCACCAACCAGCCACGGCATCTGCTGGTCGACGGCGACCAGGTGGCCGTCGTGTCGCACCTGCGGGCGCGCACGCCGGCCGGCGACCAGATCGACGCGGACGTCATGAACTACTTCCAGATCCGCGCCGGCCGCATCGCCTACATGGCGAACTTCCACGACACGGTGCCGTTCCGGCCCCGGCAACCGGTGAGCAGACCCGGCCGGGACCGGCGCGGGCGGGTCCCGGCCGCAGACCATCCACGGGAGCGCAGATGACCGAGAGCGACCAGCCCCCCGGCGGCCCGCCCACCCCCGGGTCGGGCGGCCCACCACGAGTCGCGATCCTGCTGGAGAGCGACTACTTCGAGCCGGAGATCTTCTACTACCAGAAGCGATTCGCCGAGGCCGGGTTCGAGGTGCACTTCCTCAGCAGGCTCTGGGGGCACGATTCGCTCACGTTCACCGGGCACGAGTTCCAGGCGCCGTTCACCGTGCAGGAAAGCCTGGAGGACCTGGACGGCCAGCGGCTCGGCTCGTTCGACGCGCTGATCGTTCCGTCCGGGATGGTCGCCGATCGGCTGCGGTACAGCGAGACGCCGACCGGCATCCCACCGGCGGCGGCGCTGCTCCGCCGGGCGTTCGCCGAACCGGCCATCGTGAAGGGGCTGATCTGCCACGGCATGTGGCTGCTGGCGAAGATCCCGGAGACCGTCCGCGGTCGGCCCGTGACCTGCCACAACAACCTGGTCGGCGACATCGGAAACATGGGCGCGAGCTACGTGGACGCCGACGTCGTGGTCGACGGCGACCTGGTGACCGGCCGTACCGGGGAGCACTGCCACCTGTTCGCCCGCCAGCTCATCGACACGGTGTTGGAGAAGAGAAGCGCATGAACTGGTCACACGTGGGTCTCAACTGCCAGGACATCGACCGCACGGCGGAGTTCTACGCCAGGCTGTTCGGGTTCCGGACCGCCCGGATCGTCCCGCTCGGGGACGACCGGATCGTCTTCCTCCGCAAGGACGACGTCTACCTGGAGCTGTTCTCCGGCGAGTCGTCCGCCGCGTCGGCTCCGGTCGACGACGGCCCGCGCGCGGTCGGGGCGGTCCGGCACCTGGCGTTCCAGACCGACGACGTGGACGCGTTCCTGCGGGACATCGACGGCGCTGTGCCGATCACGCTCGGCCCGCTGGACTTCGACGCGTTCATCCCGGGCTGGCGCTCGGTGTGGATCTCCGATCCGGACGGCGTCGTGGTCGAGGTGAGCCAGGGATACCGGGACGACGAGCCGAAGCGGGAACAGGCCCATGCAGTCTAGGGACGGCATCTACACGGAGACCTTCGGCGGCCGGATCACCGGCATCGCCGACGGCGGGTTCGAGCTGGCCACCCCGGACGGCGCGCGCCACCAGATCGAGATCAGCGAGCTCACCTCGGCCGAGTTCCTGCGCAACCTCGGCGAGCCCTACCTCGACGCGTCCCGGCACCTGCGCGAGATGCTGCAGACCGGGCGCCAGGTGATCGTGCACGGCGTCGTCTACCCGCGCGGCACCGGCCAGCTGGTCGACGCGAAGCGGATCGTGCTGCTCGGCCGGGGCGTCGACGACGTCGCGTTCGAGCAGCCGGACTGGTGGGTGCGCCAGCTCGACCGGTTGGCCGCGTTCTACCGGCGCGCCCAGTTCGGCTCCGGCCCGATCGACTACCGCGACTACCGCACGGTGCTGCGGCTCGGTGGCGAGAAGACCGGCAGCCACGTGCAGGAGACGGACACGATCTCGCGGCTGGTCTACGGCATGGCATCGGCCTACCAGCTGACCGGCAAGGACGACTACCTCGACGTCGCCGAGCGCGGGGTGGAGTACCTGCGCCGGCACATGCGGTTCGTCGACCAGGAGGAAGGGATCGTCTACTGGTACCACGGCATCTCGGTCAACGGCGAGCACGAGACCAAGCTGTTCACCTCGGAGTTCGGCGACGACTACGACGCGGTGCCGATGTACGAGCAGATCTACGCGCTGACCGGTCCGGTGCAGACCTACCGGGTGACCGGTGACCCGCGGATCCTCGACGACACCGAGCGGACCCTGGCGCTGTTCGAGCGGTACTACCGCGATCGCGAGCACGGCGGCTACTTCTCGCACATCGATCCGATCCTGCTCAGCCCGCAGCACGTGTCGCTCGGGCCGAACCGGGCCCGCAAGAACTGGAACTCGATCGGCGACCACGCGCCGGCGTACCTGATCAACCTGTTCCTGGCCACCGGCGACCCGCGGCACGCGGAGATGCTGGAGCGCACGTTCGACACGATCGTCGAGTACTTCCCGGAGTACGCGGTCAGCCCGTTCGTCCAGGAACGCTTCCAGGCGGACTGGAGCCACGACGTCACGCACGGGTGGCAGCAGAACCGGGCCGTCGTCGGGCACAACCTGAAGATCGCCTGGAATCTGTTGCGGATGCAGTCGTTGCGGCCCAAGGAGCGCTACCGGGAGCTGGCCGAGTACATCGGCCGTACCCTGCCGGCGGTCGGGTCGGATCGCCGACGCGGCGGCTGGTACGACACGGTGGAGCGGCTGAAGCGTCCGGGCGAGCCCTGGCACCGCCTGGTCTGGCACGACCGCAAGGCGTGGTGGCAGCAGGAGCAGGCCATCCTCGCCTACCTGCTGCTCGCCGGCACGACCGGCGACGCGGACTTCCTGGCCGAGGCCCGGCAGGCGGCCGCGTTCTACAACACGTTCTTCCTCGACCACGACGAGGGCGGCGTCTACTTCAACGTGCTGGCCAACGGGTTCCCGTACCTGCTGGGCACCGAGCGGCTGAAGGGCAGCCACTCGATGAGCATGTACCACTCGGCGGAGCTGTGTTACCTGGCGACCGTCTACACCACGCTGCTGGTTCGCAAGCTGCCGCTGAACCTGTGGTTCAAGCCCTACCCGGACGCCTTCCAGAACGGCATCATGCGGGTCCAGCCGGACCTGCTGCCGCCGGGATCCGTGCGGCTGGTCGATGTCGAGATCGACGGCTACCCGTACGACAAGTTCGACCCGGTCGACCTGACCATCGAGCTGCCGGCGTCCAGCCAGCGGCGGACCGTGCGGGCCCGGGTCGCGCCCGCCGGCACTGGGGGCGGCACGTGAACGTGACGACTCAGCAGGTCGACGGGGCGACCGTGGTCGCGCTCAGCGGCGAGCTGGACGGCCGCTCCGCGGCCCTGGCGCACGAGATCAGCGCCGCGCTGCGCGAGTCCACCGAGGTGGTGATCGACCTGTCCCGGGTGCAGTACATGTCCAGCGCCGGGCTGCGGGTGATGCTCATCGTCTACCGGCAGGCGCAGTGCCTGGGCACCCAGGTGGCGCTGGTGGGGTTGCACCACCACCTGCGGATGGTCATGCAGGCGACCGGGTTCCTCGGGTTCTTCCAGGTGGCCGACTCGCCGGCGGACGCGATCGCCCGGCTCCGGTCCGCGACCGGGGGCGCACTGCGAAGCGAACCGGAGGCACGATGAGCGACTACCTGGTCCGGGACCGCATCGACTCCTACCCCACCAGGGCGATCTCCGGGTACGGCGTCCGGGCCGGCCGGCCGGTGCCGCTGGGCGCGTCGATGGTGCCCGGCGGCGTCAACTTCGCCGTCTACTCCGATCACGCCACGGCGCTGACGCTGGTGCTCTACCGGCGCGGAGAACGCCAGCCGATGGTGGAGATCCCGATCCCGCCGGAGTTCCGGTTGGGCAGCATCCACAGCATCATCGTGTACGGGCTGGACTACGACGACCTCGAGTACGGCTACCGCGCCGACGGCCCGTGGGATCCGGCGGCCGGGATGCGCTTCGACGGCAGCCGGGTGCTGGCCGACCCGTACGCGCGGTTGGTGACCGGCCGCGACGTGTGGGACCGGCCGCCGGACTGGTCGGAGCCCTACCAGTACCGGTCCCGGTTGCTGTTCGACGACTTCGACTGGGAGGACGACCGGCCACTGCGCAGGCCGCTGGACGAGCTGGTCATCTACGAGCTGCACGTACGCGGCTTCACCCAGCATCCCAGCTCGGCCGTGGACGCTCCAGGTTCCTTCGCCGGCCTGGCCGAGAAGGTCCCGTACCTGGTCGAGCTGGGCGTCAACGCGGTCGAGCTGATGCCCATCTTCGAGTTCGACGAGCACGAGAACTCCCGGATCGACCCGCGGACCGGCGCGCGGCTGCACAACTACTGGGGCTACAGCACGCACTCGTTCTTCGCCCCGAAAGCAGGCTTCGCGTTGAGCGGACGGTTCGGCCTGCAGGCCGACGAGCTGAAGAACACGGTCAAGGCGCTGCACCGGGCCGGCATCGAGGTGATCCTCGACGTCGTCTTCAACCACACGTCGGAGGGGAACGAGGCCGGCCCGATCATCTCGTTCCGCGGCCTGGACAACGCGACCTGGTACATGCTGACGCCGGACGGCAACTACTACAACTTCAGCGGCACCGGGAACACCGTCAACTGCAACCACCCGGTGGTACGCGGCTTCGTCCTGGAGTGCCTGCGCTACTGGGCGGCCGAGTTCCACATCGACGGCTTCCGGTTCGACCTCGCGTCGATCCTGTCCCGGGATGTGCACGGCGCCCCACTGCCGAACCCGCCGCTGCTGGAATCCATCGCGTACGACCCGGTGCTGCGGCACTGCAAGCTGATCGCCGAGGCGTGGGACGCCGGTGGCCTCAACGAGGTCGGCCGCTTCCCGGCGTACGGCCGCTGGTCGGAGTGGAACGGCTGCTACCGGGACGCGGTGCGCCGGTTCGTGAAGGGCGACCCGGGCGTGGTCGGCGAGATGGCCAGCCGGCTGGTCGGCTCGCCGGACCTGTACGCCGGCCGCGGGCCGCTGGCGTCGGTCAACTTCGTCACCGCGCACGACGGCTTCACGCTGGCCGATCTGGTCTCGTACAACGAGAAGCACAACGACGCCAACGGCGAGGACAGCCAGGACGGCACGAACGACAACCTCAGCTGGAACTGCGGCGCGGAAGGCCCGACCGACGACCGGGCGGTGCTGGAGCTGCGCCGCCGCCAGGTGCGCAACTTCCTCGCCCTGCTGTTCGCCAGCCACGGCGTGCCGATGCTGCTGGGCGGCGACGAGCTCGGGCGCAGCCAGGACGGCAACAACAACGCCTACTGCCACGACAACGAGCAGGTCTGGCTGGACTGGCGGCTGGTCGAGCGGAACGCCGACCTGCTCCGGTTCACCCGGAACCTGATCGCGCTGCGCCGCCGGCACCCGGCGCTGCGGCGCACCCGGCACCCCACCGGCAACCGGGTCGACGGCCTCGACGTGCCGGAGGTCAGCTGGCACGGCAGGTGGCCGGACCAGCCGGACTGGTCCTGGGAGTCCAGGCTGCTGGTGGTCATGCAGGCGACCGCCGACCCGGCGCCGGACGCGGTGCTGGTGCTGGCGAACGCGCACTGGGAGGCGGCCGAGGTGCGGCTGCCCGAACCACCGACCGGGCAGGCCTGGCATCTCGCCGTCGACACGGCGGCCGGCAGCGGGTTCGACAGCTACCAGCCGGGTACCGAGCCGCGGCTGGCCGATCTCGCCCGCGAGGGTCGGGACCCGGGCGTGTTTCTGCTCGGCCCGAGGACCGTCGCCGTGCTGGTTGGCGCGGCCCACGACACTGGGGGAACAGGATGAGCTTCAGCGCGACTCTCACGATCGACGGCTCCACCGCCTTGCTGACGCTGCAGGGCGAGCTGGACGCCACCACGGCGGCGACGTTCTTCGCGCAGGTCAGCGAGGCCGCGGCCGGCGGGCCGAGCCGGCTCGTGCTGATCATGGACGAGCTGGCCTACATGTCCTCGGCCGGTCTGCGCGGGCTGGTGTTCGCCCGGCAGAAGATGGGCGAGGGCGTCGAGATCGTGGTGGCCGGAGCGAACAAGTCGGTGGCGCAGACGATCCGCCTCACCGGCTTCGACCAGAGCGTCGTCATGAGTGAGCGGTACCTCGCTTGACCGCGACGCGCCGACGGCTGCGGGTCACGGCGACGCTGTCGTCGCTCAGCTGCGTGGCCGAGTACGCGGCCCAGTTGGCGTCCGTCGCGGGCCTGGCCACGGCGGACGCGTACCGGCTGCGTCTCGCGCTGGACGAGCTGTTCACCAACATCGCCATGCACGGCGGTGGCCGGGCCGAAGCCGGCGATCTCGAGATCGAGATGGTCGGCAGTGCCGACGAGGGTCGGGTCGAGCTCGAGATCACCGACCGGTGCCGGCCGTTCGACCCGGTCCAGGGCCGGCGGGACCGGCCGCGATCCGGCTGTCGCCCCTCCGGCGAGCAGCTCGGCGGGCTGGGTCTCGTCCTCCTCCACCAGATCACAGATCAGCTGACCTACCGGCGGATCGGCGACGAGAACCACACCACCCTCGTCGTGCGGGCCGGATCGGCCGCTGCCGATTTCCCCAACGAAGGGACCCCTGATGGCGCCGGTGGCGTTGATCGTCCCGGATCCTGAGGCGGCCGACGCCAGCGCGGCCGAACTGTGCGCGGTGCTGCAGGCCGAGGACGCGGAGGTGCGGTGGGCGACCGCCGCGCAGATCATCGGCCGGGAGCACGCCGACCGGCCGCCCGAGATCCTGTTCGTGCACGCCCGGCTCACCGGGGCGGAGGTCGCCCAGCTGGCGGCGGCGTTCGAGGACGCCGACCGGCCGCCGACGATCGTGGTCTTCTCCGGCCGCGACCAGTCCCTGCTCCAGCAGCACCTCGGCTCGCGGTACGACTACCTGCTGCCGCCGTACCCGCCCTGGCTGCTCCGCAGCCGGCTGCACGCCGGCCGGCGCGCCGCCGGCGAGCTCACCGACATCTCCGAGATCCACCAGCTGCTGCGGTACGAGCGCGAGCTGCAGATCGGTCGGGAGATCCAGCAGGGTTTCCTGCCCGGCCTGCTGCCGTCGCCGGACGGGTGGGAGCTGGCCGCCCACTTCCGCCCGGCCCGGGTCGTGGCCGGTGACTTCTACGACGCCTTCGAGCTGATCGACGGCCGCCGGATCGCGTTCATCGTCGCTGACGTCTGCGACAAGGGCGTGGGCGCGGCGCTGTTCATGGCCCTGATCCGCACGCTGCTGCGGCACACCGCGCAGCACAGCGGTGCCGGCCCGAACCTGGTCTCGGACGTCGAGACCGCGTTCCGCGCCGAGGACGCGGGCGGCCAGGACCCGCTCCGGTCGCGGGCGATGCCGACGGTGGGGGCCGGCCCGCTGATCGGCGCGGTGCGCGGCACGAACGAGTACATGACGCGCAACCACCTGGCGCAGGGCTATTTCGCCACGCTGTTCTTCGCCATGCTCGACCCGCGCACCGGCGGGCTGATCTACATCAACGGCGGGCACACCCCGCCGGTGCTGCTGCACGCGGACGGCTCGCTGGAGCCGCTGGTGCCGACCGGGCCGGCCGTCGGCCTGATGCCGGAGTCGGTGTTCAAGATCGAGTACGCCAGCGTGCACGCCGGCGAAACCCTCTTCGCCTTCACCGACGGCGTGACCGAGGCCAAGAACGAGCGCGGCGAGTTCTTCTCCGAGGCGCGCCTGTTCGACCTCCTGCGGCATCCCGTCTCGTCGGTCGGCGAGCTGCTGGATCGGGTCGACCGGGCGATCCGCGAGTTCGCCGGACCGGCCGAGCAGTTCGACGACGTCACGATGCTCGCCGTTCGGCACCTGCCGGCCGACCAGCCCGGCCCCGACCCGGACCGGACGCCCGCGGCGCCGGCCCAGCGCTCGACCGAGGAGCGGTGATGGCCAGGATCGTCACGGTGCACTCCAACCGGGGCGGCACCGGCAAGTCGCACCTCGCCGCCAACCTCGCGTCGCTGATCGCGTGTTCCGGGGCGCGGGTGGGGCTGCTGGACACCGCGTTGCAGTCGGCCGGGCTGCACCAGCTCTTCGGGTTGACGCTGACCGGCGGCTCCCCCACCCTGGCCACCTACCTCGGTGGCGGCTGCGAGATCGAGGACGCCCTCTACGACGTCTCGTCGGTCGTCGACGCGGCGGCCAGCGGCGGCCGGCTGCTGCTCGTCCCGTCATCGGCGAACCCGCGCGACACCGCGGACCTGCTCAACCGGGGGTACGACCTCGGGCTGCTCGCGGACGCGTGTTCGCAACTCATCGAGCGGCACGACCTCGACCTGTTGCTGCTCGATACGCACCCGGGCCTGAGCAACGAGTCCAGCCTGTCGATCGCGCTCGCCGACATCGCGGTGCTGGTGGTCCGCCCGGACGGGGTGTCGGCGATCCCGCCCCCCGACCCCGCCGTCTCGACGTACCAGTGGCCGCGCCGCCTGGTGGTGGTGAACATGCTGCCGTCCGGCGGCGACGAGGCCGCGCTGCGCGACCAGCTCCGCGCCGACGTGGGCGTCGACCCGGTGGCGGTCATCCCGTTCAGCAACGAACTCGGCGCGTTGAACAGCGAGCGGGTGTTCGCCTGCGACTTCCCGCAGGACCAGCTGGTCGGCCAGTTCCGCCGGATCGTCGGCGAACTCATGGCCGGCGCGGAGCGGCCGGGGCCGAGCCAGGCCGGAAAGGAAGGGTAGCGGCGATGCCGTCTTCGCCAACCCAGGCACCCGCCGCGCGGCGCGGCCCGGCGCCGGACGCCGGAACCGTCGACCTCGTCGCGCTGGGCATCGTCGGCGGCCGGACCGTGCGCGGCTGCCGCCCGGATCCCGGTTCCGGGGACTACCTGCGCAGCACCGCGGTACTCCCGCTGGCCGGCCGCCCGATCATCGAGTGGCTGGTCGAGGACCTCAACCGGCAGGGCGTGCGGGACATCTGCGTCCTGGCGCACGAGGACGAGCACCGGTTGCAGGCCGAGGCGGCACTCGGCCGGGCCGCGGGGTCCGGCGCCGGACTGCGGTTCGCCACCGCGGCCAGGCCGGGCTGGACCGCGGCGTTCCTGGCCGCCACCGACGGCTGGCAGCGGACCGGCCCCGTGCTGGTCATCCCGACCGACTCGCTGTTCCGGCTCGACCTGCGCAGCATGGCCCGCGAGCACGTGGCGAGCGGCGCGGCGCTGACCGTCGGCGCGGTGCAGCGCGACATCACCGACATCGCCGGCCGGCACGACGTGCTGCAGGTCGGCCCGACGTCCCGGCTCACCGGCGTCATCAGCCGGCCCAGCCTCGCCGACCTGCGCGCCGAAGGGTCACCGGCGGCCGCCCGCCGGCCGGTGAACACGGGCATCTACCTGATCGACCCGGTCGCGATACAGCGGTTCCTCAGCCAGCGCGACCTCGCCGAGCCGGCGTACGCGGCCCGGGACCTGGGCCCGGTCCTGCTGCCCTGGCTGGTCCGCAACGGCTACCCCGTCCAGGTGCGGTTGATCGGTGAGATGGGCGGCGTGGACACGCCACGGGACTACCTGGAGACCCTGCACACCGCGCTCCGCGGCGGGTTCGGCGCGCTGCACCGCGACGCCGAGGGCTACGTCGAGCTGCCCGGCCAACGCTGGATCCACGAATCGAGCCTGCTGCGCGAGGACGCCCTGCTGCGCAGCCTGCGGCAGCGCCTGGCGGACGGGTCGGTCCGGCTCGGACACGGCGTGCACATCGGTCGGGACGTCACGATCCGGTCCGGCGTCCGGATCACCGACGCCGATGTCGGCGACGGAGCCCTGATCGAGGAGGAATGCGTGCTGGAGCAGGTCGCGTGCGGGCCGGGCAGCGTGATCGGGCCGTTCGCGCGCCTGCAGGACTGCTACCTGGGCGCCGGCGTCGAGGTCAGGTCCAGCGCCGACGCACCGACCACCATCAGCGGCTACAGCGTGATCGGCGACGGCGCGACCGTCATGCCCGGCGCGCGGATCCACCAGGTCTCCGTCTACCCGAGGCTGGCGATCCCAGCCGACCGCCACCTGCCCGAGGGCATGGAGGTGGCCAGCGCCGCCGTGCTGGAGACGCTGGCGGTCCGGTCGGCCGCGGTTGCCTGGCCGGCGTAGGACGCCGGCCAGGCAGCAACGGTCAGGGTCGCGGCGGTCCGGCGTCCTGTCTGGCGACCGGCAGCCGGACGGTGAACCGGGTGTCGCCCGGCCTGGAGGTGACCTGCAGGGTGCCGCCGTGCCGCTGGGTCACGATCCGGTGGCTGAGGTGCAGCCCCAGCCCGGTGCCCTTGCCGACGTCCTTCGTGGTGAAGAACGGCTCGAAGATGCGGTCCTGGTCCTGCGCCGGCACACCCGCTCCGGTGTCGCCGATCTCCACGACCACCCAGTCCCGGTCCGGCCACACCGACAGCCGCAGCTCACCATCGCCCCGCATGGCGTCGAGGGCGTTGTCGATGAGGTTCGTCCACACCTGGTTCAGCTCACCCGGGTAGCCGTGCAGCACCGGGAGCTGCGGCGGGTAGTCGCGGATCACCCGGATGCCGTCCATCTTCGCCTTGAGCATCGCCAGCGTGGCGTCGATGCCGCGCACGAGATCGACGTCCTGCAGCGGCGCGCGATCCAGGTTCGCGTAGTCGCGCACCGACCGGATGATCGAGGCGACCCGCTCGCCGGCATCCGCGATCTCCTGGACCAGGCTGTAGGCCGTTAGCATGCTCGTCGCGTAGTCGACGGCCGGCCGCAGCTGATCCGCGCCGACCAGGTCGGCCAACCGGTCGAGCGCCTCCGGCCCGACCGCCAGATCGGCCAGCTCCCCGGCCCGCCTGGCTGCCGGTGGCAGACCGTGTTCGGCCAGCCAGGCGGCGAGCGCATCCTCGGCTGCCTCGCGATCGAGCGAACCCGGTAGCCGGACGCCGGCCGGGACCGAGGCCAGCCACCCGCCCACCGCGGCCGCTACGCCGGCATCCGCCGGCCACTCGGTCTCCGCCACCCGCCGCAGCGTCTGCCGCAGCGTCCGGGAGTTCCGGACCACCGCGGCCGCCGGGTTGTTCAGCTCGTGCGCCAGGCCGGCGGCCAGCGTGCCCAGCGCCTGCAGGGTATTGCGCTGCCGGGCGAGCGCCTCGGAGGACTGGATCCGCCACGCCAGTACCGGCAGCAGCACCCGGTTGACCTGGGGCATCCGGGCCAGGATCGTCAGGAACGCCTCCTGGTCATAGGTGATGACCGTGGTCGGACCGACGGCGGTCGCGTCCGCGACGTAGCTCTCCCCCGCCAGCAGCGGCATCTCGCCGGTGAAGCCGTGCGCGGCGACCGGCTTCCCGTCGACCCGGTTGTCGGCCGCCCGGCCGGCTTCCGCCGGGGCCGCGCCGCCGCGGTCCGGGCGGGCGACGTGCCGGGTGAGCACCTCCCGCCGGCCGTCGATCACCTTGCTGATCAGCAGCTCGCCCTCGAGCAGCACGACGAACATCGTCGCCGGCTGCCCGTCACCGAACAGCAACTCGCCCGGGGCGAGCGTACGCAGCTGCCCCCGCTCGACCAGCCAGCTCAACTGTTCCTCGTCGACCTGGTTGAAGAGCTCGTGCCGGCGCAGCCGCTCGACGACCGCGGGCCCGCTCATCCGGCCCGCCGCAACGCCGCCGAACGTGCCACCCCGTAGGCGTCGGCGGTCGAAACCAGCGTCACATGGTGGTGCCAACCCCGGTACGAACGGCCCTCGAAGTCGGTCAGGCCAAGCTGGCCGAGCCGCTCGGAGTCCACCTGGGTGCGCCGTCCCAACGCCATCAACCGGACCAGGTCCGCCGCCGGCGTCTCGATCAGGTTCGTCACCCAGAGCGCGGCCGCCGGCGCGTCGCTGTCCGATCGCTCGACCATCACCAGCAGCGGCCGGACTGGTCGCCGGTGCTGCGGTCCGTCCGGCACGACCGCTCGCCGGCCCGGCGGCGGCACCGGGTACGGCGGGCCCCAGTGGGTCGCCTCCAGCAGGCCGTCGGGCCGTACCGCGGCCATCGTCAGCGGCAGCAGGGCGGCGGAGCTGCCACCCCGCGTTCCGGGGTCGAGCCGAGGACCAGGCCAGGTCAGCGAGGTCGCGTCCACCCGGGCGAGAAACCGGATCCCGCGCTCCTGCAACCGTCGCAGCGCACCGCCGGGTCGCGCGCTCCGCAGGTCCAGGACCACCGGCCGGGCCGGGATGTCCAACCGCTGGGCGGCACCGGTCACCAGCTCAACCGCGCACTCCCACTGCTCCTCGGCCGACGCGTTCTCCGGGATTCCGACCTCGGCCCGCCGCTCGGCGTCGTTGGCCCAGCTGGCGGGCAGGACGAGCCGCCAGTCCACCGGCACGCCCCACTCATGACCGGCCAGCCACAGCGACATCGCCGCCTGGCAGTTCACCAGCTTCGCCAGCGGCGGTACGAACTGTCGCGTCACGGCCACCGACCGGTCACCACTCTTGAGAAAGAACGCCGGCTGGACGACCCACGCCTCGGGGCCGATCAGCTGATGCATCGTGCCAGCCAGGTCGCGGCGCACCGGCTGCCAGTCCCACGGCGATTGGTTGATGAACTGCTGGAGGCTCTGATCGGCCGGCGGGGCCGCGAGCGTCTGCACTATCCGGGTCACGGTCTTGCGGCCGGGCGTCATCAGTAAGCCACGGACGTAAAAGTCCGCCCAGCGCCGCTGATCGCTGCGCGGAATGGTCCCGAGCACTTGCTTGACAAAGGGTTCCAGATCGTCCATAACTTCGTCCACCCCCCGCCACCCACCGCGCGGGGAGTGCCTGGCATCATCGTGCCGGCCGGACGAGAATCTGGGCAGGAAACCTTGGCTGAGACCGGTGAGATCGGTTGGCACCGCGGTCAGGGTCGTACCGCGGCGCAGGTTTGGGGAAGACATTGAATACATGGCAGCGTCACTTTCGTACGGGGCCCAGCGCAGCTTGGGCCGGTAACCTGATGACACGCGCCGGAAATGCTGGAACAATGGTGGCCCGGGGCGGACGTGAAGTCACCTCGACGCAAGGTCATTGCTGCATTACGACAGCGTCCGCCACGTACCGATAGCAAGCTTTCCGGCTGGGCAGCGCGGGTCTAGGCGCCGTATGTAAAGCAACCCTATGAGGGTGTACAGCCTATGTCTATCGCCTGTGCGACAGTTCTCGGCACCGTCTCGGGAACGACCATCGTCGATTCGTATCAACCCCTGGTACTAGCCCGTCCGGGTGAGACCGCAGTTCGCCGCAGCGTCCGCCCGACAACTGCCCTATGCCACCGGGTGCGTTCGTCGGCGCGAGTCCGCAGCATACTCGGGGCCCGACCGGCTGGCCCGGATATTGCCGCCGATGCCAGCCTGCGGGCGAATCGGCGCTGCTAGGACTGGCAGGAGAGCACGGGGGTCGCCCGGCTCCGATCGAGGGTGCAGTCCGGCGTCTCGAGCCCGGGCTGCACCAGTCCCGCCTCATAGGCGGCGACCACGGCCTGTGCGCGCTCCTGCAGCCGCAGCTTGGCCAGAATATGCGATACGTGCGACTTCACGGTGGTCAGACTCAAGGCCAGGTGCTCCGCGATCTCCTTGTTCGTCAGACCGCGGGCGACCAGCATGAGCACTTCCCGCTCCCGCCGGCTCAGCCGGTCGAGCACTTCCGGGCTCCGGCTCGGTCGGGTCGGCGGGAGCCAACTGGCGATCCCGTCGAGCAGCCGCCGCAATGTCGGCGGTGTCATGCTCGCGTCGCCGGCCGCCACGCTGCGCACGGCAGCGACCAGTGCCTCGCCGGCCAGGCCTTTAGGCAGGTATCCGCGGGCGCCGGCGCGCAGCGCCTCGACCAGCGTCTCCTGCGATTCCGCGGCGGTGAGCATGAGGATTCGCAGTGGGTTGTCCACCTGCGGCCCGGCTAATTGCCGGGTCACCTCGATGCCATTCAAATCAGGCAGCGCCGCGTCGATCAGAACCACATCCGGCTGCAGCACGGATGCCGCCATCAGCGCCGCACAGCCGTCCGCGACCTCGCCGGCGACAACAATGTCGGGTTCCGCGTCCAGAACCGTACGGAAACCCGCTCGCCAGACTGGACATTCATCACACAGCAGCACCCGAATAGGCATCGGCATCGCTTTCAGCCGGCCGGCCGGCATGGCCGCTCCCGGGCGGTGGCGGCGGCCGCGCCGATGCCACCGCCCGCCGAGCGCCGCGTGTCAGTGCTGCCCATCGTCGCCGCCTAACTCGTCGCCTGCCCGCCAGCCCAGGCCGCTCAACTGAGCCATCCACTGTAGTTAACCACACTCCAGGACGGAAGAGTCCAACAGCCCATTTTCTGGCACTAACGGGCACGAATCAGGCCAGACGCATTGTTAGCGCAACGGCGCATGCGGTCCGCCGCGTCTATCTTGCCCGGTCCACGAAGACGTCCAGCAGGAACGGCCCGTCGTGGGCGAGCATCTGCTCGACCGCCGGCCCGGCGAGATCCGGCTTGTCCACGCGCAGCCCCTCGACACCGAGGCCCCTGGCCACCTCGACGAAGCCGATGTCCGGGGTCAGCGCGAACGACTCCGGCAACACGCGCCGGGAGATGCCGCGTTGGCGTTGGTACTCCTTGAGGTTGTCGATGAGCAGCTCGTATTTGCCGTTGTTGCAGATGATGAACTTGGCGTCCACGTTGTACCGGCGGGCGGTCCACAGCGCCTGGATCGTGTACATGCTGCCGCCGTCCCCGACGAAGGCGAGCACGCTCTGGTTGGGCCGGGCGAGCTTGACCCCGATGGCCCCCGGGATGCCGACGCCGAGCGATCCGCCCCGGGTGAGGAAATAGTTGCCGGGCCGTCGTGGCGGCAGGTGCGCGGTGAGCCTGGCGCTCGCGGTGAGTGCCTCGTCGAAGATCACGACGTCGTCCAGCGGCCGGCGGGCCAGCTCGCGCAGCACCGCCTCGTAGGCGTCCGGGTGACCATCGTCCGCCGGTGCCCCGGCGACCGCGGTCTCCTCGCGCCGTCGCTGCAGCCGCCGGGCCGTTCGGTCCCGCTCTCCCGGTGTCTGCTGCTGGCGCAGCGCCGTGCCGATAGCGTCCAGCGTCAGTTTCGGGTCGGCCACCAGACCGAGGTCGACCGGATGGTTCTTCCCGATCTCGTACGCGTTCAGGTCGACGTGCAGCACCGGCGCGCCGGCCTCGAACGGCGACTCCAGCAGCGGGAACACCTCGGGGAACGCGTAGGTGCCGACGATCAGGACCGCGTCGGCGCCACGGATGGCCGCCGCGCTCACCGCGCCGGACATGTGCCCCAGCGCACCTCGGTACAGCGGATGCGTGGTGTCGATGTTCACCTCCGATGTGTCGGCCAGCCAGACGTCCGCGCCGAGGGTCTCGGCGACGCGGACCAACTCCGGCTGCGCATGCGCCGTCGACACACCATCGCCGGCGATGATCACCGGCCGCCGGGCGTTGCTGAGCAACCTGACCGCGTGGTCGACCAGGTCCGGCGCCGGAGCTGTCCGGGTCTGCGGGACGGCGGCCGGGACCGCGGGCTCCGCGGTGGGGAGATCGAGCACGTCCATCGGCAGCGCCACGAACACCGGCCCGCGCGGCGGTGTCAAGGCGATCTTGACCGCGCGCCGCAGCGTGCGCAGGACCGAGTCAGGATGGACGACCCGGGTGGCGTACTTGGTGACCGGGGCGGCGATCGAGACCAGGTCGGCCGCCATCTGGGCGTCCATCGCGTCGTAGGCGATGCCCGCCTCGCCCGCGATCACCACGAGCGGTGAGTGCCCGCGCAACGCCTGGTACAGCATCCCGACACCGTTGCCCAGGCCGACACCGCTGTGGAGTTGCACCAGCGCCGCCCGTTCGCTGGCCCGGGCGTAGCCGTCCGCCATCCCGATCGCCACGGTCTCCTGCAGCCCGAGGATGTAACGGAACCCCTCGACGTCGGTCAGCTCGTCCAGGAATCCCTGCTCCACCGTCCCGGGATTCCCGAACATCGTCGTAATGCCGTCGGCGGCGAATTGCTCGAAAATCGCCTGCCGGCCGGGCCGCTGGGGAGCCATCGGTCACCAGCCGTACCGTTGCAGGCCGTTCTCCAGGACCTCGACGAGCTTCGTCCCGGTGAGGAACGAATCGGGCGTCGAACGGCCCGTCACAAACGGATAGTCCACGATCACGGACGTCTCCTTGCCCACATTTCCGTGGTATCGGCCGGCCGGCCCGGTAGCGTCCCGCAGGATGTACTCCAGCGGATACGGCGGCGGCCCCATGTTGAAGTCGGTGTGCAGGAAACCGGTCCCGTCCTTGTAGTCGTACTCCTTGCAGTGGCCGGTCACATGCTTACCCCAGATAATGCTCTCGCGGTCCTCCCAGTCACGCGCGAAGGCCAGGCAGGCGACCCCGTAGCATTCGGCCGCGATGGGCTTGCCGAGCCGCCGGAAAGCCAGGATCAGATCGTGTACCCGGCTGTTGTTCGCGAGGTCGACCAGTGGGCCGCTGCCCCCGACGATCAGCATCGCGTCGTAGTCGCTGTCGATCTCCCGGTCGATCTCGGCAAGCCGCCGATAATACGCCTCGGTCCCGCGCAGGTAGCCCGGCGAGCTGAAATACGGCCGGTCCGGCACCCAGCCCGAAATGTCGACCGTGTCGTCCAGGCGGTCGGACTCGTCGACGCTGCGGGCCAGCGCGGCCACCTCTTCGGTGGTTACCGACCGGCCCAGCGGCGGGTCGATGTAGCTGGGGTCGAGGCTGGGCGGCAAGGCCTGCGGGCGCTTCCCGGTCGGCGTCGCGAACGTCACGGCATAGCCGTTGTCATCGAAGACGCTCAGCGGGCCGACCAATTCTTCACCCCAGTAGCCGTACTCCGAGAGTACGACCAGGATCTTCTTCGACATCAAGCCCCTCCTGTAGGGTCCGGCGGCGCAGCTTTTCCGGCTCGAGCCGGTACGGACGCGTTTCTCGCGACTGGCTGCGGTACCGCTACCTTAGGCGGGCCAATCGGCCGGCGCACTCGGCCAATCTGCCGGCTCCGTCGATCTGGAGCAGCGCGGCAACCAGCCAGTCAACCTCGACCGGAATCGAGGAGCAACTGATTTCCGACCGCCCCGACCGGCTCCGTCGGGTGGGCTGGTCTGGTCAACCGCGGCCGGCCGCATTCCGTGTGGTGCCGCCGGAACCGCCGCCTCGACATTTCCCGTCGGCCGCGCCCGACGTTGTCACCGACTCCGTCGGTTCCGCGCCGAAGTCCGGCCGCGGACCGGTGCCGTAAGGAAATTCACCCGGCCGGGAGGCAACCCGGCTATGACTTAACGCACCGGCGGCGAGTACGCAAGCAGACCGCGCACCGGAACGACGATCCGGGCCAGACTGGAGCGTGTCCGATTCACCGCGCCCCGGCCGGCGACAATCCGTTACCGGCCGATCGAGCTGCGGGCCGGCCCAGCAGCCGTCACCACTCGACAATGGAGCCTGGATGGATATGGCGTTCCGGCCGGCCGGCCCGCGGGTGCCGGCGAAGACCGGCCTGAAGTTTCCGTCGACCAGCGAGCCCGGTCCGGCAGCCGGACCCGCGGTGACTCCGGTGCGGCGACCATGAGGCCGACGCCGGTAGTGCTCGACAGCGAGGGTTGCCCGCTCGCGGCGACCATCCGCATCCCGGACGGCCCCCCGCCGTTCCCGTCGATCGTGTTCACCGGTCCGCTCAGCAGCGTCCGGGACCAGGCCGTCGACGTGTACGCGGAACCGCTTGCCGAACGGGGCTTCCTCACGCTGACGTTCGACCACCGCAACTTCGGCACGAGCGGCGGGCTGCCCCGCCAGCACGAGGATCCGGCCGGGAAACTGGTTGACCTGCGGACCGCCGTGACCGCATTACGGGACCGCCAGGACGTGGACCCGGCCCGGATAGCGCTCTGCGGGGTGTCACTCGGTGCCGGCTACGCGCTGCGCGCCGCGACGATCGACCCGCGGGTCGCCGCCGTCGTCGCCGTGGCCGGAGCTTTCAACAGCCCGTTGCGCATGATGCAGCTACTCGGGCCCGGCCCGTACCGCGAGCTGTTGCTGAAACTGCTCGCCACGGCGCACCACACGAACGGCGAGCCCGCCTATATGCCGGTGGTCAGCGCCGACCACGGCCCAGCCATGGTCGCCGGCGATGAACAGTACTCGTACTACATGACTGGTCCGGGCCGGAGTCAGCACTGGGTGAATCGCATCACGACGGCATCGGCCTACCAGCTCATTACGTTCGATACGCTCTCCGCCGCCGAACTGATCGCCCCGACTCCCGTGCTCGTCGTTCACGGGCGCAAGGACGACTACTGCTCCCCCGAACTCGCCCGTACCGTCTTCGATCGGGTGGCCGGCCCCAAGCAACTCGTCTGGCTCGACACCGATTGCCATGTCGACCTCTATACCAGGCCGCCACTGGTCGCGAACGCGGTCGATGCGATCGCATCTTTCCTGGCCGGCGATCGAGGCTAGTATCGAGCCACCAGGATATCGATCGGCCACCCACACCGGCCCAACCGCGTTCGCCTAGTCGCCGAATTCCAGGGCGCCGACCGCCAGGTGGCCGGGCCGGACGAATCCAGATTCATAGGCGACGACGACCGCCTGCACGCGATCCTGCAATTTCAGCTTGCTGAGAATATTCGAGACGTGTGATTTGACGGTCGGGATGCTCAGGCCGAGCACCTTGGCTATCCCGGCGTTCGTCAGGCCACGCGCGACGAGGCGCAGTACGCTCCGTTCCCGTCCGGTCAGCAGGCGTACGATGCAGACTTCGCTCGACTCTGCGCGTTGCTGGTGAGTGCAGTCGGCGAAGTGGTCGAGCACCTGGCCGGCGACCGCGGGAGCCAACGCCGCCTCACCGGCCGCCACCGCGCGCACCGCATTCACCAGGGCGCCGGCCGGCAGATCCTTCAACACATACCCTCGCGCGCCGGCCCGGACCGACTCGATGACCGTGTTGGTGCTGCTCCCGGCCATGACCAATACGCGCATCGCGTCGGCGACGTTGGCGCCGGCCAGCTGCCGGGTCACCTCCAAGCCATCCAGACCGGGCAGCTCCGTGTCGACCAATACCACATCAGGACGAAGCTGGTTGGCTAGGCGAACAGCCTCGTGACCGTCGCACAGGTCCCCTACTACTTCGATGTCGCCCGCGGCCTCGAGTATCGTCCGAAGCCCTGCGCGCCAAACCGAATGACTATCGCACAGCATCACACGAATGGTCATTGCCCCCGCCGGCAATGTCAGGGTCGATCAGCGACTACGGAACTTCTGGAGCCCGGCCTCCGCACGACAGAGACGAGTAGCGGAATTATCAGGTCTTACGCCCGCGCTCCTCGAGTCGACTGACGACCTAACGGAACGTCGTCACTTTCTGGCCACCTTTCGTCACTCTCCCGTGTGCAGTCTAGTGACTGTGACCGGCTATGGCCACATGCTCCTCTCGGCCAGCATAGCTACGCTGCGCAAGATCCGATCGACCACCGGTTAGTCTAGCGATCCGTAGTCAATGTCACGGTAAGTGAGTCCACTCGATAGAATGCAGGACGTTCGCCTGATACATGGTCTTCCTCATTTTGTAGCAGGAAAGTAAAACAGGCCACCGGGTATCACAGATAGCCGCACGCAGCCGCGGGCTACGGCCGGCGGGTCAGTCTCGGGCGAGTGTCGCCTCCTCGAGATCCAGCTCGTGCAGCACCTGGCGCAGTGCCTCGTCGGTGATCCGCCCCTGATTCCGCAGACCGACGAAGGCCGCCCGCTCCGCCCGCATCACCTCCCGCAGCAGCCGGGTGTGGGCGCTGGCGGGAGTCTCCAGCCAGCGCGCCGCCACGGTCTCCGCTCGCTGACGCTCGCCACCGATCCGCTCCCAGGCGGTGTGCTGCCGCGACTGGGCGCGCTCCCGCAGCCGCTGTACGACGTCATCGGGCACCGGACCACCCTTTGCGAGCAACTGTTCCAACCGCTCCAGCCCGGCCCTGGCCGCGGTGTGCTGGGCCGCGGCTTCGGCCACGGTGTCGGCCAGCTGACTGCGCCGCTGCACGCCCGACCAGCGGATCAGCGCCGGCAGGGTCAACCCTTGAACCACCAGCGTGCCGATCACGACCGCGAAGGTGAGAAAGAGGATCAGGTCCCGGTACGGGAGCGCCGGTGGGAGAGCGAACGCAGCGGCGAGCGACACGACGCCACGCATCCCCGTCCAGGACAGCACCAGCGGGTAGCGCCAGGACGGTGCGGGGTCCCGGCGCCGGATCCGTCGCGACAGCAACCGCGGCAGGTAGGTGGCCGGGTAGATCCAGATGAACCGGCTGCCGATCACCGCGGCGAGCACCGCCGCTGTCGTGGCCGCCAGGCCGGCGACGGAATGACCGGACAGCGCGGCGAGCACGGCCGGCAACTGCAGGCCGATCAGGGCGAACACGACGGCCTCCAGCAGGAAGCCGACCATCCGCCAGATCATCACGCCCTGCAGCCGGCTCGCGTATGTCTGCAGGACCGGCGACCGGTGTCCCAGGATCAGGCCCGCGACCACGATGGCCAGCTCCCCGGACATGTTGACCTGGCCGGCGATCGCGTAGCCGGCGAACGGAATGGCGAGGATGGCCGTGTTCTCGAGCACCGCGTCGGTCAGCCAGCGCAGCAGCAGGCCACCGCCGAGGGCCAGCACGCACCCGATCGCCGTGCTGCCCACGACGGTGAGCGTGAACTGGCCTATCCCGGCGAGCCAGGAGAACTTCCCGGTTGTGTCCCCGGCCAGCGCCATCCGGTACGTGCTCAACGCCATCGCGTCGTTCACCAGGCTCTCGCCGGCCAGGATCGTCATCAGCCGGCGCGGCAGTCCGGCCGAGCGCCCGATGGACATCGCCACCACGGAGTCAGGCGGGGCGACGATCGCGCCGAACGCCAGCGCGGCCGGCAGCGACATACCCGGCACCACCGACAACGTCACCTCGCCCACGACGACCGTCGTGAACAGCACCAGCCCGATCGACAGCAGGCCGATGGGCCGGAGGTTCTGCCGGAGGCTGGGCACCGAGCTGTCCCAGGCGGCGGCGAACAGCAGCGGCGGGACGATCAGGTGCAGGACGGTCCACGGGTCGAGGCCGTAGTCAGGCAACCCTGGTAGGTATGACGCCGCGAGGCTCACGCCGACCAACAGCAGCGGCGCCGACCACCCCAGCCGGCGCGCCGCTCCGGCCACCACCGCGGCGGCACCGACCAGGAACAGCGCGTCTGCACCATGCACGGCAGGACTCCTCCACGACGTTTCCTGCCGCAATTCCGCCAGCTGCCTGAACGTTTCCGGGGCAGCCCGAGCGTCGCCCGCCGCATGCCGCCCACCAGGCACGATCACCTGGAGTATCAGCGACTTGGTCGGGTGGGCCGCCGGCCCGGGGCGGCCGCGGGGCTACCCAGGTGGGGCCCCGTCCGGGTCGTGGTCCGGCCGCATGCGCCTGGACCCGGCCGCCTGAACCGCCGCCGCCGGTTCCCGCCAGCGGAGACGCTCCGCCGGTTCCCGCCAGCGGAGACGACGGGGGCTCGGTCAGACGACGAACGTGACGATGGAGCTCGGCCCGCTCACATTCCCGGTGGTGTCGAACGCGCGCAGGGTGACGGTGTACCGGCCCGGGCCGAGCGCGCAGACGTCGACCAGATCGCTGACGCTGAGCCGGGGCGGCCCCGCGGTGCCGCCGACCGAGTAGAGCAGCGCCGGGGAGAGGCCGAGCTGCGGGTCGTCGGCGTAGGCGAGCGAGTAGCGGGCCACCCGCTGCGAGTCGTCCCGGGACGGCTCGGCGGTCAGCGTGACGGTGCCGTCCGGGCCCGCCACGGCCCGGAAGTCGGCCGGCGCCGACGGCGGGGTCCGGTCGGCGGCCGCCGGGGTGGTGGCGGCGACGAAGGCCGGACCGGAGGTGTGCCCGGCGGCGTCGACCGCCCGTACCCCGAGCCGGTGCGTACCGCCCGGCGCCAGCCCGAGGAACGTGTACCACGGCGTGCCGTACGCCGGCAGCGTCCGGTACGCCGTCCGCCAGGACAGCCCGCCGTCGGCGGAGACCTCGAACCTGACCACGGCGCCGGTGTTGTCCGCGGCCCAGTCCCAGGACAGGCTGGCCGAGGTGGCGCTGACACCCGCGGCCCGCAGACCGGTCGGCGAACCGGGAGCGACGGTGTCCCCGAACGGTGCCCGGGTGTCCACCGTGGTCGGGGTGGACTCCGCCCGCCGCCCGGCCGCATCGATCGCCGCCACCCGCAGCGTGTGGACGCCCGGGGTCGCCACCGGGACGTTCGCGCTGGCTCCGCCCGGGGTGGGGGCGACCTGGATCGCCGGCGTGGTGGCATCCACCCGCACCCAGTAGGTCCAGCTGCCCGCCGACGGCTGTGCCCAGGTCAGCCCGACGGTGTGGGCGGTCCAGCCGGTTACCCGGGTATCGGGCACCGGCAGCGCGGCCGCGGCCGCGGCGTACGCGGACGGCGCGACGCCGACCGCGGCCGAGACGACCGTGGCGGTCGATATCAGACCGATTGCGCGGAGTGGATGTGCTGGCATGCGAACTTCACCGTCCGTCCCGCAGACCCCGGTTTCACTGCCATCATCCGCCGGAAAGGCGGCTGTTGCCCCACTCCCGGCCTTCCACGTACCCCGAACCCGTAAACACATCCGATCATCGTCTTTGTCGCCCGCCGCTCGACCACCCAGTCAGCCTTCGTTCCGGGGTCCATCCCACCGGCCCCGCCAGGCCGCCCCGCCTCCCGTCACCGGATCCGGCATCAGGCCGGGCGTCTTCGACTGGCCTGTGTCATCTCTGTGATATCCGGCTACGGTTGGCCGTATGGGCGTTGCGGAGGCCGGCGGGTGGGGGCTGGCCGGCGGCACGGTGGCCGGTCTCGTCGGCCTGTCCTCGGCGGTGGTGGCCGCCGGCTACCGGTGGCCTTGGCGGTACAGCAGCGACGGGGTCTGGCCGCATCTGTTCGTGGCCGCGATCGGTCTGGTCGTCGGCGCGGTGGTCGCCGCGGCCGCGCATGCCCAGATGACCGGCGCGTGGCCGGCGTTGGTCATGGGTGCCTGCGCGCCGTCGGTGGTCCGCGGGGTGCTGAGCCGGGTCGAGGTCACCGAGCGCAGGCCCGAGACCACCCGGGCACCGCAGCCGAGCCTGGCCGGCAGCGGCAGCGAGGTCGTGGTCGATGGTCCACGCTGAGAGCCTGCTCGGCCGGCTCGCGGCCGCCGCGCGGCCCGAGCGGCCGTGGTGGCGGATCACGGTGTCGCCGTGGTGGGCCAGGACCCTGATCGCCGCCGGCGCCCGCCCCGCTCCGGCCGTGGACGCCGCGACCAGCACTCCCCACCAGCCCCCACCCGGCCCGACAGGGGATGTGCCGGGGTCTTCGGGTGACGACCCGGACGCGGCCGGCGCCGAGGGCTCCGCACCCGGAGCCGGCACCAGCACAGCAGCCGAGGAGGCCGGCGATGCGGCCGCGGTCCGCGACCAGCTCGCCGCCCCGCTGCCGATCCGCCCGCAGACCTCCGGCGCCGGACTCCCGGACACCCTAGACACCCGGCACGAACTCGCCGACCGGGCCGCCGCCGCTGCCCGGAACCCCACACCGGCCACGCAGCGGCCAACCACGACGGACCCAACCGGCTGGAGCAGCCAGCCGCAGCGGCCACCCCGGGTGTTCATTTCCGACGCCCACAGCTCCCCCGCGCACCTGCCGGCTGTGCGGGAGCTGTGGCAGTCCCTGCGTCTGCACGGCATTGACGCGAGACTCGACCTGCGAGCCGCCGAACAACCTCAGGACTGGGCACTGTGGGTGCTGGAGCAGATCCGCGATGCCGACTACGTGCTCGTGATCGTCTCCCCCGCGTACCGGCGCAGCGCCGAGGGTCTCGCCTCCCCCGACGAGCGCCGCGGTGCGGCCTTCGAGGCCTCGCTGTTCCGTGAGGCGTTCTACGCCGACCCGGTTGAGGCGAGGCGGAAGTACCTACCAGTACTGCTGGCGGATGCGCGAGCCGTGGACATCCCCGCCTTCCTCGGACCGGCGTCGGCTACCCACTACCGGATCGGCGAGCACCCCGCAGACGATGCGGAGCCGCTGCTGCGGGTACTGATAGGACAGACACCCCAGCCGCGTCCCGACGTCGGCGCTGCGGACCCGTTGGCGGCAGCGCCGAACCAGCGCGTACCCGGTCCCGGGCGGCCTCCGATCCCGGCCGCCCCGTCGAGCCACCGGCCCCGCCCCGCGGACCTGGTGCACTTGGTGGACCGACTTCTCGCGATCCCCGAAGTGGCCAGCCCAGCCGGTTGGACGCGGTTGCTCGACCTGCTACCAAGCGAGCTGGTCCAGATCGTCCCTCGCCAGAGCCCGCACCGCCTGGAGGGGATCGCCCTGATGCGGGCCTGCGCGAACTACCCCGGTGGCTGGAGTGACCTGGCCCTCGCTCTGAGCCTGATCGCGCCGCCCTCCAGCGCTCGCCAGTTCGTCGACGGGGTGCACCAACTCGGACTCGTAGTGGACGACACCCCGACGACCGCCAGAGCCAGAGAATCGGGTACCCGCGGCAAGGACGTGCCGGGTAGCTAGCCGAGACGGTCGATGGCGCGCCGGCGGCGGCTGTGCCGGTCTCCTACGCTGGCCGAGATTCTGCGGTCGGGTGTCGATCTGCGGTCCGCTGAACTCGTCGTAGGCGTAGTGGGCCCGCCCGGGCCCGACACGATAGGACGTACGACATGGCCAAGTACATGATCCTCATCTACGGCGACGCCGCGCAGTGGGACGCGATGTCCGCGGAGCAGCAGGAGGCCTACCGCGCGGGCCACGCCGCGTTCCGGAGCGCGGCCGGCCCGGCGATCCTCGGCGGTGAGGAACTTGAGCTGGCGCCGATGGCGACCACGCTGCGTACGGACTCCGGCGGCGGGGTGACCACCACCGACGGCCCGTTCCTGGAGACCAAGGAGGCACTGGGCGGTTACTACGTTCTCAAGGCCGCCGACCTGGACGAGGTGATCACCCTGGCCACCAACCTGCCCGAGGCGCACGACCCACACTGCGGTCTAGAGATCCGCCCGATAGTCGACCACGGATAACCCGCGGGCAAGGCCGACCGCCGACCGCCGGTCGCCCCGGCGCGGAGCGACCGCGGCGGCGACCCCGATGCTGACCTCGTCCCCCGCCACCCGGGGCGACCCCGCGCCGAGGCCGCCACCACGGTCGCGCACGCCCGGTGGGACACCCGCACCCGCGGGTCCCAACCGCCCCAACCCCCGCAAGAACACACCCAACCCAACCACCACAGCCACACCAGACACACCACCGAAACCACCCGCACCGCAGGGCTCGAACGATGCCAACCCCCGGCCGCACCAGACACACCACCGAAACCACCCGCACCGCAGGGCTCGAACGATGCCAACCCCCGGCCGCACCAGACACCACCGAAACCAACCGAACCGCGGAGTTCCAGGCGGCTCGGCCCCCGGCCGCACCAGACACCCATCGGAACCAGCCGAACCGCGGGGTTCCAGGGGGCTCGGCCCCCCGGGCAAACATGAAGCGACCCCGGTCCGCGCCTTCCGCGGACAGGGGTCACCAGGAGCGTGTGGGCGATACTGGGATCGAACCAGTGGCCTCCTCGGTGTGAACGAGGCGCTCTCCCGCTGAGCTAATCGCCCGGGCGGGGCCTAGCGTACCGGATCAGTCCGCGACGAATGGAACGCCCTGCCAGGCCACGTAGCCGAAGGCCATGGCGGCGAGGATCGCGACGGTGCTGGCGCCGAGCAGCAGGCGGGTGCCGAGCGTCTGGCGGCGCAGCCAGGCGGTCCAGCGGCGTAGCTGGCGGCGGGCGTAGTCGAGGAGACGCTCGGCCCAGGCGAACTCGGTGGCGAGGATGCCGAGGCCGAGGAAGACGACCAGCCAGCCCGGCCCGGGGAACGGGATGAGGAACAGGCCGAGCAGGACCACGGCGAAGCCGACGATGCCGACGCCGATGCGGTACGCCAGGCCGAGTGCCGGGTTGGCCTTGAGCCGGTCACGGAAGCCGAGCCGGTCGGCCACATCGTCCAGCAGGCCCGGCTCGTCGTCGTCGCGGCGCTCGGTGGTCAGGGAGCCCCCACTGGTCAGCGGAACTGGCCGGTTGCGACCAGCGGTGTGGTCGGCACTTTCGGTTTGCCGGCGCCCAGCTCGCGGCTGACCGCGAAGGCACCGAACTTGTCCAGGCCGGTGTTGCTCGATCCTACGACCTGCACGCTGACCTCGCCGGAGCTGACGGTGAAGGGGGCGAGGGGCACCGGGCTCGGCTCGCCGAGGCTGTCCAGCCCCCACAGCCAGTAGCGGACGTCGCCGGTGGTGGCCGGCAGCGCTTCGGCGACGACCTCGGTGTCGGTCGGGCGGGCCACGACGGTGGCGACCCGCTGCCCGGCGGCGTCGTTGAGGGCGACGACCCGGGCCGGGCCGGGTTCGGTCAGCTTCTGGATGACCGCGTCCCGCTGCGCGACGCGGCGCTGCAGGTCGCTCTGGTCGCTGTGCAGCTTGGCGTTCCACCCGCCCAGCCCGGCGATGACGGCTACGGCCGCGGCGGCGGCGGCCAGGGGCTTGCGGGCCAGCCGGCGGCGGAACGGGACGACCACGGCGTCCGGCCCGGGCGCGGCGTGCCGGCCCGGGCCGGATTGCCCTGGTCCGGCGGCTCCCGGCGGAGTCGGCCCGGGCCGCTGGGCCGGCGGCCCACCAGCCGGCGGTTGTCCAGCCGGCGGCCGGGCAAGCGAGGGGCCCGGCGGGATCCCCGCCGGGCCGACTGACCCTGAACCGAACGCCCCCGGCCCGAAGGGTTCCGGCCCGCCGGGCAGCGCCGAGCCGAACGGCTCCGCCAGCGGCGGGAACGGCCCGGGCGGTGGCTCCCCCGGCGAACCGAGCCGGCCGGGCGGGCCGGACGGTCCGGCTGAGCTCGGCGGGCCGGCCGGGCCGAACGGGGACCCGGTACGCGGCGACGGCGCGGAGTCGCCCCGGTACGGCACGCCGCCACGCGGCTCGGCGTACACGGCGGACATCAGCCGGCCGCGCAGCGCCGGCGGTGGCTCCTCGACCGGCACCGCGAAGGCGATCTCGCCGACGGTGCGGGTGGTCTCGGCGACGGTCCGGGCGCACTGGTCGCAGGTGGCCAGGTGCGGCAGGAAGATCGCCTCATCTTCCGGGTCGAGCGCGGACATCGCCCAGCCGACGGCCAGCGCGTCCCACTCGCCGTGCCCGGAAGTGGTGTCGTAGTCGTGCTGGGGGTTCATCGACGCACCCCCTTCGAGTCGTCGACGCCGTCCAGCAGGACCCGCAGCCGGCGCATGCCGGCGAGCATCCTGGTCTTGACGGTGCCGAGTGGTATTCCGGTCATCTCGGCGATCTCCCGCTGCGTGTACCCACCAAAGTAGGCCAGCGCCAGCGCCTCGCGCTGCGGGGCCGGCAGCGTGGCCAGTGCCTTGCGGACCTGCTCGCCGCGCAGCCCGGTCCAGACGGCGTCCTCGATGGTGGGCGCGTCAGCGGTCGCGGTCTCGAACCAGTCGGACTCCTCGGCGGCCTGGGCGCGGCGACGGCGCACCGTCTGCTCGCGCCGGACCGCGTCGACCGCCTTGTGATGGGTGGCCGCGAGCAGCCAGCTGGCGAAACCGCCGCGGGCCGGATCGAACTTGGCCGGGTCCCGCCAGAGCGCGAGGAAGACTTCCTGGACGACCTCTTCGGCGAAAACCGCCTCGCCGGTGATCCGCCTGGCCAGCGAGTACGCCGGCCGGCTGTATCGGTCGTACAGCTCTTCCATTGCCCGGGGGTCGCCGGCCGCAAGGCGACTCACGAGGTCTGCGTCCGAGACGCCGTCCCCGCGAGGCCTCGTCGGCGTGGTCAACGTCGCGCTCCTCACGATCTGGGTTCGCACCAGGGTGCCTGAGCGGTTCAGTCATGGCCAGGCGCCACAGCGATGAGCCGGTCAATCTGCGGCACACGATATCCATCCGGTGTCAGGGCAGCGCGAACATCGTCACAGGTGGTAAGAAGATGGCCACACGGGGGAGTGACCATGATCAAACCTTCTGCGGAGGTGCGGGCCGCACTGACCCTGCGCCTGGTAGTACCGCGGGCCGACGTCGCCCTTGAGGCGACGCTACGCTACGACTCGGACGATCCGTACGCGGTGCGGTTGGGTTTCCCGACCGCACCGGGGCGGGAAGCCGTCGAATGGATGTTCGCTCGGCAGTTGATCGTGGATGGACTCGTCGCGCCGTCCGGCGATGGGGACGTCCGGATCTGGCCGTCGCCGGAGGATCTGACCGGCCCGGTCTACGTCGAGCTCTGCTCGCCGTCCGGCCGCGCGCTGTTCACCGTGCCGCGGGAGGTCCTGGTGGATTTCACCCGCCGGTGCGATGTGATCGTGCCGGCCGGCACCGAAACGGCGCATCTTGATCTGGATGCCGAGCTGGATCTGCTGCTGCACGATGACCTGAGCTAGCCGGTCGGCCGGCGCCCGCCCGCGCCGGCAGTTCGTCGCCGCCGGTGGGGGCCGGCGCCGACGGGCACCGACGCGGGTCGGCCGGCCCCGGCACCGGTGGTCTAGGCGAACCCGCTGGCGGGTTCGCCGCCGATGACGGTGCGGCGGGCCGGCCGGGCGCCCAGGTGCGCGATCAGGTCCGCCTCGTGGTCGGCGGCCAGCACGACCAGGTCGCCGCGGGCGCCGGCACCCAGGTGCCCGACGTCGGGCAGCCGGAGGGCGGCCGCGCCGCCGACGGTGGCCGCCCGGACGGCCTCGTCCACCGACAGGCCGAGCAGCAGGCAGCTCAGCTGCATGGCGGCCGGCATCGACTCGCACCAGGAGGTGCCGGGGTTGCAGTCGGTGCCGAGGGCGAGGGTCACGCCGGCCTCGCGCAGGGTGCGGGCGGTGTCCCAGGCGCGGCCGCGGGTGGACAGCGTGGCGGTGGGCAGCAGCACGCCGACCACGTCCGCGGCGGCCATCGCCTTGGCACCGGCCGCGTCGACCAGGTCGAGGTGGTCGGCGCTGGCGCAGCCGTGCTCGGCGGCCAGCGCGGCGGCCCCGGTGTTGGCCAGCTGCTCGGCGTGCAGCCGGGTGCCCAGCCCGGCCGCCCGGGCGGCCGACAGCAACGACGCGGTCTCGGCCAGGGTGAACGCGCCGCGGTCGCAGAACACGTCGCACCACCGGGCCCCGGCCGCCGCGGCGGCCGGCATGGCGGCGGCCAGGGCGGCCACGTGCGTGGCCCGGTCGGTGCCGGCCGGCACCACATGCGCCAGGAAGGTGGCCTGTACCCGGGGCGGCACCGCCGCGGCCAGCTCGCTGATCAGGCCGAGCAGCCGCAGCTCGGCGGCCGGGGCGAGCCCGTAGCCGGTCTTGATCTCGACCGTGGTGGTGCCGTTGGCGAGCATCGCGGCGACCCGGCCGCGGGCCAGCCCGAGCAGCTCGGCGTCGGCGGCGGCCGTCGTCGCGGCCACCGTGCTGGCGATGCCGCCGCCGTCGTACCGCTCCCCCGCCAGCCGCGCCAGGAACTCGGCCCGCCGGTTGCCGGCCCAGAGCAGGTGGGTGTGCGGGTCGACGAAGCCGGGCAGCACGCAGCCGCCGCCGGCGTCCAGCTCGGGCAGGGCCGGGCCGGTGGGCAGGTCGCGCTCCGGTCCGGCCCAGACCACCCGGCCGGACCGGATCAGCACCGCCGCCGGCCCGTCGAGTGGCGGGCCGGCCTGCGTCACCAGCCGACCGATCCGGCGGACGACCAGTTCCCCGTCCGCGTGGTTCACGGTTGCCAGGCCGGGGCGTGCGTGCCGGGTTCGAGCGGGATGCGGATGCCGACGTTGCGGGCGGTGTCCAGGGCGATGTCGTAGCCGGCGTCGGCGTGCCGCAGTACGCCGGTGCCCGGGTCGTTGGTCAGCACCCGCTCGACCCGCTCCCGGGACGCCGGCGTGCCCTCGGCGACCACCACCACACCGGCGTGGATGGACTTGCCGATGCCGACCCCGCCGCCGTGGTGCACCGACACCCAGGACCCGCCGGACGCCGTGTTCAGCAACGCGTTGAGGATCGGCCAGTCGGCGATGGCGTCCGAGCCGTCGCGCATCCCCTCGGTCTCCCGCTCCGGCGAGGCGACCGATCCCGCGTCCAGGTGGTCGCGGCCGATCGCGACCGGCGCGGTCAGCACACCGCGGGCGACCAGGTCGTCGAACGCGGTGCCGGCGACGTTGCGCTGGCCGTAGCCGAGCCAGCAGATCCGGGCCGGCAGGCCCTGCCCCTGCACCCGCTCCTGGGCGAACCGGATCCAGCGCTGCAGCCCGTCGTCGTCCGGGAACGCGGCCAGCACCGCCTCGTCGGTGGCGGCCAGATCGGCCGGGTCGCCGGACAGGCAGGCCCACCGGAACGGCCCGGCGCCGCGGGCGAACAGCGGCCGGATGTAGGCCAGGACGAAGCCCGGGTAGTCGAACGCGTCGGCCACGCCGGCGTCCTGGGCCTGCCCGCGCAGCCCGTTGCCGTAGTCGAAGACGACCGCGCCGGCCCGCTTGAAGTCCAGCATCGCCCGGCAGTGGGTGGCCATCGACGCCTGCGCCCGTTCGACGTACCCGGCCGGCTTGGCCCGGCGCAGTTCGGCGGCCTCGGCGATGGACACCCCGGCCGGGACGTACCCGTTCAGCGCGTCGTGCGCGGAGGTCTGGTCGGTCACCACGTCCGGGACGAAGCCGCGCCGGAGCAGCTCGGGGTGGGTCTCGGCGGCGTTGCCGATGACCGCCACCGACAGCGGCCGGCGGTCCCGGCGGGCCGCCTCGACCAGCGCGACGCCGGCACCGAGCGACTCCGCGATCTCGTCGAGGAACCCGCCGGCCAGCCGGCGCTCCGCCCGGGCCGGGTCGACCTCGACGCACAGCGCGGCGCCGCCGTTGCCGGTGATGGCCAGTGGCTGCGCGCCACCCATCCCGCCCAGCCCGGCGGTCAGCGTGATCGTGCCGGCCAGCGTCCCGCCGAAGTGCTGCGCGGCCACCTCGGCGAACGTCGCGTACGTGCCCTGCAGGATGCCCTGGGTGCCGATGTAGATCCAGGAGCCGGCGGTCATCTGGCCGTACATGGTCAGCCCCGCGTCCTCCAGCTCGCGGAAGTGCTCGGGGGTGGCCCAGCGCGGCACCAGCAGCGAGTTCGCGATCAGCACCCGGGGCGCCTGCTCGTGGGTGCGGACCAGGCCGACCGGCTTGCCGCTCTGCACCAGCAGCGTGTCGTCCGGCGCCATCGTGCGCAGCGACTCCACGATCGCGTCGAAGCTGCGCCAGTCCCGGGCGGCCCGGCCCGAGCCGCCGTAGACGACCAGGTCGTCCGGGCGTTCGGCGACCTCCGGGTCGAGGTTGTTGTGCAGCATCCGCAGCGCGCCCTCGGCGCCCCAGCTGCGTGCCGACCGTTCCGGGCCCCGTGGTGCCCGCACCACCCGCGCTCCGTGCATGCCGGCAGACTAGCCGGAGCGGGCCATCCTTAGACGATCATGGAAGGGTACGGCCAGCGGCGCACCCGGTAGGGCAGCCACCAGGCCAGGTCGCCGGCCGTTCCGGCCAGCCCCTCGGCCACGAACTCGGCCAGCACCCCGGCCGGGACGGCGGCGCTCGGCGCCCCGGGCAGCAGTGTCTCGATCGCGGTCAGGTACTCCGGGACGTCGATCGTGAACCGGGCCAGCGATCCGCTCCGCCGGTCCCGCACCTGGACGAACCCGGGGCCCTGCCGGTAGATGCACTTGCACAGGTAGAACGTGCCGCGCCAGTCCGCCAGCACCTCCTCGGCATCCGGATGGTCGGGCAGCTGGCGCGGCGGGTGCAGGTGGTTCAGCCGCTGCCAGACGTCCAGGTGCGCACCGACCAGCAGTTCCCAGTCGACCACGATCGCCCAGCTGGTCAGCTCACCCAGCAGCACCATGGCCTGCACCAGGGTGGCCGCGTCCAGGTCGCCGGTGAGGTCGACCGGGCGGTCGAACGCGACCCGGCGGACGCCGTCGCGGTAAAGCTGCTCCACCGCCCCGGCGAGGTCCGCGTTGAGGCCGGGCGCGGACCACTCCCCCATCGCCATCCCGGGCGCGGTCAGCAGCGCCTCGTCGTGTTCGCGCCAGAGCCGCAGCCGCAGCCCGGCCAGCATCGTGGTCATTGTTTCCCCTTCTCGGCTGGCGGTTTCTCGGCTGGCGGTCAGACCGGCGCGCCGGCCAGTTCGGCGGCTCCGGCCAACTGGGCCGGCTCGGCCCGGTCGGCCGACCTGTCCGGCTCGGCCGGGTCGGCGCCGTCCGGGGTCGCCGGCGCGATCCGGAGCAGTTCGTGGTTGGTGGCCTGCGGCGCGATCTGGACGTAGTGCCCGGTCTCGGTGAACACGATGCCCAGCCGTACCCAGCCGGCGAGCAGCTCGGCCAGCTCGGCCTCCGGCGCGGTCAGCTTGCGGGCCAGCGATTCCACCGTGTGCGGCTGGTCGAGCAGCCGGAACGCGGCCACCTGCACCGGATCGGTCAGCCGCAGCACGGTCCAGTCGAAGTCGCGGCGCCGGCTGACGAGCACGATCTCCGCGCCCAGGTCGGTGTGCGAGAGCCGGCTCTCGGTGTATTCCTGCTGCCAGCGCTCGGCGGCGGCGCGCAGCTGGTCCCCGACGGTCTCGTCCACCCCGCGCGGCGGCACCGCGAACAGGTAGGCCAGGTCGAGCAGCTCGGACTCGGGCAGGTCGTAGTTCAGCCCGTACTGGGCGGCCGGGCGCAGCGCACCGAAGCCCAGCTCCGGCCGGTTGAAGTAGGGGCTGAACCGCTCGATCACGATCCGGGCCACCCCGTCCACCGGCGGCAGGTGGAACAGCGCCGGCAGCTGCTCGATCACCGGCAGGTAGTCCTCGTCCGTCTCGCCCGGGAAGCCGTACAGGTAGTTCCAGGCGACCGAGATGCCGGCGCTGGCCGAGTCCCGCAGCATCCGGACGTTCTGGCAGCCGGTGACGCCCTTGTCCATGATCTTCAGGACCCGGGTGTTCAGGCTCTCGATCCCCGGCTGGACGTTGACCAGTCCGGCGTCGAACAGCGTGTCCAACTGCTGCCGGCGCATGTTGGACTTGATCTCGTACTGCATCCGCAGGTCGTAGCCGGAGTCGATGATCATCGGCAGCAGCGTGGTCACGTAGTTCATGTCCAGGATGTTGTCGACCACGAACATGTCCAGCACCTGGTGCCGCTGCACCAGGCCGAGGATCTCGTCCCGGAAGGTGGTCGGGCTCTTGCTGCGGAACTCCATGAACGAGCCGTTCAGGCCACAGAACGTGCAGTGGTGCTTCTGCCCCCACCAGCAGCCACGGGCGCCCTCGACGACCAGCTTCGGCTCCACCCAGTGCCGGGCCGCGGACGCCTCCAGCCGCTCGAAGTAGCCGTCGTAGTCCGGCCCGACGATCTCGGCCGGGGCCAGCGGGCGGGCGTTCATCGGGTTCACCGCCGCGGTGCCGTCCGGCCGGCGCCAGCACAGCCCGGGCACGGTGGCCAGCGGGCTGCCGCCGTCGCGCGGGTCGGCGCCGCGCGGGGCGGCGCCGCGCGGCAGGTCGCCGGCCGCCAGCAGGTTCACGCCGCGCAGCGACCCGGGGCCGCCGACCGGGGTGGCGGGCGCAGCGCCGGTCAGCGCGCGCAGCAGGTCCGGGAAGGCCGCCTCGCCCTCGCCGCGGACCACGAAGTCCACGAACGGGAAGTTGCGGTGTATCGCCTCGCCCTGCTCGCCATCGCAGTTCGCGCCGCCGAACGCGGTGAGCACGTGCGGCGCGGCCTGCTTGACCGCCCTGGCCGCGGCCAGCGCGGCCACGTTCTGCTGGAACGTGGAGGTGAAGCCGACCAGGTCCGGCTGGTACGCCAGGATCTTCGCGGCGATATCGGCGATGAACTCCGGCGCGCGCCGGTGCAGGTCCAGCGCGCTGGCCCGGTGCCGGTCCGACATCGGCACCTGCTCGGTCAGCTCGGCCACCCGCCACTGCGGGTCGTCGTACAGGGCGGACGAGAAAACCCAGTCACCGACGCCGAGGAAGTACGTCTCCAGCGAGTAGAAGTAGTAGTCCTGAACGGTGAAGTCACCCCGCTCGGTGACCCAGTCGACGTAGTCGAGGTTGGCGTGCATGACGTCGATCTCGGCGTCCGGCACGGCGGCCTGGGCGGAGCGCCGGAGGATTCCCAGCGCCAGCGACGGCACGTCGATCAGTGCCCACGGCATGTTGACGAGGAGAATTCGCACAGCGGTTTCCTGCTTCCAGGTAGGGCGGAACGATGGCGCTGGGTGCTGCGGGGCCGGGGGGACGGGCGGGGTGGAGAGGTCCCACCCCGCCCGCGCCCGACTTCAGGTCAGAAGCTGACCCGAACCGTCACGGTGACCGAGACCGACCTGTTCTGGTCGCGGTTGCCACCGAGCGGGTTGTTGTGCACGACGCTCTTGCGCATGGCTTAGCCTCCCTCCATTGTGGACACTGGCTGGCGTCACCAGGCCAAGGCCAGGTCAGCGCCTGGCGTCGACCGTCAGAACCGGACCGTCACGGTCACGCTGACCGAGACCGCGCGGCTCTGGTCACGGTTACCGCCAAGCGGGTTGTTGTGCACGACGCTCTTCTTCACTCTGTTCACCTCCCTCCACTGTGGACTGTTCTGAGATGGCCGCAGGCGGGTCCCCGGCCGTGCGCACGACCGGTCCGGCCGACCTCAGGTTCAGGTGTTGCCCGGGCGGGATCCGCCGCGCGCCGGGACTCATCTGGCCCCCGCCGGCGTGCCCGGTGGCCGGCCGGCCAGGGCACTCGCGGGGGCTGTTTCGGGCTTGCCGCCGAGCGCCGTGCAGACCGCGCGCACCACGGTGCCCAGCACCTCGGCGCGGCCGGCGGCGTCGTACCCCTGGTGGCCGGTCTCGACCCAGACCAGGTCCGGCGCCCGGCCGTGGTCGGCCAGCGCGTCGGCGTACGCCTGCACCTGGGCCGGCGGGCACTTCTCGTCGGCGGTGCCGGCGACCAGCAGCACCGGGGCCCGCACCGCCGCGGCGTAGCTGATCGGCGAGGACGCGGCGTACCGCGCCGGCAGCTCGTCCGGGGTGCCGCCGAACAGCTGCAGGTCCAGCGCGCGCACCGCCGGGGTGGCCGCGGCGAACGCGGCGGCGTAGTCGGCGATCGGGCTGACCGCGGCCACCGCCTGCCAGAGCTCCGGCTGCACCCCGGCCGCGAGCAGCGCCAGGTAGCCGCCCCAGGACTCGCCACACACCGCGATCTGGCCCGGACGCGCCACCCCGGTGCGGATCAACTCGGCCCGCACCGCGGCGATGTCCGCCAGCGCGGTCAGGCCCACACCGTCGTCGGCGGACGCCTGCCGCCAGGCGGCGCCGTACCCGGTCGAGCCGCGGTAGTTCGGCCGCACCACCGCGCAGCCGGTGCCGACGAACACCGACACCAGCGGGTCGTACGCGTCCCGGGCCGCCTCGTACGGGCCGCCGTGCAGCAGCACGACGGTCGGGTACGGGCCGGGCCGGTCGGGCACGGTGAGCAGGGCGTGCACCCGGCCGGCCGGGCCGTCCACCCAGAGGTCCTGGCAGCGGCCCGGCTGGGCCACGTCGACCGGGCCGGGCAGGCGCAGGCCGGACGCGGTGCGCAGCCGCGGCGGGTGCGCGCTGTCGGTCCAGACGTACTGCAGGTCGCCGTCCGGCTGCACCCCGGCGGCCAGCAGGCTGCCCGGTGGGGTCGGCACCCGTCGGGTGGTACCGGCGGTCAGGTCGACCTCGTGCAGCAGGCTGCGGGCGTGCCGGTCCTGCCGGACCAGCACCCGCCGGCCGTCCGGATACCAGCTGGCCGCGATCTCCGAGTCGAACCCGCACCAGTCCACATCGGACAGACCACCGGCCTGGGTCCAGGTGGCGAGGCGGTAGTCGGTATCGCGCTGGACGGCCAGCAGCAGTACCGGCGGCCCGGGCACCGGAGCGAACCCGAGTGCCCACAGTGGACCGTCCACTCCGGACAGCGTTGCGATCTCCCGGCCGGCCGGGTCGATCAGCCGCACCGCGTCGGCGGCGGCCGGCTCGGTGGCGAGCACCAGCGCGTCGCCGTCGTGGGCGAGGTCGACCAGGGTGGCGTAGCCGGTGGTCCGGAATATCCGCCGCGGCGGTTCGGTGGGCCGGCGGACGACGACGGTCAACCCGCCGGCCTCGCCGATCCCGGCGGCGACCGTGCCATCGGCGGCCATCGCCAGCCCGGCGGCCCGGCCGGCCGGCACGCCCGGCAGCGCCAACCGATCGGCGCCGCCGCCGAACGGCTGGGTCCGCCAGTCGCCCACCCCGGCCAGGTCGTCGTCGAACCACCAGACCTCGGCGCCGGCCGGGTCGATCGCGCAGCTGACGGTCCCTTGTGGACGGTTGGTGAGCTGGCGGGCCTGCTGCCGGCGGGTGTCCCAGGCGAACACCTCGCAGCGGCCGGCCGCGTCGCCGATGTAGGCGGCCCGGTGCGGCACCAGCTCGGCGACCGCGGGCAGCTCGGGATAGAAGATCCGCACGCTGACGTCCATCAGCTCAACCCGCCGCCGGCTCGCGTACTGCCGCTTCCGCCGGCACCGGCTCGCCCGGAGCGCCCGGAGCTTCGGCCGGCTCGGCCGGACCGTCCGCCGGGTTGGCCGCCGCGGCGGCCAGCTCGGCCGGGGTCGGGCGCAGGTGCCGGACGTTCGCGGTGGCGTACAGGGCCAGCCCGGCCAGCGCCGCACCGAACAGCACCGCCACCGTGGCCGGGGCGAACGCGCCGACCAGCAGGCCGGCCAGCAGCGGCGCGGCCACCCCGGCACCCTCGCCGAGAGTGCCGAGCGCGGTGCCCACCCGGGCCTGCAGGCCGTCCGGGGTGAGCATGATCGCGCGGGACTGGAACACGATGCTCAGCGCCGGGCTCACCGCGAAGACCAGGCCGAGCAGCAGCCCGTACATCCAGGTGGTGGTGGTCAGCGCGAGCAGCGCGACGATCCCGGCCATCAGCCAGGAGGCGGCGATCACCAGCGTCCGGGGCCGGATCACCGCCAGCAGCCGCGGCGCCAGCAGCGCGCCGACCAGCCCGGCGGCCCCGGCCAGGGTCAGGATCAGCCCGATGGACACGGCGGACGCACCGCGCAGCCGGGCCACCAGCACCACGTGGAAGTAGAGCGCGCCGAAGATCACGTTCACCCCGGCCGCCCAGAGCCCGACGAACCGCAGCAGCGGCTGGCCCCAGACAAACCGCAGCCCGGCGCCGAACTCGGTCCGGAACGAGGGCCGCGCCGCACCGTCCACTTCGGACCGCTCCGGCCGCAGGTCGGCGCCGATCGCCCGCACGCAGCCGGCCGCGATCAGGTACGAGAGCGCGTCGGCGAGGAACGGCGCCCAGCTGGCGAGCTGGTAGAGCGCACCGCCGAAGCCGGGCCCGACCAGCTGCGCGCCCTGCTCGCGGGCCCGCAGCGCGCCAACGGCCCGCTCCGGCTCGGCCAGCGGCAGCACCGCCCGGATCGCGCCGGCCGCCGCCGCCGCGTAGACCGCCGCCGCCAGCCCCTCGACCAGCGCGGCGCCGAACAGCAGCGGCAGCGAGACGGCGCCGGTGGCTACGCCGATCGCGACCGTGCCCATCGCGGCGCCGGCCACCAGCGCGGCGCCGATCATCAGCGCCCGCCGGGACCAGCGGTCCGCGTACACGCCCGCGATCGGCTCCAGCACGACCCGGCCGAGCGCGGCGACAGTGCCCAGCACGCCGGCGGTCAGCGGGCTACCGCCCAGCGCCAGCACCAGCAGCGGCAGCACCAGGCCGGATGCGTGCGAGCCGAGCAGGTCGGCCGCGCCGGCCAGCCAGTACAGCCGGAAGTCGCGCCGCCGCTCCGCACCACCGGCCCCGGCCGCAGCCGGGACGTCGGGGGCGGCCGGTACCGCGGCCGGCTCAGCCACCGCGTACCTCGCCACGCCCACTCGTACCGCCTGATTGGACAGACGATATGAGATCAACAGTGTCGCGCATTTTCCCTCCGAAATGGACCGGAGCCGAACGTTAGGAACCGGTCACGCACCGCGCAATCCGGTTATGCCTGATTGGCACGATCGCGCAAGGAATGAGTCCACCTGGCCGAACTAGGCCCACGCCGGCCGGCGGGCCGGCGGCTGCCGATGGCGCAACGTCGCCTACTCCCGTACTCCCGCGAGCACTCGGTGACCGTCTGCTGACACTGCTAGGACGGCGTCCGTGGCTGCCGAAATACGGGTTGCCCCAACGGCGGCCCCAACCGTCCACCTCGGACCGCCGGCCCCGGCTGGCGGGTCGCCCCGGCCGGCGCGGCTCAGCCGAGCGGTGATCTGCCCGCGATCGCCACCAGCCGCGGCAGCATCGCCACGACCGCCGTCAACCGGCCGGCGCCTCCCCGGTCGAGGCGCGTGAGGGGCCCGCCCGGGCCTGGCTCAGCGGCGGCCCGGCGACGGCCACCGGCACCACGTCCGGCACCACGTCTGGCACCGTGTCCAGCGGCGGGTCCGGCGGCGCGAGCCGGTCGCAGTTGACGGTCACCGTGCGCATCCGGCCCGGTATCGCCTGGCAAAACGGTCCCAAACAGCCATTGCGGCCGTACGCTTCAGCGGTGGCGCGGTACGCCGGTGACCCGGAGAGCGCCGCGGACGCCGTCGCGCACGCGCGCCGGTCCGGCCCGCGGCGGCTGCTCGGGCCGCTGACCGCGCTGCTGGCGGTGGGCATCGCGGTGGTCGGCGTCATCGCCGCATCGCGGACCATCGACCCGGCGCTGCGGCCGTCCTTCGCCGACGGCCCGACCGGCTCGCCCACCCAGCGGGCCGCGCTGCCGGTGTCCCCCGCGGCGCCCGGCCAGACCGGCCGGCCGGCCCGGTTCACCCTGGCGTTCGCCGGAGACGTGCACTTCACCGAGCGCACCGCGGCCCTGCTGGCCAACCCGGCGACCGCGTTCGGGCCGATCTCCGCGACCCTGTCCAAGGCCGACCTCGCCGTGGTCAACCTGGAGACCGCGATCACCCAGCGCGGCACGCCGGAGCCGAAGCAATTCACCTTCCGGGCCCCACCGACCGCGTTCGCCGCGCTGCGCGCCGCCGGCGTGGACATCGCCAGCATGGCCAACAACCACGCCGTCGACTACGGCCCCGTCGGCCTGCAGGACTCGCTCAGCGCGATCGCCAGCACCAAGTTCCCGGTCGTCGGCATCGGCTCCAGCGCGGCCCAGGCGTACGCCCCCTGGTACGGCATCGTCGCCGGCCGCTGGGTCGCGGTGATCGGCGCCAGCCAGGTGCAGGACCGCACCCTGTCGGCGTGGAGCGCCACCGACACCAGCCCGGGCATCGCGTCCGCGTTCTCAGCCCGGCTGGTCGCCTCCGTCCGGGCCGCCCGCCAGCGCGCCGAGGTGGTCGTCGTCTACCTGCACTGGGGCGCGGAGGGCAAGGAGTGCCCGATCGCCGCGCAGGTCCAGTTGGCCGGGATCCTGTCCCGGGCCGGGGCCGACGTGGTGATCGGCACGCACGCCCACATGCTGCTCGGCGGCGGCTGGCTCGGCACCACCTACGTCGGCTACGGCCTGGGCAACTTCGTCTGGTGGCGGGACAACGCCTTCTCCAACGACACCGGCGTCGTCACCCTCACCCTGCAGGGCCGCCGGGTCGTCGCCAGCAACCTCACCCCCGCGCACATCGACGCCCGCGGGGTGCCGCAGCCCGTCGCCGGCGCGGCCGGCGGGCAGGTGCTGTCCACCTGGGACCGGGTCCGCGGCTGCTCCGGCCTGGCCGAAACTCCGGCCGGCTGAGGCACCACCCGGCCGGGCGCGGCCCGCCGGCCGGATCGGGCCGAGCCGCCGGATCGCCGCCCGGGCAGCCGGATCAGCGGGCCAGACGGCCGGATCAGCCGCCCAGGCAGCCGGGTCAGCGGGCCGGGCGGCCGGGCCAGCGGCCCAGGCGGCCGGATCGGCCGGCCGGGCGCCCAGGCGGTCGGCTTAGCGGGCCAGGCGCTCGGCGAGGAAGCGCATGGCCAGCGGGTAGCGGTACTCGATCGCGGCGTGGGTGCCCTCGAACAACTCGAAGGTCACGTCCGTCACGCCGATCTTGGCCAGTTCCGCCACGAACGCCTGCGCACCCAGGTCCAGGTAGAAATCGTCGCGCAGGCCGGCGTCCACCCAGATCGCCCGCTGCGAGCGCAGCGCGTCCGCGTAGTTCGGCACCATCCGGACCGGGTCCCAGTCCAGCCAGCGCTGCCAGACCGCCGGAATGATCGCCCCGGTCTCCAGGTCGAACGGCATCCGGACGGTGCCGTCCGGGTCGGCCGAGAAACAGGCCGCGACGCCGTAGAACATCACCAGGTCGGCGTCCGCCTCCTTGGTCATCGGCACCCGGCTGCGGAAGTCCCGCCAGAACGCGTCGAACGAGCCGCCGTACGAATCCCGCAGCGCCCGCACCACGTTGCCGATCTCGTGCAGGTAGCAGTGCTCGTACAGGGTGTCCCCGGCGTGGCTGGCGAACGCGCCGAACAGGTCCGGCCGGAGCATCGGCGTGATCATCGCGCCGAACCCGCCGGACGACTTCCCGGTGATCGCCCGCGAGTCCCGCTCCGGGATCGTCCGCCAGTGCGCGTCCACATACTGGACAACGTCCTCGCAGAGGTACGTGTGGTAGTTGCCGGTGCCCGGCGAGTCCACGAACTGGCTGCCGCCGTACGCCGTCCACGCGTCCACCCCGACCACCAGCGCCGGCGGCGCCGGCTGCACGCCGCCCGCGCCGGCGAAGAGGTCGTCGATGCGCTCCCGCACCGTCGGCCGGAACGCGGTCCGGTTGCCCCACATCGCCAGCGTGCCGGTGTAGCCCTGGATCAGGTAGATCACCGGGTAGCGGTCACCCGAGTCGTCGTAGCCGGGCGGCAGGTACACCCACAGCGGACGCTGCGCCGGGTCGCCCAGCGGGTTGCCGCGCAGCGCCTGGCTGTCGATCGTGACCTCGTCGAACCGGCCGACGAGATCAGACGTCCACGGCCGCATGCTGACTCCCTCCGCCCGGCGGGTCTCACCGGGCACCAGCATGCTGCCATGGCAGCAGAACCCGGACGCGGCGGCCCGGCCGGGGCGGCTATGCTGGTTTGAAGCGACAGACGCCGATCGGTTAAAGTCGCCCACGCGTTGGCCGGCTCATCGCCTGACGCAGTGCGGACGTGGCTCAGTTGGTAGAGCATCACCTTGCCAAGGTGAGGGTCGCGGGTTCGAATCCCGTCGTCCGCTCGGAGACGCCCTCGGGCGTCCTGTCGGCCCGGGTCAGCCACCGGGGCACACCGGCGGAGTGGCCGAGTGGCTTAGGCAAGGGCCTGCAAAGCCCTGTACGCGGGTTCGATTCCCGCCTCCGCCTCGGGCGCTTCGCTCCTTTTTGTCCCGACAACTCCATACCCGGGCGCTTAGCTCAGCGGGAGAGCGCCTCCCTGACACGGAGGAGGCCACTGGTTCGATCCCAGTAGCGCCCACCCACAAAACCCCAGGTCAGACCCCTTGTTTCGGGCCAGCCCGCCCCAGACCTCTAGGGCAAAGATGATCAGTGCCCTACAGTTTGTAGGGCATGTTCCAGAGCTAGGCCGCCGCACGGTCTTCCCGCTCCACGATCGACAGCCGGGTGACCGCCGCGTTCATCGCCGCCAGGATCGCCCGCCGGTCCTGCGCGAACAGGTGCCCGTAGATGTTCTTGGTCGTCTCGATCTTCCGGTGCCCGAGCTGCGCAGCGACCTGGACGTCCGTGGCCCCGGACGCGATCAGCAGCGAGGCGCAGACGTGCCGCAGTTCGTGGGCGGGCCGGCCCACCCGCCCACCCGTCACGGGCCGGTCACCTGGGGCCGTCACGGAGACATGCCCCCGATCCGTACCGGGAACGCTCGACCGACATAGCGCCAGTCCCGCTCAAGAACAAGGTCGACGCCGTGCGGGCGGCTGATTTCCAGGGACGCTGCGCGTTCGCTCGCCTGATGCTCGGCCCGGGCATGCCGTAGCGCGGTCAGCGTGGTGGAGTACCGGCGGGAGCGAGTGGAGGGGTGGCCGCGCCAGCCCAAGGCGTGCGCCCAGGCCCGCAGCCGCAGGTGTCGGTACTCGATCAGGGCACCGAGCAGCCAGCACATCAGCGCCAGCGCAGCCCCGCATCCATCCCTGCGCCAACCATCTCCGTCGGCTTCGACGGCTGGGTCTTCCCCAAGTCCGGCCTGGCCTTCTCCTGGGTACTGGAACGGGAGATGGGAGCCCCCGACTGACAGTGCAGCGGGAACTCAACTCGGCAGGGTCGCCGGGTCAATGCCCAATGCCACCAGCCCTGCCGCCATTCGACAGCGGCATCCACTACTCGACGGCCACGGTCTGGCTGCTAGATCTCGGTCAGGCGAAGGCTTGGCAATTACGCGACGTAAGTCGCGTAATTGACGGCAAGGTCCAACCATGATTGATTGGAAACAATCCCACCTCAGCCCTACGCCGTTCGCCTAGCACATCTAGGTGAACCCGCCCGTCTGCGGTCCAGACAAACCCGTTGGAGGCGAACGTCGTGCGGCGAAGGTGGAAGCTCATCGCGCATGCCTGGCTGGCGCTAGCAGACCTGCTCATTCTCACCGGTCTGACATGGAACTGTGGCATCACCCGTCGGTGGTGCCAATTCTACGCTCGTGGACCTTCTCATGGTGTCCTGCGCGCGCTCGATGCGATTCTCATCCTGGTGATACTGATAGACGAACCGGCCTGACCCACAACAGTGCCCTGGAGAGCAGGCGTTGCCGACCCTCCAGGGCCTACCATCCCCGTGATCACCTGACGTGAACAACTTGCGGGAGAACACATGGGGACGACGGAGCAGAAGCGACCGCCTAAGACTCCGAAGTCGGTCCGCGTCGTGAGAACCAAGACGGCGGGCAAGGTTGCGGTCGCAGTGACCGTCGCCGTATCTACTGTCCTCGTTGCCTACGCAACTAGGGGCGACAAGCCGCTCGCGATCCCAGGCGCGCCGCCCAGCCCGCCAGCGGCGGCGCCTGCACCCGCCACACCACCCGGTTCGTCCACCCCGCGGCCTGGCTCGTTGATGCCATCACCCACTTCAGCGATATCAACCTCGGCTCCCGCTGGCGCTACGTCATCAGCCCCCGTGCCGGCCCCCCGTCCAGCCACCGCTGCTCCGCCTCCTGTATCGCCTCCAACGGCCTCCACAGAAAATCGGCAGCCCTACGAAGTCAGCGCTAATGGCTTTAGGGCTCGGGGACAGTCCGTCTGGCCCGCCAGCGGACCACCCCGATTGAACGGCGAGTTGCAAGGACCACAGGTGAGTTGCTCGGAGAAAATGCTGTTTCAGGCCAGAGATGCCTTCAAGCATCTTGTCTCCAGCATAGAACGGGGCTGCGACTACGAGAAGTGGCCCAGCTATACGCCCATCTACCTTCCCAGCTCACCCACCATCGTCCAAGTCGATATCGTCTTAATGATCAACGGCCACTCAGCCGGGCGAGTCATCTGTTGGCGGTACGCAAATTGCAAGACAGCGGGGACGCCCTAGCCAGCGAGATCCCGATCGCGGTGCGGCGCCTCGGCGCGAACGTAGGCGTTTCTCGTCAACCCTAATCGTCTGCCATGGGCGTGACGCTAAACCATTCGAGTGCACTCCCGCCACCGCCAGGATCACCGGCAGTCGATGCCGCACCCCGCGCCGCTCACACGGGTCGGCCCCCGAGGCCAGCACCTGCAGCAGGGTCGTGCGCTCAGCCCCGGCCATGGCCACCGCGCGGCCAGGTGGCTGATCGCAGGCTCGATCGTCGATGATGACGCGGCGGGCACGGACCCTCGAAGTCGATCTGGCAGGCGTGAGAACCGCCATGATCAACTCGCGGACCGTGCCCGCACCACTACCCCCTCACACCGGCGTGTCGCGGCCGCGACCCCAGCGCGACTTTGCCGACCCCTGCCTCCACTCCCACCAAGCCGCGCCGTCGGCGCGGCTTGCTTTCACTCTCTCGCCAACTCGCTATCGTTTATCAACCATCAAGAGCGGTTCGGGGAGAACTCCGCGCAGATCGTCCCATCTGCGAAGTATGTCGCAGATCTCCAGGAGTGCTGAAATGTGTCAGTTAGCAGGAGCTGTGTGCCATGCCAAATAACCGCGAGTGGGCGCTTCTCTTCTGGCTCGGAGTCTTCCTCGTTTTCGTTCTGTCGAAGAGAGATATTCGATTCAGCTTTGGTAAGGTCTTCCGGGCAGCCTCGAGTCCCGGCATTCTCGTACCCTTCACCGGCATGGTCGGCTACGTGGTGCTCGAAGCGTGGCTTGGCTCAAAGGTATCCTTTTGGCGACCCAGCCTACTTAAGGACACCATCGTTTGGTTCGTTGTCTCAGCTCTGGCGCTGTTCTTCAATTTGAACAAGGCAACGCAGGAGCCGCATTTCTTCCGACGTCGCGCTATTGAGGTGTTCGGCATCACAACGTTCCTTGAGTTCTTCACGAATCTGTTCGTTCTCAATCTTGCTGCCGAGCTATTGCTCCAGCCGGTGTTCATCTTTGTAGCGATGCTTTCCGCCTATACTGGAACCGCCAGCCGCTACAGCGTGGTCAAGAAGCTCACGGATAGCTTGCTCGCCATCGGCGGATTGTCACTGCTCGCCTACGTGTCTCGCCAGCTGTACGTCAACTGGGGAGATCTCGATAAGCAGACTGTACTGCTGCAGCTTGTCCTGCCAATCTGGCTCACGCTCGGACTTCTGCCGTTCATTTACCTCCTCAGCCTCTACTCCACCTATGACTGGGCCTTCCGCGGAGTCAACTGGGCTACGGACAACCGACGTGCACGCTGGCGTGCAAGACTGGCCCTGGCCACAAAATTCCACATCAGGAGCCGCCGACTACGAAGCTTCCCGTGGCACTCGATGCGTCAGCTAACGGCCGCACCCACCCTGGCGGCCGCCAGACGAGCCATCGAGGAACGGCTCGGCGCTCAGCGGGACGCGGACCGAGCGGTCGAGGAGGAGCAGGACCGCCTTCGGCACTACGCCGGATCAGATGAGACTGATGCCGACGGTCGTCGTCTCGATCGCCGCGAATTCAAGGAAACGACACGCGCGCTTCACTGGCTGGCGACCAGCCAGATGGGGTGGTACCGGAACGAGAATCATCGAGGTCGGTACCGAGCGGATCTGCTTAACCTCCTGAGCGACAGCTTCACCGCGCAAGGCCTACCATCCGAGCATGGCATTACGATGAGAGTAGCGAAGAACGGGAAAACATGGTTTGCCTGGCGCCAGACGGTGACCGGCTGGTGCTTCGCGATCGGCGCCTCGGGTCCGCCACCAAACCAATGGGAGTATGACGGTCCTGAGCCTCCGCAGGGATTCCCTGGTAAGGACCGCCGGTGGGGGGCGAACTCTCTCTCGGGTGATACAAGTCGAAACTGGTAATGGCGAGCAGCGAATGGGACCGTGGCGCCATCGGCCCGAGCCGGAGGGTCCCGGTCGCCACGGCGACGGCGCTGAGCGCCACCCACGGGTCGGCGACGGCGCGGCCCCGAGGCGGATAGGCGATCCGATCCCACAGGAACAGACCGTCCCAGCCGCTGGACTCGGCGAGGCTCGCGAGGTCCATCAGCAGCCTTGGATCAGCCAGCCGGTCGAACGGCGCCAGATACCGTCCACGTTTGATGGCTCGTCGCTCCTCGCGATCCGAACAATCTGTCGAGACTCCAGCTCGGCGCGCCAGCCTACAAGTGCCCGGCCGGACAGCTGCGGCCGGCGGCGAGCGCGGCAGCTGTCCGCCGGGCGACTATTGATGACGGCTGGTCGACCCGGCAGAGTTCCGCGCAGCCGTTCCACCGCGGCGCGGGCCGGGGACGAGGGCGGTTCGCCCGCAACGAGTGCGTGCCCCGGGGAGTTGCGTCCGATGCGAATCCTGTTCGGTTCCTGGCCCGGTTATGGCCATCTGCTGCCGATGGTGCCGTTGATCCGGGCGGCGCAGCAGGCCGGCCACGAGGTCGTGGTGTCCTCCGGCGGCGACATGTCGGCGCTGATCGGTCAGCTCGGCGGCACCGCCCACCGTTCCGGCGTCACGCTGGCCGAGTCCTACGACCGGATGCCGGACCAGACGACGATCAGCGAGCTGCCCGCGGAGCAGCAGCCCGGATTCGCCGCGCGGCACCTGTTCGGGGCTGGCGCCGTCGATCGCGCCCGGGACGTGCTCGAGCTGCTCCAGACCTGGCGGCCCGATCTCGTCGTGCATGACACGCTGGAGCTGGGCTCGCCGACCGCCGCCGGCATGCACGGGATACCGCACGTCACCCACGGCTACGGCCCGATGGTCCCGAACACCGGCTACTTCGCCGCGGCGATCGGATCGGCCATCACCGATGCCGGCCTGCGGGACCCCATCCCGGACGTCTTCGCCGCGCCGTACCTGGACATCTGCCCGCCCGGCCTGCGCGGGGCCGACCCGGGTCCGTGGACCGTGATCCACCCGCTGCGGCCGTCTGCGGGTGAGCTCGGCCCGGACGCCGCCCCGCTGCCGGATTTCTCCGCGCTGCCGCACCCGGACACCGTCTACCTCACCCTCGGCACGATCATGAATCAGGCGCCGGCGGTGTTCCGCGCCGTGATCGACGGGTGCCTGCGCTGGCCGGTCAACCTGATCACGACCACCGGGCCGGGCTTCGACCCGGCCCGGCTCGGCCCATTGCCGGCCGCGGTGCACACGGCGCCGTTCATCCCGCAGGCGGCCGTGCTGCCACACTGCCGGGCGGTGGTGTCACACGCCGGCGCCGGCACCATGCTCGGCGCCTTGTGCCACGGCCTGCCGCAGCTGTGCCTGCCGCAGGGCACCGACCAGCCGTTCAACACCGCGGCGCTGCTGCCCACCGGCGCCGCGCTGGGCCTTGACCCCGCCGACATCAGCGCCGACGCGGTGGCCGAGGCGCTCGGCCGGCTCCTCACCGAGCCGTCCTTCCGGCAGGCGGCCGGCCGGCTCCGCGCCGAAATCGAGCAGATGCCCACCGCCGCGGCCGTCCTCGACGTGGTCCTCGCCGCCACCAGGGGCGACCCGGGGCCAGCCGGGACGGCCCAGCGCCTGGCTCGATGAGGGTCGGTTGCAGGGCTTACGTGCGGTGCGCGACCGCGGGCTTGTGATGGGCCACCGCCGCGTGGTGTTCCGCTCCGATCGGGCCGCCGGGGTGGACGTGTACCACGGCGCCGGCCAGCCGCGGTACGGCATGCAGCAGCCGGTGCTCGGCCTCATGGGCCAGCGCGTGCGCCGCGACCAGGGACAGATCCGGTCCGGCGGTGATCGCGGCGTCGGCGTGCAGCGCATGGCCGACCCAGCGGGCCCGCACCAGGCCCACCTCGTCCACCCCGGGGATGGCGGCGAGGGTGTTCTCCAGGTCGTCGACCAGGGCCGGGTCGACCGCGTCGAGCATCCGGGCGAAGACCTGCCGCCCAGCCTGCACCAGGACCCGGCCGATCAGCACCGTGATCGCCAGGCCGACCACCGGGTCGGCCCACCGCCACCCCGCCGCCGACCCGGCCGCGGCGGCAACCACCGACACCGACGTCAACGCATCCGTACGGGCATGCAGGCCGTCGGCGACCAGCGCCGCGGACCCGATCGCCCGCCCGACCCGGATCCGGTACCGGGCCACCGCCTCGTTCCCGACGAAGCCGACCAGCCCGGCAGCGGCCACCAGCCACACCCGACGGACATCCGCCGGCTCCAGCAGTCGCCGCACGGCCTCCCACCCGGCCGCCACCGACGACAGCAGGATCAGCCCCAGCACCACCAGCCCGGCCAGGTCCTCGGCCCGGCCCAGGCCGTACGTGAACCGCCGCGAGGCCGCCCGCCGGCCCAGCACGAACGCGATCGCCAACGGCACCGCGGTCAACGCGTCCGCGACGTTGTGCAGCGTGTCACCCAGCAGCGCCACCGACCCGGACACCGCCACCACGGCGCCCTGCGCCACCGCGGTCAGCAGCAGCCCGGCGAACGACAGCCACACCGCCCGCACCCCGGCCCGGCTGCCCTCCAGCGCCGGGTCCACCCGCTCCGCCGGATCATGCGAGTGCGGCCGGACCACGTGCCCGGCCCGATGCACCAACCGCCGGACCCCCCGGGCGTCGACCCGGGCATGGTCGTCGGAGTGGTGGTGGGCGTGTTGCCGGCCGGCGCCCGGGCCATGCCCGTGATGCGCGGAGCCGGACCGGTCGTCAGAATGCGGAGGAGTCACCGCCCGACAATATGCTGTCGCCTGCACGACAGTGAAGGTGAGGAAGCGTGAAGGCGACCGCCCCGGCCGGACCCGACCATCTCGACGGACGCCCGTCGGATCGCCAGGTCGCCGCCGCCGTGACCGCGTTCACCCTGCTCGCCGAACCCACCCGGCTCCGGATCCTGTGGGCACTGTCCGACGGCGCCGAACACGACGTCACCACCCTTGCCGGCCTCGCCGGAGTGCCCGCCACCGTCGCCTCGCAGCACCTGTCCAAGCTCCGCCTCGCCGGCCTGGTGACCGCCCGCCGCACCGGCCGCCACGTGCATTACACCGCCCGCGGCGGCCACGTCCGCCGGCTACTGGCCGAAGCCCTCTTCCACGCCGACCACGCCCTCACCGGCGAACCCGAACACGACTGAGCCACTGCCGTAAGACCCGGCCGGGCCGGAACCGGCGTCCCGGATCGAGCGCCGCCCCTGGCATTTGTCCGGCCGCGGATCGGCGCCTGGACAGGGTCCTGCCGCGGTCCAGGCCGGCTCGGCTCGGAGTGCCGGGGGGCCGCTGCGTAGGCGGGAAGGCACATACGGTGCGCTGTATACGCTGCTGGTGTGACTTCTTGCGTGTGGTTGACCGTCCGGGCGGGCCGGTGAGGTGGCGGTGGCTGGCGTGGGGCGTCGTGATGCTGGTGGTGCTGGCCGGGGTGGGGTTCGGGGTGTGGTGGCTGCGGCGGCCGGATGGGCCGCCGGTGTCGGCGCACGCCGGTGAGGGCAAGGGCTGCCTACCGGTGAGCACCTGGTCGCGGGACCGGCCGGGGGCGTTGGCCGCCGGCGTGGTGATCGTCCGGGACGGGCGGCGGGCGTACGTACCGCTCAGCGGGTCGCAGCGGTGGGAGTACGACGGCTGGATCGTGGACGAGCTCTGCGCGCGGTGAACCGGGCGACCGGCATCGAGGTAGCCAGGTTGTAGGCGAGCAGCCTGCCGGGCCGGGCGAGGGCGACCGCGACGCCGGGGCAGTGATCGCCCGGCTCGTCCGGCCGGACCGCGGTCGGCCCGGACGCGGGGCCTGCCGGGTCGACCACGGAGCCATGCCGCGGCCGCCCGCCCGGGTGGTCCACGCGTCAGCGCAGCGGGACGGCCAGGTCGAAAGCGGGCTCGTCGGCGCCGACCGTGCGCCAGTCGGCGATGAACACCTGGCGCGGTGCGCCGGCCGGCTCCCGCTGCTGCTCGGCGCACCAGCGTTCCAGCGCGGCGTAGCCCTCCAGCAGCCGCGGGTCGCCGGCCTCGGACCGGGGCAGCCGCAGGTAGACCTCCTCGTGCGCGGCCTCCCGGCGCACCGTGGCACCCGCGACGGCGCCGGCCGCCCGCGCCGCGGTGTCCGGGCCGGCGTCGACCGGGCGGCACAGCTCGACCGGGCCGTCCCCGTCCGCGCTGACCTCGCCGTAGTACACGACGAACGGACAGTTGTCCGGCCAGGGCAGCGGCGCGGCCGGCCCGGTCTCCCGGAACCGGGTCAGCGCCGAGCCGAGGAAGTCGCCGAGCTCGGCGGCGTGCACGTGGCCGGTGACGGTGAGCAGGCTGCGGTCGGCGACCGCGCGGAGCTGTGGGTCGGGCATCGTGGGTTCTCCTCCGGTGAGCAGGTCGCGGAGGTACGTGACGAGCGCCCGCTGCGCCGCCGACCGGGCCTGCAGCTCGGCCCAGAACCCGCCGACCGCGGCCGCCGCGGCCGGTCCGTCGAGCTCCAGCACCGCGCCGATCCGGGCCAGCGGCATGTCCAGCCGGCGCAGCAGCGCGACCAGCCGGGCCCGCTCGACCTGGTCCGGCCGGTACCAGCGGTAGCCGTTCACCGGGTCGACCCGGGCCGGCCGCAGCACACCGAGCTCGTCGTAGAGCCGCAGCGCCTTCGGCGACAGCACCGCGCGCCGGGCGAACTCACCGATCGGCAACAGTTCCACGCCTCGTCCCTCCGTCCGGGCGGGACGCCCGGCCCGGACACCGTCCGCCCTCCCCCAGGGGCAAGGTCAACCCCACGGCTGTGCATCAAGTACCTGTCGCGACGGCAGAGTCACGAGAGCAGCTGATCCCCAGGGCTGCCGCACACTGCTTGTCCGGACTACCCGCGGCCCTCCGTAACAGGACACTCTGCCGCGAAGCAGCGCCAATCGGTCCCAGTTCTGGAATGCTACTAAGCATGACAGGGATCCGGCAGGCCGCGTCCTCAGGCTGGCGGTGGGATGTAGCACTATCGTTCGCGGGCGCGCAGCAATCGTACGTGATGGAAGTCGCCGCGGAACTGAAGTCACGCGGCGTGCGCTGCTTCTACGACGCAGACGAGCAGATCGACCTGTGGGGTAAATACCTGGCCGAAGAACTGCCGAGGATCTACGCGGATCAGGCAGCTGCAGTTGTTGTGTTCATCTCCGCAGAGTATGCCGCACGAGACTGGACCCGATTGGAACGTCGGTCCGCGCTCAATCGTGCCGTGCGGGAGCGCCGGGAATACGTGCTACCGGCCCGATTCGATGACACTGATCTGCCTGGCCTGCTATCCGACATGGTCGCGATCAAGGTCGACCAAGTAACCCCAGCGGGATTCGCAGACCTCATAGAGACCAAACTGATCGCGCTTGGGGTCAGGCCACCCACGCCGACGGATGCCGCAGCACCGACGCCTCATCGGCCTGCGGCATGGAACGTGCCAGGACGTCTCGCCACCTTCACCGGGCGAGACGATCTACTCGAGACCATCCACCGTCAGTTGACCGCAGATGGACGTGTCGCTGTAACAGGGATCAGTGCGGCAACCGCACTGCACGGCCTCGGCGGGGTCGGTAAGACGCAGTTGGCAATCGAGTACGCTTGGCGACATGCACATGACTACTCGCTCGTCTGGTGGATAGATGCGGAGCAAGCGAGTCTGATTGGAGAGAGGATCGCCGGACTCGGCGTCCCGCTCGGACTCTCCCTGAGCGGCGAGGTCGGTCAGGACGCCGCCTCGGTGCTGGCCGCCCTACGGCAGCGAACCGACTGGCTACTGATATTCGACAATGTCGAGCTCGCACAGGACATCCAGTCTTGGCTCCCGATCGGCGGCAACATACTAATCACCTCACGCAATCCCGTATGGGGTGGAGTAGCAACGCGGATCCAAGTCGACATGCTGGCCCGCGCCGAGACAAGACTATTGTTGTCTCGGCGCGTCGGCAATCTGGATTCCGTGACAGCGGATGGCCTAGCCGACGAACTTGGTGACCTACCACTAGCCGTCGAGCAAGCAGCAGCGTACCTGGAGACTACTGGCCTCACCCCCGCTACATACTTGGAGCGGTTCCGCAACAGCCGCGGCCAGATGATCAGCCGCGGCCGGGATCTCGTTTACGGCGGAAGCGTTGACACCGCCTGGGAACTGACACTCGACCGCCTCCAGCAACGTACTCCAGCGGCCGTCCAATTACTCCAGCTATGTGCGCATCTAGGCCCGCACCCGATCCCTCTGAGCCTGTTTCGCGAGCATCACGACATCTTGCTCACTTCAGGTCAGGCCGCTGTGGTGGCTTCAGAAGTTGATTTCGATGACTTGATAGGCATACTACTTAGCTTTTCACTCGCCCGCCGTGACGGCGACGCGATACAGGTACACCGACTGGTCTCCGCAGTCGTCCGCGCGCATCAAATGCCCGATGCCCACCAATCTACCGCGGATACCGTCTGCCGCCTAGTGACCACTGCCGCCACCAGTGACCCACAAGACCCGACGACCTGGCCCACATGGACCGCTCTAGGCGCCCATCTGCTCCATCTGTCGGCGAGCCTTGGACTCGAGGACCGACACCACCTTCGGGGAACGCTGGCGGCGTATTGCTGGTACTTGTTCGCCCGTGGCGACTACAACGCGGCCCGTCGACTGGACACCGCCCACCATGGCGCCTATCGAGTCCTCCTGGGCGACGATCACGCAGACACGATCGCTGTGGCCCACAACCTCGGAGCCGTACTCAGTGTGCTCGGCGAGCACGAGACCGCTCGAGCCCTCAAGCATGATGTCCTTATTCGGCGGCGGCGACAGTTGGGCCCTGACCACTTGACGACATTAGTCAGCGCCACGAACCTTGCATACGACCTACGCCACCTTGGCCAGTTTGAGCAGGCTCGAACACTGAATGAGGATACTCTTGATCGGCTCCGCCGGACTGTGGGCGACAACCATCTCGACACTCTCCATACCTGCCATAACCTAGCTAACGATCTGTCCAAGCTTGGCGAGCATGAGCACGCACGGGCGCTAAACGAGGACACGTTGGTCCGCCTCCGAGAACAAGCAGGCGGCCAGCACCCTGATACGTTGCGGGTCGCTGGCGCGTTGGCCAATAGTCTCGGGGCTCTGGGCGACCACGAGGGTGCCCGACGCCTGACCGCGGATACCCTGGCCAAGCAACAACAAGTGCTTGGACCTGATCATCACGAGACTCTAGATACGGCGAGCTGCCTCGCGGCGCACCTGACTTCACTTGGATATCGTGAAGCGGCACAGAATCTGGCCGAAGAAACACTGGCACGCCAACGCAGAATCCTAGGCGCTGCCCATTCTAATACGATCACGACAGCAAATCTCCTTGCTGACATCATGCGAACAGGCACACGTGCCGGCGAGATGGGTGGCCGGGCAGACGTGGATGGAAAGCAAGAGCCCAATTAGACGCAAACAGTAACAGCGACCGCGCCTGGCCATGCGGAGGGCCCACCCGCTCTCCCCGCGGCCGTACCTGTCTGGCTGACCGTATCCACCCGACCCGAGTGGATGCTCTCGCTCGCTCTACGCGGCCGGGTTCATCGTCTCGATCAGTCAACGACCAGCCAGATGGGTGCCCAAAATGGAAGCTTCGGCCCGGAGTCGGGTTGCTTGACTGTCATGTCCGGCTTGCGCGTAGCCGGCCGCGGCCGCCAGCCGTTCGGCGATCTCGACCCGGACGATGGCCTCGGCCTCAGCCTCGGTGAGCGATCGGCGGGGCACCTCGGCGGCGCCGAGGCCGGCGACCGTGCCGGCGAAGTCCTCGCTCGTGGTCGCCGGGGCTGCCGTCGTGGCGGCGCCGCCGGTCACGGCTTCGGCGTTGTCGATGGCGGCGAGGGCGGACCGCAGTGCCGAGGTGGCCGCCGCGTCCCGGGCCTTCATCGCCGCCGGCAGCGCCGACCGCAGCCGCTGCCTGATCCCGTCCACACCCACCGGCCGAGCCTAACCGTCGCGCCGCTCCGCCAGCGCGGCGCGCAGGTCGGCGCGGACCCGGCCGGCGACGTGATCGATCAGCAACTTCAGGTCGCGGCAGTAGACCGACGGGTGGCGGAACCCGGCGCCGGCCCGGTAGCGATGCGGGTAGTAGCCGCCGCCACAGACCTTGTGCACCGGGCACTCCCGGCAGGTGTCGGACAGTGCGGCGACGCCGATCTGCCGCGCCACCACGCCGGGATGCCGCAGCGCGGTGTCGAGCGGGTCGGAGAACACGGTCAGCCCGGTCTGGCTGGCGCCGTGGAAGGTGGACCGCAGCGTGTCCACCTGCTCCAGCGAGCCGTCCGTGTCGATCACCAGCAGCGCCACCGGGCTGAGCCCGATCGACTCAACCCGGCTGCGCCCACCCAGCAGCAACGTGATGATCTCCTGGAAGTACCGGACCTCGGTCTCCATCGGCCGGGCGTCGTACCAGCGGTCGAACGCCGCGATCAACCACTCGCCGTACGGGGCCGTGTCCCCCGCCGGGTTCAGACCTGGTGGCGGGGTCGTCCAGTTGCCGTGCGGGAGCAGCAGGTCAACCCTCGGCGGGGCGAACGCCAACAGCGCCTCGTAGGTGGCCACCGGGTCGGCGTCCAGGTCGATCGTCGCGATCAGCCCGCTGAACAGGTCGGGGTGCAGCGCCGTGAGCTGCCCGATCCCGGCCCGGACCTGGTCGAAGCTGCCCCGGCCGTCCTTCCGCTTCCGCCGCCGGTCGTTGTCGTCCCGCCCGCCGTCCAGGCTGACCCCGACCTTGATCTCATGCCTGGCCAGCGCCCGCACCATCGCCGCGTCCAGCAGCACTCCGTTGGTCTGCAGCCGCAGGTCGACCCGCGCCGGAATCGCCTGCCGCAACGTGCTGGCCGCGAACTCGACCGCGTCCACCCCGGCCAGCAGTGGCTCGCCGCCGTGCAGCACGACCTCGACCGCGTCCACCCCATGCGCGGTCACATGCTCCGCGATCCGCCGCCCCACCTGCTCCACCACCGCCGGTGCCATCACCAGCGGCTTGCCTCGCCAACTCTGATCCGCCATCTCGTACACGTAGCAGTACGAACACGCCAAGTTGCAGCGCGAATGCAGCTTGAGGACAAACTGCTGGAACGGAACCGACTGCCAGCCATCTCGGGCCAGCGCGGCCAGATCAGGCTCGTCCGACTCCAATCCAGCTATGTGGACCAGGCCACTCATCAAAACCTCCACCGCCCGGGACTTCGTCACGTCGCCGGATTCAATCTTGCACTCCATGTAATCGCTGGACTACTCTGCGCCCCTGTCAGGCTTTCCGGGTAGCCCCGAGGTCCATACTGCCCGCTAACGTCCTTCCTTAGTTCCGTTTGGTGCAAGGTGCTAGCATCACGCGGTCAAGTCGTCGTAGTCGGCAACGACGTGGTGAAAAGGCAGAAATACATGGATCTCGCGGACGGTCTCGAGTCGGACCTGGTCGACCTCGGAGAAATTGGTCTGGACAAGCTGGGCCGACTCGACGGCCCGGCCCTCGAGCGGGCCTTACGTCGAGTCCGCGACGCTGCTGCCCGCCCGCAAGACGCGCTCGCGGGGTTTAACTCCGCCCTCTAGACCAGTCGAACCGTGACATCTCAGCTAAATTTGCGGCCGCACCGCGTCCCGCGGGCGGACTTCGACCTGCTCGCTGGCGGCTATGGCGACGCGGGCACGATCGGCCTACTGAAGACCAGCCAGCACAGTAAGCACCTGGTGCAGGTCCGCGAACTACTCGGCGCCGCTCCGCCCGGCTCGGCCGGGGGGCTGCAGGCCGGGCTGGAACTACTCGCCGAGGTACAGCGAAAATGGCCCGGTCTCGCCGCTGACGTGCTGGTTCATCCCCACGTAGGCGCTTGGGCAGCGCACTGCCTGCGAGTGCTGCGGGGCACGGAAACCGGTTCCGTTCCGGTCGAGACCGACCTCGGGCACCTCGCCGGTGCGGCCGCTACCGCTGCGATCCGGGCCGGCTTGGACTTCGATGTCAACATTCCGGCCCGGAATGGCATAGCTCATCTCCCATCACTCGGTTCGGTGGTGGTTCGAGCCGGCGCCAATAGCGTCCGGGTGCTCGGGATCGATGGCGCGCTGTTCATTGACGGACGGCGCCTGCCCGACGACCTCGAGGCCGAGGAGACCGGCTGGCGGCCGCTACGCCGGCTGCACGCCACGTCGGGCGGGCTGCCGATCAGCCTCGAACTCGACGACCTGAATCCCTACCGGAACTGCCACCGACTGGACGCTGCCGACCGGTTGGACCGGGCCGCCGTCGACGTCTGGCAGCGCCGGGTCGACGAGGCCTGGCCGCTACTGGTCCGGCACCACCGCAGGTATGCCGAGGCGATGGCGGCCGGCCTGGTCTCGCTGGTCCCCCTGTCGGCTGGGCAGACCACCCGCGGCGTCAACGCCACCTCGATGGACGCGTTCGGCTCCATGCTGGTGAGCCCCCCGGTTGACGGCCAGGGTCTCGCGGTAGCCCTCGTGCACGAGTTTCAGCATGCCAAGCTGGGTGCCTTGCTTGACCTGATTCACCTGCATGACGATAATTCGGAGCCTCAATATTACGCCCCGTGGCGGGATGACCCCCGGCCACTAGGGGGCTTGTTGCACGGTGCTTATGCCTATTTGAGTGTTGCCGATTTCTGGCGCGTACAGCGCACCACTGCCGCAGTCGGGAATGCCGATTTCGCACATTTCGAATTCGCCCGGTGGCGGGAGCGGGTGAACCGCGTCCTCACCGTGATCGTCCGCTCCGGGCACCTCACCGATGCTGGTATCGAGTTCGTCGCAGGCATGCAGGCGACGCTGGACGAATGGCTTGCGGAGCCGGTTCCGGCACCGGCACCGGCACTCGCGCAGGACGCCGCCGATGACCATTCGACAAGCTGGCGGATACGAAACCTGCAGCCGGATCCGGCCCAGGTCGAGCAGTTGGCAAAGGCGTGGCGGACCGGCGACAAGCCACCGGCCGGCACGATGCCGATGAAGGTTATTCCGAGTGAGTCGCGGGCCCTGGTCGAGAATGTGCGGCTTGATCTGGTCGGGCTGCGGATCAGTGCGCCCGGCCGGTTCGCCCAGTTGCTGGACGATCCGGCAGCGCTGGCCGACGCCGCTCCCAGCGCCAGCAGCGGCGACCTCACCTATGCCCGGGAACAGTATGCCGCCGCCGTCCAGGAATACCGGCAGCTCATTGTCGCCGAGCCGACGCGACGCACGCATTGGGCCGGCCTGACGCTGGCGCTGCGGCGGCTCCGGCCGAGCCCGGCCACCACGGCGCTGCTCGGGCATCCCGAAGTCGTGTTCGCCGTCTATCAGGACCTGGTCGGGGCCGGCGAGACGCCAGAGCCAGACGCGCTGGCTGACTGGTTGGCCGGGATAGTGCCCGGCCAACCAGTCAACTGACGCCCCGATCACGGAGTCGCCGGCTCCACGTACAGTGAATTGTAGCGAGCGGCCTCGGCCAACTGCGTTTCCGGATGCGAGTGACCGAGCACCTTTCGCATGCCGGTCACGACCTCGTCGGTGAGCCGCCGGGCCGCCTCGTCATTGCCGGTATGCCGCAGGTCGATCGCCAGGTTGCTGGCGCAGACGAGAGTGTCCGGATGAATCGCGCCGGACACCTGCCGGAACCGCTCGAGCGTCTCCTCCCCCAGTTCCCGGGCGCGGGAGTATTCGCGGGCGGCCGAGTAGTCGACGGCCAGGTTGATCGCGCAACTGAGCGTGAACGGGTGATCAGCGCCGAGCACCGTGCTGAGACCGGCGTACGCCTGTTCGTCGAGGTTGCGGGCGACCGCATACTCCCCGGACGCGCGCAACGCGATCGCCAGGTTGGTCGCCGCCGCCAGCGTGAATGGATTCTCGCCGCCAAGAACCGACTTGTACCGGTTGTAGGCGTCCTCGCCACCCAGTCGGGCCTCGGCCTGCCGGTCGACCAGCACCAATGAATTCGCCAGCGCGATCATCGCGCCCAGCGTGTCGGGATGGTCGCCACCGAGCACCCGTTGCGACCGCGTCACCAGTTCCTCACCGACCCGACAGGCCTCGACATATTCGCCGAGGCTCCGCAGGGTCAGCGTGTGCACCCGGGTCGCCCGCATGACATCGGAGTGATCCGGCCCCACCTTCGCCCGGTGCACCGGCAGTGATTGACGCTGCAAGGCCAGTGCATTCACGAACTCCCCGAGCCCGTATAGGTCCCGGGAGAGATTGCTAAGGCCGAACAGGGTCAGCGGATGATCCTCGCCGATTACTCGTCGACGGCGTTCGATCGTGTCCTCGTCCAACCGACGGGCCTGCTCAAAGTCGCAAAGCAGCCGCATATCAACGGCGAGGTTGTTCGCCGAGTTGAGAGTGCTTGGGTCGTCCTCCCCGAAGACTGTACGATGGCGCTGCAAGTTGTCCTCGTCCAACTTGCGAGCCTGTTGCCATTGGCCGAGCCACCGCAAGTCTGCACCAACACTATTCGCCACCGCAAGGGAATGCTCGTGGTTCTCGCCGAACGTTTGTCGAGTCCGGTCCCATATTTCCTGGTTGAGCGTGCGGGCCAACTCCGTTTCACCGACAGAACGCAGCGCGTTGGCCAGGAACCGCCCTACTACCAGGGTCTGTTCGTATTCCGGGCCGAGCCGAGCGTTCCAGTCGTTATAGGCCAGTTCAGCCAATTGCCTGCTAGCCTTGTAGTCACCGGTCACCCACAGGTAGCGCACCTGGTCCAGGACGACTTTGTGGCTGTCCAGGGTGTCGCCCTCGATGAGGCCGGCGGGCTGGACGTGCGGCGCCAGTTCGGCGTGCCGCGGCCAGATCAGCGGATCGTCGGTCGGGTCACCAGGATTGGCCGCGGCCAGCAGTTCGTGCACGCTGCGCCGGTAGGCCTCGCGCTGCTCCTCGGAGAGGCGGTCGCGCAACACCGCCTGCACCAGCCGGTGGATCTCGATGCTGTTCCGGGCCGGATCGACCTTGGCCAGGCCGTAGCGGCTGATTTCGCGCACCGCCCGGCGCAGCGGGATCTCGTCCCGCACGGTGGCGTCCAGCGGTGACGGCAGGCTGGCGTACCGGCCCATCGGCAGCAGCCGGACCGAGACCGGCTCCGAGCCGAGGAACGAGCACAGCTCCAGCAGCTGCACAGCCGCCGGTGCCTGCCGGCTCAGCTGGTCGAAGGCCAGGCCCCAGGTCGCGGCGACCGGCAGCGGGTAGTTCGTCGGCGGGCTCTCCTGCAGCAGCGGGCCGACCTGCTCAGCCAGCAGGCGCAGGTACTCCGGCACCGGGGTTGCGGTGGCCAGCATCCAGGCAGCGGCTTGTTCGAGCGCCAGCGGCAGGTCGCCGACGCTCTCCGCGAGCTGGTCGGCGTCCAGCGTCGAGACCTCGGGCAACCGGCGCCGGATCAGCTCGGTGCTCTCGTCCCGGCTGAAAACGTCCACCTCGACCGTCTCGGCGACCCCTGACCAGGCCCGGTTCCGCGATGTGATCAGGATGTGCCCGCCGGGGGTGGACAGGAACCGGTCCAGATCGTCGGGGCGGTCGGCGTTGTCGAACACCAGCAACCAACGCCGGTACGGACGGTGCGTACGCAATGCGTCGTGCACCGCCACCAGCGTCTTCTCCACGTCCTCGCCCGGCGAAATGCCGAGCCGGGTCGCCAGCGAGGCCAACGACGACCGGATCAGGGCCGGCTGCTCGGCCGGCACCCACCAGACGAGGTCGTACGAGCTGGCGAACTGCCAGACGTACTCGACCGCGACCTGCGTCTTTCCCACACCGCCCAATCCGTGCAGGGTGTGCGGCAACAGGGCGGTCAGTTTGTCGGTCAACTGATCGCGCAGCGCCTCCAGCAACTCCACCCGTCCGGTGAAGTTCGGGTTGCGGGCGGGCACATTTCCCCAAACCGCCGGTTGACTGCCCGACGGGTCGTGTCCGGCATCAGTATCGGCGGGCGGCAACGTCTCGGGCACGGGAACTCCCTGGCTTCTCGCAGAGGGGCGAAAACTGCCGTCGCGTGGCCCTGTTGGTGACCCGTCGACGTCCATGGGGCGGCCAGGTATTGCCGCTGGCGCGACCACCCCAGGGCCCGCGGACGAGACCAACTCGCTCGCCAACTTGTCAGCAATGGCACGATACCTGCCGCCCATGCTGTGCAAAACTGTCTGAGCCACGGCCGCGAACGGCCGGTCGGCCTCGCTGATCGAGCCGGCCGCGCCGACACCGGCGATCAGCGCCGGGAAGTCCAGCGTGCCGCCCAGGCGGCGCTGGACAAAACCCGAAACGCGACTGAGGATACGCAATTCGGTCAACTGGTCCAGCGTGGTCAGCAGAACCTCACGGACCCCGGGCCGGAAGTCGTACCGCACCTCTTCCGGTGGCACCGGCAGGTCGGCCGGGGTGATCCGGTGCATTAGACCGGCCAGAAACACCTCGGCCAGATCCCGGGGCCGCGAGCGGGGCAACATCAGATCCTGCACCAGCCGCATCACCGGCAGGCTCAGTGGCGCCGCGGCAAGATAGCCGGCCAACTGGAAAGCGACCGGCGAGGCCGTCGTCCGGAACCGCAGAACGCGCCGGACCGGCGCCAGGGTGACTTCGTCGGCCGGTTCGTCAATGGGTGCCGGTATCCGTGCGCCGGTGAAGACCGCCATTCCCCAGACACCCTCGGCCGCGGCGGTGCCGGCGATCAGTCGGGCCCAACTGGCGAACCACCGCGCTTCGGGCTCCAGCACCGGCACCGCGACGCCACGGGCTCCCGGTGCCACGTCCCCCGGCCGGACCGTGACCCTGAGCGCGGCATTCGGCAGGCCCGGCCGGGCCGCGGTGAATCGGGCCCGGGTGAAGTTCAACGGCGAGCAGCGGCGCCACAGCCGCTGCGGGAGGGGCTGGACTATCGCGACCGGACCGGTCTGACCCCACAGCTCCAGCCATTTCAGGATGGTGCCGTTGCGCCAGGCGGCGCCGATGCAGTCACTGATCACCAGAATCGCCCTGCGCCCGGTCGGGTCGATCAATTCCCGATGGCTCCGGGCGGCCGCCGGGCTTCCCGCCGAATCGCCGCGCAGGAGCAGCCCACCGGCGCCCATGTCGCAGTCGACGTGCCAGGCCCGAACGTCCCGGAATGCGCCGAGCCGGGCCAGCAACCGGCGCAGTTCGGCGACGGTGGGCCGCCAGACCGCCATCGACGGCGCCTCGTCGATGACGACCGCGAGATCGAGCCACCGGTCCGGCGCCGGGTGGTAGACCGGGAACCACGCCCCGGCCTCCGCGCTCGCCTGCGCGGTCGGTTCTTCCTGCAGTCGCACCTCCCACTTCGACATCACCTTGCGGCGGAACGGTCGCAGCGCCCGGGCCAACGCCAACGTGTTGGGCAGCGCCGGGACTGTCGGGCTCCGCGCCGCGGTCGCCGGCCGCTGCCCGGGTGCGGTCCGGCCCGGGGGCAGGTACAGCCCGGCCGACGGCGCCTCCGCCTGCCCGTTCGACCGGGTGGTGGGCTCCGGTGCGGGCGACCCGGACGGCTTCTCCGGCGGCGGCGGAGCCTGGCCCGGCCGGGACCGGTCCGCGTCCAGCGGCGATCCTTCCGACCGGACGTCGGCCGGCGGCGTCCCGGACAGTTGCGGGGCGAGCCAGAGCACCTCGGCGACTTCTTCGGCGCTGAGGCCCAACTCCGCGTCGGTCAATGCCGCCAGCAGCCGGTCGATCATTCCGGCCTCGCGGTGTCCAATTGGCGGAGCAGGGCCGAGAGCAGCCGTTCTCGGGCCGAGTCCGGCGGGCGCAGCCCCGAGGTGACCAGATAGACGGCGTTGAGCAGTTGGTCGGTCGCGAGATCGCCGCGCTCGCGCAACTCGGCGAAGTCATGGACGAGGGCACTATTCTCGGTCGCCGCCTCGGCGCCGAGCAATGCGGACACAATCTTCGTCAGTTCGGCCTCCCCGGGCGGCCGGATATCCAGGCGCAGGCAGCGGCGCAGGAACGCCGGCGGGAATTCCCGCTCCCCGTTGGAGGTGATCACCACGATCGGGAAGGCGCGGCAGCTCACCCCGCCGCGAACCACCGGCGCACGGTCGCCGTCGGCGGTCATCACGTGCACCGTCGACTGCTCGTCGGGCAGCCGGGCCAATTCCGGGATGATGAACCGGCCCTCCTCGAACAGGTTCAGCAGGTCGTTCGGTAGATCGATGTCGCTCTTGTCCAGCTCATCGATCAGCAGGACCCGCGGCCGGGCCTGCGGCAGCAGGGCGGTCCCGAGCGCGGCCAGGTTGAGATACCGGCCGATGTCCGGGATCCCGGCCGCGCCGGTGGCCAGCGTCTGCAGGTTGGTCTCCTGCAGACGGCCGATCGCGTCGTAGCCGTACAGCCCGTCCTGGACGGTCGATCTGCTGGTGATCGGCCAGTAGAGCACCGGCCCTAGGCGCAATTCATAGGCGATGCTGTAGGCCAACGTGGACTTTCCGGTCCCGGGTTTTCCGGTGACCAGCAACGGCCGCCGCAGATACAGCGCCGCATTGACCATCTCGACCACCTCGTCGCTGGCCAGGTACGCCTTGGCCCGGTCGTCGATGCCCGGCCGGTGCACCGGGCCGACCGGGCGGCCCGGCTGCGATTCGATGAGCGGGCCGCCCTCGAAAACCCGCCAGCGCGGTGGCGGCGGCAACCGCAGGATCTCATCATGCGGCTGGCCGCTGCCCCGGTAAATGCGCCAGTCCAGGCCGTTCACCCCGACCGGCGGCGTCGACCCGTCGTTGTCCGTCACTACTGGTCCGTCCTCTCAAACTGGCGCTGGTGCGGCGAGCGGATTCTCCGGGGGCAACCGATCGGGGTCGTCCCAGAGCAGCGACAGGTGCCGGCCGAGGTGGTCGGAGACCGGGCCGTGCCGGGCCGCTTCCTGGCGCAGTCGCAACACCAGGGCCGGCAGGTCGAGCAGCGGGCGCGCATACATCTGCTGCGGTATGTCTGCCTCGAACTGCGCGGCGCCGCGACGGTCGCGGCACCAGAGCATTACCGGCATGCCGGCGCCGAGGCCGGCCACGATCGCCGTCGGCAACGGGCCGGGCTCGGCGGCGAACGACACGATCAGGCAGACCGGCCATTCCTCGCCAAGAGTCAGCACCGGCCCGTGGTTGGCATTGTGGTCGGCCTGCCGCCACTGCAACCACTGGACGAGTTCGGCCCTGGCGGTTCCACCGAAAGCCAACATGTGCCGCCACCGCCGCAGCCAACGGGCCCGGACCATGGGATTGCGGATCCGGTCGAGACTCCGCACGACGACGGGGTAGTCAATGCCGATCTCGTGGCGCAGGCCGGTCAACACCACCGGCCACTGGTCGACCTCGTGCCCGAGCAGCTCCCGCGGCAGCACGAATTCGATGGTGACGTCGCCGATCTCCTCCATGCTGCTGCGGGTGAGGCTGGCCAGCGCCGCGTCCAGCTCGGCGGGAAGCTCGCCCAATGGGATCGGCCGCTCATCATTGACGTAGAGCGCGCGGCCGGTGCCGTCGTCGTGCTGCAGCCAGATCGACATCAGGTACCGATCCGGCTGCGGGCCGTCCTCGCGCAGTTCGACTACCACAAAGGAGCGCTGCGGTGATGCCGACGCGGCACCCGGCCCGGTCCGGATGCGGTCGAGATCCGCCGTAGAGAGGCCCAGGTCGCGGGCCAGGTGTTCGATCCAACCGGTCAGCTCGGCCGCCATCGACTCCGGGATCCGGTCGGCGAGCCGGACCAGGAACACAAGCAGCGGAGGCGGCGCGCCCGGCATGGTCGCCGCCGAGCTGAGCGCCCGGATCAGGCCGACCTGGTCGAAGAGGGCGAGATCGGCCGGTGGGCCGAGCGGACCGGCGGCGTCCCGGGTCGCCGCCCGCAGATCGGTGGGATGAACGCCCTCCAGTACCCGGCCGAGGCTGGGCTGTTCCAACGGCGGCACGAGCGGCAGCACCTTTCCGACCAGCCCGCGCAGCCGGATCATCGCCCGGCTGTCCCCCTCGAAATTGCCGGCGATCTCGACCAGCCGGCTGAGCGCGTCCGCTATCGGGCTGGCCAGGCACTCCGTGATCAGACCCCAGAGGTCGTACCTGGTCTCCTCACGGCGGGGGAAGTGCAACCGGTGGCCGAGCTCGTGTTCGAGTTCGGCCACGAGGGTGTCGCGGTTGATCCGCTGCTGGACGAATCCGAGCAGCTCGAACTCGGCCACCAGTTCGTTGCGGTACCGGAAATCCTCATTCACCGGCGCCCGCCAACCGGCATCCCGGACCAGCCGACCGCGCGGGTGGTGCTGGCGGCGGCCGCAGTGGTCATCGGCGCCGTCGGGGACGGCGCAACCGAGTGCTCCGAACCGTTGCCGTCCGACCGCGTCATTGCCTGCCCATCCGACATCATCGTGCTACAGCGTTGGTACAGCAGTGAACAGCTAGTTGCCGGCCCGCGCCAGCGTCTGGGGGTTGTCCGTTTCTGCTCGTCGCTGGCTGGCGGGCGCCTGACGCTGTAGCGGCCACACGCTGGCTGGCGGTTTGCCAATGAACCGGACCAATCCCCCTGTGCTCGTGGTCGGCACGCGTCCGGGACTCACGCGTCCGACATCACGCGTCCGGGAGAAGCCGTCCGGGGAGAAGCCGTCCGGGGAGAAGCCGTCCGGGGAGCCGTTCGGGGAGAAAGCCGTCCGGGAGGAGGCGTCGGAGGAGGCGTAACGGCATCAGGCCGTCAGGGCATCGCGTCGACCGGGACCTCGGCGACTCCGCGGATCAGCCGGAGCATCGGGACCGAGTCGCCCTCCACAGCGCGGATCGCTTCCAGCAGTTCCGGCAGGCCGTTCGGAAAGTTCAGGCACGTCTGCAGGATCGCCCAGGTGTCGAGGCGCGCGTTCGGGCGGCGACCGATGGTGGCGCCGATGTCGCGACGCAACAGGCAGATGATCTGTTCGCGGCTGCGGTCGTCGGCGACGGCTGGCACCGCGAGCATGGTGTCGAGCAGGTCGAACAGCCAACCACGGCGCAGCGGGCGGGCTGCGGCAAGCTGCCGGGTGAGTGCCGGGAACACCTCGATGGCGGCCTCGATGGGCAGCATCCAGGCGTGTGGGGCCGCGGCGGTGGGATCTTCGGCCACGACGATGCCGATCACCGCCCCGGAATGGGCGTCCAGCACACCGGCGCCACGGAAACCGCGGCCGATCCGCGGGCAGGGCACGGTGTCCGCGGCCAGCTGGATGCAGCCACTGCCCGGAGCACGGCCGCCGGCGGCACGGGCCCGCGCCCAGATTCCCTCGGCGAGCCGAGGTGGGTAGCCGTGGACGAGCACCGGCCGGTTGCCCGGCTCGCCGCAGGCGGCCAGCCGGGCCGGCCCGGCTGGCGACTGGCTGGCGAGATGCAGCAGCGCGAGCCGGCCAACGGCGGTCCCGGCTGCCACGTCGGCCACGTGGACCGCGGGCGGCACCGCGGCACCGCTGCGCGCCGCTGGGAAAGCCACGGTCACGGCCGCTCTCGGCGGCCCGTCCGGCGTCGGGTCGTGCCGATCGCCCAGGACGTCCGCGGCCGTGAGCACGAGGTCGGTGTCAACCAGGACGCCGGCGCCACGGGTATGACCGGCCAGGTCGCAGACCCGGACCCGCCAACCTTCGCAGACCTGTGGACCGCCCATAGCTGGAACAGGAAGACCCGCCGCGGATGAGCCCTCGCCGTCCGGTTCGACCACCGATCACCTCAGAATAGCGATGAGTTGATGACACAGTGTTGGTATAGGAGCCAACAACCATCAGTTGGTGGGCGCAAGTGGTTCCGGGGACTTATCGGCCGAAGGAGGGAAATTCTTCCTGCGACCGGGTCAGTCCTGATCCAGTTGCAGCAGGCGGACCGTCGCCGCGAACTGCTGAACCGCCGGGGAGTGCGGGCTGGTCAAGCACAGCGCCTCCACCAGCGCCGCCCAGGCACCGGGGTAGTTCTGGCAGGTCTTCAGCAGCGCGATCGCTTCGGCGCGGCCGGCCGACTGGCGCGGCACGGCGTGCGTGACGTAGCTGGGCAGCAGGTCGAGCAACTGCTGCCACTGGGCAGGCGCACCGATCTCGGAAATCGCGAGCAGCCCATCGACGAGATCGGCGAGATCCCGGATAGTGAGCCGGCCGGCCGACGGAGCGCTCGACACCCCGGCGAACTGCGGGCCGGCAGGCCGGGGCGCCAGCGGGCCCGGCGTGCTCGCCAGGTGGGCGGCCGACATCATCGCCACCGCGCCGCCGGGCGTGCCCGGGCCCAGCTCGGGCAGCGAGCGGCCGGTCAGCAGGCGGAGCAACGGCTCGGCGTTCTCCCGTGTGGGAGCGGCTATGCGGTAGTGCGTGGTCGAGGTCGGGCCGAGAAACGCCGGGATGTCCTCCAGGCGACTGCCGGCGAGCAGCACGGGCAGGAACTTGCGGCGCGCCGCGGTCGGATCGGCGTACAGCGCCTCCCGGACCAGCCCAGACTCGAACACCACTCCGCGGCTCTCCTCCGGCAGGGCCAAGCCCTCGGCCCGGCGCCGGTACGCCGCTGAGGCGATCACCAGGACATAGTCGGCCTCGCGGACCTGCTCGATCATCCACAGCGCCCAGTCCTGCGGGGTCTCTGCCGCCGAGAGGTCGAGCCGCGCGTCTACCCCATACGTCCGCAACAGCAGCCACAACTCGCGTACCTGCTCCATGTGCTCGGCCGAGCCATGCGCGTACGAAATGAATACCCGCACTGGCCGTTCGGTCGACCGGGCCTCCACGCGCCCTCCCCCGCACGAGACCACTGTCGCGCCCATCGGACCCTGATGGCGCAACGGTGTCGCATGCGAGGTCACGGTAACAAGAGTCTCCGGTCGAACAGCACCCCCACGGGCAGATCCTGCGACCGCCCGCAGGTGCCAAATCCGGATGCGGCTCACCAGACCGCCCTGATATGCCGACGTCATGCCAGAGTTGCGCCCGCCGACCGTCGCTGTCCGTACCTCCTTCATGGCCGCCATGGCCGAATTCGTCGCCGAAGGCCGGGGCCAGCCAGATGACCACAGCATGGTGGGGACCGAGATCAACTGGCTCCACGACAATGGTTGGTCCGACCCGGCCACCTTCGAACTGTTTGTACGCTGGCTGCGGGCGCAGGAGAAGGCGGCACCGACGCCGTCGGACCACGTGCCGGCAACGACGCTCTGGTGGCTGGATGGCACCGACTACCTTGGCCGAATCGCGATCCGGCACCGACTCACCCCCGAACTGCACGAGTACTACGGCCACATCGGCTATGACGTCCGCCCGACCGCGCGCCGGCGCGGGCACGCCAGCGCGATGCTGGCTGCGGCGCTGCCCATCGCCAACCGCCTCGGCGTCGCCACGGCGCTGGTCACCTGCGACCACGGCAACGTCGGCTCTCGCGCCGTGATCGAGCGCAATGGCGGGATCTTCGAGGACCAGCGGGGCGACAAACTGCGATTCTGGGTGCCAACCGCCGACGCGAGATCGCCCCGGTAGCCGCCCGGATGGACGGCTGACGGACCAGACGCTTGCCATGTCGCCCACCCTACTCGAACATACGTTCGAATCAAGTGGTACGGTCGTCCGGTGACCACCACCTTCCAAGCCTCGCTGCTCGACTGCCGAGACGAGGTCGAGCTCGGCCCGCTCGGTGCATCGGTTCAGCGCACGATGCTCACCGATGGTGCCTGGATCGACGTGCGGCGGGGCTGGGTCACGGGCGCGGACACACTGTTCGAACGGTTGGTCGACGCGGTGCCGTGGCGGGCGGAGCGCCGGCAGATGTACGACCGGGTGGTTGCGGTGCCCCGGCTGGTGGCGTTCTACGCCGAGGCCCAGCCACTCCCTGACCCAGCGCTCGACGCGGCGCGGCAGGCCCTCGACGCGCGGTACGCCCCCGAGCTCGGCGAGCCGTTCCGCACCGCCGGCCTCTGCCTCTACCGCGACGGACGAGACAGCGTCGCCTGGCATGGCGACACGATCGGGCGTGGCAGCACCGAAGACACGATGGTCGCGATCGTCTCTGTCGGCGCGCCACGCAGCCTGCTGCTGCGGCCCCGGCTCGGCGGCGGTCCCACGCTGCGGCACGACCTCGGCCACGGCGACCTGATCGTGATGGGCGGCAGCTGCCAACGCACCTGGCAGCACGCCGTCCCGAAGAGCACCCGTGCCCTCGGCCCGCGGATCAGCATCCAGTTCCGGCCGCGGGGCGTCCGGTGAGCCCGCTGGCGAGGTCAGCCGAGGCGGACGTCGAGAACGCGGACCGCCGAGGGTGTCGTGCCGGTGGAGCGCTGCTGATAGAGGATCGACAGCACACGCTCACTGGCCAGCCGCGACCTGTCGACGATCACCTCACCGAACGCGTTGAGGCCCGCCCCGTCGTACCGGACGGTCCAGTCGGTCCAGTTGCTCGCTTTGCTGGCCGTGATGATCCGCCCGAACGGCATCACGACGTAGGCGTTGTCGGCGGAATCGAAGACCAGTTGCGACCGACCGGTGGAGTTCGGCGCCACCGGGATCTCCACCTTGTGCCAGCCGCTGGTGTCCCGGTAGAGATGGAAGTCGCGGCCGGACGAGGTGCGCTGCGCGGCGTAGCTGCTCACGCACTGGGTAAAGCGGCCAGGCACGTAGCTGATCACAGCGTGAATCTGGCCGGCCGCATCCACCGCCTGGCTCTCCTGGTTCATCAGCGCGTGGTCGACCGAGAGCGGGTCCACCACAGTTCCCGGGCTGCTGACACTGACCAGCTGCCCGCTGCCGATGGTGCCGACCACGGTGCCGGCGTCGTTGCGCCAGGTGCGGCCGGAATCGTCGCTGTAGACATGGCCGGTGTCGTGGTTGGCCAAGCCGCCCTGGTTGCAGAGCACCGCGGTGTTGCCTTCCCGCCAGGTGTAGGTGGCGTGCAAGCGGTTGCCGGCGTAGGTGAAGCCGTGCAGGTACATGTTGCGCGTGGTGCTGGTCGCACCGTTGGCCGAATACGAACCGGTCGCGCTGGTCCAGGCGCCGAGCGCGGTCCAGGTTCCACCGTTGTATTCGGCGATGTCGTTGACGCCGTTCCCCGAACCGCCGGTCCGGTACGACAATTGCAGCCGGTTCTGCGGCGTGATCGCGAACTGAGGGTAGGTGATCGAGCCGAGTTCGAGGCCGCCCAGGGTGCGTTGCTCGGCGCCGAACTCGGCGATCGTCCAGCTGTGGCTGGCCGGGGAGCTGGCCAGCCCGGCCACCGACCTGAGATAGAAGACCCTGGTGTTGTGGGTGTCCATGGCCACGTGCAGCCGGCCGTCAGCGGGCGAGATGCCCAGCGAGATCACGTTGTGCGAGTCGTCGGTGCTGAGCTGATGCGACAGCTGCAGGGTCTGCCAACCGCCGGACGGCAACGACCGCCGGGCGAGCACCGCGTTGCGGTTCGAGCGGTACCAGGCCGCGTACTGGTAGCCGGCGAAGCTGACGATGCCGTTCTGCTGGAACGACTCGTTGTTCACCAGGCCGTCGTACGAGACGAAGTACAGCCCGGCGGAGTCGAGCACCGTGTTGCCGAGCACCGTCACAGCCGGCGCGGCGAGCGCCGGCGTCGCGACGCCGATCGGCACCACCACGGCGGCGATCGCCGCCATCAGCACGGTCAGCAGCCGGCTGCGTCGGCAGCGATTCCGGGCAGCAGAGATCGACGCGGTAGCCATCGTCGAACAACTCCATCCACGCAGGCCGCAGTCGGGTATGAATCCATGCCGCGCCGCACGACTGGATATTGCGAGTCTCGCGCACGACTCCGCTCAGCCGGTAGTCAGCGCAGGAACGGTTCCCACTGTCGGGTGTGCCGGACCGTGACGCCCGGCGTGGTGAAGTACGGGTCGGCGGCGATGACACGATCCACGCCGGCCTGGTCAGGCGCGTCCAGGATGATCACCGCGCCGGATTCGTCGGCGAGCGGGCCGGCCATCCGAACGATGCCAGCACGGTACAAGTCGGTGAGGCGGTCCCGGTGTGCCGGCCGCGCAGCCAGCCGCTCGGGTGCGCCGCTGAAGCTGAGTTCCACGATCCACATGCCGGGAAGGCTAGGAGCGCCAGGCGCCGCCGTGCTGTATCACCGGATACATGACCTTGGCCTCGATTCCGGCGTTCGCCGGCCTCAGCCCGGCAGCACTCAGAGCGCTACGTCAGGCCAGCCGGCCGGTCACGTTCGGCGCCGGGGCGGTGCTGCGGGCGGCCGGCGAGCCCGCGGAGGCGGTGGTGCTGCTGCTGTCCGGCTCGGTGGTGGCGGCCTATGCGGGTCCGGACGGCGAGCAGGTGTGGCCGGCATGCTGGGCCGGGCCCGCCATTGTGGACAAGCCGGCGGCCCTCAGCGGCGGGCGACCGGCGACCGGGCTGCTCGCGACGACGGCCTGCGCCGCCAGGCTGCTCCCAGGTGGCCGGTTCCTCCAGCTGTTGGAGGACGAACGGTCGGTGCGCCAGCACGTGCTCGCTCATCTCGCCCGGGACGTACAGGAGCAGCGGCGGCGGTTCGTACAGGCGACAACCACGACCGCGATCTCCCGGGTCGCCGGCTGGCTCAGTGCCGCGCCGGCCGGCGACCCGATCGCCTGGCGTGGCTCCCAGCAGGAGCTCGCCCACTTCCTCGGCCTCAGCAGGGTCACGGTGCACCGCGCGCTGCAGGCGCTGGTCCGGGCCGGCGCGGTGCAGATGGCCCGGCCCGGAATCCGGGTCCTCGACCGTGGGCGGCTCGAAGCCTTCCGGCCTGCGGTCTGACAGCTTCCGTCCCGGCGGCCGGGATAGGCACAGCCGGGGTGATGGGCGACGGCAGCGGGCTGATGGTTCGCCCCGGGCGGTACGCGGAGCCGCCCGGGTGCTGGGCACCCGGGCGGCTCCGCTGGTGCGGACTAGGCCGCGGCGGCGAGGCCGGGCTCGGCCGGGATGTCGTCCTTGCGGGCGTTGATGAAGAAGATCACCACCGCCAGCGAGGTAGCCAGCATCACGGCGCCCCAGAAGAAGGCGACGTGGTAGCCGTGCACGTACGCGTCCGGCATGACCTCCTGCAGTTGGCGTGGCGTCTTGGCGTGGCTGGCTATGTAGCCGGTCACCGCGGATGCGTACAGGGTGTTCAGCAGGGCGGTGCCCAGCGAGCCACCGATCTGCTGGCAGGTGTTCAGCAGGGCGCTGGCCACCCCGGCATCATGTGGGCTCACCCCGACAAGTGCGGTGCTGGACGCCGGGATGAAGACGGCGGCCAGTCCGATGCTCATCACGATCTCCGCCGGCAGCACGTGCGTCACGTAACTGGTGGTCGGGGTGATCTGGATCAGGTACAGCATGCCCAGGGTCGCGGCGGCCAGTCCGCCCACCATCAGCGGTTTCGGCCCGATCCGGGGCATCAGCTGGGAGACCACCCCGGCGGTCAGGATGATGCCGGCGCTGAACGGCAGGAACGCGAACCCGGCCCGCAGCGCGCTGTAGCCCAGCACCGCCTGGAGATAGAAGGTGAGGAACAGGAACATCGCGAACAGTCCGGCGCCGACCAGCAGGAAGGACAGGTACGAGCCCCCGCGGTTACGGTCCAGCGCCACCCGCAGTGGCAACAGCGGGTTGCGGCGGCGAGACTCCAGCACGACGAAGGCGATCAGCAGGATCACCGACGCGGCGAGGAAGCCCAGTGTGCGCGGTGCCGACCAGCCAACGTTCGGCTTGGCCGCCTCGGTGAAGCCGTACACCAGGGAGACCAGGCCAGCGGTGGCCAACACCGCACCCGGCACGTCGTAGCGGGTGTCGCCGTGCGCGCGGCTCTCCTTGACGAGCGGCACGGCGATGATCGCGGTCAGCACCGCGATCGGCACGTTCACGCCCAGGCACCAGCGCCAGGAGGCGTACTCGGTAAGCACGCCGCCGAGGATCAGGCCGATCGCGGCACCACCACCGGCGATCGCGCCGAAGACGCCGAACGCGCGGGCACGCTCCTTCGGCTCGGTGAACGTGACCGTGATCAGCGACAGCGCGGCCGGCGCGAGCAGCGCACCGAACGCGCCTTGCAGCGCGCGGGCAGCGAACAGCAGGCCAGCGGTGGACGCGAAGCCGCCGAGGGCGGACGCGCCGGCGAAGCCGAGCAGGCCGATGATGAAGGTGCGCTTGCGTCCAGTGAAGTCGGCGATCCGGCCGCCGAGCAGGAGCAGGCCACCGAAGGCCAGCGTGTAGGCGGTGATCACCCACTGCCGGTCGGCGTCGGAGATGCCGAGGTCACGCTGCGCGGAGGGCAGCGCGATGTTCACGATGGAGGCGTCGAGCACGACCATGAGCTGGGCGATCGCGATGACGCCCAGCGCGAGCCAGCGCTTCGGGTCCACTGGCGCGGTACCGTCCACTGGCCCGGTACCGTCACCCGGCCCGGTGTCGTCGGCGGCCGCCACAGCGAGCGGGCCGCGCTTGGCAGTGCGGGTCACTACTTCTCCTGTCGGTTCGTACCCTGGCCGGTTCGGACCAGGAGCGGAATGAGCACGTCGTCAGCGACGTGCGCGAGGAAGTCGTCGTCGATCGGTTCACCCGTGACGAGCAACCGGAAGAACATGAGGGCCGGGGCGGTCTCGTGGAACACCTCGGCGCCGGCATCTGCTGGGACTTCGCCGCGGGCGGCCGCCCGGGCGACAAGAGTGCGGCCGACATACCGCTTCTGCTCGACAAGCTGCGCCCGTACGCAGTCGGCCAGGTCGGGAGCAGAACGCATCGCCCGCAACACGCCAGCCATCAGGTCGGCGTCGGTGCTGCCAATGCCCTTGGCCATGACCCCGAGGGTGGCGATGATGTCGCCGCGAAGGCTGCCGGTGTCCGGAGGGTCGAGGGTATGGGCGGCGCGACATCGCACCGCGTCGATGACCAACTCGGCCTTACCCGGCCAGCGCCGGTAGATGGTCGCCTTGCTGGCGTGCGCGCGCGCCGCAACCGCGTCCATGCTCATCCGGTCGTAGCCGACCTCGGCGAGCAACTCGAGTGCTGCCTCACGGATGGCCGGCTCGCGCCCCCGGCCACGCCGGTGATGCCCGATATCAACCGAGGGGTCCTCGGCTGTGCTCACCACGATGTCTTCTGCCACGTCTACCCTAAGTGAACGAAACCGTTTCGTACACTTAGACACTAGCCATGGCTGGGACCTGCGGCAACCGACTTTTCGGCTAGTGATTCTCGGCCGCTCGACTGCCCTGAGCGCATGCGAGGCACCTCGACACCGCCGCCAGCGGAACAGCAGCTGCCGACGTTCAATTCCGCAGCCGGCTGGACCACTCTCAGTCCGACCACCCGACCCCCGGCCCCGGCCACCCGACTCCCGGCCACCCGACTCCCGGTCACCGGGCACCCGCGCTCCGGCCACTCGGCCACCCCACCCCGGCCACCCGGCCGCCGGGCACCCGCGCCCCGTCACCCTGCCTCCGGAGCGACCGGCCTCCGGAGCGGCCGGTCCCGGAGCGGCCAGGCCCCGGAGTGACCGGCCCCGGGACAGCCGGCCTCCGGGGCAGCCGGCCTCCGGGGCAGCCGGCACGGCGCCGCGCCGGCTGGCTACCGCCCTCGAACCGCCGCCCGAATCACCTGCCGGTGGACATCGGGACGGTGACCCGCGCCACCTGACTGGTTGGTTGAGCAGCGGCGTACTCGGCGTAGCGTCGAGGCGAGGCGGGTCAGGGTGGCGCGGCCGGAGAGGGGCAGGACGTGGTGTGGGTGCCGACCAGGCCGGAGCTGCTCGCGCAGTTGGTGTCCGCCCGGATCGCCGGCGAGGTGGCGACGCCGCGGTCGAACAGCGTCGGGAACATGCGGATGCTGTCCGACGGCGACCCGGACAAGCTGCTCGGGCTCGACCTGGGCGACCGCTGGCCGGTCAAACGGGTGCTGGCGCTGCTGGCCGAGCGCAGCGGCGTCCCCGCGGTTGAGCGGCCGGACTGCGGCGACTACATCGACCCGGAGAACACCGTCGCCGCGCTGGACCGGTTGGCGGTCGTGCTGCGCGAAGCCGCCGCGAGCCGCGCGCGGGTGCTGCTGGCCACCGGCCATCCGGGCGGGCTGCTCGGCACCCACCTGGCGATCGCAACGGCGCTGGCCGCGGCCGGCGCACGGCTGGTCGCCGTCCCGGCCGGGATCGTGACCGATGTCGGCGACGTCCGGCAGGTGGGCGGGGTGGCGGCGATGCACGCGCACGCCGGGCTCCGGCACACGCACTCCCCCGAGCCGATGCGCCGGGTGCTGACCGGGCTCGCCGCCGCGGGCGAGCCGCTGCCGGACCTGGTGGTGGCCGATCACGGTTGGGCCGGCCAGGCCGGGCAGAGCGGCATCCGGACGGTCGGGTTCGCCGACTGCAACGATCCAGCGCTGTTCGTCGCCGAAGCCGAGGGGACGCTGGCGGTGACCGTCCCGCTGGAGGACAACCAGTCCTTCGACCGGTACGAGCCGATGAATGCCTATTTGCTCGCCACCGCCGGCCTGCTCACGCCGTCCCCCACTCCCGCCATCGTCGGCTGACCCGATCGGCCCGCCTGTGCCCGGTCGGCCCACCCGACCCCGGCCGGCTCGCCCGACCCGTCGCCCGCCTGTGACCCGTCGGCCCGCCTGACCCCGGCCGGCCCGCCCGACCCCGTCGGCCCACCGACCCCGATCGGCCCGCCTGACCCGGCCGACCCCGGGCGGCTCGGCTGTGGATGGGCTGGTCAGACCTGCGGGATGGGGTCGACCGGGAAGCGGCGGAGGGTGTGGATGGCGGCGCGGATGTCGGCCATGGCCTGGTCGAGCTCGGTCGCCGCGGCGGCGATGGTGGGAGCGGCGATGCCCAGGTCCGCGACCGGGATCGCCTGCAGCCGCAGGCCGGTGGCGAACAGCCGGCCCAGGACGATGTCGTGCAGGTCGTCGGCGACGCCCTCACGGTCGTCCCGCTGGCGGTACTCCTCGGCCCAGGCCAGGGCGAGCGCGGCGTAGCCGGTGAAGATGGTGGCGGCCTGCAGCTCGGGCCGGGTGAAGGCGGGCCGGCTCTGTAGCCGGGCCAGCGCGAGGGCGCCGAGCATCCGGCCGCCGGTGACCATGGGCAGCATCAGCAGGGGGCCGAGCCGCAGCGGGCCGGCGAGGTCGCTGGCCTCCGGCACGGCGCTGACGTCCGCGGTGACCAGTTCGCCATCGCTGAGCATCGCCTGCCAGAGCGGGCCGGTCGGGCGGGCCACGCCGCGCAGCAGGTCCGCGCCGTGGCCGTCGGCGGCCTCGATCACGACGGTGTCGTCCAGGCCGGGCCGGAGCAGCACGCCGAGGTCGGCGCTGGCGCACTGGCGGGCGTGCCCGGCAATGAGCTGCAGCGCCTCGACCTCTTTGGCGCCGCGGAGCAGGCGGGTCAGATCCCGGGCCGGCGAGAGGCGGGCGAGCTCGGGCGGATCGCTGATCAACCCGGCCGCGCGGAGCCTGGCTGCGATCTCCCCCGACTCCTGCACCGGACCCCTCCCGCACTGTCCGTGGTCAGTAAGAGACTAATAGTAACCAGGAATCAAGGGAGCGACATCAGCCGGCCGGGCTTTTCGACTTCGCCCGGATGGTGCGGGGCAGGACCGGTTTGACTGGCAATAGTGACTATCAGTAGTTGCATATGGACGGAGTGTGATGGTCACCGGTAGCTTCACCACGACACCCGGCAGAAGGGCGGCTGGACGAAACCTCACTCGTGGACCAGCCGTCGCTGCGCGGCCCGACGACACCCGACGCCCGCTCGGCACCCCGGCCAGACCCCGCATCCCGGCCACGCCAACCCGGCCCGCCGGGCCCCACGCCATGACGGAAGGCCTGTTCCATGACGACGACGCTCCGTTCCGCGCTCGCGTTCATCAACATCCCGTCCGACGATCCGGCGAAGTCCCGGGTGTTCTTCGAGCAGTTGTTCGGGATCGACCTGGTTCCGTCGCTGTGGAGCGAGAAGAGCTACCACGCGCCGATCTCGGCGGACGGCATCGACCTGGACATCAACGTCCGGCACACGCCGCAGGAGAGCACCACGGCCTTCGTCGCGGTCGCCGACCTGGACGGGGCGATCCAGCTGGCGACGCGGTCCGGCGGCAGAGTGCTCTGGGGCCCGGACGAGCTCGCCATCCCGAAGGAGGACGCGCAGTCCGTGCCGGAGCTGGCCGAGGACCCGGGCGGCGACTCGCTCGGCCGGGCCGCGGTGATCCTGGAACCGGGCGGCAGCCAGATCGGGCTGGTCGAACTGGCGGAGCACGCACACCAGCACTTCGCGTTCGGCAAGCACCAGCAGCCGCTGACCGCGCACCAGACCCAGGTGCACCAGCGCTCGATGCGGATCGCCGAGGAGCGGACCGGCCCGCGCTGAGCGGAGCACCAGCACGGCCGGCTAGGCCGAGCCGTCCCGGAGTGTCGGCGGATCGGGGGCCAACCGGTACCGCGGCACCGAGCTGGTGAGCTTGCCGCAGCCGGCGGTCGGGATCGTCCCGTCGGTCACCACCCGGGCCACCAGCCGGTCCGGCGGGCCGTCCGCCGGCTGCCCGTGCGCCAGCGTGACCAGCGCCGACTCGACCGGGCCGGACGGCTGCGAGCGGTCGCCGTAGTGCCGATCACCGACCTCGATGGTGGCCTCGATCGGGACCTCGTCCCAGGCCCAGCCGCGGTCCAGGAACAGCCGCCGCTCCACCGGCTGGGCCAGCGGGGCGACCAGCATCCGGCCCCGGTACGCACCGGCCAGCGCGGACGGCGGGGCCCCCCGGGTGGCGAGCAGGTCGGTCAGGTCGCTGTCCAGGTGGCCCCAGTAGCGGCCGGTGGGCAACTCGACCAGGGTGGGCGCGAACCGGTGCCCGCCGATGTGGCTGGTCCGCCAGACCCGCAGCCGGCCGGCGGACAGCGCCGCGTGCCGGCGCAGCGTCTGGTAGATCGGCACCCCGAGCCGGCCGCAGCAGGCGTCCCGGCTGCCGTGCGTGCAGACGAAGTAGTCGTGCACGTCGCCGGCGCTGACCCGGTACCGGGCGAACGGCCGCAGGTCGCCGCTGGGGCCGAGCACCGCGGCGGCCAGGTCGCCGAGCAGGTCCGGCGGCGCCAGGTACTCGTGCCGGGCCAACCGGGACGCCGGGCCGGCCGGCAGCAGATACGCCAGGAACCGGACCCGGCCGGGCACGGTCGGCCCTTCCGGCAGGATCAGGTGGTCCTTGACCTCGATGCCGTACTCGCCCTCCAGCCGGTGCAGCGCGTCCTTCATGCTGGCCGGGTAGCCGGACGCGTCGCGCCAGTCGGACGGCCACGGCGGCGGCACCTCGACGAAGACGTGGTCGCGGGCCGGCGCGGAGCCGGCCAGCTCGTCATCGACCAGCCGGGACACCGCCGCGCAGCGCAGCCGGCCGGCCGCCAGCGCGGCCAGCCGGGGCGGCGCGGCCGGGGCCGCCGCGGGTTCGGGGGTACGGGCGACGGTCACGGCCCGGCTCCGGCCGGGTCGGCGAGCGGGTTGGCGACGAGGCCGTGGACGGCGGCGTGCGGGCGTTCCGACCGGTCGGCGTAGCCGTCCAGCAGCAGCCGGTTGCGGTTCAGGCAGATCCGCGGGAACTCCGGGCGGAGCAGGTCGAACGTGGCGTACCGGTCGGCCAGCTCGGGGAAGCGCCGCTGGAAGGCGAGGATCTCGCCCCGGCAGAGCCGCCAGAAGGTCGGCTCGGGCAGGCCGAGCCGGGTCTCCAGCAGGTCGGCCAGGTAGCGGAAGTGGCCGAGGAACAGCGCCGCCCAGAGGAACTGGCAGATCCAGTCGGCCGGCTCGCGCAGCAGCACCTCGGCCACCGTCGGCGGCAGGTCGGCCAGCTCGGGCAGCGGCTGGTCGGCGATGTTCACGTCGTCCACGAAGTCCTTGACCGCGAGCCGGGTCGGCGCGCCGTCCCGGTGCAGCAGGATCGTGTTCTGCCCGTGCGGCGAGAACACCACACCGTGCCGGTAGAGCATCCGCAGCAGGGGTGGCAGCACGACCGCGAACAGCCGGGCCAGCCAGGCCTCGGCGGACAGACCGGACCGTTCGATCAGCGCCGCGACCACCGGCGTACCGCCCGGGTCGACGTGCAGCAGGGCGGCCATCGTGAGCGGCCGCTCGCCCGGATCGAGGTGCTGGTGGATGCTCTCCCGCCAGATGCAGCCGAGCAGCTCCTGGTACTGGTACGGAGCGCCGGGCAGGGCCGCGTAGCCGGTGTGCTCGACGGTCACGCTGGCCACCTCGCCGAGCAGCACCACCCGGCACTCGTCCCGCAGCACCGGGTCCCCGTCCCGGACGCCGAGCAGGAACTCGGTCACCGCCGGCGCGGCCAGCGTGCGCTCGGTCGGCAGGCCGCGCCAGACCAGCGTGTTCAGCACCGAGAGCGGCAGCTTGACGTGGTGCCGGCCGGGCGCGTCGATGTTGGTCATGGTCCGCAGCGACTGCTGCGGCAGGTACCGGTCCGCCGCCTCGCCGAGCAGCAGCAGGTCACCGCGGGCGAGGTCGGCGGCGAACAGCGGCAGCACCACGTGCTCCAGCTGCCAGGGGTGCACCGGGAACCAGAGGTGGTCCGGCGCGACCGCCGCGAACGCGGCCCGGGTCGCGGCCGACAGCTCCGCCGCCACCAGGTCGGCCCGGGACAGGCCGGGGACGGACCGCCAGTGTCCCCGGCCCGGCCGGACGGCGAGCCAGGGCAGCGGGAACGGCGCCGCCTGCTCGGGCGCGTAGCGGAGGTAGTCGGACTCGCCGAAACCGAGCCGGCCCTTGTTCGGCACCAGCCAGGGGTGGCCGTCCATCTCGGCCTCGGCGTCGGTGTAGTCGCCGTCGATCAGCTCCGCGGCGGTGCGGCCGGGGCGGGCCGCGATGTGCACGTCGGCGAGCTGGGTGGCGGCCAGCTCGCGGATGAGGTGGCCGGCGGTGATCGGCGACACCCCCATCGGCTCGCGCAGGTCGAGCAGCAGCTGGGTGGGGTCGTCCGCGGCCACCTCGGCGGACCCGGACGAGCGCCGGACCGAGCCCGGGAGCACCCGGATGTCGCCGTACGGCCGGCGCCGGCCGCGGAACCGGTACGTGACGCCGCCCGGCAGCGGCAGCGTCCAGCCGGCGCCGTCCGGTCGCGGGTCGATCAGCTGCTCGTAGCTGAACTCGGCCAGTGCCTTTGCGACCAGCCGCGCGCCGGCGTCCGACCAGCGTTGCGCGGTGACCGGTTCGGTCAGCGCGCGGTCCATGCTGCTGGTCACTGTTGTCACACTCCGAATTCGGTGAAGGCGACCCGGCGGGGTAGCCGGTAGACCGCCCGGCCGGCCACCGCGTTGCTGATGGTGGCCGCCCGGTGCGCGCCCAGGCCCAGGTCAGGGGTGCCGACGCCGTGCGTGTGCAGCTCGGCGTTCTGTACGAACAGCCCGCCGCTGACGGACGGGTCGGTGGCCACCCGGTACTCGGCGTCCACCTGGAACCGGCCGTGCTCGTCCCACTGGATGCGGTCCGCCACCGGGTCGAGCAGGGCCGGGCGGGCCGCCCGGTAGCCGGTGGCGAGGACCAGGCAGTCGGTGTCGACGGTCAGCGGCCGGTCCAGCTGCCGGTGCCGGCAGGCCAGCCGCCACCGGCGCGGCCCGGCCGGGTTCGCGGCGATCCCCTCCACCTGCAGGTGCGGCCGCAACCGGACCGCCGGGCGGGCCCCGCCCACCGACCGGTCGTAGAGCAGCTGGTAGATCTCCGCGCTGGTGTCCGGGCCGATGCCCTTGTAGAGCAGGTCCTGGCTGGGCAGCAGCCGGTCGCGGGTCGGCGCCGGCAGCGACCGGAAGTACTCGGTGTAGTCCGGGGTGAAATGTTCCAGCCCGAGCGATGTGTACTCCATCGGCAGGAATCCGGGCGACCGGGTCAGCCAGTCCAGCCGGTAGCCGTGCTCGGGCTGCTCGCGCAGCAGTTCCAGGAACACCTCGGCGCCGCTCTGCCCGGAGCCGACCACGGTGACCGCGCCGGCCCCGGCCACCACCTCCCGCCGGTCCAGGAACTCGCCGGCATGGAACACCTCGTCGCCGACCGCGCCGGCCAGCGCCGGCGGCAGGTACGGCGTGGTGCCGACGCCGAGCACCACGTTGCGGGCCCGGCGCCGCTCGGCCTGCCCGCTGCGGACGTCGGTCAGCTCCGCCTCGAACACGCCGGCGTCGGGGAGCCAGCGCAGCGCGTCGACCCGGACGCCGAACCGGCAGGACGGCAGCCGGCCGGCGACCCAGCGGCAGTAGTGGTCGTACTCGCGCCGCGGCACGTGGAACCGCTCGCGGAAGTAGAACTGGTACAGCCGGTCGTGCGTGCGCAGGTACTCCAGGAACGAGTGCCGGCTGGTCGGGTCGACGAGCGTGACCAGGTCGGCCAGGAACGGCACCTGGGTGGTGACGCCGGCCAGCAGCAGCCCGGGGTGCCAGCCGAACGTCACGGCCTGCTCGTAGAACTCCGCCTGGACCGCCGGGACGGGGTCGAGCAGCGCGGCCAGCGAGAGGTTGAACGGGCCGACGCCGACGCCGAGCAGGTCGAGGTCGGTCACCGCGGGCCGCCGGGGCGGTGGGCGATCATCAGCACGGCCCGCTTCTCCGGCAGCACCAGCTCGGCGTCGCGCCGGAACCCGCACTGCTCGAACAGCCGGATCGACCGCTCGTTGCCGGCGTCCGGCTCGGCCAGCAGCCGCCGGGTCCGCGGCTCGCGCTGGAACTGCCAGCGGGCCACCTCGGCCAGCAGGTGCCGGCCCAGCCCCCGGCCGGTCAGCCCGACCGGCCCGATCAGCAGGTGCACGCCCTGGTCGTACGGCTCGGTCGGGCAGAACGTGGCGATCCGGTCGTGTTCGGCCCAGTACGTCTCCCAGTAGGACGCCGGCTCGCCGTCCAGCACGCCGAGCAGCGCGTCCCGGTGCGGGTCCCGGCTCGCGGCACCCAGGTAGCCGGCCAGCTCGGCGCGGGGCACGTTCAGCTCCCAGTACGGGGCGACGTGCGGGGCGTGCATCCAGCCGTACAGCACGTCCAGGTCGGCGTCCGGGTCGAGGCGGCGCCACTCGGCCTGCCGCCAGGGGCCCGGCAGCCGGATCGGCCCCGGGAGCGGGTGCGCGGTCACGGCCGGGCCGGGTTCGGGGCCGGCGGCCAGCCGGCCGGTGGGTTGCCGGCGATCGGATTGGGCGTCGTCACGTAGACGGACTGCGTCGCCATCGGGCCGACCAGCTCGTCCAGGTCGGCCAGCCGGGTACGCAGGTTGCCCTTGCCGCGCAGCGTCGGCGCGGCCAGCAGCCGGCGCACCAGCGGCAGCTCCCGGGCGCTGCCGCGCAGGTGCTCGGCCAGGTCCGCCAGCAGCACCCGCTCGTCCGCGACGCCGCCGAGACCGAGGGCGCCGATCACCCCGAGCAGGTTGTTCTGGATCAGGTAATAGCCCAGCCGCTCCTCGGCGACCGCGTCGGCGCAGATCGTGTCGCTGGCCTCGTTCAGCCCGGGCAGCAGCCCGCGCAGCCGGTCGGCCCGGGACTCGGCGAAGTAGTAGCCCTGGTTGTCCCGGTAGCGCAGCGCCGCCGGCCAGCCGTCGTCCAGTTCGAGCAGGGTGTTCTGCTGGTGCGCCTCCAGGGCGATGCCCCAGGCCTGGTAGAGCCAGAGCAGCGGGTCCGCGGACACCCGCAGGTACCGGCGGAACCACTCCCGGGCCACCGCCTCGGAGCCGTTCCCGGCCGCCCGGGCCAGCTGGCGGACCAGCCGGGCCACCCGGGGCGGCCCGCCGTCGGCCGCGTCCGCGCAGAGCGCCGCGACCACGCTGACGTCGGTGTCCCGGTCGGCCGGGTACGGGTTCTCCCGCAGCACCAGCTCGAAGCCGGACTCGGCCCCGGTTCCGGTCTCCAGGGTCACCCAGGCCGGGTCGCGGACGATGCTGAAATCCGGGTGGTGCGCGGCGATGTCGGCGCCCAGCCCGGCGGCCAGCAGCCGGTGCACCTCCAACCCGCGGGCGAGTTCCTTGCGCAGGTTCCGGCGGACCGAGTTGGTGATCCGGGCCTCCAGCGTGAACTTGAGCTGGAACCCGGCGTCCGGCCGGTACAGCGTGCGGACCGACGAGGTCGGGTGCCAGGGCGCGCCGGCAGGCCCGAGTTCGACCAGCCGGCCGGCCGCCAGCAGCGCCTTCACCTCGGGTCGGGCGGTCAGCCGGGCCGCCTGCCAGGGATGCACCGGCAGGTAGGCCCGGGCACCCGGACCGGCGGGGTCGATCGGGACGGCCGTCCCGGCCGGGACGGCGCCCTCGATCGGAACGGTGGGATCGGCCGGGTCCGGTCGGCCGGCCAGGTCGGCGGCGAGCAGGTCGGCCAGCAGCGCGGTGGCCGGCCGGTCCAGGCCGGAGTCCTCGGCGACCAGGTCGCGGTCGGCGGCGAACCAGTGCAGCGGGAACGCGGCGTGCCGCTCCGGGGCGTACCGCAGGACGTCGGCCGGGGTCATCGGCGCCCGGCTCTTCGGGGTCGGGTGCAGCGGGTGCCCGGTGGCCAGGCTCTGCTCCGCGGCCAGGTACCGGGTCTGCGGCCCGGCCGGGACCGGCCGCTCCAGGAATGCGGCCACGTACCGGCTGCTCTCGGCGACCGCGCCGACCAGCCGGCCCACGTCCACCGCCGCCGCGTTGCCGGCCAGCTCCACCGCGATCAGCGCGGCCAGCCCCGGCGCGTCCATCGGCGGCCCGGCGCCAGCCGGGCAGCCGTCCGCATGCTGCCGGCCCGGGTGGACGGCCAGCCGCACCGGGAGGGTCCAGGCGTGCCGGCCGGTGGCCGAGCGGTACCGGGCCCGGGCGAACAGGGTCAGGCCGAGCCGGGGCAGCGCGATCAGGTCACCGGTCACCACCGGTACGCCGGCCTCGCGCAGGTACGTGTTCAGCAGGGTGGTCACCGCGAGGCCGTCGGCCCGGTTGGCCGCGGGCGCGGTGACCCCGCACCAGCACGCGGTCATGAGGCGGCCTTCCGAGTGAGCGTCGCAGGTGCCGTCCGGGGCCCCGCGGAGCGGAGCGACGGCCGCCGGGCTGGCACGGTCATGACGCCCCATCCGGGACGGGGCGGCGGCTCAGGTCGGGACCGGCCGCGGCCGGGGTGGTCCGGTCCACCGCGTGGCCGGCCGGCTCGGCGGCGGTCATCGCGGGCCGTCCAGTTCGGCGGCGGTCATCGCGGGCCGTCCAGTTCGGCGGCGGCGACCGCGTCGGCGAACCGGTCGGCGACCGCGTCCACCTGCTCAGGGGTGATCACCAGCGGCGGCAGGAACCGGACCACCGCGCCGTCCCGGCCGCCCAGCTCGACGATCAGCCCGCGGTCCAGGCAGCCGGCCTGGACCCGGCCGGCCAGCACCGGCGCGGTCGGCCGGGCACCCAACTCGTCCGGCGCCGCGTCCGGGTCGACCAGCTCGACGCCGACCATCAGCCCGCGCCCGCGCACGTCGCCGACGCACCCGGCGGACGCCTGCAGCTCCAGCAGCCGGGACCGCAGCCGCTCCCCCAGCACCGCCGCCCGCTCCGGCAGCCGCTGCTCGACGGTGTGCCGCAGCGCGGCGTGCCCGGCCACCATCGCCAGCTGGTTGCCGCGGAACGTGCCGGCGTGCGCGCCGGGCGCCCAGCGGTCCAGCTCCTCCCGGTACACCACGACCGCCAGCGGCAGCCCGCCGCCGATCGCCTTGGACAGCACCAGCACATCCGGCACCACCCCGGCCCGCTCGAACGCGAACAGCGTGCCGGTGCGGCCGCCGCCGGTCTGTACCTCGTCCAGGATCAGCGGGATGCCGCGCTCGGCGGTGATCCGGCGCAGCTCGCGCAGCCACTCGTCCGGCGCCGGCAGCACCCCGCCCTCGCCCTGCACGCACTCGACCAGCACCGCCGCCGGCGCGGCCGGGCCGCCGAGCGGGTCGTCCAACATCCGCCGCAGGTACCGGCTGCCGATCCGGTGGCCGCCCTCGCCCACCCCGAACGGGCACCGGTACGGGTACGGGTAGGGCAGGAAGTGCGCCTCGCCGGCCAGCCCGGCGAACGGCGCCTTCACCGCGACGTTGCCGGTGACCGCCAGCGCGCCGTGCGTCATGCCGTGGTAGCCGCCGCGGAAGGCCAGGATCGCCCGGCGCCCGGTGGCCGCCTTGGTCAGCTTCAGCGCCGCCTCCACCGCGTCCGCCCCGGACGGGCCGCAGAACTGGATCCGGCCGCTGGCCAGTTCCGCCGGCAGGTGGCCCAGCAACTCGGCCACGAACCGGTCCTTGGCCGGGGTGGTGAGGTCCAGCGTCTGCCAGGGCAGACCGCTGTCCAGCGCGGCCCGGACCGCGGCCAGCACCACCGGGTGGCAGTGCCCGAGGGTGAGCGCCCCGGCGCCGGCCAGGCAGTCGAGGAAGCGCCGCCCGTCGGTCGCGGTGACGACCATGCCCTCGGCCCGGGCCAGCGCGACCGGTAGCCGCCGCGGATACGACCGGGCGTTCGACTCCCAGCCGGCCTGCCGAACCAGCAGTGGATCGGTCTGCATCAGCCCGCCCGGCACCGGCCCTCCGATCTTAGGTAAGGCTACCCTAACAGTCCTGACGATCTTGACTGTTGCCGGCTCCGGCTGTCAACGACCAGCCGTGCGCTCTTCAGTGAACGGCCCCCGCCCCACCGCCGGCCCCGGCCATCCACTGTCCGGCCGGCCGGACATACCGCCGGCCGCACTGCCCGCCGGCCGCACTGCGCCCGACGGCCGAGCCGGTGACCGGGAACCCGGAGCCGGGCGGCCGACAACCCTGGCCGGCGGCCGAGCCGGGCGGCCGAGGACCCCGGCCGGCGGCCGGGAAGCCCGGCCGGCGGTCCACCCGGTCGGCCAGCGGCCGGGTCTGATCGGACGACGATGGCCAGACTTGGCTAAACGTCGCGCCATTGACCGGCCTAACCGCCACTTATTACCGGCCGGGAATTGTCTGATCAATTCGCCAGCAGACGCTCGGTAATCAACCGGCCCGGCTGAGTGTCCGGCGCTTGCATCATCGCTGCGGCAGGCTTGTGGTTCTTTGAATTCCGACCGGCGCCGAGCGTAGTTGTCTGCTAACTTCGGCCGCTCGGTAGGGCCATTTAGCAGGGAGTTTTCGCCAGACGGAGGTTCGGCGGGGTGATAGGCGTGCGCAAAAATCCGAATCGGACTTTCCTGGTAAAGGCCGGGCCGGCGCACTTCTTCGACGCAGGGCGACACGAACAATGGTGAGGGTGCGGAACTGGCCGATCCGGACGAAGATCGCCGCACTCCTGGTCGTTCCACTCCTGGCCGTCAGCGGCCTACTCGGGATCATCGTGCGTGGCTCCCTCAGCGACGCCCGCACCGACCGGGACGCGCAGGCGCTGAGCCGGATGATGAGCACGTCCGACGACCTGATCGACGGGCTGCAGCGGGAGGCGGTGCTGACCGCGATCGCGATCGGCTCGGCCGGGCGCGGCGACGCCGCCGCGCTGGCCGCCGTCCGGGAGACGGTGAACACCGCGGTCACCGCGTTCACGGCGGCCGGCCGCGGCCTGACCACCGCCGAGCACGACTCGACCGTGCGGTCGCACCTGACCGGGGCCGAGTCCGCCGTGGCCGGCCTGCGTGACATGCGGTCCGGAGTGGACGCCGGCGGCACCGTGCTGAACCGGGCCGACACCTTCTACAGCGACGCGATCCTCGCGCTGCTGACCGTGAACTTCGACATCGACACGTACGCGTCCGGGCCGGACCTCGGCGCCCGCGCGGACACCGCGGTCGCGCTCAGCGCGGCCAAGGAGGCGTTCTCCCGGGAGGCCCGCTACGTGGCCGGCGTGCTCGCGGTCGGCCACTTCGGCCCCGGCGACTACCGGCGGATCATCCAGTACGTCGGCGCCCAGGAGACCCTGACCCAGGTGTTCCACGCCGGTCCCAGCCACGGCGAGGACAAGATCTACGACGCGACGGTCACCGGGGCCCGGGCCGGCCAGGCGATCACCCTGCAGGAGAAGCTGCTGGCCACCGGCGACATCAGAACGGCGCTGCCGGTCGACCCCGGCACCTGGGCGACCGCGGTGTTCGACCGGCTCACCCCGCTGCGCAGCACCGAGAAGCAGCTGACCGAGGCCCTGGTCGCCTCGGCCGGCACGGCGGCGGCGGACGACAACCGCCAGGCGGTGACCACGATCGTGGTCTCGATCCTCGCACTGCTGCTGTCGGTGGGACTGTCGCTGCTGGTCGCCCGGTCCCTGGTGCGCCCGCTGCGCCGGATGCGGACGGCCGCGCTGGACACCGAGCGGGACCTGGGCGAGGTGGTGCAGCGGCTGCAGCGCGGCGACCCGGTCGACCCGGATCAGGCGCCGATCCCGGTGCTCACCGGGGACGAGGTGGGACAGGTCGCCACCGCGTTCAACACCGTGCACGGGGTCGCGGTCCGGATGGCCATGGAGCAGGCGGCCACCCGCAAGAGCACCAGCGACACGTTCCTCAACATCGCCCGGCGCAGCCAGGCCCTCATCCACCGGCAACTGCAGCTGATCGACGACATGGAGCGCGGCACCACCGAGCCGCTGGAACTGGAGGAACTGTTCCGGCTGGACCACCTGGCCACCCGCATGCGCCGGCACGCCGAGGACCTGATCGTGCTGTCCGGCTCCACCCCGGCCCGCGGCTGGAGCCGCCCGGTCGGGCTGCGTGACGTGGTCCGCGGCGCGATGGCCGAGGTCGAGGACTACACCCGGATCACCATGCGCTCGCTGGACGACGCCGAGGTGATCGGCCCCGCGGTCGGCGACGTGATCCACCTGTTCGCCGAGCTGCTGGAGAACGCCACCTCGTTCTCGCCGCCGACGACCTGGGTGTACGTGCACGGCCAGATGGTCGCGAACGGGTACGTGGTCGAGATCGACGACGCCGGCCTGGGCATGGACGAGCGGCGCCGGGTCGAGCTGAACACCCGGCTGAGCCAGCCCGGCCCGTTCGACGGGCAGAGCACCGAGCGGCTCGGCCTGTTCGTGGTCGGCCGGCTGGCCCAGCGGCACGGCGTGGACGTGCACCTGCGCCGCTCCCCGTACGGCGGGACGACCGCGATCGTGCTGCTGCCGACCAGTCTGCTGGAGGGCCGCACCGCGGCGCCCGCGCTGGCCCGGGCGGGCGCTCCGGGCGGGTCGGCACCGGGCCCCGAGGCGGCCTGGCGGGCCGGCCCGGGCCACGCCGGCGTGCCGGCCAGCCTGCCCGCGGGACTGCCAGCGGGCCTGCCCGCCGGCCCGTCCGCGCCGGCCACCGGCACCGCGGTCGCCGCCCTGGACCGCGCCCCGGCCGACGCGCCGGCCCCCGGCTCCCGCACCGGCTCGAACTCCGGCTCGGGTTCGAACTCCGGCTCCGGCCACGGCCCGGGTTCGAACCCGGGCGCCGGCGCCGGCGCCGGCTCCGGTCCCGGCACGCCGGACTGGTTCGCCGACGACCTCCCGATCCCGCGTGGCCCGCTCGCCGCGACGCCGCCCGCCGCGCAGAGCAGCCCGTCCGAGCCGCCGCCCCCGCCGACCCCGACCACCCCGTCGGTCCGGGTCGCCACTCTGCTGTCGCGGTCCAACCGCACCGACCCACCCACCCCCGGCACGCCCGCCGGTCCGGGTGGCTCGGCCAGGACCAGCGGGACCGGCCCGGCCGGCGCGCCGGAACCAGCCGGCACCGCCGGCCCGTACGACCGCACCGGCCCGTACGACCGGCCGGGCCCGGCCGGCGCGCCCGGCCGGTACGACCGCGGCGGTCCGGCCGGTCCCGGCCAGACCGGCCCAGGCAGGTCCGCCGGACCGGCCGGATCGCCGGACCCGGCCGGACCGTTCCGGGCCGGCCCACCGGTCAGCCCGAACGGCCCGGCCGCGCTCGACCGCGGCCCACTCGACCAGCCATCCAGACGCGAGCCGAGCCCACTCGACCGGGCCGTCTCGGAGCGGGCCGGCGGGCTCGACCGGTCCGCGCAAGGGGACCGGCCGAACGTCTTCGACCGCCTGGACCGGCCGGTCCGGCCGAACCCACCGGACCGGCCCAACCCGCTGGACCGGCCCAACTCGCTGGACCGGCTGGGGCCGCTGGACCGGCCGGGCACGGTCGAGCGACCGGGCGGCCAGCACCGGCCCGGGCCGCTGGACCGACCCGGGATGATCGCCGGCCCGGTCGGGCCGCCGGCCGGACCGGTGCCACCCGCCGGGCAGCGGCCGGCCGGGCGGGGCGCCGGCAGCCCGGCCCACGCCGGGCCGATTCCGGCGGCGCCGATCGAAGCGGTCACCGAGAACGGGCTGCCGCGGCGCAGCCGGCAGGCGCCGTTGGTGCCCGGCCAGGCGGTCGGCACCGGGCCCCGGCACAGCCCGCCGGATGTGATCACCCAGCGCACCCCGGAGGAGACCCGGGCGCTGATGGCCTCGTACCAGAAGGGCTCCGACCGGGGCCGGCAGGTAGCCGGCGAGCCCCAACCGCAGGGCCCGGAGCGCACCGATGGATCGGACACATCCAGAAGGGAGAGCCGGTGACCAGCTCGGCGCTGCGGGCCGGTGACATCGAATCGCTGGGTTGGCTGCTGAACAACCTGGTCACCCGGGTCCCGGAGATCACCGACGCGATCGTGCTGTCCGCCGACGGGCTGCTGCTCGCCTCCTCGGTCGGGCTGACCAGGGAGGACGCCGAACGGCTGGCCGCGGTCGCGTCCGGGTTCCAGAGCCTGGCCCGCGGCACCGGCGTGCACTTCGGCCGCGGCTCGGTCCGGCAGACCATCGTCGAGATGGAGCGCGGCTTCCTGTTCGTCACCGCGGCGAGCACCGGCGGCTGCCTGGCCGTGCTGGCGGACGAGCGGTCCGACGTCGGGCTGGTCGCCTACGAGATGGCGCTGCTGGTGGCCCGCGTCGGCGAGTTCGTCAGCCCCAGCCCGCGGGCCCCACTGTCCACATCGGACCTGGACCAGGGCCGTGTCGATAGATGACCGGTGGATGGACGACGCGGCCGGGCCCGTCGTCCGGCCGTACGCGATAACCGGCGGCCGCACCCAGGCGGCTGAGAGCACCCTGGAGCTGGTGGCGATGGTGGCCACCACCGAGCGCGGGCTCGCGATGATCGACCACATCGACGGCGAGCACCAGGACATCGTGCGGCGGTGCCGGCAGCCACTGTCGATCGCCGAGCTGTCCGCGCACCTGAACATCCCGCTCGGCGTCGGTCGCGTGCTGGTCAGCGACCTGCTCGAGCAGGGCCTGGTGGTCGTACGCCGCCCCGCTCCGCGGCACCGCATGTCGGACGAGGCACTCCTGGAGAAGGTGATGAATGGACTCCGCCAGCTCTGATCGGAGCAGGCAGGCGCTGGTGTCGGTCCCGATCCCGGTGAAGATCCTGGTCGCGGGCGGCTTCGGGGTGGGCAAGACCACGTTCGTCGGCGCGGTCAGCGAGATCGCCCCGCTGCGCACCGAGGAGGTGCTCACCGCGGCCAGCGTCGGCGTCGACGACCTCGCCGGCGTGCACGAGAAGACGACCACCACGGTGGCGATGGACTTCGGCCGGATCACCATCGGCGAGGAGCTGATCCTGTACCTGTTCGGCACGCCCGGGCAGGACCGGTTCTGGTTCATGTGGGACGAGCTGGCGCTGGGCGCGATCGGCGCGGTGGTGCTCGCCGACACCCGCCGGCTGGCCGACTGCTTTCCCGCGCTGGACTACTTCGAGCGGTGCGGGATGCCGTTCATCGTCGCGGTGAACTGCTTCGACGGCGCCCGCCGGTACGCCGACGAGGAGGTCCGGCTGGCGCTCGACCTCGACCCGCGGATCCCGCTGGTGCTCTGCGACGCGCGCCGCCGCGCCTCGGCCAAGACGGTCCTGCTGGAGCTGGTCGGGCACGCCATGGCCATCGCCCGCGCCGCGGTCGCCGATCGCCAGCACGCCGGCTGAGCCGCCGACCCGGGGTTCAGCCGCCCGGCCCGGGGTTCAACCGCCGGCCCGGGCTTCAGCCGCCGGCTCGGGCTTCAGTCGCCGGCCCGAGGTTCAGCCGCCAACCGCAGGTTCGGCCGCCGGCCGCGGGTTCAGCGCCGGCCGCGGGTTCAGCGCCGGCCGCCGGCGGCGGGTCACCGGCGAATGCCGACACCGCCGTAGTTGGCGGACAGCTCCGGGTGCGGGCCCGGCTCGTCGCCCGGGTCGGGCCGCCAGAGCGGCACCCACACCAGGCCGGGCTCGACCAGGTCGAAGCCGTCGAAGAAGCGTTCCACCGCGGCCCGCGGCCGCAGCGTGAGCGGCGTCGGGGTGCGCCTGGAGATCTCCTCCAGCTTCGCCGCGTCCGCCGGGCGGCTGTCCGCGGTGCCGTGCCCGACGGCCAGGTAGCTGCCTGGGGCGACCCGGTCGCGCAGCCCGGCGACCAGCCCGGCCGGGTCGTCCGGGTCCGGGATGACGTGCAGGATCGCGACCATCAGCAGCCCGACCGGCTCGGCCGGGTCGAGCAGCCGGGTCGCCTCGGGGCTGGCCATGATCCGGTCGGTGTCCCGGATGTCGGACTCGATCACCCCGGCCCGGTCGTTGCCGGCCAGCAACGCCCGGCTGTGCGCGACCGCGACCGGGTCCGCGTCGACGTAGACCACCCGGGCGTCCGGAGCGGTCCGCTGCGCGATCTCGTGCACGTTGCCGGCGGTCGGGATGCCGGAGCCGAGGTCGAGGAACTGGCGGATGCCGGAGTCCACCAGGAACCGCACCGCCCGGTAGAGGAAGGCCCGGTTGGCCAGCGTGCCGGCCCGGGCGTCCGGCATCGCGACCAGCACCTGCTTGGCGATCTCCCGGTCGACGGCCAGGTTGTGCGACCCGCCGAGCAGGTAGTCATAGATCCGGGCCGGACTCGGCCGGTTCAGGTCAACGTCCTCGCCCAACCAGCCTGGCCGCTCCACGCGTCCTCCCAACCCGAACCGCCGCCACCTGCGCCTGGATTCTTCCACTCACGACATGCACCACACCGGTGTCCTGATGCCACACCGATTGGCCAGTTTTGGCTAGTATCCGCGCCGGACGAGCCGACACCTGACGAGCCGACCCGGATCGGCCACAAGCCGCACACCCGACGGAGAGGCGCCAACCCTGAGCGCAGGACGGGGCGGACGGTGAGCGCCCGGGAATCGTGGCGGCCGTCGCGGCGCCGCCGCCCGCCGGCCGGGCACAGCGACGAGCTGGCCCGGGCCTGGGCCTGGGAGCTCGCCGCGGCCGGGCTGATCCAGCTCACCCGGCCCGAACTGGAGCTGCACCTGCGCGGCCAGCTGGACCGGCTGCTGACCACGCTGCACGCCGACCCGTACCGCCCGCAGCCGGCCCGCGAGGTCGGCGCCTACCTGGTCGGCCTGGATGCCCGCGAGCCGGACGCGCTGCGGCGCACCTACCTGCTGCTCAGCCGGCGGCTGCTGACCGAGACCCCGCTCAGCCAGGACGGCGCCCGGGACCGGCTGGACCGGCTGCTGGCCGAGCTGATCACCGGCTGGATCGACGCGCACCACACGGCCACCGTGACCGCGCAGGAGAACCTGCGCCGGGCCGCCGGCGCCGCCCGGCGCAACACCAACCTCGGCCCCTGGTTCACCCCTGGCACCCCGAGCGGCAACGGCAGCACGCCGGCCCCACCCGGATCCGGCTGATCCCGGCCCCGCAGACCGGACCCGAACGGCACCGGGCCTGGACGCAGGGGTCGCGTCCAGGCCCGGATCAGTAGAACCGATGAGTTACGGCTTCAGCGGGAGCTTCATCGCGGTCCTCCCCTCCGGGATATGGGGTTCGGCGCCACCGGCGTGTCGACCCGCCGTCCAGGGCCGGTCGGCCCTGTGTCGACTAGTCAAACGATCGTTGATCGGTTGAGAATGGTCTGAACAGCCGCTTCTAGTCGGGACCGTATGCGCGTGGGCGGTGACGGGTGCGGACGGGCTGCGACAGGCCGCAAAGCGGCGTTCTGGCCCAGCCTGGCAGCAGGCTGCCCAAGCGCATCCGAAGCTCACCGGGCAGCCTGGTCGCAACCCTGCCTGACAGCTACCGACTAGGCCGCGGGATGACTGGATGGAGTTACCGCGCCGGGGCTGTTGGGATCGCGCCGGCTGGCCCGAACAGGTGATCTCGCTCTGCTCACGGCCCGGTGCGGTCGAGGAAGTCGTACTCGCCGTCGGCCCGCCAGCGGACCAGGTGACCGGTCCGGTACATCCGCTCGCCGGGCGCGAACGGGTTGGCCACGAACCGGGCCGCGGTCAGCCCGACCTGGTTCAGGTAGCCGTACGCCAGCCCGATGCCGGCGGTGTAGAGCTCGCCGACGGCGCCGGCCGGGACCGGCTGCAGCCGGTCGTCCAGCACGTACGCCCGCTGGTTGGGCACCGGGCGGCCGAGCGGGACGCTCAGGTGCCGGGTGTCGGCCATGCCGACCACGTCGTCGGCGGTGATGATCATGCTCTCGACCGGCGAGTAGGCCCGGACCAGGCGCAGCCCGGGATGCCGGGCGAGCAGCCCGGCCAGGTCGCTGACCGGCGCCGGATCGCCCCGGGTGAGCACCTGCCGGACCGTGTCGAAGATCGCCGGGTGGTGCTCGGCCAGCACCCTGAGCAGGCCGGCCGGCAGGTGCAGCATCGACACCCGGTGCTCGGCGACCAACTCGGCCACCTGCCGGGACCGGCGCCCCGGCGGCAGCACGCAGGTGGCCCCGAACAGCAGCGCGCCGAACAGCTCCAGCGGGAACCCGTCCCAGCAGACCGGCGCGCACTGCAGGAACACCTCGCCCGGCCCGAAGTCGACGTACGCCTGCCCGGCCAGGGTGCCCACCACGGCCCGGTGCGAGCAGACCACGCCGGCCGGCCGGCCGGGGTGGCCGGCCCCGAACATCACGCAGGCCACATCCGCGGGCCGCCCGCGGCCCACCACGTCTGACCCCGGTCGGGCCGCGATCTCCGCCGCGTCCGCATCCAACAGCACGGTCGTCACGCCGCCGGCCCGCAGCTGCGCCGCCAGACCGAGCCGGGTCACCACCACCGCCACGCCGGCCTCGGCGAGCACGGTGTCGATCCGGGCCGGGGGCGCATCCGGGGCGAGCATCGTGTACGCCGCGCCGGCCTTGAGCGCGGCCAGCACGGCCGCCACCGGCTCCGGCCCGCGCTCCAGGTAGACGCCGACCAACTCACCCCGTCCGATGCCGAGCTGGACCAGGTGGTGCGCCAGCCGGTTCGCCCGCTGGTTCAGCTGCGCGTAGCTGACCCGGCAGCCCTGGAACACCAGCGCGGTGGCATCCGGTGCGCGCCGTACCTGCGCGGCGAACAGTTCGTGCAGGCACTCCTCGACCGGGTGGTCCGCGGGGCTGCCGCTCCACTCCGCCTGCACCGGGTACCACCCCTCCGCCGCCCGGGGCGCGATCGGGGCCGCGAGCTCGTGCAACTGGGTCACGTCGGTCCACCTCACCTGGGTCACGGGGGCGTGCTGGACGGGTCGGGCGGGGTTGCGGCCGGCCACGGGGCGGCCGGCCGCGGGAGCGGGTTGGTCAACGGGTGAGGCTCAGCGGTCTTACATCGGTCCAGGCCGCCTCGATGTAGTCGAGGCAGCCGAGACGGCTGCCCGGGCCATACGCGATGACCCATCCCCTCGGGACGGCCAACGGCTCCGGCCACAGCGAGTGCTGGTTCTCCGAGTTGACCAGCACCAGGTAACTGCCGTCTTCGTTGTCGAACGGGTTGGTCATCGCTCCACCCGTGGTCATGCGACGGCCCACCCCCGTTGTGTCAGCCGGGCCTCCAGACGCTGACCACGACCAGATCGCATTGGTACACGACCAGCCTCCGGGTCGGGCGCCGCGGCGGAAATCTGTCGTCGGCTGCCTGCGGGCGTCATTATTCAACACTCCCGCTATCGGCTCGCTATCGTCTGGCCTCTACGGATGTCGAGACGGTTTCCGACACCGGGGAAAGGTGCGCGATAGGGCTGGGATGGAAGCGGCTGGAAACGTGATTCCTGCCTCACCGAGACAGCTCGCCGACGTTTCGCCGGCAAGCTCCCCCGCCTCCAGGAAAGGCCCCGAAATGCAGTCCCTCCGTGCCGCCGTGACCATTCTGTTCGCCGCCGCCGCTTTCATTCTGCCCACGGTCGCGACGGCCACCGCCAGCCAGGCCGCTACCGTCGGCTCGCACGTCGCGCCGACCAGCTACGCCCCCGACGACACCCCGTGGAACTGATCCAGCCGACGCTGAGCCAGCCGGGGCCGGGGCCGACGGCGCGGGTTCACCGCGGGGGCTCCGCGCCCGCGCCGCCGGTCAACGAGTCCAGTAGCTGCCGGGCGCGGGTCTGCCAGATCTGCATCCGGCGCTCATCGAACGTCTTCACCGCCCGCTCCACCAGTTCGACCGCCTCGGTGGTCTGGCCCCGGTCGGCCAGCAGCCGGGCCAGGTCGAGGTGGATGCGGGCGGCGCCGGCGTGGTCGAGTGCCTGCTCCCGGATCGCCACCGCGGCCAGTAGCAGGTCCTCCGCCTCGGCCGGCCGGCCGAGGCGGGCGGCGATCACGCCGAGCGCGCGCAGCGCGTGGCTCTCGCCGACCGTGTCCCGGCCGCGGCGGACCATCTCCAGCACGGTCGACATGATCAGCTGGGCTTCCTCGTACTGCCGCTGCTGGAACATCGCCTCGCCGAGGCGCAGCAGCACCTGGGCCTCGACCCGGGGGCTCTCCACGTCCCGGCAGACCTCCAGCGCGCCGCGCAGCCGGTCGACCGCCGCCGCGGTCTCCCCGTTGGCCAGCTCGATCTGCGCGATCTGGTTCAGCACGTAGGCCTGGCCGACCGAGTCACCGGTCCGCCGGAACCCGTCCGCGGCCTGCTGGTACGCCGCCGAGGCCGCCTCGGTCTCGCCCTCGTTGTCATAGAGCAGGGCCAGGTTCCGCTGCGTCATCGCCACGCCGTACTCGTCCCCGGCGGTCCGGAACAGGCTCAGCGCCGGGTGCAGCACCGCGTGCGCGGCGGCCAGCCGGCGCCGGCTGACATGCAGCGACCCCAGCGAGCACAGCAGCGCCGCCTCACCGCGCCGGCTCTCCGCCCGGCGGACCGCTTCCAGGGCCCGGTCGTGGGTCGACTGCCAGTCGTCGAAGTAGCTGAACGCCTCGAACAGCGCGACCAGGTAGACCGCCAGCTCCCAGGCCTGCTCGAACAGCCCCGCGTCCGCCGCCTGGCCGACCGCCGCGCACAGGTTCGGCCGTTCCGCGTCCAGCCAGCGCAGCGGGTCGGCCACCACCACGGCCAGCACGTCCGCCGGCGGCTGCCAGCGGGGCGAGTCGCCGCGCAGCACGGTGAAGTCGCCGCCGTAGAGCTTGCGGTGCGCCGCCTCCAGCAGCGCCAGCCAGCCGCCCAGCACCCGGATCAGGGCCTGCTGCCGCGCCCCGGCGTCCTCGGAGCGGGCCAGCCGCTCGCCGGCGAACAGCCGGATGATGTCGTGGAAGGCGTACCGCGGCTCGCCGTTGAGGTCCAGCCCGACCACGTCCAGCAGCTGGGTGTCGACCAGCAGCTCGAGCAGGCTGGCCGACTCGACCGGGTCCTCGTCCAGCAGGCCGGCCGCGACCCAGGTGGGCACGCTCTCCGCGGCCACCACGCCGAGCAGCCGGAACAGCCGGGCCGCCGCCGGCTGCAGCCCGTCGTAGGTCAGCGACAGGCTGGCCCGCATCATCATGTCGCCGTGGGCCAGCTCGTCCAGCCGGCGCCGCTCGTCGGCCAGCCGGCCCAGCATCGAGGCCAGCGACCAGTGCGGCCGGGCGGCCAGCCGGGCGGCCACGATCCGCAGCGCCAGCGGCAGCCCACCGACCACCCGGACCAGCGCGTCCGCCGCGGCCGGCTCGCGGCCCACCCGCTCCGCGCCGACCACGCTGGCCAGCATTCCCAGCGCCTGCTCCGCGCCGAGCACGCCGACGTCCAGCAGCCGGCCGCCGGGGATGCCGGTCAGCCGGGCCCGGCTGGTGACGATCACCGCGCAGCTGCCGCTGCCCGGCAGCAGCGGGGTCACCTGGCTCTCGGTGGCCACGTCGTCCAGGACGACCAGCACCCGCTTGTCCGCGATCAGGCTGCGGTACATGTCAGCCCGCTCGTCCACCGAGTCCGGGATGCTCGCCCCGGGCACGCCGTACGCGCGCAGGAACCGGGCCAGCACGTCGGACGCGGCCACCGGCTCGCGTTGCGTCCCGGCCAGGTTGCAGAACAACTGCCCGTCCGGGAAGCCGTCCCGGTGCAGCCGGTGAGCCACGTGCACGGCCAGCGCGGTCTTGCCGATGCCGGCCTTGCCGGCGATCAGCACCACCGGCACCGCCCGGTCGGCCCAACCGTCCTCGCCGCGGTTGGCCAGCACCGCCTCCGCCTCGCCGACGAGCAGCTCGCGGCCGGTGAAGTCGACGATGTCGGCGGGCAGCTGGTGCGGCGAGACGACCGGCGCGGTGGGCACCACGGTCGGCGGCGGCCGGACCGCCAGCTGCAGCCCCTGGTCCTCGGCCAGGATGGCCGCCTCCAGCCGGCGCAGCTCCTCGCTCGGCTCCAGCCCCAGCTCGTCCACCAGGATGCGGCGGCCGGCCCGGTAGGCCTCCAGCGCGTCCGCCGGCCGGCCGGACCGGTACAGCGCCAGCATGTAGAGGCCGCGCAGCCGCTCCCGCAGCGGGTGCTCCTGCACCAGCCCGCCGATCTCACCGACCAGCTGCCGGTGCCGGCCCAGCCGCAGCTCCAGGTCCAGGCAGGTCTCCAGCGCGTTCAGCCGGTCCTCGTCCAGCCGGATCGCCTTGTTCCGGAGCAGCGGGCTGGCCTCGCCGCCCATCGCCGGGCCGCGCCAGAGCGCGAGCGCCTGCCGCAGCAGCTCGACCGCCTCGGTCAGCCGGCCTTCGTGCGCGACCCGGTCCGCCTCGGACACCCCGCGGCCGAACGCCTGCATGTCCAGCTGCCCCTCGGCGACCCGGAGCAGGTAGCCCGGCGGGTTGGTGATGATCGGGCATTCCACGCCCACCCGGGTGAACAACTGCCGCAGCGCGGAGACGCAGATCTGGATCTGGCTGCGCGCCGTAGTCGGCGGCCGCTCCTCCCACACCGCGTCGATCAGCTGTTCCATGCTGACCACCCGGTTGGCGTCCAGCAGCAGGGCGCCGAGAATCACCGTCTGCCGACCTGGTGGAACCCGGACCGGCGCACCCCCGGTCACGATCTCGATCGGCCCAAGGGTACGGAAGCCGACGTCCACTGACATCGTCCGGACCCCCCTCGAACTCATCCCGGCATCACCGCCGACCTTGCAGTTCAGGTCCCGACCGGGACCGCACAATTCCACGCGCGGTGGCGTTGGCGACCCGGGGGTGGAGTCACTAACCTACTGCCGTGCCTGCCGCGGTCCAGACGTAGCCGGGTCTGCACAAACGTAAACATCTGGGTGCCGATGCGGAAGAGGAAGCCGCAGATGGCATCGGAACGGCCCAGCGGGCGCCGGCGCCGGCTGCGCTATTCGGTCTCCGGCTCGAGGTACCGCCGACGCCGGGTGATGAGACCGTGCTCGGATACCGTAAACACGTCGACGAAGTCAACGCTGACCACCGTGTCCGCCGCCCCGGCCTGTTCGTCGATGCGGCCCAGCGCAACCACTAGCCGACCCGAACTGACCACGTCAAATACCCTATGGCGGACCGAGTTCGCGGCTCGCCGGCGCTGTTCGTACCGGCGCTGCTCGAATCGTTCCAACGCATCCCGGCCACGTACCGGCCGCACCCCGGGGTGGCTCAACACGGCCTGCTCGTCGAACAGTGAGCCATAGCCGTCGATGTCACCGACATCCAGGTAGTGGTACCCGAGTCGGATGTGGTCCGCTGCCGCCGTGCCGATGTCCTGGGTGGTCGGCAGGCGGCCGGTCGTGCTCTCGGCCATCGGTGCACTCGCCTCTCCTGCGGGCGTCCGACGCCAGGCTCACTCCGGTGAGCGAGACTCGGTCCACCCCGAGTAACAAGGCTTAGCCTGCGGCCCGGCTGTTTCGGCCCACTATTGCGCCGCTATCCTTCCGGCGCGCCGATCGTCCCGTTCGCCCCGAGACACAGCCGTGTGATGGTCACCGCAGCCGGCGGGCCGCGGCGGGCGCCTTCCAACCGACCCGGGTCACCCGGGACGAGACCGTCGCCGGGTCAACTGCCCGGGCCCGGCCGCCCGGACCGGATCAGCACAATCGGGAAAAGCCACCCCAACGCGAAGACCTCGCCCGCCGGACGGCACAGCGGCGCCAATTCCAGCACCGCGGGCTGTACGGCACCGGGACGGATCGGCCGCCAATTGCCAATTCGGCCCGGCCGGGCCAATGGACTCGGCCCGGCCGGGCCGATCGACTGGGCCTGGCCGGGCCAATGGACCGCTACGAAGGCGCCGATACCTGGCCGGCCACCGACTCCGCCGGCTCGGCGCAGGGCGCGGCGGCCGGAACGCCGGTCGGGGCGGCCGGATCCAGCGCGGCTTCGACCAGAACCGACTCCATCTGGCGGACGAGCTCGACCAGATCAGCTGCGGAGAAATAGCGGGCGTCGCCGGACAATTCAAACTCGATCGCGCCCGGTGCGTCGTCCACGTAGAGGTACAGGGCGCTCTTGGGCATCTCCGGGTCCTGCACCCACTCCAGCGTGCTGGCCGGCACCGCGGCCTGAATCTGCGCCGCCGTCGGCGGATTACCGCCGACCGCCCGGGCGTCCTGCCGGCGGTCGTTGTAGTAGACGGAGAGCTCGACCTCGGCACCGCGGTCGGCGTGCACCCGGTCCAGGACGACATCCTGCGCGTACGGGTCGCAGTAGGCGTGCTTGTACGCGCTGATGGTGCCCTGCGCGGCCCGGTTGACCGCGGTGGCGAAACTGATGCCGGCGACATCGATCATGAACAGGTTGATGTACGAAAGGGTGCTGATCGAATTGGCGAGACCCGGCCGGAACCGGTTGCTCACCGTGATCATCAACAAGACCGGGTTCGTGCCGGTGAGCCGGGACTGCGCCACCGTGTACGCGGCCACCAGCACCGGCGAGGTGTTCGTGGCGTTCCGCGCGGCGATGGCCTGGGCCGCGAGCAGCGTCGCCGGCGAGCGGTACCGGAGCATCTGGAAGCTGGCCTCGCCGGCATACCGGGGCGGCCCGAACCGGCTGATCGGGACGGTGCGCAGCACGTGCTCCAGGTACGCCAGGGCCATGGCGTTCTGCCGCTGCCCGGCCGGGGTGGCCTGCCGGCGGGCCTGCTCCAGCGGCGGCATGCCGGTGACCGGCGGGCCCTGCCCGGTGGCCGGGTCGCGGGCCGCGATGTCGGCGATCAGCAGGGTCATCCCGGTCGCGTCGAGCACCAGATGCAGGTACACCGCGACCATGTACGGCACCCGGTCACCCTGGGTGATCACGGCCATCCGTACCGGCCACTCGTTCGCATAATCGAACGACTTGTCCTGGTACCGCGCGTGCACCTCGGCGGCCACCTCGGCCGGGTCCGCGGCGCCGGCGTCCACGATTTCCAGGGCGATCTCACCAGCCGAGTGGCATTCCTGCCGGGGGATCCCGTTCGGCCCCATCGGGAACTTGGTGCGCAAGGCCTGGTGCCGGCTCATCGCGTAGCGGAGCGTCTCGGCTATGTACTCGGCCCGGACCCCGTCGGGCAGCGGGCTGACGCCGCCGACGGTCTTGGAGTGACCGGCCGCCACGAAGGATTGCCACATCCCCAACTGGCCCCAGGTGAGCTCCGCCACGCCGGAACCCTCGCCTTCGAACCGGACGAGGATCTGGTCCACCATGTCGCTCTCCAGCACATTTCAGTTAGCTGCGTTGAATTCGGCCCGGACTGGCGCCGGGTGCGGGCCGATAGGCCCACACCCGGCACCTGTCACTTCAATGACACATCAATCGGGGGCAGGCCTGATCATTCACCGACCAGGTTCAGCCGGATACGAAGATCATCTAGGGGCGGCCCCACTACTTCACGACTTGACGACGAGCATGCCGACCTCCTCTCAACCGTCAGTGCCCGCCACACACCGGCGTGTCGACCCGCCGGCCGGAAGCGCGCGCCAGTCGATGCCTGTAGTCAAACGAGGACGGAACGGTTGAGCATGGTCCAAACAGCCGCTTCTCATATCGACCGTCTGCCTGATGTCGATCATTGTCGGCTGACTTCGAAACGGCCGGAATAGTCGCCGGAGTCCGGGTCGGTAGCCACGTGATTCCTGCACGTCAGGGCACGAACCGGCGGTACCGCACGGAGCAGCGGGATTTCCCCTGGACAGGCCGGGCAGTGGGTCGACAGGTCGATCTCACCCCAGACCTCCGGGGCACCTGCCCTCACCCGATCGGAGGACATGCCGGATAGGCCGTTGGCGCGCCGCAAGGCGGGTCGCCCCAGGGCCGATCCCCGCCCCGGCCAGTCGATCTTCCTACGTGACGTGGGCCACACCAGCCGGCTCCGGGCACCCCGGCCGGAGCCGGTGCCGGACAGTGCCGGGCGGCCGGCCGGAACCAGCAGGGCTGGTCCCGGCCGAGCCGCCCGTCCGCGCCAGAACCGCCCGGAGTGCGGTCCGGGTCAGGCCGTACCGCGGGCCCGGCCGTTGCGGACCGGGTCAGGCCCGCGCCGCGGGCCTGACCGTTCCGGCCTGGGTCCGGCCCGCGCCGCGGGCCTGACGGGCCGGGTCAGGCCGTGCCGCAGGCCTGGCCGTTGAGGGTGAACGCGGTCGGTGGGTTGTTGGTACCGGAGTAGCTGGCCTGGAAGCCGAAGCTGGCCGTGCCGCCGGTCGGGACGGATCCGTTGAAGCCGACGTTGCCGACCGAGACCGCGGCCGCGGGCTGCGGCGCCAGCACGCCGTTCCACAGGTTGGTGATCTTCTGGTTGCCACCGAAGGTGAAGCCGAGGGTCCAGGACGAGAGCGCCGGGCCCCGGTTGGTGATCGTCACGGTGACGGTGAAGCCGACGTTCCAGCTGTTGTCCACATGCCAGTTCACCGTGCAGCCGCCGGCCGGTGGCTGCGTCGGCGGGCTGGTCGGCGGCGGGGTCGTGGTCGGCGGCGGAGTGGTCGGCGGGGTCGTCGGCGGGTTGCTGGTCGGCGGGTTGGTCGGCGGCTGGCTGCCGGCGCTGGCCAGCGCGAAGGCCAGATCCGGGACGAACGTGCCGGCCGCGGCCGCGCAGCCGTCCGCCTCGCCCGGCGGCTTCACCCAGAGGTAGGCGTCCACCACCGACGGGTTCGGCGTCTGCTTGGTCGGGGCCTGGCCGATGGCGCGGCCGGCCGGGTCGCACCACTGGCCGTTGGAGCCGTTGCCGTTGCGGCTGGTGTCGATCACCGCGCGCAGCGCCGGGTTGCCGATCGCCGACAGCACCTGGGTCGAGAAGTTCGTCTCGTTCGCGGTCGGGTTGAAGTTCGACACGTTGGTGTAGATGCCGGCGGCGTTCGTGACCCCGGCGGCGCGCAGCCGGTTGGCCTGGTCGCCGGCGCCGTTCCAGGCCGAGTGCCCGGCGTCCAGGTAGACCTTCGCGTTCGGGGCCGAGGTGCGGAACGACTGCACCGCGGCGCTGAGCGCGTTGTTCCGGGCGGTGATGTCGGCGCCGCTCAGACAGGTCTGCAGGGCCAGCGAGTCCGGCTCCAGGATGACGATCGCCGGCGAGGTGCCGACGCCGCGGGCGAAGTTGCTGATCCAGGTGCCGTAGGTGGTCAGGTTCGGCGCGCCGCCCGCGCTGGCCCCGCCGCAGTCCCGGTTGGTGATGCCGTACGCGACCAGCACCGGGCTGCTGCCGTCGGTGGCGCCGGCCACGTACGAGGCGACGTCGGCCTGGATCGTGTTGACGTTCACGGTGGCGAACCAGTGCGCCTGTGGCTGGCTGGCGACCCGGTCGCGGATGATCGGCATCCGGGAATCGCCCTGGTTGGCGGCGACCCAGCGCATGACGGCTGAGTTCGGGTCGATGTACAGGCCACGCAGCGAGGCCAGCGGGGTGGCCGCACCGCCGGCGACACCGGCCCAGGCGACCGTGCCGAGCACGGCGATCAGCGCCGCCCCGAGGACGAGCGCGGCGCGCGGCAACCGCGCGCGGATGAGCTGGAACATGAGTCTCCTCCGGAGAGACGTGGGTGCCAGCGTCAAGCCCCGGAGCCTGCGGCCCGCGCCTGTGGCGCGCCGATCCGCGAGGGCTGGTCGCGGCGTCCGCCCGGATCAACTCCGGGTGCCGGCCCCGAACCGGGGACGGGGGGCCCGTCCGCTGGCCTGGCCGCACGTTCGTCGCCGCCGAATGTGCCGGCGGGCAGTCGAGCCCGCTAGTGCAAACGCTACCACCGGTCGGCCAACCGGCAGCGGGATCAGGCGGACGCAGCGACATGGGACGTGCGGGCGATGACTTCGCGACCATCTTTTACCCGGATCAGTCTCCACATGGCCAGAACTGGTCAAGCCATAGCAGGACGGATACAAGTTCTTCACATGACCACATGGTCGCGCTAAAGTCTCTTTTTGCAGCCATTAAGAACGCTCTCACGTGGGACGGCCCGACACCGGGCCATCTGTCGTGTCTGTGTTGCTGTCCGCCAGCGGCAACGAAGTGGCATGAACCTGTCATTTCGGGTGGCGGTCCTGGGTCATGATGCCCGGCCGCATGTCGCAGGCCCCGCTGAGCTCCCGTGACCCGGGCAAGATCGTCCGTCCGCGGAAGGGGAGTAAAAAGTGGACCGCCACCACTCGAGGGCGGGTCTCGCTGGCGCGAGACCCCGCAACCACCACCGCAGCAGAACGCTCTTCGTCGGGATCAGCAGCCTGCTGATGATCGGCGGCCTGACCGGCCCAGCGAACGCCACGCTGCCGCCGGGCCTGGCCGGCATCCAGTTCCAGTCGCTCAGCGGCAACGGGAACAACATCGCGAACCCGACCTGGGGCCAGGCCGGCGCGCAGTACCTGCGGGTCGCGCCGACCCGCTACGCCGACGGGCTCAACACCCCGGTGGACGGGCCGAACGCGCGGTTCATCAGCAACCGGGTCTTCAACGACGGCGCGCAGAACGTCTTCTCCGAGCGCAGCGTCACCCAGTGGGGCAACGTCTGGGGCCAGTTCCTGGACCACACCTTCGGCCTGCGTGACGCCACCGGCCCGTCCGACGCACATCCCGTTCAACTCGAGCGACCCGCTGGAGGCGTTCACCAACGACCTCGGCTCGATCCCGTTCAACCGGTCGCCGGCGGCACCGGGCACCGGGGTCACCACCCCGCGCCAGCAGATCAACACCGAGAACTCGTTCATCGACGCCGAGGTCGTCTACGGCGCACGACGCGAACCGGCTGGACTGGCTGCGCGAGGGCCCACTGGACGGCAACCTGGCCAACAACGGGCCACGCTGATGCTGTCGCCGACCGGCTACCTGCCGGCCGCCGACCAGCGCGGCAACCCGACGGCCGCCCCGGCGATGGACGTCGACGGCCGGCTGCGCGGCAGCGCCGAACACGCCGCAGATCGCCGGTGACCTGCGGGCCAACGAGAACATCGCGCTGACCGCCACCCAGACGCTGTTCGCCCGCGAGCACAACCGGATCGTCGGCCTGCTGCCCAACACCCTCAGCAACGAGGACAAGTTCCAGATCGCCCGCAAGATCGTCATCGCCGAGCAGCAGTACATCACCTACAACGAGTTCCTGCCGGCCATCGGCGTGAACCTGCCGGCGTACAGCGGCTACAACGCGAGCGTGAACCCGGGCCTGAGCAACGAGTTCGCGACCGTCGGGTACCGGGCGCACAGCCAGATCCACGGCGAGGCGCTGGAGGCCGACGCCGAGGTCAGCCGGTACAGCCAGGCCACCCTCGACTCGCTCGAGGCGCAGGGCGTCGAGGTCACGATCGACGGCGACGAGGTCGGCATCGTGATCCCGCTGAACGTCGCGTTCTTCAACCCGGACCTGGTCGAGCAGATCCAGCTCGGCCCGGTGCTGGCCGGCATCGGCGCGGAGTCGGAGTACAAGAACGACGAGCTGATCGACAACCAGCTCCGCAGCGTGCTGTTCCAGGTGCCGGTCTCCGGCAACCCGGAGTGCCTGGACGGGCCGACCCTGCCGCAGTGCTTCAGCGGCGTGGTCGACCTGGGCGCGATCGACATCGCAGCGCGGCCGCGACCACGGCATGCCGAGCTACAACCAGATGCGGCAGGCCTACGGGCTGCCGGCGAAGGACCTCGTTCACGGCGATCACCGGCGAGGCGACCGACGCCTTCCCGAACGACCCGCTGCTGACCCGGGGCAACGAGATCAACGACCCGAACAGCCTCGACGTCACCGCGCTGTTCGACATCAACGGCGACACCGTCGAGCCGGACACCGATGACGCGGAAGCCAATGTCAAGCGAATCACCCGGCGCACCACGCTGGCCGCGCGGCTGCGGGCGATCTACGGCTCGGTGGACAACGTGGACGCGTTCGTCGGCATGATCGCCGAGCCGCACGTCCCCGGTACCGAGTTCGGCGAGCTGCAGCTGGCGATCTGGGCCAAGCAGTTCCAGGCCCTGCGCGACGGTGACCGGTTCTTCTTCGGCAACGACCCGGCACTCGCGACGATCAACTCGCTCTACGGCATCGACTACCGGCAGACCCTGTCCAAGGTCATCGGGGCCAACACCGACGTCGCCGACGAACTGCCGCCGAACGTCTTCTTCGCCGGCGGCAAGGAGAAGCCGGCCAGCTGCACGGTCGCGTACCAGACCACGACCACGTGGCCGGGCCACTTCCAGATCAACCTGCGGATCACGAACACCGGCAGCACCCCGATCAACCGCTGGGAGCTGAAGTTCTCGTTCGCGAACGGCCAGACCGTCGATCTCGGCTGGAACGGTGACTTCGTCCAGGACGACCGGAAGGTCACGGTCACCAACGCCAACTGGAACGCGGTGATCCCACCTGGCGGCTCCCAGGACGGCATCGGCTTCAACGCCTCCGTCCCCGGTGGCACCAACGCCAGACCCGCGGCGCTCAACATCAACACCACCAACTGCTCCATCCGCAGTTGACCCGCGGCTGATCCACTGACTGTGGGGGCGGCCCGGCGGGCCGCCCCCACAGTCATGCCCGGGACGACGCCAGCTCTACAGCGCGGCCCGGAACGCGGCCAGCCCGCCGGGACGCGGTCAGGTCCGGACCGCGGTCAGCCCCAGAACGCGCAGATCGGGACGGCCAGGATCCCGTCCGGGTAGCGCAGCACCCGCGGCCCGGTGTGCAGCACCACCCCGGCGACGAACCGCTCCCCCACCGCGTCGCGCAGCCAGCGCAGGTGCCGGCCCGCGTCCGGCCCGGGCGCCGCGTCGGCCTTGATCTCGAACGCGACCACCCGCCCGTCGGCGAGTTCGACGATGACGTCCACCTCGTGCCGGCCGTTGCCGTCCCGGGCGTGGAACAACCGCGGCGACGGCAGCGTGCTCACCGCGCAGTCCGCCCGCAGTTGCGCCGTCACGAAGCTGTCGAGCAGCCGACCGAGCAGGTCGCCGTCCCGCAGCACGGCCCGCTGATCGACCCCGAGCAGCGGCCCGAGCAGGGCCGGGTCGACAAGATGCCGCTTGGGCAGGCGCACCAGGCGGTTCAGCCGGTTCGCCGACCAGGCCGGCAGTTGCTCGGCGATGAGCAGGTGCTCCAGCAGGCTGTCGTAGGCGCGTGCCGTCGCGTAGTCGATCCCAGCCGCGTCCGTGAGTGTCTTGAGCACGGGCATCCCCCCGGTACTTGCGGCTACCGCCTGCAGGTACCGGCGAAACCGGACCGGATCGCGGACCGTGCCGGCGAGCCGGACGTCCCGGGTGACGACCTGATCGACATAGCTCGCCAGCCAACGCGCGTTGGCCCGCTCGCTGCCGGCGAGCGCGGCCTCGGGAAAACCGCCACGCAACCCCCGGGCCACATACTCCCGGACGTCCGGAGGCTCGGGCGGCAGCGACAACTCGCCGTCACCGGTGACCAGCCGGTCCAGCAAGGGCGCGCCGCTGGCCCGACCTTCGAGCTCCCGCTCGACCAGGCCATACATGGGCACCCGGATAACCCGGCCGGTGGCCGGCCAGCCGGTCGCGGTCAGATCGGACTGGGCCGACCCGGTGAGCACGAACCGGCCCGGCGCCGGGTCATCGTCCACGGACCGCTTGACCGCGCCGAGCACCTCGGGCACGACCTGCCACTCGTCGATGAGCAGCGGAAACGGTCCGGCGGCCAGCGCCGCATCCGGATCGGACCGGGTGGCTGTGGCCTCAGCCGGCCGGTCCAACCGCAGGCGGCCGACGGTGTGCCGGCGTGCGGTTGTCGTCTTGCCACACGCGCGCGGCCCGACGATGAGGACGGCCGGATGGTCTGCGACCAATTCGTCCAGTAGCGGGTCGACCGATCGGGCCAGGTAAGACGAACTTGCGATGGCCGTCACCTCGCTCTCTACCAGCGGATTCGAACTTTAGCACGAGGTGGAGTCCAGGTTTAGCACAAGGCGGAGTCAAGGTTTGGCACAGCACCCCGGGGCCGCCGGGGTTCACCGGCGGTGGGTGGACATGATGGTGCCGGGCACCCGTCGGGGGGTGACGGGTGCCCGGCTGCTTGGGAGCGTCAGAGCTCGGTGGCGGGTGGGAGTTCCAGTTCGCTGTAGAACAGCCAGTGGTCGGAGCAGTCGTGGGCGGGCAGGGCGTCGTCGCAGGTGCCCACGTTGCGGTTGACCGAGACGCCGTTGACCGGGACCACGAACTGCCAGCGGCTGCCGAGGACGTAGTCGAGCTTGACGCCGCCGTCGGTACGGTGCGTCGGGACGCCGCCCTGGCTGATCTCGCAGGGGATCGTCAGCAGGCACTGCTGCTGCTGGTTGACCTCGGCGAACTGGCCGGAGTTCGTCCAGTCCGCGGTGTTCACCGCGGGCGGGTAGAGGTAGGCCATCGAGGTGTTGGCCGGCGGGGTCGGCGTGTTCATGTCGCCGGCCAGGATGAACGGCGTGGTCTTCGCCTCCGGGCCGAACACCCGGGCCATCTCCCGCAGTTCGGCCTCGGCCTCGACCGTCGGGTTCGGCAGGCTGTCGTCGCGCTGGGCCAGGTGCGTCGAGCACGCCTTGATGTCCTGGAACACCTTGGCGATCCGGGCGGTGACGCAGGCGACGCTGCGGGTCTCGAGCGGCGGCACCGTCTGGATCGTCTCCCGCTCCACCAGCCGCCCCTGCGGGACGGTCGGGTCGGCCCCGTTGAACACCCAGCCCTGATGGCTGACCATCGTGCCGCGCATGAAGATCGCGTTGCCGGCCGAGGTCCGGGTCTCCGGTGGGAACTCGCCCGGTGGTTGATGGCTGGTGAAGCAGTTCGGTACCACCAACTGGCTGGCGTGGTAATAGCCCTGCACGGTGTAGCCGGCGTCCCGCAGCTCGTCGCCGACCCGGACGAACTGCCGCTCGCAGATCTCGTTCATCGAGATCACGTCCGGCTGCTTGGCCAGGATCTCCTGGACGAACCGGTCGACCACGTCGTAGTTGCCGGCGTTGTCCTTGGCGCCGTCCAGGTTCCAGTGCAGGATCTTGATCGTCTCGACGCCGGGCAGCGGCTGGTAGGCGACCGCGTCGAACGCGATGTCCTTGTCGCCGGTGCCGTCCGGGGTGACCGAGCTGAGCGTGATCTTCGGCTTGTTGGAGAACTGCCACACGCCGATCGAGACCCACCGGTTGTTGGCGCTCGGCTGGCTGAGCACCGCGACCCGGTCGCCCCACGTGGTGGTGACCACGTACCGGGCGAGCGCGGTCTGCGCGCCCAGGTCGGGCAGGTGCACCCAGACCCGGCCGAACCCGAGCTGCGTCCCGCTGAACTGCCAGGTCGCCGACACCTCCAGCTTGCCGCCCTGGGCGCTGGCGGTGCGGGTGTGGGTGAACCAGAAGTGCCCGCCGAAGCCGGCGCCGAGCTGGTGGGTGTCCATCTTGCCGGGGTACTGCCCGGCGCCGTCCGGCTTGTAGTTGAGGGTGAACGTGCCGGCGTCGGTGCCCGGCCTGGTGCAGCCGCCCCGGATCACCGGGGTGCCGGCCGGCACGTCGTCGATCACCAGCGCGCCGGACGGCAGCCCGGCCAGCGAGCAGTTCGGCGGATTGGAGTTGCCGTCGTCCTGGTAGGCGAAGCCCGGGTCGAACCGGAGCAGTTCGAGGCCGCAGGTTTGCGAGCAGGTCGACTTCCAGGTGTTGTTCACGTTGTGGTACCAGCACTGCAGGTCGTACTGGCCGGCGGTGTTCTTGTGCTGGCACGGGCCGGCCGGCTCACCGACCACGTCCGGCGCGTTCGGGGTCTGCGAGGTGCCGTAGGCGCAGTTGTTGGTGCTGTCGCAGAACTGCCGCGGCGGGGCCTGCGCGGTGCGCCGGTTGTAGGCGCCGGAGCCCGGGGTCATCCGGTCGATGGCGGGGTTGGGGTCCAGGACGCCGCCGTTCCACGAGGCCGGGCGGTAGCCGACGACCGCGGTGTTCGGCGCCTCGTACCCGGTGATCGGGTGGCCGGCCCAGCCGATCACCTTCTCTTCGTACGGCCAGTCCTGCGGGTGCGCCGCGTCGTTGTAGGTGACGTCCAGGAACGCCTCGCGGTTCGCCGGGTAGTGCGGGTTGGCCGGGTTGTTCGCCCAGCCGACGCCCCACGGCGTGCCGTTGTTGAGGTTCGGGTGGAAGCCGGAGTTGTACGCCCAGACCGCGAGGTACCAGTTCTCGATCTTGGACGAGTCGCCGTTGTTGATCGTCAAGCCGGCGCCCCGGACCTGGTTCCACTTCTGTTCGAGGATCTTCAGCCCGGCCGCGACGTTGACCGCGAAGTCCAGCGCGACCGCGCGCTGGGTCTGGTACGGGTAGGCGGTCTCGCCGGGCTTGGTGTGGCCGGCCAGCCGCATCCCGTCGGTGACCTGGGTGACGCCGTAGCCGCAGTCGGCGTCGGCCCAGTTGATCGTCCAGTCGTCGTTCGGGTCGGAGTTGTAGATGTTGTTGCCGAAGTAGTTGCCGATCAGCGGGTTCGCGGTGCTGCCCGCCACCGCGAACCGCGCGGCCTCCCAGAGGTTCGACTCCTGCGCGGCGACCCCGAGCATGATCTGCGGCGGCACGAACCCGCCGCCGTTCAGCGTCTCGCCCGGGAACAGCCCCTGCGGGGTGTACGACGGCATCCCGAGGTTCTTCCAGTTCGCCGGCCGGCTCACCGTCAGCACGTTGCGCACCGCCTGGTCGACGGCCCACTCCACCTGCCGCGGCTTGGGCTGCATCGCCTGGTTCGCCGGGTCGTTGCGCGGCACCGAGCAGTACCGGTCGGCGAAGTCGGCCGGGCTGTGCGGGTCGCCGGCCGCGGTCACCGGACCGGTCGGCGCGGCGCCGCCGGCGGCGCGCGGCGTGCCGGCCGTCCTCGGCGCGATCCGGATCGCCGGGCTGAGCGCGCGGCCGGCCGCGGCCGGACCGGCCGGGACGGCCGCGGTCGGCAGCACCGAGAAGGTGACCTTCCTGCCGGTCGCGATCGCGGTCGCGGTCACGTTGAACGGCTGGGCCGCGGTCGGGTCGATCGACGCCCCGGGCTGGCGGGACTGCTCGACCGCGGTGACGGCGAGCGTGCCCTGCAGCGACGGCCGCGCGCCGACCGGCGCGGCGAGCGTCGAGACGCCGGCCGGCAGCGCGGTCGCGGTACGGGTGCCGGCGCCGGTGAGGAAGACCCGGCCGCCCCTGCCGCTGGCCACGTCCATCCCGGTCAGCGCGCCGGCCGCGAGCGTGCTCACGGCGCCGCGGGCGAGGCCGGCCGGCACCGTGCTGCGGCGCACCTGGGCCTGGTCCTTGCCGTGCTGCTCCATGAAGACCACGCCACCGCTGGCGTCCGCGGCGAGCCGGAACGGCACACCGGTGGTGAGGGCCAGGACCCGGCGGGTGCCCTTGGCGTCGACGCGGACCAGCTTGCCGTTGTCGGCGGCGACGATACCGGCCGCGGTGGGCACCGCGGAGGTGAGCTGGCCGGGTACCTCGACCCTCGCGCCGAGCGCGGCGGTGGCCGTGTCGAGCGGGATCAGCCGGGTCTTGTGCTGGGACCCGGTGCCCTCCTGGGTGAGGATCGCCTGCTCCGCCGCGCCGCAGCCGGGGTTGTAGTAGGCCAGCGTGGTCATGATCGGCAGCTTGCTGACCGCGCCGCTGGCCAGGTCGACGATCGCGGTGAAGCCACCGCGCGCGGCCAGGTCCTCCTTGTTGGTGAACGTGCGCGGCGCGTACACGATCACGGCGCGCTTGCCGGAGCCGGTCACGCACAGGTTGCCGATCCACTTGTCCGCCTCGATGCCCGGCTCGGACAGCGTGGCCAGCGTGCGCCAGGCGTAGCCGTGCGCGGCGTCGGCGATCAGCAGGTGCAGCCCGTCCGCGTCGCCGCTGGTGGCCACCGCCCGGTCGGCGGACTTCTGCCAGCCGGTGCCGAGCACGGCGGCCCGCTGCGCGGCCGGCACGCTGGCCGGCGCGGTCGCGGCCGGCACGGTCGCCGGGAGGTCCGCCTCGGCCGCGGCGTTCGGGCCCGGCTTGGCGCTCGCCGAACCGGTCGCCAGGCTGAGCACCACGGCCGGCACGGCCAGCCCGACGACCAGGCCGCGGAACACGCGGACGGGTCGGGCTCGAAGACGGCGGCTGTTCATGGGCGGGCGACCTCCAGGGTCCGGGGGGCGGCACGATGATCGTGCCGGAGCGGTCGGACGGCCGGCCGGCTGCTGGCCGGTCCGCATAACCGCGGGACGATCCCGGCATAGCTGTACCTGCCCGGGCCGGCCCGTGCACACCTAGGCTTGGCCACTCGCCCCAGTCGGGCGCCGCCATTCAGCTCTGGCTGAAAGGCCCGTCCGGCCGTCGCTAGTTACCGGGAGTGACCGAAATGGACCAGCCGGACGGCCCGGACTGGCTGGCGGCCCTGGCCCGCCGGGCCGGCACCGAGCCCGCACCGGAGCTGGAACGCTACCGGCTGGACGGCACCCCCGGCGGTCGCCCGTCCGCCATCCTGCTCGCCATCGCCGACTCCGCCCCGCCCGACTCCCGCACGCCCGACTCCGCCCCGGCGGACTCCCGCCCGCCCGACTCCCGCACGCCCGACTCCGCCCCGGCGGACGCCCGCCCGCCCGACTCCCGCACGGCCGACTCCGCCACGGCGGACGCCCGCACGACCGCCGGCCACGCGCCCGGTTCCCCGGCCCGGGGCGCCGCGGTGCGCGGCTCAGCAGAACCTGGCCCGGACGGCGGTGCGCCCGGTGCGGCCGGCGGTGGCCCCGATCCAGGGCCGGACGGGGCCGCCGTGCTGCTGGTGCAGCGGTCCGATCGGCTGCGGGAGCACCCGGCCGAGGTGACCTTTCCGGGTGGCTCGCTGGTCGCCGGCGAGGGCCCGCGAGCGGCCGCGGTCCGCGAGGCCGGCGAGGAGGCGGGCCTGCCGGCGGGCGGGCTGCGGCTGGTGGGCACGCTGCCGGTGCTGCGGCTGGCCTGGACCGACTACCTGGTCACGCCGGTGCTGGCGCACTGGCCCGGGCCGGCGCCGGAGCTGGTGCCCGACGGCGCCGAGATCACCCGGGCCAGCTGGGTGCCGCTGGCCAGCCTGGCCGAGCCGGCCGGCCGGTTCCAGGTGCGCTACCCGACCGGCTACGTCGGGCCGGCGTTCCTGGTCGCCGGCACGCTGGTCTGGGGGTTCACCGGCAGCCTGATCGGCTGGCTGCTGCGGCTGGCCGGCCGGGACCGCGGCTTCGACCAGACCCGGATCGAGGACCTGAAAACCGCGCTCACCACATATGGCGGTGGCTTCGGCCGGTAGCCGGCCACAGCCACCCGCCCCCGCCCCGACGCCGCTCCCGGCGCCGGGTATTCCGTTATGGGAGCCAGTGGTAAGCGAACTGTAAGAGGCGCGAGGGAGAGTCGTCGGCGAGTTGCTACAGCCGGACGCCGACGCTGCAAAGGAGGCGAGCGGCACGATGTCGCCGCGTGCACCCGCGCGCCCACCCACCCGACTCTCCGACCACCAGGCCGACGAGGGGCGGGGCCGGGCGCAGCTGCCCAGCCGGGCCCCGGGCCTGACCCAGACCGACCTCGACCTGCTCCGTGGCCTGGCCGACACCCGCAACCTGCGTAACGCCGCCAAACGCGCCGGTGTGACGCAGCGGGTCGCCGAACGCCGGCTGGCCCGCCTGGAGCGCCAACTCGACGTGCAGCTCGTCGCGCACGGGCCGGAGGACCTGCGCCTGACCGGCGCCGGCGAGCGGCTGCTGGTGGCCGCCACCCGGTTCCGGGACGAGCTCGGCAAGGTGGTCAGCCAGGTGCTGATCCGCCCCGACACGGCCGGCCCGCCGCACCTACCCACCCTGCGGCTGGCCGGCATCGGCCGCGGCTGGGGCGACTGGGTGATCGACTACCTGGCGCCACGGCTGCGCAAGCTGGTGCTGACCGTGGTCAGCGCCGACCCGGACGAGGGCCGCGAGCTGTTCGAGCGGCGCTGCGTGGACGCGGTCTACCTCTGGCACATCCCCGGCCAGGTCCCGGTGCTGAACCGGCTCTCGGCCAGCCAGTGGGTGCTGGACGAGCCGCTCTGGGTGACCCTGCCGGAGCGGCACCCGGCGGCCAGCCAGGGCCTGGTCTCGCTGGCCGACCTGGCCGACGACGAGTGGATCGTCGGCCCCGGGCCCGGCGTCGACCTGCTCAACACGGTCTGCTCGGCGGCCGGCTTCGTGCCGAAGATCGGCGACGTCTCGGCGTCCCGGTCGGTGCGGCGCAGCCTGCTGCTGCACGGGCACCGGGTCGGGCTGGTGTCACCGGTGTCGATGCCGCCACTGGGCGACACCTCGATGGTGCGCCGGCCGCTGCGCGAGCCGGTGGTACGCCGGCACGTGCTGCACGTCGACCCGACCGTGATCGGGCCGCAGCTGCGCTCGCTGCTGCTCGGCCTGCTGCGGCACGGCTACCTCGCCGTGGCGCAGACCCGCAACCCGGTGTACGCGGCCTCGCCCGGTTTCCCGCTGCGCGCGGAGGACCTGGCCGACCTGGTGCCACCGGTGGATCCGGACGCGCTGCGCAGCCTGCCGTCCCATGTGGACAGCCGGCAGGTCCGGTCCCGGGACCCGGAGCTGGACTCCGGCGACCTGCACCTGCTGCGGGCGATCGCGGCCAGCGGCAGCATCAACCGGGCCGCCTCGCTGCTGTCGATCACTCAGCCGGCCCTGTCCCGCCGGCTGAGCCGGCTGGAGGAACGGCTCGGCCGGCGGCTGCTGGTCCGCGGGCCGCGCGGGGCGGCGCTGACCGAGGTCGGCCGCCGGCTGGTGGATCTGGCCGCGGACTCGGAGGCGGCGTTCGGCTCGGCGCTGGAGAGCCTGCGCGGGCGGGAACCGGGCCTGCTGCCCGGCCCGGGCGGGGCGGCGGGGCGGGTCGGCGCGGTCCGCCGCCCGGCCACCCAGATGTCCACCGGCCTGTCCGCCGGACTGGCCGGCTGATGCGTCCCGACGGGGGCCCGGGCGGGGGCCACCGTCGGGACGCGGGCTATGCCACCCAGTCATGCGACTCGTGGGTTCTCAATAGTGCATATCTACTGCCGGGTCGGTATGAGTGCGAAGCTGGCCCTACGCGACGAGGTACGTACGTAACGACACAAAGTACGTAAGAGCGACCAGGGCATACGGATGGTCGGGTCGGGCTGACGCGGGCATCCATGCCAACACCTAGCGCACACCCGGTGCGGACGGCGAGCCGGCTCTGGCTGCCGCCTGCCCGGACGTACCGGTAGAGGAAGGGTCGGCGCGACGATGCAGGTACTTCTGGTGAACGCCCGGCGCTCGTCGTACTCCGGCGAGTCGATCTCGGCACCGCAGATCGGCTTGCTGTCGATCGCGGCGACGCTGCGGGCCGGCACCTTCCACCGAACCGAGGGTGTCGATGTCAAGTACATCGACGACCAGCTGTTCGTGCTGGACCGGCCGCTCGCGCCGCCGAGCGCGTTCCTGGCCGGGAACCAGCCCGACATCGTCGGGGTGCAGGCGCTGACGTCCAGCCTGAAGAACGGGCTGCGGCTGGTGGCCGAGACCCGGGCGCTGCGGCCGAACGCGCTGACCGTGCTCGGCGGCGTCGGCGCCACCCCGGTGGCCCGGCAGCTGATCGAGGCGGACGCGGTGGACGTGGTGGTCCGCGGCGAGGGCGAGTACGCGTTCTCGCACATCGTCTCGGAGTGGGGGCGGCACGGCCGGGCCAACTTCGGCAAGATCCGCGGCATCGCCTTCCGGGACGAGGACGGCAACGTCGTCGAAACCCCGATGGGGCCGCAGATCCAGGCCCTGGACGTGCTGCCGATGCCGGCCCGGGACCTGGCCGACATGGACCACTACCGGACCATCTCGCGCGGCCGGTCCGGCAACGTGATCACCAGCCGGGGCTGCTCGTACGCCTGCGCCTACTGCTACTCCAAGCACCAGTGGGGGGTCGGGCAGCGCCGGCACAGCGCGCAGCGGGTGGTCGCCGAGATCCGCGAGCTGATCGAGATCTACGGCTTCGACCGGATCCGGATCGAGGACGACGACTTCGTCGAGGACGTCGACCGGATGAAGGCGCTCTGCGCGGCGATCGAGGAGTCCGGGCTGGAGGGCAAGTTCGAGTGGGAGGCCAAGGCCCGGCCGGACCTGATCGACGACGACATGGCCCGGATGCTGCGCAAGTCCGGCTGCTTCCGGCTGCTGGTCGGCGTCGAGACGCTGGACTGGACGCTGCTGAAGAAGCTCGGCCGGCCGGTCAAGGTCGAGGTCACCGAGCGGGCGCTGGGCACCCTGACCAGGGCCGGGATCGGCGTGCAGGCCACCATGATCCTGGGCATCCCGGGTGAGACCGACGAGGCGATGCGGGCCACGCTGACCTGGCTGCAGGCCCGGCTAGGCAAGAACACCCACGACATCGTGTCGCCCTGCTTCTTCGTGCCGTTCCACGCCGAGGTCGAGAAGGACATGGCCAAGCGGGTGAAGTTCACCCTGGAGACCACCGACACGGACTGCTTCACCGGGCACATCCCGGTCACCTCCTCGGACGGCGCCAGCGTCGAGGAACTCTGGAAGATCTACGACGACATGAAGCCCGCGCGCCGCGGCGGCAAGTACGAGAAGGTCGCCTACCTGGCCCCGCTGGACGAGGTGCAGCGCCGGCTCGGGCTCGCCGAGGCCGTCACCGGCGGGCCGCAGCCGACCGCTCCGCTGATCCCAGAAGTCCAGTGACTGTAGGCGCTCCGGTCGCCCCGGCGGATGCCGTCGGCGCCGACGAGATCGTGGTACCGGCTCAGGTCGGTGCCCGGGCGGTGCTGGGTTCGGCGCCGCGCACGCTGGCCGACGCCGCCGGCCGGGCGGTGGCGTCGGTCGGCGTGACCGGTCGGCTGGTGCAGTTCCAGATGGCCGACCTGGCCGGCCGGACCGCCGCGATGCTGCGCAAGATCGAGGACGACGCCTGGTTCGGGCTGCTCCGCGGCGCCGCCGACCTGGTCCGGGCCGACCTGGCCAGCGGGGCCAACGCGGGCCTGCTGCGGGCGCTGTCGGCGACCAGCGGGCTGCCGCTGCACCGGATCCACAACGGGGTCCGGACCGTGGCCGCCGATCTGGCCCGGATGGACCAGATCCTGGCCGCGCAGTCGCCGGACGGCTCGGTGGCCGCGTACCGCACCGGCGAGGTCGCCGGGCGGCGCTGGCGCTGGCTGCCGGCCGGGCGGTCGGTGTTCGTCCGGGTGCCGGCGAACTTCCCGACGATCGTGGTCGAGTGGCTGCAAGCGCTTGCCGCCCGGCGGCCGGTGCTGCTCGGCACCTCCCCCGCCGACCCGTTCACCAGCCACCTGTTCGCCGACGCGCTGTACCGGGCCGGCCTGCCGGACGGGGCACTGTCGATGGCGCACGGCGACACGGCGGCGCTGTGCCGGATGGCCGACCAGGTGCTCTGGCCCGGCGCCGACCCACCGGCCGAGGTGCCGCCGGGCGCGCTGAAGACGTACCACTTCGGGCGCAGCAAGGCGGTGCTCACCGACGCCGACCCGGGCCCCGACGGCTGGGCCCGGCTGGCCCGGATGGCCACCCACGGCTGCGGCCGGCTGTGCACGAACCTGAGCGGGCTGGCGGTCAGCGGCGACGCCCGCGCGGCCGCCGAGCAGCTGGCGCGGGCGCTGGCCGTCCCGGTGCTGCCGCTGGACGCGGACCGGGCACTGGTGCCGGCCTTCCCGGTCCGGGCCCGGGCCGACGAGCTGGCCCGGCTGATCGAGCAGGAGATCGCGGCCGGCGCGGTGGACGTGACGCTCGCCGTGACCGGGGTGCCGCTGCGGGTCGACCTGGACGGGTTGGCCTACCTGCGGCCGACCGTGCTGCTGGTGGAGGCCGAGTCGCCGCTGTGGGGGATGGAGCTGCCGTTCCCGTTCGTCACGGTGGCGAAGATCCCGCGGTCCCGGCTGCGCGCGGCCTGCGCCGGCTCGCTGATCGTCGCGGTGCCCGGGGACGAGCCCGACCTGGTCGAGCAACTGGCCGAGGAGCCGGGCGTGGACAAGGTCTTCGGCGGCGCCGACTTCGACCACGGCTACGACCCGGTCGACCCGCACGAGGGCTACCTGGCCGACTTCCTGTTCCACAAGAAGGCCGTCCTGACCCGCGCCGGCCCGACGACCTGACCAGGCCCCCGACCTGAGCAGGTCCCGAGAGCAGGCTGAGGAGACGAAAGTGCAACTGGCCCCGCCCCGTCCCGCCGATGCGCTGGACCGGCCCTCGGTGTTGGCCGAGGTGACCGACGCGCACGTCCGGCGGATCGTCGAACTGCACTTCGACCCGGACACCGGCAGCCGGTACTGGTTGGACCGGGACCGCCGGCTGGGCACGAACGCGCTGCACAAGGTGCACAGCTGGGCCGACGCGCAGCAGCTGCTGTCGTTCCGGGACGCGGCCGACCAGAGCCACTTCGAGGAGGCCGCCCGGCGCGCCCCGGTGGAGGACTTCGTCCCGCGCTCGGTCCGCGACTCGGCCCGGCACGGCGGCGGGTTCCTCTGGACCGCGCAGACCGGCGGCACCACCGGCGCGTTCAAGCACGGCACCTGGGGCGCCCCGTACTGGGACCAGATCATGGACTTCTCGGACGAGTTCCTCGACCTGCACGGCGTGCCGCGCGGCGGGAACTGGCTGTTCGTCGGGCCGACCGGGCCGCACACCACCGGCCGGCTGGTGGTCGACATCGCGCACCGGCGCGGCGGCACGTGCTTCTCGATCGACCTGGACCCGCGGATCGTGAAGATCTACGGCGCGGAGGGGATGACCGCCGCGGCCGACCGGTACGTCCGGCACATCTGGGACCAGGTCCGCTCGGTGTTGAGCTCGCAGCGGGTCGAGGTGCTGTTCTGCACCTCCCGGCTGCTGGAGATGATGCCCGAGTTCATCGACCTGAGCCTGCTGGCCGGGATCAGGGCGGTGCTGCACGCGGGCACCACGATGCCCCCGGACAGCCAGCAGGTGCTGACCGAGCAGATCTTCCCGGGCGCGCCGGTGTTCGGCATGTACGGCACCTCGACCACCGGCATCTGCTACCAGAAGCCGCTGGAACCCACGGACGACTACCACGTGGTGTACGTGCCGAGCCGGCCGCACGTGCTGCTGGACGTGATGCGGTCCGCCGACGAGCCCGACCCCGGCGCGCTGGTGCCCTACGGCACGGAGGGGCAGGTGCGGGTCTGGCGGCTGACCGAGGACCAACTGCTGCCCGGGTTCGCCGAACGGGACCGGGCCACCCGGGTCGAGCCGTACGGGGTGGTCGCCGACCGCTACCCGTGGGCCTGGCTCGGCGACCCGTACAGCCCGGAGTTCACCGTCGGTGGTCAGGTCGAGGGGGTGTACTGAGATGGGGTTCCTGCTCCGGCCCGGTGCCGGTCGCACCGGACGGCTGTCGGCGGACGAGCCGGGCACGCTGACCACGCTGGCCCGCGCCGCCGGCGACCACCTGCTGGTGCTGCACGGCGACCTGCTCGACCGCGGCTTCCCGCTGCCGGCGCCGGACACCGAGGTGGCGCGGCTGGTCGAGCTGGCCGGCACGGCGTTCGCCCGGCACTGCGGCGTACTGGTCCGGGACGGCACCGCGGTGCTGTGGACCGACCACGGCGCGCTCTGCCCGCTGCACTACGCCCGGGACGCCGCCGGCCACCTCGCGGTCAGCACCTCGGCGGTGGCGCTGCAGCCGCTGCTGGGCGAGCCGGTGCGGCTGCTGTCCGGCCGGGCGCTGGGCCGCTCCAGCTTCGCCGGGATCGCCGCGGTGCCGGCCGGAAGCGTCGTCACGGTGCCGCTGGAGGGCCCGCCCGGGACGGCTGCCGAGCCGACCGCGAGCACGCCGTACTTCCAGCTGCCGGCGCCCACCGCGGTCACCCCCGAGGACGCCATCGACCGGACCGGCGCCGCGCTGGCCGCCGCGGTCAGCGGGCTGCTCGCCGATGTGGACTCGGCCGGCGTGCTGCTGTCCGGCGGGGTCGACTCGTCCACGGTGGCCGGGCTGGCCGCCCGGCAGCTGTCCACGCTGCGCACGTACACGGTCGGCACGCCGTACGGGAACGAGTTCGCGCCGGCCCGGGTGCTGGCCGAGCACCTGGGCAGCGAGCACCAGGAGCTGACGTTCACCCCGGCCGACCTGACCAGCCTGCTGCCCCGGATGGTGCGGCTGCTGGAGACCTGGAACCTGACCACGCTGCAGATCGTCGCGCCGATCTGCTTCGTCCTGGACCGGCTGCGCGGCAAGGAGTCGGTGTTGCTCACCGGCTACGGCGCCGACCTGCTCTACGCCGGGCTGGGCGGCGCCGGCACGGACGAGGCGACCGAGGCGGCCATCCGCACCGGCATCGTCGCGACCGGGTACAGCAACGAGTTCAACCCGGCGGTGGCCGAGGCCAACCGGATCGCGATCCGGCACCCGTACTGGACCGCGTCGATGATCTCGACCGCGCTGACCGTGCCGGCGGCGCTGAAACTGCGCGAGGGCACGGTGAAGTGGGCGCTGCGGCACGCGGCCGCCCGGGTGATCCCGGCCGAGGTGGCGTTCCGGCCGAAGATCGCGATCCAGGAAGGCACGGCCATGCACCACATGTTCACGGCCGTGCTCGGCAGCGATGACCAGCGGGTGCAGGCCGAGCGGCTGCGCGAGTGGGCCGCCGCCGTGTTCGCCGAGGCCGCGGCCGACGCCGGCCAATCCGGTCAGGCCATCCCCGGACAGCAGCAGGAGGAAGGGACCAATGCGCGTCTTGTTGGTGTGGCCTCGTAACCAGCGCGCCGTCCTGAGCGATCAGCTCAGCTGCTGCGAGCCGTTGCCGCTGGAGTACCTGGCCGGCGCGCTGCGGCCGGACCACGACGTGCGCATCCACGACCTGCGCCTGGACGGCCCGCTGGAGGCCGCCGCGGCCCGGCACGAGGCGCCGCAGCTGATCGGCGTGGCGGTGCCGTACACGACGAACGTCCGGGTGGCCCGGGAGGCGACCCGGGAGGCGAAGCGGCTCTGGCCGAACGTGCCGGTGGTCATCGGCGGCCACCACCCGACCGTCACCTCGTCCTGGCTGGACGGGTTCGCGGCGGACTACGTGATCGCCGGCGAGGGCGGCACCCCGCTGCGGCACCTGGCCGCCGAGCTGGAACGCGGCGGGTCGGTGGCGCCGACCCCCGGGCTCGCCCCGTACGACATCCGGGACGGGCTGGCCCGCGGCGGTACGCCCGCGGCCAGCTCGCTGAACGACCTGCCGCTGCCGGACCGCTCGCTGCTGGCGCACAACCGGGACAAGTACTTCCACTCCATCTACAAGCCGGTCGCGCTGGCCCGGCTGTCCGCGGGCTGCCCGTACACCTGCAACTTCTGCTCGCTGTGGCGGATGACCAACCGGCGCTACCTGGTCAAGGACGTGGACCGGGTGCTGACCGAGCTGACCGACATCGAGCAGCGCAACGTCTACCTGGTCGACGACGAGGCGTTCATCCAGCCCGGCCGGATGCTGGAGCTGGCCGGCGCCATCGCCGACGCCGGCATCGACAAGCGCTACCACATGTACGTCCGCACCGACACCGCGCTGCGCCGGCCGGACGTGATCACCAAGTGGGCCGAGATCGGGCTGGACTCGGTGCTGGTCGGGGCCGAGTCGATGACCTCGGACGAGCTGTCCGGCTACCACAAGGGCACCGCGCCGCAGCAGACCATCGACGCGATCAACCTGTTCCACAGCCTGGGTGTCCGGGTGCGGGCCAACTTCATCGCACAGCCGGCCTGGGACGACGCGGACTTCGACCAGCTGGTGCGGACCATCGAGCACCTGCAGGTGGACATGCCGAGCTTCTCCGTGCTGACCCCGCTGCCCGGCACCGACCTGTACGACGAGACCTCGGCCGGGTTCATCAGCGACGAGCCGGACCTGTTCGACTGCTACCACACGCTGTTCCCGACCCGGCTGCCGCTGGAGAAGTTCTACGGCCGGATGGCCGACCTGCTGCAGGCGGCGAGCAGCCGCCCCAACATCGGCCTGAACCACGACGGCGACGCGGCGATCTTCTACCACTCCGACGGCGACGCGTTCGGGCAGATGGTCGCCACGGTCCGCCGCGGCCACCTGGACACGCCGCTGAAGCCCGGGATCACCAGCGCCCAACTGCCGGCCGGTGCCACCGCGCTGGCCGAACTGCCCGTGCCGGCCGCGCCGAAGCCGGCGCCGGCCGGGGTGGGCCCGGTGCCGGTGGAGATCAGCCGCCATGCGCCGTGGCAGCCACCCGTGTCGCACGAACCCGCGAGGAGGTCGTCATGACGGCAGCAGCCACCATCGAGGTGCGGCGGGAGAAGGAGATCGCCGTCCTCACGCTGAACCGGCCGCGCCGACGCAACGCGCTGACCCGCGAGGTACGCGAGGGGCTGGCCGAGCTGCTGACCGCGCTGGCCGCCGACGACACCGTCCGGGCCGTGGTGGTGGCCAGCCGGGAGCAGGCGTTCAGCGCCGGCCAGGACCTGGTCGAGGCGAAGGAGTTCGCCCCGGAGGAGATCGTCGGCTGGATCGACGAGCACATGGCGCTGTACCGGGCGGTGCTGGCGTTCCCGAAGCCGGTGGTGGCCGCCGTGGACGGCTGCTGCGTCGGCGCCGGCTTCCAGTTCGCGCTGCTGTGCGACATCCGGGTGGCCGCCGACACCGCCTTCTTCGCGATGCCGGAGCTGGACGACGCGATCCCGTGCATCCTCGGCGTCTGGACCCTCTACGACATCATCGGCCGCGGCCGCACCACCGAGATGGCGCTCACCAACCGCCGCGTCTACGCCCCGGAGGCGCGCGAGTGGGGGCTGGTCGCCGAGGTGGTCGCCGGTGACCCGACGCCGCGCGCGCTGGAGCTGGCCGACCTGCTGGCCGCCAAGCCGGCGCTGGCGCTGCGGCTGACCAAGGCCCGGCTGGAACTGCTCGCGCTGGAGGGCTCCGACTCGCTCGCCGTGCACGCGCAGCTGGCGCACATGCGCGCGTTCGCGTCCGGTGAGCCGGCCAAGGCGATGGAGAAGTTCCTCAGCTACGGCCGGCCGGAGTCCTGACCGTGGGCGGTGTCGACCGGAAGGCTGGTGGCGAGTTGAACGGCAGGGCCACGGGTGGGGCCGCAGCACAGACCGGTGCGGCCGCGGGTGGGGACCGCCGGGTCTACTTCGTCGGGCTGAACAACGTGCCGTTCCTGCCGCTGGTGGCCGGCCTGCTGCGGGCGTACGCCGAGCAGGACGAGCAGGTGGCGGCGAACTACACGTTCGCCGACCCGGTCTTCCTGGCCGCGCCGCCGGCCGAGATCGCGGACAGCATCGTGGCGCCGGACGTGCTCGGGCTGTCCTGCTACGTCTGGAACTTCCGGCGCCAGATGAAGGTCGCCAAGCTGGTCAAGGAGCGCTACCCGGACGTCCTGGTGGTCGCCGGCGGCCCGCACGTGCCGGACCGCCCGGACACCTTCTTCGCCGAGCAGCCCTGGGTGGACGTGGCCGTGCACGGCGAGGGCGAGGACGCGTTCCGGGCGCTGCTGACCGAGCGGCTCAAGGACACCCCGGACTACCGCAACGTCCCCGGCGTGTCGGTCAAGCACGGCAGCCACGCGCTGGCCGGGCTGCCGCCGGTCCGGCTGCCCCGGGAGATCCGCACCGCCAGCCCGTACCTGCTCGGCCACATGGACGCCGCCGTGGCCGCCTGCCGGGAGCGCGGGCTGCGCTTCTACGCGCTCTGGGAGACCAACCGCGGCTGCCCGTACTCGTGCGCGTTCTGCGACTGGGGCTCGGCCACGATGAGCGCGCTGCGGATGTTCGACGACGAGCGGCTGACCGACGAGATCGACTGGTTCGGCCGGCACGACGTCGAGGACGTGTTCATCTGCGACGCGAACTTCGGCATCGTCGGCCGCGACGAGGAGATCGCCAAGGCGCTGGCCGAGGTACGCGCGCAGTACAACGCGCCCCGGCAGATCCGGGTCAACTTCGCCAAGAACTCCAACGAGCGGGTGCTGGCGATCTCCCGCACCTGGCACCAGGCCGACCTGCTGATGGGCACCACGCTCTCGCTGCAGAGCACCGACATGGACGTGCTGGAGGCGATCGACCGCAAGAACATCGGCATCGACAACTACGGCAAGCTGCAGCGCCGGTACCGGGCCGAGGGCATCCCCACGTACACCGAGCTGATCCTCGGGCTGCCGCTGGAGACCGCGTCCTCGTTCCGGCGCGGGGTCGGCTCGCTGCTGGCCGCCGGCAACCACGACGACATCCGGGTGTACGAGTTCGCGATCCTGCCGAACGCGCCGATCAACACCCCGGCGAAGATCGAGAAGTACGGCCTGCGCACGCTGCCCAAGCGGCTGTACGTGGAGGAGCCGGGCACCCCCGCCGACGAGGCGGAGACCGTGGACATGGTGATCCGGACCGGCGCGATGGAGCGGGACGACCTGGTGTCCGGGTTCGTGTTCGTGGCGCTGGTGCAGTTCCTGCACAACGGCTGCTACACCCGGTACCTCGCCCAGCACCTGGCCGGCGCGCACGGCGTCGACTACACCCGGTTCTACTCCGACCTGCAGGCGTTCTACGAGGCCCACCCGGACACCGTGCTGGGCACCATGCTGGCCCGGATGACCCGGCTCTACCAGGACTACTACCAGCACTCGGAGCTGCCGCTGGCGAACCTGGTCGCCAGCCAACCGGACATGGCCGCGGACCTGGCCCGGTACGGCACGCGGCGCGGCTGGACCATCGACCACTGGGGCTGGCTGCGGCTGGCCGACCAGTTCGACCGGTTCACCGCCGAGCTGCCGGACTACCTGACCAGCCTCGGCCTGCCGGTCGGCGCCGGTGCCGGCGACCCGGCCGGCGCGGGCGGGGCGGGCGGCGCGGGCGAGGTGCTGGCCGAGGTGCTGCGGTTCCAGCGGGACATCATGGTCCGGCCCGAGTACGACCCGGCCGCGGGCAAGACCTGCCGGTACCGCTACGACCTGCCGGCGTACTTCCACGGCGAACCACTGGTCCGGCGGTCGACCCAGGTCCGGTTCGCCGACCGGGTGCTCGGCGCCAACGGCCGCAACCCGCTGGTGCCCGGTGACCTGAAGGCGTTCGCCCGGGCCGCGCTCGGGCCGAGCTACCCGATCTCCCGGATCCGCCGCTACCAGCACCAGCTGGACGTGGCCGAGACCGCGCCGATCGACGAACCGGCCCTGCAGCCGGTCGGCTGAGCCGCCACCCCCGGGTCCGGCGCTTCCCCCGAAAGGAGCCCTCGCATTGACGGTGTCACTCTCGGATACCGCGCTGCAACTGGAGCGGGACGGCTTCGTCCGGCTGGATGACGTGCTGGCCGACCCGGTGCCGGCCGGCGTGCTGCGGTTGCTGTCCGACGGCGCGGACGAGCTGATCGAGATGTCGAAGTCGATGACGCACAGCAGCGAGGACTGGCAACTCGAGTCGCCCGGCGAGGGTGGCGGCTGGGCCGCCCGGGCCGCGGGCGAGGGCGGCGTCGGCGGCAAGCTGCGGGTGGTCGGCAAGGCACACACGTACTCACCGAAGCTGGCCGAGGCCGAGCGGCTGCTGCGGCTGCGCGAGCGGTACGTGCAGCCGATCCACGACGGGCCGAGCTACCTGGGCGACGCGTTCCTGTGGGCGAAGCCGAGCGGGATCGGCTCGCAGAAGCCCTGGCACCAGGATCTGCTCTTCCCGCCGGCCGGCTTCCTGGACGACCACGAGGACGTCCTGACGATCTGGATCGCGGTGGACGACGCGCACGAGGGCAACGGCTGCCTGCAGTTCCTGCCCGGTTCGCACCGGGGCCGGCGGCTGGAGCAGCCGGACGGCAAGTCGGACGTGCTGTTCGACTCGCCGGTGGAGCCGTCCCTCGACATCGCCCGGCTCTGGCCCGACCTGACGCCGGTGACCGTGCCCCGCAAGGCTGGCACCGCGGTGATGTTCAGCGGGTTCATGGCGCACACCTCGGCCCGCAACAGCACCGACGAACAGCGCCGGGCAGTCAGCTTCGTCTACCCACTGGTGCGCTGGTGACCGCCCGGGGGCCGGCTGTGCGGCCGGCCGAAGCGAAGGAGGAGACACCGTGAGCGCCGGGCGGCCGCGGCGGCGCCTGGACCGCAGCGTCGCGCGAGCGAAGCTCCCGAGACGCGGAGGGAAGGCGTCGGCTGTGCGGCCGGCCGAAGCGAAGGAGGAGACAGAGTGAGTGCCACGACCGCTGGGGGCGCGGGCCAGGCCCTGATCGGGACCGGCACCGATGAGGTGGCCGCGTTCGCCCGGGACGGCGTGCTGAACTGGGGGCCGTTCCTCCGCCCGGAGGAACTGGACCCGGTCCGGGCGGCGATGGAGCGGGCCTTCTACGCCGGCGCCGAGGGCGAGGCGGTGGCCGCCGACGTGCGGGACCTGTCCGAGCGGCGCGGCAAGCCGCTGGAGTACGGCCTGCTGCAGAAGGTCGACCTCTGGCAGACCGAGCCGGTGTTCGCCGCGCTGGTGGCCCGGCCGGACGTGGTGGCCCGGGTCGAGGCGCTGCTCGGCGGCCCGGTCCGGCTGTTCCGCGACCACGCCTTCTACAAGCCGGCCGGCAAGGGCGAGGCCAGCAACCTGGTGCTGCACCAGGACAACCGGTACTGGCACCTGGAGCCGCCGACCGCCGCCACGATCTGGGTGGCGCTGGACGACGCGACCGTGGCCAACGGCTGCGTGCACTACGTGCTGGGCAGCCACACCCGCGGCCGGATCGAGCATGAGCGCACCGACCCGGACTCGGTGCTGGTCGAGGCGGTCACCGACGAGGAGGCGGTGCCGTACCCGGTGCCGGCCGGCTCGGCGCTGATCCACCACGCCCAGACGCTGCACGGCTCGCCGCCGAACACCACGCCCTGGCCGCGCCGCGCGTACTGCGTCGTCTACATGCGCGCGGACATCCTGCGCCGCGGCGAGCCGGTCACCGACTATCCACTTGCGACAGAGCTGGCCGCGAATTGAGCGAGCGCCGGGTGCTGGCCGGCGGCCCGGCCGCGGGAACGAGCGCCGGGCTGCTGGTGACCGGCGCGGCCGAGCGGGCGGCGGCCGAAGCACCTGTGCTGGTCGAGCGGTCGGGCGGCGTCACCTGGGTGACGATGAACCGCCCGGCCGCGCTGAACGCGACCACCGAGGAGATGCACGCCCAGCTGTACGAGGCGTTCACCGCCGCGGCGGCCGACCGTGGCTGCCGGGTGCTGGTGCTCACCGGTGCCGGCGACCGGGCCTTCTGCATCGGCAGCGATCTGGGCTTCCTGACCGAGGCGCTGACCGGCGGCGACCCGGACTTCGGGCTGTTCGAGGCGTACCTGCGGCGGCTGAACCGGGTCGTGTTCGCGCTGGAGAGCGTGCCGGTGCCGACCATCGCGATGGTGCAGGCGAAGGCCCGGGCCAGCGGCTTCGAACTGGCGGTGGCCTGCGACCTGATGCTGATCGCGGACACCGCCCGGATCGGCGACGTGCACACGCCGTACGGGCACATGCCGGGGGCCGGCGCGACCCAGCGCACCATCCGCAGGCTCGGCCTGCAGCGCGGCCTGGAACTGCTGTGGACCGGCCGCTGGCTGTCCGCGGCCGAGGCGGTCGAGGTCGGGCTGGCGCTGCGGGCGGTGCCGGCGGCCGAGCTGCGCGCGCAGACCGCGGCGTTCGCCGGCCAGCTGGCCGCGCTGCCCGGCGACGCGGTACGGCACATCAAGGCGGCCGTGTACGGCGGGCTCGGCCTGCCGATCCGGGACGGGGTGGCGGTCGAGACCCGCGAGTACCTGGAGCTGCTGCGCACCTCGACCGGGCCGGTGGACGGCTTCCGCGCCGGCCAGCAGTCGCGGACGGCCCGGCGGGGTGTGCCGTGACCGGCAGCGCCGCCGCGGCGCCCGGAGAAGCCGCGGCGCGCGGAGAAGCCGCGGTGCCCGGGGCACAGGTTGCCCGGGAGCGGCCGACCCCGGAGCGGGCGGCCCGGAAGCGGCCGGTGCGGGAGCGGCCGGCCCGGGAACGGGCGGCCCGGGAACGGGCGGCCCGCGAGCGAGCGGCCCGCGAGCGGCCGGCCCGCGAGCGGCCGGCCCGCGAGCGGCCGGCCCGCGAGCGGCCGGCCCGCGAGCGGCCGGCCCGCGAGCGGCCGGCCCGCGAGCGGCCGGCCCGCGAGCGGCCGGCCCGGGAGCGGCCGGCCCGGGAGGCCCGGAGGCGGCCGGTGCGGGAGCGGCCGACCCGGGAACGGGCGGTCCGGGAGTGGCGGGAGGTCGGGTCGGGATGACCGACCCGCTCCCGTTACCGCCGACCATTCCGGACCTGCTGGCCGCCCGCGCGGCGGCCGACCCGGACCGCACCGCGGTGCTGCTTCCCGGGCGCGGCGCGCTCACCTTCGCCGAGTGGGCGGCCCGGTCGGCCGCGGTGGCCGGCGCGCTGGCCGACCGCGGGGTACGGCCGGGCGACCGGGTCGGGCTGCTGTTCGGCACCGGCGACTGGATCGACTACGCGATCGGCTTCGTCGGCGTGCACCGGGCCGGCGCCGTGGCGGTGCCGATGTCGGACGCGCTGGCCGCGCCGGAGATCGAGCACGTCCTGCGGCACAGCGGGGCGGTCGGCGTCCTGCACGGGGCCGCCGCTCCCCCGGCCGGCACTGCTCCCCCGGCCGGCACCGGCGGCCCGGCCAGCGCCGGCGGCACCGGCGGCTGGGTTGCCCGGCTGGCCGAGCTGCCGACCGGCGGTACCGCGCCGGACCTGCCGATCGGGCCGGACGACCCGGCGCAGGTGCTCTACACGTCCGGCACCACCGGCCGGCCCAAGGGGGTGCTGGCCACCCACGGCAATCTGGCCTGGGGCTGCGGCGGGCGACGCCGGCCGCTGGCGCACTCCGAGCACTTCCTGCACGCGTTCCCGGTCGGTACCAACGCGGGCCAGGCGATGCTGGTGAACGCGCTGGACGCGCGCCCGGCCGCGCTGGTCGTGCCGCGGTTCGTCCCCGGCCGGGTCGGCCGGCTGATCGAGTCGTACGCGGTCGGCACGGTGTTCGTGGTGCCGGCGATGGCCAGCGAACTGCTGTCGGCCGGGGTGCCCGAGCGGTACGACCTGTCCAGCGTGCGGCTGCTCGGCTGCACGGCCGCCGCGCTGCCGCCGGCGGTGGCGGCCGCGCTGGCCGCGGCGCTGCCCCGGGCCACGATCGTCAACTACTACACCTCGACCGAGGCGGCACCGGCGCAGACCACGATGGTGGTCGACCCGGACCGGCCGGCGTCGGTCGGCCGCGCGATCGGCGGCGGGCTGCGGATCGCCGACGAGCACGGCCAGCCACTCCCGGCCGGCTCGGTGGGCGAGGTCTGCCTGCGCTCCCCCACCGCGCCGCGCTGCTACCTGAACGACCCCGGTGCCAGCGCGGCCGTGTTCGCCGACGGCTGGGTGCGGATGGGCGACCTCGGCTACCTGGACGAGGACGGCTACCTGCACCTGGTCGACCGGGACCGGGATGTGATCAGGTCCGGCGCGCTCAAGGTGTCCACGCTGCAGGTGGAGGCCGCGCTGGTAGAGCACCCGGCGGTGGCCGAGGCGGCGGTGTTCGGCCTGCCGCACCCGGTGCTCGGCATGTCCGTGGCCGCGGCCGTGGTGCTGACCACCGGGCCGGGGCCGGCTGAGCCGGGGGCGGCCGGGCCGGGGCCGCTTGAGCGGGGGCCGACCGGGTCGGGACTGGCCGAGTTGGGGCTGGCCGAACCAGAGCTGGCCGAACCAGAGCTGGCCGAACCAGAGCTGGCCGAACCAGAGCTGGCCGAACCAGAGCTGGCCGAGCCGCGGCTGGCCGAGCAGGGGCCGGCCGAGCTGCGGCCGGCCGGGCCGGGGCTGGCCGAGTTGCGCGGGTTCCTGGCCGAGCGGCTGGCCGGGCACGAGATCCCGAGCCGGGTGCTGCTGCTGCCGGCGCTGCCGCGCAACCCGGGCGGCAAGGTGGTCAAGACGCGGCTGCGTGAGCTGGCGGCCGACCCGGACGCGCCGCTGCTGCGCGCGACCCCGCGGGATGCCGAAGCAGCGCCCCGCCCCGACGCGCTGGCCGAGCCCGCTCCGGTGGGCCGCGGCGAACCGGCCAGCCCCCGTGACTCCGCCCGTACCGGCGCGACGAGATGAGGTCCGGCGATGTCTGAGGTAATCGAGAGCACCGCGGCGTCCCCGGTGCAGCACGGCGTCTGGATCACCGAGCGGGTCGGCGCGGCCGGCACCGCGTACGCGCTGCCGGTGCTGCTGCGCTTCGACGGCGACCTGCGGGTGCCGGCACTGCGCGCGGCCTGCGCCGCCGTGGTCGCCCGGCACCCGGCGCTGGGCAGCGTGCCGCACGAGCGGGACGGCGAGCTGTTCCTGGTGCCGGCCGCCACACCCCCCACCCTGACCGTGGTCGACCTGGCCGGCGCCGGCGGCCCGGACGGGCAGCTGGACAAGCACGTCGCGGACGAGGTGCGGCGGCCGTTCGACCTGCACGCGGGGCCGCTGGTCCGGTTCACCCTGTTCGCGCTGGCGCCGGGCCGGCACCTGCTGGTCGCGGTCGCGCACCACCTGGTCTTCGACGGCACCTCCAAGGACATCCTGGTCCGCGACCTGGCCGCCGGGTACAACGCCGCGGTCGCGGGCGCGGCGGCACCGGCCGGCGGCGCCGCGCCGGTGGTCGAGGCGGCGCCCGGCCCGGACGCGCGGGCGGCCGCCGCGGCGTACTACGCCGGCCGCTGGGCCGACCCGGCCGAGGTCGTGCTGCCCGGGCTAGGGCCGTGGTCGCGGGCCGCGCGGCCGGGCGAGGACGTCCGGTTCGACCTGGACCAGCCGCTGCGCGCCGGACTGGCCGCGGCGGCGCAGCGGCTCGGGGTGACCCGGTTCGAGTTCCTGGTCGCCGCGGTGCAGACGCTGCTGCACCGGTACGGGAACCCCGACGTCACGGTCGCGGTCGACCTGGGCACCCGCGGCCCGGCCGAGCAGGACGTGATCGGCCTGTTCGTGAACGAACTGCCGGTGCTGTCGGCGCCGGCCGCCGGGGCCAGCTTCGCCGGGTTCGCCGCCGCCGTCCGGGCCGAGCTGCGCGAGCTGTACCGGCACCGGGACGTGCCGCTCGGGCAGGCGGTCGCGGGGTTGACCCCGCGGGTGGGCATCACCCCGGTGACGGTCAGCTACCGGTGCCGGGATGGCGCCGAGCCGGAGTTCACCGGCCTGCGCACCGCAGTGGACTGGCTGGCGCCGAACCACGCGGCCCGCAACGCGCTGCACGTCCAGGTGGTGGAGGGGCCGGCGCAGACCTCGGTCAGCCTGCAGTACGACCCGGCCGCGCTGGACCGGTCCGCCGCGGCCCGGATCGCCGGGCACCTGCGCACGCTGCTGCGCGACGTGGTCGACCACCCGGACGGGCCGCTGGCCCGGGCCGCGCTGCTGCCGCCGGCCGAGCGGATCCTGCTGGCCGGCTGCAACGACACGACCGTCGCCTACCCGGCCGGCGGCACGCTGGTCAAGCTGTTCGGCGCGCAGGCGGCGGCCACCCCGGACGCGGTCGCGGTGGTCGCCGGCGGGCAGCGGCTCAGCTACGCCGAGCTGGCCGGCGCGGCGACCCGGCTGGCGCACCGGTTGCGCCGGCGCGGCATCGGCGCCGGCTCGCTGGTCGGCGTCTGCGCGCCGCGGTCCGCGGACCAACTCGTCGCGCTGCTCGGTGTGGCCCGCGCCGGCGCCGCCTACCTGCCGCTGGACCCGGGCTACCCGGCCGAACGGCTCGGGTACATCCTCGGCGACGCGGGCGTGGACCTGGTGCTGACCGCCGGCCCCGGGCCGGCCGGCCTTGCCGGGGCCGCCGCGTCGACGCTCGCCATCGACGGCGCCGCCGGCGGTACCGCCACCGAAGCGGGCACCGGCTCCGAAGCGGATACCGGCTCCGAAGCGGGCGACGACGACGGGACGCTGCCGCGCCCGGCGCCCGCTGACCTCGCCTACGTGCTGTACACGTCCGGCTCGACGGGACGGCCCAAGGGCGTCGAGGTCGACCACGGCGCGCTGGCCAACCTGCTGCTCGGCATGCGCGACCTGCTCGGCAGCGGCCCGGGCGACCGCTGGCTCGGGCTGACCTCGCTGTCCTTCGACATCTCCGCGCTGGAGCTGTACCTGCCGCTGATCACCGGCGGCCGGCTGGTGCTGGCCCCCGAGTCGGCCGCCCGGGACGGCGCCGAACTGGCCGCGCTGATCGCGGCCGAGCAGGTCAGCCACGTACAGGCGACCCCGTCCGGCTGGCGGGTGCTGCTCAGCGCCGGCGGCCCGGCAACCGGAATGGCCGGCGGCCCGCCAAGCGCGACGGTCAACGGGGCGGTAGGCGGGACGGGCGGTGGGATGCCGCCGATCGCGGTCGGCCTGGTCGGCGGCGAGGCGCTGCCGCTGCCGCTGGCCCGCGAGCTGCGCGAGCGGGTCGGCCGGCTGGTCAACGTCTACGGCCCGACCGAGACCACGGTCTGGTCGACCGCGGCGGACGTGCCGCGGTCGCCGGCGGCGGTCACCATCGGCCGGCCGATCGCGAACACCCGGGTGTACGTGGTCGACCCCGGGCTGGAGCTGCTGCCGGTAGGCGTGCCGGGCGAGCTGGTGATCGGCGGCGCCGGCCTGGCCCGCGGCTACCGCGGCCAGCCCGACCTCACCAGGGCCCGGTTCGTCCCCGACCCGCACGACCCGCCCGGCGGCCGGCTCTACCGCACCGGCGACCGGGCCCGCCGGACCGCCGACGGCGACCTGGAGTTCCTCGGCCGGACCGACGACCAGGTGAAGATCCGCGGGCACCGGGTGGAGCTGGCCGAGATCGAGGCCCGGCTGGCCACCCACCCCCGGGTGGCCGCGGCCGCGGTCGCGGTGCACACCGACGGGGCCGGCGAGCCGGTGCTGGCCGGCTACGTGGTCGGCCGCGGCGGCCCGGCCCCGGCGGCGGCCGAGCTGCGCGACCACCTCGGCCGGTGGCTGCCGGCCGCGCTGGTACCCGGCCCGATCATGCCGCTGGACGCGCTGCCGCTGACCCCGAACGGCAAGCTGGACCGGGCCGCGCTGCCCGCCCCGCCGGAGCGGGTGGCCGAGCCGGCGACCGAGCCGGACCAGGGCGAGTCGGAGCTGGCCCGCACGGTCCGGGGGATCTGGCAGGACGTGCTGCACATCGACGAGATCGGCCCGGACGAGGACCTGTTCGACCTCGGCGGCCACTCGCTGACCATGGTCCGGATCATCGCCCGGATCAAGCGCGGGTGCGGCGTCGAGGTGGGGATGGACGTGTTCTTCGACACGCCGACGATCACCGGTGTGGTGGCCGCGGTCGAGTCGCTGCTCGCCGGCCGGCCCTGATGGCCACGACCGCCACCCCCGCGCCGGCCGACCCGGTGCCGCAGCTGACCCGCGACGGCGTCCGGGCCCGGCTCGCGGCGCTGCTCGTGGCCGCCTGCGACGGCGAGGTGACCGTGGCCGAGGTGACCGCCTGGACCGGCACCCTGGCCGGCCTCGGCGCCGGCTCGCTGGCCCAACTGCGGCTGGTCGACGCGCTCGAGCGCGAGTACCGCGTGCAGCTGGACCTGGACGGCGCCGCGGCGGCACTGTCCACTGTGGATGCTCTGGCCGACCACCTGGCGGTGCTGCTGCGGTTACCCGGGGCGCCGGCGTGACCGGGCCGGCCGGCCGTGCGGCGGTCGAGTTCGCCGGCAGCCGGGGCGGCAGCGCCGGGCTGACCTGGGGGCAGCAGTCGATCTGGCACGCCATCCGGGCGACCGGCGAGGACGACGCGTACTTCAACTTCGGCCGGATCGTGGCCGCGCCGCGCGGCGGCCGGCAGCTCCCGGTGCCGGCCGTGGTCGCCGCCGTGGCCCGGCTGGTCGAGCGGCACGAGTCGCTGCGTACCCGGCTGACCGAGGTGCGCGCCGATCCGACCCAGGTGCTGGCCCGGTCCGGCACGATCGTGGCCGAGGTGATCGAGGCGGCGCCGGGCCAGGCGGCCGCGGTCGCGCGGCGGACCCAGGACCGGCTGCTGACGGAACGGTTCGACTACGTCCGGGACTGGCCGGTACGGGTCGCGCTGGTCACCTCGGCCGCGGACGCGTCGGTCAGCCACCTCGTGCTGGTGTTCTGCCACCTCGCCGCGGACGGGCACGGCGCCGACGTGGCGGCCCGCGACCTGCGGCTGCTGCTCCTACGCGGGCAGCTCGCGGGCACCCCGCCGCAGCCGCTGGACCTGGCGCACCGGCAGCAGACGCCGGCCGGCCAGGAGGCCGGGCGGGCCGCGCCGCGGTACTGGGAGCCGGAGCTGCACCGGGTGCCGCCGACCATGTTCGGCCGGCCCAGCGGCGACCCGTCCGACCCACCGTGGCGCGGCGCGCAGCTCATCTCGGCGGCCCTGGACGCGGCCAGCCGGCTGGTCTCGGCGCGGACCGGGGCGAGCACGACGACCGTCCTGATGGCGGCGGCGTCAGCACTGATCGGCGGGCTCACCGGGCACCGGGTCTGCGCGATGTACCCGGCGGTCAGCAACCGGTTCCGGGCCGACACGCTCGAGCTGGTCAGCCCGCTGGCCCAGGATGGCCTGTTCGTGCTGGACCTCACCGCGCCGACCTTCGACGGGCTGGTCGCCGACGCCTGGCAGGCGGCGCTGCGGACCTACCGGCGGTCGGAGTACGAGCCGGCGGCCTGGCTGGAGATGCTCGGCCGGGTCCGCGCGGCGCGGGGCGTGCCGGTGCGGCTGCAGTGCTGCATCAACGACCAGCGCCCGGCCGAGCTCGCCGGCACCGGCCGCGAGCTGCCCACGCCGGGCGAGATCGCCGCCGCGCTGCCCGGCAGCACGCTCCGCTGGATCCGCCAGCTCGACCAGCTCAGCTGCCGGTTCTGCCTGCACCTGACCGGCGAGCCCGGCGGCCTGGGGCTCGCGCTCACCGCCGACACCCGCTACCTGGCCGGCACCGACATCGAACGGTTCCTGCTCGCGCTGGAGGCGCTGGTCGTGTCGGCCGCCACCGGCGACGTACCGCTGCCCGACCTCGCCGCCCTGCTCGACCGAACCGCACTGCCGGACCGAACCGCACTGCCGGACCGAACCGCACTACCGGACCGAACCGCACTGCCGGACCGAACCGCACTGCCGGACCGAACCGCACTACCGGACCGAACCGCACTGCCGGACCGGACGACAGCGCCGGACCGCACCGGACGCGGAGGCACCGGCCCGGAGGGCACCGGGCCGGACCGCACCGGGCTAGCCGGCACGGGGCCGGACGGCACCGGCCTGGACAGCGCGGGGCTGGACGCCGCGCCCGTCGCGCCGGCGCCGGTGCGCTGAGGCGGCTGGGATGACCGAGGCACCGGCCCGGACGCCGGCCGACGCCGCAGCTGCCCGGCGCGAACTGCTGGCCCGCCGGCTGGCCAACCGGCGGACCGGACCGGCCGTGCCGGTGCGGCCGGCCGGTGCCGTGCCACCGCTGTCCAATGCGCAGGAACGGCTCTGGTTCATGGAGCAGTTCGCGCCCGGCACCGCCGCGTACACGATCCCGCTGGTGCTGCGGCTGCGCGGCCGGCTGGACCGGCCGGCGCTGGGCCGGGCGGTGACCGAGATCGCCCGCCGGCACGAGGCGCTGCGGATGCGGTTCCGCACCGATCCGGACGGCCAGCCGGTGGTCGTGATCGACGAGCCGGCGCCGGTCCCGGTGCCGTTCGTGGACCTACCGGCCGACCTGGTCGACGAACCCGCGGCGGAGCGGCTCGACTGGGCGCAGGGCCTCGTCGCGGACGCGGCGGCGGTGCCGTTCGACCTGGTCACCGGCCCGCTGCTGCGCGCACTGCTGGTCCGCACCGGCCCGGACGACCAACTGCTGCTGCTCGCCGCCCACCACACGGTCTCCGACGGCTGGTCCACCGACATCCTCCGGCGCGAGCTGCTCACGCTGCACCGGGCGTACGCGGCCGGGCAGCCGTCGCCGCTGCCCGAGCCGGCCGTCGGCTACGGCGACTACGCCTGCTGGCAGCGCGACCGGCTGGCCACCCCGGCACACGGTCGGCACGTCGACTACTGGCGCGGGCAGCTGGCCGGGCTCCCGGCGCTGGAGCTGCCGGCCGACCGGCCACGCCCGGCCGAGATGCGTTTCGACGGGGCCGCACACACCTTCTGGTGGGACGCGGACCTGGTCGACGGGCTGACCGGGCTGGCCCGGTCCGGTGGCGCGACCCTGTTCATGGCGCTGGTCGCGGCCTGGTCGGCGCTGCTGTCCCGGTACGCGGGGCAGGACGACTTCGGCGTCGGCTCCCCGGTCGCCGGCCGCTCACACCGGGAGCTGGAGGGTGTCGTCGGGCTGTTCGTCAACACGGTCGTGCTACGGCCCCGGCTGGCCGGCGACCCGACGTTCGGCGAGCTGCTGGCCCGGGTCCGGGAGACCGCGCTGGACGCGTTCACGCACCAGGACGTACCGCTGGAGCAGCTGGTCACCGAACTGAAGGTGCCCCGGGACGTCAGCCGCACGCCGCTGTTCCAGACCACCTGCGCGCTGCAGAACTACGGCCCGCCGGCCGCTCCCGCCGCCGGGCCGACCACCGAGCCGGGCGGACCGGGCGCCGGGCCGGGCGCCGAGCCGGGCGGTCCGAACGCCGAGCCGGGCGCCAAGCCGGGCGGTCCGAACGCCGAGCCGGGCGCCAAGCCGGGCGGTCCGAACGCCGAGCCGGGCGCCGGGCCGAGGGCTGGGCTGGCGGCCGAGCCGGGCGGGGTGCCGACCGTGTACACCCGGGTCGACCTGGCCTTCCACGGCCAGCAGGGGCCGGACGGGCGGCTGTTCGGCGTGCTCACCTACCGCACTGACATCTTCGACCCGGCGACGGTCGCCCGGCTCGCCGAGCGGTTCGAGGCGTTCGCCCGGGCCGCCCTCGCGGACCCCGGCCGGCGGCTGTCGGAGCTGCCGCTGCTGCTGCCGGGCGAGCGGGAGCGGGTGTTGGGCTGGTCGCTCGGCGAGGCCGGCGACGAGCCGGCCGACCGGACGCTGGCCGGGCTGGTGGGTCGGGCGGCGGCCGCGACCCCGGACGCGCCGGCGATCGTGGCCGGTGCGGGCCCGGCGGCGGACGTACTCACCCACGGCGAGCTGGACCGGCGGGCCGCCCGGATCGCGCGCCGGCTGTGCCGCCTCGGCGTCGGCCCGGACGTCCGGGTGGCGGTCTGCGTCGAGGCCCCGGCCGCCGCCGCGGTGGCGATCCTCGGCGTGCTGAAGGCCGGCGGCGCCTACCTGCCGCTGGACCCCGAGCAGCCACCGGAGAGGCTGCGCTTCCTGGTCGCCGACGCGGGTGTCGGCGCGCTGCTGGCCGACACGGCGGTACGCGACCGGATCCCCGGCTACACCGGCCCGGAGATCCTGCTGGACGCCGACGATAACCACCCCGACCCGGCCCACCGGCCCAACCTGGCCGACCTGGCCGACCGGACCGACCGGAGCGGGCTCGTCGGGCAGCAGGAGCCACTGCCCGGTGCGGCCGGCCCGGACCACCTCGCGTACGTGATCTACACGTCCGGGTCGACCGGCCGGCCCAAGGGCGTGGCGGTCGCGCACCGGCAGGTGCTGCGCTACCTGGCCGGGATCCGCCGCCGGCTGGCGGTCGAGCCGGGCGCGCGCTACGGCCTGCTGCAGTCGCTCTCCTACGACTTCGGCGTCACGATGCTCTACCTGGCGCTGAGTACCGGCGGCTGCCTGTACCTGCTGCCCCGCCGCTCGTCCGGCGTCGAACTTGCCGCGGCCGTGCGCCGGCTGCGGCTGGACTACCTCAAGCTCACCCCGACGCACCTGGCCGCATTGGCCGCCGACGTACCGGCCGGCGAGCTGCTGCCGCACCGGGTGCTGCTGCTCGGCGGCGAGGCGTCCGGGCACGGCTGGGCCGCCGAACTGGCCGGTGCGGGGCGGGCCGCGGGTGGGTCGTGCCGGGTGGTCAACCACTACGGGCCGACCGAGACCACGGTCGGCGTCACCACCTACGAGGTCGCCCCGGGGCCGGTCGACCCGGGCGGCACGCCGATCGGCCGGCCGCTGCCGGACACCGCCTGCTACGTCCTGGACGACCGGCTGCGGCTGGTGCCGCCCGGGCTCCCCGGCGAGCTGTGCGTCGGCGGTGACCGACTGGCCCGCGGCTACCTCGGCCAACCGGGCCTGACCGCCGACCGCTTCGTCCCCGATCCGTACGGGCCACCCGGCGCGCGTCTCTACCGGACCGGCGACCTGGCCCGCTGGCGGCCGGACGGGCAGTTGGAGTTCCTCGGCCGGCGCGACCAGCAGGTCAAGATCCGCGGCTACCGGGTCGAGCCGGGCGAGGTCGAGGCCGCCCTGGCCACCCACCCGGCACTCACCCGGGCACTCGCCCAGGCCGTCGTCACCGCCCGCGACGACGGCACCGGCCTGCGCCTGGTCGCCTACCTCGAACGGTCCACTCCCGGCGACACCGCCGGAGCCGACGGCACGACCGACGGCCCGGCCGGCGACACCGCCGGAGCCGGCGCCACGACCGACGACCCGGCCGGCGCCAGCGCCGACGACGACGCCGCCGACAGAGCCGGCGACACCGCCGGAGCCGACGGCACGACCGACGACCCGGCCGGCGCCAGCGCCGACGACGGCGCCGCCGACAGAGCCGGTCCCTGCGCCCGGGCCGCCGCCAGCGGCGGAGCCAGCGGGACGACCGACCCCAGGGCCGGAGCCGGCGACAGCGGCTCGGCTGGCGACGTGTCGCCGGCCGAGCTGCGGCGGTACCTCGGCGAGCGGCTGCCGGACCACCTGATCCCGGCGCGGTTCGTCTGGCTGGACGAGCTGCCCCGGCTGGCGCACGGCAAGGTGGATCGGCAGGCCCTGCCGGCGCCGGACGACCGGCCGGTGACGGTCGGGTACGTCCGGCCGGAGACGCCGACCCAGCAGCTGATCGCCGGCGTGCTGGCCACCGTGCTGAAGCTGGAGCGGATCGGGCTGGACGACGACTTCTTCGAGCTGGGCGGGCACTCGCTGCTGGCCACCCAGGCGGTGGCCCGGCTGCGCCGGACGCTGCCCGAGGGCACCTCGCCGGTCAGCGTGGTGGACCTGTTCACCAACCCGACCGTGCGCGGGCTGGCCGAGCTGGTCGGGCTGCCCGAGTCCGAGCGGGACCGGCGACTGCTGCAGGAGCTGACCCCAGCCGGGTCCGGCGCGGACCGGCGGCTCTCGATCGTGGCGGTCCCGTACGGCGGGGCCAGCGCCGTCGTGTTCCAGCCGCTGGCCGGCGCGCTGCCGGCGACCGCCGCGCTGTACGCGGTCGCGGTGCCGGGGCACGACATCGGGCTGGCCGAGGAGCAGCAGCCGATCGAGCAGACCGCCGCCGCCTGTGTGGCCGAGGTGCTGGACCGGGTCAGCGGCCCGCTGGTCCTCTACGGCCACTGCGGGCCGGGGTCGGCACTCGCGGTGGAGATCGCGCGCCGGCTGGAGGCGGCCGGGCGCCGGGTCGAGGCGGTCTACCTCGGCGGCATCTTCCCGTTCGCCCGGCCCGGCGGCCGGTTCCTCGGCCCGCTGGCGCGGCTGCGGCTGATGGAGCGGATCCGCGGCGACCGGGTGCACGCGAACTGGCTGCGCGCGATGGGCGCCGACGTCGGCGGCCTCGCCCCGGACCAGCTGAGGTTCCTCATCCAGGTCATGCGCGCGGACGCGCGGCGGGCCGAGGAGTACTACACCGCCCTGCTCGACGCCGGGGTGCCGAAGCTGGCCGCGCCGGTGATCTCGGTGATCGGCGAGCGCGACCCGGGCACCGACTACTACCCGGAGCGGTACCGCGAGTGGCTCTTCCTCACCGGCACCGCCGGGCTGGTCGTGCTCGACGAGGCCGGGCACTACTTCATGTCGTTCCGCGCCGCGGAACTCGCCGAGATCATCACCCGCACCCACCGGGCGCTGGCCAGCGGCAGCGCGTCGGCGCTCGGTGCCGCCGCCCGGGCCGGCGCCGACGGCACCGACCCCACCTGGTGGCTGCACGCGGTCGCGACCACGGCCGCCGCCTCGCGGACCGGCGGCCCCAGCACCGCCGGTACGGCTGGTACGGCTGCGTCCGGCTCGACTGCCGGCATCGAACGCCGGTACCAGCGGCGGGCCGTGGGCACCGCTGACCGCACGGCCGCGGGCACCGCCGCGGGCCCAGCCGGGGGCACAGCCGGGGCCGACCCGGTGACCGAGCTGCCCGGGCTCGGGCCGCCGGCCGCGGCGCGGTCCGGCCGGCGCCGGGACGGGCCGCCCGCCGCCGGCCGGCTGCCCGCCCGCACCGCGGCCATGCCGGCCGGCGGCGTGCGCCCGAGCATGCGGCGGTTCCTGCTCGTCGCCCTCGGCCAACTGGTGTCGATCACCGGGTCGGCGCTGACCCAGTTCGCGGTGCCGCTGTGGATCTACCTGCAGACCGGCTCGCTGGCCCGGCTCGGGCTGATGGCGGTGCTCGGGCTGGTACCGGGGATCGTGCTGGCGCCGCTGGCCGGGGCGATCGCCGACCGGCACGACCGGCGGAAGATCATGCTCGCCGGGGACGCCGCCGCCGGGCTGACCCAGGCCGTCCTGCTCGTCCTCGCGGTGACCGGGACGCTGCGGGTGGGGCACATCTACGCGCTGCTCCCGCTGCTGTCGGCGGCGCTGGCGTTCCAGCGGTTCGGGTACCTCTCGGCCGTGCCGCAGCTGGTGCCCAAGCGCTACCTCGGGCACGCAAACGGGGTCATGCAGACCGCGTTCGGGCTGGCCGGGTTCCTCGCGCCGCTGGCCGCCGTGGGGCTGCTCGCCGCCGTCGGGCTGACCGGCATCCTGGTCTTCGACGTGCTCAGCTACGGGGTGGCGGTGCTGGTCACCGCGCTGGTGCGGTTCCCGGCCACGCTGGGGCGGCGGCGCCGCGAGCCGGTCGGCACCGAGATCGCGAACGGCTTCCGGTACGCGCTGGGTCAGCCCGGGTTCCGCGCGATGCTGCTCTTCTTCGTGCTGCTGAACGTGTTCCTCTCGCCGCTGTTCCTGCTGCTCTCGCCGCTGGTGCTGGGCTTCGCCGGGCTCGGCGCGGTCAGCACGGTCGCGGTGGCCACCGGCGCCGGCGCGGTCGCCGGCGGCCTGACGATGGCTGCCTGGGGCGGGCCGCGCCGGCGCCGGATGGCCGGCGTGCTGCTGGCCGCACTCGCGCTGGCGGCCTGCTGCCTGGTCACCGGCCTGCGCCCGGCCGTGCCGCTGGTCGCCGCCGGGGCGCTCGGCATGTCGTTCTGCCTCGCCCTGGTGAACGGCATCTACGGGACGATCATCCAGACCAAGGTGCCGCAGCGGTTCCACGGCCGGGTGATCGCGGTCAACACGATGATCGCCTGGTCGACGCTACCGCTCGGCTTCGGCGTGGTCGGCCCGTACGGCAGCAGGCTGGTCGGGCCGCTGGTGGCCGAGCACGGTCCGCTGGCCGGCTCGCTCGGCGCCGTGATCGGCACCGGGCCCGGGCGCGGCATCGCCGCCCTGTACGTGCTGTTCGCGCTGGCGATCGCGGCCGTGGTCGGCGGGTCGGCCCGGACCCGGGCGCTGTCCCGGTTCGACGCCGAGGTGCCCGACGCGCCGCCGGACGACCTGGTCGGCCTGGCCGAACTCGACCGCCGCGCCGAGCCGGGCGGCACCGGGCGGCGCGAGTCCGAAGTGGACAGTCAGCCGGCGGCCGCGGTGGGCGGCTGACCTACCGCGGCGGCTCGCCGGGCAGGCCGAGGCGATCCGCGATAGCGGGGATCGTCTCGGCCGGGTCGCGGTGCCAGAGGCCGGTCATCCCGACCGCCTCGGCGCCGGCCACGTTGCTGCGAATGTCGTCGACGAACAGGCACTGCGCCGGCTCCGTGCCGAGCAGCCGGGCGGCCAGCAGGTAAGCGGCCGGGTCGGGCTTGCGAACACCGGCCGCGCAGGAGAACACGGTCGCGTCGAACAGCTCGGCGAGCACCGCCTCCGGGTACGGCTGACCCCAGGAGTTGGACAGCAGCGCGGTCGGCACCCCGGCCGCGCGGGCCCGGCGGACCACCTCGACCATCGGCTCGACCAGGGTGAAGTCCGCGAACATCCGGCCCAGCAGGCCGTCCGCCGCGACCGGCCGGTCGGCCGGCAGCAGGCCGGCCAGCGCGAGCTCGAACTCGGCGACCGGCAACTGCCCGCACTCGACGGCCTGGAACGGGTTCCGCTCGGCCGGCACGGTCGCCGCGGCGCCCAGGTGGCTGGCCAGCACGGCGAGGAAGCCGTCCAGGTCGACCGCCTCCCGCCGCGCCCAGCCGGTGAGACAGGCCCGGAACGGCGGGGTGAGCACCCCACCCCAGTCGAGCACCAGCGCGGTCGGCCGCATCAGCCCAACTTAGCCGGCCGCGATCCCGGAGCACCCGCAGGTGTGCCGGACCGGCCCACCGCCGCCGCCCGGCGGTGCCGCCGCTAGGCCGGCGCCGCGGCCGGCAGGCCGAGCTCAGCGGCGGCGGCCGCGAGTTCGTCGTCGTACGTCACGAAGTCGGTCAGCTCAGTGAGGAAAGGGTCGGCGGTGGCCAGGTGGATGGCGTCCAGCGAGCCGAGCCGGCGAATGCCGTAGGCCCTGGCCCGGTTCAGCACGGTGCTGGTGACGTCTACCAGGTAGAGACCGCGGATGGCCTGCCCGGCGACGTACGGGACACGCTGTTTGTCCGCGCCCGCCCGCAGCAGGGTCCGGCTGATCTCCAACGTGGAGAGCTGGCTGGTCACCATCTCGACGCCGGCAGGGAGTGTCTGCCGCCAACTCCGCAGCGCGGCAGACTCCTTCTCCTGCTTCACGAACTTCAGCAGCGCACTGGAATCGAAGTAGATCATCGACCCTCGTCGCGGTCGGCGATGAGCGTCTCGGTCAGGTTGTCGATCTCCGGCAGCAGGTCGGGGATCAGCTCCGGCATCCCCTGCTCGGCCGGAGCGGTCGCCCCGCCGTTCGCAACCAGCCGGTGCAGGGCACCCGGCTGCTCGACCTCCGGCACCATCCGCAGCACCGGCCGGCCCCGGTCGGTCACCACGATCGTCTCGCCGGCCCGCACCCGGGCCACGGCCTTGGAAGGGTTCTGGTTGAGCTCCCGCAATCCCATCGTCTCCATGGCTCTAATGTATCTACCGTAAGTAGGTACATCAAGCGTCTTTACCAGCATGCCGCCCATCCTTCCTCCGTCATCGGCGCCTGCCGGGTGCCGCCACCCGGCAGGTCGCCCGCCCGGACCGCCGGCCCACCCTGGGCCCGCTCCCGGCCGGACGCACAGCTCGATTCTCCGGATCACGGTCGAGGTCGCCAGGCCTGCGGCGAATCTGTGGATAAGCGACTGGCCTGTGGACAAACGTTCGACCGCGGCCGGTCGGGAGGACGGCCCGGTCGCCCTGCCGACCGGCCGGGCGGACAACCGATCAGGAGGACGACCGGCCGGGCGGACGGCCGGGCGGGAAGACGACCGGCCGGGCGGGCGGACGGCCGGGCGGGCGGCCGGGCGGGAAGACGGCCGATCGGGAAGACGGCCGATCAGGAGGACGGCTGGCCGGACGGATGGCCGATCAGGAGGACGGCTGGCCGGGCGGACGACCGGGCTGGCGGCAGGCCGCGGGCGGCCCTACGTGGCGCGGCGACCGGTGGGGCCGAAGTCGGCGGCGCGCCATTTCATCTCCTGCAGCAGCCAGGTGTTGCCGTCCGGGTCGGTGAAGGCGGCGTAGGCGACGCCCTGGCCCGGCTCGGTCACCTCGCCCACCTCGACGCCGCGGTCGAGCAGCGCCTGCCGTGCGGTCTGGATGTCGGCCACGACCAGGTGCGGGCCGCGCAACGAGCCGACCGGCATCTCGACATCCGGGATGCCGGCGGAGAGCAGGATCGAGCAGCCGGAGCCGGGCGGGGTCAGCTGGGCGATCCGGACCCCGTCGCCAGGCTTGATGTCGACGTCCAGGGTCCAGCCGAGCGCGTCGCGGTAGAACGCGAGGGCGCGGTCGATGTCGGCGACCGGGACCGGGACCAGTTCGAGCAGCACGTCCAGGCCCAGGTCGGTGCCGCCGGGGTCGGGGCGGATCGACCGCAGGTACCCGTCGAGCCGATCGAAGCTGGCATCCATGCCGGCAGCCATCGCGGACGCCTGGGCGGCATCGCGGGCCTCGACCGACCCGAACCGCAGCCGCTGGGTCAGCAGCGTCCCGGCGGCGTCCGCGGTGAACGTCAGGGTGCTTTCCGCCGCCGGCGAGCCGTCCCGGGCCAGCTCGGTGCCGGCGAGCAGTCGCGGTGGGTCGATCTCGTGATACCGGCCGCGGGTCTCCAGCACGTCGCCGGCGTCGACGTTGCGCCAGGCGTACCGCCAGCCGCCGTCCGGGCGCAGGTCGATCTCGCAGTCGGTCATCACCCAGCCGTCCGGGCCGAGCAGCCACTTCGGCAGGTGTGCAGGATTGGTCCAGACCTCCCAGACGAGCTCGACCGGCGCGGCGAAGACGCGGGTGGCGACGATCTCGAGGTCGTTCGGCGTGCGGTACGTGGTCACGCCTGGCTCATCGGACGTGCTCATGAGGTGTCCTCCGGTTGCTGGATGGCGCGCAGGTAGTGCTGAGCTGGTCCGTGGCCACGGGTTCTCAACCACTTGGTTAGCTAACCTAGCGGTTATTTACAGTGCTGGCCAGGCCCGACCGTCCAGCCCGGATCGGGTCAGTGCCGGGTACGGCGCAGGGCGGGGCGGCCGGGTGGGTCGGGCTGTTGCGGGCCGGGCCGCGGCGGGCCGGGGGCGGGGCGGTGCACCAGGGCGGCCACCGGGCGGGCGGCGGCGGAGCCGGCGCGGGTGTAGAGGGCCAGCGACTCGGTCCAGTGGCGCTCGGCCAGGTCGGCGGCGCCGGTGGCCCGAAGGGCATGGCCCAGGACCAGATGGGTACGGGCGGCGCCGAGCAGGTGGCCGGTCTCGGCGTGCACGGCCAGTGCCTGCTCGGCGTAGTCGATGGCGGCCGCCGGCTCGGCGGCCGCCAGCCGGATCTCGGCCAGGCAGGTCAGCGCGAGGCCGGCGGCGAGGCGGTAGCCGTACCGGCGGGCCAGCCGCAGGCCGCGGACCGCGTGCGCGACCGCGGCGTCCGCCTCGCCCAGCCGCTGGTATGCGGTGGCCAGGGCGACCAGGGTGCGCGGCACCTTGTGGCGCAGGCTGCCGCCGGGGGCGAGCCGCAGCGCCTCCTGGTACAACTCGACCGCCTGCCGGTGGTCGTCGACCAGCAGGCAGCTGCCGGCCAGTGCGTACAGCGCGTTCGCCTCGAACTCCAGGTGCCCCTCGGCCCGGACGTCGGCCAGCGCCTTGCGGCCCAGCCGCAGCGCCTCGGCGTACCGGCCGGCCTCGGCGTGTACGGCGGCCAGGCTGGCCAGCGCGTCCGCCTCGCTGCCGCGGTCGCCGATGGCGCGGTGCAGGGTCAGGCCCTGGGTGAGGCAGTCCTGTGCGGCGTCCAGGTGGCCGAGCTTGTGGTAGACCTCGCCGAGGTTGGTCAGGTCGACCGCCTCGCCGCTGCGCGAGCCGGTCCGCCGGTCCAGCTCCAGCGCCTGGCGGAAGTGCTCGGCCGCGTCCTGGAGGCGGCCCAGGTCGGCGTGCAGCCAGCCGAGGTGGGCCAGGTTCACCGCCTGCCCCTCGACCAGGCCGAGCTGCCGGTTCAGCGCCAGCGCGCTGGCGAGGTGGTCGGCGGCCAGGTCCATCTCGCCGATGTCGTGGTAGACCGAGCCGAGGTTGCCCAGCGCGGCGGCCTGCGCCTGCAGCCAGCCGGTGTCCCGGGCCAGCCGCAGGGCGCGGGTGTAGTCGTCGATCGCCTGGCGGGGGCGGTCCTGCCGGCTGTCCAGGGCGCCGAGGCTCAGGTGTGCCGCCGCCTGCGCCGGCCGGTCACCGGCGGCCTCGGCGGCGGCCAGCGCGCACCGGGCCGCGGCCAGCCAGCCCAGTGGCTCGCAGCGCAGCCAGAAGTAGCCGCGCAGCGCGTCCGCCAGCAGCCAGGCCGACCGGGGCAGGCCCTGCTCGGCCGCCGCCAGGATCGCCGCCAGCAGGTTCGGCCGCTCCCGGTCCAGCCAGGCCGATGCCGCGCTCGCCTCGCCGAACTCGACGGTCGGCACCGCGGCGGCCAGCGGCCCCGGCCCGGCCGGGCCGGTCAGGCGGATCGGGTCGGTCGGGGTCGGCTCGGTCAGGCGGGTCGGCGGCGGTGGGCCGGGCAGGCGGAGGACGTGTGGGTAGAGGCGGCGGGCGGCGGCGTCGACGGTGGCCAGGTAGTGGTCGTCCAGCAGCCGGTGCAGGGCCTGCTGGCGGTCCTGCGGCGGGTCCTGGGCGCGGGCCAGTTCCAGCGCGTACAGGCGGAGCAGGTCGTGGAAGGTGAAGCGGCCCGGCTCGTGCTGGTTGACCAGGTGCGCGGCGGTGAGCTGGTCCAGCCAGCCGGTCGCTTCCGGCACCCCGGAACCGGCCAGGGCGGCTGCCGCGGCGGCGGTCAGGTCCGGGCCGGGGACGAGGCCGAGCAGCCGGAACAGCCGTCGGGCCGGCTCCGGCAACGCCGCGTAGGAGAGCTCGAAGGTGGCCCGGATCGCGGCCTGCTCGTCGCCGACCACGGCGAGCGCGGCCAGCCGGTTGCCAGCCCGCAGCTCGGCGGTGTAGCCGGCGAAGGTGCCGTGCTGCCGGCCGGTCAGCTGGCCGGCGGCGATCCGCAGCGCCAGCGGCAGCCGGGCGGACAGCGCCACCAGTTCGGCCGCCGCGGCCGGCTCGGCCGACACCCGGCCGCCGCCGAGGACCCGGTCCAGCAGGGCCAGCGCGTCCGGTTCGGGCAGCACGTCCAGGGTGAGTCGGTGCGCGTCCCCCAGCGCGGTCAGGCCACGCAGGTCGTTGCGGCTGGTGACGAGCACCGTGCAGGTCGGGCTGCCGGGCAGCAGCGGGCGGACCTGGGCCGGGCTCGCGGCATTGTCCAGCAGGATCAGCAGCCGGCGCTCGGCCAGCAGCGACCGGTACAGCCCGGCCTGCTCCCCCTCGGCCAGCGGGATCGACTCGGGCGCGGTGCCCAGCCCGCGCAGCAGCTGGGCCAGCGCCTCGGCCGGGGGCAGCGCCGGATCGGTGGCGTGACCGCGCAGGTTCACGTACAGCTGGCCGTCCGGGAACCGGTCCAGGTTGCGGTGCGCCCAGCGCAGGGCCAGCGCGGTCTTGCCCATCCCGGCGCCGCCGGTGACCACCGCGACCGGCGGCGGCGCCCCGGACAGCAGCAGCCCGTCCAGCTCGGTCAGCTCCGCCGCGCGGCCGACGAAGCTGGGCACGTCGGCCGGCAGCTGCCGCGGCTCCGGCGGCGCGGCCGGCCCGGGCGGGGCCGGCGCCGGGACGAGATCCAGCGCCGGGTCGGTGCGCAGCACCGCCTCGTGCAGTTCCTGCAGCTCGGCGGCCGGCTCCAGGCCGAGCTCGGCGACCAGCCGGCGCCGGCTGGCCCGGTACACCTCCAGCGAGCGGCTCGGCTCGCCGCACCGGTAGAGCGCGAGCATCAGCTGGGCGGCGAACCGCTCCCGCAGCGGATGCTCCTCGACCACCGCGACCAGCTCGTCCACGATGTCGCGGTGCCGGCCCAGCCGGAGCTCCGCGTCCAGCCGGCGTTCCAGCGCGCCGAGCCGGGCCTCGACCAGCGGCTGGCCGAGCCGGCGGCCGATCTCGCCGGTTGCGGTGCCGAGCAACGGCTCGCCCCGCCACAGCTGCAGCGCGGACCGCAGCAGCTCCACCGCGACCTCGTCCGGCGCGGTGCCGGCCCGCTCGACCAGCAGCCGGAACCGGGACGCGTCGACCAGGTTCGGGTCGAGCTGCAGGCTGTACCCGCCGGGCTGGCTGGTCAGCGCGACCGGCGCCGCTACCCCGGCCCGGGCCAGCGCCGCGCGCAGCCGGGACACGCTCACCTGGACGGCACCCCGGGCCGAGGCGGGCGGGCGGTCCGGCCACAGCACCTCGATCAGCCGCTCGACCGGCACCACCCGGTTGGGCTCCAACGCGAGCACAGCCAGCACCAGACGCTGCTTGCGCGGGCCGAGATCCAACCGCCGAGCCGCCACCCACACCTCGACCGGCCCCAGCAGCCGCACCTCGATGTCGAGCGCCACCTCACCCCTTCGGCTCAGCCAGACCTACTCAAACAGTCACTTAGAGTTACAGAGTGGGTGGTCTACACCGGGCTGGAGTATAGGGTTTCATCCTGGCCCAAATGTACTAGTCGCGCTCCGCGACCGGCCCCGGTGGGTTCGCCGGCCGATGGCCCGGGGTGCCGCCGACGGCGACGAAGGCCAGCGCGGTCGCCTGCACCAGCGGCGGCGCGTCCGCGGCGCGCAACCCGGCGACGGTACGGGCCAGCGCCTGGTGCGCCGGGACACCGGCCGCGATCAGCTGGTGCAGCCCGCCGGTCACCGCCAACGCGGCCTGGTCCGGCACCGGGGCGACCGTGCCGACCACCGAACAGGCGCCGACGTGCAGCAGCACCACGGCCAGCCCGAGCAGCTCCTCGCCCTGCACGCTGCTCGCCGCGCTGTCGCAGGCGGACAGCACCACGGTCGCCGGCGGCCGGCCGATCCGCTCCAGGTCGTACGCCATCAGCGGGCCGTCGGCCAGCCGGACCGCGGAGAACAGCGGGTTGTCCGCGGTGACCGTGCCGTGCGCGGCCAGGTGCGCGACCGACGCTCCGTCCAGTGCGGCCAGGGTGGCCGCGGCGGTCGCGGCCGGTCCGGTGAGAACGGTGGCGGCCGGGTAGCGGGCGGCGAGCGCGGCGACTTCCGGCTCGGCGTGCGGCAGGTCGGGCCCGGCGATCAGCGCGATCGGACCGATCGCCGGCGGGCGGGTGCTGGCGGCCGACCAGGCGGCCACCGACGGCGCGACCACCACCGGCCGGCCGGCGACCGTCGGCAGCGCGTGCCACGGCAGCGTGGAGAGCGCGGCCGGTGGCACCAGCACCACGTCCCGGTCGCCGAGCAGCGGCCGCAGCGGGGCCAGCAGCAGCCGGTCCACCCGGGCCCCGGCCGCGGTCAACGCCGCCAGGCCGGCCGCGGCCCAGGCCTCCCGGCCGGCCGCGCCGTCCGGCTCCCGGCCGCCCGCCCGGCCACCGTCGGCGCCGCTCCCGGACCCGGTCCCGTCCCCGGACCCAGGCCCGTCCCCGGACCCGGTCCCGTCCCCGGACCCAGGCCCGACCCCGGACCCGGGCGCCGGCGCGATCCCGGCCACCGCGCCGGACCGGAGGGCGGCCGGGCCGGCGGCGCCGGACAGCAGGACCCGACGCAGCGCCATCAGCAGGAAGCCGGCCTCGTACGAGACGTCGGCCAGCGTGGCCAGCGGGCGCAGCCGGATCGACCTGGCGGTGATCACGACCGCGTGCAGCCGGCCGTCCACCGCGCAGATGCTGACCAGGGCCCGGTCGCCCAGCACCGGCCGGATCCGGTCCACGGTGGGCGCCAGCCGGCTGACCGGGCCGGCCGCGCCGACCAGCCGATGGGTCCGGCGCCGGACCAGGTCACGCAGCTCGCGCTGGCGCCGGCTGTCCGGCTGACCGGCCAGCAGCCGCAGCTCCCCCAGCGCGGCAGCCAGCTGCGGGTCGGCCGGTGGGCGGACCGGGGGCAGCCGCAGCGCGGTGGCCCGGCCGTGCTCGAACCAGCGCAGCGCCTGCCGCGGCCGGCCGGACTCCACCGCCAGCCGGCGGCCCAGCCCGACCAGCTCGCCGGCCGCCCCGGCGACGCTGGCCCGCAGCTCGATGGCGCCCAGGCCGGCCTGGTGCGCTTCCAGCACCCGCAGCCCGGCCAGCAGCGCGGCCAGCGCGCCGCGCCGGTCACCGCCGTCCAGCCGGAGCAGCGCCGCGGCCAGCCAGGCCTGTGACCTGGCCTGCGCCGGGCCGTGCCGGCGGCCCGCGGCGACCGCGCGCAGCGCCCGCGCGGCGCCGGCCCGGTCGCCCCGCTCGAGCGCGAGCCGGCCGGCGATCAGCATCGCGTCGGCGGCGACCGGGGACCGCCGGTCCTGCTCCAGCCCGGCGGCGGCGAGCAACGCCTCCCGCTGCAGCCGGCCACCGCGCTCGCCGGCCGCGAACCGGGACCGCACCGCGAGCCGCCGGGCCTGCGCCTCCCGGCCGGGCTGGCCGTGCCGGTGGAACAGCGTCCGGGCCCGCTGCGCGGCCCGGGTCGCCGCGGCCGCGTCGCCGGCCAGCAGGGTGGCCTCGCCGAGCATCAGCAGCGCGTCCGGGTACATCAGCTGGGCGCCACGGCCGGCCAGCTCACCGGCCGCCCGGCGGGCCACCGCGACGGCCTGCGCGCCGAGACCGGCGGCGAGCAGCAGCCGGGCCTGGTCCAGCTGCAGCTCGACCAGCGGCAGGTGCAGCGCGGCGAACCGCTGCTCGGCCTGCTCGTAGTGGCGCAGCGCGGTCGGTACGTCGCCGAGCAGCGAGGCGACCCAGCCGCGGTTGTGCCGGTTGCCGGCCGCGTCGGCGTGCTGGCCGAGCTGCTCGAACAGCTCCTCGGCCTGCCGGAACGAGTCCTCGGCGTCGGCGAACCGGCCCAGCTCGACCTCGGCCAGGCCGAGCGCGTTCCGGCCCCGGGCCACCCAGACCAGGCTGCCGGCGGCGGTCAGCGGCAACAGCGCGGACGGCACCGTCGCGACCACCTCGGCCGGCCGGCCGAGCAGGTAGAGCACGGTGCCGCGCTGCACGATCAGCTCCTGCAGCTCCACCCCGGACAGCACCGCCGCGGCCTGGTCCAGTGCGGCCAGCGCGAGCCGGTGCCGGCCGATGTAGGTCAGGCTGACCGCGAGGCTGCGCCGGGCCAGCGCCGCCTCCACCAGCAGCCCGGCGGCGGTCGCCGTGCGCACGGCCTGGCGCAGCGTGGCCACCGACTCGGGCATCCGCTGCAGGTACCGCAGCGCCAGACCGAGCGCGTGCCGGGCCAGCGCGAGCTCGGCCGGGTCGCGGTGCCGGCGGGCGGCCGTGATCGCGCTCGTCGCCAGCGTTACGGCCTGCTCCGGCTCGGCCAGCGCAAGATCGAACGCGCGGCTCGCAATCCGCCATTCAGGTGTATCCGCGGGCACGGGAGCCACCTCGCGAATGGTAGAGGCACATTTCCTACTGGAGGTATGCAATGCATCCGCGCAACGCCAGCCAGCGGCCGGCCCCACCCGGCGGCGGCGGGGTCCGCCGGCCGATCCGCGTCGTCGAGGGGCAGCTCATCGCCCCGAACGGCGTGGTGGCCGAGCTGGCCGAGGTGCTCGGGCCGGAGGCACCGGTCCGGCCGCTGGCGCAGTTGACGCCGGGCAAGGCGGCCGGGCAGAGCCTGACGCTGGTCCAGGTCGGCGGCACCATGCCGACCCTGAAGCAACTGGAGCTGCTGGCCGTCAAGGCACCCAGCCTGGCCGAGGTCGTCACCGCGAACTACATCCTGCAGCCCTGGGTCAGCAGCGGCGGCGACGGGCTGCCCGTGCCGTCCACCGCGACCCCGCCGACCGGCAACTTCCCGGGTACCGGCGAGGTGGTCCTGTTCGACAGCGGGTTGCTGACCAGCTTCCACACCGGCCGTCCCTATCTGGCCAGGGTCACCGCGGCGACCAGCGCCGACCTGATCACCCTGCCCGGGCCGAACCAGGTGCTGGGCCTGTTCGATTCACACGGCATGTTCGTCAGCGGCGTGCTGGCCTGCGCCGCGCCGGGGGCGGACGTGACGGTCCGCCGGGTGTTCGACAACACCGGCGGGGTGGACGACTTCGGGCTGGCCACCGCCATCAACACCTACCTCAACCAGCACCCGGACACCATGGTGGTGAACCTGTCCTGCGGCACGTTCGCCGAGCCGAACCACCCGCCGGCCGCGCTGGAGCAGCTGGTCCGGGCCTGGCCGGGCGTGCTGTTCGTGGCCGCGGCCGGCAACGTGGGCGGCGGCCTGCCGCTGCTGCCGGCGTTCCCGGCCGCGTTCGAGCAGGTCGTCGGCGTCGGTGCGACCAACCATGCCGGCCAGCCGACGACCTTCAGCGACCCGCTCTCCACCGACGTCTGGGCGCTCGGCGGCCAAGTGGAAAACGCGTTCGGGCCGGGCACCGTGGGCTTCGGCACCAACAAGATCGGCCCGTTCAACCTGACCGCGAACTGGAGCGGCACCTCGTTCGCCGCCCCGCTGGTCGCCGCGGCACTGCTGGAGTTCATGGCCGACCCGCCGGCGAACCAGAACCTGGCGGTGGCCGCCATCAGCTGGCTGGCCGACCGGTACCCGCTGCTGAACGGCAAGCCGGTGGTGCCGGCGCCGAGCGGGCCGGTCACCACGAGCCGGCACCGGCTGGTCGCCCGGCCCGCCAGCCGCGGCTAGCCCGGCCCGGCCGCCGCGGCTCACCGCGGCGGCCAGCCGGCCCGGGCAGACCCGATCGCCGGCCGCACCATCCCGGCCGACCCTGACCGCCCCCCGGTCAGGGTCGGCCGTCGCTATGCGACCAACCAGGGCGTGATCACGTCCGGCCGGCCGGCCCGGCGGCCGCGCAGGCAGATCGGGCCGGCCGGCACCGGCCGCACGCTGGCCCGGCCGTGCTCGTCCAGGGCCAGCGGGCGGCGCTCGCCGTCCGCCGAACAGAGCTCCAGGCCGGTCAGCACCGGCGGCTGCACCTGGGCCAGCAGGCCGTCGGCACCGACCTCGCAGTCGATCAGCACGTCCTCGAACCGGTAGCTGAGCTGCCGCGCGACCGAGCCGCGGACGCCGGCCGGGCTGGTCGCCGAGTCGAACACCACCGCGGCGATGTCATCACCCATCAGCAGCAGGTCGAACGCCGCCTCCGCGGCCCGGATCGCCCGCGCCGGCACCGCGAGCCGGTCCGGGTCGTCCGGCCCGGCCGGCCCAACCCCACCGGTCAGATCAACCGCACCCGGCGGCCCAACCCCACCGGGCGGCCCAACCCCACCGGTCAGATCAGCCACGTCGGCGTTGCCCCGGCCGGGGCAGCCGCCAGCCGGCCGGTCAGCCGGGCTGGTGGGCCGGCCGGCCGGCCCGGTCCGCTCGGCGGCGAGCGCCGTCCGCAGTAGGTCGATCAGCTCGTCGTCGTCCATCGGTTACTCCTTTACCTGCTGGAGCGACCCGGCCACCGGATTAATACCCTTGCGCTCCGATGGCCGACCTGAGCCGCTCCAGGCAGCGGGCCCGGACCGGGCCGATGCTGCCCATCGGGATCGGCAGTTCGACGCTGATCTCGCGGTAGCTGCTGGGCGGTTCGCGGGCCAGCATCCGCAGCAGCCGCTGGCAGCGGTCGTCCAGGGTGTCCAGCGCGGTCCGGACCAGGGCCTGCCGCTCGGCCCGCAGCAGCTCGTCGTCCGGGCTGCCGGTCTGGTCCGGCGTCTCCAGGAGATCGTCGCTGAGCGGCTGGTCCCAGCGGCGGCGGGCCAGCTGGAGCGCCTCCCGGCGGGCGGTGGTGACCAGCCAGCCGCTGATCGCGCCCGGGTCCCGCAGCGACCGGATGTGCAGCGACAGCTGCAACCAGGTGAGCTGGCTGGCGTCCTCGACGTCCTGCGCCGGCAGCCGGATCTGCCGGGCGGTCGACCAGACCAGCCCGGCGTACCGGCGCACCAGCTCGGCCCACGCCCGCTGGTCGCCGCTGGCCGCGGCGGCCACCACCTTGGCGATCTCCATGTCACGCACGTGGGCATCGTGGCATGCCGTTTGTCGCAAAACGAACACGACAGGCGTAGGTCGGCCGGCCTAGTACACGTTGCGCCGTCCAGTGCGGCTGGAGCGGGAAGCGGCTCAGACGCCCCAGTCCGGCCGGAGCGGGAAGGCGGCGTCACCGTCGTCGTCGGTACGGACGCCGAGGATCTGGTGCAGTTCGATGGTGCGCCGCTCGAAGCCGAGCCGGGAGCCGGTCATGTACAGCTCCCAGACCCGGGCCCGGCCGCGGCCGACCTCGCGCACCGCCTCGTCCCAGTTCGCGGCCAGGTTGGCGCACCAGCCGGCCAGCGTGCGGGCGTAGTGCTCGCGCAGGTTCTCCTCGTGCCGCACCTCGAAGCCGTTGTCCTGCATGGCCGACATCAGGGTGCCGGCGGCCTCCAGCTCGCCGTCCGGGAAGACGTAGCGGTCGATGAACGCGTCGGTACGGGTCCGCTCGGTGGTGGTCGGCCGGGTGATGCAGTGGTTCAGCAGCCGGCCGCCGGGGCGCAGCCGGGACCGCAGGAACCGGAAGTAGCCGGCCAGGTTCTTCATCCCGATGTGCTCGGTGAGGCCGATCGAGGAGACCGCGTCGAAGTCCCGCTCCCGGACGTCCCGGTAGTTCAGGTGCCGCACCTCGGCCAGCTCCAGCAGGCCGGCCTCCGCGATCGCCTTGGTGCCCCACTCGGCCTGCCGGGCCGACAGCGTCACGCCCAGCGCGCGGACCCCGTAGTGCTCGGCGGCGTGCCGCACCATGCCGCCCCAGCCGCAGCCGACGTCCAGCAGCCGCATCCCGGGCTTGAGCCCGAGCTTGCGGCAGACCAGGTCGTACTTGTGCGCCTGGGCCTCTTCCAGGCTGGCGTCCGCGGCCGGGTAGCAGGCGCAGGTGTAGGTCATCGACGGGCCGAGCACCAGCTCGTAGAACCGGTTCGAGACGTCGTAGTGGTGGCTGATCGCGGCGGCGTCCCGGCTGGGCGAGTGCCGCAGCCCGGTGCGCAGCCGGCGGGCCCGCCACTCCTCCGGCGGCGGGTCGACCCAGCGCAGCGCCTTCGGGTCCAGGCCGCGCAGCAGGGTCAGCCGGTCCGGCCAGGACAGCTTGCCGACGCGGTCGCTCCACAGCAGCGTCAGCGCGGTGTAGAGGTCGCCGTGCACCTCGAGTTCGCCGGCCACGTAGGCGCGCGCCATGCCGAGCTGGCCGGGCGCGGTGAGCAGGTACGACAGCGCCTTCGGCGAGTGCAGCACGACCCGGACCGGGCTGTCCGCCGGGCCGTGCCGGCTGCCGTCGTACGCCTCGACCGCGATCGGCGCGTCACCGAGCACCGTGCCGAGTGTCCGCGCGACGGGCTGGGGGGTCAGGGGCATGGGTCCTCCTCGCCGTGGGGGGGTGCGGGGATGGCCGGCGGGCGGGATCAGCCGCGTCGGACGGCCTTGGTGTAGAGGTCGAGCAGGCGGCCGGCCGGGTCGTAGGTCTTCTTCAGGACCTCGTACGCCGGGCCGCCGTAGCTGGCCCAGAACTCCTCGGGCGGGTAGAACGACGTGGAGTACAGCGACTTGTGGCCGCCGAGCTCGGCCACCTTCTCCTCGATGGCCCGGTTGTGCCAGCCGTCGCCGCGCCCGGGCGGCAGCTCCACGCTGGACCAGAAGCCCACGTTGACGTATGTGGTCGCCGGGTCGAGCTGGTAGAGATCCCAGCGGGCGGCCGGGTCGCGCTGCCGCAGCGGGCACAGCCAGACCGGCTGGATCCCGGTGCGCTCGTGCAGGAAGTCGAGAAACTCGGGCAGCCGGTCGACCGGCACCTCGATGTCCTGGACCACCTGCTCCCGATCCGGCTTGCCGCGGCGGCGCTCCAGCCGCTCCTGCACCCGGAACCGGCGCTCCAGCGCGATGATCCGCCAGTAGACGTCCGAGCGGCGCCAGCGGCCCGGCCAGAACCGGCGGGCCACCGGGTGCTGCGCGCCGAAGGCACGGGAGCACCAGAACCAGTCGGTGTCCCAGCGCCAGAGGTAGTCGTGGACGGTGAGCCAGTCCTCCTCGCGCTGCTGGATGGACCGGTAGTAGATCTGCTGCCCGGTGTAGTCGGACGTGCGCGGCGCGGTGTCGGTGAAGCTGCCCAGGGTGAGATAGATCTCGGCCGGCGAGAACCAGGTGCCGTCCAGGAAGTCGACCTCACCGCCGGCGACGATCGCCGTGATCGCGGTCACCGCCGCCGCCGCCGAGTCGAACCGCAGGTGCCGCAGGTGGACGTAGGGCTTGACCGGCTCCAGCTCGATCCGTAGCCGCAACGCGTAGCCGAGCGTGCCGTAGCTGTTCACGAACCCGCGGAACAGGCTCTCGTGCTCGTTGTCCGGGCTGGCGGTGATGACCCGGCCGTCGCCGGTGAGGATGTCCAGCTCCAGCACCGACTCGTGCGGGCAGCCGCTGCGGAACGAGGTCGACTCGATGCCCAGCCCGGTCACCGCGCCGCCCAGCGTGATCGTCTTGAGCTGCGGCACCACCAACGGCATCAGCCCGTACGGCAGCGTCGCCGCGACCAGGTGCTCGTACGTGGTCAGGCCCAGCACGTCCGCGGTGCGGGCGATCGGGTCGATCTCCAGCACGCCGTCGAACCAGCTCGCGTCCAGCCGCGCGTCGCTCGCCGCGCGCGGCCGGAACAGGTTCGACGTGCCCTTGCGCAGCCGCACCGGCTGGTCCGCCGGCAGCGCCGCCAGCCGCCCGCGCAGCGCCGCCACCCGGGCCGCGTACTCCGCTCTGGTTATCGGCCCCCCGGCACGAGTCATGATCACCGATCCACTCGGGGCGCTACCCGCGCCAACTGTCACGTACGCAGCAGTAACCTACGCCACCGTAGCCTCCACGGCAGTACCCCGCACCGGTCAAGATCACGCCGCCGAACGGCGGTGCCTCATCGCGCAACGGCATTACCTGGCCGGCGCCGGGGTCTCCCGGCGCCGGACCGATCCTGCCCGGGCCACTGTTTCGCGGCTCAGCTGCTGCGGATGAAGTCGATGACATGGCGGGCCAGGGTGGGGCCGGCGTCCTCCTGGAGGAAGTGGCCGGCGCCGGTGACCGTCGGGTGGTCCCGGCCCTTGGCGCCGGTCATCGCGGCGACCAGGGCCGGGGCCATCCCGCCGGTGATCGGGTCGCCGTCGGAGAAGGCGACCAGCATCGGGGTGGGCGAGGCGGCCAGCGTGGCCCAGGCGGCGCGGTTGCCCGGGGTCTGCGGATCGTCCGGGGCGGTCGGCACCAGCAGCGGCATGGCGCGCGGGCCGGCCTGGTAGGACGCGTCCGGGAACGGGGCGTCGTAGCCGGCGCGGACCCGCGGGCTGAGCTGGCCGCGGCAGCCGGCCTGGACCAGCCGGGCCACATCGAGCACCGGCGCCCGCGCCACCGCCTCCCGGAACCGCCACCAGACCGCCGGCATCGGCTGGTCGCCGGTGGGCAGCCCGGTGTTCGCGGCCACCAGCCGGGCGAACCGGTCGGGGTGGTCGGCGGCCAGCCGCAGCCCGATCAGGCCGCCCCAGTCCTGCCCGACCAGCGTGCTGCCGCGCAGGTCGAGGACGTCGAAGGCGAGGGCCCGCACCCACTCCAGGTGCCGGGCGTAGCTGTGGTCGGCCACCTCGGTCGGCTTGTCCGACCGGCCGAAGCCGACCAGGTCCGGCGCGACGGCGCGCAGCCCCGCGGCGGCGAGGACGGGCAGCATGCTCCGGTAGAGGAACGACCAGCTCGGCTCGCCGTGCAGGCAGAGCACCACCGGCCCGTCCGCCGGCCCGGCCTCGACGTACGCCATCCGCAGCGAGCCGCCGGCGCCGTCCGGCACCTCGGCGTACCGCGGTTCGAAGGCGAAGTCCGGCAGGTCGGCGAACCGGTCGTCCGGGGTGCGCAGCGTCCGCATCGCGCCAGCGTCGCACCGGCCCGCCGGCCCGGCCAGCCGGGCGGCCCGGGCCCGGCCCCGCGGGTGAGCAGGTGTACGCGCCTGCCCGGGCGCCCGCCGGCGGCGGGTCGGACGGCCGGGACGGACGGCCGCGGGATCGGCGGGCGGGTCGGACGGCCGCGGGACGAACGGCCGGGACGGGCGGCCAGGACGGACGGCCAGGACGGACGGCCCCCGCGTCGGACGGCCGCGGGTCGGGCGGTCGCGAGACGGGGCGGTCGCGAGACGGGGCGGTCGGGCGACGGGGCGGTCGCCGGTGCTTCAGCGGTCCGGCTCCGGGGCGCTGCGGGCGGCCCGCCGCCGGCGGGTGCGGGTGTCGAGGGCGCGGCGGACGGCCTGCCGCTGCCGGTCGCTGATCCGGGGCGGGCGCCAGGCCGCCCCGGCTGGCCGGACGGCGGCCTCGACCTCGACCCGGAGCCGGTCGACGGCGGCGAGCAGCGCGCCGTGCTGCTGCCAGGCGCCCTGGTCGGCGTGCGGGTCGACGAGCAGCAGGCCGGCCAGCCGGTCCCGGTGGCGCTGCAGGTCGGACAGTCGCGCCTCCACCTCGGCCCGGGCCGCGTCGGCCGAGCCGAGCTCGGCCTGGCCCGGGTTGGTGACCGCGACCACGCTCTCGACCGCGGCCGCGGCGGTGTCCAGCACATCGGCCAGCGCGGACCGGCTCTCCGCACCGAAGGCGCTGGCCTCCTCGTCCGCCGGGACGTAGAAGGTGCGGTCCAGCAGCGCCCGGCAGAGATTGCGCAGTGTGACGTAGCAGTGCTCCAGGCCGGTCAGGCCGATCCGCAGCCGCGGCTGGACGTCGCGGGCCCGGCCGCCGCGCGGGTTCAGCCGGGCGCTCTGCTCGGCCCGGGCCAGCGTCCGGTCGGCCCGGGCGACCTCGCCGCCGAGCGCCCGCGCCTCGGTCAGCCAGCGGTCCGCCGCCGCCCGGGACCAGCCGGCGCGCAACCCCTCGGCCAGCCCGCGGCCGAAACCGGCCAGCCGCTCGGCCAGCTCGGCGACGGCGTCCCCGGCCGGCTGCAGGTACAGCGGCGGCGCGATGACCGCGTTCACCGCCACCCCGACCGCCGCGCCGATCAGCGTCTCGTAGACCCGGCCGACCGCCGCGTGCCCGGCCGCGGCGTCGCCGACCGCGAGCACCAGCATCGCGCTGATCGGCATCTCCAGCAGTTGCGGGCCCAGCCGCAGCAACCGGCCCAGGATCAGCGACACCGCGACGACCGCGCCCAGGCTCCACCAGCTCAACCCGACCACGCTGGCCACGCCGACCGCGACCAGCACCCCGGCGAGCACGCTGGCCACCCGCTGCAGGCCCTGCGCGACCGTCTCGTACATCGTGAGCTGGACCACCAGCAGCGCGGTCAGCGGCGCCAGCACCGGCTCCGGGCTGGTGTGCAGCCGCTCCGCCAGCACGAACGAGAGCACCGCCGCCAGCGTGGTCTTGGCCGTCCGCAGCCCAGGTGGCCGACCGCGCCGGAACAGCCGTTCCCGCAGTCGCACGCGCACCCCGCCCACCCCCCTTGTGAATGCGTTCACAAGGCGTCCAGTGTATGCGAGGCCGGCCGGCCCGCCCGGTATCACAAGATTGGTAAGGTCCCCCGCGTGACTCAGCCGGTGTGGGCGGAATACACGGTCAAGCAGAAGATCACCCCGATGGCCAACGTCTACTCGGTGGCCAGCCCGCAGGGGCCGGTCGGCTACGTCCGGCAGAAACGGCTCAAGCTGCGTGAGGAGATCATCTTCTACACCGACGAGAGCCAGCAGCGGGTGGCGTTCCGGATCAAGGCCCGGAAGGTCATCGACCTCGGTTCCCGGTACGACGTGCTGGACGAGGCCGGCGGCCGGATCGGCACCTTCGGCAAGGCGTTCGGCGCGTCGCTGACCCGCAGCACCTGGGTGGTGTTCGACCCGAGCGAGACCGGCGAACTACTGCGGGTGCAGGAGCGCAGCAAGGGCATCGCGGCGTTCCGCCGGGTCTGGGACTTCCTGCCGTACATCGGCGACCTGCCGTTCCCGCTGAAGTACCACTTCGACATCCTCGGCGCTGGCCGGGTCGTCGGCGTCTACGACAAGATCGCCACGTTCCGCGACCACTACCGGCTGGTGCTGAACGAGCCGCCGCCGGTCGACTCCCGGGTGATCCTCGGCCTCGCCATCGCGCTGGACGCGTTGCAGAGCCGCTGACCGGTCGCGAGCCGGAGGCCACCGTCCGGGTTGACGGTGGCCGAACCGGATGAGCGGGATTACTGTCGACGGCACTATGTGGTGGATGTCGATCGAGGTCCTCAACGGTCCGTTCCCCGCGACGCGCTGGCAGGACGCGCATGATCAGTTTCTGATCGAGGCGGCGCTCACGCACGGCGCGACGAACTGGTCCTGGCTGGTGCGCGACTGGGGGCTCGTCTTCGAGGTCGAGTTCGTCGACGAGGACGCCTGGACGCGGTTCCGCGAACTGCCCGCCGTGCAGGCCGCGCTGGACGCGGTGCCCGACCCGGTGAACGGCCTGCTGATCTACCCCGGCCGCGGCGGCTCATCCGGCCGGGTCGTGCCGCGCCACCCCCGGCCGCGGGCCGGTGCCGGCGCCGTCGCCATGCCGCTGCCGGACGACCTCCTCCCGCTGCCGACGCCACCCGACCCGCGCCACCCCGCCGGCGACCTGCTCTCCCACTGAACCCACCGCGGGCCCGCCAAGCCGCCGCGGCCAAGCCGCCCCACCTGCGGGGCGACGCACCGCCGGCCGGGCCAGCCGAGCCACCGCAGCCGAGCCGCCCCACCTGCCGGCCGACGCACCGCCGGCCGGGCCAGCCGAGCCACCGCGGCCAAGCCGCCCCACCTGCCGGCCGACGACCGCCGGCCGGGTCAGCCGAGCCACCGCAGCCGAGTCGAAGCACTGCGGGCCGAGCGAGCGCCGCAGGCGGGCCACGCGGGCCGGCCGAGCCGCGCCATCGCGGGCTGGCCCTGGCCGAGCCGCCGCAGGCCAGCCGTTCTGGCGGGATGGACCGAGTGTCGCTGACACCGGCCGGTGTGGCCCGGCGGTGAGCCGGGTGAGCCCGGCGTCAGTGCCGGTCGGGGAGTTCGGCCAGCCGGGCTTCGATCTCGGCCAGTTCGGCGCGCAGCCGGTCGGCCTCCTGCTCCGCCTCGGCGCGGGCGGTGTTGACGATCTCCTCGACCGCGTCGGCGACCTCGGGTAGGTCGAGCTGGCCGACCATCTGCAACGCCTCGGCCGGGCGGATGGGCGTGGGCCGGGCCAGCGCCCGGGTGCCCTGCTGGGCGGCGACCGTCCACTCGCCGCCGGCGTAGCTCAACGTCACGGTGAGCGCGACCGGCGCCTTGCCCTTGGCCGACTTCCGGGCCGGCTTGCGCGCCGCCTCGGGCTGCGCCTCGGCCCGGACCGGCCGCCGCGCCGGCTCCGTCTCGGCCCTCGGCACGGCCGTCAGCCGGCGGGCGACCTCGACCGGCGCGGGCTTCGGCTCGGACGCCGGCTTGCGCGCCGCACCGGTGGCCGGGCTGGCATTCGCCGGCTTGCGGGTGGCCGGCTCGGCGGCCGGACCGGCGCCGGCCGGGCTGGCATTCGCAGGGGTGGCGCTCGCGGGGGCGGCGGGTGCGGCGGCCGCCGGGGTGGCGGCTGGGGCAGGCGCGGCCGCGGTCTCCACCGGGGTCGCCAGCTGCCCGGGGCGGCCGCCGCGGCGGGCGGCCGGCACCTTCGGCGCGACGGCGAGATCGGTCGGCGCGAACGGCAGCGTGTCCTTGCCGAACCGGACCACCACCCACTCGTCGTTGCTGGCCGGGTCGGTCAGCTCGACCACCTGCCCCTGCTGCCCGGCCAGCTGGCCGGCCGCGTCGGTGAACACGACCTTCGGCCTGCGCCCGCCGGCGAGCGTCGTCCGGATCCGCTCAAGGTCCGAAGTGGACAATCCGCGAGGCGAGCGCGCCACTATCCTCATCTCCTCCACATACAGGTTCCGTGCTTACTAGCACGCCAGCAGTACAGAGATACCCACCGACGCGTCGATCGGCCCGAAAAATCGACACTTCCTGCCTCTCCGGCCTCCGCCAGACCCGCCTACGTCCCGAGCCGGCCGCCGCCGACCCAGGCCCGGCAGGCCCGGCAGGCCCGGCAGGCCCGGCAGGCCCGGCAGGCCCGGCAGGCCCGGCAGGCCCGGCAGGCCCGGCAGGCCCGGCAGGCCCGGCAGGCCCGGCAGGCCCGGCAGGCCCGGCAGGCCCGGCAGGCCCGGCAGGCCCGGCAGGCCCGGCAGGCCCGGCAGGCTATGGGAGACGGTGACACACGGCGACCGCGGCGTCGACACCTACCCGGCCGCGCTCGCGCGCACCGGCCGCCACGGCCTCCGGCACCGCTGATAGTCCACAGTGGACCGTCGAGGCCCGGAACGCGGCGGACGGCCGCGGCGGCCGAAGAATGGCGCAACGCCGAGACGACCCGACACCGTGGCGGCCGACGGTGGCGTGGTCCGACGCCAGAGGGCCCAGCGCCGAGGTAGGAACGGTCCGATCGGCTCGGCCGAGGCGGCCGTCAGGACTGGTCGCGGCTGCGTTCGCGGAGCCGGGCCCAGTCGGCCAGGGAGATGAAGGAGAAGCGGGCCCGCAGGACGTCCGAGCGGAAGGCGACGACGGTCAGGCCGACCGCGACCGACTGCGGGTTGCCCGGGTCCAGCTCGACGAAGATGCTCTGCAGGTTCGGCGGCAGCCGCAGCCCGACGTCGGACACCAGCCGGGCCTGCAGGCCGCCGGGCGCGACGTCCACGGTGTGCCCGTGGAAGGTGATCAGCCCGCCCGGCTCGGCCAGGTCGCCGTTCTCGCCGCGGATCTGCGCGGCGCCGCGCAGCGGCAGCACCAGCCCGCTCCGCGGAGCCCGCCGGCGCTGCAGCGGATCCAGCGGCTCGCCCGAGGTCAGCACGACCTGGCTCTCCTCGCGCTTCAGCCGGGCCGGCAACCGGAACAGGCCGGCCCGGGTGGGCAGCTCGATGATGCCCTCCTCGACCTCGCCGACCTCGGAGAGCACCAGCACGTCGAAGACCGCGTCCCGGGTGATCGGAACTGCGACGAGGTTCAGCAGCTCGACGCTGTCCAGGTCACCAGTGCGCAGCTGCAGGATGCTGCCCGCCGGAACAACCACCATGCCGCGGCCCCCCGCACTCGCCCATACCCGAACCCCGGGCCTCCTGTCCTGAGCTTCGGCCCGTCGGCCGAGCCTATGAGGAACCGGCCGGCCCACGCCGTCGGCCGACCGGCCGGCCCTGGCGCCCGTCCCGCCCGGTTCACGGCTCGCATCCGGTGAATGTCCGTCCGAGCGGGCTGGTGTCGCTGATGACGCCAGGACTGCCCGGCCGCCCCCGCCGAACCGTTCCGTCCGATCGGACCGCACGTTGTGATCGCTCTTGTCGTACCGGCGCAGTGCGCAGGTCTCCCGGCCGGTTCGTCCGGGCGGTGTGGGCCCGCTGGTCGACGGACTTCAGCTCGCGGTACGACGCCAGGAACGCCGGGTCACCTGAGGATCAGCACGCTGGTGCGCCTCGGGCTGCCCCCGGGTGCTGACCTCGGGGTGATCAGGACCGCCCTCCCCCGGCTTGCCGGGCTCGCGGCGCCGGCGCCGGCGCCCGGCCAGCGGGCCGGCTCGCGGACGTGCCGCGTGCACGCTGACCGCGAGGTCGGCAAGCAGGGCGCGGAGCTCGGCGAACGCTGCGGCCAGCTCGGCGCTGCCACCGGCGGTGCCCACCGGCGAGCCGGCGTCACCGTTCATCGACACCTCCGGAGCCCGGCCCGGACCGGTGCCGCCAGCGCCAGCCTTCGGGGCCGCGGCAATCGGGGCCGCGGCATCCGGGGCGGGGCGGCCGACGAGGGCGCGCCGGAGGTTGCCGACCGCCCGGGCCAGCTGGCCGGACTGCCAGGTTGCGGCGGCAAGGGCGCTCGGGTCGGCGGTGCCGAGCCGGGCGATGGCGCCGACTGGAGCGCGGCAGCGGCGCAGCGTGTCGATGATGTCGGCCTGGTAGGGCCCGGCGCGCCAGCGGCGGGCGAGCAGGCGGTGCGCGCGCAGCGGCGGTGCGAGCTGGCCGAGCAGCAGCACGGCGGCCTCGAACTGGGTGCGCTGCGACGTGAGGACGACCGACCCGCCCCGGGCGACGGGCTCGGCTTGCACGGCGGGCTCGGCCCGCACGACGGGCTCGGCCCGCACGACGGGCTCGGCTCGGGCGGCGGGCTCGGCCCGGGCGGCGGCGAGGAAGTCGGAGAGGGCGGCCAGGGCATCGGCGGTGCGGCGGCGCAACACACCGGTGGTCGGCACCGGGAACACCAGCCAGGCGGCGCCGACCGCGATCACCGCGCCGAGCAGGATGCCGAGCAGCCGTCCGCCGAGCAGGCCGGTGGCCGACTCGCCCAGGTAGCCGTAGAGGAACGAGAGCATCGTGGTCACGGCGGCGGCCCAGAACGCGTAGTTGATCGACCGTAGCCAGCTCCCGACCGCGAGCACAGCGAAGATCACGACGATCGCCCGCTTGTCGCCGGGGCCGAACGTGCCGGCCAGCGGGGTCGCCGCCGCCACCCCGACCAACGCGCCGACCAGCCGCAGCACCGCCTTGTAGAGCACGTCGGCGCGGCCGCGGTTGCCGCTGGACACGATGAACGCGGTCAGCACCACCCAGGGCCAGTGCCGCGGGAACACCTGGTGCCCGACCAGGAAGGCGAGCCCGAGCGCGACGCCCATCTGTGCCGCCATCCGGGTGCTGGCCGGCAGCCGGCCGGCGGATGGGCGCCCGGACCGCATCAGGCGGGCCGCGCGCGGGCCCGGTACCGCGCCCGCCGGCCGGACGAACCTGAGCCACTCGGCCGTGAACCGGGTCAGCGTGACCCAGCCGACCGCGAGCAGCCCGAGCACCGGCGTCCAGAGGGAGCGGGCGTCCTCGTGGGTCAGCGGCACCGGCGTGATCAGCATGGCCAGGAACGGCGTCGCGAGCAGGGTGCCGGCCCGGGCGGCCGTGGCGCCGAACCGGCGCAGCCAGATCGACCCACTCACGGCGACGGCGAACAGCGTGTCGCCCAGCGCCGGGTTGCGGGCCATCAGCAGGCCCGCCTGGCTGGCGCCGAGCGCGACCACCGGCAGCACGAGCAGCCCGAGCAGCAGGTGGCGCAGCTCGACGTCACGCTGGCTGCGACTGAGCGTGACGGCCAGCGCGACCGCGAGCACCACGACGTCGGTGTGCAGACCGGCCCAGCCCTCGATCAGCAGCGCGGTGCCGAAGCTGCCGAGCACCGCCGCCATCGCGACCGCGGTGGCCCGCAGCTCGGCCAGCCCGCCGGGCAACCGCGCCATAATGCTACTCATCGCGTACGATCGTTTCCTTGTTCAAAAGGCTTCTGACGTCAAGATAGTAAGTGTTAACGTACGAGTGTGTCTGCTGATTATCTGGACCCGTTGCTCGCCGTCGCGGCGGACGTGCGGCGCGGTTCCATGCGGCTGGCCCGCCGGCTGCGCTCGGAACGGGCACCCGGCGCGCTGACCGCCAACAAGATCACCGTGCTGGCCCACCTGTACCGCTACGGCGCCGCTACTCCGGGTGAGATCGCCGCCGCCGAGCACCAGCAGCCGCAGTCGCTGACCCGGGTGTTCGCCGAGCTCGAGCTGACCGGCCTGATCAGCCGGGAGCGCAGCCACCATGACGGGCGGCAGGCGCTGCTGAGCATCACCCCGGCCGGCCGGTCCGCGCTGGGTCGCGATATGGCCCAGCGCGACCGGTGGTTGGCCGCGGCGCTGGCCGAGCTGACCGAGCCGGAAGCGCAGCTGCTGCGGATCGCCGCCAGCCTGCTCGACCGGCTCGCCGCCGCCCCCGCCGTGCCGGTGTCCCCGGCCGAGACAGGCGCGGCGTGACGATGCCGCACTGGGCCGAGCACGTGGTGTGGTGGCAGGTGTACCCACTGGGGGCGGTCGGCGCCGACCCGACCGGTGCCGCCGGCACTGGGGATGGTGCGCCGGCGCACCGGCTCGGCCAGCTCGAGAGCTGGCTCGACTACGCCGTGGAACTTGGCGCCTCCGGGCTGGCGCTGGGGCCGGTGTTCGCCGCCGAGACGCACGGTTACGACACGATCGACCACTTCCAGGTCGATCCGCGGCTGGGTGACGGGTCCGACCTGGCCCGGCTCTTCGATGCCGCCCACCGCCGGGGCCTGCGGGTGCTGCTGGACGGCGTGTTCAACCATGTCGGCCGGGGCTTCCCGGCCTTCCGCCGGGCCCTGGCCGGCGGGCCGTCGGCGCCCGAGGCCGGCTGGTTCCGGCTGACCTGGCCGGACCGGCCGGACGGGCCAGCCGCCGAGCCGTCGTACGAGAGGTTCGAGGGGCACCCCGGGCTGGTCGCCCTGAACCACGCCGAGCCGGCGGTCCAGGAGTACGTGGCCGGGGTCATGTGTCACTGGCTGGAGCGGGGCGCCGACGGCTGGCGGCTGGACGCGGCGTACGCGGTGCCGGTGGAGTTCTGGGCGGCGGTGCTGCCGAGGGTCCGCCGGGCCCATCCGGACGCCTGGTTCGTCGGCGAGGTGATCCACGGCGACTATGCCGGCGTGGTCGCCTCGTCCGGGCTCGACTCGGTGACCCAGTACGAGCTCTGGAAGGCGGTCTGGAGCGCGCTGAACGACGGCAACTTCTTCGAGCTGGCCTGGGCGCTGGGCCGGCACAACGGCTACCTCGACTCGTTCGCGCCGCTCACCTTCGTCGGCAACCACGACGTGACCCGGCTGGCCAGCCGGCTGCGGACGGAACGGCACCTGCCGCACGCGCTGGTCGTCCTGCTCACGGTCGGCGGGGTCCCATCCATCTACTACGGGGACGAGCAGGCGTTCCGCGGCGTGAAGGAGGATCGGGCCGGCGGCGACGACGCGGTGCGGCCGGCGCTGCCCACCGCCCCGGCCGCGCTCGCACCGTACGGCTGGCCGACGTACCGGCTGCACCAACTGCTGATCGGCCTACGGCGCCGGCACCCCTGGCTGCACCGCGCCCGGGTCACGCCGATCCGGCTGACCAACACCCAGCTCAGCTACCAGGCCGCCGCCGGCGACCAGCGGCTGTTCGTCGCCCTCAACCTGGACGACACGCCCGCCGAGTTCGAACTGCCGGCCACCGGAGTGCTCGCCGGCACCGCGACCGGAGCCGGGGCCGGAGCCGTCACGGTCCCGGCACACGGCTGGGCCATCCTCGGTTAGCCGGCGGCCCGAGCCGATCCTGCGAGGTCTACGCGGCTGGCTGGAGCACCGGGCGGCAGGCCCGCCCCGGGCGGTGCGGCGCGACCGCGCTGCCGTCCGGGAGCAGCTCGCCGGTGTCGGCGAACAGGATCACCCCGTTGCATAGCAGGCTCCAGCCCTGCTCCGGATGCGCGGCGACGACCTGGGCGGCGGCGTGGTCCGGAGCGTCCGCCCCGGGGCAGCTCATCTGGTGCTGGCACATGGCGTGTCCTCCGTTCCGCTCGCGGCACCGGTTCCCGGTGCCACTGGTTGCCCAACACCCAGAGCGTGGCCGCTACGGCACGGATACCGGCAGGGGAAAATCCCCCCATCCGGGGGGCATGATTGGGGGTCTGCGGCCGGCCCGACAGCAGGCCGTGACCGCCCTGGTGGCGGACGGTCAGCCGCCGTCGGTGACGCCGGCAGCGTCGAAGGTGGCCATGTCGCGCAGCGTGCGGGCCGCCCCCTGCACGATCGGGAGGGCGAGCAGCGCACCGGTGCCCTCGCCGAGCCGCAGGTCCAGGTCGATCAGCGGGCGCAGACCAAGGTGTTCCAGCGCGACCGCGTGCCCCGGCTCGGCCGAGCGGTGGCCGGCGATGCAGGCGGCGAGCGCGTCCGGGCAGAGCCGCTGCGCGATCAGCGCGGCGCTGCCGGCGATCACCCCGTCCAGCAGCACCGGCACCCGGCTGGCGGCGGCGCCGAGGATGTAGCCGGCCAGCGCCGCGTGCTCGAACCCGCCGACCGCGGCCAGCACGCCGATCGGGTCGGCCGGATCGGGCCGGTGCAACGCCAGTGCCCGGCGGACCACGTCCACCTTGTGCGCGAGCATGGCGTCGTCGATGCCGGTGCCGCGCCCGGTCACCGTGGCCGGGTCGGCGCCGGTGCAGGCCGCGATCAGGGCGGCGCTGGCGGTCGTGTTCGCGATGCCCATGTCGCCGGTGAGCAGGATCCGGGTGCCGGCGGCGATCAGTTCGGCGGCCACCGCGATGCCGACTCCGACCGCGGCCACCGCCTGGTCCCGGGACATCGCCGGGTCCCCGGTCATGTCCGCGGTGCCCGGCGCGACCTTGCGGGCCAGCAGCCCGGGCGCGGCCGGCAGTTCGGCGGCGACCCCGACGTCCACCACCTGGACGGTGGCCCCGACCTGGGTGGCCAGCACGTTCGCGGCGGCACCGCCGGCCAGGAAGTTCGCCACCATCTGCGCGGTCACCTCCTGCGGCCAGGGCGTGACGCCCTGCCGGTGCACGCCGTGGTCGGCGGCGAACACCGCGACCGTGGCCGGCTCCGGCAGCGGCGGCGGGCAGACCCCGGCCAGCCCGGCGAGCTGTACCGACACCTCCTCCAGCCGGCCCAGCGCACCGGCTGGCTTGGTCAGCCGCAGCTGCCGCAGCTGCGCGGCCGCGGCCGCCGGCCCGTCCAGCGGGCCGATCCGGGCGATCGTCGCGGCCAGCAGTTCGTCACTCATGGGTCGATCTCCAGGGCGTTGGCAAGGCTGGCAAGGAACAGGGCGGTGCGCTCCGGGTCGCGGACCGCGACCCGGAGATGATCAGCGGTCAGCCCGGGGAAGGTCTCCCCGGGCCGGACGGCGATCCCGGCCCGGCGCAGCCGCTCCCGGACCACCGCGCCGCCGGCCACGTGCAGCAGCAGGAACGAGGTCGCCGACGGCGCGACGACCCGGACGCCGCCGGCAGCGGCCAGCTCCTGGCCGGCCCGGCCGGGCCGGCCAGCCGGGCCGACCGGGCCGGCCGGATCGGTCCGGCCGGCGCGGCTGGCCGCGGCGGTGCGGCCGGCGACGTCGGCCAGGCCGGCCAGCAGGGCCGCCCGCCAGCTGCTCAGGAGCGTCGCGGCCGCCTCGGCATCGGCGAGCCCGCGAGCGGTGCAGCAGGCCTGGATGGCGGCCAGCGCGAGGGTGGAGACCGGCCAGGCGGGTTGGGCGGTGGCGAGGGCGGCGACGATCCGCGGCGGGCCGAGCAGGTAGCCGACGCGCAGGCCGGCCAGCCCCCAGGTCTTGGTCAGGCTGCGGACGACGACCAGCCCGGGGAGGTCGCGCCGGCCGGCCAGGCTGCCCCGCTCCCCCGGCACCGTGTCGGCGAACGCCTCGTCCACCACGAGCACCCGGCCGGGCCGGGCCAGCGCCGCGATCGCTTCCGGGTCGTGCAGCACGCCGGTCGGGTTGGTCGGGTTGCCGACCACGACCAGGTCGGCGTCCGCCGGGACCGCCGCCGGGTCGAGCTGGTAGGGCGCCGGCAGCAGCAGCCGTTGGACGGCGTGGCCGGCGGCCCGCAGGGCGACCTCCGGCTCGGTGAAGGACGGGTGCACGCAGACCGCCCGGGCCGGCCGCAGCGCCCGGGCCAGCAGGACGAACGCCTCGGCCGCGCCGGCGGTGAGCAGCACCTCGCCGGCCGGCCGGCCGTGCCGTCGCGCCACCGCCGCCACCGCCGCCGCCTGGTCCGGGTACCGGCCGAGCCGGTCGACGGCGGCGACCAGCGCGTCCCGCAGCCAGTCCGGTGGTCCGGGCAGCCGGACGTTCACCGCCAGGTCGAGCATCCCGTCGGCGACCTCTGGTCGCCGTGCTGCCGCAGCGCCGCGAAGTCGGCCGGCTCCACCGGCTCCGCGACGGGTGGGATGGGCACGTCAGGCGTGCTGGTGGGTCGGGGTGTGCTGGTGGCTGGGGTCGTCGGGGTGGTGGTGCGGGTGTTGCGCGGCGCCGACCCGGTGCTCGAAGCCGGGCAGCGCGACGCGGTAGAGGCAGGTGTCGCAGTTCATCCGGATGTCGCCGCCGAGCGCCTCGTGCCAGCGCTCGATCACCAGGTCGGCCAGCTCGGGGGTGGCACCGAGCACCGCGGCGCAGCGCACCTCGACCGCCGGCTGCCCGACTGCCGGCTGCTCGGCGCCCAGGCCTGCGCCTGGGCGGCGACGCGGGACGGCAGCACGCCGGCGAACAGGAAGTACGGCAGCACCACGACGCGCCCGGCGCCGAGCCGGCGGGCCCGGTCCAGCGCCGCCGGCACACCCGGCTCGGCCAGGCTGACGAACGCCGTCTCGACGCCGGCCAGCCCGCGGCCCTCCCAGAGCAGCCGGGCGACCTTGGCGACCTCGGCGTTCGCGTCCGGGTCGGTGGAGCCGCGGCCGACCAGCACGACGGTGGTGCCCGGCCGGTCGGCCCGGGGCAGCACGGCGTCCAGCCGCTCGTCCAGCAGCCGGAGCAGGGTCGGGTGCGGCCCGAGCGGGCGGCCGTACCGGTAGGTCAGCCCGGGGTGCCGGCCGACCTCGCGGGCCAGCGCCGCCGGCATGTCGCCCTTGGCGTGCCCGGCGGCGACCAGCACCAGCGGCACCACGCCGAGCCGGTTGTGGCCGGCACCGACCAGCTCGGTCACCGCCTCGTGCAGCGGTGGCGGGGACAGCTCGATGAACCCGCCGGCCACCGGCACCGGCACCCGGCCCCGGACCAGCTCGACCAGCTGGCGGAACCCGGCCACCCCCGTGGTGTCCCGGGTGCCGTGGCCGACGATCAGCAGGGCCGGCTCTGAGGTCATTGGTCCTCCGCGTAGAGCAGGGCGTTGACGGCGGCCGCGGCGACCGCGGAGCCGCCCTTCTCGCTGACGTTGCTGACCGCCGGCAGCCCGGACGCGCGCAGCGCCGCCTTCGCCTCGACCGCGCCGACGAAGCCGACCGGCAGGCCGACCACCAGCGCCGGCCGGGCGTCCGCGGCGAGCAACGCGTCCAGCGCGGTCGGCGCGTTGCCGATCACCCAGACCGCGCCGGGGCCGACCTCGGCCAGCGCGAGCCGGATCGCGGCGGCGCTGCGGGTCTCGCCGGGCGTCGCGACGGCCTGCGCGACGTGGCAGACCGCGCGCCGCGCGGTGATGCCGGCCGCCACCATCTGCACGTCCGCCACCACCGGCGCGCCGGCGCGGAGTGCCTGCCAGCCGGCGCGCAGGTCGGCCTCGTCGGAGACGCCAGGTCGGTCAGGTAGTCCAGGTCGGCGCTGGCGTGGATGACCCGCTCCACCACCGCCCGGGTCAGCACCGGCAGGCCGCTGGTGTCCACTCTGGACCGCAGGATCCGGTACGAGCGCAGCTCGATCTCCGACACCGTCCTCATCGGACGTCCTCCCGCGACAGTCCGATTTGGACCAGTGCGTCCGCCGGGCAGACCTCGACGCACTCGGCGCAGCCGGTGCAGCGGTGCGCCAGCACCAGCAGCGGCCAGCCGTCGCCGGGCCGGATCGCGTGCTCGGGGCAGGTCCGCAGGCAGGCGCCGCAGCCGGTGCAGGCGGCGGTGATCGCGTAGCTCAGCGCCACCGGTACCCCCGCGGCGTCACCAACCGCCCGGCCACGATCCGGCTGGACGACGAGCCGACCACCACCAGGCTGCTCATCCCGACCAGCTCGACATCCACTGTGGACAGCGTGCTGACATGGACGGTCTGGCCGGGCGTGCTGGCGTTGGTCACGACGCCGACCGGGGTGTCCGGTGCCCGCTCCTTGGCCAGCAGTGCCAGCGCGGCGCCCAGCTGCCAGTCGCGGCCACGGCTGCGCGGGTTGTAGAACGCGACGACCAGGTCGCCGGTAGCCGCGGCGCGGACCCGCTGCTCGATCACCGGCCACGGGGTGTGCAGGTCGGACAGGCTGATCGCGGCGTGGTCGTGGCCGAGCGGGGCTCCGAGCGCGGCCGCGGCGGCCAGCATCGCGGTCACCCCGGGCACGCCGACCACGTCGATGTCCCGTCGGCGGCGTCCAGCGCGGGGCTGGCCATCGCGTACACGCCCGCGTCGCCGCTGCCGAGCAGCGCGACCGCGTGCCCGGCCCGGGCCAGCTCGACGGCCAGCCCGGCCCGCCGCTCCTCGTCCCCGAGCCCGCTCGCCGCCACCCGGGTGCCCGGGCGCAGCAGGCCCCGGACCTGGTCGACGTACTGGTCCAGCCCCACGACCACGCTGGCCCGGCGCAGCTCGGCGGTGGCCCGCGGCGTCATCAGGTCGGCCGCGCCGGGCCCGAGCCCGACCACCGCGAGCCGGCCGCGCGGGCGGACCCGGGCCACCGCGACCGTCGCGTGCGCCGACTTGCGCTTCGGCACGATCAGCTCGCCGCCGCTGGCGCAGTGCCGCCGCCTCGGCCACGCTCGGCGTGCCGACCGCGGCCCGGACCACCTCGCTCGGGTTCGGCACGTCCACTGCGGCCAGGGTCTGTGCCGGGTAGGTGAGCAGCGGGACGCCCAGCTCGCCGGCCGCCGCGACGATGCCCGGCTCGTCGGCCTTGACATCCACTGTGGACAGCTCGCGGATCGACTCGGCGGCCAGCCCGCCGTCGGCGAGCGACTCCCGGATCAGGCCGAGCACCTCGTCGCGCGGCACGCCGCTGCTGGCGCCGACACCGACCACCAGGCTGGGCGGCCGGAGCAGCACCACCGGGCCGGGCAGGTCCACCAGCCGATCGGTGACCACAATGGACGGTGGGATGGGGGTCGGGGCCACGACCACCGGCAGCGACGGCAGCGGCCAGCTCGGCGTCCGCGGTGAGGGTGACCCGGCGCCGTCCAGCATCGCCCGGGTGACCGCGGCGACGTCGCCCTCGACCGGCCAGCCCAGCGTGTCGAGCCCGGGCAGGCCGGCGGCGTCGGTGCCGGTGGTCACCACCGCGGTGCCGCCCAGCACGTCGGCCACCCGCTCCGCCAGCGCGTTCGCGCCACCGCCGTGCCCGCCGAGCAGCGCGACGGCGAACCGGCGCGCCTCGTCCACGCATACCACGCCCGGGTCGACCTCCTTGCCGGCCAGCAGCGGCGCCAGCAGCCGGACGGCCGCGCCGACCGCCAGGAAGCAGACCAGCGCCTCGCACTCCCGCCACGCCACCCCGATCTCGGCGACCGGGTACGTCCGGGTGTCCGGCCAGCGGCCGGACAGCTCAGCCGCCGCGGCCCGTCCGGCCGCCGTCGCGGTCACCAGCGCTACCGTCATCGGTGGCCGTCCAGGACGAAGACCGGGTTGGTCGCGGCCAGCCGGCTGCCGCCAGCGGGCAGGTCGACCAGCCGGGACGCCTGCACCAGCACCCCGCCGGTCCGGTAGCCGGCATCTCGGAGCAGGTCGCGTACCGGTCCGACCCGGTCGACCGAGGCCAGCGCGACGACGATCCGCCCGGGCGCCCGGGCGGCGCAGGCCGCGACCGCGTCCGGGCCGCCGCCGCCGACGAAGACCGCGTCCGGATCGGGCATGCCGGCCAGGCATCCGGGCGCCGCACCGGCGACTACCTCGACCTCGACACCGTGGACTGTCGCGTTGCGACGGACCCGGTCGCACTGCGCGGCGTCCCGCTCCACCGCGATCACCGCGGCGCCGAACCGGGCGCACTCGACCGCGACCGACCCGCTGCCCGCGCCGACGTCCCAGACGAGGTCGCCGAGCCCGGGCGCCAACCGGGCCAGCGCCACCGCCCGCACCTCCGCCTTGGTGACCATCCCGTCCCGGTGCTCGAACGCCTCATCCGGCAGCGCCCAGCCGGCCGGCACCTGCCGCCGCGGCGCGACCCAGCCCGGTCCAGCGGCCGCCGCGGTGGGCGGTGCGGCGGCCAGGACGAGGACGACGTTCGGGTCGGACCAGCGGCCGGCGGCCGCTTCGGCCGGGGTGCAGGCGGTGATCCGCTCGTCCGGGCCGCCCAGCCGCTCGGCGACGACCAGACTGCCGACGCTGGCCAGCCAGTGCCGCACCGAGCTCGGCCGGGCCGGCGTCCGGGCCGGTGAGCACGGCGACCTTGGGATGGGCGCGGCAGGCGTTGGCGGCCCGGCGCAGTGCCCGGCCGTGTGCGCTGACCACGAGGGCGTCGTCCCAGGGCAGGCCGGCGCGGGCGAACGCGGCCGCCACGGACGACACGCCGGCCAGCACCTCCGGCCGGTAGCCGCGGCTCGCGCAGCAGCCGGACGATGCCGAAGAAGCCGGGGTCGCCGGAGGCGAGCACCACCACCGGCCCCCGGCCGCGCCGATCGCCGCCAGCGCCACCGTGACATCGCCGAGCACGGCCGTGCGCGCGGCAGCGGGGAGGTCGACCGCGGCCAGGTGCCGGTCGGCGCCGACGACGAGGGTCGCCGAAGCCAGCCGGGCGGCCGCCACCGGGACCAGCGGTCGGCCGTCCATGCCGACCACCGTCACCGCGGCGCCGGCCGCGATGCCCGGCGGCCGGGGCACCGGCGCTTCGTCCCGCGCCATGCCGGCGGGCCGGCCAGCCGGCGGGCCGGCCTGCCGGGTCACGGGTACACCGGTCCGGCGGTCGCGATGGTGTCGTTGCCATCGGGGTCGACGAGGACGACGGCGGCGGTCAGGTTGCCTTCGGCGAAGCGTTCGAAGACCTCCGCGACCCGGGCGCAGAGCAGGTCGCCGGCCGGGGCGCAGGAGGCCGGCCGGTCCCAGATCTCGTAGGCGTGCCGGGCGGTGTTCGCGCCGGCCACCGCGGCGACCTGGTCGTCGGTGCCGCCGGCCGCGCGGGTCAGCTCGGCCAGCAGCCCCCGGTCCACCGTGGACTTCGTGTAGTGGGTCATCAGGACGCCGGCGGCGAGCTTGGTGAGCTTGCCGGCCATGCCGACGAAGACGACCTCGGTGCAGGCCGTCGGCGACGGCCTGCCGCAGCGCGGCACCGGTGAAGTCGCCGACCTCGACGAAGCAGACCTCGGGCAGGTCGGGCAGCAGCCGCATCGCCGCCCTCTCGGTGCGGCCGCCGGTGGAGAGCACCAGGGTCCGCTCGCCCTGCGCGGCCATGACGCTGATCGGCCTGCACGACCGAGGCCCGCCACGACTCGGTCGAGAACGGACGGACGATGCCGGTGGTGCCGAGGATCGAGATGCCGCCGAGGATGCCGAGCCGGGCGTTCGTGGTCTTGCGCGCCATCCGCTCGCCGTCCGGCACGCTGATCACCACCCGGACGCCGCGCTGACGCCAGGTCGACCACCTCGCCGACCGCGGCGGTGATCATCCGCCGCGGGGTACCGGGTTGATCGCCGGCCCGCCGACCTCCAGGCCCAGCCCCGGCTTGGTCACCACGCCGACGCCGACCCCGCCGGCGAGGTCGACGCCGGCCGGACCGCGCCAGCTCACGGTCGCGGTCAGGTGCGCGCCGTGGGTGACGTCCGGGTCGTCGCCGGCGTCCTTCACCACCACCGCGGTCGCTTCGGCCGGGGTGACGGCGCACGAGCTCGACCGGCGAAGCATGACCCGGTTCCCGGTCGGCAGCGGCGATGTCCACTGTAGATGGTGTCTGCCCGGTGGCCAGTGCGATGCTGGCCGCCTTCGCCGCGGCGGCGCTGCAGGTGCCGGTGGTCCAGCCGGTGCGCAGCGCCCGGGTCCGCACCTTCGCGGTGCGCGGCAGGTCCGGCTCCCGGAGCTCCGGCCCGGTCACGAGGTGGCCCGCCGGGTGAGCGTCGCAGCTGCCGCCGGCGGCGCCGCGCTGCGGGGCGACGGAGGCCGCCGGGCCAGCCCGGTCATTGACTGTCCCGAGTGGACTTCAGTACCTGCCGGGCGGACGGGTCGGCCCGGCGGTAGCCGTGGAAGTGGCCCGGGTGGTAGAGGTGCGACCGGGTGCCGCCGGCGGCCAGCGCCGGCCCGACCAGCACCAGCGTGTGCTTCCAGAGCCTGTGCTCCTTGACCGTCTCGGCCAGCTCGGCCGAGCTCGCAGCGCAGCACCAGCTCGTCCGGCCAGGTGACCTGGTACGCCACCACGCACGGCGTGTCCGCGTGGGTAGCCGCCGGCCAGCAGCTCGGCCTGCAGCTGCCCGGACCGGGCCGCCGACAGGAACAGCGCCATCGTCGTGCCGTGCCGCGGCGAACGCGCGCACGCTCTCCCCCGCCGGCATCGGCGTCTTGCCGCCCTCCAGCCGGGTCAGGACGACCGACTGGGCCACCTCGCGGGATCGTCAGCTCGCGCTGCCGACCGCGGCCGCGACCGCGGTGAAGCTGGACACCCCGGGCACGATCTCGGTCGCCAGCCCGAGCGCGCGCGCACTCGTCAGCTGCTCCTGCACCGCGCCCCACAGCGCCGGGTCGCCGGAGTGGATGCCGCGCGACCTGCAGCCCTCGGCGGCCGCGGCCGCCCGGTAGTAGCGCAGCACGCCCTCCAGCGGCAGCGCCGCCGAGTCGACGACCTCGCGCCCCGGGCCGCGCGTGCTGCAGCACGTCCGGGTGCACCAGGCTGGCCGCCCAGATCACGATGTCGGCCGCGGCGATCGCCGCCGCCCCGCGCAGCGTCAGCAGGTCGGCCGCGCCCGGCCCGGCACCGACGAACGTGACCTTGCCGGTCACAGCTGATCACCCCGGTTGCCGCGCGGTGCAGGTGATGAGCACGGTGGACAGGTACGGGCGCCGGACCGGTGTCCACTTCGGCCGCGGGGATGATCTGCTCGTCGGCCAGGCCGAGGGCGGCGCCGTAGACCGCGTGTGGCAGCCGGCCGGCGGCATCGACCGCGGCCAGCACCTCGGGCAGCTCCCGCCCCCCTTGTAGGCGACGACGGTGTCGGTGCGTGCCAGCGCCTCGTCGAACCGCGGCACCCCGGCGGTCAGCGGCAGCAGCGCCAGCGTCTCGGTGCCCTCGACCAGGACGGTCCCGCTGCGCGCGGCGAGGTCCTGCATCGCGGTGATGCCGGGCACGGTCTCGACCACGACGTCCGGCACCAGCTCGCGGACGGTCGTCGGCGAGGTAGGTGAAGGTGGTGTAGACGTTGGGGTCGCCGATGGTCGCGAACGCGACCGTGCCGGCGCCGTCCCGGTACGCGGCGGCGACCGCGCCGCCGGCCGCGTCCCAGGCCGACTCGCGGCCGTCGCGTCATCGCGGTCGTCGAGCGCGAAGACCGAGCCGGTGCACCGGTCGTGTCCGACGTGCGCGCGCACCGTCGCCTCGGCCCGGCCCTGCTCGCCGGCGTCGATGACCGGCACGACGACCACGTCGGCGTCGCGCAGCACCCGCACGCCCTGACCGTCACCAGCTCCGGGTCGCCCGGGCCGACGCCGACCCCGACCAGCACGGCGCGGTTGCGGAGCGCAGGAGGCCGCTCATGCCACGCCGCCGGCGGCCGCCACAGCCAGGTCACGGGCCAGCGCCGGCTGCGCCGGCCCAGTGCAGGTGCAGGTAGGACGCGTGCACCACCGCCCTGCACGAAGCCCTCGCGGGTACCGTCCGCGAACGTGTACGCCGGCTGGGCGCCGTGCGCCGGACGGCAGGCGGTGCGGTGGAACTCGTGCCCGTGCACCGGCCGCGCCGTCCAGTGCCGTCGACCGGCCGCGTCGCGGTAGCCGAGGGTGAGCCGCTCGGTCATCGTCGCGTCCGCCGGCAGCACGCCGCACATCGGCGCGCCGTCCAGGGCCGTCGCACAGGTAGAGCAGGCCGGCGCACTCGGCCACGATCGGTGCGCCGCCACCGGCCAGCGCGGCGACGGCCGTCGCGCAGCGGACGCGTTCGCCGCCAGCGCGGCGGCGTACACCTCGGGGAAGCCGCCGCCGACCACCAGGCCCGCGGTGCCGGCCGGCAGCGCCTCGTCGCGCAGCGGGTCGACGATGACGACGTCGGCGCCGGCAGCTTCAGCAGCTCGGTCGTCTCGGCGTAGGCGAAGGTGAACGCCGGGCCGCCGGCCACCGCGACCACCGGCCGCCCGGCGGCCGGCGAGCCGACCGCGTCGGGCGCCGACCAGGCCGGCACGATCAACGGCGGCGCGCTGCGGGCCAGCCGGACGAGCGCGTCCAGGTCGCAGTGCTTCGCCACCAGCACAGCCAGCGCGGCCAGCCGGTCGCGGCGCCGCGGTGTCCCGCTCGGCCACCGGGACCAGGCCGAGGTGCCGGGACGGGATGCCGATCGCGTCGTCGCGCGGCAGCACGCCCAGCACCGGCACGCCGCTCGTCCAGCGCCTCGCGCAGCATCTCCTCGTGCCGGCCGAGCCGACCCGGTTCAGCATCACGCCGCCGAGCCGCACCCGCCGGTCGAACGCCGGGAAGCCGTGCACCAGCGCGGCCACCGAGCGGGACTGCGCGGCCGCGTCGACGACCAGCACGCACCGGTGCGCGTCAGCAGCCGGGCGACGTGCGCGGTGGAGCGCCTCGTCGGTGCTGCCGCGCCCGTCGAACAGGCCCATCACGCCCTCGATCACGGCCACGTCGGCGCCGGCGGCGCCGTGCAGGAACAGCGGCGCGATCAGCTCCGCGCCGACCAGGAACGGGTCGAGGTTGCGGCCCGGCCGGCCGGTGGCGAGCGCGTGGTAGCCGGGGTCGATGTAGTCGGGGCCGACCTTGTGCGGGCGACACCCGCAGCCCGCGGGCGGCCAGCGCCGCCATCAGCCCGGTGGCGACGGTCGTCTTGCCGGCGCCGGACGCCGGGCGCGGCGACGACCAGCCGGCCGGTGGTCACCACTCGATCCCCCGCTGGCCCTTCTGGCCCGCGTCCATCGGGTGCTTGACCTTGGTCATCTCGATCACCAGGTCGGCCGCCTCGACCAGCCGCGGGTGCGCGTTCCGGCCGGTGATCACGACGTGCTGGTCACCCGGCCGGTCCCGCAGCGTCGGCCACGACCTCGTCGACGTCGACCCAGCCCCACTTCATCGGGTAGGTGAACTCGTCCAGCACGTACAGCCGGTAGGTCTCGGCGGCCAGGTCGCGCTTGATCTGCGCCCAGCCCTCGCGGGCGTCCGCGGCGTGGTCGGCGCTCGGTACCCGGCCGCTGGATCCAGGACCAGCCCTCGCCCATCTTGTGCCAGGCCACCGGGCCGCCCTCGCCGGTCTGTTCGTGCACCTGGCCGAGCGCGCGCAGCGCGGCCTCCTCGCCGACCTTCCACTTCGCGCTCTTGACGAACTGGAACACCCCGATCGGCCAGCCCTGGTTCCAGGCGCGCAGCGCCAGCCCGAAAGCGGCGGTCGACTTCCCCTTCATCTCTCCGGTGTGGACGACCAACAGCGGACGGTTGCGGCGCTGCCGGGTGGTGAGCCCGTCGTCCGGCACCTGTCGCCGGCTGCCCCTGCGGCATCGCTACGCCGCCTTCCGTACGGCCCGGACCAACGCCGCCAGCCCGCCGTCGGCCGCCGGGCCGGCGCTGCCGGCCGGGCCGCTGGCGGCGGCACCGTTCGCGGCACCGGCCGGGCGGCCGGCGGCCGGGGCGCCGGCCCGGGTTGCGGCGCCAGCTCCGGCGGCCGGGCCGGCGGCGGCCCGGCCCAGCGTCCCATCGGCTGGCCGGCCGGCCGGTGCGCCGAGCGCGGCCAGCTCGGCGAGGCCCAATACGGCCGCGTCCAGCGCGCCGGCCAGCCGGCCGGCCAGGCCGAGCCGGACCGGGCCGGCTTCGCAGTCCACCACCACACTGGCCACGCCGGACGCGGCGAGCCGGGCGGCGGGCAGCACCGGGTCGCCGCCGCTGGTGTGCCGGCCGTCGGTGACCACGACCAGCAGCGGGCGGCGGCGCGGGTCGCGCAGCCGCTCCGAGCGGAGCAGCCGGGCGCTGCGGTCCAGCCCGGCCGCCAGCGGGGTGCGACCGCCGGTGGGCAGCGCCTGCAGCCGTGCCGCGGCCAGGTCCACACTGGACGTCGGCGGCAGCGCCAGCTCCGCCTCGGTGCCGCGGAAGGTGACCAGGCCGACCTTGTCCCGCCGCTGGTAGGCGTCCAGCAGCAGCGACAGCACGGCCCCCTTGACCGCGCGCATCCGCTGCCGGGCCGCCATCGAGCCGCTGGCGTCCACGCAGAACAGCACCAGGTTGGCCTCCCGGCCCTCGCGCACCGCCTCCCGCAGATCGGATTCGGTCAGCAGCAGCCCCGGGCCGCGCCGGCCGCGGCCGCGCTGGTGCGGGGCGGCCGCGGCGAGCGTCGCGGCCAGGTGCAGGCGCTCCAGCCGACCCGCCGGCAACCGCGACCCGACGGTCCGGCCGGTGCTGCCGGTCGTCTTCGCCCGCCGGCCGGCCGGCCCGTCCACCCCGACGGACGGCAGCGACAGCAGCCTCGTCCGGTACGGCGGGTCGGCGGCGGTGACGGGCTGCCGGGTCGGCGCGTTCCCCGGCTCCGGGCCGGCGTCCGGGCTCCGATCCGATCCGTCCGGCGCGCTCTCCGGGGCGCCGTCTGGACCGGGCCCGCCGCCGTCCGGCGGCGGCCCGCCGCCGGAGTCGTCCGGCGGCCCCGGGTCGTCCGGACCGTCCGGTCCATCCGGCGGTTCGGGCGGGTCCGGCACCGCGTCCTCGAGGGCCTGTTCCAGCCGCTGCTCGTCCAGGCCGGGCGCGTCGAACGGGTCGCGGCGGCGGCGGTGCGGCAGCGCCAGCCGGGCGGCCACCCGGACGTCCTCGGCGATCACCTCGTCCCGGCCGGCCCAGGCGGCCAGCGCCACCGCGGCCCGGGCGGTGACCAGGTCGGCGCGCAGGCCGTCCACCTCGAACGCCGCGCAGACCGCGGTCGACCTGGCGCAGCGCCGCGTCGGGCAGCACCACCTGCGGCAGCCGCGACCGGGCGGCGGCGATCCGGTCGGCCAGCGCCGACTCGGCGGTCGCGTGCGCGGCGGCGAAACCGGCCGGGTCGGCGTCGTAGCCGAGCCGGCGGCGGACCACCTCCGCCCGCTGCGCCGGGTCCCGGGTGGCGCGCACCTCCACGGCCAGCCCGAACCGGTCGAGCAGCTGCGGGCGCAGCTCGCCCTCCTCCGGGTTCATCGTGCCGACCAGCAGGAACCGCGCCGCGTGCCGGACCGAGACCCCCTCGCGCTCCACGTAGGACGTCCCATCGCGGCGGCGTCCAGCAGCAGGTCGACGAGGTGGTCGTGCAGCAGGTTGACCTCGTCGACGTAGAGCAGGCCGCGGTGGGCGGCGGCGAGCAGGCCCGGTTCGAACGCGCTGACCCCCTCGGTGAGCGCCTTCTGCAGGTCGAGCGCGCCGACCACCCGGTCCTCGCTGGCGCCGACCGGCAGCTCCACCAGCCGGGCCGCACGGCTGCCGGCCGGCGCGCCCGTCGCATGTGGACCGTCCGGGCAACCCGCGTCCGGCGCGGCCGGATCGCAGGAGAACCGGCAGCCGGCGACCACGGTCACCGGCGGCAGCAGCGCGGCCAGCGCACGGACCACAGTGGACTTCGCGGTGCCCTTCTCGCCGCGCACCAGCACCCCGCCGACAGCCGGCGAGACCGCGTTCAGCAACAGGGCCAGTCGCAGGTCGTCCAGCCCGACGATCGCGCTGAACGGGTACGGCGCGGTCACCGGGCCCCCTCCGCGCCTTCGAGGTCGCCTTCCAGCTCGAGATAGGTGGCCCGCAGGCGGTCCACAGTCGACTGTTCCGGCTCGGCCCAGAGGCCGCGATCGGCCGCCTCCAGCAGTCGGGCGGCGATGCCGCGCAGGGCCCACGGGTTCGACCGGCGCATGAACTCGGCCACCTCCGGATCGAAGACGTAGGACGCGGCCAGCGACTCGTACATCCAGTCATCCACCACGCCGGCGGTCGCGTCGTAGCCGAACAGATAGTCCACTGTGGCCGCCAGCTCGAAGGCGCCCTTGTAGCCGTGCCGGCGCATCGCCGCGATCCAGCGCGGGTTGACCACCCGGGACCGGAACACCCGGTGCGTCTCCTCGCCCAGCGTCCGGGTCCGGACCGCGTCCGGGACGTGCGAGTCGCCGACGTACGCCGCCGGCGCGCTGCCGCGCAGGTGCCGCACCATCGCCACCATCCCGCCGTGATACTGGAAGTAGTCGTCGGAGTCGACGATGTCGTGCTCGCGGTTGTCCTGGTTCTTCGCGGCCACGTCGATCCGGCCGAACACGGTGGCCAGGTCGTCCCGGGCGGCGCGGCCGTCCAGCCCACGGCCGTAGGCGTAGCCGCCCCAGACCGCGTACACCTCGGCCAGGTCGGCGTCGCTGCGCCAGTTGCCGGCGTCGATCAGCGGCAGCAACCCGGCCCCGTACGCGCCCGGCTTGGAACCGAAGATGCGGGTGGTGGCGCGCCGCCGGTCGCCGTGCCCGGCCAGGTCGGCCGCGACGTGCGCGCGCACCGGATTGTCCGCCGCCGGCTCGTCCAGTGTGGACACTGCCTGCACCGCGTCGTCCAGCAAGCTGACCACGTGCGGGAAGGCGTCCCGGAAGAAGCCGCTGATCCGCACGGTCACATCGACCCGCGGTCGGCCGAGCTCGGCCACCGGCACGATCTCGAAACCGGTGACCCGCCGCGACGCATCGTCCCACTGTGGACGGACGCCCAGCAGCGCGAGCACCTCGGCGATGTCGTCGCCCTGGGTTCGCATCGCGCTGGTGCCCCAGACGGTCAGCCCGACGCTGCGCGGCCACTCCCCGGTGTCCACCCGGTACCGCTCGACCAGCGAGGTGGCCAGCGCCTGACCGGTGTCCCAGGCCAGCCGGGACGGGATGGCCTTCGGGTCGACCGAGTAGAAGTTGCGGCCGGTCGGCAGCACGTTGACCAGCCCGCGGGTCGGCGAGCCGGACGGCCCGGCCGGCACGTAGCCGCCGGCCAGCGCGTGCAGCACGTGGTCGATCTCGTCGGTGGTCCGGGCCAGCCGCGGCACCACCTCGGTCGCGGCGAACCGCAGCACCCGCGCCACCTCCGGCACGCCGCTCACCTCGGCAGCGGCGTCCGGCGCCCAGTCGTGCCGCTCCATCGCCTCGACCAGTTCACGGGCGGCCGTCTCGAACTCGTCCACTTCGGACCGCCCGGCCTTGCCCTCGGCCAGGCCCAGCGCCTCCCGCAGCCCGGGCAGCGCGCCGGTCGCCCCGCCCCAGACCTGCCGGGCCCGCAGTACCGCCAGCACCAGGTCCACTCTGGACGGACCAACGGGGGGCTGGCCGAGGATGTGCAGCCCATCCCGGATCTGCGCGTCCTTGATCTCGCACAGGTAACCGTCCACATGCAACAGGAACGTGTCGAACTCGGCGTCCGCCGGGCGCTGCTCCAGGTGCAGGTCCTGGTGCAGCTGGGCGGCCTGGATCAGGGTCCAGATCTGCGCCCGGATCGCCGGGAGCTTGGCCGGGTCGAGCGCCGCCACGGTGGCGTGCTCGTCCATCAACTGCTCCAGCTTGGCCAGGTCGCCGTAGGTCTCGGCGCGGGCCATCGGCGGCACCAGGTGATCCACGATCGTCGCGTGCGCGCGGCGTTTGGCCTGGGTGCCCTCGCCCGGGTCGTTCACGATGAACGGGTAGACCAGCGGCAGTTCCGGCAGCGCGGCATCCGGCCCGCAGGTCGCGGAGAGACCCAGTCCCTTACCGGGTAGCCATTCCAGCGTGCCGTGCTTGCCCAGGTGGATCATCGCGTCGGCGCCGAATTCGCGGGCGATCCACCAGTAGCCGGCCAGGTAGTGGTGCGAGGGGGGCAGGTCCGGGTCGTGGTAGATGGCGATCGGGTTCTCGCCGAACCCGCGCGGCGGCTGGATCGCCAGCAGCACGTTGCCGAACCGCAGCGCGGCCAGCACGATGTCGGTGCCGTCCACGTACAGCTCGCCCGGTGGTTCGCCCCAGTGCTGCGTGACCGCCGCCCGCAGCCCACCCGGAAGCGCCGCGAACCAGTCCTGGTAGGCGGCCAGCGGCACCCGGGCCGGCGCCGCCGCCAACTGCTCCTCGGTCAGCCACTCCACGTCGTGCCCGCCGGCCGCGATCAGCGAATGGATCAGCGTGTCGCCGTCCGCGGGGAAGTCGCCGACGTGGTAGCCGGCCCGGCGCAGCGCCCCGAGCAGGACCACCGCGGAGACAGGCGTGTCCAGCCCGACCGCGTTGCCGACCCGGGCATGTTTGGTCGGGTACGACGAGAGCATCACCGCGACCTTCTTCGTCGCCGGTGGCGTGTGCCGCAGCCGGGCGTGCGCGGCGGCCAGACCGGCGACCCGGGCGCACCGTTCCGGGTCGGCCACGTAGACCGGCACCCCGTCCGGGCCGTCCTCCTTGAACGAGAACGGGACGGTGATCAGCCGGCCGTCGAACTCCGGCACCGCCACCTGCATGGCAGCGTCCACAGGCGACAGGCCGGCGGTGGAGCCGTCCCAGGCCGCGCGCGGGCTGGTCAGGCAGAGCGCCTGCAGCACCGGAACGTCCAGCGTGGATAGCGCGGTGACGTCCCAGGCGTCGTCATCGCCGCCCGCACCGGCCTTCGCCGCGGTGGCACCGCCGGCCGCCAGCACGGTCACGACCAGGGTGTCCACACCGGACAGGAGTTCGTACAGCCCCGGGTCGGCACCGCGCAACGATCCACAGTAGACGGGCAGCGGGTCGGCGCCGGCCGCGTCGATGGCCTCGGCCAGCGCGTCCACGAAGCCGGTGTTCCCGGAGAGCTCGTGCGCACGGTAGTAGACGATCCCGACCACCGGCCGGTCGCCTCCGATCGTGCCGCTCGGTCGAGCGCCGCCAGCCGGGCCGGGCCGGTGGGCGCTGCCGGATGCCGGCCGGGCAGCGGGTCCGCCGCCGCCGGCGTCCGGCTGGACGACGGCCGGCTGGACGGCGGGCGGCCGGGCGACGGGCGGCCGGGCGGCCGACTGGGCGGCTGGAGGCTGCGCGACGGCTGACTGGGCGGCCGGCGGCTGCGCGGCCGGCGACTGGACGACGGCTGACTCGGCGGCCGGCAGCTGCGCGGCCGGCACCTGGGCGGCCGGCGACTGGGCGGCCGGCAGTTGGGCGGCGGGCGGCGGCTGGGCGGCGGGGCGGGGCCAGCCGGGGCGCCGGCCGTACGCCGGCGTCAGAGCCGGCGGGGCGAAGCCCTCGCCGGTCAGCAGCAGCGTGTCGGACAGGAACCGGTGCAGCTCGCGCAGGTTCTCCGGGCCGCCCTCGGTCAGGTAGGCCAGCGCCTGGGTGACCACCCCGGACGGGACGGTCGACGCTGCCATCAGCGCCGCGTCCGGCACCGCCTCGCCACCGAGCAGCACTGTCGGCAGCCCGGCCGCGAGCACCGCGGCCAACCCGTCCGGCCAGGCCTGGCGCCCACCGAGCAGCCGAACCAGCACGACGTCCACAGTGGACAGCAGTGCCGGCACCGCGGCGGCGTCGGTGCGGGCCGGATTGGCCACCCGCCAGCCGGCGCCGCTGGCGCGCGCGGCGAGAAGTTCGGTGTCCGCTGTGGACAGCAGCAGCATCGTCACGGCAGCGCGACCTCCGATGTGGACAGTGTCAGGGTGGGCAGGCCGGACGGCAGCCCGTCGCTGATCAGCCGCCAGAGCGCGGCGGTGTCGGCATGCTCGGCGATCAGGTCGCCGAGCGCGTCCAGCCGGGCCGCCCGGACGTCGGCGAAGCGCACCTGCCCGGGCCGCCAGTCCCGGCCGGCCGCCTCGGCCACGGTGCCCAGGAACGCCCGGCGGAACCCGTCGTTCTCGAACAGCCCGTGCCAGCTGGTGCCCCAGACCTGGCCGACCCGGCAGCCGTCCAGGAACGGCTCGCCGCCGGTGACCTCGGTGCGGCCATGGTGGATCTGGTAGCCGCTCACCGGGTGCCCGGCCCACTCCCCCGCCGGCAGGGCGAGCACCTTCGCCGCGCCGAACACGGTCCGCACCGGCAGCAGGCCGAGGCCCGGCACGACACCGGCGCCGCTCTCCACCGGGTCGTCGATCACCTCGCCGAGGACTTGCAGGCCGCCGCAGATGCCCAGGATCGGCCGGCCGGCGGCGGCCCTTTCCCGCAGCGCCCCGGTCAGCCCGCGCTCGGCCAGCCAGCGCAGGTCGCCGACGGTGGCCCGGCTGCCCGGGACGATCACGAGGTCGGCGTCGGCGAGCTCGGCCGGCCAGCCGGCCAGCCGGACCAGCACGCCCGGTTCGGCCGCCACCGGGTCCAGGTCGGTCACGTTGGACATCCGCGGCAGCCTGAGCACAGCCACCCGCAGGATGTCCCGGCCAGCCGGGGCGGCCGCCGCGGCCGGGCGGCTCTCCAGGTCGAGCGAGTCCTCCACGTCCAGCCAGAGATCGGCGCGCCAGGGCAGCAGACCGAGACAGGGCCGGCCGGTGGTCGCGCGCAGCCAGGTCAGGCCGGGATCGAGCAGTGCCGGATCACCGCGGAACTTGTTGATCAGGAAGCCGGCGATGTGCCGCTGGTCGGCCGGCTCCAGGACCGCGACCGTGCCGGCCAGGTGCGCCAGCACGCCGCCACGGTCGATGTCGCCCACCACCAGCACCGGCAGGTCGGCAGCCCGGGCCAGCCCCATGTTGGCGATGTCACGGTCGCGCAGGTTCACCTCGGCCGGACTGCCGGCGCCCTCGCAGATCACCACGTCGTAGCGGCGGCGCAGGTCGTCCAGCGATTCCAGCACCACGTCCAGCAGCGCCTTCTTGTGCTCCCGGTACGACATCGCGTCGACGTCCGCCCACGGCCGGCCGAGCACCACCACGTGCGAGTGCCGCTCGCCGCCGGGCTTGAGCAGCACCGGGTTCATCGCCGCCTCCGGCGCGACCCCGGCGGCCGCCGCCTGCATCGCCTGCGCCCGCCCGATCTCCCCACCGTCGGCGGTCACCATCGAGTTCAAAGACATGTTCTGCGCCTTGAACGGCGCCACCGTGACGCCCTGCCGGGCCAGCCACCGGCACAGCCCCGCCGTGACCACGCTCTTCCCGGCGTCGCTCGTCGTCCCCGCGACCAGCAACCCGCCGCTCACTGGTCCCCCCGCGTCGACCCGGTCGGCCGCGTCGGCCCGGTCGGCCCGGCCGAGCCGGTCGGCCCGGTCAGCCGACTCCAGCCGGTCAGCCGGCTCCAGCCGGTCAGCCCGGTCAGCCGACTCCAGCCGGTCAGCCGACTCCAGCCGGTCAGCCCGGTCAGCCGGGTCCAGCCGGTCGGCGGGGTCCAGCCGGTCGGCCGCTCGGGGCGGCGGCCGGGTGGCGACTTCGTGTCGCGCCGATCCGGGACCGGTAGAAGGCGACCGACGGCGTCGGCGAAGCCGACACAGATGGCCCCCGCAGACCAGTCGGGCCGATCCGGGCCGGGTACAAGGCGACCGACGGCGTAGGCAAAGCCGACACAGATGGCCGCAGCGGACCAGGTGACCAGGCGGGACAGCGCAACCGCGCGGTCGATGTCGGCGGCGGACGGATCGCGGCCGGTACCGAGCCAGGGCCGGTTCGACTGGCCGTACGAGTAGGTGGTCGGGCCGCCGAGCCGAACCCCGAGCGCGCCGGCGAACGTGGCCTCACACGGCCCGGCGTTCGGGCTCGGATGTGCCGCCGCGTCCCGCCGCCAGGCCCGCCAGGCAGCGCCGGGACGGCCACCTACCGCCGGTGCCAGCACCGTGGCGAGGCCTGCCGTGAGCCTGGCCGGGCCCAGATTGGCCAGGTCGTCCAGCCGTGCGGCGGCCCAGCCGAAGTCGCGGTGGCGCTCGCTGCGGTGTCCGACCATCGCGTCCAGCGTGTTCACGGCGCGATAGCCGACCAGCCCGGCAGGACCGGCCAAGGCACCCCAGAACAGCGGCGCGACCGCCGCATCCGACGTGTTCTCGGCGACCGACTCGATCGTCGCCCGCACCAACCCGGTCTCGTCGAGCAGGGTCGGCTCCCGGCCACACAGGTGTGGCAGCCGGGCCCGCGCCGCGGCCAGTCCCCCGTCCGGCTGACCGGCAGCCGGGTGGCCGGCAGCCGGCTGACCAGCGACCGGCAGGCCGGCAGCCGGCTCGCGGGTGCCTCCCTCGCGGGTGACCGGCTGGCCGGCAGGCGGGTGGGCGGCAGGCGGGTGGGCGGCAGCCGGCTCGCGGGTGATCCGCTCATGGGTGGGCCGCTCATGGGTGACCGGCAGCGCCTGCCGGAGCGCGACCGCCTCCCGGCGCAAGCTGGCGGCGCCGAGCACGGCCCAACCGGTCGCCGCCACCAGCCCCACACGCGGCGCTGTGCGGCGCCCGCGACGGCGCCGTAGCCAGCGGTCGGCGAGGCCGGCTGCCGCAGCCGGCGGCACGATCAGCACCGCCGCGTAGACCGCACCGGCAGTGCGGGACGGCCGCCACAAGAGCCGCTCCAGCAGCCCGGCCACCTGCCCGAACCCTGCCACCGGATGCCCACGCCGCGGGTCGCCGAGCACGGCATCGGCCAGCAAACCGGCGGCCAACCCCGCCGCGAGCGCCATGCCGTCAGCGCCGTGCCGGGTGGGACTGGCGGGGGTGGCGCCGTCTGGGCGGCGTGGCGCGCTCAGGGCTGCCAGCGCGGGCCGGATGACGACGTGCCAGCGGCGCACCTACGCGACCGGGCCATGGCGACGTCCTCACTCGGGGTCCGCGCCCCGGGTCAGCGGGTCGATGGCCGGAGTCTCCTGGCTCCCGGATCTACGCTCTCCTCGGCCTTCCAGTCAATGCTGACCGTGACCGTTTTGAGGACCGCTCCCCGGTGACAGTGGCGGGACCGCGCCGGACTCGCACCGGCTTCCTCCGTGACCATCGTTAGCCCCAGAACCGTACAACACGCCCAGGCAGCCTGCCACCGCCGGCGTCTGTACCCGGGCGACAGCCGGGGCCTGTTGCCGGGCCGAGGCGGCGGCCGGGCGGCCGTGCCGCAAGATGGCGTTCCATGGACGACACCAAACCGGGTCGGTCGCTGGTGCTGGGTGGCACGCGGTCTGGCAAGTCGGCGCATGCCCAGGCGCTGCTGGCCGGCGAGGCAGAGGTCACGTACCTGGCCACCGGGCCGACCGGAGTGGACGACCCGGAGTGGCGGGCACGGGTGGAACGGCACCAACGGTCCCGGCCGGCGGGCTGGCGCACCGTCGAGAGCACGGACCTGGCCGGGGCGCTGCGCGGCACTCCGACGCCGCTGTTGGTCGACTCCGTCACCGCCTGGCTGACCCAGGTGCTGGATGACGCGGGCGCCTGGGACCGCCGAGTCGGCTACCCGGACCTGGTCCGGCACCGGGTGGACGACCTGCTTGACGCCTGGCGGGGCCGGCTGGCGGCGACGGTGCTGGTCAGCGACGAGGTGGGCTGGGGCGTGGTGCCGCCGACCTGGTCCGGCCGGCTGTTCCGGGATCAGCTCGGCCTGCTCAACCAGGACCTGGCCAGCACCGCCGATCAGGTGTGGCTGGTGGTCGCCGGCATCCCGACCCACCTGCGCTGATGCCCACCACGCCGCGGATCCCACCGGCCGGGCTTGCCAGGCTGGCACCCAGGCAGCCAGACCCGAGCTACCCGGGTGACCGCCCGGGCCGGGCGGCGATGCGGCGGGCGGCCGGACCGCCGGCGGCCCCACGGCGAGGCCCGACCTCCCCACAAGACCGGCACCCCAGCGGGCCACCGCGATGAGTCCGGGACCCCGCCGCAGGGACGCGGCACTGGCGGCGATCGCCCTGTTCACCGCGATCCCGGTGCGCCGGACACTGCCGCCGCGGGCATTCGGGCCGGCGCTGCGCTGGTGCCCACTGAGCGGCTTGCTGGTCGCCGGTGTCGCGGTCGGGGTCGCCGCAGTTGCTGACGGGTTGTACCGGGGCGGGCTGGGCGCGGCCCTGGCAGCGAGCATCACACTGGCAGCGATCGCGCTGCTGACCCGGGGGCTGCACCTGGACGGGCTGGCTGACACCGCGGATGGCCTCGGCCCACTGGCCGACCGGGGCCGTGCGCTGACCGTGATGAAGCAGCCGGACGTGGGTGCATTCGGCGTGGCGTCCCTCGTCCTCGTGTTGCTGATCCAGGTCAGCGCGCTCGGCCGGGCGCTGGAGCTGCACCGTGGCCTGCCGGTGCTGGCCGTGTCGGTGCTGGTCGGCCGGTTGGCGATGCTCCGCGCCGGGCTGCCCGGGATCCCACCCGCCCGACCGGAAGGCCTCGGCGCCGGGGTCGCCGGCACCGTCCCCCGTTGGCTGCTCACGGCGACCTGCGCCGGGTTGGCGGCTGCCGCCGCGGCGCCGGCCCTGCTCGGCCACCCGGGCCTGACCGGCCACCTGCTGCTGACGATCCCGGTCGGCCTGGGCGCCGCGGAACTCCTGTTGCGGCGCGCGGTCCGCGTCCTCGGCGGCGTCACCGGTGACGTCTTCGGGGCGGTCAGCGAGATCGCCACCGCCGCTGCCCTCCTCGCCGCCGCGGCTGGCTGACCCACCTGGCGGCGCCGGGGCGGCCGCGTCGACCTCGACCCCGCCGCCGACTGATCGCTGTTGCCGGTCGGCCGACCGGCCGGGACCGATCCGACGATCCGCTGGTTCACCCGCCACCGCCCGCCGCGATCGCCAACTGCGCCGTTGGACGGCCCGCGGAACCGGGTGGTCAGCCACCTCGCGGCCCTCCACAGCACCCTTTCGGCCGGGTTCCCGACCCGGCCACGGCCCGCCGCGGGCGCCGCGGCCGGGACGGCGGCAGAATGCCGGACATGGCCGGCACCCTTTACGCGACCAGCGACCTGCACATCGCCTATCCGGCCAACCGGCAGATGGTCGAGGAGTTGGCCGGGTATCACGCCGACGACTGGCTGCTGGTGGCCGGCGACGTGGCCGAATCGGCCGAAGACGTGGCCTGGGCGCTGGAACGCCTGCGCGACCGCTTTGGCACCGTGGTCTGGGTGCCCGGCAACCACGAACTGTGGAGCACCCCCCGGGACGACCCGACCGCGCTGCGCGGCGAGGCCAAGTACCAGCAACTGCTCAAGGTCTGCCGTGACCTCGGTGTGCTCACGCCCGAGGACCCGTACCCGATCTGGGATGGGCCCACCGGCCCGCTCGCGATCGTCCCCCTGTTCCTGCTCTACGACTACACGATGCGCCGGGTCGGCAACACGCCGGCGGAGGCGCTGGCGCTGGCGTGGGAAGCCGGCGTCGTCTGCACCGACGAGTTCGTGCTGCACCCCGACCCGCATCCGACTCGAGACGCCTGGTGCCGCGCCCGGGTCGCGGCGACCGAACCCCGTCTCGCCGAACTGCCAGCCGACCTCGGCACCGTTCTGGTCTCGCACTGGCCGCTTCACCCCGGCCCCGCCCAAGCTCTCCGCCTCCCCGAGTTCTCCATCTGGTGTGGCACCGAACTGACCGCCGACTGGCACATCCGCTACCGCGCCGCCGTCGCCGTCTACGGGCACCTGCACATCCCGCGCACGACCTACTACGACGGCGTCCGCTTCGAGGAGGTCTCCCTCGGCTACCCCCGCGAGTGGGAACGCCGCCCCACCCCACCACCCCTCATCCGCCGGATCCTCCCCGGCACAAGCTGACGGTCGACTGTCCGCGCGACTGTGACTGCCGTGCGGACGATCAGGCGAGACCCGCGGTGCTCACGGGGTCGTCGTCTGGTTGACCTCGAGGATCAAGCCGTGGTGCTCCGCGAAGTCGACGTAGTCCTTGAGGTTGCGGGTCATCAACGGCAGGCCCTGGGTCAGGCAGCACGCCGCGATCCACGTGTCGTTCACCGGACGGGACCGCCCCCGCCGCCGGGCTTCCGCGCTGAGTTGGCCCCAGTTGTACGAGACGTCAATGTCATAGGGCAGAACGCCAACCTTATGCAGCCAGTCGGCAAGTTCGGTCCTTCTTCGCACACCCCAGTTGGCTTCGGCCGCGCCCTTCGCCAGTTCGCCCACGGTCACGAACGACACGTAGCAGATCCGGCTGGTCAATACCGTCTCGTCTGGTGGTAGACGGCTCTTCATGATCAACGAAATCACGTCGGTATCCATCACCACCGGTGATCCCGGTTCAGCCAAGGTCGGCCTGCCGAGCGGCGCGTATGTCGGCGAGGAACTGGTCGAGCTCCTCGTCGGTCTCCCATAGGTCGGCGCGGAGGTCGACGAACGGGACGACCGGGACCACACCTTGCTGTCGCGCCAACTCCTCCGCCGTAGTGGATCGAGGGAAGCCCGGCAAGTGTCGAGCGATGTCGTCAGTGCTCATGATGGTCTCCTCTATCGCTTTTATGATGACGTACTGCTTCTTGGATGTCGACCGGGCGGGACCAGTGGCCCCGGGAACGCGAGCACCGGCCGATCGCCGCTAGCGTGCGCTGGCGGTGGGCGGCTCCAGGAGGTCGGGCGCCGGCGGTGACGGCGCGGGAGATGTCGGCCTCGTCGGGTGGCCAGTCGTGGTGATCGGTGAGAGCGTCGACGGTGGTCGACCAGTGGGTCAGGGTGGTGGCGAGGTCACGCAGGCGCCAGGCCGGCAGGCCGGCAGGCGGAGGGCGGCGGCCGGCACGGGGCTGGCCCGTCTCCGGTCGGGGGGTGCTGCCGTCCAGCGTGATCGTTCCGCCGTCGGCGAGCGGGCGGAGGTAGGTCGGGGGTTCGGGTGCGGGCTGGCTAGGCTGCTGCACGAGTCGTCCTCCTGGTTGTGCAGGTGGCGGCCAAGGCCCCGGGTAGGCGTTCCTAGCGCCGGCCCGGGGCCGTCCATTGTGGACGGCCGTGGACTGGGTCGGCCCCCGACTCTCGTTGGGTCGGGAGGGGCGGGCAAGTGGGTCCGGGCAATCTGTGGACAACGGATTTGCCTGTGGACAACCGTTTGACCAAAGGCCGGTAGCTGGCATTTGATCGCAGCCGATGGGACCACGACCGAGCCAGGGAGGCTGAGGATGACCAAGTCGTTGCGGTACCTCGTTGTGATCGAGCGAGCCGAGAGTGGCTACAGCTCGTGGGCGCCGGACTTTCCCGGCTGTGTCGCCGCCGGCGAGACCGCGCAGGAGTGCGAGGAGAACATGTGCGATGCGATCGCGCTGCACCTGGCCGGCATCGCGGAGGCCGGCGAAGAACCGCCGGAGTCGACGACGGTGGCTACCGCTCTGGTCGAGGTTGACGTCGGCTAGTGAGTCGACTGGACCGCGTCGAGCCGTGGACGGAGTGCTGCGCGGGCATCGGCGGATCTCGAGGCGGACGCACCGGAGCCCGCCCCAGCCGGACATGGCGGGGACGGGCTCCGGGGAGCGGCTCGGTCAGGAGCCGGTAGTGGTGCCGGACAGGTCGTACACCGTGGTGTTGCCGACGGTGGTGGCGGTGAAGTTCTGCGCGACCCAGGTGGCGATCTCGTCGGAACCCTGGCCGCCGCCGAAGCCGCGGCCGGAGAGGAAGTAGTGGATCTGATGGTTGGCGACGAGCTGTTGGAACGCGGCCAGAGTCGGCGTCGGGTCGGTGCCGTTGAAGCCGCCGATGGCGAGCACCGCGGTGCCGCTGGCCAGCTGATACGGGGCGGCCGCAGTCGCGCCGAGGGCAGCTGCCGACCAGCGGTAGCCGGCGGCGCCGTTCTTCAGCAGGGCAGTCAACTCACTGTCCACTTGCGACCCACCCATCAGCCCGCCGCCACCGGGCCCGCCGAAGCCGCCCTGCCGGGTGCCGCCCGGTCCGCCGGTGCCGCCAGGAAAGCCGCCGGTGCCGGTGCCGCCCGGGAAGTTCCCGTTCGCGGGCCCAGTGCCGTTCGCATTGCCTGGGAAAGCGCCGCCATTGCGCTGCCGGAACCCGCCGCCAGCGGGGCCGCCGCCGAACCCGCCGGCGACCGACGGCCCGGCCGACGGCAGCGCGCCGGTGTGCGTAGTGGACGCGGTCTGCAGCGAGTACGCCAGCGGCGCGGCCAGCACCGCGGCCAGACCGACGCCGGCCACCCCGATCGCCGCCTGGCGATTCAGCCACCGGGTGCCGATCACGCCGAGCGCGGCGATCACGCCGGTGAAGAGCACCAGCGTCCGCAGCCACGGGTGCCAGTCGGCGGAACGGTGCAGCAACACCGAGGCCCACACCGCGGTCCCGGCGATGAGCGCGGCCAGGATCACCCGGGCGACCACGTCCCGGCGGGCCCACAAGCCGACCGCGGCGGCACCGATCAGCGCGCCGATCGCAGGTGCCAGCGCGACCAGGTAGTACGAGTGGATGATGCCGCGCATGAAGCTGAAGGTGCCGGCGGTGATCAGCAGCCAGCCGCCCCAGATGATGTAGCCGGCGCGGCCGAGGTCGGTCCGGCGGCCCCGCCAGGTCAGCCAGAAGCCGACCAGGATGGCCGCCAGCGCGGCCGGCAGCAGCCAGCTCGCCTGACCGGCGAACTCGGCGCCGAACAGCCGGTTCCACCGGGGTGCGCCGCCGAACGCCGGCCCGGTGCCGTTGCCGAAGCCGACCGATCCGGTCTCGTTGCCGTTCAGCCGGCCCAGGCCGTTGTAGCCGAGCATCAGTTCGAGCACGCTGTTGTTGGGCGAACCGCCGATGTACGGCCGGGCCGAAGCTGGCACCAGCTCGACGATCGCCACCCACCACCCCGCCGAGACGATCAGCGCGACCAGGGCCAGCAGCAGTTGCCCGATCCGCCGCCCCAGCTTCGGCGGCCCGGCGATCAGGTACGCCAGCCCGAAGGCGGGCACCACCAGCAGCGCCTGCAGCATCTTCGCCAGGAACCCGAAGCCGACGGCAGAGCCGGCGAGCAGCAGCCAGCTGGTCCGGCCGGTCTCGATGGCCCGGGTCACCGCGTAGGCGCCGGCAACAAGCAGCAGCACCAGCAGTGCGTCCGGGTTGTTGAACCGGAACATCAGCGTCGCCACCGGCGTGACCGCCAGCACCAACCCGGCGATCAGGCCCGCCACCGGCCCGGCCCAGCGCCGCACCGCGGCATAGAGCAGGGCTACGGCGGCGACGCCCTCCAGGGCTTGCGGCACCAGGATGCTCCACGAGTTCACGCCGAACACCCGCGCCGACAGTTCCATCACCCAGAGCGAAGCTGGGGTCTTGTCCACCGTGATGAAGTTGGACGAGTCGAACGAGCCGAAGAAGAACGCCTTCCAGCTGGACGCGCCGGCCTGAACGGCGGCGGAGTAGTACTCGTTCCCCCACCCCGACCGGCCCAGGCCGTACAGGTAGAGCACGGCGGTGCCGAGCAGCAGGCCGAACAGCGACGGCCGGATCCAGCGCGCGTCGGTCCGCGCCCCCCGGGCCAGCCGGGCCAGCCGGCCCGGCTGGCCAAGCTGCGGCGGCGACGCGATGACGTCGGGCCAGCCGACGTCCGGCGCGGTAACGGTCATGTCAGCTCTCCTGTGCGGTCGTGGTCAGGGTCAGGTGTGGACCAGGTAGGTCGGCGCCGTCCCGGCGCACCGGGCCGGGCGCCGGCCCTCGGGCCGAACGAAAGATCCAGCTGCGGAACAGCACGAACCGCAGCACGGTGGCGAGCAGGTTGGCGCCGACCAGGACGGCCAGCTCCGGCATTCGGCTCGCGCCCGGTGCCAGGCCATGCAGGCCGGCCAGCGCACCACTGGTCAGCGCCAGCCCGAGCGCGAACACCAGCAGGCCGCGAATGTGGTCGGCCGCCGCCCGGGACCGGCCGCGCACGCCGAAGGTGAGCCGGCGGTTCGCCGCGGTGTTCGCGACCGCGGTGGTTACCAGGGCCAGCGCGTTCGCCGGCTGGGCGGCCAGGCCCATGTCCCGCAGGCCGAGGAACAGCACCAGGTACGCCAGGGTGCTCGCCGCGCCGATCGCGGCGAACCGGACGAGTTGCCCGGGCAACCGCGGCGGCACGCCGGGCAGCTCGCCGGCCAGCTCCAGCCGGTGCCGGCGCAGCGCACCGACCGGGATCGCGCCCGCGGCCAGCCCGCGGCCGAGCCGGGCGATGCCGCGCAGGTCGGCGATCGCGGTAGCGACGATGTCGACCCGGGAGTCCGGGTCGTCCACCCAATCGACGGGGACCTCATGGATACGCATTCCGGCCGCCTCGGCCAGCACCAGCAGCTCGGTGTCGAAGAACCAGCCGGTGTCCTCGATCAGCGGCAGCAGCTCGGCGGCCCGGTCCGCGCGAATCGCCTTGAACCCGCACTGCGCGTCGGAGAACCGGGTGCCGAGCGTCGTCCGCAGGATCAGGTTGTAGCAGCGCGAGATCAGCTCCCGCTTCGGGCCACGGCTGACCCGGGCAGAGCGGCTCAGCCGGCTGCCAATGGCCACGTCGCTGTGCCCGGACAGCAGCGGCGCGACCAGCGGCAGCAACGCGGCCAGGTCGGTGGACAGGTCCACATCCATGTACGCGAGCACCCGCGCGTCGCTGGCCGACCAGACCGCGCGCAGGGCCCGCCCCCGGCCCTTCTCGGCCAGGTGCACCACCGCGACCCCGGGCAGCTCGGCGGCGAGTGCCTCGGCTATCTCCCTGGTCCGGTCGGTGCTGGCGTTGTCGGCGATGGTCAGCCGGTACGAGAACGGGAACCGTTCGCCCAGGTACTGATGCAGCCTGCGCACGCTTGGCGCCAGATCCTGCTCTTCGTTGTACACCGGGATCACGATCTCCACGTCTGGGCGGTCCCGGTGCGCCCCGACCGACCCCGGCAGCTGGCCGTCCCTCGTCTCGATCACGTTGCCCAGCGTCGGCATCGCTGCTGGGCCCCTGATGGGAGCAACCTGTGCGTCAGCCATGAAGGGCCGGGCACGCTGCCGGCCCGCGCACATCAACCGTTCGGTGGATGGCGGCCGGCCGGGCGGCGGATCCAGTCGATCAACCACGGACCGGCCTGATCATGGCTTGCCGGCCGATTCGGGGCACCGCGTCACACGCGAGGCTGAACTCGTAGATCCGGCAACCAGAAGTGAGTGGACATGGCTGTGATAGAGGTACGTGACCTGCACAAACGGTACGGGCAGCGGCCGGCCCTGGACGGGGTGTCGTTCCAGGTCGAGGCCGGTGAGATCTTCGGCATCGTCGGGCCCAACGGCGCCGGCAAGACGACCGCGGTGGAGTGCCTGGCCGGGCTGCGCCAGCCCGACTCCGGCCAGATCCGCGTGCTCGGGCTGGACCCGCAGGTCGACCGGACGCAGATCCGGCAGCGGGTCGGCGTCCAGTTGCAGGAGACGCAGTTGGCCGACCAGATCAAGGTCTGGGAGGCGCTGGACATGTACGCGTCGTTCTACCCGAAGCCGCGGGACTGGCGGGAGCTGCTGGCCCAGTGGGGTCTTGCCGACCACCGCAACGCGAGGTTCAGCACCCTGTCCGGCGGGCAGAAGCAGCGCCTGTTCATCGCGCTGGCGCTCGTCGGCGACCCCGAGGTGGCCGTGCTGGACGAACTGACCACCGGGCTGGACCCACAGGCGCGGCGGGCCACCTGGGAGGTCGTCCGGCAGGTCCGGGCCAGCGGTGTCACGGTCGTGCTGGTCAGCCACTTCATGGACGAGGTGGAGCGGCTCTGTGACCGGGTCGCGGTATTCGACGGCGGCCGGATCGTCGCCACCGACACGCCGGCCGGGCTGGTCGCGACCACCGAGTCGGAGCAGCAGTTGCGGTTCCGGCCGATGGCACCGTTGGACGAGACGATGCTGGCCGGTCTGCCCGGGGTGCGCACGGTGGTCCGGGCCGGCGAGCAGGTCGTGATCACCGGGGTCGGCGAGTTCGCCGACGCGGTCACCGGCGCGCTGGCCCAGCAGCAGGTGCTGGTCGCCAATCTGCGGATCGACCAGCCGACCCTGGACGACGCCTACCTCGCCCTGACCGGCCACCCGGGCCGGGCCGGTCTGCCGGCCGGCAGACCGGAGAACGAGCCCACCGAGCCCGGCGGCGAACCGGTCGCGCGGGTCGAGACGGAAGGCGTGAACCGATGACTGCGCTGGCCAAGATGACCCAGGTCGAGGCGAAGCTGTTCGTCCGGGACAGGATCTCCTTGCCGCTCACGATCGGGCTGCCGGTGGTGCTGCTGGTCGCGTTCGGGCTGATCCCCGGGTTCCGCGACCCGAGCCCGGACCTGTCCGGGCAGACCGGCACCGAGCTGATCGCGGCCATCGGCGTCGGGCTGACGCTGGCCATGCTCGGCTTGTCTGTGCTGCCGACCACGCTGTCGAACTACCGCGAACGGGGCATCCTGCGCCGGCTCGGCGCCAGCCCGGTGCACCCGCGCACGCTGCTGACCGCACAACTGCTGGTGTACGTGGCCGCGGCGGTGCTCTCTATCGTGCTGCTGCTCGCCGTCGGCACCCTCGCACTCGACTTGCCGCTGCCGGATCAGCTGGCCGGTTTCGCGCTGTCCGTGCTGCTCGGCATCGCCGCGTTGTTCACCGTCGGGCTGCTCATCGCCGCGGTGGCCAGCAGCACCCGGACCGCGAACGCGATCAGCATGACGCTGTTCTTCCCCAGCCTGTTCCTCGCCGGGGTCTACGTGCCGCGCGAGGCGATGCCGTCCGTGCTGCGACACGTCAGCGACTTCACCCCGCTCGGCGCCGCGCTGCAGTCGGTCCGTGACTCCTGGAGCGGTCACCTGCCGAGCCTGCTGCACGTCGGCACAATGGCCGGGTACGCGGTGCTGGCCGGCGTCGCCGCAGCCAGGTACTTCCGCTGGGAGTGAGGGCGACCCGATGACCGAACCGGGGCAGGACAGCCGGCTGGACCGCTGGGAGCACGGCGAGAAGGCGGTGATCCGGTACGCGCCGTACGCCACGCTCACCTTCTCGATCGTGCTGACGCTCGCGTCGATCGGCCTCGGCTACGAGGGCGGTTGGGCCTCCCTCGGCCCGACGCTCGCGGTGGCGCTGCTCGCGGCCCTGTGGATCTGCTGGCTGGTGACCCTGCACCCCACCTGGATCGACGATCGACGAACCGGCGCGATCTTCTACGCCGGCCTGCTGGCGTTCGCCGCGGTGCTGGTGCTGCGGGCGCCCTGGTTCGGATTCTTCGCGTGGCTCGGCTACGTCTACGCCTACACCGCCCTGACCGGCCGGTGGCGGTTCGCCGGGATCGTGGCGACCGCGATGATCGCGGCGGCGGCACAGATCGGCGGCATCCTGCCGCGGTCGGTCGGCATCCTGATCGCCTGGCTCGCGCTGGTCCTGTTTAACTCGGCGCTGGCCGGCGCGTTCGCGATCATCGGCTGGCGCAACGACCAGCAGAAGGAGATCCGCAAGCAGATGGTCGCCGATCTGGCCGAGGCCAACCGGCAGCTGGCCGCGACCATGCGGGAGAACGCCGGCCTGCACGCCCAACTGGTGACCCAGGCGCGGGAGGCCGGAGTGCTGGACGAGCGGCAGCGGATGGCCCGGGAGATCCACGACACGCTGGCGCAGGGGCTGATCGGGATCGTCGCGCAGTTGGAGGCTGCCCAGCAGTCGGCCGGCCACCAGGCGCGCTGGGAGCGACACCTGGAAAGGGCGACCCGGCTGGCCCGCGACAGTCTCACCGACGCCCGCCGGTCGGTGCAGGCGCTGCGCCCGGAACCACTGGAATCGGCCCAGTTGTCCGACGCGCTGGCCGGAGTGGCTCAGCGGTGGTCATCGATCACCGAGGTCGCCGCGGACGTCGCCATCACCGGCACCGCCCGCCCGCTGCACCCCGAGGTAGAAGGGACACTGCTGCGCGCCGCGCAGGAGGCACTGTCCAATGTGGCCAAACACGCCAAGGCGTCCCGGGTCCACCTGACACTGTCCTACATGGAGGATCAGGTCACCCTGGACGTCCGGGACGACGGGGTCGGCTTCGATCCCGCCCTCCCCCCGGCCCCGGACACGGGCGGGGGGTTCGGCCTGACCGCGATGCGACAGCGGGTGCATCGCCTCGCCGGCCAGCTGGAGATCGAGTCCGAGCCCGGCGGCGGCACCGCCATCTCCGCGAGCCTCCCAGCCGTCCCCGCCACCCCACCTCCCCCCGCCCGCCCGGCACTGCCCGCACCGGCGGACGCCACGGCGCCACCCGAGCCGGCTACCACACCGCCGCAGGGCGGCCCCGGTAACACCCAGCGGCCGGAGGCAGCCGCGACCGACCGGACAGCCCCGACCCGACCCCCGACCCCAGCCGAACCACGGACCCCAGCCGGACCTACCCCAACCGAACCCGCCCCAGCCGAGGCCGCCAACCCGACGGCCGTGACAGCCGTGACGACCACGGACCCGGCCATGCCGGCCGTCCCGGCCGCACGAGCCACCCCGGCCGAACCCGCCAGCCCGGCGGCCACGGCGAACGCGGACCCGGCGATGCCGGCCGCCGGCTCGGCGACCCGGCCGGGCACCACCGCAGGCGCCACCGCGAGCGCCACCGCGAGCAAGGTGGCGGCTGACACGGCTGTGGGTGCTCGCCGTGGGTGAGCCGATCCGGTTGCTGATCGTGGATGACCACCCGGTGGTCCGGGACGGGCTGCGCGGGATGTTCGCCGGGGTGGCGGACGTGCAGGTGGTCGGCGAGGCGGCCAACGGTGCCGAAGCGGTGGTGCAGGCCGAGCGGCTGCGCCCGGACGTCGTGCTGATGGACCTGCGGATGCCAGAGATGGACGGGGTGACCGCCATCCGCAGGCTGGCCGAGCGCGGTCTGCCGGCCCGGGTGCTGGTACTGACCACCTACGACACCGACCGCGACGTCCTCCCGGCGATCGAGGCCGGTGCCACCGGCTACCTGCTCAAGGACGCGCCGCGGGACGAGCTGTTCCGTGCGGTCCGGGCCGCCGCCCGAGGCGAGGCGGTGCTCTCCCCCGCGGTCGCCACCCGGCTCCTCGGCCAGGTCCGCGAGCCGGCCCGGGAGCCGCTGAGCCAGCGCGAACTGGAGGTGCTCGGCCTGATCGCCCGCGGCGCCACCAACCGGGAAGCCGCCGGCAAGCTGTTCATCAGCGAAGCGACCGTCAAGACCCACCTCCTGCACGTCTACGCCAAGCTAGGAGTCAAGGACCGCGCCGCCGCCGTAGCCGTCGCGTTCGAACGCGGCCTGCTCACCTCCGGCAACCGGTAGCGCAGCGTGCCGGATGGCCTGCTCGGTGGTCAGTAGGTCATTCGTCCGACCAGCTCGCGGAGCTGACCCGCCAGGTCGGCGAGGTCGCTGACGGCGTGCCGGGTCTCGCTGACCCCGGCGGTGGTCGTCTCCGCGGCGGCCGCGACCGAGGTCACATTGCCGGCGATCTCGGCGACACCGAGGGAGGCTTCGCTCACGCTGCGGCTCATCTCGTTGGTGGTCGCGGTCTGCTCTTCGACCGCGCTGGCGATCGTCGTCTGGTAGGAGTTGATCTTGTCGACGACCTGGGCGATCTCGGCGATCGCGCCGACCGCGGCCACGGTGTCGGACTGGATCGCCTGGATCCGCTGGGAAATGTCCTCGGTGGCCTTGGCCGTCGCCTGAGCCAGGTCCTTCACCTCTCCGGCGACCACCGCGAAGCCCTTGCCGGCCTCGCCGGCCCGGGCCGCCTCGATGGTCGCGTTCAGGGCGAGCAGGTTGGTCTGCTCGGCGATCGAAGTGATCATCTTCAGCACGTTGTTGATCTCCGCGCTCGACGCGCCCAGCTTCGCCACCGTGGCGTTCGCGTGGCCGGCGACCTGCACCGCGTGGTCGCCCACCCGGGCCGCCTCGGTCGCGTTCTGCGCGATCTCCCGGATGGACGCGGTCATCTCCTCCGCGCCGGCCGCCACCGTCTGGACGTTCCGGCTGACCTCCTCGGCCGCCGCCGAGACCACACCGGACTGGGTCGCGGTCTCCTCCGCCGACGCGGCGATCGAGGCGGACACCTGGGACAGTTGGTCGCCGGACTTGGCCAGCGTGTCGGCGTTCCCGGCGACCGCGCCGACGATCTCGCGCAGCCGGCCGGTGGCCGTGTCCAGCGCCGCCGCCATCTGGCCGAGTTCGTCGCCGGATTCCACCTTGGCCGAGCGGGTGAGGTCGCCCTCGGCCAAGCCATCGACGACATGCAGCACGTTGCGGACAGCCCGCACGATGGACTTCGCAACCCAGCGGGCCAGCCACAGTGCGAGCAACGCGCCGATGACCAGCACGACCAGCACGTCGCGCCGGGCGCTCGCGGCGGTGGCCCGGGCTTCCTGCACCTGCGCGTCGGCGGCCGCGCTCTCGGCCGTCTCCAGCGCCGACAGCGCCGCGTTGTATCGGGCTGCCAACGGCTTCACCTTGCTGTCGCGCAGCGCCAGATAGCCGGTCAGGTCCTTGGCCTTGGCCAGCTGCAGCAGCGGGCCGCTGACGATGGTGGTGTAGTCCAGCCAGGCGGCCTTGAACTCCTGAACCTCGGCGGCCTCGCCGCCATTGCTGGCCACGTACGTGGCCATCGCGGTGTTCACGTCCTCGATGTCCTTGAGGTACGCGGTGTGCTCGACATCGCTACCGAGCAACGCCTCGGCAAGCGCATCGACGCGGGTCTGCAGCACCCCCCGGCGGACCGCCGAGAGCTGGGCGACCGGCACCAGCCCGTGCTCCTTCACTGCGGCGACCCGGTCATTGAGCGCGTTCAGGCGCGTGATGCACAGCACCCCGATCCCGGCGGCCAGTACGATCGCCACCAGCACCGCGCCGAGGATCTTGGTCTGCACGCCCCGGTCGCCGATGAGCCGCCGCCGGTGACCCTCCGCAGCCACGACATCTGTTCCGCCCATGCGCGCCCGCCTCCGTGTCCGGCGGACCTGGTCCGCTCACCGGACCTATCGGAAGGCGCGCGGCGTGGCTGACCTAACCCGCCACACCGACCCACCGGCCCGCCGTCTGATCCAGCCGACCAGACCCGGCCGGCCAGACCCGGGGAGCTACCCCGGCGCTGGCCGGCCGACGGGGAGCGTGAACGCTTTTCCGGGTCGGGACGGACAACCAGGTGTACGCCGTCTCCAACCCGGAAGGCCGCAGCTGATGCGAGATCACGCATGAACCGGGCCAGCCCAGAGCTCACCCCGGCCCCGGCCCAGCCGCCGGCCCCGGACGCCGGCGCCGACGCCGGCACCGACGCCGGCATCATCGCGGCGTCCCGCGATGAACCGGAGCGGTTCGCGGAGCTGTTCGACCGGCACGCGGCCCGGATCCACCGGTACGTGGCGCGCCGGCTCGGCCGGGACGCCGCGGGCGACATCGTCGCGGAGACGTTCCTGGTCGCGTTCGGCAAGCGGGACCGGTATGACCCGGCCGTCGCCGGCGCCCGGCCCTGGCTGTTCGGAATCGCCACCAACCTGATCGGCCAGCACCGCCGGGACGAGGTCCGCCGGTACCGGCTCCAACTGGCGCTGCCGGCCGAGCCGGTCGAGGAGAGCCCGGCCGACCGGGTCGCGGCCGGGGTGAGCGCGCAGGCGGTCCGCCGACCGCTGGCCGAGGCGGTCGGCGCGCTCTCCCCCGGCGACCGCGACGTGCTGCTGCTGATCGCCTGGGAGCAGTTCAGCTACGACGAGGTGGCCGCCGCGCTGGGCATCCCGGTCGGCACGGTCCGGTCGCGGCTGAACCGCGCCCGCAGCCGGGTCCGCGCCGCGCTCGGCGGCAGCGACCCCACCAGCCCGCACGATCTTCCCCTGGAGGAGCACTCCCGATGGATGACCTGACCCTGCTCACCGAACTGAACCGGGACGAACCACTGGCCGGCCCGGCCGAGCTCCGCCCGGCACGGGACCGCCTCCTCGCCGCCGCGGCCGCCGAACGCCCGCCCACCGGCCTCGCCAACCTCGCCAGCCCGCCCGCCGGCCTCGCCAACCCCTCCACCCGCATCGCCAACCCGTCCGCCCGCATCGCCAGCTCAGCCACCAGCCTCGCCAGCTCGGCCGACCCGCGGAGGCTCGCCGCCGGCACCGCCGGCACCACGACCGCCGGCAGCACGACCGCCGCGACCAGCCGCCGGCGGTGGCGGTTGACCGCGGCCGCCGGCGTGACGGTGAGCGTGGCGGCCGGGATCGCGGCGGTGCTGGTACTCGGGCCGACCGCGCCGATCGGCGGCAAGCCACCGGTGGCGCAGGCGGACGCCCGGGGGGTGCTGCACGCCGCGGCGGTTGCCGCGGTCCGCCAGCCGGACCTGCACCCACGCCCGAACCAGTTCATCTACCTGCGCACGGTCGACGCCGAGGCCGGGCAGCCGGCGCGGACCCGGCAGGTCTGGCTGTCGGTGGACGGCAGGCGGGACGGTCTGGTCGACGACCGGGGCGGCGACCGGTTCGTACTGCCCGGCTGCCCGAACGGCCGCCAGCCGGATCGGGACAAGCAGGACCGGGTGATCCCGGAGCAGTCGCACGAGTGCGTGGCGACCCCCGCCTACCGCACCGACCTGCCGACCACCGCGGATGCGATGCTGGCCTGGCTGCGACAGAACGCCGGCGGCAAGCCGGGTGACATCAACGCGCTCGGCAAGGGCATTCTCGACCTGGCCGGCGCCGCCTACCTGCCGCCGCGCTCGCTCGGCGCGCTGTTCGAGGCGGCCAGCCGGCTCGACGGCATGCAGGTGATCCCGGACGTGGCCGACGGCGCCGGCCGGCACGGCGTCGGGGTGGCCTGGCTGCGCGACGGCACCCGGATGACGCTGATCTTCGACCGGGACACGCACGCCTTCCTCGGCACCCGCTACACCTACAAGGAGTCGAGCAACGGGCCGGACCTCGCGTCCGGGACCGCCCTGACGAGGGTCGCCGTCGTCAACCGCCCCGGCCAGCAACCCTGACCAACCGGCCCGGGGGCCCGGCTGGGCCGCTCCTGGGAGCCGGCCCCTCGCGGGCCAGGCCCTCGGGAGCCGGCCAGCCCGAGCCGGCCCCTCACCAGCCAGGCCCGCCCGAACCGGGCCCTCGCGAGCCAGGCCCGCCCGAGCCATGCCATCACGAGCCAGGCCCGCCCGAACCGGCCCATCACAAGCCAAGCCCTCACGAGCCGGCCCCTCATAAGCCAGGGCATCACGCGCCGGCCCTCGCGAGCCAGGCCCGGCCGAGCCAGCCCCGCCCGAACCGGCCCCGACCTGTCGGGGCCGGCTCGCCGCGTCCACCGGCGGCAGATGATTCAGGTAAGAGCCGGCCACCGCCCGCGCTGATACCGATCGGGCCGGAATGGAGTACCCACCGCCGCGTCACCCCTGGATTGAGTAGTCGCCTGCTCAGGTACCCGGGCCGGAAGCTCGCTTTCCTGGTGCCAGGCCGCCGACCGGTGGCCGGACACCAAAGGGGAAGTCAATGTTGAAGACAAGGCACCGGAGCGCCGCTTCCGGTCGGCTGCGCGCAGCCGCCGGGGTCGGGGCAGCGCTCTTCGTGCTGGCCACGCCCCTCGCGGCGGCGGCCGCGCCGGGGACGGCCGGCACCCCGGCCGGAGCCGGCGCGGCCAGGGCCGACGCGGCCAAGGCGGGCGGGGCACCGGCGGCACAGCCGGTTCCGCGGATCTGCACGCTGCAGCCCGCGGCGCACTCGGCCAGCGAGTGGACCAGCTGCCTGCACGTGGACGCCCGGCTGGACAGCCTGCCGGGCGTCGGCCAGACCGCGCGGCTGCACATCGAGGTGACCGCGGAGCACACCGAGAAGGCGGTCACGATCCAAGCCGACCTGCCGGCGAACCTGGCATGGGCGCAGGCGCCGACGGGGCTCAGCCGGACCGCGGTGGCGAGTGCGGCGCCGGAGACCGGCGGGCGGCTCGACCGGGCCGGCGCGACGGTGGCGCTGACCGCCGGCGCACCCGCGCAGTTCGACGGCGTGGTGCGGGCGACCGCCGGCGGGGCGGCGCAGGTCCGCGTCCGCGCCCTGATCGACCTGGGCGGCGGCAATGTGGACGCCGCCGAGGACAGCGTGTTCCTCACCGTCGGCGGGACGGCGGCGAAGGCCGGCATCGACGCCGGCAACGCCTCGACGGTCACCGCGACCGGCGCGGCGAACGCCAGGCCGGCCATCGCCCGGCCGTACAAGCCGGCCGCGCTGGCCGGGCGTGCCACCGGCAGCGGCGTCACCGCGACCAGCGCCTGCGTCACCGGCAGCTGGTTCTACGTCGACAACAACGGCGCGACCCGGCCGTCCCGCAGCTTCCAGGTGCAGGCCTGGGACTCCGACCCGATCGGGGACGACCTGCTGGCCACCGGCGTGACCGACGGCAGCGGCCACTACCACCTGTGCTTCGACAACGACGACGGCATCGGTGGCGCCGGCCAGGACGTGTACCTGAAGTTCGTCGCGGAGAACGCGAACTGGCGGGTGCAGACCGCTGGCACCCCGCTCACCTTCAGCACCAGCGTGGTGAACGACGTCCTCAACGGCAGCGACACCAACTTCGGCAGCCTGCAGCCCGGCGACAGCTCGTTCATGCGCGGCCTGCACGCGTTCGACGAGGCGCAGGACGCGTGGAACGGCGTTCCCGGCGCCTGCTGGGATCTGGATGACGCGGTCTGCCGGCAGGTCCGCATCAGCTGGGCGGCCGACTCGGTGGACGCCACCCGCTACACCACCGGCGACAACATCGTGCACCTGATGGCGGCCGATCCGGACGCGCCGATCGTGGTGGTGCACGAGATCAGCCACGCGCTCATGGACGACGTCTACGAGGACGCCTTCCCGGCCGCGCCGAACTGCAACCCGCACCAGATCCCGGCGTCCACCTCGGCCGGGTGCGCCTGGACCGAGGGGTTCGCCGAGTGGCTGCCGGCCAGCATCTACAACGACCCGTTCTTCCGCTGGCCGAACGGTGCTTCGCAGAGCCTGGAGGACCCGACCTGGGGCACCGCCGGCTGGGCGAACGGTGACACGGTCGAGGGTCGGGTGGCCGGCGCGCTGATCGACATCTCGGACGCCGGCAACGAGTCGTTCTGGGACCACTTCAGCGAGCCCGCGATGGGCAACATCTGGACCGAGTTCCAGACCAAGAAGCCGGTCACGTTCGCCGACTTCTGGGCCAAGCGGACCGCGGACAAGTCCGACGCCGGGGCGCTCGCCTCGATCTACCAGAGCACGATCGACTACGGGTTCCGGGAGCCGCTCGGCGCCGCCGCGCTGAACCGGCCGACGCCGACGCCGCACAACTTCAGCTTCACCACGACCACGAACTACTGGTCGGTTGTGGCGATGCGGGGCGGCGCGGCCGACTACGACCTGGACCTGTTCGACGACCGTCCACAAGCGACAAAGCTGGACACCAGCAGCTTCGGTGCCGGCATCGTGGACTTCGTCGCGGTAGACAGCAACCGGCGGGCCCTGGGCGACTACTACCCGCGGGTGCGGCAGTTCAACGGCGGCACCGGCAACTACCTGGTGCAGCTGGCCAGCGGCAACACCACGCTGCCGCCGGCGACCACGCAGTCGATCAGCATGGGCAGCGGCGACATCGTCGCGGTCCGCGACACCAACCTGGGCATCGGTCAGACCGCCACGTTCACCGTGACGGCGACCGGCTCGGGTGACGCGGAGCTGTTCGTGATGCGCTCGCAGGCCGCCGACCCGAGCACCTGGGTCCGGGCCCGGGCGACCGCGCTGGGGACGGCCAGTGCGGCCGGCCCGGGCGGCACCGAGACGGTCACCGTGACCGCCCCGGAGGCCGGCTGGTACGGCCTGGTGATCATCAACAGGTCCGGCAGCGGCTCGTACAACGTGAGCCGTTCCTGACCGACCGGCGAGACCGATCAGCGAGACCGGCGAGTATGTGAGTGAGCGGCGGCGCCCGACCCTGAACCAGGGGTCGGGCGCCGCCAGCGTCTCAGCCCTGGGGCGCCGCCCGCGTTTCAGGGTGGCCGTCCAGGCCCAGGGCGGCGGCGACCTCGCTGCGCCGGGCGCAGCCGAGCTTGCCGAGCACCCGCTGGACGTGGTTCTCCACCGTCCGGACGGAGAGGAACAGCCGCCCGCTGATCGCCTTGTTGGTCTCGCCGGCCGCGACCAGCAGGGCGATCTCGTGCTCCCGGCGGCTCAACGGTTCGGCCGCCACCGAGCTGGCCAGTGCCGGGGTGGCCGCCTCCGCGCAGCGGGCGCGCAGCAGCATGGACCGGTTGTGGGCGCCGATCGCCCGGCGCCGCTCGCCCTGGCGGCGGAACAGGGCGGCGGCCTGCTCGGCCGCCTCGGCGCCGAACAGCACGTAGCCGGCCGCGGCGTAGCCCTCGGCGACCCGCTCCAGCCCGGCCGGATCGGCCGCCCGGCCGGCGCCGGCGTGCGCCGCGGCCAGCCCGGCCAGCGGGGTGGGCACCTGGCCGGCCAGCTCGGTGAGGCGGTCCAGCGGCTGGCCCGGACCGCCGATCCGGAGCAGGTCCAGCAGCGCGCGCAGTTCCAGCAGCGGCCGGCCGGTGCGCCGGGCCTGCGCCGCGGCGCCGAGCAGCAGCTCACCGGCCGCCGGCAGCGCACCGGCGGCGGCCGCGGCCCAGGCCCGGCCACGCTCGTACTCCACGTCCCAGGCGGCCCGCGGGTCGCCGGGGATCGCGGCCATCTCGGCCACCGCGGCGGCGGCGGTCGCGGCGTCCCGGCGCTGCCCGGCGGCGACCGCGATCCCGGCCAGCGCCAGCCGGCGCGCCCGCGGCAGCACCGGCGTCTCGCCCGGTTCGGCCGCTTCCCGGAACCAGCGTTCGGCCGACCGCAGCCGGGCCAGGTCCAGGTCCAGCCGGCCGCGCACCATCGCCGCCCAGCGCCGCACCTCCAACCGGCCGCCGGCGACCGGGCCCCAGCGGTACACGGTGTCCAGGTGCGCGGCGGTTGCCTGGTCGTACAGCGGCCCGACCAGCGCCTCCGCCTCGGCGAACCGGCCCAGCTCGATCAGCGCGGTGACCGCGTTCACCAGGTGGATCTCCGGGTGCAGCGAGCCGGGGCCGCCGTCCCGGGCCGCCGCGTGCGCCGCCCGGGCGACCGCCAGCGCTTCGGCCACCTCGCCGCTGAACAGCAGGATCGTGTGCCGCACCATCCCGGCATCGGCCGACGGGCCCGGCGCCCCGGCCGCGGCCGGCGGCAGGTCGGCCAGCACCTGGCGGGCCAGCGCGATGTCGCCCAGGTACGCGGCCAGCGCGACCCGGTGCAGCCCCACCTCGCGGCAGCGCGGGCCGAGCTCCGGGTCGCCGGCCAGCGCGTGCAGTTCGGCCAGCGCCTGGTCCGGCCGGCCCAGACCCCAGTAGAGCGTGTTCGCCCGGGCCAGCCCGAGGGCGAGCCGGTCGTCCGGCGGCAGCGGGCGGGCGACCCCGTCCAGCACGGCGAGGGACTCGGCGGACCGGCCCAGCTCGTGCAGCGCCTCGGCGAGCAGCCGCGCCGCCACCGGGCTCGGCCGGGACTGCAGCGCGGCCCGGGCCAGCCGCTCGGCCTGCGCATGGTCGCGGGCGTGCGCGGCCAGCACCGCTGCCCGCAGCAGCAGCGCCGGGTCGGCCGGTTCGTTGTTGTCCAGCCGCAGCGCGGCGCAGATGATCCGGTCCTCGCGGCGGCGGGCACCGTGGCCCTCCAGCAGGTCGATCACCGTGCGCCGGCGCCGCCGGGCCCGCAGCGCCGACAGCCCGGACCGCACCGCCTGCTCGTACAGCGGGTGCGCGACCGAGACCCGCAACCGCCGCCCGTCCGCCCGGACCGTGATCAGGCCGCGCTCCTCCAGCCGCTCCAGCAGCTCCGCCGGGTAGCGCGCCTCGATGTCGGCCACGCCCAGCTCGCCGGCCAGCACCAGCAGCTCCAGCACCTCGCGTTCCGGCTCGGGCAGCCCGTGCAACCGGGACGCGGCCATCGCCTCGGCCCGGCCGCCACCCAGCAGCGACCCGGTCAGCCGCCACCCCCCGGCCGATTCGGTCAGCACGCCACGCTCCAGCCCGTCCAGCACCAGCTCGCGCAGGGTCAGCGGGTTGCCGGCGGAGTAGGTCCAGTAGCCGACGCCGGTCGGGCCGTCCACCGGGCCGCCCAGGGCCAGGTGCAGCGTGGTCTCCACCTCGGCCCGGCTCAGGTTCCCCAGCTCGAGCCGGAGCACCCGGTCGGCCCGCGCCAGCGCGGCGAGCAGGTCCCCCGAGCCCTGCCGGGCCGGGCCCGCCGCCCGGGCGGTGACCAGCAGGAACACCGCCCGGGCCGCCATCAGCTGGCTGACCAGCGACGCCGACAGCGGGTCCAGCAAGCCGGCGTCATCCACCACCAGCACCGTCCGGGCGCGCCGGTCAGCGCGGTCGGGACGGTCGAAGCGGGCGATGATGCGGGCCATCAGGCCCAGCACGTCGGCGGCGGTGGTGGCGCCCGGCTCGGGCAGCTCCAGGTCGGCCGGCAGCAGGTGCGCCATCGGGGCCAGCGGGACGCCCAGCCCGGCCCGGCCGGTGACCCGCACGACGACGGAGCCGGCGCGTTCGGCGGCCCGCACGCAGGCGTCCGCGAACCGGGTCTTGCCGACGCCGGCCGGGCCGATCACCAGGACCGCGTCCACCGCCGGGTCGGCCAGCGCGTCGGCGAAGCGGTCGACCTCCACGGCCCGGCCGACGAACGGCCAGGCCGGTGTCCTCGCCGGTGCGACGGTGCCCACCGTGCGCCCTCCGCTGGCCAGCCCACTGGACTCGGGCACCCGCGAGGTCTTGGCGGGTTCACCGGATTCCCCTGGGCGGTGAGGATACCGTTGGGCTCGTGACTCCGGAGCAGATCACTCTGGTGGAGCGGACGCTGACGGAGTTGACCGGAGAGCTGGACGCGCTGGCCGCCGACTTCTACCGGCGGCTGTTCGCGGCCGACCCGGCCGTGCCGGCGCTGTTCAGCACCGAGCCGGCCGGGCAGCGGGCCAAGTTCGTGGCCGAGCTGGATCAGGTCATCCGGTGCATCCGCGACCACCCGCGATTCCTCAGCCGGGCCGAGCACCTCGGCGCCGAACACGAGGGCTACGGCGTCCGGCCGCGGCACTACCGGACCGCCGGGGTCGCCCTGCTGGACGCGCTGGCCGCCGCCCTCGGCGACCGGTGGACCGTCGAGGTGGCCGAAGCCTGGGCCCGCGCCTACGACCTCACCACCGCCGCCATGCTCGCCGGCGGCGGCTCCCTGCCCGCGGAGCTGTCCGTCCGGCGGCGCTGACCGACCGCCCACTAGAGTTGCGGCGTGCTGGACGAGCTGGACAAGCGGATCATCCGCCTGCTGCAGCGCAACGCCCGGGTTCCGAACACCGAGATCGCGCGGGCGCTGGACGTCACGGAGACCACCATCCGCAACCGGGTCAGCCGGCTGCTGGACGAAGGTCTCATCGAGGTCGTCGCCGTCGTCAATCCGAAGGCGACGGACGCGACGGTGTCGGCGTTCCTGCTGCTGACCGTGTCGCCACCGAGCATCCACCAGGTCGCCGAGACGCTGCGGGACCGGGCCGAGGTGCGCTACCTGAGCCTGGTGATCGGCCGCGGCCAGATCATCGCCGAGGCGTTCTTCCGCGACCCGCCGCACCTGCTCAGCTTCCAGACCGAGTTCATCGGCGCGCTGCCGAACGTCACCAACGTGGAGAGCTGGCTGGTCGTACACGTGCACAAGCTCTCGTACGAGTGGGAGATCTGAACTCCGGCGGGCCGATCAGTCGAGGCCCTCGATCAGCGGCTGGTACTCGATCCGTTCCTCCCAGGGCACCCAGGTCAGCGCCCGCTCCGGGGTGATCATCCGGCCGATCGGGCTGGCCAGGCACAGCCCGTCCAGGTCCTCGCCGCCGACCAGGCGGCGGATCACCAGGTCGGCGACGGCCTGGCCGATGCCGGGGATGTCCAGGTCCCAGGTGCCGTGGTGGTCGCCGGCCAGCACCGCGGCGACCGCGGCCGGGGTGCCGTTGCGGGAGACCATCTTGACCTCGCCCATCCGGCCGGCCTCGCGCAGCGCGTCCAGGGTGCCCAGCATCGTCTCGTCGTTGTACGGGATCAGGCCGGCCAGCCGGGGGAAGTCGGCCAGGATGTTGCGGGCCTTCTCGCGGCCGCCTGCGGCGACGTCGCTGCTGTTCTTGTAGCGCGGGTCCTCCGGGTCGTTCACCAGGCGCAGCCCGGACTGCCGCAGCCCGAGCGTGATGCCGGCGATCAGTTCGATGTCGTCGACCACGTCCGGCCCGCCGATCAGGGCCACGTCCGCGCCGGGTTCGAGCAGCGTGGCCAGGTGTTCGGCCATGTAGACGCCGTGGTTGAAGTTCGGGTAGACGATCGCCGCGTCCACCTCGAACCGCGGCTTCTCCAGGCTGATCAGTGGAATGCCCGCTCGACGGGCCGCGGCGGCGCCGGCGGCCGGGTGGTCCGGGTCGATCACCCAGACCACCACCGCGTCCACGCCGGCGGCGACCCCGGCGGCCACGGCCTCGTCCGAGTTGCCCGGCCAGCCGGGGGCGCGGAAGTCGGCGGTGATCACCCGCAGATCCAGCCCGGCGTCGGCCAGCCGGCTGCGCAGGCCCTGGCCGAGCGCGTCCACGCCGGCGTTCGAGCCGTACTTCATCGGACTGACGTAGAGCACCCGCACCGTGGTCTCCTCCAGCTAGATGTTCAGCAGGTACCGGTCCAGCTCCCAGCCGGTGACGACGGCGTGGTAGTCGTCCCACTCCCGCCGCTTCATGTCCACATAGGACGAGACCAGGTCGGCCGGGAAGGTCGCCGCGACCAGCGGGTCGGCGGCGAACGCCTCGATCGCCTCGGCCAGCGTCCGGGGCAGGTGCCGGTCGCCGTGCCGCGGCCAGAGGCTGGTGTCCGCGGTGACCGGCGGCCCGGGGTCGAGCTCCTGCTCGATCCCCTCCAGCCCGGCGGCCAGCGCGAACGCCGACGCCAGGTACATGTTGGCGGTCATGTCCACGCTGCGGTTCTCGATCGCCGGCCGGTTCTCCGGCAGCCGCAGCATGCAGGAGCGGTTGTTCACCCCGTACGCCGCCCAGACCGGCGCCCAGGACGGGCCGCCGTCGACCAGCGTCGGCACCAGCCGCTTGTACGAGTTCACCGTCGGGCAGGTCAGCGCGGCCAGCGCCGGCGCGTGCCGCAGCAGCCCGGCCAGGAACTGCCGCGCGGCCGGCTGCCATTCCCGCTGCCCGTCCGAGCCGGCCGCGACGAACAGGTTCCGATCGTCCGAAGTGGACTCCAGGCTCATGTTCATGTGCGCCCCGGAACCCCAGGCGGACGCGCTCGGCTTCGGCATGAACGTGACGATCCCGCCGGCCTTCGCGGCGACGTGCCGCAGCAGCAGCCGCAGGTAGGTGAGCCGGTCGCAGGTGGTCAGCGCGTCGGCGTGGGCGAAGTCCAGCTCGTACTGGCCCTCGCCGCCCTCGTGGTCGAGGCTGAACACGCCGAACCCGGACGCCTGCAGGTGCCCGACCAGCTCGCCCAGGAAGTCGAGCGAGTCCAGGGTGGCCTGCACGTCGTACGCCGGGGTCGGGCGCAGCCGCGACGACGCCGCCAGCGGGACCAGCTCGGGCAGCGCGTCCGCGCGGTAGACGTAGAACTCGGTCTCCACGCCGAGGTTGAACCGGTAGCCGAGGCCGGCGGCACGGTCCAGGACGGCGCGCAGCGCCGAGCGCGGGCAGCAGGCGAACGGCTCCCGCCCGCCATAGCTGAGGTCGGCGTTGTAGAACGCGATCCGCGGCTCCCAGGGCAGCACCCGCAGCGTGCCCGGGTCGGGCACGCCGACGCATTCGTCCTCGGACGGGTTCATCCGGCCCAGGTCGCCGATCCCGCGCGGGGTGTACCGCTCCGACCCGGCCAGCATCGCCGCCAGGTTCCCGATCGGCACCAGCTTGCTCTTGGCCCGGCCGGTGATGTCCACCCAGCCGCCGAGCGCGAACTGCACCCCGGCGTCGGCCAGTTCGGCCGCCAGTGCGGCATGCTCCCCGCGCACTTCCCGAACGGTGTCCATCACTCTCCTCGATTCGTCGCCGCCGGGTCACGGTGACGGCGGAACGGGATCCGGAGCTCCCGGCCGCCGGTCAGCCCGGACGGGCGGGCCAGCAGGACGATCAGCAGCAGGACGGCCAGGCCCACCTCGGTCAGGCCCGGGCGGGACGGCACCTCCCAGCTGCCGAGGTGGACGCCGCGCTCGACCGCGCGCAGCCCCTCCAGCGCGACGGTGACCGCGAGCGTGCCGAGGACCGCGCCGGAGACGCTGGTCAGACCGCCGACGACCAGCATGGCCAGCGCGGTGAAGGTGATGTTCAGGTAGAACGAGTCCGGGTTCAGCGAGCCGAAGTACTGCGCGAACAGCGAGCCGGCCACGCCGACGATGAACGCGCTGCCGGCGAACGCCAGCCCGCGCTCCCACCAGACCCGGATGCCCAGCGCCCGCGCGGCGATCTCGTCCTCCCGGGTCGCGGCCAGCCGCAGCCCGACCCGCGACTGCCGGAACACCACCGCGGCCAGCACCGCCAGGCAGGCCCAGCCGAGCAGCACCGAGATGCGCGGCGGGTCGGCGTCCAGGATCAGCCCGGCGCTGCCGCGGGTCACCGTGTCCCAGGTCTGGAAGACCGAGTGCACCGCGATCAGCACGGCCACCGTGGCCAGGCTCGCGGTCAGCCCGGACAGCCGCATCACCGGCACGCTCACCAGCACCGCGAACACCATCGCGACCAGCCCGGACAGCAGCGCCGCCGCCGGACCGGACAGGTGCAACCCAGCCAGCCAGCCCGGCAGCCCGGGCAGCTGGAACCTCCGCTGCACGTCGGACATCGTCACGATCGCGGTGGTGTAGGCGCCGACGCCCATGAACGCCAGGTGGCCGAACGAGAAGATGCCCGAGTTGCCGATGAACATGCTCAGCCCGACGACCAGCACCAGCATGATCAGCCCGGTCCCGGTCGCCCGGACCAGCCGCGGCGCGCCCGAATCACCGACCAGCGTCGCGACCGCCACGATCGCGCACAGCCCGACCGCCAACGCCAGCGGACGGGCCGGCCCCGGCAACCGGGCCGCCAGCCGGCGGGGCTCGCCGGTCACACCCGCTCCGCCGCGGTCGCGACCCGGAACAGGCCGCCGGGGCGCAGCGCCATCAGGCCGAAGACGCCGAGGAACAGGAACGCGTCGCGGTAGCCGGCCAGGCCGTACGGGAGCAGTTGCTGCAGCAGCGTCGTGCCGATGCCGAGCAGGTAGCCGCCGACGATCGCGCCGGGCAGGCTGCCCAGCCCGCCGACCGCCGCCGCGGTGAAGCCGAACAGCACCGGCGCCAGCCCCATCGTGATCGAGACGCCGCCGGTCTGGCCGACCAGCAGCACCGCCCCGGCACCGGCCAGCAGCCCGCCGATGCCGAACGCGGTCGCGATCACCCGGTTCGCCCGCACCCCGCAGAGCCGGGCCATCCCGAAGTCCTCGGCGGCGGCGCGCATCTGCACCCCGATCCGGGTCCGCCGGACGAACACCGCCAGCCCGCCGAGCAGCACCGCGGTGCAGATCACCGTGACGATGCTGATCCAGCCGATGGTCAGCCCGCCGACGCTGACCGAGCGCCGGAACGCGGGCAGGATGTCGGCCGACTTGGGCAGCGTCGTGAAGATCATCTGAGCCAGGTTCTGCAGCAGGAAGCTGACCGCGAACGAGGTGATCAGCAGCGTCGCCGGGCTGGCCCCGCGCACCGGGCGGAACGCCACCCGCTCCATCAGCAGCGCCAGCAGCACGACCGTGCCTACCGAGACCAGCAGCATCAGCGGCCACGGCCAGTCCTGCGTCAGGTAGACCGCGTACGCCCCGGCCATGATCAGCTCGCCGTGCGCGAAGTTGACCAACTGCATGATGCCGAAGATCAGCGCGATGCCGAGCGCGAACAGCGCGTAGAAGCTGCCCGCGGTCAGCGAGTCCACCAGGAACTGCAGCACCGCTCTCATCGCGGCCCCGTGCTCATCGCGGGTCCGGGGCGCCGAGGTAGATCGCACCCAGCCGGTCCGGGTGCAGTTCGCCGCGGGCGGCCTCGGCCACCAGCACCCCGCTGCGCAGCACGTAGCACCGGTCGGCCAGGGCGACGGTGCGGCTGGCGTTCTGCTCGACCAGCAGGATGGTGAGCCCGTCCGCGCGCAACTGCTCGATCGTGTCGAAGATGACGTCCACCAGCACCGGAGCCAGCCCCAGCGACGGCTCGTCCAGCAGCAGCAGCCGGGGCCGGGCCAGCAGCGCGCGGGCCACCGCGAGTTGCTGCTGCTCGCCGCCGGACAGCCGCCCGGCCGGCGTGCGGTAGTACCGGCGCAGCACCGGGAACCGATCCAGCTCCCGGTCCACATCGGACGCGACCGCGGCCCGGTCGGACCGCGCGCTCGCCCCGATCGCCAGGTTCTCCGCCACCGTGAGGGTGCCGAAGATGCGCCGCCCCTCCGGCACCAGGGTCAGCCCGCGGCGGACCATCCGGTCGGCCGGCTCGCCGGTCACGTCCACCCCGTCCAGCCGGACCCGGCCGCCGGCCGGCGGCACGCTGCCGGCCAGGGCCGCCAGCGTGCTGCTCTTGCCGGCTCCGTTCGGCCCGAGCAGGCCGACGATCTCGCCGGCCTCGACCCGCAGCGAGACCTCCCGCACGGCCCGGATCCGTCCATAGTGGACGGTCAGTTGGTCAACCCGCAGCATGGCTGCCCCAGTGCCGCCCCGCCGACCCCGGCCGGGGGCGGTTCCGTCCACAGTGGACGGCCGGTCGGTCAGCCGGCGGCATGGCCGCCCCGTTCGTCGGCCTGGCGGCTGTCGCGCTGCCCCAGGTACGCGGCGAGCACGAGTTGGTTGCCGGCGACCTCGGCCGGGCTGCCGGCGGCGATGGTGCGACCGTGGTCGAGCACCTGCAGCCGCTCGCACAGCCGCATGATCAGCCGCATGTCGTGCTCGATCACCAGCAGCCCGCAGCCGCGCTCGGCCCGGATGTGCCGCAGCAGGTCCAGCAGGTCGTCCGTCTCGGCCTCGTTCAGCCCCGCGGCCGGCTCGTCCAGCAGCAGGAACCGCGGCCCGGCGGCCAGCGCCCGGGCGATGCCCAGCCGGCGTTCCTGGCCGTAGGCCAGCGCCCCGGCCAGCGTGCCGGCGGCACCGGTCAGCCCGACCAGCTCCAGCGTCTCGTCGGCCAGGGCCCGGGCCGCCCGCCGGGACCTGCCGACCGCGTACGCCCCGGCCTCCAGGTTCTCCCGGACGGTCAGCGCGCCGAACGCCCGCACGCTCTGGAAGGTGCGGCCGACCCCGGCCCGGGCCCGCCGGTGCGCCGGCCAGCCGGTGATGTCGGTGCCGTCCAGCCGGATCGTGCCCGCGGTCGGCCGCTGGAACCCGCTGACCGCGTTCACCAGGGTCGTCTTGCCGGCGCCGTTCGGGCCGATCAGCCCGACGATCTCGGCCGGAGCCAGGGCGAGGTCCACCTCAGCCAGCGCGTGCACGCCGTCGAACCGGACATCCACCGCGCGCGCCTCGATCACCGCCGTCCCCGCCCCCGACCTGCCGACCGCCGGTTCAGCAGGCCGTTTCCGGCACGCCGGTCGGCGTGATCGACGTGACGTAGCTGGCCTTGCCGTGGTCGATCTTCATCATGGCCATCGACCTACCGATCGGCGCATGGCAGGTGGCGCTGTAGCTGGTCGGCCCGACCAGGAACGGCGCGTTCTGCAGCGACTCGATCCCCTTGGCCAGCTCGGGCCCGGACGCCGTGCCGGCCTTCTCGATCCCGGCCTTGATCGTCTCGATCACCTCGTAGCCGAACAGCGCGTAGCTGGCCGAGCCGGAGAACTTGACGCTGGACAGGAACTGGTTCACCGCGCTGTTCGGGTCGTCGCCGGCCGAGGACACCATCGCCGGGTGGTAGAAGTTGCTCAGGTCCGGCACCGCGTCGGTCCAGAACGTGCCGTCGAAGCCGGAACCGCCGTAGACCGGCAGGTTCACCCCGGCGGTGCGCAGTTGCCGGATCGCGCTGGCGCCGCCCGGCGGGTACGAGCACATCACCACGAAGTCGGCCGAGCCGGTCGACTTGATCTTGCTGAGCTGGCTGGCGATGGACGGGTCGCTGTTCTTGAAGGTGTCCTTGCCGGCGATCGTGCCCGGCCCGGCCAGCTTCGCCCAGGCGCTCTCGAACTCGGTGCACAGCGACTTGGAGTACTGGATGCTGGTGTCCTCCAGCAGGTACGGGTGCCGCAGTTTCTGCGTCGTGTAGGCCAGCTGGGCCATCGTGACCGACTCGGTCGGGGTGCCCTGGTAGACGTTGAAGTGCAGCGGGCCGAGGCCCTTCAAGCCGAACTCGGGAGCGCCCGCGCCGGAGATCGACACCTTGTTCGCCCGCCGGGCGGCCAGCGCGGCCGGGGCGCCGAAGTCGTAGTCGACCGTGGTCACCACCACGTCGGCGCCCTTGTCAAGCACGTCCTGCGCGGCGGCCTGCACCTGGGCCGGGTCGGTCTTGTGGTCGGCGGTGATCAGCTCGAACTTACGGCCGTTCACCCCACCGGCCGCGTTGATCTTGTCGATGGCGTACTTCATGCCGGCGGTCTGGCCGCCGTCGTACAGCTCGAAGCCGCCGGACTCGGCGACCGCCGCCCCGATGATGATCGGCTTGGCGCTGTCCGAACCACCGCCGCCACCGGACGGGGCGTCCGAGCCGCCGCAGGCCGCCACGGCCGGGACGAGCGTGCCGGCCGCGGCCAGCAGGATCAAGAGCCGTCGCAGGGTCATGGCGACCTCCAGCCGGGAGAGTGCGGGTCAAGGGACCCCCACCGTGCTGTGCGAATTCGCACCAGAACCGTAGCGTGGGGTTCGTAATCCAACAAGACTGAGCCAGACTACTTCGAGATTACGTTTCCAGCTCACCGAACCCGTCGAATCTACGCATCCACACCGCCCGCGGGACGGCCTGCCTCCCGCCCCCGCCATCCGCCGCACCCGCCGCGTCTGCCGCACCCGTCGCGCCTGGCGCGCCTGCCGCGCGTAAGCCGCACCCGCCGCGTCTGCCGCGCCTGTCGCGCGTGAGCAGTTCCTCCCGCAAGTGAGCAGTTCCTCCCGCCCGTGAGTACCTGCGCGGTGAGTGAGCAGGTGCGCCCGCTCACTCACGCCCGAACTGCTCACGCACAGAACGAACTGCTCACTCACAGGACCGCCCGGCCCGCGCGTGGCCGACGGATGAGCAGTTTCGCCCGCGGGCGAACAGGCACACCCCGCCCCGCCCTCACGCCCAGGAGGAACTGCTCACCCGCGGAACCGCCACACCCGACACCGGCCGGCCAGTGAGCACTTCCACCCGCGCGTGCGCACCCACGCGGCGAGTGAGCAGGTACGCCCGCTCACTCACGCCCAAACTGCTCACTCAGCGACGTAGGTGCTCACGCGGGTGTCGGAGGAGGTGTGGTGCGCGGTGTCGGAGCGCGGCTCGGACGTCGCGGACAATCAGTTCAGGGTGCCGGAAGAGCTGGTCGGCGGTGTAGTAGAGGATCTCCCAGTCAGCGCGGCGCAGGTCCATGTGCCGTGCGACATCCCGGCGCATCCGGCGCGGTTCCGCGTGCCCGGCGCCCTGGTACTCGATGCCCAATCGCGCCTGCCGGTAGCAGAGATCTGGCTCGGCCAGCCAGCCACCGTGGTCGTCCAGCACCGGTTCGTTGACGGCCGGCAGCGGAAGCCCGGCCAGGACGAGCAGCACCCGCAGCCGAGACTCCGGCCGGGACCGGGATCGACCGTCGAGCAGCGGAACAGCCCGCAGGGCGAGCCGCAGCCCGCGTCGGCTGCGGCGCTCGCGGATCGCCTGCGCCAACTGCTCCGGCGTCACCAGGCCCAGCCGGATCGCGGAGTCGCCCGCCGCGACGAGGTCGGGCAGCAACATCGTCTCGGCGAGATCACACCAGGTGCGCGCGGCGGACGTCACCGGCAGGCCGGCCACCTCGACGATCTCGTCCGGGGAGAGCAGGCGGCGGTGCGCCACCAGCTCAGGCCGCCGGGGGCCACTGGTCAGCGCCGACGGCCGGTGCTGCGCCGCGACCGTGACGTCGGTGGCCACCGTCTGGGTAGGCACGTCCATCCCGTGCAGCGCCGCCGCGGTCAGGCCGCTGAGCACGGTGCGCTGCGGCAGCACCGCCAACACGGCCGCCAACCGCGTGATCGTGTCGGCGGCAGCCTCAGCGGGGAGCCAGACCCCGCGGCAGAGCCGGACCTGCGCACCGGAGTCGGCGTCGACAGATGAGGACGTGCGGTTCGCCATCGCTCCACGATCCGGTCCAGACGACCACGCACGGGATCGCCGCCGAGATCTGTGGATAACTTCTGCACCGAGTGAGCAGTTTTGCCCCGAGTGGGGACTGGCCAGCTGCGCGAGCACGCCGCCCGTGAGCGGTTCCTCCCGTGAGTGGGCAGTCGCGGCGTGAGTGAGCGCATGCGCCCGCTCACTCACGTCCGAAGTGCTCACTCACGGAAGGAACCGCTCACGGAACGCCCTGTCCGCGGGCAGGTGAATGAGCAGTTCCGCCGTGTCGGGAGCACGTCCTGCCCGAGTGAGCACGTCCTGCCCGAGTGAGCAGTCCTGCCCGCGTGACCAGTCCCGCCCGCGTGACCAGCCCTGCCCGCGTGACCACTCCCGCCCAAGTGACCAGTCCCGCCGGAGTGAAAACTAGCCAGCTGCCGTGAGTGACGCTCACTGGCGCTAACTGATCACGTGGCAGCTGAAGTGACCACTCGCAGGTGCGCCCTGCCCACGCGGAGCCGCCGAGTGAGCAGTTCGGCCCGGGCGTGAGCAGTTGGGGCACCAGTGAGCAGGTGTGACCGCTCACTCACGCCCGAAGTGCTCACGCTCGGAGGAAACCGCTCACTCATGGGCCCGCGCTGGGGCTCGGGGCAGGGGGCGGCGGGTCGACGGGTGCGCGCTCGGTGCGGCCGCGCTCGACCAGTTCGGCCAGCGCCGCCGCGGCCCCGGTCACCAGCCGCTCCCCCAGCTCCACGGTCGCCTCGCTCGGACGGCCGGTGGCGCCGGTGCGGGACAGCTGCCCGGTGGTGTAGCGGAAGACCAGGCCGGCGGTGCGGTCCTCGTCGTCGGCGGCGGGGGCCCGGGCCAGGTCGACCAGGCCCGGGGCGAGGTGCAGCATGATCGCTGTCTCGGCCCGGTTGCCGTGCACGTCCGGCCCCTCGGCGAACATCGCCGCACGCAGGTCCGGCGACAGGCCCCACCACTCCCGGGCGCCCACCCGCAGGTCCGGCCGGTGCAGCCGCAGGTGGTCGGTGCCGGTGCCGATCGCGGCCGAGTTGCCCAGGTGGGCGTTCAGGAACAGCAGCCGGCGCAGCCCGGACCAGGCCGCCCACTCCGCGTACTGCCGGATCAACCCGGCCAACTGCTCCGGCGCCAGCGAGAGCGTGCCGCGGCTGTGCCCGTGCCCGTAGCTGCAGCCGATCGGGATCGCCGGCAGCACCACCGCGCCGCACCGGGCCGCGGCCCGGGCGCAGATCCCGCTGGCGATCATCGTGTCGGTCCCGGTCGGCAGGTGCGGCCCGTGCTGCTCGGTGGCCCCCACCGGCACCAGCCCCACGTCGTCCGGCGCGAACACCAGCCGCCCCGCCGGCAGCTCGGCCCACTCGCTCGCGCCGCCCGGGGGCGGGCGCGTCACCCGGTGCTGCCGGCCATCGCGGTGGCGACGGCTTCGGTACGCGCACCGCGGTCGAACCAGCCCCGCAGCCGGCCCTCGCGCAGGACCAGGACCCGGTCGGCGAGGGCGAGCAGTTCGTCCAGCTCGGAGGAGACGAGCAGGACGGCGGTGCCGTCCTCGGTGAGCGCCTGGATGATCTCGTAGATCTGCGCCTTGGCGCCGACGTCGATGCCGCGGGTCGGCTCGTCCAGCAGCAGTACGCCGGCCTGGCCGGCCAGCCAGCGGCCGAGGACGACCTTCTGCTGGTTCCCGCCGGACAGCGTGCGCACCGGAGCGTCCACATTGGACGCTTTCAGGGCCAGCCGGCCGCGCAACTGGTCCAGCACCACCTCGTCGGCGCGGCGGGAGACCCGGCGCCGCCACGACTGCCGGCCGGACGCGACGAACATCGCGTTCGACCGCACCGACATCTCCATCGCCAACCCGTGCGCCCGCCGGTCCTCCGGGACATAGCCGAGCCCGGCGGCGACCGAGTCCTTCGGCGCGCCGGGACGCAGCGGCCGACCGTCGACGGTGACCTCGCCGGTGCGGTGCCGCAACCCGTACACCGCCTCCAGCAGGGTCGACCGGCCGCTGCCGACCAGCCCGCCGATGCCGACCACCTCGCCGGCCCGCAGGTCCAGGTCGACCGGCTCGGTGACCCGGCCGGCGGTCACGCCGCGCAGCGCGAGCCGCACCGGCCCGGGCGGCACCGGCCGCCGCAGCACCTTGTCGGCCAGCGCCCGGCCGACCATGTCCCGGATCACCTGTTCCTCCGACGTTTCGCCGGCCACCCGGACGGCGACCATCGCGCCGTCGCGCAGCACCGCGATCCGGTCGCAGAGGTCGAACACCTCGTTCAGGCGGTGGCTGATGAAGACCACCGAGGTGCCGCGCTCCCGGGCCCGCCGGACGATGTCGAACAGCCGCTGCACGTAGTCGTCGGTCAGCGACGCGGTGGTCTCGTCCAGCGCCAGCACCCGCACGCCGCGGGCCAGCAGCCGCACCACGTCGGTGAGGTGCCGGTCGTCCTGGGACAGGTCCCGGACCCGGGCCCGGGGCGGCAGCGGCACCCCGGCCTCGGCCAGCGCCGCGCTCGCCGCCGCCCGGGTCCGGCCCCAGCTGATCACGCCGGCGGTGCTCGCGCAGTGGCCGAGGTAGAGGTTCTCGGCCACCTCCAGCTCCGGGCAGACGTTCGCCTCCTGGAACACGACGCCGACGCCCGCGTTCAGCCGGGCGTGGATGTCGCCGGCCGGCAGCGGCACGCCGTCCACCAGGACGGCGCCCGCGTCCGGTACCTCGGCGCCGGCCAGCACCCGCATCAGCGTCGACTTGCCCGATCCGTTCTCCCCGACCAGCCCGACGATCTCGCCCGGCCCGATGGTCAGGTCGACCCCGCGCAGCGCCGCCACCCCGCCGAAGTGCTTCACGATCCCGGTCAGCTCGACGCCGCCGGCCGGGCCGGTCACTGCGCGCCGCCGCGGCGCAGCCGGTCCACCCAGACGGCCAGGATGAGCACGGCGCCGGTGACCACGCCGCGCCACAGGGCCTGCACGCCGACCAGGTTCAGCCCGTTCTGCAGCACCGCGATGAACAGCACGCCGAGGGTGGTGCCGGCCAGCGAGCTCTGCCCGCCGAGGAACGAGGTGCCGCCGAGCAGCACCGCGGCGATCACCTCCAGTTCGATGCCGGCGCCGATCAGCGGCGAGCCGGCCTGGATCCGGCCGACGAACAGCACCCCGGCGACGCCGACCAGCAGGCCGTTCAGCGCGAACACCGCGATCCGGACCCGGTCCACCGAGATGCCGGCCAGCCGGGCCGCGTGCTCGTTACCGCCGACCGCGTAGACCTGCCGGCCGAAGTTCGTCCACCGGCTCACGAAGAACGCCGCCAGCAACGCCAGCACCGAGACCACCACCGGCACCGAGACCCGGCCGACCTCGCCGTCGCCGAGCCAGGCCAGCAGGTCGAAGCCGGGCTTGTCGGACAGTTGCACGCTGATCCCGGTGGTCGGCAACTGCGCCGCCGACCGGTAGACCGCCATCGTGCCGAGCGTGACAACGAAGAACGAGAGCCCGGCCTTGGCGATGAGCAGCCCGTTCACGCAGCCGAGCGCGCCGCCGGCCAGCACGGTCAGCAGCACCGCGAGCCAGGCCGGCAGGCCGAGGTTGAAGCAGCCGGCGGTGACCATCGTGCAGAGCGCCAGCATCGAACCGATCGACAGGTCGATCATGCCGGTGGTCAGCAGCAGGGTGGCGCCGACCGCGAGCAGCAGCGGGATGGCCAGCCCGCGGGCGACGTTGTTCAGGTTCAGGTAGCTGACGAACAGCGGCTGGGTGGCGATCAACCCGATCACCATCAGCAGCAGCACGACCGCCACCCCGGTCCACGGCGGCGCGCCCCGGGCCGCGCTGACCGCCCGCGCCCGCCAGCCGGTACCCGCCGCGCCGGCCAACCCGCCAGCCGCCGGGACGCCGCCGGCCCGGACGGGTTCGGCGGCCGGCGCGCCGGCGGCGGCACCGCCCGCCGCCGGCGCGGGACCCGGATCGCCCGCCGGCCCGGGCGGATCCGCCGTACCGGCGGCCGGGCCGGGCGAGGCTGACGCGGCCGCCGCCGGGGCGGCGGCCGCGGTCACCGCGTCCTGATCACTCATTTCACCGCGGCGCAGCGCTGCTCGGCGGCGACCCACTGGCTGGCGTTCGTGGCGTCCCAGCGCTTGAACGGCAGCGGGATCGGCGCGACGGACTGGCCGGCCTGGATCTTGGCGCCGGCCTCGGCGGCCCGGTAGCCCATCCCCCACTGGTCGGCGTCGTAGGTGGCGGTGATCGTGCCGTCCTTGACCGCCTGGATGCCTTCCGGGGTGCCGTTGATGCCGAAGATCAGCACGTTCTTCAGTCCCCGGCTCTTCACCGCGAGCCCGGCGCCGACCGCCGAGTTGTCGTTGAACCCGAAGATCACGTTCACGTCCGGGTGCTTGGTCAGCAGGTCGTCGGCCAGCGTGCGGGCGTCGTTGACGTTGTCCTTGAGGTTGTCGGCCTGCTCCACCACGGTGATCTTGGCGGCGGCCGCGCCGTCCTTGAAGCCGGCGATCCGCTCGGTCACCGCCGGGATCGGCGGCCCGCCGATCAGCAGCGCCTTCGACCCGCCCGGGCGCTGCTGCGCCACGTAGGCGGTGGCGTCCGCGCCGGCCTTGCGGCTGTCCTCGTACACCGAGCCGGGCGCGGTCGACTGCGCGTTGTACAGCTCGACCACGGTGACGCCGTCCTTCTTGGCCCGGGCGAACGGCGCGGTGAACGCCTTCTGGTCCAACGCCAGGAACGGCAGCACCTTGGCGCCCTGCGCGATCAGGCTGTCGAAGTCGGAGATCTGCTTGTTCACGTCCAGGTTGGAGTCCAGCGTGATCACCTTGCCGCCGGTCTTGTCGGCGTAGCAGGTGATGCCGAGGTTGATGTTGTGCTCGCCCGGCTCGGTGGCCAGCGGCGACGGAATGCCGTACGTGATCTTCTGGGCGGCCGTGCCGCCGCCGGGCGCGGCCGGGGTGCTGTCGCTGCCGCAGCCGGCCAGCGCCGACCCGGCCAGTGACACCAGCGCGGCCAACGTGACGATGCGCTTCATCGGTACTCCTCGGATCAGGGCGGAGCGGGGACAAGCCCGACGTTGGGCGGCGGTCGGACGGCGGCCGGGGCGCTGCTACCGGCTCAGGCGGGGGCCCGCCACAGCCGGGCGTCCAGGTCGGCGGACAGCACCTCGGCGCCGCCGGCGGTGACGTGGATCTGGTTCTCGAACACGAAGACGCCGGCCACGCCGGCGTCGTCGGACGGCATCAGGATCGGCTCCAGCGACAGCGTCATCCCCGGCCGCAGCGCGACGTCCTCGACCGGGTCGGCGCTGTGGTCGCGGACGAACGGCCGCTCCCAGATCTCCATGCCGATCCCGTGCCCGGACAGCCCACCACCGAAGGCCCCCACCCCGGCCGCGTCGTACACCGCCTGGCCGGCTGCGAACAGCTCGCCGGCCCGGACCCCGGGCCGGACCGCGTCGACCACCGCGGCCAGCGCGATCCGGGCCGTCTCGGCGAACGCCTCGGCGGCCGGGCCGATCTCGCCGACGGCGATCAGCCGGATGATGTCGGACATGTAGCCGTCGCAGCCGCCGCCACCGTCCAGGAAGACGACGTCGCCGGCGGCCAGCGGGCGGTCCGAGGCGGGGCTGTCGACCATCGGGTAGCGGTCCCGGCCGGCCACGCAGTTGAGGAACGTCGGCCGGGTGCCGGCGGTCACCCCCTCGCGGTGCATGGTCGACGTGGCCACCGCGACCAGTTCCCGCTCGGTCATCCCGGCCTTCGCCGCCTCCAGCGCGGCCCGGTAGCCGCGGGTGGTGGCGGTGACCGCGCGCCGGATCCGGACCAGCTCGGCCGGGCTCTTGACCATCCGCAGCGCGCTGACCAGCCGGGTCGCGTCCACCGGCGGGCCGGCGAGCCCGGCCACCAGCGCCTGCGCCACCGGCCAGGGCAGCATCACCACCGACCCGGCGCCGGTCTCCATGCCGATCCGGTCCAGCCGCAGGCCGAGCCGGCGCAGGTGGCCGAGCACGATGTCGGGGATGCCGGCCGGGTCCGGGTGGCCGTCCACCCGGCCGACCCAGGAGCTGCCCTCGGCCGCCCCGACGTCGAACGCGGACGGCACCAGCACGGCGTCGCGCGGGTCCCGGGGCGCGATGAACACCCCGGGCAACCACCGCCCGACGGCCCAGATCACCGAGGTGTAGCCGGTCAGGTAGCGGACCGTCTCCTCCTGGGTGAGCACCAGCGCGTCCAGGTCGTACGCCTCGAGCAGGGCGGACAACCGGGCGTACCGCAGCGCGTGCTCGGCCCGGGTGAAGTCGGGGTAGGCGGGGTCACGGCCGCCGAGGTCCAGCGGTTGGACGGCGCTGTCGTGCAGCAGCGCGAGCGCGTCGTCCAGCTCGTGATCGGGATTGAGAACGGTCGCACCGGCCATGGCGCTTCCCAGGGGCAGACGACTCGCCGGCCTTCGGCGCAGCGGACCGGACGCTAAAGACGTGATCTTCGAGAGTCAATGAAGATCTGGCTCAGCGGATCGAATTCCGCCGCTGACCTAGGGCCAGCGTACGGAAATCGAACTTCTACTATTCGCGCTCGATCTCCCACTCGTAGGAGAATTTGACCACCTTGAGGATCAGCGAGCTCTCCACCGCGGTGACCCCGTCCAGCGCGCCGAGCCGGCTCGTGACGAACTCCAGCACGTGCTCCTGGTCGGTGAAGAAGGCCTCGACGATGATGTCGTACCGGCCGGTGGACAGGCCGACATAGCGCACCTCGGGGTAGCCGCGCAGCTGTTCGGAGACCTGGTGCATCGCCTTCAGGTGCACCCGGATACCGATGATCGCGGACAGGGTGAGCCCGGCGATGGCCGGATCGGGCACCCCGACCACGGTCACCAGCCCGGCCCCCACCAGCGCGCCGATCCGCTTGCGGACCGTCGTCTCGGTGACCTTCAACTGCCGGGCGATCTCGGTGTTGCTCATCCGGCCGTCCTGCTGGAGGAACCAGACGATCCGCCGGTCGAGCGCGTCGACCTTCTCCGCGGCGCCGCCGGATGGGCGCAGGTGACCAGCCATGAGATCGAGATCCGTTCCTCGGATATCCAGATGATACGAAGCTCGAACCGTCAGACGCCAGCGCTCTTGACTTCCGAACCCCCCGGTGATGCCTTGTGCACGCCCTTACGAGCATCGGGAGCGGGCCGACATGACCGAAGCAGGCGAGCTCGTGGCCGGCGTGCAGCGCCGGCTGGCCGACGCGGGCGTGCGCTACTTCTTCGGCGCGTACACCGACATCCACGGCGTGCCCAAGGCCAAGGCGGTGCCGATCGGGCACCTCGCCGACGCCGCCGCCGGGTCCGAGCTCTACACCGTCGGCGCGCTGGAGGGCATGGGCGACCTCGGCCCGAACGAGGACGAGTGCAGCGCGATCCCCGACCTCGACGCGGTCACCGTGCTGCCCTGGGACCACCGCTACGCGATCGCCCCGGTCAACCTCTACCGCGGCGGCCGGCCGTACCCGTTCGACTTCCGGCACATCCTGCAGCGGCAGGCGGCCGCCGCGGCCGACCTCGGCTTCCGCTGCGACCTCGGCGTCGAGCCCGAGGTGTACGTGCTGCGCCGCGGCCCGGACGGGGGGCTGGCGCCGTTCGTCCCGCAGGACAGCGTGAACGTGCCGACCCGCGGCTACGACCTGGAGACCACGATGCTGGCCGACGGGTTCCTGGAGCCGATGGTCAGCTACCTGGACGAGCTGGGCTGGGACGTCTACTCGTTCGACCACGAGGGCGGCGCCGGCCAGTACGAGTTCGACTTCGGCTTCACCGACGTGGTCGCCAGCGCGGACCGGATGCTGCTGTTCCGGCTGATGTGCAAGCACGTGGCCCGGACGCTGGGCTGCGTGGCCACGTTCATGCCCAAGCCGTTCCAGGCCTCGTTCGGCTCCGGGGCGCACTTCAACGTCAGCCTGGCCGACCTGGACACCGGGACCAACCTGTTCGCCCGGCCCGGCCCGGACCCGTACTCCGACCTCGCGCTGCAGTTCACCGCCGGGGTGTTGGCCCACGGCGCCGCGCTGACCGCGGTGCTGGCGCCGACCGTGAACTCGTACAAGCGGCTGCTGCCGCGCGGGCTGATGAACGAGATCTCTTGGGCCCCGGTCTACCGCGCCTACGGGCACAACAACCGGACGCTGATGTGCCGGCTGCCGGCGAACCGGCGCTGCCTGGAGGTCAGGGTCGCGGACAGCGCGGTGAACTTCCACCTGGGCGCCGCGCTCACGCTGGCCGCCGGCCTGGACGGGATCCGGCAGGGGCTGAAGCCGGGTGAGCCGGTCAACTACGACACCTACAGCCGGTCCGAGGCGCGGCTGGCCGCCGACGGCGTGCACCGGCTGCCGACCGACCTGGGCGCCGCGGTCGAGGCGTTCCGCCGGGACGAGCTGATGGCCGAGGTGCTCGGCACCGCGGTACACACCGGCTACGCCGACTACAAGGCCGCCGAATGGCTGGAGTACAACACCGTGGTCGGTGACTGGGAGCGGGACCGCTACCTGGAGCTGTGGTGACCGCCGTCCTCGACCGGCGCGCCGCGGCGAACACCGAGGCGGCCCGGCGGATGTGCGCCGCGGCGCCGGTGCTGGTCGACGTCCAGCCGGCCGGCGCGGTGGTGCCCGCGATGACACCGGCCACGATCCTGACGTCCGGGCCGCCGCTGCCCTGGGCCGGGTACGTCGGCGGCCAGCGGCACGCGATCATGTCGGCCGCCGTCTACGAGGGCCTCGCGGCCGGCCCAGCCGACGCGGACGCCGCGCTGACGGCCGGCCGGATCAGGCTCGGCGGTACCCACGACCACGGCTGCGTCGGCTCGGTCGCCGGCGTCTACACCGCGTCGATGCCGGTCTTCGTCGTCGAGGACGCCAACACCGGCCAGCGCGGCTACTGCAACCTGTACGAGGGCGAGTCCCGGTACCGGCTGAACTACGGCCGGTACGACGCGGACGTGGCCGCCGGGCTGGACTTCCTGCGCGACCGGCTCGGCCCGGTGCTGGCCGAGGCCACCGCGCGGCTCGGCGGCGTGCCGCTGACCCCGCTGATCGGCCGGGCGCTGCGGATGGGCGACGAGCTGCACTCCCGCAACACCGCGGCCACCACGCTGTTCGCCAAGGCGATCACCCCCGCGCTGCTGGACATGGCCGCCGAGGGCGAGCTCGCCGCGGCCCAGTCCGCGTTCGGCTTCCTGGCCGCGAACGACTACACGTTCCTGCGGCTGTCGATGGCCGCGGCGAAGGTCGCCGCCGACGCCGCCCGGAACGTCCCGTTCAGCAGCGTCGTCACCGCGATGAGCATCAGCTGCACGGAATTCGGCATCCGGGTCAGCGGCCTGGGCGACGCCTGGTTCCGCGGCCCGCTGCCGGACCTCGACTGCCGGCTGTTCGACGGCTACACCGAGGCCGACATCGAGTGGATGGGCGGCGAGAGCCACATCACCGAGACGACCGGCCTGGGCGGCTTCGCCCAGGCCGCCGCGTTCGCCCTGCAGCAGTACCAGGGCGGCAGCCCGGCCGCGATGGTCGCGATGAACGAGCGCATGTACGAGATCACCGTCGCCGAACACCCCGAATACCGCATCCCCTACCTCGGCTTCCGCGGCACCCCGGTCGGCATCGACGTCTTCCGCGTCCTGGCGACCGGCATCCAGCCGGTCATCGACGGCGGCCTGGCCGGCCGCGGCGGCGGCCAGATCGGCGCCGGCATCCTGCGCGCCCCACTCCCCTGCTTCGACTCCGCCGCCACCGCCTGGACCGAGCGCTACGGCTGAGCCGACGGCAGACCGCGGCACTGCGCCACCACCGGTGCCGGTCGGTCCGGCGCCGGGGTCTACAGCCGGGCGTAGGCCATGGTGATGCGACGCACCACCAGGACCGCCAGCACGGCGGCCGGGATCTCCAGCACGGTTGAGACGATCTCGAAGCTGACGGCGCCCTGCAGGCTGTCGACGTCATCGCCGCCGCGCCCAGTGGCCCCGAGCGCCGTCACGTTGCCGATGATGTGCCCGTACGTCCCGGCACGCACGATTCGGGCCCGGAGCACGGAAGTGGCCTGGCCTCGGCGCCCGGCCGTCGGGTGCGACTCGGGTCGCTGGGTCTGGAAACCCTCAGCCGTGCTCGCCCACCGACGTAGTGGCTCAGTGACCGGGACAGCTCGCGGTGGGTCCCGGCCGGTCCTAACTGGCGCCGGATGAACCAAGCAACCGGACGTGCCGTACGTAACAGCGGCGGGACGTCCGGCTCGATGGGAGACCAGATGCAGGCGCAGTCAGTGCCGGACAGCTCCGCCCACCCGCCGAATCCAGCCCGCCCGCCAGGTCCCGTTCCGACGGCTACGCCGGGAGCGGTCGCCGTCCTCGAGCGGCCTATCGAACCGCCGGCCCAGCCGGCGGCCCGGCAGGGCGGCGTGGTTGCCGGGCCGGCCGGTGCCGAGGCGGTGCGGCACGCGCTGCACCTGCCGCCGATCAGCGAACTGCTGCGGCACGGCGGGCTGCGCATCGCCGAGGCCACCCTGATCCCGCTCGGCCTGTTCTACCTGCTGTTCCAGTTGCACGGGCTGCGTAGCGGGCTGATCGCCGCGCTGGCCTGGTCGTACTTGGTGATCATCGTCCGGCTGCTGCGCGGCGGGCAGGTGCCGGCGCTGCTGACGATCGCCACCGTGATGCTCACGCTGCGCACCGGCATCTCGCTCGCCACCAACAACGCGTTCCTCTACTTCCTGCAACCGACGCTGGGCAACTTCGCCGTCGCCGCGATGTTCCTGCTCTCGGTCCGGCTCGGCCGGCCGCTGGCCCGCCGGTTGGCCGCCGACGTCTGCCCGCTGCCCGCCCACGTGCTGGACCGCACCGCGATCATCAAGATCTTCTCCCGGATCACCGTGCTCTGGGCACTGGTCAACATCGCCAACGGGAGCACGGCGCTGTGGGCGCTGTTGTCGTCCTCGCTCGGCGGCATCCTGCTGGCCCGCACGGTCGGCTCGTTCACGATCGTCGCGATCGCCGTCTACCTCTCCTACACCTGGTTCCGCCGCACCCTGCACGGCGAGGGCTACACCCTGCGCTGGGGCCCCGCGACCAGCTGAGCCCGACCGCGCCGAACCCGCCTGGGCCGAACCCGGGGCCGGGCCGGCTGCGATGATCGGACCGTGCGCGTCTGGCTGGATCGCGATGAGCTGCGGATGCGCCGCGGCGGCGCCGACACCGGGCCGGTGCTGGTGCTGCTGCACGGGCTCGGTGCCACCGGCGAGGTGTGGGACGGCCTGCTCACGCGGGTCGGCGACCACTGGCCCGGCCGGTGGCTGGCGCCGGACCTGCCCGGCCACGGCGGCTCACGCCGGCTGCCGGCCTACTCGTACGGGTCGGTGGCGGCCGCCGTCGCCGCGCAACTGCCGGCCGGTGCGGACCTGGTCGTGCTCGGTCACTCCTTCGGCGGGGCGCTCGGCGTGGTGCTGGCCAGCGGCTGGTTCGGCGTCCGGGTCAGGGCCGTGGTCGCGCTCGGGGTGAAGGTGCGGTGGAGCGCGGACGACGCCGCCCGTACCGCCGCGCTGGCCGAGCGGCCGGTGAGCTGGTTCGACACGGCGGGCGAGGCGGTCGGCCGGCACCTGCGGGTGAGCGGGCTGGCCGGCCTGGTGGACGCCACCGACCCGGCCGCCCGGGCCGGCGTGGTCGAGCAGGGCGGCCGGTGGCGGCTCGCGCTGGACCCGGCCGCGTTCGGGGTCGGGCCGCCGGACCTGCCCGGGCTGCTCGCCGCCGCCCGGGCACCGATCAGGTGGGCCCGCGGCGAGCACGACACCCTGGTCTCGGCGCCGGACCTGCGGGCGCTGCCGGCCGACCCGGTGCAGCTCCCCGGATTGGGGCACAACGCACACGTACAGGACCCGACGGCCGTCCTGAGCCTCCTTCGCGATCTTCCGGCCGGTCCGGATGGCAAGATGCCGGCGTGACCAGAGAACATACGAAATCAGCGGTGGTGACCGGTGCGTCCACCGGGATCGGGGCGGCGACCGTGGCCGAGCTGGTCGGCCGCGGCTACCGGGTCTGGGCCGGGGTCCGGTCGGACGCCGACGCCGACCGGTTGGCCGCCGAATACGGCGACAAGGTCAGCGTGCTGCGGCTGGACATCACCGACCCGGCCGCGGTGGCCGCCGCCGGCGAGCAGGTGACCGCGGCCGGCCCGCTGGACGCGCTGGTGAACAACGCCGGTGTCGCGCTGCCCGGGCCGCTGGAGTACCTGCCGATCGCGGTGCTGCGCGAGCAGCTGGAGGTCAACCTGCTCGGCCAGCTCGCGGTCACCCAGGCCATGCTGCCGGCGCTGCGGGCGGCCGCCGACCCGCCCGGCCGGATCCTGATGATCGGCTCGATCGGCGGCCGGATCGCCGGCCCGCTGCTGGGCGCGTACAGCACGTCCAAGTTCGGCCTGGTCGGCCTGTCCGACACGTTGCGGGCCGAGCTGGCGCCCTGGGGCATCCGGGTGGTGCTGATCGAGCCGGGCGCGATCGCCACCCCGATCTGGCAGCGTGGCGCCGCGCGCAGCGACGAGATCCTGGCTTCGATGCCGGCCGGTGCGGCCGAGCGGTACGCCAAGCAGCTCACCCAGGTGCGGAAGACCGCCGCGCGGGCCGAGCAGCGCGGGATGCCGGCCGCGGTGGCCGCCGGGGTGATCGCGAACGCGCTCACCCACCCCCGGCCACGGCCCCGCTACCTGGTCGGCCGGGACGCGATGGCCGGCAGCATGCTGGCCCGGCTCCCGTTCCGGCTCCGGTACCGGCTGACCGCCGCCCGCGGCTGACCCGCCGGCCGCGCCCCGGCCGGGTCCGGACAGCCGTCCGCCCGCCGGACAGACCGGCGGGCGGACGACCGAGCGGCGGCCAGGGCCGCCCGGGGCTCGGTGGGGGGACGAGCCAGCCCGGGACGGCGGGCCGCGCCGCGCCGCGTTAACTGAAGATGCTGACGCCGCCGGGGCCGACCAGCAGGCCCAGGACGACCAGGACGATCCCGAGAAGCAGCTGGCCGCGGACGGCGGTCACGATGCCCCAGACGACCAGCACGACGGCGATGAGCCAGAGGATGAATGACATGATCACGTTGTCCCCGGGTACCCCCGTACCCAAACCTGCCAGTTGCTCGTTTAGAACGCCGATCACGGCCGTCCAGGGCTAGCTAAAGTCAGTGCCGATGGCCGGATGACCGGGCACTCGACCGGAGGGAGCCCGGGGTGCAGCCAGCGAGCGAGGTGCTCGGCCCGGTGCCCACACTGCGGCCGGGCGCGGTCCACGTCTGGTACTACGACCTGGACGGGCCGTGGCCGGCGGACGCCGACGCCGCCGGCTGCCTGGACCCGGGCGAGCAGGCCCGGGCCGACCGGCTGATGCGCGACCAGGACCGGTCCCGGTTCCGGGCCGCGCACTGCGCGGTGCGGCACCTGGTCGCCGGCTACCTCGACTGCGCCCCGGCCGACCTGCTGATCACCCGGGACTGCGCGCACTGCGGCGACCCGAAGCACGGCAAGCCCGGCATGGCCACCCCGGACGGCGCCCGGGTCGAGGTGAACGCCAGCCACAGCGACGCGCTCGGCGCGCTCGCGGTCGCGCTGCCCGGCCGGCTGCTCGGCCTGGATGTCGAGTTCCGCCGGCCGAACGTGAACTGGGCCGGCATCCTGCCCGCGCCGCTGCGGGCCGAGCCGGCCGCCGACGGCTTCGCCCAGTGGACGAAGCTGGAGGCGGTGGCCAAGGCGGCCGGTACCGGGATCGTGAAGATGCCGACGCTGGCCGACCCGGACGAGCCCGGCTGGGCTCCGGCCACGCTGGCCGACGGCGACGCCCCCTGGCAGGTCCGGTCCCTCTGGGCCCCGGACGGCTACGCCGCCGCCCTCGCCGCCGACGCCGTACCTGCCGACGTCCAACTCCGCTGGCACCGCTGACCGCCCCGAGGGTCGGCCCGGCGGCCTCACGATCAGCCGGCAGCCTGAGGGTCGGCCGGCGGCCCGGCCGCCCGACGATCAGCCGGCGGCCTGAGGATCAGCCGGCGGCCGCACGATCGGCCGGCGGTCCGGCGATCAGCCGGCGAGGGTGCGCAGCCGGTCCATGGCGTCCCAGACGTCGACGTAGCGGGTGGTGAGCGGGGCCAGGCCGAACCGGAGCCGGTCCGGGCGGCGGAAGTCGGGCACCACCCCGTTCCGGACCAGTTCCTCGCGCAGCCGCTGCCCGTCCGGGTGGGTGAGCGAGACGTGCGAGCCGCGGCCGGCCGGATCGCGCGGTGAGGCCAGACCGAAGCCCAGCGGCGCGAGCCAGTCGTCGTAGCAGTCGACCAGCAGCGAGGTGAGCCCGATCGCCTTGGCCCGCAGCCGGCCCAGCCCGGCCTCGGCCAGCAGCCGGACCCCCTCCTCGACCAGCGCCAGCCCGAGGATCGGCGGGGTGCCGACCAGGAACCGGTGCACGTCCGGCACCGGGTCGTACACCGGCCCCATGTCGAACTGGTCCCGCTGGCCGAACCAGCCCCAGATCGGCTGCCGCAGCGCCGCCTGGTGCACGGCCCGGACGTACAGGAACGACGGCGCACCCGGGCCACCGTTCAGGTACTTGTAGCTGCAGCCGACCGCGAGGTCGACGCCCGCCTCGTCCAGCCCGACCGGCAGCGTGCCGGCCGAGTGGGACAGGTCCCAGAGCGCCAGCGCGCCGGCCGACTGGGCCAGCGCGGTGATCCCGGCCAGGTCCGCCACCGCGGCCGACCGGTAGTCCACATGCGACAGTGCGACCAGCGCGGTGCGCTCGTCCACCGCGCCGGCCAGGTCGGCGACGGTGAGCCCGGTGGTCTCGGCCGACTCGACCAGCCGCAGTTCCAGCCCGCGGGCGGCGGCCAGCCCGGCCAGCACGTACCGGTCGGTCGGGAAGTCGGCGGCGGCGCTGACCACGACCCGGCGGCCGGGCCGGGCGTCCAGCGCGGCGGCGGCCAGCTTGTAGTAGTTGACCGTGGTCGAGTCGGCGACGACCACCTGGCCGGGAGCGGCGCCGAGCAGCGCCTCACCGAGCAGGTCGCCGACCCGGGCCGGCTGCCGCAGCCAGCCGGTGTACCAGGCCTGGATCAGCCGCTGCCCCCACTCCTGCGCGACCACGTGCTGGGCCCGGGCCAGTGCCGCGGTCGGCAGCATGCCCAGCGAGTTGCCGTCCAGGTAGATGAAGCTCGGGTCGGGCCACTCGAACCGGCCGCGGAAGGCCGCCAGCGGATCGCTGACGTCGAGTTTTCCGGCTCCGGCTCGGTCGGCGGCTGGCATGCCCGACACTAACCTGAGAAGGTCTGCCGCCGGGCCGGGTAACCGGACACCAGCACGGTTGAACGCGGCAGCGCGGCGGCGGGAGGCACAGTGAGCGAGCGCGGAGCGTCGGAGGCCGGTTCGGCCGGGGGGACGACGGCCGGGCCGACCGCGGGCCCGGAGCCCGGGGCGGCAGCCAGCACCGGGCCAGAGCGGGCAGCCAGCGCTGATCCGGTCGCCGGCGGTGCGGTGCAGCGCCGGGCGACCTCGGTCGGTCGGCTGGTGCTCGACCGGGTGGCCGCCACCCCGGACGCCGAGGCGTTCCGCTACCCGAGCCCCGGCGCGTCCGGGTGGCAGTCGCTGACCTGGGCGGAGACCGGCGACCGGGTGCGGGCGATCGCGGCCGGGCTGCTCGCGCTCGGGCTGGGCCCGGAGGACCGGGTCGCGCTGATCTCCAGCACCCGGCTGGAGTGGATCCTCGCCGATTTCGGCATCCTCTGCGCCGGCGGCGCCAACACCGCCGTCTACCCGGCCAGCAACGCCGAGGACATGGCGTACATCCTGGCCGACGCCGGCTGCCGGTTCGCGATCGCCGAGGACGAGAAGCAGCTGGCGAAGCTGCGCTCGGTCCGCGACCAGCTGCCCGGCCTGACCCAGGTGATCATGATCGAGGGCGGCGCGGACGGCGACTGGGTGATCGGCCTGGACGAGCTGGCCCGGCGCGGCCGCGAGCATCTGGCCGGGAACCCGGACGCGGTGACCGACGCGGTGGCCGCGGTCGGCCCGGAGAGCCTGGCCACGCTGATCTACACGTCCGGCACCACCGGCCGGCCCAAGGGCGTCCGGCTGGTGCACGACTGCTGGACCTACGAGAGCGCCGCCATCGACGAGCTGGGCATCCTGCGCCCGGACGACGTGCAGTACCTCTGGCTGCCGCTGGCCCACTCGTTCGGCAAGGTGCTGCTCGGCGCCCAGCTGCAGATCGGCTTCGCCACCGTGGTGGACGGCCGGATCGACAAGATCGTGGAGAACCTGGCCGAGGTCCGGCCGACGTTCATGGCCGGCGCGCCGCGGATCTTCGAGAAGGTGCACGCCCGGGTCACCGGCACGGTCGAGGCGGCGGGTGGGCCGCGGCTGCGGATCTTCCGGTGGGCGTTCGGCGTGGGCCGGCAGGTGTCCCGGCTGCGCCAGCAGGGCCGCCGGCCGGGTGCCCTGCTGGCGTTCCGGTACGCGCTGGCCGACCGGCTGGTGTTCACCAAGATCCGGGCCCGGTTCGGCGGCCAGCTGCGCTACTTCGTCTCCGGCTCGGCCGCCCTGTCCCGGGACGTGGCGGAGTGGTTCGACGCGGCCGGGCTGCTGATCCTGGAGGGCTACGGGCTGACCGAGTCGTCCGCGGCCACGTTCGTGAACCGGCCCCAGGACGCGAGGTTCGGCACCGTCGGCCCGGCCCTGCCCGGCATCGAGGTGCGGGTGGCCGACGACGGCGAGGTGCTGGTCCGCGGCCCCGGCGTCATGCGCGGCTACCACGGGCTGGCCGAGCAGACCGCCGAGGCGCTGGACCCGGACGGCTGGCTGCACACCGGCGACGTCGGCGAGCTGGCCGCCAGCGGCCACCTCACCATCACCGACCGGAAGAAGGACCTGATCAAGACGTCCGGCGGGAAGTACGTCGCGCCGCAGCCGATCGAGGTCATGTTCGCCGCGCTGTGCCCGCTGGCCAGCCACATCATCGTGCACGGCGACGGCCGCAACTACTGCACCGCGCTGGTCACCCTCGACCCGGACGAGCTGGCGAGCTGGTCCGGCAGCCACGGCGGGTCCGGCGACTACGCCGAGCTGGCCGCCCGGGCCGACGTACGGGCGGCCGTCGAGGCCGGCGTGAAGGCCCTGAACGAGCGGCTGAACCGGTGGGAGACCATCAAGGACTTCCGCATCCTCGACCATGACCTGACCGTCGAGGCGGGCGAGCTCACGCCCTCGCTGAAGGTCAAGCGCCGCCTGGTCGAGTCCCGCTACGCCAGCCTTCTGGATGAGATGTACGGCGTCTCGGCCAACCGCTGATTCGCTCCGTGTCCATCGCTCCGCCGGGTGAGCGGACGGGTGCCTCAATCGTGTGACTTCTGTGATCATCTGATCACAACGGGTCAAGGATGGGGACATCTCTCACCACGGAGCGGGGCGGCCGGATAGCCTCCATACTCATGCTGGATCTGCACCGACTGCGCGCGTTGCTCGCTGTCCGGGAGCACGGCGGATTCCTCGCCGCGGCCCGTGCGCTGTCCCTCTCTCCGGCGGAAGTGGCCGACCTGGTCGGCGGCCTGGAACGCCAGGTCGGGCTGCCATTGGTGGACGGGGAACCGCGCGGGACGCGGCTGACCCCGGCCGGGCACCAGCTGACCGATCACGCCCAGCGGGTGTTGGCCGAGTTGGAGGCCGCCGAGGCGGCGCTGGCGTCGTCCACCGGCCGGGTGGGTGGGCTGGTCCGGATCGGCGTGACGCCGTCCACCGCGCGGGCGTTGCTGCCCGAGGCGCTGGTCCGGTTGCGGGAGACCGCGCCCGACGTTGACGTCCGCATTGAGCAGTTGAGCACCGATGAGGGGGTCGCCGGCATCACGTCCAGCACCCTGGACGTGGCGATCGTCGGCGAGTATGGCCTGGTCCCGCGCCAGCTGGACGTCACGCTGGAGCGGCGCGAACTGCTGGTCGAACCGGTGCTGGTCGCGGTGCCGGTGCGGCACCCGGCACAGGGCCCGACGGTGCGGCTGGCCGAGCTGGGGCAGGATCGGTGGATCGGCGCCGCGGTGGACAGCCCCGCGCTCGAGCTGCTGCTGCGCGGCTGCGGCGTGGCCGGCGTGCAGCCGCAGGTGGTCGGGCACTGCGCGGACGACGCGCTCGCGCTGACCCTGGTCGCGGCCGGGATGGCGCTGGCCCTGGTGCCGGCCAGTGCGGCCGACCAGCACGGCGGGCCGGACCGGCGGCTGGACGGGGTCCGGCTGCTCACCCCGGTCGACCCGAGCCTGCGCCGCACCGTGGTCGCCGTGGCCCGGCAGAGCGCCGCGGGCGACCCGGCGATCAGCCGGCTGCTGGACGCGCTGACCACGGCCGGCCGCCGCTTCATCGACGTCACGCCCGGCGCCAGCCGGCCCGCCCCGACCGGTATCGGCGCCGAACCGCCGCGGCCGGCCCCGGAGCGCAACGGCCACCCGGCGATCCTGCCGCCGCCGCTCAGCGCGATGGACCGCCGCCCGCCGGCGAGCACCCGGCAGACCGGCGCCGACCTGCTCGGCCGCGGCCCGGCGCCGGACCTCAACGGCCGCCCGGCCGGCCCCGCCGACCTGCCGCCGGCCCCGCTGCCCGGGCCGGCCGACCTGCCCGGCCGGTTCAGCGAACTGGACCGGCCGATGCCGCCACCGCCGTCCGACATCCCGCGCCGCACCGCGGCCGGCCCGGCCGACCTGCCCGGCCTGCCACCGCCCGGGGTGCCGAACCGCCCGGCGGCGCAACTGCCCGGGCTGCCACCGCCCAGCGGCCCGGGCGACCTGCCCCGCCGCGGCGCGGCCGACCTGCCCGGCGGCCCGCCACCGGCTGGTCCGCCGAACCGGGGCGCCGCCGACCTACCCGGACTGCCGCCACCCGGCGGGCCGGGCGACCTGCCCCGCCGCGCCGCCGCCGACCTACCCGGACTGCCGCCACCCGGCGGGCCGGGCGACCTGCCCCGCCGCGCCGCCGCCGACCTACCTGGACTACCGCCACCCAGCGGGCCGGGCGACCTGCCCCGCCGCGCCGCCGCCGAGCTACCCGGGCTACCGCCACCCGGCGGGCCCAACCGCCCCGCGGCCGACCTGCCCGGGCTGCCGCCGCCCAGCGGGCCGGGCGCCGCGCCGACCGACCTGCCGTCCCGGCGAGCCGATCGGCGCGCGGCGAACGGCCTGCCCGGGCTGCCGCCACCCGGTGCCCCGAGCGACCTGCCGTCGCGCCGGGCCGAGCGACGGGGCCCGATCGATCCGGCCGCGTACCCGCCCGGCAGCGGGCCGGGCGACCCGCCGACGCTGCGCGGACGGCCGGCCGAACTGCCGGAGATCCGGCCGACCAGCGAGCAGCCGACCCCGCCGCCGTTGCCACCGCCGGGCGAGGTGCCGCGCCGCCGGCCCGTACCCGGCGGGCCGGGCCAGCCCGGCGGCAGCCTGTTCCGGTCCGCCCGACCGGAGCCGCAGGACAGCATCCCGACCTCGTCCGACCTCGGCGCCCGATCGCTGCCGGCGTCCGACCTGCCCACCCCGCGGCCGCCGTCCGACCTCCCCCGCCGGGCCAACTCGGGCCCGCCCGGGCGCCGGCCGGGCGGATCGGAGGGTCCGCGCGGCACCAGCCCCGGCCCGTCGATCGCGCGCCGGTCCCGGGCGGCCCGCTCGTCCGATGGCCCGATGGGGACACTGCCGCCGGCACCGGACCAGGAGGTCCGGCTGTCGATCTTCGAGGAGCTCCAGTCGGAGTGGTTCAGCCGCCGCCCCAAGGGCGAGGACGCGCTCGGCACGCTGCCCTCCGACACGCCCTGGGACTCCCCCGCCGACGACGGCTGGCGCGCCGCCGCCCGGCTGGCCACCCCGACCACCGCCGGCACCACCCCATCCGGGCTGCCCAAGCGGGTACCGCAGGCGCTGTACGTGCCGGGCACGGTCGGCAGCGAGGGCAAGCCGGTGAACGGCAACGGGGCCGCATCCCGGTCCGCCCAGGACGTCCGCGGCCGGCTGTCCAGCTACCGGGACGGTGTCCGCCGCGGGCGGCACGCCGAGAAGCCCCCCGCCGACGACCAGGACCGCCGCCCGCCCGAGCACTGATCCCCCGCCACCCCGGCGCGGACGCCGCCCCTGGCCGGGCGCGGCCTTGGCCGGGCAGGGCTTGACCGGGCAGGGCTTGACCGGGCGGGGCTTGACCGGGCGGGGCCTGATCGGGCAGGGCCGGGCGGGGCTCGGTCAGGGGAGCCAGGAGACGTGGCCGTGCAGTAAGGCGTAGCCGACGAAGGTGACCGTGTCGATGATCGTGTGCGCGATGATCAGCGGCAGCACCCGGCGGGTGCGCTGGAACAGGTAACCGAACAGCAGGCCCATCACGGCATTGCCGAGGAACGCGCCGAAGCCCTGGTAGAGGTGGTAGCTGCCGCGCAGCACGGCGCTGGCCAGCAGGGTCTGGTACGGGCGCCAGCGCAGCTGTTCCAGCCGGGTGATCAGGTAGCCGACCACCACGATCTCCTCGATCACCGCGTTGCCGGCGGCCGAGAGCACCAGCACCGGGATCCGCCACCAGACCGGCGGCAGCGCCTCCGGCACCACCGTGGCCGAGATGCCCATCGCGTGTGCGACGAGGTAGAGCAGCAGGCCGGGGATGCCGATCGCGGCGGCCAGCCCGGCGCCCCAGGCCAGGTCCCGGGGCAGCCGGCGGCGGTCCAGCCCGATCCCGGCCAGCGTGGTGCCGGCCCGGTAGAGCAGGTGCAGCGCCAGGAACGCCGGCACCACCTGGAACGTGATCGAGGCGAGCTGCAGGGAGAGGTCGAGCAGCGGCCGGGTCGGTGCGTACGAGCCGTTCAGCGTCGCGGTGCTCTGCTTGAGCGGGATCGGCGCGGTCAGCCGGCCGATCAGGTTGATCACCGCGAACACCGCCGACGCGCCCAGCGACACGCCGAGCACGAGCCAGATCTCGAACACCAGGTCCCGCGCCGGCGGTACCCCCCGCTGGCCGGCCCGAGCCCCGTCCGCCCGGGAATCGTCCGTCCGAGCCCCGTCCGCCCGAGCCCCGTCCGCCCGGGAATCGCCTGCCGGGGAATCACCCACCGGCGGATCGCCGGCCGGAAGATCGCCGGCCGGGACGTCGACACCGGGTGGCGGGGGCGGGGCCGGCTGGTCCACGCCGTCGGCGGGTCGTGTCACGCCTCTACTGAACCGTACGGGCCGGTCCGGGGGCAGAGCCGGGGGCCGAAACCCGCCGACCCGGACCCGCGGACATGGCACCGCCCCTGCACCCCCGGATCGCGAGGCCGGGAGTGCAGGGGCGGTGTCGTGCTACTTGAGCCTCCCCTCACGGCTCAAGGCGCACGGTGCGCCGACAAGGGTGGTGGTTCCTCCGTGACACCGAGATTGCCACGGTCGGTGATGGAACCAAGCCTCCCTCGCCGGCGCCGCTCGGACCCCGATGGTGGTCGCAGTGCCGGGACCGAGCGGCAGTCCCCCTCAGGTCTGCCTTGCTTGCACGCATGGAAGACTACAAAGAAGGGGATGCGCGCGCAAGCAAGAACCGGCATCATCTTCTGCAGAGAACGGAACGACACAGGGAACCGAGTAACGGCGCCCGCCGACCAGCAGGCGCCCGGGGGAAGGACCGGCAACCGCTATCGTCCGGCACATCAGGAAGTCATCCGAGCGCGACTGGGCCGCCTACCTCGAGTCGGCGATCCGCAGCAGCGGGCTGACCCAGGCCGAGCTGGCCCGCCGCAGCGGGCTGGCCGAGTCCATGGTGTCCCGCTGGCTGCGTGGGCTGAACCAGCCGGACGTGCCGAACCTGCGGCGGGTGCGGCCGGTGCTGGGCGTGCCGATGCTGGAGCTGCTGGTGGCCGCCGGCCACCTCACGCTCGAGGAGTCACAGCTGCGGGACACGCCCGAGCCGCCGGCGCCGGTCCTGGTCGGCATCGCCACCGACGGGCTGACCGCCGAGCAGGTGCGGCAGGTGGAGGCGTACGTCGCCTTCCTGCGGGCGCAGAGCGCGGCGGTCGTCCGGATGGAGGCGCCGGCCAAGCCACAGCCAGCCGAGACGAAACTGGGGGAATCCGGCATGGCGGACGCCGCACAGCCGCTCCGATACGCCGCTTACGGCGGCGCCCGGCTGACCCGGGAGCAACAGGAACGGGTACGCGAGCAGGCACGCAGGGCACGCGAAGAGGCCGAACGGACCGGTCAACCTGTGGTCTATCTTGACGATCCGGGCGAGCCAGAAGGCTGATCTCGCGGCAAGGGCTTGGATAGGTGCCCGCCGCCGTGATTTGGTACCCGTGACACGCGGCTAGGTCCGCGTCCCATGACTGAGTGCGGGGTCACGTGGTCGACCGGTCCCTGGAGAGCTCACTCGAGAGCCTTGCCGCCGACCGTGGCATCACGATCTGCTTCGCCGACCTCGAGGGCGCTGACGGGCTCTGGCTGCCCGAGGAGCGCACGATCCTGCTGGCCCGCGGGCTGTCCAGCAAGCAGGCGGCGGACGTTCTCGAACACGAACTGAGCCACGTCGACATCGAGGACGGGCACGCCGTGCTGGACGCCGCGATGCACCGGCACGTCGGCCGGACCCGGTGGGCGGTCGCCGGCACCGCCGCGGCCAGCCTGGCGCTGCTGCTCGGCATCCGGGCGCACCTGGACACCCGGCCCGCCGCCGACTCGCACCCGGTCCCGCCGGTCGCGGTGGCGACCACGCACACCAGCGCCCGCCCGTCCGTGACCACCACGCCGTCGACCAGGGTGATCCTGGTGGACGGTCGGGTGCGCACGCAGACCGTCACGGTCACCCCGCCGTCGCCGAGCGGCACGCCGACCGGCACCCCGGCGAACACCCGGGCCGTGCTCGACCGGACCCCGACGGCCACCCCGAAGTCCGGTGGTGTGGCCCCGGCGACGACGACCAGCCCGCCGGGCGTGGCCGGCGGCGGGATCACCACGACCACCCCGCCGGTGACCACCACCACCCCGCCGATCGACACCGGCGAGCCCACTCCGACCGGGGCCGGCGGCCCGACCGGCGCCGCGATCTCGGCCGGCCGCCAGCGCTGAGTAATCAGAGCAGGTAGTAGCCGTTCGGCGACACGCCGGCAACCGACCATTCGGGTACTTGCCCTTATGCGGCTGAAGCAAGAAACTCCGGCGACGGTGCGTACCCATGCTGGACTACCTCGGGATCGGTGAATGGCCACGCGTTCGGCTCGGCAACTGTTGGTTCGAGGTAGGGCTCGCCGGCTCGCGATTCTCTGCGCGGTCGGCTGCGTGGCCGCGATGGTGGTCGGCATCAGCGTCGCCGGCGCCGGCCCGGCCAAGCACCGCGGCCCCACGATCTCCGATCAGCGGCAGAAGGAGTTCGTCGCCGCCGGGGCCGAGTTCGGCGTCCCGGCCGATCTGCTCCTGGCCGTCTCGTACGCGCTGACCGGGTGGTCGGCGACCGCGCCCGGTGGCATCGGGCCGATGCATCTCACCGACGCCGACCCGGCCGCCTGGGCCGCCGAGCAGGCCGGCCGCGGCCGTGCCGCCGGCCCGGCCAGCGCGCCGCCCGCCGTCGCCACCGCCCCCGAACTGCACACGCTGACCGCCGCCGCCACGCTGATCGGGGTGCCGGCCGCGAAGCTGCGCACCGACCCGGCGCAGAACATCCGCGCCGGCGCCGCGCTGCTGGCCCGGTACGCCAAGGAGGCCACCGGCGGTGCGCTGCCGGCCAGCACGATCGGCTGGTACGGCGCGCTGGCCCGGTACGGCACCGGCGACGCGATGGCCGGCCGGACGTTCGCCGACGACGTGCTGGCGCTGGTCCGGGCCGGGGTGCCCGGCACCGTGGTCGCCGGCCAGTCGCTGAAGGTGGCCAGCCAGCCGAAGCTGACCACGGCAGCCACCACCCGGATCCCGGACGGCTTCGGCGCCTCCGACGCGGTCGAGTGCCCGACCGGGCTGACCTGCCGGTTCGTCCCGGCCGCCTACGCGGCCAACGGCGTCGGCCCGGCCGGCCGCAGCGCCGACCCGGCCGCGTACGGCAACTACGACCCGGCCAACCGCCCGGCCGACGGCAACCAGGTCCGCTACCTGGTGATCGGCGACACCGGTGGCACCTACGACGCGGCCATCGCCGCCGCGCAGCAGCCGACCTCCGGGCGCAGCGCGCACTACCTGATCCGGTCCACCGACGGCCAGGTCACCCAGATGGTGCGCACCGAAGACATCGCCTGGCACGCCGGCAACTGGACGATGAACACCGCCTCGATCGGCATCCAGGTGGAGAGCAAGCCCGGTGACGGCGCCCGCGGCTACTCCGACGCGGCGTACCGGTCGGCCGCCAAACTGGTCCGCTGGCTGGCCGCCGAGTACAAGATCCCGCTCGACCGGCAGCACATCCTCGGCCTGGACGAGGTGCCCGGGGCCGGGTCGGACGGCCAGTCCACCCGGCACGGCAACCTCGGCACCGGCTGGGCCTGGCCGACGTTCATGAGCCAGCTCGGCGCCCCGCTGCGGGCCGAGGCCTGGCGGGCCGACCGGGTGGTCACGATCGCCAAGCGTGGCGGCGCGATCGCGCTGCACACCGGCCCCAGCGCGGACGCGCCGCTGATCACCGCGGCCGGCCGGCCGGCCGCCGACGACTGGACCGGCAAGATCGCCGCCGGCCAGTCGTACGCGGTCGCCGAGCGCCGCGGCGACTGGATCGCGATCTGGTTCGGCGGCCGCAAGGCCTGGTTCGCCGACCCGGGCGGCAAGCTCACGCTGCCGGGCGACGGTGTGCTGGTCACCGCCGTCGACGGCGTCACCCGGGTGCCGGTGTACACCGAGGTCACCCCGGAGTCGGGCGCGTACCCGGCCGGGGTGCCGGCCAGCGAGCCGACCCTGCTGGCGCGGGCCAGCCTGCCGGCCGGCCAGGCCTACCGGGTGACCGAGTCGGTCGACGGCCAGGACTACTTCGCCCGCTTCGACGGCGCCCCGGTGCCGGGCAACCACACGGTCGTGATCGGTGGCAGCCAGTACGTGATGATCACGTACGACCACCGGCAGGCCTACGTGGCCGCCACCGACGTCGTCCTCACCGGCCTGGAGTAGCGAGCGCGGACTCAGGTGCAGCCTGCTCGCGGGGGGCGCTCGCCGGGTCGTCCGGCATGCTGGCCGCGGGGGCCGAGCCCCCGCGAGCCCCACGGTGCGGCGGCTGCCGGTTGGCTGCCGTAGCCACCGGCCGGACCCTGCGGACCGACGCGGGTGGCGTGGTGCGGCCTTCGGCCGAGACCCGCGATCGGCGGCTGGTACGGCGCAACCTGGGTGGCCGCCGGGTGCCGGGCTGGACGGTTGCGGGCTGAATTGAGACAGATCTGGCGCGGACGCACGGTCCGTGCCAGGCTGTCGGCCGATCGCGCCTCGGCGGCGGGGTGCGCCCTCAGTGCGGAGGTCGGCCGTGCGGGTTGCGGGTCGGATCGGGCGGGTTGGTCGGTTCCTCGGGTTCGGCACGGTGGCGGCGCTGGTCGCGGCGCTGCTGAGCGGCTCGACCGCGGGCGCGGCGCCGGGCGTGGTCGGCACCCTCCCCGGGCTGCAGGGGCCGGCCCGGATCGTCCGGACCACCGACGGCATCCCGCATATCAGCGCGCTGACCAAGCACGACGCCTACTTCCTGCAGGGTTGGCTGCACGCGCAGGACCGGCTGTTCCAGATGGACTACCTGCGCCGGGTGCCGTCCGGCACGCTGGCCGAACTGCTCGGCCCGGGCGCGCTGCCCAGCGACGTGCAACTGCGCACGATCGGGCTGCGCCGGGCGGCCGAGCGGTCCTGGGCCGCGGCGGACAGCCGGCTGCGGGCGGCGCTCACCGCGTACGCCGCGGGGGTGAACGCCTACCTCGGTGCCGGTAACCCGCTGCCGCCGGAGTACCAGGCGCTGGAGCTGACCTCGGTCGCCCCGTGGACCCCGGTGGACAGCCTGGTGATCGGCCGGCTGGTCGCCTTCCAGCTCTCCTTCGACCTGGACACCGAGCCGACCGTGGAACTGCAGGCGTACGTCGCGGCCGGTGCCGCGCACGGCTTCGACGGTGCCGCGCTGGCGCTCGGCGACCTGACCGCGTTCGCCCCGTTCAGCCCGGCCGCGACCATCCCGGACGCGACCGGTCGGCCGGCTCCGGCAACCACCGCCGCGGCGGCCCGGGCGGCGCTGCCGGCGCTCACCGAGGCGGCCCGGCTGGCGAAGCGGTACCAGGCCAAGGCCGCGCAGGTGCCGGTGCTCAGGCAGGCGCTGGACCGCAACCTGAACGGCGACCACGCCACCGGCTCGAACGAGTGGGCGATCAGCGGCCGGCACACCACCGACGGCCGGCCGATCATCGCGAACGACCCGCACCTGGGCCTGGACTCCCCCGCGATCTTCTACCCGATCCAGCTCACCGCCGGCTCGCTGAACGTGGCCGGCGAGGGCTTCGCCGGCGCGCCCGGCGTGATCCAGGGCCAGAACCAGTACATCGCCTGGGGTTCGACCACCAACCCGATGGACGTGACCGACACCTACCTGGAGGCGGTCCGGCCGGACGGGTCCTCGCCGAGCGGGCTGTCCACGGTCTACCGGGGGCGGCTGGAGCACATCCAGGCGATCCCGGAGACGTTCCGGGCCAACGGCGTCGGCGACGGCAGGGCGGACGACCTCGCGGTGGTGCCGCCCGGTGCCGGCGTCCCGGCCGCCACGCTGATCGTGCCGCGCCGCAACCAGGGCCCGATCCTCGCGCTGGACACCGCCGCCGGCAGCGCGCTCTCGGTGCAGTACACCGGCTTCTCCGCCACCAACGAGCTGGAGGCGTCGCTGATCTGGGACGAGGCGACGAACCTGGCCGACTTCCAGCGCGGTCTGAGCTACTTCGACGTCGGCTCGCAGAACTGGTCGTACGCCGACCGGGCCGGCAACATCGGCTACTTCACCAGCGCCGAGCTGCCGCTCCGGGAGGACCTGCAGGCCGGCCACGTGACCGGGCTGCCGCCGTACTTCATCCGGGACGGGCAGGGCGGCAACGAGTGGCTGCCACTGGGCGCGACCAGCCCGCCCGGAAGTGGCGCGGTCGAGCAGGCCAACCAGGCGGTCCGGTACGAGCTGCTGCCGCCGGGCGAGATGCCGCAGGTGCTCAACCCGACGGCCGGCTGGTTCGTCAGCGCGAACAACGACCCGACCGGCGCGACGCTGGACAACGACCCGCTCAACCAGCTCCGGCCGGGGGGCGGCATCTACTACCTGAACGCCGGCTACGACGGCATCCGGGCCGGCCGGATCACCGAGCTGCTGCGGTCCGCGCTGGCCGGCGGCCACCGGGTGAACGCCGCGGACGTGGCCCGGATGCAGTCGGACACGGTGCTGCTGGACGCCGAGTTCTTCGCGCCCCGGATCGTCGCCGCCTACCGGCAGGCGCAGCACAGCATCGTCCGCGCCCTGCGCACGATCGCGGCCGACCCGGGGGTGACCGCGGCGGTGGCCCGGCTCGCGGCCTGGGACCACTCCACCCCGACCGGCCTGGCCGAGGGCTACGACGCGGCCGACGCGGCCGGGCGGCTCAGCGCGCCCAGCGCCGCCGAGGTGGCGAACAGCGTCGCGGCGACCATCTACGCGGAGTGGCGCAGCCGGTTCGTGGCCAGCACGGTGGACGCCGCGGTGGGCCGGTACGGGCTGCCGCTGCCCGGCGACCAGCGGGTGCTGACCGCGCTGAAGCGGGCACTGACCGGCGGACCGTCGCTGTCCGGGGTGGACCTGTTCCCCGCCGCGGGCATCGCCCGGGCCGGCGACCGGCAGGCGCTGCTGATGCTGACCGCGCTGCGCACCGCGCTGGACCGGCTGGCCGGCCCGGACTTCGCCGCGGCCTTCGGCGGCTCCACCAACCAGGCCGACTACCGCTGGGGCAAGCTGCACCGGCTCACCCTGGACTCGCCGCTGGGTGGCCCGTTCTCCGCTCCGCCGGCGTTCGGCCGGTTCCCGGCGCCGCTGCCGGGGCTGGCCGGGGTCCCGGTGGACGGCGGCCTGAGCACCGTCGACGCGGCCACCCACGGGCTGCGCGGCGACTCGGCGGACGGCTTCACCTTCGGTTCCGGCCCGGCCCGCCGGTATGTCGGCGTGCTGACCGTGGCCGGACCGGTCGGCCGCAGCGCGCTGCCGGGCGGGACGTCCGCGCTGCCGACCGCCCGGCACTACGACGACCTGCTGCCGGCGTACCTGACCGACGACTCGTACCCGGTGCGCACCTCGGCGGCGCAGATCGCGGCGGCGACCGAGTCCGTCCAGCTGCTGCGCCCCAGGACGGGCATCTGACCGGTCGCGCAGCGAATCTGTCGCTGAACGAGGTGACACCAAGGCGGATTGACCCCCCGTAGGCTGACCCGTGGGGGAAGGTCGGATTCGGTGTATCTCTACTGGAGCACGCCACTCTTTCAATAGCGACTGTCAGTAGGCGACGATCGCCGTACCGTTAGGCCTTGTCGCATCGTTGTGCGGTAGTGGTAGTTGGGGGCGTCCGTGGGGGACGGCAGGTTGACCGCGCGCCTGGTTGATGAGGCGCTCTCTCCTGGCGTCTTCCTGCGTGCCCAGGTGACGGCGCCACGCCCGCGCGGGCTGGTCCGGCCCCGGTTGCTCGGCCGGCTGGACGGCATCTGGTCCCGCCAGCTCGGCGCGGTGATCGCCCCGGCCGGCTCGGGCAAGACCACCCTGCTCGCCCAGTACGCGGCCGAGCGCCGGATGCCGGCCGCCTGGTTCCGGGCCGACGGCGCGGACGGCGACGCCGACCGGCTGGTCCGGCACCTGCAGGAGACGCTGGCCACCGCGCTCGGCCTCCGGCTGGACCGCACCGGCGCCCTGGACGACCTGCTGGCCAGCCTCGACCGGTGGCCCGGCGACCGGGCCCTGGTCATCCTGGACGACCTGCACCACCTCAACGGCACCCCGGCCGCCGGCATCGTCGACCGGCTGGCCACGCTCGCCCCGCCGAAGATCCGGGTGCTGGCCGCCAGCCGCACCCCGCCGCCGCTGGACCTCTCCCGGCTCCGGCTGGCCGACGACCTCTGCGAGATCACCGCGGACGACCTGCGGTTCCGCTCCTGGGAGGTGGAGCGGCTGTTCCGGGAGGTGTACGAGGAGCCGCTGCCGGCCCGCGCGGTGGACGAGTTGACCACCCGCACCGGCGGCTGGGTGGCCGGCCTGCAGCTGGTGCACCTGTCCGCGCCGCACGGCATGGTGGCCCGGCAGCGCGCCGCGTTCACCGGCCAGTCCCGGCTGGTCGGCACCTACCTGGCCCGCAACGTGCTGGCCGACCTGCCCGACCGGCTGCGCGAGTTCGTCCGCCGCACCTGCCCGCTCGGCCTGCTCACCGGCCCGCTCTGCGACCGGCTGCTGGACAGCACCGGCAGCGCCGCCCTGCTGGACGAGCTGGAGCAGCGGCAGATCTGCCGCCCGGCCGGGGGCGGCGGCCCGTGGGACGACCCCGGCGCCGGCGGGCCCGGCGCCGGGCCGGGCCGGGCGTACCGGTGCCTGCCGCTGCTGCGCGGGCACCTGGAGCGGGAGTTGCACGAGCGGCTCGGCCCGGCCGCGGCGGCGGCCGCGCACCAGGCCGCCGGCGCGCTGCTGGAGCAGGCCGGCGCGTACGCCGACGCCGTGCACGCCTACGCCCGCGGCGAGGACTGGGGCGCGGTCCGGCGGCTGCTGCACCGGCACGGCGAGCGGATCGTCGCCGGGCCGCCCGGGCGCTGGGAGGACGTGCTGCCCCCGCACCTGCTGGACGACGACCCCTGGCTGCTGCTCGCCGCGGCCCGCCGCCGGTCCGCGGCCGGCCAGCTCGACCTCGCCGTCGACCTGTACGAGCGGGCCGAGCGCGGCTTCGGCGCGGACGCCGCCGGCCAGCGCTGCCGGCACGAGCGCGCGGTGGTCGCCGTCTGGGACCCGTCCGCGCCGCGCACCGGCTCGGCCTGGTACGACCGGCTGCGCGCGGCCACCCGCAACCGCCCGCTGGCCCAGGCCGAGCTCGCGCTGGCCGGCCTGCCCGCCAACGGCCCCGCCGGCGGGGCCGGAGAGGCGGCCGGGCCGTTGCTGGCGGCCGGGCTGGCCGGGCTGCTGGCCGGGCATCTGAGCGTCGCGGGGCGGCGGCTGCACGCGGCCATCGCGGCCGGCGACCGGGCCGACCCGACCGGCGTGCTGGCTGCCCGGCTGGGCCTGGCGCTGCTGCGGCTGTGCACGCCGGCCGAGACCGACGGCGACCCTGGCATCGACGCGCTGGCCCTGGACGCGGACCTGGCCGGCCGGCCCTGGCTGGCCCGGATCACCCGCTGCCTGGTAGCGCTCACGCCACGGCCGGGCGCGCTGGCCGAGGCGGCGGCGGTCCGCGGCGAGTGCGAGCGGGACGGCGACTGGTGGGGTGCGCTGGTCGCCGCCCTGCTGGACGGGCTCGGCCGGCTGGCCCGCCGGCAACCGGCCGGCCTGCCGCTGGAGACCGCGGCCACGCTGGCCCGCCGGCTGGACGCCGGCGTGCTGGAAGCCTGGGCCCGCAGCCTGCTCGCGGTCGGCCTGGCCCAGGCCGGCGACCCGGACGCCGAGGTGGGCGCCCGCGCCGCCGAGGCCTGCGCGCGGGCCGCCGAGGCGCCGGCCCCGCACGCGCTGGCCCTGCTCGCCCTGGCCGAAGCCGCCGGCCCGGACGGCGAACGCGGCAACGAACTGGTCACGCTGGCCGGCGCCCTGCTGGTCGACTGCGGCCTGTCCCCCACCCGGCTGGCCGCCTGGCTGCACCTCACCGCGCCACCCGCCGCGCCACCCGCCGGGCCGGGCCCGGCCAGGGTCCCGCCGCCGCCGATCGCGGCCCGCCCAGCCGGCCCGGCACCGCCCGCCGCCGCGCCGGCCGGGACCGGTCCGGCGGTGGATGCGGAGGTGACGGTCGAACTGCGGGTGCTCGGCGGGTTCGAGCTGTGGCTGGCCGGGCGGGAGCTGGACTGGTCGCGGCTGCGGCCGCGGGCCCGCACCACGCTGCGGCTGCTGGCCCTGCACGCCGGCCGGCCGGTGCACCGGGAGACGCTGGTCGAGGCGCTCTGGCCGGACCTGCCGCCGGCCGCCGGCATGCACAGCCTGCAGGTCGCGGTCTCCTCGCTGCGCCGGTTCCTGGACCCGGGCGCGGCCCGCGGCTCCGGCCTGCTGGCCCGGGCCGGCGACACGTACAAGCTGATGCTGCCGCCGGGCAGCCGGTCCGACCTGGCCGAGTTCGAGGCCTGCCTGCGGATGTTCCGGGAGCTCCGGACCGCCGGCACCGACCAGGCCGCGGCCGGCACGGTCGTGGTCGCGCTGCGCCGGGCGCTCACCGCGTACCGCGGCGACCTGCTGCCCGAGGACGGCCCGGCCGAGTGGGTGGTGGCCGAGCGGGACCGGCTCCGGCAGGACGCCGCCGAGGCCGCGGCCGCCCTCGGCGCGGTCGAGATGAGCCGCGGCAATCCGGTCGGCGCGGCCGAGGTGCTGGAACGCGGCCTGCGCCTGGACCCGTTCCGCGACCCGGCCTGGCGGCTGCTGATCGCCGCGCACCAGGCGGTCGGCGACCTGGCCGCCGCCGCCCGGGCCCGCCGCGACTACGCCCGGGTCCTGGCCGATCTCGGCGTCGACCTCACCACCCCCGCCGCCACCCTGTAGCCCGATACCTCCCGCCCCCCACGGCTCCGCGCCCGCGTCGCGGGTCAGCTCTTGGTGTAGAACTCGACCTCGGCTATCGAGGTGTCCTGGGCCGCCTGGCCGGGGAAGGTCGCGATCACCACCAGCCGGACCCGGTCGACGTCGGTGGCGCTGACCTCGAACTGCTGGAAGGTCGGCGTGTCGGTGAGCGTGATCACCTGCTGCCGCCCGTTGGAGAACTCGACCCGGATCTGCCGGGGTCGTGAGGTGGCCCGGTACTTCTTCTCGTTGTCGGACGCGCCCGGGGTGATGCCGATCCGGTCCACGTTCACCCGGCGGCCCAGCACGATCGACAGCGACTGGTTCACGCCCGGGCCGCGGACGCCCTCGGCCCAGGCGCTGTCCTTGACGCCGTCGATCGCGTTGCTGGCCGGGTGCGCGCGGGCCGCCGAGGAGGCCGACGCGCCGGTCGCCTTGATCGGCTCGTACTGGGTGGTGACCATTCCCTTCACCTTCCGGTACGCGCTGGTCACGTTGCCCCGGAACGGGAAGGCGAGCAGCGCGACGGCGGTCAGCAGGACGCCGACCACAGCGCCGCGGAAGACCCGCCGGGCCGCGCGGCCGCGGCTGCGCCGGCGCTTGCCCGGACGGTCGCCGGCCGCTGCCGGGGCCGAGCCGCCGAACAGCCGGCGCCACCACGGCAGCTTGCGCGGCACGATGACCGCCAGGTCCGCCCCGCAGGATCGGCACAGATTGCGGTCCGGCTCGTTGTCGGTGCCGCAGACGGTGCAGTAGCGGACCCCGGGCCGGCGCTGGATCGGCGCCCTCGTCGGCTCCGCCGGCGGCAGCAGCTGCTCCCGGCCGGGCTTGACGGCCTGCGGGATGTCGGCCCCGATCGGCCCGCCGGCCGGGCCGCCGCCGGGGCCGGGGCCGCCGGCCGGGCCGGTCGGTCCGGGCGGGTAGGCCGACGGGCCGGGCGGGTAGGCCGACGGCCCGGGCGGGTAGGCCGACGGGCCGGGCGGGAAGGCGGTCGGCCCGGGCGGGAAGCTGGCCGGGCCGGGCGGGTACCCGGCCGGCGCGGGACCGGCCGGGCCACCGGCCACCGGGCCGCCGGCGGCGGGGGCGCCGGCGGCGGGGCCGGGAGCGCCGTCCGGCTGGCCGGCCGGCCAGGTGCCGGGCGGCCAGGTGCCGGGCGGGTGCGGCTCGGTGGTCGGGGCCCGCGAGTTCCGGTGTCCCGAGCCGCGAACCGCGCCGAGCACCTGGTCGACCAGGCCGGGCCGGCGCTCCGGCTCGGGCGGCGGCGGTGGTGGAGTGGGCGGGGCGGCCGGCGCGGCGGCCGGCACGCGGTCGCCGTCCCAGGCCAGGTAGGTACGGCAGGAGGCGCAGAACTCGGCGTCGTCGACGTTCTGGTGGCCACAGGACCGGCACACGATCACGGCAGGAGCTCCAGGTCGGGCGGGCGCGACACCCCGAGGATGCCGACGGCGCGGGTAGGGGGCAGCGGTCCGGGGGCAGCGGACCGGACAGGCTCAGCTGCCCAAACGGGCAGCTTCCGGCACGATCTCGACGGTCGCCGGCACGTGCGCCGGCGCCGACAGCTCGACCGCCCGGCGGGCGGCGCTCAGGTCGGGGGCGCTGCCGGCCGGCACCCGCAACCGCACCAGCAGGTACGGCGGGGCGGCCGGGTCGGCGCCGGTCGGCGGCCCGCTGGTGGGCTGCGCCGACCAGGTGGCGCCGCCGCTCTCGGTCACCTCCGGGCTGACCCCGGTGGCCAGCTCCACCGCGGCGGCCACCCCGTCCTTCGTTCCCCGGGAGCGGTACAGCTCGGCCGCCCGGGCGATCGCGGCCCGGCGCCGGCCCATCGGCCAGGCCGGGTCGAGCACGAGGCCGACCCAGCCGGCCAGCCAGGGCACGAAGTCCGGCGGGGTGAGCCAGGGGTCCAGGTAGGCCGGGAACGTGTCCAGGGTGAGGAAGACCGGCGCCAGCACCTCGTCCAGCGCGGACAGCCAGGCCTGCACCATCGGATCGTCCTGGTACAGGCCCGGCATCGTCGCGATCAGCGGCCGCGGGCTGGGCAGCCCTTCGATCAGCCCCCGGGTCACGGCTGAACCCGGATCTGGTGCTCGTAGGAGAAGGTCAGGCCGTTCGGCGGAATCTCCAGGCGCTGGACGGCCTCGCCGCGGCGGCCGGTGATCGGGTCGGCCGGGAACAGCTTCACGTCGTCGACCAGCTCGCAGCCGGGCAGCCGCTGCAGCACCGCGAACACGTCACCGGCCTGCACCGGGCGGCCGAACGGCCAGCCGGTGCCGTCCGGACCGCCGTGCACCGGATGGAAGTACCGGTAGACGGCCGCCAGCGCGGACCGGCGCAGCCGCTCGTGCTCCACCCCCGGCCGCGCGGTCAGCCGGGCCACCACGGTGATGCCGCGGTAGAACGGCGGCTCGACGGTGAGCCGGGAGCCGACCACCCGGCGCTGGTCCAGGTAGCCGGCGATGCTGGCGAGCACGCCGTCGTCCGGCTGCAGTTGCTCGAACCGCAGCCGGCCGGAGCCGTCGTCGCCGACCGTCGGCACCACCAGCACCCGCACCGTGCCGCTCGGCGTGCCGGTGGGGTCGGCGGTGGCCGAGACGCAGCGCACCCGGGCCACCTGCGGCGCGGCCTCGCGGGCCAGCTCCTCGTAGTCCTCGGCGGTGACCGCGCGGTCCCGGGTGCGCATCAGCAGCGGGCCGCGCGCCTTGGCGTTCTCGATGTCCTCGGCGTCCACGCCGCCGGCGCCGGAGTGGCGGTTCGCCACCCGGGCCACGTACGGCACCGAGGATTTCAGCACCCGCAGCGCCCCGGCCGCGACGTTGCCGCGCCGGCCGCCACCGACCCGGTACTCGGCCACCCGCAGCTTGGCCGACTTCGGCGGCACCGCGCCGTAGCTGCGCAGCCCGCCGTCCGGCTCGCGCACGGCCGGGCCGAGCAGCACCTCACCGGCCGCGTGGTCCAGCACGAACACCCGCTCCTCGGCGCGCCGGCCAGCGAACGTCTCCACCGCCGCCCACGGCTGCCAACCGTCCGATGTGGACACTTCAAGTAGCGGCGGGGTGTCGCCGGGCACCACCGGCCGGCGGGACAACCCGAACCGCTGCCCGGGCACCCCCTCCGAGCTGCCGACGATCTCGTTGCGGACCACCTCGGCGTGCACCGCGTCGGTGCTGCCACCGGCCACGAAGCAGCTGATCGCGTGCAGCCGCGGCGAGGCCCGGTAGGCGTGCTGGCCGGGCACGGTCTCCAGCACCCGGCAGCGGACCCAGCCGGCCAGCCGGCCGGACGTCACCGACGCGACGTGGTTCTCCGGCACGTGCAGCACCACGTCGCCGGACTTGTTCAGCCCGCCGGTGCCGTCCTGCTCGACCTCGCAGTCGACCCAGCCGGTGCCGTCCCAGGCTTCCCAGGCCAGCGGCGGGTACCGCGGGTCGACGCCGATGCCGGCACTGTCGCACTCCAACCGGATGGTCAGCACGCACCGCGGTACCGGCCGGGTCAGCCCGATCAGGAACGTGTCGCCGACCACCGGGGTGGCGCCGAAGCAGACCAGCCCGCCCGGGTCGGCCAGCGCCTCGTCCGCGGCCACCGGCTCCTGCCCCGGCCGGGCCGACGCGACGTGCCGCAGCTCGCTGCTGACGATCGCCAGCGGCGCGAGGGTGGCGAAGACGACCGCCTCCTCCACCTCGGTGCGGACGGTGGCGATCTCGGTGCCGGCCGGCACGGTCACGGTCGCCTGCTGCGGCGCGGACAGCCAGAACGTGACCTCGGCCCGGGCCGCGGTGGCCGGGAACGGGCGCAGCCCGAGCAGGTCCAGGAAGCGCATGTAGTGCCGCTCGGGCACCCGGTTCAGCCGGTACAGCAACTGGTCCACCATCGTGGCGAACGCCTCGATCAGCGTCACCCCGGGGTCGGACACGTTGTGGTCCGTCCACTCCGGACAGCGCTGCTGCACCAGCCGCTTGGCGTCGTCGACCAGATCCTGGAAGCGGCGGTCGTCCAGGTTCGGCACCAGCAGCGTCACGACCCACCTCCAGCCGCCGTCGGCAGCGGCGCCGGCCACGGCTCGACCCCCGGCCAGGCCGACGCGGCCCCGGCCCGGGACGGCTCCAGCGCCGGCACGGTGGCCGGGTCCTCCTCCGGGATCAGGTAGAACGGGAACACCAGGTTGCGCGGGTCGTTGGTGCCGCGGATGACGTACCGCACGTCGATGTAGATCGTGCCGGTGTCGCCGTTCTCGAACGCGATCGCCACGTCCACCACCTCGACCCGGGGCTCCCAGCGGTCCAGCGAGCGGCGCACCTCGTAGGCGATCCGGCCGGCGGTGGTGGCGTCCGCGCCGGCGAAGACCTGATCGACCACCGCGCAGCCGAACTCCGGCCGCATCGGCCGCTCCCCCGGCGTGGTGCCCAGGATCAGCCGGATCGACTCGTCGATCTCCCGCTCCCGGGCCACCAGCGCGATCGACCCGGTCGCGTCGGTGCGCAGCGGGAACGCCCAGCCGGCGCCGATGAACTGCTCGGCCACCTCATCCTCCAATGAGGACGGTCGGGGCGCCCATCACTACCGGCGCGCCGCAGGCCGACATGTCGCCCATCCGGATCGCCGGCATCCCGCCGATCAGGACGGTGGGGCAGCCGGGCGGGGCCATCACCGTCGGCGGGTGCACCGCCGGCGGCGGGAACGAGCAGATGTGCGGGGTGCTGACCACCGCCGCCGGAACACCGGCGATCAGCACGGTGGGCACACCCGGCGGGCCGATCACCCCGGGGTGTCCGGTGGGGTCGCCGACCCGGGCCGCTGGTGGCATTCCGGCCTCCTCTCGATCTCAGGTGACGAGTTCAGTTGATGCGGACGAGGGCGGCGGAGATGGCGCAGGTGGCGCCGCCCTTGATCTCGGTCTGCGCGTCCCCGTTCACCGACACCTGGGTGCCGTGCATGTCCACCTTCGCCTTGCTGGTCAGGCCGAGCGTGCCGCTGCCGGCGTCGACCGTGACGCCCTGCTTGGCGGTGAGCGTGATCGCCTTGCCGGTCATCGCGATGTCCGAGCTGCCGGCGTCGACGGTGACCCCGTTCTTCGCCTCCACCAGCACCGTCCCGTCACTGTGGACGGTGATCTTGCTGCCCTGCTTGTCCAGCTCCAGCTTCAGCTTGCCGTCGCCGGTGATCAGCTGGATGCCGTCGGGGCCGCCGGTCGCCTCCAGAAACTCCACCCGGTGCCCGGTGCGGCTGACGAACGCGCGCCGGTTCACCGCGCCGCTGCCACTGTCCACAGTGGCCACCGGCCCCTTGTACTGCTTGTCGACGCCGTTGTAGAGGCCGCCGACCACGTACGGCCGGTTGATGTCGCCCTGCTCGAAGGCGACCAGCACCTCGTCGTTCACCTCCGGGATCAGCACCGCACCGCGGTTGCCGCCGGCCCCGAGCTGGACGGTGCGGGCCCAGTCGCTCTCGTAGCTGTCCGACAGCCAGGGGAACTTGAGCTTCACCCGGGCGCCGTCCTCCGGGTCGGCGGCGTTGGTCACCACCGCCGGTACCACGCCGCGGATCCCGCCGGCCGGGCCGGCCGGGACGCCGCCGGAGACCAGCCCGTACAGTGACCGCTCCTGCCGGCCGCTGACCACGAACGCGGTGGTGTAGCCGGTGGCCGGCTCGTACAGGTGCCGGGTGCTGGTGACCGTGTACTTGCCGTTCCACGGCGGGCCGAGGTTGTCCAGCGCGATCGCGGTGCCGGCGCGCAGCTTCGGGTTGCCCCGGGAGACGCCCTCCAGTTCGGCGAACGCGCCGGCCAGCTGGTCGGCCATCGCCTTCGCCGCGGTGTCCACCTGCGCCTGCGACCGGTGCGGCACGTCCACCGCGACGAACGTCCGGCCGCCGAACTTGCCGGCCAGCTCGGCCGGGGTGGTGGACAGCTGCGCGCTGGTGGTCTCGGCCGGCGCGGTGCCGACCAGGGCCCGCTTCTGCGCCACGTCCCAGCCGCGCACCTGCACCTGGCTGACCTGCTCGGCCGAGGTGACCGTGGCGCGCAGCCGGAGCAGGTCGGTACCGTGCTGCAGCACCAGCGGGTTGCTGTCCGGCTCACCGCCGGGTGGCGGCGCGGACGACGACCGGGTCGGCTTGCCGAAGTTCAGCTTGCCGTCCACAACGGACAGTTGACAGCCGGCCTCGGCGGCCAGCCCCTGCAGGAACTGCCAGTCGGTCGCGTTGCCCTGCGAGATGTGCTCGTGCACCACGGTGGTCGCCTCGATGGCGCCGGCCGCGACGCCGGCCCGGCCGGCCACCTTCCGCACCACGTCGCTCGCGGTCACCTGCTGGTACGTCTCGGTCGACCGGCCCCGGAACAGCCGGTGTGAATGGTCCAGACCGCGGATCACCGTGTACGTACCGGTGCCGTCGATCTCCACTTCCAGCGCGGTCACCTCGCCGCTGAGCAGGGCCTGCGGGGCGCCCAGTTCCGGCGCGGCCACCGACACCTTGACCGCGGCGCCGATCGTCACGCCGGTCTTCGAGACGACCAGCCGGTCCGGGTCGCGGAACCGCAGCACGAACAGGTCCGGCAGGTTGCGGCTGTCGTCCACGCAGGCCGAGACCAGCAGGCCGGACACGTCGTCGGGCAGCTTCTGGCCGGCGATCTCGACCAGGAACGCCGCCGCGTACTGCTGCCCGCCAGGCACCTCAGACCTCCACGATCTCGTTCGCCGCCGGCACCAGCAGGGTCGTCCCCGGGGTCAGCCGCATCGGGTCGTCCACCCCGTTCTCCTCGGCGATGACCCGCCACAGCGTCGGGTCGCCGTACTCCTGGTACGCCACCGAGGGCAGCGTGTCGCCGTCCACCAGCGTGTGCGAGCGGTGGCTGATCCGGCCGCCCGAGGTCGGGTTCTGCTTCGCCGGCTCGGCCGCGATCTCCTTCAACGTGACGGTCGCGGTGGCCCGGATCGGCACGCCACCCCCGGTGAACAAGGTGAACTTGGCCGCCACCGAGGCGATGTACGCGGTGAAACCGGACACGCTGCCCCAGTGGAACACCACCCAGGGCGGCACGCCGAGCTGGTTCTGCTGCGTCTTGTCGGTCGGCACGCAGCAGCGGAACAGCTTGTCCACCGCGTCCACCGCGGAGTTGTCCTGCTTGGCGCTGGCGTCGAAGAACATCTCCAGCGTCATCGATGCCGGCTCGGCACCCTGGAACTCGGGAACGCCGGCGCTCTTCTTGTTCCGGGAGGTGTTCCGCTCCCACTTCGCGGTCTTGGTCAGGCTCAGTTCCTTCGGGTTGAACTGGAAGTCGACCTTGCCGATCGGCGGGCCCGGGGTGGTGCTGCCCTTCGTCCCCGGCTCGCGCAACTCCAGGAAGGCGTGCACCAGCGAGGCACCCGAACCACCGCTGCTGCTGACCGATGTCGCGGACAGCGCCAGGCCGTTGGATCCCACCGGGCTCACCCGCCGCCGGGCGCGAAGCCGTGGTGCGCGACCTCGAGCGTCTCGGTCGCCACCTTCGGCGAGTCGGTGTTCAGCGACGGCCCCTGCCACTTCACCGGTACCACGTCCAGCAGGCCCCAGCGGGCCACCACGGTGCCGTCCGCGGTCATCGCCGAGACGTGCGCGGTGGTCCGCTTGACGCCCTGGGTCATGCTGGCGAACCAGCGCGCCACCTTCTCGGTGTCCTTGGTCAGCGGTCGGGTGAACTTCACCGTCGAGTACTTCAACCGGGACGGCAGCTGCCAGACGAAGCTGTTGTTGCCGCCCTCCTCGCGCTGCTCCAGCACGACCTCGCAGCCGAGCCCCTCGCAACTGTTGAAGGCGCCGAGGCTCTGATCGTCGATCTCCACCACGAAGCACACGCTGACGGCGGGATCGGTGTCGATCGCCATCGGTCTTCCTCCTCGGTCCGGCTGCTGCTGTTTCTGGTGCGACTGTGTCGGGTCCGTTGTCGTGGGCTAGTGGCGCAGGTCGGTGAGCATCCCGGCGCGTTCCCGGTCGATCCGCAGCTCGGCCTTGATCCGGCCGAGCAGCCGGTCGTAGAGCCGGCCGGCGAGCGCGTCCAGGTCCTGCGGGCTCTGGCCTTCGGCTGGCGCGGCCGGGGCCGCCGGCGCCGGCTCGGCCCGCTGTACCGGAATCTCCACAGTGGACGGTGCGGCGGCCGGTGCCGGGTCGGCGATCTGCCGGAAGACCACGGTGCCGTCCGGCTCGCGGTGCGCCAGGCCGGCGTCCACGGCGACGCTGCCGGCGTCCGGTGCCGGGGCCTCGCGCTGGACCGGCGGGGTGCCGGGGGCCAGCCGCAGCGCGGCGGCCGGCGCCACCGCGGCGGCGTCGGCGCGTTGGATGCTGGGCGGCGGCGGGTCGGCGGCCGACCAGCCCGCGCTCGGCTCGGGCCCGAGCAGCGCGGTCGACTGGCGCGCGCCGGAACCCAGCAGCGGGCCGGCGGGCAGCCGCTGCCCGGCCGGCGCGAGGTCGGGCTGGCCGGCCGGCGCGAGCGGGCCACCGGGCGGCGCGAGCGAGCCACCGGGCGGCGTGCCGACCTCGGCCAGGGTGGCCGGCACGCCGGAACCGAGCAGCGGCGCGTCCCGCTGCAGAACCGGACCGGCACTGTCCACAAGCGACGGTGTGGCGGCGGCAGGCACCGACGGGCCCGCCGCCACGGAGCCCGCCGGTGCGATCGAGCCGGCCAGCGGGCCGGGCGGGCTGAGCGACCCCGCGGCCCGCTGCACCGGCGCACCGGCGGAACCGGAGAGCACCGGGCCGGGCGGGGCCGGCGGGTCGATCGAACCTGGGATCGCGGCGGCACCGGGCCACGGCCCGTCCGAGCTGGCCGGCGACCCGGCCAGCTCGCCCACCGAGCGCTGCACCGCCGGGTCCGCACCCAGCGTCGGCCGCGCCGGCGCATTAGCTGCCAGGTCCAGGGCCGCCGGTGTCGCCCGCACCGCGTCGCCGACCGACCGGGCCGGTGCCGAGCCGGACTCCCCCAGGGTCGGCGCGACCGGGTCGGCAGCCGACCGCTGCACCGCCGCGGTGCCCGGCCCGGCCGTACCGTCCGCCGTCGACCCGCCGGGACCAGCCGCCGTCGGCAACCCGGCCGCCTCGGACCGCTGCGCTGTCGTCGGACCGACCGGGTCGCTACCCAGCGCGGACGGGCCGGCCGGCGCATCGCCGCCGGACCCGGCCGAGCCCAACCCGGTCGGCGCCGATCCAGCCGCCAGTTCGCCCAGCGTCGGCCGTACGCCGGGACCCGCCGGGATCGCCGGGTCGGCGCCGGCATCGCCGGCCGACCGCTGCGCCACCGGCAACCCGGCGGCACCGGCCGGGCCAGGTATCCCGGCCGCGTCGCCGACCGGCCGCCGCACCGCCGGGTCAGCCACCGCCGGCGGCCCGCCGCGGTCGGACCGACCGTCGACCGAGCGCTGCACCGCGGCCGGACCGGTCGCCAGTGGCAGCCCGGTTCCGCCGCCCTGGCCGGGCCCGCCCGGCACGTCACCGGCCGATGGTTGCGCGACCAGCGGCTGGCCGGCGAGCGTCGGCCGCGCCGCACCAGCCGACCGCTGCACGTCCACCGAACCATCGGGCCCGGACCCGGTGGGACCACCGGCCGCACCGTCCGCCGGGCCGCTGCCCGGCTCCGGATCCCCGGCCGGTTCGGCACCGACCGACCGCTGCACCGGCGCCGAGCCGCCGGCGCCGGTCACCGCCGGCAGGTCACCAGCCGGACCCGGCAGATCGCCGGCCGCATCCCCAATGGCCGCCGCCAGGGCCGGCCCGGCGGGCCGCCCCGGATCGCCGCCGGCCGACTGCGGGGGCATCGAACCGATCGGCCCGGACGCGCCGGAACCGCCGGTCAGCTCCGGACCGGCCGACTGCTGCGGGGACACCGGACCCATCGGCCCGGACGTGCCGGCTACCGCCGGATGCTCCCCGACCGACCGCTGCACTGGCGCCGAGCCGACCAGACCGGCCACCGCCGGCGACGCACCAACCGAACCCGCAGCCGCGGCCGACCGCTGACCGCCGCCCGGATCAGCGGCACCGCCGTCCGCCGGGTCGCCGGCGGCCGACCGTTGCACCGCCGGCGGGCCGGCAGGTCCAGCCGGGCCAGCGGCAGCCGACCGCTGCAGGCCCGGCGGGCCGCCGGTGGCCGACCGCTGCAGGCCCAGCGGGCCGGTGAGCTCAGCCGGGCCGCCGGCAGCCGATCCGGGCCCGACCCCGCCGGCCGTGCCGCCAGCACCACCGGCCCCGCTGAGAAGGCCGACTCCGCCGGCACTACCGGCCCCGCCGGGGGCACCGGTTCCGCCGGCGGAGTGCTGCCCGGCCGGCGACCCGACATTGTCGGCCGTCGCGCCGGCCGGCTCGCCCAGGGTCGGCCGGACCGGGTCCGGTGCCGACCGCTGTACCGGCGCCGACCCGCTCGGTCCGGCCGCCGGGGCGGGCCCGGGGTCGAGCGGCTGCGGCGCCGGGGCGGGCCGGGCGGGGACGCCGCCGTCGGGGTCGTCCGGGGTGGCCCGCTGCACCGCAGCGGGGTCACGCTCCACCCCCGCCGTCGCTACCACTCCCAGCGGCGGTGGCGGCGGAGAAGCTGGCTGGGAAACCGATGGGGCCGGCTCGCGCTGGGCGGTCGGCGGCACCTCGGACAGCGGCGCGCCCAGCCGGCCACGCAGCCGGGTCGGCCGGGCCGGCGCCGCGCTCGGCGCCGCGGCGCTGGCGAACGCCGACCAGACCGGGACCGCCGACTGTTCCGCGGCCGGCCCGGGCGCGAGCGGCAACCCGGCCGTGGGTTCGGCAGTCGACCGGGAGACCGTGGGCTCGGCGACCAGCCGGGAGACCGTGGGCTCCGCCGCGAGCACCGGCTGGACCGCCGGCTCCGCCCCGGCCTCGCCCGGCCCAGCCACGTCCGCCCCGACCTGGTCCGATCCGGCCTCGTCCGCCCCGGCCTCGTCCGATCCGACCGACCCCGACTCCGGGGCCGGATCAGCGGCCCGTTGCACCGATGGCACCGGCCGGGCCGACAACTGCACCGGTGCGGTGGTCAGCGACGGCCGCGCCGCCGGCTCGGCATAGACAAGCTCACCCGCCGCCCCGGCCACCGGGTCGCTTCCGCCGGACAGGTTGCCGGTGCCGGACGGCACGACCGCCCGCTGCACCGGCGCCAACGGCAGGTCCGAAGCCGGCTCGGCCCGCGGCGGGCCCGGACCATCCCACCCGGTGCCGGCCGGCGCCGCCGCCAGGTCCGAGCCGGCGCCGGCCGGTACCGCGCTGACCAGCCCGGTGACCGACCCGGCCGGGCCGGCCGGGTCGACGGTGTGCCCGAGCGTGCCCAGGAACGACGGGTTCTGCCAGGACCGCAGCGCCGGCGTGAAGCCGGTGGACGGCGCGGTCAGCTCGACCGCGCCGATCGTCCGCTGCAGGGGCGGCAACGCCATCCAGCCACCGGACGCCCGACCGGCCCCGGCCGCCGCGCCGGCCGAGCCGCCCAGTCCAGCCGAACCGCCCGGGCCAGCCGACCCAGCCGAACCGCCAGATTCAGCCGAGCCGGCCGAGCCGGCCGGCGGAGACGCCGATCCGGCCGGCTCCCGCCGGCGCCACCACGCCACGTCGCATCACCGTCCCCGGGCGAGCCGGCTGTTGATCCGTCCGATTTCTTCGACGTACCGCTGCCGGTCCGGGTGCTCGAGGTCGAGGATCTCCTCGAACGACCAGTGGAAGTGGTAGGCGACGTACGCGACCTCCTCGTGCAGCCGGTCGGTCGCGTACGTCACGATTCCCCCAGGCGCCCACCGGCGATGTCGATCTCGAACTGGTGCCGGCAGGCCGGGCAGGCAACGGCCGCCCGGGTATGGCCTTCTGAGTTGATCCGCCGGTAGAGGTCCTGCAGGAAGGCCACGTCCGAGGCGAACAGATCCTCGACGATGCCGGCGTGCACGTCGGTGATGCTGCCGAGCCGGGTGATCACCCGGCCCAGCAGCACGACCGTGAGGTACGCCGGGTTCTCCCGGACCCGGTCGTCCCGCAGCGGGACCAGTTCGTCCCGCGCGGTGGCGATCCGCATCGTGCCGGCGCGGTGCACGGTCCCTGAGTCGTCGACGTACCCGCGCGGCAGTTCGAACGGGAACTCGGTGCGCAGCGCGCCAGCACCGTCCGAAGTAGCCGGAGCGGCACCCGGACCGTCCACTTCGGACGGAGCAGCGGACCGGTCGGCGACAGCCAGGGACCGCCGCATCACTCGACCTCGAGCTGCTCGTACGTGATGACCAGCTTCTCGGTCAGTACCGACGTGTCGCCGGCCTTCAGCGTGCCGATCTCCAGGCTCTTCGGCCAGGCGTTCGTCATCTTGTACCGCTTGATCGGCGCGCCCTCGAAGTCGAAGACGATGATCGCGCCGTTCTTCCGGGACAACGGCATCTTCCCGAACCGGGAGTCCTTGATCCACTTCTCGAAGCTCTGGTCCGAGGTCAGGCCGCGGGTGAGCGTGACCTCGCCCGCCTTCGGCCGCCCGGGCAGCTTCTTGATCATGTACTTGCCGTCGTTGGTGTTCTGCTTGAGCTCGATCACGTCCTGCTCCAGCTTCAGGCCGGAGACCTCGGAGATCTGCTTGATCAGGACACCGTCGATGTCCAGGCCGAACGAGTGGCCAACCGAGGTGTCGAGGTCAGGGAGTGCCATGCCGCTCTCCTACTCGCTGACGAGGCTGGTGCCGCCGCTGAACTGCGACAGCCGGAACACGACGAACTCGGCGGGCTTCACCGGGGCGATGCCGACCTCGCACAGCACCTGACCGGCGTCGATCGCCTCGGCCGGGTTGTTCTCGCGGTCGCACTTGACGTAGAAGGCCTCGTCCGGGGTAAGCCCGAACAGCGCGCCCTTGCGCCACTCCATGACCAGGAACGCGGCGATCGTGCGGCGGATCTTGGCCCAGAGCGCGTCGTCGTTCGGCTCGAAGACGACCCACTGGGTGCCGTTGAGGATCGACTCCTCCAGGTAGTTGAACAGCCGGCGGACGTTCAGGTACCGCCAGGCCGGGTCGGAGGACAGGGTGCGCGCGCCCCAGACCCGGATGCCCCGGCCCGGGAACGAGCGCAGGCAGTTGATCCCGACCGGGTTGAGCAGGTCATGCTCGTTCTTCGTGATCTGGGTTTCCAGCGTGATCGCGCCGCGGATGACCTCGTTCGCCGGGGCCTTGTGCACGCCCCGGGTGTCGTCGTTGCGGCCCCAGATGCCGGCCATGTGCCCGGACGGCGGCACGAAGATGTTGGTGCCGGTGCTCGGGTCGAACACCTTCACCCAGGGCCAGTACAGCGCGGCGAACTTGGAGTCGTAGCCGGCCGTGTCCGAACGCCAGTTCTTGATCTGCTGGGCGTTCATGGCCGGCGGCGGGTCGAGGATGGCGATCCGGTCGCCCATCAGCTCGCAGTGCGCGATCGCGGCGAGCTGCACGGCCTTGAGGCCCTCGTCGTCGATCAGGCCGCGCTGGTAGGCACTCATCAGGTCCGGGACGGAGACCATGGTGATCTCGTCGATCGCCTCCAGGCCGCCGAAGCCGGTGCGCTGGGCGACGTCACCGACGTAGTCGTCCGGCCGGATCGGGGTGTTGTCGGCGGCCGGCTTCGGCGGCGCGGTCAGCTTCACGCTGCCCTTGGTGGGCCGCTCCACCGCGCCGGCCGTGCTGGCCGCCTCGATCCGGATCGTCTTGGACTGCGCGTTGACGACCGTGACGACGTTCTGCTTGTCACCCTTGGCCGTGGTCAGCCGGTCGAACTCCTCGGCCTGCCGGTTGCCGACCTTGACGATCAGCTTGAAGCTGTCCTCCGGCGGGTTCTCGCCCCCGGCGTCGGCCACCTCGACGGTGACATCCGGGCTCTTGCCGCCGCCCTCCACGGCCAGCACCCGGTAGCCGCCGAGCGCCGCCTGCGGCCCGCTCGGCAGTTCCTTGGTGCGCCGGCCGTTCGCGGCGGCCTTGGGGTTGGAGCTACCCGGCCCGACCCGGACCACGAAGCAGTTCCCACCGCCGTTCATGAAGTAGCCGTACACGGCGTGTGCCAGGTAGGAACCTTCGACGAATTCGCCGAAGGTCGAGGTGAACTGGCCCCAGTTGCTTACCAGCGTCGCCTCGTTGATCGGCCCGCGTTCGGCAAGACCGACGAAAGCCGCAACCGCGGTACCGACGCCCTCGATCGGCCGGGACCCTGCCTCGGCCTCCTCGATGTAGACGCCGGGAGACAGGTACGTCGGCATGAGCGCCTCCTGATCCGTCCGGACAATGCCTGTCGACCGTGCCGCGCGGCGGTTCGCCCCACCACGTCCGGCGGGACGTGCCCCCGGGAAGACTCGGCTTCCCGAAGGGACCATCGCCGCAGCTGCCCGAAAAGGAAGCAGACCCTGCCCGCCGCACGACCCACCCCCGCCTGGTCTCCCGACCGGTACCGGCCCCGCCCGCGCCGTGACGCCCTCGCGTGCCCGCCGACGGCCTCCGCTCGCCCGGCGCCGGCTCCCGCACCCGGGTACGGGCATCCCCGCCCGCGGTGACGCCCTCCCTGGCCGACCCGGCGCCGGCCTCCCGCGCCCGGCGCCGGCTTCCCCGCGCCCGGTGCCGGCTTCCCGTGCCCGGTGACGGCTTCCCCGGCCCGGTGACGGCTTCCCGCGCCGAGTGACGGCTTCCTAGCTGGCCCGGTGACGGCTCCCGCGGCCAGTGACGGCTTCTCGCGCCGAGCGACTCGTTGGCCCGCCCGGTGACCAGTTAGCCCGCCCGGTGACGTGTTCGCGTGCCCTGGTGGCGGATCCCGTCCCGCAGTGACGCCCTCCGAGCGCCGGTGACGAGTTCAGTCGCCCAGTGACGGCCCTACGCCATCACCCGCCACCTCAACCCCTCACCGGCCGCGCCACGGCGCCACCCACGACCCGAAGCCGTCACCAGCCCCGGGCGGGATCGCCCACGACGAGCGCCACGGTGACGTCGCCGGCCGGCCGGTGACGTCATCTGAGCGCCGGTGATGAGTTCACGCGCCCGGTGATGGCCCTACGACACCACCCGCCACCCGAACCCCTCACCGGCCGCGCCGCGCCGTCACCAGCGGCCCGAAGCCGTCACCAGCCCCGGGCGATCCGGGGGAAGGTCTCGGCGGCGAGGGCCACGGTGACGTCGCCGGCCGGCCGGTGACGTCATCTGAGCGCCGGTGACGAGTTCACCCGCCCAGTGATGGCCCTACGACACCACCCGCCACCCCAACCCACCACCGGCCACACCACGCCGTCACCCACGACCCGAAGCCGTCACCAGCCCCGGGCGATCCGGGGGCAGGATCGCCCAAAGCGAGGGGCCATGGTGTCAATCCCCTCGGATCGTGGAGGCGGTCTCTAAGCGGCCTGGTCTTCCAGGTCGGTGGTGGGGACGGTGTTGATCAGGTGTTCGTAGGCGATCGGGGATAGTCCGCCGCAGGCGGAGTGGCGGCGGCGTGTGTTGTAGAAGCTGCTGATCCAGGCGCCGATCTCGGCGCGGGCGGTGGCCCGGGTGGCGAAGCGGCGGCGGTGGACGAGTTCGACTTTGATCGTGGAGTTGACGGCCTCGGCGGCGGCGTTGTCCAGCGCCGAGCCGACCCTGCCCATGGACTGGACCACGCCCAGGCGCCGGCAGGCGGCGTCGAAGGTTTCCGCGCTGTACTCCGAGCCCCTGTCGCTGTGGAAGACCACGCCCCGGGTGGATCGGCCCTCGCCGGCGCGGCAGGTGACAGCCATCGCCAGGGCGGCCTCGGTCAGCCCGGCGTCGTGGTGCTCGCCCATGGCGTAGCCGAGCAGCCGCCGGGAGCACAGGTCCAGCACGGTGGCCAAATACAGCCAGCCCTCGCCGGTGTCCACATAGGTCACATCGCCGCACCACAGCTGATCTGGTTTGCTCGCGATGAAGCGGCGACCGACCAGGTCCGCTACGGCCACCCGGCGACCCTGGCGGGTCAGTGACCGCCGCCGCGGCGGCTTACGCCCGGCCCAGCCGTGGGCGGCCATCACCGCGGCGACGGTGTTGACCGAGACCCGCCAGCCGGCCTCGAACAGGTCCAGCCACACCCGCGGCGAACCATAGACGAACCCCGACGCGCGGAACGACACCCAGACCGCCTCGACCAACCCGGCATGCCGGTCCTGCCGCGCCGTCGGCGGCCGGTCCCGCCACTTGTAGAACCACGACGGGCTCACGCCCAACGCGCGGCAGGCGACGGTGACCGGAACCTGGTACTCGGCCCTCTGGGAGCCGATGAAGGCCGCCACGGTCACCGGCCCATCGCCTCCTTGACCCACAGAGCCACGGAGCGCTTGAGGACATCACGCTCCATCGCCAACTCGGCGTTCTCCTTCCGCAGCCGAGCCAACTCCGCCCGCTCGTCCTCACCCAACGCACCGGCCACCGAGCCGTTGACCCGCCGGTCACGGGCGACCCAGTTCGCCAGCGTCCCCTCATTGATCCCCAGATCACGGGCCACCGCCGCGATCGGCTTACCGGACTCCTTCACGATCCGCACCGCACCAGCGCGGAAGTCCGGATCGAACTGTCGACGTGCTTCGGGCACTGCCATCTCCTCATCGGCGGTGCCTACACGCTACGAGGGGAACCCCAATGGTGACGTCGTCGGGCGGCGGGTGACGTCACCTGAGCGCCGGTGACGAGTTCAGTCGCCCAGTGATGGCCCTACGACACCACCCGCCACCCCAACCCACCACCGGCCACACCACCCCGTCACCCACGACCCGAAGCCGTCACCAGCCCCGGGCGATCCGGGGCGGGATCGCCCAAAGCGAGGGGCCACGGTGACGTCGTCGGCCGGCCAGTGACGTCATCTGAGCGCCGGTGATGAGTTCACGCGCCCGGTGATGGCCCTACGACACCACCCGCCACCCCAACCCGCCACCCGGCCACGCCACGCCGTCACCAGCGGCCCGAAGCCGTCACCAGCCCGGGCGGGATCGCCCACGGCGACGGCCACGGTGACGTCGTCGGCCGGCCGGTGACGTCATCTGTGCACCGGTGACGAGTTCAGTCGCCCAGTGATGGCCCTACGACACCACCCGCCACCCGAACCCGTCACCGGCCGCGCCATGCCGTCACCCGCGGTCCGAAGCGAACACCGGGCGAGTGGAGGCGTCGCCGGGTGGGTTGCCGGGACGGCGGGGCCGCCTAGGGTGACGTGGTGGACATCGAGCCGCGGCCGGCGCAACCGCCGGCGCCGATCACCGACGCCGATCGGGACGCCGCGTCCGGCGTCCTGCAGGAAGCCTGCGCGACCGGGCGGCTGACGCTGGCCGAGTTCAGTGACCGGGTCGGCGCGGTCTGGGCCGCGGACACCGCGGCGCAGCTCGCCGCGACCACCGCCGACATCGCGCCGGCGCCGCCGGTCGGCACCACCAGGACGGTCACCTCGGTGCTGGGCATCCTCGGCGATCAGCGCCGGCTCGGCCGCTGGCGGCTGCCCGGCCGGCTGCGCGGCTTCACGCTGCTCGGCAACCTGCATCTGGACCTGCGCCAGGTCGTGGTCAGCGACCCGGTGATCGAGATCAGCGTGCTCACGATCCTCGGGGACGTGCAGATCGAGGTGCCCGAGGGCGTCGAGGTGGAACTGCGCGGCTTCGAACTGCTCGGCGACCGTGAGCTGCACCTGGCCCCGGTCCCGCGCCGCCCCGGCACCCCGCTGCTCCGGATCAGGGCGTACGCCCTGCTCGGCGACGTCGCGGTCCGCTCCGCCCCGCTGGAGGGCGACGTCAGGTCCCGCACCTGGTGGCACCTCTAGCCCGGCCCCGGTGCCGCCGGTCCCGGCAGCCGACCAGAAACCCCAGCCGGCCAGGGACCCAGCCGGCCAGAAACCCCAGCCGGCCAAGGACCCAGCCGGCCAGAAACCCCAGCCGGCCAAGGACCCAGCCGGCCAGCCCCAGCCGGTCGCCACCCCCACCCGGCCACCACCCCCAGCCGGTCACCACATCCCGGCCGGTCACCACATCCCGGCCGGTCACCACATCCCGGCCGGTCAGAATCGCGACCGACCAGAATGCCAGGCCTCAGCCGGCCAGGACGCCCGGGCGGCCGGGACCGCAACCAACCCGGAACGCCAGGCGGTCAGGGCGTCCAGACGGCGCGGACGGCGTCGAGGACGACGGCGGCCTGGGCGCGGCCGGCGCGGGCCGCCGGGGCGCGCCGGGCCGGGTCGAGCAGGTTGCGGCCGAAGGCCTGCTTGGCGGCCTGGTCCGGGGCGAGCACGACGACCTGGGCGGACCCGCGCAGCGCGGCCGCCTGGGTGGCCACGCTGGGCAGCGGACCGCCGCCGGCGGTCAGCGGCGCGATCACCACGACCCGGTCACAGCCCTGGGCGAGGTCCGCGTTCGCGGCCGACCGGACCCCACCGTCGATCATCTGCCGGCCGTCGACGGTGACCGGCGGCCAGACCCCGGGCACCGCGCAACTGGCGGCGACCGCGTCGACCAGCGCGACCCCGCTGTCGCGGTCGTAGACGACGAACTCGCCGGTCCGCGCGTCGACCGCGGTGATCAGCAGCCTGCGCTCCGGCCACTCCCGGACCGGCAGCCGCGACTCGATCACCGCCCGCCGGTCCTCCCCCGGGACGGTCTTGGCGGCCAGCGCCATCCGGCCGATCCGGGCCCGGTACGCCTGCGGGTCGCGGGCATGGCGGGCCGCTGCCAGCACCCAACGCAGCCGGGCGTCCCAGTGCAGCCGGGCGGGTATCTCGCCGGTGGCCGGTTCCAGCTGGGCGGCGTACCGGTCGGCCACCGCGACGCCGGCCGCGACCTGCGCGCCCACCACCGACCCGGCCGAGGTGCCGACCACCACGTCGGCCGCGGCCAGGTCGACGCCGGCCCCGGCCAACCCGGCCAGGATGCCCCATTCCCAGGCGATTCCGGTGATCCCGCCGCCTCCGAGCACGAGAGCCCTACCAGCCACGATCGCGACTCCGTCCGCCTCGGCGACCTAACCGGGCATACGGTACTCAGCCCATCGTCTTGGACCCGTCGATGGTTTCGCGCAGGATGTCGGCATGCCCGGCGTGCTGTGACGTCTCGGCGATGATGTGCAGCAGCACCCGCCGCACCGACCAGGACGCGCCCGGCTCGAACCAGGGCGCCTCGGGCAGCGGTTGCGCCTGATCCAGATCGAGCGTCGCGACCAGCTTGTCGGTGGCGGTGGCCACCTGCTCGTACCCGGCCAGCAGGTCGGGCAGCGTGTCGCCGGCGGCCATCTGGAACCCGCCGGCCCAGTCGGCCGCGTCGCTCCGCATCGCCGCCGCGCCGCCGACCGCGAACCGCATCCACTGCGCCTCGGTCGCGGCCACGTGCTTGATCAGGCCGCCCAGGCACAACTCGCTCGCGGTCGGGTGCGCCCGGGCCTGTTCATCGCTCAGCTCACGGACGGTGAAACGCAGGAACCAGCGGTGCCGCCCCAGGCTCTGCAGCAGGTCGGCGCGCTCGTCGCTCGTCGTGGTCATCGGCTCCTCCTCGGCGGTGGTGCGGCCCACCCTAGGGACGGGCACCGACAGTTCTGGCGGGCCAGCCGGAATGCCTGGAGGGCCGCCGGGTTCCGTCGAGAAGAGAGCAGACAGAGGGAGCAGCAGTGGCGAAGACGTGGTTCATCACCGGTACGTCTCGTGGCTTCGGTCGCGAGTGGACGATCGCCGCGCTCGAACGCGGCGACCGGGTGGCGGCGGCCGCCCGCGACACCGCGTCACTGAACGACCTGGTGCAGAGGTTCGGTGCCGCGATCCTGCCGCTGACCCTGGACGTCACCGACCGTAGCGCCGCGTTCGAGGCTGTCCGGCAGGCGCACGACCACTTCGGCCGGCTGGACGTGGTGGTCAACAACGCCGGCTACGGGCAGTTCGGCATGGTCGAGGAGCTCAGCGAGGCGGACATCCGGCGGCAGCTGGAGGTCAACCTGTTCGGCCTGCTCTGGGTCACCCAGGCGGCGCTGCCGTTCCTGCGCGAGCAGGGCAGCGGGCACATCATCCAGGTCACCTCGATCGGCGGCATCACCGCGTTCGCGAACATCGGCGCCTACCACGCCTCGAAGTGGGCGGTGGAAGGGCTCAGCCAGGCCCTGGCCAAGGAGGTCGAGGGCTTCGGGATCAAGGTCACCATCGTCGAGCCGACCGGGTACGAGACCGACTGGGCCGGCTCGTCCGCCGGCCGAGCCGCCCCGCTGCCGGCCTACGACGAGTTGCGCGCGCACGTGACCGCCAACCGGGCCCGGCAGCTGGTCCGGCGCGGCGACCCGACGGCCACCCGGGAGGCGATCCTGGCCGTGGTGGACGCCGCCGAACCGCCGCTGCGGATCTTCTTCGGGGACGGCCCGCTGGAGTTGGCCACCGCCGACTACGAGTCCCGGCTGGCCACCTGGCGGGAGTGGGAGAAGGTCTCGATCGCCGCGTCCGGCCACTCCGGCTGACCCGCACGGTGACCGGCCGGCGCCGTAGGCTCGGCCGGTCACCGACCGGGAGGATCAGCGCATGTGCCACGACGACGACAGCCGACCACCCGCACCACCCCGGGTCGGCCCCGTGGCCGAGTCCGGTGACCTGGTGCTGACCAGCGCGGACGGTACCGAGTTCGGGGCGTTCGCGGCCCGCCCGCAGACGTCCGGCGGCATCGGCGTCGTGCTGCTGCCGGACGTGCGCGGCCTGCACAGCTACTACCGCGACCTGTCGGTCCGGTTCGCCGAGGCCGGCTTCGACACGGTCGCGATCGACTACTTCGGCCGGACGGCCGGCATCGGCGACCGCGGCGACGGCTTCGAGTGGCAGCCGCACCGGGAGCAGACCACGCCGGACGGGATCAAGGCGGACGCCGCCGCGGCCGTGGCCCGGCTCACCGCCACCGGCGCCCGCGCGGTCTTCACCGTCGGGTTCTGCTTCGGCGGCAGCCACTCCTGGCGGCTGGCCGCCAGCGAGCTGCCGCTGGCCGGCACGATTGGCTTCTACGGCAAGCCGGCGCTGGTGGCGGACGTGCTCGACCAGGTACACCGGCCGCTGCTGATGCTGGTCGCCGGCGCGGACATGACGCCGCAGGCCGAGTTCGCCGCGATGGACGCCGCGCTCACCGCGGCCGGGCGCGAGCACGAGACGCACATCTACGCCGGCGCCCCGCACTCGTTCTTCGACCGTACCTACGCCGACTGGCAGGACGCCTGCGCCGACGCCTGGCAACGCATCCTGGACTTCACCGCCAGGTACGCGGGCTGACGCCGCGCGCCCCGGCCGGGCCCGCCCGGCCAGCCGGACCGGCCGCCCGCGGCACCGGCCAGCCAGACTGGCCGCCCCGCGGCACCGGCCAGCCGGGCCGGCCGGCCCCGCGGTGGAGCCGGCCAGCCGACGGAGCCGGCTAGCCGGCGATGGAGTCCAAAGTGGACTTCGCCGTCCCGTCCAGGGTGACCGAGCCGGCGGCCAGGTTCTCCTCCAGGTGGGCCCGGGTGGACGTGCCCGGGATCAGCAGCGTGTTCGGCGCCAGCGCGAGCACCCAGGCCAGCGCCACCTGCACCGGCGTCACGCCGAGCCGCTCCGCGGTGGCCGTCACGTCGGGGTGGCCGAGCAGCTTGACCTGGCCGCCGAACGCGGAGCCGAGCGGGAAGAACGGGACGAAGGCGATGCCGCGCTGCTCGCAGGCCCGCAGCACCGGCAGCGAGCTGCGGTCGAGCAGGTTCAGCGGGTTCTGCACGCAGACGATCTCGGTGCGGTCGGCCGCGTGCTCGAGCTGCTCCAGGGTGATGTTGCTCAGCCCGATGCCGCCGATCAGCCCCTCGTCCCGGATGCCGATCATCGCGTCCAGCTGCTCGTCGAAGCCGACCTCGGGCGGGCCCTCGCCCGGTTCGAGCAGCCGCAGGTTGACCGCGTGCACCTGTTCGATGCCGAGTGTGACGAGATTGTCGAGCACCCCGCTGCGCAGCTGCTCCGGCCGGCCGGCCGGGATCCAGCCACCCTTGTCGTCCCGCACCGCGCCGACCTTGCTGACCAGGGTCAGGTCGGCCGGGAACGGCGCCAGCGCCTCGTGCAGCAGTTCGTTGGCCACCGCCGGCCCGTAGTACTGCGCCGTGTCGATGTGGTTGACGCCCAGCTCGACCGCCCGCCGGAGCACCGCCAGCGCCTCGTCCCGATCCCGCGGCGGCCCGAACACCCCCGGCCCGGGCAGCTGCATCGCCCCGAACCCGACCCGCCGTACCGTCCGCTTGCCGATCGCGTACGTGCCTGCGTCTCCGATCATTCCTCCACCCTAACCAGCGCCGCCGGCAGGCCCGGCCAGCGCCCTGACCAGGGCTTCAGCCGCGGCCGGGCCGGTGCGGCCGCGGCGCTCACCCGGGCAGAATGGGCCTGATCGTGTCGACCGGCAGGGAGGTTCCGGACGTGCCTGACGGCGTGCCGCGCCTGGACGGGGCCGGGTTCGTGCTGCGGGAGCTCGGGGCGGCGGACCTGCCGGCGCTGCGGGCCGGGCTCGCCGACCCGGACGTGTCCCGGTGGCACGGCGGCGCCGCGCTGGACGTGGCCGCCGTGGACGAGCAGTGGCTGGCCCGGCGCAACGACCGGTCGGATGGGACGCACCTGTCGTGGGCGATCGCGGACCCGGCCGGCGACCTGCTCGGCTCGGTCTCGCTGCACCACATCGACTCCGACCAGGGCGACGCCGAGGTCGGCTACTGGCTCGCCCGGCAGGCCCGCGGCCGGGGCTACGCGACGGCCGCGGTCGGGCTGGCCGGCCGGTACGGCTTCGGCCCGCTCGGGCTGCGCCGGATCTTCCTGCACCACGCGGTCGGCAACGCCGCGTCCTGCCGGGTCGCCACCGCCGCCGGCTACCTGCTGGAGGGCACGCTGCGGCAGTCGCACCGGTACGCCGACGGCCAGGTGCACGACGAGCACGTGCACGGCCGGTTGGCCACCGACCCGCCGCCCGCCCCGCTCACCCGCTGAGCCCCGCCCGCCCGCTGAGCCCGGCAGGCCCGCGGCGGGCCAATCCGCCCGCGGCGGGCTACTCCTCGACGGCTTCCTCTTCGGCTTCCTCGCGCTGGACGAAGGAGCCCTGCACCGGGGCTTCCTCTTCCTCGGCCATCTCCTCGCGCTGCACGGCGGCGCCGGCCGCGCCGACCGGGGCCGCGGCCTCGACGGTAGGCGCCGGCGCGGCCATCGCCTGCTCGGCGGTCGAGGCGGCCTCCCGCTCGAACCGGTCGCTGGGGTCGCTGACCTGGATGCCGCCGGCGGCCGGGCTGCCGTCCACCGGGCCGGAGCGCTGCTGCACGACGTGCGTCAGCTCGTGCGCCAGCGTGGTGCGGCCCTCGGTCGAGGACGGGTCGTACTTGTCCCGCTGGAACACCACGTGCGAGCCGACCGTGTAGGCGTTGGCGTTGACCCCGACCGCCGAGTCGTGCGCGGCCGAGTCGGTGTGCAGCCGGACGTCGCCGAAGTCGTGGCCGAGCCGGCTCTCCATGTCGGCGCGGGTGTCGGTGTCCAGCGGCTGCCCGCCGGAACCGACCACGTCGTGCACCGGGGAGCGGTCGTCCTCCAGCATCGCGCCGACGCCGTTGTTGCCGACCGCGCGCTGCAGGCCCAGCAGCCCGGCCGGACCGACGACGTCGGCTCGACCGGCGGCACCGGCCTTGTACATCTGGCCCAGGTCCGGAGTGTCGACTCGGGACGGTTTCGGGCGCAGCGCCCCCGGCTCCAGATCATGCTCGTGCTCATGCATCGGGTTCACCTCGCTGCGAAAGTCAATGCGCTCAGCTTGGCACCGGCCCGGGGCCGGCAGCAGATCGGAACCGGGCACCTTTGCGGGCACCCGGAGCTGCCCGTACGGGCACCGGTCATGGCGTCGCGGTCGGCTGGGTGCCGCCACCCTGGTCTCCCCCGCCGCCCTGGTCTCCCCCGCCGTCCGGGGGCGGGGTCGTCCCGGCCGGGGCGGGTTCGGTCGGCTCGGTGGTGCGCTGCTGGCTCGGCTGCTCGGTGCGCTGCGGCGGCCGGGTCTGGTTGCCCGGCTGCCCGGTCCGGGCCGGCTGGTTGGTGCCGCCATCGCCCGTCGCCGGCTGGTCGGCCAGCATCCGGCTCAGCGCGATCCCGCCGACCACCAGCACCGGGATCAGGATCAGCGCGGCGACCAGCGGCAGCACCCAGCGGGGCAGCAGCGGCCGCTGCACCACGGCGGCGTCCAGGTCGACCGGGCGGCCCAGGTGCGGCTGCACCCGCAGCCGGTAGCTGAACCGCTGCGGGTCGCCGCGCCAGATCCGCCGGGCCGGCCGCAGCCGCACCGCCACGGCGGCCGGCCGGCCCGGGAACAGGTCCAGCCGGGACGGCACCAGCTCGGTCCGTACCCCGAGCTCGGCGTCGGCCCGGAACAGCGTGATCGGCATCGGCCGGTTGCCGTCGTTGCGCAGCAGCAGCTCCGCCGTGCCGCGGGTCTTCAGCTCCAGCGCGACCGGCTCGATGCGGGCCGCCAGCGCGTCCACCGCGCCGACCGTGGCCGAGGCGTCCGCGGCGGCGCGCACCTGCGGGTGCGCCGCGGACCGGGCGATCACCCGGTAGCGCAGCACGCCGGCCGGCGGGGCGGGCAGCGCCGGCGGCGCGAGCACCACGGTCACCTCCGCCTCGCGGCCGGGGAACAGCGACAGCTGGGCCGGTTCGACCCGGATCCAGCCGACCCGCGGCTCCACGCTCAGCACGTACTCGTCCACCAGCGTGCCGGTGTTCTGCACGGTCGCGGTGATCTGCTGCTCGCTGCCGAGCGCGAGCACCGGCGGCGCGGACGAGGCCAGCCGCAGCCGGACGCCGCCCTGGTCCGGCTGCGGGGTCCGCGCCGGCACGCCCGGCTTGCGGCCGCCGGGCGGATCCGGTGCCCCGGTCGGGTCCGGCGCCAGCCCGACCGGGGGACGCATCGTGCTCGTCTCGTCCCAGCTGAGGTAGGCCCGGCAGTTGCCGCAGAACCGGGCGCCGGGCGGGTTCTGCGCCCCGCACTGGTCGCACACCGTCACGCCGGCACCTCGGAGCGGACCAGGCCGGCGTACGGGCCGAACTCGGACTCCAGGCAGAGCCGGCCGAGCTTGCGGTACTCCCGCTGCACCGCCCGGATCAGGTCGACCATCCGCACCGGCCGGCCGGCGTCGGCCGCCAGGTAGGCGGCGGTCAGCGTGGCCGACCGGATGTTGCCGCCGGAGAGTTGGAACGCCGACGCGCAGAAGTCCAGGTCCAGGTCGTCGGCGCGGGGCAGCCGGCCACCCAGGCAGCGTTCCCAGAGCGCGCGGCGCAGCCGGTCGTCCGGGGTGGGGAAGTCGACCACCGCGTCCAGCCGGCGGGTGAACGCGTCGTCCAGATTGGACCGCAGGTTGGTGGCCAGCACGGCCAGCCCGTCGAAGGACTCCATCCGCTGCAGCAGGAACGCGCTCTCGATGTTGGCGTACCGGTCGTGCGCGTCGCGCACCTCGGACCGCTTGCCGAAGATCGCGTCGGCCTCGTCGAACAGCAGCACGCCGTTCACCCCGGACGCCTCGGTGAACAGCCGGTCCAGGTTCTTCTCGGTCTCGCCGACGTACTTGTCCACCACGGTGGCCAGGTTGATCGCGTACAGGTCCAGGCCCAGCTCGCCGGCGATCACCTCGGCGGACATGGTCTTGCCGGTGCCCGAGTCGCCGGCGAACAGCGCGGTGATGCCGCGGCCGCGGCCGCCGCCGGGGCGCATCCGCCAGTCGGACAGCACCTGGTCGCGGTGCCGGGCGCGGGCCGCCAGCTCGCGGATCTGGTCCACTGTGGACGTTGGCAGGACCAGGTCGTCCCAGCCGACGGCGGGCGCGATCCGGCGGGCCAGCCGTTCCAGGCTGGCCGCGTTCTGGGCCCGGGCGCCGTGCCGGATGTGCGCCGCCGACACCGTGGTCCCCTCGTACGCGGCCTGCACCCGGGCCGACTCCGACGCGCGGGCGATCTGGTCCGGCGCGAGCAGGTAGGGCGCGGTCACGGTCTCCGGGTCGAACTCGGCACCGCCGCCGGCCAGCTCGGTCTGCCAGAGCGCGGCCCGCTCCCGCCGGTCGGCCAGCGGCACGTCCAGGGTCAGCGGCACCACGGTGGACCAGCCCGGGTCCCAGCCGATCCGGCCGACCAGCAGCACCGGCACCGGCAGCTCGACCAGCGCCCGCAGCACCGGCCCGGCCCGCTCGGCCAACGCGTCCACCGGCGCGGCGACCAGCCCGGCCCGGCGCAGCCGGACCTCCCGGCCGACCGCCTCGACCGGCGCCACCGGGTCGCTCTCCTCGGCCAGCCGGGTCAGGTCCAGCAGGAACGGCACCCGGCCGGCCGCGGTCAGCGCGCTGGTGGCCAGGGCCCGGCCGGCGCCGCCGGGCACGTCCCGCAGGTAGGCCAGCCGCAGGCCGCCGGCCAGCGCGGCGCCGAGCGGGCCGGCGTTGCCGATCGGGTAGGCCCGGTCCACCGCGAGCAGGCCACGCAGTCCGGCGGCGGACCGGTCGTCGCCGAGCAGGTGCGCCACCACCCGGTCCGGCACCCGCAGCGCCCGGGTCAGGAACGGCCGGTCCGGGTCCTCGACGGTGACCAGCCCGCCGTCCAGCAGCGGCGCGCCGGGGGCCAGCCGGCCACGGGCGACCGCATCCGCCGGGGACGCCCCGGACAGCTCCAGCGCCAGCCCGATGGACGCCCGGCGCCGGGTCACGTCGTCGTTCAGGTAGCCGTAGAACCGCTCGAACCGGCTGTCCACATCCGGCGCCACCGCCACCAGCAGCAGTTCGACGTCCAATTCGGACAGTCCGAAGTCGACGGCCAGTTGGCCGAGCCGGCACTCCTCGGCGGGCACCGGGTCGAGGTCGACGGTGCCGGGTACGGCGAGCAGGCCGTCGATCACATCGTCGGAGAGGTACAGCCCGCGGAACGGGTCGTCCGGCGCCGGATCGTCGGCCCGCCGCCGCCCGACCGCGCCGCCGACCGCGTCCTGCAGCCGGCCCAGCCGGCCGAGCAGGCCCACCGCCGGGTTCATTTCCGGCCGGCCGGCACGGCACCGGCCGCCGGCGGCCCATCCGCCCGCCGCCCCGGCGGTGTCGCGTCCACCTGGCGACCCTGCCGGCGGCTGCGGGCGGTACCCCGGGTGTCGTTCATGTCGACCACCGGCGGCTGCTCCACCGCCGGGCCGGCCGGGTACCGCTGGCCGGTGTCGATCGGCGCGCTGATCACCAGGTCCAGCGAGGGCTTCAGCTCGCCGCCGAGCGCGGACCAGACGTCCGCGAAGGAGCGGTCCTCCGGCGGCGGCAGCGCCACGGTCAGCCCGACCGGCAGACCCATCCGCAGCGGGCCGGCCAGCATCTGTTCCGGGATCGACTCGTGCCGGACGAAGCAGGACAGCAGCGCGGACAGCAGCCGGTGCTCATCCTCCGGCCGCTGCGTCCAGGCGGTGACCAGGTAGGACAGCCGGAAGTGGCGTGGCGGCAGGTGCCGGGAGACGACGAAACCGCGCTGGTCGTACTCGTTCACCTGCCCGCGGGCGCGCCGGCGCATGTCCTCCCGGATGTCGTAGAGGTACATGTTCACCGTCGGGGCGTTCCGGCGCGCGGCCCAGTCCTTCGTCGGCGCGTCGAACACGACCTCGACATCGGTCCCGTCCAGCGCGTCGCCGCGGACAAGGGTCCGCACCGCGTCGTCGACCTCCGCGATCACCCTTGGAGCGTGCTGGACCGGGCACGGGTGTGGATAGCGGACCCGGTGCACCCATGAAGGCAGCCGTGGTTGCCCGTTCGGCCGAGCCGCCCCGGGGCCGGCGGCCCGGGCCGGACCGGGCCGCCGCCGGCACCCGGCCGGACGGGCAGCCGGCGCTGCCCCGCGCCCTGTCCTCGCGTCCTCCCGCCCGCGCGCGGGCGGGATCTAGCTTGAGCCGCATGACCGTGATCGCCCGCTTGGACCACCCTGGGGTCGCCGTCGAACCCGGCGAGGTCGCCATAGTCGATATCACCGTGCACAACTCCGGTCGCCGGGTCGAGGCCTACCACCTCGACCTGGTCGGCGAGCCGGCCGCCTGGGCGTCGGTGAACCCCCCGGAACTGTCCGTCTACCCGGGCGACGACGCGCACGCCCAGGTCACCTTCACCCCGCCGCGCACGGCCGGAGTGCTCGCCGGTCCGCGGCACTACGGGGTCCGGGTGATGCCGGTCGAGCACCCGGAGGAGGCCGTGGTGCCCGAGGGCACCATCGAGCTCCGCCCGTTCGCCGACCTCGCCGCCGAGCTGAGCCCGCGCACCTCGCACGGCCGCGGCCGGGCCAGGCACGAGCTGGCCGTGGACAACCGCGGCAACACCGCGATCCCGGTCGAGCTGTCCGGCCTGGACCCGGACGAGGCGCTGATCGTCCGGGTCTCGCCGGCGACGCTCATCGTCGGGCCGGGCGAGGCCGCGTTCGCCCGGGTCCGGGTGCGGCCGACCCGGCGGCGCTGGACCGGCCAGCCGGTCAGCCTTCCGTTCCAGGTCACCGCGGTGCCCGAGGGCGGCGCGCCGCTGACCAGCAGCGGCAGCATGCTGTCGGACCCGGTGCTGCCCCGCTGGCTGGGCAAGGCGGTGGCCGCCGTGCTGGTGCTCGGGCTGATCGCGGCCGGCGCCTGGTTCGCGCTGCTCCGCCCGGTGGTCCGGTCGGCCGCGCAGAGCGCGGTGGCCGTGCCGGTGGCCCAGATGCAGGCGCAGAGCAAGAAGAACGACCAGTCCGCGACCGTGGCGAAGGCGGCCGCCGACAAGGCGTCCGCCGAGACCGGGGCGCTGGGCACGAAGCTGGTCGAGAAGGGCGTGCTGACCAAGAACGATGCGAAGGGCATCGGCGGGGCCACCGCGGCGACTCCGCCGCCGGTGACCCCGGCCGCCGTCCCGCCGGCCCCGTTCGACCAGCGGCTGACCGTCACGATCCCGGTCACCCAGACCGGCAACCAGACCATCACGGTGCCGGCGAAGCAGACCCTGTCGATCACCGACCTGGTCTACGAGAACCCGCAGGGCGATATCGGCACGCTCACCATCCGGATCGACGACACCGTGCTGTTCGGCAAGGGCCTGGCGAACTTCCGGGACCTGACCGACCACTTCGTCTCGCCGATCGTGCTGACCGCCGGGCAGAAGCTGATCCTGGACGTGAAGTGCGCCACCCAGGGCAAGGCCGCGGCGGACACCTCCTGCCGCACCGCGCTGATCGTCCTCGGCACGGTGGTGACCAACAAGAGCTGATCACCGACCGCGCCCGGGACGGGCGGGAAGGGCTCAGATGAGCCCTTCCCGCATCGCGTACGCCACCGCGTGCGACCGGTTCCGCAACTGCAACCGGGTGGTGATCTCGTGCAGCACGTTCTTCACGGTCCGCTCGGAGTAGCACAACCGGGCCGCGATCTCCTTGGTGTCGTGGCCGTCCGCGACCAGCTTCAGCACCTCGATCTCCCGGCTGGACAGGCCGGCGAAGGTGAAGCCACGCGGGTCCAGCACCTGCCGCTGCAGCCGGCCGACCTGGTCCAGCAGCCGGCCGAGCAGGTCCGGCGGGACGGTGCCCTCGCCGGCCGCGGTGGACAGGATCACCGACAGCAGCCGGTCGATGGTCGCCTCGCCGCGGCGCAGCACGCCGGACACGCCGGCCTCGATCGCGGCGGCCAGGTCGTTGCCCTCCAGGAACGAGGCCACCAGCACCAACCGCGGCACCCCGCCGCGCTGCAGCGCCCGCAGCACCCGGACCGTCTCGGCGTCGACGCTGTCCGCGACGACGACGGCGACCTGCGCCTCGTCCACCTGGCCCTCGCCCAGCACCTCGACCTCGGGGCGGTGCCGCAGCTGGCTGGCCAGCCCCGCCTGCAGAATCGGATCGCTGGCGTAGAGGAAGACCGGAACGCGCTCGCTCACGCTGAGCTCCCTTCTCGAGCCACCGGGCCGACTTCGCCGCGGGCCTGTGGATCACCGGAACGATGTGGATGGCGCTAGCCTCCGCGCGCCGTTCACCGTCGACTCGACACCGGCTCAACAGGCAATCGACAACGGCCCCTTCGGGCAACGAGTTTCGCCCGCGGGGTCCGTCAGATCGGCTCGGCTACGGCGTTCAGCGCCCCTTCCGGTAGGTCCGGTACGGCAGTGGCAGGACGAACCAGAGCAGCAGGAACCAGACCGCGGTGAACCCGGTCAGCACCGCGGCCAGCGCGTTGCCGACCACCACGTCCAGGATCAGCAGCACCGCGCCGACCATCGCCAGGAACAGCGCGACCAGGCCGCCGATGGCCAACCGGTTGCTGATCGCCACCAGGTCGTCCTTCTGCTGGCGGCGGAACACCATCCGGTGGAACGGCACCGGCGCGATCAGCAGCGCGGCCGCCACCGCGGCGAGCATCAGCGTGGTCACGTAGACCGTCTTCTGCAGCGTGGTGACTTCGGCGAAGCGCTGGGTGAACGCCAGCGTCAGCAGGAACGCGAACAGGATCTGCACCCCGGCCTGAGCCACCCGCAACTCCTGCAGCAGCTCGCTGTAGTTGCGGTCCAGCCGCTCGGACTCGCTCTCGTGCCGCGCCGGCGCCCCCGACCCGTCCGCCGAGCCGTCCGCCGGGTCGCCGCCGGCCGGCCCGGCTCCGTCCGCCAGGACGGGTCGGGCGGTCGGGTCGGACGCCGCCAGCATTGCCGTTGCCTACCCGGATAGGGCAACAGTCATGCCGCTGGTATTCGGCACGATCAATGGTCACGCTGGGCTACCGTCGCTGACATGACGGTGCAGATCCGCACTATCGAACCCGATGAGCTAGCGGCTTACACGGCCGCCATGGCGTTGGGCTTCCTGCAAATGCCGGATCAGGCTGCTATCGCAGCCGATGTCGAATTTCGACGCCCGCGCATCATGCTCGACCGGACCTGGGCCGCATTCGATGGCAAGCACTGCGTCGGAACCCTCCGCAGCGAGCCATTCGAGCTGACCGTCCCGTTCGGTACCACGGTGTCCGCAGATGGCGTGACCAACGTCACGGTGGCCCCCACGCACCGGCGCCGCGGCGTGCTGACCCGGATGATGGCCGACGGGCTGCGCGCCGCCGCCGACCGGGGCGACCCGGTCAGCATCCTGATCGCGTCCGAGTATCCGATCTACGGCCGGTACGGCTACGCGCCGGCGACCGAGTCGGTCACCCGCGAGATCGCCGCGCCGGCCCGGGTCCTGCCACCCCCGTCCGGCACCGTCGAGCTGGTCGGCGTGCCCGAGCTGCGCGAGCTGGCTCCGGCCGTCTACGAACAGTTCCGGCTGGCCTGCCCCGGTGCGCTCAGCCGCGGCCCGCTGCGCTGGGACGCCGATCTGGGGCTGGCCATCCGGCCGTCCCGGCCGGCCTGGTCCGGGCGCGCGCTGCTGCACCGCCGACCGGACGGACGGCTGGACGGCTACCTGCGCTACCACGTCGACCTGAGCTGGGACGGCCGGAAGTCGAACTCGGTGCTCGGGGTGGACGAACTGGTCGCGGTCACCCCGGGGGCGTACGCCGACCTGTGGCGGTACTGCCTGGAGGTGGACCTGGTCGCCAGTGTCCGGGCCGCCGACCGGCCGGCCGACGAGCCGCTGCCGTTCCTGCTCGCCGACGGCCGGGCGGTGCGCACCCTGCACCGGGCCGACTTCCTCTGGCTGCGCGTGCTGGACGTGCCGGCCGCGCTGGCCGCCCGCGGCTACCCCCGGCCCGGCCGGCTGGTGCTGCAGGTGACCGACCCCGAGGGCTACGCCGCCGGCCGGTTCCTGCTGGACGCCGGCCCGGACGGGGTCAGCTGCCGGCCGACCGGCGAGTCCGCCGACCTCACCCTGCCGGTGACCGCGCTGGCCGCCGCGTACCTGGGCGGGTTCCGGCTGCGCGCGCTGGCCGCCGCCGGGCAGCTGGACGAGCACACCCCGGGCGCGCTGGCCGCCGCCGACCTGCTGTTCCTCGGCGACCAGACCCCCTGGTGCACCCTCTGGTTCTAGCCGACGGTTCTAGCCGACCGGTGCCGGTGGTTCCGGCCGACCGGTGCCGGCCGGGGGCCCATCCGCGCCGGGTCCGGGAACGAACGAGCAGCGATCGAGTTGCGGGCGCAACCCGTTCGCGTACCGTTCGTATCCGAAGACACCAGTTACCGCGGGAGGCGACGCGATGCACATTCCCGACGGCTACCTCAGCCCGCAGACCAGCGCCGCCTTCACCTTGGTGATGCTGCCCACCTGGTACCAGGCCAGCCACCGGGTGCAGAACGTGGTCAAGACCAGGTACGTCCCGCTGGTCGCCGTCGGCGCCGCGTTCTCCTTCGTGATCATGATGCTGAACGTGCCGATCCCGGACGGCACCACCGCGCACGCGGTCGGCGCCGGCCTGATCGCGGTACTGCTCGGGCCCTGGGCGGCCTGTATCGCGGTCTCGGTGGCACTGCTGATCCAGGCGCTGTTCTTCGGTGACGGCGGGATCCTCGCGTTCCCCGCCAACGCGTTCAACATGGCGGTACTGCTGCCCTTCGTCGCGTACGGCGTGTACCGGCTGCTGGCCCGCAACACCGGGCTCTCCTCGCCGCGCCGGGTGGTGGCCGCCGCGGTCGGCGGCTACGTCGGGATCAACGCGGCGGCGCTGGCCGCCGCGATCGAGTTCGGGCTGCAGCCCACGCTGTTCCACAAGGCCGACGGCACCCCGCTGTACGCGCCGTTCCACCTGGCCCAGACGATCCCGGCGATGATGATCCCGCACCTGCTGATCGCCGGCCTGGTCGAGGGCGCGGTGACCGGCGCGGTGATCGCCTACCTGCAGCGGGCCAACGTGCCGCTGCTGCGGATCAACGCCCCGCACGTCCCGCTGACCGATGCCGAGGTCAGCCGCCGGCCGGTCCGCCCGGTGGTCGCCGGCCTGGTCGGCGTCGGCGCGATGGTGCTGCTCACCCCGCTCGGCCTGCTCGCCCCCGGCGGCGCGTTCGGCGAGGACGCCCCGGCCGACCTGGATCTCGGCCGGTACGGCCTGTCCGCGGTACCCGACGGGCTACAGAAGTACTCCGACTTCTGGGGCAACGCGCTGCTGCCCGGGTACGGCGACGGCGGCGCCTGGCAGTACCTGCTCTCCGCGGTGGTCGGGGTCGCGGTGGTCGGCCTGGTGGTAGCCGGGGTCGCGGTGCTGCTGCGCCGGCTGCGCGGCACCCCGACGCCGGCCCCGGCCCCGGCCCCGGCGCTGGCCGGCGCGGACGCCGGCGCCGCGGAGCACCGGTGACCGCGACGGCGGCCCGGCGCACCCCGGACTGGTTGCTCACCGCCGAGGTCGGGCTCTGCCCGTGCGGCTGCATCGGCAAGCGGCGCAAGGGCAGCTTCGTGGCCAAGACCCTGGCCGGCGGCGCCGACCTGGTCCGCCGGACCATGTTCAGCGACGACCTGGCCGGCCGGCCCGGCCTGCTGCAACGCCTCGACCCGCGGGTCGCGCTGGCCAGCGTGCTGGCGCTGCTGGTCGCGGTCGGCCTGGTGCACAACCTGCCGGTGCTGGCCGCCGGGTACGCCGGCACGCTGCTGCTGGCGGCCGCGTCCGGGCTGTCGGTCTGGTACTTCATCCGGCGGGTCTGGCTGTTCGTCCCGATCTTCACCGGCATCGTGGTGCTGCCCGCCACCTTGTCGGTGATCACCCATGGGGACGTCGTGCTGACCTTGTGGCACTGGCACGGCCAGCCGCAGGGGTTCACCGCGCAGGGCCTGCACGCCGCCGGGCTGATCGTCACCCGGGTCGCCACCTCGATCTCGCTGGTGCTGCTGCTGACGCTGACGATCAGCTGGCCGCGGCTGCTGGCGGCGCTGCGCGCGGTCGGCGTGCCGCGGATCTTCGTGCTGATCATCGGGATGGCGTACCGCTACCTGTACCTGCTGCTCGGCATCGTGTCGGACATGTTCACCGCCCGGCAGGCACGTACCGTCGGCGGCGACGGCACGGCCAAGGAGGGGCGGCGGTTCATCGCGGCCAGCGTCGGCACCCTGTTCGGCAAGGCGCACCAGCTCTCCGAGGAGGTGCACCAGGCGATGACGGCCCGTGGCTTCCGCGGCGACGCGGTCAGCACCACCGGCTTCCGGCTGCGCGCGGTGGACGGCATCTGGGCGGTGGCCACCGTGCTCGCCGCGGCCGGGCTGCTGCTCGCCGACCGGGCAGTGGGGGCCTGACGATGCACAGCGAGGCGACCGTGGCGCACGAGCACCAGCCGGTCGAGCCGGGCGGCGTGCTGCTGGCCTGCGCCGATCTGCACTACTCGTACCTGGGCCGGTTCCCGGCGCTGGCCGGGGTGTCGCTGCAGGTGCGCCAGGGCGAGCGGCTGGCGCTGCTCGGCGCCAACGGCTGCGGCAAGTCCACCCTGCTCAAGCTGCTGGACGGGCTGGTCTTCCCGGACAGCGGCAGCTACACCGCGTTCGGCCAGCCGGTCACCGAGGACGCGCTGGAGGACGAGCAGTTCTCCCGCGGCTTCCGCTCCCGGGTCGGCTTCGTCTTCCAGAACTCCGATGTGCAGCTGTTCTCCCCCACCGTCCGCGAGGAGGTCGCGTTCGGCTGCCTGCAACTGGGCCTGAGCCGGGACGAGACGGCCGCCCGGGTGGACGACGTGCTGCACCTGCTGGACCTCACCGAGCTGGCCGACCGGGCCCCGTTCCAGCTGTCCGGTGGGCAGAAGAAGAAGGTGGCGATCGCGTCGGTGCTGGTGATGAACCCGGACGTGCTGCTGTTCGACGAGCCGACCGCCGCGCTCGACCCGCGCACCCAGGGCTGGCTGCGCGACCTGCTGGCCGAACTGCACGCCGCCGGCAAGACGATCGTGCTGGCCACGCACGACCTGGAGGCACTGGACCGGGTCGCCGACCGCTGCCTGGTCTTCAGCGAGGAGCACGGCATCGCCGGCTCCGGCACGCCGGCCGAGGTGCTGGCCGACCTGCCGTTGCTGCTCGGCGTGAACCTGGTGCACGAGCACACCCACCGGCACGACGACGCCACCCATTCCCACCCGCACGGCACCGGCGGGCACCACCACTCCTGAACACCTTGACAACAGTTCTTTCGAAAGTCTAGTTTCGAAACATGTCTTCCGACGTGCCGCACCGGAGCATCACCGACCCGCGGACGCTGCGGGCGTTGACCCACCCGGTCCGGCTGGCGTTGCTGGAGGCGCTCGAGCAGGACGGCCCGCTGACCGCCACCCAGGCCGGCGAGCTGATCGACGAGAGCCCCGCCAACACCTCGTTCCACCTGCGCACGCTGGCCAAGTACGGGTTCGTCGAAGAGGCCGAGGGCGGCCGCGGCCGGCAGCGGCCATGGCGGATCCGGCGCGCGGTGTCCCGGGTCCAGGGGGATGAGCTCACCCCGGAGGGCCAGGTCGCCGCGCAGGCGCTGGTCGGCCTGCTGCGCGAGCGCGAGCAGGAGTACCTGGCCCGCTGGCTGGCCACCCGCGACTCCTACCCGCCGCAGTGGCGCGCCGCCGCCGACGAGATGCACCTGACCCTGCACCTGACCGCCGCCGAACTGGAGGCGCTCAGCGCCGTGATCGCGGCCGCGGTGCTGCCGTACGCCGGCCGCGAAAACCCGCCGGACGCACTGCCGGTGGCCATCTCCGCCTACCTGATCCCGCTCCGCCTCCCCCACCCGTCCACCCCGACGCCGCCCGCGCCGCCGACGCCCCCCGAGCCCCCGACGGCGCCGACGCCGCCGGCGGCGCCGACGCTGCCGGCAGCGCCCACGCCGCCGGCTGCCCCGACCCGACCGCGATCCCCGACACGACCGCAATCCCCGACACCGCCGGCACCACCGCGATCCCCGCGATCCCCGGCACCGCCGGGATCCCCGGCACCGCAGTCCTCACCGGAACCGCCGGGGCCACCGGCATCCCGGTAGCCCGCTGACCGTCCACCCGGCCGCCCCGGCGGCGCCCACCGCGGCGTAGCCGGGACCGAACCTCTAGCGCACCCCGACCGCCCCGGCCGCCGACCAACCGGCCGGCGATGCCCCCTGCCCTGCCGCTGCCCTACCGGCCCGTCGCCGGCCGGTCGACGCTGCCTGCCCACGGGCCGGCGGCGGGCGGCACCGGACCCGAAGGAGACCGACCGATGCGTGCCCTGCTCGCCCACCGCGACCTGCGGATCTACCTCAGTGCCCAGGCGCTGTCCATGTTCGGTGACAGCGCGCTCTGGCTGGCGCTGGCGATCTGGGCCAAGTCGCTGACCGGCTCGAACTCGGCCGCCGCGCTGGTCTTCTTCGCGTTCCTGGCGCCGGCGCTGCTGTCCCCGGCGGCCGGCCTGCTGGTCGACCGCAGCCGCCGGCTGCGGCTGCTGACCATCGTCAATCTGACCGCGGCGGTGCTGGTCAGCGGGCTGCTGCTGGTCCGCGGCGCCGGTCAGCTCTGGCTCATCTACGCGATCACGCTCGGCTACGGCGGCGCGTACACCGTGCTCGGCGCCGGCCAGTCGGCGCTGCTGCGGACGCTGGTGCCGGACGACAGCATGCTCGCCGACGCGAACGGCGCGCTGCGCACCATGCAGGAGGCGATGCGGCTGCTCGCCCCGCTGGCCGGGGCCGGGCTCTACACGGTGGCCGGCGGCGGCGTGGTCGCGCTGCTGGACGCGGCCACCTTCCTGCTCGCGGCCGGCGCGCTGCGGCTGCTGCGGGTCGCCGACCCGGCGCCCGCCCGGCCCGACCGCACCGCCACCTGGCGGTCCGAGCTGGTCGCCGGGATAGGGCACGTGCGGCGGACCGTCCCGCTGCGCCAGCTGCTGGTCGCGGCCGCCCTCACCACGCTGGTGGCCGGCTTCGCCGAGACCGTGATCTTCGCGGTGGTGGACACCGCGCTGCACCGCCCGCCGGCCTTCGTCGGCGTGCTCGAGATGGCCATGGCGGTCGGCGCCGTGCTCGGCGGGCTGGCGTCGGCCCGGCTGGTCCGCCGGCTCGGCGGCGCCCGCGCGGCCGCCACCGGCATGCTGCTGATCGGCACCGGCGCCGGCCTGCTCGCGGTGCCGGTCACCGGGGTGGTGCTGGCCGGCATGGCGATCCTCGGTGCCGGGGTGCCGGCGCTGGTCGTCGCGCTGTTCACGACGCTGCAGCGGAGCACTCCGGCGCACCTGCAGGGCCGCGCGTTCGCCGCGGTGGACGTCCTGCTCAGCACGCCGCAGACGGTCTCGATCGCGCTCGGCGCCGGCCTCGCCGTGGTCATCGACTACCGGCTGCTGATCGCCGCGATGGTCACGGTCGTCCTCGCCGCCGCCGGCTACCTGCTCACCCGGCCGCCCGCACCGTCCGATGTGGACACCCCAGCGACCGCGCCGGCAGCCGACGCGCCGGCGGCGGACCCGCCGGCGCCGGCACTGGCCGCCGCACCCGGGCGCAGTTCCGCCGCCGAGTGAGCCGGCGCCGGCCGATGAGCGTCGAGCGGCCGGCCGAGCCGGGCTGCCGCCGCCCCGGGATCAGCGGTTCGGCGGGTAGCCGGGGGGCGGCGGGTACTGCGGGCCGGCGCCCGGGTACGGGCCGCCCTGCGGCGGGCCGCCCTGCCCCGGGCCGTAGCCCGGGCCGGTCGGCGGGCCCTGGTACGGCTGGCTGGGCGGCGGCCCGGCGGGCAGCCGGGGCGGTGCCGGCGGCTCGTCCACGTCCGCCTCGCCGTCACCGAAGTCGGACATGCCCTGGTGCGCGCGCCGGGTTTCCTCGTCCAGGTCGGACGCGCGCAGTTGCGCCTCCGGCTGCTCCCGGGCCGGCGGCAGCTTCGAGTCGAACCATTCGGTGGTGTCCAGCGACTCGTAGGGCCGCTCGCTGGCCGGCGCCTTGCCTGCCTCGGTCAGCCAGGACCCGCCCGACTCACCGCCGCCGCCGCCGCCACCGCCCGCGCCGGTCAGCCCGGCCAGGCCTTCCAACGCCTTCGAGAACTCGCTCGGGATGATCCAGACCTTGTTCGCGTCGCCCTGGGCGATCTGCGGCAGCGTCTGCAGGTACTGGTAGGCGAGCAGCTTCGGGTCCGGGTCGGCGGCGTGGATCGAGGAGAACACGGTCTCGATGGCCTTCGCCTGGCCCTGCGCGGCCAGGTACCGGGCGGCGCGCTCACCCTCGGCGCGCAGGATGCGGCTCTGCCGGTCGGCCTCGGCGGCGAGAATGGCGGCCTGCTTCTGCCCCTCGGCGCCCAGGATCTGCGCCGCCTTCTGGCCCTCGGCGGTCTTGATCGAGGATTCCCGGGCACCCTCGGCCTGCAGGATGATCGCGCGCTTGTCCCGGTCGGCCCGCATCTGCTTCTCCATCGCGTCCTGAATGGACGGTGGCGGGTCGATCGCCTTCAGCTCGACCCGGGCGACCCGGATGCCCCACTTGCCGGTGGCTTCGTCCAGCACGCCGCGCAGTTGGTGGTTGATCTGGTCGCGGGAGGTCAGCGTCTCCTCCAGGTTCAGCGAGCCGACCACGTTCCGCAGCGTGGTGATGGTCAGCTGCTCGACCGCCTGGATGTAGTTGTTGATCGCGTACGTGGCCGCCCGCGGCTCGGTGACCTGGAAGTAGACGACCGTGTCGATGTTCACGGTCAGGTTGTCCGAGGTGATCACCGGCTGCGGCGGGAACGTCACCACCTGCTCGCGCAGGTCGATCATGGTCCGGATCCGGTCCGCGAACGGGACCAGCACGTGGATACCGGGCTCCAGGGTGCGCTGGTAGCGGCCCAGCCGCTCCACCACGGCGGCCCGGGCCTGCGGGATGATCCGCAGCGTCCGGATGACGACGACCATCGCGAAGACCGCGAGGACGATGAATACCACGATCGCAGGTTGCATATCAGGGCTCCCGGACGGAGGAAATGTCTCGGTACGACGTCGGGTTGTGCCGGCGGTTCCGCCAGCGGATCACGGCTCGGCCGCCCACACGATCGCGGCGGCGCCGCGGATCTCCATCACCTTCACGGTGCGGCCGATCTCCAGCACCTGGGTGGGATCGTAGGCCTCCGCCGACCACTCCTCGCCGGCCAGCTTGACCCGGCCGCCCTGCTGGTCGACGGTCCGGGTGACCACGGCGTTCTTGCCGATCAGCGCCTCGATGCCCATCCGCTCGTGGTGCGGCAGTTCCAGCCGGCGCTTGGCCATCGGCCGGACCACGCCCACCAGCGCGACCGCGGCCACCGCGAACACCGCGAACTGCAGCGCGACCGGGGCGGCCAGCGCCGCGACCCCGGCCGCGGCCAGCGCCCCACCGGCGATCATCAGCAGCACGAAGTCGACCGACAGCGTCTCGGCGATCGCGAACACGCCGGCCGCGATCAGCCAGATCACCCAGGCGTGCACGTAATCATCCTGCCACGTCGGCCCCCGGCTCGGACGGCGAAGATGAACCCACCGTAACGAAATCGATCAGGTGCTCGACCGCCCGCAACAGCGGCACCTCGACGTCCGCGTAGCTGCGCACGCCGGCCAGCACCCGGCGCCACATCTCGATCGGGTCCGACACCCCCAGGGCCTGGCAGATGCCTTCCTTCCAGGGGATGCCGCGGGGCACCCCCGGCCAGGCCCGGATGCCGACCGCGGCCGGCTTCACCGCCTGCCAGACGTCCACGTACGGGTGGCCGTTGATCAGCACGTTCGGATCGCGGACGGCGGCGACGATGCGGCTCTCCTTGCTGCCGGCGACCAGGTGGTCGACCAGCACGCCGAGCCGCCGGTGCGGCGCCGGGCCGAATTCCCGGACCGCCGCGGCCAGCTCGTCCACCCCGTCCAGCGGCTCCACCACGACGCCCTCGACGCGCAGGTCATCGCCCCAGATCCGCTCCACCAGCGCGGCGTCGTGGATGCCCTCCACCCAGATCCGGCTGGCCCGGGCCACCCGGGCCGGGGCGGCCGCGACCGCGACCGAGCCGGACGCCGTGCGCCCCGGCCGGCGCGGCCCGGGCGGCGCCGGCCGCGGCCGGGTCAGCGTCACCACCTGGCCGTCCAGCAGGAAGCCGGCCGCGGCCAGCGGGAACATCCGGCGCTTGCCGCGCCGGTCCTCCAGCGTGACCGCGTCCTTGGCGCACTCGACCACCGCGCCGCAGAAGCCGGTACCGGCCTCCTCCACCACCAGGTCCGGCTCGGCGGTCACCTCGGGCACCGTCCTGCGACGGGCCCGCACCGCCTCCGGGCTGAGCACGTCCCGGCCGTAGTCCTTGCTCCGCATTGCGGGGAACCTACCGGCCGGGCCGGGCCGCCGGGGTGACCCGCGCCGGCCCGGAACCGGACGAACTGGTTACGCTGTGCGGCATGTCCCGGGTGCGTTCCGGAGTGCTCGCCGCGTGGGCGTCGGCCTGGCTGGCCGGCGAGGCGGCGTACGACGACGTGGTCGCGCACGCCACCGGCCGGGACGAACCGCACCGGGTGGTCGGGCTGCCGGGCGCGGACGGGCTGCCCGGCGAGCCCGGCGCGGAGGCGCCGCTGGGCTGGGCGCTGACCGTGCTGCGCGAACGCTCCCCGGACGGGGTCCGGGTGGTGCTGCCGGTGCCGGGCGACCCACGCGGGCTGCCGCCCGGCGGGCCTGGTGCGCCGGCCGGCTCGGCCGCCTTCGCCGCGGCCGCGATGGCCGCCGGCGAGGCCGTCGTCGGGCGCGGCATCGGGCTGGCCCCGACCGTCACCGAGCACGGCTCGCCGCTGGGCAGCAAGACGATCAGCGTGCGCTGGACGCTCTACCCGATCGGCGAGCCGACGCCGGATCCACTAACGGTGGCCGAGGCCGAGCACGACCTGACCGAGGCGCTGCGGACGGCGGCCACCGCGCTGACCGCGCTGGAGGTCGCGTCCTGGCGGCCGGAGCTGGCCGGCGAGCTGGCCCGGGTCCGGCGCAAGCCGGCCGCGCCGGATCTACCGCCCGGGCACGACGCCCGCGCCGTCCGGCTGCTCGCCCAGGCCGACCGGCTGTCCACGGTGCTCGACCTGGCCGCCGCCGACGACCCCGGCGGCGCGGTCACCAGCCAGGACGCGCGGGACCGCAGCGAGGCGCTGCGGCCGCTGATCACCGCGGTCCGGCGGGGCCGCTGCGCCGCCTACAACGCCGTCCCCAGCCGCCACCGGTAATCCACGGACTTGGGTGCACCCTGCTCGCGGAGAACGCTCGCCACTGCGTCCGTCATGTTGGCCGCGGGGGCCGAGCCCCCGCGGGCCCCGCGGGTGCGGTTGCCGGCGGTTCGCATGCTGCAACGTCCGCTCCACCGGCCCGGTCAGCCTGCTGGCGCGGGTTGGCTGGTGGGGCGGCGGACCGGGGCCGGGCAGCAGCCGGGGCAGACATCCCAGCCGGCACCCAGCGGGCCGAGGGCGCGGCGCGGCGCGGCCGGGTCGAGCCGCTCGGCGACCAGCTCGCGGACCATCGAGACGAACCGGGGGTCGGTGCCCACCGTGGCGGCCCGGGCGAACGCGATGCCGTGCTTCTCGGCGGTCTCCGCGGCCTCCACGTCCAGGTCCCAGAGCACCTCGACGTGGTCGGAGACGAAGCCCACCGGCGAGACCACCACCGCGCGGACGCCGGCCGCGGCCAGCGCGCCGAGCCGGTCGTTGATGTCCGGCTCCAGCCACGGCACCTGCGGCGGGCCGCTGCGGCTCTGCCAGGCCAGCTCGAACGGCGCGCCCGGGCGGACCGCCTCGGTCACCAGCCGGCCCGCCTCGCGCAGCTGGGTCGAGTACAGCCGGCCGGCCGGGCCGGCCGACTCCTCCATCGTGGTCGGGATGCTGTGCGCGGTGTAGACGAACAGCGCGTCGTCGCGCACCGGCCCGGGCAGCGTGGCCAGCGCCGCCCGCACCGCGTCCGCGTTCGCCGCGACGAACCCGGGGTGGTTGAAGTAGTGCCGGATCTTCGCCAGCACCGGGGCGCCGTCGCCGGCCGCGGCCCGGCCGCGGGCCATGTCCTCCTGGTACTGCCGGCAGCCCGAGTACGACGAGTACGCGCTGGTGGCGAAGACCAGCGCCCGCCGGACCCCGCTCCGGGCCATCTGGCCGACCGTGTCCTCCACCATCGGATGCCAGTTCCGGTTGCCCCAGTACACCGGCAGGTCGATGCCGTGCGCGCCCAACTCGGCCCGGATCGCCGCCAGCAGCTCTCGGTTCTGCGCGTTGATCGGCGAGACGCCGCCGAAGTGGTGGTAGTGCTCGGCCACCGCGAGCAGCCGCTCCCGCGGCACCGGACGGCCCCGAACCACGTTCTCCAGGAACGGCAGAACGTCGTCGGGGCCCTCCGGTCCACCAAAGGACAGCAACAGCAGCGCGTCGTACGGGGGGTCAGCGGTCACGCCATCGGTCACGCGGCCATCTTGGCCCGTTTCGCCCGCCCTGCCCAATGGGGCAGGTCAGTCCTCCATCAGCCGGTCGAAGACGGACCGGTAGCGCCGGACCGCGACCCGCATCCGCTCGGTCGGCGGCTCGTCGCCGCTCCACTCCCGCACCGAGTCGCGGATCTCGGCCAGGCCGCTGGTGAGCACCCGCACCGCCTCGTCCACCAGGTCGGACGCCTGCGCGACGGACGCCGCCGGATCGTCCACGAAACCGGCCAGGACGTCGCGCCAGCGGTCCCGCAACGCGGCGATGTCGGCCGTCGCGACCAGCGGCTGCTCGTCGCCGAGCCCGCCCGGCTTCGCCTCCGCCGGCACGTCGTCCGCCGCGACCGCAACCAGTGCGGCGTCCACCGGTGCCGCGTCCGCCGGTGCGGTGTCCACCGGTACGCCGACCGGCGTGTCGACCGCGGTCCCGTTCATCGACTCCCCCTCCGCGTGCTCGATGCCGACGACCTCGCCGCCGGCCAGTTCGCTGTCGTCCGGCGCCTGCGCCGGCTCCCCGGCCGCCAGCACGTCCGCCGGCACACCGGCATCGTCCGCCGGCTCGTCACCCGGCTCGGCGATCAGCGCGGGCTCGCCATCGATCGTTGCCGGCGCCCACGCCTCGGCACCGGCGACACCGTCCTCGGTGACCGCGTCGCCGGCCGGCTCGACCACGACCACACCCGGCTCGCCGGCGACCGGCTCGGCCAGTTCGCCCTCTTCGGCCAGCGCGGCGTCGTCCTCCGCCCGCGGCGGGTCGTCCGCGTCGCCGGCCGGCTCGGCCACGCCGGCCTCGGCCGCGGCCCGCTCGGTGTCCGAGGTCCAGCCACCGACCGGTGCATCGTCCACAGTGGACTCCAACGGGCCCGAGCCGCCGGCAATCGGCTCGGACGCAGCAACGTCCGTCGCGGCCTGCGACCGCTCGTCCTCGACGCCCCAGGGCGCCGGCTCGGACCGGGCCGCCGCGGTCTCGTCCACCGGCAGGATGGGTTCGGCCGCCGGGTAACCGCCGTCCGGATGCCGCTCGGCCGACTCACTCGCGGGTTCGGCGTCCGGTCGCCAGTCGTCCGGGCGCGGCTCGGTCGACTCGCCGGCGATGGCGTCGGCGACCGGGTCGTCCGGCGGATCCAGGTTCTCCGGATCGCGGTCGGCCGGATCGTCGGCCAGCGTTGTCGAGTGGGGGTGGACGGACTCGTCGTGGGGGTGCATGACGTCCTCCCGGGCTGGGTGGTACGGGTGTTCAGGCGGTATGGCCGCGCTCGATACGGACCGGCTCGCCGAGCAGTTCCTCGAACAGCGAGCGGTAGTGCACCATCGCCTGCCGAAGATCCTCGGTGGTCGCGGTGCCGGCGGCGGCGCGGCCGCTGATGTCGTGCGCGGCCCGGTAGTCCGGTAGCCGCCCGGCGTGCTGCACGGACAGGTCGGCCAACTGCCGGTCGTACCCGTCCGGCGTACCGGCGGAGACCGGCCCGGCCGCGACCCGATCGGCGCCGGCGTCCTCGAAACGCTCGGCCGGCTCGACCCGATCGGTGGCTCGGCCCGCGGCCGCCGGCTGGTGGCCGTCGGTCTGCTGGTAGCCGTCGGTCTCGTAGCCGCGGGCGGTCATCACCGCGACGATGAGCCGGTCGGCCTCGCCGACGGCGCCGACCGGGTCGTCCACGAACAGTTCCTGGACGCCCAGCCACTGCTCGGCGTACCGGTCCCGGGCGTCGGCGGGCAGTGCGCGCAGCGGCAGTTCGGCGTGCCGGCGCTCGCGCTCGGCCAGTTCCTGTTCGGCCTCGCGCCGGCTGCCGGCGTCCTCGACGGCCCGGGCGTACTCCGGGCCGAACTGCTGTTGCAGGTGACGTCGCCGCATCTGGGCCCGGCCAACGACCGCCAGCACGGCGAGGACGACGACCACGACGATGATGATGGCGACTGCGGTACCGGTCATTGGGGGGCTCCAGCCGGTGGACAGCACGACTCTGTCCTGATGCCCAGGTGCGATCAAGCCAAACGCCCCGGGGTGCCCCCGGACCGCCCCAGGTTGACCGAACCGCCCGCCCCGGTAGGGAATCGCTACGCCGGCGACCGCTACGGCGTCAGCGTCAGCTTGCCCACCGTCCGGCGGGATCGGATGTCCTGGTGCGCCTGCCGGGCGTCGGCCAGCGGGTAGCTGCCACCGTCCACAGTGCGCAGTGAGCCGTCCGCGACCATCGCCAGCAGCTCGGTCACCGGCTCGCGCAGCATGGCCGGCCGGCGGCCGCAGTGCGCCAGCCAGAAGCCGATCACCGCACCGGAGCGGGCGATCAGCGCGCCCGGCGGCACCGGGGTCGGCGGCGTCCGGCCGGCCATCCCGTAGGTGACCAGCCGGCCGAACGGGGCGAGCGCGGCCAGGCTGGCGTCAAAGACCGGCCCGCCGATCATCTCCAGCACAATGTCCACACGCGACCCGCCGTTCGCCGCGACCAGCGCGTCGGCCAGGTCCTCGCTGGCCGGATCCAGCACCTCGTCCGCGCCGAGCTCCCGGGCCAGCTGCTGCTTGTCCACTGTGGACGCCATGCCGATCACCCGGCCGGCGCCCCAGCGCTTGGCCAGCTGCACCGCGATCGAGCCGACCCCGCCGGCCGCCGCGTGCACCACCACCGACTCGCCGGCGGCCAGGTGCGAGCTGGTGCGCAGCAGGTGCCACGCGGTCAGCCCCTGCAGCACCACGGCGAGCGCGGCGGAGTCGCTCACCCCGGCCGGCACCGGCCAGGTCAGCGCCGGGTGCGCGGCTACCTTCTCGGCGTACCCGCCGCCGCCGAACAGCAACCCGACCATCCGGGTGCCATCCGGCCCGACCCCGACGAACTCGGCGCCCGGCACCAGCGGCAACTCCTGCTTGGCCAGGTAGCTGTTCTCCGCCTGATGGGTGTCGGCGTAGTTGACCCCGGCGGCCGTCACGTCGTAGAGGACCTGCCCGGCCGCCGGCTCCGGGTCGGGCAACTCCACCAACTGGAGCACCTCGGGCCCGCCGAACTCGGTGATCTGAATCGCGCGCACCACCGGACCCTAGCGCCCGGCGGCCGGTCTGCCAGCCCGCAGCGGCGGCGACCAGATAGCCTTCCGGCCGTGAGTCGTTCCGTACTGGTCACCGGTGGTAACCGGGGCATCGGGCTGGCCATCGCCCGGGCATTCGCCGACCTCGGCGACAAGGTCGCCGTCACCCACCGCGGCAGCGGCGCACCGGACGGCCTGTTCGGCGTCGAGTGCGACGTCACCGACACCGCCGCCGTGGACGCCGCGTTCACCGCCGTGGAGGCCCAGCACGGGCCGGTCGAGGTGCTGGTGTCCAACGCCGGCATCACCGACGACACGCTGCTGCTGCGGATGTCCGAGGAGCAGTTCACCCGGGTCGTGGACGCGAACCTGACCGGCGCCTACCGGGTGGCCAAGCGGGCCGCGGCCAAGATGCTGCGCGCCCGGACCGGCCGGATGATCTTCATCTCCAGCGTGGTCGCGGTCACCGGCAGCCCCGGCCAGGTCAACTACGCGGCGTCGAAGGCCGGCCTGATCGGGCTGGCCCGGTCGCTCGCGCACGAGTTCGGCTCCCGCGGCATCACCGCCAACGTGATCACGCCCGGGTTCGTGGAGACCGACATGACCGCGGCGATCCCGGAGCAGCGCCGGGCCGAGATCCGCGGCCAGCTGCCGCTGCGCCGGTTCGGCGCGGCCGCGGAGATCGCCGCCGCCGTCACCTTCCTGGCCAGCGAGCCGGCCGCGTACATCACCGGCGCGGTGCTGCCGGTGGACGGCGGCCTCGGCATGGGGCACTGAGCCACCCGGACCGCCGAGCCCCGGACCGCCGAACTGCCGAGCCACTGAACTGCTGAGCCCTCGACCGAACCCAGACGGAAGGAGCCACCCGGTGACCGGACTGCTCGACGGCAAGCGGCTGCTCGTGACCGGCGTCCTGACCGACGCCTCGATCGCCTTCTCCGCCGCCAAGCTGGCCCAGGAACAGGGCGCGGACATCGTGCTCACCGGCTACGGCCGGCTCTCCCTGGTGGAGCGGATCGCCGCCCGGCTGCCGAAACCGGCGCCGGTGATCGAACTGGACGTCACCAGCGACGAACAACTCGCCGGCCTGCCCGACCGGGTCCGTGAGCACCTGTCCGGGCTGGACGGGGTGCTGCACTCGGTCGGCTTCGCGCCGCCCTCCTGCCTCGGCGGCGGGTTCCTGGACGCGCCGTGGGCGGACGTGTCCACCGCGCTGCAGGTCTCCACCTACTCGCTGGCCTCGCTGGCCAAGGCCTGCCTGCCGCTGATGCCGGACGGCGGCTCGATCGTCGGGATGGACTTCGACGCCACCGTCACCTGGCCCTCGTACGACTGGATGGGGGTGGCCAAGGCCGGGCTCGAGTCCTGCGCCCGCTACCTCGCCCGCGAGCTGGGCGGGCAGAAGATCCGGGTGAACCTGGTCGCCGCCGGGCCGCTGCGGACGATGGCCGCGCGCAGCATCCCCGGCTTCGCCACGTTCGAGGACGTCTGGGACGTCCGGGCCCCACTCGGCTGGGACATCCGCAACGCCGAGCCGGTCGGCCGGGCCTGCTGCGCGCTGCTGTCCGACTGGTTTCCGGCCACCACCGGGGAGATCGTGCACGTGGACGGCGGGTTCCACACCACCGGCGTCTGAGTTCCGGCCCGCCGCGCAGCGGCCAGTGCCAGGATCGACACACCGCACCATCGTTGTCGCATCCTGATGGCCTGGAGCCTGCCCGATGAGATCGCCCCGCCTCGTTGTGACCCTGCTGCTCGGTCTGGCCGGCGGGCTGCTGCCGGCGCTGCCGGCGGCCGCCGCGTCCCCGTGTACGAGCGTGCCGAGCCGGACCCAGCCCGGGTTGTCGGTCGCCGACCCGCGGTGCGAATTCGACGGCGCCGGCTACACCGGCGCGCGGTTCGAGCCGCTGACCGACGCCACCGGCCGGCCGATCTCGCGGGTGCACACCGGGATCCGGGCCGGCGCGGCGTACCGGATCGAGGTGCCGCTGCGCTGGAACGGCGACCTGATCCTGTACGCCCGCGGGTACCTGGGCGAGGGCAGCACGGTCTGGGTGAGCGACCCGCCGCTGCGCGACTACGCGGTGCGGCACGGGTTCGCCTGGGCCACGTCCAGCTACCAGCGCAACGGGTACGACATCGGCCACGGCGTGACCGACACGCACGCGCTGATCGGGGTGTTCGCCGGCACCGTGCGGCCGCCGCGGGCGGTGTACCTGACCGGCGCGTCGATGGGCGGGCACGTGGTCGCGGTCAGCATCGAGAAGTACCGCGACTACGCCGGCGCGCTGCCGCTGTGCGGGGTGCTCGCCGACGCCCGGTTCTTCGACTACTACCTGGACGCCACCGCGACCGCCGCCGCGCTCACCGGCACCGCGCTGCGCTACCCGCTCGACCCGGCCGGCGGCGCGGCGTACGCCCCGCGGTTCGTCGCCGCGATGCGGGCCGCGCTGCCCCGGCTCGGTACCGGCTTCAACGCCGGCGACCCGGCCGGGGTGACGCTGACCCCGCTCGGCCGGCTATGGGCGTCCACTGTGGAGGATCGCACCGGCGGGGTACGGCCCGGCTTCCCGGCCGCCATCCGGTTCTGGACCAGCGCGAACTTCGCCCCGCTGACCGGCCTGCCGCTGCCGTTCAGCCTCTACCCGGGGGTGACCGGCGGCAGCCGGTTCGTCCTCGGCGGCGCGCCGTTCGCCAGCGGGAACGTGGCCGGCAATGACCGCACCGTCTACCGGTTCGCCGGCACCCGCGGGCCGCTGCGACCGGCCGAGCGGGCGCTGAACGCGGCCGTGCTGCGGGTCGCGCCGACCGCCGCGCCGTCGCCGGACCTGTCCGGCCTGCCCGGCGTCGCCGGCGACCCGCGCATCCCGGTGCTCAGCCTGCACGGCGTCGGCGACCTGCTGGTACCCATCTCGATGGAGCAGGACTACGCCCGCCGGGTCGCCGCGCACGGCCAGTCCGGGCTGTTCGTCAGCCGGGCCATCCGCGGCCTGAGCCACTGCGAGTTCACCCCCACCGAGCTCGGCACCGCGTTCGGCGACCTGGTCGACTGGGTCCGGCACGGGCACCGCCCGGCCGGCGACCCGATCACCGACCCGCGCGCCGTCGCCGCCCCGGCGTTCGGCTGCCGGTTCACCGACCCCGACCCGGCCGCACACGGCACCTTCCCGACCCGCTGCCCGGCCCGGCCGTGACCCCGGGCTACAGCAGTCGGTTGGTCCAGAACAGGGCCAGCCCGGACGCGGCGAACGCGGCCAGCAGCCCGGTGCCGACCAGCCAGGTCGTCACCTCGTGCCGCTCGGTGGTGTAGCCGATCTGGCTGCCGATGTCGCGGTAGACGTCGGACAGCTCGCTCGCGCTGGCCGCCGAGTGGTAGCTGCCACCGGACGCGTCCGCGATGCCCTCCAACTGCTCGTGGTTCACCGGGACGGCGACCTTCTCGCCCTCCAGCTCGATGTACCCGTCGTCGGTGCCGAACGCGATCGTCGACACCGGCACGTTCGCCTCCTTGGCCGCCGACACGCCCTGCTCCGGCGTGCGGCCCCAGGTGTTGCTGCCGTCCGACATCAGCACGACCCGGGCCGGCGGCGGTGGGCCGCCGCCGTCCTGCCCGGCCAGCTGGGTCTGGAACGTCTTGATCGCGTCCAGGCAGGAGAAGATCGCCTCGCCGATCGCGGTCCGCTCGGACAGCTGCAGGTTGTCGATCGCCCGCTTCACCGCGGCCCGGTCCGTCGTCGGCGACACCGCCACGCTGGCCGAGCCGGAGAAGCTCACCATGCCCAGGTTGATCCGCGGCGGCAGCAGGTCGACGAACTCCTTCGCCGCCCGCTGCGCGGCCACCAGCCGGTTCGGCTCCACGTCCGTCGCCTCCATGGACAGCGACACGTCGATCGCCATCATCACGGTGGCCCGGTCCCGCGGCACCCGGACGTCCTTCGTCGGCCGGGCCATCGCCACCGTCAGCGAGGCCAGCGCGAACAGCAGCAGCGCGAACGCCAGATGCCGGCGCCAGCCCGGGCGGCGCGGCGCGATGCTGCCCAGCAGCTCCAGGTTCGCGAACCGGGCCGCGTACGCCTTCCGCCGCAACTGCAGCAGCAGGTACACCACGAACAGGCCGGCCACCGCCAGCAGCAGCCACAGCCAGGCCGGGGAAAGGAAAGTCTTCACCGCAGGGTCCTCTTCACTGCCGCCCAGTTCACTGCCGTGTCCCCCTCATCGCAGGGCCCCACCGGATGCCCCCCGCCGCCGGGCGACCACGTACCGCACGATCTCCAGCAACCAGTCCCGGTCCGTCCGCAACTGCAGGTGGCCGGCGCCGGCCCGGCGGATGCCCGCCGCGATGTCCGCCCGCTGCTGCCCGGCCGCCGCCGCGTACTTCTCCCGCAGCGCCCGCTTGCCGGTCTGTACCTCCAGCAACTTCCCCGACTCCGGGTCGACCAGGGTGAGCAGGCCCACCGACGGCAGCGCCAGCTCCACCGGGTCCAGCACCTCCACCGCGAGCATGTCGTGCCGCACCGCCAGCGCCCGCAGCGACCGCTCCCAGGACTGCTCGCCGAGGAAATCCGACACCACCACGGCGAAACCGCGCCGCCGCGGCGGGCGGCGCAGCGCCTCCAGCGCGTCGGCCAGGTCGCCGCGGCGCCCCCGGGTCGACCGCGGCGTCTCCACGATCCGCTTCAGCATCGACGTGACGTGCGCCCGGCCGGACTGCGCCGGCAGCCGGAACACCTCCTCGCCGGTCGTCACCAGCGCGCCGATCCGGTTCCCGCCGCGGCTGGTCAGGTGCGCCACCGCGGCCACCGCCGCCACCGCCATGTCCCGCTTCTCGCACCGGGCCGTGCCGAAGTCCAGACTCGGTGACAGGTCCACCACGACCCAGGTCTCCAACTCCCGGTCCGCGATCGTCTGCCGCACGTGCGGGCTCTGCGTCCGCGCCGTCACCGGCCAGTCCATCCGCCGGACGTCGTCCCCCGGGTGGTACAGCCGCGACTCGCCGGCCTCGCTGCCCGGCCCCGGCACCAGCCCCAGGTGATTGCCCTGCAGCAACCCGTCCAGCCGGCGCCGCACGGTCAGCTCCAGCTTGCGCAGTACCGCCGTCGCCGCCGCCGCATCCAGCCCCTTCAGCGCCGGCGGCGCCCCACCCAGCCCGCCGGACCCGCCCGGCCCGGTCACCCTGCCGCCTCCTCACGCACGCCGCAGGCGGTCCGGATCACGCGCTGCGTTCCCGCGAATCCGGGTCCGCCGGCGGCGGACCACCGGCGTAGCCGCCCGGCTGGTACGCCTGCGGCGCGTAGCCGCCACCGGACTGCCCGGTCGGCCCCGTCCCCGCCCGCTGCCGCGGCGTCACCTGCGGCAGCGGCACCGTCTGCAACACCCGGCGCACCACGTGATCGGCCGGCACCCCGTCCGCCAGCGCGTCGTACGAGAGCACCAGCCGGTGCCGCAGCACGTCCGGCGCGATGTCCAGCACGTCCTGCGGCAGCACGTAGTCACGCCCACGCATCAGCGCCAGCCCCCGGGACGCCGCGATCATCCCCAGGCTGGCCCGCGGGCTCGCCCCGTACGCCACCCAGCCGGCCACGTCCGCCATCCCGTGATCGGCCGGCGTCCGGGTCGACAACACCACCCGCACCACGTAGTCGACCAGCGCGTGATGCACGAACACCCGGCTCGCCGCCCGCTGCAGGCGGAGCAGATCCGGCGGGGACAGCACCTGCTCGGGCACCGGCGGCTCAACGCCCATCCGGTACACGATCTCGCGCTCCTCCTCGCCGGTCGGGTAGTCCACGATCACCTTCATCAGGAACCGGTCCCGCTGCGCCTCCGGCAGCGGGTACACGCCCTCCGACTCGATCGGGTTCTGCGTGGCCAGCACCAGGAACGGCGACGGCATCGGGTACGTCGTGCCGCCGATCGACACCTGCTGCTCGGCCATCACCTCGAGCAACGCCGACTGCACCTTCGCCGGCGCCCGGTTGATCTCATCCGTCAGCACGAAGTTCGCGAACACCGGGCCGAGCTCCGTGTCGAACCGTTCCGACCCGGCCCGGTAGATCCGCGTCCCGACGATGTCCGCCGGCACCAGGTCAGGCGTGAACTGCAACCGGGAGAACGTGCCACCGGCCACCGCCGCCAGCGTCTCCACCGCGAGCGTCTTCGCGACCCCTGGCACACCCTCCAGCAGGCAGTGGCCGCGGGCGAGCAAACAGACCAGCATCCGCTCGACCATCCGGTCCTGCCCGACGATGACGCGCTTCACCTCGAACAGCGCCCGCTCCAGCGTGCCCGCGTCCCGGGCCGGCGTCGTCACACCCGGCCCCGGCGACCCACCGCCCGGCATCGATCCCGTTGTCTCGCTGACCATGCCCGCTCGTCCGCCTCCCTCGCGGCCGAGCACACCCGGCCCCACCGCAGTCGACATCACCCAACAACATCGGGCGTGAGGCGACGGTGAGATCCGCCCAACCGCCCGGAGAGCGGTCAGACGGCATACGACGTTGGGGCCGTTCGGGTGATCTTCAAGGACGTTCTAACACTCGCGCTTGGTTGGGGTGTACCGTTCGTTTCGCGTCGGGCGGCTCCCCCCGTGGCCGCCCGACGCCTCTCTGTCCGCTCCCGCCTGCTCGGCCGTTGGCCTTCGCTGGTGGGGAACAGAGAGGATGTCTGCCCGGGGGGCCGAGCCCCCCGGAGCCCCCGCGGTGCGGCGACTAAACGTCCACCTTTCCGCCGCGTTTCTCGCTTCGCATCGGTCGGACGGTCACCTTTCCGCTGCGGGCTCGCTTCGCATCGTGTTTTGGATCCGGTGCGTTTCTCGCTTCGCGTCGGCGCTTCTGGTTGCCTCTTGATCCGGTGCGGGCGGCTTTGGGGGCTTGTCATTCTTGTTGACGGGTCGGGTGTGGACGTATGACGGCGAATGGGGGGCTTTTCTCGCGGGTGTGGGCTGTCGGCTTCGCCGGCTGCCGGCGGCCCCGGCCCGAGGCTCCTGGGGCGCAGCGGGGGAACTAGCCGCCGATGGCGGACATGGGTCTTGCGGGTTGGAGGAAGTCGGGGTTGTCGATGCCGTGGCCGGGGAGTTTCGGGGCCACGGCGGCTTGGAACTGGGTGGCCAGGGCCTCGTCGGTGGCGCCGGCGCGGAGCGGGGTGCGCAGGTCGGACTCCGTCGTGGCGAACAGGCAGTTGCGCAGTTGGCCGTCGGCGGTCAGCCGGACCCGGTCGCAGGCGGCGCAGAACGGACGGGTGACGCTGCCGATGATGCCGACCGTGGGTGGGTCCAGGCGCCAGCCGGAGCGGGCCGGGCCGTCCTGCACGAACCAGGTCTCGGCCGGGGTGCTGCCGCGGCCCGGCAGCGGCACCGGCGAGAGCCGGTAGTCCTTCTGCAGCGCGGTCAGCACCTCGTCGGCGGTGATCATCTTGTTGCGGTCCCAGCCGTGCTGCGCGTCCAGCGGCATCTGCTCGATGAAGCGCAGCGCGTAGCCCTGCTCCAGCGCCCACCGCAGCAGGCTGGCGGCCTCGTCGTCGTTCACCCCGCGCAGCAGCACCGAGTTGATCTTGACGGGGGTGAGGCCGGCGGCGCGCGCGGCGGCCAGGCCGGTGAGCACGTCCGCGTGCCGGTTCCGGAAGGTGATCTGGCGGAACCGGTCCGGGTCGAGCGTGTCGAGGGAGACGTTGACCCGGTCCAGGCCGGCAGCGGCCAGCGCGGCCGCGTCCCGCTCCAGCAGCAGGCCGTTCGTGGTCAGCGAGAGCGCCGGCCGGGGGCGCAGCGCCGCCAGCCGGGCGACCAGCGCCGGAACCCCGGGCCGCAGCAGCGGCTCACCACCGGTCAGCCGGATCGAGCGCACCCCCAGCCCCACCGCGACCCGCACCAGCCGGACGATCTCGTCGTCGCTGAGCAGCTGCTCGCGCGGCAGCCAGGGCAACCCCTCGGGCGGCATGCAGTAGGCGCACCGGAGCGAGCAACGGTCGGTCAGCGACACCCGCAGGTCGGTGGCGACCCGGCCGTACCGGTCCACCATCCGGCCCGGGGAACCGACAACCGGCAGGTAGCTACGCGGCGTGTGGGACACGCCGGCTAGCCTAGGTGGGCTCACCAGACGTCGCCTGGCGCGACTCGAATCCGCCGTGGATGCGGCCGAAACGTCTTGGACGCCACGCAGCCGCGGACCGCGGAGATCAGCTTCCGGGGCGCGCCGCGCCAAGGTACCCGTCGAACCAGATGGCCGAGATGCGCACCACGTCGCCACTCTGCGGCGCCTGCACCACCCGCCCGCCGCCCAGATAGATGGCCACGTGGTGGATCGTGCCCGGGTCGGCCGAGTCGTACGCCCAGAACACCAGGTCGCCGGGGCGCAGCTTGCCGGCCGGGATGTGCCGCCCGGACTGGTACTGGTACCCGCTGTAGTGCGGCAGGTAGATACCGACCTGCGCCCACGCCCACAGGGCCAGCCCGGAGCAGTCGAAGCCGACCACCGAGCCGTCGTTCCAGCCGGCGCCCGGGCCGTTCACGCCGAGCGTCGGCCCGGAGTAGTCGCCGCCGCCCCAGGCGTACGGGGTGCCCAGCCAGCGCAGCGCAGCGTCGGCCACCCACTGCCCCTTGGCGGCGGTCCAGGCGCCGCCGCCGCCGGTCCAGCCGGACGTGCCGTGCCGCCGCGCGGCCGCGGCCCGCAGCCGGCGCAGCCGCTCCCGCTCCTTGGCCGCCGCGATCGCCCGCGCCCGCTGCCAGGCCTGGTACCGCTTCTTCTCCGCGAGCAGCCCGGTGAGCCGGACCCGGGCCGCGGTCAGCTCCCGGTTCAGGGTGGCCCGCTGCTTCTGCAAGGTGGCCAGCCGGGCGTGTGCGGTGGCGACCTCGCGGGCCGCCGCGGCCTTGGCCCGGGTGGCCCGCCCGGTGGCGGCCCGCTGCGCGCCGAGCGCCTGCCGGGCCAGCGAGTCGGCGTTGGCCTGGCGGACCTTGGCCCGGTCCAGTTCGCCGACCGCGTCCAGCTTGCGACCGCTGATGTAGCGCAGCAGTGCCGCGCGGGCGAGCAGGTCGGCCGGGCCGGCCGCGTCCACCAGCGCCGCGGCCGAACCGAGTGTGCTGCCCTGGATGTAGCTGCCGCGGGCGAACTGGGACACCGCCGCCCGGGCCGCGACCACCTGCCGCTCGGCCCGGTCCGCGGCCGCCCGCGCGGCCGTCGCCCGCCGGGTCGCCGCGGCCAGGTCGACGACCGCCTTGTTGTACCGCTCGACGGCCAGCTCGGCCGCGTCGGTGGCCCGCCGCATGTCGCCGTCCGCCCTGGCCACCAGACCGGTCAGCCGGCCCACCGCGGCGGACTTGCGGGCCCGGTCCCGCTGCGCCGCGGTGATCTCGGCGGGGCTCGGGTTGCGCGGCCTGGCCTGCGCCAGGCCGCTGGCCGGCGCGATCCCGCCGGCCTGCGCGACGCGGGGCGCCAGCCCGGTCAGCCCGGCCGGCGGCAGCCCGACGACGAGCCCGCACAGCACCCCGACCACGACGGCGCGGACCCCAACCCCGGTTGCGCGCAACGGCCACCTCCCCCTGGCGAGTCAGCCGGCTACATTGCCATCAGTAGTCACACGAACGCCAGAGGTAATCAGGAGTAACTAGAATCGGGTGCCGCAACACCGGTCACACCGGCACCGACCGGCCCGGAACTCCCCGCACCGGGGGCCCGTCGGCCAGCCAGCGGTGCCAGCCAGCAGGCCAGGCAGCGGGGCTAGGCAGGCAGCGGGGGCAGGTCGCTGACCAGGGCCGGCAGCACCTGGCTGATCGGCCCGCGGAGCACCGCGGCGGCCAGCCGGTCGTACCGGGTGGGCTCGGCGTTCACGATCACCACCCGGGCGCCGGCCGCGGCGGCCACCTCGACCAGCCCGGCGGCCGGGTGCACGGTGAGCGAGCTGCCCACGGCCAGGAACAGGTCGCTGGCCGCGGCCGCCTCGCCGGCCGCGGTCAGCACGGCCGGGTCCAGCGACTGCCCGAACGAGATCGTGGCCGACTTCAGCACCCCACCGCAGTGCAGGCAGGGCGGGTCGTCCGCACCGGCGGCGACCCGGGCCAGCACGTCCGCCATCGGGCCGCGGTCGTCGCAGCCCAGGCAGACCGCGGTGAACATGGTGCCGTGCAGCTCCAGCACCCGGCCGGGGTCGGAGCCGGCCCGCTGGTGCAGTTCGTCGATGTTCTGGGTGACCAGCGCGCGCAACCGCCCGGAGTGTTCCAGCGCCACCAGCGCCCGGTGCCCGGCGTTCGGCCGGGCCGCCCAGGCGGGGCTGTCCTGCCGGCTCCGCCAGGCCAGCCGGCGCACCTCCGGATCGGCCAGGTACGCCCTGATGTCGGACATCCGCTGCGCGGCCGGGTTGCGGGTCCTCACCCCCTGCGGGCCGCGGAAGTCCGGGATGCCGCTGTCGGTGGAGATCCCGGCCCCGGTCAGCACGGTCACCGCGGTCGCGGCGCGCAGCCAGCCGGCCACCGCCGGCACGTCGTCCACCGGCACCGTCATGCGCCGGCCTGCGCGGTGAGCATCGCAGGTGCCGGCTGAGGCGCCGCGGAGCGGAGCGGAGGAGGCCGGCGGGCCGGCACCGTCATGTGCCGGCTTCCGCGGTGAGCATCGCAGCGCCGCCCGGGGAGCGGAGCCGAGGTCGGCGGGCTGGCACGGTCACGTACCCGAAGGTATGCAGCCGGGCCGCGAACCGCCACCGCCGATCCGTCCGGGTCCGGACCGGGACGAATCCGGCCGGCCCGGCCGACCTGCGGGTGGCCGCGCCCGGGTGGTGGAGGAGGATGGGGAGGGTCGGCCAGACCGGCCCACATCTACCGAGGAGGAGCGGCGTGACCAGCGCAGACAGCTTCGGTGCCCGCGGTTCGCTAGCGGTCGGCGACGCGTCGTACGAGATCTTCCGGCTGTCCGCGGTGGACGGCGCCGACCGATTGCCGTTCAGCCTCAAAGTGCTGCTGGAGAACCTGATCCGGGCCGAGGACGGGGCGAACATCACCGCCGACGACGTCCGCGCGCTGGCCGGCTGGGATCCGGGCGCCGAACCGAGCCGGGAGATCCAGTTCACCCCGGCCCGGGTGGTCATGCAGGACTTCACCGGCGTGCCCGCGGTGGTCGACCTGGCCACCATGCGGGAGGCGATGCGCGACCTCGGCGGCGACCCGGCGAAGATCAACCCGCTGGCGCCGGCCCAGCTCGTGATCGACCACTCGGTGATCGCGGACGTGTTCGGCCGGGCGGACGCGTTCGCCCGCAACGTCGACTTCGAGTACGGCCGCAACCAGGAGCGGTACCAGTTCCTGCGCTGGGGGCAGACCGCCTTCCGCGAGTTCCAGGTGGTGCCGCCGGGCACCGGCATCGTGCACCAGGTGAACATCGAGTACCTCGCCCAGGTCGTGTTCACCCGCGGCGGCCAGGCCTACCCGGACACGCTGGTCGGCACCGACTCGCACACCACGATGGTGAACGGGCTGGGCGTGCTCGGCTGGGGCGTCGGCGGCATCGAGGCGGAGGCCGCGATGCTCGGCCAGCCGGTGTCCATGCTGATCCCGAAGGTGGTCGGGTTCCGGCTGGCCGGCGAGCTGCCCGAGGGCGCCACCGCCACCGACCTGGTGCTCACGATCACCCAGATGCTGCGCCGGCACGGCGTGGTCGGGAAGTTCGTCGAGTTCTACGGCCCGGGGGTGGCCGCGGTGCCGCTGGCCAACCGGGCCACCATCGGCAACATGAGCCCGGAGTACGGCTCCACCTGCGCGATCTTCCCGATCGACGCGGAGACGCTGCGGTACCTGGAGTTCACCGGCCGGTCGGCCGCGCAGGTCAGCCTGGTCGAGGCGTACGCCAAGGAGCAGGGCCTCTGGCACGACGCGGCGACCAGTCCGGCCTTCTCCGAGACGCTGGAACTGGATCTGTCCACAGTGGTCCCGTCGCTGGCCGGGCCGAAGCGCCCGCAGGACCGGGTGGCCCTGGCCGACGCGAAGGTCTCGTTCCGGTCCGCGCTCGGCGACTACGTCAGTTCCTCCACTGTGGACAGTGTGCTGTCCACAGTGGATGAGGCCAGCAAGGAGTCGTTCCCGGCCAGCGACTCGCCGGCGATCGACGGCGGCAACGGCGGCGGGAACGCGCCGCAGCTGCAGCCGCTCGGCGCCGGCACCGGCAGCCGGGCCAGCGCGCCCACCCCGATCGAGCTGGAGGACGGCACCAAGGCCGAGATCGACCACGGCGCGGTGGTGATCGCCGCGATCACGTCCTGCACGAACACGTCCAACCCGTCGGTGATGGTGGCGGCCGCGCTGCTGGCCAAGAAGGCCGTCGAGCGCGGGCTGAACCGGCAGCCCTGGGTGAAGACCACGCTGGCGCCCGGCTCCAAGGTGGTCATGGACTACTACGAGCGCGCCGGCCTCATCCCGTACCTGGAGAAGCTCGGCTTCCACCTGGTCGGCTACGGCTGCACCACCTGCATCGGCAACTCCGGGCCGCTGCCGGACGCGGTGAGCGCCGCGGTGAACGAGGCCGACCTGGCCGTGGTCTCGGTGCTGTCCGGGAACCGGAACTTCGAGGGCCGGATCAACCCGGACGTGAAGATGAACTACCTCGCCTCGCCGCCGCTGGTGGTCGCGTACGCGCTGGCCGGCACGATGGACCTGGACCTCACCCGGGAGCCGCTGGGCACCGGCAGCGACGGCGAGCCGGTCTACCTGCGCGACATCTGGCCGTCCTCGCACGAGGTCGCCGACGTGGTGGCGACCGCGGTCCAGTCGGCCATGTTCACCCGGGACTACGCCGACGTGTTCAGCGGGGACGAGCGCTGGCAGTCGCTGCCCACCCCGGCCGGCGACACGTTCGCCTGGGACGCCGACTCCACCTACGTGCGCAAGCCGCCCTACTTCGACGGGATGCCGGCCGAACCCGCGCCGGTCACCGACATCACCGGCGCCCGGGTGCTGGCCCGGCTCGGCGACTCGGTCACCACCGACCACATCTCGCCGGCCGGCTCGATCAAGGCCGACTCCCCCGCCGGCCGGTACCTCACCGAGCACGGGGTGGACAAGCGCGACTTCAACTCCTACGGCTCGCGGCGGGGCAACCACGAGGTGATGATCCGCGGCACGTTCGCCAACATCCGGCTGCGCAACCAGCTGGTGCCCGGCGTCGAGGGCGGCTTCACCCGCAACCTGCTGACCGGCGAGCAGACCACGATCTACGACGCCGCGCAGGCGTACGCGGCCGCCGGCGTCCCGCTGGTGGTGCTGGCCGGCAAGGAGTACGGCTCCGGCTCGTCGCGCGACTGGGCGGCCAAGGGCACCGCGCTGCTCGGCGTCCGGGTGGTGCTGGCCGAGTCGTACGAGCGGATCCACCGGTCGAACCTGATCGGCATGGGCGTGCTGCCGCTGCAGTTCCCGGACGGCAAGAGCGCCGACTCGTTCGGGCTGACCGGGCACGAGACGATCACGATCACCGGCGTGACCGAGCTCAACGAGGGCACCACGCCGCGCACCGTGCACGTGCGGGCGGACGAGATCGAGTTCGACGCGGTGGTCCGGATCGACACCCCGGGCGAGGCCGACTACTACCGGCACGGCGGGATCATGCCGTACGTGCTCCGCTCGCTGCGCTGAGCGTCGTGGGTGGGGCCGGCCGCCGCCGCGACCGGCCCCACCAGCTCACGCCAGCCGGGCCCCGTACCCGCGCAGCAGCAGCCGGATGTCCGCGTAGTAGACGTCGAACGAGCACTGCCGGGCGTCGTAGATCATGCATGGAATCTTGGCGGACGCGGCGCTGACCGTGCCCATCGCCTGCACCGGGCCGGGCCGGGTGCGGCGGATGATCGGCCCGCCGCTGTTGCCGAACGCGCTGACGATCTGACCGGCCTGCAGGCCGGTCGCCCAGACCCCGTTCAGCACGCCGACCAGCGCGCCCCGGACCGCGATCAGGTAGTTGACGTTGACCCGCCGGATCACCACCCCGCAGAGCTCGCCGGAGACCGAGCCGGAGTTGCAGACGAGCAGTCCGGCGATGTTCGCGGCGGCCCCGGCCACCCGCAGGTCGCCCTCGGTCCGGTCGGCCACCCCGCCGGTGAAGGTGTGCGATCCGGCCACCCCGTTGGTGATGTCCACGACCTCGGAGTCCCGGGCCGGGATCGTCAGCCCGACCAGGCCGATCCGCGCGCCGCCGGCGGCCACCGACCCGGTGAACACCGGGGCGGCCGGAGCGAAGCAGTGGTACGCGGTCAGCAGCCATTGCGTGTTGCCGGGGCCGATCAGCCCGAACCCGGACGTGCACGCCGCGATGTTGTCGGTCAGCCGGGCCCCGGCGTACCAGGGTGAGAAGTCCAGCCGCCGGGTGGTCGGCTCCGGCGCCGGGCCGCCCGTGATCCGCACCGGCACCCCGGCCGCCGCGGACAGGGTCGCCTCCGCGCCCGGTGCCAGCCCACCGGTCGGCTGCACGCCGGCGATCAGGCCGGTGCCCTCCTCCGGAACGGTCACCGTGTGGATGTCGCCGCCGATCTGGGTGGCCAGGCCCGGGTTGCCGAGCAGGGTGGCCACCCGGGCGTTCAGGTCGGCGCGGGAGTAGTCGCCGTACTGCCGGACGATGCTGACCGGCTCGCCCGGACCGGCCACGATCGCCTGGATCTCCGCCGGCAGCACCGGCTCGGACCGCACCCAGCACAGCAGCAGCCGGGCGCCGTCGATGTCGGCGCTCACCCCGGTGAAGCCGGGGTAGCCGTTCGCGTCGACCAGGTCCAGGATCCGGTGCCCGACCCGCTCCAACTGGTCGGCGGCATCGGACGGGGCGGGCCGGGTGGGCAACGGCGGCGGTTCGCACGGCACCAACGGACCCGTCGGCACCGGACCCGTCGGCCCGGTCGTCGGCACCGGGCCGGTCGGCACCGGGCCGGTCGGGCCGGTCGGGGGCGCGGTCGGGGCGGTGGTCGCTGGATCCGTCGGCGCCGGCCCGGTCGGCACCGGGTCCGTTGACGTCGGCACCGGGTCCGTCGGCACCGGGTCCGTCGGCACCGGGACCGTCGACGTCGGCCCACCGGACGTGGGAACGGCAGATGTCGGCCCGCCGGACGTCGGCCCACCGGACGTGGGGACGGCAGACGTCGGCCCACCGGACGTGGGGACGGCAGACGTCGGCCCACCAGAGGTGGGACCGGTGGACGTCGGGTCGGGAGACTCGCCGGCCGGCACCGGGCTCCCCGGCCGCGCGGAGCCGGCGGCCCCGGCAGCGGGGGCGGGCAGCGTGGCGAGTGCGGCGAGCAGCACGGCCGCGGCCGCGGCGAGGACCGCGGCTCCGCGGCGGGTCGGGGATCTGTGGCGCATGGCAGCTCCTGGCCCGGATCAGGCACGAGTGGGGCGTACCGACCTGGTTGGCCGGCATCACGATGTATTCGCCGCCAGACGCCTGATCGATGACCTAAGACATCCAGTTCGCCGGAACGGGCGAATACCCCGTCGGACATCGCGGTGCGACCGAGGGGGGAACCGCGCGATGGGGGAGAGCCCGGCTGCCCGGGAGGTGGAACGACGTCTGCACGCGGGCCTGCTGGCCGGAGAGGAGGCTGCGCTGACCGAGCTGTACGCGCAGTACGGCCCGCTGGTGTACGCGGTGGCGCTGCGCCTGGTGCGCGATTCGGCGGCGGCCGAGGACGTGGTCCAGGACGTGTTCGTGCAGGTCTGGCGACGGCCGGCGAGCTACGACCCGACCGCCGGGACGCTGCGCGCCTGGCTGGCGATGCTGGCCCGGCGGCGGGCGATCGACGCGGTGCGGCGGTCCGCCCGGCAGCGACGGCGGTCCACCGCCGAGCCGGAGCCGGCGCCGGACCCGGCCGAGGCAGCGGTGCGGGCCGCGCTGGCCAGCAGTGTCCGGGCGGCGGTGGGGGCGCTGCCGGAGGCGCAGCGGACCGCGGTGCTGCTGGCGTACGCCGGCGGGTTGACCGCCCGGGAGATCGCCGCCCGGCTCGGCGTACCGGAGGGGACGGTCAAGTCACGGCTGCGGCTCGGCCGGCGCCGGATCACCCGGCTGCTCGCCGCCGAGGGCTTCGTCCCGGACGGTCCGGGCGACGCGGGCGATGGCTCGACGCCGTCATGAAAATTCACCCCATATTTTTACCATGACTATTTGACCTACACCGTCACTACCTGGGCGTTTCCTGCCTCACTGGTCTGCAATGGCACTGATCGCGGAAATCTGTTGGTTACCGAGTTGAACCGGTCCGTTACTCCCTCCGTACCGCGTCCGGGACGGTGCTGTCCCGGCGCCGTCTGACAAACGTTGGGGAGGACGTAGTACATGAACCTCGTCCACAGCCTGTCGTCGACGCGGGCCCGGGCCACGATCGTGGCCGCCGTGCTTGCCGTACCGCTGGCCGCGACGCCGGGGGTCGCCGCAGCCGGCGACCACCAGCTGGCATCCCCCACGTTCGCCGCGGTCAACCTGGTCGCAGATGTCGCCGGCGCGGCGCCGGTGGTCGACCCGCACCTGGTCAACGCCTGGGGCCTGGCCCACAGCCCGACCAGTCCACTCTGGGTGGCGAACAACGGCACCAGCAGTGCCACCCTCTACGCCGGTGGCGCCGGTGGCGCGCCGCCGACGATCAACCCACTGGTCGTCACCACCGCCGGCGGCCCGACCGGGCAGGCCTTCAACGGCGGCACCCAGTTCGTGGTGACCGGGCCGAGCGGGTCCGGGCCGGCCCGGTTCCTGTTCAGCACGCTCAGCGGTGACCTGCTCGCCTGGAACCCGGCCGCGGCACCCACCACGGCGATCTCGGTCAGCCACGTCGACGGCGCGGTCTACACCGGCCTGGCCATCGGCAGCAACGAGTTCGGCTCGTTCCTGCTCGCGTCCGACTTCCGGAACGGCCGGATCGACGTGTTCAACAGCCTGTTCCAGCGCAGCAACCTGCCGGCGCCGGCATTCACCGACCCGCGCCTGCCGCGCGGCTACGCCCCGTTCAACGTGGACTTCCTGGACGGACACGCCTACGTCGCCTATGCCAAGGTGGACACGGCCACCGGGCGCAACCAGCCCGGCCGCGGCCTGGGCTTCGTGGACGTGTTCAACCGGTTCGGGCAGCTGGAGCGCCGGTTGGCCAGCCACGGCACGCTGAACTCGCCGTGGGGCTTCGAGATCGCGCCGGACAGCTTCGGCGCGTTCGCCGGTGACCTGCTGGTCGGTAACTTCGGCGACGGCCGGGTGAACGTCTTCGACCGCACCAACGGCCGGTTCAAGGGTCAGCTGCGGGACGCCGGTGGTCACGTCATCGTGATCCCGGGCCTCTGGGACCTGCTGCGCGGCACCGCCAACACCGGCGGCACCGACGCGGTCTGGTTCAGCGCCGGTCCGGGCGAGGAGACGCACGGCCTGGTCGGCCTGCTCCGGCCGGCGGCATGACCTGACCCGACAGGACCGGCCCGCGAGGGCCGGCAGCGCGCTCGGCCGTGGCGGCGGCCGGGCGCGCTGCTGTCTGTGGGCCGGGCCGACCCGGCGGGCCGGCCGGGCCGATCTCAATCGGTCAACCCGGCCGGGCTGGCCGGCTGACCCGGCGGGCCGGGCTGGCCGGGCCGACCCGGCGGGCCGGGGTCGGCGGCGGCTGACAAGATCCGGTGCATGGATCTAGGGCTGGCAGGGCGGGTGTACGTGGTCAGCGGCGGGTCGCGCGGGCTGGGCCGGGCCACCGCGGCGGCGCTGGTCGCCGACGGCGCGCGGGTCGTGCTCGGCGCCCGGGACGCGGCCGCGGTCGAGCGGGCCGCGCAGGAGCTGGGCGGCCCGGCGCACGCGGTCGGGGTCGAGGCCGACCTGGGTGAGGCGGCCAGCGCGCGGCGGCTGGTCGAGGCCGCGCACACCGCGTACGACGGGTTGGACGGGGCGCTGGTCAGCGTCGGCGGCCCGCCGGCCGGCACCGCGCTGGAGACCAGCGAGGACGACTGGCGGGCCGCGTTCGAGTCGGTGTTCCTCGGCGCGCTGCGGCTGTCCCGGCTGGTGGCCGGCGCGATCGGGCCGGACGGCGGGGCGATCGGGCTGGTGCTGTCCTCGTCGGTACGCTCGCCGATCCCGGGGCTGGCGATCTCCAACGGGCTGCGCCCCGGGCTCGCCGGCGTCGCCAAGAGCCTCGCCGACGAGCTCGGCCCGCGCGGCATCCGGGTGTTCGGCCTGATGCCCGGCCGGATCGCCACCGACCGCACCGTCCACCTCGACTCGCTCAGCGGCGACGCGGACGCGGCCCGGCAGCGCAGCGAGAGCACGATCCCGCTCCGCCGGTACGGCCAGCCGGCCGAGTTCGGCCAGGTCGCCGCGTTCCTGCTCTCCCCCGCCGCGTCCTATGTGACCGGCGTGACCGTGCCGATCGACGGCGGCGCGCTGCGGATGCTCTGACCCGTCGGCCGGCCGGCGGGGCGGGCGGGGCGGGCTCAGCGGGCGACCGCGTGCAGTGGGCGGCGGGTGTCCGGCCGGTCGGTGCTGAGCATGCGGTAGGCGTGCGCGACCGAGGCGAGCGTGACGTGGTGGTGCCAGCCGCGGAACGAGCGGCCCTCGAAGTGCTGCAGGCCGGCGCCCTGTTCCAGCTCGGCCAGGTCGCCGCGGGCCAGCTCGTGCAGCCGGACCAGCCGGGCCACCTCCGGCAGCCGGCCCGGGCTCAGGTTGGTGACCCAGAGCGCGAACGGCTGCCGGCGGCCCCACTGCCGCTGCGCGACGATCCGGCGGGCCCGGCGGGCCGGCCGGCCCGGGCCGTCCAGGGCCGGCGGTCGTCCCGGGCCGGCGGCGCCACCCGGACCCGGCCCGCCCGGGCCCAGCCCGCCCGGACCGAGCCCGCCCGGACCGAGCCCGCCCGGGCCGGGGCCGGCCGGACCCAGCCCACCGGGGCCAGGTACCGGGACCGCGATGAACTGCGAGCCGAACGGCCGGTCGATGGCGCCCGGACCAGCGGCCAGCGTGACCCGTTGCTGGATCGAGTGCCGGACCAGCTCGCCGGCCCGGATCACCCGGCCGGGGCGGGCGGCCACCGTGCCGCACGGCATGTCGTCGGCGACCTTGACCACGTACCGCGCGCCGCGGTCCTCCAGGCTGCGCAGCAGCGGCTCGACGGCCGGGTCGTGCCGGCGGTCGGCCACGATCGGCGGCGGGGTCAGCCCCCAGCCGAGCGCGGCCTCGTCGATCAGGTCCAGCATGTGCTGCCAGGCCGGGCGGTGCCGCTCGGCCGGCGGGACGTGCGCCTTGCGCCGGCGGTCCGGGTCGGTGTCCCAGCAGCGCGGCAGCATCAGCCGCCAGTTCACCGGGCAGCTGAGCCGCTCGCCGGCCATCGTCAGCGCGAGCGCGACCTGGCAGTTCAACGTCCGGCCGACACTCGGCACGTACTGGCTGGTGACGCCGACGGAGTTGCAGCCGTTCTTCGGGAACGCCACCTCGTCGGCGATCCACGCCTCCACCGGCAGCGACGTCGACAGCAGCTGCGCGACCATGAACCGGACCGGGCCCCAGTCCCACGGGCTCTGGTTCACGAACTGCTGCAGCGACTGGTCCGCGGACGGGCAGCCGACCAGCTCGGAGATCTTCTGGATGGTCTTGCGGCCGGGCACGGTGAGCAGGCCCTTGACATATGTCTCGCCCCAGCGGCGCTGGTCGGACCGGCTGAACGAGGTGAACGCGAGCTCGCAGAACCGGGCCAGCCCGTCCGGGTCGATCTCGCTTCCGCCCGGCTGGCCGGCCACCGGGGGTGCTCCGATCCGGGTTCCGATTCGCGTTCCGAGCTGGGGCCGGTCGACGGCGACCTGGGTTCCCGCTGCTGTCATGGCTTACTCCCTGATGATCTCGCCGGCGCAGACCAGCTCGAAGGAGTCCGCGGGTCGCGATCCGCCGCGATCCCGGACGCCGGCGGCGCCGCCTGGAGCGCGGTCGCCGTCCCGATTCCGACGCTAGCTGCGGCCTCCGGGTAGGACCTGAGTAGGCCGCGCCCGCCCCGGGCTGCCATGCCCACCGGATTACCTAGGCGCCCGCCACTTCCCCCGCAGGCCGCGCCCGCGCACTGCTCAGCCGCCCGCCGCCCGGCCGGGCCGAACCGGGCCGGGTTGGGGTGCGGGGTCGGGCGCACCGGTCAGCCCTCGGCGCCGAGAGCGCGCGGGAGGGCGCGCCGGCCGGTGATACCGAGCTTGGCGTACGCGACCTGCAGGTGGTTGTCCACGGTGCGGACCGAGACCGCCAGCTGGCTGGCGATCGCCCGGCTGGGCAGGCCCTGCGCGGCCAGCAGTGCCACCTCGCGCTCCCGCTGGGTGAGCCCGAACGCCTTCAGCCCGACCAGCGCCGGGCTGCTCACGCCGCCACAGCTGTCCAGAAAGGACCGCGCCTGGGCGCTGGCGGACAGGCAGCGGCTGCGCCGGCCGCGGGCCGAGTGCACGGTGGCCGCGCCGGCCGCCGCCTCCGCCGCCAGCAGCCGGGCGCCGGCCGCGCCGAACGCGGCGGCCGCCTCGTCCAGCCCCGGGCCATCGTGCCCGGCCAACGCGGCGGCATGGGCCACGCAGGCGGCGGCCAGCGGGCCGGCAACGGCGCCGGCCAGCCGGCGCAGCCCGGCCACCACGGTGCTGGCACCGCCGAACCGGGCGGCCGTGTGCAGCCCCCAGACCGCGACGGTCAGCGAGCCCCGCCGCTCGGCCGCGGCGGCCGCGCCGCGGGCCACCGCCCGGGCCGCCGGCAGGTCACCGGCGGCCGCCGCCACCCAGCCCTGGGCCAGGGTGACCTCGAGGTCGGACAGTGCGGTGCTCGGCGTCCGCAGCGCCCCGGCCCGGTCCACCGCGGCGGCCGCCGCCGCGACGTTGCCGAGCAGCGCCTCCGCCTCGGCCAGCCAGGCCAGGCAGGCCGGCAGCACGCTGGCGTGCCGCGGTTCCTCGGCCAGCAGGGCCGCCTCGCGCAACCAGCGGCGGCCGTCCCGGGCCCGGCCACGGTCCAGCTCGACCCGACCGAGGGTGGCCGCCCAGGCCACCGCCGACCAGTGGTCGCCGCGGGCCACCGCGGCCCGGTAGCCGCGCTCGGAGCGGGCCACGGACTCGTCCAGCCGGCCCTCCAGCCGGTCGGTCAGGTACCGGACCGGCAGCATGCTGCCCGGCGGGAACCACGCCGCACCGTCCACTGTGGACGCAGCCGCCAGCCAGCCGGCGGTGTCCGGGTCGGCCGGGCGGCCGGCGACGGCCAGCGCGGCGGTCGCGGTGACCGCGGCCGGCACACAGGCCGGCGCGCCCGCACCGGGGCGGCGCAGCACCTCGGTGGCCACCGCCAGCGCCGGCCGCACCTCGCCAGCGGTGAGCAGCACCGCCGCCCGGACCGCGGTCACCAGATCCCCCAGCTCCCGGGCCCCGGCGGTGGCCGAGACCGCCGCCGCGGCGGCGGTCTCGGCCAGAACTGCGGCGGCGTCCGCCGGCCGGCCCAGCCCCCAGCACAACGCCTGCGCCCGGACCGCCGCCGCCCACGCCACCTCGTCCGGGCCGGCCCCGGTCGGCAGGGTGTCCAATGTGGACATCGCCTCGGCGCACCGGCCCTGCAGGTGCATCGCCTGCGCCAGCAGCAGGGTCGCGGCTGCCGCCCCGGACGCCGCCGGCCCGGCGGGCACCGGTTCGGCCGCCGGCCCGGATTCCGGTGTGGATTCCAGCGCGGTGCGGGCGGCGCGTTCGGCCAGCGGGTGGTCGTAGGCGGCCAGCGCGGCGCGGGCGGCCCGCAGCAACAGGTCCGGCGGCACCGACCGGCCGGAGTCCAGGCTCCAGCGGACGATCCGCAGCGGGTCGTCGCCGCGCCGGGCGCCGGTGGCCAGCAGCGCGTCGGCCAGGCCGCGGCGGATCGCCCTGGCCCGCAGCGCCGGCGTCCGCTCCCGCAGCACGTGGCCGTAGAAGGGGTTCGCCAGCCGCAGCCGGGTCCGGCCGCCGTCCCTGTGCGAGCGGAGCAGGCCGCGGCGCTCGACCGCGTGCAGCACGTCGGCCGGGAACCAGGATTCCAGGATGCCGGCCTCCAGCGGCTCGCCCTGGGCCAGCACCTCCAGGATGGCCAGCTCGTCCGCGGTCACCGGGCCGAGCGTCGCCTCCACCACGTCACACAGCCGCGCGGTCACCCGGATCGGCCCGGACCAGGTCCAGATCCCGCCGGCCGCCGCCAGCGCACCGCTGTCCAGCCCGGCCAGCACCAGTTCCCGCAGGAACAGCAGGTTGCCCTGGGTCGCGCCGGCCAGCAGCTGGCCGGTCGGGACGGCGACCGGGCCGCCGAGCACCGCGGCGGCCAGCTCGTCCACCTGCGCCGGGTCCAGCTCGCGCACCTCGACCCGCTCGGCCAGCCCTTCCTTCCAGAGCGCGGTGATCGGGTCCGGGGCCGGCTCGCCGGTGCGCACGGTCGCCACCACGAACGCCAGCCCGGCCCGGGCCAGCTGGTGCACCAGCGCGGCCGACGCGTCGTCCAGCAGGTGCGCGTCGTCCACCACGAGCACCACCCGGCGGCCGCCGGACCGCACGCCGGGCTCGGCGCCGAGCGCGCGGCCGGCCCGGTCCAGCAGGTCGACCTGGTCGCGGAACCTCCGACCGGCCGGCAGCAGGTGCGCGAACGCGCCGAGCGGGATGCCGGCGGCCGCCCGGGTCGCGGCCAACCAGCGCACCGGGTGGTCCCGCCGCTCGCCGTGCCCGGCCGCCTCCTGGGCCAGCCGGGACCGGCCCACGCCGGGGCCGCCGGCGAACACGATCCCGGCCCGCCCCCCATCCAGCGTCCGGCGGACCGCGGCCGACTCCGCGTCCCGGCCGACCAGCGGCCAGTCCACCCCGGCCACACCGGCCGGCCCGACGGCGCCGGTCGGCCGGGCACCGGCCACACCGGTTGGCCCGGTGACACCGGCGCCGGTGGGCCCGGCGGCGCCGGTCGGCCCGGCACCGGCCACACCGGTGCGCCCGGCGGCCCCGGCCGGCCCGGCACCGGCCACACCGGTAGGCCCGGCCACACCGGTGGGCCCGGCGGCGCCGGGCGGCTCGGCACCGGCCGTACCGGTGGGCCGGGCACCGGCCGTACCGTTCCGGCCGCCGGCCCCGGCCGGACCGGGAACCCCGGTCCGGCCGGCCGGGCTGTCGGCCCCAGCCAGGTCGATGGCGCCGGGCGGGTCGACCGCGCCGGGCGGGTCGGTGGCATGGGCCGGGGCGGCACCGGCGGAACGAGCCGGTGGGACGGCTCGGGCGCCCGGCGGCGGGACACCCGGCCACGTCATCGCGACCCGCCGCCCGCCAACCGCCGCGCGGCCGCGCTGTGCCCGGCCGCCCGGCCCGCCGCGAAACCGGCCGGCCGCGGGCCGCCGGCCGGGACCACGGAGCCGGCCGGGACCACGGAGCCGGCCGGGACCGCGGAGCCGGCCGGGAGCGCGGAGCCGGCCGGGGCCGCGCGCCCGGCCGAGCCGGTGGACCCGGCCCGCACCGCTTGCCGGGACGGCGGCCGGTGACCCACGGCCAGCCACCGTCCCGGTGCCGGTGCGCGCCCGCTCGACGCGGGCGGCCGGATCAAGACCACGGCGGTACCTCCTGCTGCCGGCCAGGCCCGGGACGCCGGGCCAAGGGGATCGCTGGGCCACAGATCGCTGCTGTGCCGGGGATCCTGTGCAAGGACGGTAGGAGCGGGCGGTTACGCCAGGGGTCGGCCGGCGCCGCGGCGGTGGGCGGTACGTAACCGGGAGCAGACCGGCGACCGCTACGTTCTGGCTCTCGACCGGACGCCGCGGGGAGCGAGGAGGCAGGCAGGGTGGGCGCGCGCAAGGGCCGGGCCGGCTGGCGCCCCGTGGCCTTGCCCGCCGACTTCCCCCGTTCGACGCCACACGGCCGGCGTGCCACCGTCCGCCGGATCCGGCTGCGTGCCGACGCCCGCACTGTCTGCGCGGCGGCCGGGGTGCCGCTGCCCGCGTTGGCGGTGGCCGCGCTGGCCGCGCTGCTGCACCACTACGCGGCGGCCGGCGCGGTCCGGATCTGCTACGCGGACTACGGCCTGACCCCGGTCCGGCTCACCGTCCGGGACGGCACCCCGGTCCGCCGCCTGCTGCGGGCCGCCACGGCCGCCCTCGCCGCCGAACCCGGCGAGGGCGGCCGGGCCGGCCGGGCGACGGCCGGCGCGGCGGCGCCGGACGCGCGGTTCGACGCGGTGGTGGCACGGGCGGCGGCCCGCGGCCCGGGCAGTGGCGAGCTGCGGCACGCCGACATCGCGCTGGTGGTGGACGACCGGCGGCCCGGCTGGGATGCGGCGCTGCTGGTCGACGCCGACCTGTTCACCGCGGCTACGGCGGACCGGCTGGCCCGGCACGCCGGCAACCTGCTGTCGGCCACGCTGGACGCGATCGACCGGGCCGGCGCCCGCACCGTCGGCCAGCTCGAGCTGACCGACGCGCGGGAGCGGGCGGTCGCGCTGGTCGACTGGAACGAGACCGACGCGGCGCTGCCGGCCGACCTGCTGCCGGAGCTGATCCACCAGGCCGCGGTGCGGGCCCCGGACACGCCGGCGGTGGTCTCCGCCGCCGGCAGCACCAGCTTCGCCGACCTGGACGCGGACGCCAACCGGCTGGCCAACCACCTGCTCGGGCTCGGGTTGGGCCGCGGCGGCCGGGCCGGCGTCCTGCTCGACCGCGGGCCGGAGCACGTGCTGGCGCAGCTGGGCATCCTGCGGGCCGGCGGGTCGGTGCTGCTGCTCGACCCGGCCGCGCCGGCCGACACGGTCACCCGGCTGCTCGCCGCCGCCGGCACCGACCTGCTCCTCACCGCCGGTCCGCACCCAGCCGCCCGGCCCGCCACCCCGCCGGCCAACCCCCCGCCAGCCAACGCCCTGCCGGCCAACGCGCTGCCGGCCGACGCCCCGCCGGCGACCAGCCCGGCCGGGCCGGCCGGTTGGCAGGTGGTCGATCTGGCCGCGGACACCGACTGGCGCCGGCAGCCGCCGGTGGACCCGGGCCGGCCGGCCGAGGCCCGGGACACCAGCCACGTCTGCGCCCGCACGGCGGCGCCGCGACTGACCGCGGTCAGCCACGCGGCGGTCCGGAACACCGTGCACGCGCTGCGGCAGGAGTGCGGGATCGCGGCCGGCACCCGCAGCAGCTGGCTGAGCCCGCCGGACTCGGCCCGGCTGGTGGTCGACTGCCTGGCCGTGCTGGCCGCCGGCGGCACGGTCTGCGTACCGGACCCGGGCCAGCTCGACACGCCGGAGCGGATCCGCGACTGGCTGGTGACCGAGCGGGTCACCTACACCGTGCTGCCGGCCCGGTCGGCGGAGCGGCTCTGGCAGCTGGACTGGCCGGCCGGCTGCCGGCTGCGGGCGGTGGCCAGCACCGGCGACCGGCTGTCCGGCTGGCCACCGCCGGGGCTCCCGTTCACCGTCTTCGACCTGTACTGGGCGGCCGAGACCACGCTGGCGTGCGCCGGCGACCTGAGCACCACGGCCGCCCGGATCGACCCGCGCCGGCTGGCCGAGCGGCCGCCGGTCGGCCGGCCGGTCCCGAACATGCGCGCGTACGTGCTGGACCGGCACCTGCGCCCGGTGCCACCGGGCGTCGCCGGCGAGCTGTACGTCTCCGGTGCCGGCGTCTCCCCCGGCCTGCCCGGCCCGGTCACCGCGACCCGGTTCGTCGCCAACCCGGTGTCCGCCGACCCGAGCCCGATCCTCTACCGCACCGGCGACGCGGCCCGGTACTGGCCGGACGGCGTCATCGACGTGCTCGGCCGGCTCGACCCGCCCGCCGGCCCGGCCCCCGCCGACCCGCCCGCAACCCCGCTCGCCGACCCGCCGGCAACCCCGCCCCCCGGCCCGGCAGCAGGCGCGGCGCGGGCGGCGCCGTTCGAGCTCACCGCCGGGCAGCGCGCGCTCGCTGTCGCGGTGGCTGGCGCACCGGGGCGCCCCGCCGTGGTCGACTACTACGAGTGGGACTGCCCGGGCCTGGACGTGCCCCGGCTGCTGCGCTGCTGGCGCCGGCTGGTGGAACGGCATGACGCGCTGCGGACGGTGCTGCTCGGCTCGCACGACCAGGTGCTCACCGCCTGGCCGGCCGCCCCGCAACTGCTCGACCTGCGCCACCAACCGGCCGCGGTGGCGGCCGCCGTGGTGGCCGCGCACCGGGCCAACGCGCGGCAGGCCGGGCTGGGCCGGCCAGCGGCGGCGGCGCACCGGCTCTGGGTGGCCCGGCTGCCCGGCGGCGGCACCACCGTGCACCTGCTGCTGAACCGGCTGCTGGTCGATCCGGACAGCGCGCACCGCGTCCTGTTCGACGAGTGGGTCGCCCGGTACGCCGGCACCGGCCGCCGGTTCCACCGACCGGCCGTGACGTTCCGGGACTACGCGCTGTCGGTGCCGGCCCGCTGGGCGGAACGGGCGGTGCCGGCCGCCAACCGGGAGGGGTGCGCGGCGGCCGAGCCACCGGCGCCGGCGGCGGAGCCGGCCAGCGCCCGGTTCGACCTCGACCCGGCCCGCTGGGCGGCGCTGCTGCGCCGGGCCGCCGGCTGCGGCGCCAGCCCGGACGCGGTGCTGGTCACCGCGCTGGCCGACGTACTGCACCAGGCCCAGCCGCACCAGGCCCAGCCGGCCGGCGCCGCACCCGGGCGGCCGACCGGGCTGGGGTGGCGGCTGTTCAGCCGGATCCCGGTGCACCCGGACGTCGACCGGGTGCTCGGCTACTTCGGCACCGTCCACCAGGTCGACACCGACCCGGGCTGGGCCGGCTTCGCCGAGCGGGCCCGGGCCACGGCCGACGGCAACGGTGCCCGGCCCGCCAGCCCGGACAGCCCCGCCAGCCCGGACAGCCCTGCCGGCCCGGACGGCAACGGCGGCGGCAACGGCCATGGGGCCGGCGGGCCGGCGCCGAACGGGCCGCGGTTCCGCCTACTCGCGACCGTCCTCAGTGGACTCGGCGGGACCACCGGGGCCACCGGGGCGGGCTTCGGCGAGCTGTCCCGGGTCGTGTCGACCTCGCCGGACGCGCTGGCCGACGTCCGGGTGGTGCCGCACGGCGACTCGGTGCGGGCGTTCTGGACCGCGCCGGACCCGGCTACCGGCCCGGACCTGACCGCGCTCGGCCGGGCCTACCTGGCCCGGCTGGAGCAACTGGCCGACGACCCCCGGGCGTGGTGGTCCGGCGACGACGCCGGCCCGGCCGAGACCGCCCTGCCCTGGGTGCCCAGCCCCGATCGCTGACCCGGGCGCCGCCGCCCGCCAGACGGCGGCCGGCGACCGGCGGCCGCCAGACGGCGGCCGGCCCGACGGTCGGGGCGCGGCCGGCCGCCGGGCCGACGGTCAGGGCGCGGCCGGGCGCGGCGCACCGGTACCCGCGCCGCCGCCCCCGGCGACCGGCCGGGACAGGCCGGCCGACGGCGCCCGGCCCGCGGCCGGCGCGCCGGCCGCTCCGGAAACCAGCGGCCCGGGCCGCGACGGGACCCCGCGGCGGAGCGCCTCGACGAAGACCCGGTGCGTCTCCGGGGACGGGTCGACGCCGAAGTCCTCGCGCAGCCGGCGCAGGCAGAGCCGGTACCAGCTGTGCACCCGGTCCAGCTCACCGAAGCGGGCGTGCGCGGTCATCAGCGCCTGGTAGGTGGCTTCCCGGGACGGGTCGATCGCCAGGCTGCGCCGGCACCAGCCGACCAACTCGATGTCGTCGCCACGGTGCAGCGCGGCGTCCCGCAGCCGGTCCAGCACCCGCAGCGCGAGCGAGCGGTACCACTCCCGCTGCTCCACGGCCCAGGACGCGGCTTCGCCGCCGAGGAAGTCGCCGCGGTAGAGGTGCATGGCGGCCCGGTCGGCGCCGGCCGAACAGGACCGCTCGAACTCGTCCACGTCGATCCAGACCCGCTCGGCCCGCAGCAGGTAGCCGTGGTCCTGGTAGACCAGGCTCAGCCCGGCCTCGGCCGGGATGCGGGCGATCACCTCGCGCAGCGCGTGCGCGGCGACCTTCAGCGAGGTGCCGCCGCGGGCCCGGTCCGCGTCCGGCCAGAGCACGTCCTGCAGCCGCTCCCGGACGACCAGCCGGCCCCGGTTCAGCAGCAGGTACTGGAACAGGCCGCGGGCCTTGCCGCCGCGCCATGGCCCGACCGGCTGCCCGCACACATCCATCGAGAAGTCCCCGAGTAGCCGCACCGCCACCGGAGCACCCACGGATGGTTGCATCGCACGTCGTCCCCTCGCCGGCGCCGGCCACGCGGCGCCGCTCCACCGATGCCCGCGCGGTGCCGGCCAGGGTCACCGGCCGGCACCCGCTGGCGTGACCCGCTGACGCTAAGCCGGTTTATCGCGGCCACTCAACGTAGGCCCGGGGTGAATATAAAAAACCGTACGAAGGTGGAATTGAGACTACGACCTAGGTAGTAGTACCAATGCCGGCAAAGGGCGACCCGGGGCATGTACGTCTGCCCGATGCGGCCAGCCGGCCCGGCCGCGACCGTGATGGCCATGACCGAACTCCTGTATGCCGCGCCGGGCACCCACCGGGCGATCCGCCGTACCTATCCGGTACCCTCCGAACGGTCCGCCCTAACCGGGATGGCGCTGGTTCGACTGGTCCTGGCCGAAACTCGGCCGGGCGTCCAGTTGGTGATCCTGCTGCGCGTCGTCAGCTTCTTTCTGAGCGCCGCCGGGCCGAACGTCCGGGCATTCGCCGGCACCGCCGCGGCGGGCATTGCCGGGTGGCTGTCCGTCGGCATGGCGGTATACCTGCTCAACGGCGTGACCGACATTCTCGGCGACCAGGTGAACGGCTCGCGCCGGCCGATTGCCAGCGGCCGCTTACCGGTCGCGACCGCGCTGCGGACCACCGTGTTCCTGGCCGCCGCCGGGCTCGTGCTGTGCGCCCTGTGCGAGCGCCGGCTGGTGGTTCTCGCGGTTGCCTTTCTGATCCTCGGCTACTGCTATTCGGTGGGCCCGGCCGCGCTCAAGTCGACCCGTATGGGATTCGCGATCGCGGTCGGCGGCGGCGCATTCCTGTGCTATCTGGCCGGCTCGGTGATGGGCGGCGGGTTGACCCCGCGGCTGACCGCGTTCGGTGCCGTGATGGCGCTCTGGGTGGGCCTGTGCAGCGCCACCAAGGACCTTTCCGACGTGGCCGGCGACCAGCTGGCCGGCCGGCAGACCTGGCCGGTGGTGCTCGGCGACCGGGGCGCCCGCCGGCTGATCTCGGCGATCTCGCTGCTGCTGGGCTGCTCGTTCCTGGCCGGTGCGGCGGTGCTGGCCGGCCCGACCAGGCCGGCCGCGCTCGTCGCGGGGCTGGGCGCGGTCACCCTCGGCGCGGTCGTGCTGCGCGCCCCACGCCGCGCCGGCCGGGCCGCCGGCCGCCGCCCGTACCGGACGTTCATGGCCGTGCAGTACGCGGTCAACGGCGCGGTCCTCGGCAGCGCCCTGTCCTGGTGAGCCACTCCGCTGGCGGCTCCGCGGCGCGACTCCGCCGCCCGAGTCGGGCCGCGAGTCGCTGGAACGACTCCAGTAAACCCGGTCCGGTGAACCGCGCCGCCAGCCGGCCCCATCCGCATCCTGCCGTTCGGGTGAAAGCGCTGAGATGTAATGCGTTGGCAACGCCATGTTTTGCCCAGACCTGGTCGAACAACGCCTGGACACTGCTACATTTAGGCCCGCTGTACCTCTTTCCCAGCCACTCGGCGGGCCCGGCGACAAGGCCGGCCCTGCGACATGGCGGGTGAGGTAGAACCGGTCTCCAGTTAGTAGGGCAGGTGGGGGGTGGCTGCGGGACAAGGTCGGATACCCCCGGTATCAGACCAGGCTCGTCAGCTGATCATCGAGCGATACCACAAGCTGCTGAAGCTGGCCGGGAGTCCGCTGCTTTCCAGCCGGTCGATCACCGCACAAGTCGTAGACCAGATCAACAGCGTGCTGGACGCACTACCACACGTCGACATGACCGCACCAGTCGGTGTGCCCGGCGCCCGGCCGGGAGCTGGATCCGTTCAGCTGAGCATCGAAATCGGCCTCAGCCGGGCCGGCGGCGGCGTTCACCCGACCGAGTCACTGCGGGCCGCCACGTACATCTTCGAGGCGGCATTCCCGGTGCTATGCCGCGAACTCAACCCGGCCGGCGAGCTCGATCCGGAGATTTCCGTCGGCGCCCTGCTGAACCGGGCGATCATGGACAGGATGTGTGTGGCATCGGCCGCGTACGTCGACTACCTGCTGCAGAAGGTGCACAACTCGCATGTCGAGGAGCGCCGCCGGGTGGGCCGCGAACTGCACGACCGGGTCGCCCCGGCGGTGATCGTCGGCGTGCAGAACCTGGACCTGCGGGAGGTGTACCAGCGCGGCGGCAACATCGAGCACGCCGAGGAGAAGCTGGTCGAAGCGCGGGACGCGCTGACCGAGGCGCTCGAGGTGATCCGGCACCTGTCGGCCGAGTCCCGGGACGCGGTCGGGCCGGACGGGCTGGCCCGCGCGCTGCGCCGGTACCTGGCCAGCGCGGCGCCGCAGGTGCGGACCACGGTCACCGAGGTCGGCGACCTCACCTCGCTGCCCGGGGCGTACGCCGAGGAGCTGTTCCTGGTACTGCGCGAGGCCACCCGCAACGCACTGGTGCACGCCAGTCCGTCCACTGTGGACATCCAGCTGTCGGCGGGCCAGGTCGGCCTGTACGGCTGCGTGCGGGACGACGGGACGGGGTTCGACGTGGAGCTCACGATGCAACAGCAGGACGGGATCGGCCTGCAGTCGATGCGGGAACGGGTGGACCTGCTCGGCGGCACCCTGAACCTGTTCAGCGCGCCGCAGGCCGGCACCACCGTGGAGGTGCTGGTGCCGCTGCCGGGGCTGCGGAAATGACCGGCACCGGCGGCCGGGTGCGGGTGATCGTGGCCGACGACCACACCCTGCTCCGGGACGGGCTGCGCGAACTACTGTCCACCGATCCCGGGTTCAGCGTGGTGGCCGACGCGGCCACCGGGCACCAGGTGATGCTGCTGGTCGCCGAGCACCTGCCCGACCTGCTGCTGCTGGACGTGCAGATGCCCGGCCCGGGCGCCAAGGCGGTGATCGAGCGGGTCCGCTACGCCAGCCCGTTCACCAAGATCATCGTGCTGACCATGCACGACGACCCGGCGCTGGTGCACGAGCTGCTGGACTGCGGCGCCTCGGCGTACCTGGTCAAGACGATCGGCCGGTCCGAGCTGCTGGCCGCGGTGCACGCGGTCGGCCGCAACGAGGACAACGTGGTGCTGTCGGTCTCCCGGCGCACCATCGAACAGCTCGACCGCCGGCAGGAGAAGGGCGCCGCCACCCTCTCCCCGCGCGAGCTGGACGTGCTGGCCCGGGTCGCCCGGGCGCTGAGCAACTCGCAGGTGGCCGCCGAGCTGTTCATCACCGAGAGCACCGTGAAGCGGCACCTGACCAACATCTACGCCAAGCTCGGCGCGGTGTCGCGTGTGGACGCGATCCGCAAGGCCCGGGTGGCCAAGCTGATCGGCCCGGACGAGGGCTGAGCCGCCGCTATCCGGCCCGGCCGGGGGCGGCCAGCAGCAGCCGGTCGGCCAGTTGACCGAGGCCGGCGTGCAGGCCGGCCACGTGCCGCTCCGGCCCGCCGTCGTCCAGGCTGTCGTGCACCCGGGGCAGCACCGCGGCGACGGTGCGCTGGTAGGCGGCGCCGGCCAGGACGCCGACCGAGTCCAGGTCGGTGTCCGGCGGGGCCATGTTCACCACCAGCAGCGGCTCCGGCGGGGTGCGGCCCACCTTGGCCGCGATGCTGGCGGCGAAGGTGGCGCTGCGGTTCTCGGCCGAGCCGGCCCGGGTGACCAGGATATCGATATCGGCGGACGCTATCGCGTGCATGGCCTCGTGGTTGGCACCCGAGTAGGTGTCGATGAACAGCAGGTCCAGCCGCAGCACCTGGATCAGCCGGTGGAACCCCTCGTGCAGCAGACCGGCGTCGTACTGCCCGGACGCGGACGACAGCGTGATCACCTCCACGTCGGTGCGGGCCGGCACCAGGTACAGCCGCCCGGCACACCCGGCCGGCATCAGCGCGGCCAGGTCGACGTGGGTGTCCTCGATCTCGCAGGCGCCGGACAGGTAGTCCCACAGGCAGCTGCGCAGTTGGGTTCCGTCCAGGCCGAGGGCCTCGTGCAGGCCGGGTGCCTGCAGGCTGGCGTCGACCAGGCCGACCCGCAGGCCGCGCGCGGCCAGCAGGCAGCCCAGCCGGGCGACCAGGGTGGATTTCCCGGTGCCACCCCGCCAGGAGTGGACGGCGACGATGTTCGACATGAAATTGTTCCTCACTGCCGGGCACGCGTGGTCTGGACGTGCGGGTAGGGGGTGTCCCCTAGGCGTCCGCGGTGTCCGCACGTCGGAGAACGACCATGGTGATGTCATCGAACTGCTCAGCGGCCTGCACGTGCGCGTGGATCCGGTCGTCCAGGGTGTCCAGCAGGCTTTGGGCCGACCCGGCCGGCTGCCGCGCGTGGTCCAGCAGCCGGTCCATGGAGAAGCCCTCACCGGCCAGGTTCCGGGCGTCGATCACGCCGTCGGTGTAGATGAGCAGGGCGTCGCCGGGGTCCAGCTGGGCGGTGCCGATCAGGTACCGGCTGTCCTCCTGGATCCCGACGGCCGGGCCGGTGGGCGGCAGCAGCGTCGGCTCCGGCTCGCCGGCGCGCAGCAGCAGCGGCGGGTTGTGCCCGCCGTTGACGTAGATCAGCGTGCCGGAGACCGGGTCCAGCACGCCGAAGAACAGCGTCGCGAAGTAGGCCTGCCGCTGGTGGTTGCGGGCCAGGTACCGGTTGGTGCCGGTGACCGCGTGCAGCAGCGGGCCGGCGCCGACCGAGAGCATCGGCGTCGCGGAGCCGAGCATGCCGGTGGGGCCGGCGAACGAGGCCGGGTCCAGCCCGAACGGCTGGTCGTCGGCCAGGCTCCAGCCACCGGTGTGCTCCGCGGTGTGCCGCAGCAGGGTCCGGATCAGCGCCATGAACAGCGCCGCCCCGACCCCCTTGTCGCAGACGTCGGCCACCACGAAGCCCAGCCGGCGGCCGTTGACCAGCTCGAACCCGTCGTAGAAGTCGCCGGCCACCTCCCGGGCCGGCCGGAACCGGGCGGCGAACTGCCAGCCGTCCCTGGTCGGGAACGCGTCCGGCAGGAAGCCGCACTGGATCTCCCTGGCGATGGACAGGTCCCGCTCGTACTCGCGCAGCTTCACCGTGGCGGCGATCTCCTCGACCACCGAGGTGAGCCGGCTGCGCTCCTGGCAGGACGACACCCGTAGCTGCAGCAGCGACGGCAGGAACGGCGGGGTGACGTAGTCGAAGCCGGACTGGGCGCAGGTCTCCAGCGCGGCGTAGTCGCCCTGCGGGAAGACCACGACCGCGGCGCCGGCGCCGGCCGCGGCCAGCCCCTGGCCGAACAGCGCGACCTGTCTGAGCCCCAGCGACGCCGAGACCAGCACCAGTTCGGCCGCGCCGACCAGGTCCGCCGGGATCATCAGCTCACCGGAGTCATGGTGCCGAACCTCGAAGCTGGCCGCGCTGAGCGCGTGGTCCAGCTCGGCAGTCGTACTGCCAGGCTCAGCGACGACGAGTGCGACCCGGTCCGTCATCGGTCTCTCCTTCCGTCGCTTCCCCCGCGCTGCCACCGGCTCACGAGCGCCGCATGACCAGCGTGTTGCGGTTGTGCCCGTCGGTCCGGTCGTAGCTGAAGTCATCCACCCCGGACATCGCCAGGAACAGGCCGAAGCCGCCCTCGCGCCCGTCCGCCTGGGCGGCCAGCCGGGGCCGCGGGTCGTGCGTGGTGGGGTCGAAGGCCGGCGCCTCGTCCACGATGCGCAGCCAGACCTGGTCACCGTCGGTGCCGCCCTCCAGCTGGACCGGGCCGGGCTGGCCGCGGTAGCCGTGCAGCACGATGTTGGTCACGATCTCATCCACCGCCAGCCGCAGCCGGTACGACTGCCGCTCGGTCAGCCCACCCTGCTCGCTGAGGGCCTGGACGAAGCCGGCGACCTCGGAGCCGGCGGCGGTGGTGGCGCGCACCGTCAACCGCTGGACCATGGCGGGACATCACACGTCCGCCGGGTCCTGCATGGTGACGCTGCGATCCAAGCCGGTCAGCTGGATCGTCTCCGCCACCTCCCGCTTGGTGCCGACCAGGACGATCTCGACCCCGGGGCCGAACTTCTGGTGCGCGAACACCAGGCAGCGCAGCCCGGCCGAGGAGAGGTAGTCCAGCCGGTCCATCAGCAGCACGAGGCGGTCCACCGGGTGCTGCGCGGCCTGGCCGATCAGCTCGTTCAGGGTCGGCGCGGAGCCGGAGTCCAGCTCACCGGCCAGCCGGATGGTGACGGTCCGCGCGTCGTCGTCGGCCTGTATCTTGGCCTGGAACTTCATGATCAACCTCCGCTGGGTGGCACGGTCATCGGGGCAGGTCGTCGGGAGCCCGGTACGGGACGGTCAGTCGGCCGGCAGGGCGACCAGCACCACCGCGGAGCGGGCGCCGACCAGCAGGTGCTCCGGGTTGGTCAGCACCGGCTCCTCGCCGGCGGCGTAGGCGTCGTCCGGGGCCGGCGCCGAGGTGTTGGCGAAGACGTGCCAGCGCAGCCCGGGCGGCGGCGCCGGCGGCTGCACCTCGTGCGCCTCCCAGTGGCTGTTCGCGACCAGGTAGACGCAGTCCCGGGTGGGGCAGGCGTCGTCGCACTCGTAGAACATGGCGGCCAGCAGTCGGCTGTCCGGCGACCAGTCCGGCTCGTACGGCCGCAGCCCGTGCCAGCTCACGTCCGGCAGGTGGCCGAAGCCGTCGCGCTGCCGGCCGGTCGGGTGCGCCCGCCGGCGCAGCGCCGGGTGCGCCTGCCGGAACCCGATCGCCAGCCGGGTGAACCGGACCAGGTCCGCGTTCCGGTCCGCGAGCCGCCAGTCGAACCAGAAGTCCGGGTCGTCCTGGCAGTACGCGTTGTTGTTGCCGTGCTGGGTGCGGGCCATCTCGTCGCCGGCCAGCAGCATCGGCACGCCGTGGCTGGTCAGCAGCAACAGCAGCGCGTTGCGCATCTGCTGCCGGCGCAGGGTCAGCGTCGCGGCGTCGTCGGTCTGCCCCTCGGCCCCGCAGTTCCACGAGTTGTTCCCGTTGTCGCCGTCCTGGTTGTGCTCGCCGTTGGCGTCGTTGTGCTTGTCGTTGTACGAGACCAGGTCGGCCAGCGAGAAGCCGTCGTGGGCGGTGACGAAGTTGACCGAGGCGGCCGGGCCGCGGTGCCCGTACAGGTCCGGCGAGCCGACCAGCCCGGACGCCATCTCGCCGATCGTGCCCGGCTCACCCTTCAGGAAGCGCCGCAACGTGTCCCGGTACCGGCCGTTCCATTCCGACCAGCGGAAGTATCCGGGAAACCGTCCCACCTGGTAGAGACCGCCGGCGTCCCAGGCCTCGGCAACGAGCTTGCAGTCCCGCAGAACGGGATCGTGCGCGAGCGACTCGATGAGCGGTGGGTTGGCCAGCGGAGAGCCGTCCGGGGCGCGGTCCAGGATGGCCGCGAGGTCGAACCGGAACCCGTCGATGTGGTATTCGATAGCCCAGTAACGGAGGCAGTCGAGCACGAATCCGCGGACCACCGGATCGTTGCAGTTGACCGTGTTGCCGGTGCCACTGAAATTGTAGTAGTAGCCGTCCGGCGTCAGCATGTAGTAGGTGCGGTTGTCCAGCCCGCGGAACGAGATGGTCGGGCCGAGTTCGTTGCCTTCCGCGGTGTGGTTGAAGACCACGTCGAGCATGACCTCGATGCCGGCCGCATGCAGCTTTTTCACCAGGTTCTTGAGCTCGTCGACCTGCATTCCGTAGCGGCCGGTGGCGGCGTACGACGCCTTCGGCGCGAAGAACGAGACCGTGCTGTAACCCCAGTAGTTCAGTAGCCGCTGCCCGGTCACCGGGTTGGTCCGGATGTTCTCGCACTCGTCGAACTCGAAGATCGGCATCAGCTCGACGCAGTTGACCCCGAGTTCACGCAGGTACGGGATTTTCTCGGCCAGCCCGGCGAAGGTGCCGCCGGTGGCGACGCCGGCCGACGGGTGCCGGGTGTAACCGCGCACGTGCAACTCGTAGATGACCAGGTCCTCGGTGGGCAGCCGGAGCGGCCGGTCGCCGCCCCAGTCGAAGTCCTCCAGCGGCAGCCGGGACCGGTAGACGTACCGGTCGAAGTAGTCCGGCGGGACGCCCCACTCGGCCCGGCCGCCGATCATCTTGGCGTACGGGTCGGACAGCACCCGGTCCGGGTTGAACCGGTCGCCGACCCCGGGCGGCTGCGGGCCGGTGGCCCGGTAGCCGTACTCGATCTCCTCCGAGTCGAGCCCGAAGACCGTCATCGCGAACACGCCGCCGATCCGGAACTCCGGCGGGAACGGCAGCTCGGCGAACGGGGTCGACTGGCCGAGCTTGAACAGCACCAGGGTCATCGCGCTGGCCCGGTTGGAGTAGACCGAGAAGTTCACCCCGCCGGGCACCCGGGTCGCGCCGAACGGGACCGGGCGGCCAGGCCGGACACCCAGGCCGGCGATGGTCGAGGTCGGGTTGCCATCGATGCGTTCCAGCGGGGACAGGCTCATGGTTCGAGGTCCTCCAGGGCGGCCTCCACGGTCTCCGCCACGGTGAAGAAGTCGAGGAAACCGGTGGCCGCCATCACCTCCTGGATCATCGGCGGGATGCCGGCCAGCGCGAGCGCGGCGCCGGCCTCCCGGGCCTGCCGGTAGACCAGCAGCAGCACCCGCAACCCCGCGCTGGACATGTACGACATCCGGCTCAGGTCCAGCAGCACCGGCCCGCCCGAGCCGGCCAGCGTGGCGAGCTCCTCCCGGGAGGCCGGGGCGGTCACGCTGTCCAACTCACCGTCCAGCTCGACGACGGTCACCGATCCGCGCATGTACTTCGCGATCTGCATGTCGGCATCTCCAAACGCTCGGTCGCCGGCCGGTCAGTCGCTGACCGGGGCCAGGTAGGCCTTGACGGTCAGGTCGGCGTCGGAATCGGGGAGCTTCACGGTCAGCGCGTCCGGGTCGAAGGCGCCGTGCGGCCGGCCGTCGACCTCGACCCACTCCAGCCGGACCCGGCCCGGCGGCAGCGCGTCCGGGCTGACCCGCAGCGTCCGCTCGCCGTTCGGGTCGCGGAACGCGTCCGGCCGGGACCGGAACCACAGCGTGATCGGGTCGCCGGTGAGCAGCAGTCGCGTGTAGACGGTCGACAGGAAGCACAGCTCGGACGAGTGGTACATGCTCATCGAGTGGCTGCCCTTGAACCGCTCGGTACCGAGCAGGTAGGGGAAGCCGGCGGCGAGCACGTTGAAGTAGACGCCGCCCTCGTCGTGGTCCAGGAAGAAGGCGTTGTAGAAGGCGGCCGCCTCCCGGGCGTGCCGGCGGAAGTCGGCGTCGCCGTTCTGGCCGGCCAGGATCAGGTAGGCCAGGATCGCCTGCTCCTGCTGCCACCAGGCCTTGCGGTCGTGCCAGACGAACCGGTACGCCTCGCCGCCCTGGGCCCGGCCGCGCTCCACCACGTCGTACCAGCCGCCGCGGCGCCGGTCGCTGCCGACCTCCGGCATCGAGCGGCCGATCCGGTCGGCCAGGTCGCGGTAGCTGTCCTTGGGCGTGATCGCCTGCATCCGCATCAGGTTCCAGGCGATCTTCAGGTTGTGCCCGACCACGGCCCGGTTCTGCTGCCAGCCCCAGGCCCGGTCCGGCGCCCAGTCGGCCATGAACCGCTCCTGGACGAACGGGCTGCCCGGGTCCGGGAAGTGCTTGACGATCAGGTCGAACGTCTCTTCCAGCATCTTCGCGTGCCGCGGGTCGCCGGTGGCCAGGTAAAGGTTGAACAGGTACGCCGGGGCGTGGTCGCCGACCGAGTTCCAGTTCTTCCGCGACTGGTTGGCCCCGAGCGACTCGTGGTGCGGGCTGAGCAGGATCGGGTCGATGTGCGAGAAGTAGCCGCCGCGCTCGTTGTCCTTGTAGTACCGGTCGAACAGGCGCAGCGTCGACTCGATGTCGGCGGCGATCCGCGGGTCGCCGGTGACCCGGTAGGTCTGGGTCGGGCCGGCCAGCGCGTAGATCTGCTCGTACATCGGGACGGCGTCGTAGTCGTCGCCGAACTCGGAGGTGAACAGCTTGCGCTCGCTGTCGCCGTTGACCTCGATGCCGTGGTACCAGTACACGACGTCGGCATCCCGGTCGACGAAGCGCATGTGGTCGCGCAGGTACTCGGTGCCCTTCTCGGCCACGGTCAGGAAGTCGTCCTGCCCGGTCAGCATGTACGCGGTCGCCATGCCGTAGACCAGCCGGGAGATGGTGTCGGTCTCCTGCACGTGCTGCTCGTTCTTGTCACCGCCGAGGCGCAGCATCGTCCGGTAGTCGGAGTAGTCGATCTCGCCCTCGCCGAACTGGGCCCGCCGGTAGAACTTGGCCAGCTCCACCAGCTGGCGCACCCACCAGCCAGGCTCCTCGAAGTTGTACTCACCGGCCCGCCGGCCGAGGAAGACCAGCCGCTTCGCGTCGATCACGTCCGGCCCCGACTCCGGGTAGAAGGCGCCGTAGACGAACAGCTGGGTGCCGGGTGTCAGCAGATCGTCCACATGCGACCCGGCGTCCACGTAGGGGTCGCCGAGGTTGCGCAGGAACTCGGCCGAGCTGAGGTTGGTCAGGTCCGCCCGGACCGGGTGGCCGTCGCTGGTACGCAGGTCGACCAGCCGGCGGTCCGGGTCGTAGCCGGTGACGTAGCCGGCCACCAGGTCGGAGAAGCTGAACGTGGGCGCGCTGGTCGGCAGGTCGAGGGCAGTCATAGCGTGCTCCGCAGGAGTCGGGCCCGGTCGGTGTGCGCCAGGGTGGCCCGGGCGGCGAGCAGATCGATGATCGTGCGGGCGAACAGGTGGCAGTGCCCGGCGCTGCGGCCGGTGACCAGGTCGCCGTCCACCACCACGTCCTGGTCGGTGTACTTGGCGCCCATGTTGCGGACGTCGCCGATCAGGTTGTTGTGCGCCACCACCCGCCGGCCGGCGACGACCTCCGGGATCGGCGCCACCAGCCACATCCCGTGACAGATGATTCCTTTGAGGACAGACGGCCGGCTGAACGCGCGGCGCAGCAGCTCGACCGCCGGCGCCGGCTGGTCCACGTCCTCGGTGTAGCGGAGCCGGTCGGAGACGATGCCGGACGGCACGATCAGCGCCGAGTAGCCGGCCAGCCGGACGTCGTCCACCGCCTCCAGGTCACCGTCCACAGTGAACGGTTCGCGGTACTCGTGGCCGGTGAAGGTGATCGACGGCTGGCCCCAGAGCCGGGTCAGGAACTCGATCCGGGCGCCCTCCTCGGCGAACCGGCGCTGGTAGTAGTGCAGTTCGTATTCGACGTAGTCGCTCTCCATCAGGATCGCGACGGTCTGGCCGGCAAGGCGCCCGCCGTCCCGGCGGATGATCTCGTTCATCCAGCCCACCCCCTCAGCCGGTTACCAGGTCGACCAGGAACGGCCCGTCGTGGGCCAGCAGGCGGCGCACGGCCGGCGCCACCTGGTCGGGCTTCTCCACCCGGGTCGCGTCCACGCCGAGGCCCCTGGCCAGGTCGGCGAACCCGAGTTCGGGCCAGGACAGGTCGAACGAGCTCGGCAGCGCGTGCTCGGCGATCCCGCCGTCCCGCCAGTACTGCTCGATGTTCTGGTTCAGCAGCTCGTACCGGTGGTTGTTGCAGATGACGAACTTCGCGCCCACCCCGTGCCGGGCCGCGGTCCACAGTGCCTGGATCGTGTACATGCTGCCGCCGTCGCCGGTGAAGCCGATCACCTCGGCGTCCGGCCGGGCCAGCTTGATCCCGATGGCACCGGGGATGCCGACCCCGAGCGACCCGCCGCGGGTGCTGAACCAGCTGCCCGGCCGGCGCGCCGGCAGGTACCTGGTCAGTGCCGGGGACGCGGTCAGCGCCTCGTCGAACACGGCCAGGTCCGGCGGCGCGTTCGCGGCCAACTCGGCCGCGAACAGCTCCATCAGCGGCGCGTCCGCGGCCGGCTTCGGCGGCTCCCACAGGTCGGCCGCGTACTCCGCCGCGTGCCGGGCCACCTCGCCCGGCCGGTCGGCGCCGGCCAGCTGCTGCGCCAGCGCGGCCAGCGTCGGCCGCGGGTCGGCCACCAGCGCCACGTCGACCGGGAAGTTCTTGCCGATCTCGTAGTCGTCCAGGTCGACGTGCACCACCGTGGCGCCGGCCCGGAACGGGCTCGACAGCAGCGGGAACACCTCGGGGAAGACGTAGCTGCCGACGATCAGCACGGCGTCCGCGTCGGCCACCGCGGCCGCGCTGACCGGGCCGAACATGTGCCCGGTCAGGCCGCGGTAGAGCGGGTGGGTGGTGTCCATGTTCAGCTCGGACGAGTCGACGCCCCAGACCGGGGCGCCGAGCAGCTCGGCCACCCGGGTCAGCTCGGCCTGCGCCCCGGACACCGACACACCGTCCCCGACCAGGATGACCGGCCGGGCCGCGGCGCCGAGCAGCGCCGCGGCCGCGGCCAGTTCCGCCGCCACCGGGGTCACGGACCGGGTGGGGATCGTCGTGCGCACCGCCGGCTCGTCCGTGCTCTGGTCGAGCACGTCGAGCGGGAGGGCGACGAACACCGGTCCGCGCGGTGGCGTCATGGCCACCTTGATCGCCCGGCGCAGCACGCGCAGCACCGACCCCGGGTGCAGAACCCGGGTGGCGTACTTGGTGACCGGGCGGGCCATCGCCACCAGATCGGCCGCCATCTGCGCGTCCATCGCGTCGTACTGCACGCCGGCCTCGCCGGCGATGACCACCAGCGGGGAGTGCCCCCGCTTGGCCTGGTAGAGCATCCCGATGCCGTTGCCGAGCCCGACCCCGCTGTGCAGCTGGACCAGCGCCGGCCCGGCGCTGGCCCGGGCGTAGCCGTCGGCGATGCCGATCGCCACGGTCTCCTGCAGGGCCAGCACGTAGTCGAGGTCCGGCAGTTGGTCGACGACGTCGAGGAAGCCCTGCTCGACGGTGCCCGGGTTGCCGAACATGTGGGTGATCCCGTCGGCACGGAACTGCTCGAAGATCGCGACCTTGCCTGGCCGTGCGGTCATTGGCCCGCTCCTACCAGCCGTAGCGGCGCAGCCCGGACTCCAGTACCTCGACCAGCTTCTCGCCGGAGAGGAAGGAGTCCGGAGTGGACCGTCCGGTGACGAACGGGAAGTCGACGATGACCGACCGCTCCTTGCCGACGTTGCCGTGATAGCGGCCGTCCGGCGCGGTGGCGTCGCGCAGGATGTACTCCAGCGGGTACGGCGGCGGCCCCATGTTGAACTCGGTGCCCAGGAAGCCGGTGCCGTCCTTGTAGTCGTACTCCTTGCAGTGCCCGGTGACGTGCTTGCCCCGCAGGATGCTGGCGCGGTCCTCCCAGTCCCGGGCGAAGGCGAGGCAGGCCACCCCGTAGCACTCGGCCAGCACCGGCTTGCCGGCCCGGACGAAGGCCAGGATCAGCTCGTGCACCCGGCCGTTGTTGGCCATGTCGACGATCGGGCCGCTGCCGCCGACCAGGGCCAGCGCGTCGTAGCCGGTCGGCACGCCGACCAGCTCGTCGGTGGCCACGGCCAGCTCGCGGTAGTACTTCTCCATCGCCCGCAGCGGCTCGGTCACGCTCGCGTACGGCCGCTCGGGCAGCAGGTCGCGCAGGCTCAGCGGGCTGTCCAGCCGGTCCGACTCGTCCAGCTCGCGGGCGCCGACGGCCACCTCCGGGGTGGTCACGCCGCGGCCCAGCGGCGGGTCGACGTAGCCCGGGTCCAGGCTCGGTGGCAGCGCGTGCGCGCGCTTGCCGGTCGCGGTGGCGAACACCGTCGTGTAGCCCTGCCGGTCGAACGCGGTCAGCGGGCCGAGCAGCTCCTCGCCCCAGTAGCCGTACTCGGACAGGACGACCAGAATCCTCTTCGACATCGCTTCGCTCCTCAGCGGACTCAGTCGCCGTTCAATCGCCAAGAGCCGAACGGATCACGCCGTCGATCGCCTTCACGTCCTGCTCGCTGAGCGCGAACGTGGCCAGGTGCCCGAACGGGGTGTCGATCTCGTGGAAGTCCACGCCCAGCCAGTCCGCCAGCTGCTTGGACTCGGCCGGCGGGAACAGCGCGTCGCCGGTGAACGCGGCCACCGTGGCGCGCGGCTTGATCCGGCCGAGGATGTCGCGCAGCTCCTCGTTCGCCGGCCCCGGGTACGCGGTGCGCGCCTTGCGGGCCTGCACCAGCGTGTCGTTCGGGTCCTGGGGCAGCCAGAAGCCCTCCCAGAAGCCGGCCACGAACTCGTCCACGCTGCCGAAGCCCAGGCCGCGCCAGCCCTCGTTGGCGCCGAAGTAGAAGGTGCGCGGCGGCGCGGTGAGCGCGGAGCCGTGCGCCACCCCGGTCATCCCGGCCTTGACGTCGGCGCCGTTGGCGTACGAGCCGCCGGCCCACTTCGGGTCGGCCTTGATCGGGTCCTCCACCACGGTCTTGAGCCAGAGCTTGGTCCACGGCGGCGGGGTGGGCGCGGTGGCGATGCCGGCGAACGCGCGCACCAGGTCCGGGTACCGGGCGGCCCACTCGTACACCTGCAGGCCGCCGACGGACCAGCCGAGCACCAGCGCCACCGACCGCACGCCGAGCGACTCGACCAGCCGGCGCTGCGCGACCACGTCGTCCGCGATCGAGACGGTCGGGAACTGCGGGCCGTTCGCCGGCGCCGCCGCGGTGCTCGGCGCGGACGACGGGGCGAGCCCGAAGTGGCCGGGCAGCACGATGAAGTAGCGGGTCGGGTCGAGCGCGCGGCCCTCGCCGATCCAGCCGTTCAGCACCTCGGTCGGGGCGCCGAGGAAGGTGGGGAAGACGATCGCGTTGTCGCCGGCGGCGTTCAGCTCGCCGAACGTCTGGTAGGCCAGCCGCGCGTCCGGCAGCGTCTCGCCGGAAGCGAGGGTGAGATCACCCAGTTCGAAGAAGTCCATCGGTCCCTCCAATTACGGCCGCGGGCGCGGCACCGTCGAAGCTGCTCACTCGAAGCCGGTCACTCGAAACGCAGCACTGCCTTGGTCGCCAGGCCGGACGCGAAGTCCTTGGCCGCCTGCTGGATCTCTTCGAACGCGTACTCGCGGATCAGCGGCTGGATCGGCAGCCGGCCGGTGCGGACCAGCTCGGCCAGCAGCGGGATCAGCCGCTCCGGGTCGCTGTCGCCCTCGCAGACGCCGAGCACCTTGCGGCCGGGCAGCAGCCGGTGCACGTCGATGGCCACGTCCACCCCGTACGGCGGCGCGCCGACCACGGCCACCGCGCCGCGCGGCGCCAGCGCCTCGATGCCCTGCCGGAGCAGGTCCGGGTTGCCGATCGCCTCGACCACGTAGTCGACGCCGGCGCCGCCGGTGATCTCCCGCAGCCGCGGGCCGAACTCGGTCTCCTTGGTGTTGATCGTGTGGGTGGCGCCGAACTTCTGCGCCAGCTCGAGCGCCTCCGGGCGGCGGCCGATCGCGATGATCTTGCCGACCGGGGTCAGCGCGGCGGCCATGATCGACGCCATGCCGACCGCGCCGACGCCGAGGATGGCGATCGAGGTGCCCGGCTCCGGCCGGAGCGTGTTCCAGACCGCGCCGGAGCCGGTCTGGGTGCTGCAGCCCAGCGGCGCCAGCAGCTCGAACGGGATGTCGTTGGGCACCTTGACCGTGCTGCGCTCGTCCGTGATCGCGTACCGGGAGAACGAGGACTGGCCGAAGAACCGGCCGCCGATCCGGTTGCCGCCGCGGCTCAGCGGCGACGAGCCGTCGGCCCGCTTGCCGCCGATCAGGTTGGTCGGGATCCAGGTCGTGCAGTACGCCGGGTGCGCCGTCCGGCAGGACGCGCAGTGCCCGCAGGAGGTGAAGGTCAGCACCACCCGGTCGCCGGGGGCGACCCGGGTGACCGCGGAGCCGACCGCCTCGACGGTGCCGGCGCCCTCGTGGCCGAGCACGCCGGGCAGCGGGAACGGGATGTGCCCGGCGCCGACGGTGAGGTCGGTGTGGCAGATCCCGGCCGCCCCCATCTTCACCAGGATCTCGGTCGGTTGCGGATCGCTCAGCTCGATGTCCTGCAGCACGAACGGCGCTCCAGGCGAGTCGATGACGGCGGCCTGAGTAGTGATCACGTCAGAAACTCCATCCGTGCGGAGGCGCTCAGCCCGCGGAGCGCGGGGCGGCCGGGGTCAGCGAGCGGGTGATGTTGAACCAGTCCGGGGCACCGAAGTTGGCGCCGTGCCCCACGTTGGGCGCGGCACCGGTCACCCGGACCACGTAGTACGGCAGCAGGCCGGGGGCGCGGCGGTTGCAGATCCCGGCGCCGTCCTCGTCGTGCTGGCGCTGGCCGAAGTAGAGCCGGTCACCGCCGTCGGCGGCGCCGACCTTGGCCATGCCGAGCAGGTCGTACTCCATCGGGCAGTTGTCGATGCCGGGCAGGTCGATCGGCGGGCAGCCGCCGAGCGAGACGTCCTGCCAGTCGTTGAGCTGCCACGGCCGGCTGCCGGAACCGGCCTCGTTCGCCGCGCCGATCGGCCACTGGTCGTACAGGGTGAGGCCGACCTTCACCCGGGAGAAGTTCGCGTCCCGGGCCCCGGGCACGTCCGGGTTGGCGTCACCGAGCTCCCAGCAGCCCATGATGAACAGCTCGAACAACCGGTTCTGGCACTCCGGCTCCTTGTACGAGTTGAAGTGGATGCCCCAGAACGGGCTCTGCAGCCAGAAGTCGTCAATGCCCCAGATCCCGGGGAAGACCTCGGACGCGTATGGGCTGCGCCACCGGCCGGTGAGGTCCGCGACGCCGAAGTCGGCGGTGATCAGTTCCTCAGCTGTGCTGGTCATAGCGACCTCCCAAGTCTCAGTCGGCCGCGCGGCCGATGATCCAGTTCTCGGTGCCGACCATCGAGAAGACGTACTTCGGGTCGACCAGCTCGGCCTGCGCCGGCCGGACCTGCTCGGCGAAGTAGGGCGAGGCCAGCGCCGCGCGCAGGCTGTCGAGGTCGGCGAACCAGAGCTGGTCGATGCTGTCGAAGCTGGCCTCGCCGAAGACGTAGAAGCCGTCCCGGGTCTGCGCGTGCAGGGCGCGCTGCACGCCCGGCAGCTTGCTGAGCACCGGCGCGTAGCTGTCGAGGCTGCGGGCCCGGTAGCCGGCCAGGTCGAGCCCGGGACGGCGCTTGGACAGGATCGTGATCTTCACCCCGCCCGGCTGGCGCTCGGTCAGCGCCGGGCCGGGGACGATCTCGTAGGCGGTGGTGTCCAGCACGAAGCTCAGCCAGAACGCGGCCCAGTTCGGCTCGTCCAGCCGGGCGCCCTGCAGGAACTCCGGCGTCTGCAGCGAGGCGAGCTGCTCCTCCTCGTTGTTCAGCCAGATCTCGGCGATGCCCTGGTGCGGCAGCGCCGGCGTGCCCAGGTCACCGTCGAACTCCACCCGGCGGTCGATCAGGTACCGGGTGATCTGCGGGATCTTGCTGGCGTACTTCACCGCGTGCACCTTGATCCAGTAGTCCTGGAACTCGGTGGCCGTCATCCCGGGCTTGGGCGCGGCGAAGATGAACTGGTGGATCATCGGGGGTTGCTCCCTTACCGCTGCAGGTCTTGGGTGATGAGGTCCGCGGCCCGCTCGGCGATCATCAGCACGGTGGTGTGCGGGTTCGCGGAGACGAGCGTCGGCATGATCGAGGCGTCGGCGACCCGCAGGCCGGTGGTGCCGCGCACCCGCAGCTGGGGGTCGACCACCGCCAGGTCGTCGCCGCCCATCCGGCAGGAGCCGGCGAAGTGGTAGTACGAGCCGGTGTTCGCGACCACCCAGCCGCGCAGCTCGTCGCGGGTGTTCACGGTCGGCCCGGGCGCCAGCTCGACCAGGCCCCAGGCCTCGGCGAACGCGCTGGTGTGGTAGATGTCCCGGGCGATCTCCACCATCGTGGTGGTGCGTTCCAGGTCGACCGGCTCGCCGTAGTAGTTGGCGCTGATCCGCGGCGGCGCGGTCGGATCGGCCCCGGCCAGCCGCACCCAGCCGCGCGACTCCGGCCGCACCAGCCCGGGCAGGCTGAGCACCACCCGCGGGTCGACCAGCTCGGCCACCGGGGCGACCGGCTCGCCGGACTGCACCCGCTTGATCACGTTGGCGAAGAACTTGTCCCCGAACGGGGCCCGGTGCACCAGGCAGATCTCCAGGTCCGGGACGGACAGCTCCGGCTCCGAGCCGCAGAACAGGGCGACCTCGGTGACCTGGCCGCGCGGGTCCGCGCCCGGCCGGTCGAGGTAGCCGATCGGCCCGATGATCAGCGGGTGGTCGTGGAAGTTCGCGCCCACCCCGGGCAGCGCCTGCCGCACGTCCACGCCGGCCTCGCGCAGCTGGGCCGGGTCGCCGATCCCGGACAGCATCAGCAGCTTCGGCGACTGGATCGCGCCGGCGCTGACCACCACCTCGTGCCGGGCCAGCACGGTGTGCGTCTGCCCGTCCCGCAGGTAGCGGGCGCCGGTGCACCGGTCGCCGTCGAACAGCAGCTCGGTGACCAGCGCGCCGACCTCGGTGGCCAGGTTCGGGCGGCTCAGCGCCGGGGCCAGGTAGCCGGCGTAGGCACCGCGCCGCTGGCCCCCGTCGATGTCCACGTGGTGCCAGCCGGCGCCGAAGTCGGCCGAGTTGAAGTCGTCCACCTTCGGGTAGCCGAGCTCCACGCAGGCGTCGATGAACGTCTGCGAGATCGGGCTGCCGGTCTCCCGGGCGTTCACCACGGTGATCGGGCCGTTCCTGCCGGCGGTCGGGTTGGTGTCGTCCCGCTGCCCCTCGACCTTCTGCAGGTACGGCAGCACGTCCCGGTACGACCAGCCGTCCGCGCCGGCGGCGGCCCAGTCGTTGTAGTCGCTGGGACGGCCGCGGGTGTGGATCATGTGGTAAATGTTCGAGGTGCCGCCGAGGCCCCGGCCGCTGGCCGAATAGACCTGCGCGCCGTTCATCCCGGGCTGCGGCTCGCTCATGTAGGCCCAGTCCAGGTCGGTCAGCAGCACCTCGTTCCAGCGCCAGGGGGTGCGGACCGCGTCCGTCACCTCGGCCCGGCCGGCCTCCAGCAGCAGCACGCTCAGGTCGTCGACCTCGCTCAGCCGGCTGGCCAGCACGGAGCCGGCGGCGCCGGCCCCGATCACCAGGACATCAACCGTGGTAGTCATCTCCGCCCCTCCGGTCAGGCCGTACGGGAGAGCCCGGCCGTGGCCGGCTCGATGGGTGCAGCGGTGGCGCCGGTGATCAGGTCGGCGGCGCGGTGGCCGATCATGATCGCGGCGGCGTTCGTGTTGCCGGCGGTGATCGTCGGCATGATCGAGGCGTCGGCCACCCGCAGCCCGCTCACCCCGTGCACCCGCAGCGCCGGGTCGACCACGGCCGCCGGGCCGGTGCCCATCGCGCAGGTGCCGACCGGGTGCCAGACCGTGGACGCGGCGGCCCGGACGTACCCGGTCAGCCCGGCCCGGTCCCGGACGCCGTCGCCGGGGGCCAGTTCCCGGCCGCGCAGGCCGTCGAAGGCCGCGTCCCGCGCCAGCTCCCGGGCCCGGGCGATCCCGGCCAGCAGCACGTCCAGGTCCGCGTCCTGCTCCAGGTAGTGCGGGTCGACCACCGGCGGGCCGGCCGGGTCACCCGGGTTCAGCGTCACGGTGCCGCGGCTGCGCGGCTGGGCCAGGATCGGCGCGAACGTGAAGCCGGGGCCGTCGACCTTGTACTGGTCCGGCACGAACTGCACCGGGCCGAAGAAGTACTGCAGGTTCGGCGAACCGGCCGGATCGGCGGCGTCGGTGTAGGTGAACAGCCCCGCCTCGGCCAGCAGCTGCGGGAACGGCAGGTCCACTTCGGCCGCGTAGCCGACGCCGAGCAGCATGTGGTCGTGCAGGTTCTGGCCCACCCCGGCCAGGTGCGCGTACGGCCGGATGCCGCAGGCGCGCAGGTGATCGGCCGGCCCGATGCCGGACAGCAGCAGCAGCCGCGGCGAGCCGAGGGCGCCGGCGCTGACGATCACCTCGGCGTTCGCGCCGACCTGGTGCCGGACGCCGTCGCGCAGGTACTCGACGCCGACCGCGGCGTTGCCGTCCAGCATGACCCGGCGCACGGTGGACCCGGAGTGCACGGTCAGGTTCGGCCGGCCCAGCGCCGGCCGGAGGAACGCGTCCGCCGTGCTGCACCGCCGCGCGGCCGTGCTGCGGGTGGACTGGTAGTAGAACGGGACGTCCTCCTGCCGGGCGCCGTTGTAGTCGGCGGTGCCGTCCCCGCCGGCCGCGGCCACGAACGCCCGCGAGACCGCCGACGGGCCCGGGTAGTCCATGATCCGCAGCGGCCCGTGCCGGCCGCGGTAGGCGGCGTCCCCGCCCGGGTAGCTCTCCGCGGCCTGGAAGTAGGGCAGCACGTCGGCGTAGCCCCAGCCGGGGTTGCCCAGGTCGCGCCAGCGGTCGAAGTCCCGCTGGTTGCCGCGGACGTACATCATCGCGTTGACCGAGCTGCCGCCGCCGAGCATCCGGCCCTGCGGCAGCGGGACCGTCCGGCCGCCCAGGCCGGCCTGCGGGACCGTGCTGTACTGCCAGGTCGCGCCGGCGTCCGCCCAGAGCCCGACCATCGAGCCGATGTCGGTCGCGTGCACCGCCGGCCGGTCGTCGGTGCCGCCGGCCTCCAGCAGCAGCACGCTGCGGTCCGGCACCTCGCTGAGCCGGGCCGCCAGCGCGCAGCCGGCCGTGCCGGCGCCCACCACGACGTAGTCGAAGCTCGTCCCGAATCCCATCGCGCTGCCCTCTGCGTCTCTCTGCGTCTGTGCGCCGTCGTCTGGGCGCCGTCGGCGGCTGGGCCGCCGGCGGCTATCGGATGCGCGTCTCGAGCAGGCTCGGCATCAGGTCGACCGCGAGTACCTCCAGGTAGTAGCGGCCCCACATCGTCTGCCAGAGCGAGAAGTGCTGGTCGAACGCCTCGTTCCGGGCCTCGGCGAGCTTGCCTTCGAGGTCCCAGATCAGCTGGTCGAACTCGGCCATGGTGAACGGGTAGCCGAGGTCGGCGGCCGCTTTCACCACCCGGTCCTTGGGCCGCATCTTCAGCGCGTTCAGCAGGTGCGGCCGGTCCCCGATGGCCCGCAGGAACTCGACCACATTCTCCTGGCTCACGAGACAGCCGCCTGCGCCGGGAGCCGACCGAGGCCGACCTTGACCAGTTCGTGGTCGGTGTAGCGGCGCACCACGTGGTCGGTGAGGTAGCCCAGGTAGCGGCGGCCCCACATGCACAGCCAGAGCCGGCTGGTGCCGTCGAACGGGTCACCGTCCCGCTCGCAGATCAGGTCGTACTCCAGCCGCCCGATCACCTCCTCGGCTTCCCGGGCGGTGAAGTCGAAGCCCTCGTTCTTCGCGTGCAGCACCAGCTGCGCGATGTTCCGCTGGTCGTACCGGGACAGCTGCACCTGGTCGTCCCGGACCATGATCAGGAACTGGACGAAGCTCTCCTGCGACATGTCAGCCCACCTTTCCGGCCAGTGCCGGCTCGGCGCCCGACGGCACCGTCGCCGTCGAGGGGATCGCCATCGGGTGCCGCTTGAGGAAGGCGTACGTGGCCTCGGCCACCGCGACCGGGTTCATGCTCTGCATGCCGTGGGTGGCGTTCGGGATGCCGCACCGCTCGGCCTGCGGCAGCCAGCGCATCAGGAACTCCTGGGTCTCCCGGAAGCCCGGCATCGCCGCCTCGCTGTCCAGCCCCATCGCCGCGAGCACCGGCATGGTCGGCTTCCGGTCGGCGTACTTGTCCGCCTCGGACGGCTTGAACGCCCATTCCGAAATGGCCGGGAAGTCGACGGTGAACGTGGTGTCGACACACGCCTCGACCCGCTTCCACACGTCCAGCGGGCCGGTCATCTCGACCGAGCCGAGGAAGCTCGGGCCGCAGACCGCCTCCATGTAGAAGAACGCGGCGCCGAGCTTGTCGCCGGCCTGGTACAGCTGCATGGCGCCCATGAACGCGTCGATGTTGGCCTTGATCGCCGCCTGCCCCTCGCGCGGCAGGTACGGCTCCAGCAGCACCGCGCTGTGCGCCCGCTCCGGGTACGACATCAGGAACTGGAAGGCCAGCACCCCGCCGAACGAGAACGCCAGGATGTGCGCCTTGTCGATGCCGAGGTGGTCGAGCAGCTCCTTCGCGTGCTCGGCGCCCTCCTCGATCGACAGCGTGTCCTGCTCCAGCGTGCTGCCGCCGTAGCCGGCCCGGTAGTAGCTGATCAGCTGGTACTCGTCCAGCAGCGGCGGGAAGAACTTCATCGGGGTGATCAGGCTGTCGGCCACCGTGGTGCCGTGGATGCAGAGCACTGGCTCGCCCCGGCCGACCACCGTATAACGCAGTTCCGCGTTGCTGACACGGGCCCGGCGGTCGTGGTCGACATTCCATTCGCGGCCAATGTAGAGCGCATCCCGAGTCATGGTGTCTCGCTTTCCCCAGTGGGCGCTCGGACCTGTTCCGTACGGCCAGTTCGCGCCGTCGCCCGGTGGTGTGAACGTGATTTACATTCAAGTGGCGGGCCCCCGGGCGGGTCAATCCGAGCGGCCGCACAATGGCAAGTCACGGGTTCGGCGCCGGCCCGAAACAAAACCGGCACCGGCGCGCGGGAATTACCGCGCGCCGGTGCCGGTAGGGGCGGGCCGTCGGTCAGCTCAGGTTGAAGTCGATGGCCGCGCGGTAACGCACCTTGCCGGCGGTGACCCGCTCCCGCACGTCATTGATCTTCTCGAACGGGTACGCCTCGATCCGCGGCTTCACCTTGCCGGACGCCACCAGATCGAGCGCCTCGACCAGGTCGCCCCGGCTGTTGTGGGTGCTGCCCTTGATCGAGCACTGCTTGAACAGCAGCGTGGTCATGTCCTCGAACTGGATCGGGCCGGTCATGCCCATCGTCACCAGCCGCCCGGCGTACCGCAGCCCGGACAGCACCGAGGCCACCTGCTTCGCGGACGCCGTGGTGCACAGCACGATGTCGGCGCCGCCGGCGTCGGCCAGCGCCTTGCCCGCGTCGTCGCCGATCAGGATGCCGTCCGCGGCGCCGAGCTGCTTGGCGTACGCGACCTTGTCCGGCGAGTTGGTCAGCACCACCGTCTCCAGGCCCAGCGCGGCCGAGAACTGCACGGCCATGTGGCCCAGCCCGCCGACGCCCAGCACCGCGACCCGCTCCCCCGGCTTCGGGTCGGCGTTGCGCAGCCCGCTCATCGAGGTGAAGCCGGCGCAGAACGCGGCGGTCGCGTCCAGGTAGGAGATGTTCGCCGGCAGCAGCGTGCAGCCGGACTCCCAGGCCAGCATGTACTCGGCGTTGCCACCGCCGAGGTCGATCCAGGTCTGGCCGTCCGGGCAGTGCAGCGGGAAGCCGCTCTGGCACTCGACGCACCGGCCCTCGCCGTGCTGCAGCCAGGAGACGCCGACCCGGTCACCGACCCGCAGGTTGATCACCCCAGGGCCGGCCTCGACCACTTCACCGACCGGCTCGTGCCCGGCCACGATCGGCAGCGGCACCGGCCACAATCCCTGATGCACCAGCACGTCGCTGAAACACATGCCACAGGCGTGAATGCGGATGACCACCTGACCGGGGCCGGCGACCGGTTGGGGAATTTCCTGGAACTCCCACGGCCTGTTCACTTCAGTTATTACCGCTGCGCGCACGGGAATTCTCCTTCGTCGCATCGGGCCCGCCAGTTGATTTCGGACGCTCGCACGCCGGGCCGGCCGGCGCCTAGCGGCACCTAACGAAGCCCGTCCGGGCGGCTATTGCCCGGACCGGAGTTGACGAGGTACCGGCCGAATTCTTGCCAGCGCCGGCCCGGCGTGTTTCCGTCGGAAAGTTGACGAGCAGCCGACGAGCACAGCGGAGGCGCGCGTGCGTCCGGCCGAGAACGGGGTACCGGGAGCAATCCACCGGGTCGAGCCGGCGGCCGGCGGCCGCCTCACCCCGGACGAGCTGCGCACGCTGTTCCTCTTCGAGCAGCTCGAGCCGGACCGGCTGGCCGAGCTGGCCGCGATCGGCTGGGTGATCGCGGTCGAGCCCGGCCTGGTCTACGCCGAGGGCGACCCGAGCACCTGCTGCTACGTGCTGCTGGACGGGGAGATCGCGATCTGGAAGCGGTCCGGCCAGGCCGAGGTGGAGCTCAACCGCAGCAGCCAGCGCGGCGTCTACACCGGCGCCTTCTACGCCCACTTCGGCCAGCGCGGCGAGGGCTACACCGCCTCGCTGCGGGCCACCCTGCCGAGCCGGTTCTTCGTCGTCCCGGCGGACACCATGGCAGCCATGATCCGGGCCTGGTTCCCGATGGCCGCGCACCTGATCCAGGGCGTGGTGGTCGGCATGCGCAGCACCACCGACCAGCTCGCCCAGCGCGAGCGGCTGCTGGCGCTCGGCTCGCTCTCGGCCGGGCTGACGCACGAGCTGAACAACCCGGCCTCGGCCGCGATGCAGGCGGCCACCGCGCTGCGCGGCCGGTTGCTGGCCGCCCGCGATCAGCTCTGCCAGCTCACCGACGGCAGCCTGGACGCCGCGACGATCCGCGGCGTGGTCCGGCTCCGGGACGGCGGCACCGGGTCGCCGGACGGCGCCCCCGGCGGCCCGGCCGAGCCCGGCCCGGCCGGCTCCGGCCCGGCCGGCTCCGGCGGAGCTGGACCGGCCAGCTGCGAACCCGGCCCGGCCGCCGGTGGGACCGCCGCCGGAGCCGCCGGTGGGTCCACCGGAGGAGCCGCCGGAGGGGCCGGCGGCGGACCGGCGGCAGCCGGCCGGACCGCGCTCAGCCCGCTCGCCCTCAGCGATGCCGAGGACGAGCTCACCGACTGGCTGGACGCGCACGCGCTGGACGACGGCTGGGACGTGGCGCCGATCCTGGCCGCCGCCGGGCTGGACCTGCCCTGGGCGGAGCGGGTGCACACTGTGGTCGGGCCGGCCCGGTTCGCCGCGGCGGTCCGCTGGCTGGCATACACGGTGGACGGCGACTCGCTGCTCGGCGACATCGAGGACGCGGTGCACCGGATCTGCGCCCTGGTCGACGCCGCCAAGCAGTACTCGCAACTGGACCGCGCGCCCTACCAGCCGGCGAACCTGCACGACCTGCTGGACGCGACGCTCATCGTGCTGGGCCAGCAACTGACCGGCTGCGCGGTGGTGAAAGAGTACGATCCGGCGCTGCCCGCGCTGCTGGTGCACGCCGGCGAACTCAACCTGGTCTGGACCAACATCCTGGACAACGCCATATTCGCGATGAACGGCGCCGGAACACTCACCATCCGCACCGCCCGGGACGGCGACCGGGCCCTGGTCGAGATCGCCGACACCGGCCCCGGCATACCGGCCGAGCACCTGGACCGGATATTCGAACCGTTCTTCAGCACAAAGCCGGTGGGCGCCGGCACCGGCCTCGGCCTGGACGTGGCCTGGCGCATCGTCGTCCACCGGCACCACGGTGACCTGCGGGTTGTCTCCACGCCCGGGGACACCCGGTTCCAGGTGCGGCTGCCGCTGGGCGACGGCCCGGCCGCGCCGCATTGACAGTCGGCCACCCGCACTGTGAGGATCGAATTGTGGAGTCACTCTATGAACACGCTGGCGGCGAAGAAGGGCTGCGGCATTTTGTCGAGGTGTTCTATGCGCACGTGCTGGCCGACCCGCTGCTGGTGCCGCTGTTCGGCGCGGGCAAGCCGGAACACGTCCCGGTACTGACCGCATTCGAGGCGGAGACATTTGGCGGGCCGGCCACATTCACCCAGGAAATGGGTGGCTTCCAGCGGCTCATCGACATTCACCGGCACCTGAACATTACCGAAGCGCAACGCCAGCGTTTCGTCGACCTGTACCTGGCCGCGGCGGACGAGGCCGGGCTGCCGGCCGACGCGCCGTTCCGGCAGGCCCTGCGCGAGCACGTCGAGTTCGGCACCCACGTCGCCATGCAGAACTCGCACGCCCGCACCGACGCCGAACTGCACCCGCTGCGCGAGGTCCCGATCTGGAACTGGCCGGCCGAGCGGCCCGGCACGGCGACCGGCTAGCCGGGTCTTTCGCACATGGGAGTGAGTGGGATGCTCCCGGGGTCGCGGGATTTGTTGATCATGGCGGTTGGGTGGGGTCGACTGCAAGGAGATCGAGTAGTCGGGCCTGGACGGGGCCGGGTTGCGGGATGGTCGCTGGCTGATCGTTGGTGGCCGGGATCAGTCGTAGCCGGGCCAGGGCTGCGAAGATCAGTGTCGCGGTGGGTTTGGTTTTCTGTCCGGGATACAGCCCGGTCATGGTGGTGTCCGGGTGTAGTGCGGCGCGCACGGAACGCTCGGCCAGGCAGAAGACCAGCAGGGCCAGGCAGATGATGGTGATCAGGGCTTCGATGCGCCGGTTGGTCTTGAGGAACATCGGTGCCACCGCGAGTGGGCCCTTGAATGCGCTGTAGCGGCGTTCCACGACCTCCTGGCCCTTGTAGCGGGTCAGCACCCCGGCGGCATCGGCGGTGGCGGGGTCGAGGTTGGTCAGCAGGGCGTACCAGCCGTCGGTGGCCGCCTCGGTGTCCACTGCGGCCTGGTCGAACCACCACGTCAGAGTGGGTTTGCCGGTAGCGGGGTCGGTGCCGGTCTGGGCGCGCAGATAGGTCTTCACCCGGCGGCCGGCGGCGATGGCGGTGACCCGGTCGGTCACGGCCTGCTCGCTCGGATAGTGCCGCGACCCGAGTCCGCGTGTCAGCCGCTGCAGGTCGCCCGTGGCGCGGTCGAGCTTCTTGGCCCGCGCGGCGGCCGCTGCGGCGGCCCGCGCGCTGGAGTGCACGAACACCCGTCGCAGCCGCAGCACAGGGTCCTTCTTTTTCTTGCCGGGCACGGTGAGCGTGTCCTCGGCCACCCGCCAGCCACCCCGCGCTGCGGCGGGCTTGCCGCGGTCGCGGCCGGCCACATAGTCCACGACGGTGGCCGTCTGGGCGTCGAGGGTAGCCAGCTCGGCGGCGCCGACGTAGAGCTTGGACGCCGGAGCGATGAACTGGACCCCGGCGGTGGTCATCGCGTGCAGGTTGCCGTAGGAGACCAGCTTGGAGTCCCCCACAAGCAGAAACCTTCTCGGCCCGGCCATCTGCCGCAACGCGGTCATCGCACCGATCACCTGGGCGACCTCGCCCGCGCCGCCGTCGTAGCCGCGGTGCCAGACCGGAATCCCGCCGTCCCCGGTCACCGCCAGCCCGGCCTGGATCTGCTTCAGATCCGGGCGCCGGTCCTTCGGGTGGCCGAACCTCGGGGCCGCGAAGTCCTCCTCGGCCTGCTCATAGGCGCCGTACAACGAGATCGAAGTCATGTCCCAATGCAGCCGGGACACATCCACCCCGAACGCGGCGATCGCCTGTGCCCCGACCGACCCGACGACCCGGTCGAGTCGGGCGCGATCGCGTCCAACGCACGGCCGATCCGGTCATCGCCCAACGCGGACGCCTCGATACCCAGCGCTTCCTCCACCGCCCACGCCCGCGCCCAGTCCTGCACCCGGTACAACGGCGACGGCGAGGTCAGCCGGTTGGCCACCAACGCCTCGACCACCTGCCCGTGCGTCAGGATCGCCACGTCTTCCCGGATCGGGCAGGCCCGGTCGACGATCCCGGCCAGGTCAAGCCGCCGGCAGTAGTCGGCCACCACCGGCAACGCACCCAGCGCCTTCTCCACACTCGCCGTGCCATACGCAATCGGTAGCCGAGCCCGTCGTTCCCGCATCCCGCCACGATAAGATGATCAAGACAAACCACCGCCCCAGCCCCACCCACCCCCACGTGCGAAAGACGGGGCTAGCCCACCCGCTCGACCGGCGCACCCGGCTCGACCGCCGCACCGGCTTCGACCGGCGCATCGGGCTCGATCGCCGCATCGGGGTCAGCCGCCGGGCCACCGGCTGGGCCGTCCGGCTCGGCCGGTTCCAGTGCTGCCTGGCGTTCGAACTGGGTGCGGTACAGCTCGGCGTACAGGCCGCCGGCGGGCGAGCAGCTCCTCGTGCGGGCCGCGCTCCACGATCCGGCCGCCGTCGACCACCAGGATCTGGTCGGCCTCCCGGACGGTGGACAGCCGGTGCGCGATCACCAGCGAGGTCCGGCCGGCCAGCGCCGCGGACAGCGCCCGCTGCACGGCCGCCTCCGACTCCGAGTCCAGGTGCGCGGTGGCCTCGTCGAGGATCACGATGGACGGCGCCTTGAGCAGCAGCCGGGCGATCGCGAGCCGCTGCTTCTCGCCGCCGGAGAACCGGTAGCCGCGCTCGCCGACCACGGTGTCCAGCCCGTCCGGCAGCGAGCGCGACCAGGTCGGCGATCTGCGCGGCCGTCCAGCGCCTGCCACAGCTCGTCGTCGGTGCGCGTCCGGCGCGGCGTAGCGCAGGTTCTCCGCGATCGTCTCGTGGAACAGGTGCGCGTCCTGGGTGACCACGCCGATCGCGTCGCGCAGCGACTCCAGGGTCGCCGTCCCGCACGTCGACGCCGCCGACCAGCACCGCGCCGCCGGTCGACGTCGTAGACCCGCGGCACCAGCATGGCTGTCGTGGTCTTGCCGGCGCCGGACGGGCCGACCAGCGCGACCAGCTGCCCGGGCTCGACGGTGAACGACACCCCGTGCAGCACCGGCTCGGTGGCCGGCGCGGTGTCCAGCACCGCCACGTCCTCCAGCGACGCCAGCGAGACCTCGGCCGCGGTCGGGTAGCGGAACCGCACGTCGCGCGAACTCGATCGAGCGGGCGCCGGCGGGCAGCGGCACCGCGTCCGGCGCGTCGTCGATCAGCGGCGGCAGGTCGAGCACCTCGAAGACGCGCTCGAACGAGACCAGCGCGCTCATCACGTCGACCCGGACGTTGGACAGCGCGGTCAGCGGCCCGTAGAGGCGGGTCAGCAGCAGCGCCAGGGTGACCACGGTGCCGGCGTCGAGCCGGCCGTTGAGCGCGTACCAGCCGCCCAGGCCGTACACCAGCGCCTGGGCCAGCGAGGCGACCAGCGCCAGCGCGACGAAGAACGTCCGGCTGTACATGGCCGAGGTGACGCCGATGTCGCGGACCCGGCCGGCCCGGCCGGAGAACGCGGCCGACTCCTCCGCCGGCCGGCCGAACAGCTTCACCAGCAGCGCGCCGGAGACGTTGAAGCGCTCGGTCATCGTCGCGTTCATCGTCGCGTTCGAGCTGGTACGACTCGCGGGTGATCGCCGGCAGCCGGCGTGCCGACCCGGCGCGCCGGCAGCACGAACACCGGCAGCAGCACCAGCGACAGCGCGGTGATCTGCCAGGACAGCGAGAACATCACCGCGGCGGTGAGCACCAGCTCGATCACGTTGACGACCACGCCGGACAGCGTCGAGGTGAACGCCTGCTGCGCGCCGATCACGTCGTTGTTGAGCCGGCTGACCAGCGCGCCGGTCTGGGTGCGGGTGAAGAACGGCCAGCGGCATCCGCTGCACGTGGTCGAACACCTGGGTGCGCAGGTCGAGTAGATCATGCCCTCGCCGATCCGGGACGAGTACCAGCGCTGGGCCAGCGAGAGCACGGCGTCGAGCACCGCGAGCACGGCGATGATCACGGCCAGCCGCACCACCACGGCGGCCGACCCGTGCCGACCGCCGGCGGACGCGATCGGGTTGATCACCCGACCCGCGAGCACCGGCGTGGCGACGCCGATCAGCGCGCTGATCGTCACCGCGAGCAGGAACACACCGAGTTCGGAGCGGTACGGCCGGGCGAACCGGGCGATCCGGCGGACCGTACCGGGCGCGAGCTTGGTCGCCGCCACCGACCGGTCCCGCCGGTACGACCTGAGCATGTGCCAGGGCGGGGGCGGTCCGGACATCGACATCGACAGCAACCTCTCGCCAGGGCCCCCGCAGCGGGAACCGTGCACCGGGAACCGCGGAAAGAACACCGCGGCCGGTACCCCAGCTTCCGTCACCCGCCGTGCCGGGCCGGATTACGCGCACGGCGGAAGCCCTGCCAGTCCGCTCAGTCTGCCTCAGGCGTCATCAGGTCGCGCAGCCGGCGCAGTTGCGCGGCGCGCTCGGCCCCCTCCTGATCGTCGCGGCTGCGGCTGCGCTCGGCGGCGCCCAGCAGCAGTGCCTTGGTCTCGACGGCGGCGCCCCGCGGTGCCGCCAGCAGCGCGGCCACCAGGTCGCCGACCGCGCCGGCCAGCTCCGGCGCCGGGACCACCGCGGTAGCCAGCCCCAGCCGCAGCGCCTCCTCCGCGCCGACGCGGCGGCCGGTCAGGCAGATCTCCAGCGCCCGCGAGTAGCCGACCGCGTCCACCAGCGGGGCGGTACCACCCAGGTCCGGCACCAGGCCCAGGGTGGGTTCGGGCAGCGCCAGCTGCGCGTCGGCGGCGAGCACCCGCAGATCGCACGCCAACGCCAGCTGGCAGCCGGCACCGATCGCGTGCCCCTGCACCGCGGCCACCGAGATGAGATCCGGCCGCCGCAGCCAGCTGAAGGCCTGCTGGTAGCCGGCGATGACCGCGTCCGCCTCGGCCGCCGGCAGCGCGACCAGTTCAGCCGGCCCGATGGTGTCGGGGATGCCGCCCGGCAGGAAGGCGGCCCGGTCCAACCCGGCCGAGAAGGCTCGACCGTTCCCCCGCACGACCACCACCCGGATGTCGCCGGGGAGCGATCGCCCCACCTCGCGCAGCGCGTCCCAGGTGTGCGGCGTCTGCGCGTTCAGCCGTTCCGGCCGATCGAGCGTGACCGTGGCGACCGGGCCGGCCCGGGCCAGCCGAACCGCGGCCGCCGGCCCTCCGACCGGCTCACCGTGCCCCCGAAGCGGAGCGGTCAGGACTTCTTCTTCCGCCGTGTCGCGCCGCCCCGGCCCCGCAGGTTCGTGCCGGACTCGGTCAGGATGCGGTGGACGAAGCCGTAGGACCGCCCGGATGACTCGGCGAGCGCCCGGATGCTCTGCCCCTGGTCGTACTTCTTGCGCAGATCGGCGGCGAGCTTGTCGCGTGCGGTCCCGGTGATGCGAGCGCCCTTCTTGAGGTCTGCCACCTTGCGACCCTCCGTTGTCGTGGGTGTTGGAACGCTGCCCGGGACCGACGGGGTGCCGCCGGTACGGGCCGTCGCCGGACGGTCCGGCGCACCCATGATCACCCAGTGAGCCGCTCCGCACCACCCGACCCGGTGATCTCGTCGGTGGGATGCCCGTAGGCTGCGCCGCATGCGGCGGTCGCGGGGGGCAGAATCCGGCCCCCACGGCACGTCCGGCGGCATCGCGGACAGCCACCCGGCGCCGCCGGCGGACAGCCACCCGGCGCCGCCGCCCGAGCCGGCGGTCGAGGGTCCGGACCTCGCGGCGGAGCGCCGCACCGAGCTGCTGGACCTCACCGGCTGGCTGCTGCTGGCCGGCCTCGGGCTGGGCCTGACCCTGCTCGCGGTCGGCCTCGGTGCCCGGCTGGGTACCGCCGCGGCCCCGTTCGCCGGCCGATATCACCTGATCGTCAACCCGGCCAGCCTGCTCGCCCCGACCGTCGCGGTGCTGGTGCTGCTGGCGGTCGCCAACGGGATCCCGGACCGGCTCGGCTGGCCGGTGCTGCAGCTCACCGGCTACGCCGGCACCGCCGCCTGGACGTTGGCCCTGGTCGCGGTGGACGGCAGCACCGGCCTGACGCACGGGCTGGCCGGCGCCGGCTACCTGGCCGAACTGCCCAGGGTCGGCGACGACCCGGGCGGCTACCTGACCGGCTTCGCCGCGCACGCCGCCGACTCGCCGGCCACCCGGGACCACCCGCCGCTGCCGGTACTGCTGCTCTGGGCCGCCGGCCGGCTCGGGCTGCACCGGCCGGTGCTGCTCGGCGTCGCGGTGACCCTGGTCGGCGCGCTGGTCACCCCGCTGGTCGCCGCGGCGGTCCGGTCACTGTGCGGCGAGCCGGCCGCCCGCCGGCTGCTGCCGGTGCTGGTGCTCGCCCCGTACGCGCCCTGGGTAGCGGTCAACGTGGACGCGGTCACCGCCGCGCTCGGCGCCGCCTTCATCGCCGTCGCCACCGTGGGCAGCCGGCCCGGCCGCCCCGGCCCGGCCCGGCTGCTCTGGGCGTCGCTGTGCGGGCTGCTGCTCGGGCTGTCCGCCCTCTACTCGTACGCGGTGATCTGGCTGGCCGCCACCGTGCTGTGCGTCTACTTTGTCCGGCGCCGGCCACTGCTGAACGTGGCCACCGGGATGTTCGCGCTGCTGCCGCTGGTCGCCGCCGAGTCGCTGGGCTTCTCCTGGCCGGAAGGGCTGGCCGGCAGCCGGCGGAACCTGGCCGGCTGGGCCGGCGCCCCGGGCTCGGCACTGGTCTGGACCCTGCTCGGGCTGGTGGTGCTGGTGCTGGCCGCCGGGCCCGCGCTGGTCGCCTCCGCCCGCAAGGTGCGGCTCACGCCGGGCTGGCCGTTCCTGGTCGGCGGGGTGCTCTCGGTCGCCTGGACGATCGCGGCCGGCCTGACCCACGGCGAGGCGGAGCGGGCCTGGCTGCCGTTCTTCCCCTGGCTGCTGATCGGCGCGGTCGCCCCGGCCCACCGCGGTGGGCCGCCGCCGCGGCCGCAGCTGCTGCTGCTCGCCGCCGGCGCGGCCACCGCGATCTGCCTGCAGGCCATCCTCCGCAGCCCCTGGTGAGCGCGGGTGCGGCGGCGCGGAGCAAGCCTGGTCAGGCCAGGGCGACCAGGTCGGCGAGGTCGTCGCTCCAGGCGTCCTCGACACCGTCCGGCAGCAGGATGACCTTCTCCGGGCGTGAGCGCGTCCACCGCGCCCTCGTCGTGGGTGACCAGCACGACCGCGCCGGTGTAGGTGCCCAGCGCGTCCAGCACCTGGCTCGCGGCAGATCGGGTCGAGGTTGTTGGTCGGCTCGTCCAGCAGCAGCACGTTGGCGCCGGAGACGACCAGCATGGCCAGCGCCAGCCGGGTCTTCTCGCCGCCGGACAGCGTGCCGGCCAGCTGGTCGACCGTCTCGCCGGAGAACAGGAACGCGCCGAGGATGCGGCGCAGTTCGGTGTCGGTCGGGTCGGGTGCGGCCGAGCGCATGTTCTCCAGCACGGTGCGGTCGACGTCCAGCGTCTCGTGCTCCTGCGCGTAGTAGCCCAGCCGCAGCCCGTGCCCGGGCGCGACCTCGCCGGTGTCCGGCTGCTCGATGCCCGCCCAGCATCCGCAGCAGCGTGGTCTTGCCGGCGCCGTTCAGGCCGAGCACGACCACCCGGGACCGCGGTCGACGGCCAGCGTCGACGTCGGTGAAGACCTCCAGCGACCCGTACGACTTGGACAGCCCGGACGCGGTCAGCGGGGTGCTGCCCGCACGGGGCCGGGGTCGGGAACCGGACCCTGGCCACCCGGTCGGCCTTGCGCTCGCCCTCCAGCCCGGACAGCAGCTTCTCGGCCCGCCGGGCCATGTTCTGCGCGGCCACCGCCTTGGTCGCCTTGGCCCGCATCTTGTCGGCCTGGGCGAACAGCGCGCCGGCCTTCTTCTCCGCGTTGGCCCGCTCCCGGCGCCGCCGCCGCTCGTCGGTCTCCCGCTGTTCCAGGTACTTCTTCCAGCCCAGGTTGTAGACGTCCACCTCGGCCCGGTTGGCGTCCAGGTACCAGACCTTGTTCACCACGGCGTCGAGCAGGTCGACGTCGTGGCTGATCACGATCAGCCCGCCCTGTGTGGCCGCGCAGGAAGTCGCGCAGCCAGCCGATCGAGTCGGCGTCCAGGTGGTTGGTCGGCTCGTCCAGCAGCAGCGTGCGACGCGTCGCTGAACAGGATCCGGGCCAGCTCGACCCGGCGCCGCTGGCCGCCGGACAGGGTGCCGCAGCGTCTGCCCCAGCACCCGGTCGGGCAGCCCGAGGTTGGCGCAGATCCGGGCCGCCTCGGCTCTCCGCGGCGTACCCGCCGAGCGCGGCGAACCGGTCCTCCAGCCGGCCGTACCGGCGGACCGCCACGTCCCGGGCCGTGTCGTCCACCGCCGCGGACAGCTCGACCTGCGCCTTCTCGATCTGGTGCAGCAGCGTGTCCAGGCCGCGGGCGGACAGCACCCGGTCCCGGGCGGTCACGTCCAGGTCGCCGGTGCGCGGGTCCTGCGGGAGGTAGCCGACCTCGCCGCGCCGGTCGATCTTGCCGCCGTACGGCAGCGCCTCGCCGGCGAGCACCCGCAGCGTGGTGGTCTTGCCGGCGCCGTTGCGGCCGACCAGGCCGATCCGGTCGCCCGGCTGGACCCGCAGGATGGGCGCGGTCAGCAGGATGCGCGAGCCCGCGCGCAGCTCCAGGTCAGTAACGGTGATCATGATCAGTCAACTCCGGATGGGACGGGACGGCCAGGGCGGCACGCGGGGTGGCTGGCACCCGGCGGCGGCGGCGCCCGCGCGCGCCGGTAGGCCGCGGCGCGGGCATCCTGGCCCGATCAGCACATCCGTGGAGTCACCCCCGCAGTCTACCCAGCGGGTGGCGGCCGGGTCGTCCGTGTTTCGGCCGGGCATATCACCCATGTGGCCGCCGTCACATCCGGCAATGAACCGCCCGGCCGACCCCGACGTATTCCAGTAGTCAGACCAACTCTGGAAGGACCACGGCCGATGCCCGGGTACGCGTGTCGGCCCGGCCACCCCGCTGCGCGCGGAGCCGGGCAGTAGATGACCGAGCAGGAGTTCCGAATCTCCCTGGGCGCCTACGTTCTGGGTGCGCTCGAGCCGGGCGAGACCAAGGACGTCGAGACGCACCTGCGCACCTGCGCCGGCTGCCAGCTTGAATATCTCGAACTGGCCGAGACGCTCGGCGCCCTGGGCAGCGTCCCGCCGGACATCACCGCGGCCGGCCTCGACGGCCGCCCCGCCAGCTACCGCCCGAACCGCTACGCCGCCCGCGCCGACGGCCCCGGCCCGGCCGACGCCGGCCAGAGCGACGCCGGCCAGAGCCGCCCCGGTCCGAACGGCCCCGATCCGGCCACCCCCGGTCGGGCCGGGCCCGGCCCGACCGGCGATCGGCGGCGGTTCGATCGCCGGGCTCCGGATACCGCCCACGGCCCCGCGCCGGCCGGTGCCGAACTCGCGCAACGCCGACTCGCCCGGTCGGCCCGGACCACCCGCCGGGCGACCTGGTTGGCGGCGGTCGCCGTTGCCACCGCCGCGGCGGTGGTCGCCGCCGTCGCGGTCAGCGTTGTCGTGCGCACCGGCCGGCCCGGGGGCGGCGAGCCGAGCCCGCGGGCCCTCTCCCCCACCGCCGGTTCCGCCGCCCCCGCCAACCACACGGTCAGCGCGGTCAGCCCGAGCACCGGCGTTGCCGTGATCGTGACGCTGCGCTCGCAGCCCGGCGGAACCCAGGTCGACGCCCTCGTCACCGGCAAGCTCCAACCCGGCTGGAAGTGCCAGATGGTGGTGTGGTCGGTCGGCGGCACGCCCGAAGCCGGCGGCAGCATGATGGTGACCCGGCCGACCGACGGCATCCGGCTGGAAAGCCCGGTTTCGCTGCCGATGGAGCAGATCAGCCGGATAGAGATCCAGCGGGCCGGCGGTCAGCCGCTGGTCAGCGTGACGCTATGAACAGGATCTCGGCGCCGGCCGCCCGGTAGCCGGCGGCCAGGAAGGCCCGCACCGACGCCGTGTTGCCCGGGCTGATCTGCGCCCACAGCGGCTCGCCCGGCGGCACCAGCGCCGGCGCCGCGGCAACCAGCCGCCGGGCCAGGCCGCGGCCCTGGTACGCCTCGTCCACCTCCACCGCCACCTCCCAGCGGCCGGCCAGGCCGCGGCCGAGGATCAGCAGCGCGCCGGCCATCGCATAGGCGCGGACGTCGTCCCGGTAGCGGCGGGCGCGGGCCAGCCGGCGGTGCTCCCGCTGGCCGTCGTCGCCCACCCGGACCAGGCCGGCGAGCACCGGATCGGCCACCGCCGGCGGTCCGGCGGGGCGCGGCGGGGCGATCAGGAGGATGTCCAGGTTGCCGGGTTCGGCGCCAACCCGGTCGGCCAGCGCGACCAGGAACCGCGGCCCCATCCGCAGCGACAGGGAGTCCAGCGGCTGCAACTGCTCGCGCACCCAGCCGGCGTCCACGTCGGCGGCCACCACCGTGTACGCCGTCAGCCCGACGACCGCGGCGGCCAGCCGGCCTCCCGGCGGCCGGGGCAACACCTCCAGCCCCAGATCGGCCGGCGGAAACCGATCCGCGGCGACACCGGCCAGCAGACCGGCCAACCGACCGCCCGGCTCGGGCAGCCGGCTCCGCGGCTCGGGTAGCCGGGCCGGCGGCTCGGGCTGCCGGCTCGGCGGGATGGGACTGCGGGTCGCTGACAGCACTGCCGGCGACGGTGCCGCCGGGTGCGCTGGAACGGCGGGGTGGGGCGAAACGGCCGGGTGGGGCAGCTCGGTCACACGTTGAAGCCGAGCGCGCGGAGCTGCTCCCGGCCGTCGTCGCTGATCTTGTCCGGGCCCCACGGCGGCATCCAGACCCAGTTGATCTTGATGTCGGAGGCGAGGCCGCCGCCGGGACCCTCGCACAGCGCGGTGCGGGCCTGGTCCTCGATCACGTCGGTCAGCGGGCAGGCCGCCGACGTCAACGTCATGTCGATGGTGACCACGTTCGCGTCGTCCACCGAGAGGCCGTAGACCAGCCCGAGGTCGACCACGTTGATGCCGAGTTCCGGGTCGACCACATCCCGCATGGCCTCCTCGACGTCAGCAACCGCCGGCTTCTCGCTCACTGTGCCCGCTCCTCTCGCCTGGTCCGCCTTCGTGCCGCAGGCATCCCAGCCGTCGTCGCTGCTCGCTCGGCCTCGCCGCCTCCGGCCAGCCCGGCCCTCGTCCCCCGGGCCGACCAGGCCTCCGGTGCCCGGCGCTCGCTCATGCCAGCTTCCCTTCCTCGGCCACGCCAACGCTAGCAACCGCGCGGGCGGTGGCGTCCTTCCAGGCCGCCCAGCCGAGCAGCGCGCACTTGATCCGGGACGGGTAGCGGGACACGCCGGCGAACGCGACCGCGTCCTCCAGCAGCTCCTCCTGCTCCTCGCCGCCGGGCTGGCCCTTGCTCCGCATCAGCGCCAGGAACGCCTCGTACACGGCCAGCGCCTCGGCCACCGGCTTGCCCACCACCAGGTCGGTCAGCACCGAGGTGGACGCCTGGCTGATCGAGCAGCCCTGCCCCTCGTACGAGACGTCGACGACCTTCGCGTCCGCGGCGTCCCCGCTGACGGCGACCCGCAGCGTGACCTCGTCCCCGCAGGTCGGGTTGACGTGGTGCACCTCGGCGTCGAACGGCTCGCGCAGGCCGCGGCCGTGCGGGTGCTTGTAGTGGTCCAGGATGATCTCCTGGTACATCGACTCCAGCTGCATCAGGAGACCCCGAAGAACTTCTTGGCGTGCCGCACCCCGGCCACCAGCGCGTCGATGTCGCCGGTGTCGTTGTAGAGGTAGAACGTGGCGCGGGTGGTCGCCGGGACGCCGAACCGGCGGACGATCGGCCAGGCGCAGTGGTGCCCGACCCGCACCTCCACGCCGACGTCGTCCAGCACCTGGCCGACGTCGTGCGGGTGGATGCCGTCCACCACGAACGAGACCGCCCCGCCGCGGGCCACCGTGTCCGGCGGGCCGATCACCCGCACCCCGGGCACGGTGCCGAGCGCGTCCAGCGCGTAGGCCGTCAGCAGCTGCTCGTGCGCGTGCACGTTGGCCATGCCGACCGCGGTCAGGTAGTCGACCGCGGCACCGAGCCCGACCGCCTGCGCGGTCATCGGCACGCCGGCCTCGAACCGCTGCGGCGGCGGCGCGAACGTGCTCTCGGCCAGCTGGACGACCTCGATCATCGAGCCACCGGTGAGGAACGGCGGCATCGCCTCGAGCAGCTCGCGCCGGCCCCAGAGCACCCCGATGCCGGTCGGGCCGAGCATCTTGTGCCCGGAGAAGGCGAGGAAGTCGACGCCGAGGTCGGCCACGTCCACCGGCATGTGCGGCACGGACTGGCAGGCGTCCAGCACCACCAGCGCGCCGACCTGGTGCGCCCGGGCCACGATCGCGTCCAGCGGGTTCACCGTGCCGAGCACGTTGGACTGGTGCACCAGCGCGACGACCTTGACCCGCCCGGTGATCACGCCGTCCACATCGGACAGATCCAGCCGGCCGTCGTCGGTGAGCCCGAACCAGCGCAGCGTGGCGCCGGTGCGCAGGCAGAGCTGCTGCCACGGCACCAGGTTCGCGTGGTGCTCCATCTCGGTCACCACGACCTCGTCGCCCGGGCCGAGCCGGAACCGCGCCGCGGCCGGCTCGGCCGAGAAGGCGGCGTTGCTCATCGAGTACGCGACCAGGTTGAGCGCCTCGGTGGCGTTCTTGGTGAAGACGATCTCGCCCTCGGGCGCGCCGATGAACGCGCCGATCCGGGCCCGCGCCGACTCGTAGGCGTCGGTGGCCTCCTCGGCCAGCTGGTGCGCGCCGCGGTGCACGGCCGCGTTGTGCCGCTCGTAGTACTCCCGCTCGGCGTCCAGCACCTGCCGCGGCTTCTGCGAGGTGGCGCCGCTGTCCAGGTAGACCAACCGGTGCCCGTCCCGGACGGTGCGGGACAGGATCGGGAAGTCCTTGCGCAGCGCTTCCACGTCCAGCGGGCCGGCGCCCAGGGTGACGGTCACGAGCCGGGCCCCCCGACGGCCGCCGGCTCCGCGGTGCCGGTGAACCGCTCGTAGCCCTCGTCCTCGAGCTGCTCGGCCAGGTCCGGGCCGCCCTCCTCGACGATCCGGCCGCTGTGGAAGACGTGCACGAAGTCGGGCCGGACGTAGCGCAGGATCCGGGTGTAGTGGGTGATCAGCAGCATGCCGACCTCGCCCGACTGGCGCACCTGGTTGATCCCGTCGGAGACCGCGCGCAGCGCGTCCACGTCCAGCCCTGAGTCGGTCTCGTCCAGGATGGCGATCTTCGGCTTGAGCAGCGCGAGCTGCAGGATCTCGTGCCGCTTCTTCTCGCCGCCGGAGAAGCCCTCGTTGACGTTCCGCTCGGCGAACGCCTTGTCCACGCCGAGGCCGGCCATCGCCTCGTTGACCTCCTTCACCCAGGTGCGCAGCTTCGGCGCCTCGCCGCGGACCGCGGTGGCCGCGGTGCGCAGGAAGTTCGACACCGACACCCCGGGCACCTCGACCGGGTACTGCATGGCGAGGAAGAGGCCCGCGCGGGCGCGCTCGTCCACCGTCATCGTCAGCACGTCCTCGCCGTCGAGCAGGATGCTGCCGCGGGTGACCGTGTACTTCGGGTGCCCGGCGATCGAGTACGCCAGCGTCGACTTGCCCGAGCCGTTCGGCCCCATCAGCGCGTGTGTCTCGCCGGCCCGGACGGTCAGGTCGACCCCGCGCAGGATGTCGTCCGCCGCGCCCTCCACCGACACGTGCAGGTCACGGATCTCCAGGGTGGCCACTACTTCTCCTCTATGCGGACGAGCACGTCGTCCCCGTCGATCATGGTCTGGTACACCGGCACCGGCTTCGTCGCCGGCAACCCGGTCGGCTGGCCGGTGCGCAGGTCGAACCGCGAGCCGTGCAGCCAGCACTCCAGCGTGGTGCCGTCCACCTCGCCCTCGGACAGCGGCACGTCGGCGTGCGAGCAGACGTCCCGGATCGCGAAGACCTCGCCCTCGGTACGGACGATCGCCACCGGGTTGCGGCCCAGGTCGACCCGGACCGCGCCATCTTCCGGAACCTCGGCCAGCGGACAGGCGCGCACCCACCGGGCCGGCTCCTGCTCCTCAGTCGAGACGCCGGTGCGCTCCGCTCCGCTCATGACCCATCCTGTTCGCTGCGCTCCGCGCCAAACGCGACGTCTTCCCTCGGCCCCGCGCAGCGACTTCGTCGGCGCGTTGCCTCAGTCCAGACGCCGCTGCGCTCCGCTCCGCTCATGACCCCACCTGGGTCAGTTCGGCGTCGATCGCGGCGGTCAGGCGCTCCTGCACCTCCGGGACCCCGATCTGCTCGATCACCTGGGCGAAGAAGCCGCGGACCACCAGCCGGCGGGCCTCCTCGGCCGGGATGCCGCGCGACATCAGGTAGAACAGCTGCAGGTCGTCGAACCGGCCGGTCGCGCTGGCGTGCCCGGCGCCGACCACCTCGCCGGTCTCGATCTCCAGGTTCGGCACCGAGTCGGCCCGGGCGCCGTCGGTCAGCAGCAGGTTGCGGTTCAGCTCGTACGTGTCGGTCTGCACGCCGCCCGGCCGGATCCGCACGTCGCCGATCCAGACCGTGTGCGCGTCCTCGCCCTGCAGCGCCGACTTGTAGGTGACCCGGCTGCGGCACCGGGGCACCGCGTGGTCCACGTACAGCCGGTGCTCCTGGTGCTGGCCGGCGTCCGCGAACGAGATGCCGAGCAGTTCGGCGTCGCCGCCCGGCCCGGTGAACCGCACCGTCGGCGTGATCCGGACCAGGTTGCCGCCGAGCGTGACCACGATGTGCCGGAGCTTGGCGTCCCGCCCGACCTGCGCCGCCTGCGCTTCGAGGTGCACCGCGTCGTCGTCCCAGTTCTGCAGGCTGACCACGGTGAGCGCGGCGCCGTCGCCGACCCGGATCTCCAGGTTGGACGCGAGCTGCGCCGACCCGACGTGGTCGAACACCACCACCGCTTCAGAGAACGGATGCGCGTCGATCACCAGGTGCTCGTACGCCAGCCCGGTGGCGCCCGCGCCGGCCCGGGCCCGCAGCGTCAGCCAGACCGGCTCGGCCAGCACGGTGCCCTTCGGGATCGTCACCAGCCGGGCGGTCCGGACCCGCTGCAGGGCCAGCGCGCTGACCCGGTCGGCCGGCGCCAGCACCGAGCCGACCAGCGGGTCGTCGCCGGCCACGTCCCGGACCTCGACCTCGGGCGGCACCTGCGCGTCGAACACCACGGTCGCGTCCGGCTCGAACGGCTCCAGCAGCGCGGTCAGGCGGTCCAGCGGGGTGAACCGCCAATCCTCCTCGCGGCCGGTGGGGCGGCCGAACGCGTCCGGGTTGGTGGACGTGAACCGCTCCGGCGGCGAGCCGGACCGCGAGCCCGGGCCATGCGAATGGCCGCCGCCGGACCGGGCGCCGGACGGCACCGCGGTGCCGGTGGCCGGCGTGGTGGGCGGCCCGGCCGCCGCGCCGACATCCCGGCCGAGCACCTGCCCGGCCAGCGCGGTGCGCTCCCGGGCCGCGCGCTCCCGGGCAGCAAGCACTGCCGCCGCCTCGTCCGCGGCGGTTTCCTGCACGGCCATCAGCCGACGGCTCCTTCCATCTGCAGCTCGATCAGCCGGTTCAGTTCGAGCGCGTACTCCATCGGCAGCTCGCGGGCGATCGGCTCGACGAAGCCCCGCACCACCATCGCCATCGCCTCGTCCTCGGTCAGGCCGCGGCTCATCAGGTAGAAGAGCTGGTCTTCGCTGACCTTGGAGACGGTCGCCTCGTGCCCCATCGACACGTCGTCCTCGCGCACGTCCACGTACGGGTAGGTGTCCGACCGGCTGATCGTGTCGACCAGCAGCGCGTCGCACTTCACCGTGGAGCGGGAACCGTGCGCGCCCTCCTGCACCTGCACCAGGCCGCGGTACGAGGTGCGACCGCCGCCCCGGGCCACCGACTTGGAGATGATCGTGGAGGACGTGTTCGGCGCGACGTGCACCATCTTGGCGCCGGCGTCCTGGTGCTGGCCCTCGCCGGCGAACGCGATCGAGAGCACCTCGCCCTTGGCGTGCTCGCCGACCATCCACACCGACGGGTACTTCATCGTGACCTTGGAGCCGATGTTGCCGTCGACCCACTCCATCGTGGCGCCGGCATGCGCGACGGCCCGCTTGGTCACCAGGTTGTAGACGTTGTTCGACCAGTTCTGGATGGTCGTGTACCGGCACCGCGCGTTCTTCTTCACGATGATCTCGACCACCGCGGAGTGCAGCGAGTCGGACGAGTAGATCGGCGCGGTGCAGCCCTCGACGTAGTGCACGTAGGCGCCCTCGTCGACGATGATCAGCGTCCGCTCGAACTGGCCCATGTTCTCGGTGTTGATCCGGAAGTAGGCCTGCAGCGGGATGTCGACGTGCACACCCGGCGGCACGTAGATGAACGACCCACCGGACCAGACCGCGGTGTTCAGGGCGGCGAACTTGTTGTCGCCGACCGGGATCACCGAGCAGAAGTACTCCTTGAACAGCTCCGGGTGCTCGCGCAGCCCGCTGTCGGTGTCCAGGAAGATCACGCCCTGCTCTTCCAGGTCTTCGCGGATCTTGTGGTAGACGACCTCGGACTCGTACTGCGCCGCGACGCCGGACACCAGCCGCTGCTTCTCCGCCTCCGGGATGCCGAGGCGGTCGTACGTGGACTTGATGTCGTCCGGCAGGTCGTCCCAGCTGGCCGCCTGCTTCTCGGTCGACCGGACGAAGTACTTGATGTTGTCGAAATCGATGCCGCTCAGGTCGGAACCCCAGGTCGGCATCGGCTTCTTGTCGAACAGCCGCAGGCCCTTGAGGCGGAGCTTGAGCATCCACTCGGGCTCGCTCTTCTTGGCCGAGATGTCCCGCACGACGTCCTCGGACAGGCCGCGCCGCGCGCCCGCGCCGGCAGTGTCGGAGTCAGCCCAGCCGAACTTGTACCGGGACAGCGACTCGATCTGCTCGTCCTGGGTCAGGACAGGCCCCTGCGGTGCGACAGACGCACCCTCGGGTGCGGTCGTGGTCATACGGGCTTCCTCCCGGATCCGGAAGTGACTGGGGGCGGTGCGGCTGCCGCGCCGGCTGGGCCGGCCGGAATGGCGGTGGTGCGAGCCGGGCGGACGGCCGCCGGCACGTGGGTGGTGCAGACCTCGTCGCCGCGGGCGAGCGTGGCCAGGCGTTGCACGTGCGTACCGAGCAGCCGGGCGAACGCCCGCGTCTCGGCCTCGCACAACTGCGGGAACTCGGCTGCCACGTGCGCCACCGGGCAGTGGTGCTGGCACAGCTGCCCGCCGCTGCCGAGGGTGTGGGCGGAGGCAGCGTAGCCCTCGCCGGACAGCGCCTCGGCCAGGGCCGCCAACCGGGCGGCCGGGTCGCCGGCGGCCCGGATCTCGGCGCCGTGCCGCTCCTCGATCACCCCGGCGCGCTGCTCCACGAACGCGGTCACCGCCTGCTCGCCGGCGGTCTCGGCGAGGAACCGGAGCGCGGCCGAGGCGAGGTCGTCGTACGCCTGCGGGAAGGTCTGCCGGCCCTCATGGGTGAGGGTGAACTCGCGCGCCGGACGGCCCCGGCCACGGTGCCCGGGGCCCAGCGGGCGCTGCTCCCGATCGACCACCACACCGTCGGCGGCCAGCGCCTCCAGGTGCCGGCGGACCGCGGCCGGCGAGAGGCCGAGCCGCTTGGCCAGGCTGGCCGCGGTGGCGGCGCCGTGCTCGAGCAGCAGCCGGGCCACCTCGTCGCGGGTGCGGCAGTCGACCGTGCGCTCGGCCGGCTCGGCCGCCGGCAGGGCCGATGGCTGCGCCGGCGTCGGCTCCAGGGCAGGCGCGTCAGCCTGCTCCGCCGCCGCCCGAGCCATTTTCACAACACCAGTCTTGCGTATTTACCCGGCCGGTGCCAGTCGGGGGTCGATCGACACGGTGGGTGAGTATGCCGGGCCGTCCGGGTTGTCCGCCGGCGGCCCGTACCACCGAACCGAACCGGCTTGTTCGCCGCCGGACGAGGGCTTGATTGCCGCTGGGCGGGGTACGTCGCTAGCTGACGACAGATCACAGCCAGCCACAAGTCCTTGGAAGGTCGACGATGAGCCTGCCGCGCCACGCAGCCCGCGTCATGCTTGCCGCCCTGTTCATCGAGGGCGGCATCCGGCAACTGCGCAACCCCGAACCGCTCACCCCGAAGGCCGAGCCGGTCACCGGACCGATAACCGACGCGATCGAACCGCTGCCGGACGACACCGCCCAGCTCGTCCGGATCGACGGCGCCGTGAAGGTGGCCGGAGGCGTGCTGCTCGCGGTCGGCCCGCTGCACCGGCCGGCGGCGCTGGCCCTGGCCGGCAGCCTGGTACCGACCACGCTGGCCGGGCACCGGTTCTGGGACGAGCCCGACCCGGCCACCCGGCGCGAGCAGGAGATCCACTTCCTGAAGAACATGGGCCTGCTCGGCGGCCTGCTGCTGGCCTCGCTGGACACCGGCGGCCGCCCATCGGTGCCCTGGATGACCAGGCAGATCGCGCACCGCACCGCGGACGGGATCTCGTCCGGCGCCGAGCACGCCGCCACCGCCACCCGCGACTCGGTCACCGAGGCCGCCGCCGCGCTGGTGGCGACCGCCGGGGCGCTCGGCACGGCCGCGCGCAGGGCGGCCCCGGGCGGGTCCAGGCGGAAGCGGCGCAACCGGGTGCTGGCGGCGCTGCCGCTGCCGGCCGGGCGGCGCCGCCACAAGCGCCGCGGGCACGCCGCCGACGCCGCCCTGGACGCGCTGAGCCACGGCCGCGACCGGGTGCGCGACCAGGCCCGCCGGGTGCCGGACGTGGCCGCGCAGGCCGCCTCCTACACCGCCGACCGGGTCCAGCATGCCGCCGCGTACACCGCTGACCGGGCCGTCGAGGTCGGCTCGCGGGCCGCTGACCGGGCCGTCGAGGTGGGTTCGCGCGCTGCCGACCGGGCCGCTGAGGTGGGTTCGCGGGCCGCCGACCGGGCCGCGGACGTCGGCTCGCGGGCCGCTGAGCGGGCCTCCGAGCGGGCCGCTGAGCTCGGCTCCAGGGCGGTCGACCGGGCCGCGGACCTCAGCTCCCGGGCCGCCGAGCGGGCCCAGGATCTCAGCTCCCGGGCGACCGCCCGGGCCGCCGAGCGGGCGCACGACGCCGCCGGCAAGGCGCACGACGCCGCCAGCAAGGCACAGGACGCGGCCGGGCACGCGAAGCACCGGGTGCTGTCCCGCTAGTTCCGCTTCAGCCCACCCCGGCCGCCTCCCCCGGTCTCCCTCCCCTTCGCCGGGAGGGGGCGGCCAGTGCCGGGGCACCCGGGTCGTACTCTCACCGGGTGCCCCGGCTCTTCTCGCGTTGGACCGACCCCGCCTCGGCGCTGACGGTCCGCCGGCTGGCGCTGACCACGGTGCTGGCCAACACCGGCATCGTGGTCACCGGCGGGGCCGTCCGGCTGACCAGTTCGGGGCTGGGCTGCCCGACCGTGCCCCGGTGCATCGACAGCTCCTACGTGCCGACACCGGAGACCGCCGGGCATGGGCTGATCGAGTTCGGCAACCGGATGCTGACGTTCGTGCTGACCGCGGTCGTGCTGGCCACGCTGGTCGCCGTGCTGCGGCAGCGGCCGCGACGCCGCCCGCTGGTCCGGCTGGCGCTGGCGGTGACGCTGGGCATCCCGGCGCAGGCCGTGCTGGGCGCGATCACCGTGCTGACCGGGCTGAACCCGTGGACGGTCGCCGGCCACTTCCTGCTCTCGATGGTGATCCTGGCGCTCGCGGTCGCCCTCTGGTGGCGGGCCGGGGAAGGCACCGACCTTCCGGCCTACCCGGTGGTGCGGCCGGAACTGCTGGCGCTCGGCCGGGTCCTGGTCGGGGTCACCGCCGCCGTGCTGGTCTTCGGCACCCTGGTCACCGGCAGCGGACCGCACGCCGGCGACAAGGCCGCCGCCCGCACCGGCCTGGACCTGCAGAACGTCGCCCAGTTGCACGCCGACGCGGTGATGCTGCTGATCGGCCTCACCCTGGCCACGGTCGTCGCGCTGCGGGCCGTAGCCGCCCCCGCCGCCGTCCAGCGCGCGGCCCGGGTGCTGCTCGGTGTGGAGCTGGCCCAGGGCCTGCTCGGCTTCGTCCAGTACTTCACCGGCATTCCCGCCGTCCTGGTCGGCGCCCACCTGCTCGGCGCCTGCCTGGTCTGGATCGCCGCCCTGCGCACCCTCCTCCCCATGCACGCCCGCCCGCTCACCCCGGCCGGACAGCCTGCCGACACGCCGGACGTGGCGCTCGCCGTGCGTTGACCCGGGCCGCGTTCGCCGGTCGGGGACCCGCCAACCGGCGGCTCGGCGGCCGGCGAGTCGTCAGCCGAGGGTGCGGCTGGTCAGGGTGGTGATGATGGTCGCGGCGAAGAGGTCGGCGGCGTCCGGAGCGCCGCCGAGGAAGAAGGACGGCTCGGTGAGTTCGACCTCGAGCACGATGGGGTCGCCGTCCGGGTCGGGCACCAGGTCGACCCGGGCGTAGAGCAGCCGGTCGGCGCCGCCGGGGACGGCGGCCAGGGTGAGCTCGGCGACCTTGCGTTCGGTGGCGGTGGGCTCGGCCGGCTCGATCTCCTCCTCGCGGTAGAGGCCGACGACCTCGGGGTCAGGGCCGGTGAGCAGGGCGCTCTTGCGCACGGCGTGGCTGAACCGGCCGCCGAAGTAGACCAGGCCGGTCTCGCCGACCTCGTCCACCGCGGCGAGGTAGGGCTGCACCATCACCTCGCGGCCCTCGGCCAGCATCCGGCGCGCGTGCTCGCGCGCCAGCTCAGCGTGTCCGGGCTGGTAGCGGGCAGTGTCCCGGGCGCCGGCGCCGACCGCGGGCTTCACCACGTACTCGCCGGAGCGGGGCAGCACCACGTCGTCGCCGGGCGCGAGCCAGGTGGTCGGCACCACCGGCAGGCCGGCCTGCTCCAGGTCGCGCAGGTAGCCCTTGTCGGTGTTCCAGCGGATCACGTCGGCCGGGTTGGCCAGCCGCGGCACCGAATCGGCCCAGGCCACGAAGTCGTCCCGGCGGGGCGGATAGTCCCAGGTGGAGCGGATGACGACCAGGTCGTACGAGGTCCAGTCGACGGCCGGGTCGTCCCAGACCAGCCATTCGGCGTCCAGCCCGGCGCCGACGCAGGCGGCCAGCAGAGCGGGCGCGTCCTCGTCGCCCAGCGGAAGCGCCCGGCAGGACACCAGCGCGACCCGCGGCAGCGCCCGGGACCGGTCAGAACCTGCCATCCGCTGCCGGAACAGGTCGTCACGGGTGACTCGGGGCGCGCCGGTGCCCGGCGAAAAGTTCCTGCTGACCACGCCGAGAGGTTACCGGGGTCCGGATGCGATCCGGAATTGGCTGACCGCTTCGTGTGACCGCAGGCACCTGGGGCGGCTGTACCGGGCTGGTTCGGCCAGCCGGCCCCCGGCTGCCGGGGCAATTGCCGCCGACCCTGTCGCCATCTCGCTCACTGTGACAAGTTTGTCACAGTGAGCTACGGCCACGGGAACGGGGATCGGGAACGGGGATGGAGCCGACGGGGATGAACGCCGATCGCCCAGCCGAGCCTGATCGGTACTGGGATGCCATCGCCGCCGCAGCGGTGGTTGCCGTGCTGGCGGGCCGGCCCACGGCCGGCTCAGCCGTCAGCGGGCCAGCAGCGCGTCCACGGCGACGGCGAGGAAGAGCAGGGCCAGGTAGTGGTTGGAGGCGCGGAACAGCCGCAGTGACGCCGTGGCGCGCAGGTCGGGCGCGGCGGCCGCGCCGGCCTTCTCGACCGCCTGGCGCTGCGCGCGGCGGACCCGGCCGCGCAGGCCGTACGCCTCGGTCAGGAACCAGCCGCCGAGAGCGACCGCCGCGATGCCGTACGGCCAGCCGGTGGCCAGCGGCCAGAGCAGCAGCGAGGCGGCGACGGTGGCCCAGGTGTAGCCAACGATCCGGCGGGCGACCACGTCGGCGGTGGCGACCACCGGCAGCATCGGCACCCCGGCGCGGGCGTAGTCGTCGCGGAACCGCATGGCCAGCGCCCAGAAGTGGGGTGGCGTCCAGAGGAAGACGATCGCGAACAGCACCACCGGCGGCCAGGCCAGCGAGTCGCGCACGGCGGCCCAGCCGATCAGCACCGGCATGCAGCCGGCGGCGCCGCCCCAGACGATGTTCTGCGCGGTGCGGCGCTTCAGGCCGAGCGTATAGACCAGCACGTAGAACGCGATCGCGGCCAGGGTCAGCGCGGCGGCCAGCAGGTTGGTGGCCAGCAGCATCCAGGCCACCGAGACCACACCCAGCACCAGGCCGAAGACCAGCGCGGACCGGGGCGTGACGGCGTGCCGGGCCAGCGGCCGCTGTCCGGTGCGGCGCATCAGCGCGTCGATGTCCCGGTCGAAGTAGCAGTTCAGCGCGTTGGCGCTGGCCGCGGCCAGGGTGCCGGCCAGCACGGTGACCAGCAGCAGCGGCACCGCGGGCATCCCCCGGGCGGCCAGCAGCATCGCCGGCACGGTGGTGACCAGCAGCAGCTCGATGATCCGCGGCTTGGTCAGCGCCAGGTAGGCGCGCAGCACCGCGACCGACCGGCGGCGCCGAGCCGCCCGCTCGGCCCGCAGGTCAACCGGGGCCGGCAGGACGTGCGTCACGGGACGGAACAATACGACCCCGGCCCGGACGCCCTGGGCCCACCCCACCGGGACGGTCCGGCGCCGCGGGTCGGGCGGGTCGGGGCGGCCGGCGAGCCGGGCTGGAATGCCCGGCCGGGGCTGGGCTCGGGATCCCCGGCCGGGGCCGGAAATGACCGGCCGGGCGGGGCTGGGATGAACGGCGTGGTCGGGGGTACCGACCTAACGAAGCAGTGAACATTCGATGCAGAGGTGTCCGCCGGGATTGCCTCGGCCGTAGCCCTGGTGGACGTGCCAGCTACGCTCGGCGTGATCACCGTGCGGGGCCACGGGCGAGGTCAGCCCAGGTGGCCCGGCCCGTCAGCGAGGAGCCCATCGCGTGACAGAAAATCCGAACCGGGCGAGCTACCCGGAGTGGTGGACCGATATCGACACCCGTGCTGTGGACACGGTCCGCATGCTGGCCATGGACGCGGTACAGAAGGTCGGCAACGGCCACCCCGGCACCGCGATGTCGCTGGCCCCGGCCGCGTACACGCTGTTCCAGCGGGTGCTGCGGCACGACCCCGGCGACCCTGGCTGGGCCGGCCGCGACCGGTTCGTGCTCTCCTGCGGGCATAGCAGCCTGACCCTGTACATCCAGCTGTACCTGTCCGGCTACGGGCTGGAACTGTCCGACCTGCAGGCCCTGCGCACCTGGGGTTCGCTCACCCCGGGGCACCCGGAGCACGGGCACACCGCCGGGGTGGAGACCACCACCGGCCCGCTCGGCCAGGGGGTCGGCAACTCGGTCGGGATGGCGATGGCGGCGCGCCGCGAGCGCGGCCTGCTCGACCCGGACACGCCGCCCGGGGAGAGCCCGTTCGACCACACGATCTACTGCTTCTGCTCCGACGGCGACCTCGAGGAGGGCGTCAGCGGCGAAGCCTCCTCGCTCGCCGGCCACCAGCAGCTCGGCAACCTCGTCCTGATCTATGACGACAACCACATCTCGATCGAGGACGACACCAACATCGCGTTCTCCGAGGACGTGCTGGCCCGGTACGCCGCGTACGGCTGGCACACCCAGGCCGTCGACTTCCTGCACGGCGACGGCTCGTACGGCGAGGACGTCGCGGCGCTGGCCGACGCGCTGGCCGCGGCCAAGGCGGAGACCAACCGGCCGTCGATCATCAAGCTGCGCACGATCATCGCCTGGCCCGCGCCGAACGCGCAGAACAGCGGCAAGGCGCACGGCTCGGCGCTGGGCAAGGACGAGGTCGCCGCGACCAAGAAGGTGCTCGGCTTCGACCCGGCCAAGACCTTCGACGTGGCCCCCGAGGTGCTCGCGCACGCCCGCGAGGTGCGGGCGCGCGGCCAGCGGGCGCACCAGGAGTGGCAGGTCGGCTTCGACGCCTGGGCCACCGCGAACCCGGAGCGCAGGGCGCTGCTGGACCGGATGGCCAGCCGCACCCTGCCGGCCGGCTGGACCGACGCGCTGCCCACCTTCCCGCCGGACGAGAAGGGCATGGCCACCCGCAAGGCGTCCGGCAACACGCTGGGCGCGATCGTCGGCGTGCTGCCCGAGCTCTGGGGCGGGTCGGCCGACCTGGCCGAGTCGAACCTCACGACGCCCAAGGGTGAGCCGTCGTTCGTCCCGACCGTGCACCAGACCAAGGAGTTCCCGGGCGGCCCGTACGGGCGGGTGCTGCACTTCGGCATCCGCGAGCACGCCATGGGCTCGATCATGAACGGGATCGCGCTGCACGGCGGCACCCGGCCGTACGGCGGCACGTTCCTGGTGTTCAGCGACTACATGCGGCCGGCGGTGCGGCTGGCCGCGCTGATGAAGCTGCCGGTGACCTACGTCTGGACGCACGACTCGATCGGGCTCGGCGAGGACGGCCCGACGCACCAGCCGGTCGAGCACCTGGCCGCGCTGCGGGCGATCCCGGGGCTGGACGTGGTCCGGCCGGGCGACGCGAACGAGACCGTGGTGGCCTGGCGGACGATCCTGGAACACACCGACCGGCCGGCCGGGCTGTGCCTGACCCGGCAGAACCTGCCGGTGCTGGACCGGTCGGTGTACGCCTCGGCCGAGGGCACCGCGCGCGGCGGGTACGTGCTGGCCGAGGCCGGCGACGGGCTGCCGCAGGTGATCCTCATCGGCACCGGCTCCGAGGTGCCGCTGGCGGTCGAGGCGCGGAAGAGGCTGGAGGCGGACGGGGTTGCCACCCGTGTGGTGTCGATGCCGTGCGTGGAGTGGTTCCGCGAGCAGGACCGGGCCTACCAGCAGCAGGTGCTGCCGCCCGGCGTGAAGGCGCGGGTCAGCGTGGAGGCCGGCGGTCGGGCAGGGCTGGCGGGACTGGGTCGGCGACGCCGGCGAGATCGTCAGCCTGGAGCACTACGGCGCGAGCGCCGCGTACACCGTGCTCTTCGAGCAGTTCGGCTTCACCCCGGACCGGGTGGTCGCCGCCGCGCACGCCAGCCTGGAGCGGGTCGGTCTGATCACCGGCAGCACCACGGGGAACTGAAGGAGATCAGGGCATGGGCAACGAGGTACTGAGGCAACTGTCCGAGGCCGGGGTCGCGGTCTGGCTCGACGACATCTCCCGGGAGCGGCTGCGCACCGGCAACCTGGCCGACGCTGGTGCGGGACTGCGACGTGGTCGGCGTCACCACCAACCCGACGATCTTCCAGAAGGCGCTGGAGAAGGGCTCCGCGTACGACGAGCAGACCAGGGATCTGGCGCTGCGCGGCACCGACATCGGCGAGGCGGTCCGCGCGATCACCACGTACGACGTGCGCTGGGCGCTGCGACGTGCTGCGGCCGGCGTACGACGCGGTCCGGCACCGTGGACGGCCGGGTCTCGATCGAGGTCGACCCGCGGCTCGCGCACGACACCGACCGCACGGTGGCCGAGGCCAAGGCGCTGTGGTGGCTGGTGGACCGGCCCAACCTCTACATCAAGATCCCGGCCACCGGCCGAGGGCCTGCCTGCGATCACCGCCACGCTGGCGGCCGGGATCAGCGTCAACGTCACGCTGATCTTCTCGCTGCGAGCGGTACGAGCAGGTGATGGACGCGTTCCTGGCCGGGCTCGAGCAGGCCAGGGCGAACGGTCATGACCTGGCCGCGATCGGCTCGGTCGCCTCGTTCTTCGTGTCCCGGGTGGACACCGAGATCGACAAGCGGCTGGACAAGCTCGGCAGCGACGCGGCGAAGGCGCTGCGCGGCCAGGCCGCGATCGCCAACGCCCGGCTCGCCTACCAGAACGTACGAGCAGGTCTTCGGCGGCGAGCGGTGGGCCGCGCTGGCGGCGGCCGGCGCGAAGCCGCAGCGGCCGCTGTGGGCGTCCACCGGCGTGAAGGACCCGGCCTACGACGACACCCGGTACGTGCTCGACCTGGTCGCCCCCGGGATCGTGAACACGATGCCGGAGGCCACCCTCAAGGCGGTCGCCGACCACGGCGTGTTCAAGGGCGACACGGTCACCGGCGAGTACGCCGGCGCGCAGCAGGTGCTGGACCGGCTCGCCGCGGTCGGCATCGACTACGACGACGTGGTGCAGGTACTCGAGGACGAGGGCGTCGAGCAAGTTCGAGGACTCCTGGCACGAGCTGATCGAGTCGGTCACCGGCCAGCTGCAGCAGGCCGGCGCCACCGTCCGCCCGGACGGTTCGGTACAGCCGCTCGGCGCCGGCCCGGCCGCTGCCGACCGTCCAGGGAGCGCGTCATGACCGATCTGTCGGTCGAGCAGTCGGCCGCCATCCAGGCCGCCGTCACCGAGCTGCGGGCCCGGGCGGAGAAGGAGAACCTCGCGGCCCGGCTGGCCGGCAAGGACCCGACGCTGTGGGGGCCGGAGGCGGAGTCCGAGGCCACCATCCGGCTCGGCTGGCTGGACGCGCCGCGGATCTCCGCCGAGCTGCTCCCCCGGCTGGACGCGCTGCGCGACGCGCTGCGGGCCGAGGGCCTGGACCACGTGGTGCTGGCCGGGATGGGCGGCTCCTCGCTGGCGCCCGAAGTGATCACCCGGTCCGCCGGCGCGCCGCTGACCGTGCTGGACACCACCGACCCCGGCCAGGTCGCGGCCGCGATCGCCGACCGGCTGGAGCACACGGTCGTCGTGGTCAGCTCCAAGTCCGGCGGGACGACCGAGACCGACAGCCACCGCCGCGCCTACCTGCAGGCGTTCCGCGACGCCGGGCTGTCCGAGGAGGCGGCCGGCCGGCGGTTCGTCGTCGTCACCGACCCGGGCTCGCCGCTGGAGCAGATCGGCAAGGAGATGGGCGCCCGCGAGGTCGTGCTGGCCGACCCGAACGTCGGCGGCCGGTACTCGGCGCTGACCGCGTTCGGGCTGGTTCCGTCCGCACTGGCCGGCGTGAACGTGGCCGCGCTGCTGGACGAGGCCGAGGCGCTGCTGCCCGGGCTCGGCCAGAGCGAGGCGAACCCGGCGCTGGACCTCGGTCTCGCCCTCGGCGCCGCCTACTCGCTCGGCCGGGACAAGGTCGTGCTGGCCGACGCCGGCTCCGGCATCGTCGGCTTCGGCGACTGGGCCGAGCAGCTGATCGCCGAGTCCACCGGCAAGCAGGGCAAGGGCCTGCTCCCGGTTGTGGTCGAGGGTCCGCACGCCGCCGGCACGTCCGGTGACGACGTCTCGCTGGTGCTGATCGGCGGCGCCTCCGACGGCGCGGCCGACCGGGCCGTGGCGACGATCTCCGGCCCGCTCGGCGCGCAGTTGCTGGCCTGGGAGTACGCCACCGCGGTGGCCGGCTGGGTGATCGGCATCGACCCGTTCGACCAGCCGAACGTGCAGGAGTCCAAGGACAACACCAAGCGCATCCTGGCCGCCGGGCTGCCGGCGACCTCGCCGGCGTTCACCGAAGGCGCGGTCGAGGTGTACGCCGACGCCGAACTGCTGGGCGGCGCCAGCACGCTGCAGGAAGCGTTGCGGGCGGTGCTCAACGCGATCCCGGCCAGCGGCTACCTCGCGGTGATGGCCTACCTGGACCGGCAGGCCGACGCCTCGGCCGCCGACCTGCGCGGGCTGCTGGCCAGCCGCACCGAGCACGCGGTCACCTTCGGCTGGGCGCCCCGGTTCCTGCACTCGACCGGGCAGTACCACAAGGGCGGCCCGGCAGGTCGGCGCGTACCTGCAGATCACCGGCACGCCGCGGGGCGATCTCGCGGTGCCCGGCCAGCCGTTCACGTTCAGCACGCTGCAGGCCGCCCAGGCGGCCGGCGACCTGCAGGCGCTGGCCGGTCGCGGCCGGCCGGTGCTCCGGCTGCACCTGACCGACCGCGCCGCCGGCCTCGGCGCGCTGTTCGAGGCCATCCCGTGACTGGCCAGCCCGTGACTGGCCGACCGTTGACCGGCCAACCAGGGACGGGTCGAGTTGGCAACCGCGAGGAGGGGACATGACGCGCCACGATGGGCCCGCGCACCCGGACTCGGCCTGGACGAACCCGCTGCGTGACCCGCAGGACCGCCGGCTCCCCCGCATCCCGGAGCCGCTGCGCGCTGGTCATCTTCGGGGTCACCGGCGACCTGGCCCGCAAGAAGCTGATCCCGGCGCTGTACGACCTGGCCAACCGCGGGTCTGCTGCCGCCCAGCTTCGTCCTGGTCGGGTTCGCCCGCCGGGACTGGGGCGACGGCGACTTCGAGGACATGGCCCGCGACGCCGCCCGGGAACATGCCCGCACCCCGTGGCGGGAGGAGGTGTGGGCCCGGCTGGCCGGCAACGTCCGGTTCGTGCCCGGCACGTTCGACGACGACGACGCCTTCGACCAGCTCGCCGACCTGCCTGAACAACATGCGCGACTCGCACGGCATCAAGGGCAACGCGGCGTTCTACCTGTCCATCCCGCCGACCGCGTTCCCGGTGGTGCTCAAGCAACTGGAGCGCACCGGGATGGCCGACAACGACAAGTCCGGCGGCTGGCGCCGGGTCGTCGTGGAGAAGCCGTTCGGCCACGACCTGGAATCCGCGCTGCACCTGAACGGCCTGGTCGACGACGTGTTCACGCCGACCGACGTGTTCCGCATCGACCACTACCTGGGCAAGGAGACGGTCCAGAACATCCTGGCGCTGCGGTTCGCCAACATGCTGTTCGAGCCGATCTGGAACTCCAACTTCGTCGACTCGGTGCAGATCACGATGGCCGAGGACGTCGGCATCGGCACCCGGGCCGGGTTCTACGACGAGACCGGCGCCGCCCGCGACGTCATGCAGAACCACCTGCTGCAGTTGCTCGCGCTGACCGCGATGGAGGAGCCGATCGAGTTCAGCCCGGAGTCGCTGCGCACCGAGAAGATCAAGGTGCTGCGGGCGATCGCGCTGCCGGCCGAGCAGGATCTGGAGAAGTACGCGATCCGCGGCCAGTACACCCAGGGCTGGTTGGCCGGCGAGCGGGTACTCGGCTACACGCAGGAGAAGGGCGTCCCGGAAGACTCGATCACCGAGACGTACGCCGCGGTCAAGCTGGGCATCCTGACCCGGCGCTGGGCCGGGGTGCCGTTCTACCTGCGCACCGGCAAGCGGCTGCCGCGCCGGGTGACCGAGATCGCGGTGCTGTTCAAGAAGGCCCCGCACCTGCCGTTCTCCCGGACCGACACCGAGGAACTCGGCCACAACCAGTTGGTCATCCGGGTGCAGCCGGACGAGGGCGTGACGCTCAAGTTCGGTTCCAAGGTGCCCGGCTCGTCGATGGAGGTCCGGGACGTCTCGATGGACTTCCTCTACGGCGAGGCGTTCACCGAGTCCAGCCCGGAGGCCTACGAACGGCTGATCCTGGACGTGCTGCTCGGCGACGCGACGCTGTTCCCGCGCAACGCCGAGGTGGAGGCGTCCTGGCGGGTCATCGATCCACTGGAGGAGTTCTGGCAGGGCCGTACCCCGGCGAGCTACCGGGCCGGCGAATGGGGACCCAAGGAGGCCGACGAGATGTTGGCCCGGGATGGTCGGGTGTGGAGACGACCATGACGACGCTGTGGGACACCACCGGTACCGCGGTGGTCAAGGCGCTTGCGGCCGAGCGGCGTACCGGCGGCGCGGTGATGTCCGGGCTGGCCCTCACCCTGGTTGCCGTGGTGAGCGAGAAGGACGTCGCCGAGGCCGAGGCGGCGGCCACCACGGCCGCCTCCCGGCACCCGTGCCGGCTGCTGATCGTGATCCGCCGGCAGGTGGACGCCCCGGTGCCCCGGCTGGACGCCGAGGTGCTCATCGGCGGCCGGCTGGGCCCCGGCGAGGCCGTGGTGATGCGGATGTACGGCCGGCTGGCGCTGCACGCCGAGTCGGTCACGCTGCCGCTGCTCGCCCCGGACACGCCGGTGGTCACCTGGTGGCACGGCGATCCGCCGGACCGCATCGCGCACGACCCGCTGGGCGTGTTCGCCGAGCGCCGGGTCACCGACGTCTGCCAGGGCGCCGACCCGATCGCCGCGCTGAAGCAGCGGGCCGACGACTTCGCCGCCGGCGACACCGACCTGGCCTGGACCCGGCTCACCCCGTGGCGGGCCTACGTGGCGTCGGCGTTCGAGACCGTCCGGGCCACCCCGACCGCCGCGGTGGTCTGGGGCCGGGAGGCCGACCCGCAGGCACAGCTGTTCGCCGGCTGGTTGTCCGACCGGCTGCACCTGCACGTGCCGGTACAGCCCGCGGCCGGGCAGCGCGGCGGCGGCATCAGCGGCCTCGCGGTGGACCTGAACGACGGCGGGCGGCTGGAGGCCCGCCGGGCCGAGACCGGGCGGGACGTGCTGCTGCGCCGCACCGGCCAGCCGGACTCCACGGTCACCCTGCCGGACCGCGACCTCGGCGACCTGCTCGCCGAGGAACTGCGCCGGCTCGACGCCGACGAGACCTACGCGGACGCGCTCAGCGCCGCCACCGGCGTGGCCGGCCTGGTCGACCGGCCGGCCAAGCGGACCCACATCTGGCGCGACCCGGCCAACGGCAACGGCAACGGCGATACGGGCGCCGGGCTGGTGGCCGATCCGGTGGTGTCGCGACCGCCGGTGGTGCCGCCGGCGGCGGCCACCGGGGCGGCGGCGCCCGGGCCGGAGAGCGGTTCGTGAGCCGATGAGCCAGGTCGAAGTCGTCGTCCACGCCACGCCGGACCTGCTCGCCAAGGCGGTGGCGGCCCGGCTGGTGGTCCGGCTGGTCGACGCGCAGGCGGCCACCGGATCCGCCTCGGTGGTGCTGACCGGCGGCGGCATCGGCATCGCCGTGCTGCGCGAACTACGGGACAACCCTGCTCGCGACGCGGTCGACTGGCGCCGGGTGGACATCTGGTGGGGGGATGAGCGGTTCCTGCCGGCCGGCCACAAGGAGCGCAACGACGTGCAGGCCCGGGAGGCGCTGCTCGATTCGGTGCCGCTCGACCCGGCCCGGGTGCACCCGTACCCGACCGCGGACGGCCCGGCCGGCGACGACCCGGAGGCGGCGGCCGAGCTGTACGCCCAGGAACTCGCCGCCGCCGCCCGGCCGGAGGATCACGGCGACGTGCCGCAGTTCGACGTGCTGATGCTGGGCGTCGGCGAGGAGGGCCACGTCGCCTCGATCTTCCCGGAGTCGCCGGCCGCCTACGACGAGCGGACGGTGGTCGCCGTCCGCGGCTGCCCGAAGCCGCCCCCGGTCCGGCTCTCGCTCACCTTCGGCGCGATCAGCAGGGCGTCCGAGGTCTGGCTGCTCGTCGCCGGCAGCGCGAAGGCCCCGGCCGTCGCCCTCGCTCTCGGCGGCGCCGGCCAGGTCCAGGTGCCCGCCGCGGGCGCCCGCGGCCGCCGCACCCTCTGGCTCCTCGACCGCGCCGCCGCCGCCCGCCTCCCCGCCAACGTCACCCGCCTCCCCCTTGCCTGACCGCTCATCGGCCCACGGTTAGAGTGCGGCACGGCCGATACAAGGGCATGCGACATGAAAGGCAAGCGGGGGTCACCAGGTGATCGTGGTTGATACCAACGTGCTCTTCGCCGCCGCCGACCGAGACGACCGAGATCATCAGGCGAGTAGCCAAGTCCTGCTCAGCCATGCCGGTGCGTTGGCAGTGCCGGTTCCGGTCGTTGTTGAAACCAGCTGGCTTGTCGAGAGCCGCCTCGGCGCGCGCGCCGAGGCGGCGTTCCTGCGATCAATCGCCGGCGGCGAACTCACCCCACTCGATGTCGACGCCGCCGGCTGGTCACGCATTGCCGAACTTGTCGAGCAGTATGCGGACCTTGGGTTGGGCGCGGTCGATGCCAGTGTGATCGCGGCGGCGGAACGGCTCGGCACCGAAACGGTCGCAACTCTGAATCAGCGGGATTTCCGGGTGGTGCGGCCACGGCACTGCGCGGCGCTGCGGATCATCCCTGGCTAGCGTCAGACGTCGCGGGTAGGCCGGTCACGGAAGGCGTCCCGGATGATCTGCCGATGGTCTCGGGCGGACGGCTGTTGGCCGCCCGAAGCACCGATACCTATGAAGCTGATCGTCGGGGGGTGCGAGTAACGGGAAGCCAGCACCTCAACCGCCAGCTCTTCCAGCGTCATGCCACGAGCCGCCGCCGCCACGGAAATCTGTGTGGCCAGCTCGTCCGGCAGCTCCACGGTGACGCTCACCGGCCCAGCATACGCGACCGTGACAGGGCAGCCGGACGAGCAGAAGCGCCGGGGTTACTCGCCGCGGAGGGCGCGGAGTTTGGCCAGGGCTTCTTCGAGGATGGCGTCGCCGTCGGCGTCGGAGCGGCGCTCGCGGACGTACGCGAGGTGGGTCTTGTACGGCTCGTTGCGCGGCGGGGCGGGCGGCATCTCCCGCTCCCGGCCGGCCGGCAGGCCGCACCGCGGGCAATCCCAGTGGTCTGGGATCGCCGCCTCTTCGGCGAATGACGGGCACGTCTCGTGCCCGTTGGCACACCAGAACGAGATGCGCCGACGTGGCACCGACTCGCCCCGCTCGGCCTCTCCCATCGGCCCGGCGCCGACTCTGCTACCCCGGATGGCGCTGCCACCAGCCACTGTGCCTGCTCTCCTCGACCGCTTCGGCCCGATGTGGGTATGCCCCGTGGGCCACCGAGGGCCGGCGTGCGGAGCCGCTGACCGCTCGTGACCGGAAAATTCTACGTCCTCTTTCCGGCGGATCTGACAGGATCCGCCGGCTCACCTCAACCGAATCTCAACCAGCCTTGAGCAACAGGCCGAGACCGACGATGCAGACGGCCCAGACCAGGCCGGTGAAGATCGTCAGCCGGTCCAGGTTCTTCTCCACCACGGAGGAACCGGACAGCGAGGACGACACCGAGCCGCCGAACAGAGACGACAGGCCACCACCCTTGCCGCGGTGCAGCAGGATCAGGACGATCAGGATCGCGCTCGCGATCATGAGCACGATGGACAGGAACATGACCATAGTTGATCGGCGGCCTCTCCTCGAACGGGACGGTCTAGGTTACCGTGCCGGGTCACTCAGCTGACGCCGAGGGATGCGACGTCGTATCCGTGGTAAACGGGATGCACGTATACATTGCGCAGCCGCGGGCTGGCCAGCAGTAGGGCCCGGTCCTCGATCAGCGGTGCGTACGCGGCCGACCGCATCACCAGCGTCTCCACCGTCTGCCAGGCGGTGGTCTGGGCGACCGGGTCGAGGGTGGCGGTGGCGTCGTCGACCGCCTGCTCCAGCTCGGCGCCGCCGAGCTCGGCCAGGTTCGTGTTCCCGCTCGGCCGGATGCTGCGGCTGTCCGCCAGCGGCACCAGGAAGGCGTGCGGGGACGGGAAGTCGGCGCTCCAGTCGGCCAGGATGAGCCCCAACTGGTCCGACCGGACCACCGCCGGCGCCCCGGCCACCACGGACAGGAACTGGTTGCGCGGGTACTTCTTGACCGTGACCCGGATCCCGACAGCGGCCAGTGACCGGGCCGCCGCGTCCGCCACCACCGGGCCGCGGCCGTCCGCCACCACCGCCAGGTTCGCCGCGAAACCGGTGGGCTTGCCGCACCTGGTCAGCTCCGCCCGGGCGGTGGGCTGGTCGCCCCGGTTCCCCTCGCCGCCCGGGTACGGCGTGATCGCCGGGTAGCCCGGCAGCCCGCGCGGCCAGAGCGTGGTGGCCAGCGCCGCCGCGGCCGAGCCGCCGACCGCGTCCTTCACCGCCGCCTTGTCCAGCGCGTACTGGACCGCCTTGCGGCAGTGCACGTTGTCGAACGGCGGCACCGAGGCCGGCATCGCCAGCATCCGCAGCGTCCCGGTGGTCGGGTCGTCGGCCCGGGCGGTCAGCGCCGGGTCGGCCAGCACCTGCGCCGCCGCGGCCGGCTGCAGTCCGCTGCCGGACACGTCCGCGTCGGCCTGGCCGGCCAGCACCCGGCGGTCCCGCTCGGCCGGGACCAGGCCGGTGGCCAGCTCGATCCGGTCCGGCAGGGCGTCCCGGACCGGGTCCACCTCCTTGCTCCAGAACCTGTTCCGGGTGAACAGCAGCACGCCGTGCGAGTCCGGCCCGGCCACCGTGTACGGGCCGAGCGAGGCCGGGTGCGCGGCGTACCCGGCGCCCCGGTCGCGGGCCGCCGGCACCGGGGTGCCGCCGGGCAGCGCCAGCACCTTGTCCCAGTCGGCGAACGGGCGGACCAGCTTGAACACGATCGTGCGGGGGTCCGGGGTGGTGATGCTGCGCAGCCCCAGATGCCCCGGGGTGCGGTCGCGGTACGGCCCGTCGTACGGGGCGGCGCGGTCGTCCAGCAGGGTGACCAGCCAGGTCGGGCCGCCGGGCAGCACGTCCGAGGCGAACAGCCGCTCGATGCCGTACTTCAGGTCCGGCGTGGTGACCGGCTTGCCGTCGTCCCAGCGCAGCCCGGGCCGCAGCTGGTAGGTCCAGGTGCGGCCGCCGTCGGTGGTCTTGCCGAGGCCGGTGGCCAGGTCCGGCACCACCCGGGCGCCCGGGTCGTCCGGCCTGGTCGCGTAGGTGACCAGCTGCCGGGTGTAGAGCCGCATCACGTTCCACACCCCGGGTGCGTACGACCGGGCCGGGTCGAGGCTGTCCACCGCGCCGGTGACCAGCTTCAGCGTGCCGCCGGGAGCGGCCGAGGTGGCCCGCGGCTGGGTCGAGCCCGAGTCGAGGCCGCGCACCGCCGCCGGCTGCGGCGCCCCGGACCGGTCGCACCCGGCCAGCAGCCCGGCCACGGCCAGCGCCGCGACCGCGCCGGCCAGCCGCCGTCCCCCGCGACGTCCCCCGAAGCGGGGTGCCGTCATCGGCTGCGGGCCCCCTTGACCCCGACGCTGGCGTACGCGACCCGGCAGATCCGGGCGAACTCGTCGCCGTCCAGGCTGGCCCCGCCGACCAGGGCCCCGTCCACGTCCGGCTGGGCGGCGATCGGCTCGGTGTTGTTGGCCTTGACCGAGCCGCCGTAGAGGATGCGGACGGCGTCGGCCAGGTCGCCGGAGTACAGGTCGGCCAGCCGGGTGCGGATCTCGGCGCACACCTCCTGGGCGTTCTCCGGGGTGGCCACCTCGCCGGTGCCGATCGCCCAGACCGGCTCGTACGCGATCACGATGTTCTTCGCCTGCTCGGCCGGCACCTTGGCCAGCGCGCCGTCCAGCTGGCTCAGGCAGTGCGCGACATGGGTGCCCTCGCGGCGGACGTCCAGGCCCTCCCCGATGCACAGGATCGGGGTCAGCTCGTGCGCGAACGCGGCCCGTACCTTGGCGTTCACCACAGCGTCGTCCTCACCGTGGTACTGCCGCCGCTCGGAGTGGCCGACCACCACGTAGCCGCAGCCGAGCTTGGCCAGCATCGACCCGCTCACGTCCCCGGTGTACGCGCCGGCCGCGTGCGGGGAGAGATCCTGCGCGCCGTAGCCGATCAGCAGCTTGTCGCCGTCCACCAGGGTCTGCACGCTGCGCAGCGAGATGAACGGCGGCAGCACGACCACCTCGACCGCCTGCAGCTCCGGCTCCTTGAGGCTGAACGCGATCTTCTGCACCAGCGCGATCGCCTCGAGGTGGTTGAGGTTCATCTTCCAGTTGCCCGCGATCAGCGGGCGGCGGGCGGCCACGTCAGGTCTCCAGAACCGCGATGCCGGGCAGCGTGCGCCCCTCGAGGAACTCCAGCGAGGCACCGCCGCCGGTGGAGATGTGGGTGAACGCGGCCTCGTCCAGGCCGAGGGTGCGGACCGCGGCGGCCGAGTCGCCGCCGCCGACCACGGTGAACCCGGGGCAACCGGCGATCGCCTCGGCCACCCCGAGCGTGCCGGCCGCGAACGGGGCCACCTCGAACACGCCCATCGGGCCGTTCCAGAACACCGTCCGGGCGTCGGCCACCGAGGCGGCGAACGCCTTCACCGTGGCCGGGCCGATGTCCAGGCCCTTCTGGTCGGCGGGCATCCGGTCCACCGGGACGATCTCGGTCTTGGCGTCGTCGATGATCTCGGCGGCCACCACCACGTCGGTCGGCAGCACGATCTTGTCGCCGTGCTCGGCCAGCAGCCGGCGGCAGTCGTCGACCCGGTCGGACTCCAGCAGCGAGCCTCCGACGCCGTAGCCCTGCGCGGCCAGGAACGTGAAGCACATCCCGCCGCCGACCAGCAGCCGGTCGACGGTCGGCAGCAGCGCCTCGATCACGCCGAGCTTGTCCGAGACCTTGCTGCCGCCCAGCACCACCACGTACGGCCGCTCGACCGGGGTGCCGTCGCCGCCGGTGAGCTGCCGCAGCACGGACAGCTCGCGCAGCACCAGCGGGCCGGCGTAGTGCGGCAGCCGCTGCGCCACGTCGTACACGCTGGCGTGCCGGCGGTGCACCGCGCCGAACGCGTCGTCCACGTACACGTCGGCGAGCGCGGCCAGCCGGTCGGCGAAGGCGCCCCGCTCGGCATCGTCCTTGCTGGTCTCGCCCGGCTCGAACCGGACGTTCTCCAGCACCGCCACGTCGCCGTCGATCAGCGCCGCCGCGGTCATCTGGGCGCTCTCGCCGGCCACGTCGTGGGCGGTGCGAACCTCGCGACCCAGTACCTCGCCGAGCCGCGCCGCGACCGGGCGCAGCGAGTAGCGCGGGTCCCGGATCCCCTTGGGCCGGCCCAGGTGCGCGCACACCAGCACCCGGGCCCCGGCGTCGGCGAGCGCCGCCAGCGCCGGCGCCGAGGCCACGATCCGGCCATGGTCGGTGATCGCCGGCGACTCCGGCTTCGACTGGTCCAGCGGGACGTTCAGGTCGGACCGGACCAGCACCCGCCGGCCCGCCACCCCGTGCTTGAGTAGGTCTTCGAGGGTCTGCACCGTCGGTTGCCGGATGCCTAGCCGAGCCGGGAGCCGACCAGCGCGGTCAGGTCGGCGAGCCGGTTCGAGTAGCCCCACTCGTTGTCGTACCAGCCGAAGGTCTTGACCTGCGCGCCGCCGATCACCATCGTCAGCGAGCCGTCGATGATGCAGGACGCGGGCGAGCCGACGATGTCGGAGGAGACGATCTGGTCTTCGGTGTAGGTGAGGTAGCCCTTCAGCGGGCCGTCCGCGGCCGCCTGGAACGCCTCGTTCACGTCGGCTTTGGTCACGTCCCGGCCCAGGTCGACGGTCAGGTCGATGATCGAGCCGTCCGGCACCGGCACCCGCAGCGAGTACCCGTCCAGCTTGCCCTTCAGCTCGGGCAGCACCAGCGCGGTGGCCTTCGCCGCGCCGGTGGTGGTCGGGATGATGTTCAGCGCGGCGGCCCGGGCCCGGCGCAGGTCCTTGTGCGGGAAGTCGAGGATGACCTGGTCGTTCGTGTACGCGTGGATCGTGGTCATCAGGCCCCGGGTGATGCCGAAGGCCTCGTGCAGCACCTTCGCCATCGGCGCCACGCAGTTCGTGGTGCAGGACGCGTTGCTGATGATCGAGTGCGCGGCCGGGTCGTAGCTGCCGTCGTTCACGCCCATCACGATCGTGATGTCCTCGCCCTTGGCCGGCGCGGAGATGATCACCTTCTTGGCGCCCGCGGTCAGGTGCTGCCCGGCGCTCTCGGCGTCGGTGAACCGGCCGGTCGACTCGATCACGACGTCGACGCCGAGGTCGCCCCACGGCAGCTTGGCCGGGTCGCGCTCGGCCAGCGCCCGGATCTTCTGCCCGGCGGCGACGATCGAATCGCCGTCGTAGGTCACGTCCTGCCCCAGCGGCCCGGACACGCTGTCGTACTTCAGCAGGTGCGCCAGGGTGGCATTGTCGGTCAGGTCGTTGACCGCGACGATCTCGACGTCGTGGTCCAGCGCATCCAGGGCGCGCCAGAAGTTGCGGCCGATACGACCGAAGCCGTTCACGCCGACCCGAGTGGTCACCACGTACTCCTCAAGGGCTGGTGCCCGCTTCGCGCGGGCGACTGCGGGCGCCCGGGGGCGCCCGGATATGACGGCGTCATTGCCGACCCGACCCTAACCGGTACCCCGCAGTAGCCGAACATCGGGCCGGATCAGCTCAGGGGGCGAGCATCTCCGCGGTCACGCTGGCCTCGGTGTCCGGGATGCCGAGGTCGGCGGCCCGCTTGTCGGCGAGCGCGAGCAGCCGGCGGATCCGGCCGGCCACCGCGTCCTTGGTCATCGGCGGGTCGGCCAGCTGGCCGAGCTCCTCCAGCGAGGCCTGCTTGTGCTCCAGCCGCAGCCGGCCGGCCTCGACCAGGTGGTCGGGGGCGTGCTCGCCGAGGATCTCCAGCGCCCGGTAGACCCGGGCGCCGGCGGCCACCGCGGCCCGGGCGGACCGGCGCAGGTTCGCGTCGTCGAAGTTGGCCAGCCGGTTCGCGGTGGCCCGCACCTCGCGGCGCATCCGGCGTTCCTCCCAGGCCAGCACGCTCTCGTGCGCGCCGAGCCGGGTCAGCAGCGCGCCGATCGCGTCACCGTCCCGGACCACCACCCGGTCGACCCCGCGGACCTCGCGGGCCTTGGCCGAGACGCCCATCCGGCGGGCCGCCCCGACCAGGGCCAGCGCCGCCTCCGGGCCCGGGCAGGTGATCTCCAGCGAGGACGACCGGCCCGGCTCGGTGAGCGAGCCATGCGCCAGGAACGCCCCGCGCCAGGCCGCCTCCGCGTCGCACACGCCGCCGGACACCACCTGCGGCGGCAGCCCGCGGACCGGCCGGCCGCGCTGGTCGAGCAGCCCGGTCTGCCGGGCCAGCCCCTCGCCGTCCTTCACCACCCGGACGATGTACCGGTTCCCCCGGCGCAGCCCGCCGCCGGCCAGCACCTGCACCTCGCTGGCGTGGCCGTAGATCTCGGCGATGTCCCGGCGCAGCCGGCGGGCCACCGACCCGGTGTCCAACTCGGCCTCGACCACGACCCGGCCCGCGACGATGTGCAGGCCGCCGGCGAACCGCAGCAACGACGAGATCTCCGACCGCCGGCAACACGTCTTGGTCACCGCCAGCCGGCTCAGCTCGTCCTTTACCGCGCCGGTCATCGCCATCCGCTCGCCACCCCGCCTTCCCCCGCATCCCCGTCTCCGCCGGTACCCGACCCGCTGCCGGCCGGCTTGCCACCCGCCGCCGAGCCCGCCGGCGGGCCACTGGCCGCCGGCCCGCCAGCCGCCGCCCGGCCAGCGGCCGCCCCGCCAGCCGCGAACGCCTGCCGGAACGCGACGGCCAACCGTTCCGGGTCGTGCCGCGGCGTGCCGTCCCCGGCCGCCACCGGTGCGAGCACCAGCTCGGCGCCGAGCGCGGCGACCGCGGACATCAGACCACGGGTGTCCACGACCGCGTCGGTGTCCGCGACCACCGCGTCCACCTGCAGGCCCGGCGCATGCGCGCAGAGCACGTCCAAGTGCTGCTCCGGTGAAAAGCCGTCGGTCTCCCCCGGCTGCGGCGCCAGGTTCAGCGCGACAATACGCCGTGCCGTGGTCTGGACCAGCGCGGCCAGCAGGTCGGGTACCAGCACGTGCGGCAGCACGCTGGTGAACCACGAGCCCGGGCCCAGCACCACCGCGTCCGCCGCCCGGATCGCCGCCACCGCCTCCGGGCAGGCCGGCGGCGCCTTCGGCATCAGCGAGACCGACACCACCCGGCCCGGCGTGGTCGCGACCGCGACCTGGCCGCGGATCCGGCGCACCCGGTCCGGGTCGTCGCGGTCGATGCCGACCACCTCCGCCGCGATCTCCAGCGGGATCGTGCTCATCGGCAGCACCCGGCCGACCGCGCCGACCAGCCGGGCCACCTGGTCCAGCGCGGCCACCGGGTCGCCCAGCACCTCGGCCAGCCCGGTGATCATCAGGTTGCCCACCGGGTGGCCCGCCAGCGCCCCGGACCCACCGAACCGGTGCGGTAGCAACCCGGCCCAGACCGGGCCGGCCGGACCGTCCTGGGCCAGCGCGGTCAGCGCCATCCGCAGGTCGCCCGGCGGCAGCGCGCCCAGTTCGCGCCGGATCCGGCCGGACGAGCCGCCGTCGTCGGCGACCGTGACCACCGCGGTGACCTGCGGGCAGAACTGCCGCAGCGCCGCCAGCGTGGCCGCCAGCCCGTGCCCCCCACCCAGCGCCACAACCTTCACGGCCCCGCCAGCCGGCTCGCCGGCCCGGCCGGCCAACTCGCCAGCGCCGGCACCCGGCTGTCCAGCCCGGCCGGGCAACCCGCCAGCGCCGGCACCCGGCTGGCCGGCCCGGCCGGCCGGCTTGCCGGCACCGTCACTCGGCTGGCCGGCCCGGCCGGCCGGCTTGCCGGCACCGTTACCCGGCTGCCCGGCGGCGCCGCCGGGGCGGCCAGCCGCCGCACGCTGGCTCACTCGCGGCCCAGATCGCGGTGCACGACCGAGGTCTGGACGCCGTCGCCGGCCAGCCGCTTGGCCAGCTCCTCGGCGATCGCGACCGATCGGTGCTTGCCGCCGGTGCAGCCCACAGCCAGGGTCAGGTACCGCTTGCCCTCCCGGCGGTAGCCGGCGCCGACCAGGCGCAGCAACGAGGTGTAGGTGTCCAGGAACTCCCCGGCACCGGACTGGCTGAGCACGTAGTCGCGTACCTCCGGTTCCTGGCCGGTGTGCTCGCGCAGCTCCGGGATCCAGTGCGGGTTGGGCAGGAAGCGGACGTCGACCACCAGGTCGGCGTCCAGCGGGAGACCGTACTTGTAGCCGAAGGAGAGCACGGTGGCGCGTAGCGCCGGCGGGGCGTCCCCGCCGAACTCGTGCTCGATCTCCCGGCGCAGGTCGTGCACGGTCAGCCGGCTGGTGTCCACGACCAGGTCGGCCTCGCCGCGCAACCCGTCCAGCAGGGCCCGCTCGGCGGCGATGCCGTCGACCAGCCGGCGGCCGCCCTGCAGCGGGTGCTCCCGCCGGACCCCCTCGAACCGGCGCACCAGCACCTCGTCGGACGCCTCCAGGAACAGCACCCGGGGCCGGTAGCCGCGCCGGTCCAGGTCGACGATCACCTCGCGCAGGTCGGCCGAGAACGCCCGGCTGCGGACATCCATCACCACGGCGACCCGGGCCACCGCGCCGGCCGACCGGCTGCCCAGGTCGACCATCGTCGCGATCAGCTCCGGCGGCAGGTTGTCGACCACGAAGTAGCCCAGATCCTCCAGGCACTTCGCGGCGGTGCTGCGCCCCGCGCCGGACAGCCCGGAGACGACCACCACATCCAGGCCGGCCCTCGGGTTAGCCATCTCGCTGCTCATCGGTACTCCCCCGTGTGATCACGCGTCCCCCTCGAGGACTTCGCCAGTGGTCGGGTCGACCGCCGGGCCCGGCTCGGCGTCCGGCTGCGCCAGCGCGGCGACGACCGCCTCGGCGGTGCGCCGCCCGATGCCCGGCACGGTCATGATGTCGTCAGCGCTGGCCCCCCGGAGCCGCTTGAGTGAACCGAACGTACGCAGCAGCGCCTTCCGCCGGGTCTCGCCGAGCCCGGCCACCCCGTCCAGCGCGGACGTGGTCATCGCCCGGGACCGCTTCTGCCGGTGGTACGTGATCGCGAACCGGTGCGCCTCGTCTCGCACCCGCTGCAGCAGGTAGAGCCCCTCGGAGGTGCGCGGCAGGATCACCGGCTCGTCGTCGCCGGGCAGCCAGACCTCCTCCAGCCGCTTGGCCAGCCCGCACAGCGCGATGTCGTCGATCTCCAGGTCGGCCAGCGCCTGCGCGGCCGCGGCGACCTGCGGCTGGCCACCGTCGACCACCAGCAGGTTCGGCGGGTAGGCGAACTTGCGCGGGCGGCCGGTCTCCGGGTCGAGCGGGGTCGCCGCGGCGGGCACCCGGCCTTCGTCGTCGTCCACCCCGTCGCCCTCCTCGCCGGTGGACAGCCGCTCGTCCAGGTACCGGCTCATCCGCCGGCGGACCGCCTCGTAGATCCACGCGGTGTCGTCCCCGCCCGGCTCCGCGGGCGCCAGCGGCGCCGCGTCGGCCCGGCGGCCGGTGCCGCGGATGGCGAACCGGCGGTACTCCGACTTGCGGGCCAGCCCGTCCTCGAAGACGACCATGCTGGCCACCACGTTGGTGCCCTGCACGTGCGAGACGTCGAAGCACTCGATCCGCAGCGGCGCGCTGTCCAACCCGAGCGCCTGCTGCAGTTCGGCCAGCGCCAGCGACCGGGCGGTCAGGTCGCTGGCCCGCTTCAGCTTGTGCTGGGTGAACGCCTGCTGCGCGTTGCGCTCGACGGTCTCCATCAGCGCCCGCTTGTCGCCGCGCTGCGGCACCCGCAGCGACACCCGGCCGCCGCGCCGCTGTTCCAGCCACTGGGTCAGCGCCTCGACGTCCGGCGGCGGTTCGGGGACGAGGATCTCCCGCGGCACGTCCTCGGCGACCATGCCGGCTTCCTGGGACCAGCCGTACACCTGGGTGACGAACTGCTCGACCAGGTCGCCGGTGGTGACGTCCTCGACCTTGTCCACCACCCAGCCGCGCTGGCCGCGCACCCGGCCGCCGCGGACGTGGAACACCTGGACCGCCGCCTCCAGCGCGTCCTGCGCGAACGCGACCACGTCCGCGTCGGTGCCGTCGCCGAACACCACGGCCTGCTTCTCCATCGCCCGGCGCAGCGCCCCGATGTCGTCCCGCAGCCGGGCCGCCCGCTCGAACTCCAACTCGGTCGCGGCGGCCGCCATCTCCCGCTCCAGCCGGCGGATCATCAGGTCGGTCTTGCCGGCCATGAAGTCGCAGAAGTCCTCGACGATCCGCCGGTGCTCGTCGGCAGAGACCCGGTCGACGCACGGCGCGGAGCACTTGCCGATGTAACCGAGCAGGCAGGGCCGGCCGACCTGGTGGGCCCGCTTGAACACGCCGGCCGAGCAGGTGCGCGCCGGGAACACCCGCAGCAGCAGGTCGAGCGTCTCCCGGATGGCCCAGGCGTGCGAATACGGCCCGAAGTAGCGGACCCCCTTCTTCTTCGCGCCGCGCATCACCTGCAGCCGCGGGTACTCCTCGTACAGCGTGACGGCCAGGCTCGGGTAGCTCTTGTCGTCCCGGTACCGGACGTTGAACCGCGGGTCGTACTCCTTGATCCAGCTGTACTCCAGCTGCAGCGCCTCGACCTCGGTGGAAACGACCGTCCACTCCACCGAACCGGCGCTGGTGACCATCTGCCGGGTGCGCGGGTGCAGGTCGGCGACGCTGCCGAAGTAGCTGTTCAGCCGCTGCCGCAGGCTCTTCGCCTTGCCGACGTAGATGACCCGACCGCGCTCGTCGCGGAACCGGTAGACGCCGGGCTGCTCCGGAATCGTGCCCGGGGCGGGGCGGTACGTGGACGGGTCGGGCACGTTTGAAGAGGGTACGCGGGGGGTCTGACCGATTCGCCGGGCCAGCGGCTGGCCAGCGGCTGGCCAGCGGCCGGTTCGCCGGGCCGGCGGCCGGGACCGGTCCGGGACGGCGCCGGTTTGCCGGTCCGAGTGGCGGGGGCGGCCGGGGGGTGCCACCCTGGGCTCGCCGCGCAAATGGTTGCGTGGCGGAGGCCCCAATGACGCAGACGGTGACCCGCGAGATAGCACTCGGTGACGTCGGCCGCAGCGGACGTGGCCCCGACACGGTCCTGCGGCTGCACTGGTCCGAGGCGGACCCGCTGGCCGTGGTGCTGGTCGTCGCGGCCAAGCCCAGCCACCCGTCGCTGCTGCGCGGCCGCTGGGTGGTGCTGCGCGACCGGATGATCGAGGTGCTGGCGGGTGCCGGCGGCGCCGGCGCCGACCTGCCGGTGGCGGCCGGGCACGTGCAGATCAGCGTGCACGGCGAGCAGGTGACGCTCACCCTGCGCGGCGCCACGCTGCCCTGCGTGGTGACCACCGCGGCCGGGCCGCTGCGCACCTTCCTGGCCGAGACCGCGGAGATCCTGCCGCCCGGCGGTGAGGGCTGCGCCGCCGCCCTGGACGCCGAACTGGCCCGGATGCTGAACGGCTGACCGCGCCGGCCCGGCCGGCAGATGTCGGGCGCGTTTCGACCCCGCCGTACCGGTTACAGCGGGCGAACAACACGCCGGCCGGATCGTGTCCTGGCTGGTGGGAGCCGTGCCGATCGCTATGCTGCGGGACAACAGCCTTGGTTGGCCCGCCCCCCGCACGGCAGCGCACCCCCGCACGGCAACGCCATTTCCGGCGTCCCCCCCAGACGGCAGCGCCACCCCGAGACGGCAGCGACACCGACCGCAGGTACCAGGTGCACGACCGCGATCAAGCCCGGATCGACGCGACCCTCCGACCGCACGCGATCCCGCCCGGCCCGGCTACCCCGCACGGCGGCGTCTTACCGGTACGCCTTCCAATGCGGCCCGCCTCCCCCCGGCGGCAGCGCGATAGGACGGCGGAGCCGTGCCCGGCCGGCGCTTGGTCGAGCGGCGCGCGCCCGGTTCATACGACCCAACCGTGATCGCCGGTGACCGACGCCGGTGATCGGGGGACGGCCCCCGGCTTGGTGGCGCGGCCGTGCCACCAAGCCGGGGGCCGTCGGCTGCGCAGGGTCAGACGGCGGCCTTGGCACGGGCCCGGCGGCGGACCGGGGCGGCCGTCGGCGTGGGGGCGAGCAGGTCGCGGAGGAAGCGACCGGTGTGGCTGCCGTCCAGCGCGGCGATCTCCTCCGGGGTGCCGGTGCCGACCACGGTGCCGCCGCCGCTGCCGCCCTCGGGGCCCATGTCGATCAGCCAGTCGGCGGTCTTGATCACGTCCAGGTTGTGCTCGATGACGATGACCGTGTTGCCGGCGTCGACCAGCCTGCCGAGCACGCCGAGCAGCTTGCGGACGTCCTCGAAGTGCAGCCCGGTGGTCGGCTCGTCCAGCACGTAGACGGTGCGGCCGGTGGACCGCTTCTGCAGCTCGGAGGCGAGCTTCACGCGCTGCGCCTCGCCGCCGGACAGGGTCGGCGCGGGCTGGCCCAGCCGGACGTACCCGAGGCCGACGTCGACCAGCGTGGTCAGGTGCCGGGCGATCGCCGGGACCGCGGCGAAGAACTCCGCGCCCTCCTCGATCGGCATGTCCAGCACCTCGGCGATGGTCTTGCCCTTGAAGTGCACCTCGAGCGTCTCCCGGTTGTACCGGGCGCCCTTGCAGACCTCGCACGGGACGTAGACGTCCGGCAGGAAGTTCATCTCGATCTTGATGGTGCCGTCGCCGGCGCACGCCTCGCACCGGCCGCCCTTGACGTTGAACGAGAACCGGCCGGGCTGGTACCCGCGGATCTTCGCCTCGGTGGTCTCCGCGAACAGCCGCCGGATGTGGTCGAAGACGCCGGTGTAGGTGGCCGGGTTGGACCGCGGGGTGCGGCCGATCGGCGACTGGTCGACGCCGACCACCTTGTCCACGTCGTCCAGCCCGCGCACCCGGCGGTGCCGCCCGGGGACCAGCCGGGCGCCGTTGACCCGGTTCGCCAGCACCGCGTACAGGATGTCGTTGACCAGGGTCGACTTGCCCGAGCCGGACACCCCGGTGACCGCGACCATGCAGCCCAGCGGGAAGGTCACGTCCACGTTGCGCAGGTTGTGCTCGCGGGCGCCCTCCACCACCAGCTCCCGGCCCGGCGTGCGCGGCCGGCGCTGGGCCGGGATCTCGATCTTCCGGCGGCCCGACAGGTACCCGCCGGTCACCGAGTCTTCGCTGGCCAGCAGGTCTTCGACGGTGCCGGAGACGACCACCTGGCCGCCGTGCTCGCCCGCGCCGGGGCCGATGTCGACCACCCAGTCGGCGGTGCGGATGGTGTCCTCGTCGTGCTCGACCACGATCAGCGTGTTGCCCAGGTCGCGCAGCCGGACCAGCGTGTCGATCAGCCGGCGATTATCCCGCTGGTGCAGCCCGATGGACGGCTCGTCCAGCACGTACAGCACGCCGACCAGGCCGGAGCCGATCTGGGTGGCCAGCCGGATCCGCTGCGCCTCGCCACCGGCCAGGGTCGCGGCCGGCCGGTCGAGGGAGAGGTAGTCGAGCCCGACGTCGACCAGGAAGCCGAGCCGGGCGTGCACCTCCTTGAGCACCCGCTCGGCGATCATCCGCTCCCGGTGCGACAGCTCCAGCGTGCGCAGGAACTCGCCGCACTCGCCGATCGACAGCCCGGACGCCTCGGCGATCGACTTGCCGCCCAGCGTCACCGCCAGCACCTCGGGCTTCAGCCGGGCCCCGCCGCAGGCCGGGCAGGGCACCTCCCGCATGTAGCCCTCGTACTTCTCCCGGCTGTACTCGCTGTCGGTCTCCGAGTGCCGCCGCTCCAGGAACGGGATCGCGCCCTCGTACGCCGCGTAGTAGGCCCGCTCCCGGCCGTACCGGTTCTTGTAGCGGACGTGCACCTGCGTGTCGTGCCCGTACAGGACCGCCTTCTGCGCCCGGGCCGGCAGCCGCTCCCAGGGCTGGTCGGTCTTGAAGCCGACCGCGTCACCCAGCGCGGTCAGCAGGCGCAGGAAGTATTCGCTGGTCTGGGCCGACGACCACGGGGCGATCGCGCCCTCCTGCAGGCTGCGCTCCGGGTCGGGCACGACCAGCTCCGGGTCGACCTCCTTGCGGGTGCCCAGCCCGGTGCAGTCGGGGCACGCCCCATAGGGTGAGTTGAACGAGAACGAGCGCGGCTCCATCGCCTCGAACGACAGGTCGTCGTACAGGCAGGCCAGGTGCTCGGAGAAGGTGCGCTCGCGATGTGGATCGTCGTCGGGCAGGTCGACGAAGTCGAGCACGATCAGGCCGCCGGCCAGGCCCAGCGCGGTCTCCACCGAGTCGGTCAGCCGGCGCTTCGAGGACGCCTTGGCGGTCAACCGGTCGACCACCACCTCGATCGTGTGCTTCTCCTGCTTCTTCAGCTTCGGCGGCTCGGTCAGCGAGTGCACCACGCCGTCTACCCGGACCCGGGAGTAGCCCTTGGTCTGCAGGTCGGCGAACAGGTCGACGTACTCACCCTTGCGGCCGCGGATCACCGGCGCGAGCACCTGGAACCGGGTGCCGTCCTCCATCTCCAGCACCCGGTCGACGATCTGCTGCGGGGTCTGCCGGGTGATCGGCCGGCCACACTTCGGGCAGTGTGGTCGCCCGGCGCGCGCGTACAGCAACCGCAGGTAGTCGTACACCTCCGTGATCGTCCCCACGGTCGACCGCGGGTTCCTGGAGGTGGACTTCTGGTCGATCGACACGGCCGGGGACAGACCCTCGATGAAGTCCACGTCCGGCTTGTCCATCTGGCCGAGGAACTGCCGTGCGTACGCCGAGAGCGACTCGACGTAACGACGCTGGCCCTCGGCGAAGATCGTGTCGAAGGCCAAGCTGGACTTGCCCGACCCGGACAGCCCGGTGAACACGATCAGGCTGTCTCGGGGCAGGTCAAGGTTGACGTCCTTGAGGTTGTGCTCGCGCGCGCCACGGACGATCAATCGGTCTGCCACAGGGTGTCTTCCGCCGTAGAGGAGAGGTCGTCCCGACTCTAGCGACGGGTACCGACAGAATCTTCCCGACCGCGGATGGGGCAGGATGCGGGCAGGGATCCAGTGATGAGGAGCGAGCGATGAGCTACACCGGTGAGGTCAAGATCGGCGGCCCGGCGGACCGGCGGGAGCTACCGGCGCTGACCATCGACAAGCTCGCGGTCGGCCCCATGCACAACAACGCCTACCTGCTGCGCTGCACCGCCACCGGGGCCGGGCTGCTGATCGACGCGGCCAACGAGGAGGACCGGCTGCTGGAGCTGATCGGCCCGGCCGGGGTGCAGACCATCGTCACCACCCACCGGCACGGCGACCACTGGCAGGCCCTGGAGGATGTGGTCGAGGCCACCGGCGCCCGCACCGTCGCGCACCCGCTGGACGCCGCCGAGCTGCCGCTGCCGCCGGACGAGCAGGTCGAGCACGGCGGCACGGTCGCCGTCGGCGAGGTCACGCTGGAGGTCATCCACCTGCGCGGGCACACCCCGGGCAGCATCGCGCTGCTCTACCGCGACCCGGCCGGCACCCCGCACCTGTTCACCGGCGACTCGCTGTTCCCCGGCGGCGTCGGCAAGACCACCAGCCCGGCCGACTTCACCTCGCTGCTGGACGACGTGGAGGCACGCGTCTTCGGCACCCTCCCGGACGAGACCTGGTTCTACCCGGGCCACGGCAACGACTCCACCCTCGGCGCCGAGCGCGCCGCCGTCCCAGACTGGCGCGCCCGCGGCTGGTAGCGCCGCGCCACCCGCTGGCAGCCTGCGATCACCCAACGCGTGCTCCGGAGCAGGTCCAAGGAGATCATGGACGCGGTCGAGGGCGGTCAGCCGTTCACGGTCACTCGCGTCGGCCGCCACACAGGCGAGCTGATTCAGCAGCGTCGACCGCGGCGCTTCGTCACCCGGGACGAGTTCGTCGCCATGTCACGCAACGCCGCAAGCGTCGATGTCGACGCGTTCCGTGCGGACCAGGCCGCCATGGCCGACCAGGAGATCATCGACCGGTATGGGCGGTAATCGCGGAGCTTCCGGACGAGGGAGCTGTCGGCCGTGACGCGCGCCGGGCTCCGAACGGCCGGCGTGGCTCGCTCGTCCTCACTTGGCCGGTTCGGCGGCTGTTCGGGCGGCGCGGGTGCCTGAACAGGCAGATCTCCCATCGGATGCGTCTGAACGGGTGTTGAGTGCACTCCTGGAGAGCATCGGCTGCATCGCGTCCTGAACCGCGCTTGTCGGCCGCTGTCGGGTGATCTCTACACCGGGAGCCGCTGTGGTCGCGTACGCCCTGGACTACTCCGCGGGTCGGCCGCGCGGTGCCACCGTGCGGGCCGCCGGCTACTCGGGGGTGCTGCGCTACATCGGGTTCGACCCGGTGACCCGGCCCAAGTGCATCACCAGAGCCGAGTACACCGACCTGATCCGGCACGGCGTCGGGGTCGCGCTGGTCTACGAGAACGTGGCCGGCGACGCGCTGTCCGGCCGCGCGGCCGGGGTGACCGCGGCACAGCGGGCCCGGCACTGGGCCGACGTGATCGGCTTCCCCCAGGATCGGCCGATCTACCTGGCCTGCGACACCGACGTGGTCAGCCAGGCCCAGTTCGGGGCGGTACTGGAGTACCTGCGCGGCGCCGGTTCGGTCCTCGGCGGGCCCGCCCGGGTCGGCATCTACGGCGAGTACGACGTGATGCAGCGGGCCGCGGCGGCCGGCGTCGCGAAGTGGTTCTGGCAGACCAAGGCGTGGTCCCGGGGCAAGGTGTCGGCGCACGCGCACCTGCTCCAACTCATCGGCACCGTTCGCGTCGACGGCATCGACTGTGACCGCAACGAGATCCACCGCCCCGACTGGGGCCAGACCGGCCAGCCCGGTCTCAACGACCCGGAGGACGACATGCCCAGCGCCGATGAGCTGTGGAACACCCGCCGCCCGTGGCCGCCGCACGTGAAGGACGTCCCACACGTCGCGACCGCCTACGACATGGCCGACTGGGTGGTCGGCAGCAACATCGCCGCGTCCCGGGCACTGCACCTGCTGCACACCCAGCAGACCCAACTGGCCACGCTGACCGCCCAGGTCGCCGCGCTGGCCGCGCTGATCAAGCACCCGGCCGGGCTGGACACCGACGCGGCCCGGGCCATCGCGCTGGACGCCGCCCGGCAGGCGGTCGACGGCATCACGGTCACCGCCGAGCCGGCCGACCCGGCCTGACGCCCACTCCGGGCCGTCGCGCAGCACCGGACCGGCAGAACCTGCCCCGCGGGCTCCTCCCCGGCCCGGGCCGATCCCGGTCCGGACGGGCTGAACCTGCCCCGCGGGCTCCTCCCCGGGCCGGGCCGATCCCCGGTCCGGACGGGCTGAACCTGCGCCGCGGACTCGTCCCCGGCCCCATCCCCGGTCCGGACCGGCTGGACAGGCCCGGGGTGGCCTAGGGCGTGTCCTGTCGATCTTGAGGGTGGGTCCGTGAGTTGATCTCGGCGTGGTGCGTCGGGGTGAGATCACGGATACCGCGTGGGCGCGGATCGAGTCGTTGTTGCCGGAGCCGGGTCGGCGGGCCGGTCGGTGGCGGGATCACCGGCAGGTTCTGAATGGGATCTTGTGGAAGCTGCGGACGGGGGCGCCGTGGCGGGAGATCCCGGACCGGTACGGGCCGTGGAAGACCTGTCACGAGCGGCTGCGGCGGTGGACGGCTGACGGCACCTGGGACCGGTTGCTGGCACAGGTCCAAGTCCATGACGATGGTCAGCCGGTGGAATGGACTGTGCACGTGGACTCCACTGTCGTCCGCGCTCACCAGCATTCGGCTGGGGCGCGGAAAAAGGGGGTGCCGCGGGTTGCTGGCCGGCGGTCGCGGCCCTCGACGGGGAGGCGATCGGCCGATCCAGGGGCGGGCTGACCAGCAAGATCCACCTCGCCGTCGACGGGCAAGGGCGGCCACTGACCGTGCTGCTGACCGAAGGCCAAGCCGGGGACAACCCACAACTGCAACCGCTGCTGGATGCGATCCGGGTTCACGACGGTCAACCCGGCAGGCCACGCAAACGTCCTGACCACCTGGTCGCCGACAAGGCCTACTCCCATCCCAGCACCCGCACCATGCTGCGCCGCCGCGGGATCCGGCACTCGATCCCTGAACGCCGTGACCAGCAGAAACGCCGGGCCGCGAAGGGCCGCGCCGGTGGCCGGCCACCCGCCTTCGACCCAGCCCGCTACCGCGAACGCAACCTCGTCGAACGCTGCTTCAACCACCTCAAGCAATACCGCGCCATCGCCACCCGATACGCCAAACGAGCCGTCTGGCGAGCCTCCCAGATTCCGGACAGGGGACCCAATAAGGTCCCGGTCTGGAATGGAGGATGGGAATGCCGGAACGGCGGAGGAAGTTCTCGCCCGAGTTTAAGGACGAGGCGGTGAGAATGGTGATCGAGACGTCTCGTCCGGTCGCCGAGGTCGCTCGGGAGATTCAGGTCAATGAGGGCACGCTCGGGAGTTGGGTGGCGAAGTACCGGGCCACCCACGCCGGTGATGAGCCGCCGCTGACGGTGTCGGAACGGGCGCGGCTGCGTGAACTGGAGCGGGAGAACCGGGAGCTGCGGATGAAGGCCGAGTTCCTGGGGAAAACGGCAGCCTTCTTCGCCCGGGACTATCGGTGACCGCGAAGTACGAGTTCATCGACGCGGAGAAGGCGAATTATCCGGTGACCGCGATGTGCGGCTGGGCTGGCGTGTCCCGGTCCGGCTATTACGAGTGGCGTGACCGGCCAGCGTCAGCGACCGCGGCCCGCCGCGACCGGCTCAAGCTGCTCATCCGCCGCGTGTTCGCCGACTCCGACGGCACCTACGGCCACCGCCGCGTGCACGCCCAGTTGGCCCGCTGGGGCACCGCGGCCAGCCCCGAACTGGTCCGCGCGCTGATGCGTGACCTGGGCCTCGTGCCCTGCCAGCCGCGGCCGTGGCGGCCGACCACGACCATCGCCGGCGACGCTGCCGGCCTGCCCGACCTGCTCGGCCGGGACTTCACCGCTGCCACCCCCGGAACGAAACTCGTCGCCGACATCACCTACATTCCGACCTGGGAGGGATGGCTCTATTTGGCGACCGTGATCGACTGCCACACCAAAGCCTGCATCGGCTACGCCATGGCCGACCACATGCGTACCAGCCTCGTCACCGACGCCCTGGACATGGCCGCCCGGAACTACCCGCTCGCCGACGGCGTCATCTTCCACTCCGACCGCGGCACGCAATATATGTCTCAAGAATTCGCCGACCACGCCGCCGAACTTGGCGTGCGGCGCTCGGTGGGCCGGACCGGAGTGTGCTGGGACAACGCCCAAGCCGAATCGTTCAACGCCGCCGTGAAAGTGGAACGAGTGAACCGGACCGTCTACCCGACCCGGGAACACGCCCGGAAAGACGTGACCCGGTACATCGAGTTCCGCTACAATACCCGCAGGCTCCACTCCGCACTCGGCTACCGCACCCCCGCCGAGGCCTACAACGACTACCTGAACACGCACCGGGCAGCATGAACTAACCACAAATCAACTGTCCGGAAAATGCGAGGCAGACCAGCCCTCTACCGCGCCCTCATCGTCATCGCCTCAATCATGACCTGGCTCCCATGATCGACAGGACACGCCCTAGGCCGTGTTTCAAAAGGTAGGGCCTGCGTGTCGTTGATCATGATGTGGCGAGGTCTCCGGTAGATGGGTCAACGACCAAGCTGACCATCTGCACGGAGACCTCGTGGGTAGCGTATCTGCGGGGGCGCGGCGGGATTTGACGGATCGGCAGTGGCGGGTGTTGGAGCCGTTGCTGCCGGTGCCGGGCAGGCCTGGGCGTCCTGTGAAGTGGACTCGTCGGCAGTTGATCGATGGGATCCGGTGGCGGGTTCGTACCGGTGCGCCGTGGCGGGATGTGCCGGGCCGGTACGGGTCCTGGCAGCGGGTGTACGGGTTGTTCCGGGCTTGGCAGCGGGATGGGACCTGGGCACGGATCGTGGCGCGGTTGCAGGCGATCGCCGATGCGGCCGGTCTGATCACCTGGGACGTGTCGGTGGACTCCACCATCATGCGGGCGCATCAGCACGCCGCCGGGGCGCGGACCGACCCGGGCCGGCAGAGGCAGCCGCCCGGTGACGAGCCGGGCGACCACGCGCTGGGCCGGTCGCGCGGCGGCTGGACGACGAAGGTCCATCTGGCCTGCGAGCAGGGCCGCAAGGCGCTGTCGCTGGTCCTGACCGCAGGCCAGCGCGGCGACAGTCCACAGTTCACCGCCGTGCTCGACCGGATCCGGGTGGCCAGGACCGGGCCGGGGCGCCCACGCACCCGCCCCGACCACGTCCTGGCCGACAAGGCCTACGCCAGCCGCGCCAACCGCGCCCACTGCCGCCGCCGCGGCATCCGGGCCACCATCCCGGTCAAGGCCGACCAGCAAGCCAACCGCACCCGCAAAGGCTCCGCCGGCGGCCGCCCGCCCGGCTTCGACCCGATCGCCTACCGAGCCCGGCACGCCGTCGAATGCGGCATCAACCTGCTCAAGCAAGGGCGGTAGGCCGCTTCGCTGGCCTCTGCGGTTGCAGGGAAAATGTTGGGTGCCTGGTAAGCCGGTGGGTCTGTGATGCCTGTGAGCTCGTAAGCAAGGCTGGTGACGGGGGTCAGTCCGGGACGACGGTTTGTGCCATGACGGTGAGTTGCCGTCAGGAGCACGTGTGTCAGCTTCGCCCGCTTTCCTGACTCCTCCAGGCGACGGCGATGTTCAGGGTGATCAGCGGACGGGGGCGGCGTGGGTCGGCAGGACGTCAAGGACGAGGTCGTCTATCTGCGGGCGGCCGGCCTGGATTTGGGGAAGCGGTTCCTGGTGGCGTGCGTGCGGGTGCCGAGCCCGCAGCGGCCGGGGACCTGGTCGTTGGAGACGGAGCGGTTCGGGACGACCCCGGGTGAGGTCCGGCGGTTGCTGGCCTGGCTGGTGGGCCACCGGGTGGAGATCGTGGTGATGGAGGCGACGTCGGACTACTGGCGGTTCGTGTACTACACGTTGCAGGAGTCGCTGAGTCTGATGTTGGTGAACCCGGCGCATCTGCGGGGGATCAGGGGTCGTAAGACCGACCCGTCGGATGCCGCGTTCTTGGCGCGGGCGGGCGCGTCGGGGATGGTGATGGCCTCGTTCGTGCCGGAGCGGGCGATCCGGGAGCTGCGGGATTTGACCCGTCGGCGTACCGAGGTGGTCGTCGCCCGCGGTCAGGAGGCCCAGCACCTGGAGAAGGAGTTGGAAGACACCGGGATGAAGCTCACCTCGATGATCACGGATGTGACCGGGACGACGGGCCGGCGGATCCTGCAGGCGTTGATCGCCGGCGAGCGTGCTCCGGCGGTGCTGGCAGACCTCGCGTTCGGCGCCGCCCGCAAGAAGATCCCCGCGCTGGTGGAGGCGTTGGACGGCACCTTCACCGACCATCACGCGTGGATGTGCCAGCACTACCTTGATCAGCTCGATCACTGGGAGACGCTGGCCGGCGGGTTGGACACGCGGATCGCCTCGTTCATGACCGACCACGAGCAGGACCTGACGAACCTGGACACCATCCCCGGGATCAGCCGCAAGGCTGCCGAGATCGTCATCGCCGAGACCGGCGGGGACATGACGCAGTTCGCCACCGCCGGTCACCTGGCCTCCTGGATCGGGGTGTGTCCCGGGATGAACGAGTCCGCTGGTGTGGCCAAGTCCGGGCAGACCCGAGACGGCAACCGCAACCTCAAACGCATCCTCGGCGTGGCCGCGATGGCCGCGATCAAACAGAAGGACTCCTACTACGGCGCGTACTACCGTCGGATCGCCGCCCGCCGCGGCAGACAACGCGCTCTGGTGGCCGTCATGCACAAGCTCGCCGTCGCGATCTGGCACGTACTGCACGACAAGACGCCGCACCAGGACCTCGGCGCCGACTACATCGCCAAGAAGAACCCCGAGCGGGCCATGCGCCGGATGATCCGCGAGGCCAACACGCTCGGCCTGACCATCCGCTTCGACCCCGCCTGACAACCCACCGCCACGCCACACCCCACCGATCAAGCTGGCACCAGCGTCCCCGGCTTGTTTTTCGTGTCAGCCCGCGCCGTCGCCACCCGATACGACAAACTCGCCCTGCGCTACCAGGCCACCATCCACATCGCCGCCATCAACACCTGGCTCCGCGACTTATGAAACACGGCCGGCCAGCCAGCCGGGTTCACCGCGGGCCAGGGCCGTGCACTGGCCCGGCCCGTCGTCTGCTCAAGACCCCCGTGGCGATGACCCAGCGTCAACAGGGACGGCTGGCGACACCAGCCGCTGCGCTGGTCCGATCCTGGGCAAACCCGGGCATCCGGACATCGAGGTACGTGGCGACCCAGAAGGCTGCGCGATCGGCACTGGCCGCGACCACCAGGTCACCGGGAGATTGACCCGGCGCCGATGCCGCACCTTGGGGGGATCACGAGATGGAACCGAAGCAGCCGTTACCGTCCGGCCCGTTCCTGCTGGACGGGAAGCGGGCGGACAGGTTGACGCCGACGCAGCTGGCCGAGGTCGCCGCCCGGTCGGCGCTGCCCGTGGCGACGGTCGGGAAGATAGTGGATCACCTCGCCGACATCGAGGCCGAGCTGCCGCTGACCATGGAGCGCCTGGTCGAGGCGGTCCGGCAGGTCGACGCCACACATGCGGTCGTCCGGTCGATGTACCCGTTCCCCAGCCTCGACGACCTGCGGATCGGTTGGGAGCTGGCCGGCACCGACATCGCCGCCGAGCTGGAGCACCGGTTGGGTGGCGCCAGCGGGGCCGGCAACGTCCCGGGCGCGCAGGCGGTCGCGTTGAACGCCTTCCTGGCCGGGTGGCCCGGCTTCGGCCGGGCGCTGACCGGCACCGGGCCGGGGCAGTACGGGGTGAACGTCGAGTTCCAGCGCACCGTGAACCGGGTACAGGGTGCCGTGTACCAGGACCGGCTCCTCCGCGTCGGGGCGTTTCCCGGCGAGACAACGCTCACGTTCGTACGAACGTTCGTGCACGAGGCGGGGCACGCGACATTCCAGCGCTACCTGATCGGTGACCGGCTGCCGATGTTGGTGGACCAGCCGGACGACACCGGGACGGTCACCGGCGACGCCCGGACAGAGGCGGCGCAGTTCTGGTCGCAGCGGTCGCCCGCGGCGCGCGAGTTCTACGAGGCATGGATGGTCCTGCGCCGTAAGCCCGCGTGCCTGCTCGGGCTCGATCTCGGGTTCGTCGGATCGCCGGAGAAACGGGTGGCCCGCCAGGTCGAGAGCTTCGCCGAGTTCTGCGCGGAGGTGTTCATGCAGATGGCGACCAAGGTGCTGCCCGACCACGTCCTCACGGTGCTGGACCGGGACGCGTCGCAGGACGTGCTGAAGGCATGGATCACGGTCGTTCGCGGGCTGCGGGCGTTCGCCCGGACCGTCGAGAAGTGAACCTGCGTCGCCCGGCCGAGGCGGACGCGTGGGGCCGGGTGGTCAAAGTCCTGCCGCCGTACCGGCAGCGGGTCCCGGTGCGCCCGCGGCTAGTGCTTGTTTCAAAAGTGCCTGGACCTACGGTCGGCACACCGGTCAGGACGGGGCCGACCGGCGGTGAGCCGAACCGTGGATCGGGTGCTGGCGCTGCTGGCCGACCCTTTTGAAACAGGCGCTAGGGCACGCGGCAGTAGACGAAGACCTGGCGCTCCGGCGGCACGTCCGGGGTGGCCGGCTCGAACTCCTCGACGTCCACCTCGCGGATCTCCAGGCCGTCCGCGACCAGCAGCGACTCCAGCTCCGGGCGTGGGTAGCCGGTGGCCCGGACCTCGGCGCCGAGGAAGCTGATCGGCACGTAGTCCAGGTCGGCCTCGACCATGCCGACGGCGAAGTAGCCGCCGGGGCGGACCAGGCCGCGGATCCGCCGGACCGCGGCCGGGATGTCGGCGCGGCGCAGCATGATCAGCGAGAAGAACGCCACCGCGGCATCGAAGTCGCCGAGGCTGGAGTCGATCTCCTGCAGGTCCATCGCGACGAAGCGGGCGCTCGGCACGTTGAACCGGGCGATCCGCAGCATCTCCGCGGACACGTCGATGCCGACCACGTCCAGCCCGGACTCGACCATCATGCCGGCGGTCGGCACCCCGGTGCCGCAGCCCACGTCCAGCACCCGGGCGCCGGGCGAGAGCCGGTCGATCACCCACTGGGTGGCGATGATCTGCGCCGACTTGTGCGGGAAGGCGTCGTCGTAGCGCTCGCCGATGGCGTCGAAGGCGGCTGCCTGCCGCTGCGTGTCTGCCGAGAACACCCGGATCGACCTCTCTCCCCGTCCACACCGAACCCGACCCGGGCCCGACGAATGATCATCCTCGCACGCCGCCCGGCGCGGGCACGCTGTTCTCACCCGCCCGGGTCACCGCGCGCGATCAGCCGCCGAGGTGCCGGGACCACCAGTCGAGGATCGCGTCGAACCGGGCCAGCCGGTGGCTGGGCAGCCCGGACCGCGACATCTCGTGCCCCTCGCCGGGGAACAGCAGTAGCTCGGTCGGCACGCCCCGCGCCTTCAGCGCCACGTACAGCCGCTGCGCCTGCTCCACCGGGCAGCGCCAGTCGTGCTCCGAGTGAATGATCAAGGTCGGGATGTCGATCTTGTCGGCGTAGGTCAGCGGGCTCTGCGCGGCGACCTGGGCGGCGTCGGTGCCGGCGTACGCCTCGGTGAAGAAATAGCCGATGTCGCTGGAGCCGGTGAAGCTGTCCCAGGCGGTGACGGCGCGCTCCGGGATCGCCGCCTTGAACCGGTGGCCGGCGTGCGCCGCCAGCCAGGTGGTCATGTAGCCGCCGTACGAGCCGCCCATCACGCCGACCCGGTCGGCGTCCAGGTCCGGCTCGGCCAGCGCCGCGTCCAGCAGCGCGAGCAGGTCGTCGGCGTCCACCGTGCCCATCGCGTGCTTGATCGACCGGGCGTGCTCCTCGCCGTACCCGGCCGAGCCGCGCGGGTTGCCCAGCACCACCGCGTAGCCACCGCCGGCGTACACCTGGGCCTCGTCGAACAGGCCCCAGCCGTACTGCCGGAACGGGCCGCCGTGGATGCTCAGCAGCACCGGGTGCGGGCCCGGGCCGTCCGGCCGGACCAGCCAGCCGTGCACCGGGTAGCCGTCCGGCGCGGTCGCGGACAGCTCCACCAGCGGCCGGATCTCGCCGCGCTCGGCCAGCTCCGCGCCGAACGAGGTCAACCGCCGCTCCACCCCGGCGCGCACCGCCACCAGCTCGCCGACCGTCCGCGGGTCGGCCGCAGCCGCCACCACGACGCCGCCCGCGGCGTCGTACCCGGTCACCTGGCGCTGGCCGCCGACCACCGGCTGGACCGCGGCCGGCTCGCCGGCCAGCGGCACCCGGACCAGCCAGGCGGCGCCCCGCGACTCGGACAGCACCAGCGCCGCGGTGCCCTGCTCATCGGTCACCAGCACCGGGCCGGTGCCCTGGTCGGTGACCGCCACCGTCGGGTCGGTCAGTGCCCGCGGCTCGGCCGAGCCGTCCGCCGGCACCACCCAGACCGCGCCGCTGTACCCGACGAAGTCACGCCCGTCGGCGCCCAGCCGCTCGGCCAGGAACACGATGCTGCCGCCGTCCGGGCTGAACACCTGGCCACCGATGCTGAACCTGGTGCGGGTGATCTGGCGCAGGTCACCGCCGTCCGGCGTGCAGGTGAACACGTCGGTGAAGAGCGTCGTGTCGCGCAGCGCGTGCCGGGCCGAGACGAACGCCAGCCGGGAACCGTCCGGGCTCCAGCTGACCGAGCGGTCGTCGAAGTCGCCGGTGGTCACCTGTACCGGGGCCGGCTCGTCCGCGAACGGGTCGAGCACGAACAGGTGCGGGCGGCGGTCCAGGGTGAACCCGATGTTGTCCTCGCGGAACCGCAGCGTGGTGATCCGCCGCGGCGCCTCCTTCTCCGGCGGGACGCCCTCGGTGGTGCCGTACCGGCCTGCCTCCGGCACCCTGGCGCTGTACGCGATCCGGCCCGAGTCCGGGCTCCAGACCGGCATGCCGGCGCCCAGTGGGTGCTCGGTCAGCCGCCGCGGCTCGCCGCCGTCGGTCGGCAACAGGTAGAGCTGCGGCTTGCTGGCCGGGCCGGGGCTGTCGGTGGACGCCACCCGCAGGAACGCCAGCCAGCGCCCGTCCGGTGACCAGCGCGGTGCGCTGTCCCGCGGGCCGTGGGTGAGCGGCCGCGGCTCGGCCCCGCCGGTGGTGTCCAGCAGCCAGAGCTGGCTGCGGTACTCGTCGGCGTCCAGATCCAGCCGAGTCACCGCCACGGCGGCCCGGCGGCCGTCCGGCGAGAGCGACGGAACCCCTGGGGTACGCAGCAGGGCAAGGTCGGCTGGCTTCATGACCCGACAGTAAGACATGGGCCCGAAGATCGGTCCCCGCGGTGCCGGCCCGTTAGGGTGCTTCGGTGACCCGAACGGTATTCAGCGGTGGCCTGGTCTTCGACGGCACCGGCAGCGACCCGGCCGCGGCGGACGTCCTCATCGACGGCGACCGGATCGTCGAGGTCGGCACCGGGCTGGACGGCGACGAGGTGGTCGACTGCGCCGGCATGACGCTGCTGCCGGGCCTCTTCGACTGCCACGTGCACCTGATGGTCAGCGGGGTCAACCCGCTGCGGATCGCGCAGACCCCGTTCTCGTACCAGTTCTACGAGGCGATCGGGAACCTGCGGGCCACCCTGGCCGCCGGCATCACCTCGGTGCGCGACGCCGGCGGCGCCGACCTGGGCGTGCAGGAGGCGGTCCGGCACGGGCTGGTGCCCGGGCCGCGGACCCAGATCGCGATCAGCATGCTCAGCCAGACCGGCGGGCACGGCGACAGCTGGCTGCCGTCCGGCTGTCACATCCCGCTGCTGGTACCGCACCCGGGCCGCCCGCCGACGGTGGTGGACGGGCCGGAGGAGGTGCGCCGGATCGTCCGCGAGCTGATCCGCAACGGCGCGAATGTGATCAAGGTCGCCACCAGCGGCGGGGTGCTCTCGCCCCGGGACGACCCGCGGCACGGGCACTTCCGGGACGACGAGGTCGCGGTGATGGTGGCCGAGGCGGCCGCCGCCGGGATCTTCGTGATGGCGCACGCGCAGGCCGCCGAGGGAATCAAGACCGCCGTCCGCAACGGGGTGCGCTCCATCGAGCACGGCATCTACCTGGACGACGAGGCGATCGAGCTGATGCTCGACCGGGGCACCTGGCTGGTGCCGACGCTGGTCGCGCCGCGGGCGGTGCTGGCCTCGGCGGCCGGCGGCGTGCAGTTCCCGGACACGGTGCTGGCCAAGGCGAGGATGGTGCTGGAGGTGCACACCGACTCGGTGCGGCGGGCGATCGCGGCCGGCGTCCGGGTCGCCATGGGCACCGACAGCGGGGTGGGCCCGCACGGCAACAACCTGGACGAGATCCGGCTGATGGTCGAATGCGGGATGACGCCGGCGCAGGCGCTGCACGCGACCACGCTGTCCGCCGCCGAACTGCTCGGGGTGGCCGGCGACCTGGGCACGCTGCAGCCCGGCCGGATCGCCGACCTGGTCATCGTGGCCGGTGACGCGCTGGAGGTGGACACGCTGCGCAGCCGCATCCGGGCCGTCTACCAGAACGGCCGCGAGGTCGTCAGCGACCCGACAGCCACGGTCACCAGCGACGCCAGCACCGGCTGACGGCGCCGCGGCCACCCGCAGCGGCCACCCGGCGTCTGGCGGCGCGCACCGTCAGGCGGCGTCCTGGCCGGTGCCGGTGGGGCCGCCGCCGCCCGAGTCGGCGGCGCCCTGGTCGGCCGCGGCCCCGCTCCGGTTGGCCGGGACGGACCCGCGCAGCATCGGGCTGGACCTGGCCGCGGACGGGTCGGCCCGGACCTTCAGCAGGCTCGCCACCGTGGTGATGGTGAGCACGCTGATGATCACCGCGAGCGACTGCACCACGCCGATGTGCGGCGCCCAGTGCAGCCCGCTGGACTCCATCGCCTCGAAGACCAGCTTCACCCCGATGAAGCCGAGGATCAGCGAGAGGCCCTTGTCCAGGTAGATCAGCCGGTTCAGCAGCCCGCCGAGCAGGAAGAACAGCTGCCGCAGGCCCATCAGCGCGAACGCGTTCGCGGTGAAGACCAGGTACGGCTCCTTGGTCAGGCCGAAGATCGCCGGGATCGAGTCGAGCGCGAACAGCAGGTCGGTGGTGCCGATCGCGATCATGACCACCAGCAGTGGCGTCACGTACCGGCGGCCGTTGACCCGGACCACCGTCCGGGCACCGTGGTACTCGTCGGTGACCGGGAGCAGCCGCCGGGCCAGCTGGATCGCCTTGTTCTCGCGGTACTCGTCGCCCTCGTCCGACCGGGGGAACGCCAGGTTCCAGGCGGTGTAGAGGAGGAACGCGCCGAACAGGTAGAAGACCCACTGGAACCGGGTGATCACCGCGGCGCCGGCCGCGATGAACGCGCCGCGCAGCACCAGCGCGCAGAGGATGCCGAACAGCAGCACCTTGTGCTGGTGGATCGCCGGCACCGCGAAGGTGGACATGATGATCACGAAGATGAACAGGTTGTCCACGCTCAGGCTGTACTCGGTGATGTAGCCGGCGAAGAACTCCCCCGCGTACCGGCCACCGACCAGCAGGAACAACCCGAAGCCGAACACCGCGGCGGCGGCGACGTAGATGACGACCCACTTGCCGGCCTCCCGCACCGTGATCAGGTGCGGGTGCAGATCGACCACGAACAGGTCGAATGCGAGCACGAGCAGGATGCCCACGATGGTGGCTAGCCACACCCAGGTGGGCACGTCCACGACATCACCTCCGGTAAGCGCACAGCAGTGCCACCGGAGGTCTCTCCCGCCCGGACCGCACCGAGGTGCCGACCTGACCGGCGGCGCCGGGCCGGCCCGGCCAATCGGCTGGACCCGCGCCGTGATGACGGCACCGTCGCGTGGGGATACTCCCCTCCTCCGTTCATTCTCCCAGGGATCGGGGTGGTTGCCCAATCGGGCGGCTGGCAGGCTGCCAAACCATGGTGCTTGAAGTCGCGACGATCGAGGTCAAACCCGGCAACGAGAACGCGTTCGCTACGGCCTACCGGCAGGCCAGGGCTGAGGTGGTGGGTGTGCCGGGCTGCCGTTCGGTGCGGATGACCCGGGGGGTCGAGTCGCCGTCCCGGTTCGTGCTGCTGGTCGAGTGGGACAGTGTCGAGGCGCACGAGCAGAACTTCCGGGCCACCGAGCGGTTCACCCGCTGGCGCGCCGCGATCGGCCCGTACTTCGCCGGCCCACCGCACGTCGAGCACTACACCGACATCGACTGATCTCCCCCGCCGCCGGCCGGGACGGCCGCCGGGCCGGGACAGCCCAGCCGGGACGACCGGGCCGGGGACGACCGGCGGGCCGAGACAGCCGGGCCGGGGACGACCGGGCCGGGGACGACCGGGCCGGGGACGACCGGCGGGCAGAGACGAGACGGCCGGCGGGCGGGGCGACCGCCGGCGGGCCGGGCCGCCGGCGTCAGCCGACGCCGGCGGCGTCCATGCCGCGGAGTTCCTTCTTCAGTTCGGAGATCTCGTCCCGGAGCCGGGCCGCGAGCTCGAACTGGAGCTCCCGGGCGGCCTGCAGCATCTGGTCGTTGAGCTGCTGGATCAGGTCGGCCAGCTCGGCCCGCGGCATCCCGGCCAGATCACGCGGGCCGTGCCCGGCGGTGGCCCGGGACGACAGGCCCGGCACCGGCGCCTTGCCCCGGGACTGCTGCCGGCCGGACCCGCCGAGCAGCCGGCCGCTGCCGGACTCGGTGTCCTCCGCCTCCCGGTAGATGCCCTCCAGGATGTCCACGATCTTCTTGCGCAGCGGCTGCGGGTCGACCCCGCGCTCGGTGTTGTACGCGATCTGCTTGGCCCGCCGCCGGCTGGTCTCCTCGATCGCCTTGGCCATCGACGGGGTGATCTTGTCGGCGTACATGTGCACCTGGCCGGAGACGTTCCGGGCGGCCCGGCCGATGGTCTGGATCAGCGAGGTGCCGGAGCGGAGGAAGCCCTCCTTGTCCGCGTCCAGGATCGAGACCAGGGACACCTCGGGCAGGTCGAGCCCTTCCCGCAGCAGGTTGATGCCGACCAGCACGTCGTACTCGCCCTTGCGCAGCTCGCTGAGCAGCTCCACCCGGCGCAGCGTGTCGACCTCGGAGTGCAGGTAGCGCACCCGGATGCCGAGCTCCAGCAGGTAGTCGGTGAGGTCCTCGGCCATCTTCTTGGTCAGCGTGGTGACCAGCACCCGCTCGTCCCGCTCGGCCCGGACCCGGATCTCGTGCACCAGGTCGTCGATCTGGCCCTTGGTCGGCTTGACCACGACCTCCGGGTCGACCAGGCCGGTCGGCCGGATCACCTGCTCGACGTACTCGCCGCCGGTGCGGCCCAGCTCGTACGGGCCGGGGGTGGCCGAGAGGTAGACGGTCTGCCCGATCCGGTCGACGAACTCCTCCCAGCGCAGCGGGCGGTTGTCCATCGCGGACGGCAGCCGGAAGCCGTGCTCGACCAGCATCCGCTTGCGCGACATGTCGCCCTCGTACATGCCGCCGATCTGCGGCACCGTGTTGTGCGACTCGTCGATGACCATCAGGAAGTCTTCCGGGAAGTAGTCGAGCAGGCAGTTCGGCGCGGAGCCGGCGGAGCGGCCGTCGATGTGCCGGGAGTAGTTCTCGATGCCGGAGCAGAAGCCGACCTGGCGCATCATCTCGATGTCGTAGGTGGTCCGCATCCGCAGCCGCTGCGCCTCCAGCAGCTTGCCCTGCTTGTCGAGCTCGGCCAGCCGCTCGCTCCAGCTCCGCCTCGATGCCGCCGATCGCCCGCTCCATCCGCTCCGGGCCGGCGACGTAGTGCGAGGCCGGGAAGACGAAGACCTCCTGAGCGTCCCGGATCACCTCGCCGGTCAGCGGGTGCAGGTAGTAGAGCCGCTCGACCTCGTCGCCGAACATCTCCACCCGGATCGCCAGCTCCTCGTACGCCGGGATGATCTCGATCGTGTCGCCGCGGACCCGGAACGTGCCCCGGGTGAACGACAGGTCGTTGCGGGTGTACTGCTCCTGCACGAGCTTGCGCAGGATCAGGTCGCGCTCGAGCTCCTGCCCGACCGTCAGCCGGACGCACCGGTCGACGTACTCCTGCGGGGTGCCCAGGCCGTAGATGCAGGACACGGTGGCGACCACGATCACGTCCCGCCGGGTCAGCAGCGACATCGTCGCCGAGTGCCGCAGCCGCTCGACCTCGTCGTTGACCGAGGAGTCTTTCTCGATGTAGGTGTCGGTCTGCGGGATGTACGCCTCGGGCTGGTAGTAGTCGTAGTACGAGACGAAGTACTCGACCGCGTTGTTCGGCAGCAGCTCGCGGAACTCGTTCGCGAGCTGGGCGGCCAGCGTCTTGTTCGGCGCCATCACCAGCGTCGGCCGCTGCAGCCGCTCGACCAGCCAGGCCGTCGTCGCGGACTTGCCGGTGCCGGTCGCGCCGAGCAGCACGACGTTCTTCTCCCCGGCCCGGACCCGGCGTTCCAGCTCGTCGATCGCCGCCGGCTGGTCACCGGACGGCGTGAACTCGCTGACGACCTCGAACCGGCCCACGGTGGGGACGATGTCGGTGACTGCTCGCATGGCAGCGACCATAAGCCGATGGGCTGACAGTTTCTTCCACTGGGCCGGATGGGCCTGCCAGGCTACTGCCGGACGGCTTACTCCAGCGCTACGGCCACCGCGGGCCGCCGGCCAGCGGGCCAGCGGCGGCCAGTCGATCCGGAGCACGACCCGCGGACGCAGCCAGCGGGCCGCCGACCAGGGCAGCAGTCCAGGCCAGCGGGCCAGGGCCGCGCCGAGGTCAGAGCCAGCCGTTGGATTCCGCCGTGCGGAGTGCCTCGACCCGGTTGCGGGTGCCGGTCTTGCTGATCGCCGCGGACAGGTAGTTGCGGACGGTGCCCTCGGAGAGGACCAGCCGGGCGGCGATGTCGGCGATGGTGGCCCCGTCCCGGGCGGCGACCAGGACGTCGCGCTCGCGGCCGGTGAGCGGGCTGGCACCGCCGGCCAGGGTGGCCGCGGCCAGGGCCGGGTCGACCACCCGCTCCCCCGCGGCGACCCGGCGGACCGCGGTGGCCAGCTCGCCCGCCGGAGCGTCCTTGACCAGGAAGCCGCGCGCGCCGGCCTCCATCGCGCGGCGCAGGTACCCGGGCCGGCCGAAGGTGGTCAGGATCAGCACCCCGCAGCCGGGTACCGCGGACCGCAGCGCCGACGCCGCCGCGATGCCGTCCAGGCCGGGCATCTCCACGTCCAGCAGGGCGACGTCCGGGTGCACGGACCGGGCCGCCGCGACGATCTCGTCACCGCGCCCGACCTGGGCCACCACGTCGATGTCGTCCTCCAGCGAGAGCAGCGCGGCCAGCGCACCGCGGACCAGGTGCTGGTCGTCGGCCAGCAGCACCCGGATCGGTCCGTCCCGCACCGCCACACCGAACCACCCCGCCCCGCGGCGCCCCGCACCGGGTCACCGCCGCCCCGGGGCGGAGTGTGACCCGGGGCGTCAGGCCGGCTCGGCGAGCGGGCGGGGTGGTACCTCGACGCGCAGCCGGTAGCCGTGGCCGTCGACCGGACCGGTCTCGACCCGGCCGCCGAGCCGGGCCGCCCGCTCGGCCAGCCCGGCCAGGCCGCTGCCGGGACGGCCGGACGGCACCGCCTCGACCGCGCCGGCGCCGTCGTCCAGCACCTCGACGGCGTGCTCGTCCACGGTGATCCGGACCCGGCGGGCCCGGCTGTGCCGGACCGCGTTGGTCACGCCCTCCCGGACCGCCCAGCCGAACAGCTCGCGCAGCTCCGCCGGCACCGCGTCGACGGCGACCGGCACCTCGGCCGACATCCCGGCGGCGGCCAGCACCTCTTTCGCGGTGGCCAGCTCGACGGCGAGGCTGACCTCGCGGTAGCCGGCGACCACGGCGCGCACGTCGGCGAGGCTCTGCCGGGCCAGCCGCTCCACGTCGGCCAGCTCGCGCTCGGCCCGGCCCGGGTCGCGGTGGACCAGCCGGCGGGCCAACTGGGCCTTGACCGTGACCGTGGTCAGCGTGTGGCCGAGCAGGTCGTGCATGTCCCGGGCGATCCGCAGCCGCTCCTGCTCGGCGGCCAGCCGGGCGACCTCCTCCCGGGCCGCCCGCAGCGCGGAGTTGCTGCGGATCAGCGTGATGAACCCGAACCCGATGAACGCGGCGGCCAGCACCGACCCGCCCTGGCCCCACTGCGCGCGGACGTGCCAGCCCGGGACCGCGGCCGGCAGCAGCACGCTGGTCGTCGCCAGCGCGACCGCGAACAGGATCGACTGGCTGGGCGGCAGCAGCACGATCCCGGCCGAGGCGATGTAGATCAGCGCGCCCAGGCCGCCGTACCCGAGCGGGAGCGTGAGCAGCGCGCAGGTGAGCAGCATCCGGGCCAGCAGCGCGTACCGGACCCGGGTGGACCTGCTGCTCAGTGCCCGCGGCACCTGGAACAGGTACTGCCAGGCGAACGCGGCGATCAGCACGGTGGCCGAGATCCGGGTCAGCGGCGAGCCGTCCCGCCAGATGTCGATCAGCGGGTGGCCGAGGTAGAGCAGCCACGGGCCGGCGAAGTAGCTCCAGCGCCGGGCCCGCCACTGCGGGCTGGGGCCGGGGGCTGACCCCAGCGGCAGGTCCGGCCAGGGGAACGGCCAGGACCGGGCGCCACTCCACCAGGCCGCCAGCCGGCCCGGCCGGCCGGTCCCGCCCGCAGTGCCCGGCCCGCCGCCGGCCGGCCCACCGCCGCCCGGCCGGCCGTCGCCCGGCCCACCGCCGCCCGGCCCACCGTCGCCCGGCCCACCGTCGCCGGCCGGCCCGACCGGCGGTGCCGCCCCGGCCGGGCCGGCCGTCGCTACCGGGCCGGCGGCGGCGCCCGGGTCTCCCGGTCCGGCCGGCCGCGGCTCCTCGGTCATGCCGCCGACGATCTCACGCGGGGCGGTGGCCTGGGCGGACGCCGGCGCACCGGCCGGCGTCCGCCACCAGCCGCGGCCGGTCATGCCGGCCGGGTGCCCCGCTGGAACCGGCGGATCGCGGCGGCGCCGAGGCCCACCGTCCAGGCGGCCAGGATCAGCAGCCCGTGCAGCCCGATGTTGTGCCCGGTCAGCGGCTCCCGGCCGGCCTCGGCCAGCCAGTAGGACGGGGTGGCCTTGGCGACGTCGGCCAGCCAGGTGGGCATCTGGTCCACCGGGAACCAGATCCCGCCGAGCAGTGCGAGGAAGGTGAACAGGGCGCCGGACAGCGGGCCCAGCGTCTCGCCCTTGACCAGGTGGCCGAGCAGGATGCCGAGCGCGACGAACGGCACCACGCCGAGCAGCGTCCAGCCGAACACCGCGGCCCAGGTGGACAGTGGCAGGTGGACCCCCTTCAGCACCCGGCCCGCCGCGTAGAGCAGCAGCAGCGACGGGATCGACACCAGGAACGCGGTCGCGGCCTTGCCGGCCAGGTAGGCCCGGCCGCTGAGCGGGGTCAGCCGCAGCTGCCGGGTCCAGCCGACCTCCCGCTCGACCGCGATCCGGCCGCCGACCGTGGTGGAGCCGCCCATCGCGCCGAACACCGACATGCTCACCATGAACCAGGCGGCCACCGGCGCGCCGTCCACCGCGTCGGTGCCGTACGCGGAGCCGAGCAGCAGGTAGAGCATCAGCGGCATGGCGACGGTGAAGATGTAGAACCGCGGCACCCGGAAGGCGCGCAGGATCTCCAACCGGAGATAGGTCAGGCTCATGTCCGCTCCCCTCGCCGGCCCGACCCTCGTTCCTCGGGTCGAGCACCCGTCGTCGCTCCCCGCCCGGCGTCGCCGCCGGAGGCCGGTCCGGCCCTCGTTCCCCGGGCCGGACCGGCCTCCGGCACTCCGCGCTCGCTCATCGGACGACCTCCGGTGCGGTCGGGACGCTGTCGGTGGTGAGGGCGATGAACGCGTCCTCCAGGGCGGCGCCGGTCACCTCGATGTCGCGGGCCGCGGGCTCGGTGGCCAGCAGCGCGCGCAGGGCGGCGTCCGAGTCAGCGGCCCGCAGCAGCACGCCGTCGCCGCGCAGTTCGACCGTGGTCACCCCGGGCAGCGTGCCGAGCCGGTCGGGGTCGGCACCGGGCAGCGTGCAGCGGATGGTCCGGCCGCCGACGATGGCCTTGACCGCGGTGGCCGGGCCGTCCGCGACCACCCGGCCGTGCGCCATCAGCACCACCCGGTCGGCGAACTCGTCCGCCTCCTCCAGGTAGTGGGTGGCGAACAGGATGGTCCGGCCGGCGGCCGCGAACTCGCGCATCGCGGCCCAGAACGCGCGCCGGCTCTCCACGTCCATGCCGACGGTGGGCTCGTCCAGCACCAGCAGTTCCGGGTTCGGGGTCAGGGCGAGGGCGAACCGGACCCGCTGCACCTGGCCGCCGGACAGGCCGTTGGTGCGCCGGTCGGCGATCTCGGTCAGGCCGGCCCGGCGCAGTACCTCGGCCACCGGCATCGGGTCGCGGTAGAGCGACGTGGTCATCCCGATCAGCTCGCGGATCGTGACGTAGCTGAGCAGCCCACCGCTCTGCAGCATCGCGCCGACCAGCCCGGCCTGGGTGGCGGTGGCCGGCGGCTGGCCGAACACGCTGATCTCACCGGCGTCCGGCCGGGCCAGCCCGAGCAGGATGTCGATGGTGGTCGACTTGCCGGCGCCGTTCGGGCCGAGCAGGGCCACTGTCTCGCCGGCCACGATGTCGAGGTCGACGCCGGCCACGGCCCGGACCGGGCCGAAGGACTTCGCCAGTCCGCGGGTCCGGATCCCCGCGTCGAGCAGTGTGCTTGTCATGCCACCACGGTCGTCGGCCGGGCCGATCACCGGTAGTGAGGGCGGTCGTGAATTGCCGGTGACAGACCGCGGGCCGGTGCCATGACTTCTGTCACCGCCGGCCAGCGGTCCGGCGGCGGGACGGCGGCCAGTAGGTCGGATAGGTTCGGATCTCAGCACACTTGGACATGACGTGAGTGGCCCCAAGCGGCGGCAGGTCGGGGCACGATGGAGAGGACGATGATGCAGGTCTGGCCCGGCTCGGCCTATCCGCTTGGCGCCACGTACGACGGGATGGGCACCAACTTCTCGCTCTTCTCCGAGGTGGCCGACCGGATCGAGTTGTGCCTCTTCGATCCGAACGGCACCGAGCAGCGGATCGAACTGCCCGAAGTGGATGGTTTCGTCTGGCACGGCTACCTGCCCGGGGTCGGCCCCGGACAGCGGTACGGCTATCGCGTGCACGGCCCGTACGAGCCGCACAACGGGCTGCGCTGCAACGCGAACAAGCTGCTGCTCGACCCGTATGCGAAGGCCATCGACGGGCGGGTGGACTGGCACCCGTCGCTGTTCTCCTACCAGATGGACTACCCGGGCGACCGCAACGACGACGACTCGGCGCCGCACCTGCCCAAGTGCGTGGTGATCAACCCGTATTTCGACTGGGGCACCGACCGGCCGCCGAACCGGCCCTACCACGAGACGGTGATCTACGAGGCGCACGTGCGCGGGCTGACCATGCGGCGGCCGGGCATCCCGGCGGAGATGCGCGGCACGTACGCCGGGGTCGGTCACCCGGCCACGATCGAGCACCTGCTCCGGCTCGGGGTGACCGCGATCGAGTTGATGCCGGTGCACCAGTTCGTGCACGACCACGGCCTGGCCCAGAAGGGCCTGAGCAACTACTGGGGCTACAACACGATCGGCTTCCTGGCCCCGGACGCCGGCTACTCGGCCACCGGCTCGACCGGCCAGCAGGTGCAGGAATTCAAGGCGATGGTGCGGGACCTGCACGAGGCCGGCATCGAAGTCATCCTGGACGTGGTCTACAACCACACCGCCGAGGGCAACCACATGGGCCCGACGCTGTCCTTCCGGGGCATCGACAACGGCGCCTACTACCGGCTGGTGGACGGCCAGCAGGAGTACTACATGGACTACACCGGCACCGGGAACACGCTGAACGTCCGGCACCCGCACACCCTGCAGCTGATCATGGACTCGCTCCGGTACTGGGTGCTGGAGATGCATGTGGACGGTTTCCGGTTCGACCTGGCCGCCGCGCTGGCCCGGGAGTTCTACGACGTGGACCGGCTGTCCGCGTTCTTCGACCTGGTGCAGCAGGACCCGACCGTCTCGCAGGTGAAGCTGATCGCCGAGCCCTGGGACGTCGGCCCCGGCGGCTACCAGGTGGGCAACTTCCCGCCGCAGTGGACGGAGTGGAACGGGAAGTACCGGGACACGGTGCGTGACTTCTGGCGCGGTGTGCCGGCCACCCTCGGCGAGTTCGCCGCCCGGCTGACCGGCTCGGCCGACCTGTACGAGCATTCCGGCCGGCGCCCGGCCGCCAGCATCAACTTCGTCACCGCGCACGACGGGTTCACGCTGGCCGACCTGGTCTCGTACAACGAGAAGCACAACGCGGCCAACGGCGAGGACAACCGGGACGGCGAGAACCACAACCGGTCCTGGAACTGCGGCGTGGAAGGACCCACCGACGACCTCGAGGTGCTGGAGCTGCGGGCGCAGCAGCGGCGCAACCTGATCGCCACGCTGTTCCTGTCCGAGGGCGTGCCGATGCTGCTGCACGGTGACGAGCTGGGCCGCACCCAGGGCGGCAACAACAACGCCTACTGCCAGGACAACGAGATCACCTGGGTGGACTGGGAGCGGGCCGACGAGACGCTGGTCGACTTCACCGCGCAGGTGTCCCGGCTGCGCCGGGAGCACCCGGTGTTCCGGCGCCGGCGGTTCTTCGACGGCCGGCCGGTACGCCGCGGCACCAACGGCGGGCTGCCGGACATCGGCTGGTTCGCGCCCGACGGCCAGGAGATGTCCGAAGAGGACTGGGAGGCCGGCTTCGGCAAGTCGGTGGCGGTCTACCTCAACGGCCAGGGCATCCCGGACCGGGACAACCGCGGCGAGCGGATCACCGACGACTCGTTCCTGCTCTTCTTCAACGCGCACGACGGGTCGATCGAGTTCACCCTGCCGAACGCGGACTACGCCGGGAAGTGGGAGGTCGTGCTGGACACCGCCACACCGCAGCTGACCGAGCCGCCGACGGTGGAGGCGCAGGGCATGCTCACCGTGGAGCCGCGGTCGCTGGTCGCCCTGCGCCGGGCAGACTGACCCGCGTGCCGACACCCGCCGCCACCTACCGGGTGCAGATCAGCCCGGACTTCGACCTGACCGCGACCGCCGGGCTGGCCGGGTACCTGGCCGCGCTCGGGGTGAGCCACCTGTACGCGTCACCGCTGCTCGCCGCGGCCCCCGGATCGACGCACGGGTACGACGTGGTCAACCACACGCTGGCCGACCCGCAGCGCGGCGGCGAGGCCGGTCGGCTCGCGCTGATGGCCGCGCTGCGCCGGCACGGGCTGGGCATCGTGCTGGACCTGGTACCCAACCACACCGGCGTCGACCTGCCGCAGTCCAACCCGGCCTGGTGGGACCTGCTCCGGCTCGGTCCGGAGTCGGCGTTCGCGGACTGGTTCGACGTCGACTGGTCCCGCGGCCGGCTGCTGCTGCCGGTGCTGTCCAACGACCCGGACGCGCTGGACGAGGTGGAGCTGGACGGGGGCGCGCTGCAGTACCACGGCCGCCGGTTCCCGCTGGCGCCGGGCACCGAGTCGGCCGGCTCCGCCGCGGCCGTGCACGATCTGCAGCACTACGAGCTGGTGCCGGCGCGGCGGGCCGCGGAGGAGCACAGCTACCGGCGCTTCTTCGCGATCAGCGCGCTGGCCGCGGTCCGGGTGGAGGACCGCGGCGTGTTCGAGGCCACCCACGCGGAGACGCTGCGCTGGGTGGCCGAGGGCGGCGTGCACGGGCTGCGCATCGACCACCCGGACGGGCTCGCTGACCCGGGCGGCTACCTGGCCCGGCTGCGCGCCGCGGCCGTACCGCCCGACCAGGCTGACCCGGCTGGCCTGGCCGGCCCGGGTGGCCCGGCCGGTGCCGGCGGCTGCTGGCTGGTGGTGGAGAAGGTGCTGGAGCCGGGCGAGGAGCTGCCGGCCGGCTGGCCGATCGACGGCACCACCGGCTACGACGCGATGTCCGAAGTGGACGGTGTGTTGGTCGATCCGGCCGGCGCGGCCGGTTTCACCGCGCTGGACACCGAACTCACCGGCGTGACCACGTCCTGGCCGGAGCTGGTACACGCCTGCAAGCTGGACGTGGCGACCGGCATGCTGCTGCCGGAGACCAGGCGGCTGGCCGCCGAGGCCGGCCGGGTGTCGCATATGGACGGTGCGGCGGCCGAGGACCTGGTGCCGGCGCTGGCTGAGCTGCTGGCCTGCTTCCCGGTCTACCGCAGCTACCTGCCCGACGGCGCGTCGCAGCTGACCGAGGCGCTGGCCGCGGCCCGGCGCCGCCGGCCGGAGCTGGCGTCCACTGTGGACGCGCTGGCGCCGCGGCTGGCCGACCCGGCCGACCCGCTGGCGATCCGGTTCCAGCAGACCTCCGGCGCGGTGATGGCCAAGGGCGTCGAGGACACCGCGTACTACCGGTGGACCCGGTTCATCGCGGCCAACGAGGTGGGCGGCTACCCGAACCGGTTCGGCCTGCCGCTGGCCGACTTCCACGCCGCGCAGGAGCACCGGCAGCGGCGCTGGCCGGCCGGGATGACCGCACTGTCCACACACGACAGCAAGCGGTCCGGGGACGTCCGGGCCCGGCTGGCGGTGCTGGCCGAAATGCCGGCCGAGTGGGCCGCGACGGTCCGCCGCTGGTCGGCCGCGGCGCCGGTGCCGGACGGTGCGCTGGCGCACCTGCTCTGGCAGACCGTGGCCGGGGCCTGGCCGCTGGATCGGGGCCGGCTGCACGCGGCCATCGAGAAGAGCATCCGCGAGGCCCGCACGATCACCAGCTGGGACGAGCCGAACCAGGCGTTCGAGGCGGCGGTGCGCGCGGCGATCGACGCCGGCTACGACAGCCCGGCGCTGCACGCCGACATCGACGGCTTCGTCGGCCGGATCACCCCGGACGGCTGGACCAACTCGCTCACCGCGAACCTGCTGCAACTGGCCATGCCCGGGGTCCCGGACGTCTACCAGGGCGGCGAGCTGTGGAACCACTCGCTGGTCGACCCGGACAACCGCCGCCCGGTCGACTTCGCGCTGCGGGCCGAACTGCTGGCCCGCCTCGACGCCGGCTGGCTGCCGCCGGTCGACGGCACCGGCGCGGCCAAGCTGCTGGTCGTCTCCCGGGTGCTGCGGGCCCGGCGGGACCATGCCGGCGCGTTCACCGGCTACACCCCGCTGCTCGCCGCCGGCCCGGCCGCCGACCACGCGGTGGCCTTCGACCGGGGCGGCGCGATCGCCGTCGGCACCCGGCTGCCGGTCGGCCTGCGCCGCTCCGGCGGCTGGCAGGACACCGCGCTGGCGCTGCCGGACGGGACCTGGACGGACGCCCTCACCGGCACCGTCCACGGCGCCGGCCACACCGCGCTCGCCGCCCTCCTGGCCCGGTACCCGGTAGCACTCCTGCTGCGCGGCTGACAAACCGCTATCCACAGCCCGGACGGTTATCCACAGATTACGTCTAGCCCATAGACGCTTGTATCGTCTACGGACTAGACGTAAAGTATGAGAACACGACAGGCACGCGAGGTGAACCGGCGCATCGAGGAGCTGGGGGGATGGTTGGTCCGGCAGGTCGGGTCGCATCGGCGCTACGCCGCACGGTACAAGGTCGCCGATGGGGAGGCGGCCGCATACACGACCGTTCCGCAGCACGGTGGCGATATCCCAATCGGCACTCTCCGAGCGATCGAGCGAGATCTCGCTCCGGCTTTTGGAAAGGGGTGGCTGTCATGACAACCGAGCCGCGTACCTACCGGGTGGTCGTGACCGCGGAGGGCGACAACTGGCTGGCCGACGTCCCGGAGCTGGCCGGGGCGCACACGTACGCGCGGACGCTGACCACCCTCGACCGGCACATCCGGGAAGTAATCGTGCTGGCCGCCGATCTACCGGAGGGGTCGGCCGCAGGGCTCCGGCTCGAGCTGGAATTCCACACCGGCGACGTCCTCCTGGATGACAGCGCGGCTCGCCTCCGCGATCTTCGTACCCGCGAGGCGGAGATCCGCCGCGAGCTGGCCGAGGAGACCAGCGCACTGGCGTACACGCTCGTCCGCGAGCGGTCCTGGTCCATCCGCGACGCGGCCAGCCTGCTCGCGGTCTCGCACCAGCGCGTGCACCAGCTGCTGGCGCTGCTCCCGGCCTGAGGGCGGTTACCGGTCCGGCGGGGCGGGGAGGGTGACGATCTCGTCCAGGCCGGTCAGGGCGGCGTGGTCGTGGGTGATGATCAGAGTGGTGCGGCCGGTCGTGGCGGCCAGCAGGTCGTGCATCAGCGCGGCCCTGGCCTCCGGGTCGACGTGCGCGGTGGGCTCGTCCAGCACCAGGATCGGCGGGTCGGCCAGCAGGGCCCGGGCCAGCGCCAGCCGCTGGCGCTCACCGCCGGACAGCAGCGCGCCATGCGCGCCGACCGGGGTGTCCCAGCCGGCCGGGAGCGCCTCGATCCAGTCCAGCAGCCGGGCCCGGCGGGCCGCGTCGGCCAGCTCCGCGTCGGTCGCGTCCGGGCGGGCCAGCCGCAGGTTCGCCCCGATCGTGGTGTCGAACAGGTGTGGGTCCTGCGGGATGCCGCCGATCACCTGGCGCACCTGGTCCGGGTCGAGCGCCTCGAACGGGACGCCGTTCAGCGTGGCGGTGCCGGCGTCCGGGTCGCGGAACCGGAACAGGATCGCGGCCAGCGTGCTCTTGCCGCTGCCGCTCGGGCCGACCAGCGCCACCCGCCGGCCCGGCGTCAGGGTCAGCTCGGCGCCGGCCAGCGCGTCCGGCTCGCCCGCGGCGTAGCGGACCCGGACGCCGCGCAGCTCGACCGTGTACGGCCCGGCCGGCAGCGGTCGCGGCTCGGCCGGCGGGCGCACCGGCTCGGGCGCGTCCAGCACCGCGAACAGCCGCTGCCCGGACGCGCGCACCGCGGCCAGCTGGGCCGCCGCGCCGGTGAGCGGGGCCACCACCTCGAACGCGGCCAGCGCGGTCAGCGCCAGCACGGCCAGCGGCACCCGGTCCAGCGTGCCGGCGCCGACCGCGTCCACGGCCAGCAGCAGGACCAGCCAGAGCGTGCCGCCGGCCAGCGCGATCGTCGCGGCCACGCCGGCCGCCTGCACCCGGGCCGAGCGCCGGGCCGCCCGGCCGTACTCGGCCTCGGCGGTGGCCAGGCGGTCCAGCGCGGCGGCGTCGGCGCCGAACGCGAGCAGGTCGGGGGCGCCGGCCAGCAGGTCGGCGGTGGTCCCGGCCAGCCGGCCGCGGGCGGCCACCAGCTCCGGCCCGGCACGCCGGCCGGCGACCGCCAGCAGCCAGGGCAGGACCGCGCCGGCCAGCACCAGCCCGGCCGCCAGCACCAGCCCGGCCGGCGCCAGCAGGGCGACCGCGAGCGCCACCGTGCCGGCACCCGCCGCGGCCGCCACCAGCGGCGGCGCCACGCCGCGCACCAGCAGGTCCTGCACGCTGTCCACATCGGACACCAGCCGGGTGAGCAGGTCGGCCGACCGGAACCGGCGCAGCCCGGCCGGCGCCAGCCTGGTCAGCCGGGCGTACACGTGCACCCGGGTGTCGGCCAGCGCGCGGAACGCGGCGTCGTGCGCGGCCAGCCGCTCGACGTACCGGAACGGGCCGCGGGCGATGCCGAACACCTGCACCGCGACCGTGCCGCCGGCCAGCGCCGCCAGCGCCGGGTGCTCAGCGGCCCGGGCCAGCAGCCAGCCGGACGCCGCCAGCAGCCCGACCGCGCAGCCGCTGGCCACCGTCCCGGCCAGCACGGCCAGCGCGAGCTGCAGCCGGAACGGCCGGGCCAGCCCGAACATCCGCCGCAGCGCCCGGCGCCCCGCCACCCCGGCCGCCGACTCCGGCGGTTCGACCGGCCCGCCGGGCGGCCGCACCCTGGTCACCGGCCGACCAGCGGGACCGGGTCCGCGGTCCGCGGGGACGGGACGGCCGCGGTGTCGTCCCGCAGCCGGCCGGCGTCAAGGCGGACGACCCGGTCGGCGGCGGCCGGCCAGTCGGCGTCGTGGCTGATCACCAGCAGGGTGCGGCCAGCGGTGCGGGCCAGCACGGCGAGCCGCACCGCGGCGGCCGACTCCGGGTCCAGGTGCGCGGTCGGCTCGTCCAGCAGCACCAGCGGTGCGTCCCGGAGCAGCGCCCGGGCCAGCGCGAGCCGCTGCCGCTGGCCGGCGGACAGCCGCTGGCCGCGTTCGCCGACCGGAGCCTGCCAGCCACCGGGCAGCCGGCGCAGCACCTGATCGAGCCCGACCAGCCCGGCCACCTCGTCCAGCTCGGCGCCGGTCGCGTCCGGCCGGCCGAGCCGGACGTTCTCGGCGACCGTGCCGGCCAGCAGGTACGGCTGCTGCGGCACCCAGGCGATGTGCCGGCGAGCCTGCGCCGGGTCGGCGCCGAGCAGGTCGAACCCGTCGAACGTGACGTGGCCGGCCGCCGGCGCCGCGAACCGCAGCAGCACCGCGAACAGCGAGCTCTTGCCGGCGCCGCTGGCCCCGAGCAGGGCCAGCCGCTCGCCGGCCGGCACCCGCAGCGAGACACCGGCCAGCGCCGGCCCGGCCCGGTCCGGATAGCTCAGCAGCAGCCCGTCGACGCGCAGCTCGCCCGGCCCGGCGGGGCCGGCCGCCGGCCCCGGGACCGCCGGCCTGGCCGCCGCCGGCGCGGGCACCGCCGGTCCGGCGGCGGCCGGGCTCCCGGCGCCGGGAGCGGGACGGGAGGCGGCCGCACGACCGGCGGCGCCGGCCGGGCCGGGGGTGGCCGGCACGCCGGGGGTGGTTGGCACCGGCTCGGCCAGCACCTCGAAGGCGGCCCCGGCGGCCACCGAACCCTCCCGGCCGGCGTGATACTCGGCACCCACCCGGCGCACCGGCAGGTACACCTCGGGCGCGAGCAGCAGCACCAGCAGCGCGCTGCGGTACGGCACCTGGCCGTGCAGCAGGCCCAGCCCGACCCGGACCGCGACCAGCGCGACCGCGATGCTGGCCAGCCCTTCCAGCAGCAGCGCGGACAGGAACGCGATCCGCAGCGTGCGCATGGTGGCGACGCGGTGCTCGTCGGTGACCCGGCGGATGGTCGCCACCTCCGACCGCGCCCGGCGGAAGACCAGCAGCGTCGGCAGCCCTTCCAGCACGTCCAGGAAGTGCCCGCCGAGCCGCTGCAGCAGCCCCCACTGGCGCTCCGAGGCGACCTGCCCGGCCCGCCCCACGAGCGCCAGCACCAGCACGATCAGTGGCAGGCTGACCGCCACGACCAGTGCGGACGGCCAGTCGGCCAGGCCAAGCACGACCAGCACGGTGCCCGGCACCAGGCCGGCCAGCACCAGCTGCGGCAGGTACCGGCCGAGGTAGCCGTCCAGGCCGTCCAGGCCGCGGGTGGCCAGGGTGGTCAGCTCGCCCGGGCCGTGCCGGGCCAGCCAGCCCGGGCCGAGGTCGAGCGCGTGCCGCAGCAGCCGGGACCGCAGCTGGCGCTTCACATCGGTCGCCACCCGGCCGGCGACCGCCTCGCCGGCGTAGCCGGTGGCCGCCCGGGCCAGCAGCACCAGGCCCAGCCCGATCAGGCTGCCGCGCAGCGCGGCCAGCCCGGCTCCGTCGAACGAGCCGGCGACAACGCGGGCCAGCAGCGCCGCTTGCGCCACGATCAGCCCGGTGCTGAACACCCCCACGGCCACCGCGGCGAGGACGCCGACCCGCGCGGCCGGGGCACCCTGGAGCAGCCGCCGGTCGACCGGCCCAGCGGACATCAGCGCGGCCCGGCCGGCACCGATCCCCCGGTCAGCCAGGCCCGGACACGGCGCCGGGGAACCCGGATGGTGCGGATCCGCACACCGAGCGCCACCGGGGTCACCAGTGTTGCCACCCAGGTCGTCACGCGGCGAGTGTACGGCGTGCGCCCCGCGTCCCGGACCGGCGGGACGGTGCCCTAACGTCCACAATGGACAGTCAAGGCCGCACTGTCCCGGTCAGCGGGTGGGGATTCCGGTGAGCGGCCCGCCGGGTCCGGGGCGGCGCGACCCGCCGGCGAGGTCACCACCCGACCCGGTACGGGCAGCCCTGGGCGGCGGGGTACGGGGCCGAAGGGCCCGGCCGATCGGGGTCGGCCGGATCTTGCCGGCGCCCGGCAGCCGGGTGAGGCTGGTTGCGAGACCGCTGAACCCGCCGGTAGGGCGGGTTGAACCCGCTGGTCACGCGGCAGCGGCGGCCTGAAGGAGGACGTCGTGGGCTACCCGGCACAGCCCGTCGTAGTCGGAGTGGACGGCAGCGAGCGTTCGGTCGAGGCGCTGCGCTGGGGAGCGACCGAGGCCGCCCGGCTGGGTGGCCTGGTGATCGCCGTGCTGGCCTGCGGCGCGGTCCGGCTGACCGCGCCGTACGCGCCGGTCGGCGCCCGCTGGCCGGCCGAGGCGACCAGCCCGGCCGAGGACCGGCTGGCCGAGCTGGTCGAAGCCGCGTTCCACGGCTCGCCGCCGGTACCGGTCCGGCAGGTCTGCGACCCGCGGCCACCGGTGCCGGCGCTCCTCGGGTACGGCGACGGCGCCGCGCTGCTGGTGCTGGCCACCAGCCCGGGCCCGCCGGTGCTGACCGCGGTCGGGGTGCGGTCAGGCACCGGCCAGGCGTTCGGATCGACGGTGCTGGCGCTGGTCCGGCACGCGCCGTGCCCGATCGTGCTGCTGCCGGTGGACCGGCACCCCGACGTCTCGGGCCGGTCCGGCCGGACGGCGCTCGCCTCCGCGTAGCCCCGGGTCGCCCCGCACGGGGCTGCCCCGGTGCGGCCCGCAGGGCCAGCCGGTACGGACCGGGGCTGGCCGATGGTCGGCTACGGGCTGGCCGAGGGCTGGCAGTGGGGCTGGCAGTGGGGCTGGCCGAGGGCTGGCAGTGGGGCTGGCCACGGGCTGGCCGAGGCTAGCCGTTGCGGACGCCGCGGAGTTCGGCGGCGAGCACGGCGGCCTGGGTACGCCGCTCCATCCCGAGCTTGGCCAGCAGGTGCGAGACGTAGTTCTTGACCGTCTTCTCGGCCAGGAACATCCGCTCGGCGATCTGCCGGTTGGTCAGCCCTTCGCCGATGTGCTCCAGCACGGTGCGTTCCTGGTCGGTCAGCGTGGCCAGCGGGTCGCGCCGCCGGTTCGCCGTCTCCCGCATCCGGTCCAGCACCCGGGCGGTGGTCCGCGGGTCCAACAGCGACTGTCCTGATGCGACGGTCCGGATCGCGCCGACCAGGTCGTTGCCGCGGATCTGTTTGAGCACGTAGCCGGTCGCGCCGGCCATGATGGCGTCGAACAGCGCGTCATCGTCGGCGAACGAAGTCAGCATGATGCAGCGCAGGTCGGGCAGCTGGGAACGCAGCTCGCGGCAGACGGTCACGCCGTCCCCGTCCGGCAGCCGGACATCGAGCACGGCCACGTCCGGGCAGATCGCCGGTACCCGGCTGAGCGCCTCGGCCGCGGTGGCCGCCTCACCGACGACCACGATGTCCGGCTCCGGGTCGAGCAGGTCCGCCACCCCGCGGCGGACCACTTCGTGGTCGTCCAGCAGGAACACCCGGATCACACGATCGGTCACGCTTCGTGATGGTGCCACAACCCGGCGCGATTCAGGAGATCGGTGTCACACCAGCGGACCAGCTGTACCAGGGATGTGCCCGCACCGTCCGGTGTGCGACGGTTGTCCTCGGGCCGGACTGGGCACTGTCCCAGCTGGCAGCATCCCCTGGGCTCCGCTCGATCCCCGGGCTCCGCTGGCCAGGGCGGCGGGGCAGCGAGCCGGCCCGAGCGACGGCGACAAGGAGCGTGTGGATGGTGACCTTCGAGGTGTGGGCCCCCGACCACGACCGGGTTCGGGTCGCGACACTCGGCGCCGAGCACGACATGCAACAGACCAGCGGCGGCTGGTGGCGGGTCACCGTGACCGACGCCATCGTCGGCACCGACTACGCCTTCCTGCTCGGCGACGACGAGACCGCGCTGCCGGACCCGCGCTCGCGCTGGCAGCCGGACGGCGTGCACGGCCGCAGCCGGGTCTACGACGACAGCGGGTACGAGTGGGCCGACGTGACCTGGGCCGGGCGGCAACTGGCCGGTTCGGTCCTGTACGAGCTGCACATCGGCACGTTCACCCCGGACGGCACCTTCGACGCCGCCATCGACAAGCTGGATCACCTGGTCGAACTCGGCGTCGACCTGGTCGAGGTGCTGCCGGTGAACGGCTTCAACGGCGTGCACAACTGGGGGTACGACGGGGTCTGCTGGTACGCCGTGCACGAGCCGTACGGCGGGCCGGACGGGTTCAAGCGCTTCGTCGACGCCTGCCACCTGCGCGGCCTCGGCGTCGTGCTGGACGTGGTCTACAACCACCTCGGCCCGTCCGGGGCCTACCTGCCGCTGTTCGGGCCGTACCTGAAGGACGGCCGCAACACCTGGGGCCAGCTGGTCAACCTGGACGGACCGAACTCGACCGAGGTCCGCCGGTACATTGTGGACAACGTGTTGATGTGGCTGCGTGACTACCACTTGGACGGGCTGCGGCTGGACGCGGTGCACGCACTCGTCGACAGCAGCGCGACGCACCTGTTGGAACAGTTCGCCGTGGAAACCGAGGCGCTGTCGGCACATCTGGGCCGGCCGCTGTCGCTGATCGCCGAATCCGATCTGAACGACCCCAGGCTGATCACGGCCCGGGAGGGCGGCGGCTACGGGCTGGCCGGGCAGTGGGCCGACGACGTGCACCACGCGCTCTTCGCCACGGTGACCGGCGAGCGGCAGGGCTACTACGTCGACTTCGGCCCGCTGCCGGTGCTGGCCAAGGCGCTCACCGCCGGCTTCGTGCACGACGGCAACTGGTCCACCTTCCGGCGCCGGCCACACGGCCGCCCGGTCGATCGCGCCCGTACCCCCGGCCACCGGTTCGTGGTCTGCCTGCAGAACCACGACCAGGTCGGCAACCGGGCCGTCGGCGATCGACTGTCCACTCTGGTCTCGCCGGCCATGCTGCGGGTCGCCGCGGCGTTGCTGCTGACCGCGCCGTACACGCCGATGCTCTGGATGGGTGAGGAGTGGGGGGCGACCACACCCTGGCAGTTCTTCGTCAGCCACCCGGAACCGGAACTGGCCGAGACGTACGACATCAGCCGGCGCGACGAGTTCGCCGACCACGGCTGGTCCACTTCGGACATTCCACACCCGCAGGACCCGGAGACCTTCCTGCGGTCCAAGCTGGACTGGAAGGAGCCGGAGCGGGAGGAGCAGGGCGCCCTGCTGGACTGGTACCGGCGGCTTATATCGCTGCGGCACAGCCGGTCGGAGCTGACCGATCCGCAGCTGCGCCAGGTCGCGGTGCACTACGACGAGGACGCGCGCTGGCTGGTGGTCACCCGCGGCCGGTTGCGGGTCGCGGTGAACCTGGCCGCCGACCGGCAGGAGATCCCGCTGGACGGCACCCCGCTGTCGATGCTGCTCTCCTCCCAGCCGGGCTTCGTCTACCGCACCGGGGTGATCGAGCTGGAAGGCGAGTCGGTGGCGATCGTCGAACTCGCCGCCGAGCCCGGCGTCCCGGCCACCTTCACCGTCGACTGACGCCCGGAGCGCGCGCCGGCCGGCGTGCGCTCCGGGCCGCGGCGGCGGCCCGGCTGCCGGATCTCAGGGCCGGGTGACGCGGGCCAGGAAGTAGATCGCGCCGCTGGCCTGGTGCCGGATCAGCACCAGGAACGGCCGGTCCACCTTGACCTCCAGCGGCCGGGCCGGGGCCAGCATTCCGGCGGCCCGGACCATCATCAGCGCGGTCGCGGCGGCGCCCTCCAGCCCGGTCTCGTCCACCGTGAGCACGGCCTTGTGCACGGCGGCGTCGACCTTCAACCGCTCCGCGCCGCCGGTCACCGCGGTCAGGTCGGCCTCGTCGGTGAACAGCGTCCGGATGCCGACCGCGGCGAGCGGTTCGACCAGCTCCGCGGCGGCGGCCTCGACCCGGAACTTCGGCAGCCAGAGCGAGATCAGCCGCGGCTGGGCCGCGTCCAGCAGGCCTTCGAGCGCCGCCGGGGTCAGCGCCGGCTCGGCGCCGGCCAGGTCGCCGTCCGGCAGCAGCACCTCGGCGACCACGCCGCCGCCGGCCGGTAGCCCGACCAGTTGCCAGCCGGCGCCGGCCGCGTACCGCAGCCGGCGCTCCAGCCGCATCGTCGGCACCGCGGTCCGGCCGCCGGGTGCGTGGAACGGCGCCGGCGCGGTCGCCGACCTGGGGAACTCGGCCAGCCAGGAGGCGCGCAACCAGAGCGCGTTGACCAGGATCGCCCGGGTCTCCCGGCGCACCACGTCGGCCGGGAGCAGGTCCTTGATCAGCCCGTTGGTGGTCTTCTCGACGGCCGCGTTGATCGTCTGGCGGGCGCCGGCCGGGTCGCCGCGGAAGTCGGCCGCGCGCACCGCGCCGCCCGGCCAGGCCTGCACGGCCGCGACGTACGGCGGCGCGACCGGGAGGGTGAGATCCGGCCAGAGCGTGTTGGCCACCGCGATCCGGGCCTCCGGAGCGCCGTCGCCGCCCGGGTCCAGCACGGCCGCGTCGGCCAGCGCCGCCGCCACCGGCGCGAGGTCGCCGGTGCCGGCCAGCGCGGCGACGAGCTCCTGCCGGGTCCGGCCGCCGGCGCCGGCGGCGGCCACGCCGAGCGCGGAACCGATCGAGTACGGCGACCAGACGAAGCCGGCGGACCGGTCGGCGCCGGCCAGCGCGGCGTGCAGGTCCAGCACGAACCGGAGATCGGGGGCGGCCATCCGGCCATCCTGCCACCGCCGCCCGAGCCGACCCCGGCCGACCGCCGGGCTCGGCCCGACCGCCCGGACCGGCCCGACCGACCGGCCCGACTGCCCGACCCGACCCGACCCCCGGACCGGCCCGACCGACCGACCGGCCCGAGCCGACCGGACCGAGCCGACCGTCGGCCCGGCCGGGCCGGGCCGGGCTTGCCATCCGGCGAAAAAGTGATATCACTATGATAGGTGTCAGCGACGGAGGGAGCCGGCTGTGACCGTGCAGAGCGTTGAAGTGCAGGTCGATCTACCCGAGCCGAAGGTGCGGGAACGGGCGGTCAGCGGCGCGCCCGGCCTGCTGGTGTGCTTCCTGGCCGTGGTCGCGATCCTGGTCGGCGTCGGGCTGATCGTCCTGGGCAGCCTGCTGCTGGCCGGCAGCAGCCCGGTCGCGGTGGCCACGGTCGTGCTGGTCCTCGGCCACCCGCTCGTCGTCGCCGGTGCGGCCGCGTTCGGCGGGCTGACCGCGGTGGCGCCGGGCCAGGCCCGGGTGGTGGCACTGTTCGGCCGGTACACCGGCACGGTCCGGACCACCGGGCTGCGCTGGGTGAACCCGCTGGCCAGCCGGCGCCCGGTGTCCACCCGGATCCGCAATCACGAGACCGCGGTGGCCAAGGTGAACGACGCCGACGGCAACCCGATCGAGATCGCGGCGGTGGTGGTCTGGCAGGTCGAGGACACCGCCCGCGCACTGTACGAAGTGGACGACTTCACCGAGTTCGTCGCCATCCAGACCGAGACCGCGGTCCGGCACGTCGCCACCAGCTACCCGTACGACTCGCACGGCAGCGGGCAACTGTCCCTTCAGGACAGTGTCGATGCGATCACCGAGCAGCTGTCGGCGGAGATCGCGGCCCGGGTGGTGGCGGCCGGCGTCCGCATCATCGAGTCCCGGATCACCCGGCTCGCGTACGCGCCGGAGATCGCCCAGGCGATGCTGCGCCGGCAGCAGGCCGGCGCGGTGGTCGCGGCCCGGCAGCGGATCGTCGAGGGCGCCGTCGGCATGGTCGAGCTGGCACTGGCCAAGTTGGACGAGAAGAACGTGGTCGAGCTGGACGAGGAGCGGAAGGCCGCGATGGTGAGCAACCTGCTGGTGGTGCTGTGCAGCGACCATGCCACCCAGCCGGTGGTGAACACCGGCTCGCTCTACCACTGAGGCACGCGTGGCAGAACGCAAGAGCCTGCTGCTGCGGCTGGACCCGGCCGTGCACGACGCGCTGGCCCGATGGGCGGCCGACGAGCTGCGCAGCACCAACGCCCAGATCGAGTTCCTGCTCCGGCGGGCGCTCGCCGACGCCGGCCGGCTGCCGGGCGACGTCGGTGGCCTGCCCCGCCGAGGCCGGCCACCCAACCCGCGGCCACCGACCCCGAGGGAGGATTGACCCGTGGAGTTCCCGCAGTCCCTGCCGGCCCGGTTCTACCTGCTCGCGTACGACCCGGCCAAGCAGCGGCCGGTCACCGGCGAGCGGATCCAGTACTCGCTGCGCGCCGCCGCGCTCACCGACCTCTGGCTGACCGGCCACCTCACCGACGAGCGGGGCCGGCCCACGCCGGCCCCGCGCGGCACTGCCGCGCCGGTCGCCGACCCGGTGCTGGCGGCGATCCTGGGCCAGATCGAGGAGAGCAGGCCGCGCAAGTGGGAGCACTGGATCAGCCGGTCCGACGGGGGCATCCGGGCCGCGGTCCGCGACCAGCTGGTCGCGGGTCGCTGGATCAGGGCCGAGCAGCACCGCAGGCTCGGCCTGATCCGGACCGACCGGATCACCATCCGCGACCCCCTGCTGCGCAAGGGCCTGACCGCGGCAGTCACCGAAACCCTCCGGCCGGGCCGGCTGGTGGCCCAGCTCGACCCGCGGGACGCCGCCCTGACCGCCCTGGCCGCCACCGGCAAGGCCCGCACCGCGCTCCCCCGCGGCACCGCCCGCCAGCACCGCGCCCGCATCGGCCAGCTCACCGAGGTCGCCGGCCCGGCCCTGCCGGCGCTGCGCAAGGCGATCAACAGCGCCAACGCGGCCGCCGCCAGCGCCGGCTGAGCCGGGCGCTAGCCGACCGCCGCGCCGGATTTGTCCACTGTGGACGGTTGCGCCGGCCGGGGGTAGAAGGTGTCGGATGGAGCGGGCCAGCCGAGCTTGTCGCGGAACTCGGCCAGGGCCTGCTGGTAGGCGTGCGTCTCGACGTAGTTGGCGTGCCGCGGCGAGTTCAGGTAGGGGATGCCGGCGCGCAGGTCGGGGTGGGCGGCGCGGCGCAGCTCCCGCAGGGCCGACCAGTGCTCGCCGGTCTCGCGGGCGTGCATGTCGGCGACGATGGCCTGGGCCATCTCGTCGAAGCGCTGGTACGCGGCGTCGGCGAACTCGACGAAGCCGAGTACGTAGAGGCCGTCCAGGGTGCGGTGGAAGACGTTCAGGTAGAGCTGAGGGCGGCCGCCGGTCCAGTCCAGCAGCGCCGGGTCCAGGTACGGGATGCTGTGCTGGTAGCCGGTGGCCAGCAGCACCAGGTCGACCCGCTCGGTGCGCCCGTCGGTGAACCGGACGCCGTCCTCGGTCAGCGCCGCGACGTCCGGCCGGGCGGCGAGGTCGCCGTGCGAGAGATGGTGCAGCACCTGGGTGTTCAGGATCGGGTGCGAGCTGAGCGCGGCGTGGTCCGGCGCGGGCAGACCGAACCGGGTCAGGTCGCCGACGATGCCGTCCAGCAGGGCGCTGGCATCCTCCGGCACCACGATGCCCTTCGGCGGGGTGAGCCGGGAGTTGATGAACACATCGGTCGGGATGCCGAACAGGTGCTTCGGCACGAACCGGTAGCCGCGCCGGACCGAGAGGAACACGGCGTCGGCGGCCCGGGCGGCGTCGCAGGCGATGTCCGCGCCGGAGTTGCCGCAGCCGACGATCAGCACCCGCCGGCCGCGGAACTCGGCCGCCGAGCGGTACGTCACCGAGTGCCGGATCTCGCCCCGGAACAGGTCCGCGCCCGGCAGCGCCGGCACGGCCGGATCCCAGGTCACCCCGTTCGCGCAGATCACCCCGTCGTACCCGCGGGTCTCCCCGGTGGACAGCCGCACCGTCCACTTTCCACCGTCCACAGGCGACACTTCCTCGACCCCGACGCCGAGCGTCAGCCCGTCGTACAGGCCGTACGCGCCGGCGAAGTCCCGGATGTACGAGAGGATCTGCCGGTGGTTGGGGTAGTCCGGGTAGGTCGGCGGCATCGGGTAGCCGTAGAAGCCGGAGGTGAACCTGGACGAGATGAAGTGTGCCGAGTCGTACATCGGGGTACCCGCGCGGTCAATGTCCCAGATGCCGCCGACGTCGGTGTGCCGCTCGAAGTGGTCGAAGCCGATGCCCTCGGCGCGCAGCGCCCGGGCCATGATCAGGCCGGCCGGCCCGGCGCCGATCACGCAGTAGCGCCGGGTGTAGGCGACCACCGGGGCGGTGCGGGTGTCGTCCCGGCGCAGCTCGGTCGGGGCCAGGTCGGCATAGTGCCGGGGTCGCTTCGAGCGCAGCCAGAGCCCGTACGCCGTGCCGCCGAGCGCGGGCAGCAGCAGCGTCCACGGCAGCAGGTTCACCGCCGGGTTGTCGGTGCTGGTCAGCGTGTCGAACTGGTCCACCACCAGGACCGTCGCGGTGATCAGGCCGATCGCGCCGAGCCCCGGGGCGATCGCGGTGCGCCACCAGCGGCGGTCGCCGCGGCGGCGGAAGAACGCGACGATCGACACCGCCGCGGCCGCCTGCAGCGCGACCACGCCGAGCGTGCCGAGCCCGGCCATGCTGGCGCCCAGGTTCAGGTACGGGTCCAGCCCGGCCAGGGCGAACCCGCCGACCACCAGCACGGTGATCACGGTCTGGGTCGCGCTGGCGGTCGACGGCGCGTACCGGCGCGGGTGCAGCCGCCCCAGCGCGCGCGGCAGCAGCCGCTCCCGGCCGAGCGCGAACATGTACCGGGCCGCCGCGTTGTGCAGCGCCAGCATCGAGGCGAACACGCTGGTGCACAGCAGCACCGCCATCACGTCGGTGACCCAGGCGGTCACGTAGCGGGTGTTCAGCGTGAACAGCAGCATGCCCAGCTCGGACTTCGCGGTACTCTCCACTGTGGACGGTCCGATCCCGCCGACCACCACCCAGCTGGTGAGCACGTAGAAGCCGCCGACGACCAGCAGCGAGTAGTAGATCGCCCGCGGGATGGACCGGCGCGGGTCCACCGTCTCCTCGGCGTACAGCGCGGCCGACTCGAAGCCGAGGAACGAGGTGAAGCCGAACATCAGCGCCAGCCCGACGGCGCCGGAGAACACCGTGCCCGGGGCGAACGAGGTGGCCGGGAACGCGTCCACGCCGCGGTGCCCGATGACGCCCAGGTCGAAGACCACCAGGATGCCGATCTCGGCGGCCATCAGCACCGCGAGCACCTTCGCCGACAGGTCCACCGAGCGGTAGCCGAGGATCGCCATCGCGGCGATCGCGATCGCCGAGTAGAGCTGCCAGGGCCCGTGGATGTCCTCGGTGTCCAGCACGACATCGACGAAGTAGCCCAGCGCGCCGGCCAGCGCGACGGTCATCGCGTTGTAGGCCAGCACCGCCAGGTAGGCAGCGCCGACCGCCGGCGGCTTGCCCAGCCCGCGCGCCACGTAGGTGTAGAACGCGCCGGTGTTCACCACCCGCTCGCCCATCGTGGCGTAGCCGATCGCGAAGCAGAGCAGGATCAGCGTGGCCAGCAGGAACGCGCCCGGGGTGCCGGCCCCGTCGCCGAGGTAGAGCGCCAGCGGCAGGTTGCCGACCATCGCCGCCATCGGTGCCGCCGCGGCGACCACCAGGAACACCACCCGGCCGGTGGACAGCGTCGGCCGCAGCCCGGCCGCCGCGGCCCAGCCACCCGGCTCCGGCCCGGTTCCCGCGCCCTCGCCGCCGACCGGACCCGCCGGCCCGGCCGACCCGCCCGCCGACCCAGCCGCCGGCCGCGCCGCGCCGGAGGCCGGGCCCGGTCGGCCGGCCGACTTTCCGGCCGGATCTGCCCCTGCGCCCGGTCGGGCATCCGACATCTGTCCTCCCCTGGTCCGAGCGAACCGTACGCCGGGCCGGGCCTGGATAACCGGGGCATGGTGGGATGTCGGCGTGCGTCGACTACTCCCGGACCCGCCGGTCAGCATCCCGGACGACGAGCAGCTCACCGCGGCGTACGCGCCGCCGGACGAGCCCGCCCGGCACCTGCGGATGAACTTCGTGGCCAGTGTGGACGGTGCGGCCACGGTGGCCGGCACCTCCGGTGGGCTGGCCACCGCCGGTGACAGCCGGATCTTCGACCTGCTCCGGGACATGTGCGATGTGATCCTGGTCGGCGCCGGCACGGTCCGGGCGGAGGGCTACACCCAGCCGGAGTACGCGCCGCGGCGGCGGGCCCGGCGCCGGTCGTTCGGCCTGGCCGAGGTGCCGCCGTACGCGGTGATCTCCGAATCGCTGGCGCTGGACCCGGCCTCGCCGCTGTTCACCGCGGCCGACCCGCGCACGATCGTGATCACCCACGGCGGCGCGTCCAGCGAGCAGCAGACCGCGCTGTCCGCGGTGGCCGACCTGATCGTGGCCGGTACCGACCGGATCGACCTGGCCGGCGCGGTCGACCAGTTGGCCAGCCGGGGTCTGAACCGGGTGCTCTGCGAGGGCGGGCCGCACCTGTTCGGCAGCCTGCTGGCCGCCGACCTGGTGGACGAGCTGTGCCTGACCATCTCGCCCCGGCTGGCCGGCGCCGGCCCGATGCGGATCATCGCCGGCGACCCGCTGCCGGACCACTCCTGGCCGCTGACCCTGACCCACCTGCTCACCGAGGAAGGCGCGCTGTTCCTGCGCTACCACGTCGACCATGCCGCCGGCCGCGCCCGCGGCTGACCCCCGACCGCGCCAGCGACCGACCCCGGCCACGCCGCGGGCCGACCCCGGCCACGCGGGCGAGCGCCCCCCGACCGCGCCAGCGGCTGACCACCGGCCGCGCCAGCGGCCGCGTCGGCGGCCGCGTCGGCGGCCGACCGCCGGGCCGGCCGGTGCACGGTTGAGGCGGGGCGTGGCGGCCCGAGCCGGACAGGCCATCATGGAACGGTGCAGCTACCCGTGATGCCGCCGGTCTCCCCGATGCTGGCCAAGGCGACCAAGGACATTCCCACCGGCGACTACTGGTACGAGCCGAAGTGGGACGGTTTCCGGTGCATCGTGTTCCGCGACGGCGACGAGGTCGAGCTGGGCAGCCGGAACGAGCGGCCGTTCTCCCGCTACTTCCCGGAGCTGATCGAGGCGGTCAAGCGAGAGCTACCGGAACGCTGTGTGATCGATGGCGAGATCATCCTGACCCGGGGTGACCGGCTCGACTTCGAGGCGCTGCAGCAGCGCATCCACCCGGCGGTGTCCCGGGTCAACCTGCTGGCCGCCGAGACGCCCGCCTCGTTCGTCGCCTTCGACCTGCTCGCACTCGGTGACGAGACGCTGATGGAACTGCCGTTCGCGCAGCGGCGGCAGCGGCTGGAGCAGGCGCTCGCGGGCGCGCGGGCGCCGATCCACCTCACCCCGATCACCGCGGATCCGGACACCGCGCGGGAGTGGTTCTCCGCCTTCGAGGGCGCCGGCCTGGACGGGGTGGTCGCGAAGGGCGCCGACCAGCCGTACCAGCCGGACGCCCGGGTGATGCGCAAGATCAAGCACGAGCGCACCGCGGACTGCGTGGTGGCCGGCTTCCGCTGGCACAAGACCGGCGACGTGGTCGGCTCGCTGCTGCTCGGCCTCTACAACGCCGGCGGCGAACTGCAGCACGTCGGCGTGATCGGCGCGTTCCCGATGGCCCGCCGCGCCGAACTGGTGCAGGAGCTCGCCCCGCTGCGGGAGAACGCGATCGACGGGCACCCCTGGCAGCACTGGGCCGAAGCGGTGGCGCACGAGGCGAACCGGCTGCCCGGCGCGGTCAGCCGGTGGAACGCGAAGAAGGACCTGTCCTGGGAACCGCTGCGACCGGAACGGGTGGTCGAGGTGCGGTACGAGCACATGGAGGGCACCCGGTTCCGGCATACCGCGCAGTTCGTCCGCTGGCGGCCGGACCGGGAGCCGGCCTCCTGCAACTACGACCAACTGGAGGAGCCGGTCAAGTACGACCTGGGTGACCTGCTCGGCAGGCCAGGCGAGCACGGACAAACCGGACCGCGTACCGTCGAGTCATGATCCGACGGGCGCGCCGCGTGCTCGCCGCCGCGATCGCCGCGGCGGTGACGCTGACGGCCTGCTCATCCGGTCCGGCCAGGGTGTTCGCCAAGTCGACCGGCCCGGCCAGCACCGCGCCGGGGGCCAGCACCACCCCGGGCGGCAGCGACGGCCCGAGCGCGACGCCGGCACCGACCCGGGCGCCGGCCGACCCGACCGTCGGCCGGGTCTCGTTCACCGACTGCACCTCGGTGATCAAGCCGCAGCTCGACAAGCAGGCCGGCTCCGAGCGCGACCTGCACTTCGGCTGCGGCCGGCTGCGCGTCCCGCTGGACTACACCGACCCGTCCGGCCAGGGCATCCAGCTGTTCCTGCTGCGGGTGCGGCTGGGCAACCAGCAGAACCGGATCGGCTCGCTGCTGGTCAACCCGGGCGGCCCGGGTGGCTCCGGGCTGGACGCCGCGGTGGGGCTGGGCCTGCAGCTGCCGCAGGACCTGCTGCGCCGGTTCGACCTGGTCGGGTTCGACCCGCGCGGGGTGGGCCTGTCCAACCCGCTGGAGTGCGTCTCGGACGCCCTGAAGGACAAGGGCATCGCGCTCGACCCGGACGCCCGCACGGCCGCCCAGTACGCCGCGCAGGTCGCGGTGGCCAAGGCGTCGGCGGACGGTTGCTCGAAGCGCTACGGCGACGCGCTGGAGCACTACAACACCGAGGAGACCGCCCGCGACATGGACCTGGTCCGGCAGGCGGTCGGCGACCCGAAGATGAGCTACCTCGGCTACTCGTACGGCACCCGGCTCGGCTCGGTGTACGCGCAGCTGTTCCCGACCCGGGTGCGGGCGCTGGTGCTGGACGGCGCGGTCGACCCGGTGCAGGGCGAGGTGGCCTCGGCCGAGACGCAGGCCCGTGGCTTCGAGAACGCGTTCAGCCAGTTCGCCGCCGACTGCAAGCGACGCGGCTGCCGGGTCGGTCCGGATGCCCGGGCGTTCGTCACCGGCCTGCTGGCGCAGGCCCGGAAGGCGCCGATCCCCAGCAGCAGGGCCGGCGAGAAGCGCAGGGCCACCGCCGGGCACGTGCTGCTCGCGGTGATCTCCGCGCTGTACGACCAGAACGACTGGTCGGACCTGGAGACCGCGCTGGCCACCGCGAAGGCGGGCGACGCGGCCGGGCTGTTCAAGCTGACCGACCGCTACTCGCAGCGGGACGCGGACGGCAGCTACAGCAACATCGTGGACGCCAGCCTGACGATCAACTGCACCGACTCCGGCGAGACGGTGCCGGACGCCACGGTGCACGCCAAGCTGGCGCAGTGGCGGACGAAGTACCCGCTGTTCGGCACCTCGCTGGCGCTCGGCCTGCTCGGCTGCCAGCAATGGCTCGGCCCGCGGCACCCGCTGCCCACGGTGCGCGCCGCCGGCTCCCCGCCGATCCTGGTCATCGGCACCACCAACGACCCGGCCACCCCGTACGCCTCGGCCGGGGTGCTGGCCCGGGCGCTGGCCAGCGGCGTGCTGCTCACCTGGGACGGCGAGGGCCACACCGCCTACCCGAAGACGCCGTGCGTGACGAAGGCCGTCGACGCGTACCTGATCAGCCTGACCGTGCCGAAGGCCGGCACCAGCTGCCCACGCACCTGATCCTCCGCCGCATCAGGTGGGCGGCGCCCGGTAGGCGTGCCAATCGGCAATCGCCGAGATGTCGCGCAGGTCGGCCGGTTCGGCCGCGGCCCGGCGCAGCAGCATCGCGAGGCAGGCCCGGCCGTCGGCGAGTTCGATGAGGCCCAACTCCAGCTCGGGCGGCTCGGCCGGCAGCAACGAGTCACGCAGCACCGGCAGCGGGACGTCGTAGACCTCGCCGGACACCGCGACCCCGCCGGAGTCGACCGGTTGCAGGGCCGGGAACCGGTCGCCGACCGACCAGAACCGGTAGCGCGGCGCGGTCCGGACGGTGCCGACCAGCGGGGCGCCGCGCAGCAGCGGGTGCAGCGGGCCGCCGGCCATCCCGCCGCCGGTCAGGAACATCAGCGCCATCGCCCGACCTCCCGCCGCGAGCTACCGGTCCAGCTCCAGGATGAGGTGTTCGGGCCGGATCGGCACCCGGTACAGCGGCCGGCCGGTGGCGGCCCGGACCGCGGCCACCACCGCCGGGGTGGCCGAGATCGTCGGCGCCTCCCCCACCCCGCGCAGCCCGTACGGGGCGTGCGGGTCGCCGAGCTCGAGGACGTCCACTGTGGTCGGTGGCATGTCCAGGATGGTGGGGATCAGGTAGTCGGTGAACGAGGGGTTCCGGACGATCCCGCCGGTGACGACGATCTCCTCCATCAGCGCCAGCCCGATGCCCTGCGCGGTGCCGCCCTGGATCTGGCCGACCACCGCGTCCGGGTTCATCGCCTTGCCGACATCCTGCGCGACCGCCATCTCGACCAGCCGGACCAGGCCCAGCTCGGTGTCCACGTCCACCACCGCCCGGTGCGCGGCGAACGAGTACTGCACGTGCGCCCGGCCCTGCCCGGTGTGCGGCTGCAGCGCCTCGGTCGGCCGGTGCCGCCAGGTCACGGTGCGGTCGATCGCGTCGCCGCCGAGCAGGTCCACCACCGTCGCGAGTGGACCATCTACTGTGGACTCGATCACCCCGGGGCCGAGCCGCAGCTCGGCCAGCGGCCGGCCCAGCCGGTCGGCGGCCAACCGCAGCAGCTCGGCCCGTACCTGCCCGCAGGCCGCCTGCACGGCCCCGCCGGTCACATAGGTCTGCCGGGACGCCGAGCTCGAACCCGCGCTGCCGACGCCGGTGTCGGCCGGCGCGACCGTGACCTGCTGGACGCCCAGCTCGGTCCGGGCGATCTGGGCCTGCACGGTGACCAGCCCCTGGCCGACCTCGGCCGCCGCGGTGCGGACCAGCACCGCCGGCTCGCCGCCGATCACCTCCAGCCGCACCCGGGCGGTGGAGTAGTCGTCGAAACCCTCGGAGAAACCGACGTTCTTGATGCCGACGGCATAGCCGACGCCGCGCACGACGCCCTCGCCGTGGGTGGTGCCGGCCACGCCGCCGGGCAGCTCGCGCGGGTCCGGGTCGGCCGGCAGCGCCGCCGGCAGCGGCAGGTCGCGGACCCGGCGCAGCAGCTCGGCCACCGGCGCGGCCGAGTCGACCAGCTGGCCGGTGGGCATCACGCTGCCCTCGTGCAGCGCGTTGCGGATCCGCAGCTCCACCGGGTCGAGCCCGAGCTCGGCGGCCAGCTTGTCCAGCTGGCTCTCGTAGCCGAAGCAGGCCTGCACCGCGCCGAAGCCACGCATCGCCCCGCACGGCGGATTGTTCGTGTACAGCGCCCAGGCGTCCACCGCCACGTTCGGCACGTCGTACGGCCCGGCGCCGAGGGTGGCCGCGTTGCCGGCGACCGCGGCCGAGGTGGACGCGTAGGCGCCGCCGTCGAGCAGGATCTCGGCCCGCACGTAGACCAGCCGGCCGCCCCGGGTGGCGCCGTGCTCGTACCGCAGCCGGGCCGGGTGCCGGTGCACGTGCCCGAAGAACGACTCCTCCCGGCCGTACACGATCTTCACCGGGCGGCCGGTGCGCAGTGCGAGCAGGCAGGCGTGCACCTGCATCGACAGGTCCTCGCGGGCGCCGAACGCGCCGCCGACCCCGGCCAGGGTGATCCGGACCTTGTCCGGTGGCAGGCCGAGGCAGGCGGCCACCTGGCGCTGGTCGGCGTGCAGCCACTGGGTGGCCACGAACAGGTCCACCCCGCCGTCCTCGGCCGGCACGGCCAGCCCAGACTCCGGGCCGAGGAACGCCTGATCCTGCATGCCGACCTGGTACTCGCCCCGGACGACCACGTCGGCCTCGACCGCGTCCGGGTCGCCGTGCCGGACCTTGACGTGCCGGACCACGTTGCCGGTCGGGTGCACCTTGTCGGTGCCGGGCCGCAGCGCGGCCACCGGGTCGGTCACCGGCACGCGGACGTCCCAGTCGACCTTGATCAGGGCCACCGCCCGGCGGGCCGTCTCCGGGTGGTCGGCGGCGACCACCGCGACCGGCTCGCCGTGGTAGCGGACCTCGTCCATGGCCAGCACCGGCTGGTCCGCGAACTCCAGCCCGTACACCTTGCTGCCGGGGACGTCCGCGCTGGTCAGCACCGCGCTGACGCCGGGCAGCTTGATCGCGGCGGTCAGGTCGATGGCGCGGATGCCGGCGCGCGGATGCGGGCTGCGCAGGGTGGCGCCCCAGAGCATGCGGTCCGCCCAGAGGTCCGAGGAGAAGGCGAACTCGCCGGTCACCTTGAGCGTGCCGTCCGGCCGGGCCGGGCTCTCGCCGATGCCGCCGGCGGTCGCCGCCGGCCGGTCCACCTCGGCCGGGGCCGGGGGGCGGGGGCCGGTCATGCCGGCCGCCGGTCCAGCAACCGGCGCCGGGCCGCCCGCAACCCGACGGCGTAGTCCTGTGTGGACGCGGTCAGCAGGTCGCCGTCCGAGACCACCGGCCGACCGTCCACAAGCAACAGTGCGAGCGGCGCGGCCGGGCCGAGCACCAGCGCGGTCACCGGGTCCTCGATGTCGCCCAGGCCGGGGCCGTCCACCCGCCAGAGCGCCAGGTCGGCGCGTTTGCCCGGCTCCAGGGTGCCGATGTCGTTCTCCCGGCCGAGGCAACGCGCACCGTCCACAGTGGCCAGCCGGAGCGCCTGCCGGGCGGTCAGCGCGGCCGGGCCGGACCGCAGCCGGGCCGCGTACGAGGCGTTGCGCAGTTCGGTCAGCATGCTGCCGTGCTCGTTGGACGCGGCCCCGTCCACGCCCAGGCCGACCGCCACCCCGGCGTCCAGCAGCGAGCGCACCGGCGAGATGCCGGCGCCGAGCCGGGCGTTCGAACCCGGGCAGTGCGCCACCCCGGTGCCGGTGTCGGCGAACCGGTCGATCGCCGCCGGGGAGAGGTGCACGCAGTGCGCCAGCCAGACATCCGGGCCGAGCCAGCCCAGGTCGTCCAGGTACTCGGCCGGCCGCCGGCCGTAGGTGCTCAGGCAGTACTCCTCCTCCTCGGTCACCTCGGCCAGGTGGGTGTGCAGCCGGACGCCGGCCCGGCGGGCCAGCACGGCCGCGTCCGCCATCAGCCGGGTGGTGACCGAGAACGGCGAGCAGGGTGCGACCGCGATCCGCAGCATCGAGCCCGGGGACGGGTCGTGGTACCGGTCGATCGCCGCCTCGGTCGCGGCCAGCGCGGCGTCGGTGTCCTCCACCAGGCTGTCCGGGGGCAGGCCGCCGCGCGACTCGCCCAGGTCCATCGAGCCGCGGGTCGGGTGGAACCGCAGCCCGACCTGGCCGGCCGCCTCGATCGTGGCGCCGAGCAGGTCGCCCCGGTCGCGCGGGAAGATGTAGTGGTGGTCGGTGCTGGTGGTGCAGCCGGTGAGCGCGAGCCGGGCCAGCCCGGCCCGGGCCGCGGCGGCCGTGATGTCGGCGTCGATGCCGGCCCAGATCGGGTAGAGCGTGCGCAGCCAGTCGAACAGGCTGTGGTCGGTGGCCAGACCGCGGGTGGCCCACTGGTAGAGGTGGTGATGCGTGTTGACCAGCCCCGGGGTGGCCAGGCAGCCGCGCCCATCCACTGTGGACACATCGGTGCCGGCGGGCTGTTGCGGGGCCGGCCCGGCGCCGACCGCGGTCAGCACCCCGCCGCTGATCACCACGTGACCGCTGCGGTACTCGGTGCCGGCGGCGTCCACCGTGGCGATCGCGCAGCCGTCCAGGATCAGGGTGCCCGCCATCTCAGCCCTCCCCGTCGTCGATCCGGGCGGCGGCCAGCCGCACCGCGTCCAGGATCTTCTCGTAACCGGTGCACCGGCACAGGTTGCCGGCCAGCGCCTCCCGGATCTCCGGGTCGGCCGACCGCGGGCTGCGGCGCAGCAGATCGTGCGCGGCCACGATCAGGCCGGGGGTGCAGAATCCACATTGGACCGCGCCGGTGTCCAGGAACGCCTGCTGGACCGGGTCCAGCTCGACCCGGGGGGCGGTAGCGGCAGCGCCGGCGGCGGCGGTCGCCTCGCCGAGCGGCGCGGCCGCCAGGCCCTCGACCGTGACGATGGCGCGCCCGTCGGCCTGGCCGGCGGCGACCAGGCAGGCGCAGACCGGGACGCCGTCCAGGTAGACCGTGCAGGAGCCGCACTCGCCCTGCTCGCAGGCGTTCTTCGAGCCCGGCAGGCTCATCCGCTCGCGCAGCACGAACAGCAGGCTCTCCCCCGGCCAGACCCCGTCCACCTGCTGCGGCTGCCCGTTCACCGTGCAGCTGAGCCGGATCACCGGTCGCCCCCGCCGGTCGGCCCGGGCCCCGCGCCGGGTCCGTCCGCGGCGGCCCCGCGGCCGGCCTGGTAGTCCGCCCAGGCCCAGCTGAGGGTGCGGCGGCCGAGGACGGCCAGCGCGTGCCGGCGGTAGGCGGCGGTGCCCCGGACATCGTCGATCGGGTCGGCCGCCGCCGCGACCAGCTCGCCGAACCGGCGGGCGACGGCCGGGTCGAGGTCGGCCGCCGGGCCCCAGCTGTCGGCCAGCTCGGCGGCGGCGAACTCCTCGGCCGCGGTGGCCCGGCGCGGGGTGGGCGCGGCCGAGCCGATCCCGGTGCCGATCACGCGGGCGGCCGGGTCCAGCGCCACCGCGACCGAGCAGACCGCGATCACCATCGCGTTCCGGGTGCCGACCTTGGCGAACACCTGCGGCCCGGGCGCGACCGGCAGCTCGACCGCGGCGACCAGCTCGTCCGCGGCCAGCGCCGACCGCTTCACCCCGGTGCAGAACTCCGCCGCCGGGATCCGCCGCCGGCCGCGCACCGAGGCCACCTCGACCACCGCGCCGGCGGCCAGCAGCGGCGGCAGCGCGTCCCCGGCCGGCGAGGCCGAGGCGAGGTTGCCGCCGACCGTGCCGCGGTTGCGGATCTGGGCCGAACCGACCGTCCGGGACGCCTTCGCCAGCCCGGGCACCAGCCCGGCCAGCTCGGTGATGATCCGGGCATACGGCACCCCGGCGCCGATCCGGACCGTGCCGCCGTCCCGCCGCCAGCTGGTCAGCTCCGGCACCCGGGTCAGATCCAGCAGCGCGGCCGGCCGGCGCCGGTCGAAGTTGATGTCGACCATCAGGTCGGTGCCGCCGGCGATCGGCGTGGCATCCGGGTGCGCTGCCCTGATCGCCAGCGCCTCGGCCCAGCTGTCCGGGCTGAAGAACTCCACCGCGGCCTCCTTCCGGTCACCCAGCCACCCCTACCCCAGCCACCCGCCGGCGCGCCACCCGCCGGCCGGGCCGCTACCAGGCTTCGCCGGGCTCGGGAGCACCGTCCCGGCTGATGCTGCCCTCGATCAGCCCGTACGGCCGGTCCGCCGCGACGAAGGTCTCGTTCGCGTTCGGCAGCCCGAACGGGGCCAGGTCGACCAGCAGGTGGTGCCTGTTCGGCAGGGTGAGCCGGATCTCGGCCAGCTCCGGCCGGGCCGCCAGCACCCGCTCGGCCATCGCGTACAGCGTCTGCTGCAGCGACCGGCTGTACGTGCCGGCGAACGCCTCGATCAGGTGCCGCCGTACCTCGCGGTAGCTCTCCGCCCAGTCGCCGGCGGCGTCGGCGTGCCGCCAGCGGGCGGTCACCGCGGTGGCGAGCACCCGGTCGCCGGTCTCCGGCAGGGTGGTGTAGCGGTCCCGCGGGTAGCCGCGGAACTCCGAGTCGGTCGTGTTCAGCAGCACCAGGTCGGACAGGCCGGAGACGACCCAGGCCCGTGCCCCCGTGCAGGTCACGCTGACCAGCCGGGTCTCCCGGCCGGACCGGGCGAACGAGTGCGGCGCCGGCGCGCCGGCCAGCTCGATCCGGTCCCAGCCGTACTCCTCGGCGCTGACCCGGGCCCAGTTGATCGCCGGCTGGGTCTCGACGAAGTAGCGGGCCAGCCGCAGCGCGAACTCCTCCGGCTCGCCGATCCCGTGCTCCTGAGCGAACGCGTAGACCGCGTTCTTCTGGCTGTCGGTGGGCAGCACGCTCGCGTTGTCGCCGGTCAGGTACGTCTCGGCGACGTCGCCGGCCAGCGCGATGCTGACGTTCAGATCCCGGATCCGGTGCCGCGCCGCGGACCGGTCGACCCGCACCACCCGGGTCTCCGCCTTGCCGTACCTGGTCGCACCGAGCGAGAACCGGTGCGCCGGCCCGGGCTCGGCGCCGGCCGGTGCTGCTCCGCGCTCGGTCACCAGCTAGCTCCCCCGGTAGGTCGAGTAGCCGTACGGGCTGAGCAGCAACGGGACGTGGTGGTGCGCCACCGGGTCGGTCACCGTGAAGATCACCACCACCTCCGGGTAGAACGTCACCCGGCCCTGCCCGGCGAACCAGTCACCGGTGCCGAACCGGAGCCGGTACTCGCCGGCGCCGAAGCCGGCCGCCGGCACCCAGCCGGCCAGCCGCCCGTCCGGCCCGGTCACGCCCTCGGCCAACCCGGCCCAGCCGGCGCCGTCGCGCCGGTCGAGGCGGACCGGCATGCCGGCCGCCGGGCACCCCGCCGTCGCGTCCAGCACGTGCGTGGACAGCGGCGCCGTCACCCGGGCGCCTCCCTCAGCAGGTTGCCGAGGCGGAGCCAGGCGATCTTGGTGAGCTCGCCCCGGACCACGGCCCGCTCGGTGGCCGGGTCGTTGCGCAGCCGGGACCGCAGCAGGGCGACCAGTTCGGCGCCGCTGCGATCAGCCGCGCAGGCCAGGTAGACATGCCCGAACCGGGCCTCGTACGCGACGTTGCCGGCGGCGAGCGCCGCCTGGGTCTCGGACCCGGCCGTTGCCACCCCGGCCTGCTCGCCGCGGGACCAGGCCGCGGCCCGGTCAGCCCCGGCGGCCTGCTCGCCCAGCCGCGGGTGCGCGGCCAGCGCCTCCTCGATGTCGGCCCAGGTGAGCGCGGCCAGCGCGGTCTCCACGGCGTCCCGGAAGTCCAGCGGGTCGCCGAACGGCCGGGCCGCCGCGACCGCGCCGACCCACGCCGCCGACGCACAGCACGCCAGCAGCGCGCGCTCCGCCTCGGCGTCGGACAGGTCGTTCAGCCAGCCCAACCCCGCCATGCCCACGGTCGTAGCTTACGGTCGCCGCCGATCAGCAACCCCGGCCCCGCCGGTTGGCCCGCAGCTCAGTCGAGCAGGCCGGCGTGCAGGGCGGCGGGGAGGCCGCCGTTGGGGCGGTCGGCGACGGTGGCGGCAGCCTCCTCGGCCGGCACGCCGGCGTGTTCCAGCAGGCCGGCGGCGGCCGCCGCGGGCAGCGCGTCCCACCAGCGGTGGGTCAGCTCGGCCCGGCCGTCGGTGGCCAGATCGCCGTACAGGCGGATCCGACCGAGGCCGCCGTCAGGATAGATGTCCACTTGAGCGTGAGTCGCGCGACGGGTGGGATCCGTGCTGAACCAGTGCCGGGTGTCCGGTTGCAGGCGGGTCCGCGGCAGCAGCTCCCACCAACTGGCCGGATCGGCCGGGTCGCTCGCGGTGGCGTCGCAGCCGAGGATGCGGGCCCCGCCCGGGGCGTTGCCGACGAAGTGGGTGGTGTCCAGCACGGCCTGCCGGATGTGGCCGGTGCCCGCCAGCCGCAGCCGCACCCAGTCGTTGCCGTCGCCGCGGCGGCGCCGGGTCTCCCAGCCCTCGCCCATGGTCGCCGGTCGGCCGGGCGCGATCACGTTGTCCGGCGCGGCGTAGTACCGGTTGCTGCACTCCTCGACCCGGCCGCCGTTCTCCAGCGCGGCCAGGTCCAGGCTGAGGTCGAGCAGCCGGCGCGGGTCGGGCAGCACCTCGCCGTACACCCGCAGCCGGGCCACCCCGCCGTCCGGCGCGATGGTCAGCCGGACGTGCGTGACCAGTTCCCGGGCGGTGGACGCGAAGACGTTGCGGACGTCGCCACGCAGCCGGCGGTTGGGCACCAGCCCGATCCACTCGTCCCCGGCCAGTAGCTCCGCCGCGGTCGGGTAGCCGTCCGCCCACTGCCCGTCCACCCAGGCCGACTCCGGGTAGTTCCCGGTGAAGTGCGAGGTGTCGACCACCACGCCGTGCACGATGCCGGGCAGCCCGAGCCGGACGATCGCCCAGTCCTGCCCCGGCTCCCGCCGCCGCCGGGTCTCCCACCCGTCGTACACCTGCCCGCGGTGCCCGAACGTCCGCGCCGTGTACGTCGGCACCGACGGCAGCACCAGCGCCTCCTTCGGCGCGAACGTCTCGTCGTTCGCCGCGACGACCGACCCGCCCACCCGCCGCGAGGCCAGATCCACGAACCGGTCCAGCCCACCCGGATCCAGCTCCCCACCACCCGCCAGCCCCGGCACCGTCATGAGGCGGCCTCCTCCCGGGTCAACAGCCGACCGGTGGGAGTGTCGCCGATCGGCTGGCCGTGCAGGTAGGTGGCCCGGACGGTGCCGGTGAGCGGGCGGCCGGCGTAGGGCGTGACCGGGTGCCGGTGGGCCAGCCGGGCGGGGTCGACGGCGAACGGAGCGTCCGGGGCGAAGACGGCGAAGTCGGCATCCTGGCCGGCGGCGATGCGGCCCTTGCGGACCAGGCCGGCGAGCCGGGCGGGGGCGCTGGCCTGCCAGCGGACGACGTCGGCGAGGGTGTGGCCGCGGCGGCGGGCCTCGGTCCAGAGCACCGGCAGAGCGATCTGCAGCGAGGCGATGCCGCCCCAGGCGGCGCCGAAGTCGCCGGTGTCACGGCGCTTCAGGTCCGGGACGCAGGGCGAGTGGTCGGAGACGACGCAGTCGAGGTCGCCGGCGGCGAGACCGGCCCAGAGCGCGTCCCGGTTCGCCGCGCCGCGCACCGGCGGGCAGCACTTGTACTCGGTCGCACCGTCCGGGATGTCCTCGGCGGCCAGCGTCAGGTAGTGCGGGCAGGTCTCGGCGGTCACCCGTACCCCGGCCGCCCGGGCCGCCCGCAGCATCGGCAACCCCTCCGCCGCGGACAGGTGCAGCACGTGTACCCGCGCCCCGCCACCGTCGGCAGACCCGCCACCCTCGGCAGACCCGGCGGGTGCGGCGGAGCCGGCGGGTGCCGGACCGGCGGGGCCGGCGGCCCGGGCGGCGGCCAGCAGCGTGCCGATGGCCGCGGTCTCGGCCGCCGGCGGGCGGGACGCGAGGAAGTCGCGGTAGGCGCGGCCGGCGGCGGCCGGCGCGGCGGCCAGTTCGGCCGGGTCTTCGGCGTGGACCAGCAGCAGGGCGTCCAGCGGGCCGAGCGTGGCCAGCGCCAGCGCCAACCCGGCCGGGTCCAGCGGTGGGAACTCGGGGACGCCGGAGTCGACCAGGAAGGCCTTGAAGCCGAGGACGCCGGCGGCGTGCAGGGCCGCCAGTTCGGCCGCGTTGCCGGGGATGGCGCCGCCCCAGAAGCCCACGTCGACGCTGATCCGGCCGCGCGCCGCGGCCCGCTTGGCGGCCAGCGCGGGCACCGACACCGTCGGCGGCAGGCTGTTCAGCGGCATGTCCACGATCGTGGTGATGCCGCCGGCCGCGGCGGCCCGGGTGGCGGTCCGGAAGCCCTCCCACTCGGTCCGGCCCGGCTCGTTCACGTGCACATGGGTGTCGACCAGCCCGGGCAGCAGCACCTCGTCCCCGGCCAGCACGACCTCGACGGCGGCCGCGACCGCGGCGTCCACCGGCAGCACGTCGACGATCCGGCCGGCCGCGACCAGCACCGCGGCCGGGCGCTCGCCGTCCGGCAGCACCGCCCGGCCGGCCCGCAGCACGAGATCGACGGCAGCCATGTCACCCATCCGACTGCATCCGGCGACCGACCGCAACGGCGCGGACCCGGTGTCAGCGAGATGTCAGCGACCCGGACCGACCGTCAGCGTGCTCTCGGCGGGATGTCCGGCCCGATCGGGATGGTGGCGGCAGGAACGACGACACCACCTGAGGAGCCGGTAGTGACAGACGCGATCATCGCCGAAGGGCTGGTCAAACGCTTCGGCGGGACGACGGCGCTGGCCGGGGTCGACCTGGCGGTCCGCACCGGTTCGGTGCTCGGCCTGCTCGGCCCCAACGGCGCCGGCAAGACAACCGCGGTACGGATCTTCGCCACGCTGCTGCGGCCGGACGCCGGCCGGGCCATCGTCGGCGGCTACGACGTGCTGGCCCAGGCGCACCAGGTGCGCCAGCTGGTCGGGCTGACCGGGCAGTACGCCGCGATCGACGAGAGCCTGACCGGCCTGGAGAACCTGCAGTTCATCGGCCGGCTGCTGGGCCTGTCCCGGCCGGCGGCCAAGCAGCGCGGCCGGGAGCTGCTGGCCGACTTCCGGCTGGCCGACGCCGCCGGGCGGGCCGCGAAGACCTACTCCGGCGGCATGCGGCGCCGGCTCGACCTGGCCGCCAGCCTGGTCGGCCGGCCCCGGGTGCTGTTCCTGGACGAACCGACCACCGGGCTCGACCCGCGTAGCCGCAACGACATGTGGGACATCATCCGCCGGCTGGTGGCCGACGGGGTGACCGTCCTGCTCACCACCCAGTACCTGGACGAGGCCGACCAGCTCGCGGACGAGATCTGCGTGGTGGACCACGGCCAGCTGATCGCCAGCGGCACCCCGGACGAGCTGAAGGCGCGCACCGGGGCGCAGACGCTCGCGGTCCGGCCGGCCAGCCCGGCCGACCTGCCGATCGTGCTGGCCACGGTTGCCGACCTGGCCGGCAGCACGCCGGACGTCGCCGGGCACACGGTGACCGCGCCGGTGGTCGACCCGGCGGTGCTGCCCGCGGTGGTCCGCCGGCTGGACGACGCCGGTGTGCTGGTCTCCGAGCTGAGCCTGCGCGGCTCCAGCCTGGACGAGGTGTTCCTGTCGCTGACCGGGCACCGGGCCGAGCCGGAGACCGGCGCCGAATCGACCGCCGACGCCGAGCCGGCCGGGGACGCGCCGGCCGAGTACGAACGGAGCCTGGCATGACCGCGATGGCCGTACGGACCGGGCCGGCGGTGCCGATCACCCGGGTGTCCCCGCTGGACGGGCTGCGGCACACCGCGACCGTCGCCTGGCGGACGCTGGTGCAGATCCGGCACAACCCGATGGAACTGATGGACTACAGCGTCCAGCCGCTGATGTTCGTGCTGCTGTTCACCTACGTGTTCGGCGGCGCGCTGGCCGGTTCGACCGGGGCCTACCTGGCGTTCGCGCTGCCCGGGATCATCGTCCAGAACTCGCTGTTCACCTCGCTGAACACGGGCGTGGCGCTGAACACCGACCTGAACAAGGGGGTGTTCGACCGGCTCCGGTCGCTGCCGATCGCCCGGTTCGCGCCGCTGGCCGGCCGGATCGTGGCCGACCTGGCCAAGCAGGCCTGGTCGATGGGGCTGCTGCTGGTCGTGGGCGCGCTGATCGGCTTCCGGGTGCACCACGGCCCGCTCGGGGTCCTGGCCGCGTTCGCGGTGATGATCGGCTTCACGCTGGCGATGTCCTGGGTCGCGGTGCTGATCGGGGTGCTGGTGTCCGAGCCGGAGAAGGTGATGGTGTTCGCCTTCACGATCATCTTCCCGCTCACCATGATCAGCAACGCGTTCGTGCCGACCTCCACCATGCCCGGCTGGCTGCAGGCGTTCGTGAAGGTCAACCCGGTCACGTTCCTCGCCGACAGCGTCCGCGGGCTGCTGGTCTCCGGGCCGGTGGCGGGGCCGGTGTTCAAGTCGCTGCTGTGGGCGGTCGGCCTGATGCTGGTGTTCGCGCCGCTGGCCGTCCGCGCCTTCCGCCGCCGGGTCTGACCCGGCCGCCCCGGCGCCCCGCCCACTCAGATGTCCGACCTCGCCGTGCCGGCCGAGCCGACCGCCCACCCGCGGTCAGGCCAGCGCGGCGAGGTCGGTCACCCCGGCCAGGGTGCTGTCCAGACCCGCGCCGTAGCCGGCGGCGTAGCCGGCCGGGCCGAGCGCGTCCCGGGCGGCCGCGGTGATCCGGCCCCAGTCCGGCAGCGCCGGCTCGGGCAGCCCGAGGATGGCGCTGATCGCGCCGAGCAGGGTGGCCGCCCGGGCCGGCTCGCCGGCCTGCAGGTACATGTCCGCGGCGGCGATCAGCACCTGGGCCACGATCGGCGCGTCCATCGAGGACACCGCGGTGTCCAGCGCCTCGGCCAGCCGGCGCCGGGCCGCGGCCAGGTCGCCCTCGGCCACCTCCAGGTGGCCGAACGCGGCCTGCACCGACGCCCGCCACTGGCCGGCCACCCCGGCGTTGTGGGCGATCTCGGTGGCGTCGAGCAGCCAGCGCCGGGCCCCGGCCAGGTCGCCGGAGCGGCGGGCCAGCTCACCCTCGCAGTACGCCACCGCGGCCCGGCTCTCGGCCAGGCCGACCCGGGCGGAGATCCGCCGCGCCTCGTCCATCGTGGCCCGGGCCCGGTCCGGCTCGCCGAGCATCTGCTCCTCCAGCGCCAGCTGGGTCATGAACTGCGGCGTGTCCTCGTACGTGCCGAGCTCGGCGGCCAGCGCGATCGAGCGCCGGTAGTAGCCGGCGGCGCCGGCGTGCTCCCCGCGCAGCCCGGTCAGCTGGGCCAGCGTGCCCAGGCAGAGCGAGGTGCCCCAGCGCTCGCCGAGCCGCTCGAACCGGAGCAGCGCGTCGGCGCAGTCGGCCTCCGCCTCCGCGTGCCGGGTGCCGGCGTTGACCAGCAGCGCCGAGTGCATGGTGCGGACCATCGCGGCCACCCAGGGGTCGGGATCGCCGTACCGCTCGGCCAGCAGCCGCATCGCCCGGTCCTGGTCCCCGCAGAACATCGCGTGGAACGGCGCGAGAATGCGCAGCAGCGCGTCGTCCACGTCCGGGTCGACCTCGGCGGCGGCGGCCAGCGCCGACTCCATCCAGCTCGCCGCCTCGGCCAGGTTCTGGGCGGCACCGAAGGCGTTCAGCCCACCGAAGGCGTACGCGGTCGCCCGGGCCAGCGCCGGTGCCGGGCCCGGCACCGCCAGCGCCGCGGCGGCCAGCTCGGCGCCCTCCTGCCGGTGCCCGCGCAGCCACCAGTACCAGCTCAGCGCGGCCACCAGCCGGACCGCGGTGGGCTTGTCCCAGGCCGCGACCGAGGCCTGCAGCGCGGCGTGCAGGTTGTCGTGGTCGTCGCCGAGCCGGGCCAGCCAGTGCAGCTGGTCGGCGCCCTGCAGGAACGGGTCGGCGGTCTCGGCGAACTCGACGAACCAGCCGGCGTGCGCGGCCCGGACCGCGGCCCGCTCGCCGGCCTCGTCCAGCCGGTCCAGGCCGTACGCGCGGATCGTCTCGAGCATCCGGTACCGCGGCTCGGTGGCGCCGACCGGCACCAGGATGGACTTGTCCACCAGCGCGGTGAGCAGGTCGGCCACCTGGTCGGCACGCACCGGCCCGCCGGCGCAGACCCGCTCCGCGGCCGCCACGGTGGCCCCGCCGGTGAACATCGCGAACCGGCGCCAGAGCGCCCGCTCGGCGGCGTCCAGCAGCTCCCAGCTCCAGTCCACCACCGCGGCCAGCGTCCGGTGCCGCGGCAGCGCGGTGCGGCTGCCGCCGGTGAGCAGCCGGAACCGGTCGTCCAGCCGGGCCGCGACCTGGGCCGGTGTCATCGACCGCAGCCGGGCCGCGGCCAGCTCGATGGCCAGCGGCATCCCGTCCAGCGCCCGGCAGATCCGGACCACCGCGGCCACGTTCGCCGGGTCGACCTCGAAGCCGGGCCGGGCCGCCGCCGCCCGGTCGGCCAGCAGCTGGACGGCCGGGAAGTCGAGCGCACCGGCCGCGTCCACGTCGGCCGGCGGCATGGCCAGCGGCTCCACCGGCCACAGCGCCTCGCCGGTGATGCCCAGCGGTTCCCGGCTGGTGGCCAGGATCCGCACCCCCGGGCAGTCCCGCAGGATCCGGTCGGCCAGCGCGGCGGCCGCCTCGATCAGGTGCTCGCAGTTGTCCAGCACCAGCAGGACCTGCCGGCCGGCCAGCCCGCCGACCAGCCGGACCGTCACGTCCGCCGGCTGGTCGCCGGGCAGCAGCCGGGTCCGGGCCAGCAACGCCTGCTCGCGCATCCCGAGCGCGGTGAGCGCCGCGTGCGGCACCTCGGCCGGGTCGCCGACCGGAGCCAGCTCGATCAGCCAGACGCCGTCCGGCAGCTGCTCGGCCAGCGGGCGGGACGCCTCGATCGCCAACCGGGTCTTCCCGGCCCCGCCCACCCCGGTCAGCGTGACCAGCCGGGAGTCCGCCAGCAGCTTGCCGACCCGCCGGCCCTCCGCGACCCGCCCGACAAAGCTGGTCAGCTCGGTCCGCAGGTTCGTCCGCGGCGGCAGCGGCTCGGCCGGCGCCACCCCGGTGGCCGCCGCCGGCGCTGCCGGCTCCGGCGCCGGGGCCGGGGCCGAACCGTCCACAAGCGACTCGCCGCGCAGCACGGCCAGGTGCAGGGCGGCCAGCTCCGCGGACGGGTCGACGCCGAGCTGCGCCGCCAGCCGGCCGCGGGCCTGCTCGTACACCGACAGCGCCGCGCTCGGCCGGCCGGCCGCGGACAGCGCCCGCATCAGCGCGCCGATCAGCGGCTCCCGCAGCGGGTGCGCGGCAACTAGTTCGGACAGCTCGGCGACCAGCGCGGGGCCGGCGCCCAGCCGCAGTTCGGCGGCGACCCGGTGCTCGGTGCTGGTCAGCCAGAGCTCGGTGAGCCGGGCCACCGGAGCCCGGGCGAACTCGGCGCCGGCCACGTCGGCCAGCGCCGGACCGCGCCAGAGCGCGAGCGCGGTGCGCAGGGTGGCGGCGGCGCCGGCCGGATCGTCCCGCAGCTGGGCCCGGCCGGACGCGGCCAGCCGCTCGAACCGGGGTGCGTCCACCGCGTCCGCCGGCACGGCCAGCCGGTAGCCGGCCGGGTGCGACTCGACCGGCAGTTCCGGCGCCGCCCGGCGCAGCCGGGAGACCAGCGCCTGCAGCGCGTTCGCGGCCGCGGCCGGCGGTTCGTCCGCCCAGAGCCCGTCCACCAGGCGGCCGGTGGTGACCACCCGGCCCGGCTCCAGCGCGAGCAGGATCAGCAGCCGGCGCAGCCTGGCGCCACCGACCTCGATCGGCCGGCCGGACCCGGACCGGACCTCGAGCGGGCCCAGCAGCGCGATCTGCACAGTCCGATTCTGCCCTGACCAGCGGGCCGCCGGGCGAGCCGCCGGATTACGCCGGGCCGGCCGCGTACCCGGCCGGGCCGGGGTGCCGGCTCCCCCGGACCGGGTGCCGGCTCCCCCGGGCCGGCAGCCCACTCCCCCGGGCCGGGTGCCGGCTCCGCCGCACCGGCGGTCGGCGGTGCGACCGGGCGGTGGGCGGCGTGCCCGGCGCGGCCGGTTGGGCCGCCGCGCGGCCCAGGTCAATGCGATGACCTGGGCCGGTCGGCTGGCCCGGCCCGGGCTCGGCCGCCGCCCGCACGGCGGCGCTCATCCGGGAGCCGGTCCCACACCCGGCCCAGTCGCCCGCCGCCGGAACGACCTGAGCAATTTCCGCCGCCGGCCCCGCTCGATGGCCGGCCGACCGGCGCGCTGCCCGCGGAGCGCCGCCCTCGCCACGGAGACAGGTCGGACGAGCGCAGGCCGGTGCCGCCAAGTAGAGCAGCTGCCCCGTGGCGTCTGGCAACGTCTACCTAACGTACCGATCAGCTACTTGCAGTAGTCGCCTGTGCGCCGTACGGTTCCCGCCGAACGTCCGCGACTCGCCGCGGAACGGGCGGCCCGGGGCTGGCGGCGGGAGCCGGTCCGGGGATGGGACAGGAACGACGAACGGCCCGGCGGCCGGACCGCCGGGGTGAACGGCCGGCGACGCTCCGGCCGGCTCAGCGGGGGTGCTGTGGCTGGGGCGTCGCCGGCTCTGCCGGCAGCGAGCAGCCGGGCACCGCGTGCCGGGCACAACGCGCCCGGGCACCGCTCGCCCGGGCGTTGGGCATCGAACCGCCGGTGGCGCAGGGGCGGTGCTCGCGCCGGATCGCCGGCAGGGACAGAACGGCGGGTGGCCGGCCCGGCGGGGGTGCGCCGGGCCGGCCACCGCGCTAACGGCCTAGCAGGTCGGGTCGGCAGCCTGCGCCGGCACGCTGATCGCGTTCCACGCCGCGCGCGTGGCGTTGAAGTTGGTGCAGTTGCCCGGGGTCAGGTTCTTGGCCGCGGTCAACGTCGCGGTGCGGTACCGCAGGTAGGTCATCCGCGAGGTCTTCAGCAGCATCGCGTTGTAGAAGATGCGGGCCGCGGTCGGCGCGCCGACACCGGTGACGACGCTGCCGTTGCAGGTCGGGCTGGCCGGCTGGCCACCGCTGGCGGCACTGCCCTTGGACAGCAGGGTGAACCAGTGGTCCAGCGGGCCGGCCGCGTCGTGCGTCTCCATGTTCGGGACGGCCGACGAGTAGCACGCCGGGTCGCCGACCAGGGCCGGGTTGTACATCTGCCGGATCGGGCCGTTGCCGACCAGGTTGACCTCTTCGCCGATGCTGAAGTCCGGCGGGTCGTTCGCGTTGTTGGCGAAGAACTCCAGCGAGGTGCCCATGATGTCGCCGGTGCCCTCGGAGATGCCGTTCGCCGACTGGCCACCGGGGGTGTTGGAGTCCAGCGCGTGCCCGAACTCGTGGCCGACCACGTCGAACGAGCCGATCCACTGGTTGGCCGTGTTGTGGCCGATCGTCACCGAGGAGCCGTTCCAGAACGCGTTCTCGTCGTTCAGCCCGACCCGCAGCGGGAAGCCGCGGCCGCTGCCGTTGATGCCGCTGCGGCCGAACCAGGAGGCGAACATGTCCCACTCGCGCTGGACGCTGAACAGCGCGTCCACGCAGCCGGTCTCGATCGCGGTGCCGTTGCCGTTGCCCCACGAGTCGTCGGTGCCGGTGAGCACCGCGTTGGTGGAGTTGTTGCGGCAGGAGATGCCCGGCCGGGTGGTGTCGGTCAGCGAGAAGGAGGAGCCGGAGCCGCTGGTGGCGATCGTCACGGTGCCGTAGATGGCGCCGCGGCCGGTGCCGTCGGAGACGTCGTTGTACTTGTCGATGATCTGCTGCGTGGTCGCGTCGACGAACACGTGCAGCGCGCTCGGCGTGGCGCCGGACCGGCCGGTCACGACGACCTCGTACGCCAGCCGCGGGGTGTCCAGCGCGTAGACGAGCAGCTTCGGGGTGCCGACCGCGTCGACGGTGGCGGTCTGCGCGGCGACCGACTTCGCCACCGCGGCGGCGGATGCGGCCGACAGCTTCGGCGTGGTGGACACGCTGATCGTGCTGGTCTGCGCGACCGAGGTGGCCAGCACCTGCCCGGCCGGGTTGGTCATGACGACCGCGTCGCCGCCGAACACCGGCAACCCCTGGTGCGTCCGCTGGAACGGCACGTACAGCAGGCCCTCGGCGGACGAGATGACCTGCTGCTGGACGAACACGTCGCCGGCCGCGGCGTGCAGGGCCGGCGCCTTCGCCGCGACCAGCGCGGCGGCCGACTGGGTGGCCAGCACCTGTGGGCTGGCTGGGGCCGCCTGCGCGGTGGCCGACGCCGCGGCCGGCGCGGCGACTGCGACGATGGCGGCCGCGCCCAAGACGATGATGCGTCTCACGGGGGACTCCCTTCCCGGGAGCAAGACCGACCGGTGGGTCGGTCGAGGGTTGACGGTGGGGTCAATGTGGCAGACGGCCGAGCGCACGTCATCCAGAAAGCGCAGAGTGTCGCCTTGTGGGTGACACCGAATGGCCCTACGCCGTTCCGGTAGATGCCATTCGACGCTGTCGACGCCAACCGCAGGAAACGCGCCCGGCCAGCAAATCCGGCAACCAGCGACAACCGGGGGCAGGGGTGTCGTCTCTTCCCTGGTGACAGTGAGGAGGCAGTGGATGCATTCGGGCGAGGAGCGGCTCTACCTCGACTACGTCGCCGGCCGGGAACGGTGGCTCGGACAGATCGCGTACCGGCTGTGCGGGAACCGGCATCAGGCCGAGGACCTCGTCCAGCAGGTACTCGTCGACCTGTACGCGCACTGGTCCAAGGCGACCCGGGCGACAACGCTGGACGCCTACGTGCGCCGGATGGTGGTGCACGCCTGGCTGCGGGAGACCCGCCGGCCCTGGTTCCGGCGGGTGCGCACCTACCCGGAGCTGATCGACGGCGCGCACACCGGGCCGGACGTCGGCCTGCGGCTGGACCTGATGGGCGCGCTGGCACAGCTCACCCCGCGCCAGCGCGCGGTGCTGGTGCTGCGGTTCTGGGACGGCCTGCCGATCGCCGAGACCGCCGCGGTGCTGCGCTGCTCCGAGGGCACCGTGAAGAGCCAGACCTCGCGCAGCCTGGCCGCGCTGCGCCGCCTGCTGCCCGACTACGCCCAGCCGGAACCGGCGCTGATGCCGGGCGAACCAACTCAGGAGGGATCGTGAACCAGCAGGACCTGCAGCGACTGCTCGCCGACGTGGACGCCGGCCAGGAACCGCTGCCGCACCGGCTCGACTACGACCGGCTGCTCGCCCGCGGCCGGCGCCGGGAACGCCGCCGCACGACGGTCCGGCTCGGCGGCGCGGCCGGCGCGGTGGTCGCCACCGGCGGCCTGGTCGGCACGCTGAGCCTGGCCGGCGTCGGCACGCTGGCCGCCGGGCCGGCCCCGGCCACGCCGGCCGCGACGACACCGGCCCAGCGGCCGGCGACCCCGCCGGGGCCGACCACGGCCGCCCCCGGGATCCCCACGCTGGACCCGACAACGCAGGTCGTGGACCTCGGCTGGGTGCCGCCCGGCCTGGTCAACCGGCAGATCGAGCTGACCGCCAAGGCGCAGCAGGTGGTGGCCTACCGGCTGGTCGGGAACGCCGAGGACGACGTCACGCTGACCGCGCACGGGCCGGGCTGGACCCCCGAGCAGTCCCGGTCCGACGGCCAACCCGACTCCCCGCAGGCCGGCTGCAACCGGGGCGCGCCGGACGGCCAGGTGCAGGGCCGGCCGGCCTACCGGATGATCGCCGGGCCGAACCGGCCGGACGGCTACTGCGTCGGGCTGATGTGGCAGCAGCCGGACGGCACCTGGCTGGACGTGCGCGTCGGCGGGTTCGCCGGCAAGACCGACCCGGCCCGGATCCAGATCGCCCGGCAGGCCGGCGACGCCGCGCAGCTGACCGGGGTGCGCCGCCCGGCCCGGATGCCGTTCACGGTCAGCGGCCGGCTGGCCGGGTTGCGGGTCACCCAGTCGACGATGTGGTTGGCCGGGCCGGGCGCACCGGCGAGCACGCCGAAGGGGGGCCTGCTGATGTTCGCCAACCCGGCCAACGGCAAGCAGGTCTCGGCCCTCTGCGTGCCCGGGGACGACAGCGGCAACCCGAGGCGATCCGCCCCGAACACCCAGGTGGACGGCCACCCGGCCCACGTCTCCGCCGATCAGGTCGTGGTACATGGCGTGCAGGGCTGCCTGGTCCAGGTGGAGAACGAGGCCACCGCGGTGCCCGGCGCGCGCACCCTGGTCGACGTCTACCGGCTGGTGCACCCGGTCCGTGACCCGGCCGACCCGGCCAACTGGACCACGCACCCGCTCGGCTGATCTCCCCGCACCACGCCCGCGGGGCGGCCGGGACGCCGGCCGCCCCGCGGGTCTCGTTTTTGTCTGACCCTGATGCGAACATATGTTCGAACTCGGGGAGGGCACGATGCCTGCTGGCGCGACGATCCTGCACGCCGACGTCGACTCGTTCTACGCGTCGGTCGAGCAGCGCGACGATCCGCGGCTGCGCGGCCGGCCGGTGATCGTCGGGGCCGGCGTGGTGCTGGCGGCCAGCTACGAGGCGAAGGCGTACGGCGTGCGGACGGCGATGGGCGGCGCGCAGGCCCGGCAGTTGTGCCCGCGGGCGGTGGTGGTGCCGCCCCGGATGTCCGCGTACAGCGCGGCCAGCAAGGCCATGTTCGCGGTGTTCGAGCAGACCACGCCGATGGTCGAGGCGCTGTCCATCGACGAGGCGTTCCTCGACGTCGGCGGGTTGTGGCGGATCGACGGGCCGCCGGAGCAGATCGCCGCCCGGCTGCGCCGGGAGGTCCGCGGCCGGGTCGGCCTGCCGATCACGGTCGGGGTCGCCCGCACCAAGTTCCTGGCCAAGGTCGCCAGCGGCGTGGCCAAGCCGGACGGGCTGCTGGTCGTCCCGCCCGACCGCGAGCTGGCGTTCCTGCACCCGCTGCCGGTCGAGCGGCTCTGGGGCGTCGGCGCGGTCACCGCGGCCAAGCTGCGCAACCTCGGCATCAGCAGCACCGGCGAGGTGGCCGCACTGACCGAGAGCGCGCTGGTGTCGCTGCTCGGCCAGGCCACCGGCCGGCACCTGCACGCGCTGGCGCACAACCGCGACCCGCGCCCGGTGCAGGCCCGGCCGCGGCGCCGGTCGATCGGGGCGCAGCGGGCGCTCGGCCGCCGCCGGCACCCACCCGACGAACTGCAGGCCACCATCGCCGCTCTGGTAGACCGCACCAGCCGGCGGCTGCGCGCGGCGCACCGGGTCTGCCGCACGGTCGTGCTCCGGCTCCGGTTCGACGACTTCGGCCGCGCCACCCGCTCGCACACGCTGGCCCAGCCGACCGCGCAGACGCTGCCGATCCTGGCCACCGCGCGGGCACTGCTGGCCGCCAGCCGGCCGCTGATCTCCGAACGCGGCATCACCCTGCTCGGCATCGCGCTGGCCAACCTGGACGACGACCGCGCGATCCAGCTGCCGCTGCCGTTCGAGCAGCACCAGACCGGCGCACTGGACGCCGCGCTGGACCGGTTGCGCGACCGCTACGGCACCGCCGCCGTCACCCGCGGCACCCTCCTCGGCCGCGACCCCGGCATCACCGTCCCCCTCCTCCCGGACTGACCTACTCCCAGACTGACCAGCCGGCCAGCGGACTAACCCGCTGACTCCGCCTTCTTCGCCCGGGACGGCTGCACCCGCATCGGCTCGCCCTCCATCTTCGGGAAGTTCGGCGGGTACGGGGCGTCGCCGAGGCCGCGGTCGTGCTCGTCCCGCTCGGACCACTCCAGCAGCGGCTCCAGCGAGTAGTGCACGTCGTCGATGGCCGCGTGCAGGTCGCCGAGCTGCGCGAACCGGGCCGGCATGGTCGAGATGGTGAAGTCCTCGATCTGCACGTCCGGCAGCTCGTCCCAGCTGACCGGCGCGGAGACGGGCCCGATCGGGTTGCCGCCGCGCAGCGAGTAGGCCGCGGCGATGGTGCGGTCCCGGGCGTTCTGGTTGTAGTCGAGGAAGATCGCGGTGCCGCGCTCCTCCTTCCACCAGGCGGTGGTGACCAGCTCCGGCACCCGCCGCTCCACCTCCCGGGCGAACGCGAGCGCGGCCCGGCGCACCTGCACGAACCCCCAGCGCGGCTCGATCCGGACGTAGATGTGCACGCCGCGGCTGCCGGACGTCTTCGGGAAGCCGGTCATGCCCAGGTCGGCGAGCACCTCCCGGACGGTGCCGGCGACCACCTTGGCCTCGGCGAACCCGGTGCCCGGTTGCGGGTCGAGGTCGATCCGCAGCTCGTCCGGCCGCTCGGTGTCGGACCGCCGGGAGTGCCAGGGGTGGAACTCCACGGTGGACATCTGCACCGCCCAGATCACGCTGGCCAGCTCGGTCACGCACAGCTCGTTCGCGCTGCGGCCGGACGGGAACTCGACCCGGGCGGTCTCGATCCAGGGCGGCGCGCCGGACGGCACCCGCTTCTGGTAGATCCGCTCACCGCCGGTGCCGTCCGGGAACCGGTGCAGCATGCACGGCCGCTCCCGCAGCGCCCGGACGATCCCGTCGCCGACCGAGAGGTAGTACCTGGCCACGTCCAGCTTGGTCGCCCCGAGCGCCGGGAAGTAGACCCGGTCCGGGTTGGACACCTTGACGACCCGGTCCCCTACCTCGAGGTCCACGTGTGGCGAGGGCATACGCGGCACGCTACCCGCCCGCGCCGGACGCCGGCCTGATCGCCACCGGCCGGTGCACCCCGACGCCGCCGGCCGGTGCCGCCGGCCGGTGCACCGACGGCGGCGGCCGGTCGACGACGGACGTTCATGCCCGGATGGGCGGCAGTTCACGGGAGTTCCCGGTCCGGCCGGGGTTTAGCTGGTAGAAACGGCCGTCCGCCGGCTAACCCGACGGACATGTACGGCTGGCTGGACACATCCGCCGATGTCCGGTCCGGCCCACCTGCCGAGACCCGGGAGCCGCATCGTGCGCTTGACTGCCCTCCGCCCATCCCACCGGTTGGTCGCCGGCCTCGCCGCGGCCGGCCTGGTCACGGCTGCCGCGGTCGCACTGACCGGCACGCCGGCCGGCGCCGCCTCACCGGACGTCGTGATCAGCGCGGTCTACGGCGGCGGCGGCAACGCCGGCGCCACCCTCACCAACGACTACATCGAGCTGCACAACCTGGGCGCCGCGCCGGTCAGCGTGGCCAGCTGGTCGGTCCAGTACGCGTCGGCCACCGGTACGTCCTGGCAGGTCACGAACCTGACCGGGTCGATCGCGGCCGGCGGCTTCTACCTCGTGCAGGAGGCCCAGGGCACCGGCGGCAGCACCGCGCTGCCCACCCCCGACGCGACCGGCACGATCGCGATGAGCGGCACCTCCGGCAAGGTCGCGCTGGTCACCGCGACCACCGCGCTGGCCTGCGGCACCACCTGCGCGGCCGCCGCCACCGTGCGCGACTTCGTCGGCTACGGCACCGCGAACGACGCGGAGACCACGGCCGCTCCGACGCTGAGCAACAGCACCGCGGACGCCCGGACCGACGGCGCCGCCGACACCGACAACAACTCCGCCGACTTCACCGCCGGCCCGCCGAACCCGCGCAACTCCGGCGGTGGCAGCGGCGACCCGGGCGTACCTGGGCTGCGCATCCACGACATCCAGGGCGCCGCGCACATCTCCCCGCAGGTGGGCAAGAAGGTGCTGGCCGTGCCCGGCATCGTCAGCGCGGTCCGGAGCAACGCCTTCTACCTCGCCGACCCGCAGCCGGACGACAACCCGGCGACCAGCGAGGGCCTGCTGGTCTTCACCGGCTCCGCGCCGACCGTCACGGTCGGTGACTCGGTCACCGTGACCGGCACCGTCGCCGAGTTCCGCTCCGGCACCAACAACCTGACCATCACCCAGATCGGCGGCCCGACCGTCACCCTGGTCGCGTCCGGGCAGCCGGTGCCGGCACCGACCCTGGTCGGCCCGGGTGGCCGCACCCCGCCGGGCCGGGTGATCGAGGACGACGCCACCGGCGACATCGAGACCAGCGGGACGTTCCAGCCCGGCACCGACGGCCTGGACTTCTGGGAGTCGCTGGAGGGCATGCGGATCGAGATCGACAACGCCGCGGTGGTCGGCCCGACGAACCGGTTCGCCGAGACCCAGGTGGTGCCGCCGGGCTCCGGTGTCCGCACCACCCGCGGCGGCATCGTGATGCAGGCCACCGACAGCAACCCGGAGCGGATCATGCTCGCCGGGGTGGCCGGGCTGCCCGCGGCGCCGACCGACCTGAACGTCGGTGACACGCTGGCCGGCCCCACCATCGGCGTGGTCGAGTACGACTTCTCCAACGTCGAACTGCTGCTGACCGCGCCGCCGACCGTCGTGCGTGGTGGGCTGGCCCGCGAGGTCACCCGCACCGCCGCCCCCAACGAGCTGGCGATCGCCACGTTCAACGTGGAGAACCTGGACCCGACCGACCCGCAGGACAAGTTCGACCGGCTGGCCGGCATCATCACCAGCAACCTGGCCGCGCCGGACCTGGTCGCGCTGGAGGAGGTGCAGGACAACAACGGCGCCGCCGATGACGGCACGGTCGCCGCCGACGTCACGCTCGGCAAGCTGGTGGCAGCGATCCGGGCCGCCGGCGGGCCCACGTACACCTGGCGCCAGATCGACCCGAGCAACGACTCCGACGGCGGCGAGCAGGGCGGCAACATCCGGGTCGCGTTCCTGTTCCGCACCGACCACGGTCTGTCCTTTGTGGACCGTCCCGGCGGGACGGCGACCACCGGCACCGGCCTCACCACCGGCACCGACGGCAAGCCGCACCTGACCCTCTCCCCCGGCCGGATCGCCCCCGGCGACACCGCCTGGAACAGCAGCCGCAAGCCGCTGGCCGGCGAGTTCCGGTGGCGGAACCAGACCGTGTTCGTGATCGCCAACCACTTCAACAGCAAGCTCGGCGACCTGCCGCTGGAGGGCCACCTGCAGCCGCCGAACCGGCCCTCGGAGACGCAGCGGCACGCGCAGGCGACGCTGGTGCGCAGCTTCGTCGGCAGCATCGAGTCGGCCGACCGGTTCGCCAACGTGGTCGTGCTCGGCGACCTGAACGACTTCGACTTCTCCGCGACCGCGAACATCCTGACCTCCGGCGGCGCGCTGGTCGACCTGCCCCGGACGCTGCCGCTGCCGGAGCGCTACACCTACGTGTTCGAGGGCAACTCGCAGGTGCTGGACCAGATCCTGCTCAGCCCCTGGCCGGCCCGGGAGACCTCGCCCGGTTTCTCGAGCCACTACAACTACGACGTGGTGCACGTGAACAGCGAGTTCGCCGACCAGGCGTCGGACCACGAGCCGCAGATCGTCCGGTTGAAGTTCTGATCGACCGCGGCCCGGGCCCGTCCGGACGATCCGGACGGGCCCGGGCCGCTGGCGTAACGTCGTGGCCATGACGACACCGAGCCCAGGCCCGAACGTGGTGAAGTCCGACGCCGAGTGGAAGGCCGAGCTGAGCCCGGCCGAGTACGACGTGCTGCGCCGGGCCGGCACCGAGCGCCCCTGGACCGGCAAGTACGTGGAGAGCAAGGATGTCGGCGTCTACCGCTGCCGGGCCTGCGACACGGAGCTGTTCCGGTCCACCGAGAAGTTCGACTCGCACTGCGGCTGGCCCAGCTTCTGGTCACCGCTGGCCGGCGACCGGGTCATCCTGCGGGAGGACCGCGCGCTGGGGATGACCCGGGTCGAGGTGCTGTGCGCGAACTGCCACTCGCACCTGGGCCACGTCTTCCACGGCGAGGGGTACGGCAACCCGACCGACGACCGCTACTGCATCAACTCGATCTCGCTCACCTTCGAGCCGGCGCAGTAGCGGCTACGGCAGCGCGGCCACGATCTCGGCCAGCGGCTTGCGCCGGCCGGTGTAGAACGGCACCTCCTCGCGCACGTGCCGGCGGGCCGACGAGCCACGCAGGTGCCGCATCAGGTCGACGATCCGGTGCAGCTCGTCGCCCTCGAACGCGAGGATCCACTCGTAGTCGCTGAGCGCGAACGAGGCGACCGTGTTCGCCCGCACGTCCGGGTAGTCGCGCGCCATCTGCCCGTGCTCGGTGAGCAGCGCCCGGCGCTCCTCGGCGTGCAGCAGGTACCACTCGTACGACCGGACGAACGGGTAGACGCAGATGTACTGGCGCGGCGTCTCGTCCGCCAGGAACGCCGGTACGTGCCCCTTGTTGAACTCGGCCGGACGGTGCAGCGCGGCCACCGACCAGACCGGTTCCAGCGACCGGCCGAGCCGGGTCCGCCGGAGCCGGCTGTAGCCGTCCTGCAGGTCCTCCATCGAGCCGGAGTGCCACCACACCATCACGTCCGCGTCGGCGCGCAACGCGGACACGTCGTAGGTGCCCCGGACCACCACGTCCTTCGCGGCCAGCTGTTCGACCAACGCGTCCGCCTCGGCCGCCACCGCGGCCCGGTCCTGCTCGGGCAGCCGCCCGTCGTCGGTCCGGGCCCGGAACACCGACCAGACCGTGTACCTGATGACCTCGTTGAGCGCCCGCGCCCGCTTACCGCTGACCATGCCGTCAATTCTGCTCCGCGAGTGCTTCTTCTGACCGGGCAGGCTCCTACTCTGCCCATTGTTTCGGCCGGTCAGCCCCCGGATCGGCGGGCGGTGCGGCCGTCCGGTTGGGCCAGATGGCCGAGCACCACCGCGGCGGCCGCGTATCCGGACCGGATGCAGGCCGGCACCCCGACCCCCTCGTACGCGGCCCCGCAGATCGCCAGCCCGGGTACCGCGGCCACCCCGGCCCGGATCCGGCCGACCCGCTCGACGTGCCCGACGGCGTACTGCGGCAGCGCGCCACCCCACCGGGTGACCCGGCCGGCCACCGGCGGTGCCGGCATCCCGGCCAGGGCGCCGACCTCGGCCGCGGCCAACTCGAGCAGCTCCTCGTCGCCGCGCTGCAACACCCGTTCGTCGCCGTGCCGGCCGATCGAGGCGCGCAGCACGGTCAGCTCGTGCCCGGCCAGATGCGGCCACTTCGCCGACGAGTAGGTGACCGCCTTGACCGCGCCGCCCTCGACCGCCGGCACCAGCAGCCCGCTGCCGCGCAGGCCCGGCATCCCGGCCGCCCGGTAACCGAGTGTGACGATGGCCATGCTGGCGTACTCGATCCCGGCCAGCTCGGCGGACGCCGCCGGCGTCACCTCGGCCAGCAGCGGCGCCGCCTTGCCCGCCGGCACCGCGACCACCACCGCGTCCGCCTCGAACACCGTCGGCGCCGGCACCGGCCCGGCCACCACCCGGAACCCGCCGGGCAGCCGGTCCACCCGCCGCGCCGGCAACCCGAGCCGCAGCCGCGCGCCCGAGGCTGCCGCCACCGCCGCCGGCAGCTGCCCCAGCCCACCCGGCAACGTCCCGAACACCGGCGCACCGGCGGCGGGGGCCTCGGCGGCGCGGGCCGCCCGGGCGGCGGCGACCAGCGAGGGCACCGGCCGGCCCGGCTCGGCGGTCAACTGGCGGGCCAGCGCCGGCATGGTGGCACGCAGCGAGAGCTGGTCCGCGCGGCCGGCGTAGACGCCGCCCAGCAGCGGGTCGACCAGCCGGTCCACCACCTCGGCGCCGAGCCGGCGGCGGACGTACTCCCCCACCGCGACGTCCCCGGCCACCGGCTCGCCGGGCCGGTCGGCCTCCGCCGCCACCGTGGCGACCGCGGCCTCGGTCAGCACGCCGGACGCGCGCAGCGCGGTCAGGTCGGCCGGCACGCCGAGCACGGTGCCGGCCGGCAATGGCCGCGCCACCCCGGCCACCAGCACCGCGGCGGCCGTGGTCACCGGGTGCACGATGCCGCCGCCCAGGCCCACCGCGCGGGCCAGTTCGACCGCCTCCGGCACCCGGACCAGGAACATCTCCGCGCCCTCGTCCACGGCCAGGTCGCCCACCGTGGACACCCGCAGCTTCCCGCCGACCCGCCGGTCGCCCTCCAGCACGGTGACCTCGATGCCGGGCGGCCCGTCCCGGTGCAGCGCGTACGCCGCCGCCAGCCCGGCGATGCCGCCGCCGATCACCACCACCCGCGGCCCGCTGCGCACCATCTCATCCTGCCCGACGCGAGATCGTGATCGGTTGGTGACCCCGGCCCGGCAACCGGGCCGGCCGACCGGGACGTCTCAGCGGGCAACCCACCGAGGAGGCGCCATGACGCAGCCGGACGAGCTGACGAAGAGACCGACGGACGGACCGAAGCCAGCCCCCCGCCGGCCGATCCGGCTGGTGGCGGCCCCGGCGGCCGGGCTGGCCGCCCTCGCGCTGCTCCTGCTCGCCGCGTGCAGCGGCGGCGGCGACAGCAGCAACAGCAGCTCGGCCGCCAGCAGCGGCGGCGGCGATCGGGTTCCCGGCCAGGCGGTCGGGACCGCCAACAGCGGCGGCAAGGAGGCCGCTCCGGCCCCGGCCCAGCCGTCCCCCGGCCCGGCCGGCGACCAGTCCGGTGGCAGCGCCCAGCCGGAGGCCCGGATCGCGCCGAACCGGGCCCTGATCCGACGCGCCGACCTCACCGTCCGGGTCAAGGACGTGAACGCGAAGGCCAACGACCTGACCCGGATCGCCGCCGACAACGACGGCTCCGTCTACAGCGACAACCGCTCCGGCACCGGCCGGACGGCCACCGCCGAGATCGTCCTGAAGCTCGACCCGGACCGCCTCGACGCGGCGCTGACCAGGATCTCCGCGCTCGGCAAGGAGATCGAGCGCACCAGCTCGACCGAGGACGTCACCGAGCAGGTCGCCGACGTCGACTCCCGGGTCGCCTCGATGAAGGCCTCGATCGCCCGGGTCCGCGCGATCCTGGCCCGGGCCAGCAGCATCGGCGACGTGGTGAACGTGGAGGGCGAGCTGTCCCGCCGCGAGGCTGAACTCGAGTCGCTGCAGGCCCGGCAGCGGACGCTGGCCGGCCAGATCGCGCTGTCCACGGTGACCGTGCATCTGGTGGCCGAGGAGGCGCCGGCGCCCGCGCCGGCCGCCGCCAACGAGACCGACCCCGGCTTCCTCACCGGCCTGAAGAACGGCTGGTCGGCGTTCGCCGGCACCGTCGCCTGGCTGCTCACGGTGGTCGGCGCGGTGCTGCCGTTCCTGCTGATCGTGCTACCGCTGCTGGCCGGCTGGTTCTACCTGCAGCGGCAGCGGCGCACCGGCACGCCGGCCCTGCCGGCCGCCACCCCGGAACCCCCGGCCGCCTGACCCGCACGCCGAGCCGCGAGGCGCCGCCCCGGTCACCGGGCGGCGCCCGCGGCGCCCGGTCAGGCCGGCTCGCCGTGGACCAGGTCGACCAGGCGGGTGATCACATCCGGGTCGGTCTCCGGCAGCACGCCGTGGCCGAGGTTGAAGATGTGCCCGGGCGCGGCCCGGCCCTGGTCCAGCACCCGGTGGGCCTCCCGGGCCAGCACCGGCCAGTCGGCCAGCAGCAGCGCCGGGTCCAGGTTCCCCTGCAGCGCCCGGCCCGGGCCGACCCGCCGGGTGGCCTCGTCCAGCGGCACCCGCCAGTCCACCCCGACCACGTCCGCGCCGGCCTGGCCGAGCAACGCCAGCAGCTCGCCGGTGCCGACCCCGAAGTGGATCCTCGGTACGTCCAAACGCGACAGTCCGGCCAGCACGTCCATGCTGTGCGGCAGCACCGAGGCCGCGTAGTCGGCGGCGGACAGCACGCCGACCCAGGAGTCGAACAGCTGCACCGCGCTCGCCCCGGCCTCGATCTGCACCCGCAGGAAGGTCGCGGTGATCTCGGCGAGCCGGCCGAGCAGCCGGGACCACAGCTGCGGCTGGCCGTGCATCAACGCCTTGGTCCGGGCATGGTCCCGGGACGGCCCGCCCTCGACCAGGTAGCTGGCCAGCGTGAACGGCGCCCCGGCGAACCCGACCAGCGGCGTCCCGCCCAGCTCCCGCACCAGCTCACGGACGGCCGCGTCGATGTAGGAGACGTCCGCGGGCGCGAGCGGGCGGAGCCGGTCCAGGTCGGCCTCGGTCCGGATGGGCTGTGCGATCACCGGGCCGACGCCGGGCACGATGTCCAGGTCCACCCCGGCGGCGAGCAGCGGCAGCACGATGTCGGAGAACAGGACCGCCGCGTCCACCCCGTGCCGGCGGACCGGCTGCAGGGTGATCTCGGCGATCAGCTCCGGCGTCCGGCAGGCCTCCAGCATGCCGACCCGGGCCCGGATCGCCCGGTACTCCGGCAGCGACCGGCCGGCCTGCCGCATGAACCAGACCGGGCGGTGCGGCACCGGCAGCCCGCGGGCGGCGCGCAGGAACGCCGAGTTCGCGAGCTCGGCGGACGGGTGGGACGGGGCTACCGCGGAACCGGCTGTGCCGGGATGCCCGGCGCCGGTGGATTCGGTCATCGCAGCCATGATTCCACGCGGTGACCGGGCCCAGAACCGGGCCGGCACCGGCCGGCCGAACCCTCACTCAGCCGCTTGGGTGACAGCTGCGACACGCCGTGCGACCTCCGACACCCAACCAGGACAACGTGTCACCGTCGGCAACGACAGGGACCATCCCGTCGGGCCGGCCAGGCCCGCCCGCGGGGATTCCGAATCGTACAGACGGTCTTTTCCACGGCGAGGAGGGGCTATGCCGACCGAGCATCGGTGGTGTTCGTGCTGTCGGGCTGAGCGGCTGTTCGAGACGCCGTTCTGCGTTGACGGGCATGACCTCGACTGCCCGGAGCGGGCCTGCGTCGACTGTGGCACCGCGATCGTGGTGGGACCGATGCTGATCACCAGCAGCCAGCCGGTCCGGCTCGCGGTGTCCACCGCGGCCTGACCCGGTGATCGCCGGCCTTCCCCGCCCCGGCGTGCCGCATCGCAGGGCGCAAACGGTAGTCGTACGCTCCCGAACTGTGGCGGACACACGCCCGGCCGTAGCTCCGGCCGAGTTCGAACAGGCGGTACGTAGCCTGGCCTGCGCCCGGCTACGACCCGAGGTGCAGGTCGAGGAGATGCGCCCGCCGCAGCGCCTTGCCCCGTGGTCGTACGCGCTGGGGCTCGAAGTCGTCTACAACCGGGCCGAGGTGGCCACCGGGCGGCTGGTGCTGCTCCACGATCCGCAGGGTTACCAGGCCTGGCAGGGCACGTTCCGGCTGGTCGGCTACGCGAGCGTGGACCTGGAGCGGGACCTCGCCGCCGACCCGCTGCTGCCCGAGGTCACCTGGAGCTGGCTGATCGACTCGCTGCAGCAGCGGTCCGCCCGCTACGCCGGCGCCGGCGGCACGGTCACCCAGACCACGTCCACCCGGTTCGGTGAGCCGGCCGGGGACGCGCCGCTGACCGCGATCGACCGCAGCCAGAGCGGGCTGGAACTGCGCGTCTCCTGGACCCCGCTGGACCCGGCCGACCTCGGCGACCACCTGCACGCCTGGGCCGAGCTGCTGTGCACCGCCGCCGGCCTGCCGCCGCCCGGCGTCACCGTCCTCCCCGGCCGGGCCGACCCCTCCTCCCTCTAGCTGAGGCTGAGCCCTCGGCGCCAGCTCAGACCCAGCCCGCCCTGGACGGGCGGGCGGCTAGCTGGGGGCGGCGGCCGGCAGGGCGCTGTCCCGTGGGCTCAGCGGCAACCGCAGGGTGAGCGTGGTTCCGGCGGTGGGTGCGGTGTCCAGCACCAGCGAGCCGCCGGCCAGCCGGGCCCGCTCGCGGAGCAGTCCGAGGCCGACGTGCCGGCCACCGGTGGACCGCACCTCGCTCGGCACGAACCCGGGCCCGGCGTCCTTCACCTGGGCCACCAGTTCATTGCCCTCAATTGAGAGGACCGCCTCGGCCTCCTCCACGTCGGCATGCTTGACGACGTTGAGCAGCGCCTCCTGGAAGAAGCGGTAGACGGTCACCGCGGACACCAGCGGCAGCGGGTACGGCTGCTCCGGCCAGGTCAGCCGGACGGTGAACAGGTACCGGGAGGCGAACTCGCGGCGCAGCGCGCCGACCGCCGAGGCCAGGTCGCCTTCCCGCAGCTCGGCCGGCCGGGCCCGCGCCATCACCGCCCGGACCTGCTCCTCGGCCTCCTCGACCAGCTCCCGGGCCTGCGCGACGGCCACGTCACGTCGTTCCGGGTCCACCCCGGGGCCGGTGTCGTGCAGCACCCCGCGGGCGGCCGCGAGCGTCTGCGCGACCGTGTCATGCAGCTCCGCGGAGAGCTGCCCGCGGGTCGCCTCCTCGGCCGCGACCAGGCCGGACAGCAGCTCGAACACACCCGCGCTGGCCTGCTCGGCGCTGCGGTAGGCCTGCGCGGCCACCTCGTCGGCCACCCTGGCCCGCAGCTGCAGCGCGTCCAGCACCCGGGCCAGGTCGACCAGCTCGGTGCTGGCCTGCACCGGCGGCCGGCGCTCCGTCCGCCCGGCCCGGAAGCTCGGGTCACGCAGCCGGCGTACCGCGTCCACCTGCAGGGCACGCAGACCGCTGGTGACCCGCGACGCCGAGCCGACCATCGCCGCCGTGAACAGCAGCCCGACGCCGAGCCCGACCGCCAGCGCGGCCAGGTCGATCGCCTGGAACGAGCCGAGCACGGCCGCGATCGCACCGACCACCGCGAACACGGTGAGGATGCTGCCGACCGCCGCCCAAGCCGAAAGCGAGAGCGTAGGCCAGCGCCTGGTCACAGCCGGACGGCGTCCTCAATACGTCCCGTGGTGGTCCACTCGGTCTCACCGCGGACGCTACCCGTGGTCAGCCCCGGCAGCTCGCTACCGTCGGCGGCCGCGAGCGGGTCGCTGGCCAGCGCGATCGCGCCGAGCAGCGAGGCCACCGCGCGCTCCACCGCGTGCAGCTCGACCACGATCTCGTCGACCGCTCCCGGGCCGTTGAACGCGACCGCGAGCCGGGACAACCGGTTCGCCGACTCCCGCAGCACCGCGAGCGCCGGCACGGTCTCCTGCCCCATGTCGCCGATGACCCGGCTGGCCGCCCCGTACGCCTCGGCCCGCCCCAGCGCCTCTTCGTGCCGCGCCGTCAAGTCGGCAACCGACAGCCACGCCTCAGCCTGCCCGACCAACACCTCAGCCAACTGCGCGTCCGCCCGGGTGAACGCAACCGCTCGGATCGGCCTGCGAGCGACCAGGATGGCCACTGGCCGGGCCGGATCGCCCAGGACCGCCGAGCAATAAGGCCGGTCGCCCTCGCTACCGGTACGAACACCACGCTCTGCCAGCGCCCGGAGCACCCATGGAGCGTCGAAGGCGTCGGCGTCGGCGCGCAACCGCGCGCCCAACCCATGCTCGTCGCCGAGGTAACGGATCGGCCCGTCCGGGTGACGCAGGAGCATCTCTACTTCCGCGCCGCCGAACAGCCGGGCAGCCGCGGTGACGACAACCTGGGCAGAAGCATCGATCGTGCTGCCGGCCGCCTTCTCCTGCCCGCGCGCGAGTTCCGCGTACAGGCGCGCTTCGGCGGCCCGCAAGGTCTGCTCCTGATAGGAGCGCCAGAGCATGCCGAGCGGGACGATCAGGCCGAACAGCCCGAGCGGAGCGTGCAGCGCGAGCCAGGCCGCGAGCAGGCCCACCGATGCGTTGCCGGCGTTGAGCAGCGCTCCGAGCGGACCGATGGTGACCAGGATGCGCGTGTAGGGCACGCCCGACGATGCGGCGATCGGAATGGCCACGACCATGCCGTTGAGCACTGCGAACGTGAGCATGCCGAAGATCGCGCCCGGGATGCCGGCGCCGATGGCCTGCACGACGAAAACAGCGGCCGAGATGGCCAGGAACTGCTGTGCGGCGTTGAACGCCAGCTTGACCCATGAGCCGGTGCGCCACTTGGCCAGTAGGTATCCGGTGACGGCCCCGAGCGGGATCCAAGCACCCGGTAGGAGTACAAGAGCGAAGACGATGCAGGCGTCGTTCAGCGTGAAGCCGGCCGCTTGCCGCCCCACGACGATCCTGACGGAGGCGCTCTCCGTCAGGACAATGGCGGCAACAAGCAACGGGAGCGCCCACCACGGAGGCCCACCCCACCCGGCCGTGACCGCAAGGGTCAGGCCAAGTACGGCGGCCCCCGCGCCGCTCGCGGAAATGACGCGTTTCGGACTCATCTGACCCCGTAGTCTACTCGACGGCCTTACGTCCTATTCCCAGATGATGCCCTGATCGGGCGAGACCTGTTGGGTGGAGGCACCGAAGGCGCCCGCCGCCGTCGCTCCACCGATTGCTGCCCCGATCGCGAGAGCTAAGAAGATTGCTGCACGGATGACACGCTTGCGCATGGGAACTCCTCTAGGTGCCGGCCACCACCGTGGTTCGTGCCACCGGACGTTACCGGGTTCCGGGGAGTTTGCCCGTCGGGGTCGCGCTCAGTGTCACTCCCGATGAGAATACCCCGAAGGGAGTAGCGTGTGGAGTACCTGACACGGCACTCTGTCGATCGGCATCGGCCGACCGGCGGACGGTCTGATCAGGGCGCGTATGGGGGGCTTGTACCGGCTTCTCCGGGCGGGCGTCGACCGGCGCGGCGCACGGGAGGTGGTCAGACGTGACTGGTAACGGCACGAAAGGGGCGGACGTGACCGCATTGCAGGCCGCGGCGGAGGGAGCCACGGGCGCGGCGACTGCTGAGCGCTTCACAGCGCTCGTGGTCGACGACCATCCGCTGCTGCGCGAATCAATCGTATCCAAGCTGCGCGCCATGGGCGCCGCTGAGGTGTACGAGGCCGCCAGCGTCGCCGAGGCGCGGGCCCGGGCGCACGCCAGCGGCCCGTGCGACCTGTGCATCCTCGACCTGGGCCTACCGGACGGCAACGGGCTGGACCTGCTCGGCGAGCTGCGCTCGGCCGGCTGGCCGCGGCTCGTGGTGCTCTCCGCGGCCGACGACCCGTACTCGGTCCGCGCGGCGTTCGTCGCCGGCGCGCAGGGCTACCTGCTGAAGTCGGCCTCACCCTCGGTGGTCTCCGACGGGGTGCGCCGGGTGCTGGACGGCGGCGTCTACGCCGACCCGTCGGTGGCCTCGCTGCTGGCCGCCGGGCTGCGCGGCGGGCCGAGCGAGAGCGGCGTGGCCGACCTCTCGGCCCGCGAGATCGAGGTGCTCCGCCTCGTCGCCGACGGCAAGTCGAACAAGCAGATCGGTGAGGTGCTGAACCTTTCCGCGCTCACCGTCAAGAGCCACCTCGCCCGGATCGCACGCAAGCTCGGCACCGGCGACCGCGCCGAGATGGTCGCGCTGGTCATGCGGGCGGGCATCATCCGCTGACCGCCGATCGGCCGGGCCCGCCGCCAGGTGTGCCGAGCCGAGCGAGTCTGGGCATTGACGGCCCGGTTCGGGCGTACCGTCGTGGCGTGACCGACGACGAGAGCACTCGCGCCGTCGTTCCGCTGACCGTGCCCAGGGACGGCGTCCCCGACCCCCTCACCACGCCGGACGCGTTCGCCGATGCGATCGCCCGGCTGGCCGCCGGCGAGGGGCCGGTCGCGGTCGACGCCGAACGTGCGTCTGGATACCGGTACGGCCAGCGGGCGTATCTGGTTCAACTCCGCCGGGCCGGAGCTGGAACAATTTTGATAGACCCGGTCTCGCTGCCCGACTTGTCCGAGCTGGGCGCCGCGCTGGAGCCGGCCGAGTGGGTGCTGCACGCGGCCAGCCAGGATCTGCCCTGCCTGGCCGAGGTGGGCATGCGGCCGCGCCGGCTGTTCGACACGGAACTGGCCGGCCGGCTGCTGGGCTACCCGAAGGTCGGCCTCGGCGCGATGGTCTCCGAGCAGCTCGGGTACGCGCTGGAGAAGGGCCACTCCGCGGCCGACTGGAGCACCCGGCCACTCCCCCGGTCCTGGCTGGCGTACGCCGCGCTCGACGTCGAGGTGCTGATCGAGCTGCGCGACCTGCTGGAGAAGGAGCTGGCCGAGCAGGGCAAGCTCGAGTGGGCCCGGCAGGAGTTCGCCGCGATCGTGGCCAGCCCGCCGCCGCCGCCGCGGGCCGAGCCGTGGCGGCGTACCTCGGGTATCCACCGGGTCCGTGGCCGGCGCCAGCTGGCCGCCGTCCGGTCGCTCTGGGAGTCGCGGGACGCGCTGGCTCGGGAGCGGGATCTGGCCCCGGGCCGGGTGCTGCCGGACAGCGCGATCGTGGACGCCGCCATGTCCGGGCCGCGGACCCAGGAGGATCTGGTAGCGCTTCCCATCTTCGGTGGCCGGCAGCACCGCCGGCTGGCCGCGCGTTGGTACGCCGCGCTGACCGCGGCGCGGACCCTGGTGGACGCGGAGCTACCGATGTCGGCGATCGCGTCCGACGCGCCGCCGCCGACCAACCGCTGGGCCGACCGGGATCCGGACGCGGCCGCCCGGCTGGCCGCCGCCCGGGCCGCGATCGGCGAGCTGTCCGACCGGCACGTGCTGCCGGTGGAGAACCTGCTGGCGCCCGACCTGGTCCGGCGGCTCGCCTGGCAGCCGCCAGCGGAGCCGGGCGGGGTGGCGGTGGCCGCCGCACTGGTCGCCGGCGGTGCCCGCCGCTGGCAGGTGGAGCTGACCGCGGAGCCGCTGGCCGAGGCACTGGCCGCCCGCGCCGCCGAGCCGGGCGACCCGGACGCGCCGCGTCCGGCCCGGCCCGGCCGACCGCCACGGGCCGTCCGGGGGCAGGCCGACGCCACCGACGCCAACGCGGCGTCCTGACCCCTACGGTCGGCCCCCTACGGCCGGGCCTGTGGCCGGGGTCACTGGAAGGGCCTCACCAGGGCCCGTTGTTACCGGCGAGTAGTAATCGTTAGAGTTCCTCTACCGGCCGGTAGCTCAGCCCTCAACCGTCCCGCAGGAGTTCGCCGTGGCAGTCACAGACCCGTCCGTTCGCCCCGCCCGCACGCTGCGTGAGGTCGCCTTCGTCGACGGCGTCCGGACGCCGTTCGGCAAGGCCGGGCCGAAGGGCCTGTACGCCGAGACGCGGGCCGACGACATGATCGTGGCGGTGATCCGGGAGCTGCTGCGGCGGCATCCGGAGCTACCGCCGGACCGGGTGGATGAAGTCGCGATCGCGGCGACCACGCAGACCGGTGACCAGGGCCTGACCATCGGCCGCAGCGCCGCGCTGCTGGCCGGGCTGCCGAAGTCGGTGCCGGGCTTCGCGATCGACCGGATGTGCGCCGGCGCGATGACCGCGGTGACGACGGTATCCAGCGGCATCGCGTTCGGCGGGTACGACATCGCCATCGCCGGCGGGGTCGAACACATGGGTCACCACCCGATGGGCCAGGGCGTCGACCCGAACCCGCGGTTCCTCTCCGAGCGGATCGTGGACCCGTCCGCGCTGGTGATGGGGCAGACCGCGGAGAACCTGCACGACCGGTTCCCGGACATCGGCAAGGACCGGGCGGACGCCTTCGCGGTGGCCAGCCAGGCGCGGTTGGCCAAGGCGTACGCGGACGGGAAGATCCAACCGGACCTGGTGCCGGTCGGGGTGCGCACCGCCGAGGCGGGCTGGGGGCTCGCGGTGCGCGACGAACCGCCGCGACCGGGGACCACGCTGGCCGGGCTGGCCGAGCTGAAGACGCCGTTCCGGCCGCACGGGAACGTCACCGCCGGCAACGCGGCCGGGCTGAACGACGGCGCCACCGGCTGCCTGCTGGCCGCCGAGGACATCGCCGCGGAACTGGGCCTGCCGGTGCGGATGCGGCTGGTCGGCTACGGCTTCGCCGGCGTCGACCCCGAGTTCATGGGGGTCGGGCCGATCCCGGCCACCGAGCGGGCGCTGCGGGCCACCGGGCTGTCCATTTCGGACCTCGGGCTGTTCGAGCTGAACGAGGCGTTCGCCGTACAGGTGCTGGCCTTCCTCGACCACTACGGCATCGCCGACGACGACCCGCGGGTGAACCCGTACGGCGGGGCGATCGCGGTCGGGCATCCGCTGGCCTCGTCCGGGGTGCGGCTGATGACCCAGCTGGCCCGGCAGTTCGCCGACCGGCCCGAGGTGCGGTACGGGCTGACCGCGATGTGCGTCGGCTTCGGCATGGGCGGCGCGGTGATCTGGGAGAATCCACAGTGGCCACAGACGGGAGCGCAGGCATGACGGCCACCGCGGAGGTCACCGCCGCGTTCCCGGACGAGGTCGTCACCCGGTCGCTGGTGCGGTATGTCGAGGTGCCCGGGCTGCCGGCCGAGGTCGCGCTGATCACGCTGGACAACGGGCACGACCACACCCGGCCGGCCACCTTCGGCCCGGCCGGGCTGCTCAGCCTGGACGCCGCGCTGGACGGCATCGAGGCGCACAGCCCGCGGGTGTCGGCGATCGCGGTGACCGGTGCGCAGTTCGTGTTCGCGGTCGGCGCCGACCTGTCCGGGATGCCCCTGGTGACCGAGCGGACCCAGGCGCTGGAGGTCACCCGGCTCGCGCACCGGGTGTTCCGCCGGCTGCACGACTCGGCGGTGCCGACGTTCGCGTTCGTCAACGGCGCGGCGCTGGGCGGCGGGCTGGAGCTGGCGCTGCACTGTCACTACCGCACGCTGGCCCGGTCGGCCGCGGCGATCGCGTTCCCGGAGTGCTTCCTCGGGCTGCTGCCCGGCTGGGGCGGCACCCAACTGCTGCCCAATCTGGTCGGGGCCGACCGCGCGGTCACCGTGATCATCGAGAACGCGCTGAACAACAACAAGATGCTGTCCGCGCCGAAGGCCGCCGAGCTGGGCATCGCCGACACGCTGCTGGACGGTGCCGACTTCGTCGCCGAGTCGCTGCGCTGGGCCGCCCGGGTGGTTCGCGGTGAGCTGGCGATCGGCCGCGAGGTGGACCGGAGCGAGCAGACCTGGGACGCCGCGGTGGCCCGCGGCCGGGCCCTGGCCGATGCCAAGCTGCACGGCGCGGCGCCGGCCCCGTACCGGGCACTGGACCTGATCGCGCTGGCCCGCACCGCCGACCTGGCGTCCGGCACGGCCGCGGAGGACGAGGTCTGCGCCGACCTGCTGATGACCGAGGAGCTGCGCGCCGGGCTGTACGCGTTCGACCTGGTGCAGAAGCGGGCCCGCCGGCCGGTCGGCGCGCCGGACCGGTCACTGGCCCGTCCGGTGGCCAAGGTCGGCATCGTCGGCGCCGGGCTGATGGCCGGTCAACTGGCGCTGCTCGCGGTCCGCCGGCTGAAGGTGCCGGTGGTGCTCACCGACGTCGATCAGGAACGGCTCGACCGCGGCGTGGCGTACGTGCACGGCGAGATCGACACGCTGCAGCGGAAGGGCCGGCTCACCGATGACGCGGCGAACCGGCTGCGCGGGCTGGTCACCGGCTCGCTGTCCAAGGACGCGTTCGCCGACGCCGACCTGGTGATCGAGGCGGTGTTCGAGGAACTGGCGGTCAAGCAGCAGGTGTTGGCCGAGGTGGAGGCGGTCGTCGCCGGGACGTGCGTGCTGGCCACCAACACCTCATCGCTCTCGGTGACCGAGATGGCGGCCAAGCTGGCGCACCCGGAGCGGGTCGTCGGGCTGCACTTCTTCAACCCGGTGGCGGTGCTGCCGCTGCTGGAGGTGGTCCGGGCCGCGCAGACCGACGACGCGACGCTGGCGACCGCTTTCGCGATCGGCAAGGAACTGAAGAAGTCGTGCGTGCTGGTCGCGGACCGGCCGGCGTTCGTGGTGAACCGGCTGCTGACCCGGTTCCTCGGCGAGGTCACCGCGGCGATGGACGAAGGCACCCCGGTGGACCTGGCCGACCAGGCGCTGGCGCCGCTGGGTCTGCCGATGTCGCCGTTCACGCTGCTCGCGTTGGTCGGCCCGGCGGTCGCGCTGCACGTCAGCGAGACCCTGCACGCCGCCTACCCCGACCGGTTCGGAGTCAGCGAGAACCTGCGCCGGATCGTCGAGGCGGGCAAGCCGGGCATCCTGGCCTGGGGGCCGTCCGGGCCAGCGCTGGACCCGGATGTCGAGGCGGTGCTGGTGACCGGCGATCACGCCAGCACGGCCGACCAGGTGCGGGAGCGGGCGCTGGCCGCGCTGGCCACCGAGGCCCGGCTGCTGCTGGACGAGGGCGTGGTCGCCGGGGCCGCCGACATCGACCTCTGCCTGCTGCTCGGCGCCGGCTGGCCGTTCCACCTCGGCGGGATCCTGCCGTACCTGGACCGGACCGGCGTCTCCGAGCGGGTGACCGGCCAGCGGTTCCTGCCGCGCGGCGTCGCCAGCCTGCCGGCGGGCTGACCCGGAGCTAACCCTGGATGACGGCGGCGGCCGGGGGTAGGTCGGCGCCGAGGAGGACGCCGGAGCGGTTGCCGGGCAGGTAGTAGACGACCCTGCCGTCCGGGCGGACGGCGAGCACCCGTCCGGACGCGGTGAACGCGGGCGGGGTGGCGTCCGGCGCGGGCGGGCCGCCCTCCAGCGCCACCACGTTGATCTCCGCCTCGGTGGTCGCGGTGACCGGGCCGACCATCAGCCGGACGTGCTCGTTCACCCGGGCCAGTACCGCGAACGTGCCGCCGCTGAAGTCGAGCGTCGCCGGGCCGGTGACCTCCACCGCGGACAGGTTCGGCAACCAGCGCGGGAGCTTGCTGAAACCGCGCAGGGCGAGCACACCGAGCCGTTCGTCGGCCCGGCGCAACAGCACCACGTTGCCGAACGCGGCCAGCGCCTGCGCCTCGGCCAGCAGCCGGGGCGGCGTCCCGGCCCGGACCAGGATCGTCGCCAGCGGCACCCCGGCCGGCGTCGGCGACGCGGTCGGGCTCGGGGTCGGCGATGCGGTCGTACCGGCCGGACTGGTCGGGCCGACCGGACCGGTCAAGCTGGCCTGGCCGGCCGGATCGGTGCCGCCGGCCGGATCGGTGCCGCCGGGCGGGCCGGTGGAGGCGCGGGTGCTGGGGGTGCCGGCGCCCGGCGTGGCCGGGCTGGTCGAGCTGGTCGGGGTAGCGGTCGGGGTAGCCGTCGGGTGCGCGGCGGCCTCGGCCCGGGTGAGCACGGTGCCGGTGGTGACGATCAGGCCGCTCGGCGTGTCGGCGACCAACCGGGCCAGCTTCGGCAGCCGTACGGTGACCTTCCGCTGGTCGTGCCGCAGCGCCACCCGGGTGGCCACCCCGGCGTTGATCAGCCAGACCGCCCGCCCGTCCACGCTCGGCGCGATGGTCTCGGTCGGCCCCAGGAACACCGGTGCGTGGCCGGCCCGCACGATCCAGGCGGCGGTCCGCGCCGGTGCCTCCGGCGAGAACTCGCCCGGCCGGTCCTCCACCGGGCGGGTGCTGACCGGTCGGGCCGGCAGCCGGCCGAGCGCCACGTCCAGCCCGGCGACCGTCCAGACCCGCAGCGCGGTGACATGCGGTGGCAGCGGCAGCACCACCTCGCGCCGGCTGGTGGTGTTGAACCGGAACACCCCGCTGCCGGCCACCAGCACGACCGAGCCGATCTGTGGCGGCACCGGGGTGTCGGTGCGCACCGGCACGGACACCCCGCTGGCCCGGTCGGCCGGCGGCGGCTGGCCGTGCGCGACGCTGACCGCGACCGCGACCGCGAGCAGGGTCACCGCCAGTACCGGCCGGCGGCCCCATTTCGGGACACCCCGCACCGGGCGACCCCGCACCGGGCGGGAGAGTGACGGCACGATACCCATTCTCGCAGCCTCCCGCACGCCCGTTTCCCGGGGCCGGGCCCGGTTGCGTCCGCTCCGCTCAGGTCCGGTCGGATCGGATCACCCGGCGGGCAGGCGGACGGTGACCTCCAGGCCGCCGGAGCTGCCGGGACGGGCGGTCACCTCGCCGCCATGGGCGGCCGTCACCGCGCGGACGATCGACAGGCCCAGGCCGGCACCGCGGGACGGGGTGGCGGTGCGGGCCCGGCCGCCGCGGCGGAACGGCTCGAACAGGCCGTCCACCGCCTCGGGCGCGACCGGCGGGCCGGAGTTGCGGACCACCAGGATGCTGGCCGGGGCGCCCGCGGTGGCCGGGACGGTCTCGGTCCGGACGCTGACCCAGCCGCCGTCCACGTTGTGCCGGACCGCGTTCTCCACCAGGTTGCCGACCAGCCGGTCGAGCAGTTCCGGGTCGCCGGTGGTGGTCGCCGGGGTGGCCTCGACGGTGACGGCCAGGCAGCGCTGCCCGACGACCGCGGCCACCCCGTCCACCGCGCGCTCGACCACGGCGGCCAGGTCGACCGGCTCGTGCACCTCCGGGCCGATCCGGGCCTGCGCCTCGCTGCGGGCCAGCACCAGCAGCGCGTCCACCAGCCGGTCGGCGCGTCCGCTGGCGTCCCGGACGACCACGGCCATCGCCCGCAGGTCGGCGACCGAGGCGTTCGCGTCGGCCAGCGTGACATCCACCTCGGTGCGGATCACCGCGAGCGGGGTGCGCAGCTCGTGGCTGGCGTTGGCGACGAACCGGCGCTGGCTGTCGAAGGCCGCGTCGAGGCGGCCCAGCATGCCGTCGAAGGTGTCGGCGAGTTCCTTCAACTCGTCCTCGGGGCCGTCCAGCGCGATCCGCTCGTTCAGCGTCTCGGTGGACAGCCGGCGCGCCGTCGCGGTGACCTCGCTGACCGGCTGCAGGGCCCGGCCGGCCAGGACGTAGCCGGCGACCATCCCGACCAGGACGACCACGGCGAACGCGGTGCCGCCGGCCTGCAGCAGGTCGGAGCGGGCCTGGTCGCGCAGCAGCCGGGCGAAGTCGCCGGCGTCGACCGTACGCAGCCGGCCGGCGGCGTCCTGCAGCCGCAGGGTCTGGCCGGGCGGGAACTGCGGGATGGTCCGGATGGTCCGGTCCAGCACGACCGCGGCGGTACCGAGCAGGGTCACCGCGACCACCGCGAGCAGCCCGCCGAACAGCACCGCCAGCCGCAGCCGCAGGGTCAGCCTCGGTAGCAGGCGACGGCCGGATGCTCGCCCGGCCGGTGCGCCCGGCGGCGAGTCGGGGTCGGCCGTGGCCGCCCCGGACCGGCGGATCATCCCGCCTCAGCCGACCCGGTCGGCTCGTCCGGCTGCGCCACCTCGCCAGGGGTCGCCTCGCCGGGGGTCGTCTCGGTCGGGACGTCCGGCGCGACGCGGTAGCCGGCGCCGACGACGGTCTCCACCACCGGCGGGTCGCCGAGCTTGCGACGCAACGTCATCACGGTGACCCGGACGGTGGTGGTGAACGGGTCGGCGTTCTCGTCCCAGACCCGGTCCAGCAGTTCCTCGCTGGAGACGACGGCGCCGCGGGCGGCCAGCAGCACCTCCAGCACGCCGAACTCCTTGCGGGTCAGCTCGACCGGGCGGGCGGCCCGGGTCACCATCCGCCGGGACGGGTCGAGCGCGATGTCGCCGGCGATCAGCACCGGCGGCGCGGCCGGGGTCGACCGGCGGCCCAGCGCCCGCACCCGGGCGGCCAGCTCGGCGAACGCGAACGGCTTGGCCAGGTAGTCGTCCGCGCCGAGGGAAAGGCCCTCGACCCGGTCGGCCACGGTGCCGCTGGCCGTCAGCATGATCACCCGGGTCAGCCCGCCGTCGGTGGCCAGCTGCCGGCACAGTTCGTCACCGGACATGCCGGGCAGGTCGCGGTCCAGCACGACGACGTCGTACCTGGTCACGGTCGCTTTCTGATGACCGTCCAGGCCGTCGTAGGCCACGTCCACCGCCATGCCCTCGCGGCGCAGCCCGCGGACCACCGCGTCGGCCAGCGCCGCCTCGTCCTCCACCACCAGCACCCGCACGGTTCCAGCATGCAGTACGTCAGTAAGAAGGTGGCGGGGCGGGGCGGCGGCCCCGGCCGGCCGGGTCAGCGGTCGGAAGGGCTGCTGGTGTCGTCGGTGCCCACCGGATGGTCGGCCATCGGGGTGTCCAACCCGGACACCCACTCGACCACCCGGCGGGCGATGTCCTGCGCGGTCAGCCCGACGTCCGCCTTGACCTGGGCGACCGCGCCATGCTCCAGGAACGTCGGCGGGATGCCGACGTCCCGGACCGGCAGGTCGACGCCGGCGTCGCGGAGCAGCTGGGAGACCCGGCTGCCGACGCCGCCGGAGCGCACCCCGTCCTCGAGCGTGACCACCAGCCGGTGCCGCGCGGCGAGCCCGACCAGCGCGGGGTCCAGCGGCAGCACCCAGCGCGGGTCCGCCACGGTGGCGCCGACGCCCTCGGCGGCGATCCGCTCGGCCACGTCCAGCGCGGTGCCGGCCATCGCGCCGACCGACACCAGCAGCACGTCCGGCGCGTCGGCCGGCTCGGCCAGCACGTCGACGCCGCCGTCGCGGCGGACCGCGGGCACCTCGGGTGGCAGCGGGGTCTTCGGGAACCGCAGCACGGTCGGGCCGTCGTCGACCGCGACCGCCTCGCGCAGTTCGGCGCGCAGCGTCGACTCGTCCCGTGGCGCGGCCATCCGCAGCCCGGGCACCACGCCGAGGATCGCGAGGTCCCACATGCCGTAGTGGGACGGGCCGTCGGGGCCGGTGATGCCGGCCCGGTCCAGCACGAACGTGACCGGCAGCCGGTGCATGGCGACGTCGAGCAGCACCTGGTCGAACGCGCGGTTCAGGAAGGTGGCGTAGATCGCGACCACCGGGTGCAGGCCGCCCAGCGCCAGCCCGGCCGCGGACGTGACCGCGTGCTGCTCGGCGATGCCGACGTCGAACGTCCGCTCCGGGTAGGCCTGAGCGAACGCGGACAGCCCGGTCGGGTCAGCATCGCGGCGGTGATCGCCGACGACGTCCGGCCGCTCGTCGCCGATGCTGACCAGCTCGTCGGCGAACACCCCGGTCCAGGACCGGGCGGCGGCCGACAGCGGCCGCCCGGTGGCCAGGTCGAACGCGCCGGGGCTGTGCAGGCTGTCTGCCTCGTCCTTCTCGGCCGGCTCGTACCCGAAGCCCTTGCGGGTGACGCAGTGCACGATCACCGGGCCGCCGAAGTCGCGTGGCCCGGCGCAGCGCGGACTCCAGCGCCGCCATGTCGTGCCCGTCCACCGGGCCGACGTACTTGAGGCCGAGGTCCTCGAACAGGCCCTGCGGCGCCAGCGCGTCCTTGATGCCCTTCTTGATCGCCGTGCAGCGCCTCGTACAGCGGGCCGCCGACCAGCGGGGTGCGCGGCAGCGTCTCCTTGATCATCTCGAGGACCTTCTCGTACCCCGGGTCGCAGCCGCAGCGAGGCGAGGTGGTCGGCCAGGCCGCCGATGGTCGGCGAGTACGACCGGCCGTTGTCGTTGACCACGATCACCACCGGCCGGTCCCTGGCGGCGGCGATGTTGTTCAGCGCCTCCCAGCACATGCCGCCGGTGAGCGCGCCGTCGCCGACCACGGCCACCACGTGCCGCCGCTCGCCCCGCAGCGCGAACGCCTTGGCCAGCCCGTCCGCGTAGGACAGCGCGGTGGACGCGTGCGAGTTCTCGATCACGTCGTGCTCGGACTCGGCCTGGCTCGGGTAGCCGGACAGCCCGCCGCGCTGGCGCAGCCGGTCGAAGCCGCCCTGCCGGCCGGTCAGGATCTTGTGCACGTACGCCTGGTGGCCGGTATCGAAGAGGACCCGGTCATGCGGTGACTCGAACACCCGGTGCACGGCGAGCGTCAGCTCGACCACACCCAGGTTCGGGCCGAGATGTCCGCCGGTGCGCGAGACCTTGGCGACCAGGAAGTCGCGGATCTCGGTGGCCAGTTGCGGTAATTGGGCCGGGTCGAGGCGGCGGAGGTCACCGGGCGAGTTGACCTTGGCAAGTAGCGTCGACACGGCCCTTAGCTTAGGCCCGGGGCCGCCGGGCGCGCCCGGCGCCACGGCGAGATCACCCCCGGCGAGGTCACCGTGGCTGGCTGGCCCAGTTGTGGCCGTTGACAACCTGGACCTCGTGCACCGTGAAGCCGAGGGTCTGCGCGAACGGCACGGTGCCCATGTCGCCGCCGTTGCCGTCGGTCGACGTCCAGGCCAGGTGCCAGACCGCCTCGATCCCCACGGTCACGGCCGCGGCCGGCGCGCCGAAGGTGACCCCGCACGGCGGCGCACCGGTGCCGCCGTTGAACTCGGCGCCCAGGCCGCCGCAGTCGCCGCCACCCGGGTGCGCGGTGGCTCCGGCCGGGACCGAGGTGATGTGGATGTCCTCCAGCCGCGCGGTCACCGTCGACGCCAGCCCGGGGATCGCCGCGGTCACATCGACCGCGGCCGGCGCGGACCACAGCCAGGTCGGCAGGTTGACCGTCGACGGGGTGCCGGCCGCGGTGTCCGGGTTCGAGGCGATCGGCACGGTCGGGACGGTGAGGAAGCCGCGGGCGATCTCGGCCAGCGTGCGGGCGTCCACGGTCGGGCCGGGCGGGGCGGGGTAGCCCGGGCCGACCCAGACGAAGTCCGGGTTGTTCAGCTGGAACGCGGTGGACACCTCGGCCGGCACATCCAGCCCGCAGCTCACGCCGTACCACTGGCCTTCCTCGCCCTGGTGGTAGGCCAACTTGCCGTTGCCCGGCTCCTGGAGCAGCTTCTTGACCCGCTGCGCGAACTCGTTGCCGATGCTCCCGCTCGGCAGGACGTAGTTCTCCAGATAGTCCTTGGCGCCGGCCGAGTCGAAGTACGGCTCGAACCAGCACGGCGGCGGGGTGAAGTCGGCGCTGCCGCCGACGTTCCCGGTGCCGCCGTGGTAGCCGCTGCCGCTGAGCTCAACCTTGCGGCTGACCTGGGTCAACCAGGTCCGGTCGCCGGTGCGGGTCGGGGTGCCGTTGCCACCGGTGTCGTCGGCGACGGCCAGGCCGGAGCCGGCCGACGCGAACAGCGCCGCCGCCAGCACCACCATGATCTTCCTCAACACCGCACTCCCACCTCGCTGGCCACGTCGATCAATACCCAGATATTGCTCTTCTGATCGTGTTGCAGGGTGCCGTGCACCCGGTAGTAGTCGCCCGGGCCGTGATGCACCACCGCCTTGCCGGTGGCCACGTCCCGGGCGAAGAACTGCGAGTCGTCGACACACCAGACGACGGTGGCCAACGCCCCGGTCAGCTCCCTGACCCCTACCTGGTAGAACCGGCGGGTGCCGACGATCGTCTGCCGGCGCTGCCGTTTGGTCTGCAGCGTGCCCACCGCGGCGGCCAGCGCCCTTCGCGCCTGGTAGCGCGGCAGCAGCCGGAACCTGGGATCGGGCAGCGTTTCGGCGGCGTTGAAGACCCGCTGGCCGGCCTCCCAGTCGTGCAGCAGGGCGTCCTTGGCCTCGTCGCCGGTATCGGCGTAGTCGAATGTCAGGTGCACATCAGGCGGGAAGGACAGCGGCGGCCCGGCGGATGGCCGGGCCGAAGCCGGGCCGCCGGCCGGGCCGTGCGCAGACGTGACAGAACCGGTGGGCAATATCTCCTGGCTACCCGAATCCGCCGCGCATCCGGCGAACACGGGCAGTGACATGGCGACGACCAGCGCGGCGGCCAACGTGGCGCCAGCGGGCATCAGTCTCGCTCCAAGGTCACGGGAGGCGGGCCCTGCTCCTTTCCCGGGCACAATAGCCCACCCGTGTCATTACCGGCGGGACCGGCGCCCGAACGGCATTACTCGGTGCCGATGGCCTGGCGGCCGCGGCGGCTGACCGCGTCCACGATCACCGCGGCGAGCAGCACCGTGCCGGTGATGATGTAGCGCAGGTCGTTGCTGAGGTTCAGCAGGTTCAGGCCGTTCGGGATCGCGCCGATCACCAGGATGCCGAGCAGCGCGGCGTAGCGGCGGGTCCGGCCACCGAACAGGCTGGTGCCGCCGATCACCGCGGCCGCGATCGCGTTGATCAGCACGTCGCCGGTGCCGGTGTCGCGGCCGGCGCTGCCGGCGCGCATCGCTTCCACCACACCGCCGGTCGCGGCCAGCGTGGAGGCCAGCATGAACACGGACGTGCGGATCAGGTCGACCCGCAGGCCGGCCCGGCGGGCCGCCTCGATGTTGCCGCCGACGGCGAAGATCGACCGGCCGTACTTCGTCCGGCGCAGCACCCACTCCAGCACCACGGCCAGCGCGATGAAGAACACGAAGATCCACGGCACGCCGAGGTCCTGGGTCAACGCGTAGATCACCAGCACGCAGACCACGGCCAGCACGACCGCCTTGGCCACCGGGTACGCCACCGGCGCGGTCGGCAGCCCGACCGCCTTCCGGCGCCGGTACCCGAGCAGTTGGCTGATCAGGTACAGCCCGACCAGCACCGCCGCGATGATCGTCGATCCGAACGCGCGAAAGTAGTGGAACTGGCCGACCTTCAGCAGCCAGCCGCCCCGGGGCAGGTTGATCGTGCCGGTGTCGGCCAGGATGCGCAGCTGGACGCCCTGCCAGACCAGCAGGCCGGCGAGCGTCACGACGAACGACGGCACCCCGAACCGGGTGAAGACCAGGCCGTGCAGCAGCCCGATGACCGTGCCGGCGGCGACCGCCAACAGGATGGCCACGCCCGCCGACTGCCCGTGGTTGACGTTGGACACGGCCAGGATCGCCGCCGCCACGCCGCTGACCGAGGCCACCGACAGGTCGATCTCGCCGAGCAGCAGGACCAGCACCACGCCCAGCGCGATGATCCCGGTCGAGGAGATCTGCGAGGCCAGGCTGACCAGGTTGCTGGAGCTGAGGAACTTGCCGTTGTTGGCCTGGAAGATCGCGACGATGACCAGCAGGCCGACGAAGATCGGCAGCGAGCCCAGGTCGCCGGCCCGCAGCCGGGCGAGACCCGCGCTCAGCTGGTCGCTGAGGCTGGGCCTGGTCATGGCCAGGTCGGCCGGGCCGGCCTGGTCCGCCGGCGCGGGGCCGGTCGTGGTCGTCGGCCCGGTCACTGGCCCGCCTCCTCCGCCTGCTCGGTATCTGCCATTTCGGCGAGCCGGTGCCGGCTCTCCCGCTGCATGACGACGTTGTCCGCGGCACCGGTGATCGCCGCGATGACGTCCTCCCGGGTGGTGCTGGCGGTGCGGAACTCGCCGGAGTTGCGGCCCAGCCGCAGCACCACGATCCGGTCGGCGACCGCGAACACGTCGGCCATGTTGTGGCTGATCAGCACGACCGCGAGGTTCCGCTCGCGGAGCCGGTCGATCAGGTTCAGCACCTGTGCGGTCTGCGCGACGCCGAGCGCGGCGGTCGGCTCGTCCAGCATGACCACCTTGGGGTCACCGAGCAGCGACCGGGAGATCGCGACGGTCTGCCGCTGTCCGCCGGACAACGAGGCGACCGGGGTGCGCACGCTGGGCAGTCTCGCGGACAATTCGCGCAGCAGGTTCCAGGACCGCCGCTCCATCTCCGGCTCGTCCAGCACCCCGCCGCGGATGAGCTCGCGGCCCAGGTAGAGGTTGCCGACCACGTCCAGGTTGTCGCAGAGCGCCAGATCCTGGAAGACGGTCGCGATGCCGAGGTGCTGGGACGCCAGCGGGGTCGGGATGCTGACCCGCCGGCCGGCGAACGTGATCACGCCCGAGTCGGCCGGCTGTGCCCCGGAGATCGCCTTGACCAGGGTGGACTTGCCGGCGCCGTTGTCGCCGACGAGGGCGACCACCTCGCCGGCGGAGACGTCGAAGTCCACCTCGGTGAGCGCGCGAACCGCGCCGAAGTGCTTGGAGATGCCTTGGAGGGACAGGACCGGGGTTGACCCGGCGACCTCGGCAGCGACAGGCACGGTCAGCTCAACTCCTTCGGCGGGGTCTGCTGCCGCGGCACGCTACTCGCGGCAGGCCGGCAGCGGGGAGCCGACGGTTGGCGCCGACTCCCCGCTGGGTGGTGCTGACCTACTCGATGCCGGCCGTCTTGCAGGCGGCGGCGAACTCACCGGTGCACACGTCGGCCGCGGTGTAGAACTTGTCCGCGAAGATCGTGTCCTTCAGGTTCTCCACGGTCACCGCCACCGGGTCCAGCAGGACGGACGGGACGTCCATGGTGCCGTTGTTCACGGTTGTCGTGGTGGTGACCGACTGCCCCTTGGCCAGCGCGACGGCGAACTCGGCCGCCTTCTCGGCCTGCGGCTTGATCGCCTTGTAGATCGTCATGTACTGCTCGCCGGACAGGATCCGCTGGATGGCTGCCTTCTCCGCGTCCTGGCCGGTGATCGGCGGGATCGGGTCGATGCCCTTGGCCCGCATCGCCGCGATCGCGCCACCGGCGGTGCCGTCGTTGGCGGCGTAGACGCCCACGAAGCCGGTCTTACCGAGCTGGGCGATCTGGCCCTCCATGAACGTCTGCGCGTTCGCGGGCTTCCACTCCGACCAGAAGTCCTCGGTCGGGGTCACGGTGAACCCGCTGGAGTCGAGCACGCTGTGCGCGCCCTTGTTGAACAGCAGCGCGTTGTTGTCCTTCTTGTCGCCGTTGATCATGACGACCTTGCCGGACGTCTTGCCGTCCTTCTTCAGCTTGTCCACCAGGGCCTGGGCCTGCAGCTTGCCGACCTTCTCGTTGTCGAACGAGATGTAGGCGGCCAGGTCGGCCTTGCTGATCAGCCGGTCGTAGGAGACCACCGGGATGTTCTTCTGCTTGGCCTTGTCCACCGAGAGACCGGCCGACTCCGCGTCGACCGCGTCGAAGACGATGACCTTGACGCCCTCGGTGATGGCCGCCTCGGCCTGGGCCTGCTGGGTGGCCTTGTCCGAGTTGGCGTTCTTGTAGACGACGTCGCACGTGTCGCAGAGTTCCTTGACCTTGGCCTCGAACATCGGCCGGTCGAAGCTCTCGTACCGGGTGGTCTGCGACTCCGGCAGCAGCAGGGCGATCTTGAGCCGCTCGCCGCCGCCGCCCGACGCCGAGTCGGACGACTTGTCGTTGTTACACGCGGCCGTGGAGAGCGAGACGAGCGCGAGCACGGCGACCGCCGCCGCGCGTCGGACAGTAAGCACCTGACCTCCAAGAACTGCGGACGGACCCGCAGGGGCAGCGACACGTTGCGATGGCGGGAACATTGGTGGCTGCGTCACACCTCTGTCAAGAGGTTGACGAAACCGTGATGTGGGAGCGGTTGCTGAACCGAACAAGGTAGATGTGAAAGCGCTTGAGGCGACACTAGGACGGGTATGCGGCCGTAGTTATGTCTAGTCTTGACAGAGGTCGTCGATAGAACGGACGATCCCGCCATGTCCCCGCGCGGTCTCACTCCCCCACCGGCCCGCGGCGCCGGGCGGCGGATCGTGGACGCGCTGCGGCTGCTCGGCCCGGCCACCCGGGCTGAGGTGGCCAACACCACCCGGCTGTCCCGGGCGACCGTGTCCGCGGCGCTGTCCGCGCTGATCGAATCCGGCCTGGTGGTGGAGGCCGGCGCGGCGGCGCCGACCGGGCCCGGTGGTGGCCGGCCGGCCGCGCTGGTCCGGCTGGCCCCGCTGGCGGGGCTGGCGGTAGGCGTGGACGTCGGCCGCACGCACCTGCGGGTGGCCGTCGCCGACCTCGGTCACCAGGTGCTCGGCGAGCGCTCGGTGCGCCTCGACCGCGGTACGGCGGCGCACGAGGTGCTGGACCGGGCGGCGAACCTGGTCTGCACGGCACTGGCCGCGGCCGACGCTGAGCTGGACACCGTCGTCGGCGTCGGGCTCGGCCTGCCCGCCCCGGTGGACCACCGCTCCGGCCAGGTGGCCGCATCGAACATCCTGCCGGAGTGGGCCGGGCTGGCCGCCGGTGAGGACCTCGCGAGCCGGCTCGGCCGGCCGGTGATCGTGGACAACGACGCGAACCTGGGCGCGCTGGCCGAGTACCTCTGGGGCGCCGGCCGCGGGCTGGACACCATCGCGTACATCAAGGCGGCCACCGGCATCGGCGCCGGGCTGGTGATCGACGGCCGGCTGTTCCGGGGGGTGGTCGGGCTGGCCGGCGAGATCGGCCACGTGACCCTGGACGACCAGGGCGATGTGTGCCGGTGCGGCAACCGGGGCTGCCTCGAACTGGTCGCCGGCGGGGCCGCACTGGTCGCCGCGCTGCGCCGGACCCACGGCGAGCTGGACAGCATCGAGCAGGTGGTCGCGCTGGCCGCGGCCGGCGACCCGGGCGCCCGGCGGATCGTCGCGGACGCCGGCGCGCACCTCGGGGTGGCCGCCGGCGGCCTGGTGAACCTCGTCAACCCGCGCCGGATCGTGGTCGGCGGCGAACTGGGCCGCGCCGGTGACGTGCTGCTCGAGCCGCTGCGCCGGGCCCTGCGCCGGTCCGCCGTGCGACCGTCGGTGGACGCGGTCGAGGTGCTCGGCGGCGAACTCGGCGACCGCTCGGAGGTGCTCGGCGCGGTCGCCGTCGTACTGCGCGAGCCGGACCGGGCCCAGCCGGCCGCCGGCTGATCCCGGCCGCCGGGCTGATCCCGGCAGTGGCGGCCCCGGCCGTGGCAGCCCCGGCCGGCCCGGCCGGATCGGGCCGCAGCGGGCCGCGGCGCCGGACATGGGCGGCGCGGCTAGATCTGCGGGTGCCAGCGACGGCCGTGCAGGGCGGCGTCCACGGCGGCGACCGAGCGGGCCAGCTCGGCCAGCCGGGCGCCCTCCCGCTCGTACGCGGTCATCGCCGTCTCCAGCACCTCGGGCGGCAGCTCGCCGCCCAGGTCGCGGCGCAGGCTCCGCCAGCCCTGCCGGGCCGCCTGCAAGCAGGCCTCCACATAGCTGACCGCGAACCGGGACAGCAGCACCGGGTGCCGGCGCAGCACCTCGTACGCCCGGTACTCCCCCGGCACCTGGTCGAGCAGCCAGCTGACCGCGCTGGCCGCCCACTCCTCGCTGGCTGGCGGCAGCACGGCGGGCGGCCAGTGCGGCGGCAGCGACCCGGTCATGCCACCATCCTGCCCGCCGCCGCAGGCCCCAGCCATGGACGAGGCGGCTGGTCATAGCCGCGGGTCGACCGGCTCGGACTCCAGCGCGAGCACGCCGAAGACGCACTCGTGTACCCGCCAGAGCGGCTCGCCGCGAGCGGCCCGGGCCAGCGCCTCCACGCCGAGGGCGTACTCGCGGATGGCCAGCGACCGCTTGCGGGACAGGTTCCGCTCACGCAGCCGGGACAGGTTGGCCGGCTCCAGGTAGTCGGGGCCGTAGATGATCCGCAGGTACTCCCGGCCGCGACACTTCACGCCCGGCTGCGCCAGCCCGCGGCTGCCCCGGGCCAGGCCGGCCACCGGCTTCACCACCATGCCCTCGCCGCCGGCGCCGGTCAGGTCCTCCCACCAGACCGTCGCCGCGGCCTCGGCCGCCGCGTCCCCGAGGTCGACCACGTGGTGCCGGGTGACGCCGATCAGATCGGGTGCCGCCGCGGCGAGCCGGGCGGCGATGCCGAGGTGCCACTCGTGCTCGCGCTCGGTGAAGCTGGCGCCCTCGGCGGCGAGCAGCTGGAACGGCGCGAGCCGGACGCCAGCCAGGCCGGTGGTCGGCCAGCAGTACCGCCGGTACGCCGCGGCGAACCGGGCCGCGTTCTCGGTGCGCCGCCGGGTGCGGCCGGCGAGCTCGGACACGTCGAGGCCGCGGGCGGCGACCTGGTCGAGCACACCGACCGCGGCCGGCAGGGCGGCACCCGCGGCGGCGCCGACCGCGGCGTACTGCCGGCGGATCAGGTCACCGGCCTTCACCGACCAGGGCATCAGCTCCGCGTCGAACAGCAGCCAGCCGGTGGCCAGCTCGTCCCAGAGGCCGGCCTCGGTGGCGGCCGCGCGTACCCGGGCCAGCAGCTCCTCGGTGCCGGGTGGATCGAAGAACGGCCGGCCGGTGCGGGTGTAGACGGCGCCGGTGCCGCCGGGCCCGCCGAACCGGGCCTGAGCGGCAGCCTCGTCGCGGCAGACCAGCAGCACCGCGCGGGAGCCCATGTGCTTCTCCTCGCAGATCACCCGGGTGATGCCCTCGGACCGGTAGCCGGCGAACGCCTCGGCCGGGTGCTCGAGCAGGTCGGGGTACCGCGAGGTCGGTGCCGGCGACATGGTGGGCGGCAGGTAGAGCAGCCAGCGCGGATCGACCGCGAACCGGCTCATCACCTCCAGCGCGGCGGCCGCGTTCTCCGCCTTGATCGTGATCCGGCCGCGCTCGGCGGTCTCGACGCCCCGGTTGCCGAGGACGTCGTCGATGTCCAGCAGGTCGGGCTCACGGCGGGGCACGACTCCCGCACCTGTGCCCGGCGCGCCGGCCGGTGCCTCCGGGACCAGCGGGCGGACGGGTTCGTACCAGACCTTGCTGGCGGGGACCGAGACCAGCTCACGCTCGGGGTAGCGCAGCGCGGTGAGCCGGCCACCGAAGACGCAGCCGGTGTCGAGGCAGAGCGTGTTGTTCAGCCACTCCGGCTCCGGGACCGGGGTGTGTCCATAGAGGACGGTCGCGCGGCCGCGGTAGTCGGCGGCCCACGGGTACCGCACCGGCAGGCCGTACTCGTCGGTCTCGCCGGTGGTCTGGCCGTACAGGGCGAAGTCGCGGACCCGGCGGGACGAGCGGTTGTGGTACTCCTGCTTGAGGCCGGCGTGCGCGACCACCAGCTTGCCGCCGTCCAGCACGTAGTGGCTGATCAGCCCGTCCAGGAAGTCGACGACGGCGGCGCGGAATTCCGCCGGCTCATCGGCGAGCTGGGCCAGCGACTCGGCCAGCCCGTGCGAGACCGTGACCTGCCGGCCGCGCAGCGCGCGCAGCAGCTTCTGCTCGTGGTTGCCGGGCACCGCCAGCGCGGTGCCGGCGGCGACCATGCCCATCGCCAGCCGGAGCACGCCGGGCGTGTCCGGCCCGCGGTCGACGAGGTCGCCGAGGAACACCACGCGGCGACCGGCCGGGTGCGCGGCGCCGACCGGGTGGCCGGCGTCATCCCGCTCGATCGCGTACCCGAGCTGACCGAGCAGCTGTTCGAGCTCGGCGCGGCAGCCGTGCACGTCGCCGATCGCATCGAACGGCCCGGTCTCGGTGCGCAGATCGGTGTACAGCGGCTGCAGCGCGACCGTCGCGGCGTCGATCTCGTCGACCGAGCTGAGCACCTGGACATGCCGGAAGCCCTCCCGGGACAGCGTCCGCAGCGCCCGGCGCAGCTGGTCGTGCTGGCGGCGCAGCACGTGCCGGGGCAGGTCGCGGTCGGGGCGGTCGCGGTTGCGCTCGGCGCAGACCCGCTCGGGCAGGTCGAGCACGATCGCCACCGGCAGCACGTTGTGCGACCGGGCCAGCTCGATCAGGCCGGCGCGCGCGTCCGGCAGGACGTTGGTGGCGTCGACCACCGTGAGCCGGCCGGCGACCAGCCGCTTGCCGGCGATGAAGTGCAGGACGTCGAACGCGTCCCCGGTGGCGGACTGGTCGTTCTCGTCGTCGGCGACCAGGCCGCGGCAGAAGTCGCTGGAAAGCACCTGCGTCGGCGCGAACACCCGGCGCGCGAACGTGGACTTGCCCGAACCGGAGACGCCGACCAGCACGACCAGCGCCAGCTCCGGCAGCTCCAGGACGCGGGGCGTCGCCGGCCCACTCATGCCGGCTCCTCGCTGGCGCTCGGACCCGTCATGAGACACGAGCTCGCTCATGTCCGCTCCCGGCTGAACAGGGCCAGCTGGGTGGCCGCGCCGACAGCCGCGTCCACCGGGCCCACCGGACGGACCTGCACCGCGTAGCCGTACCCGGCCGCGACCCGGTCGGCCCAGCCGGCGAACTCGGCCCGGCCCCACTCGAACCGGTGGTCGGGATGCCGCATCGCGCCGGCCGCGAGGCCCTCGTACCGGACGTTGTACTCGGCGTTCGGGGTAGTCACGACGACCGTGGCCGGCCGGGCCGAGCCGAACACCGCGCGCTCCAGCGAGGCCAGCCGCGGCGGGTCGACGTGCTCGATGACCTCCATCAGTACCGCCGCGTCGTACCCGGTGAGGCGCCCGTCGGTGTACGTCAGCGAGGACTGGATGAGCCGCAGCCGCTCGCGCATCGCGTCGGGCATCCGGTCGAGGCGCAGCCGCCGCTCGGCCTGGCGCAGCGCCCGGTCGGACACGTCGACGCCGACCACCTCGCGGAACGCCCGGTCGGCGAGCAGCGCGCGCAGCAGCACCCCGTCACCGCACCCCAGGTCGAGCACCCGGGCCGCGCCGGCCTCGCGCAGCGCGGCGAGCACGGCGGCGCGGCGCAGCTCACGCAGCGGCGCCTGCTCCACCGGCTCGGCCGCCGCCACCGGCTCGGCCGTCTCCGCTGACCCGGCTGCCTCCGCTGACCCGGCCGACCCGGCTGGCTCGACCAGCTCGGTCGACTCGTCGGCGGGCTCGGCGGGCACCGCGTCGTCGAGCTGGTCGGGATCGAGGTCGTCGGAGTCGGCGATCCGGGCCAGCGCGGCGCGAGCCAGCCCGGACTGGTGCGCCAGGTAGCGGCGGGCGATCACGGCGCGCTCCGGGTGGCCGGCAAGCCAGCCCTCGCCGACGCGGAGCAGCTTGTCGACCTCGTCGGCGCCCACCCAGTAGTGCTTGCTGCCGTCCAGCGCGGGCAGCAGTACGTACAGGTGGCGCAGCGCGTCGGCGAGCCGCAGCGTGCCGCTCAGCCGGAGGTCGACGTACCGGGAATCGCCCCACTCCGGGAATGCCGGGTCGAGCGGCACCGGGGCCGCCTGCACCGACCAGCCGAGCGGCTCGAACAGCCGGCCGACCAGCTCGGGGCTACCGGCCGGTAGCGCCGGTACCTGGACGCGCAGCGGCAGCGCGGTCGCGGCCAGCTCGGGACGGGCGTCGCAGCGGCCGGTCATCGCGGTGCGGAAGGCGCGGCCGAGCGCGACCGCGAGCAGCGAGCACGCCGCGTACGGCCGGTCGTTGACGTACTCGGCGAGCGTGCTGCCACCCCGGACCAGGCCGATCGGGTCGACCTCCAGCAGCAGCGCCACCGTGCACCGGTCGAAGCCGGCCTCCGGGTACGCCACGTGCGCCGTGCCGGCCGGCAACTCGATGCTCTGCACCCGGTCGGGATGCTTGTGCAGCAGGAAGCCGAGGTCGGTCGCGGGCTGGTGGGTGGTCGACAGGGTGATCAGCACGCGGTCAAGTCTGGTAGTCCGAGGGTGCCTACCGAAACAGCAATTCAGGATCTGTGGACAACGGTTCAGCCTGTGGACAACTCGCCGGCCCAGGCCCGGCGGCTCAGCCCTCGGCGGACCCCCGCGTAGGCTCCGGAGCCGCCGGCCCGGCCGGAACGAGCAGCGCGACACACTCGACGTGGTGGGTCATCGGAAACAGGTCGAACGCGCGAAGCGCGGCCAGCCGGTACCCGGCGGCGACGGCCGTGCGCAGGTCGCGGGCCAGTGCCGCCGGGTCGCACGCGACGTACGCGACCGCCCGCGGGCCGGCGCCGAGCAGCGCGGCGATCAGCTCCGGCCCGGCACCGGTCCGCGGTGGGTCGAGCACGACCAGGTCGGGACCCGCGCCGAGCCGTTCGATCAGGGCCGGGGTGATGCGCAGCCGGCGCACCTCGACCCAGGGCAGGTCAGCCAGGTTGGCGGCGGCGTCGGCCGCGGCCACCGGGTCGGCCTCGATCGCGACGACGGTGCCGGCCGGGCCGACCGCGCCGGCCAGCGCGCCGGCGAACAGCCCGGCACCGGCGTAGAGATCGAGCACGACCTCGCCCGGGCGCGGCGCGAGCTGCTCGAGCACGCAGCCGGCCAGTGTCTCGGCGGCGGCCGGGTGCACCTGCCAGAACCCGGTCGCCGCGACCGTCCACTCGCGACCGGCGGCCTGCTCACGGACGCTGCCGGCACCGATCAGCGCGGGCCGCGCGGCCGGGTCGGCCGGGGTGACCACGATCGCCCGGTCACCGCCGGTGGACGCGACCACCTGCACCGCCGCCGCGCCCGGCCAGAGCGCCCGGCCGGCCCCGGTCGCCGCCACCCCGGCCGTGCCGAGCGGGCACTCGGCGACCGGCTCCAGCTCCGCCGACCGGTGCCGGTGCAGCCCGGTCCGCCCGTCCGGGGTCACCGTGAACCGCAGCCGGCTGCGCCAGCCGAGCAGGCCGCCGGGCAACGCCGCCACCTCGACGGCCACCCCGGGCAGGCCGGCCAGCCGGGCCAGCTGCTCACTGACCACCGCGGCCTTCAGCTCCCGCTGCGCCGGACCGGACGCGTGCTGCCAGTCGCAGCCCCCGCACCGGCCGGGGCCGGCGTGCGGGCAGGGCGGCGTGACCCGCTCGGCCGCCGGCCGCAGCACCTCCACCGCGTCGGCCCGGCAGAACGCGCCGCCAGTGTCCTCGGTGACCCGGGCCAGTACCCGCTCCCCGGGCAGCGCGTGCCGGACGAACACCACCCGGCCCTCGTACCTGGCCACGCAATGGCCGCCGTGCGCGACCGCGCCGACCTCCAGCTCCAGATCCCGGCCGAGCAGTGGCCCGGGCGGCCGCTCGGCCGGCCGGGGCCGCCGCACCACCGGCCGCCGGGGCGCGCCGGCGGCACCGGACCTCGCCACCCGCGACCCGCGCGGCCGCGGCTGCCCGCGGTTGGCGCTCCCGCCGGCCCGACGCCCGGCCGCGGCCGGACCAGCCCCGGCCGGACCCGAACCCCGGTCGCCGCCGCCACCGTCCGCACCGCCAGGACCCGCACCGCCGTGGCCCACACCGCCAGGGCCCGCGGAGCCAGGGCCCGCGGAGCCGTCGTCCGCCGGTGCCGGCGCGCCGGTGGTCACCCGGGCTGGTCGCGGCCGGCCGGGGTCGCGGCGGCCGGTGGCGGGTCGGCCGGCGCCGCCGCTGCCGGCGCCGGGTCGAGCCCCGGTGGCGCGGCGGGGGACGGTGGCGCCGGCCCGGTGACCGGGACGCTGACCGGGTCGACGCCGCGCCGGGCGTCCCCGGGTACCGGGCGTTCCTGCAGGCCGGCGCGCCGGTCGGAGGAGTGCAGCTGCCAGGGCACGCTGGTGACCATCACACCGGGGGTGAACAGCAGCCGGGTCTTCAGCCGCAGCGCGCTCTGGTTGTGCAGCAGGTGCTCCCACCAGCGGCCGACCACATACTCCGGGATGAACACGGTGACCACATCGCGCGGGCTCTCCCGGCGGATGTGGCTCACGTAGTCGAGCACCGGGCGGGTGATCTCCCGGTACGGCGAGTCGATCACGGTCAGCGGCACCGGCAGGCCGAGCCGGTCCCACTCCGCCTGCAGCCCGCGGGTCTCCCCGTCCTCGACGTTGACGGTCAGCGCGGTCAACGAGTCTGGCCGGGTGGCCCGGGCGTACGCCAGCGCGCGCAGGGTCGGCTTGTGCACCTTGGAGACCAGCACGACCGCGTGCACCCGGCTGGGCAGCGTGGAACCGTCGGTCTCCGGCACCAGTTCGGCCGAGACGCTGGTGTAGTGCCGGTTGATGCCGCGCATGGTCAGGAAGATGATCGGCATCGCGACGATCACGATCCAGGCACCGAGGGCGAACTTGGTGATCGTGACGATGATCAGCACCACGCCGGTGAAAGTCGCCCCGGTGAAGTTGATCGCCCTGGACCGCATCATCCGGCGCCGGGCGGTCGGGTCGCGCTCCGAGCGCAGCGCCCGGTTCCAGTGCCGCACCATCCCGGACTGGCCGAGGGTGAACGAGGTGAACACGCCGACGATGTAGAGCTGGATCAGCCGGGTGACATCGGCGTGGAAGGCGTAGATGAGCAGCGCGGCGAACCCGGCCAGCAGCACGATGCCGTTGCTGAAGACCAACCGGTCGCCCCGGGTGTGCAGCTGGCGGGGCAGGTAGCGGTCCTGTGCGAGCACCGAGCCGAGCAGCGGGAAGCCGTTGAACGCGGTGTTCGCGGCCAGGATGAGGATCAGCGCGGTGACCGCCTGCATGTAGTAGAAGCCGACCGACGAGTCGCCGCCGAACACCGCCGAGGCGATCTGCGCGATGACCGTCCGCTGCGGGTCGGTCTCGCAGTTGCCCGGGAACCCGATCAGATCGCAGGCGTGGCCGGCGATGTGCACCTTGCTGATCAGCGCCAGCGCGGTGACCCCGCTGAACAGCGTGATCGCCAGCGCGCCCAGGGCCAGCAGGGTGGTCGCCGCGTTCCGGCTCTTCGGCGGCCGGAACGCGGGCACCCCGTTGGCGATCGCCTCCACCCCGGTCAGCGCCGTACAGCCGGAGGAGAACGCCCGCAGCGCCAGGAAGACGAAACCGAAGGTGCCCAGCGCGGTGTAGCCGGCCTCGGGCTGCAGGTGCCAGCCGGCGCTCTCGGCCACCGGCCGGGACCCGAACAGGGCCCGCAGGATGCCGGTGCCGACCATGATCAACGCGCCGGCGGCGAACGCGTAGGTCGGGGTCGCGAACGCGGTGCCCGACTCGCGCACGCCGCGCAGGTTGATCGCGGCCAGCAACGCGACCAGGCCCAGCGCCAGTGCCACCCGCCAGCGGTTGAGGTCGGGAACCGCTGAAATGATGTTGTCTACGCCGGAGGAGACCGAGACCGCCACGGTCAGCACGTAGTCGGTCAGCAGTGCGCTGCCCACGGTGAGCCCGGCGAACCGGCCCAGGTTCTTCGTGGCCACCTCATAGTCGCCGCCGCCGGACGGGTAGGCGTGCACGACCTGCCGGTAGGAGGCGATCACCACCGCGAACAGCAGCACGATCAGGCCGGCGACCCAGGGCGCCAGCCAGAGGTACACGGTGCCGGCCAGTGCCAGCACCAGCAGGATCTCCTGGCTGGCGTACGCCACCGAGGACAGCGCGTCGCTCGCGAAGATCGGCAGCGCCACCCGCTTGGGGAGCGTGGCCTCGCCGAGCCGGTCGCTGCGGACCGGTCGGCCAACCACGAGGCGCTTCGTCAGCCGGGTTAGCAAGGACACGCGGCGATCGTACGGGGCGGCCTCGGGCCGGATGGAAGGCCCGATCCCGCATCTGTGGATGACGATTCGGCCTGTGGATGACGGACTCGATCGGTCACCCGCACCGTGTAGCGTCCGCGACGTGCACATCGTCGTCATGGGCTGCGGCCGGGTGGGGTCGAGCGTCGCCCGCAACCTCGAGCGGATCGGCCATTCCGTGTCGATCATCGACCAGAACCCGACCGCGTTCCGCCGGCTCGGGCCCGACTTCCGGGGCGACCAGGTCACCGGGGTGGGCTTCGACCGGGCCACGCTGACCAAGGCCGGGATCGAGAACGCGAGCGCGTTCGCGGCGGTGAGCAGCGGGGATAATTCCAACATCATTTCCGCCCGGGTGGCCCGGGAGACGTTCGCGGTGCCACACGTGGTGGCCCGGATCTACGACCCGAAGCGGGCCGAGGTCTACGAGCGGCTCGGCATCCCGACCGTGGCCACCGTCCCGTGGACCACCCACCGGCTGCTCTCCGTCCTGCTCGGTGACAAGCACGTGGAGGACTGGCGGGATCCGTCCGGCTCGGTGGCCCTGGTCCAGGTGGCCGTGGACGACGGCTGGATCGGGCGCAAGGTGGTCGAACTGGAGAAGGCGACCGGCGCCCGGGTGGCCTTCCTGACCCGGTTCGGCCGCGGCATGCTGCCGGTCTCCTCGACCGTCTTCCAGGACGGCGACCTGGTGCACGTACTGCTCACCGACGACATCGTGGACGCGGTCGAGTCGGTCGCCGGCCGGCCGCCGGAGGAGGTGGCCTGATGCGCGTCGCGATTGCCGGGGCCGGCGGCGTGGGCCGCTCGATCGCCCGGGAACTGGTCGGCAACGGGCACCAGGTGATGCTCATCGACCGGGATCCGAGCAAGCTGCAGGCGGCGGTGCTGCCGGCCGCCGAGTGGGTGCTGGCCGACGCCGCCGAGCTGTCCTCGCTGGAGGAGACCCAACTGCAGGACTGCGACGTGGTGATCTCCGCCACCGGCGACGACAAGGTCAACCTGGTCGTCTCGCTGCTGGCCAAGACCGAGTTCGCGGTGAAGCGGGTGGTGGCCCGGATCAACCACCCGGACAACGAGTGGCTGTTCAACGAATCGTGGGGCGTGGACGTGGCGGTGTCCACGCCGCGGGTGCTGGCCGCCCTGGTCGAAGAGGCCGTCTCGGTCGGCGACCTGGTCCGGCTGATGACGTTCCGGCAGGGTCAGGCGAACCTGGTCGAGATCACCCTGCCCGCCGACGCGCAGGTGGTCGGCCGGCCGGTCCGCGAGGTCGAACTGCCGCGCGACTCCGCGCTGGTGGCGATCCTGCGCGGCGGCCGGGTGATCGTGCCGACGCCGGACGACCCGATGGAGGGCGGCGACGAGATGCTGTTCGTCGCCACCACCGACGTCGAGCCGGAGCTACGCCGGCTGCTCTGCGGCTCCACCGGCGCCGGCTGCTGATCCGCCGTCGCGGCCGGTCGACCCGCCGTCCCGGGCGGTCGGGCTCGCCACCGGACCGTCCGGCTCGCGGTCCTCGCCGTTCGGGTCGGCCTGCCGGCGGACCCGGCGGACGGCGACGATGGTCAGCGCGAGCGCGCCGACGGTGAGCGGGTAGCCCATCGCCAGCCGGGCCACCGCCAGCAGGCCGGTGCGGTCCTCGTTGTAGAGGAACCGCTGCACCACGCCACGGGCCAGGAAGACGGCGATCCAGACCAGCGAGGTCCAGGTGTAGACCCGCAGCAGGGCCGAATCCTTGCGCCAGCGACCGCCGCCGCCGTCCACGTACTCCCAGACGACGCCGACCAGCGGCCACCGGACCAGCACCGACACCAGGAACAACCCCGCGTAGCCGAAACTCGCCCAGATGCCGAGCAGGAAGAAGCCCTTGGCCTCGCCGGTGCGCGACGCGATGTACGCCGCCAGCGCCACCCCGAGGAAGCCGCTGACCGCCTGCTGCACGGTCTCCCGGCGGGCCAGCCGGACCCCGAACAGCACCACCCCGCAGGCCAACGCCGCCCAGATCGCGGCGGTCAGGCCGGCCGCGGCGTTGGCGGCCACGAACACGACGACCGGGACGCCGCTGTCGAACAGGCCGCGCCAGCCGCCGATCGACTCGACCAGCAGCGGCACCTGCTTGGCCGGCGGCTGGTCGGGCTCGACCTCGGCCCGCCCGGCCGCGGTCACCACCTCCGGCGCCAGATCGGTGGTCACCTTCGCCAGCGTCTGCGCGACGGCGTCGGCTACCCCGTTCGGGCCGGCCTCGGTCGCCCGCTGCTCCCCGACCTGCTCACTCACGTACCCACCGGCCTCAGCTCGTACCACGGGTTGAATATCACCAGACGTCCACCTTGCTCGGCGATCCGGCCCCGAGCGGTGACCATCCGGCCGGGTTCGATCCCGGAGATCCGGCGCCGGCCCAACCAGATCAGATGCACCGACCCGGACCCGTCGAACAGCTCCGCGGCCACGGTCGGCACGGTTTCCTTCGGCGTGTAGACGACCGACCGCAGCCGCCCGGTGACGGTCACCGGCTGCCCGTGCGCGCACTTCGAGACCGCCTTCGCGCCGCTGCGGTCGACGTCGTGCTGCAGGTCCTCGGCGTCCAGCTGCTCGGCGTCGGTGACCAGCTGGCGGGCCAGCCGGCCCAGCCAGCCGCGGGAACGGGGCACGGGCTGCCCCGGCGCGTCCGGACCGGCGCTGGTCATGCACCCACCCGCGCGGCCCGAACCGGCCCGCGCAATTCCCGACCTCGGCCAAGCATGCCAAGCAGAGTAACCCGGACAGGCACGTCACCGGAGGCACGGCCGGGCCGATCCGGTGGCCGGAAGTCCCCCGCGTCCGCCGGGCGGGCAGGATCTGTGCCCATGCGGGCAGCCGAGGACGCCGGGGACGGGCCGATCGCGGTGCTGCTGCCCGGCTCCGGGTCCAGTGCCGACTTCGTCCAGCGGGCCTTCGGGCCGGCGCTGGCCGCCGCCGGCTACCGGCTGGTCACGCCGCCGCCGGTGCCCGGGGGGCGGGTCGCCACGGCCGCCCTGGCCGACCTGGACGCCGCGGCCCGCGGCCGCGCGGGCGTGCTGGTCGGTGGCGTCTCGCTCGGCGCCCACATCGCCGCCCGTTGGGCCGCGGGGGCGGTGGCCGGGCCGCGGCTGGCCGGGTTGGTGTTGGCGCTGCCGGCCTGGACCGGGCCGCCGGGGCCGGTCGCGGCGGCGTCGGCGGTGGCGGCGGCCGCGGTGGAACGGCACGGCCCGGCGGCCGCGCTGCGGGTCGCGGCGGCGGCCGGCGGGCCGCGCTGGATCATCGACGAGCTGGCCGCGTCCTGGCCGGGGTACGGCGCCGACCTGGCCGGCACGCTGCGGGCGACCGCAGTCACGCCCGGGCCCGATCCGGCGCAGCTACGCCGGATCGGGGTGCCGGTCGGGTTGGTCGGATTCCGGGACGACCCGATGCACCCGGCCGGGGTGACCGAGGAGTGGGCCGGGCTGATCCCCCGGTGCGCGGTCGAGTGGCTCCGGCTGGCCGACCTGGCCGACGACCGCTCCCTGCTCGGTGCCGCCGCCCTCCGCGCCTGGCACCGCGCCGCCAGCTAGCAGCACCGGCCAGCCAACCCGCCTGGCCGGCCGGACCGGTCCAAACCCGCCGGCGCCGGCGGGTCGAACCGACCGCTGGGCCGGCCGCACCGGGCCGGGTCGGCGACCGGGCCGCACCGCCCGACCGGTCGCCGACCGCACGCCAGCGGCCGGCCGCGGCGGCCGGCACCGGCCGGTGGGTCGCTCGGGCCGCGAGCAGTCGCCGGGCGGCTACCTGCGGCGGCGGCCGCTGGGGCGGCGGGTGGGCGGCGCGTCCCCGGGGCGGGTCGGCGCCCCGTCGGACACGGTGGGCGGGGCCAGGCCGGGCAGGCCGGTCTCCTTGGCCGCCTGCTCGGCCACGTCCTTGGGCAGCCGCAGCGGCAGCGGGTCGCGGACCGGCAGCGGGTCGGTGCCGCGGATCACCACCATGCCGCGCAGCGCGTCCTCGAGGGCGGCGGCGCGGGCCGGGTCGGTGGCGCCCTGGCCGGTGAACAGCGCGCGCAGGAACCAGCGCGGGCCGTCCACGCCGACGAACCGGACGGTCTGGTAGCCACCCTGCGCCGGCACCCGGGCGGTCAGCTCGAAGCCGAACTTGCCGCGCTCGTCCTGCGCGGTGCCGCCCTGGGACGCGATCGAGCCGCGGATCTCCTTGCGCACCTCGTCCCAGATCCCGGCGGTGCGCGGCGCGGCGAAGACGCCGACCTGCATCTCGCTGCCGCCGTAGCTGAGCGTGGCGGCGGCGACCTGGCCCTCCGGGCTGACGTCCACCCGGACCTCGACCCCGCTGATCACCGGGATCTGCAGCGCGCCGAGGTCGAGGCGGTCCAGGTCGTCATCGGGCCGGTCCGCCTCGTCCCAGGGGCCGGTGGTCGGCGCGACCTCCTCCCTGGGCCGGTCGTCCCACGGTGGGGTCGCGTCCAGCTTGGCCCGCTCGGAACGGCGGGTGCGGCGTCCTGATGCCATCAGCGTTCTCCCTCGCCAGCCGGTATCGCGCCGGGGACCAGCCGGGCGTGCCCACCGGTGGAACCGTGCCCGCCGGTCCCGCGGTCGGACTCGGGCAGCGCCTCCACCAGCCGGAACTCGGCCCGCTCCACCCGCTGGATGACCAGCTGGGCGATGCGGTCGCCGCGGGCCAGCCGCAGCGGCTGCCCCGGATCGTGGTTGATCACGATCACCTTGACCTCGCCGCGGTAGCCCGAGTCGACCGTGCCGGGCGCGTTCACCAGGGCCATCCCGCACCGGGCGGCCAGCCCGGAGCGCGGGTGCACGAACGCGGCGTACCCGGCCGGCAGCGCGATCGCCAGCCCGGTCGGCAGCACCGCGCGGGCGCCGGGGGCCAGCTCGACGTCGATCGCCGTGACGATGTCGGCCCCGGCGTCGCCGGGCAGTGCGTACGTCGGCGGCGGGACGCCCGGATCGAGCCGGTGCACCAGCACCTCGACGGTCGGGCCGGACCCGCCGGCCGGGTCGGCGGGATCGGGAATGTCAGGGACGCCGGCGAGCTGGGCCGGGGCCGGCCGGGCCGGGGGCACCAGGGCGGGAGATGGGTCGGACGATGACACAGCGGGCAGGCTACCGGCCCGGGCCGCGGGACCGGTGCCCCGGATCAGGAACCGCAGCATCAACCGGGCGGATCACGCTGTCGGAACGGGCGTCGCGGCAGCCGAACCGGCACCTACCCACCGGTCCACGCACTAGCCGGGCAGCGTCAGCTGGCGGCCGCGCAGTTCGGCGCCGACCTTCTCGCCGAGCGAGCGGGTGGCGCGCCGGTTGACCTCGGCCCCGGCGACCGCTCCAGCCAGGAACGGGGCCATCGAGGTGGTGCTCCGGCCGAGCCGGCGCAGCAGCCGGCTGCGCAGCTCGCGCTTGGCGGCGTGGCCGAGCACGGCGGCCAGGCCGGCGCCGGCAGCGGCGGGTTCCACGGCGCGCTGCCGGACCCAGCTCATCAGGTACGCCGAGCCGCGCTGGGTCAGGCCGCCGTGCGCCGGCTCGCCGTAGAGCTCGTGCAGTTCGGCGACCAGCTTGATCTCGACCGCGGCGATCGCCAGCGTCTCGGCGGCCAACTGGACAGGTGCGGCCAGCAGCGTCGGCGGGGCGACGAACTCGACCGCGGCCAGCCCGCCGGCGGCCGCGCCGAACCCGGCGGTGACCAGCGTGGCCTGCTTGACCAGGGCCTCGGCGATCTGGTCGGTGGTCCGGCCGGGGTGCTGCGCGGCCAGCGTCGCGGCGTCCCGGACCGGGATCCGCGGGGCGGCCTCGGCCAGCACGTCAGCCAGCCAGCGGCCGGCCGCGACCGCGCGCACGCCGGCCGCCCGGGCGCTGCCGCCCAGCCCCCGGGCGAGCGCGAGCATCGGTGCCCGCCGGTCGGGCTGGTCGGACCCGGCGACCCGGGCGACCAGCTCGCCGACGTCCTGCTGGGCCGGCCCGGGCCGGCCCAGCTCGGGCCGCCGGTCGCGGCGCCGGTCCCGATTGCGGAGGACAGGAAGCATGTCCGGGGTCATACCCCCCGATCAGGCGGCACAGTCCCGGCAGATCGGCTGACCGTTCTTCTCGCCGGCAAGCCTGCTGCGGTGATGCACCAGGAAGCAGCTGGAACAGGTGAACTCGTCCTCCTGCTTCGGCAGCACCTTGACGCTGAGCTCCTCGCCGGACAGGTCCGCGCCGGGCAGCTCGAGCGCCTCGTTCAGCTCGGCTTCGTCGACGTCGATCGAGCCGGACTGGGCCTCTGCGCGGCGGGCCTTCAGTTCCTCGAGCGAGTCTTCGCCGAGTTCGTCGACTTCGCTGCGCCGCGGGGCGTCGTAGTCGGTAGCCATCGGTAATGTCTCCTGTGCGTAGTGCGGGCGCGGGTGGCGCGTGGGTAACGCATCGGGTGGTCGTTCTGTGCCCGCGCTCGCAGGATTTCCCCTGCCGCGGTAAAACCGCTGGTCGGCGGGAGCCGCGGAACGTTACCGTGCCCGCCGAGCACACCGGTTGGAGCCTCGGCAGCGTGTCGCGGGTCAGGGTGTGTCGTGTTGGTCATGGGTGGCTGTCCGCGGCGTTCAGGCTGCGCCCGGTAGCGGGCCCGGTAAGCGGAGGAGGAGCCGTACCGGGTTGTATCGGCGACGATGCCGCCGGGCACGGCCCCGGGCGTTGTGGGTGCCGCCGGCTGCCGGGCGGCAGGGTACACGCGGCGGGTGTGTCGCGTCCCGGCACCCGCAGGTCACCGCACCGAGTAGGCGCTCCATAGAGGGAGGTGACGAGTTGACCGTTTTGCACCGGCGCGCGGCCAGACGACCGCGGGCCCGATCGTCCGTCCCCGGGAGGCCCCCGTGTCCTCGTCCCACCCGAACGAACCGACCCGACTGACCGGCCGCCGGCACCTGCGGCTGGCGACCGACCTTCCGCCGGCAGCGCCCGGCCCGGCCCGGCCCATCCCCGACCCGCTCGCGGAGCTGGGCTGGGACAGCGGCTGGGACGCGCTGGTAGCCGGCTACCGGGATGGCCCGGGCTCGCTGCCCGGCCGGATCATCCGGGCCGACCGGGGCCGGGCCATGGTGGCCACCGTCGGCGGCACGGTCCGGGCGGCACTGCTGCATCCGGACGCCACCACCGGCGACTGGGTGCTGCTCGACCCGGACGCCGCCGACGGCACCGTCCGCGCGGTGCTCCCCCGCCGCACCGCGCTGATCCGCGGCGGCGGCCGCAAGGACGCCCGCGGGCACCTGCTGGCCGCCAACGTGGACGTGGTGCTGATCACAGTCCCGCTGACCACCGCGCCGAACCCGCAGCAACTGGACCGGCTGCTCGCGGTCGCCTGGAGCTCCGGCGCCCGGCCGGTGATCGTGCTCACCAAGGCCGACCTGTCCCGGACCGCGGCCACCGAGCGGGACGAGGTGGTCGAGCTCGCCCCCGGCACCCCGGTGCTGCTCACCTCCACCGTGGACGGTCGGGGGCTGACCGAACTGCGCCGGCAATTCATGCCCGGGCGGACCGCGGCCCTGCTCGGCGTCTCCGGCGCGGGCAAATCGAGCCTGGTGAACGCGCTGGCCGGGGCCGAGGTGGCCGGGGTCGCGCCGATCCGGCCGGACGGCAAGGGCCGGCACACCACCACCGCCCGGGAGCTGACCGTGCTGCCCGGCCTCGGCGTGCTGCTCGACACGCCCGGGCTGCGCGGCGTACAGCTCTGGGCCGCCGACGAAGGGCTGGACCAGACCTTCGCGGACGTGGTCGAGCTGACCCGGCAGTGCCGGTTCCGGGACTGCCAGCACCGCACCGAGCCCGGCTGCGCGCTGCTGGGCGCGGTCGAGGCCGGCCACCTCTCCCCCCGCCGGCTGGACAGCTACCTGCGCCTGCAGCGGGAGAACGACTGGCTGCAGCGCCGGTACGACGCCCGGCTGCGGGCCGAGCAGCGCCGCCGCTGGCGCAACGAGGTCTACGCGGCCCGCCAGCGCCGCCACCGCGGCTCCAGCTGACCGCGCGGGCCAGCCTCGGTGACCGTCCGTCGCGCGTGGTGGACCGGTAGTCACCAATCGGGGCCCGCTCGCCGGCACCAGCTGACCCCGGCCGCGGCTGGCGGTACCGTCCCCCGGCAACCGAGCGGGCACGGAGCGGAGCGGACACTGAACGACGAGACAGCGCGGCCCGGCCTGGCGCCCGGGCCGCTGGGGGCGGACGCCGGCGTGGTCGGCCGGTACCTGGCGGGTGTCCTGAGCGAGCCGGCCTGGCTGGACGCCAGCGTGGAGGTGATCGCCGGCGGCCGGTCCAACCTGACCTACGCGGTCAGCAGCACGGCCGGCGAGCTGGTGCTGCGCCGCCCGCCGCTGCGCGCGGTGCGGCCGACCGCGCACGACATGGTCCGCGAGCACCGGGTGCTGTCCGCGCTGGCCGGCACCGCGGTGCCGGTGCCGGCGACGGTCCACCTGTGCACCGACCCGGACGTGCTGGGCGCGCCGTTCTACCTGATGGAGCGGGTCGCCGGGGTGATCGCCCGGGGCGGTCTGCCGGCCGGGTACGCCGCGGCCCCGGCCGACCGGGAGGCGCTCGGCTACGGCCTGCTGGATGTGCTGGCCGACCTGCACGCGGTGCCGCCGGCGGAGGTCGGGCTGGCCGACTTCGGCCGGCCGGACGGCTACCGGGAACGGCAGGTGCGCCGCTGGGTCGGCGAGTGGGAGGCGCTGCGCGACCAGGACCGGCCGGACCTGGACCGGCTCGCCGCCGACCTGGCCGCCGCGGTGCCGGCCGGCCCGTCCGGGGCGATCGTGCACGGCGACTACCGGCTGGACAACGTGGTGCTGCATCCGGACCGGCCCGAACAGGTGCGCGCGGTGCTGGACTGGGAGATGTCCACCCTCGGCGACCCGCTCTCCGACCTGGGGCTGCTGCTGGTCTACTGGCGGCAGGCCGGGGACGCCCCGATCGGCGGCGCGATGCCCTCGGCCACCGCGCTGCCCGGCTTCCCGACCCGCCGGCAGGTCGCCGAGCGGTACGCCGGCCGGACCGGCCGGGACATCAGCGCGCTGCCCTGGTACGTCGCGTTCGGCTTCTTCAAGCTGGCCGTCGTCGTGGTCGGCATCCTGGCCCGGCAGCGGGCCGGCGCGATGACCGGGGACGTCGCCGCCGGGATGGCCGCGACGATCGGCGGGCTGGTCAGCGGCGGCCGGCGCGCGCTGGACGCGGACGGCGTCGAATAGGACATGTCCGGACCCGATGGGACCCCCGCCGGTTCGACCGGTCGTGGCTTACCCTCGCGGCATGCGTTCTGCGGGTGAGCGGCGATGACGATGCTGAGCCCGCTGGGCCGGGTCCCGAAACAGCGCCCGCCCGGCCAGCGCCGGGCCCGCCGGCCGGTCCCCGCGCTGATCCTGCTGCTGGTGCTCTCGCTGATCACCGCGGTGGTCTGGTGGAAGGTGCTGCACCGCAACACCGACGCCGACGACGTCGCCGGCTGCCAGCCGGTGCCCACGCTCGCCTCGCTGAAGGTGGACCCGAAGACGGTCAAGCTGCGCGTCTACAACTCCACCGAGAAGGCCGGGCTGGCCAAGACGGTGGCCGACCAGCTGCACAAGCGCGGCTTCGCGATCACCACGACCAGCAACGACCCGCTCGCCTCCAGCCGGGACGTGCAGGGGGTCGGCGAGCTGCGGTACGGCCCGAGCGGCACCAACCAGGCCCTGCTGACCAGCCTCTACCTGCCCGGCATCAGGCTCATCCCGGACCCGCGCACGGACGCGGTGGTGGACGTCGCGATCGGCCCCAGCTACAAGACGGTCGCCAACGCCGCCCAGGTCGCCGCGGCCAAGAAGAAGGCGACCACCCAGGCCAAGGCCGGCGACGTCCCGCAGGGCTGCTGACCGGCCCGGCACCGACCGGCCCGGCACCGACCGGCCCGGGGCCAACCGGCTCCGCGGGCCGGCCGGCGCGGCTCAGCCGATCTCGTCCGCGCCGAGCTCCTCCAGCAGCGCGACCAGCTCGCCGGCCACCGCCGGAGCCGCCGCGACCGTGATCGCCGGGCCGGCCGGCCGCCCGTGCAGGCCGCTGACCAGCGCACCGGCCTCGGCGGCGACCAGCGCGCCGGCGGCCATGTCCCAGGGCGCCAGGCCCTGCTCGAAGTAGCCGTCGAGGCGGCCGGCGGCGACGAAGCAGAGGTCCAGCGCGGCCGAGCCGAGCCGGCGGATGTTGGCCACCCGGGGCAGCACGCCGGCCAGTATCCGGCCCTGTGCGCCACGCCGGCCGGCGTCGTAGCCGAAGCCGGTGCCGATCAGCGCGGTGTCCAGGCTGGCGGCCCGGCCGGCCGCGGTCAGCTTGCGCGAGCCGAGCCACGAGCCAGCCCCGCGCAACGCCATGAACGTCTCGCCGGAGATCGGGTTGTGCACCGCCCCGACGACGGTCTGGCCGGCGTACTCGGCCGCCACCGAGACCGCGTACTGCGGCACGCCGTAGTAGAAGTTGACCGTTCCGTCGATCGGGTCGATCAGCCAGCGGACGCCGGTGCTGCCGGCCTCGTCGGCGCCCTCCTCGCCGAGCACCGCGTCGCCGGGGCGGCGCTCGCGCAGTTGCTCGACCAGGAACTGTTCGGCCTGCTTGTCCACCGCGGTGACCAGGTCGGTGGGGGTGGTCTTGGTGTCGGCGGTCAGGCCCGCCCCGGCGGCCTCGCGGCCGTCCCGGATCAGCGCCCCGGTCAGGTGCGCCAGTTCGACCGCGACGCCGAGCAGTTCGGCATGCTGGACCTGCACTTCGTGCGCTGCCATGGGGTCATCCGACCATGCGGCGTAGTGTCCCGCCACGACGGGGTTGGGTCCGCCGCGGCGGGCTGGTTTCTGAAGGGGGCCGCGAGGTGTCCAAGCGAAAGATCCCCACCGCATCCGGCATGGCGTTCGGCGTGGACATCGGCGGCACCGGGATCAAGGGCGCGATCGTCGATCTGGCCAGCGGTGACCTGAAGACCGACCGGGTCAAGTTCCCGACGCCACATCCGGCCACCCCGGACGCGGTGGCGGCCGAGGTCACCCGGCTGGTCCGCGAGGCCGGCTGGTCCGGCGAGATCGGCGCCACCTTCCCGGCGGTGATCAAGCACGGGGTGGCGAAAAGCGCCGCCAACGTGGACCGCAGCTGGATCGGCACCAACGTGGACGAGGTGTTCACCAAGGCCACCGGCTGCGACGTGACCGTGCTGAACGACGCCGACGCGGCCGGGCTGGCCGAGGTCCGCTACGGCGCGGCCAAGGGCGTGCCCGGCCTGGTGATCCTGCTGACGTTCGGCACCGGGATCGGCAGCGGCATGTTCATCGACGGCGTGCTGGTGCCCAACACCGAGCTGGGCCACCTGGAGGTGGACGGCGCGGACGCGGAGAAGCGGGCCGCCGCGTCCGCCAAGGAGAACGAGGACCTCTCCTACAAGCACTGGGCGAAGCGGGTGTCCCGCTACCTGCAGCACGTGGAGAAGCTGTTCAGCCCCGATCTGATCCTGGTCGGCGGCGGGGTGAGCAAGGACGCCGACCGCTGGGTGCCGCTGCTGACCGTCGACACCCCGATCAAGCCGGCCGAGCTGCTGAACAACGCCGGCATCGTCGGCGCCGCGCTGGCCGCGCACGAGCACTTCGAGGAATAGCCGCCTAACCGGCCGGCTGAACGACCGGCGGGGCGGCGGCCGCGCCGGCGATTTCGGCGCGCAGGGCCGGGCCGTGCTGGTCCAGGGACGGGGCCGGCGGACGGATGACCGGGTCCGGGTAGCCGGAGATCTTCATCGGGTTGCCCGGCATCGGCTGGCCGCCGGCCTCGATCACCATCCGGCGGGCCGCCACCTGGTCGGAGTCCAGCGCCTCGCCGACGCCACTGACCGGGCCGCACGGAACTCCGGCCGCGCCGAGCAGGTCGAGCCAGTGCGCGGCCGGCTCGGCCCGCAGCGCGGCTTCCAGTTCGGCCACCAGGGCGTCCCGGTGCCGGGTGCGGCCCTCGTTGCTGGCGAACCGCGGGTCGGTGACCAGGCCGGGCCGGCCGAGCACGGTGCACAGCACCCCGAACAACCCGTCATGCGCGGCACAGATCACGATCGGCCGGTCCGCGCAGCCGAAGGTGCCGAACGGGGAGATCGTGTAGTGCGCGTTGCCGATCCGCGGCGGCTCGGCCCGGTGGGTCAGGTACTGCAGCGCGGCGCCTTCCAGCAGCGACACGGCCGCGTCGAACATGGCGACGTCCACCTGGGTGCCGCTACCGGTACGGTCTCGCCCGTGCAACGCGGCCATCACGGCTCCGAACGCGTACAGACCCGCGGCCAGGTCGGCGATCGACGTGCCCGGCTTGGTCGGCGGGCCGTCCGGCGCGCCGGTGATCGCCATCAGCCCGGCCGCGGCCTGCACGACCGTGTCGTACGCCGGCCGCTGCCGCCACGGGCCGGTCTGGCCGAAGCCGGAGATCGAGGCGTAGACCAGCCGCGGGTTGCGGGCGGCCAGTTCCGGGTAGCCGAGGCCGAGCCGGCCCATCACGCCCGGTCGGAAGTTCTCCACCAGCACGTCCGCCCGGTCGACCAGGCCGAGCAGCACCGCCCGGTCGGCCGGGTCGGCGAGGTTCAGCGCGATGGATTCCTTGCCGCGGTTGACCCGGTCGAAGTAAAGCGACCGACCGGACCGGAACGGCCCGTACGCGCGGGAGTCGTCACCGCGCTCCGGGCGCTCCACTTTGACCACCCGGGCACCCAGATCGGCCATCATCATCGTCGCGAATGGACCGGCCAGAACCCGGGTCAGATCGACAATCAGCAACCCGACCAGCGGTCCGGCACCGGAATTGGTGTCATCAACCGGCATTTGGTCACTCTGCGTTTCAGGTCGATCTCGGTTAGTCGCCACCGGACGCCCTCCCGGGAACACGGGCGGCACGCTGGGGGTCCGGTGTGGACGGGTTGCCGCACGCCCCGCCCACGCGAAGTTACACTTACGGCACGGCACGAGCCGGCCGGCTCCCGGAGGTACCCGGGGCCGATCGGTTGGTGGCGCTCCTGCCCCGGTCGGGCAGTATCCGGTCGCGCGACGTGACCTCCCCGCCTGCGAGACGTGAAAGGGCGTTCGTGGCAGCCGCTGAACCCTCGTCCAACAGCATTACCACTCGGGCCGCCACCGCCGACGCGGCGAAAGCCGTCGCCGAGCACCTGGTCCGGCACGGCCAGCACCAGGGCTTCCTCCGCGCCGACGAGATAACCAGAGCTTTCGAGCAGGCTGGAATCCCGCCGACGCATGGCAAGCGGGTGCTGCGCACCCTCAGCGAGTCAGGAGTGACCGTGATGGTCGATGCGTCCTCCGCCAATACCGCCGGTTCCGGCGGCACCCGGCGTCCCCGGCCCCGGACCGCGGCCGCCGCGGTGACCACCAGGGTGACGGTGACGACAACCGCGGCCGGGGCGAACCCGGCCGGGCCGGTGCCCACCGCCAGCCCGGCGGCGACCCCGGATCCGCGGCCCGCCCGCCCGGCCGCCGCGGCCAAGTCGGCTGCCGGCCGCGCGGTGACCGCGCCGGCCCGGGCCGGCGCCCCCAAGCCGGCCGAGGCGGCTCCGTCGCCCGGCTCGGTGCGGGCCAAGACGGCGGCCAAGCCGGCCCGTCCGGCCGCCCGCCCGCCCGCGCGGGGCAAGGCCCCGGCTGCCCCGACCGGCCCGACCGGCGTGGTGCCCGGCCCGGGTGCCGAGCCGACCGATCTGGTCGATCCGGCCGACGGGATCGAGCCGGACGGTCTGGACGGTCTGACCGACCCGGGCGAGGACGTGGCCGAGCTCGAGGAAGAGGTCGTCGTCGAGGCGCTGACCACGACCGAGGAGCCGGCCCCCGCCGCGGCCGAGGCCGAGGAGGAGTCCGACGAGTTCGTCTGGGACGAGGAGGACGAGGAGTCCGAGGCGCTCCGGCAGGCGCGCAAGGACGCCGAGCTCACCGCGTCCGCCGACTCGGTCCGGGCGTACCTGAAGCAGATCGGCAAGGTCGCGCTGCTGAACGCGGAGGAGGAGGTCGACCTCGCCAAGCGGATCGAGGCCGGCCTGTACGCCGCGGAGCGGGTGCGCAAGGCCGAGGACGCGCGGCTGGCCGGCAAGAAGGACGCGATGTCGCCGCAACTGCGGCGCGACCTCAGCTGGATCGTGCGGGACGGCGAGCGGGCGAAGAACCACCTGCTGGAGGCGAACCTGCGGCTGGTCGTCTCGCTGGCCAAGCGCTACACCGGCCGCGGCATGGCCTTCCTGGACCTGATCCAGGAGGGCAACCTGGGCCTGATCCGCGCGGTCGAGAAGTTCGACTACACCAAGGGCTACAAGTTCTCCACGTACGCCACCTGGTGGATCCGGCAGGCGATCACCCGGGCCATGGCCGACCAGGCGCGCACCATCCGGATCCCGGTGCACATGGTCGAGGTGATCAACAAGCTCGGCCGGATCCAGCGCGAGCTGCTGCAGGACCTCGGGCGGGAGCCCACCCCCGAGGAACTGGCCAAGGAAATGGACATCACCCCGGAGAAGGTGCTGGAGATCCAGCAGTACGCCCGGGAGCCCATCTCGCTCGACCAGACCATCGGCGACGAGGGCGACAGCCAGCTCGGTGACTTCATCGAAGACTCCGAGGCTGTCGTCGCCGTCGACGCCGTTTCGTTCACGCTGCTGCAGGACCAGCTGCAGTCCGTGCTGCTGACGCTGTCCGAGCGCGAGGCCGGCGTGGTCCGGCTCCGGTTCGGCCTCACCGACGGCCAGCCGCGCACCCTGGACGAGATCGGCCAGGTCTACGGCGTGACCCGGGAGCGGATCCGGCAGATCGAGTCGAAGACCATGTCCAAGCTCCGGCACCCGTCCCGGTCCCAGGTTCTGCGCGACTACCTGGACTGAGCCTCAGCCCTCATCAGCGGCGCTGACCAGCGGATTCGCATCCGCCGGTCGGCGCCGTTGACGTTGCGCCGTTGTTCCCGGCGGTTCCGGCGGCTACAGTCGCGATGTCTGAGAGAGCGCTCTCACGGCCCGTCTGTCCGATGTGTCGTGGCGCGCCGACCAGCATCCGCCCTGCGGCGCAGGCGTGGCCCGGCCGGTGTGGCCCCGGTCGTGCCTGAGGCGGTCGAGCGTGTGGGCCGGCCGGCCCGGTGGTTCCGGCGACGGTCCGCGGCACCGCGACTGCGTCCGGAGGAGCGACCGTCCGATGAGATCCCGAAACCTGCTCAGACTGGCGCTCGGCGGCCTGCCGCTGCTGGCCGCGGCGATCGCGGTCGGCGTCCTGCCGGCGGCGCCGGCCACCGCCGCCTCGCTGCAGGAGGTGACGAACTTCGGCACGAACCCGAGCAGCCTGCGGATGTTCGTCTACGTGCCGACCACCGTCGTGGCGCGGCCGCCGATCGTGGTCGCGGTGCACTACTGCCACGGCGACGGCCCGGCCTTCGCGGCCGGCAGCCAGTTCAACGCGCTGGCCGACCGGTTCGGGTTCATCGTCGTCTTCCCGTCGGTGACCCAGGCCCCGGACGGCTGCTTCGACGTGGCCTCCCCCGCGGCGCTGCGGCACGACGGCGGCAGCGACCCGGTCGGCATCATCTCGATGGTCCGCTACGTCGAGCAGCACTTCAACGGCGACCCGGGCCGGGTCTACGCCACCGGCGTCTCCTCCGGGGCGATGATGACCAACGTCCTGCTCGGCGACTATCCCGACGTCTTCAAGGCCGGCGCGGCGTTCGCCGGCGTGCCGTTCGGCTGCTTCGCCGGCCCGGTCAGCTGGAACACCGACTGCGCCAACGGCAACATCAGCAAGACCCCGCAGCAGTGGGGCGACCTGGTCCGCGGCGCCTTCCCGGGGTACACCGGCCCACGGCCACGCATGCAGCTGTGGCACGGCACCGCCGACACCACGCTCTTCTACGCCAACTTCGGCGAGGAGATCAAGCAGTGGACGAACGTGCTCGGGGCCAGCCAGACGCCGGCGTCCACCGACCATCCGCAGCCGACCTGGACCCGCACCCGCTACACCGACAGCTCCGGAGCGGTGCTGGTCGAGGCGACCAGCATGCAGGACGTGCCGCACAACCTGCCGGTCGTCGCCGACGCGGCCATCCACTTCTTCGGCCTGGACGGCGCGACCCCGCCGACCAGCACGCCGCCGGTGACTACCACGCCGCCGGTGACCACGCCGCCGGTGACCAGCCCGGCACCGGCCGGCGGCTGCCGCGTCGCCGATGCGATCAACGCGTGGAACACCGGCCTCACCGCGAACCTCACCATCACCAACACCGGCGGCACGCCGGTGAACGGTTGGTCGCTGGTCTTCACCCTGCCCGCCGGCCAGGTGCTCACCGGCGGCTGGAACGCCGGCTACGCCCCGACCAGCGGCCGGGTGACCGCCACCAACCTCAGCTACAACGCCACCATCGCGCCCGGCACGTCGGTGGGCATCGGCTTCCAGGCCAACCACACCGGCAACGCCGCCCGACCGGCCGCGTTCACCCTCAACGGCACGGCCTGCACGGTCACCTGACGCCGGGTGCGGGCCGGCCGGCAGCGCCGACCGACCCGCACCGGATCAGTAGCCGGCCGGCGGCCCGACGGTGGCGGCGGCCGGGCCGAAGGCGGACACGTAGCCGGGGTGCACCCGCTTCCACGGCTCGCCGGGCGGCGGGACGGGCCGGCCGTCCAGGTCCGCGACCAGACGGTCCAGGCACTCGTGCCAGCCGGCGGCGTCCCGGGCGGCCTTGCCCTGCTCGCGGATCGTGTCCAGCAACGTGAGCGTCGAGCCGCCGGGCCGTTCGGCCACCTCGATCCGGATCGTGTCCGGGCCCCAGCTGAACTCCAGCAGCCTGGGCGGGTCCAGTGCGAGCACCTCGCCGTCGAAGCTGTCACCGGTCTTGAACCGGAAGCACAGCTTGCCGCCGAGCACCCAGTCGCCCTCGACCTCGTCCGGGAACCAGACCTGCTGGTGTTCCGGCTCGGTGAGGGCCCGCCAGACCCGCTCCGGCGGGTGGGCCAGTTCGCGGGTGAAGCGCAGCCGCCAGCTGCCGTTGCCGGGATCCTCCAGGACGCCGTTCACACCTCTCCCCTTTCGTCGCGGGCCATCCGGTCGGGGCCCGTCTGGTCGCGGCCCGTCCCGTCGTGGCCCGCCTGGCCACCGGCCAGTTCGTCGCGGGCCAGTTCGGCACGGGTCAGCTCGTCGCGGGCCAGTTCGTCGCGGGCCATCTCGTCCAGGTGCTGTTCGAGTCGGTCGAGGCTGGTCGACCAGGCCTGCCGGTAGGGCGCGAGCCAGTCGTCCAGCTCGCGCAGCGGGCCGGCGGTGAGCCGGTAGGCGCGGCGCTGCTCGTCCACCCGGGACGCGACCAGGCCGGCCTCGCGCAGCACCTTCAGGTGCTTGGACACCGACGGCTGGCGCAGCCCGAGCAGGCCGACCAGCTCGCCGACGGTGCGCTCGCCGCCGCGGACCAGATCCAGGATCTCCCGCCGGCGCGGCTCGGCCAGCACCTCGTACACGCTCATCACAGGTCGAGCATTCCACTACAAGAATATTCTCGTCAAGGAATATGACCGCGCTTCCGGAGGGACCGGACGTTCCCGCCGATCGGGGTAGCAGCGATGATGGAGTCGACCGATCGGGGCGGCACAGGGCGGTGGGATGGCGGACGAGTCGAGGGCGGAGCGCCCGGCGGCGGCGGTGCTGACCAGCACGCGGCGGCTGGAGGCGTTCAGCGACGGGGTGTTCGCGATCGCGATCACGCTGCTGGTGCTCGACCTCGCCGTGCCGACCAGGGAGCAGGCCGCGGACGGCGGGCTGACCGCGGCGCTCGGCCGGCAGTGGCCGGCGTACGCCGCGTACCTGGTCAGCTTCCTGATCGTCGGCATCATCTGGGTCAACCACCACACCGTGTTCGACAACGTCCGGCTGGTCAACCGGCAGGTGCTGTTCGCCAACCTGGCTGTGCTGCTGTTCGTGTCGGCGCTACCGTTCCCGACCCGGCTGCTGGCCGAGTACCTCACCGACGGCAACGACTCGCACATCGCCGCCGCCATCTACAGCGCCACCATGCTGGCGATCGGGCTCACCTACGGGCTGCTCTGGCTGGTGATCACCGGCGGTCGCGGGCTGCTGCACCAGCAGATCGACGCGGCGGCCAGCCGGGCCGCGCTGCGCCGGTTCGGCGTCGGCAACGTGTTCTACCTGGCCACCATCGGCCTGTCGTTCATCAGCGCCATCGCCACCCTGGCCGTGCACGGCGCGATCGCCATCTACTACTGCTTCGACCAGCTGCCGATCACCCGGCACGCCGGCGGGATGGCCGGCGAGCCACGGGGCGGCGACCGGTGACCGCCATGGCGAACAGATTCGGGTCCGCGCCGGCCGCGGCACCGACGGACCCGGGCCCGGAGACCTGACCGAACGACCGAGTGAGGTGATGCCCCATGACCGAGCGCAAGCCGGCCGGGATGCCGTTCGAGACCTGGATCGACAAGCAGATCCGGGAGGCGGAGGAGCGCGGCGCCTTCAAGGACCTGCCCGGCGCCGGCAAGCCGATCCCGAACCTCGACGACGACGACATGTGGTGGGTCAAGCAGCTGCTGCGGCGGGAGAACCTGAGCTACCTGCCACCCACCCTGGCGCTGCGCAAGGAGGCCGAGGACGTGCTGGCCGCGGTCCCGACCGCCCCGTCCGAGGCGGCCGTCCGGACGATGATCACGAACCTGAACGAGAAGATCCGGGCCGCGATCCGGGTCCCGCCGCCCGGACCGCCGCTGAACCTGCTCCCGCTCGACGTCGAGGAGGCCGTGGCGTCCTGGCGCCGGCGTCCCACCTCCTGACGGTTCGACCCGCCTGCCGGCTAGGGTGCCGGCATGGGTGCCGATGTTCGGTTGAACGGGTTGCCGGGGCCGCTGAGCTGGCAGGTGGAGCCGGTCTCCTGGGAGCCGGTCGGGCCGGACGGGCTGACCGTCACCGCCGGCCCGCAGACCGACCTGTTCGTCGATCCGGCCGGCAGCCCGGCGCAGCTGTCCGCGCCGCGGGCGCTGCTGCCGGTCAGCGGCGACTACCGGTTCTCCGCCCGGCTGTCCTGCGCGGCGGCGGCCACCTACGACGCGGCGGCGCTGGTGGCCTGGGTGGACGACGAGCAGTGGGTGAAGCTGGCCCTGGAGCGGTCGCCGGCCGGGCTGCTGACCGTGGTCAGCGTGGTGACCCGGGGCCGGTCGGACGACGCGAACGGCTGGCCGGTCCGGTCCGGCTCGTGCTGGCTGCGCATCTCCCGGACCGGCCCGGCGACCGCGCTGCACGCCCGCGCCGACGGCGAGCCCTGGGCGCTGGTCCGGCACCTGGCGCTCGGCGCCGGGGACACCCAGGTGGGCCTGCTGGCGCAGTCGCCGACCGGGGCCGGCGCGGTCAGCACCTTCGACCAGGTCCGGCTGGAGCCCGGCGGCCTGGCCGACGTCCGCGACGGGACGTAGCCGGGCACCAGCCGGACCGGCAGCTGGCCGACCCGGCCGCCCCGACCGCTGCCGTGTCGCGACCGCCGGCAGGATCGACCGGCGGCCCGGGCGGAACCGCCTCGGCTCGGCGTCGTGATCGATGTGTTCTAGCCTCGGTCGGCATGACCGTGGCTGAGGTTGATGCGGTGGTCGTCGGCGCCGGTCCGAACGGGCTGGTGGCGGCGAACATGCTGGCTGAGGCCGGCTGGGACGTGCTGGTGCTGGAGGCGGCCGGGTCTCCCGGCGGGGCGGTCCGGTCGGCCGAGCTGACCGCACCGGGCTTCATCAGCGACGTGTGCAGCGCGTTCTACCCGCTGGGTGCGGCCTCGCCGGTGCTGGCCCGGCTGGAACTGGACCGCTGGGGGCTGGTCTGGCGGCATGCCCCGGCACCACTGGCGCATGTGCTGCCGGACGGCCGGCACGTGCTGCTGGCCCGGGACGTGGACGAGACCGCGGCGTCGCTGGCCGCCTTCGCGGCGGCCGACGCGGACGCCTGGCGGACCGAGTTCGAGGCCTGGCAGCGGATCAAGCCGGCACTGCTCGGGGCGCTGCTCGGGCCGTTCCCGCCGGTGCGGTCGGCGGCCGGGCTGCTGCGCCGGCTCGGGGCCGGCGACGCGCTGCGGTTCGCCCGGTTCGGCACGCTGCCGGTGCGCCGGTACGCGACCGAACGGTTCGCCGGGGAAGGTGCCCGGCTGCTGCTGGCCGGCAACGCGCTGCACACCGACCTGGGCCCGGACCAGTCCGGTTCGGCGATCTTCGGCTGGCTGCTCGCGATGCTGGCCCAGGATGTCGGCTTCCCGGTGCCGGCCGGCGGGGCCGGGGCGCTGGCGGTGGCGCTGGTCCGGCGGCTGGCGGCGTACGGCGGCCAGGTGGAGTGTGGCCGGCCGGTGTCCCGGGTGCTGATCGCCGGCGGCCAGGCGGTCGGGGTGGCGGACGCGGGTGGCAACCTGGTGCGGGCGCGCCGGGCGGTGCTGGCCGACGTGCCGGCGCCGGCCCTGTTCGGCGACCTGGTCGGCGCGCCGAACCTGCCCCCGAAGTTCGTCGACGACCTGAGCCGGTTCCAGTGGGACAGCGGCACGGTCAAGGTGGACTGGGCGCTCTCGGCGCCCATCCCGTGGCGGGCGCCGGAGGTCGGTCGGGCCGGCACCGTCCACCTGGACTGCGACCTGGACGGGCTGACCCGGTTCGCCGCCGACCTGGCCTGCGGCGCGGTGCCGGCCGACCCGTTCCTGCTGCTCGGGCAGATGACCACGGCCGACCCGTCCCGCTCGCCGGCCGGCACCGAGTCGGTCTGGGCGTACACGCACATCCCGCACGCGCTGGCGACCGACCCGGACCCGGGCCTGGTAGCCGATCAGGTCACCGGTGTGGTGAAGCGGATGGAGCGGGTGATCGAGCGGCACGCCCCGGGCTTCGCCGACCTGGTCGTCGGGCGGCACGTGCTCAGCCCGGCCGACCTGCACGAACACAACCCGAGCCTGGTCGGCGGCGCGCTCAACGCCGGCACCGCGGCCATCCACCAGCAGCTGGTGTTCCGGCCGGCGACCGGGCTCGGCCGCGCCGACACCCCGATCGACCGGCTGTTCCTGGCCGGCGCCTCGGCGCACCCCGGCGGCGGCGTGCACGGCGCCTGCGGGGCGAACGCGGCGGCCGCCGCGCTGGCCCGCAACGGCTGGGCCGGTGGCGGCTACGCGGCCGCGGTCCGCGGCGCCCACCGGCTGCTCTACGGCTGACCGCCCGGCCGGCCGGCGGCGCGATCGGCGCGGCGACCCGCCCGCCCGAGGGCTGGATCTTGTCGCAGATATCCGGCATGTTGCGAGTCACGCATCCGCCCGTGGTCGGCGAGGGGGGCTGGCACGGTGACTGGCATGGCGTACGGCGACTGGTCCGGGCATGTGATCGTCTGCGGGCTGCACGGGGTCGGGCTGCGCACGGTCGAGCAGTTCGTCGTCGCCGAGATCCCGGTGGTGGTGGTGGACGACGAACCGGACCGCGGCCTGGTCCGGCAGTTGGACGGCTGGGGCGTACCGCTGCTGGAGGCCAGCGCCCGGCAGCCGGAGACGCTGCACGCGGCGGGGTTGGCCGGGGCCCGGGCGCTGGTGTGCGTCGAGGAGGACGACGTGCACACGCTGGAGACCACGCTGCTGGCCCGCCGGTTGCGCACCGACCTGCCGATCGTCGTGCAGCTGAGCAACCCCGCGGTGGGCCGGGCGCTGGCCGGCGTGGCGGTCCCCGGCCGGGTGCTGGACACCGCCGTGCTGGCCGCCCCGTCCGTGGTGGAGGCGTGCGTCCGGGCGGACCGGCACGAGTTCAGCCTGGCCGGTGAGCAGTTCGCGCTGCGGCACCTGACGGTGACCGAGTCCGGCACGCTGCGGGAGCTGTACGGGGACCTGGCGCCGATCGCGGTCGTCCCGGGCGCGGACCAGGCCCAGTGGGTGGACCTGGACCCGGACGAGGCGGCCATCGAGCCCGACACCGCCACCGACAGCGGGCAGGCGGACGGCGGCGGGATGGTGGTGTGCCCCGGCCGGGACCACCGGGTCTGGCCGGGCGACCGGGTCAGCCTGATCGGCCCGGCGGACGCGTCCGTTCCGCCGCCGGGGCGGTCGACCCGGGAGCGTACCGACCGGGCCCGGGTGGGGCTGCGCAACCGGCTGCGGGCGGCCCGCGGCGCGCTGGCCAACCTGGTGTCCGAAGTGGACAAACCGTTCCGCTGGACGCTGGCCGCGATGCTCATCACCGGCCTGGTGTCCACCGTGGTGATCTGGATCGGCTACCAGCCCCCGCGCGGCGGCCGGCTCAGCCTGCTGGACGCCGCCTACTTCACGGTGGTCACCGACGCGACCGTCGGGTACGGGGATTTCCACTTCTCCGGGCAGGCGGTATGGCTGCTCGTCTTCGGGATCGGCGACATCATCGTCGGCGCGACGCTGGCCGCCGCGCTGCTCGCACAGATCACGAACCTGCTGGTGAACCGGCGGCTGGCGCAGGCGCTCGGCCGGCAGCGGGTCACCGGCATGTCCGACCACGTGATCCTGGTCGGCCTCGGCTCGGTCGGCATGCAGGTGCTGCTGGGCATCGAGGCGCACGGCATGGACGTGGTCGTGGTCGAGCGGAACGAGAACAGCCGCTACCTCGCCCAGGCCCGTGCCCTCGGCGTGCCGGTGGTGATCGCGGACGCGTCGCTGAGCGCCACCCTGGAGCTGGTCAACCTGGACCGGGCGGCCGCGGTCGCGGTCATCACCAGCAGTGACCTGACCAACATCGAGATCGGCCTCACCGTACGCGAGCAGCTGGGCCTGCGCTGGTACGAGGTGCCGGTGGTGCTGCGGGTGCTGGACCGCCCGCTCGCGGTCACCGTCGAGCACAGCTTCCTGTTCCGGCACGTCCGCTCCACCGCCGCGCTGGCCGCCCCCTGGTTCGTCGGCGCCGCGCTCGGCCTGGACGTGCTGGACACGTTCTATGTGGACGACCAGCCGTTCCTGCTCGGCCGGCTCACGGTGGCCGCGGATGGCGGGCTGGTCGGCCGGGCGATGCAGGATCTCTCCGCGCGCATCCGGGTGGTGGCGTTGTCCCGGGCCGGGCTCGGCGGCCTGGAGCACCCGCTGCGGCGGGGCACCCGGTTGGGCCCGGGCGACGAGGCCTACCTGGTCGGCCCGTACGAGGAGCTGCTGCGGGTGCTGCGCGAGGATCAGCGGCTGTCCGCCGGCACCCAGCCGCCGGTGGGGAGCTGACGCCGGCGCCCGGCCGACCGGCGTACCGGTCCACAGTGGACGTCAGCGCCCGGCCGGCCGGCGTACCGGTCCACAGTGGACGTCGGCGCCCGGCCCAGCCGGCGGCAAGGTCCACAGTGGACCGAGCTGCGCCCGGCCCGGCCGCCGGGGGCCGCGGCTCCCGGCGGGCCGACCTACCGGCTCACCAGGGCACCGGGCCGGCGTCGTCGAAGAAGCCGCCGGTCGGACCGTCCGGGGCGAGCGTGGCCAGCCGCACCGCGATGGCGGCGCCCTGGGCGGGGGTCCGGTGGCCGGCGTGGTTGTTCAGGTCGGTGGCGCAGTAGCCGGGGCAGGCCGCGTTCACCAGCACGCCGTCCTTCCGCAACTGCTTGGCGTACTGGACGGTGAGCGAGTTGAGCGCGGTCTTGGACGGCACGTACGCGGCCGAGCCGGGCATCACGGCATAGGGTCCGTCCAGGTCGGAACCGATCGCCAGCGAGCCGACCGAGCTGGACATGTTGACGATCCGCGGCGCGGCCGACCGGGCCAGCAGCGGCAGCATCGCGTTGGTCACCCGCTGCACGCCGAACACGTTGACCTCGTACGCCGCCCGGACCGTGGCCAGGTCCGCCTCGGCCGGCTGCTGCCCCTGGCCGCCGGTGATCCCGGCATTGTTGACCAGCACGTCGAGCCGGCCGAACTCGGCCTCGATCCAGGCCGCGGCGGCGTCCACACTGGCCTGGTCGGTCACGTCCAGCGCGACCGGACGGACGTCGCCGGACCCGCGCAGCTCGGCGGCGGCCGCGGCCCGGCGTTCCTCGTCCCGCGCGCCGAGCAGCACGGTCATCCCCCGCCGGGCCAGCTGATCCACGATCTCCCGCCCGATCCCCTTGTTCGCTCCGGTCACCAGCGCAATCACTTCGGTCATGGGCCAACCCCACCACCGGCCGGTACCGCGGGGCAAAGACCAACCGGGTCGGCAGCGATACCGTGGCGGTATGGATGGGTTGGAGACGCGGGAGTTGGTGTACTTCGTCGCGGTGGCCGAGGAGCTGCACTTCGGGCGGGCGGCCGAGCGGGTGGGGATCGCGCAGCCGCCGCTGTCCCGGGCGATCAAGCAGATCGAGCGGCGGGTGGGCGTGCCGCTGCTGGTCCGCAGCAGCCGCCGGGTGGAGCTGACGCCGGCCGGCGAGACGCTGCTGCACGAGGGACGCAAGGCGCTGGACGCGGTCACCGCGGCCACCCGGCGGGCCCGCCGGGCCGGGCAGCCGGAGCTGACCGTGGTGGCCAAGCCGGGCGGCGACGCCGGGCTGCTGCCGGACATCCTGGCCGAGTTCGGCGCCGACCCGGCCGCGCCGCGGGTGGACGTACGGCTGTGCGGCATCGGTCAGCAGGCCACGATGCTGCGCGACGGTCGGGCCGACGTCGGCCTGCTGCACCGGCCCTGGGACGACCTGAGCGGCTTCGACACCGAGGATCTGCTGGTACAGCGGCAGGTGGTGGTGCTGCCGGTCCGGCACCGGCTGGCCGGCCGGGCCGCGGTCGGGCTGGCCGACCTGCGGGACGAGCCGATGCCGCAGTGGCCCGGCGAACCGCCACCGGGCGCCCGGGCCACCGGCGTGGCCGGGCCGTTGATCCGGGACGGCGCGCAACTGTTCGAACTGATCGCGCTGGGCCGGGTGGTCGCGGTGCTGCCCGAGTCGGTCCGCGACCGGCTGCGCACCGACCTCACCTGCGTGCCGGTGCTGGACGCGGCACTGTCCACTCTGGTCGTCGCCTGGCCGGAGCGCAGCCGCTCGCTCGCTGCCGCCGCCTTCGTCCGGGCCGCGGTCGCCGTCGCCGCCCGGCACCACTCCCCCGTCGCCGCCGTCCCCGGCTGACCCGCCCCCGGCTTGCGCGGGCCGAACCGGGCCGGATCGAACCGGGCCGAACCGGGCCGGGCCGGGCCGGGCCAGGGTCGGGTCGGGGCCGGGCCGGCTGGGCCGGGCCGGCTGGGCCGAACCGAACCGAACCGAACCGAGCCGGGCCGAACCGAGCCGGGCCGAACCGAGCCGGGCCGAACCGAGCCGGGCCGAACCGAGCCGGGCCGGGCCGGGCCGGACCGGCTGGGCCGAGCCGGGGCCGGCTCAGTCGGTGAGCCAGTGCGGCCAGACGGTGAGCTGGCCGAGCGAGGCCCGCATGTCGGCGAGGGCTTCCAGGGTGTGGCCGTGCGCGGCGGCGCGTTCGGGCGGGGTGACCGGGCGATGGCCGAGGGCCCGCCACAGCAGCCAGGCCGCGGCACCGAGTTGCGCGCGCAGCAGCCCGGCGAACGCCGCCGGCTCCGGCGGGATCTGCCGCCCACCGGCCGCCCGGTACGCGCGCAGCGTCCGTCCGAATTGGACCCGATCCCAGCCCGCGCGAGTCCGGCTGAAGGCCAGCGCCGCCCGGATGGCCTCCCATTCGGCGAAGTCGGGGCCGGCCCCGTCCCAGTCGACGAGGATCGGGGTGTCCGGCGTGACCAGCACGTTGTCCGGCTTCACGTCCCGATGGGTGCGGACCGGGGTGAGCCAGCCCGGCGGCTGGTTGGCGACCCGCTCGGCCCGATCGACGTCCGGCAGGTAATCACGGACCGCGGCCAGGAAACCCGCCGAGGTCTCGGCCGGTGGGTCCCGCAGCCAGACCGCCCACTCGTCCGCCGGGTAGACCGGGTACTGCTGGGCGACCCCGGGCTCGACCGGCAGCGCGTGCAGCACCGCCAGCGTGGCGCCGACCCAGTCGGCCACCGCGGCCGGCACGTCGAGGTCGGGCAGCGGGCGGCCCGGGCACCACTCATGCACCAGAACGCTGACCAGGCCGGCACCGATCGGCAGATCGGCCAACGTGCCGGCGCCGGGCCGCAGCGGCGGCACCGGCCGGGGCATCGCCACGCCGGCCCGGAACGCCGCCGCTTCGACTCCGGCCGCGACCAGGTAGTCGGCCAGCCACCACGGCTCCCGGGACCGGTTCAACTGCTTGACCGCCCACCGCCCGGTGCTCGTCCGCACCTGCCAGAGCAGGTGCGACCGTCCACCTGGGACGGACCGCGGCTGGCCGCGCACCGGGCCCAGGCCGAACGCGGCGGCCACCGCCGCGGCGAGGTCGGCCGGCCCGGATGCACCCACACGTCACCGTAACCCCGGGGCTTACAGTGCAGGAACCTGACCGAACGGGAGGCAACGGTGCGGTACGAGCATTCCGTCGAGATCGAGGCGACCGCTGACACGGTGCTCGCGGTGTGGACGGATGTGGAGCGGTGGCCGGAGTGGACGGCATCGATGACCAGTATCCACCGGCTGGACAGCGGCCCGCTCGGCGTCGGCAGCCGGGCCCGGGTGAAGCAGCCGAAGCTGCCGGCCACGGTCTGGACGGTGACCGAACTGGAGCCGGGCCGGGCGTTCGTCTGGGTGGCGAGCAGCCCGGGCGTGCGCACCGAGGCGGCGCACCGGGTGGCGCCCTCCGGCACCGGCGTGACCGCCACCGTGGTGCTGGACCAGCGCGGTCCACTCGCGACGGTGGTGGCCTGGTTCGCCGGCCGGCTGACCCGCCGGTACCTGGAGATGGAGGCGGCCGGCCTCAAGCGCCGCGCCGAGACCGGCCCGGCCTGACGGTCCAGGCTCGGGGTACCCGCCGGGCGGTCCCCGGCGGCCCGGCCTGCCGCGGGGTCCGGCCCGGCGGCCCGCCCTGGCGCCGGGGTCCGACCTGGCGCGGAGTCCAGTCCGAAGCGGGAGTCCAGCCTGAAGCCGGGGGTCCTGGCGCGGGAGCGGGCCCGCGGGCCGTGCCCGGGAACACGGCCCGCGGGGGTCGCATCCGGCATGGGGGCTGCCAGATACGAGGTAGGGCAGCGCGCCGGGGGCGTGCAGCGCTGCCCTAGGTCACACCCCGGGGATCCCAGAATCTGCCAGCCGCCCCTGGAAGGTGCCTGACGCGCCGCTGGAACCCCGCCCACGCGCCAGCCAGGGCCGGGTCGCCGACCCGCCTCAACGACCCGCCTCAACGACCCGCCTCGCCGACCCACCTCGACGACCCGGCTCAACGACCCGGCTCAACGGCGGATCCCGGCCATCCGGCCGGCACGCTCCCGGCCGCCGGTGCCCGGTTCAGGCTGCGGGTAAGGCTGCCGGCGGCGCCGGGTAGGGAATTGTGCCCTAACGATCCCGCGACCGTTCGACCACGCTGGGGCGCAGTGCCAGACGCGATCCGTCCCGGGAGGAGAACCGGTGGACCAGATGGCTCCGGCAACCGTCGACGCCGACCTCGCCGGGCAGGAATTGGATTTCCTGGTCGCCGCCGCCACCCGCGGCGACCAGCAGGCCTGGGCAACGCTGGTCCACCGGTACAGCCCGATACTCCGCAGAGCACTGCGCCGATATCGACTGGACGATGCCGATGGCGCGGACGTCGTCCAGATCACCTGGCTCCGGTTGTTGGAACATTTGCCGCTGTTGCGTGAGCCGCGGGCATTGATGGGCTGGCTGCTGACCACGGCACGGCGTGAGGCGTACCGGTTGCTCCGGCAGTCCGGCCGTATTGTTCTGGTTGAGGACGTGCCCGACGGCGGTGCCGGTGCGCAGGATTCACCCGAGGAAGAGGTAGAGCGGAAAGACCGGGAGCGGCACGTTCGTGCCGCCGTTTCCCGGTTGTCGAAAAGTGATCGGGACCTGCTCGGCGTACTGCTGGCGTCGCCGCCGCCGAGTTACCGGGAGGTGGCCGCCTCGCTCGGTCGGCCGGTCGGCAGCATCGGCCCGACCCGGGCCCGCTGCCTGGCCAGACTCCGTCGTGAGCTGGCCGTTCTGACCGACGAGCCGGCCGGCCTGGCCGTCGGGGCCTAGCCCCGGATCGAGCCCAGCGGCGCCCGGCCAGCCGCCCGGAAATGCCGAACAGCCAGCTCGTACGGCCGTGGGTTCCCACCTTTCGGAGCGGGAACCCACGGCCATCCAGCCGGTCAGTGCGGCGTCGGGCACCACACCATCATCGCGTTCGGGTCCGGCCCGTACGGCGTCGGGACGGCCATCGCCGGCGAGTTCAACTTGCCGACTCCGTGCGTCTTCCAGAATTGCTGCAGGTCGGCGTTGCCGGTGTTGGCGTCGGTGGCCGAGTCGAACTGGACCGCGATCACCGGAGCGGCCAGCGGCACGATGACCACCGATCTGGCCAGCGGCGAAAAGGCCGAGTTGGCGCCCCCGTTCTGCAGAATGAGCGGGAGTTGCTGCTGCCACCAGGTGCGCACCGCGTTGAGCGTGGTGTTGCTGAGCGGGTAGAGGGCGACGACCGCCATGAACGCCTCCTCGGTGAGTTGCGGATAGGACGCCTAGACACTGCAACGGTTCCTGATCGGCGGGCAGTGGAAAACTGCTCAGGCCGAACAGGCAACGCACTTACCGGGAAAGGCAACAGCCGGCGGCGGCGCCGATCAGGGCAGCAGCCCGAGCCGCCGCGCCTTGGCCACCGCCTCGCTCCGGCTGGCCGCCTCGAGTTTGGCCATAATTCGGGAGACGTGCACGCTGGCGGTCTTTTCGGTGATGAACAGAGCGCGGGATATCAGCCGGTTCGACATCCCCTCGGCGAGCAGGTCGAGGACCGACCGCTCCCGCGGGGTCAACCCGATCCGGGCGGCCAGGTCCAGCGGCGCGGGCGCCGCCGGCTTCACCGTCACCGCCAGCCGGGCCCGCTGCCGCAGCTCCTGGATCTGCCGGCCGAGCAGGGTCGGCTCGCCGAGGCCGGCGAGGCGGTCGGTGGCGGCGTCGAGCAGCGCCGCGGCCTGCTGCCGCTGCGCCTTCCCCGCCGGCTGGCGCTGCCCCTCCGGCTGGCGCTGCCCCTCCGCGGCCCGCGGACCGGCCGCGGCCCGGTGGCCGGCCCCGGCCCGCGGGCCCGGCCCCGTCCGCAGTGCCGCCTCGGCCGCGCGCAGGCCGGCGTACGCGGCGGGCCACGGGCGGTGCAGCTCGGCCCAGGCCGCGGCGTTCCGCTGCCAACCGTCCACCGGGTCGATGCCGTGCAGCCGGGCGTGTTCCAGCCGGCAGCGGGCCAGCTCGGCACCCGGCCCGCCGGGCGGCTCGGCGTCGCCGTCCACCGGCGCGCGGGCGTAGGACCACAACAGCGCCACCCGGCTGGCGATCTCGTCGGCGCCGAGCGGATCGAGCGCCGCCGGCTGCTGGCGCAGTTCGGTCAGCGCGCGCAGCCCGACGATCACCAGCCGGCGGGCCAGCGGGTCGTCCTCGCTGGCCGCGTACGTCTGCAGGGTTTCCAGCGCGATCCGCAGCGCGGCCCGGGACTCGCCGGCGGCGAGCGCGACGTCCGCCCGCAGCTCGCCGAGCTGGGCGTGGAACTGCGGTGCCGCGACGCTGGCGGCGGCCTGCTCGACCGCGGCCAGCTCCCGGCGGGCCTGGTCCAGCCGGCCCCGGCCGAGCGCGAGCTGCGCCGCCGAGTGGTGCACCGCGGCCAGCACCTCGACCGGGAACGGCCGGTGCACCGCCGACCGGACCAGCGCCTCCGCCGCTTCCCACTGGCCGAGCCCGACCTGCCCCTCCAGCGCGTTGCAGAGCAGCAGCCCGCCGAGGCTGATCTCGACCCCGTGCTCGCGCGCGGTCTGCAGGCCGGTCAGCGAGACCTGGACCGCCTCGGCGAACCGGCCCGCGTTCTCCAGCAGGAACGCGGTGTTGGTGTAGGCGCGGCAGGCGTCCTCGATGCTGCCGGCCGCCGTGGCCAGTTCGAGCGACTGGTGCAGCAGGTCCAGCCCGCGGTCCACCTCGCCGCGCAGCCCGACCGCCACGCCCAGGGTGGTCAGCAGGTTGCCGCGCACCGCGGCCACCGCCGCCGACCCGGCCGGCCCGGCCACGCCGTCCGGCCCGGCCGCACCCGCCGACCCGGCCGCACCCGCCGACCCGGCCACGCCCGCCGACCCGGCCACGCCCGCGGCATCCGCGGTCCCGGCCGGGACCGCGTTCAGCACCGGCAGTGCGGCTTCGACCAGCGCTATCGCCTCGCGGTAGCGGCCCTGCATCATCGTGGCCGCCGCGTAGCCGGCGTGCGCGCGGGCCACCGGCAGGCTGGGCGGCGCGTCCCGGACCGCCGCGTGCGCCCGCTCCAGCGCACCGACCGCCGCCCGCACCTGGCCGGCCGCCCGCAGCGCCCGGGCCAGCTCGAGCAGCAGCTCGGCCGACTCGTCCGCCGCCCCCGGGGTCGGGCCGGTCCGCTCGGCCAGCAGTTCGAGCAGCAGCGCGGCAGCCTCGTCCGGTGCACCGGCCAGGTACGCCTCCTGCGCGCAGCGGCGGCGCAGCTCGGTCAGCGAGAGCGCCCGGTCGGCCGCGGGCGCCTGCCGGGCCAGCGTCAGCGCCCGGACACACAGTTCCCGCGCCTCCGGATGCGCGCCGTCCGCGGCGGCCGCGGTCGCCGCGGCGACCGCGGCCCGGATCGCCTGCTCCCGGTCACCGGCGCCGAACCAGTGCTCGGCGATCAGGCTGAGGAAGGCGGTGTGGTCGCCGTCCGGACCGGCCCGCTCGAACGCCGCCGCGAGCCGGGCGTGCAGCCCGGCCCGGGCGCCGGGCACCAACCGCTGCACCGCCGCCTGCCGCAGCAGCCCGTGGCCGATCTCGTACCGATCGCCGGCGATGATGATCAACCGCGCCTCGACCGCGACCCGGACCAGCTCATCCAGCGGTACGGAGAGGTCGGGCAGCGCCGCGGCCAGTACCTGGTGTGGCAGCGGGACGTCGGCCACCGCGACCGCGTCCACCACCGCGCCGACCCGCGGCCCGACCCGGCTGAGCCGAGCCTCCAGCACGCTGCGCAGCCCCGGTGGCAGCGCCATGCCCGGCTCGCTGGCGGCCAGTTCGCGCAGGTAGTACGGGTTGCCGCCGCTGCTGCGGGCGATCGAGTCGAGCCAGTCCCCGTCCGGCTGCTCCCCGTCGACCAGCAGCGCGGCCAGTTGCCGGGACTCCGCCGCGGACAGCGCCTCCACCGGCAGCAGCACGGTCGCGTCCAGCGGGAAGAGCTCGGCCAGCAGATCCTGCACGTACCGGTCCTCGTCGGCGGCCAGCTCGGCCCGCACCGAGACCCAGATCAGCACCGGGCTGGTCGCCGGCAGGCCGCGGACGACGTAGGCCAGCAGCGCCAGGCTGGATCGGTCGGCCCACTGCAGATCCTCCAGCGCGAGCAGGGTGGGCCGGCCGGGGTGGGCGGTCAGCAGCGCCAGGACGGCGTCGCCGATCCGGTCCAGCGACGGCGCTTCGCCGACGGCCGCCGGGCCGGCCGCCTCGGGGGCCGGCCAGACCGTCGCCGCCGCCTCGCCCAGCGCCGCCTTCCAGGGCCCGTAGGCGAGGCTCGGGCCGACCAGCGGTGTACACCGGCCGAGGTAGCCGCGCCAGCTGGCGGCCAGGCCGGACCGGAACCAGTCCAGCAGCCGGGTCTTGCCCATTCCGGCCTCGCCGCGGAGCACCAGCTGCATCGCGTGGCAATTCTCCACATGCCGCGCGCACCGGGTCAGTACCCGGCAATGGTCATCACGACCGACGAAGGGAGCCGCGCCCCCGAAGCACATGGCGCGACGATACCCGCCGCCCTCAGCGCCCGTGCATTCTTCACAGCGCGTCGCGGGTACCGGCCGGAAATATCCTTTCGGGCCGGTATTCACCGGCCGGGCTGCGCCCTCTCCCGTATACCGGCGGGCGCGGGGGCGGGTCGCCGGTTCGGGCCGATCAGCGGGCCCATCGGGCCAGGCCGGCGGCGTTTCCTGGCGGCTGTGACCCAGCCGGGCGCCGCGGCACACCACCGGACGGGGGACGACCATGACAATCGGCGGCCAGTGGAACAGCCGGCTCGCGCTGCTCGCGCACGGCGACCGGAGACTGGAGGTGCTGGCCATCGGTGGCGATGGTCGCCTCTACGGGAACTCGCAGGTCAGACCGGGTATCTCGGCGTTCACCGGGTGGCGGCCGGTGGGCGCCGCCCGGCCCGGCAGCGACCCGTACTTCGTCCCGGGCACCCGGGTCGGCTACGCCCTCGAACCGTCCGGGCTGCTGACCGTGTTCGCCAGTTGCCCGGGCGGTCAGGTGGGTTACGCGTACCTGGTTCCCGGCGAGGGGTGGAGCCAGTGGCGCAGCCTCCGGGTCGCCGGAGTGTCGATATCGGGCAGTGTCATCGCGTCCGGGCGAATGGCGGCGACGCCACCTGTCGTGCTGCTCCGGGACGGCACCGGCGGGATCCGGATCGGCTGCCGGCCGGACTTTGCCGACCCGGACGGATGGCCGGCCGCCAAGTGGACGGAACTGGACGGGAACAATGCCGAACGGCCCTCACTCGGGGTGAGTGAAAACGGCCGGCAGGCCCGGCTGGTGCTATTTGCGGTCGGTGTCCGGGGCGATATCTGGACCTGTTCGCCGCGGCTGGTCGGGGGCGCCGGCATAGCCGATTCGGCGGCTGCCGATTGGCTGGCCGCCGATTGGCTGGATCGGGAATGGGTGCCCGGAATTGCCACCCGGGCGCCCGGAGCCCGGGTGGCCGGCCGGCCGGTTCCGGTCGGCGCGGACGGCGTGGTCTGGCGCGGTGAGAACGGCAACCTCTGGTCGGCGACGCTGAAGACGCCGGGCGTCCTGAGCGAGGTCCGCGACCTGGGCCGCGAACTGGGCTTCGACCTGGCCGGCGCCCCGGCCACGGCCACCGGTCCCGGCGTCTCGGTGCTCGCCGGCCGCACCCGGGCCGGGCGGATCTCGGTCTGGCGCCGGCAGGGCGGGCGCGACTGGGCACCGGTCGGCCTCACCGCCGGGTACCCGACCGCGCCGGCCGCCGCCGATCCGGCGGTCGCACTCGGTGCGGACGGCCTGGCCGACGTGGTGTTCCTGGGTCCGGACCGGCGCATCCACCACATCCGGGAGGCGCCGACCGGCCGCGACCCGCTGGACGGCCGCGCCCCGCTCGACGGCCGGACCGAGCACGGCCGCCCGGGCCAGCCGGCCCACCTCAGCACGGTCTGACCCCCCGCCAGCGGAGCACCCGGCCGACAGGAGATCCCGCCGGCAGGGAGCCCGGCCAGCGGAGCACCCGGCCGGCAGGGAGCCCGGCCAGCAGGAGGCCCGGCCAGCCGAGCGCCCCGACCGGCAGGAGATCCGGCCGCCGGAAGCCGGGCCGGCGCCGGAAAATCAGGAAACAGTGTCCTGATTCGCCGGTGCGGCGGTGGGGGCGGTGGGGATCCAGACCCGCATGGCGCCGCCGGCCCGGTTGCCCCAGAGGAAGTACGGGATGGCGGGCAGCCGGACGGCGGCCCCGGGCCGGGCGGCAGCCGGCGGTTGGTACAGCTCGGCCGTCGCGGGCGGGGCGACGACGGCCGGCACGGTGAGCATGACCGCGCCGGCCGGGCCGGGCGCACCGTCCACAGTGATCGGTCCGGCCGGGTCGAGCAGCACGTCTTCCAGCACCGTGCCGGCCGGCAGGTCGGCCTGCTCCAGGCAGTAGACCAGCGGGCCGCGGGCCACCGCGAGGCTGCCGCGGATCGCGTCCACGCGCGGGTGCGCCGCCACCAGCCGGGCCGGCATGTCGAACTCGACCACCACCTCGGTCCACGCCGCCCAGCCCCGGCGCAGCCGCAGGTACCCGTCCTCGACCGGGGCTTCGACCGGCTCACCGGCCACGGTGACGGCGAACCGGGTGCACCACTGCGGCACCCGCACCGAGAGCGTCCACGGACCGGCCGCCGCGCTGGTCACGGTGAGCGCGACCCGTCCCTGCCAGGGGTACTCGGTCCGGATGGTCAGCTCGACCGGGCCGCCGAGATCGGCGCGCACCGTGCCCGGGGCGAACAGGTGCAACTGCAGGCCGGTCGGGTCGGTGGTCGCCAGGTACCCCTGTAGCGATGCCATCAGGCGGGCCAGGTTCGGCGGGCAGCAGGAGCACGAGTACCAGGCCAGCCGGCGGGACGGGGAGTCCTCCGAGCCGTCGTGCCCGGTGCGCATCTGCAGCGGGTTCGAGTAGAAGAAGTGCCGACCCTCCACATCGGACCCGCCCGCGATCGCGTTGAGCAGCGTGCGTTCCAGCTCCTCGGCGTACCGGGCCCGGCCGGTGGCCAGCAGCAGCCGCCAGTTCCAGTGGAAGCCGGCGATCGACGCGCAGGTCTCCCCGTACGCCCGGTCCGGCGGCAGCTCGTACGGGTCGCCGTACGCCTCGTCGCGGTGCCGGGAGCCGTGCGCGCCGGTCAGGTAGACCTTGCGGCCGTAGATGTCCGCCCAGACGCGTTCCGTGGCGGCGAGCAGCTCCTCGTCGCGGTTCTCGACGGCCACGTCGACCGCGCTGGCCATCAGGTAGAGCTGGCGGACCGCGTGCCCGGTGCCCTCGACCGCGTCGCGTACCCGCACGTGGTCCTGGAAGTACGGGCTGCCGAACCGGCCCTCGCCGAGGGTCCCCGCGCCGCGTCGCTCGATGAACGCCGCCGCCAGATCCAGGTAGGGCCGGTGCCCGGTCACCCGGTACAGCTCGACCAGCGCGGTCTCGATCTCCGGGTGCCCGCAGGTGCCGGTCGCGTCCGGGCCGCCGAACCGTTCCACCAGCAGGTCGGCGAACCGGATCGCGATCGCCGCCAGTTCCGGGCTGGCGCCCGACCGGGCGGCCGCGACCGCCGCCTGGATCAGGTGCCCGGCGCAGTAGAGCTCATGGCTCCAGTCCAGCTCCTGGAACCGGATCTCCGGCCGAACCAGCGTGAAGTACGAGTTCAGGTAGCCGTCCGTACCTTGCGCGCGAGCGAGCAACTCGACCGTCTCAGCCAGAAACCGGCGCAGCTGGGGGTCCCCGCCCGGGCGGGCCAGTTCCCAGCCGATCGCTTCCAGCGTCTTGTACACATCGGTGTCGGAGAACCACATGCTGCCGTAGCCGACCTCCCGGCCGGCCGTGAGCGGGGTGGTGCCGTCCGGGCCAGCCGCCTCCGGGCCGCCGGCGTCCGGGAGGCCGGCACGCGAGCCGGCCGCGTTCGGGCCGGCGCCGTCGGCGAGCCGGGCCGCGGTCCGCCGCAGGTTGCCCAGCACCCCGGACGTCTCCAGGTGCTCGATGCAGTGCGGCAGCGTGGCCGCGGCGTTACGGGCCTGCCAGCTGCCCAGCAACCCGGCCGGGTCGAGTTGGGCGTCGCCCAGGCCGAGCGGTGCCAGCGCCCCCAGCGCGGCCGCCGTCGGCGCGACCGGGCCGGCGGTGCCGGCCGGCACCGGCTGCGCTGGGGCGTCCACAATGGACTGGGTGTGGCTCATCGACGTTGCTCCTCGGTGGTCGGTCGGGATGGTCAGCCCTTGAGCGCGCCGGCCGTGAAGCCCCGCACGTAGTACCGCTGCAGCAGCAGGAACACCGCCACGCTGGGCACCGCGGCGGCGACCACGCCCGACTGCAGCGCGCCGAAGTCGACCGAGCCGAGGTTGCCGGACTGCAGGTTGAACAGCGCCAGCGGCAGGGTGAACTTGCTGCCATCGGTGAGGAAGATCAGCGGGGCGACGAACTCGTTCCAGGACGCCAGGAACGAGAACAGGGCGACGGTGACCATGCCCGGCGCCACCGCCCGCAGCAGCACGTGCCGCAGCGCGCTGGTCGGCGTGCAGCCGTCGATCAGCGCCGCCTCCTCCAGCTCGATCGGGATCGCCTCGAACGAGTTGCGCATCATGAACAGCCCGAACGGCAGCTGGAACATGGCCAGCACCAGCCCCAGGCCGAGCAGCGAGTTCTGCAGCTGGATCCAGCCGAGCAGCACGTAGAGCGGGATCAGGATCGTGGTGTACGGCACCATCAGGATCGCCAGCGTCACCAGGAACAGCACGTTCTTGCCCGGGAAGGAGAACCGGGCCACCGCGTACCCGCCCAGCGTCGTTGTCGTCACCGTGACGAGAACCGCGATCAGCGAGACCACCGCGGTGTTGCGCAGGTAGGCGGTCAGCCCGAGGCCGTAGTCGGCCAGCCGGCGGTAGTTGTCGATGCCCCAGCCGCTGCCGCCGGCCGCCGCCTGCCGGCCGTGGATCGAGGAGTACGCGGTCCAGACGATCGGGGACAGGAACACCACGGCGAGGGCCGCCGAGCCGAGGTAGTAGGTGCCCCGACCGACCGGGTTGTGTCGCGTGTGGACCATCGCGCTGCCCTCCCGGTCAGCGGCCGTCGCGGCGCAGCGCCGCGAGCTGGCCGCCGTTGATGACCACCAGCACGGCCAGCGTCACCACCGAGATGGCCGCGGCGCGGCCGAGGTCCTGGGACAGGAACGCCTCCCGGTAGACGTCGATGACCACCGTCGCGGTGTCGTGCCGGCCGCCGGTGAGGATGAAGAACTGGTCGAACGCGAGCAGCGAGCCGGTCACCGAGCAGCACCATCATCAGCGCGATCGTCGGCCGCAGCAGCGGCAGCGTGACGTGCCGCAGGATCTGCCAGCGACCGGCACCGTCGGTGCGGGCCGCCTCGTAGACCGTCTGGTCGATGCTCTGCAGCCCGGTCATCAGGATCAGCATGTAGAAGCCGGCGAACCGCCAGGTGATCATGCCCACCGCGGAGAGCAGGGCACCGGTGTTGCTGCCCAGCCAGTCCACCGCGCCCAGGTGCAGCACCCGGACCGCCGCGTTCAGCGGCGACCCGGTGTTGTTGAACAGGCTGTAGAACAGCAGGCTGGTGGACGCCAGGCCGACCGCGGCCGGCAGGAAGAAGACCGTGCGGAACAGGCCCACGGCGGGCCGGCGCTCCTGCACCAGCAGCGCGAGCCCGAACGCGATCAGGCTGAGCACGACCGTGGTCACCGCGGTGTACTTGAGCGTGAACACGACCGCGCGCAAGAACAGCGGGTCGGCCAGCGCCCGGTAGTTGTGCACCCCGTTCGGCTTGGACGCGCCGAGCAGCGGCCAGTGGTTGACCGACATCCACACCATCAGGCCGAGCGGCACCACGAACAGCACCGCCACGATCAGCGCCATCGGCAGCACGTAGATCACACCGGTCCGGCTGCGCCGCCGGGCCAGCGCCGACACGCGTGCCGGCCCCGATCGGCCCGGCCGGACCGGCCGGGCCACTGTCGCGGACACCGAGGACACCACCGCGGTCCTCCTCCCCTGCACCCGAACCCCTGCGCGCTCGTACCCGGCGCGCTCCTACCCTGCGGCGGCACCGGACCGCGGGGCGCCCGTCAACTGGGGCACCCCGCGGCGGGCGTCCGGTCAGCCGCTGGCGAGCGAATCGGTGACGGCCTGGTTGTGCTGCTTGAGCGCGGTGGCCGGGTCGCTGGAGCCGAACACCGCGTCGGTCACCATCGCCGTCCACGGGCCGTTCGGGTCGTTGTACGTCTTGCCGAAGTTGACCGAGATCGGGGTCTGCCCCTCGCCGGCCAGCTTGTTGAAGACGCCCAGCCGCGGGTCGGCCTTGGCGTAGGTGTTGTCGGCCAGGTCGCTGCGGACGGTGATGTTCTTGTTCTTGGCCACCACATCCACCTGCGCGGCCTCCGACAGCGTCCAGGCGATGAAGTCCCAGGCCTGCGCGGCGTGCTTGCTGTTCGCGCCGATGCCCAGCACGTCCCCGCCGACGAAGGAGGAACTGCCGCCGGTCAGGCCGGGGATCGGCGCGACGCCGACCTGCAGGTCCGGCCCTTCCTTGATGGACTGCAGCACGGTCGCGCCGAGCGGCTGGATGCCGATCTTCCCGTCCTGGAAGGCCTGCGTCCAGGTCGGCCCGTTCTCGTTCTTCGCCGCCGACGGCACCAGGCCCTCCTGGTACATCGTCCGGTACAGCGCGTAGACCTTCGCCGCGGCGTCGTTGTCCACAGTGGACGCGGTGCCCTGCTCGTTGATCACGGTCTGGCCGGACGCCCAGATCATCGGCCAGGTGGTGAACAGCTGGCAGCCCGGGCAGGCGCCACCGAAGAAGTAGCCGTGCACGCCCCCGCCGAGCGCGTTGATCTTCTTGGCGTCGGCGTGCACCTCCTCCATCGTGGTCGGCGGCTTCTCCGGGTCGAGCCCGGCCTTGGTGAACAGCACCTTGTTGTAGAACACGGCGGACAGGTCGATGTCGTGCGGGACACCGAACACCTTGCCGTTGTAGGTGGCCGCCTTCATGTGCGCGGGCGCCAGCGTGGCCTTGAACGGCAGTTTGTCGACCCGTGCGGTGACATCCTGGTAGACGCCCTTGGCCGCGTAGTTCGGCGCGTAGACGACGTCCGAGGCGAGCACGTCGGGCAGTTGCTTGGCGCCGGCCGCGGTGCCGACCTTCTGCTGGTACGAGTCGGCCGGGATGGTGGTCAGCTTCACCTGGTTCTTGTGACTGCTGTTGTACGCGTCGATCAGCGTCTGGGTGAAGGTCGCGGTCGGCGCCCGGGTCCACATGGTGACCGTGGTGCCGTCATCGGTGGCCGTGGTGTCTGACGATGTCGCCGTCGACCCGCCACTCTGGCACGCCGCGAGCAGCGCGGCGGTGCCGGCGACGAGCGCCAACAAGCGGAACCTGCAACGTCCCTGCGGCATGGAACTCCCTCGGGCAGTGGAGACCGGGACGTCTCTCGGCAAAGCCGGGAAAACGGTTGCCGTACCGTAGGCCGGAGCCGGTCGCAGCGTCAAGGCCGTCGTTTCGGTCTCGTTACCAGACGTTGGCCATAGCGGAGCTGGTCGCTATCCTGGCCCGGCGACTAAGCGGGGAAACTGGAGGGAAAGTGGGAAACCCGGGGCGGCCGGCAACGATCAGGGAAGTGGCGGCGCTGGCCGGCGTCTCGGTCGGCACCGCGTCCAAGGCGCTGAACGCCCGCGGCTCGCTGCGGCCGGAGACCCGGGCCCGGGTGCGGGACGCCGCCGAGCGGCTCGGCTTCCGGGTGAACGCGGTGGCCCGCAGCCTGAACACCGGCCGGACGTACACCGTCGGCATGATCACCACCGACACCATCGGCCGGTTCAGCATCCCGGTGATGATCGGCGTGGAGGACGCCCTCGGCGCCGGCCAGATGTCGGTGTTCCTCTGCGACGGCCGGGACGACGCGATCCGCGAGCAGTACTACCTGCAGACGCTGCTGGCCCGCCGGGTGGACGGGATCATCGTCACCGGCCGGCGCAGCGCCGAGCGGCGGCCGATCGGCGCCGACCTGCCGGTGCCCGTGGTGTACGCGTTCATCAGCTCCAGCGACCCGGCCGACTGCTCGGTGGTGCCGGACGAGGAGGGCGGCACCCGGCTCGCCGTCGAGCACCTGCTCGCGGTCGGCCGGGCCCGGGTCGCGCACGTGACCGGCCCGGAGCACCACCACTCGGCGAAGGTCCGGGCCGACGCCGCGGTCGGCCGGCTGGCCGATGCCGGGCTCGCCCTGGCCGCGCCGCCGATGTACGGCGAGTGGAGCGAGGCCTGGGGCCGGCACGCGGTCGGCATGCTGCTGGCCAACCGGGTCGGCTTCGACGCGGTCTACTGCGGCAGCGACCAGATCGCCCGCGGCGTCGCGGACGCGCTGCGCGGCTCCGGCCGCACGGTGCCGGACGACGTCGCGCTGGTCGGCTTCGACAACTGGGACGTGATGGCGCTGGCCAGCCAGCCGCCGCTGACCACCATCGACATGGACCTGGAGGGCCTCGGCCGGGCCGCGGCCGACCGGTTGCTCGGCGCGATCAACGGCGACCCGGCGCCCGGCCGGCACGTACACCCGTGCCGCCTGGTCGCCCGCGAGTCGACCGCGATCCCGGTCAGCCCGGTCGCCAACTCGGCCTGATCAGCCCACCGGGGCCGCGGGCCGGCCGGTCCGTGCCGCCGCGGCGCGGGTGGTCGGCGCGATCAGGCCCGCGGGTCGACGAGCAGCTTCCCGCGGGCGGTGCCGGCGGCGAGCGGGGCCAGCGCGTCGATCACCACCCGCTCCAGCGGGACGACCCGGTCCACCAGCAGGCTGGCCAGGTCGCGGGTCGCCAGCAGGTCGAGCGCGGCCGGCAGGTTCTGGTCGCAGACGTGCGCGACGGTGCTGACCACGTCGATCTCACGCAGGATGAGATCGACCGAGTCGAACGTGACCGGCTGCTTCGGCAGCCCGACCAGCAGCACGGTGCCGCCGCGCCGGGTCAGCCGCTGCACCGTGCCGAAGCCCTGCGGCACCCCGCTCGCCTCGACCGTGACGTCGGCCAGCGCGCCGCCGGTCAGCTCGCGCACCACCTCGTACGGGTCCTGCCGGCCGGCGTCGACCCGGTGGGTGGCGCCGAGCGCGGCGGCGACGTCGAGCCGGCCCGGGTCCACGTCGACGGCGATCACCGCGGCGGCGCCGGCGGCGACCGCGCCGGCCAGGATGAACGAGCCGATCGCGCCGGCGCCGTTGACCACGGCCACGTCACCCGGGCGGATCCGGCTGCGGCTGACCGCGTGCAGGCCGACCGCGAGCGGCTGCGCCAGCGCCGCGTTGTCGTCGCTGACCCCGGCCGGCACCGGGTGCAGCATCGCGGCCGGCACGGTCAGCCGCTCGGTCAGCCCGCCGTCCGCGTTCAGCCCGTAGGTCCAGTAGCCGGCACACAGGTTGGTCTGGCCGCGCTGGCACCAGGCGCACCGTCCACACCAGACACCCGCGCCGGCGGCCACCCGGTCGCCGGCGGCGAACCGGTCCACCGCGCTGCCGGCGACCTCGACCGTGCCGATGAACTCGTGCCCGAGCACGATCGGGCCGAGCCGGCCGGTGGCCGGGTGCCGGCGGGTCAGCGGGGTGAGCACCGGGCCGGCGGCGTACTCGGTGGCGTCGGTGCCGCACAGTCCACTTCGGACGATGCGGAGCGTGACCTCGGCCGGACCGGGGGCCGGCGGCTCCGGCCGGTCCTCGATCCGGGCGTCCCCGGCGGCGTACAGGACGGCGGCGCGCATCAGCCGGCCACGCTCGCGACAGGCGTGCACCCGGCCGCGGCCGGGTCGGGCGCCTCGCCGGCACCGGCGGCGCGGGCCGGTGGGCCGCCGGCCGGGTTCGGTTCGGCGGTGCCCAGCGGGCCGGCGACCGCGGCGCTGCCGGTGCCGGGCCCGCCGGCCGGCTCCGCTGCGGGCCTCGGCGCTCGGGCCATCCGGACTCCCCGTCGTCCAGCACCACGGACTGCGGTGCGTTCCGTCATACTGAACACCCGGCCCATCCGTGTCAATCACACGGAACGAGCTCTCCGCCCGTCCGGAGCGTCGCCGCGAGCCGGACGTGATCGGGGCGACCGGGCGGGCGGCCCGGTCCGGTCGCCGCCCGCCGCGGTCAGTCCCGGCTGAATGCGCGGAGCACGTCGACCGCGGAGGACGGCGCGGCGCCGTCCCCGGTACCGCCCGTGCCCATCTGCCGCAGCAGGCCTTCCTCGGTCGGCACGGTCTGCGTGTCCAGCACGTACCAGACGCCCTTGGCCGGCACCTTGCCGGCGTTGAAGTAGAGGTGCGGGGTGGACGCGGCGAACTCCAGCGAGTCGCCGGCCCGCATCAGGTGGGTCTCGAAACCGAGTTGCAGGGTCAGCTCGCCGTCGATCAGGAAGGCGAACTCGGTCCCGCCGTGGGTCATCAGCTTCCCGGACGAGGACGAGGCCCCACCCGGCTCGTACGTCACCAGCAGCGCGTCCAGCACACCGCTCGGGCCGCGGGTGAGCCGCTCCCAGACCACCCCGGAGTCCATGTGCAGGATGCGCCGCTCCCCCGGCCGGACGATCGGCCCGGTGCCGGCCGGCCGGGCCGGTGCCGGGGTAGCCGGGCCGCCGGGCGCGGGCCGACCGGGCGCGGTGGCGGCCGGCTGGGCCGGCGCTGCCGCGGGTTTCTGTTCCAGCAGCGCGTCCAGGGACAGGCCCAGCTCGCCGACCAGCGCGTACAGCGTGGATACCGACGGGTCGCTCTTGCCGTTCTCGATCTGCGACAGCTGGCTGGCCGAGACGCCGACCCGCCGGGCCAGCTCGCGCAGGCTCAGCCCGCCGGCGGTGCGCGCGGCGCGGATCCGCTGCCGGGCCGTGGCGTCCATCATGGGCAGCGTCTCCCGCCGTCAAAGGTCTGCCGTCGCCGGGGCACTTGTCGTCCCAGCGCGACGTTACATGCTCGCTGAACACGGTCGTACGGCGCTTGTTCCGGGCCGGCGGCGCTCCGCGAAGCGGCCCAGCGCGCCGGGCCGGGATCACCGGTCAGGGTGACGGACCAAATGGCCGGCCGGACCGGCGTCGGCGACCTTGACCGGGCCGCCCCGGGCGGCCAGCGCCGGCGCTATCGCCCGGCCCGGCCGCCGCCGGTCACCACTCCCGCCATCGCAACCCCCAGTTTATCTAGAGTGAACGTCGTCCGTTTGTACTGAACACCAGCGACCGGACGCCGTCAACCGTTGGGGTCCGGGTCTTCGCTGGTCACCGACCTGCGGCTGGGCCGGCGGTGAGCGGATGGTGAACTGGCCGGCATGACCGTGCCAGCCCGGCGGCCCCCGCCGCTCCGCTCCGCGGCGGCCCAGCCGGCACCTGCGATGCTCACTCCGGGGACCGCCTGATGACCGTGCTGCGTTCCACCGGTCTGTTCGTGCTCGCGGCGCTGGCCGAGATCGGCGGCGCCTGGCTGGTCTGGCAGGCCGTCCGCGAGCATCGCGGGCCGCTGCTCGCGGCCGGCGGCGTCCTCGCCCTGGCCGGCTACGGGTTCGTCGCCACCCTGCAGCCCGACCCGCACTTCGGCCGCGTGCTCGCCGGCTACGGCGGCATCTTCGTCGCCGGCTCGCTGGCCTGGGGCGTCGCCGTCGACCGCTTCCGCCCCGACCGCTACGACCTGATCGGCGCCGCGATCTGCCTGGTCGGCGTCGCCATCATCATGTACGCACCACGCGGCTGACCCGGCCGGCCCGATCGCGGCCGGGCCGGCACGTCGTCCGGTGTGGACGGTGGAGGGCCCGGCGGCCGGGGGCAGGGGTCGCCGGGCGGGGCCCCGGCGGGCCCGGCTGTCGCCCGCCGGGGATGCTCTGGTTGAAGGTCCGTGGCCGCGGCAGGCGGGGGTGGATACCGCGGCCACGGACCGTTACCCGGCCGGGGGTCCGTCCGGCCGGGAGCACATCAGCCGGTGAGCGCGCAGGTGGCGAGGCTTTCGAGGCCGGTCGGCCTGGCGGCGTGCCGGCCGATCGCGATCTCGATCCGCTGGATCGTCGCCACCCGCTTATCCGCCAGCGGCCCCAGAATCGCGTTCTGCACGAACGCCGGCCCACCCTGACCAGCACTCGTCACCAACCGCTGATTCGCCTCCACGATCTGCCGCTGCAGCAACGCCAGATTCGACGTCACCTCCGCCTGCGCCGCCGCCGGCACCGCCGGCAACCGACCCGCCACATCCGGACAACTGATCGTCCCGGCGCCCGATCCGGCAGCCGGCGCGCTCGCTGGAGCGCCAGCCGGCGGCTTCGTGGCCGGCGGGTTCGCAGCCGGCGGCGGAGCCGCCCCGCCAGCACCCAGCGTGCAGGTGGCGAGGCTTTCGAGGCCGGTCGGCCTGGCGGCGTGCCGGCCGATCGCGATCTCGATCCGCTGGATCGTCGCCACCCGCTTATCCGCCAGCGGCCCCAGAATCGCGTTCTGCACGAACGCCGGCCCACCCTGACCAGCACTCGTCACCAACCGCTGATTCGCCTCCACGATCTGCCGCTGCAGCAACGCCAGATTCGACGTCACCTCCGCCTGCGCCGCCGCCGGCACCGCCGGCAACCGACCCGCCACATCCGGACAACTGATCGTCCGGGCGCCCGTGTTCGTACCGCCGCCGCTCGCTGCCGCGATGCCGATCGCCGCGACCGCGCCGGTCACGGCTATTCCGGCGAACAGCGCGACCTGCTTCAGCCGGCGCCGCGGCATACGCGCCGGCCGCCGGCCGGATCTCGCTGGTTCGTGCAGGTACCTGGACACGCCGATTCCAACCACCTTCCTGAGGGGAGACCGCCGCGCCCAACACCTGCGGCCGGGCAACCGTTAGCCCGGACGCGGCGGTCCGACCGGTCGGCGACCGTGCCTGCCCAAGGCGCGACCACCGGCGCTGGACATCCCACCCACCGGCCTGTCGACGGGCCGGCGGGTGCCCGGGGATGCGACGGGGCGGTGTCGGTGACACCGCCTCGGACCTCACCACGGGGCCGGTGACCTGCTGGTTCATACCCTAATGGGTTACGTTCCTTACGCGATCAGCTGTGTGCGTACGGTAGTCGATATCACCCAGCGTTCCCAGCCGGGGCGGCGGGCGGGGCGGCGGGCGGGTCAGAGACCGTCGCAGAGCTTGCGGGCCTGGATGAGGTCCGCGTTGGCTCCGGCGATGTCGAACTGCTCCAGGTGCTGGTACGACGTCTTGAGCACGGCCGCGAGCTCCTTGTACTTCGGGTCGCCCGCGGCCGCCGCCTCACCCAGGCCGTATACGGCACCGAGCCGCTGGATGTCGGCCGAGCTGAACTCCCTGGTCAGCTCGCCCATCCGGGACAGCACGCTGCAGGCCGCGGCTCCGTCCGAGTCGACCGCACCGCCGCCGGACGCCAGCCAGACCGAGCCGACGATGCCACCGCCGAGCACCAGCCCGGCGATCAGGGCGAGCACGGTCGGCCGCCGCCACGGCGGTTGGCGCGGCGCGCCGACCACCGGGCCGCCGGCCGCGGCCGGGCCGCCGGCCGCGGCTGGATACCCGGGCTGCGGCGGCGGGTAACCGGCCTGCTGGTAGGCCGGCCCCGGCTGGTAGCCAGGCTGCGGGTACCCCGGCTGGAACCCGGGTGCCGGCTGGAACCCGGGCCCGGCCGCGGGCTGGGAAGCCGCCGGCTGGGAGGCCGCGGGCTGGGAACCGGACGCCGGCTGGGGCGGGGAGGTCGAGGCCGGCCCGGCTACCGGCGGCGGGTCGGACGGTGGCTCCACCACGACCTCCTTCGGCATGAACGCGGACTTACCCTACTGAACCGCCGCGGCCGGGCGGCAGGTGCCGATCAGCGCCGACCGTGCCGGCCCGAGCGGCGAACCAGGCGGCGAGGGCGGTGGTGATCGGCACCGAGGCGGCCAGGGCGGCGCCGCCGATCAGCCCGCGCAGCAGTTCGGTGCCGATCTCGTCGCTGGTCAGCACGTCCCCGAGCGGTTGCTGGGCGAGCGAGACGAGCAGCAACAGCGGCAACGCGCTGCCGGCGTACGCCAGCACGAGGGTGTAGACGCTGGACGCGATGTGGTCCCGGCCGATCCGCATCGCCGCCCGGTAGAGGCGGCCGGCCCGGGCGGTCGGGTCGGCGGCGCGCAGTTCCCAGACCGCGGCCGCCTGGGTGACCGTGACGTCGTTCAGCACCCCGAGCGCGCCGATCACCACGCCGCACAGGATCAGCCCGGTGAACGAGACCTGCGGCGCCGCGGTCTGCAGCGCGACCGCGGCGTCCGAGGAGAGGCCGGTCAGGTGCGCGCTCGCGGTGAACACCGCCGCCAGCACCGCCGCCAGCACCAGGCTGATCAGCGTGCCGAGCAGTGCGATCGACGTCCGCGCGGACGGCCCGTGCGCCAGGTACAGCACCGCGAACAGGATCGTCGAGCCGGCGACCAGCCCGACCAGCAGCGGTGACTCGCCGGCCAGCAGCGCCGGCAGCACGAACAGCGCGAGCACCGCGTAGCTGACGCCGAGTCCGAGCAGCGCGGCCAGCCCGCGCCAGCGGGCCACCGCGACCACCGCGACCACGAACAGCAGCGCGACCAGGCCGAGCGGCAGGGTCCGGACGATGTCGACGAACGTGTAGGTGGCGGTGCCGGTCCGCGGGTCGGTGCCGACCGCGAGCCGGACCCGCTCGCCGCCCGTCAGCCGGACCGCACCCGGCCCCTGCCCGGTCTCCAGCGTGGTGAACGTGCCGGCGTCCGGACCGCTGTCGAGCCGGACCGAGGCACCCGCGCAGCGCAGCGACCGGTCGCTGGCGCACGGCCTGTCCTCGACCACGTCCACCCGGCCGGTGACGAACCGCGGCCGCCCACCGTCCGGGCCGCTGAACTGGATCGGCACCGGGTAATTGCGGTGCGCCGGCCAGAGCAGCAGCAGCCCGGCCACGGTCGCCACCGCGAGCGGCACCAGCAACATCGCCAGCAGTCGCACCCCACCCGGACCCAACCGCACCCCGGCGCCATGCCCATGCCCATGCCCGCCCGCGGGCCCGCGGCGCCCGCCCGGATCGGCCCCGGCGGCCGCTGGAACCGGCACATCCGGGCTGAGCCCGGATGCCGGTGGGCTCGGGTGGTAGCCGCCGGACCCGGGGGCACCGCCACCGGGGCGCCGGTACGGGATGGCCGATGGGGCCGGGTCGTCCGGAGCCGCGGAGTGTCGTCCTGGCATCGGCCGCCTCCTGTGGCGGACACGGTACCGGCGGGCGGATCGGCGACACCCGGACGGGCGGCTCGACTGCCACGGCGGGCGGCCCGGGGTGCCGCCACCCCGGGCCGCCCGCCAGCCGACCGTCAGACGATCGAACAGGCCGTGTTGTTGAACCGGAAATCGGTCGGCCGCGCGTTCGTCCCGCTGTAGTTGGCCTGCAGGCCGAAGCTGACCGTGCCACCGGCCGGGACGGTGGCGTTCCAGTCCAGGTTGCGGGCGGTGACCGCGGCGCCGGTGCGGGTCAGCGCGGCGTTCCAGAAGTTGGTGAGCTGCTGGTTGCCGGTGAAGGTCCAGCCGAGCGTCCACCCGGTGACCGCCGTGCCGCGGTTGGTGACCGTGACGTTCGCGGTGAAGCCGGTGTCCCACTGGTTCACGTCCCAGTGCACCGCGCAGGCCGCCCCGCCCGGCGGCGGGGTCGGCGGGGTGGTTGTCGGCGGGGTCGTCGTCGGCGGGGTGGTGCCGACCGGCGGGAAGCGCAGCACCCGGTCGTCGGCGGCGACCGGGGTGCCGCGGCCGTCCCGGTTGCTGGTGGTCACCCACAGCCAGCCGTCCGGGCCGAGCGCGACGGTGCGCAGCCGCCCGAACTGGCCCTGCAGCACGGCGCTGGGGGTGCCGACGCCGCCGGTGCCGGTCAGCGGCACCGTCCACAGCCGGGTGCCCCGCAGGGCGGCGGCGAACAGCCGGTTGCCGACGATCGCGGCGCCGCTCGGCGACGCCTCGGCAGTGGTCCAGACCACGAGCGGGTTGCGGAACCGGGCGTCGTTGGCCATGCCCTCGACGGTCGGCCAGCCGTAGTTGCCGCCGGCCACGATCAGGTTGACCTCGTCCCAGGTGTTCTGCCCGAACTCGGCCGCGAACAGCCGGCCCTGCGCGTCCCAGGCCAGCCCCTGCACGTTGCGGTGGCCGAGGCTGTAGACCAGCGACCCGGCGAACGGGTTGTCCGGCGGCGCGCTGCCGTCCGGCCGCATCCGCAGGATCTTGCCGTTGCGGCTGGCCTGGTTCTGCGCGTTCGCGGTGTTGCCGGCGTCGCCGACGCCGGCGTAGAGCATGCCGTCGGGGCCGAACGCGATCCGGCCGCCGTCGTGGATGTCGGCCTTGGCCAGCCCGGTCAGGATCGGGGTCTGGGTCTGCGGGGTGTCCAGCCGGAACCGGACGATGCGGTTGTCGGCGCTGGCCGTGAAGTAGGCGTAGACCAGGTTGTCGGTGGCGAAGCTCGGCGACACGGCGATGCCGAGCAGCCCGCTCTCGCCGCTGGCCACCACACCCGTGATCGTGGCCACCTGGGTGGGCGCCTGCCCGGGCCGCAGCCGCAGGACGCGGGCCCGGTTCCGCTCGCTGACCAGGGCGCTGCCGTCCGGCAGGAAGGCCAGCCCCCAGGGCACCTCCAGACCGGTCGCGGCCACCTGCGGGCTGCCGAAGTCGAAGTCGCCCAGCGCGAGCGGGCCGACCGGTGCCTCGGGGGCGAACGTGGCGGCGGCGAGGCCACCGCCGGTGAGCGTGACCGCCGCAACCGTCGCGGCGAATACCAGACGTCTACGCACAACTACTCCTCGGACTCGGGGACGTCTCGGATGGCCGCAGTCCGATTCATTCCCCTGGATCCGGTTCCGTCAAGCGCGCAAACGAGCGATGTTCGACTGATTCGACCGCTCCGCCCCGGCTGCGTGGGCGGCGACGGCGCTGGCGAAGGCGGCGACGATCGGGTGTGGCCGGCTGCCGTCCCCGGCCAGTTCCGGCTGGAACAGGGTGGCCAGGTAGAACGGGTGCCCGGGCAGTTCGGCGACCCGCACCGCGCCGTCCGCGTCGGTGCCGGTGAAGCGCAGGCCGGCCGCGCCCAGCCGGTCCAGGTACCGCTGGTCCAGGCCGTACGCGCAGAGGTAGCGCTCGACCGTCCGGTCGGCGCCCATGATCGTGGCGACCAGCGAGCCGGGGGCCAGCCGGACCGGCTGCTCGTGCCCGACCAGCGAACAGGCCAGCTCGACGATGAGGGTCTGCTCGGCGTCCGGCCGGTACTCGGCGTGCTCGGCGTCGGTCAGACCGCAGACGTTGCGGGCCACCTCGAGCAGGGCGTGCTGGAAGCCGCCGCAGGTGCCGAGGAACGGGATGCCGCCCTCCCGGGCCGCCCGGGCCGCGGCCACCCCACCGGCCTGGCTGCGGTACGGGCTGCCGGGCAGCAGCCAGATCCCGTCGAAGCCGGCCAGCGCGGCCGGATCGAGGGCGTCCCCGGTGGGCACCCAGTACGGGTCGAGGTCGAGCCGGTCCCGCGCCCGCAGCGCGGCGAGCAGCGTCGGGATGCGGACGTGCGAGCGGACCTGCGGCGAGCGGTCGCCAACCAGGGCGAGCCGGGCGACCGGTGCGGTCGGGGTGGTTGTCATGGGTGAATCGTCGGGCGGCCGGCGAGTTCACGTCCAACGATGATTAGTCCTACCTGCATAAGCAACACTGATCCGGTGGATCCGCAGTTGCTGCGCACGTTCGTCGCGGTCGCCCGGCTCGGCTCGTTCTCGGCGGCGGCGCGGGAGCTCGGCTACACGCAGTCGGCAGTGTCCCAGCACATCGCGGCGCTGGAGGGCGACGTCGGCGCGCCGCTGCTGCGCCGCCGCCCGGTCGAGCCGACCGGTCCTGGCCGGCGGCTGCTCGAACACGCCGGTCCGATCCTGCTCCGGCTGGCGGCGGCCCGGGCGGACGTGCTGCGGGCGGCCGGCGAGCCGGCCGGCCGGATGCTGCTCGGCGCCTCCCCGCTGGCGGTCACCGGCCCGGCCGCCGGGCTGCTGGCCCGGCTGCGGCAGGAGCAGCCCGGCCTGGCGATCGCGCTGCGGGTGGCCGGCCGGGCCGCGGTCGCCGCCGGTGTCGCGGCCGGCGAACTCGATCTCGGCCTGGTGGACGGGATCGCCGCGCCCGGCGACCCGCTGCGGCTGCCGGACGCCGGCTGGTTGACCGCGGTGGAACTGGCCACCCAGCCGGTCGTGGTCGCGCTGCCGGCCGGGCACCCGCTGGCCGGCCGGCGCGGCCTGCGGCTGGCCGACCTCGCCGACGCCGGCTGGATCGACGCGCCCGATGTCACCGGCCCGCTGCCGGACCTGCGCGCGGTCGCCGGCACCGACACGGTGCGCGCCGCGTTCGGGTACGCCGGCGCCGACACCGCCGGCCTGCTCGCGCTGATCGCGGCCGGCCACGGCCTGGCCCTGCTGCCCGCCGCGGCGGTACCGCCGGCCGGGGTGGTCGGCGTGCCGGTCCGCGAGCCCGAACTGGAGCACCGGACCGAGCTGCTGCACAGCCATCTCACCGCCCCGGCCGCCCTGCTGGCCGGCATGCTGCGGGCCGCGCGTACCGGCTGACCGGCACTCGAGATGCGCCGCGGACGCGGCAGCTCAGGAGTGGTGGGCCTGGGACTGGTCGACGATCGTGCCGCCCAGCTTGGCGGCCAGCTCGGGCAGCCCGGTGGGGGTCTGGCCGTTCACCACCCAGCGCAGCCCGACCAGGTACGCCCCGCCGTACGGGATCGCGTCCGACAGCCAGGCCTGCTGGCCCTGGTCGGTGCTGAACGTGGTCAGCACCAGCCGGGCCGCTGGGGTACGGCAGACCGCCTGCCGGTAGCCGGTGTTCTCGGCACTGACCTCGGCCCGGCAGCCGGCCGCGGCCGCGAGCTGGTCGAGGTCGTGCGTGGTGACCGGCGGGTTGACGGCAGCCGGGGTGGACGCGGCGGACTTCCCGTCATCCCGGACCCACCAGGCGACCAGGACCGCGGCCAGCACGGCGACCGCACCGGCCCGGACCAACCGGCCGGCCGGCCGGCCCCACCACCGGGCCGGCGATGAGCCCGCGTCCCGCCGAGACCACATCATCGGCCAACAGCTTAGGGCATTTCACCTGCCAGGAGGACGCCAGCGCTGACGCTCCGCAGCCCTAACTACCGTCAGTAGGTGGCCAGCGGCTGACCGGAGTCGTCCAGCAGCACCAGGCTGCGGGCCACCCGGTCGGCCAGGTCGGCGTACTCCTCGGCCCGGTCCACGTGCGGCGTGGTCAGGCTGAAAACGCCCAGCCACGGCGAACCCGGCACCAGCAGCAGGTGCTGCACGATGGCGACCGGGCGGCGGCTCGGGGTCAGCGGGATCGGGGCGGACTGCCGGCTGCGTACCCGCAGCGCCTCGCCGTGCCGCAGCCGAACCCGGCTGACCTCCCGGGCGCTCAGATCCTCACCGGGGCCGGGCTCGTCCTGCCGGCAGAACTCCTCCAGCTCGGCCAGGTCCATGCCGGCCAGCTCCTGCCAGGCCAGCGCGAGGCCGGCCGCGACCAGGCCGTCCGCGGTCGGCGCCCGGGTGCCCAGGACGGCCGCGAACAGCACGCCGGCCTGCTGGTGCTGCTCGATCATCAGCCGGAGCACGTCACCGGCCCGGGCCCACTCGATGCCGGGCAGGTCGAGCGCGTGTTGGGCCAGGAAGTGGTCGACCCAGCCCGCGCAGGTGGCTGGTTCGAGGTCGAGGACGGTCCAATGATCCGGCACGTCAAACCGGAAACCGATAGGTGGGCGTGGCACTGTCACCGCTGGCCCTGCGGCGCGGACCCGCCGACGAGCCGCCGGCGGTCCGCACCTTCGACCATGCCAACGCCCTCAATTCAGGACTATCTAGGCAATGCGTCGGCAAGGCTATTACCTCGCTACCGGCGCGTCCACGACCACCCCGGTAGCGAGGCCCCACAGCTACGCCACGTGCTTGTCGCTGCTCACATCGGTAGCCACCGCCCGGACAGCGGTGTCGTACTTGCGGGCGTGGTGACCGCAGAACAGCAGCTCGCCACCGGCGGCGAAGCGGGCGCGGGTCGTGGCGCGGGCGCCACAACGATCGCAACGATCTCCGGCGGTGAGCGGCTCGGACAGGTGGGCCGGAACCAGGGTGGGGGTCATCTCGGGTCCCCTCTCGGTTAGGGCGCCAACAGCGGCACCGATGGGAACAACAATCCTCCGAAGCCGTTGCTTCGGCGTTACACGAGGGGCGCGAACTGGGTGCGGACCTGTTCGCCTGCCGCGAACACGGCCTACGAGCTGGGGCGAAACGGACGGATGGTCGCCCCGGAGACGGCAGTGGCCGCCGGTCTCCCGGCGGCCACAGCTATCTATCGGTGCGGGTGGTCAGTTCTCCTCGGCGGCGGCCGACGGCACGATCTCGACCGCGACGGACCGGATGGTCGCGTCGTACTCCCGAGCGTGGTGGCCGCAAAAGACCAGGTCACCGCCGCCGGCGAGAACTACGCGCACCTTGCCCTGGGCGCCGCAGCGATCGCACCGGTCAGCGGCCGACGGGACCTCCACGGTGGTCGTCAGCGTTGGCGTCACGGGCGTTCCTCTTCTCGTTCTCGTCACGTACTCCGGGGTCAACTCCCGGTCCCCCATGGTCGTTCCCGCTCGAGCGTGCTGTGAACATCACAGGCCTTCCTGCTCAGAAGGACGGCCGCGGCGGGCCCGCGGTTCACCAATCCTTCGACTGATCACCCCGGGCGGTTCGCCGCTCCGGCCCTGGTCAAGCGGGGCATCCGGGTGCGGACACAGGTCGACCCGGGCCGGCTCCGTGGCGGTTGGGAGCCGGCCCGGGCGACCGCTGGCGGCGGTCCTGGGCTGGATGGTCTAGACAGCCCGCAGCCGCGGCCGCTCCATGGCGACCTCGGGTGCCGCGGGCTGACCGGCCCAGGCCGGCGCCGGTTCGGCGACGGCGTGGTCGTGCCAGGTCGGAACCGGCTCGGCCGCGAGCATGCGGGAGGCCACGGTGAACGCCCGGGGGGCGTTCACCGCGACCACCCCGGTCAGCCGGCCGTTGTGGGAGTAACTGGCCACCACCCCGGCCCGGGCGGTGTGCTTGCGGCCGGGGCGCAGCTCGGTGAGCCCGACCTCGCCCGGGAAGTCCAGCCGGCCGCAGACCTGGATGCGCAGCCCGAGCTGGTCGGACCAGAACCGGGGCAGCAGCGTGGCCGGGGCCGCGTCCGGGCCGGACAGCAGCGTGCGGGCGGCGGCCTGCCCCTGCTCCAGCGCGGCGATCCACTGGCCGGTGCGGGTCATCTCGGTGCCGTAGCGCAGGTTCGGCCAGCTGACCAGGGCACCCGCGGCGACCACGCCGTCCATGCCGACCACCCGCAGCGCCGCGTCGCACTTGATGCCGTTGGAGAGGTCCAGGCCGGCGCCGTCGAGCCAGTCGACGTCCGGCCGCTCGCCGGCGGTCAGCACCACCATGTCGGCGACGACGACGTCACCGTTGTCCAGCACGATCCGCCAGGAGCCGCGGAACCGGGCCGCCTCGGCGACCCGGCGGCCGAGCCTGGTCTCGATCCCGGCGGCGTGGTGCGCCGCGGTGACCAGAGCGCCGATCGGCTCCCCCAGCGAGCGCGGCATCAGGTACATCTGCGAGTTGACCACGACCGCCTTGCGGGCCATCGCGACGGTCGCGCAGGCCACCTCGCAGCCGGTCAGGCCACCGCCGACGACAGCCACCGTGCGGGCCGAGTCGAACGCGTGCCGCAGTGCGGTCGCGTCCGAGACGTCGTGCAGCGGGTAGAGGTTCGGCTCCGGCGCCGACGGCCACCAGGACGGCAGCGTCGGCCGGCTGCCGGTGGCGATGACCAGCCCGTCGTAGGCCAGCGCCTCGCCACCGCTGAGCACGACCCGGCGGGCGGTCGGGTCCAGCCCGACGGCGCGCTGGCCGATCCGCCACTGGATGTCCGCGGTGCCGGTCAGGTCCAACCGGATGTCCCGGGGCAGCTGGTGCCCGTTGATCAGTCCCTTCGAGCAGGCGGTCCGGTCGTACGGGCCGAGTGGCTCCTCGGCGACGACCACGACCTCACCGCTGAACGAGGCGCGGCGCAGTTCTGTCGCCGCGGCCCATCCGGCGGGACCGCCCCCCACGATCACGATCCGCTCTTTGCGCCCGTAGTCGGACTCGCGCCCGTACTCGGACTGGACGACGCGCACAGCGCGCATCATCACCTTCTACCTCCAGTGGGTCGGCCAATGGGACGGATCGGGCTGATGTGGTGCCGGCCGGTGTCCTCGAGCGGCGAGTACGGCCGCTCGCCAGGGCCCGGGCCGGCCGGGACAGGGGGCATCGCCTGGGTGGGCGGGCCGACCGGTGGGCCGGGCGGGCCAGCCGGCATGCCGACCGGTGGGCCGGGCGGCGGGCCGAGAGGCGGCCCGGGCGGGCCGGGCGGGCGCGGCGGCGAGGTCACCGTCGCGGCCTTCGGGTCGGCCGGCGGGACGACCACCGCGGTCGGCAGCTTGCCGAGCGTGATGGCCCGGGCCGGGCAGACCATCGCGGCCTGCATCGCGGCATCCGCCTGGTCGGACGGGACCGAGGAGCGGTACGCCAGCCGGCCATCGCTGCGCAGCGAGAAGATCTGCGGCGCCTCGTGCTCGCAGAAGCCGAACCGGGCGCACCGGGTCGGGTCGACGCTGACCGTCACGTCGCTGGCGCGCACCTGGCCGAACGCGCGGTCGACCAATCGCCGCGGCAGCCGGGCCACGGCCGGGAAGGTGACCATCCCGGCGACCATCGCGACGGCCCAGCCGGCCACCAGGACGATCCGGATAACCGGCCCGGCCACGTCCGAGCCGGCCACCAGCACATGCGCGACGAGGAGGGTGAAGGCGAAGTAGGCCAGCGAGTGCAGCGTGCGCCAGCGGTGGTAGCCGAGCTTGCGCTGGATCAGCACCGACAGCGCGAACGTGACCAGCATCTCCAGGGCGAGCGTGCCCAGCCCGATGCCGATCGGGTCGAACGCGTTCATGAACGGCACGGCCTCGTCGATCCAGCGGACCCGGCCCTGCGGCACGGCCAACTGGGTGAAGGCGTGCACGATGCCCAGCCAGATTCCGAACAGCACGAGATTCGCGTGCAGCCCGTAAATCGTCTGGTGCCGGATCCGGGAAATCACCCATCCGCTGCGCAGCGTCGTCCCGCACAGCATTCCGAGCCATAGCGCGAAGAGTGACAGAAATCCGACTGTCGCCGCGACGACGTGCACACTCTCGGACGCGGTCCGCATGGGTCGGGATCCTCCTACGGTCCTGCTCTGGTCGACCGGAAACTGCGAGTCGAGCGGTGTTCACCGTGCGGCGTCGGCGGTTTCCCACACAGGCCTTCCAGCAGCGGGGTTCCACCGGCGGAAAATCAGGGACAATTATGTTGATCGCCGGCCGAAAGTCAAGCTGAGCCGGTCGCCCCGCCGACTGAGAGCGGGGCGCGTACACATAATCACGAGCAGATAACGTGGCGGTGCACTGATTAACGTCCCGGTAGCACTGGCGACGCCCGATCGGCGACCGGGCCGGCATCAGGGCGAGCCTGCCGACGGTGCCGGGCGACCGGTATGGGGCCGCCCGCCCGGCACCTGTCCCGGGCGCGGCTAGTACGTGCCACCTCCGTACGAGCCGTCATTGCTGGTGGTCGCGGTGGTGCCGGCCGGCGCGGCCGGGAGCGAGACCGGCGGGTGCGGTGCCGGCAGGCAGGTCAGGTTCTTGTTGCCGTTGGGGGCGGCGGCGAACCAGGTTCCGCCGACGTTCTGGCCCTTCCAGGCGCCCGGCTTCGGGTCGCCGATGTAGCGGTAGAGCGGCCAGCCGTGCAGCGTTAACTGCAGGCTGCCGTCGGCCCGGCGGAGGGTGCCGACCAGCACCGGGTCCACGCCGACCAGCCTCGGGTTGCCGTTGGTCAGCGCGGGTGGCCAGATCTGCGCGCACTTGCCGTTGCAGTTGGTCGTCGGCGGCCGGGCCTTGTCCAGGTCGAACCGGTAGAGCGTCCAGCCCTTGGCGTCGGTGACGACCACGCCCATCTTCGGGATGCTCTTGGCGATCACCGCGTTCGGCGCGGCAGCGGCCGGGGCCTTCGGCAGCGGTGCCGCGGCTCCGGTCTTGCCGTCCTTGCCGGTCTTGCTGCCGGTGGCGCTGCCGCCGCCGTTGTCCGCTACCGGCGGCGGGGTGCTGCTACCCACCTCCGGCGGGGTGCTGCCGTCCGCGTCGCCGGCAGGTGCGCCGTAGTCGCCCGAGCCCGCGCTGGTGTCGTTGGACGCCGTCTGGTAGGCGCTGCAGGCCGGCAGGGCCAGCACGGCGCCGGCGCTGACCACCAGCATCGCCTTGCGGATGATCGGGTTCACCTGTCCTCCTCGGTGGAGCACGTATGTGGTCCCTCGACCCGCGCGACTCGTTCGGGGTTCCTGGGTGCTGTTGCGGCCGACAGTCCGGGGTCGACTGTCTACTACGGACAGTCCCGGCGGCCGGTTCAACCACCTGCGGGAACAACCATCCGATAGAGCGGGAGCAGAGAATCGCTTACGTGCCCGGCAAACCAGCCGACGTCACTCCATTGTAGACAGTGGGTGACGCCGGTTACGCGCAGATGTCCGGCCGGGGAGAGTCAGCGGCGCGGCAGCACGCCCGGCGGGCCCAGCCGCCGCCGGCGGCGGTCCGCCGGCACCTGGCGTAGCCTGCCGCCGCGGAGGGACTTCGATGTCACCTCCGCGGCGGCCCGGCCCGCGCGGGTCAGGGCGCGGTCAGCGCGCGCCCTGACGTCCTTCGAACTAGCAGCGCCGCCCACTGTTGATGCAGGAGACGACGCGGTTCATCAGTGCCGTCGGCATCAGGTTGGTGAAGTCGTCGTGGTCGGTGATCGCCTTCCGCAGTTCCTGCGGGAAGGTGTCCACGGCGAAGGTGCGGCCAGGCGCGACCCGGTAGGCCAGAGTCACGTGCAGCTGCGGGATGGCCTTCGTACCGGCCGGGCAGGCACCGGTGGTCTGGTCCGGGAACACCACGTGCGTGCGGTGGTTCGCGCTGTCGGTGTTCACCCCGTCCCAGCAGCTCGCGAAGTCGTGCGTGCGCACGACCAGCTGACCGCGCGGGCACAGCGGGTACTGCGTGGTGGTGACCCGGCCAGGCACGCCGGAGCAGCTCCACTTGGCCCGGGTGTTGGCCGACGGGAAGTTGGTCACGGCCGACTTCGCGTCCCCGGTGATGATCCGGATGAACTCCGGCATCGCGACGACCTTGGCCACCGCGTTGCCCCGCCACTGCAGCTGGACGAACGCCGGGTCGAGGATCGCGCCGAGGTTGCCGTCCTGGCCGCCACCGGGGCTGTTGACGTCGGTGCCGGACTTGGTGATGTCCCGGATGACCGGCCAGAAGTACGTGGACTTGTCGCCGTTGCGGCAGGTGGTGCCGGCCGCGGCGAGCGACTCGTTGGTCGAATTGCCGTCCGTCGACAGGTTGCCCACGTAGTCGTGCTGGTGGTGCGCGCCGTTCGAGACGCCCGGCGCGACGATGAAGTTGTCCGAGTTCCGGTGGTGGTTCTCGTCCTTGCCGCACTGGGCGACGAAGGTGCCGGACGAGCCGGTGCGGGTGATCCGGGCGTCCCTGGTGCCGGCGCCGACCTTGCGGATGTCGATGTAGTCAGCCGCGGTCAGCGGGCCGGCACCATCCGGGTCGTTCGGGTCCGGCGCCGCCGTCGAGGTCTCGGTGGCGGTCGGGGTGGCCGGGTCGGAGGCCGGAGCGCTCGAGCTGTCGGTGGGGGTCTCGGTCGCTGTCGGCGTCGCCGTGGCGGTCGGGGATTCGGTGCCAACCGGCGGACGGGGATAGTGACCAGGACGCCCGTGCCGCCCCCCGTGCGCAGATGCAGCCGTCACACCGAGGCCGACCGCGGCAACTAGCGCGATAGCCCCGAAAATCGTGAGATTGCGTTTGCGCAGGACGGACGACGAACGTTGGTACTTCATTCACGCTCCCTTCTGGTGGACATGTCTCCCCCTCCACAGAACCGATTAGCCGCGGCTCCGTCACACAGTGCTGTTAATTCCAGGAACGGCGCCTGGCCAGAATCAGATTCGCGACCAGGATCAGACTCGCCACGATGACGATCACTGGGAGGCTGAACGGCCCGCGAATTGGTGCCGCCCGCGCCTCCAATACCCGGGTCGGCGTGAACAGGCCGGTGCCTTCCAACAGCGTCATGTGCTTCATGACGGTGTCGACGCCGACCTGGGCGAATTGCCGTACCGCGCTGTTCTCGGTGGCCGCGCGGTCTTCGGCGATGAGCCCGAATACCGTGCCGTGCGCGGACCGCAGCCGGTTGGCCCAGGTCACGTCGTACTTCTGGCCGCGCATCCCGGACAGTTCGGTTACCCACCCCTGCTGCAGCGCGTTCGGCTGGTCGGGCAGGTCCATGCCCAGCTGCTTGGCCAGGGCGACGACCAGCTCGTCCAGCCGCAGGTGGTCGGCGGCCAGGATGGCGCCGACCTCCTTGACCTTCTGGCTGCCCGCGCGATCCTCGGCCATCAGCCCGACCGGCCGCTCCCAGAGGTTGGCCAGCCGGACCCGGATCAGCACCTCCCGGTCCGCGGCGGTGAGCGGACCCCACTTGGTCTGGGTGGTGCCGCCGAGGGCGAGCAGCCGCGTGTAGTCCTGGTGCGCGGCGAGCTTCTCGGCGGCGGTCAGGTGCATGCCCATGTCCGCGGCCGCCGGCGTGGCGGACAGCGGCCCAGCGGACCGGGGTGGTGCCAGCCCGACCACGAGCAGCGCCAGCAGGCTGCCGGCGAGCACGAGTCGGGCGAGCCGTACAAGGCGGATGGAACGGCGTCGGGGGCGGGCGTCGGTGTGCCCGCCACGTGCCGCGTTGGTGCTGTCGAACCTCATGCTGCCGGTTGCCCTTCGTCGGAACCCGAGGAACCGGCGATCAACTTGGCAGTAAGACTTCTCGAAGGCAATACCCCTTACGAAAGTCGTAAGGGGTATTGACTGAACGTGACTTAATCACCTTGGGTGAATTCAGACACCGTATGTAGCCGGCAGTGAGCGGAACGATCATACCGCCGTTCGCCGATACCGGGCCTCCGTTGAGCCGAACGGGTGACCTGCCGGCGATCACGCGACAGGGGGTCACCAGGAGCGGAGGGTAGCGATGCGCTGCTCGAGCTCCTCGGTACTCGCGGTAGCCGTCGGCGGCCCGCCACAGCTGCGGCGCAACTCCGCGTGGATCGACCCGTGTGGCCGTCCGGTGCGGTGGTAATGGGCCGCCACCAGGGCATTCAGCTCCCGGCGCAATTCCGCGCGGCGCTCGTGGGCGGCCACCGAACGGCGCGCCGGCGGCTCCTGGACCGGCGGTGCGGCAGCCTTCCGGCGCCGTTCCTCGGCCACCTGCTTGGCCTGCCGCTGGTGCAGCAAGGTTGCCACCTGGTCCGGTGCGAGCAGCCCCGGCAGGCCGAGGTACTCCTCCTCCTCGGGCGTCCCTGGGGTGGCGCCGGTCCCGAACGAGGCTCCGTCAAAGATCACCTGATCGAGGTGTGCCGACGCGCCCAACATCTCGAAGCCGAGCTCGTCCTGGCCCGGTTGATCGGTTGTCCGGTTCGCAGCGGCGAGTGCCTCATCGTCCCAACCGCGATCGTCCTTGTTCGGCTTGCCCAGGACGTGGTCCCGCTGCGTCTCCAACTCGCCGGCCAACCCCAGCAGCGTCGGCACCGAGGGCAGGAACACCGAGGCGGTCTCCCCCGGCCGCCGCGCCCGGACGAACCGACCCACCGCCTGGGCGAAGTACAGCGGGGTGGACGCACTGGTGGCATACACACCGACGGCCAGCCGCGGCACGTCCACGCCCTCGCTCACCATCCGGACGGCGACCAGCCAGCGATCGTCCGACTCGGCGAACTTCGCGATCCGGGCGCTGGCGCCGCGGTCGTCGGACAGCACCAGCACCGGCGGCCGCCCGGTGATGCCCCGCAGCAGCCCGGCGTAGGAGCGGGCGGTGGCCTGGTCGGTGGCGATCACCAGCCCGGCCGCGTCCGGCATCCCGCCGGCCCGGACCTGGGCCAGCCGGGTATCCGCGGCGGCCAGCACGGCCGGGACCCAGTCACCGGCCGGGTCCAGCGCGGTACGCCAGGCCCGCGCGGTCTGCTCGGCCGACAGCGGCTCACCCAGCTTCGCCGCGAACTCCTCGCCGGCCCTGGTCCGCCACCGGGTCTCACCGGAATACGCCAGGAAGATCACCGGACGGACCACGCCGTCCCGCAACGCGTCGCCGTAGCCGTAGGAGTGGTCGGAGACCGACCGGGACACCCCGTCCGGGCCCGGCGCGTACACCACGAACGGGATCGGGTTCTCGTCCGAGCGGAACGGGGTGCCGGTCAGCGCCAGCCGGCGGGTGGCCGGCTCGAACGCCTCGCGCACCGCGTCACCCCAGGACAGCGCGTCACCGGCATGGTGCACCTCGTCCAGGATGACCAGCGTGCGCCGGTTGGAGGTGCGCGCCCGGTGCAGCGCCGGATGCGCGGCCACCTGCGCGTACGTCACCACGGTGCCGACGAAGTCGCTGGCTGTGGCGCCGTGCGCGTTGCGGAACGTCGGGTCCAGCGGGATGCCGAACCGGGCCGCCGACGCCGCCCACTGGCCCTTCAGGTGCTCGGTGGGCGCCACCACGGTGATCGCCATGATCGTCTTGTCGGCCAGCAGTTCGGCCGCCACCCGCAGCGCGAACGTGGTCTTGCCGGCGCCCGGGGTGGCGACCGCGAGGAAGTCCCGCGGCCGGCGCATCAGGTAGCTGGCCAGCGCTCGACGTTGCCAGGCCCGCAGTGGCGGCTGGTTCCCGTCCGAGCTGGCTTGCTCCGGACCCCGCGGCCGGGGGCCAGCGGCCCCCGCCGCGGCCGGCAACACGCTGGACACGGTCCTCCCGGGCTGGTGGCTGATGTCTTGATCGGGTTTCTTGATCGGGCACGGCACGCAACAGCCCCCGCGAGACTGACCGGCTCTGCGAGGGCCGTCTGACAGGGTAAGCGCTGCCCGTCCCGGTCCGCGGTTGCCGGCGCGGCGTGCCGGCGGCAATGGCCTTCCGTCGCCGTCCGACGGTCCCACCGGACGGCTGCCGGGCAGGTCAGCTGGTCGGGGCCGGGCCGGGCCGATCGCGGAACATCACGAACGTCCGGTTACATTTGCCCGCCACGCCGTCCGGATGGCGGCCCGACCGTGTCTCCGGCCGCTGGATTGGGCACACTTTGCAGGTGACCGCCCGCTCGGGCCCGATGCCACGTCGTGCCCTCGTCCCGCCGGCCATCCGCCGGCCCCGGCGCCGCCGCACCACCGCCCTCCCGGCCAGCGATGGCGGCCGGTCGGCGGAGCCCGGCAACGCCGGCCCCGGCATGCCGTTATCCACCCCGGCGGACGACCCGCCCGTGGCCACCCCGCCCGTGGCCACCCCGCGTGCGGCAGCCAGTCCGCCCGCGCAGCTCCCCGGCACTCAGCTCCCGGGCGCCCAGCCCGGCGGCGCCCAGCCAGCCGGCGCCCAGCTTGGCGGCGCCCAGCTTGGCGGTGCCCAGCCAACCGGCCCTCAGCCTGGCGGCGCCCAGCCAGCCGGCGCCCAGCCAGGCGGCGCCCAGGGCGGCGGCGCCCAGGCTGGCGGCGCCCAGGGCGGCGGTGCCCAGGCGGTGTCGGTGCCGGCGGCGGTCCAGGCCGGCGCGGTGCCGGCGGTCCAGGCCAGCGCGGTGCCGGCGGCGGCCCGGCCGGCCCGGGACACGCTGCCGATCCCGACCGGTGCCCAGTTCGACTGGCGGGACGCCGCGGCCGAGGACGAGGACCGGCGGCCGAAGGCGCACCTGGTGCGCCGGACGTTCAGCCGGGCCTGGCACGATCGGCTGCTCGGGCTGTCGGCCGAGGCGGCCTTCTGGTCGCTGCTCTCGCTGCCGCCGCTGTTCCTTGGGCTGCTCGGCAGCCTCGGGTACTTCTCCGGCACGCTCGGCCCGGACACCGTCAACGACATCGAGCAGCACCTCCTCGCCGCGTTCTCCCGGGCCTTCTCGCCCAGCGTGGTGGATCAGGTGATCCAGCCGATGGTCAGCGAACTGCTCCGGCGCGGCCGGGCGGATGTGATCAGCATCGGCTTCCTGATCTCGCTGTGGGCCGGTTCGTCCGCCACCTCGACGTTCGTGAACACGGTCACGATCGCGTACGGGATGCGGGACCTGCGCGGCGCGGTCCGCAGCCGGCTGGTCGCGCTCGGCCTGTTCGTGCTCATCATGATCGTCGGCGTGGTGCTGCTGCCGCTGCTGGTGCTCGGCCCGAGCGAGCTGGTCAACCTGGTCCCGCAGGGCGCCCGCGGCGACGCCACCTCCGTGCTGAAGGCCGTCTACTGGCCGGTGCTGGCGAGCATCCTGCTGGCCGGCCTGATCACCTTTTACCACCTGGCGGTTCCCAAGCGGCTGCCCTGGGGGCGCGGCGTCCCCGGCGCGCTGCTGGCCGCCGCGGTCTTCCTGCTCGGCGGCGCCGGGCTGCGGTACTACATCGGCTTCATCGTCGGCCAGGGCCTCACCTACGGTGCGCTGGCCGCGCCCATCGCCGCGCTGCTGTTCTTCTACGTGCTGGCCCTGGCGGTACTCCTCGGCGCCGAGCTCAACGCGATGATCGAGGAGCTGTGGCCGGCCCGCCCGACCCGCCGGCAACGCCGCCGCGCGCTCCCGCGCGCCGCCGCCCGCCCCGTTCCGCCACCGCCCGCCTGAGCCACTCCCTCGCTGACCGACCACACTGCCGGCCCGCGGGCAGTGCTGGCCAGCGGGCAGTGCTGGCCAGCGGGCAGTCCTAGCCGGCCACACTGCTGGCCGGCGGGCAGTCCTGGCCGGCGGGCGATGCCGGCCGGCGCCACTACTGGCCGGCGGGCAGTCCTGGCCAGCGGGCAGTGCTGTCGGGCGGGCGATGCCGGCTGGCCGGCAGACGGCCGGCCGGCAGACGGCCGGCGGGCGGTGCTGGCCGGCAGGGGGTGCCGGCAGACGGCCGGCGGGCCCGCGGCACGCCGACGCTGCCGGAATCAGCCCGCGGCCCGGCTGGGCCGCGGCTGCCGGCTACCCCGCTCGCGGGGGCGATGCGATCAGCGGTCGGGGTCGCGCGGCTCGTCCCGGAACATCTCCCAGATCTGCTTGCACTCCGGGCAGACCGGGTGCTTGCTCGGGTCACCGAACGGGGTCCACAGCTTGCCGCAGAGCGCGCGTACCGGCGTGCCCATGACCAGCGCCTCGTTCAGCTTGTCCTTCTGCACGTAGTGGGCGAACTTGTCATGGTCGCCGCTGCTGTGCTGGACCTCCGGGCGTTCCTCGACGATCGTGCTGCTGTCGGGCTCCGGCGTCGCGGTCACGATGATCTCCTCGGCTCGGCGCGATCCTCCGCCCGCCACCGGCGGACACCCGCCCCATGATGCCAGCCCATCCCCGGAGCCCGCGTCCGGACGCTGGTGACAGGACAACTGCGCCGCTGCCCGCCCCCGGCGGCCGCGCCGCCCGGACCTGACCGCTCGACCGCCGCCACCCCTGAAACCTGCCGCAGACCACCGCCGGCGCCGGCTCACGGACGCGGTCGCCGGCAGCCGGAACCCGGCGGCCGCCGCACGGGCCGGAAAGGCGCGACAGGCACCTAGAGTTACCGGGATGACTGACGGGATCCAGGTCGAGGCGGAGGTCGCGGCCGCGCTCGCGGCTGGGCGGCCGGTCGTGGCGCTGGAGAGCACGCTGCTCGCGCACGGGCTGCCGGCCGCCGACAGCCCCCGGGTGGCGGCCGAGATGGAAGCGGCGGTCCGGGCCGCCGGCGCGGTGCCAGCGACGATCGCGGTGCTGGCCGGCGAGATCCGGGTCGGCCTGGACGGGGCGGCGTTGGCCCGGGTGACCGCCGGTGCCGGCCTGGCGAAGCTCTCGGTGCGGGACCTGCCGGCCGCGATCGGATCCGGCGCGGACGGCGCGACCACGGTTGCGGCCACCGCGGCGGTGGCGGCCCGGGCCGGCATCGGCGTGTTCGCCACCGGCGGGCTGGGCGGCGTGCACCGGGATGCCCGGGAGAGCTTCGACGAATCCGCCGACCTGCCGCTGCTGGCCCGCACACCGATCGCGGTGGTCTGCTCCGGGGTCAAGTCGATCCTCGATATCGGGGCAACCCTGGAGCGGCTGGAGACGCTGTCGGTGACCGTGCTCGGCTACGGCACCGACCGGTTTCCCGGCTTCTACCTGACCGACTCGGGGCACCCGGTGGCCTGGCGGGTGGACACCCCGGCCGCCGCCGCAGCCGTCCTCACCGCCCGCGATCGGCTCGGCCTGCGCTCCGCGGTGCTGCTGGCCAACCCGGTACCGGCAGCCGCGGAGATCGACCCGGCACTGCACGACCGGGTCCTCGCCGACGCGCTGGCCGCCGCCGCAGCCGACGGCATCCACGGCGCCGCCCTCACGCCATACCTGCTGGACCGCATGCATCGCGGCACCGCCGGCGCCAGCCTGACCGCCAACATCGCCCTGGTGCTGTCGAACGCCACCCTGGCCGGCCAGGTCGCGGCAGCCCTCGCCGACCACGCAGCGGACCGCTGAGCGACCACGACGGCTGCCATCGGGTGCAACCCCGCGCCGTCCGGAGCGCCGATCGCACGGCGCCACCCTGGCGGACGCCAGTGGCCAGTAGGAAAGGACCGGCCCGACGCCCCTTGACCGCCCAAGCCCGACCGAACAAGCCGGGCGAACGAGCCCGGGCGCTGCGGGATGGACCTGGGCGAGATCAGCCGCCAACACGTCCGCCCGCACCCATCGGGCCCCGCCGCAGCCTGGCGCGGGCGGGAACCAGCGATCTTGCAGCTTCGGCCCGATCCGCTGACGACCTGATCCGCAGCCTGGACCGGAGGCCGGTGCGAGCCGGTCGACTGGTTGCGGGCAAGACGGGTTCTCCACCGGTCGAGCCCGCGCTCGGCAGCGGGTCGGCCGGACCGTCGGGCTCCGTTGCCTGCCCGTCGGCCAGCGGCTCGGTGCAGGTCAGAACGGGTGGCCCGGCAGGGACGGCGGGGAGTCTGGACGAGCCGGTCGCGGCCGGTTGGCAGGCCGACCGGCGACGCCCGGAAAACAGGGCTGGACAGCCTGGGGATGCCCGGGCATGCTCGCTGAGCGTGATTGGTTTTTGCCTACGGGTTTGCAGAGATTTCAGCCTAGTTTGGCCAGCTAAGGGAGCGTCCTGAGATGCCCCGGCCCGGCGATGCCGCCGCGTCTGGTCATCCCGAATTGACGATCCGGCCGCGGGTCGGTGACCAACCGCAGTGGCTGGTCGAAGAAGAGGTCTTCGTCGCGCTGGACGGCAGCCGCGTTTGGAACGCCGACCGCGGTCAACCCGAGCCGGCGGTCGTCATCCGGATGCCGGCGCACTACGCCCGGCACCTGGCCGCCGTGCTCGACGACTGGAGCACGATCGGCCGGCTGCTGGAGTCGGCCCGAGGCGCCGAGGAGCGCGAGCTGGCCACCGCGCTGCACGAGGCAGCGCGGGCGGCCGAGGTGCTCTCGGCACAGCGGGACGTCGGTGGCGGCGGGTAGCCGTCACCGACTGCCGGGGTCGTCAGCGACTCGTCGCGGTCTGACCACGGCGGGACTCCTCTGATTGGGCGTAGGCCTCGTCGACATCGGCGAGGAGTTCGGCGAGGCGGACGCCCAGCGCATCGGCTAGCAGGAAGACCCGGTCGAGCGACGGAGAGTACGCGGCGTTCTCCACCCGGTTGATCGACTGACGGTCGCAGCCCGCCCGTTCAGCGAGCTTTTCCTGGGACAAGCCGAGCGCCTTCCGCCGGACGCGGACGGCATGTCCGAAAGCGAGACGTCGCGTTTGGACGGACCGGATAGGAGAGGCTGGCACCCGACCGAGTCTCGTGACGGGACCCAACCGGGTCTGTATCAGCGTTGCGACTCTCCAGGTCTCCATGCCGCAACTCTGACATAAATGCCTATCAAATAAGGGTCTACCAGCTATTCGTCGCGCCCAGTAATCATGCATGTCGTCCGAGCACTGTCCAGATCGGACGGTGTCTGACCTGAAGATCACCATCCCTACCTCAGCAAACCGATATCGGGTCCCGAGGTGTGAGAAGTCCAGGTCACGATCATGGCGGCGGGGCCGCGAGGACGTCAGTTGTCGATCACCCGGGCGCTGTCCGTGGACGGCAGCGCGCGGTCGGGCGCCGGGTGCCCGGCGTACCGGTTGACCTTCGTCGCCTTCTTCGGCGGACGATCGTTGGCGATCAGCACTGCCATCCAGGGCAGCACGACCGCGCCGATCGCAAAGATCGCCATCAGCCACGGAATCTTGTAGAACACGGCGGCCGATACCAGGCAGACCACCCGGACCGCCATCATCACCGCGTACTTCCGGCGGCGCGCGTTGTGCTGGTCCTCCAGACTGAGCTGCGCCTCGGTGATCAGTACGGGCTGCTCACGATCGCCACTGGTGGACCTCACGACGCCTCCCTGTTGGTCGGCATCCACCGGACCGGGTCATCGTCCCACTCACCCCGACAGGTCGCACCTCCCCCGCCGAGTGGCCTTTCGGTACGCCCTTTCCGTCCTATCCGGAGCCTCTGCCACGCTCTCGGTGGCGACCCGGCTCAGCCGGCCGCCATGGACGATGTGGCGGCCCACGCCCCCGGGAACCCCTGCCGGCGTGCAGTTCCGTCCGAGCCCGCGTCGCGCCCCGGCGCGGCCCCTCCGGCCCAGCACCGGCCAACCCAACCGCACCGGTCGTCGGCGCAGACCAGACCGGCCGCTGGTGGCCCGCCGCCGGTGGTGCGGATCCGACCGATCCGAGCTCAGCGGGTCTTGGCGGGGGCCCTCGTCGTCTTCGATCCAGCACGGGCGGCCGTTTTTGTCGGTGCCTTGTCGACCGCTTTGGCAGGCGTCTTCGTCCCTGCCTTGGCGACCTTCGCCGCCTGAGCCGACTTGCCCACCTTCGCGGCCTGAGCCGACTTGGCAACCTTCGTGGCCTGAGCCGACTTGCCCACCTTGGCAGGCTGAGCCGACCTGGCAGGCTGAGCCGACTTCGCGGCGGTGGCCCGCTTCACCGGATCTGCCTTCGCGACCTTGACGGCCTTCGCCGGCTTGACAGCCTTCGCCGGCCTCGCGGACGTCCCGGCCGGTGCCGGGGCGGAGCGGCGGGAAGGGATGGCGACCGGGGTGGCGGCGCTGGCCTTGGCAGCGGCCTTCATCTGCTGCTTGTACTCGCGAACGCGCAGCAGCGACGGGCCGTCCACGATGTCGGCGACCGATAGGTATGTGCCCGGCCGGCCGAAGGGCCCCGCGGCGTCGGACCAACCTGGCGGCTGCACGCCGTACTGCTTTCCGAGCAGCGCGACGAAGATCTGCGCCTTGTGCTTGCCGAAGCCGGGCAGGGCTGCGACCCGGCGGAGAAGTTCGGTGCCGTCGTCGGCGGTCCGCCAGATGGCCGCGGTGTCGTTGTCGTACTGGTCGACGACCAGCCGACACACCTCCTGCACCCGCTTGGCCATCGCCTTCGGGAAGCGGTGCAGCGCCGGCGGGGTGGCGAAGATGGCGCCCAGTGCGTCGGGGTCGTAGTCCGCCAACTCGGCCGCGTCCAAGTCGTGACCAAGACGCTGCACAAGGTCGTACGGCGACAAGAAGGCCCGTTCCAGCGAGATCTGCTGGTCGAGCACCATCCCGATCAGCAGCGCCAGCGGATCCCGGTCCAGCAGCGCATCGGCCGCCGGTTGCTGACTCAGCACCAGTCCCATGCGCGCAGGGTACGGGTACCACTCCGGCCCACAGGAGACCACTGGCCGAAACGGCAACCGGGCAGAACCAACAACCGAATCGGCAACGCTTTCCAAGTTTGCACGTATGGCGATGCACTTATAGGTTGGCGGCGACCGATCCCGAAGGCGAGCCGCATGCACGAACATCAGCACTCCCACGGCCCGGCCACGCTTGGCCAACAGGGCCGGCTGGCCTGGGTGTTCGCGATCACGCTGACCCTGGTGGCGGTGGAGGTCACCGGCGGGCTGTTGTCCGGCAGCCTCGCACTGCTGGCCGACGCGGGGCATCTGGGCACCGACGCGGCCGGCATCGGGCTGTCGCTGCTGGCCGCCTGGTTCGCCGCCCGGCCGGCGACCCCGCGGCGCACCTTCGGTTGGCAGCGCGCGGAGATCCTGGCGGCCGCCGGTAACGCGCTGCTGTTGTTCGCGATCGCCGGCTACGTCCTGTACGAGGGAGTTCAGCGCCTTACCGAGCCGCCCGACGTCAGCACCGGCCTGATGGCGGCAACCGCCGCGGTCGCGCTGGTCGGCAACGGCATCGGCTTGCTGCTGCTGCGTTCCAGTCAGCGCGACAGCTTGAACGCACGCGCGGCGTTCCTCGAGGTCGCGTCGGATGCACTGGGCGCACTCGCAGTCCTGGTGGCCGCGCTGGTGATTGTCGTCACCGGCCAGCGGGGCGCCGACGCGGTGGCCGCGATCGCGGTCGGCGTGCTGATCCTGCCGCGCACCTGGCGGTTGCTGCGCGAGGCCGGCGAGGTGCTGCTCGAGGCCACCCCGAAGGACGTCGATCTGGCCGAGGTGCGCAGCCACATCCTCGGCACCCCGGGCGTGCTCAGCGTGCACGACCTGCACGCGTGGACGATCACTTCCGGGATGCCGGTGCTTTCCGCGCACGTCGTGGTCGACGACAGCGCATATGCCGACTGCGGCGCCGTTCTTGACCGGCTTGGCGGCTGTCTGACCGGCCACTTCGATGTCGCGCACTCCACCTTCCAACTCGAACCGGCCGGGCACAGCGAGCACGAGGGTCAGCCGCCTGGCTGCTGGTGAGCAGCAGGTCGCGTGCGGCTGGCCGGCCGGGTCTGGCATCATCTGCTGTATGCAGCGCCCTCGCCTGGTTCGCGACCGCGCCGTCGACCTGCTTCGGGTCGTCGCCTGCGCGTGTACGCGGATGCGGCGCGCTGTCTGAGCCGGCCCTGAGCTGACCGGCCGAGCCCTGCGCTGACGCCAGGGTTCCCTGCGCCGCATTCTCCGCTCCTCGCTGTCCACGGTGGACGCCGTGTACCGGCGCGTCCGATTCGGACAGTCCTCAGTCGACCGCCCCGGGTGGCCAGTGCCGCCATGCCTGGAATCTCTGGAGTTCACAATGACCACCTCCCTGCAGTACGCCGACGATCTCGACTACCTCAGCCCGGACGGCCGCCCACCGGCCGCCCCTTACCTGCACGCCACTCTGGTGAATCTGGCGCCGCAGATCGCTGCGCTCACTCCTGACCGTCCGTTGTGGGCGCCTGCCGAGCTGGCCCGGCTGACCGGCCTGCTGGCGCATTCGGTGCCCGAATCGCTGCGCAGGCTGGTTCGGCACGACCCGGAACGTCGCTGGTACGGCCGCCTGGCGCTGACCGAGGACGTCGAGGTCTGGCTAATCGGCTGGGCGCCTGGGCAGGGCACCCCGCCGCACGGCCACGGCGGCGCTTCTGGCGCGTTCACCGTGCTGGCTGGCCAGCTGGCGGAGACGCACCAGGAAGGCCCGGGCGTCTTGCGCCGGGCGGTGCTCGACCCGCTGATCACGTCCGCATTCGGACCACAGCGGGTGCACCAGGTGACCAACCGCGGCGTCGTGGAGGCGACCAGCGTGCACGCGTACTCGCCGCCGCTGCTGCCGGCCGGCGAGCTGGCCAGTATCGACGCCGGGCGGGGCTGGGATGACTGAGGCAGCCGCGCTCACCGTGGACGACCTGCTCGCCGAGGCCCGTGCCGACCTGCAGCGACTCAGCCCGGTCGAGACACTGGCAGCCCAGCGGAACGGCGCCGTGCTGGTCGATATCCGGCCGCACGCGCTGCGCGCCAGCGAGGGCGAAATCCCCGGCGCACTGGTCGTCGAGCGAAACGTGCTGGAATGGCGGTTCGATCCGCGTAGCCCCGACCGGCTCCCGGTCGCCGGGTTCGATGCCCAGATCGTGGTGGTCTGTTCGGAGGGCTACACGTCCAGCCTGGCCGCCCATGCCCTGCGCCGGCTCGGGATCGATCGAGCCACCGACCTCACGGGCGGCTACCGCGCCTGGCGCGCTGCCGGCCTCCCCACTGGTCCAGGGGGCACGCCAGCGGTGCCCTGACGCCAGATGCCATGACACCCCCGGCACGGTGGCCGCCCCGGACGCGATCGCAGAAGCGGGGCAGCGTCCAGTCTGGGGTGTCCCGACGGCGAGTAGGTCGATGCGGCAGGATGACGGGCCGTGCGGGCGGTGGTGCAGCGGGTGTCGTCGGCAAGTGTGACCGTTGACGGCGCGGCGGTTGGAGCTATCGACGCGGGCCTGTTGGTGCTGGTCGGGGTGACCCACAACGACACCCCGGAACATGCCGCCAGGCTGGCCCGCAAGGTGCACGAACTGCGCATCCTGCCGGGTGAACGGTCGGCCGCCGAGACTGGCGCTCCACTGCTGGTGGTCAGCCAGTTCACGCTGTACGCCGATACCCGCAAGGGTCGCCGCCCCTCCTGGAGCGCCGCCGCACCTGGCCCGGTTGCCGAGCCGCTGGTGAACGCCATGGTCACCGCCCTGCGCGACCGAGGCGCCACCGTACAGACCGGCGTCTTCGGCGCCCACATGGCTGTCGCCCTGATCAACGATGGCCCCGTCACGCTGATCCTGGAAACCTGACCCACCGGCCGGTGTCGGCGAGTTCATCCGAGGGCCGGGGTGAGCAAGACGGCAGTCGGGCCCGCAACAAGGAGGGCTGCCGCGGCATACGCAGCCAGCCGGACGACGACCGAGGCTGGTGGCGTCGCGCCGAGCAGCCGATCCACCCGCTGCACGGTCACCGACGCCGCGACCGCCAGCGCACCGCCCGGCACTCCCCCGCCGGCAAGCCGTGCGATCGCGCTGGCAAGCGGCCGTGGATCGCGGCCGAGCCGAGCCCGGTCGTCGGCGACCATCTCAACCAGGCCGGCCACCGCGATCCGTGCCCTGCGTACCCCCGGGAACCAGGGCAGCGCTGCAGCCGAGGCAGCGAACGGCAACAGCACCAGGTCATGCCGCTCCGCCAGATGGGCACGCTCATGCGCCAGCACCGCCGACAACTCAGCCCGATCCAGCGCGGCGACCGCACCAGCCGAGAACACCACCCGGCTACGCCGCCCCGGCAGGCAGTAGGCGACCGCAGCCGGCGAGTCCAGCAGCCTGATGCCGGCGAGATCGGGCATCGGCTGGCTGAGCAGGTCAACGAGGTGGCGATGCCGACGGCGCATCCGCCAGGTCCGTAGTGCGCTCCCCACCAACGTGACGAGCAGCCGCCCGGCCAGTGCACCGGCCGCGACCAGCGCGAGCCATCGGTGTACCGGCAGCACCAGCGACCCGCTGGTGAGAAGTCGCCCGGCGCCGGCCACCGCAGCTGGCAGTGTCGACCCCAGCGGCGCCAAACCGTATGCCACGCCAGCGCCCACTGCCGACAGGCCACCAGCCAGGCCCACCGCCTGCCACAGCACCAACCCGGCCCGCGGCGCCCGCACCGGCCAGCCAGCCCGTGCCAACATCGCCGGCACCGGCCCGACCAGCAGCACCGCAAGGATCAACAGCCCACCAGCCACAAGAGTCATCGCAACGCACCGCCCACTCGTACCGGGATCACCCGCCCGCCGCCGGCACAACCGGCGGCCAGACACCTCATGCCGTTACTCGACACCGCCACTCACTCGCCGCCGCGCCGTCTTGAGAGGTCGGCGCGGCTCATGCCGAACCGCCACGGTTGCGGCGGAGGGCACGACGTAGCGCGTCGGCCTCCTCGTCACTGACCGTCCCAACGAAGCGGGCCAGCACTGCGCCGGGGTCAGGGGCGGTGCCGAGCGCCTCCCGCATCAGGTCGGCGACGTGTTCCTCCCGAGTCGCGACCGCGGCGTAGCTGTGCGCCCGACCATCCCGGACCCGCTGCACAACACCTTTACGCTCGAGCCGGGACAGCACGGTGAGCACCGTGGTCGCGGCCAACTCCCGGCCGGGCAGTGCGTCCACGATGGTGCGCGCGGTGAGCGGCCCAGCCGCATCCCACAGCACATCCATCACCGCCCGCTCCAGTTCACCTAGCCGCGTCACCTGCACCCCCATCACACTGGCGCCACTGAGCAGATTCTACAAGGCGTAGAACATCACATTTTTCTACGACCCGTAGAAGTTCTACCGAACGTAGAAGACACTGAACGGGTGCTCGACAACCTGACCGCGGCGCGGGAGCAGATGGCGCTCTCGCTGTCGTTCCACATCGTCTTCGCCGTGCTCGGCGTCGGCCTGCCCTGGCTCCTCCTGTTCGCGGAGGGTCAGGCGCTGCGCCGGGGCGACCCGGTCTGGTACGCGCTGGCCCGCAAGTGGGCCAAGGCCGTCGCGGTGCTGTTCGCGATCGGGGCGGTCTCCGGCACCGTGCTCTCGTTCGAGTTCGGGTTGCTCTGGCCGACGTTCATGGAGCGGTACGGCGGCGTGCTAGGGCTGCCGTTCACGATGGAGGCGTTCGCGTTCTTCCTCGAAGCGATCTTCCTCGGCCTCTATCTGTACGGGTGGGATCGCCTCTCCCCGCGTGCGCACTGGTGGACCGGCGTACCGGTGGCCATCTCGGGTATGGCGTCCGCGATCTTCGTCACCACCGCGAACGCCTGGATGAACGCGCCGGTCGGCCTGGTCGAATCGGCCGGGCGGACCGTGGTGGCCGAACCGCTGGCCCCGTTCCTCGCTCCGACCGCCGGCCCGCAGGTCGTGCACCTGCTGGTGGCCGCGCTGATGGTGACCGGCTTCGGTGTCGCCGCCGTCTACGCAACCGGCCTACTGCGCGGCCGGCGGGACGCATATCACCGGCGCGGCTTCGCCACGGGCAGCACGCTCGCGCTGGCCCTCGCTCCGATACAGGGCATCGTCGGCGATTGGGCCAGCCGGGCCGTCGCGCGGTATCAACCGGTGAAGTTCGCCGCCCTGGAGGGTCTACCCCGTACGTCCGCCGGCGCGCCGCTCTCGCTCGGTGGGGTATACGACCCGGCGACCGACCGTATGCGTGGAGCGATCGAGATCCCACGTGGGCTGTCGCTCCTGTTGCATGCGGATCCGACCGCTGTGGTCAGCGGGCTCGACGTCGTCCCGCCGGGCGACCGCCCTCCGGTCACCGTGACCCATCTTGCGTTCGACCTGATGGTCGGCCTGGGTACGGGCATGATCGCGCTGGCGGTAGCCGGCCTCTGGCTCTGGCGACGGCGCCGCGCGACATCGACCCGGTGGTTCTTGCGCGCCGTCGTGCTCGCTGCACCGGCCTCGGTGGCCGCACTGCTGGCTGGCTGGGTGGCCACCGAGGTGGGCCGGCAACCCTGGATCGTCTATCGACTGCTGCGCACCTCCGATGCGGTCGCCACGCAGCCTGGCCTCGAACTGTTCCTGTATGTGACCGCTGCCGTCTATGCGGTCCTGACCATCTCGCTGGTCGCGATCCTGCGCCGCCTCGCCACCGGCTCCCCCATGCCGCAGACGCGCGACGAGGTCGAGGTACGGGCGTGACGGCGGCGGACTGGGTGCTAGCGGCGATCATGCTCGGGCTGACCGCCTACGCCGTGCTCGGCGGCGCCGACTTCGGCGGCGGCGTCTGGGACCTGCTGTCCACCGGACCGCGACGGGGCGCGCAGCGGGCGCTGATCGCCCGCTCGATGGGGCCGGTCTGGGAGGCCAACCACGTCTGGCTGGTGTTCGTTGTGATCGGCCTGTTCAGCGGGTTCCCGCGGGCGTTCGGGGTGTTGTCCCGGGTGCTGGTGCTACCGCTGGCGCTGGCACTGCTCGGCATCGTGCTCCGCGGCGCCGCGTTCGCCTATCGCCAGTACGGCCGCCCCGACCCCTCCGGTCAAGCGGTCCGCGGCACGGTGGTCTGGGGCCGGGTGTTCGCCGTCGCATCCACGGTCACACCGTTTGTCCTCGGCGTGGCCGGCGCGGCGGTCGCGACCGGGCGGCTACCGGCGGATGGATCAACCGGCGCACTGGCGCCTTTCCGCTCCCCGCTGGCCCTGATCGCCGGCGCGCTGGCGCTGGCCACCTGCGCGTTCCTGGCGGCGGTCTTCCTCTGCCGGGATGCGGAAGTGGCCGGCGCAGGCCCGGCACTGGTCGCCGACTTCCGCCGCCGGGCGCTCGCCGCGGCGACGCTGGCCGGGGTGCTGGCGCTCGCCGCGCTGCCGGTGATGTGGGCGGATGCGCCAACGCTGGCCGGCCGCTTCGGCCGGGCGCTCGGGCCGGCGGTAGCGTCGGTGCTCGCCGGTGCAGTCGCACTGGTGTTGCTCTGGCATCACCGGTTCGGCGCGGCACGGATCGCAGCGGCCGCCGCACCGGCAGGGCTGCTCTGGGGCTGGGGGCTCGCGCAGTATCCGTGGCTGGTGGTGGGTGTGGCGGACGTGGCCAACAGCGCCGCGCCACCGGCAACCAGCGCAGCTGTCCTCATCGTGCTGACCACCGGAATGATTCTGGTCACACCAGCGCTGGTGCTGCTGCTCCGGGTCGTCCGTCGGGCTGCGCCTACTGACGGTTCAGTTAGCACACCGACCGGTTCGAGCGATATGAGATCAACGGTCGAGGCATAGCTGAACTCAACCCGGGAACATCGCGTCGTGAAGAACGTTGAAACCTTCGTACGCCGGACCCGAAGCTTGGGGCGATATTCAGTGACTTCTTCTCGAACCAACTCTGCCACACCGCGCCGCCGCGCGTCCGTCGAACCGCGCATCATGTCGCGGCCACACCGTACGCAGCGGTCGACCGCACCCGCGGACGCGGTCGAGCCTGACGCCGTCGCCGACGACGTCGAGGAGCGGGTAGACCTACCCGACCTGGACGAGCAGGCCGTCATCTCGGCCGACCTGGTCCGCGTCTACCTGAACGAGATCGGCAAGGTCGCGCTGCTCAACGCTGCGCAGGAGGTCGATCTGGCCAAACGGATCGAGGCCGGGCTGTACGCCGACCGGTTGCTGACCGACGCCGAGGTGCCGGTGTCCGCCGCTCGGCGGCGCGACCTGCGCGCGCTGGTCATCGACGGCCAGCGGGCGAAGGAACACCTGCTCCAGGCGAACCTGCGGCTGGTCGTCTCCCTCGCCAAGCGCTACACCGGCCACGGGCTGCCTTTCCTGGACCTCATCCAGGAGGGCAACCTGGGCCTGATCCGCGCTGTCGAGAAGTTCGACTACACCAAGGGCTTCAAGTTCTCCACGTACGCGACGTGGTGGATCCGGCAGGCGATCACCCGGGCGATGGCCGATCAGGGCCGCACCATCCGCCTGCCTGTCCACCTGGTCGAGCAGGTGAACAAGCTGGAGCGCACCCGACGGCTGCTGCACCAGCAGCTCGGTCGGGATGCGACAGAGGTGGAGTTGGGCGCCGAGCTCGACCTCGAGCCCACCCGAGTGGTCGAGCTACTCGGCTATGCCCGCGACCTGGTCAGCCTCGACCAAACTGTCGGCGACGACGAGGACGCGCAGCTCGGTGACTTCATCGAGGACTCCGACGCCCCGATGGCCGAGGAAGCGGTGAACTTCCGCTTCATGCGCGACCAGCTCGACGCGGTGCTGGACACGCTGGAGGCGCGCGAACGCCAGGTGCTGCGGATGCGGTACGGCCTGGACGACGGCCGGCCGCGCACGCTGGACGAGATCGGCAAGGCCTTCGGGCTGAGCCGGGAGCGGATTCGCCAGATCGAGCGCGACACGATGTCCAAGCTGCGCCACCCGTCGCGATCCCAGTCGCTGCGCGACTACGTCGACTAAGCCCATCCGTCCAGCCGGGCGGGTCGTGTCCTCGGACGCGACCCGCCCGTTCTGTCTCCGGGGGACCTATCCGGACGAGGTCAGCGCAGTCGGCGCGGGCCCGGCTCCACACGGGCGGTGGGCGGCCCGACACGGACATGGGCCGCCAGTACGGCCAGGCCGCGCCGGCTGACCAGTACCGGGTTGAGTTCCAGCGCGAGTACCCCCGGATGGTCCTCGGCCAGCCGGGACAGCCGCAGTACCAGGTCTTCCAGCGCCGCCATGTCGACCGGTTCGGCGCCGCGGTAGCCGGACAGCAGCGGCGCCGCCTTGGGCACCCGAACCAGCGCCGCAGCGTCCACATCGGACAGGGGAATGGCCGCGTACGCCCGGTCGCCGAGCAACTCGGTGGCTACCCCACCCACGCCGAACGACACCAGGGCCCCGAACGACGGATCATCGACGATGCCGAGCACGGTCGGCACCCCGGCCGGCGCCATTGGCTGTACCAACACCAACTCCGCATCGACCGGCAGCGCACGCCAGGCAGCCCGAAGCGCGGCCGGGTCCGGCACCTCAAGCCGTACCGCGCCGAGGTCCCGGCGGTGCCGGAACTGGTCGGCAAGGGACTTGATCGCCACCGGATAGCCGAGCTGGTCCGCGGCGGCGACCGCCTCGTCCGCCGAGCCGACCGGGATGCCGGGCCAGAGCCGGATGCCATACGCGCCGAGCAGCTCGGCGCACTCCTCGCGGGTCAGGTCCCGGCCGGCCGGCGCATCGGCCAACGCCGCGGCGATGGTCGCGATGGCAGTGTCCACGGCCAGGTCTGGCAGATCGGGAACGGTGCCGACCGACCGCCGGCGCCACTGCGCGTACCGGCTGACCCGGGCCAGGGCCCGGACCGCACGCTCCGGCGTCGGGTACGACGGCACCGAGCCACGGACCACCGCGCCATCCGGGCCGAACCGGCGCAGCGGCGCCGGCACCCCCTCGGTGCCGAGGAACGTCGACACCACCGGCACGCCCCGATCGGCCCCGACACCGGCCGAGACATCGGCCAGCGCCTGCGCGTAGTCGTCTCCGGAGGTGGCCACCGGTGGCACGAACACGGCCACGACCGCGTCCGCCAACTCGACGGCCGACCGCAGCGCGGCGGCGAAGGCGGCGACCGAGCCAGCCGGGCCGATGTCGATCGTGCCCGGTCCGGTCAGGGTCAGCCCGGCCTGCCGGCAGGCGTCGGCGATCAGCACCCCGAGCGCGGACGAGTTTGTCACCGCCGCAACCCGATCACCGGCCGGCAGTGGCTGGTACGCCAGCAACTGCGCGACGTCGAACAGCCCGGTGAGCGTTTCCACCTGGATCACGCCACTGGCCTCGAAGATCGCCTGCACCGCCGCGTCCGGCAGCGGGACCGACCCGGCCGCCAGCTCCGGCGTGACCGATCCGTGCCGGCCGGACTTCACCGCGACGATCGGCTTGCGCCGCGCCAGTCGCCGGGCCAGCCGGGCGAACTTCCGCGGGTTTCCGAAGCTCTCCAGGTACAACAGCACGACCTCGGTAGCCGGGTCACTCTCCCAGAACTGAAGCAGGTCATTCCCGGACACGTCAGCGCGGTTGCCGGCAGAGACGAACGTCGACAGGCCGAGCCCGCGCCGGGCCGCCGCCTCCAGGATCGCGACTCCGAGCGCGCCGGACTGGCAGAAGAAGCCGACCCGCCCGCGACCGGGTACCACCGGCGCCAGCGTGGCGTTGAGCCGGACCGCCGGGTCGCTGTTCAGCACGCCGAGGCAATTCGGGCCGACCACCCGCATGCCGTTCGCCCGCGCCGCCGCGACCAGTGCCCGTTCGAGATCGGCGCCCGCGTCACCGCGCTCACCAAACCCGCCGGATACCACGACCAGCCCACGCACCTTCTTCCCGGCGCAGTCCTCGACCACCTGCGACAGCGCGGCGGCCGGCACCGCGACGACGGCCAGGTCGACGTCATCCGGCACGTCAAGCACGGTTGGGTAGGCGCGTACCCCGCCGACGTGCCGCGCCGTCGGGTTCACCGGGTAGATCGGGCCCTGGAAGCCGTAGCCGAGCAGGCTGCGGAACACGGCGTGCCCGACCTTGCCGACGTCGTTGCTGGCGCCGATAACGGCAACCGAGCGTGGCGTCAGCAACCGCTCGACCGACCGCGCCTCGGCCCGCCGCTCCCGCTCGTACGCCACGGCGATGGACGCCGCGGTCGGTTCGATCGCGAAGCTGAGGTGCACGATGCCCTGCTCGAACACCGGCGCCGCCGAGTAGCCCGCGTCCAGGAACACCCGCACCATCCGGCTGTTCTCGGCCAGCACTTCCGCGACGAACCGCAGTACCCCGCGCTCCCGGGCGGTCGCGGCGAGGTGCTCCAGCAGCACCGGCCCGATGCCCCGCCCCTGGTGCGCGTCCTCCACCACGAACGCGACCTCGGCTTCGTCGGTCGGAAGCAGCCGGTCGAACCGCCCGACCCCGACGATCTGGCCACCGAGCTCGGCCACCAGCGCGACCCGGTCGAAATGATCCACATGGGTGAAGCGGTGCAGGTCCCGTCGCGGGATCTGTGGGTAGGCCGTGAAGTACCGCAGGTACCGCGTCCGCTCCGATAGCCGCGAGTGGAGTGACACCAGCCGATCGGCGTCGTCCGGTCGGATCGGCCGCAGATGCAGCGTCCCGCCGTCGGAGGCCAGCACGTCGGCCTCCCAATGTGCCGGATACCCCGCCCGCTCCGGAGCCGACGGATCCGGCACGCCAGCGACACCCGCGGCCCTCGGAGGTTCCGCCGAGCCCGGGGCGTCGGCGGCCGAACCAGGACCGGGGCGCGGGTCAGCTCCGGCCGGCGCCGGCCTGGCCGGTCCAGCCGGACCGGCCAGCGGTCCCGCGCCGTCAGATCGATCGGGCGGCATGTCGGGGCCGGCTAGTCGCGCGGGTCGTCGGGGTCGAGTCCGTGCAGCGGGTAGACGGCGCGACGGGTCGCGACGATAGCGCGGTCGAGCGGCGTGCCGGCGCCGGGCTGCCAGGGCTGGTAGGCGGGTCGCCCGTCGTCCGCGTCACCGTCCTGGGCAGCGCCCGGGCCTGCGTCAGGGTCGATCAGCGTGGCCCGTTCGCCCGCCTCGGTCATCCACACCGGTGGCGTGATCCGGAACCCGCGCGCCCGCACCTCCTCCTGCCACTCCGCCGGGATCCGCGTCCAAGCCGGCACAGGCTCGCCGGTCGCCTCGGCGATCAGGTGTGTCCACGCCCGCGGAACACACCTGACCAACCCGTACCCGCCGCCGCCGAACCCGAGCCAGCGGCCGCCGCAGAACTCGTGCGCCAGCTCGTGCAACGCCGCGTACGACGCCCGCTGCCCGTCCACGGTCAGCGCCAGGTTCGCCAGTGGGTCCTCGTGGTGCGTGTCGCAGCCACACTGGGTAACCAGCACCTGCGGCTGGAACGCGCGCAGGAGCCCTGGCACCACCGCATGGAAAGCGCGCAGCCAGCCACGGTCCGCCGTGCCCGGCGGCAGCGCCACGTTCACAGACATACCCGCTGCGTCACCATCGCCGATCTCATCCGGGAACCCGGTGCCCGGGAACAACGTGAGCGGGCTCTGATGCAGGCTGATCGTGAGCACCCGTGGGTCGTCGTAGAACGCGGCCTGCACGCCGTCGCCGTGGTGTACGTCCACGTCGACATAGGCCACCCGATCCGCACCGCGGCGCAGCAGTTCCGCGATGGCGATTGCGGCATCGTTGTAGACGCAGAACCCGGACGCCTGCGCGCGCATCGCGTGGTGCAGCCCGCCCGCGATGTTCAGCGCATGCTGACTCTCGCCGGCCCAGATCCGGCGCGCGGCCAGCACACTGCCGCCGGTGATCAGCGCAGCCGCCTCATGCATGTCCGCGAACACCGGGTTATCAGGCGTGTTCAGACCGTGACCGACATCCGGATCCGTGGGCGCCCGCCGCACCGCGTCCAGGTACTCCGCGGAGTGCACCAGCGTGAGCAGCTCGTCACTCGCCGGCTCCGGCCGCAGCATCTGGACGCTGGAGTGACCGAGAACACCCAGACCGCGGGCCAACGAAACGGTCAGGGCCAGCCGTACCGGATGCAGCGGGTGGTCCTCGCTGAGCTTGTAGCCGAGATACCCGTCGTCCCAGACAACCGCCACCGAATCGCTCACGGACCGACGCTACCCGTTCCGGCAGCGTGATGATGGCGCCCGTACAGGCGGCCCGGAACGTCCGCGAGGGCAGGATGTTAGGCAATCCGAATGCCAAATCCACCAGATGGGCTGGTGTTCCGGGACGGTGAGTCCGTAACCTCTGCCCGCCGCCCGACTCGCCCGGGGAAGTTCCTGAGCAGGACAGTCGACTCATCGTCGGACGGCAGGCCGTAGGCTGGTCGAGCTTCCTGTGTGGCCTACCAGCAGGCCCCCAACTGAGGAGGGTACGTCCATGGTCGCCCGTCGCGTGTTGGCGTTCCTCGCCGCGCTGTTCGCCGCGGCGCTCGTCGCCGGGTGCGCCAAGACCGTGTCCGGTCAGGGGTCGTTCGCCGAGGGGCAGGGTGGTACGACCACCTCGCCGACGTCGTCGGACGACAGCCCGAGCGAGTCGCCGAGCGAGTCGTCCAGTGAGTCCGAGTCGCCTAGTGAGTCCTCGTCCAGCGGCGGTGACGACACCAACGAGGTGTGCTCCGCGCTCGACAAGAGCGAGGTCGAGAAGCAGCTCGGCTCGTCGGTCACGCTGAAGCAGTCGCAGTCCACCGGTTGCCAGATCACCGCCTCGAACGGCAAGTCGCTCATCGTGGCGGTCTTCGACTTCCTGACCCTGTCCGAGTACAAGAAGGGTCAGTTCAAGAACCTCCAGGTCGGCGGGCACCCGGCGATCAAGACCGACTCGAACATCATCTACGTGGCCCGGTCCAGCGACCCGGCGGCCGAGGGGCTGCTCGCCGCGTACTTCAGCGGTCTCGGCACCGGTGGCGACAGCATCGCCTCCTCGCTGCTCGCGCAGTTGCTGAAGAAGTACGCGAAGTAACCGGACCGCGCGAGGAATCAAGCTCCACCAGGTGCGGCAGCGGCCATTGGCCGTTGCCGCACCGGCGTAGGTACCCTGGCCAGACCGTTGGTTGGCGATCCGCCGCAGGCCGCTGGCGCTGAGCTGAGGTGTCCGGTCGACGCCAGGGCCCGGCCACGAACTGCCGCCCTGTAGCGGTTTGGATCCTGCGCGGCGGCAATGCCGGATTCCGTCCCTGATCAGTTCGGCGGCCGGTATCCGCTTTCTCTTGCCGGTGCGGTCGTAACATCGTGGGTGAGCGCCGGAGGAAACTTGAGCCACCACAGTGATCTGATCGACACCACGGAGATGTACCTCCGCACCGTCTACGAATTGGAGGAGGAGGGCATCGTCCCGCTGCGCGCCCGGATAGCCGAGCGTCTGCGGCAGAGCGGCCCCACGGTCAGCCAGACCGTCGCCCGGATGGAACGGGACAGCCTGCTCACGGTCGAGGGTGACCGGCACTTGCAACTCACCGACGCCGGTCGACGACTGGCGGTCGCGGTCATGCGCAAGCACCGGCTCGCCGAGTGCCTGTTGGTCGACGTGATCGGGCTGCCGTGGGAAGACGTGCACATTGAGGCGTGCCGGTGGGAGCACGTGATGTCGGAGGCTGTCGAGCGGCGGATCTTCGAGCTGCTGGCCGCGCCGACCACGTGCCCGCACGGTAACCCGATCCCGGGGCTGGACGAGCTGGGCGCCGTCTCGGTGCCGGCCGAGATGCCGGGGCTGACCACGATGAAGGCTGCCGCGATCGGTCATCCGGCCGACGTCGTGGTGCGCCGGATCAGCGAGCAGCTCCAGCCGGACGCCGACATCATGCGGCAGCTGCGCGAGGCCGGCGTGCAGCCGGGGCGGTCCATCTCGGTGGAGCCATCCGGTGACGGTGTGTTCGTACACTCCGGTGGGCGCAGCACTGACGTTGACGATCTCGTAGCCGCGCACGTGTTCGTGACGCCGGCCTGACTTGAACAGCCGCCGTTCCGGCTCCGCCGCGCAGCCGCCCGGCGGCACCGGATCGGCCCGGCTCCGGCATGAGCCAGCCGCAGCGATCGAGCGCGCGACACCCCCCGGACCGGAACGGGGCATGTCACAGTCGATCGCAGCACCAACACATTTCTGTCGATAGGGTCGGTTCACCGATCCCGGCTCCGAGGAGTCCAGCCGATGGCTGCTGACGAGCGCACCGCGCCGAACGACGACCATCCGGTGACGCCATTCCATGAACTGGCCGCCTACGTCAGCTTGCCGCGGTTGTCCGGCCTGACGGTCTCGCCCGACGGCAGCCGGCTCGTCACCGCCGTCGCCGCGCCGGGCACCGACGGGAAGCGGTACGTCTCGGCGTTGTGGGAGATCGACCCGGCGGGCGTAGCGCCGGCGCGGAGGCTGACCCGCTCGGCCCCGGGCGAGGCGCAGGCGACGTTCCTGCCGGACGGCGGCCTGCTGTTCGCCTCCCGGCGCCCGGACCCGACCGTCCTCCCGGAGGCGCAGAAGGACGAGGTTGCGGCACTCTGGTTGCTGCCCGCCGGCGGTGGCGAGGCCCGCCAGGTGCTGGCGCCGCCCGGCGGCGTGAGCGAGGTCGCGATCGCGGTCGAGACGGGAGACGTGGCGTTCCTCGCGCCCGTGCTGCCCGGCGCGACCAGCCTGGACGAAGACGCGCGACGCCGCGGGGAGCGCAAGGACGCCGGGGTCACCGCGATCCTGCACGAACGGCATCCGGTCCGGTTCTGGGATCACGACCTTGGGCCCGGGCAGTTCCGCGTGTTCGCGGCCGGGCCGGTACCGGCCGGCGAGACGCCGACGCCTCCACCGCGTGACCTGACGCCGGCACCGGAAGGGCGGATCGACGAGGGCATCGCGGTGTCCGGCGACGGCCGCTGGGTCGCCGCTGTCTGGCGGGTGGAGGACGCGCCGGCGACCGACCGGCACACGATCACCGTGCTTGACGCTGCCACCGGAGACCGCCGGATGCCGATCGAAGCGCCGGACACGGCTCACTTCGCGCCGGCCCTCTCGCCCGACGGCCGCGCGCTGGTCTGCATCCGCGAGGGCATGGGGGCCTGGAACGAGGCGCCGAAGCGCACGCTGTGGTACGTCGACCTGGAGTCTGGGGTCGGGCGTGATCTGCTGCCGGGAGCCAGTATCTGGCCCGGCCGGCCGGTCTTCGCCAGTGATGGCGGCAGCCTCTACTTCGTTGCCGACGACACCGGCCACGCACCGGTGTTCCGGCTCGATCTCGGCACCGACACGCTGACCCGGCTGACCGTCACCGGTGCGTACACCGACGTGGCAGTTCCGCGGGACGGCAGCGCGGTCTTCGCGCTCCGGTCGGCGATCGACGAGCCGCCGACGCCGGTCCGGCTGGACCCGAGCGAGGCCGGCCAGGATCCGGTCCGGTTGCCGTCCCCCGCCGCCACGGCCGTGCTGCCCGGCAGCCTGACCGAGGTCGTCACCGAGGCCGACGACGGCGTCCCGCTGCGAGCCTGGCTGGCCGTGCCCCACGGTGCCTCGGCGAGCTCGCCGGCACCGTTGCTGTTGTTCGTCCACGGTGGCCCGATGAGCAGCTGGAACGCTTGGTCCTGGCGCTGGAACCCGTGGCTGATGGTGGCCAAGGGCTACTCGGTGCTGATGCCCGACCCGGCGTTGTCCACCGGCTACGGGAATGGCTTCATCAGCCGGGGCTGGGGCGCGTGGGGCGAGCGGCCGTACACCGACCTGATGGCGCTGACCGACGCCGCCTGTGCCCGGGACGATGTCGACGAGACCCGGACCGGCGCGATGGGCGGCTCGTTCGGCGGCTACATGGCCAACTGGATCGCGACCCAGACGGACCGGTTCCGGGCGATCGTCACGCACGCGAGCCTCTGGCATCTCGACCAGTTCGCCGGCACGACCGACGAGCCGTCGTACTGGCAGCGCGAGTTCGGCGACCCATTGCGGCAGCACGAGCGCTACCTTGCGAACTCGCCGCACCTGAGGGTGACCGACATACGAACGCCGATGCTGGTCATCCACGGCGACAAGGACTACCGGGTGCCGATCGGCGAGGCCATGCGCCTCTGGTACGACCTGTGCCGTTTCTCCGTGCCGGCGAAGTTCCTCTACTTCCCGGACGAGAACCACTGGGTGCTGACTCCCGGCCATACCCGGGTCTGGTATGAGACGGTGATGGCGTTCATGGCCCAGCACGTGCTCGGCAAGGACTGGGAGCAGCCGGCGCTGCTCTGACCCCTCGCCCGGGCCGTTCGCTGGGCCGTAGCGCCGCTGTGACCTGCGCGGCTCAGCCCTGGGCTGCCGTACGGTGGCCGGTAACATGGGGGAAACCCCGCGAGCCGATGTCGTCTCGCCATGCGCGTGAGACTCGTCGAGCCCGGGAGGTAGCAAGGCGTGGTTGCCAACCCGTGGGGTTTCCTGCGGCATGCCCGCCAGGAAGCCCCGAAGCGGCCGGTCGCGGAGCGGCTGCTCGACTGGGAGCCGGTCTACGGACGGCCGTCCAGCGCCGACGTACGGACCCAGGCCAGCAGGTGCATGGACTGCGGCGTCGCCTTCTGCCATGCCGGCTGCCCGCTGGGCAACCTGATCCCGGAGTGGAACGAGCTCACCGCCGGTGACGACTGGCACGCCGCGATCGAACGCCTGCACGCCACCAACAACTTCCCGGAATTCACCGGCTGGCTCTGTCCGGCACCGTGTGAGGCATCCTGCGTGCTGGCGATCAACGCGGAACCGGTCGCGATCAAGCAGGTCGAGCTTGCCATCATCGACCGGGCCTTCGACGAAGGCTGGGTGACCCCGCGCACGGCGCCGACCAGGACCGGACGGCGGGTCGCCGTTGTCGGCTCCGGGCCGGCCGGGCTGGCCGCGGCGCAGCAGCTGACCCGGGCTGGGCACGACGTCGTCGTCTACGAACGGGACGACCGGCTCGGTGGGCTGCTGCGGTACGGGATCCCGGACTTCAAGATGCCCAAGGGGTTGATCGACCGGCGGCTGGCCCAGCTCACCGCCGAAGGCACCGAACTGCGCGCGGGCGTGGGCATCGGCGGACCCGGCGGCCTTGATCCGGCAGAGCTGCGGGCCGGCGTCGACGCGGTCATCCTGGCCTGCGGTGCGCTGCACCCCCGTGACCTCGACCTGCCGGGGCGCGAACTGGATGGCGTCCACCAGGCGATGGACTACCTTCCGCGGGCCAACCGGGCTCGGCTCGACTCGGCATCGCCGAGCATCGATGCCGCCGGCAAGCACGTCGTGATCATCGGCGGCGGGGACACGGCCGCCGACTGTCTCGGTACGGCGAACCGCCAGGGCGCGGCGAGCGTGACTCAGCTCGACCACAACCCGCGTCCGCCGGAGGAGCGGGACATCCTCACCAACCCGTGGCCGGAGTGGCCGAAGGTGCACAAGTCGTCCCTCGCGCATGAGGAGGGCGTCGTAGAGGCCTGGGCCCGGGAGGCGACCGCCGTCGTGGGCGGCGAGGACGGCCGGATCCGCTCCATTCGGGTGCACGAGGTGGAGATCGTGCGCACCGACCGGGGCCGGGCGTTCCAGCCGGTGCCCGGCAGCGAGCAGGAACTGCCCTGCGATCTCCTCCTGCTGGCGGCCGGCTTCGTCGGCACCGAACCCGGCGAACTGCTTGACGGCCTCGGCGTGCAGGTCGATCCGAACCGCGGCACGGTCCGGATCGACGCGCGCTGGCAGACGTCGGCCGACGGTGTCTACGCCTGCGGCGACGCCGGCCGGGGTGCCAGCCTGGTGGTCTGGGCGATCGCCGAGGGCCGCTCGTGCGCGGCTGCCGTCGATGCGGCGCTGAGCGGCCACAGCGACCTGCCGGCTCCGGTGGCGCCGGGCGCCCGCCCGATGTAGCAGGCGGCCGAGACCGCGGACGCGGCGCGGCCAGCCGGCGGTCATCTGCGCCGCCGGTGGCCCGGGTGGGCGCGTCGACTGACCAGCCTGGGCAGCTGATCTGGATGCAGCCCGCGATCGATGGCTACCAGCAGCAGGCGAGCTGCCTCGTACCCGGGGTCGTCTTTGAGCGCCCGCTCGGCGGCGACCCGGGCCAGCGCGCCATCGCCCCGACGCCAGGCGACCCAACCCAGCAGCAGCAGCGGCGCCGACCGGTAAGGCGGAAGCGACCGCTGGGCGAGCTGCCAGCAGACGGCCAACGCTTCGGCTGAGCAGTGCAGATCGAGATCCTGCCAGCAGGCGTCACGGGCCCGGATGTCGACGAGCCCGACCAGCAGCCGGGCGGCCTGCTGATCCGTCAGCGCCGGGCGCACCCTGGGCCGACCGCCGCCGCGGGCCCGGCGGACTGCCTGCCGGAACCGCTCGTGGGTGCCCGCTTGCCAGGCCGCGGCGGTGCTGGGCCGGCGCGCCGCAAGCACCGACGCCGTCTCGGCGTGCCTCAGTGCGACCGTCATCGGCCCGGCGACCCAGGAACCCGGTAGTTCGAGGCTGCGGACCAGCGCCTGCCGGTCGGGGAACGGCGCGATGCCGGCGATGGCGCCGGTGGCGGCGACATCCGAGCCGGGCTTGGCGGCGACCGGCGAGCCCTCGGCCGGGCAGCACTCCGGGTCGGTGCAGAAGTAGGAACGCCACCGCCCGGCGGCGACCGACATCGCATCACAGAGCTGCACTCCGACCATGTGCAGTAGCGCGCCGATCAGTTCGACCAGCCCGACGTCACGCTTGATATCCGGCGTGTCGTCGGCCGAGCCGTAGATGAGAATGACCGCCCCATCCCCGCCGCGGCCGGCGCACTGTATAGCCAACTGAACGGCCAGCGGCCCGGCTTCAGCCACCGACGGCAGATCGGCTCGGACAATCGAACCGAGCTTGCCCCGCCCTTCTCTGAGCTGGGCCAGGACCACACTGTCGACCGGATGGAAGCCAAGCAGATATGGGATCGACTCGATCAGGTCGGCCGGGCTACGGATATGAGCAACAGGGGCGTCGACAGTGGATTCCGTCATGACCCGACGATCCCTGATCAAGCCATTTCCCGAAAGAGCGGCCGCGAACCTGTGGATAGCAATTTGAGCTGTGGACAGCGATTTGACATGGCGTCGGCGCCGGGCTAGCGCGTTGGCGCCGTTCCAGTTAGCGGACAGCCGTCAACGCGGGCCGGCGATGACCGCCGAGCCCGCGCTGACAAGCCGATTCAGCTGATAACCGCAGGTACTTGTGACTCGGCGACTGCCGGGCCTGCCGCCTCGGCGAGCCGGCACAAGGCGTTGACCATCCGGAGCTGCTCAGGGCTGCGTACCGCCGAGTCGAGCAGGGCCGGGCTGGCGATCACGGCAACCAGCGCCCGGGCGCGCGAGACGGCTACGTTGAGCCGGTTGAGGTTGAACAAGAAATCGAGGCCGCGCGGGGCGTCATCGGCACTCGATGTCGCCATGGAATAGAGTACGACGGCTGCCTCCTGCCCCTGGAACTTGTCCACGGTACCGACCCGCGCGCGGGCCGGTAGCCTGGTCCTAATGCGTCCGACCTGCGCGTTGTACGGTGCGATCACGAGCACGTCCGAGATGGTGAGTCGTCTTCGCCGGCCGGCCGCGTCCACCCACTCACCGCTGAGCAGATCAGCATAAAGCGCGGCGACGGTATCCGCCTCCTCGGTGGACACGGCGCGATTCCCCAGATGTTCCACGGAAATCCAGCGCAGGCCGGCACCAGAAAGCCGGCCGGGTGCCACAATTTCCTGCCCGGCGCAGGATTCGTGCGCGCCGAGGCGATCGTCATAGCAGATCTGGGAGACGGCGGAACAAATGGCCGGATGCATCCGCCAGGTCTGGTCGAGAAATACCCCCAGCCCGGCCGGCATGGTGACCGCGGTGCCCAGCACATGCTGCAGCGCGGACACCGCGGCCTCGGCCGGGTGGTCGCCCTTGGCCGGCTGGGCGAGCTGCTGCGGATCGCCGAAGAGCATGATGTCGCGGGCCGCCCCGGCGACCGCGAGCACGTTCGCCAGCGACAACTGCCCCGCCTCGTCCACGACCAGCACATCCAGTGCGCCCACCAGCTCGCGACGGGCGAACAGCCAACTGGTACCGGCGACCACGTCGACCTCGCCGGCGGCCAACGCGGCCACCACGTCCTGGTTGCCAGCGGCGTACCGGACCGCTACCGCGGCGGACCGGTCCTCCCCATCCGCCTTCTGCAGCGCCCGCACCGGCACGCCGGCCTCCGCGGCGGCCGCCATGACGGCGTCCAGCAGGTTGGCGATCGCCTTGTGGCTGAACGCGCAGAGCCCGACCCGCCGCCCCGCCGCGACCAGCCGGACCACGGCCCGGGCGGCCGACCAGGTCTTGCCCGAGCCCGGCGGGCCCTGGACGGCCAGCGTGCCGCCGACGAGCTCGCCGCCCAGCCGGATCACGGCCTCGGCGGCCGACTCCCCCGGCCGGACCAGCGGCCCGGGCCCGGCTCCTCGCGGCGGGCGGCGCAGGAGCAGGTCGCGGGCGGCCCGGTAGCGGGGCGCGTCGGCGTCGATGCCATGGTCGCGGACCCATTCCGCCAGCCGCCGCAAGGCGTCACGCTGCCCGCCGTCGGCGAGCGGCCCGGCGGGCACCAGTGCCTGGCAGGTGGGCTCGCCGGCACCCGCCGCCCGGCGCAGCTCCAACCAGCCGCGTTCGGCGTCGACCGCGATCACCGTGCCCTGCGGTCGTTCGGTCCGCGGGTCGACGTAGCGCTGGTCACCCGGGCGCAGCTTGGTGTCCTGCGGTGGGAACTCCATCCGCCAGACCGTCCAATGCTGATCGACCCGTACCGCGGTGGCCGGGCCCAGCCGGCCGACCGCCGCCGAATCGTCAATGAGGTCATCGTCGGACAGCTGCCGGCGCTGGAAGTACTCCCACCATTCGGGCCTGGCTTCCCGCCGGTGCCAATCGATCAGCTCGGCCAGCAGCCGGGTGGCCCGCTGCCGCTGGTCGTCGTGACTACGGTCGGCCGGCAGCCCGGCGGTGAGTGCGTCCCGCAGCAGGCGGGACGCCTCGGTCGCCGCCGCGGCCCGTTCGGACGGGGATCCGTCCAGCTGACGCGGCCGGGACAGCTCGGCGCCGCCGGCCACCAGCTCCGCCCGACGCTGCTCCAGCCAGGCCCTCAGGTCCAGGGTGGACCGGCAGTCGATCTCGTTGTAACGCTCGATCGCCGCCAGCTCCGCGGCATCGCCGGTGGCCAGCCAGCGCTCGAACGCGACGATGCTGGACGCGGCGTCGGCGACCTCCGAGCCGACCCGGGCGTCCGGCGCGTAGAACGCCTCCAGTTTCTTGATCGAGTAGGACTCGGTGCCCACCCGCACGCCCTGCCGAACCACCGCGTACAGGTCGATCAGCCGGCCGCCGCGCAGCAGCCGGTCCACCTCGTCCACCCGGGTGTCATGCCGGGCGGAGAGACGGCGGAGCGCCTCCGGCTCGTACACGGCGTAGTGGTAGACGTGCATGCCCGGATCGGCCACCCAGGCCCGCATCAGGTGATCGATGAGCTGCTCGAACGCCTGCTTCTCCTGCTCCGGCTGGCGGGCCCAGTAGGCCGTGAAGCGACCGTGCACGTCGCAAAGTCCGAACAGATATTCCAGCCCGGTATCGCCGACGTATGGATCGCCTTCCAGATCGAGGAACAGGTCGCCCGGGCTCGGCTCCGGCAGCAGGGCGAGGCCACGCCCCGGTTCCGGCCGCACCAGCTCGTAGGCCGGCACCCCGGTCAGCCGCTGAACCGCCTGTAGCCGAGCTTGCTGGACCAGGCGCTCGCGGACGCCCAACCCGATCGCGGCGGGCAGCCCGGCCGGATCGGCCACCGCGAGATCGGCCAGGGTGGACACACCGGCGGCGGCCAACCGGCGGGCGTGATCCCGGCGCATCCCGGCAACCAGGGTGAGGTGATCGTCCGACCGGCGCTGGGTGGCGCACCGGGGCAGCCAGCGGCACTGCGGGCAGTGCCGGACCTTCTCCGGATACGTCTCGGCACCGGCCTCCAGCGCGGCCAGCAGCCGGTTCCGGACGCGCCGAGCGTACGCGGCGCAGTCGGCCAGCCGGTACGAGCGGCGCTGCCCGTCACCGGTGATCACGGTGAGCAGCTCAGGCGGGCGACCTTGCAACGTCGCCAGCCGCTCGGCGTAGGTGGCCATCTGCAGCAGGGCGGCCACCTTCAGCCGGCGCGCCAGCTTCGTGTCAGCCACGTCGTAGGACCAGTTCCCGAGGGCGCTGCCGCGATCGATCCGCTTCTCCAGGAAGTCGGCGTGGCCACGCCAACTGCCGTCGAAGAACGTCGCCTGGTAGATCACGTCGGCGCCAGCGCGCATTGCCTCGAGCGTCGACTGCTCAGCCTCGTGTACGTCCCGGACGTCGATCTCAACGACCCTGTGGCCGGCCGCGCGCAGCCCGGCCAGATAGGCGTGCTCATGTGCGAAGCCCCGTTCGCGCAACAGCGCGAGCGCCTCGTCGTCGGTCTGCGCCGGCGGGCTCAGCTCACCGAACGCGACCGCCAGGTCGAGCCCGGTGAGATGCCGGCAGGCGAGGAAGTTGGTCAGATCGGTGGGGCTGACTACCAGCCCACCGTCAACAGCGACATACACAGCATCACCGTAGGGATGAGGGGTGACAGAAACAGGACCTGGCGCGGGCGAGCCGGAGCGGCGTCGCGAGAACTGCCGGCGGTGGCCGGGACCGCGGACGATCCCGCCCCAGGACCGGCCGGCTGACTGCCGCCCGGTGGCCGGAGCGGCCGGCGCCGGGAGTGGTGCGGATGCGAGGCATGCGCACGACCGTGACAGCGCCAGGCCGGCGCCGGAAGCCCCTCTCAGCAATCTGTGGATAACGAATCTGCCTGTGGATAGCCGTTTGCCGAACGCAGTCCGAGCGGCAACGCTGATCCGCATGCCGACGAACATGCGCTGCCTCAGGACGCCGCCGTCACCGCCTCGGACGGCACCCGGGTCGCGGCCCGACCGGAACGCCGCACCGCGCCGGCGAACGCGATCGCGTCCGCGACCGCCGCCCCGCCCGGGTCGTTGTTGAAGTACACGAAGACGTCGGACGGGTCGGACCAGCTGTCGGCCAGGCGTTGCCCCCACGACTGCAACGCGCGCGCTCCGTACCGCGGCCGCGGTGTCGCCGTGCCTTCGTGCATGCGTAGGTAGCCCCAGTCGGCGGTGCGCCAGAGTGGCGTGACCGGTCGGCCGCGGCGATCCGCCCAGCAGAGCGCGGCCGAGCGCGCGGCCAGCGTCTGCGCGAACGAGTCCGTCCACCAGGAGGTATGCCGAGGTTCCACCGCGACCCGGACGTCGGCCGGGAAGCAAGCTCAGGCAGCGATCGAGCAACGGGAGGTCGATACGTAGCGACGGCGGAAGTTGCAGCAGCACCGGCCCCAGCCGCGGCCCGAGCCCGCGCGCCCGGTCGAGCAGCCTGGCCACCGGCTCCTCCGGATCGCGCAGCCGTTTGACATGGGTGAGGTAGCGGCTCGCCTTGACCGCCACGACGAAGTCGGACGGGGTACGAGCTCGCCATCCCGCGAACGTTGAGCTCTCCGGCAGCCGGTAGAACGCGTTGTTGAGTTCGACGGTGGCGAAGTACTCGGTGTAGTGCTCGAGCCACCGCCGCTGGGCGAGATGCTCGGGATAGAACCGGCCACGCCAGTCGCGGTACTGCCAGCCCGACGTCCCGATCAGGGTTGGCACGGCGGCCTACCTGGTCACCGTGGCAAGAACGCCGGGCAGTCTGAACCAGGCCGAGATCCGGTCCGGTCGACGCGCGGTTGTGCCCACCTGACAGCGCCTACCCGCCTCGTCCAGTCCTGACACCAGCGGTCCTCGACCCGGCAACCGTGGGGCGGGTGCGGCGCGTCGGAAGGGCGTTCGGTGGATCGGGTATGTGGGTCCGCAACGGTGCCGCTCCGGGACGGGAACCGGGGTTGTGACCGGCGGGCGGCGGAATTACTGGTGAGCGTTGCGATCCCGAGGAGGTGGATGAGATGTCTCGGCAGACGTTGTCCCTCGCCCGCGCCCAGGTTCTCGCCGTATCGAGCTTCTCCGCCGCCGCCCGGCTGGACCGCGTCAGCGTCGACGCGGCGATCCGCGCGACCGTGCGGTCACACGGCGGCGTGCAGGCCTGCGTGGCCGCGCTCGCGCACGAGTTCGGGGAATACCCGGACACCGCCCCGCTGCGGATGCGGTGGGCGAAGCAAGCCGTCGCATCGCTCTACGACAGCGGTGCCGTGGCCCGGCCCGCCCTGGTCTGACGAGCAGCCCGCCAGCCAGCCCATCGGGAGCCCCAGGACCCGCGTCCGGTCGGTCGAAGGACTGTCGGGGTCAGGCGGTCGGGACGGCTGGGAGGTCGTTGAGCGCCATGGCGAGGCGGGCGTCGGTGAGGTCCTCGTCCACCATGCGGCCGGACAGGTAGGCGTCGTAGGCGGCGAGGTCGAAGTGGCCGTGGCCGCACAGGGCGGTGAGGATCACCTTTTCCTCACCGGTTTCCTTGCAGGCCAAGGCCTCGCGGACGCAGGCGGCGAGGGCGTGGGTGGGTTCCGGGGCGGGCACGATGCCCTCGGCGCGGGCGAACTGGACAGCGGCGGCGAAGCATTCGGTCTGCGGGACGGCGAGCGCCTCGATCAGACCCAGTTCATAGACATGTGAGAGAAGGGGGGACATTCCGTGATACCGCAGCCCGCCGGCGTGGATCGGGTCGGGCACGAACCCGTGGCCGAGGGTGTGCATCTTCATCAGCGGTGTGAGCCCGGCGGTGTCGCCGAAGTCGTACGCGTACCGGCCGCGGGTGAGCGAGGGGCAGGACATCGGCTCGACCGCCCGGATGGTCGGCGCGATCCGGCCGGCCAACTTCTCCCGGAGGAATGGGAAGACCAGGCCGCCGAAGTTGGAACCGCCGCCAGTGCAGCCGACCACGAGGTCAGGTGTCTCGCCGACCTTGGCGAACTGCAGCAACGCCTCCTCGCCGATGACGGTCTGATGCAGCAGCACGTGATTCAGCACGCTGCCCAGCGCGTAGCGGGCGGACGGGTCCTGCGCGGCGACCTCGACCGCTTCGCTGATCGCGATGCCGAGCGAGCCGGGGTGCTCGGGGTTGTCCGCCTGGATCGCCCGGCCGGCAGCGGTGAGCGTGGACGGCGAGCGGTGCACGGTGGCGCCGTAGGTCTCCATCATCAGCCGCCGGTACGGCTTCTGGTCGTAGCTGGCACCGACCTGCCAAACCTCGCACTCGAGGTCGAACAGCGTGCAGGCGAACGCCAGCGCGGTGCCCCACTGGCCGGCGCCGGTCTCCGTGGTCAGCTTCCGGGCGCCGGCCCGGGCGCTGTAGAACGCCTGTGGCACCGCGGTATTCGGCTTGTGCGAGCCGGCTGGCGACACGCCCTCGTACTTGTAGTAGATGCGCGCCGGCGTGCCGAGCGCGCGCTCCAGGCGGTGCGCCCGGTAGAGCGGCGACGGCCGCCAGAGCCGGTAGACATCCAGCACCTCTCCCGGGATGTCGACGTACCGCTCGGCGGTGACCTCCTGCCCGATGATGTCCGGCGGGAACAGCGGGGCGAGGTCGTCCGGGCCGACCGGCTGCAGGGTGCCCGGGTGCAGCGGTGGCGGCGGCGGGCTCGGCAGGTCCGGGACAACGTTGTACCACCGCGTCGGCATCTCGAAGTCGTCGAGCAGCACCTTGTGACGAAGCATCTCGGACATCCGGCCTCCCCTGCCGAACCAGCCCGCACAGACGCGCCGTGCGGCACGAACCAGGACGAACCCGTCGGCCGGCGGACCGAGTGGCCGGCCGGGACCCGACGCTGCCAGACTCCAGCGCGCGCCGGAAGGCCCGCCCGATCGCCACCCCGACGACCCAAACGGCCCCCCGGCCAGGCCGACTCCGGTCGACCCACCGGCCGACACCGAACCGGCCCGCCGGCCCAGGCCGACTCCGGTCGACCCATTGGCCCGACACAACAGGCAGGCCCGGCGGGTGGTGCCGGTTTCGGTCGGCTCGCCGGGCTGACAGGTTGGCTGGCATCGACAATGCTCGGACCATGCGGGTCGCGCTGTTCCTCACGTGTTTCAACGACACGGTGTTTCCGGAAACCGGGAAGGCGGTCGTTCGGCTGCTGGAGCGGCTCGGGCATGAGGTGGACTTCCCGCTGGCCCAGACCTGCTGCGGGCAGATGCATGTCAACACCGGGTACCAGCGGGAGGCGGCGCCGCTGGTGCGGCGGTTCGTGGACGTGTTCGAGCCCTACCAGGCGGTGGTCAGCCCGAGCGGGTCGTGCGTGGGGTCGGTCCGGCACCAGCACGAGATGGTGGCCCGGCACGCTGGCGACCAGGGGCTGGCGGATGCGGTGCGGGTGCTCAGCCCGCGGGTGCACGAGCTGTCCGAATTCCTGGTCGACGTGCTCGGCGTGACCGACGTCGGCGCCTACTACCCGCACCGGGTCACCTACCACCCGACCTGCCACTCGCTGCGGGTGATGCGGCTGGGCGAGCGGCCGCTCCAGCTGCTGCGCGCGGTCCGCGGCATCGACCTGGTCGAACTGCCGCAGGCGGACCAGTGCTGCGGGTTCGGCGGCACGTTCGCGCTGAAGAACGCCGACACGTCCACCGCGATGCTGGCCGACAAAGCGCGGGCGGTGCTCGACACCGGCGCCGAGGTGGTCACCGCCGGCGACAACTCCTGCCTGCTGCACATCGGTGGCGGCCTACGCCGGCTGCGCAGCGGTGTCCGCGCCGTCCACCTGGCCGAGATCCTCGCCAACACCGAGTAGCTAGTACCGGGTTACCGGGCAACGCGTCCGGGCACCCAGCCGCCATACCCGCACAGGAGGGCAGTACCGATGTCACCGGCTCCGGCTCGAGGTGCCGACACCTGGCGCCGCGGAGCGGGTGTGCGGTGACCCTGGTCCAGACGGCTCGGCCAATGCACCGATCTTGAGGAGGCGCGACGATGGCACGGACCTGGCTCGGCGTCCCGACCCGGCGCCGACCGGCCGCCGATGGTCACGGCGGCTCCCCCGGGCCTGCCCAGAACACCGGACACGTTCAGAACGCCGGGCCGGACCGGCGGCACGGGAGCAAGCCGGAGCCGTTCCCCGCCGCGGCGAAGCGGGGGGTCGCGGACTCGCAGCTGCGGCGGAACCTGCGCAAGGCGACGACCACGATCCGGGACAAGCGAGCCCGGGTGGTCGGCGAGCTGGACGACTGGGCCGAGCTGCGGCAGGCCGGCAAGGCGATCAAGGACCGGGTGCTGGCCTCGCTCGACCGCTACCTGGAGCAGTTCGAGCAGGCAGCGACCGCGGCCGGCGCGCAGGTGCACTGGGCCCGGGACGCGGCCGAGGCGAACGCCACCATCGCCGCGATCACCAGGGCCAGCGGCGCGGACGAGGTCGTCAAGGTCAAGTCGATGCTGACCGAGGAGATCGGCCTGAACGACGCGCTGGCCGCGCAGGGCATCACCGCGACCGAGACCGACCTGGCCGAGCTGATCGTCCAGCTGGGGCACGACCGGTCGTCGCACATCCTGGTGCCGGCGATCCACAAGAACCGGTCCGAGGTGCGTGAGCTGTTCCTGCGCACGATCGACGGCGTCGACCCGGAGCTCACCGACCGGCCGACCGAGCTGGCCGCCGCGGCCCGCAAGCACCTGCGGCGAAAGTTCCTCACCGCGAAGGTCGGCGTCTCCGGGGCGAACTTCGCGGTGGCCGAGACCGGGTCGCTGGTCGTGGTGGAGTCCGAGGGCAACGGCCGGATGTGCCTCACCCTGCCGGAGGTGCTGATCTCGGTGGTCGGCATCGAGAAGCTGGTGCCGACCTGGGCCGACCTCGAAGTGTTCCTGCAACTGCTCCCCCGCTCCTCGACCGGCGAGCGGATGAATCCGTACACGACGGTGTGGCGCGGGGTGCACCCGCAGGACGGTCCGCGCGAGGTGCACATCGTCCTGGTCGACAATGGCCGGACGAAGGTGCTCGCCGACGAGGTGGGCCGGCAGGCGCTGCGTTGCATCCGCTGTTCCGCCTGCCTGAACGTGTGCCCGGTGTACGAGCGGGCCGGCGGGCACGCGTACAACTCGGTCTACCCCGGGCCGATCGGGGCGATCCTCACCCCGCAGCTGGTCGGGGTTGAGAACGCGCCATCGCTGCCGTACGCGTCGTCGCTGTGCGGCGCCTGCTACGACGTGTGCCCGGTCGCCATCGACATCCCCGAAGTGCTCGTCGACCTGCGCAACCAGGTGGTCGAGTCGAAGTCGCGGCACACCCCAGAGGCGCTCACCATGCAGGCGATGGCCTGGATCTTCGGCGATGAGCGCCGGCTCGCGGCGGCCCAGCGCGGCACCAGGCTGGCCCCGCTGGCCGGCCGGCTGCCCGGCCCGCTGTCGGCCTGGACGTCGTCCCGGGACCTGCCGCCGATCCCGCCCGAACCGTTCCGCGCCTGGTGGGCCCGCGAGCGAGGCAGGTCCCGGTGAACCAGCAGCCCGCCGGCGGCCGGCGACCAGCGGCCGGCCAGCACGAGTACCGACCAGCCGCCCGGCGGACGCTCAGCCCGACGGCACACCGAGCCCACGGCCCGGTAGGACCGCAAGCAGCCGGACCGCCAACACACCGAACCCACGGCCCGGCCGGAGGGAGCCCGGCAGGAGGAGGTCCGACTGGAGGTCCGGCTGGAGGGGGTGAGGTCGGGTGAGTGCGCGGGAGCAGATCCTCGGTCGGATCCGGTCGGCGCTGGGGCCGGACCGGGACCGGGCGGTCGAGGTGCCGCGCGGCTACCGGCGCGGGCTGTACGCGGCGGGCGAACTGGCGGACGTGTTCGCGGAGCGGGTGGCGGACTACCGGGCGACGGTCACCCGGGTCGGCCCGGGCGACGTGGCGGCGGCCGTCGAGGCGGCGGTCACCGCCCGGAACGTGCGGAGACTCGCGGTGCCGCCGGGGCTGGACCGGACCTGGTGGCCGGCCAGCTGCGGGTGCGCCGTCGATCAGCCGCCGCTGTCGACGGCGGAGTTGGACGCGGTGGACGGAGCGCTGACCGGAGCGGCGGTGGGGATCGCGGAGACCGGGACGATCGTGCTGGACGGGTCGGCGGTGTGCGGCCGGCGGGCGCTGACGCTGATCCCGGATTACCACCTGTGCCTGGTACGGCTGGATCAGGTCGTCGGCGGGGTGCCGGAGGCGATCGCAGCGATCGACCCGAGCCGCCCGCTCACGTTCGTCTCGGGGCCGTCGGCGACCAGCGACATCGAGCTGGACCGGGTCGAGGGAGTGCACGGGCCGCGTACTCTCGACGTCCTCCTGATCACGGACTGACACAGTACAGAACACCAGAAAACTGAGTATAAGCCGCAGGGCGATGGACAAAAGACCCGGCTAGGAAGATCAGGTTCGCTCTGCGCGCAAGCCACGGGAAGACGACGACACCCCTGACGGCATAGGGTCAACGTATGTTCGAGAGGTTCACTGACCGGGCGCGGCGGGTTGTGGTTCTGGCGCAAGAAGAAGCGCGCATGTTGAACCACAATTACATCGGGACTGAGCACATCCTGCTCGGGTTGATCCACGAGGGCGAGGGCGTCGCGGCCAAGGCGCTGGAGTCCCTCGGCATCTCCCTCGAAGGCGTGCGCCAGCAGGTCGAGGAGATCATCGGTCAGGGCCAGCAGGCGCCGTCGGGGCACATCCCGTTCACGCCGCGGGCGAAGAAGGTGCTGGAGCTGTCGCTGCGTGAGGCGCTGCAGCTGGGGCACAACTACATCGGCACCGAGCACATCCTGCTCGGGTTGATCCGCGAGGGCGAGGGTGTCGCCGCCCAGGTACTGGTGAAGCTCGGCGCCGACCTGAACCGGGTGCGGCAGCAGGTCATCCAGCTGCTGTCCGGCTACCAGGGCAAGGAGCCGGCCGGCACCGCCACCGAGGGCACGCCGTCCACCTCGCTGGTGCTCGACCAGTTCGGCCGCAACCTCACCCAGGGCGCCCGGGAGTCGAAACTCGACCCGGTGATCGGCCGGGAGAAGGAGATCGAGCGCCTGATGCAGGTGCTCTCCCGCCGGACGAAGAACAACCCGGTGCTGATCGGCGAGCCCGGCGTCGGCAAGACCGCGATCGTGGAAGGCCTCGCCCAGGCCATCGTCAAGGGCGAGGTGCCGGAGACCCTGAAGGACAAGCAGCTCTACACCCTCGACCTCGGCGCGCTCGTTGCCGGCAGCCGGTACCGGGGTGACTTCGAGGAGCGGTTGAAGAAGGTCCTCAAGGAGATCCGCACCCGCGGTGACATCGTGCTGTTCATCGACGAGATCCACACCCTGGTCGGAGCCGGCGCCGCCGAGGGGGCCATCGACGCCGCCAGCATCCTCAAGCCGATGCTGGCCCGCGGCGAGCTGCAGACGATCGGCGCGACCACGCTGGACGAGTACCGCAAATACCTGGAGAAGGACGCCGCGCTGGAGCGCCGGTTCCAGCCGATCCAGGTCGGCGAGCCGACCGTGGCGCACACCATCGACATCCTCAAGGGCCTGCGCGACCGGTACGAGGCGCACCACCGCATCTCGATCACCGACGCCGCCCTGGTCGCCGCGGCCAGCCTCGCCGACCGGTACATCTCCGACCGGTTCCTGCCGGACAAGGCGATCGACCTGATCGACGAGGCCGGCGCCCGGATGCGGATCCGGCGGATGACCGCCCCGCCGGACCTGCGGGAGTTCGATGAGCGGATCGCGGAGGTGCGGCGGGAGAAGGAGTCCGCCATCGACGCGCAGGACTTCGAGAAGGCCGCCACCCTCCGCGACCGGGAGAAGCAGCTCCTCGGCCAGAAGGCCGCCCGGGAGAAGGAATGGAAGGCCGGCGACATGGACGTCGTCGCCGAGGTCGACGACGAGCAGATCGCCGAGGTCCTCGCCCTGTGGACCGGCATCCCGGTCTTCAAGCTGACCGAGGAGGAGACCTCCCGGCTGCTGCACATGGAGGACGAGCTGCACCGCCGGGTCGTCGGCCAGCAGCAGGCGATCAAGGCCGTCTCCCAGGCCATCCGGCGCACCCGCGCCGGCCTCAAGGACCCCAAGCGCCCCGGTGGGTCGTTCATCTTCGCTGGGCCGTCGGGCGTCGGGAAGACCGAGTTGTCCAAGGCGTTGGCGGAGTTCCTGTTCGGTGACGACGACGCGCTGATCCAGCTGGACATGTCGGAGTTCCACGACCGGTACACCGTCTCCCGCCTGGTCGGCGCACCTCCGGGCTACGTCGGCTACGACGAGGGCGGGCAGCTGACCGAGAAGGTCCGCCGCAAGCCGTTCTCCGTCGTCCTGTTCGACGAGGTCGAAAAAGCCCACCCGGACGTGTTCAACACCCTGCTGCAGGTCCTCGAGGACGGCCGCCTGACCGACGGCCAGGGCCGGATCGTGGACTTCAAGAACACCGTCCTGATCCTCACCACCAACCTCGGCACCCGCGACATCGCCAAGGCCGTGTCGCTGGGCTTCCAGGCCGGCAACGACACCGCCTCCAACTACGAACGCATGAAGAACCGGGTCACCGACGAACTCAAGCAACACTTCCGACCCGAGTTCCTCAACCGGATCGACGACATCATCGTCTTCCACCAACTCTCCGAAGACGAGATCGTCCAGATCGTCGACATCATGCTCACCCGCGTCGACAGCCAACTCAAGAACAAGGACATGGGCCTGGAAGTCACCCCCGCCGGCAAGGCACTCCTCGCCAAGCGCGGCTGGGACCCCGTCCTCGGCGCCCGACCACTACGCCGCACCATCCAACGCGAAATCGAAGACACCCTCTCCGAGAAGATCCTCTTCGGCGAGATCCGCCCCGGCCAGATCATCATCGTCGACAGCGACGGCGCCGACGACAACCCCGCCTTCACCTTCACCAGCGAGGCCAAGCCCACCGTCGAGCTTGAGGTCCCCGGCCCGTTCATCACCGGCAGCGGCGAGCTCCGCACGACGATCCAGGAGCCGTAGGCAAGCGCAGGAGTGCCCAGCCACGCAAACGCGGGGCCCGGTGGGGGGTTACCGGGCCCCGCGTTTGTCTTGTGCCGGGGCCGCTGGCGACGGCGGCCCCGGCCGGGCTCTACAGGAACTCCACCAGCGGGAAGGCCCGGTGCCGCCGCGACGGGATCAGGAAGTTCTGCCGGCGGGTCGCGGTCAGGAACCGCTCCAGACCGTTCTCGTCCTCGTCGATCTCGAACTCGGTGGCCAGGTCGAGCGAGGCCTGGTTGCGGCGCATCCTGGCGAAGAACTCCGCGGTCGGTACGAACGCGGTGAACTGCAGCTTCGGTTCCCGCGTCCCGCCCGGCACATCCATCGTGTCGAAGCCGGGCCCGTCCATCCGGATGTGGACGGGGGTGCCGTCGGCGGCCCGGGAGGAGCGCTGCAGCGTGGACAGGTGGCCGATCCGGCGCTCGTTGTCCTCGGTGCCGATGCCCTGCGCGGTCTGCCGCGCGTAGTTGGGACCCAGGTTGTCGTTCGGCAGGAACGCCGGCCCACCGGAGTCGGTCAGCTGGTCGGCGTTGCCCGGGTCGATCGCCGGCGAGTGGAACATGTACTGCACCCGCTCGGTGAACACCGCGTCGTCACCCGGCACGTTGTTGGCGTCCATGTCGAAGAACTGGCGCATGTCCAGGATCACGTGCGACAGGTGCTGGATCGAGCCGTTGTCGAAGTAGTCGCCGGGCCGCGCCGTGGTCAGCCGGGACGACGCGTTGCCGGCGAACGTGCAGATCGACGCCGGCCCGGCCGCGTTCACCTGCTGGTCGGCGAAGCCCATCCACATCGGCGACTCCGGGTGCAGGAACCGGGTGAACGGCAGGTCGGCCTGCGCGGCGACGTTGCGCGGCAGTCCGAGCCCGGTGAACATGGCCCGGCTGGACGTCAGCTGGAGCAGGCCGCCGAAGGCCGGCGAGCCGACCTGCCGGCCCCGCAGCCGGTTGCTGCCGCCGATCCAGGCGATGGCGTCCTGGATGATCGCCTGGCTGTCGCTGCGCAGCGTGACCAGGATGTCGTTGCGCTCGATCCGGACCGGCACGTTGAACCGCTGCTTGGTGATCGTCGGGTTCGCGGTGGAGACGTCCGTCGGTGACGGCACCGCCTCCTCCAGCGCCGAGCGGGCGTTGTTCAGGCGCAGCCGCGGGATCGCCGAGCTCACGATCGACGCCGGCAGCCGGCGGAAGTACGGCAGGCCGTACGAGATGAACGTGATCAGGCCGCTGGCCGAGAACGGGTACGTCGCCTCCAGCGTGTTCATCGCCCGGGCCAGCTCGGCCTGGTCGGCCCGCCCCGGCCGGCGCAGCAGCCGGGCGGTCAGGAACACCGTGTTCACCGGAGGCAGCTGCATCAGCACGCCGCCCAGGCTGCGCGCCGGGGCGATGAAGTTGCCGATGTCGAACTGGATGTCGGGCAACGCGCCGGCCGCGGCGGGCCCGGCTCCGGCACCGGCTTCGGCCGCGCCGGCCCGGTTCGGCAGGTGCGCGACCTTGCCGACGAGCTCGAGCGTGCCCACGGCCATGGCCGCGGCGGCCGCTCCCTTCAGAGCGACGCGGCGGGTGACCCCGGAATGGGAACTGCTCGGATTGGTGGGCTCGGCCTCTGGCGGCCGCAGAGCATCCACGTAAGAGTCCTCCTTCTGGCGGTAAGGGGACACATGACTGGCCGTGGTCACGTACAGCTAGGGGAGACCTCTTTTTGGCCTAGTCGTCTTTACTGCGGCGGGAACCTAGCACGGAACCCTTCAATCAGGTAGGCACCGATTTGTGACAGCAGTGGATACAAATGAGCACGCCGATCGGCGTAGGGATGAATACGGCGAGTCGCCGCACCATCCCTACGCCGATCGGGAGTGAGATATCGCTACGCCGGCCCGGCCTGAATGCCCCAGGTGCCGCCGACCGTCCCGGCCGGCGCCAGCAGTGGCTGGTCCGGGCAGTTGAAGGCGTTCGGCGGGCAGGTCATCGGTTCCACCGCCAGGCTGCGCCGGCGCTCCGGCACCGCCAGCGTGTCACCGGTGTAGACCTGCAGGTACGGCCAGTTCTCGTCCGACCAGAGGACGAGCTGCCAGCCATCCGGGGTGGTCAGGCAGACCCGCGCCCGGCCGTCCGGATCGCGGATCAGGTCGGTGTAGGCGGTGTCCAGCAGCAGGTCCCCGATCGGGCCCGGCTCGCGGAAGTCGTGCCCGGTGCCGGCCACGTCCTCCCGCCCGGTGGGGATGCCGCGCCGGTCGCTGATCAGCCTGGTCCGCCCCGGCACCTGCAGCTGGGCCGCATCGACCAGCGCGTCGCCGACCAGCAGGTACGGGTGCGTGCCAAGGCCGACCGGGGCCGCCCGCGCGGACCGGTTGGTCACCGCCAGGTCGACGGTCAACCCGTCCGGACCCAGCCGGTACGCCGCCGCGCAGTGCAGCGTGAACGGGTACCCCGGCTGCGGGTGCAGCAGGTACGCGGCCAGCACCGTGGCCGGGTCCGGCTGGGTGAGCTGCCACGACGCCCACCTGGTCAGCCCGTGGATGGCGTGCTTCTGCACCGGCTCGGACAGCGGCAGCTGCATCGGTTGGCCGTCGTACTCGTACCGGCCGTCGGCGATCCGGTTCGGCCAGGGCACCAGCAGCTGGCCGCGGCCACCGGTACACATCGCGGACCGGTCGTAGCCGTCCAGCACCGGGCGACCACCGACCTCGTACTCACGCAGCCCGCCGCCGACCTCGACCACGGTCGCGCGCTGGTCTCCCCAGCGCAGCTCGACCTGGGCACCGCTCGGCGCCACCGGGTACGTGTCCGGTGGCGGCGCCGGTGGCGCGGCACCGGCACCGGCAGGCCTGGCCGTGACCTCGACGGACGAGGCCAGCCGGCCCGCACCCGGGCTCCCATCTGGTGAACTCATCGAACCCTCCCCGAGGGCAACCGCGACCGCGCCGCTATCTCAGTCCGAGCCTGTCGCCCTCGTTCGCGTTACCCGGACCCGCCGCGACTCGAAGCATCAGCGTCCACATTGTCCCTGACCCGGCGCCCGCTGCCGACGTGGCTTACGCTTCCCGGTCGGGGGTCAATGCACCGCGGTCCGGCCCCGAGGCGCGGGAGGGACCCCGCCGTGGAGGAGCCGAGCAAGGGGTGCAACATGCGGTCTGTGGACGAGTGGGTCGTCGTCGGGCTCGACAACGGCGGCAACAGCAACAACGCCACGGTGCTGGACGCCTCTGGCAAGTTCCTGGTGGACCGGATGGCCGAGACCCCGAGCCGGGTGCAGGAAGGCCCGGCGGTCGCGGTCGAGGCGCTGGTGCTCGCCCTGGACAGCGTGCTGGAGCTGACCGGCGTGCCGCGGGACGCGGTGCGCGCGGTCGGCCTGGACACCCCCGGCCCGGCCAGCGCGGACGGCATCATCTCGTCCAAGGGCGCGACGAACTTCTCCCAGCCGGCCTGGCGCGGGTTCGACTTCCGCGGCGCCCTGGCGACCCGGCTCGGCCTGCCGGTCGTCTACAACAACGACGGCAACGCGGCCGCCCTGTACGCGCACCACGTGCAGTTCGGGCCGGCGGCGCTGCTGCACTCGTCGATCGCGGCGATCGTCGGCACCGGGCTCGGCGGCGGGGTGATCGAGGCCGGCCGGGTGGTCCGCGGCGCCGCCGGGATGGCCGGCGAGCTGGGCCACGTGCACATCCCGATGCACGGCCTGCTCGCCCCCGGTCAGCCGGTGCCGCACTGCAACTGCGGCTTCGTCGGGGACGCGGAGAGCGTGGCCTCGCTGACCGCGATCGAGAAGAACCTGCTGCCGTTCTGGCTGACCCGGTACCCCGGGCACGAGCTGGGCCGGGTCGGCTCGCTGGCGACGGCGGCGAAGATGGTGCGCGGTCTCGGCGAGCGCGGCGACGAGCTGGCGCTGCGGATCTTCGAGCAGCAGGCGATGGCACTCGGCCGGCTGTTCACGATCGCCGCCAACTACAGCGACCCGAGCGCGTACTTCGTCGGCGGCGGCGTGGTGGAGACCGCGCCGCGGTTCCGCGAGTGGTTCCTGGACACGGTCAAGCAGCACGCGGCGCTGCGCGAGGAGCAGGTCCGGGTGGCCACCTTCGCGCTGGTGCCGGACCTGGACATGGCCGGCGCCCGGGGCGCCGCCGTCGCCGCGTTGGAATCCGTCCCCGCGGCCTGACCTCCTGTCGTCCTGACCTCGGGCGGCCGGACGTCCGCGCGGGCTCACCCGGGCGGGCCGACCCCGGGCGGCTGACGTCCGGACCGGCTGCCCCGGCGGCGGCCCGGCCGGTCGCCGCCCGACCGGGCCACACACGCTGGGCCGGCACAACGCTGGGCCAGCGGAAACGGACACTCAGAACCCCGCCGCCACCGGCCCTGGCGCCAGGTGGCCCAGGGCCGGCACGGCAGCGGCCGGGTTGCGGATCGGCGGTCAGTCGGCCCGGCGGTCAGTCGGCCCGGCGGACCGCCGGATCGATCCGGACCGGCTGGTCGATCAGATCCAGCCGATCAATCAGATCCGGACCGATCAGGTGAACTCCACCAGCGGGAACGCCCGGTGCTGGCGCGACGGGATGAGGAAGTTCTGCCGCCGGGTGGTGGTCAGGAACCGCTCCAGGCCGTTCTCGTCCTCGTCGATGTCGAACTCGGTGGTGAGGTCGAGGGAGGCCTGGTTGCGGCGCATGGTGGCGAAGAAGTCGGCGGTCGGGACGAACACGGTGAACTGCAGCTTGGGTTGCTTGCTGCCGCCCGGGACGTCCATGTTGTCGAAGCCGGGGCCGTCCATCCGGACGTGGATGGGCGTGCCGTCGGCGGCGCGGGAGGACCGCTGCAGCGTGGACAGGTGGCCGATCCGGCGCTCGTTGTCCTCGGTGCCGATGCCCTGCGCGGTCTGCCGCGCGTAGTTCACGCCGCGGTTGTCGTTGGGCAGGAACGCCGGGCCGCCGGAGTTGGTGAGCTGGTCGGCGTTGCCGGGGTTGATCGCCGGGCTGTGGAACATGTACTGCACCCGCTCGGTGAACACCGCGTCGTCACCCGGCACGTTGTTGGCGTCCATGTCGAAGAACTGGCGCATGTCCAGGATCACGTGCGACAGGTGCTGGATCGAGCCGTTGTCGAAGTAGTCGCCGGCCACCGCGGTGGTCAGCCGGGCCGACGGGTTGCCGGCGAACGTGCAGATCGCGGCCGGCCCGGAGGCGTTCACCTGCTGGTCGGCGAAGCCCATCCACATCGGCGTCTGCGGGTGGATGAACGGCGCCCACGGTGCGCCGATCTGGCCGGCCACGAACTTCGGCATGCCCAGCTGGGTGAACATGGCCCGGCTGGAGGTGAACTGCAGCAGACCGGCGAAGGCCGGCGACGGGACCGCCCGCCCGACCAGCCGGTTGCTGCCGCCGAGCCAGGAGATCACGTCCTGCACGAAGGTCTGGTTGTCGCCGCGCAGCGTGAACAGCACGTCGTTGTTCTCGATCCGGACCGGGACGTTGAAGTTCAGCTTGGTGATGCCGGGCTGGCCGACGTCGGTCGGGCTGGCGACGGCCTCCTCCAGCACCGAGCGCGCGGTGTTCGACCGCAGCTTCGGGATGGCCGAGTTCACCAGCGCGGCGGGCAGCCGGCGGAAGTACGGCAGGCCGTACGAGACGAACGTGATCACGCCACCGGCGGCGAACGGGTAGTTGGCCTCGATCGTGTTCATCGCGTTGGTCAGGTTGGTCTGGTCGGTGCGGTTCGGCGTGCGCAGCAGCCGGGCGGTCAGGAAGACCGTGTGCACCGGCGGGAGCTGCATCGGGATGCCGCCCAGGTTCTGCACCGGCGCGATGAAGGCGCCGATGTCGAACTGGATGTCGGGCAGGGCGGCGGCGCTGACGTCGGCATAGGCGACCCGCTCGGGCAGGTGGGCGCCCTTGCCGACGAGCTCGAGCGTGCCCATGGCCGTAGCCAGGGCAGCGGCGCCCTTCAGCGCGTTGCGGCGGGTGACGGTGTGTTCTGGGGTGTCGCTGGCTTCGCGGGGCTGTTCGGCGTCCACGGCTCCAAGGCCTCCTCTGGCGGAAGGTGACCACGGCGGGCCATTAGGAGGAACGGTCGGCCCCTCTATTTAGCCCACACGTGCTTACTCCGGGTCGGAAGTTAGCATAGATGTATTTATTATGAAAGAACTTGCTTTTCAGGTATGTTTCGCCACGAATAGCAGGTCAGGCGCCTACCTGAGCGGCGACCGCGAGTTCGGCCTGGAACGCGGCCCGGGCCAACCGCAGCGCGGCCCGGTTGGCCTCGACCAGCGGCCGCTGCTGGTCGGCCTCGACGGTGAACCAGACGCCGACCAGGTTGGTCCGTTGCTTGCACGCCACGTCCGCCCTGGCGGTGGCGATCTCCACCGGGCTGACGGCCCGCTGGAAGCGTGCGTCCCTGGGGGGATCGAGCGGGGCGGCGTAGTTGAAGCCGGCCGCCCGCATGCACGCCGACCACTGGCTGAACACCGCCCGCACCCGCGGGTCCCGCTGCGAGCCGAAGAAGGTGTCCGAGCCGAGCCGCTGGGCCAGCGTCTGGTCCGCACCGGCCGGGCTGCCCGCGGTCAGCCGGCGCTGCGCCTCGTCCGCGCAGCCACCCGCCGGCACCCGCCGGCCGCGCACCACCTGCGCGCCCCGGCCGGTCACCACGTCGCCTTCGGCGGCGGTCGAGGTGTTGGCCGGGCGGCCGGACGTTGCCGCCGTGACCCGGTCGGCGGCCCAGTAGCCGCCGGCCGCCTGCGCCGGGTCGGTCAGCCCGTACCGGCGCTCGGTCCAGGTCCGCGGGCCGGTCCGCACCGGGTCCGGGGCGGTGTAGTCGAAGCCGAACCCGCGCACGCACTGGTTCAGCAGCGCCCGTCCGGCCCGGGCCAGCCGCTGCCCCTCGGCCACCGACAGGTAGTAGTCGTCCAGCGGCAGTCGCAGGTCGGCGCTGCGCAGCAGGCGCGGCACCTGGTCCGGCTGGTCCGGGTTCCGGGCGGCCGCCGCCGGTCCGCCGCAGCCAGCCGTCGCGGCCGCGACGGCAGCCGCCACCACTGCCGTCACCGCGCCCACCAGCCACCGCGACCGGGTACCAGCCTGCTGTGCCACTCGACCACTCCCCTGGGTGGGTGGCCGGTCCGCCGGTTCGGGGACGGCGGACCGGCCGCCGCCTACATGAAGCGGAAGGACTCGACGTTGTTGATGAAGGTCGCGTTGAAGTTGCCGAACCCGCGCGGGTTGACCAGGCCGGCCGCGCCGGTCCCGTTCACACCGGTGAACACGACCACGCTGAGCCGGGTGTCGGCGTTGAGCGACGACTCCGAGTCGTTGCCGACCACCTGGCCGAGCCCCAGGCCGGGGGTGAGGTACGTGAGCGTGTTCAGGTTGGCCTTGCTGGTGAAGTAGTCCGCCAGGCTGCCGACGAAGTTCGCGCTGAACCAGAAGCAGAAGTCGCCATCACCGTTGGTGAGGCTGTTGCAGGCTCCGTCCTGGTCGGCGTTCGTCTGCGCGCCGGCCGGGGTGATCCGGACCGGCGGCTTGGCCGTGGTCGAGACCAGGGCCGGGGCGATAGCGGCGGCCGCTGGCGCGGCACTTGCCGAGGAGGGCGCCGCGTTCGCGGCTGGGGCCAGGGTCAGCGCGAGCGCGCTGGCCGCGGCTAACAAGCTGAGGCCGATCTTCACACTCTTCATGACTCCCCTTCGCGGTTTGAGACGGCGAGAGGCGCTTGTCACGGCGCCTCCGACCAGTCGCCGATGACCTAGAGCGGTGGGGTGGCGGACCACCGGTTTTGACCGACCCTCGTGGGGGTACCTCCTTCCGGTGCCCACCGCGGCACAGGCATCGACCGCATCGGGGTTCCGACCGCCGCGCCGGCCGCCCGGCGAAGCGACGTACACGGCGTGTTCCGCCGGTGTGTACCGCTTCGCCGGAAGATGGGTGCCTAAAGGCTGCGTCTGGCACATATACCGGGACCTTGTGGCCCTCTTGTAGAGTTCTTGGCATTTCGGGGGTCGTCGCGGCGAAGACCTGCCGAACCGAGGTGTGCTTGGTGGAGTTGCGGCTTCTCGGTCCTGTCGAGATCCGGGTCGGCGGGCGCTGGCTCGACCTGGGCCCGCCCCAGCAGCGGGCGGTGCTCGCGGCGCTGGCGGTGGACTCCGGCCGGCCGGTCATGTTGCGCACGCTGATCGACCGGGTCTGGGACGACGCGCCCCCGATCGGCGCCAAACCGGCGCTCTACGCGCACATCACCCGGATCCGGCAGGCGCTGGAGCAGGCCGAGGCCGGCGGGGACGAGTCCCCCGGCCGGCTGGCCCGGCGCGCCGGCGGCTACCTGCTGGAGATCGAGCCGGACCAGGTCGACCTGCGCCGGTTCCGCCGGCTGGTGGCGGCCGCCCGCGACCCGCACCGCGGTGATCCGGAACGGGTCGAACTGCTGCACGCCGCGCTGGATCTCTGGCGCGGCGTCCCGCTGGCCGACCTGCCCGGCGAGTGGGCCGCCCGGATGCGGGACAGCTGGCAGAAGCAGCGGCTGGACGCGGTGGTCCAGTGGGCGCACGCGGAGCTGCGGCTGGGCCAGCCGGACGAGGTGATCGGCTCGGTCCGCGACCTGGCCGCCGACCATCCCCGGGCGGAGCCGCTGATCGGCGTGCTGATGCGGGCGTTCGTGGCCGCCGGCCGGGACGCCGAGGCGCTGGACTGCTACGCCGCCGCCCGGGCCCGGCTGGTACAGGAGCTCGGCGTGGAGCCGGGCGCGGACCTGCGCGCGGTCTACACCGCGGTGCTGCGCGGCGACCTCGGCCACGCCCGGGCCCGCCCCCCGGCCGCGGAGCCCGATGCCGGCGCGGCCCGCCCGGCGGTGGGCCGGACCCTGCCGGCCCAGCTACCGGCCGACGTGCACGCGTTCACCGGTCGCGCCGACGAGCTGGCCGAGCTGGACCAGTTGCTGGCCAGCGCCGAGCAGCCGGAGACGGCCGGCGAGCCGACCGCGGTGATGATCGCGGCGGTGTCCGGCACCGCGGGCGTCGGCAAGACCGCGCTCGCGGTCCGCTGGGCGCACCGCACCCGGGCCCGCTTCCCGGACGGCCAGCTGTACGTCGACCTGCGCGGCTACGACCCGGAGCAGCCGATGTCGGCGAGCGAGGCGCTGGCCGGCTTCCTCGCCGCGCTCGGCGTGCCCGGGCACGAGATACCGACCACCCTGGACGACCGCGCCGCCCGGTTCCGCACCGAGGTCTCCGGCCGGCGGCTGCTGGTGATGCTGGACAACGCGGCCACCGTCGACCAGGTGCGCCCCCTGCTGCCCGGGGCCCCGTCCTGCTTCGTGCTGGTGACCAGCCGGGACTCGCTGGCCGGCCTGATCGCCCGGCACGGCGCGCACCGGCTCGACCTGGACCTGCTGCCACCGCCGGACGCGCTGACCCTGCTGCGCACGCTGCTCGGCGGCCGGGTGGCGGCCGAGCCGGGCGCCGCGGCCACGCTGGCCGAGCAGTGCGCCCGGCTGCCGCTGGCGCTGCGGGTCGCCGCCGAGCTGGCCGCCAGCCGGCCGAGCACCCCGCTGCGGCAGATCGTCTCCGACCTCGCCGACGACCGCCGCCGGCTGGACCTGCTGGACGCCGGCGGCGACCGGCACACCGCGGTCCGGGCCGTCTTCTCCTGGTCGTACCGGCACCTGCCGGCGCAGGCCGCCCGGGCGTTCCGGCTGCTCGGCCTCTACCCCGGCCCGGACCTGGACACCCAGATCGCGGCCGCGCTCACCAACACGTCCCTGGACCGCGCCCGGCAACTGCTCGACCTGCTGGCCCGGGCGCACCTGATCCAGCCGGCCCGGCGGCACCCGGCCGACACCGGCCGCTACGGCATGCACGACCTGCTCCGGGCCTACGCCACCCAGCTGGCCAGCGCGGACGACGATTGACCGAAGCTGGCCGAGGTCCCGGATGTCCCGGACCACGACCACGCCCGGGGACCGGGCGGTCCAGGGCCGGGCGGTCCGGGGCCGGGCTGGCACCGGCCGATCCCGGGCTGCCAGGCGGAGCCAGCCGCCAGGCTGATCCAGGCTGAGCCGGCCTGATCCGAGCCGGGACGGACGGAACCGGGGCCCCGCTGCGGCCGGCGCTACCCGGCCGGCGTCGGGCTCAGGGACGCCGAAGCAGCGCCGGCGCGCGGGCCTCGCTGCGGCGAGGCGCCGGGCGACGTAAGCAATCCCGTGGCGTGCCGATGGGCCGATGCGTCTCCGACCGCCCCCGTTGCACGCCTGCCCCGACGTCGATTTGCGTCGCCGTCGATACGACCATACGGGTGAATGCGATCAGCTGGCATCGACCGAAACATGCAGAGACCAGCCTCGCGGCCGCAGAGTAGACCAGAAAATGTCGTTCAGCGCTTGCACGTTCGGGCAGACTGTTGGGCCAACGCACTAAATCGCCGGGTGAACGGGACGAGACGGTCGCTATAGCACCGCCGGGGTGCGAATCAGGTCGGGAGGATGCCACGGGCGCGGGGGGCGACAACGGTCCGGAGTTCAGCGAGCCGGATTTCGTCGAGCAGCTGCGCGCACTGCGAACCCGGCTGCGGCTGTCCCAGGAACAGCTGGCGCAGCGCCTCGGCGTCTCGTTCGCCACGGTCAACCGCTGGGAGGGTGGCCGGGCGGTGCCGTCCGCCCGGTCGAAGGCACGGTTGGAGCAGCTGGGCCGGCAGACCGCGGCCGCCGAGCCCGGCGGCCGGCCCGGCCCGGGCTCCGGCCTGCCGGTCGACCTGCGCCCGTTCATCGGCCGGGACCGCGAGCTGGCCGAACTCCTGCCGCTCTGGGCCGGCTGCCGGACGCTCACGCTGACCGGTGCCGGCGGGGTGGGGAAGTCCCGGCTCGCCGTCGAGCTGCTGCGGCGGGCCGGCGACCCGGTGCTCGGCGCGGTCCGGCTGGACACCGTGCGGGACGCCGAGCTGGCCCCGGCCGCGGTAGCGATGGCACTCGGCGTGCGCGGCAAGCCGAACGTGCCGGAGCGGGCCGCGATCGCGCACGCGCTGCGCGACGCGTCCGGCGTGCTGTTCCTGGACACCTGCGAGCACGTCGCCGACTCGCTGCACGAGCTGCTGCGGCAGCTGCTCGAGCAGGCGCCCGGGCTGCGCGTGCTGGCCACCAGCCAGCTGCCGCTCGGCGTGCCGGGCGAGCGGGTCTGGCGGGTGCCCGGCCTGGCTCTGCCGCCCCCGGTCGGGCCGGACCCGGCCGTCGATCCGGCCGGCGGGTACGCGGCCGTCGATCCGGCCGCCGGGTACGACGCGGTGCGGCTGTTCCTGGCCCGGGCACGGGAACGGGCGCCCGGCTTCGCCGGGCCGGCGACCACCGCCGCCGCCGGGGCGGCGACCACCGCCGCCGGGGCGGGCACCGGCGGATTGGAGGCAGCGGGGCTGGCGACGGCCGGGCTGGCGACCGCGGGGCTGGCGACGGCCGGGGTGGCGATCGGGTCCGGCCTCGCCGACGTGGTGGAGATCTGCCGCCGGCTGGACGGCATCCCGCTGGCGATCGGGCTGGCCGCGGCCTGGATGGGCACGCTGTCCCCGGCCGAGCTGCTGCAGCACTGGGACACCCGGGAGCAGTTGCTCGCCGACCCGCGGGCCGAGCACGAGCGGCACCGGACGCTGACCGCGGCGATCGAGTGGAGCTCGGCGCTGCTCACCACCGCCGACCGCGACCTGGTCGCGGCGCTGTCGGTGTTCGTCGGGCCGTGCACGGTGGAGGACATCCAGGCGGTGACCGACCTGTCCGGGGCCGCGCTGCTGGCCGCGCTGCGCCGGCTGGTCGACGTGTCCTGGCTGGAGTTCAGCCCGGAGCCGGGCAGCGGGCACTACCGGCTGCTCGACCCGCTGCGCGGCTGGGGCCGGCGCGAGCTGGACCGGTCCGGCGGCGCCGCACTCGCCCAGACCCGGCACGCCGCGCACTTCCGGGAGCTGTGCCGCCACGCCGAGGCGGACCGGTTCCGGGCCGACCGGGGCGGCTGGCCGCAGCGCCTCGACCTGGTCGCCGGCAACGTGCACGCCGCGCTCGGCTGGTACGCCGGGGCCGACCCGGACCGGGGCGCCGAGCTGGCGGTCAGCCTGCTCGGCTGGTGGCGCCGGTCCGGCCGGCTGGTCGAGGGGCGGCACTGGCTGCGCGCGTTCCGGGAGTCGACCGCCGGCCCGCTGATGCGGGCCCGGGCCGGCACCGCCGAGGCACTGCTGGCCATGGACATCGGCGACTACGAGGACGCCGACCGGCTCGCCGCGACCGCCCTGGCCCGGCTGGAACGCGAGGACGACCTGCTCTGGATCGGCCGCGCGCTGACCGCCCGCAGCGGCGCCGCCAAGTACCGCGGTGACATGCAGCGCTCCCGCGAGCTGCTGGAGCGGGCGCTGACCCACCAGCGCCGGGCCGGCGACCAGCAGGAGCTGGCGTCCACCCTGAACAACCTGGGCAGCCTCACCGCCGACCAGCACGACCTGGAGGCGGCCGAGCGGTACTGCCGGCTCAGCCTGGAGGCCAAGCGCAGCCTGGGCGACGACCGGTCGCTGGCGATGACGATGGCCAACCTGGCCGACGTCTACACCCAGCGCCGGCAGCTGACCGAGGCGCGCGCCCTGCTGGCCGACGCGATGGGGCTGGCCGAGTCGCTCGGCGACGACTTCCTGATCATCCTGCTGCGCATCAACCTGGGCGAGAACCTGCTCTGCGACAACGACTACGCCGCCGCGGTCACCCCGTTCCGGCAGGCGCTGGACTCGGCCGTGCAGTCCGGCGCCGGCCGGTTCCACGCGCTGGCCGCCTGCGGGCTGGGCCAGGCGCTGTGCGCGCTCGGCGACACCGCGAAGGGCCTGCGGCTGCTGCGGCAGAGCCGGTCGATCGCGCAGCGGATGGGCGACGAGATGCTGCTCGAGCAGATCCGCGCGGCGCTGGTCGGGGCGGCCGGCGGCAGCCGCGCCGGACCGCCGCTGGAGCTGCTGTCCGCCCGCGAGACGCAGGTGCTGGAGCAGGTAGCCGGCGGGCTGACCAACCGGGAGATCGCCGCGCAGCTGCGGATCAGCCCGGCCACCGTGCAGCGGCACCTCGCCAACATCTACACCAAGCTGGACGTCCGCAACCGCACCCAGGCCGCCCGCCGCGGTCTTGACCTCGGCCTCTGGCCGCGCGGCCAGCAGCGCCCGACCGCCCCGGCCCGGCGGCGCGCCGCCCGCGGCTGACCTGGCGGTGGTCCCGGCCCGGCCGGTTGCCCCAATGGCGGAATCAGGGTGGATCCGCCCACCCGGCCCGGCGGGCTCAGGTTCAATGGACCCGACCCGCCGCGGGCGCGGCGCGACAGGGGGGTGTCGGGATGCCGCCGCGGATGGTGCCATGGTCGGAGCCATGGCTGTGGGAGCTGTGCCCCGGCAACACAGCGGCCGACCGGCCGGTCGGCACCGTGCTGTTCCTGCCGCACGCCGGCGGCAGCGCGACCACGTTCGGCGGCTGGGCGGCGGCGCTGCCCGGGCCGGTCCGGACGCTGGCCGCGCAGTATCCGGGTCGCGGGCCGCGGTTCGGTGAGCCGGCCGCGACCGAGCTGGCCGAGCTGGTCGAGCCGCTGGCCGCCGCGCTGGCGCCGCTGCCCGGGCCGCTGCTGCTGGTCGGGCACAGCCTCGGCGCGCTGGTCGGTTTCGAGCTGGCCTGGACGCTGCAGGTGCGCGGCCGGACCCCGCGCGGGCTGCTGGCCTCGGCCGCCCGCGCCCCCGGCTCGCCGACGCTGTTCGGCGACCGGCCCGACATACCCCGGAACCCGGAGCTGATCGACCTGCTCAAGCGCACCGGCGGGCTGCCCGCCCCGGTGCTGGCCAGCCCGGACATGTTGAACCTGGTGCTGGATCCGGTCCGGTCGGACCTGGAGCTGGTCGAGCGCTACCGGTTCGGCGCGGAGCCGCGGCAGCTGCGCTGCCCGATCGTGGCCGTCGGCGGCCGGTCCGACCCGCTGGTCCCGCGGCCGCTGCTGGAGCGCTGGCGGGACCGCGGCAGCGGCGGGGTCACCGTCCACCTGCTGGACGGCGACCACTTCTACTTCGCCGACCAGCTCGACCTGGTCGCCGCCCTGGTCGACGGCCTACTCCCCGCCGACGCCCGCTAACCGCCCGGCCCGGCCAGCCCGGCGGGGCCACCCGGCCCGGCGGAGCCACGACCCGGCGGGGCCGGCGTCAGCGGCGTCAGCGGCGGGCCGGCGGCTGGTCGGTGGGCCGGACCAGGCCGGTCTTGTACGCCGCGGCCACCGCCTGGGCCCGGTCGCGCAGGCCGAGCTTCATCAGGATCCGGCCCAGGTGCGTCTTCACCGTCGCCTCGCTGACCACCAGGTGGCCGGCGATCTCGGCGTTGCTCAGCCCGTGCGCGAGCAGCACCAGCACCTGGGTCTCCCGGCAGGTCAGCGACTGCAGCTCGGTCGGGGTGGGCAGGCCCGGGTCCGGGCGGGCGGCGAAGTCGACCAGCAGCCGGCGGGCCACGGCGGGGTCGAGCCAGGCCTCCCCGGCCGCCACCGTACGGACCGACGCGGCCAGCGCGGCCGGCGCCGCGGTCTTCAGGATGAACCCGGACGCGCCGGCGCGCAGCGCGTCGTACACCGCGCTGTCGTCGTTGAACGTGGTCAGGATCAGCACCGCGACGGTCCCGCCGGCCAGGCCGGTGAACTCGTCGCTGACCAGTTGCCGGGTCGCCTGCACGCCGTCGACGCCGGGCATCCGGACGTCCATCACGACCACGTCCGGGCAGAGCCGGGTGGCCAGGTCGACGCCCTCGCCGCCGTCGCTGGCCTCGCCGACCACGTCCAGGTCCGGCTCGGCCGCCAGCAGCATGGCGAGTCCGGCCCGGACCAGCGGCTCGTCGTCGATCAGCAGCACCCGGATCGGGCGGCCGGCCGCGATCACCGGCCACCCCGGGCGACCGAACCGGTCTCGGCGGACGGCCGGACGCGCGCCGGCAGGCCGGGCCGCGGCCGGGCGGCCGGCGACAGCGGCGTGGCCGAGGTCGCCGGCAGCGTCGCCCGGACCAGGAACCGGTTGTCCGGCAGCCGCTCGGTGGCCAGGCTGCCGCCGGCGGCGCGGACCCGCTCCCGCATCCCGAGCAGCCCGCTGCCCACCGAGAGCCGGCCGGCCGGCCCGCGCCGGACCGGCGGGTGGTGGTTGACCACCTGGATCTCGACATCCGCCGGCCGCCAGCGCAACTGCAGCCGGACCGGCTCGGTCCGGGCGGCGTACCGGGCGGCGTTGGTCAACGCCTCCTGGACGACCCGGTAGCCGGCCAGGTCGACGCCCGGGTCGAGGGGCACCGGGGTGCCCTGGACGGTCAGCTCGATGTGCAGGTCGGCGTCCCTGGCGCGGTCCACCAGCAGGCCGACGTCGCCCAGCCCGAGCAGCGGGGCGGCCGCGCCGGACCGCTCGACCGCGAGCAGCCCCAGCATCCGGCGCAGCTCCACGGTGGCCTGCTGGCCCAGGTCGTCCACGTGCCGCAGCGCCGCCTCGGCCCGGGCCGGCTGTTCCCGCAGCACCCGGGCGGCACCGGCCGCCTGCAGCACCATCAGCGTGACCGCGTGCGCGACGATGTCGTGCAGGTCGCGGGCGATCCGGCCGCGCTCGTCGGCCACCGCCGCGGTCGCGGCGTACCTCGCCACCCGCTGCCGCTGCTGGTGGCCCCACTGCGCCCACCGGCCGAGCACGAACGGCCCGCCGCTGACCGCACCGGCGACCAGCCCGGCGACGATGAAGCTGTGCCAGCGCTCGCTGGACGGGGAGTCCTGCACCGCCCGCTGCACGGTCACCGCGGCCGGCCCGGCCATCGCCAGCAGCGCCAGCCCGGCCCGCCACCGGCCGCACCGGGCGGCCACCGTGAACAGGCCGACCGCGAGCGGCAGGCTCGGCGTATAGGGCGGCAGCAGGACCGCGGCGCCGACGAAGTGCAGCAGCGCCAGCAGGAACACCGCGAACGGGAACCGGCGCCGCCAGACCAGTGGCAGGTAACCGAGCGCCGCGTACACCGGCAGCGTGTAGGCGCTGCCGTAGTACTCGCGGCCGACCGGGGTGATCAGATCGACCAGCCAGAGCGCGGCCGCGATCGCGGCGTCGATCTGCTTCGGCCAGTCCCGCCAGCAGGCCGACAGCGCGTCGCCCAGCCGCCGGTCGTCGTCCGGCAGGTACCCACCGGACATGTCGAACCTCCGTTTCGCCGCTCGAATACGGGTGCCCAGTGTGACGGCTGCAACGGACCGTGACCAGTCAGCGGCTGCTTGTAATCCACTGCGTAGTCATCCGCGGTACCCGGGGCCCGGCCGTACCACCGGCGGCTGAGTGCGGCCGTACGACCCGGAGGGCAGCCGGTGCGGTCACTTTCCGCCCTGGCCGTACCACCAGGGGCCGCCCGGGCCAGCCGGTGGATCGACCGGACCAGTGGTCTGCCTGTCCGGGCAGACCTGGTGCCGGCCGGGCTGCGGCGCCGGGTGCAGCGCGGAGATCAGGCGCCCGGCCGACGACCCGGCCGGGGGGTGGCCCGCACAGTAGCCACACCAGACCCGGCGGCCCGGCGCCGGCCCCCAACCACAACGGAAAGGAACCCGCTATGACCGCACCAGCCTGGCCTGGCCGGGACGCGCGACCCGCGTCACCGGCCCGGGTGGTCACGATCGGCGTCGGCCGGGACCCCAACCGGCCGGACCAGATCGCCGACCCGCTGACCGACTGGCTGTCCGCGCTGCCGCCCGCCGTACGCGGCTGCCGGCACGCCCAGATCGCGCTGGCCGCCCTCGGCGAGGTGCACCAGGCCCTCGCCGTCGCGGTCCGCACCGCACACACCGACCCGCTCACCGGCCTGGCCAACCGGGCCGGGCTGACCGCCGCCGCCGAGGCGCTGCCGGCCGACGAGTTCGGCCTGCTGGTGCTCGACCTGGACCGGTTCAAGCCGGTCAACGACCAGTTCGGGCACGCCGCCGGGGACGAGGTGCTGAAGCTGGTGGCACGCCGGCTGACCGAGGTGGCCGGGCCGGCCGGCGGCACCGCCGCGCGGCTCGGCGGCGACGAGTTCGCCGTGCTGCTGCCCGCACCGGTCGCCCCGGAGGCGGTCGCGGCCACGGTCCGGGCCGCGCTGCGGCGGCCCTACCCGGTGGCCGGCCGGATGCTCCGGCTCGGCGCCTCGGTCGGCGCGGTCCGCTGCCACGACGAGCAGACCCTGACCGGCGCACTGGCCGCCGCCGACCGCGAGATGTACCGGGCGAAGGTCGCCAACACCGTGCCGCTGGCCACCGTCACCCGGATCTCCCCGATCAGCCGCGGCCCGGGCCGGCTGGCCCGGCCGGGCCGGTGGCTGCGCGCGGCCCTGCGACAGCCGCTGCGGCTCGCGATGCGGCAGCTGAACGTCACCGGGCTGAACCTGACCGGGGTCGCGCCCGGACCGGGTGCCGGCTGGGCGCACGGCCGGCTGAGCCCGCCGGACGACCGGCGCACCGGCCCCCGCGCTACCGACAGCCAGCCCAGCTGGTCTGGAACGACGTCCCGGCGGCGGCGGACACCAGAGCGATCGGCCGGGCAGTGGCGCCGAGCATCGTGACCCGGATGGTGCGCGGGTTGACCGCCGGCAGCCAGTGGCCGCCACGGATCGCCTTGGCGTTGCGGAAGATCACCGGCGTGAACCGGGCCAGCGGCGCACCGCGGTACGGGTACCAGGCGCGCTCGACCACGTAGTCCGCGGTCGCTCCGTTGTAGTAGCGGGCCGCGTTACCGATCTGCCGGGCGACCACCCGGTGCTGGGTCAGGTTCTCCCAGTGGAACCGCAGCACCGTCCGGTCCGTGCTGAACGCCAGGCTCAGCCGGACCCGGTCGCCCGGCCGGATCGGCAGCGGCACCCCTACCGTCGTGCCGCGGCCGGCCCGGTCGAACACCTCGTACCAGGCGCCCAGCCCGCTCGGCGTCACCGTGAACCCGTTCTGCGCGAACGGCAGGCTCCCCCAGCCGCCGAGCCCGACGTAGGCGACCACGTTCGAGTCCTTGCCGCAGTACGCGGTCACCTTCGGCACGGTCACCTCGGCACTGACCGAAACGTAGCCACCGCCGCCGCTGACCAACCCGGACCACGCGCCGCTGTAACCCTCGGTAGCCGCACTCGCCGGCGCACTCCCCGCCGCCAGCAATGCGCCGACGCACACCAATACCAGCCATGCACGGCACCAACGCATCGAGGCCCCCGGTAATCGCTGGGGCTTTTTACCAGCGGCCCGCACACGCTGCGTGAACAGCGGAACTCATCCACGCCGCCAGGTCAACCTATTCCCCGAACTATGACGGTACGAATTCATCGAGTCACTTCGAGTAATCGCGAATGCTTCGAAATTCGTACGACTCGGGGGGCCGAAAGGAAGCAAATGACGACAATGCCGAGTATTGTCCGGCGGCTCATCGCCACCGGTGCCGCCCGGGCCGATGAGATCCGCGGCTGCACCGAGCACGAGATCACACATATCCGCACGGACCAGGGCGTGCCCCGGCTCCCGGCCAGTTACGTCCATTTCCTCCGTGTCATGGGCCGCGGCGCCGGCCGCCTGCTGCCCGGAACGGACGCGTTCTACCCGCACCTCCTCGGCCTCAAAGCCGATACCCGGGCACTGTTCCAGCAAGGCGGTTTCACGCTTCCCGGCTTCGCCGACATCGTCACCATCGCGATATACCAGCGGCGCGAGGCCTACTGGCTGGAGACCTTCCGGGACGACGACCCGTGCGTTTTCCGATACCACCACCTGGACCAGGCACCGTGCCAGTACTGGCCGAACCTCACCAGCTTCCTGGCCGACGCCACCGCCGACACCCGCCGGCACTGACCCGGGCCGACCAGGCGCCGCCCCGGCGGAATGCGCGGCCGGATTTCAGCGGTCGGGTTCCGGCCAGCTGAGCAGGCTTCCATTGTGGATCCAGCCCACTGTGGACTGGACCTTTGTGGACTGGATCCACAATGGACTGTCAGTCGCCCTCGATGTGCTTGGCGGGCGGCTCGATCAGGTCCTGGTCGGCGTGGTCGCGGCCGCCCATCGGGACGTACCGGCGCTCGGCCGGGCCGGTGTAGAGCTGGCGCGGCCGGGCGATCCGCTGCTCCGGGTCGAGCAGGCCCTCCTCCCACTGCGCCAGCCAGCCGGGCATCCGGCCGATCGCGAACAGCACCGGGAACATCTCCACCGGAAAGCCCATCGCCTCATAGATCAGGCCGGTGTAGAAGTCGACGTTCGGGTACAGCCGCTTGCTGATGAAGTAGTCGTCCTGGCGGGCGATCCGCTCCAGTTCGACGGCGACGTCCAGCAGCGGGTTCAGGCCGGTCACCTTGAATACGTCCTGGGCCAGCTGGCGGACCGCCTTGGCCCGCGGGTCGTAATTCTTGTAGACCCGGTGACCGAAGCCCATCAGCCGGAACTCGCCGCGCTTCACCCGCTCCACATAGGACGGAACCGCGTCCACCGTGCCGATTTCCCGCAGCATCCGCAGCACCTGCTCGTTGGCGCCACCGTGCAGTGGGCCGTACAGCGCGGCGACCGCCGCCGCCGAGGCCGAGTACGGGTCCACCCGGGAGCTGCTGACCGCCCGCATCGCGTTGGTGGAGCAGTTCTGCTCGTGGTCGGCGTGCAGGATGAACAGCACGTCCAGGGCCCGCTCCAGGGCCGGGTCGGGCTCGTACCGCGGCTCGGACATCTTCCACATCATGTTCAGGAAGTTGCCGGCATAGCTGAGCGTGCTGTCCGGGTAGATGTACGGCCGGCCGCGCGAATGCCGGAACGCGAATGCCGCAATCGTCGGCATCTTCGCGATCAGCCGGGCCATCTGCAGCCGCCGGTTGCGCGGGTCGGCGAAGTCCTTCGCCTCCGGGTAGAAAGTGGAGAGGGCGGCGAGGGTGCCCTCCAGGATGCCCATCGGGTGCGCGTCGTGGTGGAACCCGTCGATGAACTTCTTCACGTTCTCGTGCACGAACGTGTGGGCGAGCACGACCTGGGTGATGTCGTCCAACTGCGGCTGGGTCGGCAGCTCGCCGGTCAGCAGCAGGTAGGCGACCTCCAGGAAGCTACTGCGCTCGGCCAACTGGTCGATCGGGTAGCCGCGGTAGCGCAGGATGCCGCGGTCGCCGTCGATGAACGTGATCGCGCTGCGGCAACTGGCGGTCGCGGTGAACGCCGGGTCGTACGAGAGCAGGCCCTCGTCGTCGTCGTCCACCTTGATCTGCCGGAGCGCCGCCGCCCGGATCGCGCCCTGCTCGATCGGGATCTGGTAGCTGCGCCCGGTCCGGTTGTCGACCACCGTCAAACTGTCCCGCTCGCTCATTCTGCCCGCTCCTTACGGCTGGTGCGCCCTCGTCCCTCGGCCGTCCCAGCCGACGTCGCTCCCCGCTCGGCCTCGCCACCTCCCGGCAGTCCCGGCCTCGTCCCTGCACCCCACGAAAACGCTCCGCGCGCTGGGCGCGCTCCACGTTTCCGCGGGGACCCCGCAGGTCGGCCGGAACAGCCGTCCGGCGCTCGACGCTCGCTCATGGGCTCGCCCCCCGTTGCCGTAGTGGCCCGCCGTCAGCTGACATCGTGCCGGAGCCGGATGCTGGGCTGTCCGGCGGTACCTGGCCGGGTTCGGCGCCGGCGGCGGTGCGCAGGTGGCGGGCCTGCTGCCAGGCGGCCCGGGCGGCCGCCTCGTCCCCGGCGGCCCGGTGCAGGTGGCCGAGGGCGGTCAGGGTGCGGGCGACGCCGAGCCGGTGCCCGGTCTGCTGGTGGTTGGCCAGCGCCTGCTCGGCCCACTCCCGGGCCGGCTGGTGCCGGCCATCGGCCAGGTCCGCGTCCGCCAGCAGGGACAGCGCCTGGCCCTCGAGCACCCGGTAGCCGATCCGGCGGGTCAGCTCGAGCGCCTGCTCGGCCGGCCGGCGGGCCTCGCCGGGCTGGCCCAGGCGCAGCCGGGTCCGGCCGGTGCCGATCAGCACCTCGGCCTCGACGCTGGGCAGGTTCACCTCCCGGGCCAGCCGGGCGGCCTGCCGGAAGCTGGTCAGCGCCTGGTCCGGCCGGCCGAGCCGGTCCTGTACGGCGGCCAGGATCGCCAGCGCCTGAGCTTGGCCGTTCCGGTCGCCGGTGGCCAGGCACAGGTCCAGGGCCGCGGCCGCGGCGGCCAGCGCCTCCGGCTGGCGGCCGGCGTCGGAGTGCGTCCGGGCCAGGTTCTCGGCCGCGCGGGCCTGGCCGTACCGGTCACCGATCTCGGCGCTCAGCGCGGCGGCCTGGGTGAGGTGGACCAGTGCCTCGTCGAGGCGGCCCAGGTCCCGCTGCACCAGGCCGATGATGTTCAGCGTGAGCGCCTGGCCGGCCTGGTCGTCGTTGGCCCGGTGCAGCGCGAGCGCCCGCTGGTAGTGCTCGGCGGCCCGCTCCAGCCGGCCGGCCTGATGCTGCAGCGCGCCCAGGTTCGCCAGCGCCGCGGCCTGCCGGGCCGACTGGCCGGCCCGCTCGTACCCGCGCAGCGCGCGCCGGTAGTCGGCCTCGGCCTCGGCGAGCCGGCCCAACTCCTGGTGCACGTTGCCGCGGTTGGTGCTGGCCGCGGCCTCGCCCTCGACCCAGCCGGCGCGGGCGGCGAACTGGTCCGCGGCGGCGTAGTGGATCAGCGCGGGCGGGTAGTCGCCGAGGCTCCAGAAGGCGTCGGCCAGGTTCAGCTCGGCGGCCGCCCGGCCGAGCGGGTCGGCCGCCCGCTCGGCGGCGGACACCGCGGCCCGCGCCACGGCCAGCCACTCGGCCGCGCAGCGGCGGGTCCAGAAGTAGCCGCGCAGCGCGTCGGCCAGCTGCCAGGCCAGCTCGTACGGCCCGGCCTCGGCCGCGGTCGCGGCGGCCGCGACCAGGTTGGCCCGCTCCGCGTCCAGCCAGCCCAGCGCCGCCTCGTGGGTACCGAAGCCCACCTCCGGCCGGTCCGGACCACCCGACCCCGCCGGGCTGCCGGAGCCGGCCGGACCACCCGACCCGGCCGGGCTGCCGGAGCCGGCCGGGCCGCCGGAGCCGGCCCGGCGGTCCGGGGCAGGTACGTCGGGGAGGCGGACCTTGCCCGGGTAGAGGAGGCGGCCGGCAGCCTGGGTGGCGCGCAGGTACCAGCGCAGCAGCGCGGCCCGGGCGCCGGCCGGATCGGGATCGTCGCGGCCGGCGCGCTCGGCGGCGTAGCGGCGGAGCAGGTCGTGGAACTGGTACCGGTCCCCCGCCGGGCGCTCGACCAGGGAGACCGCGGCGAGCCGGTCCAGCAGCCGGCCGCCGGCCGGCTCGCCGGCATCGACCAGCGCGGCCGCGGCGCCGGCGGTGAAATCCGGCCCCGGCACCAGGCCGAGCCGGCGGAACAGCCGTTGCCCGGCGCGGTCCAGCCGGTCGTAGGAGAGGTCCAGGTTGGCCTGGATCGCGGCCTGCTCGTCGCCGTCGAGGGCGAGCTGGCCGAGCAGGTCGCCGGCGCGCAGCCGGGCCAACTGGTCGGCGACGCCGCGGTCGGGGTGGTCCAGGATGCTGGCGGCCGCGATCCGCACCGCCAGCGGCAGCCGGGCGCACAGCTCCACCAGCGCGGCGGCGTCCGCGGCCCGCGGGCCCAGCCGCGCCGGGCCGACCAGCTGGGCCAGCAGCGCCACCGCCTCGGTCCGGCTGAGCACGTCCAGGTCGATCCGGCGCGCGCCGTCCAGGGCGACCAGCGGGGCGAGCCGGTCCCGGCTGGTGACCAGCACCCGGCAGCCCGGCGCGCCCGGCAGCAGCGGCCGGACCTGCTCCGCGCCGCCGGCGTTGTCCAGGACGACCAGCACCCGGCGGCCGTCGAGCAGCGACCGGTACAGCGCGGCCACCTCGTCCGGCTCGGCCGGGATCTCACCGGCCGGCACGCCGAGCGCGCGCACGAACCGCTCCAGCAGCAGCCCGGGCGGCAGCGCCGGCCCCGGCCCGTAGCCGTGCAGGTTCGTGTACAGCTGGCCGTCCGGGAAGTCGGCGGCCAGCCGGTGCGCGGCCCGGACGGCCAGCGCGGTCTTGCCGACGCCACCGCAGCCGACCACCGCGACGACGGCGCCGTCGGACCGCAGCACCTGGTCCAGCTGGTCGGCCCGGCCGGTGAAGTCGGCGATGTCGGCGGGCAGCTGGCCCGGCCGGACCGGCTGGCGGCGCGGGGTCGGCGGGCGCCGGCTGCGGCCGCCCGGGGGCGGCTCGACCAGCGCGGCCAGTTCGCCGCCGGCGTCCAGCGCGTCGTCACAGGCGCCGGCCAGGTCCACCGTCGGCGGCTTCACGCCGTTCTCGATGTTGCCCAGGTGACCCTTGCTGTAGTGGGTGAGCTGGCTCAGCTGGTGCAGCGAGACGCCCTTGACCTGGCGGCGGCGGCGCAGCTCGGCGGGGAACGACGGCGGTTGACCGGCCATCCGCGCGTCCCTTCCGCCGGCACGGCTTCATTCGGGTCTTCCTTCGGCAACGGCGACGGCCGGACCCTCCCGCCGGCGGTGCATACACCGCCAAACTCGGCCTATCAGATAGCAATCAGCCGTCCAGCTGCCGCGCACATGATGCCAGCAGCCGCCACCGGGCGGGACGGCGCGCGTCGAGTCGGCTGGAGGTGGACGGCGGTGTCCCGGGTGGCGGCCTTGTGGGTCGCCTCGGCCGTGACGGCCTGCGGGCTCGGCCTCACCGGCTGCTCGGCGCAACCGGTGCCGAGCCGGCCGGCGCCCAGCCTGCCGGACGGTCCGGCGCCGAGCCGGCCGGCCGGTCCGGCGCCCACCGGCCCGGCCGCGACCCGGCCGGTCCCGGTACCGACCCCGTCGCCGAACGACGCGCCCGCGGTGCCGGACGTGCAGCCGGGGCGGCGCGTCTCCCCGGCGGCGGGCCCGGTGCGGCTGGACGTGCGGCCCGCGCCGCCGGCCGGTCCGGAACGCGCGGCGTACCAGGCCTACCTCGGCTGGGTGGGTGGCTACCTGGCCGCGTACGCCCGGCCCGGCCGCCCGGACACGCTGTCCCGGTACGGCACCCCGGGAGCGGTCGGCGCCGTCCGGAACCAGGCCGCCGCGCTGGCCAGCCGCGGCTGGGCCGAGTACGGCACCGCGGTGCTGGTGTCGGCGACCGTGCGGGTGACCGGCCCGACCGCCACCGTACGGGCCTGCCTGGACCTCTCCGGCCTGGCCACCCGGGACACCGCCGGCCGCCTCGCCGGCCGCGACCGGCCGGTCCGCTCGGTCGCCAGGCTGACCGCCACCGGCGCCGGCTGGCGGGTCGACGCGGACGAGAAGGCGGCGGTGCCGGCATGCCGGTGAGCGACGTGCCGCCGGGCCGGATGGGGGGCGGCCCGGCGGGCACGGGGGCACGGGGGCGTTGCCGGGGGGTGCGGCTGCTGATCGCGGCCGTCCTCGTCGGGGGCCTGTCGGTGCCGGTCGGTCCGGGAAACGGGGGGCTGCGGGCGGCGGCGGCGCCGGTGGCGCCCGGACCGACCGGGCCCGGCTGCGCGGCCGGCGACGGCGTGGTGATCACCGCCGAGATGGCCGCCGCGGTCACCGCCAGCGACGACCACCAGAGCGCGACCCCGGCCGGCGGTTCGATCTCGGCCGACTGCGGGCCCCGGCACGACGAGGACGAGCTGGGCTGGACCGTCGACGGGCCGGACACCCCGGCGGACGCGGCGCTGGACGAGAGCGACGACAGCGACCCGTTCGCGCCGACCGGCGACGGCCAGCTCTACTACTACGCGTACCAGTTCGACGCCTACGGCCTGGACGACTCCGGCCGCACCGGGCTGCCGGACTACTGGGAGCCGCCCACCGCGCTGCGGATCGCCGACTGGCCGGCCACCGGCAACCGGGTCCGCTACGTCTGGCGGGACACCGGCACCGGCGTGACCCGGTCGGCCACGCTGCCGATCGGCACGGCCTGCGAGTACCACGGCCCGGTCGCGGCCGGCCGCGCGCCGGGCCGGGTGGCGTCCTACCGCGCGCACGGCCACCCCAAGATCTACCTGTACGACCACGTGCCGCTGCCGCTGGGCGCGCGCCGGTTCCGGGACGCCGGCGGCGGCTGGTACCACTACCTCTGCGGCGCGGCCACCCCGTCCGGCATCGCCGGCCCGGGCCAGCGGCTGACCGCGACCGCGGCCGACTACTACTCCACCCCGCACTGGGTCTACGCCCGCGGCTGGGACCCGGGCGCCCTCGACCTGCTCGCCCCGATCTGGCGGGTGGCCCGGTCCCAGGCCGAGGTGTACGACGCGGTGCGGACCAGCCCGGCCGCCCGCAGCGTGGTCGCGCTCAAGGTGTGGATGTGGGCGCCCGCGGCCGGCTACGAGATCACCCTCGGCGGCCTGGTCGCCCGGGTCGAGCCGACCGGCATCCTGGTCCGCGCGCCGGGCGTCCCGATCCGGGTGCACGACATCCGCGACGGCGGCTGCCGGCACGGCGGCGAGCCGGACACCGGCGACCCGGCCGGCCGGACCGACTGCTGGTTCGCGTTCGACCGGTCCACCGGCGCCGACCCGGATGCCCGTTACCAGGTCGGCCTGGCGCTGCGCTGGACGGTCACCACCCGGACCGCCGGCGGCGCCCCGGTCGGCCGCCCGATGACCTTCTGGACCACCTCGGTCCGCCAGTTCCAGGTCGGCGAGGTCCAGGTGCCGGTCCGCTGACCGGGAGCCACGCAATGTCCACAATGGATGGAGGGAGCCGGTGAGCGGCTACCAGGTCGAGTCCGGCGCGCTGACCGCCCGCGCCGGCACGGTCGACGATGTGGCGGGCCGGGTCGCGGCCGAGGCGGCCGGGGTGCGGGCGGTGGAGACCGGCGACCTGCCGCCGAAGACCGCCGCCGCGCTGGAGTCCGCGCTCACCGCCTGGCCGCCGGCGCTGCGCCGGCTGGCCACCGCGCTGCACGCGACCGGCAACGCGCTGCGCGCCAGCGCCCACACCTACGACGCCGCCGACACGGACGTGGCCAGGGCCGCCGGGAAGTCCCGGTGACCGGCCGGACGCCCGCCGCCGACGGACCGGCACCGTCGCACCGGGCCGGGCCGCACCGGGCCGGGCCGGTCCGGGCCCGAGCCGAGGAACGGGCCCGATGAGCCGGACCGGGCCGGAAGGGCTGCCGTGGCCGGACGGTGAGCCGGCGGCGCTGACCGGGGCGGCCGGCCAACTGCGCGCAATGGCCGGTCGGCTGGCGGCGGCCGGCACCCCGCTCGGCGGCGCGGCGACCGTCGACCACTGGCACGGCGGCGCCGCCACCGCGTACTCGATGCTGGTGCACAGCCAGGTGACCGGACTGCAGGGCAGCGCCAGGGTGTTCGGATCGACCGCGGCGGCGCTGCGGGCACTGGCCCAGGTGCTGTCCGACGCGCAGGATGCGATCCGGGCCGACGCGCGCAACGTCCGGGACGCCCGGGAGGCGGCCGAGCGGGCCCGCGCCCTGGCCGGCAGCGCGGCCAGCCGGTCCGGCGCCGCGCCGGACAACCCGGGCGCCGAGGCGGCGTTCCTGCACCTGTCCGCGGCGGCCGGCCGGGCCGAGGCCGACTACCACGAGATCCGGCAGGCCGCGGTGACCCGGGCCCAGCGACTGGTCGCCGAAGTGGACGCGGCCGACGCGGCCACCGCCGGCGAGGTCGCCGAGGCGCGGGTGGCGGCCACCGCCGGCCCTGGCGGGCTGCCGGCGGCGCCCGGCCAGATCGACATCGACCCGGTCGCGCTGGCCTGGCGGTACGCGCCGCACCTGCGCTTCCACCCGGACGAGCAGAACCTGCCGGCCGACCTGCGCGCGGCGCTGGCCAACGGCACGCTCACCTACCGGGACGGCCGCTGGTTCGTCGACCTACCGGACGGCGGCCACCCCGGCGAGAGCTTCTCCGCCCCGGTCGACTTCAACGTCGTCGAGCGGGACGGCAAGCGCTACGTCGTCTACCGCGTCTTCTACAACTACAACGACAAGACGGCGTTCGGCGACCACGAGGGCGACCTGGAGCTGTTCACCGTCGAGCTGGACGACCACGACCGGCCGGTCGCCGCGCTCTACTACGGGCACGGCAAGCCGCACCGGGTGCCCTGGGCCGAGGTGCGGCGCGACGGCACCCACCCGGTCTCGTACGTGGCGTCGGGCAGCCACGCGTCCTACCCGCAGCCGGGGCACTACCCGATCGCGAAGGGCCTCGGCACCGACGAGGCGGCTGGTGGCGGACCGCGCGGCGACACCGAGCGGAACCTGCCCCCGGACCGGACCACTACCGCCTGCCAGGCGGTACCCGGCTGCCGTCCGGCACCCGGATCGGCGAGACCGGGGAGAGCCCGCTGGCCCCGAACACCGGCGCCAACACCGAGCCCTACCCGGCCGGCAGCACGCCGACCCCCGGTGCGCCGGACCCCGGCGACGGCCTCGACGGCAAGCTGCGCGGCATCCTGGACGCCGCCGGCAGCCCGATCGAGATCGGCCGCGGTGCCCTCGGCCTGCTCTGATCCGGGCCGGACCGCTCCCGCCGGGCCGGCGGCCGTCCGCTCGTCCGTCCGTCCACAGTGGACGGACGGGTGCCGTCCAACCGTTGTCCAACTCCCGTCCAGCGGCGTGGGTGAGGCTGGGCGCGCCGCCCGGTGGCCGGGCGGTGGTTCAGACCTGGGAGGTCCCATGAAGAAGATCGCTGTCCGCAAGGCCGGTCCGGTCCGGCTCACCGGCGCGGCCGTGGCGCTCTACGCCAGCTGCGTCGCCGCGTAACACCGAAGCCGCCGCCGGCCGGCCGACGGTGTCTGGCCGGCCGGCGCCGGCGGTACCAGCTAGTCGGTGGCCGGGGTGAAGGTGCGGGCGGCCACGTCGAAGATCTCCTTGCTGTCCGCGCTGGACCACTGGCTGGGCGGGGTGGACCAGTACAGCGCGTATGCCCGGTGCGCGCTGGGCACGACGTTGCGGCTGCGCACGTGCGTGTCCGAGGTGGTGAACTCCCAGTCGGCGGCCGACCAGCCGCGGTAGTCGACCCGTTTGATGCTGACCCGGTGGTACCCCGCCAGCCGGCGGGACACCGGGCCCTCCTGCCGCAGCCAGTCCTGGTACGGATCGCCGGCCGGGGTGGTGGTCTGGTCGATCCGCAGGAACCGGCCGCTGTCGGGATCCTCGAAGTCCACCCGCGGGTCGTGCCGGACCGCCCGCCAGCCCACCGGGATCGCCACCGAGAACCCGGTCGGGTCGCGGTAGCGGACGAACCCGGCCGGAATGCCGCTACCGCCGCCGGCCGTCGGGCTCGGCGTGGCGGTCCCGGCCGGCGGGCTCGACGCGCCGCTGCCCGCGCTCGCCCCCTGGGACGACGGCGCCACGCTGGCCGACGGGGGCCGCGCCGCCCCGCTGGTCCCGGTGGCGGCCGGGTCCCGCGCCGTCCCGTTGCCGCCGCTCATCGCCACGGCAACCAGCACGGCCACCAGCACGACCACCGCCGCGGCCGGCACCGCCCACACCCACCAGCGGCGCCACTTCTCCCCCACCCGAGCGGGCCCTGCCGGCCCCGGGCCTGTTCCCGGGCCCGCCTTGCCCGGTGCCGCGGTTGCCGGTGCCACGGTTGCCGGTGCTGCCGTGGCCGGCCCCGCCTTGTCCGGTCCCGCCTTGCCCGGACGGCGGCGGCCCGGCGCCGACGGCGGGTCCGGCGGCGGCGCCTGCGGCCGTGGCGTCAGCGTCTGCGACAACGACGCGCGGGTCTCCCGGGCGGCGGTCGCACGATCCGCGGCACCGTCCGTCCCGACCGTCCGCTCCGGTGCCGGCGCACTGTCCACAATGGACTTGCCGGGTCCGGCCGGACGGCCCGCCGGAGCGTCATCCGGACCGGGCGCAGCGGCCGCCGGCATCGGATCGGCCGACCTGGCCGCGACCGGCTCGGCCGCGGGCCGGCCGGGCGCCGCGCCGTTCCCACCGGATCCCGCCGCGGCGGCGCCCGCCGCCCCGCCAACAGCTACGCCAACCGCCGAAGATCCGGCCCGCCGCGGCACATCGTCCGGGGCCGACACGCCGGCCACGGCCGGACCACCGTCAGCCCCGGGCGCATGGCCATCAACCACAGGCGCACCACCGGCGACAGACGCGCCATCGTCGACCGCAGCGCCGGCCCCGGGCGCAGCACCGTCCACCTCGAACGCACCGCCGCCGGTCGCGGACCCGGCACGGTCCACCGCGGACGCACCGCCGGCCACCGGCGCAGCACCCCCAACCCCGCCCGCGGTCACCGGAGCGCGGCCATCACCGGCAGCGGCCCCGCCGCCGGCCCCAGCCGCGCCATCGTCAACCGCAGGCGCGCCGGCGGCCACCGGCGCGCCGTCGTCAACCGCAGCCGCACCACCGGCCGCCCCGGACGCACCGCCGCCGGTCGCGGACCCGGCACGGTCCACCGCAGCCGCACCGCCGGCCACCGGCGCAGTACCCGCGACCCCGGCCGCGGTCACCGGAGCGCGGCCGTCACCGGCAGCGGCCCCGCCGCCGGCCCCAGCCGCGCCATCGTCAACCGCAGGCGCGCCGGCATCGACTCCAGGAGCACCGCCGCCGGCCACGGGCGCATCGCGCCCGGTCGCGGGCCCATCGTCAACCGCGGCCGCACCGCCACTGGCCGTCGGCGCGCTGCCATCGATCTCTACCGGCGCGGCTGCCGGCGGCACGGCGTGCGCCGATGCGGGCACCGCCGGCGCGGCCGCCGAAGGGACGTCCGGGCCGGAGCTGTCGTCCGTCTCGGGATCCGGACCGTCGGTCGATCCGGCCGGCACCGTGCCGGCGGCCGGCGGCGCTCCGGGCGCGGTGGCGGAACTGCCGGCCGTCGGAGCACCGTCGCCGGCAGCGGGTGAGCTGTCCGCTGCCGGTTCCCCGGTCGGCGCCCCGGGGGCAACTGTCCCGGCTGCCGGTCCGCCGGCCGCCGGAGGCAGCGCGACGCCGTCGGACGCGTCGTCCAGCCCGGCCGGCACGGCAACCGTTGCCGGGCCGGCATCGGCATCCGGCCGCGTCGGCGGGTCGGTAGCGGCCGGCGCCGCGGATCCGCCGGCGCCCGGCGACCGCCCGGCCTGGCCGGTCGACTCCGCCGGCACGGCCGGTGCCACGGCCGGGCCGGTCGACGCGGCCGGCGGCTGATCGTCCACAGCGGACCCCGTCGCCAGCGCGAGGGTCGGCGGGCCGGCGGCGGCTGGCGGGTCGGCGGGTGGGGTGCGCGGCGCGGGCGGAGCCGGCGGGAGGCGGCGGGCGAGGCGGGGCGGGCCGGCGACGGCGCGCTGCAGCATCGAGCGGGCGCCGGCGGCGGTGAGCCGGCGGGCCGGGTCCTTGATCAGCAGGCCGACGATGACGTCCCGGATCGGGCCGGCGTGCCGGGGCTCGGGCGTCTCGTCCATGATCGTCGCGGTGATCGTCTGCAGCGCGCCGTCGCGCTGGAACGGCGGCTGCCCCTCCACCGCGGCGAACAGCATGGCGCCGAGCGACCAGAGGTCGGCGGCCGGGCCGGGGCGGGCGCCGCGGGCACGTTCCGGTGCGATGTAGGCGGGCGAGCCGAGCAGCTGGCCGGTGCGGGTGAGCGTGACGTCGCCGGCCAGCGTGGCGATGCCGAAGTCGGTGAGCACCACCCGGCCGTCGTCGGCGAGCAGCACGTTGCCGGGTTTGACGTCCCGGTGCAGGATGCCGGCGGTGTGCGCGGCGGTGAGCGCGCCGAGCACGTGCAGGCCGATGCCCGCGGCCTCGCGTACCGACAGCAGCCGCCGCTCGCCGAGCACCTGGGACAGGCTGCGGGAGGCGACCAGTTCCATCACGATCCAGGGCCGGCCGCCCTGCTCGACCACGTCGTAGATGGTGATGATGCTCGGGTGCCGCAGCCGGGCGGCGGAGCGGGCCTCCCGCATGGTCCGGGCCCGCAGCGTGTCCTGATCCGGGCCGTCCAACTCGGGTGGCAGCGTCAGTTCCTTGACCGCGACCGGCCGGTCGAGCAGGTCGTCGTGGGCCCGCCAGACGGTGCCCATGCCGCCGGTGGCCAGCGGCGAGACCAGTCGGTACCGCCCGGCCAGAAGCAGCCCGGTGAGGGAGCCGATTCGGTCACTCATGACGTCTCTGCCCTACCCGCAACGGCACCCGGACACGCGACGGCACCCAACATCCCACCCGAAGTCACCACCCCACTTTGTCAGAGCGCCCGGCCACCGTCTGCCGGCCCCCGGCCCGCCCCACTGTCAGGCGCCGACGCCACGCTCCCGCTCCTCGGCCTCCGTACCAGCGGACCGGTCGGCCTCGGCGGTACCGGCAGCGGCGCCGCTGGATCGCCCGGACAGCAAAGAACCGGACGGCAGGCAGGCCGACGGGCCAGGCTTCCACCTCCCCAGGACGGGCCTCCGCCCGCTGCGGTGACGTGGCGTAGCAGCTGGCCAACCGGCATGCTGTGACTGTGAGTACCGCATCGGCGAGGCAACCCCGGCCCGGCTGGGAGCGGGACGTAGTGCTTCCGCAGGGGCTGGCTGAGCTGCGCGGTCCGATGACGGGCGTGATTCGGCTTCCGCTCGGGCTGTACTGGTCCGGGGTGGCGCCCGAGTCGGTCGAGTGGGATCTGTCCCGCCCGTCCCGCCGGGCACGGCTGTACGAGTTGGTGCTTCGGGAGGGCGGGCTCGACGATCTCCGCGAGCTGGTCAACGGCGCCGAACTGGTGCGGCTCTGGGACGGGCTCTGGCTGCCGGCAACTGTGCGGGCCGCCTGGCATCCGCTGATCGACGCCGCCCGGCATGCCGCCTAGATGCCCCTCGACCCACTGCAGGAACACATCGCCCGCACCGCGCTGAGCCTGCCGCAGGCACATACGCTCGCATTGGCCGGGGGCGGCGCCATGATCGCGCACGGCTTCACCGACCGTGCGACCCGGGACGTCGACCTGTTCACCGAGGTCGATCCGGACGAGGCCGGTCGGATCGTGGTCGCCCTGCGCAGCAGGCTGCAAGACGAGGGTCTGCAGGTGATCGAGGCCAGCCGGCGGCCGCACACCAACCGTTTCGTCGTGACTGACCCGGCAAGCGGATCGGCCTGCCTGGTCGAGGTCTTCCCGGACGGGGGCCGGCTCCGCCCGACGGTCCGGCTGGACATCGGACCGGTGTTGCACCCGGACGATCTGGCGGCCGACAAGACCCTGGCGCTGTGGGGCCGTGCGGAGATACGCGACTACGTCGATGTCGTGGCGCTGCTGGATCGCTACCCGCCAGACACGTTGCTCCGGCTCGCCGCCGCGAAGGACGCTGGCTTCACCGGGGCCAGCTTCGCCGACGCGCTGCGGGCCATCCGCCGCTTCGACCCGGAGGACTGGACGGCCGCCGGCGTCCACGCCGATGCGGTTGCCCGGATTCAGGAACTCGCCGCCCGCTGGAGCGAGGAACTGCGCACCGGCTGACGTGATCGTCACCATCCGGCCGGCGTCGGAGACCTCCGCGCCGGGTGCCAGGCGTTCTCCGACGCGACGCCGCGCTCCAGCTACTCCTCTGCCTCCGCACCAGCGGGCCGGTCGGCCTCGGCGGCGGCGTCGCCGGGTCGCCCGGACAGCAGCTCCTCCAGAAAGAACCGGACCTTCGCCGGCACCGGGCGACCGGGGTAGTAGCGCTCGACCAGGTCCAGGCCGGCATCGACGGTGCCCAGCCCGCACCGGCGGTAGAGCAGCAGGATGTCGTCCTCGTCCCGGCCGACCGGGCTGGCCAGCAGCTTCGTCGCGAGCAGGTACTCCGGCGCCGGGACGGAGACGCTCAGGGCGGTTCCGTCGTAGATGACCGTCGCCGGGCCCGGGACAGGCAGGAAGCCCTTGACCGCGTCGTTGAGCCAGTCCGGCGGGAGGTCGTCGTGGCGGGCGGCGACCCGGGCGGCGGCGGCCCGGACCCAGGCCCGCAGATCCCGCACCGCGGACAGGTCGGCGGCGGCGGCGCGCAACCAGACCTCCTGCGTCACGTCCTCCGCCTCGACCACGGTGCCGAGAATCCGGTAGGCCGCCCCGAAAACCGCGGGGCGATGCGCCTCCCAGTCAGCCTCCGCCAACCCGCCGGTCAGCTCCACCCTCGGCCCCTTGCCCCCTCGGATCAGTGCTCGACCTGCCGGGTTGATCCCGACTCCCGGTTCCGGGACTAGTTTCGTCGGCTGGATCGGCGTCGCCGGCGGTGGTCCCGGAAACGACCGAATCCGGGACGACGCCGCTGGTGCCACGGTCCGTCGCTGCCCGCGCCGTAGTGGGCTCGCCGGCGGCGAGCAGGTCTTGTAGGGCGGCGTGCCGGAACTGGTAGACCGCTCCGGCCTGGCGCAGTACCTGCCTGCGCAGAGCGGTCTGCAGCAGCGGCATGAACCGCGGCCGCCGCCCGTGTAGACCCCACATCACCTCCAGCAGAACCAACTTCAGCGTCGGGCCGGACCCGGCCGCGAGCCCGGACCCGAACCCGAACACGATCGCGACCGGGAACCCGCCCCTGAGCCCGACCAGGAGCCCGGCCACGAGCCAGCCCCAGAGCCCGAACGCGAGCCCGCCGATGAGCCCGACCATGAGTGTCCGTCGACGATCGGATCGGTAGGCCTCGATCGGAGTGGCCGCTCGCGCCGTCGCCAACGGCGTGCTCCAGACGTCCGCGAGCCCGACCGCGAGCCCGCTCGCGAGCCCGACCGCCACCCCGGCCGCGGCCCCGACCCCGATCCCGATCTGGAGCCGGCCCTGGACCGCCCGCGGGAGCTCGCGCGCGAGCGCGACCGTGAACCCGCCCAGGAACCCGACCATGAGCCCGGTCCCGAGCCCGGTCCCGAGCAGGCTGCGTAGTTCTCGGCGGGTGGGTCGCCGGAGCACGAGGGTCCGCGGCACGTCCGCGGCCATCGGGTACACGGGGGTCCAGGTGGGGAGGTCCCACCAGCGCAGGTCGCGGCTGGTTCCCATGTGTTGGGCGATCCAGGTCAGCCACCGGGTGGCGTGCTGGCGTTCGGCCGGGTCGGGGTAGGCCAGGGTCAGGGACCGGCCGAGCAGGTGCCGCAGCAGGGCCGGCGGGTCGGGATATGCGCGGGTGTCGAGTAGGTCGGTGGGGTCGGCGCTGACGTAGGTGTCGCGGGCCAGGCTCAGCGCCAGCGGGGTGGTCAGGGTGCGGGCGGCGACGCTGCCGGGATCGGCCCGCAGTTGGTCGATGACCTGCTGCCAGCGGCGGCGCCGGTGACCGAGCTGCTGGGCGAGCAGGAACGCCGCGGCGTGATCGAGACCAACCGGCAGCACCTCGATGACCGCCGCTCCGTACAGTCGGCCCTTCTCGAGGGCCGTTGCGTACTCCCCGGAGCGGCTGGTCAGCACCACGCGCAGCCCGGCGGCGTCCCGGTCGATCGCCTGCAGTGCGCGGCCCTGCAGGTCGGGCGGCATCTCGTCCAGGCCGTCCAGGAACAGCGCGACCTGCCCGGTACGGATCAACTCCGCCGCCACCCCCGGCCCGCCATAGCTGGCCGCGCCAAGACCGGGGTAGTCCCGGGCCAGCGTCGCTGCCGCCCACTCCCGCAGCGGCGTGGTGGCCGGGTTCCACCCGCCGAGCGTGAGCCACACCGGCACCGGCCCGGCCCGCCGGTGCTCCAGGATGTCGATCAGCAGCAGCAGCATCGCCGCGGTCTTGCCCGCCCCCGCCGCACCCAGCACCACCACCCGCGTCCGCTGCCTGCCCAGACCGTCGTACAGCTGCTCACGCAGCCTGGTCACCACCCCGGCGGTGAACACCTGCCCCGCCGCGCTCCAGCCCGCATGACCGGCTGCGCCACCCACGCCGCCCAGCAACTCGGCGGCCGGCACCGCGACGTCCTCGCCGGCCCACTGCCAATGCACCGCCACCGGAGACGGCGTCGTGATCCCCCGGAACGACGCCTGGTCCCGCCAGTATCGCAGCGTCTCGGTGGCCAGATACCTGACCGCCGCCGCTACCTGCGAGCCCTCCGCCTCGGCTGCCAGCGACCGACGACGCCGCGGCCACATCGAGACGAGCGTTACCGCGAGCGCCAGGACCGTCCCGACGCCTGCGATCACATTCGCCTTGTCGGTCAGCGCCGCACCGGGGTCCGGAGCTTTGAACAGCCACGCCAAACCGAACGCACAGACCGCCAGCAGTGCGACGATGCCCGCCTGAACGGCCGTTCTCATACCCGGATCATCCGGCATCCCGCAGCCGACATGGACGACTCTTGTCGCACCGTCAAGGCCGGAGAATTCCGCCGGTCAGGCCGCGCGGCGCCGATGGACCTGCAGCGCGAGCCGGCCGGCCCGGAGCCGGACCAGGGCCGCGTCAGCGCCGATCGACGCCGGCATCCCGGGTCCGTTCGGCATCCACCCGTGACCTGGGCCGGGGCCCGCACGCACGCGATCAGTCGTCGTCGCGGCAGAAGCAGAAGGGGTGGCCGGCCGGGTCGAGGAGCACCCGGACGTTGTCCTGCGGCTGGTGGGTGGCGATGGACGCGCCGAGGGCGACCGCGTCGGCGACCGCGGAATCGAGGTCGCCGACCTGGAAGTCGAAGTGCATCATCGGGCGCTGCTGCCCGTCGACCGGCGGCCATACCGGGGCCTGGTACCCGGTCGCCTGCTGGAACACGACATAGATCGATCCCTCGGGAGCCGCGAGGATCGCCGTACCCGGCTCCTCGTGACCGATGGGCCACCCGAGAAGCTCCGAGTAGAACCTCGCCAACGCGCCTGGGTCAGGGGCCTCGATAGCGGTACCCCACCACATGCCTTTCGTTCGAGAGCGCACCCGGGCACCTTCGACGGAAGTATCACTGTCGGTCATGCCGGAACCCTAGAGTCCATTGCGGACGTTCCGGCTCCGGAACCCGGCCATGCCGGCGCGCCGCGTCGCACCACCACGGCCGCCGCGGCCGGCGACGTGCTCAGAACGGGTTGCACCGGGACTGGATCGTCCTGGCCCACTGGGTCCGCTGCCCGTCGCGGGTGACATGACCGAAGCAGTCGGTGGTCTGGAAACCGACGACCTCGTCGGAGTTCGGGCCGGCGTAGAAGAACGTGTCGCACTGGAACTGGTCCGGGCACAACGGCAGCGCCGAGGCCGGGCTGGCCGGGACGGCGAAGCTGGCGCTGACGGCAAGCGCAGCGCAGAGCAGGACGCGACGGCGCACGGAGCGGATCCTTTCCGGACCTGGCGTGGGTCAGGGCACCATCGGGTCCGAATTCGTCTGGCTTGGGAACGAGTCAGACAATAGCCGCACGGGGCGACCCTGTCGCCGCAGTGGCGCTCAGGCGGGCGCGGTGCGGATCTGGTCGGCGGCGGGAACCACATACGTGCTGGTGACACCGTGCTCCGCCGGTCCGGATGGCGTTAGCGGCGGGCCGGATATTGTGGTGGTGGCGTCCGTCCGCGCCCAACCTCCGGCGACCCGCCCCAGCCGGGTTACCCCAGGAGGCAAAGGGAGGTCCACCTCTCGGCCGGAGCTACGTTGTCGATCGTGCGCCCGCCGTACCGATCGCTGGGGGATCCGCGGCCGGGTCGCGGGAGATGACGATGACCAAGCAGGCCGACTTCAAACGACGCGTGCACGCCCGCATGGCCAAGACCGGCGAGTCGTACGCGACCGCCCGCAGCCGGATCCTCGCCGGCCGGCCGGACCCGGCGGCTACCCGCCCCGCCGCCGAGTGGATGTCAGCGGCGCTGCATGTGAGCAACGGCGACGCCACGGACCTGCCGGGGACCGGGCTCGCCCGGCGCGTGTTGTACTGGCGCGACGTGCTGCACGAAGGCCCGGTGCCCGCGGTCGGACCGCAGGAGCTCCGCCAGATCCGGGCTTCCTTCCTCGGTCAGGCGGGCGGGGACGACCGGGGCGAGGGTGCCGACATGTTCGCCGAGCGGGACCGCGTCCTGGCGGCCAACCGCGACGATGAGTACGTGCTGTGGTTCGAAGCGGACCTCTACGACCAGCTGCAGATCATCCAGATCCTCGCCCGCCTCGCCGAGCTCGGCGTGCCCGCGCAGCGCATCACCTTGATCTGTATCGGCGAGCACGCAGGCATCGCCCGCTTCGGTGGTCTCGGCGAGCTCACCGGTGAACAGCTGCGCGAACTGCCCGCCACGAATGCCTGCGCCCGGCTGACCCCGGCCGCGCTGCAGCTGGCCACCCGCGCCTGGGCTGCCTTCCGGTCGCCGGCTCCGGACCGGCTGCGCACCATCGCCGGTACCCGCTCCGGTGAGCTGCGGTTCCTCGGCGAGGCGTTCGACCGGCTCGGCCGGGAGTACCCGGCCACCCGCGACGGGTTGTCGCTGACCGAACGGCGGATCCTGGCCGCCGTCACCGACGGCGCGACCGACGCCCAGACGGCGTTCGTCCGCGCCGCCGCCCGGGAAACCCGTCCGTTCCTGGGCGATGGATGGTGCTTCGCGATGATCGACCGGATGGCACACGCGCCCGTCCCGCTCCTGCACGCCGAGCCGGCCGACCGCCCGGTCGGTATCGGAACGAGCCTGCGCATGACCGACACCGGAGCACGAGTGCTCGCCGGCGCGGCCGACCATGTCACGCTCAACGGCATCGACCGGTGGATCGGCGGCGTACACCTGCACGGGCGCCACCCGGCCTGGCGCTGGGACGACGGCACCGAAGCCATCGTCCACACAACCGAGGAAACCCAAGGGCCTCGATCCAGCGGGGCCCGGCCGGTGCCGTGAGAACGGCGGTCAGAACCGCCGGTGGATGGGCCGAGTTGATCTAGTCTTTCAGGGCGTCGAGGCTGGTCAGCAGGTCGATGAGCTGTTGGGCGTTGGTCTGGGCGTAGTCGGCGTAGCAGTTGTTCATCAGGACGTGGGTTTCCTTGGCCTGGGCGGAGAGGTCGGCGATCTTCGGCGCCCAGGATTTCAGTTCCGGTTTGGAGTAGTGGTAGCCGAAGCGCTCGTAGATATCGCGGCTGGTCCATTTCTCGCTGTGCCCGTGGAAGCGGACCACGGCCAGGTCAGCGGTGGCGGCGACCACCGAACGCTGGTACCTCACCACCCCGTAAACCCCGAACCGGCAGCCGGCCTGACCCCGAAACGGGCCAGGCCGGCGCTCACGCTGGCGTCAGCACGTGCCCCTGTATGCGATGACGATGTAGCTGGTGTGGGAGCCGATGAAATGTTGACCAGGCCCGAGGTCGGGCAGTTGCCGGACGTAGCTGCCGATGATGCTGTCCGATCGCCATTGCTGCGTGCAGTACCCCGGCCCGGTGTACCAGCCTGCGGTCGAGGCCCAGCCGAAGGCGAGGTCAGTCCACTGCCCGCGAGGGAGGACGACGTCGTAGTTTCCGTGGCTGTAATTTCCGTCGCGTACGTGGATGACGCCGATGCCGATACTGCTCTGGTTCGCGATCGCGTTGGTAGCGGCAACTGCCGCGACCACCTGCGGTGACGTCCGGGTCGGCGACGTGTCGTTTGACGCGTGGGCCGGTGATGTCATACCAAGGAGAGCGATCGAGAGGGCCGCAACCGCGGCCCGCCTGAGGTAGCTCATGAACTGACTCCATTTCGAGGAGGGGATGTGTGCTTGGCAGCGTGCCGGGCTGGTGTTGACGAAATGTTAATGACGGGCCGGGTGAGGGCCCACGAGGGCGACAGTGAGTGCAGTGGACCAACCACGGCTCTCGGCTCTCGGCTCCGGCACGGCTACACGACACGGCACCGGTCAGAACTGCTATCGCTACCAGGCGCGTTATGCCCAGCACGCACGGCCGAGTTGATCTAGTCTTTCAGGGCGTCGATGCTGGTCAGCAGGTCGATGAGCTGTTGGGCGTTGGTCTGGGCGTAGTCGGCGTAGCAATTGTTCATCAGGACGTGGGTTTCCTTGGCCTGGGCGGAGAGGTCGGCGATCTTCGGCGCCCAGGATTTCAGTTCCGGTTTGGAGTAGTGGTAGCCGAAGCGCTCGTAGATGTCGCGGCTGGTCCATTTCTCGCTGTGCCCGTGGAAGCGGACCACGGCCAGGTCAGCGGTGGCGGCGACCACCGGCGGAACCGAACTCGGGTGCCCCTGCGGCATGTCCACGCAGACGTACGGCAGGCCGTACGAGGTGAGGAAGTCGAGCGTCTCGGCCTGGTTGTCGTCGCTGAGCCAGGTCTTGTTGCGGAACTCCACGCAGATCCGGTACGGCTCGCAGCGGCGCTTGCATTCCAGGATGTACTGCTTGTTGTGCCGGCCGATCGGGAACCATTGCGGGAACTGGAACAGTATCGCGCCGAGTTTCCCGGCGGCCTGCAGCGGCTCCAGCGCGGACCAGGAACCGCTCCCAGACCGCGTCCACAGTGGATTCCTCCACGTCCTTCAGGTAGAGGTTCTTCGTCACGCCCTCGGGCCGCAGATCCTTGTACAGCGCGGACGGCTTGGTCGGATGCTGGGTGAGCAGCGAGAACGCCTTGATGTTGAAGGTGAAACCGGCCGGCGTCCGGGCCACCCAGAGGTCGCTGTTCCGCTCGTTCGGCGGCGTGTAGTAGGTCGAGTCGACCTCGACCAGCGGGAACTGCTTCGCGTAGTAGCCCAGCCGCTCCGCGGCGGACTTGACGTCGTCGGGTACCAGCCGGAGGCCAGCAGGGTCTTGTCCGTCCACGAGGCGGTGCCCACCCGGATGTCTGCCACCACCCGTGCCTACCCGCTGCGCGGCCCGATCGCCACCCGATCAGGGGAACTAGTTCACCGTGCCGGCTCGCCGGGACCCGGCCGCCCGCTCCAGCGGAGCTAGTTCAGCGTGCCGGCCCGCCAGGAGGCGGCCGCCCGCTCCAGCGCATCGGCGGTGCGGCGGTTGCGCTCGGCCATCTCCTGGTCCAGCGTGCCCTCGGCGCCGTCGGCGGCCAGTTCGCGGCGGCCCACCCCGACGATCCGGAAGAACGCGGCGGCCCGCTCCAGCGCGACCGCGAAGTCGCCCCGGTACGCCCCGGACAGCACCGCGTCGGCGGTCGCGGCGACCGCGTCCGGGTCGGCGTCGTCGGACACCCCGGCGACCACCTCGTCCACCGGCGCCAGGCCGCGACCGGCCCGGTAGAGCCGGGCCACCGCCGGGCCCTGCTGCTGGCACCAGGTGCGTAGCAGGTAGAGCGCCCACATCGCGCCGGGCAGCGAGTCGGCGGCGGCGTCCCGCCAGAGCGCGGACAGCGTGTCCAGGCCGACGGTCTCGGCGAGGCGCACCAGCAGGTCAGGGTCGGCGCCGTCCTCGGCCCGGCCGGCGTCGATCAGCGCGCAGGCGGTGGCGTGCGCCAGTTCCAGCCGGGCGGACGGTTCGCCGTCGGCGACAGCGCTGGCCAGGGCCTCGACGTCACCGGTGAGCACCGGTCGCTGAGCGCGTCGGTCGGGCACCGCGTCTCCTTCCTGCCTTCGCGGGTCGGTCCGGCGCCGGTGCCGTAACCGACCGCCGGTGCCGCGCAGGGGTGCCCCAGCGAGCGACCCCAGTGGCGGCGTGAACGGTCGAGGGCTGGTGCCCCGCCGGCTGCCGCCGGCCCCGACCCGTCCGGCCGGCGACCCGATACATGGTAGGCCGCCGTGGTCGCAGCGCGGAGTCCGCTCGCCGGCCGGTCGGCGATTGGCTGCCCGTTGAGCGCGCCCACATCCGGCCACGAGCCGGACCAGGTACTAGTAGTAGGTGTGCGGGCTGACGGTGACGGGTGGGTGGAGTGTGGTCAGGGTCACCGGCACTGGGGCAGGTTCGGGGCCGCCGGGCTGCTGATCCTGGACCGCGCCGAGCCGCCCGGCCGGGTCGTGCTGCAGCACCGGGCGTCCTGGAGCCACGAGGGCGACACCTGGGGGCTGCCCGGCGGCGCCCGGGACAGCGACGAGTCGCCGGTGCAGGCCGCGGTGCGCGAGGCCGGCGAGGAGGCCGGCGTGGCCCCGGCCGACGTCCGGCCGTACGGCCTGCTGCTGGACGATCACGGCGGCTGGTCGTACACCAGCGTGCTGGCCGAGCCGGTCGGTCCGCTGGCGCCGCGGCCGACCGCCGAGGAGAGCACCCAGGTGCGCTGGGTGCTGGAGCCCGAGGTGGCCGCGCTGCCGCTGCACCCCGGCTTCGCCAGCACCTGGCCCCGGCTGCGGTCCGCCCCGCCGCCGCTGACCGTGCTGATCGACGCGGCGAACGTGGTCGGCGCCCGCGGCGGCGGGGACGGCTGGTGGCGGGACCGGGCCGGCGCCACCCGCCGGCTGCGCGACGCGCTCGGCCCGCTGCTCGCCGGCCTGCCGGCGGCCGACCTCCCCGACCCGACCGGGGCGGTGGACCTGGAACTGCCGCGGGTGCTGCTGGTGGTCGAGGGCGCCGCCCGGGTGGTGGCGACCGACCCGACCGGGGCCGGCGGACCGGACGTGCTGGCCGCCGACGGCGGTGGGGACGACGCGATCGTGGCGGCCGCCGCGGCGGCGGTCGCGGCCGGGCGGCGGGTGCTTGCGGTCACCGCCGACCGGGGCTTGATCGAGCGATTGGCCACGCTCGGGGTCGGCCGGGTCGGTCCGCGCTGGCTGCTGGACCGGATCGACGGGCCGGCCGACCGCGCCGGCCGTGGCGGCCGCAGCCGAGGCGCCGATGGGTCGAGACGAGGGCCCGATGGGTCAAGAAGGGCAAGACCGTGACCGGTTACTGCCCCACTGACTGACTTAGGATTGACCTCTGTCGCGTCCCGTATTGATTCAGTTACAGTTGGTAGGGCGGGGGACGTTGGGAGGCCGCCGTGCGAGCGTCTGATCAGATTGCCCTCGTCCGCGAGATGGTTGCCGAAGTGGACGCCGAGATTGCGGTGGCGTCCCGGGCAGACCGGGATGGACCTTACCCGCTGGACGGGAGGTTGGTCGGCCAGGCCGGCCCGCGCTGGTTGTACCAGTTTGCGATCCCGCGCCGGGCCGCCGTCTCGGACGCACCGGTCGAGGTGCAGAGCGACGGCAAACAGGTGTCCGGCTGGGTGGCCGAGGCGGCCGATGGGCTGTGCACCATCGCGTTGCCGGCGAATCTCGGCCCGCGCGCCACCGGCTGGGTGGACGTCGACACGGCCAAGCCATTGCGCTCACTACGTGCCAAGTTGATCGAGCTCGCGCCGGAACCGCGGGCCACCGGGCCGATCCGGCAGTTCCAGTTCGAGCAGGCGGCGCTGGTGCTCGGCGCCCCCGGGGGCCGGCTGCGGGACCAGATCGCGCAGGCGGCCGACTCCACCGACAACTGGAGTCTGGACGACCGGCAGGCCAACGTGGTCGGCACCGCGCTGCGGCACCGCTGGGCGTTCGTCCAGCCGCCGCCGGACGGGAACGCCACCGCGCTGCTGGTGCAACTGCTGGAGCGGCTGCTCGACCAGGACGCGAGCGTGCTGCTGGTCTCGCCGCACGCGGTCGCGGTCGACTGGTCGCTGCACGCGCTGTGCGACCGGCTCCGCCCGGACGGTGACATCCGGTCCGGCATGTTCCAGCGGCTGGGCGCGATCGCGGTGCCGCAACTGGAGAACCGGTACGGCCCGCTGGTCGACCCGGAGCTCATCTCCGCCGACCTGAACGCCGAACTGGACAAGCAGAACCAGGCGCTGGACGAGGCCGAGCTGCGGATCCGGTACGAGGAGGCGGTGCTGCGGTACAACGAGACCGAGGAACTGCACCAGGATCTGACCGAGCGGCTGAACAAGGCGCGGGCCCGCCGGGTGCGGCTGCGCAACCCCAAGGCCGACGAGATGATCGTGGAACTGCACAAGCTGCGGCCCCGGCAGGCCGCCGTCAAGGCACAGCGCGACAAGATCGAGGCGGACCTGGCCAAGCTCGCCGAGGCGGAGACCCGCCCGGCGATCCCGGCCCGGATCGCGGAGACCACGATGACCTCGTTCAGCGGCCGGCTGCGCATGATCAGCGACTCCCGCGAGGAGATCCTGCTGGCCCGGGCGAACATCGACGAGGCGCTGCGCCGCCGCTGCCGGTTGGCCGCGACCACCACCGGCGAGGCGTTCGTCCGCCGGCTGCCCCGGGCCGCGTTCGACGTGGTGGTGATCGTCGGGCGGATCAGCCGGCCGGAGGCGTTCTACCTGGCTGGGCTGTCCAAACGCAGCGTGGTGGCGGTCGGCGCCCCGCAGGCGGCCGTGTCGAGCGGCCGGTCCGCCCCGCATGTCGCCCGCCCGGGCGGCCGCCCGGCCCGCCAGCACGGCATCGCCAGCCGCGCCCCGCACTTCCCCGCCACCGCCCCGGACTGACGTCCCCGGCTGGCCCGGCCCAGGCCGGGCCCGGCCCAGGCCGTCCCCAGTTGGCCGGCCCAGGCCGGGCCCGGTTGGCCCGGCTCAGACCGTCCCCGGCCCAGGCCGGGGCCAGCCGGCGGGTAGGTCAGCCGGTAGCTGGGTCAGCCGGTGGGTAGATCCAGGTCGACCACGATCGGAGCGTGGTCGGACGGGCCCTTGCCCTTGCGGGCCTCGCGGTCGATGTACGCGCCGGTGACCCGCTTGGCGGCGGCCGGCGTGGCGTACACCAGGTCGATCCGCATGCCCTTGTCCTGGTGGAACATGCCGGCCCGGTAGTCCCAGTAGGTGAACGGGTTGGGGCCCTTCATCGGCCGCGGCACCACGTCGTCCAGGCCGAGCCCGCGCAGTTCGGCCAGGGCGGCCCGCTCCGGCGGGGTGACGTGGGTGTCGCCGATGAAGGCGGCCGGGTCCCAGACGTCCGCGTCGGTGGGCGCCACGTTGAAGTCGCCGCAGATCGCGAACGGCACGTCCGGCCGCACCTCGGGCTCGAGCGCGGCCCGCAGCGCGGTGAACCAGGCCAGCTTGTAGCCGTACTGCGGCGAGTCCGGCGAGCGCCCGTTCGGCACGTACACCGACCAGACCCGCAGGCCACCGCAGTTGGCCGAGATCGAGCGCGGCTCCGGGTCGGGCAGCCCCGGCTCACCGGGGAAGCCGCGCGCCACGTCGGCGAGGCCCACCCGGGACAGCAACGCCACCCCGTTCCACCGCCCGGTGCCGTACGCCGCGGTCGCGTAGCCCAGCCGCTCCACCTCGGCGGCCGGGAAGGCGTCCGCGGCGCACTTCGTCTCCTGCAGGCAGAGCACGTCCGGGCCGGTCTGCTCCAGCCAGTCGAGCAGCCGGGGCAGCCGGGCCGCCACCGAGTTCACGTTCCAGGTCGCTAGTCGCACGGCCCTAGTCTGCCGACCGGCCCGGCCGCGGTTCGCCGGTGGGCACCGGACCAGCCGCCGGACCGGCCGGACCGGCTGCTGGACCGGCCGCTGGACCGGCGGCCGGACCGTCCGGCGGGGCGGTCGGCGCCAGCCCGGCGGCGGACGGGGCGGTGGTCGCACCGGCGCCGTTGGCGGCGGCCACGGCGGCCGCCTCGGCCTGCGCCTCGGCGTGCTCCGCCGCCATCCGCTGCAGGCCGGACTGCATGGACAGCGGCAGCTCCGGCAGGGCGATGTTCAGCGCCAGCCCGACCACCATCACCACCGCGACCACCAGGAAGATCAGCTGCATCGAGTCGGCGAACCCGACCAGGAACGGCCGGGCCAGCCGCGGGTCGAGCTGCTGGATGAACGAAGAGTCGGTGAACACGCCGCTGCCGGCCGCGCCGACGTTGCCGGCCTGGATCGTGTCGATCACCGCCCGGTTGGCCGGGTTGGCCAGCACCGCCGGGTCGTGCAGCGCGGCCTGGAACGCCGGCGTCGGCACGATGGCCCGGAACGCGCTGGCGATGTTGCCGGTCACCGTGGTGAACAGGATCGACAGCACCACCGCGGTGCCGAACGTGCCGCCCATCTGCCGGAAGAAGGTGACCGAGGAGGTGGCCACCCCGATGTCCTGCGGCCGCATCGCGTTCTGCACGGCCAGCGTCAGCGGCTGCAGGTTGCCGCCCAACCCCAGGCCGAACAGCGCCATCGCCACGTCCACCTGGATCAGCGGGGTGTCGACGGTCACGAAGTGCAGCATCACCAGGGCGACGACGGTCAACGAGGTGCCGATCACCGGGAAGATCTTGTACCGGCCGGTGCGGGAGATGATCTGGCCGGAGATCAGCGAGCCGACCATGATCCCGAGGGTGGTCGGCAGCAGCAGCAGGCCGGCGTGCACCGGGGTGGCGCCCTTGACGATCTGCAGGTAGAGCGGCAGCACCACGATGCAGCCGAACATGCCCATGCCGGTGACCACGCCGGCGACCGAGCCCACGCTGAACGTCCGGACCCGGAAGAACCGCAGCGGCAGCAGCGCGTCGTCCCCGATCCGGCGTTCGGCCAGGACGAACAGGGCGAGCCCGACCGCGCCGAGCAGGTAGCACAGCAGCGCCCCGCCGGAGCCCCAACCCCATTCCCGGCCCTGCTCGGCGATGATAAGCAGCGGCACCACGCCGAGGATCAGCGCGCCCGCGCCGGGGTAGTCGATCCGGTGCTCGCGCCGGGTGTGCGGCAGGTGCAGCACCCGCGCCACCACGAGCAGCGCGACGACGCCGATCGGCACGTTCACGTAGAAGATCCAGCGCCAGCCGACCACGCCCAGGATCGACTCCTGCCCGGCCAGGGTGCCGCCGACCACCGGCCCGAGCACGCTGGACGTACCGAACACGGCCAGGAAGTAGCCCTGGTACCGGGCCCGCTCGCGGGGCGACACGATGTCGCCGATGATCGCCAGCGCCAGCGAGAACAGGCCGCCGGCGCCGAGGCCCTGGAACGCGCGGAAGCCGGCCAGCTGGTACATCGAGGTGGCGGTGCCGCACAGCGCCGAACCGAGGATGAACAGCGAGATCGACAGCAGGAACAGCTTCCGCCGGCCGTAGAGGTCCGACAGCTTGCCGTAGAGCGGGGTGGACACCGTCGCGGTGATGAGATACGCGGTCGTGACCCACGCCTGCAGGCTGAGGCCCTTCAGGTCGTCGGCGACCGTCCGGATCGCGGTGGCCACGATCGTCTGGTCCAGCGCGGCCAGGAACATGCCCAGCATCAACCCGGTGAAGATCGTCAGGATCTGCCGGTGGGTGAGCGCCTCCCCCGCCTTCATCGCCGCGACCTGCCGGCTCTGTCCGCCCGCGCGGGTCGACATGCGCCACTCCCTGTTCCGCGCCTGCCGGGCCGCTCATCAGCCAGGCGAGCGCGTCGCCCGCCAGGATCGGGCCATCAGGAGCTTGGTTGCGATCTACATCTAGTTCCGAGTGGAATCTACTCGGGCCGGCGCCGGCCAACCACCCGGTGGCCCGGCACGTAACCGACCCCACCCGGCGGCCCGGCCGCCGACCGGCGTGGTAGGAGTGCCGCATGGAAACCGTCGTCGCCCGCCGCGGCTGGCAGCTCGTCGAGCCGTTGCACGCGATCGCCTACTTCACCCCGGAGCTCCGCGCCGCCACCGACGCGCTCGGGCTGCGCGGCGGCTGGATGAGCTACTTCGCCACCCGGGCCGCGCCGCTGGGAATGGTGCCGGCGGCGGTCGTCACCGCCACCTTCTACAACTTCAACCCGACGATGGTGGCCCGGGCCATCCCGGACGCCTGGACGTACGCGACCCCGGCGCAGCTGCTGGAGACCCGGCTGGTCGCGATGGACCAGTCCCTCGGCCGGGTGCTCGGCGAGGCGCTCGGCGGTCCGGATGTGACCACCGCGGCCCGGCTGGCCGCGGTGGCGGCGGCCGGCGCGCAGACCGCCGGCCGCCCGCTGGCCGCCGGCAACGCGGACCTGCCACTGCCGGACCCGCCGCACCTGGCCATGTGGCAAGCGCTGACCGTGCTGCGCGAGCACCGCGGCGACGGGCACATCGCGGCCCTGGTCGAGGCCGAGGTCGGCCCGGTGCAGGCGCTGGTGCTGACCGCCGCCGGTGGCCGGGCCCCGGCCGAGCTGCTGCGCGCCGCCCGCAAGTGGGGCGAGCCGGAGTGGGCCGCCGCCACCGAACAGCTGGCCGGCCGCGGTTGGGTCACCGCCGACGGCACGATCACCGACGCCGGCCGGACCGCCCGGCGCGAGATCGAGCTGGCCACCGACCGGCTCGCGCTGCAGCCGTACACGGCGCTCGGTCCGGACCGGGTGGACGAGCTTTTCGGGGCGCTGCGCCGGCTCGGCGACATCGTCCTGGCGGCCGGCGGCATGCCGGCGCCGAACCCGATCGGGGCGCCCTGGCCGCCGACCGACGAAATCACCTGACCGGCTGGCCAACCGGGCACAACGGCCGGCGCGGGAGGCTGGCCAGCCAGGTCTCTCCTCCCGCCGTTCAGTGGGCAAGCTAGCGTACGGCGCGTGACTGACGGTGCGTACCTACGGTTCCCGAGCGTTCGGGGTGACCTCGTGGCCTTTGTCGCCGAGGACGACGTCTGGCTGGCCCCGATCGCCGGCGGCCGGGCCTGGCGGCTGACCGCTGATCGGGCGCCCGCGGCGTTCACCCAGCTGTCCCCGGACGGCACCCAGGTCGCGTTCACCAGCCGCCGCGAGGGCACGGCCGAGGTGCACGTCGCCGCGGTGGACGGCGGCCAGGTGCGCCGGCTCAGCTACTGGGCCGACGACCTGGTCAAGGTGCTCGGCTGGACCGGTGACGGCCGGGTGCTCGCCACGTCCTCGGTCGGCACCCCGTTCCGCAGCCGCACCTGGGCGTACGCGCTGCCGTTGGACGGCGGCCGGCCGGAGCGGCTGCCGTACGGCCCGGTCACCGCGATCGCCGCCGGGCCGGACGGGGCGACCGTGCTCGGCATCGCCGGAAACCGGCGCAGCGCGGCGGCATGGAAGCGCTACCGCGGTGGCCAGGCCGGCCGGCTCTGGATCGACCGGACCGGTTCCGGCGAGTTCGACCCGCTGCTCGCCGACCTGGCCGGGCAGCTGGAGAACCCGGGTTGGCTGGGCGACCGGATCGTGCTGCTGTCCGACCACGAGGGCTGGGGCAACGTCTACTCCTGCCAGCCGGACGGCACCGACCTGCGCCGGCACTCCGACCACGGCGACGCGTACGCCCGGGCCGCCAACACCGACGGGCAGCGGCTGGTCTACCAATGCCTGGGCGAGCTCTGGCTGGTCGACGACCTGGGCCCGGCCGCAACGCCGCGCCGGCTGGAGATCGCCCTGGGCGGGCCGCGCTGGGCCCGGGTGCCGTACCCGATCGACGCCCGCGGCGCGCTCGGCGACGTGGCCCCCGACCAGACCGGCCGGGCCAGCGCGGTCGAGGTGCGCGGCACGGTGCACTGGCTCACCCACCGGGACGGCCCGGCGCAGGTGCTGGCCGACCAGCCCGGGGTGCGCTGCCGGCTGCCCCGGGTGCTCGGCGGCGCGCCCGACACCGCCACCCGGATCGCCTGGGTGACCGACGCCGAGGGCGACGACGCGATCGAGATCCGGACGGTCGGCGGCGAGCCGGGGCGCCGCCTCGGCTCCGGCCGGCTGGGCCGGGTGCTGGAGCTGGCCGCCGCGCCGGACGGAGCCACCCTGGCCGTGGCCAGCCACGACGGGCGGCTGCTGCTGGTCGACGTGGCCACCGGCGAGATCCGGACGGTGACCGAGTCCGAGCGCGGGGACGTGAGCGGCCTCGCCTTCTCCCCCGACTCCCGCTGGCTGGCCTGGTCGCACCCCGGCCCGTCCCCACTCCGCCAGATCAGAATCGCCCACCTGCCCGGCCCGGACGGCAGCACCGCCGACGCCGAGGCCACCGACAGCGATGCCACCGACAGCGATGCCGGGGACGCCGGGAGCGAGGCGGGCGAGAGCGAGGCGACCGGGGCCGGTGACACCGCCGAGGCCGACGGCGTCACCGCCGAAGCCGGGGACGAGCCGGCTGGGGGCGAGCCGGCCGGGGACGCGCCGGCTGGGAATGAGGCCGCCGGGGACGAGGCCGCCGGGGACGAGCCGGGCGAGGCCGCCTGGGGCGAGGCGGGCGAGGCCGGGGAGGCGGGCGAGGCCGGGGAGGCCGGCTCGGTGGCGGACGGGGCCGGGCTGGCGGTGATCAACGTGACCGCGCTGCGGTTCTCCGACACCGAGCCGGTGTTCACGCTGGACGGGAAGCACCTGGCGTTCCTGTCCGCGCGGACGTTCGACCCGGTCTACGACGAGCACGTGTTCGACATGTCGTTCCCGGTGGCGGTCCGGCCGCACCTGCTGCCGTTGGCGGCGACCACGCCGTCCCCGTTCGACCCGCAGCCCGGCGGCCGGCCGGTCCCGGCGGCCGAGCCGGCGGATTCCGGCGGCGAATCCGGGCCACCGGAGGTGGTGGTCGACGAGGAAGGGCTGGACCAGCGCGCGGTGCCGCTGCCGGTGCCGGCCGGTCGGTACGGCGGCCTGCAGGCGGTGCAGAACGGGCTGATCTGGCTGCAGTGGCCGGTGGTCGGCGTGCTCGGCGACGGCCACGCCGATCCGGACGAGCACAGCCGGCGCACCCGGCTGCAGCGCTACGACTTCCGCAAGCGCCGCATCATCGGGCTGGCCGAGGGCGTGGACGGCGCCGCGGTCACCGGCGACGGTCGCTGGATCGTGCAGCGGGACGGCGCGGACCTACGGCTGGTGCCGGCTGACCGCCGGGTGGACGGATCCGACGAGGAGGCCAGCGAGTCCACTGTGGACATCGAGCTGGACCGGCTGCGGGTGCGGGTGGAACCGGCCGCGCAGTGGCGGCAGATGTACGACGAGACCGGCCGGCTGATGCGCGACCACTTCTGGGTCGCCGACATGGCCGGCGTCGACTGGGCCGCCGTGCTGGACCGGTACCGCCCGGTGCTGGACCGGGTCGGCTCCCGGGACGACCTGTCCGAGCTGATCTGGGAGGTGCTCGGCGAGCTGGGCACCTCGCACGCGTACGAGAACCCACCGGAGCGGCCGGTCGACGCCACCCGCCGGCTCGGCCACCTCGGCGCCGACCTGTCCCGGGACGCCGACGGCCGCTGGCTGGTCGAGCGGGTGCTGCCCGGCGAATCGTCGGCACCGGCGGCCCGCTCGCCACTGGCCGCGCCCGGGGTGGCGATCCGGGCCGGCGACGAGGTGCTCGCGGTGGACGGCCGGCCGGTGGACCCGACCACCGGCCCGGCGCCGCTGCTGGTCGGCACCGCCGGGGTACCGGTCGAGCTGACCGTGCGGCCGGCCGGCGCGGCCGAGACCCGGCAGGTGGTGGTCGAACCGCTGCTGGACGAGCGGCCGCTGCGCTACCACGCCTGGGTGGCCGACCGCCGGGCCGCCGTGCACGCGGCCAGCCAGGGCCGGGTCGGCTACCTGCACATCCCGGACATGACCGCCGAGGGCTGGGCCCAACTGCACCGCGACCTGCACCTCGAGGTGGCCCGCGAGGCGCTGTTGGTGGACGTCCGGAACAACGGCGGCGGGCACGTGTCCGAACTGGTGCTGGAGCGGCTGTCGCGGACCGTGCAGGGCTGGGACACGGTCCGGCACGGGTTGCCCGAGCCGTACCCGCGCAGCTGCCCGCGCGGACCGCTGGTCGCCGTCGCGAACGAACACGCCGGCTCGGACGGCGACATCGTGGTAGCGATGATCAAGCAGCTGCGGCTCGGCCCGGTCATCGGCACCCGGACCTGGGGCGGCGTGATCGGTATCGACATGCGGTATCGCCTGATCGACGGCACCTCGGTCACCCAGCCGCGCTACTCGTTCTGGTTCGACGACCTCGGCTGGACGGTGGAGAACTACGGCGTACAGCCGGACATCGAGGTCCAGCACCGCCCGCAGGACTGGGCCGCCGGCACCGACCCGCAACTCGACACCGCCGTCGGGCTGGCCCTGGAGGCGCTCGCCACCCGTCCGGCCAGCACGCCACCCGACCCGTCCACCCGCCCGTCCCGGGTCCCACCCACCCTGCCGCCCCGCGCCTGACCCGACCGCCACACCTGACCCGGCCACCCGCTCCTGACCCCCGGGCTCGCAAGGCGACCCGCGTCCAACCCAGCCCCGGCCCCGGCCCCGGCCTGGCCAGGCCCGGCCTGGCTTGACCCGGCCGGCCGGCCCGGGCTCGGCTCACCCCGGCTCGGCCGACCCCGGCTCGGCTCGGCCGGCTGGCCCGGACTCGGCTGGGCCGGGCCGGGCCCTCCCCGGCTCGGCCGACCCCGGCTTGGCCCGGCCGGCCGGCCGGCCGGCTGGCCCGGCCGGCTGGCCCGGCTCGGCCGGGCCGGGCCCTCCGAGGTTCGGGTGGACCCGGCCCGTGGCGACCCGGCGGGCAGCCGCTTAGCCGGCGCGGCGGATCGGGGTGCCGACGACGTGCGCCGGCACCCGGCCGGTGGCTGTCCGGCCGGCGGCGGCCGCGGCGTAGTCGCGGGCGACCCGGACCAGCTCGAGCAGGCCACCGGCGTACTCCATCGCCTCGGCGTGCCCCTCGTTGAACGGCGGCTGGAAGCCGACGGCGTCCCATTCCTGAGCGGCCGGATCCCAGAGATCGTTACCGATCTCGAAGTCCCAGGCGAAGATGCCGTTGTCGTAGTAGAGCTGGTCGGCGGAGTTGCCGGCCGCGGAGTAGAGCACGTCGGCGACCGGGCCGGTCCGCGACGGCCAGGTCACCGTGCCGCGCTCGCCGCTGATCGCGCCGACGATCCGCCGGGCGCTGGCCAGGAACAGCGTCGACTCATCGATGGTCGGCCGGGGCAGGGTGATCCGGCCAGGCACCCGGTACGCGCCGGGCGGCCACATGAAGTACCCGCCGTAGCTGTGCACGTTCATCCCGAACTGGATGTTCGGGTGCGCGTCGGCCAGCGCGATCACGTTGCGGCTCTCCGACTCGGACAGCTCGCCGGGCCCGGCGGCGGTCCCGCTCAGACAGTCGGTACTGGCGCCGACGTAGCCATCGGTGAGCGAGCCCACCGCGTAGTTGCGGTTCACGTCCACGCCCCAGTTGTTGCGGAACCGCGGATCGCGGGCGGCGCCGGTGCAGAACGCGTCCATGTTCTTGCGCTGGAAGTTGGCGTCGTAGAAGGAGTAGTTGGCGCCGTCCGGGTTCACCGTCGGGATGACGAAGACCTCGACGTTGTTCAGCAGGTCGCGGGTGGCCGGGTCGGTGCGGTAGTTGGCCAGCAGCCGCTCGGCGAACTCCAGCGTCACCATCGGCGTGGCCCACTCCCGGGCGTGCTCCTGCGAGTAGGCCAGCACGCCGATCCGGGAGCCGTCCCGGTGCGCGCCGATCCGCAGCGCCTGCACCGTCCACGGGCCGTGCGGTACACCGGCCGGCGCCTTCAACCCGTCGCTGAGCGCGGTCGGGCCGGCGACCGGCATCGCCAGCCCGGCCGACCCGGACTCCACGTAGGCCCGGAACTGCTGGGGGAACCGCGCCGGGATGAACGCCGCCACGTCGTCGGTGGTGCTGCTGACCGCGCCGGTGGCGTCGGTGCCGAGGCTGACGGTGAGCACCCGGTCGCGGAACCGCGCGGCCAGCGGCTGGCCGGCCGCACCCGGGTCGACCGTGCGCACCTGCACGCCGTTCATCCCCTGGTCGCCGAACTTGACCGACTCGACCACCAGGGCCGCGACCGCCGGATCACCCAGGTACGCCGCCGCGGTACGCCGGTAGCCCTGGGTCTTGTTCGGCAGGTCGATCACGTCGACCAGGCCGCGGTACTGCCGGCCCAGCCGGGCGACCCGCGCCTTGATGTCGATCGGGGCGAGGTACGCGTCGATGAAGTCGCGCTGGTAGCCCTGCGGCGTCGGCGGGGCGGCGGCGTTCGGCCAGGTGGCCGGCGCCGCTGCCTTGCTGCCGCCGAGGCTGGACACCGCGGTGACCTGTACCGGCCGCGCCGGCAGCGGCTGCGGCTGGGCGAAGTGGAACTGGTACTCGCCGGCGTCCACGAACCGCTGCAGCGGGAACGAGCCGGTGACCCCGTCCGCGGTCCGCCAGGTGACGGTGATCTCCACGTCCGGGTCGTCGGTGGCGGTGGTGGCGACCTCGGTCTGGACGAACGTCTGCCCCTTGCTGGTCCACCACAACGCCTGCAGGAAGTGCAGCGTGTCGGTCGCCGCCGCGGCGCCGGCCACCCGCGGGGTGAGGCCCGCGCTGGTCCGCGCCGCGGCCGCCTTGACGCTGGCGGCATAGCGGGCCGCCCCGTCGCCAGCCCGCTGCACCAGCTGCACCGCCCGCGCCCCCTGGCTGACCAGCCCGGACAGCTCCGCCCCGGTCAGCACCAGGTCGATCAGCACCCCGCTGCCGTCCACGCTCGGCCCAGCCGCGACGTCAGCCCCGGCTGCGACGAGCCGGTCGAGCATCCCCCGATCCGGCAACCGCACCCGGACCAGCCCGGTCTCGCCCGCCCCCAGACTCGGCACCGGCTTCGCCTGCACGCCGCCACTCGGACCAGCCGGCGCGGCGGCCGCTGGAGTAGCCGACAGCCCGGCAACCACCAGGAGCCCGGACATGATCGCGATCGCCCACCGTCGCCTCAATGTCATATTCTGCCGCATTCCTGACGCCTCTCGGGTGAACGCCGCTGATACGTTCACCGCAGTACCTGTTACGCCTCATGTCAAGCCCTTGACCGTTTCGCGTCAGTGCCCGACACACCCGCCACCAGCTCAGCGGTGCTCGCTCCAGTACCGCTGCAGCCGCCCGATCGCCTCGTCCCGACTCAGCGCCGCGACCTCCGCCTCCGCTAGACCGACCCGCACGATCAGCAGGTGCACAACCTCAGCCGGCAGCGCCTCCGCTGGCAGCTCCGGCCGCCCACGGCTCGGCCGTACGCCCTTGCGGACGCAGTCCCAGAAGTCCGACTCTGGCACCTGCAGACTGATCGCGAAGAATGTGGTTCCAGATACCCGGCCCGTAACCGGAACGGTCTGGTGGATGCGAGATCCGGGTACGCAGGATGCCGCCGTCAGGCAGGTCGAACTCGTAGGTCACGTGGTGGGTGCCGGCGCGGCCCCAGGCGTCCCGCACCCTGCGCCAGCCCTCGGCACGACAGAAGTTCTCGTGGTCTTGACGGGTCGGTTGGGGCCAGCTCGCGGCCCTGACCCGACGAGCCAGTCACGTAACTGGTGGTCGTCGCTGAGGCTGATCAACTGCACCAGACCCCAGTTGTCGCGGTGGTTGGGGGCCTCGAGCAGGCGCTCCTGCCAGTCGTCGGCGTACTCACGTAACGCGTCGATCATCTGGTCAACCGCCTCGTCGAACGTCCCCCCGTCCGACGCGACCGGCAATCCGGGGATGAAGACCGACCATCCCCCGCCCTCGGAAACGACCTGTGCCCCGGACGGTGCCAGCGTCGCGAGAGAACGTCGAAGCCGCTCGACATCGACAACGGCCGTTCGAGCACCATCCCGGCGAAGCGTCGCCACCTTGCCGCGCTCGGCGGCGTCCAGCAGTTGCTTGAAGTGCGCGCGGGCCTCCGTGTAGCTGTCGTAATGCAAGATCGTCATCGTCAAACCCCTCCGCTGCCTGACGCCAGCATCAGAGCAGTCGCACGTACGTCGAGTACTTGACGTACGTGTGGGGTTCGCTCAGACATGGACGACGGCGACGCGTTGGGATTTGGTGCGGGCGGGTTCTTCGACCAGGCGGTTGAGGTCGTCGGGGTCGCTGGTGAGGAGCACTACCGGGCGCACCTGGTCGAGGGCGGTCGCCGCGACAATGGCGTCGATAGCGCACTCGTGGCCGGACATCCCCGCCGCGCCGAGCAGCTCGCCCGCGGTGCGGGCCAGTTCCGGCGTGACCGGCAGCACGGTGACCCGGGACAGCACCCGGTGCACGGCTGCGTCACGGGCTCCGCCACGGAGCACCTCGGCCAGCGTGATCGCGCTGACGGTGACCTCGGCGCGGCGGCGGTGCGCCGTCTCCAGGTACGCCTGCGCCCGGGCATCACCGGCGGCGAGCTTGCACAAGCCCTCACTGTCCAGGACAAGCGCGCCGCCGGACGTCACTCCGCGTCCGGCCATGCCGCGCTCGCCTCGGCCAGCAACTCGTCCGAGACAGGGCCGTGCTCCGCCTCGAGCAACGCGGCCAGCTCGCCCACCAGATCCAGCTTCAACTGCATGGCAACCGCCTCAGAAACGTAGCGACTGAACCCACCCTTGCCGACGCGCTGCTGCACCGCGGCGGTGAGGTCATCCGGCATCGACACGCTGACCTTGCGCGCCCGCCCGGTGGGCGGTGGCTCGTCGCCGTGCGCCGCGCTCGCGGCAAGGATCGCCTCAGCGCACTCCACTACGCTCCGACTGAGCATGGCGGCCAGCGCCTCGACCGAGTGGCTGTGCCCCTCGAGCAGCACGACTATCTGGTCGGCGAGCCCGCGCGGACCCCAGCTCACATCGAGCACCGGCAGTTTGGCGTCCGGCTCCATGGTCGGCGGTGATTCCATGACCGGAGCCGGTGGTGACTCCGGCTCAACCGGCGGGGGCGGCTTGATCTGCGTCGTCTTACTCACGGGAGAAATGCTACCGCAGGTAGCAACTTCTCGTCGAGACGCTCTTGGGCCTCCGGCCGGGCCGTCCGACCCGCAGGTCGGACGGCCCGGCCGGGCGATGGTCTAGCTGCAGCCAGAGGTGCTGCCGCAGCCCTCGCAGACGTAGCAGGAGCCGGCGGGGCGCATCTTGGTGCCGCAGGTGAAGCAGAGCGGAGCGTCGGCCGAGGTGCCCTGCTGCAGTTCGAGCAGTTCGGTGGACGAGCCGACGGTCGGCGGGGCCGGCTTGGCCACGGCGACGTCCACAATGGACGCCTCGGTACCGGCGGCCGGCTTCTGCTTCTCCGCCGAGTGCTTCTCCACCGGGGCGGACGAGCGCATCGCCTCGACCTCCGCCTCGAGTTCCTCTGTGGACTCCGAGTCGGAGCGCTCGGCGCCGTAGGAATCGGCCACCGTGACGGACCGCTCGGCCGCGGTGAAGATGCCGAGATCGGCGCGCTTCTCGTACGGCAGGTAGTCCAGCGCCAGCCGGCGGAACAGGTAGTCCATCACGGATGAGGCGATCCGGATGTCCGGGTCGTCGGTCATCCCGGCCGGGTCGAACCGCATGTTGACGAACTTCGAAACGTACGTCTCCAGCGGCACGCCGTACTGCAGCGCTATCGAGATCGCGATCGAGAAGGCGTCCATCACGCCGGCCAGCGTGGAACCCTGCTTGGACATCTTCACGAACAGCTCACCCAGGCCGTCGTCCGGGTAGGAGGACGAGGTCGCGTAACCCTCGGCCCCGCTGACCGAGAACGAGACCGTCTGGGACGGGCGCTTCTTCGGCAGCCGCTTGCGGGTCGGCCGGTACTCGATCACCGGCGCTGGCTTGTCCACTGTGGACTTCTTGTCTCTGGCGTCGGACAGCGGCTGACCGACCTTGCAGTTGTCCCGGTAGATCGCCAGCGCCTTGAGGCCGAGCCGCCAGCCGTCGAAGTAGATCCGCTCGACCTCCTCGACGGTGGTCGACTCCGGCATGTTCACCGTCTTGCTGATCGCGCCGGACAGGAACGGCTGGGTCGCGGCCATCATCCGCACGTGCCCCATCGGCTGGATCGACCGCTTGCCCATCGCGCAGTCGAAGACGCTGTAGTGCTCCTCACGCAGACCGGGCGCGCCGATCACGTGCCCGTGCTCGGCGATGAACTCGAGGATCGCCTCGACCTGCTCCTCCTGGTAACCCAGCATCCGCAGCGCCCGCGGCACGGTCTGGTTCACGATCTGCATCGACCCGCCACCGACCAGCTTCTTGAACTTCACCAGCGAGAAGTCCGGCTCGATCCCGGTGGTGTCGCAGTCCATCATGAAACCGATGGTGTTGTGACTGACGAAACCGCCGGCCACGTAGGTCACGTTCGACGGCACCGACAGGTCGTAGGTCGGTTGTACGCCGCCGTCCTCGTTGGAGGCGACCTGTTCGAAGAGGTAGCCGAGCGCCACCCCGAGCCGGGCGTCGCCGGTCTGCTGGAACACCTCCCCGACGTAGTGCTGATTGCGCAGCCGGACCTGGTACTGCGGACCACCCCAGCCACTCGTGGTTGTCCGCGTGGTGGTGGCGAATCCCAGGCTGAGCAGCATCGTCCGGACCTCGCCCGCGAAGGTCTCCGATGCGGTTGAGACCGACGGCACTCCCTCCGACACGGTACCGTCCGCCTCGAAGAGGCCGCGCAGGAACGCGGCATAGATCGCGGGATCGTTGGTCTCCAGGATCGCCGACGGGATCCGCGGCGACCAGCCTTTCCCGGCGTGCTCGCGGTGTGGCAGGAGCTTGGCCAGACCGGCGGCCTGCCACCAGCGCGCAATGCGCACCGAGGTGACCGTGACCTCCCAGTAGCCGGTCCGCTTGGAGATCACCGGCTCGATACCGAACAGGCCCTTGCTGAGCACCTGCAGCCGCTCCATGACGTCGAAGTCGGCGTCGGCAACGCAGAACCGGATCCCCTTGCCGTGCAGGCTTCCGTCGCCCATGAAATAGCCGGCCAACTCGGCCAGGTCGGCGTCGACCACGTCCGGCACCCGCACGTCGTGGTCACCGGTGTAATAGGCCTGGTCCAGGACCGGTAGCGGCACCGCCCGCGGTAGGCCGACCAGTGTGCCCAACTGGATCGGAGTGACGTCACCGGGCTGCACGTCGGCCATCCGCTTCCAGACCCACTCACCGTTGGCCGGATCGACAACCTTGATGCGGTGGGCAAGTGTGCCCTGGATCCGGTAGCCACCGGCGGTGACGATCCGCCGCGTCGGCTCCTCGCCGTTGACGAAGAACTTCGTTGCCGGCCGCGGACCTTCGTCCGTGGAGACGGTCAGCTCCAGATCCTGCCACTGGTCACCGTATTCCGCGCCGAGCTCACCGAGGCGAACCAGGCCGCGGTCGGTGGTGATGAGTGTGTCGGCGACGAGGCACCCGGTCGGAGCGAGCAAACTTGCTTGGGCATTTCGCCAACCGTATTGGGCACCGATGCGGAGGCATTCCTGCCATTCGGTGGTGGCGGCGCGGAGGATGCGGGCGTCGTCGGCGCCGACCGGGCGGACCGCGTCGTTCGCCGCGGCGTGCTTGCGCATCACCCGCTGGTGCGCGGCCGCGTTGCGGGCGTAGCCGTCGTAGGTGCCGACCACACCGGCCAGCTCCGCGGAGCGGCGGTACGCCGCGCCGGTCATCAGCGAGGTGATCGCCGCCGCCAGGGCCCGGCCGCCGTCCGAGTCGTACGCGTGCCCGGTCGCCATCAGCAGCGCGCCGAGATTCGCGTACCCGATCCCGAGCTGCCGGTACGCCCGGCTGATCTCGGTGATCTTCTCGGTCGGGAAGTCGGCGAAGCTGATCGAGATGTCCATCGCCGTGATGATCAGCTCGACCGCCTTGACGAACCGGCCGCTGTCGAACGCCCCGTCCGCGCCGAGGAACTTCAGCAGGTTGAGCGACGCCAGGTTGCACGATGAATTGTCCAGCGACATGTATTCGCTGCACGGGTTGCTGGCGGTGATGCGGCCGGTCTCCGGGTTGGTGTGCCAGTCGTTGATCGTGTCGTCGTACTGGATGCCCGGGTCGGCGCAGTCCCAGGCGGCTTGCGCCATCTTCCGGAACAGGGTCTTGGCGTCGATGGTGTCGATCACCTCGCCGGTCTGCCGGGCGCGCAGGCCGAATTCCTTGCCGGACTCGACCGCCTGCATGAACTCGTCGGTCACCCGGACCGAGTTGTTCGCGTTCTGGTACTGGACGCTGGTGATGTCCTTGCCGCCGAGATCCATGTCGAACCCGGCGTCGCGGAGGATGCGGATCTTCTCCTCCTCGCGCGCCTTGGTCTCGACGAACTCCTCCACGTCCGGGTGATCGACGTCGAGGACGACCATCTTCGCGGCCCGCCGGGTCGCCCCGCCCGACTTGATCGTCCCGGCGCTGGCGTCCGCCCCGCGCATGAAGCTGACCGGCCCGGACGCGGTGCCGCCGGACGAGAGCAGTTCCTTCGACGACCGGATCCGGCTCAGGTTGAGCCCCGCCCCGGAGCCGCCCTTGAAGATGAGCCCCTCTTCCCGGTACCAGTTCAGAATCGAGTCCATCGTGTCGTCGACGGCGAGGATGAAACAGGCCGAGACCTGCTGTGGGGACGAGGTGCCGACGTTGAACCAGACCGGGCTGTTGAAGCTGAAGACCTGGTGCAGGAGCATCCAGGTGAGCTCGTCCGCGAAGACCTCGGCATCGCCGGCGGCGGCGAAATAGCCGTAGCGTTCGCCGGCGGCCCGGTAGGCGTGCACGACGCGGTCGATGAGCTGGCGCAGGCTGGATTCGCGCTGCGGGGTGCCGGCGGCGCCGCGGAAGTACTTGCTGGTGACGATGTTGGTGGCGTTGATGCTCCAGAAGTCGGGGAACTCGACGCCACGCTGCTCGAAGTTGACCGAGCCGTCCCGCCAGTTCGTCATCACGACGTCCCGGCGCTCCCAGTTGACCTCGTCGTACGGATGGACACCCTCGGTCGTGTAGACCCGAGCGACCTGCAGGCCGTTACCCCGGTGCACCGGGGTAACTGTGTCACCGGCCGCCTGGGCGTCGACGGTCTCCGTCATGCGATCGTCCCTCTCGCTCTCGTCCCTCGTGATGACCCGCGCAGCCCCCGTGGCTGGCGCGGGTGGTGCCGCCCTGCTCGGTGTCTCGTTGTCGCCGCCCGGCCCGGCTGGCCGGCCCGACCCGGCCGGCTCCGGCGCGACCGGCTCGGCTGGCCGGTCGGTTCGGGCCGGCCGGGACTGGCCCGCTGCGCGGTGCCGGTCGGTATTGCGGTGCTGGTCGGTATTGCGACGCTGGCCGGTACCGCGGGCCCGGCGACCCGCGCGACCGGACCGGCCGCCGGGGCCGCCGGTCACGGTGACGGCTGCAGTTGCCGCTCGACCACCGGCCGGATCGCCACCCGCGCCGGCGGCGTGATCGCCGGCCCGACCGGCGGTGCCGGCGGGTCGGTGGCACCGGTGCCGTGCGTACGCAGTGCCTTGATCTCGTCCTCGAAGTCCTCAATGGACTCGAACGAGCGGTACACGCTGGCGAACCGGAGATAGGCGACCTTGTCCAGGTCGCGCAGCGGCCCGAGGATCGCCAGCCCCACCTCGTGGCTGGGCACCTCGGCGCAGCCGGTGGCCCGGACCGCCTCCTCCACCGTCTGCGCCAACTGGGCCAGGTCGTCCTCGCCGACGGGCCGGCCCTGGCAGGCCCGGCGTACCCCAGAGATGACCTTGCCCCGGCTGAACGGTTCGGTGACCCCGCTGCGCTTGATCACCGCGAGGGTGGCCTCCTCCACGGTGGTGAAGCGGCGACCGCAGTCCTGGCAGGACCGCCGGCGCCGGATGACCTGACCCTCGTCGACCTCGCGCGAGTCGACCACCCGCGAATCGGAATGCCGGCAGTACGGGCACCGCATGTCCTGCCCCGCCCCTCGCTCATGCCACAGCAGCCCGCCCGGAGGGCCGGCTGCTGTGGATGGAGTTGGGGAAGACCTGTGAGTCACCCTGGGGATGACCTGTGGACAACGACCCCAACCTGTGGACAACTTACATCGCTGTAACTACTAGATGTAGGGGTCCGACGGTATGCCGGGGGATCCGCCAGCGCAAGTTCCGCGCCGCGTGTCGAGCCCCGGGGACGGGCCGCTCCCCTACCGACCGCGGGGCGCGGCCGGTAGGCGACAAACGGTGGGTATCGGGCCGGATGCGGTGGGTCAGCCGGCGCGGATGGTGAGCCGCTGGCCGACCTCCAGGTCGGCACTGGAGAGCGAGTTGAGCCGGCGCAGGTCGGCGACGACGAGCCGGGTGTCGCGGTCGGGAGCGACCCGGCGGGCGATGCTCCACAGCGTGTCGCCCGGCTGCACCACGACCACGGCGGGCGCACTGGCCGGGACGGCCGTGGTCGACCGGAGGTGCGCGACCGCGGGCGCGACCACCGTCAGCAGGCTGGCCAGGGCGACCACGGCGAGCGCGACCAGCACCAGCCGGCCACGGCGGGTCAGCCGGACCTGGCCGGGCCGGGCCGGCGGCGCCTGGACCCGCGGGCGTGGGGGCGCCCACTCCGAAGCGACCGGAACCAGGACGGCCGGGCGCGCCGAGGGAAGCCCGACCAGGTGCGCCGGCTCGGCCGGCGCCGCCGCACCGGCGACGACCGTGAGCTCCGGCCGGCCGGCGACCGCCGGACCACCGGCCGGCGCCGGGCCGGGCCGGGCGGCGATGGCCGGACCGGCCGCCCGGGCCGGCGCGGGGGCAGCCGGCTGCCGGGCGGCCAGCACATCGGCACCGCTGCGTGGCCGGCGGGTCGGTGGCCTCGCCGGCCGGCGTGGCGGCACGTCCTGCCCGTTCCGGGGGCGGGGGAAGGGGATGACCGAGGCGCGGTCACGCCGCCGGCGGGACGGCAGATCGACGATCGGCAGATCGGGCGCGACGGACACTGGGTATCAACTCCTCGAACAGAAGTTCGATCGAACGTCTGAGCGATGTCTACCAGCGGGGTACGACAAAATCGAGAGAGCCCGGCGTGTCGTTCGAACAAATGTTTGGGAAGTGTCAGTCCCTCGGGCTAGCGTTCGATCATGGCAAGGGGACGAGGAGGGATCGTGGCGGCACGATCGGGCGGAACACGGGACGACAGCGGCCAGCCGACGGCAGAGGTGGTCAGCGGCGGGCCGGCCGGCCCTGAACCGGGCGCGCCCGGCGCTGCCGTGCCGCCAGCTGCCGCGGCCGGCGCCTCGGCCAGCCCAGCCGGCCCGGCCGGCGCGCCCAGCCCGGCTGGGGCGGCTACCCCGGCTGGGGCGGCCAGCCCGGCTGAGGCACCCAGCCCGGCCAGCCCGACGGGGCGAGCGCGGCGGGCGGGCCGGCCACGGGCCGACGCGGCCGACGAGACCGGCGTGGTGCGCGACTTCCCGGACAATCCGGTTGACGGCAGCGGGCTGACCGCGCGGCAGCGCCGGGTGCTGGAGGTGATCCGTGACTCGGTCGAGCGCCGCGGCTATCCGCCGAGCGTCCGCGAGATCGGCCAGGCGGTCGGGCTGACGTCCACCTCCAGCGTGTCGCACCAGCTCACCACGCTGGAGCGCAAGGGTTTCCTGCGCCGCGACCCGAACCGGCCGCGTGCGGTCGACGTCCGGCCGCCGGAGCCGGCGCCGCTGCCCGGTGCGGTCCGCCCGGCGGACGCGGGCCGCGGCGCCGGCCGGGGCACGGCCGAGGACGAGGCGGCCGAGCGGTTCGCCCACCCACAGCCGGCGTACGTGCCGGTGGTCGGGCGGATCGCCGCCGGTGGCCCGGTGCTGGCCGAGCAGTACATCGAGGATGTCTTCCCGCTCCCCCGCGAACTGGTCGGCACCGGCACGCTGTTCCTGCTCCGCGTGGTCGGCGACTCGATGATCGACGCGGCCATCGCGGACGGCGACTGGGTGGTGGTCCGGCAGCAGCAGGTGGCCGAGAACGGGGAGATCATCGCGGCGCTGATCGACGGCGAGGCGACCGTGAAGACTTACCGCAAGCGCGACGGGCACGTCTGGCTGCTGCCCCACAACCCGGCATACGCGCCGATCCCGGGCGACGAGGCGACGATCCTGGGTCGGGTGGTGACCGTCCTGCGGAAGATGTAGGCCGGTTACCGGCGGCGGCCGGCGCGCAGCCGGCTGCCGAGCCAGATCAGACCGGTGGCCAGCACGGCGGCGATCAGCAGGTTGCGGGCACCGGAGCCGGATCCGTTCGAGTCGCCGGCCCGCTCGGCGGCGGCGCTGGTCGACGATGGGCTCGCCGACGCGGCACCGGTGGCCGAGCCGCTGGCCGGCGCGGCGGTGGTTGCCGGTGGGTCGCCGAGCGGGATCGAGTCGATCGGGGCCGGGTCGATCTCGGTGCTGGTCAGCAGCGAGCGGCCGTCCGGGGCGAAGGTGACCGCCTCACCCTGCCTGGTGGCCGGCAGCGGGATGCGCCGTTCCGGGTCCGCCCGCAGCGCGGCGGCGATGTCACCGTTCGGGATCGTCCACAGGTAGGCGTCGGTGTAGGTGCGGATCACCAGCCGGCTGCCGTCCGGGGCGACCGCGCCGCCGGTGGCCAGCACCTGGGAGGCGATCCCGACCGGCCCGCCGGAGGTGCCGGTCGGTCCGAAGGTGAGCGTGCCGACCTTGCGCAGTGGTGTGGTCCGAGTGGTGGACGGCGACCCGGCCGGGGTGTACACGCCGGACCGCAGCGGCTCCTTGGTGACGATGTACGGCCGACCGCGGCCGTCCACCAGCAGCGTTTCGGCGTCGTGCGGGCCGTCCGGGTAGCGGAACCGGAACAGCGTGACCTCGCCGCCCTCGGTCAACAGCTCCAGCGCGACCGTGCTGCGATTCGTGTCGTTGTCGCCGATATCGGCCAGCCAGAGCGTGCCATCGGCGGTGCGGGCCAGATCCTCCACGTCGTACGGGTCGGTCGGGTTGGAGATCACCCGGCGCACCCGGCAGCCCCGGTCCAGCACGAAGACCTGCAGCCGCGAGCCGCCGTCGTTGATCGTGTAGAGCTGGTCGCCGGCCGCGGCCAGCCCGCTCGACTCGTCGATCCGCGGGTCGGTGATCGAGCACAGCCGGGCCGCCCCGGCCGGCGCCGCGTCAGCCGCCGGCAGCCCGCTGACCGTCCACGCCAACGCCGTGATCAGCGCCGCCCCCGCCCGCACCCACCGCACCAAAGTCGGCATCGGCCGCATCGGCCGCAGCGGCCGGCCGGGCCGGCTCCGGGCGGGTGCCGACTCGGCGGCGGGGGCGCTGCACACCGGACCAGTTTCGCAGCGCGCGGGTGTCCAGCTCGTACCCGACGCGCAGCAGGACGATGCCCAGTGCCAGGCCGGCGATCAGATCGGTGAGCCAGTGGTAGTCCAGCAGCAGCATCGCCGCCATGGTCGCCGCCGGGGCGAGCCAGCGCAGCACGCCGAGCGCCCAGACCAGCCGGCGGTCCAGCCGGTACTGGGCGGCCAGGTAGGCCAGCAGCCCCCAGAGCACGACCGCGACGGTCATGTGACCGGACGGAAAGGACCGGCCGGCCGTCAGGTGCAGACCGTCCACCGCCGGCATCGCGCGGCCGACCTCGTGCTTGAACTGCTGCACCGTGCCGCCGATCAGGACCAGCAGCACGCCGGTCAGCAGCACCGGCCGCCAGCTGCGCCGGGACCAGGCCAGCCAGCCGACCGCCGGCACGGTCAGCGCGAGCATCGGCACCTTGGCGCCCAGCTTGGTGGTCACGTACACGCCGAGCTTGATCGCGAACAGCGGCTTCGGCCAGTCCGTGTCCCGGATCCCGGTGGCCAGCATCCAGCGGGACACCCGGTGGTCAAAGTGCCGCAACGGCCCGTCCAGCAGGACGTCGGCCGTGACCCAGGCACCGACCAGCAGTGCCAGCGCGACTACCCAGACCGGGGCCGGACGGTTGCTACTCCGCACCAGTCCGCCGCGGTCCGCCCTCTGGCGCCGCTATGTCCGCTATATCCGCCGCGGCCGGCCCGGCCGCTACGGCCGGCCCGGCCGCCGCGGTGCCCGCTGTCTCGTCGACCACCCGTGTCCCCCCGTCGTTCTGGATCCCGCGCAGCTCGGACTGGAAGATCCGCATCGACCGGCCGACCGATCGTGCGACGTCCGGCAGCCGGTTCGCGCCGAACAGCATCATCCCGACCGCGGCGACGATCAGCCAGTGCCACACGCTCAACTCACCCATGGTCCGGCCCTCCTCTTGTGCGTGCCGTCTCCGGCCGGATCCCGGACGAGCCTACGCCGCGTCTGCCCGGCCGCCCGGCCGACGGGCTCATCGGGCCGGGTTGCCGGGACACTGGCGGGGGCAAAACCTGGCACCGCAGTGAGGAGTTGACGATGACCAACCGGACGTACCGGGTCACTGAGATCATCGGTACCTCGACCGAGACGATCGACGAGGCGGTCCGCAACGGTCTGGGCCGGGCCGCGCAGACGCTGCGGCACGTCGACTGGTTCGAGGTCACCGAGATCCGCGGGCAGGTCGTGGACGGCGCGGTCGAACACTTCCAGGTCGGTATGAAGGTCGGGTTCCGGCTGGAGGAACCGGGCTGATCGGGCCGGCGGGGCACGCGGTGGACATGCGGCGCGGCCGGGCGGTGGTCGCCCCGGACAGCTTCAAGGGCACCTACCCGGCCACGGTGGTGAGCCGGACGATCGCCGCCGGGCTCAGCGACGGCGGCCGCCCGGCGCTCCCGCTGCCGATCGCGGACGGTGGCGAGGGCACGATGCGGGTGCTGCTGGCCTCGCTGCCGGGCCAACTGGTCGGCGCCCGGGTGTCCGGGCCGCTGGGCCGGCCGGTGGACGCGTCGTTCGCGCTGCTGGCGGACGGCCGGGCGGTGGTGGAGATGGCCGAGGCGGCGGGCCTGGCGCTGGTGCCCGGGGACGAGCGGGACGCCTGGGCGGCGAGCACCTACGGGGTCGGCGAGCTGATCGCGGCGGCGGCCCGGGCCGGGGCGGCCGAGGTGCTGGTCGCGGTCGGCGGATCGGCCACCACCGACGGCGGGGCCGGCGCCCTGGCCGCGCTGGACGAGGCCGGGGTGGCGCCGCGGCTGCGGGTGCTGTGTGACGTGCGGGTGCCGTTCGAGGACGCGCCGCGGGTGTTCGGCCCGCAGAAGGGCGCCGACCCGGCGATGGTGACCCGGCTCGAGGGCCGCCTCGACGCGCTGGCCGACCGCGCGCCGCGGGACCCGCGCGGGGTGCCGATGACCGGCTGCGCCGGCGGCCTGTCCGGCGGGCTGTGGGCGTTCCGGGACGCCGAACTGCTGCCCGGCGCCGGGTTCGTGCTGGACGCGCTCGGCTTCGACGAACTGGCCGCGGGGGCCGGGCTGGTGGTCACCGGCGAGGGCGCGCTGGACGAGCAGACCTTCACCGGCAAGGCGGTCGGCGAGGTGGCCGCCCGCGCCGGCCGGCTCGGCGTGCCGTGCTGGGCGGTGGTCGGCAGGTCCCGGCTCAGCGCCGAGCGGGCGGCCGATCTCGGCCTGGCCGGCGTGCTCGAGGCGTCCACAGTGGACGAGCTCCGCGCCGCCGGACACACCCTGGCCACCCGCTGACGGTCCGCCCCGCTGCCCCGGAGTGAGCGGTTCGGACCGCGACCGGGCCCGGACACCCGCGCACCCGCCGGCGCGGCCAGGCCCGGCCGCGCCCGCGGCCGGGCCGCTCGGCCGGCGGCCGCACCGTCAGGGGGCGGCGACCTCGTACCGGCTGAGGATGCCGGCCAGTTCGGGGTTCACCCGGGCGTCCAGCAGGGTGCCGTCGGCGGTGTGCTCCTCGGTGACCACCTCGCCGCTGCCGTGCACCTTCGAGACCAGGTCGCCGCGGTCGTACGGGAGCAGCACCCGGACCCGGATCGACGGGCGGGGCAGCCGGGCCTCGACGGTGGCCAGTAGTTCCGGGATGCCGGCGCCGGTGCGGGCGGAAACGAACTGCGCGTCCGGGGCGAGCCGGCGCAGCCGGGCCAGCACGTCCGGGGCGGCCGCGTCGATCTTGTTGACGACCAGCAGCTCCGGCACCTTCAGCGCGTCGATCTCGCCGAGCACCTCGCGTACCGCGTTGATCTGGCCCTCCGGGTCGGCATCCGAGCCGTCTACCACGTGCAGGATGAGGTCGGAGTCGGAGACCTCCTCCAGCGTCGACCGGAACGCCTCGACCAGCTGGTGCGGCAGGTGCCGGACGAACCCGACGGTGTCAGCCAGGGTGAACTCGCGCCCGTCCGTGGTGTGGCTGCGCCGGACGGTCGGATCCAACGTCGCGAACAGCGCGTCCTCCACCAGCACGCCGGCCCCGGTCAGCTCGTTGAGCAGCGAGGACTTGCCGGCGTTGGTGTAGCCGGCCAGCGCCACCGACGGCACCTCGTGCCGGACCCGCTCGCGCCGCTGCACCCGGCGCACGTCCGCGGTGGTCGCGATCTCGCGGCGCAGCTTGCTGATCCGGGCCCGGATCCGGCGCCGGTCGGTCTCGATCTTGGTCTCGCCCGGGCCGCGGGTGCCGATGCCGCCGCCGCCGGCCACCCGGCCGCCGGCCTGCCGGGACAGCGACTCACCCCAGCCGCGCAGCCGCGGCAGCATGTACTGGTGCTGGGCCAGCTCCACCTGCGCCTTGCCCTCCTTGCTGCGGGCGTGCTGGGCGAAGATGTCCAGGATCAGCGCGGTGCGGTCGATCACCTTGACCTTGACGATCTCTTCGAGCTGACGCAGCTGGCCCGGGGTCAGCTCGCCGTCGCAGACGACCGTGTCGGCGCCGGTGGCGAGCACCACCTCGCGCACTTCCTTCGCCTTGCCGGAGCCGAGGTAGGTGGCCGGGTCGGGCCGGTCGCGCCGCTGCATCAGGCCTTCCAGCACCAGCGAGCCGGCGGTCTCGGCCAGCCGGGCCAGCTCGGCGAGCGAGTTCTCGGCGTCGGTGATCGTGCCGGACGTCCACACGCCGACGAGCACCACCCGCTCCAGCCGGAGCTGCCGGTATTCGACCTCGGTGACGTCGGTGAGCTCGGTGGCCAGCCCGGGGATCCGGCGCAGCGCCTGCCGCTCCTCCAGGTCGAGCGAGATCCCGACCGGCTCGACGCCGGGCGGCAACCGCCGCTCAGGCCCGGCGGGCGTGGCCGGAACGGCCGTGTCGACCGGGCTGGCGGCCGGCGGCGCGCCGGCGGCGGCCGCGCGGATGCGCCGCATGGTGGGGCTGGTGGTCAGTGGATCAGTCATCGCCCTCGATGGTGTCACGCGATGTCGCTGCCGGCATCGCAGTTTCGGCTCGGATGTCAGGTCGCTCCGACCGGTCGGCCGGGCGCGGCCGGTCGGCGTCGTACGGGCGCGGTTGGGGGTGGGCGGCGTAGAACAGCGACCAGGGCTCCCCGTCCGGGCTGGGCGGGCGCCCGGCGTACTCGTTGAACAGCGCGCCCAGCCGCTCGTGCAGCTCGTCCAGCTCGGCCCTGGGCAGCCGGACGCCGAGCCGGGTCATCCGCAGGTTCGCCACCCCGGCCAGCTGCGCCTCGGCCACGAACGCCTCGAGCATCGCGCTGCCGCCGGCCACCCGGTCCCGGTCCTCGACCACGTCCAGGATCCAGGACTTCCCGGTGGACCGGTACGGCCGCTCCCGCGACCCGCGGTTGCCGCGGCGGTCCGGCTCGGCCACCAGGAACCCGGTGTCCACCAGCCGGCGGACGTGGTAGAGCACACTCGCCGGGTCCTTACCGAGCGCCGCGGCGATCTCCTTGTTGGTCAGCGCGCCGTCCAGGCAGACCCGCAGGATCTGCAGCCGGATCGGCGACGCCATCGCCCGGGCCTCGTCGTCGGTCGCCGGCCGGCGCGGGCTGCTGATGCCCTCGACCCGCGGGACTGGCTCAGTGCTCACTCCGCCAGCCTAGTGACCGGGCGCAGGAAAGTGATTGACAAGTCTCAATCACTTCCGGGAGGCTCGCTTCCGTGAGCATTGATCCTGCCTCGCGCAGCCTCTCGCGGCACCGGGACTTCCGCCGGCTGTGGGCCGGCGACACGATCAGCCAGTTCGGATCGATGGTGACGCTGATCGCGCTGCCACTGCTCGCGGTCAAGACGCTGCACGCCACCCCGTTCGAGGTCGGCCTGCTGACCGCGTTCGAGACGCTGGCGTTCCTGCTGGTCGGGCTGCCGGCCGGGGCCTGGGTGGACCGGTTGCGCCGGCGCGACGTGCTGATCGTCGGCGACCTGCTGCGCGCGCTGCTGCTCGGCTCGCTGCCGCTGGCCGCCTGGCTGGACGTGCTCGCGCTGCCGCAGGTCTACCTGGTCGCGCTGACCGCCGGCATCTGCACGGTGTTCTTCGACGTCGCGTACCAGTCGTACCTGCCGCACCTGGTCGGCCGTGAGCACCTGGTCGAGGGCAACGCGAAGCTGCAGGCCAGCCAGTCGGTGGCGCAGGTGGCCGGGCCGAGCGTCGGCGGCCTGCTGGTGCAGTGGCTGACCGCGCCGTACGCGATCCTGGTCGACGCGGTCTCCTACCTGTGGTCGGCGGCCTGCGTCAGCGCGATCCGGTCGCGGGAGCCCGCACCGGAACGGGCACCCGGCCGGCACCTGCTGCGCGAGGTGCAGGAAGGCCTGGCGTTCGTCGTCAAACACCCGCTGCTCCGCTCGATCGCGGCCTGCACCGGGACGTCCAACCTGTTCTCCTCGGTGGGCATGGTCGCGCTGATCTCGCTGCTGGCCGGCAGCGGGCAGCTGAACCTGTCGGCCGGCACGATCGGCCTGCTGTTCGCGGTCGGGTCGGTCGGCGGGCTGGTCGGTGCGCTGGTCGCCCGCCGGGTGGCCAGCTGGCTCGGCCAGGGCCCGGCGATCTGGATCAGCGCGCTGATCACCGTGCCGACCGCCGCCATCCCGATCTTCGTGCACCGGGACTGGACGCTCGGCCTGCTCGCGGTCGGCCAACTGGTGTCCTCGATCGGGGTGGTCGTCTACAACATCACCCAGGTCTCGTTCCGGCAGGGCCTGTGCCCGGAGCGGCTGCTCGGCCGGATGAACGCGACGATCCGGTTCCTGGTCTGGGGCACCATGCCGCTCGGCGGCCTGCTCGGCGGGGCCCTGTCCACCTGGATCGGGCTGCGCCCGACGTTCGCGGTGGCCGCGGTCGGCGCGCTGGTCGCCGCGATGCCGGTCTTCTTCTCGCCGCTGCGCTGGATGCGCGAGCTGCCGCAGACCTACGACAGCGGGCCGGACGGGCTGGCCGAGCCGGCGGCCGGGCTGCTGACCGAGGCGGCCGACCCGGACGGCACCGACCCGGCCAGGACCTCGGCGGGATCCGACCGGGGCTGACCAGTGGGCTGACCGGGCCAAAGCCCGGCCGCGGGTGCCCGGGACGGGCGGGCACCGGCGCCGGGCGGGTCCCGGTCCGCGCCCGACAGCCCGGCCCGGCCGGCCCGGGGACGTCGCCACGCACGTCCGGCAGCCGGGGCGGCGGCCGGTCGGGAGGTCCCGGACGGTGAGGGCCCGGACGGTGGGGTCCTGGGCGGGTGGGTCCGGTCGGGTACGGTTTGGGGTGATCGGGGCGGCATCGGGACGGGCCAGCCCCCACCCGGCGGACGGCGAGGAGGCACCGCGGCGATGCACCCCCAGCACCGCGGTGGCGGCCCGGCGGCCCGGGTACCGGCGCGGATCTGGGCCCGGGTGCGGCTGACCGGGCAGCGGCTGCTGGCCCGGTGGGACCGGTACGACGACGAGTTGCGGTATGACCCGGCGCGGCGGAACCGGCCCGTCCTGATCGTGATCGGGGCCGCGGCGGTGGTGGTGCTGGCCGCGATGGTGGGCCTGTTCGTGCTGGCCAGCCGGAGCCACCCGGCGCCGGCTCGGGCGGTGGTGCTCACCTCGCCGACGCCGACGCCGAGCCCGACCCCGGCCCCCGGCACGCCACCGCCGACCACCCCGCTGGCCAGCACCGCGAGCCCGACCCCGACCGTGCCGGCCGGCGGCACCCTGCGCGCGCTGCACTCGGGCCGCTGCCTCACCGTCCGGGACGACAGCCGGGAGGCGGGTGCCCGGCTGGTGCAGCGCGGCTGCGACGGCGCGCCGGCCGAGGGCTTCCACCTGGTCCCGGTGCCCGCCGCGGTGCGCACGTACGAGCTGGTGAACGAGCTGACCGGCCGGTGCGTGGACGTCGACAGCGGGTCCACCGCCGACGGCGCCCCGGTCATCCAGTGGGACTGCACCGGCCACCTCAACCAGCAGTTCACGATGCGGAACGTGCCCGGGCTGGCCGGCTCGGTGCAGCTGGTCGCGGTGCACTCCGGCAAGTGCCTGGACGTGGCCGGGGTGTCGACCGCCAACGGCGCCGAGATCCAGCAGTGGGCCTGCCACCCGGCCGAGACCGAGGCGACGATGCGCAACCAGTCCTGGCTACTGGCCACCGGCACCTGAGCCAGCGGCCGGTCAGCCAGCGGCAGCCGCACCCAGCGGGGGCCGCGAGCCGACGGGCCCGGAGGCCAGCGAGGCCCGGAGGCCAGCGGCAGCTAAGCCAGCGGCGGCTGAGCCGGCACCGTGCTGAGCCAGTCGGGGCGGGTCGTGCCGGTGGCGACCAGCACCGCCGGGCCGGTCAGCCGCACCGGGCCGGCCGCCGTCCAGGTCACGGTCAGCCGGCCACCGGGGACGTCCACCGTCCACGGCTCAGCCCGGCCCGCGCCGGCCGCCTGCACGGTCGCCACCACCGCCGCGCACACCCCGGTGCCGCAGGACCGCGTCTCGCCGACCCCGCGCTCGTGTACCCGCAGCGCGATCCCGCGCGGCCCGGTGCGGACCACGAACTCGACGTTCTGGCCGTCCGGCAGGGTCGGGGTGACCACCGGTGGGCGGGTCAGGTCCAGGCCGGCCAGCTCGGCCAGGCCGGCGGCGCCGGCCGGCAGCGCGACGACCAGGTGCGGGTTGCCCATGCTGACCGCGGTGGCCGGCCGCCCACCGACCAGCGGGTGGGCGTCGATCGGGGCCGGTGCGCCCATGTCCACGGTCACGTCGCCGGCTGCCGGCAGCCAGACCGTGCGCAGCCCGGCCCGGGTCGCCACCGGGAGCTCGCCCGGCCCGGCCAGACCGGCGTCCACGAGATAGCGGGCGAACACCCGGATGCCGTTGCCGCACATCTCGGCGATCGACCCGTCGGCGTTGCGGTAGTCCATGAACCACTTCGCCGCCGCGGCCATCGGCGCGCCGTCCGGGTCGTCGGCGGCGGGCACCACCCGCAGCACGCCATCGGCCCCGATCCCGTGGTGCCGGTCGCAGAGTGCCCGCACCAACCCGGCCGACAGCGGATCGGCGTCCGGCAGCACCAGGAAGTCGTTGCCGGTGCCGTGCCCCTTGACCCAGTTCACCCGGTCAAGCCTACGGATCACCGGTCAAGTGTGCGGAGGGCGTCGGCGAGCAGCGCCGGGGACGCGCCGTCCAGCCAGTGGATCCGGGGGTCGCGGCGGAACCAGGACCGCTGCCGGCGGGCGAACCGGCGGGTGGCGCGGACGGTCTCGGCCCGGGCCTCGTCCAGGCCGTACTCGCCGGCCAGAGCGCGGAGCACCTGCTGGTAGCCGAGCGCGCGGCTGGCGGTCAGCCCGTCGGCGAGGCCGGCGGAGCGCAGCCCGCGCACCTCGTCCACCAGGCCGAGGGTCCACATCCGGTGCACCCGGGCGGTGATCCGGTCGTCCAGCTCGGCGGCGGCCCGGTCCACCCCCAGCTGCACCGCGTCGTACCGCGCCGGCGCGCCGGCCTGGTCGGGCAGGGTGGCCGTGAACGGGCCGCCGGTCAGCTCGATCACCTCCAGCGCGCGGACGATCCGGCGACCGTTGGTGGGCAGGATGCCGCCGGCGGCGACCGGGTCGACCACGGCGAGGCGGGCGTGCAGCGCGGGCGCGCCGGTGGCGGCCAGCTCGGCCTCCAGCCGGCCGCGCAGCGCTGGATCGGTGCCCGGGAACCGCAGGTCGTCCAGCACCGCCCGGATGTACAGCCCGGAGCCGCCGACCAGCACCGGTACCCGGCCGCGGTCCAGCACCCGGGCCACGGTCGCCCGGGCCAGCTCCTGGTAGGCGGCGACGCTGGCGGTCTCGGTCACCGGCCAGATGTCCAGCAGGTGGTGCGGGACGCCGCGGCGCTCGGCCGGGGTGAGCTTGGCGGTGCCGATGTCCATGCCGCGGTAGAGCTGCATCGAGTCCGCGTTCACGATTTCGCCGCCGATCGCAGCCGCCAGCGCTACCCCGAGGTCCGACTTGCCGGCGGCGGTGGGGCCGACCACGGCGAGCACCGGCCCGGTCCGGCCCGGCCCAGCCGTGCTGGTCACGGCCATGCCGGGCCGCCCTGGGCGGGTCCGCCGGGCGGTGCGGATGCGGCATCCGTCGCGATCTCGGGCAAGATCAGCGGTAGATGCGCCCGGAAAGTGGCTGCGGCGGACACGGCAGGAGAGTAGGACAAGGCGGACCGGGGTGCCGGAGTGCGGCGTCGTGCTGTGAGAATGCGCAGAGAGCGCGGGGCGCGAGGAGGAGCGAGGCAATGACTGCCAGCAACGAGTGGGGGCGGGTCGACGCCGACGGCACGGTGTGGGTCCGCACCGGCGACGGCGAGCGGACCGTCGGCTCGTGGCAAGCCGGGACACCCGAGGCGGGTCTCGCCCACTACATCCGGCGGTACGAGGATCTGGCCACCGAGGTAGTGCTGCTGGAAACCCGGCTGAAGTCCGGGGCCGGCGATCCGCGGGCGACGCTGGGCCAGGCCCGGGCACTGCGCGAGACGCTGCCCGAGGCCGCGGTCATCGGCGACCTGAGCGCACTGGACCTGCGGCTGGGCGAGCTGGAAGTCGCCGCCAGCGGCAAGATCGAAGAGGCCTCGGTGGCCCGGGCCGCAGCCAAGGCGGCATCCGTCGCGGCCAAGGAGAAGCTGGTCATCGAGGCCGAGGAGCTCGCGCAGAGCTCGCAGTGGAAGGCCACCGGCGACCGGTTCCGGACGATCGTGGACGAGTGGAAGGCCATCCGCGGCGTCGACCGGAAGACCGACGAGACGCTGTGGAAGCGGTTCGCCGCGGCCCGTGACGCGTTCGCGCAGCGCCGCGGCGCCCACTTCGCCACCCTGGACCAGCAGCGGTCGCTGGTGCGCATCCGCAAGGAGGCGCTGCTGGCCGAGGCCGAGGGGCTGGCCGAATCGACCGACTGGGGCACCACGGCGAGCCGGTTGAAGACGCTGATGTCCGACTGGAAGGCCGCCGGCCGGGCCTCCAAGGACGTCGAGGACCAGTTGTGGACGAAGTTCCGGGCCGCCCAGGACCGGTTCTTCTCCCGCCGGTCCGAGGTGTTCAGCGAGCGGGACGCCGAGCAGGCCGCGAACAAGCGGGCCAAGGAGGCGCTGATCGCCGAGGCCGAGGCCATCGACCCGCGCGGCGACCTGAAGGCGGCGCAGGCCAGGCTGCGCGAGATCCAGGACCGGTACGACGCGATCGGGCACGTGCCGCGCGACGCGGTCCGGCCGCTGGACACCCGGATGCGGGCCGCCGAGCAGAAGGTGCGCGACGCCGCCGACACCGAGTGGCGGCGCAGCTCCGGCTCGTCTAACCCGCTGCTGGCCCAGCTGCGGGACGCCGTCACCAAGGCCGAGACGCAGCTGGTCAAGGCGCAGGCCGCCGGCAACGAACGCAAGATGGCCGAGGCCGAGGCCAACCTGGCCGCCCGCCGCGAGTGGCTCGCCGAAGCCGAACGCTCGGTCGGCGGCTAGCGCGGGGGCTACCGGCGGCTAGCGCTCGGAGCTACCGGCGGACGGTCGGGAGCCCCAGCAGTACGCCGGGGGTGCGGCGGGGGGCCTCGTCGGCGGCGTCGCCGGCACGGGTGCGGCGGTGCGCCAGTGGCGGGCCGTCGGCGACCAGGTGGTGCGGGGCGCCGTAGCTGACCGCGGTCGTCACCAGGTCGCCGGGGCGGACCTCGGGGCCGGTGGCGAAGTGCACCAGCCGGCCGTCGCGGGCGCGGCCGGAGCGGCGGCCGGTGGCGCCGTCCTTGCGGCCCTCCCCCTCGGCGACCAGCACCTCGACGGTGGCGCCGACCAGCTTCCGGTTCTCCGCGAGCGAGATCTCGTCCTGCAGCGCGACCAGCCGCTCGTACCGCTCCTGGACCACCTCGCGCGGCACCTGGTCGGGCAGCGACGCGGCCGGCGTGCCGGGCCGCGGCGAGTACTGGAACGTGAACGCGCCGGCGAACCGGGCGGCGCCGACCAGGTCCAGGGTGGCGGCGAAGTCGGCCTCGGTCTCGCCCGGGAAGCCGACGATGATGTCGGTGCTGATGGCCGCGTCCGGCATGGCGTCGCGCACCCTGGCCAGGATCGACAGGTACCGCTCCCGCCGGTACGAGCGGCGCATCGCCTTCAGCACGGCGTCCGACCCGGACTGCAGTGGCATGTGCAGCTGGTGGCAGACCGCCGGGGTGGCCGCCATCGCCTCGATCACGTCGTCGGTGAAGTCCCGCGGGTGCGGCGAGGTGAAGCGGAGCCGGTCCAGCCCGTCGACCGCGCCGGCGGCCCGCAGCAGCTTGCCGAAGGCGTACCGGTCGCCGAACTCCCGGCCGTAGGAGTTGACGTTCTGGCCGAGCAGGGTCACTTCCAGCACGCCGGCGTCGACCAGCGCGCGCACCTCGGCCAGCACGTCGCCGGGGCGGCGGTCCCGCTCGGAGCCGCGCAGCGCCGGGACGATGCAGAACGTGCAGGTGTTGTCACAGCCGACCGAGATCGACACCCAGGCCGCGTACGCCGATTCGCGCCGGGCCGGCAGCGTGGACGGGAACACCTGCAGCGCCTCGGCGATCTCCACCTGCGCCTCGTGCTGCACCCGGGCCCGCTCCAGCAGCACCGGCAGCGCGCCGATGTTGTGCGTCCCGAACACCACGTCCACCCAGGGCGCGCGGCGGACCACCTCGCCCCGGTCCTTCTGCGCCAGGCAGCCGCCGACCGCGATCTGCATGCCCGGATGGGCGTCCTTGACCGGGCGCAGGTGGCCGAGGTTGCCGTACAGCCGGTTGTCCGCGTTCTCCCGGACCGCGCAGGTGTTGAACACGACGAGGTCGACCGGCGCACCGGCGGGGGCACGGACGTAGCCCGCGTCCTCCAGCAGCCCGGACAGCCGCTCGGAGTCGTGGACGTTCATCTGGCACCCGTAGGTGCGCACCTCATAGGTACGCGGGTCCATGCGCCCAGTGTCCCGTACCGGGGCCCGCTGCCGGACGCCGGTCCGGACATCCGGCCGCGCCGGCCGGCGGTCACCCGGTGGGAGATCGGTGGGCGCCGGTGGGGAACCGGTGCGCGGGCGATGAGCAGGCAGTGGGCCGCCAGTAGGGCGCAGGCGCGCGGGGACAAACGGGCTTATCAGTCCGATAACAATTCGGTGGGTACGCGGTGAAGTGTGCACCTTCATGAAAGCGTTGGAACGCTATGGTGCGGTCATGACCAATCCCGACGACGGCGCCACCCCGGCTCCCCGAGCCAGCGGCGCGCCTCTTGTCGTGCTGGAAAGGGTCAACAAGTACTTCGGTCCACTGCACGTGCTGCAGGACGTCGACCTGACCGTCAACCGGGGCGAAGTCGTCGTGGTGATCGGCCCGTCCGGCGGCGGCAAGTCGACGCTCTGCCGGGCGATCAACCGGCTGGAGCCGATCGACTCGGGCACCATCACGATCGACGGCCAGCCGCTGCCGGCCGAGGGAAAGGGCCTGGCCAAACTGCGCGCCGACGTCGGCATGGTGTTCCAGTCGTTCAACCTGTTCGCGCACAAGACGATCCTGGCCAACGTCACGCTCGGCCCGGTCAAGGTGCGCGGCATCAGCCGGGACGCGGCGCACCGCCGGGCGATGGAACTGCTCGACCGGGTCGGCATCGCCAACCAGGCCGACAAGCTGCCGGCGCAACTGTCCGGCGGGCAGCAGCAGCGGGCGGCCATCGCCCGGGCGCTGGCAATGGAGCCGAAGCTGATGCTGTTCGACGAGCCGACCTCGGCGCTCGACCCGGAAATGATCAACGAGGTGCTCGACGTCATGATCGGCCTCGCCCGGGACGGCATGACGATGGTCGTGATCACGCACGAGATGGGCTTCGCCCGGCGCGCCGCCAACACGGTCGTGTTCATGGCCGACGGGCAGATCGTCGAGACGGGCACGCCGGACGAGTTCTTCGGCAGCCCCAGCAGTGACCGGGCCAAGGACTTCCTCGGCAAGATCCTCACCCACTGAGCGGCGCGGCTCTTATCCGAGTCCCGGCTCGTCCTCAATTGAAAGGGAAATCCATGAAGTTCCGTACCCTCTCCGTGGCGCTCGCCGCGCTTGCCGTGGCCGCAGCCGGCTGCGGAGAGAGCAAGTCCAACCTGGACAGCGGCAGCGGCGGCGCCAAGACCGACACCCCCGCCTACCAGGTCGCGCAGAACCCGTCGTTCGCGGCCGGGTCGACGATGGAACGGCTGGCGAAGGCCGGCAAGATCAAGGTCGGGGTCAAGGCCGACCAGCCCGGGATCGGCAACAAGAACCCGTCCACGGGCAAGTACGAGGGCTTCGACATCGAGATGGCCAAGATCATCGCCGGCCAGCTCGGGCTGTCCGAGGACAAGATCGAGTTCACCGAGACCGTGTCCAAGAACCGCGAGCCGTTCATCCAGACCGGCCAGGTGGACATCGTGATCGCGTCCTACTCGATCACCGACAAGCGCAAGAAGGTCGTCGCCTTCGCCGGCCCCTACTACCAGACCGGGCAGGACCTGCTGGTCCGCAGGGCGGACAAGGACACGATCACCGGGCCGGACGCGCTGGCCGGCAAGAAGGTCTGCTCGGTCACCGGCTCCACGCCGCTGGCCAACATCGAGGACAACTACAAGCAGGCCAAGACCGTGCCGTTCGCCACCTACACCGAGTGCGTCGACCAGCTGTCCACAAACCAGGTGGACGCGGTCACCACCGACGGCGCGATCCTGCTCGGCTACGCCGCCAAGGACCCGGACAACCTGTACGTGGTCGGCAAGCCGTTCAGCACCGAGAAGTACGGCATCGGCCTGAAGAAGGAAGACAAGGCGTTCCGCGACTTCGTCAACGACAGCCTGCAGAAGTCGTTCGACAACGGTGACTGGCAGAAGGCGTACGACACGACGCTGGGCAAGAGCGGCAGCTCGGCACCGAGCAAGCCGACACTCGAGCGGTACTGACCGGACGGCGCCGGGCGGGGCTTCCCCGCCCGGCGCCGGCTCGGCCCGGCTGGTGAAGGTGGCCCGTGGACGTCCTGCTCGACAATCTGCCCGAGCTGCTGCGCGGGTTCCGGGAGACGCTGTACCTCTCCGGGCTGGCCGCCGCGCTGGCGCTCAGCCTCGGTGTACTGCTGGCCGCGATGCGGGTCTCCCCGATCCCGACGCTGCGCTGGGCCGGCACCGGGTACGTCACCGTGATCCGCAACACCCCGCTCACGCTGATCTTCGTGTTCATGCTGTTCGGGCTGCCCCGGCTGGCGCTGGGGCTGGAGCCGTTCAAGGCCGGCGCGCTCGCCCTGGGTCTGTACACGGCGGCGTTCGTCTGTGAGGCGGTGCGGTCCGGGGTGAACGCGGTGCCGGTCGGCCAGGCCGAGGCGGCCCGCGCGATCGGCTTCTCGTTCCGCCGCACGCTCTGGTTCGTGGTGCTGCCGCAGGCGGTCCGCTCGACCCTGCCGCCGCTGGCCAGCATCCTGATCGCGCTGGTCAAGAACAGCTCGATCGCCGAGTTCTTCGGCACCGCCGAGGCCACCAAGGTGTTCGACGACCTGAGCCGGCGCAACCCGGAGGCCCTCTACTGGTTGTTCTTCGGCATCGCCCTCGGCTACGTCATCCTCACCCTGCTGATCGCCGGCCTGTTCCGCTTCCTCGAATCCCGGCTGGCGGTAGTCCGATGAGCGCCCTCTACGACGTGCCCGGGCCGCGGACGCGGCGGCGGGTGCTGGTGGGCAGCATCGTCGGCACCCTGCTGGTGCTGGCGCTGCTCGGGCTGGCCGTGCGCCAACTGGCCAGGAACGGCGTGTTCAAGCACCGCCAGTGGGAGCCGTTCACCGACCCGGGCGTGCAGCGGTTCCTGCTCGCCGGGCTGGCCTCGACGCTGAAGGCCGCGGCGGTGGCGATCGTGCTGGCGCTGGCGTTCGGGGTGCTGTTCGCGGCCGGGCGGCTCTCCGAACGGCACTGGATCCGGCTGCCCGCGGTCGCGATCACCGAACTGTTCCGGGCCATCCCGCTGCTGCTGCTGATCCTGTTCCTGTTCCTCGGCCTCGGCAACCAGCTCAAGCCGATCGGCCAGCTGGTCGGCTCGAGCGTGCCGAACGCGTTCGGCGCGCTGGTCGTGGGGCTGATGCTCTACAACGGCTCGGTGCTGGCCGAGACGTTCCGGGCCGGCATCCTCGCGGTGCCGCGCGGGCAGAGCGAGGCGGCGTACTCGATCGGGCTGCGCAAGTCGCAGGTGATGCGGATGATCCTGGTGCCGCAGGCGGTCCGGATCATGCTGCCGGCGATCATCAGCCAGTGCGTGGTGGCGCTCAAGGACACCGCGCTCGGCTTCGTGATCGGCTACGAGGACCTGCTCCGGCACGGCAAGTCCGTGTTCAACGAGTACGGCAACATCGTTCCGACGATGATCGTCGTGGCGGCCATCTACATCGTCATCAACACGCTGCTGACGCTGCTGGCGTCCTGGCTGGAGCGCAAGCTGCGGCAGCGCGGCACCCGCCCGGTCCGGCTCGACCCGGCCGGGGTGGGCGCCACCGTCGGCTGAGCCGGGGTTGCCGGGTCAGCCGGCGCGGCGGGCCACCTCGGCGGCGAGCTGGACCCGGCTGGTCATCGAGAGCTTGGCGAAGACGTGCTTGAGGTGGGTTTCCACCGTGTAGCGGGAGATGTAGAGCCGGCGCGCGATCTGCGGGTTGGTCAGGCCCTCCGCGGCCAGGCCGGCGACCTGCAGCTCGGTGGCCGTCAGGCTGGCCCAGCCGGACGCCGGCCGGCGCCGGGCCCCGCGGACGCCGCGCCGGATGCCGGCCGACCGGAGCGCCGCGGCGACCCGGGCCGCGTCCCGGGCCGCACCGAGCGCGTCGAAGCCGGCCAGCGCCTCGGCGTAGTGGGCGGCGGACTCCTCGGCCCGGCCCTGCCGGGCCAGCGCAGCCGCGGCCTCGGCCAGCACCAGCGCCCGGGGCAGCAGCCGGGGCGCCGCCGCGTACTCGTCGGCCGCGGCCAGCAACAGCTGCGGGTCCCCGGCGAGCAGGCCACGGCAGCGCAGCGCGGTGGCCCGGGCGGACGCCGTGCCGGCCCGCTCGGCGATCTCGCAGACGGCCGCCAGCACCTCCGCCGCGGTCGGGGCGGCCGTCCCGGCCCGGGGGATGGCTGCGGGCCCGGCCGCCAGGCCGGCTACGAGGCTGCCGGCCGGACCGGCTGCGGGGCTGCCCGCCGGGCCGGCTGCGGGGCTGCCCGCCGGGCCGGCTGCGGGGCCGGCCGCGGGCGCGGCCGCGAGGCTGGCTCCAGGGCCGGCTGCGGGCCCGGCCGCGCGGCCGGCTCCAGGGCCGGCGGCAGGGCCGGCTGCGGGGCCGGCGGTCGGGCCGCCGGCGGTCGGGCCGGCGGCCGGACGGGCCGCGGGGTTCGGCGGAGCGGCGCCGGTGGCGAGCAGCAGGCGGAGCAGGTCTGGGCCGATCCGGAGCAGGGTGTGATCGAGGCCGAGGCTGGCGTGCCGCTGCCAGCTGCGGGTCAGCCGGTCCAGCGCGTCGGCGGGCCGGCCGCGGGCCTCGGCCAGCAACGCCTCGCCCCACTGCAACCAGTCGACGCCCCACTGCGGCCCGGCCTCGTGCAGCGTCTGCCGGGCCAGCGTGAGGTGCCGCGCCGCCTCGGCCAGCGCGCCGCGGCGCAGCGCGATGTGCGCGAGCAGGCCGGCGCCGCCGATCACACCGGTCCGGGTGTCGATCTCGCCGGCCACCGTCACCGAGGTCTCGGCCTCGGCCGCGGCGTCCTCCCAGCGTCCGGCGTAGTAGTGCAGGGTGGCCGCGACGTAGTGGTAGGTGGGCAGGTCGGCGGCGACTCCAGCGGCGGCGGACAGCAGCCGGCCGGCCCGGACCACCCGGGCGGCCTCCTCGGGCCGGTCCGCGACGGCGAGGAACATGCCCTGGAACGCGTAGAAGAAGCGGCGCCCCAGCTCCGGCCGGGCCGACCGGCCGGCCAGCTCCACCACCTGCCCGCCCAGCTCGATCGCCGCCGCGTACCGGCCGCGGTAGTGCGCCGCGATCGAGAGCGCGGACAGCCCGAGGCAGACGGTCAGATCGTCGCCGGCCGCCCGGCCGCCGGCGATCGCCGCCCGGGCGTTCTCCTCGGCCGGGCCCAGCCGGCCGAAGGTCAGGTGCCCGCCCGCCGCCTCGGCGTGGAACCGGGCGCGTTCGGCCAGGGTCAGCGCGGTCGCCTGCGAGCCGTGCTCGATCTGCTCCATCCACTCGTTCAGCCGGCCCTGCGCCCACAACCCCTGCGCCAGCGCGAGCCGGGTGGTCGCGGCGGACCGCGGGTCGTGCGGCCGGTCCAGCACGCCGTGCGCCACCGCGACCGCCGCCGCGGACCGGTTGGCCACGGTCAGCGCGGTGGCCAGCTCGGCGAGCAGGACGTCCCGGTCCGGGTCCTCGGCGGCACACAGCTGGACGGCGCGGTCGAGCAGGTCGGCGGCCGCGGCCGGGGCGGCCGGCGCGGTCTGCCGGGCCGCCCGGCGCAGCCAGTCGACGGCCTCCCGGTCGCCGGCCCGGGCGCCCAGGGACAGGTGCACCGCCACCCGGTCCGCCGGCACCCCGGCGGCGGCCAGCATGTGCCCCACGTCGCGGTGCAGCGCGGTCCGCACGCCGGCCGGGATGCCCGCGTACAGCGCCTCGCGGAGCAGTTCGTGCCGGAACGCCAGCCGCTCCCCCGCGTCGTCCAGCACGCCGGCCTGCACCGCCTCCTGCACGGCCGGCAGCAGCGCGGCCAGCGGCTGGCCGGCCAGTTGGGCCAGCTCGGCCGGCAGGAACGTGGCACCGAGCACCGCGGCCAGCCGGAGCAGGTCCAGCGTCGGCGCGGCCAGCGTGCCCATCCGGCGCTGCAGGGTGCGCCGCAGCGACTCCGGGATCCCGGCCGGGCCGCCGCCGGCCGGGTCAGCCATGTCGGCCACCCCGTCGACCACCGAGATCCGGCCATCGGCGGCCAGCGCCCGCAGCATCTCGATCAGGTAGAGCGGGTTGCCGCCGGCCGCGGCGAGCTCGGTCAGCAGCCGCGGCGCCGGGGTGCCGGCGGCGACCAGGCCGGCCAGCGCGGCGGTGGCCGGCCCGTCCAGCGGGCGCAGCAGCAGGTGCCTGGTGCTGGCCGGCGGCAGCATCGCGAGCAACCGGTCCAGGTCCGGGCCGCGCGGCGCCGGCCGCAGCGTGATCGCGACCAGCACCGGCAGCGCCGCCAGCCGGCGGACCACCGCGCGCAGCACCAGCAGGGTGGCCGGGTCGGCCCAGTGCACGTCCTCGATCGCGAGCAGTGCCGGGCCGTCCGCGGTGGCCCGCTCGATCCGGTCGACCGCCGCCTCGACGGCCAGGAACGTGCTGTCCGGCGCGCCCCGGTACGCGTCCCCGGCGGCCGCTGCCGCCGGATCCGCCGAGCCGGCCAGCCCCCGCGGATCGGCCGGGCCGGGCAGACCGCGCGGATCCGCCGGGCCGGGCAGACCGCGCGGATCGGCCGGGCCGGGTGAGCTCGGCGGCGGGGCCGGATCCGCGTCGGGTAGCGGTCCGCCGGCCCCGGTGAGCGGGCCGAGGGCGTCGATCACGGGCCGGAGTGGGCGGTGCCGTTCCAGCTCATCGGCGGCGGCGCACCAGGTCCGGACCCCGGCCGCGGCGGCCCGCTGCCGCAGCTCGGCCAGCAGCCGGCTCTTGCCGATGCCCGGCTCGCCCTCCAGCACGACCACGTGCAGCGCGGTCTGGCCGGTCTCGTCCAGGGCGGCCTGCAGTTGGGCGAGCTCACCCGCCCGACCGACCAGACCGGCCCCGGTGCCGGACCCCGCGTCGGCACTCGCCACCTGCGTGACCATAGCCGGCCGGCCGGGCCGATGTGAGCTGACCCGGACGGACAAATCACGGAGGTCAGGGATGTTCCCCGCGGCGGCGTCGGTAAGGGTCACAGATGGCTGTGACTACCGCGGGGTCCGATCCCCGCGCTTGCGGGTCCGGATCGCTCCGGAGCCCGGTCATCGGGGGGGCAAGCGCGAGGCTGGTCGTGGAGGTGGGACCGGTGCCGGACACCGTCCCGCCGCCACGGTCAGCAGCCGCCCCGGGCACTGTCCCGTGACCCCGGACGCCCCCCGGTGCCGCTGCCGCTACCGCCCGCCGATCGCTACTTGGCGATTTCGGTCGCCCGGGATTCACGCACCACGGTGACCCGGATCTGGCCCGGGTAGGTCAGCTCCTCCTCGATCTGCTTGGCCACGTCGCGGGCCAGCAACTGCGGCGCCGATGTCGTCGATCTCGTCCGGTGCGACCATCACCCGCACCTCGCGGCCGGCCTGCATGGCGAACACCTTGTCCACGCCGGCCTTGCGTGCTGGCGATCTCCTCGATCCGCTCCAGCCGCTTGACGTAGGCCTCCAGGCTCTCCCGGCGGGCGCCGGGACGGCCGCCGGAGCAGGCGTCGGCGGCCTGGGTCAGGACCGCCTCGATGGTCTGCGGCGGCACCTCGTTGTGGTGCGCCTCGATCGCGTGCACCACCTCCTCGCTCTCGCCGTAGCGGCGGGCCAGGTCCGCGCCGATCAGCGCGTGGCTGCCCTCCACCTCGTGGGTGAGCGCCTTGCCGATGTCGTGCAGGAACGCGCCGCGCTTGATCACGGCCGGGTCCAGGCCCAGCTCGGCGGCCATGATCGCCGGCGATGTGCGCGGTCTCGACCAGGTGCTTGAGCACGTTCTGCCCGTACGAGGTGCGGTAGCGCAGCCGGCCGAGCAGCGTCGACCAGCTCCGGGTGCATGTCGGTGATGCCGACCTCGACCAGGGCGTCCTCGGCGGCGCGGTGGCAGAGCCGCTCGACCTCGCTCCTTGCTGCTGCTCGTAGCACCTCCTCGATCCGGTGCGGGTGGATCCGGCCGTCCAGCACCAGCTTCTCCAGCGTGAGCCGGCCGATCTCACGGCGCACCGGGTCGAAGCAGGACAGCAGCACCGCCTCGGGCGTGTCGTCGATGATCAGATTGACCCCGGTGACCGACTCGAACGCCCGGATGTTGCGGCCCTCACGGCCGATGATCCGGCCCTTCATCTCGTCGCTGGGCAGGTGCAGCACGCTGACCACGCTCTCCGCGGTCTGCTCGCTGGCGACCCGCTGGATCGCGTCCACCACGATCCGCCGGGCCCGGCCCTCGCCCGTGCTCCCGGGCCTCGGCCTCGATGTCCCGGACGATGATCGCGGCGTCCCGCTGGGCCTGTGCCTCGATCGCGCGCAGCAGCTCGGTCTTGGCGTCCGCGGCGGTGAGGCCGGCGATCCGCTCCAGCTCCAGCTCATGCTCGCCGACTCTGGCGTCCAGCTCGGCCCCCGCGGTGGCCAGCCGCCGCTCGGTGTCGGTCAGCTCCTGGTCGCGCAGCACCAGCCGGCGGGCCTCGCCGTCGAGGCGCTCCTCCCGCTCGACCAGCCGGCCCTCGCGGCGCTCCACGTCCAGCTTCAGCGCGCGGGCGCCGTCGGTGATCTCGCTGGCCTCGCGCTCGGCCTGGCGGCGGGCGTCCAGCAGCACGGTGGACGCGTCCAGCTCGGCCTGCCGGCGGGTGTTCTCCGCTTCGGCCTTCAGCGCGCCGCGGGTGGTCTCAGCCTGGCTCTGCGCGACCCGCCGGGTGGTGGCGGCCTCGGCCTCGGCCAGCCGGCGGGTCATCGAGGCGACCGTCTCCGCCTCCGCCTTGGCCGCGGCGGCCTGCTGCATCGCGTGCAGCCGCATCGAGGACAGCTCCAGCTCGACGGTCCGCCGGGCCTCGGCGAGCAGCTCGGCCGGGGACGCGGGGCGAGCCGCGCCGCCGGTCGGCTGGGCCGCGGTGTCGACGGTCGGCCGGACCGGCTCGGCGGACTGCGCCGGCGTGCCCAGCGGCAGGTCATGCGGGTGCTGCCGCCGCCACAGCAGCACCACCAGGATGACCAGCGCAACGACCGCCAGGGCCAGCAACCCCTCGATGACCTGTTGCACGCAGCACCTCCGTCCCGGTGAGGCCGGCGCATGCGCGCGCGGGTACGACACGGTGAGGAGGAACCTCGACGCGCGCAGCGCGCCGCCGACCGGGTCGCCGCGTGCGGCGACTGACATCTCGCCAGGCCGTTGGCCAGAATCAGCCCGATCGAGCACGTACCGGACGTCGGCACGGTGTGGCGATACGACACGTCCGCCCGAGGGCGGACGAGAGGCAGATCGTCGTTCCGTGTTCTATGTCTGTCGCGACGTCACGGGGCTTCCCGAACGCACGCGAGGTGGACTCCTCGTGACCTTGAGGCTAGGCGTGGGTCACGAAACGGTCAAGCCGCCAGGTTGGCGCCAATGCTCAGTCCGTCTCGACGTCAAGTTCACAGTCGACCAGCTCGTCGCTGCCTGCCAATTCCTCGCGCAGCAAGCGAAGGCTGAGATCGGCCGAGTAGCCCCGCCGCGCCAGCATCGCGACCACCCGGCGGGCCCGTACCTCGGGCGCCAGCCCGCTGCTGGCACGCAGCTTGCGGCGGACCAGCGCCCGGGCGGTGGCCTCTTCGGTGCCCGGATCCAGGGTGGCGATCGCGTCCGCGGCGGTGCCGTCGTCGATGCCGCGGCGGCGCAGTTCGGCGGCCAGCGCCCGCCGGCCGAGCCCGCGGCCGACGTGCCGGGAATCAACCCAGGCGGCCGCGAACGCCCGGTCGTCGATCAGCCCTACCTCGGCGAACCGGCCCAGCACGGCCTCGGCCGCGTCGGCCGGCACGCCCCGTCTGGCCAGCGCCGCCGCCAGCTCGGATCGGCTGCGCGGCTGCCCGGTGAGCAGCCGCAGGCAGATCGCCCGGGCCACCGACTCCGGGTCGCCGGGCGGATCCTCCGGATGCCCCGGCATCCCCTCCCGGTCCGCCGCCCGCCGCTCTCCCGCCGGGCGCCGCTCTCCCGCCGGGCGACCCCAGAGGCCCCCCTCGCGCCGCTGGCCCCCGCCCGCCCCGCCGGACCGACCTGACCCACCGGACCGACCCGACCCGCGGGACCGGCCCGACTCACCGGACCAGCCCGGCTCAGCCGACCAGCCCGGCTCAGCCGGGCTGGCCGGCGAAGGGCCGGGCTGGTCGGCGGAGTCGGCGGCCGCCCGGCCCCGATCCCGGGGCGGTATCGCCATCGGGGCCGGGCGGCCGTCACCCTCGGTCATCTCAGAAGTCGACCGGGGCGGGCTGGACCGCGTTCGGGTCGTCTACCACCTGTGGCCCGACGCCGAGCTTTTCCTTGATCTTCTTCTCGATCTCGTCGGCGAGGTCGGGGTTGTCGCGCAGGAAGGTGCGCGCGTTCTCCTTGCCCTGGCCGAGTTGATCGCCCTCGTACGTGTACCAGGCGCCGGACTTGCGGATGAACGACTGCTCGACGCCGACGTCGATCAGCGAACCCTCCCGGCTGATCCCATGGCCGTACACGATGTCGAACTCGGCCTGCTTGAACGGGCTGGCGACCTTGTTCTTCACCACCTTGACCCGGGTGCGGCTGCCGATGGCCTCCTGCCCGTCCTTCAGCGTCTCGATCCGCCGGATGTCCAGCCGCACCGACGAGTAGAACTTCAACGCCCGCCCACCGGTCGTGGTCTCCGGGCTGTTGTGCACGACCACGCCGTCGGCGAGGTAGTTGTGCGAGCCCTCCACCTCGAGGTCGTACCGGTGCATCGAGCGGGTCTTGGGCTTCACCGTCACCGCGGTCACCACGGCCGGCACCGGCAGGATCGTCGGCTCGACGAACTCCGGCTCGACCGCGAACTGGCCGCGGTAGCGGGGCAGCAGCTTGTACTCCATCGACGGGTGCACGTACGGCGCGATGAGCGCGTGCAGCTTGGCGGTCTCGTCCTTGGTGAACACAAGCGCGGCGACCTGCCGGCGCCCCTTCGCGATGAGCGTGGGGTGCAGGTCGAACGTGTCGGCGAGGTGCTCGACCAGCCGCTCCCGCGAGCCGGGGCTCATCGCCTCCACCACGATCTCGCTGCGGCCGCTGCCGTCCCGGGTGCGCTCCTGGACGCCCTTCGCCCGGATCGCGAACGAGCCGTCGTCCATGTACCAGACGGCCAGCGACAGCGGGGTCAGCGCCTTGAGGTAATCCCAGGACAGGTGCTTCTTGCCGTCGCCGAGATACACGGCCTGGCGCAGCTCGGCCAGCTCCGGCAGCGGCGCCAGGTCGAGGAAGGCCGCGCCGCGGCTGTTGGTCGAGCGAGACTGCCCGAGGTTGCCCAGCACCGACGCCTTCCAGTCGAGGTAGTCGACCTGCCGGGCACCGTGCCCCATCCGGAACCGGGTGCCCAGGCTGCCCGGGACGCGGCTGGCGGACAGCGCACCGTCACCCATCAGACCGCCGAGGATGAGCTGCCACTGCTGGCCGCTGAGCCGGTGTGGCTGCGCGATCATGACGCGGTCGCCGGCCGCCAGCTCGCCGGCCTCCCGCCAGCCGCCGGGGGTGCGGACGAGGTGGTTGGCCGTCAGCCCCATCTGAGCGCGACCGTTGCCGCCCGGCCGGGCGACGGTGAACTGCAGGAACTCCTCGGTCGGCCCGTTGTCGAACCAGTTGACCACGCGCTTCGGGACGACCTTGCCGACCTCGGGGTCGTAGGACAGGACCTCGACCGGCAGCCGCTGGTTGACGATCTTGCCGATCTTCTCCTGAGTGCCGTCGGCCAGCGTGACCCGGGTGCCATAGGACAGGCAGCCGAACATGACACCTATCTTTTCGCGGAGCTGGTTGATGAAGATCATCGTGGTGCCGGAGTTGTTCAGGGCGGCGGTGAGCTTGCGCAGGGCCTGGCTCATCAGGCGGGCCTGCAGGCCGACGTGGCTGTCGCCCATCTCGCCCTCGATCTCGGCGCGGGGCACCAAGGCGGCCACCGAGTCGACCACGATCACGTCCAGCGCGCCGGACCGGACCAGCATGTCGGCGATCTCCAGCGCCTGCTCACCGGTATCTGGCTGCGAGACGAGCAGCGCGTCGGTGTCGACGCCGAGCGCCTGCGCGTAGTCGGGGTCGAGCGCGTGCTCGGCGTCGATGAACGCCGCGATGCCCCCGGCGGCCTGGGCGTTCGCCACGATGTGCAGCGCAACGGTGGTCTTGCCGGACGACTCCGGGCCGAAGACCTCCACCACCCGGCCGCGCGGCACGCCGCCGACGCCCAGCGCCACGTCAAGCGCGATCGACCCGGTCGGGATGACCCGGATCGGCGCCCGCGTATCGTCGCCGAGCCGCATCACCGAGCCCTTGCCGAACTGCTTGTCGATCTGGGCGAGCGCGACATCCAACGCCTTGTCGCGGTCGAAAGCTGCCATCGGAAAGCCACCTCTGCGGGAGTCGTCGAAACGTTGGGGCTGACGCTAGGCCGGACCACCGACGATTTCTGCGGCCGCGACCCAACTTGTGGATCACGGTTCGAGCTGTGGACAGGCTATCCGAACAAGTGTTCGATCATGGCGCCGACACGCCACGACACGCCGGACCGGATCGGCGCCGATCCGATCATCGGCGGGCGTACGGCACGTCGAACTCCTCGCACACCGCCCGCCAGACCATCTTCGCCTCGACCCCGGCCGCGAGCGCCTGCTCCACCGTCCGCCCGGACAGTTGCCGCAGCACGTGGTCGCGCGCCACCGACTCCGCGTACCCGGTGCCGAACTGCGCCCGCATCCGGTCCCAGAACTCCGACAACCTCACCCGGACCACAATAGGGCGACCCGCCGGCGCACTTGGGCACCAGGCACCGCCGGCACCGGGCACCGCCCACCAGGCACTGCCGGCGGCGGTGCCGCTCGGCGAAGGAGTGCGACACGTGAACGTGGACGGCCCGCTCGGCACCCTCGTCGACATCGGCTTCGTACTCTGCCTGGCCGCGCTGCTGGTGTTCCTGGTGATCCAGTTCCGCCGTGGTGGCCGCGGCGACTGACCGCGCGGAACCGAAAAGCCTCATCCGGCATCATTTGCTGCATGAATATGGGGGATTCCGGGTTCGACCCGGTCTGGGCGCCATCCGATCCGAATGCCTACACCGTGCGGTACGGCGTGCGCGCGCTGGCCGCGCCCGCGGTGTTCCTCGCCGCGATGGTGGCCCTGCTCGTGTTCGTCGCCAAGGACGGCACCGGCCCGTTCGCGACGTTCCTGGTCGGCTGCTTCGCCCTCCTCCCCGGCTGGCTGGTGTGGCGCGCGGTCAGGCGGATCCAGGCTGGCACGGTGGCGCTCGGCGTCGACGGCTCGGGCGTCTACCTGGGCGAGGACGACGACAGCACGCCGCAGGAGCTGGTGCCCTGGGCGGAGATCGAGGCGGTCGTCTACTACCGCAGCTGGTCGCGGTCCAGCCGGGGCGGACGCACCGCGAACCAGCATGTCGGTGTGATCACCAAGCGGGCCGACGGAGCCGGCGAGCCGGGAGTGCTCGCGGACTGGACGGACGCCGCGCTGCGGTTGCGCAGCCGCCGCATCCAGGGCTGGCGACTCGACATCCGCCGGCTGGCCGCCGCCGGGCAGCGGTTCGCCCCCCGGGTGCCGGTCCGGCACGCCCCCGAGGTCGACGAGGCCATCGGGGCGGGCGAGGCGATCCGCCGGTTGCGCACCCTCCGCTGGCCGCCGCCGGGCAGCGTGCCGTACCCCGGCACCGCCCCGGACGCCGGCTCCCCGTACCCCGGCACCTCCCCATACCCCGGCACCTCCCCGTACCCCGGCTTCCCGGACACCCGGCCGGCCGGGTCGAACCCGTACCCCGAGGCCGCCGCCGACCCGTACGCCCGACCGGGCGCCGGCTCGCCGTACGCCGAGCCGGCCGGGCCGGACCGGCCCGCACCCGGCCCGTACGGCCCGCCGGCCGGGCCGGACCCCTACACCCAGCCGGGCTGGTCACAGTCGTACCCCCGGCCCGGCGAGCCGGCGCCGTACGACCCGGGCGCTGGCGACCGGGGCCCGGGCCAGGGGCCGGTCTGGGGCCCGTACCCCGGGGCAGGCGGGGCGGGTGGTCCGGGGCCGGTGGGGCGGCGGCCGGTGTTGCGGATCACCGGATTGGGGTGCCTGGGCACGGTCGGCGTGGTCATCATCTGGCTGCTCTTCGCGGTGTTGCCGCTCGGGTTCATCGACGACCTGGTCGGGCAGGCGACCCAGTCGACGTGGTCGCTGTTCACCGGGCAGCCAACCCGGATCTCGGTGCCGCCCGGCACCGCCCTCACCGTCGAGGTCGACCCGGACTCGTATGACCGCGGCGTGCCCGGGGTCGATCCCGGGTCGCTGACCTGCTCGACCAGGGACGGTGACGCCGACCCGGTGCTACTCCCGGCACCGGACCCGTTCGCGGCGCCGCGGGGCGACAACGGCAAGCTCCGGCTGTACGACCTGGTCACGAACTCCGGCCGGTTCGAGATCACCTGCACCTGGACCGGCGGCTTCGGCGGCGCGCAGCTCGTCCGGGCCGGCCGTGGGTGGATGGGCATCGTCGTGTTCGCCACCCGGCTCGCCTGGTTCGTCTTGATCACGTTCCTGCTGGTGCTGCTGTTCCGGCGGATCATGCGTGCCGGGCGGCGCCGCGAGGGCACCTAGCCGCGCAGCACGGGGCGCAGCCGGTCCAGCACGGTGGCGTCCTCGATGGTGGACGGGACCGGGTCGTCCCGGCCGTCGGCGATGCCACGCATGGTCTTGCGCAGGATCTTGCCGGAGCGGGTCTTCGGCAGCGCCGGCACGACGTCCACCCGGCGGAGCGCGGCGACCGCGCCGATGCGCGCCCGGACCAGCGCGACCAGCTCGGCGGCCAGCGCCTGCGGGTCGGCCAGCACGCCGGCCTTGAGCACGACGAAACCGCGCGGCACCTGCCCCTTGAGCGCGTCGTCCACGCCGATCACCGCGCACTCGGCGACGGCGGGGTGACCGGCCAGCACCTCCTCCATCGCCCCGGTGGACAGCCGGTGCCCGGCCACGTTGATCACGTCGTCGGTGCGGCCCATCACGAACAGGTAGCCGTCGGGGTCCACGTGGCCGCCGTCGCCGGTCAGGTACCAGCCCGGGTAGCGGGACAGGTACGACTCGACGTACCGCTCGTCGTCCTGCCAGAGCGTGGGCAGCGTGCCGGGCGGCAGCGGCAGCCGGATCGCGATCGCGCCGTCGGTGCCGGCCGGCAGCTCGGCGCCGGACTCGTCCAGCACCCGCACGTCGTAGCCGGGCACCGGCTTCGTCGGCGAGCCGGGCCTGGCCGGCATGGCCTCCAGGCCCATCGGGTTCGCGGCGATCGGCCAGCCCGTCTCGGTCTGCCACCAGTGGTCGATCACCGGGATGCCGAGCGTGTCGACGGCCCACTGGTAGGTGTCCGGGTCGAGCCGCTCGCCGGCCAGGAACAGGTAGCGCAGGCTGCTGACGTCGTGGCCGCGCAGCAGGCTCGCGGTCGGGTCGTCCCGGCGGATCGCCCGGAACGCGGTCGGCGCGGTGAACAGCACGTTCACCCGGTGCTCGGCGATGACCCGCCAGAACGCGCCGGCGTCCGGGGTGCCGACCGGCTTGCCCTCGTACAGCACGGTGGTGCAGCCGGTGAGCAGCGGCGCGTAGACGATGTAGGAGTGCCCGACCACCCAGCCGACGTCGCTGGCCGCCCAGAACACGTCGCCCGGGTGCGCGTCGTAGACGTTGGCCATGCTCCAGCGCAGCGCCACCGCGTGCCCGCCGTTGTCCCGGACCACGCCCTTGGGCCGGCCGGTGGTGCCCGACGTGTAGAGGATGTAGAGCGGGTCGGTGGCCTGGACCGGCACGCAGCCGGCGGGCGTCGCGGCGGCCATCAGCTCGGCCCAGTCGACGTCGCGCGGGCCCAGGTCGGCCGGGCACTGCGGGCGCTGCAGGATCACGCAGTGGTCCGGCTTGTGGTCGGACGCCCCGATCGCCGCGGTCAGCATCGGCTGGTAGGGCACCACCCGGGTCGGCTCGATGCCGCAGGACGCGGACACCACCACCTTGGGCCGGGCGTCGGCGATCCGCACCGCCAGCTCGGGCGCGGCGAACCCGCCGAACACCACCGAGTGCACCGCGCCGATCCGGGCGCAGGCCAGCATCGCGACCAGCGCGGCCGGCACCATCGGCAGGTAGATCACCACCCGGTCGCCCGGCTCGACGCCGAGGCCACGCAGCCCGCCGGCGAACCGGGCCACCTCGTCCCGCAGCTCGCGGTAGGTGTAGGTGGCGCCGGTGCCGGTCACCGGGCTGTCGTAGATCAGCGCGAGCTGCTCGCCCCGGCCGGCGTCGACGTGCCGGTCGACCGCGTTGAAGCAGGTGTTGAGGGTGCCATCGGGGAACCAGCGGTAGAACGGTGCGGCCGCGCCGTCGAGCACAGTGGCCGGTGGCTGGTCCCAGTCGATGGCGGTCGCCGCCTCGGCCCAGAACCCGGCCGGGTCGGCCAGGCTGCGCTCGAAGGTCTCGCGGTAGTGCCCCATTGCGGCCTCCGTCCGATCCACCCGCGGTGATCCTAAGGCGTCGCGGCCGGCGCCGGCGGCGGCCGTGACCAGCTATGCCGCCGGCATTGGCATTAGCCGTCAATGGGTGCGAATGCAAAGCTCCTGAACGGCCGGCTCATCACGTCTTTTGACGAGGTGAATTGGTGATGTTGCGCGACCGCGACATCAAGCGCATCGGCATGCTATGGAGAGAGAGGTTCCATGCGAATTCTCAAAGGCGCCGTGGCGGCATTACTGCTGTCCGCCGGGCTGGGCGTCGGCACCGCCGCGCCGGCGTCCGCCGCGACCCCGCAATGCACCAGTTGGACGACCTATTGGGCGCCGTTCAGCACCACCACCGTGACCCACGTGCCGACCGCCGGCTACCAGACCGGCAACCAGAACTGCGAACTGAAGATCGGTGCCCACAACGACGCGGTCACCGTGCTGCAGCGCGGGCTGAAGTACTGCCACGGCTACAACATCGGCGTCGACGGCGAGTACGGCCCGCAGACCAGGGGGGCCGTGCTCGATCTCCAGCAGTGGGCGAACGGCGCCTTCAATGCCGGCCTGGAAGAGGACGGCGAATGGGGGCCGCACACCCGCGATTGGACCCAGTTCCCGGACTGGACCTGGCCGGCGAACGTCCGGACCAACCGCTGCGACCACGCGCCGTAATTCGGCGCGACCTGCTGCCGGATTGACCGGGCGGCCGGTCCGGATAGGGGTCGACTCCCGCCGGGCCGGCCGCCACCCCTTTGGTCTCAGTTGAAATCAGACAATTAATCGGCCGCCCCGGTCAGAGGCCCATGGTGCGCCCGATGATCTCTTTCATGATCTCGTTGGTACCGCCGTAGATCGACTGCACCCGGCCGTCCAGGAATGCCCGGGCGATCGGGTATTCGGACATGTAGCCGTAGCCGCCGTGCAGTTGCAGGCAGCCGTCAGCGATCTTGTTCTGCAGGTCGGTGGTCCACCACTTGGCCATCGCCGCGTCGGCGACGGTGAGCAGCCCCTCGTTGTGCTGCCGGATGCACTCGTCCAGGAAGGTCCGCGCCACCGACACCTGGGTGGCGAACTCGGCCAGCACGAACCGGGTGTTCTGGAAGCTGCCGATCGGCCGGCCGAACGCGGTGCGGCTCTTCGCGTAGTCGACGGTCAGCGCCAGCATCCGCTCGCAGGCCGCGACCGCCGCCACCGCGATGCCCAGCCGCTCCTGCGGCAGCCGCTCCATCAGGTGCACGAAGCCGCGGTGCTCGCCGCCGAGCAGGTTCGCCGCGGGCACCCGGACCTCGTCGAAGAACAGCTCGGCGGTGTCCTGCGCCTTGAGGCCGATCTTGTCGAGGTTGCGGCCGCGCTCGAAGCCGGGCATGCCGCGCTCGACCACCAGCAGGCTGATCCCGCGGGCGCCCTCGGCCTCCGGGTCGGTCTTCGCGACCACGATCACCAGGTCGGCGTTGATCCCGTTGGTGATGAACGTCTTCGACCCGGACAGCACCCAGTCGTCGCCGTCCCGCCGCGCGTGCGTCCGGACGTTCTGCAGGTCGCTGCCGGCCGCCGGCTCGCTCATCGCGATCGCCGTGATCAGTTCGCCGGAGCAGAACCTGGGCAGCCAGCGCTGCTTCTGCTCCTCGGTGCCGAGGTCGAGCAGGTACGGCGCCACGATGTCGTTGTGCAGGCCGAACCCGAGCCCGGACGCGCCGACCCGGATGATCTCCTCGTCGACGACCGCGTTGTAGCGGAAGTCCTTGATCCCGCCACCGCCGTACTCCTCCGGCACCGCCATCCCGAGCATGCCCTGCTTGCCGGCCTCCACCCAGACCGCCCGGTCGACGATGCCGGCCGCTTCCCACTCGGCGTGCCTGGGTGTGACATGCCGGTCCAGGAACGCCCGCACCGACTCCCGGAAGGCCTGGTGCTCAGCTTCGTACAAGGTTCGGCGCATGCCGGCAGTCTCTCAAACCACCGCTACTGGTGAGTAGGGGTGGCCAGGTATCGACTCAGGACGTGCGCCGCGTTAGCGGGTGTCTGACGGTTCTTGGTGGATGCCCGCGGCGTCCAGGCGGCGCCCGGCAAGGCGGAGGAGGAGCCGATACCGGGGTTGTATCGGCGACGACGACAACGCGGCCGGTCGTCGTCTGGGCGCCGCGGGCGTCGCCGAATGTCCTAGCGGGGGTCGGGCGGGGCCCAGGGTGGGTTGGGGTCGGGCGGCGACAGGCCCGGGCCGGGCGGCACCTTGCTGCCTGGCCGGGGCACCGGCTCCTGCGCGGGCTGGTCGGGCTGGCGGGGTGCCTCGGCCGGGGGCCGCCGCGGCTGGTCGGCCGCCGGGACGGGCCGGTCGGGCCAGCCGGCGCGGTCCGGGCGGGAGGGCCGGTCCGGGCGGTCGGAGGCCGCGGGCGCCGCGGGCGCCGGACGCTCGGCTGGCCGGCTCCGGTCGGTGTCGACACTGTCCGGTCGGGCCCACGGGCGGGTCAGCTGGCGCCGGGCGGGAGCTGGCCGGGCGGCCGGCGGCTGCGGACGGGCCGAGGGCTGCGTGCGGGCCGGCGGCTGCGGACGGGCCGCTGGCTGGGGACGTCCCGACTCCGGCCGTCCCGACTCCGGCCGTCCCGACTCCGGCCGTCCCGACTCCGGCCGTCCCGACTCCGGCCGTCCCGACTCCGGCCGTCCCGACTCCGGCCGTCCCGACTCGGGCCGTCCCGACTCTGGTCTGGCAGCTGGGTCCGGCCGGGCGGCCGGCTCCGGGTGGCCAGACCCCGGACGTCCCGGCTCCGGGCGACCCGACACCGGGCGCCCGGACTCCGGCCGGGCAGCTGGGTCCGGCCGGCCGGTCAGCTCCGGGCGGCCAGACACCGAACGTCCCGACTCCGGTCCGGCGGCTGGGTCCGGGCGGACGGCTGGCTGCGGGCGGCCCGACGCCGGCCGGGCGGTCAACTCCGGGCGTCCCGACCCCGGACGTCCCGACTCCGGCCGGGCGGCTGGGTCCGGGCGGGCGGCCGGCTCCGGGCGGCCCGACGCCGGCCGGGCCGTCAACTCCGGGCGTCCCGACGCGGGCCGTCCCGACTCCGGGCGGGCGGCTGGGTCCGGGCGGGCGGTCGGGTCCGGGCGGGCGGTCGGGTCCAGGCGGGCGGTCGGGTCCAGGCGGGCGGTCGGGTCCGGGCGTCGAACAGGATCCGGGCGGGCGGCACTCAGTTGCGGGCGGGCCGGCGGGTCCTGCCGTGCGGCCAGCGGCTCGGGCACCGGCGGCTGCGCCGCGGCCGGTGGACCCGCGGCCCGCGGCCAGCCGGCCGGCGGCGGCGGCGGCTCGCCGACAGCCGGTGGGTAGCCGGCGGCCGGCGGTCGGGCGGCGGCCGGCGGCTGCGGGTAGGTCGAGGATTCCGGCTGTCCGGGCGACGGTTCCGGTTGCTCGGGCGTGGCCAGCGTGGCCGGCTCTGGATTGCCGGCGGTGGCCGGTTGGCCGGATTTGCGGTGCCGGCCGCCGCGGTGCCGGCCGCCGCCCCGGTTGCGGGCGGCCGCCGCCTCCCGGTGCGCCAGCGCCGCGACCGGGTCCAGCCAGGGGGCGAACGCCGGCCCACCCGGCCGCTTGACGCCCGTCGCCGGCTCGTCCAGCGGTTCAGCCTGGCTGGGCGGCACCGGTTCTCCCGGTGCCGGCGACTCGGCGGCGTCGGGGGTACGCGCCGCTGGCCGCTCGGTGGGCGGCCGCTCGGTGGTGGCACCGTCGACTGGCGGCCGATCCACGAACCCGCGGGCCGGCGCGCGGTCGGCGGGCGGCCGGTCCACGGACGGCCGGTCCACGAACGGCCGGGCCGGGCTGTCGGCGGGCGATCGGTCGGTGGGCGCGAAGGTCCTTGGCACCGGACGGTCGGCCGGTGGGCGGTCCGCAGTGGGGCGATCCGCCGGGGTGAAGGTCCGTGCCGCCGGACGATCGGCGGGCGGGCGCCCGGCCGGGGGAACCGGAGGGCCGGTGCGCTCGGCCGGGGACCGGCCGGCGGGCGGGAACGTCCTCGCGGGTGGGAGGTCGGCTGCTCGGCGCCCGGTCGGCGGCTGATTCGCCGGCCCGGTGGTCGGGGACGGTGGCCGGGTCGCCGGGCGCCAGTCGGCCGGACGCCGCTCCGGCTCGGGTGGGCCGGGCAGCGGCTCGTCCTCGTACTCGGCCGCGCCGAGCCGCAGTGCCTGCCCGACCGGGTCCGGCAGCGCGGGCTCCGGCCGCGGCGCCAGCGGCCGGTTGGGCTGCGTCTCGTCACTCGGATCTGGCCGCCGCTCGTACGGCGGGCGGTCCGGCCTCGACCCGGAGACGCCCGGCTGGCCGTCCCGCCACGGGTCGGGCCGTCGCGCGGCCGGCGGGCGCCCCGCACCGGTTCCCGGCTCCGGCCGTGCCGGCGGACCCGCTGCGGGACGCTGGTCGCCCGGTGGCAGCGGCGCGGCCGGCCGGCCCACCTGCGGGCGGCCCGCCCCGGCCGACCCGGGCTCGGGCCGCGACAGGCCAGTCGGCCGGCCGAACGGTGGCCGGCCGAACGGTGGCCGGCGGACCTCCGGCGCCGGCAGGTCCGACCCGCGCGGCTCCCCAGCCGGGTCCGGTCGGCCGGCCGGTGCTCCCGGCCGTGGCCGGTCAGCCGCCGGACCCGGTCCGGCGGCGGCGATCCGATCAATCGACGTCCCGGGCCGCTGCACCGGCCCCGGCAGCGCCGGCCGCGGCCGACCGGCTGCCGAATCGGCCCCCGGCCGACCGGCCGACGGCCCCGCGTCCGGATCAACAGACCCGGCGCCGACCGAGTCTGGACGAACAGCGCCGGCAGACTGCGCCCCGGCAGCGGGCGGCCGGCCGGCCGGCGGCTCCGCTGGCGGCCGGTGCGGTGCCGGTTGCGGCCGGAGGCCAGTGACCGGAACCGCTGCCGGCCCAGCGGCCGCGACGGGACGGATGTCCGGCGAGCCCGGCTCCGGTCGCCGCCGATCCGGCGACGCCGGCTCCGGCCGGACGCCGCTGGCCGGCCGGCTCGCCTCGGGCTCCGGCCGGTCCAGCGCCGCGGCCGCCGGCCGCGGCACGTCATCTGGCCGGGACGGTACGGCGGTCGGGCGTCCGATTTCCGACCCGACCGGCCCGCTGGACGGCTGCGCGGCCTCCACCCCGGGACGCGACGCGCCAACGGGCCGCGGCGGCGCCACGGCCGGACGTCCAACATCCGACGCTGCCGACCCGGCAGCCGACCGCGCCGCCTCCGACCCGGGCCCATCCACCGCAGCCGGACGCGACACGTCAACGGGCCGCGGCGGCACCGCGGCCGGGCCTCCAACATCCGACGCTGCCGACCCGGTGGACGGCCGCGCCGCCTCCGACCTGGGCCGATCCGCCGCAGCCGGACGCGACGCGTCAACGGGGCGCGGCGGCACCGCGGCCGGGCGTCCAACGTCCGACGCTGCCGACCCGACGGACGGCCGCGCTGCCTCCGACCCGGGCCTACCCGTCGCGGCGGCAGCCGGACGCGGCGCAGCCGCTGCCGGCTCGTGCGGTGGCCGCCCGGCGCCCACCGCGGGGCTGGACCCGGCGGACGGCGAACCGGCCGCGGGCTCCGACTGCGCCGGGGCGGCCGGGGTTGCCTCGGGCCGCCGCTGCGGGGTGGCTGACCGGGGGTCCAGCGGCGAACCGGCCTCGACCGGACCGGCTGTCGGACCTGGCCGGCTCGGGCCCGACGCGGACGGTTGGGGTTCCGCCTGCGCCGGCGCGGCGGCCGGCCGGTCGACTCGCGGCGAACCGGCAACGGCCGGACCCGCGATTGCGGTCGCTCCGGTGGAGGCCTGCCGCTCCGCCGCCGGCGCCGCGGCGCCCGGATGGTCGCGCCGGGCCGATCCGGCACCGGCCGGGTCCGGCGGCGCGGACGCGTCCGTCGACTGACGGCGTTCCGGCCCGGACGCGGCTGCCGGCGAGCCGGCGGTCACGGCCGGAGCGGACGCTGCGCGGGAGGCGTCGGATCGGCTCTCGTCTGGCGCCGGCGGCTCGGCCGCCGCGTGGCGGCCCGGCGCCTCCGCCCGAACCGGCGCCTCCGGCGCGGCCGATAGCCGCTGCTGGACCGGCGGAGCTCCGGCCGGGTCGGCTGCCGGCCGCGCCTGGGGACGCGTCGGCGTCGCACCGACCCGGTCGGCCGCCGGACGCTGTGCGGCCGCGTCGCCGGGCGCCGGGCGGGCCGCCACGCCAGCGCCGGACGTACCCGGACCGGACGTACCAGCGGGACCCGGACCGGGCGGGCGGGCAGCCGGCGTGGTCGGCCGGGGTGGGGCCGCCGCGGGCCCGGACGCGAGCGCGGCCGGGCGGACCGGCGACCCGCCACCCACCGCCCCGGTGCCGGAAGCGCCTGCCCCGGCAGCGGGCGGCGCGGGGCGGGTGGTGGGGAGCGGCATGATCGGGCCGCTGGGCATGACGTCCGGCGGCGGGGCGGCGGTGGAGGCGTCCACCGGCTGGCGGGTGTAGCGCATGGAGACGGTCGGCGGGCGGGCCCAGGCGGCGCTGTCCGGGCCGGGCGCCGGCACCGGGCCGGGCGCCGGCGCGCCCAGCGCCGGACCGCCATCGAACAGCTCGTTCGGACCCGGTCCGCCGGCCGGCGCGAGCTGGCGCCGGCGCAGCACCAGGAACAGGGCGGCGATCGCGGCGATCAGCACGCCACCGCCGAGCAGGCCGTACCGGGCGCCGGCCGCCGAGCCGCCACCCTGAAGGTAGGCGGTGGCCTGCACCGGCTGTTCCTGACCGAGGCGGAACACCCAGGTGACCGAGTGGCCGTCCCGCTGGCCGTTGGTCTCGGTGACCTCGCCGGGAAAGGTCAGCGTCAGCCGGGCGTCGAAGGTGTTGGTCGGGTCGGCGCCGAAGGCCGCGGGGAAGAAGAAGCGCCCGCTGACCTGTACCTGGTTCCCGTCCCGGCGCAGGTCGATGTCGGTCGTCGCGGCCCCGCCGGCGGAGCCGGACGGGCTGCCGGTGCCACCGCCCGGGTTGGTCGGCAGCCCGGGGATGTCACCCAGCCCGCCGAGCCCGTCGAGGTTGGGCACGGCGGCCGGGCCGATCGCCTTCAGCAGGTTGCCGACCTGGTCGAACGGGAGCCGGGTCACCGTCAGCGTGGAGCCGATGAACCCGTCCTGGTTGTACGGCTCGGCCTTGACCTTGTCCTTCAGGTCGACCGGCAGACCGGTCAGCACCGGCTGCCCGGTGCTGGCGATGCTCTGCACCGCGACGACGATCGTCCCGCTGACCGTCTCGTCGGCGCGGACGGTCAGGTCGCCCCGGAACCGCAGGCAGCCGGAGGCGAGCAGGGCCAGCAACAACGCGAGCGCGACCCGCACCGCGACCAGAATCCGGGACGAACGAGGGCGCCGCCTACCCCGGCCGGGCGATTGTGCCCGCACCGGGGAGTCCGATGACGACATGCGGCGATCGTGGCACGGATGACACCTGCCGGCACAGTCCCCACGAGGCGGACACCCCATGGCAAGGCCCCTATCCGGAACCCTGCGGCGGGCCCGGCGGCGGCTCCGGTGGCCACTGCCCGGTGTTCCACGGCGGCTCCGGTGGCGGGCTGCCGGGTGGGTAGGGCGGGTGGCCCTGCTGCGGCCGGAACTGCGCCGGTGGCGGGCCGTATCCGTTGGCGGCGGGGTAGTCGGCCCGCGGCGCGCCGGGCGGACCGACCGGCACCGGCCCACTCGGCGGACCCACCGGCACCGGCCCACTCGGCGGGCCGGCGTACGGCGGGCCGCCGTACGGTGGACCGGCGGGCGGCGGACCGGCCGGCGGCCCGTACCAGGAGACCTGCCCGACCGGGGTGCCGAGGCCGGGACCGTGCTGCGGCTCCTGGGCCGGGCCGCCCAGCCCGGGGCCGTAGCGCAGGTCGGGTGGCGGGGCGGCCCAGGACCCGTGCGTCTCGGCGGGCTGCGGTGGCGCCCGGCGGTCGCCCATCACCCAGGCGAAGTCGGACGGGTCGACGGCCTCGGGGATCGGCTCCGGCGCGGGGCCGGCCCGCCGGCGGCGGCGCAGCGCCCACAGCCCGAGCCCGAGCAGGATCAGCAGCGCCACCACGGCACCGCCGATCGCCAGCATGACCATCCCGTTGCTGGCGCTCTGCGGCTCGGCGGCCACCGGCGGTGGCGTCGCGCTGGCCTGCGCCTGCAGCGTGGTCAGCACGAACGGGTTCATCTGCCAGGTGATCGTGTTGCCCTCGATGGTGCCGTTGCCGGTCTCCACCGGGCCCGGGAACGTCAGCTGCACCCGTACCTTGAACAGGTCTTCGGCCTGCCGCTGCTGTTCCGGCGTGCGCTTGGTCGGTTTAGCCTCGCGGAAGTCGAAGGTGCCGGCGACCAGGAAGTCGTCGCCGTCCCGGGTGATCTTGACGGTGCCGGTCTGCCGGCGGTCGTAGGTGACCGGGACGAACCGGGCCAGGTCGGCGAGCGGAACGCTCTCCAGCCGGTACCGGGTGCCCTCGTAGTCACCGTCGTCGTACCGGGTGGCGGTCGCGCTACCGCTGGTGACCAGCAGCTCGCGGACGGTGCCGAGGCCGGAGTCGGGCCGGTTCGGGTCTTTCTTGTAGGCGACGATGTAGTCGCCGGTGATCGTATTGTCCGGGCCGACCGTCAGCGTCGCGTCCAGCTTGAGGCAGCCCGAGAGCAAGAAGGCCAGAAGGCTGAACAAGACAAGCGGGCGCACACCACCCGCACCCGGCATCCGGCACGCCCACCCACGCATGCCGCCATCGTGGCACGACCTTACGACTTTGTCGGCGGTCTGGTGTGGGTTTAGCCCAGCCGCAGCCAGGTTCCTGGTTTTGTCGTACCCCCGGGGCAGACTGGACCCCATGAGCGAGCGGGCACAGGGCGACGGTCTGCACCGGTTCTCGCCCGCGACCCGGGCCTGGTTCGGTGCCGCCTTCGAGGGGGCGACGGCCGCACAGCTCGGCGCCTGGGCCGCGATCAGCCGGCGCGAGCACACGCTGGTGGTCGCCCCGACGGGCTCCGGCAAGACGCTGGCCGCCTTCCTCTGGTCGCTCGACCGGCTCGCCGCCGCTCCGGCACCGGATCCGGCCCGTCGCTGCCGGGTGCTGTACGTGAGCCCGCTCAAGGCGCTCGCGGTGGACGTGGAGCGCAACCTGCGGTCGCCGCTGGCCGGCATCCGGCAGGCCGCCGGCCGGCTGGGGTTGCCCCGGCCCGAGATCGCGGTGGCGATCCGGTCCGGCGACACTCCGGCGGAGGAGCGGCGCGCGTTCGCCCGCCGCCCGCCCGACATTCTGATAACCACCCCGGAGTCGCTGTTCCTGCTGCTGACGAGCGCGGCCCGGGAGGCACTGCGCGGCGTCGACACGGTCATCGTGGACGAGGTGCACGCCGTCTGCGCGACCAAGCGCGGTGCGCACCTGGCGGTCAGCCTGGAACGGCTGGACGCGCTGCTCGACCAGCCGGCGCAGCGGATCGGGCTGTCCGCGACGGTGCGCCCGGTGGCCGAGGTGGCCACCTTCCTGGCCGGCGGCCGGGACGTGACCGTGGTGCAGCCGCCCAGCCGGAAGACCGTCGACCTGCAGGTGGTCGTCCCGGTGGAAGACATGTCCGAGCTGGGTGAGCCGGCCGCCGCCGAAGACGATCCGGGCGGTTCGGCGGCCGGCGCCGCGCCGCGCCGGTCGATCTGGCCGGCGGTCGAGGAACGGGTGCTCGATCTGGTCGAGGCGCACCGCAGCACGATCGTCTTCGCCAACTCGCGCCGGCTGGCCGAGCGGCTCACCGCCCGGCTGAACGAGCTGGCCTACGAGCGCCGCTACGGCACCGAGCCGCACGATCTCTCGACCTACGACACCGCGCCGGGCGGGATGCCGGCCGAGCTGATGGCGCAGTCGGGCAAGAGCGAGGGCGCGCCGGTGGTGGTGGCCCGGGCGCACCACGGCTCGGTCTCCCGCGAGCAGCGGCTGGTGGTGGAGGAGGAGCTGAAGTCCGGCCTGCTGCCGGCCGTGGTCGCCACCAGCAGCCTGGAGCTGGGCATCGACATGGGCGCGGTCGACTTGGTCATCCAGGTGGAGTCGCCGCCGTCGGTGGCGGCCGGGCTGCAGCGGGTCGGCCGGGCCGGGCACCAGGTCGGCGCGGTCAGCAAGGGCGTCATGTTCCCCAAGTTCCGCGGCGACCTGGTGGAGACCGCGGTGGTGGCCGAGCGGATGGCGGCCGGCCAGATCGAGTCGATGCGCTACCCGCGCAACCCCCTGGATGTGCTGGCCCAGCAGATCGTCGCGATGGTGGCCACCGAGCCGTGGCAGGTGGACGCGGTGGGCGAGCTGGTCCGCCGGGCCGCACCGTTCGGCACGCTGCCGGCCTCGGCGCTGGAGGCCGTGCTGGACATGCTGGCCGGGCGGTACCCGTCCGACGAGTTCGCCGAGCTGCGCCCGCGCCTCACCTGGGACCGGGTGAGCGGCACGCTCACCGCGCGGCCCGGCGCGCAGCGGCTGGCGGTGACCAGCGGCGGCACCATCCCCGACCGCGGGTTGTTCGGGGTCTTCCTGGTCGGGTCGGATTCCGGCCGCCGGGTGGGCGAGCTGGACGAGGAAATGGTGTACGAGTCGCGGGTCGGCGACGTGTTCCTGCTCGGCAGCAGCTCCTGGCGGATCGAGGAGATCACCCACGACCGGGTCCTGGTCTCCCCCGCCCCCGGCCAGCCCGGCCGGATGCCGTTCTGGAAGGGCGACCAGCCGGGCCGGCCGGCCGAGCTGGGTCGGGCCCTCGGCGCGTTCCTGCGTGAGCTGAGCAGTCTCCCGCCCGAGCAGGCGGCCGACCGGGTCCGTGCCGCCGGGGTGGACGACTGGGGCACCGCGAACCTGCTCGCGTACCTGGCCGAGCAGCGGGAGGCCACCCGGCACCTGCCGGACGACCGGACCGTGCTGGTCGAGCGCTTCCGGGACGAGCTGGGCGACTGGCGGCTGGTGGTGCACTCGCCGTTCGGCGCCCAGGTCAACGCGCCGTGGGGGCTGGCGATGGTGGCCCGGCTGCGCGAGCGGTATGGCGTGGACGTGCAGTCGATGCACTCCGACGACGGGATCGTGCTGCGGCTGCCGGAGACCGACGGCGAGCCGCCCGGCGCCGAGGTCGCCGCGTTCGACCCGGACGAGATGGAGGCGCTGGTCACCGCCGAGGTGGGCAGCTCGGCGCTGTTCGCGGCCCGGTTCCGGGAGTGCGCGGCCCGGGCGCTGCTGCTGCCGCGGCGCGATCCGCGCCGGCGCACCCCGCTCTGGCAGCAGCGGCAGCGGGCCGCCCACCTGCTCCAGGTGGCCAGCGGCTACGGCTCGTTCCCGGTGGTGCTGGAGACCATGCGGGAGTGCCTGCAGGACGTGTTCGACCTGCCCGGGCTGGTCGAGCTGATGCGTGAGCTGCGGTCCCGCAAGGTGCGGCTGGTGGAGGTGGAGACGGCGCAGCCGTCGCCGTTCGCCCGCTCGCTGCTGTTCGGCTACATCGGTGCGTTCGTCTACGACGGGGACGCGCCGCTGGCCGAGCGCCGGGCGCAGGCGCTGTCGCTCGACTCGGCCCTGCTGGCCGAGCTGCTCGGCACGGCCGAACTGCGCGAGCTGCTGGACGCCGACGCGCTGGCCGAGGTGGAGCTGGAGCTGCAGCGGCTGACCGACCAGCGCCGCGCCTACGACCTGGACTCGACCGCCGACCTGCTCCGGCTGCTCGGCGACCTGACCACGGCCGAGGCGCTGGCTCGCGGCGCCACCCCGCCCTGGCTGGCCGAGCTGGAGGCGGCCCGGCGGGCGATCCGAGTCCGGATCGGCGGCGAGGAACGCTGGCTGGCCATCGAGGACGCCGGCCGGGTCCGGGACGCACTGGGCGTGCCGCTGCCGGTGGGCGTGCCGGAGGCGTTCACCGAGCCGGTCCGTGACCCGCTGGGCGACCTGGTCGGCCGGTACGCCCGCACGCACGGTCCGTTCCACACCACCGACGCGGCCACCCGGCTCGGGCTCGGGGTGGCCGTGGTGGCCGCCGCGCTGGACCGGTTGGTCGCGGCCGGCCGGGTCAGCGCTGGCGAGTTCCGGCCCGGCGGCGCCGGCCGGGAGTGGTGCGACGCGGAGGTGCTGCGGACCATCCGGCGCCGGTCGCTGGCCCGGCTGCGGCAGGAGGTGGAACCGGTCCCGGTGGCGGCGCTGGCCCGGTTCCTGCCGGCCTGGCAGGGCGTCACCGGGTCGCGGGCGCGCGGCGCCGAAGGGCTGCTGCGGGTGGTGGAACAGCTGGCCGGTGCGGTGCTGCCGGCGTCCGCGCTGGAGACGCTGGTGCTGCCGTCCCGGGTCGCCGGCTACCTGCCCGCCATGCTCGACGAGCTGACCGCGGCCGGCGAGGTCACCTGGTGCGGGGCGGGCGCGCTGCCCGGCAACGACGGCTGGGTCGCGCTGGCCCCGTCCGAGCTGGCCGATCTGCTGCTGCCGGCACCCGAGGTGGCGGCCACGCTCACTCCCCTACACGAGTCCGTGCTGGCCGCGCTGGACGGCGACCAGGCGCTGTTCTTTCGCACCCTGTCCGATCGGGCCGGCGCGACCGACGACCAGGCGCTGGCCGCCGTGCTCTGGGACCTGGTCTGGGCCGGCCTGCTCACCAACGACACGGTCGCCCCGCTGCGCGCGCTGCTCGGGCCCGGCCACACCGCGCACCAGGCTCGCCGCCGGGCACCCAGCCGGGCCCGGTACGGGACGGGCCGGTGGGCGGCGGCCGCCGCGAACCGGCCGGCCCGGCCGGCGATGCCCAGCCGCACCGGGCCGCCGACCACTGCCGGCCGCTGGTCGCGGCTGCCGGCGCGCGAGCCCGACCCGACCAGGCAGGCACACGCGCTGGCCGAACTGCTGCTCGACCGGCACGGCGTGCTGACCCGCGGCGCGGTCGCCGCGGAACGGATCCCCGGCGGGTTCGCCGCGGTCTATCCAGTGCTGCGGGCCGCCGAGGAGGCCGGCCGCTGCCGCCGCGGCTACTTCGTGGAGGGCCTCGGCGCGGCCCAGTTCGCCTCGCCCGGCGCGGTCGACCGGCTGCGCACGTACGCCGCCGACCGCCGGGAGCCCGCGCCCGCCGTGGTTCTCGCCGCCACCGACCCGGCCCAGCCCTACGGCGCCGCCCTCCCCTGGCCCACCCAGGCCAGCTCCGTCGCCGACCCACCCGCCGGCCGCGGCGGCCCGCCGGCCGTCGCCGGCCAACCGGGGCCGCCCCCGGCGGGGCACGACCGGACGGCCCGGGCCGCGGCGGCGACCAGTCCGCCGGCAACGGTGGCACCGTCCGGGCGGGGGCACCGACCCGGCCGGAAAGCCGGCGCACTGGTCGTCCTGGTCGACGGCGAACTCACCCTGTACGTCGAACGCGGCGGCCGGACGCTGCTGTCCTGGTCCGACGACCCGGCGCGGCTGCAGCCGGCCGCGGACGCGCTCGCCCTCGCCGTCCGCGACGGCAGCCTCGGCCGGCTCGCGGTGGAACGCGCCGACGGCGCCTCCGTCCTCGTCTCCCCGCTCGCCGACGCCCTCGAATCCGCCGGCTTCCGCCCCACCCCCCGCGGCCTCCGCCTCCGCGCCTAGCCAACTCAGTTTCACTCAAATCCTCTGATACACTCAACCTGTGCGGATCAAGCTAGCTGATGTGCGACTTCCGGTGCCGACGCTACGCCGTGTGAGGCTGCTGGCTCGGGCCTGGAACGTCACCGAGGCCGAGGCTATCGAGCGACTCTTAGACTACTTTGAGGAGAGCCCGCTGGACGCCCCAACGGGGGTCGCCGACCAGATCGAGGTCCATGTCATCTACCGGGGCAGCAGAGTGGACGGCGTCTTCTACCGCCCCAGCCACCGACTCGACATCAGCACGGGCCCGCTCGCCGGCCGCTCGTTCCGTACGCCGAGCGGTGCAGCGATCGCGGTGGTCAGCTCGCTGGACCAGTCGGTCAGCCCGAACCGCAACGGCTGGCGGTTCTGGGTGGTCTCAGCGACCGGCGAGCAGCTCGAGACGATGCGAGACCAGGCATGACCCGGCCCCGTACGAACGTGTACATCGATGCGTTCAACCTGTTCTACGGCGCGCTCAAGGGACGCGGGCCGGGCCACAAGTGGCTGGACCCGGCGCGACTGGCCCAGACGCTCTTAGCCAGGAACGACATCCGCCGCATCCGCTACTTCACCGCGCGGGTCAGCGCCCGCCCGGATGACGTGCGACTGCCAGAGCGGCAGCAGGCCTACCTCCGCGCGCTGCTGACGATCCCGCAGCTGACCGTCCACCTCGGCGAGTTCAAGGTGTCGTACCCGTGGATGCCGCTGTACGACGCCGCCGCACCGGCCGGCACGCCGATCAGTAAAGCTCAAGTGATCAAAACCGAGGAGAAGGGCTCGGACGTCAACCTCGCCACGTATCTCGTCCTTGACGCCTGCCGCCGGGACTGCGAGGTCGCCGTAGTGATCACGAACGACTCCGATCTCCGTGAGCCGATCCGTCTGGTCAGCCAGGAGCTGGGGGTACCGGTCGGCGTGATCAACCCGCATCCGCCGGAGCGACGCAGCCGGGCGATCGAGGCCACGTTCTTCCGGCAGCTACGCGCCGGCGCCGTGCGGGCGAGCCAGTTCCCGGACGTGCTCAAGGATCCGGCAGGTCGGGCGATCCGGAAGCCGGCCGGATGGTAGCCGGCTGAAAATGCAGAGGCCCCGCACTGGGCGGGGCCTCGCTCCCGTCCAGCGAACCGGACGGGGGGATCGCTAGAAGCATAGCGTCTAGCCGCTATGACTGTACGCACAGCGCCGCCGCGGGACCGAGCTCCGGCGCCGGCCCTGCCGAAGCGCTGGCGCCGGGCGTCCGCGCTAGCGGTACCGGGTCGCGGTTCGGGCGTCCGGCGGCTGGGGTGGTTGGCAACCGGGGGGCGGTAGGGTCCGCAGGTCGGGGCTGCGCCGGTCAGCGAGGCGTTGAGGGCCAGACGGGCTGCCGGCCCATTAGGGCATCTGCGGGGCAGCTCGCTTTCACCTTAGGGTAATCGACCGCATACTTAGCGCTACCAGTTACTGATTGGTAACGGCTTGGGCCTCCGGCTACCACAGGCAATTCGGTCGCTCTCGCCGTTTACGACTACTCGGGCTCGGCAGCCAGGTCCGTCGTCCGGCAGAGAGGGTGCATGTCCCATGGAAACATCGTTGATCGGCCTGCTGGTCGAGCTGGCGGTCGTGCTCGCGGTCGGCGCCCTGGTCGCGGTGGTCATCCGGCAGGTCGGCAGGCAGGCGCCGCGGCAGTTGGCCGGGGTGCTGCTCGCGCTCGCCGCGGTCGTCACCGCCGTCCAGCAACTGCTCGGGGTGCTGCGTTGACCGGCACCCTGGCCGGCCAGGCCGGGGTCACGGCGCCGCCGGGCAGCTTTCTGGCCCAGTTGCCGGCGACCAACCAGGCGGTGCTGCTGCAGGCCGGTACCAGCGTCGAGTTCGGGCCCGGCTGCTGCCTGTTCGCCCAGGGGGACGAGAGCCCGCACGTGGTGGTCCTGCTCAGCGGGCAGGTCAAGGTGGTGCTCGCGGACGAGGCCGGGCACCAGACGCTGGTCGAGGTCCGGTCGGCCGGCGACCTGGTGGGCGAGCTGGAGTCGCTGGACGACGGGCCGCGCTCGGCGACGATCACCACGATCGGCCCGGTGCGCGCGGTGGTGATCCCGGCCGAGCGGTTCATGGCCGTGCTCTACCACCACCCCGGGATCGGGCTGACCCTGCTCCGGTTCACCGCCCGCCGGCTGCGCACGATGAACCGGCGCCGGATGGATCTCTGGCGCAAGGTCCCGGACCGGCTGCACCGGCTACTGGTCGACCTCGCCGACCAGTACGGCGAGCCGGACGGCCCGGACAGCGTCCGGATCGGCTTCGACCTGACCCAGGCCGAGCTGGCGTCCTGCATCGGCGCCAGCGACGCCTCGGTGGAGAGCGCGATGCGGGGGCTGCGCGACCGCGGCCTGGTCAGCAGCCAGTACCGGCGGGTCACCATCCACGACCTGGACGCGCTCCGCCGCCTCGCCGCCGCCCCGCTGATCGGGCCGCTGATCGGGCCGCCTGGCCCGCCCGCCGAGCCGACCGCGGACCCGGGTGCCGGGCCGATCCCACAGTCGCGACCGTCCGGCGGTTGAGGCGACCGGGCCGGAAAGCAGCGGGTCGCTGGGCTACCACCCCCAGCGACCCGCTCGGCCGTCCCCGGGCTCGGCAGAGTTGTCCGAAGTCGGCGGCTCGTATCCGACACTGCGCGTAGCGGTGCGGAAACCCCATCCAGCCTAATCCGGCCGGGGTACGTCCTCTCCCCAGGACTGGGGGATGAGTCCGAATCGCACCGCTCCGGTGCTCCGCAGATCGGCGGCGCGGCGGCCGACCTGAGCGATTTCACCAGCCCTAGGGTGACCAGATGCCCTACACGCTGGTGGACCTCGACCCGGGCGACCCGCGGCTGGCTGCCGAGGTGCTGCCGGTGCTGCTGGAACTGCGCCCGCAGCTGACCGACTCCTCGTTCGACGCGATCTACCGGGAAGGCCACCCGCAGGGGCTGCGCTTCCTCGCCGCGTACGACGGCGACCGGTGCGTCGGGGTCGCCGGCTGGCGGCTGGTCGCGCTCACCCACCTGCGCCGCAAGCTGTACGTGGACGACCTGGTCACCACCGGGGCCAGCCGGTCGGCCGGGGTGGGTCACGCGCTGCTGGCCGAACTGGAGATCCGGGCCCGGGCGGGCGGCTGCGCAGCGCTCGACCTCGACTCCGGCGTGCAGCGGTACGACGCGCACCGGTTCTACTTCCGGGAGCGGCTGGCGATCACCGCCCACCACTTCGACAAGCGCCTGGACTGACCCGCCCGGGAACCGCGGCCGCCGGCCGGCCACACCGGCCACCGGCCACCGGCCGGCAGCCGCGCCGGCCCGCTGCCGCGCCAGGCGGCGGCCCCGCAGGGCTGCGGCCGCCGGACTGCGGCCGCCGGACTGCGGCCGCCGGACTGCGGCCGCCGGACTGCGGCCACACGGCTGCGGCCGCCGGGCTGCGGTCGCCGGACTGCGGGCGCCGGGTGGGGTCAGCCTTCCGGCTTCCCCTCGCCGGGAGGCCCGGCCGGGGCGTCGCTGGTGCCGGGCGGCGGCGGGCGCCGCATCCAGCCGGTGACCTTGTCGCGGACGCCGGCCACTCCCCCGCCCAGGTCGCGCAGCAGCCCCACCAGCGGGTCGGCGGACGCGTCCATCGACTCCTTGTACGAGCGGGCGGCCGCCCGCACCTCGTCGCCGACCGAGGTGCCCGAGTCGTCGGCGCGGCGCGGGTAGTCGCCGGACAGGACCTGGTCGTACCCGCCGCCGTCGATCCAGCGCCGCAGCTCGACCGCACGGTTGACGGCGAACGGGTGCGTCTGCTGCTCCAGGTTCAGCAGCTTCAGCACGCCGTCGCGCAGGTCGCCGGCCGCGTCGTACTCGCGGCCCTGGGCCAGGAACGCCTCGGTGTCCATCTCGTCCAACCGGGCGCCGCCGGCCAGCTTCATGTGCGTCCGCAGGGCCGCGTCCGGGTCCTGGCCGGCGAGCAGGCCGGCCCGGTCGCCGGACAGCTCCGCCTTCCGGGACCATTCCCGCAGCGCCGCGATCAGCGCGCGCAGCCCGAGGTAGCCGATCGGCAGCCAACCCACGCTGGCCGACAGCCGCAGCAACGAGATCAGCATCGTCTGGTACACCGCGTGCCCGGACAGCGCGTGCCCCAGCTCGTGGCCGAGCACGAACCGCAGCTCGTCGTCGTCGAGCAGGTCGAGCAGGCCGGTGGTGACGACGATGAACGGCACGTCCAGGCCGAGCGTCATCGCCTGTGGCACCGGCCGCTGCGCCACGTACAGCTCGGGCCGGCTGGGCAGGTCGAGCGTGCGGACCGCGTCGGCGTAGATCCGGTCCAGGCCGGCGAACTGGGTCTCGCCGACGCGCACCGCCGAGGCCAGGTACAGCAGCCGCAGCCGCCGTTCGCCGAGCAGCCCGGACAGCCGCCGCAGCACAACATCGAACCCGGACAGCCGGCGCAGCGCGACCAGCGCGGACCGGTCCGCCGGGTGTTCGTACGCGCGGGAACTCAGGTCCGGCAGCTGCACCCACACCTGCGCCGCCGTCGCCTCCCCGCCGGAAGTAGTCATGCCTCAACCCTCGCACACCCACCGGACCCGGAGCGCCGGACGGGCCCCGAGCGCCCGCGCCCGGCCCGCCGGCCCGCCACGCCCAGCCCGGCCGGGCGCCGGCCCGGCACGCCGGGCGGCGGGCGGGAGCCGCACCAGCCAGGAAGGGCCGACCGGCCTCCGGCAGGATGGAGCGGTGCCCGAGGGAGACACCGTCTGGCTGGCGAGCAAGCGGATGCACGCCGCGCTCGCCGGCCGGGTGCTGACCACGTTCGACCTGCGGGTGCCACAGCACGCCACCGCCGACCTGACCGGCCGCCCGGTCATCGAGGTGGTGCCCCGCGGCAAGCACATGCTGACCAGGGTGGACGGCGGCGTCACGCTGCACACGCACTTCCGGATGGACGGCAGCTGGCAGTTGGTCCGGGCCGGCGAGCGCTGGCGCGGCGGGCCGGCGCACCAGGTGCGGGCGGTGCTGGCGAACGGTGTCTGGCAGGCGCTCGGCTTCCGGCTGCACGACGTCCGGCTGCTGCCGACGGCGGACGAGCGGGAGGTGGTCGGCCACCTGGGGCCGGACCTGCTGGGGCCGGACTGGGACCCGGCCGAGGCGGTCCGCCGGCTGGCCGCCGAACCCGGCCGGGAGATCGGCCAGGCGCTGCTGGACCAGCGGCTGCTGGCCGGCATCGGCAACCTGTACAAGTCCGAGACGCTGTTCCTGACCGGTGTCTCCCCGTTCACCCCGGTCGGCGCGGTACCGGAGCTGGCGAAGCTGGTCGACCGGGCGCGGCGGCTGCTGCTGGCCAACCGGGAGCACCCGGAGCAGTCCACCACCGGCAACCTGCGCCGCGGCGAGCAGCACTGGGTGTACGGCCGGGCCCGGCAGCCGTGCCGGCGCTGCGGCACCCCGGTACTGAGCCGGGACCAGGGCGACCGCGTCACGTTCTGGTGCCCCAGCTGCCAGCCCGCCACCCGACCGGGGTAGCCGGCCCGGAAATCTCGGCAAGAATTGTGACCCCGGGTTGTCGATCCGGCCCGCGCCCGTCCGTCATCGGCATGCAGCCAACCCGGCGGGTACGGCAACCCGGAAAGTCAGGAGGCACGATGGAGTATCTGTTCCTGATCATGGATCGCGATCAGGCACTGGAGCAGGTCAGCGAGGCGAGCCGGCAGGCCATGTTCGAGGCGCACTTCGCGCTCACCGCGAAGATGGACGCGGCCGGGGTGAAGAAGGACGGCCGGCCGCTGCAACCGCCGAGCACGGCCACCACGATCCGCAGCACCGACGGGCTGGACCGGGTGATCAGCGACGGCCCGTACGCGGAGACCAAGGAGCACCTCGGCGGCTACTACCTGGTCGACGTCGCCGACCTGGACGAGGCGCTGGACTGGGCCAGGCAGATCCCGCTGCCGCCCGGCCTGTCCGTCGAGGTGCGCCCGGTGCTGCCGACCGGAGGATGACGTGAACTACGTCTTCCTCATCTACGCCGACGAAGCGGCGGTGGGCGCGCTCACCGCGGCCGAGCGGCGCGAGATCGTCGACGGCCACATGGCGGTCTACCGCGAGCTGGCCGAGCGCGGGACGCTGCGGTTCGCCGCGCCGCTGGCCGACTCGCCCGCCACCCGCACGCTCGGCCCGGACGGCCTGATCACCGACGGCCCGTACGCCGAGACGAAGGAACAGCTGGGCAGCGTCTACGTGGTCGACTGCGCGGACGCCGCCGCGGCCGAGGCGCTGGCCAAGCGGTTCCCGGCCGCGCCCGGCCACCACATCGAGATCCGCGAAGCCCCGGAGGTCTGAATGGAATTCGTCCTGCTCATCCACGGCGACGGCGGCGCCTACGCCGACCTGTCGGCGGAGGAGACCGAGAAGATGTACGCCGGCCACCGCGCGTTCATCAACGCGATCAAGGAAGCCGGGGTCGCCATGCCCTACTCGTCCGAGCTGGCGCCGCCGCCGGCGGCCCAACTGGTCAAGCACGTCGGCGACCAACTGCTGGTCACCGACGGCCCGTTCAGCGAGACCAAGGAGCAGCTCGGCGGCTTCTACGTGGTCGACGTGCCGACCATCGAGGACGCGGTCGGCTGGGCCCGGCAGATCCCGACCCTGCCCGGCGACACGATCGAGGTGCGGCCGCCGGTCCGGTGACGGCCGGCACCGTCCCGCAGGCGGTCGAGCAGGCGCTCCGCGAACACTGGGGGCGCCTGCTCGCCCTGCTCACCGGCCAGCTCGGCAGCCTGGACGTGGCCGAGGACGCGGTGGCCGAGGCGTTCGAGCTGGCCCTGGCGACCTGGCCGCGGGACGGCGTACCCGACCGCCCGGCTGCCTGGCTGCTGACCGCGGCCCGCCGCCGCGGGCTGGACCGGCTGCGCCGGGACGCCACGCTGACCCGCAAGCTGCCCTTGCTCGCCGAGCCCGACCCGGCGGTCGAACCGGAGGAGGTGGCCGAGGAGATGTCCACCATCCCGGACGACCGGCTCCGGCTGCTGTTCACCTGCTGCCACCCGGCGCTGGCGCCGGACGCCCGGGTCGCGCTGACCCTGCGCTGCCTGGGCGGGCTGACCACGGCCGAGGTGGCCCGGGCGTTCCTGGTGCCGGAACCGACGATGGCGGCGCGGATCACCCGGGCCAAGAAGAAGATCGCCGCGGCCGGCATCCCGTACCGGGTGCCGGCCGACGCGGAGCTGCCCGGCCGGCTGGCCGGCCTGCTCGCGGTGCTCTACCTCGTCTTCAACGAGGGGTACGCGGCCAGCTCCGGCGACGCGGCGATCCGCCGGGACCTCTGCGACGAGGCGATCCGGCTGAACCGGGTGCTGGTCGCGCTGATGCCGGACGAGCCGGAGGCGACCGCGCTGCTGGCGCTGATGCTGCTGCAGAACGCCCGCCGGGACGCCCGGCTGGACCCCGCCGGCCGGCTGGTGCTGCTGCCCGACCAGGACCGGTCCCGCTGGCACGCCGGCCAGATCGGGGAGGGGTTGGCGCTGCTGGGCCGGTGCACCCGGACCGGCCGGCTGGGGCCGTACCTGCTGCAGGCGGCCATCGCGGCCGAGCACTGCCGGGCCACCCGGGCCGCCGACACCGACTGGGCCGCGATCGCCGCGCTGTACCTGGCCCTGGACCAGCTGACCGGCTCGCCCGTGGTCCGGCTGAACCGGGCGGTGGCCGAGGCGGAGACCGCCGGCCCGGCCGCCGGGCTGGCCCTGCTGGCCGGCCTGGACGAGCGGTTGCCCGCCTTCCACCTGCTGCCGGCCACCCGGGCCGACCTGCTGCGCCGGCTCGGCCGGACCGACCAGGCCCGCGAGCAGTACGCGGCGGCGCTCCGGCTCGCCGGCAACGCCGCCGACCGCGACCTGCTCACCCGCCGCCTCGCCGAGCTCGACCAGCCCGGCTGACCGGCCCGGCTGACCGGCCCTGGCAGCCGGCCTACACCGCCGCCGGTTTCCCGCGGGCCTCGGCGATCAAGCTCAGGCCGAAGCTGTGGATCAGCTCGAGCGTGGTCTGGGTGGACTGGCCGGCGGCGAGCTCGATCACCCCGTTCGTCACCGGCCGGCTGATCGGAGCCACCAACCAGGTCTGGTCACCCACGACGTACGCGATCTGATCGCCAACGCTCCGGCTGGTGTACGCGGAGTAGGCGTCGGTGTCGGAACCCCAGAGGGTCAGCGTCAGCTCGCTCGTGGCCGACCGGGGGTGGCTGGTCATCACCGCCGCGGCCAACTGGTGCACCACCAGCACCGGCTGCCCGGCCAGCTGGTAGCAGTCGCTGCGGTCCATCCGCACAGCGAGGCAGCGCCGACCATCGGCCGGTGCGGCCGGGATCAGCTTCAGCGGATAGGTCAGCGCGCTCGCGCCGTAGCGGGGGCCGAGCGGGGTCGCCGACCGCGCGTCGCCGCCGTACGGCATGAGCGGCTGCGTCCCGGCGTCGTACACGGGCGGCGGCGCGCCCTGCTGGACCGCCTGCGCCCCCGACAGGGTCGGCTCCGGCTGCCGGCCGCGTACCACCGCACTGCCGGTGAGCGCGACCAGGGTGATCGCCAACAGGCTGACCGCGACCGCGTGCGTGGCCAGCTCGGTACGCCGGCGGACGGCCCGGGCGCGCAGCCGGACCCCGGCGGTCGGGCACACGTACACCTCGCCCGGCGGTGCGAACGCGGCGGCCAGCGCCCGCTCGGACGGCTCGGTGGGGCTGGTCATCGGACGCTCCCTTCCCATTCGGTCTCGCTCACCTGGGTGCGCAACTTGGCCAGTCCGCGGGACGCGAGCGACTTCACGGTGCCCGGGCTGACCCCCATCAGCGCGGCGATGTCCGCCTCGGACATGTCGGCCGAGTAGCGCAGTGCCAGCACGGTGCGCTGCCGCGGGGGGAGGATGCCCAGCAGCCGGCGCAGCGTGTCGGTCTGCTCGGCGGTGACCTCGGTCCGGTCCGGCGAGGGCACCTCGGGTGTGCACTCGACCAGCGACTCGGTCACCCGGCGGCGGCGGAACCGGCTGACGTTCGCGTTGATCACCACCCGCCGGATGTACCGCTCCGGGTCGTCCGGCGCGGACCGCTTGGCCCGGACGTACACCCGCATCAGCGCGGTCTGGACGAGATCCTCGGCGTGCCCCAGGTCGCCGGTGAGCGCGTACGCGAACCGGACCAGCGGCCCCATCCGGGCGGTGACGAACGCGTCAAAATCGGCATCGGTCCAGCCAGGCATGCGCGACCGCCACCCCCTCAGCTACCCCTCAGCCACTAGGACGCCGGCCGGAACCGCCGAGGTTGTCACCCGCCCGGCGTAACGTGCCGCAATCCGGCGGCGAGCCCGGCCAGCGCGTCGGTGGCGTCCACCAGCCGGGCGGCCAGCACCTGGTCACCGGCCTGGAAGCTGGCCGAGGCGGACACCGCGGCCGCGGCCGCCAGCACCAGCTCGTCGTACCGGGCCACGCCCTCGTCCAGCTGGCGGAGCAGGCCGGTCAGGGCCTTGTCCAGTTCCTGCCGAGCCGGGCCCCGGGCGCCCCGGCGGGCCTGGTCGATCGCGGTCACCCGGGCCGCGTGCGCGTACAGCGCGCCGGCCGCGTCGGTGGCGGCCGCGCAGGTCGAGGCCGCGGACGGGCCGAGATGCACGGCCAGCCCGGCGAGCACCCGCTCCCGCTCGGCCAGCCGCTCCATCGCCGGCCGGGCCGCGGAGCCGCGCGGCGGCAGCACGCCCGCGGCGGACAGCGGCTCAGGCACCCGGCGCAGCTTCCGTAGCTTCCGGCCGGCCAGCGCCGCCTCCGCCCCGGCGACCGCGGTGGCCACGATGAAGAACAGCTCGGCCCCGCCGGCAGAGCTACCGGTACGGATGACCAACACGGTCAGCAGACCCAGGAACGAGGTGGCGAACAGCCAGAACGTCAGCGACCGGCGGGCCCACCGGCGGCGCCGGCGCAGCCGCCGGGCCGGGTCGCGCCAGCCGGCCACCCGGCCGCTGAGCTGGCCGAGCGCGCGGCCGGCCACCTCGCTCGCGATCGCCGCCGCGGCGTCGCCCAGCGGGCTGGACAGCCGCCCGGACCGCCCCGACCAGCCGTCCGTCGGCCGCCCCCGGAACCCGGTCCAGCCAGCTGACCGGCCCGGGGCGGCACCGGTCGGGTCGGGTCGCGGCGCCGGCGGCCCGTACCCCGCGTCGCCGCCCGCCGGACCGCCGCCCGGCCCGGTGGCCGGTTCGGTGGCCGGTTCGGTGGCCGGGCCGTCGCCGGTGGCACCGGCCAGGCCGGTGGCCGACTCGCCGGCCCACACCTCGATCACCGGCGACGGGCCCAGGACGTCACCGACCGGCCAGGAGGGATCCGGGCCGGTCGGCGGGGCCTCGCGGACGACCGGACCGAGCAGGCCGAACCTGGTGAACTTGATCTGGAAGCGCCTCGGCGGCCCGTCCGGCATGGCGGCGAACCCCTGCTCAGCCCTTTTCCGCGGCCTGTTCCGGCTGCGGTACCGCGGCCGGCTCGGTGCTGCCGGCGGTGACCGCCGGCTGGCTGGCCGGCCCGGTGACCGCGGGCTGGCTCGGCGGCGCGGCCAGCTGGCCGCCGGACATGCTGGCCCGGATCTGCTCCAACCGGGCGTTGCCGGCCATGTCCAGCGTCGACTTCTGGACCTCGAGCATCCGGCCCTCCATCGAGTTCTGGGCCAGCTCCGCGGAGCCGAGCGCGTTGGCGTACCGGCGCTCGATCTTCTCCCGGACCTCGCCCAGCGACGGCACGTTGCCCGGTGCGGACAGCTCGGACATCTGCCGCAGCGAGGTCGACACGGTCTCCTGCATCTTCGCCTGCTCCAGCTGGCTGAGCAGCTGGGTGCGCTCGGCCAGCTTCTGCTGCAGCAGCATGGCGTTCTGCTCGACCGCCTTCTTCGCCTGCTCGGCGGCCTGCAGGGCCTGGTCGTGCAGGCCCTTCAGGTCCTCCATCGACTTCTCGGCGGTGACCAGCTGGGTGGCGAAGACGGTCGCCGTCTGCTCGTACTCGGTCGCCTTGGCCACGTCGCCCTTGGCCCGGGACGCGTCAGCCAGGGTGAGCGCCTGCCGGGCCGAGGCCTGCAACCGCTCCACGTCGGACAGGTGCCGGGACAGCTTCATCTCCAGCTGGCGCTGGTTGCCGATCACCGCGGCGGCCTGCCGGCTGAGCGCCTCATGCTGCCGCTGCGCCTCTTCGATCGCCTGCTGGATCTGGATCTTCGGGTCGGCCTTCTCGTCAATTTTCGCCCCGAACCAGGACATGAAGTACTTCCAGCCTTTGACGAAAGGGTTTGCCATGATCCCGAGTCCTCCTGTTGCGGCTTGTCCACCGTACGCCCCGACGTACTCCGGGCGAACCGTCGTAGTAACGAGAATAGAAAGGGAGTATCGCTCCGGCTGGGCAATCGGTCGTTCCAGCCAGCTGGCCTATTGACGGCCAGGGTCCAGCACCCGGCGCGACACCTCCTCGGCCTCGGCCAGGCCGGCCCGCAGGCCGTCCAGGTCGCCGGCCAGTTCAGTGATACGGCTAGCAGAAGTATCGAACCCGGAGGAGGCGCCCAGCGCCAGCACCTCGGCGGTACGCGCGACCAGGCCTTCGAGGCCGAGCACGGTGGCCTGCATCCGGGCCAGCAACGTGTCCCGGGCGTCCGAGAGCCGGGCGGCCACGGCGAGCTGCTCGTCCACGCTGGCCAGCGCCCGCTGCCGCTCCGAACGCAGCTGGGCCGACCCGGCGGCGGCCACCGCGTCGGCCAGCCGGGCCCGGTCGGCCCGCAGCCGCGGCTCCGGCACCCGGGTGAGCGCGTCCTCCACCGCGGTGACCTGGCCGGCGAACCGGCGCATCGTCTCCACCATGTCGGCCGCCTCGGCGCCGACCGGCTGCAGTTGTGCCCGGGCGTCCGGGGCGGCCGGCGAGTCGACCAGTTCGGTCAGCGACCGGACCGCGCCCTGCGCCCGGGTCAGCCACTGCGCCGCCGGGCTGCCCCGGCGCGGCTCCGGCAGCGGCGTCCGGCCCGGCTCGCCGGCCGCCCCGGACCGGTCGCCGAAGCGGTGCGCGAACCGGCTGCTGGCGACCTTCGCCCCGTACACCACGGCGGCCACGCCGATGCCGAGCGGCACCGCGGCGGTGCTGGCCGAGGCCACCGCCCACGCCAGCCCGCCGGCCACGCCGGCCACGATGCCGCCCCACGGGTCGACCAGGTCGTCACGCAGTCCCACGGGGACAGTCTGCCGCCTTCCGGCCGGAGTGTGCGGGGACGGCGTGGAGCTGGCCCGGGCCGGACCCGCCGTCATCGGCGTCACCATGTCAGAAGTTGGACAGTACGGCAGTGAGCACCTTGTCGATCGTCGCCGGGTCACTCGCGTCGTAAGCGGCCGCCCGGGACGCCTGCGCGATCTTCTGCAGCACGGTCAGATCGGCCTTCGCGCCGTACGCGATCGGGAAGACCCGGACGCTGGTCTCCACGTCCTCCGAGCTGACGTCGGTGACCAGCGTGCCCAGGTTGTTGTCGGCCGGGTACTCGTTCTTGCCGTCGGTGAGCAGCACCACCGCGTTGATCTTGTCCTTGGCGAACGACTGCTGCACCTCCCGCACCGCGCCCCGGGTGGTCGCGTACAGCGCCGTGCCGCCCTCGGCGACCAGGCCCCCGACCTTGGCCTTGAAGGTCGGCAGCACCGTCTTGACCGGCCCGGACCCGACCAGCTCCCGCCAGGGCTGGGTCTCGCCGTTCTGCGGGGTGCTGAACGTCCACAGCCCCAGTTCGTCGTCCGGGGCCAGCTCGGTGACCGCGCGCTCGGCGGCCTGTTTGGCCAGCTCGATCTTGGACTTGCCGGCCGCCGGCACCGCCTCGTTCATCGAGCCGCTGACGTCGATCACCATCAGCACCCGGGCCCGCTTGCGCAGCCCGGCCCAGGACTGCGCCACCTTGTCCAGCACGCTCGGCGGCGGCGGGTCGATGACGCTGATCTGCTGCTTCGGCAGCAGCCCGTTCTCCTGGCTGATCGCCGCGCCCGGCTTCCCGTCGAAGCTGCGGAACGCCGCGTCGGTGAACCTCTTCTGCTGCGCCGGCTCCTTGACGTAGGCCAGGAAGTCGGCCGCCGCGGCCTTCTTCGCCGCGTCCACCCACTCGCCGGTGAGCACCACGTACGGGTTGTCGGAGAGCAGCGTGCCCTCCTTGGGGTAGATCGCCACCAGCGGGATCCGCGGCTTGCCGGCCTTCCCGAGCGTCGTCGGGTCACCGGACGGGTTGCCCTGGTTGTAGTCCCAGACGGACTTCTCCTCCACCGCCACCGCGCTGATGTACGTCAGCCCCTGGCCCGCCGCGGCCGCGTCGTAGAGGTTCTGCAGGAAGGTCAGCGTGGTGTCGCCGTAGTGCACCACGCTGCTCTCGATCTGCTTGACGTAGCTGACCACTTTCGGGTCGGCGACGTCCTTGGCGGTCAGGTCGCTGGACCGGCCGGTGGCCGCGAAGTACGTGCCGATCAACGCGTTCAGCCCGGAGGTGGAGAAGTTCGGGTTGGTCTTGCCGAGCTTGAAACCGCCCCACTCGGCGTGCCCGCGGCTGGCCCAGCCGCGCTGGTCGCGGACCAGGGCCAGCACGTCGCCCCAGCCCAGCGCCTTGCTCGGCCAGCCCAGCGCCTCGGCCATCGGCTTGGGCATGGCGATCGTCAGCGGGGTCTGCGCGATGGACGGGATCTGCTCGGGCACCAGGTCGCCGTGGTCCTGCGCGGTCAGCCGCTGCCGCAGCAGCACCGTCCAGGAGGACGAGGCCGGGGTCCAGACGTCCGGGCGGGCGCCGTCGGCGTCGTCCTTCCAGCCGCGGGCCAGTGCCTCGGCGGCCGCGCCGGACGCCTTCGAGGCGACGGTCACGTTCACGCACTTGCCGGTCACCGACCGGTTGGCGTTGTTGTAGTCGGCCGCGATGCCGGACAGCAGCGCCGCCTTCTCCGAGGACGCCACCACGTTCAACTGGATGCAGCCGGTCCGGTCGGCCGGCGCCGGGCCGGCCGTCGGATTGCCGGCCGGCTCATTCGAATCGCCGGTGACCAGCGCCCGGACGATCAGGATCAGCACAACGCCGACGACACCGGCGATCACCAACGGCAACCGGCGGCGCATCGCGGACGGGGCCGACTGCTGCCCGTAGCTCACTGTGGTCCTCTCCCCCGGCCCGGCACCGGACCGGCCGGTGCCGGAAGCTGGTGCGGGCGGACGTGGCTGATGGCGATGGAACGCAGCGGGAGCAACGCCGGTTCCACCGCCGGCGCCCGGCTGATCGGCCGGCCGGTGGTCAGGCGGCCGGCCGCGGCCGCTCCATGTACCACTCGACGAACCCGGTGCACCGGCCCTCGCCGTCGAACCGGAGCTCCCACAGATTGTCGAACACGGTGCCGTCGCCGTACCTGGTCACGCCCCTGGCCACCGCCCGGTCGCCGGACACCAGCAGCGGGTGGTACTCCGCGACCCAGGAGCGCTCCTGGTCCGGCTGGTCCAGCCAGCTGGCCACGATCGCGTCCCGGCCGCGAACCACCTCGTCGCCGGTATCCCACGGGCGGTACGCGTAGGTGGCGTCCACGCTGAACAGCGCACCGATCGCGGCCGGTTCGTAGCTACGCCAGGCGGCCACGTAACTGTCCAGCCACTGCTGGACAGCGTCATCGGTCATCGCGGTACCTCCGGTCGGGTTTCGCCGTCAGCGGACGATATCGACCGGGCCGGCTCGGCCGGCGGCTGGCTCTGCGGGTTCACCGGCAGGCCCCGGACCAGCGCCTCGGCGGCGGCCCGGACCGCGTCCGGCTGGGCCGGGGTGGCCAGGTAGCTGGACAGCCAGCGCAGCACCAGGTCGGCGCCGGACCGGCCGGCCGCGGTCAGCCGCTCGCCCACCGCCGCCTCGGCCGCCCGCCAGCCGGCCGCCTGCGGCCGGCGCACCAGCAGCCCGGCCAGCGCCGCCGGCTCGGTCTCCGCCACGTGCCGCAGCGCCTGGTGGCCGGACAGCCGCAGCGCCGCATGGGTCAGCGCGTCCACCAGCGTCTGGTCGGCGCACTCGGCCGCGATGCTCTGCACCTCCGCCTCGACCAGCGCCGACCAGACGTCGTCCTTGGTGCGGAAGTGGTTGTAGAGGGTGGCCTTGGCCACCCCGGCGAGCATCGCGATGTCGTGCATCGTGGTCCGCCGGGTGCCGTGCTTGGCCACCGCGCGCAGCGCCCCGTCGAGCAGGCCGCCGCGGGTGCGGGCCATCGCGTTGCCGGCCCGGGACCGGGTGCCGCCGGCCCGCTGCGGCAGCGCCGACACCGCCGAGGGCACCGTCGAGCGGATCAGATGCTCGATGAGCGGATCCCGCGCCTCCTGCACGGCTCACTTCCTGCCATCGGGACGGCGGCGCGTCAAGCGACATTCCGAAGACACACCGAACCGGGCACTAAGTGCCCGGTTCGGTTGATGAGCTGGACGTTGATCAGGCGACTACGCCGGCGCCGGCGCCGGCCAGCTCGCCCCGCATCGGGCCGAAGCCGCCGCCCGGGTGGCACAGCAGGTCGGTCAACCCGAGCAGCACCTCGACCTCGCCGAGATCGTCCTCGTCGTCCAGCTGGGCCAGCTCCAGGCCGTCCAGCTGGGCGCCATCGCGGCCGAACGCCGCGAACCGGGCCGGCACCAGCTCGGCCGGCTCGGCAGCCACCTTCGGCTCGGGCTGCGTCGGCACCGGCACCTCGACCAGGTCGACCACGGCCGGCACCCGGGCCGGCTCGCGCTCGGTGCTGGCCGGAACCTCGGCCGTCGACTCCCGGTCGCCCCGGAACGCCTCCTCGAACGGCGCCCCGTCGCTGCCCCGGCGGGCCGGCGGCACCTGGCGGCCCGCGCCGACGCCGGCCGGAACCAGCGTCCGGGTGGGCACCCGGGCCAGCTCGCCGGCGCGTTCGGTGCGCCGCATCGTGTCGCTGACTTCGCGCAGCAGATCGGACAGGCGCACGTCCAGCGCGTCACAGATCGACGCAAGCAGCTCGGACGATGCCTCCTTCTGGCCGCGCTCCACTTCGGACAAGTAGCCCAGGCTGACCCGGGCGGCACCAGACACTTCGCGGAGGGTGCGTCGCTGGCGGAGCCGCTGCCCGCGCAGCGCCTCGCCCAACACCCGGCGGAGCAGGGTCATCGGCGCACCCCTTCCTGGCTCGTCGTCACGCCACCGTACCTCGTGAATACGGCGGTGGTAGAGCGGTCGGAATGCTCTACGCCGATAGCGAAACGGTGTAATCAGCGCGACGATTCCCGACCCGCTCCGGAAACCTCCGTGGCGGCGATGCCGGTGGCCAGCAGCGCGAGCGCCGCGGCGACCGCCGCAGCCCGGACCGCGGCCCGGTCACCAGCCAGTTCGAGCTTGTGCACCTGCCCGCCCTGGGGCGCCGCGAGGCCCAGGTAGACGGTGCCGACCGGCACCCCGTCCTGCGCATCCGGGCCGGCCACGCCGGTCAGCCCGAGGCCGTACGTGGCCCCCAGCCGGTCCCGGACGCCGCCGGCCAGCGCGGCCGCCACGTCCGGACTGACCGCGCCCTGCGCCTGCAGCAGCGGCGCCGGCACCCCGGCCAGCTTCGCCTTGAGATCGGTGGCGTAGACCACCAGACCGCCGCGGAAGGTCGCGCTCGCCCCGGGCGTGTCGGTCAGCGCGGCGGCCAGCAGCCCGCCGGTCAGCGACTCGGCCACGGCGACGGTCTCGCCGCGCGCCCGCAGCAGCGCGTGCACCTCCGCCGGATCGATCACCGGCCCGGCGTCCGGACCGGGCCGGGCGCCGGTCGGCTGCGCGGCCGAGCCGCTGGTCGGCCGCGCGGCCGAACCGGGGACGGGCGGGACGGGGGCAGCGGTCATGGGCTGGGTACCGATCGGTCGTCCGGCATGGGAGTGCCGGGAGGTGGGCCGGGCTGAGGGTCCGGAGCGGGAGCCGGCGGTACGGCGGGCGGGACCGGCGGGCCGACCGAGCTCCGCTGGCCCATCGCCCGGCCGGCGCCGGCCGGCCGGCCTGGACTCACCGGGTGGTCCAGCTCCGCCGGGTGGTCCAGCTCCGCCGGGTGGCCCGGGCCCGCCGGGTGGCCTGGGTCTGCCGGGTGGGTCGGGCCGGCCAGGCGGTCCAGTCGGGCCTGGCGCTTGCGCACCGCCCGGGCGCTGGTCCGGCGCAGGGTGAGCGCGCGGGCGACGTAGTCGACGCCGGTGGCGACCGTGAGCAGCACGGCCGCGCCCATCGCGATCGCGGCGAGGGTAGCCAGCCAGTCGGAGAGCGGGAGCACGTACAGGCCGATGGCGACCGCCTGCACCAGGGTCTTGAGCTTGCCACCGCGGCTGGCCGGCAGCACCCCGTGCCGGATCACCCAGAACCGCAGCAGGGTCACGCCGATCTCGCGGACCAGGATGACCACCGTCACCCACCACGGCAGCAGCCCCAGCGAGGACAGCCCGACCAGCGCCGTGCCGGTCAGCGCCTTGTCCGCGATCGGGTCGGCCAGCTTGCCGAACTCGGTGACCAGGCCACGGCGGCGGGCCAGGTCGCCGTCGATCCGGTCGGTGATCGAAGCCACCGCGAAGATCACGGTGGCCAGGATGCGCCAGCCGGTGGCGTTGCCGTCCGCGTGCAGCAGCGCCGCCGCGAACACCGGGACGAGCAGCAGCCGGAGCACGGTGATCCCGTTCGCGACGTTCAGCAGCCGCGCCGTCTGGGGCGGCATGGCGGCCGGGTCGGGAACGAGGTTGCTCACGGTCTAGTGCGCTCCCGCCCGCGCCACCGGTTTGCCGGCCGGGCTGAGCACGGTGATGAACTCGGCCACCAGATCCACCCCTTCGGTGCCGGTCACCAGGGCCTGGACCAGGTCGCCCGGGTGCAGGCCGGCGCCGCCGTGCACGGTGGTGCTGCCGTCCACCTCGGGCGCCTGGTGCTCGGCCCGGCCCTCGGCTCCGGCCGGGTCGACCGTCTCGATCAGCACCTCGACGGTGTCCCCGACCCGGTCCTCGGCGCGCTGCGCGGTGAGCTCCTCGGCGAGCCGGGTCAGCCGCTCCACCCGGCGGCCGATCACGTCCCGGCGGACCTTCCGGTCGTAGCCGGCGGCCTCGGTGCCGTCCTCGTCGGAGTAGCCGAACACGCCCACCGCGTCCAGCCGGGCGCCGGTCAGGAACCGCTCGAGCTCGGCCACGTCCGCCTTGCTCTCGCCGGGGAAGCCGACGATGACGTTGGACCGGGCGCCGGCGTCGGGCCGGATCGCCCGGACGTCGGCGAGCATCCGCAGGAACCGGTCGGTGGAGCCGAACCGGCGCATCCGGCGCAGCACCGGCTCGCTGGCGTGCTGGAAGGACAGGTCGAAGTAGGCGGCCACCCCCGCGGTGCCGGCGATCGCGGCCAGCAGGGACGGGCGCAGCTCGGCCGGCTGCAGGTAGGACACCCGGACCCGGACCACGCCGGGGACCGCGGCCAGCTCCGGCAGCAGCGCCTCCAGCAGCCGCAGGTCGCCCAGGTCCTTGCCGTACGAGGTGGAGTTCTCGCTGACCAGCACCAGTTCGCGGACGCCCTGGCCGGCCAGCCAGTGCGCCTCGGCCAGCACGTCGGCCGCCGGGCGGGAGACGAACGAGCCGCGGAACGACGGGATCGCGCAGAACGTGCAGCGCCGGTCGCAGCCGGACGCCAGCTTCAGCGGCGCCACCGGCGAGTCGGCCAGCCGGCGGCGCGGCGAGCGCGGCCCCCAGGCGTGCCCGGGGATGGCCACCTCGGGCGCGGCCGCGCCCCGGTCCACCGGGCTGATCGGCAGCAGCGTGCGCCGGTCCTGCGGCTGGTGCGGCGTCAGCGGGCGGCCGGCCAGCACGTCGTCCAGCCGGTTGCCGATCTCGGCGTAGGCGTCGAAGCCGAGCACCGCGTCCGCCTCGGGCAGACTGGCCGCGAGCTCCGCGCCGTACCGCTCGGCCAGACAGCCGACCGCCACCACCTTCTTGCCGGTGTCGGCGGCGGCCAGCAGCGTGTCCACCGAGTCCTTCTTGGCCGCCTCGACGAAACCGCAGGTGTTCACCACCAGCACGTCGGCGTCGTCGGCCGCCGCCAGGGCCCAGCCGTCGGCGGTCAACCGACCGGCCAGTTCCTCGGAATCGACCTCATTGCGGGCACAGCCGAGGGTGAGCAGGGCCACGCGACGCTGCGGGAGGGGGGGCGGCACCAGCCGAGCCTACCGGCGGGCCGCCGCTACCCCACTCGTCCTGGTCGCCCCGGCCGTACTTGCACCCGACCGCCCCACCACCGTGCACCCAACCAGCCACCACCAAACGCTCGCCGGCCCCCGCGGCCAGCATGCAAGGCGACGCTAGTTCGGCGAGCGCTCTCCGCGAGCAGACCTCACCCAGCTGTCGCCTTGGGGGGTAGGAACTGGACGGTGCAGACGATGCTCTGGCACTTCGGGGCGCCGACGTCCGCGCCGTTCAGGGCCAGCGTCACCGCGCGGGAGTTGCCGAACTTGACGGTCAGCGAGCGGCCGTCCTTGAACTCCATCTGCTGGCCGTTGCTGAGCAGGCCGCTGTACACCGGGCTGCCGGAACTGGCCGTGACCAGCAGCCAACTGTCGCCCGCGGACGCCCGGATCTGCAGCGTCACGCCGTTCGGGGTGGGTTTGGCGGTGGTCGGCGCCGGCGTGCTGGTGGCCGGCGCGGTGGTCGGCGGCGCGGCGCTGGTCCGGCTGGCCGTCGGGGTGGGCTCGGCGGTCACCTTGGTGCCCGCCTGGCCACGCCCCAGCACCCAGCTGAGCCCGAAGAAGACGGCCGCCACGGCCAGCACGGCCACCGCCACCGAGGCCCAGCGCGCGGTGGGCCGGCGGGTCTCCGGCGGCGGGGTGAAGGTCGGCAGCGGGGCGGCGTTCAGCTTCGGCGTCGGGTCGCCGAACCGCGCGTCGTAGCTGGCCACCAGGCCCGGACCGTCGGCGCCGACCACGGCGGCGATCGACTTGATGTGGCCACGGGCGTAGGCTGCGCCGCCGCAGTGGGTGAAGTCGTCATCCTCGATGCTGCGCACCAGCGTGGCCCGGATCCGGGTGGCTGCAGCGACATCCTCGACCGACATGCCACGCGCTTGGCGGGCAGCGGCCAGCGTTGAGCCGATTGGGCTGGATTCCGACGGGGCGGGCGTACCGCGCCCGGGGGAAGTGGCGTCGTCGGACAAGAGAAGCGGCCCTTCAGGGGCGTCGCGGTGGAGGTATTGGCCCGGCTGGATCGTTCGGCTCCTAGTCTAGGCAGCCGGAGAGGGTCCGGACAAAGCCCACCGGGACGTTCGGCTGAGATCGAATGGTCAACGCAGCGTCGACGCGCCGGGACCGATCGGCCTAGCGCCGTGCCGCCGTAGGGCTGCGTCCGGCGGGCGCAGGTCCTGCGAGTAGATCACCCGGTCCCACCGCTCGTCGCCGACCGCGACGAAGTCCGGCAGCCGGCCGCGGACCTGGAACCCGCACGACTCGTACAGCGCCATCGCGGCGTGGTTGTTGCCCCGCACGTCCAGGGTGAGCACCTCGACGCCGTGCCCGCGGGCGTCCCGCACCAGGGCGGTGACCAGCGTGCGGGCCAGCCCGCCGGCCCGGGCGGCCGGGTGCACCATCACCTGCTGCACGTCCCCGTTGCGCGCGACGGTCTCCTTGCGGTAGCGCTCCCAGCGGCCCAGTGCCTCGATCCGGCCGGCCACCAGCACCACGGCGAACCGGGCCAGCCCGGCCCCGGCCGCGGCCAGGATCTCGTCCAGCCAGGCGAGGATCTCCGGCTCGGACGGCACGCCGGTCCAGCCGACCGCGCCGGCCTGGGTGGTGACCGCGGTGACGACCCGGACCACCTGGGCCCGGATCACCTCGTCCGCCGCCGTCAGCCAGCGGACTTCACTCACTGTGTCTCCGGTTCGCGGCGCCGCTGCGCTCACTCTGTCCCCGGGTCGCCGCCCGGGGCGGGGCCGGTCATTCTTCGCCCCGTAGGACGATCAGCAGGCCGGGCAGCTCGTCCGGCTTGATCAGCACATCCCGGGCCTTGGAGCCCTCGGACGGGCCGACGATGCCGCGGCTCTCCATCAGGTCCATCAGCCGGCCCGCCTTGGCGAACCCGACCCGCAGCTTGCGCTGCAGCATCGAGGTGGACCCGAACTGGGTGGAGACGACCAGTTCGACCGCCTGCAGCAGCACGTCGAGGTCATCGCCGATGTCCTCGTCCACTTCCTTCTTGCTGGCCGCCGGGGCGGTCACGTCCTCCCGGTAGGTCGGCTGCAGTTGCTGCTTGCAGTGCTCGACGATCGAGGCGATCTCCGACTCGGGCACGTAGGCGCCCTGGATGCGCTGCGGCTTGCTGGCGCCCATCGGCAGGAACAGGCCGTCGCCCTGGCCGATCAGCTTCTCCGCGCCGGGCTGGTCCAGGATGACCCGGGAGTCGGCCAGGCTGGCGGTGGAGAACGCCAGCCGGGACGGCACGTTGGCCTTGATCAGGCCGGTCACCACGTCCACGCTGGGCCGCTGGGTGGCCAGCACCAGGTGGATGCCGGCGGCCCGGGCCAGCTGGGTGATCCGGACGACCGCGTCCTCCACGTCCCGGGGCGCGACCATCATCAGGTCGGCCAGCTCGTCCACGATCACCAGCAGGTACGGGTACGGCGTGTAGACCCGCTCGCTGCCCGGCGGCGCGGTGATCTGCCCGGCCCGCACCTTGCGGTTGAAGTCGTCGATGTGCCGCACGGACGAGGCCTGCATGTCCTCGTACCGCATGTCCATTTCGCGGACCACCCATTGCAGGGCGTCGGCGGCCTTCTTCGGGCTCGTGATGATCGGTGACACCAGGTGCGGGATGCCCTCGTAGGCGGTCAGCTCGACCCGCTTCGGGTCGATCAGCACCAGCCGCACCTCGTCCGGCGTGGACCGCACCATGATCGACGTGATCAGCGCGTTGATGCAGCTGGACTTGCCGGCGCCGGTCGCCCCGGCGATCAGGATGTGCGGCATCTTGGCCAGGTTGGCGACCACGTAGCCGCCCTCGATGTCCTTGCCCAGGCCGACGATCATCGGGTGGTGGTCCCGGATCGCGTTCTGGCTGCGCAGCACGTCACCGAGGCTGACCAGCTCGCGGTCGGTGTTCGGGATCTCCACACCGACCGCGCTCTTGCCCGGGATCGGGCTGATGATCCGCACGTCCGCGCTCTTCACCGCGTACGCGATGTTGCGGGACAGCTGGATGATCCGCTCCACCTTGACGCCCGGGCCGAGCTCCACCTCGTACCGGGTGACGGTCGGGCCGCGGGTGAAGCCGGTCACCGCGCAGTCGATCCCGAACTCGCTGAACACCTGCTGGAGCGCGGCGATGACGATGTCGTTGGCCTTGGTGCGGGCCTTGGAGACCGAGCCGCCGGCCAGCAGGGTGGACGACGGCAGCGTGTAGTCGCCGGTCTCGCCGGACAGCTTGAGCTGCACCGGCCGGGTGATCGGCGGCGGCTCGACCGGCTCCGCCTCCTCGACCGGCTCCGGCGCCGGTCGGCGGGCCCGGCGGGCCTTCGGCGCGGGCGGCTCCTCGGCCGGCTCGGGCTCGTCCCCCGCCGGTGCGTCGCCGAGCGGGATGTCGACCGGCTGGTCGTCCACCGGCCGGTCGCCGGCCGGCCGGCGGCGGGAACGGCGCGGTCGCGGCGGCGGCTCGAACCCGACCGGGATCTCGTCCAGCTCGGCCTCGTCCTCGGCCTCGGCGACCACGGCCGGGGGCCGGCGGAGCAGCCGGTCGCGCAGCTGGCCGAGCCGCTCCGGGATCTTGTTCACCGGGGTGGCGGTGACCACCAGCAGCCCGAACCCGCCGAGCAGCACCAGCAGCACGCCGGCGATCACGGTGGTCAGCCCGCGCTCCAGCGGGCCGGCGGCCAGCACGCCGACCTGCCCGCCTGCGGACGCCCGCCCGGCCGAGTCCGCCGGCGAGCCCTCGAACAGGTGGAACAGCCCGGGCACGGCCAGCGCCAGGGCGATCCAGCCGATCGCCACCCGGCCGCGCTCCTCCGGCTGCGGGAGCTGGCGCAGCAGGTGCACGCCGGTCGCGGCGAGCAGCAGCGGCAGCACCGCCGCCGGGGTGCCGACCAACGCGTGCAGCCGCCGGTCGATCAGGCCGCCGACCGGGCCGGCGCCGTGCCACCAGACCCCGACCGCGACGATCAGCGCCAAGCCGAGGGTGGCCAGGCCCAGCCCGTCCCGCCGGTGCGCCGGGTCGAGCCGGGCGGTCGCGGCCTGCCGGCCGAACGCCCGGGCCGCTCCGCCGGCGCCGCGGGCCAGCACCGACCAGCACCAGGCGATCGCCCGGCCCAGCGGCGCGATCGGCCCGGCGCCGGACCGGCGCCGGCGCACCGACGACCCACCGCGCGAGCGGGTCGAGCTACCGGCGCGGCTGGGCATGGCCCACACGTTAGCGTCGGGAGGCGGCGAACCTGCCCATTGCCGACGCGGTGTCGCGGAACGGTCCCGGTTGGCAACGGTCACACCCCACCGACCGGGTGAAGTCCGGACACCACCCGCTGAGTCGACGTCCGGGCCGGCGGGCAACCGAGGGCGGGCAACCGAGGGCGGGGCAACCGAGGGCGGGGCAACCGAAGCAGGTGCGGAGCGGGTGTAGGAGTACGGCCGCGGGCGCCCGCGACCGGGCCGACCCAACCGAACCGGCCGCCGGCCGGGTACTAGGGATGTGACCACCGTGCGCGAACCGGAGCCCGCCGCGAAGGCGGCCGGCCCACCGGGCGACCCCGCCGGCTTCGCCGACTGGGTCGGCCCGCACCTGGCCGCGATGGCGCGGTTGGCCGCCCGGCTCGCGCCGGCCGCCGACCGGGACGACATCGTGCAGGAGTCGCTGGTCCGGGCCTGGCTGAAGCGGCGGCAGTTCGACCCGGCCCGGGGCGTGCCGGGCGGCTGGCTGCTGGCGATCACCGCCGACCAGGCGCGCAAGGCCCGGGCCCGGGGCCGGCCGGTCACGCTCATGGACGGCCGGCGGGTCGCCGGGAACGACCCGCCGGTCCCCGGGCCGGACGCGGCGACGCCGGCCAGCCTCGACCTGGCCCGCGCGCTCGACCAGCTCACCGGCCGGCAGCGGCTGGCCGTCGACTGCCTCTACTACGCCGACCTCACCGTCGCCGAGACCGCCGCGGTGATGGGCTGCGCGGCCGGCACGGTCAAGTCCACCCTCGCCGACGCGCGGGCCCGGCTGCGCCAGCTACTGGCGGAATCGCCATGACCCCGGGCGGCGGGGCGGCGGGAGCACACAGCCGAGAGGAGCGGACACCGTGACCGATGACATGGACGAACTGCTGCGTGCCGACGCGCAGCGGTGGCAGGCGGCACAGCCGGCGCCGCCGCGGCCGGACCTGGCCCGGCTGGCCGCGGCCCGCCCACCCGGGCGCTGGCAGCCGCTGGCAGCGGCGGCGGCGGTCGTGCTGCTGGCCGGCGGCGCGGTGGTGGCCGCGACCACGCTCGGCGGGCCGGACGGGTCGGGGACGAACCGGCCGGACGTCGCACCGGTCGCGGTCGCCCTGAAGCCGCGGCCGGCGTTGCGGACGCTGCTGGTCCGGGACGGCGACCGGGTCGCCGGGACCGGCCAGGTGCTGGCGCTGCCCGGCCGGCCGGTGCGGTTCTGCGCGCCCGTGCCGGTGGCGCTGCCGGGGTACGTGGGCGTGCGGGTGCCGGCGTACTGCGGCACCGGGGTGAACCTGGCCGGCGCCAACCTGAGCCGGCTGACCGAGCGGTTCGCGAAGAACGGCGCCGTCTGGGGCCAGGCCTGGATCGAGGGCAGCTACCGGTCCGGCACGCTGACCGTGACGGCGCAGGGCGCACCGCGGCGGTCGACCGGTGACCTGCCGGTGAGCTTCCCGGACCGGCCACCGTGCCCGGCGCCGGAGGGCGGCTGGGCCCCAGGACAGCTGGACGGCGCCGGTGCCGGTGCCGACCCGCTGGTCGGCTACCTGAACGCGCACCCGGACCAGTTCGGTGAGCTCGTGGTCACCTACCCGGACGGCCCGCCGACCGGCGCCACCGACGGGCCGGACTACAACAAGACCCAGGTCGCGCTGGTCGGCACCACGGCCGACCCGAACGCGATCGCGCGCAGCCTGCGCAAGGTCTACTCCGGCAACCTCTGCGTGACCCGGGTGCCGCGCAACCGGCTGCAGGTCAACGCCGTGCAGGACCGGGTGCCGAGGCCGGATCGCGAGCACATGCAGATCTACACCATCGGCACCGACTACTACGGCGGCCTGGTCACCGTCCAGCTGGTGATCGTGGATCAGCAGCAGTACGAGGTGCTGACCGCCGCCGACCGGGGCACCGGCATCGTCGCCGCCCAGCCCTGGCTGACCCGGGTCGGCTAGGGCACCCGCACGTCACGAGCCGGCCAGCACAGTCACGACTCGGCAACGGTTGCCGCCAACTGCGGGGCGCAGCGAACCGATCCGGGTGTCCACTGAATATCAGAGATGTGACCTGTGCGGACCAGCCGGAGGAGCCGAGATGACCGACCTGCCCCACAACGGCCCCGACAACGGCGGCGGCCCGGACGGCGGCGGCCCGGACGGCGGCGCCGATAGTAGGGCCGGTGGTGGGGCTGGGAACGGCGGGGAGCCGGCCGCGGCGGCAGCCGGCGGGCCGTCGCCGGACCTGCTGGCCCGCGCCGGCGGCCGGCGGCGGCCGGTCATCGCGGCGGTGGCCGTGCTGGCCGCCGCCGGGCTGGTCCTGGCCATCGTGCTGCTGACCCGCCCGGACCGGTCCGGCGACGCGGGCGCGGCGGCGCCGCGGCAACTGCCGCTGGCCGAACTGGTGGTCCGGGACGGCGACCTGGCCAGCGCGTCCGGCGAGGTATTCGCGGTCAGCGGCCAGCCGGTCCGGCTGTGCTACCCGCGCGGCGGCGGTATGGCCAGCGCCGGCACCACCCTGGACGAGGCCGCCGCTGGGGCACCGGACGGCTGCGCCGGGATCACGCTGGTCGGGGCCGATCTGGGCAAGCTGGCCGACCGGGAGGAGCTGCCCGGATCCGTCTCCGGCTACGCCCGGGTCGAGGGCCGGTACCGGGCCGGCACGCTCACCGTCACCCGGCAGACCGTGCCCACGGCCGGCCCGGTGGCCGGCCTCGACGATCCGCCGGCCGAGCCGACGCCCTGCCCGCCGCCGGCCGCCGGCTGGATGCGCACGCAGCTGGACACCAACTCGACGAACCGGCTCGACGGTTACCTCGCAGCGCACCCGGACCGCTACGGCGCCATGGGGATCGGCTACCCGGACGGCCGGCCGGCTCCGTCCACCGAGCCGGTCGACCAGGGCGACAACAAGACCGAGGTCGCGCTGGTCGGTACCGTGCTGGACCCCGCCACGGCCCGGCAGGAACTGGCCACCGTCTTCACCGGCAACCTGTGCGTGACCCGGATAGCGCACAGCCGGACGCAGGTGGACGCGATCGGCAAGCAGGTCAGCGCGCTGATGGACACCACACCACAGATCAGCCAGGACGGGCCTGACTACTACCACGGGCGGTTCGACGTCGAACTGATCGTCCTCGACCAGGCCATGTACGACAAGCTCAGCAAGATCGACGGCAACACCGGGATCATCGCCGCCCAGCCCTGGCTCCGCCCGCTCGGCCGCTGACCCCGCACCACCCTGACCCCGACCCCCTGACCCGCACCGCCCTGCCCAGACCTCGATCCCGGGCGGTAGGTGTCGGACACCCAGCGACCATCTGAGTATCAACAGTGCGACATATTGCCGGGATCAACCGGAGGAGCCGAGATGACCGACCCGCCGCACAACGGCCCCGACAACAGCAGCCCTGACGGCGCCCCCGATGGCGCCGCCGACAACAGCGGAGAAGCACCAGAGCCGGCCGCCGAACCGGTGCGGCCCGAGCTGCCGGCCCAGGCCGGCGGCCGGCGGTCGCTGGCCGTTGTGGCGGCGGCTGTGGTGGCCACGGCCGGACTGGTCCTGGCCATCCTGCTGATCCGCCCGGGCCGGCCCGGCGACGCGGCCGGTGCACCGCGACCGCAGGTGCCGCTGGCCGACCTGGTGGTCCGGGACGGCGACCTGGCCGGCGCGCTGGGCCAGGTCGTCGCGGTGCCGGGCCGGCCGGTCCGGTTGTGTGCCATGCGCATCAGCATCGACAACCCACTGGACCGCGACGCACCGCCGGCACCCGACGACTGCGACGGTTTCACGCTGCTCGGGGCCGACCTGGGCAAGCTGGCCGACCGGCAGGACGTGGACGGCACCGTCACCGGCTACGCCCAGGTCGAGGGCAGGTACCGGGCCGGCACGCTCACCGTGACCCGGCAGACGGTGCCGGCGGAGCCGGCGGACGACGCCGGGCTGGCGGCGCAGCGACTGCCCTGCCCGCCACCGCCGGCCGGCTGGATCCACGCCCACCTGGACGACGGGTCGGTGAATCATCTCGACGGCTACCTCGAGGCACACCCGGACCGGTACGGCGCCGTCGAGATCGGCTACCCGGACGGCCGGCCGCCGCCGTCCAGCGATGGGGTCGACCGGGGCGATGAGACGACCCAGGTCGCGCTGGTCGGCACCGTGCTCGACCTGGACGTGGCGCGGCGGGAACTGGCCACCGTCTTCACCGGCAACCTGTGCGTGAGCCAGATCCCGCACAACCGCGGCGAGGTGGACGCCGTCGGCAACCGGGTCAGCGCGCTGTTGGGCGCCGTTCGGCAGATCACCCAGGACAGCCCGGCCTACAACCGCGGGCAGTTCGACGTCGAGGTGCTCATCCTGGACCAACCCACGTACGAGCAGCTCAGCAAGGCTGACAACGGGACCGGCATCGTGGCCGCCCACCCCTGGCTGGCCCGCATCGATCGCTGACCCCGGCCCGCGGACCCCCGGCCCGCTGGACCCGGGCCGGGCCGGGCCGCCGGGTCAGACCTCGATCACCGTCGGGATGATCATCGGGCGGCGGCGGTAGGTGTCGGAGACCCAGCGGCCGACCACCCGGCGGACCGCCTGGGCCAGCCGGTGGGTGTCCACCACACCCTCCACCGCGGCCCGGTCCAGCTCGGCGGCGATCAGCGGCAGCACGTTCTCGAACGCGGCCGGCTCGTCGCTGAAGCCGCGGCCGGAGACGTGCGGGGTGCCGGTGACCTTGCCGGTGACCGAGTCGAGCACCACGGTGATCGCGATGAAGCCCTCGTCGCCGAGGATGCGCCGGTCCTTCAACGACTCCTCGCCGACGTCGCCGACGGCCAGCCCGTCCACGTACACGTAGCCGCAGTCGACCTTGCCGGCCACCTTGGCCACCCCGTTCACCAGGTCGACCACCACGCCGTCGTCGGCCAGCACGACCCGGTCCTTGGGCATGCCGGTCAGCTCCGCCAGCCGGGCGTGCGCCCGCAGGTGCCGCCACTCGCCGTGGATCGGGAGCAGGTTCCGCGGCTTGGTCGCGTTCAGCAGGAACAGCAGTTCGCCGGCCGGCGCGTGCCCGGAGACGTGCACCTTGGCGACCTCTTTGTGGATCACCGTGGCGCCCCACCGGGACAGCCCGTTGATCACCTTGTAGACCGCGGTCTCGTTCCCCGGCACCAGGCTGGACGCCAGGATCACGGTGTCGAGCGGTTCGATCCGGACCTGCTGGTGGTCCCGGCCGGCCATCCGGGCCAGCGCGGACAGCGGCTCCCCCTGCGAACCGGTGGAGACCAGCACCACCCGCTCCGGCGACATCGCGGCCGCCTCGTCCAGCGGCACGATCAGGTCCGGCGGCACCCGGAGCAGGCCGAGGTCGCGGGCGATGCCCATGTTGCGCACCATCGACCGGCCCACCATCGCGACCCGGCGGCCGTGGGTGGCGGCCGCGTCCAGCACCTGCTGCACCCGGTGCACGTGCGAGGCGAAGCAGGCCACGATCACCCGGCGGGTGGCGCTGGCCATGATCGCGTCCAGCACCGGGCCGATCTCCCGCTCCGGCGACACGAACCCGGGCACCTCGGCGTTGGTCGAGTCGGACATCAGCAGGTCGACGCCCTCGGCGCCGAGCCGGGCGAACCCGCCCAGGTCGGTCAGCCGGCCGTCGAGCGGGAGCTGGTCCATCTTGAAGTCACCGGTGTGCAGCACCAGCCCGGCGGACGTCCGGATGGCGACCGCGAGCGAGTCCGGGATCGAGTGGTTGACCGCGAAGAACTCGCAGTCGAACGGGCCGAGCTTCTCCCGCCGCCCCTCGGCCACGGTCATCGAGTACGGCTCGATCCGGTGCTCGCGCAGCTTCGCCTCGGCCAGCGCCAGGGTGAACCGGGAACCGACCAGCGGGATGTCGGACTTCTCCCGGAGCAGGTACGGCAGGCCGCCGATGTGGTCCTCGTGCCCGTGCGTGAGCACGACCGCCTCGACCTGGTCGAGCCGGTCCCGGATCCAGCTGAAGTCGGGCAGGATCAGGTCGACGCCGGGCTGCTCCTCCTCCGGGAACAGCACCCCGCAGTCGACCACCAGCAGCCGGCCGGCGTGCTCGAACACGGTCATGTTCCGGCCGATCTCGCCCAGCCCGCCGAGCGGGACGACCCGTAGCCCATCCTTGGCCAGCGGTGGGGGTGCGCCGAGTTCCGGGTGGGGATGGCTCACGCGCGACTCTCCGGGTTCAGGGGGGCGCCAGCTTCGTCGAAGTCGGCTTGGAGTTGGTGGATCTCGTCCGGGGTGGCGTCGACCAGCGGCGGCCGGACCGGGCCGGCCGGCCGGCCGACGAGGTTCAGCGCGGCCTTGGTGGTGATCACGCCCTGGGTCCGGAAGGTGCCGATGTACGCCGGCAGCAGCCCGCGGTGCAGGTCGCGGGCGCCGGTGACGTCGCCGGCCTCGTACGCGGCGATCATCTGCGCGGTGCGCCGGCCGAGCAGGTGGGTCGGGACGCCGACCACGCCGACCGCGCCGATGGACAGCAGCGGCAGGGTCAGCCGGTCGTCGCCGGAGTAGAAGGCCAGGTCGGACCGGGCCATCACGTCGGCGCTGGCCTCCAGGTCGCCCTTGGCGTCCTTGACCGCGACGATCCGCGGGTGCTCGGCCAGCCGGAGCAGCGTGTCGGTGCTGATCGGGGTGCCGGTGCGGCCCGGGATGTCGTAGAGCATCGCCGGCAGCGCGGTGGCGTCCGCGACCATCCGGAAGTGCGCCAGCAGGCCGGCCTGCGGCGGCTTCGAGTAGTACGGGGTGACGACCAGCACCCCGCGCGCGCCGGCCTTCTCGGCCGCCTGGGCCAGGTGCGCGGTGTGCGCGGTGTCGTAGGTGCCGACGCCCGCGACCACCGGCACCTGGTCGCCGACCGCCTCGAGCACGGCGCGGAGCAACCTGTCCTTCTCCTCGTCGGTGGTGGTCGGCGATTCGCCGGTGGTGCCGTTGATCACCAGCCCGTCGTTGCCGCCCTCGGCGCTGACCAGGTACGACGCCAGCCGCTGCGCCCCGTCGACGTCCAACGCCCCGTCCGGGGTGAACGGCGTGACCATGGCGGTGAGCACCCGGCCGAAGGGCCGGGTCGTGTCAGGCTGCATGTGCTCAAACTACCGCTGACGCCCGTCCGGAGCGGGGTCAGCCCGGCCCGGACGATCTAGCTCACCGCCGGTGACCGGGCCGGTACCCGGCCGGCTGCGACCGGTGCGCCGGCTCACCCCTCGGTGACCAGCGGGCTGGCGGCGATCTCGGTGCCGTCCGGCAGCGGGGTGATCTCGAAGTCGGCGAACACGTTCGGGGCCACCCGGGCCAGCTCGCGCAGGCAGGCGATGGCCAGGCTGCGGATCTCCACGTCGGCGTGCTCGGTGGCCCGCATCGCGACGAAGTGCCGCCAGGCCCGGTAGTTGCCGGTGACCACGATCCGGGTCTCGATCGCGTTCGGCAGCACGGCGCGGGCGGCCTGCCGGGCCTGCTTGCCGCGCAGCGTCGCGTTCGCCACCCCGGCGAACCGCTCCAGGCCCGCCAGCAGCTCGTTGTACGCGGCCAGCGAGGCCTCGGTCGCGGCCACGAAGCGGGCGTGCAGGTCCGGGTCGGCGGCGATCGCGGCCGGCTCGACCATCGCCGCGTCCCGGCCGGCCACGTACCGCTGGGAGAGCTGGCTGTACGAGAAGTGCCGGTGCCGGATCAGCTCGTGTGTCAGCGAGCGGGACAGCCCGGTCAGGTAGAAGGTGACCGTGCCGTGCTCCAGCACGGACAGGTGACCGACCTCGAGGATGTGCCGCAGGTAGCCGGCGTTGGTGGCGGTCCGCGGATTGGGCTTGTCCCAGGACTGGTAGCAGGCCCGGCCGGCGAACTCGGCCAGCGCCTGCCCGCCGTCCGCGTCGGTCTGCCAGGGCACCTCGTCCGGTGGGTCGAAGTGCGTGTAGGCGATGACGCGGACGGTCGGGGTGGCGGTAGCGGGCACCCGTCCGACTCTAGTTACCTACTTGACCGAGCCGGCCAGCACGCCCTGCACGAAGTAGCGCTGGAACGAGAAGAACACGACCAGCGGCACGATCAGGGACAGGAACGCGCCGGACGCCAGGACGTCGATGTTCGAGGAGAACGCCCGGGTCTGCTCCTGCAGCGTGACGGTCAGCGGCTTCGCGTTGCCACCGGCGAAGACCAGCGCGACCAGCAGGTCGTTCCAGACCCAGAGGAACTGGAAGATGCCCAGCGAGGCGATCGCCGGCAGGCCCAGCGGCAGGATCACCCGGACGAAGATGCGCACCTCGCTGGCGCCGTCCATGCGGGCCGCCTCCAGCAGGTCGCGCGGGATGCCGGCGAAGAAGTTGCGCAGCAGGAAGATCGCGAACGGCAACCCGAACGAGACGTGGAACAGCACCACGCCGGGGATCGTGCCGAACAGCCCGATGTGCCCGTACAGCGTGGACACCGGGAACAGGGCGACCTGGACCGGCACCACCAGCAGCGCCACCACGACGATGAACGCCCAGTCCCGGCCGCGGAACTCCAGCCAGGCGAACGCGTACGCGGCGAGCGAGCCGATGAGCACGACGAGGAACGTGGCCGGCACGGTGATCAGCACGGTGTTCAGGAACGACCGCACCAGGGTCGAGTTGTCCAGCAGCTTCTGGTAGTTGTTGAAGGTCAGTTGGGACGGCGCGGTCAGCGCGTGCCACCAGCCGTTGTTGGCGTTGTCGCTGGCGTTGCGCAGCGAGGAGACCAGCAGGCCCAGGGTCGGCACCAGCCAGAAGATCGCGACCAGGGCCAGGATCACCTGCACCACGCCGCTGCCCAGCCGGGTGACGATCCGGGTGGCCAGGCTGCGCCGCGGCGTGCCGGCCGCGTCGCTGCCGATCGGTGCGCCGGCTGCCGGCCGCTCAGCCGCCGGGGCGGTTGCCGTCGTCATCGCTGCACTCCCCTAGGCCTGGTCACGCCGGAACCGGCGGATGTTGAAGATCATCGCGGGCAGCACCAGCACGAACAGGAAGATCGCCAGCGCGCTGCCCAGCCCCTGGTCGTTGGCGCCGCCGAAGGTGGCCGTCCACATCTCCCGGGCCAGCACCGTCGCGTCGTCCTGCGAGGACGGCGGCGCGAGCACGAAGACCAGGTCGAAGATCTTGAGCACGTTGATCACCAAGGTGACCAGCACCACCAGCAGCACCGGGCTGAGCAGCGGCACGGTGACCCGTTTGAAGACCTGCCACTCGGTGGCCCCGTCCACCCGGGCGGCCTCCAGCGCCTCCCGGGAGATCGCGGCCAGGCCGGCGGCGATCAGCACCATCGCGAAGCCGGCCCACATCCAGATCCAGGCCGCGATGATCGACCAGGTGGCGAGGGTGGGGCCGAGCCAGTCGGAACCGTGGAACGGGGCGCCGAAGTTGGACGCCGCCAGCCGCAGCTGGACGCCGCCGGAGCCGAGCCCGCTGAGGCTGAACCTGCCCTGGTTGTCGGTGGTGGCCTTGGCCACCACCGCCCCGTCCCGCACGGCCTCCACCCGGAGCTTGGGCAGGCCCTTCTCGGCCGGGTCGATCCGGTTCGGCTCGCCCCCACCGCCGCGGGTGAAGTCGAACCAGATGGTGCCGGTGACCGCGTCCGGCGCCGCGGTCGGCGCGGCCGCGTCCTGCGCGCTGCTCGGGATGTCGCCGGCCTGCACGGCCAGCAGCCCGAGCTCGGCGGTGTCACCCGGGTTGTAGGTCTTCGAGCTCTGGAACCCGCCGCCCGGCGCCGCCGGGAGCAGTTGGGTGTCCCGCGGGCGGGCGTTCGGATAGTGCGAGGCGGGCGCGAAGATGTCGTGCACACCGACCACCGCCGCGTTGAGCAGGCCGCGGTCCGGGTCGGCGTCGTAGACCAGCCGGAAGATGATGCCGGCGGCCAGGAACGAGATCGCCATCGGCATGAAGACGACCAGCTTGAACGCGGTGGCCCACTTGACCCGCTCCAGCAGCACCGCGAAGACCAGCCCGATCGCGGTCGCCGCCAGCGGCGCGATCAGCACCCAGATGGCGTTGTTCTTGATCGCGGTGAGGGTCGCGTCCGAGGTGAACATGGTCTTGTAGTTGTGCAGCCCGACCCACGACTTGCCGGCGGCGTCGAAGAAGCTGCCCTTGATCGTGGCGAGCAGCGGATAGATCACGATCGCGCCGAGCAGCAGTACCGCCGGCAACAGGAACGCGATGACGGTCCAGGTCAGGAACGGCCGGTCGCCGACGTTCTCGGGCGACTGCGGTTCCGGATCGGCCGGTGGCGCCGCCACGGCGGCCGAGCCGCCTCCAGTCGCGATCTCGCTCACTGCGACACCAGCCTCCCGGGTCGGCTGTGGACAGTCTTGAGTGGACACCGGGTGGGTGGCCGGCCTGGCCACCCACCCGGCCTCGGACTACTTGAACGCGGCCGCTGCGGCCGTTTCCAGCTTCTGCGCGGTTCCGTCCACATCGGACGGCTTGGCCAGGAAGTCCTGCAGGATCTTCCATTCACCGGAACCCGCCGTGCCACCGAACGCGCCCGGCGCGAGGTCGGACATGTCGAACCGGAACGCGTCGCCCGCGCCGACCAGCGCCTGCGCCGACTTGCGGGTGGTCTCGTCCGAGTAGTTGGACGCGTCCAGGTTCTTGTTCGGCGAGGTGAAGCCGCCGAGCTTCGCCCAGATCGCCGCCGCCTCCGGCGTCGCCAGGTACTTCAGGAACTCCTGCGAGGCCTTGTTGTCCTTCATCGCCACCGCGATGTCGGCGCCGCCGACGACCGCGGTCGGCGAGCCGTCGATCGACGGGAAGTCGAAGAACCTGGCGTCGGTGCCGACCTTGGACTTCGTCTCCTGCGCGATGTTGGTCGCGACGAAGTCGCCCTCGAAGACCACCGCGCCCTTCGGGTTGTCGCCGAAGACGTTGGTGACCGACTGCGGGAACAGCGTCTGCAGTGCGCCGGACGGGCCGCCGACGATCAGGTTCTGCTTGCTCCACAGCTGGCTGAGCACGGTCAGCGACTTCTTGACCGAGTCGTCGGTCCACTTGAGCTCGTGCTTGGACAGCTGGTCGTACTTCTCCGGCCCGGCCACCCGCAGGTAGACGTTCTCGAACCAGTCGGTCAGCGTCCAGCCGTCGCCGGCACCGACCGAGAGCGGGTTCGCGACGCCGGAGTCGGACAGCGTCTGCAGCGCCTTGGTGAACTCGTCCCAGGTCTTCGGCTCGGAAACACCGGCGTCGTCGAACGCCTTCGTGCGGTACCAGACGGTGGACTTGTTGGCGCCCTTGAAGGCCACGCCGTAGACCTTGCCGTCGACCGTCGCCAGCGTCTTCCAGACCGGAGCGAAGTTCTTGTCGAGCTCAGCGGTCGCGTCCGTGGACAGCGGCTTGAGCGTGCCCTGCGCGACGAACTGCTGCAGGATGCCGACGTTCGGCATGAACGCCACGTCCGGCGGGTTGCCGCCCTTGACCCGCGGGCCGAGCACGGCCTGCAGGTTGTCGCCGAACGAGGTGTACTTGACGGTCGCCTTGGTCTTGCTCTGGAAGTCGTTCAAGACCGCCGTGAATGACTTCTGCTCCGAGCCGCCCCACGCGCCGGCGACCTCGATCGTCTGGCCGGAAAGGTCGGCAAACGGGCTTCCAGCGGCGGTCGTGGTGCCGCCCCCGCTGCCCGAGTCGTTGCCCCCGCCACAGGCGGCAACGGCGAGCGCCAGCCCGGCGAGAGCCGCGGCCAGCCTCGTACTGTGCTTCATTGGGTTCCCTTCTCTGACGATGCCGCCGAACCTGACGGCGCTGCGCCGACGCGCGCTGCCGGGGCGGAGCCGTCCGTGGGTGTGTCGAAAATGGACAGCCCGGTCTCCGGGTCAAAGACGTGTATGTGCTCGGCGTCCACCACGGTCTCGATCTGTTCACCGAGCCGGGCCCGGGTGCGGGGGCCGAACCGGGCGACCACGACGGTGTGGGGGGCCCGCTCGACGGCGGCCGGTTCGCCGACGTCGCTGGCCAGTTCCTTGGTGTCCTCGGTGACCACGGTCGGCGCGTCGAGGGAGAAGTGCGCCAGCACCTCGGAGCCCATCGCCTCGACCAGTTCCACAGTGGACGTCAGCCGGACCTTCTCGGCCGCGCCGCCGCGGACCAGCGCCGCGTCCTCCATGTCCTCCGGCCGGATGCCGACGACCACCTCGCGGCCGACGTACCCGCGCAGCGCCGGCCGGTGCGCGAGCAGCTCGGCCGGCGCGGTGAGCTGCTGGCTGCCGAGCGAGAACGTGACCTCGTCGCCGTCGATCGACTCGACCTTGCCGGTGAGCAGGTTCATCGCCGGCGAGCCGATGAAGCCGGCCACGAAGAGGTTCACCGGATGGTCGTAGAGCTCCTGCGGACTGGCGACCTGCTGCAGCAGGCCTTTGCGCATCACCGCGACCCGGTGGCCGAGCGTCATCGCCTCGACCTGGTCGTGCGTGACGTAGATCGTGGTGGTGCCCAGCCCCTGCTGGATCCGGGCGATCTCGGCCCGCATCTGCACCCGCAGCTTGGCGTCCAAATTGGACAGTGGCTCGTCCATCAGGAACGCCTGCGGCTCGCGCACGATCGCCCGGCCCATCGCGACCCGCTGCCGCTGGCCACCGGACAGGTTGCGCGGCTTGCGATCGAGGTAGTCCTCCAGCCCCAGCACCCGGGCCGCCTGGGCGACCCGCTTGTCGATCTCCTCCTTGGGCAGCTTGCGCAACTGCAGCCCGAAGGCGATGTTGTCGCGCACCTTGAGGTGCGGGTACAGGGCATAGCTCTGGAAGACCATCGCCACGTCCCGGTCCCGCGAGGGCACCCGGTTGACGACCCGGTCACCGATCCGGACCTCACCCTCGCTGATGTCCTCGAGGCCGGCCACCATCCGCAACGCGGTTGTCTTGCCGCAGCCGGACGGACCGACCAGGACCAGGAACTCCCCGTCGGCGATGTCCAGGTTCAGCCCGGTCACCGCGCGGGTGCCGTCGGCATAGACCTTTCCGACGTCCTTAAGGGTTACATCGGCCACCGCTGCTCCGGTCTGTGCGAGGAACTAAGTCACGTTGCTCGGTGATCCATGTCTTACCGCACAGCGCCGACGCTGCAAGTACCGCGCTGACAACAAGCCAGCTTTCGTGACCAGTCCGTGACCTTTGTGGCAGGCACATGTCCGATGCGCGAGGTCAGCACGGTAATGACAGCAGGTTGACGCTTGACTGACGCCGCAGATGACGTCATAGTGACGCCATGGACCTGACGCCCTACCTCGAGGGCCTGCGCCGCGACCTGGCCACCGCTGCCGCCGCCGGCTCGGCCGAGACCCAGCGGGTCGCCGAACTGCTGGCGAACGCGCTGGAGCCGGCCGCCCGGCTGGCCATCATGGACGCGCTGACCGCGGTCGCCGCCGAGGTGACCGACGCGCTGGACGGTCCGACGGTGGAGGTCCGGCTGCACGGCCGGGAGCCGCGGGTGGTGGTCCAGTCGGCCGCCACCGAGCCGCCGCCGGCCCCACCGGCGGCGGACGAGGCCGCCGGCACCGTCCGGATCACCCTCCGGCTGCCCGAGTCGATCAAGGTTCGGCTCGAGGAGGCGGCCACCAAAGAAGCCCTGTCGGTGAACACCTGGCTGGTCCGGGTCATCGCCCGGGCCCTCGACCACGCCCCCAACCCACGCAGCGGCCGGCGCATCACCGGCTACGCCCGCGGCTGATCCGCCCGCCCCACCCACGGCTACCGACCCGCCCCACCCCACGGCTACCGAGAGGAACCCCCATGTCTGCCACCACGCCTGGCGCCATCACCCGCAGCTTCGACACCCCCCGTCCGGTCGAGCTGGAGGTACGCAACTTCAGCGGCACCATCGAGGTCACCGCGGCCGACACCGCCACCAGCACGGTCGAGGTGCGCGCGCTGCGGGACAACGGCGAGTCCCGCAGCGCCGCCGAGCGGACCCGGATCGAGCTGTCCGCGCGCCGGCTCACGGTCGCCGCGCCGGAGAAGCGGATGACGTTCGGCCGCGGCACCGAACTGGCCGTCACCATCACCGTGCCGACCGACTCCGGGGTCCGGCTGCGGTCCGCCTCGGCCGACAGCACCTGCCACGGCCGGTTCGCCGACCTGCGGGTGCAGACCGCCAGCGGCTGGGTGGACGCGGACGAGGTCACCGGCCTGGTCGAGATCCGGGCCGCCAGCGGCTCGGTCCGGCTCGGCCAGGCCGGCCGGGTCGAGGCGCACACCGCGTCGGGCGCGATCCGGGTCGGCGCGGCCGCCGGCGACGTCGAGGTGCACGTGGCCAGCGGGAAGGTGGAGATCGGCACCGCCGGCGGGTCCGTGTCGGTGAAGTCCGCGTCCAGCGACATCTCGGTGGACGAGGTCAGCCGCGGCCGGGTCGAGCTGACCACCGCGTCCGGTGACCTGCGGATCGGCGTCCGGCCCGGCTCGATCGCCAAGCTGGACCTGTTCACGGTCAGCGGCCGGACCAAGTCCGACCTGCCGATCGAGGACTCCGCACCGGCCGAGGGCAGCGCCGTCGAGGTCAAGGCGAAGACGGTCAGCGGCAACATCCTGATCACCCGTGCGGTCGGCCGCGCCGACGCCGCCTGACCCGACCGCACCCAGCCCGACCGCCCCTGTTACCCGACCCCCGGCCTGGCCCGGCCGGCCCGCCCACCCGCCAGCCGAGCCACGTCCCGCCCCGACGGCACCCGCCGCTCGGGGCGGCGACGTCGCCCGAACCAGCCGGCCGGTGGTGTCAGCCGGGGGCGTCCAGGTGGGCGACGGCCGCCGTGAGTTCGCGGGCGAGGTCGCCGCGGCCGACGACCAGGACACCGTCCAGGCCGAGCCAGCCGGCCATGTCGGCCAGTTCGGCGGCCAACTCCTCGGCGACCGCTCCCGGCGGCAGCCGGTCCTCCCCGTACGCGGCCTGCACCCGCAGCACGCCGGCCTTCCGGTCGGCCTTCAGGTCGACCCGGCCGACCAGGTGCTCGCCCAGCAGGAACGGCAGCACGTAGTAGCCGTACATCCGCTTCTCGGCCGGGGTGTAGATCTCGATCCGGTACCGGAAGTCGAACAACCGCTCGGTGCGGTCGCGCTCCCAGATCAGCGAGTCGAACGGGGACAGCAGCGCCCGGGCGCTGACCCGCCGCGGCAGCTTGGCCGCCGGCCACAGGTACGCCGGGTGCCGCCAGCCGGGGACCGTCACCGGCTCCAGCTCGCCGGCCTCCACCAGCTCGGCCACCGCGGCCCGGGACGCGGCCGGTTTCAGCCGGAAGTAGTCGCGCAGGTCGGGCTCGGTGGCGACGCCGTGCGCCCGGGCGGCGACCCGGATCAGCTCCCGGTGCGCCTCGGCCACGGTGGGCGTCGGCGCGGTCAGGACCTCGGCCGGCAGCACCCGCTCGGTCAGGTCGTACAGCCGCTCGAAGTTGGGCCGGCCGGCCGCGGTGACCTCGCCGCGGTAGAACAGCCACTCCATCGCGACCTTGCCGTCGTGCCAGTTCCACATGCTGCCGGGCCGGTTCGGCCGCGGGGTGCCGAGCGCGCCGGCCCCGATCGGGCCCTGTTCGGCCACCAGCGCGCGCACCTTCTCCACGAACCCGGGGCTCTCCTGGGAGATCCGGACCATCGCCCCCCAGGCGTCCAGGGTGGCCCGCTCCATCCGCCAGCGCAGGAACGGGTGCAGCCGCAGCGGCAGCAGCGAGGCCTCGTGCGCCCAGTATTCGAACAGCTCGCGCTGCTGGCCCCAGGCGAACCGGTCGAGCAGCTCCCGCGGGTACGGCCCGAGCCGGGCGAACACCGGCAGGTAGTGCGAGCGGGACAGCACGTTCACCGAGTCGATCTGCAGCAGGCCGACCCGGTCGAGCACCCGGCGCAGGTGCCGGACGTCGACCTTGCCGGCCGGACGCGGGTCGGCAAAGCCCTGCGCCGCGAGCGCGATGCGGCGGGCCTGCGCCGGAGACAAGGTCGCTGGCTTCACGACCCGATCGTCGCAGACACCACCGACAATTCCGTCCGGCCGCTCCGGACGCCCGGATCCGCTCCGGCCACCGGCGCCCGGGCGTCCGGATCGCGCGGCCGGCCAGGCGCTCGGGTAGCTCGGGCCGCCGTCAGGCGGCGAGGTCGTCGGCCGGCTCGGGTTGCCCGGTGGCGCGGGCGGCGCGCCGGGCCCGGCCCTCGGCGGTGACCACCAGGGCGACCGCGACCAGGATCAGCAGGCCGCCGGCGAAGGTCAGGGCGGCCGGCCGCTCCCCCGCGAACAGCACGCCGAGCAGCACCGCGACCGCCGGGTTCACGTACGCGTAGGTCGCCACCACCGAGACCGGGGCCTGGCCGAGCAGCCAGACGAACGCGCTGAACGCCAGCAGCGAGCCGAACACGATCAGGTAGACCAGCGCCAGCCAGGACTTGACCGAGACCTGCCCGGCGTCGAACCCGGAGAACTCGCCCCGCCCGGCCGACAGGACGAACAGCACCACCCCGCCGGCCAGCATCTGCACCGCGCTGAGCACCAGCGGGTCGGCCGGGACCGGCCGCTTGGCCACCAGCAGCGAGCCGATCGACCAGGACAGCGAGGCGACCAGGATGAGCGCCGCGTACCCGACGTCGAACCCGCCGCCACCGCCGGGCAGCATCAGCAGCGCCACGCCGGCGAACCCCACCAGCACGCCGAACGCGGTCGCCCGCACCGGACGGTCGCGCAGCGCGGCCCGCAGCACCACGATCCACAGCGGCACCGAGGCGACGATGAGCGCGGCGACGCTGGACGGCACCCGCTCCTCGCCGATCGACACCAGCCCGTTGCCGCCGGTCAGCAGCAGGATCCCGGAGGCGGCGGCGGTGATCAGCTGGCCCCGGGTCACCCGCAGCGCCGCCCGGCCACGCACCGCGACGACGCCGGCCAGCAGGATCAGCCCGGCCAGGGTGAACCGGACCGCCGCATGCAGCAGTGCCGGCATCGTGTCGACCGTGAACTTGATCGCCAGGTAGGTCGAGCCCCAGACGACGTAGACCACGCCGAGCGCGACCCAGACCCGCAGGCCGAGACCGCCGCCCGCGCCGCCCCGGACCACACCGGCCCGCCCGGCCGCCCCGGCACCGCCACCCGACCCGGCACCGCCAGCCGATCCGGACCTGCCGGCACGTTGCCGGACCGCTGCCATTCCGCTCCCCTCGCCGGCCCGGTACTCCGGCTGGTGCTCGGGCCGCTGTCGGCCCGGCCGGGCTCCTCAGCTGCCAACCCCGATCCGGGGCAGCCACTTCCCGGGCCCCAGCCTGCCAGGCCGGCAGCCCGCGGTCAGGCGGTTTCCGGACGCGTGGTTACGGCCCGTCCGGGCCGTTCAGCGGTCAGCGGGCCGGTGCGGAGGACGCCTGGCCGCGGGCTGCCGGGACGGTCGTGGTCAGCACGTGCTCGACGAGGGTGACCAGCACGTTCTTGGTGGATTCGCGGTGCCGGGCGTCGCACAGCACGACCGGCACATCCGGGTCGAGATCCAGCGCGATCCGGACATCCGCCGGGGCGTGCCGGTCCGCCGGCTCGAAGCAGTTCACCGCGACCACGAACGGGATGTTGCGCTGCTCGAAGTAGTCGATCGAGGCGAAGCAGTCCGGCAGCCGCCGGGTGTCGGCGAGCACGACCGCGCCGAGCGCGCCGTAGGACAGCTCGTCCCACATGAACCAGAACCGCTCCTGGCCGGGGGTGCCGAACAGGTAGAGCACCAGGTGCTGGTCGAACGAGATCCGGCCGAAGTCCATCGCGACGGTGGTGGTGGTCTTGCCCTCCACGCCGGCGGTGTCGTCCACGCCGATGCTGCGATCGGTCAGCGCCTCCTCGGTGCGCAGCGGGCGGATCTCGCTGATCGAGCCGACGAGCGTGGTCTTGCCCACCCCGAAGCCGCCGGCGATGAGGATCTTGACGGCGATCGGGATGATCGGGCGCCCGGGTTCAGAGTGCGCGTAGCCCATCAAGTACCTGCCTCAGAATCCGCTCGTCCTGTGTCTGGCTGGGCGCCGCCGGCGCCTGGACGTTGATCAGCCCCTTGTCCCGCAGGTCGTCCAGCAGCACCCGGACCACCCCCAGCGGCAGGTCGATCTCGGACGCGATATCGGCGACCGGGGTCGGCTGCCGGCAGATGGCCAGCACATCCAGGTGCTCCGGGTCCAGGTCGTACCGGTTCACCGAGCCGGGATCGGCCCCGACCACGATCGAGATCAGATCCATCGCCGCACCGCGCGGCCGGGTCCGGCCACGGGTCATCGCGTACGGGCGGACGATCGGGCCGGCCGCGCCGTCGTACAGCCTGTCCTCCGGTGAGGTCAACCTGCATCACCCCGTGCTGGGGTCGCCCGAGGGCCTCGGCTGCGCCGACATGTGCTGACCCACGCGCTTGACGAGCATGGCCATCTCGTACGCGATCAGCCCGACATCCGCGTCGGCCGGGCTCAGCACCGCCAGGCAGCCGCCCTGACCGGCGGCGGTGACGAACAGGAACGCCTCGTCCATCTCGATGATCGTCTGCCGGACCGCGCCGCCGCGGAAGTGCCGGCCGGCGCCCCGGGCCAGGCTCTGGAAGCCGGCGGCCAGCGCGGACAGGTGCTCCGCGTCCTCCCGGGTGATCGACGCGGACGAGCCGATCGCCAGCCCGTCCCGGGACAGGATCACCGCGTGCCAGACCTGGTCGACCCGCCTGACCATGTCGTCCAGCAGCCAGTCCAGGCTGCCGGCGGCCCGTGGGCTGCCAGCGACCCGAGGGCTGCCGGCGACTCGTGGTTCGGCCATTTCAGCGCGGCTCCTCTGTCGGCTCGGTCGGCGCGGTGGGATCGGCCTCGGTCCGGCCGCGCCGCCAGCCGCTCTGCAGCGAACTCATCAGCGCGCGCGCCTGCTCCGGCGAGCGCATGTCCTCGGCGGTCTGGGTGTCCTCGGCCTCGGCGCCGGCCACCGGGGCGTCCCGCAGCTGCGGCGCCAGGCTGGCCCGCCGGACCCGGCGCGGCAACCCGGCGTGCGTGCCGGCCGAGGTCCCGGACGCCTCGGTGGTCGCCCACAGGTCGAACTTGGCGCTGTCCCATCCCTGCCCGGTGTCCTCCGGCCCGGCGGCCCGGCCGCGGTCCGGGGCCGGTCGCGGGGCGGGCACCTGCTCGTACCCCTGGGTCTGCGCGGGCGCCCAGGCGGACCCGGACAACGGGTCGGCGGCCGGCTGGTCGGACCGGGCCGCGGCCGACCGGGAGTCCGAGCCGTACCCCGACTCCCCGCGCTCCGCCGGCCGGTCGGGCTGCTGGCCGGGCTGCTGGCTCTGCCGGTAGGCCGACGGCTGGTCGTATCCCGGCGGCTGGTACGACCGGGCCGGCTCGCCGGTGCCGGACGTGGTGGGCTGGTCGTACCGCCGGGGTGGGCTGCCGGCCGGCGGCTCGGTGGCGGGACCGCGGAACGGGCCCGGGTTCGGCGCCAGACCGTACGGGTCCCGCTCGGACCGGTCGGCGGAGCGGAAGCTGGTGCCGGCGTCCGGGCCGGCCTCCCACCCGGTGTCCCGGGTCGGCTGCCAACCGTCCGACCGGGCGGTGCCGCCATGGCCCCAGCCGGGGTCGCCGCCGGCTCCGCCCGGTGTTCCGGCGCCCGGCCCGGCCGGCTCCGGCCGGCCCGGGTTCGGGGCCGGGTCGGCCCGGCCGGCGCCGAAAGCGTTGCCCGCGGCGTAGCCGGTGCCGGTCGCCGCGCCGTCGGTGTAGCCGGTGCCGTTGGTGCCGGCGCTGATGCCGTTCGTTCCGTTGGTGCCGTTGGTGCCGGCCGGGTCGGTCGGGTACCAGCTGCCGGTGTCGGCGCCGTCCGCCGGGCGGCCGTTCGCCGGCGCGGGTGGCTGCGTGTCCGGCGCCTGCAGCGCGCGGGTGCGCTGCAGGAAGCCGGCGAGGCGGCGGTGCCGGCCGGTGAGCACCGGGGTGTCCGGGTTGCCGTCGATCGCGGGCAGTTCCAGTTCGGGGTCGATCGTGCCGCCCGGGCCGCGCCGGCCGGCCGTGCGCAGCCGGCCCCGGCTGTCGGCGTCCGCGCCGGGCAGCGCCTCGGCCGCCATCAGCTCGGCCGGCAGCAGCACGATCGCGGTCGTGCCGCCGTACGGCGAGGGGCGCAGGGTGACCTTGATGTCGTGCCGGGAGGCCAGCTGGGCCACCACGAACAGGCCGAGCCGGTCGGTGTCGGCCAGGTCGAAGTCCGGCGGGCGGGCCAGCCGGGCGTTCACGTCGTACAGCTGGTCGGTGGTCATGCCCAGGCCGGCGTCCTCGATCTCGACCACGAACCCGTTGCCCACGGACTCGGCCCGGACCTGTACCTGGGTGTGCGGCGGCGAGAAGCTGGCCGCGTTCTCCACCAGCTCGGCGATCAGGTGCGTCACGTCGGCGACCGCGGCGCCCTGCAGCGACGCCTCGGACAGCACGTAGACCCGCACCCGGGTGTAGCTCTCCACCTCCGCGATGGCCGCCCGGACCACGTCCACCACCCGGACCGGTGTGCTCCAGGCCCGGGCCGGCAGCGCGCCGGACAGGATGATCAGGCCCTCGGCGTGCCGGCGCATGCGGGTGGTGAGGTGGTCGAGCCGGAACAGCTCGTCCAGCGCGTCCGGGTCGCTGGTCTTGCGCTCCATCGCGTCGAGCATGGTCAACTGCCGGTGCAGCAGTGATTGGCTGCGCCGGGCCAGGTTGAGGAACACCTGGCGGACGCCGCGGCGCAGGTTCGCCTGGCCGATCGCGGCCTCGATCGCGGTGCGCTGCACGGTGGTGAAGGCGTCGCCGACCCGGCCCACCTCGGTGGTGTCGCCGACCTTCAGCGGCGGCGCCTCCGCGTCCACGTCGATTTCCTCGTCGTTGCGCAACCGGCCGATGATGCGCGGCAGCCGCTGCTCGGCCAGGTCCTGCGCGGCCGCCTGCAACCCGGTGAGCTCCTTGGCCAGGCCGCGGCCGAACCGGAACGACAGGTACAGGGACAGCAGCACGGCGATCAGGCCCAGGCCGCCGGCCAGCACCAACCGGATGATCACGGGCCGGCCGGCCTTGGCCGCCCGGTCGCCCAGCGCCAGGCCAACCGGCCGGGTGATCGCCGCGTACTGCTTCAGCACGTCGACGCTGGCGGTCTGGAACACCTTCGGGTCGACCGAGAGCGGTGCGCCGGGCGGGGTGGCGATGATCTGGTTCTCGAGCTGGGTCAACATCACGTACGGCGCGGACGTCAGGATGTCCCGCAAGCCGCTGCCGGCGTCGGACACCCGGCCGGCCACCAGCTTCTCCAGTACCAGCCGCCGGTTGTACGCGGCCTCCGCGAACGCCGCGATCTCCGGTTGGGTCAGCGAGCGCGCACCGGCGGAGACGGCGCCGATGATGATCGCCTGCTCGCTCGACACCAGAGCGGCGCCGGTGCCGGTCGGGTAGAGCGGCAGGGCTTCCCGGTACAGCTGGACGTCGACCAGGCTGGCCGCGCCGATGTCCTCCTGCACCCCCTCGGCGTCGTCGGACAGGTCGAAGTACGCCGAGACCACCTGCAGCCGCTGCCCGTTGCCGCTGTCGACGGCGCCGCGGGTCTCGGTCAGCCGGGCCATCCGCTGCAGGAAGCCGGTCAACTGCCGGCGCAGCGACTCGCTCGTGGCGTTGCGCACCTTCGCCGAGGCGACCGCGGTCCGTAGCAGGCTGACCGCACCATCGGTGCGCGTCCGCTGCGCGGTCAGCGCCTGCCGGTCGGCCGGCCGGCCGGTGCCCATCGCCACCACCGAGAGCAGCCCCTCGGGCGCCAGCTGGTTCTGCACCGCGGCGATCGGCAGCACGAGATTGTCGGTGATCGTGTTTGTCCGCAGCTGCTGGCGGGCATCGCCGACGGTCACACTCGCGGCGAACGCCCACAGCGCGATCACCGAGATGAGCGGCACGACGAGCAACACGAAGACCTTGAGCCGTACCGACCTTCTACCAGATCGCATGAAGCCTCGCCGCCGAACAACAAAGAGTGTGGGCCGGGTTCGCGCTGATCAAGCTCTCGACCGCACGACTACCGGCAGGTGCCCAGGTCAAGCCGCCCCCGCCGAAGCCATGGCTGCCGATCTATTGCCTATTTAGGGCGCGAAACCTATTCGACTTCGATAGGGCAGTCAAGCGAACGGCCGGGCCGTGTCGGACCTAGTTGATCGTGGTGCCGACGCCGACTCCCGGACCCACTCGAGCGGACCGGAGTGATCGAGAACGAGGCCTGCCGTGACAAATCCGCGACACTCGAAGCGATCCCCGGCCGGATCTTCGGGAAATGTCCGGCGGGAAATGTACTCGACTGGCGCCGGACACACCTGATCGAATCGCTATTCGACCGGGACGGACATTTACGTGACTTATCCCGCCATGCCCGGTGACGCTGCGTGCCGAGCGGGCCGGCAGACCGACGCGCCGGGCGGCCGTGATCGGCCCGCAACCGCGCCGTCGAGGCCTCGATGAGAGGATGCGGGACGTGACCGAGTTCCTGCAACGGCTCGGCGACCACGTCGGCCCGTGGCTCTACGTGATCACCGGCGGCCTCGCGTTCGGCGAGGCCGCGATCCTGCTCGGCATGGTGCTGCCCGGCGAGACCGCACTGCTGGTCGCCGGGTACTTCTGCCACGAGGGCGTGCTGAACCTGCCGCTGATGATCGTGATCGGGGTGGTGGCCGCGATCCTCGGCGACTCGGTCGGGTACGCGTTCGGCCAGAAGTACGGCCCGCCGCTGCGCCGCTCCCGGCTCGGCCGCTGGGTCGGCCCCAGCCGCTGGGGCAAGGCCGACGAGTTCCTGAACCGGCACGGCGGCAAGGCGGTGCTGCTCGGCCGGTGCACCGCACTGCTGCGCGCGCTGGTGCCGAGCATGTCCGGGATGGCGCGGATGCCCTACTACCGCACTTTCCTGCCCTGGAACGCGGCCGGCGGGCTGATCTGGGGCGCCGGCTGCGTGCTGCTCGGCTACGCCTTCGCCGCCTCGCTGCACACGGTCGAGCGCTACCTCACCTGGGGCCCGCTGCCGATCCTGGCCCTGATCATCATCGGCTTCGTCGCCATCGAGATCCGCAACCGCCGCCGCGAACGCACCGCCGAGGCCGCCGAAGCGGCGTCCGACCCGACCGGCAGCTGAGCCCGAGCGGCCCGGCTGATCCGACCGGGTCGGCCGGCGGGCCGGATCGGCCTGCAGCCGGCAGGCAGGCGGTAGGACGCGGACGGCCCGGCAGGGGCGGCGGGCCGCTGAGCCCGGGCAGCCCGGCTGATCCGACCGGGTCGGCCGGCGGGCCGGATCGGCCTGCAGCCGGCCGGCAGGCGGTAGGCACGCGGACGGCCCGGCAGGGCCGGGGCCGCTGAGCCCGCGCGGCCCGGCGGCCGGCGGCCCGGCGTGCTGCCGGCCGGGCCGGCAGGCGGCCCGGGGCCGGGCGGGTGGCGGGTGGCGGCCCCGCGCGGGCCGGGCGGCGGCCGGGAGCCTAGGGTGATGCCTCGTGGCCGACGTCAGTGTCCGTCCGGCGCGGGCCGCGGACGTTCCGGAGATCGCGCGCATCCAGGTCGGCACCTGGCGGGCCGCGTACGCCGAACTGCTGCCCGCGGCGGTGCTCGCCGAGGCCACCGAGGAGGTGGCCGCCGCCCGGTGGTCCGCGGCGATCACCGCGCCGCCGTCGCCGGCGCACCGCGTGCTGGTCGCCCAGGAGCAGGACCAGGTGGTCGGGTTCGCCGCGTTCGGCCCGGCCGAGCGGGCCGGCGCCGGCGACGACCCCGCCGGCGGCGAGATCTACGCGCTGCTGGTCGAGCCGCGCTGGGGCCGGCGCGGGCACGGCAGCCGGCTGCTCGCCGCGGTCGTCGACCACCTGCGCGAGGGCGGGATCGACCGCGCGCTGGCCTGGGTGGCCGACGGCGACACCGCGTCCACCCGGTTCTACCGATCGGCCGGCTGGGAGCCGGACGGGTACGCGCGGACACTCGAGGACGCCGGCCGCACGCTGCGCGAATCGCGCTTGCACGCATCGCTGTTAGAGGGAGAGCCGGCAGAGGGAGACGAGTCGTGAAGTTCGCCGGGTTCCCGGAGCAGGCGCTGATCTTCTACGAGGGCCTGGAGGCGGACAACTCCAAGCCGTACTGGACCGATCACAAGGACGCGTACGAGAGCTGCGTCCGGGCGCCGATGGAGGCGCTGCTGACCGAACTGGAACCGGAGTTCGGCGCCGGCAAGATGTTCCGGCCGTACCGGGACGTGCGGTTCAGCAAGGACAAGACGCCGTACAAGACCGCGGCCGGCGCGGTGATCCCGGCGCCGGGCGGGGCCGGGGTGCTGTACGTACAGCTGTCCGCGGACGGCCTGCGGGTGGCCGGTGGGATCTACCACGCCGAGTCCGACCAGGTGCAGCGGCTGCGCCGGGCGGTGGTCGACGACGTCACGCACGCCGAACTGGACCGGGCGCTGACCGGGCTGCGCCGCGGCGGCTACCAGGTGGACGGGCACCGGCTGACCCGCACCCCGCGCGGCTACCCGGCCGACCACCCGCGCGCCGAACTGCTGCGGCACAAGTCGCTGTACGCCGGCCGGAACTGGGAACCGGCGCCGTGGCTGCACGAGCGCACCGCACTCACCCGGGTCCGCACCGCCTGGCGCGCCTTCGGCCCGCTGAACAGCTGGCTCGCCGGCCACGTCGGCGCCTCCGCGGCCGCCGCCACCGGCTGACCCGCGCGCCGGCCGACGCCCGGAGGACGGCCGACCACAGCACCGGTCAGGGCAGGATGAGGTGCAGGTCGCCGAACTCGTGCCAGCGGTAGCCGCCGGCTAGCGCGGCCCGGTAGGACGCGCAGAGCAGCTCCGGGCCGGCGACCGCGCTGAGCAGCTGCAGGTGCGACGCCTCGGGCGGGTGCCAGCCGGTGATCAGTCCATCCACAGTGGACACACCGCGGTCCGGGGTGATGACCAGGTCGGTCCAGCCGGCCGGCCCGCTGCCGGCGACCGACTCCAGCGCGCGTACCACGGTGGTGCCGACCGCGATCACCCGGCCGCCGTCCCGCCGCACCGCCGCCACTTCGTCCATTGTGGACTGCGGGACCGCGTACCACTCGCGGTACGGCGGCTCGCCGGCCTCCAGTGAGGACACTCCGCAGTGCAGCACCAGCCCCGCGGTGCGCACCCCGCGGGCCCGCAGCCGGCGGAACGTGCGCGCGGTCAGCGGCCGACCGGCACTGGGCATCTCGGCGCTGCCCGGGGTGTCGGCGTAGCCGGTCCGGTAGGCGGCCAGCGGCCACGGCCCGGAGACGTAGCCGTACCGGATCGGTTGGCCGTGTGCGGTCAGCCACGCCCGCAGCGGTTCCGGCGTCGCCAGCCGCGCCGTCCAGAGCCGGGCCGGCGCGGTCGGGTCCGGATAGGGCCCGTGCACGTCCAGCCGGCCGCCGCCGGCCAGCCGGATCGTCGTGCCGGCCCGGTCGGCCGCCGACGGCGCCCCGCCCGGCCGGCCGTCCGGCTCGCGGATCTCCACCACCCAGTCGGACGCGGAGCCGGCCAGCGCCCGGGCCGGCGTCCAGCCCGCGTCCGGGTCCACTGTGGACAGGTGCACCTCGACCGGCACGCCGGTCGCGGTGACCCCGCGCAGCGCGGCCGGCAGCGTGTCCGACGTGTTCAGCACCAGCAGGTCGCCGGGCCGCAGCACCGCCGGCAGGTGGTACGCCCGCCGGTGCGCCAGCCCCTCGGCCGCCGATGCCACCAGCATCCGGACGCCGTCCCGCGGCACCCCCCGCGCCTCCGGCGGCCCGGTCGCCACCAGCCCGTCCGGCAGCTCGAACGCCAGCTCGCCGCCGCAGTCCAGGGCCGCCGGCGCCGGCAATGCCCGCGCCGCGGTCATCGCGGCACCCCCGCCGGCACCGCGCCCGACGGCACGGCGTCCGACGGCACGGCGTCCGACGGCACGGCGTCCGACGGCACGGCGTCCGGCGGCACGGTGGTGGGGGGTGGCGCGGCGGCGGTGAGGTCGGCGGCGGTGTAGCGGGCGCTCGGCAGGTCGCCGGTGATCAGGCGGTGCAGGGCGGGCAGCACGGTCTCCGGCTCGGGACGGTCGCTGATGTCCTCGCCGGGGAACGCGTCGGCCTGCATCCGGGTGCGCATGTCGCCGGGGTCCAGGGCGTACACCCGCAGCGCCGGCTCCTCGGCGGCGAGCACCCGGGCGACCTGGTCGAGCGCCGCCTTGCTGGCGCCGTAGCCGCCCCAGCCCGGGTAGCCCTCGACCGCGGCGTCGCTGCTGATCGCGACCAGCCGGCCGCCGGCCGCCCGCAACGCCGGCAGCAGCAGCTGGGCCAGCGCCAGGCTGCCGACCAGGTTCACCTCCAGCACGGCGCGCAGCGCCGCCAGGTCGTACTCCGCCAGCGGCGGCAGCGGCGTCTGGCCGAGCGCCGACGCGTTGAGGACGAGCAGGTCCAGACCCGGCCCGACGGCGGCGGCCAGCCGCCGGCGGTGATCGGGGTCGGTGAGATCGCCCGGCACCGGGACCAGCCCGGAGCCACCGGCGCCACCACGGCCGCCGGGATCGGCGGAGCCACCGGGATCGGCCGAGCCGCCAGGGTCGGCGGGGTCGGCGGAGCCGCCGGGGTCGGCCAGCTGGCCGGCCGCGGCGGCGGCGAGGTCGGCGGCGGAGCGGGCGTCGATGACGACCTGCCAGCCGGTGGCGGCGAGGTCGCGGGCCAGCGCCCGGCCGAGACCGCGGGAAGCGCCGGTAATGAGTGCGGTACGCATACCTGCACCGTGCCGCCGCGCCGGCCCGCCGCCATCGGCTGTGGGCCTCCCCCGCCCTAGGACCTTGGTCCTAGTCCCAGGCCCGGCCCGCCGCACCGGTGACGACAGTGCCGGGCGACCGTCGCAGGGCCATCACCGGCCACCCGAACCCGACACCGACCGCACCACCCCGTCACCCGCGTCCCGAAGCCGTCACCAGCCCCAGGCGATCCGGGCCGGCTGCACCACGGCGACAGCCACCGTGACGCCGGCCACCCGCCGGTGACAGCGGAGCGGGTCAGTCCGGGGTGTCGACCAGGCCGTGGCGGACCGCGTAGAGGGCAGCCTGGGTGCGGTCGGCCACGCCGAGCTTGCCGAAGATGGCGCTGGCGTGTGCCTTCACGGTCTTCTCCGACAGGGCCAGCTCGCGGGCGATCAGCCGGTTGGACAGGCCGCGGGCGACCAGCCGCAGCACCTCGTGCTCGCGCGGCGTGAGCGGGTCGCGCACCGGTTCGGCCACGCTGTGCATCACGGTCGCCGCCACCGACGGGTGCAGCGGGGCGCCGCCGCCGTGCACCACCCGCAGTGCCTCGGCGAGCTCGGCCGGACCGACGTCCTTCAGCAGGTAGCCGGCCGCGCCGGCCCGGATCGCCGGCAGCACCGCGTCCTCGCCGGCGAAGCTGGTCAGCACCAGCACCTTGACGTCCGGGTGGGCGGCGCGCAGCCGGCGGACCGCCTCCACCCCGGACATCCCGGGCAGCACCAGGTCCAGCAGCACCACGTCCGGGGCGAGCCCGGGGACCAGTGCCAGCGCCTGCTCGGCCGAGCCGGCCTCGCCGACCACGTCCATGTCGGCCTGCAGCCCGAGGAAGGTCCGCAGCCCGGCCCGGACCAGTTCGTGATCGTCCACCAGCAGCAGTCGGATCGGCGCCGGCGCCGGGGCGCCGGGAGCGTCAGCAGGCAGCGGGCACCTCCAGGGTGAGCCGGGTGCCGGCACCGGGCGCGGTGTCCACCCGCAGCACACCGCCGAGCGCCTCGGCCCGCTCCCGCATCGAGGTCAGGCCGAGCCGGCCGGAGCTGCGCCGGGTGGCGACCAGGTCGAAGCCGCAGCCGTCGTCGGCGACCACCAGCCGGACCGCGTCGCCGCCGGTGTCCAGGCTGATGGTGATCCGGCCGGCGGCGGCGTGCTGCAGCGCGTTCGACAGCGCCTCGGTGGCCACCCGGAACACCTCCCCCTCCACGGTGTGGTCGCGCAGCCGGGCCGGGCCGCGGACGCTCAGCGTGAGCGGCACGTCATGCACCCGCCGCAGCAGTTCGATCCGCTTGCGCAGCGCGCCGGCCAGCCCGTCGGCGTCCAGGTCGGCCGGCCGCAGCGTCTCGACCAGCGAGCGCATCTCGGCCAGCGCCGCGCCGGCCAGGTCGCGCAGCCGGTCCAGCTGCCCGGCCAGCGCCGAGTCGGGCGCGGGGCCGGCCATGGTGGCCGCGCTCTCCGCCGCCAGCGAGAGGCTGAACAGCGTCTGGGTGACCGAGTCGTGCAGGTCCCGGGCCAGCCGGGCGCGTTCCTGGGCCACCGACAGCTCGCGGGCCCGCTCGTTGCGCTGGGCGTTCACCACGGCCAGCGCGGCGTGCGCGGCGAGCGTCTCGACCAGCCGCTGGTCGGCGTCGGTGAAGTCGCCGCCGTCGCGGCGCTCGGCCAGGAACAGCTCGGCCAGCACCTCACCGCCGGCCACGATCGGCACGCCCAGGAACGAGCTCAGGTCCGGGTGCGCGACGGGCCAGCCGACGAACCGCTCGTCGTCGCGGATGTCATGCAGCCGGATCGCCGCCGCGTCGTCCAGCAGCGCGCCGAGCAGACCGTGCGTGCGCGGCAGCGCGCCGATCCGGGCCCAGGTCGCGGCGTCCACCCCGGCGGTGAGGAACAGGCTGAAGCCGCCGGCGCCGTCCGGCACGCCCAGCGCCGCGTACTCGGCGTGCGCCAGGTCCCGGGCCGCGTCCAGGATCACCCGCAGTACGGCCTCGGTCCGCCGCTCGGCGCCGAGTGCGAGCGCGACGTCCAGCAGCCGGCGCAGCGCGTCGGTCTCGGTCCCCATCCCCGCCATCGTGCCACCACGGCCCGCCGCACCCGGCCCACCGGGCTCACCGGGCTCAACACCCGCCCATCCGGACTCCCCGACTCAACCACCCGGCCCGCCGGACTCCACCCCGGTCCAGCCACCCCGCTGCCCGCCGCCCAGCCACCCCGCGGCGACCGGGTTCGGCCACCCGGCGAGGTGCCACGTCGCGGGCCGCCGGGCGGCTTGACGGACGCCGACCCGTTCGGCACTATTCGTTCGGTCCTGATAGTTCGGACCGAACGAATAGAGGGACGGTGCCGGAAGAGCGGTCGGCACGGGCAGTGGCGGACGAGGTGGGCCGCCTCTACCCGGCTGTCTACCTCCGGTTCAAGGCGCCGACGCGCGGGCAGAACGGGGCCGACGTCACCCCGCGGATGCTCGCCGTGCTCCGGCACCTGGCCGCGTCCGGGCCGCTGACCGTGGGCGAGCAGGCCGAACACCTGCGGCTGAGCAAGCCGACGGTGAGCGAACTGGTCGACCGGCTGGAAACCAAGGGCCTGGTCTCCCGGATGCGGGACGACCGGGACCGACGCCGGGTCTTCGTCTGGCTGACCGCGGACGGCCAGGCCCGGGTCCGGGCGCACCCGCAGGTGCTCGGCCCGGACGACCTGACCAGGGCGATCGAGGCGATGCGGCCGGCCGACCGGGCCGCGCTGGTCCGCGGCCTGCGGGCGCTGCTGGCCGCGGCCGACCCGCCCGACCCAACCAACACCTGAGGAGGACGACAGTGACGGCGATGACCTGCGAGAGCTGCGGCATGCCGATGCGCACCGCCGAGGACCACGCCCCCGGCCACGCCGAGGGCGCGATCTGCGCCTACTGCGCACCGGACGGCACGCTGCAGCCGTTCGAGGAACGGTTCGAGCGGATGGTGCAGTGGTCGATGCGGCAGGACGGCAAGGCCCGGCCGGACGCCGAGGCGGCCACCCGGGACTACATGCGGGGCATGCCGGCCTGGCGCGACCACCCCGCGCTGCAGCAGTGAGCCGCGCGGGCTAGCTGGACTGCTCGGGCGGGGTGGCCGGCGCTGCCGCCGGCACCCCGCTCGGGGGCGAGGGCGGTGGCGGCGGCGCTCCGGAGACCCCGGTGGTGAGCCCGAACTCGCGGTGCAGCCGGGCCCAGAAGCCGTCCCGCAGCGCGCGCCGGGCGTCCTCGAACGGCCGCAGCGAACGGTTCAGGTTCTGCTCGGCCTCGACCAGCAGTTCCTTGTCGATGACGGTCGGCAGCACCGGGCCGGGCAGCAGGTCGGCCACATTGTCGCGACCACGGGTGACCAGCCACTTGCCGGCGATGTGCTCGCCGATCTCCTCCATCGTCCGCCGGTCCGGCCCGAGCCGGCCGGGTGGCGAGGACGGCCGGCGCGGCGCGAAGACGTTCGCCGGGGTGGGCACGATCGGCCGGCCGCTGCTCGGCATGCCGGCATGCGGCGCTCCGTTGCCGTGCTCGCCACCGCCCTGGGCCGGCTCGAACGTGGCCGGTGGCGGCCGGGACGCGGCAGTGAAGCCGGGCTCGGCGGCCACATAGAGCCGGCACGACTCGGCGTCCAGCTCGTCGACGGTGTCGGCTTCCCAGACCAGCCGCTCGGCCTGGTTCACCCCGTACGGCGGCTCGACGCCCCAGACGTGCACCCGGACCCCGAACGCCTGCGCCGCCTCGACCGCGGACAGCATGTCCTCATCGCCGGCGATCAGCACCACGTCGGAGACCGCGCGGTGCCGGGCGAGCACCTCCAGATCCTGCCGGATCTGGGCGTCCACGCCCTTCTGCTGGCCGGCCGCGTTCAGGTTGCCCAGCCGCACCTTCACGTGCGGGAGGGCGGCGATCTGGCGTTGCTCCACGGTCGGCACCCGATCACGAGCGGCGTCATACCAGTACATCCGGAGCAATTCACCGGGCACCCGCTTGGCCGCCCGTTCGATCAGCGCGGTGATGAAGCCGTCGGCGGCAACCCGGAACGCCCGCCGCGACGTCGTTCCCAGTACTAGCAGGCCGACGGCGGCATACAGATAGCCGACGTCGACGAGGATCGCGTGTCTGCTACCGGCGGCTGGCCGGTCGGCCGAGAAGGGCTCGGTCATGGCCTCTCTCCCTCCCACGGGTCAACGCGGACAGTCACCAACTGGTATCACTCTACGTAATCTTCGCCTCTATCATATAGGCCCTATGAGTGAGGGGACAGATAGGCATCGTCTGGAACTAACCTGTGAAAATGCCGGTAGTTTTCCGACTAGTCGGGCCGCTGGGCATGGAAAAGCACTGAATAGCCAATTACCGCGCGCCGGAATCAAAGCCCGAGCAGTGACTCAAGGCCCACGGTGAGGCCGGGACGGGTCGGGACGGACCGCACCGCGAGCAGCACACCGGGCATGAACGAGACGCGGTCCAGCGAGTCGTGCCGGATCGACAGGGTCTCGCCGGCCGTGCCGAGCAGCACCTCCTGGTGCGCGACCAGCCCGGCGAGCCGGATCGAATGCACCGGCACTCCGTCAACCGAAGCGCCGCGAGCCCCATCCATGCTGGTGGTGGTCGCGTCCGGGGCCGGGCCGACGCCGGCCCGGCGGCGCGCCCCGGCGACCAGCCGGGCGGTCCGGGCGGCGGTGCCGCTGGGCGCGTCCACCTTCCCCGGGTGGTGCAGTTCGACGATCTCCACCGACTCGAAGAAGCGCGCCGCGAGCTGAGCGAACTGCATGCTCAACACCGCGCCGATGGCGAAGTTCGGCGCCACGATCACGCCCACCTCGGGCGTCTTCTCGGTCCAGCCGCGGACGGTCGCGATCTTCTCGTCATCGAAGCCGGTAGTACCGACGACACAGTGGATGCCCTCGTCGATACACCACCGGATGTTGTCGAGAACCACATCCGGGTGGGTGAAGTCGACCACTACCTGGGCGCCCGCGTCGGCCACGCTGAACAGCCAGTCGCCGGCGTCCACCATCGCGACCAGGTCCATGTCCTCGGCCGCGTCGACCGCCCGGCAGGTCTCCGCGCCCATCCGGCCGCGGGCGCCGAGCACGCCCACCCGCAGCGGCTCGGCCCCCGACCGCACCGGCCCGGTCGGCACCCCACCCGCGGCGGCCGGACCGCCCGGGGCCGGACCGCCCGCTGCCGGACCGCCCGGAGCGGGACCGCCCGGAGCCGGCTGGCTCGCCTCGCTCACCGCATCCACCACCCAACGCTCGCTTCGGACGGCACCCGCGGCGCCGCTGACAGAGGCTAGGACAGGTCGAAGTCGCCGTCGTCGAACGGGCCGACCACGGCCAGGCACTGCGGGCCGGTGAGCAGGTCGGCGGCGAGCGCGCGGACCTCGTCCGGGGTCACCGCGTCCACCCGGGCCAGCATCTCATCGACCTCGACCACCTCGCCGTAGGCCAGCTCGCCCTTGCCGATCCGGCTCATCCGGGAGCCGGTGTCCTCCAGCCCGAGCACCAGCCCGCCGCGCACCTGCCCCTTGCCCCGGGACACCTCCGCGTCGGTCAGCCCGCGCTCGGCGACGGCCTGCAGCTGCTCGCGCACCACGTCCAGCAGCTCGTGCACCTTGGCCGGGTGGCAGCCGGCCGAGACACCGATCGCACCGGCCCCGGCGTACTGCGTGGTGAACGAGTAGACCGAGTACGCCAGGCCGCGCTGCTCGCGCACCTCCTGGAACAGCCGGGAGCTCATCCCGCCGCCGAGCGCGCTGTTCAGCACGCCCAGGGCGTACCGGCGGTCGTCGTGCCGGGACAGCCCGAACGTGCCGAGCACCAGGTTGGCCTGCTCGGTGGACCGCCGGATGGTGGCCACCGCGCGGGCCGGCTTGCGCGGGGCTTTCCCGCCGGCCCGGGCCGGCTGCGGGGTGACCACGTCGGCGGCGCCGCTCGCGCCGCCGAACGCGGCCCGGACCAGCCGGAGCACCGTGCGGTGCTCCAGCTGACCGGCCGCGGACACCACCATCGACTCCGGCCGGTACCGGCGCTTGTAGTAGCCGGCGATCTGGTCCCGGCGCATCGACTCGATCGACTCGACCGTGCCGACCACCGGCCGGCCCAGCGCGGTGTCGCCGAACAACGCCTCGCCGAACACGTCGTGCACCGCGTCGGAGGGATCGTCGTCGCGCATGGCGATCTCCTCCAGGATGACCCCGCGCTCGCTCTCCACGTCCTCGGCGCCCAGCGTGGCACTGGTGACCACGTCACACACCAGGTCGGCGGCCAGCGGCAGATCCTCGGCCAGCACATGCGCGTAGTAGCAGGTGTGCTCCTTGGAGGTGAACGCGTTCAGCTCGCCGCCGACCGCGTCCATCGCCGCCGAGATCTCCAGCCCGGAGCGCTGCCGGGTGCCCTTGAACAGCAGGTGTTCCAGGAAGTGCGAGGCGCCGGCCAGCGCCGGCGTCTCGTCCCGGGAACCCACCCCGACCCAGACGCCGAACGCGGCCGATCGCATGCCGGGCATGGTCTCGGTGACCACCCGCAGCCCGTTCTGCAGCACGGTGCGGCGCACCGAGCTGCCCGCGGCGTCCCGGGCCAGGACGCGGGTGGTGCCTGCCCGCTGCAGCGCGGGCGGGCGGTTCGCCGCCACTAGCGGTCCGCGCCTGCCGTGGCCGGCGCCGGCGCCGGGGCTGCCGCCGCGGCCGCCTCCTCACGCACCGGCACCAGGCTGATCTTGCCGCGGGCGTCGATGTCGGTGATCTCGACCTGCAGCTTGTCGCCGACCTTCACGACGTCCTCGACCTTGCCGATGCGCTTGCCGTTGCCGAGCTTGCTGATGTGCACCAGCCCGTCCCGGCCGGGCAGCAGCGAGACGAACGCGCCGAACGCGGCGGTCTTCACCACCGTGCCCAGGAACCGCTCCCCCACCTTCGGCAGCTGCGGGTTGGCGATCGCGTTGATCCGGTCGACCGCGGCCTGCGCGGACGGACCGTCGGCGGCACCGACGTAGATCGTGCCGTCGTCCTCGATGCTGATCTCGGCGCCGGTCTCGTCCTGGATCGCGTTGATGACCTTGCCCTTCGGGCCGATCACCTCGCCGATCTTGTCCACCGGGATGGTGAGCGTGGTGACCCGCGGCGCGTACGGGCTCATCTCGTCCGGCGCGTCGATGGCCTCGTTCATCACGTCGAGGATGTAGAGGCGGGCGTCCCGGGCCTGGGTCAGCGCGGCGGCCAGCACATCGGACGGGATGCCGTCCAGCTTGGTGTCCAGCTGCAGCGCGGTGACAAACTCCTTGGTGCCGGCGACCTTGAAGTCCATGTCGCCGTAGGCGTCCTCGGCGCCGAGGATGTCGGTCAGCGCGACGTACTCGGTCTTGCCGTCGACCTCATCACTGACCAGGCCCATCGCGATGCCGGCGACCGGCGCGCGGAGCGGCACGCCCGCGTTCAGCAGCGCCATCGTGCTGGCGCACACCGAGCCCATCGAGGTGGAGCCGTTCGACCCGAGCGCCTCGGACACCTGCCGGATCGCGTACGGGAACTCCTCCCGCGCCGGCAGCACCGGGATCAGCGCCCGCTCGGCCAGCGCGCCGTGCCCGATCTCGCGCCGCTTCGGCGAGCCGACCCGGCCGGTCTCCCCGGTCGAGTACGGCGGCATGTTGTAGTTGTGCATGTAGCGCTTGGACTTGTCCGGCGAGAGCGTGTCCAGCTTCTGCTCCATGCCCAGCATGTTCAGCGTGGTGACGCCCAGGATCTGGGTCTCGCCGCGCTCGAACAGGGCCGAGCCGTGCACCCGGGGCAGCACGTCGACCTCGGCGGACAGCTGCCGGATGTCGGTGACGCCGCGGCCGTCGATGCGCACCTTGTCGCGCAGGATGCGCTGCCGGATCAGCTTCTTGGTGAGCGCCCGGAAGGCGCCGCTGATCTCCTTCTCCCGGCCGGCGAAGTCGCCGGACAGCTGCTCGACGGCGGCCTTCTTGATCCGGTCCAGCTCCGCCTCGCGCTCCGGCTTGGCCGCGATCGTCAGGGCCTGGCCCAGCTCGCCGGCCAGCGGGCTGGCGGTCAGCGCGGCCAGCACGTCGTCCCCGAACTCGGGGAAGACCGGGAACTCGGCGGTCGGCTTGGCCGCCTCGGCCGCCACGGCGCTCTGCGCCGCGCACAGCGCCCGGATGAACGTCTTGGACGCCTCCAGGCCGGCCGCGACGACCTCCTCGGTGGGCGCGGTGCCGCCGTTGCGGACCAGCTCGATCGTGTGCGCGGTCGCCTCGGCCTCGACCATCATGATCGCGACCTCGGCGTTCGCGTCCTGCGCGTCGCCGACCACGCGGCCGGCCACGACCATGTCGAAGGTGGCCCGCTCCAGCTCCGAGTGGGTCGGGAAGGCCACCCAGTGACCCTCGATCAGGGCCACCCGGGTCGCCCCGATCGGGCCGCTGAACGGCAGCCCGGCCAGCTGGGTCGACATCGACGCGGCGTTGATCGCCAGCACGTCGTAGAGGTGGTCCGGCTCCAGCGACATCACCGTGCAGACCACCTGCACCTCGTTGCGCAGGCCCTTGACGAAGGACGGGCGCAGCGGCCGGTCGGTCAGCCGGCAGGTGAGGATCGCGTCCTCGCTGGGCCGGCCCTCGCGGCGGAAGAACGAGCCGGGGATCCGGCCCGCCGCGTACATCCGCTCCTCCACGTCGATGGTCAGCGGGAAGAAGTCGAACTGCTCCTTCGGCGCCTTCGAGGCGGTGGTGGCGGCGAGCACGACCGTGTCGCCGAGGTACGCGACCGCGGAGCCGGCCGCGAGCCGGGCCAAGCGCCCGGTCTCGAACCGGATCGTGCGGCTACCGAACTGACCGTTGTCGATCGTCGCGGTGGCCTCATGGATTGTGTTTTCGGACACGATGTCCCTTTCTGCGTCGTCCGGGCCGGGGGCGACGCAGCGGGCCGTACTGCCGGTCTTCGATCGAAGCGCCCGGGTCCGCAGTGGAGCCCGGGGGCTACTACCGAGGACCGGCCGGCGGTCCTCGCGGCGCCGAGCGCTCCGGCTCGGAACCTGTCCCCGGACGGCGGCTGCCGTCCGGAGGGGTCGCGCGGCTGAGCCACGCGGCGTCTCTCTCGTCCAGCGGACCGACGGCCCGCCATACGAGAAGAGGGAGCGGCGTGGGCCGCTCCCTCAGTCGCTACCGGCGCAGGCCGAGTCGCTCGATCAGCGACCGGTAGCGGTTGATGTCTGTTCTGGCCAGGTACTGCAGCAGGCGGCGGCGACGACCGACCAGCAGCAGCAGACCCCGCCGGCTGTGGTGATCGTGCTTGTGTGTCCGCAGGTGCTCGGTCAGGTCTGAGATGCGGCGGGACAACATCGCGACCTGCACTTCGGGAGAGCCGGTGTCGCCCTCGACCGTCGCATAGTCGGTCATGATCTTCTGCTTGACGTCGCTCGCGAGCGCCACGATTCTCCTCTAGCTCCTGTGTGGCCCTCGGTCCACATCACGAAGGCAGCCTTCACACCGCCGAGTCACCCCGGCGCGCCGTCGAGGCTACCAGCCGGGCCGGGGCGGCGGCGAACCGCCACCCCGGCCGCGCCGGCTCAGCCCAGCATCGTTGCTCCCGCCACCTCGGCGGCCGCGGCCGGGGCGTCGTCGTCCTCCACCGGCTCCGGCTTGTCTTTCGGTAGCAGCACCAGCGCCACCACGAACGCGACCAGAACCAGCCCGAGCGCCCACCAGAAGGTGGAGGCGAACGCGTCCGCCAGCGGCGGCGCGACCTTGGCCCGGGCTTCGGGCGGCAGGCTGGCGGTGCTGTTCAGGCCGCCGGACGCACCCGGAATCCGGTCCTTGATGGCCGCGGTGAGCAGCACGCTCATCACCGCGGTGCCGATCGAGGCGCCGACCTGCTGGGTGATGTTCAGCGAGGTGCTGGCCCGGGCGATGCTGGCCCGACGCAGCGTCTGCATGGCCCCGGAGAACGTCGGCATCATCGTGAAGCCCATGCCCACGCCCATGATGAACAGCAGCACGCCGAGGAACCAGTAGGACGTGTCGGCCTGGAGCTGGGTCAGGCCGAGGAACGAGACCGCGACCACGGCCAGCCCGGCCGGCGCGATCCGCCCGACCCCGGTGCGGTCGGTGAGCCGGCCGGCGATCGGCATCGCCAGCATCGCGCCGAAGCCCTGCGGGGCCAGCAGCAGGCCGGTGTCCATGGCCGACTCGCCGCGCACCACCTGCAGGTACAGCGGCAGCAGCAGCATCCCGCCGAACACCGAGATGATCATCAGGATCAGCGTGACGCTGGACGCGGTGAACGTCCGGTTCAGGAACAGCCGCAGATCGACCAGCGCGTCCGAGGTGCGCAGCGCGTGCCAGACGAAGGCGACCAGCAGCACCGCGCCGACCAGCGCCGGCAGCCACGCCTTGGCCGAGCCGAAGCCGCCGGCCGAACTGGACTGGGCCAGCCCGTAGATGAGCAGCGCCAGGCTGGGCGAGAGCAGCACCAGGCCGAGCAGGTCGAGCCGATGGTTCGGGGCGGACACGTCGCGCGGCAGGATCCGCAGCGAGAGGATCAGCGCCAGCACGCCGATCGGCAGGTTGATGTAGAAGATCCAGCGCCAGGAGAAGTCGTCCACCAGCCAGCCGCCGAGGATCGGGCCGAAGATCGGGCCGAGCAGCATCGGTACGCCGATGATGGCCATCACCCGACCGACCCGCTGCGGGCCGGCGGCCCGGGTCAGGATCGTCATGCCGACCGGCATCAGCATGCCGCCGCCGAGGCCCTGCAGCACCCGGAAGAAGATCAGCGAGCCGGCGTTCCAGGCCGTGCCGGCCAGCGCGGACCCGAGCACGAACAGGATGATCGAAGTCAGGTAGAGCCGCTTGGTGCCGAACCGGTCGGCGCCCCAGCCAGTGAGCGGGATCACAGTCGCCAACGCCAGTGTGTAGCCGGTGGCAACCCACTGGATCGTCGACAGGGTGGTGTTGAAGTCGACCGCGAGCGTCTTGATCGCGACGTTCACCACGGTCACGTCGAGGATGGACATGATCGCGCCGAGCACGACCACCGACGCGACGAGCAGGACGCCCCGATCCAAGCCCTGGTCGGCCGGGCCGGTGGGTGGAGTCTCCGACGCGGTGCCGGAGGAGGTCGCGGGTGCGGCCATAGCGAAGTCCTCAGGGTCAGGTAGCGGTTGCTTGGTCCAGCCAAGGCTAACCGAGGGGTACGACAGAAATTCCGGCCCGTTCAGCGCGTTCTCAGGCCACTCTCACCAGAACCGGCCTCACCGGACCAGTTCGCGGGTGCGCTCCACATCCCGGCCGATCTGCTCGATCAGGTCCGCCAGCCGCTCGTACCGCTCCTGCCCGCGCACCCGGGCGGTGAACTCGACGCCGATCTCCTCGCCGTAGATGTCGTCGTCGAAGTCGAGGATGTAGGCCTCCACCCGGCGCTCCCGGCCCTCGAACGTCGGGTTGGTGCCGACCGACACCGCCGCGGCCAGCCGCTTGCCGGCGAGCACCACCCGGCCGGCGTAGATGCCGTCCGCCGGGATCGCCGCGTGCGGCTCGGTCTTCAGGTTCGCCGTCGGGTAGCCCAGCTCCCGACCGCGCCCGTCGCCGCGGACCACGATGCCGTCCAGCCGGTGCTCCCGGCCCAGCGCGACCGCCGCCTGCCCCACGTCACCGGCGTCGATGCAGGCCCGTACGTAGGTGGAGGAGATCGTCACGTCGTCCTCGCGCAGCAGCGGGACGCCCTCGGTGGCGAAGCCGAAGCTGCCGCCCAGCGTCCGCAGCATCGCCACGTCACCGGCCGCCCGGCGGCCGAACCGGAAGTTCTCCCCCACCACCACGGCGCTCGCGTGCAGCCGCTCGACCAGCGCGTGGTGCACGAACTCGGCCGGGCTGAGCCGGCTGAACTCGACCGTGAACGGCAGCACGCACAGCACGTCCACGCCGAAGCCGGCCATGATCTCGGCCTTGCGCCGGTTCGTGGTGAGCACCGGCGGGTGCGAGCCGGGCCGGACCACCTCGCTCGGGTGCGGGTCGAAGGTGAGCACCACGCTGGGCAGGTCACTCTCCCGGGCGCGCTCCACCGCCCTGGTGATGATCTGCTGGTGGCCGCGGTGCACGCCGTCGAACACGCCGATGGTCAGGACGCAACGCCCCCACCCGTACGGGATGACGTCGAGCCCTCGCCATCGCTGCACCGCGGCCTCCTCGCGATCACCGGACCGGGGTGGACGCCTGGCGGCGCGGCTGCCCGGGGTTACCAGCCTGCCATGCCGGCCGGCCCGGTTTCCCGGCTGTACCGGGGTGCGCGTTCCCGGCTGTACCGGGGTGCGCGCGAGCCCGCGGGCCTGTCCCGCCACCGTCCGGATCGGCGGGACCGGCGAGGTTATGAGGTTGACCCCCGGGGGTACCGTTACTGGGTCATGCGCGCGGTACTGATCCTTCGCTGCCGCGGCGGGTTCTGACCGAACGGCAGCCCGCCGCGGGGTTGGGTCGTTCGCCGTTCAGTTTCCGCGTTGTCGAGATCAAATTTCCTGGACGGCGCCGCCCGGTGTTCCGACCCGGCGGCCGGCGCCATCCGGCCTGGCACGTATCAGCGCAAGCCAATCGGAAGGATTCGTCGTCATGGCCGACGAACGTCAGCCAGCAGACCCCGCCGCCGACGAGGGCCGCAAGGCTGTCCAGCGCTCGCTGGACCGCCGCGGTCAGGGCGGCAGCCCAGCCCGCTAGCGCGGGAGCCGCACCGGGCGCCGGCCGGCTCGCCGCGGCCGGCCCGCCGGTGCCGTGCACGGCTACCCTGTCAGCCCTGCCCGCGTCCTCGCTCGGTCCGCAGGAACGATCGAGCGGGTGCCGGCGGGCTCGCGGTCGTGTGCGGCGCGTCGTAGTAAGCCCGGTCGATCCGGGAGAATGCGCCGTGTGGTCGTCGAGGCGGCCGTCAGTTGGCCCGGTTGACCGGCCCCATCCCGGCGACCGGCCCAACGTTGCGGTACCTGCGTCACGCCCCGGTAATGCGGAACCCAGGCGCTACCGATGAGTAACGCAGCACCAACTCGTGACAGATACCGCTGGAATGCGCTGGTGCCGCAGCAGCATTATGGAAATAGCTGCCACTTTGCAGTGACCGGCCCGGTCGGGTGAGCCGACTAAAGCGCGAAGCACCACCCGAATGGCGGAACAATGTTACCGCCGGGCGCCGAGCACCGACGAGAGGATGGACCAGACGGGCGGTATCGGCTGGTGGACCGGTCGGCGGTTACAGCCAGCCAGCTTCTTGCGCGATCCGGATCGCCTCGATCCTGGTCCGGGCGCCGGTTTTGCCCATGCTGCTGGAGAGGTAGTTACGCACGGTGCCGGTAGCCAGGAACAGCCGGGCCGCGATCTCCTTCGCCGGCGCCCCGGCCGCAGCCAGTACCAGTACCTCGCGCTCCCGGGTGGTCAGCGGATTGCCGCGGCCGGTCAGCGCGGCGACCGCGAGTTGCGGGTCCAGCGTCGGCTCGCCCCTGGACAGCTTCCGCACCGCTTCCACCAGCCGGGCCGGCGGCGCCTGCTTGGAGACGAACCCGACCTGCGGCAGCTCGCGGGACGCGGTGTTGGCCAGCAGTGACGACTGTTTGACGTCGGCCAGGACCAGTAACGCCTTGTTGGGGAGTGCCCGGCTCAGATTGCTCAGCGCGGCAAGGTGATCGATATCAACAAGGTCAAGATCGAGGATCACCAGGTCCGGTCGACATCGATGGGCCATCGGGACCACTTCATCGAGCCCGCCGACCTCGGCCACCACGTCCACATCGGCCTCTTGGCACAACAGCGCGGCCAGGGCGCCTCGCAGCAATGCCCGACCGTGGGCCAGAAGAATGCGGATCACGGTACTACTCGCAGTACGGCCGACCTCACGGTCGTCAGCCGGCCGAAGTTCGGACCGCTGTAACTGGTCATGAGAATACTGCCACCGACCCCCCGACACACCAGCCCGGTCAGACGCCCAAGTGCTCGCTATCCCCACCCTCGGGAGAACGAACAGCGGCTGGAAAAGTTACGGTAACGAAGCTAGATGATAGGTGACCGCCCGTGTCGCCATTACTCCAAGAAGGTGAGGAAACAGTTAGTCAGCCGGCTGGGGCGAATACAACCACAGGTCGGGCCATCCCGTCCCGCTCTTCGATGAGAGCGATGACATGACCATCCGGATCGAATGCGCCGTACGGGCCGTCGAGCCCCGCCGGGGGGAGCTTGCCGCCGTGTCCGAGCCGATCGGCGGCCGCCGCGTCCACGTCCCGGCGCGGGAAGGCGGCGGCGACGGCGGCGTCCAGCGAGACGGCCACCGGGTCCGCGCGGGCGGCCAGTTCCTCCAGGGTGAGCGCCTGCGCCAGGTCGAACGGGCCGACCCTGGTCCGGCGCAGCGCGGTCAGGTGGCCACCGACGCCGAGCGCGACCCCGAGGTCACGGGCCAGCGCCCGGATGTAGGTGCCGGACGAGCACTCCACATCGACGTCGAGGTCGAGCAGGTCGCCGTCCGGGCGGCGGGTGGCGGTCAGCTCCAGCCGGCTCACGGTGACCCGGCGCGGGGCCAGGGCCACCTCCTCGCCGGCCCGGACCCGGGCGTACGCCCGCTTGCCGTCCACTTTCACCGCGGACACCCTGGCCGGCACCTGATCGAGCTCACCGGTCAGCGCGGCCAGGCCGGCGGTCACCTCCGCCGCGGTCACCGCGGCCGCGCTGGCGCCGCCGATCAGCTCGCCCTCGGCGTCGTCGGTGACCGTGGCCTGGCCGAGCCGGATCGTGGCCCGGTACGCCTTGTCGCCGAGCGCCAGATGGCCGAGCAGCCGGGTGGCCCGCTCCACGCCGATCACCAGCACGCCGGTGGCCATCGGATCCAGGGTGCCGGCATGACCGACCTTGCGGGTGCCGGTGAGCCGGCGCAGCCGGGCCACCACGTCGTGCGAGGTCCAGCAGGCCGGCTTGTCCACCACGATCAGGCCGGGACGGGTCACTCCCGCTCCACCGGGCCGGGCTCCGCCGGGCTGGGCCCTGCCTGGCCGGCCTCCGCCAGCCCGGGCTCCGCCAGGCTGGGCACTGGCAGGCTGGCCTCCGCCGGGCTGGGCTCCGCCAGGCTCGGCTCCGCCAGGCCGGCCTCCATCGGGCTGGGCTCCATCGGGCTGGGCTCCATCGGGCTGGGCTCCATCGGGCTGGGCTCCGCCAGGCTGGGCACTGCCAGGCCGGCCTCCGCCGGGCTGGGCTCCGCCGGGCTGGGCTCCGCCAGGCTGGGCTCCGCCAGGCTGGGCACTGCCGGGCTGGGCACTGCCGGGCTGGGCACTGCCGGGGCTCACCGGGCCGGGGCGCCGGTGTCGGGGTCGAGCCGGGGCGCCGCGGCGAGGGCGGCGCGCAGCACCGGCAGGGTGCCGTCCAGGCTCGTGCCGGCGGTGAAGCCGGCGGCGAACCGGTGCCCGCCGCCGCCCAGCGCCACGCAGGCCGCGCCGACGTCCACCCGGCCCTTGGACCGCACCGAGACCGCCCAGCGGCCGTCCGGTAGCTCCTTGAGCACCGCGGCGACCTCCGCCTCGCGCGCGGTGCGGACCAGGTCGACCAGGCTCTCGGCCTGGTCTGCGGCCAGGCCGTGCTCGGTCAGCTCGGCCAGCCGGCTCTCGGACCAGACCAGGCCCAGGCCGCCGACCTCGGCCGGCTCCAGCCGGGCCCGGGCGAGCACCTTGCCGACCATCGGCAGCCAGCCGAACGGGTGCGAGTCGAACAGTTCCCGACCGAGGACGTCCGGCCGGATCCCGGTGGCGAGCAGCCGCGCGGCCAGTTCGTGGGTGGCCGGGGTGGTGCCGGCGAACCGGAACGAGCCGGTGTCGGTGACCAGGCCGGCGTAGACGCAGGCGGCGATGTCGGCGTCCAGCGGCACGTCGAGCCGGCGGACCAGTTCCGCTACCAGCACCGCGGTCGCCGGCGCGGCCGGATCGACCAGGTGCAGCGTCCCGTAGCCGGTGTTGGACGCGTGGTGGTCGACCACCAGCACCTCGCCGGCGGCAGCGACCCGGTCGGCCAGCGAGCCCAGCCGGTCCACGCTGCCGGTGTCGAAGGTGACCAGCAGCGCCGGCGCGGCCGGTACCGAGGCCGGGTCGACCAGCAGATCACGCCCCGGCAGCACATGCAGGGACTGCGGCACGACGAACGGCTCGGCGAACGAGGGCAGTACCCGGGTGCCGCGCCGGCGCAGCGCGTGCGCCAGCGCGAGCATGCTGCCCAGCGCGTCGCCATCCGGGGAGACGTGGCAGGCGAGCACGACCTCCTCGGCGCCGGCCACCGCGGCGACGGCCTTCTCCCAGTCGGCATCCGACGGCGGGCCGGGCAGTGGGACGGCTGCCCGCGCCGGCCCGCTGGCCGGCGGCTGATCGGTGGTCACGAGGCGGCCTCCGAAGTGAGCATCGCAGCGAGCCCCAGCGAGCTAGGAGCGGAGCGGAGGAGGCCGCCGGAAGGCATGGTCACGAGCCCGAAGCCTGCCCGGTACGCACGCCGCCGTCTACTCGGGGTCGGCCGGATCGACGGCGGCCGGGCCGGCGCTGTCCACCGCGTCCGGTTCCTCCCCCGCCACCCGGTACGGGTCGGGGTCGCCGGCGTACGAGGCGCCCGCCCGCACCCGGCGGACCTCCTCGTCCGCGTCCCGGGCCTGGGCCAGCAGCGAGTCGATCGACTTCGCCACCTCGGGCACCTTGTCCGCGACGAAGGTCAACGACGGGGTGAACTTGACCCCGGTCTGCCGGCCGACCTGGCTGCGCACCACACCGCGGGCGCTCTCCAGCGCGGCCGCCGTCTCGGCCCAGGCCGCGTCGTCGCCGAGCACGGTGTAGAACACGGTCGCCTCGCGCAGGTCCGGCGTGACCTTGGCGTCGGTGATCGTCACCATCCCCAGCCGCGGATCCTTGACCTGCATCTCCAGGGTGGACGCGACGATCTCGTGGATACGCACCGCGAGTCGGCGGGCCCGGGCCACGTCAGGCATGCACACTCCCGGGTTCAGGCGAGGGTGTTTCCCAGTCGCTGTCGCTGATCAGCTGCCGGCGCGCGGACAGCAACTCCAGCTCAGGCCGGCCGGCGACGAACCGCTCGCAGGCGTCCAGCACGTCGGTCACGTGCCCGGCCTCGCTGGCGACCACGGCGACCCCGATCTGGGCCCGCCGATGCAGGTTCGCGTCGCCGACCTCGGCCACCGACACCTCGAACCGGCGCCGTACCTCGGCCACCACCGGCCGGATCAGCGACCGCTTCTCCTTCAATGAATGCACGTCGCCGAACAACACGTCGACGACCAGCGAACCGGTGAACACAACTCCTCCAGCATGGGTCCGGCAGCATCGGGTACGACCGGGACCGACATGCCAGCGTGACACGCAGCCCCGTGGGGTTCGGCCCCGGGCCAGCATCAGGACCGGCGCGCTGGCGGGGCGGGCCGATTCCGTCCCGGTCCGCATGGCGAACAGGTGGGCGGTGCCGGTGCACCGCCCACCCGTTCGCTCTCCGCTACGCTCGCGGCTTCTCCCGCAGTTCGAACGTCTCGACCACGTCATCGATCTTGATGTCGTTGAACGAGCCGAGCCCGATACCGCACTCGTAGCCCTCGCGGACGTCGGTCGCGTCCTCCTTGAACCGCTTCAGCGAGGTGATCGACAGGTTGTCGGCCACCACCACGCCGTCCCGGATGAGCCGGGCCTTGGCGTTCCGGCGGATCTCCCCGGACCGGACCAGACAGCCGGCGATGTTGCCGATCCGCGGCACCCGGAAGACCTCGCGGACCTCCGCCGTGCCGAGCTGGGCCTCCTCGAACTCCGGCTTGAGCATGCCCTTGAGGGCGGCCTCGATGTCGTCGATCGCCTGGTAGATCACCGTGTAGTAGCGGATCTCGATGCCCTCGCGGTCGGAGAGCTCGCGAGCCTTGCCCTCCGGCCGGACGTTGAAGCCGATCACGATCGCGTCCGAGGCGGCGGCCAGGTTGATGTCGTTCTCGGTGATGCCGCCGACGCCGCGGTGGATGATCCGCAGCGAGACCTCTTCGCCGACCTCGATCTTCAGCAGCGCGTCCTCCAGGGCCTCCACCGAGCCGGAGCCGTCACCCTTGATGATGAGGTTGAGCTGCTCGATCTCGCCCTGCTTGAGCACCCGGTCCAGGTCGTCCAGCGAGATCCGGCGGCGCGACTGGGCCAGCTGAGCGTTGCGCTCCCGGGCCTGCCTGCGCTCGGCGATCTGCCGGGCCACCCGGTCTTCGTCGACGACCAGGAAGCTGTCGCCGGCACCGGGCACCGAGGTGAAGCCGAGCACCTGCACCGGCCGCGCCGGGCCTGCCTCGGACAACTGCTGGCCGTTCTCGTCCAGCATCGCCCGGACCCGGCCGAACGCGTCGCCGGCCACGATCGAGTCACCCACGTGCAGCGTGCCGCGCTGCACCAGCACCGTCGCCACCGGGCCGCGGCCGCGGTCGAGGTGCGCCTCGATCGCCACCCCCTGCGCGTCCTGCTTCGGGTTGGCCCGCAGGTCGAGTGAGGCGTCCGCGGTGAGCAGCACCGACTCGAGCAGCTCGTCGATGCCCAGCCGCTGCTTCGCGGAGATGTCGACGAACATCGTGTCGCCGCCGTACTCCTCGGCGACCAGGCCGTACTCCGTCAACTGCTGGCGGATCTTGGCCGGGTTGGCGCCTTCCTTGTCGACCTTGTTCACCGCGACCACGATCGGCACGTTCGCCGCCTGGGCGTGGTTGAGCGCCTCCACCGTCTGCGGCATGACGCCGTCGTCGGCGGCCACCACCAGGATGACGATGTCGGTGGCGTCGGCGCCGCGGGCCCGCATGGCGGTGAACGCCTCGTGGCCCGGGGTGTCGAGGAAGGTGATCCGGCGGTTGCCGGTCTCGGTGCGCGCGGGGATCTGGTAGGCGCCGATGTGCTGGGTGATGCCGCCGGCCTCGCCGCCCATCACGTCGGTGTGCCGGATGGCGTCGAGCAGCTTGGTCTTGCCGTGGTCGACGTGGCCCATCACGGTGACCACCGGCGGGCGGGCGACCAGGTCGTCGTCGTCGCCCTCGTTCTCGCCGAAGGTGATGTCGAAGGTCTCCAGCAGCTCGCGGTCCTCGTCGTCCGGGCTGACCACCTGTACCTGGTAGCCGAGTTCGGCGCCGAGCAGTTCGAGCGTCTCGTCGTTCACCGACTGGGTCGCGGTGACCATCTCGCCGAGGTGGAACAGCACGGTCACCAGCGAGGCCGGGTTCGCGTTGATCTTCTCGGCGAAGTCGGTCAGCGAGGAGCCACGGGGCAGCCGGATCGTGTCACCGTTGCCGCGCGGGATCTGCACGCCACCGATCGTCGGGGCCTGCATGTTGTCGAACTCCTGGCGCCGCTGCTTCTTGCTCTTGCGACCGCGGACCGGGCCACGCGAGCCGGGCCGGCCGAACGCGCCGGCCGCACCGCCGCCGCGACCACGGCCACCACCGCCGCCGCCACCGGGACGACCGGCGCCGCCACCACCACCGGGCGGGCCACCGGGACCGCCGCGGTAACCGCCACCGCCACCACCGGCGCCACCACCGGCGCCGCCGGGACCGCCGCGGAACCCACCGCCGCCGCCACCACCGCCGGGACGACCTGCGCCACCGCCGGGACCACCCCGGCCGGCACCTGGGCCGCCGCCGGGCCTACCGCCGCCGGGACCGGCCGGGCGGCCACCGGGCCGCTGCGGGGACGAACTGGGGGTCGGCCGGGACGGCATCATGCCCGGGTTCGGGCGCGGGCCACCGGGACCGGGGCCTGGACGCGCCCCACCGCCGCCCGGGCGGGGCGGCATGCCCGGCCGCGGGCCGCCCTGCGGGCCGCCGCTACCGCCGGGACGCGGCGCGGCCGGCCGCGGCGGCAGCCCGGGCGTGCCCTGGCTGACGCCGAACGGGTTGTTGCCGGGACGCGGGCCGGGACGCGGCGGGAGACCTGGGGTCGGCGCCTGCGGGGCCGGGCTGGGCGCCTGTGCCGGCGGCGGCGCAGCCGGGCCGGGACGCGGGCCGGGACGCGGTGACGGCGCGCTCGGGGCGGCCGGCGGCGGCATCGCCGGTGTGGCCGCCGGCGGGGCGGCCGGCTGCGGTGCCCGCGCGGCCGGCGCCTGCGGCAGCTGCGGTGCCGGGCTGGGCCGCGGGCCGGGAACCGGGCCAGGACCGGGGCCAGCGGCCGGAGCGGGTGACGGAACCGCGCGGGGCGGGCCGGGCCGGGCACCGAGCGGGCCAGCCGGCGCGCTCGGCGCGGCCTGGCCAGCGGCCGGGCCGGGTGCGCCGGCTGCCGCAGCGGGCTGCTGCTGGCCGGCGTGCTGCCCCGGGGCGGGGCCGGGCCGGCCGGACGGGGGGCCTGGGCGGCGGTTCGAGCGGTTGCCGCCACCGGACCCGCCGGACGGGAATGCTTCCTTGAGCTTTCGCGCGACCGGAGCTTCCACGGTCGACGACGCGCTCTTGACGAACTCGCCCATCTCCTTGAGCTTCGCCAGAACGACTTTGCTTTCGACGCCGAGCTCCTTAGCGAGCTCGTGTACGCGGGCCTTGCCTGCCACTGGACTCCTTCATCCTGAGGCCGGGCGGCGGACCCGCTCGACCTCGAGCTACTGGGGAAACGCTCTCATCGCTGGCGCTTCATCGGGTGCTCATGCGCAATCGACCTGCTTCTTCTGATTGGCCCGCGGGCGGGCTGCCCGCGTGCTGGAGCCCCTTGCCCGAGCTGTGCCCAGGCAGCCATCCACCACCGCAAACGCAGCGAGGGCGTCTACCCGGAGTGCGCGGCGACGTACTCCCGGAGGCCGGCGGCGTCAAGGGCGCCCGGGACGCGCAATGCGCGACCGAACGCCCGCCGCCGCTCCGCGAGGTCGAGGCAGCCGGAATCCCGATGCACTGAGGCACCACGACCTGGCAGCCGCCGACGAGGGTCAGGGACGAGAACGCCCTCGACCGCTACGACGCGTAGCAGCTCGGAGACCGGCAAACGCTGGCGGCACCCGACGCACGTACGCACGGGAGCCGCCAATGTTCGACGGACCACCCGCAGTCTACCGCGCTGTCGGCGTGTCGCGCGCCACGTGCCCCGTTGCGCTCTGGGTGGCCGGCCGGACGGCGTCCGGCGGCGCCGATCGACCGGTAGCCGGGCCGGCCGCGCCGGCCTGGGCAGCGTCCGGCTGCACCGGCGCGGCGTCGCTGCGGATGTCGATCCGCCAGCCGGTCAGCCGGGCCGCCAACCGGGCGTTCTGCCCTTCCCGGCCGATAGCCAGGGAGAGCTGGTAATCCGGCACCACGACCCGGGCCGACTTGGCGGTCGCGTCCACCACCTCGACACTGATCACCTCGGCCGGCGAGAGGGCGTGCGCGATGAACGCGGCCGGATCATCCGACCAGTCCACGATGTCGATCTTCTCGCCGTGTAACTCGGAGACCACGTTGCGGACCCGGGCGCCGAGCGGGCCGATGCAGGAACCCTTGGCGTTCACCCCGGACACCGTGGACCGCACCGCGATCTTGGACCGGTGCCCGGCCTCGCGGGCCACCGCCGGGATCTCCACGGTGCCGTCGGCGACCTCCGGCACCTCCAGCGCGAACAGCTTGCGGACCAGGTTCGGGTGGGTGCGGCTGAGCGTGATCTGCGGGCCGCGCATGCCCTTCGTCACACCGACCACGTACGCCTTGATCCGCAGGCCGTGCTCGTACCGCTCGGCCGGCACCTGCTCGGCCGGCGGGAGCACCGCCTCGATCTTGCCCAGGCTGATCAGCACGATGCCGCGCTCGGCCCGGCCCTCGTGGTGCTGGATCACGCCAGCCACGATGTCGCCTTCACGGCCGGAATACTCGCCGTAGGTGATCTCGTTCTCGGCGTCCCGCAGCCGCTGCAGGATGACCTGCTTGGCGGTCATCGCGGCGATCCGACCGAAGTCGTTCGGGGTGTCGTCGTACTCCCGCAGCACGACGCCGTCCTCGCCCACCTCCTGCGCGTGGACGGTGACCGTGCCGGTCTTCCGGTCGACCTCGACCCGAGCGGTCGCCTGCGCCCCCTCGGTGTGCCGGTACGCGGTCAGCAACGCGGTCTCGATCGCCTCGAGGACAGTGTCGAACGAGATCTCCTTCTCCCGCTCGATGGCGCGCAGCGCCGCAATGTCGACGTTCACGCTTCGCCCTCCTCCCGGCTGAACTCCACTTGCACCCGGCCAGTGCCGAGCACCTCGTACCCGAACTCGTGCTCCGTGCCGGCCACCTCGAGCAGCACGCCGGCCGCGTCGGCCCGGCGGACCCGGCCGGTCAGCGTGCCCTTCTCCCGCACCGGAACCTGGACCAGCCGGCCGGTGGCCCGCTGCCAGTGCCGCGTGCTCGTCAGCGGCCGGTCGACCCCGGGCGAGCTGACCTCCAGCACGTACGGCGCCGCCCCGACCACGCCGTCCTGCTCGTCCAGCGCGACCGAGATGGCCCGGCTGACATCGGCGACATCGTCCAGCGAGACCCCGTCGTCGGCGTCGACCACGACCCGCACCAGCCGGCGCCGGCCGGCCGGGGTCACCGTGATCTCCTCCAGGTCGTAACCGGCCGCGTTGACCACCGGCTCCAGCACAGCGGCCAGCCGCTCCCGCTGGGACGTCCCGGCCGCCATTCGGGCTCTCCTCGCAGGTCGCTGCAGTTGGTTGTACCGGTCACACCGGCTTTCAGCCGAGGGTAGCGGTTCGGCCGTACGGACACGAGGAGTAACGGCCGGGCGCTACCTCACCCGGCTTGGGGTACACCGTTCGCCTGATTGGTCCCGCGTGTCAAATACCGACCGCAGTTCTTTGTTGATCACCAGGTCAGAGCGCCGGGCCGCTCGCGGCGAGTCGGGAGCCGTTCGGCGCGCGGCGGTTGCGCTACTCGCGGCGGCGCTCTGCGACACTGTGCCGGCCATGCCTCGTCCACCCAGCCGGGTCCACCGCCGCCAGGTGCTCTTCGCGCTCGCCGTCGCACCGGTCGGCTTCGCCGCGGCCTGCACCGGCACGCCCGGCCCGGCACCGACCCCGACCGGCGTGACCACCACCGAGCCGCCGCCGGACCCGCTGGCCGACCACCTCGCCGCGGAACGCCGGCTGCTCGGCAGCTACCAGGCGACCATCGCCCAGCATCCGGCGCTGGCCAAACGGCTGGCGCCGCTGCGGGACGACCACAGCGCGCACGTCGCCGCGCTGGAACAGGAGATGGGCCTGACCCCGTCGGCCACCCCGACGGCGACCGGCACCGGTACGGCCACGGCCAGCCCGACGCCGGAGGTGACCGGCATCCCGCCGGTGCCCGCCACCGCGCCGCTCGCGCTGCTGGCGCTGAAGAACGCCGAGCACGCCGCGGCCACCGCCCGGGCGGCCGGCTGCCTCACCGCCGACGACACGGCCGCACCCCTGTTGGCCAGCATCGCCGCCTGCGAATCCAGCCACGAGGTGGTCCTGTCGTGAGCGGAGCGCAGCGCAGCGGCGTCTGGACTGAGGCAACGCGCCGACGAAGTCGCTGCGCGGGGCCGAGGGAAGACGCCGCGTCTGGCGCGCAGCGCCGCGAGCAGGAGACACAGTGAGCGAGCTCGACGCGTTGCAGACGGCGCTGGCCGCCGAGCACGCGGTGATCTGGGGGTACGCGGTCGTCGGGGCCCGGGTGTCGGTGCAGCTACGCGGTCAGGTGCGCGAGGCGGACGGGGCGCACCGGGGCCGGCGGGACGCGATCGCCGGCACGGTCCGCCGGCTCGGCGGCGACCCGGCGCTGACCCGGGCCTCGTACCGGCTGCCGTTCCCGGTCACCGACCAGGCCTCGGCGCTCCGGTTGGCCCTGCACCTGGAGGACGGCGCGGCGGCGGCCTGGCGGTACGTGGTGGCCGCCACCGACGACCAGATCATCCGGCGGACCGCGGTGGCCGCGCTGACCGACGCGGCGGTCCGCGGCACCGGCTGGCGGAAACTGGTCACGCCGGCCGCGCCGACCGTCCCCTTCCCCGGCCAGACTTGAGCCCGGTCCCGGCCCGCCGGTCCCGGCCTGGCAGGGCTGGCCCGCCGGCCCGGCCCGGCCTGGCAGGGCTGGCCCGCCGGTCCTGGGGCCCCCGGCGGTCCCGGCCCGCCGGTCCCGCCCGGCGGGCTGGCCCCCGGCGGGGCCGGTTCGTGAGGGCTGGCTAGCCGGTCCGCCAGGCGTCCACCAGCGGGAGCAGGTCGGCCAGCCGGCTGACGACCGCGTCCGGCTCGCCGTCGACCGGGCCGCGCTGGTGGTCCGGGATCGCGCTGTGCGGTAGCAGCACGGCCCGCAGCCCGGCGCCGTGCGCGCCGTGGATGTCGTCCCAGCGCCGGTCGCCGACGAAGACGGCCGCGGCCGGGTCGGCCACCGCCAGCTCGGCCAGCACGGTCCGGAACGCCTGCGGATGGGGCTTGGTCCACTCGATCTCGCTGGTGTAGACGGCCGCGTCGATCAGGTCGTAGACGCCGTCCCGGCGGAACACCCGGTCGTGCTCCACCCGCGGCCAGAGCGTGTTGGACAGCACGCCGACCTTGATCCCGCGCTCCCGCAGTCCGGCCAGCAGCGGCCGCACGTCCGGGTCGGTGAAGGTGTGCTCCTCCCACCACTCGAAGTAGTTGGCCAGCACGGCCCGGGTCATCTCCACGTCCACCGCGGCGAAGACCTCGGCCAGGGTGCCGCTGCGCTGCACGTCCCGGGCCCGCTGCCAGACCGCCTCCTCGGCGGCCCGCAGCTGGTCGGCGACGTGCCGGTCGAACCCGCAGGCCAGCCAGCACTCCGCGAAGTCGATCGTGTGCCAGGGGGTGAGCGTGCCGCCCCAGTCGAACACCACCGCATCCACCGTCACCGCCGCGCACCCTCCTGACAGTCAGGCCGCCGGCCCGCTCCGGCGCCGGTCACATCGTCGCGTACCGCGCTGGCCGGGCCACCGCCCCACCCCGGGCCACCAGACCCGCCGGTCAGCCGGTCAGCCGGCTCAGGACGGCGTCCGGGCTCAGTTCGGCGGCGGTGCCGGTGTGCCGGTCGCGCAGCTCCACGATGCCGTCGGCGGCCCGCCGGCCGACCACCACGATCCACGGCATGCCGAGCAGCTCGGCGTCGGTCAGCTTCACCCCGGCGGACGCGTCGGCGCGGTCGTCCAGCAGGACGGTGAGCCCGGCCGCGGTCAGCCGGGCGGCCAGCTCGGCGGCCCGGGCCGGCTGGTCGCCGCGGCCGATCGGCACCACGTGCACGTCGTAGGGCGCCACCTCGGCTGGCCAACGCAGCCCGCGCTCGTCGTGGTGCTGCTCGGCCAGCACGCCGACCGCACGGCTCACCCCGATCCCGTACGAGCCCATGGTCAGCCGGACCGGCTCGCCGTCCGGGCCGGCGACGTCCAGCCCGAACACGTCGGCGTACCGGCGGCCGAGCTGGAAGATGTGGCCGATCTCGACGCCGCGGTCGACGCCGAGCGGACCGGCGCACTTCGGGCACGGGTCGCCGGGCCGGACCACCACCACGTCCAGGTACCCGTCCACGGTGAAATCGCGGCCGCAGACCACGTTGCGGGCGTGCCGGCCGGCCGCGTTGGCGCCGGTCACCCACACCGTGCCCGGGCCGACCCGGGGGTCGGCCAGGTACCGGAAGGTCCGCTCCCCCTGCGGCCCGAGGTACCCGCGCACCAGCTCGGGCCGGGCGGCGAAGTCGGCCGCCTCGAAGATCCGGACCCGGGCCGGCGCCAGCGCCTCGGCCACCCGGCCCAGGTCGACCTCCCGGTCGCCGGGCACGCCGATCCCGACCACCTCGTCGTCCACCCGGACCAGCAGGTTCTTCAGGGTGGCCGACGCCGGCACGCCCAGGTACCCGGCCAGCGACTCGATGGTGGGCGTCCCCGGGGTGTCCAGCACTTCGAGCGGCGGCGGGGCGGCGGCCTCGACCGCGACGACCGGCACCCGGACGGCCTCCACGTTCGCGGCGTACCCGCAGGCCGGGCAGGAGACGAAGGTGTCCTCGCCGACCGGGGTCGGGGCCAGGAACTCCTCCGACTCCGAGCCGCCCATCGCGCCGGAGAACGCGGTCACGATCCGGTAGTCGATCCCGAGCCGGTCGAAGATGCGCTGGTAGGCCTCCCGGTGCGCGTCGTACGACTTGGCCAGGCCGGCGTCGTCCAGGTCGAACGAGTAGGAGTCCTTCATCAGGAACTCGCGGCCGCGCAGCACCCCGGACCGCGGCCGCGGCTCGTCCCGGTACTTGGTCTGCACCTGGTAGAGGGTCAGCGGGACGTCCCGGTACGAGGCCAGCTCGGCGGCCGCGAGCAGGGTGAACATCTCCTCGTGGGTGGGGCCGAGCAGGTAGTCGCCGCCGCGCCGGTCGGCCAGCGTGAAAAGCAGGTCGCCGTACCCGCCGGTGCGGCCGGTCCGGTCGTACGGGCCGCGCGGCAGCAGCGCCGGGAACAGCACCTCCTGGCCGCCGATCCGGTCCATCTCGGCGCGCACCACCCGGGCCACGTTGGCCAGCACCCGCACCCCGAGCGGCAGCCAGGTGTGGATGCCGGCGGCGGTCCGGCGCAGGTAGCCGGCCCGGACCAGCAGCCGGTGGCTCGGCGTCTGGGCGTCAGCCGGATCCTCCCGGACCGTGTGCGGGAAGGAGGACGACATTCGCTGCGGCACAACGCCAGATTAGGGGCCGACACCAACCCGAATATCCGCCCGACCGCAGGTCGGCGGGCTGCCGGCCCGTAGGCTGGGTCCCGATGGGATCGACGCTGAGGACCGCCGGCGCGCGCCTGCTGGACGACCGCGACCTGCCGGCGCTGCGCACCCTCCTGGACGCCGACCCGGTCGCGCACTGCTTCGTGGCCGCCCGGGTCGAGGCGGTCGGGGTGGAGCCGTGGCGGCTCGGCGCCGAGGTCTGGGGGTACGGCGGCGCGCAACTGGAGGCGGCCTGCTTCGCCGGGGCGAACCTGGTGCCGGTCGGGTCCGCGCCGGCCGCGCTGCGGGCGTTCGCCGACCGGGCCCGCCGGCAGGGCCGGCGCTGCTCCTCGCTGGTCGGCCCGGCCGCCGCCGTCGGGCCGCTCTGGCAGCACCTGGCGCCGTACTGGGGGCAGCCGCGGGAGATCCGCCGGGTGCAGCCGGTGCTGGCCACCACCACGCCGCCGCCGGTGCCGGCCGACCCGCTGGTCCGCCGGGTCGAGCTGGCCGAGCTGGACGTGCTGATGCCGGCCTGCGTGGCGATGTTCACCGAGGAGGTCGGCACCTCGCCGCTGGGCGTGGACGGGGGCGCCGGCTACCGGGCCCGGGTGCGTGACCTGGTCGCGACCGGCCGCGCGTTCGCCCGGATCGAGGACGGCGAGGTGCGGTTCAAGGCGGAGATCGGCGCGGCGTCCAGCCACGCCTGCCAGATCCAGGGCGTCTGGGTGCACCCGCGCTGGCGGGGCCGCGGGCTGGGTACGGCCGGCACCGCGGCGGTGGTCGGTGAGGCGCTACGGTCGGTGGCACCGGTGGTCAGCCTCTATGTCAACGACTACAACCACCCGGCCCGGGCCACCTACCGGCGGATCGGCATGACCGACGTCGGCACGTTTATGAGCGTGTTGTTCTGATCCGGTCATAACCGGCCGGGCGGGACGACGTACGGTCGTATCTCCAGCTCCCCACCGGGCGCACCGGACGCGCCGCAGTCATCGGAAGGAGACCGCAGTGCTCGCCGAGCGCCGCGCGGCCGCCCTGTTTGCCGCCATCGCCCTGACCGCCTCCGCCACCGCCGGCTGCGGGCTGTTCGGGAAGGACCCGCAGCCGGACCCGGCCGCCCGTGCCTTCCTGGAGGCCTGGGCGGACGGCGATGTCGCCGGCGCGGCCAACGCCACCGACGACGCGACCAGCGCGCAGGCCGCGTTGCAGGCGACCAAGGAGGCGCTGGCCCCGACCAAGGCGGACCTGGTCGCCGGCGCGCCCACGGTCAACGGCAACCAGGCCACGGTGCCGTTCCAGGCCAGCTGGTCGCTGCGCGGCGTGGGCGACCAGTGGCGCTACGACGGCCGGCTCTCGCTGGTCAAGCAGGACAAGACGTGGAAGGTGCACTGGGAGCCGGCCGATCTGCACCCGCAGCTGGGCGCCGGGCAGAAGCTGGCCGTGCAGCGGGCGCTGCCGGAGCGGGCCCCGCTGCTGGCCTCCACCGGGGCGCCGCTGTTCGCGCTGACCGACGTGGTCACGATCGGCGTCGAGCCGCGCCGGGTGACCAACCTGCCGTCGCTGGCCGCGACGCTGGCCTCGGTGCTCGGCGTGCGGGCCGCGGACGTGGTCGCGGACGTGGGCAAGGCCAAGCCGGACCAGTTCGTCACCGTGATCACGCTGCGCAAGCCGGACTACCTGAAGATCAAGCCGCGGGTGTACGACCTGCCCGGCACCGTGTTCCGGTCCGAGCGGCGGCTGCTCGGGCCCAGCACCCGGTTCGCCCAGCCGCTGCTCGGCACCGTCGGCGACGCCACCAAGGAGGTGCTGGACGAGGCCGGGCCGGGTTACCTGTCCGGCGATCAGCTCGGCCGGTCCGGGCTGCAGCGGGCGCTGAACCCGAGCCTGGCCGGGGTGGCCGGGGCCAAGGTGGTCGCGGCCGACGAGCAGGGCAAGACGGTCACCGTGCTCGGCGAGATCGCCGCCCGGCCGGGCAAGCCGGTGCGCACCACGCTCGACCCGACCGTGCAGAACGCCGCCGACGCCGCGGTCGCGACCGTGACCACGCCGGCCGCGATCGTCGCGATCCAGCCGTCCACCGGGAACCTGCTGGCCGTCTCGAACAACGCCGCGGCGCCCGGGGACATCGCGCTGACCGGCCGCTACCCGGCCGGCTCCACCTTCAAGGCGATCACCGCGACCGCGCTGCTGCAGGCCGGCGTGGTCAAGCCGACCTCGGTGCTGCCCTGCCCGGCGACGACCGTCGTCTACGGCAAGCAGTTCCAGAACGAGGACAAGTTCGACCTCGGCTCGGTGCCGCTGCGCACCGCGTTCGCCAAGTCCTGCAACACCACCTTCACCTCGCTCTCGCAGCAGCTGCCGCGCCGGGCGCTGGCCGACGCGGCCGCGAAATACGGCATCGCGGCCGGGTACCGGCTACCCGTCCCCTCGTTCGACGGCTTGGTGCCGACGCCGAAGGACGACACCGAGAAGGCGGCGGACGCGATCGGGCAGGGCCGGGTCGAGGTCAGCCCGCTGGCGATGGCCCTGGTCGCGGCCGGCGTGCAGCATGGCGAGGCGGTCGCCCCGGCGCTGGTCACCGGCATCCCGGCGGCCCCCGGCGGGCGCCAGCCGGACGGCCCGCCGCCGGCCGTGCTCCCGGCGCTGCGCGACATGATGCGCGCGGTCGTCACCAGCGGCACCGCCACCGCCCTCGCCGACATCCCCGGCGCACCGATCTCCGGCAAGACCGGCACCGCCGAGTACGGCACCGCCGTCCCACCCCGCGCGCACGCCTGGTTCATCGGCTACCGCGGCGACTTCGCCTTCGCCGTCTTCGTCTACGACGGCGAATCCAGCCACACCGCCGCCGTCCCGATGGCCCACACCTTCCTCGCCGCACTCGGCCGCTGAGCCCGCACTGGGCGCGTGAACCCTGGCCCGGCCCGGGGCTCACGCTTTCGCCGTAAGCCCCGGCCGAAGCGCCAAAGGCGGGCGCGCCGGGGCATTTCCGCCCTCAGATCGCTTCAACCCGCACATCGGCCGCGCATTCGGCCAGCGCGGCGATGTCCTTACGATCGCAGGTCAGTGCCACGCCGCCGGGCTCGGCAGTCGCTACGACCACCGCGTCTACGGCCGACCCGCGCCGGGCATGAGCGCGCAGGTAGGCCGCGCGGCGTGCCAACTGGACGGGGAGCACTTCGCGGATGTCGCATTGGTTCAACACGCGATGCACCGGGACGTCTCGCGAAGCATGCTCGGTAAGGCACTCGACGAGTACGACGCTAGGTACAACCGCAGGCCACTCACCAGCCCGGGTCAGCCGGCGGAGCAGTGCGAGCGCCCGTGGCGTCCGCTCGGCGAGGAACGTGATCGCCCCCGAGTCGAGGACCACCATCACCGCACCTCGCCCGGCGTGTCGTGTCGGGTGATGCGGTCGACCACGGCGGCCGCCCAGGCCTCGTCCTCCGCGGACGGCTCCCCCACCTCGGCGACGAGATCGGCGATGTAGTGCCCGATGCCCTCGATCCGCTCCTGCCGCCGCACCTCCGCCCGGACGGCATCCTGGAGCAACTCGGATGCCTTGATCCGGCGGGCCTTGACCTGGCGGTAGAGATCATCGGGGAGGTAGACCTGCATCCGCGGCATACGCCTAACCATACGCATAGTCGATCTAACACGTTCAAGAGGATGATGCGATGTGACTGTCATGAGCAGCAATATAGCATCTCTACGATGCGTGGTGTAGCTAACGCGACGTATCTGATCGACTTCGTTCGCAGCACGGCAGGTATGAGTACCAGTGCCCCGGCCGCTCCAGCGACTTCGCCGCCTTTGCACCACGATCGTCCAGCCCTACGCCGTCCCACGGCATGGGGCCCGCGCACCGCCCTCGGCCGCCGACGCCACCCCTGGCCCACCGAGCCCCAACACGTTCGCCGCGGCAAGCCCGGACGGGCGCTCGTAGTCGGCGCGCCGGACACTGTCCTTTCCGGCGGACGGCCGCATGAATAGTCTCGCCAGTTCGGGTGGACGACTGGGCGCGGCAAGGAGAGCGGCATCACGCTGTGGTCGCGGCGCGCAGCGTGCTCTGATCGCTCACCGATATTTTCCGTGGTCGCGAGCGGCCGCGAAGTCCTCCGCATCGAGGAAATGACAATACGGCAGGTAGCGCTGCTGCCGGAGGAACGCTGGAAACCACAGCGGTTTGGCGCCGGCCCAACAGGCGATCTCGAGGTTGGGCGCCGTGTGATAGAACGCCGCCTCGAGCGCTGGGAGCAGATCCGTGTCGCAGGTGAACACGATCGCCGCGTCGTACTGCTCGAGCATGGCGCTCCTGATCAGGCCGACGGCCAGCGCGACGTCGATGCCCTTCTCTGTCGGCGGTTGCGCAGGCCAACCACGGTAGTTCTAGGCGCGGCGGACCACGTTCACCCGCGGATCACGCTCCCAGGCCGCGGTCTGCGCATCGTTGATCGCGGCCATCGCCTCCTGGTAGTCAGGAACGGGTCGACCTCGGTAGACATTTACGGCTACCAGTTCACCGGCACGACGCCGGTTGGCCAGAATGCGTTCGGAAAGACGGGACGGATGGATCTGCGGCCTCTGGCGGCGTGCCAGGTGGATGGAACACCCGCGGCGCGGTGAAGTGAACATTCTGATAGTCAAGAAACACCGCTACCCGGTCAACCATTCATGTTCCTCAAAGAAAAAGCCCCGCCAATCCCGGAGGTCGGCGGGGAGGAACAGCAATTACATTAGCGTGCCGCGCCACCTTGGCGCAAGTGCTCCGCCAGGTGCGGCTGCCCGCCAGACACACCACCGGCACCGAGGCGTGAATCGACATGAGATGCACTCTAGCATCACCACGATGTCTGAGTACCTCACCGGAGTCGGCTCGGTAGGTGTGTCCGGGTCAGGTGACGGTGACGGTGGGTTCGCCGGCGGGGGTGCCGGTGGTTGACGGCGAATCCAGCCACACCGCCGCCGTCCCGATGGCCCACACCTCCCTCGCCGCCCTTCACTAGCTCAGAGCGCAGTCAGAACGATGTCGGCGCCCGGCCGGCCACGCATGCCGCTCGACGGGCCAGCACAGCAGCTACCCGCGAATGATCCGTGACCCAGGTGTGCGCTTCTGGACTCAGGTAACTGAGGACCGCGAGGATGTTGCTGTGATCCCGTCCTAGGGTTCGAGCGAAGATCGGCTCGTGGTGCGCGATCCGGTTGCGCAGCATTCGTACCGGCTCCAACCTCATATGGATGTCGCCACGGCGAACGTCCCGAGTGCGGTTTGGAAAGGCATGCCGCAGCGCCGGCATCCACAGCGTCGGCCATTAGGGGTGCGCTATCGTGAGTAGGTAAGCCCCGGACGGGACCACCTAGTGGTGGTCGGCGCGCCGGGGCATCATTATTTCTGGCCCAGGGTCACAGCTCTTCGATGAGGGATAGCTCCTCTAGGATGTACTCTAGCATCACCATGAAGCGCTAACAAGCCGCCTGGCCGCCCTTGGTCTCGTATGTCCTGATCAACCCGTGCACCGCGGGCCTGTGGATCTGCCGAAGAGAGCCCCGCCATCCCGAAGGGAGGGCGGGGCTCAAACTGTGGACCGTACGTGCCCGGTCGCTGGGTCAGGTGACGGTGATGGTGGGTTCGCCGGAGGGGGTGCCGGCGGTTTCCATCTCCTCGGCCATCCGCATGGCTTCGAAGATGAGGGTCTCGACGATGTCGGCCTCGGGGACGGTCTTGATGACCTCGCCGCGGACGAAGATCTGGCCCTTGCCGTTGCCGGAGGCGACGCCGAGGTCGGCTTCCCGGGCCTCGCCGGGGCCGTTGACGACGCAGCCCATGACGGCGACCCGGAGCGGGACGGTGAGGCCGTCCAGACCGGCGGTGACCTTGTCGGCCAGCGTGTAGACGTCCACCTGGGCGCGGCCGCAGGACGGGCAGGAGACGATCTCCAACCGGCGCTGGCGCAGGTTCAGCGACTCCAGGATCGACATGCCGACCTTCACCTCCTCGACCGGCGGCGCCGACAGGGAGACCCGGATCGTGTCGCCGATACCGCGGGACAGCAGCGCGCCGAACGCGACGGCCGACTTGATCGTGCCCTGGAAGGTGGGGCCGGCCTCGGTCACGCCGAGGTGCAGCGGGTAGTCGCACTGCTCGGCCAGCTGTTCGTACGCGCGAACCATGACGACCGGGTCGTTGTGCTTGACCGAGATCTTGAAGTCGCGGAAGTCGTGCTCCTCGAACAGCGACGCCTCCCAGAGCGCCGACTCGACCAGCGCCTCCGGGGTGGCCTTGCCGTACTTCGCCAGCAGCCGCTTGTCCAGCGAGCCGGCGTTGACCCCGATCCGCAGCGAGACGTCCGCGTCGGTGGCGGCCCGGGCGATCTCCGCGATCCGGTCATCGAACTGCTTGATGTTGCCCGGGTTGACCCGGACCGCGGCGCAGCCCGCGTCGATCGCGGCGAACACGTACTTCGGCTGGAAGTGGATATCCGCGATGACCGGTATCTGCGACTTGCGGGCGATCGCCGGCAGCGCGTCCGCGTCGTCCTGCGACGGCACGGCGACCCGCACGATCTGGCACCCGGACGCGGTCAGCTCCGCGATCTGCTGCAGTGTGGCGTTGATGTCCGAGGTGGGGGTGGTCGTCATCGACTGCACCGACACCGGCGCGTCCCCGCCGACCAGCACCGAACCCACCTTGATCTGGCGGGACTTCCGGCGTGGCGCCAGGGTCGGTGGCGGTGCGGCGGGCATGCCGAGTGGAACGGTTGTCACGACAGGTGATCCCTCTCTGCCGGCCGATCGAGGTGATGCGCTCCGCCTCCGACGTTACTGGAACGGGTTGGCGATCGGATTGACGATGTCCGCCAAGATCGCCAACACCGAGATACCGCCGAACACCGCGATGACCAGCATGGTCAACGGCAGCAGCTTGGCGTAGTCGACCCGGCCGGGGTCGGCCCGGCCGAACAACCGGGCCAGCCGGGAGCGCGCCTTCTCGAACAGCAGGATCGCGATGTGGCCGCCGTCCAGCGGCAACAGCGGGAACAGGTTGAACACGCCGATGAAGATGTTGAAGCCGGCGAACAGCAGCACGAAGGTCAGGACCGAGCCGGCCTGCAGCGCCTGCCCGCCGACCCGGGACACGCCGACGACGCTGACCGGGCCGTTCGGGTCGCGTTCGTTGCCGGCCAGCGCGCTGAACAGGGTCGGGATCTTCGACGGGAACTGGCCGATCGCGCTGAACGTGCCGGTGATGATCGTGCCGGTGAACCGGAACGTGGCACCGACCGCGCTGGCCGGACCGAACTTCTCGGTGTAGCTGGGGGTGATGCCGATCGCGCCGACCCGGGCCAGCCCGTTGACCGCCTTCTCGCTGCCGCTGGCCGGCTTCCGGTCGACGGCCGCGATCGGGATGCTCACCGTGTGCCGGTCGCCACCGCGCAGGTAGGTGAGCGAGACGGTCTTGTCCGGCTGCGGCCGCAGCGCGGCGACCAGGTCGTCGAAGGTGTTGATGCGCTTGCCGTCGGCCTCGATCACCCGGTCGCCGGGGCGCAGCCCGGCCGCGCTGGCCGGGGACGTCGGGTCGCCGGCCTGGCAGTCTCGCACCGTGCCGTCGGTGCTGCCGACGGTTACCACGCACTTCTCGACCGTGCCGATCACCGCGTGGTTGAACGGCAGCCCGGCGGTGAGCGCCGCCAGGAAGAGCACGATCATGGCGAGCAGCAGGTGGGTGATCGACCCGGCGGACAGCACCACCGTGCGCTGCCAGGCCGGGAACCGCCAGAACGCCCGCTCGCCACCGGTGGCCCGCACCTCGGCGCCGCCGACCCGGACGGTCGCCGGCACCGCCGGCCGGGCCGGGTCGGCCGAACCCTCAGCGTCCCCGGCCGGGCCGGCGCCGGCGCTGTCGGCCGCAGGCCCGGCCGGCAGCACGGACCGGTCGGCCACCATGGTCGCCGGCCCGTCCGGGCCCGGTTCCGGCATCGGCCCGGCACCCGGCGGCGGGAACAGCGAGGCCGGTGCGGCCGGCGCGCGGCGGGCCGGCGCGGGCTCGTCGTCGTCCACCTCGAGCGGGGTCATTCCGACGATCTTCACGAAGCCGCCGGCCGGGATCGCCTTGAAGCCGTACTCGGTCTCGCCCTTGCGGAACGAGAAGAGCGTCGGGCCGAACCCGACGAAGTACTTGGTGGCCTTCATCCCGAACGCCTTGGCGGTCAGCAGGTGACCGAACTCGTGCAGGGCCACCGAGAAGCCGATGCCGATCGCGAAGATCACCACGCCCAAGGTGAAGCTCATCCGTCACTCCCCTGCCAGCGGCGCACGGGCCGTCATGATCAACTCGCGGGCCCGGGACCGGGCCCACTCCTCCGCTTCAACAACATCGGCCACGGTACGCGGGTTCCCAGTGCCGGGACATTCACCGACAACCCGGGCAACCAGCTCCACGATGCCGAGGAATGGCAGCCGCCCGGCCAGGAATGCGGACACCGCCTCCTCGTTCGCCGCGTTCAGCATCGCCGGCGCGAGCCCACCGGCCTCGCCGGCCGCCCGGGCCAGCGCGATGGCCGGGAACGCCTCCTCGTCCAGCGGCTCGAACTCCCAGGTGTTCGCGGTCGACCAGTCGACCGCGGCGGCGGCCCCGGGCACCCGGTCCGGCCAGGCCAGAGCGAGGGCGATCGGCAGCCGCATGTCCGGCGGGCTGGCCTGGGCCAGCGTCGACCCGTCGGTGAACTCGACCATCGAGTGGATCACCGACTGCGGGTGCACCACCACGTCGATGTCCCGGTACGGCAGGTCGAACAGCAGGTGTGCCTCGATGACCTCGAGCCCTTTGTTCACCAGCGTGGCGCTGTTGACGGTGATCACCGGGCCCATCGCCCAGGTCGGGTGGGCCAGCGCCTGCGCCGGCGTGACGTCGACGAGCTCGGCCCTGGGCCGGCCGCGGAACGGCCCGCCGCTGGCGGTCAGCACCAGCCGGCGCACCTCGCCCGGCTGGCCGCCGCGCAGGCACTGGGCCAGCGCCGAGTGCTCCGAGTCGACCGGCACCAACTGCCCGGGCGCGGCCCGGCCCAGCACCAGCGGGCCGCCGGCGATCAGCGACTCCTTGTTCGCCAGCGCGACGGTGCGGCCGGCGTCCAGCGCGGCCAGCGTCGGCACCAGGCCGACCGAGCCGGTGATCCCGTTCAGCACGATGTCGGCCGGCCAGGCGGCGACCTCGGCGGCGGCGTCCGGCCCGGCCAGGACCTTCGGGACGGCGGCGCCCGGCCCGGCCGCGGCCCGCAGCGCGGCGGCGAGGTCGGCCGCGGCCGACTCGCGGGCCACCGCGACCACCGCGACCCCGAGCGAGACGGCCTGCTCGGCCAGCAGCCCGAGATTGCCGCCGCCCCCGCTCAGCCCGACCACCCGGAACCGGTCGCCGGCGTGCCGGACCACGTCGATCGCCTGCACGCCGATCGAGCCGGTCGAACCGAGCAGCACGACCTCGCGGACACTCACCGCGTCATTGTCGCAGCCCCTTACCAGCGCCCCGCCGCGGTGGCGCTGCCCATTCGGGTGGCACCACCGCCCGCCGCGACACCCCGCCCAGCCGAACGTGCCGGTGGCGCCGACCGGATAGGTCGGCGCCACCGGCGCGGGCGGGCATTGTCAGGCGGCGACCTGGGCCGGCACCGGGGCGGCCTCACCGTCGGACTCGCGCAGGCCGTAGCGGGCGTAGAAGCGGCGCAGCGGGCCCGGCGCGTACCAGTTGGCCCGGCCGAGCAGCCGCATCGTGGCCGGCACCAGCAGCGCCCGGACCACGGTGGCGTCCACCACGATGGCCAGCACCATCGCGACCCCGATCAGCTTGATGAAGGTGATGCCGGAGGCGGAGAAGGCGGCCACCACGACCACCATCAGCAGCGCGGCACTGGTGATGATCCGGCCGGTGCGCTGCAGCCCGGTGGCCACCGCGGCGGTGTTGTCGCCGGTCCGGTCGTACTCCTCGCGGATGCGCGACATCAGGAACACCTCGTAGTCCATGGACAGGCCGAACACGATGGCCAGCACCAGGATCGGCTGGGTCGCCTCCACCGAACCGGTGGAGGTGAAGTTCAGCAGCCCGGACAGGTGCCCGTCCTGGAAGATCCAGACCAGCGCGCCGAACGAGGCGGACAGCGACAGGACGTTCATCAGTACCGCCTTCACCGGCAGCACGACCGAGCCGAACGCGAGGAACAGCAGCACCAGCGTGGCGACCAGCACGAGCAGGCCCATCCAGGGCAGCCGGGAGCCGACACTGTGCAGCAGGTCGACCAGTTCCGCGGTCTGGCCGCCGACCAGGACGGTGCCGCCGGCCGGGGCGGGCAGGGCCCGGATCCGGTTGACCAGGTCACGCGACGCGGTGGAGATCGGCTCGGTCGCGTACCCGATCCCGATCCGGGCGGTGTCGCCGGCCAGGCCGGTCAGCCGGGCGCCGGTCACCCCGGGTACGGCGCGGACGGCGGTCAGGTAGCCGTTCAGCGCGGCCTGCCCGGCCGGATCGGCGGCCGGCTGGGGCAGCGTGACGACGGCCTCGATCGGGCTGGTCGAGTTCGGCGCGAAGTCGCGGTTGATCGCCTCGGCCACCTGCCGGCTCTCGGTGCCGGCGGGCAGCGCCCGGGCGTCGATGCCGCCGAAGGTGACCCGCAGGAACGGCAGCCCGAGGGCGATCAGCACCGCGACGATGCCGACGGTGTAGAGCACCGGGCGGCGCATCACGCTGTGCGCGATCCGGTACCAGGCGCCACGCTCCGCGGTCACGACCCGGGCGCAGCGCTCCGGGCGGCGGAACAGCCGGCGCGCCCCGGCTCGCACCGACAGCGAGTCCACCCGGCGGCCGAACACACCGAGCAGTGCGGGCAGCACGGTCAGCGCGGCGATCATCGCGATCAGCACCGCGGCGATCCCGCCGAAGCCCATCGACCGCAGGAACACCTGCGGGAAGATCAGCAGCCCGGCCAGCGAGACCGCGACGGTGACGCCGGAGATCGCGACGGTACGGCCGGCGGTGGCCATCGTGCGGGCGACCGCGTCCTCGACCGACTGGGTGCGGCGCAGTTCCTCGCGGAACCGGCTGACCACGAACAGGCCGTAGTCGATGGCCAGCCCCAGGCCCAGGATCGTGATCACGTTGATGGAGAAGACCGAGACGTCGGTGACGGAGGTGAGGCCACGCAGCGCGGTGAACGCGCCGAGGATCGCGATGACACCGATCGCCAGCGGCAGGCTGGCCGCGACCAGGCTGCCGAAGATGATCACGAGCAGGATCATCACGATCGGCATGGACAGCGACTCGGCCCGGCCGATGTCCTCGGCCACCCGGTCGTTGATGTCCCGGTTGATCACCGTGTCGCCGCCGACCCCGGTGTCCAGGCCGGGCGCGGCGAGCCTGTCCTCGATCGCGGCGAGGCCGTCGATGCGCTGGTCCTCGTCGCCGACCAGGCGCAGCACGGCGTAGCTGGCATGCCGGTCGGTGCTGGCCAGTTGCGGCTCCCGGCTGTCCCAGTAGGTGGTGACCTGGTCGACCACCGAGCGCGGCAGCGCGGCGAGGGTGGACGTGACCGCGCGCTGGAACGCCGGGTCGTCCACGGTGGCGGTGTCGCTGCGGTAGAGCACGACGACGTCCGCGCCGTCGCGGCCGAGCCGATCGGCGGCGACCTGGGCGGCCCGGTAGCTCTGGCTACCCGGGTCGTCGAAGCCGGCGCCGCTGAGCTTGCCGAAGACCTGGGTGCCCCAGATACCGGCGAAGGCGAGGAAGGCCACCGCGAGGCCGAGCACCCAGCGGCGACGGCGGTACATGGTCCGGCCGATCGCTTCGAACATGACCCCTCCGAGATACGCTGTGATCTCCCGCCGCAACAGTTAACGGCGTAAGCTGCGAACGGTGTTAACTTCGCATACGCCGTTCACTGATGTCAAGGAGTCCGGGTCGGCAGGCCCGGGTCGACCAGAGAGGCACGGCACCGTGGCCGAACCGATCAGCCGCCGGGACCGGCTCCGGGCGGCAACCGTCCAGGAGATCAAGCAGGCGGCCCGGCGGGCGCTGGTCGAGCAGGGCACCGGTGGGCTGTCACTGCGCGGGGTGGCCCGCGACCTGGGGCTGACCGCGCCGGCGCTCTACCGCTACTTCCCGAGCCGGGAGGTGCTCCTCGAGCACCTGATCGCGGACATCTACGACGAGGCCTGCGCCGAGATGACGGCCGCCGCGGACACACTGCCGGCGGACGACCTCGGTGGCCGGCTACTCACGGCCAGCCGCACCTTCCGGCGCTGGGCGCTGGCCCACCCGCCGGAGTTCGCACTGCTGTTCGGCAGCCCGATCGACGGCGTCAGCCGCGCACCCGGCGCGGACGCACCAGAGCCCGATGGGGCGGCCCCCCGGACCGTGACCGAGGGCCCGGTGCACGAGGCCGGCCAGCGGTTCGGCGCGATCTTCGCCGGGTTGGTCGCCGGCCTCTACGTCGCCCGCCCGTTCCCGGTACCGGCCGACGACGAGATCGAGACTCCACTGCGCGAGCAGCTGGAAGCCTGGTGCGACCGGCTTCCGGTGCCGCTGCCACTGGGCGTGATGCAGGTCTTCCTGTCCTGCTGGATCCGGCTGTACGGCTCGGTCTGCATGGAGGCGTTCGGCCACCTGCGGTTCGCCGTCCAGGACGCCGAGCCGATCTTCGAGGCCGAACTGCGCTCGCTCGCCGACCTGCTCGGCCACCCGGACGCCTACCGCCGCCCGTAGGGCGCCGGCCGCGCGCGGGCCCGGACGGCGTCCGACCTGATCCGGGTCGGCAGCCAGCGTGGAACCGTCCTATTTTCGTGTGACCCCGGCGTATTCCGTGTCAACCGTCCGCTTTCCGGTCAACCCGAACGGATTCGGCTCCGGCGCCGCCGGGGCATCGATATTTCACCCCTTGGTGCGACGGATTCCTTTGCGAAAACGGCAGGTAACCACGGATCAGAAACACTATCTTCTACCCGAGGCGCGAAAAGATGGTCGCCCGAGGCTCGGGGGAGGGGGGCACGCAAGGCCCGGCGAGGGGTTCCTCCCCCGGCGTCGGCGCGACCGTCCTGCTCATTCGTCGGTGCGTTCTCAGTGGCCGGTCAAGCGGTCGACCAGGTCGGCGCGGCGGGCCGGCCGGCCGGTCCTGGCCTCGGCGGCGTCAGCGCTGGCGGCCAGCCAGCGGGATGCGTTGATGCCCAGCCAGCGCAGCGGTTCCGGCTCCCAGCGGCGCGACCGGTGGCCCACCCAGGGCAGCCGGGTCAGCTCGGTGTGCCGGCGCAGGATCAGGTCGGCCAGCGTCCGGCCGGCCAGGTTCGCGGTGCCGACGCCGTCCCCGACGTAGCCGCCGGCCCAGGCCAGCCCGGTGCGCTGGTGCAGCCCGACGGAGGGGAACCAGTCCCGCGGGACACCGAGCGGGCCGCCCCAGCGATGGGTGATCGCGGCGTCCCTGGTGTCCGGCAGCAGGCTGCGCAGCGTGCTGGTCAGCGCGGCGAACACGCGGTCGGCCCGGTCGAAGCCGGGCCGTACGGCGGACGCCCAGTGGTACGGGGCGCCGCGGCCGCCGAACGCGATCCGGTCGTCCGCGGTGCGCTGCGCGTACACCAGCAGGTGCCGGCCGTCGGTCACGGTCTCCCGGCCGGCCCAGCCGGCACCGGCCCAGAACTCCGGCGGCAGCGGCTCGGTGGCGACCAGCAGTGAGTACACCGGGACCAGGGCGCGGCGCAGCCCGGGCAGCGCCGGGGTGAACCCCTCGGTGGCCCGTACCACCACCTCGGCCCGGACCCGGCCGCGGTCGGTGCGCACCTCCCCCGGCCTGATCTCCCGCACCGTGGTGCCCTCGTAGATCCGGGCCCCGTGCCGCTCCACCGCGTGGGCCAGCCCGCGGACCAGTGCCGCCGGCTGGATCCGGGCGCAGTGCGGCGTGTACGCGGCGCCGAGCACCCCGGTAGCCGCGAGCCGGTCGCGCGCCTGCTCCGCGTCCAGCCAGTGGCTGTCCTCTTCGGACAGCTCCCAGCTCCGGTCCGCGGCCACCGCGGCCCTGATCCGGGGTACGTGCGCCGGCTGGGTGGCCAGCCGCAGCGTGCCGCCCCGCTGGAAGCCGCAGTCGATGTGTTCGGCCCGGGCCACCCGGCCGACCTCGGCGACCGTGCCGATCATCGCCCGCTGCAGGTCGAGCGCGGCGGCCCGGCCGGCCCGGGCCGCGACCGCCTCCCGGCTGGCCGCGAACAGCGCCGAACACCAGCCACCGTTGCGCCCGGACGCCCCGAACCCGGCCACTTCCCGCTCCAGCACCGCGATCCGCAGCGACGGGTCGGCCCCGCTGAGGTAGTAGGCCGTCCACAGCCCGGTGTACCCGGCGCCGACCACGGCGACGTCCACGTCCAGGTCCTGGTCCAGCCCTGGACGCGCCCGCAAATCATCCCCGCAGGTGTCCAACCACAGGCTCACACCCCGGTAGTCCACCCCCCGACCGTACTTGCCGGCCGGGCCGGCCGGTCACGAGTGTGGCGCGGACTGCTCCACCATCGAGACGGTGCCGTAGAACTGGGCGGCGGTGAGGGAGAGGGCCGGCCCGACCGCGCCGAGGGCCTGCCGTTCCTCGGCGGTGAGCGGGCCGTCGGCCAGCCCGACCCGGGTGGCCTCGGCCAGGATGCGCTCCCGCGCCTCGGGTGCGAGCGGGCCGCCCGCCTCGGCCAGCCGCCGCAGCACCGCCGCCGGCGGCTGGGCCAGCTCGGCGTCCAGGTCCAGGTCGCCGTAGTTGGCCGAGCCGGCCAGCCGGACGGCCTCGATCGCGCGGGCCCGGGCGGCCATGCTGGGCGCGGCGGCACGCAGCACCAGCGACGCGGCGGCGGCGACCGCGGCCGGGACCGCGGCGGCCAGCTGCCCGGTGGTCGGAACCGACAGCACGCTCGGCTGGTACCGGGTGTTGCAGGTGCCGCACTGCACCACCTCGGCGACCTTGTTCAGCGGGATCACCGGCACGAAGAACAGCGTGAACCAGCGCCGCCCGATCTTGCGCTTGTACTCCCGGTCACCGCCGCAGTTCGGGCAGTGGAACACGCCCTGCTCGACACTGCCGAAGAAGAACACCGCAAGCCCAAAGATGATCACAGTCCACCCTCCCGAACGGCCCCGACAGTTCCTACCTCATCCCGAGACGTCCCGGTAGATCCCGCCCCGGCGACACACCGGGCACCGTCCGAGCGAACCCGCCGCACGCTTGCATCCCCAGGTACGAATTCGTATCTTCAAAGTATGAAGAGTGTTGTGTCCGAGCGGGGTCAGGTCACCATCCCCAAGGCGTTGCGCGACCGGTTGGGCATCCGGCCCGGCGCGGTGCTCGACTTCGAGGAAGATCACGGCCGGCTGGTGGCCCACAAGCTGACCAGTTCCGACCCGGTCGACGCCGTCCTCGGTGTGTTGCGGCTGCCCCAGGGAACCGATGCCTTCCTCGACGACCTGCGCGGGCCGGCCGACGAATGATCACCGCGATCGACACCAGCGTGCTGCTGGACGTCTTCTCCGCCGACCCGACGTTCGGCACGGCGTCGGTGGCCGCTGTCCGCACCGTGCTGGCCGAGGGCGCGCTGATCGCCTGCGACATCGTCTGGGCCGAGGTGGCCGCCGCCTTTCCCACCACGGCGGACGCGGCGGGCGCGTTGGATCGGCTGGGCGTGCGGTTCACGCCGATGGACCCAGCCACCGCGGCCCAGTCCGGGCAGGCCTGGCGGAGCTACCGAAGGGCCGGTGGCACCCGTACCCGCGTGGTGGCCGACTTCCTGATTGGCGCGCACGCCACCCTGCAGGCAGATCGGTTGCTGACCCGTGACCGCGGCTTCTTCCGCAAGCAGTTCACCGGGCTGACCATCCTCGACCCGACCTCGCCCTGAGCCGGCCCTGAGCCGGGCCGGGCCTGGCCAGGTCAGCTGGGCAGGGTGTCGAGGGCGGTGCCGAGGATCGTGAGGCCCTCGTCCACCTCGGCTTCGGTGAGGGTCAGCGGTGGGGCGATGCGCAGGACGTTGCCGAACCGGCCGCCCTTGCCGACGAGCAGGCCGCCGCGGCGGGTCTCCTCCATCAGGCGCGCGGTAGCGGCGGTGTCCGGTGTGTCGGTGCCGGGAGTGACGAGCTCGACGGCGGCCATCAGGCCCTTGCCGCGGACGTCGCCGATGGCGGGGTGCCGGGCGGCCAGGTCGCGCAGGCCGGACAGCAGCCGGGCGCCGACCTTGAGCGCGTTGGCCTGCAGGTCGTGCTCCAGCGCGTACCGCAGGGTGGCCCGGGCGGCGGCGGTGGACAGCGGGTTGCCGCCGAAGGTGGAGATCGAGTTGGCCGGCAGGCCGTCCATCAGCTCGCGCCGGGCGACCACACCGCCGATGGACAGGCCGTTGCCGAGCCCCTTGGCGAAGGTCATCACGTCTGGCACGACGCCGTGCGCGCCGATGCCCCAGAAGTGCTCGCCGGTGCGGCCCCAGCCGGTCTGCACCTCGTCCGAGATCAACAGGATCCCGTACTGGTCGAGTACCTCCTTCATGGCCGCGAAGAAGCCGTCCGGTGGCACCGCGAACCCGCCGACGCCCTGGATCGGCTCGGCGATCAGGCAGGCCACGTCGCCGGACGTGGCGGTCTCGATCACGTCGCGCAGGTCGGCCACGCAGGCGGCGGTGTAGTCGGCGTCGGACAGGCCCTTGAACGGGGACCGGTAGCGGTAGCCGCCGTGCACGTAGTGCACCTGCACCGGCGACAGCGAGGACGCCGACCAGCTGCGGATGCCGGTGATGCCGACCGCGGTGAAGGACCGGCCGTGGTAGCTGTTGCGCAGCGCCAGCACCTGGTTCGACCGGCGGGCGCCGGTGGCCAGCATCAGCGCCAGCTCGTTCGCCTCGGTGCCGCTGGTGGTGAAGAAGACCTTCGCGTCCGGGATGCCGGACAGTTCGGCGATCTGCTCGGCGAGCTCCACCTGGGACCGGATCAGGTACAGCGTGGACGTGTGCATGACGCCGCGCTCGATCTGCTCGGTCAGCGCGGCGCGGACCTCGGGCACGTCGTAGCCGAGCATGTTGGTCAGGATGCCGGCGAAGAAGTCCAGGTACCCGTTGCCGTCGGCGTCCCAGACCCGGCGGCCGGAGCCGCGCGCGATCTCGATCGGCTCGTCGTAGTAGAGCGCGACCCAGTTCGGTATGACGGCGCGGTGGCGGGCGAGCAGGTCGGACACGGCAACCTCCGGTCAGGGCCGCCGGCACGGGCGGCCGGTAGCACGGCCAATCGCGACGTTACCCGCGGCGGCAGGCCCGGGCGAGCACCTGCCCGGCCACCGCGACCGGCAACGCGACCAGGGACATCGCGGTGCCGATCACGGTGGCCCCCCGGTTGACGCCCCGGTAGCAGGCCCGGCCGGGGGCGTTGTGAGCGGGCGGTCCTCGATCCCCCACGGTGCCCCGTGAGCGCCGAGGAGATCCAGGAACGGCTGCGGGTCCAGTGCTTCCGGGCCGAGCACGCCGGCGCCGGACCAGGCGCCCGAGTCGAGCAGTTCCAGCGCCACCACCGGGTTCACCGCGGTCTGCCAGACCACCGCCTGCGCCCCGTACTCGCGCATCGACCACTCGTTGTCGACCACGTGGTAGAGGTACACCTCGCGCGGCCGGCCGTCCTTGCCGGTGCCGGTCACCCAGGTGCCGGCGCAGGTGGCGCCGCGCATCCGGTCGCCCAGGGTGGCCGGGTCGGGCAGGCAGGCGGCGACCACGTCCCGCGGCGAGACGCTGCCGCCGCGGACGGTCACCGGCTCGGTGCGGTCCAGACCGATCCGGCGCAGCGTCCGCAGCACGTCGATGAACTCGGCGCCGAGGCCGTACTTGAAGGTGACCCGCCGCGCGTCCACCCAGCGCGGCACCAGCAGCACCTCCTCGTGCTCGACGTTGACGCACTCGACCGCGCCGATGCCGGCCGGGAAGTGGAACACCTCCGGCTCGCTGAACGGCTCGGTGGTGAACCAGCCGCGGTCGCGCTCCCAGACCACCGGCGGGTTCAGGCACTCCTCGATCGTGGTCCAGATGGAGAAGGTGGGCGCGAACATCGGCTGCCCGTCCGGCCCGGTGACGACCAGGTCCGCGCCGTCCCGGACGCCGATCTCGTCGATGTCGGCGAACAGGCTGTCGGCGGCGTACCGGGCGAACACGTCGGACAGGCCCGGCTCGACCCCGATGCCGACCAGGGCGAGCAGCCCGCGCTCGGCCCACCGCGGCGCGGTGGCGAACTGGTCGTCGCCGAGCTTCACCCCGGGCAGCGCGTACGGCTGCTCCGGGTGCGGGCGGGACAGCGACATCGCCATGTCCAGATAGGTGACGCCGGCGGCCAGGCAGGCGTTGAAGATCGGCATGACGAACCGGGGGTCGCAGGCGTTCAGCACCGCGTCGGCGCGCACCGCGGTGGCCAACTCGGCCACCGCCACGGAATCCGAGGCGTCCAGGCTGACCGCGGTGACGCGATCCGAGCCGGTCGCCGCGGCGGCCCGGGCGGCCCGGGCGGCGTCCAGGTCGGCCAGCACGAGCGCCTCGACAAAGCCGCGACCAGCCGCGATCCGGGCGACGGCGGCGCCGACCCCGCCGGCGCCCACCACCAGCAGCCGCACGGAGCCTCCCTCCGGATGCCGGCAGGTGCCTCTCCCGGTACCCGCGGGGCACCCCGACCGGCGTTGAGCATCCGCATTCTTACCGGAATCGATGCCGGCCCGCAGCACCCGCCACGGAAACCCTTGCGTAGCTGCGGCTACACCTGCGATAACCGTCGTCACAACAGGTCGAGGGGGCCGCCATGAGCAATGTCGAACTGGCAGAACAGTCCGGAAAAGGCCTCAAAACCGGGGCGTTGGGCCTGTTATCGAGCATCGTCATCGGCGTCGCGTCCACCGCGCCGGCGTACAGCCTGGCCGCGACCCTCGGCTTCGTCGTCCTGGCGGTCGGGGTGCAGGCCCCGGCGATCATGCTGGTGGCGTTCATCCCGATGCTGTTCATCGCGATCGCCTACGACCAGATGAACCGGGTCGAGCCGGACTGCGGCACCACCTTCACCTGGGCCGCCCGCGCCTTCGGGCCGCGGGCCGGCTGGCTCGGCGGCTGGGGCATCGTCGCCGCGGACGTGATCGTGATGGCCAACCTGGCCCAGATCGCCGGCATCTACACGTTCCGGCTCATCCATGCGGACGGCCTGGCCGACAGCACGTTCTGGACGACGTTCGTCGGCGTGCTCTGGATCGCCGTGATGACCTGGATCTGCTACGTCGGCATCGAGGTCTCCGCCCGCACCCAGTACTTCCTGCTCGGCGCCGAGGTCATCGTGCTGGTGCTGTTCGCGGTGATCGCGCTGATCAAGGTCTACTCCGGGCACGCGCCGGACGGCTCGATGCACCCCTCGCTGTCCTGGTTCAACCCGTTCGGGGTGGACAGCATGTCGGCGCTGTCCGACGGGCTGCTGCTGGCCGTGTTCATCTACTGGGGCTGGGACACCGCGGTCGCGGTGAACGAGGAGACCGACGACCCGGGCCGCACCCCGGGCCGGGCCGCGGTGCTGTCGACCCTGGTGCTGCTGGCCACCTACGCCGTCGTCACGGTCGCCGCGCAGGCCTACGCCGGGGTCGGCGAGACCGGCCTGGGCCTGGCCAACCCGGAGAACTCCGACGACGTGTTCGCGGTGCTGGGCAGTTCGGTGCTGGGCAGCGTCGGGGTGACGCTGCTGATCATCGCCACGCTCACCTCGGCGTCCGCGTCGACCCAGACCACGATCCTGCCGACCGCCCGCACCACGCTGTCGATGGCGGTCTACAAGGCGCTGCCGCGCGGCTTCGCCAAGGTGCACCCGCGCTACCTCACCCCGACCTTCTCCACGATCGCGATGGGCGCCGCGTCGATCATCTTCTACGTCGCGCTGACGCTGATCTCCGGCAACGTGCTGGCCGACTCGATCACCTCGATCGGCCTGCTCATCGCGTTCTACTACGGGCTGACCGGCTTCGCCTGCGCCTGGTACTTCCGGCACGAGCTGACCCGGTCCGGGAAGGACCTGCTACTCAAGGGGGTACTGCCGCTGCTGGGCGGGATCATCCTGCTCGGCGCGTTCCTGCGCAGCGCCAAGGACATGTTCGCCGAGGACTACGGCGACACCTCGTTCCACGGCGTCGGCGGGGTGTTCCTGCTGGGCATCGGCGCGCTGCTGCTCGGAGTCATCCTGATGATCGTCACCGAGGTCGCGATGCCGGCGTTCTTCCGCGGCCGCACGCTGACCCGGTACACCCGGCCGGTCGTGCTGGCCGGCCCGCCGCTCACCGCCGGGCTGCGGCTGCCCGACTCGGAAGAGAACCTGATCGTGGCGCCGGATCTGGACACCCCGCCGGCGCCCCGGACGCCCGGGCCGGATGACCGAGGCGCCGGGTGACCGCACGGCCGACCCGGTCACCGGCGCTCACCGACGAGGTCAACAAGAAGATCATCGAAGAGCTGCAGCGGGACGGCCGGTGCTCGTACGCGGCGCTGGCCAAGGCCGTGGGGCTGTCCGAGGCCGCGGTGCGGCAGCGGGTGCAGCGGCTGATCGACGCGGGCGTGATGCAGGTGGTCGCGGTCACCGATCCGATGCAGGTCGGCTTCGCCCGGCAGGCCATGATCGGCGTCCGGGTGGACGGTGACCTGGTCGCCGCGGCGGACCGGCTGGCCGAGATCGACGAGGTCGACTACGTGGTGATCACGGCCGGCTCGTTCGACATCCTGCTCGAGGTCGTCTGCGAGGACGACGACCACCTGCTCCGGCTGCTGTCCGAACGGATCCGCAGCCTGCCCGGCGTCCGGGATACCGAGACATTCGTCTACCTCAAGCTGGCAAAGCAGACCTACTCCTGGGGGACGCGATGACCACGACGCCGAACGGGCCCACCTCCGCCCCGCTGCCCGACGCGGACGCGCTGTCGGCCAGCGCCCGCGATCACCTGTGGATGCACTTCACCCGGATGTCCTCGTACGCGGACCGGCAGGTGCCGGTGATCGTCCGCGGCGAGGGCCCCTACATCTGGGACTCGCACGGCCGGCGCTACCTCGACGGGCTGTCCGGCCTGTTCGTGGTGCAGGCCGGGCACGGCCGGGTCGAACTGGCCGAGGCGGCCTACAAGCAGGCCGCCGAGCTGGCGTTCTTCCCGCTCTGGAGCTACTCGCACCCGAAGGCGATCGAGCTGGCCGAGCGGCTGGCCAGCCTCACCCCGGGCGACCTGAACCGGGTCTTCTTCACCACCGGCGGCGGCGAGGCGGTGGAGAGCGCCTGGAAGCTGGCCCGGCAGTACTTCAAGCTGACCGGCCAGCCGAACCGGTACAAGGTGATCAGCCGGTCGATCGCCTACCACGGCACCACGATGGGGGCGCTGTCGATCACCGGCATCCCGGCCGCCAAGCAGGACTTCGAGCCGCTCGTGCCCGGCGCGCACAAGGTGATGAACACCAACCGGTACCGCTGCCACACCTGCTCCCACCTGGCTGCCTGCACGCTGGACTGCGCCGACGACATCGAGCGGCTCATCCAGTACGAGGGGCCCGAGACGGTGTGCGCGGTCTTCCTGGAGCCGGTGCAGAACTCGGGTGGCTGCTTCCCGCCGCCGGCCGGCTACTTCGACCGGGTCCGCGAGATCTGCGACAAGTACGGCGTGCTGCTCGTCTCGGACGAGGTGATCTGCGCGTTCGGCCGGCTCGGGCACATGTTCGCCGCCGACCGGTACGGCTACCAGCCCGACATCATCACCTGCGCCAAGGGCATGACGTCCGGCTACTCCCCGATCGGCGCGATGCTCGTCTCCGACCGGCTGATGGAACCGTTCCTCTCCGGCGCCACCTCGTACCTGCACGGCTTCACGTTCGGCGGGCACCCGGTATCGGCTGCCGTGGCGCTGGCGAACCTGGACCTGTTCGACCGCGAGGACCTGTGCGGGCACGTGCTGCGCTCCGAGGCCGCCTTCCGCGCCACCCTGGAGAAGCTGCTCGACCTGCCGATCGTCGGCGAGGTCCGCGGCGCCGGCTTCTTCTACGGCCTGGAACTGGTCAAGGACAAGACCACCCGGGAGACCTTCGACGACGAGGAGTCCGAGCGGCTGTTGCGCGGGTTCCTCTCCGGCGCCCTGTTCGACGCCGGCCTCTACTGCCGCGCCGACGACCGCGGCGACCCGGTCGTCCAGTTGGCGCCGCCGCTGGTCTGCGACCAGACCCAGTTCGACGAGATCGAACAGATCCTCCGCTCGGTGCTCACCGAAGCCTGGAGCCGGATCTAGCCGGCCCAGCCGACCGGACCCAGGGCCCAGACCGGCGTCCAGCAGCCCGGGCCCGGTAGACCGGGCCCGGGCCTCAGCAGACCGGCCCAGCAGACCGGGCCAGCAGACCGGGCCAGCAGACCGGGCCAGCAGACCGGGCCAGCAGACCGGGCCAGCAGACCGGGCCAGCAGACCGGGCCTGGGGCCCAGCGGACCGGCGTCCCGCGGACCGCGGGCCGAGCGGCGGCCCGCGGGAGGCGAGCCGGTTGCTCCCATGCGCTCCTTCTCTTACTGTAAGTCGTTGATCGACTACAATTGGTCACGACAGTCGGTGGAGGTCCGCTGCCATGCGTGTCGTGGGGGCACTGCTGCTGGTCTCTCTCGTCGTGATCACCCCCGCCTCCGCCCGGCTCGCGCCGGCGCCGGTCGACGGCGCCGCCGAGCCGCTCGACTCGGCGCCCGCCGCGATCACCGCGACCGAGCAGTCGGCGGTCCAGGCGTACTGGACGGACGGGCGGATGCGCCGCGCGGCCCGGCCGGACGCCGACCCGCAGACCGGCGCCGGCCTCGGCGGCCGGGCCCGGCGGCACGCCACACCGCTGCGGCCGCTGCGCCAGGTCGACCCGCGGCCGGTCACCCGGGCCACCCCGTGGAACGGCGGCGGCGAGGTCACCCGAGCGGTCGGCCGGGTCTTCTTCACCCTGCGCGGCCAGGACTATTCCTGTTCCGGCACCGCGGTCCGCAGCCGCAACCAGGACACCGTGCTCACCGCCGGCCACTGCGTCAACGCCGGCCCCGGGCCGTACGCGCGGAACTGGGTGTTCGTCCCCGGCTACCGGGCCGGCCGCCGGCCGTTCGGGACCTGGACGGCGCGCCGGCTGGCCGCCCCGACCGGCTGGGTGCACACCGGCCGGGCCCCGGACGACATCGGTTTCGCCGTCCTGAACACGCTGGACGGCCAGCATCTCGGCGACGTGGTGGGCGGCCTGCCGGTGGAATTCGGGCTGGGGCCGGGCCGGTACGTCTGGGCGTTCGGCTACCCCGGCGCCGCCCCGGACGCCGGCCGCCGCGCCACGTTCTGCCGGGGCAGCAGCAGGGCCGACCCGTTCGGCACGCCGGCGCTGGGGCTGGCCTGCACGATGACCGCCGGCGCCAGCGGCGGGCCCTGGCTCACCAGCTTCTCGACCACCGGCATCGGCGTCGTCTACTCCCTGACCAGCTTCTCGTACCAGGGCATGCGCGGCACGATCTGGGGCCCCCGGCTGGGCGCCACCGCGGCAGCGCTCTACGCCGCCGCCCAACACTGGTGAGCCCGGCCGGGCCTGCGATGATGAGCACCTACTTCAGACGAGGAGGGTGTCCGGTGTCGATCGACGAGGCGCACAGTGACGGGGACGCGCCCGAGCACCGGCACGAGCAGCCGGAGGACTGGGGCTGGCACGCCGAGTTCGGCAAGTGGGCCCGGGTCGCCGGGGTGCTCTGCATCGGCGCGCTGATCGTGCTCAACTTCACCACCCGTTACAGCCGTACCGAGATGATCTGGGTGGACGGCTTCGCCGCGCTGCTGGCGATCCTGCTCGGTCTCGACTGGCACCGGCGGAAGAACGCCTGGCGGTCCTGAGCCGTACCAGGACCGCCTCGGCCGGAGTCTGCTCGCGGAGAGCGCTCGCCTGGCTCGCCCGTCATGCTGGCCGCGGGGGCCGAGCCCCCGCGGACCCCGCGGTGCGGCCAGTAGCTATTTGGCTGCCCGGTCACCGCAGTTCCGGTCCCGCCGGGCCGGGCCGGGCGCCGTCAGGCGTCGGCGGCGGCGAGTTGGCCGCAGGCGCCGGCGATCTCCCGGCCGCGGGTGTCCCGCACCGTGGTCGACACCCCGTGCGCGCGTAGCCGGTCGACGAACTCCCGCTGCGCCCGGCGCGGGCTGGCGTCCCACTCGCTGCCCGGGGTGGGGTTCAGCGGGATCAGGTTCACGTGCGCGAGCGCGCCGCCGATCCGGTCGCGCAGCAGCCGGCCGAGCAGGTCGGCACGCCGCGGCTGGTCGTTCACGTCCCGGATCAACGCGTACTCGATCGAGACGCGGCGACCGGAGCGCTGCGCGTAGCGCGCGGCGGCGTCCAGCACCTCGGCGACGTTCCAGCGGGTGTTCACCGGCACCAGCGTGTCGCGCAGCTCGTCGTCCGGCGCGTGCAGGCTGACCGCGAGCGTGACCTGCAGGTCCTCGTCCGCGAGCCGGCGCATGGCCGGCACCAGGCCGACCGTCGACACGGTGATCGACCGCTGGGCCAGGCCCAGCCCGTCCGGCGCCGGGTCGGTGAGCCGGCGGACGGCGCCGAGCACCCGGCCGTAGTTCGCCAGCGGCTCGCCCATACCCATGAACACGACGTTGGACAGCCGGGCCGGCGGCCCGACCTCGCCCCGCCGCACCGCGCGCGCCCCGGCCAGTACCTGCTCGACGATCTCCGCCGTGGACAGGTTGCGGGTCAGCCCGGCCTGCCCGGTGGCGCAGAACGGGCAGGCCATTCCGCAGCCGGCCTGGCTGGAGACGCAGAGCGTGACCCGGTCCGGGTAGCGCATCAGCACGCTCTCCAGCAGCGTCCCGTCGTGCCCGCGCCAGAGCGTCTTGCGGGTGGTGCCGTCGTCGCAGGCAACGTGCCGGACAACGGTCAGCAGCGGCGGCAGCAGTGCCCCGGCGAGCCGGTCGCGGGCGGCGGCCGGCAGGTCGGTCATCGTGGCCGGGTCGTCGGCCAACCGGCCGAAGTAGTGCGCGGACAGCTGGTTGGCCCGGTACGCCGGCTCGCCGAGCTCGGCCACCGCCGCGCGACGCTCGGCCGGGCTGAGGTCGGCGAGGTGACGCGGCGGCAGGGCACGGCGCGGGGCATCGAAAACTAGAGGTAGCGCGGTCATCGCTTACTCAGTGTCGCAGACGCCGGGTCGGGGCCGGCGGGTCGGCAGGTCGGTCGGGCCGGCGGCAGGCTAGCGGGCCGGGAGCGGGCCGGCCGGGCCGGGAGCGAGCCGGCCAGGCCGGCCGGGCCGGGCCGGGCCGGCGGGTCAGCCGGTCGGGGCGAAGGCGGACAGCAGCAGGTAGGCGACCGCGGCGGCCGGCAGCAGCGAGTCGAGCCGGTCCATCACGCCGCCGTGGCCGGGCAGCAGGTGGCCCATGTCCTTGATGCCGAGATCCCGCTTCAGCATCGACTCGCCTAGGTCGCCGAGGGTCGCGGTGACCGCGATCGCCAGCCCGTACAGGGCCCCCTGCCACCACGGGGCGTGGAAGTAGAAGTGCAGGAAGATCACCCCGGCCAGCACGCAGGCCAGTACCGAACCGGTGAAGCCCTCCCAGGACTTCTTCGGGCTGACCGTCGGCGCCATCGGGTGCCGGCCGAGGAACACACCGGTGACGTAGCCGCCGACGTCGCTGCACACCACGGTCGCGATGAACGTGACCACCCGCCGGGCGCCGTCCCCCGGCACGGTCAGCAGCACCGCGAAGCCGGCCAGGAACGGCACGTACAGCGCGATGAACACGGCCGTGGAGACATCCCGCAGGTAGCCGACCGGTCCCTCGGCCAGCCGCCAGACCAGGCAGCCGAGCGCGGTCAGCAGGAACGCGACGGCCAGCGCCTCGGAGCCGCGGTACCAGGCCAGCAGGTCCATCGCGACGCCGCCGACCAGCAACGGGATCAGCGGCGGCCGCGCCTCGGCCCGGCTCACCGCCCGGGTGATCTCCCAGATCGCGGCCGCGATCACGACCACGAGCAGGATGACGAAGCCGAGCCGGTAGGTGAACAGCCCGGCCAGCACGAGCCCGCCGAGGCCGAGGCCGATCCCGATCGCGGCCGGCAGATTGCGGCCGGCCCGGCCGCGCCGCGGCGCCGGCGGAGCGCCCGCCATCACCCCACCCCCGACCACGTCGCCCCCACCCGTCGCGCCGGCCGGAACCGGCCGGGATCCCCGCCGACCTCAGACCTCGAGAAGTTCGGCTTCCTTGTGCTTGACGACCTCGTCGACGTGCGTGACGTACTTCGAGGTCGTCTCGTCCAGCTCCTTCTCCGCCCGGCGGACCTCGTCCTCACCGACCTCGCCGTCCTTGGCCAGCTTGTCCAACGCGTCCTTGGCGTGCCGGCGGACGTTGCGGATGGAGACCTTCGCCTCCTCGCCCTTGTGCCGGGCCACCTTCACCAGGTCACGCCGGCGCTCCTCGGTCAACTGCGGGAACACCACCCGGATGATCATGCCGTCGTTGGTCGGGTTGACCCCGAGGTCGGAGTCGCGGATGGCCTTCTCGATCGCGTTCAACTGGTTCGGGTCGTACGGCTTGATCACCGCCATCCGCGCCTCGGGCACGTTGATGGACGCCATCTGCGGGATCGGGGTGGCCGAGCCGTAGTAGTCCACGTGCAGCCGGGCGAACATCTGCGGGCTGGCCCGACCGGTGCGCAGCGTTCCGAGGTCTTCCCGGGCCACGGAGACCGCCTTGTCCATCTTCTCCTCGGCCTCAAGGAGCGTGTCGTCGATCACTCTGGCCTCCTGATGCGATCCGCGGCGGTGGCGACGGTGTGCTGTGCCCGGGGTCTAACCGGTCGAATTCACGAGTGTGCCGATCCTCTCACCAGCGACAGCGCGGGCGATGTTGCCCTCAGTGAGTAGATCGAACACGACGATGGGCAGGTCGTTGTCCATGCAGAGGCTGAACGCGGTCGCGTCGGCCACCTTCAACCCGGCCAGCAGCACCTCCTCGTACCGCAGCGTGCGGTAGAGGGTGGCGTCCGGATGCAGCCGGGGGTCGGCGCTGTAGACCCCGGCCACGCCGTTCTTGCCCATCAGCAGCACCTGGCAGTGGATCTCCATGGCGCGCTGCGCGGCGCAGGTGTCGGTCGAGAAGTAAGGCACCCCGAGGCCGCCGCCGAAGATCACCACGCGGCCCTTCTCCAGGTGCCGGATCGCCCGCAGCGGGATGTACGGCTCGGCCACCTGGCCCATCGTGATCGCGGTCTGCACCCGGACCTCGATGTCCTGCTTCTCCAGGAAGTCCTGCAGGGCCAGACAGTTGATCACGGTGCCGAGGATGCCCATGTAGTCGGCGCGGGCCCGGTCCATGCCGCGGTCGGACAGTTCCGCGCCCCGGAAGTAGTTGCCGCCGCCGACCACGATCGCCACCTGTACGCCGGCCCGGGCCACCGCCGCCACCTGCTTGGCGATCAGCGAGACCACATTCGGGTCGACGCCGAGCCCGCCCCCGCCGGACAGCGCCTCACCGGACAGCTTCAGCAGCACCCGGCTCCACGGCAGCGCCCCCGGACCGTCCATCGCGTCCGGCCGGCCCAGCGTTGCGGCGTCCGAACCTCGAACCACCGCCGGCGGGCGCGCCCCGGCGCCGCCATCGCGGGCCGGCCGCCCGTCGCCACGCGGCTCCGGCCGGACGTCCGGACCGAACCCGGTCGCCAGCCCATCGCCCGGGCCGGGCCGGGCCGCCTGGCCGACCCGGGTGCCTGGTCCGGTGTTCGGGCCGGGCCCCGGGAGCGGTGCCGGGCCCGGCCGGGAGGCGGGGCCGGGGGCGGCGGCCGGACCGGGGGCGGCCGCCGGGCCGGGGCCGAGCCAGACCCCTGGCCCGCTGTTCGGGCCGGGGGCCGAGCCGGCGTCAGCGGCCGGGCCGCGAACCGAACCGGGGTCAGCGGCCGGGCCGGCGTGAGCGGCCACGTCGCGGGCCGAGCCAGGGTCGGCGGCTGGGCCGCCGGCCGAACCGGGGTCAGCGGCCAAGCCGGGGACCGATCCGGGGTCAGCGGCCGAGCCAGCGTCAGCGGCCACGTCGCGGGCCGAGCCAGGGTCGGCAGCTGGGCCGCCGGCCGAACCGGGGTCAGCGGCCAAGCCGGGGACCGAACCGGGGGCCCAGCCGGGGCCAGCGGCCGAGCCAGGGGCCGAGCCAGGGGCCGAGCCAGGGTCGGCGGCTGGACCGGGGTCGGCGGCCGAGCCGGGGTCAGCGGCCGGGCTGGACGCCGGGTCCGGGCCGAGCCGGGCGGAGGTGGCTTGCTGGATCTCGGTCATCGGCAACCAGCCTCCTCGCCGTTCGATCACGGACAGTCGCGTGCGTACCGATCCTGCCCTACGGCTGGCCGACCTCGAAACGCGCGAACCGGGTCACGGCAACGCCGGCCCCGTCCAGCAACGCCTTGACGGTCTTCTTCTGGTCCTGCACGGACGACTGCTCCAAGAGCACGGTGTCCTTGAAGAAGCCGTTCAGCCGACCCTCGACGATGCGCGGCAGCGCGGCCTCCGGCTTGCCCTCCTCGCGGGCGGTGGCCTCGGCGATCCGCCGCTCGCTCGCCACGACATCCGCCGGGACCTCGTCCCGGGTGACGTACTGCGGGCGCATCGCGGCGATCTGCATCGCGGTGCTGCGGGCGACGCCGATGTCCTCGCCGCTGAACTCGACCAGCACGCCCACCTGGGGCGGCAGGTCCGGAGTGCGGCGGTGCATGTACGTGGCCACCTGACCATCGAAGATCACGACCCGGCGCAGCTCCAGCTTTTCGCCGATCACGGCGGCCACCGAGTCGATGTTCTCGGCCACGGTGCGGCCGTCGGCCAGCTTCTCGGCCAGCAGCGCCTGGACGTCGCCCGGGCGGGCCGCCGCGGCGTGCGCCACGATGTCCGCCGCCAACTGCTGGAACTGCTCGTTCTTCGCGACGAAGTCGGTCTCACAGTTCAGCTCGATGAGCGCGCCCTCGGCCGCGGCGATCAGCCCGTTGGACGCCACCCGCTCGGCGCCGCGCTTGCTCACCTTGGCTCCGCTCTTGATCCGGAGCACCTCGACGGCCTTGTCGAAGTCGCCCTCGGACTCCTCCAGCGCCTTCTTGCTGTCCATCATGCCCGCGCCGGTGAGGTCGCGAAGCCGCTTCACGTCCGCTGCGGTGATAGTTGCCATGACTCGCTCTCTGCTTCGTGTTACCTACATTGTCTCAATGCTGCGTCAACCGGCCCGAGCCGCCCCACCGCTTTTCGCCGGCCAGCTGGCCGGCGTTCCTGCCGGCACCGGGGCCCAGCGGACCGCCGTCCCATCCAGTCGAGTAGGCCCGCACCAGCCGGGCTGACTGGCCGGGCTGGCCGGACTGGCTGACTGGCCGGACTGGCTGGCCGGCCGGGCTGGCCGGGCTGGCCGGGCTGGCCGGCCGGCCGGACTGGCCGGACTGGCCGGCTGGCTGGCCGGCCGGCCGGATTGGCGGGGCGGACTGGCGGGGCGGTGACGGTTGACTGGTTGCGCTGCGGGCTCGGGCCGGCCGGCATCCCCGGAGCGCTGGACCGGTGCCGGTGGGGCGGCCGTAGCCACACCCCACCGGCTCTGCCCGAGCGGTCGTGATCGTCGGCATGATGGTCAGCGCTGGCCAGCGGACGGTCGAGGTGGGCTAGTTGCTCACAGTCTCGACGGCCGGGGCGACGACGTCGTCCGCGACCGGCTCGGCGACTGGCTCGACGACCGGTTCGGCAACCGGCTCCACGGCCGCCTGGGCCGGCTCCGCAACTGGCTGGACCGGCTCGGCGGCCGGCTGGGCCGACTCCTCCGCGACCGGCTGGGCGACCGGCTCCTCGGACGGAACGACGTCGGCCGGCGCGGCGGCGGCGGTCGTGTCGCCGATGAGCAGGTTGCGCTCCCACTCGGCCAGCGGCTCGTCCCGGCCGATCTGGCCGGCCACGGCCGGCTTGTCGCTGCCGTCGGAGTCGCGGCCGGCGTTCGCGGCGGCGGCGGCCCGGGTCATCAGACCCTCGGCGACCGCGTCCGCGATCACGCGGGTGAGCAGAGCAGCGCTGCGGATCGCGTCGTCGTTGCCGGGGATCTTGTAGTCGACCTCGTCCGGGTCGCAGTTGGTGTCCAGGATCGCGACCACCGGGATACCAAGCTTGCGCGCCTCGCCTACGGCGATGTGCTCCTTCTTGGTGTCGATCACCCAGATCGCGCTCGGCACCCGGGACATGTCCCGGATTCCACCCAGCGTGCGCTCCAGCTTGATCCGCTCCCGGCTGAGGATCAGCTGCTCCTTCTTGGTGAGCGCCGAGTTGCTGCCGGTCTGCTCCAGGACCTCGAGCTCCTTGAGCCGCTGCAGTCGCTTGTAGACAGTGGAGAAGTTGGTCAGCATCCCGCCCAGCCAGCGCTGGTTCACGAAGGGCATGCCGACCCGCTGCGCCTGCTCGGCGACGACCTCCTGGGCCTGCTTCTTGGTGCCCACGAACAGGATCGTGCCGCCGTGCGCAACGGTCTCCCGGACGAACTCGAACGCCTTGTCGATGTAGATCAGCGTCTGCTGCAGGTCGATGATGTAGATGCCGTTGCGCTCGGTGAAGATGAACCGCTTCATCTTCGGGTTCCAGCGCCGGGTCTGGTGTCCGAAGTGGACACCGCTGTCGAGCAACTGCCGCATCGTGACGACGGCCATGGCCGGCCTGTCCTCCTGTCGCCCGGCGTCTGCCGGGCAGCCTCGGTTGTCGCGGCGACCGGGTTGGCCACCACCCTGGTGCCCGTTGTCGCGGCTGTTGTCCGCCCGTCCGGCAGGACGCCGGCGCGGGACCGAGGAGGCCGCCACCTCAACCCGTTCGAACCGCTTCCCCGGGCTCCCGGCGAAGCGTGCCGTGGATGGCTGAGACGGACACGCGAAGTCGGCCTGCCTGCGCAGGCCGCTGCCATCACCCTACAGCGTGGTTTACACCAACCGCCAACCGGCCCTGTAGCACGATTGCCGCCCGGCCGGCAACCCGCTGTCCACAGCCCAAGGTCTCGTCCACAGATCTTGTTCGCGGGGGTCCGGGCCCGGCGCACCCGCCGCAGAGTCGAACCATGTCCCGCATACACCTCGCCACCGTCTGCCTCGTCGTCCCGCTGGCCCTTCCCCCGATGCTGTTGCCCGCCCACCACCACGAGAGAGCGCCGGTCACCATGCCAGCCGCCGAGCCGGTCGGCGGTCCGGCGGTCCGGCCGGCGGGCGGATGGCAGTGGCCGCTGCCGGGGCAACCCAGGGTGACCCGCCGGTTCGACCCGCCGCTGAGCCGGTACGGGCCCGGTCACCGCGGCGTCGATCTGGCCGCGGCCGCAGGCACGCCGGTGCTCGCGGCCGGGCCCGGCGTCGTCGCGTTCGCCGGTGTCCTGGCCGGCCGTGGCGTGGTCTCGATCCAGCACGCCAACGGTCTACGCACCACCTACGAACCAGTGCAGGTCTCCGTCCAGCCGGGCACCCGGGTCAGGGCCGGTGCGGCTATCGGCCGGCTCGCCGCCGGCCATCCCGGCTGCCCCGAGGCCGCCTGCCTGCACTGGGGCGTGCGCCGTGACGATGCCTACCTTGACCCGTTGGACCTGCTCCGGCGCGGGCCGATCCGGCTGCTACCACTCGGCAACCCCGGCGCGAACGGCGACCGAACCGCGAACGGCAGCCGCGGGGCGGCCGGCGGGCCGGCTCGAGCCGGCGGGGCGAGCGCGGCCGGCGAGGCGACTCCAGCCGGCGAGGCGACTCCACCCGGCGAGGCGACTCCAGCCGGCGAGGCGACTCCAGCCGCGCCGGCCCTGGGGGCGGGCCCGGCCGCGGCGCCGAACACCTCTGACGTCCGGGAGCCGATCGTGGACACGAGGCCAACCGCAGCAGCCAATCGGCACCGGCTGCCGCCGACCCCGCCTGCGCCCGTGCTTGCCGCAGCCGGCCTGGCCGTGGCGGCGATGTTGATCGGCGGTCGGCGACGCCCACCGTGACCGGCCTCGGCCCGAACCACCGGCTGGCGCCGGCGTGGCCGGCGCTATACCCGGGGGTGCGCCTGCCGGTAGGCGGCGCGGAGCCGCTCCACCGAGACGTGGGTGTAGATCTGTGTGGTCGCCAGGCTGGCGTGCCCGAGGAGCTCCTGCACGATGCGGAGGTCGGCGCCACCCTCGAGAAGGTGGGTGGCAGCGCTGTGCCGCAGCCCGTGCGGCGCCAGGTCCGGGGCACCCTCGACCTGACTCAGCTGCGCGTGCACCAGCCGGCGCGCGGCCCGCGGGTCGAGCCGCCGGCCGGCGTTGCCGAGCAGCAGCGCCGGCCCACTGGACGCGTTGGCCAGCACCGGCCGGCCGCGGTCGAGCCAGGCCCGCAGCGCCCGGTCCGCCGGTGCGCCGAACGGCACCGAACGCTCCTTGTCGCCTTTGCCGATCACGCGGACCAGCCGACGCTCCCGGTCCACGTCGTCCACGTCCAACCGGACCAGCTCGCCCACCCGGATACCGGTGGCATACAGGAGTTCGAGGACGAGCCGGTCCCGCAGGCCGGCCGGCGTCGGGTCGTCCGCGGACTCGAGCAGCGTCCGCGCCTGGCCCGCCGCGAGCACCGCCGGCAACTCCCGCTGCGGCTTGGGGCTGGCCAGCAGCGCGCCCGGATCACGCTCCAGCAACCCGCGGCGGTGCGCGAACGCGGTGAATGTCCGAGCCGACGCGGCCCGCCGGGCCAACGTGCTGCGTGCCGCGCCGGTACTGCGCAGCCGGGCGAGCCAGCTCCGCAGCACGCTCAGGTCCAGCCCGCGCAGTTCCCGATGGCCGAGCCGGTTCGCATGGTCGAGCAGCCCGACCACGTCAACCAGGTAGGCCCGCACCGAGTGCGCCGACAGCCCCCGCTCCAACTCCAGATACCGCTCGAACTGCGTGACCACGTCCGCCATCGCCGCTGGCAGCCCTTCCCGCCGGGCCCGCGTCGACGGCCGTGCCAACTCCCGCCGGCCATCGCCCTTCGCCGGCCCTTGATCCACCTGCACGACACCGACCGTGCGACCCGGCCCGACCAAGGTCAAGCACCACTCCGGCGAGCCGCCGAATCTTCAGCCGGGTAGCGCCCAGCGCCGCGGGCCACCCGTGACTATCGGCGGATCAACCAGCGGTCCTGCAACTGGCGGCGACCGATCGTCGCGGTTCGGGCCAGGCCCCGGCGGCGGGCCAGCATGCGTGGCAGCAACCGGAGGTATGAGGCGATGACCCGGAGCCGGAGCAGGGTCGGCCGAACCGGTGGCCGGCGCCGGGTGTGCCGCGACCGGGCGACCTCACGCGCGGCCAGCGACGCGGTGGTGAGCGGATACCGCAGCACCTCCCGGATCGCCAGATCCCGGGTGGCGTTCTTGGTGAGCATCAGCAACCGGTTCCGGTCGACGTGGAACACGAACAGCGGCGACCATTCCCCGGACGTGGCCGAGTGGATGTGCCGGGCGACCGCGGCCGGCTCGTACCGGATCGACCAGCCAGCCGAACGCAGCCGCCAGGACAGGTCGGTGTCCTCGTAGTACAGGAAGAAGTCGTCGTCGAAGAAGCCGGCCTGGCGCAGTGCTTCGGTGCGCAGGCAGACCGATCCGCCGCAGAACGCGAACACCTCGTCCGGCGTGTCGTACTGGCCGCGGTCGACCTCCTGGTACGCGCGGTCCGCGCCATACCCATCGGCGAACACCTTGCTGCCGGCGTTGTTCAGCACGTCCCAGGTCGGAACGTCGGCTGGAACGGTGAACTCCACCTCCGACCGGGCCGGGCCGGCCGCCAGCGTCGCCGCACCGCCCGCCCAGGCGAGCGTGACCGGCTTGTCGGCCTCGGCCGCCAGCTCGAGCCGGATCCGGATGTCGTCGGTGGGCTGGTGCCCGTCCAGCGCGGACGGGATCAGCAGCGGGCCACCGGCCCGGGTCCACCGGAACCGCTCGCGGCCCGAACCCTCCGGACCATAGGCGGCGTTCTCCCACAGCACGTGCTCGGTGACGTCGACGCCGTCGACCTCTATCCGGTAGATCCGCACACCGAGCTCGCGGCCGTCCATCGAGCCGGGGTGGAACGCGGGCGTCTTCAGGTCGAACTCGACGAACCGCGGCACGAAGACGATCTTCCCGCTGACCGCGCCGAGCCGCTCGACGTCAGGTTCGGCGAACGGCGCGATGAGCCGGCGGATCCAGTCCGGCTCGGGTCGGGCATCGTTGTTGAGCAGGGCCACCAGCGGTGTCGTCACCTGCCGCAGACCCACGTTGTTGCCGCCGGCGAACCCGTCATTGCGACCGTTGCGGATCACCGTGACCCAGGAGTACTCGCGGTCCAGGATCTCCAGCGACTCATCGTGGGAGGCGTTGTCGATCACCCAGACCGCGTACCGGTCATTCGGTAGATCCTGCTTGGCCAGCGCGTCGAGGCATGGCCGGATGAACTTCGCCCCGTTGTAGTTGAGCACGATGATGGTGACGGCCGGCGCCGTGTCCGTGGGCTCCAGTTGCACCATCCGACGATACCGGCGGCCCCGCCGGCCCAGACCGCCACCCGTCAGCGGCGTGGCCGGCGGGCGATCCGGCGGCCGACCCGGCGTCGGGACCGGCGGCCTCCCGACCGACGACGACCGCCGCCGCGCCGTCACCAGAACGGCCCACCTCGGACCGGCAGCCAGCCCACACCCCACCAGAAGCCGGCAACCCATCGAGACCCGGCGCCCCACCCGAAGCCGGCGAGATGCCGCGACCCGCAGCCCCATGACGAGCCCCCGCCGCGCGAGTAGTCGGCGAATCATCGGCGACCGGCCGCGGTCAGCCGCCAGCCGTCGGTACCGGAGCGGACGAAGCCGCGCAGTTCGAGGACCGGCAGGCAGCGCAGCACGTCCCCGACCGGGACGCCGGCGCTGACCGCGATCCGATCCGGATCGGTCGCACCGCGGGTGGGCAGACCGTCGAGGACCCGGCTGGCGACCTCGCCAAGGCCGTCCCGCGGCGTCGGCGCGCTCTCGACCAGCGGCGCCAGGTCGTCCCCGATCGCACCGACCAACTCCAGCACGTGAGCACCGGAGGTGATCAGGTAGGCGCCCTCGTCCCGGATCATCTCGTGCGGGCCGGCCGACATGGCCGAGGTCGCCGGTCCGGGCACCGCCATCACCGCCCGGCCGAGGTCCCGGGCCCGCCGCGCCGTGGATCTGGCACCGCTGCGTCGCGCCGCCTCCACCACGACCGTGCCCGCGCTGAGGCCGGCGATGAGCCGGTTGCGGACCAGGAACCGGTGCCGCTGCGGTGGGCAGTCCGGCGGCCATTCGCTGATCAACAGCCCAGCGTCGGCCACCAGGTCGAACAGCTGCTGATTCCCAGCGGGGTAGGGCCGCTCCAGGCCGCCGGCGGTGATCACGACCGTGCCGCCACCGGCGGAGACGGCACCGCGGTGCGCCGCGGTGTCGATGCCGTAGGCACCACCCGAGACAATCGTCCAGCCGCTCGCGGCCAGGCTGTGCGCGATCGTCGCGGCGATCCAGGTCCCGTACCCGGTGGCCGAGCGCGAGCCCACGATGCCGACGGCACGCGCCACCGCCTGGTCGAGCCGGAGCGGGCCGCGAACCCAGAGCGCCTGGGGCGGCGCCAGATCGGCCGCACCGCGGCTCGCTGCCACCTCCATGGCGTGCAGCGCCTGATCGGGCCACTCGTCGTCCTCCGGCGTGACCAACCGGATGCCGAGGTGGTCGGCCGCGGCGAGGTCGGCCAGCGAGCGATCGTGCTGGCGGCGGGCGGCGGCCAGCCGTAGTACGGCGTTCGGCGCCCGTCCCGACCTGATCAGGTTCATCGTGCGCACCGGACCGCACTCGGCCAGCAGACGGTGCATCGCCAGGCTGCCCGGCTCCACGGCGCGGGACAGCCAGGCCCGCGCCTGGCGGGTCTCCGCCGAGCTGACCGGCGTGCGGACCTCCGTCGGCGGTAGCGGCAGCTGGGCCGGCTCGGCCAGCGGCGCCCGCCACGCCAGCGAGGCGACCGGTTCCGCGGCGGGGAGGCCGACCGCCACCGTTGGCCTCTCCGCCTCGGGTCGCGAATCCACCGCGCTCCCCTGACCCGGCTCGCTGCACCGATCCGGGAACGCGCTCATGCGGCGACCAGGCGGCTGCGGAGACCGACGGCCTCGGCGATGTCGTCCGCGTCCGGGCTGGTCCGCCCGCCGAGGTCGCTCAGGCTCCAGGCGATCCGCAGGACCCGGTCGTAGCCCCGGGCCCCGAGCCAGCCGCCGTGCAGTGCTTCATCGGCCAGGGCGGTCACCCGGCTCGGCAACCGCCAGCGAGACCGCAGCGCCGTACCTGGGACCTCCGCGTTCGCCCGCCAGGCCGTGCCGGCGAGCCGTTCCGCGGCGGCGTGCCGCGCCTCGACAACGCGCTTGGCGACGATCTCGCTCGATTCGGCGGCCAGCGAGTCGCCGAGCAGGTCGGCGGCGGTCACCGGCAGCAGCCACACGTGCAGGTCGATCCGATCGAGCAGTGGGCCGGACAACCGGCTGAGGTAGCGCCGGCGGGCCATCGGCGTGCAAGCACAGTCGACGTCGCCGCCCGGTGACGCGCACGGGCACGGGTTCGCCGCGAGCACCAACTGGAAGCGGGCCGGGAATCTGACCTGGCCGCCGGACCGCGCGATGACGACCTCGCCCCGTTCCAGCGGTTGGCGCATGGCATCGAGCACACCGCGGGCAAACTCCGGCGCCTCGTCCAGGAAGAGGACGCCCCGATGGGCCAGTGAGATCGCGCCCGGCCCGGCGATTCGCGACCCGCCGCCGACCAGCGCGGCCATGCTCGCGGTGTGGTGCGGCGCCTGGTAGGGCGGCTGCCGGACGAGCGGCGCGCCCGCCCCGATCAGCCCGGCGATGGAGTGCACTGCGGTCACCTCCAGCGCGGGCGCGTCGTCCAGCGGCGGCAGGATGCCCGGCAATCGCTCGGCGAGCATGGTCTTCCCGGCACCGGGCGGGCCGGCGAGGAACAGGTGGTGCCCACCGGCGGCGGCCACCTCCACCGCGCGCCGACCGGCCGCCTGGCCGGCCACATCGGCCAGGTCCTGGTGCGATGTGCGGGCGCTCGCGGCACCGGGCCGGCCGACCACCAGCCGATCGGCCTCGCCGCGCAGGAACGCGATCAGGTCGGCCAGCCGCTCCGCGCCACGGACGTCCACATCCGGGACCAACGCGGCCTCCGGCGCGTTCGGCTCGGGCACCACCACCCGGCGTACCCCGCCGCGGGCGGCGGCGAGGACGGCCGGCAGCATTCCGGCGGTCGGCCGCAGCCGCCCATCCAGGGCCAACTCACCGAGCAGCACGACCGCCGCGAGCGGATCCGCCGGCACCGCGCCGGCAGCCGCGAGCACCGCCACGGCCAGGGCTGTGTCCAGCAACGATCCGCGTTTGGGCAGCGCCGCCGGCGAAAGCGCGATCGTGATTCGCCGGGCCGGCCACGCTTCCCCCGAGTTCGTCACCGCCGACCGGATCCGGTCCCGCGCCTCGTGCAGCACCGCGTCCGGCAGACCGACCATCGTCAGACCGGGCAGCCCGTCGGCGAGGTCGACCTCCACCTCGACCAGATGGCCGTCGACACCGGTCAGTGTCACCGATCGGGTGCGTGCGAGCGCCATCAGAATGCCCCACGCAGGTGCCGGACCAGCAGACCGTCGTTGCGACGCAGCACCGTCACCACGTCGAACCGGATGTCCACCCAGGTCAGATCATGCGCCGCAAGCCAGCGCAGGCCGAGCCGGCGCAGCCGGGCCGCCTTCGCCGCGATCACCGCCTCGGCTGGATCACCGTAGGCCAGCCCGGACCGGGTCTTCACCTCACAGATCACCAGCACGTCGCCGTCAGCCGCGACGATGTCGATCTCGCCCTCGGCACACCGCCAGTTTCGGTCGAGGATCCGCATCCCGGCCGCCGACAGTCGTGTAGCGGCGACCTCCTCACCGAACCTGCCCACCGCGTCCTTCACCCGCACCACAACATCGCTCCCCTCACCAGCGTTCGGCGCCCAACGCTGCCGGGGTGGGAGGCCCGGCAACATGGGTCGAGAGCAATCTGTGGATGACGCTTTCGCCTGTGGAGAGCCGTTCGACAACCGCCGAGACGGCCGCTAGTCACCCACATTCAGCAGCCCCGGCCATCCTGATCATGGATCCGGGCATGTCGATCAGGTCACTCGGAATCCGATCGTCAATGCCGCCGCAACGCTGCTATGTTCGAACACATGTTCGAACTCAATCACTCGCTTGCGCGGCCGGCGGAGCTGACGCGGTGGCTAGGTTGGCTCCTCGCCGTCGGGAGCGTGGATGCCCTCGACGAGTGGCTGTGTCTCCGAGGTGCCCTCGGCCGATCGAACCGGCGGCACCGTGCCGGGTGGCACATTGGCGGGCGCGGCCGGCAGATCAGCCACTTCCGGGTCAGGTACGGGTTCGTGGCGGGTCATTGGCCCTCCGCTCAGTGGAGTGGACCCGACAGACCTACCCACCGAACGTGTCGCGACTCCCCGGAACCTCGAGGTCGGGCTTCTCCAACTCCTCGACGTTCACATCCTTGAATGTGACGACACGCACGTTCTTGACGAAGCGGGCAGGCCGGTACATGTCCCACACCCAGGCATCGCTCATCGTGACCTCGAAGTAGACCTCGCCGTCAGCGTTGCGTACAGCCAGGTCGACGGAGTTCGCCAGGTAGAACCGCCGCTCGGTCTCGACGACGTACGAGAACTGCCGCACGATGTCGCGATACTCCCGATAGAGCTGCAGCTCCATCTCGGTCTCGTACTTCTCCAGGTCCTCGGCACTCATGCCGGCTCCTCCAGGCACGGGCCCGCCATGACCACGACTCGCTCGCAGCGCTCGTTCACGCCGTCACGCCTTCCATGAACACATCATCGCGTACGTCGGCGGCGGGTTCGCCGGCTCCCTCGGACTCGGTGGCGAGCGCGGCGGCAAGGCCGGCCGGATCCGGCCGGCCGCTCAGCGCGGACAACCGCCGGACGTTGACATAGGAGAACCGATGCTCTGGGCAGGGACCGTGGGCAGCGAGCGCGGCGGCGTGCGCCGGCGTCACGTAGCCCTTGTGTGTCGCGAAGTCGTACTGCGGCCATTGCTCATGCATCCCGACCATGATCCGGTCGCGGGTGACCTTCGCGATCACCGAGGCAGCGGCGATACAGGCGACGGTCGCGTCACCCTTCGGCACCGCCAGACCCGGCACGCTGAGGCCGGCGACCGGAAACCCGTCGGTGAGTGCGTACGAGGCGGCCGGGTCGAGAGCGGCGAAGGCGCGGCGCATCCCCTCGATGTTCGACACGTGCAGGCCGCGGGAATCCACCTCACCGGCCGGCACGATCACGACCGCCCAGGCGACCGCCCGGCGGACCACCTCGTCGTACACCCGCTCCCGGGTCGCCGGAGTCAGCAGCTTGGAGTCAGCCAGCCCTGGCACCTGGCCGCGCCGCCCGTCGGGCAGCATGCAGGCCGCGATCACCAGCGGGCCGGCGCAGGCACCCCGGCCGGCCTCGTCGGCGCCGGCCACCGGATCGAACCCGCGGCGGCGCAGCGCACCTTCACAGGCCCACAGGCCGGCGTCGCGGCGGACGACGGCGCGTTGCGGGCGCAGGAAACCGGCGTCCCGCGGCGGGTCAGCGGCGGGCGACCGGCGAGTGGTTCGGCGTGGACGGGGCATGACGGGACATCAGGGTACGGCGCGTTCGGACCGGCGTTGCGCCGACCGGGGTATCCAATCCACCGCGTCGCGCGTGTAGCCGTCGCGCAAGCCCACGACCAGCGCATATCCCCGAGTGCGCACCGCGATGGAGCAACACGCGGGGCGGGCCGCGGGGCGTCAGTTCCAGGCGCTGAAGCCGCCGTCCACCTGTTCGCCGGCCAGGATGCGAGGCAGGTCCACCGGCAGCGAGCCCGGGAAGTAGCGGTCGTGGGCGGCTCGCACCTGGGCCACCGGCAACCAGCAGATGTCGAGGTGGTTGGCCTGCTCCAGCCCGGCCCCCTCGGAGGGCTGCCGGTTCAGGGGCTGCGTCACCCGGGCGAAGTGCACTACCAGGCTGGCCCAGCAGCGTCGCCGCTCCCAGCGGTAGGTGACATCACCGGTCCAGCTGGGCGGCTGGACGACCTCGCTCCGGCTGATGAGGTAGCCGGTCTCCTCGGCGGTTTCCCGGATCGCCGCCGCGATCGTGTCCTCGCCGGGTTCCACGCCACCACCGGGGATCTCCCACCACTCACCGACCGCAGGCTCGTGCGGATCACGGGCCCGGATCAGGAGCACCCGGTCATCCTGGTCGTGCAACAGCAACCGGGACGAGATGCGCCACGGTCGGGGCGGGCGGGCCAGGGCAGCATCGAACTCAGCGACCACGGCGCCTCCGGTGGCGGACCATCCCTACCGGCACGACTAACCCGAGGCCCACCACATACGGGGCGCTGGCAGTCGCGGCGGCCGAGAAAGTGGACGGGGTACCCAGAGTGTCCCATCGGGACGGCGGCCAGACGATCACGAAGGCTTTACCGATCACGTCGGACACCCCGATGGTGCCCTGGTCGGCGTCGGACATGTGGGAGCGTGAATCGGCCGACTCGTCCCGGTGATCGCCCATCATCCACAGTCGACCGTCCGGCACCTTGATCGGGCCGAAGGTCGGCGAGCGGTAGTCCGGATCGGACAGGAAGACGTACGGCTCGTCCAGTGGACGGCCGTCCACCACCACCCGACCCTGCGGGTCGCAGCACTGCACTGTCTGCCCGCCAACCGCGATGACCCGCTTGACGAAGTCCTTCTCGCCGGCGGGGGCGACGCCCACCGCGCTGCCGATCGCCCGGAGCGCCTTCTGCACCACGTTGCCGGGCTTGGCGAACTGCACCTCCGGAGCCCAGGACTCCGGACCGCGGAACACCACGATGTCGCCCGGCCGCGGGTCGTGGAACCGGTAGACGAGCTTGTTCACCAACACCCGGTCGCCGGAGCAGCCAGTGCAGCCGTGCAGCGTCTTCTCCATCGACCCGGACGGGATGAAGAACGCCTGCACCAGGAAGGTCTTGATGAGCAGTGCCAGCCCGAACGCGACGACCAACAGCACCGGCAGTTCACGCAGGAAGGAGCCGCGCCGCGCCTGGGTCTGCCGTCGACCGGTCGCGGTCGACGGCGCCGCCCCGTCCGACGTCTCATCAGGGGGTTCAGCACCGCCTGCGCCGTCCGCTATCGATGCCGAACCCGCCGCGGGCGACGCCATGGTCACATCCGTTCCGGCCGCCGGACCGTTGGCCGAACCCGCGACCGGCGCAGCCGCCGGATCGACTGCCCCGCCGGTGGCGGCGCCGGTGTTGCCCACGACCGTCACCGGAGTGCCCGCCGGCCGCGGCTCAGCCGGAGCGCCGCCGAGTCCGGGCTTCGCCGGTATGCCGTCGGCAGCCGCCGAGTCGGCTGACCCGGCGCTGTCGGCCGCGACAGCTGGGGTTCCCGCAGACTCCGGCTCCACCGACCCGTCCTCAACTTTCGCCAGCTCACCCTCGACTTCCGCCGGCAGGACCGACCCGCCGCCGCTCGCGGACGCCGCACCGCTCGCGGGCGCCGGCGGCATCGGCGCACTATCGCTGACCGCGAGGTTGGCGGCCACGGGCTCCGCCGATGCCGCGCCGGCGGCCGACCGGCCGCCGCCGTTGGCGGCGGTCACGTCCGGCCCGGCTGCACGTGGCGACGACTCCGCCAGGCTCCCGGCATCGATGCCCGGCCCATCGGCCGGCACGCTGCCGTTGCCCATCAACGTGGTAAGCACCGTCGGCGCTTCGTCCGCACCCACAGCGGATTGAGCATCCGGCGGGTCGACGCCCGGCGGTGCCGCGGCGGCCGGCTCGCCGGCCCCGTTCGCAAGCGGCGACGGGCCCGGCTGACCAGTCGACGTGGCGGGCGTGGCGCTGTTGTCGGTGCGGAGGCCGTCTTCATGACGGGTCTCGCCCGGGGAGTCGTCAGGCATCCCGCCCAGCGTAGACGTACTACACGCGGGACGGATCGCACGGCGCCGGATGGTCTAACCGGCGTTCAGCGAGCGGTCAGGGTGAGGACGGCCTGGGCCGCCAGCCCCACCCCGACGACCACCACGAGCCCGGCCGTCGCCAGCGGCAGTCGGGCCGCCACCGACCGGACCAGCGGAGACAACGCCCGCCGCTCCAGCAGCCGCCGGCTGCGGGCCAGCAGCAGCCCGACCCCCATCAACGTCGCCGCCATGCCGGCGCCGTACCCGACCACCAGCAGGATGCCGAACCAGGTCCGGCCGAGCGCGATCGCACCGAGCAGCACCACGAGCGCGGACGGGCTCGGCACCAGCCCGCCGGCGAACCCCATCGCCAGCAGCCCCCGCCGGCGAACCGCCGGGGCAGACGAGTGCGAATGCCCTGGCTCGCCCGGCCCGTGCGAGTGGACGTGCCCCCGCTCGTCAGTGTGTTCGTGCGGCGCGGCGGTGGCGCTATCCGGAGCGGCCGGGTGGTCGGGCTGAGCCGGTACGGCACCGTCGGCGAGACCGGCCGCCAGCAGGGCCTCGTCCCGATGGGGGTGACGGTCGGTGAGACCGCGCATGGCCCCATGCACCCGGCGGTCTGCCGGTCCGCGCACGGACAACGCGCCCGGGTGGCCGGCTGCACCGGCGTCCCGCTCGGGGATGTCCACCTGGACATGATGGTCCGGGGCCACCTCGCCGTTGACGTGCCGGTGCACATGGTCGCCACCGCGGGCACCGGCGAGGGCCGGGACGCGCAAGCCGGCGGACCGATGTTCAGTGCCAGGCGGGTGCGCCTCGACCGCCGGACCGGCACCCACCGCGAGTCGGTCTCGGCCGTCCGGATGGGAGTGCCCGTGCAGATGGGAGTGCCCGTGCGGGTGGGAATGCCCGTGCGGGTGGGAATGGGAGTGACCGAGGTCGGCGCCGGCGCGCACGCGGCGGACCAGGGTCACCCCGACGCCGGCCAGGATCAGTCCACTTGCGATGCCCAGCCAGGGGTAGAGGGTCTGCGGGGCGATGGCCACCGACGTGGTCAGCACGGTGCCGAGGACGAGCACCCCGGCAGTGTGCGTGGCGGTGACGGTCAGCCCGATGGTCAGCGCCTGGCGCAGCGTGCCTCGGCCGCCGACCAGGAACGCGGCCATCACGGTCTTGCCGTGCCCTGGGGCGAACGCGTGCAGGCCGCCCAGCAGGACAGCGAGCAGCACCGCGACGAATCCAAAAGCGACAGTCAGGTGCCGGCGGGCGACCAGGTTGGTGAACGCCGAGGTGGCGCGGTCCACACCGCGGGCCAGCGGGGCCGCCGGGCCGGCCGGGGCAGCCGCCACAGCCGCCGCGGCGCCACCGGGGCGGGCGTCCAGATCGGCGCCCCGGACGTCCAACGGCGCGCTGAGCAGGTCGGCCGGGTACGCGGTCAGCCGGTTGCTGCGGCTCGCCGCCGGCACGGTCGAGCCGGTCAGCGTGGTGCCATCGCCGACCGCGGTGATCTCACGCCAGCCGACCCGGTCCAGGTAGCCGGTGACGCGGTAGGACAGGTGCCGCGGCCGGTCCAGGGTGATCGCGGCACGCAGCGTGCACTCCAGCCGGAGCGTGTCCAGGCCGGCCGCGCCGGGTGGGAAGGCGAGCGTGCCTGCGGTCACCACGAACGGAGCAGCCTGGCCGTCGAGGGTCAGCCGGGCCTGGCCGGCCGCCCGCGCGCAGGCCGCCGTCCGCCAACTGTCGCGTTCGGACGGTGACAGCGTCCCGTCGCCGTCACTGTCCACTTGCGACCGGGTCTGGAAGGTGGGGATCTCGGCCAGGTCGAGCACGTAGTCGACCAGCACCGCCCCGGGCTGCACCCGCACCCCGCTGTACTGGTTCACGGTGAAGTTGCCCAGCGGGTGTGCCGACGCTGCCGGAGCAACCACGAGCGACGCCGCCGCCGCACCGAGCAGACCCAGCAGGACCACAGCGATCCGGCGCGGCAGTCGACCCGCCCGAGCCCGGGCCCGCGGACGGGCGGTGCCGGCGGCCGGGCGGTCGAGGACGGGCCGCGTCATCGGACACCGCCCAGCATGCGCAGGGTGTCGCGGGCGATCGGGGCCTGCACCGGGGAGAAGTGCGGGTTCAGTTTCAGTGCCTCAGCCAGGTCGCGCCGGGCGCCGGCCTTGTCGCCGACCGCCGCCTCGATCATGCCGAGGTGGTACCGGAACTGGGCGCTGTGCGTGCCCAGCCGAACCGCGGCCCGGGCGTGCGGCAGCGCGTCGGTGTCCCGACCGGCGGCGTGCAGGGCCCAGGCCAGCCCGTCCTCGACGGAGACCGGGCGGCGCACCGCGTACTCGGCGTTCGCCTCGGCCAGCGCCCGGGTCGGCTGGCCGTGGTCGGCATCGAACAGCGCCAGCTCCAGATCGACGTTCACGCCTTGCGCCGCGAACAGCTTCTCCTCCGTGCGTACCACCGCGTACTGCGCCGCCGCGCCGGCCTTGTCGCCGTGCGCCGCCAACAGGTCGCCGTACTCGATCAGGTAACTCGGCTGCGGTTGCCGGGCGACCAGCGTCCGGTAGTCGGCGACCGCGGCGGCGTACCTGCCCTGGGCGGCGGCGGCCCGGGCCCGCCCGGAGAGCAGTGGCAGGTATTCCGGTGCGCGCCGCAGGCCCTCGTCGTACCAGCCGGCCGCGGCGGCCAGGTCGTTGTTGTTCCAGGCCAGCTCGCCGAGGTAGTAGCAGGCGAAGCCGGCGTCCACCGGCGACGGCGCCAGCTGCAGCGCGTCGGTCAGCAACTCCCGCGCGCGGGCCACGTCGCCGCGCAGCTCGGCGGCGTACGAGGCGCGGGCCAGCGAGCCGGTGTCCGGGCGCAGGTCGACCATCCGCTGCACCGCGACCCAGGCCTCGTCGTACCGGCCGAGTTCGATCAGCGCGTCGGTGATGACACCCTGGGCGGCGGCGGAGTACGGATCGATGGCGGCCGCGCGCTGACCGGCGGACAGCGCGGCCGGGAAGTCGTGCCGGGCCGCGGCGAGAGCGCCCTGACCGATCAGGGCGAGGAAATTGCCCTTGGGCTGCACCTCGAACGACTTGCGGACGGCGCCCTCGGCCTTCGGGTAGTACGACGGGTCGGCGGTCAGCCGTGCCTGCTGGACGTAGGCCACGCCCAGCTCGGCCCAGGTCGCCCAGTCGCCGGGCAACCGGGCCAGCCGGCGCTGTGCGGCGGCGATGTTCGCGGCCAGCGCGGCGGCCGAGCCGGCCGGCACCCCGTCCACCCGACTGGTGGACAGCAGCGCCGGTGTGCCGTAGCGGGTGCCGGCAGCGGCCGGGTCCGGGCCGGACGGGCGCAGCAGTACGGCGCCGGCCAGCACCGCGGCGGCGGCCAGCACAAGCACGGCGAGCGCGGTCAGCATCGACCGGAACCGGCCGCGGGGTGGCCCGGACTCGGCCGCGCCGGTCGCGCGGGCGGGACGGGTTGAGCTCGGCGCCTGCGGCACGGTGCCTCCTGAACGGTGTGGCCGGGCCGAGCCCGGACGGGGATCGCACCGAGGGTTCGCGCCCGGCCGCCCCGCGGTTCGCCCCCGGGACCACAGCCCGGTGATCCCGACCCCCTGGCACCGCAGCCCCGTGCCGCCCAGGGACCGCAGCCCGTGCCGCCCGGGGATCGCAGCCCGGTTACCCCGACCCCCGGGATCGCAGCGCCAGTGACGGGTTCCCCCGCCCAGTGAGGTCCCTGCGCCATCACTCGCGACCCGAAGCCGTCACCGGCCAGTGGGCAGATGCCCGAACCGGGGCCAGGGGGTGGCGTCGTTGGCCGCCGGGTGAGGACGTCCGCGCGCCCGGTGACGGATTCGTCCGGCCGGTGACGCCCCTGCGCCATCACTCGCAACCGCGAACTCATCACCCGCGGGACAGCGGCATCACCCGGTGCAGGAAGGCATCACCCGCGCGGGACAGCGGTGTCACCCGGTGCGGGAAGGCGTCACCCGCGGGACAGCGGCATCACCCGGTGCAGGAAGGCGTCACCCGCGCGGGACAGCGGTGTCACCCGCGGGACAGCGGCATCACCCGGTGCGGGGAGGCGTCACCGGAGGGGGCCGGACGCTCGGCGGCGATGTCCCGGCCGGCGCTCGCGCCGCGAGTGGCGCCCAGCGGCAGCGGCATGGGGCGGCAAGACCAGTGGGCCGAGGGCAATCCGGTCCGGGCGATGGGGCGAACGGATCGGCGAGGACCCAGTGCGGTCCTTCCGGCGGGCCGATGTGGCGCCCGGCAGTTCCGCCCGGACTATCGCGTACCCACCTGAATGAGGGGGACACATGGCACTACCCCGCCCATTGCGCGGGCGCAGGGGTGCGGCGATCGTGGCCGTCACGGCCGCGCTCGCGGCGACCGCGCTCGCCCCGGGCCTCGGTAACGCGTCCAGCCACCGGGAGGCACCGCTGATCGCGGGCGAACCGCAGCTGGACAACACCGATGTCTACGCGTTCGTGAGCCCTGACAAGCCGGACTCGGTGACGCTCATCGCGAACTGGATCCCGCTGGAGGAGCCGAACGGCGGGCCGAACTACTACCCGTTCGCGGAGAAGACCGCGTACGAGATCAAGATCGACAACGACGGTGACGCGAAGGAGGACCTGACCTACCGCTGGTGGTTCACCAACAGCTACCGCAACCGGCAGACCTTCCTCTACAACACCGGCGTCGTCACCTCGCTGGACGACCCGGACCTCAACTTCCGGCAGACCTACCGGCTCGAGGTCATCGACAAGTTCGGCCGGAGCAAGACGCTGGTGCACAACGCCCCGGTCGCGCCGTCCAACACCGGCGCGGCGTCGATGCCGAACTACGGAATGCTGTCCAACCAGGCGATCACCGGCGTGCCGGGCGGCGGCAAGTCGTTCGCCGGCCAGGCCGATGAGTCGTTCTTCCTGGACCTGCGCGTGTTCGACCTGCTGTACGGCGGCAACCTGTCCGAGGTCGGGCAGGACACGCTGACCGGCTACAACGTCAACACGATCGCGCTGCAGGTGCCGAAGTCGGCGCTGGCGCTCAAGGGCAACCCGACCCGCAACCCGGTGATCGGTATCTGGAGCACCACGTCCCGGCCCCGGTACGAGGTCTTCCGGCAGGACGGCACGCAGCGCAACGTCGGCAGCCTGACCCAGGTCTCCCGCCTGGGCATGCCGCTGGTGAACGAGGTGGTCAACCCGCTGGCCGACAAGGACCGGTTCAACGCCAGCCCGCCGAAGCGCGACACGCAGTTCCTGAACAACGTCACCAAGCCGATCGTCCCGCAGCTCATCCAGGCGCTGTACGGCATTCCCGCCCCGGCGACCCCGCGGAACGACCTGGTCGAGATCTTCCTGACCGGCGTGGCCAAGGCCAACGGCCCGATCAAGGCGGATCTGAACTCGCAGATCCTGAACGCCGACGTCAACCCGGCGAACTTCCGGCCGGCTGAGGAACTGCGGCTGAACATGGCCGTGCCGCCGTCGGCGAGCCCGAAGCGGCTCGGCGTGCTCGCGGGCGACCTGGCCGGCTTCCCGAACGGCCGCCGGCTGGCCGACGACGTCCTGGACATCACCGTCCAGGCCGCCGAGGGCGTGCTGCTGCCGGGTGCACCGGCTGCGGTCGCCGGCCTCGGCGACGGTGTCAACGCGAACGACGTGCCGTTCCGGACGGCGTTCCCGTACATCGCACTGCCCAGCAACAAGGCCGTCAACACCAACTGACGGCTTCCGATAGGGGCGCCGGGCCGGCCCACCAGGGCCGGCCCGGCGCCAACCCCCCGAGCAGCCCGGACTGTCACCCACGGAGGCACAAGTGACACCGAAGACCCGCGCGGCAGGCATCGCCGCGCTGAGCCTGGCGGCGGCCGCGCTGCTGAGCGCCTGCAGCGGGCCGGCCAAGCCGGCGTTCATCCGGCCCAACCCGGACGAGTTCCGCACCGGCACCTGCCACGACGCCGCGCCGGCGGTGCTGGCCATCGGCGACATCGGACAGCGGCTGGCCGGCGCGAAAGCCGTCCCGGACCCGGACAGCAAGGTGCTCACCGAGCACCAGAAGCGACTGATGGGCCTGCGCACCTCGGCCGAGCTGAGCCAGCCGGTGAGCGAGCTGGTCGTCGCGATCGGGTTCGTCCGGCTGCGGGTGGACAGCCACACCTACGACGACCCGAAGCTGATGACCGCGATGGTGGACGCGCAGCAGAAGGTGGTGCGCGCCTGCGTCCAGTCCTGACCGCTAACTGAACGTCAAGAAGAGCCGGCACCCGCCGGCTCTTCTTCGCGTCCGGCCGCACCGCCGGGCACCCGGGGGTTCGGCCCCCGCGGCAAGCGTAGGTAGGACGCCCCGGCGAACGCTGTCCGCGAACAGGGGCCCGGGCGCCTCTAGCTCACCGCCACGACCCCGGCAACGCACCATACGCCAGCAGCCGCACCGTGGGGCACGCGGGGGCTCGGCCCCCGCGGCAAGCACAGGTAGGACGGCCCCGGCGAGCGCTCCGCGAACAGGGGCCCGGGCGCCTCTAGCCCACCGCCGCGACCCAGCCAACGAACCCATCCGCCAGCAGCCGCACCGCAGGGCACGCGGGGGTTCGGCCCCCGCGGCAAGCACAGGTAGGACGGCCCCGGCGAGCGCTCTCCGCGAGCAGACTCCGCCCGTACTACCGGGACACGTTCTCCCGGCGCTCCTTGATCTTGGCCTTCTTGCCGCGCAGCTCGCGCAGGTAGTAGAGCTTGGCCCGGCGGACGTCGCCGCGGGTCACTACCTCGATCTTGGCGATGATCGGGGTGTGCACCGGGAAGGTGCGCTCCACGCCGACGCCGAAGCTGACCTTCCGGACGGTGAACGTCTCCCGGATGCCACCGCCCTGCCGCCGGATCACGACGCCCTGGAAGACCTGGATCCGCTCCCGGGTGCCTTCAACGACGCGTACGTGAACCTTCAGGGTGTCGCCAGGGCGGAAGTCCGGGATGTCGTCCCGCAACGACGCGGCGTCCAAGGCGTCCAGGGTGTTCATCGCGGTCTTCACTTTCCTCGTACGACGGGCGTGGTCGCGCGCGCCGGGGGTGGCGTTCGGGGAGTGCGCGCAGGCAGGTGTGGCCTGCGACAACCAGTCCAGGGTGCCACACCACGTTACCGAACGCGAAACCGCCCCCCGCGCCGGCCGGGCCGTTCAGTCCGGACGCGGCGAGTCGGCCGGGGGCACCGGCAGCAGGTCGGGGCGGCGGGCGGCGGTGCGGCTCAGCGACTCGGACCGGCGCCAGCGGGCCACCGCGCCGTGGTCGCCGGACAGCAGCACCGGCGGCACCTCGTACCCGCGCCAGGACGCCGGCTTGGTGAACACCGGGTACTCCAGCAGCCCCTCGGCGTGCGACTCCTCGGTCAGCGACTCCGGGTTGCCCAGCACGCCGGGCCGCAGCCGCGCCACCGCCTCCACCATCACCAGCACCGCGGCCTCGCCACCGGCCAGCACATAGTCGCCGATCGAGACCTCGTCCACCCGCATCCGCTCGGCCGCGTACCGGACCACCCGGTCGTCGATGCCCTCGTACCGGCCGCAGCCGAACAGCAGCCAGGGCTCGCTGGCCAGCTGCCCGGCGAGCGCCTGGGTGAACGGGACGCCGGCCGGCGTCGGGAGCACCAGCCGCGGCTGCGGCCCGCCGGCCGGGGCCAACGCGTCCAGCGCGGCGCCCCACGGCTCCGGCTTCATCACCATCCCGGCGCCGCCGCCGTACGGGGTGTCGTCCACCGTGCGGTGCCGGTCGAAGGTCCACTCCCGCAGGTCGTGCACCCGTACGTCGAGCAGCCCGCGCTCGATCGCCCGCCCCAGCAGGGACTGCCGCAGCGGGGCGAGGTACTCCGGGAAGATCGTGACGACGTCCAGCCGCTGCGCGACGTGCCCCGCTTCACTCACTGTGTTTGCCGTTCGCGGCGCTGCGCGCCAGACGCGGCGTCTTCCCTCGGCACCGCGCAACGACTTCGTCGGCGCGTTGCCTCAGTCCAGACGCCGCTGCGCTCCGCACCGCTCACTGTGCTAGCCGTTCGCTTCGCGGAGCGCCAGACGCGACGTCTTCCCTCGGCACCGCGCAACGACTTCGTCGGCGCGTTGCCTCAGTCCAGACGCCGCTGCGCTCCGCTTCACTCACCGTGCCAGCCGTTCGCTTCGCGGAGCGCCAGACGCGACGTCTTCCCTCGGCACCGCGCAGCGACTCCGTCGGCGCGTTGCCTCAGTCCAGACGCCGCTCACAGGTCGAGCAGCCCGTCGGGGGGGTCGACGATCAGGCGGCCGGCGGCGAGATCGACGGTGGGCACCATGACGCGGACGAACGGGATCAGGCGCTCGGTGCCGGCGTCGTTCCTGATCACGAGCAGGTCGGTGCCGGGCGGGTGCAGCACCTCGTGGACGGTGCCGAGCGCGGTGCCGTCCGGCAGCACCGCGGCCAGCCCGACCAGTTGGTGGTCGTAGAACTCGTCCGGATCGTCCAGGTCGGGCAGGGACGCCGCGTCGACCACCAGCATGGTGCCGCGCAGCGTCTCCGCGCCGGCCCGGTCGGCGACCCCGGCGAACGCCACGACCAGCCCACCGAGCCGGCCGCGGGCGGCCAGCACCGTCAGCGGGCCGCGCTCGACCGGGTCGGTGCGCAGCACGGCGCCCGGCGCGAACCGGTCCGCCGGATCGTCGGTGCGCAACTCGACGGTGACCTCGCCGGCCACCCCGTGCGCCCGCCCGATCCGGCCGACGACGAGATCCATCGGACCCGGCGGATCCATTGGGCTGGGCGGGGGCTCAGTCGTCGGTGTCGACGACGTCAACCCGCACACCCCGGCCACCGATCCCGGCGACCACCTGGCGCAGCGCCTTCGCCGTCCGGCCGCTGCGCCCGATGACCTTGCCCAGATCCTCCGGGTTCACCCGCACCTCGAGCCGGCGACCCCGGCGCGAGGTCACCAGGTCGACGCGGACGTCGTCCGGGTGGTCGACGATGCCCCGCACGAGGTGCTCGAGGGCAGCCTCGAGCACCTAGGACTCCGCGGTGTCGCCGCCGGCGGCCGGCGCCTCGGCCGGTGCGGCCGGCGCGGCCGGGGCTGCGGCCGCGGCCTTCGCGGGCCGCTTGCGCGGCGTCGTCGCCTCGCCGCGGCCCTCGCCGAGACCGTCCTTGGCGGCGGCCTCGAAGATCGCCTTCTTGTCCGGCTTGGGCGCGGCGACCTTCATCGGCTCCGGGGCCGGCAGGCCCTTGAACCGCTGCCAGTCGCCGGTGACCCGGAGGATGGCGGCGACCGCCTCGGTCGGCTGGGCACCGACCCCGAGCCAGTACTGCGCGCGCTCGGAGTCGACCCGGATCACGGACGGGTCGGACTTGGGGTGGTACTCACCGATCGCCTCGATGGACCGACCGTCCCGCTTGGTGCGGGAGTCGGCGACCACGATGCGGTAGTGCGGCTCGCGCATCTTGCCCAGGCGCATCAGCTTGATCTTCGTTGCCACGTGCGGGTGCTCCAACTTGTCGGTGGGTGGACGACCGGCACCCGCGTGGGGCAGCGGAACGGTCGCCCGGAGGGACGCGGCGCGCGGCGGTGAGAGGGGCCGGGGCACACCGGTACTCGGTCCGCCATTGTGCCAGAGGCCGCTGTCACGCTCCGAATCGGGGCCGCGACTGGCGCCGCCCGGCTATTGCAGGCTGCCCGCGATCGCCAGCGCCACGTCCCGGCTGAGCTCCCCCTCCAGCCGGTAGGTGACCCCGGCGTGCTGCCAGAGCAGGGTCCGGCCGGACAGCCGGGGCGGCTCCACCTGGGTCTGCCCGGTCGGGTCGAGGTAGGCGACCTCGTGCGGCGAGTCGATCCACAGCCCGTCGTCCGACCCGACCTGGACCCGGACGGCCTGCCCGATCTGTACGTATTTATCCAGGTACGGTGGCAACGAACCGGCGAACTCGTCCAACTCGATGGCCACCGGGCCCGGCGGCCGGCCGTCCCTCGGGCCGTACCGCAGCGCGACGAAGCCGGCCGGCGCGGCGCCGCGGATCAGCACCTGGTCCGGGCGGCCGAGCGTGGCCGGCACCCGGACCGGGAAGCTGGCCGCCTGCCGGGCAGCGGCCAGGCTGGTCTCCCGGGTGCCCGGCGGCAGGCCGCCGAACCGCGGGCCGCCGGGGTGCGCCCCCGGCGGCGGCCACGGCGGCCGCTCGCCGGAGTGCAGCCGGACCGCGCCGAACGTGCAGATCTCCACCACGGCCGCCCGGGCCCGCGGCGAGAACGCCAGCGCGCCGCCGAGCAGCACGGCGAACGCGACCAGGGCCGCGGCGAGCTGGGTGACCCGGTCGGCCCGCACCGGCCCGGCGGCCCGGACCCGGGCCGGGGTGGTGCCGGCCGCCAGCCGGGCCCGTACCGCGGCGCGCACATCCGGTGCCGGCGGCACGTCCAGGCGCCCGCCCAGCTCGCGCAGCGCGGCGGCGACCTGGTCCGTCCCCTGTGGACGGCGCGGCTCAGCCATGCCGCAGCTCCCCCGCCAGGGCGGCCAACCGGCCGGACCGGCCCGACCCGACCGGACGGCGCGGCTCAGCCATGCCGCACCTCCCCCGCCAGGGCGGCCAACCGGCCGGACCGGACCGGCCCGACCGGGCCGCGCGGCTCAGCCATGCCGCACCTCCTCGGCCAGGTCGGCGTCCAGCGCGGTGCGCAGCCGGCCCAGGGCCCGGGACAGCCGCGACTTCACCGAGCCGCGCGGCCAGTCGAGCACGGTGGCCGTCTCCGCTTCGGTCAGGTCCAGGAAATAGCGGCAGGTCACCACCAGCCGGTACTTCTCCGGCAGGTCCCGGACGGCGGCCAGCAGCAGGTCCCGCCGGTGCGTGCGCAGCGCGGACGACTCGGCGCTCTCCGCGACCGCGGCCAGGCTGTCCACACTGGCCAGCCGCAACTCGGCGGTGCTCCGCCGGCGGGACGAACGGTGCGCGTTGTGTGCCTCATTCGCGACGATGCGCAGCAGCCAGGGCCGGAACGGTGCTCCGTCCCGGAACCACGGCAGACCCCGATACGCCTTGACGAACGCCTCCTGCACCACGTCCGGCGCGTCCGGACCGGCCCCGAGCAGTGCGGCGGTCCGGTGCGCGAGCGCGGTGTGACGCGCGACCAGCACCTCGAACGCGTCGAGGTCACCGTCACGGGCGAGCGCCACCGCCTCGGCGTCGTCCAGCCTGCCGCCTCCTGCTCCTCGTTCCGGCCGCTGCCGGTAACCCTGATACACCGCCGCGGCCGGACCGGTTCCACTGACTGAGAAGCAGCCCCCCACCTGCCTAAATCCAGGGAAAGTCCTGAACCGGACCATGATCCAGACCGTTGTCGGGACCGTAGGCGGAACCGGATCGGCGGGTCCGGTGTACCAGCACTGCCCATGCCCCGGCGAGCAGGAGGCCAGATGACCGCGGATCCGCGCACCCGACCCGACTACCGAGCCGGATACGGCGGCCCATCCGGCTCATCGGGTCGCGGCCCGGGCCCGGGCGGAGCCCGGGGGGCCCACGCGGCACACGGCGCGCCGCCCGGCGGCATGTCCGGCTGGTGGCAGCAGGCCCGGACCGACCCGGGCTGGATCCTGCTCCCGCTGCGCCTGTTCCTCGGCTTCACCTTCACGTACGCAGGCGTGGACAAACTGTCCGACCGGGCATTCTTCGACCCGGCCGACCCGACCTCGATCGCCGCGCAGATCGCCGCGTTCCGGCAGACCAGCCCACTGCGGCCGATCCTGGGCTTCGCCGCCGACCACGCGACCCTGTTCGGCGTCATGATCGCGCTGGGTGAGATCGCGGTCGGGGTGGCGGTGCTGCTCGGCGTCCGGGTCCGGCTGGCGGCGCTCGGCGGCGCGCTGATCTCGCTCTCGCTGCTGCTGACCGTCACCTGGGAGACCCGGCCGTACTACTACGGCTCGGACATCGCCTTCCTGTTCGGCTGGCTGCCGCTGATCGTGTACGGCTCGGGCACCGTCCTCTCGCTGCAGTACGCGACCTGGCGGCGCTGGGGCGCCCGCGGCGGTCCGGCCGGCAACCGGCGCGCGGTGCTGGCGCAGATCGGCGCCGCCGGGGCAGTCGCCGGGGCGACCGCCCTGCTCGCCCGGCTCTCCCGGGGCGAGGCCGCCACCACCGCGCTACCGGCCGGCGACACGCGGGCGCCCAGCACCGGGCCGTCCAGCCCGGCCGCCAGCGCGACCACCAGCCCGTCCGCCGGCGCCACCAGCGCCGCGCCGACCGGGACCGCGCTGGCCAAGGTGTCGGACGTGCCGGTCGGCAAGGCGGTCGAGGTGACCATCGACAAGACGGCGGCCTACCTGGTGCACGTCAACGCCGGCACCTTCGCCGCGTTCAGCCGTACCTGCACGCACGCCGGCTGCAAGGTCAACGTCAGCACCAGCGGCACCGAGTTCGACTGCCCGTGCCACCAGTCCCGGTTCAACGCCAGCACCGGCGCGGTCATCGCCGGGCCGGCCCCACGCGCCCTGGACACGTTCCCGGTGCAGGTGGTCGGCGAGGACGTCCGCACCACCGGCTGACCGGGGGTCCGGCCGTGTCGGGGGCCCGGACCAGGGGCTAGTACGCCCGGGCGCAGTAGGCGAGCAGGTCGGGCTCGTCCTCGGCGTCCGGGACCGTGCCGTCCGGGCGGACCAGCGCGCGGACCGTGACCGCCTGCTCGGCCAGCTTGGCCTCGCCCGCGACGCCGAGGTCGGCCCACGGGATCCGGGCCCAGCCGGCGCCGGTGGCCTCGGCCACCTCATCCAGCGTCTTCGCGTCCGCGATCCGGGAGTCGCGGCGCTGCTCGGCCTCGGCCAGCAGCGCGACCTGGTCCTCGACCAGCGCGATCCGGACCGCCTCGACCAGCCCGACCAGCGGCACCGGCGCCTTGCTGCCGGGCACCCGGCGGGCCAGCGTGGCCTGCTCCTCGGCCAGGTCACGCGGGCCGAGCTCGACCCGGACCGGCACGCCCTTCAGCTCCCAGTCGACCACCCGCCGGCCGAACGGCGTGTCGGTGCGGTCGTCCACCTCGACCCGGACGCCCGCCGCACGCAGGTCGGCCGCGATCCGGCCGGCCGCCTCGACCGCCTCCGCCTTGATCGCGACGACCGCGACCTGCACCGGCGCCAGCCGCGGCGGCACCCGCAGCCCGGCGTCGTCGCCGTGCACCATGATCAGCCCGCCGACCATCCGGGTGGACGCGCCCCAGGACGTCTGCCAGACGAACTCGCGCTGGCTGTTGGCAGCCAGGTATTCGATGCCGAACGCGCGGGCGAAGTTCTGCCCCAGCTCGTGGCTGGTGCCCATCTGCAGCGCCTTGCCGTCGGCCATCATGCCCTCGCAGGTGAGGGTGTTGGTGGCACCGGCGAAGCGCTCGCGGGCGGTCTTGCGGCCCAGCACGACCGGTATGCCCAGCACGTCCACCATGAAGTCGGAGTAGACGTCCAGCAGGATGCGGCGGGCGTAGTCGCGGGCGTCCGCCTCGGTGGCGTGCGCGGTGTGCCCCTCCTGCCAGAGGAACTCGGTGGTGCGCAGGAAGATCCGGGGCCGCAGCTCCCAGCGCACCACGTTGGCCCACTGGTTGATCAGCAGCGGCAGGTCGCGGTAGCTCTGCACCCACTTGGCGAAGTAGCTGTTGATGATCGTCTCGGAGGTGGGCCGGACCACCACCGGCTCCTCCAGCTGCTTGCCGCCGCCGTGCGTGACGACCGCCAGCTCGGGGCTGAACCCCTCGACGTGCTCGGCCTCCCGCTTGAGGTAGGACTCCGGGATGAACAGCGGGAAGTACGCGTTCGCCGCGCCGGCCGCCTTGATCCGATCATCCACTTCGGACTGCATCCGCTCCCACAGCGCGTACCCGTACGGTCGGATGACCATCGTCCCGCGCACCGGCCCGTTGTCGGCCAGCTCCGCCTTCGCGATGACATCCTGATACCAACGCGGAAAGTCCTCCGCCTGCGGGGTAAGCACACGAGCCATGCCCGGAAGGCTACTGCGCCCCACTCGGCAGCTTGCGACCGGCGGCCACCGGGCTAGGTCGCGAGCTCCCGTCGCACGGACTCGATCCAGCCGACCGGCAGGCCGTTGTCCCGTGCCCATCGGGGAAACGTCCGACCGTCGCACGGATAGCGCGCACCGGCGGCGATCAACGCATCGATCAGGCCACCGACCGCCGCCGGCGTGGTCCTCCCCCACAGGCAGGCCCGCGCCATGAGCCACAGGCTGCCGTGGGCCATGAGCCCGGCCTGCGTCGCCAGAATCCGGGGATGGCGGTCGTCCACAATCGCGATCGCGGCGTGTGACTGCGCATAGGCGATGACGGTCGCCTCACCGCGGTGATGGACACCGGAGCCGAGCAGCCCTGCCCATCTGATCAGGTGCGGCAGGTCGTCCAGGCCGTCCACGTGGACTGCGCCGAGCCACTGCGGCCAGGCAATCCCGGTGATGCCGCGATCTCTGGCAACGGCGCGACGCACCTCCTCGAACACCGCGTCCGGGGCGACGCAGGTGCGGCCCTCGACGAGATCACCGAGAACATCCAGGCGGTCGGCCACGGCGAAGGGGAACAGTGCGCTGCTGTCGAAGACCAACTCCGCGCGTACTTCACGGGCCTCCGGCATCCGGATCCGGACGCTCAAGGACTCAGCTCCGGCAGGTCCTGTTCCGGCAGGTCATCCTCCGTGATCCAGCCGTGCAGAAGCTCGACGGCCCGCGCCGGCGTGAACCTGCCCGCTCGAAAGGCGTCGAACACGCTCCGGGCGTAGCGCGGCGGCACCTGACCCTGAACCAGGTCCTCCTGCGGCTCGCCGTCCCACTGCGCGGCATCCAGCAGCTCAGCCCGAGTGGGCGGGCTGGCGGCCCATCGCGCCCGCCAGCCCGGCCCGAGCAGGCCGGCCCGCTGGAGCTGACGAAGGAGCAGGGACCAGGACACCCGATACTGGGCGGCCAGCTGCACGGCGACTTCCCGGCAGTCCGCCTCCACCGTGCCGGCTGACCACGCGCCGGTGACCGCCTCGACCGGTACCAGCAGCTCCGCCGCGAACGCATCGATCACGCTCTCCCGGTCTCCGCGGGACGACGCGACACCGAGATCCGTCGAGTACTCATCGCCGAGGACTTGATGACCCAACTCGTGAGCCGCCGTGGCCCTACGGCGACCGGGCTCGTAGCCGTCGGCGATGACAGCCACGCCGACCGGCCCGTCCGTGACCGACGCACCTTCGCCCGGAACATCGGTGACCAGGACGAAGAGGCCGAGCTGCTCGCAGACGTCGGCCATCGCCCCGAGTGGGGCGTGGCCGACCTCCAGGCGCCGTCGACATTCGAGCGCCGCCTGGTAGCCGTCGCCCTCGCCCTCGACCCGACCGGGCCATCGGTACGGCCGGGTCGGCTGGAGGTAGCCGAGGTCGACCATCTGCCGGACGTCGCGGAGCCAGGCAACAAGCCGTGCCTCGACCAGGTAGCTCTCCCGGGAGGCGGCGGTCTCGGTGTCTTCGGCCAACGAAGCCCTGCGACGTGACGTCATCGCCGCTGGTGATCGAACGACGAAGTGGCCGATGGGCAGGTCGAGCGCGTCGGAGAGGCGGAAGAGTTCCATGGCGTCGAGCCGGCGGTCACCAGCCTCGATCTTGGCCACGGCCGTCCGGTCAAGGCCGAGTCGCTCGGCAAGCTGAGCCTGGGTGAGCCCGCGAGCAACGCGCGACTCACGGACTCGGCCGCCGATCTCGACCCAACTGTCGGCGAAGTCCATAGTGCGATTTTCGCACAGCGTAGGCAGGCTGGCCACATCGGTAGATCCGATGATCGCGGGTTACCGCAGTCCCGTCGGCAGCTTGCGACCGGCGGCCAGGCGGGCGATCGCGGTGGTGAGGCGGCGGTCGCGGGTCGCGGGGGTCTTGGCTTCGAGCAGCCAGCCGACGTAGCTGCGTTGGTAGAAGGTGGCGAGTTGGTGGTAGGTGGTCTGCGCCGCGGGGGCGGCGGTCAGGGCCGCGGCCAGGTCGGGTGGCAGGTCCGGGGGCTGGCCGGTGGACGGGGCGAGCCGGACGTCGACCGGATGGCCGGGCTCGACGCCGGCCGCGGCGCGCCACTGCTTGGACAGCGGGAGGAGGACCACGCCGCCGCGGACGCCCAGGGAGCCGTCCACCGGGTGGCCGGCGATGGTGCCGGTGATGTACACCCGGCCGCGGCTGCCCCACTGGTGCGCCGGGTCGAACGGGATGCGGACGAAGACCCGGCCGCGGTCGCCGGTCTCCACCTCGGCCCGGAACCTCACTTCAGCGACGCTCGCCTCAGCGAGGCCCTCTTCAGCCCGGGAGCTGGCCTCGGCCGGCGAGGTGGCCCCGGCCTCGGGGCTCACCCCAGCCCCGGAGCTCACCCCGGTCACGAGGCTGCCCGGGAGCGGCGGCCGACGGTGGCCGGCAGCTTGCGGCGCAGCAGGTCGGCCCAGCCGAGGCGGAGGGTCCGGCCGACGAACCAGGAGTACGCGTTCTGCGCGAGGTTCTCGTGCCGCAGCAGCACGCGGCAGCCGGTCGGGGTGGCGGACAGCTCCCAGCTGACGATGCTCGGCTCCGTCATCGGGCCGCCGCGCCAGCTGTAGCGCAGCAGGCTCGGCGCCTCGACGGTCAGCACCTCGCAGTGCACGACGCCGTCGAAGCCCGGCCGCGGCTTGGTCCGGAAGGCGAACCGGTGCCCGACGCCGGCCCGGAAGTCGTTCGGCATGAGCCACTCCGCCAACTGCTCCGGGTCGGTCAGCGCGGCCCAGACCGCCGACACCGGGTACGGGTAGTCGCGCTGGATCCGGATCGAGTCGCCGAACCTCCGCACGGTCACTGTCCTTCCTCGTCGGGGCGCGCGGCCGGCGGTTCGCCGTGCCGGTCGCGCAGGTGCTGGCCGAGCGCGTCCAGCCGCTCGGTCCAGAAGTCCTGGTAGGGGCCCAGCCAATCGGTGACGGCGCGCAGCGGCCCGGCCCGCAGGGCGTACACCCGGTGCCGCCCGGCGCGGCGCTCGTCGACCAGCCGAGCCTGCTGCAGCACGGCCAGGTGCTGGCTCACCGCCGGCCGCGACACCGCGAACGCCGCGGCCAGCTCCCCCGCGTTGCGCTCCCCCGCGCGCAGCAGATCGAGCAGCTCCCGCCGCAGCGGCGACGCGAGCGCCGCGAACACGGCGTTCTCGTCGAGGTCCGCGGCCGGCACCGCGCCAGTAAACCCGTAAGAGATTCCTTACGCAAATCTCAGCGGATCCGCCGACCGCGCAGGATCGTCAGGGTCGGGGTGTGCAGGGTCGCGAGGTCGCACCGGGGGTCGGTGCGGAAGGCGATGAGGTCGGCCGGGGCACCCTCGGTGAGGGCGGGCAGGCCGAGCCAGTTGCGGGCGGACCAGGAGCCGGCGGCCAGCGCCGCCGGGGCCGGCAGGCCCGCCGCGTGCAGGGCACGGATCTCGTCGACGATGCGGCCGTGCCCGATGCCGCCGCCGGCGTCGGTGCCGGCGAAGACCGGGACGCCGGCCTGGTGCGCGGCGCGGACCCGTTCGGCAGCGGTGGCGTGCAACTGCCGCATGTGCCCGGCGTACGCCGGGTACCTGGCATCGGCCTGGGCGGCCAGCCCGGGGAAATTCTCGATGTTGATCAAGGTGGGGACCAGTGCCGTCCCGCCGCTGGCCAGGGTGCCGAGCTGGTCGTCGGACAGGCCGGTGCCGTGCTCGATCGAGTCGACCCCGGCGCTGATCAGGTCGGGCAGCGCGGCCTCGCCGAACACGTGCACGGCGACCCGGGCGCCGAGCTGGTGGGCCCGGTCGACCGCCGCCCGCAGCACGTCGGCGGGCCAGAGCGGGGCGAGGTCGCCGGCGTCGCGGTCGATCCAGTCGCCGACCAGCTTGACCCAGCCGCCGCCGTAGCCGGCCTGCTCGGTGACCGCGGCCACCAGCTGATCCGGCTCGATCTCGGCGGCGAGCTCACGGATGTACCGCTTCGGCCGGGCCAGGTGCCGGCCGGCCCGGATCAACCGGGGCAGGTCGGGCGCGTCGAGCAGGCCGCGGGTATCCACCGGCGAGCCGCAGTCCCGGATCAGCAGCGCGCCGCCGTCCCGGTCGGCCCGGGCCTGCGCGGCCAGCACAGCCGGCTCGGTGACCGGGCCGTCCGGGGACAGCCCGACGTGGCAGTGCGCGTCCACCAGGCCGGGTAGCAGCCAGCCGCCGCGCAGCACCGTCTCGGCGCCCGGCACCGGCTGGTGGGTGATCCGGCCGCCGGTGACGTACAGATCGCGCTCGACGTCGTCGGGCAGGACGACGCCGCGCAGGTGCAGCGCCTCCGGCTCAGCCACGACACAGGATCGTAACCGCCACCGGCTCAGGCCAGCGCGTCAGCGGCCCTTGGGCAGGTTGAGCTTCGACAGATCCGGAAGCTGGGCGCCCGGGGGCAGCTGGTCGAGCGCGCCGGGCGGCAGGGCCGGGAAGCCGGGCATGCCGGGCAGCCCGCCGCGGGCCTTCGGCGGAGTCGGGCCGGCCCCCCGGCCGCGGCCCTTCTTGCCCTTCTTGCCTTTGGTCGACTTGGGCCGCCGGCGCATGCCGGGCAACCCCATCTGGCCGGCCATCTGCTGCATCATCTTGCGTGCGTCGAAGAACCGGTCGACCAGCGAGTTGACGTCGCTGACCGCGACCCCGGAGCCCTTGGCGATGCGGGCCCGTCGGGAACCGTTGATGATCTTCGGATCGTGCCGTTCGGCCGGGGTCATCGACCGGATGATCGCGGTGGTCCGGTCCAGGTCCTTGTCGTCGATGTTCTCGATCTGGTCCTTCATCTGCCCCATCCCGGGCAGCATGCCGAGCAGGTTGGAGATCGGGCCGAGCTTGCGGATGGCGAGCATCTGCTCCATGAAGTCTTCCAGCGTGAAGTCGTTGCCGGCGGTCAGCTTGCTGGCCATCCGCTCGGCCTCGTCCTCGTCGAACGCCGACTGAGCCTGCTCGATCAGGGTGAGCATGTCGCCCATGCCGAGGATGCGCGACGCCATCCGCTCCGGGTGGAAGACGTCGAAGTCGACCAGCTTCTCGCCGGTGGACGCGAACAGGATCGGCTCGCCGGTGATGTACCGCACGGACAGCGCCGCGCCGCCGCGGGCGTCACCGTCCAGCTTGGTCAGCACGACGCCGGAGATGCCGACACCGTCCCGGAACGCCTGCGCGGTGGTGACCGCGTCCTGGCCGATCATCGCGTCGACCACGAACAGCGTCTCGTCCGGCTGCACCGCGTCCCGGATGGCGGCCGCCTGCGCCATCATCTCCGCGTCGATGCCCAGCCGGCCGGCGGTGTCGACCACGACCACGTCGTGCATGGCCCGGCGGGCGTGCTCGATGGAGCGGCGGGCCACGTCCACCGGGTCGCCGACGCCGTTGCCCGGCTCCGGGGCGAACACGTCGACCTTGGCCTGCTCGCCGACCACCTGCAGCTGGGTGACCGCGTTCGGGCGCTGCAGGTCGGCCGCGACCAGCAGCGGGGTGTGCCCCTGGCTGGCCAGCCAGCGGCCCAGCTTGCCGGCCAGCGTCGTCTTGCCGGAGCCCTGCAGGCCGGCCAGCATGATCACGGTCGGCGGGTTCTTGGCCAGTTGCAGCCGCCGGGTCTCGCCGCCCAGGATCGCGACCAGTTCCTCGTTGACGATCTGGATGACCTGCTGCGCCGGGTTCAGCGCGCGGGACACCTCCTCGCCCCGGGAGCGTTCCTTGATCGCGGCCACGAAGACCTTGACCACCGGCAGCGCGACATCCGCCTCCAGCAGCGCGATCCGGATCTCCCGGGCGGTCGCGTCGATGTCCGCATCGGACAGCCGGCCCTTACCGCGCAGCGCGGTGAACACACCGGACAGGCGGTCGGAAAGCGTGTTGAACACGGGCGTCATCCACTCCGATCGGCCGAACGGGCGTTCCCACCCAGGGTAGTCGCCCGCGGTCGCGGCCCTGCGCCGGCAGAGCCGGGGCGCGGCGGCCGGCCTGCTGACGGTCCGGACCGGCGGTCAGGAGCGGGCGGTCAGGACGGGGTGGCCAGGACCCGATCCCGGGACGCGGCGGTCAGGACGGGGTGGTCAGGACGCGGTCGACGTAGGCGTTGCCGAAGCGGCGCTCCGGATCGACCGAGTCACGCAGTGCGACCGCGTCGGCGAACCGCGGGTAGCGCGGCGCCAGACCGGCGGCGTCCAGGTTGTGCAGCTTGCCCCAGTGTGGCCGGCCGCCGGCCGCCAGCATGATCGACTCGACCGCCTCGAAGTACTCCTGGTGCGGCGTACGGACATACTGGTGCACGGCCACGTACCCGGTCTCCCGGCCGTGCGCGGTGGACAGCCAGAGACCGTCCGGCGCGGCCACCCGGACCTCGACCGGGAACGAGATCCGCCAGCCGCGGCGCCGGATCAGCCCGTCCAGTTCGCGCAGCGCGGCCGGGATCCCGGCCCGCGGCAGCGCGTACTCCATCTCGCGGAACCGGACCCGGCGCGGCGAGGTGAACACCCGGTGCGAGGCGGCGGTGTACGTGCGGGTGCCGAGCAGGCCGGTGGCCAGCCGGTTCACCCGCGGGATCACCGCCGGCGCCCGGCGGCCGAGCGCGCAGGTGAGCTTGAAGACGCCGTTGGACAGGATCTCGTCGTCCAGCAGCCGGCGCCAGCGCCGCAGCGGCTGCACCGGCTCGCCCGGCCGCAGCCGGTTGTTCCGCTTCAGCACGCAGTCGTCGGTGTGCGGGAACCAGTAGAACTCGACGTGTTCGTCGGTCTCGGCCAGCGCGGCGAACCGGCCGCCGAGCAGGTCGCCGAGCTTGGCCGGCTCCTCCACGGCGCGCAGCGTGAACGCCGGCGCACAGCGCAGCGTGACCGCCGTGACCACGCCGTACGCGCCGAGGCCGACCGCGGCGGCGGCGAACAGGTCCGGCTGCTCGGCCGGGGAGCAGGTGACCACCGAGCCGTCCGCGAGCACCAGCTCCAGCGCGGCGATCTGGGTGGCCAGCCCGCCGTAGCGCAGCCCGGTGCCGTGCGTGCCGGTGGCCAGCGCGCCGGCCAGGGTCTGCCGGTCGATGTCGCCCATGTTCTCCAGGGCCAGGCCGTGCGCGCCGAGCAGCCGGTTCAGCTCGCGCAGCCGGGTGCCGGCGCGGACGGTGGCGGTCCGGGCGGCGGTGTCCACCCCGACCAGGCCGGTCAGCCGGTCCGGGCGGAGCAGCACGCCGTCGGTGAGCGCCGCGCCGGTGAAAGAGTGCCCCGCTCCCACCATCCGGACCCGCAGCCCGTCCCGGGCGGCGGCCCCGACCGCCGCGGACACCTCGGCCACGTCCCGCGGCACCTCGACCCGGGCCGGCCGGGCCTGCTGGTCGCCCGACCAGTTCCGCCAGATCCCGGGCGCCCGCCGCGCGGTCCGGTCGACGGCCCGGCCCGCGGTCCGGCCGAGAGCCCGGCCCGCAGTCCGGCCGGCGACCCGGCCGGCGACCCGGCTCCCGGCCCTGCCCGTCCCTGCCATGCCCGGACGGTGCCACACCCGACCGGCCCGGTGCCACCGCAACCCGGCCCGGGCGGCGGGGCCGGCCCCGGCCGGTTAGCCTCCGCGGCGTGCACATCTCCGAACTGCGCACGCCGGCCCTGCTGGTGGACGCCGCCGCGTTGGAGCACAACCTGGCCACGATGGCCGGGGCGCTGCCCGGGCCACGGCTGCGGCCACACGTCAAGGCGCACAAGTGCACCGAGCTGGCCCGCCGCCAGCAGGCCGCCGGGCACCCCGGGTTCACCTGCGCGACCATCCGCGAGGTGGAAGGGATGGCCGCGGCCGGCCTCGGCGCCGACCTGCTGCTGGCCAACGAGGTGCTGGACGCGGCCCGGCTGGGCGCGGTCGTCGCCACCGGCGCCCGGGTCACCCTCGCGGTCGACTCGGAGCCGACCATCGAGGCGGCGGCGGCCGGCGGGGTCCGCGAGGTGCTCATCGACGTGAACGTGGGCCTGCCGCGCTGCGGCTGCGCCCCCGGGGACGCCGGCCGGCTGGCCGACCTGGCCCGGGCCCGCGGCCTCACCGTGCGCGGCGTGATGGGCTACGAGGGCCACCTCACCCTGCTGACCGACCAGCCGCAGCGGGCCCAACTGACCGCCGACAGCATGGCGCTGCTGGCCCGGGCGCACGCGGACACCGGCGGCGATATCGTCTCCGCCGGCAGCACCGGCACGTACGCCGAGAACACCGTCGCCACCGAGATCCAGGCCGGCTCGTACGCGTTGATGGATACCGCCTACGGCGCGCTCGGGCTGCCGTTCCGGCAGGCGTTGACGGTACTGGGCCGGGTGCTGTCGGTGGCGCCGCCGGACGCCCCGATCCAGCCACCCTGGGCGGTCGTGGACGTCGGGCTCAAGTCGCTGGGGATGGACCACGGGAACCCGACGATTCCACAGTCGACGGTCTGGTTCTGCTCGGACGAGCACACCACGTTCGGCCCGGACGACCCCGCCGGCATCGGCATCGGCGATCTGGTCCGGGTGCTGCCGGCGCACGTCGACCCGACCGTCGCGCTGCACGAGCGGCTGTTCCTGGTGGACGGCGACGAGGTGGTCGAGACCTGGCCGGTCGACCTGCGCGGCTGGTAGCCAAGCCCGGCAGCCGGAGCTGGTAGCCAGGGCTGCCAGCCGGGGCCGCTCGGCCGCGGGGTGGCTCAGCAGCTCAGACCGCCGCCAGCACCGCCGCCTCCACCTTCCGGCGCAACGCCGCGTCGGCGACCGGCGCGCCGTCCGGCCCGACCACGTAGAACGCGTCCACCACCGCGCCGCCCAGCGTGCTCACCCGGGCGGTCCGGACGTCCAGCCCGCACTGCTCGAGCGCGCCGGTGACCCGGTGCAGCAGGCCCATCACGTCGGCCGCGCGCAGTTCCAGCACGGTCGCGTCGGTGGCCGCGTCGTCGAACCAGAGCACCCGCGGCGGCGGCGGGAAGCCGGCCACGATGGGCCCGCCGGCCGGCGCGTACGCCTGCTCCTTGGCGGCCAGCCGCTCGGTGACCGGCAGGTGCCCGGCCAGCACCCGGGCCACGTCGGTGCGCAGCAGCGCCGGATCCGGACCGCGACCGAAGCGGGGCGTCACCTGGAACACGTTCACCGCCATCGCGCCGGGCAGCGGGTCCACTGTGGACCCCGCGTCCAGGACGGTGGCGATGGTGGCCGAGCGCACGTCCAGCTGGTGCAGGGCGAGCACGCCGGCGGTGCGGCTGAGCAGCCCGGGCTCGTCCGGCGCGGCCACCACCACCGCCTCGCCGTCGACCCGGACGGCGACCGTGCCGGCGTCGGCCAGCGCCCGCTGGTCGGCGGTCAGCGCCGGCTGGATCGGCAGCGGCGAGCCGTTCAGCACCGAGGCGGCCCGGTCCACCAGCTGCCCGACCAGGCCGGCCTTCCAGTCCGACCAGGCCGCCGGGCCGGTGGCCAGACCGTCCGCGATGGACAGTGCGTGCAGCAGGTCGAGCAGGTCGCGGGAGCCGGCCACCGCGTCCACCACGGTCCGCACGGTGACCGGGTCGTCCAGGTCGCGGCGGGTGGCGGTGTCCGGCAGCAGCAGGTGGAACTGCACCATCGCGACCAGCGTGGCGGCGTCCCCGTAGGACAGCCCGAGCCGGGGGCCGAGCGCGCGCACCACCCGCACGCCGGCGTCGGTGTGGTCGCCCGGCCAGCCCTTGCCGAGGTCGTGGAACAGCGCGCCGAGCAGCAGCAGGTCCGGCCGGGACACGGTGCGGGTCAGCTCGGCCGCGTTGGCCGCGGTCTCGATCAGGTGCCGGTCGACGGTGAACCGGTGCACCGGGTTGCGCTGCGGCAGCGAGCGCACCGGCTCCCACTCCGGCAGCAGCCGGACCAGCAGCCCGGCCCGGTCCAGCGCCTCCAGCACCGACACGCCGGCCCGGCCGGTGCCGAGCAGGTCGACGAACGTGTCCCGGGCGGACGCCGGCCAGGGCGCCGGCAGCGGGGCCGACTCGGTGGCCAGCCGGTCCAGCGCGTGCGGCGCGAGTGGCAGCCGGGCCCGGGCGGCCGCGCAGGCGGCCCGCAGCACCAGTACCGGGTCGGCCCACGGGTCGGCGTCCCGGGCCAGCACCACCTCGCCGTCCTGCTCCACGACGCCGTCGGCGAGCGGCCGGCGCGCCACCGCCGGCGGCCGGCGGCCGGGCAGCCAGCGGCGCTTGCGCGCGTCCAGCTCGACGCCGACCCGGCGCCAGGCGGTGTCGGCGGTGAACGCGATCACCCGGCCGGCATCGTTCACCGCGCGCAGCAGGCCGTTCGCGTCGCCGCGGCCGAGCGCGGCGCCGATGCCGGCCTGCTCCTGCGCGACCAGCCGGTCCAGCGGCCGGCCGGACCGCCGGTGCAGCTCGCCACGCACGTCCAGCAGCACGTCCCGGGCCGCGCAGACGACCGGCCCGGGCGCCTCCACGAACTGCGCCGCGGCCAGCGCGTGCAGCGCGTGCACGTCCCGCAGCCCGCCGCGGGACTCCTTCAGGTCCGGCTCCAGCAGGAACGCCAGCTCGCCGTGGCTGTCCCAGCGGGCGGTCGTGGCGTCCCGCAGTTCGGGCAGCCGGCGGGTCGCGTCGGCCCGCCAGGCGGCCAGCACCGACTCGCGCAGCAGCAGCGTCAGCGCCGGGTCACCGGCCAGCTGCCGCAGGTCGAGCAGGCCGAGCGCGGCGCGCAGGTCGGACCGGGCCACGGTGACCGCCTCGGCGACGGTCCGGACGGAGTGATCCAGGCTGAGCTTCGCGTCCCAGATCGGGTACCAGATCGCGTCGGCGATATCGGCCACGTCGCGGCGGCCGCGGTGCAGCAGCACCAGGTCCAGGTCCGACCAGGGCGCGGTCTCCCGCCGGCCCAGCCCGCCGACCGCGATCAGCGCCACCCCGTCGGTGACGGTCAGCCGGTCGGCCAGCCAGCGGTCGTAGTGGTCGGTGAGGGCGTCCCGCAACGCGCCGCCGACCAGGTCGGGCCGGTCCAACAACGCGGACCGGCCCGCCCGCAGCAGCTGCGCGGGCGGGCAGGTCCCCGATGTGGCTGTCATCCGGTCAGAGCGCGTCCGCGCCCCGTTCCCCGGTCCGTACCCGGACTACCGTGTCCACAGCGGACACCCAGACCTTGCCGTCACCGATCTTGCCGGTACGGGCCGACTCGGTGATGGTGTCCAGCACCTTGTCCACATCCAGGTCGTCCACCAGGACCTCGATCCGGATCTTCGGGACCAGATCCACTGTGTACTCGGCGCCGCGGTAGACCTCGGTGTGGCCCTTCTGCCGGCCGTAGCCGCGAACCTCGCTGATGGTCAGGCCGAGCACGCCGAGCGTCTCCAGCGCCGCCTTCACGTCGTCCAGCTTGAACGGCTTGATGATCGCCGTCACCAGCTTCATGCCGAGACTCCTTCCTTGCTGGCCGCGCTGTTCGGCGTGCTCGAGGTCAGGACGCCCCCGGCGGTACCGCCACCGCCGGACAGCGAGCTGAACTCGTACGCCGTCTCGCCGTGCAGGGCCAGGTCCATACCCTCGAGCTCCTGATCCTCAGGCATCCGGTGCTTGATGAACAGGTTGATCACGAACGCGATGATCAGCGTCATCACGAAGGTGTACCCGATCACGCTGACCACGGCCAGAGCCTGCTTGCCCAGCAGCGACACGCCGCCGCCGTAGAACAGGCCGTCGGCACCGAGCGAGTTGGTGTCGAGGGTGGCGAACAGACCGACGCAGAGCGAACCGATGATACCGCCGATCAGGTGCACCGCGCCGACGTCCAGCGAGTCGTCGATGCGCACCTTGCCCTTGATGGACACCGCCAGCGCACAGCCCATGCCGGCCAGCGCACCGACCGCGATGGAGCCCATCGGGCTGACGAAGCCGGCGCACGGGGTGATGGCTACCAGACCGGCGACCGCCCCCGACGCGGCGCCGAGCGTAGTGGCCTTGCCGTCCCGCAGCTTCTCCACCAGCAGCCAGCCCAGCAGTGCGGCGGCCGTGGCGGTGTTGGTGTTCACGAAGGCGTAGCCGGCGATGTTGTTGGCGGCCAGGGCCGACCCGGCGTTGAAGCCGAACCAGCCGAACCACAGCAGGCCGGCGCCGAGCAGCACGAACGGCACGTTGTGCGGCCGCATGTTCTCCTTGGGCCAGCCCCGGCGGCGACCCAGGAAGATCGCCATCGCGATGCCGGCGACGCCCGCGTTGATGTGCACCACGGTGCCGCCGGCGAAGTCCAGCGCGCCCTTCTTGAACAGCCAGCCCTCGGGCGAGAACACCCAGTGCGCGACCGGGCTGTAGACGAGGATCGACCAGGCAACGATGAACGGGACGAACGCACCGAACTTCCAGCGGTCCGCGGTGGACCCGGTGATCAGCGCCGGGGTGATCACCGCGAACATCAGCTGGAAGACCACGAACACCATCGGTGGAATCACCTGGGCGAAGTTGTCCGTGTAACCGGGCAGTGTCTCGTTGATGTGCTGCAGGCCGAACTGATGGAAGTCACCGACGAACCCGTTGCCCTGGCCGAACGCGAGCGAGAAGCCGACCACGACCCAGGTCACACTGACCAGAGCGATGGTGACGAAGTTCTGCATGAGCATGCCCAGGGCGCTCTTCGCGCGGACCATGCCGCCGTAGAAGAACGCCAGGCCAGGCGTCATAAGCAGGACCAGCGCAGCGCTGGCGAGGACCCAGGCAGTGGCGCCTGTGTCGATCTTGGTAAGGTCGAACGGCGGCACGACTCCTCCTGTCGCTCGAATGGTGTAGCGACCGTGACAGCACGCCGTTTCTGGTCGGAGTCCCGGGTGTTTCGCGGCTGTGAACGCTGTGACCTTCGTGCGACAGCCGCGTTACCGTTCCCGACTTGGCCGGCATCCCAGGGCATAGCCGCCGGGCCGGACCGTCCACCGTTGGCCGCTGTTGGCCGGTACCGGCCAATCGGCCCAGCCGGCCGCCGCCCGCGCCGAACTTGGCCATCCGGCCGCGCCGACTCATCCGAGCATGAGCACCGGAGAGAGCGCTTCCACGGGGAGCCCCGCGAAACCGCGCAGGGCAGGACAAGTCGCCGCCGCGCTACCCCCGGACGTGGGTCAGCAAACACCGAATCGATAACGGGGTCTTGACACCGTCGTAACAGGCGAGCACGCTCTTCCACATGTGAGAGCGCTCTCACGAGGAGCCACTCACCGGGTCCAGCCACCCGCCAGGAGGACGTCCATGCGTTGCTCGGGTCGGCCGTCTCGGACGGTGCCGTTGAGCACGGGGCTGGGCTTTACGATCAGGCCATATGCAGGCATTTTCGGCCGGTGCTGATGGGTGCCGGGCGGGTGGAGGAGTCGGCATGAGCACGCCGGTCAGCCCGGCCACAGATGTCCCGACCAAGGATGTCGCGGCCGACACCAAAGGTGGCGAGGTCCGTTTTCCGAGCGACTTCCTCTGGGGTGCGGCCACTGCGGCCTACCAGATCGAGGGTGGCGCCACGGCGGACGGTCGAGGACCGTCCATCTGGGACACGTTCAGCCACACCCCCGGGCGGGTTGCGAACGGGGACACCGGCGACGTTGCCGTTGACCACTACAACCGCTACGTCGAGGACATCGCGCTGCTGGCGACCCTCGGCGTCAAGGCGTACCGGTTCAGCATTTCCTGGCCGCGGGTGCAGCCCCTCGGTCATGGCCCGGTCAACGAGCCGGGGCTGGACTTCTACCGGCGGCTGACCGACACGCTGCTGGAGCACGGCATCGAACCGGTGGCGACCCTGTACCACTGGGATCTGCCGCAGGCGCTGCAGGACGAGGGCGGCTGGGTCAACCGCGACACCTCGGCCCGGTTCGCCGACTACGCCAGCATCATGGCCGGCGCGCTCGGCGACCGGGTGCAGCGCTGGACCACCCTGAACGAGCCCTGGTGCTCGGCGTTCCTCGGCTACGCCTCGGGCCAGCACGCCCCCGGCATCGCCGACCCCGGCCAGTCCTTCCGCGCCGTGCACCACCTGCTGCTCGGACATGGCCTGGCCACCCACGCGATCCGGGCCGCCACCCTGAGCCGCGCCCAGGTGTCGCTGGTGATCAACCCGGCACCGGTGACCGCGGCCAGCGACCGGCCGGCCGACCTGGACGCCGCCCGCCGGGTGGACGCGGTGCAGAACCGGCTGTTCCTGGACGCGGTGTTGAAAGGCCACTACCCGGCCGACCTGCCTGGTGACGCGGCCCGCTGGACCCGGTGGGACTTCGTCAAGCCCGGCGACGAGCATGTGATCGCCACCCCGCTGGACATGCTCGGGGTCAACTACTACCAGCCGTTGCGGGTCGCCGCCGCGGATACCGACGAGGGCAGTCACCCGGGTACCGCCGGCACCCGGATGCTGCCACCGCCCGGCGCGCGCACCGCGATGGACTGGGAGATCGAGCCGCAGGGCCTGGTCGACGTACTGATGCGGATCCACAACGGGTACCCCCGGCTGCCGCTGGTCGTCACCGAGAACGGGGCCGCGTTCGACGACCAGGTCGGGCCGGACGGCCGGGTACACGACATCGACCGGGTCCGGTTCCTGGACGGCCACTTCCGGGCAGCGCACACGGCCATGCAACGGGGTGTCGATCTGCGTGGCTACTTCGTCTGGTCGTTCCTGGACAACTTCGAATGGGCGGAAGGTTACGCCCGCCGGTTCGGACTGGTCTATGTGGATTACGCCTCGCAGCGCAGAATCCTGAAAGACAGTGGTTACTGGTTTCAGGATGTCGTCTCCCGCGGCGGGATCGTCGGCGCTCCCCCCGGCGGCGGATGACATGGAGGCGAGGGAGGTGGCCGTGACTTCAGGAACCGCTGGAGTCCGCCGGCCGCGGCCCACCCTGGAAGAGGTCGCCGCGTACGCGCAGGTTTCCCGGGCGACGGTGTCCCGTGTGATCAACGGGTCGCCGCGGGTGAGTCCGGAGGCGCGGGCGGCAGTCGAGCGGGCGGTAGAGCGGCTCGGGTACGTGGCGAACAGTGCCGCCCGCAGTCTCGTCACCCAGCGGACGGATTCGATCGCCCTCGTGGTGTCCGAGCCGGACGTCCGGGTGTTCGCCGAACCGTTCTTCGGCGGGATCGTCCGCGGCGCCAGCCAGGAGTTGACCGCGGCAGGAAAACAGCTCGTGCTGATCATGGCGCAGAGCGAAGGAGACAGGGACCGGGTCGAGCGGTACGTAGGTGGCGGTCACGCGGACGCCGTCCTGCTGCTGTCGCTGCACGGCGCGGACCCGTTGCCCGCGGCGTTCGCCCGGGCCGGCATACCGACCGTGATCGGTGGCCGGCCGCTGAGCGGAGCCGAACTTCCGTACGTGGACGTGGACAACCGGGGCGGCGCCCGGGATGCGGTCAGCTACCTGCTGGAGCAGGGCCGAACCCAGGTCGCCACCATTGCCGGGCCGCAGGACCACTGCGCCGGTGTGGACCGGCTGTCCGGCTACCGGGACGCGCTGGGCCCGCGGCGGTACCGCCGCTCCCTGATCGCGTACGGCACGTACGGCCAGCAGAGCGGTGAGCAGGCCATGGCCGACCTGCTCGAACGTGGGCCGCGCCTGGACGCCGTGTTCGCGGCGTCCGACCTGATGGCCGTCGGTGCGCTGCGTGCGCTGCGCAAGGCCGGCCGCCGGGTGCCAGATGACGTGGCACTCGTCGGCTTCGACGACCTCGACCTGGCCACCATGACGGAGCCTGCGTTGACCACGGTGCGCCAGCCGACCGTCGAGATGGGACGGCAGATGGCAAGCCTGGTGTTAGCGCTGGCCGAGCGGCCGCACGCTCCGCGCGCTCGCGGCCTGATCCTGCCGACTGAGCTGGTTACCAGGCAGTCGGCCTAAACAATCCAGGAGGGGTTCGATGTACACCGTGCGGAGGAGGACGAGAGCGCTGCTCGGCGCGCTCATCGTCGGCACGCTCGCGATCGCGGGCTGCAGCTCCAACGACAAGAGCGACAGCAACACTGGCAACGGCGCCAACGCGAACGCCCCGGTGACGCTGAACGTCCGTCTGTTCGGGACCTTCGGCTACAAGGAAGCCGGGCTCTTCGACGCCTACCACACCCTGCATCCCAACGTCACGATCAACTTCAGCAGCATCCAGCAGGAGAACGACTACTACCCGGTGCTGCAGCAGAACCTGAACGCGGCCAAGGGCAGCATCGACGTGGCCGGCCTCGAGGTCGGCCGGATCGCCGATGTCACCCAGAACCTGTCGGCCAAGTTCACCGACCTGAACACGCTCGGCGCGAGCAGTCAGGAGAGCAGCTTCTACCCGTGGAAGTGGAAGGCTGCGACCACCACGGATGGCAAGGTGCTGGGCCTGGGCACCGACGTGGGCCCGATTGCGATCGCCTACCGGACCGACCTGTTCAAGCAGGCCGGGCTGCCGACCGACCGCGATGAGCTGGCGAAGAAGTGGACCAGCTGGGACGCCTTCCTGGCCATGGGTGCGCAGTACAAGGCAAAGATGGGCAAGTCGGCGTTCATCGACACCTCCAGCGGCCTGTACAACACGATTCTCGGCGGCTCGGTGAAGCAGTACTACGACGAGTCCGGCACCCCGATCTACGACAGCAACCCGGCCGTCAAGCAGGCCTGGGACACCGCCGTCAAGGCGATCCAGGAAGGTCTGACCGGCAAGGTCAACCAGTTCAGCGGCGACTGGGACAAGGGCTTCGCCAGCGGCTCGTTCGCGACCGTCGGCGCCCCGTCCTGGATGATCGGCTACATCAAGGGCAAGGCTGGCGACAAGGGCAGCGGCAAGTGGGACATCGCGCCCGGCCCGAACTCGGCCAACTGGGGCGGCTCGTACCTGGGCATCCCGAAGAACAGCCAGCACGCCAAGGAGGCCTACGACCTGATCAAGTGGCTGACCGAGGCCCCGCAGCAGGTCACGCTGTTCAAGAAGGGCGGCAACTTCCCGTCCAGCTCCGTCGCCGCGGCCGACCCGGCCGTGGCCGGCTACACCGAGCCGTACTTCAACAACGCGCCCACCGGCAAGATCTTCGGTGACGTGGCGGCGAAGCTGCCGGTGCAGATCATCGGCCCGAAGGACGGCGCGATCAAGGACGCTTTCAGCACCGCGCTGCTCTCGATCGAGACTCAGGGCAAGTCGCCCGACGAGGCCTGGGCGGCAGCACTGAAGAACATCAAGAACGCCATCGGCTAGCCGCCAGGCCGCCGCTCTGACGGGTGGCACCCGGGGGTGCGTCCCTCCCCCGGGTGCCACCGCTCCACGAAGGAAGGACGCGCATTGGTCGCGACTGAGCCGGACGTCCGGCAGAGCGATCTCCCGGCGCCGGCGGGGACGGCCCGCAGGCACGGGCGGCCCCGCCGGCCCGGTGCCGGACTGACCCCGTACACATTCGTACTGCCGTTCTTCGTCGTCTTCGGCGCGTTCGGCCTCTTCCCGCTGATCTACACGGCCTGGGTGTCGCTGCACAAGGTCGACTTCGGCACGCCGGAGAAGATGACCTGGGTCGGGTTCAAGAACTACAGCACCCTGCTGCACAGCGAGTTCTTCTGGAACGCGCTGCGGAACACGTTCACCATCGGCGTGATCTCCACCGTGCCGCAACTGCTGATGGCGCTCGGCCTGGCCCACCTGCTCAACTACCAGGTGCGCGGCCGGACGTTCTTCCGGGTGGCGATGCTGATGCCGTACGCCACCTCGGTGGCGGCGGCCACGCTGGTCTTCACCGGCCTGTTCGGCCGCGACTTCGGGTTCATCAACTGGCTGCTCGGCCTGGTCGGATTCGACCACATCGACTGGCAGGCCGGCCGGTGGACCTCGCAGATCGCGATATCCACGATCGTCACCTGGCGCTGGACCGGCTACAACGCGCTGATCTACCTGGCCGCGATGCAGTCGATCTCCACCGACCTGTACGAGTCGGCCGCGATCGACGGGGCCAGCCGCTGGCAGCAGTTCCGGTACGTGACGATCCCCGCGCTGCGCCCGACGATCCTGTTCACCATCATCATCTCCACCATCGGCGCCACCCAGATCTTCGGCGAGCCGCTGCTGTTCGGCGGGCAGGTCGGCCACAGCGGCGGCGTCAGCCGGCAGTACCAGACCCTCGGGCTGCTGCTGTACGACGAGGGCTGGCGCAACTCCAAGCTGGGCTACGCTGCCGCCGTCGCCTGGACCATGTTCGTGATCATCCTGATAGCCGTCCTGGTCAACGCCACCCTCGCCCGCGGGCGACAACGGTCCCGAGATTGAGGCGGATCCCGTGACTGTCATTACCGCAACGGCCGCTCCGGTCGATCCAGCGCCGCCGCCGGGCGGCGGGCGGCGCAAGCACAGCGGAAACAGCCAACTGCGCGCCGGCTGGCTGACCTACGTGATCCTCGGCTTCGTCGCGCTGATCTCGATCTTCCCGCTGTACTACACGCTGGTCATGGCGACCCGGACGAACGCCGAGATCAACGAGGTGCCACCGCCGCTGATACCGGGCGGCCGGCTGCTGCACAACATCCGGGTGGCCTACGACACCGCCGACCTGACCAAGGCGATGATCAACTCGGTGATCGTGTCCGGCTCGATCGCGCTGGGCACGGTGCTGTTCTGCACGCTGGCCGGGTTCGCGTTCGCGAAGCTGAGGTTCCGGTTCCGGTCGGTGCTGCTCGCGCTGACGATCGGCACGATCCTGATCCCGCCGAGCCTCGGCGTCATCCCGCTCTACCAGATCATGGTGCGGCTCGGCTGGACCGACCACCTGCAGGCGGTGATCCTGCCGACGCTGGTCACCGCGTTCGGTGTCTTCTTCATGCGCCAGTACCTGGCGCAGGCGATGCCCACCGAGCTGCTCGAGGCCGGCTGGATCGATGGCGCCTCGACGTTCCGGGTCTTCTGGTCGATCGTGCTGCCGATCGCCCGGCCGGCGATGGCCGTGCTCGGCATGCTGACGTTCCTGCAAGCGTGGAACGACTTCTTCTGGCCGATCCTGGTGTTGCAGTTGGACAACCCGACCGTCCAGGTGGCGCTGCAGAACCTCGGCACCGGCTACGTGCCGGACCAGTCGGTCATCCTGGCCGGCACGTTCCTCACCACGATCCCGGTGATCCTGATCTTCGTCGTGCTGGGCCGGCAGATCGTCGGCGGGATCATGCACGGGGCGCTCAAGGGCTGACCGGCCGGCCCGCCGCGGTCCCGCGGCCGCGGCGGGCCACTAACTCCCCGGTCAGCCGCTCAGGCGAAGATGCCCTGGCCCGGCGCCAGCAGGTGCTTCGGGTCGTAGCAGGCCTTGGCCGCGGCGAACGCGGCGTACCGCTTGCCGTAGTGGTCCCGCCAGTCGGCCGGGCTGAACGGCACCGAGCCGACCGGGTACCGCTTCCCGCCGACCGCGCGGGCCGCCTCGTACAGCGCCCGGTTGTCCGCCAGTTGGCGGGCCACCACTGCCGGGTCCGGCGGCACCGCGGTGCGCAGCAGCGCGAACAGGAACGCCACCGGCTCGGCCGGCTTCATCGTGAACGGCCTGGTCAGCCGGTCGGTACGGAACGGGTAGAGCAGCACCGGCCCCTGCCCGGTGTCGTCCAGGGTGAGGTCCGCCAGCGCCGCGCCGACCACCTGCCGGGTCTTGCCGGACGGCAGGAACAGGTTGATCCAGGGGTGCGGGAAGTACCAGATGCCGAGCTCCTTGAGCAGCTCGACGGTGGGCGCCAGCCGGTTCACCCAGTCCAGGTAGGAGTATTCGGTGATCACGGTGCGGGCCGGGTCGAAGTGCAGGCCGGCCAGCAGCGCGGCGTCGTCCGGGTCGGCCGGCGGGCGGTAGTAGCTGGCCGCGTCCACCATGAACTCCCAGCCGCCGCCGGCCGCCGGCACCGCCTGCCCCTCCAGCGAGCTGAACCGGCCGCTGGCCAGCAGCAGCCGCTGGTCGGCCAGGTAGGTGCCGAGGTCCGGGTAGTACAGCTGGTAGGAGCGGACCTCGGTCGGCGCCGGGATCAGCCGGATCGTCGCGCGCACCACCACCGCGAACTGGCCCAGCCCGCCGAGCACGCACTCGAACAGCTGCCGGTCCTCGGTCGGCGAGCAGTGCCGCAGCACGCCGTCGCCGGTGACCACGTCCAGCGCCAGCACGTTGTCCACCTGCATGCCGTGGTGCTGGGTCGCGCCGCCGATGCCACCGGCGGCGAGCGTGCCGCCGACGGTGATGTCCACGTAGTCGGTGTAGACCGGCACGGTCAGCCCGCGGTCGGCGGCGGCGCGGGCCAGGTCGAGCCAGCGCACGCCGGCGTCCACGGTCGCCGACGCGGCGCTGATCTGGCCGATCGTGGCCAGCGCGTTGACGTCGATCACCAGGCCGCCGTCCACCTGGGCCTGGCCGAACGTGGTGTGCGCCTGGCCGCGGGCGGCCACCTTGATCCGCAGCTGGTTGGCGTACCGGACCGCGGTCACGATGTCCCGGACCGAGCCGGGGCGCAGCAGCGCCACCGGCAGCCGGTGCACGATGTGGCCGTAGTCGTCGGCCGCCCCGGTCAGCCCGCCCGGGTCGATGATCAGCTCGCCGTCCAGCCCTGGAATCGCCACCGCTCCGGCCATCCCTCCCTCGCTCGCCGCGGCCGCCGTCAGCCAGCCCCGACCGAACGGGTCGAAGGCGACGACGGCGGCGCCGGCCAGTGCGGTGGCGAGGAACCCGCGGCGGTCAAGGCGGTCAGGCATGGTGGTACCCCCTGGCAGCGCATCGGAGCAGGGCTTCGGTGACGAACGGTCCGCATCGAGCCGTCCGGCGCCCAGCTAACACGATCCCGACCAGGCCCGCCCAGGATCTCGCCAAACCCGCCGGGACGCACCCAGCGCGACACAGGTCTAACCAAGAAGCGCGTCGACAAACGCCTCCGGCTCGAACGGGGCGAGATCGTCGGCGCCCTCGCCGAGGCCGATCAGCTTGACCGGCACGCCGAGTTCGCGCTGCACCGCGATCACGATGCCGCCCTTGGCGGTGCCGTCCAGCTTGGTCAGCACGATGCCGGTGACGTCCACCGCCTCGGTGAACACCCGGGCCTGGATCACCCCGTTCTGCCCGGTGGTGGCGTCCAGCACCAGCAGCGTCTCGTCCACCGGCCCGTGCTTCTCGATCACCCGCTTGACCTTGCCCAGCTCGTCCATCAGGCCGGTCTTCGTGTGCAGCCGACCCGCGGTGTCCACCAGCACGGTGTCCACATGCGACTCGATGCCCTGCTTGACCGCCTCGAACGCGACCGAGGCCGGGTCGGCACCGGCGTGCGACCGCACGGTGCGGGCGCCGACCCGGGACCCCCACGTCTCCAGCTGGTCGGCGGCGGCGGCGCGGAAGGTGTCGGCCGCGCCGAGCAGCACGGTGCGGCCGTCGGCGACCAGGACCCGGGCCAGCTTGCCGCAGGTGGTGGTCTTGCCGGTGCCGTTCACGCCGACCACCAGCAGCACGGCGGGCTTGCCGTCGGGGGCCGGCGCGGTGTGCAGGGTGCGGTCGGCCGTCGGGTCCAGCGCGGCGACCAGCTCCTCGGAGAGCAGCGCGCGCAGGTCCGGCTCGGTCCGGGTGCCGAGCACCCGGGTCCGGGTACGCAGCCGCTCGACGATCTCGGCGGTGGCGGCCACGCCCACGTCCGCCTGCAGCAGGGTGTCCTCGATCTCCTCCCAGACCTCGTCGTCCAGCCGCTCCCGGCCGAGCAGACCGAGCAGGCCGCGGCCCAGCGACGACTGCGAGCGGGCCAGCCGGGCCCGCAGCCGGACCAGCCGGCCGGCGGTCGGCGCCGGTATCTCCAGCGCCGGTTCGAGCGCGGCGGCCTCCGGAGCGGTGAGCTCCGCAGTGGCCGCCTCCGGGGTGGCCGCCTCGGGCGTTGCCGCCGCCGAGGTGGCCGCCTCCGGCACCGGGGTGCCGGGCGGCGTCGGGGTGGGCGGGGCCAGGGTGCCGGTGGCTGCCGGCCGCCCGGTCGGTTGCCCGGTCGGTTGCCCGGTCGGTTGCCCGGTCGGCTGCCCGGTCGGGGGCAGCGGCGGGGCCGATCGCCGGCGCGGCAGCAGGAACGCCGCCAGCCCCCCGGCCAGCAGCACGACGAGCACGATCGCCAACACCACGTACACCATGGGTCGATCCTCTCAACCCCGGTGATCCCGGCCACCGCCGGCCGGCCGGCGCCGGGTGTCGGCGCCCGGCGGCGCCGAAACAGTCGGCCCGGCACGACGCCGACATCTGTCGCAAGTGGACATTCAGCCGCCCCTGGACCGCTTGCCGTGTAAGGATGCTTGGCGGCCCAGGGTGCGCAGAACCGGCACAGCGAGGAGTCGCATGAGTACGATGAGCATGTCCCAGCGGGTCACCGAGACGGTGAAGTCGATGCGACGCGACGTTCCGGAGTGTGTTGCCGCCGGGGTGGTCGACATGTCCACCGGCATGCTGCTGGCCGTCGACACCGTGGATTCCCACCCGCAGGAGCTGCTCGACCTGCTCGCCGCCGCCACCTTCGACCTCTTCCAGGGCCGCAACGTGGTGATGATCGAGGACAGCTTCAAGCAGCGCCGCGGCGTCACCAGCAACGAGCACTACTTCCAGGAAATTATGATCAACAGTGAGAACCTGGTGCACCTGTTCATCCGCAGCCCGGATGACGCCGACATCGTCACCGCCGTCATCTGCCGCCGTGGCGTGAACATCGGCATGCTGTTCGCTCAGGCCCGATCCGTACTCCGTCAGGTCGAAGCACTCGGCTGAGCCGCCGGGCCGGCTGGCCGCCGCAGGCCGGCCGAGCCCGCCGCGGGCCACCCTCGGCGGGCGGCTGGGTCAGCGGCGGTAGTCGCGCAGCTCGCGCGGCGCCGGCAGCAGCGCGGCGATCCTGTCGACCGCGGCCCGCGCCTCCAGATGCAGCCGGCCGATGTTGAGGCCGCTGTCGCCGAGTACGACCAGCAGCGCCTGCCCGCCGACCGCGTAGACCACGATGTAGCCGTCGCTGCACCGGATCGCGGTCTCCCGGAACGCGCCCACGCCGACCACGTGCGCCATCCGCTGGCCGAGGCTCAGCTCGGCGGCGGCCAGCGCGGCCAGCCCGTCCGGCTCGACGCCTTCGGCATCCGCGGCCACCAGCAGGCCGTCCGCGCTGGCCACGGCCAGGCCGACCACCCCGGTCACCCGGTCGCGCAGCGCCCGCAACGTGACCAGCAACAGGTCCTGACTCACTGAAATCTCCTTGCTCAACGGGTCTTGCGCAGAAGGGGTTCAGAGCCGGCGGAGCGCGGCGGCGAGGCGGCGCATGGTGCCGTCGTCCAGCGGTGCCGCCGGCTCCTGGACGATCTGATCCAGGATCGCCACGCCGGCCCCGGCGTACCGGAGGTCCGCGCCGACCGGGCGGCCGCCCGGCCAGGTCGCGTTCGGTCGCCGCCTTGGCAGGGCGGCCGGCAGGCCGTGCTCGTCCCGCCCGGCGCCGGCCGGGTCCGGCCCGGCCCGGCGACCGTCCGGGTTGGACGGTTCGGCGCCCGAGCCGCCGGCGGGGTCGCCGCCCGCCGGGTCGCGGCCCGCCGGATCGCGGCCCGGCTCGCCGGTCCAGCCGGGGTTCTGGTCCGGCTCGGCCCCGGCGGCCGGCCCACTGCCCCAGCCGGCATCTCGGTCCCGGGCTGGCCCGGGCAGCCAGCCGCCGGCCCCATCGCGGGCCGCGCCGGCAGCCGGGCCGGGCCGCCAGCCGCTGGTGCCGTCGTCGTCCCGGGCCGGGTCGGCAGCCGGGTCGGGCTGCCAGCCGCTGGTGCCGTCGTCCCGGGCCGGGTCGGCGGCCGGGGAGGCCGACCAGCCGTCGCCGCCATCGCGGGCCGCGGCCTGGCCATCGGGCCAGCCGGCGTCCGCGGCCGGGATGACCGCGGTGACCGCGGCGGCCAGCTCACCGCCGGCCAGTTGGGCCAGTTCACGGCGGGCCAGGGCGAGGTTCGTCCGGTTGCGGTCGAGCAGCACATGGACGAACGCGACGGCCTCGCCGGCCGCGTAGATCGGCCGGATCAGGTGGAACCAGCCGCCGGTGCAGACGAGCAGGTCCTCGGGCTGGTTCGGGCCGAGCCGGCGGGCGATGTGCAGGCCGGCCAGCACCATCGCGGTGCCAGCGGCGGCCACCGACTCAGACCGCAGCGCCGGGTCGCCGGCGGCACCGAGCGTCGCGCCGGTGGTGACGTCGACCACCGCGGCGGACTGGGCCTCGAGCACCTGCATGGCCCAGGCGATGGCGCCGTCCACTGCGGACACCCGCTCCCCCTCCCACTGCCCGGCCGGCACCGGACGAACTACCTCACTCGTTCGACGACCACGACGCCCAGGCGTGCGGCAACCGCGCGGCCCAGCGGCCGGCGATGCCCGGTGTGCTCGCGCCGGGCGCGCCGCTGGCGCCGGGCGCTCCGCTGGTGCCCGGCCGGCGCCGCGGCAGGTCCGCCGACTCGTCCCGCCGCTCGGCGCCGTCGGCCTCGGCCGGGTAGGCCGGGTCGGCGTAGCCGGCATCCCCCGCCGCGGGGACCCGTCGGGCCGGTGGCTGGCCACCGGATGGCAGCGGTTGCAGCAGCGGCACCTCGCGCCGCGAGGCCACCTGCACCAGCCCGGCGTCGAGCAGCCGGGCGATCTCCAGGGTGACCGCGTATACGCCGCGGCCGAGCACGAAGGCGAGATCGCGCGGGGTACGCCGGCCATCGGCGTGACTGAGCAGGTTCCACTGCTCGGGGCTGAGCGTGACCGCGTCCCGGTCCAACCAGGACACCGGCACGATCCGGTCCCGGTCGTGTGCCACCGGCTCACGCCGGCCGGCGAGCACGTGCCGGCGCCGGTCGAGTTCCTGCCAGAGCCGGTCGGCCGTGATGCCCGGCACCGCCGGCAACCAGAACGGGTCGGTGGAGACCAGCCGGCAGTCGATCACCTGGCCGGTGGCGACCGCGAACGTCCCGTCGAACACCGCGGCCACGGCGAGCTGCTCCAGTTCGGCGGCCGACACCAGCCCGCGACTGATCAACTCCGGGCCGAGCCGGATCGCGCCGGCCGGATCACCGGCGATCGCGCCGATCGCGCCGGACCAGTCCGACTCGGTGAGCCGGCCGGACCGCAGCAACTGCACCTCGACCCCCGGCGCCCCGGGGGTTTCCACCGCCACGGTCAGGCCATCGGCCAGGTGGACCAGACCACCGGGTTCGCCACCGACCTGGACCGCGCCGGTCACCTGCTCGTCGGCGCAGCGTTGCAGCGTCAGGCCGAGCAGTTCCGCCGCGCCGGACAGCCGGGCCCGGGCCGCCTCCGCACCGGGACGTGGGGCCTGCAGTTCCATCGTCAGGACGCCAGATCCCGCTCGATCCGGGCGATCTCATGCAGGCTCAGCGCCAGGTTCGCCCGGGCCCGCTCCAGCCCGACGAACAGCAGCAGCGCGTCACCGCCGCCGTCCCGCACCGTCCGGATCAGGTGGTACCGGCTGGGCGTGGTCACCAGCACGTCCTCCACCCCCTTGGCGAACCCCAGCTGCGCCAGCGAGGCGCGGGCCGCCCGCACCACACTCGACGCACCGTCCGCCGCCATCGCCAGGTCCAGACCACCACCCGCGTCGCCGGCGGTACGCAGCGCCGCGCCGGTGCCGTAGTCGACGAACGCCGCCGCGGTGGCGCCACCGATCCGCATCACCCGGCTGAGGGACTCATCGAGCGTCAGCATCTCTTTCCCATTCCTCGTCGCCGTGCCCGGCACCTTACGGCCAGCCGATGTCCAGCGCACCAGGACCAGGCAATATCTACAGAACGTCGTTGATCGACTGTCTACAGTGGCCGTCCGATGAGGACACCGGTGACAATCCGCCGATGTGACCGAACGTGTTGCGGTGCCTGGTGATACGCAGTTACGGTCCGGGCCGGGAACGGGCCGGGATATCGAGGTCCGACTTCAGCAACAATCGCCTTAGGAGGCCAGGTGGACATCGAGTCCGCGCTGAAAGAGGCAATGCAGATCGACGGCGCGATCGGGGTCGCCCTGGTCGATTACGACAGCGGGATGGCGCTCGGCACCCTCGGGGGCGGAAAGTACCTCGACCTGGACATCGCCTCGGCCGGTAACACCGAGGTGGTCCGGGCAAAGATGCGGACGCTCGCCTCGCTGCAGCTGTCCGAGAGCATCGAGGACATTCTGATCACGCTCAGCACCCAGTACCACCTGATCCGGCTGATGAACCGCGGCCCGAGCGGGTCGCTGTTCCTGTACATGGCACTGGATCGCAGCAAGGCGAACCTGGCGCTGGCCCGGCACCACCTCAGGCGCATCGAAGCCGACCTCGTCGTCTGACCCGTGGTCTGACGAGGAGCTCGGCACCAGCCGGGGAGGGGGACTGGTGAGCGCGCAGGAGGAAACCACCACCGAGACAACCTGGTCCGCGTTCCGCCGCCCGAACAGGCCGCGGATGCCGCCGGTCGACGCCACCGCCATCGCGGAGGAGATCGACCGACTGCGCGAGCAGGTCCCCGGCGTCGACGGCGTTCTGGTCGCCACCGTCGAGGGCCTGCTGATCGCCCAGGACATGCCCGACACGGAGTCGAACACGGCTGCCGCACTGGCCGCCACGATGCACGGGCTGGGTGAGCGGGCCACCGCGACGCTGTCCCGCGGCCAGTTCCGCAACAGCGTCACCTGGGGCAGCCACGGGTACGTCGCGGTGTACGCGGCCGGCCCGATCGCCGTGCTGACCGTACTGGCGAGCCCGGCGAGCAACGTGGGCCGGCTGCACCTGGAGGCCCGCCGCAGCGCCGACCGGATCGCCGAACTGGTACCCGGACCCGACTACAGCAGCCTGCCACCGGTCGACCCGCCCTACTGATCGACCCATGCCGGCCCGATCGGCCCCGGAACCCGGGCGCCGGCCGGGCCGGTCGGCATGTCCCGGCCCAATGCTGGCCCGGCGGTTCAGGCGATGATCACGGTGGCCGGCAGGCGCGGCGACGGGATCCGGTCGTCGGTGGTGACCAGCGGGCAGTCCAGGTCGATCGCCAGCGCCACGTAGAGCGCCTCGTACGCGGTCAGCTTGTCCCGGAAGGACCAGGCCCGGTCCAGCAGCGGCGCCAGCGGGAAACGCCGTACCGGGGACCGGCGGAGGTCCTCCAGCGCGGCGCCGGCCCGGGCCGCGGAGAGCGAGTGGCTGCGCTCCAGCCCGCGCAGCGCGGCCATGATCTCGGCATCGATCACCGCCGGGGCGACCAGGTCGCGCCCGTCCACGGCGCGTTCTACCGCGCCGGCCCGCAGGCCACGGAGCAGCAGCTCGAACAGCGCGCCGGCGTCAATGACGCAATACACGTGCGAACTGGGCGTCCTGCCCCTGGCGTGCCTCGTCCAGCAGCGCGGTCAGATCCACGTGCGGCACCGGCTCACGGTCGGCCAGCGAGGCCAGCCATTCTTCGGTGGACGGCTGCCCCACGTCACGCTCGAGCAGCCGCAGCACGTACTGGCTCACCGAAACGTGCGCGGCCGCAGCCTTGCGGCGAAGCCGCTCGTGCAGGTCTGACGGGACCCTGCGGATCTGGATGGCCGGCACGGTTGCCGAGGCTAGCAGCAGCCGGGTATGCCCGGGCTACCGCAGTGTTACGTCCGCCCGATCGGAGCGGGAACACCGCGTTCAGGCGACAGCAACGGCCCGCCCTGGCGGGCCACCGCTCCCCATCCGGGCTAACCGGCCGACCGGACACCACGTTCGGGTGACAACCCCGGAACACCCGGTCGGGTCAGGCCGACTCGCGCTCGCGCAGCCGCTGGCTGATCACCTGGGTGATGCCGTCGCCCCGCATGCTCGCCCCGTACAGCGCGTCGGCGATCTCCATGGTGCGCTTCTGGTGGGTGATGATGATCAGCTGGCTGGTGTCCCGCAGCTCCTCCACCAGGGTGAGCAGCCGGCCCAGGTTGACGTCGTCCAGCGCCGCCTCGACCTCGTCCATCACGTAGAACGGGGACGGGCGGGCCCGGAAGATCGCGACCAGCAGCGCCACCGCGGTCAGCGACCGCTCGCCGCCGGACAGCAGCGAGAGCCGCTTGATCTTCTTGCCCGGCGGCCGCGCCTCGACCTCGACGCCGGTGGCCAGCAGGTCGTTCGGGTCGGTCAGCAGCAGCCGGCCCTCGCCACCCGGGAACAGCGTCCGGAACACGATCTCGAACTCCCGGGCGGTGTCGGCGTACGCGGACGCGAACACTTCGTGTATTCGCTCGTCCACTTCGCGCACCACGGTGAGCAGGTCGCGCCGGGTCGCCTTGAGGTCCTCCAGCTGGGTGGACAGGAACGCGTGCCGTTCCTCCAGCGCCGCGAACTCCTCCAGCGCCAGCGGGTTGACCTTGCCGAGCAGGGCCAGGTCGCGCTCGGCCCGGGCGGCCCGCTTCTCCTGGCTGGGCCGGTCGTACGGGCCAGGCCCGGGCGCCGGCTTGCCGTCCGCCTCGGCCTTGGCAACCTCGGCGGCCGACGGCGGCACCAGCTGCTCCGGGCCGTACTCGGCGACCAGCGTCTCCAGGTCGACGCCGTGCTCCTCGGCGGCCTTCGCCTCCAGCTGCTCGATCCGCAGCCGCTGCTCGGCCCGGGCGATCTCGTCCCGGTGCACGACGTCGGTCAGCTGGTCCAGTTCGGTGGCCAGCTCCCGGCTGGACGCGCGCAGCGCCAGCAGCTCGCCCTCGCGGACCACCCGGGCCTGCTGCGCGGCGTCCCGCTCGGCGGCGGCGGTGACCAGCGAGCCGGCGATCCGGGTCAGCGCGAACTGGGCCGCCTCGGCCACCGCGGCGGCCACCAGCGCGCCCTGGGCCCGGGCCGCCTGGCGCTGCTCGTGCCGGGCCCGGGCGGCCCGCTCGGTGGCCGCAGCGCGCAGCAGGGACTCGGCGCGACCGGCCACCGCGCGCACCCGCTCCTCGCCGGTGCGCACCGCCAGCCGGGCCTCCATCTCGGCCTGCCGGGTCGCGCCCACGCCGGCCTGCAGGGCGTCCCGCTCGTCGGTGGACGGCTCCTCGTCCAGCGGGACCGACTCGGCCGCGCTGAACCGCTCCTCCAGGCTGGCGAGCTCGGCCAGGTCGCGGTCGCGCTTGCCGGCGGCGTCGGCGCGGGCCCGGTCCAGCCGGTCGGCCTCACCGACCGCTGAGCGGGCCGCGGCGCCGAGCCGGGCCAGCTGCTCGGCGACCGCGTTCATCTTCGCGTCCGACTCGTTCAGCGCCGCCATCGCGGTCTCGACCTCGGCCTTACCGTGCGCCTCGGCCGCCTTCGCCTCGGTCAGCCCGGCGGCCAGCTGGCCGCGCCGCTGCTCGGCGTCGGCCAGCCGCTCGATCGCCTCGTCCACCGCGGCCTGCACCTCGATGACGCTGGGCGCGCTGGCCGAACCACCGGCAGCCGAGTAACTGCCGAGCAGGTCGCCGGCGGCGGTCACGGCGCGGACCGCCGGGTGATCGGCGACCAGGCTGCGGGCGGCCGGCAGGTCGGCCACCACCGCCACCCGGTCCAGCGCCCGGTGCAACGCGGCCCGCAACGCGGCCGGCGCCTGCACCAGGTCGACCGCCCAGCGCGCGCCGGCCGGCAGGTCCGGCCAGCCGTCCCGGCGGTCCATAGTGGATTGTCCAGTTGGGACGTCCACTGTGGATTCGTAGGCGCCGACGAGGAGGCCGGCCCGGCCGGCGTCGTCGGCCTTCAACAGTTCGATCGCGGCGACCGCGCCGTCGGTGGAGTCGATCGCGACGGCGTCGGCGAGGGCGCCCAGTGCGGCGGCCACCGCGCCTTCCGCGCCCGGCTCGACGGTCAGCAGCGCGGCCACCGAGCCGAGCAGGCCGGGCAGCCGGTCGCCGGCGGCCAGCAGCGCGCCGGCGCCGTCCTTGCGGGCCAGGCCCAGCTGTAGCGCGTCGCGGCGGGCCGACCAGGTGGCCCGGTCGCGCTCCGCCTCGCGCTGCGCGTCGGTCAACTCACGGACCTTCGCCCGGGCCTGCTCGTACCGCCCGGTCGCCGCCTCGTGCCGGGCGTCCAGCCCGAACTCACCCTCGTCCAGCGCGCCGACCTCGGCCTGCAGCGCGTCGAACTCGGCCTGCGCGCGGGCGGCCCGGTCGCGCGCCTCGCTGCCGGCAGCGGCCAGCCGGGCGATCTCCTCGGCCTTCGACTCCACCCGGGTGCGCACCGACTGCACCGAGCCGGCCAGCCGGGCCAGCCCCTCGCGGCGGTCGGCCACCGCGCGCACCGCGGCCACCAGGGCCCGTTCCGCCTCGGTCAGCCGGCGCTCCACCGACTGCCGCTCGGACACCGCCTCGGTCAGCTGGTCACGGTCGATCGCCAGTGCCTCGCGCAGCTCCGCTTCCTGCTCGCGGACATCGGCCGCCTCGGCCTCCATCAGTTCCGGGTCGCGGCCGGACCGGGCCTCTGCCGTGTCCGCCGACAGGTGCCGGGCCCGCTCGGAGGCCAGCCGCGCGGTGCCGCGGAAGCGTTCCTCCAAAGCGGACAGTCGGTACCAGATCTCCTGCGCCCGAGCCAGTACCGGCGCGTCCGCCGACATCGCCGCGTCCAGTTCGGATTCCCGGGCGCGGGCGACGGTGAGGTCGCGCTCCACCACCGTGCGCCGCTCCCGCAGCGCGCTCTCGTCGGCCACCTCGCGGGCCAGCTCGGCGCGCAGGGCGAGCAGGTCGTCGGCGAGCAGGCGGAGCCGGGCGTCGCGCAGGTCGGCCTGTACGCCGGCGGCCCGCCGGGCGACCTCGGCCTGCCGGCCCAGCGGCTTGAGCTGACGCCGCAACTCGGCGGTGAGGTCGGTCAGCCGGGTCAGGTTGGCCTGCATGGCGTCGAGCTTCCGCAGCGCTTTTTCCTTGCGCTTACGGTGCTTCAGGACGCCGGCGGCCTCCTCGATGAAACCGCGCCGGTCCTCCGGCTTGGCCTGCAGAACCGAGTCGAGCTGACCCTGTCCGACGATAACGTGCATTTCCCGGCCAATACCGGAATCGGACAACAGCTCCTGGATATCCAGTAACCGGCAATGATTGCCGTTGATCTCATATTCGCTCTCGCCGGACCGAAACATCCGGCGGGTGATCGAGACCTCGGTGTAGTCGATCGGCAACGCGCCGTCGGTGTTGTCGATGGTGAGGGTGACCTCGGCGCGGCCCAGCGGAGCGCGGCCGGCGGTGCCGGCGAAGATCACGTCTTCCATCTTGCCGCCACGCAGCGCCTTCGCACCCTGTTCGCCCAGCACCCAGGACATCGCGTCCACGATGTTGGACTTGCCCGAGCCGTTGGGACCGACCACGCAGGTGATCCCGGGCTCGAACCGCAGGGTGGTGGCCGAAGCGAAGGACTTGAAGCCCTTCAGCGTGAGGCTCTTGAGGTGCACTCTTCTCCGGATCGCTTACGGCGGTGGGGCCGTGCGGGCTCAGGGAACTCAACGTTCCCAGCCAACTTACCCCGTCGCTGCTACCAGCGAACGGAGGCTGCGCCGGGAACGCCGCACGACCACCTCGGCGAGACAGAGGCTCGTCGAGGCCGGGGAAGGTCTTGGTTCAGAGGAGACAGACCCGGCACACGCGTCCCAGCGTGTGCCTGTCAGGATCGGCCGTCCGCCTCAAGCAAGAGCAGGCTCAGGCAGCTCCGAGAGCTGCCGTAGCCCGTGCTCCAATTCGCTGGTGCGTTGCTCGGCGCGCAGCCGGGCAAGCTCAGCCTCGAGGTCACGAACACGAGATCGAAGGTGGGCAACCTCGTCGACAAGACGACGATCGGGGAGCGCACCTACATAACCGAGAAGGGCCTTGGCCATCTCGAAGGCCTCCACGCGAGACGCATCGGTGGGTCTGGAGAGGCACGCGCACGGAGGAAGGGGCGCGGGGCGCGTGCATATAAGAACAGGGTCGCACGCTTGCCACGATCGGTCAACGTCTGCCAATGCTCAGCGTGTTCACCCGCCGTCATCGCTCGACAAAACCAGTGATGTCGTCGCGTGAAGGGCCCCATCGTTCGACTACGGTGCGTACGCGACCGGGTGTACCGGGTCCGCGAAGGGCCGCCAATAGTCGCTGGCATGCGACCTCGGTACCCTCCGCGACCACTTCGACACGGCCGTCTGTGAGATTCGTCGCCGAGCCGGTCAAGCCAATTTCCAGCGCCCGGGCCCGCACCCACCAGCGGAAGCCCACGCCCTGTACATGACCGTGCACCCAAGCGGTAAGCCGGACGCTCTCGGCGCCGGACGGATCGTCTGACACGGGCGGCAGGGTAGCCCGGCCGGCTACCAGCGGGCCCGGCGCGGGCGGGGCTGGCACCGCGGGCAACTGAAGCTGGACCGGTTCATGAACGAATCCCGGCGGATCGGCGTGCCGCACCGCGGGCACGGCTCGTGCTGCCGCCCGTAGACGGCCAGCGACCGGTCGAAGTAGCCGCTCTGCCCGTTCACGTTGACGTACAGCGAGTCGAACGAGGTGCCGCCGGCGGCCAGCGCCTCCCCCAGCACCTCCCGGACGGCCGCCAGCAGCCGCGCGATCACCGGCCGGGTCAGCGTCTCGGTCGGCCGGGCCCAGTGCAGCCTGGCCCGCCAGAGCGCCTCGTCCGCGTAGATGTTGCCGACGCCGGAGATCAGCGACTGGTCCAGCAGCGCGCGCTTGAGGCCGGTGTGCCGGCGGCGCAGCGCGGCGGCGAAGGCCGCGTCGTCGAACCGGGGATCCACCGGATCGCGGGCGATGTGCCGGATCGACGCCGGCAACCGCGCCCCGTCCGCGTCCACCAATCTCTCGACGGACAGCCCGCCGAAGGTCCGCTGGTCGGAGAACCGGAGGTCTGGACCACCGTCGGCGAAGCCGAACCGGACCCGCAGGTGCGGCTCGGCCGGCGTTTCCGGCGCCACCATCAGCAGTTGGCCGCTCATCCCGAGGTGGCCGAGCAGCGCCTCCACCGGCTGGTCGGCCGGATGGACCGGGTCGGCCAGCGGCAGCCACAGGTACTTGCCGCGCCGGCAGACCGCCGGCAGCAGCCGCCCCACCAGCCGCCCGGCGAAGTCGTCCGGCCCGGTCAGGTGCCGGCGGATCGCCCTCGGATGGTGCACCTCCACCACCGAGATCACCCGGCCGGCGGCCCACTCCGCCAACCCCTGCCGGACAACCTCGACCTCGGGCAGCTCAGGCACGGCGCACACCCTACGACCGCCCACCGACAATCCCGCCGGACCGGGTCGCCCGGGCACCCCACTACTTCGTGTCGTCCGGCTTCTTGGTGCTGCCGGGGGCGGCGCCGGAAGCGCGCTCCTGCAGCACGGTCCAGGCCGCCTCGGCGGCCTTCTGCTCGGCTTCCTTCTTGCTGCGCCCGGCGCCGCTGCCCAGCGACTCGCCGCCGACCCGGGCGATCGCGGTGAACGACTTGGCGTGGTCCGGGCCTTCCTCGCTGACCACGTACTCGGGCACGCCGAGGCCGAACGCGGCGGTCAGCTCCTGCAGGCTGGTCTTCCAGTCCAGGCCGGCGCCGCGCTGGGCGGCATCGGCCAGCACCGGGTCGAACAGCCGGTGCACCACGGCGGACGCCTGGCCCAGGCCGTACTGCAGGTAGATGGCGCCGAGGACGGCCTCCAGGGTGTCGGCCAGGATGCTGGCCTTGTCCCGGCCGCCGGTGACCTCCTCGCCACGGCCGAGCCGCAGGTGCGCGCCGAGGCCGACGCTGCCCAGACCGCGGGCCACGTCGGCCAGCGCCCGCATGTTCACGACCGAGGCGCGCAGCTTCGCCAGCTGGCCCTCGGGCAGCTCCGGATGGTCCCGGAACAGCGCGTCGGTGACGATCAGGCCGAGCACCGCGTCGCCGAGGAACTCGAGCCGTTCGTTGGTCGGCAGGCCGCCGTTCTCGTATGCGTAGGAGCGGTGGGTCAGCGCACGCGACAGCAACCCGGCGTCGACTTCGACGCCGAGTGCCTCCTCCAGCGCGGACGGATCCGCGGCCGGGCGCTGGCCTCCGGTCACGTAGCGGCGGACGGCTGCCGTCAGACCGAGATAACCTGCTTGCCGTCGTACTGACCGCATGCAGGGCAGGCGGTGTGCGGCAGCTTCAGCCGGCCGCAGGCCCGGTTCGTGCAGGCGGCCAGCGTGGGCGCGGAGGTCTTCCACTGCGCCCGGCGTGAGCGCGTGTTGCTCCGGGAGGTCCTCCGCTTGGGGACGGCCACAGCTATCTCTCCTGACTGTCGGTGGTACTCGTGCCGAACCGCTCGGTTAGCGCGGCCCAGCGGGGATCAAGGGTCTGGTGCGAGTGATCGTCGGGAAGATCGTCCCACCGCACACCGCAGCTTGGGCAGAGGCCACGGCAGTCGGCGCGGCAGAGCGGCGAGAGTGGGAGGTCGAGCACCACCGCGTCGCGCAGCACCGGCTCCAGATCGAGCAGGTCGCCGGACAGCCGGCGGACCTCCTCGGCGTCCGAGGTGGTGTCGGTGGCGCTCTCCGGGTAGGCGAACAGCTCCTGGATGTCGACGGTGATCTCGTCGCTGACCGGCTCGAGGCAGCGGCCGCACTCGCCGCTGACCGGGGCGGTGACCGTGCCGGACACCAGCACCCCCTCCACCACCGACTCCATCCGCAGGTCGAGCGTCACCGGCGCGCCGGCAGGCACCCGGACCAACTCCAACTCCAGGCTGTCCGGAGCCGAGACCTCGCGCCGGACAGGCTGCATCGCCCCCGGACGGCGGCCCAACTCACGTACATCGAGTACGAGTGGACGGCGGGGGTCAAGGCGGGCGCGAGACATCGTCTTCTCAGGCATAGTCAAAAGGGGTAAGACTGCAGGTAGGCCGGCTATCGAGCGTACCCGAGGAGACTGTCAGAGTCGATTCGCGCGGTCTAGACCGATCCGGCTGCCCTATCAGGCAGGGCTGGGCGGTCCGGGTGCCGGGGCTGCGGCGGCGGGTCGGCCGAGCGCTCCCGCAGCACCTCGCGGCCCCGGTCAACGGTCCGCAGCGTCCGCCCCAGCACCTCGGCGAGCGCCGCGAGCTGCCCGTCCACGTATTCGTCCGCGTCGGCCCGGAGCTGGTCGGCGCGGTCCCGGGCGGCCTCCAGGATGCCGCGCGCCTCGGCCGCGGCGGCCCGGCGCACCTCGTGCTCGGACACCAGTTGCTCATGCTCGGCGTGCGCGCCGGCGCGCACCTGGTCGGCCTCGGCGCGCGCGGCCGTGACGATCGAGGTGGCCTCCACCTGGGCCTGTGCCACCGCGCGGTCGCGCCGGTCGCGGGCCTGGCCGAGCAGCTCCTCGCGGACCGCGACCAGCTCCCGGGCGTCGTCGAAGGCACGCGGCAGGCCGGCCCGGATCTCGTCCAACAGGTCGAGCAGCTGCTCCCGGGGCAACACGCACGAGGCCGACAGCGGCATCGCCCGCGCGGTCTCGACCAGCGCGACCAGTTCGTCGAGCGAGTCGTAGACCTGACGCATCGCGTCGTGGGCGCGGGACACGCAGGCCGTCTCAGCTCGGGGGTGCGCCGCGCAGCTGGCGCCACATGCCGTTCACTCTATCGCGCTACCTGGGAGCGCAGGAAACACCGACTCCGCCGGTGTTCCGGCGGGCTACCGGCGCTCGGCGAGGCGGGCGGACAGGCGTTCCAGGACCAGTGGCGGCGCCAGCGCGGTGACGTCGCCGCCGTACGTCGCGACCTCCTTGACCAGGCTGGAGGACAGGAAGCTGTACAGCGGGTTGGTCGCCATGAACATCGTCTCGACGCCGGCCAGCTGATGGTTCATCTGTGCCATCTGCAGCTCGTAGTCGAAGTCGCTGACCGCGCGCAGGCCCTTGACCACGGCCGGGATGTCGTTCGTGCGGCAGTAGTCGACGAGCAGCCCGTGGAACGAGTCGATCCGTACGTTCGGATACTCGGCCACCACCGCGGTGAGGATGTCCATCCGTTCCTCGACGGTGAACAGGCTGGCCTTGCTCTTGTTGATCAGGACCGCCACCACAACCTCGTCATAGAGGATGCTGGCCCGGCCGATGATGTCCAGATGGCCATTGGTCACGGGGTCAAAGGAGCCGGGGCAGACGGCGCGCCTCATGTTGCGCGACCGTACCAAAGCGTGCCCTCCCCGTAGCGGCGCTGTTTCATCGGTCTCAGTGACGAAGGCCACGCCGGGCCCGCGCCGCGGCTGGACCGCTCGATCACCACGACCGCGTCCGGGCCCACCCAGCCGTGCTCGGCCAGCGCGGCGAGCACCGCGTCGACCTGCTCGTCCGGGAGCGCGTACGGCGGGTCAGCGAAGATCAGGTGGTACGGCGGGCCGGGCGGGCCGGTGCGGAGCAGGCGCTCGACCCTGTCCCGGGCGAGCGTGGCCCGGCCGGTGAGGGCCAGCGCGGTGACGTTGGCGCTGATCGCGGCCGCGGCCGCGGCATCGGCCTCGACCAGCAGCGCATGCTCGGCGCCACGGGACAGTGCCTCCAGGCCCACCGCGCCGGAGCCGGCGTACAGGTCGAGCACCCGGGCCCCGGCCAGCTCCAGCACCGAGCCGACCGTCCCGAACAGCGCCTCCCGGGCCCGGTCGGACGTCGGCCGGACCTCCCGGCCGGCCGGCACCACCAGCCGCCGCCCACCCAGCACTCCCCCCACGATCCGGCTCATGCGGCCCGACCGTAGCCGGAACCACCCGCCCTCCGCTGACGGGCTCCGCCCGCCGGATCGGCCCGCCGGATCCGCCCGCGGGATCCGCCGCCCGGTGACGGGATCCGCCCACGGGTGACGGCTTTGCTCCGCGGGTGGTGGACCGGGGGCGCCGGTGATGGCGCACAGGCGTCTCCGGACGCACGAAGTCCCCACCCGGGAAAGGCACGACGTCACCCGGCCACCGAAGACATCACCCGCGCGGGGCGGACGTCGCCCGAGCTCAGGACGGCGGGGCCCAGCCCGGCACGCGACCAGCCCGACGCTGTCAGTCTGGGGACGGGGGTGGGGGGCGGGCCGGCGGGAGCCAGCGTGGGAGGAGGGCGGCGATCAGGACGGTCGGGACGGCGCCCGCGGCGATCAGGATCGAGAGGTTGGCGTGGCCGCCGGCGAGGCCGAAGGCGGCGAAGGTGAGCAGCGCGAACGTCTCCTCCAGCAGCGCGGACACCGAGGTGACGGTGGCCCTGGCGGCGCCGGTCATCTCCGCCTGCAGCCGGGCGCCGGAGACCACGCTGCCGTACCAGGTGGCCAGGTACCAGCCACCGATGCCGAGGAAGCCGAGCGGGTGGCCCGACAGCGAGCCGCCGGCCAGCAGCACCGCACCGGCCGTGGTCAGCGCCGCCAGCCGGCGCGGGCTGATCCCGGGCCGGCGACCGGCCCACTCCGCGCCCACTACCAGCCCGGTGTACGACGCGAGCATCAGCACCGGCACCAGCCCGGGCCGGACGCCGGTGTCGCCGGCCAGCAGCGACATGTACTCGTCCAGCGCGGTCAGTCCGGGGATCATCGCGGCGATCAGCACCAGCCGGCGCAGCCGCCGGTCGGACCGCGCCTCGGTCACCCCGGTCCGCAGCGTGTGCAGGTAGCCGGCGACGCCGCCGGCCTCGTCCGCCGCCTCGACCCGGGGCCGCTCCGGCAGTCCGAGCGCGAGCAGCCCGGTGCCCAGGCAGGTAGCGACGCTGAGGATGCCGGTCAGCCGGTAGCCACCGAGCGCCATCGCCGGCAGCGCGAGCACGGTGCTGGCCACCACACCGAGCGTGCCGAGCACCTCGGTGCGGCCGATCACCGCCGGGTAGCGGTCGGCCGCGCCGGCGGCGGCCAGCTCGTCGTAGATCAGCGCCTCCCGGGTGCCGGAGGTGAACGCGCCACCGACGCCCCAGAGCACGAAGCCGGCCGCGAACGCCGGGAAGGACGGGATGAACACCCAGAGCGCGTACCCGACCGCCTCTAACAGGCCGGCGACCGCGAGCAGCCGGCGCCGGGACACCCGGTCAGCCAGCGCGCCGGACGGCACCTCCAGCACGAAACCGGTCAGCGACCAGAGCAGGTAGAGCCCGGAGATCTGGCCGACCGAGAGGCCGTGCGCGGCGAACAGCAGCGGATAGACCGCATACAGCGGGACGAGCTCGTCCAGCGCGGCCATCGCACACACCCGGCGCACCAGACGGCGGGCCGGGTCGGAACTACCGGAGCCAGGGGTACCGCGGCTGGATCAACATCGCATGGCGGGCACTTTGCCAGGGCGGCCGCCGGGTGTCACCCGGTTTAGGTCTTCTCCAGGTACTCGGCCTTGCCGGCCGCCACCAGCTCGGCCACCGCGGCGGCCAGCTCCGGGTGCCGGGCCAGCTCCGGGTCGGCGGTGACCAGCTCGGTGGCCTCGTCCCGGGCGGTGCCGATCAGATCCTCGTCGCGGAGCAGCGAGAGCAGCTTCAGGGAGGACTTGCCGGACTGGCCGGAGCCGAGGATGTCGCCCTCGCGGCGCTGCTCCAGGTCGATCCGGGCCAGCTCGAATCCGTCCAGAGTGGACGCGACGGCGGCCAGCCGCTCCCGCGCGTCGGTGTCCGGCGGGGCGTCGGTGACCAGCAGGCACAGCCCCGGAGCGCTCCCCCGGCCGACCCGGCCGCGCAGCTGGTGCAGCTGGGAGACGCCGAACCGGTCGGCGTCGAGCACCACCATCACGGTCGCGTTCGGCACGTCCACGCCGACCTCGACCACGGTGGTGGCGACCAGCACGTCCAGCTCGCCGGCGGCGAAGGCGCGCATCACCGCGTCCTTGGCGTCGGTGGGCAGCCGGCCGTGCAGCACGCCGAGCCGCAGCCCGGCCAGCGGGCCGTCGGCCAGCATCGGCGCCACGTCGAGCACCGCGACCGGCGGCCGCCGGGCCGGACCGTCCCCGTCGGACGCCTCATCTGGACCGTCCAGATCGGACACGTCTTCGTCCGGATCGGCGCCCTCCCCGATCCGCGGGCAGACCACGTACGCCTGGTGGCCGGCGGCGACCTCCTCGCGCAGCCGGACCCAGGCCCGGTCCAGCCAGCCCGGTTTCTCGGCGGCCGGCACCACGGTGCTGGCGATCGGCGAGCGGCCGCGCGGGAGCTCGCGCAGCGCGACCGTCTCCAGGTCGCCGTACACGGTCATCGCGACCGTGCGCGGGATCGGTGTCGCGGTCATCACCAGCACGTGCGGCGGGCTGCCGGCCTTGGCGCGCAGCGTGTCCCGCTGCTCCACGCCGAACCGGTGCTGCTCGTCGACCACGACCAGGCCCAGGTCGGCGAACTCGACGCCCTCGGAGAGCAGCGCGTGCGTGCCGACCACGATGCCGGCCTCGCCCGACACCGCCTCGGCCAGCGCGGCCCGCCGGGCCGGCGCGGACAGCGAGCCGGTCAGCAGCGCCACCCGGGTGGCCGGGTCCTCGGCGCCCAGCTCACCGGCCAGGGCGAGCGGGCCGAGCAGCGAACGCAGCGAACGGGCGTGCTGGGCGGCCAGCACCTCGGTCGGCGCGAGCAGCGCGGCCTGCCCGCCGGCGTCCACCACCTGCAGCATGCCGGCCAGCGCGCAGACCGTCTTGCCGCTGCCCACCTCGCCCTGCAACAGCCGGTGCATCGGGTGCGGCTGGGCCAGTTCCGCGGTGAGCAGGTCGCCGATGGACCGCTGGCCGTCGGTGAGTTCGAACGGCAGCCGCGCCTCGAACGCCTCGACCAGGCCGGCCGGCCGGGGCGGCCGGGGCACCGCCGGGCGGGCCGCGGCGGCCAGCCGCCGCTGCGCCAGCACGACCTGCAACGTCAGCGCCTCGTCCCACTTCAGCCGCTTGCGGCCCGCCTCCTTCTCGGCGTGGTCGGCCGGCTGGTGGATGGCCCGCAGCGCGGTGCCGAGGTCGAGCAGCTTGTGCCGGGCGCGCAGCGGTGCCGGCAGCGGGTCCGGCGGCGGGTCGAGCGCGTCCAGCGCCAGCCGGACGCAGCGGGCGATCGTCCACGACGGCAGCCCGGCGGTGGCCCGGTAGACCGGGATCAGCGCGCCGGCGAAGTCCTCGGCGGAGCCGCCACTCTCGTCGTCGGCCTCCCCCAGCAGCTGGTAGTCGGGGCTGTTGAGCTGCCGGGCGCCCTTGAACGCGGTGACCTTGCCGGCGAACAGGCCGAGCCGGCCGACGGTGAGATCCCGCTCCCGCCAGGGCTGGTTGAAGAACGTGAGGGTGAGCGTCCGGCGGCCGTCCCCGACGGTGACCTCGAACAGCGAGCCGCGCCGGCTGCGCATCTGCCGGCGGTGCGCCCGCTGCACCTCGGCCAGCACGGTCACCTGGTCGCCGACCCGCAGGTCGGCCAGGTCGGTCAGCTCGCCGCGCTCGGCGTACCGGCGCGGGTAGTGCCGCAGCAGGTCGCCGACCGTGCGCAGCTCGTACGCCTTGTCCAGGGCGGTGGCCGCCTTGCCACCGATGATGTCGGCCAGTGGGGCCTCCAAGCTGCTCACGATTCCTCCGGCTCGCTCCGGTCGGCCGCTAAGTCGACGCCTTCCCGTCGCGACGCGCTGGGCGCGTCACGCCGGTCCAGGCGCCGCCGCGGCCGACCTGCGCTCACTACTCGACGCCCATCAGCAGCGGGTAGTGCGGCTGGCGGCCGTCGTACACGCTGACCTCCACCTCGGGATGGGTTGCCGCCACATGTCGCTCCAGCAGCTGACCGAGCCCGGATCCGGCGTCCGCGCCGAGGACGACGGTCAGCAGCTCCCCGCCGAGCAGCAGCATCCGGTCTACCAACTCCCGGGCGACTTCCGGTACCGACGCGCCGATCAGCACCACGTCGCCGTCGGCCAGCCCGAGCACGTCGCCGGCCCGGCACGGCCCGGCCATGGTCAGCGCGTCCCGGACCGCGACCGTCACCTCGGCCCAGCGGGTGGCCGCCGCCGCCTCGGCCATCGCGATCACGTCGCTGCCGAACCAGCGGGACGGGTCGTGCACGGCGACCGCGGCCAGCCCCTGTACCGGCGACCGGGTCGGCACCACGGCGACCTCGATGCCCGCTGCGCGCGCCTCGACCGCCGCCGCGTCGGCCACCGCGGTGACCGTGCCGGAGTTCGGCAGCACCACAACCGAGGCCGCGCCGGTGCCCTCGATCGCGGCCAGCACCTCCGCGGTGGACGGGTTGCTGGTCGGGCCGCCGTCCACGACCACCACGCCCTCGGCGGCGAACAGATGCGCCACCCCCTCGCCCGGGGCCACCGCGACCACCGCGACGCCGCTGCGTTCGGTGCTGCCGGCGGCGCCGGCCATCGACGCGATCTGGTCGGCGAACCTGGTCACGGTGATGTTGTGCGGGCGGCCGGCGCGGACCCCGGCCTCCACCGCGGCGCCGATGTCGTTCACGTGCACGTGCACGTTCCACAGCCCGTCGCCGGTACCGACCACGACCAGCGAGTCGCCCAGGTCGGCCAGGTCGGCCCGCAGCGCGCCGACCGCGTCCGGCTCGGCGGCCAGCAGGTACTGGACCTCGTAGCCGAACTCGGCCGAGCCGGTCTCCCGGGGCGACTCCAGCGCCCGCCGCCCCCGGGGCGACCGCGGCGACGGGTCGGCGGGCGCCGGCAGGTCGCCGGTGACCACCGCGGCCAGCGCGTCCAGCAGCACGACCAGGCCCCGGCCGCCGGCGTCCACCACGCCGGCCAGGGCCAGCGCCGGCAGCTGCCGGGGCGTCTGCGCCAGCGCCCGGTCGGCACCGTCGCGGGCGGCCCGGACGACCGCGGCCAGGTCGTCGGCGTCGGCCGCCCGGGCCGCGTCGGCCGCGCCGCGGGCCACCGAGAGGATCGTCCCCTCGACCGGGTCGGCCACCGACTCGTACGCCATCGCCACCGCCCGCTCCAGCGCCGCCGCCAGTACCCGCCCGGCCGGCCGCCGGGCCGGGGCCGCGCGGCCCGGCTCGCCGGCCGGCTGGCTGCCCGGATCGGTGGCCGGCGGCTCGGTGAGGGCCGCGGCCAGGCCGCGCAGGAGCTGGCTGACGATCACGCCGGAGTTGCCGCGGGCACCGAGGACGGCGCCGCGGGCCAGCGAGCGGAGCGCGGCGGGCAGGTCGGTGGGCTGGTCGGCGTGCAACGCCGCGCCGGCGGCGGTGAGCGTCAGCACCAGGTTCGTCCCGGTGTCGCCGTCCGGCACCGGGAACACGTTCAGATCGTCGATCTCCTGCTGGTGCGCGGTGAGCCCGTCGACCGCGGCCGAACACCAGCGGCGGACGGCGGCCGCATCCAGCGCATCCAGCACCGCCGCCTCCTCTCGCCCGGGCCCATCGCCCACGCCCGGCTGGCCCGGTCCGGGCTCCGAGCAGGGTACTCAGCCCGGCGGCCCGGTTTGGCCGGCCTCACGCCGGCTGGCTACACTGGCGTGGTTGCCTGGCAACCGATGCCGGGCGCCATCCATCACCAGATCATCAGGAGTCTCCGTGGCCAGCGTGTGCGACGTCTGCGGCAAGAGGCCCGGCTTCGGCATGTCGGTCTCCCACTCCCATCGCCGGACGAACCGCCGGTGGAACCCGAACATCCAGACCGTCCGCGCGATGGTGGCCCCGGGCACCCGCAAGCGGCTGTCGGTGTGCACGTCCTGCCTGAAGGCGGGGAAGGTCGTCCGGGGCTAGCCGCTCCAGGCACCAGTTCGACGGCGCCGGCCACCTCGGGGTGGCCGGCGCCGTCGTCGTCAGCGTTGGCCGGGGGGTGGCACCTTGCTGCCCAGCCAGGTGCCGGCGGCGAAGTTCAGCGCGCCGAGCCCGATCCCGAGGATGAGCGCCCCCAGCGCGTTCGCGAACCGCGCCGTGCCGGAACCGGCGTCGACCGTGAGCAACAGGATGAACGCCAGCAGGCCGGCGCCGGCGCAGACGTAGCCGGCGATCGTGACGATCAGCGCGGCCAGCGCCATCTTGTCGGCCGGGGTGCGCGGCGCGGCCGGGGTCGGCAGCGGGGTGCCCGGGCCCGGGTAGCCGGCGGCCGGGAACCCACCGGACGGCGGGCCGGTCTGCTGCGGATACTGGCCGCCGTACGGCTGCTGGCCGCCGTAGGGCTGACCGGTCGGCGGCCCGGCGGGCGGCTGGCCGCCATAGCCCGGCGGCTGGCCGCCGTACCCCTGGCCGCCGGTCTCGTACGAGCCGGAGCCGTAGCTGGGGGGCTCACTCATCTAACTTCCTCCAATGTGTCGTTCGAACACCTCGGCGGGCGCTGCCCGCGCCGGGCCCGCCGCGTGGGGCATGCCAGCGGTCAGGATGGCAGAACCCGGCCTGTTCGTGGGTGGCCGGCCGGATCGACCCGCGGCGCGTCTACCCGGTTGACCAGCGGCTTGCCGAACGAGCGGGACTTCGGGGCGCCGGCGTAGTAGCCGAACCCGGGCACCTGGACGTAGCCGGCCGAGCGGTACAGCTCGATCGCCTCGGGCTGCACGATGCCGGTCTCCAGGACCACCTCGGTGGCCCCGGCGGCGGCCGCGGTGCGCTCCAGCTCGCCGAGGATCGTCCGGGCCAGGCCCTGGCGGCGGGCCGCCGCGGTCACGTACATCCGCTTGATCTCGACCCGGCCGCCCGCCAGCCGGCGCCAGCCGCCACAGCCGACCGCGGTGCCGGCGCGCCAGGCGACCAGGAACAGGCCGGCCGGCGGGTCGAACTCGGCACCGTCCACAGGCGACTCGTCCGGACCGCCGTAGCGGGCCACGTACTCCTGCTGCACCTCGGCGATCAGCTGCTGGGACACCGGGTCCAGGAACGGGGTGACCCGCAGCCGCACCCGGTCGGGGCGCCAGCGCCAGCCGTGGTCGACCGGGCCGATGCCGGCGCCGAGCGGGAAGCCGGCGGCGATCGCGCCGGTGACGTACTCCTTGGCCGCCGCGACCGCCACCGGCAGCGCGTCGCCGGACGCCAGCCGGGACGCGATGGCGCTGGCGAGCGTGCACCCGGTTCCGTGGGTGTGCCGGTTGTCGTAGCGGGGCGAGCGGAACACGTGCTCGGTGTCGCCGTCCCACAGCAGGTCCACCGCGTCGGCACCGGAACCGAGGTGGCCGCCCTTCACCAGCACCGCGCGCGGACCGAGCGCGAGCAGCGCGTCCGCGGCGCGGCGCAGGTCCGCCTCACCCTCGACGGTCACCCCGGACAGCTGCTCTGTTTCCGGCAGGTTCGGCGTCACCAGGGTCGCGACCGGGAGCAACTCGGCCCGGACCGCGGCCAGCGCCTCGGGGGCCAGCAGCGGGTCGCCGTGCTTGCTCACACTCACCGGGTCGACGACGACCGGAACGGTCAGCCTGGCCAGCTCGGCGGCCACGGTGGAGACCAGCGCGGTGGAGGCGAGCATGCCGGTCTTCACCGCGTCCACCCCGATGTCCTCCAGGACGCTGGCCAGCTGCGCCCGGACCGCCCCGACCGGCAGCTCCCAGTAGCCCTGCACGCCGACCGAGTTCTGCGCGGTGACCGCGGTCAGCACGGACATCCCGTGCACGCCGAGCGCCAGCATCGTCTTCAGGTCGGCCTGGATGCCGGCGCCGCCGCCGGAATCGGAACCGGCGATCGTCAGCACGCGTGGTGGGGCCATACCGCCACGCTACCTAGCTGCCGGTCCGGGTCAGCGAAAGTGGTCCCAGCCGGCCGGCGGCTCGTACACGGCGCCGTCGACCAGCACGCCGCGGCCACGGGCGACCCGGCCGATCAGCCGCCACGGCGCCGGCAGCTCCACGCCGCCGGGGAAGGTGCCGGCCAGGGCGTGGTCGTCGCCGCCGGCGAGCACCCAGTCCAGCGGGTCGACGCCGAGCGCCGTGCCGACGTCCCGCAGCTTGTCCGGCACCTCCAGCCGGGTCGTGTCCAGCTCGATGCCGACCTCGCTGGCCAGCGCGACGTGCCGCAGGTCGGCGACCAGCCCGTCGCTGACGTCGACCAGCGCGGTGGCGCCCAGCTCGGCGGCGCGCGGGCCCTGCGGGTACGGCGGTTCGGGCCGGCGGTGCGCGTTCACCACCGACACCGGCGAGCGGAAGCCCCGGCCCAGCACGGCGAGCCCGGCCGCGGCCCAGCCGAGCCGGCCGGTGTACGCGACCACGTCACCCGGTTTCGCGCCGGACCGGGTCAGCGGCGCGCGGCCGGCCAGGTCGCCGAACGCGCTGACCGCCAGCAGCAACGTCTCGCTGCCCACCACGTCGCCACCGAGCACCGCCGCCCCAACCACGGCGGCCTCGTCCCGGAACCCGTCGGCGACCTGCTCCAGCCAGCTCACCGGCAGGTCGCCGGGGCAGGCGATGCCGAGCAGCAGGCCGGTCGGCCGGGCGCCCATCGCGGCCACGTCGGCCAGGTTCTGCGCGGCGGCCTTGCGGCCCACGTCGTAACCGGTGGACCAGTCGCGGCGGAAGTGCCGGCCGTCCACCAGCAGGTCGGTGGTGGTGACCACGCGGCCGTCCGGCACGGTCAGCACCGCCGCGTCGTCACCGGGCCCCAGCTCGACCAGATCGGGCCCGACCGGGCCGGGTAGAACCTCCACATCGGCCGGTGCGCCGGAGCCGGGCGGCAACCGCAGGCGCGCGATCACCCGGTCAACCAGACCGAACTCACCGGCCTCGGCAACGGTAATGACGCGCATCCTCTCGGTGATCGACAGCGGCTGATGCCGCTGCTGTACGTTCTACCCCGCAACCCTGCCCCGACGACGAGAGGGCACGCCGTGGTCCAGGCATACATCCTCATCCAAACAGAGGTAGGAAAGGCCGCGGTGGTCGCACAGGCCATCGCGGGAATCAAGGGTGTCACCCAGGCCGAGGACGTCACCGGGCCGTATGACGTGATCGTCCGGGCCGAAGCGCGCAACGTGGACGAGCTCGGCAAACTCGTGGTGGCGAAGGTTCAATCGGTGGACGGCATCACCCGAACCCTCACCTGCCCCGTGGTGCACCTGTAACGGATGCCGCCAACCGTCACTGCCGATCCGGTCCGCCGCCGCGCGGCCGTTGTCGCGACGGCCATAGCGGTGCCGGTCGCGGTGCTGCTCGCGCTGGCACTGAACCGGGGCGAGCTGCGCGGCAACAAGCCGGCCGCGCCGTCCCCGACCGTCGCGCGGCTGTCCGCGCTGCCGCCGGTGGTGGTACCCCCGCCGGCCGCGTCGGCCGCCGGGGTGCGCGCCTGCCCGAAGCTGATCGACGGGTTACCGGTGACGTTGGGCGACCTGCTCGGCCGGCCGGTGCGGTCCTCGTCCAGCCTGGTGCTGGCCTGGGGTGAGCCGCCGGTGGTGCTGCGCTGCGGGGTCGGCCGGCCCGGGTTCGCGGCCGGTGGTCCGGACCTGTTCGCCGTGAACGGGGTGACCTGGCTGGTGCGGCCGGAGCCGGACGGGAAGAGCTTCGTGTGGACGACCGTGGACCGCGAGGTCTACATCCAGGTACGGGTGCCCACCGGGTACGCCGCCGCGCCGATCTCGCCGATCTCGGACGCGGTGAAGAAGACGCTGCCGGCGGTTCCGGTCCGGCCGGACAAGTAGCTCAGGCCGGGCCGGCCCAGGGCCCGGGCTGGCCCAGGGGCCAGCGCTGGCCAGGAGGCCTGGGACGACGTGGAAACCCGCGGCTAGCGCAGGCCGCTGCCGCGGCGGATCGCGGTACGGATCAGCCGGTCCAGCAGGCTCGGGTAGTCCAACCCGGTCGCCGCCCAGACCTTCGGGAACATCGAGATCGAGGTGAACCCGGGCATCGTGTTCACCTCGTTGACGACCGGCTCACCGTCCGGGGTGACGAAGAAGTCGACCCGGGCCAGGCCGGCGCAGTCCAGCGCGGTGAACACCCGGCAGGCCAGCTCGCGGATCCGGTCGGTCAGCCCGGCCGGCAGGTCCGCCGGGACATCGAACTCGCAGGCGTCATCGAGGTACTTGGCCTCGAAGTCGTACCAGTCGTGGCCACGGACCAGCCGGATCTCGGCCGGCACGCTGGCCTCCGGCGGGCCGCCGGCCAGGCCCTCCAGCACCCCGCACTCGATCTCCCGGCCCGGCACCGCGGCCTCGATGAGAACCTTCGGGTCGACGTTGCGGGCACCGGCGATGGCCGCGCCCAGACCGTCCGGACTGGACACCTTGGTGATGCCGACGCTGGAACCGGCCCGGGCCGGCTTGACGAACACCGGCATGCCCAACCGGCTGAGGTCCACTTCGGACGGTGCCTGGCCGGGCCGCAGGACGGCGTAGTCGCCGACCGGTAGGCCGTCGGCGCGGAGCAGTTTCTTGGCGAATTCCTTGTCCATCGCGACCGCGCTGGCCAGAACGCCGGAGCCGACGTACGGCACACCGGCCATCTCCAGCAGGCCCTGGATCGTGCCGTCCTCCCCGTACGCGCCGTGCAGCAGCGGGAACACCACGTCCACCGAGTCGAGCACCCGGGCGCCCTCGCCCGGCTCGACCACGACCAGGCCGCCCGCGGTGGGATCGGCCGGCAGCACCACCGCGGTGCCCGAATCCACATGCGGCAGTGCCCGGCCGGTGATCTGCAGGGCTTCCGGATCGCCGCCCGGCAGCACCCACCCGCCCTTCGGCGTGATACCGACCGGGATCACCTCGTACTGCTCCCGGTCGAGCGCGCCGAGCACGCTGCCGGCGGACACGCAGGAGATCGCGTGCTCTGTGCTGCGGCCGCCGAAAATCACCGCGACCCTTACCCTGCGCCCGGACATGGCGGTCACCCTACCTGCCCGATCCGGACCGTCTGTCCGCTCAGGTCACCGGGGCGGCAGCCCGGCCAGTGCGCGGGTCACGTCGTCGATCAGATCGGCGGTGTCCTCGCAGCCGGCGGAGAGCCGGACGAAACCGGCGGGCACGATGTCACCGCCCCATTGCGCCCGGCGGTCGGCGGTGGTGTGCAGGCCACCGAAGCTGGTCGCGGCCAGCACCAGCCGGGCGCCGCCGAGGAACCGCTCGACCGCCTCGGCCGACGCCAACTCGAAGGACAGGACGCCGCCGAACCGGTGCATCTGCCTGCTGGCCAGGGCATGCGCGGGATCGGTGGGCAGGCCGGGGTAACGCAGCCCGGTCACCTCGGGGCGCCCGCTGAGCAGGGTCGCCAGGGCCAGGGCATTCGCCGCCTGCCGGGCCAGCCGGAGGTCCAGGGTGGCCAACGAGCGGTGCGCCAGCCAGGTCTCGAACGGGCCGGGAATGGCGCCTGTGGACAGTCGCCAACTGCGCAGCGCGGTCAGCCGACCGGGATCGGTGACCGCGACGTGGCCGAGCAGCAGGTCGCCGTGCCCGGTCAGCGCCTTGGTGCCGGAGGAGATCGAGTAGTCGGCGCCGAACTCCAGCGGGCGCTGGCCCAGCGGGGTGGCGGTGGTGTTGTCGACCGCTATCGGGACACCGTGTCGGTGTGCGATATCGACCGCCGCGGCGATGTCGGCCACGTCCAGGCCCGGATTGCTCGGGGTTTCCAGCAGCACCAGCGCCGCGCCGGCAATGTCCGATTCGGACAGTGGCCGGCCGGTGGGCACCTCGCGCAGCGCCACGCCCCGGGCGGTGAGGTGCTCGCGGGCCAGTGCGCGGGCCACGTAGTAGCCGTCCGCCGGCAGCACCAGCACCTGCCCGGGCGCCAGCAGGCTGAGCAGGACCGCGCTGACCGCGGCCATCCCGGAGCTGAACACGACCGCGCTGCCGCCCTCCAGCCCGCCGAGCGCCGCCTCGTACCGGCGCCAGGTCGGGTTGTCGTTGCGGCCGTAGGAGTCCGTGCCGTCGCCCGGGCCGCCCAGGTGGTAGGTGGCCGCGAACGTCGGCCCGGGCAGGAACGGGGCACCGCGCTCGGCCGGCGGCAGTCCCGCGTGGACGGTCCGGGTGCCGTCCCGGTACCGCGGCACCGGGCCGCCGGGCCCGCCGGCCGGGCCGACCGGCCGGTCGGCGGCGCCGTTGGACGGGTCGGGGACGCGGCCGGGAGCCGGCGTCACCGCGAGCGTTCGGACTTCATGTCGCGGTCCATCAGGCCACGCAGCATGTCGGCCGGCGTCATGCCCTCGTGGCAGACCTTCGCGACGTGCTCGGTGATCGGCACGTCCACCCCGTGCCGGCGGGCCAGGTCGAGCACCGACCGGCAGGATTTCACCCCCTCCGCGGTCTGCCTGGTGGCGGCCTGCGCCGCGGCCAGCGTCTCGCCGCGGCCCAGCCGCTCGCCGAACGTCCGGTTCCGGGACAGCGGCGAACTGCAGGTGGCGACCAGGTCGCCCAGCCCCGCCAGGCCGGCGAACGTCATCGGGTCGGCGCCCAGCGCGGCGCCCAGGCGGGCCGTCTCGGCCAGCCCGCGGGTCATCAGCGAGGCCCGGGTGTTGTCGCCGAAGCCCATCCCCTCGGCCATCCCGCAGGCCAGCGCGATCACGTTCTTCACCGCCCCACCGAGCTCGCAGCCGACCACGTCGACGTTCGTGTACGGCCGGAAGTACGGCGTGCTGCAGGCGTGCTGCACGGCGGCGGCCCGGTCGTGGTCGACGCAGGCGATCACGGTCGCGGCCGGCTGCTCCTCGGCGATCTCGCGGGCCAGGTTCGGCCCGGACACCACGGCGATCCGGCCCGCCGGCACCCCGGCCACCTCGCAGATCACCTCGCTCATCCGCTTCGCCGTGCCGAGCTCGACCCCCTTCATCAGGCTGACCACGGTCGCGTCGGCCGGGATGGCCAGGGCGAACGCGGCCAGGTTCGCCCGCAGGGTCTGGGACGGCACCGAGAGCACCACGATCTCGCTGCCGTCGAGCACCTCGACCGGGTCGCTGGCCGCGTGCAGCCCGGCCGGCAGCCCGATCCCGGGCAGGTAGTCCGCGTTCTCCCGGTCGCCGTTGATCGAGCTCGCCAGCTCTGGCCGGCGGGCCCAGAGCCGGACGTCACCGCCGGCGTCGGCGAGCACCTTCGCGAACGCGGTGCCCCAGGAGCCGGCGCTGAGCACCGCCGCCCGGGTCACGCCGGCACCGTCACGACGCCGTCTCCCGCCCGGACGCTTCGGCCTCCGGCCCGGCCGGCACCCCTTCCGTCGGCGCGCCGTCCACCGGCACGCCGTCCACCGGCAGCCCAGCCGACGGCACGCCGTCCACCGGCAGGCTGTCCGCCGGCGGGGCCGGGGGCTCGTCGGGGGCGGCAGCGGTCGCGGCGGTGCCGTTCGAGCGGCGCCAGAAGCTGGTGGGTGGGGTCTCGCCGCGCAACTCGGCGACCCCGTCCCGGACCCGGGTCATGATCACGTCGGTGACCTCTCGGAGCAGCTCGGCGGTCTGCGGCCGGCCGCGGTAGGCGGAGAGGTCCACCGGCGGGCCGGCCAGGCACTCCGCCTTCTTGCGCGGCAACGGGCGGTACCGCTTGCGGTAGACGTCCACCGCGAGCTGCGGGCCCCACTGCGCGACCGGGATCACCGGCACGTCGCTGCTGAGCGCCAGCCGGGCGATGCCGGTGCGGCTGACCATCGGCCACATGTCCGGGTCGCGGGTGACGGTGCCCTCCGGGTAGATGCAGACCGCCTCCCCGGCGGCCAGCGCGGCGATCGCGTCCCGCAGCGAGGCCTGCGCGTCGCTGGTGCCGCGGTGCACCGGGATCTGCCCGGCGCCGCGCAGCACCCGGCCGACGAAGAAGATCCGGAACAGCTCGTCCTTGGCCAGGAACCGGGGCACCCGGCCGGCATCCCAGACGTACCGGGCGAAGGTGAGCGGGTCGGCGTGCGAGACGTGGTTCGCGACCACCAGCACTCCCCCGGTCGCCGGGATGTGCTCCAGGCCGCGCCAGCGCAGCTTGAACAGCACCGAGTCCACCGGGTAGATCACGGCCCAGGCGACCCGCAGCCAGAACCCGACCCTGCCGTGCCGCGCCACGCCGCACTCCCCTCGTCGACTCTTGCCCGATGAGCCGGCCCCGGCCCCGACCGGCCCCGGTTGCATCGGCCGGCCTCGTTCGTCGGCCGGCCGGTGTCCGTCAGCCGACCCGGCTGACCAGCGCCGGGCAGGCCGGGACGGGGCGGGGCCACCTCAGCCCTGCCGGCAGTCTGTCGTCCCCCGCCGCCGCTGTCCACGTCGGACACCGGCCAGGCGGCCGCGCCCGGAGTCGGCCCGGCCGGCCGGCGGTGCGAAGATCGACGATGTCATGCGATGGTCCGTGGTGGTGCCGGTGAAGCGGCTGCCTGCCGCCAAGACCCGGTTGCAGGACCCGCGCCGGGCCCCGGCCGACCACGCCGCGCTCGCGCTGGCCCTGGCGCTGGACACGGTGCGGGCCGCGGCCGGCAGCCCGGTGGTGGCCCGGGTGGTGGTGGTGACCGACGACGCCGACGCCGGCCGGGCGGTTCGCGCCCTGGACGCGTTGGTTGTCCGGGACGAGCCGGACGCGGGCCTGAACCCGGCGCTGACCCACGGCGCCGGCGCGGCCCGGCGGATCGCCCCGGACGACGGGATCGCGGTGCTCTCGGCCGACCTGCCGGCGCTGCGGCCGGCCGAGCTGACCGCGGCGCTGACCGCGGCGGCCGTTACCGGGCGGGCGTTCGTGCCGGACGCCGCCGGCACCGGCACCACGCTGCTCGCCGCCGGGCCGGGCGCCGTTCTGGACCCGCGCTACGGACCCGGTTCCCGGGCCGGCCACCGCGCGTCCGGCGCGGTGGAACTGGCCGGCGACTGGCCGTCGCTGCGGCGGGACGTGGACACCGCCGCCGACCTGGCCGAGGCCGCCGCGCTGGGCCTCGGCCCGGCCACCCGGGACTGGCTGGCCAGCCATCCGGCCGAGGACCCGGGCACAGGCCGTACGATCCGGGCATGAACGCCGCCGACCCGACCTCCGAACCACCGGCGGCGCCCGCGGCGGCCGGCGGCCGGGCGGTGCAGGCGACGGTGGGGACGTTCGATCCGGCGTCCGGGGCGGGTACGGCGCTGCTGGACGACGGCCGGCCGGTGCAGTTCGACGGGGCCGCGTTCGCCGCCGGCGGGCTGCGGCTGCTCCGGTTCGGCCAGCGCGTCCGGCTGGAGTACGCCGGCGACCGGGTCGCCCGGGTGACCATCCACACCCTGCCCTGACCGGCCGGCGCGCCGGGGCGGCCGGGCGGCCGACAACAGGGCCGACAACAAGCCAGCGGCAAGGGCCCGCAACCGCCCATACCGGCCACGTGCCTGGCGTTCACCTTGCTGAGGGACGATGGCTCGGCTGGCGGCCGCGGGCGGGCGGCGGCACCGTGGCAGTACACACGGGAGGGTGGACCGGCGGCGGGTGGCCGCCCGGGCCCGGGAGCCGGGGTGGACGGCGGGAGGAGCACGCATGACCGATGCGATCACGGCGGCGCTCGGCCAGGTCACCGAGCGGGACGACATCGTTCCGAACGATCTGGCCGACGACCCGGTCCAGCCGGTCCCGGAACTACCGGACGACCGGTTCTACAGCCGGGAGATGTCCTGGCTCGACTTCAACGCCCGGGTGCTGGCGCAGGCCCAGGACCGGCGCATCCCGCTGCTGGAACGGGTCAAGTTCCTCGCCATCTTCGCCGGCAACCTGGACGAGTTCTACATGGTCCGGGTGGCCGGGCTGAAACGCCGGCAGGAGATGGGCCTGGCGCTGGCCGCCGCCGACGGGCTCTCCCCCCGGGACACGCTCAGCCGCATCTCGACCCGCACCCAGCAGCTGATGCAGCAGCACGCCCGCTGCTTCATCGACGATGTCGAGCCGGCGCTGGCCGCGCAGGGCATCCGGATCGTGCACTGGGGCGCGCTGGACGACGGCGAGCAGCGCCGCCTCGGCGCCTACTTCCGCGACCAGGTGTTCCCCGTCCTCACCCCGCTGGCGGTCGATCCGGCGCACCCGTTCCCGTACATCAGCGGGCTGTCGCTGAACCTGGCCGTGTTCGTCCGCGACCCCGGCGGCGGGCCGGAGCAGTTCGCCCGGGTCAAGGTGCCGAACAACGTGCCCCGGTTCGTCGTGACCAGCGGCACCGATGCCGACCCGGACGAGCGGACCGCCACGTTCCTGCCGCTGGAGGAGCTGATCGCGGCGCACCTGGAGCTGCTGTTCCCGGGCATGGAGGTGGTCGAGCACAACCTGTTCCGGGTCACCCGCAACGCCGACATCGAGGTCGACGAGGACCGGGACGAGGACCTGCTGCAGGCGCTGGAGCGGGAGCTGTCCCGGCGCCGGTTCGGCCCGGCGGTGCGGCTGGAGGTGGCCGACACCACCCCGCCGCACGTGCTCGACCTGCTGGTGGCGCGAGCTGGACGTGAGCCCGGGCACGGTGTTCCGGGTGCCGGGGCTGCTCGACCTGGCCTCGCTCTGGCAGGTGTACGGGGTGGACCGGCCGGACCTGAAGGACCGCCGGTACGTGCCGGCCACCCATCCGCGGTTCGCCGAGGGCGAGGTGCCCAAGAGCGTGTTCGCCACACTGCGCGAGGGCGACGTGCTCGTGCACCACCCGTACGAATCGTTCTCCACCAGCGTGCAGCGGTTCATCGAGCAGGCCGCGGCCGACCCGAACGTGCTGGCGATCAAGCAGACGCTGTACCGGACGTCGGGCGACTCGCCGATCGTGGACGCGCTGATCGACGCGGCCGAGGCCGGCAAGCAGGTGGTGGTGCTGGTCGAGGTGAAGGCCCGGTTCGACGAGCAGGCCAACATCGGCTGGGCCAAGGCGCTGGAACGGGCCGGCTGCCACGTCGTGTACGGCCTGATCGGGCTCAAGACGCACTGCAAGACCTGCCTGGTGGTGCGGCAGGAGGGCAGCACGATCCGGCGCTACTGCCACATCGGCACCGGCAACTACAACAACCGAAGACCGCCCGCACGTACGAGGACCTGGGCCTGTTCACCGCCGACCCGGGCGTCGGTGCCGACCTGACCGACCTGTTCAACGTGCTGACCGGCTACTCCCGGCAGACCGAGTACCGCTCGCTGCTGGTGGCCCCGCACGGGCTGCGGCCCGGGCTGATGGAGCGCGATCGACCGGGAGGTGGCGCACGCCCGGGCCGGCCGGCCGGCGCTGATCCAGATCAAGGTCAACCACCTGGTGGACGAGCAGATCATCGACGCGCTGTACCGGGCCTCGGCGGCCGGCGTGCAGATCGACCTGCTGGTACGCACGTTCTGCTCGATCCGGTCCGGTGTGCCGGGGCTGTCCGAGCGGATCCGGGTGCGCTCGATCCTGGGCCGGTTCCTGGAGCACTCCCGGATCGTGCACGTGGGCAACGACGGCAACCCGGAATACCTCATCGGCAGCTCGGACCTGATGCACCGCAACCTGGACCGGCGGATCGAGGTGCTGATCCGGGTCACCGATCCGACCGCCCGCAAGCACGTGCAGGACATGTTCGAGCTGGCCTTCGCGCCCGACATCGCCGCCTGGGACCAGCAGCCGGACGGCAGTTGGCAGCGCACCGCCGGCGAGCCCGGCCAGCCCTTCCGGGACTACCAGGAGGAGCTGATGCGGCGGCTGGCGAACCGCGGTGGGTAACGCCCGCCCGGCCGCCGCCGGGCCGGTCCCGGCCGGTGGCGCGGCCGCGCGGGACCGGCCGGACCGCCCTGCCCCGCGGAGGACCCGATGATCGAGGAAGAGGTCAAGCTCGCCGTACCCGGCCGGTTCGCGCTGCCCGAGCTGACCGACCCGGACGGTGGGGTGCACGCCGTCGAGGCGGCCGGCACCCGGACGTTGCGGGCCACCTACTGGGACACCGCCGACCTGCGGCTGGCCCGCAACGGCATCACGCTGCGGTACCGCACCGGCGAGAACGGCCCGCCCTGGCACCTGAAGCTGCCGCTGCCCGGCCACAGCCCGGGGACCCGGGAGGAGCTCACCTCGAAGGGGAAGGTCGGCGCGGTGCCGGCCGAGCTGCGGGCACTGGTCACCGGCTGGGTGCGCGGCGCGGAGCTGGCCCCGGTGGCCACCCTGCGCACGGTCCGCGCGGTGTACCGGGTGCTCGGCCCGGACGGCACCGAGCTGGCCGAACTGGTCGACGACATGGTCTCGGTGCTGGACGGCCAGCGCGCGGTGGCCCGGTTCCGCGAGCTGGAGGTGGAGCGGCGGGGCGGCGCCGAGACCGTGCTGCCCCGGCTGCGCGACCGGCTGGTGGCGGCCGGCGCGGTGGAGGGCGAGTTCACGCCGAAGGTGGTGCGCGCGCTCGGGCCGGCCGCGACCCAGCCGAGCGACCTGCCGGCGCCGCCGGCCCTGACCGGCAAGGTGACCGGCGGCGACGTGGTGGCCGCGGCGCTGGCCACCGCCGCCCGCGGGCTGGTCCGCCAGGACGCCCCGGTCCGCCGCGGCGCGCCGGACGCGGTGCACCAGATGCGGGTGGCCTGCCGGCGGCTGCGCAGCGACCTGCGCACGTTCGGCCCGCTGCTGGAGGCCGGGTGGGCCGACGGTCTGCGCGATGAGCTGTCCTGGCTGGCCGACTCGCTCGGCGCCGCCCGCGACCTGGAGGTGCAGCGGGAGCGGATCCGGGCCGCCGCCGGCGCCGATCCGCTGGCCCCGGTGGACCCGGCGGCGACCGGGCGGATCGACGCGCTGCTGGCCGGCGCCGAGACGGCCGCCCTGGCCGCGGCGCTGGCCACCCTGAACACCGCGCGCTACGCCCGGTTGTTGGACCGGGTGGTGGACTCGGCCCGGCAGCCCGCGCTCACCCCGCTCGCCGGCAAGCCGGCGGACCAGGCCATCGCCCCGCTGGTCGCCGCCGCCTGGCAGAAACTGACCGCGCAGGCGGGCAAGCTGCGTCCGGGCGGGGCGGACCAGCGCTGGCACCGGGTCCGGATCCTGGCCAAGCGGGCCCGGTACGCCGGCGAGGCGGCGGCACCCGCGGTGGGCCGGCCGGCCCGCAAGCTCGCCGCCGCCGCCGAGTCCATCCAGGACCTGCTGGGGCGGCATCAGGACGCCGCGGTGACCGCGCAGACCCTGCTCGAGCTGGCCCACCGGCACCCGGACGACCTCGCGCTGGTGCTCACCTGTGGCCGGCTGGCCGAGCGGGAACGCGCCGCGGTACGGGCCAGCCGGGCCGCCTTCCCGGCCGCCTGGGAGCGCGCCGCCAGCCCCCGCGCGACCCGCTGGCTGGCCTCGTGACGCACCGGGGAAATGCCACGGGGGGCGTGGACATCGAGGCTGCCGGCGGAGTGCTCTGGCGGCCGGGCAGCGGCAACGGGCTCGGCCCGGCCGCCGGCGGACGGGCCGGCGCCGCGGTGGAACTGGCGATCGTGCACCGGCAGCGGTACGACGACTGGTCACTGCCGAAAGGGAAACTGCACGAGGGCGAGCACCCGCTGCTGGCCGCCTGCCGCGAGGTGACCGAGGAGACCGGCGTCGAACCGGTCGTCGGCCGGCGGCTGCCACAGCAGGAATACCGGCTCGGCCCGGACCGGAAAACAGTCGACTACTGGACGATGACGCCCCGGGATATCGGCGCGACGGGAACGTTCCGCCCGAATGACGAAGTCGACCAGGTGCGTTGGGTGCGGCCGGCCGAAGCGGCCACCTGGCTCAGCTACGACCGGGACCGGGAACTGGTGCGGACATTCCTCGCGGTGCCGCCGGGCGGCTCGATGCTGCTGCTGGTGCGGCACGCGCGGGCCGGCGACCGGCACAGCTGGCCCGGTGACGACCGGCTCCGGCCGCTGGACGGATCAGGCCGCCTGCAGGCAGACGCGCTGCGCACGGCCCTGCGCTTCTTCCGGCCGGACCGGGTGCTGGCCGCCGACAACGTGCGCTGCGTGGACACGGTCCGGCCGCTGGCCGGGGAACTCGGGCTGCCGGTGGAGGCCGAGCCGGCGCTGACCGAGCAGGCCTTCGGGGTGGACGTCGGCCGGGCGCTGCGCCGGATCCAGGAGCTGGTCAGGCTCGGTGGCCGTTCGGTGCTGTGCAGCCAGGGCGGCGTGATTCCGCACATCATCAAGACCGCCGGCCGGGACGGCGGGGTGCGGCTGCCGGAGATACCGGCCCGCAAGGGCAGCGTCTGGGCGTTGTCCTTTGTGGACGATCGGCTGGCCGCCGCGGACTACTACCCGGACCTGGCCGAACACGGCGGCCAGGGCCGACACACGACTGGGCCGGGTGGTCGGACGCACTGAACGTCCGCCACCCGGCCCGGTGCCGTGAAACCTCCGCGTAACAGGCGGTCAGGCCTTCTTCGCGGGGGTCTTCCTGGCGGTGGTCCGCGTGGTGGTGGTCTTGGCGGCGGTCTTCGTCGCGGCCGCCTTGGCCGGCGCCTTCGCGGCGGCAGCGCGCGGGGCGGCCTTGGCGGCCGTCGTCTTCGCGGCCGTCGCCTTGGTCGCCGCCGTCTTGGCCGCCGCCGTCTTCGCCGGAGCCTTCGCCGCGGTCACCTTCGGCAGCTTCTTGGCCCCACTCACCACGTTCTTGAACTCCTGCCCCGCGCGGAACGCCGGAACAGAGGTCTTCTTCACCCGGACCTTCTCGCCGGTGGCCGGGTTGCGGGCGATCCGAGCGGCGCGGTCGCGCTTCTCGAAGACGCCGAAGCCGGTGATGGCGACCTTCTCGCCCTTCTGCACGGCGCGGTAAACCACGTCGAGCAGGGCTTCGACGGATGCCGACGCCCGCTTCTTGTCGTCGCCGAGACGCTCGGCGAGCGCCTCGACCAACTGGGCCTTGTTCACATGTCCTCCCCGGGAAGGGTTTCTCTCGGCCGTTCGGCCGATCCCGCCGAACGGTAGGCGGACTTTCCTCGACGTTCAACGACCTGGGCACTCGATTTCCGTTGTGTCGCAGTGTCTTCCGCGCCACATCGAGCAGGCCGTTGTACGGAAAGCCTACCGGACAGGGGTTCTGGGCCGTTCCGCAGAGGTTGCCTGGACCAGCGGAGAAGTTGCCGAACTCGCGGTGAATTCCGGCGAGCGGGCCGGTCAGTCGGCGTGTGCGAGCAGATCGAGCCGGATGTACTCCTGGTCGAACCGGCCATCCGGGCCGCGCGATTCGGCCAGCGCGCGCTCCTCGGCCGCCTGCCGGAAGGCGCGCAGCCGGTCCGCCGGCACCAACGCGTCGTACCCGACCAGGACCTGGCTGCGCAGCCAGCCCAGGAATGCCGTCTCGTCCGGGAGTTCCCGGCGCTGCTGGACCAGCCGCAGCCAACCGTCGTGGTCGGTGCGCAACCCGGCCGCGGCCAGCATCGGCGCGTACTCCTCGGGGGTCGGGAAGTACCAGCCACTGGACCGGCCGCCGGCGCGGCGGGATTCCTCGTCCAGCACCTGGCGCACGGCGGCGATCTGCCCGTGCCCGCCGAACTCGGCGCGGAACACCCCACCGCGGCGCAGCACCCGGCGCACCTGGCCGAGCACTCGCGGGTGGTCCGCGGCCGGGATCCAGTGCAGCATGGCCACCGAGACCACCGCGTCGTACCGGCCGGCCGGTGCCACCGCGTCCAGCTCCTGCGCCCGGCGCACCTCGAACCGGACGTGCCCGGCAGCGTTGCGCTGCCGGGCCGTGGCCACCATGTCCTGGTCCGCGTCCACCCCGAGCACCTGCCCGGCCGGCACCAGACCGGCCAGCCGGGCGGTGAAGTCGCCGACGCCGCAACCCAGATCGAGCACCCAGTCGCCGCGCCGCAGCCGCACCCCCCGCAGCACGTCCCGGTCGTACTGGCGGTGGTGGGCGGTGTTGGCGGCGTAGAGGCCGGCGTCCCAGCGGGCCGGTGGGGCGGTCACGTCATTCACCTCGGTTCCGGCCACCGGCCGGGTTGTCGGAACTGGCGGGGGTTCGGGCTCATCCGGGCCGCCGCTCAGCGGGCTGGCTCAGCCGGCACCGGCACCGGCACCCGCGGCAGCCAGGCCGGCCGCTGCGCCTCGAACGCGGTGATCCCGTCCGCCTGCCGCAGCGTCAGGCTGATGTCGTCGAGGCCGTTGAGCAACCGCCAGCGGGTGTGGTCGTCCAGCTCGAACCCGACCGCCCGGTCGGCGTACCGGACCTCGCGCCGTTCCAGGTCGACCGTCACCTCGGCGGTCGGGTCGGCCTCGGCCCGGTCCCACAGGTCCGCGATCGTCGCTTCGGGCAGCAGCACTGTGAGCAGCCCGGCTTTGAGCGAGTTGCCGCGGAAGATGTCGCCGAACCGGGGCGCGAGCACGGCCCGGAAACCGCCGTCCTGCAACGCCCAGACGGCGTGCTCGCGGGACGAGCCGGTGCCGAAGTCCGCACCGGCGACCAGGATCGAGGCGCCGGCGTACCGCGGCTGGTTCAGCACGAACTCCGGCTCGTCGGCCCGCCAGGCGGCGAACAGCCCGTCGCCGAAGCCGGTCCGGCCGATCCGCTTCAGGTACTCGGCCGGGATGATCTGGTCGGTGTCGACGTTGCTGCGCCGCAGCGGCGCGACCCGACCGGTGTGCACATCGAACTTGTCCATCGTGGAGACGTCCTCAGCTGTAGATATCTGGTCTAGATCTCGTCGGGAGTGGCCAGGTGGCCGGCGATCGCGGTCGCCGCGGCGACCAGCGGCGAGACCAGGTGGGTACGGCCGCCCTTGCCCTGCCGGCCCTCGAAGTTCCGGTTGGACGTGGACGCCGACCGCTCGCCGGGCGCCAGCTTGTCGGGGTTCATGCCCAGGCACATCGAGCAGCCCGCGCTGCGCCATTCCGCGCCGGCGGCCCGGAACACCTCGTCCAGACCCTCGAGTTCGGCGTGCTCCTTGACCCGCATCGAGCCCGGCACCACCAGCATCCGTACGCCGTCGGCGACCCGCTGGCCGCGCAGCACCTCGGCCGCCGCGCGCAGGTCCTCGATCCGGCCGTTGGTGCAGGAGCCGAGGAACACCGTGTCGACGCGGATGTCGCGCATCGGGGTGCCGGCCGTCAGGCCCATGTAGGCCAGTGCCTTCACCGCGGCGGCCCGCTCGGCCGGGTCGGTCATCGCGGCCGGGTCCGGCACCGGGCTGCCCAGCGGGACGGCCTGGCCAGGGTTGGTGCCCCAGCTGACGTACGGCGAGAGGGCCGCCGCGTCCAGCACCACCTCGCGGTCGAACACCGCGTCCGGCTCGGACCGCAGCGTGCGCCAGTACGCCAGCGCCTCGTCCCAGTCGGCCCCGGCCGGCGCGTGTGGACAGTTCTTCAGGTACGCGAAGGTGGTCTCGTCCGGGGCGACCAGACCGGCCTTGGCGCCGGCCTCGATGGACATGTTGCAGACGGTCATCCGGGCTTCCATCGACATCGCCTCGATGGCCTCGCCGCGGTACTCGATGACGTGCCCCTGGCCACCGCCGGTACCGATCTTCGCGATGATCGCGAGGATCACGTCCTTCGCGGTGACGCCCGGCCGCAGGCGCCCGGTCACGGTGACCGCCATCGTCTTCGGCTTGCGCTGCGGCAGCGTCTGGGTGGCCAGCACGTGCTCGACCTCGCTGGTGCCGATACCGAAGGCCAGGGCGCCGAACGCGCCGTGCGTGCTGGTGTGTGAGTCACCGCAGACGATCGTCAGGCCCGGCTGGGTCAGCCCGAGCTGCGGGCCGATCACGTGCACGATGCCCTGCTCGTAGTCGCCCATCGGGTACAGCCGGACGCCGAAGTCGGCGCAGTTGCGGCGCAGCGTCTCCAGCTGGGTACGGGAGACCGAGTCCTCGATCTGCAGGACGGTGCCGGCCGGACCGACCGCGGCGCCCGCCGTCGGCACGTTGTGATCCTCGGTGGCCAGGGTGAGGTCGGGCCGGCGCACCTGGCGACCGGCGAGCCGCAGCCCTTCGAAGGCCTGCGGGCTGGTGACTTCGTGCACGAGGTGCAGGTCGACGTACAGCAGATCGGGCTCGCCGTCGGCTCGGCGGACGACGTGCGTCTCCCACAATTTCTCGGCCAGCGTGCCGCTCATGGTGATCCTCGCCTTGTCTTTCCCGATATATGGGACGGTAGTATTGCTGTGTGGGACAGTCTAGCGGGGTCGGCGTGCTCGACAAATCCGTTCTCGTACTGGAAGCGGCCGCGCATACCCCGGTAGCGCTGGGCGATCTGGTCGCGGTGACCGGTCTGCCGCGGGCCACCGCGCACCGGCTCGCGGTCGCCCTGGAGGCACACCGCCTGCTGGTACGGGACGAGGCCGGCCGCTGGGCGCCCGGCCCGCGGCTGACCGAGCTGGCCCAGTCCGCGCCGGATCCACTGCTCGCCGGGGCCGGTCCTGTGCTGGCGAAACTGCGCGACCGCACCGGCGAGAGCGCGCAGCTCTACCGGCGGTACGGCGACGAGCGGATGTGCGTCGCGGCCGCCGAGCGGACCAGCGGGCTGCGCACGGCCGTCCCGGTCGGCGCCCGGCTGCCGATGGCGGCCGGCTCCGCCGCGCAGGTGCTCGCCGCCTGGGCCCCGGACGACGACCAGGCCGGCGTGCTCGCCAGCGCCCGGTTCGGCCCGCGGACGCTGGCCGAGGTGCGCCGGCGCGGTTGGGCGTACAGCGTCGCGCAGCGCGAGGCCGGCGTCGCCTCGGTCTCCGCGCCGATCCGCGACCGGTCCGGCGCCGTGGTCGCCGCGATCTCGGTCTCCGGGCCGATCGAGCGCCTCGGCCGGCGCCCCGGGCCGCGCTTCGCGGCCCATGTGACGGCAGCCGCCGCGGCCCTCTCGACCCGACTCTGACGGTAAGCTCTCCGTTCTCTTAGACCCTTATTTGTAAGGGTTCTCAGGTTAACAACGCTGACATTTCCGGCGTCTTTGACCTGCGCGTATCTACACGAAGTAGCGAGTGTCGCACCGAAAGTAGTTCACCCGGTTGCGGCGGGAACATACGTCCGGATAGCCCCTAATCTCTCCCCGTTCCGGACCGCGAATGTGCAGCCCCCTCGCTGCTACGAATGGATCTTTGGGAGAGTCATGCCCCTCGCTCGGCGCGCCGCCGTAGCGCTCGCAGTCATGGGGGCCGGCGTCCTCGCCTACGCCGTCCCCGCCACCGCAACCGGTGCAGACAACGGGTCGAAAAAGAACTGTGTCAGCGGCCGGGATGCCAGCAACCTCGAAACGCATCTGAACGCCCGTGCCGGCACAGCCACCATCGTCGCCAGGAACGGTAAGTCGTTCTGCAGCGACGTGAGCATCGTGCTCTCGATCTACAAGGTGCCGGACACCTGGAACGGCACCGGGTTCAACGAGACCGCTGTGCCGCAGCACGTGATCGAGCACGCCACCGGCAAGCTGCACCGCAAGGACACACTGAGCCTGCACGTGCAGGTGCCGACCTGCGGCAACGCGCAGATCGACCTGTACTACCCGCCGAAGCAGGACGACGTCGACATCAAGGGCACCGCCCGCTTCATCGGCGGAGAAATCTTCTCGATCGGTGGCGAGAACGGCCACCCGGCTGACTGCACGCCGCCGCCGGTGGAGTCGTCTTCGCCGCCGGTGGAGTCGTCTTCGCCGCCGGTCGAGTCGTCCTCGCCGCCGGTGGAATCGTCTTCCCCGCCGGTCGAGTCGTCTTCCCCGCCGGTGGAATCGTCCTCGCCGCCGGTCGAGTCGTCTTCCCCGCCGGTCGAGTCCTCGCCCCCGGCCACCACGATCGCACCGACGCCGACCGTGGCTCCGACCCGTTCGGTGCCGCCGATCGCCGCGCCGATCCCGGTGCTGCCGCAGTCGCCGCCGCGGCTGGCCGAGACCGGTTCCAACAGCACGATCCCGCTGCTCGGCCTCGGTTCGCTGCTGCTGATCGCCGGCATCGTGCTCAGCCTGGCCGGCCGCCGCAAGCCGAACGCAACGCCAGCCGGCTAACACCGCCAGGCGGGTCCGCTAGCAGCGCGGGGCCCGGGACGGATCTCCGTCCCGGGCCCCGCGCTTGTTCGTCTACCGCGGAGTTGTTCTGGTACTCCGGGGAGTCCGGTACTCCGGGGAGTCCGGTACTCCGGGGAGTCCGGTACTCCGGGGAGTCCGGTACTCCGGGGAGTCCGGTACTCCGGGGAGTCCGGTACTCCGGGGAGTCCGGTGCTCCGGGGAGTCCGGTGCTCCGGGAGTCCGGTGCTCCGGGCATCCGGTGCTGACAGTCCGGTCCGGCCGGGGGCCTGGTCCCGGCCAGGGGGCCGGGAGCCCGGGGAGGCCGGGGGTCGGGGAGGCCGGGGGGCCGGGGAGGCCGGGGGGGCCGGGGAGGCCGGGCGATCGGGCGGCCGGCCCTGGCGGTCGGGCCCGGGGCGGCCGGGGGCCGGGCGTCCGGCCGCCCAGCCGCGCGGCCGGGCGGCCGGACGGGGCGGCCGGACGGGGCGGCCGGACGGGGCGGCCGGGCAGGGCGGCCCGGGCAGGGCGGCCCGGGCAGGGCGGCCCGGGCAGGGCGGCCCGGGCAGGGCGGCCCGGGCAGGGCGGCCCGGGCGGGGCGGCCGGGCAGGCGATCGGGTCAGGATGGGGTGGGCGCTGGGATCGGCTGGCCGAGGCCGTCCAGCACCTCGGCCCCGGGCAGTTCAGCGAGCGCCGCGCCGGGCAGCCAGAGCTTGGACCGGCGGACCCCGCTGCCGACCACCACCCGCGGGTGCGCGGCGACCGCGGCGTCGATCAGCACCGGCCAACCGGCCGGCAACCCGACCGGGGTGATCCCGCCGTACTCCATCCCGCTCTCGGCCACCGCCAGGTCGGTTGGCGCGAACGAGGCCTTGCGGGCGTCCAGGTGCCGGCGCACCAGCCCGTTCACATCCGCCCGGGTGGTGGCCAGCACCACGCAGGCGGCCAGCCGGGTGTCGGCGCCACGGCGGGCGGCGATCACCACGCAGTTCGCCGACTCGTCCATCGTCACGCCGTACCGCTCGCAGAACTGTGCGGTGTCGGCCAGCTCCGGGTCGATCTCGGCGACGGTGATCCGGTCTACCGGCACCGCGCCCTTCCAGTCGGCGAGCGCGGCCAGCACCGGGGCGGCCAGCAGGTCAGGCCGGCCCAGCGCCGGTTCGGGATGCAGCTGTTCGGTCACCGGCCCATCCTGCCGGACCGCCCCAGCTCAGCTACCAACCGGCCAACCCGGCTCCACCACGCCGGTGACGGATCCCGCGCGGCCGGTGACGGGATCGCGCCGCGCGTGACGGGTTCGCGCCGCGGATGACGGGTTCGCGCGGCCGGTGACGGGATCGCCGCGCGGGTGGCGGCGGAGGGCCACCACCCGCCACCCCGAACCCGTCACCGGCCAGGCGAGTCCGTCACGGCGGGGCGGTCCGGCGACGGATCCGCGCGGCCAGATGGGTTTGCGCGGGCAGATGGGTCTGCGCGGCGGGCGACGGGATCGCCGCACGGGGTGACCGGATCGCGCGGCAGGTAGCGCTTAGCCGCGCAAGCGACAGCTCCACCGCACCCGGAGACGCCTTCACCCCGCGGGTGACGGCTTCACCCCCACGGGTGACGGCGGAGGGCCACCACCCGCCACCCGAACCCGTCACCGGCCAGGCGAGTCCGTCAACGGCCAGGCGAGTCCGTCACCCGCCACCCGAACTCGTCACCGACGGGGCGGGTCCGGCGACGGATCCGCGCGGCCAGATGGGTTTGCGCGGCGGGTGACGGGATCGCCGCACGGTGACCGGATCACGTGGCAGGTAGCGCTTCGCCGCGCAAGCGACGGCTCCACCGCACCGGTGACGGGTTCGCCCCGCGGGTGACGGGCTCACCACACCGGTGACGGCTTCACCCCGCGGGTGACAGGTTCCACCCCGCGGGTGACGGCGGAGGGCCGCCACCCGCCACCCGAACCCGTCACTGACCAGGCGAGTCCGTCACCCGCCACCCCGAACCCGTCACCGGCCAGGCGGGGCCGTCACCGGCGGGGCGGGTCCGGCGGACGGGAACCGCGGGCTGCGGGAGGGTGGGTCAGCGGTGTGGGGTGGGGATGGGACGGGCGGTGGCGCGTTCGAGGGCGGCGAGTTGGGCGCGGACGTCTTCGGCGTCGGGCACCCGCAGTTCGCCGAACAGTGCCAGCGCGCGCTGCCAGTGCACCCGGGCCTGGTCCAGGTCGCCGGTGGCGTGGTGGGCGCGGCCGAGTCCGACGTGCGCGCGGGCCTGCTCGTACCGGTTGCCGGTGCCGGCGGCCACCCGCAGCGCGGCGTGGTGCCGAGCCAGCGCCAGCGCCGGTCGGCCGGCCGCCTGGGCGGCCTCGGCCAGGCCGTTCAGCGCGTCCGCCTCGCCGGCCCGGTCACCCAGCTCGCGGTACCGGCTGACCGCCTGCTGGTGGTGCTCCTCGGCCTGCTGGTAGCGGCCCTGCCGGCGGTAGACCAGCCCCAGGTTGGTCAGCGCCTCGGCCTCGGTGGCCCGGTCTCCGAGCTCGCGGAACAGCCGTAGCGCCTGCTGGTGGTACTCCTCGGCGTGCCGGTACCGGTGCTGCCGCCAGTAGATCGCGCCCAGATTGGTCAGCGAGTCGGCCTCGCCGTGCCGGTCGCCGAGATCCCGGTACAACGCCAGCGCCTGCAGGTAGTGCTCCTCGGCCCGGCGCAGGCCGCCGTGCCGCCAGAGCGCGGTGCCGAGGTTGCCCAGCGTCCGCGCCTCGCCGTACCGGTCGCCCAGGTCGCGGAACAGCGCGAGCGCCTGCAGGTAGTGCTCCTCGGCCCGCCGGTGCCCGCCCTGCCGGGAGAACACGGTGGCCAGGTTGCCCAGCGTCCGCGCTTCGCCGTACCGGTCGCCCTGCGCCCGGAACAGCGCCAGCGCCTGCAGGTAGTGCTCCTCGGCCCGGCGGTGCCCGCCCTGCCGCCAGCAGGCGGTGCCCAGGTTGTTCAGCGCGTGCGCGGCCGCGGCCGGGTCGCCCATCCGCTCGGCGGCCTCCCGGGCCAGCCGGTGCAGGATGACCGCGTCGTCGTGGAAGCCGCCGCTGTCCAGGTAGCGGAACAGCACGGCGGCCAGCCGGACGGTGCTGACCGGCCGGCCGTGCAGCCCGGCGTCGGCGGCGACCGCGAGCAGGTTGCCCCGCTCGGCGTCCAGCCAGGCCCGGCCGGCCCCGACCGTGCCCAGCGACGGCAGCGGGCTGGCCGGCGACGGCACCCAGGGCCGGCGGTGCTGCTCGGCCGGGTGCACCGCGTCCACCGCCGCGGTCGCCGCGGCCAGGTAGTGATCGGACAGCCGGGCCAGCGCGGCCCGCCGCTCCGCCTCGGTGTCCTGCGGGTTCGCCAGGTCGGTCGCGTACCCGCGGAGCAGGTCGTGCATCCCGTACCGGGCCGTGACGCGGCTGCCGGCCGTCCCGCCCGGGCCGGCGCCGGCGCGGCCGCCAGACCGATCGCCGACGCCGGCAGCTCCAACCCGGGCGGCGCCCGGCCCACCGGCCGCGGCGACACCGCCCGGCTCAACGCCAGCCCGGCCGACGCCAGCTCCGCCGACGCCAAGCTGGGGCGACACCAGGTGGGGCGACGCCAGGTGCGGCGACGTCACCATCGGCGGCGCCAGCACCGCTGACGTCACCATCGCCGGAGTCACCACCGCTGACGTCACCACCGGCGGCGCCAGCCCTGCCGATGTCACCACCGGTGCCAGCTCGGCCGATGTCACCACCGGTGCCAGCCCTGCCGATGTCAGCACCGCCGGAGCCGGCCCGGCCGACCTCAACCCCGCCGGAGCCAGCAGAGGCAATGTCAGCAGCGGTGGCGCCCGCACCGGCCCGGCCGCCCGTCCCGCCGGTCGGGCCGCTGCTCAGCGACGCGCCGGCGGTGGCGGTCTCGTCGGGCCGGCCGCCGGCACCGGCGCGGGGATGGTCGGTGCGGTGGAGCAGGCGGGCCCGGGTGAGGACGTCGAGCAACCGTTCGGCCGTGGCCAGCGGGGTGCCGAGCAGCGCGGCGGCGGCGTACGGGTCGATGTCCGGGCCGGGGTGCAGGCCGAGCCGGCGGAACGCGCGCGCGGCGCCGGCCGGCAGCTGCTGGTACGCCCACGAGAAGACGGCCCGGATCGCGGCGCGGGCCTCGGCGGCCGGGTCGAGCAGGGTCAGCCGGCGGCGCTGACCGGCCAGCTCGGCGACCAGCTCGGAGAGCGGGACGGTGGCCCGCGCGGTGGTCGCCTCGGCTGCGATGCACAACGCCAGCGGCAGCCGGGCACACTGCGCGGCCAGGTCCTCGGTGGCGGCCGGGTCGACCAGCGCGCGGGCGCCGAGGATGGCGCGGAGCAGGCCGACCGCATCCGGCGGCGGCAGCACATCCAGGTACAGCCGGCGGGCGCCGTCCCGGGCGACGAGGCCGGCCAGCGGGTCCCGGCTGGTGACGAGGGTGGCGCAGCCGGGAGCGCCGGGCAGCAGCGGCCGCACCTGGTCGGCGACGGCGGCGTTGTCGATCAGGATCAGCATCCGGCGGTCGGCGACCTCGGCGCGGTAGCGGGTCACCCGGGCGCCGAGGTCGGCCGGGATCTCGCGGCCGGTCAGCCCGCAGGCGCGCAGGAACACGGCGACCGCGTCCGCCGGCGGCATCGCCCGCTCGGGGTCGTAGCCGCGCAGGTTGACGTACAGCAGGCCGTCCGGGAACCGGTCGGCGACCCGGCTGGCCCAGCGCACCGCCAGCGTGGTCTTCCCGACGCCGGCCACCCCGCAGATCGCGGTCAGCGCGGTCCCACCGTCCCGGGCCGGGCGAGGGACGAGCAGCTGGTCCAGCTCAGCCAGTTCGGTGCGCCGCCCGACGAACGCGGCCGGTTCGGCCGGCAGCCGCCCCGGCACCCGGGCCCGGTTGGCCCTGGCCGGCTGGCCGCCGCGGCTCGGTACCGGCAACTGCCGCAGCGCGTCGTACACCTGCACCAGGACGTGATGCCGGCGCCGCCAGTCGGCGACCGCCCGCTCCGGGTCACCGGGCGTGCACGTCCGCACGAGCGGCTCGACCAGCCGATCCCAGTCCGGCGGACGTCCGATCCGCCCGTTGAGGATCTCGTACATCTGTGAGCGGCCGTAGCCGAGGCGCCGGCCCAGCTCCGCCGGGCTCAGCCCGGAGCCCTGCTGCAGCCGCCGCAGACCCGCACAGAACCGCTCCACCGGACCGTCATCCGCCACCACAGACTCCCCGGCCGTCCCGCGCCGTCCCACCGGACCAGGAACCGAACCGGACACTCCCTCAATCGCCGTCCGTCCGATTCCTATCTACGGAAAGTAGCAGAGAGAATCCACCAGGTAACCATCCCGGTCAAAGATGTCCCGGCCTGGCACAGCGTGTCCCCCCGACTGAGGGGCCTCATTGGCCGCGAGCCCGGTTGGCCGCGGGGCGGTGGCCCCGGCGCTATGCCGGCGGGCGCGGGTCGTCGACCGTCTCGAAGTGCTGGTAGTCGACGGGGTCTGTCCAGGCACCGCCCCAGGCGAAGCCGACCGCGGCGAACGCGCTGGTCACCTCGTCGCCGGCGACGATCATCCCGGGCCGAACGTCGGCCCGGTCGGTGAAGGCGGCGCCGGCCGGCGGCAGCACGCCGAGGGTGGAGCTGACGTACGGGTTCTCGACCGTGTTGATGTCGATCGCCTTGCCGTACGAGTGGATCGAGAAGCGGGTGGTGCTGCCGGTGATCGGGCGACAGTTGAACGCGCTGGTGTTGTCCGCGGCCATCGAGGCGTCGTCGTCGGCACCGTAGCGGTCCACCCGTTCCATCCGGCGGATCGGGAACCGCGCGTAGTACAGGGTCCGGAACACGCCCACGACGTTCCGCGCAACGTCCGCGTGCACCACCAGTTCACCGAGCTGCGGACGCCCGTCGAAGCCCCAGAACGTCATGTCCACCAGCCGCAGATCGGACAGCGGCACCGGGCACCCCGGCCGCCAGGACACCCCCGTCATATCCGCCGCCGTGACCGGGTCGACCGACCGCACCACCGCCACAAACGGCAGCCACCCAGGCAACCCCGCCCCCGCCACCCCCGGCGAGCCGCCCGCCCCAACCGGCGCCGCCGCAGCCGACGCCGCCCCCGCAGGCACCCCCAGCACCACCACCACAACCATCAGGAGAGCCGACCGCCAGCCCAACCACCGACATCCAGCCACACCCACTCACCTTTCGTACAGAACCGACAGATCGCCGCATCCTGTCACGCCCACCCACCCACGACCACCCACAAGCAGACAAGACGCCCACGCACACCAGCCCCACCCACAAGACAGCGCCCACCCCAGCAATGCCGGAATCGGGCGACCCTCCCCGACCGCAACCCAGGTGCCCCAGGGATCTTCGGCCACCGCTACACAAAGGACAAACGTCCCATACGTACCAGCCCAAAACCCGAGGTCAACGCACAAGACGGCGGCCGCCCCCGCGAGGGCCAGAAAAGATGACACCCCCACCACAACCCAAGTGCTCCCGGGGGACCTCCGGGCCGGGTCCCATCGCTGCGAAGCGGCCGATGGGTGGCCCAAAGCAAACATTGCGGAACCCCTAGGTCCGCCTTCGGCGGACAGGGGTCCCGCAGGGTGTAGCCCCGACCGGATTCGAACCGGCGCTACCGCCTTGAGAGGGCGGCGTCCTAGGCCACTAGACGACGGGGCCGGGCTGGTGGTGCGGTAGATCCACGAGAGCTGGGGTACCAGGACTCGAACCTAGACTAACGGAACCAGAATCCGTTGGGCTGCCAATTACCCCATACCCCATTGATACGACCCTTTGCCAGCGGCGCATCGGTAACTGATCCTAGCTGACGGCTGCGATCAGGTCCAAAACGGTTCTGCTCAGCGGGCCGCCGTGGTGGTGCGGTCGAGCGCGGCGGTGAGCCGGTGCAGCGACCGGTCGCGGCCGAGCAGCTCGAGCGACTCGAACAGCGGCGGGGAGACGGTGCGGCCGGTGACGGCGACCCGGACCGGGCCGAACGCCTGCTTGGGCTTGCGGCCCAGGCCTTCGATGAGCGCGGCGCGCAGGGCCGTCTCGAGCTCGCCGGCGGTCCACTCCGGCAGCGCCTGCACGGCGGCGACGGCGGCGGCGAGCACCGGCTCGGCGTCCGGGCCGAGGTGCCGCTCGGCCGCGGCCGGGTCGACGGCGAACGCGGCGTCGTCGACGAGCAGGAAGCCGAGCAGATCGGCGGCTTCGGTGAGCGCGGAGATCCGCTCCTGCACCAGCGGCCCGGCGGCCCGGATCAGCGCGGCCTGCTCGACCGTGGGCGGGTCGCTGACCGCGCCCGCGGCCTGCAGGAACGGCAGGATCCGCCGGCCGAACTCGGCCGGGGGCAGCTCGCGGATCTTCACCCCGTTGATCGCCAGCAGCTTCTTCGGGTCGAACCGGGCCGGGTTGCGGGAGACCCGCTCCAGCGTGAACGCGGCGGCCATCTCGTCCACAGTGAACAGTTCGCGATCGTCGCCGATGGACCAGCCGAGCAGCGCGAGGTAGTTCAGCAGCGCCTCGGGCAGGATGCCGCTGGCCCGGCAGTAGGCCAGCGACACCTCCGGAGTGTTGCGTTTGGACAGTTTGGTGTTGCCCTCGCCGACGACGAACGGCAGGTGGCCGAACCGCGGGGGGTCCGCTGTGGACGCCCCGACCGCGCGCAGCGCCTCGTACAGCGCGATCTGCCGCGGCGTGGAGGAGAGCAGGTCTTCCCCGCGCAGTACATGGGTGACCCCCATCAGCGCGTCGTCGACGGGGTTCACCAGCGGGTAGAGCGGGAACCCGTCGGCCCGGACCAGGACGTAGTCGGGCACGTGCTCGGGCTCGAACCGGACCTCGCCGCGGATCAGGTCGTCGAACACGATCGGCCGGTCGGGCATCCGCAGCCGCAGCGCCGGCTTGCGGCCCTCGGCCTGGTACCCGGCCACCTGCTCGGCGGTCAGCGTGCGGCAGTGCCCGTCGTAGCCGGCCGGCCGGCCGGCGGCCTTGGCCCGGGCCTCGACCTCGGCCGGCGTGCAGTAGCAGTGGTAGGCGGCGCCGCCGGCCTGCAGTCGCCGGGCGATGTCGGCGTAGATCTCGCCCCGCTCGGACTGCCGGTACGGCGCGTGCGGACCGCCGACCTCGGGGCCCTCGTCCCAGTCGAGGCCGAGCCAGCGCAGGTCGGCCAGGATGCCGCGGTAGGACTCCTCGGTGCTGCGGGCCCGGTCGGTGTCCTCGATCCGCAGGATGTAGGTGCCGCCGTTGTGCCGGGCGTACGCCCAGTTGAACAGCGCGCTGCGGATGTTGCCGACATGCAGGTCGCCGGTCGGCGACGGGGGGAACCTGACCCGGACGGCGCTAGCAGGCTCACTCATGACCGCTCCCGGACCGGGTTCGACAGGGTGCCGATGCCCTCGATAGTGACCGACACGGTCTGGCCGGCGGCCATCTTGCCGACGCCCGCCGGGGTTCCGGTCATGATCACATCCCCGGGCAGCAGCGTCATCACGTGCGAGACGTACGAGATGATCGTCGGGACGTCGTGCAGCAGCAGCGAGGTGCGCGCGTCCTGGCGGACCGCACCGTCCAATGTGGTCTGGATGGCGAGGTCGGCCGGGTCGAGCACGGTCTCGATCCAGGGGCCGAGCGGGCCGAACGAGTCGTGCCCCTTGGCCCGGGTCCACTGCCCGTCGGCCTGCTGCTGGTCGCGCGCGGTCACGTCGTTGCCGCAGGTGAAGCCGAGCACCACGGCCAGCGCCTTCTCCCGCGGGACGTCGCGCACCGGCACGCCGATCACCACGGCCAGCTCGCCCTCGTACTCGACCTGGTGCGAGTCGACCGGCAGCCGGATCGCGTCCTGCGGGCCGATCACCGTGGTGTTCGGCTTGAGGAAGATCAGCGGCGCGGCCGGCACCTCGTTGCCGAGTTCGGCGGCGTGCGCCGCGTAGTTGCGGCCGATGCCAATCACCTTGCTGGGCAGCACCGGGGCCAGCAACTGGACGTCCGGCAGGGCCCACCGCGGGCCGCTGAACGTGATCGGCCCGAAGGGATGGTCGTCGATGGCGGCCACGGTGAGCGCGTCGTCCGGCGCTCCCACCTCGCCCTCCACCACGCCGAAGGTGACTCCCCCGCTGGGGACGCGAAACCGAGCGATACGCACAAACGACCAGGCTACCCGCGCCGGCCGGGCGGCCGACCTCCGGGCGGTCCGGCGGGCAGGCGATACTGGGCGGGTGACGACCACGCGGGAACGGCGGGCAGCCGCCGTCGCACTCGGCCTGCTCGCCGCCACGCTGCTGACGGCCGGCGCGCTGCCGTGGCTGCACGGCGGCAGCCTGACCGTCCGGCTGCTCGGCCTGCCACTGCTGCTGCTCGGTGTGCTGGCGACGTTGACCGCGGCCCGGCTGCCCAGCGGCCCGCTGCCGCACCGGCCCGCCCCGCAACGCCCGGCCCGCCCGCCGCACAACTGCGCCGCCTGCGCGGCCCGGGCCGCCACCGAGGCGGCGGCTCCGGCCGCGGCCAGCCCGGCCGGTGGATCACACCAGCACGACTGACCGCGGCGGCGAGCAGCACACCACCGACCCGGCCGCTCGGCCCGGCCGGCTGACCACGATCCGCCCGGATGGGCACGGTCCACTCGGGACGGGCCGCGCCGGCCCGGTTCGGCGCGGGGCGGACGTCCGTGCGGTCGGCCGGCGCGTCCGTCCCGGGGTGGGTCGCACCGGTACGGGTGGCCGCGTCGGCTGGTCCGGCACCGGCGCTCGCCGGGATCGCCGGCGGGACGGCGGTGGTCCAGACCATTGGTCCGGGCTGGCGCTCAGGGCGCCAGCAGGCCGAACCGGATCGCGTCGGAGAGCGCCAGCCAGGACGCCTCGATGACGTTGCCGTGCACGCCCACGGTGGTCCACTCGCGGCGGCCGTCGCTGGTCTCGACCAGTACCCGGGTGACCGCGTCGGAGCCGTGCCGGCCGTCCAGGATGCGTACCTTGTAGTCGGTGAGTTCGAGCGAAGCCAGCTCCGGGTGCAGCGTGCCCAGCGCGCTGCGCAGCGCCCGGTCCAGCGCGTTGACCGGGCCGTTGCCCTCGCCGGTGGCGAGGATCCGCTCCCCCTTCGCGTCGTGCAGCTTCACCGTGGCCTCGCTGACCACCCGGCCGTCCTCGCGCCGCTCCACCATCACCCGGTAGGACTCGAGCTGGAAGTGCTGGTCGGTCCGCTCGCCGAGTTCGTCCCGCAGCAGCAGCTCGAACGAGGCGTCGGCGGCCTCGAAGGACCAGCCGTCGGCCTCCAGCGCCTTGACCCGGTCGACCACCCGACCGACCACTTCGGACTGTCCGGTCAGGTCGACGCCGAGCTCGCGGCCCTTCAACTCGACGCTGGCCCGGCCGGCCATCTCGGTCACCAGCACCCGCATGTCGTTGCCGACCACGCTGGGATCCATGTGGTTGTAGAGCTCCGGGGCGACCTTGATGGCGCTGGCGTGCAGCCCCGCCTTGTGCGCGAACGAGGACGAGCCCACGTACGCCTGGTGGGTGTCCGGCGCGATGTTGGCGATCTCGGCGATGGCGTGCGAGACCCGGACGGATTCGCTCAGGCAGCCGGGCGGCAGCACGTCCAGCCCGAGCTTGGTGACCAGCCCGGCGACGACCGGGAACAGGTCGGCGTTGCCGGTTCGCTCGCCGTAGCCGTTCGCGGTGCACTGCACGTGCGTGACCCCGGCGGCGACCGCGGCGAGGGTGTTGGCGACCGCGCAGGAGGTGTCGTCCTGGCAGTGGATGCCGAGCCGGAACCCGGTGCGGTCGCGGACCTCGCCGACCACCGCGCCCAGGCCCATCGGCAGCATGCCGCCGTTGGTGTCGCAGAGCACGCCGACGTCGGCACCGGCGGCGAAGGCGGCCTCCAGCACGCGCAGGCCGTAGTCCCGGTCGTGGTTGTAGCCGTCGAAGAAGTGCTCGCAGTCGAGGAACACCCGCCGGCCCTCGCCGACCAGGAAGCCGACCGTGTCGGCGACCATGGCCAGGTTCTCCTCGGGCGTGGTGCGCAGGGCCTGGGTGACGTGCCGCAGGTCGGACTTGGCGACCAGGCAGACCACCGGCGTCTGGGCGTCCCGCAGGGCCAGCACCTGCGGGTCGGTGGCGGCCCGCGCGCCGGCCTTGCGGGTGGCGCCGAACGCGACCAGCACCGCGTGCCGCAACTCCAACTCGGTACGGGCGCGCTCGAAGAACTCGGTGTCCTTGGGCATCGCGCCGGGCCAGCCACCCTCGATGAAGCCCACGCCCACCCCGTCGAGCAGCCGGGCCACGGCCAGCTTGTCCGCCACCGAGTACGAGATGCCCTCGCGTTGGGCACCATCGCGCAGGGTGGTGTCGTAAACGTGGAAGCGGTCGTCCACTGTGGATTCCTTTCCCGAACAAACGAAAAAGACCTCCCGCGGATGCGGGAGGTCTGCGCGCTGGCGAATTTCGGCCGGCGCGCCTAGGTAATAATGATCACGCTGAGGTGTTGCACGCCGCCGAGTCTGGCATGGCGGCCAGCGGCCTGGAAACCCCGTTCCAGATAGTGGGACAGCTCAGAACACCACGACCGACCGCAGCACGTCGCCGCGGACCATCGTCGCGAACGCCTCCTCCACCCCGTCCAGCGGGATCGTCTCGGAGACGAAGCCGTCCAGATCGAGCTTTCCGGCCAGGTAGGCGTCCACCAGGATCGGGAAGTCCCGGGTCGGCAGGCAGTCGCCGTACCAGCTCGAGCGCAGCGCGCCACCGCGGGAGAAGAAGTCGATCAGCGGCAGTTCCAGCCGCATGGCCGGATCCGGCACGCCGACCTGGACCAGGGTGCCGGCATGGTCGCGGGCGTAGAACGCCTGCCGGTACGTCTCCGGCCGGCCGACCGCCTCGATCACCAGATCGGCGCCGAAGCCGCCGGTCAGCTCGCGGACCCGGTCGATCACGTCCACCTCGCGCGCGTCCACCGTATCGGTGGCGCCGAACCGGCGGGCGGTCTCCAGCTTGCGCGGGTCGACGTCGACCGCGATCACCGTGCGGGCACCGTTCAGCGCGGACGCCGCGATCGCCGCGCAGCCGACGCCGCCACAGCCGATCACCGCGACCGTGTCGCCGCGGCCGACCTGGCCGGTGTTCGCCGCCGCGCCCCAGCCGGCCATGATCCCGCAGCCGATCAGCCCGGCCGCCTCCGGCCGGGCCCGCCGGTCGACCGGGACGCACTGACCGGCCGCGACCAGCGTCTTCTCCACGAACGCGCCGATGCCCAGGGCCGGCGACAGCGCGGTGCCGTCCTCGAGCGTCATGGGCTGGGCGGCGTTGCGGCTGTCGAAGCAGTACCAGGGCCGGCCGCGCAGGCAGGACCGGCAGGTGCCGCAGGGCGCCCGCCAGGCCAGCACCACGTAGTCGCCGGGCGCCACGTTGGCCACGCCGGCGCCGACCGACTCCACGATGCCGGCCGCCTCGTGCCCGAGCAGGAACGGGAAGTCGTCGTTGATCGCGCCTTCCTTGTAGTGCAGGTCGGTGTGGCACACCCCGCAGGCCTGGACCGCGACCACCGCCTCGCCCGGCCCGGGGTCGGGCACCACGACGGTCTGCACGCTCACCGGCTCGCCCTTGCCGGCCGACACCACGCCGCGCACCTGCTGGCTCATCGACACCTCCGCCGTCCCAACGCTGGGCCGGGATGAGCCTACCCGGCGGGGTGCGTGGCCGGGGCCGCCGCCGCGACCAATGCCTCGAACAGCCGGGGGTCGTCGCCGGCCTCGGGGTGCCAGAGGACGCCGAGCCAGAACCGGGCGGTCGGCAGCTCCACCGCCTCGATCGTGCCGTCGGCCGCGTGCGCCGACACGGCGAGCGGGCCGGGATCGGCCACGCCCTGGTGGTGGTAGCTCGGCACTGTCGCATGTGGACCGATCAGGCCGGCCAGCCGGCTGCCCGGCACGGTGGTCACCCCGTGCGCGCCGTACACCCCGGGGGCCGGCTGGTGACCGGTGTGGCCGACGACGTCCGGCAGGTGCTGGTGCAGTGCGCCGCCGCCGGACGCCACCATCAACTGCATGCCGCGGCAGATCCCCAGCACCGGGAGGTCCGCCGCGGTGGCGGCGGCCAGCAGCGCGGCCTCGCCCGCGTCCCGGTCCGGTCGCGGTTCCGCCGTGGCCGGCTGTCTGGCGGCGCCGTACATGGACGGGTCGAGGTCGGTGCCGCCGGCCAGGATCAACGCGTCCAGCGCGGCGATCACCGAGTCGGTGCCGTCGGTCGACGGCGGCAGCACGACGGCCCGGCCGCCGGCCGCGTGCACCGCGGCGACGTAGGCCTGTGGCAGGAACGTGATCGGGCGGGTCCAGTCTCCGGAGTGGACGGTCTCTAGGTAGCTGGTGATGCCGACGAGCGGGCGCATGCCGGTGAACCTACAGCGGGGTCACGTAGGCGGCGGTGATGCCGCCGTCCACCAGGAACGTGGACGCGGTGATGAACGAGGCGTCGTCGCTGGCCAGGAACGCGATGGCGGCGGCGATCTCGGTGGGCTCGGCGAACCGTCCGATCGGGACGTGCACCAGCCGGCGGGCGGCCCGCTCCGGGTCGGCCGCGAACAGTTCCCGCAGCAGCGGGGTGTTCACCGGACCCGGGCAGAGCGCGTTCACCCGCACCCCCTGCCGGGCGAACTGCACGCCGAGCTCACGGGTCATCGCCAGCACGCCGCCCTTGGACGCGGTGTAGGAGATCTGCGAGGTGGCCGCGCCGAGCACCGCCACGAACGAGGCGGTGTTCACCACCGCGCCGGCGCCGGCCGCCAGCAGGTGCGGGATGCCGTACTTGCAGCAGAGGTAGACGCTGGTGAGGTTGACCTCCTGCACCCGGCGCCAGACGTCCGGCTCGGTGGTCAGGATCGAGTCGTCGTCCGGCGGGGAGATGCCGGCGTTGTTGACGCAGATGTCCAACCGTCCGAAGTGGAGCAACGTCTGCTGGTACAGCGCCTGCACGTCGGCCGGCACGGTGACGTCGGCGCGGATGTAGCGCCCGCCGACGTCGCTGGCCACCTGCGCGCCGGCGTCGTCGGCCAGATCCGCGACGACCACCCGGACGTCCTCTTCGGACAGCCGGCGGGCGGCGGCGGCCCCGATCCCGCTCGCCCCGCCGGTGATCACGGCAACCTTGCCAGCCAGACCGCGCACTGCCACCCCTCTCCGGACGCTGGCGGCTACTCCGTCGCCAGGAAGACGTTCTTCACGTCGGTGAACGCGTCGAGGGCGTCCGGGCCGAGTTCGCGGCCCAGGCCGGACTGCTTCATCCCGCCGAACGGGGTCGCGTACCGCACCGAGGAGTGCGAGTTCACCGAGAGCGTGCCGGTGTCGATCGCCCGGGCCACCCGGATCGCCCGGCCGACGTCCCGGGTCCACAGCGACCCGGACAGCCCGTACGGCGAGTCGTTGGCGATCCGGATCGCGTCCGCCTCGTCGGTGAACGGCAGCACGGCCAGCACCGGGCCGAAGATCTCCTCGGTGGCGGCGCGGTCGGCCGGGCCGACCGGGGCCAGCACCGTCGGCGGGAACCAGAAGCCCTTACCCGCCGGCGCGCTGCCGCGGAAGGCGACCGGGGCGCCGGCCGGCACGTAGCCGGCCACCCGGGCCCGGTGCTCGGCGCTGATCAGCGGCCCCATCTCGGTGGCCTCGTCGGCCGGGTGGCCGACCCGGACACCGGCCACCGCCGGCTCCAGCAGCTCCAGGAACCGGTCGTAGACGCCGCGCTGGACCAGGATGCGGGACCGGGCGCAGCAGTCCTGCCCGGCGTTGTCGAACACCGCGTACGGCGCGGTGGCGGCCGCCTTCTCCAGGTCGGCGTCGGCGAACACCACGTTGGCCGACTTCCCGCCGAGTTCCAGGGTGAGCCGCTTCACCTGGGCCGCGCAGCCGGCCATCACCTGCCGGCCGACCTCGGTGGAGCCGGTGAACACGATCTTGCGGACGTCCGGCGAGTCGACGAACCGCCGGCCGACGGTCGCGCCGCGACCCGGCAGCACCTGGAACACGCCGTCGGGCAGGCCGGCGGCGCGGCCCAGCTCGGCCAGCCGCATCGCGGTCAGCGGGGTCAGCTCGGCCGGTTTCAGCACGACCGGGTTGCCCGCCGCCAGCGCCGGGGCGAACCCCCAGGACGCGATCAGCATCGGGAAGTTCCACGGCACGATCACCCCGACCACGCCGAGCGGTTCGCGGAAGGTGATGTCCAACCCGCCGGCGACCGGGATCTGCCGGCCGAACAGCCGCTCCGGCGCGGCCGCGTAGTAGTCCAGCACGTCCCGGACGCCGGCCGCCTCGGCCCGGGCCATCGTGATCGGGTGGCCGGCGTTGCGGCTCTCCAGCTCCGCCAGGTGCTCCCGGTCGGCGTCCACCGCGGCCGCGAACCGCCGCAGCAGCCGGCCCCGGTCGGCCGGGGCCACCGCCCGCCAGGCCGGGTAGGCCGCGGCGGCCCGGGCGATCGCCGCGTCGGTCTCCGCCGCGGTGGACAGTCGGACGGACCGCAGCACGTCCCCGGTCGCCGGGTCGACCAGCTCGACCTGTCCACTCTGGACAGTCGCCGGGGCGCCGGTCACAGCCGCTCGAACCCGCGGCGGCGCTCCCAGTCGGTGACCGCAGCGTCGAACGCGGTCAGCTCCACCCGGGCCATGTTGGCGTAGTGCTCGACCACCTCGTCGCCGAAGGCGGCCCGGGCCAGCGCGCTGGCCGACCACAGCCCGGCCGCGTCCCGCAGCGTCGCGGGCACCCGGGGCCGGTCGGTGTCGGCATAGGCATTGCCGGTGTACGCCGGTTCCAGCGGCAGTTCCCGGTCGATGCCGTCCAGGCCGGCGGCGATCATCGCGGCCACCGCCAGGTACGGGTTCACGTCGCCGCCGGGCACCCGGTTCTCCACCCGCAACGCGTGCGGCGAGTGGCCGACCACCCGCAGCGCGCAGGTGCGGTTGTCCTCACCCCAGGCCACCGTGGTCGGCGCGAACGAGCCCGGCACGAACCGCTTGTACGAGTTGATGTTCGGGGCGAACAGCAGGGTCAGCTCGCGCAGCCCGGCCAGCAGCCCGGCCAGGAAGTGCTCGAACTCGGGCGCCCGGCTCGCACCGGCGTGCCCGGCGTGACCGGCAGGGCCGGCGGAGCCGGTGGGGCCGGCGGGGCCCGGGGCGGCGAAGACCGGCCCGCCGTCGGCGTCCCGCAGGCTGAGGTGGATGTGGCAGGAGTTGCCCTCCCGCTCGTCGTACTTCGCCATGAACGTCAGCGACCGGCCGTCCTGCGCGGCGATCTCCTTCGCCCCGGTCTTGTAGAGCACGTGGTTGTCGCATGTGGACAGCGCGTCGGTGTACTTGAACGCGATCTCGTGCTGGCCGCGGTTGCACTCCCCCTTGGCCGACTCGACCACCATGCCGGCGCCGGCCATGCCGAGACGGATCCGACGCAGCAGCGGTTCGATCCGGCCGGTGCCGAGCATCGAGTAGTCCACGTTGTACTGGTTGGCCGGCGTCAGCCCGGTGTAGTTGAGCGTTCCGGCGTCCTCGAACGTGTCGTTGAAGACCATGAACTCCAGCTCGGTGCCGGCCAGCGCGGTCCAGCCACGCTCGGCCAGCCGGGCCAGCTGGCGGCGCAGGATCTGCCGCGGCGCCGGGGCGACCGGCGCCCCGCCGGCCCACTCGACGTCGCAGTGCAGCAGCGCGGTGCCCTCGTGCCAGGGGATCCAGCACAGCGTCGCCGGGTCGGGCCGCCAGACCAGGTCGCCGTAGCCACTGTCCCATGAGGACAGCTGGTAGCCGGCCACCGTGTTCATGTCCACGTCGACGGCGAGCAGGTAGTCGCAGCCCTCCACCACGTCCAGCTGGCCGGCCCGGAGCAGGTCGTCCACCAGGTAGCGGGCCGACATCCGTTTGCCCTGCAGCCGGCCCTGCATGTCGGTGATCGCCAGCAGGACGGTGTCGATCTGGCCGACGTCGACCTCGGCCCGCAGCGAGCCGAGGTCGAGCCGGCCGGCACCGGCAGCGGGTGTCACGCAAGCGCCTCCAGCTCATGCTCGATCGCGGCCAGCTCGTCCGTGCTGCCCTGCACCTTCGGCCCGGTGAACCAGCGCCGGGCGGACACCAGCCAGTAGATCCCAGCGAACCCGATCACCGCCAGCACCGCGATCGGCGCGTAGTTGAACGACTTGCGGGTGATCGGGCTGGCCTGCGGCAGCATGAACAGGATCGTGATGAACGCGACCCAGAGCACCGCGATGATCCCGATCGGGCGGCTCCACCGGCCCAGGTGCCACGGCCCGCGCTGGAACGAGTCGCCCTGCATCAGCCGCAGCAGCGTCGGCAGTACGTACGCGATGTAGAGGCCGATCACCGCGATCGAGGTGACCGCGTAGTAGGCGGTCGCGTTCCACAGGTAGGGCAGGCCGAGGATGAGCGCGCCCGCGGCGGCCAGCCAGATCGCGTTGGTGGGGGTGCGGGTGCGCGGGTTGATCCGGTGCCAGAGGTCGGAAGCGGGCAGCGCGCCGTCCCGGGAGAACGCGTAGATCATGCGCGAGTTCGCGGTCACCGAGGACATCCCGCAGAACAGCTGCGCGACGATCACGATCAGCAGCAGCAGCTTGCCGCCGGTGGCGCCGACCGCGTCGATGAAGATCTGCGCCGGCGGCACCCCGGTGGTGCTGCCCAGTTCGCTGTCGTAGTTCTGGATCGCGAACGTGACGCCGATCAGCAGCACCCAGCCGGCGAGCAGCGAGACCACGATCGAGGCGACGATGCCGCGCGGCCCGGACACCGCCGCGTCCCTGGTCTCCTCGGTCATGTGCGCGGAGGCGTCGTACCCGGTGAACGTGTACTGCGCCAGCAGCAGGCCGATCAGAACGACGTAGAAGCCGGAGCTCCAGCCGGTGTTGTTGACGAAGTGGCCGAATACGAACGAGGCGGACTGGTGGTGGTCCGGGGCGAACGCCAGCACGCCGACGATCACCAGCACGCCGACCACGTGCCACCAGACGCTGATGTCGTTGAACAGCGCGACCAGCCGCACGTTGAACGTGTTCAGCAGGCCGTGCAGCGCCAGGATGATCGCGAAGAGCATGATCGTGTGCCAGGGCCGGGCGTCGAACCCCCACTGCAGGTCGAGGAACGCGTTCAGGAAGAACGCCGCGCCGAAGTCGATGCCGGCGGTCACCGCGACCTGGCCGAGGAAGTTGAACCAGCCGGTGAACCAGGACCACGCGGCCGCGTTGCTGCGGGCCAGCTTGGCCGACCAGTAGTAGAGGCCGCCCGCGGTCGGATAGCTGGAGCAGACCTCGGCCATCGCCAGCCCGACGAACAGCGTCATGAGACCGACCGCCGGCCAGCCCCAGACGATCACCGCCGGGCCGCCGGTGTTCATCCCGAACAGGTACAGCGTCAGGCAGCCGGACAGGATCGAGATGATCGTGAACGACACCGCGAAGTTGGAGAACGCCGACATACCGCGGCGCAGCTCCTGGGCGTAGCCCATCTCGTGCAGCCGCCGGGTGTCGTCGTCCGAGCTGTCCGCTGGCGGGCGGCCGATGGTGGTCGGGTCGTCCGTGGTCGCCATGTGCGCGCTCCTCTCGCCCGGCCCCGGGCAGCCGGCAGGGTCAGCACCGGCAGGCTCCGGCCCCCGCGGCCGCCCCATTGGACTGAGGTCAGTCCAATGGCGGAATTGAGCCACCGGGGCGCCGGGGTGTCAAGAGATCCGCTGACATGCTGGCCAGGCTTAACCGCGCGGTGATCCCCGCCGCTCGCCTGTGACGGCGCTTCCCGCCGGTGACGGCGCTCCGCTTGCGCCTGGCCCAGCTGCCGGGCCTAGCTGCCGGCCCAGCTGCCCGGCCCAGCTGCCGGGCCTGGCCGTCCGGCCCGGCTGTCCGGCCCGGCTGGCGGGCCCAGCTGGCGGGCCCGGCTGTCCGGCCTGGATGGCGGGCCCGGCCGTCCGGCCCGGCTGCCGGGCCTGGCCGTCCGGTCCGGATGGCGGGCCCGGCTGGCGGGCGGGGCGCCGGGTCAGCCGAGGAAGCCGCGGAGCAGCGCGGCGGTGCCCTCGATGTGCTCCTCCATGGCGGCGCGGGCCCGGGCCGGCTCGCCGGCCAGGATCGCCGCCACCACCCGGGCGTGCTGCCCGTCCGCGTGCCGGATGTTGCGGTCCAGCACCGGGATCGCGTCCAGCAGCTCGTTCAGCCGCATCCGCACGTCCGCCACCGCCGCCGCCAGCGAGGGCGAGCCGGACAGCTCCGCGATCGCCAGGTGCAGCAGCGAGTCGCACTGCCGGTATTCGCCGGCCGGCGCCCCCGAGCAGTCGGCCAGCCGGCCGGACAGGTAGGCCCGCTGCGCCCCGGACAGCGGCCGGGACGCCGCCAGTTCGACCGCGCCGAGTTCCAGCGCGTGCCGGAACGTGAGCGCGTCCTCCAGCGCCTCGCCCATCTGCCGGGCGATCACGCGCAGCTCGGCCGTGCTGGCCGGCCCGTCCGGGCGGTACCGGACGAAGGTGCCGCCGAACCGGCCGCGCCGGGACTCCACGTAGCCGGCCCGCTGCAGGTCCCGGATCGCCTCCCGCAGCGTCACCCGGCTCACCCCGAGCCGGACCGCCAGGTCCCGCTCGGCCGGCAGCCGCTCGCCGTACCGGACCAGCCCGAGCTTGATCGCCTGCAGCAGCCGCTCGACGGTCTCCTCGAACGCGTTGCCGCCCCGAACCGCCCGGAACGCCGTATCGGCCACCTGCGGCACGTCCGGCCCCGGCGCGGGCTCGCCCAGCGGAGCCGTCAGCTCGGCCGCCGGCCGGCGGGGCGCCGGAGCCGGAGCGGCCGACGGCGGCCGCCGCTCGACCGCGACCGGCGCCACAGCCGGGCCGCCGCCAGTCGGGCCGGCCACGCCTGAGCCAGCCACAGCCGAGCCGGGCGCGCCGGCCGGGTCCGGCGGCGGACCGGCCGGCCGCAGCGGCCGGCTGGCGCGCGCCCTGGGCCGGGTCGGCGAGACCACAGGATGCTCCTTCCGCATGCCCCCGGGACCACCCGGGCGCCTGCGGCGACTATAAGCCGGCCCGCCGCGCCGGCCCGCCGCGGCTACTCGGCGACGTACTCGTTCCAGTCCTTGTACCTGGCCACCTCGCCGGCCGCCGCGGCGGAGAAGATCTCCATGATCTCCTTGCTGATCGGGCCCGGCTTGCCGGTGCCGATCTGCCGGTCGTCCATCTCGGCGATCGGCACGATCTCGGCCGCGGTGCCGGTGAAGAACGCCTCGTCGGCGAAGTACAGGTCGGTGCGGACCAGCGCGTGCTCGACGACCTCGTAGCCCTGGTCGCGGGCGATCGTCATCACCGAGTCGCGGGTGAGGCCCTGCAGCAGGCCCTCCTGCACCGGCGGGGTGATCAGGGTGCGGCCCTGCACGATGAAGATGTTCTCCCCGGTGCCCTGCACCACGTTGCCGGCCGGGCTGAGCAGGACCGCCTCGTCGTAGCCGGCCTTGAGCGCGGCGACCTTGCTCAGCGAGGAGTTCACGTACTGGCCGGTGCCCTTGCCGGTGGGGGCGATCGAGTTCTGGTTGATGTGCTGCCAGCTGGACGTCACCGCCCGGCAGCCCCGCTCCAGCGCCTCGGTGCCCAGGTACAGGCCCCACGGCCAGCAGGCGACCATCACCTCGACGTGGCTGGGCAGCGGGTTGAGGCCCATCTCGCCGTAGCCGAGGTAGATCAGCGGGCGGATGTAGCAGGACTCCACCTCGTTGATCCGGACCGTCTCCTTGGTGGCGGCGACGATCTCCTCCGGGGTGAAGCCCGGGTCCATCAGGTATAACCGGGCCGACCGGAACAGCCGGGCGATGTGGTCGGTCAGCCGGAACACGGCCGGCCCGCGCGGCGTCGCGTACGCCCGGACGCCCTCGAAGACACCCCAGCCGTAGTGCAACGTCGGGTTCAGCACGTGGATTTTCGCGTCGTCCCAGTCGACGAGCGTGCCGCTCATCCAGATCTTCTTTGTTGGCGTGATAGGCACAGCCGGCTCCTTCGACGGAACTACGAGGACTTCCTACGATTCCACCACAGGCATAACCCGTGGCGATACCGGGATCAACTCGCTGGCTGCGTACTGGGCGTCGGCGAGTGCTGGCTGGCGAGGGCCGCGAGCCGGTCACCGATGAGGTCCGTGCCGCCCGGATCGGCGTGGTCGCGGGTGGCCAGATCGAACGCCACCGCGGCTTCGACCCGCCGCGCCTGGTCGCCGTGCCCGAGGTGATCGAGCAGCAGCGCCACCGACAGTACCGTCGCGGTCGGGTCGGCGCGGCCGGTTCCGGCAATGTCCGGGGCGCTGCCGTGCACCGGCTCGAACATGCTCGGGTTGGCCCGGCTGACGTCCAGGTTGCCGCTGGCGGCCAGACCGATGCCGCCGGTGACCGCGGCGCCGAGGTCGGTCAGGATGTCGCCGAACAGGTTGTCGGTGACCACCACGTCGAACCGGGCCGGGTCGGTCACGAAGAACATCGCGGCCGCGTCCACGTGCTGGTAGGCCACCGTGATGTCCGGGAAGGCCCGGGAGACATCCTCGACCGTGCGCGACCAGAGCGAGCCGGCATGCGCCAGCACGTTCGTCTTGTGCACCAGCGTCAGGTGCCGGCGGGGCCGGGCGGCGGCGCGCTGGAACGCGTCCCGCACCACCCGCTCGACGCCGAACGCGGTGTTCAGGCTGACCTCGGTCGCCACCTCGTGCGGGGTGTCCTTGCGCAGGATGCCGCCATTGCCCGAGTACGGGCCCTCGGTGCCCTCGCGGACCACGACCATGTCGATGGCGGGCTCCCCGGTCAGCGGCGAGCGCACGCCGGCGAACAGCCGCACCGGCCGCAGGTTCACGTGGTGGTCCAACTCGAACCGCAGGCGCAACAACAGGCCGCGTTCCAGCACCCCCGGCGGCACGCTCGGATCGCCGACCGCGCCGAGCAGGATCGCGTCGTGCCCGCGCAGCTCGTTGATCACCGAATCGGGCACCAGTTCCCCGGTTCGGTGCCATCGGGCGGCGCCCAGGTCATACATGGTGGTCTCGACGTCGGAGATCACCTCACGGAGCACCTTGAGGCCCTCCGCGACCACTTCAGGGCCGATGCCGTCGCCTGGGATGACCGCTAGCTTCATGAGCGGCAAGGCTACCCGGCCCGCTGGTCCGGTTTGCGCCGCCCGGTCGCGCGTCGCACTGGTTCACCTGGGCGGATGGACGGCACCGGGCCGGCCCCGGCGGCGGGGCGCCCCGGCCGGGTGGCGCGGACGCGAGAGGGCCCCCGCGGCGGCTGCCGCGGGGGCCCTCTGCGTACGTACTACTCCCAACGGCTAGGTCACGGTCAGGACCACGCTGTTGGAGAACGCATCGGCGTAGTTGTTATCGCCGAAGTAGTGCGAGTAGATCGTGTACCGGCCACGGGCCAGGTTCGGCAGCCGCAGCGTGACCGACCCGGTCGTGGTCGTGCCCTGAACAAGCAGCACACCCGGCGTCCGGGAGACCTGGACCGTCCCGGTGGCCGCCGGCCCGGAGGTGGGCGCGATGGACACCGTGGCGTTGACCGCGGTACCGGCCCGCACCGTTGTCGCGCTCAGCGTGAGCTTCGGCGACGACGGCTGCTTCACCCGGACCACCTGGGCCCGGGAGCCGTCCTTGTTGTGGTGGTGGATCAGCAGCAGGCCCTGCGTCTTGTCGGCCCTGAACGTGGCCACGTCCTTGCGGACGCTCAGCGTGTGGCCGGGCTGGTCGAAGAACAACACGCCGGACGAGCCGCCATCGCCGGCGGTGATCGCCGGGCGGGTGACGTCGATGGTCAACTGCGGGGAGAACTGCGCGGTCAGCCCCACCGTGTCGACCGCGTCGTTGTGGTAGGCGCTGAACGTCGCCAGCCCGTAGTTGATCCGCCGGTTCGCGCTCGTGATGCCCAGCGCCTTCAGCGGCACCGACATCACAGCACTGTCACTGTCGAAGACGTCCGTGTCGAAGTTGCCGGGGGCCGTGTTCAGGAACCAGAAGTTGTTCCCTTCCGCGTCCTCCAGCAGATCGCCGGTGTTCAGGTCGACAGCCTCGGTGCCGAGCAGGTCCGAGGTGGCGCTGAACCGGGTGGTGAACAGGACCACGTCCGGCGCGCCGTCGTGGTTCAGGTCGAGCACCACCTCGAAGTCGCTGAACCCAGCGGGGGTACGCCACGGCCCATAACTGCTGACTCCGAAGTACAGGAGCCCCTCTTCCAGCGGGTTCCCGGCGGCGGCGGCGATCGCCGGTGCGTCGGTGGTGACGCCGAGGTACTTCACGTCCGTCGACCGCTCGTCGGCGAACGCGATGCAGCCCTCGACGACCGCGCCAGTGCAGGCCGGCAACTGCGGGCTCGTCGCCTGCAGGCCGAACCCGCTGACCATCGAGTCGACCGCCTCGGTGTCCTCACCCTGACTCACGCCGTGCCCGGTCAGCGCCAGGTCACCGCTGACCACGCCGCCCGGTGGCAGCACCAGCGAGCTGGCCTGGGTCACCGTGGACGCCGGCCGCGGCGCCGAGTACACCGGCACCCGCAGCGACGGCCGTTGCGAGTCGGTCGCGTCCAGTACGACACGTCCGCTGGCGTCCGCCATGAACTGCCGCGGCGCGCCGGCCTGCTCGACCTCGACGGTCGGGTCGATCGTCTTGGTGAGCGTGCCCGGGTCCGCGATCGTCATCGTGACATCGAACGTGGTGGTTGCCCGCGGAGCCAACGCGATCTTGTTGTCCGCCGGGTTGCCGGCCTTCGACTTCACCGAGTAGACGACGCCCGGGATCTGGGTGGACGGCACGTACGACAGGTTGTACGCCGCCGGCGTGACGCCCTTGTTGACCACCTTCACGGTCTTGGTGAGGGTGACCGGCGCGGTGACCGCGACCGGGCCGAACGAGACGCTGACCGCGCCCGGGTCGTTCACCACGTAGGCGAGCACCTGGTTGTCCAGGGCCTGCGGGACGTCGACCCGGCCGGCGCCGACCCGGTTCGGCGCGTACTTGTCGCCGGTGCGGTTGTCGCCGGTGAAGATGTCCTTGTCGGCCGTGTTCATGATGTTGGCCTTGACCTCTTCCGGCGTCCAGTCCGGGTGCTTCGACCGGACCAGCGCGGAGACGCCGGCGATCATCGGGCTGGACATCGAGGTGCCGGACAGCGACTTGCCGTCGCTGCCGGTGCCGACATCAGTGGAGAAGACCTGCACCGAGACGCCGGTGACGTCCGGCTTCAGGTTGCCGGCGCCGTGCGTGCCGCGGGACGAGGAGGTGTAGACCTTGTCCGCGTTCTGCGGCAAGTTCTGCTTGACGCTGTTGCGCAACGTGTTGCCCAGCGTCACCGAGACGCTCTCGCCCAGGTGCGGGCGGATGATGTCGCCGGCGCTCTTCACCAGCAGCACGCCGGGGATGTCACCGTCGCCGGTGATGCCGGCGGCGAACGACTCGGAATCGTCGGCGAACACGAACCCGACCGCGCCGGCGGCCTTGGCATTGCCGGACCGGGCCACGGAGCCGCAGCGCCGGTCGGTGCCCTCGGTCCACTCCAGCCAGGCGATCTTGCCGGTGAAGGTCCCGGCCGGGAAGGCGTCGCAGCCGTCCTTGTTGTTGGTACCCAGGTTGTTCGGGTCGAGGGTGCCCGACGGCGCGGCGAGCACGCCGGTCAGGTCCGGGCTGGTCGCGTACGGGAACGCGACCGAGACCTCGGCGCCGTAGGTGTCGGCGATGCCGCTCGGCGAGTTGACCCTCAGCCCGTCCAGCACGGCGAAGCCGTCGTCGCCACCGGAGGCGGCGATGGTGCGGACCGCGTTGCCCGGTGAGCCGCCGACGTCGTACAGGTCGCCACCGTTGCCCATCGCGGCCACCACGACGGTGCCGCCCAGCGAGAGCCGGTTGGAGGCGACCGAGTCACCGTCCTGCGGCGAGCCGAAGTCCGAACCGAGCGACATGTTGACCACGTCGAGGCGGTCGGAGAAGTCGCCGTCACCGTCCGGGTCGGCGGCCCAGTCGAGCGCCTCGCCGACGACGTTGGTCGAACCGGCGCAGCCGAACACGCGCAGCGCGTACAGCGCGGCACGCGGAGCGGCACCGGGGCCGATCTTCATCGTCGAGAACGGAGTGGTCGAGTCGTACGGGCCGGTGTAGGTGCTGCCGTTCGCGGCGACACCCAGCCCGGCCGCGGTACCGGCGACGTGCGAGCCGTGCCCGACGGTGCTGTTCGCGCCGCTGTACTTGCAGTCGATCGGGTTCGGGTCCGGGTGCGGGATGGGTTGGAACTTGAAGGTGGGGCCTGCGTCGTTCGGGTCGGCGTTGTAGTCGTCGCCGGCGAAGTCGAACCCGCCGACCACCTTGGCGGTCGGGAACTGGCCCGGGATCGCCTCGGTGGTGTTGATCGCGTCGAAGGCGGCCGGCGTGCCAGCGCCGCCGAAGATCGCGTGGGTGTAGTCGATGCCGGAGTCGATGATGCCGACGGTGACGTTCTGGCCGAGGTCACCGGTGGCCCAGCCGGTCGGCGCGCCGACCAGCGGCATGCCGCCGGCGTTGCTGACCCGCTTGGCGGTGATCGGGTAGACGGCCTTGACGCCGCCGAGGCCCTTGATCGCGTTGGCGAACTTGGCGTCGGTCTGCACGGCGATACCGGCCATGATGTTGTGCATCCGGTAGAGCACCGTGGACTTCGGCGCTACCTGGGCGACCCTGGCCGCGACGCTGTTCTGCATGGACGTCACGACGCCCTGCTGGGCCTTGGCCGCGGCCTTGGCGGCGGCCTTACCGCGGCCGAGCGCGCCCTTGTAGCTGTCCTGCGTGGCGCCGGTGTTGAGCTCGAGCAGCAGCGCCACCGGGCCCTTGGTGGGCAGCGTCGCGGTGCCCTCGGCTGGGGTCTTCTTGGCGTTCTTCGTGCCCAGACCGCTCAGCGGTGTCGACGCGACGTCGACCTTCGCCCCCTTGACCTTCGATGAGATCGGCTTCGCGTGGGATGACTTCGGTGCGGCACCGACCGGACTGCCACCTCCCTGGGAGATGAGCACCCCCCCGGTCAACGCCGCGAGAGCTACCAGCGGCACGGCACGCCGCCTGGTCAGCCCCCGGAGATACGAACGACTCACGGCCACCCTCGCAGGCAGGGATCTTTGACCGTGCGGACGCTCGGCGTCGCAGCGCGCGCCCCGCTCCGCCGCGGGACACCGGTCTACCTGCCGCGCCGGAGACGATAACGGTTCGTAGCCGGTTGGCGAAGCAGGAACCGAAGAATTCTCCCCGGTCGTGTCGAAGCTGTAACAAGAACGGCGAACGGAGCAGTCAAGCCTACTCTGCCGCCAGATCGGCGCTACGCACAGCGGTCGCTCCGATCACAGAGCGTATATCGGCGAGTACGTCCGCGGGTACGGCAGTGTCCACCGAAACCGTCATCAACGCCTCGCCGCCACGCCGCGTCCGGCTGACCTGCGCGCCGGCGATGTTGATGCCGGCCGCGCCGAGCCGCTCGCCCACCGTGCCGACCACACCGGGGCGGTCGGCGTAGCGGAAGAACAGCAGGTGGGCCTCCAGCCGAAGGTCGGTGTCGAACCCGTCGACCTCGACCAGCTTCTCCACCTGACGGGGCCCGGTGAGGGTGCCGGAGACGCCGATCTGCTCGCCGGTGGCCAGCACGCCGCGCACCGAGATGAGGTTCCGGTATTCGTCACTCTCCGCATACGTCACCAGGCCGACGTCGACGCCCCGGTCCTTCGCCAGCAGCGGCGCGTTGACGAACGTGACCTGCTCGGCGACCACGTCGGTGAAGATTCCCTTGAGCGCGGCGAGCTGCAGCACGCTGACGTCCTGGCTGGCGATCTCGCCGCGGACCTCGACCGTGACGCTCTGCGCGACCCCGCCGGCCAACGCGGTGAAGATCCGGCCCAGCTTCTCCGCCAGCGGCAGGCCTGGCTTGACTGCCTCCGCGACCACGCCGCCGGCCTGCACGTTCACCGCGTCCGGGACGAACTCGCCCTGCAGCGCGAGCCGCACCGAGCGGGCCACCGCGAGGCCCGCCTTGTCCTGCGCCTCGGCGGTGGACGCGCCCAGGTGCGGGGTGACGACCACGCCGGGCAGCCCGAACAAGGGGCTGTCGGTGCACGGCTCGGTGGCGAACACGTCGATGCCAGCGCCGGCCACGTGGCCGGACGCGATCGCGTCGGCCAGCGCCTGCTCGTCGATCAGCCCGCCGCGGGCGGCGTTGACGATCCGGACACCCTTCTTCGTCAGCGCCAGCTCGCGCGCACCGATCAGACCGGCGGTCTCCGGCGTCTTCGGCAGGTGAATCGAGATGAAGTCGCTCTCGGCCAGCAGTTGGTCGAGGCTCAGCAGTTGGACACCGACCTGCGCGGCCCGGGCCGGCTGCACGTACGGGTCGTACGCGACCAGCCGGGTGCCGAACGCCGACATCCGCTGCGCGAACAAGATCCCGATCCGGCCGAGGCCCACGACCCCGACGGTCTTGTCCGCGACCTCCACCCCGGTGAACTTGGACCGCTTCCACTCCCCCGACTTCAACGACTTGTCCGCGGCCGCCACGTTCCGGGCCGTGGCGAGCAGCAGCGCGACCGCGTGCTCAGCGGCGGAGACGATGTTCGAGGTGGGCGCGTTCACCACCATCACGCCGCGGGCGGTCGCCGCCGGCACATCCACGTTGTCCAGCCCGATCCCGGCCCGCGCGATCACCTTCAGCCTCGGCGCCGCGGCGAGGGCCTCGGCGTCGATCTGGGTGGCGCTGCGCACCAGCACCGCATCGACGTCGGCCAGCGCCGGCAGCAGCGCGGCCCGGTCGGCCCCGTTCACGCTGCGCACTTCGAACTCGCCGGCCAGCACCTCCATCGCGGACGGGGCAAGCTCCTCAGCGACCAGCACAACCGGCTGCGACATGCAACATCTCTCTCAGTCGACGATAGACCACCCGGACGGGCCCTCCGCCCCCGGCGGGGCCATCGTAGCGATCCACGCTCGAGGCATCTTCGCCTTGGTCAACACCATCTCGGGCTGGATGGAAGCGCGTGATCGCCGTCTGTCCACGAGACGACAGGCGGGGCCCGGCGCACAATAGATGAATCGCTGGATCTGTTCTGTGTCAGTCCCGCACTGGCTCGCGAGCGTCAACCCGACGCATCCGACTCCAACAGATCTCCATACGAAGCAATAGTTCATGCTATTGTCCGCCCAGCCTCCGTTCATCCAGGAACCCTTGAATACGGCGCAGCAGCGTGGGGTCCAACTCCGCAACCACCGGTCGGTACGGCATATGAGCCAGGGGATCGCAAATTTCGTCACGGAGTACTGACGCGCGACTACCATCAAGGCTCACCGCGAGATCAAGCAAATGCCTGACTACGTTCAGACTCCGTACTGCAACATCGACGCATGCCGGAAAGCCATTCAGTGCCGGCCGAACAACCTTCCGAAATAACTCACGACACAGCTCGACGACCGGTAGACTTCGGAGGGCACGATCGTCGTCTATCGCGCTGCGGAGCTCTTGGGTAACAAGCGCTTGGACAACAGGCCGAGACTCGGGCAATAGCTCCCAGAGCAAGTCAGCAAACGGATCGAGTCCAAATTCCATCACACGCCTGTTAAGATCTACAGGCAATACATGGAATACCGCGGTAGACACTATGTCGCCATATCGCAAACAGACAACTCTTCTTCCTGGCCGTACTGCGACCTCAAGCCAACCACGACCAACGGCGCCGAATGGCACAGCCAGTGAACGTGAGGGCGCAGCGAATGGATCACGGGGGGGAGATATCGTCGCCCAACTTGCCAGCTCCATCGCTAGATCAGGAGCAAAGCTTGACAACCCGAACGGATCATCTGGGACCAGCCGCTCGAATACCCCTTCCCGAAGCGCGTCTAGGTAACTGTGCCCGAGAACGGTGTCCAACTCCATAACCTGCCGAAGTACGCGAAATAGGTCCCGCAACGATCGACCGGTCGCCGGCAGACCTGCCAGGTTCGGCTGCAATAACTCGTACCAAAGCTCCCAGGAGGCGGTTCTGGATGATATCGAGAGCACACGACGGTCGTGACTCAACGCATCCGCTATCTCGTTTTCAACGACCGATTGTATGGTTCGACGCGATTCCGGAAGAGCCACCCACAGGAGATCCTGAAGCGGCCCCAGTGTCAGCCCTACGACCTGGCTATCGATTCCTTCCAATGGTATGTCGAAGACGGCCCGAGCTACCAGACCTGAGTATCTGACTTTAGCAGGCATGCCGCCGGACGCCGGGATTTCGACCCAGTCCGCTTCCACCTCATCGTCGAGCATGACCTACCGCCCATGTAGGAGGAATGGCGACTGACCTCAGCGCGATCACGCGAAGACCAATCTTCACGCACTCGGGCAGTGGAAGCCAATAGAACCAGGAGTATAGCAGGGTGACCGTCCGAGAACTGCTTGAGTGACCCCCAGCGGATCAACGACGGACAGGAACGCGGCTTCCGGCCCTCCATCACGATATGCGGAGTAGGCTCCGACGACGTTAATTACCACCATCGCGGGTGCGAGCCCACTCGCCCCTTTCATGCGCCAGGGCGCCTTGGGGTGTTCTTTAGTCCACTCCGTTCCGGAGAATTCACGAATGGCGGACCAGTCAGCCTTCTCCAGTGTGGTGTTATACGCATTGGCTCGGCCCGGATTGTCTTTCATATCCTCTGTAACCTTCCCGGCGACGTCAGGATGACGTATGGCGTCAACCAATTCCTTGATTTCCTTCCGGACCACCGCTTCATCCCTCGCCGACAGCACGACCCGATGGTCCTCATGGGCCTGCAGCAACCAGCTCAGTCTATTTAGCATGTCGGCAGCCTTATTGTAGTGAAAATTCGTATTTGGACTGGAACCAACCTTGATACCGGTATTCTTCTCATGTATCAGCGCCTCTCCTGTTTTGCCTTCCCCGACCGTCACCAACTCTCCCGGCCGGGCATATATGTTGGCCAAGGTTTTCCGGAGGTCGGCGTTGTCGACCTCCGGCGGAGCCTTGCCCGGCCGGGCCGCTCCACCACTCGAGCCCGCGCCCGGTCCCCCGCCGCTGTTTTTTCCGATGAATTTGCCAGTAGCGGGGTCGGTATTCGGATCTCCACCACAACGGAAGTTGTCAGGCCCACAATTGCTCATGAGGCCAGTCGGATCCGCGTTGACCACAGGACTGTTGTTTGCGTAGGCGAAGCCGTTGAGTTGTTGCGGGTCGAGCGGATCAAGAAGCGGGTCGACTGAGGTGAAGCGGCCAATTGTTTGGTCGTATTCGCGGGCGCCGAGGTGGGTTAGGCCGGTGGGGTCGGTGGGGCCGTTGACGAAGCCGTGGTTGCCGGGCCAGGTGGGTTGGGCGCCGCGGGGGTTGCCGAACGGGTCGAGGCGGCGGGTAGCGACGGCGGCGTTGCTCGCGGCCACGGTCTGAGTCGACGTGCCGTGTGGGTCGCTGGCGAGGAAGGAGACGCCGGCGGTGGTGCGCATGGCGAAGGTGAGGCCGGCGAAGGTGTAGTAGCGGGTGCTCGACTTCACGCCGGCCGTGTCAACGTGCACCTCGACGCCGAAGGGCATGTAGAGCGTCGCGCCGGTCGGATCGTGGCTGATCAGGCGGGCGCCGTCGGCGTCGTAGAGGTAGGTCGAGGTGGCCGTGCCCTGGGTGACCGAGGCGAGGTGGCCCTCGATGTCGTAGCTGAGCGCCTGCCCGCCCGGCCGGGCCGTCGTGTTCCCCTCGACGTCATAGCCGTAGGCGGCTGTCGCCGGGCCGCCTGGGCCGGCGGTGTCGACCGAGCGGACGGTGTGCGGCTGCGGCTGGCCGGCGGCCGGGTAGGTGTAGCTGCGGGTTGTATCGGTGCCGCCGGCTGGGTCGTGCCGGGTCTCGGTGGTGCGGTTGCCGGTCAGGTCGTAGCCGTAGGACTGCCAGTACGGTGCGGGTCCGCCGAGGATGCCGGTGCTGGGCGAGGCCGGGCAGGTGGCGTCCGTGGCAACCGTCGCCGTGAACGCCTCGGTGAGGCGGCGCAGGTAGTCATAGTTGAAGCACTGGGTGTCGGTCTGGCCACCCTGGATGGTGGTGTCGACCCGGGTCACGTTGCCAGCTGGGTCGTACTTGTAGTTGGTGTCCGAGGTCGGCACCGGGTTGCCGCCGGTCTCCACCAGCGACCGGGTCAGCCGCTGGGTGGATTCCTGGTAGTAGTACGACAGCCACGCGGTCGCCGGGCCGGTCGAGAGCGTCAGCCGGGCCGGCTTCCCGAGCTGGGTGTAGAGCGCAGCCGGCACGAACGGGACGATGCCGACCGGCTGGCCGGACTCCAGCACGCTCTGGTTGCCCAGGTCGTCGTACTGGTAGGTGAGCGACTCGTTCGGCAGGCCCGGCGTGATCGGCAAGGTCAGCCCTTCCAGACTGCCGTCGACCTTGTAGTCCAGCCGGTAGGTGTAGGTGCCGTTGAGCCCGTCCCCGGTGTCCGGGATCGTGATCGTGGCGCCGCCGGGCAGGCCGTCGGCCGTGTAACCGAGCACCGCGTTGGTGTACTGAGCCGTGCCGACGAAGCGGCTTGCCGAGGTCAGCGCGCCCTTGCGCAGCGTGTCGTACGTCCAGCCGGCGAGCTTGGTACCACTGGTCGACGTATCGAACTCGCCGGTCTTGCGACCCAGCGCGTCGTAGCTGTAGGCGAGTGTCCTATTGCGAGAGTCGGTGCTGGTGAGGGTTTGCCCGGCGTCGTCGTAGGTCGCTGATGCGTGGCCCTTGTCCGGGTCGTCGGTGCTGGTGCGCCGACCGCGCAGGTCGTAGCCGAACCGCCAGATGTTGCCGGCCGGGTCGGTAGTCGTCGCGAGCTGGCTGGCGTCCGTGTAGGTGTACCGGGTGGCATCGAAAGCTCCCGACGGCGCCGCCCCGTGGTACTGGCGCAGCTCGGTGGTGCGCCCCCGCACGTCCGTGTAGGTCGACTTGGCGGTGCCGCCCGTCGGCGGCGTGACATCGACGTGGTCACCGCCGTAGGCGGTGCTCGACCGCCACTGCTCGACGCCGAGGGACTGGAAGATCGAGGCGGTTGGACGGCCGGCGCCGTCGTACTGGGTCAGCGTCTGCGTCGGCACCTGGTTGTCGTCCACTAGGGACAGCGCCGTGCCGGCCGTGCCGGCGGTCACGTACGGGCCGTTCGAACGGAACGTCTGGCCCGCCGAGTTGTACGTGGTGTCGGTCAATACCCGCCCAGCACCGACCGCGGCCGACTGGGTCTGCCGTACCCGGAGCAGGCCATCGTAGATCGCAAAGGTGGACCGCATCCGGCCGTTCGGGCCAAGCGTGGATGAGGTGACCGTGGTGGGCACGTCGTTGTGGACGGAGTAGGCGAATGTCTGGGTGGGGTCGAACGACGCCCGAGGCCGGCTGGGCTTCCACACCGAAATGAGGCGGCCGAGCGGATCGTAGGCGAGCTCGGTCTTCTTGTTGTTCGGGTCGACAACGATGGTCGGCACGCCCCAGGCCGGCTCCAGCGTCGTCGTGGTGACGAACAGCGCCGGGTCGGTGACCGCAGTCTGCGTGGTGAGGCCACCGGTGTCGGTGTAAGCCGTCTTCGTCTCCCGGCCCAACGCGTCCTTTGTGGACAGTGGACGGCCGAACGCGTCGTACGTGCCGGAGCCGAGCGGGGCGAAGGTCGGCGTGTTGCCGCTGTAGGACGCGGCCTGTTCCGACCGGGTCACGTCGCCCGCGCCGGGCAACGCGCCGAGCGTTGTGCTGAGGTCGTAGTAGCTGCGCACGTCGGTGACCGCGTCCGCCGGGTAGGACGGGGTGGCGGCGCAAGCAACGCCGACAGTCGCGACCTCCCTGGGGTAGGACCACATCCACTTGGTCTCATTGCTGGCGTAGCTGGTCCGCGTGCACATGTCGTCGGTCGCGGTGCTGAGGTCGCCCTGGTCGTCCAGCTGGGTCGGCTGGCCGTGGCTGTCGAACACGCGGTTCAGCTGGGTGCGGCGGAAGGTGCCGTTGGCCAGGCGCACCCGCCCCCGCTCGCCGGCGGTGTTGACCAGTCTGGCGGTGACGGTCAGGCCATCATCATGGGTGTGCGTGGCGGTCGCCGCCGACTGCACCGGGTCGTTGATCTGGCCGGAGACCTCGGCGCCGCCGACGCCGTTGGTGGTGATCTGCTCGCGGACGAAGCCGGCGTAAGCCGGTGCGTCGGTGATCGTGCCGCCCTGCGAGTCGGGCACCGTGGCACTGCGGGTGCCGCTGGTGAGCTTGTCGCCGTCCATGCCGCGCAGGTAGAGGTTGGATGTCGAGGTGCGTGGGCCGTCCTGGCCGGTGCCCTGGGTGACCGTGACCTTCTGGTAGCCGCGCCACTGCGACCAGGTGCGCTTGGCCGCCGGTGTGATCTCGTCGGTGTCGGTGAAGTGCCAGGCGCCGCCGACGGCGTTGTCGTAGTCGTAATCGGTCTGCATCGTCGGCTGGTCGGTGACCCGGTCGCTCGTCAGCACCCGCGCGACCACGTACTTGTGGAACCAGTCCAGCAGTGGCACCTGGTCGGACGGGGTCCACCAGCTCGGGAAGCACCGCTGGGTGTTGGTGTCCTGAGTGGGCAGTGAGGTGCGGACGCAGTTGGTCGGCGCGTAGTTCACGTCGATCTGGCCGCCGCTCTCGGTGCGCACGGTGGTCAACCGGAACTTGTTCAGCGGCGGTAGGCCCTCCAGGCCGTCGACCCGGTTCGGCATGGGAGTGCCGTCGAAAGTCATCGGCGGTGTGGTGGCGGTGCCGCCGATGACGCCGGAGTGCTGGATGCTGTCCAGCCAGAGCGAGGCCGAGCCCGCGCCGGTGGTGGGCGGGTCGCCCGCGACCGGGAAGTCGTGACCGAGCGACCAGGTGTCGACCGGAACGTAGGCGCCCTTCCACGCTTGGGCGGAGATCCCGGTGAGCCGCTTGGTCGACCAGAAGGTCGGCGCGGTCTGGGTCGTGCCGCAGGTCGATGCGGTGCACAGCTGGTCCAGCGGCACGTCCGGGTAGTTTCCGGCGTTCGCCGCGGTCGGCGTGCAGGTCGCACCGGCCGTCTTGCACCGCTCGGCAACGGTGAAGACGACCTGTGCGGCCGGGGTTCCGAACGCCTGACCGTCCTGGAACCCGTACGTGATCTTCGCCAGCGTGCCGCCACGGGTGTAGGCGACCGCGGTGCGGGCGGTGCCGTGGCCGTACTTGTTGCCCTCGGGTGTGTAGAAGTACCCGACCGCGTTGCCATGCGGGTCCAGGACGTAGTCGAGGTTCCACCGCCACGCCTGCGGGCACGACGAGGCGTCGAAGGTGGCCTGGTGGCACGGCTCGCCGGTGTTGTTGCCATAGACCGGCGCCGTCCACGCCGAGTTGGTCACCGTCTTGCCCGCTGCCCAGCCGGGCAGGTGGTTCAGGCCGAAGAAGTACTGCGTGCCGTCGAGCGTGGTGACCTTCCAGTGCTCGTCACGGTCTACGCCGTTCGCCGGCGGGGTGATCGTGTCGGTCAGCCGCTCGACCCGTGACCCGTCGTCGTCCTTCGGGTGGTAGGCGCCGGACGCGTCGTCACGGACCAACTCGGTGGACCGGCCGCCGAACGATATGGCCAGGCTCTCCGGGCCCAGCACAGGTCTCCGCTGTTCGCCACACCATCGTCCACACAGGACCGGTACCGCCGCTCGATGAAGCCGGACGCCATATCCCAGCCCTCACCGACCCAGGACGGCTGGTTGTTGGTCGACGCGGTGCGACCGTCCACGCTGCCCGAACGGTACGAGAAGGCCAGGCCCGGTGCCTGACCGCCCGGCACCGGTGGCAGCCGCAGCGGGTAGGACCAGGTGAAGTCGCCGGAATTGGCGTTGACTGCCCAACTCGCCGCTGGAGACAGGGAGGTGGCTGTGTAGTTGCCGGTGCTGCCGGACGGCGCCGCCGCGACCGCGAAGGTGGTCTCCGACCCGGCGGCATCAACCTCGGCGGTCAGCCGGCCGGTGGCCACGTCGTTGTCCGCTCGGACGACCGCGGCACGGCAACCCGGTCCGGCCAGCGCGGTCGGCGCGCAGCCGGCCACCCGGATCAGGGTCAGCCTGGCCGCGGCGTCCCCGCCACCCAACGCGTCCCGGAAGCCGGAGTAGTCGAGGCTGAGCGAGATCCGGCTGGCGTCCGCCTGTCCGTCCACACGCGACACAACGAAGACGGTCGCCACCCCGGCTCGCACGGCGGCCTGGTGGTCGAGCAGCCGGACCCGGACCCTTGCCGGCGTCCCGGCGAACCGTGCACTGTGGACGGTCACGGGGAGGATGCCCACCCGGGCCGGCGTTTCCGTGACCGGAAGGTCGGCGACCCCGGCCGCCGGCCAGGTCACCGCCGGCGGACGCCCGGGCCGATCGACCCGAAGCGGCGGGATCGCACGCGGCGCCGGTGCCGGCCGGGTCGGGACGATCCGGTCCCGGGCCGCGGGGCTCGGACCGCCAGCCGCCGCAGCAGTCGACACCGTCACCGGGGCCAGCAGGGACAACGGCAACACCACACCGAGTCCAAACGCGACAGTCCGCGCACGCACGATTGTCAGCCCCTTCACGACTGGTCCAACGTCCGGAGGTCGGCATCGACCAGGACACCGCTATAGATCTTCAGGTCGTCGACGGCGGCGGGTAGGTAGTCGCCGTAGACCGCGTCGTCGGCATCGCCGAGGATCTTCGATCGCCCGATCTGCAGGCCGCCGGCCGCGTTCCACGGACGATCCTGTCTGCCGTAGTTGACCCGGGTCCCGAACGAGTCCCTGACCCGAACCTGCGCTACATGGGTGAAGCCGTTGTACGCGCCGGTGACGTGTACCCATGCGCCGGTCCGGTCGATCGCTGGCACCCTGGCCGGTGTCGGTGGCTCGGCGCCCTTCAGATCTCCCCTGGTAGGCCGAATGTCCACAGAGCGCCGCCGCCGTCGTCCGGCTCGTATTGCAGGGTGAACCCGGCGGTGTCGACGCCGTCGGCGCTGACCACCGTGTACTCAGCGTCCTCAGCGGACAGTCGCACCCAGGACGCCACCACGAAACTCTGGTCGGTCCGGATCACCGAGGCCGCCGTGGTGGCCACGGCGGTCGTGCCGTTGAGCGTCAACTGACCGCCGGAGTGGCCGCCAGGGCCGAACGCGGCGCCGCCGCTGAGGGTGGCTGGGTGCCCCTTCCCGGACGAGTCCGCCGCCGTGGTTCCGCTCGTCTCGTTGAACGACCACGTTCCGGAAGCCGCCGCGTTGCTGGCGTAGCCCATCAGGTCGGTTATCTCGGCCTGTCGCAGTGGCCGATCGTAGATCCGTAGGTCGTCGACATCTCCGGGCCAGAAGCCCACCGATACCCCGAAGAGGGTCCTGGCCCGGCCGATCTCAAGGTTCCCGCCAGGCTGCGGGGCGCTGATCACGGTGGCCCCTGAGCTAGGCCCGCCGTTCACAACAAGGCTCAGGAAGCTCGACGACGAACCGAACGCGTACTGTGCCACTACGTGCGTCCATACGTTCAACTGGGGCACCGCGTCCGAGCAGGCGGTGTTCTGCGGTAGGGGCCCCAGCGTGTCCGCAGAACGGGAATTGCCAGTGGGTGGCTGGATGTGCATACACCACTGGTCGGTGTTCGCAAAGTACTCCACGGCCAAACCGGCGCCCTGGTCGAAGCCCTGGCTGAAGATGTACGCGGTGTTCGCCTTGCTGGTCAGGCGCACCCAGGCCGAAATGCTGAAGTCGTGGTCCATGCGGACCGTCGTACCGGAGTTGACCCAACCGCTGGTGCCGTCGAAGTGGAGCGCCGATCCGGACTTGCCCGCAGCCAGCCAGGAGACGCCGGTGGGCGACAGCGTGCCGGTCGGGCCGGTCGCGCTGGGGTCATCCTCGACGACCGCGGTCGTCGTGGTCCCGCTGCCCTCATCGAACTTCCAGTTCGCTACCGCGTCGTTCGGCGCACCCACATAGAAGTGGTATGGGATCGCGGATGAGAGGTTGCCGGCCGAGTCCCTCGCCCGCACCCACAGGTCGTGCGGGCCGTAGCTCGGCGGCGAGATCAACACGACGGCCGTGTCGTCCGCCCGGACGGCGATCGTGCTCAGCGGCGTCGGCTGATCCAGGCCGTAGTTGTAGCTCACCAGGTCGGTGTCGATCGTGGCGCCCGGCGACAGGGTGAACTCGCCGGTGTCGCCGGTGAAGCCGGCGTACTCGTCGGACGGGTAGTCGGTGGAGGTGACCTCAGGTGGGCTGGGTGCGTTGCCGTCCTGGACCAGGAAGCACCAGGCCGAGGGTGGTGACTGGTCCATGACCTGGGCGTTGCGGATGTCCTGCACGACCACCCGCCAGGCGTAGACGGTGTTGTTGGTGAGCGGGTGCTGCTGCAGGATGGTCGCGTCGAAAGACGAGCCGGAGGCCTTGTTCCCGACGATCGGTGTGGCGATCGGGCTGCCGTTGTTGGGCCGGAAGTCGAAGGCGACGCGGATCATGTCCGCGTCCGGGTCGGATGCCTTGGCGAACAGGTGGATCCCGCCGTTGGCGGTCACGTTCACGTGCGGGGCGGTCGCCGCCGTGGTCGCGCAGGCGGTGGTCGGGTTCTTGGTGGAGAGGTCGGTCGGTGCCGGGGTGTTGGGCCGGCGGTTGTAGATCACGGTGATCGTCGGGTTGGTGTTGAACTTCTTCCAGGCCAGGGTGTCGTTCTCGTCGGTGGCCTTGAGGCCGAGCGTGATGGCGGTGCGGTTGCGGGCCGCGGTGGCGACGCCGGCGGTGACATCGAGGTCGACGCCGCCGCCGGGGCAGGCGGCGTCGTGTCCTCTCGCGACATTCGCCGTGGCCAGCTTGGCCCCGAAGACCGGCTGGTGGTTCCACGTCGTGCTGCCGTCGAAGCCGCCGGTGGCCCAGGCTTCGAACAGCCGGGCGGAACAGGACGGCGACCAGTTCTCGAACAGGGTCAGCGTGGCGTTCAGGATGTGCGAGCCGAAGATCCGGGAGTCCAGGCCGAACCGCAGGAACGAGCGTACCCGGGTCGGCGGCTGGAAGTCCTGGAAGCCGACGGCGAGCGAGGTCGGCACAGTGCGCCAGGTGGACGAGTCGGGATCGAACGAGTTCACCTCGGTCCAGGCGGGGTTCTGGTAGGTCCAGGTCGGGTCGATCACCACCGGGAAGCGGGTGCTCGGCGCGGTCAGGATCGACCGGTCCGGGGTGATTTCCAGCGTGTCCGCGGTGACCCGCACGCCCATCCTGGCCCGGTGTGCGCCCGGGCTGGCCACTGCGGCCGGCGCGGCTCCCGGTGCCGGGGCAGCACTGTCCCACATGGACGGTGCCGGTGCCTGGAACACCGTGCCGCCGGCGGCGTCGATCGCGGCCAGGCCTCCGGATGTGGTGGTCCGGACGGTGAGCCCTGACGCGTCCAGTGCGAACCGCAGCTTCGCCAGCGCCGGGTTGGCCGCGGCCGCGCTGTTCTTCACCACGAGCTGCTCGGCGAAGCCGCCGACGTCCGCGCGGACCTGCAGGTCAACCCCGGGCAGCACGTCCGGGTAGGTCGCCGTGTCGCCATGCAGCAGCGGGCGCGGCAGCAGCCCGGGCCAACCCATGGCCAGCGATTTGCCGGCGCGCGCGATCCGGGCCAGCGGGGCGCTGCCGCCGCCGGAGAACGCGATGTCGACCGGGACGGCCACCGGCGCCACGGTGCCTTCCGGCTGCACCCGAAGGGTCGTGTCCACCGGCACCCAGGACCCGTCGGGCCGGTGCACCCGGGTGGGCTGCAACGTGATCGCCGCGGTCAGCGTGCCGTCCGGGTTGGCGAAGACCTGCTTCGTCCCGGACCGCAGCCCGAGCACCTCGACCCGCTGGCCGGACGCGTTCGCGGCCGCTCGTGCCGCGGCCTCGGTCTGCTGAGCAACCGGCTGCACCGGCGCCGCACCGGCCGGCTGGGCACTGGCCGCGGCTTGCTGGGCGAGGAGTGGCTGTGCCGCCACCGACAGACCAGCAGCCAAAGCAACCGAAGCAAGAAGCCGGCAGGCAGCCACAAGTCCCCCCGTAGTTGTCAAACGATCGCTGACAGGCCGGGACGGGACGTTACCTCGTGAGACGGACAGGAGATAGCCGCATTTCGGTGCGGCAAAGTCAGCCCACCGAGCGGGTGAGTCGCGCACGCCGGCTCAGTGACCGTCGGTACCGAACTGTCTCATCGATGGCGGACGGTTCGGCCAAGCCGGTGATCAGCTGCGACCTGCACCGCCCGGCAGCGGAGTCGGGCCGCCGGCGGCCGTTCGACGGGAGTCACGACCGGCGCGCGACCCACGACAGCGCGGAGCAGCCGAGAGGGTGAGCCGGCAGCCGCCGGCTCACCCCCCGTCGGCGCCCAGATGACGACCGTGACGTGCTTCGTCTGGGTGTTGGGCGGCTCTCGCCGGGATACACCGCGACGGGAGCCGACCGCGCTCGCGCCACCGACGCAGCACGGTTTCGCGATCTATTTCGTCTGGAAGTTCTCCGGGCCGTGGTCGTGCTTGGCCTCGACCGCGTCGGCGTCCGCCGTGATGTGCTTCGTCTGGAAGTTGTCCGGGCCGAGGCCAGCCCCGACCGCGTCGGCCTCCATCGACGGCGGTTCGAACTTCTTCACGGCGAGGACGGCGGACTGGCCCGGCGTAGCGGTCCGAACGCCGGTCGCCGAATCGGTCGGCCGGGTGTTGTGGTCGGCGCTGACGCTGATGGTGCCGATGACGGCGGCGACCAGCAGGGCGGCGGCCGACAGCCCGGAGCCGATCCGGTTCGGCATGGTGCCACTCATCTACTGCCTCCTATGGCGGTTGATGGACTCTCTACAGGAGACACCGCAAGTAGGCAGATCTGATCGTCTTCGGCCACGGACAGCACCTTCGGGCGGATTCGCGGTGCCAGCTGGCGTGGCGGCGCCGCCCGGGACGGGTTCGGGTGGCCGGTCAGCCGGCGGATCCTGCAGCGTCGTCGACCTGCGCGGCGGCGGAGGGCTCCTCCAGGCGGAGCGGGCGCAGCCGGGCCCAGAGCAGGAAGAGGACGCCGAGAATCAGCATGCCGATGCCGACCCAGAGGTTGATCCGGATGCCGCTGGCCTTGGCGATCTCGGCGGAGCCGTCGGCGATGCCGGCGACGATGAGGACCAGGCCGTACAGGGTGAACATGGCGCCGATGATCAGGCGCAGGTCGAAGAGCCGGCTGGAGCGGTCGGCCGGGTCACGGGCTTCGGTGTCGGTCACGGCGGCCGCCTAGAGGAAGATCAGGGACAGGACGAGGGTGATGCCCAGGATCACCGCGCCGAGCACGCGCGGCTTCTCGTACCACGGCGGGGGCGGGGGCGGCGGCGGGGCGTCCGGGTTCGGGACGCCGGCGACCAGGCCGGCGAGTTCGCGCTCCGGCTTAGGCGCGGTGGCCAACGAGACCGCGACGGTGACCACGGCGTCCACGACGAAGGCGGCGATGGCGCCGTAGAAGTTCTGCGACTGGGTGGACTCGATCGTCACCCACGGGTCCCAGAAGTGGGTGCTGCCGATGGTGAAACCGACCAGCCCGAGGTGCGCGATCATCGCGGCCGCGGTGCCGGAGATCAGACCGGCGAAGCCGCCCCACGGGGTCGCCTTCTTCCACAGCATGCCCACGATGAACGTGGCGAACAGCGGCGCGTTGAACAGCGAGAACAGCAGCTGGATGTAGTTCATGATGTTGCTGTAGCCGGACGCGATGAACGCGGTGCCGATGCCGACCACGATGCCGACGACCGTGATGATGCGACCGACCCGCAGGTAGTAGCCGTCCGGCCGGTCCTTCACCACGTACGGCCGCCAGATGTCGTACGTGAAGACCGTGTTGAAGGCGCTGATGTTCGCGGCCATGCCGGCCATGAACGCGGCGAGCAGGCCGGCCAGCGCGACGCCGAGCACGCCGTTGGGCAGCAGCTGGCCCATCAGCCGCGGGATCGCGTCGTTGTAGGTGGCGTTGTCGCCACCGGTGCCGATACCGGGAACCAGCACCAGCGCCAGCAGGCCGGGAATGATCGTCAGCGCCGGGATGAAGATCTTCGGGAAGGCGCCGATCAGCGGGGTCCGCTGCGCGGCGTTGAGATCCTTGGCGGCCAGCGCCCGCTGCACCTCGGCGAAGTTCGTCGTCCAGTAGCCGAACGAGAGGACGAAGCCGAGGCCGAGGACGATGCCGACCCAGTCCCCGAGCGGGTTGCTCGGATGCCCCAGCTGGGTGCCGCCCCACTGGCTGAACGCGGCCGAGCCGAGCGGGGTGTTCGCCTCCACGTTGGCCTTCAGGCCATCCCAACCGCCCACTTTGGACAGTCCAACCACGACGATCGGGATCAGCCCGGCCATGATCACGAAGAACTGCAGGACCTCGTTGTAGATCGCCCCGGACAGCCCGCCGAGCGTGATGTAGATCAGCACGAAGCCGGCCGAGACCACAATGGACACCGGGATCGGCCAGCCGAGCAGGCTCTTGATCACCAGCGCCAGCGCGTACAGGTTCACCCCGGCGATCAGCACCGTCGCGGCGGCGAAGCTGAGCCCGTTGAACAGGTGGGTGGCGTTGTTGTACCGGCGCCGCAGGTACTCCGGGACGCTGTGCACCCGGGAGCTGTAGTAGAACGGCATCATCACCAGGGCGAGGAAGACCATCGCCGGCACGGCACCGATCCAGTAGAAGTGCACCGTCGAGATGCCGTACTGGGCGCCGTTCGCCGCCATCCCGAGGATCTCCAGCGCACCCAGGTTCGCCGAGATGAACGCCAGTCCGGTCACCCAGGCCGGCAGCGCCCGCCCGGACAGGAAGAAGTCCTCACTGGTGACGATCGCCCGCCGGGCCATCACCCCGATCGCGACGACCACCCCGAAGTAGAGGATCAGGATCCCGTAGTCGAGGGCATTGACGTCGAGCCGTCCGCCCCCCGCCGCCACCACACCCATGCGCACCTCTGTGCCCACCTGCGACCCGGATCACACCTGCCGCGATGATCAACTGTCATCGCTGCGTAACGTGACCAGATGGTGGAAGATCCTTCACGCTCGCCATAGACCTGAGCGAGTGCCACGACCGCGAGAGCCATGGCGCACGTCCAGGTCAGGTAGACTGGAGACCCCAGACGCAGAGACACTCACCAACAGCGGCAGCCCGCCCCGTCCGACCGGACGAGATCACTGAAACCAACCTGCGACTCAGAACTGAGACAGCGGATCTCTAGCTAGTCGTCGGGTTGAACCCACGCATCGGCCGGTTCGTACTGCTCGCAACCATCGTGCTCGAAACGTACTCGTCCGTCGAAATCCGATAGCGCATTTCCACATGCACCATAGTCGCGACCGAGCGCACCTGACAGCGGGACCCACCACCTACACGCACCGCATTGTTCACCCCACCATTCGTCCCGGTAGGTATCAGCCTCCACGTATCGACTTCGCTGAGCCATCCAGCGTTCATGTGTAATCGCGGCGCCTTTCATATCATTCTTGAGACTTCGAGATTCAGCCATCACGAAGCCCTAGCCACGAGCCGCAGGATCGAATCCAGCAACCGAATCCTCCCGTCAATACGGATGGCACGAGAACCGAATCCTCCCCCGATGTCGCGGCCGCGGTCGGCGGCAATCACCCGTGCGTCGGTCTGGTCCGCAAGTCGACTGATTGCAATGTCCCCCGGATCACGACCGAAGATCTCCCTGACGGATCGAGCATTATACCCGAGCTGCCGCAAACTCGCGGCGACTGTCTGAGGGTTCACGCCAAGTGAATTGTCGACGATCAGAGCCTCTCCATTGGCGGTGAAACCCGCGCGCTCACGAACTAGAGCACGTAATGCCGCCAACATCGCGGTCGGAGCGTCCAGTCCCGGTTCTGCGGCCTCGGTCGGTCTCGCAGGACCGACGTCCGCACTCTCCTCGCTATTCGGATCGGGCGGTGTGTCATCACCGTCAGCGGGGTCAGCGAAGGTTGTGCGGGGTGGCGTGGGGGGTTTGAGGCTACTGCCGCCGGCCTCGGGTTGGGCGGCGGGGTTGAGCTCGTCGGTGATGTCGGCGGCGGAGGGGTCGATGGACTGGCTGGATTGGCCGAAGGTGCTGGTGGGGCTGGAGCAGGTGGCGGGGGTGCAGACGGAGATGTGGGTGGCCGCGAGGGTGATCTTGGACGTGTCGTTGCTGACCTGGGTGCCGGGGCGGACGGCGGAGACCGACGTGGGGCGGGCCGACGGCAGTGGCTTGTTGCTGCGCGGGACGCGGGTGTGCAGGTTGACCCACCAGCGCGGGGGCGGCGGTGGAACATACCGGCGGACGCCCGGACCACCTGAGCCACGGTGCCCACCGGCCGGTCCAGAACCCGGCGCGGAGTTGTAGTCGGGATAGTCGTCGATGTAGCAGGTGTGATAGAGGCAATAGTCAGTGCCGTAGGTGGTGTAGTCGATGTAGCAGGTGTGGAACTGGCAGTACTCGCTCGGGAAGTGCGCTGGGCCGTTCGACGACCACTGAAACCCAGCTGGGGGGTGCCTCAGCATCCAGATGAGCGTCGCCACCGCCACTATTACCACTACCGCGGTGAGACCAACACCGGTAGCGCCGGCGACGGTTAACCCTGCGTCAGCCGCAGCAGAGCCGGTTCCTAGCCCCGGGCCGACGAGTACTCCCACGTCATGGCCGGTGGGGTCGGTGTAGGCGAGAGGGTTGGCGGCGCCGTAGGTGTAGCGGTTGCCGGCGGCGGTCGGGAGTGGCGCAACGGTGGCGTCGTCGCGGCTGGCGAAGGTGCCGGTGCCGGGGGTGTACCAGCGGGCGGCCATGTTGACGCGGTCGGTGTCCGGGTCGGTCCAGCCACCCTGGTAGCCGACCTGCGCTGGCGTGCCGGCCTGTGATATTGGCGTGCCGAACGGGTCGAAGCTGGTCGAGCCGTAGACAGTCGTTTGTGCACTGGTAGCCGCGACCACATCGCCGTGCCGGTCGGAAACGAGGAACCGGGTGGTGCCAGTCGGGCCGTCGCGGTCGGTCGCGGGCGTCCCGTCCGGCAGCCGGCCGATCCGGTAGGTGCCGACAGCGACCGGGTCGTTGGCCTGGTCGGGATAGCTGAACCCGGTAGAGCCACGAGCGGCGACGCGGTCCAGGCTGTCGTAGCTGTAAGCGGTAGCGCCGTCGCCGATCAGCCGGTCGAAGGCATCGAACGACAGCGCGGTGCTGGCTGCCGACGTGGTGGCGCTGGCCAGCGTTCCGCGTGCCGAGTAGCTGTACGAGGTCGTGCCGTCACCGGTTAGCCGGTTGCGCTCGTCGTAGTGGAGCGTGGTCGGGCCAGCACCAGTCCGGTTGCCAGCAGCATCCCAGCTGTAGTCGGTCACGCCCGCCGGAGCGGACCAGGTGTCCAGGCGGGAGGCACCGTCGTAGGTGTAGGAGTTGTGGCCAGCTCCGGTGATTCCGAAGTCGCTGACGACATCCTTCGTCAGCAGGTTGTCGTCCTTGTCGTACGCGTAGTTCAGCTTGAGGACGTACCTGCCGCCGATGCCGCTGTCGGTCCGGTCCTCGGTGACGCGGTGCAGATCATCCCGCGTGAGCAAGCGGGCAGCCGGGCCGCCCGCGCCACCGGTGTTGTGGGTCATGCGACGAAGCAGCCCGGCCGCGTCGTAGTCGTAGTTGACCCGCGCGTTCGGGTTGCCCGTGCTGACGATCGATGCGCTCTCCAGGCGGTTGGCGTCGTCGTAGGAGTAGGTAGAGGTCCCGGCCGGGTCGCTGCGGCCGGTGAGCCGGCTGTCGGCGTCGTAGGTCGAGGAGACCGGGCCGGCGGGAGATGTGGCCGACTGCAGCAGGTTGCGGTCAGTCCAGGTGTAGCTGAGTGCCGTGCCGGGCGAGCCGACGGAGACGAGCCGGCCGGCGGCGTCGTAGCCGAGGCTGCGGTCGGTGGTGGCCGCCTCGGCGCCGGTGCCGTGTTCGGCGCTGAGCCGGCCCAGTTCGTCGTAGTCGCGGGTGACCGTGACGCTGCCCGGCTTGGCCAGCCGCACCTGGTGACCGTTCGCGTCGTAGGACGCGGTCCAGGTCCGGTCGGCCGCCGCCGGGTACGCCGTGGTCGCCGGTTCCACTGTGGACTCGGGGAGTCCGAGGCTGTTGTAGGTGACGTCGGTGGCGTGGCCGTTGCCGTCGACGGTCCGGGTCTGGTTGCCGGCGGCGTCGTAGCCGAGGCCGACGGCGATTGCCTGCGTCGTGGTCGGGTGCTCGGTGATGGTGATCGGCCGGTCCAGCGCGTCGTAGCCGACGTCCGTCCGCCGGTTCTCCGCGCTGACCGTCGCGGTGGTGTTGCCGTTGGCGTCGTACTCGGCACGCACCGTGCGCAGCGCGGCCGCGGTGCCCTGCTGCTGCGTGGCTGACACCGGCCGCCCAGCCAGGTCGTAGCCGACGCTGGTGACCAGCCCACCGGGGTCCGTTGTGGACACTGCCCGGCCGGCGAGGTCCCGGCCGATCGAGGTCTCCCGGGCGGTCGGGTCGGTCGAGTCGGTGACCTCGCCGGCCCGGTTGAAGGTCTGCGTGCTGGCGTGCCCGAGCGGCGTGGTGACGGTGACCGGGTTGCCGGCGTCGTCGTAGCTGATCGTGGTGGTGTAGTTGGCGACCGGGCCGGGCACCCGCTCCACCTTGGTGCTGGTGATCTGCCGGCCGAGCTCGTCGTACGTGGCGAGGGTCTGCGCGCCGGTCGGGTCGGTCACCGATAGCTGTTCGCCGTCGCGGTCGTAGCTGTACCGCCAGACGCCGGCCGGGTTCGTACCGACGGCGGGCTCGGTGCAGGTGAGTACCCGGCCGTACGGGTCGTAGGTGTATGTGGTGACCCGACCGAGGCCGTCGGTGGTGGTCAGGACGTTGCCGGTGTGGTCGTAGCTGGTCCGGCCGGTCGGCACAATGGCCGGGCCGCCGCCCGGTGGCGAGTATGACGGTGCGGTCCGCGCGGTGACCCGACCCATCGCGTCGTACTGGCTGCCGCTGACGCCACCGTTCGCGTCCCGGACGCCCGTGATCTCGCCGAAGGTGTTCCGGCCGATGGTCGTCGTACCACGGACGCCGGCCGTGCGGACGCCGGCGACCCAACTGTCAGCGGCCGGCGCGGTCACCGTGGCGAGCGCGCCGGTCGCGTCGTAGCTGGCGTCGGTGCGGGCGCCCTTCGGCTCGATCTCGCCGACGGTCAGGCCGCGGGCGTCCTGGGCCAGCGACGTGGTGAACAGCGCGCCGCTGTCGCCGTGCACGGAAACCGACGTGAGCACGTCTTCGGCCGAGTAGCCGTAGTCGGTCGTCTCGGTCCGGCCCGGGCTGGCCGCGCCGGTGCGGGCGGCGGTGGCGACGTTGCCGTCAGCATCGCGGGTGTAGGTGCTGACCCGGGCCAGCCCGCCCGGGTCGAGCGTCACCGCCTTCGGTAGACCGGCCGGGTCGTTCACGACCGTGGTGGTCGTCTGCCCGCCGGTGCCGAACGGTGTCGCCTCGCTGGTGACGTTCCCCGCCGCGTCGTAGGCGCGGGTCAGCAGCGTCACGTCCCGCGCGCCGGTAGGCGTCGTCAGTCCATTTCGGACAGCCGTCTGCAGGAGATCGTCGTCGAAGTAGGTGTAGCTGGTGGTGCGGCCCATCGCGTCGGTCAGCGTGGCCAGCCGGCCGGCCGGGTCGTACGACCGCGACTCGGTCACCAGCGAGGTGGCGGCCGGATCCTGCGGATCCGCGCCGGGTGCGGTCACCGTGGTCGAGGTGCGCAGGTGCCGCTCGTTGTAGCGGTACGACGCGACGACGCCGTTCGCGTCCGTGCTCGATGCCAGGTCGCCAGTGGCCGACCAGGACTGGTCGACGTGCCCGCCGTCCGGCTGGTCGGTGCGCACCAGCCGGTCATGCGCGTCGTAGCGGTAGTGCGTGTGCCGGGTGGCGTCGCCGCCGGTCAGGTCCGCCACGTCGACGTCGGTGACGTTGCCGTCGAGGTCGTAGTGGGTCGTGGTGGCGTTCCGGTGGCTGACCCCGGTGATCGGGTTGGGCACCGCGTCGGTGGTCACCGTGTCCAACTGCGACAGTGGCGTCCACGTGTACGTCGTGGTGGACAGCGTCGTGCTGCCGGACTTCGCGGTGGCGCTGGTCACCCGGCCGAGCGCGTCGTACGCATAGGTCGTGACCAGGCCGGTCGGGGACGTGGCCTGCACCAGGTCGCCGCGCCGGTTGTAGGCATACTCGGTGGTCTTCAGGTTCGGGCTGGTGACCCGGAGGGGCAGGCCCTTCGGCATGACACCGCCGCCGACAGCCAACTGCAAGCCGCTGGTGTACGGGCTGTTCTCGGTCGGCCGGGCGGCGACGCCGTTCGGCTTCGGCCAGGTGGTCCTGATCGGGTCGCCGAAATCGTCGTACTCCCAGGTGGTCTGGAAGGTCGTATCGGTCGGCACGGCCGGCGGGGCGGCCGGCGCGGCGGTGCGGGCGTCCCAGGCTGAGATCAGCCGGTCGGCCACCGGGTCGAGCGGCCCGGACGGAGCCTGGTAGGCGTAGTACGAGGTCTGGCAGGTCGTGCCGGACCGGCAGGTGGTCCGCCGGGTGATGTTGCCGCGCGCGTCGGTGACCAGGGTCAGCGTGTGGTTGTTCTCGTCGGTGATCGAGGAGAGGAACCCGTTCGCCGCGTATCCGAAGGCGCGATGTCGGACGCCGCCAGTAATGCCGGTGACGGTGCGCTCAGTGATCCGGCCCGCATGGTCGATGTCGTAGCCGTACGAGTAGGTCATGTTCGGCAGGGCGCTGGAGCGCAGCGTGACCGTGCGGGTCGGGCCGGCGAGGGTCGGACTGTTCAGCGTCCAGGCGGCGCCGTCCGGGTCGACCAGTGTGGACAGTCGCCCGTCGGAACTGTCATAGGCGACGTTGACGAACCCCCGGTCGTCCTGCGGCTGGCCGATCCGGCTGATCGAGTCGGCCGCGAGACGTGCGGCATAGTGGGCTTGTACCGCCGGCTGACCGAGCGGGTGCGTGTAGTAGGCGACCTCGTCGATCTGCCCGGTGAACCCGAAGTTTCCGTCGTTGGTGGCCGGCCAGTTGTGCGTGTAGCCGGCGCCGATGGTGAACTTGGTCAGGTTCTCGTGGTCGATGACCGCGGTGATCGAGCCCTGCGGGTTACCGTCCAGGTACATCGACTGCTTGTTCACCGCGGCGGTCAGTACGACATGGTGCCAATTGCCGTCGTTGACCGTCCCGGCGGAGATGACGTCGCGGGTGGTGGCCCCCGGTGCCCAGAACCCGCCACGCAGAAGGCCGCTGGTGTCGACGTAGAGGATCGGCACGAAGCCGGTGGACGGGATGGCCGGGTAGGCCTTCGTCTGGTAGCTGGCCAGCACCCCGGACGCGGTGGTCCGGAACCAGAGCTCGAGCGCGAGCGAGGTAGCCGGGCTGGCGATCTTGTCCGGCATCGTCACGTAGCCATCACCGGCGAACGAGACCGCCGTACTGTCGCTGCCGGCGAGGGCTCCCGGCTGTCCAAGCGTGACATTCGTGTAGCTGCCGGCGCCGTCGCCGTCGCCGGAGCTGCGTGCCAGCGCGCTGGCCGCCGCCGACCCGGATGTCTCGTCCAGGTGCCAGTAGTGCTTCGGGTTGTCGTCCAGGACGGCGCTGCTGTAGTGCGAGGTGGTCGTGTAGAGGTAGCGCGCGCAGGCGGTTGCCGACACCGGGCCGCAGACGCTGGTCAGCCGGTCGCCGTCATAGCTGTAGGTCCATGTCGGTGCCGGCTCCCCGGTCGCCGGAGGGTCGGTGGCCACGCTGTGCACGTGGCCGGCCGACCAGGTCAGGTACAGCCCGCGCCCGCTGGTGTCGTCCACAATGGACTCCAGCGGGCCGAAACCGACGTAGTTGAAGGACTGGCGGCGTCCAGCGGCGTCCAGCACGGCGCGCGGCCGGCCGAGGGAGTCGAATGTGTAGCGGCTGCCGGTTTGATCCCGCATGGTGTAGGTCTGCTCGGCGGGGTCGAACACCAGCGCGAGCTGCCGGCCCTCCGGCGGCGCGTAGCTGCCATCCGTGTTGAGGCCGAACCGCACCTGCTGCCCGGTTGGCAGCGTCACCACCACGTTGCCGGAGTCGTCCTCGTCCCGCACCAGCCGAAGGTCGAGCCTCGACGCCCAGCCGGCGCCGAACGCCGTCGAGCGGCGCGAGTCGAGGCTGTTGTAGGTGCGCTGGACGCTCAGTTCCGGGCCGACCGTGGCCACCGACGCATCCGTCGTCTGGGCCGCGTAGTTGCCGACCTGAGCGTCCACGCCGGCGGCCTCGTCGCCGTCGAGGTTGCTGGCCAGGTGCCCGGTGACGGTGGGCTGCGGTACCACGGTGGTCAGCGAGAGCGGGCCGACGCTCGGGCCGGTCAGGTTGTTGTCGTCCGCCCAGCCGTACCAGAAGTAGTCGTGCGACCAGACCAGCCGTCCGGCCGGCGGCGTCCAGGTGTGCGAGGTCGACCAGCCGGAGTCGAGGCAGTTCGTCGGCGCGGCCGGGGTGCCGTCGCAGATCCGGAACGAGTAGCGCAGCCCGGTGCCCGGCCAGCCATCCGGGTCGGTGCCGTCCAGGTACAGCGTCGGCCTCAACGACTGCACCAGCGCGCCACTCGGCGGCTGCTGATCGGTCAGCGCCGGCTCCACGTTGCCGACGCCGAGGGTGAACGCGCCGAACGGGACGCCGTAGCTGTCGTGGAAGGAGTGGTTGGTCGCGTCGAGCATGTCGAAGTTGACCGTGTAGGTGCCCGGGTCCAGCGCCGGCAGCGTGACCGAGAAGCGCGCGGTCTCGCCCGGGTCGACCGTGGTCGGCGGACCGGCGGGAATCGCCCCCACCGACACCTGGGTCGAACCGGAGAAGATCCGGTACGACAACCGCAGCGGGCCGCCGGCCGGCCAACTGCTCTGGCCGAGGTTCTGCACGTCGACCTTGATGCCGCCGTTGGAGTTCGCGGTCACCGGCGGCGTGATCGTCTGCGCCGGGATCGAGTAGGCGGCGCCCTGGTCTGCGTAGGTGACGTCGAGGTACGGGACGTTGTCGGCGATCGGCCCGTTCGCCGACGAGAACCGCTTCCAGCCATTGCTGTCGGTGCTGCTGGCCCGCACCGTGAGCCCCTGGTACGCGGTGAGCCCATGCGTCCACCGGGTCGCGAGGTCCGGGTCGATCGCGAAGCCCTCGCGGGCCAGCGGGCAGCTCGAACTGAAGCCGTGGGCGAAGGACTTGCTCGCGATCGGCGTCGGGTTGAATGCAGCGCCCGGGTAGGTCGTCATCGTCGACCCGGCCCAGGCGCCGGTCACCGCGTACACGTTCACGGTGGATGGCGTGCAGGAGGCCGACCAGTTCTCGGTGAGGTTCAACGCGGCTGCCAGCACGTACTTGTTGTGCAGCGTGCCGGTCAGCCCGTTGGTATGCAGGTAGGAGGCAGCCACCGTGCTGCCGCCGTCCGGCGTGCCGATCTTCAGTTCCTGGTTCGCCGAGTTGTTCGCGGTGGCCGGCGACATCACGAACGTGTCGTCGGCGTCGGCATTGACCTGCAATGACGGGTCGACCACGACCGGGAACACGCGGTCAGCCGCGTGCAGCCAGGCCTGGTCCAGATCGACCCGGAGTGTCCAGGTGCCGGCCGCCGCGGGCGCCAGCCGGTAGTGGACCCCGTACGAGAGCCGGCCCTCCCCCGACCGCGGGTCGATCGCGGAATCCCGCATCCACGGCGTCGGGATGGTCGCCCACACCTTGCCGGCCGGGTCAGTGAGCAGGACCGAACCGCTGGCGTCGAGGGACGGGGTCAGGCCACGCAACCGGAGACTGAACGTCCAACTCGCCGGCGCCGACCGGCTCCGCAGCAGGATCTCCTCCTTGTCCCCGGTGGCGGTGGCGACCAGCCGCAGGTCGGCGTCCGGCCGGACCGCGCGGTACGTCACCGCGTCCGCTGCCGGTACAGCAATCGCCGGTGCGGCACCGGTGACGGCGAACGTCGCACCGCCGCCGGGGAAGGTCAGGTCGGCCAACGCGGGATCGGCTGCGGTCGGGCCGAACGAAACCGCGACCGGCCCGGACCGCGGCACCAGCCGGCCGGACGGCTGCCGATTCAGCCTCAGGTCGAGCGGCAGGTAGCTGCCGTCCGGCTGGCGGACGTTGGCCTGGCCGTCGTACAGCCGCACCGTCTCGGTGCCGTCGGCGTTGGCGAACGTGCTGCTGGTCGCGGTGCGCCTGCCCGCCAGCTCAACCGACGTATGTGGATCCACCCCGCGGGCGGTCGGCTTCGCCTGCACCAGCCGGCCCGGCACCTGGGCCGGCCGGGGTGCTGCCCGCTCTGCCCCGGCGCTGCGCGCGGTACCGCTACCCGCCCTGGGTGGGGCCGCACTCGCTGGCGAGCGGTCGGTCGCGGACTGCGGTGCGGTGTGCGGCAGGCCGGCGGCCGAGCCGGTGCGCTGCTCGGGCGGCCGGCTGGTGGCACCCGCCGGCAGGCCGGCAGCTCGCGGTGCGGCGTTTGCCGGTACGGCCACGGCGCCCAACTGGACCGCCACCGCCGTCACCGTCGACAGGACGAGCACTCGCAAACCGGCCACGTCGGCGCCCTCCGATGGTCTGCCGATCAAGGTCGGCGGATCACCAAAGCACATGCCGGACGGCGAAAGCTCCTGATTACCTCGCTAACCACTCGACCGGCCCATCTGACCACGATCCGGCTACGCAGCGCCGCCGGCGGCGACCATGGCTGGTCGCCGCCGGCGGCGGGTAGGGCTGGGATCAGGCGGTTTCGGTGATGGGGCGGTCTACCCAGGACATCAGGGCGCGGAGGTGGGCGCCGACCTGCTCGATGGGGTGGCCGGCGCCCTTGTCGCGCAGGGCGGTGAAGTTGGGGCGGCCGGCGTCGTCTTCGGCGACCCACTCGCGGGCGAAGGTGCCGTCGGTGATCTCGCCGAGGATGTCGCGCATGGTCTGCCGGGTCCGCTCGTCGACGATGCGCGGGCCGCGGGTGAGGTCGCCGTACTCGGCGGTGTCGGAGACCGAGTAGCGCATCCGGGCGATGCCGCCCTCGTACATCAGGTCGACGATCAGCTTGAGCTCGTGCAGGCATTCGAAGTAGGCGACCTCGGGCTGGTAGCCGGCCTCCACCAGGGTGTCGAAGCCGGCGCTGACCAGTGCGGTGGCGCCGCCGCAGAGCACGGCCTGCTCGCCGAACAGGTCGGTCTCGGTCTCCTCGGTGAACGTGGTCTTGATGACGCCGGCGCGGGTGCCGCCGATGCCCTTCGCGTACGACAGCGCCAGCGGCAGCGCCCGGCCGGAGGCATCCTGGTCGACCGCGACCAGGCACGGCACGCCCTTGCCGTCGGCGAACTGCCGGCGGACCAGGTGGCCCGGCCCCTTCGGGGCGACCATCGCAACATCCACGCCCGCTGGCGGGGTGATCAGGTTGAACCGGATGTTGAAGCCGTGCGCGAAGAACAGCGCGTCACCGTCGACCAGGTTCGGCGCGATCGCCTCCGCGTACAGCGAGCGCTGCACGGTGTCCGGGGCGAGCATCATGACCAGGTCGGCTTCCTCGCAGGCCTCGGCCGGGGCGAGCACGCGGAGCCCCTCCGACTCCGCCTTCGGCCGGCTCTTGGATCCCTCCGGGAGTCCAATTCGGACGTCCACACCGGAATCCCGCAGGGACAGCGCGTGCGCGTGCCCCTGACTGCCGTACCCGAGCACGGCCACCGCCCGATCCTGGATCAGGGTCAGGTCGGCGTCGTCGTCGTAGAAGATCTCCGCGGCCATCGGAACTCGATTGTCCTCTCTGGATAGTCTCGTGTGGACGGTCAGGTCAGGCGCTGCGCTCGACGGTGCGGAGCGCGCTGCCGGTGATCGAGCGCGGCCCGCGGCCGACGGCGACCATGCCGGACTGCACCATCTCCTTGACACCGAACGGCTCCAGCATGCGCAGCAGCGCGTCGAGCTTGTCGGCGGTGCCGGTGGCCTCGATCGTCACCGACTCGGTGCTGACGTCGACCACCTTGGCCCGGAACAGCTGGACGGTCTCCAGCACCGCGCTGCGGATGGACAGGTCGGCGCGCACCTTGACCAGCAGCAGTTCGCGCTGCACGGCCTGCGCCGGATCCAGCTCGACGATCTTGATGACGTTGACCAGCTTGTTCAGCTGCTTGGTCACCTGCTCCAGCGGCAGGTCGGCGACGTTCACCACGATCGTCATCCGGGACACCTCGGGGTGCTCGGTGGGCCCGACCGCGAGCGACTCGATGTTGAAGCCACGCCGGCTGAACAACCCGGACACCCGGGCCAGGACACCGGGCTTGTTCTCCACCAGCACGGAGAGAGTGTGCTTACTCATCGGAATCTCAGCCCTCGTCCTCGTCGAAGACCGGCCGCACGCCGCGGGCGGCCTGGATCTCGTCGTTGCTGGTGCCGGCCGGGACCATCGGCCAGACCTGCGCGTCCTGGCCGACGGTGAAGTCGACCACCACCGGCAGGTCGGTCACCTCCATCGCCGCCTCGATCGTCTTGTCAACGTCCTCTTTGGACTCGCAGCGCAGGCCGACGCAGCCGAGCGCCTCGGCCAGCTTCACGAAGTCGGGGATGCGGTGCTTGTGGGTGCCGAGATCGGTCTGCGAGTAACGCTCGTGGTAGAAGAGGTTCTGCCACTGCCGGACCATGCCGAGGCTGCCGTTGTTGATCACGGCCACCTTGATCGGCGCACCTTCCAGCGCGCAGGTGGCGAGCTCCTGGTTGGTCATCTGGAAGCAGCCGTCGCCGTCCACCGCCCAGACCACCGAGTCCGGCTTGCCGAACTTGGCGCCCATCGCCGCCGGCACCGCGTAGCCCATCGTGCCGAGGCCGCCGGAGTTCAGCCAGCTGTACGGCTTCTCGTAGGAGATGAACTGGGCCGCCCACATCTGGTGCTGGCCCACACCGGCGACGTAGATCGCGTCCGGGCCGACGATCTTGCCCAGCCGCTCGATCACGTACTGCGGGGCGAGCGCGCCGTCCGGCGGCTCCTCGTAGCCGAGCGGGTAGGTGGTCTGCCATCCGTCGATCTGCCGCCACCAGGAGCTGATGTCGGCCCGGTGGCCGGCGTCGTACTCGGCCTTCACGCCGCCGACGAGCTGCATCAGCACCTCGCGGCAGTCGCCCACGATCGGCACGTCCGCGGTGCGGTTCTTGGAGATCTCGGCCGGGTCGATGTCCGCGTGCACCACGGTCGCCTCGGGCGCGAAGGTGGCCAGCTTGCCGGTCACCCGGTCGTCGAACCGGGCCCCGAGCGCGACGATCAGGTCGGCCTTCTGCAGCGCGGTGACCGCGGCCACCGTGCCGTGCATGCCGGGCATGCCCAGGTGCTGGCGGTGGCTGTCCGGGAAGGCGCCGCGGGCCATCAGCGTGGTCACCACCGGGATGCCGGTCAGCTCGGCCAGCACCCGCAGCTCGGCGGACGCGTGCGCCTTGAGCACGCCGCCACCCACGTAGAACAGCGGCCGGCGGGACTCGGCGATCAGCCGGGCGGCCTCGCGGATCTGCTTGCCGTGCGGCTTGAGCACCGGGCGGTAGCCGGGCAGGTCCATCACCGGCGGCCAGGCGAACTTGGTGGCCGACTGCAGCACGTCCTTCGGCAGGTCGACCAGCACCGGGCCGGGCCGGCCGGTGGACGCGATGTGGAACGCCTCGGCGATCACCTGCGGGATGTCGTGCGCCGACTGCACCAGGAAGTTGTGCTTGGTGATCGGCAGGGTGATGCCGCAGATGTCGGCTTCCTGGAAGGCGTCCGTGCCGATCGAGCCGCGCGGCACCTGACCGGTGATCGCGACGATCGGCACCGAGTCCATGTAGGCGTCGGCGATCGGGGTGACCAGGTTGGTCGCGCCGGGACCGGACGTGGCCATGCACACGCCGACCCGACCGGTCGCCTGCGCGTAGCCGGTCGCCGCGTGCCCGGCGCCCTGCTCATGCCGGACGAGCACGTGCCGCACGGCGGTGGAGTCGAACAGCGGGTCGTACGCCGGGAGAATTGCGCCGCCGGGGATGCCGAACACGACATCGGTGCCGGCCGCTTCCAGGGATCGGACGAGTGACTGGGCGCCGGAACAAGGCGAGCTGTCGGTCATCGGGGGCCTTCCGGTTCGGACAGGGCGGTCGGGCGAGGAGCAGGCTTGGTCAGTAGCCAACAAAAAACCCCTCGTGCCAGGCACGGAGGGGTTGGCGCGACGACCGGAGAAGTCGACGCGCTAGGTAACTACGAGAAGCGAGCGGAGCACCATACAGGCACCGTAGGAGTTACCGGGCCAACCCGTCAACTGGAGTGGACTCGCTGTCCCAGATAATGAGATCGATGATCATGATACGGTCCGCGGGCGGGTACGGCGGCGGCCCGGTCGGCGGGGTGCGCCGGGCCGAGCCGCTCCGACCAGGTGATCATGCCCGCCGCGGATCGGGATCAGCCCCGGCCGGTGAGCCGGCCGTGCAGCACCAGTGCCCAGGTCAGGCAGCCGAACGCGGCCGCGTTGAGCACCGCGCGGAGGATGTTCCAGCGCACCCAGGTGGTCTCGAAATGGGCCCGGACGCCGGCCAGGTCGGTGATCCGGTCCACCGGGCCGGCCGCCATCAACTCGTTGTTCAGCGGCACGTTGACCGCGGCTGTGACGATCAGGACGAGCAGGTAGAGCACGAACGCGGCGACGATCCAGGGCAGCACCGAGCGGGCGTCGGAGCGCAGGTGGAGCACCCCGGTGACCGCGGTCAGCACCACCGCGCCACCGAAGGCCAGCGCGAACCAGCCGTTCAGGATCGCCACGTTCATCTGCTGCAGCGCCTCGACGAACGTGCGGTCGCTGGACCGGTGCAGGCCGGTCATCACGCCCTGCGCCCAGGCGAAGAACAGGCCCGCCATCAGACCCATCGTGATCGTGGCGGCGACCAGGGAGGCGCCGCGGGTCAGTTCGTAGATGCCGGCTTCGGCCGCGCCGGTCGAGGTTTCAGTCATAGGTCATAGTGAAGAGCCAACCGCCTGGACGATCCATCGTTGTACGCCTCGACGGCATACGCGTGCGTCTAGACTTTTCGCATGGACGCGCTGACCGGCCTGCTGGGCGGGCCGCGTGCCCGCGGGGCCTTCCTGCTCCGGGCGCTGCTCGAGCCGCCCTGGTCGATCCGGGTGCAGGACCAGGCGCCGCTGGCGCTGGTCGCGGTGGTCCGCGGCGACGCGGTGCTGCTGCCGGCCGGGGCCGCCGCGGCCCGGTTGGCGGCCGGCGACATCGCGGTGCTGACCGGGCCGGCGCCCTACACCTTCGCCGACGACCCGGCCACGCCGACCCAGATCGTGATCCACCCGGGCAACCGGTCCACCACGGTCGACGGCACCGAGCTGTGCGCCGAACTGGAACTGGGCGTACGCACCTGGGGCAACAGCGCGACCGGCTCGACCACGCTGCTGATCGGCACCTACCAGCTGCAGAGCGAGATCGGCCGGCAACTGCTGCGCGCGCTGCCGGCCTCGCTGGTGCTGCCCGCGGACGACTGGGACAGCCCGCTGCTGCCGCTGCTCAGCCTCGAGATCGGCCGGGACGAGCCGGGCCAGGAAGCCGTCCTGGACCGGCTGCTGGACCTGCTGCTGATCGCCGTGCTGCGGGCCTGGTTCGCCCAGCCGGACGGGACCGCGCCGGCCTGGTACCGGGCGCACGCCGACCCGATCGTCGGCCGGGCGCTGCGGCTGATGCAGCACGACCCGGCCCGGCCATGGACGATCGCCGAACTGGCGACGCAGGCCGGGGTGTCCCGGGCCGCGCTGGCCCGGCGGTTCACCGAGCTGGTCGGCGAGCCGCCGATGAGCTACCTGACCAACTGGCGGCTGACCCTGGCGGCCGACCTGCTGCGTGAGCCGGAGGCCACCGTCGGCGCGGTCGCCCGGCAGGTCGGCTACGGCAGCGCGTTCGCGCTCAGCACCGCGTTCAAGCGGGTCCGCGGCGTCAGCCCGCGCGAGCACCGCCTCGGCGCCACCGGCTGACGGCGTGCGCCGCGCCGGGTGATGACCTGCGCCGCCCGGTGACGGAGTGGAGTGCCGGGTGATGACTTGCGCCGCCGGGTGACGGCCGACGGCCGTCACCCGGGGAAGGAAGACGTCACCCGCGAACCAAACCCGTCACCCGCGAACCGAATCCGTTACCCGCGGGCTAGCCGCCGAGCGCCGGGCGTCGAGCGCCGGGCCGCCGGGCCGCCGGGCGTCGAGCCGCCGGGCGTCGAGCGCCGGGCCGCGAGCGTCGGGGTCAGTCGCAGACCGCGCCGTAGGCGGCGGAGCCGACCAGCTTGGCGTACTTGGCCAGCGCGCCGGTTTCGTAGCGGGGTGAGCGGGGCTTCCAGCCGGCCCGCCGGCGGTCCAGCTCGACCGGGTCGACCAGCAGGTCGAGCCGGCGCTCGCGCATGTCCAGCCGGACCCGGTCGCCGTCGGCGACCAGCGCGATCGGGCCACCGTGGGCGGCCTCGGGCGCGACGTGCCCGATGCACGGGCCGTGGGTGGCGCCGGAGAACCGGCCGTCGGTGAGCAGCAGCACGTCGTTGCCCAGCCCGGCGCCCTTGATCGCGCCGGTGACCGCCAGCATCTCGCGCATCCCGGGACCGCCGGCCGGGCCCTCGTACCGGATCACCACCGCGTCGCCGGGCTTGATCTGCCCGGCGACGACCGCGGCCATCGCGTCCTTCTCGTCGTCGAAGACCCGGGCGGTGCCCTCCATGACCGCGTCGTCGAACGAGGCGCTCTTCACCACCGCGCCCTCCGGGGCCAGCGAGCCGCGCAGGATCAGCAGCCCGCCGGTGCGGTGGATCGGGTCGGCCATCGCGTGGATGATCTTGCCGTCCGGGTCCGGCGGGGTGATCTCGGCGAGGTTCTCGGCCAGCGTCCGGCCGGTCACCGTCATCGCGTCGCCGTGCAGCAGGCCGGCGTCCAGCAGCGCCCTGAGTACGACCTGGACGCCGCCGATGCGGTCGATGTCGCTCATCACGTACCGGCCGAACGGCTTCACGTCGGCCAGGTGCGGGGTGCGGTCGCCGATCCGGTTGAAGTCGTCCAGGGTGAGATCGACCCGGGCCTCGTGCGCGATCGCGAGCAGGTGCAGCACCGCGTTGGTGGAGCCGCCGAGCGCCATCACCACCGCGATCGCGTTCTCGAACGCCGCCTTGGACAGGATCTTGCGGGCGGTCAGCCCGGCGTCCAGCTGGGCCACCACGGCAGCGCCGCTGCGCACCGCGAAGTCCTCCCGGCGGGCGTCGATGGCCGGCGGGGAGGCGCTGCCGGGCAGCGCCATGCCCAGCGCCTCGGCCGCGGCGGCCATCGTGTTCGCGGTGAACATGCCGCCGCAGGAGCCCTCGGTCGGGCAGGCGTGCCGCTCGATCTCGTCCAGCTCGTCCCGGGTGATCCGGCCGAGCGCGCAGGCGCCGACGCCCTCGAAGGCGTCCTGGATGGTGATGTCCCGGTCGCCGACCCGGCCGGGCATGATCGTCCCGCCGTAGAGGAAGACCGAGGCGAGGTCGAGGCGGGCCGCGGCCATCAGCATCCCGGGCAGCGACTTGTCGCAGCCGGCCAGCGCGACCAGCCCGTCCATCCGCTCGGCGTGCACCACCAGCTCGACCGAGTCGGCGATCACCTCGCGGGAGACCAGCGAGGCGCGCATCCCCTCGTGCCCCATCGAGATGCCGTCCGACACCGCGATCGTGGTGAACTCCAGCGGGAAGCCGCCGGCCGCCCGGACGCCCTCCTTGGCCTTCTTGGCCAGCCGGTCGAGCGGGAGGTTGCACGGGGTCACCTCGTTCCAGGACGAGGCGACCGCGATCTGCGGGGAATCCCAGTCGGCGTCGGTCATTCCGACCGCGCGGAGCATGGCCCGCGCGGGCGCCCGCTCCATACCCTCGGTGACCTCGGTGCTGCGTGGCTTCGGATGCCGGTACTCCGTCACGAACCGCAGCGTAGCGGAGCGGTCGCGGCCGCCCGGCGGCGAACCGGCATCATGGGCGGATGCGCGAGGACGAGGCACCCACGGTCCGGATCCGGCCGAGCCGGACGATGCTGCCGGCGGTGCTGATCTTCGCGTTCTGCGTGCTGCCGCTGGCCGGCGCGTCCCGCTGGCTGCTGGTGCTGTTCGTGCTGCCGGTGCTGGCGCTGGCCTGGGTGCTGCGGGTCGGCGTGGACGTCGGCCCGGCCGCGGTCACCATCCGGGCCCTGCTCGGCCGGCGCCGGATCCCCTGGTCCGAGGTGGCCGGGCTGCGCGCCGGCGACCGCGGCGATCTCTGGCTGGTGCTCAGCTCCGGCCGGCGGCTGCGGCTGCCGACCGCGCGGGCCCGGCACCTGCCGGTCATCGCGGCCGCCAGCGGCGGGCGGGTACCGGACCCGAACCGCGCCGCACCGGACGGACCGCCGGCCCCCCGGCCGGGCGACGGTTCCGGCGCCACGGACGGGGCCCAGCCGCCGTCCGACCCGGCGCCGGCCGAGCCGGCCGAGCCGTCGGGGCCGGCCGGGGCGGCGGACGCCCCGGCGGAGGCTCAGTAGCCGTCGACCACCTGGTTGATCAGGGGTTCGCCGGCCAGCCAACGGTCCAGCTGTTCCCGGACCAGGCGGTACGCGCGGGCCGGGAAGCCGTGCACCGAGCCGGCGACGTGCGGGGTGAGCAGCAGGCCGGGCACGGTCCAGAGCGGGTGGTCCGGCGGCAGCGGCTCCGGGTCGGTGACGTCCACCGCGGCCCGCAGCCGGCCGGCGGCCAGCTCGGCGGTGAGCGCCGCGGTGTCGACCACCGGGCCGCGGGCTCCGTTCACCAGCAGCGCGCCGTCCGGCATCGCGGCCAGGAACGCGGCGTCGACCAGGCCCCGGGTCGCGCCGGTGAGCGGCACCACGACCACCACCACGTCGGCGGCCGGCAGCAGGTCGGGCAGTTCGGCGACCGCGTGCACGGCCGGCTCGGCGCCGGTCGCCGCGCGGACCCGCCGGGCCACCATCGTCACCGCCGTGTCGAAGGTGAGCAGCTTGCGCCGGATCTGCCCGCCGACGTCGCCGGCGCCGACCACCAGTACCCGCTTGCCGGCCAGTTCGCCGGTGAACGGGTAGTCCCAGCGCCGCTCGTCCTGGGCGCGGACGAACCGCGGGAGCTCCCGCAGCGCGGCCAGCGTCACCGCCAGCACCCACTCCGAGGTCGAGCCGCCGTGCACGCCGCGGCCGTCGCAGAGCAGCACCGAATCGGGCAGCCGGCCGATGAACGCGTCCGCGCCGGCGGTGGTCAGCTGCACCACCTCGAGCGCCGGCAGCTGGGCCAGCATCGCGTCGATGCCGGCCGCCATCAGCATCTGCGGCACCCAGAACTGGGTCCGGTCCAGCTCGGCGGGCGGCTCCCCGGACCCGTTCCAGACCGCGACACGGACCTCGGGCGGCAGCGGTCCGACCAGGTCACGGGCCTGTTCGGTGGACAGCAGGAGGTGTCGGGTCGGCACGGCGGCAAGCCTACGGGGGACGCCGTGCACCCGGACGGCACCCCGGTCGGGCGAAACTCACCCGGACGTACCCACAACCATGCGACACCTGACACACTGCGTGACAAGGCCTGATCCGGTTGCGAACGGAGGCGCATTGACCCGCGCCAGCCAGATCCGGCTTCCACGGTGGGCCGCTCCCCTCGGCCCCGCCGGACGGATGCCGGTGCCGCTGCGCCTCGGTTTCGCGCTGGCCGGGGCCGGGGTGCTGATCGCGGTCTGGTCGGCCGCCCGGCCGGGCAGCCCGGTGGCCGGGATCAACGACACCGCGCAGGTCGTCGCGCTGGCCGTCGGCGCGCTGCTGTGCCTGGCCCGGCCGGCGCTGGTCCGGCCGGAGCGGGCGCCCTGGCTGTTCCTCGGCGTCGCGCTGCTGACCTGGTCGGTCGGGGACGCGATCTGGGCGGCGGTGGCGGCGAACGAGGACCCGGCGCCGGCCGTCTCGCTGGCCGACGCCGCGTACCTGCCCTGCTACCCGCTGTTGTACGTCGCGCTGGTGCTGCTGATCCGGGCCAAGGCGGCGCCGTTCCCGCGCACGGTCTGGGTGGACGGCGTGCTCGGCGCGCTCGGCCTCGGCGCGGTGATGGTCGCGCTGGTCTACCAACCGCTGCTGGCGCACACCGGACGCGGCCCGCTGTCGATCGCGGTCGGGTTGGCCTACCCGGTGGGCGACGTGGTCCTGGTCGGGCTGACCCTGCTGGCGATCACGGTGGCCGGGTTCCGCGAGCCGACCTGGTGGTTGATCGCCACCGCCGGCGCGCTGGCCGTGATCGGCGACGTGACCTGGCTGCAGCAGCCGGTGCCCGACTTCAACGCCCCGGCCGGCTGGACCGGGGTGCTCTGGCCGGCGATCGCGCTGCTGTTCGCGCTGGCCGCCTGGCGCCGCCCGGTGCCGGTCCGGACGCTGCGGTTGCAGGGCTGGGCCGCGCTGGCGATGCCGACCACCTCGGTGGTCGGCGCGCTGGCCGTGCTGGTGGTGGCGACCCGGGTGGCGGTGCCCACCGCCGCGGTGGTGTTCGCGGTGGCCAGCGTAGCCGGCACGCTGCTGCGCGCGGTGCTGACCATCCACGAGGTGCGGGTGGCCGCGGGCAACCAGCACCAGGCCGTCACCGACGAGCTGACCGGGCTCGGCAACCGCCGGCTGCTGCTGCAGCGGCTGGACGCGGCGCTGGCCGAGCGGGCGGCCGACCCGGACGCCGGCACCCGGCACGCCCTGCTGCTGCTCGACCTGGATCGGTTCAAGGAGATCAACGACACCCTCGGCCACCCGGTCGGCGACGAGCTGCTGCGTCGGCTCGGTCCGCGGCTGGCCGCGGCGGTCGACCCCGGGCAGACGCTGGCCCGGCTCGGCGGCGACGAGTTCGGCCTGCTGCTGGTGGGCGTGGGCGGCGAGGCGGAGGCCCGCCGCGCCGCCGACCGGCTGCTGGACGCGCTGGCCAAGCCGTTCGCGGTGGCCGGGCTCACCCTGTACGTGGCGGCCAGCATCGGCATCGCGGTCGCCCCGGAGCACGGCGAGGACACCGCCACCCTGCTGCGCTGCGCCGACGTGGCGATGTACGAGGCGAAGCGGCGCCGGCGCGGCCGGGTCGTCTACCGCAACCGGTCCGACCAGCACACCCGGTCCCGGTTGGAGTTGGCGACCACGCTGCGCCGCTCGCTGGACGCCGGCCAGCTGGTCTGCCACTACCAGCCGCAGCTGGACATGGTCAGCCGCCGGGTCGTCGGCTTCGAGGCGCTGGCCCGCTGGCAGCACCCGCGGGACGGGCTGCTCGGCCCGGCCGACTTCCTCGCGGTGGCCGAGCAGACCGGGCTGATGACCCGGCTCACCGAGATCGTGCTGGACGCCGCGCTGGCCGAGTGCGCCCGCTGGCGGGCCGGCGGGCATGAGCTGCAGGTCTCGGTCAACCTGGCCGCCAGCACGCTGCTGGACGCCGGCCTGGTCGACCGGATCGACGCCGCGCTGGCCCGGGCCGCGCTGCCGCCGGCCGCGCTGATCGTGGAGATCACCGAGGAGACCCTGGTCGCCGACGCCAGCCGGGCCCGCAGCACCCTGACCGGGCTGCACGGGCTGGGCGTCGGGGTGTCCATCGACGACTACGGCGTGGGCTACTCGTCCCTTTCCTACCTGCGTGACCTGCCCGCCGACGAGCTGAAGCTGGACCGCAGCTTCCTGACCGGGCTGGGCACCGACCCGCGGGCCACCGCGATCGTCCGCTACACCGTCGAGCTCGCGCACGCGCTGGACGTGGCGGTGGTGGCCGAGGGCGTCGAGGACGCGGCCACCCTGCACGTGCTCGACCAGCTCGGCTGCGACCGGGTGCAGGGCCACTTCATCGCCCGGCCGATGGACGCCCGCTCGGTCGCCGGCTGGCTGCGCGCCCGCGGCAGCCGGACCCGGCCAGCCGAGCCCGGCGCCGGCGCCGGCGCCGGGGACCCGACCGGTGAAACTGGCAGGGCCGGCGGGGCCGGCGGCGGGGGGCATCACGGCCATTTCACCGGGGCACCGGTAACACTGGAACCGTGACGCGATCCTCCCGGCCGGCGCGCCGGGCGTCCCGCACCGCTGGCCGCGTGTTGGCCGCCCTGGTCGCGGCGGTGCTGCTGACCGGCTGCTCCGCCGCGGCCAGCCAGCTGACGCCCAAGCCGACCTGGGTGCCCAAGCCGGAGGGGCCGCCACCGGCCGACGAACCGGTGCCGCAGCTGCCCGGCGCCGGCGAGCCCACACCCAGCCAGCCCTCGCAGGGCCCGCAGTCGCCCGGCCAGCCGGACGACCCGGGGGTGGTGGCGACCGGGCTGAAGCTGCCGTGGGGGCTGGCCGTGCTGCCGGACAACACCGCGATCGTGGGTGAGCGGCAGACCGGCCGGATCCTGCAGGTGCAGCCGGAGCGGGCGCCGGTGAAGCAGCTGATGAAGATCGGCGGGATCGACCCGAGCGGCGACGGCGGCCTGCTCGACCTGGCGCTGTCCCCCGCCTACCGGCAGGACGGGCTGGTCTTCGCGTACATCACCACCAAGGCCGACAACCGGGTGGTCCGGTTCGAGCTGGGCGGCAAGGTGACGCCGGTGCTCAGCGGCATCCCGCGCGGCAGCACCGGCAACGGCGGCCGGCTCGCGTTCGGCGCCGACGGCATGCTCTACATCGGCACCGGCGACGCGGGCAGGCCGGCGCAGGCGGCCGACCTGCGCAACCTGGCCGGGAAGGTGCTGCGGGTGACCACGTTCGGCCGGCCGGCGCCGGACAATCCGAACCCGTCCTCGCCGATCTTCACCCGGGGCCACCGCAGCGTCGCCGGCCTCTGCCTGGACGGCCGCAGCCGGGCGTACGAGACCGAGACGGGCCGGACCGCTGACGAGATCAACCGGCTGACCGGCGCCAGCAACTACGGCTGGCCGGAGAAGACGCCGGCCACCGGCACTCCCCCGGTCCGCACCCTGGCCCTGGACACCGGCGGCCTCGGCGGCTGCACGATCCTGGAGCGCGGCATGTTCGTCACCGCGCTGCGCGGCCAGCGGCTGTGGGCGATCCCGCTGGACGACTCCGGCGCGGTGGGTCAGCCCAGGTCGGTGCTGGAGAACACGTACGGCCGGCTGCGCACCGTGGTCGCCGCCGCGGACGGCGCGCTCTGGCTGACCACGTCCAACCGGGACGGGCAGGGCAAGCCGGTGCCGCAGGACGACCGGGTGATCCGGATCCTGCCGCCGACCAACACCACCAACTCCCCCGCCTGACGGCCGGGCCGGCTCGCGGCCGGCGGCCGGCCGGCGGGCTCAGCCGTCGACGCCGAGCCGGGCCAGGATCAGCTTGCGCACCACGGTGGCGTCGGCCTGGCCGCGGGTGGCCTTCATGACCGCGCCGACCAGCGCGCCGACCGCGGCCACCTTGCCGCCGCGGATCTTGTCGGCCACGTCCGGAGCGGCCGCGATCGCCGCGTCCACCGCCGTGCCGAGCGCCGACTCGTCCGAGACCGTGCGCAGGCCCCGCTCGGCGACCACCGCGTCCACCTCGTGCCCGGTCTCGAGCACCCCGTCCACCGCCTGCCGGGCCAGCCCGACGGACAGGTCGCCGCTGGCCACCAGCGCGATCACCCGGGCCACCTGGGCCGGCGTGATCGCCAGCTCGGCCGGCTCGACCGCGGCCTGGTTCGCCTTCTGGGACAGGTAGCCGAGCCACCAGTTGCGCGCCTCGAGCGGCGGCGCGCCGGCCGCCACCGTGCCGGCGACCAGGTCGACCACGCCGGCGTTCACCATCGAGGCCAGCTCGAACTCGGACGCGCCCAGCTCCCGTGCCACCCGGCGGCGCCGGGCCGCCGGCAGCTCCGGCAGCGTGGCCCGCAGCTCCTCCACCCAGGCCAGGTCGGGGGCCAGCGGCACCAGGTCCGGCTCCGGGAAGTACCGGTAGTCGGTGGCCTCCTCCTTGGACCGGCCGGACGTGGTGTCGCCGGACTCCTCGTGGAAGTGCCGGGTCTCCTGGACGATCCGGCCGCCGGCGTCCAGCACCGAGGCCTGGCGCAGCATCTCGGACCGGACCGCGCGCTCCACCGAACGCAGCGAGTTCACGTTCTTCGTCTCGGTGCGGGTGCCCCAGACACCCGAGCCGGCCGGCGACAGCGACAGGTTCACGTCGCAGCGCAGGCTGCCCTCCTCCATCCGGACGTCGGATACGCCGAGGGTGCGCAGCAGCTCGCGCAGCTCGGTCACGTACGCCTTGGCCACCTGCGGGGCGCGCGCCCCGGTGCCGGGCACCGGCTTGGTGACGATCTCCACCAGCGGGATGCCGGCCCGGTTGTAGTCGACCAGCGAGTAGGTGGCGCCGTGGATCCGGCCGGTCGAGCCGCCGACGTGCAGCGACTTGCCGGTGTCCTCCTCCAGGTGCACCCGCTCGATCGGCACCCGGACGTTCTCCCCGTCGACGTCCACGTCCAGCCAGCCGTCCACGCACAGCGGCTCGTCGTACTGGCTGATCTGGAAGTTCTTCGGCATGTCCGGATAGAAGTAGTTCTTCCGGGCGAACCGGCACCACTCGGCGATCCGGCAGTTCAGCGCGAGCCCGATCAGGACGGTGTATTCGATCGCCTTGGCGTTGGCCACCGGCAGGCTGCCGGGCAGGCCCAGGCAGACCGGGCACACCTGGGTGTTCGGCTCGCCGCCGAACACGGCCGGGCACCCGCAGAACATCTTGGACGCGGTGCCCAGCTCGACGTGCGTCTCCAGGCCGAGCACCGGGTCGTACCGGCTCACCACGTCCTCGTACGACGGCAACAAGCTGGTCACTGTGTCTCCCGCACGGTCGCGATACGGCGCCCGCGCCCGGCGGTCACGCCGGCGGAGCGGAGGATGGAGCGCGCGCTCACAGGCTCGGCACCTCGTCGATCAGGGGGTGGCCGGCCGCGGCCTCGACCGCGGCGGCGACCCGGTAGCAGCGGTCGTCGGCCAGCGCCGGGGCCATGATCTGCAGGCCCACCGGCAGGCCGTCGGACAGTCCACACGGGACGGAGATGGCCGGGACGCCGGCCAGCGAGGCGGGCAGCGTGCACAGGTCGGCGGCGTACATGGCCATCGGGTCGTCGGCGCGCTCACCGATCGGGAACGCCACCGTCGGTGTGGTCGGCGAGACCAGCACGTCCGCGCCGCGCCAGGCCGCTTCGAAGTCGCGGCTGATCAACGTGCGGACCTTCTGCGCCGAGCCGTAGTAGGCGTCGTAGTAGCCGGACGACAGCGCGTACGTGCCGAGGATGATCCGGCGCTTCACCTCGGGGCCGAAGCCGGCCTCCCGGGTCAGCGCCATCACGTCCTCCAGCACCCGGCCGCCGTCGTCGCCGACCCGCAGCCCGTACCGCACCGCGTCGAACCGGGCCAGGTTGGACGAGCACTCGCTCGGCGCGATCAGGTAGTACGCCGGCAGCGCGTACCCGAAGGACGGGCAGGACACCTCGTGCACGACCGCGCCGGCCTTCTCCAGCGCCGCGATCGCCTCGGCCACCGCGGCCTCCACGCCCGGCTGGTAGCCCTCCCCGCCCAGCTCCCGGACCACGCCCACGCGCAGCCCGGCCAGGTCGCCGGCGGCACCGGCGCGGGCAGCCGCGACCACCGGCGGCACCGGCGCGTCGATCGAGGTCGCGTCGCACGGGTCGTGCCCGCCGATCGTGGCGTGCAGCAGCGCCGCGTCCAGCACCGTGCGGGTCAGCGGGCCGGCCTGGTCGAGGCTGGAGGAGAACGCGATCAGCCCGTACCGGGAGACACCGCCGTAGGTCGGCTTGTGCCCGACCAGCCCGCAGACGGCCGCCGGCTGCCGGATCGAGCCGCCGGTGTCGGTGCCGATCCCCAGCGGCGCCTGGTACGCCGCGACCGCCGCGGACGAGCCGCCGGACGAGCCGCCCGGCACCCGGGCGAGGTCCCACGGGTTGTGCGACGGGCCGTACGCGCTGTTCTCGGTGGACGAGCCCATCGCGAACTCGTCCATGTTGGCCTTGCCGAGCACGACCACGCCGGCCGCGCGCAGCCGCTCGGTCACGGTCGCGTCGTACGGCGGCACCCAGCCTTCGAGGATCTTGGAACCGCAGGTGGTGGGGATGCCCTTGGTGACGATCACGTCCTTGAGCGCGAGCGGGACCCCGGCCAGCGGGCTGACCGGGGCCTGGCCGGCGGCCCGGCGGTCGTCCACCGCCTGCGCGGCGGCCAGCGCGCCCGCCTCGTCCACATGCAGGAAGGCGTGCACGCGTTCGTCCGTGCCGGCAATCCGCTCCAGGTGCGCCCGGGCCACCTCGACCGCGGACACCTCACCGGCCGCGATCAACCCGGCCAGCTCGGCCGCGGTGCGCCGGATCAACTCGTTCGTCATCGCCGTCCCTGTCAGGCTTCGTCGTCCAGGATGCGCGGCACCCGGAACCGGCCGCCCTCCGCCGCCGGCGCCGCGGCCAGCACCGCGTCCCGGTCCAGGCAGGGCCGCACCTCGTCCGGACGCAGCACGTTGGTCAGCGGGACCGCGTGCGAGGTCGGCGGGATGTCGGCCGTGGCGACCTCCTGCACCCGGGCCACCGCGCCGAGGATCACATCGAGCTGGCCGGCGAAGACGCCGAGCTCCTCTTCGGTGACCGCGAGCCGGGCGAGGCGCGCCAGGTGCGCCACCTCGTCCCTGGTGATGCCGGCTGTGCCGGTGCCGCCGGCAGCGCCGGCCGGGAGGTCGTCGGGCATGCCGGCCAGTCTAGGGGTGGCTCCGTGCCGCCCCCGACCGAGTATCGCCAGCCCGCTCAGTCGGCGCGGGTGGGCTCGCCGGCCGGTTCGGTGAGCGGTGGGGCGATGAAGTCGGCCGGGGCGTTCTCCGGGAAGTGGCAGGCGACCTGCTGGCCGGGGCGCAGCTCGAGCAGCGGCGGCTCGACCGTGCGGCAGACGTCCTGCGCCTTCCAGCAGCGGGTGTGGAACCGGCAGGCGGGTGGCGGGTTCAGCGGGCTGGGCACGTCACCGGTCAGCCGGATCCGGTCCCGCTGCTGCTTGCGGCCCGGCTCCGGGATCGGCACCGCCGAGATCAGCGCGACCGTGTACGGGTGCATCGGGGTCTCGTACAGGGCGGCCTTGTCGGCCAGCTCGACGATCTTCCCGAGGTACATCACCGCGACCCGGTCGGACATGTGCCGGACCACGGACAGGTCGTGCGCGATCACCACGTAGGTCAGCTGGAACTCGTTCTGCAGGTCCTCCAGCAGGTTGATCACCTGCGCCTGGATGGACACGTCCAGGGCGGACACCGGCTCGTCGGCGACGATCAGCTTCGGCCGCAGCGCCAGCGTCCGGGCGATCCCGATGCGCTGCCGCTGGCCACCGGAGAACTCGTGCGGGTACCGGTTGTAGTGCTCCGGGTTCAGCCCGACCAGCTCCAGCAGGCCCTGGACGGTGCGCTTGACGCCCTGCTCGGTGGACACCTTCTGCAACCGGAACGGCGCGCCGATGATCGTGCCGACGGTGTGCCGCGGGTTCAGCGAGGAGTACGGGTCCTGGAAGATCATCTGGATCTCCCGGCGGAGCGGCCGCATCTTGCCGGCGGACAGGTGCGAGATGTCCCGCCCGTCGAAGATGATCTGCCCGGCGGTCGGCTCGGCGAGGCGGGTCAGCAGCCGGCCGGTGGTGGTCTTGCCGCAGCCGGACTCGCCGACCAGGGCCAGCGTCTCGCCCGGCGCGACGGCGAAGTCCAACCCGTCCACCGCCTGCACGGCGGCGACCTGCCGGGCGAGGATCACCCCGCGGCGCACCGGGAAGTACTTCTTCAGCCCGGTGACCGACAGCAGCGCATCCGGCGGCGTCGCCGCGGTCGCGGTCGCCCCATCGGCCGAGTCCGGAATACTCACGCGCCCCTCCCCGATCCGCTCACAGTGCTAGCCAGTTCGCGGCGCTGCGCGCCAAACGCGACGTCTTCCCTCGGCACCGCGCAGCGACTTCGTCGGCGCGTTGCCTCAGTCCAGACGCCGCTGCGCTCCGCTCCGCTCACAGTTTGGGCTCGATTTCGGTGCGCCAGATCTCCTGGCGGGTCTCGTGCGGGAGGTGGCAGGCGGTCAGGTGACCGGCGTCGGTCTCCACCATCTGCGGCACCTCGGTCCGGGTGACCGGGCCGGCCCGGTCGGCGAACGCGCAGCGCGGGTGGAACGGGCAACCGGGCGGCACGTTGATCAGGCTGGGCGGGGTGCCGGGGATGGGCAGCAGCCGATCGGTGCGGTCCCGGTCCAGCCGCGGCATCGAGCCGAGCAGGCCCCAGGTGTACGGGTGCTCGGGGCGGCTGAAGATGTCCGCGGCCGAGGCGTACTCGGCGGCCCGGCCGGCGTACATGACCAGGATGTCGTCGGCCACCTCGGCCACCACGCCCAGGTCGTGGGTGATGATGATGACCGCGGAGTCGAACTCGGCCTGCAGGTCCCGGATCAGGTCCAGGATCTGCGCCTGCACGGTCACGTCCAGCGCGGTCGTCGGCTCGTCCGCGATCAGCAGGTCCGGGTCGCAGGAGAGCGCCATCGCGATCATCGCCCGCTGCCGCATGCCGCCGGAGAACTGGTGCGGGTAGTCGTCCACCCGGGACGCCGGCTGCGGGATGCCGACCCGGCGCAGCATCTCGATCGCGTGCTGCCGGGCGGCCGACTTGCTGACCTTGTTGTGGATCCGGTACGCCTCGATGATCTGGTGGCCGACCGTGTAGAGCGGGTGCATCGCGGACAGCGGGTCCTGGAAGATCATCGCCATCTTCTTGCCGCGCAGCTCGCGCACCCGCTCGGACGTACTGCCCAGCAGTTCCTCGCCGTCCAACCAGATCTCGCCGCCGAGCTTGGCGTTGGTGCGCTCGTGCAGGCCCATGATCGACAGACTGGTGACGCTCTTGCCCGAGCCGGACTCGCCGACGATGCCCAGCGTCCGGCCGCGCTCCAGGTGGAACGAGAGCCCGTCCACCGAGTGCACCACGCCGTCCACGGTCGGGAACTGCACCCGCAGGTCGCGCACCTCGAGGAAGCTGGTCGGCGGCTCGAGCTGGGCCCGCGCCGCCGCGTCGGTCTGGTCCAGCAGCCGGGCACGGGACCGGCGCGACCCGAGGTTCGATCTGGTCACGAGTACTTCACCCTGGGGTCGAGGACGGCGTACAGGATGTCGACTATGAGGTTGGCGATGATGATGAAGAACGCCGCGATCAGCGTGACCCCCATGACCCGCGGCAGGTCCTGGTTCACGATCCCGTCCACCGCGTACTTGCCGATGCCGGGCAGCGAGAACGTGCTCTCGGTCAGCACGGCGCCGCCGAGCAGCAGGCCGAGGTCGAGGCCGAAGATCGTGACGATCGGGGTGAGCGCGGAGCGCAGGCCGTGTTTGAGGACGACCGTCCGTTCCGGCAGGCCCTTGGCCCGGGCGGTGCGGATGAAGTCCTCGTTCATCGTCTCCAGCATGCCGGCCCGGGTCAGCCGGGCGTAGCCGGCGGCGTACAGGAAGGCCAGCGCTATCCACGGCAGTAACAGGTCGTACGCCCAGGTGCCGGGATTCTCGGTGATCGGGGTGTAGGTGCCGCCGGGCGCGGCGATCTGGAGCTTGTAGCTGAAGATGGCCAGCAGGATCAGGCCGGTGAAGAAGATCGGCAGCGAGACGCCGCCGAGCGCGATGCCCATCGAGACCCGGTCGAAGACCGTGCCGCGGCGCAGCGCCGAGATAACCCCGGTCGCCACCCCGCCGACCAGCCAGAGCACCGACGCGCCGGCGGCCAGCGAGATCGTCACCGGTAACCGGTCGATCAGGTCCGGCCAGACCGGGATCTGATCGACGTAGGAGTACCCGAAGCAGGGCGCCGGGCAGTGCTCGACGGCCGGCCCGTAGTCGTAGTCGGACCCGGCGACCAGGCCCTTGACGAACCGGCCGTACTGCACCACCAGCGGGTCGTGGAACCCGAGCTTCTCCGCGATGTCCTTGATCTGCTGCTCGTTCGCGGTCTTGCCGACATACCGCGAGGCGAGGTCGTCCGGGGTGGCCCCGGCCAGCCGGGGCAGCAGGAAGAAGATCCCGAACGTGACCACGCTGACGATGAACAGCAGCCCTACCGCGGCCACCAGCCGCCGGATGATGAATGCGATCACAGAGCCCGGCTGCGGCGGCCGGCGAGAGTTGCTCGCCGGCCGCCGCCTGCCTTCACCTGCCTTCGGTGGTCGGAGTCGCTACTTCACGCCGAGCGACAGGTAGTCGTACATCTGGAACCCGTTGCTGATGAAGACGTTGTGCAGCGTCTTCGGCCGGTAGAGCAGGCCCTTGGCCCAGATGCCGGGCAGGATGTCCGCGTCCTCCATGACCATCTTGTCGATCTCCGGCCAGGCCTTCTCCCGCTCCGCCGTGTCGGTGATCGTCAGCGCCTTGTCCAGCGCCTTGTCCACCTCCGGGACATTGACGCTGATGTTGCTGGCGCCACCGGTCGCCCGGATCACCCGGCTGTCGACGATCTGCTGCAGGAAGCCGAAGCCGTCCGGCCAGTCCGCACCCCAGCCGTTGATCACCAGGCCGAGCTTGTTGTCCTTGGCGAACGCCGGCTTGCCCGCGTACAGCTTGAAGTAGTCACCCTGCGGGTACGGCTTGATCGTCAGCTTGATGCCGACCTTGCTCAGCGACTGCTGCAGCGACTCGGCGGTGGCCTTCTCCTTGGGCCGCTCGGCCCGGTAGGAGATGTTGGTGGCGAAGCCGTCCGGCTGGCCACACTCGGTCAGCTCCTTCTTCGCCCCCTCGACGTCGCCGTTCGGGTGGTTCGCCCAGTCGTAGACGTCGATCTTCTGCTGGCCCGGAACCAGCGGCGGCATCAGGTTCGTCGCGATGTCGCCCCCGATCGGGCCACCCCAGGCGCTCTGGTAGCTGGTGTGGTCGGTCGCCAGCTCGATCGCCTTGCGGCAGTGGATGTTGTCGAACGGCGCCACGTTCCGGTTGATCGACGTGTACCAGAGCCGGGCGATCGACGCGGAGTCCGCGCTCTTCTTCAGGTTCGGGTCGTTCAGGATGCGGGCCTGGGTCTGCGCCTGCACCCCCAGGCCGGCCACGTCGACGTCCACGTCACCGGCGATCAACTGGTTGTCCACGTCGTCCGGGTTGACCTTGAGCGCGACCTCGATGCGGTCCGGCAGTGCCTTGCGGTACTGGTCGGTGGCCGGGTCCCACTGGTCGTTGCGGACCAGGCTGAACTTCTTGCCCGGCTCGTTGCTCTCGAACTTGTACGGGCCGGTCGACATCACGTGCAGCTTGTACTTCGCCCCGGTGTCCTTCGCCACCGGCACCGGCACGCTCGACGGCAGCATGGCGAAGTAGTCGAAGCCACCGAACGGCTTGTTGAGGTGGAAGACGATGGTCTGGTCGTCCGGCGTGTCGATGGCCTTCAGGCCGAGCTTGTCCGGCGACTTGTCGGCGTACGGGCTGGTGTAGCCCTGCAGGTCGAGGAAGTCGTTGAGGTAGGTCGGCCCGTTCGGGAACACGGTCTTGTCCAGCGACCGCTCGACACCGTACTTGACGTCCTTCGAGGTGACCGCGGTGCCGTCCTCGAACTTGATGCCCTTGCGGATCTTGTAGGTCCAGGTCTTGGCGTCGGCGCTGGCCACACCCAGCGTCTCGGCCAGGTCCGGGACCAGCGTGGTGCCCGTGTCACCCACCCCCGGCTGGAACATCACCAGTGACCGGGTGTACAGCCGGATGAAGTTCCACGAGTAGCCGTAGTAGGTGTCGGCCGGGTCGAGCGAATCCCAGTCACCGGAGTTCGCGAACCGCAGCGTGCCACCCTTCGCGGTCGACGGGTTGAACACCTTGTCAACCGCGGCGTTGAAGGATGGTGTCGCGTTCGATCCCCCGCCACCGGAACCGTTGCTATTGCTGTTGTCGTTGTTACTGCAGGCAGCCAGCGTCAATGCCGCGGCGGCCGACAGCGCCACCGCGGCGGCAGTTCGTCTCTTCATGTGCAGGTGCACCCCTTCCTCGTGGGAACCAGTAAGTGCGGCCGGGCCCGGCATTCACCGGCTCCGCGGATCTATCGCGTCGCGCAGGCCATCACCGAACAGGTTGAACGCCAGCACGGTGATGAAGATGGCCACGCCCGGGACGATCATGAAGTTCGGCGCGACGATGAAATAGCGGATGGCGTCGGACAGCATGCCACCCCAGGTGGGGGTCGGCGGCCGGACACCGACGCCGAGGAACGACAGCGCCGCCTCGAACAGGATGTTGGTCGGGATCAGCAGGGTCGAGTAGACCAGGATCGGCGCGACCAGGTTCGGCAGCAGTTCCCGGACGATGATGTACGGCCCGCGGGCGCCGAGGCTCTTCGCCGCGTCCACGAACTCGCGCTCCCGCAGCGACAGCGTCTGGCCGCGGATGATCCGGCCGATGTAGGGCCAACTGAAGAAGCCGATGACGAACACCAGCAGCACGATCCGCAGCGCGTTCCCGGACAGGCCGAAGGCGGTGTCCGGGATGATCGCGCCGATCGCGATCGTGAACAGCAGCAGCGGGAAGGCCAGGAACACGTCCATCGTGCGGCTGATCAGGGCGTCGACCCAGCCGCCGAAGTAGCCGGCGATGACGCCCAGCACGGTGCCGATCCCGACCGCCACCACGGTCGCCAGGAACGCGACCAGCAGCGAGATACGGGCGCCGTAGACGACCCGGCTGAACAGGTCACGCCCGTTCACCGGCTCGACGCCGAAGAGGAAATCCTTGCTCATCCCGCCCCACTTGCCCTTCGGGATCTGCAGGGACGGGTCGATCAGGTTCTGGTGGAACTCGTTCGGCGGGTGCCCGAGCAGCTTGACCAGCAGCGGCGCCGCGATCGCCATCACGATCAGCAGCAGCACGACGACACCGCCGGCGATCGCGACCTTGTCCCGGCGCAGCCGCAGCCAGGCGATCTGCCCGAGTGACCGGCCCTCGATCGCCTTCGCGTCCATCCCGGCCAGGCTGGCCTCCGGCTGCGCCTCGGTGGCGGAGCCGGTCACGTCCAGCGGAGCGCTCACTCACATCCTCCACTCGAGTCGGACGTTGAATCGGACAACCGGGCAGTTAACAACTGCGACACGGCACATTACGGGCCGGCCGCGCGGTCCGGGCCGACTTTGCACCGTCTGGGCGATGCACGCCAGCAGACAGTGCACCCTGTGGCGGGATTGTGATCGAAGCACGCTCCGCCGCCGACCCTCCGAGCCGGGCCATGGGGCCCGGTCACGGGTGGCCCGTCCCCGGCTGTCGGCTGCCGCCGGCCGGCAGCCGGGGCCGGCAGCCGGGGGCCCGGCTCGGGCGGCGGGCCGGGCTGGGTCAGGCGGCAGGCCGAGCCGGGTCAGGCGGCGGCCGGGCGGGCCGGGGCGGGCCGAGCCGGGTCAGGCGGCGGCCGGGCGGGCCGGGGCGGGCCGAGCCGGGTCAGGCGGCGGCCGGGCGGGCCGGGGCGGGCCGAGCCGGGTCAGGCGGCGGCCGGGCGGGCCGGGGCGGGCCGAGCCGGGTCAGGCGGCGGCCGGGCGGGCCGGGGCGGGCCGAGCCGGGTCAGGCGGCGGCCGGGCGGGCCGGGGCGGGCCGAGCCGGGTCAGGCGGCGGCCGGGCGGGCCGGGGCGGGCCGAGCCGGGTCAGGCGGCGGCCGGGCGGGCCGGGGCGGGCCGAGCCGGGTCAGGCGGCGGCCGGGCGGGCCGGGGCGGGCCGAGCTGGGTCGGGCGGCGGCCGGTCGGGCCGGGGCGGGCGGCGGGCGGGGCGGCGGAGCCAGCCGGAAACCGGGGTCAACCTGGTCCCGGGGTGAACGCGCTGGCCGTGGGAGTGGGCCTGCGGAACTGACCTGCCCGGACCCGCGGATGAAACATCCGGGACACATCCGTCAGGCAGGCTGGCGCCCGGGAGGTGACCGGCGTGTCGTACCTGCTGCGGGTCCTACTGCCGGACCGACCGGGGATGCTCGGCGCCGTCGCGACCGCACTCGGTCAGGCCGGCGCCGACATCATCACCGTCGACGTGGTGGAGCGATCCGCCGGCGTCGCGGTCGATGACCTGGTGGTCGAGCTGCCGCCGGGCAAGCTTCCCGACACCCTGATCACGGCGGCCGTCTCGGTCTCCGGGGTGAGCGTGGAGTCGATCCAGTACTACGCCGGTGGCCTGGACGCGCACCGCGAACTGGAGCTGCTCGAATCGCTCGCGACCACACCGGACCGCGCCGCCGAGCTGCTGGTCGGCGCGGTGCCGCGGATCTTCCGGGCCGGCTGGGCGGTGGTCGTGCGGTACGACGAGCGCGGCCCGCTGGTGGAGGCCGCCAGCCCGGCCGCGCCCGAACTGCACGATGTCGACCTGCCCTGGCTGCCGCTGACCCGGGCCGAGGTACTCGACCCGACCGGCCGCTGGGTGCCGCCGGCCTGGGGTGCGCTCGGCACCGAACTGGCCGCCGCCCCGCTCGGCGACCCGGACCGCGCCGTGCTGGTCGGCCGCCCCGGCGGCCCCGCCTGGCGCCCGGGCGAGCTGCTCCGGCTGGCCCACCTGGCCGGCATCGCGGTCACCGTCGCCAAGCACGGCGTCCCCCAACCCGGCTGACCCGCCGCCGGGTCAGCCGGGGCTGACGTCCGGCGCGGCCGGGTCAGCTTGTTTCGTGCGGCGCTTGCGGGCCGGCTTGGCAGCGCCGTCCCCGGCCGGCGGCCCAGCAGCCGCGTCCAGGGCGGCCTCGTCGTCGGTCTGCTTCGCGCGGCGCTTGCCGGCCGGCTTGTCCGCGGCGTCTCCGGCTGCCGGCACCTCGGCCACGGCGGCCGCGGTGGCCTCGTCGAGTTGCTTCGGGCGGCGCTTGCGGGCCGGCTTGTCCGCGGCGTCTTCGGCTGCCGGCACCTCGGCCACGGCGGCCGCGGTGGCCTCGTCCGGTTGCTTCGAGCGGCGCTTGCGGGCCGGCTTCGGGGCGGCGTCGCCGGCCGGCCCGTCGCCCGCCGGCTCGGCCTCGACGGCGGGCTCGGGTGCCGGCGGGTTGACGGCGGCGGCGCGGGCGGCGTCGGGGCCGTCGGCGAGCAGCACGGCGAGGCCGGCGTCGTCGAGTAGCGGAACGCCGAGTTGCAGCGCCTTGTCATATTTCGACCCGGGGTTCTCGCCGGCGATGACGAAGCCGGTCTTCTTCGAGACGGCACCGGTGACCTTGCCGCCGCGGGTCTGGATCGCCTCGGTCGCCCCGTCCCGGCTGTAGGTCTCCAGCGAGCCGGTGATCACCACGGTGACGCCCTCCAGCGGGCGCGGGCCGTCGTCGGCCCCGTCGTCCTCCATCGAGACGCCGGCGGCCTGCCACTTCTGCACCACCTCGCGGTGCCAGTCGACGTCGAACCACTCCTTGAGCGCCTCGGCGATCGTCGGGCCGACCCCGTCGACCGCGGCCAGTTCCTCCTCCGAAGCGGCCTGGATCCGGTCCAGCGAGCGGAACACCCGGGCCAGTGCCTGCGCCGCGGTCGGCCCCACGTGCCGGATCGACAGCGCGACCAGAACCCTCCACAGTGGACGGCTCTTGGCCGTTTCCAGCTGCTGGAAGAGGATCTCGACGACCTTCTTCGGTGCCGGCGGCTGCTTCGGGGTGCCCTTCGTGTAGAAGAACGAGACCAGCTCGTCCGCGCCGGTGCGCTCGTTGTGCCGGCGGATCTTGACCGGGGCGAGTTGTTCGACGGTCAGGCTGAACAGGTCGCCCTCGTCGCGCAGCGGCGGCTGCTCCGGCTCGTCCGGCCGGGTCAGCGCGATCGCCGCCATGTACCCGAGCGCCTCGATGTCCAGCGCGCCGCGGCCGGCCAGGTGGAACACCCGCTCGCGCAGCTGGGCCGGGCAGGACCGGGCGTTCGGGCAGCGGATGTCGATATCGCTTTCCTTCTCCCGGCGCAGCGGGGTGCCGCATTCCGGGCACTCGGTCGGCATCTCGAACGCCCGCTCGGTACCGTCCCGCAGGTCGACCACCGGCCCGACGATCTCCGGGATCACGTCGCCGGCCTTGCGCAGCACGATCGTGTCGCCGATCAGCACACCCTTGCGGACGACCTCCTGCGCGTTGTGCAAGGTGGCGAGCTCGACCGTGGACCCGGCGACGCGCACCGGCGCCATCATCCCGAACGGGGTGACCCGGCCGGTGCGGCCGACGTTGACCCGGATGTCCAGCAGCTTGGTGGTGACCTCCTCCGGCGGGTACTTGAACGCGATCGCCCAGCGCGGCGCGCGGCTGGTCGAACCGAGCTGGCGCTGCAGGGTGATCTGGTCGACCTTGACCACCACGCCGTCGATCTCGTGCTCGACCGAGTGCCGCTGCTCGCCGTAGTGGCCGACGTACGCCCGGACCTCGTCCAATGTGGACACGACCCGGTACCGGGTGCTGACCGGCAGGCCCCAGCGCTGCATCGCCTCGTACGCCTCGGACTGCCGCCGCGGCTGCCAGTCGCTGTGCGCGCCGAAGCCGTGCACGACCATCCGCAGCGCCCGGCTCGCGGTGATCTTCGGGTCCTTCTGCCGCAGCGACCCGGCGGCGGCGTTGCGCGGGTTGGCGAACGGGGCCCGGCCGGCCGCCACCAGCGACTCGTTCAGCTCCTCGAACCCGGCCACCGGGAAGTAGACCTCACCGCGCACCTCCAGCAACGGCGGCACGTCCGCGCCGGTGAGCGTGGTGGGGATGTCGGCCAGCGTGCGCAGGTTGGGCGTGACGTCCTCGCCGGTGCGCCCGTCGCCCCGGGTGGCGCCGCGGACCAGCCGGCCGCGCTCGTAGACCAGCGCGATCGCCAGCCCGTCCACCTTCAGCTCGCACAGGTATGACGCGACATCGCCGACCTCGCGCTCGACCCGCTGCGCCCAGCCGGCCAGTTCCTCATCGCTGAACGCGTTGTCCAGGCTGAGCATCCGCTCGATGTGGTCGACCGGGGTGAACAGCGTCGAGTACGTGCCGCCGACCCGCTGCGTCGGCGAGCCGGGCGTGCGCAGCTCGGGGTGCTCGGCCTCGAGCCGCTCCAGCTCGCGCATCAGCCGGTCGTACTCGGCGTCGCTGATCGTGGGCGAGTCGCGGATGTAGTAGCGGTACTGCGCGTCGTCCACCTGCTGGCTGACCTCGGCGTGCCGGTCCCGGGCCGACACAGGCGCCGGAGCCAGCTCGACCGTCGAGGCCGTCGAGGCCGTCGAGGCCTCGGCGCCGGGGGGGACCGTCATTGCCGCCGCCCAGGTTGGGGTGTCCCCTCCGGATCGTCGCGCAGCGCGTGGCCGGTCTCCCGGCACCGGCGCAGCGCCACCCGGGCGTACCCGGGGCTGGCGCCGGCCAGCCCGCAGGCCGGCGTCACCACCACGGTCTCCCGGATCTGGACGGGATCGAAACCAAGCCGCCGCCACAACCTCTGCACGGACCTGACGCTACCGGCGACGTCTGACATTGGCGCCTCCGCCGCATTGCCCAGCGCCGGCACAACCCCCAGCCAGAGCGCGACGCCGGCCTCGACCGCGGTGCCGAGCGCCTCGTCGTCGGACTCCCGCAGCAGGCCCGCGTCCATCGCGAGCGCCCGGGCGCCGGCGGCGTGGAACAGCGCCAGCGGCGGCCGGCCGGCGCAACAGTGCACCACCGGGAACGCCCCGGTCGCGGTCAGAATGTCGCGCAGGCCGGCCTCGACCACCGGCTCCTCGACGGCGGCCAGCGTGCCGTAACCGCTCGCCGTCGGCACCCGGCCGGTGAGCACGGCCGGCAGCCCCGGCTCGTCCACCTGCAGCACGACCTGCGCGGCGGGCAGCCGGCGCTGGATCTCGCCGACATGCCGGCGCAGCCCCTCGGCCAGCGACTGGCCGAGGTCACGGACCGCGCCCGGGTCGGACACCGCCTTGTCGCCGTAGTGCAGCTCGATCCCGCCGGCCAGCGTCCACAGGCCCGCGGCCTGCACCTTCAGCGGCCCGGCGTAGCCCTCGCCGACCTGCTCCAGCGCGTCCAGGTCGCGGGCCAGCAGGTCCCGGCCCCGGCGCAGGTCGAGCCCGGGCCGATCGACGAACCGCCAACCGGACGGCTGCAGGTCCACCGGCAGGTCGACCAGCAGCACCGCGCCCCGACCGAGCAGATCCGCCCCCGGCCCCCGCGCCGGCAACTCCGGCAGATGCGGCAGGTCCGGCAACTCGCCCAGAACCATCCGGGTCGCCTCGATCACGTCGGTGCCCGGCAGCGACCCGATCCCCGTCGCCGCACCAGGACCCCACGGAAACTCACTCACGCCGCTCCACCATCCCCGACTCGCCCGACCCAAGCGTCCCTCGACGCGACCGGATCGGTGCCGCCAGGGTGCACGCAGCGCTTGTTCCGGCAGACTAGCGGGGTGCCCTCGCGCTACCAGGAACTGCCGCCGGCGCCGGACCTGGCCGGCCACCTGCAGTGCACCTGGACCTCCGTGGTGGAGCGGGCGCCGGCCACCTCGCACGTGCTGCCGGACGCCTGCATCGACATCCTCTGGTTCGGCGACCGGCTGCTCGTCGCCGGGCCGGACACCGGCGCACGCCTGGTACCGATGCCACCGGGGACCTCGATCGCGGCGGTACGGTTCCGGCCCGGCGCGGCACCCGCGCTGCTCGGCGTCCCGGCCGAGGCCATCCGGGACCAGACCGTGCCGCTGGCCGAGCTCTGGGGCCGCGACGCCGCCGACCGGCTCACCGACCACCTGGCCGACCCCGACCGGCTGACCGACCTCGACCGGCTGACCGACCTCGACCGGCTGAGCTTCCCCGACCGGCAGGCTGCCGCGGGCCGGCAGGCTGGCGCTGGTCGGCAGGCCGGCGCCGGTCGAAACGCTGAGCGGGTGGCCGCGCTGCAGGCCGCGCTGCGCGACCGGCTGCCGTCCGCCACGCCGGTCGACCCCCTGACCGGCGGCCTGGTGCGGTCACTGCGCGCGTCCCCCGCCCGGCCGGTCGCCACGCTGGCCGACCGCATCGGGCTCAGCGAACGGCAACTGCACCGGCGCTGTCTCGCCGCGTTCGGCTACGGCCCCAAGACGCTGGACCGGGTACTGCGGCTGCAGCGGTTCCTCGCCCTGGGTCGCGCCCCCGACCGGGCCGGGCTGGCGGCGCTCGCCGTCGCCGCCGGATACGCCGACCAGGCGCACCTGACCCACGACTGCCGCCGCCTGGCCGCCAGCACCCCGTCCGCATTGCTGACCTGACGGCCTACCGGCACCAGCCTGCCTGCCTGCCCGCGGGCCCGCGCCGCCGGCCGGACCAGCCTGCTGGCCCGCGCTTCCGGCCGGGCGGGCCGCCGGGCGGACCACGCTGCCGGATGTCCGATCTGGACAAGACCGGGCCAGGGCCGGCGCCTACGGTCGGCCGTATGAAGGTTCTATTCGTATCCAGCTTCGCGCCCATCACCACCGACCCAGCCGCCAGCCAGCGGCTCTACCGGGACGTGCTCGGCCTGCCACTCGATGGCGACGGCGACTACGTCTTCACCGAGAAGCTCGCCGGGGTCAAGCACTTCGGCGTCTGGCCGCTGACCGACGCGGCCCAGGCCTGCTTCGGCACCGCGGAGTGGCCGGCCGACATCCCCGTCCCGCAGGCCAGCCTGGAGTTCGACGTGGACGACGTGCCGGCCGCGGCGGCCGAACTGGTCGCTGCCGGCCATCGGCTGCTGCACGAGGCCCGCACCGAGCCGTGGGGCCAGACCGTCGCCCGTGTCCTCAGCCCGGAGGGCATCATCCTCGGCGTCGGCTACAGCCCCTGGATGCACGAGGCGTCGAACGTGACGCTCCCCGGTGACGCCTGCGCCCCACCAGTGACGACCCCATCCTGCCAGTGACGACTTTGCGCCGCGGGTGATGGCGGACAGCCATCACCCGCGACAGGAACTCCTCACCAGCGGACGAGGCCCATCACCGCCGGACGGAACCCATCACCCACCGCACGAACCCGCCACCGAGGCACGGAACCCATCACCCGCCGCGCAGGCGTCACCGCCGGACGGAACCCACCACCCGCCGCACGAACCCGCCACCCACGCACGGAACCCATCTGCCGCGCAGGCGTCACCGCCGGACCGAACCCACCCGCCGCACGAACCCGTCACCGCCACACGCAACCCACCACCCGCCGCACGAACCCGTCACCGGCGGACGAGGCCCGCAGGCGTCACTGGTGCGGGGTGGGCATCGCCGCGGGGGTGGCGGTGTGGATCGTGGCGGAGCCGAGGACGATGTCGCCGCCGTAGAGGACCGCGGCCTGGCCGGGGGCGATGCCGCGCTGGGGACGGTGCAGGGTGAGCGCCACCCCACCGTCGGTGACCGTGGCGGTGGCGGGCGAGACGCCACCGTGCGCGCGCAGCTGGGCGGTGCAGTCGAAGGTCGCGGCGGGCGCGGCGCCGTCCGTCCACACGGGACGGACGCCGACCACCTCGGTGACGTCCAGCAGGGCGCCGGGGCCGACGGTGACGGTGCCGGTGACCGGGCTGATGTCCAGCACGTACCGGGGCTGGCCGTCGGCGGCGGGGCGGCCGATCCGCAGCCCGCGCCGCTGCCCGACGGTGAAGCCGTACGCGCCGTCGTGGCTGCCGACCTGCTCGCCGGTGAGCGCGTCGACCAGCGGGCCGGGGCGGGCACCGAGCCGCTTCGCCAGGAAGCCCTGGGTGTCGCCGTCGGCGATGAAGCAGACGTCGTGGCTGTCCGGCTTGTCGGCGACGGCCAGGCCACGGCGGGCCGCCTCGGCCCGCACCTCGGTCTTGGTCGAGTCGCCGAGCGGGAACATCGCGCGCGCCAGCTGGTCGCGGGTGAGCACGGCCAGCACGTACGACTGGTCCTTGCCTGGGTCGACCGAGCGGCGCAGCACCCCGCCGGTGAGCCGGGCGTGGTGGCCGGTGACGACCGCGTCGAAGCCCAGCGCCACCGCCCGGTCCAGCACGGCGGAGAACTTGATCTTCTCGTTGCAGCGCAGGCACGGGTTAGGGGTGCGGCCGGCGGCGTACTCGGCGACGAAGTCGTCCACCACGTCGGCGCGGAACCGCTGGGCCAGATCCCAGACGTAGAAGGGGATGCCGAGCACGTCGGCGGCGCGCCGGGCGTCCCGGGCGTCCTCGATCGTGCAGCAGCCGCGGGCACCGGTGCGCAGCGAGGCCGGCGCCTCGGCCAGCGCCAGGTGCACCCCGGTCACCTCGTGCCCGGCCTCGACCGCACGCGCCGCGGCGACCGCCGAGTCGACCCCGCCGGACATCGCCGCCAGCACCCTCACCGGCGGGCCCCGGTGAAGCCGGCGCGGCGGGCGCGCTCGACCGCGGGGCCGATCGCGGACAGCAGCGCGGTCACGTCGTCCGCGGTCGAGGTGTGGCCGAGGGAGAACCGCAGCGAGCCGCGGGCCCGCTCCTCGTCCTGGCTCATCGCCAGCAGCACGTGGCTGGGCCGGGCCACCCCGGCCGAGCAGGCCGAGCCGGTCGAGCACTCGATGCCCCGGGCGTCCAGCAGCATCAGCAGCGAGTCGCCCTCGCAGCCGGGGAAGGAGAAGTGCGCGTTGCCGGGCAGCCGGTCGGTCGGGTGGCCGTTCAGCACCGCTTCCGGCACCTGGGCCAGCACCCCGTCGGTCAGCGCGGCGCGCAGCGCGGCGACCCGGGCCGAGCGCTCCGGCTGGCCGGTCACGGCCAGCTCGGTCGCGATGGAGAAGCCGAGCACGGCCGGAGTGTCCAGGGTGCCGGACCGGATGTCCCGCTCCTGGCCGCCGCCGTGCAGCAGCGGGGCGCAGCCGACGTCCCGGCCGAGCAGCAGCGCGCCGACACCGACCGGGCCACCGAGCTTGTGCCCGGTCAGGGTGAGCGCGTCCACCCCGGCGGCGGCGAAGTCGAGCGGCAGCGCGCCGACCGCCTGCACCGCGTCGGTGTGGATCGGCACCCCGTACTCGTGCGCGACCTCGGCCAGCTCCCGGATCGGCTGGACCGTGCCGACCTCGTTGTTCGCCCACATGGCGGTGACCAGCGCCACCTCGTCCGGGGTGGCGGCCAGCGCATCGGCCAGGTCGGCCGGGCGCACCTGACCGTGCTCGTTCACCGGCAGCAGCGTCACCTCGGCGCCCTCGCGCTGCCGCAGCCACTCCACCGAGTCGAGCACGGCGTGGTGCTCGACCGCGCTGGCGATCACCCGCCGGCGGCGCGGGTCGGCATCCCGGCGGGCCCAGTAGATGCCCTTGACGGCAAGGTTGTCGCTCTCGGTGCCGCCGCCGGTGAGGATCACCTCGGACGGCCGGGCGCCGACCGCGGCAGCCAGCCGCTCCCGCGACTCCTCCACCGTGCGGCGGGCCCGCCGGCCGGCGGCGTGCAGCGACGAGGCGTTGCCGACCTCGCGGAATGCGGCCGCCATCGCCTCCGCGGCCTGGGGCAGCATCGGCGTCGTCGCGGCATGGTCGAGGTAGGCCACCCTGCCAGAGTAGTTGCACGCGCAGCATTTGCCGCATGCCCGGGGTCGGCCCGAATGGGCGGATCAGTGCGGTGCGCGGGCCCGGCCGGCGAGGGCGGCGCCGGCCAGCGCCAGCGCGGCCATCAGCAGGTCGACGGTGACCAGCGCGGACGGCAGCGAGAGCGCCCCCCGTTCCGCGGCGGCCACCAGCACCCCGCCGAAGCCGATGCACAGCGCGCTGCCGACCGCGTCACAGACCTGCAACGAGGCCGAGTCGGTGCCGTGCCGCTCGGGCGGGCTGAGCCGCAGCAGCAGCACGCTCAGGCTTGCCCACGCCAGCCCGGCGCCGACGCCGGCCAGGCCCCAGACCGGGTAGGCCAGCCAGCCCGGCGCGGACGGCTGCGCGACCACCGCCATCCCGACCGCCCCGACCGCGATCAGCACGAAGCCGACCCGGACCAGCAGGTGCCGGGGCAGGTCCGGCCGCCGCCCCTGCCACCAGGAGACGGCCGACCAGGTCACCGCGGTGACCATCAGCGGCACCCCGGCCGCGGTCGGCGAGTAGCCGTGCACCAGCGCGAGGGTCAGCGGCAGCAGCGACTCGACCGCGAACAGCGAGCCGGCCATCACGCCGCGGAACGCGACCACCGCCGGGACGCCGGTGCGCAGCGCGATCGTCCCGCGCGGCAGCAGCCGGCGCAGCCCCAGCGCCAACCCGGCCAGGCCGATCCCGGCCAGCCCCAGCGACGTCCAGCCGGGACGCTGCCCGGCCGCCTGCACCGCGGCGATGCCACCCGCCGCCGCCAGCGCCGCCCACCAGCGCGCCCCTTCCCGCTGCGAGCCGGCGCCGCCAGCCGCGCGGGGGGCCGGCACCGCCCCGGCCGCACCGGCACCCGTCCCACCGGCTGGACCGAGGCCCGACCCGCCGGGCACCGGCTCCGGGCCTGACGCCGGGCGGTTGAGCCGACCGGGCAGCCGGCGCAGCGCGGGCAGCAGCAGCGAGCCGCCGGCCACCAGAACGGGGACCAGGCCGAGGAACACCAGCCGCCAGCTCAGGTGCTCCGCCAGCGCCCCGGACAGGACCGGGCCGACCAGCGCCGGCAGCACCCAGGCCCCGGCCAGCGCGGCGATCACCCGCGGCCGCAGGTCGTCGTCGTAGACCGCGCCGATCACCACGTACACCGCGACGATCTGCAGCCCGGCGCCGAACCCCTGCACCGCGCGGCCCAGCACGAACACGGCCATCACCGGCGCCACCCCGGCGACCAGCAGGCCGGCACCGAACACGGCCACCCCGGCGACCAGCGGCCGGGCCGGCCCGTACCGGTCGGACAGCTCGCCCGAGGCGACCATGCCGACCACGTTCGCCACCAGGAACGCGGTGAACGCCCAGCCGTAGTAGGCCAGCCCGTGCAGCGCCCGGACCGCGGTCGGCATCGCGGTCGCCACCGCCATCGCCTCGAACGCGACCAGTGTGATGACCGTCACCAGCCCGACCGTCGTCGCCCGCACCGGCCGGGCCAGCAGCCCACCCCCGCTACCCGGCGCCGGCGCGACCACCACGTCACTCACCCGGCCACCGTACGGCGACCCCCCGACAATCCCACCCCGACTTTGGTCCTACGCCCGGCGTGAGCTCAGCCCGCCCAGCCGCCCTCGGCGACACACTCCGCCCACAGTTGAGCGACGAGCGCCCGCCCCCGATCCGCCGTACGCGCTCCGACGTCCAGGTCCGCAACCAGCGCGGCATAATCACGCTGCCAGCTGGCAGGCAGCTGCGGCAGCTCGAGCGGCAACGGATGCGTGCCGCGAACCGCGAACACGGCCCGCAGCCGGTCGGTAAGCCGATCCGATTCGATCAGGTCCTGCTCGATCAGCAGGACGAGATCGACCAAGTCCTTGACCCGGGTGTTCTGCCGCTCCCCATACTCGCGAGTCAGCGCGTGTAACTTCTCGGCGGCGTGCTGAGCCAGATCGACGGCCCGGATTGTGATCGTGGTCGGCAGTCCAGCGAAAGCCAGCACCGACCGGAAGGTCAGGTTCTCGATCCCACCGTCGATCTCGTCGGCCCGAGCGACGACCTCGATCCGTACCTTCACGAAGGTTGCCCCACCCAGCCGAGCGTCGACCGGGAACCGCCACCCTGGACGACCCCCGCGGTCGGCCGTCAACGGCCGCGGCGCACCGATGGTGAACTCGAATCCGTCGGCTTGCGGGTCACGAGTCACCGCCGCGGCCAGCCGGTCCCAGGTGGCTGCGCCGTCGTCCATCGACTCCAGCGTCGCCAGATCGAGGTCGCGAGTAGCTCGCGCCTGGGCGCTCAGGCGCAGTTCCAGTGCGAGGCCGCCCTTCACCACCCAGGTGTCAGAACCGTCGGCGGCGGCGAGGCGCACCAGTAGCCGCTCGAAGGCGACCTGGCGGCGCAGCCGCCCGACGTCGATGTTGCGTGACCGGACTTCGTTCATGAGCCGGCTGTCGAGAGCGGCGCGCAGCGCCTGCGAGGTCAGATAGCGCCCCGGGGCCGGCGGGGATCGGGTCATCGGCCGGCGGCAGCCAGCGCGCGTTCGATCCGGAGCGCGGATCGGTCACCGAACTCGTCGGACCGGGCCCGGAGCCGGCGCGGGGTCGCGAGGCCTTCGGTGAGCACGTCGGAGACGGCGACATCAACCTGATCCTGGCTGGTATCGCCGGCGGCGACGTCGAAGAGGGTGCGCTCCACGGTGGTGACAGGAAAACCTGAACGGTCCTCGATGTCACCGGGCGGCACCGTCGCCCGGTGCAGCCGGACCGCAGCGTGGCGAGCACGGAAGCCGGCCGGGACGGTCAGGTGGACCTGCGCGGGATTGACGTCGCCGAGGTCATGCACCGTCAGCGCGGTTTCGTGCGAGACGACGGCCTGGCCGCGGCTCCAGAGCCACCATTGGACGTACTGGTCGGTCGGACCGTCCGGCCAGTCGGGAAGGCGGAAGATGGCGCGGTCGACGCGGTGCCAGTTGCCGTGATCGACGTGGTGCTTCTGCGACTGGTACGAGTAACCGGCCGCGACCGCCTGGCTGGCGGTGAAGTAGCCGGCCTGGCGCATGGCGACGGCCTGGATCGCACGGCGCAGGACGGTCGGGCTGGTCGGCACGGCCCCGATCGTACGTGAAAATCAAACCGGGATGTAGTTTCACGTAGAAGGGGAACGCGAAACTACATCCCAGAATGAGGTATGGGGTCAGCCCTTGCGGTTGGTGAGGTCTTCGGTGAGCTGGGGGACGACGTTGAAGAGGTCGCCCACGACGCCGAAGTCGGCGAGTTCGAAGATGGGGGCTTCGGGGTCCTTGTTGACCGCGACGATCGTCTTCGAGGTCTGCATGCCGGCGCGGTGCTGGATGGCGCCGGAGATGCCGACGGCGATGTAGAGCTGGGGCGAGACGGTGACGCCGGTCTGGCCGACCTGGTTCTGGTGCGGGTACCAGCCGGCGTCGGTGGCGGCGCGGGAGGCGCCGACGGCGCCACCGAGGGTGTCGGCGAGCTTCTCGACCAGGGCGAAGTTGTCGGCGCCGCCGAGGCCGCGGCCGCCGGAGATGACGATCGAGGCGTCGGTCAGCGCCGGGCGGCTGCCCTTGGCCTCCACGACCCGCTCCAGCACCTTCGCCCCCCGGGCCGCATCCGACAGCTCCACCGGGACCGCCTCGATGGACGGGGACGCCGGCGCCGGCGAGGCGGCGACCGAGTTCGGCCGCAGCGCGATGACCGGGGTACCGCGGCGCACCCGGGACCGGACGATCACCGCGCCACCGAAGATGTTCTGGGTGGCGATGCCGTCGGCGTCGACCCCGACCGCGTCGGTAAGCAGCCCGCTGCCGGTGCGCATGGCGACCCGGGCGGCGACCTCCTTGCCCTCCGGGGTGGACGCGATCAGCACCGCCGCGGGCGACACGGAGCCGATCAGCGCGGCCAGCACCTCCGCCTTCGGCGCCACCAGGAACCCGTCCACGTCGTCGGACTCGGCGCCGTACACGGTGACCGCGCCGTACTCACCGAGCTTGTCGGCCAGCGCGGTGGCGGTGCCGGGCGCGCCGACCACCACCGCGGCCGGCTCACCCAGCTCGCGCGCCGCGGTCAGCAGTTCGAGCGTGACCTTCCGCGGCGCGCCGTTGGCGTGCTCGACCAGAACCAGTACTGAAGCCATGATCAGCGTTCCTTCCGGATCCCGCTCAGACGAACTTCTGGGCCGCGAGGAACTCGGCCAGCTTGGTGCCGCCGTCGCCCTCGTCCTTGACGATCTGGCCGGCCTGCCGCGGCGGCCGGAGCGAGAAGTCGACGACCTCGCTGCCGGCGTTGGCCAGCCCCACGGTGGCCGGGTCGAGCCCGAGGTCGGCCACGGTCAGCGTGGTCACCGGCTTCGACTTGGCCGCCATGATGCCCTTGAACGAGGGGTACCGCGGCTCGTTGATCTTCTCCACCACGCTCACCACGGCCGGCATGTCGCCTTGGACCCGGTCGTAGCCGTCTTCGCGCTGCCGCTCGATGGTGACCGTGCCGCCCTCGACGGTCACCTTGCGCGCCCCGGACAGCTGCGGCACGCCGAGCTTCTCGGACAGCAGCGCGGCCAGCACCGACATCCGCGCGTCGGTGGACTCGGAGCCGGCGATCACGAGATCCCACTCCACGGTGCCCAGCGCGGCGGCCACCGCCTCGGCGGTCTGGATCGCGTCCGACCCGGCGAGGGCGTCGTCGGTGACGTGCACGGCCCTGTCCGCGCCCATCGACAGCGCCTTGCGGATCGTCTCGGTGGCGCGGGCCGGGCCCATGGTCAGCACGGTCACCGTGCCGCCCTGCGCCTCCTTCAGCCGCAGCCCTTCCTCGACCGCGTACTCGTCGATCTCGTTGATCACCGCGTCGACCGAGTCACGGTCCAGGGTCTTGTCGCTGTCACTGAGCCGGCGCTCGGCCCAGGTGTCGGGCACCTGCTTGACCAGCACGACGATGTTCATGGGCCGGGTGACCTCCTGGAACGGCAGCACATACCGGTGTCATCTTCCGCCGGGACGGACGGGGAGCCCCCGCCGCCCTCATTCTGACGATGTTACCGATGAGTAGCTGCTCATCCGGAACCCACCCCCGGTGAGTTCGGTCACCGGGCGACATCACCGGCGACCGGTTCGGGCCCGGTCGGCTGGTACTCCGACACGATGAACCGGCCCTTGCCACCGGCGGTCAGCGGTACCCGGTCGGCGGCCAGCACGGTCAGCGGGAACTCCCGGCCGGCCAGCTCGACCAGCCGGGCCCGGACGCTGGCCAGCACCGCCGCCGCCGGGACGCCCGCCGGGACGGCCAGCGCCGGGACGCCCGCCGGCGGAGCGGGCCGGCCCGCTCCGCCGGCCGGCTCGCCCGGCGCCGGATCGCTTGCCGCCGGATCGCTTGCCGTCGGGACGCTGGGCGCCGGGACAACGTACACCCGCAGGTGCCCGGCGGCGTCCTGGCGGACGAAGCACTCGGCGACACCGGGGTGGTGCATGGCCAGCCCGAGGAAGCTGTCGGCGTAGAGCGCGCCGCCGCCGGGCAGCCGCACCACGTCGTTCTGCCGGCCGTGGGTCAGCCGCATGGTCCGGAACTGCCGGCCGCACCGGCAGCGGCCGGGCTCGATCAGGCCGGTGTCGCCGAGCACGTACCGGATCAGCGGCATCGCCCGCTGGCCGAATGCGGTCACCACCACGGTGCCCTCGACGCCGTCGGGCACCGGCCGGCCGGCCGGGTCCACGATCTCGACGTAGACCCGGTCCTCGGAGATGTGCCGGCCGCCGCGGCCACACTCGTAGTAGACGTTCAGCACCTCGTACGCGGAGTACTCGTCGAAGACCGGCACGCCGAAGGCGGCGCTGATCGCGGCCCGGTGCTCCGGCACCAGCAGTTCCGACTCGGTCATCACGAACCGCAGCCGCCCCCGCAGCGCCGCCAGCTGCGCCGGGGTCAGCGCCCGGATCAGCTCGCGCAGGTGCACCGGGTAGCCCACGATCACCCGCGGCCGGTTCGCCAGCAGCGCCGCGACGATCTCCGCCATCGGCTGGCTGGTCAGGATCACGTGCCGGCGGAACAGCCCGAACCGCTCGAACATCCGCTTCGGCGGGGTGTAGAAGCGCAGGTGCGACAGCCGGTACGTGGGCAGGTAGCGGCCGGTGGCCAGGAACCGGCGGACCAGCGCGGCGCTGTGGTAGTCGTGGCTGACCGGGTCGTGCAGCACCCGCAGCCGCTGCCCGGTGGTGCCGCTGGTGGAGAACTCCACGCACCGGGCCTGGTCCAGCCCGGCGGCGAAGTAGCCGGCCGGCCGGGCGCGCAGTTCCGCTTTGGTCAGCAGCGGCAGCCCGGCCAGGTCCGCCAATGTCGCAAGTGGACGGACGGCGTACCGCGGGTCGTCCCGGTAGGCCGGGACGCGTTGCCGGCAGTACGCCAGCTGGGCGGCCAGCCCGCGCAGCTGGCGGCGCCGCAGCAGCCGGCGCGGCAGGTACTGCCGGGCGATCGCCACCGGCACCCCGACCGCCTCGCGCAGCAACATCCCGATCAGCCGCCGGACGTCGCCTCGGTCGGCACCGGCTCCCGTCCATCCACAGTGGACGGATCAGCGGCCGGGCCACCGGCCGGGCCGGGCCGGCGGCGGAACCGGTCCACTGTGGATCGGACGGCGCTGGCCGGCAGCAACAGCACCAGCAGCGCGAGGACCACATGCACCGCGATGAACGCGTACGCCTGGTGCTTGGTGGGCGGGTGGCCGAGGAAGACGGTCATGTGCGAGGCCCAGGTCCAGACCTCGGGGATGGGTGTCCACTTCGGATCGGTCTGCGGGTTGGTGGTGAGGAAGGCCAGATCCTCCAGCCCGGACAGCATCAGCAGCAGCATCGCGTAGCCGAGCCGGCGGACGGTCCCGGCCGAGCCGCCGCCGAGCCGGAACGCCAGCACCAGCGACAGGATGATGAACGGGGTGAGGGTCAGCACGTAGTAGTAGAGCGTCGCGCCGTCGTCCGAGTAGAAGAAGATCTTCGGTACGAAGAAGCAGAAGTAGACGATGAAGCTGACCGGCACCGCGGCCAGCGCGAGCCGCCGGCGGGCCGCCGCGGACAGCTCCAGCCGGGCCACCGCCTCGGTCGCGAAGATGAACGGCAGCAGCTTCACCAGCAGGATCCACAACGCCTTGACCTCGCGGTCGTGCGGCAGGCCGAACCAGACCACCGCACCGGCGGCGGCGGCCAGCCCGACGAAGATGCCGAACGGCAGGTGCCGACGCAGGGTCATCCGAACGCTCCGCTCGAAGAGATTCCGTCGATGTCGAACCGCAGCCTGTCACGGGCCGCCGCGGCGGCCGCCAGCACGGTGTCGTGCTCGGCGCCGGCCACCACCAGCACGGCGACCTTGTGCGAGGCGGTGGTGTACGGCGCCACGTACGAGCCGACCGGCGGGAACACCTCGACGTGCTCGGTGCCCGGCACCGCCCGGGCCGCCGGCAGCCCGCGTACCCCGGTCAGCGTGCCGGCCCGGGGCACGCCGAGGATGTGCAGCATCGCGACCCGGTGGAACCGCGCCGCCGGCGGCGGCCCGGGCACGCCGAGCGCGAGCCGGATCGCGGCGGCCACCAGGTCCACCCCGAACGCCGCGGCGAGCAGGTCGGCGAGGCCGCTGCCGCCCATCCGGGCGCCCATCTCGATCGGGTAGAGATCCCCGGACGGGTGCAGCACCAGATCGAAGTTGGCCGGGCCGGACTCGTGCTTCACCGCCGCGCAGACGCCCTCCACCAGCGCCACCGCGGCCGCGTGCACGCCCGGCCCGACCGGCGCCGGCACGCAGTGCGAGATGGTCAGGAAGTGCGGCGGGCCGGTGTGGCCCTTCTCGCTGAGCGCGAGGAACGCGACCTTGCCGTCGCGCAGGAAGCACTCGGCGGACAGGTGCCGGCCGGCGACCAGTTCCTCCACGATCACCTCGCCGCCGGGTGAGAACGGCCGGGCCTGGCGCACCGCCGCGGCCAGCCGCGCCGGGTCGCTGACCGCCATCACGCCCTTGCCGCCGGAGGAGTCGGCCGGCTTGACCACCACCGGCCAGCGCAGGTGGGCCGCCGCCCGGCTCAGCTCGCGCACCGAGGTGCCCTGAGTGAAGCCACAGCGCGGGTATGACAGCGCTTCCACCGCCGCGCGGAAGCTGCCTTTGTCCACCGAGGCGCGCAGCGCCTTCTCGGACAGCCGCCACGGGGTGTCGTACCGGTCGGCGAGCAGGTTCAGCGCCGGCTGCGCGATGTCCCCGGCCGGGGCGATCACCCCGTGCACCGGGCCGGGGCCGATGGCCGCGGCGATCGCCAGCGGGTCCCGGGTGGAGATCGGCAGGAACCGGTCGACCAGCGCCGCGCCCGGCGCGTCCGCCCGCTGGTCGGCGGCGATCAGCGTGCAGCCGAGCCGGCGCGCCTCCCGCAGCGTGGGTAACTGGTCCGGGCCGGCGCCGAGGACCAGCAGGGTGTACCCCCGCAGGTCGCCAGCCTCGGCATGCCTCGACATGCGATCACCGCTTCCGCCGTTCGTGCCGGCCAGGTGACAAACGACAGGCGGTGACCAGAGATATCCACTATTCCGCCGCCCGTGCCACAGACTGCTCAAAGCTGCTCCGACCAGTCAAGAGCCATTCAGCCGTCCGGGAAGGGTCGCCTACGGTGTCTGCGGGCATGAACATGCTGGCCGGCGGCGCACCCCTGGTGGGCACCGGGCCGGCCGGCGACCGGGGCGGCAGCCCGCCCGGCGTCCGGGTCGGGCCGGCGACGCTGCTCGCCCTGATCACCGGCCGGGTCTGCTGGCGGCTCGGCTGGACCGGCGCCAACGTCATCCTGCTGCTGACCTGGGGCCGGGACCGGTTCGCCGACTACGCCACCGCGACCGGCATCGCCACGCTGCTGGGCACCGGCCTCTGCGCCGGGTTGGAGAAGGCCGCGCTGAAGCTGGTGCCGCGGGCCCGGCGGGCCCGGCCGTACCTGGTCCGCGCGGTGGTGCTGCTCACCGTCGGGCTGCCGCCGCTGCTGGTCGGCCTGCTCGCGCTGGCCGGGGTGGCCGGGCTGCCGCATGTCACCGGGCTGCTGGTGGCGGTCGCCGCGCTGTCCACTGTGCTGGGTGCGAACGTGGTGCTGGTCGCCCTGCAGCGGGCGGTCGGCCACCCCGGCCGCGATCCGGGCAACTACCTCGCGCTGGTCACCGCCATGCTCGCGCTGGCGCTGCTGGCCGGCCCGCTCGGCCTCACCCCGACCGGCTACACGCTCGCCCTCACCGCGATCACGCTGGTCTTCGACCTGGCCCTGGTCGCCGCGCTCCGCCCGGCACTGCGCCCGGGCCGGGCGACCGGGGTGGCGGCCGGGCGGCGGATGCTGCGGCTGACCGGCGGCACCGCGGTGATGATGACCGGCTACGAGGTGACCATCGCCGGCGCGGTGAGCGTGGCGTTCGCGGTGCTGGCCGGCTCGTCCCGGCACGCGGAGAGCGCGGAACTGTACCTGGCGTACTCCGGCTGGCAGATCATGGCCGCCGGGACCAGCTACCTGATGCGGGTCTACCAGCCGCGGCTGTCGCTGGCCCAGGGAGGCGCGGCCGGGGCGGTCCGGCGCCGGGCCAGCCGGCTGGCGGCCGGCGCGCTCGCCCTGCTGGCCGGCTACGCGCTGGTCGCCGGCGGGGTGGCCGCGCTGATCGGTGCCGGCGCGCTGCCGCGGCTGCCACACCTGCCGCTGATCGTCGCGATCGGCGGGCTGTTCGCGGCCAGGGTGCCGGTCTACCTGCTCACCGCCGGTGCCGCGTACGTGCTGGAGAACGGCGACGCCCGGACGCTGCGGCGGGCGGCGGCCGGGGCCAGTTGCGGGCTGGTGGTGGCGGCGGCGCTGGCCGTGCCGCTGGTCGGCCGGTTCGGCGCGGTCGGCGCGGCGGTGGCGTTCCTCGGCTACGACGCGGCTCAGTCGGCTGTGCTGCTGGCGGCCCGGGCCGGCGGCACCCGGGGCCGGTCCGGCGGCGGGGCGTACAGATCGTCCTCCGGGCGGATCGGCAGGTTGCTCTCCCGGATCAGGTAGAACGGCGGCCGCGGTTGCCCGCGCAGCACCCGGACCAGGTAGCGGGCCAGCACCGCCAGCCCGACGAGCGTGCCCACCCCGTCCGCGAACGTCGCGGCGGCGAGCAGCGGCAGCGACCCGACCCCGGCCAGTGCAAGCGCTACCAGAACCGTGGAGAGCAGCAGCGACGCGGCCGCGAACAGGTAGCTGAGCGCCAGCGGGCGGACCGAGAACCCGGTCCACAGCTCGACCGCGTGCCCGCCGAGCCGGACCAGCGACCAGCGCGACCGGCCCTCCTCCCGCCGCCGGTGCGGCACCGGCACCGTGGTCCAGCGCGAGGTCAGCCGCGGCACCGTGGCCAGGAAGTACGGCGCGGCCAGGCCCAGGTCGACCACCCGGCGGGCCACCGCGGTACGCACCACCCGGAACGTGGACGCGCCGCGCGGCAGCTCGATGCCCAGCCAGCGGGCCGCCACCCACTGCGCGCCGGCCGAACCGAGCCGGCGCGGCCACGGGTCGGCGCGCCGCTCCCGGACCCCGAACACCGCGTCCTGGCCGGCCAGCGCCGGGCCGATCAGCGCGTGCGCGGCCGACGCCGGGAACTGCAGGTCGGCGTCGAACTGCACCACCCAGTCGGTCCGGGCGTACCGGAACGCGGCCGAGAACGCCGCCTCCTGCCCGTAGTTCCGGGAGAAGGCCAGGTAGTGGACCCGCGGGTCGGCGGCGGCCAGCGCCTTGATCCGGGCCAGCGTGTCGTCCCGGCTGCCGTCGTCCACGAACAGCAGTTCGAGCCCGCCGTAGCGGTCGAGCTCGGCGGTGATCTCGGCGTACGCCCGCTCGACGTTGCCGCCCTCGTTGTAGCAGGGCACCACGGCGGTGAGCGCCAGCCGCGGTGCCGGCTCCGCCATCGCCGATCACTCCCGTCGGTCTGTTCGGCCCGGTCTTGCGGCGCCGGGGACGCTGTCAACCGGTTCGTCCCGCGGTCCGCTACCGTCCCGAGCCGTGACCGACCGGCCCGCGACCTCCCCGCTCACGCTCACCGGTGAGCGGACGCTGCCCGGCATCGCGACCGAAAACTACTGGTTCCGCCGGCATGAGGTGGCCTATTCGGCGCTTTTGCCGTTCTGTCTGGGCGCCACCGTGATCGATGCCGGATGTGGCGAGGGCTACGGCACCGACCGGATCGCCGCGGTCGCCCGGCAGGTGGTCGGCGTCGACTACGACCCGGCCACGGTGGCGCACCTGGCCCGGCGGTACCCGCGGGTGCGCGCGGTCCGCGGCAACCTGGTCGCGCTGCCGTTCGCCGCCGGCAGCGCGGACGTGCTGGCCAGCCTGCAGGTGATCGAGCACCTCTGGGACCAGCCGGCATTCCTGGCCGAGTGCCACCGGGTGCTGCGGCCGGCCGGCACGCTGCTGCTGACCACTCCGAACCGGCTCACCTTCTCCCCCGGCAACGTGGCGCTGAACCCGTTCCACGTCCGCGAACTGGCCCCGGATGAGCTGGTGGAACTCATCGAGACCGCCGGGTTCGAGGTGAGCCGCCTGCTCGGGCTGCGGCACCGCCGCCGGCTGCGCCGCCTCGACCGCCGGTACGGCTCGTTCGTGGACGCCCAGCTCGCCGGGCCGGCTGCCACCTGGCACCCCTCGCTGCGCCAGGACGTGGCGGCCGTCCGGGAGGCCGACTTCGAGCTGTCCGGCGCCGAGCTGGCGACCTCGCTCGACCTGGTCGCCGTGGCGATCCGCACCGCATGACCGGGTGGACCGCGGCCGGACCGGCGCCGGCCGGACGGCCCACCCACCAGCCAGCGGCCCACCAGCCGGCACCCCGGCGGCCGGCCGCCCGGCAGCCGGTCGGCACCTTCTGCCTGGTGCTGCACACCCACCTGCCGTGGGTGGCGCACGCCGGCACCTGGCCGGTCGGCGAGGAGTGGCTGCACCAGGCCTTCACCGGCTCCTGGCGCCGGGTCCTCACGATGCTGGCCGAGCGGGCCGACGAAGGCGCCCGGGACGTGCTCACGCTCGGCGTCACCCCGGTGCTGGCGGCGATGCTGGACGACCCGTACTGCCTGCGCGAGCTGCACACCTGGGCCGGGCTCTGGCAGCTGCGGGCGGAGGGGCTGGCCGCCCGGCCGGAGCCGCACCTGCGCGAACTGGCCCGGTACGAGTTCCGCGCCGCCACCGCCTGCCTGGCCGACCTGGAGGCGCGCTGGCTGACCGGCGGGCTGTCGTCGGTGCTCCGCCCGCTGGTGGACGCCGGCGTGGTGGAGCCGCTCGGCGGGCCGGCCACGCACCCGTTCCTGCCGCTGCTGGAGCCGCGGCTGGCCGCCGCGCAGCTCGCGGTCGGGCTGGACGACGCGCGGCTGCGGCTGGGCCGGGCGCCGGCCGGGCTCTGGTCGCCGGAGTGCGGCTACCGGCCCGGGTTGGAGCGGCTGTACGCCGCGCACGGGGTGGAACGGTTCGTCGTGGACGGCCCGGCGCTGCACGGCGACACCGCCGCGGCGCGGCCGGTCGGCGACTCCGGCGTGCTCTGCTTCGGCCGCGATCTGGACGTGACCTACCGGGTCTGGTCACCCCGGGACGGCTACCCCGGCGCGGCCGAGTACCGCGACTTCCACACCTTCGACCACCCGTCCGGGTTCCGGCCGGCCCGGGTGACCGGCCTGCGGGTGCCGACCGACGCGAAGCGGCCCTGGGACCGCGCCGCCGCCGCGGCCGCGGTGCGGCGGGACGCGGCCGACTTCGTCGAGCTGGTCCGGCGCCGGCTGGCCGGGCTGGCCGACCGGACCGGCCGGCCCGGGCTGGTGGTCGCCTGCTACGACACCGAGCTGTTCGGGCACTGGTGGCACGAGGGCCCGGACTGGCTGGCCGCCGTGCTGCGCGGTCTGCCGGCGGCCGGCGTCCGGGTGAGCACGCTGCGCGGCGCGGTCGCGGCCGGGCACGTCGGCCCGCCGGTCGAGCTGCCGGCGTCCTCCTGGGGTTCCGGCAAGGACTGGCGGGTCTGGGACAACCCGGCGGTGGCCGACCTGGGCGCGGCGGCCAGGGCGGTGCAGCGCCGGCTGCTGTCCATCGTGGACGTCCGAAGTGGACGGTATCGGGACCCGGCGCTGGACCAGCTGGCCCGGGAGGCGCTGCTGGCCACGTCCAGCGACTGGGCGTTCATGGTGACCAAGGGGAGCGCGGCCGACTACGCCCGGGGCCGGGCCGCCGCGCACACGGCCCGCTTCCACCACCTCGCCGACCTGCTGGACCGCGGCGAGCCAGCCGCCGGCTACGCCGCCGAACTGCGCCGGATCGACGGCCCGTTCGGCCATCTGGACGCCCGGCTGCTGGGTACCCGCCGGGCCCGTCCGGCCGAACCGGCCCCGGTCTCGCCGGCCGCCGCCATCCTGGGCTGACCGGACGCCTGGCCGGCTGGGCACCGGCCGCCCGGTCCCCCCGGGGGCGGTTCCCCGGGGGTGCCGCGGGGCGCGACGCGCTGGGCTGGCGGGCGGCGGCACGGCTCGAACGCGCCGGCCGCGGCGGGCCGGCCACCGGCTGGCCGCGGCGTGACCGTGAGTTAGCCGAGCTGCTCCGGCTGCGCGGGCGGGGCCGGAGCATCGGTCGCCAGGTGGCGGTGCCGCCGACCGGCGATGTCCAGCACGGTCGCCACCACGACGAGAACGCCGAGAACGCCCAACAGGGTGATCATGCCTCCGCCTTCAGTCAGGAAAAAGTCGACCATACGCACCCGCCCGGTCAGTGACCATGACCGGGGGCGCGCATGTCCCCCACCTGTACTACGTCCGGGCGACACCATAGGTTGCCGCCATGGACCAACGAATGCGGGCGCTCTGCGACACGGCCATACCGTTGATCCGGGACGGCGGCGGCCGGCACGAGTACGACGGGATGATCCAGGATCTCTCCCCTGGCGGTGTGACCAGCGCATTGGCCGCGCTGGGCGGGCCGGCGTACGACGACCCGTACGACGACGCGCTGGTCGCGGCGAAGGAGGCCGAGGCCCGCGTGGTCTACGGCGAGTTGCAGATGCACCGCTGGAACCCGTACCTGCATGTGCAGAACCTGGACCTGGCCGGCTACGACCGGGAGTACGCGCCGGCGGCCGAACGGGCCGCCGCCAAGGCCCGCCACCTGGCCCGCTGGCCGGATGCCGTGGCCGCCGCACTGGCCGCGTTGGACCAGGTCAGCGCGCCGGTCGCGGCCGCCACCGTGGACGCGGCCCGGGGCCTGGCCGCCGGGTTGGTCCGGGGCCGGGACGCCGCGCAGGACGCCGCGCTGGACGCGCAGGCCCGGCTGGTGGCGCACCTGGAGGCGGCCGCCGCCGACGGCTCGCCCGATGCCGCGCTGGGCGGCGCCGCGCTGACCCGGTTGCTGTCCGCGGCCGAGGCGATCCCGGTGGACCTGGCCGAGTTGGCGGCCCAGGCCGACAGCGAGCGGGACCGGCTCTGGGCGCTGGCCGAGGAGGCCTGCGGCCGGATCGAGCCGGGCCGCGCCCCGGCCGACCTGCTGCCCGAACTGCTGCGTGACCACCCGGACCCGGACGGCGTGCTGACCGAGTCCCGGGCGCTCACCGAAGAGGTGATCGCCTGGACGAAGGAGCACGAACTGGTCCCGTACCACGACGGTGAGTGCCGGGTCGGCATCACCCCGGAGTCGCGGCAGTGGGCGGTGGCGATGATGTCCTGGGCCGCGCCGGGCGAGCCACCCGGGCCGTCCTGGTACCACGTGACGCCGCCGAAACCGGACTGGCCGGCCGCGGCGCAGTCCGAGTGGTTGCAGTTGTTCAGCCGCACGACGCTGCCGGCGATCACCGTGCACGAGGTCGCGCCCGGGCACTTCTCGCACGGCGTCGCGCTGCGGCACGCGTCCAGCCTGCCGCGCCAGCTGGCGCTGTCCGAGGCGTTCATCGAGGGCTGGGCGCACTACGTGGAGGAGGTCGCGGTCGAGGAGGGCTTCCACGCCGACGACCCGCGGTTCGCGCTCGGCGTGGCGGTCGAGGCGCTGGTCCGGGTGACCCGGCTGGCCTGCGCGATCGGCCTGCACACCGGCACGATGACGGTGGACGACGCGACCCGCCGGTTCGAGCAGGACGCGTTCCTGGCCGGCCCGGCGGCCCGCGCCGAGGCGCAGCGGGGCACCTTCGACCCGAGCTACGGCCGGTACACCTGGGGCAAACTCGCCATCCAGGCGCTGCGCGAACAGGCCCGCTCGCAATGGGACACCGGGTTCTCGCTACCCCGGTTCCACAAGGCGCTGCTCGACCTCGGCGCCCCGCCGCTCGGCCTGCTCGGCCATGCGCTGGGAGCCGGATGAGCCCCGGGGTGCGCGCCGGCACCTCCGGTCGAACATAATTCGGCATGCCCTACGGACCCCCGGCAGCCCATCGGCCCGCACAACGGGTCACCGCGGCCGACGTGCGGACGGTGCGTTTTGGCAAGCCGCCGTTCGGAAAGCGCGGCTACGACGAGATGGAGGTCGACGACTTCCTCCGGCTGGTCGCCGACACGCTGGCGCAGGCACCCGGCGGTTCCCGGGTGACCGCGAGCCAGGTGCACGACGTCGCGTTCCGCAAGCCGAAGATCGGCAGCCGCGGCTACGACGAGGACGAGGTGGACGCCTTCCTCGACCTGATGGAGGGCGAGCTGCGCTGGCGGGAAACCCCGGAGGGCCAGCACGAGCTGGTCGCCGAGGCGAACAGCGTGGCGGCCGGCGGGCAGTCGATCCGGTCGCTGGCGCTGGCCGTGATCTACGATCGCGGCCGGCTGCTGGCCAGCGAGATCACCGACCCGGCCACCGGCCGCACCCTGTACCGGCCGCCCGGCGGCGACATCAGCTTCGGCGAGCGCGGCCACGACGCGGTGGTCCGCACGTTCCGCGAGGAGTTCGGCGCCGGCCTGGCCGACGTCCGTCCACTCGCGACGCTGGAGAGCATCTTCCAGATCGGCGGCCGGCAGGAGCACGACCTGGTGCTGGTGTACGAGGCGGTGCCGGTCGACCAGGCACTGTGGACACAGCAGCGGCTGATCGGCCGCGGCCCGAACGGCCCGACCACCGCGGTCTGGGTGCCCACCGACCTGTTCCGCCGCCGGGAAGCGGTCCTGCTCCCGGACGGCATGCTCGCGCTGCTCGACTCGCTGCCCGGCTGAGCGGTCGCGCCGACCGGGCCGCCAGCCGGTCGGCCGGGCGGCCGACCGGCTGGTGGCGTCAGCTGACCAGCGCGCCGGTCTCGGTGGGCAGGCCGGCGGCCGTCCAGTCCTCGATGCCCTCGGCGTACTTGCGGACATTGTGGTAGCCGAGCCGGCTGAGCTGGTCGGCGACCCGGCCACTGTTCGGGCAGGCCGGGTTCGAGCAGTACGTGACGATCGCTGCCGCCTTGTCCGGCAGCAGCTCGCCGGCCTTGCCGGCGACGTCGGCCTCGACCAGCGGGATGGCGCCGGGCAGGTGCTGCCTGGCGTAGTACTCGCCGCCGAGCGCGTCGACGACCGTGACCGTGCCGGCGGCGATCTCAGCCTCCAACTGGTCGCGGGTGATCAGGGCGGTCATGGCAACCTCCAGTGCGAACGGGATCGGACTACAGTCCGGTTGTGTCTCCCGACCATAGCGGACCGCAGTCCGCTTCTGCCAGGTCGACCGACGACCTGCTGACGTTGCGTACCGCACGGCCGCGTGAGCGCGCGGACGCCGCCCGCAACCGGGCGGTGGTGCTGGCCGCGGCGGCCGAACTGTTCCGGGCCCACGGCGTCGGCGCGGTCTCGATGGACGCGGTCGCCGCGGCGGCCGGGGTCGGAAAGGGCACGCTGTTCCGCCGGTTCGGGGACAAGGCCGGGCTGGCCGTCGCGCTGCTGGACGAGCAGGAACGGGTGTTGCAGGAGGCGGTCCTCTTCGGACCGGCACCGCTCGGGCCGGGCGAGCCCGGTGCGGCCGCGGCACCCCGGCCGCGGCTGCACGCGTTCCTGGACGCCTACCTGGACTACCTGCTCGCCCACCTGGACCTGATCCGCATGTCGGAGACCGGCTCGCCCGGCGCCCGCTACCGGATCGGCGCCTACCGGTTCTGGCACCGGCACGTCAGCCTGCTGCTGGCCGGCCCCGATCCGGCCGCGGACGCGCACGCCCTGCTGGCCGGCCTCGGCGCCGAGCACGTCCAGGCGGTCACCGCCGAACTCGACCCGGCCCGGGTCCGCCGCGCGGTGCACCGCCTCGCCGACGCGCTCACCCCGGCCGGCTAGGCGATCAGCCCCCGCGGGCGCGGCCGGCGACGACGCGGATGACCGGGCCGGAACCGTACGGCGCGGGCCGGATCGATGGTCTGGCCGGGCGCCGGGCCAAGATCCGCCCTAATCTTGCTGGATGGCCGCGTATCGCGACGGCGGAGCCCAGGCCGGTCGCTCCGGGCCGTCCGGGCTTGACATCCACCGGTGCATGACGACGCTGGACTACCTTCGCAGGATCCACCGGTGCCGCGCCGCGATGTCGGGGCACGGGCCGGAATGAGGAGGATCGTCGTGCGTGCTGCTGTCCGGACCGCCCGGGTGCTCGTCGGAGTCGTCCTGCTGGCCCTGTCGGTCGGCTGGCTGTTCCTGCGCCGCCGCCGGGGGCCGGTCGGCGCGGCCAGTCCTCGGCGCCTCACCGTCGTCCCCCCGGTGTCCATCCTGGACCCGCCTCGACCACCCGCCGCGGATCCGGCCCCGGCACCGGCCGCGGATCCGGCCCGGACCCGGGCACCAGCCGCGGTGGCGGACGCCACCCCGGTCGGGCCGGCGGCGGACGATCCGGTGCCGCCCAGCCCGGCCACGCCGCCGACCGTGGCCACCCGGGCCGGCCAGGTCGAGGCGGCGCCCCCCGCCGGCCCGGTCGCGGCCGCCGACGACGGCACCGCCACCGGCGCCGGACCGGCCGCCGCCCCGCCGGCCGAGCCGACCGTTCCGGTGCCGGCACCCCGATCGGCGCCGGACCTGGCCGGGGCGGCGCGGAACGGGTTGGCGGGCCGATCGGACGACCTGCGGGATATCCGGGGCATCGGGCCGGCCACCGAATCGGCCCTGCACGAGTTCGGCATCCACACGTTCGCGCAGACTGGCGGCACTGGACCCGGCCGGGCGGGAACGACTCCGGATCGCGATAAAGGACACCAGGCAACGAATCGAGCGGGAGGATTGGGTCGGGCAAGCCGCAGAGCTGCACCGTGCGAAGTACGGTGAGGACCCTCTGCGACCGGTCTGACCGACCGGCGCGGCGACCGGTCGCTCCATAACGAGCACCGAACGAGCAGGGTCCCTCGCGTGAGGGGGTGCTGGGCCGTGCTAGCCGTCCGAGGGTGGGCGCTGTGGCGGCTGCCCCGGCGCGGTGCCCTGTTCATCGCGGCGGTGATCGTGCTGCCGGCCGCGGTGCTGCCCCTGCTGATCGCCGCCGAGCACCGCCCGTTCCACTGGCTGGACATCCGGACCCTGGTCGAGCTGTGCCTGGTCGCCGTCGTCAGCATCGAGGTGGCGCGCCGGGTGGGGATGCCGACGCTGGTCCGCGGCCGGCCGTACCGGGACCTGGTATCGGTCTGGCTGGTCGCGATCGCGCTGCTGCTGCCGGCACCGTACGTGGTGGCCGCGGCCGCGCTGCTGGTGCCGCTGCTGGTCCGCGATGTGCTGCCGGCGACCTACCGCAGGGTGTTCAACGCAGCCGGGCTGGCGCTGTCCGCGCTGGCCGCACACGCGGTGCTGTGGCTCGCCGCGGACGCCCGGGTGGCGCCGGCGACGCTGCCCACCACCGACAACTGGCGGCTGGTCTGGGCCCTGGTGGCCGCCCTGATCAGCTACGAACTGGTGAACGTGGCGCTGGTGGCGCTGGCGATCCGGCTGACCGAACCCGGGGTGCGGCTGCGGCAGGCGGTCGGCGACACCGCCACCCTGGTCGCCGACCTGACCGCGCTCGCGCTCGGCCTGCTGGCGGCGCTGGCCTGGTCGGTGGCGCCGGCGCTGATGCTGGCCGTGGTGCCGCCGGTGGTGCTGCTGCAGCGGGCGCTGATCCACGAGGAACTGCGCGAGGCGGCGCAGACCGACGGCAAGACCGGGCTGGCCACCGCGGTGCACTGGCTGGGCCTGGCCCGCCGCTCGGTCGGCCGCGCGGCACACGGCGAGACCCCGTGCGCCCTGCTGCTGCTGGACGTGGACCACTTCAAGAACGTGAACGACACCTGGGGGCACCTGATCGGCGACGAGGTGCTGGCCGAGGTGGCCGGCACGCTGCGCCGCGGGGTGCGGCCCGGTGACCACGTCGGCCGGCTCGGCGGGGAGGAGTTCGGCGTGCTCCTGCCCGACACCGGCGTGGTCGAGGCGGCCGCGGTGGCCGAACGGATCCGTGCCCAGGTGGCCGGCCAGCAGGTGCCGATCACCGGCGGCTGGCCGATCCGGCCGGACGCCGACCGGGTCGCCCGGGTCACCGTCTCCGTCGGCGTGGCCAGCACCGTCGAGGTCGGCTACGTGGTGGACGACCTGCTCGCGTCGGCGGACGCGGCGCTGTACCGGGCCAAGGCCGGCGGCCGGGACCGGGTCGAGGTCGGCGGCCCGGTCACCGCCTCGGAACGGCTCTGGCTCAGCCACATGCCGGCGAATGCCCTCAATGCCGGACGCGGGCACCGCCCGGCCTGACGCCGCCGCCGGCCGCCCGTCAAGCCCGGCGACTTTCCTCCGGTCCACCGCCGGGTGGCCGATGGGGCCAGCGGGAGTGGCGATCCGCCACCGATAGGAGCTGGCAGTGGGCGTACTTCGACGGGTCCGGCTGGTGACCAGGATGACCGCCGGATTCGCGGCGGTGCTGCTCTGTGTGGTCGGCATCTGGCTGGTCGCGCTGTCGTCGGCCGCCCAGACCAGGTCCGCGAACGCGAGCCTCTCGCAGGCGGTGGCCCGGGTCGACGCGGCCATGCAGGTGAAGTTCCGCAGCGCCGACTTCAACGGCTGGCAGACCGCGTACGCCTTCGACATCATCCGGGGCGCGCCCGGCGCCACGGCCGATTCGGCCCCGTCCCGCGCCGCGTACCTCGCCGCGATGGAGAGCTTCTCCACCGAACTGGACACCCTGACCGCCCAGCCGCTGTCCACCGCCGACGCCGACGCCGCGCAGGCTGTCCGGACCACGTACAACGAGTTCGCGGCCACCGACCAGGAGGTCATCGCCGCCTACCGGGTCGGCACCGCCAGCCAGACCGCGGCGGCCAACGACCTGGTGCTGGGCCGGGAGATCAAGCTGTTCCAGCAGGTCAGCGGCGGGATCGACAAGCTGGTAGCGGCGGCGCGGGCGGATGCGGCCGCGGCCGCGCGCAGCGCGTCCGCGGCCGCCAACTCGACCGGCCGGCTCGCGACCACACTGGGCATCGTGGCACTGCTCGGTTCGCTGCTCATCGCCGTCGCGCTGACCCGGTCCATCACCGGGCCGCTGGGCGCGATCGGCGGCCGGCTGGCCGACATCGCCGAGGGCGAGGGTGACCTGACGCAGCGCCTGGACGTCGGTGGCCGGGACGAGTTCACCGCGGTCAGCCGGTCCTTCAACGGGTTCGTGGAGAAGATCGCCGACACGGTCCGCCGGATCACGACCGCGGCGGCGACCGTGACGACGGCCAGCGAGCATCTCACCGCGAACGCGGCCCAGATCGTGACCAACGCCGAGGAGACCTCCACCCGGTCCGGCCTCGTCGGCACCGCCGCCGCCGAGGTCACCCGCAACGTGCAGACCGTCGCCGCGGGCGCCGAGCAGATGTCCGCGTCGATCCGGGAGATCTCCAGCAACGCCGCCGAAGCCGCCCGGGTGGGCGAGGAGACCACCCGGGCCGCCCAGGCGAGCGGCGACCTGATCGGACGGCTGGGCGAGTCCAGCCAGCGGATCGGTGACGTGGTCAAGGCCATCACGGCGATCGCCGAGCAGACGAACCTGCTCGCGCTGAACGCGACCATCGAGGCCGCCCGGGCCGGTGCGGCCGGCAAGGGTTTCGCCGTGGTGGCCAGCGAGGTCAAGGATCTGGCGCAGGAGACGAGCAGGGCCACCGAGGACATCCACACCCGGGTGCTGAGCATCCAGCGGGACACGGCCGCCGCCACCGATGCGATCAACGAGATCGTCGAGATCGCCGGACGGCTCGGCGACTACCAGCACACGATCGCCTCGGCCGTCGAGGAGCAGACCGCCACCACCAACGAGATGAGCCGGAGCATCGCCGAGGCGGCGGTCGGCTCGGCCGGGATCGCGACCACGATCGCGGGCATCGCCACCGCGGCCCAGAACACCTCCACCGGCATCACGGACAGCCGCGCCGCCACCGAGGAGCTGTCCCGGATGAGCTACCAGCTGCGTGAGCTGGTCGGGCAGTTCCGGGTCTAGCGGTGCCGGACCGGCTACGACGTCGCGCCGGTCAGCAGGTTGCCGTCGCGGACGACGAGCCGCGGTAGCACCCGGCCGGCCAGGCCGGCCTGCAGCGCGCGCTCCTCCCGGGCGGCCCGCTCGTAGACGTCGACGGTGCACGCGGCCACCTGGTCCCAGGAGTGGTCGGTGGCCACCATGGTCCGGGCCGCCCGGGCCATCCGGCGGGCCAGCACCTGGTCGGACAGCAGCGCGGTCACCGCGTCGGCCAGCCCGGCCACGTCGCCGGACCGGAACCGCAGCCCGGTCCGGCCGTGCTCGACCAGCTCGCGCAGCCCGCCCACGTCCGCCGCCACCAGCGGGGTGCCGGCGGCCGCCGCCTCCAGCGCCACCAGCCCGAACGGCTCGTAGATCGACGGCACCACGGCGCAGTCGGCGGCGCCGGCCAGCGCGGCGAGCTCCTCCTCCGGCACGAACCCGGCGAACCGCACCGACCGGCCCAGCCGCAGCTCCCGCGCCTGCTGCCGCAGCGCCCCGTCGTGCGGGCCGGAACCGGCGACCACCAGCCGGATGCCGGGGTGCCGGCGGCGCAGCCGGGGCATCGCCCGGAGCAGGTCGTGCAGGCCCTTCTCGTACACCAGCCGGCCGGAGAAGACCAGCAGCGGCCCGCTGCCGGCGTACCTGGCCCGGGCCGCGGCCACGCGGGCCGGCGGGGGCCGCCAGCGGTCCACCCGGACGCCGTTCGGTACCACGTCCATCTTGTCCGGCGGCAGCTCGAACAGCCGGGTGACCTCCCAGCGCATGTAGTCCGAGCAGGTCACCACCCGGCGCGCCTCGTAGGTCAGCCACCATTCGACCGAGTGGATCGCCTTGTTCATCGGCCCGGGCAGCCAGCCCTGGTGCCGGCCGGCCTCGGTGGCGTGCACGGTGGCCACCAGCGGGCCGCCGAGGTGGTGCTTGAGCGTGGCGGCGGCGTGCGCGACCAGCCAGTCGTGCGCGTGCAGCACGTCCGGCGGATCGCCGGCGACCACGTCCAGGCCGGCCCTGGTCAGCGCGTGGTTGAACGCCATCGTCCAGGCCAGCAGCTCGGTCTCGAAACCGAACAGCGGCGGGTCATCGGGCACCCGGACCACCCGCACCCCGCCGGCCAGCTCGTCGAACCCGGCGCCGTCCACGTGCCGGGTCAGCACGGTGACCTCGTGCCCGGCCCGGGCCATCGCCTCGGCGAGCGCATGCACGTGCCGGCCGAGCCCCCCGACCAGCACCGGCGGATACTCCCACGACAACATCAGCACGCGCATGGCCCGCCCATCTTGCCACCAGCCGGGCTGGCTCAGCGCGGGCGGTAGACGTCACCCCGGTGATCGACATCCACGACGGTGACCGTTCTGGTTCCATCGTCGATCTCGTAGAGGACCCGGTACGTGCCGCGTCGCGCACTGAACTTGTCCGCCAGCGGTGCGGTGAGGCGTTTCCCGATCTTGTACGGGTTGTCGAGCAACGGTCCGATCATGAACTCGTAGGCTGCCGCCGCGACCGCCTCCGGCAGCCGTTCGGTCAGTGACCGGCGCACCGTCGGAGTCGTACGAAGCTGGTAACGGTCCTCGTCTTCGCCGGAACTCACGCAGGCTTGCCACGCCGGGCAGCCATCGCCGCCGCCAACCCGTCCGCGTCGACAACCTCACCCCGCGCCAACTCCGCCTCGGACTCGGCCAGGCGGCGCACGGTGGCCGCGTCGCTGAGCACGGCGATCGTCTCTTCCAGCGCCTCGAGATCGTCGATCGAGACCAGTACCGCCGCCGGTCGGCCATAGATCGTCACCGTCACGCGCTCGTGCTGAGTATCGACGCGACCCACCAACTCGGACAGGTGTGCCTTGACCTCAGCCAACGGCAACGTGGTAGTCATGGTCATAACTATGACTACCACGCAGCCGGCCTGTCAACGCCGGGTGGCCGACCCGCCTGCCAGCCGCGCTGTCGATCGACCGAGCCGGAGACGCTCTGGAGTCATGGCACCCGGGGCCGGTGGCTAGGCGAGTACGGATGAGCGCGGGTAGGCGTCGGCCGGGTCGGTGCGCACGTTGAGCAGGTACGGGACGCCGGCGGCGAACGCGCGGTCCAGCGCCGGGCCCAGGTCGGCGGCGCGCTCCACGGTCTCGCCGGCGCCGCCGAGCGCGGCGGCCACCTCGTCGTAGCGGGTGTCGGCGCGCAGGTCGGCCGCGACGTCGTAGCCGTAGATGGCGCGCATCGGGTGCTTCTCCAGCCCCCAGCCGCCGTTGTTGCCGACCACGATCACCGCCGGCAGCTGGTGCCGGACCAGCGTGTCCACGTCCATCAGGGACATGCCGGCGGCGCCGTCGCCGAGCATCAACACGACCTGGCTGGACGGCCGGGCCACCCGGGCCGCGATCGCGTAGCCCAGCCCGGTGCCCAGGCAGCCGTACGGGCCCGGGTCCAGCCAGCAGCCGGGCTGGTACGAGTCGAGGTACTTGCCGGCGTAGGAGACGAAGTCGCCGCCGTCGCCGATCAGCACCGCGTCCCGGGCCAGCCGGCGGCGCAGCTCGCCGTACACCCGGGCCGGCTTGATCGGGTCGGTGTCGGCGTCCAGCTGGGCCTGCTCGGCCGCGCGGGCGGCGTCCTCGGCGGCCCGCAGCCGGGCCAGCCAGGGCTCGTGGTCGGCCCGCGGCGCGCCGGCCAGGCCGGCCAGCCCGGCCAGGATCGTGCCCAGGTCGCCGGCCGGGGCCAGCGCGACCCGGGCGTGCGTGGCGCGCCGGCTCGGGTGGTCGACCGCGTGCAGCACGGTGGCGGCGCCGAAGTCGCCGAAGCCGAGCCGGAAGTCCAGCGGGGTGCCGATCACCAGCACCAGGTCGGCCTCCCGGCGCAGCAGGCCGCGGGTGCGGGCGAACGCCAGCTCGTGGTCGGCGGGCAGGCAGCCGCGACCCAGCCCGTTGGCGAACACCGGCACCCGCAGCGCCTCGGCCGCCTGCCGCAGCGCGTCCCAGGCGCCTTCCCAGTAGACGTCGGTGCCCGCGATGATCGCCGGCCGCTCCGCGGCGGCCAGCAGCCGGGCCGCGGCCAGCACCTCGTCCGGGTCCGGCTCGGGGCCGCGCGGCGGCTCGGCCGGCGGCAGCTCCGCGGTGGCCGGGGCGAAGATCAGGTCCATCGGGATGTCCACGAACGCCGGGCCGCGGTGCGGGGTGAGCGCGGCCAGCACCGCCGCCCGGACCTCGGCGCCGATCGCCCCGGTGCTGGTCGCGGTCGAGGCGTGCTTGGTCACCGGGGCCAGGATCGGCACGTGGTCGAGCTCCTGCAGGCCGCCGCGCCCCCAGTTCACGGTCGGCGCCCGGCCGCCGAGCAGCACCACCGGCGAGCCGCTGAAGTACGCCGTGGTGATCCCGCTGACCGCGTTGGTCACGCCCGGGCCGGCGGTGACCACGGCCAGCCCGGGGCGGCGGGTCAGCTTGGCCAGCCCTTCGGCGGCGAACACCGCGGTCGGCTCGTGCCGGACGTCGACGATCCGCACACCGGCCCGCACCGCCGCGTCGTACAGCGGGAACACGTGCCCGCCGGACAGCGTGAACATCTCCGCCACACCGAAGCCGAGCAGCGCGCCGAGCGCGACGTCGCCGCCGTGCCCGTCCAGCTTCGCCCCGGTGGCCTGCGCCGTTACCATGCCGCACCCTAACCCCCGCCGCGTACGCGGCCGTCCCGGCGCGGGAGCAGCCGAACGCGAGTGAGCTGGGCGCGCGGAGCGGTGGCGCCGGCCCGCCGCTGAGCCGCTCAGTCGGCGGGGCGGGCGGCGGCCTCCCGGGTCTTGCGGGCGATGTCGGCCAGCGCCTCCCGGCGGGCGGCGTCGGCCCGGTAGTCGGCGACCCGGTCCCGGACCACCCGCCCCGGCACGCCCACCACCACGCTGTACGCGGGGACGTCCTTGTTCACCACGGTGTGCGCGGCCAGCACGCTGCCCCGGCCGACGGTGACCCCGCGCAGCACCGTGACCTTGGTGCCGACCCAGACGTCCGGGCCGATCCGGACCGGCGTCTTCACGATGCCCTGGTCCTTGATCGGGACGGTGATATCGCTGAACACGTGGTCGAAATCGCAGATGTAGACCCAGTCGGCGACGATCGTGGTCGCGCCGAACTCCACGTCCAGGTAGCAGTTGACGGTGTTGTCCTTGCCGAACACGCACTTGTCGCCGATCCGCAGGGTGCCCTCGTGGCAGCGGATCGCGTTGCCCTGTCCAATGTGGACCCAGCGGCCCAGCACCAGCCGCCCGTAGCCACGCCGGGCGTACAGCTCGACGTTCTTGCCGAGGAAGACGAAACCCTCGGTGATCACATGCGGGTTGCGCAGCTTGAACCGGAAGAACCGCCAGTACCGGACCAGGTACCAGGGCGTCCAGGCCCGGTGCCGGATCATCCAGCGCAGGCTGGCCCAGGTCAGGAACCGGGCCTGCCGCGGGCCGGCCTGGGCTGCGGAGCGGTCGGGCACGGCGTAGGACGCTACCGGCCGGCCCCGGGCCCGGCTCAGCGGGCTTGACCTGGCCCGAACATCGCGGCGACCGCCGCCCGAACGCCGATCGGCGAGAAATGCTCCGGCGCGCTGCACCGGGCAGCGCTACCCGGACGGGAGCAGGAATGAAGCCACTGATCATCACGGCCGCGGTCGCCGTGGCGGCGATCGGCGGGGTCGGTGCCGCGCTGGTCGCCGGTGCCTGGCCCGGATCCGGCCACCCGGCACCGCTGGCCGTCATCGCCCCGGCGGCCGCCGAGGGCACCGCCGCCGGCACCGACACCGCAGCCGGGCCGGCCACTGTGGACGGTGCCAGCGCTGCCGGCACCGGGTCGCCCGCCATAGCCACCGGCACCGACGGCGCCACCGGCACCGGCGCGGCCCCGGCCGGCCCGACGACAGCGGGTACCGCCGCCACCGACCCGGGCACCGGACCGGCCGAGCCGACCTGCGGGCTCGGCCGGTGGGATGCCCGGGTGCAGGGCGCGCCCCTAGGGTTCGCCGGCGGTGACCGGGCCGGCGACTACCTCTGGCACGACGCGACCGGCTTCCACCTGCGGGTCACCCACCGTGGCGACCGCAAGGACGTGTTCACCGGTGTCATCACGTCGAACCGGAAGCTGGCGCTGCGGCCGGTGCGGCTGGAGGGCCGGGACACGGTGACACTGTCCGCGGACCGGTACTCGATCCAGTTCCGGTTCTACGACTACGGCCACGTGGACGGCATCGACTTCGGCACCGACTGCGCCACCCGGCTGGTGGTCGGCGACCTGCGGGTGGACGGGGCCCGGCTCAGCGCCGGCCGTGTCTACTTGGGACAGCGGCAGGCGCACCCGGCCCAGGTGCCCTTCCAGCTCACCCGCCCCACCAGCTAGCCGAAGCCAGCAGAACCGCCGGCTGGCCGGCAGCCGGCTAGCCGCGCGGCCAGCCGGCCGGGAGGCTAGCTGGCCGAACGGCCAGCCGGCGGAGGCCAGCGGTGGTGGGTGGTCAGCCGGCAGACATGCCGACGGCCGGTGGATCATCCCGCTGGATGAGGCCCACCGGCCGTTGGCGTGGCTCTAGCGATACCGCCGTCGATCAGACCGGGCGCACGTTCTCCGCCTGCGGGCCCTTCTGGCCCTGGGTGATCTCGAACTCGACCCGCTGGCCCTCGTCCAGGCTGCGGTAGCCGCTGGTCTGGATCGCGGAGTAGTGAACAAAGACGTCAGCGCCGCCACCGTCGATGGCGATGAAGCCGAAACCCTTGTCCGCGTTGAACCACTTGACGCTGCCCTGTGCCACTGCTGTGTCTCTTTCCCTCGGGGAACTGGTCCGGTGACCCGCACCGTACGGGCCGCCGGGTCGTTTGCGGACCTACCCACTCAGGGCGGGCGGCCCGCGTTCAGTCCCGCGGGCGTCTGCACACTTCGTCGGAACGTCGAACGACGGTGGCGACGGTAGCACGAGCAAGGCGGCTGCGCCGCTCAGCGTGGCCGGTCAACCACGCTGAACGGGAGCCGGCTTGGTACCGGTGACGAGGGCGTTGTAGAACAGCCCCGCCGGCACCAGCCGGGCCAGCACTTTGCTGTCTAGGGTGGACAGTCGCTGCCAGGTACGGTACGCGAACATCGCCCAGCCCCAGCCGAGCCGGTCCCGCGGCACCGCGCACTCGAAGGTCCGTACCGGCCAGCCGAACCAGGCCGCGGTCAGCTCCTCGGTGCGTACCTCGACGTCGACCGCTCCGGCCACAATGGCCAGTCGGCGCAGCTCTGCCGGCGGGAACGTGTGCAGGTCGACCACCGCCTCCAGCTCGGCCGCCCGGGACGACTCGGCCAGCTCGCGCTGCGGCCGGCGCCAGGCCGACAGCGCCGGCAGCCGGGTCACGTTGGTGGTCGCCCACCAGGTCAGCTGGGACAGCCGGCGAGCCACCACGTCGCCGTACCGGGTCGGCTCGCCGGCGAACACGAACCGGCCACCGGGGCGGAGCACCCGCAGCGCCTCCCGCAGCGCCACGGCCACGTCCGGGATGTGGTGCAGCACCGCGTGCCCGACGACCAGGTCGACGCTGTTGTCGTCGTACGGGATGCGCTCGGCGTCGGCGACCCGGCCGGACACGCGCAGGCCCAGCCCACCGGCGTTGCGCAGCGCGACGTCCACCATGCCGGGGCTGATGTCGGTCACGAAGCCCTCGCTGGCCACCCCGGCCTGCATCAGGTTGAGCAGGAAGAACCCGGTGCCGCAGCCCAGTTCGAGTGCGGTCGGGTAGGGCCACCCGGCGGTGCCGGCGATCTTGCTGAACCGATCCCGCGCGTAGCTGATGCAGCGCTCGTCGTACGAGATCGACCACTTCTCGTCGTAGCTCTGCGCTTCCCAGTCGTGGTAGAGGACATTCGCCTGCTTCGGGTCGTGCCGGGCGGCGGCGACCTGCTCCGGGGTCACCACCGTCAGTGGCCCACGAACTCGGCCTTGCCCGGGCCGTTCTCCAGGAACGAGCGCATCCCGATCAGCCGGTCCTCGGTGGCGAACAGGCCGGCGAACAGGTGGCTCTCCAGCCGCAGGCCGGTGGCCAGGTCGGTGTCCAGGCCGCCGTCGATGGCCGCCTTGGCCGCGCGCAGCGCGATCGCCGGGCCGGCCGCGTACCGGGCCGCCAGTTCCACCGCGGCCGGGTACACGTCGTCCGGGGCCACCACCCGGTCGACCAGGCCGATCCGCAGCGCCTCCTCGGCGTCCACGAACCGGCCGGTGAACACGATGTCCTTGGCCCGGGCCGGGCCGACGAGGCGGGCCAGCCGCTGGGTGCCGCCGGCGCCGGGGATGATGCCGAGCAGGATCTCCGGCTGGCCGAGCTTGGCGTTGTCGCCGCAGACCCGGAAGTCGGCGGTCAGCGCCAGTTCGCAGCCGCCGCCCAGCGCGTACCCGGTGACGGCGGCGACCACCGGCTTCGGGATCCGGGCCACCGAGTCGAACGCGCTGGTCAGCCGCTCGGCCCGCTGAGCCATGTCGGCGAAGCTGAGGTTGACCATCTCCTTGATGTCGGCGCCGGCGGCGAACACCTTCGGGCCGCCGTAGACGACCACCGCGCGCACCTCGGCGCGGTCGGCGGCCTCCGCCGCCGCGGCCCGCAGCTCCTCCTGGACCACGGCGTTCAGCGCGTTCATGGGCGGCCGGTCGAGCCGGATCGTGCCCACGCCGTCGGCCACGTCGAACGTGACGAACTCACCCACTGCCCGACCTCCTCCACCCCGCGCCGCTGCCTGCCGGCGAGCCTACCCACGGGTCACCTGGGCAGCGGCCCAGGGATGCCTAGCCTCGCGGCGACCGACAGCGATCGGACGGCACCGGCACCCGGGCCGCACCCGACGTGGAACCCGGCTGGCACCCCCGGGCAGCTCCGGCCGGCCCGAACGCCGGCGGTGGGACCGGTGGTCGCCGCAAGAGGCGACCACCGGCACGGATCCAGGCGACCAATGGCGACCGCTGCCGCCGCCGCGCCGGCCGAATGAACTGGATAGCACCGTCCATCATGGGGAGAGAGATTGATGTTTCGAGTCGCCCGCCTGACCCGGCTCGCCGGGGTTGCCGTGGTCGCCGTCACGGCGGTGCTCGCCAGCACCGCGCCGTTCGCGGCGGCCGGCCAGCCGCACCCGGCCGGCCACCGCCCGACCGATGCGCCGCCGGTGGCCGGTGACCTGGTGCCGAACCAGGGCGTGCTCTTCGGCGCCGGGCTGCCGACCACCGGCAGCGGCCAGCTGACCGAGGCGACGCTGTCCGAGCAGGAGGACATGCTCTCCCGCAAGCTGGACCTGCACCGGGTCTACCGGCTCTGGGACGACGCGGAGCCGGACACCGTGCTGCGCACCGATGTCCAGCGTGGCCGCACGCCGATCCTGTCGATCAAGCCGAAGTACGGGAGCGGCCGGCAGGTCTCCTGGGCCTCGATCGCCCGCGGCGACCAGGACGCCACGATCGCGAACCAGGCGGACGGCCTGAAGACCCTGACCGCGCCGGTGTACCTCTCTTTCCACCACGAGGCGGATCTGGCCGGCAACGCCAGCTACGGCACGGCCGCGGAGTATGTCGCCGCCTGGCGGCACTACCGGCAGGTGTTCGCCGCCCGCGGGGCCCGCAACGTCGCGTTCACCTGGATCGTGACCACCTCGACGTTCAGCAAGCCGGGCGTGACCGACTCGTTCTACCCGGGCGACGACGTGGTCGACTGGATCGCCCTGGACGCGTTCAACTGGTTCGGCTGCCTGCCGGGCCAGGCGACCAAGCTGGCGCTCGCTGGCGCAGATCACCGCGCCGTTCGCGGCCTGGGCGGGCCGCCACGACAAGCCGCTGATGCTGGCCGAGTGGGGATCGGTCGAGGATCCGGCGCAGCCCGGCCGCAAGGCCGGCTGGATCCGGGACGCGCTGGCGCTGGCGAAGTCCTGGCCGCAGCTCAAGGCGATGTCGTATCTGGACGCGCACGGCACCTGCCCGTGGTGGATCGACTCGACCGGCTCGGCGGCTGACGCGTTCATCGGCGTCGGCGCGGACAGCTACACCCACCCGCGGGCCAGCGCGCTGCTGGCGGCGAGCACCCGGCTCGGTGCCGCGCCGCTGACCGTCCACTTCGACGGGTCGGCGAGCACCGGCAGCGGCGCGGCCACCGGCACCGGCGTGGCCAGCTGGGCCGTGGACTTCGGCGACGGCGCGACCGCCGCCGGCACCGGCCGGCCACCGGCGGACCTGGCGCACACCTACGCCGCCGGCACGTTCACCGCCACCCTGACCCTGACCGACCAGGCCGGGCGGCGGGCCGCCGACGCCGGCCAGATCAGGTCCGCCGACGCCCCGGTGGTCACCACCGGCACCCGCGACGTGACCGGCACCGCGGCGACGCTGCGGGCCTGGGTCTCGCCGCAGGGCCTGGCCGGCACCGCCCGGTTCGAGTGGGACACCAGCACCGCGTACCGGCAGCACGGCGACCCGATCGCGGTCGACGCCAGCACCGGCACCATCGCGCTGTCCCAGCAGGTCAGCGGGCTGGCCCCGGGCTCCCGGTACTACCTGCGGGTGACCGCCAGCACCGCGGCCGGCAGCACCACCAGGACGTCCACCTTCGACACCCCGGGCGCACCGACCACCAGCTACCGCAGCGGCGCGTCCAGCATCACCAGCTCCGGGGCGCAGCTGAACGGCGCGGTGCACCCGCACTCACTCGATTCCCGCTACCACTACGAGTTCGGCACGACCACCGGTTACGGCACCAAGACCGCGACCACACCATTGGAGCAGGCCACCTGGGAGCGCAGCGCGCCGGGGACGCTGACCGCGCTCCGTCCACACACGACATATCACTACCGGATCGTGGCGACCAACGCGGCCGGCACCGTGCGCGGTAGCGACCAGGTCTTCAGCACGCGCTAGACCGATGCTCTGCCCAATAGTGCAGCTACTCTCTGCATTGATTTGCAACAGACAGTAGTTGCCGGGGTACGCTCCCCGCCGAGTCTGCTCCCGCGCCACCCTTCCGGCGCGGTCGCGATCACGGGGGAATCGGTGTTCGTCTTCCTGCTGCAGATCCGGCACGCTGTTGTCAGCAATGGACCGCTCTACCTGTTCGCCGTCTTCTCCGCGATCGTCTGGCTGCTCTGGCTGGTGAAGGTCGCGCTGTCCCGCCGGTACCGGCCGTGGACAGCGCCCTTCACCCCCAGCACCAGCGTGGTAATCCCGGTGGTGGACGAACCGGTGGAGCTGTTCCGCAACGTGCTCGGCCGGGTGGCCGCGCAGCAGCCGGACGAAGTCATCGTCGTGCTGAACGGGCCGCGGAGCCCGGCGCTGGAGGCGGCCTGCGACGAGTTCGGCGTCAGTCGCTTGTGGACACCGGTACGCGGCAAACGGAACGCGGTCCGGCTCGGGGTGGAGGCCGCCAGCGGCGAGGTCGTCGTGCTGGTCGACTCGGACACGGTCTGGACCGAGCGGACGCTGAGCGAACTGGTCAAGCCGTTCGCGGACCCGACCGTCGGCGGGGTGACCAGCCGGCAGCGCATCCTCGACTACGACCGCTGCTGGCTCACCCGCTGGTCGGACTGGCTGGAGAACAGCCGGGCGCTGTACGCGATGCCGGCGCAGAGCGTGCTCGGTCAGGTCGGCTGCCTGCCCGGGCGGACCATCGCGTTCCGCCGCGACCTGCTGAACCGGGTGATGCCGCAGTTCCTCAGCCAGCGCTTCCTGGGCGTGTTCCTGGAGGTCTCCGACGACCGGGCGCTGACCAACCTCACCCTGCAGGCCGGCTACCGGACGGTTTACCAGTACACCAGCCTGGTCTACACCGAGTGCCCGACCACTGTTGGCCGGTTGTTCAAGCAGCAACTGCGCTGGGCCCGCGGCAGCCAGTACAACACCCTGCGGATGCTGCCCTGGATGCTGGCGCACGCGCCGGTGCTGGCGGTGTCCTTCCTCGCCGATATCGCGCTGCCGTTCCTGCTGCTGGGCGCCACGATCGGCTGGGTGTACCGGGCCGCCACCGGCACCGGGATCAACTTCTACACCTCGATGCTGGCCGCCTACGGGGTGCAGTCCGGGGTGCTGCGGGTGATCGCGTTGGCGGTCGTCGCCTCGATGCTCTCGATGGGCGTGCGGCAGTTGCGGCACCTGTCCGAGCGGCCGGGTGACTTCCTCCGGCTGCCCGTGTTCATCGCACTCTCCACGCTGTTCCTGATGCCGATCCGGCTGATCGGTTTCTTCCGGATGGCGCATGTCAGCGGCTGGGGCACCCGAGCACACGGCTACGCCGGGGCCGCCGACACCATCCGTCCGGCGGCGCTGGCCGGTGCCGCACCGGCCCCCGCGGCCGGCGCGCTCCCGGCCGGCGCCGCGGCGGCCGATATCACCGCGGCCGGTACCGGGTTCGGTGACCCGGCCGGACCGCGGCCCGGCTCGCCAACCGGTCGCCCGGCCGATCCGGCCGGCGCCCGGACCCGTCCCCTGCTCTGGTCGCGCCCGGTCAACCCGCTGGCGGCCGTCCCCTACCTGATTGGCGTGACGATCATCGCCCTGGAGGTGCTGCACCATGCCTGAACACTCAGTCGTCCCGTCCCGGGTTCGGCTTCTCGCCTTCGTGATGGCCATTGCACTGGCCGCCGTCAGCTATGCGATCTGGACGTCCCCACTGGCCCGCCACGCAGCCGGGCAGATCCTCACGAACCCGCTGCCCGGCCACGGGTTAGACCGGCAGTCACTGCCGCAGCAGGACTCCCGGCCGCAGCCGGCCAGCCGGGCCCGGCGGGCCACCGCCGACCCGGACGCCGCCCTGAAGGCCCAGGTGGCCGCGCTGCGCGCCCGGCTCGCGCACGCCGCCCCGGCCACCGCCACCCGGCACCGGGACGCGCCGGCGCCGGCCCGGCCGCCGGCCCACAGCCCGGACCCGGCGGCACCGGCCCCGCGGCCGGTCGGCGCCGCCCCCGCGGCCAAGCCGCACCCGAAGAAGTGCTGGGACTTCCGGTGGCAGCAGGACGCGCAGGCCGCCTACCTGGCCGACCTGTCCGACCCGCTCGGGCTGGACGGGGCGCCCGGGCCGTACAACGACGACGGCATCGCCTGCGCCGAGCTTCCGGTGGACCCGAACCGGCCGCCGTCGCTGCCGGTCTGGGCGAAGGTCACGCCGAAGCCGGTAGCGCCGCCGATCGCCGACCTGCGCGACCCGAAGCTGCACTACTACGGCCTCTACACCGAGCAGTCGCCGTACCGGTGGTCCGAAGTGGACCGGGTGGCGCGGGCGGTCGGCAAGACGCCGAACCTGGCCGGCTACTTCGGCGCCGGGGACGAACCGTTCCGGCCCGACGCGGTGCTGTCCGCGTGGAACCGCGGCATGCTGCCGCTCCTCACCTGGGAGCTGCGGCCGAAGGCGGACATGGGCCCGGGCGGCGCGGTGAACCAGCGCCCGGGCTACGCGCTGGCCGACATCGCCAACGGCTCGCTGGACCCCTACCTGCGCACGTACGCGCACCAGGTGGCCGCGCTCGGGCTGCCGCTGGCGATCCGGCTGGACCACGAGATGAACGGCGACTGGTACCCCTGGTCGGTATACGCCAAGGTGAACGGCCGGGACGGCAGGACCGGCGCCGAGTGGTACCAGTTGATGTGGCAGCACGTGCACGACGTCTTCACCCAGGCCGGCGCCACGAACGTGCTCTGGGTGTGGAGCCCGAACATCATCACCTGGGCCCGCTCCGACTTCCGCAACTTCTACCCCGGTGATGACTACGTTGACTGGATCGGGCTGTCCGGCTACTACCGGCGCACCGCCGAGGCACCCGATTTCGACACCACCTACGGCCCGACACTGCGCAAGCTGCGCAGCCCGACGCTGTTCCCGCACGCGGCGAAACCGATCCTGCTCAGCGAGATCGGCGCCACCGAGAACGGCGGCAGCAAAGTGATCTGGATCAACAACCTGTTCGCCGCGTTCAAGTCGCCGGAGAACGCCGACCTGCTCGGCTTCGCCTGGTTCCACAACACGGTCACGTCCGGATCGGGTGGCCCGACCGCCGTCACCAACGACTGGCGGATCACCTCGTCCCGGGCGGCGACGGCCGCGTTCGCCGAGGGCATCGCCGACCCGTCCTTCGGCGCGGGGCACTGACGCGGGGCCACTGACGCGGGACATCGACGCGGGGCACCGGCCCCCGCCGGGCCGCCGAGCGGCCGCGCGTGGGCCGGGCCACCGAACCGGTCCGCCAGGTGCCGGCTCGGTGGCCCGGCGGTCCATGCGGCGCCGTCCCGACGAGTGTCGGCACTAATCGTGCATGATGTCGGCGTCCGCGGCAGCTTCTCCGGAAAATCGGCGTGGCTGCCGGCCTACCGCCGGTCCGCGGCACTCCGCCGCGGTGCCGGCGCCGGCCGGCCCGATCCGTCCACAGGCGACGGTGGCCGGCCCGGCCGGGACGGCTACCGCACGCCGCGGGCGAAGTAGCGGCCGTCGGACCGCTCGACCGACAGCGGCGTACCGAAGGTCACGCTGAGCAGGTCCGAGCGGACCACGTCGGCCAGCAGGCCGGCGGCCACGATCTGGCCGCCGCGCAGCAGCATCGCGTGGGTGAACCCGGGCGGGATCTCCTCGACGTGGTGGGTGACCAGCACCATGGCCGGCGCGTCCGGGTCGGCGGCCAGGTCGGCGAGCCGGGCCACCAACTGCTCCCGGCCGGCCAGGTCGAGCCCGGCGGCCGGTTCGTCCAGCAGCACCAGCTCCGGGTCGGTCATCAGGGCGCGGGCGATCTGCACCCGCTTGCGCTCGCCCTCCGACAGGGTGCCGAACTGCCGGTCCGCCAGCTCGGCCACGCCCAGCTGGTAGAGCAGCCCGCGGGCCCGGCTCTCGTCGGTCTCGTCGTACTGCTCGCGCCAGCGGCCCAGCACCGCGTAGCCGGCGCTGACCACCAGGTCCAGCACCCGCTCGGACGGTGGCAGCCGCTGCGCCAGCGCCGCGCTGGTCAGCCCGATCCGCGGCCGCAGCTCGAACACGTCCACCTTGCCGATCCGCTCGCCGAGCACGTGCACCTGGCCGGTGCTGGGATGCAGCTCGGCCCCGGCCAGCTGCAGCAGCGTGGTCTTGCCGGCGCCGTTCGGGCCGAGCACCACCCAACGCTCGTCCAGCTCGACCGACCACGACACGTCCCGCAGCAGGTGGGCGTTCCCGCGCCGCAGCCCGACCCGGTCCATCCGGATGACCAGGTCGTCGGTCTCGCTCACGAGCCGGCCTCCGCGGTGCGCGTCGCGGGTGCCGGCTGAGGCGCCGCGGAGCGGAGCGGAGGAGGCCGGCGGGCTGGCACCGTCACGGGCCTATCCAAGCGCATCGGTGCGGACGGCCCGGTAGCGGTGCCTCCGGCGCGCCGCCGGAGAAGTCCAGATCACCCCCGAAGCTGCCCGCGACGGCCCAGCCGGGCCCGATCGGACCGCTACCGGCCCGTGCGACGATGCAGGTCATGGGGGATCAACCGCCGCCGCTCCGCCCGGCGATCCGGCCGAACAGCAGCACCGAGCTGGTGCCGGTGCCGGGTGCCGTGCCCGCCGAGCCGGACGGCGGCCGCGGCGCTCCGAACGGGTCCGCGCCGGGCCGGGTCGGCAAGGCGCGCCGGGCGGTCGGCGGTGCCGGCCGGCCGTGGCCGGGGCGGCCGCGCCCGCTCGGCGCCAACTGGGATGGCGAGGGCACCAACGTCGCGCTCTGGAGCGCCGGCTCCGAGGGCGTCGAGGTCTGCCTGTTCGACCGGGACGGCGGCGAGACCCGGGTGGAGCTGGAGGAGTCGACGTATCACGTCTGGCATGGCTACCTGCCGCAGGTCGGCCCCGGGCAGCGGTACGGGTTCCGGGTGCACGGCCGGTACGAGCCGCAGCACGGCAACCGGTACAACCCGGCGAAGCTGCTGCTCGACCCGTACGCGCGCGCGATCGACGGCCGGCTCACGCTGGACGACGCGATCTTCGGCTACACCGGCGACCCGCACGGCGACCAGGCGGACCCGCGCGACTCGGCGCCGTACGTACCCCGCTCGGTGGTGGTGCACGACGCGTTCCCGTGGGGCGACGAACACCGGCCGCGGGTGCCGTGGGAAGACACCGTGATCTACGAGCTGCACGTGCGCGGCTTCACCATGCGGCACCCGGGCGTGCCGAAGGCGCTCCGCGGCACGTACGCGGGGCTGGCCCACCCGGCCGCGATCGAGCACCTGGTGAACCTCGGCATCACCGCGGTGGAACTGCTGCCGGTGCAGCACTTCGTGCCCGAGCCGGGGCTGCTGCGCCGCGGGCTGACCAACTACTGGGGCTACAACACGATCGGCTTCTTCGCCCCGCACGCCGGCTACGCGTCGGCCGGCACCGCGGGCGAGCAGGTGCGCGAGTTCAAGGCGATGGTCCGGGCGCTGCACGCGGCCGGCATCGAAGTGATCATGGACGTGGTCTACAACCACACCGCCGAGGGCGACGAGGCGGGCCCGACGCTGGCCTTCCGCGGTGTCGACAACGCCGGCTACTACCGGCTGCTGGCCGAGGACCGGCGCCGGTACGCCGACTACACCGGCTGCGGCAACACCCTCGACGTCCGGCACCCGTACGTGCTGCAGCTGCTGATGGACTCGCTGCGGTACTGGGTCACCGAGATGCACGTGGACGGGTTCCGGTTCGACCTGGCCGCCGCACTGGCCCGCTCGTTCCACGATGTGGACAAGTTGTCCGCGTTCTTCGACGTGATCCACCAGGACCCGGTGGTGTCCGAGGTGAAGCTGATCGCCGAGCCCTGGGACGTCGGCGAGGGCGGCTACCAGGTGGGCGAGTTCCCTCCACTGTGGACGGAGTGGAACGGCAAGTACCGGGACACCGCGCGGTCGTTCTGGTCCGGCGCGCCGACCGGTGTGCAGGATCTCGGCTACCGGCTGACCGGCTCGTCGGACCTGTACGCCGACGACGGCCGCCGCCCGTTCGCCTCGATCAACTTCGTCACCAGCCACGACGGCTTCACGCTGCGCGATCTGAGCACGTACAACCGCAAGCGGAACGAGGCCAACGGCGAGGAGAACCGGGACGGCACCGACGACAACCGGTCCTGGAACTGCGGGGCGGAGGGCGAGACCGACGACCCGGCGGTCAACGCGCTGCGGCTGCGGCAGACCCGCAACATGCTGCTGACCCTGCTGATCGCCACCGGGGTGCCGATGCTGGTCGCCGGTGACGAGCTGCGCCGCACCCAGGGCGGCAACAACAACGCGTACTGCCAGGACAATCCGATCTCCTGGCTGGACTGGGCCGGAATGGACGACAAGGACACGGTCGAGCTGCATGCCCTGGTCCGCCGGCTGATCGCGCTGCGCCGGCGCTCGCCGGTGCTGCGGCAGCGGGCTTTCTTCGACGGCCGGCCGGTGCCGGGCGGCCGCGGCCGCAAGGACCTGGCCTGGTTCCGCCCGGACGGCTTCGAGATGACCGCGGCCGAGTGGCTCTCCCCGGAGACCCGGACGCTGGGCATGTACCTGGACGGCCGCGGTATCCGGCACCGCGGCCCGCGCGGCGAGCGGCTGCTGGACCGGTCCTACCTGCTGGTGCTGCACGCCGGCGACCGGGACGCGGTCTTCCTGCTGCCCACCTCGCCCTGGGCCAGCAACTACGACGTGCTGGTGGACACCGCCGACTCCGGCCCGCCGCCACCGGCCGCCCGCCGGATCGCCGCCGGCCTCGACCTGCCGGTGCTGGCCCACTCCGCCGTCCTGCTCCGGGCCCGCCGCTAGCCAGCCGCCGCCGTCCACACTCGACGGTCCACCCGGGACGGTCCACCGCGACCGGGCCCGATGGACGGGTCCCCCGTCAGCCGGGACGGGTCCCCGTCAGCCGCTGGGGGTGGGGGTCGCGCTGGCCGGGGGCGGCGATGCCGGCGGGCAGGAACCCAGCTCGGTGACGGTGGCGGCTGTGGCCGGTACCAGCGGCAGCGGGATGGCGTAGCCGAAGCAGCGGGTCGCACCGGTCGACCCGAATGCCGCGCTGGACTGGGCGTGCACCGACAACACGACCGAGAGCTGGCCGGCCTCGCGGCGCACCTGCAGGACCCGGCCGGACGAGAGCGCTGCCGCCCGGGCGATCTCCGCGTCGGTGAGGGTGCCGTCCGCGGCGGCCAGCTGGAACTGCTCGGCGGCGTGCCGGGCGCCGCTGCGGACGCCGGCCAGCGCGTCCTCGTCGCCGTGCCGGGCCGACCTGCCGATGCCACCGAAGAGCCACCCGACGAAGCCGACGGCGAGCAGCACGGCGACGAACGCGCCGCCGGCCAGCCACGAGGCGAACGTGGCTGGCCGGCGGCCCGGTCGGTCGGTGGGTGGGTCGGTCATCCGCCCAAGTATCCGATGTCGCTCAGCCTGGTCTGCACCACGCCGACGTAGCCGGTCGTCCCCGCCTGGTTCGGGTGGAAGCTCTCCCGGCTCAGGCACGGGTCGGTGGCGAACGGCACCTTGACGCAGACGGCGGCCTTGTCGCCGCTGTGGAAGTCGCCGTCGCTGTTGGGGCCGACCACGATCTTGTTGATCCACTCCGGGTCGTCGCAGCCGCCGTGCCCGACGAACGCCGGGATGGGGTTGGCGACGTCGACCTTGGTGTTCGGAGTGGTGCTGACCCGCACGCTCTGCGCGGTCGCCGCCTCCTTGGTCGCGGTGTAGTTGGCGAGCTGGGCCAGGGCGTCCGCCTCGGTGCCGTCGAAGTACCACGAGCCGGTGCACTTGACCGTCCGGCTGAGTAGCTCGGGGTAGCCGACGAGCAGGATCTGCGCGTTGGGCGCCCGGTTGTGGATCTGGGTCAGGGTGGTGGTGACGTCCGCCTGGGCGGCGTCGATCTTCGCCTTGTAGCGCGGGAGGAAGGTGTCGTCATTGGCGCAGTTCCCCAGGTCCGCGCACTCGGTCACGGCGTTGACGAAGGCTCCGTCGTCGTTGCCCGAGATCGACAGCATCACCAGCGTGGTGTCGTTGGTGAGGACGCCGGAGTCGACCTGCGGGACCTCCCGGAACTCGCCGTCACCCCACTGGTAGTTGGCCGTGTCGGTCCAGGACGACGGCACCCCCTGCGTCCCGTTGACGTTCCAGTCGGACGCGCCGGAGCAGGCGACGAAGCCGAGCTCGGCCGAGGTGCTGAACGAGTCGGCCAGCGAGCCGAGGCTGGCGGTCGTGCCCGGCAGGGTCAGCTTGCGGCCCCAGGCGTTCCGGCTGCGGTGGCAGGCGTTCCACCGGGTCGAGCCGTGGTTGTTGTCGCTCTCGGCGTAGTAGTTGGTGGCGCCCTCGCCGGAAGTGTACGAGTCACCGAGCAGGGCGACCACGTGCCGCGGCTTGGCGGCCAGCGGCTGGAAAGCCACCGCGTCGAAGGCGATGTCCTCCTCGCCGTACCCCTCCATGGTCTGCGTGCTGAGCTTGACCCGGGGGGTGCCGGCGAACTTGTACACGCCGATCGACACCCAGTTGTTCGCCTGCCGGTTCTGCGGCAGGTAGCGGTGCGCCTTGCCGGCGGCGTCGAACGTGCCGCTGCCCAGGTCGATCTCGTACTTGGCCTGCTGCGTCTGGGCACCGATATCGGGCAGGTGGACCAGCACCCGGCCGTACTGGTTGAGCTGCCGGTTCAGCGTCCAGGTGCCGGTGACCTGCATCGTGGACGAGGCGGACGTGCGGGTGTGGCCGAACCAGAAGTGGCCGCCGAACCCAGCGCCGAGCTGATGGAAGTCGATCTTGGACGGGTAGGCGCCGGTGGCGTCGCTGGCGAAGGTCATGTCGAACTGGCCGGCGCTGGTCCACGTCCGGCTGCAGCCCGAGCGGACCACGGGTACCGAGTCCGCGAGGTCGTCGATCACCAGCGCGCCGGACGGCAGCCCGCCCAGCGCGCAGTTCGGCGGGTAGGAGTTGCCGTCGTCCTGGTAGACGTACCCGGGGTCGAACCGCAGCAGCTCGTTGCCGCAGGTGAGCGAGCAGTTGGACTTCCAGGTGCTGTTCACGAAGTGCCACCAGCACAGCAGGTCGTACTGGCCGGCGCTGTTCTTGTGCTGGCAGGGCCCGGCCGGTTCGCCGATGACGTCGGGTGCGTTCGGGGTCTGCTTGGTGCCGTACGCGCAGTTGTTCGAGGCGTCGCAGAACTGCTGCGGCGGCGCCTGCGCCATCCGCCGGTTGTACGCGCCGCTGCCCGGGATCGTCCGGTCGATGGCCGGGTTCGGGTCGGCCACGCCGCCGTTCCACCAGGCCGCCCGGTACCCGGCGACGGTCACGTTCGGCGACTCGATCGAGTTGATCGGGTGCCCGGCCCAGCCGATCACCTTCTCCTCGTACGGCCAGTTCTGCGGGTGCGCCGCGTCGGCGTAGGTCACGTCCAGGAACGCGTCCCGGTTGGCCGGGTAGCGCGGGTTGGCCGGGTTGTTCGCCCAGCCCACGCCCCACGGCGTGCCGTTGTTCGGGTTGTCGTGGAACCCCGAGTTGTACGCCCAGAGCGCGTAGTACCAGTTCTCGATCTTGGACGAGTCACCGTTGTTGATCGTCATGCCGGCGCCGCGGGTCTGGTTCCACTTCAGCTCGAGGATCTTCACGCCGGCCGCGACGTTCACCGCGAAGTCCAGCGCGACCGCCCGCTGGGTCTGGTACGCGTACGCGGTCTCGCCGGGCTTGGTGTGCCCGGCCAGCCGCATCCCGTCGGTCACCTGGGTCACGCCGTACCCGCAGTCGGCGTCCGCCCACTTGATCGTCCAGTCGTCGTTCGGGTCGGCGTTGTAGATGTTGACGCCGAAGTAGTTGCCGATCAGCGGGTTGGCCGTCACGCCGGGGATCGCGAACCGGGCCGCCTGCCACAGGTTCGACTCCTGCGCCGCCACCCCGAGCATGATCTGGGACGGCACGAACCCGCCGCCGTTCAGCGTCTCGCCCGGGAACAGGCCCTGCGGCGTGTAGGCCGGCATGCCCAGGTTCTTCCAGTTCGCCGGCCGGCTGACCGTCAGCACGTTGCGCACGGCCTGGTCGACGGCCCACTCCACCTGCCGCGGCTTGGGCTGCAACGCCTGGTTCGCCGGGTCGTTGCGCGGCACCGAGCAGTACCGGTCGGCGAAGTCGGCCGGGCTGTGCGGGTCGCCGGCGGCCAGCGCGCCCTTCGGCACGGTCGTCGTCACCGCGGGGCTCAGCTTCTTGCCGGCCGGCGCGACTCCCCCGGGCTGCTCCGTCGCGTCGGTGGGCGCGCTGAACGAGACGGCCTTGCCGGTCACCGCCGACGTCGCCGAGATCTGCACCGGCTGCGCGGCGGTCGGGTCCCAGGTCGGCGCCGTCTTCGCGTCCGGCACGGCGGTCTGGACCGAGGTCAGCACCAGCCGGCCCTGCATCGACGGCTGCGCGCCGGCCGGTGCGGCCAGCAGCGAGACACTCGGCGGCAGTTTCGCCCCGGCCGGCGTGCCCGCGCCCGTGACGAACACCCGGCCGGCCTTGCCGGACACCACGTCCTGCCGCGTCAGCGGGCCGGACGCGAGCGTGGTCACCGTCCCCATCGGGATGGCGCCCGCCCCGGCCGGCAGCCTCGGCACCGTGGACCGGCGTACTGCGGCCTGGTCGGTGCCCTGCTGCTCCATGAACACGACACCGCCGTCGGCGTCCACGTTCAGCTTGAACGGGACACCGGTGGTCGGCGCCAGTACCCGGCGGGTGCCGTCACCGCCGACCCGGACCAGCGCGCCGTTGTCGGCGGCTACGATCCCGGCCGCGGTCGGCACCGCGGAGGTCAGCTGGCCCAGGATCTCGATCTTCTTGCTGAGCTTGCCGGCCGCCGCGTCCAGCGGGATCAGCCGGGTCCTGTGCAGGTCCTCGGTGCCCTCCTGGGTGAGGATCGCGTTCTCGCCGTCGCCGCAGCCAGGGTTGTAGTACGCGAGCGTGGTCATCACCGGCAGCTTGGTCACCGCGCCGGTGCTCAGGTCGACGATCGCGGTGAAGCCACCCCGGGCGGCCAGGTCGGCCTTGTTGGTGAACGTGCGAGGTGCGTACACGACGACGGCCCGCCGGCCGGACGCGGTCACGCACGCGTTGCCGATCCACTGGTCGGCCTCGATGCCCTGCTCGGCCAGCGTCGCCACCGTCCGCCAGCGGTAGCCCTGCGCGGCGTCGGCCACCAGCAGGTGCAGCCCGTCGGCGTCGCCGATCGTCGTCCACGCCCGGTCGGTGGACGACTGCCAGCCCGCGCCGAGCACGGCATCCCGCTGGGCATCGGGCACGGTGCGCGGTGCCGTCGCCACCGGCGCGCTCGCCGGCAGGTCGACATCCGGCGACGGCACCGCGGGGGCCGCCAGCGCCGGAGCGGCGGACAGCCCGAGCGACAGGGCCAGGCCGGCGACGAGGGTGAGTGGGACGGTACGGCGCCAGAAGCGGCGGTGGGCGGCGTGCGACATCCGGGTCTCCTTGCAGGTGACCGCGAGGGGGTGTGACGCGCCCGCCGGGTCACAACAAAACAGGCGGGCGCCGGACACGCTGCCCTAACCGCGCCGGGCGCGGGTGCACCGGCCCGAGGTCGGCATGACCGTCCGGAGAGCGGTATAACTCGCCGCCGCACGGCCGCGGCCCGCCCGGCGGCCGCCGATTGGATCGCCGCCGGGCTCGACCGGCCGGTGCCGGCCCACTCCGCCGTCCCGCTCCGGGCCCGCCGCCGGCCCGTCCCCACCCGATGGTCCACAGGCGACAGTCCACAGTGGAACGGCCGGTGCCGGCGGGGAGCCCCCGCCGGCACCGGCCGTTCCGGTCCGTCGACTAGGAACTGAAGGGCGGGTCGCTCGGCAGATCCTTGTCCAGGCAGAAGTGGGCGTGCGCCGGGTTGATCCCCGCGTCCTGCGGGATCGGTGCGGGCGAGATCCCCCACGGGTTACCGGACTGATCCGTGGCCGCGCCGCAGTCGCCGAACGGGTTCGGCCACAGCGGGAAGTCCTGGTTCGGGTCCGGCAGCGCGGAGAAGTTGTGGAAGTTGCCCCTGATCACCGGCTGGTTGCTGTTGGAGAAGTTGCCGTTCAGGTCGATCGCCCGACCGTTGTGGTAGAAGTACTGGTCGATCGGCCAGCTCACCCGCAGCAGCGGCCGGTTCGAGTTCTTCTGGATCGTCCCGTCGGTGCAGGCCCGGTAGTTCAGCTCCGCCCAGATCGGCGGTGCCTGGGTCAGCACGGTCGCGTTCACGCCCGGGATGGCGCCGGGGTTGAAGAACGTGTCCTGCACGTCCTCGGCGAGGTCCAGCACCTTCGACGGCACCATGTCGCTGTCTTCCATCCGGCTGATCCAGTTGTCGAACGCGTCGGACGGGCCGTCCTCGCCGAGCATCGGCCGGTACCCGTCCACCCCGCCGGCCACCCCGAGCACCGCGACGCAGGTCGCGTTGGTCGTGGTCGGCGTCGAGGTGTTGTCGGTCAGCACCGGTGCCTTGCCGGCGTAGGCGTACGCCCGGGCCGGCAGGTCACCGTTCACGTCCGGGTTGGTGCTGTCCCAGGCGTGGTCGTGCACGTTCAGGTCCTGGATCCGGTAGTCCAGGTTCGGTGGCGAGATCGCGTACGTCTGGCTGATCGCCGCGAACAGGTCCAGCAGGAACTGCGGCAGGTGGGTGTTGCCGAGCAGGTGCTCGTAGTTGACGAACTCGCTGCCGGAGATGATCTTGCCGTCGCTGCCGACCACGTAGGAGATCGTCGACTTCTCCCGCATCTTGATGTTGTCCGGATCGTCGAACCGGGCCGGCCGCTGATCGGTCGCCGGCCGGTCGAGGTAGGAGTTCGAGAAGCCGATCCACTTGGCGATGCTGTTCCCGTCCGGGTGGTTCACCAGGTCGGTGCCCGCGGCCAGCACCTGGGCGCGCCAGCTGTTGGCCCAGGCCTTCACCTTCGGCAGCAGGCAGTCCCCCACAAACTCAGGGGGGCAGTCCGGCATCGCCAGGATGTCGTTGACGTTCGAGGTGGCCCAGTCGTACAGGGCCTGCCGGCTCTTGATCGGGCCGGAGATCCAGGAGCTGGGCGCGGCGGTGTCGATGTTGGTGTTCTCGTCGAACACCGACACGACCTCGACCGAGTCCTCCTTGTAGGTGCCGGTGATCGGGACGAAGGCCACCGCGTCGAAGGCGATGTCCTGGTCGCCGCTGCCGTCCGCGGCGACCGAGGTGAGGTCGACCTCGGGCGTGCCGTTGAACATGAACGCGCCCAGGTTCACCCAGCGGTTGCCGGAGCCCGGCTGCTTGATCACCCGGACCCGGTCACCGTTCGCGGTCTTCACCACGTACCGGGCGTTGTTCGTCTGGGTCGCGATGTCCGGCAGCGCGACCAGGATCCGCATCGGGCCGTTCCGGGTGGTGTTCAGCTTCCAGGCCGCGTTCACCTCGAGCTTGCCGCCCTCGGCGCCCGCGGTCCTGGTGTGGGTGAACCAGAAGTGCCCGCCGAAGCCGGCGCCGAGCTGGTGGGTGTCCATCTTGCCGGGGTACTGGCTTGCGCTGTCCGGCTTGAAGGTGAAGCTGAACGTGCCGGCGTTGGTGAAGTTGTGCGTACAGCCGGTCCGGACGATCGGCGTGCTGTCCGGCACGTCGTCCACGATCTGGGCGCCGGCCGGCAGCCCGCCCAGCCCGCAGTTCGGCGGGTAGGAGTTCCCGTCGTCCTGGTAGGCGAACCCGGGGTCGAACCGCAGCAGTTCGATGCCGCAGGTCTGGTTGCAGTCGGATTTCCAGGTGTTGTTCACGTTGTGGTACCAGCACTGCAGGTCGTACTGGCCGGCGCTGTTCTTGTGCTGGCACGGCCCGGCCGGCTCACCGACCACGTCCGGCGCGTTCGGCGTCTGCGAGGTGCCGTAGGCGCAGTTGTTCGTGCTGTCGCAGAACTGCCGCGGCGGAGCCTGCGCGGTACGCCGGTTGTAGGCGCCGGAACCCGGGGTGATCCGGTCGATGGTGGGGTCAGGGCTCAGCACGCCGCCGTTCCAGGAAGCGGCGCGGTACCCGACGACCAGCACATTCGGCGACTCGATCGACTGGATCGGGTGCCCGGCCCAGCCGATCACCTTCTCCTCGTACGGCCAGTCCTGCGGGTGCGCCGCGTCGCCGTACGTGACGTCCAGGAACGCCTCGCGGTTCGCCGGGTAGTGCGGGTTCGCCGGGTTGTTCGCCCAGCCCACCCCCCACGGCGTGCCGTTGTTCGGGTTCACGTGGAAGCCGGAGTTGTACGCCCACAACGCGTGGTACCAGTTCTCGATCTTCGCGGAGTTGCCGTTGTTGATGGTCATGCCGGCGCCCCGGACCTGGTTCCACTTCAGTTCGAGGATCTTCAGCCCGGCCGCGACGTTGACCGCGAAGTCCAGCGCGACCGCCCGCTGGGTCTGGAACGGGTAGGCGGTCTCCCCCGGCTTGGTGTGCCCGGCCAGCCGCATCCCGTCGGTCACCTGGGTCACACCGTAACCGCAGTCGGCGTCCGCCCAGCTGATCGTCCAGTCGTCGTTCGGGTCGGAGTTGTAGATGTTGTTGCCGAAGTAGTTGCCGATCAGCGGGTTCGCGGTCACGCCGGGGATGGCGAACCGGGCCGCCTCCCACAGGTTCGACTCCTGCGCCGCGACGCCGAGCATGATCTGCGGCGGCACGAAGCCGCCGCCGTTGAGCGTCTCGGGCGGGAACAGCCCCTGCGGCGTGTACGCCGGCATCCCCAGGTTCTTCCAGTTCGCCGGCCGGCTCACCGTCAACACGTTCCGGACGGCCTGGTCGACCGCCCACTCCACCTGCCGCGGCTTCGGCTGCATCGCCTGGTTCGCCGGGTCGTTGCGCGGCACCGAGCAGAACCGGTCGGCCAGGTCGGCCGGGCTGTGCGGGTCGCCGGCGGCCAGCGCGCCCTTCGGCGCGGTCGTGGTGAGCGCCGGGGTAAGCCGCTGCCCGGCCGCTGACACCTCCTGCAGCTGGGACCCGGCGTCGGTCGGGGTGCTGAACGAGATCGCCCGGCCGGTGGCCAGCGCGGTCGCCGTGATCTTCACCGGCTGCGCCGCGGTCGGGTCCCAGGTCGATGCGGTCTTCGCGTCCGGCATCGCGGTGTCCACCGCGGTGACCAGCAGCTTGCCCTGGGTCGACAGCTGCGAACCGACCGGCGCGGCCAGCAGCGAGACGCTGGCCGGCAGCTTGGCGGCGGCCGGCTTGCCGGCGCCGGTGACGAACACCCGCCCGGCCCGGCCGGACACCACGTCCTGCCCGGCCAGCGGACCGGAGGTCAGGGTGCTGACCGTGCCCATCGGGATGGCGGCCACCCCGGCCGGGATCTTCGGCACGGTGGAGCGGCGGACCAGCGCCTGGTCGGTGCCGTGCTGCTCCATGAACACCACACCGCCATCGGCGTCCACGTTCAGCTTGAACGCGATGCCCACGGTCGGCGCCAGCACCCGCCGGGTGCCGGTGCCGTCGACCCGCACCAGCGCGCCGTTGTCCGCGGCCACGATCCCGGCCGGGGTCGGCACCGCGGAGGTCAACTGACCCGGGATCTCGATCTTCGCGCTCAGTTTGGCGGACGCGGCGTCCACCTGGACCAGCCGGGTCTGCCCCAGGTCCTCGCCGCCCTCCTGGGTGAGCACCGCGTCCTCACCGGTGCCGCAGCCAGGGTTGTAGTACGCGAGCGTGGTCATCACCGGCAGCTTGGTCACCGCGCCGGTGCTCAGGTCGACGATCGCGGTGAAGCCACCCCGGGCGGCCAGGTCGGCCTTGTTGGTGAAGGTCCGCGGCGCGTACACCACCACGGCCCGCCGGCCGGACCCGGTCACGCAGGCGTTGCCGATCCACTTGTCGGCCTCGAATCCCGGCTCGGACAGCGTCGCCACCGTCCGCCAGGCGTAGCCCGCCGCCGCGTCGGCAACCAGCAGGTGCAGGCCGTCGGCGTCGCCGTTGGTGGTCCAGGCCCGATCGGTGGACGTCTGCCAGCCGGCGCCCAGCGCGGCGTCCCGCTGCGCGGCCGGCACGCTGGCCGGCGCGGTCGCGGTCGGCACACTGGCCGGCAGGTCAACGTCCGGCCCCGGCACCGGCGGCGCCGCGATGGCCGCGCTGGCTCCACCCAGCACCACGCCCACCGTGGCGGCGACCGCGACCAGCACGCGACCGATCGGACTGCCGCGCCTGCGGCGACCCCGGGCAACACGCATCCAGACCACTCCTCGCGGAAATTCGACACAGGACGAGGCCAGCGCACAGGGCAGTTCGCATCGGGCGCTGGCCTCGGTCGACATGCTGCCTCAACCAGGCGGCCGCGGGCTGATCGTCACGAGATCGGCATGACCCCACCGAAACCGGTATAACTTCCAACCGCTAACGCGGACCGAACCGGGCCGCAGCCCAGGTCGGCGATCGGCCGCCGTACAGCGGCCGGCCGCCGGGCGGGAGGGGCCCGCCCGGCGGCCGCCAGGTTCCGAACGCGACGGTCAGGACGCGACGGTCACCACGCCGAGCTCCGCCGGCGCGGCGAGCAGGTCGTTGTGCGGCAGCACCCGCACCGTGTAGCCGAACGCGCCGGTCCGCTCCAGCGGCACCGTGCCCTCGTACCGGTGCAGCCCGTCGCTGTCGCCCACGCAGCTCATCGACGTGGTGCCCACCTCGTGCAGCTTGTTCGTGTCGTCCACCCGGCCGTACGCGGCCTGCACGTCCACATCGGTCGGCAGCAGCCCGCCGAGATCCACCTCGGCCCGCAGCGAGAGCGCGGCGCCCAGCTCCGGGGTGTCGCCGACGCCGCTGGACTCCACGTGCTGCACGCGCACCTGCGGCCAGGCAGCCAGCACCCGCGACCGCCAGCCGGCCAGCTCCTTCGCCGCCGCGTACGCGTTCGCCTGCAGCCGCACCGCGGACGCGGCGGCCGGCGCGTACAGCTGCCGGACGTAGTCGCGCACCATCCGGGTGGCCAGCACCTGCGGGCCCAGCGACTTCAGCGTGTGCCGCACCATCTCCACCCAGCGGGCCGGCGTGCCGACCGCGTCCCGGGCGTAGAACCGGGCCGCCACCTGGGTCTCGACCAGCTTGTAGAAGGCGGCCGCCTCGAGCTCGTCGCGCCGTTCCGGGTCGGTGACGCCGTCCGCGGTCGGGATGGCCCAGCCGTTCTCGCCGTCGTACATCTCGTCCCACCACCCGTCCCGGATGGACAGGTTCAGGCCGCCGTTCAGGGCCGACTTCATGCCGGACGTGCCGCACGCCTCCAGCGGCCGCAGCGGGTTGTTCAGCCAGACGTCGCAGCCCCAGTAGAGGTAGTGCGCCATGCCGATGTCGTAGTCCGGCAGGAACACGATCCGGTGCCGCACCTCCGGGTCGTCGGCGAACCGGACCAGCTGCTGGATCAGCGTCTTGCCGGAGTCGTCGGCCGGGTGCGACTTGCCGGCGATCACGATCTGGATCGGCCGCTCCGGATGCAGCAGCAGCGCGCGCAGCCGGTCCGGGTCGCTGAGCATCAGCGTCAGCCGCTTGTACGACGGCACCCGGCGGGCGAAGCCCATCGTCAGCACGTCCGGGCTGAACACGCCGTCCACCCAGGTCAGCTCCGCGTCGGACATCCCGCGCTGCAGCGAGGAGACCCGCAGCCGGCGGCGCACCTCGTTCACCAGCGCCTCGCGCAACTGCCGGCGGACCGCCCACACCTCCTCGTCCGGCACCTTGTCCACCGCGTCCCAGCCGGCGCCTTCGGCGAGCTGGTCGGCGCCGACCTCGCGCTCGGCCAGGTCCAGGATCTCGCGGGCCATCCAGGTCGGCGCGTGCACGCCGTTGGTGACCGAGCTGATCGGCACCTCGTCGGCGTCGAAGTTGGGCCACAGCGAGCCGAACATCTCCCGGCTCACCGCGCCGTGCAGCTTGCTCACCCCGTTCGCGCGCTGCGCCAGCCGCAGGCCCATGTGCGCCATGTTGAACAGCGCCGGGTCGGACTCCGCGCCGAGCGCCAGGATCCGGTCGACCGGAACTCCCGGCGTCGCGTTCGGACCGTCGAAGTAGGGCGCCACCTGCTCCCGGCTGAACCGGTCGATACCGGCCGGCACCGGGGTGTGCGTGGTGAACACGGTGCCGGCGCGGGTGGCCTGCAGCGCCTCGTCGAAGGTCAGCCCCTCGCCGACCATCTCGCCGATCCGCTCGATGCCGAGGAAGCCGGCGTGCCCCTCGTTGGTGTGGAACACCTGCGGAGCCGGGGCGCCGGACAGCCGGCAGTACGCCCGCACCGCGCGCACGCCGCCGACGCCGAGCAGCATCTCCTGCACCAGCCGGTGGTCCGCGGCGCCGCCGTAGAGCCGGTCGGTGACCTGCCGCTCGGCCGCCTCGTTCTCCTCCAGATCGGAGTCGAGCAGCAGCAGCGGCACCCGGCCGACCTGCGCCTTCCAGACGTGTGCGAACAACGTCCGGCCGGCCGGCAGGCCGACCTTGATCTTCAACGGGGTGCCGTCGGCCTCCGACACCAGCACCAGCGGCAGGCCGTGCGGATCGATCGACGGGTACCGCTCCAGCTGCCAGCCGTCCCGGGACAGCGACTGGGTGAAGTAGCCGGCCCGGTAGAGCAGCCCGACGCCGATGATCGGGGCGCCCAGGTCGGACGCGGCCTTGAGGTGGTCGCCGGCCAGGATGCCCAGGCCGCCGGAGTACTGCGGCAGCACCGCGGTGATGCCGAACTCGGGCGAGAAGTAGCCGATCGAGGCCGGCACATCGGTCTGCGACTGGTACCAACGCGGCTGGGTCAAGTAGTCGGACAGGTCGTCGGCCGCGTCGGACAGCCGGCGCAGGAACCGCTTGTCCCGCGACAGCGCGGTCAGCCGGCCCGCGGAAACCGCGCCGAGCAGCCGCACCGGGTCACCGTTGCAGGCCCGCCAGAGGTCCGGGTCGACGGTGGCGAACAGGTCCATCGTGTCCGGGTGCCAGGACCAGCGCAGGTTCATCACAAGGTCACTCAGCGCGGACAGCTCGGTCGGCAGGGTCGCGCGCACGGTGAATCGGCGAAGGGCTCTCACAACCCGGAGACAGTACGGCGTACCCATGGGTAAGTAGGAGGCGGCCGCAATCCTTTCACCCATCTGTCGCAACTTTTCTCAACGCCGGGCCACAGCGACCTCAGCCGCTGTGTGCCGGGCTGGGCTCCTGGGTACGGTTGCGCCGTGGCTGGCCGTCTGGGCATTAGTGAAGTCGCGCCCGTGATCTCCTGCGGGCGCTACCCGGCGCGCGCCGTGGTGGGCGAGCAGTTGCCGATCACCGCGACCGTGTTCCGGGAGGGCCATGATGCCGTAGCCGCGTCGGTGGTCTGGCGCGGCCCGGGCGACGGCAGCGTCCGCACCGTCCGGATGGTGCCCGGCACTCCGGGCACCGACCGCTGGCACGCCACCGTGTCACCGAGCAGCCAGGGCATGTGGGCGTACGCGATCGAGGCGTGGGGTGACCCGGCCAGCACCTGGCGGCACGCCGTGGAGGTGAAGATCGAGGCCGGGCAGGGCCCGGAAGATCTGGCCAACGACCTCGAGGACGGTGCCCGGCTGCTGCTGCGGGCGGTGAAGAACGTCCCGGCCGGCGACCGGCCCAAGCTGAGCAACGCGGCCGCCGCGCTGCGCGACCAGACCCTCGACCTGTTCCACCGGGTCGGCCCGGCGCTCAGCGCCGACGTCCGCGACCTGCTGTACCAGTACCCGGTGCGTGAACTGCTGACCCGGTCGCCGCGGTACACGGTGTGGGTGGACCGGCCGCGGGCGTTGTTCAGTGCCTGGTACGAGCTGTTCCCCCGGTCGGAGGGGGCGGAGGTGTACTCCGACGGGCGGCCGCCGCGGCATGGCACGTTGGCCGATGCCAGCAAACGGCTGCCGCAGTTGGCGGAGCTGGGTTTCGATGTGGTGTACCTGCCACCGGTGCATCCGATCGGCCGGGTGAACCGCAAGGGCCCGAACAACACCCTGCTGGCCGGGCCGAACGATCCGGGCTCGCCGTGGGCGATCGGGTCGGCCGAGGGTGGTCATGACGCGATCCATGCCGAACTGGGTGACGAGCACGATTTCACCGAGTTCGTCCGGGCCACCCGTGAGCTCGGCATGGAGGTCGCGCTCGACCTCGCGTTGCAGTGCGCGCCGGATCATCCGTGGGTGGGCAGTCATCCGGAGTGGTTCACCACCCGGGCGGACGGGTCGATCGCGTACGCGGAGAACCCGCCGAAGAAGTACCAGGACATCTACCCGCTGAACTTCGACAACGACCCGAAGGGCCTGTACGCCGAGGTGCTGCGGATCGTGCGGGTCTGGACCGGGCGCGGGGTGCGGATCTTCCGGGTGGACAACCCGCACACCAAGCCGCTGAACTTCTGGCAGTGGCTGATCTGGGAGGTCAAGAAGACCGACCCGGACGTGCTGTTCCTGGCCGAGGCGTTCACCCGCCCGGCGATGATGCACACCCTGGCCCAGATCGGCTTCACCCAGTCCTACACGTACTTCACCTGGCGCACCGCGAAGTGGGAACTGGAGGAGTACGGCCGCGAACTGGTCGGCGCGGCCGACTACATGCGGCCCAACTTCTTCGTCAACACCCCGGACATCCTGCACGCCAGCCTGCAGCACGGCGGCCCGCCCATGTTCAAGATCCGGGCCGTGCTGGCCGCGCTGCTCTCGCCGTCGTGGGGCGTCTACTCCGGCTACGAGCTGTACGAGCACCAGCCGGTCCGCGACGGCAGCGAGGAGTACCTCGACTCCGAGAAGTACCAGCTACGCCCCCGCGACTACGACGCCGCGCTCCGCGACGGCCGCAGCCTCGCCCCCTACCTCGGCCGGCTGAACGCCATCCGCCGCCAACACCCCGCTCTGCAACAACTTCGTAACCTCCGTTTCCATCACGTCGACAATGACGCGATCATGTCCTTCTCGAAACGCGACGAGACGACCGGCGACACCGTCCTGGTCCTCGTCTCGCTCGACCCCCACACCGCCCAGGAAGGCACCACCTCACTGGACATGCCCGGACTCGGCCTCGACTGGCACGACCGGTTCGGAGTCGACGACGAGCTCACCGGAGCCAGCTACGACTGGGGCCAGTTCAACTACGTCCGGCTCGACCCACACGCCGAGCCGGCGCACGTGTTCCGGGTCAGACGGTACTGACGTTCGTGCGGGGGTGTTTCCGGTCGCGCGGTGGGCGCGCGGTCGCCAGTGTCTCCAGTGATGGAGCATGGCCGATGGAGTGCGGGGTGAGCGGCGATGAACGGTAAGAGCGAGCCGGTGCCCGACCTCACGGACCGGAGCCGGCCCGGTGGGCCAGGTTCCGGACTGGTCCACCGGGACCGTGCCGGCCAACCCCCGGCCGGCGCCGGCACCCCCGGCCGACCCCCGGGCAGTCTCGGGTCGGACGGCGCCGGTGCGATGATCCAGACCGAGACCGGCGGCATCCCGGTGACCACCCGGCTGGACGCCCCGCCGTCCGACGTGCCGGCCGGCCCGGCCGGCGACCCGGCGCCCGGGCTGACCGCCGGCGACGACCCGGAGTGGTACAAGCGCGCGGTCTTCTACGAGGTGCTGGTGCGCGGCTTCGCCGACTCCAACGGCGACGGCATGGGCGATCTGACCGGCCTCACCAACCGGCTCGACTACCTGCAGTGGCTGGGTGTGGATTGTCTGTGGTTGCCGCCGTTCTATCCGTCGCCGTTGCGGGATGGCGGGTATGACGTGTCCGATTTCACCGGGGTGTTGCCGGAGTACGGCACGATCGAGGACTTCCGCCGGTTCCTGGACGCGGCGCATACCAAGGGTATGCGGGTGATCATCGACTTCGTCATGAACCACACGTCCGACCAGCACCCGTGGTTCCAGGCCTCGCGGACCGACCCGGACGGGCCCTACGGCGACTTCTACGTCTGGTCCGACACCGACGAGCGGTACCCGGGGGTGCGGATCATCTTCGTGGACACCGAGACGTCGAACTGGACGTTCGACCCGATCCGGAAGCAGTACTACTGGCACCGGTTCTTCGGACACCAGCCCGACCTGAACTTCGACAACCCGGCCGTCCAGGACGCCATCACCGACGCCCTGCGGTTCTGGCTCGACCTCGGCATCGACGGCTTCCGCCTCGACGCCGTCCCGTACCTGTACGAACGCGAGGGCACCAACTGCGAGAACCTGCCCGAGACCCACGACTTCCTCCGCCGGATCCGGGCCGACATCGAGAAGGACTACCCCGACCGGCTACTGCTGTGCGAAGCCAACCAGTGGCCCGCCGACGTCGTCGCCTACTTCGGCGACCCGGTCAAAGGCGACGAATGCCACATGGCATTCCACTTCCCGGTCATGCCCCGCATCTTCATGGCCGTCCGCCGCGAACAGCGCTACCCCATCTCCGAAGTCATGGCCCAAACCCCAGCAATCCCCCCCAACTGCCAATGGGGCATCTTCCTCCGCAACCACGACGAACTCACCCTCGAAATGGTCACCGACGAAGAACGCGACTACATGTGGGCCGAATACGCCAGCGACCCCCGCATGAAAGCCAACATCGGCATCCGCCGCCGACTCGCCCCACTCCTGGAAAACGACCTCGACCAGATCGAACTCTTCACCGCCCTCCTCCTCTCACTCCCCGGATCACCCGTCCTCTACTACGGTGACGAGATCGGCATGGGCGACAACATCTGGCTCGGCGACCGGGACGGCGTACGCACCCCCATGCAGTGGACACCGGACCGCAACGCCGGCTTCTCCGGCGCCGACCCCGGCCGGCTCTACCTGCCGATCAACATGGACTCGATCTATGGCTACCAGGTGACGAACGTCGAGGCGCAGACCCGCAACACGTCGTCACTGCTGCACTGGACCCGGCGGATGATCCAGGTACGCAAGGCGAACCCGGCGTTCGGGTTGGGGACGTTCACCGATCTGGGGGGTAGTAACCCGAGCGTGCTGTCCTACGTGCGGGAGTTCGGAGACGACATCGTGCTGTGCGTGAACAACCTCTCCCGCTTCCCGCAACCGGTCGAACTCGACCTACGCCGCTGGGAAGGGGTCGAACCCATCGAACTACTCGGCGGCAGCCGGTTCCCGCGGGTCGGCGAACTGCCCTACCTGCTCACCCTGGCCGGCCACGGCTTCTACTGGTTCCGGCTGCCCCGGCTGGTCGCCTGATGCCGCCACCCACCCCGCCGCCCGCCGGCCCACCCGGCCGGCCCGACCCGGCCAAACCGACCCAATCAACCGAACCCACCCAAGTCACACCCAGGCAGCCAGCCGGCTCCGCCGAGCCAGGCCACCCCGCCCAGCCAGCCAACCCCGCCCGGCCGCCCGGCCCGGACCAGCCGGGCAGCCCGGCCCAGCCGGGCAGCCGCGCCCAGCCGGGCGAGCCGGCCCAGCCGGGCAGCCGCGCCCAGCCGGGCGAGCCGGCCCAGTCAGGCGAGCCGGCCCAGCCGGCCAGCCCGGCCCAGCCGGGCAGCCGCACCCAGCCGGGTGAGGCGGCCCGGCCGGGCGAGCCGGGCGAGCCCGTCCCACTGGTGGTTGAGCCCGAGCCGCCGCCCGCGCCGCTGGCCGAGCCGACGGTCGCGCCAGCGGCGCTGCCGGGCCTGCTGCTGCCCTGGCTGCCGGCGCAGCGCTGGTTCGCCGGCAAGGGTCGCCGCTTCGCGGTGTCCGAGGTGCGCCGGCTCGGGCCGCTGACCGGGCCGCCGTACCCGAGCGCGGTCTGGCTGGTCCGGCTGCGGTTCGCCGACGGCGGCACGGACAGCTACCAGGTGCCGCTGGTCTGCCGGCCCAAGCCGGTGGACACGCTGACCCACGTGCTGGTCGGCCAGATCCCGGAGCCGGGTACCGGCCGGCCGGTCTGGTGGTACGACGCGCTGCACGACAAGGAAGTCACCGACGCCTGGCTGCGCAAGCTGGAGACCAACGAGAGCGGCAGCGGGCTGGCCTTCCACCTCGGCCCCGGCGAGCGGCAGTTGCCGGTGGACAAGCCCAGCCTGGTGCTGACCGTCGAGCAGAGCAACACGTCGCTGGTGTTCGGCGACGAGGCGATCCTGAAGGTGTTCCGCCGGATCGGCCCCGGGGTGAACCCGGACATCGAGGTACACGAGGCGCTGGCCCGCTCCGGCGCCGACCGGCACGTGGCCCGGCTGCTCGGCCACGTCTCGGCCCAGTGGCGGGAGACCACCGGCGGCGCCCCGGCCACCGGCTCGCTGGCCATGCTGCAGGAGTTCTTCCGGACCGCGAGCGACGGCTGGGAGCTGGCCAAGACCAGTGTCCGCGACCTGTACGCCGAGGCCGACCTGCATCCTGACGAAGTCGGCGGCGATTTCGCCGGCGAGGCGCACCGGCTCGGCGTGGCCGCCGCGGAGATCCACGCCGACCTGGCCCGGGTGCTGCCCACCGGCATCCTCGGCCGCTCTGACCTGGCCGAACTGGCCGCCGGCATGCGCGACCGGCTGGCCCGCGCCGCGAAGGTCGTCCCGGAACTGGCCGACTACACGCCCGGCCTGCAACTGGCCTTCGACGCCCTGGAGGGGCACGAGCCCGGCGTCCCGGTGCAGCGCATCCACGGCGACTTCCACCTCGGCCAGGTGTTACGCACCGTGCACCGCTGGGTGGTGCTCGACTTCGAAGGTGAGCCGGCCAAGCCGCTCGCCGAGCGGGTCGCGCTGGAATCTCCGCTACGCGATGTAGCCGGCATGCTGCGCTCGTTCGACTACGCCGCCCGGCACCTGCTCGCCGACCACCCGAACCGGCCACAGCTGGTCTACCGGGCCGAGGAGTGGGCAGACCGCAACCGCACGGCATTCTGCGAGGGATACGCCGAAGGCGGCGGTACCGACCCGCGGGAGGATACTGTCCTGCTTCGGGCGTACGAGGCGGACAAGGCGGTGTACGAAGCGGTGTACGAGGCGCGGAACCGGCCGGCGTGGCTATCCATCCCGCTGTCCTCGATGGCCCGGCTCACCGAGGGCGTGGCCGGATGAGCGAGATTGCTGGCGGGCCGGAGACGGCGGCCGACCCGGCCGGGCTGTCCCGGGAGGAACTGGACCGGCTGGTCGCCGGCGTGCACCACGACCCGCACTCGATCCTCGGCGCACATCCGGTGCACGGCGAGCCGGTCGACCCGGCCGGCGCGCTGGGCGAGAACGCCGAGCGGCTGGTGATCCGGACACTGCGGCCGGAAGCGACCGGAGCGGTCGCGCTGCTCGGCGACCAGCGGGCCGAGCTGACCCGGGTGCACCCGGCCGGCGTGTTCGCCGGGCTGGCCACCGGCAAGGTGGACGACTACCGGATCGAGGTCAGCTACGGCGCCGAGACGCACGTCGTGGACGACCCGTACCGCTGGCTGCCCACGCTCGGCGAGGTCGATCTGCACCTGATCGGCGAGGGGCGGCACGAGCGGCTCTGGCAGGTACTCGGCGCGCACGAGCGCTCGTACCCGACCCCGGGTGGCACGGTCACCGGGGTGTCGTTCGCGGTCTGGGCGCCCAGCGCCCGCGGCGTGCAGGTGACCGGCGACTTCGACTACTGGCAGCGGCGCGGCTACCCGATGCGCTCGCTCGGCTCGTCCGGCGTCTGGGAGCTGTTCGTGCCGGGCATCGGCGCCGGCGCCAAGTACAAGTTCGCGGTGCTCGGCGCCGACGGCCAGTGGCGGGACAAGGCCGACCCGATGGCGTTCGCCACCGAGGCCCCGCCGGCCACCGCGTCGGTGGTGTTCGGCAGCAAGCACAAGTGGGGCGACGCGGACTGGCTGGCCAGGCGCGCGCAGACGCAGTGGCACCGCGCCCCGATGAGCGTCTACGAGGTGCACCTGGGCTCCTGGCGGGCCGGCCTGGGCTACCGCGAGCTGGCCGACCAGCTGGCCGAGTACGTCACCGAGACCGGCTTCACCCACGTCGAGCTGCTGCCGGTGGCCGAGCACCCGTTCGGCGGCTCCTGGGGCTACCAGGTCTCGTCGTACTACGCGCCGACCGCGCGGTTCGGCAACCCGGACGACTTCCGCTACTTCGTCGACCGGCTGCACCGGGCCGGCATCGGGGTGATCGTCGACTGGGTGCCGGCGCACTTCCCCAAGGACGAGTGGGCGCTGGCCCGGTTCGACGGCACCGCGCTGTACGAGCACGCCGACCCGCGCCGCGGCGAGCAGCCGGACTGGGGCACCCTGGTCTTCGACTTCGGCCGCCGCGAGGTGCGCAACTTCCTGGTCGCGAACGCGCTGTTCTGGCTGGAGGAGTACCACATCGACGGGCTGCGGGTGGACGCCGTCGCCTCGATGCTCTACCTGGACTACTCCCGCCCGGCCGGCCAGTGGCTGCCCAACCAGTACGGCGGCCGGGAGAACCTGGACGCGGTCGCCTTCCTGCAGGAGGTGAACGCGACCGTCTACCGCCGGGTCCCGGGTGCGGTCACCATCGCCGAGGAGTCGACCGCCTGGCCCGGGGTGACCCGGCCGACCCACCTGGGCGGCCTGGGCTTCGGCTTCAAGTGGAACATGGGCTGGATGCACGACACGCTCGACTACGTCGGCCGGCCCCCCATCTTCCGCTCGTACCACCACCACCAGCTCACCTTCTCGATGATGTACGCCTACTCCGAGAACTACGTGCTGCCGATATCGCACGACGAGGTGGTGCACGGCAAGGGCTCGCTGCTCGGCAAGATCCCGGGCGACCGCTGGCAGCAACTGGCCACGATGCGCGCGCTGCTGGCGTACATGTGGGCGCACCCCGGCAAGCAACTGCTGTTCATGGGCAGCGAGTTCGCCCAGGGCGCCGAGTGGGGGGAGGCCCACTCGCTGGACTGGTGGCTGCTGGATGACGCCGGGCACCGCGGCATGCAGCGGCTGGTCGGCGACCTGAACCGGACCTACCGCGACCTGCCCGCGCTCTGGACCCAGGACACCGTCCCGGCCGGGTTCGCCTGGATCGACGCCAACGACGCGGCCAACAACGTGTTCTCGTTCCTGCGCTGGGGCGACGACGGCTCGGTGCTGGCCTGCGTCGCGAACTTCGCCGGCCAGCCGCACGAGGGCTACCGGCTCGGGCTGCCCCGGCCGGGCAGGTGGGAAGAGGCGATCAACACCGACGCGGACACCTACACCGGCTCCGGGGTGGGCAACCTCGGCGCGGTGCTGGCCACCGACGCGCCCTGGCACGGCCAGCCGTACTCGACCGTGCTGCGGGTGCCGCCGCTGGGCACGCTCTGGCTGCGATACCCCGGCCCGACGACCGAAGGCCCGTCGACCGAAGGCCCGTCGACCGCGGGCGCCTGAACCGGACGCCGGCCGGGTGCGTACAAGGCATGAGTCCCACCGGAGCGTCCCGGTCAGCGGTAGTGACAGTGAGTTACCGCAAAAGCTGACCGATCGGGCATCGCGGGCGGGGCTCACGCCGGCAGAACGCTAGGTCTGGCACGCTCTGGGGGGTCGAGCCGACCGGCCCTCCGGGGAGAATGCCTCCGGGCAGGAATGTCGGGACCGACCACGAAGCCGAGGGTGAGTGAAGCCGATGTCCGGGAAGAGCTGGCGGATCCAGATCGCCGCGCTGGCTGCCCTGAGTGTGCTGGCCAGCGGCTGCGCGCAGGTGGTCGACGGGCGGGGCACGTACTCCAGCGGCCTGTCCGACGTGCCGGACGCCAAGGTCCAGATCGAGGGCAGCGACAACAGCAAGGTCGACAAGATCGCGGGCAACGCCATCGCCGACATCCAGGCGTTCTGGACCCAGCAGATGCCCGCCGCGTTCGGCAAGCCGTACAAGCCGGTGAGCAAGTTCTTCTCCATCGACCCGGGCGGCAGCAAGTCCGCACCGTGCACCACCAGCCCGTCCGACATCCGCGGCAACGCGTTCTACTGCCCGACTCAGGACATCGTCGCCTGGGACCGGGTGAAGCTCTTCCCCGAACTGGAGAAGCAGTTCGGCCCGTTCCTGATCGCCATGGTGCTCGCGCACGAGTGGGGGCACGCGATCCAGCGCCGCACCGAGATGCCGAGCAACCGGACGATCGTGGTCGAGGCGCAGGCCGACTGCTACGCCGGCTCCTGGACCAAGACCGCGCTGACCGCCGGCGCCCCGCACTTCCAGATCAACCGGGAAGACCTGGACCAGGCCCTCTCCGGCTACCTGCTGTTCCGCGACCCGGTCGGCGCCTCCGCCGACGACCGGCAGGCGCACGGCAGCGGCTTCGACCGGATCAGCGCCTTCCAGGAGGGCTACGAGCAGGGCGTCAAGCACTGCAGCACGTACAGCGACAAGCGGGTGTTCACCGAAATCCCGTTCACCAGCACCGAAGACCAGCAGCGCAACGGCAACCTGCCGTTCGACCAGACACTGACCGACGGCCCGAAGGACCTCGCCGACTTCTGGGCCCAGAGCTTCGAGGCGACGTTCGGCAAGAAGTTCAACCCGGTCGCGCACGTCACCGGCTACGACCCGGACGGCGACCGGCCGTCCTGCGACGGCACCCAGGTGGCCGCGCTGCAGTACTGCCCGGCCGACGACACGATCTACTTCGACAAGAAGAACGCGATGCAGAAGGTCTACGACAAGACCGGTGACTTCGGCCCGATGAGCCTGTTCGGCGTCGCGTACGGGGAAGCGATCCGGCGGCGGCTGGGCAAGACGGTCAACGGCGAGGACGCCCTGCTCGGCTCGATCTGCCTCTCCGGGGCCTACGCCGGCGCCGTCTTCAAGCGGCGCCCCGGCGACAAGGGCATCGTGCTCTCCCCCGGTGACCTGGACGAGGCCATCCAGGCGCTGCTGAACTTCGCCGGCTCGTCCGGCCTGTTCGACGCCAACGGCACGGTCGGCTTCGACCGGGTCGCCGCCTACCGCAAGGGCTTCAACAGCGTCAAGAACTGCGCCTGAGTCCGGACGCTCATCGGCCCCGGGGCTCCGAAATCGGAGCCCCGGGGCCGATTGCTGTCCGCGGTCAGCCCCGCAACGCGGAGCCGGTCAGCGGCGGGGTCTGCTCAGAAGAGGGCGCTGGCCAGCTCGCGGCGGGCGGTCGCCACCCGCGGGTCATCGGTCCCGACCACGGCGAACAGCTCGACCAGCCGGGCCCGGGCCCGGTCCCGGTCGGTGCCGGCGGCGGTCCGTACGGCGGCCAGCAGCCGGCGGAACGCCGGATCCACCAGCCCCCCGGCGATCTCCTGGTCAGCGGCGGCCAGCTGCGCGTCGATGTCGTCCGGCGCGGCGTCGGCCCGGGCCACCGCGTCCTGCGGGCCGGACTCGATCCGCTGCAGCAACTCCACCTCGCGCAGCGCGTCCGCGGCCCGCGGGTGCGCCGGCTCGGCAGCCAGGATCTCCCGGTAGCGGCGGGCCGCGTCGGCGAGGTCGCCGGCGGCCACCGCGTCCTCCGCTGCGGTGACCCGCGGGTCGTCCGGCTCCTCCGGCAGCTCGCCGGGCTGACCGTCCGGCCTGGCCGGTGCCTGCCCGCCGACCGCCTCGATCAGCGCCGAGACGAACTGGCGCACCTGCGACTCGGGTAGCGCGCCGGTGAACTCGGCGATCAACTGGCCCTGGAAGACCGCCTTGACCGCCGGGATGCCCTGCACCCGCAGCGCCTGCGCGATCGTCGGATTATGGTCGACGTCGATCTTGGCCAGGATCCAGGAGCCGCCGCCCTCGATCGCGAGCTTCTCCAGCACCGGCGAGAGCTGCTTGCACGGGCCGCACCACTCGGCCCAGAGATCGAGGACGACCGGCACCTCGAACGAGCGGTCGATCACCTCGGCCTGGAACGTGGCCTCGGTGACGTCCACCACCGCGGTGACCGCGGCATCGCCGCCCTGCCCGTTCGCCGCCTTCTCGCTGGCGCGCTGGGCGGCATCGCTGCGGGCCTTCAACGCGGACAGATCGACCGCACGGGCCAGCGCGCCGGACAACGCAGGATTCGGAACGCCGCTGGGACCGCCACCACGAGGCTGCATAGCATCCAGTGTTCCACCCCGTACCGGCCGGCGGCTCCCCGGCCCGCCCGCCGGCAAGCCCGCGCCAGCGCCGTATCAGCGCCACCTCAACGGCAGGTGCGATGGTTCCCGCGTTCGCGGTCGCCGCCGACCAATGCGGCGGCGTGAGGCGTGCGGTGCCGAAAACGGGGTGCGGTCCGCCGCGCCGGCCGGGCAGGATCGGCGCAGCCCGTCCGGAGCCCGTCCGGAGCCCGTCCGGAGCCCGACCGGAGCCGGAGCGGTGATCGGGCGGCCGGCCGGGGACGCGGGAGGTGCGGTGCTGGAACCACCTGACCTGCCGGCCGAGCTGATCGCCGCCGGCCTGCGCGGCGGCTGGGGGCTGGCCGCGACCGCGGTCACCTTCCTGCCGCTCGGGGCCGACCCGGACTCGGCGGTCTACCGGGTCGAGGCCGGCGGCGGATACTTCCTGAAGCTGCGTCGCGGCGAGGTGGCCGCCGCCGCGCTGGCCGTTCCCCGGTTCCTGGCCGACCGCGGCGTCAGGCATCTCATCCCCGCGCTGCCGACCCGGCCCGGCCAGCTGTCGGTACCGCTGGCCGGCTACGCGGCGACGCTGTACCCGTTCATCGAGGGCCGGAACGCGTTCCAGCGCCCGCTGTCGGAGTCGCAGTGGTCCCGGTTCGGTGCCACCCTCCGGGCCGTCCACACCGCCGTACTGCCGGCCGAGCTCGCCGCTCTGCTCCCCCGCGAGAGCCACCCGCCCACCGGACGGGACGCGGTGACCGGCTACCTCGCCGCCGGTCCGGCCGGCCGGGGGGCGGGCGACCCGATCGTCGCCCGGCTGGTGGAGCTGCTCGACGCGCGGGCCGGGCGGATCCGGCACCTGGTCCAGCGGGCCGGGCTGCTGGCGGCGGTGCTGCGCGAGCGCGACCTGCCGCTGGTGCTCTGCCACTCGGACATCCACGCCGGCAACCTGCTGGTCACCGCGGACGATGAGATCTACCTGGTCGATTGGGACGCGCCGGTGCTGGCGCCGAAGGAGCGCGACCTGATGTTCGCCGGCGCCGGCATCGGCGGCGTCTGGCACACCGCGCGCGAGCAGGAGCTGTTCTACCGTGGCTACGGCGACGTACCGGTCGACCCGGTCGCGGTCGCCTACTACCGGTACGAGCGGATCATCGCGGACATCGCCGCGTTCTGCGCCGAGATCCGATCCACCGACCGGGCCCGAGCCGACCGCGAACAGTCCCTGGCGTACCTGTCCGGCCAGTTCGAGCCGGCCGCCGAGATCGACATCGCCTGCCAGGCCGGGGACGCGCTGCTCGCCGGCGCGGCGGCCGCGCCCACCGCCACCCACCCCGGGCCAGCCTGACGAGCGACCCGGCGAGCACCCCGGCGAGCATGGACCGCCGGAGCTCGCCCCGGATCAGAACCTCGGTGGTTCGAGGTAGGAGCCCCACTCGGCCCGCAACGCGGCGCAGATCTCGCCCAGGGTGGCCTCGACCCGGGCCGCGATCAGCATCGGCGGGACCAGGTTGGCGCCGTCGGTGCGGGCGGCGGTGACCAGATCGGCCAGCGCGGCGTCGACCGCGGCCTGGTCGCGGGTGGCCCGCCGGTCGGCCAGCACCCGGCGCTGCTCCCGCTCCACCTCGTGGCTGATCCGCAGGATCTCCAGCTCCGCCTCGCCGGGCGCCGGGTAGACGTTCACCCCGACCACCCGCTTCTCACCCTTCTCCAACTGCCGCTGGTAGACGAACGCCGCCTCGGCGATCTCGGCGGAGAACCAGCCGTCCTCGATGCCGCGCAGGATGCCGCTGGTCATCGGGAACCGGTCGGAGCCGTCGCCCATCCCGCGGACCGTGGCGAAGATCTCCTCGGCCTGCCGTTCCAGCTCGTCGGTGAGCGCCTCCACGTACCAGGAGCCGCCGAGCGGGTCGGCCACGTTCAGCACGCCGGTCTCCTCCGCGATCACCTGCTGGGTGCGCAGCGCGATCTGGGCGGCCCGCTCGGACGGCAGCGCGAGCACCTCGTCCAGCGCGTTGGTGTGCAGCGAGTTGGTGCCGCCGAGGGCGGCGGCCAGCGCCTCCACCGCGGTGCGGACGATGTTGTTGTCCGGCTGCTGCGCGGTCAGCGAGACGCCGGCGGTCTGGGTGTGGAATCGCAGCCACTGCGCCTTCTCCGAGGTCGCGCCGTAGACGTCGCGCAGCCAGCGGGCCCAGATCCGGCGGGCGGCCCGGAACTTGGCGATCTCCTCGAAGAAGTCGATGTGCGCGTCGAAGAAGAACGAGAGCCCGGGGGCGAACACGTTCACGTCCAGCCCGCGGGACAGCCCCAGCTCCACGTAGCCGAACCCGTCGGCCAGGGTGAACGCGAGCTCCTGGGCGGCGGTCGAGCCGGCCTCCCGGATGTGGTAGCCGGACACCGACAGCGGCTTGTACGCCGGGATCTCGGCCGCGCAGTACTCCATCAGGTCGCCGATGAGACGCAGGTGCGGCTCCGGCGGGAACAGCCACTCCTTCTGCGCGATGTACTCCTTGAAGATGTCGGTCTGCAGCGTGCCGTTCAGACTGCCGGTCGGGACGCCCTGACGCTCGGCGGCGACCAGGTACATGCAGAAGATCGGCACCGCCGGCCCGCTGATCGTCATCGAGGTGGTGACGTCGCCGAGCGGGATCCCGGCGAACAGCAGGTCCATGTCGGCGGCCGAGTCGATCGCCACCCCGCAGTGGCCGACCTCGCCCAGGCCGCGCGGGTCGTCCGAGTCGCGGCCCATCAGCGTGGGCATGTCGAACGCCACCGAGAGCCCGCCACCGCCCTCGGCCAGGATCATCTTGTACCGCTCGTTGGTCTGCTCGGCGTTGCCGAAGCCGGCGAACTGCCGGATGGTCCACGGCCGGCCGCGGTAGCCCGTCGGATACAACCCGCGGGTGAACGGGAACTCACCCGGCCAGCCGATCCGCTCGAAGCCCGGGTGGCTGGCGGTGTCGACCGGCCCGTAGACCGGCTCGACGGCTACCCCGGACAGCGTGCTGAAGTCGGCGTCCCGCTTGCTGGCGGCGTCGAACCGGGCCTGCCAGCGCGCGCGGCCGGCAGCGATGTCATCGGCGTTCACATAGAGATACTAGGACGTCCTACTATCTTGTGCCAGGTTTTCGCCGGCCGGGCCGTCCAACTGGAAGTCACCGGCCTCCGCCCGCACCTTGCGCAGCGCGTCGAACATCACCGCGCGCTCCGGCTCGTCCAGCATTGTCAGCCCGAAGTCGGCGGCCATCAGGTCCTTGGTGGCGGCCTCGGCGACCCGGCGGCCCTCGTCGGTGATCGCCGCCAGCACGCCGCGGCCGTCCCGCGGGTTGGGTTGCCGCTCGACCAGACCGGCCGACGCCAACCGGACGATCGTGTTGGTAACGCTCGTCGGATGCACCATCAACCGGCTGCCGATCACCTTCAGCGGCAGCGCGCCGGACCGGCTGAACCGGAGCAGCACCAGCGCCTCGTACCGGGCGAAGGTCAGCCCGTGCGGCCGGAGGATCTCGTCGTACCGCCCCAAGAGGATCTGCTGGACCCGCATCACCGAGGTAGCCACCCGCATGGCCGAGGCCGGCCCCCAGGTGTCGGCCCAGATCGCCCCGGCCCGGGCGATGGGGTCGAAGGGCAGGTCGAGCGGCTTTGGCATGGCGGAAACCCTACTCGGCGCGCTGGACCGACAGCCTCGGGTGATCACCTACTGGACCGACCGGTGACCGGCCGGCGACCGGCCAAAGCTTGACACCGTCTGGTCTAGCCTGGTCTAGTCCAGTCTAGTCCGGTGTGATGTCGCTCGCCCGAAGGGCTGGGGACTGTATGGACCGTGTGTATCAAGGTCGGGCTCCGCCAGTTGGCCACCCGTGACCGCTGCCGCGCGTCCCCCCGCCGAACCCTTCCGCCGAGGAGAACCATGTCTCGTCCTCGTGCCCGCCTCGCCGCGATCGCGAGTGCGGTGCTCGTCACCGCGGGGTTGGCCCTGGTACCGGGGTCCCCCGCCGCAGCGGCAGCGGGCCTGTCCGCCACCTACACCAAATCCTCTGACTGGGGCACCGGGTTCGAGGCCACCTACAAGATCACCAACGCCAGCGCGGCCGCCACCACCAACTGGACGCTGGTCTTCACGCTGCCCACCACCGAGCAGATCAGCAGCCTGTGGGAGGGCACCTTCACCCGCAGCGGGACCACCGTGACGGTGCGGAACCAGTCCTGGAACGGCGCGATCGCGGTCGGCGGCTCGGTCACCGTCGGCTTCGACGTCGCCTACACCGGCAGCTACGTCGCCCCGTCCGGCTGCCTGATCAACAACGGCGCCTGCGACGGCAGCGGCGGCGGGGGCGGCCCGGACACCCAGGCCCCGTCGGTGCCGGCCGGTCTCACCGCCGGCGCGGTCACCGCCAGCAGCGTGTCGCTGTCCTGGTCCGCGTCCACCGACAACGTCGGCGTGACCGGCTACACCGTGTTCCGCAACGGCACCCAGGTGGCGACGGTCGGCTCCGCCGGCTTCACCGACTCCGGGCTGGCCGCGTCCACCACGTTCACCTACCGGGTCGCCGCCCGGGACGCCGCCGGCAACACCTCGGCGCAGAGCACCCAGGTCAGCGCGACCACGCTGGCCGGCGGCGGCGGGAACACCGGCCCGTTCAAGAAGGTCGGCTACTTCGCCCAGTGGAGCATCTACGGCCGCGCGTTCAACCCGAAGAACGTCGAGACGACCGGGCAGGCCGACGCGCTGACCCACATCAACTACGCGTTCGAGAACATCGGCGCGGACGGCCGGTGCTTCGAACGCACCGCGGCCGGCGTCGGTGACGCGTTCGCCGACTACCAGAAGTCCTTCGACGCGGCGACCAGCGTGGACGGCGTGGCCGACACGTTCAGCCAGCCGCTGCGCGGCAACTTCAACCAGTTCAAGAAGCTCAAGGCGCAGCACCCGAACCTGAAGGTGCTGCTGTCGCTGGGCGGCTGGACCTACTCGAAGACCTTCTCCGACGTGGCGCTGACCGCGGCGTCCCGGCAGGCGTTCGTCTCGTCCTGCATCGACCTGTTCATCAAGGGCAACCTGCCGACCGGCATCGACGGCGACCCGGCCGGCGGCCCCGGCTCGGCGGCCGGCATCTTCGACGGCATCGACATCGACTGGGAGTGGCCCGGCTCCGACGGAAACGTCGGCAACGTCATCAGGCCGGCCGACAAGCAGAACTTCACCCTGCTGCTGCAGGAGTTCCGCCGCCAGCTCGACGCCTACGGCAGCACCACCGGCAAGCACTACCTGCTCTCGGCGTTCCTGCCGGCGGATCCGGCCAAGATCGCGGCCGGCATCGAGGTCGGCCCGGTGTTCAACGCGCTGGACTGGGCCACCATCCAGGGCTACGACTTCCACGGCGCGTGGGAGCCGACCACCAACCACCAGGGCCAGCTGTTCGCACCGGCGGCCGACCCGGCCCCGGCGCCGAAGTTCAGCGTCGACCTCGCCATCGGCACCTACCGCGGTCAGGGCGCCGCAGCGGCCAAGCTGCTGCTCGGCATCCCGTTCTACGGCCGCGGCTGGACGAACGTGCCGGCCACCAACGGCGGCCTCTACCAGCCCGGCAGCGCCGCCCCGGGCACCTTCGAAGCCGGCATCGAGGACTACAAGAAACTGAAGGTGCTGGCCGGCACCCGCACCTTCGACAACACCAACGGCACCCTGACCCTCTACACCGGCAGCACGTTCTGGTCGTACGACGACGAGCGGGTGATCGCCCGCAAGGCCGCGTACATCAAGAGCCAGAACCTCGGCGGCGCGATGGTCTGGGAGCTGGATGGCGACGACGGGACCCTGACCGCCGCGGTCAACGCCGGCCTGCGCTGACCCGCGGCCAGTGACCGGGTCCGGGGAGGTGGAAGCGGCAGCGGCGCCTCCCCGGACCCCTCCACCGGTGACCGGAGTCCCGGCCCGACCCGGGCCGGGACTCCGGCGCACCCCCTACCCTGTCCCGCTGTGGACTGGAACCTGCGCACCTGTGCCCGCCGCGGGCACATCACCTACACGCCGGACGAGCCGCAGCTGCGCCAGGTGCTGGAGGCGGCCACCCCGCTCGGTGCGGCCTGGCGCTGCCTGCGCTGCGGCGACTACGTGCTCGGCCCGCCGCACGGAGCCGGCCCGGCCGAGGACGCGCCGCTGGTACCGCGCGGCAAGGTGCTGCGGGACGCGGTCATCCTCCGGCTGCTCGCGGTCGAGCGGTTCGGCCGCGGCCTGCTGATCGCGCTCGGCGCGTACGGCGTCTGGCGGTTCCGCAGCGCCCAGGCCGGCCTGCGCGACGTGTTCGAGAAGGACCTGCCGCTGGTCCGCCCGCTGGCCGACCAGTTCGGCATCGACCTGGACCAGTCCACCGTGGTCCGCTGGCTGCGGGACGCGTTCACCCTGCCGTCCTCGACGCTGCGGCTGGTCGCGATCGGCCTGGCCGGGTACGCCCTGCTGCAGATGGTCGAGGGCGTCGGGCTCTGGCTGCTGAAGCGCTGGGGCGAGTACTTCGCCGCGGTCGCCACCTCGATCTTCCTCCCGCTCGAGGTGTACGAGCTGACCGAGCGGATCACCTGGCTGCGGATCGCCGCGCTGATCGTGAACCTGGGCGCGGTCGTCTACCTGGTCTACTCGAAGCGGCTGTTCGGCGTCCGCGGCGGCGGGAAGGCCTTCGAGGCCGAACGCCACCAGGCCTCCCTGCTCGAGGTGGAGACCTCGGCCCACCTCGTCCCGGGCACCCCGGCCACCGCCGACCCGGCCACCGCCGACCCGGCTACCCCCGACCCGGCCTCCGCCGACCCGGCCGGCCAGCACCCGGCCAGCCAGGACCCGGCCAGCCAGGAGCCGGCCGGCCAGGACCCGGCCAGCCACGACCCAGCCAGCCAGGAGCCGGCCGGCCAGGAGCCGGCCGGCCCAGAGCCGGCCGGCCAGGAGCCGCGGGTCAGGTCGTGACGGTGGCGAGCAGGTCGGCCGCGGCGGCGAACGGGTCGCTCCGGCCGGCCACGACCTGCGCGGCGAGCGCGTCCAGGGCGGCCGAGCCGGGCACGTCGCCGATCCGCTCACGCAGCGTCGCGACCGCGATCGCCTCGATCTCGGCGGCGGCCCGAACCTGCCGGCGGCGGCCGAGCTCGCCGCTGCTGGCCAGCCAGTCAGCGTGCTTGTCGAGCGCGGCCAGCAGGTCGTCGATGCCCTCGGAGCGGGCCGCCACCGTCTTCACGATCGGCGGCCGCCAGGCGCCGGCCTCGCTGTGCCGGCCGCCCAGCGAGAGCATGTAGCGCAGGTCCCGGACGGTCGCGTCGGCGCCGTCCCGGTCGGCCTTGTTGACCACGAAGACGTCCGCCACCTCGAGGATGCCGGCCTTCGCCGCCTGGATGCCGTCGCCCATCCCGGGCGCCAGCAGCACCAGCGTCGTGTCGGCGGTGGCGGCGATCTCCACCTCGGCCTGGCCGACCCCGACGGTCTCCACCAGGATCACGTCGCAGCCGGCCGCGTCCAGCACCCGGACCGCCTGCGGGGTCGCGGCGGCCAGCCCGCCCAGGTGCCCGCGGCTGGCCATCGACCGGATGAACACCGCCTCGTCGGTGGCGTGGTCCTGCATCCGCACCCGGTCGCCGAGCAGCGCTCCGCCGGAGAACGGCGAGGACGGGTCGACGGCCAGCACGCCGACCCGCTGACCGGCCCGGCGCAGCGCCGTGACCAGCGCGGACGTGGTCGTCGACTTGCCGACCCCGGGCGACCCGGTCAGCCCGATCACCCGGGCCCGGCCGGCGTGCGGGGCCAGCGCGGCGGCCACCTCGGGCAGTACCGGCGAGTCGTCCTCGACCAGCGAGATCAGCCGGGCCACCGCCCGCGGCTCACCGGCCCGGGCCCGCTCGACCAGCCCCGGCACGTCCGCCCCCCGCCGCTTCACCCCAGTCACGTGATCAGCATCCCAGCCCGGCCGGAGAGTGCGACCGTGGCCACCCACTCGCGACCCGACCGCGAGCCACCACCCCGGGAGTCGGCGTCAGCTGGCGGGGACGCGGAGGATCAGCGCGTCGCCCTGGCCACCGCCGCCGCAGAGCGCCGCCGCACCCACGCCGCCACCGCGCCGGCCCAGCTCCAGGGCCAGGTGCAGGGCGATCCGGGCACCGCTCATGCCGATCGGGTGGCCCAGCGCGATCGCGCCGCCGTTGACGTTGACCGCCTCGGGACCGATGCCGAGGTCGCGCATCGACTGGATGCCGACCGCGGCGAACGCCTCGTTGATCTCGATCAGCTCCAGGTCGCCGACCTCGATGCCCTCCCGGCGCAGCGCCTTGCGGATCGCGTTGGACGGCTGGGACTGGAGCGAGTTGTCCGGGCCGGCGACCACGCCGTGCGCGCCGATCTCGGCCAGGATCGGGGCGCCCAGCTCCTCCGCCCGGGCCCGGGACATCACCACCACCGCGCAGGCCCCGTCCGAGATCTGCGAGGCGGAGCCGGCGGTGATCGTGCCGTCCTTGGCGAACGCCGGCTTCAACCGGGCCAGCGACTCGGCCGTGGTGTCGGCGCGGATGCCCTCGTCCTCGCGGAACTCGATCGGGTCACCCCGCCGCTGCGGGATCTTGACCGGCACGATCTCCTCGTCGAACAGGCCGTTCTTCTGCGCGGCGGCGGCCCGCTGGTGGGACCGGGCGGCGAACTCGTCCTGCTCCGCGCGGCTGATGTCCAGGCCCTGGTTGTGCCGCTCGGTCGACTCCCCCATCGGGATGTGGTCGAACGCGTCGGTCAGCCCGTCGTGCGCCATCGCGTCCAGCATCTCGATCGAGCCGTACTTGTAGCCCTGCCGGGAGCCGGGCAGCAGGTGCGGCGCGTTGGTCATCGACTCCATCCCGCCGGCCACCACCACGTCGAACTCGCCGGCCGAGATCAGCTGGTCGGCCAGCGCGATCGCGTCCAGGCCGGACAGGCAGACCTTGTTGATCAGCAGCGACGGCACCGACATCGGCAGGCCGGCCTTGACCGCCGCCTGCCGGGCCGGCATCTGCCCGGCGCCGGCCTGCAGCACCTGGCCGAGGATCACGTAGTCGACCTGGTCGCCGGTGATACCGGCCCGCCGCACCGCCGCCTCGACCGCGACCGCGCCGAGGTCGCTGCCGGAGAAATCCTTGAGCGAGCCGAGCAGCCGGCCCATCGGCGTCCGGGCGCCGCTGACGATGACCGAATCGGGCATGGTGGCCTCCCTGACACGTCCGCCGAACCGCCCCCCACCATACCGACGGGCCGGGCCGGCGCTTGTGATCGTGACCACGCCGCGAGCGGCTGGAGCGCGGCGATACTGGGGCCATGTTCACCCGCATCGACCATGTCGGCATCGCCGTCGCTGACCTCGACGCGGCGATCGACTTCTACGCCCGCACCTTCGACCTGCACGCGGTGCACCAGGAGGTGAACGAGGAGCAGGGCGTCCGCGAGGCGATGCTCCAGGTCGGCACCGGCCCGGACGCGAGCATGATCCAACTGCTCGCTCCACTGCGGCCCAACTCCCCGATCGCCCGGTTCCTGAACCGGTCCGGCCCGGGCGTGCAGCAGGTCGCCTACACCGTGGACGACGTCGAGGCCGCCAGTGCCACGCTGCGGGCCCGCGGTCTGCGCGTCCTGTACGACAAGCCGCGCCGCGGCACCGCCAACTCCCGGGTCAACTTCGTGCACCCCAAGGACACCGGCGGCATCCTCATCGAACTGGTACAGCCAGCATCAAAATGATGTAACATGTCTTCATGACGACGACAGAGGGCCACGAAGCCCTACAGGTGGACGAGAACTACTGGGAGCGCTTCAGGGAGGCAGCTCGAGAGGCAGCCGCCGCACTGGGGCCGGATGCCTTCGACGGCCTGTCAGGCGAGGAGTACGTCGAGCGACTCCGCTCGAGCCACACCTGCGACTGCGGCTGCCGCGCGAGGTACGAATGATCATCCTCGACACATCGGTACTCATCGACCAACTGCGCGACAACCCGGTCGCCGTCCAAGCGCTGGCCGACGAGACAAGCCGCAGCGGGCTTCCGAGCGCATCGACGGTGAGCATGTTCGAGGTCTGGAAGGGTTTGCGGACCCACGAACGCCGGCCGGCCCGACGGCTCTTCGCCATGATCCACTGGGTCGAGGTCGACGAGGCAACGGCCGGATTGGCGGGGGAACTGGGCCGCCTCTTCCGGCGGTCACACCCAGGATTGGACGACCTGGACTACCTCATCGCTGCAACCACCTTGCACCTCGGCGGCACATTGTGGACGCACAACGTGAAGCACTTCCCGATGATCGAGGACCTGGTATTGCCGTACTGAGGTATGCCGTCGGTCACCGTGGGTTCACGGCGGGAGTTACCGGTCGGTAGCCTTGGCGGATTGCCGAGGGTCCGGAGGTGTCGGCGTGGCTGAGATCGACGCGATACGGGATGCGGTGCTGGCGGGGGATGTCGCGGCGGTGGCCGGGTTGCCGGTGCCGAAGAGCTACGCCGGCATGGTGGTGCGCAAGGACGAGACCGGGATGTTCGCCGGGGTGTCCACAAAGGACAAAGACCCGCGCAAGTCGCTGCACCTGGAAGAAGTGGACACGCCCGAGCTGGGGCCGGGCGAGGCGCTGGTCGCGGTGATGGCGTCCGCGATCAACTACAACACGGTCTGGACGGCGATCTTCGAGCCGATGGCGACGTTCGGCTTCCTGGAGCGCTACGGCAAGATCTCGCCGCTGACCAGGCGGCACGACCTGCCCTACCACGTGGTCGGTTCCGACCTTGCCGGCGTGGTGCTGCGGGTCGGTCCGGGCGTGACGAAGTGGACGGCCGGCGACGAGGTCGTCGCGCACTGCCTCTCGGTCGAGCTGGAAGATCACCAGGGCCACGACGACACAATGCTCGACCCGCAGCAGCGGATCTGGGGCTTCGAGACCAACTTCGGCGGCCTGGCTGAGCTGGCCCTGGTCAAGGCCAACCAGCTGATGCCCAAGCCCGCGCACCTGACCTGGGAAGAGGCGGCCAGCCCCGGGCTGGTCAACTCGACCGCGTACCGGCAGCTGGTCAGCCAGCACGGCGCGGCCATGAAGCAGGGCGACACGGTGCTGATCTGGGGCGCCAGCGGCGGGCTCGGCTCGTACGCGACCCAGCTGGCGCTGAACGGTGGCGGCATCCCGGTCTGCGTGGTCAGCAGCCCGGAGAAGGCGGCCATCTGCCGGCGGATGGGCGCCGACCTGGTGATCGACCGGACCGCCGAGGGCTACCGGTTCTGGTCGGACGAGCACACCCAGAACCCGGGCGAGTGGAAGCGGTTCGGCGCCCGGATCCGCGAGCTCACCGGCGGCGACGACCCGGACATCGTGCTCGAGCACCCCGGCCGGGAGACCTTCGGCGCCAGCGTGTTCGTGGCCAAGCGCGGCGGCGTGATCGTGACCTGCGCCTCCACCAGCGGCTACCAGCACGAGTACGACAACCGGTACCTCTGGATGCACCTCAAGCGGATCGTCGGCTCGCACTTCGCCAACTACCGGGAGGCCTGGGAGGCCAACCGGTTGATCGGGAAAGGGCTGATCCACCCGACCCTGTCCCGCGTCTACCCGCTGGCGCAGACCGGCGAGGCGGCGTACGACGTGCATCGGAACCTGCATCAGGGGAAGGTCGGTGTGCTCTGCCTGGCGCCGGCCGAGGGGCTCGGCGTCCGCGACCCGGAGCTGCGCGACCGGCACCTGGATGCGATCACCAGGTTCCGGGACGTCTGATTGGGCAACACACCTGCCCTCGGGGGTTTGGCACCTACCGGCGGGATGGGACGATGACCGTATGAACCGCGAGCAGCCGACCGAACTGCTTCCCTTGCTAGAGGGGGCCGCGACGTTCGATATCGTCCGGCGCGGCTACGACCCGCAGCAGGTGCACGATCAGATCGAGCGGATGGAAGCCGATCTTCGGATCGCCATCGCCGAGCGGGACGCGACCGCCGTGCGCACCGCGGAGTTCGCCAGCCAGCTCGCCGCCGCGCACACCCAACTGGAGGCCATGCGCGGCCGGCTGAGCCAGGCGGCCGACCCGACCACCCCGGAGAACGTCAGCGACCGGATCAAGGGCATGCTCGCGCTGGCCCGCCAGGAGGCGGCCGAGGCCGAGCAGGAAGCGGCCGAGATCCGGCGCAAGGCGCACGAGGAGACCGCCGGGCTGCAGGGCCGGGTGGCGCAGCTCAGTGCGGAGGTCTCGCAGCGGCTGGCCGACGCCGAGGAGCGCGCCGCCGCGATCGTGGCCGAGGCCGAGCAGCAGGCCGCCGCGCTGGTCGCCGATGCGGACGAGCGGGCCACCGTGGCCACCGCCGAGGCCGAGCAGCGGGCCTCGACCGTCAGCACCACCGCCGACCAGCGGGCCACCACGGCGGTCGCCGAGGCCGAACAGAAGGCCGCGGCCGCCATCGCGGCGGCCGAGCAGAAGGCCGCCGCCCTGCTCGCGGACGCGCAGCGGCAGCGGGACGAGGCCGACGCGGCCGCTGCCGCGAAGCGGCAGCAGGCGGACGAGGACTTCGAGATCACGCTGCGGGCCCGCCGCAAGGAGGCCGCCCGGGTGGACGCCGAACGGCAGGCCGAGGCCGACCGGCTGGCCAAGCGGACGGTGTCCGAAGCCCAGGCCGAGGCGGAGAAGCTGGTCACCTCCGCGCGCAAGCAGCTCGGCGAGGTCGGCACCGTCCGCAGCACGGTGCTCAGCCAGCTGGCCGCAGTTCGCAGCATCCTCGACCGGGTACCGTCCGCGACCAACGCCAGTTCCGAGGAATGGCCCGCCGACCTGCCGCGCTGACCGCACCGTTCGCGGCCGCAACGCCCTAGGCTGGCCGGACCATCGGTTGGCGGGGCAGTAAGGCCACATCCGGGCAGGGCTCGCGACGCGGGCGGACAGTTGGAGGGGTCGCGTGGACGGCAACCGGTCGGAGTCGGCCACCGACCCGACCCGGCCAGGCACCGGGAGTGACACCGGCAGCGGCCCCACCGACAGCAGGCCCACGACCAGCGCGGCCCCGGACAGCAGCCGCACGGACAGCGGTCCCGCGGACGGTGCCACCGCCGGAGCCCGCCTGGCCGCGGCTGCCGACCGGGCCGCCGACCGGGCCATCGAGGCGCGGGACGACGCCGTCGAGGCGCGGGACGACGCCACCGAAGCCCGGGATGACGCGACCGAAGCCCGGGACGACGCCGCCGATGCGAGCAGGGCGGCCGGCCGCTCCCAGGACCGCGCGGCCGACGCGGCCAGCTCGGCCGAGATCGCGCTGGCCGAGGTCGGCGAGATCGTCGACGGCGACCCGATCCTGGACGAGGCGGTCCGCAAGCATGAGGCCGGCGTCGACGAGGAGAACCCGTTCGGGCGGCCCGGCCGGCCGATGAGCCAGCGCTCGCCGTTCCGGGTCGGCTTCGGCGCGGCGATCGGGGTGGGGCTGGCGTACCTGCTCTACCAGGCGCTGATCAACGCCCAGTCGGTGCTGGTCCTGGTGGTGATCGCGGCGTTCTTCGCGATCGGGCTGAACCCGACGGTGAGCCGGCTGGAACGGTTGGGTTTGCGCCGGGGCGCCGCGGTCGGGGTCGTCTTCCTCGGCGTCGCGCTGTTCTTCACCGTCGTCGGATACGCGATCTTGCCGCCGCTGATCGAGCAGGGCGAGCGGTTTATCCGTGCATTGCCCGGATATGTGAACGACCTTCAGAAGAACCCGCGGATCGCGGATCTCGACGAACGCTTCGGGATCATCAAGAAGACGTCCGACTACCTCACCAACCGGCTCGGCCCGCAGACCGCCGGGAACATCCTGAGCATCGGCTCGACGATCGCCAGCACGGTGTTCAAAGGGCTGACGATCCTGATCCTGACGCTCTACTTCCTGTCCTCATTCAACGCGATCACCCATACGGCTTACCGGATGGTGCCGCGGTCCCGGCGGGCCCGGGCGACCCTGCTGGGCGACGAGATCCTGGGCCGGGTCGGCGGGTATGTGGCCGGCGCATTCATCGTCGCGCTGATCGCCGGCACCACCTCGCTGATCTGGCTGTCCGCGCTGGGGGTGCCGTACCCGCTGGCGCTGGCGCTGGTGGTGATGATCAGTGACATCATCCCGCTGATCGGGGCCACCATCGGCGCCGTGCTGGTGACGATCGTGACGTTGATCCACTCGATTCCGATCGGCATCGCGACGTTCATCTTCTTCATGGTCTACCAGCAGGTGGAGAACTATCTGATCTATCCGCGGGTGATGAAACGGTCCGTTGACATCAATCCGGCGGCCGCGATCGTCGGCGCGCTGGTCGGCGGTACCCTCTTGGGCATCGTGGGCGCCCTCATCGCAGTGCCCGTGACCGCCGCGATTCAGCTGATAGTGCGCGAGGTCGTACTCCCTCGACAGGATTCGGCGTAACCCGGCCCGCACCGTGAGATGTCTAGTTCTGGCAGGATGGCCTGATGACTGAGCGCACCAGCGACATGAACATGAACTTCCTGCCGGATGTCGGCATGAGTCACCCGTTCGATGTCGCACTGCGTGGCTACGACCGGCGCCAGGTGGACGACTGGTTGTCGTCCCGGGAGAGTGAGATCGCCGCGCTGCGGCACGAGCGGGAGACCGGGGCGGACCGGATCGCCATGCTCGAGCAGCGGCTGGAAGAGCTGCACGTCGAGCTGCAGACCGCGCAGCGGCAGGTCTCCGAGTTCGAGCCGTCCTACGCGGGGCTCGGCGCCCGGGTGGAGAACATCCTGCGGCTGGCCGAGGAAGAGGCGATGAGCCTGCGGGCGGACGCCGCTGCGCACGGTGACCGGGTGCGGGCCGCCGCCGAGGACGATGCGAAGCGGATCCGGTCGGAGGCCGACCGGGAGGCCCGCGACATCCTGGGTGCCGCCGACCGGGAGGCCGGGCAGCGCCGGTCGACCGCGCTGGCCGAGGCCGAGAACGCCCGGGCGGACGCGGCCAAGGACGCCGCCGCGGTGCGCGCCGACGCCACCAGCGAGCTGGAGGAGGCCCGGGCGAAGGCCGCGCAGGCCGCCCGCGACTTCGAGACCACGCTGGCCCGCCGGCGCGACCAGGCCGAGCAGGAGCTGTCCAGCCGGATGGCCGCGGCCGAGCGCCGGCTGACCGAGACCAGCGAGGCCGCCGACCAGGTCAAGCGCGAGGCCGAGGCACACCGGGTGGAGGCCGACCGGCGGGCCGCGCAGATCCTGGAATCTGCCCGGCGCGAGTCCGAGGCGATGATCTCGGAGGCGACCGCGAAGGCCGCCCGGGCCCGGTCCGAGGTGGAGCGCGAGCTGGCGAACCTGATCCGCCGGCGCGACAGCGTCCAGGCGCAGCTGCAGAACGTGCGGGAGATGCTGGCCACAATGACCGGCGCATCGGCCGGCTCGGCCGACGACGAGCCGGCCGAGGCCGTCGCCGAGAGCTGAGCCGGCCGCCCCAGACCCGCGGTCAGCGCCGCGGGCTGGGGGCGATCGCGTCGAGTGCTTCCAGGTCGGCCGGCGTCGGCAGCCAGCCGGCGGCCGCGGCGTTGGCCCGGATCTGCTCCGGCGAGGTTGCCCCGGCGATCACCGAGCCGACCGCCGGCTGCGCGGCCAGCCCGCCGATGGCCACGTCCAGCGGCCGGATGCCGCGCTCGTCGGCGAACTTCGCGATCCCCTCGATCACGTCCCACGGCGCGTCAGCGTGCAGTTGCTGGCGGCGGTCGCCGATCCGGGTGCCCGCGGCGGGCGCCTCGTCGCGCTGGAACTTGCCGGTCAACAGGCCGTTCGCGAGCGGGAAGTACGGCAGGATGCCGACCCCGGTGGCCCGGCAGGCCGGCGCGAGCTCCGCCTCCACCTGCCGGTCCAGCAGGCTGTACTGGTTCTGCGCGCTGATGAACCGGGTCAGCCCGTTCGCCCGGGCGGTGTACTCGGCCTCCACCACCTGCCAGGCGGCCAGGTTGGAGGAGCCGATGTAGCGCACCTTGCCCTCGTCGATCAGCTCGTCCAGGGCGGCCAGCGTCTCCTCGATCGGCGTGACGCCGTCCGGCCGGTGGTACTGGTAGAGGTCGATGTGGTCGGTGCCCAGCCGGCGCAGCGACGCCTCGACCGCCTGCCGGATGTACCGGCGGGAGCCGCGGGCGCCCCAGTCCGGCCCGTTGGCGCCGGCCATGTCCATGCCGAACTTGGTGGCCAGCACCACCTGGCTACGGCGGCTGCCGAGCGCCCGGCCGATCAGCTCCTCGGACTGGCCCAGCCCGTAGATGTCGGCGGTGTCCAGCAGCGTGACGCCGACCTCCAGCGCCGCGTCGAGCACCGCCCTGGTGTTGTCCGGGCCGAGCAACCGGCCGAAGTTGTTGCAGCCGAGACCGACCACCGAGACGGTCAGGCCAGAGTTGCCGAGTTGTCGGTAGCGCATATCTGCCACCCCAGAACCCTATGGGTTCCCGTTGCGGGTGACGACTCGAGTGACCCGCAGGAGCCGGGGCGGCCGCACCGCGCGGGGATCAGGCGGTCTGGCCGCCGTCGATGATCAGGGTCTGGCCGGTCATGAACGAGGACGCGTCGGAGGCGAGGAACAGCGCGGGCCCGGCCATCTCGTCGGCCCGGCCCCAGCGGCCCATCGGGATCGTCGCGGTCATCCCGGCCGAGAACTCCTCGTTCGACCAGAGCTCGCGGTTCAGCTCGGTCGCGGTCCAGCCGGGGCACAGCGCGTTCACCCGGATTCCGGCGTGCGCCCACTCCCTCGCCAGCGACCGGGTCAGCGAGATCAGCGCGGCCTTGGACGCGCCGTACGGGCTCAGCGCCGGCGTGGCGCCGAGACCGGCCACGCTGGCCACGTTGATCACCGAGCCGCTCCCCCGCTCCAGCAGGTGCGGGCCGGCGGCCTGCAGCACGTGCACCGCCGACTCGACGTTCAGCCGCATGACCTTCTCCCAGCCGGTGAACCGCAGCTGGGTGAACGGCACCATGAACGCGGTGCCGCCGGCGTTGTTCACCACGATGTCGAGGTGGCCGAGGCCCTCGATCGCGGCCGCCACCATGCCCTTGGCGGCGGCCACGTCGGTCACGTCGGCCGGCACCATGACCGCCCGCCGGCCGTGCTCCTCCACCTGCTGGGCCACCTTCTCCAGCGTCTCGACCGACCGGCTGTTCACCGCCACGTCCGCGCCGGCGTTGGCCAGGGCGAGCGCGATCGCCGCACCGATGCCGCGGGAGGCGCCGGTGACCAGCGCGGTCCGGCCGGTCAGGTCGAAGGCTGCCTGCGTCATGCTGTCTCCTCGGTCGAGAGCGGTCCGGGGTCGGGCGGGTGGCCCGGGCGGTCGGCCCGGCGGTCAGCCGTAGCGGGGGGCGTTGCGGGACCGCTGCACCTTGCTGGCCCGCCGGCCCCGGGCCTGCCAGCAGGCAGTGTGCCAGTGCCGGCGGGAGCCGGCGTCCGGGTCACCGAGCGGCCAGGCCACCACGTGCGGTGTGGCCGGCCGGATCTCCTGGTCGCAGCCCGGGCAGCGGTAGGTCTTGCCGGTGGCGGCGCCGGTCACCGGGCGGACGGCGTAGTCGTGGCCGGCCCACTCGACGGTCTCCACCGGGTCGGCCGGGCCGGGCGGTGGCCCGGGCCGGGTCACGCCCCGCGGCCTGGCGCGCCGGCCCACGCTCAGCCGCCGGTGTGGTCGCGGAAGCCCTTCCCGGTCTTCCGCCCCAGGTACCCGGCCGTGACCAGGTGCTCCAGCAGCGGCGCCGGGGCGAACCCGGATTCCCGGAACTCCAGGTAGAGGGTGCGCTGGATGGCCAGCGCCACATCCAGCCCGACCACGTCCAGCAGCTCGAACGGGCCCATCGGGTAGCCGCAGCCGACCTTCATCGCCGCGTCGATGTCGTCGGCCGAGGCGTAGTGCGCCTCCAGCATCTTCACCGCGTCATTGAGGTAGGGGAACAGCAGCCCGTTGACGATGAAGCCGGCCCGGTCGGCGCAGGTGACCGGGTGCTTGCCCAGCCGCTCGCAGACCGCCAGCGCGGTGGCCACCGCGGCGTCCGAAGTGGACACCGTGCGGACCACCTCGACCAGCTTCATCACCGGCGCCGGGTTGAAGAAGTGCAGGCCCAGCACGTCGGCCGGACGCTCGGTCGCGGCCGCGCAGTCGATCACCGGCAGGCTGGACGTGGTGCTGGCCAGCACCACGCCGGGCCGCACGATCTCGTCCAGGTTGGCGAACAGCGCCTGCTTGACGATGAGGTCCTCAACCACCGCTTCGACAACCATGTCCACATCGGACAGATCGTCCAGCCGGGCGCTGCCGGTGATCCGGGCCAGCGCCGCGTCCCGGTCGGCCCCGTCCAGCTTGCCGCGTTGCACGGCCTTCTCCAGCGAGCGGGCCAGCGCCGCCCGCACCCGCTCGACCTGGCTGCCGCCCCGGGCCACGTACCGGACGTCGTACCCGGCGCGGGCGAAGACCTCGACGATGCCGGTGGCCATCGTGCCCGAACCCACCACGCCGACCCGCTGTACGTCCCGGGCGCCGGGCCGGCCGGACGTCGCCGGCGGGGTGTTCGGGTCGGCCACCACCACCGGCGAATCCGGGGACTGGTAGGTGTAGAAGCCGCGGCCGGTCTTGCGGCCGAGCAGCCGGGCCGAGACCATCTGCTTCAGGATCGGGGCCGGCGCGTGCACCCGGACCCGCGACTGCCGGTACATCGTGTCCAGGATCTCGTACGCGGTGTCCAGGCCGATCAGGTCGAGCAGCGCCAGCGGGCCCATCGGCAGCCCGCAGCCCAGCCGCATCGCCGCGTCCACGTCCTCGCGGGACACGAACCGCTGCTCGTACATCGCGGCGGCGTGGTTGAGGTAGCCGAACAGCAGCGCGTTGGCGATGAAACCGGCCTTGTCGCCGACCGTCACGTCGGTCTTGCCCAGCCGCTGGGCCAGCGCCTCGACGTCGGCTACCACATCGGGCTCGGTGACCACGGTGCGGATCACCTCGACCAGCTTCATCACCGGCGCCGGGTTGAAGAAGTGCAGCCCCACCACCTTGCCCGGCCGGTGGGTGGCGACCGAGATCTGCGTCACCGACAGCGAGGACGTATTGGTGGCCAGGATCGTGTCCGGCGGGCACACCTCGTCCAGCCGGCCGAAGATCGCGGTCTTCAGGTCCAGCCGCTCCGGCACCGCCTCCACGACCAGCTCGACATCCTTCATCTCGGCCAGGTCGGTGCGGAACGCGATCCGGCCGAGCAGTTCGGCCTGGCCGGCCTCGGTCAGCTTGCCCCGGGCCACCGCCCGCGCGGTCGAGTGCTCCACGTGGCCGCGGCCGGCGGCCAGCGCGTCCTCGTCCTTCTCCACCGCGACCACATCCAGGCCGGACCGGGCGAACACCTCGGCGATGCCGGCGCCCATCGTGCCGAGGCCGACCACACCGACCTTCGAGAACTCCCGGGACATCGACCCTCCTGGTCCTGCCGGCACAACCCCTACCGGCAGTCTCGCACGGCCGCCCCGCCACCCGGCCGGGCCGGGCTGTGCCGACGCTCACCCGGCCGGCGGGAGACCCTCGTCCCGGCGGCCGGCCATCGCCCCGCTCGGCGGACCGGCGGACCGGCCTACTTGCGCCGGGTGGGCCGGCCGTACACCATCTGCACGATCGTCGCGAGCCGGCGCATCGCGTTCTCCTTGCGGGCGAACGTGGTCAGCTCCACCGGCGCGCCGAACCGCTGCCGGGTGATCGCCTTGGACCGGGCGAACTCGCGCAGCCCGTCCTCGCCGTGGATCCGGCCGAAGCCGGACGCGCCGACCCCGCCGAACGGCAGCGCGGCCACCCCGCTGAACGTCACCACCGAATTCACGCTGGCCATCCCGGACCGGATCCGGCGCGCGATCGCCTCCCCGCGGCTCTTCGAGAACACCGCGGCGGCCAGCCCGTACGGGGTGCCGTTGGCCCGCCGCACCGCCTCCTCCACGTCCGGCACCCGGCTGACCGTGAGGGTCGGCCCGAACGTCTCCTCCTGCACGGCCAGCGCGTCCTCCGGGACGTCCACCAGCACCACCGGCGAGATGTACGGCGGCCGCACCGACTCCAGCCCGCCGACCACCGCACGGGCTCCGCGGGCCAGCGCGTCCTCGATGTGCCGGCGCACGACGTCCACCTGGGACGGCATCGTCATCGGCCCGTACGAGGCCTCCCGGTCGCTGCCCGGGCGCAGGGTCCGGGCCCGCTCGACCAGCTTGCCGACCAGGTCGTCGTAGATCGCGTCCACCGCGTAGACCCGCTCGATGCCGACGCAGGTCTGGCCGGAGTTGGACAGCCCGCCCCAGAGCGCCGCGTCCGCCGCCGCGTCCAGGTCGGCGTCCGCGTCCACGATCATCGCGTCCTTGCCGCCGCACTCGATCACCACCGGGGTGAGCGTCTCGGCGCAGGCGGCCATCACCTTCTTGCCGGTCGCGGTCGAGCCGGTGAACGCGAGCTTGTCCACACCGGACCGGCACAGCGCCGCGCCGGTCGGGCCGAGGCCGGTGACCACCTGCAGCACCGGGTGTTCCGGCACCAGCTCGGCGAACGAGTCGACCAGCCAGCTGCCCACCGCGGGCGTGAACTCCGACGGCTTGAACACCACCGCGTTGCCGGCCGCCAGCGCGTACACAATGGACCCCATCGGGGTGAAGACCGGGTAGTTCCACGGGCCGATCACGCCGACCACGCCATACGGCTGGTACTCCAGCGTGGCGACGTGGTTCTTCAGCAGCACGCCGGTCTTCACCGAGCGCCGGCCGAGCACCTTCTCCGCGTGCCGGCCGGCCCAGTCGACGTGCTCCAGCATCGCGACCAGCTCGATGGTCGCGTCGTCCACCGGCTTGCCGTTCTCCCGGTGCATCAGCTCGGCCAGCTCCGGCAGCCGGCTGGCCAGCCGGCGCCGCCACTCGGCCAGCCGGGCGGCCCGGCCACCGAACCCCAGCCGATCCCACCACTGCGCGGCCGGGCGGGCCCGCGCCACCGCGGCCGCCACCGCCGCCGCGTCGTCCACCGGGAACTGGCCGACCGGCTCGCCGGTGGCCGGGTTCAGCGATCCGAACGTCTCGACGGCGCCGGCGGCCGGGCCCGCCGCCCCGGCGTCCGCCGAGCGACTGTCCACAGTGGTCATCACGAGCCTCCGGTCGATGCGCTGGGAGCAGCCTGGCTGACGCCCGCCGGCAGCCGGCCGGCAGCGGAAACGGTCGTGATGGCCGGCGCCGGCGCGCTCGGCGCCAGCGGGCGGCGGCCGAGCAGCAGGTCGGCGGCCCGCTCGGCGAGCGCGATGGTGGGCGCGTTGGTGTTGCCGCGCGGCACCGCCGGCATCACGCTGGCGTCCACCACCCGCAGCCCGGCCACCCCGCGTACCCGCAGCTCCGGGTCGAGCACCGAACTGTCCGCGCCGCCCATCGCGCAGGTGCCGACCGGGTGGTACAGCGTCTCGGTGCCGGCCCGGATCGCGTCCCGGATGGCGTCGTCGGTGCGCGCGTCCGGGCCGGGCAGCAGCGGCTTGTCCAGGTACCGGGCGAGCGGCGACTGGGCCGCGATCTGCTGCGCCACCTTCACCCCGGCCAGCATCGCGGCCATGTCCACATCGGACTCGTCGGTGTAGTAGCCGCCGTCGATCACCGGCTTCCAGCGCGGGTCGGCCGAGCGCAGCCGGAGCCGGCCGCGACTGGCCACGTCCACCACGGTCGGTGCGATCGTGAGGCCGCGGCCGGGCGCGACCGCCAGCCCGTGGTCGTAGGCCAGCGTGGGCACCGTGACGATCTGCAGGTCCGGCGCGGGCAGGCCGGGCGTGCTGCGGAAGAACGCGCCGGACTCGGCCACGTTCGAGGTGAGCGGGCCGCGGTGCAGCGCGAACCAGCGCGCCATCTGCACCGGGTTCTCCGAGTCGTGCAGGTCGCCGACGCCGCGGGTCAGCCACATGACCGGAACGAACGGGTGGTCGTGCAGGTTCTCGCCGACGCCGGGCAGGTCGACCACCACGTCCACGCCGACCTCACGCAGGTGCGAGGCCGGGCCGATGCCGGACAGCAGCAGCAACTGCGGGCTGTTCACCGCCCCACCGGACAGCACCACCTCACGCTCGGCCCGGGCCGACTGCGCCGCGCCGCGCCACTGGTAGCTGACCCCGGTGGCCCGGCCGCCGGCCACCTCGACCCGGGTGACCAGCGCGTCCGACCGGACGGTGAGGTTCGGCCGGTCCAGCGCCGGGCGCAGGTAGGCATCCGCGGTCGACCAGCGCCGGCCGCCGCGCTGGGTCACCTGGTACTTGCCGGCGCCGTCCTGCTCGGGGCCGTTGAAGTCGTCGTTGGGCACCAGCCCGGCGTCGACCGCGGCGGCCAGGAAGGCCCCGGTCAGCGCGTGCTCGGTGCGCAGGTCCTCCACCCGCAGCGGGCCGCCGACCCCGTGGAACGGCGAGGCGCCGCGGACCTGGTCCTCGGCGCGGCGGAAGTACGGCAGCAGGTCGGCGTAGCCCCAGCCGGTGCAGCCGTACTCGTCCCGCCAGCGGTCGTAGTCCAGCCGGTGGCCGCGGATGTAGATCATGGCGTTGATCGACGAGCTACCCCCGAGCATCCGCCCGCGCGGCCAGTAGAGTTTCCGGCCGTGCAACTGCTTCTGCTCCTCGGTGCGGTAGTCCCAGTCGCGCTGGGTGCGGAACAGCCGGTAGAACGCGGCCGGGATCTTGACCTCGTCCACGTCGTCGGCCGGGCCGGCCTCCAGCAGCAACACCCGGACGGCCGGATCCTCGGTCAACCGACCAGCCAGCACACACCCCGCGCTGCCCGCCCCGACGATCACGAAGTCGTATGCCTCGGTCATGCGGGCTCCCTGAAGGTGACGTCTGTGTGACCGCGAGGCTACCCGCGGGTAGCCAACCGGGCCAGGGGTCCGCAGCGGCCTGGCCAGCGTCTCATGATTGGCCGACCGGACGCCCATCGGCCGACGGTGATCCGGTCACCGGGCATCAACTCCCACCAGGTTGGGTACGGATCGACAAGGAGGTGCCGCATGCGCACGAACACCGATCGCGACATCACCGAGCCGGTGCAGATCAACGTCCAATCGGCTCGGGGTGGCCCGCTGCGAATCGCGTTCGCGGCGCTGGCCGTGATACTCGTCGGCCTGCTGGTGCTGATCGCGGCCGGCAAGGCTTTCAACCTCAACCCGTTCGGCTCGAGGGACCGGGACCGCAGCGGCCCGGTGGTCCTCACCGCGGTCCGCGACCTGGCCGACTACCACGCGGTCAGCGGCACCTACCAGGTGCTGATCGACCTGCAGCAGGACAACAAGATCCTGCCCGACATCCTGAAGGGCAAGCGGACGCTGTTCCTGGCGATCGGCTCGGTGGACTCGATCGTCGACTTCGGGAAGGTCGGCGAGAACGCTGTCAACGTCTCGCCGGACCGCAAGAGCGTCACGCTCACCCTGCCGCACGCCACGCTGGCCCGGCCGGTGATCGACACCAAGGAGAGTCGGGTGCTGGACCGGAACCTCGGCGTGATCGACCGGGTCGGCAACATCTTCGGCAACGGCACCGACCCGCAGCAGCAGCAGGTGTACATCGTGGCGGAGCAGAAGCTCGGCGACGCCGCCAAGCAGAGCAAGCTGACCGACCGGGCCGAGACCAACACCCGGGTCACGCTGGACCGGCTGCTGAAGGCGCTCGGTTTCACCAACGTGACCATCAACTTCGCGGACAACCCGCCGAACGGCCGCTGACCGCGCGGTCACCCGCGCGAGCGGGCAGGTCCGCCGCCGAGTGCGCACCTCCGGCTGCGCACTCGGCGCGGAACTGCTCGCGGGTGCGACTGGCCGGCGGCGCCGGTGGCCGGGCGGCTAGAACAGCCGGCTGCTCGGGTCGTCCACACCGCGCAACGCGTCGTAGTCCAGCGTCACGCAGGAGATGCCGCGGTCGGCGGCCAGCACCCGGGCCTGCGGGGTGATCGCCTGCGCGGCGAACACGCCGCGTACCGGCGTCAGCAGCGGGTCGCGGTTCAGCAGCTCCAGGTACCTGGTCAGCTGCTCGACGCCGTCGATCTCGCCGCGCCGCTTGATCTCCACCGCCACGGTCAGCCCGGCGGCGTCCCGGCAGAGGATGTCGACCGGGCCGATCGCGGTCGGGTACTCCCGGCGGACCAGCCGGTAGCCGTCGCCGAGCGTGCCGATCTGCTCGGCCAGCAGTTCCTGCAGGTGCGCCTCGACGCCGTCCTTGCGCAACCCCGGGTCGACGCCGAGGTCGTGCCGCGAGTCGTGCAGGATCTCCTCGATCGTGATCAGCAGCTGCTCGCCGGCCTTGTTGGTGACCGTCCAGTGGCCGCCCCCGGCGGGGCCGTCGGGGTAGGTCTCCCGGGTCGAGCAGGGCGGGCTCATCCAGTTCAGCGGCTTGTACGCGCGGTCGTCGGCGTGCACCGAGACCGAGCCGTCCGCCTTCACCAGCAGCAGCCGCAGCGCCATCGGCAGGTGCGCGGTGAGCCGGCCGACATAGTCCACGCTGCACCGGGCGATGACGAGACGCACGACGCGGCAGCCTACCGGCGCCGCCAGACCGGCCACGCGGCCGCCCGTCCCGGCCCGCCGTCGCGGCGCCGCCCGACCCGGCCGGTGCGGCCGGCCGGGGCTGCGGCCAGGGCCGCGGCCTGGTCACGCGGGCAGCCGCGGCGATCGCAGATGCTGCCCAAACGGGCATTGCCCCCGGCACACCCGGCGACGATCATGGCCGGTGGAGCGCGGCCGCGGGGGCGTCAGAACGCGCTCGTACGGGGGTAGCTGGCATGCGCAGACAGCGGGTGGCCGCCCGGCTGATCCTGATCGTCGCGCTGGCGGCCGGCGGGCTGCTGCTGCCGGTGCGCCCGGCCACGGCCGCGATCAGGGTGCCCACCGGCTTCGCGGACGTGACCGTGGTCGCCGGCCTGAACCAGCCGACCGCGGTCGCGTTCGCCGCCGACGGCCGGCTGTTCGTGGCCGAGAAGAGCGGGCTGATCAAGGTGTTCGACTCGCTCACCGACCCGACCCCGGCCATCGTCGCCGACCTGCGCACCCAGACGCACAACTACTGGGACCGTGGCCTGCTCGGCCTGGCGCTCGACCCGGCCTTCCCGAGCCGCCCCTACCTGTACGCCTTCTACACCTACGACGCCGAGCCGGGCGGCACCGAACCGCGCTGGGGGACGCCCGGGGCCACCAGCGACGGCTGCCCGAACCCACCGGGCGCCACCAGCGACGGCTGCGTGGTGCAGGCCCGGCTGGTCCGGCTGACGATCACCGGGGACGTGGCGATCGGCCCCGAGCAGGTGCTGGTGACCGGCTGGTGCCAGCAGTTCCCCAGCCACTCGGTCGGCACCGTCGCGTTCGGACCGGACGGCGCGCTGTACGCCAGCGCCGGCGAGGGCAGCAGCTTCCTCTACGCCGACTGGGGCGAGCAGGGCAACCGGTGCGCCGACCCGCCCGGCCCGGCCGGCACCAACCTCGCGCCGCCGACCGCGGCCGGCGGCGCGCTGCGGGCCCAGTCGGTGCGCCGGCCGGCCGGCCAGCCGGTGCTGCTGTCCGGCTCGATCATCCGGGTCGACCCGGACACCGGAGCCGGCCTGCCCGGCAACCCGTTCTACGCCAGCAGCGACCCGAACGCGCGCCGGATCATCGCGTACGGCATGCGCAGCCCGTTCCGGATCGGGGCCCGGCCGGGCACCAGGCAGCTGTGGGTGGCCGACGTCGGCTGGTCCAGCTGGGAGGAGATCGACCGCATCCCGGACATGACCGACGGCATCGCGGAGAACTTCGGCTGGCCCTGCTACGAGGGCAACTTGCGGCAGCCCTCCTACGACGCGGCGAACCTGAACCTGTGCGAGTCGCTCTACACCGGGCCGGGGCAGACCGCGCCGTACTACCGCTACCACCACGACACCCCGGTGGTCCGCGGCGACAACTGCGGCACCGGCAGCTCGTCGATCACCGGCATCGCGTTCGAGGACGGCTCCAGCTACCCGGCGTCCTACCGCGGCGCGCTGTTCTTCGCGGACAGCTCGCGCGGCTGCGTCTGGGCGATGCGCCGGGGCAGCAACGGCGCCCCGGACCCGGCGCAGATCACCCGGTTCGTCGCCGGCGGCGACCAGCCGGTGCAGCTGGTCGTGGGCCCGGGCGGGGACTTGTTCTGGGTCGAGCTCAGCACCGGCACCCTGCACCGGATCATCTACACCGGCGCCAACCACCTGCCGACCGCGACGATCTCGGCCGACCGGTACGGCGGGCCGGTCCCGCTGACCGTCCAGTTCGACGGGACGGGATCGTCCGATCTGGACGGTGACCCGCTGCGCTACGCCTGGGATCTCGACGCGGACGGCCAGTTCGACGACGGCGACACCGCGACGCCGACCTTCAGCTACGCCGAGCCCGGCCCGGTGCGGGTACGGCTGCGGGTGACCGACCCGGCCGGCGGCTCGGACGTGGGGTCGGTGCTGATCAGCCCAGGGCCGCCGAACACGCCGCCGGCGCCGGTCATCGACACGCCCACCGGCGCGGCGCGCTGGCGGGTCGGCGACCCGATCGTGTTCGCCGGGCACGCCGACGACGCCGAGGACGGTGCGCTCGGCGCCGACCGGCTGTCCTGGTCGGTGGTGCTCTACCACTGCCCGAGCAACTGCCACACCCACCCGGTGCAGGAGTTCAGCGGGGTCACCAGCGGGACGCTGCCGGCGCCGGACCACGAGTACCCCTCGTACCTGCTGCTCACGCTGACCGCGACCGACTCGGCCGGGGTCGCCGCCAGCACCTCGGTCCGGCTCGACCCGCGCACCGTCGACGTCACGCTGGCCAGCGCCCCGCCCGGCCTGCGGCTGACCCGGTTCAGCGGCACGGTCACCGCGCCGTCCACCGAGACGGTGATCGTCGGCTCCACCGCCGGGATCGGCGCGCCCAGCCCGCAGACGCTCGGCGGCACCAGCTACGAGTTCGTCTCCTGGTCCGACGGCGGCAGCGCGGCCCACAACATCGTCGCCGGCGCCACCCCGACCACCTACACCGCGACCTACCGGGTGGTGCCGCCCGGGCTGGTCGCGGCCTATCCGTTCAATCAGGGCAGCGGCGGCAGCGCCGCGGACGCCAGCGGGCACCAGCACGCCGGCACCCTCACCGGCGGGGTGACCTGGACCGAGTCGGGCCGGTACGGCGGTGCGCTCAGCTTCGACGGCACGTCCGGGATGGTGACCGTGCCGGACACGACCGACCTGCGGCTGGCCGCCGGGTTCACGATCGAGGCCTGGGTGCGGCCGACCGGCGTCACCGGCCGGCGCACCGTCGTCTTCAAGGACCGCGCCGGCGGCCTGGCCTACGCCCTGTACGCCGGCTCGAACAACAGCCGCCCGCAGGGCTACGCCTACCTCGGCGGCGCCGAGCGGGCGGTGACCGGGCCGACCGCGCTGCCCCTGAACACCTGGACCCACCTCGCGGTCAGCTACGACGGCAGCCTGCTGCGGATCTACCAGAACGGCACCCAGGTCAGCACGCACGCCGCCAGCGGCCCGGTCCCGTCGCTGCCCGGCGCGCTGGAGATCGGCGCCAACACCCGCTGGAACGAGCGCTTCGCCGGCCGCCTGGACGAGATCCGCATCTACAACCGCGCCCTGTCCGCCGCCGAGATCCGCTCCGACCGCGACCAACCCATCAGCTGACCTCGCCGGCGCCCGGCCGGCCAACCCGCCGGCCGCCGGCCCGGGCGGCCCGGCGCCGTCAGGCCGGGAGCCCGTGCGTGGCGCGCAGGACGGTGACGATCTCGTCCAGGATGCCGGTGAGGTCGTAGTCGCGGGAGGTGAAGACGCGGGCGACGCCGCCGGCGCGGAGGGTGGCGGCGTCGGCGTCCGGGATGATGCCGCCGACCACGACCGGGACGTCGGTGAGGCCGGCCGCGCGCAGGCCGGCGAGCACCTCAGGGACCAGCGCCAGGTGCGAGCCGGAGAGTACGGACAGGCCCACCACGTCGACGTCCTCGGCAACCGCGGCGGCCACGATCTGCGCCGGGGTGAGCCGGATGCCCTGGTAGATCACCTCGAAGCCGACGTCCCGGGCCCGGACCGCGATCTGCTCGGCGCCGTTGGAGTGGCCGTCCAGGCCGGGCTTGCCGACCAGCATGCGCAGCCCGGCGCGGCCGAGGTCGGCGGCGGTGGCCCGGACCCGGCCGCGCACGGCGGCGACCGGCGCCCCGGCCGGGCCGGCGGCGGCCGCGGCCGCGACCCCGGTCGGCGCCCGGTACTCGCCGAAGACCGCCCGCAGCGCGCCAGCCCACTCGCCGGTCGTGACGCCGGCCCGGGCGCAGCGCAGCGTCGGCTCCATCAGGTTCTCCTCGCCCTTGGCCGCCGCGGCCAGCGCCGCCAGCGCCTCGGCGACGCAACCGGAATCCCGGTCGGCCCGCCAGGCCCGGACCGCGTCCGCCGCGCGCGCGCCGGCCACCGGATCCACCGCCTGGATCGCACCGTCCAGTTCGGACAGCAGCGGGCTGGCCTCGGTGCCGGTGAAGCGGTTCACCCCGACCACCACCTGCTCGTCCGACTCGATCCGGCGCCGGTGCTCGGCCAGCGAGCCGACCAGCGCCGACTTCAGGTAGCCGGACTCGATCGCCGGCACCGTGCCGCCCATCGCCTGCACCCGGTCCATCTCCGCCCGCGCGCCGTCCACAATGGACGCCACCTTGGCCTCGACCACGTGCGAGCCGGCGAACAGGTCGTCGTACTCGAGCAGGTCGGTCTCGTAGGCCAGCACCTGCTGCATCCGCAGCGACCACTGCTGGTCGGCCGGCCGGGGCAGCCCGAGCGCCTCGTTCCAGGCCGGCAACTGCACGGCCCGGGCCCGGGCGCCGCGGGACAGGGTCACGCCGAGCATCTCCAGCACGATCCGCTGCACGTTGTTCTCCGGCTGCGCCTCGGTCAGCCCGAGCGAGTTGACCTGGACGCCGTACCGGAACCGGCGCTGCGCCGGGTCGGTCACCCCGTACCGGGTTCTGGTCAACTCGTCCCACAACGCGCCGAACGCGCGCAGCTTGCACATCTCCTCGACGAACCGCACGCCGGCGTTCACGAAGAACGAGATCCGACCGATCAGCTCGCCGGTGCGCTCGGCCGGCAGTTGACCGGAGGCCAGCACGGCATCCACCACGGCGATCGCCGTGCACAGCGCGAACGCGACCTCCTGCACCGGAGTCGCACCGGCCTCCTGCAGGTGGTACGAGCAGATGTTGATCGGGTTCCAGCGCGGCAGGTGCGCCACCGCGTACGCGATCGTGTCGGTGGTCAGCCGCAGCGACGGCCCGGGCGGGAACACGTACGTGCCGCGGGACAGGTACTCCTTGACGATGTCGTTCTGGGTGGTGCCGGTCAGCAGCGCCGGGTCGGCCTGCTGCTCCTCGGCCACCACCAGGTAGAGCGCGAGCAGCCACATCGCGGTCGCGTTGATCGTCATCGAGGTGTTCGCCTCGGCCAGCGGGATGCCGTCGAACAGCGCCCGCATGTCGCCGAGGTGCGCGACCGGCACGCCGACCTTGCCGACCTCGCCGCTGGCCAGTTCGTCGTCCGGGTCGTAGCCGGTCTGGGTGGGCAGGTCGAACGCGACGGACAGCCCGGTCTGGCCCTTGGCCAGGTTCAACCGGTAGAGCGCGTTCGACTCGGCCGCCGAGGAGTGACCGGCGTAGGTCCGCATCACCCAGGGACGGTCGCGGCTGGAATCAGACGGGTACGGCACGGCGGCCTCCGCTCACCATCGGACCGCCTGAGTCTATGGAACCGGACCTACTGGCCAGTAGGGTCAGTGGCCACCGTCACCCCTGGTGGCCGGGCGCGGCCGGTCAGGCGGCGCTGGTGGTCTGCTCGACCGCGATGATCCGGTCGACCCGGGTCAGCCAGAGCAGCCGGGCCACCCGGGGTGCCGCGTCCCGCAGCACCAACTGGCGGCCGGCCGACCGGGCCCGGCGGTGGCTGCCGATCAGCACTCCCAGCCCGGTCGCGTCCAGCAACTCGACACCGGCCAGGTCGACCACCAGCGGGCCGGTGCCGGACGCGATCGCCGCGTGCAGCGCGTCCCGGGCGATCGCCGCTCCGGTCATGTCCAGCCGGCCGGTCAGCGTGATCAGCTGGCCATCGAGCACCGTGCAGGCATTCATCGCATGCCCTCCCCGTCCAGCGGCCCCATCCAGCGGCCTGTGCCGTCATAGGAGAGGACGTGCCCCGCCGCTGATACGTTGCCCGGTCAGGTCTCGACCAGGTCACGATCGCCAACCGGCAGCGGCTGGCATCAGCCCTGGTCAGCGCTGTAGTCGTAGAAGCCGCGGCCGGTCTTGCGGCCGAGCTGGCCGGCCGCCACCATCCGGACCAGCGACTCCGGCGGGACGAACTTGCCGTCGCCGGTGTCCCGGTAGATGTTGCGGGCGGCGTTGACCAGGATGTCGACGCCGGTCAGGTCCATCGTCTGCAGCGGGCCCATCGGGTGGCCGAAGCCGAGCCGGCAGGCGGTGTCCACGTCCTCGGCGCTGGCCACGCCGGACTCGACCAGCTTCGCCGCCTCGACCGCGAGCGCCACGATCAGCCGGGTGGTGACGAAGCCGGCCACGTCCCGGTTGACCACGACACAGGTCTTGCCCACGCTCTCGGCGAACCCCCGGGCGGCGGCCAGCGTCTCGTCGCTGGTCAGGTAGCCGCGGACCAGCTCGCACAGGCCCATCATCGGCACCGGCGAGAAGAAGTGGGTGCCGACCACCGACTCCGGCCGGGTGGTGGCCGCGGCCAGCTGGGTGATCGGGATCGCGCTGGTGTTCGAGGCGAGCACCGCGTCCGGCCGGCAGATCTTGTCCAGCGCGGTGAACACCTCCCGCTTCACGTCGGGCGACTCGAACACCGCCTCCACCACCACGTCCGCGTCGGCGACCGCGTCCAGCTCGGTGGTCGTGGTGATCCGGGCCAGGCTGGCCGCCACCTGCTCCGCGGACAGCCGGCCCTTGCTGGCGAACCGGCGGTAGGACGACTCGATCCCGGCGCGGCCGCGCGCCAGCGCCTCCTCGGTGACGTCGCGCAGCACGACCTCCCAGCCCGCCTGGGCGGCCACCTGCGCGATGCCGGACCCCATCAGACCGGCGCCGACGACGGCCAGTTTCTTCGCCACGTCACTCCTCCAGGATGTGAGCTCGCCCCGGCAGCGACCATATCGGCCGGCGGGTCCGGACCGGTGCGGCCGGATGAGGACACGGCAGCCGGGCCGGGCCACCAGCGGGCAGAACGGCGGTCGCGGTGCCAGACTGGGCCGGTGCCCGGCGACCCCGGCAGCCACTACACGGCCGGTCCGATCGTTGCAGTGGTCGTCGTCTGCCTGCTCGGCCTGGTGCTGCGCTGGATCTTCGGCACCGGCCGGCGCCGGTCGCCCACGGTCCGCCCGCCGCCCCGGCCGGGCCAGCCGAACCGCGGCATCGCGGTGCCGACCGACTTCGGGTTGCTCCGCCAGGTGGCGGTGCTGCCGGCCCGGCTGGAGGCCGAGGCGGCGCGGGCCACGCTGACCGCCGCCGGCATCCGGTCCACCCTGACCGCCCGCCCGGACGGGCAGGTCGACGTACTCGTCTTCGCCGCCGACGTGGCCCGGGCCCGGCCGCTGCTGCCGCCCGCGGCGGGTGACCAGCCGGATGCCGGACCGCCGGGCGCGGGCCCCCGGCCGACGCCGTCCTAAGGTGTGCCCATGGCAGTACATCTGACCCGCATCTACACCCGGACCGGGGACGACGGCAGCACCGCGCTCGGCGACATGAGCCGGGTCAGCAAGACCGACCCGCGGCTGGCCGCCTATGCCGACGTGGACGAGGCGAACTCGGCGATCGGGGTGGCGCTCGCGCTGGGCAGCCTCGCCGACGAGCTGCGGGTGGTGCTCGGCCAGGTGCAGAACGACCTGTTCGACGTCGGCGCGGACCTGTGCACGCCGGTCGTACCGGACCCGCGGTTCCCGCCGCTGCGGGTCACCGAGGCGTACGTGCAGCGGCTCGAACAGGCCTGCGACGAGTTCAACGAGCGGCTGCCGAAGCTGAACAGCTTCCTGCTGCCCGGCGGCACCCCGGGCGCCGCGCTGCTGCACGTGGCCCGGACGGTGACCCGGCGGGCCGAACGCAGCACCTGGGCGCTGCTGGCCGCAGACGCGGAGCACACCAACGCGATGACCGCGCGCTACCTCAACCGGCTGTCCGACCTGCTGTTCATCCTGGCCCGGACGGCCAACCCCGGCGGCGACGTGCTCTGGCAGCCGGGCGCGAACTCGGCCGCTCCGGACTGAGGCCCGGTTCGGACCGGCATTGACCCGCTGGGCCCGGATGAGGCCGCCGGCACGGCGCCGCCGGCCGGATGGCCGGATGCTGGCCCGGATAGGGCTGGCCCGATGGGGGGCTGCCTGGCTGGCCGGTCAGGAGGCGGCGTAGCCGGGCACGCTGTATCCGGGCGGCGCGGACTCCAACCAGGACAGGAAACCGGTGACCGCCTCGGCGCTCATCGCCAACTGCACCGGCCCGGACGCGTCCCGCAGCTCGACCACGACGGCGCCGGCCTGGATCGCCCAGGACTCCGCGCCCTGTGGCGGACGCTGACCCACCACCTCCAGCCGGCGCCGACTGTAGGTCCGGGACGGGCGCAGCGACAGCGCGAACACCCGGTGCCAGATCAGGTCGTCACCGGAGTAGCGGCCGACCCCCAGCGCCCAACCCCGACCGACCCGGCCGAACCGGACCCGGACGCTCATGTCGATCGCGCCGCCGCTGCCGAGCAGGAACCGCCGCCGGACGGCCAGCAGCAGCAGGACGATGGCGACCGCGAAGAACGCGACGGCAACGGCTTCGACGACTTGCATGGCCGCTCCCCGCGCCTGCCGCCGCCGCGTACCTAGACGGCCTGGCCGGCGGCGCGCAGCCGGGAGAGCGCGCGCTGCTCCGCGGCGTGCGACGCGGACTCCGGGTCGGCTACGTCATCGGCGGCGCGGGCGTGGTCGAGCGCGGCGCGGGCCCTGGACACGTCGATCTCACCGGCCAGCTCGGCCAGCTCGGCCAGCACCGAGACACCGTCCTCGGTGATCGACAGGAAACCGCCGTGCACGGCGACGACCAACTCCTCGGCGCCGTCCGGGCGGATCCGGACCACGCCGCCATCGGCCAGCAGACCTAGTAGCGGAGTGTGACCGGGCAGAACACCGAGGTCGCCCTCGGTTGTCCGTGCGATGACCATGGTCGCCTCGCCCGACCAGATCAGACGCTCAACCGAGACGAGTTCGACGTGCAAAGTTGCCACGCAGGGTCTCCTTCGTCACCTGGAGTTGTCAGAAAGTGTAGCGAGCCCACCCGAACGGCCGACCGCCGCCCCCGCCGGATTCGCCCGGATACCACCGGTCGGGTGATGTCGGTAGACAACTTCCTCGCCTCCAGCGGTGTCGTAACGGTCAACTCATACCCAAACGGAGGTGTCGATGACCGGCATCGAGACGTCGACCGACCCGCCGGGAGCGTCCGGCGACGGCACCGACTTCAGCGACTTCGTCCGCGGCCGGTCCACCGCTTTGTTACGCAGCACCGTGCTGTTGACCGGCGGTGACCGGGCCCTGGCCGAGGATCTGCTGCAGGGCGTGCTGGAACGGATGTACGTGCGCTGGCGGCGGATCCGGGAGTCGCCCGAGGCGTACGCCCGGCGGGCGTTGGTGCATGCCGCCATCAACAGCCGCCGGCGCCGCAACCGCCGGCCCGAGCTGCCGCTGCTGGCCCCGGACGGCGTCGGGGCACCGGGCCGGGACGAGACCGCCGGGGTGGACCAGCGCGACCTGCTGGTCCGCGCGCTGCTCACCCTGCCGCCCCGGCAGCGGGCCGTACTGGTGCTGCGGTACTTCGATGACCTGTCCGAATTGGCCACCGCGGCCGCGCTGGGCTGCTCGGTCGGCACGGTGAAGAGCACGGCCTCCCGCGCGCTGGCCCGGCTGCGCGCGCAGCTGCCCGCGGACGTCGACATTCCCACTGCCGGAGGAACCAGATGAGCACCGCCCTGGAAGATGAGCTGCGCGCCGCGATGCGCAGCCACACCGCCGACATGCTGCCGCCGCCGGACCTGGTCGACGCCGCCCGCCGCGGTGGCGTACACCGGCGGTTCCGCGCCCGGCTGGCCGTCGGCGGCGCCCCGCTGCTGGTGGTCGCGGTGGCGCTCGGCGGCCTCACGCTGCGGGCCCCGTCCGGTCCGGGGACCACCCAGGTGGCCGCGATGACGGTTGCGGACGAGGCGCTGCTGGTCCGGCCGACCGCTGGTGACCTGGCTGGCAACGCCGGCTACCTCAGCGCGGTGACCCGCGCCTGGGAGCGCAGCCACCGCGGCTCGATCCACGCCGACCGCGGCATCTTCGACCTCATGCTCGGCCGGCCGCACGTGGTCTGGGCCGGCCAGACCCCGGTCGGCCCGGCCGCGATCGTGGTGCAGGCCACCTACCTGCGCCACCACGACAACATCCAGCTCGACCGCGAGGGCCCAGCGCTGCTCACCGGGTTCGTCGGCGCTGGCAGCCGCGATGAACCGACCGTCGTCGCGGACACCTATCCGGCGCCCGGCGCGCCGCAGATGGAGGCGGCGTTCATCGGCGCCGGACGGCAGGTGCTGCTGGTACTCGACCGCGGCCGGCCGGTGCAGGTGTCGTTCGACCGGACCTACACCGACGACGGGTACGTCACCCGCCGGTGGGCGCCGGTCCCGTTCGCCGCCGGGGTGGCCCTGCTGACCCGCCCGGACCGCACCGACCCGCGGCTGACCGCGCTGCGCCCGCGCGGCCCGGGAAGCATCTGGATCGGCAACGTGATGACCCCGGCGGAGGAGCACGCCGCGGCCGTCTCGCCGATCGAGCGGCGGCTGCAGTGGCTCGCTCCCGGTGGGGGCCCGGGGACGTGGCGGGTCGGCCAGGCGCCGGCGGCCGGCTGGGGCGGCGGCCCGGTCGCGACCGAGACCGTCGCGACCCAGTTCGAACAGGTGATGGGCCGGCGCATCCCCAGCGGCTACCCGGAGATCAGCCGGATCGCCTTCGGCTTCTGGTACGTCTGGGGCACGACGCCGGACGGCAGCCGGCTGATGGTCGGCGAAAGGCAGCTCGACGCCGACCCGTGCCATATCTTCGCCGTGCTGCGCAGCCCGGCCGGGCGGGTCGAGGTGGCCAGCCGGCCGACCGACACGGGCGGCCCGCTGCCGGTGGCCGTGCCGCTGCCGCGCGGGCAGGGCTGGGTGGTCGCCCAGGTGGGAGCCGAGCTGAGCTACCGCACCGGCGACGGCGGCTGGCAGGCCGCCGGGCGGGACGCGGCGCTGCTGCCGGCCGGCGCGGTCGCGGTGCGGGTCGTCCGCGCCGGCCACACCGACGAGGTGCCGCTGCGCCGCTGACCCACCGGCCCTCGCCGGTTGATCGTGCTCCACATGCGACGGTGGCCGGTCCGGAATGGACCGGCCACCGTCGCATGTGGACTGCCTTACTTGTTCAGCTCGGCGGCCTTCTTCTCGACGTCCTCGATCCCACCGACCAGCAGGAACGCCTGCTCGGGCAGGTGGTCGTACTCGCCGGCAGCGATCGCCTTGAACGACGCGATGGTCTCGTCCAGCGGGACGAACGAGCCGTCCAAGCCGGTGAACTGCTTGGCCACGTACATGTTCTGGGACAGGAACCGCTGGATCCGGCGGGCCCGGCCGACCAGCGTCTTGTCCTCTTCGGACAGCTCGTCGATGCCGAGGATGGCGATGATGTCCTGCAGGTCGGTGTAGCGCTGCAGGATGCGCTGCACCTCGCGGGCGGTGTTGTAGTGGTCCTCGCCGACGTACTGCGGGGCCAGGATGCGGGAGGTGGAGTCCAGCGGGTCGACCGCCGGGTAGATGCCGATCTCGAACACCTTCCGGGACAGCGTCGTGGTCGCGTCCAGGTGGGCGAACACGGTGTGCGGGGCCGGGTCGGTGATGTCGTCGGCGGGCACGTAGATCGCCTGGATCGAGGTGATCGAGCTGCCCTTGGTGGACGTGATCCGCTCCTGCAGCTGGCCCATCTCGTCGGCCAGGGTCGGCTGGTAGCCGACCGCGGACGGCATCCGGCCCAGCAGCGTGGAGACCTCGGAGCCGGCCTGGGTGAACCGGAAGATGTTGTCGATGAACAGCAGCACGTCCTGCTTCTGCACGTCCCGGAAGTACTCGGCCATGGTCAGCGCGGACAGGCCGACCCGCAGCCGGGTGCCCGGCGGCTCGTCCATCTGCCCGAAGACCAGCGCGGTGTCGTTGATGACGCCGGACTCGGTCATCTCCAGGAACAGGTCGTTGCCCTCGCGGGTGCGCTCGCCGACGCCGGCGAACACCGAGACGCCGCCGAAGTCCTTGGCCACCCGGGTGATCATCTCCAGGATGAGCACCGTCTTGCCCACCCCGGCACCGCCGAACAGGCCGATCTTGCCGCCCAGCACGTACGGGGTGAGCAGGTCGATCACCTTGATGCCGGTGGTGAACATCTCGGTGCGGCCCTCGAGCTGGTCGAACGGCGGCGGCGGCCGGTGGATCGGCCACAGGTCGCCCTCGGGCTTGAAGTCGGGCTTGTCCAGGCAGGCGCCGAGCGCGTTGAACACGTGGCCCTTGACCTGGTTGCCGACCGGCACCGAGATCGGGCTGCCGGTGTCGACCACCGGCACCCCGCGAACCAGCCCGTCGGTCGGCTGCATCGAGATCGTCCGCACCGTGTTGTTGCCGAGGTGCTGCGCGACCTCCAGCGTGAGCTGCCGGTTCAGCGCGGCCGCGGCACCGCCGAGGTTCACGTCCACGTGCAGGGCGTGAAACAGCTCAGGGATCTGCTCGCGCGGGAACTCGACGTCCACCACGGGGCCGGTGACCCGGACGACGCGACCTGTACCGGTACCGGTGCTGCCGCTGGGGGCTTCGACTGCCGTCATGACTACTCACTCCCTGCCGCGGCGAGCGCGTCGGCGCCGCCGACGATCTCGCTGATTTCCTGGGTGATCTCGCCCTGCCGGACCTGGTTGGACTCCCGGGTCAGGTTCTTGATGAGGTCTTCGGCGTTGTCCGTCGCCGCCTTCATCGCCCGCCGCCGGGACGCCGACTCGGACGCGGCCGAGTCGAGCAGGGCGGCGAAGATGCGGGTGTTGATGTACTTGGGCAGCAGTGCGTCGAGCAGCTCGCCCGGCTCCGGCTCGAACTCGTACGCCGGCAGGTAGCCCTCCGGCGGCGGCCCCTCGGCCTCCTCCACCACCAGCGGGGCGATCCGGGTGGCCACCGGCACCTGGGTGAGCATCGACCGGAACTCGGTGTAGACGAGGTGGATCTCGTCCACGCCGTAGACGTCGTCGCCGCCCGGGCCCTCCGCGGTGTCGTCGGCGCCGGCCACGAACGCCGCGATCAGCGTCCGGCCGACCTCGCGGGCGTCGGCGAAGCTCGGCCGCTCGGAGAAGCCGGTCCACTGCCCGGCCATCTCCTGGCCGCGGAACCGGTAGTAGCCGACGCCCTTGCGGCCGACCACGTACAGCACCGGCTGCTTGCCCTCGTCGCGCAGCAGCGCCATCAGCTCGTTCGCCGCCCGCAGCGCGTTCGCGCTGTACGCGCCGGCCAGCCCGCGGTCGCTGGTGATGACCAGCACGGCGGCCCGCCGGGCGTCGGCCCGCTCGACCAGCAGCGGGTGATCGGTGCTGGAATTCGAGGCCAGCGCGGACAGCACCCGGGTGATCTCGTTCGCGTACGGCTTGGCCGCCTCGACCGCCAGCTGGGCCTTGCCGATCCGGGAGGTGGCGACCAGCTCCATCGCCTTGGTCGTCTTCCGGATGCCCTGGACCGCCCGGATCCGGCGCCGGTAGACGCGAAGCGCTGCGCCCATGGGCTAACCCTGCTTGCCGGCGGCGCTCGCCGGCGGCCGCTGCTGGTACCGGGTCACCTTCTCCTGGCCGACCTCGGCGGCATCCATCGCCTCGGCCTCGGCCTCCTTCAACGGCTTGCCCTCGGCGGTCTCGAACCGGGCCTTGAGCGCGCCGATCGCCTTCCGCAGCTGGTCGACCGTGTCGTCGCCGAGCGCACCGGTCTCCCGGATCACCTTCAGAATGTCCTCGTGCTCGTGCTCGACGAAGTCGAGGAACTCGGCCTCGAACCGGCGGATGTCGGCGACCGGCACGTCATCCAGCTCGCCGGTGGTGCCGGCCCAGAGCGACACGACCTGCCGCTCCACCGGGAACGGCGAGTACGCCGGCTGCTTGAGCAGCTCCACCATCCGCGCGCCCCGGGCCAGCTGCGCCTGGGAGGCCCGGTCGAGGTCGGAACCGAACGCGGCGAACGCCTCCAGCTCGCGGTACTGCGCCAGGTCGATCCGCAGCCGGCCGGCGACCGACCGCATGCCCTTGACCTGGGCGCTGCCGCCGACCCGGGAGACCGAGGTGCCGACGTTGACGGCCGGCCGGACACCGGAGTTGAACAGGCCGGTCTCCAGGAAGATCTGGCCGTCGGTGATCGAGATGACATTGGTCGGGATGTAGGCCGAGATGTCGTTGCCCTTGGTCTCGATGATCGGCAGGCCGGTCAGCGACCCGCCGCCGAGCTCGTCGGACAGCTTCGCGCACCGCTCCAGCAGCCGGGAGTGCAGGTAGAACACGTCGCCCGGGTACGCCTCGCGGCCCGGCGGCCGGCGCAGCAGCAGCGATACGGCGCGGTAGGACTCGGCCTGCTTGGTCAGGTCGTCGAACACGATCAGGACGTGCTTGCCGTCGTACATCCAGTGCTGGGCGATGGCCGAGCCGGTGTACGGGGCGATGTACTTGAAGCCGGCCGCGTCCGAGGCGGGCGCGGCCACGATCGTCGTGTACTCCATCGCGCCGGCTTCTTCCAGCACGGCCTTCAGCGCGGCGATCGTGGAGCCCTTCTGCCCGATCGCCACGTACACGCAGCGGACCTGCTTGGCCGGGTCGCCGCTGACCCAGTTCTCCCGCTGGTTGATGATCGTGTCGATGGCGATCGTGGTCTTCCCGGTCTGCCGGTCGCCGATGATCAGCTGCCGCTGGCCGCGCCCGATCGGGGTCATCGAGTCGATCGCCTTGATGCCGGTCTGCAGCGGCTCGCGCACCGGCTGCCGCTGCACCACCGACGGCGCCTGCAGTTCCAGCGCCCGGCGCTCGGTCGACTCGATGTCGCCGCGCCCGTCGACCGGCTGGCCCAGCGCGTCGACCGTGCGGCCGAGGTAGGCGTCGCCGACCGGGACCGACAGCACCTCCCCGGTGCGCCGGACCGGCTGGCCCTCCTCCACGTGCTCGGAGTCGCCGAGCAGCACCACGCCGATCTCCCGGACGTCCAGGTTCAGCGCGATGCCGAGCACGCCGCCCTCGAACTGCAGCAGCTCGTTCGTCATCGCCGAGGGCAGCCCCTCGACGTGCGCGATGCCGTCACCGGTCGACGTGACCGTGCCGACCTCCTCGCGGGAGACGTCCGGCGAGTAGGACGACACGTATTCGTCGATAGCGCTCCGGACCTCGTCCGGCGAGATCGTCAGCTCCGCCATGTGTCCCTGCCCCTAAATCTCGTCGATCTCGTCGTTGTCTCGTCCATCGAGGTCGGCCCGCCCGCCCCGGTCAGCCGGCGAGGAGCCGGCGTGCGGCGGCCAGCCGGTGCGCGACGCTGCCGTCGATCACCTCGTCGTTCACCCGGACCACCAGGCCACCCAGCAGTTCCGGGTCGATCTCCAGCACCACGTCGATCGACCGGCGGTAGATCCGGCTCAGCGTCTCGGCCAGCCGCGACTGCTGCGCCTCGGTCAGCGCGGCCGCGGTGCGCACGTACGCCACGTACCGTTCCCGGCGCTGCGCGGCCAGCTCCACCAGCCGCTCCAGCGCGACCTCCAGTTGCAGCCCGCGCGGCGCCTGGACGGCGCGCGCCAGCAGCCGCTCGGCGGCCGCGTGCACCTTGCCGCCGACCAGCCGGTGCAGCAGCTCGCCCCGGCCGTCGGCCGGCGCGGTCTGGTCGGCCAGCACCCGGCGCAGCTCCAGCTGCCCGGCCACGATCCGGCCGAACCGGAACAGCTCGTCCTGCACCTCATCCAGCTCGCCGGCCCGCTCGGCCACCGCGAGGATGGCCTGGAACGCCAGCAGCTCGATGGTGTCGGCCAGGTCGCCCGGCCGGGACCAGCGGTCACCGACCAGCGGCCGGAGCTGGTCCAGCACGGCCGGCGTGAGCTTGCCGCCGACCAGCCGGTCGAACAGGCCGATCCGGGCGTCCGGCGGTGCGCCGGGGTCGGTCAGCAGCCGGCGTACCTCCGGCTCACGATCCAGCAGGTCGACCACCGCGAGCAGCTCGTCGGCCAGCTCATCCATCGTGGCCGGCGGGAGGCCGTCCAGGTGCTCATCCAGCCGGTCCTGCGCCGCCTTCAGCGCGGCCCGGCTGGCGGCGAGCATCAAGTCCGCCTCCGCCGTGGCCGGCTGGTGCCGGTGCCGGCGGCCCCGCCCGCGGGCGGCTCGCCCGCCGGCGGCTCGGCCGCAGGTGCCTCGGCCGGCGCGGAGTCGCCGCCGCCGACCGGGACCGGCTCGGCCATGCCGTCCAGCTCGGCCAGGAACACGTCGACCGTGCGCTGCCGGCTGGCCTCGTCGGCGAGCGAGTCGCCGATGATCCGACCGGCCAGCTGCACCGCCAGTGTGCCGATCTCGGCCCGCAGCTGGGCCACCACCTGCTCGCGCTGGGCGGCCAGCAGCTCCTCGCCGCGCTGCACGATCCGGGCCTGCTCGGCCTGCGCCGCGGCCCGCATCTCATCGCTGATCCGGACCGCTTCGGCCCGCGCCGACTCCCGGATCTGAGCGGCCTCGGTGCGCGCCTCGGCCAGCTGGGTGCGGTACTGCTCCAGCAGCCGCTGCGCCTGCGTCTGGGTCTCCTCGGCCCGCTTGATGCCGCCCTCGATCGCCTCCGTGCGGGCCTGGAACGCCTGCTCGAACCGCGGCAGCGCGAACTTCCAGAGCAGCCAGAGCAGCAGCAGGAACGCGACCAGCCCGACGATCATCTCGGACGGATGCGGGACGATCGGGTTCGGCTCCTCCTCGGCAGCCAGCACTGCGGACAACATCGCGACTACAGGACGAACGCGAGGACGAGCCCGAACAGCGCCAGCGCCTCAGCCAGGGCGAAGCCCAGGATCGCGATCGGCTGAAGCAGGTTGCGGGACTCGGGCTGCCGGGCCACGCCGCTGACGTATGCGGCGAAAATCAGCCCGACGCCGATCCCCGGGCCGATCGCGGACAGGCCGTACCCGACCAGGTTGACGGTGCCTTCAACTGCGGCGAGTGCCACCTCAGTTCCCTTCTCGATGATGACGTGGGGACGGCGGTCGCTCAGTGCTCGTCAGCGAGCGCGCCGGCGATGTAGAGCGCGGTCAGCAGGACGAAGATGTACGCCTGCAGCACCTGGATCAGGGCCTCGAAGATGGTCATCGCGATGCCCATGAGGAACGCGAAGGGGCTCAGGAACGGCAGCGCCCCCGACCCGTGCACCAGCATGTACTCACCGCCGAGGATGAATACCAGCAGCATCAGGTGGCCGGCGAACATGTTGGCGAACAGCCGGAGCCCGAGGGTCAGTGGCCGGGTGAGGATCGTCTGGATGAACTCGAGCGGGATCAGCAGCGGCAGGATCCAGGTCGGCACCCCCGGCGGGTAGACGACCTCCTTCAGGTACTTGCCGAAGCCCTTGCGCTTGATCCCGACATAGTTGAAGACCAGCCAGCTAACCAGTGCCAGCCCGGCCGGGAAGCCGATCCGGGCCATGGACGGGAACTGGATGACCGGAATGATGCCGAAGATGTTGTTGACCAGGACGAACGAGAACAGCGCCGTCAGGTACGGCACGAACTTGATGAACTCCGGGCCGATCGCGTCCTGCGCGATCCCGTCCCGGACGAAGCGATAGACACCCTCCCCGAGGAACTGCCCGCGGCTGGGCACGACCAGGGCCTTGCGGCCGGTCAGCATGAAGAACCCGAAGACGATGACGACGCTCAACCCCACCAGCACCATCGGCTTGGTGACGCCACCCACGATGGCCGGCAGGTTGAAGTCGCCGGTGCCGGGAGCTTCGAAGCCGGGGCCGGCCGCCAGGGTCACCAGACTCAACATCATCTCCCCTCGGCAGAACGAACGACATCGTCCCGGAGCCTTGCTCCGGGACGGTCTCCAGGTAAGTCAGGCTTTACCGTACCGGACGTAAATCAGGTACATCGCCGCGGCCCCTCCGACCAGCATCCCGATCAGGACCAGGAAGTGGGTGCCCAGCCAGTGGTCCAGCGCGAGGCCGACGCCGCCCCAGAACAGCAGGCCGGCAAGCAGGTATCCGATCGCCGAGTAGGCCGCGTACGCTCCGCCGTCCGGGCGGCCGCCCGAGCCGCCGGGCGGGTCGACCGGACCGTCCGAATCGGACTGTCCACTTCGGCCGGTCACGGTGCGACCGCCGGATCGGCCGGGCCGATCGCGGCGTCCGCGGGATCGGCCCGGTGGGTGGCCAGGTCAGCCTGGGCGGGCTCCGGCGTCGCCACCGGCGCCGGCAGCCGGACCAGCCGGCCAACCACCCGGATCTGCCCGGACAGCCAGACCACCGTGCCGGCCAGCGCCGCGACGGCGAAGGCGGCCGAGTCGACCGCGGTGGAGCCGCGTACCAGCCAGAGCAGCGCGCCGAGGCCGATCAGCTTGGCCAGGTAGCCGAGCAACGCAAGGTGCACCGGCGCGTCCGGGAACCGGCGCGACGCCGAACGCAGCGCGAGCAGGTCCAACCCGAAGAAGGCGACCACCACGCCGGTACCCAGTCCGGCGCCGGTCGCGCCCGGCCAGCCGGCGACCAGCGCCCAGCCGGCGGTCACCGCCGCGCCGACCAGCGCGGTCGGCAGCACGGTCGCCCGCACCAGCCAGCCCGGCGGCACCCGGCGGGCCGGCCCGGCCCACACCGGCGGCGCCGACCCGGGCGGTTCGGCCGGCGTGGCCGGTGCCGCCAGGTCCAGCGCGGCGGTCGGCTCGGCCGGCACCGGCGCGGCCGAGGCCGCGGCTGGGGCGGGCGGGGTGGTGGCGTCGTTCATCGGCGATCCGTCCGCAGCCGGGGGATGTTGCTGACGAGGAGGGCGAGGGCGGCCAGTACGCCGACCACGGACAGCACCGGCAGCGGGCCGTCGGTGATGGACATCGCCACCCCGCCGCCGGCCAGCAGCGCCGACCAGAAGTAGATGATCAGAACCGCGCGGCGGTGCGAGTGGCCGATCTCCAGCAGCCGGTGGTGCAGGTGCATCTTGTCCGGGGCGAACGGCGACCGGCCGGCCTTGACCCGCCGGGTCACCGCCAGGATCAGGTCGACCAGCGGGATCGCCAGCACGACCAGCGGCAGCAGCGGCAGGAACAGCGGCAGCTGGCCGAGCGTGTTGCCGAAGCCCTGCGGGTCGGCGCCGGTGGTCGCGGTCACCGCGGACGCGGCCAGCATCAGGCCGACCAGCATCGACCCGGAGTCGCCCATGAAGATCCGGGCCGGTGCGAAGTTGTGCGGCAGGAAGCCGAGGCAGGCGCCGGCCAGCACCGCGGACAGCAACGTCGGGGCGAACGCGACATCGATGTAGCCCTGCTTGGCCAGGTGGTAGGAGTAGGCGAAGAAGGCCAGCGCGGCGATCCCGGAGACGCCGGCGGCCAGCCCGTCCAGGCCGTCGATGAAGTTGATCGCGTTGATCGAGACCACGCAGAACAGCAGGGTCAGCGGCACCGAGTCGTTGCGGGCGAAGGTGATCGTGCCGACGTGCCCGAACGGCACGTAGAACTGCAGCAGCTGGACGCCGAGCAGCACCATCACGCCGGCCGCGAACACCTGGCCGGCGAGCTTGGTCAGCGCGTCCATCTGCCAGCGGTCGTCCACCACGCCGACCAGGCAGATGATGCCGCCGGCCACCAGCACCGCGGTGGTCTCCGAGCCCTGCGCGTAGGTCTGCTGCAGGGTCGGCATCAGGTGCGCGACGAGCAGCGCCGCGGCGATCCCGGCGTACATCGCGACGCCGCCCAGGCGCGGGGTGGGGATCGCGTGCACGTCCCGGTCGCGCGGCTGCGCCATCGCGCCCCAGCGGGTGGCGACGACCCGGATCACCGGGGTCAGCAGGAAGGTCACCGCCGCGGCGATGAAGAAGACCAGACCGTACTCGAGTGACGGGCGCACGTGACCTGGCTCAGCCCCGCGGGTACGCCGGGTGCGCGCCGACCAGTGCCCGCACGCCGGCCTCGACCTCGGCGGTGGCCGTGCCGTCGGCGTCCCGCACGGCCCGGCCGATCAGCGTGGCGATCTCCTTCATGTCGCCCTCGGCCATCCCCTGGGTGGTCACCGCCGGGGTGCCGACCCGGATACCGGAGGCGACCGCAGGCGGCTGCGGGTCGTACGGGATCGCGTTCTTGTTCAGCGTGATCCGGGCCGCGTCGCAGCGCGCCTCGGCCTGCTTGCCGGTCACGCCGAGCTCACGCAGGTCGATCAGGGCCAGGTGGGTGTCGGTGCCGCCGGAGACCGGGCGCATCCCGTCCGCGGCCAGCCCCTCGGCCAGCGCCTGCGCGTTCGCGATCACCTGCCGCGCGTAGGTCTGGTAAGCCGGCTGCTGGCATTCCCGCAGCGCCACCGCCTTGGCCGCGACCGAGTGCATCAGCGGGCCGCCCTGGGAGAACGGGAACACCGCCTTGTCGATGGCCCTGGCCATCTCCTCGGTGCACAGGATCATGCCGCCGCGCGGGCCGCGCAGCACCTTGTGCGTGGTGAAGCAGACGACGTCCGCGTACGGCACCGGGGACGGGATCGCCTTGCCGGCGACCAGCCCGATGAAGTGTGCGGCGTCCACCAGCAGCCGGGCGCCCACCTCATCGGCGATGGACCGGAACGCGGCGAAATCGATCAGCCGGGAGTACGCGGTGGCCCCGCAGATGATCATCTTCGGCTGGTGTTCCCGGGCCAGGTCGCGCACCTGGTCGTAGTCGATCAGCTCGGTGCCCGCGGCCACCCCGTAGGACACCGTGTTGAACCACCGGCCGGAGAAGTTGACCTTGGAGCCGTGGGTGAGGTGGCCGCCGTGCGGCAGCGACATCGCCAGCACCGTGTCGCCGGGGGTCAGGATCGCCGCGTACGCCGCGAGGTTCGCGCTGGCGCCGGAGTGCGGCTGCAGGTTCGCGTGCTCGGCGCCGAACAGCTCCTTGGCCCGGGCGATGCCGATCTCCTCGGCGATGTCGACCTGCTGGCAGCCGCCGTAGTAGCGGCGCCCCGGGTACCCCTCGGCGTACTTGTTGGACAGCGTGCTGCCCAGCGCGGCCAGCACCGCCGGCGAGGTGAAGTTCTCGCTCGCGATCAGTTGCAGGCCGCCGCGCAGCCGGTCCAGCTCGCCGAGGACGACGGCGGCGATCTCCGGATCCTGCGCGGCGAGCGCGTCGAAGTCGGGACCCCAGAAATCAACCGCGGTCACCGCGGGGCCCCCGCGGAAGCGTGTAGCGCGGCCAGCGCGCGAAGCGTCTTCGTGGGGTGCGCTCGCGGGGCCCCCGCGGAAACGGGCAGCGCGCTCGTGCGGCGCGCTCGCGGGGCCGCCGCGGCAGCGGGCGGTGCGCTCGTGTGGCGCGCTCGCGCGGGCGCCGTGGCAACGTGGCGGGTGCCCAGCGCGCGGAGCGGTTGCGTGCGGTGGATCATCGCGCTGCTCCTCGGCGTGCTCGACTGCGGCTCCACTGTACGGCCCGGATTGGCCAGGGCAGCCTAGCCGGGACCAGCGGACGGCCGACCACGAGATCCAGCAACGTGTCGATCTGGACCGCCGTCTGCTCGACCATGTCCCGCTCGGCGGTGCCGTCCGGATCGGGGTCGTCCAGCGGGTCCTCGACCATGCCGTCCAGACTGCCGGCCAGGTCGCCGGGGGCGCCCGGGACGAGCCCGGCGGGAGCCACCGCGGCGCCGGCCGGGGCTTCCCCGGCGGCCGGCCGGCGGGCCGAGCGGATCGCGTCCGCGGCCGACACCAGCGCGCGCAGCCGGGCGATCGGGTCGCCGGCCGGCAGCAGCTCCGGGACGATCCGCCCGGTCAGGCCGGTCAGCTCGGCCAGGGTGAACGTGCGCTGCCGAGCCGCCAACTGCAGCCGCCACACCCCGTGCACGTGCTCGGCCGCGGCGGCCAGCACCAGGTCGGCGCCGGCGACCGCGGCCCGGCGCAGCGGCACCGAGACGGCGGCGGCCAACTCGGCCGCGGTCACCCCGTGTGCCCGCAGCGCGGCGGCCGTACCCGGCTCGACCGGCCGGCCCGGGCTGGCCCACACCCCGGCGCTGTGCACCCGGATGCCGGCCTCCTCGGGCTCGGCGCCCAGCCGGCGACGCAGGCCGGCCCGCAGCAACAGCTCGGCCGCCGGCGAGCGGCAGACGTTCGCGGTGCAGACACACAGCACGGTCGCGGTGGGAGCCGGCACTTCGACTAGGTTACGCGCCGGCATCGGCCCCGCCACCGTCATCCATGCGGAGCGGGCCGGTCAGGCCGGTGCCGCGGTCACCGGCTCGATCACCTCGCCGACCACGCCGCGCAGCTGGTCCAGGCTGATCGCGCCGGCCCGCAGCACCCGCGGCACCTCGCCGGTCATGTCCACGATGGTGGACGGCGCCGAGTCGGCGCACGGGCCGGCGTCCAGGTACACCGAGACGTCCGAGCCGAGGTGCTCGCGGGCCTGCTCGATGTCGGTGGCCGGTGGCTGGCCCAGCCGGTTCGCGCTGGTCACCGCCATCGGCCCGGTCTCGGCCAGCACTTCGAGCGCCACCGGGTGCAGCGGCATCCGGACCGCGACCACGCCGCGCGCGTCGCCCAGATCCCAGGCCAGGGACGGCGCGTACTCGACCATCAGGGTCAGCGGGCCGGGCCAGAACGCCTGGACGAGGTCCCGGGCCAGCCGCGGGGTGACCAGCACCAGCCCGTCCAGCCCGCGCCAGGAACCGACCAGCACCGGCATCGGCATGTCCCGGCCGCGGCCCTTCACCACGGCCAGGTTGGACACCGCGGCGGGCTGGAACGCGTCGACACCCACGCCATAGGACGCGTCGGCCGGGAAGACCACCACCGCGCCGCGCTGCACCGCGTCCACCGCCGCCGTCCGCCCGGCCTCGCGTTCGCGCGGGTCGCTGCAGTCGTAGGAGAGCACGGCGCCATCGTCGCACCCGACCTGTCCGGTTCCGCAGGCCGTCCACCCCCGCCGCGGGCGGTTGACACCGCACGTAACCGGAGCCGCTATGGTCGAGCCGGAGTGGATCGGACTGGAGCTGGGCTACGAATGACCACGTTTGAGCTGTGCGCGCCGGACCCGGCGTCCCGCCTGCTGCCGGCCGCGACGGCCGAACGCATCGCGGAGTCGCTGCGCCGCGGCGGGCTCGCGGTGCTGCCGACCGAGACCGGGCACCTGCTCGCGGCCGCGGCCACGCTGCCGGCCGCGGTCCGCCGGGCGTTCGTGGCCAAGGGGCGTGACCCGGCCAACCCGATGCACGTCGCCTGCTCGACCGTCGCGATGGCGACCGACTACGCCGTGCTCACGCCGCGGGCGCGCCACCTGCTGGAGGCGTACACGCCGGGGCCGCTGAGCGTGGTGGTGCCGGCCAGGTCAAGCCGGTTGCCGGACGGGTACGTGACGCTGCACGGCACCGTCGGCATCCGGATCCCGGAGCCGCCGGCGACCCGGCAGGTGATCGAGGCGCTGGGCCAGCCGGTCACCGCGACCAGCCTGAACCGGTCCGGCGAGGAGACCCGGCCGGTCGACCGGGCGCTGCTCGAATCGCTGGACTGGCCGGCCGTCGGCACCGTGTACGCGCTGGTCGAGAACGCGGCGGTGGTCCACCAGGCGGCGTCCACCCTGGTCCGGATCACCGGCCCGGAGGTCGAGGTGCTCCGCCCCGGGCCGGTGCCCGAGGCGAGCGTCCGGGCCGCCCTGGCCGGCTGCCCGCCGGACCCCGCGGCCGACCCGCGGCAGGCCGCACCGGCCGCCCGCTGACCCCAGCCGCGGCTCCGCCCCGGCGGGGAACGGACCAGGCGGACGGCGGGCCGGAAGAACGACCGGAAGAACGACCGGCGGAATCGTCGGAGGTCTGGCGCGGACGCCCCATTGCCCGGGAAAGCCGGCGTTAGTGTCGTGATCACCGCCAGCGTGGGTGGGCGGCCGGTTTGTTCCACTGGCCGCGGATTGCCGATCGGACCTGATTCCGTCACCGCATGGCCAGCCAGCCCCCTCTGGGCCGGTCGGCTCGGCCGGCCAGACGCGGAGACCCGGGGCCGGGCCGCGGCGAGGCCCGGTCCCGGTGGGCGGATCCGGACGACGGCGAGCAGTCGCGGCGCCGGGCCGACGGGGTTCGGGATTGGGGCTGGGGTGGACGGCACGTTGCTATATGGGGTCTTGGGGCCGCTGCAGGTGGAGCGGGACGGGGTGGCGTTGCCGTTGCCCCGGTCCGCGGTGCTGCGCGGCCTGCTCGGGGTGCTGCTGCTGGCCGAGGGCCGGCCGGTGCCACCGAGCCAGTTGATCAGGCTGGTCTGGACCCACCAGCGCGAGGTGAAACGGCAGTCCGTGCAGGTCGGCGTGTCCCGGCTGCGGGACTGGCTGGCCAGCGTCGGCGCCGACCCGGACGGCACCGCGATCGGCCACACCGTCAGTGGCTACCACCTGACCGTCGACCCGGGCACGGTCGACCTGAGCCGGTTCCGCGCCCTGGTCTGCGCCGCCACCGCCGAGCCTGACCCGGCCCGCCGCTGCCGGCTGCTGACCGACGCGCTGGCGCTCAGCCGCGGCCCGGTGCTGGCCGACCTGGCCGGCCTGCCGCTCACCGACGCGCTGCTCGGCGCGGCCGACGACGCGATCCGCTGCGCCACGCTGGCCCTGGCCGACTGCGCGCTGCCGGCCGGCCGGGCCGCTGACGTGGTGGGCCGGCTCGCCGCGCTCGCCGACGCCCGCCCGCTGGACGAGCCGGTGTACGCGCGGCTGATCGACGCGCTGGCGGCCAGCCGGCGGCCGGCCGAGGCGCTGGCCCGGTTCGAGCAGCTGCGGTCCCGGCTGGTGGAGGAGCTCGGCGTGTCGCCCAGCGTCGAGGTGCAGCGCGCCTACCTCGCCGTGCTGGATCAGGACCGGGTGCTGGCCGAGCCGCCGGCCGAGGTGCCGGCCCCGGTCGGGCCGCGGCCCGGACTGCTGCCGCGCGACCTGGCCGACTTCTCCGGCCGGGAAGCGGTCGCCGACCGGCTGCGCACGCTGCTGACCGGGCCGACCGGCACCGGAGCGACCGGCACCGCGGTCCCGGTCGCGGTGCTCGCCGGCCCGGCCGGGATCGGCAAGACCGCGCTGGCCGTGCACCTGGCGCACCAGCTGCGCGAGCAGTTCCCGGACGGGCAGCTGTTCGTCGACCTGCACGGCACCGGCGGCGCCCCGGCCGGGCCGGCCGAGGTGCTGGGCCGGTTCCTGCGCGCGCTCGGCGCCGACCCGACCAACCTGCCCGGCCGGCTGGAGGAACGGGTCGAGCGGTACCGGGAGCTGCTGGCCGACCGCCGGGTGCTGGTCGTCCTGGACGACGCCGACGGGCACGCGCAGGTCCGGCCGCTGCTACCGGGTGGGCCCGGCTGCGCGGTGCTGGTCACCAGCCGGCGCGGGCTGACCGGCCTCGGCACCGACCTGACCCGCCTGGACGTGCTGGACCGGGCCGAAGCGCTGGACCTGCTCGGCCGCATCGCCGGCCCGGACCGGGTCACCGCCGCCCCGGACGCCGCCGCCGCGCTGGTCGACCTCTGCGGCCGGCTGCCGCTGGCGATCCGGATCGCCGGCGGGCGGCTGGCCCGGCGCCCGCACCGCCCGCTGGACTGGCTGGCCGAACGGCTCGCCGACGAGCGGCACCGGCTGGACGAGCTCACCCTCGGCGACCTCGCCGTCCGGCCGCGGCTGGCCACCGGCTACCGCCGGCTCGACCCGGCCAGCCAGCGGCTGCTCCGCCGCCTCGCCCTGCTGGACAGCCTGGACTTCGGCGTCTGGGTGGCCGCCGCGCTGCTGGACGTGCCGGCCGCGCACGGCGAGGAGGTACTGGAACGGCTGGTCGAGGAGCAGCTGGTCGAGGTGGTCGGCCGGCAGTCCGCCTGCACGCTGCGGTACCGGCTGACCGACCTGGTCCGCACCTACGCCCGGGAGCGGGCCGACGTCGAGGAGACGGTGGTGGACGCCGACGCGGCCCGCAACCGCGTCCTCGCCGGCTGGCTCGAGCTCAGCCCGCTCGCCCCGGCCGGCCCGCTGACCGGTGTCGGCGGGGCCGCCCGGGCCGCCGCCGGCGCCACGCCGGCGCAGTGCTCCCGGCACCCGGTCCGGCTCGGCCCGTACGGGAGCAGCCGGCCCCGCAGCGACGACTACCGCCCCGCGGTCTGACCCGGCCGGCCGCACCGGCGCGCGGCCAGCAGGACCGGGCACCCGACGACCGGGCGCAGGACGGCCGAACAATGCCGCGCGGACGACAGGTCGAGCCGGCGGACGGGCCAGGCGGGCGGACGGGCCAGGCAGGCGGGTCAAGGTGGGCGGGCGGGTCAGGGCCGGCGGGCGGTGGTGAAGCGGGGGCGGCCGGCCAGGTCGGGATGGTCGGCGACGTCGACCCAGCGGCCGGTGCGGGTGAAGACGGCCGGCACGGAATCGCCCTGCAGGTCGGCATGCTCGACGCCGACCCGGCCGCCCGGGCGCAGCAGCCGGCCGGCCAGCCGCTCGACCGCGCGGACCACGTCCAGCCCGTCCGGGCCGCCCCAGAGCGCGGCCGGCGGGTCGTGCTCGGCCACCTCCCGCTCGACCGTCGAACCGAGCGGGATGTACGGCGGGTTCGCGGTGACCAGGTCGACGGTGCCGGCCAGCTCGGCCAGCAGGGCCGGGTCGGTCACGTCACCCTGGTGCAGGCTGATCGGCGGGTCGCCGGCGGCCGCGCGGGCCGCGGCGTTCCGCTCCGCCCAGGCCAGCGCCTGCGGGTCGATCTCGACCGCATGCACCCGGGCGCCGGCCACCTCCTGCGCCAGCGCCAGCGCCACCGCCCCGGAACCGGCACACAGGTCGACGACCAGCGGGTCCGGCACGCCGGCCAGCGCGTCGATCGCCCAGCCGGCCAGCACCTCGGTCTCCGGCCGCGGCACGAACACCCCCGGCCCGACCGACAGTTCCAGCCGCCGGAACCCGGCCAGCCCGGTCAGGTGCTGCAGCGGTACCCGGGACGCCCGCTGGTCGACCAGTTCGGCGTACCGGGCCTGCTGCCGCTCGTCCAACGGCCCGGCCAGCACCAGCCGCGACCGCGGCACCCCGAGTACGTGCGCCGCCAGCGCCTCCGCGTCATGCCGCGGGCTGGCCACCCCGGCCGCCGCCAGCCGCGCCGCCGCCGCGCCGAAGGTCAGCGCCGGTACGGTCACTGGTGCAGATCGGTGAGGAGGGCGGCGGTGTCGGCGGCGATGAGCGCGTCGATCACCGCGTCCAGGTCGCCGTCCAGGACCGCGTCCAGGTTGTAGGCCTTGTAGCCGACCCGGTGGTCGGAGATCCGGTTCTCGGCGAAGTTGTAGGTGCGCACCCGCTCGCTGCGGTCGACGGTCCGGACCTGGCTGCGCCGGGCGGTCGCGGCCTCGGCGTCGGCGGCCTCCTGCGCGGCGGCGAGCAGCCGGGCCCGCAGCACCCGCAGCGCGGCCTCCTTGTTCTGCAGTTGGCTCTTCTCGTTCTGCATCGAGACGACCGTGCCGGTCGGGACGTGCGTGATCCGGACCGCCGAGTCGGTGGTGTTGACGCTCTGCCCGCCCGGCCCGGACGACCGGTACACGTCGATCCGCAGGTCGTTCGGGTCGATCTGGACCTCGACATCCTCGGCCTCGGGCAGCACCAGGACCCCGGCCGCCGAGGTGTGGATGCGGCCCTGCGACTCGGTCACCGGGACCCGCTGCACCCGGTGCACACCACCCTCGTACTTCAGCCGGCGCCACACCCCCGCCTCGGCCCGGCCGCGGACGGCCACGGTCACGTCCTTGTAGCCGCCCAGGTCGCTCGGCTCGGCGTCCAGCACCTCGGTCTTCCAGCCGTGCCGCTCGGCGTAGCGCAGGTACATCCGCAGCAGGTCGCCGGCGAACAGCGCCGACTCCTCGCCGCCCTCCCCCGCCTTGACCTGCAGCAGCACGTCCTTGCCGTCGTTCGGGTCGCGCGGCAGCAGCAGCTCGCGCATCCGGTCCTCCAGCTCACCGATCCGGACGACCAGCGACTCGGCCTCGGCGGCGAACGACGCGTCCTCGCCGGCCAGCTCGCGGGCGGTGGCCAGGTCGCCACGCGCCGCGTCGAGTTGCCGGACGGTCTCCACCAGCGGGGTCAGCTCGGCGTACCGGCGCCCCAGCCGCCGCGCCTGCCCCTGGTCGGCGTGCACCGCCGGGTCGGCCAACCGTGTCTCCAGCTCGGCGTGTTCAGCCAGCAGCGCCGCCAGCCCCGCACCCTGCCCCGCCGTCATCCTCGTCTCCCTGCCTGCCGAGTTGCCTGCCCGAGTCTCCTTACATGCCGACGGCGCCCGCCCGGATAAACCGGGCGGGCGCCGCCTGATGCGCTAGTTGGTGCCGCTCTTCTGCCGCTTGCCGTACCGCCGCTCGAACCGCTCGACACGACCACCGACGTCCATGATCTTCTGCTTGCCGGTGTAGAACGGGTGGCACGCCGCGCACACGTCCGCGTGCAGGGTGCCTTCCTTGGCGGTGCTGCGGGTGGTGAACGTGTTCCCGCAGGAACAGGTCACCGTCGTCACCACGTACTCGGGGTGGATGCCGGTCTTCACGAGTGTTCCTCTCCTCGGTGGCCGCCGGGTCGCCGCGGTGTGGTGCGGGGCGTGAACCGGAGCCGGATCGTGAACCAGTGTGCCAGAGCGGCGCACTGGCGATGTAACGCCAGTGCACCCCCTGCTGTTCCGGGCTGCCGTACCGGGCTCAGTCGGACGGGCCGACCGTGGTCTTCTGCACCTGCATCAGGAACTCGACGTTGGTACGGGTCTCCTTGAGCCGGGACAGCACCAGGTCGAGCGCCTGCTGCGAGTCCAGTGCGTGCAGCACCCGGCGCAGCTTGTGGATGACCGCGAGCTCATCCGGTCCGAGCAGGATCTCCTCCTTGCGGGTGCCGGAGGCGTCCACGTCGACGGCCGGGAAGATCCGCTTCTCGGCGATCTTGCGGGACAGCACCAGTTCGGCGTTGCCGGTGCCCTTGAACTCCTCGAAGATCACCGTGTCGCCGGCCGATCCGGTCTCGATCAGCGCGGTCGCCAGGATCGTCAGCGAACCGCCGTTCTCGATGTTCCGGGCCGCGCCGAGGAACCGCTTCGGCGGGAAGAGCGCGGTCGAGTCGACACCACCGGACAGGATCCGGCCGGACGCCGGCGCCGCCAGGTTGTACGCCCGGCCCAGCCGGGTGATCGAGTCCAGCAGCACGACCACGTCGTGCCCCAGCTCGACCAGCCGCTTCGCCCGCTCGATCGACAGCTCGGCGACCGTGGTGTGGTCCGACGGCGGCCGGTCGAAGGTCGAGGCGACGACCTCGCCCTTCACCGACCGCTGCATGTCGGTGACCTCCTCCGGCCGCTCGTCCACGAGCACGACCATGAGGTGGCATTCCGGGTTGTTCGTGGTGATCGCGTTCGCGATGGCCTGCAGGATCATCGTCTTGCCGGCCTTCGGCGGGCTGACGATCAGGGCCCGCTGGCCCTTGCCGATCGGCATCACCAGGTCGATCACCCGCGGCGTGAGCAGGTGCGGCTCGGTCTCCAGCCGCAGCCGGTCCTGCGGGTAGAGCGGGGTCAGCTTGGTGAACTCGGGCCGGTTGCGGGCCAGGTCGGCGTCGGTCCCGTTGACCGTGTCGAGCCGGACCAGCGCGTTGTACTTGTCCCGGCGCTCGCCGTCCTTGGGCTGCCGGACGGCACCGGTCACGGCGTCGCCGCGGCGCAGCCCGTACCGGCGCACCTGAGCCAGCGAGACGTACACGTCGTTCGGGCCGGTCAGGTAGCCGGACGTCCGGATGAACGCGTAGTTGTCCAGGATGTCCAGGATGCCGGCGACGGGCAGCAGCACGTCGTCCTCGGCGATGACCGGCTCGGCCGCCTCGGTGAAGCGGTCGGTGCGGTTGCGCCGGTTCCGGTCGCGGAACCGGCCACGCCGCCGCCGGCCGTTGCTGTCGAAGCCGTCGTCGTCGCCGCCCGGGTCGTTGTTGCGGTCGTTGCCGCGATCGGCGTTGCGGTCGTTGCCCCGATCGGCGTTCCGGTCGTTGCCGCGATCGGCGTTGCGGTTGCCCTGGCCGCGGTCGCCCTGGGCGGCCACCGGACGCTCGCCGCGCTCGCCATCGTTCTGGCCGCGCCGGCTGCCGTCCCCATCCCGCTGGTTGTCGCGCTGGCTGTCGCGCTGGCTGTCGCCACGCTGCCGGTCGGGCCGCTCGGCCCGCTCGGGGCGGTCGCCGCGGTCGGGCCGCTCGCCGTCACCGCGCGGCCGGTCGGCACGCTCGGCGCCGTCCCGGTCGGAACGCTGCCGGTCGTGCTGGCGCTGCCGACCCTCCCGGGCCGGCCGGGCACCCTCGGCGCTGCCGGCCTCGGCCGGTGCCTCGGTGCCGGCGTCCGCCGCGGTGGCCGCCGGCGAACCCGCCGGACGGCTCGCCGACCTGCGCGGACGCTCCTCGCGCTGGGTCTCGGCGCGCTCCGCCGGCGCGGTTTCGACAACCGGGGCAGCCGGTGCCGCGACCGCCGCCTCGACGGCGGGTGTCTCGGGCGCGGACGCCTCGACGGCCGGAGCCGCCACAACGGCGACCGGCTCGGCCGCCGGCTCGGCGACCAGCAGTTCGGCCGGCTCGGCCGGGCCCGCGCTGACCACCGGGGCCGGGGCTGCGACCGGGGCGTCCTCGCCGCCCAGCAGCGGAAGCTGGCCGGCCACCGGCTGCACCGGCGCGGGCGGCGCCGCCGCAACGGCCGGGTCGCCGGGCGGGGCACCGTTCGTGCCGGCCTGGCGGGCCTCGATCGCGGCAACCAGCTCACCCTTGCGCATCCGCGCGGTGCCAGTTATGCCCAGCGTCGAGGCCAATGCCTGCAGCTCGGACAGCAGCATGGTGGACAGCCCGACGCCGCGGCGGCGCGGGCGCGCCGGCTCGGTCTCAGCCGTGTCAGTACTAGGAGCGCCGACCTGATCTGGCGCGTTGACCAGCAGGTCTGTGTTTCCGATGTCCGTGGTGTCGCTCACGGGCGTGTCCTTCCGGAGACGGCCGGTGCGGGGATGACGCGGCCGAAGTAGAGCGGCCGGCCGAGGTGGCCGGTGACGGGGTCCGCCGGACGGCGGACGGCTTGCAGGCAGCCTTGGGCGATCCCCTCCCGGTCGTGCATCACCCGGGGTCACGGGCAGTGCGTTCCGGAACCGGAGGACGGGAGACGCGGGACGCCGACCTACGCCAGAATGCGACGCTGCGGATGCCCCGCCGAGAGCGCACCCTCGGGCGGCTGGTGAGGGGAGCCTAGACGGTCCGCTCGCCATGGGGCAACAACGCCTCTGTTCGGCGTGTTACCTCCGGCCGTCCCCGAGCGTGGCCCAGGGCTTTGCCTACGAATGCAACACTACTCCGGACTGCTTGCTTCCCGGCCGATTCTTCCCGGCAAATCACCCGCCCAGTAGCAGGAACCGCCAGACTGCGCCGCGTGTCGGTCACCGCGAGTGACCGTTGTCTCAGTCGCGGCCCGCCGGCTCAGCCGGCGAGCGGGAGCACGATGGCGCCGTCCAGGTCGACCGGCAACTCCTCCACCGTCCAACCGCGCGGGGCATAACCGGACAGGTCCACGTGCCCGAGGGCGAACGCGAGCACCGACGGGCCGGCGCCGGACACCACCGCAGGCACCCCGTCGGCCCGCAGTTGCTCCACCAGGCTGGCGCTGCGTGGCATGGCGCTGGCCCGGTACGGCTGGTGCAGCCGGTCCTCGGTGCCGGCGAGCAGCAGTGCCGGGTCGGCCGCCGGCGTGGTCAGCGCGTGCATCAGCAGCGCCACCCGGCCGGCGTTGCGGGCCGCGTCCGCGTGCGGCACCTGGTCGGGCAGCAGCTTGCGGGCACGCGCCGTGGAGGCGGTCGCGGACGGCACGAACAGCACCGGGCGCAGCGCCGGCGACGGCGTCAGCCGGACCGCGCGGGCCGGCTCCTCGTCCGTCGACCAGGCCACGGTCAGCCCGCCGAACAGGCAGGCGGCCACATTGTCCGGGTGACCCTCCAGCTCGGCGGCCAGGACGAGCAGCGCCTCGTCGGAGATCATCTCGTCACCGCCGAGCGCCAGCGCGCGGGCCGCCATCACCCCGGCCACGATCGCCGCCGCGGACGAGCCCAGCCCGCGGCCGTGCGGGATCCGGTTGGCGCAGACCACCTCCAGGCCGCGCGGCTGCCCGCCGAGCGCCTCGAAGCCGGCCCGCAGCGCGCGGACCACCAGGTGCCGGGCGGTCCGCGGCACCTTGTCCGCGCCCTCCCCCGCCACGTCCACGAACAGCCCCTCGTCCGCGATCCGGACCACCACATCGTCGTACCTGCCCAGGGCCAGCCCGAGCGTGTCGAACCCCGGGCCGAGGTTGGCGCTCGTCGCCGGCACCCGCACCCGGACCGGCGCCGCACGGAACGAGGGCCGGGGCATGCCGGCAGGCTATCCCAGCCACCGACAAGATCAATGCCGTTCGGCCCGCGACGCCGTCCCGCGACCCGGTGACCGGTTTCCGCAGCCCGCGCCTCCCGCGGCGAGTGACGGACTCCGCAGCCCGTGACGGCTTCGCGCGGCGGCTGACAGCTTCGCTCAGCGGGTGACGGGTTCGCGCGGCGGGTGACGGCTGTCAGCCATCACTGGCGACCCGAACTCGTCACCGGCCGGGCCATGCCGTCACCCGCGACCCCATGCCATACCGGCCCAGGCAGCCCGGGCGGGACGCTCCCACAGCGGCGGCCACGGTGACGCCTTCAGCCGACCGGTGACGGCGTCCGCGCGCCGGTGACGGATCCACCCACCCAGTGACGGCTGCCAGCCGTCACTGGCGCTGCGAACTCGTCACCGGCGACCCGAACTCGTCACCGGCGGATGGAAGGCGTCACCGGCGGATGGAAGGCGTCACCCGGGACGGGAAGTCGTCACCACCGCGGTAGCGGGTCGGGGCTGGTCAGAGGCCCAGGGCGGTGGCGGCGGCTTCGGCGTCGACGCTGACGGTGACCGGGGTCGGGCCGCCGGCGATCGCCCACTCGGGGTCCTTCAGGCCGTTGCCGGTGACCGTGCAGACCACGGTCTGGCCGGCGTCCAGGCCGCCGGCCGCGGCGGTGGCGAGCAGGCCGGCCACCCCGGCAGCGGACGCGGGCTCCACGAAGACACCCTCGGACCGGGCCAGCAGCCGGTAGGCGTCCAGGATCTGCCGGTCGGTGACCGCCTCGATCGACCCGCCGGACTCGTCCCGGGCGGCCAGCGCCTGCTTCCAGGACGCCGGGTTGCCGATCCGGATCGCGGTGGCGATCGTGATCGGCCGCTCCACCGGGGCGCCGGCCACGATCGGGGCCGCGCCGGCGGCCTGGAAGCCGAGCATCCGGGGCCGGCCGGCGATGATCCCGGCGGCGGCGTACTCCTGGTAGCCCTGCCAGTAGGCGGTGATGTTGCCGGCGTTGCCGACCGGCAGGCAGTGCAGTTCCGGGGCCCGGCCGAGCACGTCGCAGATCTCGAACGCCGCGGTCTTCTGGCCGGCGATCCGGTCCGGGTTGACCGAGTTGACCAGCGTCACCGGGTACCGCTCGGCCAGGTCGCGGGCCAGCCGCAGGCAGTCGTCGAAGCTGCCGTCGACCTGCAGCAGGTGCGCGCCGTGCACCAGCGCCTGGGCCAGCTTGCCCATCGCGATCTTGCCGCAGGGCACCAGGACGGCGCAGGTCAGGTTGGCCCGGACGGCGTACGCGGCGGCGCTGGCGCTGGTGTTGCCGGTGCTCGCGCAGATCACCGCCTGGCTGCCGTCGGCCAGCGCGCGGGTTATCGCCACGGTCATACCGCGGTCCTTGAACGAGCCGGTCGGGTTGTTGCCCTCGACCTTGAGGTAGACCTCGCAGCCGGTCCGCCGGGACAGCTCCGCGGCGGGGAGCAGCGGGGTGCCGCCCTCCTGCAGGGTGACGACCCGCTCGTCCGGCTTGATCGGTAAGCGGTCGCGGTACGCCTCGATCACGCCGGGCCAGCCGGCCTCGACGCGGTTGCTGGTCAGCACGGTCATTGTCGTACCCCCGCTGGCTAGGTTTGCTCCCGGGCCGCCGGGGCGGGCGGCCTGGTGGTCATTGTCCATCCCCCTCGACCCGCATCACGCTGGTCACCCGGCGCACGGTGTCCATCCGGTGCAGGTCGTCCACCGTGCCGGACAGCGCCGCGTCCGGCGCGACGTGGGTGACCAGCACCAGGGTGGCGTCGTTGCCGCGGCCCTCCTGGCGGACGGTGGAGATGCTCACCTCGTGGTCGGCGAACGCCTGCGCCACCGCGGCCAGCACGCCGGGCCGGTCGGCCACGTCCAGGCTGATGTGGTAACGGGTCGGGGTCTCGCCGATCGAGCGCACGCGCAGGTCGGCGTAGGCGGACTCGCCGGCGCCGCGGCCGCCGGACAGCCGGTTGCGGGCCACCGCGACCAGGTCGCCGAGCACCGCGCTCGCGGTCGGCGCGCCGCCGGCGCCCTGGCCGTAGAACATCAGCTGGCCGGCCGCGTCGCCCTGCACGAACACCGCGTTGAACGCCTCGCCGACGCCGGCCAGCGGGTGGCTGCGCGGGATCATCGCCGGGTGCACGCGGACCCCGATCGACTCGCCGCCGGCCGGGTCCGGGGCCCGGTCGCAGATCGCCAGCAGCTTGACCGTGCAGCCCATCGCCTTGGCGCTGGCCACGTCGGCGGCGGTCACCTCACCGATGCCCTCGCGGTGCACGTCCGCCGCGGTGACCCGGGTGTGGAACGCCAGCCCGGCCAGGATCGCCGCCTTGGACGCCGCGTCGAAGCCGTCCACGTCCGCGGTCGGGTCGGCCTCCGCGTAGCCGAGCGCGGTCGCCTCGTCCAGCGCCTCACCGAAGCCGGCGCCAGTACTGTCCATTCTGGACAGGATGAAGTTGGTGGTGCCGTTGACGATGCCCATCACCCGGCTGATCCGGTCGCCGGCGAGCGACTCGCGCAGCGGCCGCAGCAGCGGGATCGCGCCGGCCACCGACGCCTCGTAGTAGAGATCCACTTTGGACTCGCGGGCGGCGGCGTGCAGGGTGGCACCGTCCTCGGCCAGCAGTGCCTTGTTCGCGGTGACCACCGACTTGCCGGTCTTCATCGCGGCCAGCAGCAGCGTACGGGCCGGCTCGATACCACCGATCACCTCGACCACCAGGTCCACGTCCGGCCGCTCCACCAGCCCGGCCGCATCGGTGGTGAGCAGGTGGGCCGGCACCTCGGGGTGCCGCTGCGGCCGGCGCACCGCCACCCCGGCCAGCTCCAGCGGGACACCCACCCGGGCGGCCAGATCCGCCGCCTGGGTGTCCAGCAGCCGCATCACCTGGGCGCCGACCACGCCGCAGCCGAGCAACGCCACCCGGATCGGCCGGCCTTCGTGTCCACTGTAGACGGTGCTCATCGCCGGCGCCGTCCGGCCAGCACCCGGAAGACCGCGTAGACCACGAGCACACCGACCACCAACGTCCAGACCCAGGACGGGATCGCCCGGGCGTAGACGATGACGGCGAGGATCGCGATGACGATCCAGACGCCGCGCGGGATCCGGGCCAGCCGGTTCACCGCCGCCCGCCGATCATGCCGACACGTCCAGCCGGAGCAGGTCGTCCTCGGTCTCCCGGCGCAGGATCAGCCGGGCCGCACCGTCCACAGTGGCCACCACCGGCGGCCGGGGCACGTGGTTGTAGTTGTTCGCCATCGACCGGCAGTACGCCCCGGTGGCGGCCACCGCGATCAGGTCGCCGGGCACCAGGTCGGCCGGCAGCCAGGCGTCCCGGACCACGATGTCCCCGCTCTCGCAGTGCTTGCCGACCACCCGGGCCAGCTGCGGCTCGGCCTCGCTGCGCCGGGAGGCCAGCGTGCAGGTGTAGACCGCGTCGTACAGCGCGGTGCGGATGTTGTCGCTCATCCCGCCGTCCACCGAGACGTAGCTGCGGATGCCGTCCACGTCCTTGACGGTGCCCACCTCGTACAGGGTGACCGTGCCCGGCCCGGCGATGGCCCGGCCCGGCTCGACCGCCAGCCGCGGCGGGGTGAGCCCGGCCGCGGCGCACTCCCGGAGCACGATGTCGCGCAGGCCGACCGCCACCGCCGAAGTGTCCAGCGGGTCGTCGGCGACCGTGTAGGCGATGCCGAAACCACCGCCCAGATCGAGGAACCCGAGCTCGGTACCGAGCTCGTCGCGGATCCGGGCCAGCAGCGCGACCGCGCGCCGGGCCGAGATCTCGAAGCCGGACGTGTCGAAGATCTGCGAGCCGATGTGCGAGTGCAGCCCGACCAGCTCCAGCGACGGGTGCCCGAGCACCCGGCGGACCGCCTCGAACGCGGCGCCGGACGCCAGCGAGAAGCCGAACTTCTGGTCCTCGTGCGCGGTCGCGATGAACTCGTGGGTGTGCGCCTCCACCCCGACGGTGGCCCGCACCAGCACCGGCTGCACCCGCCCGCGCTGCTCGGCCACCCAGGCCAGCCGGGCGATCTCGGCGAACGAGTCGACCACGATCCGGCCGACCCCGGCGTCCAGCGCGCGCTCCAGCTCGGGCACCGACTTGTTGTTGCCGTGCATGGCGATCCGGTCGACCGGGAAGCCGGCCCGCTGCGCCACCGCCAGCTCGCCGCCGGTGCACACGTCCAGCCCGAGACCCTCCTCGGCGACCCAGCGCAGCACGGTGGACGCGCAGAACGCCTTGGCCGCGTAGTGCACGTCGAAGTCGGCGAACCCGGTGGCGAAATCCCGGCAGCGGGACCGGAAGTCGGCCTCGTCGCAGATGTACGCCGGGGTGCCGTACTGCGCGGCCAGGTCGCGGACGTCCACCCCGCCGATGGTCAGCGCGCCGTCCGGGCCGCGGACCGCCCCGCGCGGCCAGACCGCCGGCGCCAGCGTGGTCAGGTCGACCGGCGGCCGCAGCACGCTGGACGGCGACTGGGTGACATCCGCATGCAGCGCGCCGGCCTCGTGCGTCCTCATCGGACAGTCCGAAGTGGACCGGCAGCCCCGCTCGGGCGGATGGCGGTCCGGCGGCTGCCGGGCCGGCCGGCGGCGCTCACATCCGCTCCGGGGCGGTGACGCCGAGCAGGCCGAGGCCGTTGGCCAGCACCACCCGGGTCGCCGCGCAGAGGGTGAGCCGGGCCAGCGTGAGCGGGCCGGCCTCCTCGTCGCCCTGCGGCAGCACCCGGCAGCTGTCGTAGAACCGGTGGTAGCTGCCGGCCAGGTCCTCCAGGTAGCGGGCCACCCGGTGCGGCGCCCGCAGCTCGGCCGCGCTGGCCACCACCCGGCCGAACTCGCCCAGCGCGCGCAGCACGTCCACCTCACGTTCGTGCACCAGCAGGCTGTAGTCCACAGTGGACGGGTCGATGGCCGGAATGCCGAGATCGGCGGCGTTCTCCCGCAGCCGGGACAACCGGGCGTGCGCGTACTGCACGTAGTAGACCGGGTTGTCCGGGCTGCGCTTGGCCCACAGGTCGAGGTCGATCTCGATCGTCGAGTCGATCGACGAGCGGGCCAGCGCGTACCGGGTCGCGTCCACGCCGACCGCCTCGACCAGATCCTCCAGCGTGATGATCGTGCCGGCCCGCTTGCTCATCCGCACCGGCTCGCCGTCCCGGACCAGGTGCACCAACTGTCCGATCAGGACTTCCAGGGTCGCGTCCGGGTCGTCGCCGAAGCAGGCCGCGATCGCCCGCAGCCGGCCGACGTAGCCGTGGTGGTCGGCGCCGAGCAGGTAGATACAGCGGTCGGCACCGCGCTCCCGCTTGTTCAGGTAGTACGCCGCGTCCGCGTTGAAGTAGGTGGGCCGGCCGTCGCCGCGGACCAGCACCCGGTCCTTGTCGTCGCCGAAGTTCGAGCTGCGCAGCCAGACCGCGCCGTCCGCGTCGTACGCCTGGCCCTGCTCGCGCAGCCGCCGCACCGCCCGTTCCAGCGCGCCGCTGGCATGCAGGTCGCGCTCGGAGAAGTAGACGTCGAACTCCACCCCGAGGTCGGCCAGCACCCGCTTGATCTCATCGAACATCAGCTGGACGCCGTCGCGGTGGAACACCTCCAGCGCCTTGTCCTCCGGCAGCTCCAGCACGTCCGGCGCGGCCGCGACGACCTGCGTGGCGATCTCCGCCACGTAGCCGCCGCCGTAGCCGTCCGGCGGGGTGGGCAGGCCGCGGGCGGCCGCGTAGAGCGAGGCGGCGAACCGGTCGATCTGGCTGCCGGCGTCATTGAAGTAGTACTCCCGGGTGACCTCGGCACCGCTGGCCACCAGCAGCCGGGCGATCGAGTCGCCGACCGCGGCCCACCGGGTGTGGCCGAGGTGCAGCGGCCCGGTCGGGTTCGCCGAGACGTATTCCAGGTTGATGTGCTGCCCGGCCAGCACCTCGTTCCGGCCGTAGGCCGCGCCGGCCGCGAGCACCGCACCGGCCACCCGGCCGAGCGCGCCGCTGGCCAGCGTGATGTTGAGGAAGCCCGGGCCGGCCACGGTCACCGCGGCGACGCCCGGGTGGGCGCGCAGCTGGCCGGCCAGCACCTCGGCCACCTCGCGCGGCGGCCGGCCGGCCGGCTTGGCCAGCCGAAGCGCGACATTCGTGGCATAATCGCCGTGCTCGCGGCTGCGCGGGCGCTCGACGACGGCCGTCTCCGGGACGGGAACGGCCAGCTCACCGGCCGCGACCGCGGCCCGGACGGCGTCGAGTACGGCGGCGGACAGCTCGGCGGGAACCACGGCTCCGATGTTAGGGGGTACCGCTCCCATCATTTTCGGCCGCGCTGCCTGACCTCGCTCACTCCGGCTTCACGCCGCATCCGTAGACTGGCGCGGACCCCCATTCTTCTCACTGAAGGTCAGGCATGGCCGCCAAGGGCAAGACCCCCGCGAAACCGCCGTCGAAGACGACCTCGAAGTCGGCCGCGAAGTCCAATCGGCCCCGCAAGGGGGCGCCGCCGCCGATCGCGATCTCGCGGCCCAAACCGTGGGGTCTGATCGCGGCCACCGTCGCGATGGTCCTGTTCGCCGGCGGGGTGATCGGCTATGCCATTCACCAGGTGCAGGCGAAGAACGGCACCAAGCCGGACGCGCTGGCCAGCGAGGCCGCCAAGATCCAGGGCATCAGCGTTGTCACCATCGCGGAGCGGAACCACGTCCAGACGCCGGTGAGCTACCCGCAGAGCCCGCCGATCGGCGGCAACCACGACCCGCAGTGGGCCGACTGCACCGGCACCGTCTACGCCAACCCGATCCGCAGCGAGAACGCGGTGCACGCGCTGGAGCACGGCGCGGTGTGGATCACCTACCAGCCGGGGATCGCGGCCGCCGAGCTCGACTCGCTGAAGAAGCGGGTCGACGGCGTCAACTACATGATGCTCAGCCCGTACCCGGGGCTGAAGTCGAAGGTGTCGCTGCAGTCCTGGGGCCACCAGCTGTTCGTCGACTCCGCCGACGACCCGCGGGTCGACCAGTTCGTCACCGACCTGCGGCTGAACTCCAGCACCACCCCCGAGTTCGGTGCCTCCTGCGCGGATCCGGACTTCAAGACCAACCCGCGCCCCCCGGACGCCGCCACCCCGACGACGACGGCGAGCCCGAAGCCGTCCGCCAACCCGTCGGCGACCGGTAGCGCACCCACCAGCACGGCGCCGTGACCAGCGCCGGTCCGGCCGAGGTGGCGGTGGACAGCCCGCGGGCCGCCGCCCCGGCCCGACCGCGCTGGCTGGTCGCCCTGCTCGTGACGTTCTTCGCCGTCGCTCTGGTCGCGACCGGTGGCGCGGTCGCTGTGGTGGCCGGCATCGGCCAGCCGCAGCAGCCGGCCGACGGCTCGGTCGATGTCGGCTTCGCCCGGGACATGATCACCCACCACGACCAGGCCGTGCAGATGGCCCAGATGGCCCGCGACCACAGCACCGATCCCGCGGTCCGGCTGCTCGCGTTCGACATCGAGACGCAGCAGCTCGGCCAGATCGGGCAGATGCGCGGCTGGCTGCAGACCTGGGGCCAGCCCGAGCAGACCGACCGCGCGCACATGGCCTGGATGGGCAGCGCCGCCGGGCACCTGCACGAGGGCGGCCGGATGCCCGGCATGGCCAGCACCGCCGAGATGGCCAAGCTGAAGACGCTGTCCGGCAAGGCGCTGGACACGTTCTTCCTGCAGCTGATGATCCGGCACCACGAGGGCGGCCTGGCCATGGCCCAGTACGGCGCCGCGCACGCCGGGGTCGACTACGTGCGAGACCTGGCCGGCAAGATCGTCAGCGCCCAGTCCAGCGAGGTCGTCGCGATGGAGCAGATGCTCCGCGAACGCGGCGGCACCCCGCTGCCGTCCGACTGACCCTGCCGCCAGGCCCCACCCGGCCACCTGAACCTGCCGTTCGCCCGACCCCGCCGTCCGGCCCCACCCCGGCCATTCGGTCGGCCGCGCCGGCGTGACACAACCTCCGTCCCGGTCCGGACGTCTCTGGTTCGCCCCCGGTCGGTCCGCGACCGCTGCGGCGGTCGTACCCGAGGGGGAACCGAGATGGTGCACAGGTGGCAACGGTCAACCGGTCGACTCGTGACGGTGGTGGTGCTGCCGCTCGCCGTGGTGGTGGGCGTCGGCCAACCCGCCGAAGCGGTGGCCGCGCAGGGCGACGGTGACAGTGCCGCCGCGGTGCTGAGCTTGAACGGTCGATTCGTCGCGTTCACGTCGTCCGCCGGCAACCTGGTCGCCGGCGACACCAACCGGACCAGCGACGTCTTCGTCCGCGACCTGGCGCTCGGCGTCGTCCGCCGGATCAGCGTCAGCACTGCCGGCGGTCAGGCCGACGGCCCGTCCTACCTGCCGTCCATCAGCGGGGATGGCCACGTCGTGGTGTTCCTCTCGTACGCGACCAACCTGGTGCCCGGCGACACCAACGGGGTGCCGGACATCCTCGTGCGCGACCTGGCGGCCGGCACCACGGTGCGGGCCAACAGCGCCGCCGGAGGCGGCCAGGCCAACGGTGACTCGATCTTCTCGGCGGTCACGCCGGATGGCCGGCAGGTCGCGTTCGACTCGACCGCCAGCAACCTGGTCGCCGGCGACACCAACCGGACCAGCGACGTCTTCGTCCGCGATCTGGCCGCGGGCACCGTCCGGCGGGTCAGCCTCGGCAGTGCCGGCACCCAGAGCAACGGCCACTCCTACCACCCGGCGCTGAGCGCCGACGGCAGCCGGATCGCCTTCGACTCCACCGCGACCAACCTTGCCCCGGGCGTCACGACCGAGTCATGGCGCGAGGTGTACGTCCGGGACCTGAGCACCGGCGTGACCGCACTCGCCAGCGGCGACAGCACCGGCCACCCGGGTGGTGCCTTCTCCGGCGACCCGTCGATCAGCGCCGACGGCCGGCGCGTGGAGTTCGCGTCCGACTCGGCCCGTCTCGTTCCCGGTGACACGAACGGCTACGACATCTTCGTCCACGATCTGGCGACCGGTGCGATGCGGCGGGTCACCGTCGACAGCGCCGGCGGCCAGGCCGACGGTGACACGGTGTCGGCGTCGATAAGTGCCGACGGCACCCGCGTCATCTTCCGTTCCGACGCGGCCAACCTGGTCCCCGGCGACACGAACGGTGCTGCCGACATCTTCGTCCACGACCTCAGCTCCGGGGCCACCAGCCGGGTGAGCGTCGGCGATCACGGCCAGGCCGACGCGAGCTCCTACTACGCGCCGGCGTTGAGCGCGGACGGTCGCTGCGCCCTGTTCAGCTCCTCGGCCAGCAATCTCGTCCCGAACGACACCAACGGTCACGACGACGTCTTCGTCCGGGACCTGCGCGCCGGCCGGACCGACCGGATCAGCCTCAGCAACTCCCCACACCAGCCGACCAGGCTCGCCTGCACCACACCGGCCACCAGCTGACGCAGGGCTCCGGGGATGGCCCGCCGATGAGCGGCGGGCGCGACCCGCGGCGGGTGGGCGCGGGTGGTGCGGGGCGGCTGCTGGCATGCTCCTGGTGCGGAGGAGTCGGCTGCGGCGCTGGGGCCGCCTGAGGAGTGAGCGGCGAGCGTGGTGGACCCGGACCTGCTGATCTCGATCACCCTGGCTGCCACGCCGGTGCTCAGCTACGCGATGGCGCACAACGAGATCCCGGCGATCTCCCGGCTCACCATCGACGGGGTGCGGTCCGATGCCCGGGGGGCGCGGCTGCGGCTGGCGGTGGCCGACGCGACCGGGCCGCTCGGCGAGCCGCGGGAGATCCTGCTCGATCTGGCGGCCGGCGAGCCGGTGGTGCTGACCGACCTCAGCCTGGTCCTCGACCCGGGCCGGATGCTGCGGGTCGAGGAGCAGCGGCCCGGGCAGATCCGGGCCGACCTCGAGATCGACGGCCACGCCGTGGCCGGGGCCGTCGTGCGCACCCGGGTGCTGGCCGCGCGGCAGTGGTTGGCGGTGCCGGCCGCGCTGGCCCTGGAGATGCTCGCCGCGCACGTGCTGCCGAACGACCCGGCGGTGACGGCCCTGCTCGGCGCCGTCGCGGACCGGCTGCAGGCGACCACCGGCAGCCCGTCGATCCAGGGCTACCAGTCCGGCCCGGAGCGGGTGGACGAGATCGTCGAGGCGGTCTACGCCGTGCTCCAGCAGCACCGGATCCGGTACGCGGAACCGCCGGCCAGCTGGGCGGACACCGGCCAGAAGGTGCGGACCCCCGCCGAGGTGCTCGGCGAGCGGGCCGGCACCTGCCTGGACACCGTGCTGACCATGGCCGCCGCGCTGGAACAGGCCGGGATCCGCCCGCTGCTCTGGATGGTGCCGGGCCACGCCTTCCTCGGCTACTGGCGGGAGGAGGCGTCGCTCGGCGGCATCGTCGAGTTCGACCCGGCCGGCGTCGTCAACCGGGTCGACCTCGGGCAGATCGGGCTGGTCGAGACCACCGCGCTGACCGCCCGGCCGGTGCCGGTGCCGTTCGAGGCGGCGCGACGCAGCCCGTACGCCGAGCATCTGGCCGGCGACCGGGAGGACGTGCTCGGCGTGGTGGACGTGCACCAGGCCCGGCAGGACGGGATCCTGCCGCTGCCGGCGCACACCCGCGACGCCGACGGCACGGTGCACATCTCGGTCTACCGGCCGGCGGTGCCGACGCCGGCCGGCCCGGTCCGCGCGCCGGCGCCAGGGCCGGCCGCGCCGATCCGGCCGCCCGAGCCGCCCCGGGTGTCCCGCTGGAAGAACGCGCTGCTCGACCTCAGCCTGCGCAACCGCCTGATCAACTTCTCCAGCCGGACCGCGCTGGCGCTGACCGTGCCGGCCGACCGGCTCGGCCAGCTGGAGAACCTGCTGCACGGTGGCACCTCGATCGCCCTGCGCCCGTCCGACGACCTGGCCGCGGTGGACCGCGAGCGCGGCCTGCGGCACGGCCGGGAACTGCCGCCGCCGCGGCTGGACGAACTGCTGCTGACCCGGCACGCCGTCTACGCGGACGTCACCGCGGCGGCGTACCAGACCCGGCTGCGCGGCCTGGCCTACCGGGCCCGGACGATCGTCGAGGAGACCGGCGCCAACAACCTGTACCTCTCGGTCGGCACGCTCGGCTGGCAGCTGGACGGGCGGGCGCTGCGCTCGCCGCTGATCCTGATCCCGGTGACGCTGAAGGCGGCCAGCCGCGGCGGGCACTACCGGGTGGCGCTGGACGAGACGGGTTCCTCCACCCCGAACTACTGCCTGCTGGAGAAGCTGCGGCAGGTGCACGGGCTGGACATCGCCGAGCTGGCCGACCCGGAGACCGACGAGGCCGGCATCGACCTGGACGCGGCGTTCGCGGCCGCCCGCCGGGTGATCGCGGCGGCCGGGCTGCCGTACCGGGTCGAGCCCACCGCCGACCTCGCCGTCCTGCAGTTCGCGAAGTTCCGGCTGTGGAAGGACCTGGACGAGAACTGGCCGACCTTCGCGGCGAACCCGCTGGTCGCGCACCTGATCGAGACACCGGCCGAGGCGTTCGCCGACCCGGCGCCGCAGCTGCCGCTGCCCGACCTGGACACCCTGGACGAGCACTGCCCGCTGCCGGGCGACGCGTCCCAGCTGCGGGCGGTGGCCGAGGCCGTGGCCGGCCGGACCTACGTGCTGGAGGGGCCGCCGGGCACCGGCAAGTCGCAGACGATCACCAACCTGGTCACCCGGGCGGTAGCCGAGGGCAAGCGGGTGCTGTTCGTGGCCGAGAAGCGGGCCGCGCTGGACGTGGTGCAGAAGCGGCTGGACGCGGTCGGCATGGGCCCGCTGGCGCTGGACCTGCACGACAAGGGCAGCAAACCGGCCGCGGTCCGGGAGCAGATCGCGCGGGCGCTGGCGCACACCGTCGCGACCGACGAGCAGGGCTACCAGATCACCACCGAGGAGCTGCGTTCGGCCCGGCGCACCCTGACCCGCTACATGTACCGGCTGCACGAGCGCAACGCCGCCGGGCTGTCGCTGTACGAGGCCCGCGGCGCCGAGCTGACGATCGGCGCCGAGCTGACGATCGGCGCCGGGCCGGCGCCGCTGCCGGTGCCCGAGTCGCTGCTGATCGGCGCGCCGGCCGGCGAGGTGGACCGGCTCCGGCAACTGTTCAGCACGCTGCCCGAGGTGTCCGACGCGGCCCGGCCGCATCCGCTGCACCCGTGGGCGTTCGTCGCCGATCCGTCCACTGTGGACGTCCCGGCGGCCTGGGCGGCGGCCGGCCGGATCGACGCGGTGCTGCCGGCGTTGCCGGCGGTGCTGGGCCCGGCGCTGGACGCCGCCCGGAGCCCGGACGACCTGGCCATACTCGCCCGGCTGGTCGAGGCCGGGATCCCGGTGCCGGTGCTGGACGAGGCCCGGCTACCGCGCTGGGATGCCGCCGTCCGGGACGCGGCCCGGACCGTGGCGGACTTCGCCGCCGCGCCGCACCCCGGCCTGGACCTGGTCACCCCGGCGGTGCTGGAGCTGCCGATCGCCGAGATCGACGCGGCGGCCCGGGCCGCGGCCGGGTCCGGGTTCTTCGGCCGGAAGCAGCGGCTGATCGCCGTCCGGGACCGGCTCGGGCCGGCGCTGCGGCCCGGGGCGACGGTCAAGCCCAAGCGGCTGCCCGCGCTGACCGCGGCGCTGGTCGACCTGCGGGCGGCCACCCAGCGACTCGCCGACTCGGTCGGCGCCATCCCGGGGCTGCTGCTACCGGCGGGCTGGAGCCCGTTCACCACGTCCGGGCGGGCCGCGCTGGACGGGCGGGTCGAGGAGCTGCGCCGGGCCGCCCGGCTGGTGGACCCGGCGAACGCCGACCCGGCCCGGGCCCGGTTCGCCGGACCGCTGCGGGCCGTACTCCCCGGCGGTCCGGGCGAGGCCCGTCCGGGCGGAGCGTGGCCAGGCGAGGCCCGTCCCGGCCGAGCGTGGCCGGGCGAGGCAGGGGCGGGGGAGGTGCGGACGGGCGAGGCAGGGCGGTCTGGGCGGCCGCTCAGGCGAGCGCGGCGCTGGCCGCCGCCTGCGGGTGTGCCGGCGAGGACCTCGCCGACTGGGCCGGGGCGGTCGGGCTGCTGGCCCGGTGGCGCTCGACCGCCGCCGAACGCGGGCTGGCCGACCAGCCGCACGACTCGCTGCGGCGCTGGCTGGACCTGCTCCGGCACGTCCAGCCGCTGCGCTCGAACCAGTTGGACGAGGCCCGCGCCGCCGTCCTGGCCGGCCGGCTGGACCTGGACGAGGCCCGCCGCTCGTTCGAGCTCGGGCTGGCCACCGGGTCGGTGGCGGAGCGGCTGCGGCGGACCGGGCTGGACGGCTTCGACCCGGTCGGGCACGGCCGGTCCATCGAGCGGTTCGTGGCCGCGTCCCGGACCGTTCGCGGGCACCTGACCAGCGCGATCCCGGACCAGGTGCTGGCCGCGCGGGGATACGACCCGGGTGCCACCGGCGGCCGGGTCGGGCAGTTGCAGCGGCAGCTGTCGATGCGCCGCAGCCGGATGAAGATCCGGGAGCTGATGACCACCTTCGGCGACGTGATCACCCGGGCGCTGCCGTGCGTGCTGGTCAGTCCGGAGTCGCTGGCCAGGTTCTTCCCCGCGGTGGCGGACCAGTTCGACATCGCCGTCTTCGACGAGGCGTCCCAGGTGCGGGTGGCCGACGCGATCGGCGCGATGGGCCGGGCCCGGTCGGTGGTGATCGTCGGCGACAGCATGCAGATGCCGCCGACCTCGGTGGCCGAGAGCAGCCTCGCCGAGGAGGACCCCGACCTGGCCGGCAGTGTCGAGATCGTCGAGGACGAGGAGTCCATCCTCACCGAGTGCGTCCAGGCCAGGGTGGCGCGGCACCGGCTGCGCTGGCACTACCGCAGCCAGGACGAGTCGCTGATCGCGTTCAGCAACCAGCACTACTACGGCGGCGACCTCGCGTCGTTCCCGGCGCCGGCCCGGCACGGCACGGGCGTGTCGCTGGTCCGGGTCGCCGGCCACTTCCACCGGTCCGGGCCGCGGGACACGCTGCGGACGAACCCGGTGGAGGCCGCCGCCGTCGTCGCCGAGATCCGCCGCCGGTTCGCCGACTCGCCGGACCAGCCGCCGTCGCTCGGCGTCGTCACGTTCAACCTGCAGCAGCGCGCGCACATCGAGGGCCTGCTGCGCGACGCCGGCGACCCGCGGCTGCTCGAGGCGCTGGACGACCCGGACGGGCTCTTCGTCAAGAACCTGGAGAACGTCCAGGGCGACGAGCGTGACGTCGTGCTGTTCTCGACCGCGTTCAGCGCCAACGAACAGGGCACGCTGCCGCTGAACTTCGGGCCGCTCAACCGGGCCGGTGGCGAGCGCCGGCTGAACGTGGCGGTGACCCGGGCCCGCCGCCAGGTGATCGTGTACGCCAGCTTCGACCCGGAGCAGCTGCGGGCCGAGGAGACCACGTCCGTCGGGATCAAACACCTGCGGACCTACCTGGAGATGGCGGCCAAGGGCGCGTCCGTGCTCCCGTACGACGGCCGGCGGCGCGGCGATCCGGACCGGCACCGCGACGAGATCGCGGCCCGGCTGCGTGACCGCGGCCTGGCGGTGCGGACGGACGTCGGGCTGTCCGGCTTCGCCCTGGACCTGGTGCTCGGCGAGCCGGCCGACCCCCGGGTGGCGGTCCTGCTCGACGGCCGAGCCTGGTCGCGGCGGATGACCGCCCGGGACCGCGACGCCCTCCCCCGCGAGGTACTGACCGACGTCCTCGGCTGGCCCGCGGTCGAGCGGATCTGGCTGCCGGACTGGCTGGCCGACCCGACCGCCACCGTCGACCGCCTGGTCGCGGTGGCAACCACTGCCCCGGCCCAGGCGCCGCCATCCGCCACCTGGTCCCGCGGCGAAGCGTCGCCCCGCGCTGCAGGGCAGCCGGAGTTCCCCAGCCCGGACGAGACCCACCCGGCCGGCGGTCCGGGCGTGGGTGGCGGTCCGGGCGGGGCGGGCGGTCCGGACGGTCCCGGCGGTCCGGACCAGGTCGGTGGTGCGGATGGACCCCGCGGAGTGAGCAGTCCAAGCGAGGCGGATGACCCGAGCGGGGCCGGCGTGTTCGAGCCATGGGTGGTAGGCCGGCTCGGCCCGGTCGAGGTCCTCGACGCCCTCCCCCGCCCGGATGCGGCCACCCAGGTCGCCGCCGCCCTGCGCGCGGCCGTCACCGCCGAAGGGCCGATCCACACCGACCGGCTGGCCCGGCTGGTGGCCAACGCGTACGGGCTGAACCGGGTGGTCGAGACCCGCAAGACGGCGATCCTCCGGCACCTCCCGCCGGACCTGCGCCGGGACGACCTGGAACCAGTCGTCTGGCCGGCGGACCGGGACCCGGACAGCTGGCCCGGCTACCGCCGAACCCCCGCCGACGCCGACCGCCCGCTGGAACACGTCCCGCTCCGGGAGATCGTCAACGCGATGGTCACCTGCACCCGCGCCTCCGCCGGCATGCCCCCGGACGAGCTACACCGCGTCGTGCTCGCCATCTTCGGCGGCCGCCGCCTCACCACCGGCATCGCCGACCGCCTCGACACCGCCCTGCGCACCGGCCGACACCTCAACCGCCTGACCCACACCAACGGCATCGTCCTGCCGACGCCGTAACGGCCGGCGTGCGCTGGGGTGCTGGCGTCCGGCCCGGCTTCCCGCTGCAGTGACTTTCGCCCGGCCGGGTTTGCGGACGCGAGCAGCGAAGGAGTCACGGTGCCGTACGCGGAGGAATCAAGAGAACAAACCGCCGCAGGTTGGTGCGCCGGCGGCGCTTTCGGCGCAGGCCTTATGAGTTCTGCGTCTATCGGGGCTCCGCGTCCAACGGGGGCCCGGCAGCGAGCCGGCGGACGGTGCTGACCACTTCCTCCGGGTCGAACGGCTTGGTCAGGTACGCCGCGGCGCCGTACGACAGCCCCCGCTCGACGTCCGCGGGCCGCGTCCGGGCCGAGATGAACACGATCTGCGCCCGCCGCGTGCCCGGCTCCGCCCGCAGTCGCTGCGCCGTCGCCCACCCGTCCAGCCCGGGCATCATCACGTCCAGCGTGATCACATCCGGATCCACCTCGCGCGCCTTCTCCAGCGCCGCCAACCCGTCCGCGGCCTGGTACACCTCGAACCCCTCGAGCTCGAAGTTGATCACCAACAACTGCCGGATGACCGCCTCGTCATCCACCACGAGCACCCGCGGCATCCGCCCCGCCACGCCGCCACCGTAGCCCCCTCCCCCAACAGCCACCCCGCCGAACCCTGGTACCCTGACCCAACCCCGAGCCCCCGTAGCTCAGGGGATAGAGCACTGCCCTCCGGAGGCAGGGGCGCAGGTTCGAATCCTGCCGGGGGCACCGTTCCGGTCATTTCGCGAACTCTCGACCTGGGCTTGAGGGTTGTGTCTGGGCTACCGGCGTCATGATCGCACTGCGGGCGCGGGAACGGCCGGTCAGGATCGGATGACGAGGAGAGCTCCGGGCTGCCGGGCAGCGACGGCCAGGGCGTTGTCGAGGGTGGCGGGGTCCAGCGCGTCCAGGGTCTGGTCGAGGATGAGGACGTCGGGCTCCTGCAGCAGCGCTCGGGCGAGGAAGACCAGGCTGCGCTGGCCGGCCGACAGTTGCCAGCCGGTCTCCCCGACGATCTGTGCCAGCCCGGCCGGCATCCGGTCGATGAGTTCGCCCAGCCCGAGCGCGCGGCAGACCTGCTCGGCCTCGGCCAGGTCGCCCGGGCCGGCCGGCCAGCCGCGGCCGATCAGCAGGTTCAGCGCCAGCGGTGCGAGCAGCAGGTGGTTGTGGTCCGCCGGCGGGACGGCCAGGACGCCCGGCCGGGAGCCATCGAACGGTATCCGCAGGGTTCCGGTGGTTGGCCGCCGCACACCGGCCAGCAGCGCGGCCAGCGTCGACTTGCCGGTGCCCGAGGGAGCGTCCAGCACGAGCCGCTCACCGGCCTGGATCCGTAGCTCGGTGCGGGCCAGCGCGGGCCGGTCCCGGCCGGGATAGCGGTAGCCGACCGCCTCGGCGACCACCAGCGCGGCTGGCTCGCCCGCCGGGACCGCCGCATCTGGCTGGCTCGTCTCCGGCCGGACCCCGTCCGGCCGGGTCGTGGCTATCCGGGCCGGGCCGGGGCGGGCCGGGCCGGGGCGGGCCGGGTCGGGTGGGCCGAGCAGGGATCGCAGCTGCCGCCAGGCGACCCGGGCGTCGGCGAAGCCGGCGAGGCCGGCGGTCAGCCGGGTCAGCGCCGCAGCGGTGAACAGGACTCCGGCCGCACCGACCGCGACGCCGGCCTGGCTGGCTGTGTTCGCGGCCACGACGGACAGCAGCACCACGCCGGTCAGCGCCCAGCCGCGGGGTACGAGCACGGTCAGCACGACCCGGCAGCGGTCCATCGGCCCGGCCGCCGCCGCGTACCCGGCCAGCGCGGCCTGCTCACCGTCGTGGCGCCGGGCCGGCGGCTGCTGTACGACCCGGGTCCGGTGCCCGGCGAGCTTCGCGATCACGTCGTCGCCGAGGTCCAGCCGCGCCGACGTCCACCGCCCGCGGTGCCGTCCGTAGCGGCGGGCCGCAACCCCGGCCGCCACCAGCCATGCCGCCAGCGCCGCTACCGCCACCGGGCCGAGCGCCGCAGCGAGCGGGACGGCCGCGAGCCCGAGGTCCAGCACCGCGACCAGGCAGGGCAACGACTCGCCGACGACCTGGTCCTCCAGGGTTTCGGTCTCCAGCAGCCGCCCGAGCAGCCGGCCGGCTCCGGCCCGCGCCACCGTCTGCGGGTCGAGGCCCAGCGCACCGCGCAGCAGCCGGCCGCGCAGCCAGCCGCCGACGGCGACCGCGAGTTCGGCCTGCAGCGCGATGGTCGCCGCCCGGCAGGCCAGGCTGACCGCGGTCGCCACCGCCCAGCCGGTGATCGTGGCCGCGTCGACCGACCCGGCCAGCACCCCGCGGCCCAGCACCAGCCAGGACACCAGGAACGCGCCGTACTGCGCGAGATGCGCGACCGCGAAACCGGCGAGCAGCACGGCCGCCCGCCCGGCTGCGCCGCTGCCGCTCATCGCCGCCGTCCGGACCCGGTATCCACCGCACCGGGTGCCGCGCCGGGCCCCGCAGCCGCCGCGGGCGCCACGCCGGGCCCGGCGGCCGCCGTCGCGGGACCGGCGAGCGCCCTGTCCGGGTCGAGAGGTGCCGGGTCCGGCCCGACCCGTAGCCGCCGCCACACCCGGCTCCCGAACTGTGCGGTGACGGCCTGCTCGGCGGCCAGCAGCGCCCGGTAGCCAGAGCCGGTCCGGGCGGCCAGCGCCGCCGGCGCGCCGTCCTCGACGATCTCACCGTTCTCGACGAGCAGCACCCGGTCGAAGCCGAGGGTGTCGGCGACATCGTGGGTTACGAAGATCAGCGTGGCGCCGGGCCACCAGGTCCGTACGCGGGACAGCAGGGCGCGCCGCCGCTCCCGGTCCAGCCCCCGGAACGGCTCGTCGAGGACGGCGAGCCGGACGTCACGCTGCGCCGCCGCCCGGCCCAGCCGGACCCGCTGCGCCTCGCCGCCGGACAGCAGCCAGCCACGTTCGCCGAGCGGCTGGTCGGGGTCGGCGGCCAGGCCGGCGACGACCGGAGCCAGCCCGACCTGGTCGGCCATCGACGGCGGCACCGCGCCGTCGACGCCGTAGCCGAGGTTCACCGCCAGGGATGCGTTCCACAGCGTCACCGCCGGGTCGACCCAGGCGGTGTGCCGGCGCAGCCGGGCCAGCTCGGCCGGGTCCAACGGCCGGCCGTCCACCAGCACCTGCCCGGCCGCCGGCACGTGCCAGCCGAGCAGGAGGCCGGCCAGCGTCGACTTGCCCGACCCCGACCGGCCGACCACGGCGACCGCAGTCCCGGACGGGATCACCAGCGACGGCACCGCCAGCACGTGCAGGCCGCCGGCCTGCACGGTCACCCCCGACAACCGCACCTCGACGCCCGTCGGCCCGGACGGCGCGTCGGCCGGCTCGGCCAGGTCATCCGCCTCGGCGGCCACGCCTGCCGGCGCGTCCGCCGCGTCCGCCGCGTCGGCCGCGTCGGCGTCCTCGAGCGGGGCGGTGAGCGGCTCCAGCAGGCGTACCGCGGCGCTGCGATAGGCCGGGTAGCGGCGGGCCAGCGCCCCGGCCTGCTGGCCGAGCATCGGCAGGCCCACCGCCCAGTAGGCCAGCAGCAGGAACGTCGCCGGGTCGGTCACCCGCCCGGCGGCGCTGGCCAGCAGCCACGCCACACCGGCCAGCCCGACGGCGCCCTGGGCGAGTTCGGCGGTGAGCGCCGCACGGTGTACCCCGCGGACCGCCGCCGCCCACCGGTCCAGCAGCCCGCGGTGCTCGGCCGTCAGCACCGCCTCGGCGCGATGTGCCCGGATGGCGGTCAGGCCGGCCAGCGCGTCGAGGTAGCAGCGGGCGAGCGCGCCGACGTGGTTGCGCTGCCGCAGGTCACGCTCGGCCTGGACCGGTACCAGCAGGAAACCGACCGCGGTGGCCGCCGCCGCGGTGACCGCCGCCGGCACCGCGCTGACCGGCTCGATCAGCCCGATCACCAGCGGAAGCAGCAGGAGTTGGGTGGTGAGCGTGACCAGCTCGACCGCCAGCGCGGGCAGCTCCCGCAGCCGGTGCAGCCGGTGCGCCCGCTCGGCCAGGTCGGACAGCGGCCGGCTGCGGACATACCGGTCGGGCAGTACGGGCAGCCGGCGCAGCAGACCGGCGCGCAGACCGGTCTCCACGGTCCGGCCGCCGGCGGCCACCTGACCGGCCACCAGGACGTCCAGGGCGAGCAGGACGGCGGCCAGCGCGACCAGCCCGGCCGCCGCCCGGCCCAGGTCGGCGCCCGGCGAACCCGCCGACAGCAGCGCCCGGAACAGCACCGCCTCGGCGACCGTGCCGGCCGCTGCCAGTGCCGCCACCAGGGCCACCGCGGCGACCCGCCAGCCACCTAGCCCGAGCAGCCGCTGCCACAGGAACCGTCCGGGGCGCGGGTCCGGGCCGGCTACCGCGGCGCGCAGGTCGGCCGGCAGCTCCTCCCGCGTCGGCGCGTCGGCCCGCCGGCCGCTCACCCGGACCAGCACCGCCCCGCGCAGCGTCACGCTCTCCGGCTGCGCCGGCACCGGCCGCGCGAACCAGTGCTCGTCCGCCGCCGCGCGCGCCCGGGCCAGCTGGACGACGCCCGGGCCGGCCCGGCGCCGCGGACCAGGCAGCCGCCGCGCGGCGGCTGCCTGCCGGGCGGCGGCGTCCAGGGCGGCGAGCGCCTCGCTGGTCGGTGCCGCGGCGGCGTCGGCGACCAGCGCCTGCGCCGCCGGCCGGCTCAGGCCGAGCCCGGTGAGCCGGCGCAGCAGTGGCTCGCCCAGCGCCGCCGAACGCGCCCACCGGGCGAAGTCCTCCGCCGGTATGGCGAGTTCGTGCACGTACACCTCGGCGAGGAACCGCCGCGCCGGCACCCAGCGGCGCCCGACAGCCGGGTCCATCACCTGCAGCAGCGGGCCGTGCCGCCGCCAGACGACGACGAAGTGGGTCAGGCCGCCGGGCATCCGGGTCACCACGATCGCCGGCAGCGTGCCGGCCGCGTTCAGCAGGAGGTGGTCCGCCGGCACGATCACCTGTTCCGCGTCGAGCCCGAGCAGCGTCGCCACGTCCTGCATGGCGTCGATCGAGGTGCCGTCCACGTCGGTCTGGCAGGCGTCCCGCAGCCGGGCGTAGCTGGCCGGCACGTCGAACCCGCGCAGCAGGCAGGCGAGGGTGGCCGGACCGCAGTCCATCCCCGAGGTCTGCACCACCTCGGGGACGAGCAGCCGCGGCACCGGCTCAGGCCCCGGCCGGACCGCCGGGCGGGCCACCGGCGGGGACACCGGCCAGCGCCGCCACGCTGGCCTCCGCGGCGGCCCGGGCCGGATGGTCGGGGCCAACCGCGGCGGCCAGGATGCGCCGCGCCTCGGTGGCCAGTGCGAGCGCGCGGCCCAGGTCGCCCCGGTCGGCCGCCAGCGCCGCCAGGTTGTGCAGGGTCAGGCCAACCTCCGGGTGGTCGGCGCCGAGCGAGTCACGCTTGCCGGCCAGCGCGCGCAGGTAGAGCTCCTCGGCCTCCCCGACCGCGCCCTGCCCGGCCCGCACGGCGGCGAGGTTGTGCAGGTTGACGGCGACCTCGTAGTGCCCGGCACCGTACCGCTCGGTGTAGTAGGCCACGGCCTGCCGCAGCAGGGGCTCGGCCTCGGCCAGCTTGCCCGCCGCCTCCAGGATCGCGCCCAGGTGCGCCTCGTCGGCGACGACCGCCGGGTGGTCGGCCGGACGTGCGGCCCGCTGCAGCCGCAGGGACCGGCGGGCGTGCGGCTCGGCCTCGGCCGGCCGGCCCCGGCTGTGCGCGAGCCCGGCCAGGTTGTGGTAGACGGCGGCCAGCCCGGGATCGTCCGGGCCGAACGCGGCCGTCAGCGCGTCGACCGCGCGCCCGTACCAGCGCTGCGCGTCGTCGAACCGGCCGGCGAACTTGCACAGGATCCCGAGCTCGTTCCAGATCGGTACGAGATCGAGCTCGTCGTATTCCGGTGCCGCCTCGGCCTGCGCCAGCGCCTGCCCGTACACCACGTCGGCCTCGTCGTACCGGCCCTGCCTACGCAGGCTGCCGGCGAGACCGACCCGTGCCTGCACCCGCAGCCGGGTCAGGTCACCGCCGGAGCCGGGCACCGCGGCCAACACCGCCAGCGACCGCCGGTGGTGCCGCTCCGCCGTGTCGTGCCGGCCCAGCTCGTCCTCGGCGGTGGCGAGCAGGGTCAGCACGTTGGCCACGTCCGGCTGGCCAGGGCCGCCGTCAGCGGACAATGCCTCGATCGACCGCCGGCACAGACCCACCGCGTCCGCGAACCGGCACTCGTCCATCGCCGACAGCGCGTGCTCGTGCAGGACCACCCCGTCCGGTTCGGGGTCCACCGGCCCGCCCGCCACCTGGCCGGTCAGGCCACCCGCCGCAGCGCCTGACTGTGGTTGGGACTGAGCCGTCCGGCCCGCACCCCCGTGCGCACCGTGATCGGCGCCGCGACACCCTGGCTGTGCTGGTGGCCGACGTAGCCGGCGCGGACCGCCGTCCGGACCCGGATCGGCGCAGCGACGGCCTGGCTGTGCTGGTGGCCGACGTAGCCGGCGCGGACCGCCGTCCGGACCCGGATCGGCGCGGCGACGGCCTGGCTGTGCTGGTGGGGGAGGTAGCCGGCGCGGACACCCGTGCGGACCGTGATTGGCGCTGCGGCCGCCTGGCTATGGTTGTGCGTCAGCTCGCCGGCCCGAACGCCGGTGCGCACCCTGATCGGCGCGGTGACCGCCTGGCTGTGATTCGCGCCGATCCGCCCGGCCCGCACCCCCGTGCGCACCCTGATCGGTGCGGCAACCTCCGGCACTGATCGTTGCATCGAAGACCTCCTCCAACTCGCGAGCCGCTCACCGGCCCGAATGCCGGCAGTCGTCCTCGCAAACGTGGCTCAGGCCGAACACCCTGACGGGCAACTGGGCATCGGCCGGACCGACCTGGGAGCAACCGACGTCCGGACCTGATCGGTGGACATGCCCCCCACGACGACCCGGGGCCCGGCCGCGACCGATCCCGAACTGAGGGCCGGGGCCGAGGCCGCGGTGGCGGGCATGACGGCGATCGCCGCCGCGACGCCGGCACCAGCCAGCACTGCCGTCCGCCGCAACGACCAGGCAGCCCTGTTCATCAGTCCTCCGATACGCCCCCGCGGCCGGAACCACGTCCGTCGATCCGTCACGATGCTGACACTCGGTCCTGAAGCGACCCTGAAACGGGCCTGGACTGCGCGGCATCCGGCGCGGCGCCGACGCAAGAGCCACTGGTCCCTGATGCTCGGCGGGTCCCGGCGGTCTGGACGAGGCGGATCTCCTGTCGTCCGCCCGGCATCGGCGGTTGCTCTGGCTGGCTGGGCGTGTCTCCGGAACGTGGCCCGCCGCACGGCTCCCCGTCCGCCGCCGCGGGCCCGGGCGCCGCCGGGTGGGCCGGGCCAGGGTCGGAGGCTCCGGGCCACCTGGTGGCGCTGGGCTGCGGCGGGGGTGCGGCGTGCTAGGGCGCCGGATGGTCGCCGATGAACACCGGCACACCGATCCTGCTCGTGTCGGCCGGACCGCCCACGCCGTTGACGACGTGGTCGATCGTCCCGGCACTGAGGTTGACGGTCATGATGTGGTGCAGCCTGACGCCCGGGCTTCCCGGGGCCTCGAAGCCGTTCTCGGTGTGGATGGTCGGGTCGTTCCGGTTGAAGACGTAGACCCCGCCGCCGTAGAGGGCATGTGCCTTGACGCGGTCGCCGACCTTGTAGCCGGCCCAGCCCTCGACGCCGCCGTGCATCCAGTCGGCCTGGGTCGGCGGATCGTACGGCAGCTCGTTCTGGTAGAGGATCGTCGTGCCGTCCTGGCCGTTCCAGACGGTGTTGTACTGCTGGAAGTGCTCGACGAACAGACCCGTCGCGGTCACGTGGTCGCCGTTGACGACGACGCCGTTGCGGCCGATGTTGGTGTTCCAGCGTTCGGTGTCGGTGAGGTTCTCGACGCCGTGGTCGGCACGCCACACCCAGGTGTGATCGATGAGCACGTTGTCGCTGTTGACTTCGAGCGCGATGTCGGCCTTGCCGACGTGCGGCCCACCGACCCGGAAGTACACATCGGACAGTGTCGTCGGGTTGGCGGCCGAGCCGTGGTTCCGGCCGTGGCTCCTGCCGTGCCGGTCGCCCACCCGCAGCAGGACCGGTGACTTCGTGAGGCCGGCGTCGACCGTGACACCGGCGATGATCACGCCGGGGACGTCGGCGACGTCCAGCGGGATCGAGCCGCCGACGGCGGTGAGCGTCGCGTGTCCGAGGCCGAGGACCACCGTGTCCGGGCGCTTGACCTCGATGCTCCGCGCGATGTCGTACACCCCGGGCGTGAGCAGCAGGTGCTTGCCCCGGGCGAGTTGGCTGTTGATGACGCGCACCGGGTCCGACGGCTTCGCGACGAAGAAGTCCGAGATCGGGATGGTGCGTCCCGGTGTCATGCCGTCGACCCAGGAGATGCCGCGGGAGTTCCGCCGGACGGCCGGGACCCGGACGCTGTACCTGCCCCGCGCGTCGACGAACAGGTACGGCTTCTCGCGGCTGACCGGGGTGGTGTCGAGCGTCGTGTACGGCGGGTCGGGGAAGCCGGCGTCGTCCGGGGCGCCGACCACGCCGGCGAAGACCTGGTTCCACACGCCGTTGGTCCAGCCGGCGATCTCGCTGTTGCGGGTCAGCCACTGCTGCTGGGATCCGTTGAGGACGGACGGCAGCCGGGAGTCGGCGATGAAGCCGCCGCTGGCGAACTGCGGCCCGGCGGTGCAGTAGTCCATCAGCGACAGGGTGGCGCCGCTGACGTTGAGGCGGCGCATGGAGACGGCCTGGGAGACGGCCCAGAAGTCGGCCGTGGCGCGGCAGCCGTCCTGGCCGGCCGCGTTGATATTGATCGACAGGTTGGACAGCGTCCGCCAGAAGTTGACCAGCGCGAGGCAGTTCGCCGTGCCGCCGTCGGCCAGGCAGCGGTTGTAGACCTCGACCTTGCCGTTGATGACGACGTCGGTGGGGGCGGCGCCGAGGCCGGCGATCTCGGTGTAGTAGCCGACCTTGATCTGGAGCGGGTTCGCCGCGGTGCCGTACGTGCCCGGCTTGAAGAGGAAGGCGTAGCGTGCGGTGCCCATCTCGTTGTCGACCTGCGCTGCATGCGTCGCGTCCAGCCTCGCCTGGATCTCGCTGACCGGCATGCTCGGATCGAAGATCGTGACGTTCGAGCCGAAGCCGGGAGTGCCGAGTCGGGACGGGGCGGCGCCGGCGGCCGTCCCGGTCGTCGCGGTCGTCGCGACTGCGGTCAGCACGAGGCCGACGGTGAACGACCGGCCGGTTCGCCGGCGGGCGGACCGCTCACCGCCAGCATGCTTCGTTGTCATGCGCTGGTCCTTCCTGCCGCGAATCGCGGCCGGGAGCGCCTCCTCGGCCGATTCACTTATATTAAGTCATGAAGTACGCCGTGTAGAGGGACTCGGCTGGAGCGGGCGGCCGGCGCGAGCGGCTGCCTGGCCACCCCTGTCGGTCGCGAGGACGGGCAGCGGACGCTGGTGAGCGTCTACGCGCAGCGAGTCACGCCGGCCAGCCGGCCGCCAGCCTTCCAGTCGGTGGTAGTCAGCTCCGGCCGCTTCGTGCTTGCAGCGCTCGTCCGTCACCGGGTCTCCGGCTCGGCGGGTAGGAGTTCGTGGCCGTCCCAGGTGAAGCGGGCGGTCGTCACGGCGTCGTCCTCGTCGCCGGTGATGAGCTGGTGGATGCCGATGCCGGGTAGTTCGGCGTACGTGCACCACTCGTGGTCCGAGGTCAGCATCAGATCCAGGTCCAGCGCTGACAGCAGGGCGAAGACCTGGCCGCGGTTGGTGCTGTCGACGCCGACGAAGACTTCGTCCAGCAGGATGATCCGGGGCGCCGACGGTACGGCCTGGTAATGCGCGGCCACGGCGGCGAAGAGGGGCAGGTGCAGGGCGATCGCCTTCTCGCCACCGGAGAGCGCGCCGTGCAGGGTCTTGGTCAGCGGCTGCCAGCCGGCGCCGTTGCCGCGGTCGACATGCACCACGAAGCGGTGCCAGCTGGTGTAGTCGAGGACCTGGCCGAGCTGCTCCTCCCAACTGGCGGCGGTGTCGGCGGCCCGGGCTGCGTCGATCCGGTCGCGGAAGAAGCGGTGCAGCGACTCGCGGTCCTCGCTGGTGAGCCGGACCGGGTCGCGCAGCAGCAGGTCGCGGGCGGCCCGGGTGCCGGTCGGCAGGTCCGGGGACACCTGCCAGACCAGGCGGACCGCGACCTTCGAGGCGGTGCGGACCCGCTCGAGCCGGGCGTTCATGTCGTCGACGAGCTGGTTGGCCTGCCGGATGCGGTCGGCGAGGTGGCGGCGGGTGTCGCCGGTCAGGGTCTTGTCGAACAGCTCGCGCTCGCGGTCGGTGATCTCGGTGCGGCTGCGCTCCAGCTCACCCTGCAGGGTGCGGTGCAGCTCGGCCGCGCCGATCCGGACGCCGTCCACCGTGGCCGTGAACACCTGCACGTCCTGATCGGTCCCGAGGTCGAGGTCCGCCCGGGAGCCGAGGGCGGTACGGCACTTGTGCACCTCCTCGGCCAGCCGGCCGAGCGCGTCGGTGACGTTTCCCGGCGCGTACGGCACGGTCGGCCAGGCGGCGGCGAGCTGCCGGGACGCCTCCAGCGCGGCGCGTACGCCCTCGGACCCGGACAGCGGCGCCAGGACGTCAGCGCCGGAGTCGAGGCCGAGCACGCCGGTGCCGAGCTGCCGGAACCGGTGCGCGGCCGCGTCCCGGGCGGTGCCGGACGCGTCCCGGGCGGCCGCGTCGGCGACCCGCTGCTGGTCCAGCCGGCCCAGCCGCTCGCCGAGGCCGAGCAGCTCGGTCCGGGCCCGGTCGAGCTGGCCGGTGCGGTCGGCGCGGCGCTCCCGGAGCCGGGTGAGCTCGGCGAGCGTCTCGCGGTACGAGGCGCCGATCGTGCCTTCCACCGCGTCCAGCCGGGCGGCGATCCGGCCGTGCTCGGTCGCGGCGTCGGCGGCCTCCGCCTCGCGGCGGGCGGCGTTGTCGGCCGACCGGCGCGCCGCAGTGGCCAGCACCTCCAGCTGGGCGCGGCCGGCGACCAGCTCGGCGTACCCGTCCAACCAGCTCTCCGCCAGGTCGCCGAAGGTCCGGGTCGCGGCGGCGAGCCGGGCCAGCGCGGCCCGGTCGGTCGGCGCCGCCGCTTCGGCGGCGAGCCGGGTCAGCTCGCGTAGGGTGCCGGTGACCGCCTGCTCCCGGTCAGCCAGTGCGGTCACCCGTTGCCGGAGCACCCGGTCGGCTGCCGCGAGGTCCGACTCCGCCCTGGTCAGTCGGTCGGTGGCCGCGGCCAGCTCGGCGTGGCTCGGCCGGGCGGCCCGCTCGGAGCCGACGACAGCGCGCCGAGCGGCCAGGCCCGAGAGCTCGGCCTGCAGCGCGGCGATCCGGGTATCGCAGTCGGCGACCGCGCCGCGCAGCTCCAGCAGGCGCCGCGCGCGGGCCCGCTCACGGGCCCGGGCGCCGATGTGGTCCGGGTGGTCCTTGTGCCAGCTGCCGGTGAGGTTGCCCAGCCGCCAGGTGCCGTCGCCACCGACCGCGGCGGGAGGGCCGGCCGGCAGCCGCTGGCCGTACGCGACCGCCGCCAGCAGCCGCCGGACCGCGGCGACGTCCACCTCGCCCGACGGCTCAGCCACGAGCACGTCGGCCAGCGACCCACCTGCGACCGGCGGCAGCGCGGCAGGATCGGCCAGTACGTCGTGGCCGGTGACCCGGCCGTCGGCACTCACCCAGGCGTCCAGCAGGCCGGCCGCCTCGAGCGCCGCCTCGACCGGCCCGTGCACCGCATCCGGCACCGTGGGGGCGAAGTCGACCAGCCGCCACAGCGGCGCCCCGGCCTGGGCGGTCCGGTCCGCCGTCCGCGTCCGCGGCGGGACCGGCGGCAGGTCCTGCTCGGCCAGCAGCCGGTCCACCTCGGCAGCCAGTTCGGCCCGCTCATCCGCTACCGCCGAGAGCCCGGCCTGGACGGTGGTCTCGGCCCGGGTCAGCTCGGCCAGCACGACGGCGGCGACCCGGTCCACCGCGCCGAGCAGCTCCGGCTCGGACTCGACCAGGTCGGCCAGCCCCGCGGGGTCGGTGAAGGCCAGCTCCCGGCAGGCCGCCGCCCATGCCTCGACCCGGGCGACCAGCTCGCCGAGCGCGGCCTCGCGCGCCCCGGCCGCCTCGTCCCGCGCCGCCCGCGCGTCCGCGAAGGCCGCACGCGCAGCCTCGACGTCCGCCTCGGCCGACTGCCGCCGCTCGACGGCCCGCTCGTGCGCGTCAACCGCCCGGCCGACCCGGTCGAGCTGCTCCCGCCGGCTGCGCAGCACGCCCCGCAGCAGCGACCGGGCGGTCCCGAGACCGGCCGCCAGCTCGCCGTACGCCGTGTCCAGGCCGGCCCGCCCGGCCGCCACCCGCGCCTCGGCCGCTGCCGCGTCCACCGCGCCGACCAGCCGGTCGACCGCCCGCTGCGACTCGGCCCGGGCGCCGTCATCGGCGTCGGCCTCGGCCCGCAGCCGTCCGGCATCGGCGCGGATCGCCGTGGCCCGGGACCGTGCGCCGGCGGCCGCGCGGCGCAGCCGGTCCAGCTCCTCTCCCTGCCGGTAGGCCTCGCTGTCGGTCAGGCCCTCGATCCGGGCCTCGGTCTCACCGATGTCCAGCGCCAGCCGGCCGGCCAGCTCCTCGATGCCGGCCCGCTGCTCCGCGACGGTGCCGTACTCGGCCGCCGACAGCCGGGCGGTGCGGGTGATGTTGTCCAGCTCGGTGGTCGCCGAGATCACCGTCGCCGCGGCTGACCGCAGCACCCGCCGGGCGTACGACTGCTGCCGGGCCGCCAGCGTCCGGGTCGCCGCCACCTCCTCCTCGAGCCGGCCGACCCGCTCCCGCTGCGCGTCCAGCCGCTCGAACCCCTCGGCCAGGTCGGCGACCTCCTGCTGGCCCAGCGGCGGCAGCGCCCGGGACAGCAGCGTCGACAGCAGCGCCGGGTCCAGCCGCTGGGACAGCTTCGGTGTACGCAGCTGGAGCAGCGCGGTGATCAGCGCGTCGTACCGCTGCTCGCCCATCGACGGGAACAGCGCGGCCCGGACGGCGGCCCGGTAGTCCCCCGCGTTGGGATGGACCGTGCCGTGGTCGCCGAGCCGCTCCTCGAGCGCGGCGCGGGTCAGCGGTTGCCGCGAGTCGTTGGTCAGCGCGAGGTCGTGGCCGACCCGCAGCTCGCTGGTGAAGTAGTCGACGTGCACGCCGGTGGTGTGTGTGCTCGCCTGCAGCCGCGCTCCGCAGGTGAACCACCGTCCGTCCACACCGAACTCCAGCCACACGTAGCCGACCCGGGTGGTGCCGGTCGCGCCCTCCCCCATCAGGTTCCAGTGCATCGTGCGCTCGCCGGTGCCGAACGTGGACAGCCGGTTTGCCCGCAGGTTCGCGTCGAAGAGGTAGGGCAGGAGCAGCTCCAGCGCCTTGGACTTACCGCTGCCGTTCGGCCCCCGGAGCAGCAACCGTCCACTGTGGAACTCGAAAGTCTCGTCGTGGTAGCGCCAGACGTTCAGGATGCCGGCCCTGGTGGGGCTCCACCGGGGCGGCCGTGGTGGCTCGGTCGGCACCGGGCGGGGCAGCACGGTCACCGTGGTCATGGCGTCTCCTCCGTGCTGCGGGTGCCGGCCACGGCATACCGGGCCGCGGCCGGGAGCGGGTGGACCAGGCCGGCCGCCACCCGGGCCAGACCGAAGTCGAGCAGCACCGCCACGGCGTCGGCCACCAGGTGGGCAGCGCCGCCCTCGTCGCGGTACTGCTTCGCCCAGCGCGGGAAGCGGGCCAGCAGCGCGTCCGCCGCGACCTCGAGCTGCTCGCTGCTGACCGCACCGTCGATGCCGTCCAGCAGGAGCAGCGCGGCGACCTTGGCGGTGCTCGCATCGTCGGGGAACCGGCCGTCGGTCGCGATCCCGTCCGGGTCGACGAACAGCACCCCCTCGGCCCGCTCCTCGGCGACGAAGCCGCCCTCGGCCGCCGCCCGGCGCAGCAGCTGCCGCCCGGTCGGCGACGCCAGATAGCCGCGCTCGGCGACGGACAGGTCGTCGAAGTAGAGCACCGGGTCGTCCACCAGCCGCCGGAAGACCGAGTGCCGTAGCCACAGATTCCGCTGCACCTCGGACCCGCCGTCGTCAGCCGCGCCGTACCGCCGCTCCCGGGACACCGCGAGCAGCATCTCCTCGAACCGCAGCGGGACCTCCTCGGCCGGCACCGCCAGCTGCGACGGCCCGACCGGCACCACCAGCAGCCGCAGCAGCAGGGTCGGGTCGACCTGGTAGAGCACCTTCGCCTCGGCCGAGTCGACGTAGGCGTCCGTGCTGCCGTCGACCACCTCGACCACGCCGTAGGACTCCAGCAACCGCAGCACGTCGACGAACGCCATCCGCTCGGCCCGGCTGGCCGTGTCGAACGCCGCCAGCACGTCGTCGGCCGCGGTCGCCTGCCGGACCCGGTCGGCCAGCAGCCCCACCGTGGTCACGGGCACCGCCAGCAGCTCGGCCGCGACGACGCAGAGCAGCACGTACCGCCGCCGGTCGAACGGTGCCCGCCCGGACCGCAGCCGCCTTGCCGGCCGGCTCGGGTCGGCCGCGGCCCGGACCTTGAACAGCCGGGCGTAGCCCAGCCGCGGCTCGACGACAAGCTGCCAGCCGCAGTAGCGCTCGAACCAGAGGCAGATGGGTTCGCGGCGCCGCCGGACCAGGTCGAAGTACTCCGGCGTCGAGCGCTCGGCGATCAGCGGCTGGGCCAGCAGCAGCCGGATCCCGCGGGCCACCTCCTCCTTCTCCGCGATCACCAGCTGGTTGGCGAGTTGGCTCACCGGGATTGCTCCCGCCGCGTCGACCGCTGCCCGTACGACCTGATCTCGATCTCGTAATCCGGCCCGCGGAACGTGCCGGCCCTGGTCACCAGCGTCGCGGTCGAGCCGTCGGCCAGCGGCCTGAGCAGGATCTCGATCCGGCCGTCGACCGTGCTGCTGCGCCGGGTGCCGGCCCGGTCCGGAGCGCTCGCCAGCGCCCGCCCGAGCAGGTCGAGGAGCCGCTCGAACACCCGGTGGTCCAGCCGCCCGAACGCCGACAGCCGCACCCGGCCGCCGGTGTCCAGCATGCTCCACGCCGCTTCCAGCTCGGCCCGCTCGGCGAGCACCTGCTCGGCCCGGGCCGCCTTGACCGCCGCGACGTCGCGGACCCGGCCGGTGCGGCTGAAGCGCTCGGTGCGGCCCGCCGACCGCAGCAGCGGCGACACCGGCACCGGCGCCTCCGACCACGGCGCCGACGCGGTGAACAGCTCCGGGTCCGGGTGCGCCAGGTGCGCGTGCCGGGCGGAGCCGAGCCCGAACGTCGTGGCGTACAGCCGGTGCACGTCGGCCTGCCCGGGCACCACGCTGAACCAGCGGGCCAGCTCGCGGAAGTCGGCGACCGCGCTGCTGGACCGGCGGCGGGACTCGGTGATCCGGTCGAGCACCTGCAGCAGCGTGATGATCGCCCGCCGGGCCACCAGGTGCAGCTGCTCGACCCGCGGCGTCGCGCCGTCGCCGGGCCGGAACCAGGCCTGCAGGCCGGCCCAGCGGGCGCGCCGGTGCTCCAGCCACGCCGGCCCCGGGTCCACCCCGGACAGCTGCGGCAGCTCAGCACCGAGCAGCGCGCGCTGGTGCAGCAGGCCGACGCCGCGCTCCTCGACCGCGCCGATCCGGACGGCGATGGCTTCCGCGCGGTGCTCCAGGTCGGTCACGAACTCCTGGAGGTACGCCACCGTCGACGCCTTGACCTCGTGGAACGTCGCGAGCTCCGCGCCCTCGGCCCGGAGCAGCCGCTGCAGCTCGCCGTTGAACTGCACGGTGTTGCCGCGCAGCGCCTCCAGGTGCGCCTCCAGCTCGGTCAGCGCGCTGAAGATCCGCCGGTTGGTGCCGCTGTCCATGAGCTGGGCCAGCTCGCCGAGGCGGTCGGCGATGGCGTCCAGCACGGCCGTCTGCAGGGCGCCGGTCGAGGCGAGCAGGCCCATCGCGTGGACGACCCCGGCGAAGGCCGCCTCGCCCTGCCTGGTCAGCGAATACTGCAGGTTGCGTCGCTCATACTCGGCCGCGGTGCGGTAGTTCTCCGAGTGGTTCTGGACGACGTCGACCAGCTTCCAGTCGCGCAGCTGGACCAGCGCGGCGACCAGGTCCTCGTCGGGCAGCGCGTCGACCCAGCCGACCGAGCGCAGCCGGGCCCGCACGTCGTCGAGGCTCAGTGCGGTCTCGAGCCGCTCATTCGCCTCGCTGAAGGCATGCAGCACCGCGACATAGAGCCCGGCCCGGTCCCCCGCGGTGAAGCGGAACATCTCGGGCGGGACACGAATCGGGTCCACCGATCCTCCCGCGGTCGACGTATCGGCGTCGGCGACGATAGCGCGCGGCAGCGACAATGCTGTTTCTTACCGCGGCAGCTCCTCGAGCAGCTCCGCGGCTACGCGTTCCTCCGGTACGCCGGTGCCGACCCGGGTCAGGTGCACGGCGAGGTCGGGATCCCATGGCACCGGGGTCACCCGGCCGACCGGCGGGCCGGTGGCGGCCGCGGCGAGGTAGTCCGCGCTCGTCATCCGCCACGGCCGCGCGCCGGTCCGGGCCACCACGTTCGCCGCGATCCGGAGGCCGTCGCCGTCGAGATCCCCGTGGTAGTGCACGGTCGCACCGCCGGCGGTCAGCCGCCGGAGCAGGAGCACGCCGGCCGCGCTGGGCCAGCCGGAGATGCAGACCAGCGGCGGGCAGCGCGCGCCGAACCGGTCCAGTGCGAGCGCGAGCACGGCCGGGTTCTCGAACGCCCACACGTCGGGCGGCAGGTGGGTCCAGTCGCCGGCGGCGCGCAGCTGCGCCAGCGTCAGGACCGCTGCCTGCCCCGCCTCCGCCGACGCGCGCAGGACCCGCGCCACGACGTCGTCGCCCCGCAGCCGGAAACCCGCCGCCAGCACCGTGGAGGACAGCTCGTCCGGCGCGACACCGGCCCGCTCCCACAGCTCCCGCCGGGCGTCGCTGTCCGCCGGTGGCGGCAGGCCGGCGCCGCCGGCGAGCGCCCGCAGCACCAGCCCCGAGCAGCGACCCGGGTCGTCCAGACCATGCGGGTCGCCGAGCACCCGCTCGGCGAAGACCGGCAGCGGCAGGCCCGGCGCCGGCAGCTCCGCCAGCACCGCCAGCGCCCGTTCCAGCTCCCGCCGGGTCTCCGCCACCGTCCCGCCGACCAGCCCGCCGCGGCGGACCGCGGCCGCCCACTCCGGCAGCGCCGGCGCCGCCGCGACCACCGGATGCCGCTCCAGCCACTCCCACAGCTCGGCCCGCTCGGCCGCCGCCCGGCGCCGGTCGCCGGCCCGGTCCGCCGGTGGTCCAACCAGCCGCCCGACGACATCGGCCACGCCGACACCCAGCGCCGTACGCAGCACTGCGTCCAGCCGGGAGACGGACACGGTCGCGTACTCACCCGGGAGCCGGTCCAGCCCCAACAGATCGGCGAGCGCGGCCCGGGCCGGCGCATCCAGCGGCCCGACCCGCACCCGGCTCACCGGCTGGCCCGACGACATCCTCGAATGCAGTGCCCGCCACACCGGCGCGAGAGCCGGCGACAGGCCATCCACTCCGACACCCTAACCGCGATCGCTCGACGGCCCGTACCGGCGAGGTATCCGGTCTGCACATCGCCGCGGGTCCAGCGGTCGGAGGAGGGTGTCACCGTGATCGTCAGCACCATCGTCGAGACCCGCGACGATGTGAAGTGGCTGAAGGTCGCGGTCCAGGCGCTCCTCGATCACGACGGGATCGGCATCGACCGCTCCGCCGACGAGGACGGCGAGGACTTCGCCGGACGTCGAGTCAGCCTCGCCGGACTCTACCCACGGCGAGCGGAAGGACTGCCTCGACAGCGAGCTGACCGGCGGAAGCGCTGGTCGCACCCATTCCCGACCTCGTCGGTACCTGCCGGGGCACACAGGGTCAGAAGGGCTCTGCCGCAGACCGACATGGTGACGGCGACCGCCACCGCGGGGCCGCAGGTGTGAACACTCGTCCTACCCGACGTGCGCTGAACCCGCCGTCAGCGATTGGTCGGGGGCGGGGCCAGTCGGGTCACGACGTTTGCTGTCGACCGCCGGCCTCGGCGGCCAACTGCAGGTGAGCCGGTCGGTCCATCTTCCTCCGCCCCGTCCGGGGATCCCCTGCGCCGGCCGGGCGCCGGTGCGCACCGCGCGTCGACGATCTCCGCGTCGCGTTGACGGTGCCTGCGTCGGAAGTCGCAACTGAGGCCCGAGGTGCCTACGGACCAAGTCAGCCGACGGGTTATGCACAGGGTTATCCACAGCTCCGGCGACGCGGTGATCGACTACAGCCAGACCGGGCTACCGTTCCGTGCCACAGCAGTCGCAACGGTGCCTGCCGGGCTCGGAGGCCCTCGTGAGCAAGGGAGTGTCATGCCGCGACGGGAATTACAGTCGTGTAGTTTGCCGCTAGTGGATGAGGAAACTACGAGGGCGGTAGCCGACGGACCGCTGCAGTTGTCTGGTTCGTCGAGATGGCCAAGTCGCGGAGAGGAGCCGGTCGTGAGTGGACTGCCAGCGGTGGTCTTGCTTAGTGGGGGTCTGGATTCGGCGACGGCGTTGGCGGTGGCGCAGGCGGAAGGCTACCGGGCGTACGCGTTGAGCTTCCGGTACGGGCAGCGTCACGAGGTGGAGTTGGAGGCTGCAGGTCGGGTCGCCGCTGCTGCGGGGGTGGACCGGCATGTGGTGGTCGACATCGACCTGCGCCTGTTCGGTGGCTCGGCGCTGACGGCGGACGTGGCTGTGCCGCACCACGACCGGGTGGAGGACCTCGACGACGACGGCATCCCGGTGACGTACGTACCTGCCCGGAACACGATCTTCCTCTCGTTCGCGTTGGCCTGGGCGGAGACGCTCGGCGCGAGCGATGTGTTCATCGGGGTGAACGCGTTGGACTACTCCGGGTACCCGGACTGCCGGCCGGAGTACATCGAGGCGTTCGAGCGGATGGCGAACCTGGCTACCAAGGCGGGGGTGGAGGGTGCGCAGCGGTTGCGGATCCACACGCCGCTGATCGAGTGGACCAAGGCGCAGATCATCGAGCGGGGGCTGGCGTTGGAGGTCGACTACGGCCTGACGCACAGTTGCTATGACCCGGACTCGGCCGGTCGGGCGTGTGGGACGTGTGACTCGTGTCTGCTGCGGGGCAAGGGGTTCGCGGAGGTCGGGGTGCGGGATCCCGCGCTGCCGCCGGCCGGGGCTGGCTGATGGGTTACCGGGTCAAGGAGATCTTCTACACGCTGCAGGGTGAGGGTGCGCACGTCGGGCGGCCTGCGGTGTTCTGCCGGTTCGCCGGCTGCAACCTGTGGACGGGCCGGGAGCGGCATCGGGGGCGGGCGGTCTGCCAGTTCTGCGATACCGACTTCGTGGGCACGGACGGGACCGGCGGTGGGCGGTTCCGCTCGGCGGCCGAGTTGGCCGCGGCGGTCGCCGCGACGTGGCCCGGGCAGCGGCGGCCGGCCGCGGAGCCATATGTGGTGTGTACCGGCGGGGAGCCACTGCTGCAGTTGGACGAGGCGGCGGTGGCGGCGCTGCACGCGGCAGGGTTCGTGGTGGCGGTGGAGACGAATGGCACCCGGCCGGCTCCGGCTGGGTTGGACTGGGTGTGCGTCAGTCCGAAGGCCGGCGCCGATCTGGTGCTGGCTGCCGGGGATGAGTTGAAGTTGGTGTACCCGCAGGATGGAGCGCCGCCGGAGACGTTCGAGCACCTGGCCTTCGACCGGTTCTCGTTGCAGCCGATGGACGGCCCGGATCGGGAGAAGAACACCCGCCTGACGGTGGAGTACTGCATGGCGCACCCACGGTGGCGGCTAAGCCTGCAGACCCACAAGTACCTGGGGATCCGGTGATGGACGTCTTCCGCGAGTTCGGGTTCGAGGCCGCGCACCGACTGCCGCACGTCCCGGACGGGCACAAGTGCGGCCGGTTGCACGGCCACTCCTACCGCGTCGAGGTCCGTATTCGTGGCGAGGTGGATCCGGCGTCGGGGATGGTGCTGGACTTCGCTGAAATCAAGGCCGCGTTCCGGCCACTGCACGATCAACTCGACCATCGGTACCTGAACGAGGTCGACGGACTGGACAACCCGACCGCGGAGAACCTGGCTCGCTGGATCTGGACTCGGCTGGCCGATGCGTTGCCGCTGGCGCAGGTCGTAGTGCGGGAGACCTGCACTTCCGGTGTCGCCTACACCGGGGACGCCGCCGCATGATCCTCGACGACGTCCAGAGCCAGCGCGACGACCGTGGTCTCGCTCTCGATGAGGTCGGGATCAGCGGGTTGCGGCATCCAATCTCGGTCTGGGACCGGGAGCGCTCGAAGCAGGACACCATCGCCGAGGTAAGGATGTCCGTCGCCCTGCCAGCACATCTGCGAGGGACGCACCTGAGCCGGTTCGTCGAGATCCTCGGCGAGTACGCCGGCGAGCTGACCCAGGTCACCGTGCCCGGTCTCCTCGCCGAGGTGCGCCGCCGGCTGGACAGTCCAGCCGCGCAGATCAGACTGTCTTTTCCGTACTTCCTGCCCCGCCGGGCGCCGGTCAGCGGAGCGACGGCGCTGATGGACTACGCGTGCTCGTTCACGGCTCGCAGTCACGGCGAGGTCGTGGAGTTCGGCCTGTCAGTGCGGGTACCGGTGACCAGTGTGTGCCCGTGCAGCAAGGCGATCAGCGACTACGGCGCCCACAACCAGCGGGGCCAACTGACCATCGAGGTGACCCCCCGCTCGGAGGAGGGCGGTCGGTTCGCGCTGGTGTGGATCGAGGATCTCATCGCGGTGGCCGAGTCGTCGGCCTCCAGCCCGGTGTACCCGTTGCTCAAGCGCACGGACGAGCGGCACGTGACCATGGCTGGCTACGACCACCCGGTCTTCGTCGAGGACATGACCCGCAACGCCGCCGCGCAACTGCGCGCCGACGCCCACATCGACCGGTTCACCGTGGAGGCGGTCAACGAGGAGAGCATCCATAACCACTCCGCCTACGCCCGACTCACCTGGCCGCCCACAAGCCCAGCCCAGGGTTCAATCCGATGACGGCTGCGCCGGTGCCCGCCGAGCGGATCCATGTCGTGGTGACCTGCTCCCACCGCAAGACCCAGCCGGTCCCAGCGGGTCTGCAACTGCGTCGCGTGACCGCGGCCAAGACCGCAACCCGTGCCCTGCATTGGATCACCCGTCTCACGTCCAACTCCGCCCCGGCGATCGCGGCGTCGAGCCTCTACGCCGGCGCGCACTGGGACATCGCCCGGCGCCTGTCCCGACACGACGCTCCTGGAGCGAAGGTCGTGGTGTGGGTGTGCTCGGCCGGTTACGGGTTGATCCCGTTTGACGCACCGATCCGGCCCTACTCGGCCACGTTCGCCCCCGCGCACTTGGACAGCATCCCCGGTGGCCGGACTGCGACGGCGGAGTGGTGGGCTGCGTTGAGGGACTGGGCCGGACCAACCGGCGGCCCGCGTTCGCTCGCCGAACTGGCTGCGAAAGAGTCAGACGCGCGGTTGCTCCTAGTGTTGTCCGCGCCCTACCTGGCCGCCTGCCACCCGGACGTGCTGGCCGCCGCCAGCACGCTGCCCGACCCGGCCCAGCTCAGCGTCATCTCCGCGGGCACGAAGACCGCTGGTGAGCTCGCCGAGTTCCTCCTTCCGGTCGATGCCCGGTTGGAACATGTCGTCGGCGGCACCCGGCAGTCGCTGAACGTCCGGGTCGCCGAGCATCTGCTGGCCGGTGGCGACTACGAGCACGCAGCCATGCGCGACCGACTCTCACGCTTGCTAGCCGGACAGCCCGCGCCACGCAGGTACACCCGAACCCCGTTGACCGACCAGGAGGTCCAGGTGTTCATCCGCGACCGACTTGCCCAAGACGGCGCCGCGGTCACCCACACCCGCCTGCTGCGCGAACTGCGAGACTCCGGCCGGGCATGCGAGCAGCACCGCTTCGCCGACCTGTTCCGCGCCGAACAGGCGGTCGGTAGGTGAGCACCCCACGGCCTGCACCGTTGACACGCCGAGCGTTGCGGGTGCAGCAGACCCCCGGTTGCCCGCTGTACCTGTTCAGCTTGACTGCCCGCGAAATCCTGCAGATCGCTGACATCTCCCGGGTCAGCCGAGACCAGTCCGGTGATCTGATCGGCTACCAGCGTCCCGAGGTCCGTCAGCACGTCGAGGAGATCGTCGAGTACCTCGACAGCGACCAAGTTATCTTCCCCAACCCCATCATCATCGCCCTGCCCTCGACCGTGCGCTTCACGTGTAGCCGCGGCCCCAACGTCGGGGATGGGTCGGCGGTCGGCGGGATGCTGGAGGTTCCGCTACCGACCAACGGCGATCCCAAGCCCGGCTGGATCGTCGATGGCCAGCAACGCGCCCTCGCCCTGGCCAAAGCCCGCCGGCAGGATCTCCCGGTACCGGTCAACGCCTTCGTGGCGGACTCCATCGACGTCCAACGCGACCAGTTCCTGAGGATCAACAACACCAAGCCGCTGCCGCGTGGCCTAGTCACCGAGTTGCTGCCCACGATCAGCAGTCCGCTCCCGCCCCGGTTAGCGCTGCGGCAGACCCCGTCGGCGCTGTGTGACCTGCTCAACCGCGACGACGCGTCCCCGTTCCACGGCCTGATCCGCCGCTCCTCCGGCGCAGCCGAGACTGGGCGGCGGGCGGTGGTCAGCGACACCAGCGTAGTCAACATGCTGCAAGAGAGCCTCACCTCCCCCTCGGGGTGCCTGTTCCCGTTCCGGAACATGACCAGCGGCGAAACCGACTTCACCGGGCTGTGGCAACTGCTGCTGATGTACTGGACTGCCGTCAAGGACACCTTCCCCACCGCCTGGGGCAAGGCACCGACGCAGAGCAGGCTGATGCACGGCGCCGGGATCCGCGCCATGGGCCGCCTGATGGACCGCATCATGGCCACAGTCGACCCCGGCCGGGAGGCCGCCGCCGCCGAGGTCCGAGAAGATCTAGCGCTGATCGCGCCGCACTGCCACTGGACGTCGGGCGCATGGGACGACATGGGCATGCGGTGGAACGAGGTGCAGAACGTGCCCCGGCACATCAACGAACTGTCCAGCCACCTCATCCGCGTACACCGCGCAGCCAAGGTGGGCCGCCGGTGAAGTTCTTCTTCCCCGACAGCCAGGACCAGATCGACCCCAGCTTCGACTTCACCACCGAGGAACGGTCGATTTACCGGGTCCGCCAACGCGACGACCGGTACGCCCACGAAGCGCTGCGCACACCACCGTTCACCGGGATCCTGGTCTCCAAGACCATCGTCGACGGACTGCCCGGCGCCGCGGGCAAGTACACCCTCGCGCAGCGGAATCGGCTCTACCGGGTGGGCGTGCGCGACTTCTTCCGACTCGACGACGCCCCGGGACCGCGGTTGACCACCCTGGGCGACTGCGGCGCGTTCTCCTACGTCCGCGACGACGTCCCCCCCTACACCCCCGACGACGTCATCGACTTCTACACCGAATGCCAGTTCGACCTGGGTATCTCCGTCGACCACGTCATCCTCGGCTACGACCCGGCCGCCGACCACGACCACGACCACCCAATGAGCGCCATCTGGCGGGAGCGCCAGTCGCTCACCCTTGACATGGCACGTGAGTTCCTCAGCCGCCGCCACGCCCGCCGGGCACGGTTCGAGCCGATGGGCGTCGCCCAAGGCTGGAGCCCCACCTCCTACGCCACCGCCGTCCGCGAACTACAGGCCATGGGCTACGAACGCATCGCGATCGGCGGCATGGTGCCCCTCAAGACCCACGAGATCCTCACCTGCCTCGGGGCCATCAACGCCGAACGCGCTCCCCGGACCCGCCTGCACCTGCTTGGCGTCACCCGCTGCGAAAATGTCGATACGTTCGCCGACAACGGCGTCACCAGCTTCGACTCCACCTCCCCCTTCCGCCAGTCCTTCAAAGATGACCGCGACAACTACTACGCTCTCGACCGCACCTACACTGCCCTACGAGTCCCACAGGTCGACGGCAACCCCAAACTCAAAGCCCGCATCCGCGCCGGCCAGGTAAGCCAGACCATCGCCCTGAAATTGGAACGCGACTGCCTATCGGCGCTGCGCCGCTTCGATGCCGGCAAACTGACGACCGCTACGGTGCTACGTGCCCTCACCGCATATGACAACCTCTGCGACGGCCGCCAAGACCGCACCAACGCCTACCGCCAAATCCTCGACGACCAACCCTGGCGCACCTGCCCCTGCGGCATCTGCGAAAATGCCGGCATCGACGTCGCCATGTTCCGCGGCTCCGAACGCAACAAGCGACGCGGCTTCCACAACCTCTACGTGTTCAACCAGCGACTCCAACGCGAACTGACGGAAGGCAATGCGGCATGACCCCACGCACCCGCAACCCCCGCGGCTCAGACCCGGCCGAATCTGGCCGGCGGGAGTTGCGCTTGCCAGCACTCCAAGTCAAACAAGGCCCCAACCGCACCCTCTACAGCTTCGCAGTCGACGGCAAACTGCTACCCCACTTCGCGACCGTCTCACGCGTCCATCGCGACGATACCGATCAGATCCAGGGCTACCAACGACCCGAGGTCCTCTCCCACATCGCCTCGATCCGCAAATACCTCGAATCTGACGACGCCATGATCCCGAATGCGCTGGTCATCGCATTCGATAAGCGGGTCTGCTTCGAACCAGAAAACGCCACTATGGACGGTTACGTCCTACCTGGGACACTCGTTATCCCGGTCGATCGTGACGGTGCGGATGAGGACAAGCCCGGCTGGGTAGTCGACGGCCAACAACGCTGCGCTGCAATCCGCGAAGCCCGAGTCGATGTCTTCCCGATCTGCATCACCGCCTTCATCACCGACTCCGATGCCGAACAACGCTCCCAGTTTATTCTGGTTAACTCCACCAAACCACTACCCAAGGGACTCATCCACGAACTGCTACCCAGCACCGCGGGAGTCCTGCCGACCCGCCTCCAACTACGTCGGTACCCCGCCTACCTCCTCGATCGACTCAACCACGATTCCGGCTCCGCGTTGAAGGAAATGATCCACACCCCGACGACCCCTGGTGGCGTGGTCAAGGACAACTCAATCCTCCGCATGCTGGAAAACAGTCTCAGCGACGGAGCCCTCTACCGCCATCGCGACCCTGCGACCGGCGAAGGCGATACCGACGCCATGCTCGCCCTCCTCAACAGCTTCTGGGCCGCAGTCGCCGGCGTCTTCCCCGACGCCTGGGGCCACCCACCCCGACGCTCCCGCCTCATGCACGGCGTCGGCATCGTTAGCCTCGGCTTCGTCATGGACGCCATCACTGACCGACACCGGCGCACCGGCGGTCCAACCGCCGCCGACTTTGCCAACGATCTCCTCGCCCTCAAACCCATCTGCCGATGGACTAACGGCTACTGGGAATTCGGCCCCCACGACCAGCGCAAATGGAACGACCTACAAAACACCCCCCGCGACATCAAACTCCTCACCAACCACCTTCTATTCGAATACAAGGCAAGAGTATGGAGTCAGTCATCGGTGAGATAATACATAGGAAAGGCGACGGATCCCGAGAAAGTCAGGCCTGGCCACCGGTCAGTCCGACCATAACGGCAAGGACTAGACTTTGTCTCAGGGTCGCCTGATGTTACATGTGAGTAGGTGTCAAGCCCCCTGGACTTGTCGAAAGGCTTCCGCGTTCCGCCTGCGGTCCCGGCCGGAGCAGTTCGGTCGGACGGGCGAGGGTGACGATCGGCTCCTCGGTGGTGGTCAGTCTCGGCCGCGCGGAACTTCTCGATGTTCGCGGCCGGCTCAGCGTCCGCGGCGGGCGTGCTGTCGATGGTCTCGGTCCGTTCGGCGACCGGCGGGTGGATCGGTAGGGTCTCGGTGCCGGGCCAGGTCGGGTGGCGGGCCAGGAGTTCCACCGCCAGCAGCAGCGCGGCCAAGGCCAGTCGGCCACCAGCACCGGCAACCAGTCCAGCGACGCGGCGGTGGCGATGTTCGCCGGCAGCGACACTGGAAGCCGCCCTACGCTGCGGCGGCTGTGAAGTCGGACGGCGCTGCCGGTGTAATTTGCGGGCGGGTGAGGAGGAGACAGGTAGCTGCTGGCGGCTTCTCGGCGGGACGTCTGGCGCGGTTACGCGGGCTACCGGAGCGGCAGGTCGAGTCCGGCGTCGTGCCGGGCATGGTGGCCGTGCTCGCGCGCCGCGGCGAAGTGCACGTCGAGGCGACGGGGACGCTCGCGTTCGAGGGCCAGGGTCGGAAACGCTGATGGTGGCCGACACGAATCTGCCGCCTGGGGTCGACGTCGAAGCCGATCGTTGCCGCGTGCGCGATGAACTGATCCAGGACTGCACGCTGCGCCTGGACGACTCGGTCGACGACCTGCTCCCGGCGCTGGCGGACATGACCGTGCTCGCCGACCCGGACGGCCCGCTGGCGGACACGGTTGCCGCGGCCCGCCCGATCACCGTGCGGGACCTGCTGACGTACACCCTCGGCACCGGGATGATGCCCGCCAAGACGGTGCCGTTCTCCGACGCGCCGGGCGCGATCGGCGAGCCGGCGCCGGACGAGTGGATCCAGCGGCTCGGCGTGCTGCCGTTGGTGCACCAGCCGGGCGAGCGGTGGATGTACGACACCGCGGCGGACGTGACCGGGGTGCTGATCGCGCGGACCACCGGAATGTCGTTCGGGGACGCCCTGCGCGAGCGGCTCTGCGGCCCACTCGGGTGACCGGCACCGACTCCACTGTCAGCGGGGAGAGCACCGTCCGGCTGGCGACGGCGTACGAGCGCGACGACGTCGCCGGCCGGCCCGTCGTCGAGGACGGCCCGGACGGGCGGTGGAGCCGGCCGCCGGCGTTCGAGTCGGGCGGCGGCGGCCTGGTCTCGACCGCCGACGACTTCCTCGCCTTCGCCTCCGCGCTGCTCGCCGGCGGCACGCACCGCGGCGAGCGGGTGCTGTCCGGGGGCGTCGGCGGCGCTGATGACCAGCGAGCAACTGAGTCCGGCGCAGAAGGCGGTCTCCGGGTTCTGGCCGGGCTACTTCGACGCCATGGGCTGGGCTTCGGCATGTCTGTCCGCACCCGCCGAACGCACCTGGGCACGTCGGCCGGCAGCTACGGCTGGCCCGGCTACGGCACCGCCTGGCACAACGACCCGGCTGAGGACCTGATCACCATCCTGGTGATGCAACGCGCCCACGCCGGCGACGAGCGCCTGTCGCGCACACAAGACTTCTGGACCACCGTCTACCAGACGATCGACGTCTGACTCAGTCGGTTGCTCGCAGGTCGCCGAGTGCGGCGATCGCGGCCCGTAACAGCGATGCCGAGCCGGCACCATCCGCCTCCTGGACTGGTGCCCCGGCTCGAGCGTACTTCCGGATGAAGCCGGTGGCGGCGTGCTTGGCGCAGCGGGTCGCGAGGGCGATCGCGTCCGCCGAACGAGTCTGCTCGCGCAACTGGTCGGTGCCGACCTTCTGCGAGCACTGGTGGACCTTGAGCCCGGGCGCCACCTTGACCAGTCCGTCGACGGTGCGCTGGAGTGCGCCCGGATCCAGCGAGTAGACCAGCAACGTCGTATCCCCGTACGAGGCCGGTGCGCTGGTGTCCTCGGGCTGCGGCCCGCCGGGCGGTGTCCAGTCCAGGTCGAGGCCGCACTCGGCCGCGATCTGGCCGGCTAGCCAGATCAGGTCCGCCGGCAGCCGCCGGCGACCCCGATACAGGGGCTCAAGTGCCAAGGTGGTGACTCGCGTGCGCGCCTCGCTGTCGGGACACGCGGCGCGGGCGAGGACATCGAGGATGTCGAGGGTCCGTTCGACGTTCGCGGCCGACGCCCACCGCGGGACGCTGTCCTGGATGATCTCCAGTACGTCGCCGTACGCGGCGGCCGGTGGGGCACCGCGGGTGAAGACCTCCAGCAGGGCTTGGACACTCACGAGGTCTGCAGGCGCCCACCGACCGTAGGCGCCCGCTTGGAACAGGAACGAGCCTGCCGACTGCCACGCCGGCGTGCTGAGCTCGTCCGCCTCCAGGAATGGACCGACCGCGCCCCAGACCGCATCGGCCCGCCGGTCGCCGACATCGTCGATCGCGGATGCGAGTTCGGCATCGGTAGTCACCGGGCGGGACCATCGCGCCCAGTCCGGGCCGAGGTCGTGCGGTTCGGCGGCACTCGACCCGAGTTCCCGCACCCACTCGACCCAAGATTCGGGCGACTTGGTATCGATCGGTTCGTCCATCGTGGCGGCCGGCGGCGCGGGCGCGACCAGTGCAGCCACCGCGTCGACCACCGGCGGTGGGAGATCGTCTACGGGGGCAAGCCGGGCGGCCAGCACGGTGTCGCGCCGGACCAGGCAGATCACCGCGGCAGCAAGGCGTACGGCGGGGTCGACCAATTCCACGCCTGCGCACAATGGCGCGAGCCGGAGCGCCTGCTCGCCCGCCCCGGCCGCGACGCGCGAGACGTCGTCGGCGGTCTCGAACTCGACGCCGTCGAGTTCGATCTGCGCCCAAGCGCCGAGGATGGCCTCGGCAATGTCCGCGGGTGGCCGGGACGCGACGATGTCGTCGAAGTCGGGCAGGCGCAGCAGTTCGCTCGACCGACCGAGTCGCCCGAGTCGGTGAGCTCGGAGATAGGCGAGGTTGAGCGGCGAGATACCGCCGACGCCGGCCAACTCGTCAAGCAAGTCCGCCGAGGTCTGCGCTGCACCGGCCGCGATCGCCGCTAACAACTCGGCGACCAGGCGCCCGACCGGCCGCGGCATCGGGAGTTCCCGCTCCGGGCGAGCGTTGAGGAGGTCCCGCAGGGTCGCCAGTCGACGCCACAGGGCCTGTTGCGCCGCCTGCTCGGCGGGCGGTCTCAGCACGTAGGTCGTGTTCGGGCCGACCAGGTCGATGACGGCCGCCTCGACCGGGTCGTCGGCGCTGAGACGGCTGAGTCGACCGTCGAAGCTGACCAGGGAGTAGCCGACGAACGCCTCGATCAGGCGCCGCGTCCGGGCTGCCTCGGCGGCGTCCCATGCGATCACGTACGCGTCGGTCCGGCCGTCAGGGTGCGTGCGCGGCAGGACCATCACACGCCGCACGCCGGCGAGCAGGGGCGCCAGGTACGGCTCGACCCGCGGTCCGCGTGGGCCGCTCAGATCCGCGCCGGGCAGTGCCGAATTGCCCGGCCCGAAGAATCCCCGGATAAACGCGGCCGACTCGGCGATCACGCGGACCACCGGTGATCCAGATCCAGCCTGGTCTGCGCGGCGAGCGCCGGATCCACGGTGTACGTAACGGCCTCGTCGTTGCGTTCGAGCCCTCGCCAGGTGAAGTTCATGGATCCACTGATGAGCCAGTCGAACCCGCAGATCGTCTTCTCGTGCAGGTCGGCTCCGGTGTGCACGGCGACCGCGTCCGCGAGGGTCCGGTCGACCCGTTGGAGCGCGATGTCGAGCCGTTCCAGGAAGCGGTCGTTGTGTGGCTCCGGGCGGATCGCGAGGTTCACGCGCGACTCGCGGGTGACCAGCAGGCTGAGCACCTCCGATAGGTAGATCTCGCGCGCCCAGCCCTCTCCGAGCAACGGCTCCAACCGCAGGTCACGGTTGTCGAGCACCGGGATGTCGCTGATCCAGGCGGAGACCACCCACAATTGCGGGCTCGGGCTGAGCAACTCCGACGCGAGCGCGGTCGCCAGTACGTCGTGGATGGACAGCCCCGATCGCGGACTGCTCCGGAGTTGTCGGCGCCAGGTCGTCGTCATCGGTACGCCTCCACGAGGGTCACGCGAGCGGCGAGCCGGGAGCCGACGTAGTGCAGGCGTTCGAGCTGGGCGTGCACGCGCAGCGGTCCCTGATCCACCGCGATCGCGACCGTCCGGCGCAGCGCGGCCGCGAGGTCGTCGGCCGAGCCGCTCGCCGCGACGAGGTCCACGCTGTCGACATCCCGGAACGCGTCGAGATAGTCGGACTCCCAGGCGTCACCGCTCACGTCGATCTGGACGACTGGCTGCTCGACCAGCGCGGCCAGCAGGGACCGGTCGAGCAGGTGGCCGTCCTGATACGGCTGCCAGTGTGTCAACTCTTCATCCCGGGCCGTCGATCCACGCGCCCAGAGCAGGCTGAAGATCTGGTCGGCGGGCAGCCGTGTCTCGTCGTCGCCGCCCAGCGCACCCTCAGCGGCCAGGTAGGCGACGACCCGGGCGTCGACCTCCGCGCCCATGCTCACCTCGAGGGCGTCCCAGTTCGACACCAGGTCCGCCACGGTCCGGTCGGTCGCGGGTGTGGCGCCGGGCCGGAGGAACCGCGCGGCGAAGGCGGACACGGCGAGGTGCCGCGGTGGCGGCCCGAGTTCCGCCCAGCCGGAACGCAGTGCATCGAGGGCAGCATCGGCGTCGAGGACGCTGTCGGCGCCGCGAATCTCCGCCAGTGCCTGGGCGCACGGTCCGTCCGGGGCGCCGGTCACCTCGGTCAGCAGACGGCATAGCGACGCGTCGACTTCCTCGTACTCGGTCGGCCGGGCGGCGGTCGCGACAGCCGACCAGAACCGGCGCTGGTCCCGCGTATAGGCGGCGCGCAACTCCTCGATCAGCCCCAGCCCGCCGATCTGGGTCTCGCTGACCACGACGCGGACCGTATCCGGTTCCACCCCGGGCACGACGTCGACGATGAGGTCGTTGTCCTCGGCGTCGGGGACCATGCGAGCTGTCGCCTGGCGCAGGGCCGCGGCGACGGTGTCCGAGTAGGCACGCTGGGCAAGGTCCCACGTGATGTCGACGACGTCGTCCCGACCGAGGAGCGCCGCATGCTCCTCCACGACCTCGACCACGACAGAGTCGTGGATCAACTCGGTCAACCGCTGCACCAACCGGTCGAGGCCGCCGTTGCCGCTGTCGATCAACTCCCGCGACCGGTAGAGGATCTGCAGCGTTCGAGCCAGATCGGTGGTCCATTTGCCGCCGCGGACCTCAGCATGCGGCTCGTCGGAGCGGTTGGCCGCCATGCCGTACGCGGTAAGGTAGAGCAGCGCGAGCCAGCGCCGGTGGAACCCGTTGGCGACGCGGTCGAGCCGCGGGTCCTCGGCGATACGGGTGACGAAGCACAGCGTCCGCCAGCCGGGTGAGGCGAGGTGCGCGACAACTGTCGCATCCGATCGAGACAGTGCTCGGCAGTCGACGACGAGCGCGTCGACGTCGAGCAGGAATCCCAGCGCCGCCGGGTTTCCCTCATCGGTGTACCGGACGTCGACGTCCGAAGAGGTCCGCTGCGTCCGGATCTCGCCGGTCGCGCCGATCGTGAACCGGTGGACCTCGATCTCGTCCCCGGTCAGGTGCAGGTTGAACTGGACGCCACGAACCAGCCCTCGCCACGGCGCGAAATACGGCGGCTCGGTCTCCGCGGTGATCCGCTGCGGGATCGACAACTCGCTCCGCCACAGCGGCATCGCGTTGCTGCTGTCCAGGATCTCCCCGTCGGGTTCCGCGAGTCTCAGCGCGAGCGGACGGACGACCTCGTACTCGGTGCCGTCCGCGCTCCAGCGGCCCAGTCGCTGGCCGCGGCTCACGACGGCCCCGAGTTCGAGCTGCTCGCCCGGTGGCACCGGCAGCCAGGTTCGGTGCTTGTCGCTCTCGACACCGAAGCGCCGGCTGACCCGACCCGGTACGGCTTCCCGCAGCGCACCGAGGATCGGCATCGTCTCTACTTCGTTACGCCTCACGGCATACGGCAACTCCATGACGACGTCCGGCACGTTCAGCGGCGCGAACAGGCTGGTCGTGCGGTGTTCGGGAAGTACCTCGCCGGGGCGGAAACCGGGGTCCACGGCCTTGTCCACGGTCACCCATTCCGCCTGAAGGCGTCGCAGCGTCGCCGGCGCCGCCGACAGCAGGATGGAGCGGGGCTCCTCCCACAGGATCGCTTGTGCCTCCTCGGCCGGTATGCCCAGCGCGCCCTGCAGGTGGACGGCAAAGTCCGCCTGCGTCCGGACGTCGGTGAGGAGTCGTTCCAGCGCCTCCGCGACGCCGCGGATCGCGTCGGCGGGCCGGCCGGCGATCTCGCCGGCGATCTTCGGAGTCCGGAGAATCCAGCGCGGATCGACGGGCTTCCCCGGAATGACGGCGCCGAGCCAGTCCAGCAGCGCCTCGGTCGCCTGGATCTTGAGCACCGAGCGGTTGCGGATCGGCAACCGCCGCGGCGCGAACTCAGGGTCGAAGAGTTGCTCGTAGGCCTGGTAGACGAGCCGATCGCGGCCGTAGTCCGAGAGCACGACCACGGTGAACGGCCGCATCCCGGTCGACCGGCCGGCACGGCCCTTGCGCTGCAGGAAGGCGGCGGCATCGCGCGGTGCCTTGTGCTGGAGGGTCAGGCCGACCCGGGGATCGTTGAAGCCGACCTCGAGCGACGCGGTCGCGACGATAAGGTTCGCCTCCGTGTCCACGCCGGCGTCCTGCGACGACGTACGGCCGATGCGGAGCCCACCCTCCTCCAGGTCGCCGGACAGCGGGTGCCCGATCTCGCGTACGAGGTGCCAGGCCTGGCCGGCGCGGTACCGCTCCAACTCCTGGGTGCCGCCGCCGTTCGGATAGCTCGGACTGCGTAGTTGGGCGAGCACCGCCTTGCCGGCCCGCTTGCCCGAACCGCTGCGGTACTGGCCGCCTTCGGCGTCGCGGAGGTCGTTGTAGAGGCGGTTCGTCACGTCCAGGTCGTCGGTGAAGAGGAATCCGGACGACCCGAACAGCCCTTCCTGGCCGGGCGGGGAGAGCACGCGGCCGAGCAGCATCGCCGTCTGCAGGCTCACCGACAGCAGGCTCGCGCCGGAGACCGGATCGCCGCGCAGCACGATCGAGTACTGGCGTCCGGACGGGACCATCTCCGACGGCGTCGGGCAGATGTACTCGATCGCTCGCTCGGGCAGTCCGGTCAGGCTCGCGAAGAACGGCACCGGATCCTTCAGTGTCGCCGACAGCCCGACGAAGACCGGCGAGTCGCACCCGCGCTGCCGCAGGCTGTGCCGCCAGCGCTGCAGGGTCAGCGCGACCTGGGCGCCGTGCACGCTCGTGTACGTATGGGCCTCGTCGAGCAGAACGCAGCGTGGTGCGAAACTGCCCGCCCAACCGAGCAGCGTCGCGAGTCTGCCGGTCGCGCCGCGGTTGAGCATCTCGGTGGTCGTGAAGAGAACGTCCGGCCGCGTCTCGCGCAGGGACCGGCGGGTGAGGGCGACCGAGCCCTCGGGCAACTCGACGCCGCAGCGTGCGCACCGCAGGCGCTCGACGCCTGCCGACCGGTCGGCGTCCGACCAGACCAGATCGCCACCGCAGCCCTCGGCCGGGCAGGGGAAGTACGGGCACCGCCTGCCGCCGGCGAACGGTGCCCAGGCCGCCCCGAGGCGCTCGCCATTGTCCGGGGTGTCCCCGTACAGCAGGCCGATACGCAGTGGGCGCCTCGTGCTCCGCGCCACGATCGGGTCCAGCCGGCGGGCCAATACGAACGCCTCCCGCGCCTGGTCGCGCAGCAACTCCTTGCGCGGGTACAGCGCGAGTGTGTGCGGACCTCGGGCCTTCTGCTGGAGGGTGGGGAGGAGCGAGAGGATCGCCGGCAGGTAGAAGGCCAGCGTCTTCCCGCTGCCGGTCCCGGCGCCGATGATGAACCCGCGCGCCGCGTCGCCGCTGATGCCGGCGAGGATCTCGCGGCTGGCGGTCTTCTGGAACCGCGCGAGCTCGTGCCGGCCCACGAGGGCGGCGAGAGCGTCGGCCTGGGTGGTGTCCCATCCGTCGAGCGAGGCCAACGTGTGGGTCAGCTCGGATAGTGGGACGTTGCGGGCCGGGTACCGACGCGGTTCGGCGCGCAGCCGATAGTCCGCCACCAACGGCGCCCCCGTCTGCCACCAGCCGTTGACCGGCCCACCGCGGGGTGGGAACAGCTGGCGCAGCGAGGCCAGCAGCCGAACGGTCTCACCCAGCCGGGTGCGGTACTGATGCGGGCTGGTGCCCGGCACCCGGTGCAGCAGCGCCCGCCGCCGCAGTTCGTCGAGGTACGCCTGCTCGTCCGGACCGTCCGTCCGCTCGGCGGCGAAATCGGCATCGACGGCAGCCCGCAGAACGTCCTCAACTTCGTCGCGGCTCAGCGCCGACTCGGTCACCCCCCACGCGAGCAGCGGGAGTTCGATGTCTTCCAGTTGGTTGAGGATGCGCGGCAGCGCACCGAACGGATCGGTCATGTCGTCTGCAGGAAGACCTGGCCGGCGATCGAGCGCTCGGCGCGCAGCGCGTCCAACTCGTCGGTGGTGAGGTCGCCGAGCGTCACCCGGCCGGTCCGAATCCGGTTGAGGAGCAGCACGACCGGGTCGTCCTCGCTGATCGTCGCGAGCATCCGCTCGAGCTCGGCCAGCTTCTCCCGGAACGTGGCGACATCGCCGGCCCGAACCGGCCTCGCCCCGACGGTGTCGCGCAGTTGCTTCTGGACGGCCTCTGCCGGCCGGCGGTGCTGGATCCCCAACCGCCTCATCCGACCGGGATTCGCCCCGTCGAGCTTGGCCTGCGCCCACTCCCGCCATTGCGCGGCCACGGCGTCGCGTGCCTGATCGGCGAGGGTCGTCACCCGCTTCTTGGCGGCGACCAACGACTGAGGACTCGGCAGGCCTTCCGCCGATGCGTTGACGAACTCCTTCTGCACCGGCAGTTCGGCCACCGGGACGCCAGCGTCGCGTGCGGCAACGTAGGCGTCGACGGCGCCCCGCAGATCCTGCAGGGCCTTCGCGAGCTCGAGAAGGGCGGTAGCGATCCGTTCTCGCTGATCGCGCTCCTTCGCACCGTCGGAGTGGGTGCGCGCCCGGGTTGCCAGTTGCTGTGCCTTCTCCAGAACACTCACGTCTGGTCTCCCCCGAGTCGTCCGGTGATCTCCGTCCACTGCGTCGCCGCCACCGCGAGGTCATCGACGAGTTGCTGGGTCTCCTCCGACGGTGTGCCCAGCGGAGCCTGCAGCCCCGCGTCGAGCCAGTCCTCGCTCGACACCAGGTAGTCGCGGATTCTGATCAGGTCGCGACCGCGATCCTCCGCCGCGACCGCGAGCCGATCCGTCCAGGACGCGGTGTCGCCGAGCCGATCGAGATCCCGCTCCAACTTGTCGACCGACGCCGACCTTAGGTCCGCCGCGCGCTCGTTGGCGGCGCGCACGACGGGCAGGTTGGGCACGAGCACGAGCGACGCGCGCTCACCGACCTCGAAGGCAGCGGTCACCGCCTTGACGGTCTCACGCATGCTCGTACCGGCCGGCAGCCGCCGGCGGATGTCGAGCCGGAGTTGGTCCAGCCAGGCGAGCATCTCGCCGGCCGCCTTCTCCAGGTTCGCGCCGACGAACGGGCGCGCGGCCTTCTTGGCCCAGTCCGGCAGACCTGCGGAGCCTAGTGTCCACTGTTCGGCCGCGAGAGTGACGAGGCGCAGCGCACGCTCGGCGTCGATCGCGTGGACGGCGCCAGCCGTGCCCTGCGCGGTGCCGACGGCCTCGCGCAGTTTCGTGACCAGTCCGTCGCGCTCCGCCAGGTGGACATCCAGCAGGCGGTCCCACTGAGGGGTGCTACCGCCGGCGTCGGCACGGCAACTCCCGTTCAACTTCGTCACGGCGGCACTGAGAAGGTCCTCCGGGCGATCACCCGGCCGCACGATGCCAGCCAGGGCAGCGCCGATCAGGGAGACCCGCATGCCGGCTACGACGCTCTGGTCGTCTCGCTCCGCGATCTCGGAGACCTTGTCGCGGGCAGCGGGCGCGAACTGCTCGGCGATCTGTCGAAGCCGAAGCAGCGCGCCCAGGGTCCCCTCGCGGTGCTCACTGTCCAGCTTGAAGAGATCGGCGAAGAACAGCGCGTTCTCCGGCGATCGATCGAATCGGATCAACGGGGTCACCCCGCGCGCACCCGTCTCGTTGGCACCCTCGATAGAGATCATTCTCGCTGCCGACTTCACCGGCCAAGCCTTGTCGAGAAGCTCGAGGGTCGGCTCCTTCATCAGTGGCTCGGTCCACGAGATTCGCGAGAAGATGGCTTGCCGAACAATGCTGCGAACCACCCGCGCGTCGTCATCGACCATGGGCTCGTTGCGAGCGTGCCAGTTTTCGATGCGTGTGAGCTTCTTGACCAGCGACGGCGGATAGGTCGGCCCGACCGACGTTGGGGTCGGCGGGTCCTCCTCGTCGGGAGACGGCTCAACTGACACGTCCACGTTGTCCAGTGGCGGCAGAGCGAAGGCGGTGTGGATGGCCTCGGGGAGGTTCACCAGTTCGGTCGGGGCGTCGCCCCAGTACTGCATCAGGACCTGACGGCGATCGGCATCGTGCGGATCGGCCCGGTTGATCTGTGCCTGAACACTCGACGAGACGACGGAACCGGTCAACCGCCGGGGGAAGCGCTCCTCGAAGGTGCTGTTGGGAAACTGGCCCTTCCGGATGTCCTCCGCCTGCTCCTGGAGCACGCCGCGGATCCCCTGTGCCAGAGCAGCGCGCGGATTGAACTCGCCACGCCGCTCCGCCAGTGTGGCGGCGCGGACGACGCGAAGAAGAGCGGGCCTGTTGTACGGGTAGAGACCGTAGCCGTCGGACGAGACACCGAAGCCGCTGTGACACTCTTCGCGGTGGAGGCAGTCGGAACATGCGTTGGGCGTCTCCTCGGGGCTCCGAACGCCCTCCGACTCGAGTCGCACGCGGCCGACTCGCGCCGCGTTGAGATAGCGACCCATTAGGTCGATCACCCGTTGCTCGGTCTTCGGCTCAGCGTCACTACCGATACTGACTCGAAGCCCGTACTGGTACTGCATCGCTGCATCTATGCGGGTCCGTGTCGTCGAAGGCAGGTCGCCGAAATAACCACTGGTGACCGCCATCAGCGTCCGGACCGGCGCGTACAGCGCCGCGCCCTTCCGTTCGCCGGTCTCGGTGATCGCATCAAGGAGATCACGCTGGATGCCCTGAACGAGGGCAAAATCCTCGATCAGCAAGATGATTTCCTTCTTGCCCACGAGGGCCCGTCGGATCTCCAGGAACGCCTTCGAGACTCGACCGACCCCGAGGTTCGTCGCCTCCATAACAGCGACGTCTAGATGCTGTTGGAGCATCCGATAGGCAGCCGTCTGCAATTGCGGGTCGGATGCCAGCCTGCCGAAGATCCTTCTCGCCGGGGCGGACGCTTCGTCGATGTCGGCCATGTCAAGCGGCAGGTCGTCCTCAGTGAATTCCATCGGAAGGTCGTCACTGGACTCCCCCCGACCGTTGAGTATGTAGTCAGCTCGGCGCACGATCACGCCCTCCGGACGGAGGATCTTGGGCCGGACGAACGGGTCGACCAGCAACGTACGGAGCCCGAACTCCCCGACCAGCGCGCGCTCCCGTGGCGACTCGGCCGATGCTACGAGAAGTGCCGCGGCCAACTTGTCGAGTAGGGCATGCTGCAACGCCTGGGCGGTCATATCACGACCTAGCCGGCCCAGGTCAGCACGAATCCCGTCGAACGGCTCTCCTTCGTTGCCGGCGAGCAGAAGCTCCACGACGTCGGCCAGGCTCGTTCGGTCCTTCGGCAGGTAGATTATCTGTCGGTCGTCCGTGGGGGTTGTCTTTGCGAGTGCCCAGCGGACGAGATGGGATTTGCCGGTGCCGGACTCGCCGAGCACTGGCATGATCAGCACGCCGTAGTTGGTGGCACGCGTCAGGAAGTCGTTCACGACGTCCTCCTCGCTGACCACCTTGGTGGCGCCGGCCTTGCCGGACTGGACCGTGGTGCGGTGAATGTCGAGTGGGCTGTGAGTTGCCAGAAATACGTTGTCACTGGGGTTCACAGCTTCGGTGGCGACGGTTCCCGCGACCGTCCGCTCGTCCCAGCAGACGTAGCCCTTGAAGTCGGACATGGTCACATCCCCCGCACGACAAGATGGGTCACGATCCGGCCCGGCTCGTTCGGATCGAGCGCGGCGAGTTGCACGGTGCCGGTACCGTCCGAGCGCATCAGCAGCTCGATGCTCGCACTCTGCTCGAGTGCAAGAAGCGCGTACGAGGTCGCTGGGTCCAGCCTGTTGTCCGCCGGGGGCGAGAAGCTCAGCTTGATCGAGGCGGCACCGCCCGGCAGCACCGGCAGTTGTTCCCGCAGATCATCGATGACCGCACGAGCCGGCGTTTCCGCCCCCGGAGGACGCGTCCTCCGCAGCACCGATCCAATGGCGACGCTCGCATCTGCAACGACGCCCTGGCCGTCGGCCGCAACCAGCGCCGGAACGGCGAAGCCGAGCGCCTCGGCCCAGTAGCGGAAGCCGTTCCAGCGCACCGGATTGATGAAGACGCGAGAGTCGTCGTTTCCCGACGCTGCCTGGTCACGCTGGACACTGTTCGTCGAGAAGGTGTCGGTCGTCGGATCCGTGGTCAGTATCCACGCCAGGCCGCGCAGCAGGTCGCGGGCGCCTCCGGGCGTTCTGGTCTCGCCGAGTTCCTCGCTGTGCGCCCGGACCATCACCGCATCGAGCAGCAACTCGCGGAAGTCCGCATAATCCCGCGGGGTTCTCCCTTCCCAGCGGAGCAGCGGCGCGTCGTCCGGACGCGCAACCTTGGTGAGCAGGCCCAACTCCTCGAGTGCCTTCACGGCCTGAACGGCGCCGCCAGTCGGCGGGGGCTCGGCGTCGGACGCCTCGCCCTTCTTCGTGTCACGAAGTCCCACCGGACTGAGGAGCTTCAAGGCCTGTTTCTCCGTGAGGCCCTTGGCCCCTGCCAACACGCGGGCGGCCGCCCACATCGTGACCGGGATAGCCAGGCTCGGGCTTGGGTTGAGCAGATCCATCAGAGCTTCTCCTGAACCGTACGGATGCTGAGCGAGCCATCGGCATAGTCACGCCAGGCCCAGTCGCGGCGGCCGGGTGCCGGGAGGGTGTCGAGTCCGATGACGTACGTGGGCAGACCTGCGGCGATCCGGTCCACGATCGCCGAAGGAACCTGTTCGGTCGCTGCCGGAATCACGGCGATCACCGGCAGCGACGACGTCTCGAGAAGTTGGCCGTCATCTGCCATCAGCGGAGCGCTTCCGGCCTGTCGCTGTGCCTCGTCGAGCCATTTCTGCTCGGCGCCGAACGCGATCGCAACGCCTGCCCGGGCGAGCCGTCCGAGGATGCCCGGCGTCAGGTCACGGATCTCGTCCTCGTTGGCACAGTGGACGAACAGGAGTGGCTGCTGCAGCCGGATCACGCCCAGCGGATCGGCGAACACGATCGGGAACGACGGAATCGGGGGCACCGGTTCCTCCCAGGTTCGGCGGTCCACCGAGCGCCGGACGAGTCGACACGCCGGGCAGCCTCGGCAACGGCGGGCGGTCAGGAGTCGGGCGCCGTCGGCGCGAACCTGGTAGTGGCCGGCGAGGACTTCACCGACGCAGGTCCGTCCACCGACGACCTGCTCCATCGCCTCGAGCGCCGCGCGCTGCGCGCCGCCCGACACGTGCCGGACCGCGGCGACCCGGCCCGGCCAGTTCGCTTCGGTGAGGCCGACGCCGTCGAGGAGTTGAACGTCGATCAGACGTTCAGCGCGTTCGGCGTGTGCTCGCCAACGGGCCTCCCAACTCTCGTCGGACTCCCCCGACTCCCGTTCGGGCCATGGCGTCGCCCGCAGTTCGATCAGCTTCGCCTGCTGCATGAGGGTCAGCGTGCGGACGTTCCACTGTGCATTCCGTCCGAAGCCCTCGCTCAGATGGGTCGGCAACTTCGTCAGGTCGATGCGGTAGGTGTTGTCGGCCTGCCGTTCGGCCGCGTCGCGCATCGCGCTCCACCGGATCCAGCCCTTGTCGGCCCCGATGTGGACGACCTTGTTGAGTTCCTGGGCGGTGTGGCGGTCGGCTCTCGTCGTCAGCAACACAGCCACCGTCGGCTGGCCGTCCCGGCCGGCCCGGCCGACCTCCTGGTAGTAGCGGTCGATCGTCTCGGGGATGCAGGCGTGCACCACGCTCCGCACGTTGCTGACGTCGACGCCGAGGCCGAACGCCGAGGTGGCCACGACGATGTCGACCTCGGTGCGGATGCGGTTCCCGGCGTCGTCCTGGCCCTGCAGGCGGCGGACCACCGAGCGACGGACCTCCTCGGACGACCTCCCGGTGACGACCTCGACGCGACGCAACTCGCACTCCCGCAGCGCGGCGGCAAGGTCACCCGCGTCCTTGATCTTGGAGGTGTAGATGACGAGGGGCCGAGGCAGGTGGAGCGCGGCTTCCATCACCGCGGCTGTACGCTCCGGGCCGCCGGCGAAATGCTTGAGGAAGTAAGCCGGCTCGGTGCGCAGGGACGAGCCCCAGACCAGGTACTCACCGTTCCGCGACGGGAACATCTCGAACAGCAGATCCTTGTGCCGCGTGGTGATCGTGGCGCTCAGCAGCAGGGTCGTCGGCGACCGGTCCGGTGGCGCCGCGTCGAGCGCCATCCGCCGCAGGCCGGCCATCGTCAGGAACTCGGGACGGAAGTCCTGGCCCCACTGGTCCACGATGTGTGCCTCGTCGACGACGAACTGGCGGAGTCGGCCGGCTCGTGCGCAGTCGAGAACTGCGTCGCTGAGGCCGGAGACCAGTGCCTCCGGCGAGGTGAAGATGATGCGCTGTGTACCACCGCGAACGGCCTGCCGCATCGCCTTCTTCATCTCCTCCGGCATCGTGCCCACATAGGCGTACGAGTCGGTCGGCGACAGGCTGGATCTCCGGTCGCGGGCGAGAGCGCGCGTGCGTCGTTCCATGTCGAGTGCCAGCACCACGGTCGGGACCACCACCACCGTCACGCCGGTGTCCTCAGCCAGCGCCCGGGCGAACATCAGGTCGGTCTTGCCGCGGCCGGTCGGCAACACGATGAGCAGGGTCGTGCCGCCTGGCGCGAGCGCCACCGACCGTGCCGTCTGCTGCTGGGCTGTGCCCTGGTAGGTCGGGTGCCCGACAGTGTGTGTCCAGAACGGATCTGCGGGCACCGCGGGCACCGACCTGGTCCAGCGGGATGTCTCTCTCCGGTAGACCTCGTCGAACTGTTCCTGAGCGAGATCGGGCGCGTCGGAATCCGAGAGCGGCGGGAGCCACACCTCGGCGGTGACCATCACCGTCCCGTCGCGCCGTCGCGCCCTGCACCCGATACTGGCCCAGTCGGCCTCGGTCGGCCAAGGCGCCACAGCCGGGACGGTCAGGGTCGCCGGCTGCCGGTGGAATCGGGCAGCGTCCTCGAGCAACAACTGCCGTATCAGCGCTGCCAAGTCACGTCTGCCGGTCGAGCCGGTAGGAAGCCCGGCCAAGGCATCCACGACCCGCCAAGCCGTGTCGCTCGCGTCGCCGAGATCGACTACCGGCCCGTCCGGCCACGCATTGATCGCCGGCAGAAGACGGTCCAGGTCGGAGATCGCCAGGGTCATTGATCCGCGTCCCACCGCGACGAACTGCGCACCACGCAGGTGACGGCCATGAGTTGGAGGCTCGGCTCGGCGATACCCCGAGCGAGTGCCGTGGTCAGGTCGGCGTCGAAGCGTGCGCTGCCGTCGTCGAGCAGGATCCGGCCCGCCCGGGCGCGGGCCATGGCCTGCGCGGCGATCACCGCCTCCTCCTCTCGTAACGCCGTGAGTGCGGCGTCCGTGCGTGCGACGAGGTCGGTGGCGCGCCGGAGTTCGTCGCGGGCGGCGAGTTCGGCGTCGCGGGTCGTGGCGTCGAAGATGGCCGGACCGCCGAAGATCTGGTGCAGCGCCTCGATGCGATTGGTGTTGAGGTTCACGTCGCTGGCGTCGTGCCGGTACGGAGCCTGCAGCCAGCGCAGCAACCGCTCATCCGTGACCGGCGCGAACGTGTCGCCGGACAACCAGATCCGCCGATACACCGGCGCGAACACCCGGTCCGCCCGGCGCCGGAGCGCGGCGAGGTCGTGTCTGTCCCGGTCGATGACATCCATCGCGTGCCGTAAGTCCGTACGGAGGAAGTAGTCGAAGCCGTAGTAGGGCAGCGGATCGGTCTTCCATCCCGGGTCGATACGCCACTGCGCGGTCGCCCGGCCCCGGTCGTCGACTTGCAGCACCTGCCAGACCGCGTCGACCAGTGGATTGCCGGCGGCCAGGATACGGCCGCCCTGTCGCAGTGCCTGCCAGCGCCCCAGATGACCGTGAAAGCTCGCCGGCGCCAGTCCCCCGAACTTGCCGAGCAGGTCGGGGCTGAGCAAGGGGCGGTAGTCGCCGTAGGACACCTGCACCCCGCCGTGGTCCTCGCGGACCAGGAAACGGAAACCGTCCTTCGCCGCCAACAACCGCAGCAGCGCCCGCCCGTAGTCGTCGGTGGCCTCCAACTCGGCGAGCGACGCGGCGACGTCCCGCGAACTTCCGGCGCCCGCGTAGCTCGCCTCCAGCGCCTCGAACCGGGCCAACTCCTTCGCCTCGTCAGCGATCGCCGCCTGAACGTCGGGGATCGAGTCGAGGAGCCCGTCCACGCCGCTTTCGAGGGCCCGCCGCCACACGTCGTCGAGACCGCGATCGATCGCGTCCTGGTAGGCACTGACCGACTCCTCGAAGACCCGATAGCCGTCGAGCAGCAGCCCCAGCCAGGCGCCGGCCACGCCCGCGTCCCGCCGGTCCCCCACTACGTACTGCGCGGCCGTCGCCGACCCGCCGTAGCGGTCGACCCGGCCGATGCGCTGCTCCAGTTCGTTCGGGCTCGCGGGGAGCCGGGCGTGCACGACCGCGTCCGCGTTCTGCAAGTTCAGCCCGTCATCAGCGGTGAAGTCGCAGACCAGGACGCCGCCGGCGTCGCGCCACTCGTCGAGCGCCTTCTCCGACTCCAGAGTTCCGGCCGCCTTGGTGTGGCGGTGGATCCTGCCGAGTCCTTTGGACTCGAGAGCGATCGCCAGCCCGTCGGCCAACTGGCCGCGGCCGGCGAAGACGACGAGTCGCCTGGCCTCCTTGGCCCGCGGCACCAGGCGGACTGCCACATCGGGAAGCGCGTCGTGGGTGCCACAGGCCTGTAGGGCCCGCAGCACCTCCCGTTCGGCGGGGATAACCGGCGTGCCCGCCAGGTCGCTGCGTTCGAGTTCGGTGAGCCCGGCGCGGCGCGCCGCCGCGTCGTCCAGGTCGACCCGCCAGGCGAGGGCGTCCCGGAGGTCGGACACCGGGCCGCCCGAGCGTGCGAGCAGTACGGCGAGGACGCGGGCATACGCGGTCACGTCGGCGCCGCTGTCGAGCAGATGGTCCCGGCAGCCGCGGCGCCACTCGTCCAGCGCCTCGCGGCCCGCGCCCGCCTCGTACGAGTCCAGCGCGATCAGTCTTGGCCGTCCGCGCCCCGTGACCTCGAACGGAGCCATGATTCCCGCGTCGTCAAGGCGGGCCGAGAGCACCTTCCGGCGTCGGTTGCGCAGCACCCTCCGGTGCAGTCGGTAGGTCTCGGCGACATACGCACGGAGCGCGCTCACCACTGCGACGAACTCCGGCTCGGTGAGGTCGGGACGACGGTCACCGCTGTCGTCGAGGCAGGCGAGCACGCCCGCGGACAGGGCGTCGAAGCGCTCGTCGTCCGGCAGCAGTTCCCGGATCTGGTCGATGGCATCGCCCAGGAGGTAGCTGTAGTCGGGGTCGAGTTGGAAGACGGCAGTGGCGAGCTCCTTCCGGATTGCCAGCCGCGCCCGGAACTCCTCGAACTTGTCCAGCGCGTAGAGATCCGGGTCGAGCAGGTGCAGGAGTGCCAGGTGGGTCAGTTCGCGCCGCAGGACGGGCGTGGCCGAGAGCAGCAGCAGTCGGGGCACGCCCAGGGCCAACGCCTCGAGCTCGAGGTAGGGGCCGCTGCCGAGATCACCTTCGGTGATCAGTTGGTGGGCCTCGTCGACCACCACGAGGTCCGCATCGGCGTGCTGCCGCCATCGTCCCGGCGTCTCGTGGCTCGAGAAGACGATGACGGATCGGGGGAAATCGTCGATGAAGAACCGGGAGCGCAGCTCCTGCTCCCACTGCCCGCACAGCGCGGTCGGCGCGATCACGACGATCTTCGCGTTCGGCTTCTCGATCAGCAACTGCCGGATCACCAGCCCGGCTTCGATCGTCTTACCCAGACCGACCTCGTCAGCGAGCAGGTAGCGCTGGACCGGGTCGGAGAGGATCTGGACCGCCGCATCCACCTGGTGGGCGTGCAGTTCGATCCGCGACGACGTCAGTGCGGCTACCGACGCGGACGCCGATCGCTGTGCCGCGAGGCCCCGCAGTACCGGCAGGCGACTCTCCCGATAGAACGGGGTCTCCTGCCCACCCGCGAGCAACACACCGAGTGGATCGAGCAGCGGCCGCGGCCAGCGCACACGCAACTCCGACTCGGGCACCTTGATGTCGAGGTCCCGGTTCGGCGGGCGGACGAAGTAGATCTCCGGGCCACCGCCGAGGACGCGTCCAGCCAGCCAGCGACCGGTCAGTTCGTCGAGCCAGAACACCCTCGTCTGGGGTTGGATGATGTGGCGGCGCAGCACGCCCGCGTCGACCCGATGCTCGACCGCGATCGGACGGGCCGGGGAGTCGAATTGTTCGACAAGGGCTTCTGATTCACCGATCTGCGCAATCCGCGCAATTCCAGCGATGCTGGGGTGCGTCACCAGCATGCCAGCCGTGAGATTCATGAACTCGCCCCCGGAACGAAGTTCGGCTCAGCCAACAGATCAGGATCGATCCTCCATCCCCTCCAGGCCGCGAACGGCAGGCAATCACACCAGATGACCGGATGCATGGCGACATGCTGACCGGCCTCACCGACATTTTCGGACGTCGACGGCAGCACTGAAGGACAGGACCGACATGACGGTAGCGGGTCGGGTCGACGCGTCAGGCGGTTTCCAGCCGGAGTTCGTGATCTTGTTGGCGTGGCAAGTCCCGGACGTGGTGCGGCCACCGCATGATCATCCGGGGTCGTGTCGACTCCAGAAGCTCCGGCGGCGACCGCGGGCAAGATCGTAGACCCTGGCCGGTGGCGGGCGGACTTCGACATTGTGATGGATCGGTTTACGGCCCGGTTCGCCCGGGTGGAGCCCGACCTTGGCCGGTCAGCCAGTCCAGGTGGGTTCGGGCGTGCCGGAGCTGGCCTGGCGGCCGATCGAGCCCTGCCGCCCGCTCTACGCCCTGGCGCTCAGCCCGCCGCACCGCCTCGCCGAGACCCCGGCCTCAGTCGAGTCGGTGGACTGGACGCGAGCCTAGTTCGGCGGCGAACCGGGCGACACCGTCGCCGCCTGCCTCGCCACCGGGCAAACCATCCGTCAGGAGGCAGCCACCGGGCCTGCACGCGAAGTAGGCCCGCCGAATCCTTTCGCTGCGAGCGCCCGGCTGACCACAGGATGCGATCCATTCGGCGTCAGCAAGCGGTGATTACAGTCTGTGCGTCAGCGAGTGGCCAGCGCACTGGCTCAGAGACGGGAGAACCAGCGAACGATGAAGCGGGACAGGGCGACCTCGCTGCTGCAGCAACTCCTAAGCAATGTCGCCACGACGGAGGAGTGGCCCGCCTCCCTGGTGCAGACGATGTGGATCTTCGGGTCGTACGCCCGGGGTGCCATGACCCCGAACGACGTCGATGTAGCGGTCGACCACGATCGGACCGACCTACGCTGGGGTAAACACTTCATCCACTGCCTAAGCTACGGCCGGGACCCCTACTCAGTGCTCAGGCAGGCACTCGTGGGCCGTGTTCGGAGCGTCTCCTTACTGTTCGACCGCGGCGAAGGGCACGACGATGTCCCGATGACGCTGCTGTGGCGGCGCGGTGAACCGCTCGAGATAGCGATGGCCCGGCTGCATTCCATCCCGGTCGACCCGACCGCAAGCCGGGCGCCACGTGACGCGATGCTCCCCTGCTTCGATGGGCTGGAGCACTGGGTGCCGCGGTACCTCCGCGAGGAGCTGATCGCGCTCATCGATTCCCGGTCGATCCGTGTCGATCAGGTTCAGCTGGTTGACGCCGACATCCTCGACCGTTGGGTTCGTCGAAGCGTGGACCGGCGGTGGGCGGAGGGAAGTCCGCTGCGGCGCGCCGCGTACGCGTCTCTGGCTCACCTGGAGAAGAGCGGCGTCGACCTCCACGCTGTACACCTGCACGGGCAGGACATCGACAAACAGGCCACGCCCCACTTCGTGGGTTTCCAACTACGGTACCTGCGTTCAGCGCTGTACTGCTTCGAGGAGCATGGCGGCAAGCAGTGGTTGGAGGTTGTCCACCCCACCCGGCGCGGACCGTTGCTTGCGCTCCGACTGCAGCCGCTCAGCCAGCAGGTATCGGCCAAGCGGCAGAGAGGCGCGTCGTCGTTCTTCAGCTGAGCTTGTCCGCCACCCGCCCTGCTGCGCCCGTCGTTCCCTATCGGTGACGTCGCGACAGCGACATCGGGACCTGATTTCGTAGGTACAGGGTGGGAGCGGTTAGGTGACGTCCCAGGTCGCCCATGAAATCCTCCAGTCTCGTTCCAGCCGAGGCGGCGGCTCACCCCTGAAAGCTGCGTCGATGGCCTCGGCAGCCTCTTGCCAGCCTCGGTCGGCGAACTGGTCATAGATCGCTTGGCATTCGATGTAGACGACTCCGTTCATCGAGTGCGTTCGGACCGAGTGGCTCGTTCGCTGGCGGATCAGCGCTCGGACGGTCTTTCGAAGTTCGTCCTGTTGGTCGCCCGGTACATCGTGGATCTCGGCGAAGCCGCGCTGGCCAACGACAACGTCGGCCGCAAGCTCCGCCACGAGAGCCAGCCGGGAGTCGCGCTCCGGCTTGGGAAAGTGGCGGTCGATAAGGGCGAGGCAACGCCGGCAGGTGGGAGCAAAAGCGACCTCCCCGTATTCGCCGATGGCGCCGCCATCGCCACCAACCATGATCGCCCAGTCGCGTCCGCAGAGGGTCGTCCGCGACCATCGTGGTTCAGTAAGGGCGGCGTGATCGTAGCGAGCGATCGCGTCGGCGGGATCATGTCGGTCGCGGCCGAAGTAGAAGTCGTACACCGCTTCCCGGCCGGCGCGTGGTTCGTCCGTAGCGGCAGTGAGGTGTACCGCCACGCCACCGCCGGTGGTCGTGAGCAGCAGGGCCGCGCCGTTGACCTCGATGACGTTCAGTCCGGACGTTGGTGGCCGGTTCGCCACGCGTCGACGCGGGCAAGGAGCACCAGTACGCCACCGGAGAGCGCACGGCGTCGAGCCGGTCAGGTGTCCTTCGGGTCGAGGCCGAGTGCGGTGTGGATGTCGGCTGCGGTCGGCTTGACCCATGAGTACGGCTGCTCGGGCGGCCGCGTCGCGGCAAGTTTCGTCCGGTGCTGGCGCAGGAACGTGGCGGTCAGCAGTCCCGCCTCGTGCAGCACGACCGCCCACCGCGGCTCGATACCGGCCTCGACGATGCGTTCGACGAGGTCGACATTCATCCTCGGGAACTTGCCGTAGCCGAGTCGGCCGGGGTGCTCGAGCAGCTTCGCCAGCCGGGCGATCTCGTCGAGGCTGTACGCATCGAATTGCCGGACGGTGTGCGCGGTGACCCCCCTCGCTTCCCAGGCACCGATCTGTTTGGCACCGGTGATGCCGCGTTTGGCAAACACCTCGGCGGTGTGACCGCTGATGTTGGCGGCGCGCAAGGCCCCGACGGCGCGTGTTCCGGTCGCGCCGGCGGCGGCATACCCCGCAGCGTCCTTCGGGGTCAGCCCGGCTTCGACGAGTCGTTTGAGGTCGGCGAACGAGAGGTTGACGGCGGCGTACTGCCTGGCGTCTAGCGCACGGATCCGGTGGGCCAGCAGCCAGCGGGCGTCCTCGACGCTGACAGCGCCCAGTTCGTGGTACGGCACTGCAGATCCTGGCTTGACACCGGCGACGACCCATTCCCGGATGTCGGCGAGAGTGAGGCCGGTCTTCACCCACGATCGCGCGACCTGCTCGTTCATCCCGGTCGCCCTCAGTTCAGCAACGGTCGGTGGCCGGGCGGTGCTGTCCTCCTCGGCGTCGGTGGGGACGTCGGTGATCGCTGTGAGCAGGTCGCCGAGTGGTCGCCACGCGTCCCGGCCGACGACCGGCGACACGATAGCCGCGAGTCGGCTCCACGCGGCCCGGTCAGCAGCCAACCCGGCAAGCAGGGTCTCCACGAGGTGATCACGGCGGTCGCGGTACCGCGGTGCGTCGGCGCCGAGGACCGTCACCGGCAGTTGAAGCACCGCCTCCTGCGTGAGATGCCGGCTGGCCAGGACGGCGTCAACGAGCCGGGTGCGCAGTTCGCGGTCACGTGCCGCGTCCAGTTTTGTCACCCATGCGTAGGCGTCGGTGAGCACCGCGATCAGCGCGGCGTGTGGATCAGGATCACAGCTGAGTACGTCGTCAAGGCTGTAGGGATCGTGCCGCAGCAGCACCCGCCAGGCGAGCTCGACAATCTGGTCACGGTCACCGCTCTGGGCCAACTGTGCCAGCACCTCGTCCCGCGACCCGGAACGACGGTCGAGGTCCCGGGCCGGGCGGGCGTTCAACTGTCGCTCGACGTCCGCCCACTCGTCACGCCCGTACCGCTGCGCAGTAGCCGCAGTTCGGCGCCGTGCCGCATCAATGAGGTGGCGTACGGCGGCCATGGCCGCCTCGGTCAGGGTGGATGCGGTCAGCGCCGCAGCAGCCAGCACGGTCGCCCCCGTCTGTTCGGCGAGCGTCTCGGGGTCGGCGGCCCGGATCAGTGCGGCCGCCCGTTCTGCCGCGGCAGCAACCAGATGATCGCTGCGTCGGGCGTGCCATTGATCGACGATGCGCGGCGCCGCGCCGCGGGCGCTCGGCAACAGGAACGCCAGCTCGTGCGTGAGCAGGTACGTCGCCACGACGACCGCGGTCTCGTGCTCGTCCTCCGGTTCCGCGTCCGACGCGGTCTCGCCGTCGCCGGCATCGACTCGACGACGGGTGTGCGCAGTTCGGGTCCTGGCGGCCATGCGGACCTGCTTGCCGGTCTTCTCGAGCACGTGATCGACGGCGTCTTTCAAGGTCTCGCTGTCGAGCAGATCCCACAAGGCGTCGAGCCGATCGAGGGTCGCCGCCAGGAACCTGTCGACGTCCGCAAAGGCGGACTCGCGGGCGACCCGTACCGCGAGGTATGGCTGCGCCCGGGCGACTCGCCGCATCCGCGTCTGCCACGCCCGGTAGGCCTCCCAGCCCTCCGGGCCAGGCTGCTGCGGGAGCGTGCGCAGACAGGTCACGGCGACCGGATCCGGTATCGACGCGCCGCTGGTGAGCAGGAGTTCGGCGAACGTGACGCCCTCGGGGCCGTCCGGCGCCTGCTCGGCGAGCCGAGGCTTGAGACGGACCGCGACGTCCTCGCCAGGCGCGTGTACGAGAGCAGCGAGCTCCGAGACATCCGCACCGGCCGACAGTTCGGCGACCATGTCAGACGGCAATTGCCGCGCAACCTCGTGGCGCTCGTCGTCCCCGGCATGCGACCAGGCGGTTCTGAACGCTCTCGCAGGGTCGACCGCCCGCCCGGACGCGCCCCAGACGGCCAGGACCCTGGCGCCCGCATGCGCCAGAAGTGCCTCCTCCAGCTCGGGTACGACACTGCCGCATCGGCGCACCTGCGCGACGAGCGCCGACCCGACAACGCCCGACGTGTCAGTGGCAAGTGCGCTCACCGCGGCGGCCGTCACCGGGTGCTCCGGGTCGACCTGCGCCAACAGCGCTGCCAGGACGTCAGGGCCGAGCAGCGGGCTGATCGAGCACACATTCGTCATCCCGGGACCCACATTGCCACGGACTCGCCTGGATCATGCCTGCGACACGCCCCACCACCTACCGATCGAATGCTGGAGAGTCAGACGTGGTCAGGGCAGAAGGTCGAGTGCAGCGGCATGAGCGGGAACAATGGCGTGGAAGTGCCGATGGTCGAGCGTGGCCACCTCGGTGACCTTCACCCGTTCTGCGACGGCAATGACCGAGGCGTCGGTGATACCGAGCGGGAAGCCTCGGTACCGGCGCATCAGATCGGCCATCCGGGCCAGGTCCGCTGGCGTGATGTCGACCTGACTCAGGTCGCCGGCGGCGACCGCCTCGACGAGGTTGATTTCGGCATCCGGGCCGACGTACTTCCCGACCAGGTAGCACGCCTCGGTGACAACGTACGGAGTGACCAGCAATTCATCGGTCCGTGACCCGAGCAGCGCCGCACAGCGGGAGTGGTCGGGATCGTTGCGGTTCAGGTAGGCGACCAGCGGTCCGGTGTCAACGATCAGCATCGTCCTCGCCAAGCTCGGCCCGGGCGACCTGCCTGGCTCGTGCGCCGAGATCGGTCGACGGCCCTTCGAAGGACCGCAGCACGCGGAAACGTCCCGCGTCTACGCCGACCAGCCGCAGCGCATGTTCCTTGATCTCGGCAGCCTGCTCCGGCTCCAACCGGTCGATCAACCGGTGCAGGTCGGAGTAGTCATGCGCGGCGGTCACCGGATCAGGATACGGCGCTGCCGCCCGACGGGCCGAGCTAGCCGGCGCTCCCGAGCCAAACCTCACCCGCCGTGACTAGCACAGCGGCAAGGTTGCCTCAGTCGTCAGCCGACCAGAGCCAAGACCGCTGGTCGGCCCCGTTCCTTCCCTCGTTGGTACCTGCCGGGGGCACTCTCGTTCACCTGCGATAGCAGGTGTCTGACCGAACGCATGCGCGAGTTACCGAGCGGCGCGAGTGGGCCAGATTCCACGACCCGAAGTCGCTCATCCTCGCCCTGGTCGGCGAGGTCGGCGAGCTGGCCGAGCTCTTCCAGTGGTTGCCGGCCGGCGAGGCACGCGAATTGACCACCAAGAAGCCGCTCGCCACCCGGGCAGGCGAGGAGATGGCCGGCGTAGCAGCGGTCGTCGTCGGTGTCGTCGTCGAGTTGGTCGAGCAGTGGGGCGACCGGTGGCCAGCCGGCGACCAGGACCGGTTGCCAGCTGAGGACCGGCGCGGCGGCGATGTTCGCTGCATCAGTGAGACGGACGGGATCGAGTTCTAGGGCTGGGTAGGTGGGGTGTGCGGGAGGCGGTTGGCCAGGACGTCGAAGTAGCGGCAGGAGGACCACAGGCTCCTGTTGCCGATGACGTAGAGGCGGCGCTTGGCGCGGCTGACGGCGACGTTGACAAGGTTGGGCTTGCCGGCTGCCCATCTGCGGGCACCGGGGCGGTCGGGCGCGCTGCCCAGGACGAGGATGACGATCTCCGCCTGCTTGCCCTGCGCGGTGTGGATGGTGCCGGCGGCCAGACCGGGGTGCCGCCCGGACCGGTGGCGGATCTCGCGGGCGACGTCCCGGAACGGGCCGATCACCATCACGGTGGACATGTCGAACTTGAGCTCAGTGAGCGTGGCGAGGATGCGGTCCAGCTGGCGACCCTCGTCGGGAACCCAGTGGCCCCTGGCGCTGCCGCCGATCACGTTGATCCACTTAGACGGCGGCAGGGACGGGTAGGCCGCGTTGAACCGCTCGCCGGGGGCCTTGCCTGTGTCGTCGATCATGAGCCCGTCGTACGCGATGGTGTTGACGATGTCGAACATCGGCTGGTCGCAGCGTCGGTGCACGGTGAGCGGGACCCCGACCCAGGTCTTGCTGTCCCCGTCCGGCAGCCATGTGCCCAGAGCAGTGAGGCGGTCGGCGAGCCGCTGGACGGAGGTACGGCTGGGCGACCACTGCTCGTGGACGCCGAGTTCGTTGCGGATGGCCTGCTCCGCCCGGAACGGCAGTGTGATGTACGGCTCCAACTGCAGCGGGTCGCCAACGACGACGGCGTGTTTGGTCCGCCACAGCGCGCCGACAGCGTCCTGCGGTTTCGCCTGCCCGGCTTCGTCGATGAGTAGCCAGCCGAGCGCCTCCTTGCCGAGGTGGCTGAACAGCCTGGCGTAGGAGGCGAACGTCGTCGAGACCACGGGCACCACGAAGAACAGGCTCTGCCACGCGGCGAGGACTGCCGCCTCGGGGAGATCGCCAGGTACGTCGCCGCTGACGACGTCCATGGCAGCCTGCAGGTTGCGCCGCAACTGCGTGGGAGCGTGCTGCAGGAAGGCCTTGTGCAGGGCCAGGGCCGCGAGGAACAACTCGCTGCGCGCGAGGTTCCACTGCTTGTCAGTCCAGAGCGCGGCCAGTTCCCGGCGCTCACGATCCTGCCACCAGGCAGCGTCCGGGTAGTGTCTGCCGAGCGCTGCGGCCACCTTCGCGAGCATGCCGTCGAGAGCGGCGATTTCGGTCTCGTCGGCGCGCACTGCCCGCTCGCGCTCCGCTTGGGCGCGTAGGGCCGTCGTGACCTCCTGCTCGGCCACCGCCAGCTCCCGGCGCGCCGCTACGAGCGGCTCGAAGGTGAACGGCTCCTCGGGCACCCCCACGGCCAGGACACGCTGGGCTGCGTCCAGCTCCCGCTGGGCGGCGTCCGCCCCCCGTTGGGCGGCGTCCACCTCCTCCTGAGCGGCCAGCAGGTCCCGCTGAGCAGCGCCCAGCTCGCTCCGGGCATCGCGCACCTCGGATGCCAGCCAACGATCGCGGTGCGACCACTGCCTGCCGGTCGCACCGAACGTCTTCAGCCGCTGCCACAGCCCGGGGCGGGACTCCTGGTACCCGGCATGGGCCTGCCAGCGGCGGCTCAGCTCGGCTTCCCAGGACCGCACCACCCCCTCGGCGTTGGCCTTGCCTCCCCGGACCAGCCGTTCGGCCTCGGCCCTGCGTTCCTCGACGACTCGCCCGGCCTCGGCCTGGCGTTCCCGGGCTACCCGTACGGCCTCGGCCCGGCGTTCCGCGGCGACCCGTTCGGCCTCGGCCTGCTGCTCGCGCTCGGTGCGGAGGGCGACCTCGCGCCGCTCGCGTCCCGCCGTCACCCGCTCCGCAGCCGCAGACACCGAGCGCCGCAGGTTGGCCAGTTCGCCGTCCAGCCGCGCCCGGCGCTCGACCGCCTGGTACGCCGCGGACCGCTCGGTACGAAGGGCTTGCACCCGTGCTTCGGCAGCCCGGAAGTCCGCGACAGCCGCCGGCCACGGCTTCTCCGGGGCCGCCTTCTCGTAGCCTTTGAGCACGGACAGCAGCCCGAACCACGCCGAGTCGTCGGTCGGTTCATCCGGAGCGTGGTACCAGAAGGTACTGACGAACCGGCCGCGGTTGGCCTTGTTCCCCAGCCGGGCCGCCACCAGCGCCCAGCCTCGAGGGCTCGCCGGCCGGTCCGTGGGCCGCTGCGGCTCGTCGCCGGGTTCGGGGGCAAGCAGGGCGGTGGCGATCTCGGGGAAGTAGTCCAGCTTCGCCACGCGATCCCGCCACGACTCGTCGACAGCGCCGACCGCTGGGATCTCGTCGGTGACGTTCTGGACGGCTCCGTTGTTGGCCGACGCGACCACCATCTCGAACCCCGTGAGGTCAGCCCGCCACGTACTGACTACGCGGGTGCGCTGCCCCGTGCTCCAGCGCAACTGCTTGCCGGTGAACGCCTTCGCCGGGTCGGGCAACCCCGCCAAGCGCCCTGCCCGCTGGACCACCAGCCCCGCGATCAGGTCGCGGAGCATCGTGGTCTTCCCGGTGCCAGGCGGGCCGTTGACTCCCAGGATGCCGGCGTCAGCCATCCGCATCGCGGTGCTCACCGCCAACTGCTGGTTCAGCGCGAGCGGGTGCTCAGGGTGGCTGGGCCAGCGACCTGCGGGCACTGTGTCCGGAGCTGTCAGCGCGACGTCGAGGTGTGCGCGTACATCGAACCGGTCGGCGGTGCGGACATCGGCTTCCGGGCGCATGTACTCGCGCAGCGCGGCGCCGATGTCTCCCCTTGCTACCCGCTCGGCGACCCGGGCCAGGTCGTCCATGATGAAGCTGTTGAGGAAGTCGTGGCCGCTCGGGCGGTCCGCCGTGCGCCTGGCCACGACCTGGCTGCTGATCCGGATCTCCGCGCAGGACAGAGCCGAGCCGGACCCTGCGGCGGCCACCGCGGCGGCCAGGCACCCGTCGAGGTCCTCAACGTCGAGCGTTCGCGGGACCTGTTGCGCTGGAATGTCGTCCGCCCCGAGGGCCAGGTCATCGGTAACCAGGTCGCGCCACGCTGCACCGAAATCCTTCGCGGCGTCACTGAACCTGGAGAGCCAGTCCTTGCTGCTCCGCCCCGGGTGCAGCACCTGGCCGGTCGCCCACGCACAGCTGGACAGGATTTCGGAGTCGATGAGCGCGCGCCCGTCCTCGCCGACTACGAACGCTGCGACGGCGCTCTCCCCGGCCGGCGGCTCGTCATAGCTGTCCTCGTCGGGTGTGAAGGCGCGCGAGAGAATCTCGAACATCGCGTCGAGGTGGTAGATGCCCAGGTAAACGACGTGCCGCCAGGCTTGGTCCGAGTGCAGCTTCCGTCCGGCCAGTTCGTGCCCAGGTTCCCACGGCAACGGCTGGTCCGGCCGGACAGCGAACACGCGGCCTTCGCGGCTGACCTTCTCGACTTTCTGCGGGCTGAACATCTCCACAGTCCGCCAGAACTCGACGATCTGAGCCCGCCCTACATCCGCTCCGCGCGCCAACCCGGCCCCAATCCTCGACCCAAGATCGCTGCACACAAGTCCATGCAAGATCCTGAAGCCTAGTCAAGCGGGGGCGACCGTCCTGAGTGCCGGCTCGCGCATAGCCGTCCGCGTCGGGTTCAACCCCCTGCATGAACACCGCAGCCGTAACCGGCACCGCGAGCCGCCTTCCGCCGTTGGTCCGCACCGACGTTCTCCGCATCCGACGGACCGTGCGACGACTGCAGCCTCCTCGCCCGTAGCAGTGCTGCTTCGAGTCACCGGACCTGCGCCGGATACGACCTGATCCCTTGGCCCGCAACCGCTGCGGTCGGACGCACCGTGGTACTGTGTATCTCCTACACACACAAGGAGCGGACAAGAAGAGGGGTGCAGTGGACTTCTCAGGTCTCGACGTTGCGTTGACCCCTCGTGGCCAGCCGGTCGCCGCACCGGGAACGGACGGGGTCGATGCGCGCGAGGTCTACCGGGTCGACCTGAACCTCTCTGGCGGCAGCGTCCTCGCCTCCGCGGTCTGCCGGCAGCGCACGGGCTGGCTCGTACGGACCAGCGAACTGAGACTAAGTTCCACCAACGGCGCCTGGCGCTCAGAGGTCGTCGACCGCCGATTGCTGGGCGGGTACGCCGACCGCGCCGCCGCCGTCGAGGACACGCACCGGGCGGTTATTCGCGCCGCGCTAGCTGACCACCACAGTGGCGACGGCATCGCGCTGCGGCGGTGGGCCGGCTGGCAGCGCGACATGGTCCTGCTCCTACAGGTCACGCAGGACTCCTCGCGAATCTTCCGCGTGCGCGAGGACGGCAGGGTGGTGCAGACCGGTCGGTCCGAGTACCGGGACGAGGCGCTGGGGATGTTCGCCGAGGCTGTCGAGGATCTCGCCGATGAATTCGACGAGGTAGCCAAAGGGTTGACTGAGCAAGGCGAGCAGACCGGCCAACTCGCTGGCCTCTTACAGGTCGTGATCGTCCCATGGCTCAATCGTGAGGCCGCACAGGCGAGGCTCGACGCCACCCGCCACCAATTCTACTGGGGCGCGCAGGAGACGAGCGGCTACATCGGTAACGGTCCGCATGCGGTGATCACAATGTCGGCACTAGCTCGGGGCCTCTATACCGACCGGGCGAATCTGCACCGCGTCATCCGCGCCGCAGCTCAACCACCTGGCGGCCCGGCATCAACTCAGTCCGCGTAGGAGGAGGACTTTCGTGAGTGATCCGACGAAGGACGCGAAGCGTCACCGGCGAGCCCGCAGGCTCGCTGAACGGGCTCACCGACTCGAGCAGCATGGTGCAATGGTGGCCGAACGCCGTGGTGACTCCCGCTACCCGCAGAGGACCGTCAATAAGGACGGCTCCTACTCCGTGGCCTTGTCGCCGGACACGGTGACGGCACTGCGCGAACAGTTGGCGGCGTTCCGAGCGAAGTTCGGGCGAGACGCGGAGCCCCACGAGCCAATCTTCTTCGATCCTGATGCCGACGAGCCGACACCGATATCACCTGAGTGCTTCGACTCGGCCTTCCGAGACGCCGCGGGCCGCACCGACGATCCGGGACTCCGGGCTTCCCTGCTTGCTGCAGCCGATCTTGGCTACGTCGTTACCGAGGTGAACGAGCACCTGTTCAGCGCACAGGAGGTCGAGGCGTTCGAATCCACTGTGCTGCGGCACTTGGAGGAGTCTGAGACGGACCTGAATCCAGCTACTTTCCTGAGTGACCAGGTGGCCGGTGTCGTCGAGTTGATCGTCGATGGCAATATTGACCCGGAGGCTCCGCGCGACATCCTCAACCGTCTGTTCTCCGGGGATGTCGAGATTTCCGAGGAGAACCTCGACCTGATCGGCTCCCTCATGTTCGGGATACCGCTGGGCTGGCTACTGGGGGCCAAGGAAGCGGGGGTGGCGGAACCCGAACTCGACGCCGCCGTGGCATGGACCAACGACAATGTAGGCGATATTCACAACGTCGGCCCCGCGTCGGTCCTCGCCGCGGCGATCTGGGGCACAAGCGAAGGGTCGTTCGAGGAGCATCTCGGGACGTTGACGCCCACGGTCGAGGACGTCGTCGAACTCCTCGGCGACGATCTTGTACCGGCCATGATCTGGCTGTGTGCCGGCCTGGTCGCGACCATCGGCGCCGGCGACATCGCCTGGCTCCGACAGTTTGATCTGGCCGGCAATGCGGACTGAAGCGAACGAAAGCGGCTGAGCCCGTCAGGAAACTGAGCTCAGGAAAGGTGAGCTATAGGTGAGACAAGCCAACATCCGCACTGGCGATCGGTACGCGTTGCTGACCAAGGCAGAACAGTGGGGCGAACCACCGGCGGCCGCAGAGGCAGAGGTGGTCACGCCAGCCCGCGGGGGGAAGGTACGCCTGAAGATCATCGCTCCCGGCCCGGCGCCAGCTTCGGCCGCTTTCCCGTACGACAAGAAGTTGGACCCCGGCGACCTCATCGAGGTCTCTACGCGCAGGATCGCATGCCTGTGGGACGAGTGGCCGCAGTGGTTGGCGGGCGCGGCTGCGCGGCTCGCCACCGAAGCCGAGGCTCGTAGCAACCTCGCCCGAGCGGCGGAGAACGCACGTGCGGAATCAGCCCGCGTCGACCCGACGCGGCTGCTGCCGCCGACGTACGACGATGAGCCGGACTACCTTTGGCGACCGCGTCGGCTGGACGCCGACGGGCGCGGGCGGCTGACGTCGCAGTACCGCGTTGCCGCGGGCCTCGGTCCGTACAGTCGTAGTGACGACCTGTCACCCCTGCTGGCGGACCTGCCCGAACCGTTGCGGCGTGACCTCATCGCGGCTGTCAGCGTGGAACCACTCCAGCGGCGCGCCGGCGGCGATGGCTTGCCTGACGGCTCGATCGGGCGGGTCCTCGCATCGGCGGCCGACCACCTCGAGCGTGCGCGGATGGCGATCTTCCGCGAGCACGGGACGCTCCACGCGGATCACGTCGTCGGTTCTCGCTGGGTCGACTTCCGTTCAGCGGCGGAGCACCAGGCTCTCGAGTCGGGTGGCGAACTGACACTGCCACCGGCACTGCCGACACCGGCGTGGGCTTTCAACACTTCTTCGGAGAAGGAGTGCGCCGCTGTCGCGGCCTGGGGATGGATTCGCCTAGCAATCGGCGACACGAGCGGTCGCAAGCTGCACAACGTCGACTGTCAGAGCATCCACGGTACCGACCTCGCGGATGCCGACCAGATGACGTGGTGGTCGCTGACGCTCGTCGGCTGGGCGGACGTGTGCGGATCATGCGGCGGCCCTGGCGTTGCCCACCCGATCGAGGTCGCACACGTTGCCGCAGCCGTGGATGTCTGGCACAGCCGTGGGCGCGGGCCGTTGGAGCGGTGGCAGTTCGCCGCGCTCGGACGCTTGCTCGCCGCCACTACCCGGGATCGCTACGCGGTAGGTGAGGCCGACGTGCCCCTGCCCGTCCGAGTCGCGCAGGCCCTGATACCGGGCGCTCCCGGCCACGAAGGATGGGCCGCATACTACCTTGCGGTAGTCCGGGACAAGTGGGGGGCCCGAAAGAAGGTCGATGGGCTCACGCCACGCGAGGTGACCGACGGCCTGCGCCTCGCCGTGCGCCGGCTGAACCAGCTTGGGAACGCGCTACCGGTTTCCCGACGACCGATACCGCTCGCCGAGCGGGCAGCCGCTGACGCTGTTGCCGATCGGTATCGGCTGCTGCGGCAGGCGACCGAGGCGGCCGGGGTGCCGCAGATAGACCGGTTGTTGTTCACGCTTCCCGGCGCGTACTGACCGTCGCGGCGATCATGCACATCCTGAATGTCGACTGCTCGTTGAAGGTGCTGACCAGCCGGCACGTCTGGGTTCGTCCTTGCCGGGCTCGCAGCTGATGGTTGCGAGCCTGGCCTCGTTCTCGTCAGCTCGCTGGCTCACCGGACCTGGGCCACTGCGCCGCTTCAGGCAACACATCAAAGACGCGGTCGATCGAGCCCGGGTCGAAGATCTTCTCCGACTCGGTCAGTTCAAACCAGTCGGTGTCGGAGATCTGGAACATCCACAACGCGTCCATGTCGAAGTCGCCATACGCCTCAGGGAGATGCTGCAGGTCGCGCTTCATGCTCTCTACGTCGAGCCCGTCGCCACCGATGAAGGCGTCGATGTACGAGCGCGCCGCCTCGTCCAGCATCACCTGCTCGGCGATCGTGTGCGGGATCGGCTCCGCTCCACGCGCGAGTTCAGCGCAGAGATCGGCGCATGCCTTGGCCAGGCGTAAGAAGAATCCGGGCGGCTGGGCGACAAAGGACGACGGGAAGCTGCTCGAGGGCCCCTCGACCCCCCACATCAGGTCGAGAGCGTGGTCCACCAGGAGATGAGCGATCTCAGCCAACGACTGGTAGATCGCGACTGCCCAGCGGGGGCCGACCACGTATGTCTGGCACACGCACGGCTCGTCATCCTCGCCTAGCTCGGCTGTCGCGCAACTACACGAACCGCCCGGACCGCAGGCGCTGCCGCTGTCGCTGTCGCTGTCGCTGCCGACGGTGGCGGCATCCTTGGCGTGCGCCGGACAGCCCTCGCAGCCCTCGCAGCCTTCCGCCGGGCAGGCAACCGCGGGGAACAGTACGGCCCAGTCGACGGCAGCCTCGGGATCCGGAAGATCCGGTACCTCGAGATCGGCGACGAACAGCGAGGCCAACCCACTGCGCCGGTCGTCGTCTCCCGCGCGCTCGTCGCGCGCCCGCTCCAGACTGGCCCGTACGCTCGCGGGCAGGCTGGCCCAGAGGCCGGACAGGTTCTCGAGACCGGACTCGGAAGAATTGAGGATGTTGCAGAGCGCGATGGCCTCGTGCGGCCATCCAACGGTAGCCACCGCATCGATCTCTTCGCCGCTGCCCTTGTCGACGATCGCCATCACACGAGACTTGGTCGTGGTGTGCTGGGGCAGAAATGCGAGCACGGTTCTGGACATGGTTGTGTTCCTTCCACGTGCGTGAGCGCACGTCACTACGAGTGAAAGTTTGTCGACTGCGCTGGTTGTCCCGGTGCTTCCGTAGACTCCGCTGCGCGGCAGGGACACCGTAACAGCCCTGGCCGGACCTGTCTCGGGCGATCTTTGTGACCGCGCGTGCCCGGGCGATCGTGTCAGCGCCAGCAACGCTTGCGCACCGGGCAGGGTCGGGTCGTTGCCGTTCAGGTGGTGACGAGCGTCATCTCTGAGATGTACTTTGACTTCACTGTATTGGTTCTCCTTGCGAAGGTGGGCCCGACCTGAGTCGGCTAGCTTATTCTCCGCGACATGGCGATGTTGGACGTCACGGTCGATACCCAGGGTTTCCATGGACCACTCGTACTCATCGCTCCGTCCTATGGAAATCCGGCTACTAGGAGCCGGTTCGCGCATACCCTGGAAGTGGAAGTTTCCTTCATCGAGGGGCCGCTGCGAGAGTGTCTGAACGATCAAGATGTCGCGGTGCTTCTCCGGCTTCATCCGAATGGAGCCGCCCGATTCTGGGGTGCGCTCGCTCACCATAATCGGATGATTGATCGCCTCTCGACGGGCGACCCCGTCCTTTTCACCGGCGCGAATCACCTGCAAGCCGTCGCAAGAATCGGATGCAGACTGAGAAATCCTGAGCTGGCCGACACCTTGTGGAAGCCAGAGCCGGCGACCGGGAGTTGGGTCAACGTCTACAGTGTGCTCGATTTCCAACGCGTTCAGGACGTCAGGTACAGTGACCTGCAGGTACTGGCGGGTTACAGTCCGCGTGATGTATTTCAGGGAGCGCGGGTACCCTCGCCCGAACGCTCGGCCGCGCTGATCTCAGGACTCGGCCTCGACGGTGCCGACCAGCGCGACGAGGATAACCTGGCCGAAAGAGTCCTATTGACGGCTCTCGACAGCGGGTCGAAGGCTGTCCCACCGGAAGCTTATAGGACTGAGACCAGGGAATATGAACGGACTGCGCGGACCGTGCACCTCAGTCGGGCGGAGGCTCGGTTGGTGGCGAGGTACCGTGAGACTCTCCCCGACGGCGAGGCGATGAGATTGCATCTCGCCATCGGCTGGTCCGATCTCTATGTCGTGGCGGACGCTGATCTGATCGAGGCCAAACGGTCGGCGGCTCATCGATATGTCCGGGATGCCCTCGGTCAACTGTTGGACTACGCAGCACACGCCACTCAGCCGATCAGACGGCTCACCGCACTGTTTCCAGATCGTCCCATCGATGACGACGTTCTCCTGCTTCACACCTATGGGATTGACTGCCTCCACTGGCGCGGTGGGAACATCTTCGAACGGCTCGCGGCGCCGAGGGAGGCAAGAGAGCGGATCGCAGTCGCCTGGTCGTCAATGGTCGGGGCGTAGCGGCGGATCCGCCGCAGTTCGGCTCTGACCTCCAGTTCTGGACCAGTCCGCCGGTAGACGTAGCTGACGCCGTTTCGGCCCCCGTCCACGCCGAGGGTTGGTGCTCCGGGTGCCGTGGCCAAGCGGTAGGTGTGTTCGGGAGGCACGTAGCGGTCCTCCGCGGTGTGCCAGCCGAAGAACGGCGGCGACTGGGGAGTGACCAAAGCGTCCAGCGATGTTGACCGGCGTAGCTCCGGACTGGCGCCCTCGCCGAGCGGGATCAGCCGGGAAGGACGGTAGGTCTCGGTCTCAATCGGGGTGATGGCGTATCCCAGGACAGCGAACTGCGCTGTTTCGTCGGGCGCGGCGCCGGTCGCTAGGGCTGCCAGTCCGGCCAGATGACCGCCTGCGGAGAACCCGACGAGCCCGACGCGGTGCGCGCCTTCTGCCCGCTGGCGGCGAATCTCGCCGCGCAGCGCGTCCAGTGGCGCCGGGTGCCGGGCGCGGAGCGGATAGCGGAACACACTTGCGTGCACGCCGTGTCGGTGGGCCACCTGACGATCGGCTCGCCTTCGTGCGGAGTGTATTCGGCATACCCGCCGCCGGGCAGGACGATCACGTGCGTGCTGGCCACCTGGCCGTCCTTCCTCTCGGTTCCGTCAGGTCGGACTACTCGCTGTCGTGGCCGTCGATAAGGTCGAACTCGTTGCCCTCGACGTCAGCGAAGGTGGTCGACCTCCGGTCGCCATCGGCGATGTCGGCAAGCCGGACGGCGCCCAGCGACAGCAGGCGCGTGGCCCTGAACTCGAAGTTGTCCGTGATTCAGGTCGAGACGCACCCGGTTGCGGACGAACTTGCTCGCCGGCGCTTTGCGGAAGGCCAGCCACAGCACGTTGGGCTCGGCTCCCGCCGGCAGGACGGCCAGGCCCCTGGATGCTCCTTGGCTGACCTCGGTGCGTCGAGCAGATATTCGCATTATCGGCGACCTGCGCGCCGGGGTGCAGTCGCGGTGAATTCGGGAAACCCGGCAGGGTGACCAGACTGGTCTCGTCCTCGAACAGCTCGACTGCGGTCCATTGCTTCAGTTCGACGACCACATAGGACCGTTGGCCGGTCCGCGGGTGGCTTCCGGCGAGGATCCCTCGCCTCCCCCAGCAGCCGACAGCCGAACGCCGCAACAACGTCACGAGACAGTCCCCAGGCAGCACGAAAGAATCGCGCGGGTGGGGGCATGTCCGGAACGCGGAAGCCCGTCGGGCCGCAGTGTCGCGACACTCTAACCTGCTGCCGCTGGGACACTCGGCGGATGTCCGATCTGACCGACCTGACCGAACGCATGCGCGAGTTCACCGAGCAGCGTGAGTGGGCCAGATTCCACGACCCGAAGTCGCTCATCCTCGCCCTGGTCGGCGAGGTCGGCGAACTGGCCGAGCTCTTCCAGTGGTTGCCGGCCGGCGAGGCACGCGAATTGACCACCCAGGAGCCGCTCGCCACCCGGGCAGGCGAGGAGATGGCCGACGTTCTGCTCTACCTGGTCCGCCTCGCCGACGTCCTCGGCATCGACCTCGCCGACGCCGCCCATCGCAAGCTCGACGCGGGCCAGCAGCGCTATCCAGCGGCGGACTTCAACGGACGCGCACCGGCGAAGTAACGAGCCGCCCGAGCAGCTTGCCGGTGACCCCGCCGCGGTGAGCGAGAACTCACCGTCGCCCTGACTCGACGCGACGAGCCCGGTCGAGCGGGGAGCGCGCCGGCGGTGGTCGCCGGGTGTCAGCTCACGAGGCGGCGACCGGGCAGCCGGCCGGGCCGCGCGGGACGAAGTTCGGCCGGATGGAGAAGTCCGGCGGGTCGAAGGCGCGGTGGTACGTCGCGGTCGTGCTCGCCGACAGCGGCGGGTTGACCCAGGCCCAGTCGGCCGGCACCCGCCGCCCGAGCGCCTTCTCCCGGTCGACGTGCCGGACGAACTGGCTGGCCGCGGTGTGGTGGTCGAGGATGTGCACGCCGCTGGCACGGTAGCTGTAGAGCACGGCCTGGTTCAGCTCGATCAGCGCGCGGTCCCGCCAGAGCGTGTCGTTGCGGCTGGTGTCCTCGCCCATCAGCTCCGCCACGGTCCGCAGCATCGCGTACCGGTCGTCGTCGCCGAGGTTGCGCGCGCCGATCTCCGAGCCCACGTACCAGCCGCTGAACGGTGCCGCCGGGTAGGACAGCCCGCCGATCTCCAGCGTCAGGTTGGAGATCGCCGGGTTGGCGTGCCAGCGCAGCCCGAGGTCGACGAACCAGGCGTACCTGGGGTGTCTGAGCGGAACCTCCAGGACCGCGTCCCGGGGCACGTCGAACAGCTGCACCGGGCCGCCGTCCACCCGGACCATCAGCGGCAGGATGTCGAAAGCCGTGCCCGCCGGGCGCCAGCCGAGCCGGACGGCGGTGGCGGTCAGGTCGGCGTGCAGCGGGTCGCCGACGATCGAGCCGTCCTCGCGCCGGTGGCCGGCGTAGCGGATCAGTTGCGGGTTGACGATCTCGACGCCGCTGCCGCCGGCCGGGCGCTGCCGGAACACCGTGATCAGCGCGCGGAGCCGGCCGTCGTTGGTCGAGCGCCGCAGGTGGTCCCAGCACGCGGCGGCGATGTCCGCGGCGCCGTCGCAGTGCGGGGCGTCGGTGAGCTCGAGCGACCGCCAGCTGGCCCGGCCGGAGCACCGGGCGTGGTTGCGCCAGGCGATCTTGGCGCCGAGCAGGAGCTCGTCGGTGGTGTGGTGGTAGGTACCGGTCGCCGCCACCGACTCCCGAACCGTGCGGACCCGGCCGGGCGACGTGATCGACGCGACCTCGGGCAGCGCGAAGAAGCTCATCGCCTCGTCCAGCACCGCCGGCACGGTCTGCACGGTCACCCGCCGCGCCGGCCGGCCGGGCGACCGTGCCGGCCGGCCGCACCCACTCGAACGGCGGTCACGAGGCCGCCTCCGGAGTGAGCACCCCAGCCAGCAAGTGAGCTGTGGGGTGCAGGCGCGATCACGCATCTCCCCATTTGCGGATGGCGTGGGCGAGGGCCGCCGGCTGGTCGAGCGGCAGCAGCGTGTAGCTGTCCGGGATCTCGACCAGTTTTCCCTGCGGCAGGAGCTCGGCCAGCCGGCGCCCGTGTTCCGGCGGCATGACGCGGTCCTGCTCCGCCCAGACGACGAGGGCGGGCCGGTCGAAGGTGGCCAGGGCGGTGGCGGCGGAGACCATGAGCTTGCGGTCGGCACCCATCGCGCGCAGCACCCGCACCGCGTCCCGGCGGATGCCGGCCTGCCGGAAGACCGGCTTCAGCCAGCGCGCGGTGGCGGCGTCGCCGCGCTTGGTCAGCCAGCCGAACGTGAACGGCAGCCGCCGGACCGGCTTGAGCCGCAACTGCTGCATGAACGCACCGAACAGGGCCGGCGGCAGCTTTCCGGTCAGCACCACGGTCCGGCCGGTCAGGCCGGGCGGGAAGTTGTCGAACGCGTCGCAGGAGGCGAGCACGATCCGGCCGACCCGGGCGTCGCCGTCGCCGGCCAGCAACTGCACGAGGGCGCCGCCGGTGTCGTTGCCGACCACGGTGACGTCGGTCAGGTCGAGCTTCTCGAGGAACTCCGCGACGAGCCGGGTGATCCCGGGCAGCGACAGGTCGGTGCCCGGCTGCACCGGGCTGGTGTGGGCGCCCAGCGGCAGCGTCGGGGCGATGCACCGGTGGTCCGCGGCGAGGTCGGCGATCACCCCGTCCCAGAGCGACGCGTCCATCAGCAGCCCGTGCAGCAGCACGAGCACCGGTCCGTCGCCGCCGGTGTCCTGGTATTCGACCGTCCCGGCGGACAGCTCGATCGTCTTCGTGGTCATGAGGCGGCCTCCGTAGTGAGCATCGCAGCGAGCGCGTGAGGTGCGGAGCGGAGGTGGCCGCCGGGACACATCGTCATGAATCGCCCTCGTCTCCGTCGTCGCCGCGGCCCGGCAGCGCCCCGACCGCGTCGCCGGCGCGGGTGCCGGCGTCGGCCCCCAGGATTGCCGACTGCGGGCGTACGCCATCGAGCGGGTTACGCCCGGCCCACTGCCCTTCGACCGCGTACGGCCGCAGCCGGACGAACACCGTCTCGTGATGGAACACCCGTTCCTCGTGTGCGCGCATCGCCCGCAGGTGCCCGCCCGGGTAGGAGCCGACGGTGTACTGGCGCATCTCCCGGGCGCTGCGCCAGAGCGAGAACGTGCTGATCAGATTGGGTGGGTGCATCAGCGACGTGCCGGCCAGGAACGCGGGGTGGGAGCGCGCCTCCCGTTCGGCGGCGGCCGCGGCCGCCGCGAACGCCCCGGCCCGCCGCAGCCGCATCCGGGCGATCGTGAGCACCGCGACCGGGTCGTCGCCGGTGGGCCGCTCCTGCCGCGGCAGGTCCGGCAGCGGCGGCCAGGCGCCGACCGTGCGGACCGGCTCGAACCGGGCCCGCCAGCCCCGCTGGTACGGCCTGGCGGACGGGTGGGAGCCGAACCGGTCGAGGGACTCGTCGTCGTCCCACGCGGTGATCAGGGCGGCGCCGGTGACCTTCATCCCGGGCAGCAGCCCGGTCCGCAGCGGGGTCATCAGCCAGGTCTCGGCGTAGCGGAGGCCGTCGATCGCCGCCGGGTCGGGGCGGGACCGCAGCGCGGCGATCGCCGGGCCGATGCCGAGGTCGGCGAGGTGCACGGACAGCAGCATCGCGAGGGCTCCTCCGGTGGGGCGGGTGAGGTGGTCAGGCCGGCCCGGCGGGCAGCCGTCCCGGCCCGGCCGCATCGGCCGGTACGGGCTCCGCGGCCGGTACGGGCTCCGCGGCCGGCGCGGGCACCGGTGGCCGAGCCTCGGCCGGCCCGGGTACCGGCGCCCGGGGCACCGGCGCGCCGGTGGTCCGGGCCAGGATCTCGGTCGCGACCCGCCGGCCGGAGTGGATCGCTCCGGACATCGAGCCGAACTCGAGTGGCACGGTCTCCGCGCCGGCCCAGTGGATGCGGCCGACCGGTTCCCGCAGCGCCGGCCCGAACTCGGTGTAGAGGCCCGGCGGGGCGTAGCCGTGGTAGCAGCCCCGGGTGTACGGCTCGGCCATCCAGTTCTGCTCGATGAGGTCGTACGGGCGGCCGGCCCGTGGCCCGAAGTAGCGGACGAACTCGCGCAGCACGGTCTCCCGCCGCTCGCTCTCGGCAAGCCGGGCCATCTCCCGGGCGGCCGGCCCGGTGACGAAGGCGGTGAGCACGCCCGGGGTGCCGTCCGGCGGGCACCCGTCGAGCACCGCCCGGACCAGGCTGTGCGGGCTGATCACCTGGCCGGTCAGCCCGTCGGCGCGCCAGAACGGCTCGTCGTAGAGCGCGAGGTACTTGATCGCCGAGCCCATCGTCATGCGCTGGGTGAGCTGGTCGCGGTGGCCCGGCAGCGGGGGGTCGTAGTCGATCCGGCCGGCCAGCGGCACCGGTACGGCGACGACCACCCGACGGCCGACCGCCTCGAACCCGGGCCCGCTGACCCGGACCTGGTCGCGGCCGTGCCGGAGTTGCCGCACCGCCGCGCCCACGAAGGTCTCCGCCGCCACGCTCTCGGCCAGCCGCAGCACCAGGCCGTGCGACCCGCCGACGAACCGGTTCTCCAGCGTGCCGCCGGTGACGGTGGTCATCGCCCGGAAGCCGCCGGTGCCGTTCGAGTAGTTCAGCACGTGCAGCAGGGACACGTCGGTGGGCGCGGCGGCCATCCCGGCCTCGATCATCAGCCGCATCAGCGTCCGGCCGCCGCGGGTGCGCAGGTTGCGCCGCGTCCAGGACGACATCGTCTCGCTGTCCCACCGCGCGGCGTGCGGCGCCTGCCAGGGCGCCTCCTGCGGCACCTCGCGGCGCATCCACTCCAGGCGCAGCGCCGCCTGCCCGAAGTCGGCCAGCGTGACCGGGCTGACCTTCGGGAACATGCCCTTCCAGCGGACCAGCTTGCCGCCGTCCTCGATCAGCCGGTAGCCGGTGTCGTAAACCTTGTGCGACCCGATGCCGACTTCGCGGGCGGCCCGGGCGCTGATCGAGTCGTCCTGGCCGTGGAACTCACACCCCAGCTCGACGACCTTGCCGTCGCCGATCGGCCGGCTCAGCGAGCGGCCACCGAGGCGCTCGCGGGCCTCCAGCAGCGCCACCGTCAGGCCGGCCCGCTTCAGCTCGCGGGCGGCGGTGATCCCGGCGAAGCCCGCGCCGACGATGATGACATCGGCCTCGATCGACGGGTTCTCGCTGATGTGCCGCACCACCGCTCCTCACGCCCCGTCGCGCAGCACGACCTCGGGCCGGACCGTGCCGTCCCGCCCGTGATCGCCATTCTTGATCATCTCGGTGAGCAGGTAGCGGCGCGCCTTGACGGTCGCGGTCCGCTGCAGCTCGGCCGGCTTCACCTCGAACGGGTCGCCCAGCCCGGTGAGACCGGCGGCAGCGGTGCGCCAGGTGGCGGCGTCGAGCGACTTCCCGTCCCGCATGCAGACGACCGGGACCGGCTTGCCGCGCTCGTCCGGCACGACGACGATCTCCTCCGCGTCCGGGATCCGGTCCAGCAGCACGTCCTCGATCCACAGGCAGCTCTGCACGCCGTCGATGCGGTCCGCGACGCGGTCGAGCACCTCGACCTGCCGCCACCGGTTGAGCCGGCCCCAGTCGCCGGTGTCGAACCACTTGCCGTGCCGCCGCTGCGAGAACTTCTCCGGTGTGCCCACAAAGGACAGTGCGCGGGCGCGGGTGCTGGCCTGGATCATCCCCGGCTCGTGCTGGTCGCGCCGCCGCCGGCCGGTCTCCGGGTCGGCGATCCGGACCCGGACCCCGGGAACCGGCCAGCCGACGCTGCGCGAGTCGCTGCCGCGCAGCCGCTGCGCCGAGCGCTTCGTGTAGACGCGGACCGAGACCACCTGGGTCTCGGTCATCCCGTAGCACTGGATCCACACCGGGAAGCCGCGCTTGGACGCGGCCAGCAGCCGGCGGATGGTGCGCGGGTGGATGGCGTCGAACGTGTTGAAGAAGACGCGCAGGCTGGAGAACGGCCGGGCCGGGTCGTCCGCCAGCTGTTCCCAGCCCACGAAGGCGTTCGGATGGGCCTCCACGATCGTGGGTCGGTACCGGCTGAACAGCCGCACGATCGTGTCGTCGTCGGGCCGGCCGATGCCCAGCAGCGGGGTGCCGCGCGAGAACGAGGCCAGCTGCGTCACGGCGCCGCGCACGTGCACGTGCGAGATGGCGCTCGCGAACAGCTCGTCGGGGTTGTGGACGAACGGGAAGATGGACTCCATCAGGGCCGAGAACGTCACGCCGATGGCCGAGGCCTCGGCCATCTTGGACACCCCGGTCGTGCTCGAGGTGTGGGTGATCATCATCGGCTCGTCGTCCTTGAGCGGGCTCGGCGCCGGCACCGGGGCGCCCCACAGGTCCGCCACCGGGATCCCGCCGTCGATGCTGGCGATGGCCGTGCAGTTCAGCGCGCGCAGCCTGGCCGCGTCCAGCCGGGCGTACCGGGCGACGTCCGGGTCGGTGACGATGAACCGGGGCTGCAGGCGGTCGAGCAGGATGTTGATGATGTCCGGGTCCAGCCGGGCCGAGATGAGCGCCGGGATGGCACCGATCCGGGCGGCGGCCCAGGCCAGCGACTGGACGTCGTAGTTCGGGGTCTTGACGATCGCCACCCGGTCCCACCGCTTGACGCCGGCCGCCGCGAACACCGCCGACATCTGACCCACCAGCGTCGCGCACTCGACGTAGTCGAGCTCGACCCGTTGCTGCGGGTCCCAGGCGAACGGCTGGTCCAGGTAGAGCGGGACGCGGCCGAACTTCTCCGCGGCGAGCTCGGCCATCAGGCCGACGTTGACCGGCTTGCGCAGCGAGATCCGCCGCGGCTCGAACTGGCCGCGAAGCAGCGTCTTCGCGTCGGTGCGGCGGGCGGCGGCGGGGGCCGCGGGCCGTGCCGACTCCGCGCCTGCGATGGAAACCATGTGACTCATCCCCTTCCGCGGGCAGCCGTGGCGACACCCGGGCGATCGGTCGTTGCGTGGCTGCGGCGCTCGGTGGCGATGAGCCGCTGGTACTCGTTCGGGTCCACCAGCAGGTGCCCCGAGGAGTCGTAGAAGCGCTTGTCCTGACGGCGGCGGGAGCGCCTGATCTGCGACCACATGTCCGCCCGGGACGGCAGCCGGACCGCCCCGGTGAGCAGGTCGCCGACCCAGTCCGCCTGGGACTCGGCCAGCGGCATCAGCGACATCATCGAGTGCAGCAGCCCGATGAAGTAGAGCCCGTCCGTCTCCGGCGGCACGACCAGGTGATACAGCGCCGGCGCGTCGACCCCGTCGCCGGCCAGCGTGTCGTCCAGGAACGGGAAGGCGATCCGGTAGCCGGTGCAGTGGATGATCGCGTCCGCCTCGACCGTCTCGCCGTCGGCGAACCGCACGGTGCCGCCCTCGGCGGCCGTGACCACCGGCTTCGGGGTGATCCGGCCGTGCACGATCGCCGGCAGGAACTCGCTGGTGGAGATCAGCGGACCCTGCCCGGGCTTGTACGGCGGCGCCGGCAGGCCGTAGGCGGTCATGTCGCCGTGCACCAGTTTGAGCATCAGCGTCAGCAGCGGGCGGCGCTGCTCCACCGACAGCCGCTTCATCAACGGCGTGAGCTTGTCGATCGGCCGTCCTTCGAGGATCTTCGGCACGACGTAGTGGCCGGTGCGGGCGCTGAGGTAGGTGGCCGCGGCGACCCGGGACACCTCGGTGGCGATGTCCGCCGAGGTCGCGCCGAGCCCGAGGACCACGACGGTCTGGCCGGCGAACTCGGCCGGGCTGTCGTAGTCGAAGGCGTGCAGCTCGCGGCCGGCGAAGCTGCCGTCGAACTGGCCGTGGACCGGCGCGCCGTGCCGCCCGCCGGACGCGACCAGCACCGCGCGGTAGCGGTGCACTGTCCCGTCGCCGAGCGCCACCAGCCAGCCGCCGCCGTCCGGCTCGACCCGGGTCACCTCGGTGTCGAACTGGATGTGCTCGCGCAGGCCGTAGTGCTCGGCGTAGTCGTCGAAATACCGCGCCACCTGGGTGTGGTGCGGGTAGTCCGGGTAGTCGTCGGGCATCGGGTAGCTCGGGTACTGCATGACGGTCTTCGACGTGTTCGCGAACAGCGACGCGTAGGCGCAACTGCCGCCGCCGCCGGCCGGGTACCGCCACAGGCCGCCTAGCCGCGAGCCGCGCTCGTAGCAGTCGAACGGGATGTCCCGCAGCACCAGCGCGCGGCACATCGCGATGCCGGCCGATCCGGCGCCGATGACGCAGACCCGGTCGCCGTGGTCGGTCGGCGCGGCGACGCCGTCGACGCGTGCGTTGGGGGTGGTCGCGGTCATCGGGACCGTCTCCGGGTCGACCGCCCGGCCTGGCCCCGCCCGGCCTGGCGCAGCCCGGCGACACCGAGCATCGCCGCGGCGAGCGAGGCGCTCGTGTCGACCACCGCGGACGAACGCTGCTTGCCGGCACGGTAGCCGAGCAGCCCGGCGGCGACGTCGAGCGCGTCGCAGGCGATGCCGGCCCGGTACCAGAGCGCCCGCGCCTCGCCCCGGCTGGCGAGCAGCCCCGCGGTCAGCGCCACGTTGCGGGCCGCGAACAGGCGGACCAGGTACGTGCCCTCGGCGTCGGCGGGGACGCCGAACGTCTTCGCGCCGAGCGCCGGCGCCAGGAACGCGGCGGCGCCGACGGCACGCAGGGCGCCGAGCAGCAGACCCGGCGTGTCGCGTCTGTTCATGGGTGTGCGACCTCTTCTTCTCGCGCGGTCGTCGCCGGCGTCACGTCCGTGCGCCGGGGGTTTGCGGTGTCCGGGCCGAAGCCGGTCAGCCGGACCACGACGCCGGCTTGCCGGAGCAGCTCCAGATCGGCGGCGGGTCGTGCGGACTGCTCGGGGAACGAGATGCCGGCCGGCAGCCCGGGCGCCAGCACCCGCTCGGCGGCGCAGGCGGCGCCGACGGCGCTCAGGTGCGCCTGCCCGCGGGTGTCGAGCAGGTCGACCGACACCGACCGGCCCTGGTCGGTCGCGGTGACCGTGATGCCGGCGAAGTCGCCGCTGCCCGGCCGCTGCAGCAGGGCCGCGCGGACCCGCCGCAGACCCGGGCGGGCCAGGGCGCGCAGGGCGCCGGAGCGCTTGAGCCCGATCAGCCCGTAGAGCGTGGCCGTGGACTGCAGCGCCATCCGCGTCTCGACGGTCGGCACGCCCAGCGTGACCGGCAGCGTGGTCTGTTCGAGCGTGCCGACCAGCACCGCCGGCCGCTCCCGGTCGTCCGCGCAGCGCACCTGACGCAGCCCGGTCAGCGGGTGCGCCGCGCGCCGCCGGCCGTCCCGCATCACGTAGTACGGCCAGGGCAGCCGCTCGCTGAAACCCCACGAGTCGGGGCCGACGCGGTCGTCGGACGAGGCCAGCACCGAGATGTCCACCCGGTCGGCGCCGCCGAGCTCGCCGACCACCGCGGCGGCCAGCAGCGCGGACACCCCGGCCAGCCAGCTCCCGGACAGCAGCACCGGCGCGGCCGGGCGTTCGGCGGCGGCGGCCACCGCGACGTCGAGGATGCTGGCCTGGCCGGCGCGGTGGATGTCCGCGATCGGGATGCCGCGGCGCATCGCGTCGACCAGCAGGTGATCACCGGGGTCGCTGACCGCCGCGAGCACCGCCGCGGGGCGCTCCGGCAGCGACGCCAGCGGCTGCGGCGAGCCGGCGTCGACGACGACCGTCGACGCGCCGATCGCGGCGGCCAGCGCCTGTGCCCGGCCGGGGTTGCGACCGCCCAGCAGCAACGGCAGCTCCGGGTGCCGCCGGCGCAGCAGCCGCGCGGCCTGCTCCCCGACCAGGCCGTAGCCACCCACGATGAGCAGCGGCGCCGGCCCGCCGCGACCGGCGCCGCTGGCCACCGCGCGGCCGGTCACCGCGGGGCCGGCCGCCGTGGGGTCAGTCATGACGGGCTCCGTTGGCGATCCCGGCGCGCGGATCGAACTCGCCGGCCGCGCGCGCGAGCAGCTCGCGGGCCACCCGCCGCCCGGAGTCGACCGCGCCGCCCATCGAGCCCATCTGGTGCACGCCGGTCTCGGTGCCGGCCCAGTGGATGCGCCCGATCGGCGCCCGCAGCGCCGGCCCGTACGCGGTGTAGACGCCCGGCGGGGCGAACCCGTGGTAGCAGCCGCGGGTGAACTCCTCGTCCAGCCAGTTCTGCTCGACGAAGTCCACCGGCGTGCCGGCCCGCCGGCCGAGCCCGCGGACGAGCCCGTCGAGCACCGCGGTGCGCCGCTCCGCCCGCGGCAGGCGGGTCAGCGTGCGGGCCGCCGACCCGGTCACGAAGGCGGACAGGACGCCGGGGCTGCCGTCCGCCGGGGAGGTGTCGAAGGCGACCCGGAACGGCCCGTCGTCGCTCGTCAGCTGGCCGCTGAGCCCGGCGGCCCGCCAGAACGGCTCGTCGTAGATCGCCAGGCATTTGATCGCCGCGCCGGCCGGCATCCGCTGGGTCAGCTGGTCGCGGTAGCCGGGCAGCGCCGGCTGGTAGGCGATCCGCCCGGCCAGCGTCAGCGGGACGGCGACGACGACCCAGCGGGCCCGCGCCTGGAAACCCGGCCCGCTGACGACGACGGAGTCGGGTCGCTGCTCGATCGTCCGCACCACCGCGCCGACCCGCAGCTCGTCCGGCAGCCGGACCGCCAGCTTCGCCGGAATGCTGTGCGCGCCGCCGTCGAACCGGTAACGCTGGATGCCGCCGCTGATCTCCAGCAGGTAGCGGAAGCCGCCGGACGCGTTCGCGTAGTACAGGACGTGCAGCAGCGACAGGTCGGCCGGGGCGGCGCAGTACGCGGCCTCGACCGCCATCGTGAGGAACGCCCGCGCGGTCGAGGTGGCCACGTTGCGCCGCAGCCACGACCAGAACGTCTGGCTGTCCAGCTGCCGCGCGTTCCGGGCGGCCCACGGGGCGTCGGGTGGGACCCGGCGGGCGAGCCGCTCGATCTTCAGCACCGCCTGGCCGAAATCGGCGAGCGTCGCCGGCCCCATCCGCACCGGGAACAGGCCGGAGTACTCGAACCGGCGCCCGCCGAGGTACGTGATGCGCTTGCCCCGGTCGAAGGTCCGGAACCCGCGCACACCCACCGAGCGCGCCGTTTCCGCGATGGCGGTGCTCTTGTCGCCGAAGTACTCCCCGCCGAGATCCACCGCCTTGCCGTCGGACAGCGGGTAGCCCTTGAGCCGCCCGCCGACCCGGTCGCGTGCCTCCAGCAGCCGCACGGTCCAGCCGGCGTCGGCCAGCTCGCGGGTCGCCGTCAGCCCGGCCAGGCCGGCGCCGATCACGATCGCGTCCGCCTCCAGCCGGGGCTCGTCGATCACCTGCCGCACGGCGGCTCCGTCCACATCGGACTCCTGCGGGCCGGCCACCCCGGACCTCGGTGCGCTGTCCACATCGGACTCATCGGGGCCACCAGCTCCCATCGGTGAGCAGCGCAGGCGTGGCCGCCGCGCCGTCGGCAGCCCCGCCGGTGGTCTGCCCGGCAGTGACCGGCTCCCCGGTGGCCGGTCCGGCGGTGGCCGGCTCCCCGGTGGCCGGTCCGGCGGTGGCCAGCCGGCGCCCGCCGGGCGCCGCCCTGGTGTCCGAGGCGGCGAGATCCGGGTGGCGGTTGATCCACCGGCGGCGCGGCTCGCGGGCCAGCAGCCGGACCGCCTCCTGGACCAGCGGCGCCCGCCGGGCCCGCCCGGACAGCAGCCTCCGCCCGGTGGCCAGGCCCATGTCCCGCAGCGGGAAGACGTCGTAGTACTGCGAGCGGTGGCTGAAGAGGTCGAAGAACCGGTCCAGCTCGCCGCGGTCCTCGAGCCGCCGGACCGCGTCCGGGACCATCGACGGGAAGGAACCGGCCCGGCCGAGATCGGTGGCCAGCCAGTAGTGCCCCGCGAACCACCGGTCCCGCCACTCGCCCCACCAGCGCAGCGTCGTGTCCAGACTGTCGCCGGAGCCGCCGAGACCACGGACGATCGCCGGCACGAGCGCCTCGACCTGCAGGAACGCGTCGCCGATCCCCCGGCCGGCCGCGGGGTCCTTGAAGTGCCCCGAGTCGCCGGCGAGCACCCAGCCGGGGCCGGTGGCCTGCCGGAAGTAGCCGTCGAACCGCTTGATGCCGAAGATCTTCGTGGCGATCCGCGCGTCGGCCAGCGCCGCCGCGGTGGGCGCGCACGTGCGCAGGTGCGCGAGCAGGCCCTGCTCGGTGTTGCGCTGGAAGTAGTCGCGCTCGTGCGTCTGCGGGGAGACGCCGAGCAGGTAGAGCCCGCCGTCCGCCGGCCCGGCCCACACCATCCGGTCGCCCCAGCGGTGAAAGATGAAGTGGTCGGAGTAGGCCGGGTCGGCGCCGGTGAAAAAGGTGAAGTAGTACGAGCGCTGGTTGGGGTTGATGTTGTATTTGCGCGCACCGCACATGTAGGCGACGGTCGAGTTGCGGCCGTCGGCGCCGACCACCAGCGGCGCGTACAGCCTGGTGTCGGTGCCGTCGCGCTGGACCCGCACACCCCGCACGCGCTGCCGGTCCCATAGCACCTCGACGACCTTGGCGCCCATCCGGACGTCGGCGCCCGCCTGCGCCGCGGCGTCGGCCAGGATCGAGTCGAGCAGGTGCCGGCGGAGGAAGGCGGCGCCACCGAGGTCGTCGAACCGCAGCGGCCAGCGGGTGGTGATCTCCAGCTCGTTGAGCCGCAGGTCGACCTGCCGCAGGAAGCGCACGCCGGTCGCCCGCACCGGCTCGAGCACGCCGAGCCGCTGCAGGAACTGCAGCCCGTCCGCTTCCATGAGATGCGAGGAGAGCACCGGCTTCGGGAACGTCGCCTGCTCGACGACGACCACCTTGAGGCCCGCCCGGGTCAGCAGCGTGCCCAGCGGCGACCCGGCGCAGCGGGCCCCGACGACGATCACGTCGAAGTGCTCGTCGGTCGTTCGCCGCGCGCCGACCCGGGCGGCGGCCGAGCCGTTGGCCGACACGGCTCTAGCCCCGGACCGGCTCGCCGGCCGGCACGACCCGCGGATCCAGCGGCCGCGGATCCCCGTCGCCCCAGGAGATGCCCTGCAGGTGGGTGGTGCGGAGCCCGACGTAGTTGAGTTCCCCGTACGGGCCGCCGGTCCGGCCGGTGCCACCGTGGGTGGACAGGTACGAGATGAACCCGATGTGCGAGTCGTTGACCTTCAGCAGGCCACCGTTGGTCACGCCGTCGACGAACCGGTGCGTGATCTGTTCGTCGCCGGCCCAGACCGAGTTGCGTAGCCCGTACTCGTTCGCGTTGACGAAGTCGATCATGTCGGTGAACAGCTGCTCGTCCGAGTCGGGCTCGGGAACGACGATCGGCAGCATCGGGAAGAAGGTCTCCTCCCGGACGCAGGCGAGGCCGGCGGCCCGCTTGAGGCCGTCGATGCGCACGACCGTCGGCTGGAAGAACGAGCCCGTGGTCGACTGCACGCCGTCGACGTCCACCCGCTCGCCGCCGCAGAGCACCTCGCCGCCGCTGCCGCGTGCCTCGGCCAGGAAGTCAAAGAAGCGGTCGACCTTGAGCACCGGGCTGAGCAGGACCTCCGGGTCCTCCGGGTAGCCCGGGCGCAGCGTGGCGACCCGATCGAGGAACAGTTCGAGGAAGCGGTCGGCGACATCCGGATGGACGATCGCGTACTTCGGGACCATGCAGATCTGGCTGGACCCGTAGAAGCACTCCTCCAGGGCCCGCGCCGCGGCGCTGAGATCCGCGTCCCGCCAGACGACGAAGCCGTCGTTGCCGGCCAGTTCGAGGATCGCCTTCTTGCCGTTGCGGACGCAGTCCTCGCCGAGCTTGAGACCCGACTCGCTGTCGCCGAAGTAGAGAATGTCGTCGACCAGCGGGCTGCTGACCCAGCTGCGCAGGATGGCTCCCGAGTGCCCGCTGACCAGGTTCAGCGTGCCCGGCGGCGCGCCGTAGCGCTCCAGAATCGGCGCGAGGATGTCGCGGAAGACGAACATCACGCTCAGTGGGGTCGACCGCGGGGCCTTCACCACCAGCGCGTTGCCGGCGAGGATGGCGAGCACCCCGAGGCCGGCGTTGGAGCCGGCCGCGTTCTGCGGCGGGCTGACGCAGACCACCCCGTCGGGCTTGCGGACCAGCTCGAGCCGGCGGCCGTCCGATTCGAACGTCTGGTGGAGCTGGGTCTCGTACCACCTGACGGTCGGCTCGTCGCAGCCGCGCAACATGCCGCTCACCTCCCACTGGGCGAGCCGGCGGGGATGGCCCTCGGCCATCAGGATGTCGATCAGCTCGTCCTTGCGGTCGGCCAGCGTCTGGTTGAACTCGATGATGATCTGGCTGCGGGTCTGTTGCGGCAGGAGCCGGAAGGTGTGGCTGGCCCGCCGGGCCGCGCGCAGGGCGCGCTCGCAGTCCTCGGCGCTCGCCACCGCACAGCGGCCGACCACGTCCTCGGTCGGCTCGACCGGCTGGCCGAGCTCGAGCGCCCGCTTGAGCTTGAACGCGGGCCGGGTGTCACGCAGCAGCGCCGAGGCGCGCACGACGTACGTCCACCGGTCGCCGTCGACGTCCTTGCCGTCGATGTAGAGGGGATACGACCTCATACCGGCAGTGCCTCCAGACTGGGCGCCACGAAGTCTTCCTTCTCGACGTCCCGGAGCAGGCCGGCGTTGTAGCGGCCGTACGCCTCGAGGTCGAGCAGGCCGTGGCCGCTGTAGTTGAAGACGATCGTGGCTTCGCGCCCGGTCCGCTTGCAGTCCTCGGCGACGTCGATGACCGCGCGGATGGCATGGCAGGTCTCGGGCGCCGGGAGGTAGCCCTGCAGGCGGGCGAACATGCTGCCGGCGTCGAAGACCTGGGTCTGCGGGTAGGCGACCGCGTCGAGCAGGCCCTCGTGCCGGATCAGGCCGACCAGCGGGGCGCAACCGTGGTAGCGCAGCCCGCCGGCGTGGATCGGCGGCGGCACGAAGTCGTGGCCGAGCGTGTACGTGTAGACCCCCGGCCCCCGGCCGCCGGCGTCGGCGTAGTCGAGGCGGTATTCGCCGTGCGTCAGCGGGGCGCACGCCGCGGGCTCCGCGGCCAGGATCGTGATGTCCGCCCCGTTCAGCTTGTCTTCCAGGAACGGCAGGGCGAAGCCGCCGAGGTTGGAGCCGCACCCGACGGACGCGATCAGGTAGTCGGGGGTCCGGCCGATCTCAGCGAGCTGCTCGCGCAGTTCGAGCCCGATCACGGTGTGGTGGAGCAGGCAGTGGTTGGAGAACGCACCGACCGCGAGCCGGGAGCCCGGGTCGTCGTAGACACACTCGATCGCTTCGCTGACCGCCGTCGCCTCGCTGCCCGGGTGGTCCGGGCGCTCGGCGAGCAGCCGCCGGCCGAAGTCCGTCGTGTCGCTCGGGCTGGGCCGGACCTGGGCTCCGTAGGTCTGCATCAGGTGCCGGCGGTAGGGCTTCTGGTGGTAGCTCGCGCGCACCATGAAGACGAGCAGGTCCAGACCCATCAGCCGGCAGGCGAGGGCCAGCGCGCTGCCCCACTGCCCGGCGCCGGTGTCGGTCACCAGCCTCGTGTGGCCGTCCCGCTTCGCGTAGTACGCCTGGGCGAGCGCGGAGTTGAGCTTGTGGCTCCCGGTCGGCGAGGTCGCCTCGTACTTGAACCAGATCTGCGCCGGGGTGTCGAGCTCCCGTTCCAGCGCCACCGCGCGGACCAGCGGGGTCGGACGCCAGAGCTTGTACGCGTCCCGCACCGGCTCCGGGATCGTGATCCAGCGCTCGAGCGAGCTCTCCTGCGCGGCCAACGCCTTGACCAGCAGCCGCTCCATGTACTCCTGCGTCACCGCCTCGCCGGTGGCGTTGTCGATGTACTTCTCGGGCAGCCGGGGCAGGTCCGGCATGACGTTGTACCAGCGGGTGGGGATGCGGTCGATCGGGAGATCGACGCGATCGCTGATTCCCAGATGCTGCATCGTTGACTCCAGAACGTGATCGTCGACAGATGTGGTGAACTCGGCGAGCGCACGTCCCCTAGCGGGCGGACCCGGACGTCTCGACGGACGGCTCGATCGCGGGCTCGACCGCGATCCGCTGCCCGATGGCGCGGAACCGGGGCGGCCCCCACCAGTTCCAGCGCCCGAGCAGCTTCATCAGGGCCGGCACCAGCAGCGGCCGGACCAGCCCGGCGTCGATGGCGATCGCCAGCACGGCGCCGAGGCCGAGCTGCTTGATGTAGCCGATCTTCGAGACCGTCAGCGTGCCCAGCGCGACGCACATCAGTACCGCCGCTGACGTCACGATGCGCCCGGTCCGCTCCAGCCCGTACGCCACCGCCTCGGTGTTCGGCCGGCCGGCGTCCCGCGCCTCCTTGATCCGGGTGAGCAGGAAGACGCCGTAGTCGGTGGTCAGCGCGAACGCGACGACGAACAGCAGCACCATCGTCTCCGGTTCGAGCGAGCCGGTGCTGGTGAAGTCGAGCAGGCCGGACAGGTGACCGTCCTGGAAGACCAGCACGAGCACGCCGAACATGGCGCTCAGCGTGAGCAGGTTCATGATCAGTGCCTTGATCGGCAGCAGCACCGATCCGGTCATCAGCAGCAGCACTGCCAGCGAGGTCACCACCAGCAGGCCGAGCGCCGCCGGCAGCCGGTCGCCGATGGAGGTCTGCTGGTCGATGTAGCGGGCCGGCTCCCCGCTCACCGTCAGCCGCAGCGGCGGCGCCGCCAGCGAGCGCAGGCTCCGCACCGCGGCCTGCGCGTCGCTCGACACGGCATCCCCACGGCTGGTCACGGTGAGCTGCCAGAGCCCGGGCCCGACCTGCTGTGGAGGCTGCACCGCGGCGACCCCGGGGAGGCGGGCGACGGTGCCGGCCAGGGCCGACACCTGGCCGGCACCGTCCGACGGGCCATGCACGGCGACGATGATCGGCGCCGCCGCGTTGGCCCCGAAGGCCGCGTTGATCTGCTCGGAAACCTGCCGGGCGCTGGCGCCGGCGGGCAGCACGGTGGCGTCCGGCCGGCCGAACTTGATGCCGAGCGCGGGGATGCCGATCGCGACGAGCAGCACGGCGGTGGCCACGGCAACCGTGACCGCGCGGCGCATCACGAACGACGCCAGCCGGTACCAGCCGCCGCTCTCGTCCGGTTGGGCGCTGCGCCGGGCGGCGCGCTGCAGCCGGGCCGGGGCCAGCGAGTTGACCCGGTCGCCCAACTTGTCCAGCACCACGGGCAGCACGATGAGCGCGGCGAGGCCGGAGATCACCGCCACCGCGAGCCCACCGATGCCCATCGAGCGGATGGTCTGTTGGGGGAACAGCAGCAGGCTGAGGAACGCCAGGAACACGGTCGCCGAGGAGAACGCGACGGTCCGGCCGGCGCTGGCGACAGTGCGGGCCAGCACCGCCGCGGGCGGCCCGCCGACCACGAGTTCTTCGCGGTACCGGTTGACGATGAACAGCGAGTAGTCGATCGCCAGGCCTAACCCGAGCGCGGTGACCAGGTTGACCGCGAACACCGACACGGTCGTGAACTCGTTGACCGTGCGGAGGACGGCCAACGAGCCCACGGTGGAGATCGCGGCGATGAGCAGCGGCAGGGTGGCCGCGACCACGCTGCGGAAGAAGAGCAGGGCCAGCAGGAACAACACCGGGAATGCGATCAGCTCCGCCAGTGTCGCGTCGTGCTTGACCTGGTCGTTGATCTGCGAATACACCAGCAGCGGGCCGCCGGATTCGACGCCGGGGACTCCGTCCAGCGCTTGTTTGAGCTGTTGCGCGTCCGTCTGCGCGGTGGTGCCGTCGATCGGCTTGAAGTAGGCGGCCACGAACGTCACCCGGCCGTCGGTGGAGATCGGGGTACGCAGCCCCGCGTCGGTGCCGAATGGCGCCGCGACGCGGGCCACCGCGGGTTGCCCGCCGATGACGCCGACCACCCGCTGGACCTGGGCCCGCCCGCCCGGACTGTCGATGCCGTCGGAGTTGCGGACCAGGGCCACGAAGTCCGGCTCCGCACTCGCTCCGCCGGCGCGTTCCAACTCCTGCGCCGCGACGACGCTCTCGGAATGTGGCGCGTCGAACGCGTCCCGGGCCACCGTCAACTTGCTCTGTACGGCGCCACCCCACGCTCCGCAGAGTATGACGAAAGCCACCACGCCGAGACCGACCAGCTTGCGATGGGAATGCAGGAAGAAACCGAGGCGCGGCAACACTCTCTACTCCTCAAGATGCGATCCGGCCCGGGCCGGTCGGTGGCCGCCCGATTCCACCGAGCACGACCACGCGCCGGCGCGACCAACTTATGCGTCACGCATTCATCACGAAATTGCACTCCTCGCCGAAATCCCCGGTCGCCAAAGTCAGACCGGGGATGTTTTCCAGACGTGCCGGCCACGAAGTCTGCGACGGTACAGCGGAATCTCAGACGTTGATCACGCTGATTTGCGACCGTAGGTGCGGGGATACCCGGACGTCAAGGCATGTTTGGCGCCGCCCGGGCTATGTTAAACATCTCTGCATAACACGCCGGACAATTGCACGAGCGGTGCTGCTCCGAATAGCCGAGCCGCTACCTGGCCCGTCACTTCGGCGGCGATCAGGACCGCGCGGCCAGACGTTCCGCGTGCTGCTGGTGCAGGACATTGGTCAGCTGGACCCGGGAGCGGACTCCAAGCTTGGCGAAGACCGCCCGCAGGTGCGTCCCGATCGTGTTCACCGAGACTCCCAGCTCTTCGCTGGCGGCCTTGTTCGTGTATCCGGAGCCGATCAACCGGGCGACCTTCTGCTCCGACCGGGTCAGGGCCGGCCAGCCGCTGGCCGGCCGCGGCTGTACCGCGAGCCAGGCGGCACGGCGCAGGCCCGCCTGCCGCATCGCGTCCTGCACCTCCACCAGCGGCCCGGTGGCGTCGACCCGCCGGTAGATCTCCCAGGCCCGGTCGAGCAGCTCGGCTCCCTCGCGGGTGCGCTCCCGGCGCAGCAGTTCGACGCCGAGATCCTCGTACGCCCCCGCCTGCATCATCGGTCGCGGGCTGCGGGCCAGGATCTCGGCGCCGCGCTCCAGCAGGGCCAGGTCCTTGCGCACCAGCCCGCGGAGCTGGAGCGCGGTGCCCGCGAAGCTGGCCACCTGCGGATTCCGGCCGGCCCCCAGATCGGCCAGCACGAGAACCTCGTCGGTGAACTTCTGATCCCGGGCCAGCAGGCCGATGTAGGCGAGCAGCCGCAGCCATCCGGGTTTCCACGGCCACGGATCGCGCTCCTCCCGGCCGCCGAACAGCAGCGGGGACAGCAGCGCTGCCGCCTCGTCGACATCGCCCTCGGCCGCCGTCACCCACCCCCGGACGAGCAGCAGCGACGGGACGCGGAACTCGTCGTCCGGCCCGGCCGGCCCGAACCCCGCCGTCAGCCGGCGCCGGGCCTCGGCCACGTCGCCGCGTTGCAGCGACACCAGGCTCAGCAGCGACGCGGCCTCGATGCCGCACGAGTAGCTGCCCCGTTCCAGGGCGAGGTCCAGCAGTGTCCGAGCACCGGCCTCGGCGTCGTCGAACCGGGCCAGGTTGTAGTCCCACCAGATCTGCGCGTAGATCAGCGACAGGAACACCGTGCCCTTGTCGACGCCCAGTTCCCGGCGGGCCGTCCGCAGCATGACCCCGGCGTCGTGGAAGCGGTCGAGATACTGCAGTCCCTGGAACTCCTGGGCGATGTAGGCCGGGCCGGATACCGCTCGCAATGCCCGGTAGTGGCGCAACGACTCGACATGATCTCCGCGGTTCCGGGAGACCTCGGCCAGGGCGTGCCGGGCGAGCACCCGCGCGTCGTCGTCGGCGACCTGCTCGGCCTCGCGCAGCGCGTGCTCGGCCGTGGTCACCGCGCTGCGGGCGGGCTCGACCCGGGACAGCGCGAGCGCCTGCAACGCGACCAACCGCGCCCGCAGCAGTGGCGAGAGGTGGCGCCGGGCCAGCGTCTTCGTGCTGCGTTCCACCGACGCCTGCCAGCGGCCGGTGAGCCAGAGGGCCCGGGCCACGGCGATCTCGATCCGGCCGGCCGACTCGTCGTCGTCGGTATGGGCCAGCAGCAGGTCGGCGACCTCGATGGCCTCCAGGCACCGCTGGACCAGGCCCAGCAGCTCGACACACCGCTGCCCCAACGCCAACCACGAGCCCTGGTTCGGCCGGACCGCGTGGAACGCCGCGAGAATCAGCTCGCCGGCGGCCTCGGGCATCGACCCTGCGCAGCGGTTCGCGGCATCGGCCAGTATCGCCGCGCTGGCTTCGTCGCCCGGGCTGATGCCCGCCCGGGCGTGGGCGGCGACGGTGAGCGGATCACCCTCGGTGTCGCCGAGGTACCGCGCGCAGCGCTGATGCAGCGCACGGCGGGTGCGTCCGGTCAGGTCCGCGTAGACCGCCTGGCGGATGAGATCGTGCCGGAACACCAGCCTGCTGTCCCGGTCGCAGTCCAGCAGGCCGACCCGGACCACCGCGTCGACGCCCGCGGTCACCTGGCCGGTGGCGCGGTCGGGCAGCAGGGCGCCGGCGTCCTCGGGCGCGAGCGGCTGACCGAACACGGCGGCGATCGTCATCAGGTCCGCGGCCGCCGGATCGAGCTCCCGGATCCGCCGGCGCACACCGAGAACGAACTCGGCCGGGATGTCGAGATCGGCATCGCCCGCGGAACTGGTCCGGACCACGCCGGCCAGAATCTGGGTCGCGAAGAACGGGTTGCCGCCGACGCCGTCCAGCATCCGGCTCGCCGCGGCCGACGGCGGATGACCGAGCCGGTCCGCTGCCATCGCGCCGATGTCCGGCGCGGTCAGCGGCCCGAGTTCGATGGTTTCCACCGGAGCGGCCCCGAAGGTGGCGTCCTTGAGGTCGTCGACCAGCCCGTCCGCCGCGGTCCGGCTGGCGAACAGCCACAGGATCGAGCAACTACCGAGCCGGCCGGGCAGTGCGCGCAGTACGAACCGGGTCACCGGGTCGGCCCACTGCGCGTCGTCGACGCCGATCAGCAGGGGCCTGTCTCGGGCCAGTCGCTCCAGCAGGCTGGTCAGGTCGTCGAGCAGCAGCAGCGGCTCGGTGGTGCGCGCCACCAGCTTCCGCCAGGTCGGTTGCCGACACCAGCGGGTGGGAACCCGAGCGCAGCGCCAACAGCAGCGGCGCGGCGGGCGACATTCGGCCGATCTGGTCGGCTTTGCCCACCGCGCAGGTGAATGTCATTCGGGCAGCCTGGGTGACGATCTCCGCGAACACCGCCGACTTGCCGATCCCGGGTTCACCCTCGATGAGGATCACGCCGCCGTGCCGCTGCCCGCGGACCCGACGCACGACGCCCAACGCGGCCGCCATGACCTCCGAACGCCCGCGCAGCACGACCTTCGACACGCCTACCTCCGTCACCGCCGGGTGCGGGTGCTGGTTGCGGTGCGCTGCCCGGGCTGGGTGCAGGCGTGGTCGAGGACCAGTTCGGCGGTCTGGCGTGCGGTGCGGGCGGCGTCGGACGTCTTGTCCATATGGCTGGTGGCGACGGCGCCGTCGTAGAGAAGTACGAGGGTGTCGGCTAGCCGGTTGGGGTCTGCCGCGTCGGTGCCGGTCGCCAGGTCGAGGAACAGGTCGTGGAGCCAGGCCCGGAAGGTAGTCGCGGCGCGGGCCTCGACGCTGTCGGGGGCGGCCTCCGCGGTGGCGTTGACGAAGGCGCAGCCGTGGTAACCCGGTTGCGCGAACAGCGTGGCGAGCACGTCGTAGACGGCCACGATCCGGTCGCGCGGGTCGGTGTGCGCTGCGATGCCGGCGCTGATGCGCTCGGCCCAGGTGCCGTGTCGGTGGGCGAGGTACGCGCGGATCAGGTCGTCCTTGCCGGTGAAGGAGTAGTACAGGGAGCCCTTGGCGACGCCGGCCTGGGCGATGACGCGGTCGATGCCGACGGCGTGGATGCCCTCGTTGTAGAACAGGTCATCAGCCGCCTCCAGAATGCGCGCCTTGGCGGTTCGGCGGCGCTGCACGGGCCGGGACACCCCGCCACCGTAACCGACCGATCTGTCTAAACAAAGTGGCGCGGATCTCGTTGCCTGTTTAGACAGCCCGGTCTAGCTTCACCCTCAGTTAGACAGCCTGGTCTAAGTAAGCGAAGGGGAGGCCCTCATGCCCACCACCACGACCGCCGAGCTCGCCGGCAAGACCGCGCTGGTCACCGGCGCCACCTCCGGCATCGGCAAGGCCGCCGCCCGCACGCTCGCCGAACACGGCGCCACCGTGCTGGTCCACGGCCGCGACGCCGCGCGGGGCGTGAGCGTCGTCGAACAGATCGAACTGGGCGGCGGGCACGCCCGCTTCGTCGGCGCCGACCTACGCGACCCGGCCGAGGTGGCTCGGCTGGCCGCCGAGGTCGGGCCGATCGACATCCTGGTCAACAATGCCGGCTCCTCCTGGTTCGGACCCAGCAACGAGCTGGACACCCAGACCTACGACCGGCTCTTCGACGGCAACGTCCGCTCGGCCTACCTGCTCACCGCCGCGCTGGCACCAGCCATGGCCGGCAACGGCGGCGGCGTCATCATCAACCTCGCCAGCATGGCCGGCACCGTCGGCCTACCCGGCGGCGCCGCCTACGGCGCGACCAAGGCCGCGCTCGTGGCCATGACCCGCTCCTGGGCCGCCGAATACGCCGCCAGCGGCGTCCGCGTCAACGCCGTCGCACCCGGGCCGGTCTTCACCGATGGGGCTACCCGGGAGCGCATCACCGCGCTGGGGAACACCACCTTGCTGAACCGAGCCGCCCAGCCCGACGAGATCGCCGAGACGATCGCCTTCCTCGCCTCACCCCGCGCCGGCTACATCACCGGCGCCACCATCGCCGTGGACGGCGGCCGAACCGCGATCTGACCCCCGACCCCAGACCCGAAACGATCGTGCCCCCCTCCGCTCAGAAACCACACTCACCGCCGCCCGACCGCGGCCTCGCGCCCGTCCGGGATCGGTTGGGGCCGACGGCGGCATCACATGAACAGGTGAGAGATTCGGTGCGCCGCCGATCCGAGACTTCCGGGGAGCTCGCGACGGCGGAAAGGACAGCACCATGCCGATGATCGACGTGTACGCCCCGGCGGGATTGATCGGCGACAAGCACAAACTCGCCGAGGAACTCGCGCAGACCATCATGCGCTGGGAGAAGGTGCCGGTGATTCCGTTCTTCACCGACAACACCGCCGCGTTCGTCCACGAACTTCCGCGCGATGCGTTCGCCACGGCTGGCGGCGGCAGCGACCACGTCCGGGTGCAGGTGACGACCAATGCCGGCGCGCTGGACCGCGAGCAACAGCTGGGCGTGGTCAAGGACATCACGGCGCTGGTCGCCGCAGCGGCCGGTGACCCGAGCCTGGCGGACCGCACCTGGGTGGCGCTCGGCGAAGCCGTCCCCGGTGGGTGGGGTATCGCGGGGCATGCCTTCACCAACGACGAGATCGTGCAGCACGTGCGGAGCCTGCTGGGCAAGGCGTGAGCGGAACCAGGCCCCGCGACCCGGCCGGCGCGGCGTCCCGCCGGGGGCACCCTCGCTGACCTGTGCCGGGCGGGCAGCCGGCCGGCGCTGCCGCTGACCCGGCGAGCGCCGGTGCCAGATCCGGCAGGCGCGCGTCGGGCCAGCTCCGCAACAGCCACAGCAGGTACCCTGACCAGGGCAATTGGTCGCGACCGGACAACCTGGAGGTTGCCACCACGACAGCGACGAAGATCAGCGGCCGGGCGGTGCCGGCTGGTGGCGCACTGGCGGTTGGGGCGGGCTCGAATGATGGACGGCGTTGCACTGCCTATGTGGCATGGTGCTCAGCTAACGTGGCGGTGTGACCGTGTCGGCATACCGAGATGACCCCAGCGACACCGTGATCCCGCTGACCGAAGCACCCAGCGTGGTCGACCTGGCGCACCGGGCGCAGGCGCACGAGCGGATCACGCTGACCGAGGCCGGCGCCGATGGCGTGCTGGTCGTCTCGGCCGGAGACGAGCAGGCGCTGCTGGACTGGGAGGCGGCGTTCATTGCGGAGTCGGTGGCCGCCCGGCCACGCGGCCCGTACCTGCCCAACGATCTCGTGGTCGCCATGGACGCGGCCCCGCTCGAGACGGTCGAGGCGTTCCTGGCCGAACTCGAGGCTCACGCTGGTGACGACATCCCGGCCGCTGAGCTGTGGGCCCGGTGGGAGCGGACCACCTCGGCGTGACCTACAACGTCGTCTGGGATATCCAGGCGGCGGGAGCCCGCCGGCGCCTTCGTGAGCAGGACCCTGCCGGTGCAGCACGGCTCGGCGCCGCTATCGAGGCTCTCGCCGGTGACCCCCGTCCAGCCAACGCCACACCGATGGGCGACTCGGGCTGGTACCGCCTGCGGCTCGGTCCGTACCGCGCGGTTTACCAGCTGCTGCCGGAAAGCGGGACGGTCCGCATCACCAACGTCGGCCGGATCCCTGGGTAGCCGGAACGCCGACCCGAGCGGGCCGGCTGGCTGGCTTCCGGTACGGCGTCCTCGACGGCTGTGGTTGACCCTCGCGGTCGGCCGGCAGCTGGCCGTCAAGGTCCCGCGGCCCGACTGACCCGCGGCCCGGCAACGGCCCCCGTGCTCACCGTTCGGCTGCCGCGTCGCCGGCGGCGACACCGCCGCCGTGGGCCGTGGCGGACTTGTGATGCCGGACGCCGAGGACGATCAGGACGACCTTCAACGCGACGATCGCCAGGACGACGGCAGCGGCCCCGAGCGTCCAGCGCGAGTTCGCCAGCACGGTGGCGCCCAGCCCGAGATGGACGGCGACGGCCAGGGCCACCGCCAGCGCGAGGACGATCGCCCGGCGACTGAGCGGCCCGCAGCGGCCGAGCGGCCCTCGGCGGGCCGGGAGTGGCCGGGGTGGCGACGGCGCGCCGCGGCTGGCCGCGGGGTCGGCCGGCACGCCGGGCGGGTCGGGTCGCTGCCAGGTCACGGTCAGCGGGTCCCGGCGGCTGAACCGGTCGAGGTCCCGGGTGACGACGTCCTGGATCTGCCGCAGGTTCTCCTCGCCGGCGGCCTCGACGCGGACCGTGAGCGTGTTCGCGGCGGCCCGCATGGTGCAGGTGCCCCACGGGGTGAAGGTGACCGTCCCGGCCGCGTCGGACCATTCGGCCTGCACCTGCACCTCCCGCCGCGCCAGCGGGCCACCGAGGTGAACCCGCGGGCGGTGGCCGCCGGCACTGCCCATCGCGGCGGCGTGCTTGCAGAACTGGACGAGGAACCGGCTCGGCCGGTCGGTGTCGATCCGGGCTTCGGCAGTCAGCATCGCGTTCCTACTCCGGGTTTCCCCTGCTCGACGACGGGCTCAGCCACGGGCCCAGCCGCCACGAGGGCGGCCGGTCAACCCGGCCCAGCTTTATCGAGACACTCTGTCGCTGTCAACTCATGATGACCTGATATCGACAGCGCGTATGATCGGCGGGTGCCGAAGCTGTGGAACGACACGATCGAGGCACACCGCCGCGCGGTCCGCGACGCCACCCTGGACGCCACCGCGGCACTGGTGGCCGAACACGGGCTGGCGTCGGTGACCATGTCGCAGATCGCCGAACGGACCGGGATCGGGCGGGCCACGCTGTACAAGTACTTCCCCGACGTCGACGCGATCCTCACCGCCTGGCACGAGCGCCAGATCAGCGGCCACCTCGACCAGCTCGCCGTCGTCGCCGGCGCCGACACCCCGGCCGGCGCACGCCTGGAAGCCGTGCTCAGCGCGTACGCGGGCATGCAGCACGAGTCGAACCGGCACCACGGCGGCGAGCTGATGGCGCTGCTGCACAGCGGGGAACACGTCGCACACGCCCAGCAGCGCCTGCACGACTTCGTCCGGGAGACTGCTGACCGAGGCCGCGCAAGCCGGCGACGTACGCGACGACGTGGCAGCCGACGAGCTGGCCAGCTACTGCCTGTTCGCCCTCACCGCGGCCGGCAACCTGCCCAGCCAGGCGGCGGTTGGCCGGCTCATCGCCGTCACCCTGACCGGCCTACGCCACCACCCGCCGGCCCATCGCGGCCGGTGACAACCGGGCGGCCCCCGAGGCCGGGGGCCGGGCCCCGGCTGGCCGGCAACTGCAGGGCGGCGGGCCCGATATCGGCCCGCCGCCCCGGCCGTCGCTGGCGGGTAGCGGTCAGGTGGCGGTCAGGGTGATGGGGGCGGTGTGCAGGACACCGCGGGTCTGGAACTGGATGAACAGCCGGTAGCTGCCGGGTTCGGGCAACTCGGCATGCAGGGTGAGGGTCGGTCCGCCGGCGTTGCCATGGCCGGCGCCTTCCGGGTGCAGGTGGGCGAAGGCGAGGTCACCGGCGTGGAAGGCGGTGACGTGGGCGTAGGTGTCCAGGTAGGGCTGCAGGTCGGTGACCGGTGCACCGCCGCGACGGACGGTGACGGTCAGCGGGGCGGCCATGCCGGCCATCGGCGTACCGGCGACGGTGAGGGTGTAGCCGGCTACCGTCGTGCTCGTCGCCGGCGGCGGGACCGGGGTCCGCTGGTCCGAGCCGGGGCCGGGGATGATGACCGGGGTGGACAGCACCAGCGGGTCGGTGCCGCCCTGCGGGATGAACTGCGTGTAGAGGCGGTAGGCGCCGGGGACGGCGCCGACCGGCGGGCTGGTCCACCTGCCGCCGGCCGCCATCACCGGGTGCAGGTGCTGGAAGCCGGTCAGGTCCGAACGGATCAGGTACAGGTGCATGAGCCTGGTCTGCTCGGGGGTGAACCGGGTGACCGGCCTGCCGGCGCGGGTGATCGTCAGCATGACCGGCATGCTCATGCCCGCCATCGGCGGCTGGGTGACGGTGAGGGTGTAGCCGTTGACGGTCGGCGATAGCCCGGTGCCGGCAGGCATCGGCATGCCCGGCATGTCGTGACCGGCGCTGCCGGACGGCCCGTCCATGCCCGGCATGGACCCCATCTCCGTCGACGACGGGCCGGCGGCGGTCGACGGGCTGGCGGCACCGGCATTGGCGCCGGTCGGGGTTGGGTCGCCGCAGCCGGCGACTCCCAGGGTGAGCAGGCCGCCGACGATCACGGCAGCGGGGACGCGCAAACGCATGGGTTTCCTTCCGGAGGATCGTGCACGAGGGCGTGACAGCAGGCCCGCGCCCGCGGCTGGTAGGCCAGCGCAGGGCGGGGCGGCTCAGTCACGTCCGGCTGATGCACAACTCCGGAAGGGATCCCGGGCGGGGTGGGCCACGCCAGGGCCGCCCGACGACGGCCCCCGGCCGGCCGGACACCAGCCGGCCAGCCGGATCCAGCACCGCGACGACGGACACCGACACGGCCGACGAGACAGCCGAGCGGAGGACCGCGACGCATCCGGCCTGGTGCGCACAGGCAGGACAGTCGACCCCGGCGGCCACCGCCCCGGCCGGCACCGCCCCGGCCGTACCGGCGCTGAACCCGCCAACTGGTGCGCGGCCGGTGTCACCAGCGGGGTGTTCGCCGACCGGCATCCCCGCTGCCGAGGCGTGCGCGACCGGGAGCAGCGTCGTCTGATGTCCGGCGCCCAGGCCGTGCATCACCAGCAGCGCACCCAACGCGCCGAACACCACCAGCGCGCGTACCAGCCGCGTCGCCGATGCCCGTCCCGTTCCCATGACCGGGCCATTCTGCCCCACCGGCACCGGTGCACCGCCGGTTGGCCCCATCGTTGCGGCACGGCCGGACGGGGCTCCCGGGCGGGCTCGGCTGCCCGCCGCAGGACCTGCGGGGCCTCATGGGGGCCGGCCCGGCGGCGCCGGCGGTACGGTCCGGGCGGTGACCGCCGCGGCGGTCAGGGTGAGGGCCGCGGCGAGGTTGACGGTGCGGCCGAGTCCGGTGGCTTGCGCCAGGAGGGGTCCGGCGACGGCGCCGGTGAGGGTTGCCGCGGCCTCGACGATGCCGAATACCGCGGTGACGCGGCCGAGGGCGGCGCCGGGCACGGTGCGTTGCACGATGGTGGGCGGGGCGCCGAACACCACCGAGCCGCTGACCCCGAGGGCGGCGGCGACGGCGAGCGCGACCGGCACCGATCGGGTGTTCACCAGGACGGCGAACCCGGCGGCGGTGGCGGCCTGCGCGCCGCCGAGCAGGGTGCGGATCGGGACCCGGTCGACCAGCGCGCGGAGCACGGGTGCGCCGGCCAGGAAGCCGACGCCGAGCGCCGAGAGGATGAGCCCGGCGGCGGTCGGGCCGCCGAGGTGGCGCACGGCCAGCGGTACCAGCAGCGCGCTGAGCGCGGCGTTGGCCAGCAGGAAGACCCCGGTGGCCGGCAACAGCCCGCGCACCAGCGGGTAGTGGCCGAGCACCTGCAGGCCGGCGCGGAAGGACGGGCGCTGGCCGGCACCGTTCGGCCGGCCCCGGGACCGGGTCAGCGCGACCGCACCCGCCGACACCAGGTAGGTCGCGATGTCGATGCCGACGAGCATCCGGAAGCCGACCGCGAGCAGGAGCACGGCGCCGAGTGGCCCGCCGACCAGTCGTACGGTGCCGTCGGTGACCGCGCCGAGCGCGTTCGCGCTGCTGAGCAACCGGCCGGTGCCGACGACGGCGGGCAGGTGGGCCTGCCCCGCCGGCCGGGCCACGGCGGTGGCCGCGCTCTCGACCAGCACCGCGGCGTAGACCAGCGCCGGTCCGGCGGCGGGGGCGAGCAGGCCGGCGATCGCGGTGGCCCGGACCAGGTCGGTCGCGATGAGCAACCGGCGCCGGTCGACGCGGTCGGCGAGCGCCCCGGCGGCCGGGCCGAGCAGCAGGAACGGCAGGTACTCGGCGGCGAGCACGAGGCCGGTCGCCGACGGCGAGCCGGTCGCCGCGAGCACGTGCGCGGGTACCGCGATAACGAGCAGCCAGGACCCCATCGCGCTGACCAGGCGCGCGGACCACAGCAACCTGAAGTCACGCACCCGGAGCGCCTGGAACACTCGACCCAGCCTCTGTTCTCACAGAACACACTTGCCACAGAACATAAATGGCGATTCGAGTTCTGGCAAGATAGGCTGCGCGGCGTGGAGACGCTGGGGCGCCGGCTGCGCGCACTACGCGCCGGCGCCGGGCGCACGGTCGCCTCGGTCGCCGCCGAAGCGGGCCTGTCGGTCCCCTACATCGCGAACCTGGAGAACGGGCGCGGCAACCCCACCGTCGCCGCCCTGGACCGCCTGGCCCGCGCGCTCGGCACCGAACTGACCCTCGATCTCGGCCCACCCGGCTCCCACCCGGCACCGGCCCGGCCCGGACCGCCCGCGGCGCTGGTACGGCTGGCCCGCAGCACCCGCTTCCGGCAGCTCACCGCCGAGCTCGCCGGGCCCGACCGTGACCCGGCCGAGGTCGCCGGCGCCCTGGTGGATCTACTCGCCCAGGTGGGCCCAGCGCTGCACCGCGAGCCGACCGAGGCCGACTGGTGGCGGGTGCTCGACGCACTGACCCTCGTCGCCCTGCACCCGCACCGACCCGCACCACCCGACCCACCGCACTGAACCCGGCAGTGGCCACGCCGGCTACTCCAGCAGGCTGCGGATGTCCGCGGCGCTCAGGGCCGCGGACTCGAATGCGCCGTCGCCCATGACGCTGGCGAAGAGCGCGCCCTTGGCGGCCTTGAGCGCCATCACCTTCTCCTCGATGGTGTCGGTGGCGACCAGGCGGTAGACCATCACGTTCCTGGTCTGGCCGATCCGGTGGATGCGGTCGACGGCCTGGGCCTCCGTGGCCGGGTTCCACCAGGGGTCCAGCAGGATGCAGTAGTCGGCTTCGGTCAGGTTCAGCCCGAAGCCGCCGGCCTTGAGGCTGATCAGGAACACCGGGGCGGCGCCACTCTTGAACTCCGCGATCACCGCGGCGCGGTTGCGGGTGGAGCCGTCGAGGTAGCAGTACGCGATGCCAGCGGCATCCAGACGGCGGCGGGCCACGTCGAGGAAGCGGGTGAACTGGCTGAAGATCAGCGTGCGGTGGCCGTCGGCGGCGATGTCGGCGACCCGTTCCATCATCGCGTCCAGCTTGGTGGACGGCACCTTGGCGTGCTGCGGGTCGACCAGGGACACGTCGAGGGCGGCCTGGCGGAGCAGGGTCAGCGACCGGAAGATCTCGAACCGGTTCTTCGCCAGATCGCCGAGCAGGCCGAGCACCTTCTGCCGCTCACGCTGCAGGTAGGTCTGGTAGATCCGGCTGTGCCGGGGGGTCAGCGCCAACTCGATGACCTGCTCCTGCTTCGCCGGCAGGTCGGTGGCCACCTGCTCCTTGGTCCGCCGCAGCATCAGCGGCCGGACCCGGCGGCGCAACTGCGCCAGTAGGTCGGCGTTGCGCTCCTTCTCGATCGGGGTCCGGTAGTAGTCGGTGAAGCGGGCCGGGCTCGGGAACAGCCCGGGCGCGGTGATCGACAGCAGCGACCACAGTTCCATCAGGTTGTTCTCCATCGGCGTCCCGGTCATCGCGAGTTTGACCGGGGCCGGAAGTCGCTTCACGCACTGGTAGCTCTGCGACTGGTGGTTCTTCACGAACTGCGCCTCGTCCAGTACCAGGCCGGCCCAGCGCACCGCCTCGTAGTCGGTGTACTCCAGCCGGAACAGCGTGTACGAGGTCACGACGACATCGGCCGCGGCGGCAACCTCGGCCAGGCCGGAGCCTCGGCGGGCCCGGGTCTCGGTCATTGCCGCCACTTTCAGGCCGGGCGCGAAACGCGCCGCCTCGGCCGCCCAGTTGGCCACCACGCTGGTCGGCGCCAGCACCAGGAACGGCTCCTCCGCCAGGCCCTGCTCGCGGGCGTAGCAGACCAGAGCCAGCGCCTGCAGCGTCTTGCCCAGCCCCATGTCGTCGGCCAGGATCCCGCCGAGGCGGTGCCGGAACAGGGCGGCGAGCCAGTTGAAGCCGGCCAGCTGGTACGGCCGCAACGTGGCCAGCAACCCGTCCGGCGCCGGGATCTCGGCCAGGGCGGCGGCCGATGTGAGCGACCGCACCGACTCCTGCCACGCCGCCGCCTGGCCGTCGACCACGCCGATCCGCTCCAGCTCGGCCCACAGGCTGGCCTGGAACCGGCTGAGCCGGACCATCCCGTCCGGCGCGTCCTGCAGCGCCCGCGCCTCCTCGATCAGCGTGGCGAGCTGCCGAAGCTCGTCGCGGTCCAGGCTGAAGTACGTGCCGCTGGGCAGGACCAGCCATTCCTCGCCCTGCGCCAGGGCCACGAACAGGCTGCTGAACGGGACCTCCTCGCCGTCCACCAGCACCGAGACCGACAGGTCGAACCAGTCGCCGGCGGCCGCCTCGCCGGCCGGCTCGCCGCTGCCGAAATGGACGACCGGCGGCGCGGTGGCCTCCCGGTAGTCCGGCCCGGAGCCGTCCACGCCGTCGAGCACGACGGTGACCTCGACGTCCGGGAGTTGCTCCAGCGCCGGGAGAACGGCGGTCAGCAGCCGGACCGTGTCCATCCCGGACAGGGTCACCGCCGGCGCGAGCCGGCCGCCGTCCGGGGAGTCGACCAGCAGGCCGGGTACCGCCCCCGCCGCCGCCGTCACCCGCCGGACGACCTCCGCCTCGGCCGCCAGATCGCGATCGGCCCGGACCACCGCTCCCGGCCACAGCGGCTCGGCGTGCCGGACCTCCCCGAGCGCGTACACCCACTCCCAGGAGACCGCCACCCGGTGCCCGTCCAGGCGTTCGACCGTCACCGCCAGCACCGGCGGGTGGGCCTGCGGGAGATGCACCGACCTGTCGGCCGGCACGACGCTCACCCGCCGCCGGAGCACCGGGTAGTAGTCGCGCAGGAACCTGTCCTCGTCCCGGCTCGGCACCCGCAGCGACCCGCCGCCGAGCAGCCGCCGTACGTCCGGGTCGACCGTGCCAGCCAGCGGCGCCAGCCGCAGGACCCGGTCCTTCGGCTGCGGCTGCGCCTCGTCCAGCGTCTGCCACCAGGCGATCCCGTGGGCTGGCTCGCCCAGCAGCAGCGACGAGCCCGCGACTATCTCCGCGCCACCGGCCAGCAGCCTTGGCTCCAACTCCAGGCCGGCGGCGTCACGGCGGACGCCCAGGCCCACCTGGGCGGGCTCGGCGAGAAGCGTCACCGGCCTGGCCCACTTGCCGGTCTGGACCAGCGGCAGGCCGAGTTCGCCGGCCTCGGCCAGCAGGTCCCAGACCCGGCGGCTGTGGATCGTCTCCAGCAGCACGGTCGGCTGGTGGTAGTAGTAGCCGCCGGAAGCGTGCGCGGCGAGCTTCAGGAGCTCCTGGAGCAGCCGTGTCTGCCGGGCGTACGCCCCGGACGGCGAGTGCCGGGCGTAGCTCAGGTTCGTCCAGGAGATGCCGGTCCGCACCCAGCCGCCGTTGCGGCCCGGCAGGACCGGGCGCAGCCCGATCCGCGGCGCCCGCCTTCTCGTGGAGCCGCCGGCCGGCGGGATGTCGAGCAATTCGAACTGCAGCGCCACCTCGGCCTGCTCAGCGGGCAGTTGCGGCCCGCCGCCCTGGACGAGCGGAGCCAGGCTGCGCTCCCAGGATGGGATCCGGCGGGCGGCCGGCGGAGCGGGCGAGGCTGGCATGGTCGCCAGCACCAGCGCGACCGCATGTGGGCAGGCCGGGCCGGAATCGCAGGTGCAGGTGCTTCGCAGCGAGCTGACCGTGCCCGCCGGCGTCCGGTCCACCGTCGCGATCGCCGAGTGCGCCGCGCCGCCGGAGCCCACCTGGCCGAAGGTCCGGCCGCTCTCCGGATGCCACTGCGCCGTCACCACGTCGCCCTGCTCGACGTGCATCCGCCCCCGCAGGAACGCAGACGTGCCCACCACCCGGTGCAGATCCGCCTCCGCCGCGGAGATCATCAGCTCGGCCACACCACTCCCCGGGAAACACCGCGCCTCGGCATTGCGGTCGACCACGCTACCCGTGGCCGCGCCCGGAACAGGGCAGGCACTACCGCGCGGCGCGCCCCCCGCCACGCGGTCTCAACCTCATCCTCAGCTCACCGCAACGTTCGGACAGCTCGCAGCGGCCTCATGCGGCCCAGCGCGCCGCACCGGATCCCAGGTGCCGCAGGCGGTCGTAGGCCATCTGCCGCTGGAGTTGCGGCAGGGTCCACCGACTCGACCTCGTCTTGGCCCTCAGCTTGTCGGTCAAGGCAGGCACGGCGGAAGGCGGCAGGGCTGCCGTACGAGTGAGTGTTCGACATCGGGCGGCCTTCCACGGCACGGGCTTGCCTGACGTCCAATTCGGGCCGCCGCGATCCCGGTGAGCTATTTCCATTGGGTATACTCGGTGAGTATATTGCGCGGCATGACGGTGCCCTACGCCGTGCTGGGGCTTCTCGAGGAGTCCGCGCGACACGGCTACGACCTGAAGCAGTCCTACGATCGCCGGTTCGGCGGGGCGAAGCCGATCCGGTTCGGGCAGGTCTACCGCACGCTGGCGCAGCTCGTCCGGGACGGTCTGGTCGAGGTTGCCGGCGTCGAGGCCGGCGCCGGGCCGGACCGGACGCGCTACTCCATCACCCCGGACGGGGTGACCGACCTGGCCACCTGGCTCGGCGAGCCGGAAGAGCCGCAGCCGCAGCTCCAGACAGTGCTGTTCACCAAGGTCGTGCTGGCGCTGCTGTCCGGCCGGTCGGCGGAGCACTTCCTCGACACGCAGCGGGCCAGGCACCTGGCCGCCATGAAGGCGCTGACGACCGCCCGCCGTACCGCGGCGACCACGCAGGACGCGTTGCTCGCCGACTACCAGCTCTTCCACATCGAGGCGGACCTGCGGTGGATCGACCACACGGTGTCCCGGTTGGCGACGCTGGCCGAGGAGGTGCGCGATGCCCCCGGTCCTGGTCGGGCGTGACCTGCACAAGTGGTTCGGGGTGGTCGAGGCGCTGCGCGGTGCGAGCATCACCCTGGACGAGGGCGAGATCGTCGCGGTGATGGGGCCGAGCGGCTCCGGCAAGTCGACCCTGCTGCACTGCCTCGCCGGCATTCTCGCGCCCGAGTCCGGCCAGGTGCACTTCGCCGGCCGGCGCATCGACCAGCTGCCGGACCGCGATCGGACCAACCTGCGCCGTACCGTGTTCGGCTTCGTGTTCCAGTTTGGACAGTTGGTGCCGGAGCTGCCGGCGGTGGAGAACATCGCGCTCCCGCTGCTGTTGACCGGGCTGCGCCGGAAGCCGGCGCTCGCGGCGGCCAGCGCCTGGCTGCCCCGGCTCGGCCTGGACGGGCTCGGCGGCCGGCTGCCCGGCGAGCTCTCCGGCGGTCAGGGCCAGCGGATCGCCCTGGCGCGGGCCCTGATCGCGAACCCGAAGATCGTGTTCGCGGACGAGCCGACCGGCGCGCTCGACTCCGTCGCGGCCGACCAGGTGATGGAACTGCTCGTGGACGCGGCCCGGGCGCAGGGCAGCAGCGTGCTGATGGTGACGCACGAGCCACGCGTGGCCGGGTACGCCGACCGGACGGTGCTCGTGCGGGACGGTGTCGACGCCCTGCGGGTCGGGGCGGGATGAGTCTGCTACTCGGGCTGCGGCTGGCCGTCGCGGGTGGCCGTGAGGCGCTGCTCCGCCTCGCCTTCACCGCGGTCGCCGTCGGTGTCGGCATCACGCTGCTGCTGCTCGCCCTGACCGGCCAGGCGGCGGTGCAGGGACGCGCGGACCGGATCGGCTGGCAGGATGCCGCGTACGTCGCCAGCGGTGCCGGGGAAAGGCCGCAACCACCGGCGGAGTCGGCCGACAGCGCGCTGTTCCTGGCCGTGAGCGACTACTACGACGGCGCCCCGATGACCCGCGCGTACGCCGCGGCGCTGGGTGCCGACCCACCCGTGCCGCCGGGGCTGGTCCGGCTGCCCGGGCCGGGCGAGGTCGCGGCCTCGCCGGCGATGCGCCGGCTGCTCGAGTCCACACCGGACGATCAGCTCCGGGACCGGTTCCCCGGCCGGGTGACGATGACGATCGGCGACCCGGGCCTGGCCCACTCGAACGAGCTCGTCGCGATCGTCGGCCGCACCCCGGGCCAGCTGCGGGGCGTCGGGTCGGTGCAGGAGGTCCGGGGGTTCGACACGATCCCGAACGGCTTCGCGTACTTCTACTTCCTCCGGTTGATGCTGCTGATCGGCACGGTGCTGCTGCTCGTCCCGGTCGTCATCCTCATCGTGATGGTCACCCGGGTCGCCGCGGCCCGGCGGGAGCAGCGGCTCGCGGCGATCCGCCTCGTCGGCGCGACGCGGCTGCAGACCGCGGTCCTGGCCGCGGCCGAAGCCGGGATCGCCGCGGTGGCGGGTTCAGCCCTGGCCTGGGCGGCCTACGAGGCGGGCCGGCGGCTGCTGGCGGCGACGGTGACCTTCCAGGGCGGGCGGTTCTTCCGCGAGGACGTCACCGTCGCCCGGTGGATTCTCGTGCTGGTCCTGGTCGGCGCGCCGGCCATCGTGACGCTGACGACGATCGCGTCGCTGCGCCGGGTACAGGTCAGTCCGCTGGGGATCAGCCGGCGCGGCAGCCGGCCGGCACCGCCGGCCTGGCACGCTCTGCCCATCGTCGCCGGCATCGGCGGCCAGCTCGCCCTCGGCCCGCTGCGGGCGACGGTCGGCAGCGACACGCTGGACCGCCTGGCGCCGCTGTTCGCCGTCCTGACGATCGTCGGCTTCGTGCTGGTCGGGCCGTGGCTGTGCCTGCTCGCCGGACGCGGTCTGGCCCGGATCAGCCGGCGGGTACCGGGGCTGCTCGCCGCCCGCCGGATCGCCGCGGACCCGCGCGCCACGTTCCGCGCGGTCAGCGGCGTGGTGCTGGCCGCGTGGGTGATCACGTACATCGGCAGCACGGTCGACCAGTTCCGGCCACCCGACGAGGCCGGGGCGGTGCGGCTGCGGCCGGGCGTGGTCCAGGTTGTCACCGGCGGCGTGCCGGCCGACCAGGTCGCCCCGCTCCGCGCCGGGCCGACCGTGCTGGCCCGCGGCACCGGCGGGTTCATGGTGTCGTGTGCGGAGCTGTCCCGGGTGCGGTACGTCCCGTGCCCGCACACCGCAGACTCCGGACGGTTCGAGCCGGGGCCGGGCGCGGAGAGCATGGCGGTCGCCGAGGTCTACATCCGCACCGACGGCACGCTGGCGGCCGAGAACCGCGTCCGCACCCGGGCCGCCAACCTGGTCCCGAACGCGATCATCCACACCGACCGGGACCCGGACGCCGGCATCCTGTTCTTCGCCGGCATCGGCCGGCTGGCGAGCGTCGCCTGCCTGTTCGTGCTGCTGGTCGGGGCGTGCAGCCTCGCCGCCGGCATGATCGGCGGCCTGGTCGAGCGGCGGCGACCGTTCGCGCTGCTGCGCGCGTCCGGCCTGCGGCTGGGCGAACTGCGCCGGCTGGTGTTCCTCGAGACCGCCGCGACGATGCTGGGCACCGCGGCGGTCGGCGTCGGGCTGGGCCTGGTCACCGCGTACGCCGCGGCCAGGCAGGGTGACGTCGGGTGGAGGTGGCCGGGGCTCGACGTCTTCGGGTACGTGGGCGGCGGGGTGCTCGCCGCCCTGATCTTCTCGACGCTGGCCCTGCCACTGCTCGACGCGACGACCCGACCCGACACCGTCCGGTACGAGTAGCGGCGCGGCGGCGCGGTCAGAACGGGACGGTCAGGCAGCCGACCCGGGCGCCGGCCGTGCCCGCGCCGCCGGGCTCGTGGCTGGTCCCGTGGGCGTGCAGGACGACCGAGTTGGCCTGGCCGGGGCGGGCGGTCCAGCGGACCCGGGCAATCGCCCTGCCGGCACCGCCGGCGTCGGTGCTGACGTCGAGCCACACCTCGTTGGCGGGATTGGCGTACCGCGGGTCGACCGAGGGCTGCACCGGGTCGGGCACGTTCTGGTAGTGCGCCCCGCTGGCGGCCGGGGTCTCGCCACAGGGGCTCCGGTGGACGTGCGCACCGTACTGGTGGTGCGGGACGAGCCCGGCAACCGACAGCAGCACCAGCGTGCCGCCCCGGCCGGTGAGCGCCGCCACCACGACCAGGCCACCGGCCGGCACCAGGCCCTCGTCGTAGGTCACCGCCGCGGGCGGCCTGGCCGCGTCCCACGGCTGGAACTGCGCCACCCGCACGACCACGCCGGCCGCCGGCCCGGCGGCCCTGGCCGGACCGGCCGGCAGGAGCGCCAGCCCGGCCACCACCGCGATCACCAGCCGCCGCACGACCGCCATCGGAACCCCCGGTTCTCCACCCCCACGGACGATGACGGAGCGTAGCGTATGGCTACCGTACGGCTACGGCACGGTGACCCGGCTCCCCGACCGCTGGTGCGGTCCGGCGGCCGTCGGCGACCCGCAGCGCCGATCGGAACCGGCCGGCCCGGCCCGTGCGCGCGGCCGGCGCGGCCCGCTGGTCAGAAGCCGGCCAGCCCGGTTGGCTGGATGATCCACAGCCCGCCGCGGATGTCGCTGGCGACGATGAGGTGGCGGGTGGGGTCGATGGACACGCCCCAGATCTCGGCCAGGGAGCCGTCGGCCGCGGTCGGCGGCACGAACCGGCCGAGCTGGCGGGAGACGCCCTGGTCGTTCATCGTCCACCACACGACGCCGCCGGCGTACCAGGACGAGAAGAACTGGTCGCTGCCGAACACCTCGGTGTTGTGGTCGGTGAAGTCGCCATCGGTGCGGCTGGAGCGGCTGTCGCCAGTGGAGAAGGTGCCCAGGAACGTCGGCTGCGCCGGCGTGCTGTTGTCGTAGACGTACACCTCGCCCCAGCCGCCGACCTGGTTGCCGCTGCCCGGGCAGTCCCCCGGGGAGAAGTCCTCGGTGTTGATGATCAGCCACTTGCCGCCGTTGGCCAGGGTCATCGAGTGGTTGTCGCCGTCCTCGTCCAGCGGGAGGATCTTCGTGCTGCTCACCACCGCCGGCGCGGCCGGGTCGGTGACATCCAGGTGGACCGTGCCGGCGTCCCAGTAGGACACCCACAGGGCCGTGCCGCGGTCGGTGAACCGGGCGCTGTGCGAGAACTGGTGGGACAGGCAGCCCACGCCACTGTCCGGGTCGAGGCCGAGCGTCCACGCCCCGACCGCCCGCGGGGCGGCCGGCGCCGTCGCGTCGACCAGTTGGATCGCGGTCGCCCCCGCGGACCGTTCGTGGTCGACCAGGTTGCGGGCGCAGACCGCGAGGAACGCGCCGTCGGCGCGCTGGACGGCGTCGATCTCGTGACAGCCGATCGTGCCCGGCGCCAGGTCCCAGTGGCTCAGCAGCACCGGGTGCGCCGGGCGGGTCACGTCGTAGAAGCGCAGCCCGGGCACGACCTCCGGTTCGTGGCCGCTGCCGAAGCACGCCTGGATACCGACGACCGCGATGGTGCCGGTGAACGTCGGGGTACGCACGTCCCGCACGGTCACGTCCTCGGCCCGGGTGAAGGCCGGGTTGGGCAGCGTGGCGACGGTCCGCGGCCGCGCCGGCCGGCTGAGGTCGACGACCTGCACACCGTCGCCGCCCTGCCGGGCCGCCCCGCAGCGGCTGCCGACGTAGGCGTAGCCGCGGTGCGCGTACAGGTCGCCGTAGTCGCCGAACCCGTCCAGCCCGCTGTGCCCGAGCAGCCGGAACCGCTCCAGCGTCGCCGGCCGCGGGCTGGTCCCGGCGGGGGCGGCGCGGCCGAACTGACGGTCGTGGTGGTCGTGCTCAGGAGCGGCGGCCACGCCCGGCCGCGGGGCGGACCCGGACACCGCGGACGCGGAGCCGCTGCCTCCCACCAGCATCGCCACCACGGCCAGACCGAGGGCACCGACCGGAACCCGTGAGCGCGCCATGACACTCCTCAACGTCGATACGGACAACGGAGCAGGTGTGATGCTGATCAATATGACAACGGCAGTAACCGGACACGTCGGCAGGAGCAGCGTACGTCAGCGCTGTCCGTGCCGCCGAGTCGCCGGTCGGAGCACGACCTGCTCACAAGCGATGGCGGCGACAGGGTCGCGCAGGGTCAGATGGAGCCCATGACGTCAGTTGAGGTCGGGACCGGTGCCCTCACCCCGGACGAGGTGGTCGCGGTCGCCCGCGACGGGCGGCGGGTGGTGCTCGGCGCGGACGCCCGGGCCGAGATCGCCGCGAGCCGCAAGGTGATCGACGCGCTGGCCACCGACGACCTGCCGCACTACGGCATCTCCACCGGGTTCGGTGCCCTCGCCACCCGGCACATCCCGGTCGACCGCCGCGCCGCGCTGCAGCGCAGCCTGATCCGCTCGCACGCCGCCGGCTCCGGGCCCGAAGTGGAGCGGGAGGTGGTCCGCGCCCTCATGCTGCTGCGACTGTCCACTCTGGCCACCGGCCGGACCGGGGTCCGACTGTCCACTGCGGACACCTACGCGCAGCTGCTGAACGCCGGCATCACGCCGGTCGTGTACGAGTACGGCTCGCTGGGCTGCTCCGGCGACCTGGCCCCGCTGGCGCACTGCGCGCTGGCCGCGATGGGCGAGGGCACCGTCCGGGACGCCGGCGGCGCGCTCCGGCCGGCCGCCGAGGCACTGTCCGCGGCCGGCATCGCCCCGGTCGTGCTGGTGGAGAAGGAAGGCCTGGCGCTGATCAACGGCACCGACGGGATGCTCGGCATGCTGCTGCTCGCGGCCGCCGACCTCCGGCTGCTGCTGCGCACCGCCGATGTCACGGCCGCGATGAGCGTCGAGGCGCTGCTCGGCACGGACGCCCCCTTCGCCGCCGACCTGCAGGCCCTGCGGCCGCACCCGGGCCAGGCGACGAGCGCGGGCAACCTGCGCGCGCTGCTGGCCGGCTCGGGCATCGTGGCCAGCCACCGCGGGCCGGACTGCACCCGGGTGCAGGACGCCTACTCGCTGCGGTGCGCGCCGCAGGTGCACGGCGCGGCCCGGGACACGCTCGAGCACGCCGAGCAGGTCGCCGCCCGCGAGCTGGCCGCCGCGGTGGACAACCCGGTCGTCACGCCGGACGGCCGGGTGGAGAGCAACGGCAACTTCCACGGCGCGCCGATCGGCTACGTGCTCGACTTCCTCGCCATCGTGGTCGCCGACCTCGCGTCGATCTCGGAGCGCCGGACCGACCGGTTCCTCGACCCGGCCCGCAGCCAGGGCCTGCCGCCGTTCCTCGCCGACGACCCGGGTGTCGACTCTGGACACATGATCGCCCAGTACACCCAGGCCGCGATCGTGTCGGAGCTGAAGCGGCTGGCGACGCCGGCGTCGGTGGACTCGATCCCGTCCAGCGCGATGCAGGAGGACCACGTCTCGATGGGCTGGTCGGCGGCCCGCAAGCTCCGCCGCGGCATCGACGGGCTGGGCCGGGTCCTCGCCGTCGAACTGCTGACCGCGGCCCGGGCGCTGGACCTGCGCGCCCCGCTCGAACCGGCGCCGGCGACCGCGGCGGTGCTCGCCGGGATCCGGGAGCGGGTCGCCGGCCCGGGCAGCGACCGCCACCTCGCGCCCGAGATCGAGCACGCGCACGGCTACGTCCGGTCCGGCGGCGCGGTCGCCGCTGCCGAGTCGGTGGTCGGGCCGCTGCGCTGACCGCGGCCCGCGGCTGGCGGCTGGCGGCCGGCGGAACCCGAACAACCCGGCAGGATGCAGCAGCAGGGAGGGTGCCCGGCCGGGCTCAGGCGGCCCCGGTCAGGCGGCCAGCCGGAGGCCGACGAGCTGGCCCTGCTGCAGCCAGTTGGCGTACCCGGCGAGGGCGAGTTGCAGCTCGCCGGAGACCACCTCACCGATGTAGCTGATCTTCAGCGGCTCGTCGGCGAGGTCGTCGCCGTACACCACGCAGAACTGCTGCCGCGGGTTGTACCAGCACACCGAACCGCGGGCGTGGCCCTTCGCCGCGCGCCGCATCGCGCCGACCTCCTCGGTGCGGAACACGTTCTCCCACGGCGCCACGATCGGCATCGTCCAGAAGACCATGTCACCGATGATTTTCCCGTGCTGCAGGATGCTGCGCTGCGGGAGGTTGCCGCGCAGCTGCGCGGCGATGCCGGGAACGACGTCCTCCCAGACCTCGATCTCGCAGATGTCGCGGTCGTCGACGGACATGATGAGCTTCACGCGGGCTCCCCGGTACCGGCGATGCCGACCTCGACGCGCTTGAAGCCGTTCGTCACGCCCCACGGGAACACCGCGTCGATCCACATGTGCAGCTTGTTCACGTAGCTGATCGCGGCTCTGGTGAGGGCGAGGAAGTCGTCCATCGAGCCGGTGCCGGTGGCCGCCTGGACGTACCGGGCGACCAGCGCGCCGGCCTCGGGCAGGCCGACGAAGTCGAAGAAGGCCGCCTTGTAGCCGACGATCTGCCGGACCAGCAGCTGGACCGTGCGCAGGTCGAGCGGCTCGCTCCCGCTCACCTCGAGGATCCCCCACAGCACCTCGTCGGACAGCGTGCGGGCCTCGCTCTCGGCGAACATGAGCGTGCTGAGGTACTGGCCGTGGCTGCCGGTGCGGCGCGGGATGATCCCCTTGCCGATCCGGGCCACCTCCGCGGGGCAGTGCAGCCAGATGCGCTCCCGCTCGGCGTCCAGCTCGTCGATCACAGCGCGGGTCAGGGTCATGGGCTTCGTCTCTCCACAGTGGACGGAAGGTCAGTCGACGAACAGGTCATTGGCCACGGCGAACCGGTCGAACGCCTCCAGGCGGGCCTGCGTCCGGGCCTCGTCGACGTTGCAGATGGCCTCCAGCAGCACCATCGACAGCGTCATCGGGGCCGCGTGCGAGTCGAACACGAGTGAGGTCCGGACCGGGGCGTACAGCGTGTGGTCGGCGATCCGGGACGCCGGCGAGAGTGGACTGTCGGTGATGCACACGATCCTGAAGCCCAGCTCGCCGGCGATCCGCATCAGCCGCAGCGTCTCGGCCGGATACCGGGGCAGCAGGAACACCAGCACGGCGGTGCCACCGGCGGACCGGGAGTGCTCCAGCGCGTCCGCCATGCCGACCGTCCCGACCGCGGACACGGCCCGCACGTCCGGCAGCACCTTGGACGCGAAGTAGCCGAAGTACTGGGCGGTCGGGCCGGCCGAACGCAACCCGATGACGCTCAGCGGGCGGCTGGCCGCGAGCAGCGCCGCCGCGTCCCGCACCGCGGCCTGGTCGGCGAGATCCTCGCGCATCCGCTCCAGCGCGGCGATCTCGAAGCTCAGCGAGCGCTGCCACTCGTTCAGCACCGCGCCGTCCCCGGCTCCCTCGTCGAAGTGCGCGCCGGCCTGGCGCAGCGCGTTGCGCAGCTCGGGGTAGCCGTCGAAGCCCAGCGCGTTGGCGAACCGGATCACCGACGGCTGGCTGACGTGCGCGAGGCTGGCCAGCTCGTGCGTGGACAGGTATGCGGCCTGCTCGGCGTGCACGACCAGGCTGTGCACGATCCGCCGCTGGGTCGGGGTGAGCCGGACGCCCTCGGCCAGCTCGAGCAGCCGGCGCACCTGCGGGCTGGCCGCCGCGGACCGCCGCTGGTCCGCCGACTCCGGCAGATCGGTCATCCGTCACCCCATCCGGTCCGGCCGCGCTCAGCCCTCGCGGATGCTGAGCTCGACGATGCCGCCCTGCCGGCGCCAGGTGCGCTCGCCGAGCAGCGCCACCTCGAGGCCACCCTCGACGATCTCGCCGATCAGGCTGTTGTACAGCGGCTCGACGGCCAGATCGTCGCCGTAGGCGATGCACAGCTGCTGGCGCGGGCTGTAGAAGCACACCGTGCCGGCCACGGTGCCCTTCTCCGCCCGGCGCATCCGTCCGATCTCCTCGGTGCGGTAGAGGTTCTCCCACGGCAGCACGAACGGCAGCGTGGCGAACAGCATGTCGCCGACCAGCTTGGCATGTTGGATCACGCTCTTGATCGGCAGCTGCCGGCGGAACTGCTGCACGGTCTCCGGCACCTTGTCCTCGAACAGCGCGAACGCGCAGATCTTCGCGTCGTCGACGATGTAGTCGATGATCATTCCGTCCGGTCCCTTCGGGCGCGTTCAGGCGGTGGCGGTGGCCGGCCCGGCGGTGGCCGGGGCCGGCTTCTTCGGGAACGCGTTGGCCAGGCCCCACGGGAACACGAAGTCGATCCACATGTGCAGGCGGTTCGCGTACGACAGCGCGCTGCCGGTCAGCCGGATGAAGTCGGCCATCGACTCGGTCGCCCGCGCCGCCGCGCCGTAGCGGTGGATGTAGTCGCAGGCCCGGGGAAGCCCGACGAAGTCGAAGAAGTCGGCCTTGTACTCGATGATCTGGTCGACGACCATCTGCAGCGTCGCGAGGTCGGCGCCGCCGCGGCGGGCGATCTCCAGCAGCCCCCAGAACATCTCGTCGGCCAGCGTCCGGGCCTCGCCCTCGGCGAAGATCAGCGAGGTCAGGTACTGGTCCTTCGGGCCGGTTCCGCGTGGCAGGATCCCCTGGCCGAGGTCCGCGACGTCCGCCGGCATCGTGAGCCAGATGCGTTCGCGCTCCGCGTCCAGCTCGGCGATGGTCTCGTCCACAATGGACATATCTCTCCTCGGTAGCTGCCTGGGGCGGGTGGGTGCCGCACGCTCCGGCGGCGGGGCTCACTTCAGGTTGCCGGACAGGAACGCGGCGATCCGGGGCGACGCGTCGGGGTGCAGCACCTCGGCCGGAGTGCCGACCGCCTCGATCCGGCCGTCGTCCATGAAGACGACCGCGTCGGCGACCTCCCGGGCGAACCCGATCTCATGGGTCACCACCACCATCGTGGTGGACGCCTCCGCGGCGAGCTGCCGCATCACCGCGAGGACCTCCCCGACCAGCTCGGGGTCCAGCGCCGACGTCGGCTCGTCGAACAGGATCAGCTCGGGTCGCATGGCCAGCGCCCGCGCGATCGCGACCCGCTGCTGCTGGCCGCCGGAGAGCTGACCGGGATAGGAGTCGGCCTTGTCGGTCAACCCCACCCGGCGCAGCAGCTCGAGCGCCCGGTTCCGGGCCGTCGCGGCGTCCAGCCGCAGCGCGCGCCGCGGTCCCTCGCCGACGTTCTGCACCGCGGTCAGGTGCGGGAACAGGTTGAAGTCCTGGAACACCATGCCGATCCGCCGGCGCTGCCGGCACAGCTGGCGGTCGGACAGCTCGTGGTAGCGGCCGTCGCGCTGCTCGTACCCGATGATCTGGTCGCCGACCCGGACCGTGCCGGCGTCGATCGGGGTGAGCCGGTTGATCGTCCGCAGCAGCGTGGACTTGCCGGAGCCGGACGGCCCCACCACGCAGGTCACCGTGTTGGCCGGGATCGACAGCGAGACCCCGCGCAGCACCTCGTGCTGGCCGTATCGCTTCACGACATTGTGCAGGGTGACGGAGTGGTCGACCGGCTTCACGGCCGCACCCCCGCCCGCCGGCCGGTGCCGGTCAGCGCCGCGAACGGCGTCCGGCGCCGGCGGTACCCGGTGGCGCCGCGGACGCCGCGGGCGTAGTGGCGCTCGATCCAGCCCTGGCCGACGCTCAGCACCGAGGTCAGCAGCAGGTACCACAGCGACACGCAGATGAGCAGCGGGATCGTCTCGAACGTCCGGGCGTAGATCTGCTGGGCGGAGTAGAGCAGGTCGGCCAGCGCGATCACGGAGACCATCGACGTGGTCTTCAGCATGCCGATCGTCTCGTTCCCGGTGGGCGGGACGATGACCCGCATCGCCTGCGGCAGGATGATCCGCCGGAAGGCCTGCAGCCGGGTCAGGCCGATCGACGCCGCCGCTTCCCGCTGCCCGTCGGGCACGGAGATGAGACCGGCCCGGACGATCTCGGCGAGATAGGCGCCCTCGTTCAGGCCCAGGCCGAGGATCGCCGCGGTCAGCGGCGTGATCACGTCGTTGGTCTGCCCGGTCCACAGCGCGGACCCGAACGGCAGGCCGATGCGCAGGTCGGGGTAGAGGTAGCCGAGGTTGTACCAGAAGATGAGCTGCACGAGCACGGGCGTGCCGCGGAAGAACCAGAGGTACAGCCCGCTGGCAGCGCGCAGGATCCGGCTGCCGGACACCCGCATGGTCGCCAGCACCACCCCGAGCACGATTCCCAGCACCATCGCGATGGCGGTCAGCGCGCCGGTGGTGCCGAGGCCGGCGATGATCTGCGGGTCGAACAGGTACCCGAACACGACGCCCCACTGGAACCGCGGGTTCGTCGCCAGCGAGTACCCGAGCGCCGAGCCGATCGCCACGATGACGCACACGCCGACCCAGCGGCCGGGATGCCGGCGGGCGACGAAGACCGGCTCGGTCGGCGCGTCGGTGCGAAGGGAGGTGGTCATTGCCATGGGCTCCGCCGCGGTCGTGGGGGGACAGCGCCCCGAGTGGCTGGGGTCGGGTATCGGCATCCGGCGTCAGCTGCCGGGGCTGGCCTTCGCGATGGGCCGGGTGGTCGCCAGGTTCATGCCGGGGTCCGTCAGCGCCAGGTCGGCGATGTCCCACTTCTTCAGGATCGCGGCGTAGCTGCCGTCGCTGATGATGGCCTGCAGGCCGGCCAGCCAGGCCTTCTGCAGGTCGGTTTCGGCCGGCTTGAAGACCGCGCCGAGATAGAGCTTCTCGAGTTGCGAGTTGGCGTAGCGCTTCAACTGCACCGGCGCGGACTTGTTGAGGTAGGCCGCCGCCGCGGAATCGAGGATGATGAAGTCGACGCGCGCCGAATAAAGCGCGTTGTAGGTGTCCGCGGCGGACGGGAACGCTTTCACGTCGATCTGCGACTTGCCGGCTTTCCCGCAGGCCGGGTTGATCGTCTCCCGCACGAAACTGATCGTGTCGAATCCGGACTGGGCGCCCATCTTCAGCCCGCAGATGCTCAGCGGATCGTCCGCGGTGATGGCGCCGGTGTAGTCGGAACGCGTGACGACGGACGTCTCCGCGTAGATGAAATCGACGAAGGTGACCTGCTTCTGCCGCTCCGCCCGGTCGCTGATGCACTCCATGGCCAGGTCGTAGCGGCCGCTCTGGACGCCCGGTATGAGGTTGTCGAACTGGGTGTTCTCGACCTTGAGCGTCACCCCGATACGCTGCGCGATCGCCGCCCAGATCTCCGGCTCGAAGCCGATCATCGTCTTCTTCGAGGTGCCCTCGTAATACTCGCAGGGTGGATAGTTGGCGTCGGTCGCCAGGGTGAGCGTCCGGCCCTTGACGACGCTGTCGACGGTCGCCGCGGACGCGTTGGCCACGGTGCCCGGTGAACTGCTGCCGGTGCCGGAGGACGAGCAGGCGGCCGTGACGGCGGCGAGCGCGACTCCCATCGCGGTAATCGTCAGCACGCTTCTCTTCACGACGCTCTCCCCTGGTCGGTCGCGGTGCGGGACAGCCGGCGACAGCGCCCGGCCGCCCGATCGGATGCGGGCGGCGGCCCCTGCCGAGGAGTGTCATGAATCAACTGATGCAGGTCAATGAATTCTTGCATCAGGGAACACAAGATTCGCCTGGGCAACGTTTATGAAATGAACTGGGTCACCTGTCGGGCGCGTTTTCCGCCGGCCTGGCCGGACCGTCGCCCACCTCGCCACATCCGGGCTCGCCGCCCCGCACTGACGGCTTTCCGGCCCAAATTCCCGGTTCCGCGCGGTCCCCTGCCCGAGCAATGGGGTCGTGCCCGAATATCCGGCGCCGCTCCTTTCCCGGCCGTCTGGCCGAACTCGTCCAGCAGGCCGAGGACGCGCCCGGCCGAGCCCCGCTGATCGGCACCACCACCAGCCGGGCCGTGAGCCAGGCGAGCGGGTTGACGCGGGCGCACCGACAGGCCACAGTGAACCGCGTGGTTCACTGTCAGTTCGCAGCGCTGGGTGACCCGACCCGGCTGGCCATCGTCGAGCGGCTCGCCCGCGGGCCGACGTCCGCCGGCGACCTCGCGGCGCCGACGACGCTCACGCTGACCGCCGTGCTCAAGCACGTCCGCGTGCTCGAGGAGGCGGGCCTGGTGATGACCGTCAAGCGCGGCCGCGTGCGGGAGTGCCGGCTGCGCGACGACGCCCTCGTCGCGGTGGCCACGTGGACCGCACAGCAGCAGGCGCTCTGGTCGTCCCGGCTGGACGCTCTCGGCACCCTCCTGGAGGACACGTGACCGCCACCCCGCTCCTGTCGTTCGACCTCGAGCGCACCTACCCCGCGCCGCCCGAGCGGGTCTGGGCCGCCTTCACCCGCGCCGACCTGCTGCAGCGCTGGGCCTGCCCCGACCCCGCCTGGCGGGTGTCGAGCTGCGAGGTCGACGCCCGCGCGGGCGGCGGCTTCCGGCTGCGGTTCGGCCCCCGCCCGGCCGGCGACGCGTACCGCGAGACGGCGACCTTCGCGGTCTTCGAGCCCGTGCAGCGGCTCGTGCTCGACGTGCTCACCACCGGGGCGGACATGGCCGAGCGGTCCCGCTGCACGGTGCTGCTGCTGCCGGTCGAGGGCGGCACCCGGCTGGAGCTCACCGTCGAGGGCCTGTCGGACGCCCAGACCGCCGAGCACATGCGGGTGGGCTGGACGTTGTGCCTGGAGGGCATCGCCGAGCACCTCGGCGCCGCGGCCTGAGGCTCACGCCGTCCCGCTCCGCTCCTGAGCACCCGCACCCGTCAAGGAGTCCTGCATGACCACGTCCACGTCCGCCCCAACCCGCCGCTCCGCGGTCAGCATCGCCACGGCGCTGAGGACCGGCGCCGTGGCCGCCGTGATCGCCGCGGTCACGAACGTCGTGATCTCCGCGATCGCCCGCGGCCCGCTCGGCGCGAGCGACGACTTCGTCCCGCTCACCCCCGGCCCGATCGTCATGTGGACGGTCCTCGGCGCGATCATCGGCGCCGTCGGCTGGCGCCTGATCGTCAACAGGTCCGCCCGTAGCCGCGCTCTACTCAAGACGCTCGTCCCGGCCGTCCTGGTCCTCTCGCTCATCCCGGACGTCGCGCTGCTCGCCACAGGCTCGACGGCCGGGCAGACCACCGCCGGCGTGGCGGCCCTGATGGTCATGCACGTCGTCACCGCGGTGATCGCCGTGACCGCCTACCGCAAGGCGATGCCCGCCGGCTGACGCGCCGCGGCAGGACGAGTCGGCGGTACCCAGGGCCCGGGCGCTACCCCAGCTGGTCGCGGCGGCGGGTCAGGTAGGCGGTCTCGGCGGTGTTGCCGGCCAGCTCGATGGCCCGGTCGTACGCCGCGCGCGACTGCTGACTTCGACCCAACCGGCGCAGCAGGTCGGCGCGGGCCGCATGGTAGGCGTGATAGCCGGCCAACTTGCCCTCGAGCCGGTCGACGGCCGCCAGTGCCACCTCCGGTCCGTCCAGCTCGGCGACCGCGATGGCCCGGTTCAGGGCGATGATCGGCGAGGGGTCCACGCGGACGAACTGGTCGTAGAGGGCGACGATCTGCGACCAGTCGGTGTCGCGTATGTCGCGGGCGGAGGTGTGTACGGCGTTGATCGCGGCGAGGATCTGGTAGCGACCCGGAGCCACCCCGGCGGCGGCGGCAACGAGGCGCTCGCGGACCAGCCGGTGGCCCTCGGCGACCAGCGCCGCGTCCCAGGCGCCACGGTCCTGCTGGTCGAGGGTGACCAGTTCGCCGCTGGCCGAGACCCGGGCGGCGCGGCGGGCCTCGATGAGCAGCATCAGCGCCAGCAGCCCGGCCACCTCGCCATCCTCCGGCATGAGGGCACGGATCAGGCGGGTGAGCCGGATCGCCTCGGCGGTCAGGTCGTGACGTACCGGATCGGTGTCGGGGCCGGTCGCCAGGTAGCCCTCGTTGAAGACGAGGTACAGGACGGCCAGGACGCCGGAGACGCGTGCCGGCAGATCCTCGGCGGATGGCACCCGGTACGGGATGCGAGCCGCCTTGATCTTGGCCTTCGCACGGGTGATCCGCTGCTCCATGGCGGTCTGCTGAACCAGGAATGCGCGGGCGATCTCGGCCACGGTCAGGCCGCCGAGCATGCGCAGCGTCAGCGCCACCCGGGCGTCCATCGCCAGCGCCGGGTGACAGCAGGTGAAGATCAGCCGGAGCCGGTCGTCGTCGATGGCGCCGGGAGGCTCGGGCGGGTCGTCGCCGTACCGCATCTGAGCCTCCTTCTGCTTGTCGTCGCGCTTGTTCTCGCGCCGGATCCGGTCGATGGCCTTGCGGTTGGCGGTGGTGGTCAGCCAGGCGCCGGGGTTGGGCGGTACGCCGTCGGCCGGCCACCGCTCGACGGCGGTCGCGAACGCCTCGGCCGCCGCCTCCTCGGCGATGTCCAGGTCACCGAAACGCCGGGTCAGGGCGGCGACCACCCGGGCCCACTCCTCGTGGTGGGCCCGGGTGACCGCCTCCCGGACATCGACCACGCTCACCGTGTCTCCTGGTTCGCTCCGGCCGGCCGCACAGCCGACACCTTCCCGCCGCATCCCGGCAGCTTCGCTGGCGGGACGCTACGGTCCAGGCGCCGCCGCGCCCGACCCGCGCTCACAGGAACGGCCGCACCTCGACCTTCCGGTTGCAGGCCTTCGACCCCTCGGCCGCCAGCTTGAGCGCCACGTCGAGGTCGGGAGCCTCGATGATCCAGAAGCCGATGAGGAACTCCTTCGACTCCACGAACGGCCCGTCGGTGAACACCGCCTCCGCACCGCGGTTGTCGATCACCGTGGCCGTGCTGGGCCCGCCGAGGCCGCCGGCGAAGACCCAGTAGCCCTCGGCCTGGAGCCGGTCGTTGAACACGTCGATCGCCGCCATCTCGTCCGGGGTGGCGAGGTCGGTCGTGTCGGTGATCACGGAAGCCAGGTACTGCATCTCGAATCATCTCCTGTGGTCCGGGGCGCCCCTCGTGGGCGGCCGCTCACCCCTGCTACGAACGCCGCTGCCGCGATCCGACACCGTCTCCCGGATTCCCTTCGAGGACTTTCTGCCACGCCGGTTGGGAACGGTCCAGTCGAACCCGCCCCGGACCGATCCTCCACCGGTGCCCTGCGGTACTACGGCACCGGCGTGGCTCAGGGGCCGGTGACGAAGGACTGACCGGTCACCGGGGCGCCGTCCTTGGGGGCCGCGACGCAGTAGAAGAACCAGCCGTAGCCGGGGATCTGCAGTTGCTGGACGTCGCGTTTCCAGCCCTTGACGTCGCCGCGGGCCCGGTCCCGCATCCGGGACGGGGTGCAGGCGTGCGCGATCGCCGGGCTGGCGTTCCCCCCAGCCGGCAGCCGGCCCGCCGCGTACGCCTCGACCCGGTGCTGCTGCGAGCAGGTCTTCGGCGGCGGCGCGGACCCGCTGTCACCGACGTGGACCACCACGTCCCAGCAGGTGGGTGTGGTCGGGCAGAGCGCGTCCGCGCCGGATCCGGCGCAGCCGACCAGCGTCGGCGGCAGGCCGGTGCCACCCGGCTGGCCAGCCGGCGGCGTGGTCGGTGCGGCGGTGGGGCGGCTCGCGGGTGGCTGGCCGGTCGGCGCGGCGGTGGGTGCACCGCTGGCCTGCGGTCCGCTCGTCCGGGTGCCCGGGGCGCCGCCGGGCCCGCCGGTCGGCCGGTTGGTCGGCCGGCCGGGTCCGGGCACCGTCGGCGTCGGCCCGGCGGTGGTCACCGGCGATGCGGTCGGCCCGCTCGCGGCCGGTCCCGGCCCGCCGCCGCCGTTCAGCAGCGGCACCGCGATGATCGCGACAATGACCGGCACCGGCGCCAGCGCGACCGTGAGCCGACGCCGGCGGGCCCGCCTCGCGCGGCGGTCCGATCCCGCGCCGGACGGCGGCTGTACGGAGACCGCGTCATGACCGGCCCGCGCCGGTCCGGTGCCCAACTGCTCCGGCTCCGCGTCGGCGACCGACCCATCGACGTCTGGCCTATCGACGCCCGGACCATCGGCGCCCGGACCATCGGCGCCCGGCCGGTCGCCCGGACCATCTGCGGCCGATCCGTCGGCTTTCGGCCCACCTGGACCACCGGCAGCCGACCCGCCCGCGGGCGGCCCACCGAGGGCCGACCCGCCGAAGGCCGGCCCGCCGAAGGCCGGCCCGCCGAAGGCCGGCCCGCCGAAGGCCGGTCCGTGGATGAGCGGCCCATCGGGGTCACCGGCCGCCGGCCCGCCCGCGATCGGCCCGCCTCGGGCCGGCCGGTCGAGGGACCGCCCGTCGGGGGCCGGCCGGTCGAGAGCCGGCCCGTCCGGACCACCGGCGACCGGTCCGTCGATGATCGGCCCGCCGGCGGGTGTCCGGTCGGCCCCGGCCTCGTCAGCCACTACCTGGTCCGCAGTGGCTGCCGCCGGCGGCGGGGTGGCATCCGAGCCGGGCACCGGGACTGGCGCGCTCAGCGACGGCAGCGTCACGGACGCGCTGGCCGGGACGCCCGCCGACGACGTCGACCGGACCGGACCGGACGAGCCGGACCAGCCGGACGGGCCAGACGAGCCGGACGAGCCGGACGAGCCGAACGGGCCAGACGGGCCAGACGGGCCAGACGGGCCAGACGGGCCAGACGGGCCAGACGGGCCAGACGGGCCAGACGGGCCAGACGGGCCGGACGGGCCGGACGGGCCGGACGGGCCGAGCCGGCCGGGCGCGGCGGTAGCCGGCAGCGCGCGGAGCTCGTCGCGCAGGACGGCGGCGCTCACGGTGCGGTCGTCCGGCTCGGGGTCAAGCGCCCGCGCCAGCACGGCGAGCAGGTCCGGGTGCACGCCGGACACCGGCGGCACCGGGGCGCGTAGCCCGGCGGTGAGTTCCGCCAGCGACGTCGGCGGCCAGGACGCCACCCGCGGCGGGCGGCCGGCGAGCAGCGCGTACAGCGTCGCGGCCAGGCCGTACACGTCCAGCCCGGTGGTCGGGCGGGCGAACGCGAATGCCTCCGGTGGGGAGTACGCCGGAGTCAGCCCGTCCCGGGTCACGCTGGAGTCGCCGCTGGCATCGAGCACCGCGGCCAGGCCGAAATCGGCCAGCTTCGCGACCCCGTACTGGTCGACCAGGATGTTGGCCGGCTTCACGTCCCGGTGCAGCACCCCGGCGGCGTGCGCGGTGGCGAGCGCGTCCGCGATCCCGACCCCGACCCCGCGGACCTCCTCCGGCGGCAGCGGCCCGTCCGCGCGCAGCCGGTCGACCAGGGAGCCGCGGCTGCACAGCTCCATGATCAGATACGGGCGGCCGTCCGCAGCCACGCCCGCGTCGTACACCGCGACAATGTTGGCGTGCGAGGACAGCCGCCCCGCGGCGTTCGCCTCCCGCATGAACTGCCGGCGGCCCCGCTCCCCGGACAGCACCCGGCCGCCCACCTTCAACGCGACCTCGCGGCCGACCCCCGCCTGCCAGGCCCGGAAGACCGTTCCGAACCCGCCCTGCCCCAACGGACGTGGATCCACCAGCCCATCCACGAGCGGCGGCTGCGCAGTCCACGATTCCGGCTCGCTGTCGCCCGACATAACGGCGTGCCACTCCCTGCCTTCAGCAATCCCCGACCGCGACGACAATAGCCGGACGCCTCAGCCCAACCGGGTCGAAACCGTCCCACCCACCGACGCCATACATCAGGGTCAACGAACCCGCGGCCCACGCGGTGTGGGATCAGGGTGGCTGGCCGGCCCGAACGGGCTGAACCGGCTGGGACTGCCCATCGGGACGGCTGAGACCGCACGATCGGGCGGGATCGCCCGGCTCGACCGTGCCGGCCGGGGCCACGTCGCTAGCCTCCCGCGCATGATCGAGAAGTCCGGGCGACGTCGGTTGCCGATCCTGGGCCTGATCCTCACCCTCGCGCTCGGTGCGGCCGCGGTCTACCTGCCCGTGCACGTCGTGCGCGGCGTGCAGACCCAGCACCAGGAGTACCGCGGCAAGGTCGACGTGAGCGGGTGCGACCGGGTCAGCCGCAAGGCGTCGCACTGCACCGGGACGTTCCGCTCCGATGACGGCAGGCTGGTGGTGAAGGGGGTCGAGTACAGCCACGGCGGCCGGGTCAGCCGCGGCGACACGTTCACCGCCTTGCTGGCCGGCCCCGACGACACCAGCGCCAACGTGGACGGCTCCGGGATCGGCGTACTGATCTTCATGTCGATCCTGGCCCTGGCCGCGATCGCCGCCTTCATCGGCGCGCTCATCGGCCTGGCCCGCGCGTCCGGACTGCTCGCCTCCCGCACCCCGGGCCCGGCCACAGCCTGACCGACGGGCTCAGCCGCCCGGATTGATGATCGTGGCGTGAGCCGACAAGATCTCCCTGTGGCCGGCCCGGGCGATGAGCACCGCGTGCGCGCGGCGGCGCTGGCCTGGCTGGCCGGGGTGACCTTCGGCGGTACCGAGCCGGTCAGCCGGGAGCGACTGGCGAACGACTTCCTGCTCGACGGGAGTCGCTTCCCGCTGATCGACCGCGGGCGGGGCATCCGCAAGCCGCAGGGCTGGCATGGCGCGCTATCGATCACGACGTCGGCGGCACGGTCCGGCGGAACACGGCCGTACGCGGACGGGGCGGGCCCGGACGGACTGCAACGCTACAAGCTGCGCCGGGACGAACGAGGCCGCGGCGAGAACGAGGGGTTGCGTGCGGCCATGCGGGACCAGCTTCCGCTGATCTGGTTCTATGGCCTGGCGCCCAGCCTGTTCCAGGTGATCCAGCCGGTGTACCTGATCGGCGAGGAGCCGGAGTCCGACCAGTTCGTCCTCGCCCTCACTGAGGAGCAGCGCGCGGTCCGGCCCGGGAGCCCGATGGAGGAGACCCTCCGCCGCTATCTCTTCCGGGAGACCAAGCGGCGCCTGCACCAGCCCGTGTTCGCCAGCCAGGTGATGCTGGCGTACGAGACCCGGTGCGCGGTCTGCCGGCTCGGGCATCGGGAGTTGCTGGACGCGGCGCACATCATCCCGGACGGGGCACTGCGTGGGCTGCCGGTCGTCCCCAATGGACTGGCCCTGTGCAAGATCCACCATGCCGCCTACGACCAGAACATTCTCGGCATCAGGCCGGACTATGTCGTCGAGATCCATCGCCGGCTGCTGACCGAGATCGACGGCCCGATGCTGCTGCACGGCCTGCAGGACCACCACGGCAAGTCCCTGATGCAGATGCCCCGCCGCCGAGCCGACCTCCCCGACCCGGATCGCCTGATGGAACGGTACGACCAGTTCCAGGCAGCCTGACGGTGATCACAACCACCGCGGTGCCGTCGTCCTACGGACGCTCGAACAGCGACGCGAAGGGTGTCCAGCGGTCGATCGACAAATTACCGTGCCTTGGGCGAGGGGCTGGGTGGCGGGCGCGGGCAGCCCACCCGGTCAGGTGGCGGGCGCCGTCCACTGTGGATCGCGGCCGCTGAAGGCGACGAGCTTGTCCAGCGGGGTGGCGTCGGCGGGGGCGGGCACCGCCGCGCCGAAGGCCTCGCCGCGGTACTCCGGCTTGAGCATGCCGTGCAGGGCCGCGTACGCGCGGTCGGCGTCCTCGGCCGTGTACGGGACCGGCTGCCCGGTCGCCACGGCGAGGTCCCAGCCGTGCACCAGGTACTCGCCGACCATCATCTGGTAGATCATCGGGCCGGGGGTGGGCGGCCCGGCGAGGGTGACCGTGGCCTGCGGCCCACCGTTGCGCCAGTGCGCCAGCACACTCGTGGCCGTGGCGGCGAAGTCGGCGGCCGGGTCGGCGCCCGGTGCCGGGCCGGCCGGGGGCCGGTGCGTCCCGGCCGCGAACGCGGCCTCGAACGTCCGCAGCCAGCTCACCAGGTGCTCGACCAGCGCGTCGACGTCGTACTTCGGGCACGGCGTGGGGCGCTGGCCGCTGCCGGGCGGCACCGCCGCGATCAGCGCCGTCGTGCCGGCCAGCACGCGCTCCAGCGTGGCGCCGTCGTCGGCGCCGGGTGCAGGTGTCATGCCGGGTCACGCTAGGACGGTCGGTGGTCGGCGTCTTGAACAAACGCGACGGCCGCACGGCCGCTACGGTGGCACCGTGGTGAAGCCGGTCACCCAGGATGCGCGCGGCATCATCGACGCGGCGCGGATGCTGGCCAACGTCCGGTTCGAGCGGGTTGCGCCGCCGCCGGTGCTGGCCGGGCTGCTCGATCGGTTCTGGCTGGTCACGTGGGACCGCGGCGACAGCGCGCCGTTCGACCAGTCGACGCTGCCGCACCCGGTGGTCAACCTGGTCTTCCAGCACGGCGGCGGGCCGGCGGTTGACGGGTGTCCGGGGCCGGGCGGCACCGTGTACGGCGTCCAGCGGGCCCGGATGGTCCGCCGGCTGGCCGGCTCCGGCCGGGTCGTCGCGGCGATGTTCCGGCCGGCCGGCTTCCGCGGGCTGCTCGATGCCCCGCTGCAGACGATCACCGACCGCTGGGTGCCGGCGGCGGACGTCCTCGGCCCGGACTCGGCCCGGGTGACCGAGGTGCTGGCCGGGGCGACCGCCGACCGGGCCGTCCCCGCCCTGGCCGACCTGCTGGAGCGCCGCGCCGCCGATCGGCCGCTGCCCGCCGCCGCCGCGGACCTGATGGCCCTGACCGAACAGATCGCGGCCGACCCGGCGCTGACCCGGGTCGAGCAGCTTGCCGCCGCGGCCGGCGTGTCGGTACGCCAACTGCAGCGCGCGTTCGCCGAGCACGTCGGAGCGAGCCCGAAGTGGGTGATCCGCCGGTACCGCCTGCTGGAGGCCGCCGAGCACGCCCGCCGCGACCCGCGGCCGGACTGGGCCGGCGTCGCCGGGCAGCTCGGCTACAGCGACCAGGCCCACCTGGTCCGGGACTTCACCCGGCTGGTCGGCGTCCCGCCGGCCCGGTACGCCCGCACAATCGTCGCCCCGCCCACCGAACTGGCCCGCAAGTAGGCGATCTGGGCGTCAGCGCGGCCGGCGTCGACCCCTACGGCACGAGGGTGAGTGCAGGCACATGAGCTGGTTTGACGACACCGAAGTGCCGCCGGTCCAAGGTGGCGATCCGGTCCGCGCCACACCGCTCGGCGATCGCGACGACCGACGCATCGACCGCGCCAAGCGGAAATCAGCGGTGCAAGCGCTCACGGATGTAGTCATCGTGATGCTCGGCCAAGTCGGCCGGCCCGTCGACGCTGCCGATCAGCGCGAGGAAACCCGCCAGAGGCGGACCGTCCTCAGCCGTCGCGGCACCCGGTAGGCCGGCCGCCACCCGGGATAGTTCTTCATCCTGGGATACGAACAGTCGAAGCCGCCGCGCCTGAGCCGGTGTGAGCCGGTCCACCAGGTGGTGCAGGTCTTCGAAGTCGTACGCCGCGGTCACGCCGACAGTGTACGAGGCGCACCGGTCGTAGATCGACTCAACGGACATCCCCCGGCCGGTCGTCACGGTGCTCCCTCGGCGGTCGGGACACGGGCGCCGAGCCAGGTGGCGTCCAGCCGGAAGAAACTGGCCGGGGCCCCGAGCGAGAGGGGTCACGCCGGGTAGCCGGGAGGTGTGGCGGCATGCGGCGAGCCTGTCGGCGGCGGTGAGCGCGGGTACGGAAAGATTGCCGGGTGGGTAAGCGGAACCAGGAGCGGCGGCGGGCGAAGAAGCGGGAGCGCGATGCTCGGCAGCGCCCCGCGGGGACCCGTCCGGCCGGTTGGGACAGCGGGTTCGGCGCGGAGCCGGGCTGGGTTCCGCGGCGGCTGTCGCCGGGCGAGATCGTCGAATCTGTCGTCGTCCGGGTGGTCGACGCGCCGGACCGGATTGCGGCGGACGCGCTCGCGGCCGGCGTCGCGGAGCTGACCGGCCCGCCGTTCCAGCGGCCGGACGGCTGGGGCGCGGTCAGCGCGGAGTTGCTCGGCCTGACCGAACGGATCGTGCGCGACTGCTGGCAGGGCGGCTGGCAGCCGGCCGACCTGGCCCGCGTGGTCGGCCGGGATCTGACCGCCGGGCACCTCCGGCTCGCGGTGGACGCGATCGCGGCGGAGGGGCGCCGGCACGCGGCGGCGACCGTGGACCCGCGCTGGGCCGCGCAGGTGCACGAGCTGGGTGCCGGGTGGTGCGGCGATCCGCGCGGCTACCTGGACGCGGTCGGCGAGCGGGACGGGCTGGACCGGGCCGGCACCGCCCGCTGCGTGCTGGAGCTGCTCCGGCTGCTGGCCCGGCTGCCGGAGCTCCCGCCGGTCGGCCCGGCGCCGGGCCAGCGCGGCCACCGCACCGCCGACCGCCCGGCCGAGCCGGCACCGACCGAGCCGCGCATCCTGGCCCGGGTCCGGGCGCTGCTGGCGCAGGCGGAGTCGACGAACTACCCGGAGGAGGCGGACGCGTTCACCGCGAAGGCCCAGCAGCTGATGGCCCGGCACAGCATCTCCGCGGCCCTGCTGGACGCGGACGCGCACCGCGGCGGCGAGCCCGGGGCACGCCGGATCGGGATCGACAACCCGTACGAGGCGCCCAAGGCGCTGCTGCTCGACGCCGTCACCGCGGCGAACCGGTGCCGCTCGGTCTGGTCCAAGGCGTTCGGCTTCTCCACCGTCGTCGGCCACGAACCCGACCTGGACTCCGTCGAGATGCTGTACACGTCCCTGCTGGTGCAGGCGACGGCGGCGATGAACCGGGCCGGCGCCCGGCGGGACGGCCAGGGCCGGTCGCGCACCCGGACGTTCCGCCAGTCGTTCCTGGTCGCCTACGCCAGCCGGATCGGTGAGCGGCTCACCGAGGCCACCGACTCCGCCGTCCGGGACGCCGCCGCCGGCCGGCCCGCCGATGGTTCGGCAACCGACGGCGCCGACGCTCCTGCCGACCCGCGGCTGCTGCCGGTGCTCGCCGCCCGGGCCGACGCGGTCGCCGCGGCCACCGAGCGGATGTTCCCCGACCTGACCCTGCACACCCTGGCCGGCAACGACCGCGAGGGCTGGGCACACGGCACCGCCGCCGCCGACCGCGCCATCCTCCGCGACCAGCCCAGCGTCACCCCGGCCGGGTAGACCCGCCGGCCTAGCATCAATGCACGCGCATCGCGATTGATCTGCCGGCCGATCTCCACCGGCAGGCCGTGTCGATCGCGCGGGACACGTCCCGGACGTTGAGCGAGACGGTTGCCGCGTTGATGCGCCGTGGCCTGGAGCAAGGCGGGGCGGTCAGGGTCTCACCGGTCCGCTTGTTGCAGCGGTCCTTGCGAACGACGACCACCATCACACTTCTCGGTCGTCCGCCCCGCTCACCTCGCCGCGCTGACCCTCCTGCCCTGACGGGACGCGCGACCCGCCGGGCTCAGGACCTACGGCGGCAGCGGGTGGGGGTGGCGGGGCGCCAGGCGGCGAGGTCGGGCAGGGGACATCCCGACTTGGGCGGGCGGGTTGGCGTGATCAACGGCCGGCGTGGTCGCGAAGCTGCTCAGCGGACCAGTTCGGTGCGCAGTTCGTGGCTTTCGTCGGGCAGCCGGGCCTCGTAGTAGATCCGGTAGCCGCCGGCGGGCAGCGGGAGGACGTCGAGGTAGCGGACGTCGGCGACCGGGCCGGGCCCGGCCGGGGTGAACCGGGCCGGCGGGCCCGACGGCACGGCCAGCCCGGTGCGTTCGAACCAGTTCTCCGCCGCGGTGGCGCGCCCGTCGTAGCAGGCCCGGCCGTCGGGCAGGACGCTGGTCAGCCGCGCACCCCGGGCGTCCCACCGGCCGGGGCGACCGGCCAGCACGGTGCCGTGCCAGTCCCAGTGCAGGCCGTCGGAGCTGGTGGCGTACGCGGTGCTCATCCGGTCTTCCGCGCCCGGAGTGTCCAGCGGGTGGCAGCAGAGCCAGGCGTGCCAGCGGCCGCCGGCGTACCGGATCACCGGGTCCTTCACCGCGGTGCGCTCGTCGCCGCCGAACACCACGCGCACCTCGGCATCGGCCAGCCCGGCCGGGTTCGCCGCCTCCAGCATGCCGACCCACCAGTGCTTGCTGCCGGGGGTCGCGCAGCTGGTGTACAGCCGCCACCGGCCGGTCTGAGTGCGGACCAGCGCCGGGCGCTCGACCATCGCCGCGCCGAGCCGGTCGCTGCGCAACGTCGCGATCGGGTCGAACCGCTCGCCGTCCGCCGAGCGGGCGATGACGTTGGCATCCCCGTCGCCGCGGACCCGGTAGGCGAGCAGGAACGACCCGTCCAGGTCGAGCGCGACGCTCGACGCGCCGGCCCACTGCTGCGGTCCCACTCCGGGCGCGGCGACGGCGACCGTGGCCGGACCGCTGCCGGGAACCGGGAAGCCGCCCGGAACCCCGGCCTGCCCGGCCCCGCCGGGCTGCCCCGCCCTGCCGGGCTCACTCACCCCGCCCGGCCGACTGGTCCTGCCGGACCGCCCGGCCCCGCCCGGCTGACCGGCCCCGCCCGGCCGACTGGTCCTGCCGGACTGCCCGACCCCGCCCGGCTGACCGGCCCCGCCCGGCTGACCGGCCCTGCCGGGCTGCCCGACCCCGCGCGGCCGACTTGTCCCGCCGGGCTGCCCGGCCCCGCTCGGCTGACTCGCCTTGCTCGGCTGACTTGTCGTGTTGGGTTGGCTTGTCGTCACGGGTCCAGGGTGCCCACGGGCGGCGGTGAACGACCCTGGCACGGATGCCAGGGTCCGGGAATTTCCTGCCACAATCGTCGGGTGATCCGGAACGTGGTCGCCCTGGTCGGCGGCCGGGCCGCTGCCTTCGAGCTCGGCGTGGTGTGTCAGGTGTTCGGGCTGGACCGATCGGACGACGGCCTGCCGGTCTACGACTTCGCCGTCTGCGGAACACGGCCGGGCGCGGTGCCGACCACGTCCGGGTTCGACATCCACGTCGGCCACGGGGTCGACCGGGTGGCGGCCGCCGACCTGGTGACCGTTCCGGCCTGGCCGGAGCTGGACCTGCCCGCGCCGCCGCCGCTGGTCGACGCGCTGCGCGCCGCGGTCGCCCGTGGCGCGCAGGTGCTCTCCGTTTGTACCGGCGCGTTCCTGCTGGCCGGCGCCGGCCTGCTGGACGGGCGGCGGGCAGCCACCCACTGGCAGTTCGCCGACCGGCTGGCCCGGCGGCACCCGCGGGTCCAGGTCGACCGCGGCGTGCTCTACGTCGAGGACGGCCCGGTGCTGACCAGCGCCGGGGCGTCCGCCGGCATCGACGCCTGCCTGCACCTGGTCCGCCGCGAGCACGGCGCGGCCACCGCCAACGCGCTGGCCCGCCGGATGGTGGTGCCGGCGCACCGATCCGGCGGGCAGGCGCAGTACGTCGAGATGCCGGTGCCGTCGCTGCCGGCCGCCGGCGACGCGCTCGCCGACGTGATCGACTGGGCGCAGGCCCGGCTCGACCAGCCGCTGACCGTGCCGACCCTGGCCGCCCGGGCCCTGATGTCGCCGCGGACGTTCGCCCGGCGGTTCACGGCGGCCACCGGCACCACCCCGCACCGGTGGCTGCTCGACCAGCGGCTGCAACTCGCCGAGGAGCTGCTGGAGCGCACCGACCTGCTGGTCGACACGGTGGCCACCCGGGCCGGCTTCGGCAGCGCCGACGCGCTGCGGCACCACTTCGCCGCCCGCCGCGGCGTCGGGCCGACCACCCACCGGCGCACGTTCCGCTCCGACCCCGGCTGAGCGGCACCCGCGGTGCGCCCGCCACGGGTCGGCCGAGCGGTCTCGCGCCACCCGTTCGGCCTCGACTACCGTGCTCGCCTGATGACCGACCCCACGTAGTGCGCCTGGAGGGGACGGTGGCGAGCACGCCGCCCCCGCTGCCGGAGCGACCCGGCCGCCCTGACGGGCATCCCAGCGCCGCCGCGAATTCAACGCCGACGAGGGCCAAAGGGGCGCCCAGGGGCAAGGCCCAGGGACATGGAAGACGCGGAGGACAGCGGGTGGCCGAAGCTGGACGCGTGCAGCGCAGCAGCATGCGCGAGGTCGCGCGGACCGCCGGGGTGTCGGTTTCCACCGTCGCGAACGTGCTCAGCCGCCCCTCGATCGTCGCGCCGGAGACCCGCCGCCGGGTGGAGCAGGCGATCGACGGCGTCGGCTACGTGCCCAACGGGCCGGCCCGGCAGCTGCGTGGGCTGCCCAGCCCGATCGTCGGCAGCATCACCCTGGACCTGGCCAACCCGTTCTACGCCGAGCTCAACCGGGGCATCGAGGACCGGCTCGCCGCGGAAGGCTGCCTGATCCTCGCCTGCAGCACCGACCAGCGGCCGGCCAAGGAGAAGCAGCTGCTCACCCTGCTGGAGGGGCAGGCGGTACGCGGCATCATCATCTCCCCGGTCGGCCCGGACCCGGCGCCGGTGCTGCAGCTGAGCCGGCGCGGAACCCCGGTCGTCCTCACCGACCACCCCCGCGGCCAGCTCGACCTGTGCGCGGTGGCGGTCGACCACGTCGTCGGCGGGCAACTCGCCGCGGAGCATCTGATCTCGCTCGGCCACCGCCGCATCGCCTTCCTCGGCGGCGTCGTCAACCCGGGGCCGGTGGCCCGCCGGCGCGAGGGCCTGCGGCTGGCACTGGCCGCCGCCGGTCTCGATCCGGACGAGGCCCTGCTCGACATCCGGATGCGGATCCACCCACCGCCGCTGGTGGACGCCGCCGCGGCCGCCGTCGAGGAGATCCTCGCCGCCACCCCGGCACCGACGGCGGTGGTCTGCCTCAATGACATGGCGGCGGTCGGCCTGCTGGACGGCCTGTCCGCGGCGGGGCTGCGGGTACCGGCGGACATCTCCGTGCTGGGCTACGACGACCTGCCCTTCGCGCGCCGGCTGGCGCCCCCGCTCACCACCGTGAACCAGCCCAAGTACCAGCTCGGCCACACCGCCGCCCAACTGCTGCTGGACGAGGCCGAGCCAGACCACGCCCACCGCGAGATCCTGTTCCAGCCCACGCTGGTGGTCCGCGCCTCCACCGCCCGCCCGCGCCGCCGGCCGCGTCCCGGCCAGTGACCGACCAGCCGGACCTGCCGCCGCGCCCGACCCGGCAGAACTCAGCCGACGGTCGCCGGCACCGGGCTCGGCTCGGTCCGGACCGGTTGGGCCGTGTCGGCGGATACGGTAGCGGCGACTACCTGGTTGCGTCCGCGGTGCTTCGCGGCATAGAGGGCCTCGTCGGCGGTGTGCAGGAGGCTCTCCGGGTCCGCGCGGTGCCCGGCGGTGCTGGCCGCGCCGACGGAGATCGTGATGTCGACGGCGACGTCGCCGTTCACCAGGAACGGTGTTGCGGCAAGGCCGGCCCGGATCCGCTCACCGACTACGACGGCGTACTCGGTGGTCGCCTCCGGTAGCAGGATCACGAACTCCTCGCCGCCGTAGCGGGCGATCGTGTCGCTGGACCGGGAGTGCTGCCGCAGCCGCTTGCCGATCTCGATGAGCACCTGGTCACCGGCGGGGTGGCCGTAGGTGTCGTTGATCCGCTTGAAATGGTCGGCGTCGGCGATGACCAGCCCGACCGGCCGCCCCGAGCGGCGGGCGCGTTCGCATTCGGTGCGCAGGGCCTCGGTGAAGTACCCGCGGGTGCGCAGTTGGGTGAGCCCGTCGGTGACCGCGGTGATTCGCTGGACCGTCACCAGGCCGGTCATGCGCGCCAACACCAGCAGGAACAGTGCCATGCAGGCAACCGCGATCACTGGCTCATGCTGCGTTTCCGCTTGCACGTGCTGCGCCAGCAGGACGGTCGGCGCGAGGAGTGATGCCGCGGCCAACAGCGACAGGCGTCGGGCGGTTGCCGTCGGCGCCAGCGTGTGGGTCTTGGCGTCCAGCGCCCGCATCGACGGATGCAACGCGGCCGCGGCGACCAGCACGTACGAGACCAACCAGGTGGCCTTCACCCAGCTGCCGCCGATCCACGACCCGCCCGCGGCCTGCAGGGTGTAGGCGACGTCACCGACGAGCATCGCGGTGAGGCTCGCCACCACCAGCAGGAACGAGACCGGCCGGCTGCCGCCACCGAGCATCAACCGCAGCGCCATCGCCAGCACGAGCAGGTCCATCACCGGGTAGGCGACCGTGACCGCCATCGCGGAGCGGGTCATGTCCGACCCTGCCGCCAGCGGCGCAATTATGTACACCCATCAGACCAGGGACGCCGCGGTGCCCAACACCGCCGCGTCGATCCAGGTCGGCGCGTGCCAACCCGGCGTCCGCCTCCGGACTACGACGGCCAACGCCGAGATCACCAGTGGGAACTGCAGGAGGTAGAAGAAGTCAGGCACGCCCGGGAACCGCTCGTTGCCGGTGGCCGTGGTCACGAACAAGGACACATCAGCCACGGTGTAGGACAACTGGCCCACGGCGAGCAGAATCCACGGCAGCGGCCGCGCCGGCCGGTGCACGACGATCCCGGTCGCGATGCCCACTGTGGCCACCAGCGACACGGCGCTGTACGACAGGTCCGCGGCATTGTCCCAGGAGCTCAGCGCCCTGAGGGCGAAGACCCCCACGATCAGCACCGCGCCGACCACCAGCGCCCACACCCACAGCGTCGACCGCGACAGCCGTAGCGACATCCCAGTCATTGATCGCCCCCAGAGCGTCCGGACCTGGTCCATCTCCAATCGGCGCAGCCGGCGACGGCCTGAGCGGATCGCCACCTCGGCCCGGACGAGGGATTCGGGCGGCCACGGCCCGGCGTCCGCCGGCCCGGATCGGGACCGAACTCCTTGCCTCGACGCGGCTCCCGCGAGTAGCTTGATTGACGCTTACAAACGTCACAATCGTGCAGCGCACTGTCGGAAGGCCTGCACTGAGTAGGCGCACCTCCTGAGCGGCGACGGGATGGAGCGGTAGCCCGCCCCCTGGCCCTCCGGGCCTCGCACTCTGAGGTGGTCATGAAGAGAACGCTTCTCGTCATCGGCACTGCCCTGCTCGCAGCCGCCGCATCCATCGTGACGTTCGCGCAGCCGGCGGCCGCCGCCGTGGGGCTGCACGTCAGCGGCCGCAACATCGTCGAGGCCAACGGCCAGACGTTCATCATGCGCGGCGTCAACCACCCGCACATCTGGTTCACCGAGCCAGACCAGCTCGTTCGCCGACATCAAGGCGGCCGGCGCCAACACCGTGCGCGTGGTGCTGGGCAGCGGCAAGCGGTGGGGGCCGTCCACCGACGTCGCCGACGTGATCTCGCTGTGCAAGCAGAACCGGCTGATCTGCGTCCTGGAGGTGCACGACACCACCGGCTACGGCGAGGACGGCGCGGCCGCCAGCCTCGACGAGGCGGCCAACTACTGGATCAGCCAGAAGAGCGCGCTGGTCGGCCAGGAGAACTACGTCGTCATCAACATCGGCAACGAGCCGATCGGCAACACCAACGCCGGCCAGTGGACCGCCGCGACCACCGCCGCGATCCAGAAGATGCGCAGCAACGGCTTCCAGCACCTGCTCATGGTGGACGCGCCGAACTGGGGCCAGGACTGGCAGTTCGCCATGCGGGACAACGCGCAGACGGTGCTGAACGCCGACAGCCAGCACAACACGGTGCTGTCGATCCACATGTACGCCGTCTTCAACACCGCCGCCAGCATCGTCGACTACCTCGAACCGGTTCCAGACCAACGGGTGGCCGCTGGTCATCGGCGAGTTCGGCTGGCGGTTCAGCGCCAGCGAGGTGGATCACGAGACGCTGCTGTCCGAGGCGGTCGCCCGTGGCCTCGGCTACCTCGGCTGGTCGTGGAGCGGCAACACCGATCCGATCCTGGACATGACCGTCAACTTCAACCCCAACCAGCTCACCACCTGGGGTCAGCGGATCGTCAACGGCCCCAACGGCATCAAGGCGACCGCGAAGGAAGCGTCCATCTTCGGCGGCGGGACGCCGACCACACCACCCACCAGCCCGCCACCGACCACCACACCGCCACCGCAACCCGGGCGGCTGCACGGCGACGTACTCGATCGTGGGGCAGTGGCAGGGCGGCTTCCAGGGCGACGTGCGGGTGACCGCCGGCCGCGCCGCGATCCGGGGCTGGACGGTGAACTGGACCTTCGCCAACGGCCAGCGCGTCAGCCAGGCCTGGAGCGCGACCGTGACCAGCAACGGGGCCGCCGCGTCCGCCCGCAACATGGACTACAACGGCAACCTCGCCGCCGGAGCCAGCACCGTCTTCGGCTTCCTCGCATCGTGGAGCGGCACCAACAGCGTCCCGGCGCTGACCTGCACCCCGATCTGATCCCGGCACGACGGCGAGGGCCGGGCGCGGGCGAGCGCCCGGCCCTCGCCACACCGGCTGGTCCGTCCACTGAGGACGGGAACGTTCCGGCCGCGGGCTGACGGGGGCGGTCGGGACCGGTCCGGTTCAGGTGCGCGACCAGCGGTCCGGGGTCAGGGATCCGGTCCGGAAGAGGCCGTCGAGGATGACGTCGATGACGCGCCGGACGGCTGCCTCCGAGGTGCCGCTGTCGACCGTCGACTCCAGGGTGGCCTCCAGCATGGCGAAGACGAGCGGCAGGTCGCTGAGCTGGACGTCGCGGCGGAGGTGGTGGGCTTCCTGGGAGCGGCGGAACGGCCCGGTGAGGACGGCCAGTACCTGGTCGGCACACCACCGCTGCTCCCGGGCCGGCAACTGCCGCAGCACGGTGACCAGCGGTCGCATGGACGCCTGCGCCAGCAGCACGTCCCGCAGCAGTGACCGGAACGCGGCCGGCTCGCCGGCGGCGGCCGCGACCATCCGCTCCAGCGCCGCGAGGTGCTCCCGCAGCACCGCGACGGCCAGCGTCCGGCGGTCGGGGAAGTGCCGGTACACCGTGGCCTGGCCGACGCCGGCGCGGCGGGCGATGCCCTGAACCGTCACGGTGCCGCAGCCGCCGGTGAACGCCTCGACAGCCGCGCGCAGGATTGCGGCCCGGTTGCGGCGGGCGTCGCTGCGGCGCGCACCTGGCACGACGGCGTCCCTGCTGAGCGGCAATGTTACTGGACGGTAATGAGAATATCACCCGCTTACATTTCTCACTTACCGGTCATACCTTTCCGGCACCGCGGCGGCTCGACTGTCCCAGCAACCCCCAGGAGGTCTGGAATGCGCAGGGGACTCCGCAGACTCGGCGCCGCGCTGGCGCCGGCCGCACTGCTGCTGGCGCTGGCCGGGTCGCCGGCCACGGCCGCCGTGCCGGTGGACTACGTGGCACTCGGCGATTCGTACTCCGCCGGCACCGGCGCTCCGCCCTACCAGCTGAACACCTGCTTCCGCAGCCCGCGCGGCTACCCGGCGCGGTGGGCGGCCAGCCACGCCGTCTCCTCGTTCCGGTACGTCGCCTGCGGCGCCGCCACCACCGACAGCATGACCGACCAGTTCGCCGCGCTGACTCCGGACACCGACCTGGTCACGATCACCATCGGCGGCAACGACGTGGGGTTCTTCACGATCGTGCTGAACTGCGTGCTGGGTACCGACAGCAGCTGCGCGGGCGCCGTCGACGACGGCATCGCCGCCGGCAACACCACGCTGCCCGGGCGGCTGGACGCCACCTACGCGACGATCCGCGGCCGGGCGCCGAACGCGACCGTCGTGGTGTTCGGCTACCCCCGGCTGGTGGAACCCAACGGCAACTGCCTCAGCTCGGCCAAGCGGGCCGCGCTCAACCGGGGCGCCGACGCCCTGGACGCGGTCATCTCGGCCCGGGCGGCCGCGGCCGGACTCCGCTATGTCGACGCCCGCGGCCAGTTCGCCGGGCACGGTGCGTGCGGCGCCGCGCCCTGGATCAACCGGTTCTCGGTGCTGCAACTGGTCGAGTCGTTCCACCCGAACACCACCGGCTACGCGCAGGGCTACCTGGCGCTGCTCAACGGCGTGACCTGACGGCAGCCGCCGGCGGCCATCCCGACCGCGATCGCGAGCGCCGCGATCGCGCGGCGGGGGCCCGGTCCGCGGCGACGGGAAAGGCGAACGGCCGGGTGGACCCGCGCGGGCGGGTCCACCCGGCCATCGTTGACCTGGTCGCTGGTTAGAGCGGCAGTTCCTGGATCGCGTCGACCCGGTCGGGGTAGAAGGCCAGGTGGTCCTTGATCGCGGCGACCGCGTCGTACGGCGCCTCGTAGGTCCAGATCGCGTTCGTACCGCGGTCGCCCGCCGTGATGCTGAAGTAGGCGGCCTCTCCCTTGTAGGGGCAGTACGTGTGGTGATCGGTGCGTTCGAGCAGGCTCTGGTCAGCGTCCTCGCGCGGGATGTAGTAGACCGCCGGGTAGGACGCCTCGCGCAGGGTGAGCGCGGACCGGGTGTCCGCGACCGTCTTGCCACCCACCGTGACCACCACCCGCGAAGTCGCCGGCTCAACGGCGATCGGGTGGTTCGGGCCCGGGACCAGCTTTGGCTTTTCGCTCATACCAGTGCGCAACGCGACCGCCGGCCGATCTCATCCCCGCCTGCCTGCTCGGCCCAGCCGGGCGGCCGGGCGGCCGGGCGGCCGGGCCGGAACCGGTCAGGAATTTCTGTCCGCGGGCGATGGAAGTAGGCCGGTCTGCGGATCGTATGTTCGGGAGGCCGTGCGGCGGACCCGACGGGCAGGGGCGGATGACGGAGCGGACCAATTGACGGAGCGGACCAATTGACCGGCCGGCCGGATGACGGGGCGGGCCGGATGACCAGGCTTCCGGCCGAAGCGGACGAACTGCTCGCGGCGGCCCAGCAGGGCGACGAGGACGCCTACCGCCAGCTGATGGCCCCACACCGGGCCGAACTGCACGCCCACTGCTACCGGATGCTGGGCTCCACCGCGGACGCCGAGGACGCGCTACAGGAGACGCTGTTGCGGGCCTGGCGCGGCCTGGACCGGTTCCAGGGCCGCAGTTCGGTGCGCTCCTGGCTCTACCGGATCGCCACCAACGCCTGCCTGCGGCTGATCGAGAGTCGACCCACCCGGGTGCTGCCGACCGACTACGGCCCCGCCGCCGACCCGCAGCAGGATCCCGGCGACCCGGGCGTACCCGTGACCGAGGCCGTGTGGATCGAGCCCTACCCGGAGCAACACCTGGCGCCGGGCCCGGCGCTCGGCCCGGAGGGCCGCTACGAACAGCGGGAGAGCGTCGAGCTGGCGTTCGTCGCCGCGCTGCAGCACCTGCCGGCCGGGCAGCGGGCCGCGCTCATCCTGCGCGACGTGCTCGGGTTCTCCGGCGCCGAGACCGCCCGGATCCTGCAGACCACACCGACGTCGGTGTACAGCTCGCTGCAGCGGGCGCACAAGACCGTCCGGGAGCGGGTGCCGCACCCCAGCCAGCAGGCCACCCTGCGCGCCCTGGGCAGCGAGGCGCAACGGGCGATCGTGAGCCGGTACGTCCAGGCCTGGCAGCGCAGTGACATCGCCGGCATCGTCCGGATGCTCACCGACGACGCGACCCTGTCGATGCCGCCGTTCCCGGTCTGGTTCCGGGGGCCGGACGCCATCGGGGCCTTCTTCGCCGGACATGCGCGGGTCGGGCAGAATCGCTGGCGAGCCGTCCCGGCGGTGGCGAACGCGCAACTGGCCGCCGGGCTGTACCTGGCGGACGACGCCTCCGGGACGTTCGGCCCGCACAGCCTCAGCGTCCTCACGCTGCGCGGCGATCAGGTCGCCGCGGTCACGGCGTTCTTCGTCCCGGACTCGTTCGCACTGTTCGGCCTTCCACCGACGTTGCCCGCATAGTCGCGGCACCGCCCGGGCGCGAGCTCGGGCGCCACCAGGTCCGATCCGACCCTGGGAAGGATGAATCTGCCATGCGTCAGAGCGTCATCGTCAGCTATACGGTCCGTCCGGACGCCCATGCCGAGCACGTCCGCCTGATCGAGGACGTCTTCGCGCAGCTGCGGGCGCGGCACCCGGACACCGTCGACTACCAGGTCATGTGCCTGGCCGACGGGGTCTCGTTCGTGCACGTGTCCACCCACGACACCGCGGACGGAGCCAGCCCGCTGCCGGCGCTGCCGGCGTTCCAGGAGTTCAGCCGGGCCATCGGCACCCGGGTCGCCACGCCGCCCACCCCGGCCGAGGCCGCGACCGTCGGCACCTACCGCGGCCTGACCGACCTGGGCCGGCCCGGCTGAGCCCGGCCGTACCGCCCGGCCGGCGGCAACGGCGCGGGCGCGCTCCCGGTCGAGCCGACGGTGCGGGCCGGTCGCGCCACCCGGCCCGCACCGTGCGGGGTCAGCGGACCGTGCAGCTGACCGCCGGCGCGGCGTTGCTGCCGGTCCAGGAAGCCAGGAAGCCGAAGGTGGTCGAGGCACCGGCCGCGAGGCTGCCGTTCCAGCTGAGGTTCTCGGCGGTGGCCGCCGCCCCGGTCTGGGTGACGGTGGCGCTCCATGACTGGGTGATCCGCTGGCCGTTGCCGAAGGTCACGGTGGCGGTCCACGCCGACCTCGCCGCGGTCGTGCTGTTGCGCACGCTCACCTCGCCCTGGAACCCGTCCGACCACTGGCTGACCACCCGGTAGCCGGCCGTGCAGGCCCCGCCGACCGGCGGGGTGGAGGAGCCACCGGACGGCGAACTCGGCGGGGTGGAGGTCGGGGTCACCACGGCGCCGCCGAGCAGCGGGGTGAGCGCCGGGTACCAGCGGTCGGCCATCTTCCGGAAGCCGGCGTCGTTCGGGTGTACCCCGTCGCCGTTGGTGTCGGCGACCGTGTCGAAGCCGGTCCACAGGTCCGCGACCACGATCGGGGACTGGGCGGTCGTCAGGCCGGCGGCCCAGCCCGGGATCGCGTTGTTCAGCGCCACCACGTCCGGCGCGCAGGTGGCGCAACCGGGTGGGTTCATCGGGATGATCTTGGCCACGACGATCTTCATGTTGGGGTTGCTGGCCCGCATCTGGCCGACCAGCTTCGTGTACGCGGCGAGTTTGGTGGCGGTGGGGATGAAGCCGCCCCAGGTGTCGTTCGTGCCCAGGTGCATCAGGACAATGTCCGGCCTGGCCGCGTCCAGCCACGGCGGCAACTGGTTCTGGTCGGCGATACCGGTGGCCGCGAAGCCACCGTGGCCCTCGTTGTCGCCGTCGTAGGCGAACCCGCCCGGGCAGCCCCCGCCGGGCTGGCTGCCGACGAAGTCGATGTTCGTGAACCCGGTTGTCTGCAGGTGGTTCCACAGGTAGGCGCGCCAGCAGCCGGGCCCACCGGTGATCGAGTCGCCCAGCGGCATGATCTTGATCGGAGCGGCGGCCGAGACCGTCGCGGGCCTCGCCACCGTGAACGTCACCGCCGCGACGAGCGCGGCGAGCACGGCGTAGAGGACAGGCTTTCGCGGCATGTTCGTTCCTTCATGGTGGTCGGTCGAACCGCGAAGCTGACGGCCGACGCCGGTCAACACCCGCGGGCTCGGAGCGGATCGCGCGCACCCGGCCCGCCGCGCGCCGAGACGCTTCCACCGCGTTCACAGGACTCGGTGAACGCATCGGCAGTATGCGACCAACTGCCCGGCGATTACAACGACGTCGGTCATCGGGCGCGATGGGTGGTAGGGGCCACCCCGCTCCCCCGCGGTCCGGGTCGCGAACGCCCGGCCGGACGGCAACGGCCAACCCCTGCATGGGCGATTCGCCCCCTAGAGGATGTTTGTCATTGACAGTGCTGTTCAGTGGGCGAACAGTGCCGGGCGTCCCGTCCGTCTGGTTTTGGAGGTCCCAATGAAGCGGCTCCGGTTGGTGGCAAGCGCTGTCGGCACCCTCGGCATCGTGGCTGCCTACACGCTGGTGGGTCCGAACTCCGGCAGCGCCGACAGTGCCCGGGTGCCGACCGCCCGGGCCACCATCCGCGACGCCAGCGGCGCCGTTCTCGGCACCCTGGTGCTACAGCAGATCAGCAGCAACACCGTTGCGGTCGCGGTCAAGGTGGACCGGCTGCCAGCCGGATTCCACGGTTTCCACGTGCACGCGGTCGGGGTGTGCGACCCCACCACGGTCGACCCGGCCACCGGCGCCGTCGCCCCGTTCCTGTCCGCCGGCGCACACTTCAACCCGGCGGCCACCACGCACCGCGATCACGCCGGTGACCTGCCGCCGCTGCTCGTCATCCAGAGCGGCACCGCCACCGCGGCGACGGAGACCGACAGGTTCGCGCTGGCCAGCCTCTTCGACGCCGACGGCAGCGCGATCATCGTGCACGCCGGCCCGGACAACCTGGCCAACATCCCCACCCGGTACGTGTCCAGCACGACCGGCCTGCCCGGGCCGGACGCGGCCACCCTCGGCACCGGTGACTCCGGCGGCCGGACCGGCTGCGGGGTCATCCGGCGCCAGTAGACCGGCCGGTCCACCGACCACCCGCTGACCGCGGAGCCGGGCGACCCCGGGTCGCCCGGCTCCGCGCTGGTTCACCGCCGCCGGTGGTCGGCCGCCGACCTCCGACCGCTCCGCGGCCAGCACCGGGCCGCCCCGCCCAGGCTCGGCGGCGGGCCGGCTACCGGCCGGCGGGCAGTTCGCGCAGCGCCGGCGCGGTCACTCGATCCCGGCGAGCCGGGGCAGCACCCGCTCGCTGAGCTGCTCGGCGAACTGGACCGGGTGCCGGTCGGGCATGACGCCGATCTCGGTGACCCCCAGGGCGGCGTAGGCGGTGGCGTCGGCGAGGAACGCGTCCACCTCGGCCAGCACCGGCGGGATGAACAGCACGGTCTTGGCGATGCTGTCGTAGTCGCGGCCCTCGGCGTCGCAGTGCCCCCGCAGCACGTCCAGCTTGTGCGCGACGTCGGTCGGGCTGCTGCCGAACAGGTTGCACGCGTCGGCGTAGCGGGCCACCAGCAGCAGCGTCTTCTTCTCCCCGCCACCGCCGATCAGGATCGGTGGCCGGGGCCGGCTCAGCGGCGCCGGCACGCACAGCGTCTCGGTCAGCTGGTAGTGCCGCCCCTCGAACGGCCCGTTGTCCTCGCTCCACATCTGCAGGCAGATCCGCAGCGTCTCCTCCAGCCGCTCGAACCGCTCGCTGACCGGCACCACCGGCACGCCCAGGCCCCGCTGCTCCCGCTCGTACCAGGACGCGCCCAGACCCAGCTGGGCCCGGCCGCCGGACAGCACGTCCAGCGTCGTGACGATCTTGGCCAGCAGCCCGGGATACCGGTACATCACGCCGGTGACCAGCAGGCCGAGGGTCATCCGCTCGGTCTTCCCGGCGACGTAGCCGAGCGTGGTGTACCCCTCCAGCATCGGCTCGTCGGCCGGCACCATGGCGTCCATCTGGAAGAAGTGATCCATCACCGTGAACGTGGCGACCCCGGCCTGTTCGGCGATCACCGCGGTCTCGGCCAGCGTCGCGGCGATCGCGGCCGGATCGGCCGGCGTCGAGTAGTTCCAGTAGTGCAGGCTGAGCTTCATCTACCCTCCGCGGAACGAAACCGCCGACCGCTGAGCACGCGCGGCCGACCCGGCCGCGACGACGCGGCACCGGCCCGACTCTAATCGCGGGGGCCGCGGCCGGCCCCGCCGGCACGCCCGGCCGGGCCGCGTGACGAGGCGCTGACGAGGAGTGCGGCCGGAATCAGCGCGGGCCGCCGGTCACCTCGTCGTAGGCGTCGAGCCAGAGCCTGGCGATCAGCAGGTGTCCGGTCGCGGACGGGTGCACCCCGTCGGGCGCGACCACGGCCGGTCCACGCTCGGCCGCCGCGGCGTCCATCGCCTCCTGCAGGGGGACGAAGACCGCGCCGTACCGGGTGGCCAGGTCGCGCACGGCCGGGCGTTTGGCGTCCAGGTCCGCGCGGGCGAAGTCGTTGCCCTCGACCCAGGGCGAGTCGCTCGTCGCGCCGATGAAGAACGGCTCGAGGATGATCAGCCCGGGCCGGCCGGCCGCCGCGGTGCGGTCCAGGACGTCCCGGTAGCGCTGCTCGAACAGGTCGGCCGGGGTCGGCCGGCCCTGGTAGAACGCGACCAGCGTGTCGTTGACCCCGATGTGGATCGACAGCACCGCCGGCGCGTGGTCGAGCGCGTCCGCCTGCCAGCGCAGCCCCAGGTGCTCGATCCGGTCGCCGGAGACACCACTGTTGATCACCACACTGTCGTCGCCGCGGTCCCGCAGCAGGCCGGTGGCCAGGTCGACGTAGCCGCCGCCGAGCCCGAGCGGGTCGGTCCGCCGGTCGCAGTCGGTGATGCTGTCGCCGATGAACACGATCGGGCCGGGCACGTCGCCTCCTTGCGCCTGCGGGCGTCCGCTCGGCCGGAGCGGCGGCTCAGGCTAGCGGTTGACCGAATTGTCCCCGACGCCGAACGCACCCCAGGTGCCGGCGCGCTCGGACGCGTCCATCACGCCCTGCTGGGCGTCCAGGCCACGCACGATCGTCTCGGCCGACTGCTGGGCGATGAGGTCGTCGAGGAACGTCACCAGCCCCTTGGCCTTGTCCGACCAGTAGGTGACCTTCTTCGTCGCGAACACGTCGGTGGACGCGGTGTCCATGCCGGCGGTGCCCTGGATGCTCTTCACGTAGTCCTGGGTGCGGCAGCCGTCGAACATCACGACCCGGTAGGGATGCTCGCCCTTCGTGGCGGCGGTCCGGTTGGCGAGCCCGCCGTCGCGGCCGGTCTGCAGCGGCCGGCCGTCCCGCTTCAACGTCCAGTACAGCAGCCGGGCACCGAACTCGTTCGCGTGCAGGTCCTTGGGGTTGATGAAGACGTTGCCCTGGTGCGAGGCCGTCACCGAGACGCGGTGGTGCTGGTTCAGCCACAGGAACTGGTCCCAGACGGACCGGCCGTGCCGCCGGCCCTGCAGCCGCAGCGCCGTCTCCATCTGCTCGTAGTCGTCGAACTTGGTGGTGCTGCCGTCGTCCTCGACCATCGACAGGCTGCTGAAGTTGCGGTCGAAGTCCGGCCCGGTGCCGTACCGGCCATGCCCGGCGTACGTGGTCACGTCCGACTGGGCGATGCCGTCCTCGAAGGCGGCCGCGTCGGCGGCGCCGTTCTTCCCGGAGCTGCCGTCGATCAGGCGCACCACCACGTGCACCTGCCGCGGGTCGCTGGCCGGCGGGCGGTAGGTCAGCGCGTCCCGGCGGACCAGGAAGTCGCCGACCGCGCGGGCGCCGACGTCGTGCCCGCCCAGACGCATCAGCAGCGCCCCGTCCGCCGGGTCGAGCTTGAAGTTCCGTTCGGTCAGCGCCTCGCGCAGCGCCTGCACCTGCGCCTGGCTGGAGTTCAGCTCGTCGAAGCCGAACGCGACCGTGATGTCCAGGACGCCGTCCCGGAACATCTCGCCGTACCGCAGCTTGGTGCTCCCCGCGCCGGCCGGCGTGGCTCGGCTTCGCCGCCCGGACCCGGCTGCTGATCTCGTCGACCGCCAGGTACCGCCACTCGTTGCCACCGAACGCCTCGACCAGCCCCGCGGCGGTACCGGGCCCGAACCGGCCGTCGAGGGAGAGCGAGTACAGGCCGAGGCGCTTGAGCTCGCCCTGGATCGCCCGCAGCTCCTCCCGGGACCACTCCGGCATCCTGGTGTGCGTCGGGCCGCCGCCGCCCCCGCCGGTCGGGTCCATCAGGTCGTCGCTGGACGGGCTGCCCGGCTTGGCGGACCGCAGCAGTGAGGTGACGGCCGCGTTGCCGGCCTGTCGCTGCAGCGACATGATCTCCGGGTACGGGTGCCCACCGGGGCGGCGCTGCTGCCGCGCGGAAGCGCCGGCCGGGCCCTGCGGCGCGTAGGTCACCCCTGGCATGGCGCCACCCAACCGCCCGGCGCGACCAGCCGCCAGCGGACGCGCGGACCACCGCCCCAACGGGCAATCGCGCCCGCGGGCGGTAAGGGTTCGGTAACCCGGTCCGCGCGGACGTGGCGGGGTCGAGCGGGGTTGGATGGGCTGGGGCCGCCATCGCGGCCGGCCGACGGCAGCACCAGGGAGCGACGATGGGGCGCCTGACCAGGCAGGTCCGCAAGCCGGTGGTGCTGGCACTCGGCGCCGCCGCGGTGCTGGTCGCCGGTGCCGGGCTGGCCCTGTTCCAGCCGTGGAAGCTGTGGGTCGACACAACGGTCAACGAGGCGATACCGACCGCATCAGCAAGCCAACTGGTGCCATCGGGCCGGGCGGTGCCGTCGGGCCAGGCGGTACGGCCGGACGGCGCCGCCGGGCGGTCGACGGCTCCCGCCGGCGGCCCGGTGACGCTGGCCAGCGGCCAGCTGATCAGCCACGAGCACGCGACCAGCGGCACCGTGCGGATCGTCGGTCTGCCGGACGGGTCCCGCGTCCTGCGCCTGGAGAGCCTGGACACCAGCAACGGGCCGGACCTGCGCGTCTGGCTCACCGATGCGCCGGTCATCCGCGGCAGCGCCGGCTGGCACGTCTTCGACGACGGTGGCTACCTGAGCCTCGGCCGGCTCAAGGGCAACAAGGGCAACCAGAACTACCCGCTGCCGGCCGACCTCGACCTCAGCCGGTACGTCAGCGTGACGATCTGGTGCGACCGCTTCAACGTCTCCTTCGGCGCGGCGACCCTCACCGGTACCTGACCCGGGCCCGCGCCATCGCGCCGCACCTCACGTCCCGCCGGGCGGTGGCGTCTTCCCGGTAGAGGCCCGAACCAGGGCCTGAACCAGGGAAGGAGCCGGATGTCCAGCACGGTTGGCACGACGGCGGTACGGCACACCACGGTCCCCTCGCCGCTGGGCGCGCTCACGGTCGTCCGCGGCGACGACGGGATCACCGGGTTGTACTTCCCGAGGCACTGGTACCGCCCGGACCCGACCACGTTCGGGCCCCGCACGGACGCCGGTTTCGACGCGGTCGCGGCCCAGCTGGCCGAGTACTTCGGCGGCGCCCGGCGGGAGTTCGACCTGGCGCTGCACCCGACCGGCAGCGCCAGCCAACTGCGGGTCTGGGCCCTGATCGCGCAGGTGCCCTACGGCAGCACCACGACGTACGGGCAGCTGGCCGGGCAGCTCGGTGACGGTACCGGCGCCCAGGAGGTCGGCGCCGCGGTCGGCCGCAACCCGCTGAGCATCCTGGTGCCCTGCCACCGGGTGCTGGGCAGCGGTGGCCGGCTGACCGGGTACGCGGGCGGGCTGGCCCGCAAGCGCGCGCTGCTGGATCTCGAACAGGGCACCCCCGGCCTCTGGTAGACCCCGATTTCTGGTAGACCCGATCTCACGAACCCGGGCGGAGAGGCGTTTTCCCAGCGTGAGCGCAAAACAGCCGTTCGAGGCGGTGGTCGGCAGGTACGGGGCGATGGTGCTGCGGGTCTGCCGGGCGGTGCTCGGGCCGGTCGACGCCGACGACGCGTGGTCGGAGACGTTCCTGTCCGCGCTGCGGGCCTACCCGGACCTGCCCGCCGACGCGAATGTCGAGGCGTGGCTGGTCACCATCGCGCACCGCAAGGCGCTGGACTCGACCCGGGCCGCCGGCCGCCGGGCGGTCCCGGTCGCCGACCCACCGGACCGGGCCACCCCGCCCGCCGACCAGCGCGACCTCGACCTCGCCGGCGCGGTCGCCGCGCTGCCGGCCAAGCAGCGGCAGGCGGTGGCCTACCACTACCTCGCCGGCCTGCCGTACGCGGAGATCGCGGCCCTGCTCGGCGGCAGCGCCGACGCGGCCCGCCGCGCCGCCGCCGACGGCATCGCCACCCTGCGCCGCAGCTACCCCGACGTTCCGGAAGGAGCCAACCGATGAACACCCCCGACCGGCTCGCCCGGGCCTACCCGGCACCGGCCGCGGACCTGGCCCGCCTGCACGACCGGCTGGCCGCCGCCGCGGCGGCCGACGGTGTCCTGGACATCGCCTACCGCATCCTCGATACCCCGGTCGGCCCGCTGCTGCTGGCCGCCACCGACCGCGGCCTGGTCCGGGTCGGGTACGCCCGGGAGGGCCACGACGCGGTCCTGCAGGCACTCGCCGACCGGATCAGCCCGCGCGTGCTGGCCGCCCCGGCCCGGCTCGACCCGGCCGCCCGCCAGCTCGACGACTACTTCGCCGGCCGCCGCCGCGGCTTCGAGCTGCCGCTGGACTGGCAGCTCTCGGCCGGCTTCCGGCGTACCGTCCTGCAGCAGCTGACCGGCATCGGCTACGGCCACACCGCCTCGTACGCCGCGGTCGCCGGGCTGGCGGGCAGCCCGCGGGCGGTCCGCGCGGTCGGCACCGCCTGCGCCACGAACCCGCTCCCGGTCGTCGTGCCGTGCCACCGGGTGGTGCGCTCCGACGGCGGGCTCGGCGGCTACCTCGGCGGCGACGAGGCGAAGCGGACCCTGCTCACCCTGGAGGGCGCCGCATGAGCGAGCTCGACCGAGGCGGAGCCGGCCGAGGCGGAGCCGGCACGAGCGAGCTGGCGAGCGACTGGGGCGGCCGGGTCGAGGCGGCCGACTGGCCGCGGATCAGCGCCGAACTCGACGCCGACGGCTGCGCGCTGATCGGGCCGCTGCTCGACCCGGCCGAGGCCGCCGGGATCGCCGCGCTCTACCCGGACGCCACCCGGTTCCGGTCCACAGTGGACATGGCCCGGCACCGGTTCGGGGCGGGCGAGTACCGCTACTTCGCCGAGCCGTTCCCGGCCGCGGTGACCGCGCTCAAGGAGGCGCTCTACCCGCGGCTGCTGCCGATCGCCCGGGACTGGTGGACCCGGCTCGGCCGCGACACCCCGTGGCCGGACACCCTGCCCGAGTGGCTGGACCGGTGCCACGCCGCCGGCCAGACCAAGCCGACCCCGATCCTGCTGCGGTACGGGCCGGGCGGCTGGAACGCGCTGCACCGCGACCTGTACGGCGACCTCGTCTTCCCGCTGCAGGTCGTGATCAACCTGAACGACCCGGGCGTGGACCACACCGGTGGCGAGTTCCTGCTGTACGAGCAGCGCCCGCGCGCGCAGTCCCGCGGCACCGCCACCCTCATCCCGCACGGCCACGGCCTGGTCTTCACCACCCGCGACCGCCCGGTCCGCTCCGCCCGCGGCTGGTCCGCCGCCCCGGTCCGGCACGGCGTCTCGGTGATCCGGACCGGCCACCGCTACACCCTCGGCCTCGTCTTCCACGACGCGGCCTGACCCGGCCACCGACGCCGGCCGGGGCAGGCCGGTGATCGCCGGCTGATCCGGGTCGGGTCTAGCACGATTGCGGGGAAACGCTTACATTTCTGCTGAGGGTGACCTCATGCCAGCGCGGCGGCCGGCAGTTCTCCGACAGCGGAGGTGCGGGATGCGCCGGTTCTGGAACGTCGCCGGGGCGGCGCTCGGCGCGGCGGTGCTGGCCGCGGCCACGCTCGGATACGTCGGGGCCACCACCGGCACGGCGCACGCCGAGTCGAACGGCGGCGTGCGGGTCATGCCGCTCGGCGACTCGATCACCGACGGGTTCAACGTCGCCGGCGGCTACCGGGTCGGGCTCTGGCAGCGGTTCGGGACCGGCCGGCTGACCGTGGACTTCGTCGGCTCGCAGTTCAACGGGCCGGGCAACCTCGGCGACCACGACCACGAAGGCCACTCCGGCTGGCGGATCGACCAGCTCGACGCGAACATCGTCGGCTGGCTGCAGACCACCACGCCGCACACCGTGCTGCTGCACATCGGCACCAACGACGTCATCCAGAACCTCAACCTGGCCAACGCGCCGGCCCGGCTGTCCGGCCTGATCGACAAGATCATCAACACCGTGCCGACCGCGGAGGTATTCGTCGCGACGATCATCCCGCTGGCGTCGGCCAGCCAGGAGACCGCCGTCCGCGCCTTCAACGCGGCCATCCCGGGCATCGTGCAGAGCCGGGCCAATGCCGGCCGGCACATCCACCTGGTCGACATGCACAGCGCGCTGACCGCTGCCGACCTGGCGGACGGAATCCACCCGACGGCCGGTGGATACGAGAAGATGGCCGCCGCCTGGTTCGGCGCGCTGCAGTCGGTGCCCGGCAGCATCGGCACGCCGGGGACCACACCGCCGACCACGCCGCCGACGACCCCGCCGACCAGCCCGCCCGGCGGCACCCGGGCCTGCACCGCCACCTACTCGCTGGCCAACCAGTGGCCGGGCGGTTTCCAGGGCGGCGTGCAGGTGACCGCCGGCGGCGCGGCCATCACCTCCTGGACCGTCACCTGGACGTTCCCGAACGGCCAGACGGTCTCGTCCTTCTGGGACACCGCGCTCACGTCCACCGGATCGGCGATCACCGCCCGCAACCTCAGCTACAACGGCAGCCTCACCGCCGGCGGCCGCGCCCAGTTCGGCTTCCTCGGCGCCTGGTCCGGCACCAACGGCGCCCCCACCCTCGCCTGCACCGCCACCTGACCCCGCCCGGCCACCGACCATTGGCCGGGTCAGCCATACCAACCCGCTATCATGGGATAGCGGAGCGGAGGGGTCGCCATGGCAGATGTACTGATCCGGGACGTTCCCGACAACGTGGTCGCGGCGCTGGACGTCCACGCGGGGCGACTGGGCCTGTCCCGCAGCGAGTATGTGCGCCGTCGTCTGGCCCAGGATGCGGCGATCTCCGACTCGACTGTCAGCGTGGGTGACCTCGCACGGTTCGCCGAGATCTTCGGCGACCTGGCCGACCCAACGGTCATGGCCGAAGCCTGGCGGTGACCGCCTGGCTGATCGACAAGTCCGCGCTGGTGCGCCTGGCCGCCAGCCCCGACGCGGCCGAGTGGGCCAACCGGATCGGGCGTGGCCTGGTACGGATCACCACGGTCACCCGACTGGAGATCGGCTACTCGTCCAGATCCGGGCCGGACCTGCGGGCCGGGCTGCGGCGCCCGCCGCTGTCCTCGATGCCGGTGGAGTACCTGACCCCGCTGATCGAGGACAGATCTCTCGAAGTCCTGACCCTGCTCGCCGACCGAGGGCAGCACCGAGCCCCGTCGGTGCCTGACCTGGTCATCGCGGCCACCGCCGAACTCGCCGGCCTGACCGTCCTGCACGTCGACAAGGACTTCGACGTCATCGCCGAGATCACCGGACAACCCCTCGAACGCCTCAACGTGCCCGTGACCGACTAGTCAGATCGATGCTGGACGGGGCCGTAGCCTCGATCGGACGGTTCCGGCAAGCGGTGTGGCCGGCCTGGGAGGATCGTCGCTGTGACGATCGATCCGGGGCGGATGTTGGCTGTCGCGCTGGCGGAGGCGCGGGCCGGGGCGGCCGAGGGCGGGGTGCCGATCGGCGCCGCGCTGTTCGGCCCGGACGGGACACTGCTCGGCCGGGGCCGCAACCGCAGGGTGCAGGACGGCGACCCGGCCATGCACGCCGAGACTGCCGCCTTCCGGGCCGCCGGCCGGCAGTCCAGCTACCGCGGCACCACGATGGTGACCACGCTGTCCCCGTGCTGGTACTGCAGCGGGCTGGTCCGGCAGTTCGGCATCGGCCGGCTGGTGGTCGGTGAGGCCGAGACCTTCCCCGGCCAGCACGGGTGGCTCGCCGCCGCCGGCGTCGACGTCACCGTCCTCGACGACCCCGACTGCCGCGCCCTGATGGCCGACTTCATCCGGGCCCACCCGGACGTCTGGCTGGAGGACATCGGCAGCGACTGAGCCGGGCCTTCGGCCGCGCCGACCGACCGTCGATCCGCCCTCCCGGCCGGCCAAGCCGCCCCGCCCGGCCAAGCCGCCCCGCCGGCCAAGCCGCCCGCCCGGCCAGGCCGCCCCGCCCGGCCAAGCCGCCCCGCCGGTCGAGCCGCCCCGCCCGGCCAAGCCTCCCGGCTGGTCGAGACGGCCAGTCAACCTGGCGGCTGCCTGCCGGCGTGTTGACGCCGACGGGTTGAGGAGGGTGGATGAAGGACGATGTCGGTGCGGACTTCCGGAACTTCGTGGCGGCCCGCAGCCAGCGGCTGCTCAGCGCCGCCTACCTGCTGACCGGCGATCACGGGCTGGCCGAGGATCTGCTGCAGACCGCGTTGCTGAAGGCGTACCGGCACTGGGGGCGGGTGTCCACGGCCGGCGACCCCGAGGCGTACGTCCGCCGGATCCTGTTCAACCAGCGGGTCTCCTGGTGGCGCCGCCGGCAGTTGGAGCCGGTGTCGATCCCGGCGTACCACGACTCGGTGGCCGGGACGGTCGAGGACGCCAGCAGCGGCCTGGCCGACCGGGACCGGATGTGGCGGGCGCTGCGCGAGTTGCCGCCGCGGACCCGGGCCGTGGTCGTGCTGCGGTACTGGGAGGACCTCTCCGAGACGGCCACCGCGGAACTCCTGGACTGCTCGGTCGGCACGGTCAAGAGCCTGGCCTCACGTGGCCTGGCGCGGTTACGCGGCCTGCTCGACCCCGACCCCGAGACGGCCGGCGGCGACACCGAGAAGCACGACGCGAAAGGAGCCCGGGCATGACTGACCACGACCCGACTGCCGAGCGGGATATCCGCGGCATGCTGGCCGAACGGGCGGACGAGGTCCGACCGCAGGCTGACCTGGCCGGCGTGGTCATCGCCGGGTACCGGCGGCACCGCAACCGGACGGCGGTGGGCGCGGCGGTTGCCGCCGCGGTGGTGGCGGCCGGCGTCCCGGTCGGGCTGCACGCGGCCCGCGGCGACGCGGCCACCGGGCGGACGCCGGCCACGTCGTCCCCGCCGGCGGTGACCTGCCCGCCGGGCAACCCCCGGCCGGCGCCCGATCGGGGGGCCAAGCTGCCGGACCAGCGGACCGCCCGCGGCTCGCTCGGCGGTGACGCCGCGCTGGTGCGCGAGGTGCTGATGCAGGGCTGGCTCGGAATCAAGCTGGACGACCAGCGCCAGCCCGGCCATCCCGCCGCGGGCGGTCCGCCGGACCCCAGGACCACCCGGGTCCAGCTGGTCGAGCGGGTGGGCGATCTGATCGTCGGCGAGGTATACGCGACGGACACCGGCCACACCTGGGCGGCGAACCAGTGGGTGGCCGGCCGCAGCGCCGATACGGTGACCGGCGTCGGCGGCGGAACTGAGGCCCTGACCGGCGGGGCAGCCGACTTCGACCGGCCGCTGGGGCAGCTGTTCTACGGCGAGCAGCCGGTCTACCTGGATGTCCGGTCCTTCCAGTGCACCGAGTACGGGATCGCGGTCGTGCCGCCGGACAGCCAGCTGACCGTGGCCGGCAACAGGACGATCGACTCGGCCGGTCACGTGGTGGCAGGTCGCCGACCGGTTCCGCTGCGGGACGGCATCGCGTTCATCAAGGCCAGCGGGATGGGTAGCGGGCTGGACCTGGAGGTCCGCCGGCACGGTCAGCTGCTGGCGAAGCGCAGCCTGCCGCTCGGCACGCCGGCTGAGCCGGCGTGGCCAACGGCCGACCAGCTCGAGCAGGCGATCAGGGCCGGCCACGGCCAGGTGGACGGGCCGCTGGTCAAGGAGGCCTTCGGTCCCGTCCAGTACGGCCTGCGCGGGGTGCAACTGGGCCGGCCCGAGGTGATCTGGGGCGGCAAGGCACCCAACGGACGCCCGCTGGTGCTGGTGTCGGTGGTGTTCGACAGCGGCGCCCGGTACGTCTCCGACGCGGCGGCACTGAAGGGCGGCGGCTTCGGCGGCCGCGGCGGTGGCATCCTGCCGGCCGGCCCGCTGGACCGGCACGTCTTCGCGTTCGTCAGCGCAGACGTCCGGGCGCTGGTCGTGGTCGCCACCGGCGGGGTGCGCGCCGAGGCGGTGCAGCCCGACAACTCGGTGGTGCCGATCCCGTGGCACGACGGCGGCGGGATGCTGGCCGGCGCCGACCACGCCAAGCTGGTCCGGGTGTACGACGCGAACAACCGGCTGATCGAGGAGCGCAAGCCCGGCACCGGCCTGCTCGACGGGCCCAACGGCTTGTGACCGCGGACGGCCCCGCGGCCCGACCGGTCATGGTCGGGCCGCGGGGCCGTCCGGCTTAGGCGGCTCGGTGCCGAGCAGGTCGTAGGCGGACGCGACCCAGTCGCAGAGCAGCGGCCGGGTGTCGGCCGGGTCGACGATCTCCTCGACCAGGAACGCCTCGGCGGTGCGGAACGGGGACCGGACCGACTCCAGCCGGGCCAGGATCTCGGCCTTCTGCCGGTCGGCGTCCGGGCCGGCCTCGGCCAGCAGCCGCTTGAACGCGACCTCCAGGCCACCCTCGATCGGCAGCGAGCCCCAGTCCCCGCTGGGCCAGGCGATCCGGTAGGTGTGCCGGTGGTGTGGCCGGTGCGCCGCGCCGGCCACCCCGTAGGCGCGCCGGATCAGCACCGAGGCCCAGGGCACCAGCGACTGGTAGATCGCGGCCAGCGCGCGGGCGCCGTGCCGGATCGTGCCGGCCCGCTCGGCCGCGCTGCCGATCACGAACCCGGGCTGGTCGACCAGGTGCACCACCGGCAGGTGGAAGGTGCCGGCGAGGTCGACGAACCGGGTCAGCTTGTCGGCGCCGGCCGCGGTCATCCCGCCGCCGTACACCCGCGGGTCGGACGCCAGCACCGCGACCGGCCAGCCGTCCAGGCGGGCCAGCGCGGTCACCGTGGCCGGCGCGTAGGCCCGGCCCAACTCGAGGACGCTGCCGCCGTCGAAGACCGCCGCGAGCAGGGCCCGGACGTCGTACGGCTGGCGGCGGTCGCGGGGCACCAGGTCGCGCAGCGCCGGCGCCACCCGCCCCGGGTCGTCGCCGCCGGTGCCCGGCAGATCGGCATCGCCGGCCGAGCGCGGCGGCAGCGCCCAGGCGTGCTGCGGCAGGTAGCCCAGCAGGGTCCGGACGGCGGCCAGCGCCGCCGTCTCGGAGTCGACCACCAGCTCCACCGTGCCGGCCCGGGCGGCCACGTCCATCCCGCCGAGCGCCTCGCGGTCGACCCGCTCCCCCATCCCGGCCTCGACCACCGCCGGGCCGGCGACGAACACCTGGCTGAGCCCGCGGACCGCGATCGACAGGTGTGAGCTGACCAGCCGGGCCGCGCCCAGCCCGGCCACCGGCCCGAGCGCGCAGGCCAGCACCGGCACCCGGGCCAGGTTCGCGACGACCAGGTCCCAGCCGGGCAGCCAGGGCACGTAGGTCCGGCCCAGGTCGTCCAGGCTCTTCACGCTGCCGCCCCCGCCGGTGCCGTCCAGCAGCCGGACGATCGGGACCCGCAGGTCGTGCGCCATCCGCTCGGCGGCCACCTGCTTCTCGTGGATGGTCGCGTCGGCCGCGCCGCCGCGGACGGTGAAGTCGTCGCCGGCCACCACCACCCGCCGCCCGGCCAGCCGGCCCTGCCCGACCACCGTGTTCGCCGGCACCGCGTCGAGCAGGGTGCCGTCGGCGGCGTAGCTGGCGGCGGCGGTCAGCGTGCCGAGCTCGCGCCAGGAGCCGGGGTCGACCAGCGCGGCCACCCGCTCCCGAACGGTCAGCCGGCCGCTGGCGTGCTGCCGGGCGACCCGCTCGGCCCCACCCAGCCGCTGGGCCAGCTCGCGGCGGCGGTCGAGTTCGGACAGTTCCGGCTCCCAGGTGGACACAGCGTGGAGTCTGCCGCCAGCCGGCGCGATTAGGCCGGCCGCGGGGCGGGGAAGGTCGGAGGAAGCCACTGAAACCCCCGGGAGGAGCCGACAATGACCGGTCTCGACGTCGCGAAGACCGGCCGGGCCACCGCCCGGGCGGCCCGCCGGGCCGGTGACAGCAAGGCGATGGACCGCTGGGCCCGGGCCGGCATCGCCGCCCGCGGCGTGGTCTACGGGCTGATCGGCGTCCTGGCCATCCAGCTGGCGGTCGGCAACCAGCACCGGGAAACCGACCAGAAGGGCGCGTTCCAGGCGCTGGCCGGGCAGCCCGGCGGCAAGATCATGCTCTGGGCGGTGGCGCTCGGCCTGTTCGGCTACGCGATCTGGCAGGGCACCGAGGCGGTCTGGGGGCACCGGCAGAAGTCCGGCCGCAAGCGGCTGGCCAAGCGGGTCGAGTCGGCCGCCAAGGCGCTGATCTACCTGGTCATCGGCGCGCTCGCGGTGAAGGTGGTGACCGGCAGCTCGTCCCGGTCCGGCGGTGACACGGTCACCGCGAAGGCGCTCGGGCAGACCGGTGGCCGCTTCCTGGTGGTCGTGGTCGGCCTGGTCATCGTCGGGGTCGGCGCGGCGCTGACCTGGCAGGGCGTCAGGTCCGACTTCGTCAAGCAGCTGAACCTGGCCGGGCTGGGCCACTCCGCCCGGACCGCGGTGGTCGTGCTGGGCCGGATCGGCTACGTCGCCCGCGGCCTGGTGTTCGCGCTGGCCGGGGCGCTGGTGGTGACCGCCGCGGTCACCTTCGAGCCGGCCAAGGCGCGCGGCCTGGACGCGGCGCTGCGCACGCTGGCCGGCCAGCCGTACGGGCCCTGGCTGCTCGGCGCGGCCGCGGTCGGGCTGCTCTGCTTCGGCGTCTACTGCCTGGCCGATGCCCGACTCCGGCGCATCTGACCGACCCGGCCGCGGGCCGCGCCGACCGGCCCGTCCGGCGAACGGCGGCCGGCCGGCCCGCCCCGGGGCGCCTAGGCTGGCGACGATCAGGACCAGCGGCACCCACCGGCGAGACCGTAGGTGAGGAGCGGGCAGATGAGCGAGCTTGCGAGCGAATCATGGACACAGCGCGCTTGGAGTCTCGTGCCGGGTCCGCGCGCCGACCAGGTGGGGGCGCCCACTTCGCCTGCCGCGGCCACTGGGGCGGAGCCGGCATGAGCGAGCTTGCGAGCGAATCATGGACACAGCGCGCGTGGAGTCTCGTGCCGGGTCCGAACGCCGGCCAGGATGCGGCGCCGCCTTCGCCTGCCGCGGCCACTGGGGCGGAGCCGGCATGAGCATGGCGACCGGGGTCCGGGTGACCGGGCCGATGCGGGACCGGTTCGACGAGGTGCTGACCACTGAGGCGATGCAGTTCCTGGCCGACCTGCACCGCACGTTCGACCCGCGCCGGCGCCAACTGCTGGCCCGCCGCGCCGACCGGGACGCGGAGCTGGCCGCCGGTGGCATGCTCGGCTTCCTGGCTGAGACGGCGGACGTCCGCGCCGGCGACTGGCGGGTGGCCCCGCCGGCCCCCGGGCTGGTCGACCGCCGGGTGGAGATCACCGGCCCGACCGACGCGAAGATGACGATCAACGCGCTGAACTCCGGCGCCTGGGTCTGGCTGGCCGACCACGAGGACGCGAACACCCCGCTCTGGGAGAACGTGATCGGCGGCCAGCTGAACCTGCGGGACGCGATCGACCGCAAGCTCTCGTTCGCCTCGCCGGAGGGCAAGCAGTACGCGCTGGCCGACGGCGACCTGGCCACGATCGTGGTCCGGCCGCGCGGCTGGCACCTGCCGGAGAAGCACATCCTGGTCGAGGGCGAGCGCACCTCGGGCAGCCTGGTCGACTTCGGCCTGTACTTCTTCCACTGCGCCCGGCGCCAGCTCGACGCCGGGCTCGGTCCGTACTTCTACCTGCCCAAGCTGGAAAGCCACCTGGAGGCCCGGCTCTGGAACGACGTGTTCCGGTTCGCCCAGGACCGGATGGGCCTGCCGGTCGGCACGATCCGGGCCACCGTGCTGATCGAGACGTTCCCGGCCGCGTTCGAGATGGACGAGATCCTGTACGAGCTGCGCGAGCACTCGGCCGGGCTGAACGCCGGCCGGTGGGACTACATGTTCTCGGTGATCAAGAAGTTCCGCGGCCGGGGCGCCGACTTCATGCTGCCGGACCGGAACTCGGTCTCGATGACGGTGCCGTTCATGCGCGCCTACACCGAACTGCTGGTGCGCACCTGCCACCGGCGCGGGGCACACGCGATCGGCGGGATGGCCGCGTTCATCCCGAGCCGGCGGGACGCCGCGGTGAACGAGACCGCGCTGGCCAAGGTGCGCGACGACAAGACCCGGGAGGCCGGCGACGGCTTCGACGGCTCCTGGGTGGCCCACCCGGACCTGGTCCCGATCTGCCGGGAGGTGTTCGACGGCGTCCTCGGCGACCGGCCCAACCAGCTGGACCGGACCCGGGACGAGGTCGCCGTGTCCGCCGCGGAACTGCTGGACGTGAAGCACACCCCCGGCCAGCGCACCGAGGTCGGGCTGCGCAACGGGGTGAGCGTCGGCATCCAGTACCTGGAGAGCTGGCTGCGCGGCTCCGGCGCGGTGGCGATCTTCAACCTGATGGAGGACGCCGCCACCGCCGAGATCTCCCGCTCGCAGGTCTGGCAATGGCTGCACAACCAGGTCATCCTCGATGACAGCGGGCAGCAGGTGACCCGGGAGCTGATCGAGCGCATCGCCACCGAGGAGATCGGCAAGCTCGGCGGTGAGCCGGCCCGGTTCGACCAGGCGCGGGCGCTGTTCATGGAGGTGGCGGTGGCCGACGACTTCACCGACTTCCTGACGCTGCCGGCGTACGAGCGGATGCCCTGATCTGACCGGAGGCCCCGGATGCCCACGCCGACACCATCCACAATGGACAACGTCCCGGCCGGCTCCGCTGCGTCCACAGTAGACAGTCCGGTGGTGTCCACAGTGGATAAGACCGGCGCGGTCATCGCCCGGCTGGCGGCCCGGCTGCGGGCCGAGCTGGGCACCGCGCAGGTGATCAGCGACCGGCAGGAACTGCGTACCTACGAGTGCGACGGGCTGGCCCAGTACCGGGTGATCCCGGCCCTGGTGGTGCTGCCGCGCACCGGCGCCGAGTGCGCGGCGACGGTGCGCGCCTGCGCCGCGGCCGGGGTGCCGTTCGTGGCCCGCGGCTCGGGCACCGGCCTGTCCGGCGGGGCGCTGCCGCACGCCGAGGGCGTGCTGATCGTGACCTCCCGGCTGCGCGACATCGTCGAGGTGGCGCCGGACGACGAGCGGGCCGTGCTGGAGCCGGGCGTGATCAACCTGGCCGTCACCACGGCGGCCACCCCGTACGGCTACTACTACGCGCCGGACCCGTCCAGCCAGCAGATCTGCTCCATCGGCGGGAACGTGGCCGAGAACTCCGGCGGCGCGCACTGCCTGAAGTACGGCTTCACCACCAACCACGTGCTCGGCGCCGAGATCGTCACCCCCGAGGGCGACCTGCTCCGGCTCGGTGGCCGGGCGCCGGACGCCCCCGGCTACGACCTGCTCGGCGCGTTCGTCGGCTCGGAGGGGACGCTCGGCATCGCGGTCGAGGTGACGGTCCGCCTGGTCCGGCTGCCGGAGACGGTCCGCACGCTGCTGGCCGGCTTCCCGGGCACCGACGCGGCCGGCGCGGCCACCTCGGCGATCATCGGCGCCGGCGTGGTGCCGGCCGCGGTGGAGATGATGGACGCGCTGGCGATCGAGGCGGCCGAGGCGGCCGTCCACTGTGGATACCCGGCCGGCGCCGGGGCGGTGCTGATCGTCGAACTGGACGGCCCGGCGGCCGAGGTGGACGCGCAGTTCGAGCAGGTCGAGGCGCTCTGCCGGGCGAACGGCGCGGGCGAGATCCGGATCGCCGCCGACCCGGCCGAGCGGGCGCTGATCTGGCGCGGCCGCAAGTCGGCGTTCGCCGCGGTCGGCCGGATCAGCCCGGACTACCTGGTGCAGGACGGGGTGATCCCGCGTACCGCGCTGCCGCGGGTGCTGCGCCGGATCGCCGAGATCTCGGCCGAGCGCGGCGTCCGGGTGGCGAACGTGTTCCACGCCGGGGACGGCAACCTGCACCCGCTGGTGCTGTTCGACGCCGCCGTACCGGGCCAGGCCGCCGCCGCGGAGGAGACGTCGGCGGCGATCCTGGCGCTGTGCATCGAGGCCGGCGGCTCGATCACCGGCGAACACGGGGTCGGCGTGGACAAGATGAAGTACATGCCGGACATGTACAGCACCGACGACCTGACCACGATGCAGTTGCTGCGCTGCGCGTTCGACCCGGCCGGGCTGGCCAACCCGGGCAAGCTGTTCCCCACCCCGCGGCTGTGCGGCGAGGCGCCCGGCCGCCGCGGCCCGCACCCGCTGGCCGAGGCCGGCCTGGCCGAGGTGTTCTGACCGTGCCGGACGCCCCGCTCGACGCGTTGCTGGCGGCCACGGGCGGGGCGGCCCGGCCGGCCACCGGGGCGGACGCGATCGCCGGCGTACCGGCGCGGTACGTCGCGTCGCCGGGCTCGGTGGCGGCTGCCGCGGCGGCGGTCCGGGTGGCCGCCGAGCACGGGCTGGCGCTGGTGGCCCGGGGTGCGGGCACCAAGCAGGGCTGGGGCGGGCCGCCGCGCCGGCTGGACCTGGTGCTCGACACCACCCGGCTGACCGGGGTGGTCGAGCACGAGGCCGGCGACCTGATCGCGGTGGTCCGGGCCGGCACGCCGGTGGCGGAGCTGGGCGCGAAGCTGGCGACGGCCGGCCAGCAACTCGCGCTGGACCTGCCGCTGCCCGGGGCGACCGTCGGCGGCACCGTCGCGGTCAGCACCAGCGGGCCGCGCCGGCTGCACTACGGCACCGCGCGCGACCTGCTGATCGGCATCCAGCTGGTGCGGCCGGACGGGGTGCTGGTGCGGGCCGGCGGCAAGGTGGTCAAGAACGTCGCCGGCTACGACCTGGGCAAGCTGCTGACCGGTTCGTACGGCACCCTCGGGCTGATCGTGGAGTGCGCGTTCCGGCTGCACCCGCTGCCCGCCGCGACCGCGGTGCTGCGCCGGCACGTGCACGGGCCGGTCGAGGCCGGCCGGCTGGTCGCCGCGGTCCGGGCCGCGCAGGTGGTGCCGAGCGCGGTCGAGCTGGACGCTCCGGCCGGCGCCGAGATCGAGGTGGCCGTGCTGCTGGAGGGTGTCCCGGCCGGGGTGACCGACCGGGCGGCGGCCACGGCCCGGCTGCTGGGCGTGGAGACGGTGGTGGGTACGGCCGTCCCGGACTGGTGGGCCGGCTACCCGTGGCCGGCCGGCGGGGTCGGGATCAAGCTGACCGCGGCGCTGTCCGGGGTGCCGGCGGTGCTGGCGGCAGCGGCGGCCGCGCCCGAGCGGCACGGGGTCGCGGTCGCGGTGCGCGGCTCGGCCGGCGCCGGGGTGCTGTACGCCGGGCTCCCGGCCGGCACCGGGCTGGCCGCGACGATCGCGGTGCTGGCCGACCTGCGGGCGGCCACCGCGGGCGCCGGCGGGCACGCGGTGGTGCTGACCGCGCCGCCGCTGCTCCGGGACGCCGTGGACCTCTGGGGGCCGATCGCGGGCCTCGACCTGATGCGCCGGGTGAAGCAGCAGTTCGACCCGGACGCACGTTTCGCCCCCGGCCGCTTCGTGGGAGGGATCTGACGGTGTCCGCCTTCGACGACCTGCGCCCGCCATCGGCCGACCTGGTCGCCGACTGCGTGCACTGCGGTTTCTGCCTGACCACCTGCCCGACCTACGTGCTCTGGGCGGAGGAGGCCGACTCGCCGCGCGGCCGGATCCAGCTGATGGCGCAGGGCCTGTCCGGCGAGCCGCTGACCGACTCCATGGTCACCCACTTCGACCAGTGCCTCGGCTGCATGGCGTGCGTGACCGCGTGCCCGTCCGGCGTCCGGTACGACCGGCTGATCGAGGACACCCGGGCGCAGGTCGAGCGCAACCACCCGCGTACCGGTCGGGAGAAGGCGCTGCGCGCGGCGATCTTCGGCCTGTTCCCGTACCCGCGCCGGCTGCGGCTGCTGCGCGGGCCGCTGCGCGCGTACCAGGCCAGCGGGCTGAGCCGGCTGGTGGGCCGGTCCGGGCTGCTGCGCCGGCTGCCGACGCTGGCCACGCTGGAGTCGCTGGCCCCGCCGCTGGGCCGCCCCACCCGGCTGCCGGCCCGGGTGGCCGCCCGCGGCGAGCGCCGCGCGGTGGTCGGCATGCTCACCGGCTGCGTGCAGAGCGCGTTCTTCCCGGACGTGAACGCCGCCACCGCGCGGGTGCTCGCGGCCGAGGGCTGCGACGTGATCATCCCGCCCGGGCAGGGCTGCTGCGGCGCGCTGAGCGTGCACACCGGCCGGGACGAGGAGGCACGGAGGTTCGCCCGGGCGATGATCGACTCGTTCACCGGCAGCGGCATCGAGTATTTCGTGGTGAACGCGGCCGGCTGCGGCTCGTCGCTCAAGGAGTACGCCACCCTGCTGGCCGACGACCCGGCCTACGCCGAGCCGGCGGCCGCCTTCGCGGCGACCGTCCGGGACCTCTCCGAGGTGCTGGTCGAGCTCGGCCCGGTGGCGCCCCGGCACCCGCTGCCGGTCACCGTGGCCTACCACGACGCCTGCCATCTCGCGCACGCGCAGGGCGTCCGGGCGCAGCCGCGGCAACTGCTGGCCGGCATCCCCGAGCTGACGGTCAAGGAGATCGCCGACCCGGAGATCTGCTGCGGCTCGGCCGGCATCTGGAACCTGCTGCACCCGCGGCCGGCGGCCGAACTCGGCGATCGCAAGGCCGCGAGCGTGCTGGCCACCGGCGCCCGGCTGCTGGTCACCGCGAACCCGGGCTGCCTGATGCAGATCGCCGCCGCGGCCCGCCGGGCCGGCGGCACGATCGGCCTCGCGCACACCGCGCAGGTCTTGGACGCGTCCATCCGCGGCCTCCCGGTCGACCACCTGGGAGGCAGCGCTCCACCAACTTGAGGTATCCCCGAGCAGCGAGGTGACCCCATGCTGGATCGGCATCAGATCACCACCACCCCGGTCGGCAACTCCCTCGGTCTATCGGTGATCTTCGCGGCGTTGCCGCTGGTCACGCTTTTCGTGTTACTCGGGGTGATGCGGATGCGGGCCTGGTTGGCCGGGGTGATCTCGCTGGCGGTCGCGCTGGCGGTGGCCGTGGCGGTCTACTCGATGCCGGTCGGGCAGGCCGCGCTGTCGGCCACCGAGGGCGCCGCGTTCGGCTTCTTCCCGATCCTGTGGATCGTGCTGAACGCGATCTGGGTCTACAACCTCACCGTCGCGACCGGACACTTCGACGTGCTGCGCCGGTCGTTCTCCCGGGTCAGCCCGGACATGCGGATCCAGGCGATCATCATCGCGTTCTGCTTCGGCGCGCTGATGGAGGCGCTGGCCGGGTTCGGCACCCCGGTCGCGATCACCGTGGTGATGCTGATCGCGCTGGGCTTCCGGCCCATCCACGCGGCCTCGCTGTCGCTGATCGCGAACACCGCGCCGGTCGCCTTCGGCGCGCTGGCCACCCCGATCGTGACGCTCGGCTCGGTCGCCGCCGGCGCCGGCACCGACCCGCGCCTCAACGTGGACACGCTCGGCGCGATGGTCGGCCGGCAGACCCCGGTGCTGGCCGTGGTGGTGCCGCTGGTGCTGGTGATCGTGGTGGACGGCAAGCGCGGGCTGCGCCAGACCTGGCCGGCCGCGCTGGTCGCCGGCGTCTCCTTCGGCATCGCCCAGTTCGTCGCGTCCAACTACATCTCGGTGCCGCTCACCGACATCATCGCCGCGCTGGCCTCGGCCGCCGCGCTGGTCGGCATGCTGCGGGTCTGGCAGCCGGTCGAGGCGCCGGACCTGGCCGCCGGTCCTCCGTCCACTGTGGACGAGCCAGCGGCGGCCGAGGCGGAGTCGAGCCGGGCCGCGGCGGAGCGCGGCGGCGGGACCGCGGTCGCGACCGGCGAGGTGGGCCCGACCGGCCCGCGCGCCGGGGCCGGCCGGCCGCCCGGGTCGGCGGCCGGCGGCACCGGCGGGGGCGCCGGCGAGCCGGCGGACCCGCCGGCCGACGTGGCCCGGGCGTACGCGCCGTACTTGATCATCGTGGCGATCTTCTCGATCGCCAACATCGGCGCGGTGAAGCACGCGCTGGCCAGGTCGCCGTGGACCACCTCGTTCAAGTGGCCCGAGCTGGACGTGGTCAGCGCGGCCGGCAAGCCGCTGGCGTCCATCACGTTCGCGTTCGGCTGGCTGCCGGCGGCCGGCACGCTGATGGTGCTGGCCGGCATCCTGACCGCGCTGGTGCTGCGCGTCCCGGCCGGCCAGGCCGCCCGCGTCTACGTCCGCACCTACTACGAGCTGCGGTTCGCGATCGCCACGATCATGGCGGTGCTGGCCCTGGCGTACGTGCTGAACCAGTCCGGGCAGACCAACACGCTCGGCGAGTTCCTGGCCGGCGCCGGCAGCGCGTTCGCGTTCCTGTCCGCGATCCTCGGCTGGCTGGGTGTCGCGGTCACCGGCTCGGACACCTCGTCCAACGCGCTGTTCGGCGCATTGCAGGTGCAGACCGCGGCCAAGGCCGGGCTGGATCCGGTGCTGCTGGCCGCGGCCAACTCGGCCGGCGGCGTGATGGGCAAGATGATCAGCCCGCAGAACCTGGCGATCGCCGCGTCCGCGGTCGGGATGGCCGGCCGGGAAGGCGAGATCTTCCGCAAGGTGCTCGGCTGGAGCCTGGCCCTGCTGCTGTTCATGTGCGTCCTGGTCACCCTGCAGGCCACCCCGGTGCTCGACTGGATGGTTCCCGGGTAGCCGCCCGGCGGGCGCGGCAACCTGGCTAGGGCACGATCGGCGGCGTGCCCGCCAGCCGCGACCCGCAGACCGCTCAGCCGGCTGACGACCCGGCCGGCCGATCGGTGGACCCGCCGCGGCTACCGCCCGACCCGGCCGCACCGCCCGGACCGCCGGATCCGCCGGGCGGGTGGGGCCGGCGGGTGCTGCGCGGCGGGCTGCGCGGGCTCGGCCGGGTGCCGGCGGTGGTTGCCGTCTGCTGGCTGGCGTTCGTGGCCCTGACCACGCTGCTGGCCGGGCGGTTCTGGGGGTGGCTGGCGTTCGCGCCGGTGCCACCGCTGGCGTTCCTGGTCGTGCCGGTGCTGCTGTACCTGCCGCTGACCTTCCCGCTGCCCCGCCGCGGCCTCGGCGTGACGGCGCTGGTCGCCGCGCTGCTGCTGGGCCTGCCGGCGACCGGGCTGAACGTGGCCGCGCTGACCGGGCAGGTCGAGCCGGTGCCGGCCGGCGCGGTCCGGGTGGTGGCCTGGAACACCGAGTACTGGGACTCCGGCGACGACCCGCGCGCGTTCACCAGCTACCTGCGGAGCCTGCGCGCGGACGTGTACCTGCTGCAGGAGTACCTGTCGAGGTCCGGCGCCGCGATCGACGACCGGGCCCGGCTGGCCCGCGACTTCCCCGGCTACACGATCATCGTCAAGCACGAACTGGTGGTGCTCAGCCGGCTGCCGGTCCTCGGCACCCCGCCGGTGGCCGCGAACTCGGTGCTGCGGGTGGACGTCCGGGTCGGCACCGGCCGGCTCTCGCTCTACGACGTGCACGTGCCGATCCCCGCCGACTACTCGGTCAGCCCGTTCACCCCGGCGTTCTACCGGGCGCTGCACGCCCGCGGCGCCAACCGGCAGTACCTCTACCGCGCGCTGGCGGACGACGTACGGGCCAACCGGCTGCCGCTGCTGATCGCCGGCGACTTCAACACCACGTCGGCGATGGGCGACCTGGACCCGCTGCTCGGGCTCACCGAGGACGCCGCCCGGGCCAGCCGCCAGCTCTACCCGCGCAGCTGGCACGCCGGGCCGCTACACCTGTGGCGGCTGGACTGGACCCTCACCGCCGGCGGCGTCCAGGTGCACCGGTACGCCTTCCGCGACCCGGCCGGCATGTCCGACCACGACGCCCAGGACGTCTCGATCACGGTGCCGACGGGCTGATCAGGCGGGCGGCTGATCAGCCGGGCCGGCGGTACCAGCGGCCGGTCGCGGTCAGCCAGCTGCCGCCGAGCAGCAGGCCGGCCAGCACGTCGGTGGGGAAGTGCATGCCGCGGTAGAGCCGGCTGGCGCCGATCAGCAGCGGCAGCAGCCCGGCCAGCACCGGTAGCACCGCGCGCAGCACCGGCTGGCGGTAGCGCCAGAGCAGCACGGCGGCGATCGAGCCGTAGCAGCAGACCGCGGCGGCGGTGTGCCCGGACGGGAAGCTGGAGGTGGGCGGCGCGACGTCCAGGTGCGGTACCGGCGGCCGGGACCGGTGCACCACCAGCGTGGTGAGCAGGAAGATGGCGGTCTCGCCGGCCGTGGCCAGGGCCAGGAAGACCACCTCGCGCCACCGTCCAGACACGACCCGCAGGATGCCGGCGGCGAGTGCGGTCAGGCCGATCACGGTGGGGGTGGCGGCCAGGCCGGTCAGCACCGCGGTGATCGCGTTGAGGGTGCCGGTGCGGTCGGCGGCGAGTTCCCGATCCACCGCGGCGTCCTGCCGGCCGAGCCAGCCGGACCCGAGCAGATGCGTGATCAGCAGCCCGAGCAGCATCATCCCGGCGACCAGCGCGATGGCCGGCAGCCAGAGCCGGTGGCCGGCCTCGGCCAGGTCGGCTCGCAGCTCCCCGGGTTCGGCCCGCCAGCCGGCCCGCCGCGTCCGGTCGGTCGAGATGGGTCGCATGTGGACCGTCTACCCCGGGTGGTCCGGTCGTACCCGCTGGCCGGTGGCCAGCTCGGGTTCCAGCCCGGCGACCGGCTCCGGCGTACTGGCGCCGATCTCCCGGCGCCAGCTCTCGAACGCGGCGACCGTGCCGGCCAGCAGCCCCAGCCCGAGCACCCAGCCGGCCAGCACGTCGCTGAGGTAGTGCACGCCGAGACCGACCCGGGCGAAGCCGACCGCGGCCACCACCACTCCGGCGGCGAACCAGGCCAGCCGCCGGCCCCACCGCGGCAGCAGCGGGAGCAGCACGAGCAGCAGCACGCCGCAGCCGACCACCGAGCCGAGCGCGTGCCCGGACGGGAACGACCGGCCCGGCGCGGCCGCGACCGCGTCCACAAAGGACGGCCGGGCCCGGGCCACCGCCTCCTTCAGCAGCACGCCGAGCAGCGCGGCGCCCCAGGTGGTGACCAGTGCCCAGGCGGCCAGCCGGGTGCGCCGGCGCAGCAGCAGCCAGCCGGCCAGCACGGTCGCGGCCAGCCGGAACACCAGCGGCGCGAACACCGTGCTGACCGCGTCCAGCAGGTGCACCAGCAGCGGGCTGCGCAGCGCCAGCGCGTGCAGCTGCTCGGCCACCGAGCGGTCCAGCCGCAGCAGCGGCGACCAGGCCCCCTGCACCGCGAGCAGGAGCAGCAGGAACGGCACCCCGAGCAGCACCGCGCCGACCACGGCCAGCGTCAGCCGCAGTTCGTACCGCTGGTCCGGGTCGAGCCGCCCGGCCCAGCGCGGCAACCGACCGGACCACCGCGACGGCCGGCCGGACCGGGAGGCGGGCGGGGCGGGCACCCCGCCTTGATACCCCAACCAACCCGGCGCGGCACCTCCCGGCAGCGCTGACCCAGGCCGCGCAACCCTGCCCGATCGGGCCGGTAGCACTGCCCGGCAGTGCCGACATATACGAGCGTGCCGGCTTGCGGCAGAATAGGATGCCGTCAATCTGGGGGTGTCGACATGCCACTCGGCGTGCTGTTACGACCGTTTAGTGTGACCCGGCCCAATGCCGTCGGACAGCCGGAGCAAACGCAATACGGCCGACTGGAGCAATCGCCGTGGGGCGATCCGGCCGGGCCATTCCGGCAGTTGCCCGCGGTCGCTGGCCGGCCGTGAGCGCGCCGCTGCGACTGCTCGCGGTCGGTTCCCATCCGGATGATATTGAAATCGGCGCGGGTGCGCTGATCAGCAAATCGGTAACGCTCGGGCTGCCCGTCGATCTGCTTATCCTGACCGATGACGGACAGCAGCCGAAAATCCGGCGGGCCGAGGCGGTGCAGGCCGCGGCGGAACTGGGGGTGCCGGCCGAGCGGGTCTGTTTCGGTGGCCTGGCGGATGGGCACCTGCGGGCCGACGGCGACACCGTCCGGCTGATCCGGGAATTGGTCGCGGACCGCCAGATCGACCCGGATATCGTCGTGACCCACACCCAGGCGGACAGCCACAACGACCATGTCGAGGCCAACCGGATCGCCCACGCGGTATTCCGCAAGCGGGTCTTCCTGCACTATTCTATTCACCTCTCCAGCGAGTTGGACCGGTTCGCCCCGCGGGTGTTCATCGACGTTTCCGGGGCCCGGCTGGACAGCAAGAACCGGGCCCTTTCCAAGCACCGCTCCCAGCAGCTTGCGGCTGGAGCGGGTGGACCTGGCCAAGCACGAGATGCGCCTCGGCGGCCTGGCCGGATTGGACCGGGCCGAGGGGTTCGAGGTCGGCTACCAGAACGACGCGGTGGACGTGCTGACCAAGACCGTCGGGCTGAGCGACTCGATGTTCCACCGGCTCTGGACGCCGATCGTCGGGCCGACCGACATCACCCTGCTGTACGAGGCCTACTCGGCCCCGGGCGAACCGATCGACTGGCCGACGGTGCACGAGAACGCAGGTCGGGACCGGTTGCGGCACGCGTTCGCCAGCCAGTGGGCGCCGTCCTCGCCGCTGCGGGAGAAGTTCTCCAACAGCCCGGACGCGGCCGACATCCTGCGCGCCGGGCAGGTGATCCTGGCCGGCGGCGCGGTCAGCAACCCGGTCGTCCGGGATCTCTACAACCGGCTCTCGAGCACCCGCTGGGCGATCGAGTACGACCTGCCCCGGACCGAGCCGGCCTACCTGCTCAACCGGGCCGACGGCCGCCGGCGCTACCCGGAATTCGGCGCCGACGGGGTGGTGCGGCACGACGCCGGGCTGATTTCGGTGCTGCTCAATCCGTGGGCGCCGACGACCCGGATCGTCTGCGCCGCCGGCGGGTCCGGCTTCGGCACCCGGCTCGGCCTGGAATTCCTCGCCGACCCGGCCAGCCGGCCGGAACTCGCCGAGGAATTCCTGCAACACCCCAACACGCAGGTCGCTTTCACCGTCGACGCGGCCAGCGGCCAGGTCGACATCATCGACGTAAATCACGGAGGACGCGTCAGTGAGTAGCCCCACCCGGTTGATCCTGGTCACCGGCCATACCTTTGGGCTGCGGGCGTTCGAGGGCATTTTCGCCGCCCCGGCGTACCTGGACGGCCGGCTCTCGGTGGAAATGATGGTCGGGCTCGACACCGGCCGGGCCGGCGGCACGGTCGGTTTCCTGTCCAGCACCGGGCTGGCCGCCGAGCAGGGCGTCCGGCACGTCTATACGACCGACGGCCGGCTGACCGACCTGGCCGGCTCGATCCGGGAATGCCGGCCGCATTACCTGCTGGTGATCGGCTGGTCACGGCTGGTGGCGCCGGAGGTATTGGCGATCCCCGCGGCCGAACCCGGGGAGACGGCGCCGGGCGCCGCCGGCTGCATCGGCATGCACCCGACGAAACTGCCGACCGGCCGCGGCCAGGCACCCATTCCGTGGACGATTATCAAAGGCCTGCGCAGCACCGCGCTCAGCGTTTTCTTCCTGGAAGCGGCGGCCGACACCGGCTCGGTCATCGCCCAGCACGACCTGCCGGTGCACCCGCGCGAGACGGCCGCCTCGCTGTTCTACCGGATCGCCGGCACCCACTTCACCGCCGGCTTCGAACTCGCCGGACAACTGGCCGACCGGGCGGTGCCGGCACAGCGACAGGACGACGGAATCGCCTCGGTCTGGCCGAAGCGCCGCCCGGCTGATGGTGAAATATCCAGTTCGATGACATTCGCCGAGATTGACGCGCTGGTCCGCGCGCTGCTCGGCCCGTACCCGCGGGCGTTCGTCTCGATCGACGGCCGGCAGTACCCGGTCCGTTCGGCCGAATACGCCGGCCCGCTGCGCGACCCGGCCGAACCGGTCGACCCGAACGGCGCAGCCGGGCCGCAGTTGGAGGTCGATCACGTCTATTTCCCGTGCCGGGACGGGCTGGTGCGGCTACTGCGCACCGACGGCAAGACCACCGGCTGATCATCAGTTCCTTGACCCGAGCAGAGAAGAGACGCAATGTCCGACGGCAAACTGGTCGAACTGGACCCCACCCTGCGCATCTACGCGGCCAGCGCCGTGGAAGCCCGCTTCATCTACGAGGAGATCTACCAGGCCGGCACCTACGCCGATATCCCACTACCGCCGAAGCCGTACGTGCTGGACGTCGGCGCGAATATCGGAATGTTCGCGATCTACCTGAAGTCGCTGCATCCGGATGCCGTCGTGCTGGCTTTCGAACCGGCCCCGCCGTCGGTCGAACTACTTCGCCGGAACATCGAACTGCACGGGCTGTCCGACATTACCGTCGAGCCGGTCGCGCTCGGTGCGGTGGCTGAGCGGGACGTCCCGTTCACCTACTACCCGCTGATCCCCGGCAATTCCACCCGGTACCCGGAAATCAAGGAACTGCAGAAAGCCAATATGGCGAAGACGCTCGCGGTCAAGGTGGTAGAGCGGATGCACCGGGCCCAGCAGTTGACCACCGACGTCCAGCGGCTGTCCAGCTACCTGCAGGCGGGCCGACCGGTCGACCTGCTCAAGATCGACGCCGAGGGCGCCGAGGTGGACGTGCTGCGTGGCATCGACGCCGAGCACTGGCCGCTGATCCAGCAGGTGGTGATCGAGGTGCAGGACCTGGACAACCGGCTGGACGCGATCCGCGACCTGCTCACCGACCGGGGCATGCCACCGGTGGTCCGGCAGGCGCCGCTGATCGAGGCCGAGAACCGGGCCTACCTGGTCCGCGCGGCCCGGGACAGCTGACCGCCGGCCGGGCGCGGCGCTGCCGCGCCCGGCCGGGGCGACCTACTGCACCCGCTTCGCGAACAGCCGGGTCGCCCAGACCACGGCCAGCAGGGAGAGCGGGAGGTTGATCGCGAGCGCCTTCCAGACCACGTCGTCGCTGACATTGCCGGCGAACAGCGCGCGGACCCCGCTGGTGGCCCAGTAGAAGGGGTTCCAGTCCGCGACGCGGACCAGCCAGATCGGCGCCAGGGTGAGGGGCAGCAGGACGCCCGACAGCAGGGCGAGCGGCTGCGAAACCGTGTTGATCAGGGGCCCGAGGGCGGCGATGTTCTTGATCCGCAGTGCCATCGCGTACGAGATCGTGGACGCGAACAGGCCCATCAGGCTGAGCAGCAGGTACGCGAGGAGCAGCGGGCCGACGGACGGGCGGACGAACGGCAGGGCGAAGATCGTGATGATCACGGCCTGGGCCATCATCGTGGCGACCTCGGCCAGCGCCCGGCCGAACAGCAGGGCGAACCGGCTCATCGGGGTCACCCGGGAGCGCTCGATGATCCCGGCGCGGAGCTCGGCGAGCAGGGCGAACCCGGTGAAGAACCCGCTGAACAGCACGAGCACGATCAGCAGGCCGGGCACGTAGATCCGGTAGGCGTCGGCGTACGTACGGGCGCCCATCGAGGCCAGCGCCGGCTTGAGCAGCGGCGCGAACAGCAGCAGGTACGCGATCGGCTGGACGAACCCGACCACCAGCCGGGTCGGTGTCCGCACGACCAGCAGCAGCTGCCGCTGGAAGACGATCCAGGTGTCACGGAGCAGCTTCATTTTCTTCCTTCGCGAAGGTCTGACGGCCGGGTAGGCAGCGAGCGTGAGGCGGTAACGGAGTGAGCCCCGGCGAGCCGGCAGCGGAGGGGGCCGTCGGGGGGCATGGTCAGGACTCGCGCAGGGACCGGCCGGTCTTGGTCAGGAACACGTCGTCCAGGCTGGGCCGGGGCAGCTCCATCTTGTCGAACGTGATCCCCGAGCCGTCCAGCGCACGCAGGATCTGCGGGATCGCGGTCGCCGCCTCGTCCACGTACAGCCGCAGGGTGCCCTCGCCGGCGGTCTCCACATTGCGCACGTAGTCGAAGCCGCTGAGCAGTTCGGCCGTCGTCGGGGTGGAGCCGTTCACCCCGATGGTGACCACGTCGCCGGAGATCTCCCGCTTCAGCGCGGCCGGGGTGCCCTCGGCGACGATCTCGCCGTTGTCGATGATCGCGATCCGGTCGCAGAGCGCGTCCGCCTCGTCCAGGTAGTGCGTGGTGAGGAAGACGGTCATCCCCTCACCACGCAGCCGGCGCACCTCGTCCCAGATGTGGGCGCGGCTCTGCGGGTCCAGCCCGCTGGTCGGCTCGTCCAGGAAGACCACCTTCGGGTTGTGGATGACGCCCATCGCGATGTCCACCCGGCGGCGCTGGCCGCCGGAGTACGTGCTGCAGTGCCGGTCGGCGAACTCGGTCAGCTGGAACGCGTCCAGCGCCTGCGTGGCCCGCTGCTGCGCGTCCGCCTTGCTCAGCCCGTACATGCGGGCCTGCAGGATGATCTCCTCGCGGCCGGTGGCCTCGTCGGTGGTGCCGCCGCCCTGGGCGACGTAGCCGATCCGGCGGCGCAGTTCCTTGCCCTGGGTGCGCAGGTCGAGCCCGGCGATGGTGGCCTCGCCGCCGTCCGGCTCGATCAGCGTGGCCAGCATCCGCAGCGTGGTGGTCTTGCCGGCGCCGTTCGGGCCGAGGAAGCCGAAGATCTCCCCCTCGTCCACCTTGAGGTCGACGCCGCGGACGGCGTCCACTTTGGTGCTCTTGCCGCGCTTGCCGACGCTGAACGACTTGCGCAGCCCTTTGGTCTCGATCATTCCCTACTCCGTACGGGGGGTGGGCCGGCAACAGCCGGCGACAGCGGGGCGTCAGGCTAGGGTGTCCTGACGTTCGGGGACAACGTGGGACTTCTGGTCAGTTCCGGGATGGGCCAGCCGTTCCAGCCGCTCGGCGGCGGTGCGGGCCCCGCCGGCCGCGGCGAAGTCGTCCCGGACCCGTTCCGCCGCGGCCCGGTAGGCCGGGTCGTCCAGCAGGGTGGTGACGACCGCGCGCAGTTCGTCCGGACGGATCCGGCGGAGCAGGATGCGGATGCCGGCGCCGGCCGCGACCACCTGGTTCGCCGTTACCGGCTGGTCGTTGATCAGCGGACCCATCGCCAGCGGGACGCCGTGCGCCAGCGTCTCGCAGACGGTGTTCATCCCGCCGTGGCAGACCACCGCGTCCACCCGGGGCAGCAGTTCGAGCATCGGCACCCAGGGGGCCACCAGCACGTTCGCCGGCGGGTCCGGCAGCATCTGGGGGCCGGCGGCGATGATGCCCTGCACCCCGGGCAACCCGGCCAGCGCGGCGGCCGCCCGCGGGTAGAACGCGGTCACGTGCTCGGGCTGCAGGGTGCCGAGGCAGACCAGGACCTTGCGGCGGTCGGGGTCGAGCCGGTCCCAGGGGAACTCCCGGGTCGGCGGCCGGTCGGCCAGGATCGGGCCGACCAGCGCGTAGTGGTCCGGGAACCGGACCGGGCCGGTCAGCGCCGGCGAGGTCAGCGCGATCACCAGGTGCGGCGAGAAACGCAGGTCGTAGCGCTGCTCGGCGGGCACGCCGGCCTCGGTCCAGACCTTCTCGACCTGCGCGGCGACCCACTCCTCCACCTTCGGCAGCGCCGCGAACGGCCGGGTCAGCTCCATCGAGGAGGACACCAGCGCGGCCCACGGCAGCCCGTGCCGATCGGCCACGATGCCGCCGGCCGGCGCGTGCTGGTCCACCAGCAGTACGTCCGGTTGGTACGTATGGACCGCTTTCTCCACGGCAGGCAGCACGAACCTGGCGTACGGGACGACGAAGCTCTTCCACAGCGACTTCACCGCGGCCGCCCCCTGGCCGCCCTGCGCGCGGTAGAGCCGGCTGCCGGTCGGCAGGATCGTCGCGTCCGGCCCCAGCATCGGCCGGAGCACCATCTCGGACCCGACCCAGGCCACCTCGTGCCCGCGGGCGACCAGTTCGCGGGCGATCCCGATGGTCGGGTTGACGTGCCCGGCCAGCGGCAACGTGATGATCAGGTACCGGCTCATGCCCCACCGCCGACCGGCTGACCAGGCATAACTGGTGACACCGAGGGCATAACCGGCTCGCCGGGGGTGCCGGCGGGGGGCATCCGCGGCGCCGGCGCCGCCCGCTGCGCGGCCACAAAGTCGACCAGATCGGCGACGCTCAAGCCGATGATCCGGTCGATGTCCAGACCGGCTACAAAGGCCGGCAGGTCGACCCGGTCGCCGTATCGGCTTTGTAGCAATTCGGCAAGTGCTAACAGTTCAATGCTTTCCATCCCCAGGTCCACTTCGAGCCTGGCGTTCGGAGTAATGGCGGCAGCCCATTCAGCGCTCTCCCGGGTAACTTCAAGGAGTATTCCGACGATCTCGGCGAACAAGCCGGGGTCGGTTCCGCCGCTGGTCGGCGCCCCGTCGGTCATCACGCTGTCCTCCCTGTGACACTCGCCCGGATGGCGTCGTCCACCGTACTCAGGTAGGGCAGCTTCGCAGCTAAAGAGCCTGAAACTACTCACTCCGCTTGACGACGCTTGCCCTGTGTGAAACTCTGCCGACGGGTGTCCGAACCGAAGCGAATGCGACATTCCGACTAATCGAAGTTGCCAATGCTTGGGGGTCCTCTAATGAAGGGCTCTGTTGCTTCGGACGCCTCAGTGGCTCCGTTACCAACGGGCTGGGTCGATGGGGTTCTCCTCAGCGGCGATGCCGCTGACGTGTGCTTGTCCTTTGCTCGCCCGGTCGACCGCGGCACGCTGCGCGCGCTGGTCGCCGAGCAGCAGGAGCGGCTGGCCGCCGCCGGGCTGGTGCCCGGCGGCACGGTCGCGTTGCGGCTGCCGCCCTCGCTCGCGTTCGTCGCCACGCTGCTGGCCGCCTGGCGGGCCGGCGCCCAGGTGAGCCTGCTGGACCACCGGCTGACCGCGCACGAGGTGGCCCGCGCGCTCGACCGGGTCGGTGCCCAGTTCGTGGTGGAGCCCACCGAGGTCGCCGGCGGCCGGCTGCGCGGGTACGCCGACGTGCTCGGCCTCTCGGTCACCGCGCGGCCGGACGGCCGGGAGGCGGCCACCGGGCACGCGCTGATCCAGTTCAGCTCCGGGTCCACCGGCGCGTCCAAGGTGATCGCGCGCACCTCGGACGACCTGATCGCCGAGCTGGACCGCTACGCCCGGCTGCCGGACTACCCGCGCCGCGGCGAGCGGATCGTGCTGCTGGCCTCGATGGTGCACGTGCTCGGCCTGGTCGGCGGGCTGCTGCACGGCCTGCACGCCGGCGTGCAGCTGGTGCTGGCCGAGCGGCTGACCGCGGACGGCGTGCTGGCCGCGGTGGCCGCCGGTTCGGCGCCGACCACCGTGCTCGGCGTGCCGTTCCACGCCGAGCTGCTGACCGCGGTGGCCGAGCCGCCGCCGCTGCCGCAGCTGGTCAAGATGATCGTCGCCGGCGAGCTGGTGCGCCCGGGGGTGCCGGCCCGGTTCGCCGCCCGCTACCGGGTACCGCTCGGCACCATGTACGGGATGACCGAGGTCGGCGTGATCGCCACCGACCTGCTCGGCACCGGCTGGCCCACCGTCACCCCGGCCTACGGCATCGAGGTCCGGGCCGAGGACGGCGAGCTGCGGATCCGCCGGCCGTCCTCGCCGTACATCGGGCTGACCGACCCGAGCCGGTGGGCCGACGGCTGGCTGCACACCAAGGACGCGGCCAGCGTCGACCCGGCCACCGGGCAGGTCACCATCCTCGGCCGGCTGGACTCGCAGATCTCGATCGGCGGCCTGAAGGTCGACCTCACCGAGGTAGAGCAGACGCTGGCCGCGCTGCCCGAGGTCACCGAGGTCGTCGTCGTCTTCGACGGCGGCGAGATCGACGGTTACCTCGCCCTCTCCGACGGGTCCACTGTGGACGCCGTCCGGTACGCGGTGGCCCGCGAGCTGGCGCCGTTCAAGCGCCCGCGCCGGCTGCACGTACTCCCCAAGCTCCCCCGGACCGCCACCGGGAAGATCGTCCGCGACGCGGCCGCACTCCGGGCCGCCGTGGACAGCGATCCACCCACCGGCCCCTGACCGCGGCCGGTGGCACCAAGCGGCTGACTGCCGCCAAACAGCACGTCCACCGTTTCCCTGAGAGGAGGGATCGGCGGGCCGTCTCGCCCACCGGCGGGACGGGGCCGCCGATGGCCACATGAAAGACGAGTTGCGGCAGTTCACCCTGGCTGCGTTGCAGGAAATGAACTACGACGTGAGCGAGGTCACCGACGACACCGACCTGGGCCCGGCCGGGCTGGATCTGGAGTCGCTGGCGCTGGCCGAGCTCGCGGTCCGGCTGGAGGACCGCTACCAGATCAAGTTCAGCGACGACGACATGGAAACGCTCGCGCTGATGACCCTGGACGAGTTCACGACCGCGCTCGCCGCGCGGCTGGCCGCCGACCCGGCGACCATCGCCGACGACGCGGCCGTCGCCGCCGCCGACACCGCGGTATGACCGCGCCGGGCTGGGCGGGCCCGGAGCGGACCACCGCGGACCAGTGTCCCTTCTCGACAATGCCGGCGCCGGTGGCGCCGGCGGCGCTCCCCGGCGCCGCGTCCCGCGGCGCTCTCCGGCGTGGTGCGCCCCGCTCAGTGGGGCGCCGTTCGGTGTGCCGCCGTTCGGCGCACCGTCCGGAGGAGTGGTCATGAGTGAGCGCTTTCTGCGCCGGGCCGATGTGCTGGCCATGCTGGCCAGCTACGGCGACCGGCAGCCGGACGAGGTCAGCGAGGAGCTCGGCTCGCTGGAGCTGACCTGGCTGGTCGCGCAGGTCGAGCAGCACTACTCGGTGCTGCTGGACCTCGACGACGAGACCTTCGCCTCGATGTCCACCGTCAGCGGCGCGCTCGACCAGCTGCGCACCGCGCTCGGCCAGCCCGCCACCGCGGACGACGCGGCCGGCGCGGACGGGGTCGCCGGTGAGGTGCGCGGTGGGTGAGCTGTCGCCGGTGCTGACCGGCCTGGCCGTCCGCAGCGCGTTCGGCGCCGGAGCCGGGGCGCTGCTGCCGGCCGCGCTGGCCGGCACTCCCGCGTTCGCCCCGGTCACCCGGTTCGACACCGGCGCGTACCGGACCAACGTCGCGGCCACCATGCCCGGCGCGCCCGACCTCACCGACGAGCTGGCCGCCGCGGTGCAGGCGGCCTGCGCCGATGCCCAGCTGGCCGGTGCGGCCGGGCTGGCCGGCACCCCGCTGCTGCTGGCCGCGCACGCCGACCGTCGCAACCGGACGGTCGCGACCGAGGTGGCCGCCCGGACCGGGCTCGGGCCGGTACCGCGCACCTACACCGCCGCCTGCGTCGCGGCGAGCACCGCGCTGGCCGACGCGGCCGGCCAGATCAGCCGCGGCGAGCTGGACCGGGCCGTGGTCGCGGCCGGCTACCTGGTCGACGCCGACACGTTCGCGCTGTTCGACGCCGGCCGCGCGCTGGCGAAGGACAACCGGGCCCGGCCGTTCTCCGCCGGCCGGACCGGCCTGCTGCTCGGCGACGCGGTGGCCGCGGTGGTGCTCGAGTCGGCCGCGGCGGCCGCCGACCGGGGCGCCCCGGTGCGGGCCACGCTGGCCGGCTGGGGCCGGGCCGGCGACGCGTACCACGTCTGCCAGCCGCGGCCGGACGGCGCCGGGCTGGCCCGGGCGATCGACGCGGCGCTGCACCGGGCCGGCGTGCTGCCGGCCGAGGTCGGCTACGTGAACGCCAACGGCACCGGCACCCCGTTCAGCGACGCGGCCGAGACCGCCGCGCTGCACACCGTGTTCGGCCCGGATGCGGCGACGATCCCGGTCAGCTCGACCAAGTCGGTGCACGGGCACGCGCTGGAGGCGTCCGGCCTGATCGAGATCGCCCTCACCGTGCTGGCGCTGGCCGCCGGGCAGCTGCCGGTGAACGCCGGCTACCTCGGCCCGGACCCGAACTGCGACCTCGACGTGGTGGTCGAGGCCCGGCCGGCGCGGCCGCGGTACGCGCTGAGCCTGAATGCCGCGTTCGGCGGTGCGAACACCGCGCTGCTGGTGGCGGCACCATGACGGCGGTCCCGACGCGGTCCATAGTGGACGGAACCGTCCCGGCTGGATTGACGGTGCTGGCCCGGGCGGCCTGGCCGGCCACCGAGGGCGATGCGCTGCCGCCGATCGCCGGTTTCATCGTCTCCGCGTTCAACCCGCTGGTGGCCGAGGTGGCCGAGCGCTGCCTGCGCGACCGGTACGAGGCGCCGCCGGCGCCGCCGTCCCGAGCCGAGAGCACCGCGGTGGTACTCGCCAGCGTGCGCGGCGACACCAGCACCGCGGACGCCGTCGCGGACGCGCTGCGGGCCGGCCGCCGGGTGCCGCCGCTGCTGTTCTTCCAGTCCAACCCGAACGCTGTGGTCGGCCATATCACCGCCCGCTGGGGGCTGGCCGGGCCGGTGGTCTGCACCAGCCCGGCCGGTGACGCGCTGGCCGACGGGCTGGCCGTGGCCGAGCTGCTGCTGGCCGACGGCGACGCCAGCGAAGTGCTGGTGATCGCCGCCGAGCTGGCCGACGGCGCCGGCCGGGACGCCGCGACCGCACTGCTGGTCGGCCCGGCGCCGGGCGACACCCGGCCGACCAGCCCGGATGAGCCCCGCGATGAGCCCCGGATCAGCCGCAGTCTCGATGAGCCGCAGTGAGGAAAGGGAAATCATGAAGAGCGTTCGGGCACAGCTGGCCGCCGATCCCGCGCTGGGCGCCGGCAATGTGCTGACCACCCTGGTGGACCGCGGCATCGGGCTGGACGACCCGACGCTGACCTTCGACACGGACGTGGACGGGCTGCCGGCCTGGCAGCCGCTGCGGCTGCGCGACCTGGACGAGCGGGTGCGGGCCGCCGCGGCCAGCCTGCACGCGCTCGGCGTCCGGCCGCGGGACCCGGTGGCGGTCTCGTCCACCACCGCGGCCGGCACGGTGCTGGCGTTCCTGGCGCTGACCCGGCTCGGCGCGATCCCGGCCCTGGTGAACGCGAAGCTGCCGGCCGAGCTGGCCGCACTCTACCTGGGCCGGCTGAAGGCGGTCGGGCTGCTCGCCAACGCGCCGCGGCTGGCCCAGCTGCAGGGCTACGACACCGGACTGCCGGTGCTGGCCGGGCTGGAGGAGCTGGGCGCCGGCGACCCGGCCGCGGCGCCGCCGCCGTACCGGCACTACGTGGACGACCCGGTCGCGATCACCCACTCGTCCGGCACCACCGGGGTACCGAAGGCGGTGGTGCACTCGCACGGCAGCCTGTTCGCGGCGATCCACCACCGGCTGCTGATGCCGAAGGCGCAGGGCATCGAGCGGATGCTGTCCGCGCTGCCCGTTGCGCACGCGGCCGGCCTGATCGCGCTGAACTTCTCGCTGGCCGGCCAGAGCGAGCTGCTGATGCTGTCCGGGCAGACCGGCCCCGGCGTGCTGGACGCGATCGAGCGGTGGCGGCCCAGCGGCGTGCTCGGCTTCGCCACCACCTGGGCCGACCTGGCCAAGGCCGATCTGTCCACTCGCGACCTGGACTCGGTCGCGCTGTGGTGGAACACCGGCGACTGCGCGCACGAGGCGCACATCCGCCGGCTGGTCGCCCAGGGCAAGCGCACCGTGGTCACCTCGGCCGGGCGCGAACGCCAGCCCGGCTCGGTGTTCATCGACGGGCTCGGCTCCAGCGAGATGGGCCACTCGCACTTCCTCATCACCCACACCAAGGACACCAACAGGTACGGCCGGTGTGTCGGCCGGACGCACACGTTCGCCGACGTCGTGGTGCTCGACCCGGACGGGAACGAGGTGCCGAACGGGCAGATCGGCGAGTTCGGCACCAGGTCGCCGACGCTGGCGCTGGGCTACTGGAACGACTCGGTGACCACCTACCGGACCCGGGTGCGCGGCTACTTCCTGACCGGCGACCTGGGCTGGCGGGACGATGAGGGCTACTTCTACCAGGTGGACCGCCTGGTCGACTCGGTCGACCTGGGCAACGGGAACCGGCTCTACACGGCGCTGTCCGAGGAGCGCATCCTGGCCGCCAACCCGGACGTGCTGGACTGCACGGTGGTCGCGGTGCGCGAGGGCGACCGGGTGCTCACCGACGTGCTGCTGGAGCTGGACCCGGCCGCCGACCCGGGCACCGACCGGTCCGCCGCGATCCGGACGGCGCTGGGCGAGCAGGTGGCGCCGACCGTCCGCCGGGTGGTGGTGGTCGAGGAGAACGAGATCCCGCTCGGCCCGACCGGCAAGGTGCGCAAGTTCCACCTGCGCGAGCGGTACCTGCAGGCGTTGGGCGCACGGTGAGGCGGTCATGACGGCGGCCACCCGGCCGGCCGCGACGGTCACCGGCATCGGGCTGGTGACGCCGCTCGGGCGCAAACCGGGCGAGGTGTTCGACGCGCTGTGCGCCGGGCGGTCCGGGTTGCGCACGCCGCCGCCGGAGCACCCGGTCGCCGGCCTGCTGGAGACCGCCGGGATCGCGCCGGACATCGATCCGACCGAGGTGCTGCCACCCACCGAGACCCGCGCGGTGGCCCGGTTCGTGCTGCTCGCGATCGCCGCCGCGGATGACGCGATCGCCGACGCCGGGCTGACGGTGGGCCGGGACGTGGACCCGGAACGGGTCGCCGTGGTGGTCTCCACCGGCGGCGGCGGGCTGGAGACGTACGAGCAGTTCGCGGTGGCCCGGCGGGAACGCGGCCGGCCGGCGGTCAGCCCGTACCTGCTGCCCGGGATGCTGCCGAACATGGCGGCGGCCCGGATCGCCATCAAGTACGGCATCCGCGGCTACTCGTCCAACATCAGCACCGCCTGCGCGGCCGGGGCACAGTCGATCGCCGAGGCGCTGCGGCTGATCCGCGGCGGCGAGGCGGACGTGGTGGTCTGCGGCGGCACCGACGCGCCGCTGCTCCCGACGATCGCATCGGCGTTCAGCAACGCCCGCGCGCTGTCCCGGAACTGGGCCGACCCGACCGCGGCCAGCCGGCCCTTCGACCGGCGCCGCAACGGTTTCGTGCTCGGTGAGGGCGCCGGCGTGCTGGTGGTGGAGCGGGCCGGGTTGGCCGACGGGCGCGGTGCCGCCGGGTACGCCGACCTGACCGGCTGGGGCGCCACCACCGACGCGCACCACCCGACCACGCCGCGACCGGACGGCGCGGGCGCGGCCGCCGTGATGCGCCGCGCGCTGGCCGACGCCGGGCTGGCACCGTCCGATGTCGACTACGTGAACGCGCACGGCACCGGCACCAAGCTCGGCGACCCGGCCGAGGCCATCGCGATCCGCACCGTCTTCGGCGAGAGCACCCCGGCGGTGAGTTCGATCAAGGCGCTGACCGGGCACCTGCTCGGCGCGTCCGGCGCGGTCGAGGCCGCCGCCACCAGCCTGTCGATCAGCCGCGGCGTGCTGCCGCCCACGTACAACCTGGACGACCCGGACCCGGCCTGCGAGCTGGACCACGTCCGCGGCCAGCCCCGGCTCGGCACCGTCCACTGTGCACTGTCCAACTCGTTCGCCTTCGGCGGCCACAACCTCACCCTGGTCTTCGGCCGCCCCAGCACCCGGTTGACCCGGGCTACCCATGTCCCGCAGTCCATCCCGGCCACCGAAGAGGTTTGACCATGCAGGTACAGCGGATCGATCATGTCGAGTTCTATGTGGACGACGCCGATCAGGCGGCGGCGCAACTGGCCGCCAGCTACGGCTTCCGGATTGCCGGGCGGCTCGGCCCGGAGACCGGCGTGACCGACCACCACTCGATCCTGCTGCGGCAGCGCGACATCCAGATCCTGTTCACCACCGGGCTGACGCCGGAGCACCCGGCCACCGAGTACGTCCGCCGGCACGGGGACGGGCTGGCCACCGTGGCGCTGGCCACCGACGACCCGGTCGCGGCGCTGACCGAGGCGGTCTTCCGGGGCGCGGTGCCGCTGTCCCCGGCGGTGCCGGAGGAGCCGGTGTCGGTGACCAACCGGGTCCGGATCGGCGCCTTCGGCGACGTCTCGCACACCTTCGTGCGGCCCGGTGAGCTGGCCACCCTGGTCGGTGCCGGCGGCACCGAGGACGCCGACGGGCTGGACCTGATGGACATGATCGACCACGTCGCCGCCTGCGTGCCGGCCGGCGAGCTGGACACCACGGTCGGGTTCTACGAGCGGGTGCTCGGCTTCCGGCAGATCTTCGAGGAGTTCATCGAGGTCGGCGAGCAGGCGATGAACTCGAAGGTGGTGCAGAGCCCGTCCGGCGAGGTGACGTTCACCCTGCTGGAGCCGGACCGCCACCACGTGCCCGGCCAGATCGACGACTTCCTGGCCAAGCACGCCGGCGCGGGGGTGCAGCACGTGGCGTTCCGCACCGACGACATCGTCACCGCCGTGCGTACGCTGGCCGACCGCGGCGTCGGCTTCCTCAGCACGCCGGGCAGCTACTACGACGAACTGGAGCGCCGGCTGGGCCACGTCGGCGTCCCGATCGCCACCCTGCGCGAACTGAACGTACTGGTCGACCGGGACGAGGCGGGCGAGCTGTTCCAGATCTTCGCCCAGTCCACGCACCCGCGGCGGACCTTCTTCTTCGAGGTGATCGAGCGGTTCGGCGCCCGCACCTTCGGCAGCGCCAACATCAAGGCCCTCTACCAGGCGGTTGAACGGGAACGGGCCAGAGCCAGCGCGAGTGCCGGGATCGCCGGCTGAACCGGAAGGATTTGACCGTGTCCATCAACACCTCCGCGCCCGACCTGACCGGCGCGTTAGCCGGCGGCGCCGCCGCATTCGACGACGCGTTCCTGCTCACCGACGCTGAGCAGGCACTGCTGCCGTCCGCGGCGGACGTCGCCGGGTACGCCGAGCACGGCTGGTACCTGTCCAAGCAGTTGCTGACCGAGTCCGAAGTGGACGCGATCACGGTCGAGACCGAGCGGTTCTACCAGGGCGAGCGCGACCGCGGGCTGCCGGTGCGGCCGCCGAACCTGGCCTACTGGACCGCGGCGGACGGCCCGGTGCAGCGGCACAACGACTACATCCACTACGAGAGCGACGTGATCCGCGGCATCCTTCGCAAGCCGCTGATCGGCGCGGTGGCCGCGAAGCTGGCCGGCGCCGCGGAGATCCGGGTGTTCCAGTCCACCCTGATCTACAAGCCGCCGCGCCCGGGCGAGCCGAGCAATCTGGTGCCCTGGCACATGGACCGGCACTACTGGCAGACCTGCACCTCGGAGCGGATGCTGACCGCGTTCATCCCGCTGCACGACTGCACCGTGGAGATGGGCACGATCACCATGGTGGACGGCAGCCACCGCTGGCGGGAGGTGCCCGGCGACGACTCCACCCGGCACTTCGCCCAGCGCGACCGCTCCGAACTGGACCAACTGCTGGCCGAGAACGCGCAGTACAACGGGGTCGAGGTCAACCGCATCCCGATGGTGATCCCGAAGGGCCACATGAGCTTCCACCACTGCAAGATCTACCACGGCAGCGGGCCGAACCTGGCCGACCGCCCGCGCCGGGCGATCTCGCTGCACCTGCAGGACGGCGACAACGCCTACCGCCCCTGGCGCCGGCCGGACGGCAGCCCGGTCGTCTACAACCACGACGTGCTGGTCCGCCGCACCGCCGACGGCCGGCCCGACTACGCCGACCCGGACTTCTGCCCGGTGCTCTGGCGGTCCGAAGTGGACGGTGCGCCGGCACCCCGGAACGGGGGTGCGGGATGACCGAGCAGGCCACCGAGGTCGTGGTGGCGGATCCGGAGCTGCGGCAGCGGGTGCTGGCCGGGATCGTCGAGCTGCTCCCCCGGGTGCTCAAGCAGACGGCGCCGGCGACGGCGGAGGGCACCAAGCTGTTCGACGAGCTGGGCCTGAGCTCGTCCACCACGCTGGAGCTGCTGCTCGAGCTGGAGGAGGAGCTGGAGATCCAGATCGACGTCGAGGACATCGACCAGGGCGACCTGGAGACCATCGGCACGCTCGCGAACTTCATCGCGGAGCACGCGCTCGCGGACGGGTGAGGCGGTGTTCATCACCGGCCCGGGCGGCCAGCCAGAGCGGCCCGGGCCGCCCGGGCCGCGCGGGCCGGCGGGTGCGGCCGGCCCGGTACGCCTGTACCGGGCCGGCCGCCGGGTCTTCGCCGAGACCTCGACCCTCGCGCTGGACCCGGAACTGCGCATCTTCATCGCCGACATGGTCGGCCCGTACGGCGTGCCGCTGCGCGAGGATCTGCTGCGCACCGGCAGCGGGCACACGTACGCACAGATGGCCGAGGCGCTGCTGCCGGACGTGCTCGCGGCGGGCGAACCGGTCGACCTGCTGGTGCTGGCGTTCGCGATCCACGACATCCGGATCGGCCAGACCACCGCGGTCTACCTGAGCAGCATCTGCCCGGGCGACCCGCTGGCGTTCGCGATCTGCGACCAGGGCTCCGCGGCGGCGTTCACCGGGCTGCGGCTGATCAGCGAGTACGCCAGCACCGGGGACTGCCGGCGGGCGCTGCTGGTGGTCGCCGAGCAGTCGGCGCTGCACTACCAGCCGGCGCCGGTGCCCGGCCCGCCCGCGCCGATCCCGGACCGGCACGCGGCGGTCGCGCTGCTGCTGGACACCGCCGGCACCGGCGCCGAGCTGACCGGGGTGCGGCAGTACACCGGCGTCGAGCCGGCCGGGGTGCGCGGCCGGCTGGCCGCCGCGATCGGCGAGCTGGGCCCGGAGGTGGCCGTGCTGACCGGGCCCGGGCTGGCGCCGCTCGCCGCCGATCTACCCGGTGACGTGGTCGCCGGGCCGGCCGGGCAGCCCTACACCGGGGCCTGGTGGGCACTGGCCGGCGACCGTCCGGACTGGACGGATTCGGGCCGCCCGGTGCTGCTGGCCGACTACGACCCGGCCCTGCGCTACCTCTGCCTGTCCACTTTCGACGGTGCGGCCGGCGGGGCGGCCGGCGGGGCGATCGGCGGTGCCGCCGGCCGGGCGGCCGAGCGCGACGCCGGGTCGGCCCGACCGGTGCGGACGGCGCGGTGAGCGTGGACGGCGCGGTGAGCGTGGACGTCGTGCAGGTGTGGCTGATTCCGGTGCCGCAGCCGGCGGCGGTGCTGGCCGAGCTGGCCGGCGTGCTGGACGCCGCCGAGCGGGCCCGGGCCGCGGAGTTCCTACTGCCCGGGCCGCGGGCCCGGTTCGTCGTCGCGCACGGCGCGACCCGGCACATCCTGGCCGCCCGGCTGGGCCTGCCGCCCGGCCGGCTCGGCTGGCAGCGCGGCCGGTACGGCAAGCCGGAGCTGGCCGGTGACCCACCGCCGGTGCGAATGAGCCTGTCCCACTGCGGCGACCACGCGCTGCTCGCGGTCAGCCCGCGCCGGCCGGTCGGGGTGGACCTGCAGCGGCTGCCCGGGCACCTGGACGTGACCCGGATGTCGGCCCGGTACTACCCCCCGGACGAGGCGGCATACGTGGCCGCCGGCGCCGACCCGGCGCAGCGGTCCGGCCGGTACGCCGAGCTCTGGGCGCGCAAGGAGGCCTGCGTGAAGGCGGCCGGACGGCGGCTGACCGAGGGCCTGCGGCTGCCGGCCCGGGGCACCGGCCCGGTGCTGCTGGGCGACCCGGCCGGGCCGCTGCCCGGGCCCTACCTGGTCGATGACGTGCCGGCACCGGCCGGCTTCCGGGCCGCGGTCGCGGTCACCGGTACCGCGCCCTACCAGGTCACCCAGCACCACTGGGCGGCCCGGGATTCCACAATGGACAGATTCGAGCAGATGGTGGTGGAGCATGCTTGACAGTCAGGTTGCCCAGGACGTGCCGTCCAGTGTGGACGATGGCCAGCCGGTGGCCACCGAGGTACCCGGGATCTACCTGTTCCCGGAGTCGTTCGAGACGGTGATCGCGCTGCTGCGCCGGGGCATCGCGGCGCTGGCGGCCGGCGAGCGGTTCCGCCGGTTGCAGATGCCGCCGGTGATCTCGCGCCGGACGATCGAGCAGGCCGGCTACGTGAAGACGTTCCCGCAACTGCTCGGCACCGTGCACCGCTACCCCGGGGACAGCAAGGCCTGGGCCCGCCTCGCCCCGCTGGTGGATAGCCACGGCGCCTGGCACGCCGATCAGGAAATCAGCGACCTGGTGCTGATGCCGGCCGCCTGCTACCCGGTGTACGCGACGCTGGCCGGGTCCACATTGGACCAGCCGGCGAAGTTCGCGGTGGAGGCGCCGTGTTTCCGGCAGGAGGGCAGCAGCGAGCCGGGCCGGCTGCGCGCCTTCCGGATGTCCGAGCTGGTCACCGCGGCCAGCGAGGAATACTGCGTCCGCTGGCGGGCCGAGTGGCTGGACCGGGTCACCAGCTGGCTGACCGCACTCGGGCTGGACGTGGCGGTCGAGGTGGCCGACGACCCGTTCTTCGGCCCCGGCCGCAAGCTCTACCAGGCCGCGCAGCGGCTGCAGGAGCTCAAGCTGGAGTTCCGGGTGCCGGTGGCGGACGGGGTGGTGCAGGCGATCGCGTCCGCGAACCTGCACAAGGACCACTTCGGCGAGGCGTTCCGGTTCGACTGCTCCGACGGCGACGGGCCGGCCGCGGTCGGGCACACCTCATGCGTCGCGTTCGGTCTGGAGCGGATCGCGCTGGCGCTGATCCACGCGCACGGCGCCCGGCCGGACGACTGGCCGGCCGGCGTCCGGGCCAAACTGGGCGACGTCTAGCCGGCGGCCTCCCGTCTGGGCGGGAGGCCGCCGGACCTGCGGGCCGTAAACCGGGGAGGGCCGGCCCGTCGTGTCAGGCGTAGATGACGTTGGCGATCTTGGTGATCTGGGTCAGGCCGGGGCAGCTGCCCTTGCCGTTCTGGTCGAGCTGACTGGTCAGGACGTTCACGTTGACGTCGCAGAGCACAGCGGCGATCGGCACGCTGATGTTCTGGAACAGGATCACCGTGTTGTGGGTGAAGATGTCCTCCAGTTCGATGTTGACGAGCGGGCCAGTTGCCGATGCCGGCGTGCCGCCGGCGAGCAGCATGCTTGCGGCGAACCCGAGCGCGGTGAGGGCTTTGCTCAGACGACGCATGATTCTTCGGTCCTCTCTCGTGTTGGAATCGAATGATCCTGCAACACTGGGTAGTCACTTGACTACCATGAGTTAGGAAACCGCAAAGCAGTGGTCGGCGTCAACCGTGCGTATCGGCATCGACGCGGGCGCCGGGGCGCGCCCCGGCGCGGCAGCTGGCCGGCCGGCGGGCGTGCCGGCCGCGGCGCCAACGGGTCAGTGCTGCAGCACCATTGCCGAGAACGTGGCGCCGAGTCCGGCGGCCGCGATCAGGTAGCGGTCGCCGGGCTGGAGCAGGCCCCGCTCGGCGGCGGTCTGGTAGTTGATGAACGCGTCCGCGGCGAAGCAGTGCCCGGTGAGCGGCACGTTGTCGAGCAGCACCCGGTCCAGCGGGAAGCCGATCCGCTTGCTCAGCCGGCGCCAGGAGACCGCGTTCACGTTGTGCGGCAGGATCAGCGCCAGGTCGTCCAGCCGGAGCCCGGCCCGGTCGACCGCTGCCTCGATCACCGCGGCCAGGGCCTCCGGGTACTCGCGCTGGAACCGGCCGAGCAGTTCGGCGTCCTCGACCAGCCGGCCGTCGAAGTCGCCGCGCAGGTGCGTCACGTAGGCGAGCAGCCGGTCCCGGTCGCCGCCGGCGCGCACCAGGCAGGCGCCGGCGCCCTCGCCGAACAGCGAGGTCTCCGGCACCAGCTCGGCGTCCCGGGTGAACGTCTTCTCACCGGCCAGCACCAGCGCCATGGCGTCCGGGTCGCCGTCCGCAGCCAGCAGCCGGCCGGCGATGTCGATCGCGAGCAGGCTGGTCGCGCAGGCGTGGTGGGTGACCGTGAACGCCTGCGCGTGGCCGAGCCCGACCTGCCGGCAGACGTCGTGCAGCGGGTTCATCGGGTACGGCACCACGGCCGGCATCCCGCGCGCGTGCAGCACGTACTTGACCAGATGCTCGTTGCCGCGCAGCGCGGTCAGCGTACGGATCGTGCGGGTCAGCAGGTCGTGCACGGTGCCCTCGTCCCGGCAGACCTCGGACAGGCCGTGGAACCGCTGGAACACCTTGACCTGGGTCGAGGTGAGCTGCAGCCGGGCGCTGAGGTCCACAATGGACACCCGCTTTGCCGGCAGGTACGCCGAGACCGCGACCAGCGCCGTCACCGGGCCGCCCCGGCGGCCCGGGCACCCGCGCCCACCCCGGTGCCGGCGGCCGGGTTCAGCGCCGCGTCCACCAGCACCGCCTCCACCCCGTGCAGCAGCGCGACCATGCCGGCCGGCGGCAGCGCCCAGGTGTCGGCGGTGAGGGTGAACTCGAGCGCGTCGCCGGTGTCGTCCACGTCGAAGTAGAGCTTCTGGATGGGCTGGTCGGTCTTGTCGCCCCAGCGCACCTCGCCGGCCAGCGGCAGCGCCCGGATCGCCGCCACGGCCGGCCGAACGGCGCCGGCCGGGTCACGGCCGGGCGGCCGCCGGTCGTTGAAGTAGCAGGACACGTCGACCTCCTCGCCGCGGTCCCGGCTCACCTGCACGAACAGTTCCAGCCGGCGGTCCGGGTCATAGTAGGCGTACTTGTACGCGCTGATCGCGGCCTGCCCGGCGCGGCCGATCGCGGTGCTGAACGGCACACCGGCGACCTCGATCACGCACAGCCCGGTCTGCGCGACCGGGCTGACGGTCTGCGCGAAGTCGCGCCGGAACCGGTTGCTGACCGCGATCTGGGTCACCGCCGGGTGGTGGCCGGTGACCCGGCACAGCGCCACCGCATAGGCCGCGAGCAGCACGGCCGAGCTCTCCGCCGCCTCCCGGGCGGCCACCTCGCGCAGCGCCGGCAGCGCCGCCGGCGACCGGTAGGCCGCGTCCCAGTAGCGCGGCGAGCGCGGGTCGGTGGACCGGTCGAACCGCCGGGCCGGGACGCTACGCAGCACCCGCTCCCAGTGCCGGATGGACGCCTCGCCCCGGCGCAGCGCGGCCGGCTCGCGCTGCTGCCGGGCCAACTCCAGCGGCTGTACGCCGGCCACCGGCGCGGTGCCGGCACCGGTCACCCGGTCCATTGTGGATAGATCGGCGAGCAGCGCGGTCAGCCCGTGCGCGTCCAGCACCAGGTGCGAGTAGACGACCACGGCGTGGGTGAACCCGCCGCGGTGCCGCACCATCGCGGCCCGCACCGGCCACTCGCCGGCGTAGTCGAAGTCGGCGCCGGCGTACCGGGCCTGTACCGCCCGGGCCACCTCGGCCGGGTCGGCGCCGTCGGGCGCGTCCACGACCTCCAGCGCCAGTTCGCCGGAGTCGAACACGCGCTGGTACGGCTGCCCGGCCGGGTCGAAGCCGAGCCGGGTGCGCAGCGCCTGGTGCCGGCTCAGCGAGAACCGCCAGGCGGCCACCGCGGCGTCCAGGGTGGTTCCGGGCGGCAGCGCCTGCAGCCCGCTCATCACCTCGGAGAAGCTCTGCCGCTCGATCGTCCGCCAGATCCCCAACTGCCCCCAGGTCAGTGGGCCGGTGCGGGTGCCCGACCCGTCGCCGCTGAACGGGATCATGATCCGGGTCGTCACCGTGCCATCCGCCGCCATGCCGGTCACTCCCGTCTCAGCCCCGCGCCGGCGCCGCGGGCGCCACCGAGGGCGCCGGCACCGCCGGGGCCGGGACGCCGGTCGGCCCGGCCGGGTCGGCCACCATCTCGACCAGCACCGCCTCGATCCCCCGGACGATCGCTTCCATGTCCACTGTAGACAGATGTTCGGTGTCGGCGGAGAGGATCAGCTCGATCGTGTCCGGACTGTCGTTGATGCTCAGGTACAGCTTCTGCTTGGACAGGCCGGGTCCGGTGGTCCAGCGCAGCCGGCTGCCCGGCAGGGCTTCCCGGACCTCCGCCTCGGTCGCGACCGGACCGGTCGGCTGCGGCCGGCCGAGCCCGCGCAGGTCGTTGAAGAAGCAGGAGATGTCGATCTGCTCGCCGCGCTCCCGGTCCACCCGGCGCAGCAGCGCGAGGCGCTCGTCCGGGTTGTAGTAGGCGTGCTTGAACGCGTGCATGGACGCCTTGGCGGACCGGCTGATCGCGGTGCTGAAGCTGATCCCGGCCAGGTCCACGACGCACGGGCTGATCTGGGCGACCGGGCTCACCGTGCCGGCGAAGCCGGGCCGGAACCGGTTGCTCACCGGCAGCACGACGACCACCGGGTTGATCCCGGTGTGCCGGGCCAGGGTGACCGCGAACGCCGCCAGCAGCACCGGGTTGGTGCCGAACCCGGTGCGCGCCGCCACCGCCCGGTTGGCCAATTGCATCGCCGCCGACTCGTAGCTGACCTGTTCGAAGCCGGGCACCGGGCCGCCGGTCGGCCGGCCGAACCGGCGCGGTGCGATCGTCCGCAGCACCTGTTCCAGGTGCCGCAGGGACGCCTCGCCCCGCCGCAGCGCCGCCGGTTGCTGCTGCTGCCAGGCCAGCTGCAGCGGCTGGATCCCGGTCACCGGCGGGCCGTCCCGCCGCGTCCTGCTGTCGGCCATCAGCACGTCCAGCCCGCCGGCGTCCATGGCCAGGTGCAGGTAGACCGCGACCACGTGGGTGAGGGTGCCGTCCCGGCGGGTCACCGCCATCCGCACCGGCCATTCCTCCGCGTAGTCGAAGTCATGGGACTGGTAGCGCTTGCGGACCGCGTCGGCGACCTCGGCCGGGTCCTCGCCGGCCGCCACGTCGACGATTTCCAGCGGGACCTCGCCCTCGCTGGACACCACCTGCCAGGTGTGCCCGTCCGGGTCGATCCGTAATCGGGTCCGCAATGACTGGTGCCGGGCCATGACGTACTGCAGGGTGGCCGCGACGTCCTCGATCGTGATGCCCGGCCGCAGCGGCTGGACCCCGCCCATCGTCACCGACTCACCGGACAGCCGGATCGTCTGCCAGATCCCCTTCTGGCCCCAGGTCAACTCGCCGACACCGGATCCTTCGCCGTGGAACGGGACCAACAGCTGAGCCCCCATATATCGCCTCCCCAAATAGCGCACCGGCCGCCGTCAGGCCGGCGCCGGCACTGAGCGGCCCCCGGCCGCGACGGCCGGATCGACCGCCGCCTCGACCAACACCGCCTCCACCCCACGCACCAGCGCTTCCAGCCCGGCCGGGCCGACCTGGTGGGTGTCAGCGCAGATCAGCACATCGATGGCGTCCGGGACGTCGTTGACGTGGATGAACAGGGCATGGTCGAACCGGTCCAGCCGGTTCCCCCAGCGCAGCACGCTGCGCGACCGGGCCGCCCTGATCTCGGCCGGGCCGGCCAGCCCGTCCGCGGGCGGCAGCCCGACCTGCGACCGGCGGTCGTTGAAGAAGATGGACAGCTCCATCTTCTCGCCGCGCTCCCGGCCGACCGCGGCGATCAGCTCCTCGGACCGGTACGGGTCGTAGTACGCGTTCTTCGCCGCCCGGGTGGACGCCCGCGCCGCCTGGGTGATCACTTCGTCCAGGCCGGTATCGCCGACCGGTATCAGGCAGACGCCGCTCTGGGTGAGCGGGGTGACCGCGGTCGCGAAGCCGGGCCGGAACCGGTTGTTCACCAGCACCTGCAGCACCGCCGGGTCCGAGCCGGTGACCCGGGCCAGCGCCATCGACGCGGCCGCCAGCAGCACCGGGCCGGTGCCGACCTTGTTACGCTCGGCCACCACCTGCGCGGCCAGCAGCGCGGCCGGCGAGTTGAAGCCGATCTCCCAGTACCGCGGCTGCTGCGGGTCGCCGGTGCGGCCGAACCGGCGCGCGGGCATCTCCCGCAGCAGCCGTTCCAGGTAGCGCACCGACGCCTCGTGCTGCCGCAGCATCGCCGGCTCGGCCTGCCGGCGGGCCAGTTCCAGCGGTTGCATGCCGGTCACCGGTGCGGTCGACCGGCCGGTGTCCCGGTCCATCGTGGCCTGGTCGGCGATCAGCGCGTCCAACCCGGCCGCGTCCAGCGCGAGGTGGCAGTACGCGGCGACCACGTTGGTGAGCACGTCGCCGCGGTGCACCAGGGCCATCCGGACCGGCCACTCGTTGGCGTAGTCGAAAACCGTGCGCTCATAGCGCTCGCGGATCTGCTCGGCCACCGCGTCCGGGTCGGCGTCACCGGCCTCCACCATCTCCAGCGCCAACTCGCCGGAGCTGGCCAACTGCTGCCGCGGCGCGCCGTCGCCGTCGAAGACCAGCCTGGTCCGGAGCGACTGGTGCCGCTCCAGCAGGAACCGCAGGCCGGCCACCACCGTCGGCACCGTCGTACCCGGGGGCAGCCGCTGCGCCCCGGACAGCGCCAGCGACGACCCGGTCTCCTGCATGGCCGTCCAGAGCCCGCGCTGGCCCCAGGTCAACTCGCCAACACCGGTGCCGTCACCACTGAACGGGACGGGAATCCGCGCCATCATTGCCGCCGTCGCCTTCTCTCGTCGGGCCAACGTTGGGCCAACACAACTGCCCGGGGCCCGGCGCCCCGGTCCGGTCCGATCCGTCCGGAGCTGCCGGATGGTGGCAGCCGGGATGGTTCGCATGGCGGCGACCGGGTCAGAGACCGCCCTTGAGCACCTTGTAGATGGCCGCGGTCAGCTGCTCCCGGGTCGGTTGCAGCACCACGTCCAGCTCCGGGACGGCGCCGACAACGGCGCCGTCCGGCCGGGTCACCCGCCGCGGCGGGGCGACCAGGTGCATCTCCTCGGCGGCGGTCGCCGCGATCTCGGCGGCCAGCCCGCAGGACCGGTTCGAGTCGTCGATCACCACCAGCCGGCCGGTGCGGTCCAGCGAGGCGGCGAGCCCGGCCCAGTCGAACGGGTACACCGAGCGCGGGTCGAACACCTCCACCGAGACGTCGCCGGCCAACTCGTCGGCGACCGCGATCGCGTCGTGCACCAGGTGCCCGACCGCGACCACGGTCACGTCGGTGCCGGCCCGGTGCACCCGCCCGACGCCGAGCGGGACCGGCCGCAGGTCGGCGAAGTCGACGTCCTCGCGCACCCCCAGCGCGGCGATCGGGGCGAAGAACACGACCGGGTCGTCGTCCCGGATCGCGGTGCTCAACAGGCCGTACGCGTCGCTCGGGGTGGCCGGCAGCACGGTCTTCACACCCATGTGCGCGAACAGCGGGTAGGGCTGGTCGGAGTGCTGGGCGCCCCAGCCGGTGCGCCAGCCGGCGGCCGGCAGCAGGTAGGTGACCGGCACGCTGGCCTGCCCGCCGCTCATCAGCGAGAACTTGTTGGCCTGGTTGACGATCTGCTCGAACACCAGCATCAGCAGGAACGGGATCTGGTACTCCACCACCGGTCGCTTGCCGGCCAGCGCCGCGCCGGTCGCGAAGTTGGTGAAACCCTGTTCGGACAGCGGGGTTTCGATCACCCGGTCCGGCCCGTACTTCTCCAGCAGGCCGTGCGTGGTGTTGGTCAGGGCCAGCTTGATGTCCTCGCCCATGATGAACACGGCCGGGTCGCGCTCCATCTCGTCGCCGAGCGCGCGGTTGAGTGCCTTCAGGTACGACAGCTTGGGCATCCGCCCACCGTCCTTTGTGGAGTCGCCGGCCTGGCTCGGGTGCGGGTTCGGTCAATCGGCCGTGCCGGCACGCACCGACAGGCCGGTGGAGTAGAGGCCGGCCAGCGCGTCCACCGGGTCCGGCCGCGGGCTGTCCAGCGCGAACTTCACCGCGCCGGCCAGCTCCTCCTCCACCTCGGCGTCGATCGCTTCCCGGACGCCGGCCGGCACCCGGGCCGCCTGGATCTGCAGCGGGTCGCGGGCCAGCCAGCGGGCCACCTCGTCCGGGTCCCGGTAGCGCAGCCGGGTCTTCAACTCGAACGTGTGGTGGCCGTGGTAGCGGTACGTGCTCATCTCCAGCAGCGCCGGCCCGCCGCCGGCCCGGGCCCGCTCGATCGCGGCGGTGGCCGCGGCCAGCACCACCTCGGCGTCCTGGCCGTCCACAGTGGATGATGGAATGCCGAACGCCGCGCCCCGCCCGGTGATCGTGCCGGCCACCGCGGTCTCGACCGGCAGCGTGGTGGCGTACAGGTTGTTCTCGCAGATGAACACCACCGGCAGCTGCCAGAGCCCGGCCAGGTTCAGCCCCTCCAGCAGCGCGCCCTGGGTCACCGCGCCGTCACCGAAGAAGCTCACCACCACCCGGCCGGCCCCGTCCTGCTTGGCCGCCCAGGCCACGCCGGTGGCGATGGCGGCGCCGTGCCCGACCGTGCCGGTGGAGCCGTACACGTTGTGGCTGAAGTCGGACGGGTGGAACGAGCCGCCCCGGCCGTGGTCGATGCCGTCCACCCGGCCGACCATCTCGGCCAGCACCCGGCCCGGCTCGCAGCCCTTCGCCAGCAGGTGCCCGTGCCCGCGGTGGTTGCTGAACACCACGTCGTCCGGTCGCAGCGCCGCGCAGACACCGGCGGCGACGCCCTCCTGTCCGATGCACGGGTGCACGCCGCTGCCGATGTGGCCGGACTTCACCAGCTCGATCGACCGCTCCTCGAACCGCCGGATCAGCCGGATCGTCCGGTACAGCCGCTCCGGCCGCGCGGCAGCCGGGGTATCGACACGATCGGGCACGCTCACCCTCCTAACGCGACGGACATGGCCTGGTCGGTGAGGAACGCGGCCAGCCGGCCGACGCCCTCGACCAGCCGATCCGGCGACACGTAGCTGCAGGACAGCCGGAGCTGGTTGCGCCCGCCGCCGTCCAGGTAGAACGGGCTCATCGGGGTCCACAGCACGCCGTACTCCCGGCCGGACCGCTCCACCGCCGCCTCGTCCGCGACGAACGGGACGGTCAGCAGCACGAAGAAGCCGCCGTCCGGGGTGTTCCAGTCGATGCCGAGATCGGCCCGCCGGCCGGCCGGCAGCAGCCGGTCCAGCTCGTCCAGCAGGAGTTGCATGTTCCGCCGGTAGAACGCGATGGTCGGCTCGTTCGCCGCGCGCAGCCGGCAGCCGTTGCTGACCAGCAGGCCGCCGATCACCGCCTGGCTCAGCGACGGCGTGTTCACCGTGATCATGCTCTTGATCTTGGCCAGTTGATCGGCCAGCAGCGTGCTGCCGCCGTCTGGTGTGGACACTTCCTGGTCGGCCAGCAGGTAGCCGAGCCGGGCGCCGGGGAAGCAGGTCTTGGCGAACGAGCCGAGGTAGATCACCACCCGCTCGGTGTCCAGCGACTTGAGCGTCGGCCGGAACCCGGGATCCCGGGTGAAGAAGCCGTACGGGTTGTCCTCGATGACGGTCAGCCCCTCGGCCGCGGCCACCTTCAGCAGCCGCTGCCGGGCGGCGACCGTCATGCTCGCCCCGGACGGGTTGGCGAAGTCCGGCACCACGTAGAACGCCCGCGGCCGCCGGCCACCGGCCCGCACCCGGCGGGCCACCGCGGCGACCGTGTCCGGATCCGGCCCGGTCGGCTGCTCCGGCACCGGCACCATCTCGATGTCCAGCAGCCGGGCCGCCCCGGTGATCCCGACGTAGCAAGGGGAACTGACCAGCAGCACGTCGTCCGGCCCGGCGAACAGCGCCCGCAACGCCAGCAGCATGCCCTCCTGCGCGCCGACGGTGACCACAATGGACTCCGGCGGCACCCGCAGGCCCTCGTCGTTCGCGACGGTCTCGGCGATCAGCTCGTGGATCAGCCCGTTGGTGCGGCCGTACTGGAAGACCGACGCCCGCAGCTGCTCGTCGGTGTGGCCGCGGGCGCGCAGGTAGTCCGCGTACGCGGCCAGGTAGTCCGGGATCCGGTCGACGTCGAACAACGCCTCGTACGGCCGGCCCGGGGCGAACGAGATCGCCGCCGGGAACCGCAGCGTGACCTCGTTCAGGAACGTCATCGCGTCCAGCAGCGGGTCGGACAGCGATCCGTGCAGGTCGGCCAACGCCAGCCGCCCGGGCAACCCGGCCACGCTCATCGGACCAGCTCCACAGTGGACGGCGCGAACGCCGCGCGGAGCCGGGCGGCCGCGTGCGCCAGCGCCCGGGTCGACGTGTCCAGCACCCCGGCCATGGCGAAGAAGCCGTGCACCATGCCGGCGTACCGGGTCAGCTCGACCGGCACGCCGGCCGCCATCAGCGCGGCCGCGTACTGCTCGCCCTCGTCCCGCAGCGGGTCGTACTCCGCGGTCAGCACGGTGGCCGGCGGCAGTCCACTGTGGTCGGTCGCGCGCAGCGGCGAGGCCAGCGGATGTTCCCCGTCGGCCTCGTCGGCCAGGTAGTGACCCCAGTACCAGCCGACCGAGGTCTGGTTGAACAGCAGCGGGTCGGTGTTCTCCCGCCGGGACGCGGTGTCGGCCCGGTAGTCGGTGTTCGGGTAGACCAGCAGCTGGTGCGCCAGCGCCGGGCCGCCGTGGTCGCGGGCCAGCAGGGTGACCGCCGCGGCCAGGTTCCCGCCGGCGCTGTCCCCGCCGACGGCGATCCGCGCCGGGTCCAGCCCGAGCTCGGCGGCGTGCGACGCCACCCAGCTCACCGCGGCGAAGCAGTCGTCCACCGCGGCCGGGAACTTGTGCTCCGGCGCCAACCGGTAGCCGACCGAGATGGTGGCGCAGCCCGCGGTGTTCGTCAGGCTGCGGCAGATCGCGTCCGAGGTGTCGATGGTGCCCAACACCCAGCCGCCGCCGAAGAAGTACACCAGCACCGGCAGCGGTCCGGGCCGATCCGGCCGGTAGATCCGGATCACCAGGTCGCCGCCCGGGCCGGGGATGGTGCGTTCGGCGACCGCGGCGACCGGTTCCGGATCGCCGGCCGCGGCCTGGATGTCAGCCAGATCCGCGGCCCGCGCCTGGGCCAGCGTGAGCGTGTACAGCGGCACCGCGCCGGCCTCGGCCCGCGCCGCCCGCATCGCCGCTACCTGAGGATCGAGTGCCATGGCGAACCCGGCGGCGGCTACGGCCGGGCGTCCAGAGCCTCGACGATGCCGTCCCAGAGCCGGGCCCGGGCCGCCAGCGCCCGGTTCACCGTCTGCACGCAGCCGTCCCACATGCCGTCGTCGTCACCGCACAGGTCGGCCAGCATCTGCATGGCCATCGGGGTGTGCTGCTCGCCGTCCACCTCGATGTGCCGGGCCAGGTAGTCACGGAAGGTCTGCAAGCGCTTACTGCCGGACTCGGCGGTGATGACCTGGTCGAACATCTCCGGGATCAGGTCCTCCCGGCTGAACGCGAACGCCGCGGCCTGGCTGTGCACCGGCGCGGTGGCGATGATGTCCCAGGTCTCGGCCACGAAGGCGGCGGACGGCTTCGGCACGCCGGCCGCGCCGAGTGCGTCGAGCACGTCCTCGCCGGCCCGGATCCGGGTCAGGAAGTTGTCGATCGGCGCGGTGTCGCAGCCGGCCTCGGCCATCCCGTTGCGGTACAGCTCGAAGTGGCTGATGAAGCCGGCACCGAGCTCGTCGCTCTCCTCGACCAGCACGATGTCGTTGATCAGCCGGCGGCTGGCCGGCGGGCCGGTCGGCACCCACGGGACGGTCACGCAGGTGAGGTTGCGCTGCAGCGACTTCAGCAGCGACATGAAGTCCCAGACGGCGAAAACGTGGTGCTCCATGAAGGTCACGACGTCGGCCAGCTCGTGCATCCGCTGGTAGATCGGGTGCCCGGTGACCGCTTCCCGGGCCGGCGCCACCGACGCCCGGATCTTCTCGATGCCCGGATGGGTCTGACCCCACTCGTACCGCGACATGCTTCGCACTCCTCTGCCTCTACCCGCTGCTGCGGGACTACGCGACCGGCCCACGCGCGCGCCGATTCGACGACGCCGGGAGATGCGGAAGCCCGAGCCTGAATAGGCGCACGGCACGAACTCCGCTCCCCGACTCGGATCGGCAGCCTGGCCACCGTACCTTGGCAAACACCGCCGGAGTGGCCGAATCAGAAAGATACCGGTCGGGCCGGCAGAGCCGGTGCGCGCCCGGCCGCGATGGTACGGTTTGACGTCATTGCGGTCGGGACACGGCTGCAGTTGCGTGCCTCCGGCCGCCTCGCGCGGCCCTGGAGGCAGCGGTGCCCAGACGGCGTCGTCCGGACGGTTTCCCTCAGACATCCCATTGGTGGCGCTTGCTCGCGGTGCCGGCGAGCCTGGCGCTGCTCGCGGCGGCGCCGGCCGCGTCGGCGAACCCGGGGCAGCAGCGCGGCGGCCCGACGATCACGGTGCTGTCCGGCCGGGCCGACACGCTGTCCGGCGGCGACGCGCTGGTACAGGTGGCCGGCGTCCGGTCGGGGCCGGCCGGCGGTCTCCGGGTCCGGCTGAACGGCCGGGACGTGACGCGGGAGTTCGCGGTGCGCGCGGACGGCCGCTACCTCGGCCTGGTCACCGGGCTGCGGACCGGCCGCAACGAACTGGTCGCGGCGGCGCACCGGCAGGCCGCCGCGATCACGCTGACCAACCACCCCACCGGCGGCCCGATCTTCGCCGGCCCGCAGGTGCAGCCCTGGGACTGCACCATGCACAGCGACGTGACCGGCCTCGGCCCGCCCACCGACGCCCAGTGCGACACCGCACCGGTGTTCCGGTTCGCCTACATGCCGGCCAGCCACACCGGCTTCCGGCCGTACGACCCGGCCCACCCGGCCGCGGACGTCGCGACGACCACCACCGACGCCGGCCGGACCGTGCCGTACATCGTCCGGGTGGAGACCGGCGTCCAGGACCGCGGCATCTACCAGGTGGCGGTGCTGTTCGACCCGACCCAGGGCTGGACGCCGTGGTCGGTGCAGCCGGGCTGGAACCGCAAGGTGGTCTGGCCGTTCGGCGGTGGCAGCGCGCCACACCACACCAGCGACCTGCCCACCAACGTGCTGGACGACACCACGCTGTCCCGCGGCTACCTGGTCGCCAACTCCGGGCTGAACGTGCACGGCTCGAACATCAACGAGAACGTCTCGGCCGAGGCGGTGACGATGCTCAAGGAGCACGTCATCGAGAGCTACGGCGAGATCCGCTACACCATCGGCGCCGGCTGCTCCGGCGGCAGCATCCAGCAGTACTCGATCGCCGAGGAATACCCCGGGCTGCTCGACGGCATCCTGCCCAACTGCAGCTACCCCGACCTGTGGACGGTCTCCACCGAGGTGACCGACTGCGGGCTGCTGGTGCGCTACTTCGCCGCCAACCCCGGCTGGACGCCGGCCCAGCAGGCCGCGGTCGCCGGCACCAGGGACGCCTCGGTCTGCCAGTTCTGGAACGCCTCGTTCGTCCCGGTCGGCATTCCGAGCAGAGCGCAGAACTGCGGCTTCGCGGCCGGCGACCCGCGCGTCTACGACCCCGCGAGCAACCCCAGCGGGGTGCGCTGCGACGGGCCCGACTACCAGCAGGCGATCTGGGGGCCGCGGCCGCCCTCGGAGTGGACCGCGCCGGAACGCGCGATCGGGCACGGCTTCGCCAAGAGCCCGGCCGACAACACCGGTGTCCTCTATGGACTCGGCGCGCTCCGCGCCGGCCAGATCACCCCGACCCAGTTCGCCGACCTGAACACCGGCATCGGCGGGTACACAGTGGACGGTGCCTGGCAGCCGGCCCGGACCGACGCCGACCCGGGCACGCTGCCGACCGCGTACCGGGCCGGGCAGGTGACCGAGGCGCTGCGGCTGGACGAGGTGCCCATCATCGACCTGCGCGGCTCGGCCAACGTGAACGACATCCACACCGACTACCACTCCTGGGAGATGCGCGCCCGCCTGGACGAGGCACACGGCAACCACGCCGGCCAGGTGATCTGGACCTGGCGCTCGTTCGGCTCGTTCGTCGGCATCACCCCGCCGCCGGACCTCACCGTCCAGGCCCTGTCCACAATGGACGCCTGGTTGGCCCGGATCGCGGCCGACCACCGGTCGCTGCCGCGGGCGGTGAAGGTCCGGCTGGACAAGCCCGCCGCCGCGGTGGACGCGTGCTGGCCGGCGAGCACGACGGCGTCCGCCGGTGCCGAAGTGGTGGACCCGGGCTACACCGGCGCCTGCGGCGCGGCCTTCCCGCACTACGCGGACGCGCGTGCGGTGGCCGGGCAGCGGCTGTCCGGGCTGGCGCTGAAGTGCCGGTCGCAACCGCTGCGCCGGGGAATGCTGCCGGAACTGTCCGATGTGGACTTCGCCCGGGTGCGCGCCGCTTTCCCGTCCGGAGTGTGCGACTGGTCCCGCCGGCCGGTCGGCTACCAGCCGTCGCTGCCGTGGATGAGCTTCGCCGCCGGGCCCGGCGGCCGGCCACTCGGCCCGGCGCCACGGTCGCACTGACCCGCACGCCGCCCACACCCCGGCAGCCACCCGAGATGACGTGCTTTCCGACCCACCGGTCGGCATGAGGGGCCTACGCAGATCCCTCATGGGTGGGGTGCCGGGGTGTGGGCGGCGCAGCCGGAGTGTGGGCGGCGCAGCCGGAGTGTGGGCGGGCGCAGCCGGAGTGGGCGGCGCAGCCGGAGTGTCGGCGGCGCAGCCGGGGGTGGGCGGCCGGCCCCGGGTCCGACCGGGTGATTGCCGCACGGCCGGTGTGCCTAACCCCACCTTCCGGCGCGACGCGCGCACTACTGCCCGGTAGCGTCCGACTGTGACCGACACCACGTGGCTGGATGCCACCGCGCAGGCCGATCTCGTCCGCCGCGGCGAGGTGAGCCCCAAGGAACTGGTGGAAGCGGCGATCGCCCGGATCGAGGCGGTCAACCCGCAACTCGACGCCGTCATCCGCACCCGGTACGACCAGGCCCGGGCCGAGGCCGGCGGTGACCTGCCGGCCGGGCCGTTCCGCGGCGTACCGATCCTGCTCAAGGACCTGGGCTGCCTGGTCGCCGGCGAACAGACCGGGTTCGGCCTGGGCCCGCTGCAGAACATCCCCTGGCCACTGACCTCGTACCTGGCCGAGCAGTTCCGGGCCGCCGGGTTCATCGCGCTCGGCCGGACCAACGTGCCCGAGTTCGGCACCACGGTCACCACCGAGCCGATGGCGAACGCGCCGGCCCGCAACCCGTGGAACACCGGGCACTCCACCGGCGGCTCGTCCGGCGGGTCGGCCGCCGCGGTGGCCAGCGGGATGGTCGCGGCCGCGCATGCCAACGACGGCGGCGGCTCGATCCGGATCCCGGCCAGCGAATGTGGGCTGGTCGGGTTGAAGCCGACCCGGGCCCGGGTCAGCCAGGGCCCGCTGATCGGGGAATCCTGGGCCGGCTCCACCATCGACGGCTCGGTCAGCCGGACGGTCCGGGACGCGGCCGGCATCCTGGACGTGATCAGCGGCCGGATGCCCGGCGAGCCGTACTACCCGCCGGCGCTGCCCCGGCCGCTGGTCGAGGAGGTCGGCGCCGACCCCGGCCGGCTGCGGATCGGCATCCTGGACCGGCCCGGGCTGGACGGCTACCTCGACCACCCGGAGTGCCGGGCCGCGGTCGCCGGTGCCGCCCGGCTGCTGGAGTCGCTCGGCCACCACGTGGACGAGTCCGCGCCCGCGGCGATGCTGGAGGCCGAGTTCGGCACCCACTTCGTCACGATGATCGCCGCCGACACCGAGGCCAGCTTCCAGGCGTTCGAGCTGATGCTGGGCCGGGAGATCGCCGACGACGAGATCGAGCCGCGCAACCTGGCTTACCGCCAGTACGGCAAGGCGATGGGCGTGGTGCCGTACCTGCACAGCCGGGCCTGGCTGGGCCTCTGGGTACGCCGGATGGCCGAATGGTGGGAAGGGCACGACCTGCTGGTCACCCCCACCGTGGGCGCACCACCGCCGCAGCTGGGCTGGTTCACCGAGGCCGGCCCGGAGCAGGAAGGCCCGCGGATCGTCAGCTTCATCCCGTACACCCCGCAGTTCAACATGACCGGGCAGCCGGCGGTGACGCTGCCACTGCACTGGTCCGCGGACGGGCTGCCGGTCGGCGTCCAACTGGTCGCCGGGTACGGCCGGGAGGACCTGCTGGTCCGGGTCGCCAGCCAACTCGAACAAGCCGCGCCCTGGGCCGACCGGCGCCCGCCGGTGCACGCCTGATCTGGCGGGGTCGGGTGGGACAACTGCCACACCCGACCCCCGCCGGACCTCCCGCCGGGCCAGCCCAGCGCGGCGGGACACCCGAACCCGGCCCGCCGGACCGGCACCCGGAACGGCCGCGGCCCTGGTCTCGGCCGCGGCCGGGACCACCAGACAGCCGCCCACCCGACGGCCACCCGACAGCCGGACCACCCGACTGCCGGACCACTCGACAAGCCGCCCGCCCGACGGCCACCCGACAGCCGGCCACCCGACAGCCGGCCACCCGACAGCCACCCGCCCGACAGCCACCCGCCCGACGGCCACCCGACAGCCGGCCACCCGACTGCCGGACCACTCGACAGCCGGACCACCCGACGGCCGGCCACCAGACGGGGGACCTGGCGAGGTCGCTGGGGCCGGTGAGGCGGGTGTCCCAGCCGCGGCCGCCACCCGTAGTGGGTGATGCCGCTGAGGCCGGTGGGGCAGAAAAAGCTGCCCGACCGATTTGCCGCCACGGGTTCCGGATGGATGGCGGCTGAAGCATGCTGGTCCGGATGCGCGCTCTGAGCACGTTCCGCCAGCGGGCCGCGGCGGCCGCCACCTCGGTGGCGGTGGCCGCGCTCGTCGCCTCGTCCGCGCCCGGCGTCCCGACCGCGGTGGCCGCCGACGCGCCGGCCGCGGTCCGGCCGGCCGACCAGTACGTGCCGCCGGCCGTGCCGGTAGGGCTGTCCGCGCCTGGCTGGGAGGTCGAGTCACCGGCCGTGCAGGCCGCTGAGCTGGGCCAGCTGACCCGGCAGCCGATCCCGATGGCCCCGCTCGGCGGTTGGGCCGCGCGGGCCGGCTCGCCGGCCGCGGTGGCGGCCGCGTCGATGCCGGCGGCGCCCCCGTCGGCCGGTGCGGTGGCCGCGGTGGCCGTCGAGTTCGCGCTGGCCCAGCAGGGCCGGCCGTACGTCTGGGGCGCCACCGGCCCGGCCGCCTACGACTGCTCCGGGCTGACCCAGCGCTCGTACGCGACGGCCGGCGTCCCGCTGCCCCGGGTCAGCGCCGACCAGGCCCGCGCCGGCACCCCGGTCCGGCTGCTCGACCTGCAGGCCGGTGACCTGCTCTTCTGGGCGTACGACCCGGCGAACCTGAACACCGTGCACCACGTGGCGATGTACCTCGGCGGCGGGTACGTGGTGCACGCCCCGCAGCCCGGCGAGGTGGTCGAGGTCGCCGCGATCTGGCTGTCCGGCTACGCCGGCGCCGTCCGCGTGGCGGGCGTACCCACCACCGCCGCCGTCCCGACCTTCCCGGGCCTCCCCGGCGCCGGCGGTGCCCAGCTCGGCACCGGCCCGGCCGGCGACCCGACCCTGCCCAGCCCGCCGCGCACCGTCCCCATCCCCGGCGGGTCCACGCCACCGGGCACCACTCCCCCTGGTACGACTCCCCCGGCCACCACGCCACCGGCCACCACCCCACCGGCGAGCACCCCGCCCGCGAGCACCCCGCCGCCGACCACCGAGCCGCCGGCCAGCACCGACCCGGCTCCACCACCCAGCACCGACCCGCCCACGTCCGCGCCGGCGGACACCGAGGCGCCCAGCTCCGACCCGCCCGCGCCGACCACCTCGGAACCCGCCACAACCACCCCTGCCGCGGCCGCCAGCACCGAACCCCCCGCCGCCACCCCGTCTCCCTGACGCACCCCTCGGGTGGCGCTCCCGACCGCTCCGCCTGGCGCCTCCTGACCCCTCGGGTGATGACAGTGCCCCGCCGGTGACGGCTTCGGCCGCCGGGTGACGGCACGCTCCCGCGGGTGATGCCGCTCAGCCACCACCCGCGCCGCCAAGCCATCACCCGTCACACCAACCCACCACCGCAACCCAGCCGGTGACCACTTCGCCCCGCCGGTGACGACCTCAGCCGCCGCGTGACGACACGCTCCCTCGGGTGACGCCTCCTGACCCCCTCGGGATGGCGCCCTGAACACCTCGGGTGGCGCCACCTGACCCCTCAGGTGACGACTTCGCCCCGCCAGTGACGACTTCGGCTGCCGCGCGACGACATGCTCTCGCGGGTGATGCCGCTCAGCCACCACCCGCGCCGCCAAGCCATCACCCGTCACACCAACCCACCACCGCAACCCAGCCAGTGACCACTTCGCCCCGCCGGTGACGGCTTCGGCCGCCGGGTGACGGCACGGTCCCGCGGGTGATGCCGCTCAGCCACCACCCGCGCCGCCAAGCCATCACCCGCCACACCAACCCACCACCGGGGCCGGAGGCGAGAGCCGGAGGGCCGCGCCAGGGGCGGGGCGGAGCGGGGCGGCGGGGGGTCGGGCATGCTGTCGGAGTGGTCGGGGCGGGGTTGACGGCGGCGCAGGTGGCCGAGCGGGTGGCACGTGGCGAGGTCAACGATGTGCCGGCGCGGTCCAGCCGGAGCGTGGCGGAGATCATTCGGGCGAACACGCTCACGCCGTTCAACGGGCTGCTCGGCACGCTGCTGGCGGTGATCCTGGTGGTCGGCCCGCTGCAGGACGCGCTGTTCGGATTCGTCATCGTGTCCAACACGCTGGTCGGCATCGTCCAGGAGTTGCGGGCCAAGCGGACGCTGGACCGGCTGGCGATCGTCGGCGAGGTCCGCCCCACGGTCCGCCGGGACGGGCGCGACCAGCAGGTGCACTCGGCCGAGGTGGTGCTGGGCGACATCCTGGTCGTCGGGCTCGGCGACAAGATCGTGGTGGACGGCGAGATCACCGGCGCGGACGGGCTGGAGGTGGACGAGTCGCTGCTCACCGGCGAGGCCGACCCGGTGATCAAGGAGCCCGGCGACCCGGTGCTGTCCGGGTCCTTCGTGGCCGCCGGCACCGGCGGCTACCGGGCCACCAAGGTCGGCCGGGCGGCGTACGCGGCGCAGCTGGCCGAGGAGGCGAGCCGGTTCACGCTGACCAGGTCCGAGCTGCGCACCGGCATCGACCGGATCATCACGGTGATGGCGCTGGTGATGGCCCCGGTGGGGGTGCTGCTGTTCCTCAGCCAGCTGCGCAACACCGACGGGGTGACCGAGGCGCTGCGCGGCACGGTCGCCGGGCTGGTCACGATGGTCCCGGAGGGGTTGGTGCTGCTGACCAGTGTGGCGTTCGCGGTCGGCGTGGTCCGGCTGGGCCGGCACAACGTGCTGGTGCAGGAGCTGCCCGCGATCGAGGGCCTGGCCCGGGTGGACGTGATCTGCCTGGACAAGACCGGCACGCTCACCGAGCCCGGGATGACCGTCCACTCGATGGTGTCGCTGGACGACGACGCGCCGGTACGGGCGGTGCTGGGCGGGCTGGCCGGCGCCGACCCGCGGCCGAACCCGAGTCTGCAGGCGATCCTGGCCGCGTACCCGGACCAGCCGGAGTGGGCGGTGACGGCGGTCGCGCCGTTCTCGTCCGCCCGCAAGTGGAGCGGGGTGACGTTCGAGGGGCAGGGCAGCTGGCTGCTCGGCGCGCCCGAGGTGCTGCTGCCGCCGGCCGACCCGACGCTGGCCCGCGCCACCGAGCTGGCCGGGCACGGCCTGCGGGTGCTGCTGCTGGCCCGGGCCGGCGACGGCCCGGTGGACGCGGCCGCCGACCCCGGGCCGGCCAGCCCGGCCGCGCTGATCGTGATCGAGCAGCCGGTCCGGCCGGACGCCGCCGAGACGCTGCGCTACTTCGAATCCCAGCAGGTCGGCGTGCGGGTGATCTCCGGGGACAGCCCGGGGACCGTCGGCGCGATCGCGGCCCGGCTCGGCGTCGAGCACGCCGACCGGCCGGTGGATGCCCGCACGCTCCCGACCGAGCAGCCCGCGCTGGCCGAGGCGATGCACGGCCGGTCGGTGTTCGGTCGGGTGGCCCCGCAGCAGAAGCAGGCGATGGTGAGCGCGCTGCAGTCCCGCCGGCACGTGGTCGCGATGACCGGCGACGGCGTGAACGACGTACTCGCGCTGAAGACCGCGGACATCGGCATCGCGATGGGCAACGGCTCGGACGCCACCCGCGCGGTCGCCCAGCTGCTGCTGCTGGACAGCAAGTTCGCGGTGCTGCCGCAGGTGGTGGCCGAGGGGCGGCGGGTGATCGGGAACATCGAGCGGGTCGCCAACCTGTTCCTGACCAAGACCGTGTATGCGACCCTGTTGTCGGTGGCGGTGATCGTGGCCGGGCTGCCGTTCCCGTTCCTGCCCCGGCACCTGACCCTGATCGGCTCGCTCACCATCGGCACGCCGGCGTTCTTCCTGGCGCTGCAGCCGAACACGCAGCGGGCGCAGGCCGGCTTCGTGCACCGGGTGATGCGGTTCGCGGTGCCCAGCGGGTTCGTCGCGGCGGCGGCCTCGTTCGCCGCGTACGGCACCGCGCTGCTGACCGACCGGCCGGCCGCCCAGGCGCAGACCACCGCCGCGCTGGTGCTGTTCACGGTCGCGCTCTGGGTGCTGGCGATCGTCGCCCGCCCGTTCACCGGGTTCAAGCTGGCCCTGGTGGTGACGATGGGCGCGGCGTTCCTGGTGGTGCTGGCGGTGCCCTGGCTGCGGCACTTCTTCGCGCTGACGCTGCCGCCGTGGACCGATCTGAGCTTCGCGGCCGTGGTGACCGGGGCCGCGATCGTGCTGCTGGAAGGTGGCTGGCGGCTGTCCGGCTGGCGGCACCGCCACCACCCGGTCTGACCCGCCGCCACCGCCGGCACCGCCCCGCCGGTACCCGCCGCCGACCGCCGCACACCGGCCGCCCGCCGCCGGCCGCCACCGCCCGACGCGTGACTCCGGCCGCTCGACAGCCAAGGATTGACGGAGCGGTCCGGCGGGCTTAGCGTGACCGATACTTACCGAAAGAGTTCCGGAAATCCGGCTTGACAGCGCTGTCAGCCAATCGACATTCGAGCGGCCGAAGACCGACAGCGAAGCCACTCCACTTCCGGAACAGGGCCGGTAGTTCACACCGTCACCGTGAGCGGCGCGCGGGAGCCGGGCAGAAGCGAGGAGGAGGCTCCCCCATGACACCTGCCGTTCCTGAGCGCCTACGCACCGACCGGGGCCGCTGGCGCCGGTCGGTGGGCGCGGGCCTGGCGGTCGCCGCGGTCACCCTCGGCGCCGCCGTCGTCGTCCAGAGCTCCGCGTCGGCGGCGACCCCGCTGGGTCAGCTCGCCGCGGCGAAGGGCAAGTATTTCGGCACCGCGCTGGAGGGCCAGCGGGTCGCCGCCGGCGGCGTCTACACCCAGGTCGCCGGCACCGAGTTCAACGTGGTCACGCCCGGCAACGAGATGAAGGTCGACGCCACCGAGCCGAACCAGAACCAGTTCAGCTTCGGCGCCGGCGACGCGATCGTGAACTTCGCCGTGGCGCACAACCAGAAGGTCCGCGGGCACACCCTGGTCTGGCACAGCCAGCTGCCGAACTGGCTGAACAACGGCAACTTCAACGCCACCCAGCTGCGGGCGATCATGCAGAACCACATCGCCAACGTGGCCGGGCACTACGTCGGCAAGGTGTTCGCCTGGGACGTGGTGAACGAGCCGTTCAACGAGGACGGCACCCGGCGGCAGTCGAAGTGGCAGACCACGCTGGGTGACGGCTACATCGCAGACGCGCTGCGGTTCGCCCGGGCCGCCGACCCGACCGCGAAGCTCTACATCAACGACTTCAACACCGACGGCGTCAACGCCAAGAGCACCGCGATGTTCAACCTGGCCCAGTCGCTGCTGGCGCAGGGCGTGCCGCTGGACGGCATCGGCATCCAGGCGCACCTGATCCTCGGTCAGGTGCCCTCGACCATGCAGCAGAACATCCAGCGGTTCGCCAACCTCGGGCTGGACGTGGCGATCACCGAGCTGGACATCCGGATGAACACGCCGTCCGACACCGCCCGGCTCAACCAGCAGGCCAACGAGTACGTCGCGGTCACCAACGCCTGCCTCGCGGTGGCCCGGTGCGTCGGCATCACCGTCTGGGGCGTCGGCGACCCCGACTCCTGGATCCCGGGCGTGTTCTCCGGCCAGGGCGCGGCGCTGCTGTTCGGCGACCAGTACCAGCCCAAGCCGGCGTACAACGCGGTCAACACCGCGCTCGGCGGTACCACCACCACCACGCCGCCAACCACGCCACCGACCACCACGCCCGGCGGTGGTGCCGGCTGCGCGGTGAACTACACGGCCAACACCTGGAACACCGGCTTCACCACCAGCATCACGATCCGGAACAACGGCACCACCGCGATCAACGGGTGGGTGCTGCGGTTCTCGTTCCCCGGCAACCAGGCGGTCAGCAACGCCTGGAACTCGACGCCCAGCCAGGCCGGGACGGCGGTGTCGCTGACCAACGTCAGCTACAACGGCACCATCGCCCCCGGCGGCAGCACGAACATGGGCTTCCAGGCCACCTACTCGGGGACGAACACGAACCCGAGCGCGTTCAGCCTCAACGGCGCGGCCTGCACGCTGTTCTGACCGCCAGGTAACCCCGGTCCGCCGGGTGGGTAGGGTCGCCTGCATGCCCAGCGACCTGACCCACCCGGCGGACCGGTTCCGGGCCCTGCACGTGCCGGGCACCCCGCTGCTGATGCCCAACCCGTGGGACCAGGGCTCGGCCCGGCTGCTGGCCAGCCTGGGCTTCGCCGCGCTGGCCACCACCAGCAGCGGGTACGCCGGCACGCTCGGCCGCCTCGACGGTTCGGTCAGCCGGGACGAGGCCCTCGCGCACGCCGCGGCGCTGATCGAGGCGGTCGCGGTGCCGGTGTCCGCCGACCTCGAGGACGGCTTCGCGGCCGACCCGGCCGGGGTGGCGCGGACGGTCACCGCCGCCGCCGCGACCGGCCTGGCCGGCTGCTCGATCGAGGACTCCACCCGCAACGCCGACGACCCGATCCACGACCTCGGGCTGGCCCGCGACCGGGTGCGGGCCGCCGCCGAAGCGGCCCGGGCCGGCAACCTGGTGCTCACCGCGCGGGCCGAGAACTACCTGCACGGCCGCACCGACCTGGCCGACACGATCGGCCGGCTGCAGGCGTACCAGGAGGCCGGCGCGGACGTGCTCTACGCCCCCGGGCTGGTGGAACTGGCCGACATCCGCCAGGTGGTCGCCGCGGTCGACCGCCCGGTGAACGTGCTGACCTGGCCCGGCGGGCCGACGGTGGCCGAACTCGCCGGCGCCGGCGTGGCCCGGATCTCCGTCGGTGGGGCGTTCAGCCTGGTCGCCGCCGGCGCGGTCGCCACCGCCGCGCGGGAACTGCTGGACCAGGGCACCTACTCGTTCTACCGGCTGGCCGGCACCGGCCACACCGCGGTCTCGTCCGCGTACACCCGCTGAGCTGCCGCCCGGGCGGCAGCCGGCCCGGCTACGCGGCGGTGGCGAGCGCGGCGATGACCCGCAGGCGCAGGTCGTCCAGCGGGTGGCCGGTGTCGACCAGGATCCGGGCGGCCAGCCCCTCACCCTCCCGGAGCAGGCCGAGCAGCATGTGCTCGCTGCCGATGTTCTTGGACTTGAGCCGGAGCGACTCGCGCAGCGACAGCTCCAGCACCTTCTTGCTGCGCGGCGCGAACGCGATATGGCCGCCCCGCGGCCGGCTGGGCGGGCCGTTGCGGCGGCGCCGGCGCAGCACCTGGCGCGGGTCCAGCCGGTGCCGGCGGCGGACCTCCGGCGGCAGGTTCAGCGCCTGCGGCCCGAAGGACGCCTCGATCGCCTGCACCACCGCGTCCAGGTCGATGCCGATCGCCCGCAGCGCCTCGGCGTCGCCCGGCTGGAACCGGCGCTGCTCGCCGATCAGGCGGGTGATCCCGGCCAGCACCTCGGCCCGCTGGATGCCGGCGTCGGCCAGCACCCGGGCGGCCAGCCCGGTCTCCGGTCTCAGCATCGCGAGCAGCAGGTGCTCGGTGCCGACATGGTCGTGGCGCAGCTCGCGCGCCTCCTCCTGCGCGCCCCGGACGACCATCCGGGCCGAATCGGTGAACCGCTCGAACATCACGCCTCCCGAGCCAGCCGGGCGTCCGCCCGACCGGCATGCTTCTTGTGGACGGCCTGCCGGCTGACGCCGAGCGTGTCCGCGATCGCCTGCCAGGACCAACCCCGCTCGCGGGCGTTGTCGACCTGCAGGACCTCCAGTGTCTCCAGCAGCCGGCGCAGCGCGAGCACGGCACGCAGCCCCACGGCGGGGTCGGTGCTGCCGGCCGCGGTGGCCAACTTCGTTGCTTCGGTCATGCCTGTCAATCTAGGTTGACGAGCCACATGTTGTCAACGCTGGTTGACGACTAGAGCCCCAGGTGCAGCCGCAGGGCCTGGTCCAGCTGGCCGATCAGGGCCGGCGGCAGCGTGCCGAGCCGGCGGCCGATCCGCTCCACCGCCACCGAGCGGACCTGCTCGGCCTGCGCTTTCGAGTCGTGCGGCAGCCCGGTGTGCCCGGCCCGGAGCACCACCTGGAACGGGTACACCCGCTCGACGCTGGACGTCACCGGCACCACGGTGATCACCCCGCGGCCCAGCCGGGCGGCGGTGGCGTTGGCCGCGTCGTTGCTCACGATCACCGCCGGCCGGATCTTGCTCGCTTCCGACCCGCGGACCGGCTCGAAGTCGACGGCCCGGATCTCGCCCCGGCGCACCGGCCTAGATGCCGTCTGCCACAGCCGTATCCCAGGCCGCGGCGCCCTCCGCGTCCTCGCCGTCGGCCCATCGCTGCCAGGCGTCGGCGTAGGCGTCGGCGAGATCAGCCGAGCGGAGCAGCCCGACCGCCTTCTGCAACACGGCCGAGCGCGAGTCGTAGCCCTGCGTCCGGGCATAGTCGTCGAGAAACTCGACGTCGTCCTCGGGCAGGCTCACACTGACCTTCATACCCTGGATGCTACCCCGGGTAGCAGCCCGGTGGGACCGCGCGATCCGCTAGTTTCCCCGGATGGTCTCCGGCGACGCCACGGCACTGCGGCACACCCTCGTCGACTCGTTGCTCGCTGCCGGACTGATCCAGACCCCAGCCGTCGAGCATGCCTTCCGCACGGTGCCCCGGCACCTCTTCCTACCCGGTACCGAGCTGCCCGAGGCGTACGCCGACGAGGCGATCGTGACCAAGTGGGCGGCCGATGGCCGGCCGCTCAGCTCGTCCTCGCAGCCGGCGATCATGGCGCTGATGCTGGAACAGCTGGACGTGCGGCCCGGCCACCGGGTGCTCGAGATCGGCGCCGGCACCGGCTACAACGCCGCCCTGCTGGCCGAGCTGGTCGGCCCGTCCGGCCAGGTGCTGACCATCGACGTGGACCCCGAGCTGGCCGACCAGGCCCGCGCCCACCTCGCTGCCGCCGGCCGGACCGAGACCGGCCGACCCGGAGCCGGCGGGGGGCCGCCGGTGGCCGGGGCCGGGCCGACCGGGACGGCCGCCGAGCCCGGTGGTCCGGCAGCCGCCGGGCTGGGCCGGCCGGCAGCCGCCGGGCTGGGCCGGCCGGCAGCCGCCGGGCTGGGCCGGCCGGTAGCCGCCGAGCCGGGCCGGCCGGGAGCGGACGGGGCCGCGGTTGCCGGCGCGGGTCCGGTGCGGGTGGTGTGCGCGGACGGGGCGGATGGCGACCCGGCCGGCGGGACCTTCGACCGGATCATCGTGACCGCCGGAGCCTGGGACCTGGCGCCGGCCTGGCACCAGCAGTTGGCCGCCGGCGGCCGGCTGGTGCTGCCGCTCGCGATCCGCGGGATGCAGCGGTCGGTCGGGCTCGAACCGGATGGTGCCGGCTGGCGGTCGGTCTCGGTGATCGACGGCGGGTTCATGCCGCTGCGCGGGGCGATGGCCGAGCCCGGCGGGCCGCGCCGGCTCGGCGACGTCGCCGGCCTGTTCATCGCCCTGGACGACGACCGGGAACTGGACACCGACGCCCTGTACGCCGCTCTGGCCGGCCCGGGCGTGCCGGTACCGGTCGGCGTGCCGCTGGAGCAGCACGAGGTGTGGACCGGCCTGTCGCTCTGGCTGGCGCTGCACGAACCGGACTACTGCGGGCTGTCCGCGCTCGGACCGGCGGTCGAGCGGAGGCTGGTGCCGCCGCTGTTCGCCTTCGCCGGGCACGCGGCCACGCTCGGCCTGGTCGGCCCGGCCAGCCTCGCCATCCTGGCCGGTGCCGGCGGCAGCGTCGACCCGCCCGCCGGCCGCGGCAGTGCCGCCGACGGCTCCACCGCCGGGCCGGCACTGGTGGCCCGCGGGCACGGGCCGGACGGACCCGACCTGGCGCGGCGGCTCGCCGACCAGGTCCGGGCCTGGGCCGATGCCGGCCGGCCGGGCACCACCCGACTCCGGATCCGGGCCTACCCGCCCGGCACCGAGCCGGCGCCGGCCGAACCGGGCGCCGTCGTCGTCGCCAAGCGGCACACCCGCCTCATCCTCGACTGGCCCGGCGGGTAGCCGCCCGGCCCGCCCGGCTGGCACGGCTGGCACGGCCGGGGCAACTCGCCCGGCTCGGCCGGGCCGCCGACCGGGTCGGCAGGTCTAGGGCAGCTCGTCGACCGTCTGGACCAGGCCGGCGTCGCACAGCTCGTGCAGGAAGAAGAGCACCTCGCTGCGGCACCGCTCCGGCGTGACGTCGTAGCGCCGGACCAGTTCGGCGCACAGGTCGGCCACCGACCTGGGCGTTTCCAGCAGGGTCCAGATCGCGGCGCCGCTGGGGTCCAGGCCGAAGTAGCAGCCCTGGGTGGCGTCCAGCATCACGATCTCATCGCCGATGGCGGCCGTGAGCGGCTCGGCGCTGCGCACCAGCACAGTGGAGGGTCCTAGTGACATGTAACGTAGAGTAGTTGATCACTGACTCAGAGGTAACCATAGTTGGCCATCACCGGGCCATGGATCCGGACGATTTCCGCGGCCAGCTCCGGCGGCAGCTCGTCCCGCCAGGCCCCGGCCTGGCCGCGCCGGAAGAACGGGGTGCTCGGGCGGGACCCCTCCCGGAAGCCGTGGACGGCCTCCTGCCTGGCCAGGTTTCCGAACGCGGCCCGCTCGACCGCCGCGGCGATCTCGGCCTCGGTCAGGTCGAGGCCGGCGAACCGGAGCGCCGGGCCGAACGTGCCGACCGGATCGGCGATCGCGTCCTCGTAGCGGAGCAGGTGTACCGGTAGCCGGTCCTGCTCCAGCCAGCTCAGCACGTGTCCGGACCAGGTGCCGACCCGCTGTTCGACATGCGCGCCGATGCCGCCCGACTGCCGGCCGAGCACAGCCTCCGGGTCGGCCATCCGGCCCACGGCGAACTCGATCGGACGGTCGAGGTGCACCGCCAGCGAGACGGCCACGTCCCGGGGGTCGCGCAGCACGTAGATCGCCCCGCGACTGGCGGCCACCGAGACGATCGTCTCGCCGGCGGCGCCGACGGTGAACGCGTCGTGCACCTTGCGCACCGACCGGGCCGGCAGCCCGGCCAGCACCTCGTCCGCCCGCGGCCGGATCACCTCCAGCTCGGCCACGGTCAGGTCGGACGTGGCCAGGCCGAGCGCGGTGTCGAGCAGTTCGCGGTTGGCCGGGACGCCGCCGCCGGCCAGGTGATCGAGGTCCACCTCGGCGCCGGTGGTCGCGGCCGCGTACACCGCCCGGAGCCAGGTATTGCCGGACTTCGGGTACGACGCGAGCCAGCAGGTGGTGCCGGTCACCCGAGGACGCCCTCCACCCGGGCCGCCAGCTCGGCCGGCGGGATCCCGCCGCGGTGCCCGGCGATCAGCACCAGCCGGACACCGGCCAGCGCGGCCAGCCAGCGGAACCGGTCGGCGGCGCGGCCGAGCGGTCCGACCAGCCGCTCGTGCCATTCCTGGCCGACCAGCGCGGCGAGCCGGCCGGCGGCGGTACCGCCGCCGACCTCGGTCAGCTCCAGCGAGCGCCGGGTCGCCAGCGACAACCCGAGGACGAGCCGGAGCGGAGCCGGGCCGGGCGGCGGGCCGAGCCGGAACGCCCGCCGGGCCAGCACCGGCCGGACGATCCGGCCAGCGCCGGGCGGCAGCCCGAGCAACTCGGCCGCGTCCGGCCACAACTGCACCTGCGGATCGACCGGCACCACCGCCAACCCGACCCCGGCGCCCGGCGGCGGCACACCGCCGGGGGACGCCGGGGGGATGCCGGTGACCAGGCCGATCCGGTCGGCCAGGACCGGATGGCCGCGGGCGGCCAGCGCGCCGGCGAGCACCGACTTGCCGGCGGCGGACGGGCCACAGATCAGCACCCCGGCGCCGGCCACCGAGACGGCCGCCGCGCGCATCGTCAGCATCCCGCGCAGCAGCAACGCGGCGGCACCGACCGAGCCGCCGACGAAGCAGGCGACGTCCGCGTCGCTGACCGGATACCCGCGCTGGACCCGCACCGGGCCGTCCGGCCGCACCAGGAACCGGCCGATCGGTGGGACCCGCAGCAGCAGCCGGTCAGACTCCGCCTCGGCCAGCGGGCCACGGTGGGCGGCGGTCGGCAACCGGGCCGGCACCGGCCCGTCCACCCAGGCCAGCGGCCAGCTCAGCAACCCAGTCTCCTCACCGAGAGTATGAGATCGTCACTCTATGCCACTAGGGTGGCCCGATGTTCCCGGTGCAGGTCTGCGGCGCGCAGGTGCTGGTCGGGCCGGTCGGCGCCGCGCCGGAGGGCGCCGCACTGGATGCCCGGCTCTGGTCCGGGCAGGCCCGGCTGGTCGCGGACCGGCGCCGGGCCCACCTGGACGTGGCCGGCGCCGCGCGGTTCGCGATCGAGGCCGGGGCCGAGGTCACCGTCGAGCCGGCCGTCGGCTGCGACCCCGGCCTGCTCGCGAATGCTCTCTACGGCACGGTCGCGGCGCTGGTGCTGGCGCAGCGCGGCGAGTTCGCGCTGCACGCGTCGACGGTGGCGATCGGGCCGGTCGGGGTGGCGCTGGCCGGCCCCAGCGGCGCCGGCAAGTCCACCACCGCGCTGGCCCTGGAGGGCCGTCGGCACCGGCTGGTCACCGACGACGTCTCGCCGATCCGAACCGCCGGTACCGGCCTGCCAGAGGTGGTGCCGTTCGGCCGGCCGGCGCACGTCTGGCCGGACACCGCGATCGCGCTGGGGCTCGACCTGACCGGGAGCCGGCTGGTCGACCGCCGGCTGACGAAGCTCTCGCTGCCGGCCCGGGACAACGAGCCGGTGTCGCTGCACGCCGTCGTCCTGCTCCGCCCCGGGGCGGCCGCGACCGGCGTCGACAGCCACCGGGGCGACCTGGCCGGCGTGGCGGCGGGCGATCTGGCCGGCGTGGCGGCGCTGCTGGAGAACGTCTACCGGGTTCGGCTGTTGTCCCGGCTGTGGGGGCCCGACCTGCTCGGTTGGGCCGCCGGTCTGGCCCGGCGGCTGCCGGTCTGGGTGCTCACCCGACCGGCTGGCGGCTGGACTGTCGACGAGGTCGCCAGCGCGGTGGAGGCGGTGGGCGCTGGTCGCCAGCCCGCCGCGGCGCGGCCACCCCCGGCCCGGTAACACCGACTGCGGGCGATCGCGCCGGGGCGAGCCGGGTCATGTACGCCGGTGGCCCGCGTCGCGGCGCGGCGCGGGCCGTCCGGTCAGGACGCGGCCGCGTCGGCCCCGTCGTCGCCGGCTATCCCGCCGTTGGCGGTGGCCGCCGCGTCCAGCCGGGCCAACCGGGGTGCCGTCCATGGCGCCGGACGGTTCTGGTCAGCCGCAACGTCGGTCTCGCGGGCCGGTTCGGTCACGTCGTTCCTCCTGAGCTCGGTTGCCGCCGGGACGACCACGGTCGCGGTCAGGACATCGACAGGGTGTCCGCGCCGTCGACGACGGAGAACCCACCGGACCCGGTGGCCGCCGCGTCCAGCTGGGTCAACCGCGGCGCCGACCACCTCTCCCGACCGGGCTGACCGGCGTCAGTGGTGCCGGTCGGCTCGGTTACCGTCGCCGGTTCGTCCATGTCGTCCCCCCGTGCCTGGTGGCTCAGCCGTCGTTGTGATCATGCCACATGAGTTACATAGAGTGAAGTTCGGACCGCATCTCGTCACCAACCGTTGTCGGCGGACGGTCGGCGAACCAACGCAGGTAGCGGCTGGCCACCAGCGAGCGCAGCAGCACGACCCGGTAGGTGCGGGTCAGCACCCGGTGCGGGTCCGGCCCGGCCGGCCAGTCGCGGATCGCGGCGGCCAGCAGGTCGACGTCGATCAGCCGGCGGGTCGCCGGGTGCTCGCTGGTGGCCCGCACCTCGGCGGCCAGCTCGGCCCGGGCGTCGGTCATCCGGTCCAGCCAGTCGGGCAGCTGCGCGCCGCGCGCGGTGCGCAGCCGGATCGAGTCGGGCAACCGGTCGGCCATCGCGGCCCGGCAGCCGGCCCGGGCCAGGCCGTCCCGGCGGCGGACCCAGCCGGGCTGGGCCGCGCACAGCTCGATCACCCGGACATCCGCGGTCGGGTCGGCCGCGTGCATCCCGTACCTGGCCTGGGTGGCGGCGTGCAGCTCAGCCGCCGCGGCCTGGGTGCGCAACCCGAGCGCCGACATCTCCCGCGGCGCCGCGGCGATCCGCTCGGCCAGCTCGGCCAGCTCCACGTCCAGGTGGTCACGCAGCTCCGGCCGCAGCGCGTCGCCGGCGAACCACCGCTCGGCCAGGTCGACGCCGCCCCGGCACCCTGGCCGCGGCGCCGGGCCCGGCCAGGCCCGGGCGGCGTCCCGTACCGTGGCCGGCAGCAGCGCCGGCAGCACCGACGCGCGCAACACCTGCCAGGCCGAGCCGCCGGACGCCGCGGCCCAACCGCGCAGCTCCCGGGTGGCCGGCCCGAGCCGGCCGCGGCGCAGCAGCGCGACCAGCCAGCCCGGGTCGTCGGCGGAGAAGTACAGGTTGCCCCGGGACCCGGTGAGCAGGGTGCGGGCGCCGTCGGCCACGGCGGCGCGGTGGATCCGGCCCAGCCAGGTCACGTTGCACGGGTTGCGCGGCGGGACGCCGCCGAGCGCGAAGATCTCGTTGTATCCGGCCAGGAACGGCGCCCCGACCGCGTCGATGAACCTGGTGCGCAGGTTCGGGTAGCGGCCGGCCAGGTCGACGACCAGGTGCCGCTCGTCCGGCTCGAAACCGGCCAGCTCGACGCCGCGGCCCGGGTCCCAGCCGGCCGGCGGCACCGAGGTGTACGTGTGCACCGGCGCCGGGGCCAGCGCGGCCGCCGCCGTGGCCGCGACGGAGGTCGAGTCCAACCCGCCGGACAGCGCGACGCCGACCCCGCCGGTACGCCGCAGCCGGCCCCGGACCGCCCGGTCGAACGCCGCCCGCAGCTCGCCGACCTGCTCGCCGGTCGGCACCCCGGCTGCGACCGGGCGCTCGGCGGACCAGTACCGCCAGCGCCGGGTACCGCCGGGGCGCACCCAGATCGCGCCGCCGGGCTCGACCGGCTCCACCCCGGCGATCCAGCTGCGGCCGGCCGACGGTACCCCGGCCAGATACCCGGCCAGCCTGGTCAGGTCGATCTCGGCGGACGCCCCCAGGTACCCGGCCAACGCCAGCGCGGTGGACGCGAACACCAGCCGGCCCGGCCCGACGTGCACATGCAGCGGCCGGATGCCGACCTGGTCGCGGGCCAGCAGCACGCCGCCGCGGCGCGGGTCCACGACGGCCAGCGCGAAGTCACCGCTCAGCCGGGACAGGCAGTCGACGCCCCAGCGCAGGTAGGCGGCGAGCACCAGCGCGCTGTCCGGGACATCCGGACGGTCCCGGAGGCCGAGCCGCCTGGCCAGCTCGCCCCGGTTGGCCAGCACCACGTCCGCGGCCAGCACGACGCCGTCGGCGCCGGCGAGCGGCTGCCGGTCCGCCGCGTCCTCCGGCACCCGGTGCCGGCGCGCCACCCCGACCGCCACGCCGAGCCCGCCGGCCCGGCCGGACCAGCCGGCCCGGCCGTCCGGGCCCAGCCCCGCCGACGCCGCCAGCATCGGCTCGATGTCGCGCACCTCGACCGGTTGCCCGTCCAGCCCGACCGCCCCACAGATCGCGCTCACCCGCCGCACCCCGCCGCCGCGCCACCACCCGGGCCGCCCCCGCCGCTCCAGCCGCCCCCGCCGGAACCGGCGGAACCGGCAGAGCCGGCCGGGCCACCGGGACCACCCGGCCCGGCCCGGCGGGCAGGCGTGGCGGCTCCGGCGGCGAAGGTCGCCACCGGGGTGAACTGGTCAACCGGGCCGCCGCCGAGCACGGTGCGGCCGCCGACCGTGAGCCAGGCGTGCGCGGTCAGCGCCGTCGGCCCGCCGGTCACCCCGGCGCCAGCCCTGCCGGCGGCCCCGCCAGTGGCCGCGCCGTTGGTCCCACCAGTGGCCCCGCCGGTGACCACGCCGGTGGCCACGCCCAGGTGGATCCGGCTGGCGACGCCGCGGCGGCGCAGCATCCGGCCGGCGGCCACCGCCTGCCGCAGGCAGGTCGGCCGCCAGGGCAGCCGGCGGGCCGCGGCCGCCACCGCCGACCCGGTCCGGGCCGCCATCCGGGACTGCTCCAGCCCCACCGCCGGCTCCACCGCACCGGCCCGCTCCCCCAGCCGCGGCACGATCCGGTCGGACGGCAGCAGTACCAGCTCCACCGAGGCGCGGGCCAGTTCGAGCACCGCCTCCAGCAGCAGCCCGCGCCGGCCGGCGCCGAGCCGGGCCAGCCCGGCCAGCCGGTCGGTCCGCCGGTACACCCCCGCGGCGTGCCGTACCAGCCATCGCCCCCAGCGCCGGTCCAGCAGTGCCCAGCCGAGCCGGGACCGCACCCGCCGCCCGGCCGCACCCGCCCGGACCGGCCAGCCGGCCGCCGCCCGGAGCGGTTGCCGGTCCGCCGGCGGGTCCGGGGCCGGTCCGCCCGCCCCGGACCAGAACCGCCGATCGCCGTCGCCGGCCGACCGGCCGGGCAGCTGGAGCCCGGACGGCCCGCGCCGCCAGGCCCGCCCGGCGCCGGGCGGGTGGGCGTGCCGGGCGGTCCACCGGGCCGGGCCGGCGAGCAGCACGCGGGCCGGCGGGTCGGGGACGAGCTGGGCCCGGCCGGCCAGGATGAGCCAGTTCCGGGCCTCCTCGCGGCGGAAGCCGGAGTCCGGTCGCAGCGCGAGCCGGGCGTGCAGGTGACCGGCGAGCTGGCGCGGGCCGATCGACTCGTCCGGGTCGGCGCTGGCGCCGAGCGCCGCCAGCGCCCGGCGCCGCAGCACCGCGGTGCCCGGCACCCCGTCCGCCCAACGCCGCTGCTCGACCGGCAGGAACGGCCCGAACACCGCCTCGGCCACCAGCAGCGCGGTGGCGACCGACCGCTCCGCCCCCGATTCGGCCGGCCCGCCCGCCCGGGCACCCGGCCACGCGCCCACCGGCCACCCGGCCGGCCGGACAGCCGCGTCCCGATGCGGGGCCGGCCCGGGCCGCGGGTCGGCGCGATCGACGGCCGGGTCCCGATACCAGTCGGCTCGCCGACCGGGCCGCGACTCGGCCGGTCCGGCAGCCGGATCCCGGTACCGATCGGCTCGCCGACCCGGGGCGGCCGGGCCGGCGGCCGCCAGACCAGCCGCGTCCCGATACCGGTCAGCTCGCCGACCCGACTGCGGGGCGGCCAGGCTGGCGGCCGCCAGACCAGCGGCGTCCCGATACCGGCCGGCTTCCCGACCCGACCGCGGGTCGGCGTCCGCCAGACCAGCGGCGTCCCGATACTGGCCGGCGTCCCGACCCGGCCGCGGGTCGGCGTCCGGCGGACCAGCCGCGTCCGGAGGCGGGCCGGCGGGCGCCCCGGCTGTCGGACCCACCGGCCGCCAGCCGGCCAGCGCCGGGACGTCGGCCAACCACTTGAGCCGGCGCCAGGCGTGCTTGGTGCCGTGCACCGCCAGGTACGGCCAGAGCTGGTCGGGCGGCAGCACCGGCACCGACACCGGGCCGACCTGGACCAGCGCCGGCCGGGTCAGCCAGGCCGGCCGCACCGGGAACAGCGCCCGGTTCTCGAACAGCCGCCAGTGCAGGTCGATCCGGGTGCTCGCGCCGGTGAAGCTGATCTCGCTGAGCGCGGGCAGGTCGGCCGCCCACGCCAGGGCCGGCCGGATCAGCGTCGGGGCCGGGCCGTTCGGCCAGGACGCCACCTCCAGCCCGAGCCCGATCAGCAGTTCGGCGGTCGCGGCCACCTGGCCAGGCGGGACCAGCAGGTCGATGTCGCCCGGGTCGCGGACGGCCGGGTCGCCGTAGCCGGCCTGGGCCAGCGGCAGGCCCTTCAGCACCAGCACGTCGATGCCGGCGGCGCGCAGCCCGCTGAGCAGCTCGGTGAGCAGGCCCAGCTGCGCCAGCGCCCGGACCGCCGCATCCCGGGCCTGGTCGCCGACCCGGGCCACCAGGTCGGCTGGTGCACCGAGCCGGGCCAGGCCGCCGCGGTGTACCAGCGGCGCCACCCGGTGCCGCCGCAGCAACTGCTCGAACCAGGTCCAGTCAACCGGACCGGGCGGGACGTCCGCCGGCAGGCCAAGGCCGGCGGCCACGGCGGCGGCCAGCGCGCGGTGGGTGGCTGTCCAGCCGGACCCACTCCCCCGATCGCACTGTGTCACGATAGTAGTATCACACAGTGATAGCCCCAGCTTGCGGACGGTGTCAGGCGAGCCCTGCGGCGTGCGCGAGCAGCGCGATCCGGGTCGACGGTGCAGCCGGCGGCCGAGCACGCCATGCGTCCCCGGGCGCTCCGGGCCCGCGCCGGCAGCCGACAAAGTCGATGGTCGCGCCGGGTCCGGACCGCTACCGTCCGCCCGCATGGACCTGATCTGCCCGCCCCGGCTGCGCCCCGGGGACGAACTGCGGGTGATCGCGCCGGCCCGGTCCAGGCCGATCGTGACGGGCCGCGTCGATCCGGCGCCGATCGAGGCCCGGTTCGCCGGGATGGGGCTGCGGCTCTCGTACGGCCGGCACGTGGACGAGGTCGACGCGTTCGGCTCCAGCCCGGTCGCCGCCCGGATCGCCGACCTGCACGACGCGTTCACCGACCCGGCGGTGGCCGGTGTCAGCACGGTGATCGGTGGCTTCAACAGCAACGAGCTGCTGCCCTTTGTGGACTGGAACCTGATCCGGGCCAACCCGAAGGTGTTCTGCGGCTTCTCCGACATCACCGCACTGCAGGCCGCGATGCTCGCCCGCGCCGGCATGATCACCTGGTCCGGTCCACATTGGTCGACCTTCGGCATGCGTGACCACTGTGGACAGACGATCGACTGGTTCCGGGCCGCACTGCTGCGGGACGCCCCGGTCGAGCTGCGTCCCAGTCCAGAGTGGACGGACGACCGCTGGTTCCTCGACCAGGACGATCGGCACCCGGAGCGCAACGAGGGTTGGTGGCCGCTGCGGGCCGGCCAGGCCACCGGCCCGATCGTCGGCGGCAACCTGTGCACGCTGAACCTGCTGCAGGGCACCGGCTACCTGCCCGGGCTGGACGGCGCCGTACTGGTCATCGAGGACGACGAGACGTCGGACGTGGTCACCTTCGCCCGCAACCTCACCTCGCTGCTGCAGCTCCCGGACGCGCCCGGGGTGCGCGGCCTGGCGATCGGCCGGTTCCAGCGGGCCAGCCAGATGAGCCGCGAGTTGCTCGACCAGATCGTCGGCAACCAGCCGGCGCTGGCCGGCAAGCCGGTGCTGGCCAACATCGACGTCGGGCACACCAGCCCGATGGCGACGGTCCCGATCGGCGGCACGGCCGACCTGTTCGTCGACCCGGGCGACCCGGCGGGCAACCGGCTCGGCCTGCGCGCCGGCTGATCCGGCGGCGCCATACGCTGCGGGCATGAACGGGTACCCCGGCGGCCTCCTGCGCTCCGCACCTGCACCCCACGAGAACGCGCCGCGGGCGGGGCGCACCCCCCGCTCGGCGGGCTCCGCTCGCCGGGGCGCGCAGCACGCTTCCGCGTGCCGTGGGAACCCCGCGGCTCGCGTGCTGGCGCTCCCGGCGATGCTCACGACGGCGGCCGCCTCGTGACCGAGTACGAGATCGACTGGGGGGTCGACGCGAAGCGGCTGGCCGGCATCGCCCAGGACGATGCCGGCTGGTACGCCTCGATGGCCGCGACGCTGGCCCGGCCCGGCGACCGGCTCGCGCTGGACGTCGGCTGCGGTGGCGCCGGGATGGCGCTGGCGCTGGCCGCGGCACTACCGGCCGAGGCCCGGGTGGTCGCGCTGGACGGTACCGAGTCGGTGCTGGCC